>NZ_BSSM01000007.1 GCF_030269125.1 Streptomyces hygroscopicus subsp. hygroscopicus | reverse complement strand
CCTGCCCGGCTCGCCGATCCTCTACTACGGCGACGAGATCGGCATGGGCGACAACATCTGGCTCGGCGACCGCGACGCCGTCCGCACCCCCATGCAGTGGACACCGGACCGCAACGCCGGCTTCTCGACGTGTGATCCGGGACGGCTGTACCTGCCCACGATCATGGACCCGGTCTACGGCTACCAGGTCACCAACGTCGAGGCGTCGATGTCCTCGCCGTCGTCGCTGCTGCACTGGACCCGGCGCATGATCGAGATCCGCAAGCAGAACCCCGCCTTCGGTCTCGGCTCGTTCACCGAACTGACGTCCTCCAACCCGGCGGTGCTCGCCTTCCTGCGCGAGTACGAGGACGACCTCGTGCTGTGCGTCCACAACTTCTCCCGGTTCGCGCAGCCCACCGAGCTGGATCTGCGGGCCTACGACGGACGCCATCCGGTGGAGCTGATCGGCGGGGTGCGCTTCCCCGCCATCGGCGAACTGCCCTATCTCCTCACCTTGCAGGGCCACGGCTTCTACTGGTTCCGGCTCACCCGAGTCGCATCCCGCATCGGCCGCCGCCGCTGAGCGCACGGCGCCGAGGAAAGGACGCGTCACCATGCCGAAGACCATCACCCTCCGGCCGAGAACCGCGGCCGGCGTCGACGGCCCCCTCGCCTCGCTCGGCGGGCTGCTGCGGGAATGGCTCCCGCGGCAGCGCTGGTTCGCGGGCAAGGACCGGCCCGTGACCGATCTGTCGGTGCTGAGTGTGACCGAGCTGTTTCCCGGGTGTCTGCATCTGCTGGTGCACGCCTCGCACGCGCCCGTGCCCACCCCCGGCGGCACTCCCCCGCCGGGCGACTGCTACCAGCTGCTGCTCGGCGTGCGCGAGCAGCTCGCGCCGCGCCTGGACCGGGCGTTCGTCGGGCGGGCCACCGCGGGACCGCTGGCCGGGCTCGCGGTCTACGACGCGCTGCACGACCCGCGCTCGGCTCACCTGCTCCTGGAGCGGCTGCGCCGCCCCGGCAGCGCGGGCCCGCTGCGCTTCGAGGCGGACCCCGCCGCCCCGGTTCCCGGCGGTCTGCCGCCACGGCTGCTGGACGCCGAGCAGTCCAACACCTCGCTGGTCTACGGCGACGCGTACATCCTCAAGCTCTTCCGCCGCATCCAACCGGGCGTCAACCCGGACCTGGAGGTGTCGGCGGCCCTCGCCGCGCAGGGCTGCACCCGGGTGCCCGCGCCGGTGGCCTGGTTCACCACCAGCGCGCCGCGCCCGGCCACGCTGGGGGTGCTCCAGCCGTTCCTGCCGGACGCCACCGACGGCTGGACGCTGGCGCTCGGCGCGCTCGCGGCGGGCGACGACTTCACCGCCGAGGCCCGCGAGCTGGGCCGGGCCATGGCCGAGGTGCACATCGCGCTGGCCGGGGCGTTCCCGCCGGCCGGGCCCGGCGAGAACGGTCGCACCGCCGAGGCGATGTGCGCGCGCCTGGAGGCCGCCGCGCACGCCGTGCCGGGCCTGAAGCCCTTCGTGCCCGGCCTGCGGGCCGCGTTCGGGGCGCTCGCCACGTGCGACACCGGGCCGCCGGCCCAGCGCATCCACGGCGATCTGCACCTCGGGCAGGTGCTGCGGGCCGGCCGTGACTGGTTCGTCATCGACTTCGAGGGCGAGCCGTCGAGGCCGCTGACCGAGCGGCGCGCCCCGCAGTCCCCGGTGCGGGACGTGGCGGGAATGCTGCGCTCCTTCGACTACGCGGCCCGGCAGCGCCGCCCCTGGCGACCCGAGTGGGCGCGCCGCTGCCGGGAGGCGTTCTGCGCGGGCTACGCGGTCCGCGCGGGCTGGGACCCACGCAAGAAGCACGCGCTGCTGCGCGCGCACGAGACGGACAGGGCGGTGTACGAGGTGCTGTACGAGGCGAGACACCGGCCGGACTGGCTGCCGGTACCCATGGCCGCGATCAAGCGGCTCGCGGTGTGGGGAGGCTGACGGCATGGCACTGCGCGACACGTCGCCGCCCGAGGCCGCGGGCCCGGTGCCGGCCACGGCCACCGCACTGGACCCCGCCGACCGCGACCGGCTGCTCGGCGGGGCGCACCACGACCCGCACGCCCTGCTGGGCGCCCACCCGGTGCCGGGCGGCACCCTGTTCCGGGCGCTGCGCCCGAACGCGCGGGCGGTGAGCGTCCTGGTCGACGGGATGGCGAACCCGCTCGTCCCCGAGGGCGGCGGGCTGTTCGCGGCCGTGCTGCCCTACCCGCGGATCCCGTCGTACACGCTGCTGGTGACGTACGACACCCAGGAGCGGGAGGTGCACGACCCCTACCGTTTCCTGCCCGCGCTGGGCGAGCTGGACCTGCATCTGATCCGCGAGGGCCGGCACGAGCAGCTGTGGCGGGCGCTCGGCGCCGAGCCGATGGTCCACGAGGGCGTGGCCGGCACCCGGTTCACCGTGTGGGCACCCAACGCCCAGGGGGTGCGCGTCGCCGGGGACTTCACGTACTGGGACGGCACGCAGTACCCGATGCGCTCGCTCGGCGCGTCCGGGGTGTGGGAGCTGTTCCTGCCCGGGATCGGCGAGGGCGACCGCTACAAGTTCGAGATCACCTCCCGCTACGGCCACCGCTTCCTGAAGGCGGACCCGATGGCCAGGTGCACCGAGGTCCCGCCGGACACCGCGTCCGTGGTCACGGCCTCGCGCTACGCGTGGGGCGACGCGCGCTGGATGGCGCACCGCGGCGACACACCGGTGCACGAGGCGCCGTTCTCCGTGTACGAGGTGCACCTGCCGTCCTGGCGACCTGGCCTGACCTATCGTCAGCTGGCCGACGAACTGCCCGCGTATGTCAAGGAGATGGGCTTCACGCACGTGGAGCTGATGCCGGTGGCCGGGCATCCGTTCAGCGGCTCGTGGGGCTACCAGGTCACCTCGTACTACGCGCCCACGCCCCGGCTCGGTTCCCCGGACGACTTCCGGTACCTGGTGGACGCGCTGCACCGGGCGGGCATCGGCGTGATCATGGACTGGGTGCCGGCGCACTTCCCCAAGGACGACTGGGCGCTGGCCCGGTTCGACGGGGATCCGCTGTACGAGCCCGGGAACGCCGCGCGGGCCGAGCACCCGGACTGGGGGACGTACGAGTTCGACTACGGCCGCACCGAGGTGCGCAACTTCCTGGTGGCCAACGCCGTCTACTGGTGCGAGGAGTTCCACATCGACGGTCTGCGCGTGGACGCGGTCGCCTCCATGCTCTACCTCGACTACTCGCGGGACTCCGGGCAGTGGGAGCCGAATGTGTTCGGCGGACGCGAGGACCTGGACGCGGTGGCGTTCCTCCAGGAGATGAACGCCACCGTCTACCGGCGCTGCCCCGGCGTGGTGACCATCGCCGAGGAGTCCACCGCCTGGGACGGGGTGACCCGGCCGACCGACGCCGGGGGGCTGGGCTTCGGGCTGAAGTGGAACATGGGCTGGATGCACGACTCGCTCCAGTACGTCCAGAAGGAGCCCGTGCACCGCAAGTACCACCACAACGAGATGACCTTCTCGATGGTGTACGCCTACAGCGAGAACTACGTGCTGCCCATCTCGCACGACGAGGTGGTCCACGGCAAGCAGGCGCTGGTGTCGAAGATGCCGGGCGACTGGTGGCAGCGGCGCGCCAACCACCGCGCCTATCTGGGCTTCATGTGGGCCCATCCGGGCAAGCAACTGCTTTTCATGGGGCAGGAGTTCGCGCAGGGTGCCGAGTGGGCGGAGGCGCAGGGGCCCGAGTGGTGGCTGCTGGACGAGGACTACCACTCCGCCGGCGACCACCGGGGTGTACAGACGCTGGTGCGGGACCTGAACGCGCTGTACCGGGCGACTCCGGCGCTGTGGCAGCGGGACACCGACCCGGGCGGCTTCCGCTGGGTGCTGTGCGACGCGGCGGACGACAACGTCTTCGCGTTCCTGCGGTACGCGGCCGACGGCACCCCGCTGCTGGCGGTGTCGAACTTCTCCCCCGTGGTCCGGGAGGACTACCGGCTGTGGGTCCCGCAGGAGGTGCCGGCCTGGCGGGAGCTGCTGAACACCGACGACGTCGGCTACGGGGGCGGCGGGGTCCCGGTCGGCGCGCCGGGCGCCCTGAAGCCGGTCGACGGCAGTCTGCCGCTCACGCTGCCGCCGCTGGCCACGGTGTTCCTGGGTCCGGCGCGCTGATCCCGCAGGTGTCGGCGGCCGTCACGGGGGCAGTCGGGGTCGTGACAGATCGCTGGCTGCCCCTGGTCGCAGGGGGGAAGGGCGGCACCGAGTGCGCACGGTCGGGGTGGAGGAGGAACTCCTTCTGGTCGATCCGGACAGCGGCGACCCGAAGGCACTGGCGACGGCCGTGCTGGCACGGGCCGCGCGGGACGATCCCGGGCAGGACGTGTTCGAGAAGGAACTGTTCGGCCAGATGCTGGAGTTCGCCACCCATCCGCAGGCGGACATGGCGGACCTCGGTGACGAGCTCGTGCGCTGCCGCAAGGAGGCGGCCCGGCACGCCGGTCGGATCGGCTGCGCGGTCGCGGCGCTCGCCACGTCGCCGCTGCCGGTGAGCCCCTCCCTCACGGTGAACGAGCGCTATCAGTGGCTGGCCGAGCGGTACGGCGTCGGCACCCGGGACCAGCTCGTCTGCGGCTGCCACGTGCATGTGTCGGTGGACTCCGACGAGGAGGGCGTGGCCGTCCTCGACCGGATGCGGCCCTGGCTCCCGGTGCTCACCGCGGTCAGCGGCAACTCCCCTTTCTGGCAAGGCCATGACACCGGATACCACAGTTATCGCAGCCGGGTGTGGGGGCGCTGGCCGTCGGCCGGGCCGACCGAGCTGTTCGGGTCCCCGGAGCGCTACCACCGGCGGGTGGCGGACATGATGGCCACCGGGGTGATCCTGGACGAGGGGATGGCGTACTTCGACGCGCGGCTGTCGGCGCGCTACCCGACGGTCGAGGTCCGGGTCGCGGACGTGTGCCTGTGCGCGGACACCGCCCTGCTCGTGGCGACCCTCACCCGGGGCCTGGTGGAGACGGCCGCCCGGGACTGGCGGGCGGGACGGCCCGCGCCGGACCACAGCGTGAGCCTGCTGCGGCTCGCCTCCTGGCAGGCCGCGCGCTTCGGGATCGACGGGGACCTGCTCGACCCCGCGACCATGCGGCCCCGGCCCGCGGAGCGTGTGCTGCGCGCGCTGCTCGATCTCGTCGGGGACGCGCTCGACGACTCCGGGGACGCGGACCGCGCCGAGCGGGGCGTCGAGGAACTCCTGCGCCGCGGCAACGGCGCACGCGAGCAGCGCCGGCTGCTGGAGCGCACCGGCACGCTGCGGGACGTGGTCACCGCGTGCGTGCGACGCACGCAGGCGTGAGCGGCCCGGCCCACGGCCGCGCACGCGGGCGTGACGCGGCCCGGCCCCCGGCCCGGGTGGAGGCCGTACACGGACGCCCGGCGGACCGGACGAGGCGGCGCGCGGTGGCCCCGGCGGGCCGGGGCGCGTCGTACGCGGACGACCTGGTGGGGTCGCGGCGAGGCGTCGTACACGCCCGGTCAGCGGATCAGGACCAGGGCGTACACCAGGAAGAACGCGGCGAACAGCACCACGAGGGCCAGGATCAGCGCCAGGGGCGCCTTGGCCCAGCCGCGCTGCGTCGCGCCCGGCTCGCGGACGGCGGCCTGCGGCATGCTGCTCTCCGCGGGCGGGGTCTCGCCGGGCGGCACCGAGCCGCCGGGCTCCAGACCGGTGCTGCGCTCGGGGTCCGGATCGGGGTTCACATGACTCATGTCTGCACTCATGTCCCCCGAGTCCCCAGGAGTCGCCCACCTCATCAGCCGATCGCGGGGCCGTCGCGACGGCCGAGAGGGCGGTGTGCCGTACCGGGCGCCCCAGGGTCTACGGTGTCCTGCGGAGCCGTTCGCGGCGGGCAACGGGCTGCTCGCGCTCGGTGAGGATCGCCGTGCGGCGGTCGCGCGGACGGATATCCGGCCCGGCTGTGGGAACCCGCAGCGCAGCGAAAGATCAGCGACGACGACCGTCCTGGCCGCACGGGGCAGCACAGAGGCCCTTCCCCGGCCGGGACCGGGGAATGCGGAGATGGCGACGGAGCCGCGTGGGGACGAGACACCGCCCTCGGAGGAGACGTACGAGCGTGAGTTCTCCTTCGCGGGAGAGCTGCGCAATGTCACGGAGGCCAGGCTCGCGGCGGAGGACTTCCTGGGCGCGCTGGCCCGGGTGGCACCGCCCGGCGAGCACGAGTACTGGGACGACATCCTGCTCGTCGTGACCGAACTGGCGGCGAACGTCATCCAGTACGCGCCCGGTCCGTTCGACCTGCGGATGCGGCGCACCTTCGACGGCGTGCACGTGATGATGCGGGACACCAGCACCACCAGGCCGGAGCCGCGGCCCTTCCATCCGCGCACGGGCGGCGGCGGCATCGGCTGGCATCTGGTGCACACGCTGTGCACCCAGGTCAGCGTGGTGGTGCACGACGAGGGCAAGGACATCCATGTGTTCCTGCCGTGGTGAGGACGCCGAGGTGTAACCCTTCGTCGACCGGTTACTCCACCGCGTACGGGGCCCCGCCTCCGCAGCCACGAGGGACCTCGCGTTCGTCTGCCTGCCGCACCCGACTGGCGCAGCGGCCCGGGTCGCGGTGGGATCGGAGTCGGTGCGCGGCGGTCCAGGGCATGCGGACGGCGTCGAGTCGGACCCCCGCCTGGAGCCGCAGAAAGGGATGGACACCGTGACACGACCCAGGATCCTGGTGGTCGGCGCAGGCTTCGCCGGAGTCGAGTGCGTCCGCCGCCTGGAGCGGAAACTCGCCCCCGACGAGGCCGACGTCACCCTGGTGACGCCCGTCTCCTACCAGCTCTACCTGCCGCTGCTGCCCCAGGTCGCCTCCGGTGTGCTCACACCGCAGTCGATCGCGCTCTCCCTGCGCCGCAGCAGGCGGTACCGCACCCGCATCCTGCCCGGCGGCGCGATCGGCGTGGACCTGAAGGCCAAGGTCTGTGTCGTGCGCACCATCACCGACAAGATCGTCAACGAGCCGTACGACTACATCGTGCTGGCCCCGGGCAGCGTGACCCGAACCTTCGACATCCCGGGCCTGACCGAGCACGCCTTCGGTATGAAGACGCTCGCCGAGGCGGCCTACATCCGCGACCACGTCATCTCCCAGCTCGACCTCGCGGACGCCAGCGACGACCCGGCCGAACGGGCCGCGCGGCTCCAGTTCGTCGTGGTCGGCGGCGGCTACGCGGGCACCGAGACCGCCGCCTGCCTCCAGCGGCTCACGCACGCCGCCGTGGCGCGCTATCCGCGCCTGGACCCCGGACTGATCCGGTGGCACCTGATCGACATCGCGCCCAAGCTGATGCCGGAGCTGGGCGAGAAGCTCGGCCGCAGCGCGCAGGAGATCCTGCGGCGGCGCGGCATCGACGTGTCCCTCGGGGTGTCGATCGGCAAGGCCGGGCCGGAGGAGGTCACGTTCACCGACGGCCGGGTGGTGCCGACGCGCACGCTGATCTGGACCGCCGGTGTGGTGGCCAGCCCGCTGATCGCCACGCTGGGCGCGGAGACGGTCCGCGGCCGGCTCCTCGTCGATCCCGAGCTGACCGTACCCGGGCAGGACGGGGTGTTCGCGCTCGGCGACTCGGCCGCCGTGCCCGACCTCGCCAAGGAGCAGGAGGGCGCGATCTGCCCGCCGACCGCGCAGCACGCCTCGCGCCAGGGCAGGCGGGTCGCCGAGAACGTCATCGCGACGCTGCGCGGCGAGCCGCTGCGGCCGTACCACCACAAGGACCTGGGCCTCGTCGTCGACCTCGGCGGCAAGGACGCGGTGTCCAAGCCGCTCGGCGTCGAGCTGCGGGGGGTGCCCGCGCAGGCGGTGGCCCGCGGCTACCACTGGTCGGCGCTGCGCACGGGCGTCGCCAAGACCCGGGTGATGACCAACTGGATGCTGAACGCGGTGGCCGGGGACGACTTCGTGCGCACAGGCTTCCAGGCCCGCAAGCCCGCCCGGCTGAAGGACTTCGAGTTCACGGACGCGTATCTGACGCCGGAGCAGGTGCGGGCCCGGGTGGAGGGCGGGGTCGGCAGCCGCTGATGCGACACGGCGCACCGAGGACCGCCGATCGGTTCGCCCCGGTCGGCGGTCTTCCCCGGTGTGCCCGGTGTTCGGCGAGGAAGGGATCGGCTCCCGCCACGCGCCGATCGGGCGGCTGGTCGCCTGGCTCGGGTGCGGACACGGGGCCCGGTCACGGACACGCGAACGCGTAGCCGGCCGCGCCCCCGGCCGGAAGACGGTGGTCCGGGGCCGCGTGCGATGCTGGAGCAGAGATCGAATTCTGGCACGGGTTCACGGACACGGGAGAGCGCGGCGGCGTGAGGGCAGCGGGACGGTCGGGGCGGGTACGGATGTGGGACCGGCTCGCGGCATGGGATCCCGGGCTGCTCCGGCTCACCGCGGGGCTGCGCACGGTCGTGTCGATCGCCCTCACCCTCGCCGTGCTCGCCGCGCTGCGCGCCCCGGTTCCGCTGCTGGTGGCCGGTGCCATCGCGTCGATGGTCGCCACCTTCGCGATCCGCGAGAAGCAACGCCCCCGGCAGGCCCGCACCCTCGCGATCGGCCTGCCGGTGGCCCTCGTCTCGGTCACCCTGGGCACCCTGCTGAGCCAGTACGTGGTGGCGGGCGACCTGTTCTTCGTCGCGCTCATGTTCAGCGCCGTCTACAGCCGCCGCTTCGGCGACCGCGGCCACGCACTCGGACTGATCGGCTTCCAGACGTACTTCCTCTCCCTGTTCGTGCACGCGACCCCGGATCTGCTGCCGAAGCTGTACGGCGTCGTCGGGATCGCCTTCGGGTGCGCGGCCCTCGCCCGGTTCGCGTTGCTGCCGCAGACCCCGGCGGGCACGCTGGAGCGCCTGCGGCAGGCGTTCCGGGCCCGGCTCGCCCAGCTGATCGACACCCAGATCGAGTTGCTGGACGCCGGGCCCGAGGACGTGGAGAAGGTCCTGGAGGAGCTGCGCACCGGTACCGCGCGGCTGCACGAGACGGCGCTGCTGATCCAGGGCCGCCTGGAGGACGGCACCTCCGACGAGTCGGTGGCCCGGCTGCTGCAACGCCGCATCGCGGACGCGGAGATCGCCGCCGAGCGGCTCGGCCTGCTGCTGCTCACCGCGCGCAGCGCCGAGCGCACCGACACCCTCACCCTGCACCTGCCCGGCGCCCCGCTGCCCTCGGGCGGCGAGCTGCCGGTGCGGGACGAGGCGCGGGCCGAACTGCGCCGGGACCTCAGGGCGCTGCGGCTGCTGGCGCTGCGCCCGGCCGGCGAGGCCGCGGGCACGGCACTGGCCCAGGTGCGCAACCGGCTGCTCGGCTATCGCGAGGAGGAGAACCTGCCCGAGGCCACCCCGGCCGTGCAGGACGTCTTCCGTGGGCTCGGCGAGACGGCGCGGGCCGCGCTGGGCCTGCGGCTCGCCCTCGACGGACCGCAGGACGAGTCCGACGACTCCCCCGCCACCACCCGCTCGCGCGAGGAACTCGACGCCGAGGACGCCGCGATCGAGGTCAGCGAGGAGACCGAAGCCAAGGGCACCGAGCCGGGCGGGCTGCAACGGCCCACCACCCGGGCCGCCGTCCAGGTGGCCGTCGGTTCCTCGCTGGCCATCCTCGGCGGCGAGCTGCTGTCCAGCCAGCGCTGGTACTGGGCGGTGCTGACCTGCTGGATCGTGTTCATCAACACCGCGTCCACCGGGGAGATCCTGGTCAAGGGCTACCGGCGGCTGCTCGGCACGGTGCTCGGCGTGATCGCCGGTATCGGGCTCGCCGGGCTGGTCGGGCACCACACCTGGACGGCGTTCGCGCTGGTGCTGCTCCTCGTGTTCGCGATGTTCTACACCGCGCCGCTGTCGTACACGCTGATGTCGTTCTTCGTGACGGCCGCGCTGGGACTGCTGTACACGCTGCTCAACACGTACACCGCGGCCGTGCTGGTGCTGCGGATCGAGGAGACGGCGCTGGGCGCGGCGTGCGGGGTGATCGCGGCGGCGGTGGTGCTGCCGATCCACACGGACCGCCGTACCAACGAGCTCCTCGTCAAGGTCCTCGACCGGCTCGCGGAGGTCACCCGGGCCGCGGTCGACCAGCTCAGCGGCGGGGCGGGCGGCGATCTGGTGGAGCAGGCACGGGAGTTGGACCAGGCGCTGGCCGATCTGCGCTCCGCCACCCAGCCGCTGACGCATCCGATCACCCCGATGCGGACCCGCCGCAACACCGCCCGGTACGTGGTGGCGCTGCTGGAGACCTGTGCGTACCACGGGCGGTCCCTCGCGGCGACGGCGGAGCTGCTGCCCACGCATCCCTCGATCGCGGCGGACCCCCGGCTGAGGGGGGCGGGGGCGCGGATCGTGCAGAACATCGAGACGATCGCCGCGCACGTCGACGACCCGCGCTCGGCCGGGCGGATCGAGACCGGCCCCAGCATCGCGTCGATGCTGGAGCCGGGGACCCTGCGCACGCCCCGTTACGGCCGGGTCACCGACCGGGTGCTGCGGCATCTGCAGCGTCTTGACGAGGCGGTCTCGGGCCTCGCCCGCCCGCTGGGACTGCGGCCGGAGACCTCGGCGGCGAAGAAGCGGTGAGGTCTTCGGCGGGCGTCCGCCCGGCGCCCGTCCCGGCGGCGGGCCCTCACGCGGCCCCGCCGGAGTGGCGGCCCAGGACCTCCTCGCGGACGCGGGCGCAGCTGCGGCTGATCAGCCGGGAGACGTGCATCTGGGAGATGCCGAGCTGGTCGGCGATGCGGCTCTGTGTCATGTCCTCGAAGAAGCGCATGTACAGGATGGCCCGTTCGCGCTCGGGCAGCCGGCGCAGGCCCTCCTTGGCGGCCTCGCGGTCGACCACGACGTCGTAGGAGGTGTCGGTGGCGCCGAGGGTGTCGGCGAGGCTGTAGCCGTCGTCGCCGCCGGCCAGTTCGGCGTCGAGCGACAGCGTGCTGAAGCTCTCCAGCGCCTCCAGGCCGGCGGCGACCTCGTCCTCGCCGAGTCCGGTGTGCTCGGCGAGGGCGGCGACGGTGGGTTCGGGGCTGCCGGGGTTCTGGGTCAGTTCGCGGCGGGCCACGCGCACCCGGTTGCGCAGCTCCTGCACCCGGCGGGGGACCCTCAGCGCCCACATCCGGTCGCGGAAGTGACGCTTGACCTCGCCGGTGATGGTCGGCACGGCGTAGCTCTCGAACGCGCCGCGCGAGGGGTCGTACCGGTCGACGGCCTTCACCAGGCCCAGCGCGGCCACCTGGCGCAGGTCCTCCACGGACTCGCCGCGGTCGCGGAACCGGCCGGCGATGCGGTGCGCCATGGGGAGCCAGGCGGCGACCAGTTCATCGCGTACGGCGTCCCGCTCGGGACCCTCGTCCAGGGCCGCAAGCCGGGCGAACAGCTCCGCGGTCTCCGGGGCGTCGTCGTGGCTCCGGCGCCCGGTCCGGGTGGCGGTGTCGGGCGTGCCGGGACGGCTTGTCGACATGTCGGTCAGCATGCGGAATCGCTCCTGAACGTGGTGTCTGGGCCCTGCCGGAAGATTCCGGTTCGTGGCCCGAACGGTGCTTGTCAGGGTTGCCGCGGGAGCGCCGGGGCCCGCCGGAAGGGGGCCCAGTCATCCAACGTTCCCGCTGGGCGCGCGCCTCCGGTCCGAAGCACGAGATTCCGTCTGCCCCCCGGTCCGGTGGGCAAACACCCTTGGCGGAGGGAATCCTTCGGCGCGGGCGAGGAGGGGGAGCGGGGTACCGCGGCCCATGCCCGATCGCGGACGGGGCGGCCTGCGCAGACGAACCCGGGGCACCGGGAAACCGCGGGTCACGGTGCGCCGCGGGTGCGCCGCCTATGATCATCGGGCGGCCGCCTGCTCGCCGACCGGCGCGGACGGTCCCGCCTCACGGCCGGACGGCCCCTCACCCCAGCGGCACGACCGCCGTGATGCGTTTGCCGCCGCACGGCAGCTCGGAGACGTCCACGGAGCGGGAGAGGCGGCAGACGATCGGCCAGCCACGGCCGTGGCGTCCGGGACGGCCGGACGGGGGCGCCTGGGCGACCGGGAGATCGGTGCTGCGGTCGCTCACCGAGACGCGGACGCCGCCGGAGTCGACGTCGACGTCGAAGCCGGTGATCCCGCCGCCGTGCAGGATGGCGTTGGTGGTGAGTTCGGAGGTGACCAGCAGCGCGTCGTCCATGGCCTCGGCGTCGAGCGGCAGATGGCGGGCCCGGCAGCGTTCGGCGACGACACGTCGTACCGCGCTGCGGGCGTCGGCCGGGCGGCGCGGCGGTCGGTGCTGGGGTTCCCCGACGGGTGTGGAGTACGTGTCTGGCATCCCTTCCCTCCCTGGACGGTGCCGGGATCGCGCTCTCTCCCCCTCCGGCTGACCCCGAGCGGCGCCCCCAAACACGCGGAGTGCCGAAGTCATCACCGCGTCCCGACGGGGTACCCGAACCGCATGACCGATGTCGTGGACGCGGACGAACTGCTGCGCCGCCTCCAGCGGGGCAGGGACCGCGCGGCCGAGGAACAGCGGCGCTGGGCCGACCGCGCACGGAGTGTCACGGCCACCGACCCGGGCGGCGCACGGGAGGCCGAGGCGCGGGCACGGGCGTACGAGGCCGTGCTGCGGGTGCTGGACGAGATCGTCAGACCGGGCGCGCACCCGGCGGAGGAGGAGGGCGCGAGACGGGTCACGTAGGGCGGTGACGTGAGACGGCTCACCGAGCCGGCGCGCGATTTCCCGAACGCGCCTCGAATGGTTTATCGTTCATACATACCTGATGACGGCAGAGGCCAGGGAGCCCGCCGTCGTCCCCCTCAGCGGCCCTGGCTGGTTTCCCCCGTCCAGCCAGGGCTTTTTCCTGCCCGGACGGCGACCGCTCCGAAGAAATCCGCGTCCTTCGAGGTGCCCTGCCCGCCGCCAGCGGCTGAAATGGGTGTACGCACGACGGGGGCCCGGTCCCCGGAAGCAGCACCCGGCCCCCGGAAGAGGCACCGCAGCACCCGAACCGCCGCCGGCGAGGAGCCCGCGCCATGACCAAAGCGATAAAACTGCTGACCGCCCTGCCCCAGGCGCAGCGCGAACGCCTGATGGAGCTGGCCAAGGAGGTGTCCTTCCCGGAGGACACCCGCATCTTCGAGGCGGGCGGCACGGCCGACCGGTTCTGGGTGATCCGCTCGGGCGCGGTCCATCTCGACCAGCAGGTCACCTCGCGACAGCGGGTGACCGTGGCCACGCTCGGCGCGGGCGACCTGCTCGGCTGGTCCTGGCTCTTCCCGCCGTACCAGTGGGACTTCGGCTCGGTGGCCTTCAGCAACGTACGGGCCTACGAGTTCGACGGGCCCTCGGTGCTCGCGCTGTGCGTGGAGGACCCGCTGCTCGGGCTCTCGCTGGTGCGCTCGGTGGCCGAGATCCTCGCCCACCGTCTGGAGACCACCCGCGGCAAGCTGATGGACCAGTACACGGTGGGCCGCCGCAGCCCGTTGTAGACCGCGGCCCCGCTCCGGGCGCGACCCGCCGTGAGCCGCGCCCGGAGCGGTCCCTCAGATCCGGTACCGCCGCAGCGCCGGCACCGCCGCCGCCAAGGCCAGCATCAGCACGACGACCAGCACACCGCCGCCCGCCACGGCCGCGCGCGGGCCGAACAGCGAGCCGGCGGTGCCGTGCAGCACGTCCGCGAGGCGCGGGCCGCCCGCCACCACGACCGTGAAGACGCCCTGCATCCGGCCGCGCATCTCGTCGGTGGCGGCCGACAGCAGGATCGCGCCGCGGAACACCATCGAGACCATGTCGGCGATGCCGGCCGCGGCGAGGAAGGCCAGCGCGATCCAGAGGTTGCCGCTGAGCCCGAACCCGGCGATGGCCACGCCCCAGCCGACGACCGCCCCGATGACCATCCAGCCGTGCCGGCGGGCCCGGGAGAACACGCCCGAGAACAGCCCGCCGAGCACCGCGCCGACCGGGATGCCGGCGAACAGCACGCCGAGCGCGAGGCCCTCGCCCCAGGAGTCGTACGTCTGCGCGGCCAGCTGCGGGAACAGCGCGCGGGGCATGCCGAACACCATGGCGACGATGTCGGCGAGGAAGGACAGCAGCAGCACCTTGTGCCGGGAGATGTAGCGGAACCCCTCGGCTATCTCGCGCACCCCGGCGCGGCGCGCGGGGGCGTCGCCGAGCGGGGGCAGCGCGGGCAGCCGGAAGACGGCCCACACGGTGACGCAGAGCGCGAGGGCGTCGACGAGGTACAGCTCGGGCAGTCCGATCACCGGGATGAGCACCCCGGCGAGCAGCGGGCCCGCCACCAGCCCGGTCTGCATCACGGTGGAGTTCAGCGCGTTGGCCGCGGGCAGTTCCCTGGCCGGTACCAGCCGGGCGATGGAGGCGTTGCGCGCCGGGGAGTTGAGGCCGAAGAACGCCTGCTGGAGCGCGAGCAGCGCCATCAGGACGACGACGGAGTCCAGCCCGGTGGCCGCCTGCGCCCAGAACAGCAGCGAGGTCACCGCGATCCCGATGTTGGTCACCAGCAGCAGCTTGCGCCGGTCCACGGTGTCCGCGACCGCCCCGCCCCACAGCGCGAACACCACCATGGGCACGAGCCCGGCGAGGCTCGCGTAGCCGACCCAGGCGGAGGAGTGCGTGATGTCGTAGATCTGCTTGGGTACGGCGACGGCCGTGAGCTGGCTGCCGACGGAGGTCACGATGGTCGAGGACCACAGGCGCCGGTAGGCGGGGATGCGCAGCGGGCGGGTGTCCATCGCCCAGCGGCGCCAGCCGCGGTGGGGCGGAGTGTCGGCCGATGGCGCGTCGCTGCCGGTCTCGGTACTGCTCTCGCTGGTGTTCACGGATGTCCTGGTTGCTCGTTACATCTTTTCGATTCGAGAGCCTAACCATCTCATCGGACCGGCGGGAGAGATCCGTCTCAGCCTCCGGCGAGCAGCGAGACGCCGAGCACGAGCATGGTGAGGGCGACCAGACCGTCCAGCACCCGCCAGGCGCCGGGCCGCGCCAGGTGGCGGCCGAGTAGCCGGGCGCCGAAGCCGAGCGCGGTGAACCAGCAGAGGCTGGCGAGCGCGGCGCCGAGCCCGAACGTCCAGCGCAGCGGTCCCCGGTCGGCGGCGAGCGAGCCCAGCAGGAACACGGTGTCCAGGTAGACGTGCGGATTGAGCCAGGTCATCGCGAGACAGGTGAGTACCGCGCGGCGCCGGGACCCGGCCGCCTCGCCCTCCACGGTCAGTCCGGCCCCGCCGGGCCGTACGACCCGGCGGGCGGCGAGCACGCCGTAGCAGAGCAGGAAGACGCCGCCGACGATCCCTACCGCCCTGACCGCGCCCGGCCACGCCACCACGACCGCGCCGACGCCGCCGACGCCGAGCGCGATGAGCACGGCGTCGGACAGCGCGCAGATGCCGACCACGGCGAGCACGGCGTCCCGGCGCACTCCCTGGCGCAGGACGAAGGCGTTCTGGGCGCCGATGGCGACGATCAGGGACAGGCCGGTGCCGAAGCCGGCGGCCGCGGCGGTCAGGGCGGTGTGGTTCATGAACTCGAAGCTAGGGACACCGGCGTCCCAAGTACAGCTAAAGTTTCTTACGTATCCTTAGCTGTCGTGATGGACCTTCCCCTGGACCAGGTACGGACGCTGCTCGCGGTGGTCGACGAGGGCACCTTCGACGCGGCGGCCGCCGCGCTGCGGGTGACGCCGTCGGCGGTCAGCCAGCGGGTCAAGGCGCTCGAACAGCGCACCGGGCGGGTGCTGCTGCAACGGACCAAACCGGTACGGCCGACGGAGTCCGGCGCGGTACTGGTGCGCTACGCCCGCCAGCTCGCCCGGCTGGAGCGGGACGCGTGGGGCGAGCTGGGGCTCGACGGAACCGGGGAACCCACCCGCGTGTCGGTCGCGGTGAACGCGGACTCGCTGGCCACCTGGTTCCTGCCCGCGCTGAGCCGTGCGCCGGGGCTCTGCTTCGAGCTGCACCGCGAGGACGAGGGCCACACGGCGGTGCTGCTGCGCGAGGGTCTGGTGATGGCGGCGGTGACCTCGTCCCCCGACCCGGTGCCCGGCTGCACGGCGCGCCCGCTCGGCCGGATGCGCTACCTCCCGGTCGCGGAGCCGGAGTTCGCCCGCACCAGGGTCGCCGGGCGGCCCCTGGTGGAGGCCCTCGCCGCGGCGCCCGTCGTGGTCTTCGACCGCAAGGACGACTTCCAGGACGGCTACGTCCGCCGGCTGGGCGGTGTCTCGGCCGGGCCGCTGCGCCACCACGTGCCCACCTCGGAGGGCTTCCTGGACGCCGTCGCCGCGGGCCTCGGCTGGGGCATGGTCCCCGAGGTCCAGGCGCGTCCCCTGCTGGACGACTGCCTGCTGAGCCACCTCGCGCCCGGCTCGTGGATGGACGTCACCCTCTACTGGCAGCAGTGGAAGCTCCACTCCCCCGCGCTGGCGGCGCTGGCCGAGGCGGTGACGGCCACGGCGGCGGCGGCGCTGCGGGCCTGAGGCCGGGGATGGCCGAAGTCCGGTGCGCGTGGCCGGATTCCCGCCTCTTGCGCGCTCGCGCCGTTTCATGCCGCGCCGACCGGTCACCCGCTTTCGACATACGCGTTCGACAGGGCGCGGACCATTCCGATCCGACCGGGAGACTTCCATGGACAACTGGCGCGACCATGCCGCGTGCCGTCACGAGGACCCCGATCTCTTCTTCCCCATCGGCAGCAACGGGCCCGCGCAGGTGCAGGCCGAGCGGGCCAAGGCGGTGTGCCGGCACTGCCCCGTCCAACAGCGGTGCCTCGACTGGGCGTTGGACACCGGCCAGGGCATCGGCGTCTGGGGCGGCACCACCGAGCTGGAACGCCGGGCGCTGCGCCGCCGGGCCCGCTCCCGGCCGCGCTCGGGCTGACTCCCGCGGCGCCTCAGCGGCCGCCGCGGCGCAGGGTCCCCCACTCCCGCTCCTGGCGGGCCACCTCCGCCCGCGCCGCCTCGATCACCTCGTCGGCGATCCAGCACAGCGGCTCGGCATCGGCGACCAGCGGCTCGTTGTCGGGGCCCCGGCCGGTCTCGCGGCCCGTGAGGAGCCAGGGGCGTACGCCGGGGCCCTTGTCGTGCGGCAGGTGCGCGTAGTCGTACAGGCGGCGGGCCACCCACAGCTCCGGCGAGCGGTCGCCCCACCAGTCCTCGACGTCGAGGGGGTTGGCGGACAGTCCGGGCATGGGGACCCCGGTGAGCTCGTCGGTGCTGGAGACGGTGTCGAGGTCCACGCCGGGTCCCTTGGACCAGCGCACGTACAGGCCACGGTGCCGGGCGACCAGATCGGCGGCCTCGGCGAGCGTGGACACGGTCGGCAGGCAGTCCGGTGCGCTCATGGCCTTCGGAGTACCCACGGCGCACACCCGGAACCGGACGTCGGCCTTCCGGTACGACGTCCGCCCACGGTTCCCGCCGCCGTGCCTCCCCTCACGGCTCCTCGCCCGGCGCCTGGGTCGCCGGCAGGCGCAGCGTGAACACCGCGCCCGCGCCGGGCCCGCTCGCGGCCCGTGCCGTACCGCCGTGCGCGGCGACCAGATGGCGGACGATCGGCAGCCCGAGGCCGCTGCCCCCGGTGCGGCGGCTGCGGGACTTCTCGGCGCGCCAGAAGCGCTCGAAGACGTGCGGCAGATCCTTGGCGGCGATGCCGGACCCGGTGTCGGCGACGGTGAGCACCGCGTCGGCGTGGTCCCGGCGGGCCGTCAGGGTGACCGTGCCGTCGGCCGGGGTGTGCCGCAGCGCGTTGGAGACGAGATTGCCGAGCACCTGCCGCATCCGCACCGGGTCGGCGTCCAGCCAGACCGCGGGGTCGGCTTCGGTCACCAGCGTGACCCCGGCCCCGTCGGCGGCGACCCGGTGGGCGGCGGCGACCTGGTCGAGCAGTTCGGCGGCGGACAGCGGTTCCCGGTGCAGCCGCAGGGTGCCGGCGTCGGCGGCGGCGAGGTCCTGGAGGTCGTCGATGATCCGCTGGAGCACGAGCGCCTCCTCGTGCAGGGAGTCCAGCAGGCCCGGGTCCGGGTCGACGACGCCGTCGCGCATCACCTCCAGCCAGCCGCGGATGTTGGTGAGCGGGCTGCGCAGTTCGTGCGCGATGTCGCTGACCATGGCCTTGCGCTGGGCCTCCAGGCGTTCACGGCGCTCGGTGAGTTCGTTGAACGCCTGCGCGAGGATGCCGGTCTCGTCCCGGGTGGTCACCGGCACCCTGACGTGCCGCTCGGGCGGGGCCTGGGCGGCCTCGGTCAGCGCGCGCAGGGGCCGTACCAGCCGGACGGCGACGGCGGCGGTCACGGCGACGGTGACGGCGAGGACCAGCCCGGCCGCGGAGACCACCTTGGCCTTGTTGTCCGTGGACATGTCGAAGCGGGAGGGGTTCTGGTCGCCGATGCCGAGGAAGAGATCGGCGGCCGGGGCGACATAGGGCTCCAACTGGGCGCGCCGGGCGGTGAGCACGCAGCTCCGGGCCGCACGCACGGTGGCGTCCTCGGTCCGGGCCGCGAGCTTGGCGAGCAGGGGGCCGCCGCCGAAGTGGTCCTCCGCGT
Source organism: Streptomyces hygroscopicus subsp. hygroscopicus (assembly GCF_030269125.1). Classification (GTDB taxonomy): domain Bacteria; phylum Actinomycetota; class Actinomycetes; order Streptomycetales; family Streptomycetaceae; genus Streptomyces; species Streptomyces hygroscopicus_C. The sequence goes on along the minus strand of NZ_BSSM01000007.1, from coordinate 366,006 downwards.
TCGGTTCGAAGGCGGGGAACAGCGGGCCGTCGCCGACCACCAGGCCCGCCTGCCTCAGACAGGGGCGGGCGAGGTCGGACAGAGCGTCCAGGGCCCTGCGCTCGGTGGGCGTGGGGGCGTCGAGCCGGTCGTCCTCGCACGCCGCCACGCCGTAGCGGGACGGGTCGGTGCCGTCGGTGCCCGTGAGCACGGGGCGTCCGCTCGGGGTGTCCCGCACATGGGTCCGGATGCCGTAGCGGTCGTAGCACCGCCTCCCCCGGGCGGCCAGCGACTGGAGTTCGGCGCGTTCCTCCGCGGGCAGCCGGTAGGGGCCGACGGCGCGCGGGTCGATGCCGCTGAGCTGGGCGCCGGTCTCGCTGTAGGTGTCGGTGCGCAGCGGGTCGACGCTCGCGGCGGGCCGGGGCGGCAGCGGGGTGCCGCGCGGCGCGGAGTCGGCGACGAGGGTGCGGTCGGGGGTGGTGACGGCGATCCGGCGCCCTGTCCGCGAGGCGAGTTCGCGCACGGAGCGCCGGACGCCGGACCAGTCGGAGTGGGTGGCCGCGTAGCCGCTGAGCCGGGCGAGGATGCTGTTGTCGGCGGCCAGGTCCTGGCCCTGCTCCTCCTTCAGGGCGCTCGTGGTGGTGGTCACCGCGAGCCAGGCGGTGGCCGCCACCGAGCAGACGGCGATCAGGGCGGAGACGGACAGCAGCCGGACCAGGAGCCGCTTGCGCAGCGGGATCCGCCGCCGGGCGTCCGGGCGCCGGCCGCCGGGCCGTGTCCGCGGCCTCACAGCCGGCCGCTGAGCTTGTAGCCGACGCCGAACACGGTGAGCAGTCGTACCGGACGCCGGGGGTCGGCCTCTATCTTGCGGCGCAGGTTCATGATGTGCACGTCGACGGCCCGTTCGGTGGAGGAGCGGTCGAACCCGCGGGTGCAGTGCAGGAGTTGGCGCCGGGTGAAGACCCGCTCCGGCTCGGCCGCCATGGCCAGCAGGATCTGGAACTCGGCCGGGGTGACGTCCACCGGGGCGCCGTCGCAGCGCACTTCGTGCCGTACGGGGTCCACGCCGATGCCCGCGGCCCGCACCACGGGATCGGCGCCGCGTGCCCCGCCGGTGCGCCGCAGCACCGTGCGGATGCGGGCCATCAGCTCGCGCGGACTGTAGGGCTTGGTGAGGTAGTCGTCGGCGCCGAGGTCGAGGCCGAGCAGCAGGTCGTCCTCGCCGGAACGGGCGGTGAGCATCACCACGGGGACCTCCAGCTCGCCGTCCTGCCCGCGCAGTTCGCGGCAGACGCCGAAGCCGTCCAGGACCGGGAGCATCAGGTCGAGGACGAGGAGGCCGGGCCGCAGCCGGCGGGCCGCGGCGAGCGCGGCCGCGCCGTCGTGCACCACCGTCGCGGTGTGTCCCTCGGCCAGCAGGGAGCGGCGGATCAGTTCGGCCTGCTTCTCGTCGTCCTCGGCGACCAGCACATGTGCGCACACAAGTGCGGATCCTAAGCGGCTCACCTCGCGAGCCAGTCGGCGTACCCCATCGCGACGACCGGATGCCGGGCCGGGTCGAGGGTGCGCAGCAGGTCCTTCATGTGCCCCTCGGAGACGCTGACGCAGCCATGGGTCGGGCCGCCGTGGTCGACGTGCAGCCACACTCCCCCGCCGCGCCGGAGGCCGAGCGGGCGGGTCCAGTCCAGCGGCGAGGTGCCGGGCTTGCGGTTGTAGTCGATGGCGATGACGTAGTCGAAGGAGCCGTCCAGGGGCTCGCCCTCGAAGCCCGTGCCGGGCGAGTGGAATCCGGCGGACCGGTGGTACGGCAGCCTGCTGCCGGGGTCGGGCAGCAGTCCTCCGGCGTCGGAGAGGGTGTAGACGCCGAGCGGGGAACGCAGGTCGCCCAGCATGTGGTGGGCGCTCCAGCCGTGCAGCGCGTTGTGCGCGGGCCAATCGGGGCCCGCCCGCCAGCCGTCGGCGGTGCGCTGGTGCAGGACGACGGTGCACCTCGGCGAGTCGGGCCCGTGCCCGGTGGCGACGACGACCTGGGTGCACTGCCGCGGTATCGCCGCCGACCGGTCGGGGCCGAGCCCGGGTATGCCCTGGCGGGACTGCTCGGCCTGGGAGGTGGTGCCGTTGGCGGGCGCCGGCCGGGTGGGCCGCGTCCGGCGCCCGCCCTCCGCGCCTCCACCGCCGCAGCCGGTGAGCAGCAGCGGGGAGGCGAGGAGCGCGACAGCGGTTCTGCGGTTGATCATGCTGTCGAGCTTGGCCGACAGTTATGTGGAATCGGTAAGAACTCAGGCCCTGTTCGGCTTGCCCTTGGTGAACAGCCAGGTGTGGAAGAGGGGATCCAGCCGCTTGCCCGACTCCTTCTCCGCGAGCCGCACGAACTGCGCGGTGGTGCCGTGTCCGTCGCGGTGCTCGGTGGCCCAGGCCCGCAGGATCGTGAAGAACGTCCGGTCGCCGACCGCCTTGCGCAGCTCGTGCAGGGCCATGGCGCCGCGGTCGTAGACGGGCGTGCCGAAGATGTTCTCGCCGCTGCCCGGGTCGCCGGGCGGGTAGGACCACAGCTCGTCGCCCGCCGGGCGGGCGTAGAGGTCGTCGAAGGTCTTCTGGGCGCTGTCGCCGTCGTGCTGTTCGGAGTAGAGCCACTCGGCGTAGGTCGCGAAGCCCTCGTTGAGCCAGATGTCCTTCCAGGAGGTCAGCGACACCGAGTCGCCGTACCACTGGTGGGCGCTCTCGTGCACGAGCGTGAAGATGTCGGGCGCGGAGTCGTAGAGCGGGCGGGTCTGGGTCTCCAGGGCGTAGCCGACGTCCGCGTGGTCCACGATGGATCCGGCCGACTTGAACGGGTAGGGCCCGAACAGCTTGCTCTCCCACTCAAGGACCGAGGGCAGTTGCTTGAGCACCGGCGCGGCGGCCTTGGCCTCGCGCGGGTCGACGGCGTCGAAGACCTGGATGCCGTCGTGGGTGGTGTACCGCTGGACACGGAAGGTGCCGATGGTGGCGGTGGCCAGGTAGGCGGCCATGGGCTGGGTCTCCCGCCAGCGGAAGGTGGTCTCGCCCTTGACGGTGCGCTGCCCGAGCAGGGCGCCGTTGGCGACGGCGGTGCGGCCCTCGGGCACGGTGATCGTGAAGTCGTACGACGACTTGTCCTTGGGGTGGGCGTTCGCCGGGAACCAGGTCATCGCGCCCTGGGGCTGGTTCGCGACGAAGGCGCCGTCGTCGGTCGGGATCCAGCCGTCCGGCGAGCCGTCGGGGTCGGTGACCGGCTTCGGGGTGCCGTGGTAGGTGACGGTGACCTTGAAGTCCTGTCCGGCGCGCAGGGCGTGGCGCGGGGTGACGACGAGTTCCTGGCCGGCGCGCTTGACGGCGGCGGCGGTGCGGTCCACGGTGACGCCGCCGACGGTCAGGCCCTTGAGGTCGAGGTCGAAGCGGGTGAGCGGCTGGGTGGCGCGGGCGGTGAGGACCGCGGTGCCGTCGATGCGGCCGCCGTTCTGGTAGCGCAGCGTCAGGTCGTAGTGGCGCACGTGGTAGCCGCCGTTGCCGCTGAGCGGGAAGTACGGGTCTCCGGCGCCGGCCGCGCCGGTGGTGCCCGCCCCGGCCGGTCCGGCGCCGACGAGCGCGGCCACCGCGACGGGGACGGTGGCGAGGACCGCCCTGCGGCCGAGAACCGTGGTCCGGCGGCGTGCGGGCTGTCTGCGGGGTGGCGTCACGTGCGCTCCTCGGGAGTGGCTGGTGCTCGGCTGGCCCACAGAGTAGAGGCGCCGGCGTCTCCGGGTCTCCCTCTCATTCTGGTCATGTCCCGGGCCGTCTCGCCGCCCGGGACATGCCAGATCCGCTCTGTCGCCGTCGCGCGCGTGCCACCCCCGCCCCGCCGCCCGGCGCGTCCCGGGCCGTCGCCGTACGCCCGCCGGAAGCGGCCGCCGCCGGGGAGGGCCCGACCGTGAGCGCGCGCGTACGCCGAAGCCGTGCACCGCCCGAGCCGACGACGGCCCGCGCGTGCTGGTCGACCGGCTGCGGCCGCGCGGCCCCGCCGAGGTGGCCGCGCACGTCGCCGAACGGCCCGAGCGGCTCCCTGCCCCGACCGGGCCGCGCGGCTGGTTCCACGGCGTCTCGTGGGCGGAGTTCCGCGGCCGGTACGAGGCGGAACCGGACGGCCCCGGGGCCGCCGCGCCGCCCGACGGCCCGCGGACGCCGCTCCGCAGGGGGCTGGTGTCCCCGCCGACGGCGACGAGGACGCCGGAGCACGGCCACGCCCGGGTGCTCCTTGAGCTGCTCGGCCGGGGTCAGCCGGTGTGCCGGGCCGCGTGCCGGCCGGCGGCGCGTCCCGAGAACAGGCAGCCGCCGAGGAAGGTGCCCTCCAGCGAGTTGTAGCCGTGCACCCCGCCGCCGCCGAAGCCGGCCACCTCGCCGGCCGCGTACAGGCCCTCGATCGGGGTGCCGTCGGCGCCGAGGGCGCGCGAGTCGAGGTCGGTCTGGATGCCGCCGAGGGTCTTGCGGGTCAGCACGTGCAGCCGTACGCCGATCAGGGGGCCCGCGGCCGGGTCCAGGATGCGGTGCGGCGCGGCCACCCGGCCGAGGCGGTCGCCGAGGTAGCGGCGGGCGTTGCGGATGCCCTGGACCTGGGAGTCCTTGCTGTAGGGGTTGGCCATCTGGAGATCGCGGGCCTCGATCTGGCGGCGCACCTCGGCCGCGTCCAGCAGCGGCTTGCCGGTGAGGCCGTTCATCTTCTCGACCAGCTGCTCCAGGGTGCCGGCGGTGACGAAGTCGGCGCCCTTGTCGAGGAACGCCTGCACCGGTCCCGGTGCGCCCTTGCCCACGAGCCGGTTGCGCACCACCGCCTTGCGGTCCCTGGCGGTGATGTCGGGGTTCTGCTCGGAGCCGGAGAGCGCGAACTCCTTCTCGATGATCTTCCGGGTGAGGATGAACCAGGAGTGGTCGTGCTCCGCGATGTCCTCGGTGGTGCGCAGGTACCTGAGGGTGCCGAGGGTGTCGTAGCCGGGCAGGCAGGGGTCGGGCAGCCGGCGGCCGAGGGCGTCGAGCCAGACGGAGGAGGGGCCGGGCAGGACGCGGATGCCGTGGCCGGACCAGACGGGGTCCCAGTTCCGCAGGCCCTCGGTGTAGTGCCACATCCGGTCCCGGTTGACCAGCCGGACGCCGGCCGCCGCGCTGATGTCGAGCATGCGGCCGTCCACGTGCGCGGGGACGCCGGTGACCATCTCGGCGGGGGGTGTGCCGAGCCGCGCGGGCCAGTGGCGGCGCACCATGTCGTGGTCGGCGCCGATGCCGCCGGTGGTCAGGACGACGGCCCCGGCGGTGAGTTCGAAGTCGCCGACGCGCTCGCGGCTGGAGGCGACGCCGCGCGGGGCGTCGTCGGCGGCGAGGAGGGTGCCGCGCACGCCGCGGGCGGTGCCGTCCTCGATGACGAGGTCGTCCACCTGGTGGCGGGGGTAGAAGGTCAGCAGTCCGTCGCGGGCGGCCTGCCGGGCGTGCCGCACGAAGGGCTCGACCACTCCGGTGCCGGTGCCCCAGGCGATGTGGAAGCGGGGCACGGAGTTGCCGTGGCCGTCGGCCCTGAGGTCGCCGCGCTCGGCCCAGCCGACGGTGGGCAGCAGTTCGATGCCGTGCCCCTGGAGCCAGGAGCGCTTCTCGCCGGCGGCGAACTCCACGTAGGCGCGGGCCCATCGGACCGCCCAGGAGTCCTCGTCCTCGATCCGGTCGAACTGCGCGCTGCCGCGCCAGTCGTTCCAGGCCAGTTCGAAGGAGTCCTTGATGCCGATGCGGCGCTGTTCGGGAGAGTCCACGAGGAAGAGGCCGCCGAAGGACCAGTACGCCTGGCCGCCGAGGTTGGCGGTGTTCTCCTGGTCGACCAGGGCGACCCGGCGCCCCCGGCTGGTGAGTTCGTGGGCCGCGACCAGACCGGCGAGGCCCGCTCCGACGACGATGACGTCCGCGTCCATGCGGGGAGGTCCTTCCTCAGTGGGTGGTGGTGCAGGGGGAGGTGCCGCCGCCGTCGGTGAGCAGGGCGGTGAGCAGCTGCTTGAGCCAGCTCCGCGCGTGCTCGACGTCCTTGTCCAGGAGCAGTTGGACGGTGACGCCGTCGTAGGCCGCGACCACGGCGTGCGCGGCGTCGGCCACGTCGCCGAGCACGGCGGGCAGTCCGACGTGCGCGCGGGCCCGGAAGAGGCGGTCGGCGACGGCCTCCCGGAGCCGGGCGCGGTGGTCGAGGAGGACGCGGGCCACCTCCGGGTCACGGGCGGCGTGCACCAGGAAGTCGGTCTTCACCAGCAGCCAGTCCACGTCGAGCAGCAGCACCTCGGTGACGCGGTCCACCGCGGCCGGTACGTCGAGGCCGGGGCCGCCCTCGGCGAGGGCGCCCGCGACCTGGGCGGCGATGAGGTCGGCACGCTCCTGGTAGAGGGCGAAGAACAGCTCGTCCAGGGTGGCGAAGTTCGAGTAGAAGGCGCCCCGGCTGTACCCGGCCGCCTCGCAGACCTCCTCGATGGAGACGTGCCCGAACCCCTTGGCCGCGAACACCCGGAACGCGGCGCCGAGCAGTCGGGCACGGGTGTTCGCCCGGCGCCGGGTGACGCGTCCGGCGGTCTCCTGCATGGCGCCACCTCTCGTTGGATACGCGAATGTATCCGATACATCGATGTATCGAAAGGGGGCCGCGAACCGATGATCGCAATGGAACGTATTTTCGAATAGCGATAGGCTTGCCCCATGGCCACGCACCTCCAGGGCTCCCTGTTCGACCAGACCGACGAACTGCGCCTGGGCCCCCTCGACGGGCTGCGCCGCACCGTGTTGGGCGCCGGCGCCTGGATCGACGTCCTGCCCGGCTGGCTGACCGGCGCCGACGCCCTGTTCGAACAGCTCGCGACGGAGGTCCCCTGGCGCGCGGAACGCCGGAAGATGTACGACAACGTCGTCGCCGTACCGCGCCTGCTGGCCTTCTACGGAGCCGCGGACCCGCTCCCCCACCCGGTGCTGGACGAGGCCCGCGCCGCCCTGTCCCGGCACTACGCCGGGGAGCTGGGCGAGCCCTTCACCACCGCCGGGCTGTGCTACTACCGCGACGGCCGGGACAGCGTCGCCTGGCACGGCGACCGGATCGGGAAGGGCGCCCGCGAGGACACCATGGTCGCGATCCTCTCCGTGGGCGAGCCCCGCGATCTGCTGCTGCGCCCGGCCGGAGGGGGCGGGGCGGCGGTGCGGCGACCGCTCGGGCACGGCGACCTGATCGTGATGGGCGGCTCCTGCCAGCGCACCTGGGAGCACTGCGTGCCCAAGACGGCGCGGGCGGCCGGACCGCGGATCAGTGTCCAGTTCCGGCCGCACGGAGTGCGCTGAGAAAGCGGCCGCCCCCTTGCGCCCCGCGGCGGCGGATCTGGTTGGCTGTGCCCCCGAAGATCACTCGCACTCGGGCGCGGAGGGACCATGCGGGCAGAGGTACATCAAGTCGCCGACGGCACTTATCTGGTGCACGGCAACAACGTCAACTGGGTGATCCTGAAGGACGCGGACGAGATCACCCTGATCGACACCGGCTACCCCGGGGACCGGCCGGGGGTCCTGGAGTCCCTCGCCGCGGTGGGCGGCTCACCGGAGGCGGTATCCGCCGTGCTGATCACCCACGCGCACAACGACCACCTGGGCTCGGCCGAGTACCTGCGCGCGACGCACGGCACGCCCGTCTACCTCCATCCGGCCGAGGTCCCGCACGCACGGCGGGAGTTCCTGCACCAGGCGACCATCGGCGACGTGGTCCGCAACGTCTGGCGGCCGGGCATGCTGCCCTGGGCGGCGCACGTCATCAAGGTGGGCGGCATGGAGCACAACCCGGTCACCGCACCCGAGCCGTTCCCCGGCGCGGGCGCGCTCGACCTGCCGGGCCGCCCGGTACCGGTGCACACACCCGGCCACACCGACGGGCACTGCGTCTACCACCTGCCCGAGGCCGGCATCGTGATCTCCGGCGACGCCCTGGTGAGCGGGCACGCCGTCTCGTGGGTCAAGGGGCCGCAGCTGCTGCCGGGCTTCTTCCACCACGAGCGCGCCGGGGTCCTCGCCTCCCTGGACGTGATCGCCGCGCTCGACGGCGACACCCTGCTGCCCGGCCACGGCCCGGTCCACCGGGGCGCGGTGCGCGCCGCCGCCGAACTGGCCCGCGACCGGGCCACCCGCACGTCCCGTCGCCGTGACGGGAGTTGACGCGGGGTCACTCGTGCGGGACCACCGCCACGGGGCAGTCGGCGTGATGCAGCACCCCGTGCGCGACGGAGCCGATGCGGGCCCCCACGGCGGTGCGGCGGGCGCGGCGGCCGACGACCATCAGCTGGGCGCGCCCGGCCAGCGACAGCAGCACCTGCCCGGCGCTGCCCATCTCCACCTGCTCGGCCACGGGCACCCCGGGGAACCGCTCCCGCCAGGGCCGCAGCGCGTCGGCCAGTGCCTGCTTCTCGTACGGTTCGAGACCGCCGGCCTCGTCCAGCAACCTCAGCGAGCCGGGGCTGTAGGCGAAGACCGGCGGCAGGGTCCACGCCCGTACGGCGCGCACGCTGGCGCCGCGGGCCGCCGCCGTCTCGAAGGCGAAGCGCAGCGCGGCCGCGCTGTCCTCGGGATCGCCGTGCTGGCCGACCACCACCTCGCGCCCGGCGGCCTCCAGGACGGGGCGGTCGCCGGCGCGCACCAGCACCACGGGCCGGGTGGCCTCGGCGATGACGTGCTGTCCGACCGAGCCCAGCAGGAAGCCGACGACCGGTCCGTGCCCGCGCGAGCCCAGCACCAGCATCTCCGCGTCCCGGGTGGCGCGGCCCAGCGCCTCTACGGCGTCCTCCTCGACCACCTCGACGCTCACGGTGAGCCGGGGGTGCCGTTCGGCGACCTGGCGCACCGCCTCCGCGACGCCCTGCTCGGCCCACCCCCGCTGGGTGTCCCGGTCGGCCTCGGCGAGCCTGTCGGCGTAGTGCCAGGCGTGCAGGACGCGCAGGGGCGACCCCCGGCGCACGGCCTCCCTGGCCGCCCAGTCCAGCGCGGCCAGGCTCTCCTCCGTGCCGTCCAGCCCTGCCGTGATCGCCCGTGTCATGCGTGGCCTCCTCGTCGTGCCGCCCGATCATGCTGCTGGTGCCACTATCGGACACGGCGTGCCACCGGCGGACCCCGGCCCTCCGTCTTCCGTGGCGGCCCCGGGCAACCGGGCGGAGCCGGACGGACACCAGGGCGAGGCCGGGCGATCGAACATACGATGGGCGCGTACCGGTGCGGTGGTTCCCAGCGCCACCGGGCCGCGGGATTCCGACGCTCGGGGTGGGAGACCCATGACAGAGGCCGCGCCCAGGACACAGGCCCCGATGACACCGGCCGCCGAGGCGACGCGGACCGTCATCCTGACCGTGGACGACGACCCGGGAGTCTCCCGCGCCGTCGCCCGCGATCTCAGACGCCGCTACGGGGCGGCGTACCGGATCGTGCGCGCGGAGTCCGGGCCGTCCGCGCTGGAGGCGCTGCGCGAACTGAAGCTGCGCGGCGATCCGGTGGCGGTGATCCTGGCCGACTACCGCATGCCGCGGATGAACGGCATCGAGTTCCTGGAGCAGGCGCTCGACGTGTACCCGGGGGCGCGGCGGGTGCTGCTGACCGCGTACGCGGACACCAACGCGGCGATCGACGCGATCAACGTGGTCGATCTCGACCACTACCTGCTCAAGCCGTGGGACCCGCCGGAGGAGAAGCTCTATCCGGTCCTGGACGACCTGCTCCAGGCGTGGTTGCGCAGCGACCACCGGCCGGTGCCCAGCACCAAGGTGGTCGGGCACCGCTGGTCGGCGCGGTCCTCGGACGTGCGCGAGTTCCTGGCCCGCAATCAGGTGCCGTACCGCTGGTACTCGGTGGACGAGCCGGAGGGGCAGCGGCTGCTGTCCGCCGCCGGGCAGGACGGGCAGCGGCTGCCGGTGGTGGTCACCCCGGACGGCGCGGCGCTGGTCGAGCCGGAGGCGCCCGAACTGGCCGCGCGGGTGGGCCTGGCGACGACGCCGACGGCCGACTTCTACGACCTCGTCGTGATCGGCGGCGGCCCGGCCGGGCTCGGCGCGGCGGTGTACGGGGCCTCGGAGGGGCTGCGCACGGTGCTCGTGGAGCGCTCGGCCACCGGTGGACAGGCCGGGCAGAGTTCCCGCATCGAGAACTACCTGGGCTTCCCCGACGGAGTCTCCGGCGCCCAGCTCACCGACCGGGCGCGGCGGCAGGCGTCCCGGTTCGGCGCCGAGCTCCTGACCACGCGCGAGGTGACGGGACTGGAGACGTGCGGCGCCGCCCGGGTCGTACGGTTCGCGGACGGCACGGCGATCGCCGCGCACAGCGTGATCCTGGCGACCGGCGTGCAGTACCGGCAACTGGAGGCCCGGGGCTGCACCGACCTGACCGGCTGCGGGGTGTACTACGGCTCGGCGCTCACCGAGGCGGCCGGCTGCCAGGGCCAGGACGTGTACATCGTCGGCGGCGCCAACTCGGCGGGCCAGGCGGCGATGTACCTCGCCCGGGGCGCCAAGTCGGTGACGCTCCTGGTGCGCGGGGCGGACCTGTCGGCGTCGATGTCGTACTACCTGATCCAGCAGATCGACGAGGCGCCGAACATTCGGGTGCGCTGCCGCACGGTGGTGGACGCGGCCCATGGCGCGGGGCATCTGGAGCAGCTGACGCTGCGCCACACGGAGACCGGGGAGACCGAACGGGTCGACGCGCAGTGGATGTTCGTGTTCATCGGCGCGGCCCCGCTCACCGACTGGCTCGGCGAGAGCGTGCTGCGCGACGAGCGCGGCTTCATCCTGGCCGGGCCCGATCTGACCGCCGACGGCCGGCCGCCGGCCGGCTGGGAGCTGGACCGTCCGCCGTACCACCTGGAGACCAGCGTGCCCGGGGTCTTCGTGGCGGGCGACGCGCGCGCCGAGTCCGCCAAGCGCGTCGCCTCCGCCGTCGGCGAGGGAGCGATGGCCGTCATGCTCGTCCACCGGTACCTGGAGCAGTCATGAGCGGGCGGATCATGCCGTGCGACCCCAAGGAGATCCGGTCCCTGTTCCTCTTCGAGAAGCTCGGTGCCGAGCAGTTGGGGCGGCTGTGCGCCGAGGGGCGGGTGGAGTTGTTCCAGCCGGGCCCGGTGTACACCGAGGGCGACCCGGCGACCTGCTTCTTCGTGATGATCGAGGGCACGGCGGTGATTTCGCGCCGGGTCGGCGGGGACGACGTGGAGGTCGCCCGGACCTCGCAGCGCGGGGTGTACGGCGGCGCGATGCAGGCGTACCTGGGCGACCGGGTGCGGCAGGTGTACACCAACTCGATGCGGGTCACGGAGCCGACGCGGTTCTTCGTGCTGCCGGCGGACATCTTCGCGGACGTCATGCGCGCCTGGTTCCCGATGGCCGTGCACCTGCTGGAGGGCCTGTTCTTCGGGTCGAAGAACACCCAGGCCGCGATCGGGCAGCGGGAGCGGCTGCTGGCGCTCGGCTCGTTGTCGGCGGGCCTGACGCACGAGCTGAACAACCCCGCGGCCGCGGCCGTGCGGGCCACCGCCACCCTGCGGGAGCGGGTGGCGAAGATGCGGCGCAAGCTGGCCGTGATCGCCGAAGGGCCGTTCTCGCGCGACGCGTTGGCGAGCCTGATCGAGATCCAGGAGCGCACCGCCGAGCGGGTGGCGAAGGCGCCGGCGCTGAGTCCGCTGGAAGCCGCCGACCGCGAGGACCTGCTCGGGGACTGGCTGGACGAGCACGGCATCGACAACGGCTGGCAGCTGGCACCGGCCTTCGTGCAGGCGGGACTCGACGTCGACTGGCTGGAGCAGGTCGCGGCGGCCGTGGACGAGGAGATCCTGCCGGGCGCGATGGGCTGGCTCGACTACACCGTCGAGACCGAGTTGTTGATGAACGAGATCGAGGACTCCACCACCCGCATCTCGCACCTCGTGGACGCGGCCAAGCAGTACTCGCAGCTGGACCGGGCGCCGTACCGGGCGGTGGACGTGCACGAACTCCTGGACAGCACGCTGCTGATGCTGTCGGGCAAGATCGGCTCCGGCATCCACGTGGTCAAGGAGTACGACCGGGCGCTCCCGCCGGTGCCCGCCTACCCCGCCGAGCTGAACCAGGTGTGGACCAACCTCATCGACAACGCGGTCTCCGCGATGCGGGCTTCGGGCGGCGAGGGCACGCTGACGGTGCGCACCGCGCGCGAGAACGAGCGGGTGCTGGTGGAGTTCCGGGACACCGGACCCGGAATCCCGCGGGAGATCAAGGGCCGGATCTTCGACCCGTTCTTCACCACCAAGCCGGTGGGCGAGGGCACCGGGCTCGGCCTGGACATCTCCTGGCGGATCGTCGTCGACAAACACCACGGCACGCTGCGGGTCGACTCGGAGCCCGGCGACACCCGCTTCCAGGTGCTGCTGCCGCTGGCCGCCGGACAGCCCGACGCGGGCGAGGAGCGAACGGAGGAGACCGTATGAGCGGCGTCGAGGGCACGGAAGCCGAGGGCATCGAACCGGACGTACCGCCGAGCGGCACCGGCTGTGTGGAGTGCGAGGCGGCGGGCGGCTGGTGGTTCCACCTGCGCCGCTGCGCCCGGTGCGGGCACATCGGCTGCTGCGACGACTCCCCCGCCAAGCACGCCACGGCGCACTACCGGGACACCGGGCATCCGGTGATCCGGAGCTTCGAACCGGACGAGGAGTGGTTCTGGAACTACGCCACCGAGGAGCTGTTCACAGGCCCCGAACTCGCCCCTCCGGCCCATCATCCCGCCGATCAGCCGGTGCCAGGTCCCGCGGGACGGGTGCCCGAGGACTGGGCGCGGACGCTGGGATGACGGCGGGGTGAGCGCTGGGGCGGACGCCGGGCCGAGCCTCGGCGCGCGCAGTCGAGCCGGTTCAGGTCGACGGTGTCGGCCAGGGCGCGCATGCCCCGGTCGTCGGGGTGCAGGTGGTCGCCGCCGTCGTAGTCGGGCCGCAGCCGCTCGGGGTCGTGGGGGTCGCGCAGCGTCCGGTCGAAGTCGGTGACGGCGTCGAACTCCCGGCTCCCGCGAAGGAATCGGTTGACCTCCCGGCGCACCGCCTCGGCCTTCCGGTCCCACTCCGGCCAGCCCTTGAAGGGGCTGAGGGTGGCGGCGACCACGCACAGGCGGGCGGCGTGGGCCCGGCGGACCAGCCGGCGGTACCCGGCGACCAGATCGGCCGCGGTGACGCCGGTGCCGGCCTTGAGGTCGTTGACGCCGGCGAAGAGGACCACGGTGCGCACCCCGGGCTGGGACAGCACGTCCCGGTCGAAGCGGTGCAGGACGCTCTGCCCGGCGCCGTCGCCCGCGCCGTCCGCGAGCATCTTGTCGCCGGAGATTCCCTCGTCGGCCACGCCCTGCACCGGGCCGCGAGCCGAGTGCAGGCGCCGGGCCAGGTGGTCGGGCCAGCGGCGGTTGCGGTCGGGGGTGGACTGCCGGCCGTCGGTGAGGGAGTCGCCGAGCGCGGCCACGGCACCGGTGGCCGGGCGGTCGGGGAGCACGGCGACGGCGTCGACGTACCACCAGGAGCCGGTGGTCAGCGTCCAGTGGCCGCCGCCCTCCTCGGCCGTGTGGCCCCCGCCCTGCCCGAGGTACGACGTCTGGAGCGCCAACTCGTGGCCGCTGGCCGGGCCGACGGCGTCCGGGGTGCGCAGGCTCACCGCGAGGTCGGTGCCGGCGGGCACCCGGCCGGGCAGCGGGTCGCTCCAGGCCACGGCGCCTGCGGGCAGGGTGATCCGGCGGACGCCGCCGAAGGTCAGGGCGTGGTTGGCGCCGGGACGCAGGGCGGCGCCCCGGGCGCGCGGGCCCGCGTAGACGTCGTCGAGGGTGAGCGGGCGGTCGCCGAAGGCGTTGGTGAAGCGGACCCGCAGGGCGCCGCCGCCGACGCTGGTGTGCACGATCATCCGGTACTCCGCGCCCGCGGTGCCCCTGCCCAGCCGCTCGGCGCTCGCCGCCCAGGTGAGCACGCCGGAGGACCGGCCGGGCGTGCCGGTCGGAGCGGCGGCCACGCGGGCGGGCCCGGACTGGCAGGCGGCGAGCGTCAGCAGGGCGGCGGCGACGCGGCAGCCGCGCCCGAACCGGCCGTTCACGAGGCGACCGGCCCGTCGGAACCCGGGCGGGGCCCCGCGGACGTACCCGCGTGTCCCACGCAGGCCATGGTCCCGCCGCGGGGACCGGACCGCACCTCGGTGGGTGGTCATCCGCTCGCCTCCTCGCCGGCTCGGCGTCGTGGAGTCCGCCGGTGGCTCCGGTCGGTCCCGGTGCCCCGCACGGGCCCGGACATGCGGATGCCCCGCGCGGGGCGGGGCATCCGGTCGTGCGCGCAGGCCGTCAGTGCTTGGCGGCCGGCGTGTTGGCGGCGGTCACGTCGACCGCGGCCCACGCCTTGTCCACCGTCTTGTACTCGGTGCTGCTCGCGCCGTACAGGTCCTTGGCCGCCTTCAGCGTCGCGACGCGCGCGTCGTGGAAGTCGGTCGTGGAGACCATGTAGCGGGTCAGCGCACGGTAGAAGATCGCGGTGGCCTTGGCGCGGCCGATGCCCGTGACCGTGGACTTGTCGTACGTCGGCGAGTTGTACGCGACGCCGTTGATCGTCTTCTTGCCGCTGCCCTCCGCGAGGAGGTAGTAGGCGTGCGACGAGACACCGGAACCGGCGTGCACCTCGGTGTAGTAGGTGTCCGGCGTCCAGTAGTCGATCGTGCCCTCGAGCTTGTCGAGCGAGGGGTGGTCCAGGCGGCGCAGGAACTTCTGCGAAAGGCCCAGCTTCTCGCCGATCAGGTAGTCGGGGGTGTCCTGCTTGTTGTTGGCGTAGAACTCGACGTTGGAGCCGAAGATGTCCGCCAGCGACTCGTTGAGCGCGCCCGGCTCGCCGTACTGGTTGCCGTTGGAGTCGACGAAGGTCGGCTCCAGCTTGGCGGTCGCGTCCACCACGCCGTGGGTCAGCTCGTGACCGGTGACGTCGAGGACGACCAGCGGCTTCTTGAACGTCTGCCCGTCACCGTCGCCGTACAGCATGCAGGTGCAGGTCGGGTCCCAGAAGGCGTTGGCGACCTTGTTGCCCCAGTGGACCATCCCGTGGGCGGCCTTGCTGTCGTTCGCGATGCCCTTGCGGCCGAAGGTCTTCTTGTAGAAGTCCAGCGTCTTGGTGATGCCGTACTGGGCATCCGCGGCGGCGCTGGCACGGTTGGCGGTCGTGCCGTTGCCCCACACGTTGGTGGTGCCGGTGAACTTCGTGCCGGCCCCGAAGCTCTCCGTGCTCTTGCCCTTGGCGTCGCGCACCTCGCTGCCGTACCGGCTCGGGTCGGCGAGCAGGTAGTGGCCGCGCGAGGTCTGCGTGGTGGTCAGGCCGACGCTGCCGACGTAGAGCGTCTTGCCGGTGCCGCTCGCGGCCGACGGGTACGCGGCCGTGGCGCCGGTGGGGGCACCCGCGCGGGCCAGGGCGGCGCTGCGGGCGGCACCGATGACCGGGTCCGCCGTCACGCCCTTCTCCTGAAGGCTCTTGACCAGCTTCGGCGACAGGAACTGGTCGCTGTCGGGGGTGTTGCTGCGCACCTTGCCGGTGACGGCGTCGACCACGACGGTGTTGGTGCCGTCCTGGTCGGTCACGGTCACCTGGTAGGCGAGCGCGGAGGCACCGTCGCGGGCGTCCACGACGAGCTGGGCGGTGCCCGCCTCGCCCTTGGCGGCCCGCGCGGCCGTGGCGGCGGCCTGATCCGCGGTCAGCTTGGCCTTGGTGGCGGCGGCCGGCTTGACGGTCTGGTCGGCGGCGCGGGTCACACCGGTGTAGGCGAGCTTGTGGTCGAGGTGGACCACCAGGTCACCGCCGAGCACCGGCAGGCCGTCGTGGGTGCGCTCGAAGCGGACGTGCCGGGCGCCCTCGGGGTCCAGCATGACGTCCTGGGCGTGCAGTTCGTCGCCCGTCGAGACGCCGGTCGCACCCGCGTGCGCGAAGGCCGCGGTGCGGGCCGCGGCCACCACGGCGTCGGCGTTCGTGGCGGACGCGACGGAGCGCGCCTCCCCCGTGGAGGGCCCCGCGAAGGCCGTACCGGCCAGGCCCGTGGCAGCGGTGACCACCGCGACGGCGACCGCCACCGAGCGTATGTGCGGTTTACGCAATCTGATCAGGATTCCTTCTGTGGAGGGCGGTGGTTCGTCAACCGCCCTGCGGCATGGCGCGCTTCGGCGCCAGGGGGCTGGTCGGGCCCCGAGGGTTCACCCTTGCCGATCAGTCATGTGCACGTAAAGCCGGAATGATCCATTTCGCGACCCTCTAGGGCAATCCTTTGCAAATGAGCGCCGCAGAGTGATCGAGATATGACCAACTGTGTGTCGGCTGTGGAGACGTGGCCTCGATCCCCTAGGTTCCCAGGCCGGAATGTGACCGATGTCGCATCGACGGACGGACGGATGGGAGTGGGTGCCCGATGGTGTCAGCCAGGGTGAGCAGGGGTGCGGTCCTCGGAGCGGTGGCGCTGTCGCTGCTCGCGGTCCCGGCGCGGGCCGCGACCGGGGAGCCGAGGCCGCCCGCGGCCGCAGGGGTGAAGTCCCCCGCGGCGGCGGGCCTTCCGGCACCGGACACGGCGGGCCTGGCCGCGGTGCTGCGGTCGGCGGTGGCCGCGGGGGCGCCGGGCGCGCTGGCCCGGATCGACGACCACGGCACGGTGTACCGGGCGACGCACGGGCTCGCCGACCGCGGCACCCGGCGCGCCATGGGCGCCGGCGACCGGTTCCGGGTCGGCAGCGTCACCAAGACGTTCTCGGCCGTCGTGCTGCTGCAACTCGTCGACGAGCACCGGCTGACCCTGGACGCGCCGGTCAACCGCTATCTGCCGGGGCTGCTGCCGGACGACCGGATCACGGTGCGTCAGGTGCTGAGCCACCGCAGCGGGCTGTACGACTTCACGAACGACATGTTCGCCGAGAGCGTCGCGGGGTTCGAGGCGGTCCGCGACCGGGTGTTCACTTACCGCGAGTTGGTGGCGCTGTCCCTGAGGCACCCGCGCACCAACGCGCCGGGCGCGGCGTACTCGTACTCCAACACCAACTTCGTCGTCGCGGGCATGCTCATCGAGAAGCTCACCGGGCACTCGGTGCGCACCGAGTACGAGAAGCGCGTCTTCGGGCCGCTGAAGCTGCGCGACACGTTCTACGTCCACCCCGGCACCACGATCCCGGGCACGCACGCCCATGGCTACCTCACCCCCGACCGGGCGGGCGATCCGCTGGTGGACTCGACCGACCAGACGGTGTCGTGGGCGCAGAGCGCGGGCGCGATCATCTCCAGCGCACGGGACCTCGACACGTTCTACCGCGCGCTGCTCGGCGGCAGGTTGATGTCCGCCGCGCGGCTCGCCGAGATGGAGAAGATGAACCGGGTCGACGCCACCACCGCGTACGGGCTCGGGCTGCGCCGTCGCGATCTGTCGTGCGGGATCTCGGTGTACGGGCACACGGGGACGGTGCAGGGCTACTACACGTACGCCTTCGCGACGAAGGACGGCGGCCGCAGCGTGGCGGCCGTCGCCACCACCTCGAACAACGGCAAGGTCCTCAAGGCGCTTGCGGGGGTGCTGGATTCGGCGTTCTGCGGGAAACAGGGCAAGCGGTGGCCGGAGGCTTCGGGCAAGGAGTAGGCCCGGCCGGTCCTGATCTTGGCAGAAGCCGTGCCCACGGGTCAGGATGCACCCATGAAGGGTGATCTTTTCTCCAGTCGGCACATGGTGCAGGCGGCCACCGAACCCGGGATGTCCGTCGAGAACGCCAAGTGCCTCAGGTACGCGGTGGACGGCGAGATGTACGCCCGGCAGGGCGCGATGGTCGCCCACCGCGGCGACCTGCGCTTCGAGCGCAAGGGCCAGGGCGTCGGAGGCATGCTCAAGCGCGCGGTCACCGGGGAGGGGCTGCCCTTGATGGCGGTCCGCGGGCAGGGCGAGGTCTGGCTCGCGCACGAGGCGCAGAACTGCTTCATCGTGGAGGTCGAGCCCGGCGACCGGTTCACCGTGGGCGGCCGTCACGTGCTGTGCTTCGACCCGTCGCTGTCGTACGAGATCAAGACGGTCAAGGGCTCGGGCATCACCGCGGGCGGCCTGTTCAACAGCGTGTTCAGCGGGCACGGCCGGCTCGGCCTGGTCTGCGAGGGCAATCCACTGGTCATCCCGGTCTCGCCGGAGCAGCCGGTGTACGTGGACACGGACGCGGTGGTCGGCTGGACCGCACGGCTGGAGACCTCGCTGCACCGCTCGCAGTCGATAGGCTCGATGCTGCGCGGCGGCTCCGGCGAGGCCGTGCAGCTGATGCTCCAGGGCGAGGGCGTCGTCGTCGTACGCCCGAGCGAGCTGCCCCAGCACAAGTCGCAGCAGCACTGAACGAGAAGGGCGGGACGCCGTGATCGGCATCTCCGAGATCGAAGCGGCGGCCCGGCTGATCGCCCCGCACGTGGTGCGGACGCCGACCGTGGCGAGCCCCGGCCTGGGCGCGCTCCTCGGCGTCCCGGTCACCGTCAAGCTCGAACTGCTCCAGCGCACCGGTTCGTTCAAGGCCCGCGGGGCCGTGGCGAAGCTGCTGTCGCTGGGCGAGGCCGAGCGGGCGGCGGGCGTGGTCGCGGTCAGCGGCGGCAACCACGGGATCGCGCTGGCGGTGATGGCGGCGGCCCTCGACGTGAAGGCCACCGTGGTGATGCCCCGCACCGCGCCCGCGCGGTCCCTCGCGCTCGCCGAGGAGGCCGGGGCGTCGCTGCGGCTGACCGACGGCATGGACAGCGCCTTCGAGTTGGGGGTGCGGCTCGCGGACGAGGGGTTGACCCTGGTCCACCCGTTCGACGACCCGGCGGTGATCGCCGGGCAGGGCACCGTCGGGCTCGAACTGGCCGAGGACGCCGGGGAGGAGCTGACGGACGTCGTCGTCAGCATCGGCGGGGGCGGGCTGATCTCGGGCATCGCGGCGGCGCTGCGGGCCCGGCGGCCCGAGGTACGGGTGTGGGGCGTGGAGACGGAGGGCGCCGAGTCGATGTCGGCCGCGCTGAAGGCGGACGGCCCGGTGCCCGTACCGCTGTCCTCGCTGGTCACCACGCTCAGCGCGCCCGCGGTGTCCCGGCTGACGTACGACCATGTCTCCGAGCTGGTCGAGGAGGTGCTGGTGGTGCCCGACCGGGAGGCCGTACGGGGCTGCCTGGAGCTGGCCGACCACGCCAAGGTGTGGGCCGAACCGGCCGCGGGGTGCCTGCTCCCGGCGGCCCGCGAGGTGGTGGCCCGGGTCGGCACCGGCGCCCGTCTCGGCCTCGTGGTGTGCGGCGGCAACACGACCCTGAGCGAGGTGACCGGCTGGGCGGACCGCTTCGGACTGCG
The DNA here is from genome assembly GCF_030269125.1 of Streptomyces hygroscopicus subsp. hygroscopicus. Classification (GTDB taxonomy): domain Bacteria; phylum Actinomycetota; class Actinomycetes; order Streptomycetales; family Streptomycetaceae; genus Streptomyces; species Streptomyces hygroscopicus_C. Next base: position 346,657 of record NZ_BSSM01000007.1, on the reverse strand, counting down.
GTAGCCCGAGCCGGGGCACGACGAGCGCCCTCCGGTCGCGGCGGCCCGAGCCGGGGCGCGACGAACCACTTCGGGCGGCCCTGGGCCCCGCCGGTCCCCGGTCGGCGTGGCCCCTGGGGCCCGGGGTGGACCCGTTGGCACGCTCCGGCCGGTCCGCGCCAGGCCGATGGGTACGCGGCAGCCCCGCCCGTCTGCCGTGGGCCCCTCTCGTTCCGCGACCGGCCGACGGCCCGCGCCGGACCTGCCGGTGTGCGGCGGGCCACAGGTCCCTGGCGGTCGCGGCGGCCCGCGGTGAGCCGAGCCGCAGCGGCGAGCCGGCAGCCCCTCGGCAGGCCCCCGACTACGGCAAGACCCTCGCAGGCATGGCCACTTCCACCACCCGCCTGCGAGGGGCCGGGCCAGCCCGCGGTGGGCCCGTCGGTGTGCGGCGGGCCGAGCCGCCCGCGGTGAGGGCCCGGCGGTCTCCGCGGTGCCGGTATGAACGGGTGCGGCAGAAAGCCGCCGCCGCCCCCTGTGCACCCCCGTCGCACGCGCTCCGCGCTCTGCCCGGCACCCTGGCCGCGAGCCGGCCGAGCCGGGCCGCGGTGGGTCTGCCGGGGTGCGGCGGGCCCACCCGTCGGTCCCCTCGGACGGCGGTCGGGACGGCCGTGTCCGGGCGGGAGCGGCCGGCCGGCGGGAGCCCGCCGTTTTCGTGGGGCCCGCACCGGGGACTCGGCGCGCATGGTGCGAATCGGATACACGATGATGACCGAGCAGGCCGGGCCCCGGGACCTGGTGGAGCATGTGGTACGTGCCGAGGAGGCCGGGTTCGACTTCTCGGTGACCTCGGACCACTACTTTCCGTGGCTGCGCGCACAGGGGCACTCCCCCTACGCGTGGAGCGTGCTGGGCGCCGCCGCGCAGGCCACCTCACGCATTCCGCTGATGACCTACGTGACCTGCCCCATCCGGCGCTACCATCCGGCCGTGGTGGCTCAGAAGGCGGCCACCGTGCAACTGCTGTCCGAGGGCAGGTTCCGGCTCGGACTCGGCGCGGGCGAGAACCTGAACGAGCATGTGGTGGGCGGCGGCTGGCCTCCGGTGGACGTGCGCCACGAGATGCTGGAAGAGGCCGTGCGGATCATCCGGGCGCTGTTCGGGGGCGATCACCTCACCCATCACGGGCGGCACTACCAGGTGGAGTCGGCCCGGCTGTGGGACGTGCCCGAGGAACCGCCGCCGATCGGCATCGCGGTCTCCGGCGAGCGGTCCTGCCGGATCGCCGGACAGCTCGGCGACCTGCTGATCGCGACCGAGCCGAAGCCCGGCCTGCTGGAGGCCTTCGACCGCAGCGGCGGCAGCGGCAAACCCCGTGTCGGACAGCTGCCGGTGAGCTACGACCCCGACCGGGACACGGCCGTCAAGCGGGCCCACGCCCAGTTCCGCTGGTTCGGGCTCGGCTGGAAGGTGAACGCGGAACTGCCGCATCCCGACTCCTTCGAGTCCGCGACCGGGTTCGTGACCCCCGACGACGTGGCTTCCTCCGTCCCGTGCGGCGACGACCCCGACGCCTTCGTCGAGGCCGTACGCCCGTACGCGGAGGCGGGGTTCGAGGAGGTCGCCCTGGTGCAGATCGGCGGCGACACCCAGCCGGAGTTCCTGGACTGGTCGGCGAAGACCCTGCTGCCCGCGCTGCGGGAGGCGCTCGGCTGACGGGTGCTCGACGGCGGCGGAACCGGGGTACCCGAGGGCTCTACGCCGATCGTCCCGGAGGCCCCCGCGTGAACACGTTCGTGCACAAGACCCTGGTGGTGCAGCTCCACACCCCCGGCACCGGCCGCTTCCCGGTCTTCGTCCACCTGGGCTACGACGCCGCCGACCCGTACGCCGTCACGGCCGTCTTCGCCCACGACGGCCATGTCCTCGCCCGATGGCGCCTCGACCGCGACATGCTCGCCGAGGGCCTCACCAGGCCGGTCGGTGTCGGTGACGTACGGCTGCGCCCGGCCCGCACCGGAATGTGGCACGAGCTGCGCCTGGAGTTCCTCGGGGACCGGCGCCCGGACGGCGGGCGGCAGCGCGCGGTGGTGTACGCCTGGGCGCCGGCGGTCGCCGCGTTCCTGCGCGAGACCGGGGAGATCGTGCCGCCGGGTCGTGAACGTGCCCCGGTGGACGAGCTGCTGGCGGACATCCTCGCTACGTGACCGACCCTGCTCGGGAGACGTCCCCGAGTGGGCGGCGGTAGGTGAGGCCGGGCCGGCCGGACAGCCGGGTCTCGCCGACGACGGTGAACCCCGTGCGGGACAGCACGGCCCGCGAGGCCAGGTTGTCCCGCCTGGCCGCGGCCTTCAGAAAGGTCAGGCCGTACGTGTCCGCGGCCCGGACGCACAGGTCCCGCACCGCCCGGGTGGCCAGGCCCCGGCCCGCGGCACGCTCGGCGATCCGGTAGCCGAGGTCGGCGCCGCCGTCTTCCACGTCCACGAGGTTGACCCGGCCGAGGATCTCCCCGGCCGGGCCGACGAGGACGTGGAAATAGCAGATGCCCGCCTCCTGCTCGGCGAGCAGGGCGCGGAGCCGCTCGGCGAACCGGGCGAAGTAGTCGTCGCCGCGGTCGGGGACCCAGGCGGCGAAGTACGCCCGGTTCTCCCGCTCGAAGGCGAGCAGCGCGGGGGCGTGGTCAGGGCGGAGCAACTGGAGTTCCGGCATGGCGGAACCCTACGGAGCCCGTGCGCCGGGCCGTCACCGGTTTTCCGTCCGGGTGGTGTGGCGGCGGCGGGCCCACAGCGGAATGCCGTACCAGCACAGGAGGTACCAGGCGACGACGGCCGCGACCAGCCACGGCACATAGCCGTCGTGGGTGGCCACCCGGAGGATGAGCAGCAGCGCGGAGGTCATGGTGGCCAGCAGCAGCACCAGGCCGACGAAGGTCAGCCGGGAGGCGATGCGCACCGCCCGGGGCTTGACCCGGCGGCCGGAGACCAGGCGGTGCAGCGAGACCGGTCCGATGAGGGCGCCGGTGGCGCAGGAGCCGAGGACCACGGTGACGATGTAGATCTGCTGGTCGACGTCGGGCAGCCGGGCGTACTTCGGCTGGAAGACGACGGTCAGCAGGAAGCCGAACAGGATCTGCACGCCCGTCTGGGCGACGCGGACCTCCTGGATGAGTTCACCCCACATCCGGTCGGCCCGCTCCTCCTCGGTCTCGTCCCGCCCTGTGCGGCGTCCCTCCGTGTGTCCTTCCCGGCGTCCTTCCTTGGTCATGCGATGCAAGTAACCGCCCGGCCGTTCCTTCAAACGGTGCGCGGCCGCGCCACTACCAGCGGTGCTCGACCTGTTCCTTGACGCGTCGCTCGTACAGGTCGCGGATCGCGGTGAACGTCTCCCGCGGCAGCGGCGGCATCTTGGCGGCGGTCGCGTTGGCACGGGCCTGCTCGGGGTTGCGGGCGCCGGGGATCACCGTGGTGACGCCCTCCTGCCCGATGATCCAGCGCAGCGCCAGCTGGGCCGGGGTGCAGCCCTCGGGAGCGAGCGCCGCGAACTCGGCCGCCGCCTCCACGCCCGTCTCGTAGTCGACGCCGGAGAAGGTCTCGCCCTGGTCGAACGCCTCGCCGTGCCGGTTGAAGGTGCGGTGGTCGTCGGCGGCGAAGACGGTGTCCTTCGTGTAATTGCCGGACAGCAGCCCGGAGGCGAGCGGTACCCGGGCGATGATGCCGACACCGGCCGCGCGGGCGGCGGGCAGGACCTCGCGCAGCGGCTTCATGCGGAACGGGTTGAGGATGATCTGCACGCTGGCCACGTTCGGCCGGGCGATCGCGGCCAGCGCCTCGGCGCAGGTCTCCACGCTCACGCCGTACGCGGCGACACGCTCCTCCTCGACCAGGGTGTCCAGCGCGTCGTACACGGCGTCGGTGGAGTAGACCGGGGTGGGCGGGCAGTGCAGCTGCACCAGGTCGATCCGGTCGACGCCGAGGTTGCGTCGCGAACGGTCGTTCCAGGCACGGAAGTTGTCGAGGACGTAGTTCTCGGGGATCTGGTCGACGCGGCGGCCCATCTTGGTGGCCACCAGCACATGCAGATCGGGGCGGCCGCCGAGGAAGGCGGCGATCGTCCGCTCGCTGCGTCCGTCGCCGTAGACGTCGGCGGTGTCGAAGAAGGTGACCCCGGCTTCGGCCGCGGCCTCCAGGACGGCCAGGGCGTCCTTCTCGGCCACGTCGCCCCAGTCCGCCCCCAGCTGCCAGGTGCCGAGACCCACCACCGACACCCGCTGACCCGACCTGTCGATTACACGTTCGTCCATGACCACAGTCTGTCATCCGGCACCCGGTCCCGCGGAACGGAGCGCTCCGGTCACCGGCCTGTGCCCGCGGCGCGCCCGCGCGGGAGGGGACGGCGGCGACGGCGAGTGGGGCCGCGTGATGTCGCCGTCGTGGTCGGGTTCCTCAGACCTGTGCCGTACGGCACTCCGGATGTCCCCACCCCTGCGCGTTCTTGGCGATGGACTCGCCCGCCGCGTAGGAGCGGCCGCAGACGCAGCGCCCGGGGAACTTCGCCTTGATGGTGCGGGACGACGAGGACGCGCCCCCGGAGCGGCGGACCGTCTTCTTGCGCGGGGCGGCCGACTTGGGCGTGTCGGGCGAGGGCGGGGGCACCGGCGAGCCCAGTTCGCTGCCCGCCGGCTCCTGCGCGGAGGCGGCCTGGCTGGCCGCGCGGTCGGCGAAGTCGTTGAGCGGGTCGCCGTCGACCTGATGGGCCGGGACGTAGCGGAACTCCACCGAGCGGCCGTCGAGGAGCGCGTCGATGCGGACCACCAGTTCCTGGTTGGCGACCGGCTTTCCGGCGGAGGTCTTCCAGCCGTTGCGCTTCCAGCCCGGCAGCCAGGTGGTGACGGCCTTCATCGCGTACTGGGAGTCCATCCGGACCTCCAGCTCCACGGTCGGGTCGACGGAACTCAACAGCCGCTCCAGGGCGGTGAGTTCGGCGACGTTGTTGGTGGCCCGGCCGAGCGGGCCCGCCTCCCAGCGAGCGGGCGTCCGCTCGTCGTCGTCCGAGACCACCCATGCCCATCCGGCCGGTCCGGGGTTCCCCTTCGAAGCCCCGTCGCACGCGGCCACCACTCGTTCACGCATGCGCACGATCATCCCACGACGGTGCGGGTGCCCGGTCCGGACGGCCGGGGCCCCGCTCAGGCCTCCCTGATCCGCGGCATCTCCCCCTCGGTGGTCGTGGTGTCGATCACCGAGAAGGTGGCGCCCTGCGGATCACCGAGCGCCGCGAAGCGGCCGAAGGGGCTGCTCATCGGCCCGAAACGGACGACGCCGCCGAGCCTGGTCGCCTTCGCGACGGCCTCGTCGCAGTCGGCGACGGTGAAGTAGACGTTGATGTACGAGGGCACCTCGGGCGGGAAGTCGTCGGTCATCCGCATCCGGCCGAGCACCGTCTCCTCGCCGACGGCGTACATCCGGAAGTCCACCGCGTCGTCCACGAGGTCCTTCGTCCGGTACGGGAAGACCGCGGCGAAGAACGCGTCCGCCTTCTCCGGTTCCCGGGTGAACACCTCGGCCCAGCAGTAGGCGCCCGGGGCCGCCGTCTCCTCGAAGCCCTCGTGGGTGCCCGCCTGCCAGATCCCGAACACGGCCCCGCTGGGCTCGCGGGCCAGGCACATGGTGCCGAGGTCGCCGATCCGCATCGGCTCCATCAGCACGTCACCGCCGCTGTGCCGCACCTTCTCGGCGGTGGCGGCGGCGTCCGGCGAGGCGAAGTACAGGCACCACTGCGACTGTCCCTCCTGGCCCGGCATGGGCGGGACGAGGGCGGCGACGGCCCTCCCGTCCACGCGCGCCTGGGTGTAGTGGCCGTACTCCGCCGAGGAGTCGCCGAAGGTCCAGCCGAGGACGTCACCGTAGAACCTCTCGGCGCCCTCCAGGTCGGTGAACATCGCGTCGGCCCAGCAGGGGGTTCCCTCGGGTTGTACGGCCATGCTCGCCGCCCTCCTGGTGTGGTCGCGGTCCCCGTCTCACGCTAGCCAGCCCGAGGTGGGGCCGCGCGCCGAGCGGGGAGCTGTCGGACACTGGGGACACCGGCGGTCTGCCGAAGGGACGGGCGATGACGATGCGGGCGTGGTCGGTGGTGGCGCGGGGACCGGTCGAGGGCGAGCCGCTGAAGCTGGTGGAGCGACCGGTGCCCACCCCGGGACCGGACGAGCTGCTGGTACGGGTGCGGGCGTGTGGGGTGTGCCGGACCGATCTGCATGTCACCGAGGGCGATCTGCCGGTGCGCCGGGCCGGGGTGACCCCCGGGCACGAGGTCGTCGGCGAGGTGGCCGGGCTCGGCTCGCAGGTCTTCGGCTTCGCGCCGGGCGACCGGGTGGGGGTGGCCTGGCTGCGCCGCACCGACGGGGTGTGCGCCTACTGCGCGCGGGGCGCCGAGAACCTGTGCCCGCGCTCGCAGTACACCGGGTGGGACGCGGACGGGGGCTACGCGGACTACACCACCGTGCCGGCCGCCTTCGCCTACCGGCTGCCCGAGGCGCTGGACGACGTGTCGGCGGCGCCGCTGCTGTGCGCCGGGATCATCGGATTCCGCGCGCTGCGCCGCACCGCGCTGCCGCGGGGCGGCCGCCTCGGCCTGTACGGCTTCGGGGGCAGCGCCCACCTGTGCGCGCAGGTCGCGCTCGCCGAGGGCGCCACCGTGCATGTGATCACCCGGGACGAGGTCTCGCGGGCGCTCGCCCTGGAGCTGGGCGCGGCCTCCGCGCGGGACCTGGACGAGCCGCCGCCTGAGCCGCTGGACGCGGCGATCCTCTTCGCCCCGGTCGGCGACCTGGTGCCGGTGGCGCTGCGCGCCCTGGACCGGGGCGGGGTGCTGGCGCTCGCGGGCATCCACCTCAGCGACGTACCGCCGTTGCACTACGAGACGGACCTGTTCTACGAGAAGGAGTTGCGCAGCGTCACCGCCAACACCCGCGCGGACGGGCGGGAGTTCCTCGCCCTGGCGGCCCGGTACGGTGTCCGCGCGACCACCCACCCCTATCCGCTCGACCGGGCCCCCGAGGCCCTGCGCGATCTGAAGGCGGGCCGTTTCGACGGCGCGGCGGTGCTGGTGACTTCCCCAGAGGGCTGAGATCCCCTCGACAGCGCGGGCGCGGAGGCGCTCGGACGGCCGCCGTGAACGCAGACGGATGCACGCGGAAGCTCGAAGAACGCCGTGTTCCGGCTGGGCACCGAACTGGTGGTCCGGCTGGGCACCGAACTGGTGGTCCGCGCCCCGGCACCCCGGCGCGGTCCCGGACCCGGCGCACGAGCGGCGCTGACCGCCCCGGCTCGGTGCGGCGTTCTTCCGGGGCCCGCGGGGGCGGTGAGCGGGCGGACGGTGGTTCTCCGGGCTCGGCGAGGTCGCGGGGGCGAGCGGCGGTTTCGCGCCAGTGCCGTACGCCGAACGCATGCGTCGTGTCACCGGGGGTACCCGCGCCGTAAGCGACCCCACCGGCGGGAATGAACTGCCGGATCCGGGGTACGCGCCGTGGACACAGCAGCGCAGGTACCGGACGCAGAGGCCGAAAAGGGCAGACGTCGAACCGTGACTTTCGTGGGAGAGGTAATGGAAACCGCCGGGATGCGGTCGCAGACAGCGGTCACCGAGAGGACCGGGCAGGAAGGGGCGGACGCGGGAACACTGCCCGGCATCGCAGACCCCGCCTCCGTGGCCCCGCGGGACGCGCGCGCGCTGTCCCGCCAGTTCTTCCGTCGGCTCGCCGAGCTGGAGGAGGGGACCCACGAGTACCAGTACGCGCGGAACACGCTCATCGAGATGAACATGTCGCTCGTGCGGTTCGCGGCCGGCCGGTTCCGGGGACGCGGCGACGACATGGAGGACATCGTCCAGACCGGCATGATCGGCCTGATCAAGGCCATCGACCGGTTCGAGCTGGCCCGGGAGGTGGAGTTCACCTCGTTCGCGCTGCCGTACATCGTCGGCGAGATCAAGCGGTTCTTCCGCGACACCACCTGGGCGGTGCACGTCCCGCGGCGGCTCCAGGAGCTGCGGGTGGAGCTGGCCAAGGCGCGCGAGGAGCTGTCCAGCCGGCTCGACCGCGACCCGACGGTCGCCGAGCTGGCCACGCTGATGAACATCTCCGAGGACGAGGTGGTCGAGGGGCAGCTCGCCGCCAACGGCTACAACTCCTCCTCCCTGGACGCCGCGCTCACCGGCGACGGCCCCGAGGACGGCGAGGCGGTGCTCGCGGACTTCATCGGCGTGGAGGAGGAGGGGCTGCGCCTGGTGGAGGACTTCCACGCGCTCGCGCCGTTGATGGCCGAGCTGAACGAGCGGGACCGGCGGATCATCCATCTGCGGTTCGTGGAGGAGGCCACGCAGGCGGAGATCGGGGAACAGCTCGGCTGCTCCCAGATGCACGTCTCGCGGCTGATCAAGCGGATCATCACCCGGCTGCGGCAGGGCATGCTGGGCGAGCTGGGCTGCGCCTAGCCAGGCGGCCGGGCGACCGGGGCTCCGCTCCGGCGCCCGGCACTTCGGAAGGCTGAGCGCCCGGGACGTGGGTCCGGGCGCTCAGCGCCTCAGCTCGAAGCGGGCGATCACGCGCTTGCCGACCGGGACCCGCTCCACGGCGACCTCGGCGGCGAGCGCGTGCACGATCTCCAGGCCGTGCCGGCCGACGCGCTGCGGGTTCTTCGGGAAGCGGTGGGGCAAGGCCGTACTGCTGTCGCAGACGGACACCCTGACGAACGTGTCCGTGCCCTCCAGCTCCAGGATGTAGGGACCGCTGCTGTGCCGGTCGGCGTTGGTGACCAGCTCGCTGACCAGCAGGAGCAGCTCGCCGTCCGCACCGCGGTCGATCGTCGCGCACCACTCGGTACGCAACTGCTCGAGGAAGCGGGCCGCGAAGGCCCGCGCCTCGGCGATGCAGCCGGGTTCGCCGGTGAAATGCGTCGCACGTCGCAGCGGCTCGACGGGTACGTCGAAACCGGTCGGTATCACTGCCCCGTCCAGATGCTCGGTCATGCTGTCTCTCTCACGGGCCGGCGGCCTCGTCCGTTCGGTCGTATTCGCACCAGTCCTCCTACCCCGAGTCGGGGCCCGCAGTCCAGGCGTTCGCCGTCCGCGCACAGTGGCGAGCGTCACGCCCCGCCCGGGGTGCCGACGCGGACGGACCACTCGGCGGGCGGGGTGCCCGGCCGATGCTTAGCGTGGCAGGCGTGAGCCCTGTGACCGTCTGCGCGCGGCCCGCCGCCCGGCACGGCTGGCCCGAGGCCCTGGCCGTGGTACTGACCGGGCTCGCGGTGATGGTGCTGGTGGCCGCGGCCGGGCTGTGGGCGGCGGGTGCGGCGGGCCTGCCGGACGGAGCGTTCCCCCGGGTGCTGGCCGCGACCGTGGTCACCGCGGTCGGCGGCAGCGTGCGGCTCGCCGGGGACGCGGGCGCCCTGGCCAGGACCGAAGCCGGGATCACGGTACTCCCCCTGTCCGTGGCGCTGGCCGGTGCCCTGGTGATCGGCTCGGGATTCCTGCGCCCGCTGCGGCACCGGACGGTGGCCTCGGCCGGGGAACTGGCCGGGTGGGGCGCCCGGATCGTCGTGCTGTGGCTGCTCGCGCTGACCGGGCTCGCCTTCGCCGCCCGGCAGACCTTCGCCGTCGACGTGGGCAGCGGCACCCTCAGCGATCTGACCGGTCTGTTCCAGGCGGAGCCGCGGATCGGCTTCTGGGCGGACGTGCCGCTCACCATGCTGTTCGCGCTGCTGTGGCTCGCCTGGGTGCTCCTGGTGGCGCTGCTGGTCGCGCGCCGTGTGCCGCCGGCCGGGCGATGGGCCCGGTGGCGGGAGCGGGCGCGACCCGCCGCCCGCGCGATGGTGGAGCTGCTGCTGGCCGCCGTCGTCGTCGGGCTCGTGGTCGCGCTCGTCACGGCGGCCACCCACGGGCACGCCCGGACGACCTTCGCGCTGATCCTGCTCGGCCTGCCCAACCTGGTCTGGCCCGCCCTGACCATCGGCCTCGGGGCGACCTGGAACGGCCGGGTGGACGGCCCGTTCGGGCTGCCGGTGCCGCACATCCTGGACGTGCTGCTGCGCACCCCGGACGTCTCCGAGGTGAACCTGCGCACCCTGACCGACTACGACGCCCGTACGGCCTGGCTGCCGGTGGCGGCCGGGGTGCTGCTGCTCGCGGTCGCCGTCCGGGCGGCCGTGCGCTCACCGGCCTCGACCCCGCTGTGGCTGCACGCCGTACGGCTCGCCGTCGCGGTCGCCCTCACCGTGCTGATGGTCTGCGTGCTGTGCCGGATCTCCGCCCACTACGGGCTGTCCCTGCTCGGCATCGGCGACCTGGGCGGCGGCCTGTCCGGGGAGCTGCTGCTGCGGCCGCGGACATGGCAGGCGGTGGGCCTGGGGGCGCTGTGGGGGCTGGTCGCCGGATTCCTGGGCGGCCTCACCGCCCCGCTGGTGCGGCGCGGGCGCCGGTCATCCGATCGGCACCACCAGCGCGGGGATGGTGCGCTGCATCCGTAGGGCGTCGACGGACTCGGCGAGCAGTTCGTACTCGGTGGTGTCGTCGCTGGCGGCGATCCGCACCAGCCGCCCCTGCGCCAACTCGTCCGCCACCCGCTCCTGTCGGGCGTCGTCGGCACACCACGCGCGCAGCAGCGCGGGCACGTCGGCCACCGTCTCGGCGACCGGCACCAGCGCCCCCGCCGGGAAGGGGGCCGCCTCCGGACTGGGGTCGAGCCGCTCGGCGATCCAGGACGCGCGGTCACGCAGCCACCACAGAGCCAGTGCCAGGGTGGGCGCACGGTAGGTGCCGAGGGGTACGCCGATGCGCCGGCCCTCGCACACCCCGTACGCCGTGACATGGCACAGGAATTCGTCGTGCACGTATCACTCCCCCGTCGCCCCGCCCGGGTGTACCGGGCGGACCTCGCTCTCCGTGCGGCTCTGTGCGGTGAAGTGCCCCTCGATGTTCGAGTATCGCCACTGCCGAAACACTGTCACCACGACTTTCCGGCCACTCTGTTGGCATATTCCCCACCCTTTTTGGTCGAGATGAGGGGGTTCCGCGAGGGGGTCCGGGCATGACCCCGGAGGTAATCGACGCACTGGGCGGGCCTCGGGCATGGTGATGCCACCGGGTCGGCGAGACCTCGACCCGGGTGCCGACCAGCACAGACGACCTCGATGGAGGCTGATTCACCATGTCCGTGAACACCGAACGCTACGAGACCGCCGCCGCCCGTTACCTCGAGGCCTGGAACGCCACCGAGCCCGAGGCGCTGCGCAAGGCGGTCGCCGCCGCCTGGGCCGCGGACGGCTCCTACACCGACCCGCTCGCCGACGTCCGCGGGCACGAGGGCGTGGCGGCCGTGATCGCCGCGGCCCACGAGCAGTTCCCCGGGTTCGTCTTCCGCCCGCTCGGCGCGGTGGACGGGCACCACGACACCGCGCGCTTCGGCTGGGAGCTGGTGAACGAGGCCGACGGCTCGGCGCCGGTCGCCGGGTTCGACGTGGTCACGCTGGACGGGGAGGGCCGCATCCGCCAGGTGCTGGGGTTCCTGGACCGGGTGCCGGCGGGGGCCTGAGCCCGGCGCCGCGAAGCAGCCCGGGTGGTGCCCCGCACTGGGCACCACCCGGGCGAGGCGGTCCTACGAGCGTACGATCGCGTCGATCCGCTTCAGTTCCTCCGCGTCGAAGTCCGGGCTGCGCAGGGCGCCGACGCTGTCCTCCAGCTGCCGGACGCTGCTCGCGCCGACCAGGGCGGAGGTGACCCTGCCCCCGCGCAGCACCCAGGCCAGGGCGAGCTGGGCGAGGCTCTGGCCGCGGGAGGCGGCGACGTCCCGCAGGGCGCGCAGCCGCCCGACGAGGTCCTCGGTGACGGCCTCGGGCTTCAGGAAGGGGCTGTCGCTCGCGGCGCGGGAGCCCTCCGGGACGCCCTCCAGATAGCGGCCGGTGAGCAGGCCCTGCTCCAGCGGGGAGTAGACGACGGAGCCCACCCGGAGTTCGTCCAGGGCGTCGAGCAGGCCCTCGTCCTCGGGGCGCCGGTCGAGCATCGAGTAGCGCGGCTGGTGGACGAGCAGCGGGGTGCCGAGTTCGCCGAGGACGCGGGCGGCCTCCCGGGTCTGCTCGGCGGAGTAGTTGGAGACGCCGACGTAGAGCGCCTTGCCCTGTCGGACCGCCGTGTGCAGGGCGCCCATCGTCTCCTCCAGCGGAGTGTCCGGGTCGGGGCGGTGCGAGTAGAAGATGTCGACGTACTCCAGGCCCATCCGCTTCAGGCTCTGGTCGAGCGAGGCGAGCAGGTACTTGCGCGAGCCCCATTCGCCGTACGGACCGGGCCACATGCGGTAGCCGGCCTTGGTCGAGACGACCAGCTCGTCGCGGTACGGCGCGAGGTCCGTGGCGAGGGCGGCGCCGAACGCGGACTCGGCGGCACCGGGCGGCGGGCCGTAGTTGTTGGCCAGGTCGAAGTGGGTGACGCCGAGGTCGAGGGCGCGGCGCAGGATGGCGCGCTGGGTCTCCGCGGGGCGGTCGGGACCGAAGTTGTGCCACAGTCCGAGCGACAGCGCGGGGAGTTCGAGGCCGCTGCGTCCGGTGCGCCGGTAGGACATCTCGGCGTAACGGTCGGGGGATGCGGTGTACAACACGGCTCCTGAGGGTCGGCACGGGATCTGACGGTCCAGGATTCCCCGGGCGGCGGCCGGCGGTCCAACGGGAGAATCGGATGGAATTGAGCGGTTAGGCTGCTCAATCATGGAACTGCGCCATCTCCGGCACTTCGTCGCGGTCGCCGAGGACCAGCACTTCACCCGGGCCGCGGAACGTCTGATGGTGTCCCAGTCGGGCCTGTCCGCCTCCATCCGGGCGCTGGAACGGGAACTGCGCGCGCCGTTGTTCGTGCGCACCACGCGACGGGTGACGCTGACCGAGGCGGGGCGGGCGCTGCTGGTGGAGGCCGAGCGGGTCCTCGCGCAGGTGCGCGCCGCGCACGAGGCGGTGGCGGCGGTGCAGGGCGTGCTGCGCGGCACGCTGGCGCTGGGCACCGAGCAGTGCATCGCCGGAGTGCACGTGGCCCGGCTGCTCGCGGCCTTCAGGGGCGCGCACCCCGACGTGGAGATCCGGCTGCGCCAGGCGGGCTCGGGCGCGCTGGCCGAGGAGGTCGCGGCGGGACGGCTCGACCTGGCCTTCGCGTACCGCACCAGGGCCGACGGCGACCAACTGCGCTCGGTGTCGCTGACCAGCGAGCCGATGACCGTGCTGTGCCACCCGCGCCACCGGCTCGCCTCGGCCGAGGCGCTGCTCCGCCCGGACGACCTCGCCGGTGAGGTCTTCGTGGACTTCCACCCGGACTGGGGCCCGCGCCGCGCCACCGACGCCGCCTTCGCCGCGGCGGACGTGCGGCGCACGGTCGCGCTGGAGGTCAACGACGTCCACACACTGCTGGACCTGGTGGACGAGAACCTGGGCGTCGCCGTCGTGCCGCGGCACTTCCGGCACAAGCGGCCCACGCTGACCGCGCTCCCCCTGAAGGGCACGCAGGAGGCCGCGTACGAGACGGTGGCGCTGCTGCCGCCCGAGCGGTCCACCAGCCCCGCGGCCCGCGCCCTCGTCACCCTTCTGGCATCGGAGGACCTGGCACCCCGGTTCTCGTGATTCCGGGCGCGTGCACGCCCTCGTTCTGTGATGGTGGACGGTATGCATGCGAAGGACATCCTCATCGACGGCTACGGCCGCATCCGGGAAGAAGTCCACGACACCCTCGACGGCCTCGGACCGGACGCGCTGCACCACCGCCCGGCCCCCGGCGCCAACACCATCGCCTGGCTGGTCTGGCACCTCGCACGGGTGCAGGACGACCACATCGCCGACGCCTTCGGCCTGGACCAGGTGTGGCTCTCCGACGGCTGGGAGAAGCGTTTCGGCCTCGACCTGCCCCGGCAGGACACCGGGTACGGGCACAGCCCGGCCAAGGTCGCGAAGGTCCGGGTCGAAAGCGCCGACCTGCTGGCCGGGTACTACGACGCCGTGCACGAGCAGACGCTCGGCGCGCTGCGCTCGCTGGCCGCCAAGGACCTCGAAACCGTCGTGGACGAGCGCTGGGACCCGCCGGTCACATTGGGCGTGCGCCTGGTGAGCGTCCTGTCCGACGATCTCCAGCACATCGGACAGGCCGCCTACCTCAAGGGGCTGGTTCAGAGCACGGCGGCGTAGCCGGGCAGGATCACGTCCTCGATGAGCGCCTTGCGCTCGTCGAACGGGATGAACGCGCTCTTGACCGCGTTCACCGTGACCGCCCGCAGGTCCTCCACGCCCCAGCCGGCCTCCTCGACCAGCAGCGCCATCTCCCGGGTCATCGTCGTCCCCGACACCAGGCGGTTGTCGGTGTTCAGGGTGACCCGGAAGCCGAGGTCCTTCAGCTCGGTGATCGGGTGCCCGGCGATCGAGGCGGCGCAGCCGGTCTGGAGGTTGGAGGTGGGGCACATCTCCAGGGCGATGCGACGGTCGCGCACCCAGGACGCGAGACGGCCGAGCTTGCCGTCCACGATGTCCTCGGTCAGGCGGACGCCGTGGCCGATGCGCTGGGCGCCGCACACCTGGACCGCCTGGTGGATGCTGGGCAGGCCGTACGCCTCGCCGGCGTGGATGGTGAAGGGCACGCTCTCGCGGCGCAGGTACTCGAAGGCGCCCAGGTGGTCGGCGGCCGGGAAGCCGTCCTCGGCGCCGGCGATGTCGAAGCCGACGACCCCGGCGTCCCGGTAGGCCACGGCGAGGTCGGCCGCCTCGGCGACGCGGTCGAACATCCGCATGCCGCACAGCAGGGTGCCGACACGCACCGGGGTGCCCGCGGCGGCCGCCTTCGCCATACCGGCGGCCAGGCCCTCCTGCACGCTCTCCACGACCTCGGGGAGGCTCAGCCCGCCCCGGGTGTTCAGCTCGGGGGCGTAGCGCACCTCGCCGTAGACGACACCGTCGGCGGCGAGGTCCAGCACGTACTCCTCGGCGGTGCGCAGCAGGCCCTCGCGGGTCTGCATCACGGCGAGGGTGTGCTCGAAGGTGGCGATGTAGCGCACCAGGTCACCGGAGTTGGCGGCCTCGACGTACCAGGCGGCCAGCTCGTCCGGGTCCGTGGTGGGCAGTTCGTGCCCGACCTCGGCGGCCAGCTCCACGAGGGTGGCGGGGCGCAGACCGCCGTCGAGGTGGTCGTGCAGCACGGCCTTGGGGAGGCGGCGCAGGGTGTCGGTGTCGATGCGGGGGGCGGTCATGGCAGGGCGTTCCTCAGCAGGTTGTACCGGGGTCGATCAGGCGGCCGACGGTGCCGACGGGATGGGTTAGCCGGTGAGGTTATACGTAAAACCGGATGCTTGTCTACGCGCGTTGCCGAGGGGGGTGAAGGGGTCTCGCGACGGGACGAGGGGCGCGTCGGTTCAGGGCGCTTCGTCGCCCTGGGCCACCTCCACCCGGTGGTGGAAGTCCACCAGTCCGGCGGCGGTCGTCGCCCCGGACAGAGCCGTGCAGGCGATGAGCAGCGCGGCGACGAGGCGGCCGGCGCGGGGCCCGCCGGGCGCCTCCAGCAGCGCCCGCACCCGCTGAGGGACCGGTCCGGTGGTCGCCGCGGCCGCGAAGTCGGGCCGCGGGGTGGCGGACGCGTGCCCGGCGAGGGCCGCCCGTGCGATGGCCCGCGCGGTCAGCCGACGGTCACCCACATGCGCGGCCGCGGCCTCGTCGGCGGCCCGCTCCGCCGCGAGCCGGATGGCCGCACGGACCGGCCGCAGCGCGGGATGGCAGTGCGCCGCGAGTTCCGCGGCGGCCAGGAAGTAGTGGTGCCCGCCCTCGTTGTGCGCCCGCTCGTGCGCGAACAGGACCTCCCGCTCGGGCCCGTCCAGGCTGCGCAGCATCGCGGTCGTGACGACGATGCGGTGCGGGCGGCCGGGCAGCGCGTAGGCGTCGGGGCGGGGCGAGTCCACCACGCACAGATCACCGGCGGCGGGGCCGCTCCCCGCCTCGGTGTGGGCCGCGCGGAAGGCCCGTCCCTGGCGCAGCACCGAACGGACGAGGGTCCAGCAGCAGACGGCGAGGACGCCGACGGAGGTGGCGGCGGCCGGCACCACGATCGCGGCGGAGGCGGTGTGCAGCGGGTGGATGAACTCGCCGAACGCGGCGAAGAGCGGCAGCTTCAGCAACCCGATCAGCACGAAGGCGCCGAGCGCGGCGAGCGAGCACCCGGCGAGGATCACCGCGCAGGCCGTGACGGCCCACAGCGCGGCGGCCGGGGCCAGCCTGGCGAGAGCCCGCCGGGCCAGCGCCGGCAGCGCGCACGGCAGCAGCAGGGGCAGCAGGAGCAGAGCGGTCATCAGCCGTCGGATTCCAGCAGATCCCGCAGGACGCGTTCGTCCTCCGGGTTGAGCTGGGCGACGAAGCGGGCGAGCACGGTCTCGCGGTCGCTGTCCCGGTCCAGCTCGCTGTGCATCCGGCGGGCGGTGAGGCCGTGGGCGTCCTGGACCTCCTGGACGGGGAAGTACACGAAGCCGCGGCCCCGGCGCTGCCGGTCGACGACGCCCTTGTCGTGCAGGCGGCTGAGGATCGTGGTCACCGTCGTGCGCGCCAGGTCCGCGCCCAGGCTCGCCTGGACCTGTCCGGGGGTCCGGGGCCCGTCGGCGGCCCAGAGCGCGGCCATGACGCTCGCCTCTAGTTCACCGGCCGGCCGGCGTTCGTCCTTGCCGTCGGTCATGGAAACGTCCTCACCCTCCTCGTCGTCCGCGTGCGGACCGTCTACACGATGGTAGTCATACGGCCGCGCGAGTCGTCCCTCCCCTCGGAGGCGGGGGCCGCGGTACGGCGTGTCACCCACCTGGCGGCACTCTTGCCGGGCGTGGGCCCGGCCGACGAGCGGGCGGACGCCTCGGGCGGCGCGGTGCGGCGTCGAGCGCCGGGAGACGCGGCACCGAGACCCACGGTGCCGCTCGGCGCCGCGTGTGCCCCGAGAGCGGCTCGGTGCCGTCGCGGAGCCTGGACGTGCCGGGCGAGGCGGCCACGTGGCGGTCTCCCGCGCGGTGCGCAGCGGCCCTGCGGGCCGGGACGGCGGTGCCCTCGCGCGGGCGATACCGTCCGGCCGTGCACGGCAGGCCGGCATGTCGCCGACGAGGACGTGGCGGCCCGCGTGGGCGGGGTCGGCCGGTTCCCCCACCGGATGCGCGGTCCCGGCCGACGTCTCCGACCGTGCGGGCGTCGCCCGGACCGCGCCGAGGTGCCCGCGCCGGCGTGCTCCGCCAGGGGGACGGCGCGGTTCCGCTCCCCGGGGTGCCCCGGTCGCGGATGTCCCGGGACCGCACGCCCGACCGACGCTCGGATCCCACGCCTCCCGGGTCCGGCCATGAGCGGTAGCCTCCCCGTGCCGCCTCCCCGGGGCAGCGGCAACGAGCCCGAGGAACGTACCCCGCGGGACCGGCGACGGGCCGAAGCAGGCGCGCGTTCTTCAGTCAGCGGCGCCGCGCCGCCGACCCGTGACCTGCCGGGCGGCATCGATCACGGTGGCGCAGACGGCTGCCCGTTCGGTTCCCGGACGGGCCCTGGCGGCCGCCCTGCCCCACCGAGTCCAGCGGACCTGCGGCCAGCGGGCGGCACGCCGCCGGTGCGGCGCGTGAGGGTCAGCTTCCCGCCCCGGCCCTGGTCGATGTCGCGCCACTCGCCGTCCGCCCAGTCCAGGCCCGCCGCCTCCCCCCGAACACCTCTTTCGACGGCACGTCGTCGCCATCCGAAGAGCGGTTCGACCGAGGGTCGTACCAGCCCTTGCGAGCCGTGGGCCGCGACTCCGTCGTGACGGATCGGATGTTCAGCGGCCGCGCCGCAGACCACGCGAGAGGGCATGCGCGCCGGCCGTGGCCACCGCGGCGAGGCCCAGGGCCCCGACCAGGTCCCGTGCCCGGACGGGACGCAGCACCCCGGCAGCCCGCAGCCGGGAACGCGCCCACACCGTGAACGGCAGCACCACCACCGGTGTCGTCACGGACCCCGGCGTGTACCCCCGCACGACCGCCGCCTGGGCCAGATGAACCAGGCCGTGCAGGCCGAAGGCGTCCAGTGCCGTCTGGTACACGGCGGAGCGCCCGCCCGTGCGCAGCCCCTCCCCCGCCGTCAGTCCCACGACGACGGCCATCGCCGCGACCGCGGTGGCGAACTCCTCTCGGTCCACGGACCCCAGCCCCCGCCACACCGCCTCGGGCACCTTGGGGAACCGGTCCCGCAGCGCGGGCACCCGGCTCCGCGTCCAGCGCGGCACCATGAGCATCTCCTCCGCGTCATGGACGGCCCACGCGGCCAGCAGCCCGAGCGTGACCGTCGCCTCCACCTTCCGCGATGCGTCTGTCATGAACAGACAGTCTGGCAGGCCCGATTGACCGCGCCACCGACCTCGATTCAGCGCCATGCATGACAAAGACTCCCACCGCTACACATAAACCTCGAACAAGCGCAAAATGGGAACTGCGGCGCTCGTTGAACACCGCATCCTGAAGCGGTCTGGCCTGCACATTCGAAGGAGACGAAAGTCATGGCCAACGTCTGGCACAGGGGTGATATGTCGACCCACCCCGATGTCCCCGAAATGCGGGAACGCTACGCCCGCATGCTCGGCGGTCGTGATGTGGCGCTCGTGGACGGGCCGGTGTTCCTGGTCGGCCTGTACTGCGCGGCATCGCCCTGGATCCTGCACTACACGACGAGCCAGCCGGCGCTCATGACGCACAACCTGATCATGGGCATCGCGATAGGCCTGCTGGCACTGGGATTCACCAGGGCCCCCGAGCGGATGTACGGCCTCAGCTGGGCGATGTGCGCGTTGGGCGTCTGGATGATCATCGCTCCGTGGATCGTGGGCAGCGCCCCGGACGCCGGAGTGATCGCCAACAACGTCGTCATCGGCGCGCTCGCCCTCTTCCTCGGACTCGTCTGTGCCGCGTCGGCCGCGTCGGCGGCGAAGAGCACTCCCAGGCCCTAGCGGGGAAGGAAGCACACCCGGACGACACGAGGAAGGAGCGGAACGTCGAGAAAGGGAAGACGAACACGGAAGGAAGAACGACGGAGGGCCGGTCCGCCGAGTGCGAACCGGCCCTCCCACCGTCTCAGCGGCGCACGGTGAAGCTCAGCCACAGGTCCGGAGGCAGCGAGGGCCGCCCCGGCACCGCCCGTTCCGCACAGCCCCAGTCACCCGGCGCGACCTCCTCCGCGACCCGGTGCCAGAACGCCTCCGCCCCCGCGTTGCCCCGCTGGTACGCGATCTCCCAGCGCCCGGGATGCCGCCGCAGCACCTCCACCGCGGCCCGCAGCCCGACTCCCGCGCGCCGCACCCCCCGCGCCACGAAGAAACTGTTGAGCACCCGCACGGACCCGTCGAGCCCCCGCACGAACGCGAGCCCGGCGAGGCCGGCTCCGCAGGTCAGCAGGTACGGCGCCCATCCGGGCGCGGTGAACGCGGACTCGACGCGCTCGCTGCGGAACGTGCCGTCGGCGGCGGGCAGCCCGCCCTGGTACTCGGACATGTCGTGGCGGAACATCAGCCACAGCCGCTCCACGGCGGGCCGGTCCTCGGGGGTCGCGGGGCGGACACGGACGTCCGCGGTCATGTTCTCGGTCATGACCGAAAGCCTCCCCGGCGGACTCGGGTCCGGGCCGGGGAGGCTCGTGCACGCTGCGTGGATCATAGCCCCCCGAGGGTCAGACCGTCTCGGGGTCCAGCCCGGCCGGCCGCTCCTCGCCCGTCTCCTTCTCCCCGAACGGCCACGCCCTCTCCAGCCGGGCCCAGACCAGGAACGCCGCGCAGCCGAGGGCCAGCCAGGCCAGGGACCATTCGATGGGGTGGCGGCCCGGTGAGCCGCGGTCGGCGTAGCCGTAGATCACGCACCAGCCGACGAAGGCCACCAGGGACGGCAGCGGGTAGAGCCACATGCGGTACGGGCGGCGCAGGGCGGGCTGCCGGGCGCGCAGCACCGTCAGGGCGACGATCTGGGCGAGCGCCTGCACGATCACCATCACCGTGGTGAGCAGCTGGATGAGGGTCGCGAGATCGGTGTGCCGGCCGACGAGGAAGCCGGCCGCGGTGATCACGCCCATGGTCGCCAGGCCCAGCGTCGGGAAGCGGTGCCGGGGGTGCAGCCTGGCGTACGGCCGGAAGAAGACCCGGTCGCGCGCGGCGTCGTACGGCACCCGGGAGCCGCCCAGCAGGCCCGTGAACACGGAGGCGAACGCGGTGATCAGGATGAGCACGGTGACGGTGTCGGCGGCGCCCCTGCCCCAGGTGCGCTCCAGGACCGCGGAGGCCACGGAGGTGGACGCGACGTCGCCGGGGTCGCTCATGCGGTGCCAGTCGACGACGCCGAGCGTGCCGATCTGGAGCAGCAGGTAGATCGCCATGATGCCGAGGATCGAGAAGAGGACGGAGCGCGGCAGGACGCGGCCCGGGTCCTTGATCTCGGCGCCCATGTAGGCGGTGGTGTTGTAGCCGAGGTAGTCGTAGATCCCGATGGTCAGGCCCGCGGCGAAGCCGGTCCAGAAGTGGCCGTCCGCCAGGTCGAACGCGCCCGCCGGGTAGGTGAAGGCCAGCCGCGGACTGAAGTCCGTGGCCGCCGCGGTGATCACCAGGACCACCGAGGCGATCATCACGGCCCACATCACGGCGGTGATCCGCGCGATGTGCTCGATGCCGCGCCACAGCAGGAACACGACCAGGGCGATGACGCCGAGGCCGGTCAGGTCGCCGGCCGTGCCGCCGAGGCCGGGGACGAGATAGCCGAGGTACTGGACGAAGCCGACCACGCCCGTGGACATGATCAGCGGCACGAAGAGCATCGCCGTCCACACGAACAGGAACGGCATCAGCCTGCCGGTGCGGTGCTGGAATGCCTGGCGCAGATAGACGTAGCTGCCGCCGGAGCCGGGCAGCGCGGCACCGAGTTCGGCCCAGACCAGCCCGTCGCACAGCGCCAGTACGGCACCCGCGACGAACCCGACGACCGCCTGCGGGCCGCCGAACGCGGTGACCATCAGCGGGATGGTGACGAACGGGCCGATGCCGCACATCTGGCTCATGTTGATGGCCGTGGCCTGGAACAGCCCGACCCGGCGGACGAAGCCGCCCGGAGGCGGCGGGCTACCGGACATGGGGACTCCTGGGGGCGTCGGGAGGGAACCCTACGAGAATCCGAGCGCCGGCAGAAAGCGGTTGACGGACA
The DNA here is from genome assembly GCF_030269125.1 of Streptomyces hygroscopicus subsp. hygroscopicus. Lineage (GTDB taxonomy): Bacteria > Actinomycetota > Actinomycetes > Streptomycetales > Streptomycetaceae > Streptomyces > Streptomyces hygroscopicus_C. Next base: position 325,464 of record NZ_BSSM01000007.1, on the reverse strand, counting down.
TTCAGCGGACGCTGCGGCGAAGGTCGTTGACAGTCCTGGGACGGCGACCTAGCTTAAGCCCGGTTAGTAAAGTTTCCTAACTTTACGAGCCTGGAGACCGTCTGTGTTCCCTCGTCCCGCCCCCGGCCTGAGGCTCGCCACGGCCACCGGCCTCCTCGCCCTGGTGGGCTCCCTCACCACCGGAGCCTGGGCCGACCCCCACGCCCGCACTCCGCCGCTCAGCCCGGTCGCGGCGCTGAAGCCGGCCGCCGCCCGGATCACCCACGTGTCCTCGGCCGCCGGTGCCACCACCCCGCTCGCCGGATACGCCGTCCAGTCCACGGCCAAGGTGGGCGACTCCCCCGCCGCCGTGTCCTCGCCCGGTTACCCGGCGCGCGGCTGGTACCCGGCCGGCCCGCGCTCCACGGTCCTGGCCGCGCTGCTCGCCGCCGGGGTGTACGACGACCCCTTCCGCTCGACCAACCTGGCGAAGATCCCGAAGGCGGACTTCGAGGTGCCGTGGTGGTACCGCTCCGACTTCACCGTCGCCGACACCACGCGGCGCACCCTCCTCGACTTCAGCGGCGTCGTCTCGGCGGCCGACGTCTACGTCAACGGCCACCAGGTGGCCACCGCGCGGGACGTGACCGGCGCCTACACGCACCACGAACTGGACGTCACCGCCCTGGTCCGGCCCGGCGTCAACACGGTCGCCTTCCGCGTGCGGCCCAACGAGCCGAGCAAGGACCTGACCACCGGCTGGCTGGACTGGCTCCAGCCGCCGCCCGACCGGAACATGGGCATCGTCCGTGACGTCCTGGTGCGCCGGGGCGGCCCGGTGGCGCTGCGCGACGCACACGTGGTGACGAAACTGGCCGTGCCGTCCCTCTCGGCCGCCGACCTGACGGTGCGGGCCCGGGTCCGCAACGACTCGGGCACGGCGGTCACCGCGGAGATCACCGGTTCCGTCGGCGGCACGCGTCTGCGCAGGACGATCCGGCTCGCCGCGCACGAGACGAGGACCGTCGCCTTCTCCCCCGCCGACGCGCCGGGTCTGCACCTCACCGCGCCGAAGGTGTGGTGGCCCGCGGGGATGGGCGGACAGCCGCTGTACGCCCTCGACCTCACCGCGCGCGTGTCCGGTACCACCTCGGACACCGCGCACCAGGACTTCGGCATCCGTGACGTCCGGGCGCCGCTGAACTCCGCCGGGGCCCGCCAGTACGGGATCAACGGCCGCCCGCTGCTGATCAAGGGCGGCGGCTGGTCGCCGGACGAGTTCCTGCGCTGGGACCGCGTCTACGCGGAGGACCGGCTGCGGTACGCCGTCGACCTCGGCCTGAACACCCTGCGCCTGGAAGGCCACTTGGAGCCGGACGAGTTCTTCGGGCTGGCCGACCGGCTCGGTGTGCTCACGCTGCCGGGCTGGGAGTGCTGCGACAAGTGGGAGGGCCAGGTCAACGGCACGGAGAACGGGGAGAGGTGGGCCCCGGCCGACTATCCGGTGGCCAAGGCGTCCATGGCCGCCGAGGCCGCCCGGCTGCGGGACCACCCGAGCGTCATCTCCTTCCTGATCGGCAGCGACTTCGCGCCCGACGCGAGGATCGAGAAGAACTACCTGGACGCGCTGCGGGCCGCCGACTGGGACCTCCCGGTGGTCCCCGCCGCATCCGACAAATCATCGCCGCGGCTGGGCCGTTCGGGGATGAAGATGACGGGGCCCTACGACTGGGTGCCACCGAACTACTGGTACGCCAAGCGCGAGGGCGGCGCGACCGGCTTCAACTCCGAGACCAGCGCGGGCCCGAGCATCCCCACCCTGGACACCCTGCACCGGATGCTCACCCCGGCCGAACTCGACACCCTCTGGCAGGACCCGAAGGCCAGGCAGTACCACCGCTCCCCGTCCGACACCTTCGGCACGCTCTCGCTCTACGACGAGGCCCTCGCCGCCCGCTACGGCGCCCCCACCGGACTCACCGACTACGTGCGCAAGGCGCAGCTGGCCCAGTACGAGAACGTGCGGGCCCAGTTCGAGGCGTACGGTCGCAACGCGACCGACCGCACCGATCCCGCCACCGGGGTCGTCCACTGGATGTTCAACAGCGGCTGGACGTCACTGCACTGGCAGCTGACCGACCGTTACCTCGACCAGGGCGGCGCCTACTTCGGCGCGAAGAAGGCCAACGAGCCGCTGCACATCCAGTATTCGTACGACGACCGATCGGTCGCGGTGGTGAACAACCGGCACACGGCCGAGCAGGACCTCACCGCGCGGGCCACCCTCTACGACACCGACGGCTCGCCGCGCTACGACCGAACGGTCACCGGGGTGTCGGTCCCCGGGGACGGGGCGCACTCGACGCCGCTGATCCTGCCGTCGTCGGTGGCGGGCCTGTCGGGGACCCGTCTGCTGCGGCTGGTGCTCAGCGACGCGGCGGGCCGGGAGGTGAGCCGGAACGTGTACTGGCTGTCCGACGAACCCGACGTCCTCGACTGGCAGCGCACCACCTGGTGGTACACGCCGACGACCGGATACGCCGACCTCACCGGACTGGCCTCGATGGCGCGGGTCCCGGTGGCGGCGACGGCCACCACACGGTCGGTCGCCGGCACCTCGACCACGACCGTGACGCTGCGGAACACCACGGACGGGCTGACGCCCTCGCTGCTGACGGACGTGCACCTGGTGGACGGGCGCGGGGCGCCGGTCCTGCCGGTGCGCTGGTCGGACAACGAGGTGGGCCTGTGGCCGGGCGAGTCGGTGACGCTGACCGCCGTCTACCGGACGGCCGACCTGCACGGCGCGGCCCCGCGCGTGCGGGTCTCCGGGTGGAACACGCCGGAGCGGACCGTGCCCGCGACATGACGAGGGGGGTGGGCCCCGCCGGACCCACCCCCCTCGCGTTCGGTGGCTCAGCTGACGTTGAGCGCGGCGTCGTCGAGAACGAACGACGTCTGGTACTTGGAGCCCTCGGTGCCGGTGAACTTCAGGGTGATGGTCTGCCCCGCGTAGCTGCTGAGGTCGAAGCTGCGCTGGGTGTACCCGGAGGCGGCGTTGAGGTTCGAGTACGTCGCCAGGGTGCCGAGGACCGTGCCGGAGCTGTTCAGCACCTGCACCTTGAGGGTGTCGTAGGCGGTGCTGGTCGAGGTCTCGGCCGTGTCGACGTGCAGGTAGAAGCTGAGCTTGGCCGAGGTGCAGCCCGTCGGGACGGTCACCGACTGGGACAGCGTGTCGGTGGTGGCGGTGCCGTAGCCGTCGAGCCAGGCGTAGTAGGAGCCCGAATGGGCCGCCTCGCTGGTGGAGTTGGTGATGACGCCGCTGGTGCCGCCCCAGACGGTGCTGCCCGACTCGAAGCCGTTGTTGCCGAGGAGCTGGGCCGCCGTGCAGGTGCCGGTGCCGCCACCGCCGGTGCCGCCGCCCCCGCTGGTGGTGCCGTCACCGGCGAGCCACGCGGTGGCGTTCAGGGCGAGCGGCGCGTTGGTGGCGCCGGTGTCGTTCCAGCCGTCGTACAGGGTGTTGCCGGAGCTGCCGGTGCCGTCGTCGATCGGGGAGCTGTCACCCCAGAACGCGACGCGGCCGCTGCCGAAGGTGCTGGTCAGGAAGAAGGCACCGGTGTTCCCGGAGTAACCGGTGCGGTAGACCAGGCCCTTGACGGAGGAGTTGTCGGAGGGCTTGAGGGTGGCGGTCGTACCGTTGGCGATCAGGCTCTTGGTGACCTTGCCGAAGGACCCGTTCAGCACCGGGTCGGTGCTGTCGCTGATCGCCGCCGGGTAGTCGGAGGTGATGTTGAGCGAGTCGATCGAGAAGCCGAACGGGTCGGTGTTGTCGACACCGTTGTTCGTCATCAGGTCGTTCAGGATCTCGACCGCGTCGTAGCCGTCGTTGTTCCGGTCGGCACCGGTGTGGTCGGAGATCATGAACAGACCGCCGCCGTTCTTCACGAAGTTCATGATCGCCGTCTTCTCGGCGGTCGTGAACAGCGTGTTGGGCTCCGGCAGGACCAGCGTGTCGAAGTTCGACAGGTCCTGCGCGGACGAGCCGCCGTAGGTGAGGCTCTGGCCCGAGGGCAGCGTCTTCAGGCTGTAGCTGCCGGTCTTCTGCAGCGCCACACCCCAGGAGGACAGCGCGCCCGTCCAGTCCGTCTCGGCCGACGGGGAGGGGTTCTGGGCGAGCGGATCGGGCTGGCTGGTGGAGATGACCCAGTCGGCGTTGCCGGCCGTCTCGGCGTGTGCGTTGTCGAACAGGACGCGGTGAGTGGTCGCCGCCTGTGCGGGGGCGCTCGCACCGACCTGGACGGCGGCTCCCGTGAGGAGCATGCCGAAACCGGCGAGTGCGGTGGTGAGTCTGCGTCGGGATCTCATCGATCCGAGCATCCGACGAACCTCCGTTGTGGGGTGTGGGGAGAACAGTTACGGCGCCAAATCTGCGCGCGTAGAACGTGCTTGAGGGTTCTACACGCGTCGATGGCTTGAAAGGTACATGGCATGAAGGGCCGATGAACAGAAAGTCCCGGCAATAAACGGAGCGGAGTGACTCCGCTCACAGGGGGCAGACGCCAGGGACGGGACAGGTATGCGGAGGGGTGAAGATGGAGATCTCGGGCCTCGTCAGCGCCGTTGTCATCGGCCTCGTCATCGGTGTGCTGGGCCGACTGGTCGTGCCGGGGCGCCAGCACATCGGGATTCTATGGACCATCGTCGTCGGCATCGTGGCCGCGCTGATCGGCTCCGCGATCGCCGCGAGGCTCGGGGTCGCGGACACCAAGGGGCCCGACTGGATCGAGTGGCTCGTCCAGATCGCCCTGGCGGCGGTGGGGATCAGCGCACTCGACCGGGCCGTGTCGCGTCGTTGACGGTGCGTCAGTTCTCTTTGATCTCGTACAGGTACGGCGTCGTGACGGTCATCGGGAGGAAGCCCAGGCGTTCCAGGACGGGGCGGCTCGTGGGCAACGCGTCGACCTGGAGGTAGCGGAAGCCGCGGGCGGCGGCGACGCGGGCGCGATGGGCCACGAGGGCGCGGTACAGGCCCCGGCCCCGCCACCCCTCGACGGTGCCGCCGCCCCACAGACCGGCGAACGGGGTGCCGGACACGAGTTCCATCCGGGCCGCGCTGACGGGTTCGGACCCGGCCAGCGCGACGACGGCGACCACCGTGCCGGGATCGGCGGCAAGTCGGGCGCGCAGTCGGTGGCGCAGGTGGGAGCCGTCGGTGCCGAAGGCCCTCTCGTGCGTGTCGACGACGAGGTCGACCCCGGCCGCGTCGGTGGCCTCCATCAGCCGGACTCCTTCGGGGAGCCGGGCGTCCAGGTCGAGCCGGTCGATCTCGCCGATCATCAGTGTCTCGGCCGGCTCGGCCCGGAACCCGGCCGCGAGGAGCCGGGCGCCGAGGGCGGGGGGCCGGTCGTGGCTGTGGTGCTTCCACTCGAAGTCGGTGCCGAGGGCGGTGAAGTGGGCGATCTGCTCCTGGATCGCCGCGTCCGCGTCCGCGGCGTCCAGACCGGACCAGAGCACCCCGTTCCAGCCGTGCGGGGGCGCGGTCTGCCGTACCACCGCCCCGACGCGCTCGACACGGGCGCCGGGGCCGTCGGGTGCGGCGTGCTCGCGCAGGTCACGGTCGTACAGGGCGAGGATCTCGTTCTTCTCCATGGCGGCCCACCCGATCACGTGAGACCGGGGGCGGCAACGGAATTGCGCGGTCAGCCCAGTTCGAGGGTGGTGACGCCGAAGACGCGGTCCTGGGCGTACGCGCGGACCGGGCCGGTGTACATGCGGGCCGTCTCGAAGGAGGGGGCGAGACCGGCGGCCTCAACGAGGGCGGTGCCGGCGGCGTTGGGTTCGGGCACGTCGATGGCGAGTTCACGGCCGGCGGCCTGGCCGGCCAGCGCGGCGAACAGGGCGCGGGCGTCCTCCGCGGTGTCCGCGAAGAGCGGGCCGATCCGCAGGCTGTCGCGGCCGGGGCGGATGACACCGTACCCGGTGAGGCGGCCGTCCTCGTGGCGTACGACGGTGCGGTGGCCCGGGGCGGTGAGCCACTCGGCGAGGAAGCGGGGGCGGTCGGCGGGGTGGCAGGCGCTGTCGTAGGCGGTGATCGCGGCGAGGTCGGCGGGGCCGGCCGGGCGGGTCCCCCCGGGGGTCTCCGCCTCGGGGGCGGTGCCGGTGAACCGGATGGTGCGGTAGGCCGAACGGAAGCCGGACTGGCGGTAGTTGTCCTGCTGGGCGACGACTCCGTCGAGGCCGACGGTGCGGGTTCCGGCGTGGGCCAGGGCGGTCTTCCAGGTGGTGAGGCCGTGGCCGTGGCCGCGCAGGTCGGGGCGGACGAGGTAACAGCCGAGGAAGGCGTAGTCCGCGCCGTGGTTGACGACGGAGATGGCCGAGACCGGTTCCCCGTCGATCCGGCCGAGGAAGAAGCCCTCGGGGTCCTGGGCGAAGAACGCGGGCCCGTCGGACAGCCCGGGGTTCCAGCCCTCCGCCGCCGCCCACCCGCTGATCACCGGCCAGTCGGCGAGACCGGCCCGGGTGACGACGAGGTCGTGGGGGGCGGGAGAAGTCATCGGTGCGCTCCGTTGCGTCGGGGGCCGGCCGCCGTGCGCACGGCCCGTGTCGGCAGCATCCTCGCGGATCAACGGCCTTTGTGCCACGGGAGGATCAGCCGACCGGCACCGGCCGCGGGTGTGCAGCGCACGGGCGAGCGGGACGGCCGAGGCGACGACGAAGAGGACGAAGAGGGCGAAGAGGGTGATGGGGAGCATCCCCACCGGGCGCAGCAGGCGGGACCGGTCGGCCTGCAGCCAGGCCCAGTTCGCGCACCAGTTGCCGAGCGCGTCCGCCGTCATCACGAGCGCCGCGAGCGGGACGCCCGCCGGGCGTACGTACAGCGGCAGGATCGCGACCAGGGGATCGAGGACGGTCAGCGCGCTGACGAACACCTGGAGCGGGGGTGCGAAGGCGGAGTAGGCGTGCCGTCCGTGCCGCGCGAGGTCGCCGGCGTGCGAGGCGGTGCCCTCGACGAAGCCTCCGATGGAGACGGCGAGGAGTCCCTGGTCCCAGGGGGGCAGTGCGCGCCACCGCCGCCGGATGCGGTCCGTCACCGGGCCACTGTGCTTCCCGCTCCCGCGAGGGTGTTGGGGCGCCGCCGTGCGGTGCGGATCGCCCCCGTCGGCCGGGCGTTCGGATCCGCTGGGCGGGGCGGTGGGGGCGCTGGGCGGGGCGGTCGGGCCGCCGCTGGGTGACTGCCGGACCGCAGCCGGACAGGCGCTCGGGCGACGGCCGCGCAGCCCCGAGTCCACAGCACCGAAGAGAGCCACCGCCAGCCGTACTCCCGATCCACCCAGCAGGGCAATCCGGCCACCCCTGGGTAACCGCCGAACCGCAGCCGGACAGGCGCTCGGGCAACGGCCGCGCAGCCCCGAGTCCACAGCACCGAAGAGAGCCACCGCCAGCCGTACTCCCGATCCACCCAGCAGGGCAATCCGGCCACCGCTAGGTAACTGCCGGACCACGGCCGGACAGGCGCTCGGGCGACGGCCGCGTGGCGCCGAGCCCGCAGGGCGGGCCGCCGCCAGCCGGATTCCGGTCCGCTGGGCGGGGCGGTCGAGCCGCCGCTGGGCAGGGTTCGGAGCCGCCCCCGGGCGGGCGTTCGGGGGGCACTGCGCGGGTGCTCGGGCCGCTGCCGGGCGGGCGTTCGGGCGTCGCCACGCCCTGGTCCCCGCTGTCGCGTCCGCAGTCCAGAGCGGCCAGGGCACGCTCGGGCCACGGCTGGGTGGGGCTCGGCCCGCGGAGCCGGGCGGTCGAGCCGCCGCTGGGCAGGGTTCGGAGCCGCAAAGCCGGACGGTCAAGCCACCACGAGAGCGTTTTCGAGTCCGCAGAGCCGGCAGCCGAGAGGCCACTGGGGCGTTCAGGGCAGCGCCGATGGGCACAGAGGGCCGCGGCCGGACGGACGCTCGGCCGCCGTCGCGCGCTGCGCGGGGGGGGGCGGGTACGCGGAGCCGGGGAGGGCGGGCCGCCGCTGGGCGGGGGGCGTCGCGAGGCTCCACCGGGCCGGCGTCCGTCGACAGCTGGACGGTGGGGGCCCGGTGGCCGGTGGAGGCCTGGACACGGTTGGGGGGTCAGTACGTGCGGGTCGGGCGGAAGCGGCGGTAGAGGATGCTGCCCGTGAGCAGCAGCGCCGCGCTGCCGACCGCCGCGGGGGCGGTCAGGTCGGTGCCGGTGTGGGCCAGGGAGGCACCGACCGGCTCGGGGGCGGGGCGCGGGGTGTGCGGCGCGGCCGGGTGGGCCTTGACCGGCGTCGGCGGCTGCGGGGCGGGCGCGACGGGGTGGCTCGGGATCCCGCCTCCGTTGACGGAGGTGTTGCCCGTGACCGGGTTGCCCACGCCCACCACGTCGACGCTGTTGCCGCTGATGTTCACCGGCAGGTCGACGGGGAGCTGGACGGCGTTGCCCGAGATCACCCCCGGGGAGTGCTGGGCGCCGCCGTGGGCCGTGGCCCCGCCGGAGGAGGCCGCTCCGCCTCCTCCGGCGCCCGCCCCGTTCCCGCAGGCGTTGCCCGCGGCCGGGTTGAGCAGGCCGACCACGTCGACCGTGTTGCCGCACACGTTCACCGGGACGTCCACCGGCAGTTGGATGCCGTTGCCGGAGATCAGTCCGGGCGAGCCGGCCGCGACGCCGTCGGCACTCGCGCCGTCGGCCGCGAACGCGGCGGACACCGGCCACGCCAGGGCCATCGCGCCGGAGGCGGCGACGGCCGCGATCACACCGTTTCGGGTAGCCCGTCTCATTGGTTCCCTGCCTTCCAGACAAGTTCGCGGGCACTCACCCGCATCCCGTAAAACGCGGGCGAACCATCAGAGTTATGGCCTATCCGGCTTTCACCCCATCGAGTGGCAGGGGCGATGAACAGCTTGTAAGGATGACGAATGATCGCCAAGCGGGCGCGGAATATACGGCACCTCAGGGGGTTCCGCTCGCCCGGAGGCGGGCCGCACGGGGCCCACTTATGGTGAGCGGAAGGGCGCCGTCCCGGTCCGCTGCGGGCGCCCCGGGAGGCGATCGATGCTGGCCAAGCTGTGCACGCGGTCCGCGGTGCGGCGCTGTGCGGGTACCGGAGTCCTCGCCCTGGCGCTGCTCGGCTCCGCGCTGCCGGTGCGCGGGGCCGCGGCGGCCTCCTCCGCACCGGCCGGCCCCGACCTGTCCCGGTTCTACCGGCAGGAGGTGGCCTGGGGCGCCTGCGCGGGACCGGGCACGCCGAAGGGACTCCAGTGCGGCAAGGTGACGGTCCCGCTCGACTACGCCCGCCCCGCCACCGGCACCCTCGACCTCGCGCTGGCCCGCATCCGCGGCACCGGCGGGTCCCATCAGTCGGTGCTGCTGAACTTCGGCGGCCCCGGCGGCGCGGGCGTCAGCGAACTGACGTACGACGCGGCGCAGTTCGTCGGGCTGGCCAACGGCTACGACGTGGTCACCTTCGACCCGCGCGGCGTCGGCCGCTCCTCCCCCGTCAGCTGCGGCGGCGGTGGCGACCAGGCCGCGGCCGTCACCGGCGCGGACGCCGACCTCGGCCATCCCCAGGCCCTGCTGCGGCAGTTGAAGCGGAGCGCCGACGCGTGCGCGCGCAGCTCCGGTGACGTGCTGCCGTACGTGGGGACCGTGAACGCGGCCCGGGACCTGGACGTGATCCGCCAGGCCCTCGGCGACGAGAAGCTCAACTACCTCGGTTTCTCCTACGGGACGCGGCTCGGGGCGGTGTACGCGGCGCAGTTCCCGCACCGCGTCGGCCGGATGGCGCTGGACGGCGTGGACACCCTGACCGAGTCGCTCGCCGAGCAGGGGATCGCGGGCGCGCGGGGTCAGCAGACCGCGCTGGACGACTTCCTGGACTGGTGTGTGACGGGGGCCGGCTGCCCGTTCGGGCAGGACCGGAGCACGGCCGGCGAGGCGGTGGTCGGCCTGGTGCGCGCGCTGGATCGGCGGCCGGTCACGACGGAGGGCGGGGATCCCTTCTCCGGGCAGGACCTGGTGGCCGCCATCGTGCAGGCCCTCTACAGCAGGGACTTGTGGCCGTCGCTGGAACGGGCGCTGGGCCGGCTGGCGCAGGACGGCGATCCGCGGGGCGTCATGGGCTTCGCCGCCGGGGGTGCCGGGCCGACCCGCGTCCGGCGCGCCGCCGGGCACAGCGGCCTGGTGGACCCCCAGGACATCCCGGCCGACAACCTCCAGGCCGCCCTGCTGGCCATCAACTGCGCGGACGACCCCGACCGGCCCTCCGCCGCCCGGATCACCGAGGACCTGGGGCGGCTGCGAGCCGCGTACGACCAGGCGTCCCCGGTCTTCGGCCGCTACCGGCTCACCCAGGTGCTGATGTGCTACGGCCGCCCCAGGGGCACCGATTTCATCCGCACCCGGGTGAAGGACGTCGACACCGCCCGGATGCTGCTCGTGGGCACCCGCGGCGACCCCGCGACGCCGTACCCGTGGGCGGTGCAGACCGCGGAGCGGCTCGGCCCGTCGGCGGTCGTGCTCGACAACAAGGGCGACGGGCACACCGGGTACGGCTCCTCCGTGTGTGTGCACCGCCTGGTGGACGAGTTCCTGCTCAACGGCTCCCTGCCCGCGAACGGCAGCTCCTGCCCGGCGGACGGGAAGGAGTGGAGCGCCATCCCGAACCGCATCGACTGAGACCCCGGACCACATCGACCGACGTAGGGACCGGCCGCCGGCAGGCGTCCGTGACCGTGACGGAGGGACACCATCATGCGCATCCGCGCCGCCATCGCCGTACCCGCCGCCTCGGCCGCCGTAGCGGCCCTCCTGCTGTCCGCGCCGCCCGGACAGGCGGTTCCCGAGGCCCCACCGGCGGCCCCCTGTGTCCAGGGTGAGCTGAGGCTCCACGCGGCCACCGTGCCGAACCGGCCCACGGTGGTGCGGGTCAGCGTCACCAACGTCAGCGGGCGGCCCTGTGCCATCGCCCGGGTGCCGTTGGTGACCTTCGGCGGCCTGGACGGGGCGGCCCTGCCGGTACCGGAGAACGGCACGGGCCGGCTGCGGCTCGCGGCGGGTGCGACCGCGCATGCCGATGTGCGCACCATCGTCCGCCCGTCGGACCCGCAGGCCCGCCGGGCGGTCTCGGTCACCGTCGGCGACTGGGCGGGCCGCTGGGGCCGGGTCTTCTCCCCCGCGCGGCTCGGCACCGGTGCCCGGGTGTCGGTGTGGGAGCCGGTGACGACGTGGTGGCAGCCCTCGGCGGCGGCCGCGGACCGGGCGCTGGGACTGCGCGCGGGAGCCCGGCCGACGCCGACCCCGACGCCGACCCCGACCCCGACCCCGACCCCGAAGCCGACGCCGACGCCGACGCCGACGCCGACCAGGCAGAGTCCGAGCCCGGCCACACCGACCCCGGCCGCCCCGACGAGCCCGACCCCGGCCACGCCGTCCGCCCCGAGCCCGACCGGTCCGGCCCCGACGGCCCCGAGCCCGGCCGGAGGGACCCGGTCGCCGGGCTGAGCGCTCAGCCGAGGACGAGTTCGGGCGAGTACAGGTCCAGCCACTGCGCGAGGTCCAGGGTGCGTTCCAGGCCGCGCCGTGCCGCCTGGCCGCTGATCGGCGCCTCGCGTTCGGCGGCCCGCCGCACGCGGTCCCGGTCCACCAGGTCGAAGACGCGGTGCGAGGGCCGGGCGAGCAGGTCCTTGGCCTGTTCCTGGAGGGCGGTGGCGTACCGCGGGTCCTGCGTGGACGGATAGGGGCTCTTGACCCTGTCGTACACGGACCGCGGCAGGACGTCCCTGGCGGCCTCGCGCAGCAGGCTCTTCTCCCGGCCGTCGAAGGACTTCAGGGACCAGGGGGTGTTGTACACGTACTCGACCAGGCGGTGGTCGCAGAACGGCACCCGCACCTCCAGGCCGGTGGCCATGCTCATCCGGTCCTTGCGGTCGAGCAGGATGCGCACGAACCGGGTCAGGTGCAGATGGCAGATCTGCCGCATCCGGTACTCGAAGTCGCTTTCGCCCGCGAGGCGTTCGATGCCCGCGACGGCCGTGCGGTAGCTGTCGGCGATGTACCCGTCCAGATCGAGGTTCTTCACCAGGTCGGGGCGCAGGACGTCGCTGTCGTCGCCGAAGTGGCGGCCGAAGCTCACCAGCCAGGGGAAGGTGTCCGCGCCGCGTGCCTCCTCGTCGAAGAACTGGCGGTAGCCGCCGAAGACCTCGTCCGCGGACTCGCCGGACAGGGCCACCGTCGACTTCTGCCGGATGGCGCGGAAGAGCAGCAGCAGCGACGCGTCCATGTCGCCGAAGCCGGTCGGCAGGTCGCGGGCCCGGATGACGTGCTCGCGCACGGCGGGGTCCGCGAGGGACCGGGCGTCGAGCACGATGTCCTGGTGGTCGGTGCCGGCGAGCCGGGCGACGTCGTGCACGAAGGGGGTGTCGGGGGTGCCGCGCAGCTCGTCGGCGACGAAGTTCTCGGTCTGGCCGGCGAAGTCGACGGCGAAGGAGCGCACCGTCTCGTCCTGTTCGGCGAGTTGGCGGGCGGCGATCGCGGTCATGGCGGAGGAGTCGAGGCCGCCGGAGAGCAGGGTGCAGCGGGGCACGTCCGCGACGAGCTGGCGGCGCACGATGTCGTCGAGGAGGGTGCGCACGGTGGCGATGGTGGTGTCGCGGTCGTCCTCGTGCGGGCGGGTCCGAAGGCGCCAGTAGGCGCGGGTGGACAGGCCGGTGCGCTCGACGGTGACGACGGTGCCGGGCTCGACCTCGCGCATGCCGTCCCAGACGGCGTGTCCGGGGGTCTTGATCATCACGAGCAGTTCGCGCAGGCCGTCGAGGGTCACGCGGGAGCGGGCCAGCGGGTTGGCGAGGATCGCCTTGGGCTCGGAGCCGAACAGGACGCCGTCGGGCGTGCGGTGGTAGTAGAACGGCTTGATCCCCATGCGGTCGCGGATCATCACGAGCTTGTCGTGGCGGCCGTCCCAGACGGCGAACGCGTACATGCCGTTGAGGCGTTCGGCGACCGTGTCGCCCCACTCGACGTAGGCGTGCAGGACCACCTCGGTGTCGGAGTCGGTGGTGAACCGGTGGCCGCGGCCGGTCAGTTCGCGGCGCAGCTCGGTGAAGTTGTACGTCTCCCCGGAGTAGACCAGCGCGACGGTGCCCTCGGGGGTGTCGAGGGACATCGGCTGGCGGCCGCCGGGCAGGTCGATGATGGCCAGCCGGCGGTGTCCCAGGGCGGCCGGGCCCTCCGCCCAGGTGCCGCAGTCGTCCGGGCCGCGGCAGGCCATCGTCTCGGTCATCGCATGCAATGTGGTGGCCTCGGCGGTCAGGTCACGGTCGTAGGAGACCCATCCGGTGATGCCGCACATGCGCTGCCTCCTGCCTTCGGCCGGCTGCCGCTTCCCGCTCCCACCTTGGCTTTCGCGAGGAGCGCGGACCGGCCGACGAATCAGTTGTATCGAGCACCTATATGACGAGCGTCCGTCAGGACCCGGCGCCGGTCAACGCGGCCGTAACACACCCGCAACCGGCCGCCCGATGCTTTCGGCCGCGTTTTGCCTCCGCGAAATGCAGGAACCACGACGCCGGCACGCCTGAGGCGTCAGGAACAGGCCACGGGCAAAAACCTCCCCAAGCGGTGTTCGCCGTGCGGCTTCGCGGTCAGGAACCGCCCCGGCGGCCCGGCGGCCCGGCCACCGGGGCGGCGCGGGCGGGTGCCGTCGGGCGAGCGCACGTCCCGGATACCCCGAATGCCGTACTTGTGAATCAGCCCTATGGTGCTGTCATGGAGCACGCACTGAGTCCCGCAACCCTTGCCGAACTGCGGCGTCCGCGGCCCTATCCGGCGGTGTCCGTGCTGACCCCGACGCACCGCCGCGGATCGGGCAACGAGCAGGATCCCGTCCGGCTGCGCAATGTGCTGGCCGAGGCCAGGAAGCGTCTGGAGGCCGACCCGGCCGTGACCCGTGAGCGGCGCGCGGACGTCGACGCCCAGCTCGACCGGGCGCTCGCCGAGGTGGATCTCGCCCATGCCGAGGACGGCCTGGTGATCTTCGCGGCGCCCGGCGAGCACCAGGTCTGGTCGCTGGCCCGCAGCGTCCCCGAGCGCGTGGTGCTCGCGGACACCTTCCTCACCCGCAACCTGGTCGCCGCGCAGGCCGCCGAGCGGCCCTTCTGGGTGCTGTCGGTCTCGGCCGAGAGGGTCACCCTGTGGAGCGGCGGCGTCGACCGGGTGGTGGAGGACCACGCCGGGGGCTTCCCGCTGATCCGCAACCGGCCGAACTTCGACGCCGAGCGGCAGATGCGCGTCGGTGACTCCCCGAGCACCTTCCGCGACGAGGGCACCCGCCGGTTCCTGCGCGAGGCGGACACCGCGATGGCCGCGGTCCTGCGCGACCAGCCCCGCCCGCTGTACGTCACCGGCGAACAGGCCGCGCTCTCCCTCATGGACGAGGCCGGCGGTGTGACCAGGGGCGCGGTGCACGTGGGGCACGGCGGGCTCGCGAACTCCGGTCCCGAGGCGGTGTGGCAGGCGATCAAGCCGGTGCTGGAGGCGGAGGCGTCGAAGGACACCGGCTCCGTGGTCGAGGAGCTGACCTCGGCGCGCGGCCGCAAGACCTTCGCGGCGGGCCTGGACGAGCTGTGGCAGAGCGCCCGCGATGGCCGGGTTCGGCTGCTCGCCGTGGAGGAGGGATTCCAGGCGGTCGTCCGCGACGACGGCGACCACCTGGTACCGGCCGAGCCCGGCGATCTGGACGCCCGCAACGACATCGTGGACGAGATCGTGGAGCAGTGCCTGGAGACCGGCGCCGACGTCCGCTTCGTGCCCGACGGCACGCTGGGCGAGGAGGACGGGATCGCGGGGGTGCTGCGGTTCTGACCCGCCGCCCCCGAGGCCCGAGTGCGCGCTCCCCCGCCGACGTACGCTACGCGTGATCGTCCGACGTGAGGGAGCGCGCGCATGGGTGAGCTGCTGGGTGTGGCGGTGCTGGGGGCCGGGAGCATGGGGGCGGACCACATTCGGCGCCTGGACCGGGTGGTCGCCGGCGCCCGGGTCGCGGCCGTCGCCGACCCCGACGTCGAACGGGCGAAGGCCGCCGCCGCGGGCCTGCGCGGGGTCACCGTGCACACCGACCCCGAGGCCGCCCTCGACGCGCCCGGCGTGGACGCCGTACTGATCGCCTCCCCCGGGCCCGCGCACGAGGCCGCGCTGCTCGCCGCGTTCGCGCGCGGCCTCCCGGTGCTGTGCGAGAAGCCGATGGTGCCGGACTCCGCCGGGGCACTGCGCGTCATGGAGGCCGAGGCGCGGCTCGGCCGGCGGCTCGCGCAGATCGGGTTCATGCGCCGGTACGACGCCGAGTACCTGCGTCTGAAGGCCCTGCTGGACGGGGGCGGCCTGGGCAGGCCGCTGATGCTGCACTGCGTCCACCGCAACGTCTCCTCGCCGCCCGGCTTCTCCAGCGCCCAGCTGATCGACAGTTCGGTCTCGCACGAGATCGACGCGGCCCGCTGGCTGCTGGGCCAGGAGCTGACGGCGGTGACCGTGCGGTGCCCGGTGTCCTCCGCGGGTGCGCCCGAGGGGCTGGTCGATCCGCAGTTCGTGCTGTTCGAGACCGAGCGGGGCGCGCTGGTGGACGTCGAGGTGTTCGTCAACTGCGGCTTCGGCTACCAGGTCCGCTGCGAGGCGGTGTGCGAGGCGGGCAGCGCACGGATCGGCGAGGAGCACGCCATGGTGGTCACCCGCGCCGGCGGCGCCGGCCGGGAGGTGCCGCCGGACTACCTCGTCCGCTTCGCCGACGCCTACGACCGCGAGGTACGGGACTGGGTGGACGCCACCCGGGCGGGCCGGGTGACCGGGCCCGGTGCCTGGGACGGCTACGCCGCCTCGGCCGTCGCCGAGGCGGGGGTCCGGGCGCTGGAGAGCGGCGGCCGGGTGGCCGTCGAACTCGCCCCGCGCCCGGACCTCTACGCGGGGGTCAGCCGCTGACGCTGGCGGCGCCCGTCTCCAGGTGCCCGGTGAACCGGCGCGACCAGGTCGCGTCGGAGTCCACGGTCACCGTGAAGTCGTACCAGCCGTTCTGGTAGGCGACGGCGTTGAAGAAGTCCTCCGTGGCGGCGCCGGCGGCGACGCTGTAGGTCCAGGGGCCGTCGCCGCGGTAGTGGTTGGAGGTGATGGTGAACCTCACGGCGGAGGAACCGGAGTTGGTCATCCTGAAGTAGATGGCGAGCTTGCCGGTGCCCGGCTCGACCGCGTAACGGGTGCTGACCTCGGCCGACTTGCCCGCCTTGGTGGCGTCGCCCTGGAAGCGGCGCAGGAAGCGGTTGGGGCCGACCATCGTCAGGTCGTACTTGCCGTCGCCGTAACCGGAGCCGATGTTGAAGTAGTCGGAGGCGGTGCCGCCCGCGTCCACCGTGTACTGCCAGGGCGTGGTGTCCCGGTAGGCGTTGGGGTGGATGGAGAAATGGGCCGCGCGGGAGGCGGGGGCGCCCTGGTTGGTCATGACGAACCAGGCGAGGATCTTGCCGCCCGAGCCGAACTCCAGGTGGTCCAGGTAGCCGCCGGGCTGGTACGGCAGCGCGCGGGCCGGGCGGGTGCCGGGCTCCTGGGCGGGCAACGCGTTGTCGGTCGGCACCGGGTTGGGCAGCGGGCCGCAGGTGTTGATGCCTATCACGGTGGTCGCGGGCAGGGAGACCGGGCCGTTGACCGGGTTGGCGAAGTCGAACACGCCGGTGAGGTCGCCGCTCACCTTGCGCCGCCAGTCGCTGATGTTGGGGCACTTCGCGGGCGTGCCGAGGGCGGCCGTCCAGGTTTCCAGGAAGCGCAGCACCGAGGTGTGCTCGAAGACCTCCGAGGAGACCCAGCCACCGCGGGTCCAGGGCGAGATGACGATCATCGGAACGCGGAAGCCGAAGCCGTAGGGCACTCCGTTGAGGAACTCGCCGGCCGTGCCGGAGGGCGGGCTCGGCGGGGGCACGTGGTCGAAGTAGCCGTCGTTCTCGTCGTAGTTGAGGAACATGACGGTGGAGTCGAAGACGTCCTCGTCGGCGGCGAGGGCCTGGTAGACCAGGTTGACGAAGTGGGCGCCGTCCCCGGGCGGGGCGTAGGGGTGCTCCGAGAAGGCCTGGTTGGCCACGACCCAGGAGACCTGCGGGAGGGTGCCCGCCTGCACGTCGGCCCTGATGGCGGCGGCGATGTCGTCCGGGGTGGAGCCGGTCACCCTCGGCACGGAGGACATGCCCCGGTCGTACAGCGGGTCGCCCGCCTTGGCGTTGGTGAAGTTGGTGAAGTAGGCGCAGGCGTTGTCACCGTAGTTGTCGGAGGCGTTCTGGTAGACCTTCCAGCTCACGCCGGCGGCCTGGAGCGCCTCGGCGTAGGTCTGCCAGGTGAGGCCGGACTCGTCGCCGCCGTCGTTGCTGGAGGAGTCGACCTTGCCGCTCCACAGGTAGGTGCGGTTGGGGCCGGTGGCGCTGAGCGTGGAGCAGAAGTAGGCGTCGCAGATGGTGTAGTTGTCGGCGAGCGCGTAGTGGAAGGGGATGTCGGAACGGTCCAGGTAGCCGAGGGAGCGGACGTTGCCGACGCCCAGGACCCAGTTGTCCATGCGGCCCTTGTTCCAGGCGGAGTGCTGCGAGGACCAGGAGTGCGGCAGGTCGCCGTTGCACTGTGCGAGGGTCTCGCCGTCCTTGCCCGACGCCGGCGGGGTGGCGCTGAGCTTCCAGGGGTACTGGCGGCTCAGCAGGTTCGGCTGGTTGAAGACGGAGTAGTTGCCGCTGAGGGTGATGCCGCTGCGGTCGTCGAAGCCGCGCACGCCCTTCAGGCGGCCGAAGTAGTGGTCGAAGCTGCGGTTCTCCTGCATCAGGATCACCACGTGCTTGACGTCCTTGATCGTGCCGGTCGCCGTGGTGGCGGCCTGCGCGGCGGTGCGGGTGCCGGCGCCAAGGGCCACTCCCGCCGCCACGGAAGCGCCCAGCCCCACGAATCCCCTTCGGCTGATCGGTGTCATTCGTCCGTCCTCGGTCACGGGAGTGCCCCTGCGGCACACCGCGGGCCAGGGTGCCCGCACCGATCGTCAGGGTCCATACCCGTGCGGTGAGGCGAAGATGAACAATATTCAAAAATGGCCAAGGCGTCCCCGGACAACTCGGGCGCACGCCTCACACCCCTCCGAACAGCGCGTTCAGCCCGCGCTCCACCGCCGTCCCCATGTCCTCCCGGCCGGCCGCCACCACCTCGTAGCTGCGCACCAGGAAGCGGCGCAGGGTCGCGGTGGGGAACTGGAGCAGGGCGAGGCCGAAGGGCGAATGGAACTCCACCACGGTCCGGGTGCGGCCGTACGGCCAGATCTGGACGTCGCCGTGTCCGGCCGGGGTGCGCAGGCCCTGGTCCAGCAGGGACCGCGCGAAGGTCCAGCTGACGTCCTCGCCCTCCAGCGCCGCCTCGGCCGGGAAGTCCACGAAGACGGCGAGCGGGTCGCCCGTCGTGTAGCGCAGGGTGGCCGTAAGCGGGATCTCCCGGTCCTCGGCGGTCACGAGCCGGGCGAGGGCGGGCAGTTCGATGGTGGTCTCCATGCCTTTATGGAGTCCGCAGAGGCCCTTCGCATGCCGCCAAATCCGGTCAGAGTTCGATGGGTACAGGCCGGTCCCGAACAGCGGGGAACACCAGAGCGACGAACAGACGCTTGACCGCCTCGGCCGGGGGTCTCGGCGCAGGACCGTCGAGTCCGTCAACTCCCGTAGATTGTCTACGACTTGATCGTCCGACCGGGCATGTCGTGGACGCCCGAGGATCACCCCGGGGAGACTCTGGCATATGCCAGAAGCACCACCGTATCGTGTGTTGCCAAATCCCTTACGGGGCCTCCCGTGCTGTGCGACAGTCGTTACGGTCCCCGTCCCGCCTGGCCCTGCCGTCCCTCTCGTTCGGAGTGCGAAATGCCGTCCCCAGTCTCCGCGGACCGCTCGGCCGCCCAGCCCCCCGGCCGTGACCCGGTCGAGGCGTTGATCACGCAGGCGCGGCGGCTCAAGGGCGACGTGGACGCGGTACGACGGGACGTCCGCCATGACGACACGGACCCCGAGGAACGCTGGCAGCGCGCTCTGTACGATCTGGCGCTGCATCAACTGGACGATCTCGACGCCCACTTGGCCCAGTTGCGGGACGGACCGGAGCCCCCGCCCACCGCTCCCGCCGAACCGGCGGAGCCCGCGGCAGCGCTCACCGTGCGGCCGGCACCGGCCGGCACCCCGCGCGGCTCGCTGCTCAGCCGGGTGGGCACCGCGGAGTGGGATCTGCTGACGGACGGGGCGACCTGGTCCGAGGAGCTGTACCGGATCCTCGGCCGCGACCCGGCCCTGCCCGCCCTCACCCTGGACGAACTGCCGTCCCTGGTCGTGGAGGAGGACCGCCCGAAGCTGACCGCGATGGTCACCGACTGCCTCATCGACGGCAGGCCGATCGACGGCGAGTTCCGGGTGCGCCGCCCCGACGGCGCCGTGCGGACCGTGCACATGATGGGCGAGCCGGTGCTCGGCCCCGATGGCGGCACCGTCTCGATGTGGGCCGTGCTGCGGGACGTCAGCGCGCTGCGCCACAGCCAGCGGACGGTGCACGAGACCCGCGACTCGCTCCAGCGGCACCAGCAGCGGGAGCAGACCGAGCACCGGGTCGCCACCGAGCTCCAGGAGGCCGTGCTGCCGCCCTGGCGCGGCTCCCTGCGCCCCCCGCACCGGGGCCCGCGGACCCTGGACCTCGCCGCGCACCGGCTGCCCGCGGACGGCGGGGCACCGATCGGCGGGGACTGGTACGACGCCCTGGAACTGGCCGACGGCGAGACGCTGCTCAGCGTCGGCGACCTCACCGGGCACGGGGTGGCCGTCGCCTCGGGCATGGCGACCCTGCTCGGCGCCGTGCGCGGCATGGCGATGGCCGGCACCCAGCCCGGCCGGCTCCTGGCCCTGCTCAACCAGTTGCTCGACGCCACCGTGCACCCGGCCCTCGGCAGCGCCGTCTGCTGCCGCTACCGGGCCGCCACCCGGACGCTGGTGTGGGGGCAGGCGGGACACCCCGCCCCGCTGCTCTACCGCGACGGGACGGGGTGCGCGCTCGACGCCCCCGAGGGTGTGCTGCTCGGCGCCACCCCGGGCGCCGTCTACGGACAGGCCGAGGTGAGCCTCGTACCCGGCGACCTGCTCCTGCTGCACACCGAGGGCCTGGTGCCCGAGGACGGCGGACCGGCGGCCGTGGACCGGCTGCTCGGCCTCGCCCCGCGGTTCGGCGAGGCCCGGGACGCACGGGACTGCGTGCGGGCGCTCGTCGAGGAGTTCGGCGGGGCCGGACGGGTGGACGACGCGTGCGTGCTCGTCGCCAGGGTCACGGCGTGAGCCGACGCCACCGTGCGGACGTGGGCACCCTGTGAGTCGGCCCGGACGAGCCGATGCCTACGAGCCGGCTCCATGAGTCGGCCTGGATGAGGGAACGCGGCGTGCGGCCCCCTACACCTGCGCGCTGTTCGCGCCCTTGCTCCTCGGCTTGGGCAGGGCGAGCCTGATCTCCTCCCGCAGTTCATGGATCTTCGGATAGCCGGCGTACTCCGCGGTGAGCCGGTACATCTCGCGCAGCCGGTCCCAGGTGCGCCGGGAGGAGTTCGCGCCCATCGACATCAGCGCGAGCCGCGCGTAGCGGTCGGCTTGTTCGGGATCGTCGGCGATGAAGCAGGCCGACGCCATGGAGAGATGGTCGAAGATCTTCGAGCGCTCCCGGCCGTCGACACGCAGGGCCAGGGCCTTCTGCGCGAAGTGCTGGGCGTGCACGGCCGCGTCCGGGTCGAACTCCGCCAGCGTGCGGTAGGCCAGGGCCTGCATGCCGTACAGGTCCTCGGCCTTGAAGGTCTGCATCCAGTCCAGGGGCTCGCCGTCGTCCCGGTCGGCGACGAACAGGTCCTCCGCCCGACCCAGCGTGCGGCGCATCGCCTGACCCTTGCCCATCGACGCCTGCGCCCACGCCTCGATGGTGTGGAACATGGCCTTCGTGCGCGGCTGGAGGCGGTCGCCACCGCCGGACTGGGCGAGCTTCATCAGGTCCAGCGCGTCGTCGGGCCGGCCCAGGTGGACCATCTGGCGGGCCGCCCGGGACAGCGCCTCGCCGGCGCGCGGCCGGTCACCGCCCTCCCGGGCGGCGTGCGCCGCGATGACGAAGTACTTCTGCGCCGTGGGCTCCAGGCCGACGTCGTGCGACATCCAGCCCGCGAGGACGGCCAGGTTGGCGGCGACGCCCCACAGGCGCCGCTGGAGGTGGGGGGGATGGTGGTAGGCGAGCATGCCGCCCACCTCGTTGAGCTGTCCCACCACCGCCTTGCGCTGGAGTCCGCCGCCACGCGCCGCGTCCCAGGCGCGGAACACCTCGACGGAGCGCTCCAGCTCCGCGACCTCCTCCGAGCCGATGGGGGCGGCCTCGTAGCGGTCGAGACCAGCGGGGTCGGGGTGCAGGGGGTCGGCGAGGTCGGGGCCGTCGGCCCTGAGGACCGGGTCGGTCTGCAGCCAGTCGTGCATGGCGCTGCTGAGTGTGGATCCCGCGGCGAGCGCGGCACCCGCGCCCACCAAGCCGCGTCGGTTGAGCATGAGGTCCATTCCCGTGAATTCGGTGAGGACCGCGGCGGTCCGCTCGGGCGCCCACGGCACTCCGTCGGGATGTTCCTCGATCCCGTCGCCCTGCCGTTTCCCTGCCCGCCCGTGGCGCACCAGACCGAGGTCCTCGATGGTCACGACACGGCCGAGACGCTCGGTGAACAGTGCCGCCAGCACCCGTGGCACGGGATCGCGCGGGATCTCTCCCATGTCGATCCACCGCCGGACCCGGGAGGTGTCGGTCGCCAGCTGGGGATGGCCCATGGCCGCCGCCTGCCTGTTGACCAGTCTCGCGAGTTCACCCTTCGACCAGCCGGCCAGGCCGAACAGGTCGCAAAGGCGGGTGTTGGGTTGTCCGCTCACGTCAAGCCCCCAGGTTCTCGGCTGAGTTGACAGTAGCCGGGTGCGGGTTGCCGGGCGACTATTCGCCAGGGTTCGCCAGGGTGCGCCAGATGGTGTGCCACGGGGCATCGGGTGTCAGGTAGGAATGCGCCACCCCGACCCGGTCCCCCCGGGGGCATTCCCCAGGGTGCGACCGGGGGCCGGGCCGGGTTGACGCGAGGACTTCACAGGCAGGCACCGCAGGCAACGAAGGGATCTGTATCTCCCATGTACGCGGCATCGTCCTCCGTGTCCGCCCCGCTTCGGCCGTTGCGCCCCCGCCCGGCGGGCGGCGGACCGTATCTCGACCCGGCGGTGCGTCCGGGCGGCCCCGTGCTGGGCGCCCCCCGGCCCCGGCGGATCCCGGGGCAGGCCGGCGTCCCACCGCTCAGCGGGAGACTCGACCTGTCCGGCCCCCAGGGCGCCCCGCTGCGTACCGCGATCGCCGCGGTGCAGCGGATCTGCCCGGAGTTCGCGCCGGTCCAGGTGCTGCGGCGCAGCGCGCGGTCCGTGCTCTTCGTGGGCACCACCGGGCGCAGCACGGCCGTCGCCAAGTGCCTGCTGGACCACACGCCGTCGGGGGCCGAGCGGAGCCGCCACGAAATAGCCGTATACCGCTCGTTCGTCCGGCACCGGCCCCCGGTCCGTGTGCCCCGGCTGATCGCGGCGGATCCGGACAACTGCACCCTGGTGATCGAGCGGATGCCCGGCCGGGTGGCGGCACTTCAGCGGCATCCGATGGAGGCACCGGCGCGCGCGGACATCCGCGCGGCGCTCGGCGCGGTCTGCCGGGTGAACGCCTGGCGGCCCCCCGCCGGTCTGTTCGACATGCCGCTGGACTATGTCGGACAACTGTCCCGCTACCACGAGTTGGGGCTGCTCACCGACCGGGACCTCGGGGACCTCCAGAAGCTGCTGCACGGCATCGCGCAGGAGGTGGGCCGGGGCGCCATGCTCCAGTTCTGCCACGGCGACGCCCTGCTGTCGAACATCCTGCTGTCCCCGGCGGGTCCGGTGCTGGTGGACTGGGAGCACGCGGGCTGGTACCTGCCGGGCCATGACCTGGCCACGCTGTGGCTGGTGCTCGGCCAGGCCCCGGCGGCCCGGCGGCAGATCAGCCAGATCGCCCAGTCGGCGGGGCCGGCCTCCCGGGACGCCTTCCTGGTGAACCTGATGCTGCTGCTGACGCGCGAGATCCGCCGGTACGAGACGGCCGTGCAGCGTTCGATGCAGGACCCGGCTCCGGCGGTACCCGGCCCGGCCCACCCGGGCGCCGTGCCGTCCGGCGAGGAGCAGCGGCTGCTGCTGCGGCGGCTGCACGACGACTGCCAGATGGCCCGCAAGGCGGTGCGTGCGGCGGTCGGCACGCGCTGACGAACGACTGCCCGCGGTGCGCCGGAGTGGGGCGCGCCGCGGGCTCTCGCGCGTGCGGGGGCGGCCGCCCGGCGGAACCGTTTCGGCGGTACGACCGCGGCCGGGTGCCGCCGCCAGGTCCGTGACCACGCACCGGAACCCATTGGTCTACTCCACTGACGCCCCGCAGGCCCGGCCACCGCCGTCGCGAAACTCGCCGAAACCCGTCGTGACGTGGGAAATCTCGCTGGCGGCTGCATCATTGACGGATCGTCGGCCAGCCGATACCACTGACCCAGCTCGGCCCCGCACGCCCCGCCACGCCCGCCCGTCACAGGAGGCCGCATTGCGAGGTTCCGCCCCCGATTCCCCGTCCACCCCCGGCCACAGACATCTGAAGCGGGCCGCCGTGCCGCTCGCCGCGGCGGCCCTGCTGCTGCCGCTGTTCGGCGCCGCGCCCGCCCGGAGCGCCCCGGACTCCTCCCCGGACCGGTTGCAGTCGGCGTTCGCCTCCGCGTCCGCCGAGTACCACGTGCCGCAGAGCGTGCTGCTGGCCGTCTCCTACCTCCAGTCCCGCTGGGACTACCACGGCGGCGCGCCCAGCGTCTCCGGGGGCTACGGCCCGATGCACCTCACGGACGCCCGGACCGCGCTCGCCACCACGGAGCACTTCGCCGGCGGCGCCGAGGACGCCCGCGGCGACAGCTCCCGCCCCGCCCCGCGCCCCGAGGTCCGGGTGCCGGCCGACTCGGCGGTCCCGGCCCGGCTGGAGACCCTCACCCGGGCCGCGGAGCTGACCGGCATCCCGCCGGCGAGGCTGCGCACCGACCCGGCGGCGAACATCTCCGGCGGCGCCGCCCTGCTGGCCGCCGCGCAGAAGCAGCTGGGCGAGCCGTTCGGCGCCGACCCGGCCGACTGGTACGGCGCGGTGGCCCGCTTCTCCGGCGCCGACGACACGGCGACCGCGGCGGCGTACGCGAACGACGTGTACGACGTGCTGCGTACGGGTGAGCGGCGTACCACGGACGCCGGGCAGCGGGTCGTCCTCGCCGCGGAGCCCGGACTCGCGCCGGACACCGCGCAGCTGGCGGACACCGGTCTGCGCACCGTCACGGACGAGGGCGCGGAGTGTCCGAAGTCGGTGTCCTGCGAGTGGCTGCCGGCCGCGTACGCGGAGTTCGGCGACGGCGACTACGGCAACCACGACCTCGGCGACCGGCCGGCGTCGGGGCAGATCAAGTACATCGTCATCCATGACACCGAGGGCGCCTGGGACGGGGTGCTGAACCTGATCCAGGACCCGACCTACGTGTCCTGGAACTACACCATCCGCTCCACCGACGGCCTGATCGCCCAGCACGTCAAGGCGAAGGACGTGGCCTGGCACGCGGGCAACTGGGACGTCAACGCCCGCTCGATCGGCATCGAGCACGAGGGCTTCCTCGCCGACCCGGACGCCTGGTTCACGGAGGCGATGTACCGGTCCTCGGCGCGGCTGGTGAAGTACCTGTCCACGAAGTACGGAATCCCGCTGGACCGGCAGCACATCCTGGGCCACGACAACGTGCCGGGTCCGACCCCGTCCACCGTCCCGGGCATGCACACCGACCCGGGCCCCTACTGGGACTGGGCGCACTACTTCCAGCTGCTCGGCCACCCGTTCAGGACGACCGCGGGGAAACAGGGCGGCCTGGTGACGATCCGGCCGCAGTACGACGCCAACCAGCCGGCCTACACGGGCTGCGCCACGGCGGGCGAGCCCTGCGCGGCGCACGCCTCCAGCGAGGTGCGGTTGTACGCGGACCACGATGCCGCCGCGCCGCTGATCAAGGACGTCGGGCTGGGCAAGGCGCCGACCATCGACGTCAACGACGTGTCCTCGCGGGTCTCCACCGGCCAGCAGTACGCGGTCGCCGATCACTGGGGCGACTGGACGGCCATCTGGTACCTGGGGCAGAAGGCCTGGTTCCGGAACCCGCCCGAGCAGCCGACGGCGGTCTCCGCCAAGGGGCTGGTGATCACCCCGAGGGAGGGTCTGGCCGGCATCCCGGTGTACGGCCGTGCCTACCCGGAGAAGTCGGCCTACCCGGCGGGGGTGCCCGCGCAGTCCGTGGTGCCGCTGCCGTACACCATCCCGGCTGGGCAGAAGTACGTGGTCGGTGACGAGATGCCGGGCCAGTACTACTACTCGGTGACCTTCACGCCCGACTCGCACCAGGTCGTGCAGGGCGACGACCTGTACTACGAGATCCAGTACGGCCACCGGGTCGAGTTCGTCCGTGCGGCGGACGTGACCGTGGAGAACTCGGCCGGCTAGACGCGGCCGAAGGCCTCAGCCCTGCTGGAAAAGCTCCGCCGGGAGCGGCTTCAGCAGGGCGTACAGGTCGTCGGTGATGGGCCGGTCCCAGGCGGCGATGGTCACGAGGACGCCGTCGCTGCGGTCGAACTGCACGCAGGAGATCCGGCTCTCGGAGAGCTTCAGACGGCGCACGATCAGGAGGTTGTCGCCCTGGAGGACGGGGGTGTCCTCGGTGCCGACGACGGTGACCTCCTCGTCGTTCTCCAGCGCCAGCAGCAGCTGGCCCACCTCGAAGGGGATCTCCTCCTCGGCCACCTCGCGGGCCGGGGAGCCCTGCGGCAGATTGCCGATGATCATCGCGGGGCCGCGGCCGCCGAAGAGGTCGTAGCGCAGGAAGACACCCTGGCAGGTGCCGTCGGGCGCGGGCAGCAGACCCGCGCCGAGATTGCCCGGCCAGTCGCCCGGGTCCATGGCCAGCACGTCGAAGTCGGGCCCGGCGGGAGTGGCACTGCGGCGGCGGAGGAACGACATGCCGCCATGGTACGTGCCCGGCCAGGGCTGGGTGACCTGCGGGCACCCGGTGGGGGAACGGCGCAGGAGCCTGGCGGACGCCCGGCGCGCGGGACCTGGAGTTGCCCCGCTCCCCCGACGGCCGCCCGGTGATCGGATGGCGGGAGAAACCCCGGGGCGCCCGGCGCGAAGCGGCCGGAGTGGTCCGCGGTGGCACGCCCGGCCGGTCCGTGAGGCCGGACAGGGCGTGCGGGGCCGGCTCCGACGGGACGGGGCGCGAGGTGGGCCGCATCTGTCCGACCGGGCGCGTGGCCGGGTGCCTGCCACGGCGCCCGCTGTGCGGGCCGCCGGCGCCGCGCCCGCACGGCGTACGGGCGAACGCCCGCACCGGGACACCGGCGCGGTCCCGGACGGCGAACCGCCCAGCCCGCTCGCACGGCGGGTACGGGGGCCGCTCACCCCTCCGCGGGGCTCGGCGGCAGCACCGCGACCGGGCTCGCGGCGTGCAGCAGGACGGCCTGGGTCACCGAGCCCATCATGCGGGCCGGGGCCATGAGACGGCGGCGGTGGCGCCCCACGACGACCAGTTCGGCGTCGCGGGAGGCGGCCACGAGGTTGCCGGCCGCGTCGCCCGGCAGGGCCTCGGCGGCGGCGCGGACGCTCGGGTGGCGCTCGCGGTGCGGGGCGAGGAAACCCTCGGCGAGGGTGCGCGTCTCGTTCGCGATGGCCTCCTCGTCGGGCATGGGCGGCACCAGCTGCCCCGGCGCCGACCAGGTCTGCAGGGGCCACGGGTAGGCGGCGACCGCCTGGACGCGGGCACCGCGCAGGGCCGCCTCGGTGAAGGCGAAGGAGAGGGTGGCCTCGTCGGGGCTGTCGACGTTCAGACCGACGACCACCCGGGGCCCGGCCTCGGCCGGTCCGTTCCCGTGCACCTCGCGACCGGGCGGGGGTACGACGACCACCGGGCACTGGGCGTCCCGGGCGGCGGCGAGGCTGTTGGAGCCGAGCAGCAGGCTGGCGAAGCCACCGCGGCCCCGGGAGCCGAGCACCATCAGCTGGGCGTCGACGCCGAGTTCGGGCAGCACCGCGCCGGGCGCGCCCTCCAGCGCCACGTACTCCACGGTCTCGGGCGCGCGGTCCGCGAGCCGGGTGCGCACCTCGTCGAGGACCGGGTCGCCCTCGGCCTCGGGCGGCCCGGCCACCAGTACGTCGGCCTGCCCCCAGGCGGCGTACTGGCGCACATGGACCACCCGCAGCGGTGCCGCGCGGCGGCGGGCGGCGTCCGCGGCCCACTCCATCGCGCGCAGACTGTCCTCGGAACCGTCCACCGCGGCGATGACCGGCGCAGCGTTCATGCTTCCTCACCTCCGGAACACGACCTTCTCCCTTGCTGGGGCCAGCCTCGCCCAGGCGACGGCCCCCGCGGGGCGCTGTGGGTCGCGTGTCCGGAAATCGGCGCGCAACACCCCCGGTTCAGGTCAGGCGGGCCGTGCGCTCGCGGGCGGACCCGGTTCCGGTCCGCCGCCCCGGTGGGAGACGGCTCGCCCGTCAGGTGAGGTCGAACTCCCCTTCCCGCGCGCCGGAGACGAAGGCGCCCCACTCCGCGGGGGTGAAGATCAGGGAGGGGCTCTCCGGGCGGTCGCTGTTGCGCATCGCGATGAAGCCTTCGACGAAGGCGATCTGGACATCGCCCATGCCTCGACTGCTGGACCGCCACTCGGCACTGCTGAGGTCCAGGTCCGGCTTGTCCCAGCCCACGAGCGGCTTCTGCTGGGTGGTGCTCTCGGCCACGTCCGTGCTCCTCCCGGTGTCGTCGTCCGCGGGTCAGCCTAGCGACCGCTCCCGGTGCCCAACAGCCCACGTGGAAAGGACGTTGGGCGCTCCGGCGGTTCGGCGCCGACCGGCCGCCCGGCGAAGAACCGCGACCCGCGGGTTCCCCGTCGAGCGCGGTGACGCCGGACTCGGCGAGCTTCCAGCCTCGCCCTCCTCCGCGAAGCCGAGGTCCTCCAGCCGCTTGGTCTCGTACCGGGAGAACGGCACGCACCTCCCGACGGCGTCGACGTCCCGGCGCGGGTCGGTGATCCCCGCCTGCCGGTAGACGTCGGCCTGCGCGCTCCCGTCCGGCCCGCGGGGAGACGAGGTGCGGTCGAGCCGGGCGGGGGCGACGGTCCCGGTGACGGGTTCTCGAACTCCCCGGAGAACG
The DNA here is from genome assembly GCF_030269125.1 of Streptomyces hygroscopicus subsp. hygroscopicus. GTDB lineage: Bacteria > Actinomycetota > Actinomycetes > Streptomycetales > Streptomycetaceae > Streptomyces > Streptomyces hygroscopicus_C. The sequence goes on along the minus strand of NZ_BSSM01000007.1, from coordinate 297,143 downwards.
TGGCGGGTTGCGCCGGGGGCCGTGGTACGGCTCGAAGCAGGCGACGTCGGTGACGGCGCCGGTGCGCTCGGCGGCCCAGCGGACGCGTACCCGCATGCCGGTGGCGGACGGTGCCGGGGCCGGGGGCGTCGGGGGCGTGGAGCAGGGCGGTGTCGGCGCGTCGAGGCGGACCGGGGCCCAGGCGGACGGCCGGCGAGGGGGGCTGCCCTGGGCGGGGGCGTGGTTCCGGGACCGGTGGTGACCGTGCCGGTGGGGGCTGGGGCACCGTGTCGTGGAGTTCCTCGGCGATGTCGCGATCGTACTCCGCGGGCGGACGAGGACGCGCCCCCCGGTGGTGCGCACCTCGAGGAGGACCCGTTCGCGCGGGCCGGCGAGGAAGGCGCGCTGGACGGGGCCGAGGGAGCGAGGGCGGAGGGGTTCGGGGTGATCAGCGGCAGGCGCCGTATCCGGTGCGGGTGGCGGGCCGCGCGGAGCACGGCCAGGACGGCGCCGGCGGCGTGGGCGAGCGGGTCCACGCGGTCGAGGCCGAGGTGCGCGCGCCACGCCTCCACGTCCTCGACCCTCCGATCGCGTACGTCGCCGGGTCGGCGGCGACCGCCGACCGCCGAGGCCCCGAAGGTCCGGCAGGGCGAGGCTGCGGTGCGGGGTGAGGCCGCCGAGGTCGGCCGGGCAGGCGGAGGCCCGCTTCGGCAAGCCGGGCGGGACCGCGAGGGGTTCGCCCCCAGCCCCCCGGGGAGGCGGGCCGGGTGCCGTCGGCCACACTGAAGGTCCGCATGCTCCCGGTCCTCCGGCCCCGGCCCGGCCGCCCGCAACGCGGTTCCGGCCACCGCCTCCCCTCAGGCACCCCTCCGGACGCGCCTCTCCGGCCCCTCCCTCGGAAAATCGCCGCAACCCTCTTGTCGGAAAGCCCCCTGGCCTGAATTACTGGCCCCGAACAGTTCGACCGAATGATCGGTCGTCCGGAATGTACGGTAAGGAGACGTGTCGATGGCGGATGCGCGGGAGCTGCTGGACGCGGGGGAGCGGCTCGGGGCCGAGGAGCTGCGGGTGCTTCAGCTGGAGCGGCTGCGTGCCTCGCTGCGGCATGCCTACGAGCACGTGCCGTTCTACCGGGAGTCATTCGACAAGGCGGGGGTGCGCCCGGAGGACTGCCGTTCGCTCGAGGATCTCGCCCGCTTCCCGTTCACCACCAAGGCGGACCTTCGGGAGAACTACCCGTTCGGGATGTTCGCCGTGCCGAGGGAGCGGATCCGCCGGCTGCACGCCTCCAGCGGCACCACCGGCCGCCCGACGGTGGTCGGCTACACGGAGAACGATCTCTCCATGTGGGCCGACATGGTCGCGCGGTCCATCCGGGCCGCGGGCGGGCGCCCCGGTGACGTGGTACACGTGGCGTACGGGTACGGCCTGTTCACCGGCGGCCTCGGCGCGCACTACGGCGCCGAGCGCCTCGGCTGCACGGTCGTGCCGGCGTCCGGCGGCATGACCGCGCGTCAGGTGCAGCTGATCCAGGACCTGGAACCGGCCGTGATCATGGTGACGCCCTCCTACATGCTGACGCTGCTGGACGAGTTCGAGCGGCAGGGCGTGGACCCGCGTGGGACCTCGTTGCGGGTGGGGATCTTCGGGGCCGAGCCGTGGACGGAGCAGATGCGGCGGGAGATCGAGGAGCGTTTCGCGATCGACGCCGTCGACATCTACGGCCTGTCCGAGGTGGTCGGCCCCGGTGTGGCGCAGGAGTGCGTGGAGACCAAGGACGGGCTGACCGTGTGGGAGGACCACTTCTACCCGGAGGTGATCGACCCCATCACCGGTGAGGTGCTGCCGGAGGGCGAGCGGGGCGAGCTGGTGTTCACCTCGCTGACCAAGGAGGCCATGCCGGTCGTGCGGTACCGGACCCGGGACCTGACACGGCTGCTGCCCGGCACGGCCCGGGTGTTCCGGCGGATGGAGAAGATCTCCGGGCGCAGCGACGACCTGGTGATCCTGCGCGGGGTGAACCTGTTCCCGACGCAGATCGAGGAGATCGTGCTGCGCACGCCGGGCGTGGCCCCGCACTTCCAGCTGCGGCTGACCCGTGAGGGCCGCATGGACTCGCTGACGGTCCGCGCCGAGGCCCGCCCGGACGCCACACCGGAGGCGCGGGACGCGGCGGCCCGTTCCATCGTCGCGGCGGTGAAGAACGGCATCGGGGTGTCGGTGGACGTGGAGATCGTGGAGCCGGAGTCGCTGGAGCGCTCGGTCGGCAAGATCCGGCGGATCGTGGACCTGCGGCCGCGCGACCCCGCGCAGGGGTGAGACGCGGGTCACAGGCGTGACCGTGTCACAGGGGAGCGGGCTGTCTCGTCTCGGGGACGCAGAGCACGAACGATCCCCTGGAGGACACGATGGACGCACGCCTCGACTACGCCACCAGCCCGGTCGCCGGCAAGGCCCTGAAGTACGTCGCCTCGGCGGGCAGGGAGATCAAGGGCTCCACCCTGCCCGCCGCCACCCAGGAGCTGGTGGCGCTGCGCATCAGCCAGATCAACGGTTGCGCCCCCTGCATCGACATGCACACCAAGGACGCCGCCCTGGCCGGCGAGTCGGCGGTGCGGCTGAACCTGGTCGCGGCCTGGCGGGAGGCGACGGTCTTCACCGAGGCCGAGCGGGCCGCGCTGGCGCTGGCCGAGGAGGGCACCCGGATCGCGGACGCGGCGGCGGGCGTCGGCGACGAGACGTGGGCGAACGCCGCCGAGCACTACGACGAGGAGCAGCTCGCCGCCCTGCTGCTCCTCATCTCCTTCATGAACATGGCGAACCGGCTGAACGTCATCGCCCGGCGACCGGCGGGCGACTACGTCCCCGGGTCGTTCCACTAGAGTCCGGGACCGGAGGAACGTGGGGGGTCGGCGTGGACGAGATCGAGGAGTTCGAGGACCTGCGGCCGCTGCTGTTCTCGATCGCCTACCGGCTCCTGGGCAGCGTGGGCGAGGCCGAGGACGCGGTGCAGGAGACCTGGCTGCGCTTCGCCGCCTCGGCCACCCGGCCCACGTCCACCAAGGCGTTCCTGGCGGCCGCGGTGACCCGGGTCTCGATCGACGTGCTGCGCTCGGCGCGGGTACGGCGCGAGGAGTACACCGGCCCGTGGTTCCCCGAGCCGCTGCTCGGCGATCCGTACCAGGACCCGGCGCGGTCGGCGGAGCTGGCCGACTCGGTGTCGACGGCGGCACTCCTGCTGCTGGAACGGCTCAGCCCGCTGGAGCGGGCCGTGTTCGTGCTGCGCGACGTGTTCGCCTTCGGCTTCGACGACATCGCCTCGGCCGTGGAGCGCTCGGAGCCGGCCTGCCGGCAGCTGCTGGTGCGGGCGCGGCGGCACATGGCGGCGGGGCGGCCCCGGTTCACGGCGGACCGGCGCGAGCGGCAGGAGCTGGCGTCGCGCTTCTTCGGCGCGATGCGGGACGGTGATGTCGGCGGGCTGCGCCGACTCCTCGCCGCCGACGTCCGGTTGACCGGGGACGGGGGCGGCAAGGCCCCGCAGCTCTCCCGGCCCGTGGTGGGCGCGGACAACGTGGCGCGGCTGCTGGGCTCGGTCGTCCCATGGCTGCTGACGGCCGAGGTGTCGTTCGAGCCCCGCGAGATCAACGGCCAGCCCGGCGCGGTCTTCCGCGACCGGGCGGGCAGGGTGCTCCAGACCCTGGGCGTCGACATCCTGGACGGGCGGGTCCGGGCCGTACGCGCGGTGACCAACCCCGACAAGCTCCGTCACCTCGGGCCGGTCGCGGACGCCTGGGCGGTCAACGAGGAGGTCAAGCGGGCCCGTCGGCGGACCGCTTGACTCAGCTGTCCCGCAACCCGTCCCGCAGTTCGCGCTTGAGGATCTTCCCGCTGGCGTTGCGCGGCAGCGCGTCCACGAACAGCACGCGCTTGGGTGCCTTGAAGGAGGGCAGCTTCTCGCGCACGTGCGCGACGAGTTGCTCCTCCGTGACCTCGCCGCGCGGCACGACGACCGCCGTGACGGCCTCGATCCAGCGCTCGTCGGGCAGCCCGATCACGGCGGCCTCGGCCACCGCCTCATGGGTGTAGAGGGCGTCCTCGACCTGGCGTGAAGCGACCAGCACGCCACCGGAGTTGATGACGTCCTTCACCCGGTCCACGATGGTGAAGCAGCCGTCCGCGTCCCGCACCGCGAGGTCCCCGGAGTGGAACCAGCCGTCGCGGAACGCCTCCGCGGTCTCCTCGGGCTTGTCCCAGTAGCCCTCGCACAGCTGCGGTGAGCGGTAGACGACCTCGCCGGTCGTGCCGTCGGGCACCTCCCGGCCCTCCGTGTCCACGACCCGGGCCTCGACGAACAGCACGGGCCGGCCACAGGAGTCGAGGCGGCCCTCGTGCTCGGCCGGGCCGAGGACCGTGGCGAGGGGGCCGATCTCGCTCTGCCCGAAGCAGTTGTAGAGGGCGAGGTCCGGCAGGCGCTCGCGCAGCCGCTCCAGGACGGGCACCGGCATGATGGAGGCGCCGTAATACGCCTTGCGGAGCCCGCCGAGGTCCCGGGTGGCGAAGTCGGGCCGGTTGGCCAGGGCGATCCACACGGTGGGCGGCGCGAACACGCTGTCCACGCGGCCCGCCTCGATCAGGTCGAACAGGAGGTCCCCGTCCGGCGCGTCCAGGATGACGCTGCTCGCGCCGACCGCGAGATAGGGCAGCAGGAAGACGTGCATCTGCGCCGAGTGGTAGAGCGGCAGCGCGTGTGCGGGGCGGTCGCCGGGGCGCAGGTCCAGGGCCGTGATCGCGCTCAAGTACTCGTGCACCAGGGCCCGGTGGGTCATCATCGCGCCCTTGGGCAGGGCGGTCGTACCGGAGGTGTAGAGCAGCTGCGCCAGGTCCTCGCAGTGCGGTCCGGGGCCGTCGTGGGGCGGGGTGTCCGCGAGCCGCGCGAGGAAGGAGTCCTCGGCGTCCCGCAGCGGCAGCGACCGTACGCCGTCCGGCAGCCGGCCCACGAGGTCCGGGTCGGCGAGCACCAGGGCGCTGCCGGACTGCCCGACGATGTAGGCCAGGTCGTCGCCGGTGAGGTGGTTGTTGACCGGGACGTGGACCAGTCCGGCGCGGGCGCAGCCGAGGAAGGCGATCAGGTAGGCGTCCGAGTTGTGGCCGTAGACGCCGACCCGGTCGCCGGGGCTGAGGCCCTCGGCGAGCAGCAGCGCGGCCGCGCGGGAGACCGCGTCGTCCAGTTCCTCGTACGTCCAGCCGCGCTCGCCGTACTCCACCGCGACCCGCGCGGGGGTGCGGCGGGCGCTGCGCCGCAGCATCGCGTCGACCGTGCTGCCCTGTCCCTTGCTCATGACCGCAGATCCTGAGGCCCCCGCAGGCGCAGGTCAAGGGCCGGGCGGGACCGGATCGGACCGGTCGGGCGCGGCCCTGCCGACGAAGGCCGCCCAGCCTGCGTTCGTGGAGCGTGGGGTCGCGGACGACTCGGCGACGGAGCCGACACCGCGGGGCCGCTTGTACCCGGCGAGCCGCCGGGCGCGGTGATCGAGCTTGGACGGCACCGGCTCGGGACCCGGGCCGGTGCCGGACCGGGCCGCGCGACTGCCCCGGCCTCCTCGGTGCGGGGCGCGTCCGCGGGGCCGGCGTGGGTGCCGGTCCCGGTGGCCGTCGCTGCCGCCGCTCCGGTGGCCGCCCCGGCGGCCGTACCCGCGGCGACCAGCGGGAGGGGCGAGGCCCGCGCCGCCCGCCGTGACCGTGAGCGAGGCGCGCCGCGTAGGGCCATGTCGATGTCCCCTCGTGCGTCAGGAGGGACGCCTCGCCCCGGTCGTCGTGCGGGACGCCGAAGGCGGCGACCCGGTGCTCGCGCGCCTTGTCCCCGTCCCCGTGGCGGGAAGCCGCCGGTGCTCGTCCGCGTGCAGACGGTGCCCAGCCGGCCGGGCCGGAGCCGGTGGCCGTCGTCGTCCAGGACGGCGAGTTCGCTGACGGGCCGGGCCCCGCCGGCCGAGCCGGGTTTCTTCGGCCGGTCCCCCGCGGCGACGAAGGCGCCGCCGCCCTCCGCACCCGCCCGTACGGCGGAAGGGTCGTTCCTGACGTCGCGTCAGTCCTGGTGGTTCCGGTCGTGCTCCAGCACGGCCATCGCCGCGTTGTGCCCGGGTACGCCGCTCACTCCTCCCCCGCGCACCGCTCCCGCGCCGCACAGCAGGACGCGGGGGTGCGCGGTCTCCACGCCCCAACGGCCCGTGCCCGGCTGGGAGTAGGGCCAGGACAGGGCGCGGTGGAAGATGTTGCCGCCGGGCAGTCGCAGGTCCCGTTCGAGGTCGAGCGGGGTCTTCGCCTCGATGCAGGGTCGGCCGTCGGCGTCGGTGGCCAGGCAGTCGGCGAGGGGTTCGGCGAGGTGGGCGTCGAGCTGGGCGAGGGTGGACTCCAGCAGTTCCTCGCGGACGGCGTCGTTGTCGTGGTCGAAGAGCCGGGCCGGGGTGTGCAGGCCGAAGAGGGTGAGGGTCTGGTAGCCGCGCCCGGCGAGTTCGGGGCCGAGGATGGTGGGGTCGGTCAGGGAGTGGCAGTAGATCTCGGAGGGCGGCGCGGCGGGGAGTCGCCCGGCGGCGGCCTGGGCGTGGGCGGTGGCCAACTGGCCGTAGCCCTCGGCGATGTGGAAGGTGCCGGCGAAGGCCTCGCGGGGGTCGACGTCGGGGTCGCGGAGCCTGGGCAGCCGGGTCAGCAGCATGTTGACCTTGAGCTGGGCCCCCTCGGCGGGTTCCGGGGCCGCGGCTCCGGTGAGCACGGCCAGCTCGTGCGGAGAGGCGTTGACCAGGACGTGCCGGGCGGCGACGACGCCCTCGCCGTCGGCGGTGCGGTAGGTGACCTCGGCGCCGTCGGCGTCGCCGTCGATCCGGACCGCCTCGTGTCCGGTGACGATCTCCGCGCCCGCCGTGCGGGCCGCCGCCGCGAGGGCGTCGGTGAGGGCGCCCATGCCGCCCACGGGCACGTCCCAGGCGCCGGTGCCACCGCCGATGACGTGGTACAGGAAGCAGCGGTTCTGGGCGAGTGAGGGGTCGTGGGCGTCGGCGAAGGTGCCGATGAGGGCGTCGGTGAGGACGACACCCCGGACCAGGTCGTCCTCGAAGTGCTCCTCGACGGCGGCCCCGACCGGCTCTTCGAACAGGGTCCGCCAGGCGGTCTCGTCGTCGACGCGGCGACGCAGTTCGTCCCGGCTGGGCAGGGGCTCGGTGAGGGTCGGGAAGACCCGCTCGGCGACGCGGCCGGTCATGCCGTAGAAGCGCTGCCAGGCGGCGTATTCGCGCTCACCGCCGGTCAGCCGGGCGAAGGCCGCCCGGGTGCGCTCCTCTCCGCCGCCGACCAGGAGCCCGGTGGGGCGGCCCGCGCGTTCCACGGGGGTGTACGAGGAGATGGTGCGCGAGCGCAGCCGGAAGTCCAAACCGAGGTCGGCCACGATCTTCGGCGGCAACAGGCTGACCAGGTAGGAGTACCGCGACAGGCGGGCCTCCACCCCGGCGAACGGACGGCTGGACACGGCGGCCCCACCGGTGTGGCCGAGCCGCTCCAGCACCAGCACGGAGCGCCCGGCCCGTGCCAGATAGGCGGCGGCGACCAGGCCGTTGTGGCCTGCGCCGACGATCACGGCGTCGTACGCGCGGGTTCCCTGGTTCGCGGACATGGTCCTTCGTAACACGGGGTGATCCGGCGGGGCCAGGGGCAGCCGCTTCCCGGCTGCCCGTCCCGTCCGTTCCGCTAGGGAACCTTGTGCGGGGCCGGGCGGGCCGCCGGGCCGAGGCGGGCCGTCGCGCGCAGGATGTGCTTCGGCGGCAGCTGCCAGCGGACATGGGCCGGGATGCGGCGCAGCAGGGTGCCGGTCGTGCGCAGGCGGCGGGTGACGACGTCGGGGGCGGGGGCCGGCCGGCCGTACAGCTCGTGGGCGTACGGCGGGAGCGCGGCGTAGGCGAGGCCCGCCACGCGCCGCCACAGCAGCTCGCGTGCGGGGAGCAGCAGGGGGTGCACCGGAGGGTGCCGGAGGAAGTCGTCCACCACGCGGGCCTCGGGGCCGGCCGCGAGGTGGGGGCGCGCCTCCTCGAAGTACGCGGCGAGTTGCGACCGGCTCGCCGGGACGTCGGCCGGGTCGAGTCCCACCAGCCGGGCACTGACCCGCTGTTCGGCGATGTAGCGGTCGGCCTGGGCGTCGGTGAGCGGGTAGCCGGAGCGGCGCAGCACGTGCAGGTAGGAGTCGATCTCGGCGCAGTGCACCCAGAGCAGCAGGCCGGGTTCGTCGACGCGGTAGCGCTCGCCGCTGCCGGGGTCGGTCGCGCCGAGCACGCGGTGGATGCCGCGGACCCGGGCGCCGGCACGCTCGGCGGCCTCCGCCGTGCCGTAGGTCGTCGTGCCCACGAAGTCCGCGGTGCGCCGCAGACGGCCCCACGCGTCCCGCCGGAAGTCGGAGTTCTGGAGCACGCCGCGCACCGCGCGCGGATGCAGGGCCTGGAGGTAGAGCGCGCGGATGCCGGCGACCCACATCATGGGGTCGCCGTGCAGCTGCCAGGTCACGGAACGCGGGGTGAAGAGACCGGGGTCGCCCATGCCGCCAGTATGACCGCCCCCGCTTGCAAGAATTAGCAGCAAGTTTCATCAACTTCTTGCAGACGCACTCGATCACCTGTTTAACTCAGGCCCTGTTGATCGCAGTTGACGGCCAGCCGGTGGTGCTACCGGCCGATTCGAGGAGTGTCGTGACGGCGCAGACATCCGCCGCCGAATCCGGGGTCCGAGGCGATGACAGCGGGTTCACCCTCCGCGCCCCGGACGGAACCTCGTACCGCGTCGATCTCACCCGTGAGGTGTTCTCACCCGCCAACCCACTGCTGGCCGAGTGCTGCGAGGGGCGCCGTGTGGTGGCCTTCACCGGACCGACCGTCGACCGGCTGTACGGGCGGCAGCTGCGCGCCCACCTGGACGCGCGGCTCGCGCCCGGCACCTGGAGCGTGCACGTGCTGGGCGGCGGCGAGGACCGCAAGCGCATGGAGACGGTCGAGGAGATCTGCGCGCTGGCCAAGGCGGCCGGCCTGGACCGGGGTGGTGTGATGCTCGCCGTCGGCGGCGGCGTCACCTGCGACCTGGTCGGCTTCGCGGCGGCGATCTACTGCCGGGGCGTGCGCTACATCAAGGTCAACACCACCCTGGTCGGCCAGGTCGACGTGGGCGTGGGCGTCAAGACCGGCATCAACGCCCTGGGCACCAAGAACATGCTCGGCGCCTACCACCCGCCGCACGCCTCCCTCAACGACCCCGTGTTCCTCCGGTCGTTGGCCCCCCGGGACATCCGCTGCGGGCTGGGCGAGATAGCCAAGATGGCGATCATCAAGGACGCCCGGCTGTTCCGGACCCTGGAGGAGTGCCCCCAGGTCTTCCAGCGCCCCTGCGCCACCCCGGCGGCGCTCGCGGAGGACGGCCTCGGGCGGCGCGGCGTCGAGGACTACGTGCTGCGCACCTCGATGCGGCTGATGATGGAGGAGCTGTGCCCCAACCTCCGTGAGCACGACCTGGCCCGGCTGGTCGACTTCGGGCACACCTTCGGGCCCGTGATGGAGACGGCCAGCGAGTACCGGATCGCGCACGGCGAGTCGGTCGCCGTCGACATGGCCCTCTCCAGTGAACTCGCCCGCGTGCTGGGGCTGCTGGACGCGCGGGACTGCGCGCGCATCACCGGCCTGATCGACGCTCTCGGGCTGCCCGTCTTCGATCCGGGGACCTGTACGCCCGAGCTGATGGAGCGGGCGCTGAAGGCGTCCTGGGAGCGCCGGGGCCGCCGGCTGCATCTCGTGGTACCCGACGGGATCGGGTCGGCCGTCTTCGTGGACGACCTGGACGACATCCCCGCCGGCGCCCTCCAGGAGGCGCTGGACGCCCTGGCCGCCCGAGCCGGGGGCACCGCCCCCGCCGCGCCGCTGACGGCCGCGTACTGACGCCCCCGACCGGAACTCCCCTTCCCCGCAAGCGCCTTGGAGCCGTACCGCGATGAGTCCTGCCCTGCCGGAGCCGGGTGCCCCGGCGCCCGAGCCCGTCCGTACCCGCGTCACCAACCTGTACGAGGGCCTGCTGCGTGACGTGACCGGCGACCACGGAGGCACCGGCACGATCCGCGCCCACCGCGCCTACCTCGCCGCCGGGGCCAGGGCGCCGATCGCCTTCATCGACCTGGTGGTGCTGCCCCCGGGCACCTCCATCGGGACGCACCGGCACGCCGACGACGAGGAGACGTACGTCATCCTGTCGGGGCGGGGCCGCATGACACTGGACGGCGAGGAGTTCACGGTGCGCGCCGGGGACGTGGTCCCCAACCGCCCCCACGGGGAGCACGGTCTGGCCAACGACGCCGACGACGACCTCCACCTGCTGGTGTTCGAGGCCGGCCCGCTGGGCGGTGCCGGATGACCGGCCCGCGCCAGCGGGAGCTGCTGGAGCGGGAGTCGGCGCACCTCGCGCCCGGCGCCTCCGAGGAGTCCGCGCTGGGCCGCCGCGTGTTCGTGGAGGGCCGCGGCGCCGTCCTCACCGACCTCGACGGCAACCAGTACATCGACCTCGCGGCGGGCACCCTCACCCAGTCGCTGGGCCACTGCCACCCCGAGGTCGTCGCCGCGCTCACCGAGCAGGCCGGGCGGCTGTGGAACGTGCACGACTTCGCCACCGCCGACCGCGCCGCCCTGTGCGACCTGCTCGCCGAGCTGCTGCCGGAGGAGCTGGACACCTACGCCTTCTTCTCCACCGGCGCCGAGGTCGTGGAGGCCGCCCTGCGTGCCGTCGCGGCCGTCGCCGAGCCGGGCCGCAACCGGATCGGGGCGCTGCGCCACGGCTTCCACGGCAAGACGCAGGGGGCCAGGATGCTGGTCCACTGGGACATCGGCCACCAGGCGTTCGCGGGCAACAGCGTGCTGGGCTACTCCCCTTACTGCTACCGCTGCCCCCTGGAGCTGGAGTACCCCTCGTGCGGGGTGCGCTGCGCCTCGCTGGTGCGCCGGCACATCGCGGAGAAGCCGAACGTCTCGGCGCTGGTCTTCGAGCCGGTGCTCGGCGCGGCCGGGGTGATCGTGCCGCCGCCCGGCTACTGGGACCAGATCGCCGACAGCTGCCGGGAGAACGGCGTGCTGCTCGTCGCCGACGAGGTACTCACCGGCGGCGGCCGCACCGGCACCTTCCTGGCGAGCGAGCGGTTCGGCGTCGAGCCGGATCTCGTGACCCTCGCCAAGGGCCTGGCCTCGGGCTTCCCGTTCGCCGCGCTGGCCGGGCGGTCCTCGGTGCTGCGGCACCCCGAGGCCGGGCGCGCCGGGTCCACCGCGTCGACGTACGCGAACAACCCGCTGGGCATCGCCGCCGCGAAGGCCACCCTGGAGGTCGTGCGGCGGGACGCGCTGCTCGCCCGGGTGGCCGAGCTGGGCGCCGTACTGGACGAGCGACTGGCCGAACTGCACGCGAAGTACGAGGTGTTGGGCGACGTACGCGGGCTCGGGCTGCTGCACGGACTGGAGTTCGTGCGCGACCGGACGAGCCGGACGCCCGCGCCGGAGATCGCGCAGGCGGTGTTCCGGCACGCGCTGGACCTCGGGCTGCGCACCGCGGTGGGCGGTCATGTGCTGCGCCTCGCGCCGCCGTTCACCATCGATCGCGCGCTCCTCGAAGAGGGCGTGACGCTGCTCGACCGCGCCCTGGCGCGGGCCACGGGGGACGCGCGGTGATCGTCGCGGAGAACCTGGTCAAGGAGTTCAGGGTGGCCGAGCGGGGGCCCGGCCTGATCGGCAGCCTGAGCACCCTGTTCAGCCGCGAGCACCGGCTGGTCCGGGCCGTGTCCGGGGTGTCCTTCGAGATCCCGGCCGGCACGAAGGCGGCGTACATCGGGGCGAACGGGGCGGGCAAGTCGACCACCGTCAAGATGCTCACCGGCATCATGACCCCCACCTCGGGCCGGGCACTGGTCGCGGGCCTGGAGCCGTACAGGGAGCGGCGGCGCAACGCCGCCAACATCGGGGTGGTGTTCGGGCAGCGCAGCCAGCTGTGGTGGGACCTGCCGGTACCGGACTCCTTCCGCATCCTGCGCCGCGTGCACGAGATACCGGACGCCGTCTACCGGCGCAACATGGCCCTGTTCCAGGAGCTGCTGGACCTCGACGCGCTGGGCAACACACCGGTGCGGCAGCTCAGCCTGGGCCAGCGCATGCGCGCCGAGGTCGCGGCGAGCCTGGTGCACGACCCCAAGGTGGTCTTCCTGGACGAGCCGACGGTCGGCCTCGACCTGGTGCTCAAGGAGGCCGTGCGCAGGCTGGTCAACCACGTCAACGCCGAACTCGGCACCACCGTGCTGCTCACCAGCCACGACATGGGCGACATCACCGCCATCTGCGACCGGGTCCTGGTCGTCAACCACGGCGAGGTCGTGCACCGCGGGACGATGCACGAACTCCTGCGCACCGCCGACACCCGGGCGGTGGTCTTCGAGCACCACGGCGGGCCCGACGAGGCGATCAGCCTGATCGGGAAGGGACTCGAAGGGGCGTCGGCGCGGCTGGTCGACGGCGGACGGATCAGGGTCGAGTACCCGGTGGCCCGTTGGACCTCCCGCCAGGTGATGGGCTTCCTCCTCGACCACTTCGACGTCACCGACTGCGTCGCTCCCGAACCCGACCTGGAGATGGTGCTGCGGCGCATCTACGCGGGGCGGGTGGCCGCGTGAACGCCTCCGCGCTGCGCCGCTACACCCCGTTCGCGGCCTCCAGCCTCCAGTCGCTGCTCCAGTACCGCTCCACCTTCCTGATCAACGCCCTGACCGCCACCACGGCCGTCGGCGTCCAGGTCTTCCTGTGGCGCGCGGTGTACGGGGGCCGGCCGGGCGGGCTGCCCGGCGGCTACGACCTGCCGCGCCTGACGACGTACGTCCTGCTCGCCCAGGTGCTCGGCCTGATGCAGGCCAGCCGGGTGGACGAGGAGGTGTCCGGCGAGGTGCAGCGCGGGGACATCGCCGTGTCCCTGCTGCGCCCGGTCAGCTATCCGCTGGCCCGGTTCGCCGCCGGGCTGCCGGTGTCGCTCACCAACGCCACTCTGGTCGCCGTACCCGTCGTCGCGCTCTACGCGCTGCTGCTGCCGCTGACCGCGCCGACGTGGGGCGGCATGCTGCTCTTCGCGGTCTCCGCCGCCCTGTCCCTGGTGATCGGCTTCGGGGTGAACCTGCTGGTCGGGCTCGCCGGGTTCGTCACCACCAACATCTGGGGCGTGCGCGTCGTCAAGGACAGCGTGGTCGCGTTCTTCGCCGGGCAGGTGGTACCGCTCGCGCTGATGCCGGGACCGCTCGCGGCCGTCGCCCGCGTGCTGCCGTTCCAGGGCATGGTCGACGGCCCGCTGCGGCTGCTGCTCGGGCGCTACGACGGCGCCGCGGGCGCGGCCGTCATCCTCACCGCGCAGCTCGGCTGGGCGGCGGCGCTGTGCGCGCTGGCCGCGCTGGCCTGGCGCGGCGCCGTACGCCGGGTGGAGGTGCTGGGCGGATGACCGCACCGGGGCCGCTCGCGACGGCCGCCCGCTACGCCCGCCTGACCTGGCATCTCAGCGCCGTCAGCGTGCACCGGCTGACCGAGTACCGCATGGACTTCCTGCTCGGCGCGGGCGGCCTGGTGCTGCGGGTGGTGTGCCAGGTGGCGGTGGTCGGCATGGTGTTCCGGCAGACCCCGCGGATCGCCGGCTGGGACTACCACGAGGTGCTGTTCCTGCTCGGCTTCTCGCTGCTGCCGCGCGGCCTCGACCGGATGTTCACCGACCAGCTCTGGATCATGGCACGCAAGTTGGTGCAGAACGGCGAGTTCTTCCGCTATCTGATCCGGCCGGTGCACCCGCTGTTCTCGCTGCTTTCCGAGCGTTTCCTGTACCCGGACGGCTTCGGGGAACTGGTCACCGGAGCCGCCCTGACCTGGTACGCGGCCGACGAACTCGACCTGCGCCTCGGCACCGTGCAATGGCTGCTGCTGCCGCTGCTCGTGGTGTGCGGCACGCTGATCCTCGCCTCGGTCAAGACGCTGTTCGCGTCGCTGGCCTTCTGGACGACGAACAGCTTCCCGGCCCTGTACGCGGCCAACCAGCTGGGGGACTTCTCCGGTTACCCGCTCGACCTGTACCACCCCTCCCTGCGGTGGCTGCTGACCTGGCTGCTGCCCTACGCCTTCACCGCCTACGTCCCCGCCGGCTACCTGCTCTTCGGGCGCACCGGCATGCTGCCCTGGCTGTTCGTGGTGACCGCGGGTGTGGTGACGCTCGCCCTGGTCGTCTGGCACCGGGGCGTCGACCGTTACGAGATGACCGGGAGCTGACCCATGGACACCCTGTTGCCCGGCGCCCCCGCGCCCGCGACCGTCGGACTGCTGCGCGCCGCCCCCTGGATGGACGAGGCCGGGCGCCGGGGCCCCTTCGAGCTGTACGACCAGGCGGTGCTCGGCGAGGTCCGGTTGCTGCTGGTCGCGGCGGGCGAGGGCCGCTGGTTCGTGCCGGTGCTCGACGCCGACCCGGGGCGGTCCGCCGCCGGTACGCAGGCGTTCGACCGGGCGGTGGTCGGCGCGCTGCGCGACGGGCTGCGGCTGCCCACCGGGCGCGGCAACACGATCGAGTTCCGGGGGGCGCCCGCCGCCTACCGGGGCCCCCTGCCCTTCGACCCCGGCTGGTGCTCCAACGCGCTGTCCCTGATCGACCTGGGCGGCACCGCGCACACCCACAAGAGCTACCGGCGGATCGGCACCGGCAACCGGGAGGCCGAGCTGCTGCGCCTGATGGCGGACGGCGGGCGCACCCAGCAGCCGGTGGGCGACTACACGTACGTGGACACGGCGACGGGGGCGCGCGAGCCCCTCGGGGTGCTGTACCGGTTCGCGCGGGGCGAGGGCCTCAACGTGCCGCTGCGGGCGGGGATCAGGGCGCTGTGGCCGCTGCTGGCCGACGGTGTCGAGCCGGCCACGGCGGTGGACGCCTCCCAGCGGGACCTGATCGCGCCGCTGCGGGCGACCGGACTGTTCCTGCGCGACTTCCACCAGGAGCTGGCCGAACGCCTCGGCCCGCACCCGGAGTTCCCCGCCGGGGCGGTCCTCGCGGAGGCCGCCGAACGGCTCTCCCGGCTCACCCCGCTGATCCTCGCCGACACCCGCTACCCGGTACCCGTGCGCGAGGCGGCCGCGACCGGTCTGTCCCGGGAGCTGACCCGCATCGCCGGGCTGCCGGCACGGCCCTGGCCCGCCGGACCCTGCCACGGCGATCTCCACCTGTCCCACGTCCTGCGCGGCGAACGCGCCGACGGCAGCTGGGAGTTGTGCGTCATCGACCTGTCCACTCCGCTCGCCGACCCGGCCGACCCGGCCACCGCGCAGTCGCCGTGGCAGGACCTGGCCGCCCTGACCCGGGGCCTGGAGATCTTCACGGCGGACGAGTTCTCCGACCACGCGGCCGACGTCCTCGGCATGGACCCGGAGGACACCTGCCGCACCGCGCTGCTCCAGGCGGCGGGCGCGCGCCCCGACACGCCCGGCTGGACCGAGGAGAGGCTGGCGGGTCTCGCCCGGCTCCGGCGGGCGGCGGGGCTGTGGGCCGCGCGGGCCGGGAACCTGCTGGCCGACGCGGGTCCGGAGCGGGACGCGCATCCCGCGTGGCGGCTGCTGAGGCTGCGCCGGCTGATCCACGAGCTCGACTACGCCTACGCCCACGACCGCGCCTACCACGCGGCGATCAACCTGCGGCACGCCGTGGAGGCAAGCGGCCTGCCGGCCAGCGGATGAGGACACCCGTGCACATCATCGAGACCTACTTCGAGTGCGGGGGCTTCGACCACCGCTTCCTCCAGGGCGGCATCTCCGTCTACCTGTGGAACCTCTCCACCGCCTTCGCCGACGCGGGCCACCGCGTCTCGGTCGTCACCCCCGCCCACGGCCGCCTGGCCGAACTGCGCGCCTCCTACGACCTGGAGACCCTGGACTACGAGGACACCTACGAGCTCCCGCTCGTCCTCGACCCGGACACCTGGGGCGAGCGCTTCCCGGCCGAGGTGGGCATCCCGCTGACCACGACCGCGCACCGGCTGCGCCTGGCCGGCGTCGACCTGTACTTCCTGTCCAACGAACTGCTGGACGCGCTCCCCGACCGCTTCTACCCGCCGTACCACAGCAAGGGCCACGACCTGGTCTTCTTCAAGCCGCTGGCCTACCAGGTGGACACCGTGCGGTTCGTGCGCGCCCGGTTCGGGGGCGAGAAGGCGCTCGTGCACGCCCATGAGCCGTACTACCACTACCTGATGCCGGCGGCCTTCCGCGCCGACCCTTCGAAGCTGGTCGTGGGAACCGTGCAGAGCAACATGCCGATCACCAAAAAGGTGTACCGGCCCAAGGTCGAACGGCTCCTCCGCTTCCTGGACGCGCCGGTCACCCTGCCCGCCGAGGAAGCCGGTCAGGGTGAGCCGTCCCCGCGCGGCGCCTACCAGCAACGCACCCATCTGCACTACGAGTACGGACCCGGGCACGTCGGCGTGTACGACCTGGTCGCCGATCACGCCGACCTGGTCGACTTCCTCTCGCCGGGGCACCTGGAGTTCTACACCGATTTCGCCGGCACCCCCTTCGAGGAGCCGTTCCGGCGGCTGCCCGTGCACGAGACGGTGCGCCGCAACGCGCACAAGAGCTTCGTCGGGGGCTGTGCCATCGGGGAGCGCTGGACCGCTCCGGAGCGGCCCGCCGTGGACCGCGCGGCCGTGCTGGGGGGCCTCGGCCTGGACCCCGCGCTGCCCACGTTCTTCCACAACGCCCGGTACGCCGTGAACCACAAGGGGCAGCTGGAGCTGTTCCGCGCGGTCGACCGCGTGCTCGCCGAGGGCCTGGCGGCCAACTTCGTGCTGCGCTGCCTCAGCGACGACGGGATCGGCGACCCGTACATCCGCGAGGTGGTCGAACGCCACAAGGACCGGATCCACCTGGAGTGCGAACGGGTCGCCGAGGAAAGGATCATGGCCTACGCGGCCTCCTCGGACTTCTGCCTCTTCCCGTCCAAGTTCGAGATGGACACGTTCCTGATCGCGCAGGGCGAGGCAATGGCCATGGGTTCCGTGCCGATCGCGACGGCCCAGCTGGGCATGGCGCACTTCGGTCATGTCGCCGACCCGCTGAACACCCCCGGGGCCACCGGCTTCGCGGTCAACCGTTCCTTCGCCGAGGACGACTCGCTGCTCGCCGACGCGCTGGCCCGCCGCATCCACGAGGCCGCCGCCCTGCTGCGCGAGCGGCCCGAGGAGTACGCGCGGCTGCGGGAGAACTCCATCGCCACCGCGCGGCGGTTCACCTGGGAGCACACGGCCCGGCGGCACCTGGACGCCTTCCTTCCCCTGTGGGAGGGGCAGCGGCCCGCGCGGGACGTCCCGCTCCTGCTGAGGCACGGGTGGTTCGACCTGCTGCCCGAGGGGGCGTACGAGGAGTACGGCGACGCGATCGCCGAGGCCGCCGCCCGGCTCGGGGACGCCGACGCCTACGCCCGCTGCCGCCCCCTGGACCCCGAGGCACGCCGCGCCCTGTTCGAAGCGGCCTGGGCACGCGCCGACTTCGGGCGCTGCGCCCGCGCCGCCGCCGGCGACCCGGAACTGCGGGAACGCCTCGACGCACGCCACTCGGTCGCGGACGGGCGGCTCACCTACCGGCTGCCGGGCGCCGCCCGCGTCGAAGCGGTCACGTGGGCCGAGCCCGCCGGAGCGGGGCGCCGCGGGACCGCGGTCCACCGGGCCGCCGAGACCGGGCCGGGCGAGTTCATCCTGGACCTGGAGCAACTTCCGTACACCGGAGGGGAATTGGACCTGTTGCTGACCCTGGCCGACGGGCGCTCCGCCTGGGACGTGGTGCGCCATGGCTGACGGGGTGCGCGCCGCGCTGCTCGCGGGCGGCGAGGGCCGCCGGATGGGACCGCTGGGGCACGGCCGGCTCAAGCCGCTGGTGCCGTTCGGCGGCTCCTGCCGGCTGATCGACTTCTCGCTCGCCAACGCCGAGGCGTCCGGGTTCGACGAGGTGCTGCTGCTGTCCCAGTACGAGGAGCGGCAGTTGATGGACGACCTGTACCGCACGTGGTGGCGGCCCGGCTTCCGGGTGCACTTCGGCCCGTACGACCGCGCGTACCGGGAGGGCGCCGGCTACCGGCCCCCGCTGCCCGGGGGCACGCCCGAGCGGGGCACCGCCGACGCGCTGATCCGCAAGGCGCCGTACCTGTTCGGTCCGGACACCTCCGAGGTGCTGGTGCTGCACGCGGACCATGTCTACCGCTTCGACTACGGGCCGCTGATCGCCGCCCACCGCGGGTCCGGCGCCGCGCTCACCCTCGCCTACCAGCGCATCGAGCGGCGCTACGTCCACCTCTTCGGCATGGTCGACTTCGACCCGGCGGGGCGGCTGACCGCGTTCGTGGAGAAGCCCGCCGAGCCGACCAGCGACCTGGTGTTCGCCGCGTTCTGCGTCTTCGACGCGGCCCGGCTCCACCACTATCTGGAGCGGTTGGACGGCACCGGCTGGCAGCACGACATCAGCCGGGACGTCATCCCGGCGATGCTGGCGGGCGGTGAGCTGATCCTCGGCCACGAGGTGCCGGGGCACTGGGAGGACATCGGCACGGTCGACCGCTACCACCGGGCGCACCTGGCGCTGACCGGGGAGCGGCCGACGCTGGCGGTCGGCCGACTCCCCCGTACGGTACGGCCCGAGGTGCCGCGCGAGGTCGTCGTCTCCGCTCCCGGTGTGACCCGCAGCCTGGTGCCCGCCGACCTGGTCAACGAGGGTCTGCTGGAGCACAGCGTCGCCTTCCCGGGGGCGCGGATCGGTGCCGGGGCGCGGGTGCGCCACAGTGTGCTGCTGCCGGGTGCCGCGGTGCCGGAGGGCGCCGAGATCGACTCCGCGATCGTGCTGGAGGACGGCACGGTGCAGTCCGTCGCGCCCGCTGCCCCCCGAGGAGGAGCCCGTGTCTGAACCCGCCTGCACGGTGGTCGATCTGGGCGGCACCACCCTGCGCACCGCCCGCTACGACCTCACCACCGGCGCCCTGTCCGATGTGCGCCGCACCCCCACCGAGGGACTGGACCGCCACCCCGGCGCGCCCGTCCCGGTGCTCCAGGACCGGGTGGGCGAGCAGCTCGCCGGGCTGTGCGCCGAGGCGGTGGAGCGGCACGGCAGCAGTGCGCTGGCCGTGGCCTTCGCCGGTCCGGTCACCGCCGACGGGCGGGCGCTGGCCGCGCCCACCATCTGGGGCGGCCCCGGCGATCCGCTGCCGGTGCGGCAGTCGCTGGAGGACCGCCTCGGCCTGCCCGTGGTCGTCGTCAACGATCTGACGGCCGCCGCGTGGCGCTATGTGCACGGCCCCGACGAGCCGCCGTTCTGCCTGATCACGGTGAGTTCCGGGATCGGCAGCAAGGTGTACCGGGCGGGCGAGGTGCTGCTCGACGCTGAGGGCCACGGCGGCGAACTCGGCCACTGGCCCTGCGATCCCTCCCCCGGCGCTCCCCGGTGCGACTGCGGCGGCCGGGGCCACCTCGGCGGCATCGCCTCCGGACGCGGCACCCTGGCCGCCGCCCGCCGCGCCGCCCACGCCGACCCCGGCGGCTACGCCCGATCGGCACTGGGCGCCACCGCGCCCGACCCGGACCGGCTGGACAACCCCGCGCTGGTCGCCGCGATCCGGGCCGGCGACCCGTTCGCCACCGGCGTCCTGCGCTCCGTGCTCCCCTACCTCGCCTCGGCGATCATCTCGGTGTTCACCTCCATCGGCATCCGCCGCTACATCCTGATGGGCGGTTTCGCCCTCGCCGTCGGACCACGCTATGTCCGGCTCCTCACCGAGGAGTTGGAGCGGCTCGGCTGCTTCGGTCTGGACGCCGACGGCATCCGGCGCATGGTGACGCTCGGCGCCCCGGACGACGACCACGGGCTGATCGGCGCCGGACGGCTGCTGGCCGCGCGGGGCGTGGGGCGCAGGGCGGTGACGGCCGTATGAGCACGACCACGCTGATCGTCGGCAGCGGCTTCGTCGGACGGGCCGTGGCCGCACGGCTGACCGCCCTGGGCGGCAGTCCCGTGCTCGCCTCGCGCACCCCGCCGCCGGGTCCCCCCGCGCCCTGGGTGCGGCTCGACGCCACCGACGCGGACGACTGCGCCCGGGTGGTCGACTCGGTGCGGCCGGACCGGCTCGTGCTGGTCCACGGCCCCTCGGACGTGACCTGGTGCGAGGCCGATCCCGCGCGGGCCACGGCGCTGCACAGCGCGGCGGCGGCCCATCTGACGGCGGCCGCGCGGGGGCGTCGTACGGTCCTCATCTCCACGGACAACGTGTTCGACGGCAGCGGTCCCGACAACGACGAGGCCACCCCCACGGCGCCCGCGAACGCCTACGGCAGGGCCAAGCTGGCCGCCGAGCGGATCGTCGGCGCGGCGCCCGACGCGACCGTGCTGCGGGTGAGCCTGGTCTACGGCTGGGAACCCGCGGACTCCGCCAAGTGGCTGAACTTCTTCGCCTCCTGCGCCCACCGGCTGCGCGCCGGGGAGCAGGTGGAGGCGCCGTACGACCAGTGGACCACGCCGGTGCCGGTCGAGGACGTCGCCGCCGTGACCGCCGCCGTCCTGGAGCCCGGGGCACCCCGACTGCTGCACCTCGGCGGCCCGGACCGGGTCTCGCGGGCCGCGTGGGCGGAGGTGATCGCCGAGGGTCTGGGCGTGCCCCGGACGCGGGTGGCCCGGGTGCCCCGGGCGCGGGGGCGGTACGCGAGCCGGCCCGCCCACACCTGTCTGACCAGCACCCTCCTGGACGATGTGCTGCGCAGGCACGGGCTGCGGGTGCGCGGGGTCGCCGAGGGGGTCCGCGATCTGCTGGAGGCCGCCCCGTGATCCGCACCGTGCGCTCGCGCGAGGTCTACCGCAACCCGTGGATGACCGTCCGGGAGGACGACATCCGGCGCCCCGACGGGAGCACGGGCCTGTACGGCGTGGTGGACAAGCCGGACTACGCCCTGGTGATCCCCCGGGACGGCGACGGCGGTCTGCATCTGGTCGAGCAGTACCGCTACCCGGTCGCGGGCCGCTACTGGGAGTTCCCGCAGGGCTCCTGGCCCGCCGGGCACGAAGGCGCTCCGCCGCTCGAACTGGCCCGCGCCGAACTGCGCGAGGAGACCGGGCTGCGGGCCGCCCGGATGACGTATCTGGGCCGGGTGCACGTCGCCTACGGCTACGCCAGCCAGGGCTGTCATGTCTTCCTGGCCGAGGAGTTGACGCAGGGGCCGCCCGAACGCGAGGCGAGCGAGGCCGACATGCGCCAGTGCCGGGCCGGGCCGGCCGAGTGGCGCGACCTCGTGCGCGCCGGCCGGATCACCGACGCGGCGACGCTGGCCGCGTACACCCTGCTGGAACTGCGCCGGGGCGAGGGCGGGTGACCGCGCGCTACAGGGTCGTCGCCACCGACCTCGACGGCACCCTGCTGCGCGGCGACCTCACCGTCTCCCCGCGGACGCGGGCCGCGCTCGACCGGGCCGCCGCCGCCGGCGCCCGGCACCTGGTGGTGACGGGCCGGCCGGCCGCGGGCTGCCGGGACCTGCTGGCCCCGCTGGGGTACGGGGGGATCGCCGTCTGCGGGCAGGGGGCGCAGTTGTACGACGTCGGCGCCGACCGGCTGCTGTCCTCGGCGACCCTCGACCGGGACGTCGTACGGACGCTGGTGGCGCGGATCGCCGAGGCGGCGGGCCCGCTGGCGCTCGGCGTGGTGACCGCGGGGCTGTCCGGGGAGTTCCTGGTCACGCCGGGTTTCGGGGAGCGGGTGCGGCACGGCTGGCGGCTCGTCGAGGACGCGGAGGGGCTGTGGACGCGACCCGTGGAGAAGGTCCTCATCCGCAGCCGGGCGCTGGACGACGACGCTCTGGCCGCCCTCGCTCACTCCGTGTGCGCCGGGCGGATCGGGGTCACCCACTCCGGCGAGGGCATGGTCGAACTGCTGCCCGACGGGGTGGACAAGGCGCGCGGGCTCGCCGAGGCCGCGCGCCGGCTGGGGTTCGGCGCCGCCGACACGGTGGCGTTCGGGGACATGCCCAACGACATCCCGATGCTCGCCTGGGCCGGGCACGGGGTCGCCATGGGCAACGCCCACCCCGAACTGAAGCGCCGCGCCGACGAGATCGCGCCCGGCAACGAGGAGGACGGCGTGGCGGCGGTCCTTGAACGCCTGTTCCCGTCGAACCGCCCGGCCGCTGGTGCAAGTTGCTGAAAATTTCAGCAAGTTCTTGCCAGCGCTGCGGGCGGCTGCTTGACTCACCACCCCGATGGACTCCACCCCACGTGAGAGAAACGAGCCGACTGCCATGACCACCGAGACCGACGTCCTCGTCCTGGGCGGCGCGGGCGTGGACACCGTCGTCCACGTCCCGGAACTGCCGATCCCCTACGCCGACAGCTACATGATCCGGCCGGGCATCGTGACCCGCGCCGGACAGAGCGGCGACTTCGTCGCGCTCGGGGTCACCGCCCTGGGCCTGCGCGCCCACCACATCGACCTGGTCGGCGACGACCCGGAGGGCGACCTGGTGCGCGCGCTGCACCGGGACCGGGGCATCCCGCTCACCGCCGTGCCCTCCGCCGCGGGCACCAAGCGCGCGGTCAACCTGGTCGGCCCGGACGGACGGCGACTGTCCCTGTACGACGACACCCGCAGTCAGGAGTCCGACCGGCTGCCCGAGGACACCCTGCGCGCCCTGGCGGCCGCGAGCCGGCACGCGCACGTGGTGATCACCTACCCGTGCGCGCACGCCCTGCCGGTGCTGCGCGAGGCCGGGCTGACCGTCTCGACGGACCTGCACAACTGGGACGGCGTCAACCCGTACCACGAGCCCTTCGCGCTCGCCGCGGACCTGGTCTTCCTGTCCACCACCGCGCTGGCCGACCCGGAGCACACCATGCGGGACGTCGCGGCGCGCGGCCGGGCCCGGATCGTCGTGGCCACCGCGGGCGCCGAGGGCGCGTACCTGCTGGTCGACGGCGAGCTGACGCATGTGCCGGCGGTCGCCCCGCCCGAGCCCGTCGTGGACTCCAACGGCGCGGGCGACGCCTTCGCCTCCGCCTTCCTGCTCGGCTGGCTGGACGGCGCCGACCCGCTGCGCTGCGCCCGCTACGGCGCGGTCGCCGGCGCCCACGCCTGCACCGTGCCCTCGACGCGCGCCGACGCCATCGGGCGGGACGAACTCCTCGCCCGGGTCGCCGAGTCGGACGCCGACGAGCAGGCCGCCAAGGTGGGCGGATGAGCCCTGTCACAGGACACCACGACGTGCTGGTGCTCGGCGGCGGCGTGGCGGGCTGTGTGCTCGCCGCCCGGCTCAGCGAGGACCCGGCGCGCGGGGTCTGCCTGGTGGAGGCCGGGCCGGACCACGGCGTGGACCGTGCACGCTGGCCACGCACGCTGCTCGACGCGCACGCCCTGCCCCGCGACCACATGTGGGAGCGCGGGGTCGCCGTGCACCGGCTGCGTGCCCGGGTGCTGGGCGGCTCCTCCTGCGTCAACGGGTGCTGGCACACCTGGGGTTCGGACGCCGACCACGAGGAGTGGACCCGGGCGGGCGGCCCCCGCTGGTCCGCCGCCGCGATGGCGCCGTACCGGAAGCGGGCGGCGGCGGCCATGCGGCTACGACCCGTGCCCGAGCGGGAGTTCAGTGTCTGGGCACGCGCGGCGCTCGCGGGTGCGCGCGAACTCGGCTACGAGGAAGTCGACATGGGCGTCCCGGGCGCGCCCGGCTGCGGCACGCCGCTGCTCAACGCGCTCGACGGGCTGCGCTGGAACGCGGCCTTCGGCTACCTCGGCCCGGCCCGCTCCCGCGCCAACCTCACGGTCCTCGGCGAGGCGACGGCGAACCGGCTGCTGCTCGACGGCGGTGAGGTCGTGGGCGCCGAGGTCGTCGTGGACGGGCGGACCGAGACGCTGACCGCGGACACCTACGTCCTCGCCTGCGGCACCTTCGGCTCGGCCGGCCTGCTGCTGCGCAGCGGCATCGGACCGGCGGACGAGCTGCGCGAGGCGGGCGTACGGGCCGAGGTGGATCTGCCGGGCGTCGGCGCCAACCTGTCCGACCAGCCCGGGGTGTTCGTACCCCTGGCGCCGACGCCGGACCTCAACGCGGCGCTGGCCGCGCAGGAGAAGGAAGGCGAGCTGTACGTCAGCCGGATGCTGATCCGGGCCGCCAGCACGCACTGCCCGGCGGGCGGCTGGGACCTGCACATCCTGCCCTCCGCCGGGGACCCGCTGTTCGGCAGCCTGCCGCCGGGCCAGTACGAGGCCGGCGTCGCCGCCTTCCTGATGAAGCCCGCCTCCCGCGGCCGGGTCCGGCTGCGCTCCGCCGACCCCGCAGAACCCCTCGACATCGACCCCGGGTTCCTCACCGACCCGGGCGGCCGCGACATGGCGGTGCTGCGCGAGGGCCTGGAGATCGCCCAACGGCTCGCCGCCACCTCGGCGCTCGCCCCGCTGGCCGGCGCCGTGCCCTCCGGGGAGCTGACCGACGCCGGGCTGCGCTCCCGGCTCGGTACGTACTGGCACCCGGTCGGCACCTGTGCCATGGGCCCCGCGACCGACCCGCTGGCGGTCACCGACGGCGCGGGCCGCGTGCACGGCGTGTCCAACCTCCGCGTCGCCGACGCCTCCGTGCTGCCCTCCGTGCCCGCGGCCAACACCCAGTTCCCGGTGCTCGCCGCGGCCGAACTCCTCGCCGACGCCTTGAAGGAGGCGGCCCGTTGACGGACATATCCACCGAACCCTCCGGCCGGGCGCCCGGGGCGCGGCTGATCTACGGCTGCATGGGGCTCGGCGGCGGCTGGGACCGCGCGCCGTACACCACCGAGGACGTGGACCGCGCCCAGGCCGCCGTGGCGGCGGCGCTGGAGTGCGGGATCACCGTGTTCGACCTCGCGGACATCTACCGGTTCGGCAAGTCGGAGTCGGTGTTCGGCGAGGTGCTGGCCCGGACGCCGGGGCTGCGCGAGCGGATCACCGTGCAGACCAAGTGCGGGATCCGGCTCGCCGAGGGGGACCGGCCGGGGTGGTACGACCTGCGGGCGGACTCGATCGTCCGGCGGGTCGAGGAGAGCCTCGCGCGCCTGCGCACCGACGTGATCGACACCCTGCTGCTGCACCGCCCCGACCCGCTGACCGGCCCCGACGAGATCGCCGCAGCCCTGCACAAGCTGCACCGGCAGGGGCTGGTACGCCGGTTCGGTGTCTCCAACATGAGCGGCGCCCAGATCGCCCATCTCCAGGCACGCCTGGAACTCCCCCTGGTGGCCAACCAGTTGGAGATGAGCCTGGACCGGCGCGACTGGGTCGAGGCGGGGGTGCTGCTCAACACCTCCGCGGCCGCCTCGGGCGGCTTTCCCGAGGGCACCCTGGAGGCGTGCGTCGACCGGGGCATCCAGCTCCAGGCGTGGGGCGCGCTGGCCCGGGGCCGGTACACGGGGGACGCCGACAACCCTGCCGCCCGGCTGCTGCGCCGGCTGGCCCGGAGCAAGGACACCACCCCCGAGACGGTCCTGCTGTGGTGGCTGGCCCGCCATCCCGCCGGCCTCGTCCCGGTGATCGGCACCAGCCGCCCCGAACGGATCCGCGCCTGCCGGGACGCGGCACTGCGCGCGCCGGACCTCACGCACGAGGAGTGGTACGAGCTGTGGATCGCGGCGCGGGGCGCGCCGCTGCCCTGACCGACGCCTCCCCCCGCCCGCTCCCGCCCGCCGCACCCGACCGACGGAGAATGACCCGTGACCGCGAGCACCACCACCGACCGGGGCCGGCTGACCTCGGCCCGCTTCTACATCACCTTCCGCTGCAACTCGCTCTGCGGCTACTGCAACGTCTGGCAGGACGACAAGTTCAAGGGCTACGAGGAACTCACCCTGGAGCGGGCCCGCCGGATCCTGGACGAGCTGTACGAACTCGGCGTGCGCTACGTCGACTTCACGGGCGGCGAGCCGGTGCTGCACCCGCACATCGACGGCATCGTGCAGTACGCCAAGTCGCTCGGCATGGCCGTGGAGATCACCAGCAACGGCATCCGGTTCGCCCAGCACATCGACGCGATCGTGCCGTACGTCGACACCATGAACGTCTCCCTGGACACGCTGCGGCCCGACCGCTACCGGCAGATCCGCGGGGTGCCCACCCTGGACCGGGCCCTGGACGTCATCCGGAAGGTCATCGCCACCGGCAGCGGCAACCTCAAGCTGATCTGCGTGGTGACCCGGGAGAACGTGGACGAGATACCGGATCTGCTGCGCTTCGCCCACGAGAACCGGATCACCGTGTACTTCTCCGGCATGTTCGAGTACTTCGACGAGCAGGACACCGTCCGCGACACCAACCGGACGGCGCGCAAGCTGAAACTGATCGAGCAGAACGGCAAGCCGCTCGCCGACGCCGTGGCGGGCCGGGCGGGACGGATGGACGAGTCGGAACCGACCGGCGGGCCGATCGCCGAGGAGCTGATACGCCTGCTGCACCAGCCGTTCGCCCTGGTCAACCTGCACTTCCGCAAGTACATGGAGACCCTGGACCCGAGCGCGCCCACCGACTGCTACGCCAACAAGCGGATCCTGACGGTCGGCCCCGACGGGCGGCTCGTCCTGCCCTGCTACCACGCCTTCGACAACTCGGTCGCCTGGGACCGCCCGCTGCGCGAGCTGGTCGAGGACCCGGAGTTCCTGCGGGTGCGGGACGAGGAGGTGGGCCACCGCTCCGAGTGCCGCAGCTGCACCGTCTTCCCGTACATCGGGCTGTCGTTCAGCCACCGCTTCGACAAGGTGTTCCTCTACCAGGCGCTCTCCGAGGAGATCGCCAAGTTCAAGCGGCAGTTCACCGATCCGCTGTTCCCGCGCCTGACCCTCGACCTCGATCGGCTCCACTCCCGGTACGCGGAGCTGGAGCAGCTGATCGACCAGGTGCTGCCCACGCCCCGGCCGCCTCGGTCCGCCGACCACTTCTACCGCTTCGAGACCACCGGGACCGGGGTGCGCTCCGAGTTCGCCGCCGGGGAGCTGAGCATCGCCGAGCTGGTCGGGGACTACGCGCACGGCGAGTGCTGGGGCATCCAGCGCTCACCGCACACCTGGATCCGCCTCCTCTACCGCGAGCTGGTGCCGGCCCTGCGGGAGCTGCTGCCCAAGGAGGCGTACGAGTCGGTGGTGGGCGAGCTGTACGAGGTCCAGCTCGCCTGGTGGTACGCCTACGTGACGCGTTACTACCGGGGCACCGAGCAGGTCGACGGCACGGCCGCCGAGGAGACCGTCGCCGCTTTCCTCGCCCGCACCGGTGCCCTGCTGCCCGACGCCCCCGGGGCGACCCGCGTCCGCGAGGTGCTGCTGCACGCGGGCTGCGTCCTCGGCCTCTCCCCCGAGACGCTGGCCCCGCTGGCCGTGCGCACCCCCTTCCCGGAGGCCGCCCTCATCGCCAAGCACCTGCTGCTGATCGCCCCCGACGCCGAGCTGCCCGGCTACGCCGAGCTGCTGCCGGACGAGGCCGCCGAGCCCCTGCGCCGTGTGCTCCTCGCCCCGCCCGCCGGGGACGGGGCCCCGCTGGACCCGGAGACGGCCCGCCTCCTGGGCCAGGAGCCCCTCCCGGCCACCGTCGACGGGGCCACCGCGGAGAAGCTGATCGCCGCCGTGACCGCCCTCGCCCCCGAGGACCGCACCGGCCTCGCCGCCCGCCTCCTCACCCACGAACTGCGCACCCCGCACACCGTGCGCCGCCGCGGCGCCGAGCTGAGGCCCCGTGCGCTGACCACCGGGTGACCCGGGGAACGGGCACCGGACACGGGGTCTGACGCCGGCCAGGGGTGGACGGGGGCCTGGACGGGGGCCGAGCCGGGGCCGGCCAGGGGCCGCGGCGGCAGCCGGTCAGGGGCCGGCCGGACACCGGGACGGGGCCGAGTCCGAGGCCGGCCGGGGACCGCTGCGGGAGCTGCATCAGGGCACCGGAACGGAACGGGTCCGGCACCAAGTCGTGGGCCGGGTCAAGGACCCGTCAGGGGGCGGGTCGAAGGTAGGCAGGGGCCCGCTGTGGGCACCGGTGCGAAGGCCGGTCAAACGCCGGTCGGGCACCAGGGCGGAACGAGGTCAGGCACCGGGTGGGGGCAGCAGGACGGGACCGGATCAAGGCACCGGGCCAGGAACCGGCCAGGAACCGGTCAGGAACCGGTCAGGCGCCGGGTCGGGGCGAGGTCATGGCACCAAGGCGGGAGCCGCATCAGGCATCGGATCGGGCATCGGCACGGAGGCCCGGTCAGGCACCGGGACGTGAGCCGCATCAGGCATCAGGTCGGGCGCCGGATCGGGGCGAGGCCAGACACCGAGTCGGAGGCCGACCAGGGGCCGCGGCGCGGGCCAGTCCGGCACCGAGTCGAGGGCCGGGACAGGCGCCGGATCGCGGCGAGGCCGGACACCAAGTCGGAGGCCGACCAGGGGCCGCGGCGAGGGCCAGTTCGGCACCGGGTCGCAGGACGGACAGGGAGCGGGGCGGGGCGGGGCGGGGCGGGAGCAGGATCACGCACCGGTCAGGCGCTGGGTCGTGGGCCGGGTCAGTCGCCGGGGAAGAGCGGTGAGCCCGCCATGAGGCCTCCGTCCAGGGTCAGGGTCTGGCCGGTGATGTACGCGGCCTTGTCGGAACCGAGGAAGAGCACAGCCTCGGCCACCTCTTCCGGGGTGCCGGGACGGCGTAGGGGCAGGACGGAGTTCACCGCCGCCCGTGTCCGGTCGTCGCCGGTGACCCGCTCGTACATCCCGGTCCGGGTGAAGCCGGGGGCCACGGCGTTCACCCGGATGCCGTGCGCGGCGCCTTCGAGGGCGGCCGCCTTGGTGAACCCGATGACGGCGTGCTTGCTACCGGCGTAGACGGAGACCTCCGGGTAGCCCATCCGGCCGTAGATGGAGCTGACGTTGACGATGCTGCCGCCGCCGTGCTCCTGTATGACACGGAACTCGTGCTTCATGCTCAGCAGGGTCCCCTTGACGTTGGTGTCGAAGGTGGCCGCGTAGGCGTCGTCCGTGACGGCGGTGATCGGCCCCGTCCACCCTTCGGTGCCGGCGTTGTTGAGGGCGACGTCGATCCCGCCGAAGCGATCGACGGCCCGGTCGACGAGATCGCGGACGTCGTCGTCCCTGCGTACGTCGGCCCGCACGAACAGGGCCCGCGCCCCCATGCCCTCGAGTTCCCCGGCGAGTTCCGCACCGCGCTCCTCGTGCCGCCCCGAGACCACGACGTCGGCGCCCAGCCGGGCGTAGGCCAGGGCGGTGGCCCGCCCGATTCCGCTGAGCGCGCCGGTGATGACGACCACGGGAGCTGGCATGGGGTGAGTCCTCTCTGCACGGTGGGCCGTGGCGAAGCGTAGGGGTGCGAAGAGGACGAACCGCGCACACCTCGCGGTCGCCTGACCCGGACAGCGGACACCGGGCCGGTCCCGGGGAGACGCGGACGAGAGGGGGCTCGTCCGCGAGGGCCCACAGGAATCGCACATAATGCCCATGCCCTGCTTTCGTTGGACGCATGGTGATGTGATTCCTACCGTGGCTGGTGTGAACGTTTCCCGAATCGCTCTCGTCACGGGCGCCAACCAAGGACTCGGCCGTGCGCTCGTCGAAGGGCTGGCGGCCCGCATGGGCCCGGACGACCTGGTTCTCCTGACCGGCCGCGACCGGCGACGCGTGGCGGACGCCGCCCGCGAGGTGACCCTGCTGCCCGGTACCCGCGCGCGCGTCGAGGGCCGGGTCCTCGACGTCACCGACACCGACGCCATCGCCCGGCTGGCCGAGGACCTGCGGGTCCGCCACGCAGGCGTCGACATCGTCCTGTCCAACGCGGTGGCCCGGCTGCTGCCCGAGGAGTCGCAGTCCGCGCGGGCGGACGAGTTCATCGACGTCTCCAACACCGCCACGCACGCGATCCTGCGGCGCTTCGGCCCGGTACTGCGCCCGGGTGGCCGGCTCCTGGTCGTGGCGAGCAGCCTCGGCACCCTCGGCCGCCTGGACCCCCGGCTGCATCACCTGTTCGACGGCGCGAGCCTCGACCAGGTCGAGGCGGCCGTCGAGGCGTGGCGCGACGCCGTCCACGCCGGCACCGCCGAGGAGGCGGGCTGGCCGCGCTGGCTGAACGTGCCCTCGAAGGTGGCCCAGGTCGCCGCCGTACGCGCCCTCGCCGCGGAACGCCGCGAGCGCGACCTCGCGACCGACACCCTGATCGCCGCGGTCTGCCCCGGCATGGTCGACACCGCGACCTCCCGGCCCTGGTTCAGCGACTTCAGCCAGGCGCGGTCGCCCGCCGACGCCGCGTCGGCCGTGCTCGACGTCGTCCTCGCCACGCCCGTCGACCCCGCCCTGTACGGCGGGTTGATCCGCTTCGGCAAGGCCCTGGACTGGTACGGGGGCACGCCCCTGGCCGAACAGGACCGCCTGCTCACCCCGTGAACCGGCCTCCCGTGCCGCTCCGACCGGGGCGGTACGGGTGCTCTTGTGTCCACTGCCGGATCATCGCGAGCAGCCGATCGGGATCGATCGGCTTCGTCATGAACTCGGAGGCTCCGCAGCGGATCGCCTCCTCACGGTCGGCGGCCATGGCCTTGGCGGTCAGTACGATGATCGGCAGGCCCGTGAACCGCGGCATCTGCCGAATGGCCCTGATGGCCGTGTATCCGTCCATCTCCGGCATGGCGATGTCCATCAGCACGAGCGCCGTGTCCTCGTTCCGCTCGAGGGCTTCGATGCCTTCCCTGCCGTTCTCGGCGTACACCACGTTCAGGTTGTGAGACTCCAGCACGGTGGTGACCGCGAACACGCTGCGGATGTCGTCGTCCACGATCAGGACCTTCTCGCCTCCGAACGCCCTGGTGCGGTCGGGTCGGGCAGGGCCCTTCGCAGCGACCGCTCCGGCCTGCGAAGCCGGTGGCGTGGCCGGTGCGGGACCGCCCGGCTCGGGGGCCGGGGCGTTCAGCGGCAGATACAGGGTGAACGACGAGCCGCGGCCCGGCTCGCTCGTCACGAAGATCCCGCCCCCGAGCAGACGCGCGATCTCCCGGCTGATCGACAGGCCCAGGCCCGTGCCGCCGAACGCGCGGCCCGTCGCGGCGTCCTGGCCGACGAGTTCGAACGTGGCCTCCATCCTGTCCGGAGCCATGCCGACGCCGGCGCCGGTCACCGAGAACGCGATCACCGCCTCGCCCCCCGTACGCGGCACCCCCCTCTCCAGGAACTGCTTCCGGATCGGCTCCGGCACGTCCGCACCCGCCGCATGGACCACCAGCTCCACTTCGCCGGCATCGGTGACCTTCACCGCGTTCGACAGCAGGTTGCGCAGTACCTGGAGGAGCCGCTGCTCGTCGGTGTGGAACGTGGCGGGCAACTCGGGCGAGACCCGCACCGAGAAGTCGAGCCCCTTCTCCTCCGTCAGCGGCCGCAACAGATCCGCCACGTGGTCGACCACCTGAACCAGAGCGATGCGGGTCGGCGAGACCTCCTTCTTCCCCTCCTCGAACATGGACAGTTCGACGAGGTTCTCGAGCAGCCGGAGCAGGTCGGAGCCGGCCCCGTGGATGGTCCTGGCGAAGTCGACCTGCTTGGGCGTCAGGTTCCCGTCCCCGTTGTCGGCCAGCAGCCTGGCCAGGATCAGCAGCGAGCCGAGGGGGGTGCGCATCTGGTGCGACACGGTGCCGAGGAAGTCGGACATGAAGCGCTTGGAATCCGCGAGCTGCTCCGCCCGCCGCTCCAGCTCGCTCGAACGCTCGCGGAGCTGTTCGGTCAACTCCTGCGACTTGCTCAGCATTTCCTGGGTGCGCCGCTGCTCGAGTATCTCCGAACTGCTGTGCTCGATCAGCCGGCGGACGGCCTCGGGAATGTCGGTGTGCCGTTCGCCGAGCCAGCGCTGCGCCTCCGCCACGCGCGGGGCGGACAGCAGGTCCTTCTCGCTCGCACGTTCCTCCATGACCGCGAGCCACTGCTGGAAGTCGGCGTCCTCGTCGACCCAGCCGGCCAGCCGCTTCCACTCGCGGATGAGTGCCTCGTGGGCGATCTCCGCGGTATCGGCCCCTCCCGGCCCGATCACGACGAGCCGGTGTTCGGGCTGCGCGAGGAGTTGCGCGATGAACCACTCGCGGCCCAGGTGGCGGCGGTGGGCGGTCACGCGGACGGCGCTCGCGGAGCCGCCGCGGGCCCGCACCATGGACAGCAGGGCTCGGCGGATCCGGGTCTCGGGGAACTGCTGGGACAGGGAGGCGTAGACCTTCTCCGCATGCCGGTTCAGGGCTCCGGAGACGCCGTCGACGCTGTGGTAGCTGTCGAAGCTGATGTGGCGGTCCCGTTGCAGCGGCCACAGTTCCGTCAGGGCGAATTCGAGCAGGGGCAGGCTTCCCGCGGACCTGCTCGCCTCTCCTGCGATGGCTTCGGCGAGGCCCGGGGTGAACGCCACTCCGGCACGTCTGGCGGGCTCGACGATCACCGTGGTGAGGGCGTCCTCGTCCAGCGGGGACACGTTGAGCTGACGGTCCTGGAGCCGTGAACCCACGTCGGGAAGTTCGAGCAGGTCGGGGAGGAAGTCCGCGCGCAGCGTGCAGACGAGTCTCACGTCGGTGCTCGGCAGGGAGTCGGCGGGCGGGAACAGGTGCCGCAGGAACGACAGCCGCTCCCGCGCGTCCGCCCCGCCGCTGAACACCTCCTCGAACTGGTCTCCGATGAACACCAGGCGCTTGCCGGTGAGAATCGCCAGGCGCTCGGCGACCTTCCAGAAACCCTCCTCGCGCAGGGAGGCGGTGCGGGAGACGAGTCGGTCGAGGGTGTGCCCCCCGTCGGGGTGCTCCAGAGCCAGGACGGCGCGCGCCACGGACTCGTAGGGTGATGCCCCGGGCCGGAACGTGGCGGCCACCCAGCCCTCTTCTTCGAGGGCCGGCTGGAGGCCCGCGGCGACGAGGGACGACTTGCCGACGCCGGACGGGCCGGTGACCACGACGAGCGGCTGGATCCGCACCATGTCCCTCAGGCGCTTCACCTCCCAGTCACGGCCGACGAACAGGCCGGCCTCCGCGTCCGCGGCGGTGAAGGCCTGCAGTCCTCGGTAGGGGCAGGGCGGCAGGACCGTACGGCCGAGGGCCTCGGGCCAGGCCGAGGCGATCTCCGAGAGAGGGACCGCGTAGGCGTCCGCCGCCGCGCCGTCCTTGCTGGCGATGGTGAGCATCCCCACGACCGCGTCGCCCCAGCGGTCCTTCACCACGACCGGCGATCCGCTGTAGCCCGGCTGCGCGCGCAACGCGGCCTCGCTGCCGGCGTCCAGCTGGATCAGCCCGCCACCGACCGCGCCTCTGAGGACACACGCGCTCCAGGCGCCGTTCACGCCGCGCGCCGGGCTGCGGGGATAGCCGAAGGCCGAGACGTCCGTGTCGCTCGGCCGCGCGTCGAGCAGGCGCGCAGGGCCGGCCCTGGAGGGCAGTTCGTCTCCTCCGACGACGGTCAGCCCGGCGACGTCGCGTCCCTCCGAGCCCGCGACGGAGGGCGGATCCCAGGCGCTGACCCGGCAGTTGCGCACCGGGCCGCCCTCAGCGTCGCCCAGCAGCACGAACTCCACCTGGACACGGGCGCCTTCGGGCGGCTCGTGCCGGTCGGGCTTCTGCCGGCCCAGCGCCACGTTGACGACGTGGGCGCATGTGACGATCTGCTTGTCGCCGACCACGAAGCCCACTCCGACGGCCTCGTCCGAGGTCCCCCGGCGGACTTTGACGATGAACGCCTCGCGTTGTGCTCGCATGCGGCTCAGGCGGGGCGGCGCCAGACCATCCGGACGGCGAAGTTCACCTCTGCCGTCCCCTTGGCGATGATCACACCGGTCTCCCCGCCCATCTTCAGGCCGAACTGGATCTCCACCTCCTGCGGCCCCAGATCCCGCGTCGTCTCGACCACGCGCGCCAGCACGGGCCGCACCTGGTCCAGCGCCTCGGACACCGACGCGCGCGCCCTGCCGACGAGGTCTCCCCCGGCCGCGAGTTCGAGGTCCGAACCCGCGAGGTCGCCGTCCACCTCGAAGACGGCGATGTCCTTGCCGTCCTCGTCCAGGGCCATCGTGACCAACCGGCCGTCACCCACCGCGTCCTCCCCCGACTCTCCGGCGCCAGACCCCCTGCCGCCGAACATCCATCCTCGGACACGGACCGTACCGCGCGCAGCGATACGGGCGTGCGAGAGCCCTGATGCGCGGGAACCGCTCGGCCGGTTCCGTTCCTGCCTGCCGGAGTGATGAACGGCCTCACAGCCCGGCACCCGACGGGGCGCAGCTCGACGGTCATCACCATCTGTCCACGCGGACGAGCCGGTGTGCGCGTGCGTGCGAGCCCGTACGTGCGGGAGCCCTGTGCGAGAAGGCGACGGTGGCGGCGACGTCGTCGGGGCTGCCGGTGCGGCCGATCGGGTGCAAGCCGTTGGAGCCGTCGAGCGCGGAGTCGACGTCGGACTGGGGGGATGAACTCCTCGTGGATCGGGGTGCGGCCGACGGCGGGGGCGACGGCCTGGCGGGCCCACGTGGAACCGACGTTCGGCCTCGCCCTCCGGCATCGCCCGTGATCGGCGGCGCGGGTGCGCCGACCGCCCGCGCCGGGGCCCGGGGCACGGTCGACGGTGAGGCGCCGCCGCCACCGGGCCGTTCTCAGATATGCAGGTGGTGCAGGTGGCTCAGGTGGGAGCCGTACGTGTCGCCGACGTGGGCCCGCAGAACGTCCAGGAAGCCCTGGACGTCGTCGGCACGCAGCCGGGCGATCAGCTCGGTGTGCTCGGCGATGATGTCCGCACAGCGGGCCAGGAGCGTGTCGCCGCAGCTGAAGAGCAGGAACCGCTGGCGATCCGCGATCCTGTCGTTGAGTTCGAGCATGACCAGGTTGTCGCCGACTTCGACGAAGGAGCGGTGGAAGGCGACCGTGAGCTCGACGAAGTGGTTGAGGTCGCGGGCGGCGAGTGCCTGCTTCTGCCGCTCGACGTCCTCTTCGAGCCGCTCGGCGAGAGTGGCCCTGCGCTCCGCCGTCGCGCGCTGGACGGCTGAGCCTTCCAGGACGAGCCGGGCGTCGGCGAGGTCCCTGACGGCCTTCTCGCTCAGTCCGCGCACGAGGGCGCCGCGCTTGGGATAGACGGTGATCCAGCCCTCGTCCTGGAGGCGGACGAGGGCGGCCCGCACCGGGGTGCGGCTGACGCCGAGCTCGGCGGCGAGCCCCGCCTCGCCGAGCATCGTGCCCGGTCGGTGTGTTCCGTCGAGGATCCCCTCGCGGATGGCGGCGTAGGCCCGCTCGGACGCGCTCTCGCTTGTGGACATGACCCCATCCTCCACGCACCGGGACCGTCGGCGGGTGACCGCCGGATCGGGCACCCTCCGAACACGCTCATAACCCTGTGCGACTAGGATACAAGACGCGTGCATGTGGAATACCTGGCTTCGGCCGGGCGTTGGAGCCGCAAGAGGGCCCGTTCCGGCGGCTCCTCCAGAAACAGAAGGGATCTTCCGGTGCGGCAGATCATCGTCATCGGCTCCGGCCCGGCCGGCCCCGCGGCCGGCGTCCGCACCGCCCGCGCCGGTCTCCGGCCGCTGCCGCTGACGCGACGGGCGGCGACCGCCCCCGCCCCCGCCCCCGAGGACATCCCCCTTTCCCTGAAAGGCAGCAACCGTTGAGCACCCTGGAACTCACCAAGGAGAACTTCGACGAGGTCGTCTCGAACAACGACTTCGTCCTGATCGACTTCTGGGCGGACTGGTGCCCGCCGTGCCGCATGTTCGGCCCGATCTTCGAGGCCGCCGCCGAGCGGCACCCCGACCTGGTCTTCGGCAAGGTCGACACCATGGCGCAGCCGGAGCTGGCGCGGGCTTTCGACGTCCAGTCGATCCCGACGCTCGCGATCATCCGCGACAAGGTCGCCATCTTCTCCCAGCCCGGCGCGCTGCCCGAGAACGCCCTGGAGGACCTGATCGCGCAGTCGCGGAAGGTCGACATGGACGCGGTACGCAAGGAGATCGCGGCGGAGCGGCGGAAGTAGCGGCGCCGCCGGAAGCCGGACGGCCGCACCCGGGGAGCGCGGGCCCGGAGCACCGGGCCCGCCCGCCGGGACGCGACGCCGCACCCACCCCATGAGCACCACCGGGCCCGAACAGCACGGGCCCGGCCCGAGAAAGGCACTCCCCGTGCAGGACCAGGACATCCACCGCCGCATCGCCGAGCCCGCCGGCGAGGAGCACGCGCCGCGCGACGGGAGGACGGGGCGGGAGGCGACCGCCGTGCGCGTCGACGTGTGGGCGGACGTGGTCTGCCCGTGGGCGTACATCGGCAAGCGGCGCCTGGAGAAGGCACTGGCCGCGCCGGCCCTGGCCGGCCTCGCCACCGAGGTGGTGTGGCGGCCGTACCGGATCGACCCGACCGCACCCGCCGAGGGCACCCGGCTGGACGCGGACTCCTCCGACGCGGCGGCCGGCGGCGCCGCGACCTCCTGCGCCGTCGGTCCGTCCCCGGTGGACGGCCCGGGGCTCGTGTCCCGGACCGCCGCCGAGGAGGGGTTCGGTCCCGGATGGGGAGAGGTCTGGCGGGCCGGCAGCCACGACGCGCACCGCCTGGTCGCCCTGGCCTACCGGCACGGCGGCAGCGTCCTCCAGGGCGAGGTCGTCGAGCAGGTGATGAAGGCGCACTTCCTCGGAGGGGGCAACATCGGCGACCCCGGCCTGCTGCGCGACATCGCCGAGCGTGCCGGCATCCCCGCCGCCGGCACGCTCCTGGACGACGGCGCCGCCGACCGCGAGGTGCGCGAACTCCTCCTGATCGGCAAGGCCCGCGGCATCGCGACCTCACCCACCCTCGTGGTCGGCGACCGGGCACTCGCCGGCGCCCAGCCGCCCGAGGTGATCGTCGACTTCCTCACCGCGGCCGCGGCCGTACGCCCCCGCGAGATGCCCGAGGAGGTCCAGCGACTGCGCTGGTCGGAGTCCCTGCTCCAGCAGCGCGACCCCCTGGGCGCCCTGACCCTGCTCCGGCCACTGCTCGACCACCACGGCGACGACCTGAACGCCCGCCGGCTCGCCGCCCGCGGCTACTTCCACTCGGCCCAGCTCTCCCAGGCGCACGAGGTGCTGCGGAGGCTCGTGGAGGACTGCCCCGACGACTCCTACACCCGGCTCATGCTCGGCCGTACCCTCCAGCGCCTCGGCAGAGGCGACGAAGCCGCCGTACACCTGAAGATCGCCGCCGCCATGTCCCCCGAGCTGGCCTGAGGGCCGCCTCCGCGCACTCGTCGCCGGGCGAGGACCACTCGATCGCCGCCGTCCCGGTGACGGCGGCGTACGAGACGTTCCGCCGCCACCGGCGTGCCCGTCCGCGCCGGCTCGCCGTTGCCGATCGCGAGGTCGATACCGCCGGACAGGACGCGCGGACGGACGGACGCCCTCTGTCAGGTCAGCGTCTCCAGGAACTCGGCACAGGCGTCGGCGCAGGCCCGGCAGGCGGCCGCGGCCGCCTCCGCACCGGGACACCCCTCGAAGGCGCGCGCGCACTCGAGGCAGACCCGGCGGCACCAGTCCACCCGGCCCCGCAGCACTTCCTCGTCCTGCCGGCTCTCCTCGCACAGCATCCGGCACGTGGCGTCGCAGACCTCGGCGCACATGATCCCCAGCCGGCGCACCCGCTCCTGGCACTCGGGGCCACCGGGGTCGACCAGACTGACGCGTACCGAGCAGGCGCGGGCACACTCCGTGCACGCCTGGGCACAGCTGAAGCGGTCCTCCAGGAACCGGTAGAGCTGCTGCGGCGATGCCTGCTGGGTCACAGGATGCGGGTTGCCCCCGGGGTGGGCGGCAAACACGGCCTCTCGGCGGGCGAGGTGCCGTTTGTTCCATTTGTTCGATTCATACGGTTATGGGAGGGGTATCCCTTTCCTATGAACACCGCATCGATGCAGCTGGCCGCGCCGAGCGGCGTGGTGGGCCTTGTGCTCTTCGTCATCGCCGTCGGGCTCCTGGCACTGCTCGCCGGCGGCTTCTGGCTGACCTCCCGGGTCAAGTACCGCGAGTCCGCCCGCCCGCGTCCCGAGGAGCAGCCCAAGCTGCCCCCGGAGGGCGCGGTGCACGAGGTGCAGGAGAACCGGGACTACCAGGAGGTCCCCAAGACACCCAAGGGCGGCCGTCCGCTCACTCCCTACGAACTGAGCAACATGGACTCCAGGCCGAGCGACGACAAGAAGCGTCCGCGGTGGAGCAGGGGGTCCAGCGGGTCCTTCGGAGGCGGAGGGCTCGGCGCTCACTGACGGCCGCGGCGAGGATCGTGGCCCGCGTCGGGCCGCCGTACGCCGCTACGCCCCGTGCCGGGCGGCGTCCAGGCGGTCGACGCGGGCCACGTTCTCGACGTCCTCCGGGTCCCGGCTGGGTTCGGCCGCGAACCAGGCGTCCAGGATCTCCTTCAGCAGCGCTTCCGAGGTCAGGCGCAGGCTCAGCGCGAGGACGTTGGCGTCGTTCCAGCGGCGTGCGCCGTCCGCGGTGGCCGCGTCGGGGCACAGGGCCGCACGGACGCCGGGCACCTTGTTCGCCGCGATGGAGGCCCCGGTACCGGTCCAGCAGCACACCACCGCCTGATCGGCCGTCCCCTCCGCCACGTCCCGCGCCGCCGCCTGCGAGCAGACCGCCCACCGCGGGTCGGCGCCCTCCCGCAGCGCGCCGTGCGTGCGCACGTCGTGCCCGCGGCGCCGTAGCTCGCTCACGAGGAGCCGGGCGACGGGTTCGTCCATGTCGGAGGAGACGGAGATCCGCATACCGGGGAGGGTAGCGCTTCGGGTGCGGAGGTGTGGGGGCGTCGCCGGGCGCTTCGGCGGAGGGGCGGTGTCGTGGTCAGAGGGCCGCGGGGCCGCGCGAGCGGGCGGGGACGGCGGAGGCGGGACGGGGACGGACGGACGCGGGCAAGGGACGGACGCAGGCGAGCCGGGGACGGAGGCGGGGAGACGGGCAGGGGACGGACCGACGCGGGCCGGGGACAGGGGAGGCGGGCAGCGGACGCGGGCCGGGACAGGCGGAGGCCGGGAACGGGGTCGCGGACGCGGAAGCCCCGGCAGGCGCGTGGACGCGCTGCCGGGGCCGAGAGGATGTCGCCGAGGCCGTCGAGACGGGCCTCAGGGGTGCGTCGGGAAGGCGCTCAGGGGTGCTCGGGCCGCTCCGCAGGCGGCACCCCGCCGCCCTCTCCCCCGCCCTTCTCGCCCTTGTCCGAGCCGTGCGGACGGGCGCCCGCGCCCCGGTCGGCCGCCTGGCGGGCCTTGAGCTCACCGCTGTCCTGCGGGGTGGCGCCCCCCTTGTCACTGCGCCGCTGTTCGGGCTGCTGCGGATTGGACATGCGCCGGACTCCCTCCGGGTGGTGCGTGATCCGTGCGTGGTCCGGGTTCCCAGGGCGGCGCGCGTGACGCATCCCGCTCACGGCGCGCTCAGCCGCCGGTGGAGGTGTTCGAGGGCGTCGAGGAGGACCGTGCGGTGGTACCAGGCCAGCCAGGCCGCGGCGTCGGCGGCGAGCAGGCCGAGGGCCTCGGCCCGGGTCGAGGTCGGCCGGTGTCCCGCGTCGGGCCAGTGCACGGTGATCAGACCGGCGCAGCAGCCCGCGGAGGACAGGACGGGGACGCAGTGCAGGGCGCGGGCGCCCGTCGCCAGCAGGGCGCGCCGGGCGTCCTCGGAGAGCAGCGCGTCGGTGGCCACGTCGGGAATGCTCACGTGGCGGCCGCGGGTGCGGGCGACCGCCTCGGCCGTACCGTCGTCGCGGCCGCGGACCAGGTGGTCCAGGTAGGCGTCCGCGCCGCCGTACCGGGTCTCCAGGGCGAGCGCGTTGACGGCGGGGTCGACGGACAGCACGTGCCCGGCCGGGGCGTGGCCGATGGCCAGGGCCTCGCGGAGTACCGCGTCGATCATCTGCCCGCGGTACCGCGGGTCGCGGTCGAGGCGGGCGAGGAGGCGCAGCCGGGGCACGGGCAGCGGGCGGCGGCCGGGGAACCAGGTCGCGCCGTCCGGCGGGCGGGCCACGACGAGGGCGGAGGCGAGGACGCGCAGCGGCACGTTGAACCGCTGGGAGGTCTCGCGCAGCACGCGGAAGGCCCACCCGGTCTCGGGCAGGGCGTAGCGGGCCATGAGCATGCCCTGGGCCATGCCGATCACCGGCGCGGTGCGGACCCGGGCGCGCAGGGCGCGGACCTCCTGGTGCAGGTCCTGGTACGAGGGCCGGAGCGGGTCGGCCATCTGTGAGCGCCAGGCGGGCAGCTCCTCCACCTGGGAGGCGGCGCGGCCCAGTTCCCGCACGGCCTCGTCCAGGGTGGCGTAGAGCCGGACGCCCGCCAGGCGGGCCAGGTGCACGGCCTCGCGCACGCCCGGCCTGGCCCGGACGATGATCAGGTCGGGGCGGCCGGCGCGGGCCCGGGTGGCCTCGCTGAGGGTGCGCAGCACGGCGGCGCCGCCGAGCTGTACGTGGGCCATGTCGAGGACGGGCCGCAGCCCGGCGCGGTCCGCCCGCTCCAGGTGGCCGCGCAGGTCCTCGGACCAGGCGTGGGCGCCGTGCGCGTCCAGGGTGCCGGACATCCGCAGCAGCAGCGCGCCCTCGGCGGGCAGCCCCTCCACCACGGAGGACTCGATCACGAGGCGGGCCGGTGCGCCCGACGGCCGCGACGAGGAGGCTTTCATGGCATCACCCGGTCAGATCGAGTAAGGGCCAGGTGTGGCCGCGTCCTGGCCATGAACCTGACCTTGGAGCACCACCTTGCACGGCGGACGCCACGGTCTCAACCGGACGCGGCGGGGCGGGTGGGGTTCCGGGGGCGGGACTTCCCGCGCCGACGGGGTTCCGGGCCCCCGGCGACGCGGCCGGAGCGCACGGTCCCCGCGAACGCGCGGGCGAAGGCTCCGTCACCACGCCCCGACGCCTCCCGGTATTCCCGAAGGAGCACCGAGCGGCCCGGTGGCCGGGCGGGAGCCCGCGGTACGTGCGCGGGGAGTGGTCCGGCGCGACCGGGGCCGCCTCTCGACGGGGCCCCGGCACGCCCGCCCGTCCCCGCCCGGCGGCCACCTCTCGCGCGGCGTCCGCCGCAGCCGCGCGGAACCGAGGCCGTCACCCGATATAGCGGCGGGCCGGGGAGTCGCGGCGGGCCGCTTCCAGGGCGGACAGGCGGTGTTCGAGGTCGGGGGGTACGGGGTCGCGTTGGCGCAGGACCCAGGGCAGGCCGGCGGTGGCGCGGGCGAAGGCGCGGGCGGAGGCGGTGTCCCGGGGGACCGTGCGCATCAGGTACCCGGTGCGGCGCAGGGCCGGCAGGAGCGGGCGGCGCAGCCAGGTGAACCACAGCGTGTTGCGCAGGCCGAGGACGCGCCGGGCCGTGCTGTCGCGCAGCAGGGACGCCTGGTGGTGGACGGTGAGTTCCTCCGCGTAGGCGAGCCACCAGCCCTGTCGCAGCAGGTCGCAGGCGAGCAGTTCCTCCTCCCCGCCGAGCCACAGGCCGGGGTGGAAGCCGCCGCCCGCGCGGAAGGCGGTGGTGCGCATGACCGTGGCGGCGGCCAGGAAGGAGCCGAGGGCCGGTCCGGGGAGCCAGTCGGGGCCCGGCAGCGGCGAGTCGCGCAGTTCGCGAACGACCGGGTCCTCGGTGCCCTCCGGCTCCACGACGATCCGCGCGGTGACGGCCGCGAGCCGGGGCCGGGCGTCGAGCAGATCGGCGGCGCGGGCGAGGCTGCCGGGCTCCCACCAGGAGTCGTCGTCGCAGAAGGCCACGTAGGGCGTGCGGACGTGCCGGACGGCCAGGTTGCGGCCGACGGCCCCGAGATTGCGGCCCGGCCGCAGCAGGGTCGTCTCCGGGAAGTCCTGCTCGACGGCCCCGGCGGTGCCGTCGGTCGAGCCGTTGTCGGTGACGATCACCTGGGGCCGTTCGGGCAGACGCGCCAACTCACCGAGTGTGCGCAGCAGTTCGGCGCGACGGTTGTGGGTGATCACGACCACGGTCGTACGGTCGCCGGTGCGGGCGCGGCTCATCGTGCGACGCCCTCCTCCCCGGCCGGCCCCGCCGGTCCCCCGGCCGCCTGGCGGTCCAGCAGGCGGGCGGCGTGCTCGACCCGGGGCGGCAGGCGGTGGCGGCGGGCCAGGGTGGCGGGCAGGCGGGCCAGGGTTTCCCGCAATGCCCGGCGGGCGCCGGGGTGATCGCGGGCGGCGGCGAGCGCGAGGGCCGCGGCGGCGCGCAGGGCCACGGGCCAGGGGCGGCGCAGGCAGGTGGTGAGGACGTGATTGCGCCGGACGAGGAAGGGGCGTCCGCTGCGGCCGTGGTCCTCGGGGTGGTGGCGGGCGCGCAGCGCGGGTTCGTAGGCCACGCCCCAGCCCCGCGCGGCGAGGTCGTAGGCGAGCAGGGTCTCCTCGCCCCCGAAGAAGAGCAGCGGGTGGAAGCCGCCCGCGGCGAGGAACGCCTCCCGGCGCACCACGCAGGCGCAGCCGAGGAAGCCGAGCACCGGGCGACCGGGGAGGTCCGGTTCGGGCGGCAGGGGCGAGGCGGCGAGCACCGCGTTGAGGGGGTCCTCGGCGGCCTCGTCGCCGACCAGGGTGCGGGCGGCGAGCAGGCCGAGCCGGGGGTGGCGGTCGAGGAGGTCGGCGGCGTGGGCGAGGCTGCCGGGTTCCCACCAGGAGTCGTCGTCGCTGAAGGCCACGTAGGGGGTTCGGGCGTGCCGGACGGCCAGATTGCGGCCGAGGGCACCCGTGTTGGCGGTGGGGCGCAGCAGCCGGGTGAGCGCGGGGTGGCCGCGCACGGCCCGGCGGGTGCGGTCGTCGCGGGAGTTGTCCACGACGATGACCGGCGGCCGCTCCGGCAGCGCGGCCAGGGCGTCGAGGGTGCGCAGCAGGCTGGCGGCGCGGTCGCGGGTGATGACCGCGACGGTGATCCTCCGGTCGCCGCCGGCGGCGGGGCGGCCGACCCGGCCGAGGACGGGCTCAGTCGACATGGGCCACCGCCGGGCGGCCGACCGCCCGCGTACGTTCGTGGTGCTGCCGCAGCAGCGTCAGACAGGCCGCGGCGGCCTCACCGGAGCCGATGCGCAGCAGGCGGGCGTCGGGGGTGCGGCCGTGCGGGTCGCCGGGCGGGCCGGGCTTCCACAGGGCCAGGTGGCCGGGGCTCGGGGGCGGCCCCCACAGCCGGGGCGGGACGGGCCCGAACAGGGTGACGGAGCGGGTGGCGTGGGCGTACGCGAGATGGGCGAGGCCGGTGTCGCCGCACAGCACCAGGGACGCCTCGGCCACCAGCGCGGACAGCTCGGCCAGGGGCAGGCCGCCGGCCAGGACGTCCCGGGCGTGCGCGCCGCCGCGCTCGGCGACCGACCGTACGAGGGCCTCCTCCCCCGGGCCGCCGGTCAGCACCACGCGGTGTCCGGCGGCCCGCAGGCACCGTACGACGGCGGCGAACCGCTCGGCCGGCCAGCGGCGGGAACCCGAGGCGGCACCGGGGTGGACGAGGACCGCGCCCGGCGCCGGGGAGGGCGTCGCGGGCGGGGGGAGGCGGAGGTCGAGGGGGTCGGCCGGGATGCCGTACGCGCCCAGGAAGCCGCACCAGCGGTCCCGTTCGTGCGCCTGGGCCCGCCAGGGCGGGGCGTCCGGGCAGGCGTGCGCGAGCAGGCGGCGCGGGCGCAGGGCGGCGAGGGCGTCGCGGCTCTCGGGGCCGTTTCCGTGCAGGTCGATCGCCACGTCGGGCGGGGGTCCGGTCCAGTGCGTGAGCGCCGGTACCGCGCGCCCCGGTGCCTCGGCCGGGAACACGTCGTCCGACGCGCCCGTCTCCAGGGCGAGTCCGGTGAGCCCCGCGGGCTGCGCGAGGACGATCCGGTGCCCGGGGAAACCCCGGCGGATGCCGCGCAGCGCGGGCACCGCGGCCAGCAGGTCACCGAGACCCAGGGCACGCAGCACCAGGACGGTCGGGGGGTGGGGGGTGCGGATCACGGGGAGGGTCCTCCAGGGGACGGGAACCGGGAGCGGCCGGTGGTCGGGGGCCGGGACGGCGGCGCGTCCGGGCCCCTGGGCCTCAGG
Organism: Streptomyces hygroscopicus subsp. hygroscopicus; assembly: GCF_030269125.1. GTDB lineage: Bacteria > Actinomycetota > Actinomycetes > Streptomycetales > Streptomycetaceae > Streptomyces > Streptomyces hygroscopicus_C. The sequence continues at coordinate 253,084 of NZ_BSSM01000007.1, read as the reverse complement.
CGCCCAGGTCGCGGCCCCGGCTCGCCGAACCCGTCGGGGACAGGGCGGCCCTGCGCGCGAGCCCGGTCGTGGAGCGGCCGTCCAGGTACGGCAGCAGGAGGACCTGGCCGCCCCAGCTCTCCACCAGGGACTGTTCGGGCAGCGGTGTGCGGGCGTAGTCGCCGCCCTTGGCCCAGATGTGCGGGCGGAGGGAGGCGAGGAGGCGTTCGGGGGTGTCCTCGTCGAAGACGGCGACCGCGTCCACGCACTCCAGGGCGCGCAGCACCCGGACACGGTCGGCGACGGGGACGAGGGGGCGGCCGTCGCCCTTGCGGCGGCGCACCGAGTCGTCGGAGTTGACGCAGACGATCAGGCAGTCGCCGGCCCGCCGGGCGGCCTGGAGGAGGGCGACGTGACCCGCGTGCAGCAGGTCGAAGCAGCCGCCCGCGGCGACGACGGTGCGCCCCGCGGCCCGGACCCGGGCGGCGGTGCGCACGGCGTCCGCGGTGGGGTCACCGGCCGCCGGCGCGGGTTCGGGCCGCTGCGGGCGGCCCCCCGGTGTCGCGACCGTGCGGGCGCCGCCCTCGGCCACGTACCGGGTGGCCGCGTGGACGGCGGCCTGGACGGCGGCCTCGGTGAAGGCGCCGTCGGCGAGCAGTCCGGCGGCCGCCGCGGCGAAGCGGTCGCCCGCGCCGCAGGGGTCGCCGGCCGCGGCGGCCGGGGTGGGGACGAGCAGCGGGGTCTCACCGTGGGAGAGGAGGGCGCCGCGTTCGCCGAGGGTGACGGCGACCGCCCGGACCTGCCAGGCGCGCACCAGGGCGCGGGCGTCCCGGGCGGCGGTCCGCAGCCCGGCGTCGCCGTCCGACTCGCCCTGCCGGTCGGCCAGCCGCCGGGCGAAGACGCGGGCCTCCTGTGCCGAGGGGGTGACCAGGCGGGCGCCCGGCGCCGGGGGCCCGCCCCGCACATGGGGGTCCCAGACCACGGACGCGGTGGTACGGCACAGCGCGTCCCGCAGGACGTCGGCGGTGCCCCGGCCGTAGTCGGCGACCAGGACTCCCCGGGCCGCCGTGATCGCGGACAGCGCCTCCCCGGTGGCCTCGCGGGCGTGTCCCTCGCCGTCGTCCAGGCGCAGCAGCGGCCGGTCCCCGGCAAGGACCCGGGTCTTGCTGCTCAGGCTGCCCTCCAGCGGCACCTCCACCAAGTCGACCCGGTCCGCGAGGAGTTCGCGCAGGGTGGCGCTGGCCGGGTCGGTGCCGAGGGCGGTGACGAGGGTGACCGGGCGGCCGTCGGCGGCGGCCAGGCAGGCGGCGAGGGCCGCGCCGCCGGGGCGGGAGCTGCGCCGGGTGTCGTGCACGACGGGCACGGGCGCGTCGGGGGCCAGCCGCTCGGCGTGGCCGCACAGGTCGTGGTCGAGGAGGGCGTCGCCCACCACGACCAGCGGGGTGCGCGGGGCGGTCGTACCGGCGTGTGTCATGTCTGCTCCTTCCGCCACGCCACCGGGGCACCGCCCCACAGCCGTCCCACGTCACCTGGTTCGCCGTCGGCGCGGGGCCGCGTCCGCCCGTCCGCCTCGCCGCGCTCCACCGCGCGGTCGAACGCCTCGCACAGCATGTGCACGGCGACCAGGTGGAGTTCCTGCACGGTGGCGGCCACCGGCGCGTCCACGCACAGCGCCTCGTCGGCGCCGAGCTGGAGGGGGTTGGGGGGCCTGCCGGTCAGGGCCCACACGGTCATGCCGAGGCGGTGGGCGCGGTCCGCGGCGGACAGCAGGTTGGCGCTGGCGCCGCTGGTGGACAGCAGCATCAGCACGTCGCCGGGGCGGCCGTGCGCGGCGGTCTGGCGGGCGAACACCTCCTGCACGCCGTAGTCGTTGGCGATGGCGGTGGTGGAGGAGGTGTCGGCGTGCAGGGCGACCGCGGAGAACGGCGGCCGGTCGTCGCGGTAGCGGCCGACCAGCTCGGCGGTCAGGTGCTGGGCCTGGGCCGCGCTGCCGCCGTTGCCCGCGACCAGCAGCCGGGAGCCGGTGCCCAGGCGGCGGGCCAGTTCGGTGCCCCAGCGCCCGATGAGCGGGCCGCACGCGCGGAAGGTCTCCAGGGCCTTCATCAGGTCGTCGCAATGCGCGGTGTCGGTGACGGGCTTCATCGGACGACTCCGGAGAGGGAGGGGCGGGCGGACACGGCGCCGTAGACCCCGGCCACGCCGTCGGCCACGCGGTCCCAGGTGTAGTGCGTCAGCACCCGGCGGCGGCCGGCGGCGCCGTACCGGTCGAGGCGCTCGGGGTCGGCGAGGAGGCCGCGGACGACCGCCGCGAGGTCGTGGTCGTCGTCGGCCGGTACCAGGACGCCGGTGGTGCCGTCCACGACGGTGTCGAGCTGGCCGCCGACCGCCGTGGCGAGGACCGGGGTGGCGCAGGCCATGGCCTCCAGCGGGACGATGCCGAACGGCTCGTAGCGGGGCAGGGAAAGGACGAGGTCGGCGCCGGCCATCAGCCGGGGCATCCGGGTCCGGCTGATCCCGCCGAGCAGGGTGACGCGGTCCGCGACGCCGTACTCTCCGGCCAGCGCGCGCAGCCGCCGGGCCTCGGGGTCGCCCCCGAGCAGCTCGGCCTCCGGGCCGCCGGCGATGAGGAGTTCGGCGTCGGGCACGCCGGCGAGGGCGCGGATGGCGCGGTCGAAGCCCTTGCGCGGCACGAGCCGCCCGACGGCCAGCAGCCGCCGGCGGGCCCCGGCGGGACGGGAGCCCGGCACGGGGGCGAACTGGTCGGGGTCGACCCCGCAGGGCACCACGTCGAACCGGTCCTTCGGCAGCCCCATGGCCTTCAGTTCGGCCACCTCGTCGCTGCACGTGGCGATGATCCGGGCGCACTCGTGGCCGATGGCCTCCTCGATCGCGAGGCGCTGCGGCGGGCTGGTGTCGGCAGCGCCCTGGTAGCGCCGCTTGACCGTGCCGAGGGCGTGGTAGGTCTGCACGACCGGGATGCCGAGGCCCCGGGCGCCGCACAGGGCGGCCAGACCCGACATCCAGAAGTGGGAGTGCGCCACGTCGGGCGGGTCCGCGGCCCACTGCCGGGCCAGGAACTCGCCGAACTCGACCATGTGGGGCAGGAGTTCGTCCTTGGGCACGGGTTCGGGCGGTCCGGCGGGCACGTGCACCACCTGTACGCCCTCGATGAGGGTCACCCGGTCCGGCAGGCCCGCCGAGTCCCGCCGGGTGTAGACCGTTACCCGGTAGCCCTTTCCGGCGAGCTGCCGGGCCAGCTGGGCCACGTAGACGTTCTGGCCGCCCGCGTCCGGTCCGCCGAGCGCGGCCAGCGGGCTGGCGTGCTCGGAGACCATGGCGACGCGCCCGGCCGTGGGCGGGGTACGGCTCATCGGGTGACCTCCTTGATCAGGCGCTCCCAGTCGTCCAGGAAGCGCCGCTCTCCGTAGCGGGCCTGGGCCGCGGCCCGTGCGGCGGCGCCGGTGCGGCGCGCGTGCCCGGGGTCGGCGAGGAAGGCGCGCACGGCGTCCTCCAGGACGTCGAGGCGGTTGGAGACCACCCCGGCGCCCTCGGGTACGGCCTCGCGGACCTCGGTGGTGTCCAGGGCCACCACCGGCATGCCGAGGAACATGGCCTCCAGCAGGGACAGGCCGAGCGAGGTCCAGCGCACGGGGTGCAGGTAGAGCCGGCACCGGGCCATCTCGCGGTGGAGTTCGCGCTGGGGCAGGTCGCGGGTGCGGACGCGGTCGGGGGGCAGGCCGAGGTGGCCGGCCAGTCCTTCGGTGCGCATGCCGAAGACGTCCAGGGGGGCGCACCGGGCGAAGCGGGGCAGCAGGTCGGTGCCGGTCGTACGGCCCCTGCGCAGGGGCTCGTTGACGACGACGGCCGCGCGCCGCTCGGTGCCGGTCCACTGCGGGCCGGGGTCCACGATGCCGTGCTCGACGACCTCGGTGGGGGCCCGGCCGTTGTCCCACATCAGCCGGTTGAAGTGGGTGACGTGCACGACGGGGACCGCCGACTGCCCGGCCAGCGGGTGGAGCTGGCGCTCGGGGGCGGCGTCGGGACTGTTGTGCTCGACGTACACGGCGGGGACGTCGAGGCCGGGACGGCGGCCGGTCCAGCGCCGGGCGAGGTCGGGTTCGTGCGGGCGTTGCAGGACCATCAGGTCGATCTCGTCCTCCCGGAGTCGACCGGGGGTCCGCTCCCGTACGGAGGCCGGCCAGTCCCAGGTGACGGCGCGGCCGAGGCCGTCGGGACCGCGGTCCTCGGTCACCGGGACCAGGTAGGTGTGGGGGCCCTGCACGAAGGTGGTGAGCCACGATCCGTGCACGTGCCAGACGAGGATGTTCATGACCGTTCCTCCTGGACGAGCTTGTGCACCGCGCGGACCACGTCCTGTCCGGTGACCTCGTCCAGACAGGGGTGGCCGGGCACCGGGCAGACCAGGGCCCGGGTGTCCGCGCAGGGGGCCGACTGGTCGCCGAGCAGGATGGCGGGGACGCCGTAGGGGGCCCAGCGTTCGGCGGGGACCACGGGTGCGAACAGGGAGACGACCGGGGTGCCGACGGCCGCGGCGAGGTGGGCGGGACCGGTGTTGGCGCTGACCACCACGTCGGCCATGCGCAGCACCCCGGCGAGGGTGCGCGGGCCGGTGCGGCCGCCGAGGTCCACGGCCGCGGTGCCGCTCACGTACCCGGTGAGCGCCCGCTCCCGCGGGCCGCCGGTGACGACGACGCGGTGCCCCGCGTCGGCGAGCAGCGTCACCGCCTCGGCACAGCGGTGCGGGCTCCAGGCGCGGGCGGGCGCGCTGGCACCGGGGTGCAGCACGACGTAGGGGCCGTTGCCGGTCAGGGCGCTGGTGTCGGGGGGCGGCAGGACGCGCAGCCGCCCGTCGTCGCCGGGCGAGGGCGTGAAGCCCATGGCGGCGGCCGTGTCCACGGCGGCCTCGGCCTCGTGGCGGCCGGGCAGGCGGCGGTGGCGGACGTCGAGCAGCCGGCCGGGGTGGTCGGCGCTGTCGGCGCCGATGCGGCCGATCCCGGCGAGCCGCAGCAGCAGCGCGGTGGGCAGCGGGCTCTGGTGGAAGGAGGTGAGGATCAGGGCGGTGCCGTACGCCCCCTTCCGCAGCCGTTCGACCAGGCCGGCGATGTCCGCCGGGACCACGGGCGGCGGGGCGAAGCCTTCCCAGGGCGCCTCCCAGACGAGGACGTCCTCGACGCCGGGCAGCATCCGGGCGGCGTCGGCGCCGCGCGGGCCGCACAGCATGGTCACGGGGTGGTGGGCGGCGACGGCACGGACGGCGGGCCCCGCGAGCAGGACGTCGCCGAAGCTGTCGAGCCGTACCACGAGCGCCTTCGCGCCCTCGGAAGGACGTGCGCTCACCTCGGCCACCTTCCCGAGCACGGGTCGACGGCGGCACGTACGGCGGTGAGCACGTCGGGGGCGCTCCGCCAGGCGTGGCGCCGCACCTCGGCAGGCGCGGTGGCGTCGTTGGGGACGAGGACGCCGCGCGCGCCCGCCGCCTCGGCGGCCCGGACGTCGGCGGCGATGTCGCCGACGACCAGGCACGCGGCGGGCGGGACGCCGAGGCGTTCGGCTGCGGCGAGGACCAGGCCGGGCCGGGGCTTGCGGCAGGGGCAGCCGGCCTCCGGGGTGTGCGGGCAGTACAGCCAGGCGTCGAGACCGCCCAGCAGCTCGTCGGCGCGCCTGTCGACCCGGTCCACGTCCTCGGCGGTGAGCAGCCCGCGGCCGATGCCGGACTGGTTGCTGACCACGGCGGTCGGCAGCCCGGCGGCGCGGACGAGGGCGACCGCCTCGGCCGCCCCGGGCAGCAGCCGGACCCGGTCGGGATCACCGTTGTACGGCACGTCCGCGACGAGGGTGCCGTCGCGGTCGAAGAGGACGGCGCGGACGGTGGTCATCCGGCACCTCCCCTGCTCCGGGCCGGCCGGTGATCGGCTCCGCGGGGCCGGTGCCGCAGCGCGCCGGGGCCGCCGTCGTACGGCACGAAGGCGCCGTCGGGGCGGCACGACGCGGTGGCGCCGTCACGGCCGGGGACGCGGGCGCGGCGGGTCATCCGGCGCCTCCCAGCGGTCGGGCATGCCGGTGGCGGACGATGCCGCGCAGCCAGTGCCGTACCGCGAGCGGCGGGATGAGCGCGCTGGTGGCGAGCATGCCGGCGATCTCGCGGGCGGTGCGGGGTCCGGGCAGGATGCGGGCGAGCGCGAACTCGGTGGTGCCCAGCGTCCACAGCCCGGCGCACACGGCGGCGGCCCGGTTGCGGCCGGCCAGGGCGCAGCCCGCCCCGGCGAGCGCGGCGCCGGTGACCAGGAGGTGGCGGGGCAGCCGGCCCCGGGGAGCCTGGGCGCGGGCCCACCAGTCGGGGCCGTGCAGCCGGTTCATCAGCACGTCGTCGGCGTTGCCGCGCTGCGCGGGCAGCGAGGCCCACCAGTGGGCCGGGCGGACCGGGTGCCGGGTGACGCGCCGGCCGCGGACGAGGAACCAGCCCGCCCGCCGGACGCGCAGGGCGAGGTCGGCGTCCTCGCGGAAGGCGCGCGGGAAGCGTTCGTCGAAACCGCCGACGCGGGTGAGCGCGGCGGTGCGGTAGGCCATGTCGGCGGTGGCCCAGGCCGCGTTCTCCAGTCCCTTGGTGGTGCGTTCCCAGTCGGTGGGCCGGCGGTCGGGGGGCAGCGGGACCCGCAACTGTCCCTGGACGCCGCCGATGCCCTCGCCCGCCTGCCGCAGGTCCTCGGCGAGGTGCCGGGACCAGTCGGGCAGCACCTGGACGTCGTCGTCGAGGAAGACGGTCCAGGGGGTCTCGACGGTGCGCCAGCCGGCGTTGCGGGCGGCGGCCGGGCCCTTGCCGCCGGTGCGCAGGATCCGTACCCGGTCGAGCAGCGGCCCGGCGGCGGTGAGCGGCAGTACGCCCTCGGTCCCGGGCCGGTCGTCCACGACGATCACCTCGTGCGGGACGTGTCCCTCGGCCTCCGCGAGGGCGCGCAGGCACTCGGCGAGGCAGGGGCGGCCGATCGTCGGGACGACGACGGTGTAGGCGGGCGCGGCGTTCATGCGAACGCCTTCGCCCGGCGGATCGCGAACGGGCCGAGCACCAGCAGGTCCACGGGGGCGGACCCGAAGCACTCCAGGGCGTCGCGTGGATCGTCCACCATGGGCCGACCGGCCGTGTTCAGACTGGTGTTGACCACGAGCGGGAGTCCGGTGCGCCGTTCGAAGCCGTCGATCAGGCGGGCCACCAGGGGCTCCTGGTCGCGGTCGACGGTCTGGATGCGGGCGGTGCCGTCGACGTGGACGACGGCCGGGATGCGGGCCCTCCAGTGGGCGGCCACGTCGTGCACGAACAGCATGTGCGGGCTGGGCAGCGGTCCGTCGAAGATCTCTGCGGCGCGCTCGGCGAGCACCATCGGGGCGACGGGCCGGAACTCCTCGCGGCCCTTGACCGCGTTGAGCCGTTCCAGGTTCCCGGCCCGGCCGGGGTGGGCGAGCAGGGAGCGGTGGCCGAGCGCGCGGGGCCCGTACTCGGCGCGGCCCTGGAACCAGGCCACGATCCCGTCGGCGGCGAGCGCCTCGGCGGCGGTCTCGGCGATGTCGCGGGGCTCCTCGTACGGTACGGCCGCCCGCTCCAGCCACGCGCGCAGCTCGGCGTCGCTCCAGTCGCGGCCGAGGGCGGCGCTCGGCATCGGCTCCACGGTGTCCTTCTGGCCGGCGACGTGCGCCGCCGCGCCGAGCGCGGTACCGGCGTCCCCGGCGGCGGGCTGCACCCACACGTGCTCGAAGCCGCTCTCGCGCCAGATCCTCGTGTTGGCCACGCAGTTGAGGGCGACGCCGCCCGCCATGGTCAGCACGTCCTCACCGGTGCGTTCGCGCAGCCGGCGGGCGAGCGCCAGCATGGCCTCCTCCAGGCAGACCTGGGCGCTGGCCGCGAGGTCGGCGTGGTCCTGGCTCCAGGCGCCGCCGGCCGGGCGCGGCGGGACCAGCTCGGACCAGGGGACGGGCCGGGCCCGGAAACCGCCCCGGTCGTCGGCGCGGACGTACTCCCGCAGGCGGCCGGCGAAGCGCGGGCTGCCGTAGGAGGCGAGCGCCATCACCTTGAACTCGTCGCTGCTGCGCAGGAATCCGAGGTGCTGGGTGAGATCCTCGTAGAACAGTCCCAGGGAGTCGGGCAGTTCCTGGGTGCCGAGGACGGTGAGTTCGCGGTTGGTGCAGCGGCCGGCGAGATGGGAGCCGCATTCGCCGCGGCCGTCCAGGACGAGCACGGCGCAGTCCGGGTACGGCGAGACGGGCCCGGCGGAGGCGGCGTGGGCGATGTGGTGCGGGACGAACCTGACCTTGGCCGGGTCCAGGCCCGGCAGGGCCTCGGCGAGGAACTCCGGTGCGCGGCGGGCGTATTCCTGCCGCAGGTGGTCCCAGGGGTCGTGCAGGCCCAGCTGTTCCGCGGGGCGGGCCAGCGACGGGTCGTAGGAGTAGGCGACGGCGTCCAGGTCGGCCGGGGTGAGGCCGGCGCGGTCGAGGCACCAGCGGGCCGACAGTTCGGGAAGCTCCCAGGCGGAGAAGGGGACGGGCCGCTTGCCGTGCTTGCGGCGCGTGAACCGCTCCTCCTCGGCGGCCGCCACGATCCTGCCGTCGGTGAGCAGGGCGGCCGCGGGGTCGTGGAAGAGGGCGTTGATTCCGAGGACGTGCATGCGCTGCCTCCAGGGCGGCGGGGGAATGCTCAGTTCTGCGGGGCCGGCTGCCGCGCGCCCGGCCCCGGCTGCGGGGACCGGGCCGCGAAGTAGGCGATGGTCTGCTTCAGGCCCTCCTCCCACGGGATCTGCGGTGACCAGCCGAGCAGTTCGCGCGCGAGGGTGGTGTCGGGCCGACGGCGGCCGGGATCGTCCACGGGCCGGTCGACGAAGGCGATGGGCGAGCGGGAACCGGTGAGGGCGACGATGCGGCGGGCGAGGTCCGCGACGGTGATCTCGTCGCTGCCGCCGATGTTCACCGGCCGTACCGACCTGCTCGTGGCGACCCGCAGCACGCCGTCGACGGTGTCGTCCACGTAGCACAGCGAGCGGGTCTGGCTGCCGTCGCCGGTCACGGTGACCGGTTCCCCGGCGAGCGCCTGGCAGATGAACGTGGGCACGGCGCGGCCGTCGTGGGCGCGCATCCGGGGGCCGTAGGTGTTGAAGAGCCGCACGATCCCGGCGTCGGCCTCCCGGGTACCGGCGTGCGCGGTGACCAGGGCCTCGGCGAACCGCTTGGACTCGTCGTACACGCTGCGCGGCCCGACCGGGTTGACGTTGCCCCAGTACCCCTCGTGCTGCGGGTGCACCTGCGGATCGCCGTACACCTCGGAGGTGGAGGCCAGCAGGAAGCGGGCGCCGTCGCGTTCGGCGAGCCCCAGGGCGTTGCGGGTGCCGAGGCTGCCCACGTCCAGGGTCTCCAGGGGCATGCGCAGGTAGTCGGCGGGCGAGGCCGGGCAGGCGAAGTGCAGGACCAGGTCGTACGGGCCCGGCAGCCGCTCGGCGCACGCGGGTTCGCAGACGTCGCAGTGCACGTAGCGGAAGCCGGGGCGGTCCTCCAGGTGGGCCACGTTCTCCCGGCGCCCGCAGGCCAGGTTGTCGGCGCAGTCGACTTCGACGCCCGAATCCAGCAGCCGCTCGCACAGATGGGAGCCGAGGAACCCGGCGCCGCCGGTCACGAGGGCGCGCCGCCAGAGGAAGGCTTTGTCACCGGTCATGGGGGGCTTCCTTTTCGTCCTGCGTCCACGTACGTCGATGTGGTCGCGCCGCTGTCCGTGCCTCGGTGCCGATGGGCCGATGTAGAGGTCTGGTACGGCGATGTCGTCCGCGTCCCGGGAACGCTCCCGCGCGGCGTGCGGCGCACGCCCCGCCGGTCGGGCCGGGCCTCGCGGGCCCGGCGCGCGGGGGAGGTCAGGGCTCGGTCCCGCTGACCCCGAGGACCGCCCTGATGCGGCCGCCGCTGTCTGGACGGCACTGGCGGGAGAGTTCCCCCGCCAGTTGGATTCACACGTTGGAGTCGATTGTCCGGTGGGGCAGGGGCTCGCGCGACTCAGGACACCGAAAGCGCAGGTAACAGGCCCTTCGGGGGGCGCGGGTCGTGTAAGGACCCTTCCCCGGGGCACCCGGCGCCGCGGCGGGCGGCCGAGTGGCGGTCGCGCCATAGTGGAGGTGACGGACATGGGTCACGGCGGGAACGTCGTACAGGAACTGACCACGGACCACCGCGAGGTGGAGCAGCTCTTCGGGCGTATCGAGGCGCTGCCGCCCGGCGCACCGCAGCGCAGGGAACTGGCCGACGAGGTCACGATCGAGCTGGTGCGCCACTCGGTCGCGGAGGAGGCGTACCTCTATCCGGCCGTACGCAGGCATCTCGACGGCGGGGACGCCCTCGCGGACAAGGAGATCGAGGATCACGCGCAGGCCGAGCAGATCATGAAGGACCTGGAAGGGCTGCCGCCGGACGATTCCCGGTTCGACACGCTCCTGGCCCGGCTGACGAGCGAGATCCGCTCCCATGTGACGGACGAGGAGCGCAATCTCTTCCCGAGGCTCGAGGCCGCCTGTCCCGCCGACGCCCTGATGGACCTCGGGGACAAGGTGCGCCGGGCGAAGAAGACGGCCCCCACCCGCCCGCACCCCTCGGCACCGGACACTCCCCCGGCCAACAAACTGCTGGCGCCGGGCACCGGCCTGGTGGACCGGATGCGGGACGCGCTGTCGGGACGCGGGAAGGGCAGCTGAGCGGTAAGGAAGATCCGGAAGGGGGCGGGGGTCAGAGCCAGGAACCCACCCTCTCCCCCGGCCGCCCCCGCCGCCGCGCCGCCCGGCACAGCAGACGGAACGCCTGGAAGAGGGTGAGCGGCCACAGCACCGCGAAACACCACAGCAGCGCGGGGTCCGAGGTCCGCACGCCCATCACCGCCGCGAAGGCGGACGCCGCGGCCAGCAGCAGCACGCCGACCGGCAGCCAGCACCCGCGATGCCGGTCCTCCCGTTCCCGGTGGGCGCCGCCGCCCATCCGGCGGGCGAATCCCCGGTCCTGCCGCAGGTGCGCCTCGATCTCCAGCAGCGCCAGCCGCTCGTACGGCGACAGCCGTGTCCGCTCGCGCCTGTCCCACCTCTCCCAGTCGTCCACGGCGACGGCACCTCCTCCGCGGTCGGCGACTCCGCGGTTCCGGGTTCCCCCGGCGGGCCGACCGAAGCAGGGCACACGTTCCGTGGCGGCCATGTCGCGGACGGCGACCCGCGGAGCCCCGACCGCGCGTCCGCCGGGGTGAGTTGTGTGAGCGGCTCGCGAAGCGGCACCACGACGGCCACGACCACCACGGCGCCGGCCGCGCCCCGACGCCCCAGGCCACCACCGCACCGCCGGGCGATCGCACCGCTCACCGAGGAGGCCGCGCCCAGGGCATCCCTGACCCACGGGGCCACCGGGTCCCCCCGGGCCACCACGCCCAACGCCCCGCCCCACCCCCGAAGTTGCCCCCGCTTCGTCGTCCGCTCCGCATTCGACGCCCGCGCCTTCCGCGTCGGGGACACCACCGTCACCGACGACCCCGTCCGCGTCGCCCTCCGGGACCGCCGGCGCGGCGGCCACGCCCCCGAGACCGCCTCGCCTCGTCCAGGGCGCCGAGGAGTTCTGCGACCGTCCCGGCCACCGCCTCCCGGGCGGCGACCTGGCGCATGTGGCGGTGGAGCGCGTGCCCGTGGACGCCGCCCCCGCCTGCTGGTCGACCTCACCGGCCGGCTCACGTGGTGGCCCGATGTCGAACTCCTCGCCCACGCGTACGAGTCGGACCATCGGTTGGGACCGCGCGACGCGTACCGGCAGGACGCCGAGGGGACCGGCCGGGCGCCGGGGAGGGACTACGCGGCGCCAGCCGGTGGTGTCCCGGCACATGTCGCGGCAGCCCGCCGGGCGTCTGCCACCAGCCGGCGCCGCACGGCCTCGCCCAGGGCGGGCCGCGCGGCCGCCACCTCCAGCCGCTCCAGCCGCTCGGGGCGCTCCGGGCGCGCTCCGGGCGCTCGGCAGCGTCGTACCCGAGTCCGTCGTACCCGAGTCCGTCGTGCACACCGGCACGGAGTGGCACACCGGCACGGACAGCACACCGGCGGCGAGTCGGGCGCCGGCGGAACGCGGCGCACCGACGGGAAGCGGCAGCACACCGTCCCGTCTGCGCGCCCCCCGCCGGCCGGAAGCCCGTTCCCACACCCGGCCCCTCACCCGACGGCACGTCCGGTCCGACCCGGTGGCCGGCCCCCACCAGGGGGCGCCGGCGACGAGCACGTGTCCCGAAGCCCGCGCGTGCCGCACTCCGACGGCTCCGCGGAACATGGCCGCGGCGAGGGGCAGCGGGACTGGTGGAGATCCTCCAGGAGGGCTCCGAGAGGGGAGCGGGCGCGTACGAGCGCACCGCGCCGGGCGGGGACCGGGACCAGGGCCGCCGGACGACGGTCGCGGTGCTCGGCACCCGGCCGGACGAGGACGCCGCCCGCGCCGAACGCGCCCTCCGGAGCGACGCCCCGTGCCCCGCGTCACGGCACCGGCCGGTGACCCGGCAGCACCCGGACACGGCGCCGGTACCCGTCCCGGTCCCGCACGACCCGGCGCCGTACCGCAGCGGGCACCACACCATCGGCGGGGTCGAGTTCGCGGGCGGCTCGGCGGAGGTGACGGGAGGGCAGCGGGAGACGGGGCACCGGCCGGCCGCCGAGGTGGCGTGGGCGGCGGTGGCGAACACCCGTGCGGGCTTCCCGTCACCGCGGGGTCGTGGTGGTCGGGCACGACGACGGGACGCGCGGCGGCCTCCCCGTTTCGGCGAGGCGCCGCGGCGCGGGCAGGCGCGCGGACGGCGTGGCGGAGGTGTTCCGTTCGGCGCCCGCGGTCCACCCGCAGCGGCCGGGGTCCGCCGGGGAAGCCGTCACGCTCCTGGCGGACATCGAGGTCGCCACCCGTTCCGAGGGCGAGGCACCACCCGTCGCGACGGCCGGGGGCCCGGACGCGGCGGCCGCGCGCGGGCACGCGTTCGTCGTGGTCGAGCCGCCCCGGCCGGGGTCGGGTGACGCCGGGTGAGCCCGGCGGCCAGGGGCCCAGGACGCCCGCCTCCGGGGCCCGTTCGGCCGGTGACGGCCGGGCGGAATTACGGCAGCGCACATGACCTTCGCGGCCACAAGGCCGATACTGAGGTGCAAGGCTCCGACCACCCACCTGGTCCCACCCGGCCTGAGCAGGGACAACGCCGGCCAAGGACCACCTGCTGAGCTTCCTGGAGACAGGCATGAAGATGTTGATCAACGTGCCGGAGACCGTCGTGGCGGATGCGCTGCGCGGGATGGCTGCCGCTTATCCGGACCTGACGGTGGACGTGGAGAACCGGGTGATCGTCCGCCGGGACGCGCCGGTGCACGGGCAGGTCGCCCTGGTCTCCGGTGGCGGGTCGGGGCACGAGCCGCTGCACGGCGGGTTCGTCGGTCCGGGCATGCTGTCCGCCGCCTGTCCGGGCGAGGTGTTCACCTCGCCGGTGCCGGACCAGATGGTGCGCGCGGCGGCCGCCGTGGACAGCGGCGCCGGGGTGCTGTTCGTCGTGAAGAACTACACCGGCGACGTGCTCAACTTCGACATGGCGGCGGAGCTGGCCGAGGACGAGGGCATCCAGGTCGCCAAGGTGCTGGTGAACGACGACGTGGCGGTCACCGACAGCACCTACACGGCCGGTCGGCGCGGCACCGGGGGGACGCTGTTCGTGGAGAAGATCGCGGGCGCCGCCGCGGCCGAGGGGCGGCCGCTGGAGCAGGTGGAGGCGATCGGCCGCCGGGTGAACGAGAACGCGCGCAGCTTCGGCGTGGCGCTCAGCGCCGTCACGACCCCGGCCAAGGGCAGCCCGACCTTCGATCTCCCGGACGGCGAGCTGGAGTTGGGCATCGGCATCCACGGCGAGCCGGGCCGGGAGCGGCGCCCGATGATGACCTCCGGGGAGATCGCGGACTTCGCGGTGCAGGCGATCCTGGAGGACATGCCCCCGCACAACCCGGTGCTCGTGCTGGTCAACGGCATGGGGGCGACCCCGCTGCTCGAACTGTACGGCTTCAACGCGGAGGTGCAGCGGGTGCTGGCCGAACGCGGGGTCGCCGTGGTCCGCACCCTGGTCGGCAACTACGTCACCTCCCTGGACATGGCGGGCGCCTCGGTGACGCTGTGCCAGGTCGACGAGGAGATGCTCGGCCTGTGGGACGCGCCGGTGCGCACCCCGGCGCTGCGCTGGGGGATGTGATACGTCGGTACAGGTCTCAACGCCCTTACTACGTTTGGAGGTCCAGTGCTCGACGCCGACTTCTTCCGCCGTTGGATGACGGCGGCCGCCGCGTCCGTCGACCGCGAGGCGGAAAGGCTCACCGCCCTCGACGCGGCCATCGGGGACGCCGATCACGGCAGCAACATGCGGCGCGGGTTCACGGCCGTACAGGCGGAGCTGGAGAAGGAGACACCGGGTACCCCGGGTGCCGTGCTGATGCTCGCCGGGCGCCAGTTGATCTCGACGGTCGGCGGCGCCTCGGGGCCGCTGTACGGCACGTTGCTGCGCCGGACCGGCAAGACGCTCGGGGAGGCCCCGGAGGTCAGCGCGGAGCAGCTGGCCGAGGCGCTGAAGGCGGGGGTGCAGGGGGTGATGAAGCTCGGCGGGGCGGCCGCCGGCGACAAGACCATGATCGATGCCCTGCTGCCGGCCGTGGACGCGCTCGGGGACGGGTTCACCGCCGCCCGTGCCGCCGCCGAGCAGGGCGCGGAGGCGACCGTCCCGATGCTGGCCCGCAAGGGCCGGGCGAGTTATCTGGGCGAGCGCAGCATCGGTCACCAGGACCCGGGCGCGACGTCGTCGGCACTGCTGATCGCCGCGCTGGCCGAGACGGCGGAGGGCTGACGTGAGCGGCGAGAAGCTGGTCGGGATCGTACTGGTGTCGCACAGCGCGGAGGTGGCCGCCGCGGTCGCCGCGCTGGCCAAGGGGCTCGCGGGCGGGGCCGCCTCGGTGCGGGTGGCCCCGGCGGGCGGCACGGAGGGCGGCGGGCTCGGCACCAGCGCCGGGCTGATCTCCGCCGCGGCGGCCTCCGTCGACCGGGGTGCCGGGGTCGCGGTCCTCACCGACCTCGGCAGCGCCGTACTGACCGTGAAGGCGCTGCTCGCCGAGGGCGACGAACTGCCGAAGGACACACGGCTGGTGGACGCCCCCTTCCTGGAGGGGGCGGTGGCCGCGGTGGTGACGGCCGCCGCGGGCGGTGACCTGGCCGCGGTGGAGGCCGCGGCGGCGGAGGCGTACTCCTACCGCAAGGTGTGACGGCTCGTCAGGACGTGGGGTCGGCTGGTCGGTTGTCGGTCACGAACCGCCGGGCCAGCCGCTCCCCCGCCGCCACCGCCGCGTCGTGGTCCTCGATGGGGTCCACCGCGGAGTCCTTGAAGACGATGTAGGTGACCCCGGAGGGCACCCCGCCGTCGCTGGGGCCGGGGCGGATGCCGAGGCCCCGCGCGGTGGCGTAGGAGGCCTCGCCGATGAGGTCGCTCGGGCCCGTGTCGCCGACGACCGCGTACTGCACCCGGTCCCGGTAGACGACGGCGGCGACGGAACCGCCCCGGACGCCGTGCGCGCCGGGGTCCCAACGGGGACTCACGGCCGGTACGACGATGTACGGCAGGGTCTCCGCGTTCAGCGACTGCCCGTCGGACTGCCGGTAGGCGGTGCTGGGCGAGTACAGCGGGTCGGCCTCGCTGTTGCAGTGGGCGGAGGCCCGGCCGTCGCAGTCGATGTCGAGGTCGGCCGTCCAGAAGACGGCACCTCGGGCGCCGCAGACGGGCACGGTCGCGGGACTGTCCTCGTCGCTGCGGTACCGGCCGCTGGAGATCTCGGCGCAGGTGCCGACCCTGGCCAGCAGTTCCGCGGCGGTGACGGTGCCCTCGGCGTGGCCCGGGGCGGCCTCGGGGACGGCGCGACGCGGGATGGCGGCGGCCGGGCCCCGGCTCGGGGCGGTGGCGGTCTCCCCGGGGCTCGGGGCCGCAGGAACGTCCCTGCGATGGGCGAAGGGCGGGCCGACGGCGCTCGCGGCGACGGTGGCGCTCCCGCCGGGAACCGCGGGCCGGGCCTCGGGGGGCAGAGCCGCGGCGGCGCCGGGCAGCGTGGCGGGGGCGATCAGGGCGACGCCGGCCGCTGCGAGCGTCAACGTCGGGACACGCACACGCACGATGAGGAACCCTCTCCTCGGGGACATGTCCAGGCCACTGTGGTCCGCGGCCCGTACGCCCGTACGCCGGGGCCACCCCGAAGCGGCCGGATGGAGCACGGTTCTGACAACCCGTGAGGTAATAATTCGGGCATTTGGTGTAAACAGTGCATGAATCGAAGGTTCGTCCACATGGACAACAGGGGCCGGGGGCCCGGACCCGCCTCGGTCCAGCCCCCCCGGCCGCCCGCGCCGGCGCGGGTTCGGCGACGACAGCGTTTCCGCGCCACAGGCATGAACTCCCCTTCCCTCGCGAGGAGTTCAGCCGTAGGGACGTTCAGCATACGTAACTTCCCGGTGTGCTCCGCAACGGGCCCTTGCCGCTGGTGCACCGGCCGGGCCATATTGGTCCGGACCATTGCCGGGCCGTCGATCCGAACCGACCATGGAGGCAGCACCGTGCGACGCGTTCCCCTTCCGCTCGTACTGCTCGCCGGGGCCCTGCTGCTGATGGCCTCCTGCGGCCCCGGCCGCGCCGACGACGAGGGCCGGTTGCCGGGCGCCCCGACCGGGGTCACCGCCCAGGCCGGCAGCGCCACCACCGTGCACGTGATGTGGAACGCGGTGCCGAGCGGCCCCGGCATCCGCGCCTACGAGGTGTACCGGGGCGGCAGGAAGGCCGCCGAGGTGCCGGGCGCCGAGCGCATGGTGGACGTCGTCGGGCTCGCGCCGTCCACCGCGTACGCCTTCACCGTGCGGGCCCGGGACGCCGCGGGGCGCCTCGGCCCGCCGAGCCGGGCGGTACGGGCCCGCACCCCCGCCCGGCCCGCCGCCGACCGCTCGGCACCGACCCGCCCCGGCACCCCCACCGGACGCCCCGTCGGCAGCCGGGCCGTCCGGCTCACGTGGGGCGCCTCGCGGGACGACCGGGGCGTGGTGTCGTACGACATCGCACAGGGCGGGGTGCGGATCCACAGCGTCGGCGGGGGCCGGACCGCGACCGTGGTCTCCGGGCTGCGTCCCGGCGTCCGGTACGTGTTCACGGTGCGGGCCCGGGACGCGGCCGACAACCTCTCCCCCGCCGGCGCGCCGGTGCGCCTCACCACCCCGGGCAGCGACGACGGCCGGGCCACCGCGCCGACCGGCTTCACCGCCGCGACCCACCGCGCCGACGGGGCCTACTACCTGGACCTGGCCTGGGACCCGCCGGACACCGACGGGGTGATCACCGAGTACGCGATCCGGCTCGACGGCACCACGGCGACCTCGCTGGAGTGGGGCGGCAACCCGCCGCGCGGCCGGGCGCGCTACAGCTTCTACCTGGGCCGCACCGCCGGGGAGGGGCACCGGGTGCGGCTGCGGGCGCGGCTGCCGGACGGCACCTGGGGCGGCTGGTCGGCGGAGCGCGCGGTGACCACGGGGCACTGACGCGCGCCCCGACCACAGGTCGCCGTCCGGCGCATCCGGCGAGGGCCCGCCCTGCGCCGGACGTGGGTTTCCGTCACCCGGCCGGGTGCCGTCCGGGTGCGGCGGCCCCCGGGGCCGAGTTGGCTGCTCCCAGGCAGCACGGATGTTCCCCGACCCTGGGCGGCGCATGGGACGTACCGCCGGCCGTGCCGCCGGAGGCCACCAATGCGCAACTCCATATCCGCGTCTCCGCTCAGCTCCGGTCTGGCCCTGGCGGCCGCCGCCGTGCTCCCGGCCGTGCTCGCGACGCCGTCGGCCGCGCTCTCCGGCATCTCCGTCAGCACCACGGGATCCAGCGTCTCGGTGGTCACCAGCGCGTGCACCCAGATCAACGGCAGCTGGGGCACCGCGGCCCTGCTCACCAGCAGCCAGCAGAACTTCGCACAGGGCCGTCAGGTGGCGCTGTCGGGCACCACCATCAGCCAGTCCGCGGCCTGGTCCAAGGTCAGCCCGGGAACGTACACCGTGGTGGTGGTCTGCTCCAGCGGCAGTACGGCGGGCAGCCAGTCGGTGATCGTCTCGGCCGGGTCCGCGCCGACGCTCGCGGCGACCTCCAGGCCGGGGACGACGACCACCCGGCCGGCGCCGAACCAGGGGGTGAACGGCGGACTCGGCGGTGCCGCCCGCGACTACGGCCCGCTGACGGTGGGCGTCGGCGCGGCGCTGGTGGGCGCGGGGGTCGTCACGACGGCGTGGTACCTGCGTCGCCGGACGAAGCCGAACCGCTACTGAGGCCGGTCCCGTTCCCCTCGGCCTCGGGCAGCCGCGCGAACTCGTCGAGGGCGTGGGCGAGCCACTGGGTCCAGAATGTCTCCAGATCGATGCCCGCCCGCAGCACCAGATGGCGCAGCCGGTCCTCGGGGGCGTCCCGGTCCGGCGGGAAGTCGCGCCGCTCGATCTCCTCGTACGCGCCCAACTGCCGCCGGTGCAGCTCCAGATGGCGGCGCAGATCAGCCTCGATGCCGTCCGTGCCGACCACCGCCGAGGCGCGCAGCCGCAGCAGGAGCGTGTCCCGCAGCGGCTTCGGGTCCTGTGCGGCGGCGGCCCAGCGGGCCAGTTCGGCGCGGCCCGCGGGCAGTACCTCGTAGCTCTTCCTCTGCCCGCGGGCCGGCTGCTCGGCCGGCAGCGCCCGGATGAGCCCCTCGCCCTCCAGCCTTCCCAGCTCGCGATAGATCTGCTGGTGCGTCGCGGACCAGAAGTAGCCGATCGACCTGTCGAACCGGCGGGTCAGCTCCAGCCCGGACGACGGCTTTTCCAGCAGGGCGGTGAGGATCGCGTGCGGGAGTGACATGGACTCATCCTAGGGATGCCCGTAGGAGACCTACAGCGCCGCCGCCACCTCGGTGCCCTGCTTGATGGCGCGCTTGGCGTCCAGCTCGGCCGCGACGTCCGCGCCGCCGATCAGATGGACGCCGCGCCCGGCCGCCACCAGTTCCTCGTACAGGTCGCGGCGGGGCTCCTGACCGGTGCACAGGACGACCGTGTCGACCTCCAGGACCGTGCTCTCCTCGCCGACGGTGATGTGCAGACCCGCGTCGTCGATGCGGTCGTAGCGCACGCCCGGGACCATGGTGACGCCGCGGTGCTTCAGCTCGGTGCGGTGGATCCAGCCGGTGGTCTTGCCGAGCCCGGCGCCGACTTTGGTGGTCTTGCGCTGGAGCAGATGGACCTGGCGTGGCGTGGCCGGGCGGCGGGGCTCGGTGAGGCCGCCGGGCTCCGTGTACTCCATGTCGACGCCCCAGTTGCGGAAGTACGTCTCCGGGTCCTCGCTGGCCTTGTCGCCGCCGTCGGTGAGGAACTCGGCGACGTCGAAGCCGATGCCGCCGGCGCCGAGGACGGCGACGCGGTCACCGACGGGGACGCCGTCGCGCAGCACGTCCAGGTAGCCGAGGACGCACGGGTGGTCGACGCCCGGGATGTCGGGGGTGCGCGGGGTGACGCCGGTGGCGACGACCACCTCGTCGAAGTCGGCGACGTCCTCGGCGCTCACCCGGGTGTCGAGCCGTACGGTCACGCCGTGGGCGTCGAGCTGGTGGCGGAAGTAGCGCAGGGTCTCGTCGAACTCCTGCTTGCCGGGGACCTTGCGGGCGACGTTGAGCTGGCCGCCGATCTCGCTCGCGGCGTCGAACAGGGTGACGGCGTGGCCGCGTTCGGCGGCGCTGACGGCGCAGGCGAGTCCGGCGGGACCGGCGCCGACGACGGCGACGCGCTTCCTCGTCCGGGTCGGGGCGAGCACCAGTTCGGTCTCGTGGCAGGCGCGCGGGTTGACCAGGCAGGAGGTGAGCTTGCCGCTGAAGGTGTGGTCCAGGCATGCCTGGTTGCAGCCGATGCAGGTGTTGATGGCCTCGGGGGTGCCGGCGGCGGCCTTGGCGACGAAGTCGGGGTCGGCGAGCATGGGCCGGGCCATGGAGACCATGTCGGCGTAGCCGCCGGCCAGCAACTCCTCTGCCAGCTCGGGGGTGTTGATGCGGTTGGTGGTCACCAGCGGGACGGCCACCTCGCCCATCAGCTTCCTTGTGACCCATGTGTAGGCGCCGCGCGGCACGGAGGTGGCGATGGTGGGGATGCGGGCCTCGTGCCAGCCGATGCCGGTGTTGATGATCGTGGCACCGGCGGCCTCGACGGCCTTGGCGAGGGTGACGACCTCCGCGTGGGAGGAGCCGCCGGGGACGAGGTCCAGCATGGACAGCCGGTAGACGATGATGAAGTCCTCGCCGACGGCCTCGCGGACCCGCCGGACGATCTCGACCGGGAAGCGCATCCGGTTCTCGTAGGAGCCGCCCCAGCGGTCGGTGCGGTGGTTGGTGCGGGCGGCGATGAACTCGTTGACGAGATAGCCCTCGGAGCCCATGATCTCGACGCCGTCGTACCCCGCGTGCCGGGCGAGGCGGGCGGCGCGGACGTAGTCCCCGATGGTCCGCTCGACGTCGGCGTCGGACAGCTCGCGGGGCACGAAGGGGCTGATCGGTGCCTGGAGGGGGCTCGGGGCGACGAGGTCCTCGTGGTAGGCGTACCGCCCGAAGTGCAGGATCTGCATCGCGATCCGGCCGCCCTCGCGGTGCACGGCGTCGGTGACGACCCGGTGCCGCTCGGCCTCCGCCTCGGTGGTGAGCATGGCCCCGCCCTCGTACGGCCGCCCCTCCTCGTTGGGCGCGATGCCGCCGGTCACGATGAGCCCGACGCCGCCGCGGGCTCGGGCGGCGTAGAACGCCGCCATCCGCTCGAACCCGCGCTCGGCCTCCTCCAGGCCCACGTGCATGGACCCCATGAGCACCCGGTTCGGCAGCGTCGTGAACCCCAGGTCCAGCGGGGTCAGCAAGTGGGGGTAACGGCTCATGTCAGGCCCTCCGTGCACAGATGCGGTCGCATCTTGTTGTAGAGCACCCGAGGCCGTTTATGCAACTAGTTGCACAAGAACCCGGCCAGGACGCGGCGGCGCCCCGGGCGGCGAGGGGCCGACCCGGGGCGCTGCCGCGGTGTACCGGTCAGCGACTTTCCAGTCGCAGATGCAGGTCCCGTTCCTGGTCGCCGGAGGCCGTGCAGGTCTCCTGGACGGTGAACATGGAGTCCAGGGTGTGGCGGAAGCGGTCCACGGCCCAGTAGCCGCCCTGGACGTCCGCCTGGACGGACGAGCGGAGACGGACCGGCGGGCAGCCCTGCTGGTGGGCGTCCGCGATGTCGTAACTGCCGAGCCACACCATGGGGCGGGTCTCGTGGAGCTGCTGGGGCACCTCGTCCGCGCCCCGGTCGGACGCGAAGCAGGCACTCAGCGCCTCGAAGACGAGACGCGCGTCCTCCTTGGAGCATCCGCTGATCTCCACCATGACGGTTTCCGGATGCGACTGGTCCCTGTTCGCCATTGATCGCTCCTTTCGTGGCCGCGCTGCCCGGGGTACCCCGCCGCACCGCGTCCATCCCCCGCCCAGGAAAGCACCGCCCCCCTCCACCCGCACGCGCGGCGCGGGATCAGCCGAGGGAGAACTTGTACGTCTTGCTGTCGGTGAGCACACAGACGCTCGGCGACATCACGATCACGCGCAGGATGCCGCTGCGCCGGTCGTAGTCGATGCCCTCCGCCTCGAAGGTCCCGGAGCACGCGCTGCGCAGCGGCAGTTGGCGCAGGGCCGTGACATGCCCGTTCACGTCCCCGGAGCCGCCGGGCGCGGCCGACAGGTCGATCCGGAGCAGCGGCTTGGTCATCCCGAAGAGGCTGCCGTCGGAGTCGTCGGAGGAGCACAGCAGGGTCGTGGGGCCGGAGAAGTCGCAGCCCTGCACGTCCTTCACGGCGTGGTCCAGGTGGACGGTGGCGGCCTGCGGGAGGTTCGCCGAGGGGGACGTACCGCTGTTCTCGCCGGGCGTCGGGAAGACCAGCAGCCGGTTCATCGTGCCCCACTCGCCCGACAGCATCCACTGCCCGTCCGGCGTGATCGCGACCCAGGAGTTGTTCATGGCCTCGCCGGGGCTCAGCGTGTGCACGTACTCCGACCAGGAACCGTCGGGCGCCTGGACGCGGTACATCTTCGCGTTGCCGGAGTCCTCCTGGTAGGGCTCGACGTAGTAGCCCTCGTACGACGCGTCGGGATCGCCGACGTGGTTCCAGCCCCGGATCGAGTCGCCGATCGGGATCGTGCCGATGCCGGTGTAGCGGTTGGGGCTGCCCGCCGGGATCTCGACCGAGGCCAGTCCCTGGCTCTCGGTCAGCGGGTCGGCGCGGTCGGAACCGATCTCGGTCCAGGTGCCGGCCGCGGAGGCGGACGTCGGCACGGCGAGGGACAGCGCGGCGGCGAGGGCGACGAGCGAGGCGAGGACTCCGGTGCGGCGTAACCGTGCGGACGCAGGCATGACAACTCCTCGAAGGGGCGGTGGGGACACTCGAACGGCGCACAGTCTGGCCTCGTCCGATGGTCATGTACAGACCAACGTGGCAACGTGAACGTGAACTCTCACGGCGGGTACGACCGCGTCGCGGGGTCCGCGGAAGCGGCCCCGCGCCCCGGCGGGCGCCCGCTTCGAGGGACGCCCGCCGCCGGGTTGAGAGATGGTGGAGGTTGACGGCGACGGCGTCGGAGAGTCGGATGTGAGCGCGACAGGACCTGGGGAACCGGCACGGGGGGACGGCGTGCCGCGCGGACGGGCGAAGGCGGTGCGTGGCATGAGTGCAGCCGGGACTCCGGCGACGGAGGGCGGCGAGCCGGCCCGCGGACCCGTGCCGCCGGGCGGCCTGCTCGACGTGCTCGGCGTGGCCTCGGTGGTCCTGGACGCCGAGGGCCGGATCGTGCTGTGGAGTCCCCAGGCCGAGGAGCTGTTCGGCTACACCGCGGCGGAGGCGCTCGGCCAGTACGCCGCCCGGCTGATGGTGCACGAGCGGCACACGCAGCTGGTCGGCAAGCTCTTCGCCGACGTCATGCTCACCGGGCAGAGCTGGGCCGGCGGCTTCCCGGTCCGGCACAAGGACGGCAGCACCCGTCTGGTGGAGTTCCGCAACATGCGGCTGCTGGATGCCCGCGGCCGGGTGTACGCCCTCGGTCTGGCCGCCGACCAGCCGACCGTACGGCGCCTCGAACAGGACGTGGCGTTGTCCGAGCGGATGGTCCTGCAGTCCCCGGCGGGGCTCGCCGTGCTGGACACCGAGCTGCGGTTCGTGTCGGTCAACCCCGCCCTGGAGCGGATCAACGGGCGTCCGGCCGCCGACCACATCGGGCGCCGGATGGCGGAGGTCGTGCCGGAGCTGGACACCGCCCGCATGGAGGCCGGCGCCCGCCGGGTGCTGGAGACGGGCACGCCGCTGATCAACGACACCATCGTCGGCCGTACGCACGCCGACCCGGACACGGACCACTACTGGGCGGTGTCGCTGTACCGGCTGGACGACGCCGCGGGCCATGTGCTGGGGGTGGCGTGCCAGGTGGCCGACATCACCGAGCAGCACCGGGCCTCCGTGGAGGCCGAGGTGGCACGACGCCGGCTCGCGGTGATCGCCGATGCCTCGGCCCGGATCGGTACGACGCTCGAACTGGAGCGCACGGCACGGGAGTTGGCCGAGGTCGCGGTGCCGGAGCTGGCCGACGTGGCCGCCGTCGACCTGCTGGACGCGGTGGTGGAGGGCCGGCCCAGTTCCCTCGGCCCCGCGGAGCCCGCGGTGTTCCGGGCCCTCGCACTGCGCCCGGAGGACGACTCGGACGCCGTACGGGCCGCCGATCCGCCCGGCCGGATCGCCTGGTACCCGCCCGACCGCCTGGTCACCGAGTGCGTGCGCACGGGCGAGGCGGTGCTGGTGCCGCGGGTGAAGGGCGAGGACCTGCCGCGCATCGCCCGGTCCCCGGAGGCGGCCGTCCTGCTGGAGCGGGCGGGGCTGCACTCCTATCTCGCGGTGCCGCTCATCGCGCGCGGCGAGGTGCTGGGCGCGCTCGACCTCAAGCGCACCCGCAACGCCCGGCCGTTCGACACCGACGACGTGCTGCTCGCCCGGGAGCTGGCGGCGCGCGCGGCGGTGCAGATCGACAACGCCCGCTGGTACCAGGACGCCCGCAACACCGCGCTCACCCTCCAGCGCAGCCTGCTGCCGAGCAGTCCGCCGGTGACGACCGGGCTCGAAGTGGCCTCGCGCTATCAGCCGGCGGGTGCCACCAGCGAGGTCGGCGGGGACTGGTTCGACGTGATCCCGCTGGAGGGCGGGCGGACCGCGCTGGTGGTCGGGGACGTCATGGGCAGCGGGATCGGGGCGGCCGCGACGATGGGCCGGCTGCGCACGGTGACGGCCACGCTGGCCGCGCTCGGCCTGGACCCGGCGGTGCTGCTGGAGCACCTGGACAAGACCACCTCGGCCCTGGACCACTCCATCGCGACCTGCGTGTACGTCCTCTACGACCCGCGGCTGCGGCAGTGCCGCATCGCCAACGCCGGCCATCTGCCCCCGGCCCGCGTCCGCCCCGGCCGGCCCCCGGAACTCCTGGACCTGCCCACCGGTGTCCCGCTCGGCGTCGGCGGCGTCTCCTTCTCGACCGTCACCGTCGACTTCGCCCCCGGTGACGAGCTGGTCCTCTACACCGACGGCCTGGTCGAGACCCGCCACCACTCCCTGGACGAACGCCTGGACATCATGCTGTCCCTGCTGACCGACCCCACCCTCCCCCTCCAGGAGACCTGCGACCTCCTCCTGCGCACGCTGCACCACCCGGACAACCACGACGACGTGGCGTTGCTCATCGCGCGCGCCAAGGAGTGCTGACCGGGCGGGCGTCCTGACCGGCCGTCAGGGCGCCTTCGTCACGACGACCGCTCCCGCACCCCGATCACGACATGCGCCGACCACTCCGTCGACACCGCCACGCGCGCGGTCAGCCCCGCCTCGGTGAACGCGGCGACCGCGGCCGGGGTCTGGTGGGCGCCGGTCTCGGAGAGGAGGCGGCCGCCGGGGGCGAGCCAGGCGGTGGCCTCGGCGGCGACACGGCGCAGGACGGCGAGGCCGTCGGGGCCGCCGTCGAGGGCGGCGGGGGGCTCGTGGTCGCGGGCCTCGGAGGGGAGCAGGGGGAGGTCGGGGGTGGGGACGTAGGGCACGTTGGCCGTCAGGAGGTCCACGCGGCCGCGCAGGTCGGTCGGCAGCGCGGCGTAGAGGTCGCCCTGGTGGGCGTGCCCGCCGTAGGGGGCGAGATTGCGGCGGGCGCAGTGGACGGCGGCCGGGTCGATGTCGGCGGCGTGCACCTCCGCCTCGTCCAGCGCGGCGGCGAGGGCCGCGCCGAGCGCGCCGGAGCCGCAGCACAGGTCCACGACGACGGACGCGTCGGGCGCCTCGGCCAGCGCCCGGTCCACCAGGAACTCGGTGCGGCGCCGGGGGACGAACACCCCGGACTCGACGGCGATGCGCAGGCCGTGGAACTCGGCCCAGCCGAGGACGTGTTCGAGCGGCAGCCCGGCCGCGCGCCGGTCCACCATCGAGGACAGTTCGGCGGCGTCACGGGCGGTGGCGAGGATCAACGCGGCCTCGTCCTCGGCGAACACGCACCCGGCGGCACGCAACGCGGAGACGACGGCCTCGGGGGTGAGGGAAGAACGCAGGGGCATGAAGACGGATGCCTTTCGGGAGCGCGGAACCACAGGGCGCTCCCGCGGTCACCGCTGCCGGTGCACCGCGCCGTCACGAGGAGAGAGCACCCCGGCTGACACAGCGGATATGGGTCTCACCTCCTCGCACTCGGGGCCGCGGACCTCCGCGACCGGACGGTCACCATACCCCAACGGACCCGGCCGGGTTCGGCCCCCCGACGGCGCGAGTTGTACTCTGCAACCGGAATGCGGACCACCGGAACGCCGCAGGAGGGAGGCCCCGTGAGCAGCGCCGAGTCCGCCGTCGAGACGATCCAGCGCGAGATGACGGTCTTCGCCCGCCGGGCCCGCGCCTCGGCCGGCCGGATCCACCCCGAGCTGTCCCTGGTGTCGTACACCCTGCTCGGCCATCTGGAGGAGAGCGGCGGCTGCCGGGCCACCGATCTCGCGGCGCACTACGCCCTGGACAAGTCCACGGTGAGCCGCCAGGTCGCGGCGCTGGAGCGCGCGGGCCTGATCGAGCGCCGCCCGGACCCGGAGGACCACCGGGTCCAGGTGCTCCGGCTGACCGGGGCGGGGCAGGAGATCCTCGCCCAGGTCACCCGCCGCCGACGGGCCGCCTTCCGGGAACGGCTCGCCCAGTGGCCCGAGGAGGACCTGGTGCGCTTCGCGGCCTACCTGGAGCGCTACAACGCGGGGGCCGCGGGCCTCGGACCCGGCTGAGCACGGGGCCCGTCCTCGGTGCGTACGGCGGTCAGCCCACCGGCGCCGCCTCGCGCTCGTCCGCCGGCCGCCGCGGGACCCGCGCCGCGAGGAACGAGGTGGTCCGGCGCAGCCTGAAGCCCAGGGCCTCGTAGAGCCGGATGGCACGGGTGTTGGTGGCGCTGGTGTGCAGGAACGGGGTCTCGCCGCGCTCCCGGATGCCGTGCGCGACGGCGAGGACCAGCCGGCCGGCCAGGCCCTGGCCGCGGACCGCGGGGTCGGTGCAGACCGCGCTGATCTCGGTCCAGCCCGGTGGGTGCAGCCGCTCCCCCGCCATGGCGACCAGCGCACCCTCGCGGCGGATGCCGAGGTAGGTGCCCAGCTCGACGGTACGGGGCAGGAACGGCCCCGGCCGGGTGCGCTCCACCAGGTCCAGCATCTCGGGCACGTCGGCCGGACCGAGGCGGACCGCCTCCGCGTCCGGCGCCGCGGCCAGGCCGTCGTCCACGAGCTGGACGCCGCCCACGTGGAAGGTGATCTCCCAGTCCTCGGGGACCTCCCCGCAGTAGCCGTTCAGCGGGACCTCGGCGCCGGGGCCCGCGAGCACGGCGAGGTCGGCCCAGTCGCGCGCCTCGGGCTCGTCGGGCAGCGCCAGCCACGGGGAGACGTCGAGCGGGTAGCGCAGCACCCGGCCGTGCCGCTCGGCGAAGCGGGCGTGCGGGCCGGTGAGGGAGGCGAGGGCGGGGTTGTCGAGGACGTGCGGGCCGTGCGTGGGGGGCCGGGGGCCGATCACGCTCATGCGGCCACCTCGATCACCGTGCCGGAGCCGTACGTCTCGCGCATCCTCATCCCTCGCTTCTCTCGCACCGTTCACCGGCGCACCGTGGCCGGTACCGAGCGCCAAGGAACGGACCGCGGCCGGTATTCCCGCCCGTGGACAGTGTTCATACGACCGCAACGATCTGGCCCCGGGCCGGGCGCCGGGCCGGTGACCAGGCACGGAGCACCCACCGCGACAGCGTACGGTTGAAGCATGAACGTCACGCGAGGCTTCACGGGCCGCCCGCGCGAGCACAACCCGGGACTGCCGCCGGGACAGTACGACGCGCGCGAGGACTGGCCCGTCCTGTCCGCCGAGGTCACTCCCGACCTCGCACCCGCCGACTGGACCTTCCGCATCGACGGCCTGGTCGAGCGGCCTCACACCTGGGACTGGGCGGCGGCGCACGCGCTGCCCGCGTCGGCGTACGAGGGCGACATCCACTGCGTCACCGGGTGGTCGAAGTTCGGGGTGCGGTTCGGCGGGGTCTCGCTCGACGCCTTCCTCGACGTCGTACGGCCCGGCGCGGCCGCCACCCACGCGGTCGCCCGCTCCCACACCGGCTACCGGGCGAACCTGCCGCTCGCCGACCTCACCGGCGGCCGGGCCTGGATCGTCTGGGAGTACGACGGCAAGCCGCTGCCGGCCGAGCACGGCGGCCCGGCGCGCCTGGTGGTGCCCCACCTGTACTTCTGGAAGAGCGCCAAGTGGATCGCGGGCATCACGCTCCTCGACCACGACGAGCCGGGCTTCTGGGAGGCCAACGGCTACCACCCGCGCGGCAACCCCTGGCAGGAGCAGCGGTATTCCGGTGACTGAGACGAGGACCATGCCCGGCGGCGCGCCCCGCTTCGCGGTGCCCGGCCGGATCGCCGTGAGCGAGCAGGCCGAGTCGGTGTGGCGGACGGCCACGCTGACGGAGATCCGCCCCGAGACCCCGCACGCCGCCACGTTCCGCCTCGCGGTGCCCGGGTGGGCGGGGCACCTGCCCGGCCAGCACCTGATGCTGCGGCTGACCGCGGAGGACGGCTACACGGCGCAGCGCCACTACTCGATCGCCTCCGCGCCGGACGGGTCCGGGCACATCGAGCTGACGCTGGACCGGGTGCCGGACGGCGAGGTCTCCGGCTGGTTCCACACCGTGGCCCGGCCCGGCGACACGTTCGAGGTGCGCGGTCCGCTCAGCGGCTTCTTCGCCTGGCCCGGCGACCGGCCCGCGCTGCTGCTCGGCGCCGGTTCCGGAGTCGTCCCGCTGATGTCCATGATCCGGCACCACCGGGCGCGCGGCCTCGACGTGCCGCTGCGGATGCTGGTGTCCGCGCGCGGCCCCGGGGAGTTGATCTACTCCGCCGAGCTGGGCGCCGAGACGACCCCCGTGTTCACCCGCAGCGCGCCCACCGGGACGCCGGTGGGACGGATGACGGCCGCGCACCTGGCGCCGCTGATGGCCGAGCGGCCGCCCGGCGGGTGGGAGGCGTACGTGTGCGGCTCCAACGGGTTCGCCGAGCACGTCTCCCGGCTGCTGGTCCGGGCCGGCCAGCCGGTGGACCGCATCCGCATCGAACGCTTCGGCTAGAGCGCCGACTTCGGCGCCTTTATGGGGCACATGGCTCGAACGTGCCCCAAGTGGGCCGAAATTCGCGGCTCGCCGGGTGGGCCGGGTGCGCCCTACGGGGTACGAGACGGGTGTGGACGCTCGCGCGCACACCGGGCGGGTGACGGCGCGGGCGGGCGGCCGGTCGGCTTCGGCGAGGAGGCGGACATGCGGACCCGGGTGCGTGGCTGGCGCTGGCGGCGCAATCCGCTGCGGCGCCGCTGTGATGTCGTCGAGGCGTGGACGGTGCTGGTCGTCGCGGTGCTGCTGTCCGTGGTGGCGCCCCTGGTCGGGGTGGCGGCGGGCCTGCACGCGCAGGACCGGGCCGCGGCGGTCGCGGCGGCGCAGCGGGCCGCGCGCCACCAGGTGCGGGCCACGGTGTCCGGCGGGCCGCCGTCCGCCTTCCACGGCGCGCGCGGGCACCCCGGTCGCGCCGAGGTCCGCTGGACCGAGCCCGGCGGGAGGACCAGGACCGCCTGGGCGCGGGTACCGGCGGGGACCGGGGCCGGTACGACGGTCTCCGTGTGGGTCGACTCCCGCGGCCGTGCCGTCGCCGCGCCGCCGACCGGGGCGACGGTCGTCCAGCACGCGGTGACCGTCGGGGTGTGCGCGGCCGCCTGCTCCGGGGGCGTGGTGTTCCTCGGCCATACCGTCGCGCGCCGGATCGCGCTGCGCCACCGGCTCGCCGAGTGGGAACGGGAGTGGGCCCGCACCGGGCCGCGGTGGACCCAGCCGCGGGCGTGAACGACCTCGTTCCGGACCATGGTCCGCCGGGGCATCGCCTCGTACGGTGGGCTCCCTCACCCTTTCTCCCCGGCAAAGGCGGTGGCCGATGGCCCTGTTCGACCTGCCCCTGTCCGAACTCCGCGGCTACCGCGGCGAGTCCGCCGAACCCGAGGACTTCGACGCCTTCTGGGACGGCACCCTGCGCGAGGCCCGCGCCCATGCGCTGGACGTCCGTTTCGAGCCGGTGGAGACCGGTCTGACCACGGTCGAGGTGTACGACGTGACGTTCGCCGGGTTCGGCGGGCACCCCGTCAAGGGCTGGCTGCGGCTGCCGGCCGGCGCCACCGGACCCCTGCCGCTGGTCGTGCAGTTCATCGGGTACGGCGGCGGGCGCGGACTGCCGCACGAGAACCTGCTGTGGGCTTCGACGGGCCGGGCGCACTTCGTGATGGACACCCGGGGGCAGGGCAGCGTCTGGGGCGGCGGGGGCGGCACCGCCGACCCGGTGGGCTCCGGGCCCGCCTACCCCGGCTTCCTCACCCGGGGCATCGACGCGCCCGAGAACCACTACTACCGCCGGGTGTTCACGGATGCCGTACGCGCGGTCGAGGCGGCCCGCGCCCATCCGCTGACCGACGCGGCGCGCACGGTGGCGCTCGGCCACAGCCAGGGCGGCGGCATCACCCTCGCCGTCGGCGCCCTGGTCCCCGACCTGGTCGCGGTGGCGCCGGACGTGCCGTTCCTGTGCGACTTCCCGCGCGCGATCACCCTCACGAACCGCCACCCCTACCGGGAGGTCGGCCTGTTCCTGAAGACCCACCGGGGCCTAACCGCCCAGGCGCTGCACACCCTCTCCTACTTCGACGGCGTGCACTTCGCGGCCCGCGGCCGGATGCCGGCCCTGTTCTCGACGGCCCTGGAGGACGAGACCTGCCCGCCGTCGACCGTGTTCGCGGCGTTCAACTCCTGGGCGCACGAGGACAAGACGATCGAGGTGTACGAGTTCAACGACCACGAGGGCGGCGGCCCCTTCCACGAGGCGGCGAAACTGCGCTGGCTGCGGTCGTACGCCTGAGATCGCCTCTTCCTCCGGGCCCGACCGGTCGGTATGTTCGGGGGGGCCCGGCCCGGGGCCGACGCGGGCCGGGTCTTCCCACGACCCCGGAGGGCCCATGTCAGCCACGCACGACGCCCCGCGGACCCCGCCGGCACCGCGGGCGGTCCGGGTCCACGGGCACTGCGATCCCCGGTTCGCCGCCGTGCGCGCGGCGTTCGAGGAGAACTTCCGGGCGCGGCGCGAACTCGGGGCGGCGGTGGCGGTCACCCTCGACGGGGAGACGGTGGTGGATCTGTGGGGCGGCTGGGCGGACGCGGCCCGCACCCGGCCCTGGGAGCGGGACACGCTGGTGAACGTGTGGTCCACCACCAAGGGCCCCGTGGCGCTGTGCGCCCATCTGCTCGTGGACCGGGGCCTGCTCGACCTGGACGCGCCGGTGGCCCGCTACTGGCCGGGGTTCGAGGCGGCCGGCAAGGAGAAGGTGCTGGTGCGGCATCTGCTCTCGCACCGCGCCGGGCTGCCGGGACTGCGCGAGCCGCACTCCCTGCGCGACCTGTACGACTGGGAGTTGACCACCGCGCGGCTCGCGGCCACCGAGCCGTGGTGGGAGCCGGGCACCCGGTCCGGGTACCACGCGGTGACGTACGGCTTCCTGGTCGGCGAGGTCGTACGGCGGATCACCGGGCTCAGGCCGGGGGCCTTCCTGGAGCGGGAGGTGACCGGACCGCTCGGCATCGACTTCAGCGTGGGCCTGCCGGTCGAGGAGTACGGCCGGGCCGCCGAGCTGACGCGCGCCCCGGCCGCCCCGGACGACGGGCCTTCGCCCACCTTCCGCCACCTGACCCGGATCACGCTCGCGGCGATGGCCAACCCCGCGATCGGCACGGCGCACGCGAACACGCCCGAGTGGCGGGCCGCGGAGGTACCGGCGGGCAACGGGCACGGCACCGCGCGGGCGGTCGCGGAGCTGTACGGCGTCTTCGCCGGGCGGGGCTCCCTCGGCGGGCGGCGGGTACTGTCGCCCAAGGCGGCGGAGCGGGTGCGCGAACCACAGGGCAGCTGCGTCGATCTGGTGCTGGGGGCGGGGCTCGGGGGCGAGAGCGAGCTCGGGCTCGGTCTGTGGCTCAGCGGGCCGCAGGGCGCGTACGGGCCCAATCCACGGGCGTTCGGCCATGACGGCTTCGGCGGTTCGTGCGGGCTCGCGGACCCGGAGGCGGGCGTGTCGCTGGGCTACGTCATGAACCGGATGGGGCCGCGCATCATGGACGATCCCCGGAAGATGGCGCTGGTCGACGCCCTGTACAGCGCGCTGTGATCACCCCGCTCGGCTCAACCCGCCTGCGACGGGCCGGACGTGCGGGCCACCACCAGCCGGGCCCGCGGGCTGCCGTCGGCGCGACGCCCGAACTCGGGCAGGGCGTAGAGGTCGGTCGTGAACCCGGCGCGGTTCAGCTCGGCCAGCACCCTGCCGAGCCGGAAGGCGCGGTAGTACATGACGAATCGCGGCCGCCACAGGGCGTTGCGGACCCGCATCGCCGCGTCGAAGCCGAGCAGGAGCCAGAACGCGGGACGGTTCGCGCGGGGCGGGGCGAGCACCGGGAAGGCGAAGCTGCCGCCGGGCCGCAGCGCCGCGTGGACCTGGGCGAACAGGCCCGGCAGCTCGCGGGGCAGGAAGTGGCCGAACGCCCCGAAGCTGACGGCGAGGTCGAAGGCGGCGGCGAACGGCAGGGCGCGTGCGTCGCCGCGCACCCAGGCGACCGCCGGCCCGCCCTCGGTCCGGACCCGGCGCCGGGCCACGTCGAGCATTCCCGCGCTGAAGTCGACGCCCACGGCCCTGCGCCGGCACAGCCGCGCCAGCGCCTCCGTGCCGGCGCCGGTCCCGCAGCACACGTCGAGGCCGTCCGTGAACGGGCCCAGCGGGTCCAGCGCCCGCGCGACGGCGTCGAGGACGCCGTCGGGGGTGCGGAAGGGCGTGTGGTCGAACTTCGGCGCGAGCAGGTCGTATCCGTGCTCGACGGACGACAGCGCCTGGACGGCGAGTTCGCGCAGCGAGGGGCCTTCGGGTCCGAACATGTCCGTCAGCCCGTCAACTCTCGTACCCGTTGATCAGTTTCATCCGCACCGACCCAACCTACAGGGGTGATCCGATGCACGCGTTCCGTTCGGCAGTCGAGGCCGGGGACCTGGACGCCGTGGAGGCGCTGCTGGCCGAGGACGTCGTCTTCACCAGTCCCGTCGTCTTCAAACCGTATACCGGCAAGGCCGTCACCGCCGCGATCCTGCGCGCGGTCTCCGAGGTCTTCGAGGACTTCCGGTACGTCCGGGAGTTCGGCGCCCCGGACTCCCCCGATCACGCGCTGGTCTTCACCGCCCGCGTGGGCGAACGGCAACTGACCGGTTGCGACTTCCTGCACGTCGACGCGGAGGGGCTGATCGACGACCTGATGGTCATGGTCCGTCCCCTGTCGGGCGCGCACGCCCTCGCCGAGGCGATGGGCGCGCGCTTCGAGCAGATCGCCGAGGAGGCGCGGGCGCGTTCGTGACCTGGCGGCTTCCCGCCCCGCCCGCGCCCGTCGACGGTGGTCCGCCGGGCCGGGGCGGGGCGGGAAGCCCGGGGCGCCGGGAATACCTCCGCGCGCCGTCCCGTTGACGCATCCGAACGCACGGGTATAGTGCGAACAGCGCATGTGCGTGCCCCTCGTACCGGCACCGATGCCGCCGATTTCTCCCCCAGCCTCCCGGCCGATTCCTTCGAACGGCCCCGGGCTTCTCCTCGGTACCCCCTCGTGACCAGGGCTCTCGCGCCGCCGTGTCCGGGGTGTCGTTCCCGCCGCCCGGAGGCAGGTCGTATCCGCCTCCCCTCGCGGCCGCTCCCTCCCCCGCGCTCTCCTCCACTCCCCGTCCGCGAAAGGACAACACTCCATGACCACCACGATCGAACACCCTCCGCTGGAACTCCAGGTTCCGGCCGCCCGGCTCGTCTCCGGTGTCCTCGACATCGACGCGCACGGGAAGGGGCACCTGAGGTCCGCCGGCCTCCTCCCCGCCCCCGCCGACCCCCAGGTGCCGGCCACGCTGATCCGCAGGTACGGACTGCGCAAGGGCGACCTGGTCGAGGGGGTGAAGGGCGCGCAGCGCGCGCTGACCGAGGTCGCCCGGGTCGAGGGCCGCGCGCCCGGGGATAACGGGGCCCGGCGGCACTTCCGCGACCTCACACCGCTCCACCCGCGCCGCCGGCTGCGCCTGGAACACCCGGACGCCCGACTGGCCGGCCGCCTGACCGATCTCTTCGCGCCGGTCGGCAAGGGCCAGCGCGGCCTCCTCGTGGCCCCGCCGAAGAGCGGCAAGACGGTGCTGCTGAGGCAGCTGGCCGCGGCCGTCGCCGGGAACCACCCGGAGTGCCGGCTGATGGTGCTGCTGCTGGACGAGCGCCCCGAGGAGGTCACCGAGATGCGCCGCACGGTGCACGGCGAGGTGTACGCCTCCACCTTCGACCGCACCGCCAAGGAGCACATCGCCCTCGCCGAGCTCGTCATCGAACGGGCCAAGCGCCTGGTCGAGGCGGGCGAGGACGTCGTCGTGCTGCTGGACTCGCTGACCCGGCTGTGCCGGGCGCACAACAACGCCGCCGGCGCCGGTGGCCGTACCCTCAGCGGCGGTGTCGACGCGGGCGCGCTGATCGGCCCCAAGCGGTTCTTCGGCGCCGCCCGCGAGGCCGAGGAGGGCGGCTCGCTCACCATCCTGGCCACCGCCCTCGTGGACACCGGATCGCGGGCCGACGGCTACTTCTTCGAGGAGCTGAAGAGCACCGGCAACATGGAACTGCGCCTGGACCGGGAGCTGGCCGGGCGACGCGTCTTCCCCGCGGTGGACCTCGAAGGCTCCGGCACCCGGCGCGAGGAACTGCTGCTCACCCCGGCCGAGTTGAGCGCCGTACAGCGGCTGCGCCGAGCCCTGGTGTCCCGCGAGGGCGGGCCGGCCGGTCTGGAGACCCTGCTGGAGCGGATGCGACGCACCCCCGGCAACGCGGCCTTCCTGCGGCAGGTCCTGCCGACGCTGCCCGAGGGCTGACGACGCGGCCCGAGTGCGGCATCCGGGTTGCTCCGCTGGGCCGGACGGCGCGGCCGGCGCGCGGGCATCACTCCCATTCGTACGTTGATCATATGATCACCAGATTCAGATATCGGGCGGTCGTCCCCGCCTGTTCGCTGTGCGTGGCGGGCCTGCTGGCGTGCACCCCGGTCCCGGCCACCGCCGTGCCGGCCGCCGGATACCACGGCACGGTCTGGCCGCGCGGCGGAGAGCCCGCGCCCCCCGCGCCCCGGGCGGCCGTCCCGGCCCCGTCCCTCCTCTACCGCTCCGGCGTGCAGGTGCGCCCGCGCCGGGGCGCCCCCGACCTGCCGGACGTCTCCGCCCTGTCCTGGCTGGTCGCCGACGCGAACAGCGGGCACGTGCTGGCCGCGAGCGAGGCGCACCGTCCGCTGCCGCCGGCCAGCACCCTGAAGACGCTGTTCGCCCTCACCGTGCTGCCGAGACTGCCCAGCGGGATGCAGCACACCGTGCGCTACCGGGAGCTCGCCGACGTCGCCGAGGGCAGCAGCCTGGTCGGGGTGGAGGAGGGCCACCGCTACCAGGTGGCGGACCTGTGGCGGGGGGTCTTCCTCAGCTCGGGCAACGACGCGGTGCACGTGCTGGCCTCCCTGAACGGCGGCTGGGAGACCACCGCCCGGCGGATGCAGACCAACGCGCGCGCCCTGGGCGCCCTGGACACCCGTGTGCTGTCCCCGGACGGCTACGACGCCCCGGGCCAGGTGTCCTCCGCCTACGACCTCGCGGTCTTCGGCCGGGAGGGCCTGCGCAACCCCGACTTCGCGCAGTACTGCTCCACCGCCCAGGCGGAGTTCCCGGGCGACGGGTCGCCGTACCCCATCGAGAACACCAACCGGCTGCTCACCGGCGAGGACGGCGTGGCGCCGTACCCGGGCCTGATCGGCGTCAAGAACGGCTACACCAGCAACGCGGGCAACACGCTCGTGGCCGCCGCCCGCCGGGGCGGCCGCACCCTTGAGGTGACCGTGATGAACCCACAGGCCGGCGGCGGGTTCGCGGTGTACGAGGAGGCGCGCGCGCTGCTCGACTGGGGCTTCGCGGCGGACGGTCAGGTGGATCCGGTCGGCTCGCTGGACGGGCTGCGCCCCAGGGCCCGGCCGGCCGCCTCGGCCACACCGGTGGCGGCGGCCACGTCCGGGGCGCCGGACGACGACTGGTCCGGCACCGCCGTCGGGGCGGGACTGGCCGGGCTGGGGGCGGGCGCGCTGGCACTGGCGCTGCGGGCCAGGGGCAGGGCCGCACGGCGCTGACCGACCGGCAGACCGAGCAGCAGGCCCAGGGTGATCCAGGTGTAGAGGTTGCTGCCGAGGAAGCCGTCGACGCCCGAGGCGTCGTCGAACCAGAGCCAGACCACGCTGGTGCACAGCACCGCGTACAGCGCGCCCGCGACGCGCCGGTGGCCGCTGCGCAGCAGGACCGCGAAGGAGGGCAGCAGCCATACCAGGTGATGCACCCAGGTGATCGGGCTGACCAGGCAGGCGGTCGCCCCGGTGAGGGCGAAGGCCGCCGTCCAGTCGCCCGCCAGCGCCGCCCGGCGGGTCCGCCACCCCCACACGCACAGGGCCAGCAGCACCACAGTCGCCCACAGCGGGCGCCCGGTCTCGCCGAGCCGGGCCAGCACGCCCTGGAGCGACTGGTTGGAGACGTAGTCGAGGCGGCCCACCCGGCCGGTGTCCCACAGCGCCCGGGTCCAGTAGAACCGGGAGGCCGCGGGGTCCACCCAGGCGGCGAGCGCGGTCACGGCGACGGCCACGGCGGTCGCGCGCGCGGCGGCCCGGCGCCGCCCGGCGAGCAGCAGCAGCCCGATGAACAGGGCGGGCGTCAGCTTGATGGCGGCGGCGAGCCCGATCCCGACGCCCGCCCAGCGGCCCCGGCCGCTCGTCAGCAGCCAGGCGTCGGTGAGGACGAGGGCCAGGAGCACGACGTTGACCTGGCCGAAGCTGAACGTGTCGCGCAGCGGTTCGAACAGCGCGAGCGCGCACAGGGCGAGCGCCCAGCGGTACCAGCCGTACAGCCGCCAGTGGTCGCCGGCCAGGATGCGCAGGACGACGCCGAGCGCGGCCGCGTTCACCACCAGGGAGGCGGCGATCGCGGTGTTCCGGCCCAGCACGGCCAGCGGCAGCATGAGGACCGCGGCGAACGGCGGATAGGTGAAGCCGTACTGTGTGCCCGGCACCCGGTAGTCGTAGATCAGGCCGCCGTGGTGCACCCAGGTGTGCACGGTGCCGTAGTAGACGCGCAGGTCGAAGAAGCCGCGCAGCAGGGGCACGGTCGCGGTGAACGCGGTCACGGCGGCCGCGAGGGCGAGGACCAGCAGCAGCCGGCCACGCTCGGTGCGCGGGCCGGTCATGCGGCGCGCCCCGGAGCCGGGGACGCGGCGGGTGCCTGCGCCGCCTGGTGGGCCTGCCACAGCACGACGACGCCGAGCACCCCGCCGCAGACGGCGAGCACCAGCTGCCCCGCGTCGGCGGGGCCGCCGCTGGGCAGGACGGCGAGGGCGAGCACCCCGGCGAGGGCCGCGACCCGGTGGCGTACCGAGGTGGTGGGCGCGGCGGCGGCGATCAGGAACAGGCCCCACAGCACGTACCAGGGGCGGATCGCCGGGCCGAACACGGCGACGATGAGCAGGCTCAGACCCAGCGCGTAGACCGGCCTGAGGCGCATCCGCAGCCATGTCAGCAGTATCGCGACGGCGGTGGCCACGAGACCCACGATATGCCAGACCGGGACGGCCAGCGGGGCGAGACCGCTGCCGAGGCGGTCGAGCAGGTCGCCGGTGGCCCGGCCGAGCAGGCTGGTCAGGGCCCAGTTCTGCGGGGACACGGGAGTGCCGAGGGCGCCGATCCAGCCGTAACCGGTGCCGGCCAGGGCGGTGGCGGCGACGGTGGTCGCGGCGGAGGTGGCCGCGGTGGACAGGGCGGCGGGCAGGGGGCGCCGGCCGACACGGGCCTGGAGCGCCACCACGGCGAGCAGCCCGAGCCCGGCGGGCGCCTTGACCAGCGCCGCGAGGGTGACGAGTACGGTGGCGAGGGCGCCGCGGGCGGGCCTGCGGTCGCGCGCGGCGACCAGGCCGAGGCCGAGCAGTCCGAGCATCAGCGCGTCGTTGTGGGCGCCCGCGACCAGGTGCAGCAGCACCAGCGGGTTGAGGGCGCCGAGCCAGAGCGCGGCGGCCGGGTCGGCGCCGCTGTGCCGGGCCAGCCGGGGCAGCGCGAACGCCATCAGGGCCACGCCCAGCAGCGCGACCAGGCGCATGCCGAGCAGGCCCGCGGGCAGCTCGCCCCGGGTGAGACCGGACAGCACGGAGGCGAGGCCCAGGAAGGCCGGCCCGTACGGCGCTCCGGTGTGCTGCCACATGGGGGCCACCTGGTCGGCGAGCGGGCCGCCGAGGGCCGCGGGGCCCTGGGTGTACACGTCCATGTGCGCGTCGGCCATCGCGCCCTGCGCGAGGTAGCTGTAGACGTCCCGGCTGAAGAGCGGCGGGGCGAGCGCCAAGGGGGCGGCCCAGACGGCCAGTACGAGGAGGAGGGCGCGCGGGGTGGGCGGCTGCGGGCCGCGCACCAGGCGGCCGAGGAGCACCCAGGCGGCCACCAGGAGGACGACGCCGAAGTACACCCCGACCAGTCCGGTGGCCGCCTGGGCCGAGGCGGGGGACAGCAGTCTCTCGACAGGCAGGGCACCGGCCGTCTCCCCGCCCAGCGCGAGGGAGGCGGTGCCGACCAGGCCGAGCAGCCGGCAGCGACGCAGATCGAAGGGGAATGCCATGGCCAACACTGGCCCAGCGTGTCAACGCCGTATGGCCGCGAGGCGACGACCGCCCGTCCGGGCGGGAGCGGACGTGTGGCCGGTGCGTAGTGAGGCGGGCGGCACCGACCGGGCAGGTGGGGGGCGAGCCGGGCCGATGCGCGGAGAGGACGGACCGTACCGACCGAGCCGGCAACGGCGAACCGGGCCTACACCCGGAGAGGACGGACCGCACCGACCGAGCCGGTAACGGCGAACCGGGCCTACACCCGGCGGGCACGGGCCGCACCGACCGAGCCGGTGGGGCTCCGCCGTGCACCGGCCTGGCACCCGCACGGCAGCCCGGCGCCTGTCGCGCTCCCGCCTCGGCATCCACCACGTCCTGAACACACCGGCTCGCCCCAGGGTGCGCGACCGGCGCCCGCGTGCCCGGCCGGCGCCCGGCGGACATCCACCCGCTTCGTGGCGGACGGCGGACGCCGGTGCTCGATGGATGCCCGGCCGGTGCCTCGCGGGGTGGTCGCCGCCGGGCCGGTGCCGTCAGAACACCGACAGTCCGGTCAGGGTCGTGAAGCGGTCCAGGGCCGCCACGCCCGCAACCGAGTTGCCGCGCTCGTCCAGGCCCGGACTCCACACGCACAGCGTGCAGCGGCCCGGTACGACCGCGATGATCCCGCCGCCGACGCCGCTCTTGCCGGGCAGCCCCACCCGGTAGGCGAAGTCGCCGGCCGCGTCGTACGTGCCGCAGGTCAGCATCACCGCGTTGACCTGCTTGGCCTGACTGCGGCTGAGCAGGCGGCTGCCGTCGGCGCGGACGCCGTGCCGGGCGAGGAAGCCGGTGGCGAGGGCGAGGTCGGCGCAGGAGGCGGCGATGGAGCACTGGCGGAAGTACTGGTCGAGCAGGACCGGCACCTCGTTGTCGATGTTGCCGTACGACGCCATGAAGTGGGCGAGGGCGGCGTTGCGGTCGCCGTGCGTGGTCTCGGAGGCGGCGACCTCCTGGTCGAAGTCCAGTGCGGGGTTCCCGCTCTCGGCGCGCAGGAAGTCGAGCAGTTCGCCGGCCGCGTCCCCGGTACGGGTCTGGAGGCGGTCGGTGACCACGAGGGCGCCCGCGTTGATGAACGGGTTGCGCGGGATGCCGTTCTCGTACTCCAGCTGCACCAGGGAGTTGAACGGGTTGCCCGAGGGCTCGCGGCCCACGTGCTCCCAGAGTTCGTCGCCCTCGCGGGCGAGGTCCAGGGCGAGGGTGAACACCTTGGTGATGGACTGGGTGGAGAACGGCTCCTGCCACTCCCCCACCCCGTACACCGTGCCGTCCGGCTCGGCGACGGCCATGCCGAAGCTGCGGGGGTCGCGGGCGGCGAGCGCGGGGATGTAGTCGGCGGCGCGTCCCCGTCCCGGTGTGTGCTCCAGTTCCTCGGCTATGCGCTCCAGGACCGGCAGGAAGGTGGGGGACGACGTCGTTGTCATGATCACCATTGTGCCTCCGTACCGTTCCGGGAGCCCACTCGCCCGTGCCCCGCGATGCCCCGTCGCCGCGGCTCAGGCGGACGGTGCCCCGCTGCCCGCGACGATCTCGGGGCGCAGCAGCCCGGCCAGCGTCTCGGCCGGCAACAGGCCCTTCTCCAGGACCAGTTCGGCGACCCCGCGACCGGTGGCGAGCGCCTCCTTGGCGATCTCGGTGGCCGCCGTGTAGCCGATGTGCGGGTTGAGCGCGGTGACCAGTCCGATGGAGTTCTCCACGCTCGCGCGCAGCCGCTCGGTGTTCGCGGTGATGCCGTCGACACAGCGCTCGGCCAGCGTCAGGCAGGCCCGCTCCAGGTGGGTGACGGACTCCGACAGGGAGTGCAGGATGATCGGCTCGAAGGCGTTGAGCTGGAGCTGTCCGGCCTCGGCGGCCATGGTGATGGCCACATCGTTGCCGATCACCTCGAAGGCGACCTGGTTGACCACCTCGGGGATGACCGGGTTGACCTTGCCCGGCATGATGGACGAACCGGCCTGCACCGGCGGCAGGTTGATCTCGCCGAACCCGGCGCGCGGCCCCGAGGACAGCAGCCGCAGGTCGTTGCAGCTCTTGGAGAGCTTCACCGCGATCCGCTTGAGCACGCCGGACATCTGCACGAACGCCCCGCAGTCCTGGGTGGCCTCGACCAGGTTGGCGGCGGTGACCAGCGGCAGCCCGGTGATCACGGAAAGGTGCCGGCGGGCGGCCTCGGCGTACCCGGACGGAGCGTTGATCCCGGTGCCGATGGCCGTGGCGCCCAGATTGATCTCATGGATCAACTCGACGGCCTCGGCGAGACGGCTGCGGTCCTCCTCGATCATGACGGCGAATGCGGAGAACTCCTGACCGAGCGTCATCGGTACCGCGTCCTGCAACTGCGTACGGCCCATCTTGAGCACGTCACGGAACTGGACGGACTTTCCCGCGAAGGCGTCCTGGAGTACGGCCATCGCCTTGAGCAGTCCACGGACCGCGAACACCGTCGCTATCTTGACGGCGGTCGGGTAGACGTCGTTGGTCGACTGGCTGAGGTTGACGTCCTCGTTGGGGTGCAGACGCGTGTACTCGCCCTTGGCCCGGCCGAGCAGCTCCAACGCCCGGTTCGCCACGACCTCGTTGGCGTTCATGTTGGTCGACGTGCCGGCGCCGCCCTGGATGACGTCCACGACGAACTGCTC
This sequence comes from Streptomyces hygroscopicus subsp. hygroscopicus, assembly GCF_030269125.1. Taxonomy (GTDB): domain Bacteria; phylum Actinomycetota; class Actinomycetes; order Streptomycetales; family Streptomycetaceae; genus Streptomyces; species Streptomyces hygroscopicus_C. Next base: position 211,960 of record NZ_BSSM01000007.1, on the reverse strand, counting down.
GTGCAGCTCGCCCCGGCGGATCTCCCGGCAGGCGGCCACGATCGCCCGCGCCTTGTCAGGCGCCAGCAGCCCGAGTTCCTCGTTGGCGAGCGCGGCGGCCTCCTTCACGGCGGCCAGGGCGTCGATCAGGTGCGGGTACGCCGAGATCGGCATCCCGGTGATGGGGAAGTTCTCGGTCGCCCGCAGGGTGTGAATGCCCCAGTAGGCGTCGGCGGGCACGTCCCGGTCGCCGAGGAGGTCGTGTTCGCGCCGGGTGGTGGTCATGAAGGTGCTCGACTTTCTGCGTTACGGAAGGGGAAGCGCCCCGTCGGGGGCGGAGGGCGTCATCGATGCGCGGCTGCCGCCGCGCGGGCGCGATCAGCCGGGAACGGCCCGCGGGTCTCCCGGCACCGGCCGAGTCGTTCAGCCGCCCGCGGCAGCCGGGGCCCCGAGCTCGTCCACGACCCGAACGGCTCCCACCGGAACCCCGCCCCCGAGCAAGGGCGCTCCCGAGAACGCGCCCAGGAGCGCGGGGTCCACGCCCGCGAGCGCCAGCGCGGCCGCCGCGACCGGCACCCGCGCCCGGTCCGCGCCGTCGGCTATCTTCACGGCGATCGCGCGCCCGTCCGGCAGCGCGGCGACCTGCACCCCCTCGAAGCCGTCCTTGGCGAGCAGCCCCGGAACGGCCCGCATCAGCGCGGCGACGTCGCGGTTCTCGCCGGACGCCATCTCCGCGTGGCCCCGCATGGCGTCGGCGACCCTCGCCTCGGCCGTTCCGGGTGCGGCGGACGTGATCCGGGACAGCGCGCGGGCAAGCCCCCGCAGGGAGACGGCGAACAGGGGCGCGCCGCAGCCGTCGACGGTGACGTGGGCGACGCGCTGCCCGGTGAGGTCCTCGACGGTCTCCCGGATCGCCCGCTGGAGCGGGTGCGCCGGATCCAGGTAGTCCGGCAGCGACCAGTCGTTCAGCCGCGCGGTCCACAGCATCGCCGCGTGCTTGCCGGAGCAGTTCTGGGCGAGCCGGGAGGGCGTCCGGCCGTCGCGGACCCAGGTGTCGCGGACGGCGGGGTCGAAGGGCATGTCGGGGACGTTGCGCAGGTCGTCCTCGCCGAGCCCGGCCAGTTCGAGGATGCGCCGGGTGCCGGCGAGGTGGCGCTCCTCGCCCGAGTGGCTGGCGGCGGCCAGGGACAGCAGCTCGCCGTCCAGCGGCAGCCCGGCCCGCAGCATGGCGACGGCCTGGAGGGGCTTCACCGCCGAGCGGGGGTAGAACGCGGCCTCTACGTCGCCGAGCCGGAACGGGACGGCGCCGTCGGCGCCGAGGACGACGACGGAGCCGTAGTGGACGCCCTCGACCACGCCGCCGCGGACGAGGTGGGCGACGGGGGCGTGGCGGGGTGCGCGGACGACGGGCGCGTCGGCGGGGAAGCTGGTGTCCATGTCTGCCTGCATCAAGGGGTCGGGGCGGCCGGTTCGCGGGTCACGCGGCGGCGCGCCGGTGGGGGTGGTGCGCGGGGCCAGGGGCGTGGTCGGGCCCGCGGCCGCTGCCGGGCCGGCGGCGGGGCACGGTGGTGCGTCCGGCGCCGGCGTCGGTGTGCGGGAGGGTCAGGGTGCGCTCACGCCTCGGGGCCGCCGTGCGCGGCCGGGTCCGGCCGCCGGGGGCGCACGATGTCGGTGAGGGTGCGTTCGACGCGGTCGAGGTGGTGGCTCATCGCCGCCACCGCGTCCTGTTCGGAGCCCTCGACGAGCGCCTCGACGATCGCGCGGTGCTCGCGGTCGGACTGCTCGCGGCGGCCGCCGAGCTCGTTCAGGAAGGCCGACTGGCGCGCCAGGGCGTCGCGGATCTCCTCGATGACCCGGCGGAAGACCGGGTTCTGGGCGGCCTCGGCCACGGTGAGGTGGAAGACGGTGTCCATGGCGACCCACGCGGTGGTGTCCGTCTCCCGCTCCATGCGCTCCAGCAGATGGGCCAGGCGGTCCAGGTGGTCCGGGGTGCGGCGCAGGGCCGCGTAGCCGGCGACCGGGATCTCTATGTGCCGGCGGACCTCCAGCAGATCGCTGGCCGCGTAGTCGCCGAAGGTGGGGTCCTCCACCGCGTCGGCGACGACGAAGGTGCCCTTGCCGGTCCGGGAGACCGTGAGGCCCATCGTCTGGAGCGCGCGCAGGGCCTCGCGCAGCACGGGCCGGGAGACATTGAGGGTGCGGCCCAGCTCGGCCTCGGAGGGCAGCTTGTCGCCGATGGCGTACTCACCGCGTTCGATGGCGCCGCGGAGGTGGCCGAGGACCGCTTCCATCGCGCTCACGCGCCGGGGACCAGGGCCACCTGTCTGGCTGTCTGACAGGTTCACGAGCCGATCGTGCGCGCCGCCCGGCCGCTCTGTCAAGGCGACGGTTGAACGCACGCGGGGTGCGGCGCCCGTGGTCCGGGCCGCCGCACCCCGCGGGGTGGCCGAAAGGTTACGCCTCAGGCGTTGAGCACACCGGAGGCGAGCAGGCCGAGCAGGCCCACACCGATGATGACGCGGTAGATCACGAAGGCGTTGAAGGAGTGCTTGGCGACGAACTTCAGCAGCCAGGCGATCGAGGCGTAGGCCACGATGAAGGAGACGACGGTGCCGACGGCCAGCGGGGCGGCGCCCACGCCCGCGCCCAGGGCGTCCTTCAGCTCGTAGATGCCCGCGCCGGTCAGCGCGGGGATGCCGAGGAAGAAGGAGAGGCGGGTCGCGGCGACGCGGTCCAGGTCCAGCACGAGCGCGGTGGACATGGTGGCGCCGGAGCGGGAGAAGCCGGGGAAGAGCAGGGCGAGGATCTGCGAGCAGCCGACCCACATCGCGTCCTTGAAGGAGGTGTCGTCCTCACCGCGCTTGTGGCGGCCCATCTGGTCCGCGCACCACATCACACCGGAGCCGACGATCAGCGAACCGGCCACCACCCACAGCGAGGCCAGCGGCCCGTCGATCAGCGGCTTGGCGGCGAGACCCACCACGACGATCGGGATCGTCGCGGCGATCACCCACCAGGCGAACTTGTAGTCGTGGTGGTAGCGCTCCTCGCGATGGGCCAGACCGCGGAACCAGGCGGAAACGATCCGCTTGATGTCCTTGAAGAAGTACACGAGCACGGCGGCGATGGCGCCGACCTGGATGACGGCGGAGAACCCGACGACGGACTTGTCGTCGACGGGGATGTCCATGAGCCCCTCGGCGATCTTGAGATGGCCGGTGGAGGACACCGGGAGGAACTCGGTCACCCCCTCGACGACTCCGAGGACGACGGCCTGACCGACAGAGATGGCGCTCATGGGATCCAGTTCTGAGGAGAGTAGGTCGACAGTGTTGTAGACAGTACTTGCTGTGTCCTGCGGCCTGCCAAGCGCCCGGCCTACAGAGCGCCGGCGAGCCAGAACCTGGTGAAGGCCGCGGCCAGCCCGGCCGCCACGCCGGCGACGACGTTCACCGCAGCGTAGAGGCCGGCGCCGGCCTCGGTCAGCCGCAGGGTCTCGTAGGAGAAGGTCGAGTACGTGCTCAGCGCCCCGCACAGACCGGTGCCGAGCAGGAGTTGCGCCCGGGGTCCCGCGGCCCCGGTGGCGACCGCGCCGGTGACCAGCCCGAGGATCAGGCTGCCGGCGACGTTGACCACGAAGGTGCCCCAGGGGAAGACCGAGTCGTGCCGGGCCTGCACGGCGCGGTCGGTGAGGTAGCGCGCGGGTGCGCCGACCACGGCCCCGGCCACGACGAGCAGCCAGTTCACAACGGTTCCTCACCTTCCGGCCCCGCCGCGGGGTCCGGGCCGGGCGCGCGCCCGACGTACCGTACGACCTCGCACTCGTCCAGCGTGACCAGGCCCTCGCGGACCAGCTCGTCCAGCTGGGGTAGGAAGGCCCTGATCCGCTCCTCGGTGTCCACGACGACCACCGCGACCGGCAGGTCCTCACTCAGCGAGAGCAGGCGGGAGGTGTGGATGCGGGAGGAGGCGCCGAAGCCCTCGATGCCCCGGAAGACGCTGGCGCCCGCGAGCCCGGCGGCGTGCGCGCGGTGCACGATCTCGCTGTAGAGGGGCCTGCGGTGCCAGGTGTCGTCCTCGCCGATGTAGACGGTCAGCCGCAGCGCGCGACCGGTGAGCGAGGTCATGGCTGTTCCCTCCTGGTCAGCACCCGGCGGGCGGTGGCCGAGGCGAGCCACACCGCGGCGAGGGCCGCGCAGGGCGTCGCCACGAGATAGGCGAGGCCGATCTCGGGGCGGCCGGACTCGACCAGCCTGCGGATGTCGACGGTGTAGGTGGAGAAGGTGGTGAAGCCGCCGAGGACGCCCGTGCCGAAGAAGGGGCGGACGAGGCGGTGGGCGGCCCACACCTCGGTGATGAACACCATGAACACGCCCATCACGGCGCAGCCGATCAGGTTGGTCCAGAAGGTCGCCCAGGGGAAGCCGTCGGGCGGCGCGGGCCAGGCGAGCGCCAGCCCGTAGCGGCCGCACGCGCCGAGGGCGCCACCGAAGGCGACCACCGCGACGATCGGGCCCTGGGCACGCCACCGCGTCCGCCGGCGCGGTGCGGGGCGGGCGCGAAGGGTCTCGGCTTCGGGGGTTGTCATCGCTTCGTACGTCTCCTGCTCGGCCGACCCCCGGTGGGTGATCACGGCCGGGCACCAGACTACCGCCGCCCCGGCCGCGCCCCGGTCACGCGGGGGCCGCCGACCGGGCTGTTCACCCGCCCTTCTCCGGCGGGTCGGCCCTCCTTAAAGAAGAGGGGTCGATTCTTCGAAGAAGAGGGGTCGACCCCTTGAAGAAGAGGGCCGGCTCGTCGAGAAAGAAGAGGGCCGGCTCGTCGAGATGCGGGCCCGGCTCATCGAGATGCGGGCCCGGTTCTCGGGAGGCGGGCTCAGCGCGCCCCCGGTCGGACGAGTCCCGACTCGTAGGCGAGGACCACCGCCTGGGCGCGGTCACGCAGGCCGAGCTTGGCGAAGATGCGGGCCACATGGGATTTGACGGTGGCCTCGCTGAGGGTCAGCTCGGTGGCCAGCTCGGTGTTGGACATGCCCCGCCCCAGCAGGAGCAGCACCTCGCGCTCGCGGGGCGTGAGGGCGGCGAGGTCGGCGGGCGGGCGCTCGGGGGGCCGTCCGGCCTCGGCCGCGTACCGCTCCACCAGGCGCCGGGTGATCTGCGGGGCGAGCAGGGCGTCGCCGGTGCCGACCAGACGGACGGCCGCCGCCAGGTGCTCCGGGGTGACGTCCTTGAGCAGGAAGCCGCTGGCCCCGATCGACAGGGCCGTGTACACGTACCGGTCCAGGTCGAAGGTGGTGAGCATGAGCACCCGGACGCCGGGGTCGCGGGCCAGGATCCGCCGGGTCGCCTCCAGCCCGTCCACGTCGGGCATGCGGATGTCCATGAGGACGACGTCCGGCTTCAGCTCCCCCGCCGCCGCGATCGCCTCGGCACCGTCCGCGGCCTCGCCGACCACCTCGATGCCCCGGGCGTTGAGGATCAGCCGGAAGCCGGTCCGGATCAGCGTCTGGTCGTCGGCGATCAGCACGCGGGGCGACCGCTCGGGCGCGTCCGGTGTCACGGGCGGTCCAGGGGTATGCGGGCCCGGACCCGGTATCCACCGCCGAGTCTGCGCCGGGCGTCGAGGTCGCCGCCGTACACGGCGACCCGTTCGCGCAGGCCGAGCAGTCCGCGGCCGGCGCCCTCGGGGTGCGGCCGCGGACCTGCCGGGGTGGCCGGTGCGGTCGGCGCGGTGCCGGTCAGCACGCTCGGGCCGCTGTTGAGGACCTCGACGCGCAGGGCGTGGCCCGCGTAGCGCACGCTGACCTCCGCCTTGCCGCCGTCGCCGTGGCGCAGCGCATTGGTCAGGGCCTCCTGGATGATGCGGTAGGCCGTCACGTCGACGCCCTGGGGCAGCGGGCGGGGCTCGCCGGAGACACGGACCTCGACGGGCAGCCCGGCGAACGATATGCGGTCCACCAGCGGGCCCAGCCGGCCGAGACCGGGCTGCGGCGCGAGGGGCGCGGCCCCCGCACCCGCGTCCGGACCCGGACCGGTGTCGGTGCCGTCCTGCGCGGGGGCCAGCAGGCCGAGCAGGTGCCTGAGGTCGGTCATGGCGCCCCGGCCCGCGTCCTCGACGGCCCTCAGCGCGGTCGCGGCCTCGTCCGGCATGGTGCCCAGCACCTCGCGCGCGGCGCTCGCCTGCACGACCATCAGGCCCACGTTGTGACTCACGATGTCGTGCAACTCTCGGGCGATGCGGTCCCGTTCGGCCGCGACGGCGGTCTCCGCGGCGCTCTCGCGCTCCCGCTCCAGCAGCCAGCCGCGCTCCCCGACCGCCGCCCGCCAGCGGCGCCGGGTGCGCACCAGCACCACGGCCAGTCCCAGGGCGACCGCGCACACCGCCGCGAGCGCCGCCGCCAGCACCTCGTACTCCCCCATGCCGTTCATGGTGGCAGACGGCACTGACAACCGCCTCGGCCCGGGGATCCAGAGCCCTCAATCCCGAGGATGAGACCCCGGGCGCGGTGCCGCCCGAGGGGGGATGCCCGTGCCAGGGCCGCACCCATAGCGTCCTGGCCATGGTCACTGAGGAGAGATCGGCAGACACCGTCGTACGGCTCGACGGGGTGCGCAAGGAGTACGGCGAGACGGTCGCCCTGGACGGGGTGTCGCTGGGGATCCGGGCCGGGGAGGCGGTCGCGGTGATGGGGCCCTCGGGGTGCGGCAAGTCCACGCTGCTCAACATGATCGCCGGGCTGGACCGGCCGACGGCGGGCAGCGTCGTCGTGCACGGGGAGAACATCGGGGAGTTGGGCGAGAAGGGGCTCGCGCTGTACCGGCGGCGGCGGATCGGCATGATCTTCCAGTTCTTCAACCTCGTGGACGACCTGTCCGCGCTGGACAACGTGGCGCTGGCCGCGCAGTTGACCGGCACCCCCGCCCGGCAGGCGCGGCGGCGGGCGCTGGAACTGTTCGAGGAGCTGGGCATCGCCGAGCGGCGCAACGCCTACCCGGCGGTGCTCAGCGGAGGCGAGCGCCAACGGGTCGCGGTGGCAAGGGCGTTGATGAACCGGCCCGCGCTGCTGCTGGCCGACGAGCCGACCGGCGCGCTGGACAGCCGGGCCGGGGAGCAGGTGATGGACCTGCTGATCGACCTCAACCAGATCGGCCAGACCCTGGTCGTCGTCACCCACGACGAGCGCCTCGCGCAGCGCTGCGCGAGCCGTCTGGTACTGCTGGCCGACGGCCGGGTGACCGGTGAGCACGCCCTGGAGCCCTCCGCATGAGGGCGGTGTGGCTGGCGGCGCGGGCGGCGGTGCGCCGGCGCAGGGTGCAGACGCTGGTGATCTGGCTGGTCACCCTGGTGTCCACGGGGTCGCTGGTGGTGGCGTTGGGGCTGGTGGACGCCGCGTCGGCGCCGTTCGACCACGCCTTCGCGAAGCTCAACGGGCCGCACGTGGTGGCCGAGTTCGACCGCGGCAAGGTGTCGGACGGCCGCCTCGCGCGCGCCGCGCGACAGCCGGGGGTCGAGGCGGTCGCGGGGCCGTTCCCGCAGGCCACGGTCGACATTCCGCGCGACACGGGGAACTTCGGTCTGGGCGGCGAGATCACGGTCGTCGGCCGCGCGGACCCGAAAGGCGCGGTGGACCGGGTCGACCTGTGGGCGGGGCGGTGGCCCGTCCGGCCGGGCGAGGTGGTGCTGAACCGGCAGTCCGACTGGACCGCGGACGACCTCGGCAAGCGGTTCCGCATGCCCTCGGGTCCGACCCTGAGGATCGTCGGGTTCGCCTTCGATCTCAGCCACACGGCGGACGCCTGGGTCACCCCGGGGCAGATCGGCGCCCTGCACCCCACGGCCAGCCAGCTGCTGCTCCGGTTCCGGGACGCGTCGTCGCAGAGCGCGCTGCGCGCCGGACTCGCCACGGTGACCGACGGGCTGCCGCGGGGTTCGGTCAACGGCTCGCAGACGTACCTGGCGCTCAAGCACCGGATCGGCGGCAGCGCCCGCGCGTACGCGCCGTACCTGATGGCCTTCGGCATCCTCGGGATCCTGGTGGCGGTGCTCATCGTCGCCCATGTGGTCGGCGGGGCGGTGGTCTCCGGGTTCCGGCACATCGGCATCCTCAAGGCACTGGGTTTCACGCCGGGGCAGGTGCTCGGCGTCTATCTGGCGATGGTCTCCGTGCCGGCCGTACTGGGCTGCGCGCTCGGTACGCTCGGCGGCGATCTGCTCGCCGGACCCTTCCTCCGGTTCGTGTTCACGGGGCCCGCCTCCGGGGTGTTGCACGACAGCCTGGGGATCGCGCCGTGGGTGAACCTGCTCGCCCTGCTCGGCATGCCCCTGGTCTGTGTGCTCGCCGCGCTCGGCCCCTCGGTGCGGGCGCGGCGGCTGCCGGCGGCGCGGGCCGTCAGCGCGGGCAGCGCCCCGCGGGCCGGGCGGGCGCTGGGCGTCCAGCGGCGCCTGGCCGGTACCCGGCTGCCCCGGTCGGTCAGTCTCGGTGTCGGGCTGCCGTTCGCCCGTCCGGCGCGCAGCGCGGTGACGCTGGCCGCCGTGGTCCTGGGCGTGGCGACGGTGACGTTCGCGGCCGGCCTCGCGGCGACGCTGAACGGCTTCGGAAGCGGTGGCCACCCTTACGACGTCACGGTGTACGTGGGCGACATCCGGCACGGCAAGGAGGTGCGGCCGGTGCACAGCGACCCCGAACTCCAGTCGCTGCTGCGGTCGTTGCCGGGGGCGTCGCGGATCACGGCGCGCTCGGACGACGAGGTGCTCCTCGCCGGCGGCACCCAGCCCGTGATGCTGGAGGGCCGACGCGGCGACGTGACCCTCGACAGCGTGCTCACGGCGGGCCGGTGGGCGCGCCGGAGGGGGGAGGTGGTGGCCGCGACGCCGTTCCTGCGGCGCAACGGACTGGAGGTCGGGGAGCGGCTGCGCCTGCGCAAGGACGGCCGCGAGGAGCGGGTGACCGTCGTCGGGGCGACGATGGACACCAACGACCGGCTGGTCATCGGCGCCTGGCCGACGGTCACCGCCCTCATCCCGAGGGCGGCGCCGATCGCGTACCACGTCACGCTGCGCGCGGGCGCGTCCCCCGGGGCGTACGCCCGTGCCGTCCGGGCCGCCGACCCGGGTCTCGCACCGCAGCCGAACGGCCCGAACAACGTCACCGGCACCATCGTGGGCTCCGCGACCGCGCTGACCCTCATGCTGGCCCTGGTCGCCTCGCTCGGGGTTTTCAACACGGCCGTCCTGAACACCCACGACCGGCGGCGCGACCTGGGCATGCTGAAGTCGATCGGGATGACGCCGCGCCAGGTCACCGTGATGACGGTGACGTCGATGGCGGTGCTCGGGGTGGCGGGCTCGCTGCTGGGCGTGCCGTTGGGCATCGTCACGCACCGGCTGGTGGTGCCGCGGATGGCCGGCGGGTTGGACATCAGCCTGCCCCCGTCCATGACGGAGGTCTGGCACGCGCCGCTGCTCGCGCTGGTGGCGCCGGCGGGGGTGCTGATCGCGGTGCTGGGCGCGCTGGTACCGGCGCGGCGCGCGGCCCGGCTCACCGTGGCGGAGGTGCTGCACAGCGAGTGAGGCGCGGCGGAACAGGGCCGTGACCGGTCGGGAAAGGGTCACGACCGGTCCGGGGCGAGGGTCACGACCGGTCCGGGTCGGGAGTCGCGACCGAGCGCAGACGCCGTGACCGAGCGGGACGGCGGGTCGTGACTGACCGACCGGGCCCCTGACCCGTCGGGGCCGGGGTCGTGACCGGTCAGGATTCGAGAAGCCGTGGCGGGCTCCCCCGGCCTAGCGTGGGAGCACCGACGGGAAAGCCCGTCGGACCTCGTATCCCCCGCCTTCCAAGGAGTGAGTTCCATGACCGCCGGCGTGCAGACGATCATCTACCCCGTCAAGGACCCGGAGCGGGCCAAGGCCCTGTTCGGCGCGCTGCTGGGCGTCGAGCCGTACGCCGACGAGCCGTACTACATCGGTTTCAGGAGCGCAGGGCAGGATGTCGGCCTCGACCCGAACGGCCACGCGCAGGGGCTGACCGGGCCGGTGCCGTTCTGGCACGTCACGGATCTGCGGGAGCGGCTGGCGGCACTGGTGGCGGCGGGCGCGGAGATCGTCCAGGACGCCCGGGACGTCGGCAACGGCAGGCTCGTGGCCTCGGTGAAGGACGCCGACGGCAACATGGTGGGCCTGCTCCAGGATCCCGCCACCGAAAAGTAGTTGCACGCTCAACAAGTGGCCGGATCGGTGCTACCGTTCCGGTATGGCAGTGAAAACGGCCGATGCCCGGCTCGAGGAGCGCTGGCGGGACATCCTCGCCGTGCACGCGCGCACGATGTGTGAGATAGACCGTGCGCTGCACCCCTACGGGCTGGGCGCCAGCGACTTCGAGGTGCTGGACATCCTGGCCGCAGAGTCGCCCGGCGACGGCGACCACTGCCGGGTGCAGAACCTGGTCGGACGGGTGCATCTCAGCCAGAGCGCCCTGTCCCGGCTGATCGGCCGGCTGGAGAAGGACGGCCTGGTGGAACGCTCGGTGTGCGCCGAGGACCGCCGCGGCGTCTGGGTCGCCCTCACCGGCAAGGGCCGCGACCTGCACTCCGAGGTACTCCCGGTCCAACGCGCGGTCCTGGGCCGGATGTTGGCCGAGCGGGAGCGCTAGCTAGGGACTCCCCGGCGGGTCGTCGGGACGCCGGTCCACCGGGCGGCGCGGCGGGATCGGGGTCGTCGGGAAGTCGCGCGGGCCGGTCCACAGGGACGGTACGGCGTCGCAGCGGCGGCACAGTTCGTAGGCGACGGACTCGTAGTTGACCCGCCAGCCGCGGAAGTGGGGCCATGCCTCCTCCGGCGTGCGCTCGGCGCGGAAGCCGGCCGAGTCCAGCATCGCCACAGCCGCGTCGAACTCCGCGTAGGTGAGCCGGATCGGCGCGGTGGGCGAGGGGTCGGAGTCGTACGGGGCGCGCACCGCGCGGGCGATGTCGCGCAGGGCGCTGAACCCGGCGCGCAGCACCAGACGGGCCTCCGGCGGCGCGGTCTTCGGGTCCAGCGCGAGCTGGAGCGCGGCCGCGTCCATCACGGCGACCAGTCCCACCAGCCAGCTGCGGTACGGGCGCGGGGAGCGGAAGGTCAGCAGGACCGGATAGGTGGAGTGGCTCTCCCCCATGTCCGAGGCCAGCCGCTCCCAGGCGCGGTACAGCTCCGGCAGCGCGGTCTCCGTGTCGACCAGCCACTGCCGGGCCAGGATCTCCGGGCCCCAGGAGGGCTCACCGGCCCTGGCCTGGAGGAGGGTGACCTCCACCTCGCGGCGGTTGTAGGCGGCGTAGAGGGTCGGCAGATAGGCGATCTGGAGCGCGATCAGGACCGGCCCGGTCGCCGCGGCGACGAAGTCAAGCGCCGACAGCCGCCATCGGGCGCCGCTGGCGAAGCCGAGCGTGAACAGGCTGGAGCCGGCCTCGCGGAACGCGGTGGACCAGGACAGCGGGGACAGCGCGAACAGCAGCAGTCCGAAGCCGAGGAAGGCCCCGGCGAGCCAGCTGGCGAGCATGCCGATGAGCATGAGCGGCGCCAGCCAGGTCTGGACACGGTCGATAGCCTCGTAGCCCCTGCCGAAGGTGGTCAGCCGAAGAAGCCTCCGAAGCAGCCACCAGAGGCGGAAGACGAGGGAGGAGTAGAGGCCCCGGGGGACGACGAGGGTACGGAGGATGCTGCTCAGCACGACGAGGAGGAGAAGGGCGCCTGCCGTGCCGGCGATGTATTCCATGAGGCCATTCTGGCGCCCTCGGAGGGTGGTGATCACTTCGGGCACGGCCGCCGGTTCATGGTGGCCGGCGGCGTCCACGCGGCGGAGCCGCGCATCGGTGTCCGCCCCGCCCTTCGCGGCCCCTCGGCTCAGCGGGCCAGCAGCGTGCGCACCCCCTGCGACGTCAGTGTCAGCGCGTGCTCGGAGCTGCCGTCTATCGCCAGGGAGATCTCCTCGTCCGGCCACTGGGAGGCCAGGGCGCCCAGCGGGATGAGGCGGTAGCGGGAGATGAAGGGCAGGAGTTCGGCCATCTCGTTCTCGGTGGTGAAGACGGGGACGACCGGATCGCCTCCGGGCTGCTCCAGGACGGGCAGGGCCACCGTCGTGGCGTCGGCGCCCTCGCCGTCGATCGCCTCGTCCGGCACGGGGACGAGTACGTCGCTGTGGGCGAGGGTGTCCAGGGCCCTCTGGTCCTCGGCGTTGGCGACCAGGGCGTCCAGCGCCTGCTGGGCGGGCGTCGGCAGGGCGTCGTGTGCGGGTGTCTCCATGGCAGATCCCCAGGTAGCGGTGGTCGTAAGGGCCACCCGGACGGACTGCCCGGGTGGGCTCCCGCCTCGCGTACCCGGAGCGGGCCCCGGGCATGCGTACGAACCGGAAGAGGCGACCGGGCCCTGCCTCTCAGGCCCTGAGGACCTCCTCGCCCGGCGCCGGGCTCGGCGCCAGCGCCTCCTGGGCGCGCACCCGGCGCCGGCCGAGCAGCAGGGTGCCGAAGAAGGAGAGGACGAGGGCGATCACGACGCCCAGGTTGGCGTACGCCCACGCGCCGGTCCGGCCGCCGAGTCCGAACGGGCCGAGGAGATAGCCCTGCCAGCCCAGCCAGTGCGCGGCGGTGTTGGTGACCAGACCCCAGCCGACGGCCGTGGCGGCGAGGGTGAGCACCGGGGGGATCAGCGGGACGTCGCCGTAGCGGCCGTGCGGGCGGAACAGGTCGCCGTCGTCGTAGTCGCGGCGGCGCAGCGCGAGGTCGCCCAGCATCACGCCGGACCAGGCGGCGATGGGCACGCCGAGGGTGGTGAGGAAGCCCATGAACTGGCCGAGGAAGCCGTCGGCGAAGAACACGATGTAGATCGAGCCGGCGATCATCAGGCAGCCGTCCCAGAGCGCGGCCAGATAGCGGGGCACGCGCAGTCCGGCGGAGAGCAGGGCGAGGCCCGAGGAGTAGATGTCGAGGACGGCGCCGCCGACCAGGCTGAGCACGGCGACCACGGCGAACGGGACCAGGAACCAGGTGGGCAGGATCGTGGTCAGGGCGCCGATCGGGTCGTCGGCGATGGCCCGGCTCAGCTGGGGCGAGGAACCGGCCAGCAGCACGCCGAAGACCAGCAGCAGCACGGGGGCGAGCGAGCCGCCGAAGGTGGTCCAGCCGATCACGCCGAGGCTGGAGGAGTCGCGGGGCAGATAGCGGGAGTAGTCGGCGGCGGCGTTGATCCAGCCGAGTCCGAAGCCCGCCATCATGAACACCAGCGCGCCGATCATCTGCTGCGCGGACCCGCCCGGCACCGCCTTGACGGCGGTCCAGTCGACATGGTGGGCGACCAGGCCGACGTAGACGAGGGTCAGCACGCCGGTGATCACGGTGATGGCGGTCTGGAGCCGCATGATCAGGTCGAAGCCCATGACGCCGGCGACCACGGTCAGCGCGGCCACCACCATGAGGGCGACGACCTTGGTCTCGGTGCCGCCACCCCAGCCGAGGCTGGTGAAGACGGTCGCGGTGGCCAGGGTGGCGAGCGAGATGAGAGCGGTCTCCCAGCCGACGGTGAGCATCCAGGAGACCACCGAGGGCAGCCGGTTGCCGCGCACCCCGTAGGCGGCACGGCTGAGCACCATGGTGGGCGCCGAGCCGCGCTTGCCGGCGACCGAGACGAAGCCGCACAACAGGAAGGAGACGACGATGCCGAGGGTGCCGGCGACGAGCGCCTGCCAGAAGGAGATGCCGAAACCGAAGGCGAAGGCGCCGTAGCTGAGGCCGAGCACCGAGACGTTCGCCCCGAACCAGGGCCAGAAGAGCATGCGCGGGGTGCCTCTGCGGTCCGCGTCCCCGATCACGTCGAGCCCGTGTGTCTCCAGCTGGATCGGGCGGGTGGCGGCTCTGCCGTCGGTGATGCCGAGGGGGTCGTGCGGATGCGTCATCACGGCCTACCTGTCTGACGTGTCGAGATCACGCTAGGTCGCCGCCGCGGGGGCCGCAACGCAGCGGCGACCGGGCCGCGGCGGGTCCGGGCGCGTCCCGGCCCGGAGCCGCCGCGGCCTCGGAGGCGTCCCGGTCAGTCGCCGCTCTCCGGTACGTCCTGCTCGGGACTGTCCTCGGCCGGGCCCTCGGCCTGGGACGGCGTGGTGCGGGTCGGCTGCGCCGCCCCCGCGTCGTCCGGCTCCCGCTCGCCCTCGGCCTGGGAAGGGGTGGTGTACTCGCTCATCTGGGCCTCCCCGGCCATCCGTACGTGTCGGCACGCCCCGGGTACCCGCCCGGCGCGGACGCCATGAGCGGGCGGACGGGTGAATCCCCGGGCCCGGACGGGTACCTGAGCGGTCCGGCGCAGCATGCGGTGCCGGGCGACAGGACTCGTCCTCACCGTCTGGAGGAGCGATGACCGGTATCAGCCCCCCTGATCTGCAGAAAGCCCTGTCCGGCGTGGAGTACCCGGCCGATTCCGAGCGGTTGCGCGAGGTCGCGGAGCACAACCACGCCCCCAAGGAGGTCACGGAGCGCATCTCGCACCTCGGGAAGCGCACGTTCGAGAACCCGGCGGAGGTCAGCAAGGCCGTGTTCCAGCAGGAGTGACCGCGACCGACCGCCACGAGTGGCCGGTCGTCATCCGGCGGGCGCGCGGGACCGGGTGTGGCCCCGGCCCCGCGCGCCTCGTCGTGCCGCCGGTGCCGGGAGGGGTACGCCGGTGCCGTCCGGCGGCGTGGCGTGCGCGAGGCCCGTGGCGTCCCCGGCGAGGATGGCGCTCGGCGGGTGCCGGCTGGGAGGCGGGTGGTGCGGGTATGACGGTGAACCGTGTCGGCCTGGTCGTGCACGGCGGGCGCGCCGAGGCTCAGGCGGCCGCGCGGGCGGTGCGCGAGTGGTGCGCGGAGCACGCGGTCGCCTGCACCGACATCGACGTGTGGCAGGAGGGCGCCCGGCACAGCTCCCGCGAGGAGGTCGACGCGGCGGGCGACCCGGACCTGATCGTCACGCTCGGCGGCGACGGCACCTTCCTGCGCGGGGCACGGCTCGCGGCGCGGAACGACGCGCTGGTGCTCGGCGTGGACCTCGGGCGGGTCGGCTTCCTGACCGAGGTGCCGGCCCCGGCGGTGCGGGCCGCCCTGGACGCCGTGCGCGAGGAGCGGATCACCGTGGAGAGCCGGATGCTGCTCACCATGCGCGCGTCGTGCCGGCTGGAGGTCCCCGCGCGGATGGAGGCGCTGGTCGAGTACGGCCGCGGGCCGATGCTGCCGCCGCCCCGGGTGCGCGCGGACTGCACGGCAGGCGGTGACTGGGGCGTCGCCCTGGACGTCACCGCGCTCAACGACGTCGTCCTGGAGAAACTGACCCGGGACCGGCAGGTGTCGGTCGCGGTGTATCTGGCCGGCCGGCTCCTCGCCTGCTACTCGGCGGACGCGCTGCTGGTCGCCACGCCCACGGGCTCCACGGCGTACAGCTTCGCCGCCGGAGGCCCGGTGGTCTCGCCCCGCGCGGAAGCGCTGGTGTTCACGCCGGTGGCGCCGCACATGGTGTTCAACCGCTCGGTCGTGGCCGCCCCGGACGAGCCCGTGGCCCTGCGGGTGCTGGAGCGGTCGGGCCAGGCCGCGGTCAGCATCGACGGCGAGTTGCGCGGTGTGCTGGGACCCGGGGACTGGATCGGCGTGTACGCCGCGCCCCGCCGTCTGAAGGCGGTACGCCTCGGCCCGATGGACTTCTACGGCCGGCTGCGCGAGCGCATGAACCTCACCGACGCGCCGGCCGCCCTCGCCGACGGCCGGGCCACCCCGCTGTGGCCGGTGGCCTCCCCGCCCCCGGGCGACCTGGCCCACCTGGCCCTGCCGCGCGCGCCGGGCGCGCCTCCTGGTGGGTCAGCGGGTTCGTGAGGCCCGGGGGGCGGCGCTTCGGCGACGTGAGGCCCGGGTGCGGCGCTTCGGCGAGGTGGTGGCAGTCGCCCACAGGGCGCGCGGTTCAGTCGAACAGGCCCCGGCCGCCCTCCTGGCGGACCACGCACAGCGCCCAGATCGTGAACCCGGCGAGCGCGATCATCACGATCGACCAGACCGGGGAGTACGGCAGGGACAGGAAGTTGGCGATGATGATCAGCGCGGCGATGACCACGCCCGCCGCCCGCGCCCACGCCGACACCTTCATCAGTCCCAGGCCGACGACGACGGCGACGGCACCCAGGATCAGGTGCACCCAGCCCCACCCGGTGAGGTTGAACTGGAAGACGTAGTTGCGGGTGGTGAGGAAGACGTCGTCCTGGGCGATCCCCATGATGCCGCGGAAGATGTCCAGGATGCCGGTGAGCAGCAGCATCACGGCGGCGAATGCGGTCAGTCCGGTCGCCCACAGTTCCTTGGTGGTGGGCTCGCGCGTGGTGCCTGCGCCGGCGCCGGTGCCGGCGTTGTGGTGCGCGTGGGGTGCGCTCATCGTGCCACCTCGCTTCTCTGCGGTGTGCGGTACGTCAGTGCGGGGAGCTGGAGGAGACCGCTCCCGAGCGGCCGGGTCCGGTGCCTTCCGGCCCCGTGCCCGCGGACGGGCCGTGGGCGGCGAACACCATGTCCTTCGCCCGGCGGAACTCGTCCTCGGTGATGTCGCCGCGGGCCTTCATGTCGGAGAGCCGGGCGAGTTCGTCGGCGCTGGAGGTGCCGCCCCTGGCGGTCTCGCGGATGTAGCTGTCGAGGGCCCGCTGCTGTGCGCGGGCCTGTTCGACCTCGCGGCGGCCCATGCCCTTGCCGCGGGCGATCAGGTAGACGAAGACGCCCAGGAACGGCAGCAGGACGACGCACAGCAGCCAGGCCGCCTTGGCGGCACCGCCCAGGGAGTCGTCGCGGAAGATGTCCATGACGACCCGGAAGAGCAGCACGAACCACATGATCCACAGGAAGAACACCAGCATGGACCAGAAGACGCTCAACGCCGGATAGTCATACGCGAGGTAGGTCTGGACGCTCATGTCGCTTCCTCCGTCCCGGGTCCGCGCCCGGTAGTCGGTCAACCGCCCTTCCCAGGCTGCTCTTCGCGCGGCCGGGAACGCCTCACCCTGGGCGGGTGAACGGCGGTCCTCCTACGGGCGGCCGTCATGAAGGGGCGGCCCCGTCGGGATCCCGCTCCCGTCCGGGATCGGGCCGTTTCGGCCCTGCGGACCCGGATCGCGCGGCGGAGGTCATGGCTCCTCCGTCCCGTGCCCGAGGTCGCGCCCGGCCGGCCGACGGGGCCTTGTGCGGGGACCTCACCAGCACAGCGTCGCCCGTCGCGGCGCGTACCGGATCACCCCTGGCGGGTGATCCGTGCCGGGGGGCGGGGCGCTGAGCTGGGTAGAGCGGGCGGCAGCCCGCGGCGAAGCGGCGGAAGAGACAACGATGACCGAACAGGCGGGACGCGCTCCGTCCGGTGGCACCCGGGGACCCGGGCTCGGCGAGTGGCAGGGCCGGGCCGCGGCCGCGTCCTGCGCACGGGCGCTCGCCATCCTCACCGGTCTGGTCGTCGCGTACTACCTGGTGCCGCTGGAGGCCGGCACCACCCTGGCGACCGCCGTCCTGCTGCTGTGCGGTCTCCTCGCGGTCGTGCTGGTCTTCGGCTGGGAGGCGTGGATGATCACGCACTCCCCGCATCCCCGGCTGAAGGCGGTGGAGGCGCTGATCGCGACGGTGGGCCTGTATCTGGTCGTCTTCGCCAGCGTCTACCACATCATCGAGCACGACACCCCGGGCTCCTTCAGCGAGCCGCTGACCAGGACGGACGCCCTGTACTTCGCCCTGACCACGTTCAGCACCGTGGGGTACGGCGACATCACCGCGCTCTCCGAGGCGGGCCGGGTCACGGTGATGTGCCAGATGGTGTGCGGCCTGCTGCTGGTGGGCGTGGCCGTACGGCTGCTCGCGGCGGCCGTCGAGGCGGGGCTGCGCAGGAAGGGGCCGGGGCGGGAGCCGTAGCAGGGCGGGAGGGGACGGGCCCGTGGCCCCCACTGACGGGGCCCGTGGCCCTCACTGAGGTGCCTGGCGCATCTCCAGGACGCGCAGGCCCAGGGACTGGCAGCGGGCCAGCAGCCCGTACAGGTGCGTCTCGTCCAGGACGCGGCCGAACAGGATGGTGTGGCCGGACACCACCACGTGGTCCAGCTCCGGGAACGCCTTGGCCAGCGTCTCGGTCAGCTCTCCGTCGACGCGAATCTCGTAGCGCATGAGGTGCCTTCCCCGCGTGCCGCGGACGGGCGGACCCTGCCCCTCTTCCTGCGATCCTGCGCCCCTGCCCGCCGCCCGGCCTCACCCGCCGCAGGTGATGTCGGCCGGCCCGGTCACAGCAGGCCCAGTTCCCGGGCGCGGCGCACGGCGTCGTGCCGGCGGTTCACGCCCAGCTTGCGGTAGGCGCTCTTGAGGTGCGTCTTGACCGTGTTCACGGAGACGAAGAGGTCGGCGGCGATCTCCTCGGTGGACATCATCTCGGCCAGCCGGACCAGCACATCGCGTTCGCGGCCGGTCAACTCCTCGACCACCGGCGCCGGTTCGGCCGCGGGTGCGGTGCCGTCCGGGGCGGGGGCGCCGGGCAGCAGCCAGCCCTCGGCGAGCGCCCGCAGCGGGGCGGTGGCGAGCAGGGGCCGCAGCCAGGGCCCCGCCTCCCGGAAGGGCCGCCGCAGCCGGTCCCGCCGGGCCTCCCGCAGCGCCTGCGCCACGAACCGGCGCCGGGCCTCGCGATCGCCCTCGACTCCGGCGAGCTGGGCTTCGGCCAGGGCCGCCCGTACGGCGGTCACGGTGCCGAGGCCCTGCCGCGGGCGTATCCGGTCGAGCAGGTCACCGGCGTGCGCGGGGCGGCCCGCCGCCAGCTCCGCACGGGCCGCGTCCACCAGGCACAGCGGGTCCTCGCCGGGCAGTTCCGTCAGCAGCTTGGCGGCCAACGCCGGTCGCCCTTCGGCGAGATGGGACCCGGCGACCACCAGCGCCGCCTGTGCCTCCACCCACGGGGACGGCTCCCGCGCCACGACCGTCCGGTCGGCCGCCTCGAGCGCGCCCTCGGTGTCGCCGCGGGCGAGCAGGAGCCGGGCGATGACGAGGGCGTGCTCGGCCCTGCTCGCCGGATCGCACCCGGGTCGCCGGACGTCGTCGGTCAGGGAGTCGAGGAGTGCCTCGGCCCGGTCGAGTTCGTCGCGGTCGGTGGCGACGGCGGCGAGGACGAGCGTGGCCAGAGCGGCTCCCGGGGGCGCGGAGGTGCCCGTGTGGTCGGCGTCGGCGAGCGCGGTGAGCGCCTTGCGCTCGGCGCGGCCGGGGTGACCGTCGAGGTGGTCGAGCAGGGCGAGTTGGGCGAGGCATTCCTCGCCCACCCGCGCGGCCGACGGGCGTACCGCCGCCGTACGGCCCGCGTCCGCGACCGCGGTCAGGGCCGCGCGGGCCTCGGTGAACCGTCCCGCCCACAGGTGGGCCGCGCCGAGGTGGGCGCGGAGCAGTGCGGTCAGTTCGGGGTGGAGGTCCAGCAGGCGGCCGGGGACCTCCCGGCGCAGTTCCTCGGCGCGCCGTGCGGCCGCCTCGGCCTGTGCGGGGGAACCGGTCAGCCGGGCGGCCAGGGCCTGGAGGAGGGTGCAGCCGAGGCGGGCGGCGGCCGGGTCGGACGCGGTGGGCGCGATGCCCTTGGCCGCCGGCCGCGGCTCCCGTGCCAGCGTCCGCGCGGCCCGTTCCAGGATCGGCAGACCCCGGTCGAGATCGCCGAGGGACAGCGCGCGGGCCGCGCGGACGAGGTCGGTGGCCGGGGTCCGCGGCTCGGGCCCCATGGCGGCGAAGAGCGCGGCCAGGGATTCGGCGCGCGGACCGGCGAGGAGTTCACCGAGGGCGAGATCGCCGACGAGGGCTTCGGCCGCGCCCGCCCAGTCGCCCGCGGCGGCGGCGTGCTCCAGGGTCTCGCCGAGCGGGCCCGAGTGCCGCAGCCAGCCCGCGGCCCGGCGGTGCAGCTCGGTCTCCAGGCCGGGGTGGCGGGCCCGCAGATGGGCCCGCAGGATCTCCCGGAACAGCGGGTGGAGCCGGAACCAGGAGTGCCCGAGGTCCTCCACGAAGGCGTTCTCGCGGTGCAGGCCGGTGAGGATCAGCTCGGCGTCGGCGCGCCCGGTGAGCGCGTCGGCGAGGGCGGGGCAGAAGCGGTCGAGAACGCTGATCCGCAGCAGCAGGTCCTGTGTCTCGGGGCGCTGCCGCCTGAGCACCTCGGCGATCAGGTAGTCGCCGATGGTGGTGCGGTCGGCCTCGAACTCCCTCAGGTACGACCGCGGGTCGCGCTCCCCCTGCGCGGCCAGGGCGCTGAGCCGCAGCCCGGCCGCCCAGCCCCGGGTGCGGGCCAGCAGCGCGGCGACCTCGTCGGGGGGCAGGCGCATGCCGTGCAGTTCCAGCAGGGCGGCGGCCTCTTCGGGGGTGAAGGCCAGCTCGTCGTTGCGGATCTCGGTGACGGCGCCGGCCGCCCGGTAGCGGTGCAGCGGCAGCAGGGGTTCGGTGCGGGTGACGAGGACCAGGCGGACGCCGGTGCCCGCGTGTCGCAGCACGAACTCCAGCTGGTCGGCGATCTCCGGGTCGGTGACGCGGTCGTACTCGTCGATGACCGCGGTCACCGGTGCCGCGCGGGCGCTGAGTTCCGCGGCGAGCCGGGTGAGCAGCGCGTCGTCCACGCGGCCCGCCTCGGCGGGGAGGCCGACCTCATCGGAGAGGGTCGCCCCGGCCCGCCGCAGAGCCTGGAGGAGGTAGGCCCAGAAGGTGCCGCGGCCCTTGTCGGCCATCTGTGCGGTGAGCCAGGCGACGGGTCTCCCCCGGCGGGCGGCCCAGTCGGCGACCAGCAGCGTCTTGCCCGCTCCGGCGGCCCCGCCCACCACGGTCAGCGGGGTGCCGGGGGCCGCGTCCAGGTGCCCGAGCAGCCGGTCGCGGCGCAGGTAGGTCACCGGCAGGGTGGGGATCGCGAACCGCGTCCGCAGGAACGGGTCCCCACACGGATCGGCGGGCCCCTGGGGGTCCGCTCCGGTCTCGTCCGGCACGCCCATGGTGGTCACCACCATCGTCGTCGGGTCGCGGATCACGCGTTCCGCTGCTCTCCCAGGATCTCCCCTGGGCGACGACGCGCCACACGAGCCGGTGTCCGCGCGGCGGGGTGGCTCAGTCCGTCGCGGCCGACGCGCGGCGCGGCAGCCTCCAGTTCGGACGCGGGAAGTGGCAGGTGTAGCCGTTGGGGTAGCGCTCCAGGTAGTCCTGGTGCTCGGGCTCCGCCTCCCAGAAGTCGCCCACCGGCTCGACCTCCGTGACCACCTTGCCGGGCCACAGGCCGCTCGCCTCGACGTCGGCGATGGTGTCGACGGCCGTGCGGTGCTGCTCCTCGCCGTCGTAGAAGATCGCGGAGCGGTAGCTGCGCCCGATGTCGTTGCCCTGGCGGTCCCGGGTGGTCGGATCGTGGATCTGGAAGAAGAACTCCAGGATGTCGCGGTAGCTGGTGACCGCGGGGTCGTAAAGGATCTCGATGGCCTCGGCGTGGTCGCCGTGGTCGCGGTAGGTGGCGTTCGGGGTGTCGCCGCCGCTGTAGCCGACGCGGGTGGAGACCACGCCGGGCTGCTTGCGGACCAGGTCCTGCATGCCCCAGAAACAACCGCCCGCCAGTACGGCTCGTTCGGTTCCCGCTGTCATCGGTCGCTCCCTGATTCGTCCGGCCCCGCACCCTGTCGACGTGCCGGTGGCACGGTCGTCCAGCCTAATACCGCCCGCGGGCGAGGGCGAAGGGCCGCCGCGGGCGCGGGCGGTGGGCAGGCGCTCAGGTACGGCGGGAACCGGTCGAGACGGCGCGGTATCCACCGGTTCGCCCGGCCCGTCAGGAGCATCACGGCCGGAACCGGCACCAGCGGACCACCGTGGCGTCCACGATCACGCTGATCGCCGGGCCCAGGGCGAGCGTCTTCACGACGACGGTCGGCGAGGCGGTGAAGGACAGGGACACGGTGGTCGTGATGACCGCCGCGGCGGAGATCACGCGGGCGGTGGCGGACAGCCCCTCCCCACGGCGAGCAGGAAGACGAGGACCAGGACGATCCCGACGACGAGCGGCAGCCGCCCACCGATCGTGGCGCGGAAGTCCGCCTGCCCCGCCACGGTGCCGGTGGGACAGGCCCGCGCCCGGTGCCGTGCAGGGCCGTCGGCAGGGTCCGCCCGGAGAGGGTGTCGAGCTCGTCCGGGCCTTCGCCGGCTTCGAGGAGCGGCTCGCGGTGCTGGTGCGGCGAGGGCTCCCCGCGAACGCGCCGGACACCGGTCCGCGGGCGGCCGTGATCGCGGGCGCCGCCCTCGCCGCCGTGCGAGCCGTACTGCGCACCCGGCGGGCGCGTCGGGCATCGAGGACGTGGAACCGGCGCCGTCGCGGCGGGCCTTCGGGTTGCCGCGGGAAGATCGGATCAGGCGGACGGCGGTGACGGCGGGCCGCCGCGGCACGAACGGCGGCGGCACCGGGCCCGAGTGACGCGGACGGCGGTGACGTCGGCCGCCCGCGACGAGTCGTGCCGACGGGTGGAGCCGGCCTCTACGGAGCCGGCCGGCCACGGAGCCGACCGCCTTGCCCAACCGCCCCGAAGCCACCCGTGCCGGCCCCTCGGGCGGTCCCCCGCCCAAGGGGTCAGGAGGACGGCGTCACATCTTCGTGCCGAAGTCCTGGGTCCACCAGGGGCCGCCCGCGCCCTTGTGCACGCCCACGCCGATGTTCCTGAACGAGCAGTTGAGGATGTTGGCGCGGTGGCCCGAGCTGTTCATCCAGGCGTCCATCACGGAGGCCGGGGTCTGCTGGCCCATGGCTATGTTCTCGCCGTACGTGGACCACCGGTACCCCGCGGCGGTGATGCGCTGCCCGGGGTCGGCGCCGTCCGGGTTGACATGGTCGAAGAAGTGGCGCGCGGCCATGTCGTCGGAGTGCGCCTGCGCCGCCTGCTGGAGCTGCGGATCCTCGGTCAGCGGGGCGCAACCGGCGTTCGCGCGCTCCTTGTTGACCAGCGCGACCACCTGACCGACGGTGTCCCCGGACGGCGGCGGCGCCGTGGTCCGCACCGGGGCCGGCGGGGTGGTCGGGCGCGGCGTCGGCGTGCTCCTCCTCGTGGGGCTCGGGCTCTTGCCGGGCACCTTCTTCCCGGGCTTCTTCGGCTTCCCGGACCTCGACGCCGACGGGGACGGGGAGGGGGAGGCGGGTACGGCGCTCGGCGTGGAGAGGTCCGCCACGGAGGCGCCCGCGCTCCGGTCGGCGGCCGTGTCGCTGGTACGGGGCCCCGGGTCGATGCCGAAGTACCAGAGTCCGGCGCCCGCGACACACGCCGCGAGGATGCCCCCGACGGCCCGGCGCCGGATGCGCCGGCGCCGGCGGGACGCGCCGCGTGAGCCGTTCCGCCCGTCGCCGCGCCCGCCCGAGCGGTTGCGCGCGGCCCGCCGTCCGGCCCCGGAACCGGCGCCCGCGCCCGAACCGCCCGAGCCCGACCGGCCGTCGAACGGGCTCGTCGCCGCGACCGGCGCCATCCCGCCCGGGGCGGAGCGCAGCGCGGCGAGGAGCGCGGGCGCCGCGGGGACCAGTGCCAGACCGGCCAACAGCCCCTCCGCGGGCATCAGCCCGCTCCACAGCCCGGAGCAGCGCGGGCAGCCGCGGGCGTGCCGGGCGATCCGCTTGCGCCACAGCGCCGAGGGTCTGCCGTCCCAGGTGGCCAGCACGGTCCGCAGTTCCTCGCAGCGCGGCCGCGCGTCGAGCGCCCGTACCACCACCCGGGCCGCCTCCAGTTGGGCCTTCATCCGCTGCACGCGGACCGCGGTGTGCTCGGGCTTCAGATCCAGGGCCGCCGCGACCTCCGCGCGGGTCAGCTCGCCCGCGCACTCCAGCCACCACAGCGAGAGCAGCCCCCGGTCGTCGGGCTCCAGCCAGCGCGTGGCGTGCGCGGTCTCCTGGCGCTGGCCCGACAGCTGGAGCCGCACCACCGTCAGGTCCACGAAGTCCGCGCCCGGATCGGCCAGGTCGTGCGCCTCCTCCACGGCGGCGGGCGCGGACAGCCGGGCCTGCCAGTGGTCGCGGACCTGGTTCATCGCGATCGCGACGAGCCAGGAACGGAACCGCTCGGGGGTGCGCAGCCCGCCCAGGCCGTCGAGGGCGCGCAGCATGGTCTCCTGCACCACGTCGTCGACGTCCACCGAGCCGTTCAGCGCGCGCCCCACGATGTTGTAGACCAGCGGAAGGTACGCGCCGACCAGGGCGTCCTGGGCCGCCGCGTCACCCTCGCGGGCCGCGGTCACCAGGGCCGCCGTCTCCACCGCGTCCGTGTGCCGTGTGCTCATCAGTTGTTTCCCGTCCTCGACGCCGAACGATTGTTCCCGACGACTGGGAGACCGTTCGAAGGGGCTGGGATAACAGTTGTCCGGGGACGTTTTCCGGCCGCATCGCGGCGCGGGTTTCCCGTCACAGGAACGCGACCGCCCGGCGCGGACCAAGTCCCTCATGCCGGCGCGGAGTTCACAGGGCGGGGTTGTCGTCCACGCCCCCGCGAGCGGCGCGGCGACGAACGGCGCCACGGGGAGGAAGAACGACGACGGTTCCGCGTTCACCCCGGCCGAAGCCCGGACCGTCGGGAACCTCACGCGCGGAACGGCGTGGGGCGCCTCGCCTTCCGGTCGGTCGACCGGGACCAGCCGTGCGGCGGCAGCGCCGATCCCCTGCCGACGTGCGGTGAGATCACCCCGAGCGGCCCGGCCCGCACGGACGCTTGCGTGCCGTACGCGGGCGACGGGAGCGGCGGCAGGAGCAGCGGCTTCTCGCTGTCCCCCCTCCCCCGGCTCCGCGTCGGTCGCCCAGGGCGGTTCCACGGCGGCGACGGTCGCCACGGCCACCACCTCCGGCAGCGCCGAGTCCGTCGCCCTCTCCGCCTCCGGCGCTCCCCCGGCGTCGCCGCCTCCTCCAGCCCGGCGTCGGTGACCCACGGCGACACCTCGGCGCCGACGGCCGTGGTCGGCCGGTCGGTGGCGACGGGCACCTACCCGATCACCGTCACCGGAACGGGCACCGGCGGCACCCACGGCGTGACGTCCACGCTCACCGCCGCCACCGGCGTGGGCGGGGGGAGCGAAGTGGGCCGGCCGACGCCGGGTTCGAGGGCGGCGCCCGCGGCCCCTGGACCCGCACAGGCGCCGGCCCGCTGTGACCACCCCGGTCCGCTCGGCGGCCACACCCTCCGGTCACGCCGACGCCGCCGGTCACCCGGTCGCCCGGTGCCCGCAGGTGCCGGGCACGCGGTGATGCGTGAGCCTGGAGGGGTGTCTGGTGTTCCCGCCGGCCGGATCCCGGCGCCGTACGCCGCCCCGGCGCGCCGGGCGATCCAGGTGACCCTGGTCGCCGCGGCAGGTTTCTGCTCCTTCCGCTACGGCCTCGACCGCCCCATCGCCGCCACCTGCGCCCTGTTCGCGGAGGTTCACCTGCTCGACGTGCTGGTCGGCAGCGCGACCGGCGCCGTGTTCGGGCTGCCGGCCTGGCCGCGCGGCGCCCATGACGAGCTGCGGTTCGCGGCGGCGGAACTGCTGCGCCGGGCGGCCGGGATCGTCGTGGCGACCAGTGCCTCGGCGGCCCGGGAAGGGCCGGCGGCCGTGCCTTCGGGGATGACCCGGGCACCGTTCGCCGCGGCATGCCGTGATCCCCGCGGAGTCCGCGTACGGCCAGTTCCGGAGCGAGCCCGCGCCGTTCGGGGGCGGGGGCGCGGTCCCGCGCCGCTCGGTGTGGGCTGGCAGGCGGCGCTGATGGCCGGGCACCACACCCTGTGGGGTTCCGAACGGCTGCCGGAGCCGCCGTACACCGGCCTCGGCCCCGCGGCGGCGACGGTCGCCGGGCTCGGGGACCGTGTGGCCGGGATGCTGCCGGTCTCGGCGGCCCTAGATCGCGGCGGCGACACCCCGTCGGGCCCGGTGCCCCGCCTCGCCCGCTCCCTCCCGGGCGCCGACGCGGAACCATCCGGCTGCACCACGGCTGCACTACGCCACCGTGTCCTGGCTGGACTCCCTCATGGCCGATCTGTCCAGGATCGCGCGGGGCGACGGCGAGGCGGGGGCGACGGGGCCCGAAGGGGAAGGCGGTGGTGCGCGGGGCGGAACAGATGGTGCAGAAGCGGGAGGCGGGGGTACCGAGAGGGGGTCCGACCGTGCCGGCAGCGGATGACGCGGTACCGACGGCGGCCCGGGTGGTTCCGGACCCCGCCGCGGACCGGCTCCCGCGCTCCGACCCCGCCGGGTCGCTGCGGTACCCCCGTCCGCGGGTAGGCGTGAAGTGAGGCCGGGCTCGGTCTCCCCGCGTACGGCGCCGCGCCGACCACGGTGCACGCCCTGCCCGGCGGGCGCGGGCCGGACACGACGGCGTCGGCCGTGCGGGCCGGCGGAAGGAGCGAGAGCGGGATGAGCGGAGGGATGCGGCGCCCGGACCGGGAGGAGCCCGGCACGGCGCGGGCCGAGCCCGGGGCGGAGCACGTCGCGCGCCCCCAGGCCGAACATGCGGCGAAGCCCCGGGAGGACCAGGGGGCGACGTCCCCGGCGAACCGGCCGCCGGGGACCCGTGCGGACCGGATCCCGGGGTCCACGACGGACCGGACCACGGACACCGAGGCGGACCGCACCCCGACGTCCCCCGCGGACCCGAACGGGGAAACCCGGCCCGGCCACACCACCGCACCCCCCACGGACCCGGCCCCGGAGACCGAGGCGGACCACACCGCCGAGGCCCCCACGGACCCCGCCACGGAAACCCGGCCCGACCCCGCCACCAAGTCCCTGGAAGACCAGGCTTCCGCGCCCACCGGGCTGCTGGATCTGCTCGGTGTCGCCGCCGTGCTGCTGGAGGCCGACGGCCGGATCGACATGTGGAGCCCCCAGGCCGAGGAGTTGTTCGGTTACGACCGCGCGGAGGCGGTCGGGCAGTACGCGGCGCTCCTGCTGCTGCGCCCCGAGCACCGGGACGCGGCGATCCGGCTGTTCGCCGAGGTGATGGAGACCGGGCGGGGCTGGGCGGGGGCGTTCCCCGTCCGGCACAAGGACGGTGGCACCAGGGTCGTCGAGTTCCGCAACATGCGGCTGACCGACCACCTCGGCGACCACTACGCCCTCGGGCTGGCCACCGACCGCTCCACCCTGCGCCAGGTGGAGCGCGGCGCGGCCCTGTCCGCCCGGCTCGTCACCCAGGCCCCGATCGGGCTGGCCGTCCTCGATCCCGAGCTGCGCTATGTGACCGTCAACCCGGCCCTGGCGGCCATGTACGGCCTGCCCAGGGCGGATCACGTCGGGCGGCGCTTCGGCGAACTGCTGCCCGACAGCGCGTTCCAGGAGGTCGCGGCCTGGATGCGCGGGGTCCTGGACACCGGGGTTCCCGTGGTGAACCGGCAGGTGGTGGGCCGTACCGCCGCCGACCCGGACGACGATCACGCCTGGATGACCTCGCTGTACCGGCTGGAGGACCACCAGGGGCACGTCCTGGGCGTCGCCATGGTGGCGGTGGAGGTCACCGACCGATACCGCGCGGCCCAGGAGGCCGAGCGGGCCCAGCGGCGGCTGCGGCTGATCGCCCGCGGCTCGGCGCGCATCGGCACCACCCTGGAGGTGGAGCGCACCGCCCAGGAACTGGCCGACGTCCTGGTACCCGACCTGGCCGACATGGCCGCCGTGGACCTGCTGGACAGCATGCTGCGCACGGGCCGCACGGACCCGGGCGACGGCCCGCCGCTGTTCCGCGCGCTGGCGGTGAAAACCGCCTACCACACCGACGCCGCCGCCGCGCTGGTGCCACCCGGGCGGCTCACCGTCTACCACGCCGGCCACCCGGCGGCCCAGAGCGTGCGCAGCGGACGCCCCGTGCTCATCACCCATCTGGACAGCGGCGAGGTCGGCCGGGTGGCCGCCGACGCAGAGGCCGCCCGGCTGCTGGCCCGAGCCGGTGTGCACACGGACATGGCCGTCCCCCTGATCGCCCGTGGCCAGTGCATCGGTGTCATGGGCCTCGCCCGCGCCCGCAATCCGCTGCCCTTCGACGCCGACGACCTGGCGCTGGCCTGCGAGCTCGCCTCGCGCGCCGCGCTGAGCATCGACAACGCGGTCCTGCACCAGCACACCCGCAGCACCGCCGAGGCCCTCCAGCGCAGCCTGCTGCCCCAGCTCTCCCCCTGCCACCCCGGCCTGGAAATCGCCGCCCGGTACCGGCCCGCGCAGGCGATCGGCGAGGTCGGCGGCGACTGGTACGACGTCATCCCGCTGGACGGCGACCGCACCGCCCTCGCGGTGGGCGACGTGATGGGCAGCGGGATCCCGGCCGCGGCCACCATGGGGCGGTTGCGCACCGCCACCTCCACGCTGGCCGACCTCGATCTCGACCCGGCGCGTGTCCTCGCCCACCTCGATCGGATCACCCTCGGTCTCGACCCCTACATCGCCACCTGCGTCTACGCCGTCCACGATCCGCGCCTGGGCCGCCTGGAGGTGGCCTCCGCCGGACACCTGCCGCCGGTCCTGATCCCGTCCGACGGTTCACCGCGCCTCCTCGACCTGCCCACCGGCACCCCGCTGGGCGTCGGCAGCGGGCCGTTCGAGTCCACCACCCTCGACCTGCGCCCCGGCGACCAGATCGTCCTGTACACCGACGGTCTGGTCGAGACCCGCGACGACCCGATCGACATCCGCCTGGCCGAACTCGTCCGGCTCCTGTCCCCGCCGTCCCCCTCCCCGGAGGAGACCTGCGACCGCCTCCTGCGCGAGCTGCGCCACCCGGCCGGCCACGACGACGTCGCCCTCCTCATCGCCTGTGTGCTCCCGCTGGAGTCCTAGAGTCCCGGGGCCGTCGCGGGCGCCGCCGGGCGGACCGCCGTCACCAGCCAGGACGTGCTGGGGAGGCGGACCGTGCCGTCCTCGGCCCGGTGGGAGCGCAGGTGTTCGGTCAGGGCGTGGCGGGCACGCTCCCGTGTCGCGGCGTCGGCCTGTCGCATCAGGTGGCGGCCGGGGCCCGTGCCCAGGAGGAAGTCCGCGGCGTCCGCGGCGTCGCGGCCCCAGGTGCCCGGCGCCTGCGCCGGTTCGACGGTGACGGCGGTGAAGCCTGCCGCGGTGAGGACGCCGTGGACGCGGTCACGGGAGGCCAGGGAGAACATGCCGGGCAGTCCGGGCCTGCCGAGGTCGCCGAACGGCAGGATGTCGCGCAGGGACGCCAGCGCCGCCGTCCCGCCGTTGAGAGCGGCGTCGGCGGGGCAGACGAACGCCAGGCGTCCGCCGGGGCGCAGCGCCCGGCGGATGTTGCCGAACGCCGCCACGGGGTCGGCGTAGAACATCACCCCGAAGCGGCTGATCGCCGCGTCGAACGCGCCCGGTTCGAAGGGGTACACCTGCGCGTCGCCCTGGACGAAGGAGACGTTGGCGATGCCCTCGCGCTCCGCGCGGGCCCGCGCCTCGGCCAGCATCGGGCCGGACAGGTCGATGCCCAGTGCGTTCCCCCGGGGGGCGCGGAGCGCGGCGCGGCGCGTGGTCTGCCCGGAACCGCAGCCGAGGTCGAGGACCCGGTGCGTCGTGCCGGTGACCGCGGCGGCGTCGAGCAGCGGCTCGTCGAAGCCCTCGTTCACGGCGTTCCATCGGTCCTGGTTGCGTGCCCAGTGGGTGCCTTCCGGGCCGTTCCACGCCTGCGCCTGCTCGGTGTTGACGATGTCCGGCACGGGGCCTCCTGCGGTGGACGAGAGAACGGACGATAATGGGCGTTCGCCCAAACTGTATGGGCGGGCGCCCATTCCCCGCAATCCCGTTACCATCCGGGGAGTTCCGCCCCTCGCGGGCGATGACGGCAGGACGGAGGAGAGGGCCCATGTCACCGCGCGGAGTAGCGACGCCGGACGTGCGCGAGCGGCTGTTCGCGGCGGCCGAGCGCGTCGTGGACAGGGACGGCCCCGGCGCGCTCACCAGCCGTGCCGTCACCACCGAGGCGGGCTGCGCCAAGGGGCTGTTGCACGCGCACTTCGAGGGGCTCGACGAGTTCGTGGCCGAGCTGTGCCTCGACCGGTTCGCGCGGACTGCGGTGAAGGCGCGAGCACTGCCGGGGCTCGCCGGGCAGGGCACGGTGGCGCGGAACCTCGACTCCGTCGTCCTCGCGCTGTTCGAGTCCGGCGGCCCCGCCCTGTCGGGCCTGGCCATGACCCGCCCCGCCGCCGCGTCACGCGTCCGCGCGGCCCTGGAGGGCGGGGCCCCGGGCTTCACCGCGATCGAGGAGGCCGTCACCGGCTATCTGGAGGCCGAGCAGGGGCTCGGCAGGGTGGCGGCCACCGTCGACCCGGGCACCGCGGCACTCGCCATCGTCGGCACCGCCCACCACCTCCTGATGACGAGCCGGCCCGGCACAGCCGACCCCCGGGCCGCCATGACGCGCCTGGTGGCCGCCCTGGTGCACGCCTAGGGCAGCAGACCCCGGCGGCTCACCGCTCGCGCTCCAGCAGGGCGAGCACCTGGGGCCGTACGACCGTCCACGCGGCGGCGGGCAGATCACCGAGGGCGGTGGCGCGCAGGGTCTGGAGCGTCTCCTCGGGACCGGGGCCGGCTACGGCGGTGCCGGCGAGCACGTCGTAGCCGTCCCGCACCGCGACCCGCACGACGTGCCCCGCGCCGTCACCGGGGTGGAGGGCCGAGGCCGCCACGAGGGGCGGCGGACCGCCCGCGTCGGCCGGGAGCTTGCGGTAGGCGCAGGCGATCGGGGCGCGCCAGCGGAGGCCGAGCAGCAGGGGGCGCTTGGCGATGACTTCGGCCAGGTCCGTCTCGTGGACGCCGTCGGTCTCCAGCACCGTCGCCCGCGCGTCGAGGACCAGCGCGGCGGGAAGCAGACAACGCAGCGTGCTGCCCACGAGGTTGCCGCCGACGGTCGCCGTCCGGCGCACGGCCCCGGTGCCCACGCCGCCGGCCGCGAGGCGCAGCACGTCGGGCACCCGGCCGTCGATCCGCCCGAGGAGCACGGCGGCGCCGAGCGTCTCGGGTCCGATGACGTTGGCCTCCGGCAACTGCCTTAGTGAAATGGCCAGTTCGGGGAAACCGTCGCGCTGCCAGGTGGCCCAGACAAGCGTCGCCCCGCCGACCGGGACGGCTCCCTCCGCCAGGCACTCCCGGGCTTCGGACACGGACGCGGGCAGACGCAGCAGCACGGTGACCGACCTGCCTTCCTCGGGGAGAACCGCAGTCTGCTCGCGCGGGCGGGGGCGCGTACAGGGCTCACACGGGGCACGCCCGGTGAACTCGGGCGCTGCGCGGGGAAGTCGGCCGGTGGCGGGAAACGCGGGTCCCGCGGGCGGGACCACCGGCCCCGGCCCCCGGGCCGGCCGGCCCCTGGGGGCGGGGCCGGCGCAGGGGGACGCTGGGTGCGCTGCACCGAACGATCAGCACGCAACGATCAGAAGGAGTGGAGCACATGACTGCCAGGGACACCGCGGTCCACGCCCCCGAGGCCCCCGTCGCCGTACGTGTGCGGGCCGACGGCGAGATGGACGAGGAGGACCTCGCCTACCTCCGTGAGAAGGTGGAGGCCGTGCTCGGCCGGCCGGGCCTGCCGCCCGTGAGCGGCGAGATCCGGATCGTCAGGGCGTCCGCCCACCACGTCGGACAGCCCTGGACCGCCGGCGCCGAGATCCGGGTGGGCGGCTACCTCGTCGTCGTCCACGCCCGCGAGTCCAGCGCCCGCGAACTCGCCGACCGCCTCCAGGACCGCCTGCGCAGCCGCACCGACCGCGTCACCCACCGCGCCCACTGCACCCGCAGGACGGCGACGCCGCCGCCCTGGCGGGGCGGCACGGCGGCGTGAGAGGCCGTCGGCGGCGACCACGTCGACCGAGGAGAACCGCGGGGGCGCCCCGCCGAACCGGCACGGCCGGGTACGGCGGGGCGCCCCCGTCCCCGTCGGCCGGAACACGTCACACGGCTCTCCCCTCACGCGACACGGCTCTCTCCCCCTGCACGGCCCGCACGGCCCGGCGACCGACCGCCGCGACGCACCCGCACGTCCGCCCCGCGCACAACCCCGAACACGCCGACGCGCCCCGCCCGGACCATCCCGAGCGGGGCGCGCGGCGCCTCGTGTCCGTCACCCTCAGTCGTGCGGCACCACCGCCACCGGCGCCTTCGCGTGGTGCAGCACCGCATGCGTCACCGGCCCGATGTGCGTGCCGAACGACGCGGGCCGACGGCGCCGGCCGACGACCACCAGCCCGGCCTCGTGCGACGCCTCGACCAGTTGCAGCGACGCGCTCCCGTACCCGCACTCCTCGGTGACCTCGACCGCGGGGTACTTCTGCCGCCACGGCTTGAGCACCTCGGTGAGCGCGGCCTCCTCCTGGAGGGACCATTCCTGGTCGAAGGTGGGGTCGGCGGCGAAGCCGTAGACGTAGTACGACGGCATGGACCACGTGCGCACGGCCCGCACCGACGTCCCGCGCCGCTCGGCCTCCTCGAAGGCGAAGGCGAACACCGCCTCGTCGGGCGCGGTGGTGTCGACGCCGAGGACGACCGGGCCCTTCGCGGCGCCGTCGTCGTGCTTCCGCCCGGACCGCACCAGGACGACGGGCCGTCCGGCACGGGCGACCACGGAGAAGCCGACGGAGCCGACGAGGTAGCCACCGACCCTGCCGAGGCCCCGCGAACCGAGCACCAGCAGCTCGGACTCCTCGGCGACCGCCGCGAGCACCTCCCCCGGGTAGCCGTCCCGGTGCTCGGAGCGCACCTCCAGGTCGGGGTGGCGCAGCCGCAGTTCCTCGGCCGCCTCGCGCGAGATCCGCTCGCTCCAGTGCCGCTGCGTCGCCGTGCCGATCACCGGGTCCGCCGCCATGGCCTCGGTCACCGGCTCCCACACGTGCACCAGACGCAGCGGCAGGCCGCGCAGCCGAGCCTCGGCTGCCGCCCACTCCGCGGCGGTACGGCTCTCGGGGGAGCCGTCGAGGCCCACGGTGACGGTGCGGGACATGACGTCCACCTCCTGTTGTTCGGAATCCCGTTCGGGATCGGCTCCAGCCTCGCCGCAACGGCACCCCGGCGGGCAGGGCCCTCAGGGCCTTTGAACGGGGCCGATCGTCCCTGAGGCGGGCACCATGGCGGGCGCGACCGTTTGTGCTCGACCGGGACCGGTCCTGCACGGGTTACGCCCGCGGTGGGTATGTGTTCCGGCCATGACGCGACAAGTCACGGCGGGCGGAGCCCGGTTGCGCTGGGATGTCCGTAGCATCACGAGCGACATGGCGGGGTAGACATGAATCCTTGCGTGGACGAGCCGGCCTGTGCGACGGAGCCGGCGGTCCCCGAGCGGTGCCGGTGCGGGGCCCTTGCGCCGCAGGGCGCCCCGTCGACGGCCGAGGAGCGGTTCCGCGGCCTGCTGGAGGCGGCGCCGGACGCCATGGTGATCGTGGACGACACCGGCGTCATCCGGCTGGTCAACGCCCAGACCGAGGCCGTGTTCGGCTACCGCCGCGAGGAACTGCTCGGGCGCCCCGTCGAGCTGCTCGTGCCCCACCGCTTCCGCGACCACCACACCCGGCACCGCGACGGCTACGCGGCCAACCGGCAGGTGCGCCCCATGGGCGCGGGGCTCGAACTGCACGGACTGCGCAAGGACGGCAGCGAGTTCCCGGTCGAGATCAGCCTGAGCCCGATGGAGACGGCGGACGGGCTGCTGGTCTCCGCCGCCGTGCGCGACGTCAGCGACCGCAAGGCGGCCGAGGCCCGGATCAACGAACTCGCCGCCATCGTGGAGTCGTCCCAGGACGCCATCCTGGCCAAGACCCTCGACGGCGACATCACGTACTGGAACGCGGCCGCCGCCGAGCTGTACGGCTACACCGCCGAGGAGGTCATCGGCCGGCACGTCTCGATGCTCGCCCCCACCGAACTCCAGGACGACATCTGGGCGTTGCTCGAACGCCTGCGCCAGGGGGAGAAGGTCGAGCACTTCGAGACGCTACGGGTCACCAAGGCGGGGGTGATGCTGGACGTCGACGTCACGCTGTGGCCGACCCGGGACACCGGAGGCAAGGTCGTCGGGGCGTGCGCCATCGTGCGCGACATCAGCGACCGCAAGCAGGTGGAGGCCGAGCTGACGGCCCTGCTGGAACAGCAGCGGCACATCGCCCTCACCCTCCAGCGCAGCCTGATGGGGACGCCGCCCGCGCTGCCCGGCCTGGACACCGCGAGCCGCTACCGGCCCGCCACCCAGGGCGCCGGCGTCGGCGGCGACTGGTTCGACCTGATACCGCTGGGCGCCGGCCGGGTCGGCGTCCTCATCGGCGATGTGATGGGCCGCGGTCTGGAGGCGGCCGCCGTGATGGGCCAGTTGCGGTCGGCCGCGCACGCGCTCGCCAAGACCGGCATGCAGCCACGCCAGTTGATGCAGGCCCTGGACACCGTGGTCGCCGACCTGGACGTGCCCGACCAGCTGGTCACCTGCTGCTATCTGGTCGTCGCCCCGGACGCGGGCACCGTCACCGTCTGCTCGGCCGGGCATCTGCCGACCCTGGTGGTCGGCCCCTGGGAGGGCGTGCGCGCGCTGCCCGCACCGGTCAACGCGCCGCTCGGGGTGGGCGGTGTGCTGTACGAGCAGGCGTGCTCGGACATCGCCCCCGGGGCCACGCTGGTGCTGTACACCGACGGTCTGATCGAGACGCCGGGCAGCGACATCGAGGCACGGGTCGGCGAACTCACCACCGTCCTGGACACGTTCTTCCCGCGTTCCCCCAACCTGGAGGCGGCAGCCGACCATGTGCTGGCCGAACTGCTGCCGGACGCCGAGGGCCATGACGACGACGTGACCCTGCTGTTCGCGCAGCTCCCGGCGGCGCCGCTGGCAGCCGTCACCACCGATCTGGCGGCCGCCCCCTCCTCCGTCCCCGAGGGGCGGGCCTTTCTGCGCCGCACGCTGGCCTCGTGGGAGTGTCCCGTCCC
Source organism: Streptomyces hygroscopicus subsp. hygroscopicus (assembly GCF_030269125.1). GTDB lineage: Bacteria > Actinomycetota > Actinomycetes > Streptomycetales > Streptomycetaceae > Streptomyces > Streptomyces hygroscopicus_C. Next base: position 177,078 of record NZ_BSSM01000007.1, on the reverse strand, counting down.
GGCCGACGACGCGCTCCTGCTGCTGTCGGAGACCCTCACCAACGCGGTGCAGCACGCCGAGGGCCCGGTGGGGCTGCGGCTGTGCCGCACCGCCACGGATCTCACCGTCGAGGTCAGCGACCGCAGCCCGTACCTCCCCCAGCCCCGGCACGCCGCAGGGGACGAGGAGTCCGGACGTGGCCTGCTCCTGGTCCGTACCCTCGCCGACGGCTGGGGGGTACGGCCCACCGACGAGGGCAAGACGACCTGGTTCACGCTGAAGCTGTGAACGCCCGCGCACCGGTGGGCCCGTGCGGGGCACACCGGTGCGCGAAGAGGGCGTCACGGGGACGGACGAGGGATCGTCACGGCTCGGGTCGTACCAGCGTGCCCGCCCTGCCGTGCACGATCTCGTACGCCGCGTCGAGGGCACCGATCGCGGCGAGGCCGCCGGTGCGCTCGACGAACCGGGCCGCCGCCTCGGTCTTGGGCCCCATGGAGCCGGCCGGGAAGTCGCCGCGGCGCAGTTCCGCGGGCGTCGCCTCCAGGACGGGCCGCTGACCGGGGCCGCCGTAGTCGGCGTACACATGCGGCACATCGGTGAGGATCAGCAGGAAGTCCGCCTTGAGGTCCTCCGCGAGGAGGGCCGCGGTCAGGTCCTTGTCGACGACGGCCTCCACCCCGCGCAGTCCGCCGCGGTCGCCGTCGACCACCGGGACGCCCCCGCCTCCGGCGCAGACCACGAGGGTGCCGAGGCCCAGCAGGTCCTGGACGGTGCCGGTCTCCAGGATCCGCTCGGGCGCCGGGGAGGGCACCACGCGGCGCCAGCCGGTGGTGTCCCGGGCGATGTGCCAGCCCCGTTCGCGGGAGAGCGCGCGGGCGGCCTCCGCGGGGTACACCTGGCCGATGAACTTCTCCGGATGCCCGAAGGCGGGGTCGTCGGCCCGTACCAGGGTGTGGGTGACCAGGGCGGCGATCCGCCGTCCGGGCAGCGCGTCGTGCAGGGCGCGCGCCAGCAGGGAGCCGATCATGCCCTGGGTCTGGGCGCCGAGCAGGTCCAGCGGGTAGGGCGCGCTCAGTGCGGCGTCGGCGGCGCTCTCCATGGCCAGCAGCCCGATCTGGGGGCCGTTGCCATGGGTGACGACGACCTCGTGGTCGTGGGCCAGGGCGGCGATCGCGAGGGCCACACGGTCGATGTTGGCCTGCTGGACATCGGCGTCGGGGCGTTCCCCGCGGTGCAGCAGCGCGTTGCCGCCGAGGGCGATGACGATGCGCATCGGTCAGCCCTCCACGACGCCGGGCCGGTCCGCCAGGGTGGCGACGAGGACCGCCTTGATGGTGTGCAGCCGGTTCTCCGCCTGGTCGAAGACGAGCGAGCGGGGCGAGGAGAAGACCTCGTCGGCGACCTCGAGTCCGGTCAGGCCGTACGTCTCGCGCAGTTGGCGGCCGAGCCGGGTGCGGTCGTCGTGCAGGGAGGGCAGGCAGTGCATGAAGGCGACGTCGGGATTGCCGGTCGCGGCCAGCGTCTTGGCGTTGACCTGGTAGGGCAGCAGCAGGTCGATGCGTTCCTTCCAGGTGTCTGCGGGCTCGCCCATGGAGACCCAGACGTCGGTGTGCAGGAAGTCGGCCCCGCGCACGGCGGTCTCGACGTCCTCGGTGAGGGTGATCCGGGCGCCGCTGCGCTCGGCCTGCGCCCGGCAGGCGGCGACCAGCTCGCCGTCCGGCCACAGCGCGCGGGGCGCGGCGATCCGCACGTCCATGCCGAGCAGGGCGCCCATGGACAGCAGCGAGTTGCCCATGTTGTTGCGGGCGTCACCCAGGTAGCAGTAGCTGATCTCCGACAGCGGCCTGGCGCTGTGCTCGCGCATGGTGAACACGTCGCACAGGCTCTGGGTGGGGTGCGCGGTGTCGGTCAGCCCGTTGTAGACGGGAACGCCCGAGTGCGTGGCCAGGTCGGTGACGATCGACTGGGCGGAGCCGCGGTACTCGATGCCGTCGAACATGCGGCCGAGGACGTGGGCGGTGTCGGCGACGGATTCCTTGATGCCGAGGTGGCTGTCGCCGGGGCCGAGGTAGGTGGTGGCGGCGCCCTGGTCGCGGGCGGCGACCTCGAAGGCGCAGCGGGTGCGGGTGGAGGTCTTCTCGAAGATCAGCGCGAGCTGTTTGCCGGTCAGCCGGGGGGTTTCGGTGCCCGCCCGCCGGGCCGCCTTGAGTTCGGCGGCGAGATCGAGGAGGTGGCCGATCTCGGCGGCGGTGAAGTCGAGTTCGCTCAGGTAGGAGCGGCCTCGCAGGTCGGTGGTCATCTGTGGTCCTCGGGGAAGTGTCAGGCGACCGGGTCGCGTTCGATGGGGCAGCTCATGCAGCGCGGGCCGCCCCGGCCGCGCCCGAGTTCGGCGCCGGCGATGGTGACGATCTCGATGCCCTGCTTGCGCAGATAGGTGTTGGTGGTGACGTTGCGCTCGTAACCGACGACGACGCCGGGTTCGAGGGCGAGGAAGTTGCTGCCGTCGTCCCACTGTTCGCGCTCGGCACCCCGGATGTCCTGCGGCGCGGACAGCATGCGGACCTTGTCCAGGTCGAGCGCCTCGGCGAGGGCGGTCGCGAGGTCGGAGTTGGGGGTGACGGCGAAGCGGACCGGGCGGGCGTCGCTGGGCGTGAGGGTCCACGAGCGCAGGGAGTCTGCGAGGCCCGGATAGACCACGAAGGCGTCGCGGTCGACCATGGTGAGCACGGTGTCCAGGTGCATGTAGGCGCGCTGGGCCGGGAGTTGGACGGCGATCACCCGGGTCGCCGTGCCGGCGGCGAAGAGCCGGGCGGCCAGGTTCTCCACCGCCTGGGCGGTGGTGCGCTCCCCCATGCCGACCATGACGGCCCCGTTGCCGAGGACGTGGACGTCGCCGCCCTCCAGGGTGCCCACCGGCCCGTCCAGGATCGGCTGGGGGGCCTGGGCGGCGAACAGCGGGTGGAACCGGTAGATCGTCTCGGCGTGCAGGCTCTCGCGCCGCCGGGCGGCCTTGGCCATCGGGTTGATGGACAGGCGGTCGTAGATCCAGCAGGAGTTGTCGCGCGGGAAGAGGTGGTTGGGCAGCGGCGCGAGCGCGAAGTCCTCGTCGTCCAGGGAGTTCCAGACCAGGCTGTGCGGGCTGGCGAGCGGCAGGTCGCTCTTGAGCAGGCCGCCGATGAGGTACCCGGCGAGGGTCTCGCCGTCGAGTCCGGCGCACAGTTCGCGCACCGGGTCCACGAGGGCGGGACCGACGGTGGCCGTGGTCACCACCCGGTCGAGCAGCCAGTCGCGGGCGCCGGGGATGTCGAGGCTCTGGGCGAGCAGGTCGGCGAAGTAGTGCACGCGGGCGCCGTGGTCGCGCAGGACCTGGGCGAAGGCGTCGTGCTCCTCGCGGGCCCGCTTGGCCCACAGGATGTCGTCGAAGAGCAGCGCGTCGACATTGCGCGGGGTGAGCCGGGAGAGTTCGAGTCCGGGCCGGTGCAGGATGACCTGGCGCAGTCGGCCGGCCTCGGAGTCGACGTGGAAGGTGGTCATGGCGGTGGTCCTTCGATGGGTCGGTCAGGGTGTCAGTCGTGGTGACGCAGGGGGTTGAGGCGGTGGGCCCGGGTGGCCCAGGGACGCCGGGCGGGGCGGGCGACGGGGGGCGGCGTCTCGGGGGCGCGGTTCCCGGTGGCCGGTGCCGGCACCGACACGGTCTCGCCGTACTCGCCGCGGTCGCGCTTGAGCCAGATGTAGACCGGCAGTCCGAGCAGGACCACGAACAGGCCGTAGTAGACGGTCTGGTAGCCGCTGCCCTGGATCGACCAGTACGAGAAGGCCATCGCCAGCGCCGCGACGACGACGTCCCTCGCCAGCCGTCCGGGCTTCAGGCTCGCCCGGCCGCGGACCAGCAGCCAGTACAGCTGGGCGGCGGCGGAGAAGAGATACGGGATGACCGCGGTGAGCACGCTGAGCAGCACGATCTTGGTGAAGACGTCCTGGAAGCGGGTGTAGCTGAACACCGTGATCAGCGAGGCCAGTACGGTCGAGGAGACGATCCCGAAGACCGGTACGTCGTTCTTGCCCCGCAGCCGGGAGAAGGCGCCGGGGAAGAGCCCGTCGCGGGCGGCGGCGTACGGCATCTCGGCGCACAGCATGGTCCAGCCGTTCAGGGCGCCTATCCCCGAGACGATGGCGGCCACCGCGACGGCGTCGCCGGCCCAGCTGCCGCCGAAGATGTTGTTCGCGGCGTCGCTGAACGGCGCGGTGGACGAGCCGAGTTCGCCGTGCGGGACGGTACCGAGGACCGCGAGGGTGCCGAGGATGTAGATGACGGCGCAGGCGAGGGTGCCGTACACGGTGGCGCGCGGCACGTTGCGGCCGGGTTCACGCACGCGTCCGGCGACGACCGAGGCGGCCTCCAGGCCGAGATAGCTGAACAGGGCGATCGCCGCTGCCGCCGAGATGGCGCCCGGCGCGGACTGGTGACTGGCGTTGAACGGGCCGAAGTTGTCCGCCTTGACGAAGAGCAGCCCGACGGTGGCCATGAAGACCAGCGGGACGAACTTCAGTACCGTGGTGACGACTTGGAAGGCACCGGTGTTGCGCACCCCGGTGAGGTTGACCGCGGCGGGTATCCACAGGCCGGTGAGCGCGATGAGAAGTGAGACACCGGTGCGGTGCCCGGTGTTGACGAACACCTCGACGTAGCCGACCCAGGCGACCGCGATCGCGGCGTTCCCCGCCCATGCGGTGATCCAGTACGACCAGGCGTTGAGGAACCCGGCGAACTCGCCGAAGGCCTCCCGGGCGTACACGTAGGGACCACCGCTGCCCGGAACGCGCCGGGACAGCGAGCCGAAGGTCATCGCCAGCGCGAGCGCGCCGAGGGTGACGACGCCGAAGGCCACCAGGGCGATCGGGCCGTAGGGGGCGAGCGCGGAGGGGAGCGCGAAGACGCCGGTGCCGATGATGCTGCCGATCACCAGTGCGGTGGCGGCGGGCAGCCCGAGGGCGGCCGATGGAGCGGGTTTCTCTCCGCCGGGGGTCTCGCCCCCGCCACGGGCTTCTTCCCCGCTGCGTGTGGTCGTGGACATGCCTGTGCTCCTTGTGCGCCTCGATGGGCTCCGTTGCTGGTGCCCCACTGATCCTGCTGGTCGGCGAGGTGCGCGATCAGCGGCAACCGGTCCCCTCTTGGGCGCCCACAGGCCCCCGGGCCCCGGGACGTACGGCCCTGCCTCGGGGGGTACCCGGGGTGTTGGCTGGACGCCGTAACGCTTTCGGCCGTCCCGGTCCCCCCGGGGCGCACAGACCGTCCCGGTCCCCCCGGGGCGCACAGAACGGAGGGACGTCATGGCAGACGCTCCGCGGCAGTCCCGGGTCCACCTCGTCGGCGGAGGCATCGCCTCACTCGCGGCGGCGGTCTTCCTGGTCCGCGACGCCGGCCTTCCCGGCGAGAACATCCGCGTCCTGGAGGAGCTGCCGGTGGCCGGCGGCTCCATGGACGGCAGCGAGGAGCCCGCCGGCTACGTCACCCGCGGCGGGCGGATGCTGGAGGAGGAGGCGTACACCTGCCTGTGGGACCTCCTGGAGACGATTCCGACGCTGGACGACGAGACGGTCTCGGTGCGCCAGGAGATCGTCGACTTCAACGAGAAGTGGCCCACCGAGGCCAAGGCCCGGCTGATCGGCGCGGGCGCGCGGATCCTCGACGCCGCCGACTACGGCCTCGACACCCACGACCGCATGGAGCTGCTGCGGCTGCTGATGCTGCCCGAACGGGTGATCGGTGCCCGCCGCATCGAGGACTTCTTCTCCCCGCACTTCTTCGCCACCCACTTCTGGACGATGTGGCGCACCACGTTCGCCTTCCAGAACTGGCACAGCGCCATCGAGCTGCGCCGCTACCTCCTGCGCTTCCTCCAGGAGTTCCCGCGCATGCACACCCTGTCCGGGGTGCGCCGCACCAGGCTCAACCAGTACGACTCCGTCATCCGGCCGGTGCGGGCCTGGCTGGAGGCCCGCGGGGTGCGCTTCGAGCACGGCGTACGGGTCACGGACGCGGACTTCACCACCGACGAGCAGGGCGTACGACGGCTGCGGCGGCTCCACCTGGAGCGCGCGGGCGCGCCGGAGACCTGTGAACTCGGCGAGGAGGACTACGCGTTCCTCACTCTCGGCTCGATGACCGCCGACGCGGCGTACGGCGGCGACGACCGGGCGCCCGAGCTGATCCGGGACAAGCGCGACGGCGGCTGGCGGCTGTGGGAGGCGGTCGCCGCCAAGGCGGACGACTTCGGCCGGCCCGCGGTCTTCAACGGCAACGTGGACGACGCGAAGTGGGAGTCCTTCACGCTCACCATGCGCTCCCCGCTGCTGCTGCACCGCATCGAGGAGCTGTCGGGCAACCTGCCCGGCACCGGCGCGCTGATGACCTTCGAGGACTCCGGCTGGCTGATGTCCGTGGTCGTCCCGCACGCCCCGCACTTCGCGGGCCAGCCCGAGGACGTCTACACCCTGTGGGGCTACGGCCTCTTCACCGACCGGCCCGGCGACTTCACCGGCAAGCCGATGGCCGAGTGCACCGGCCGCGAGATCCTCACCGAACTCCTCGGCCACCTCGGCATGTCCGACATCGAGGAGCGGGTGGCGGCGACCACGACCGTGGTCCCGGTGATGATGCCGTACATCACCAGCCAGTTCGCCCCGCGCTCGGTCGGTGACCGGCCGCTGGTGGTCCCCCGCGGCTCGGCGAACTTCGCGTTCCTCGGCCAGTACACCGAGGTCCCGGAGGACGTCGTCTTCACCGTCGAGTACTCGGTGCGCGGCGCGATGCACGCCGTGTACGAGCTGTTCGACGTCGACCGCGAGATCCCCGGCATCTACCACGCCCTCGCCGACCCGCGCAGCGCGTTCGGGGTGCTGCGGGCCGCGCTGGTCTGAGCCGTGATCCCACGGACCCGGCCGGGTGGGGCGGCGGACCACGACACGACGGAGGGGACCCGCCCGGGGCCGTACAAGGGCCGACCGGCCCTATCCCGGCCGGGTCCGCGCGGGGACGATGGCCTGGTGCTCCAGAACGACGGCTTTCGCGCACTCGACAGGCAGACCTGCCTGCGCCTGCTGGCCGGGGTGCCGGTCGGCCGGGTCGTGTACACCAAGCAGGCGCTCCCCGCGGTCCTCCCCGTCAATTTCTGCCTCGACGCGGACTCCTCCGTGCTGCTGCGCACCTCGGCCGGCTCGGACCTGGTGCGCGCCATCGACGGCGCGGTGGTCGCCTTCGAGGCGGACGAGTTCGACGCGGAGACCCGCTCGGGCTGGAGCGTGGTCGTCACCGGGCGCGCCGCGCTACTGACCGACACCGACGGCCATGAACTCCTCGACCGACCGGACTCCTGGATGCCGGTCCGCGACGACGTGCTCGTGCGGATCGACTCCGAGGTGGTCACCGGGCGTGAGCTGACGGGTGCGTGAGCGTGCTCAGTGGGCGGTCCAGCCGCCGTCCAGGAGCAGGGACGTGCCGGTGACGAAGGACGCCTGCGGACTGCACAGATAGGCCACGGCCTCGGCGACCTCCTCGGGCTCGATGAGCCGCCGCAGCGCGCTGTCCCTCAGCAGCACCTCGGACAGGACGCGCTCCTCGGGGATGCCGTGGGCCCGCGCCTGGTCGGCGATCTGCTTCTCCACCAAGGGCGTGCGGACGTAGGCCGGGTTCACGCAGTTGGAGGTGACGCCGTGCGCGGCGCCCTCCAGCGCGGCCGTCTTGGACAGCCCCTCCAGACCGTGCTTGGCGGCGACGTAGGCGGACTTGAACGCCGAGGCGCGCAGTCCGTGCACCGATGACACGTTGACGATCCGGCCGAAGCCCTGCGCGTACATGTGCGGCAGGGCGCCCCGCACCAGGCGGAACGGCGCCTCCAGCATCACGGTCAGCACCGTGTGGAAGACGTCCGGCGGGAACTCCTCGATGGGGCGCACCAGTTGCAGTCCCGCGTTGTTGACCAGCACATCGGTGCCGGCGGCCGCTTCCTCGGCCGCGTCGAGGTCGGTCAGGTCGAGGAGGTGCGGGACGACGGTGCCCGCGAGGTCCGGTCCGCCCTCCGCCTCCCGGGCGAGTGCGGTCAGCCCGGCCTCGTCCCGGTCGACGGCTCTCACCCGCGCCCCGGCGGCCGCGAGCCGCAGCGCGCAGGCGCGGCCGATGCCGCTCGCGGCACCCGTGACGAGGGCGGTGCGGCCGGCGAGGTCGAGGGCGAGGGGCTGGATGGGGGTGGTCATGGACCGACCCTAGGCGAAAGGCGCGGGCGACGGCGTCAGCCGGCGGTCGCCGGGGCGAACCAGGCGGGTTCCTCCGTCATGGCCTGCTTGATCCGGTGGAGCGCGAACTCGTTCAGCTCGGGCAGCGCGTCCACCTCGAACCAGCCGACCTCCAGCGACTCGTCGTCGTTGACCCGGGCCTCGCCGCCCACCGCGCGGCAGCGGAAGGTGATGTCCATGTACTGGCAGACGTCCCCGTTGTCGTACGTGACCGGTTGCAGCGCCTGGACCAGGACGACCCGCTCGGGCAGGCAGCGCACCGCCGTCTCCTCGAAGACCTCCCGCACCGCGCAGTCCGCGGGCTGCTCGCCCGGCTCCGGGATGCCGCCGACCACCGACCATTTCCGGGTGTCGGTGCGCCGGCCGAGCAGCACCCTGCCCTCGTCGTCGAAGACGATCGCGGTGACCCCGGGCAGCCAGAGCAGCTGCCGCCCGGCCGAGGCACGCAGGGTGCGGATGAAGTCAGGAGTAGCCATGGGTCCGACCCTAACCGGCCCCGGGCGCGCTCCCGGGCCGGCCGGCCGCGGGGCGGAGTACGCGTACGGGTCCCGGGTACGACGGGTACGGCCGCCCGTGTGCTACGCCTCGCCGGCGCGGCGGGCCCGCAGTCCGCTCCCGATCGACCAGCCGATGCCGCCGACGGCGAGGAGCACGAGCGCCGCCTCCGGCAGGACGCCCAGGTCGGTCGCGGGCGTGGTGGAGGTGCGCAGGGGCACCTTCTGCTCCAGGTAGGCGGGCACGAACATGCCGGTCTTCTGGGTGATCTTCCCGTCCGGCATGATGACCGCGCTGACGCCGCTGGTCACCGGCACGGTCACGGTACGGCTGTGCTCGACGGCGCGGATGCGGGACATGGCGAGCTGCTGGTAGGTCATCTCGCTGCGGTCGAACGTCGCGTTGTTGCTCGGCACGGAGATCATCTCGGCGCCGTGCGTCACGGTGTCCCGCACGTCCCAGTCGAAGGCGGCCTCGTAGCAGGTCGCGAGGCCGACCTTGGCGCCGTCCATGTCGAACACACCCGGCTCGGTGCCCCGGCTGAAGTCCTTGCGCAGCATCGTGGTCCAGTCCTTGTTGATGGCCCCGACGAACCCGCGCAGCGGCATGTACTCGCCGAACGGCTGGATCTGCCGTTTGTCGTAGGTCTGCGTCGGGCCCTTGGCCGGGTCCCACAGGATCTGCTCGTTGAGCTGCTTGCCGTCCTTGTCCACGACGGCGCCGACCGAGATGGGCACCCCGATCGCCTGCGACGCCTCCTCGATGACGGCGGCGGCGTCGGGGTCGTGATAGGGGTCGAGGTCGGAGGAGTTCTCCGGCCAGAGCACGAAGTCGGGCCTCGGGACCTTGCCTGCCTTGACGTCGGCGGCGAGCGCGAGGGTCTCGCGCACGTGGTGGTCGAGCACCGCGCGGCGCTGGGCGCTGAATTCCAGGCCGGCGCGCGGCACGTTGCCCTGGATCACGGCGACCGTCCGGGTGCCGTCCTCGGCCCGGTCGCTCACCAGGCCGCGCGCGGCGAGCGCGCCGGCCACCGGCACGGCCACGCCGAGCAGCGCGGCGGCGGCCGCCGCGCGGCGCACGGGTCGGGAGCTGCGCCGTGCGGCGATCAGGCGGACCGCTTCGCAGAGACCGAATCCGCACAGGACGACCGCGAAGCCCAGCAGGGGGGTACCGCCGGCCGCGGCGAGCGGCAGGAAGACGCCGTCCGCCTGCCCGAACGCGACCTTCCCCCAGGGGAAGCCCCCGAAGGGAGCACGCGCCCGCACCGCCTCGCCCGTGATCCAGACGGCCGCGGCCCACACCGGCCAGGCGGGCAGCCTGGACACGGCGGCGACGCCCACGCCGACCAGGGCGATGAACACGGCCTCCACCGCGACCAGGGCCAGCCAGGGCACGAAGCCGACCTCCACGCCGGTCCACACCAGCAGGGGCAGCAGGAAGCCGAGCCCGAAGAGGTAGCCGAGCCCGAGCGCCGCCTTCCACCCGCGCCCCCGCAGCACCCACCCGAACCCGGCGAACGCGGGCAGCGCCAGCCACCACAGGGGACGTGGCGGAAAACTGACATAGAGCAGCACCCCGCAGAGGGCGGAGGCGGCGGCCGGGACCAGGCGCAGCAGCCGGCGGCGGAACGCGCCGGGCGCGAGGGACTGCCGGACCCGGTCCGGCTGGTCCACGGAAGTTGCGGTGACGGTCACCCGGGTGAGTGTACGGCGGCTGACCTCGGCATCGACACGGTCCGCGCGCGCACGGCCCGCCCCGCCGCTCGTCAGCCGGCCGCCGCGGCAGGAGACCACACGTGGGAACACGGCTACGCCGCCGAGGCGTGCGGGGCGGTACCCTCACCCTTTCAGGATCACTCAGCCGAGACCTGGCTCACCCGTCCACAACTCCCCGGACAGAACACCTGGCGCAGCCCGGAGGCGCCGGACGCGCCCGTGAGGCTAGGCGGCCGTCCCCGGGGCGATCGAGCGCAGCCGGGCCCTGATCACCCGGACCGCCGACTCCGCGTTGTCCACGGTGATCGTGAAGGTGTGGCCGTCCCACAGGCTCAGGACGATGCCCTCGCCCCGGCGCACGACGACCGCGGTGCCCTTCTCGGGGCGCCAGCGGTAGCCCCAGCCGCCCCACTGGCGCGGGGTCACGAGGGCGGTGAAGTCGGCGCCCGCCACGTGCGACAGGGGGATGCGCCGGCGCGGCACCCCGATGTGGCCGCAGCGCACCTCGACGGACTCCCGGTCGAGCTTGAGTTCCACGTGCACGAAGGCGAGGGTGCCGAAGAGGACCAGCAGCCCGGCCGCGATGCAGCCGACGACGGACATCGTCAGCGCGGCGGTCCCGGACGTCCACGCGGAGTCCACGGCCAGCTTGATCCCCAGCGCCAGGCAGGCGGCTCCGGCCGGCGCCAGCAGCCACTGCACCCGGTTGGTGGCGCGTCCGGTCCAGACCTCGGGGGCGGGATTTTCCTCGGTACGGGGCTGGTCCCTCATGACTACGAGGTTACTCAGGATCGCCCGCGCCGGTACGGACTCCCGGCCCGCGCCCGCCCCGGGCGCCCCCGGGCGGGGAGGGCGGGCCGCCCGCCGGTGGACCTACGAAGGAGGTACGGACTGCGGGTCAGCGGCGGTCGGCGAGCGGACCCACCGCGGGCAGCAGCCGCCCCTCGGCGTAGTGCAGCGCCGCCGTCGGCAGCTCCCCCTCGCGGCCGCTGAGCAGGACCGTCAGGGTGCCCTCGGCGGGGGCCGCGGAGGCGGGCTGTTCGCCGAGGCGGCGCAGCGCCTGCGCGGCCACCGCGCCCGCGGAGCCGTGCAGGACCAGCGGGGCCGCGCCGGGGCGCTGCACGGCGGCGCGGATGCGTTCCGCGACCAGCTCGTAGTGGGTGCAGCCCAGGACGACGGTGGTCACATCGTCGGGCGTCAGCTCGGCCGCCGCGGCGACGGCCGCCTCGATCGCCGCCTCGTCCGCGTGTTCGATGGCCTCGGCGAGGCCCCAGCACGGCACCTCGGTCACCGGCACCCCGTCGGCGAAGTCCGCGATGAGCCCGCGCTGGTAGGCGCTGCCGGTGGTGGCGGGGGTCGCCCAGATCGCGAAGGGCCCGCCGCCGGCCGCGGCCGGCTTGATCGCCGGGACGGTGCCGATCACCGGGATGCCGGGCTCCAGGCGGGCGCGCAGTGCGGGCAGGGCGTGCACGCTGGCCGTGTTGCACCCGACGATCAGCGCGTCGGGCCGGCGGAACGCGGCGGCCTCGGCGACGTCCAGCGCGCGTCGGGTGAGGTCCTCCGGGGTGCGCGGTCCCCAGGGCATGCCGTCGGGGTCCAGGGAGAGGACGAGATCCGCGTCGGGCCGTAGGCGCCGTACCGCGGCGGTGGCCGCGAGCAGACCGATTCCGGAGTCCATGAGCGCGATCTTCACCCGGCCACGATAGACGATCGGCTCATGTGAACGGCTCGGGTGGGGCAGACTGCGCCCGTGAGCGCCTTCCTGTGGATCACCGTCGCCTCGCTGGCCGCCTGGTGCTGGCTGCTGCTGTGCCAGGGGTTCTTCTGGCGCACGGACGTCCGTCTGCCGCGGCGCCGGGAACCGGACGCGTGGCCGTCCGTCTGCGTGGTCGTGCCCGCCCGCGACGAGGCCGCCGTGCTCCCCGCGAGCCTGCCGTCGCTGCTGGCGCAGGAGTATCCGGGGCGGGCCGAGGTCTTCCTGGTGGACGACGGCAGCACGGACGGCACCGGGGAGCTGGCCCGTGGGCTGTCCGAGCGGCACGGCGGGCTGCCGCTCACGGTGGGTTCGCCCGGGGAGCCGCCCGCGGGCTGGACGGGCAAGCTGTGGGCGGTGCGGCACGGCATCGCGCTGGCCCGCGCGCGCGACCCCGAGTACCTGCTGCTGACGGACGCCGACATCGCGCACGCCCCGGACAGCCTGCGCGAGCTGGTCGCGGCGGCCCACGGCGGCGGTTTCGACGTGGTGTCGCAGATGGCGCGGCTGCGGGTGGAGAGCCGGTGGGAGCGGCTGGTGGTCCCGGCGTTCGTCTACTTCTTCGCGCAGCTCTATCCCTTCCGCCGGATCGGCCGCAAGGGGTCGCGCACGGCGGCCGCGGCGGGCGGCTGTGTGCTGCTGCGTGCGGGGACGGCGGAGAAGGCGCGGATCCCGGACGCCATCCGGCACGCCGTCATCGACGACGTCGCCCTCGCCCGCGCGGTCAAGGGCGCGGGCGGCCATGTCTGGCTGGGCCTCGCCGACCGGGTGGACAGCGTGCGGCCGTACCCGCGGCTGCACGACCTGTGGCGGATGGTCTCGCGCAGCGCCTACGCCCAGCTGCGGCACAACCCGCTGCTGCTGCTCGGCACGGTGGCGGGGCTCGCGCTGGTGTACCTGGTGCCGCCGGTGGCCGTGGTCGCGGGCGCCGCGGCGGGGAACGCGCCGGTGGCGGTCCTCGGCGCGTCGGCCTGGGCCGTGATGGCGGGCACGTACGTGCCGATGCTGCGCTACTACCGGCTGCCGCCGTGGTCGGCCCCGCTGCTGCCGTACACCGCGTTCCTGTATTTGCTGATGACGGTGGACTCGGCCGTGCAGCACTACCGGGGGCGCGGGGCCGCCTGGAAGGGCCGTACGTACGCGCGTCCCGACGCGGTTCCCGACGAGGGCTGAGTCACTTGCGGCCGGGCGTCCAGTTCATGCCCCAGCCGTAGGCGCGGTCCACGGTCCGCTGCGGGCTCACCCCGCGCTCCGGCACGAGGTAGCGGGCCTCGCGCCGCACGACGAGATCGCCGCCCGTGTTGGTGATCAGGGCGAGGGCGCACACCGTGGACGGCACCGTGCACTCGTCCAGCGAGAAGTCGACGGGGGCGCCGTACTGCGGCCGGAGGGTGACGGTGGCGTGCAGTCCGGCGAAGGAGGAGGCGCCCTCGTAGACGGTGACGAACACGAGGACGCGGCGCAGGTCCCGGAGGTGGTCCAGGTTGACGGTGAGGTTCTCGCCGCTCGCCAGCGCGCCGGTGCGGTCGTCGCCGTCGAGATGGATGTACGGCGGCCGGTGCAGCGATCCGAAGGAGTTGCCGAGCGCCTGGACGACCCCCTTGCGGCCGTCCGCGAGCTCGTACAGGGCGCACAGGTCGAGGTCGAGGTCCCCGTAGCCGCTCCACCGGCGGGGGCCCCGTCCCGAAAGCCGTTCACGTGTCCGCCAGTTGAGGTTCACCCGCAGGACGCCCGCGGTACCGCCCTGCTTCGCCAGCGAGACGGAGGGGGCGGCCTTGGTGAGGGTGACCCTGGAGGGGCGGACGGCGGACGGAGCCCGCGGAGGGGGCGGTGGCACGGGCGCCGGGGGCGCCGGCGCGAGTGGCGGTGCGCCGTGCCGCGGCTCGTCCACCGTGATGCCGAACTCCGTGGCGACGCCGTCGAGTCCGCTGTCGTAGCCCTGGCCGACGGCGCGGAACTTCCAGCCGCCCTGGCGGCGGTAGAACTCGCCGAGCAGGAAGGCGGTCTCCACGGTCGCGCCCGGACTGTCGAAGCGGGCGACGACCCGGCCGCTCGCGGGGTCGGTCACCTCGACGTACAGGTCCGGGACCTGCCCGAACGTGCCGCCGTCGGCCGAGGCGGCGAGCACGATCCGTTCGATCGCGCCCTCCACCCGCGCGAGGTCGACGGACAGGGTGTCGACGACGAGCGCGCCCTCGGTCCGCCCGCCCTCGTGGCGCACCGCGCCCGAGGGATGCGCGGGCTGGTCGCAGAACACGAAGTCGGCGTCGGAGCGGACCTTCCCGGCGGCGAGCAGCAGCGCCGAGGCGTCCACGTCGGGTACTCCGGCCCCCCGGCGCCGGCCCAGTTCGACCCGCAGCACGGTGGCCGGCACCGGTGTGTTGGACCCCTTCGGCATCGTCATGGCAGCCCCCTCGCCTCCCCGCCCGCGGTGTCCGCGGACGTCCGGATCATCCCTGCACGTCCAACCTATTCCCGGCCACGCGGAACTCCCACTGCCGTGCGGGGAGAGGAGCGGAAAGATCGCCGGTCAACCGCCGGTAACCCCGCCGAAACATTGGCTCCTTACATGATCCATACGTGAACCGCTGCCCTTTTTCGCCGAATTCGCTCGGAATGAGTAACCCTGGTCACCGCCGACACGTAAAACAACCCTCTTATCGGTCTCCCCAACCAGCACATCGTGGGCTTAAGTTATGTGCCATGACCTCCCCCCGCTCCACCTATGGCGGCGGCTACTACTCCGCCTCCTTCCGGGACACTCCGATCTACGACTCCCTCGTGGCCGAGCGGGGCACCCCGCAGATCGCCCCGATCCGGGTCCCCGCCGCCTACGACACGGGCAACCACCTCCCCGCCCTGCCGTCGGCCCTCCCCGCCCTCCCGGCCGCGCCCTCCCCGCAGCCCCCGGCCCCCGGCTACGGCTACCCCCAGCCGCAGCAGCAGGTCCCGCTGCACCAGGCGCCCACGGCGTACATCCCGCAGCAGGCGAGCGCCCCGCGCGGCTACCCCGGCCCGCAGGCCCCGCAGCAGCGTCCGATGGCGCCGGGCACCGGCTACGAGGCGATGCGCCCGGCCGCGCCACGCCCCGTGCAGGCGCCGTACCAGGACCCGTACAACAACCCGCACCACCGGGGTTACTGATCGAAGCGCTCCCGCTGTCGGTGGCACCTGGCACGATGGCGACATGGAAATCGCCGAAGTGCAGTCGATCCATCTGTACCCGGTCAAGGCGTTCCAGGGCCTGGCGGCCGAAGCGGCCGTGGTGGAGCCCTGGGGGCTGGCCGGAGACCGGCGCTGGGCGCTGATCGACGCCGGGGGGAAGGTCGTCACCCAGCGGGAGCAGCCGCGCCTCGCCCTGGCCGCCGCCGCGCCTCTGGCCGGCGGCGGTCTGCGTCTGTCGGCGTCCGGGCGGCCCGCGGTGACGGTCGAGGTGCCGCAGCCGTCGGCGACCGTGCCGGTGAACATCTTCGGGCAGAAGGTGGAGGCGGTGCCGGCCGCGGCGGAGGCGCACGCCTGGTGCAGCGCCTATCTCGGCTCGGACGTACGCCTGGTGCATCTGGACGACCCGGCCTCCCGCCGCCCCGTCGACCCGGAGTACGCGCTGCCGGGCGAGACGGTCAGCTTCGCCGACGGCTACCCCCTGCTCGTCACCGCCTCGGCCTCCCTCGACGCCCTCAACTCCCTGATAGCCGAGGGGCGTCACGCCGCCGAGGGGCCGCTGCCCATGAACCGGTTCCGGCCCAGTGTCGTGGTCCGCGGCACCGAGCCCTGGGCGGAGGACGCATGGGCGCGCGTCTCCGTCGGCGAGGTCGACTTCCGCGTGGCGCGCGCCTGCGGGCGCTGTGTGGTGACCACCACCGACCAGGGCACCGCCGCGCGCGGCCGCGAGCCGCTGTACACACTGGCCCGGCACCGCAGGTTCGACGGGGGCCTCGTCTTCGGGCAGAACCTCGTGCCGCTCACGCCCGGCACGATCCGGGTCGGCGATCCGGTGCGGGTGCTGGAGCGGGGCGCGGCCGGTAGCCATAGCCGGTAGCCGCGAGAACCGCGGCAGGGCGGGCGGCGCCCTGGTCGGGCGGTTTTGGCGATCGGGGAACCCGGGGGCGGTTCCCGGTCGTTGAGGTGACACGGGAGAGGCGTGAGACGTCGCGGTCATGACCGACCGCGGCGGACGTGGGGGTGGGGAGATGCGGGCAGTCACGGGTCTGTGGCGCTGGAGACGCAATCCGCTGTGCCGCGCGACCGATCTGGCCGAGGCGTGGGTGGCGCTCGTGGCGCTGGTCCTGATCGCCGTGGCGGCGCCCGCGACCGGCGCTCTGGTCGGCTTCGCCGCCCAGGACTCGTTGCAGCGGGCCGCGCGCGTGGAGCGGCACACCCACCATCAGGTCACGGCCACCGTGGTCCGCGTCCTGGGCAGGGAACCCGAGGGCGACCTCGACTCCAGAAGCGTCCATGAGACCCGTACCCGCGTCGTCGCCGACTGGCCCGCGCCGGACGGCAGCACGCACCGCGGTCCGGTCCTCACCGGCCTGAAGTCCCCCCGGGCCGGAGAGCGCTTCGGACTCTGGACGGACCCGCAGGGCCGGGTGACGACCCGCCCGCTGGACTCCGTCACGGCGACCACCCACGCCGTCCTGGCCGGATTCGGCGCCGCCCTGGTGGCCGCGGCCCTGGCCGAGACCGCCCGGCGCCTCACCGTCTGGCGCATGGTCCGCCGCCGGTACGCACGCTGGGAGCAGGCCTGGGACCGGGCGGGCCCGGACTGGGGCAAGGCGGGCACCGGCAGCTGACCGCGGGCAGGCTGTGGTCAACCCACCCCGGGCGCACACGCTACGGTGGACCGGCCGAAGCGCTTTCGGCGACAACCCGCAGGCGGGCGCACCGCAGGGCTCGCGGGTACGCGGGGACACGAACGGGCAGGCCCAGCGGCCGGGCACGCTCGCGGGCCCGCACCGGTACCACCGCCCCGACGGGGCGTCAGCCATCAGTACGACGAGGTGGGGGCACAGCAACGCCATGGCACAGGGCACGGTCCAGGTGACGCACACCGGTACGTCGCGGTGGCGGCGCCGCACGGGTGAGTACGCATCGCTCGCCGCCGCCCTGGAGGCAGCCGCCGACGGCGACGTCCTCACCATCGCCCCCGGCACCTACCGGGAGAACCTCGTGGTCCAACGGGCGGTGACGCTCCGCGGGCCGGAGGGCTCACCCGGTTCGGTGCGGATCGCGCCGACGGACGGGGTGCCGCTGACCGTGCGGGCCTCGGCCGTGGTGCACGACCTGCACGTCGAGGGCCAGGACGCGGCGGCGCCCGCGCTGCTGGTCGAGGAGGGCACGCCCGAACTGACGGACGTGCGGATCGTCACGCGCTCGGCGGTCGGCGTCGAGGTGCGCGGCGCGGCCCGGCCGACCGTGCGCCGCCTGACCGTGGACAACCCGGCCGGCATCGGTATCGCCGTACTCGACGGCGGCAGCGGGGTGTTCGAGGAGTGCGAGATCGTGGCGGCGGGTCAGGCGGGCGTGGCGGTCCGCGGCGGCGGCCATCCGCGCCTGGACCGGTGCCGGGTGCACCACGCCTCGGGCACCGGGTTCACCGTGACCGGCGAGAACTCCGCCCTGGAGGCGGTCGGTTGCGAGATCTACGAGGTGCGCGGCTCCGGGTTGCAGGTCACCCAGCGCGCCACCGCGCACCTGACCGACTGCGACGTGCACCGCACCACCGCCGACGGCGTCACGCTGGACACGGACGCGGTGCTCACGCTGGAGGACTGCCGGCTCCACGACATCCCGGAGAACGCGGTCGACCTGCGCTCGCGCTCGGTGCTCACGCTGACCCGCACGACGATCCGCCAGTTCGGCCGCAACGGACTGTCGGTGTGGGACCCGGGCACCCGGGTGGACGCCAACCAGTGCGAGATCTTCGACAGCACCGGCGACTACCCGGCGGTGTGGGTGAGCGACGGCGCCACCGCGGTGCTGGACTCCTGCCGGGTGCACGACGTGCCGGACGCGCTGTTCGTGCTGGACCGCGGTTCGCGCGCGGACGTGGTGGACAGCGACCTCTCCCAGGTGCGCAACACGGCGGTGTCGGTGAGCGACGGGGCGACCGCGCAGCTGGACGACTGCCGGATCCGGGAGGCGGCGACCGGCGCCTGGTTCCGGGACCACGGCAGCGGCGGCACGCTCGGCAACTGCACGGTGAGCGGTACCCAGACGGGGGTGATCGTCACCAAGGGCGCCGATCCGACCATCGAGCGCTGCACCGTCGAGTCCCCCGCCGAGGCCGGCTTCTACGTCTCGGCGGGCGGCCGGGGCAGCTTCCTGAACTGCCGGGTCAGCGGCAGCGGCGGCTACGGCTTCCATGTGATCGACGGCTGCCGCACCACCCTGCGCAGGTGCCGCACCGAACGGTGCGCGCGCGGGGGTTACGAGTTCGCCGAGGGCGGACCGGACACCGGGTCGGGTTCGGGGCCGGTCGTGGAGGACTGCACCAGCGACGAGAGCGGCAGCCTGCGGCCCCCGGCGCTGCGGGAGACGGCCGTGCAGACGGTGGCGCACTCCCCCGGGCTGCTCGGTTCGATCCCCGGGCAGCGCGGCACCGAGCCGGAGCCGCCGGCCGTCGCCCCGGAGTCGGCGCAACCGCCCCGTACGTCCAAGGACGTGCTCGGCGAACTCGACGCGTTGGTGGGCCTGGAGAGCGTCAAGCGCGAGGTACGGGCGCTGACCGACATGATCGAGGTGGGCCGGCGCCGGCAGCGGGCGGGCCTGAAGGCCGCGTCCGTCAAGCGGCACCTGGTCTTCACCGGCTCCCCCGGCACCGGCAAGACGACGGTGGCCCGGCTCTACGGTGAGATCCTCGCCTCGCTCGGGGTGCTGGACAAGGGTCATCTGGTCGAGGTGTCCCGGGTCGACCTGGTCGGCGAGCACATCGGCTCCACCGCGATCCGTACCCAGGATGCCTTCCAACGGGCCCACGGTGGTGTGCTGTTCATCGACGAGGCGTACGCGCTGTCGCCGGAGGACGCCGGGCGGGACTTCGGCAAGGAGGCCATCGACACACTGGTGAAGCTGATGGAGGACCAGCGGGACGCGGTGGTGGTGATCGTCGCCGGGTACACGGCGGAGATGGAGCGCTTCCTCTCCGTCAACCCCGGTGTGGCCTCCCGCTTCTCCCGCACCATCACCTTCGGCGACTACGGCCCGGAGGAACTGCTGCGGATCGTGGAGCAGCAGTCCGACGAGCACGAGTACCGCCTCGCGCCCGGCACCGCCGAGGCCCTGCTCACGTACTTCACCGACCTCCCCAAGGGCCCCGCCTTCGGCAACGGCCGCACCGCCCGCCAGACCTTCGAGGCCATGGTCGAACGCCACGCGAGCCGCGTCGCCCAACTCCCGGACCCGAGCACCGACGATCTGACCCTCCTCTACCCGCAGGACCTGCCGGAACTGCCCTGAGCACTCCGGTCGGCCTCAGGAGCGCCGTCCGGCCGGTGGTTCCTCGCGCGGGGCGGGGAGTTCCGGATGGAGGCGGGTCAGCAGGTGGGCCCGGACACGGGCGAAGACCGGGTCGGCCTGGTAGGCGGAGTGGCCGAGGATCGGTCCCGGCAGCGGGTGCTCGGTGGTGCGGCCGTAGGCGAGGGGGTCGCGCAGGGGCGGCTGGTCCACGGGCGGGTGGCCGTCGGCGGGCAGGCGCACCGGGCCGCCGATGGGGTCGGTCCGGCGGTAGAGGTTGCTCCAGCACGCGATGTCGCGGTGCAGCCCGGCGAGCGCCGCGGGCCCGAAGTGGGCCGGGAACCAGCGGCCGTACAGCCGCTCCAGCGGTGAGCCGTAGGTCAGCAGGGCGATCCGCCCCCGCGTGGACGGGCTCAGCTGCCAGGCCGCCGCGGCGGCGAGCACGCTGCCCTGGGAGTGGCCGGACAGCACCAGGCGGCCCCCGGTCGCCCCGGTCCACGTCGCGATCCGCCATGTCAGGTCGGGCACCGCGCGCTCGGCATAACACGGGGGCGCGAAGGGGTGCGCGGCGCGCGGCCAGAAGGTGCCGACGTCCCACAGGATGCCGACCGTCCTCCTGGCCCCGCGATCCCGGTAGGCGCGCCGCCCCCACGTGACGAACAGCAGGAACCCGAGCCCCACCAGCCAGGAGCCCAGCCCCTGGGAGACCGCGGCGGCGATCCGTACGGCGTCCACGGCGCCGCGCGCCGCCGCGTCCGGCGTCTTCCCGCTGATGAGGCCCCCGGCCAGCGCCCCGCCGCCGAGCACCAGGGTGGCGGCGGAGAGCACGATGAGGATGAGGGGCGCGCGATCGGTGAGCCCGGCCATGGCCCGGGTGTGGGCGATGGCGCGGGTGCGGGAGGGGTCCTCGGGCTCGCCGGGGTGCTCCCGGCGTACGCGGTCGCGTTCGGTGCGGGCGAGCCGCGCGGTGCCGGCGGCGAGCCGGGCCGCCAGGGCCAGCAGGACCGCGAGAAGCGGCGGGATCATGGACGCCTGCCAGGTCAACAGCACCGGCGGCCCGGCGAGTGTGGCACCGCTCCCGTCCAGCCACTCGGCGACCCGTTGGGCGACCCCGCCGGACATCACCCCGCCCAGGGCACAGGCGAGCAGCGTGGTGGCGGGTCCGCCGAGGCCGTGCATGCGGGTGCGGGGGGCGGGTGGCCGGTGGGGGTCGGATTCGTGGCGCTCCTCGTCCGGCACTCGGCGCTCCTCGACGCCGCGGCGCCGTTCGCGCGGCACCCGGTGGTCGGCCCCCCGGCGGTGCAGCCCCCACGCGACCGCCCCGAGCACCACCACCAGCGCGCCCTGCGCCAGCATCAGCCCTCCGAAGGCCGGGTCTCCGGGCAGTCGGCCGGCCGACCGCCAGCCGGGGCGGGACCAGGCGGTGTAGAGCACGGCGAGGAGCAGCAGGCCGAGCGCGCCGAGCGGGAGCAGCCGTACCAGGCGCCGGTCCAGCTCCTGGTCGAGACGGCGCTCGTCGCGGCCCCGGCGGCACACCACGGCCACCGCCGTACCCGCCACGGCCAGCAGCAGGACGGCCAGCAGCCAGCTGAGGGCGTCCAGTGCCGCGGGACCGCCGGGCCGGTGGTCGAAGCGGGCCGCCGGGGTGGCGAGGGCGGCGGCGACCGTCAGCAGGCCGGCGGCGGTGTGGGCGGCGCGCAGCCGGGCGACGAGTCGGCGCCCGTACCAGAAGCCGGGCCGGGACAGGGCACTGTCGTCAGCGTCCGGCCGGGGGTCCGCCTCGGAGTCCCGGTCCGCCTCCTGGACCAGCGGCCGGTGGGATTCGTACGCGCTCCACGTGCGGTGCGACAGATACCAGAGCAGCAGGACCAACGCGCCCGGCACCACCGCCGCGAGCGCGAGCCGTCGTCCTGGCTGGGCCCACCAGCCACCGGACGTGCCGAGCAGCTCGGCCCACCGTCGTACCCCGGGCCCCTCGGCCGCGTCCGGGGTGAGGAAGGCCAGCCAGAAATGGCGCTGGGCGCAGGCCGGTACGCCGGCGCACTGCCAGGCCACCAGGTCGAGGGCGACCTCGCACGCGGCGGCCACCAGCAGCACCGTGAGGGTGAGGGCGGCCAGCCGCACCAGGAGGCCGTAGAGCCGGACGGTGCGCGGCCGGACCGGGGCGGCGGGGCGCATCCAGTGGGCGAGGTTGACCACCATGAACGGCAGCAGCACCAGCCACAGGGCGCGGCCGGCGTCACCGGAGGTGAGGTTGCACCAGACGTACGCCTCCTGCACCGGCCCGCTGCGGGGCCCGCCGTCCGAAGCGTCCTCGGCCCGCCGGAAGAGGGCGGCCGTGTCGTCCCCGGCGACCCGGACGGTGCGCGCGTGCCCCAGCATCTCCTCCGGGGTCGTGCCCCCCACCCCGTGCACCAGTAACTCCAGATCGGCCGGCTCGGGCGCGCGGCCGCCGGTCTCCTGCTCCCTGGGGCGTTCCTCAGCGCGTTCCACGTTTCCCCCGTGACGCCGTGCGGGCTGTGTCCGTGCGCGCTTCAGGATGTCCGGTTCCGGGAAGCCGCACACCGCTCGTCACAGAATCTCCCCGACCGATGTGTCGGCGACCGCCCCGAGCGGTCCGCCCGCCTCGCGCCGGGCGGTGGCGCACCCGGTGCCCTGCCGTGAAAAGATGGGACGCCCGCGCACCTCCCGACCGACGAACCCACTGGTCGGAGGCGGGTGCGCCGGGTGACTCGAACGGTTGGCGGCGAAAGGACCGGAGCGTACGTGAGCGAGAATCAGCACCTCCTCGCGGAGCAGCGCCGCGCCCTGATCCTGGACGAGGTCCGACGCCGCGGGGGTGCCCGGGTCAACGAGCTGACCCGCAGACTCGGCGTCTCGGACATGACCGTGCGCCGCGACCTGGACGCGCTGGCCCGGCAGGGCGTGCTGGAGAAGGTGCACGGCGGCGCGGTCCCGGTGGTGGAGGCGAGCACCCATGAACCGGGCTTCGAGGCCAAGTCGGGCCTGGAGCTGTCGGCCAAGGAGGACATCGCACGGGCCGCCGCCGCCCTGGTCGCCCCCGGCGCCGCGATCGCCCTGTCCGGCGGTACGACGACCTACGCGCTCGCGCAGCACCTGCTGGAGGTGCCCGACCTGACCGTGGTGACGAACTCGGTGCGGGTCGCGGACGTCTTCCACGCGGCACAGCGCACCTCGGGCCAGCGGCAGGGCGCTCCCACGGTGGTGCTGACCGGCGGGGTGCGCACCCCCTCGGACTCGCTGGTGGGACCGGTGGCCGACCAGGCGATCGCCGCGCTCCACTTCGATCTGCTCTTCCTCGGCGTGCACGGCATATCGGTCGAGGCCGGCCTGTCCACGCCGAACCTGGCGGAGGCCGAGACCAACCGCCGCCTCGTGCACTCGGCGCGACGGGTGGTGGTCGTCGCCGACCACACCAAGTGGGGGACGGTGGGCCTCAGTTCGTTCGCCACGCTGGGGCAGGTGGACACCCTGGTGACCGACTCGGGCCTGCCGGAGGAGGCACGCGCGGAGATCTCCGAGCAGATGCGGCTGATCGTGGCCGGGGAGCAGGACACCGGGGACGCGGGTGTGGAGGAAGAGGAACCGGACGGTGACGTCGGCGCCGACGCCGAGGACGGCTGACACCGCGTCAACTACGCCGCCACCACGGCCCGTCCCGTACGGAGACGTGCAACGTCGCGGTGATGTACGGGACTTCACGAGGAGGTTTCCCGCCATGGCCCGGCGTCTGCGTCCGGTCGGACCGGACTTTCTCGAACGCGCGCCCGTGCGGCTGGTGTTCGGCCGGGACATCGCCGCCTCCCCGGACAAGGTCTTCCAGGCGCTCGCCGAGGACGTGGCCGACATGCCGCGGTGGTTCTCGGCCGTGGCCTCCGCCCGAGCCGGCCACGGCGGGCGGCATGTCCGGCTGCACGGCGGCATCCGCTTCGAGGAGACGGTCCTGGTCACCGAGAAGCCCGAGGTGTACACGTATCGCGTCGACGCGACGAACACCCCGGGTGCCCGCGCCCGGGTGGAGGAGTGCCGGCCGGCGCCGGCCGGCTCCGGGACCCGCCTCTGCACGACCTTCGCGCTCGACGGCACGGCCGCGTTCCGCCTGGGCTGCCGGCCGGCCGCGCCGGGCGTGGACATCGCCTTCGGCCGGGCGGTCGCGGCGCTGGACCGGTATCTGGCCTAGGGGCGTGGGCTGACGAGCGAGGTCCGCCCCGCGGCGGACCGCCGTCGTCACCCGTCGGCGTCCGTGCTCGCGCCGGGGTGCGGGCCGCCGACGGTCCCACCGGGTGGCGGCCACCGTCGTCGACGAGGTGCACGGGGTCGGCAGGTACGGCCCGCAGGAGGCCGGCGTCGCCGCCCGCGAGGTCATCGCCGACGGGTTCACCGTCGCGCCGCGCGCCGGAAGGAGGCCGGTGTGCGGCCGCCGGCCGTCCGCGCGCCCGACCGGGCGCGGTGGCCTGCGACGAGGCGTGCTCCTGACGGACGCGCCGCGCCCGCCTGCGCGGGCGCGGGATCAGGGCGCTCACCCCAGGGAGGTGCGAGCAGGCCGCGAACACGGGTAGCGGCAGGGACGGCGGCCGACCGCGAACACCAGGAGGGGCGGGCCCTGCCACCACCACGGCAGGACGCCCGTCGGCTACCCGCCGGGGCTCGGCGATCCGGCCCCCGGGCCGCGGCGGCGGCGCCCGATCGGCAGACCGGACGCCGCCGCTCGTCTCAGGCGGCCGGTGAGGTGACCGCCCGGCCAAGGTGCCGGGCGAAGAAGTGGACCGCGCTGTCGGCCTCGAACCGGGGCAGTTCGAGGTGCTTGCCCGCGTTGGCGTGCAGCGTCTTCTCCTTCGAGGCGAAGGCGTCGAACAGCGCGAGACCGGCCTCGCGCGGGACGCGCTCGTCGTCCCACTGCATGTCGAACTCGACCGGGACGGTGATCTGCCTCGCCTTCTCGAGCAGGACATCGGGCCAGGTGGAAACGAAGACCGCGGCCCTGATCCGGGGCTCGGTCGCCACCAGCGGCACCCCGATCGCGGTGCCCAGGCCGATGCCGAGGTAACCCACGGGGCCATCGGCGCCGATCTCCGGAAGTTCCCGGAGGGCGTCCAGGGCCGCCCGCCACTCGGGCACGGCGAGTTCCGCCAGGCGGGCGTTGTAGCGGACGACGATCGGGCCCTCCGGCTCGCCCGCCGCCTGCGCCTTGCGCAGCTCGGCGACCTCCTGCTCGTCGTACGCGGTACGTGGCCGGTCGCCGTGACCGGGGGCGTCGATGACGGCGACGTGGAAGCCGCAGCCGGTCACGAGGCGCTGCGCCCGGCCCGCCATCGCCGGATGCTTCTTGTGGTGGCCGCCGCCGTGGCCCATCAGGACCAGGGGGGCGCGCCCGGCGCCGGAGGCCGGCGACCAGAGAACTCCGGGGACGTCGCCCACGGTGAAGTCGCGTTCCACCATGCCGTTCGACGACGACTCGGCGGTGAACTGCGGAGTATGCACAGGTGTTGCCCTTCGGGAGTGCCTTGTTGTCGAGGCGCTCCCGGCGACACCTACGTCAATCGCCGGCCGTGACGGGAAGGGGGAGCACCCACGTCGATACAGCGTTCATGGGTCTCACCTCCTCGGGCGGTGTCACGGTCGACCGCAAGCTACCAGCCCGGTCGTCATGGCTCCAACCCTTTTCCCCCACCCCTGGCCACCCCGCCGTACGGGCCCTGGAAGGGGCGGCCCGGAGCGGGGCGTTCACTCGGACCACACCCCCGTGGCCAGCAGCGTCTCGATCGCCGCCGTGTACGGCGCGATGTCCAGGCCCTGCTGCGCGAGCCACGCGTCCGAGTAGTACTTGTCGAGGTACCGGTCGCCCGGGTCGCACAGCAGGGTGACGACGCTGCCGGTCCGGCCCTCGGCCACCATCTCGGAGACGATCTTCAGCGCGCTCCACAGCCCGGTCCCGGTGGAACCGCCCGCCCTGCGACCGATCACCCCCTCCAGCGCGCGGACGGCGGCGACGCTCGCCGCGTCCGGGACCTTCATCATCCGGTCGATCCCGCCGGGCACGAAGCTCGGCTCCATGCGCGGCCGGCCGATGCCCTCGATGCGGGAGCCGCAGTCGCAGGTGACGTCGGGGTCGCCGGTGGTCCAGCCCTCGAAGAAGCAGGAGTTGTCCGGGTCGGCGACGCAGATGCGGGTGTCGTACTGCATGTAGTGCACGTAGCGGGCGAGGGTCGCCGAGGTGCCGCCGGTGCCCGCCGTGGCCACGATCCACGTCGGCTCCGGGAACCGCTCCAACTCCATCTGGCGGAAGATGGACTCGGCGATGTTGTTGTTGCCGCGCCAGTCGGTGGCCCGCTCGGCGTAGGTGAACTGGTCCATGTAGTGGCCGCCGGTCTCCGCCGCGAGCCGGGCGGACTCCTCGTACATCTTCCTGGAGTCGTCCACGAAGTGGCACCGTCCGCCGTGGAACTCGATCAGGCGGCACTTCTCGGCGCTGGTCGTGCGGGGCATGACCGCGATGAAGGGCACGCCGATCAGCTTGGCGAAGTACGCCTCGGAGACGGCGGTGGAGCCGCTGGATGCCTCGATCACCGGGCGGCCGGGGCGGATCCAGCCGTTGCAGAGGCCGTACAGGAACAGCGAGCGGGCGAGCCGGTGCTTGAGGCTGCCGGTGGGGTGCGTCGACTCGTCCTTCAGGTAGAGGTCGATGCCCCAGTGGTCGGGCAGCGGGAAGCGCAGCAGATGGGTGTCGGCCGAGCGGTTGGCGTCGGCCTGGACCTTGCGGACGGCCTCCTTCAGCCACGCGCGGTAGGCGGGGTCGCTGCGGTCGACGTCGAGGGTGGCGCCGGTCCGGGTCCGGGGGGTGATGCTCACGTCGGGGCTCCTTACGCTCTGCGCCGACGGCGCCTGGAGCGGCCGGCACTTCGAGCATAGGCATCTTTCAGACCGCTTCCCACCTGCATAAACGCATCTTTGGGCGGCCCAAAGACACCCTGGGGCACGGGCGTATGGGACGGCGGGGCGTGCCGCCGCGTGTGCTCCGGGCCGCTGTCGTGCGCGCCCCCGCGCGCACTGGTGCTCCGTGCCGTGTCGCGGCAGACTGCACGCGTCGGGACGATGGTCCCGCACGCGAACGGGGGCGCACACCGGATCACGGGAACACGCGTACAAGGGGGCGGCGAGGGATGGCGGAGCCGGAGTTCACGGCCAAGGGCGTGCGGATCGGCAAACGCATGCGCTCGCTCACCCGGGCCGGACAGGTCCGGATCAGCGAGGGCAGGGTGGAACTTCTCAACAGTTACGGCAGCGAGATCGACAGCGCACCGGTGCAGGCGGTGCGCGCCTCCAAACCGTGGTTCGCGCCGGACGACAAGGCGCTGGCCGACATCAACGGCCAGCGGTACCTGCTGACCCTGGCCGACCAGGACCCCGCCCCGGGCGACCCCGGCACCCCGCCGGCCCGCCGCTTCATCGAAGCGGTCCGCCGGGCGGCGGGACGCGGCGACTGAGAGTGACCCGCGGGGGCCGGGCGACAGGGGGCGTCGACGCCGACGGGAGGGAGCCGGACGGCGGGATCGCCAAGGGCTCGACGGCGCGCGGCTCGACGATGCCGGGTCCAGCGGCGCGAGGTCCGGTTGCGCGAGACTCGGCCAGGCGGGCTCGACGGCGCGAGACTCGGCGGGGCCGGGCGTCGATGCGCACGGCGCGGCTGGTCGAGGCGTCGATACGCGGCGTCGGCGGCGCGTGCGTCCTCGTCCGGGGCGCGGGCGGCGCGGGGACTGCGCGCTCCGCCCGAACAGCGCGTGACGTCGACGCGGGGCACCCGGACGCCGCCCCCGGCAGCCCACGGCGCGGGGGCGACCGGGGACATCGCCGCACGGTGCACCGGGGCCGGCCGCCCGCGCCCGCCGGCGACCGGTCCCGCCCCCGCGCTTCCGGCCTCCCCCAGCCTCCTCACAGCCCGGCCCATGCACACAGCGTGTCCACGCATACACGGCGAGTTGCGACACGTCGCCCCCTGCGTCACGCTGGTCTCACGTCACTCTGGGTTTACCGGCGACAACGCTGCGAACCAGCCCGCCGGCCACGACAGCAGGCGGCAGCTTTCCCGAGGGGCCTGCTGGATCCGTTGTTCTCCGTGTTCCTCCGGTTCCCTTCCGGACCTCACATCGGGGAGTCGCAGCCGTGATCAGTCACCCAAGCAGGCACTGCACGGTGGAGCTGCAAGCCCTGCCGTCGCGGATCGGCCAGGTCCGCAGAATCGTATCTGCGCAATTGCGCTACTGGCATCTGGACCCGTTGATAGACCGGGCCGCGCTCGGTGTGACGGAGCTGCTCAGCAACGTCCACCGGCACGCGAGGCCCGACAAGTCGTGCACCGTCGAACTGGAGCTGCAACCGGACCGGCTCACCGTGTCGGTGCGCGACCACGACCCGCGGCTGCCGGTTCCGGCCGAGGACACGGACACGGACACGGCGGGCACGACGCCGCTCGCCACCTGCGGGCGGGGCCTCGCCATGGTCGCCGCCGTCAGCGAGAGCTGGGGCGCGCGGCCGGACGGCGACAACGGCAAGGTCGTATGGTTCACCCTGCCCGCGACGCCCGGCCATCCGGCCCGCACGCCCCGCCGCGTGCCGGAACACCGGCCGACACCCGCTCCGGTGATGGCGGGTGCCGTCAGCACGACACCCCCCGCCACCCCGCCTCGGGCGGCGGTCCCCGCGGCGGCCACCACGGCTCCGGGCGGACACGAACTGACCGCGAGCCACCCGGTCGGGGCGGGCTGACCGGACCGGCGGACAGGCGCACGGCACCGAGCGGGCGGACGTGCGGGGAGCGGTGACGACCGCCCGCCGCACGTCCCGACCCCGCCCCCTCCGCCCTCGCGGCCGCCTCTGTATCTACCAGTATGTACACTGCCCTCATGAGCACCCCCGAACGACTGATCGAGTCGACCCGCGACCTGCTCTGGGAACGCGGCTACGTGGGCACCAGCCCCAAGGCGATCCTGGAGCGCGCGGGCGCCGGCCAGGGCAGCATGTACCACCACTTCAAGGGCAAGCCGGACCTCGCCCTGACGGCGATCCGCCGGACCGCCGAACAGCTGCGGGCGGCGGCCGAGCGCTCGCTGGAGGGCCCCGGCACGCCGTACGAGCGCATCGAGGCGTATCTGCACCGCGAACGCGAGGTGCTGCGCGGCTGCCCGATCGGCCGGCTGACCATGGACCCGGACGTGATCGCCAGCGACGAGCTGCGCGCCCCGGTGGACGAGACCCTCGCCTGGATCCGTGAGCGGATCGCCGGCATCGTCGAAGAGGGCAAGAGCCAGGGGCAGTTCGCGCCGGAGCTGGACAGCGGGCAGATCGGCGCGACGGTGCTGGCGACCGTGCAGGGCGGTTACGTGCTCGCCCGCGCCGCCGGCTCCCCCGCCGCCTTCGACGCGGCCGTCGACGGTCTGCTCGCCCTGCTCGCGCCCCGGACCGCCTGAGGAGAGGGGCAACCTGATGCATGCCATGCAGTACGAGGTGACCCTCCCGGCGGACTACGACACGGACATCATCCGGGCCCGTGTCGACCGCGTCGGGCATCTGCTGGACGACTGGGACGGCCTCGGGATCAAGGCGTACCTGCTGCGGGAGCGCGGCGCGCAGGGCTCACCGGTCAACCAGTACGCGCCGTTCTACCTGTGGCACACCGTCGAGGGCATGAACCGCTTCCTGTGGGGCGGCGGTTTCCAGCGCCTGGCCGAGGACTTCGGGCGTCCGGCGGTGCGGCAGTGGACCGGGCTCGGCTACGCGGAGGGCGCCGGCACCCGGCCCGCGTTCGCCGTACGACGGCGGCAACCGGTGCCTGAGGGAGCCGACTTGGCGGCCCTCATGGCCGAAGCGGCCGGTGCGGCCGAGCGGTTGGCGGCCGAGGACGGTGCCGTGCTGGCGGCGACGGCCGCCGATCCGCACCACTGGGAGCTGGTCCACTTCTCGCTCTGGGAGCACGACACTCCCGAGGCCGAGGGCGACCTCTTCCGGGTGCTGCACCTGTCGGCCCCCGGCCGCGACCGGCTGCCGCGCGGGCGGCAGTGGTGATCCGTACCGTCCTCGGCGACATCCGCCCGCAGGAGCTGGGCGTGTGCGACGCGCACGACCACCTCTTCCTGCGCAGCAGGCGGCTGCCGGGCCAGGAGCTGGACGACGTCGCCGCCGCGCGGGCCGAGCTCGATGCCTTCCGGGCGGCGGGCGGTGCGGCCGTCGTGCAGTGGACGCCGCACGGCATGGGACGCCGGGCGGCGGACCTCGCGGGCCTGTCCCGGGCGACGGGCGTGCACCTGATCTGCGCGACGGGTCTGCACCAAGCCCCGCATGTGGCACCGGAGTTGCTCGCGGCGCTGCGTGGCCGGCTGGCCGAGCTGTTCGTCGCCGAGCTGACCGAGGGCATCGGCACGACCGGGGTGCGCGCCGGGCTGATCAAGGTCGCGGGCGGGTTCCACGCCCTCGACGCGCACGCCCGCTGGACCATGGCGGCGGCGGCCGAGGCCCACCACGCCACCGGGGCGCCCGTCGCCGTCCACCTGGAGCTGGGCACCGGCGCCCTCGACGTACTCGACCTGCTGTGCGGCGAGTTGGGCGTCCCCGGCGACCGGGTGATCCTCGGCCATCTGAACCGTTTCCCCGACCCGGTGACACACCGGCAGGCCGCCGCCTCCGGCTGCTGGCTCGCCTTCGACGGCCCCTCCCGGGCCCACCATCCCACCGACTGGCAGATGCCGGCGGCCGTACGCTCCCTCGCGGAGGACGGCTTCGCCGACCGGCTGCTCCTCGGCGGCGACACCGTGACGGCCGGGGCGCGCTCGGTCGACGGCGGCCCGGGAATGCCGTACCTGCTGCGGCGCGTACGGCCGCGCCTGGAAGCGGAGTTGGGCCCGGACCTGGTGGACCGGATCCTCACCGAGCATCCGGGACGGGCCTTCTCGATCGACGGGGCGTGAGAGGCGGGGCATCGCGGCGGTCACCGGCACGGCCGGTACGACGTCCCGGTACGCTCCGGCGCCCGGTGGCGGCCCGCGCCCCGGCCGGCCGACGGCGTCGGGTCCTCTGCGCCCGGTGGCCGGCGCGGCGGCGCAGCGTCGAGCGTGGCCACCCGTGTTCAGCCCGTCCGTGTTCAGCGCAGGGCGGCCAGCGGGTCGTCCAAGACCGGCTGCCAGGCCAGTTCGGCGGCGCCGACCAGGCTGTTGTGGTCGAGGGTGCACGGCAGGATCGGCACGCCGCCGCTCTGCCCCCACAGGCTGCGGTCGGCGACGACCGCGCGCAGCCGGCTCGGGTCGGCGTCCAGGAGGGTGCGGTGGAGACCGCCGAGGATGATGCGGTCGGGGTTGAGGATGTTGACGAGCCCGGCGAGTCCGAGTCCGAGCCGGTCGATCAGGGCCTCGACGGCCCTGCGGACGGCGATGTCCTCGTACCGGGTGCGCACCAGGTCGTCGGCCTGTTGGAGGAGCGACACCTCGGGGCCCGGCGCGCGGCCCGCCTCCACGAGCAGCGCCAGCGGGTCGGCCTCGACGTCCAGACAGCCCCGGCCGCCGCAGTGGCAGGGGCGGCCCTCCGGGTTGACGGTGAGGTGGCCGACCTCCAGGGCGAGGCCCGCGCTGCCGGTGTGCAGACGGCCGTCGAGGACCAGCGCGCCGCCGACGCCCCGGTGCCCGGTGGCCACGCACAGCAGATCGCGGGCGCCCCGGCCCGCGCCGTGCCGGTGTTCGGCGAGCGCCGCGAGGTTGACGTCGTTGCCGGCGAACGCGGGCCCCGGGATGCCCGCCGCCCGCACGCACTCCTCGAACAGACGGCGGACCGGCGCCCCCACGGGCCAGGCGAGGTGCAGGGGGTTGAGGGCGAGGCCGTCCGGTTCGGCGACGGCGGACGGCACGGCGAGCCCGGCGCCGACACAGCGTCGGCCGGTGGTGCGCAGCAGTTCCGCGCCCGCCTCGACCACCGAGCCGAGCACCTTCGCCGGGTCCGCGTCCACGGTCTCGCAGCCGGGCGCGGTGGCCACGATCCGCCCGCCGAGGCCGACCAGCGCGGCCCGGAAGCCGTCGGCGTGCACCTGCGCGGCGAGCGCCACCGGGCCCTCCTCGGCGACGTCGAGCCGGTGCGAGGGGCGGCCCTGGGAACCGGCCGCCGCGGCGGGGCGGGCGTCCACCCGGATCAGGCCGAGGGCCTCCAGCTCGGCGGCGACCGCGCCGGCCGTCGCCCGGGTGACGCCGAGTTCGGCGGTGAGCACGGCCCGGGTCGGCGCCCGCCCGGTGTGCACCAGCTCCAGCGCGGGCCCGAGCGCGCCACGCCCCCGTTCCAGCCGCGCCCTCGTGGTGGTCCTCTCCCCCGCCGCCCGGGGTTCCGCCTTGCCGCTCATGGGGGCGAGTCTCCCATGATCCGCACCGCTCGTGATCCGCGAAGCGGTCACAGCCCGCTCACCCGCAGCGTGATGTTCAGCCGGCCGGTCAGCCCCAGCCAGGGCGGTGCCGTGCCCGGGTGGACGCGGGGCACACCGTGGTAGGCGGCGCGGGAAGGGCCGCCGAACACGAACAGGTCGCCACTGCGCAGCTCCACGTCGGTGTACGGCCGGGTGCGGGTCCGGGTGTTGCCGAAGCGGAAGACGCACGTGTCGCCGAGGCTCAGCGAGACCACCGGGGCGTCGGCGCGCTCCTCGCTGTCGCGGTGCATCCCCATGTGCGCGGCGCCGTCGTAGAAGTTGATCAGCGCGATGTCGTACGGCGGTCCGGGCACGGCGTCCCGGCCGAGCGCCTCGGCCACGGCGCGCCCGGCCAGCTCGTCGAGCCACGCCGGGAAGGGCTTGACCGGGGCACCGTCGCCGTCGGAAGCCGTACGGGTGTACGCGTAGGGGTACTGGTGCGGCCCCGGACACTCGGGGTCGTCCCGTACGGACCGTCCGCACACGGGGCAGGCGGGTACGACGCCCCAGTGCAGGCCGAGGCAGAACTGGCGGGCGGTCATGGTGCCGCCGCCGGGGGTGCGGACGGTGCGCAGTCCGGCCGGCGGCAGCGACCAGGCCCGGCAGGCGGCGAGCAGTTCGCGCTGCCGCTCGTCGGACAGCCAGTCGGGGACGTGCACGGCGTCGGGCGCGATCCCCGCGCGCTCCCGGGGGAACAGTTCCGTGTCCACCTTCCCCATCCTGCCTCACGGGTCGGTCCGCCACCTGAGGATCCAGCCCGCGGTCAGCAGCGCCGCGCCGCCCGCCAGGGCGATGGCGCCGCCCGTTCCGATGCCTTCGGCCACCGACCCGAGGCAGACCGGGCCGACGCCTTGGAGCGTCATGTTGCCGGAGCCGAGCAGGCCGAAGGCCTGGCCCTGGCCGTCCCGCGGCAGGGCGTCCAGGAAGGGCCGTTGCAGACCGAGCCCGTAGGCGAAGCCGAAGCCGCAGAGCAGCAGCAGACCGCACGAGACGCCCACGCCGGGTTCGGCGGCGAAGCCGACCAGCGGCATTCCCATGAGCACGACCAGCGGGACCACCAGCCGCTCCCGGGTGGGGGGTCGCAGCAGCCGGCCCACCAGCAGGTCGCCGACGAGCATGCCGACCGGCAGGCAGCCCATCAGCACCGCGTACCAGCCGGGCGCGAAGCGGCGTCCGCCCGCGTAGGCGACGATCAGCCCCTCCGCGCCCGCCACGAACGCGGACGGCAGCCACTGGGCCAGCATCAGCCGTCGTACCGTACGGCCGCGCAGCAGCAGGCCGGCACCGCGCAGGCTGGCCCGGACGGTCCCGCCGTCGCCCCGAGCGCCGTCGGACGCTCCCGGCTGGAGCGGGGGGAGCCGGAGGCGGACGGCGAGCGCGCAGCCGAGGTAGACGGCGGCGCTCACCGCGAGCGCCCGGTGCGCGCCGAGTACCGCGACGGCGGCGCCGCCCAGCGCCAGGCCGAGCAACTGCGCGCCGGAGGAGCCGATGTTGTTCAGTGAGCGGCCCAGTACGTAGGCGTCGCCCTCCAGCCACTGCGCGACCAGCCGGCTCGACGCGCCGCCGAACAGCGGCGTGGCGAAGGCGATCAGGGCCACGACACCGAGGCTCGCCGCGATCGGCATGCGCACCAGGGCGAGCAGCGCGGCGGCGGCGCACTCCAGGGCGTAGCCGCCGGCGATGAGCGCGCGGGGCGGCAGCCGGTCGGCCAGGGAGCCGAGCAGCAGTGAGCCGAACAGCTGCGGGAGGAAGCTGATGCCGAAGGCCAGCGCGCTGAACAGCGCGGAGCCGGTGGCGGTGAAGACCAGCACCGAGAACGTGGTGATCCGCAGCGAGTCCGCGGTGACCGCGAGGGTGCGGGTCGTGAAGAGCAGCCGGAAGCGCGGCTCGGCCAGTACTTCCCGGTAGGTGGCGTGGTGGTCGCCCTGGACGGGTTCGGCGGTGGTGGTCACGCCGGACAGCCTCGGCGTGCGTCCCCAGGACCTCCAATGATTCGTCGCTGGACGAATCGAGGCGGACGCGGCGCGGTAGCGTGACGGGGTGCTCCGCTTCGAAGTCTGCGTCGAGGACCTGCTGCGCAGCCGGTTCGCACTGTCGCCCGCGATGGAACTCGCCACGCTGCTGCGCTCGCTCGCCGACCGGAACCGGCCGCTGCCGCGCTCGTGGGCCACCCGGCTGCGGCCGGCCTTCGAACGGCTTCGCCGCGAGACCGCGCTGGACGCCTTCCTCGCCCTGCACACGCCGCGGTCCGGCCCGGACTTCGTCGCCCCGCCCCCGCGCGGCCTCGGCCAGACCTGGGCGGACGACCTGGCCGCGATCCGGGCCACCCCGCTGGAGGCGGCCCGCCGCGAATTCCCCGCCGCCGAGACCGGCCCGGCCGCCCGTGATCCCCGCGTACGCGCGGTGCTGGACTCCGCGGACGCCGTCTCCCGGATCGCCGAGGCGATGGACCGCGCCTGGCAGGAACTGCTCGCCGCGGACTGGCCGCGGCTGCGGGCGATCTGTGAGCGCGATGTCGTGCACCGGGTGGGTGTGATCGGCGAACACGGCTGGGCCGCGGCCATCGAGAGCCTGCATCCGGGCATCGTCTGGCGCGCCGGCGGCATCGAGCTCGGCTTCTTCCCGGGCGGGACGGTCCGCCTCGTCGGGGACGGGCTCCTGTTGATCCCCTCGGTCTTCGTCGGCCCCTCCGTCGCCGCCCATCTGGAAGAGCCCTGGCCCAGGACCCTGGTCTATCCCGCCCGCGGCACCGCCGCCCTGTGGGACGAACAGGACCCCGTCCGCGAACCGGATGCGCTGACCGCCCTGGTCGGCCGGGCTCGGGCCCGGCTGCTGGTGGCGCTGGACGCCCCCGCCAGCACCAGCCACCTCGCCCGCAGCCTCGCCATGGCGCCGGGCGCGGTGGGCGACCATCTCGCCATCCTGCGCGGCGCGGGGCTGCTCGTGCGGGCCCGCTCGGGACGGTCGGTGCTCTACCGGCGCACCCCGCTCGGCGAGGCGCTGGTCGGCGGCTCGGGCTGCGGGTCCGGGTCGGCGCTCCCGCGGGGTCCCGGGCCGTACGGGCCCTGATCTGCGGTTCCGCTAGCCTGGAGCGCGATGAGCGACCGTATGACGACACCGTGGGGCGAGGTCGAGCTGTCCCGCTTCCCCGAGGACCCCCGCGACCGGCTGCGTGCCTGGGACGCCTCCGATGCCTACCTGCTGCACCATCTGGCTGCGGAGAAGGTGCCGCTGACCGGGGAGGTGGTGGTCCTCGGCGACCGCTGGGGCGCGCTGGTCACGGCGCTGGCGGAGCACCGGCCCGTCCAGATCACCGACTCGTTCCTCGGCCAGGAGGCGAGCCGCGCCAACCTGGCGCGGGCGGGTGTCGAACCCGGCGCGGTACCGCTGCTGACCACCCAGGACGAGCCGCCCGAGCGGGTGGACGTGCTGCTGGTGCGGGTGCCGAAGAGCCTGGCGCTGCTGGAGGACCAGTTGCTGCGGCTGGCGCCCGCCGTGCACCCGGGCACGGTGGTGATCGGCACCGGCATGGTGAAGGAGATCCACACCTCCACGCTGCGGCTCTTCGAGCGGATCCTCGGCCCGACCCGGACCTCGCCGGCCCGCCAGAAGTCCCGGCTGATCTTCTGCACCCCCGGCTCCGCGACGCAGCGGCCCGCGAGCCCGTGGCCGTACCGCTACGACCTCCCGGACGGCGTCGGCGCGATCTCCGGCCGCCCGGTCGTCAACCACGCGGGCGTCTTCTGCGCCGACCGGCTGGACATCGGCACCCGCTTCCTCCTCCAGCACCTGCCCGGACCGGGCCCGGCCCGCGTGGTGGACCTGGGCTGCGGCAACGGCGTGGTCGGCACGGCGGTGGCGCTCGCCGACCCGGCGGCCGAGGTGCTGTTCGTGGACGAGTCGTTCCAGGCGGTGGCCTCCGCGGAGGCCACCTACAAGGCCAACGGGGTACCCGGGCACGCCGAGTTCCGGGTCGGCGACGGGCTCGCCGGGGTGGCGGCGGACAGTGTGGACCTCGTCCTGAACAACCCGCCGTTCCACTCCCACCAGGCGACGACCGACGCGACCGCCCGGCGGATGTTCACCGGCGCGCGGCGCGCGTTGCGGCCGGGCGGCGAGCTGTGGGTGATCGGCAACCGGCACCTCGGCTACCACGTGACGCTGAAGCGGCTGTTCGGCAACTGCGCGCTCGTCGCCAGTGACCCGAAGTTCGTGCTGCTGAAGGCGGTCAAGAAGGGGGAGCGCGGGGGCGTGTGACGGCCGGTCGCGCTCACGGCGGCGAAGCCGCGGGCCCGCTCCCCCGGAAGTCGTCGCGGTTTCCCTCGGCCGCGAGGCCGACGTCGTCCCGGGAAGCCGCGCCGCCGGGCGGCCGCACCGCCCGGATCAGCCCCCCTCCGCGGTGAGGACGCCGATGACGCGTCGCACCTCCCGGGCCATCGCCTCCCTTCCCACACCGAGGTACGTGCGGGAGTCCACGGCCTCCGGGTGGGTGGCGAGGAACGCGCGGATCGCCCCGGTCATGGCGATGTTGAGGGCGGTCCCGACGTTGACCTTGGCGATGCCGCCCGCGACCGCCTCGACCAGGCCCTCGTCCGGTACTCCCGAGGAGCCGTGCAGCACCAGCGGGACGGGCAGCGCGGCGGACAGCCGTTTGAGCAGGGCGTGGTCGAGGGCGGCGGTGCGCGTGGTCATGGCGTGCGAGCTGCCGACGGCCACGGCCAGCGCGTCGACCCCGGTCCCGCCGACGAAGTCCCGCGCCTGCGCCGGGTCGGTGCGGGCGCCGGGCGCGTGGGCGTCCAGCGGGGGCCGTCCGTCCTTGCCACCGACTTCCCCCAGCTCCGCCTCGATGTAGAGACCTTGGGAGTGGGCCCAGTCGGCGGCCGCACGGGTCGCGGCGAGGTTGTCGGAGTACGGCAGCCGGGCCGCGTCGTACATCACCGAGCTGAACCCGGCGGCGGACGCCTGGCGCAGCAGGTCGTCGCTCTGCACATGGTCCAGGTGCAACGCGACGGGTACGGCGGCCCGTTCCGCGGCGGCGCCGGCCGCGCGGGCCAGCGGCAGCAGCCGCCCGTAGCGGAACCTGACCGCGTTCTCGCTGACTTGGAGGACGACGGGGGCGCCGGCCGCCTCGGCGCCGGCGATGACGGCCTCGACGTGTTCCAGCGTGACGACGTTGAACGCGGCGACGGCCGAGCGGGCTTCGACGGCGCGGGCGACCAGTTCGCCGGTGGGCGCGAGGGGCACTTCGGGTGTCCTTCCGGGGCGCGGTACGGCGGGAGCGGTCAGACGGCGTCGGAGGAGGTGACGGCGGTCTCGGCGGCCTCGCGGGGCTCGGGGACCTCGGCGGGGCCCGCGGGCCCCGCGGGGAGGATCACGGAGCGCGTGAGATGGCGCGGCCGGTCCGGGTCGAGTCCCCGCGCCGCGGCGACGGCGACCGCGAGCCGCTGGGCGCGGACGAGTTCGGCGAGCGGGTCGAGGCGGCCCGCGATCCACCGCCCCCCGGTGGCGCGGACCTGTTCGGCGAGTCCCCGGGGTGCCTCCCCGAACATCCAGGTGGCGGTGGACTCGGTGGTGATGCTGATCGGGCCGTGCCGGTACTCCATCGCCGGATAGGCCTCGGTCCAGGACAGGGACGCCTCACGCATCTTCAGCCCGGCCTCGTTGGCGAGGCCGACCGTCCAGCCGCGTCCCAGGAAGGTGAACTGGGTGCACTCGACCAGCCCTTTCGGCAGATCGGTGGTGAGCGCGGTGCGGCCGTCGGCGACGACGGAGTCCGTGTGCAGACCGAGGTGGGCGCGCAGGAGGGTGAGGGCGGTGGTGGCGAAGCGGGTCTGGACGACGGAGCGTTCGTCGGCGAAGTCCAGCACCACGACGTCGTCGGCGGCGGTCATCACGGGGGTGGCGGGGTCGGCGGTGACGGCGGTCGTCCGGGTCGCCTTGCCCCTCGACCGGCCCAGCAGTTCGAGGACTTCGGTGGTGGTGCCGGAGCGGGTGAGGGCGATCACCCGGTCGTACGAGCGTCCGTACGGGAACTCCGAGGCGGCGAACGCGTCGGTCTCGCCCAGTCCGGCGCCCTCGCGCAGCGCGGCCACCGCCTGCGCCATGAAGTACGAGGTCCCGCAGCCCACGACGGCGACCCGCTCCCCCGGCGCCGGCAGCGCCTCCCGGTGCCGCCCCGCCTCCTCGGCCGCCCGCGTCCAGCACTCGGGCTGGCTCTTCAGCTCGTCCTCGACATGGGTCATCCCGCACCCTCCCCTGGCCTCACTGATTGTTCCTGCAAGATATAGCGCGCTTTCGAGCACAATCAAGCAGTCTCGTAAAGGCGGGGGCGCACGCGGGGGGTGCGTTAGGGTCACCGCTCGGAGAACGCTCGGAGAACGGAGGCCGCGGATGTCCCGGGACGCCCGCTGGAAGGCGCTGCTGGAGCTGCTCGTGGAGCGCGGCCGGCTGGACGTCGAGGAGGCGGCGGCCGAGCTCGGGGTGTCGGCGGCGACGATCCGCCGGGACCTCGACCAGCTCGCCGAGCAGCAGATGCTGGTCCGCACCCGGGGCGGCGCGGTGGTGCACGGGGTGTCGTACGAACTCCCGCTGCGCTACAAGACGGCCCGCCGCGCCTCCGAGAAGCAGCGCATCGCCGCGGCGGTGGCCGATCTCGTGGCGCCGGGCGAGGCGGTGGGGCTGACCGGCGGTACGACCACCACGGAGGTGGCCCGCGCCCTCGCCGTCCGCGGCGACCTGGCCACCGGCTCCCCGGCACTGACCGTCGTCACCAACGCGCTGAACATCGCCAACGAGCTGGCCGTACGGCCGCAGTTCAAGATCGTGGTCACCGGCGGGGTGGCCCGCCCGCAGTCGTACGAGCTGATCGGTCCGCTCGCGGACGGGGTGCTCGGGCAGATCAGGCTGGACGTGGCGGTGCTCGGGGTGGTCGCCTTCGACGTGGTGCACGGCGCGGCGGCGCACGACGAGGCCGAGGCGGCGATCAACCGGCTGCTGTGCGAGCGCGCCGAACGGGTCGTGGTCGCCGCGGACTCCAGCAAGCTGGGCCGGCGGGCGTTCGCCCGGATCTGCCCCGCGCACCTGGTGGACACCCTGGTGACGGACACGGCGGTGGACCAGGACACGGTCCACCGTCTCGAGGAGGCCGGTCTCCGCGTCATCGCCGTATGACGCGGAGACCGGCCTCCTCAGAACGCCCCGAGATCCGCCTTCACGAATCCGGCGCCCCGTTGGTCGTTGCAGCCCATCAGGGGGCGGTCGACCGTGTCGGGCGGGAACTGCTGCGCCTGGAGCGCCGCACTGACCAGGGTCAGCAGCAGATCGACGTCGCTCGCGGCGTCGAGGCGCAGGGTCACCCACGGCGAGCCGGGCACGATCCTGATCACGCCGGAGCGCTTGAGATCCCGGGCGAACCGCCGGATCGCCCGGTCGGTCAGCCGCAGATCGACATCACGGTCCGAGTGGAAATGGACGATCTCACCCTTGGCGGAAACCACCGCCTGTCCCTGACCGCAGCTCGGCACGGCCTGTCTCAGGTCCGGCCAGGTCGCCAGTTGCGCGAGTGCGCGCGAGGCCAACGTCATGGGCCCATCATGACGCGCTCATCCCGCCGCAACCAGCGCGTGAGCAAGCATTAACCGACCTGTATCCACACCGGGTCGGCAGCCCTATACACCAGTCCGGACGCAAAGCAAGCCACCCGGGCGCCGAATGGGCTCACGTACCGGCCAAATCCTGTCCTCAGGAGGCCATTTCGGCAACCGCCGGCCTACGCACGCAGGTGCCGGCTCACATCGCCCACGAGGTGGATCCGGACTCGCCGCTCCGCGAACTCCCAGCGCTCCCCCCTGCGTTCGAAGCGGTCCTCGTAACGCCCCGCGGCGATGGGCTGCAACGGCAGCTCGGGCAGGGCCTGGAAGACGGTGACGCGGGAACGCGCGGCGGCGGTACCCGCCTCCTCGTCCACCTCGACGGCGATGTTCGTGACGGCGTGATGGGTCCGTGGCGTACCGTCCTCGTAGAGGATCACGGTGTCCCGGAGCATCCTCTCGACGGCCTCGCTCCCCTCGGCCGGCGCCCCGCTCCCGACGAAGACACCCCCGGCGAACAGCGCACCGACCCCGGCGAAGTCACCGGCGTCGACCAACTCGGCATACCTGGCGATCAGGTTCGGGACGGCGGTCGTACCCGCGGCTGCGTCCATGACACCCGAGCGTACGGCCCCACGCCGAAACCCCTTGCCGCGCCCCTCGGCCGCACCCTACGCTGACTTTGTGCCGCTAATAAACAAAACCCGAACGCACAATGTCGTGCCGGGCCGGGAACTCGTCGCGCTGCGAGTGTCGATCACCGCGTTCTTCGCGCTGGACGGGTTCGTCTTCTCGGGATGGGTGGTGCGGATCCCGGACATCAAGCACCAGACCCACGCCTCCGCCGGGGCGCTCGGCCTCGCGCTGCTCGGGGTGTCCGCCGGGGCCGTGCTGACCATGATGCTGACCGGGCGCCTGTGCCGCCGGTACGGCAGCCACCCGGTGACGGTGGCCTGGATGGTCGTCCTCGCCCTCAGCGTCGCCCTTCCCCCGCTCACCCACTCCGCGGTCGCGCTCGGCGCCGTACTGCTGGTCTTCGGCGCGGCGTACGGGGGCGTCAACGTCGCGTTCAACAGTGCCGCCGTCGATCTCGTCGCCGCCGTACGACGGCCGATCATGCCCAGCTTCCATGCCGCGTTCAGCCTCGGCGGGATGGTGGGCGCGGGCGTCGGCGGGCTGGCCGCCGGTTTCCTCTCGCCCACCCGCCATCTGCTCGGCATCACCGTGATCGGGCTGCTCGTGACGGCCGTCGCCGGGCGGGCGCTGCTGCGGCACGACCCGCCCCCGCCGCCGGCCGACGACCAGGAGCCCGCTCGGGCCGGTGCGGGCCGAACCCCCCGCGCCGGTGGGCGCTGGCTCGTCGTGGGCTTCGGACTGGTCGCGCTGTGCGACGCGTACGGCGAGGGCGCCATGGCCGACTGGGGCGCGCTCCATCTCAAGCAGGACCTGACGGCGTCCGCGGGGACGGCGGCGGCCGGGTACGCCTTGTTCGCGCTCGCCATGACCGCCGGGCGGCTCTCCGGCACGGCGCTGCTGGGCCGTCTGGGCCGGGCCCGTACGGTGATCGCCGGTGGCTCCGTCGCGGCGGTGGGCATGCTGCTCGGCTCGCTGGCGCCGTCGGTCTGGGTGGCGCTGGCCGGTTTCGCGGTCACCGGGCTCGGACTCGCCAACATCTTCCCGGTCGCCATCGAGCGGGCCGGCGCTCTCAGCGGGGCCTCGGGCGTCGCCGTCGCCTCCACCCTCGGCTACGGCGGCATGCTGCTCGGGCCGCCCGCGATCGGGTTCATGGCCGACTGGTTCTCCCTGCCCACCGCCCTCACCAGCGTGGCCGTGCTGGCCGCCGTGGCCGCCCTCGTCGGGGTGGCGACGCGCCGGGGCCTGAACGGCTGACGCCTTCCCGGCCGTCCCCGCGCATCCGGCTCCCCGGCTTTCCGGGGGGCCGGCGGACGAGGGGGGACCGGGGGCGTGGCCGGGCCCACGCTGGCCGGCCGCCCCCGGCCCCGCTATCATTGCCCCATGCATCTTTCGTCGTGTCCGTGCTGGTGGCGCTCCTCGTAGGAGCGGCCGCCGCACAGGCATGAACCGGGCCGTTCGCATGGACGGCCCTTTTCGTGTCCCTGGATCAGGGGCGGGGCGTCCCGGCGGCCCCCGTCGATCCACCACCAGGAGACCGAATGAACCCCGATCAGCAGCCCGTGCCGTCCGAGGCTTCCCCGACTTCCGAGGCCCCGTCGGCCGCCGGCACTTCCGACGCGCTCGGTACGTCCGCCGCGCGGACCCGCAGCGCGGAGCTGGAGAAGCTGATCACCGAGGACCCGGCGAAGTTCCGGATCCTGACCGGCGACCGGCCCACCGGACGGCTGCACCTGGGCCACTACTTCGGCACGCTCCACAACCGGGTCCGGCTGCAGAACCTCGGGGTGGAACTGTTCGTGATCATCGCGGACTACCAGGTGCTGACCGACCGCGACGTCGCGGACGACCTGAAGGGTCACGTGGAGGAGCTGGTCCTCGACTACCTCGCCATCGGCGTGGACCCCGAGCGCAGCACGATCTTCACGCACAGCGCCGTCCCCGCCCTCAACCAGCTGATGCTGCCCTTCCTCAGCCTCGTCTCCGTCGCCGAGCTGAACCGCAACCCCACGGTGAAGGACGAGATCGTCCACTCACGCCAGTCCGCGGTCAGCGGTCTG
Organism: Streptomyces hygroscopicus subsp. hygroscopicus; assembly: GCF_030269125.1. Taxonomy (GTDB): domain Bacteria; phylum Actinomycetota; class Actinomycetes; order Streptomycetales; family Streptomycetaceae; genus Streptomyces; species Streptomyces hygroscopicus_C. The sequence continues at coordinate 134,652 of NZ_BSSM01000007.1, read as the reverse complement.
ATGTTCACCTATCCCGTGCACCAGGCCGCCGACATCCTCTTCTGCAAGGCCAACCTGGTCCCCGTGGGCCAGGACCAGCTCCCGCACCTGGAGGTGACCCGGACCGTCGCCCGCCGCTTCAACGACCGCTACGGCAACGGCACCCCCGTCTTCCCCCGCCCCGAGGCCCTGCTCTCGGAGGTGCCGCTGCTGCTCGGCACCGACGGCACCAAGATGAGCAAGAGCCGGGGCAACTCCATCACCCTGGCCGCCACCGCGGATGAGACCGCGCGGCTGCTCAAGGGCGCCAAGACCGACTCCGAGCGCCGCATCACCTACGACCCGGCCACCCGTCCGGAGGTCTCCTCGCTGCTCCTGCTGGCCGCGCTGTGCCAGAACCGGACACCCGAGGAGGTCGCCTCCGACATCGGTTCCGCGGGCGCGGCGGCGCTGAAGAAGACCGTGACCGAGGCGGTCAACGAGTACCTGGCCCCGATCCGAGCCCGCCGCGCCGAGTACGCCCGGGACCGCGCCGAGCTGCGCCGCATCCTGCGCGCGGGCAACGAGCGGGCCAACGCCGTGGCCGACGCCACCCTGGCCGAGGTGCGGGCCGCGATGAACAGCGACTACTGAAACCCTGGTGCGGCGCGGCGGGCACGTCCGGCAGGATCGCCCCATGCAGACCGCCGATTTCCTCCATGCCCTCGACCGCGAGGGCCAGTTGCTCGCCGCGGCCGCCGACCGGGCCGGCACCGACGCCAAGGTTCCGACCTGCCCCGAGTGGCAGGTGCGGGACCTGCTGCGGCACACCGGCGCCGTCCACCGGTGGGCCGCGGCCTTCGTCGCCGAGGGACACACCACGCCCCGGCCGATCGGCGAGGAGCCCGACCTCGACGGCGCCGAGCTGGTCGCCTGGTACCGGGACAGCCACCGCCTGCTGGTCGACACCCTGTCCGCCGCCCCCGCCGACCTGGAGTGCTGGACCTTCCTCCCGCTGCCCGAGCTGTCGCCCCTGGCGTTCTGGACCAGGCGGCAGGCGCACGAGACGACCGTCCACCGGTACGACGCCGAGGCCGCCCGGGGCGGGACGCCGTCCCCGGTCACCTCGGCCCTCGGGGCGGAGGGCGTCGACGAGTTGCTGCGCGGCTTCCACGCCCGGTCCAAGAGCCGGGTGCGGACGGCCCAGCCGAAGGTGCTGCGGGTACGCGCGACCGACGCGGGACGGGACGCGGTGTGGACCGTACGGCTCACCTCGGACGAGCCTCCGGCGGCGGTCCGTGGGGCGAGCGGGGAGGCCGACGCCGAACTCTCGGGTCCCGCCGACCAGTTGTACCTGGCCCTGTGGAACCGCGTCCCCGTCCCGCATGTCTCCGGGGACCACGCGCTGGCCGCCTTGTGGCAGGAGACGTCCGGGATCTGAACCCCGTCAGCCGGGAAGGTCCGGTTCCGCGAGCATCCGGGCCAGTACCGCGCGCTGCACCGGCCGCACCTCGGCGTGCAGGGCGCGGCCCTTCCCGGTGAGGGCCACCCGCACACCCCGGCGGTCCTCCGCGCACACGCCCCGCTCGACCAGGCCCTCCTTCTCCAGGCGGCCGATGAGCCGGGACAGCGCGCTCTGGGTGAGATGGACGCGCTCGGAGATCTCCTGGACGCGGTAGGCGCAGCCGTGCGGACCCCGGCACTCGGCCAGCAGGTCGAGGACCTCGAAGTCGCTGGCACACAGGCCGTGGACGTTCAGTGTCCGGTCCAGTTCGCACTGGGTGCGGGCGTGCAGGGTCAGGATGCCCCGCCACTGCGCCACGAGTGCCCGCTCGTCCGTCGTCGAGGTCATCGACGCACCGTAGCAGTCCCATGGGCGGGTAAAGAAAGCCGGTACCGAGCCTCCGGGCGGCTACCCGAGACCGGCCCCGTGCGCCAGCCCCGTGGCCGCGTACCGGAAGAACCGCTCGCGGTCCTCGATCACGTTGTTGAACTGGCCGAACAGCTCGAAGCTCACCAGGCCGAACAGCTGCGCCCAGGCCGCGACGAGGGCGGCGGCCACCTCGGGCGTCAGGTCGGGCGCGAGGTCCGCGGCCAACCGCTCCGCCTCCGGGCGCAGTTCGTCGGGCAGTGGGAGTTCGGCGAGGCCGGGGCCCTGCTGGGCGTCGCGGAAGATGCCGATGAGGACCATGCCCGTGCGGGCGGCGGCCGGGATCGTGGTCTCGGGGGCCGCGTAGCCGGGCACGGGCGAGCCGTAGATCAGCGCGTACTCGTGCGGATGGGCGAGCGCCCAGGCCCGTACCGCCTCGCACACCGCCGTGAAGCAGGCCGCGGGCGGGGCGTCGCCGGCGTCCTCGCGCGCCTTCTCCGCGGCGGCGCCCAGGGCGTCGTACGCGTCGATGATCAGCGCGGTCAACAGCTCGTCGCGGCTGGGGAAGTAGCGATAGAGGGCGGAGGAGACCATGCCCAGCTCACGGGCGACGGCACGCAGGGAGAGCTTGACCGCGCCGTCGGCCGCGAGCTGCCTGCGGGCCTCTTCCTTGATGGCCGCGGTTACCTCGTTCCTGGCCCGTGCGCGGGCTCCCTGTGCGGTGGTCATACCCGTCATTCTGCCACGTGCGAGATCAGTGCACACAAAAAAGAGCAGTGCTCTTGCAACGGAGCACCGATCTCCCTCATGCTGGTGTCAGTCAAGAGCGCTGCTCTGCGAAACCGTGGGAGTTCACCATGTCGTCGTCTTCGCCGTACTACCTCAAGGGCAGCCCGCTGAACGTGCGCCTGAACAGCGTGATCGGGTGGCTCGCCCGGCACGGGATCAGCTTCGCGGGCACCGCCGAGATGTCCGTCAAGGGCCGCAAGAGCGGCAAGATGCAGCGCATCCCGGTCAATCCGCACACCTACGACGGCGGGCAGTACCTGGTCTCGGCGCGCGGCCACTCGCAGTGGGTGCGCAACATGCGTGCCGCGAACGGCGGTGAGCTGCGCGTCGGGCGCAAGGTGCGCACGTTCACCGCGGTGGAGCTTCCCGACGCCGAGAAGCTCCCCATCCTGCGGACCTATCTGGAGAAGTGGGGCTGGGAGGTCAACCAGTACTTCGCCGGGGTGACCGCCGACTCCTCGGACGAGGAGATCGTGGCGTGCGCCGGCGACCACCCCGTCTTCCGGATCACCGTCACGAACTGACGGGCTCGCCCTCGGACTTGGCGGGCTCCGCGGCGTCCGCCGACACCGCCGGGCCCGGGTCCAGCACGGTCAGGGCGCGCTGGGCGAGCGGGTGGGAGCGGACGATCTCCCCGAGGGAGGTGGCGCCCCGCGTGATGTTGCGGAACGCGTTCCAGGCCGGACGGAAGCCGGTGAGGGCGGCGTGGAAGAGGCCGGGCCGCCGCTCGAAGGCCGCGAGCAGGCGCCTGCCGACGCTCATCTCCACCCCGAGCCCCGCCTTGACGGCGAAGGCGTAGTTCAGGGCCTGGCGGCGGGTGTCGACGGCGTCGTGCGCCTCGGCTATCCGCACCGCCCACTCGCCGGCCAGCCGGCCGGAGCGCAGCGCGAAGGAGATGCCCTCACGGGTCCAGGGCTCCAGGAGTCCGGCCGCGTCGCCGCAGACCAGCACCCGGCCGCGGGAGAGCGGCGAGTCGTCGGCGCGGCAGCGGGTCAAGTGCCCGGAGGAGACGGTCGGCTCGAAGCCGGCCAGGCCGAGGCGGGCGATGAAGTCCTCCAAGTAGCGCTTGGTCGCCGCGCCCTGGCCGCGGGCGGAGATCACGCCGACCGTGAGCGTGTCGCCCTTGGGGAACACCCAGCCGTAACTGCCGGGCATGGGGCCCCAGTCGATGAGCACCCGGCCCTTCCAGTCCTCGGCGACCGGCTCCGGGACCGGGATCTCCGCTTCGAGGCCGAGGTCCACCTGGGCCATCTTCACGCCCACATGGGCGCCTATCCGGCTCGCGCTGCCGTCCGCACCGACGACCGCGCGGGCCAACACCGTCTCGCCGCCCTGAAGGACGACGGCGACGGTGCGCCGGTCGGGGACCGCCGAGCCGTGCTGCTCGACGCGCTGCACCGTCGCGCCCGTACGCAACTCGGCGCCCGCCTTCTGGGCGTGCTCGACCAGTTGCTGGTCGAACTCGGGCCGGTTGATCAGGCCGAACAGCATCTGCCGGGAACGGCGGGTGCGGGTGAAGCGCCCGTTGTTGGAGAAGGTGACCGCGTGCACCCGGTCCCGCAGGGGCAGCTCGAAGCCGGGGGGCAGGGAGTCCCGCGAGGGGCCGATGATGCCGCCGCCGCAGGTTTTGTAACGGGGCAACTCGGCCTTCTCCAGCAACAGGACGCGCCGCCCCGCGACCGCCGCCGCGTAGGCGGCCGACGCCCCCGCCGGTCCCGCGCCCACCACGACGACGTCCCATACTCGCTGCACGTCGTCCGCCGAAGAGTTCTCGCCGCTCACGATGGTCTACTGCTCCGATCAAGCCGCTGCCGCTCCCCGCGCCCGCGACATGCCGCGAGCAGGGGGTAACCCGATGTATCCCGCATCCTACGGCCGCAAGCGGGGTGCGCCACTGTGGGAGGATCGATCCACCCAGCAGGACAACGTCGCACCTACGAGGAGCGTGCCCATGTCGTCGAATCCGGTCGCCGAGACCGTCGCCTCGCTGCTGCCCCGGGCCAAGGCGGAGCTGACCGAACTGGTCGCCTTCCGGTCCGTGGCGGACTTCGAGCAGTTCCCGAAGAGCGAGAGCGAGGCCGCCGCGAACTGGATCGCCGACGCGTTGCGCGCGGAGGGATTCGTCGACGTCGCCCTGCTCGACACCCCCGACGGCACCCAGTCGGTGTACGGCTGTCTGCCGGGCCCGGAGGGCGCCAAAACGGTTCTGCTCTACGCGCACTACGATGTGCAGCCGCCGCTGGACGAGGCCGGGTGGACGACTCCGCCGTTCGAGCTGACCGAGCGCGACGGACGCTGGTACGGCCGGGGCAGCGCCGACTGCAAGGGCGGTGTGATCATGCACCTGCTCGCACTGCGTGCGCTGAAGGCGAACGGCGGCGTCCCGGTGACCGTCAAGATCATCGTGGAGGGCTCCGAGGAGCAGGGCACGGGCGGCCTGGAGCGGTACGCCGAGCAGCACCCGGAACTGCTGACCGCGGACACCATCGTGATCGGCGACGCGGGCAACTTCCGGGTGGGCCTGCCGACCGTCACCACGATCCTGCGCGGCATGACGCTGGTCCGGGTGAGTGTCGAGACCCTCGCGGGCAATCTGCACTCGGGCCAGTTCGGCGGTGCCGCTCCGGACGCGCTGGCCGCGCTCATCCGGGTGCTGGACTCGCTGCGCGCCGAGGACGGTTCCACGACGGTGGACGGTCTGGACGCGTCGGCCGTCTGGGACGGCCTGGAGTACACCGAGGAGCAGTTCCGCTCGGACGCCAAGGTGCTGGACGGCGTGGGGCTGACCGGCTCCGGCTCGGTCGCCGACCGGCTGTGGGCCCGTCCGGCGGTCACCGTGCTGGGCATCGACTGCCCGCCGGTCGTCGGCGCGACGCCCTCGGTGCACGCCGGGGCGCGTGCGCTGGTCAGCCTGCGGGTGCCGCCGGGCGTGGACGCGACGGAGGCGAGCAAGCTGCTCCAGGCCCACCTGGAGACGCACACCCCGTGGGGCGCCCGCGTCACCGTGGAACAGGTCGGCCAGGGCCAGCCGTTCCGCGCCGACGTCTCCAGCCCCGCCTACCAGGCGATGGCCGACGCGATGGCCGTCGCCTACCCGGGCGAGACCATGCAGTACGCAGGCCAGGGCGGCTCCATCCCCCTGTGCAACACCCTCGCCGGCCTCTACCCCGACGCGGAGATCCTCCTGATCGGCCTCAGCGAACCGGAGGCCCGGATCCACGCGCTGAACGAGAGCGTCTCGCCGCAGGAACTGGAGCGCCTGTCGGTGGCGGAGGCGCTGTTCCTGCGGAACTACGCGGGATAGCGGCCCCCGCCGGGAGAGTGCGGGAGGGGCCGCCACCGGCCGACGCGCGAGACGGCCCTCCGGGCGATCGTCGCCGGCCGCGGCAAGGGTGGGGCCGCCGGTGCGATCACGGTCGCGGCCCATCTGACCGACACCGGTGAACCGGCCGGGACCGGTGTCCCTCTCTGCCCGCGTACACGCCGGTCCGGCAGGTGCGCGCGGCCGCGAACGCCGAGTACGACGCCGAGACCCGTCCGCGCGGCCGCGTCGCCCGCGACCCGGTCGTCGCGGGCCCGGCCGCGGCCGTCGGTGGCCGCGACGCCGACGCACCGCGGTGGCCGCGGCCGGCTCCGCCCCGGCCGCGTCCTGCACGTGGCGCAGGACGCCGACCGGTACGGCTACGACGACCGACGCCCCCTGATCATGGTGCGAGGGCCCTTCTCGCGTACGCCTCCTCACTCGACGGCCACCGTCGCCTGCCACGCACCGGGGCGCATGCCTGTCGCCTTCCGGAAGAACACCGAGAAGTTGGACGCGTCGGGGAAGCCGAGCGCGTCGGCGCAGCGAGCCGCGGTGAGGCGGTCGTGCGCGAGGAGCCGTTTGGCTTCGAGGACGATCCGGTCGACGACGTACCCCTTCGCCGTGCGGCCGGTGGCCTGCTGCACCGCTCGTGACAGGGTGCGGGGCGCGTACCCCAGAGCACGGGCGTAGTAGCCGGCGTCGTGATGTTCCCGGAAGTGCGCCTCGACGCTGGACCGGAACAGCCGGAACACCGGATGGGTGAGCCGGGCTTCGGCGTGCGGCGGCCGGAGCCGGGCGAGGAGCGCGGAGAGAAGGATCTCGGGCAGCTCCGCCGAGACGTCCCCGGGCGGGGCGGATGCCTCCAGGAGGAGATGGTCGCGCGCGGCGTCGACGAACGGCCAGTCGGCGTCGGGGACGCTCCAGTGCGCGGCCGGATCCGGGGACGCGACGAGCTCCCGGGTGGCACGGGTGACCGGCGCGGTCGGCACGAACAGCACGAGGTGCCCGGCCACTGCGGCGATGTCGTCCCACCGGTGCACCGCCCCGGGGGGCACCCACACCGCGGACCGCTCCTCGAGCGGGTGCGGGAGGAAGTCCACCGTGACGGAGCCGTGCCCGCTGTCGACGACGGCGAGGACATGGAAGTCGGCACGCTGCGTGCCGCCGTCGTTCAGCTCGCGAAGGCGGTCGAACGTCATCGTCTCGACCGCGGCGGCACGGCGCCCGGCGGGCTGGTAGGTCATCTGCCGGATCACGCGCACGTGTCCAGTTTCCACCATCGCGTGACCGCTCACGCCGATGCCCCGCCCCGGCCGCGGAGTTTCCATGGACACGAGGGAAAACCCCCCGGAACACCGAACCGAGAGAGCCATGATGAACGCGACGCAGCAGACGCCACTGCCCGTTTACGACCACCGGCCGGGTGCCGGACCGACCCTGGTGTTCCTGCACTACTGGGGTGGTTCCGCCCGGACCTGGGACCTCGTCGTCGACCGCCTCGCGGGCCGTGACCTGATCACTGTCGACTTCCGCGGCTGGAGCCGCTCGGGCAGCATGCCCGGCCCCTACACGCTGCGCCGGCTCGCCGACGACACCCTCGCCGTGGTGGCCGACGCGGGCGTCACCGACTACGTCCTGGTCGGGCATTCGATGGGGGGCAAGGTCGCGCAGTTGGTCGCGGCGACCCGGCCCGCCGGCCTGCGCGGGATCGTCCTCGTCGCTTCCGGTCCCGCGAAGCCCGCCGGACAGGCCACCCCCGAGTACCGGGAAGCCCTTTCCCACGCCTACGACTCCGACGAGTCCGTGGCCGGGGCACGGGACCACGTCCTCACCGCGACCGAGCTGCCCGCGTCGGTCAGGGCGCGGATCTCGGCCGATTCACGAGCCGCCGCCGACGCCGCCCGCACCGAGTGGCCCCTGCGCGGCATCGCCGAGGACATCACCGAGCACACCCGCGTGATCGGCGTTCCCGCCCTCGTCGTCGCCGGAGAGAACGACCGTGTCGAGCCCGTCGACGTGCTCCGCGACAACCTGGTGCCCTACCTCTCCCGAGCCGACTTCACGGTGATCCCGACCACGGGTCACCTGATCCCGCTGGAGGCTCCGGCCGACCTCGCCGACGTCCTCACGGCCTTCGCGCCCGCGGCCCGACCGCCCGCGCGCCCCAGCGACGGGCTCCGCCCCTGATCGCCCTGAGCCGAGCGGTGTCCGCCCCGGGCGGAACGGGGTCGTGGCCGGCGGCGGCTCGGCCTAGGGTCGGCGTATGGACGTGATCGAGCTCCTGCCGCGGCTGCATCTGCTCCTTTTCCCCGTCGGCCAGGCGTATCTCTGGCAGGACGGTGAGGAGTTGACGCTGGTCGACGCGGGGCCGATCGGGTCGGGGGCGCTGATCGCCGATGCGGTCAGGGGGCTGGGGCGGTCCCCGCAGGACGTGCGACGGGTCGTGCTGACGCACTTTCACGAGGACCATGCGGGCGGGGCGGGCGAGTTCGCCGCGTCGAGTGGGGCGGAAGTGCTGGCGCACCGGCTGGACGCCCCGTTCGTGCGGGGTGAACTCGCGGGCCCGCCGCCGCGGTTCGAGGAGTGGGAGCTGCCGATCCATGCCGAGGTGTCCCGGCACCTGCCCGAGGGAACTCCCCTGCCGCCGCCCTCGGTGACGGAGGTCACGGACGGCGAGGTGCTCGGCTTCGGCGGCGGTGCCACCGTGGTGCACGTGCCCGGTCACACGGACGGCAGCATCGCCCTGTTCCTGCCCGCCGAGGGGGTGCTGTTCACCGGCGACACGGTGGCGGCGTCCCCGGTGGACGGCACGGTGATACCGGGGGTGTTCAACCTGGACCGGCACCAACTGTCCGACTCGGTACGGCGCTTGGCGGACGTCGGCGCCGACGTGGCGTGTTTCGGGCACGGCGCCCCGGTGATGCGGGGCGCCTCGGCCGAACTGCGCGGGGCGACCGCGAGGTGACCGTCAGCCGACCGGCACCCCTGCCTCCAGGTACAGCGCGGTGCCGCGTTCACGGGCGCGCAGGGCCCAGCGCAGGCGCTCGTAGCGGACCGGGGGCAGCATGCCCGCGGCCTCCTCCTCGGTGGCGAACCGCCAGTCGCGCAACTCCGGCCCCGGCAGCGCCACTCGGGCCGCCTCCTCGCGGGACAGCCGACCGCCGTCGAAGAGCAGCCGGAGCCCGCCGTAGCCGGGGGGCACGGGCCGTTCCCAGTCCACCACCAGCAGCCGGGGCACCTCCCGCAGCCGTATCCCCGTCTCCTCGGCGACCTCGCGCATGCCCGCGCGGGCCGGGGCCTCGCCCCGCTCCACCACACCGCCGGGGAACTCCCAGCCGGGCTTGTAGGTGGGATCCACGAGCAGGACCCGGTCCTGCTCGTCGAAGAGGAGCACTCCCGCGGCGAGGGTCTCCGCGGTGGGCTCGGGAGTCTGCACGATGTCGCAGGGTGTGAAGTCGCCGCTGCCGACCGACTCCGCGATCCGCACGGCGGTCTCGTAGGGGGTCAGCGCGCTGGTGTCGACCAGGTGCGCGTCGGCGGCGAGCCAGGAGGCGAGGGCGGCGCGGTACGGCTCGATGTGATCGTACGACCACTGCCGGACCCGCATCTCACCGTCCGGCAGCTCGGGCGGTACCTCGCGCCCGGCTATTCGCGCACGCAGGATCGTTTCGGCCGGGGCGAGGACCAGGTGCCGCACGGGAATCCGGCGGGCGGCGAGTCCCCCGAAGATCTCGTCGCGGTGCTCCTGGCGCAGCAGGGTCATCGGCACGACGAGCGTGCCGCCCAGTTCGCCGAGCATCGCGGCGGCCGTGTCGACCACGAGCCGGCGCCAGATCGGCAGGTCCTGGAAGTCGCCTACCTCGGCGAGGTGTTTGGGCGGCAGCAGGTGTGTGAGTGACCCGCCGATGACCTCGGGGTCGAGGAGCGCGCTGTGCGGGATCAGTTCGATCAGTTCCCGTGCGGTCGTGGTCTTTCCCGCACCGAACGCGCCGTTGATCCAGACGACGGTCACGGACTTCCCCCTCTTCTGTTGGCCCCCTGAGGCTTGCCCGCTCCACCCTGCCACGGAAACCCCGCTGCGGTGAGGGTGCGGTAAAGCGCGGTGCCGGTGCCCCCGCGAGGGGACACCGGCACGCGTTCGGCTCGGGCCGCCGGGCTACTCCTGGCCCTGCCCCGGAGCGTCGGCGGGGGCCAGGCTCTCGTGGCTGACCAGATCACCGGCGGAGTGCAGGGTGCCGGAGACGTCGAGGCCGTCCAGGGGCCCCTTGTCCGCCGCGTGGGACGGGGTGACGGCGGCCACGACGAAACCGGTGGCCAGGGTGGCGAGGGCGAGGATGCTGCGCTTCTTCATGCGCGGATCAACTCCGCGACGGGGCCCGGGGTCACGCGGGTACCGCCGGAACACCGAAATCCGCCGACCGCGGCGCCGGGAAGGTCGGTAACGTCCGGTGCCGCGACCCGCCCGCTCGGGCCGAGGGCCCGGGACCGCGGGCTGCGGATCACAAAATCCGTACGGCGACCGGAGGAGCGACATCATGCCCCGCGCCCGCCCCGCCACCACCCCCTGGCGCCCACCGGGCCGGGGAGCTGGATCTGGTGCGCGAGCCGGTGCGGCGGGCCTGGCCGCCCAGGCTGCCGGAACAGCCGATCTTCTACCCGGTGCTCGACGAGGACTACGCGATCCGGATCGCCCGGGACCGGAACGTCCGGCACGACGGCGCCGGGTTCGTGACCCGTTTCGAGGTCGACACCGGGTTCCTCAGCCGGTATCCCGTCCGCCGGGCCGGCGGTGAGACCATTCTCGAACTGTGGCTGCCCGCAGAGGAGTTGGACGAGTCCAACGCCCTTGTCGTGGGCCGGATCGAGGTCGTGCACGCGTTCCGGTGAACCGTGGCGCGCGTATCGCGAGGAGGACGCGTGCCTCCCGCCTTCCCGTCCGGCACGGCCGGCGCCGGGGCCGGGGACGTGGTCGAGGGCGTCGTACGGCCGGCGGACCGGCTCGTCTCGACCGCCGTCGGGCTGTCCGGGACCGCGTTGCGGGCACCTTCGAGACGTCCGGGGTGGACGCGGGGCATGTGCTCGCGCAGGTCGCGTACGGCGCCGACGCGTACACCTGGACGCTCGGGCTCGCTCGTACCGGCCGGGAGCCCGGTCCGAGGGCGGCCGCGACGACGGTGGCGCGGGCTGCCGTACTGCCCGCCGAGCGGCCGGCCGACCGGCCGCGGACCGGTCTCGACCGGTCCGCCTACGGGTCGCGCGCTGCCCGCGCCTGCCTGGGGGCGGCCGGCCGGCCGGCGCCACCCGGCCTGTTACCTGCCGCTGCGCTGCCTGCGCGAGGCGGAGACCCACCATGTCGACCTCGCCGTCGGCCATGGCACCGAGCAGTGACCGGGCCGCCACGTCGGCTGAGCCCTCGACGACATGCCCTCGACGACACCCTCACCGCGCTGGGAGTGCCGGGATTCCCGTCGTTTCCGCGGAGGCCGTCGATCTCGGGCGGTACTGGACGGCGTCGGTGACGGGACCGAACGTCACCGGCGAGGGGCATCGCGTTCTCGGCCGGCCCGACGACCCGGACCGACCGGTACCGGCTCCGACCGGCGACCGCCTAGAGCCGCACCAGCCCCGGCCCACTGATCAGTGCCGCCGCCGCGGCTCCCACCAGACCCGCGTCCGTCCCCATCCGCGCGGGCACCACCGTCAGCCGCCGCACGAACGACAGCGTGGCGTAGTCGGCCAGCGCCTCCCGCAGCGGCGCGAAGAGGATGTCGCCCGCGTTGCCGACCCCGCCGCCGATCACCGCGATGTCGATCTCGACCAGCGTCGCGGTGGCCGCGATCCCGGCGGCGAGCGCCCGCGCCGCCCGTTCGAAGGAGGCCGCGGCGACCGGGTCGCCCGCCCGCGCGGCGGCGGCCACCGCGGCGGCCGAGGTGTCGCCGTCGGGGCCCGGCCGCCACCCCTGTTCCCTGGCGCGGCGGGCGATGTTCGGGCCGCTGGCGATCCGTTCCACACAGCCGCGCGAACCGCACGGGCAGGGGTCGCCGTCGAGGTCGACGCTGATGTGCCCGATGTGCCCGGCGTTGCCGGTCGGACCGGGGTGCAGTCGTCCGTTCAGGACCAGGCCGCCGCCGACGCCCGTCGAGACCACCATGCACAGCGCGTTGTCATGACCGCGGGCGGCGCCCTGCCAGTGCTCGGCGGCGGTGATCGCGACGCCGTCGCCGATCAGCTCGACCGGCAGTCCGCCGGTGATCGCGCGCACCCGCTCGACCAGCGGGAAGTCCCGCCAGCCCGGCACGTTCACCGGGCTGACGGTGCCCGTGGAGGCGTCCACCGGGCCCGCGCTGCCGATGCCGACCGACCGGACCAGTCCCCACAGGGACGAACCGGCGAGTTCGCCGAGCACCTCCTCGACGGCCCGCATGACCGTGTCGCCGTCCTGCCGGGCGGGGGTGGCACGCTGGGCCCGCTCCAGGATCAGTCCGCGGCCGTCCACCAGTCCGCCGGCGATCTTGGTGCCGCCGATGTCCAGGGCTGCCACGAGGTCGGTGCGCATAAGAGTCAGATCTCCCCGTTGAACGGTCGGGAACCAGGGACAGGGCGGGCGGCGCGGTGAAGGGGCGCGGTCCCGCGCGGAGCGGTGGACAGTCTCTCGCGCACCTGACAACGTTGTCCAGGCTCTATGCTCGACGCCACATCCTCATACAACCCCATGGGCCGCCGCACCACACCACCATGGGGACCACGGACGACAGGACAGGACAGCGCATCGTGCCCGAGACCACCCGCCGCGCAGACCGCCACCCCGGGAACCGGTACGGCAACCGTCCGACGATGAAGGACGTGGCGGCACGGGCCGGTGTCGGGCTGAAGACGGTGTCGCGGGTGGTCAACGGCGAGCCCGGGGTCACCCCGGACACCGAGCGCCGGGTGCAGGAGGCGATCGACGCGCTGGGCTTCCGCCGCAACGACAGCGCGCGGGTGCTGCGCAAGGGCCGCACCGCGAGCATCGGCCTCGTCCTGGAGGACCTCGCGGACCCCTTCTACGGACCGCTGAGCCGGGCGGTGGAGGAGGTCGCCCGCTCGCACGGCGCCCTGCTGATCAACGGCTCCAGCGCCGAGGACCCGGAACGCGAGCGGGAGTTGGCGCTGGCGCTGTGCGCGCGGCGGGTGGACGGCCTGGTGGTGATCCCGGCCGGGGACGACCACCGCTATCTGGAGCCGGAGATCAGGGCGGGCGTGGCGACGGTGTTCGTGGACCGTCCGGCCGGGCGGATCGACGCCGACGTGGTGCTGTCCGACAACTTCGGCGGGGCGCGCGACGGTGTGGCCCATCTGATCGCACACGGCCACCGCAGGATCGGGTTCATCGGGGACATGCCCCGCATCCACACCGCGGCCGAGCGGCTGCGCGGCTACCGGGCGGCCATGGAGGACGCGGGGATACGGGTCGAGGACCGCTGGATGTCGCTCGGGGTGACGAGCCCGGAGCGGGTGCGCCGGGCGGCGCAGGAGATGCTGTCCGGTCCCGACCCCGTCACCGCGGTCTTCACGGGCAACAACCGGGTGACGGTCACCGTGGTCCGGGTCCTTTTCGAACAGTCCCGGCAGGTCGCCCTCGTCGGATTCGACGACTTCGAACTGGCCGATCTGCTGCGGCCGGGCGTCACGGTCGTCGCCCAGGACGCGGCGGCCCTCGGCCGCACGGCGGCGGAGCGGCTCTTCCGGCAGCTGGACGGCGGTCTCGTCGCGCCCGAGCGGATCGAGCTGCCCACCCGGCTGATCACCCGCGGCTCGGGCGAGCTGCCCCCGGCCGGCTGAGACGCCCCGGGTCCGGCTCGCCCCGCGGCCGGACCGGCGGCGGCTGGACGTGACCGACGCCGTCGAGCCGGTGCCGCTCCCCGCGGCGGCGTCCGGCGGGCCCGGCTGCCCGCACCGGGCGTCCAGGTCCGACTGGCCGACGGCACGGTGCCGTCGCGGACGTCGACCGGCACGGTGTGCCGCGCGGCCGTTCCCGGGCCGGCGCCCGCCGCTCACCGGACTCCTCGCCCTGTCACCGCGGTGGTGCGCGCTGTTCGGGGTGGCACCGGGAGTTCGGTGAACGGGCGCGCGGCGGCGAGGGGTCGTGCGCGCGGCACCCGGCTGTTCGCCCAGCACGCCTGCGGGACGAAGCGGTGACTCGAACCGTGTCCCCTCCACGACCTCCGCGCATCCCAGCTGCGGGCCGCGCTGCTCACCGCGTTCGGCTTGCCCGCCACGGCGTTGACGAACCGCACGGACGCGGCCGACCGCGCGTTGCTCCAGGCGTTCAGCCCGCGAGCCCCGACTACTGCGCCGACGCGGTGAGACCGCCGCGCCGGGGCGCCGCGAAGCCCTCCAGTCCCGCGCGGCTCAGCCCCGTGCGCCCGGTCACCTCGGCGAGGTCGAGGGCGCCGCAGTCCAGGCCGCGCAGCAGATAGCCGCCGAGGGCCTTGGCGGTGGCGGGTTCGTCCAAGACGTCGCCGCCGGTGCGGTCGGCGTACCGGGCGAGGCGGTCCGCGGCCTGCTCGAAACCCTCGCGGTAGAAGGCGAAGACGGCCGCGTAACGGGTCGGGAGGTGGCCCGGGTGCATGTCCCAGCCCTGGTAGTAGGCGCGGGCGAGGGCGCGCCGGGTGAGGCCGTAGTGCAGCCGCCAGGCGGCGTGCACCTGCTCGGCGGGGCCGACGGGGAGGACGTTGGTGGAGCCGTCCGAGACGCGTACGCCGGTGCCCGCGGCGGCGACCTGCATGACCGCCTTGGCGTGGTCGGCGGCCGGATGGTCGCCGGCCTGGTAGGCGGCGGAGACGCCCAGGCAGGCGCTGTAGTCGAAGGTGCCGTAGTGCAGCCCGGTGGCACGGCCCTCGGCGGCCTGGATCATGCGGGCGACGGTCGCGGTGCCGTCGGTCGCCAGGACGGCCTGGCTGGTCTCGATCTGTATCTCGAAGCCGAGCCGCCCCGCGTCCAGTGCGTGCGCCTTCTCGAAGGCCTCCAGGAGCCGCACGAAGGCGCTCACCTGCTCGGCATAGGTCACCTTCGGCAGGGTCAGCACCAGCCCGTCGGGCAGTCCGCCCGCCGCCATGAGGCCGGTGAGGAAGACGTCGAGGGTGCGGATGCCGCGGTCGCGCACCGCGGCCTCCATGCACTTCACGCGGATGCCCGTGTACGGCGCCGCCGTACCCTTCTCGTACGCCTCGGCGACCAGCCGGGCCGCGCGGGCCGCGGTCTCGTCCTCCTCGGCGTCGGGGCGGGGGCCGTAGCCGTCCTCGAAGTCGATCCGCAGGTCCTCGATCGGCTCGCGCCCCAGCTTGGCGCGGACACGGGAGTAGACCGGCTCGGCCAGTTCGTCGGCGAGGCCGAGGACGGCGGCGAACGAGGCGGCGTCCGGGGCGTGTTCGTCGAGAGCGGCGAGCGCCCGGTCGCCCCAGGAGCGGACGGTGTCGGCGGCGAAGGCGTCCCCGGGGACGTAGACGGTGTGGACGGGCTGCCGGGTGCCGGGGTCCCCGGGGTAGCGGCGCGCCAGCTCCGCGTCGACCGGTGCGAGCGAGGCGCCGATCTCCTCGGCGACGGCGCCGGCGAGGCTTGTCGCCACGTTCTCCTGCTGACCCATCCCGCACCCTCCATATTCCGCTTCACGGAATCAACAATCCGTAGAACGAAGTTATCCGGCGTCCTTCCCGCTGGTCAACACCCCGACGACGCCTTCAGGATGCACCGAGGCCCCCGTGACCGCGCGGGTCACGGGGGCCTCGGACAGCCGGTCGGCGATCAGCCCTTGCGGGTCTTGATCTCCTCGGTCAGCTGCGGCACGACGTCGAACAGGTCGCCGACGACGCCGTAGTCGACCAGCTCGAAGATCGGGGCCTCGGCGTCCTTGTTGACGGCCACGATGGTCTTCGAGGTCTGCATGCCGGCGCGGTGCTGGATCGCGCCCGAGATGCCGTTGGCGATGTACAGCTGCGGCGAGACCGACTTGCCGGTCTGGCCGACCTGGTTGGTGTGCGGGTACCAGCCGGCGTCCACGGCGGCACGCGAGGCGCCGACGGCCGCGCCGAGCTGGTCGGCGAGGGCCTCGATGATCGAGAAGTTCTCGGCGCCGTTGACACCGCGACCGCCGGAGACCACGATCGCGGCCTCGGTCAGCTCCGGGCGGCCCGTGGACTCGCGCGGGGTGCGGGCGGTGACCTTGGTGCCGGTGGCCTTGTCGGAGAAGGTCACGGCGAGGGCCTCGACCGCGCCCGCGGCCGGGGCGGCCTCCACGGCGGCCGAGTTCGGCTTGACCGTGATGACCGGGGTGCCCTTGATGACACGGGACTTGGTGGTGAAGGACGCGGCGAACACCGACTGGGTGGCCACCGGACCCTCGTCGCCGGCCTCCAGGTCGACGGCGTCGGTGATGATGCCGGAGCCGATGCGCAGCGCCAGACGGGCGGCGATCTCCTTGCCCTCCGCGGAGGACGGCACCAGGACGGCGGCCGGGGAGACGGCCTCGTGGGCGGCCTGCAGGGCGTCCACCTTCGGCACGACCAGGTACTCGGCGTACTCGGACGCGTCGTGGGTGAGGACCTTCACCGCGCCGTGCTCGGCGAGGGTGGCGGCGGTGTCGGCGGCGCCGTTGCCCAGCGCGACGGCGACGGGCTCGCCGAGGCGGCGGGCCAGGGTCAGCAGCTCAAGGGTCGGCTTGCGGACGGCACCGTCCACGTGGTCGACGTAGACGAGGACTTCAGCCATGGGATTGCTCTCCTGCGTAACGAAGTTGAGGGGCGGTCGGCGGGCGCGAACCCTTAGATGAACTTCTGGCTCGCGAGGAACTCAGCGAGCTGCTTGCCGCCCTCGCCCTCGTCCTTGACGATGGTGCCGGCCGTGCGGGCCGGACGCGCGGCCGCGGTCTCGACCTTGGTGAACGCGCCCTCCAGGCCGACCTCTTCCGCCTCGATGTCGAGGTCCGACAGGTCCCAGGACTCCACCGGCTTCTTCTTGGCCGCCATGATGCCCTTGAAGGACGGGTAGCGGGCCTCACCGGACTGGTCGGTCACGGAGACCAGGGCCGGCAGCTGGGCCTCCAGCTGCTCGGAGGCGGCGTCGCCGTCACGGCGGCCCTTGACGGTGCCGTCCTCGACCGAGACCTCGGACAGCAGGGTGACCTGCGGGACGCCCAGGCGCTCGGCGACCAGCGCGGGGACGACACCCATGGTGCCGTCGGTGGAGGCCATGCCGGAGACGACCAGGTCGAAGCCGGCCTTCTCGATGGCCTTGGCCAGCACCAGGGAGGTGCCGATGGCGTCGGTGCCGTGCAGGTCGTCGTCCTCGACGTGGATGGCCTTGTCGGCACCCATCGACAGGGCCTTGCGGAGCGCGTCCTTGGCGTCCTCGGGGCCGACCGTCAGCACGGTGACCTCGGCGTCGTCCGCGTCCTCCGCGATCTGCAGGGCCTGCTCGACCGCGTACTCGTCCAGTTCGGAGAGCAGACCGTCCACGTCGTCGCGGTCGACGGTCAGGTCATCGGCGAAGTGCCGGTCGCCAGTGGCGTCGGGCACGTACTTCACAGTGACAACGATCCTCAAGCTCACGCCGGCTCTCCTACTGCATCGTGATTTCCTGGCTGCCTCTTGCAGGCAGCATAGGCGCCTGAAGCGGCCGATCCCGATCGGGGCGTCAGCGCGCTCCGAGCGAGATATTACTCGTCAGTACACCCAGTTCATCCCCGCTAAGCAAGCGCTTTGAACTGTGACCTTCGCAACGCAGCGTAACCGGAACCCGACGGCTTCGCAGGGGAACGGGGCGTGATCAACGCCGCATCAGTCGCGCAGCGCCGTGAAGCGGCCCTGGTGGTAGAGGAGCGGGCGGCCGCCGCCCGCCGGATCGCCGAGGACGACCTCCGCCAGCACGATCCGGTGGTCGCCCGCCGGGACGCGGGCGACGATCCGGCAGACCAGCCAGGCGAGCACGTCGTCGAGGACGGGCACGCCCTCGGGGCCGTCGTGCCAGACGGTGGGCGCGCCGAAGCGGTCGGCACCGCTGCGGGCGAAGGTGGCGGCCAGGTCGCCCTGGTGCTCGCCGAGTATGTGGACGCCGATGTGGTCGGACTCGGCTATCGCGGGCCAGCTGGAGGCGCCGGTGCCCACGCCGAAGGAGATCATCGGGGGTTCGGCGGAGACCGAGGTGAGGGAGGTGGCGGTGAAGCCGACCGGTCCCGCGGCGCCGCGCGCGGTGATCACCGCGACACCGGCGGCGTGCCGGCGGAAGGTGGCGCGCAGGAGGTCGGGGGAGGCGAGCTGGGGGGTGCCGAGTCCGGGCAGGGCCGTCATGGAGTTGTCCTTCTGTTCGGGAGGGCGAGCGGGTCCGTGGCTGCTCAGCAGCCCGGACAGCAGGCGCTCGCGGTGCGCGCGAGGTCGACGTGGGCCCGCCCGTGGAGAAGGAGTTCGGTCGGCATACGGTCAGACTGACGATAGGTGGTGCGCGCAGTCAAGTACGGTCCGGGAACTGGGACGTCTCTCACCAGGCGCGGAACGTCTGTCACCGGATGCTGAAGCCCCCTCACACCGCCTCCCCCAGGGCCGCGATGACATCGGCCTTGCGGGGCTGCCCGGCGGCGCGCCGTACTTCCCGGCCGTGCGCGTCCAGCACCAGGACGGTGGGGGTCTTCAGGATCCCGAGGGCGCGTACGAGATCGAGGCGGGCCTCGGCGTCGATCTCGACGTGGGCGACGCCGGGCACCATCGCGGCGACCTCGCCGAGGACGCGCCGGGTGGCGCGACAGGGCGCGCAGAAGGCGCTGGAGAACTGGACGAGGGTGGCCCGTTCACCGAGATCGCCGCCGATCTCCGCCGCGCTCGGACCGGCGGCCGGCCGTCCGGCGCCGTCCGGTTCGGAACCGTCCGGTCCGACGTCCTCGCTCCCGTTCACTCTCGCCCTCCCGCTCCGCCGCCCGTGCAGCACTTCAGGGGCGCCCGCTTCCGCGGGCGTCGCGATGCGAACAACCGGCGGGCCGCAGGGATTCCCGGCGCACCGGCGAATCCCGGGGGACGTGACGAGGATCTCGCCGCGGCCGGGCACCAGAACTGGCTCCCCGCACGTTCTTGGGGCACGATCTGCGAGACGCCGTAAACCTACGGCTGCGTAACTTTCCCGCCGGGAGCCCCTTTCCCGAGCAGAGCAGAAAGGGTTCGTCCCACCCATGGCAGAACTGGTCTACCGTCCCGTCATCGGATTCGCCAAGACGCTGTTCAAGGTCTGGGACCTGAAGATCGACTGCCAGGGGTCGTCCAACATCCCGCGCTCCGGCGGCGCCGTGCTGGTGAGCAATCACATCAGCTACCTGGACTTCATCTTCAACGGCCTGGCCGCCCTGCCGCAGAAGCGCCTGGTGCGGTTCATGGCGAAGGACTCCGTGTTCCGGCACAAGATCTCCGGCCCGCTGATGCGCGGCATGAAGCACATCCCGGTGGACCGCGGGCAGGGCGAGGCCGCGTACGCGCACGCGCTGGACTCGCTGCGCTCCGGTGAGGTCATCGGCGTCTTCCCCGAGGCCACGATCTCCCAGTCGTTCACCCTCAAGAGCTTCAAGTCGGGCGCGGCCCGGCTCGCCCAGGAGGCAGGGGTGCCGCTGGTCCCGATGGCGCTGTGGGGCACGCAGCGGCTGTGGACCAAGGGCCACCCCCGCGACTTCAAGCGCAGCCACCTGCCCGTCACCATCCGGGTGGGCGAGGCGGTGGAGGCGCCGCGCGACCAGTACGCCGGGGCCATCACCCGCCGGCTGCGCGAGCGCGTCCAGGAACTGCTGGACGCCGCCCAGCGCGCCTACCCCGGCCGCCCGAAGAGCCCGGAGGACAGTTGGTGGCTCCCGGCCCACCTGGGCGGTACGGCACCGACCGCGGACGCGCTGCGGGCCGCCGAGGCCCACTGACACACCGTCCTGCGGTGTGGCCGCCCACCCGCCGAGGCGCCCGGTCATGACGGGAGGGCCGGCCGGCTCTCGGCTGCCGGCCGCCCTGCGGGGGCCGGGCGATGCGGCGTTGGTGGAAAGCGGGGTGCGCGGCGGGCGTCGGTCGCCGCCTCCGCGTTCCCGCCGACGGGGCCGCGATGCCGCGCGGGACGACGGCGAGCACCGCCGGCCGCTTCCCCCGCCGCTCCCCCGCGGGTCGTGCCGGGGAGGTCACAGGGTGCTCGGCAGCGTCCTCCCCAGGGCCTCGCGGTCGGGGGCGGTACGCAGGGCGTCGAGGACGGCCGGGTGTGCGGTGGCGTACAGCGTCGGGTGGTCCCGTTCGTCCGCGGCCGGGTCCGCAATCCAGGCGAGCCGTTCGCCGGTCAGGGAGAACCGCGCGTCGACACCGGGTTTGTTGCCGCGCGGGTCCTGGCGGTGCCATGCGCCGTGGAAGCGGACGGCCACCAGGCCGTGCAGCACGTGGGCGCCCCCGTCGTCGCGCAGGCGCTGATAGCACAGGGCCGTCGGGATGTCCTCCGCGCGCAGCAGGGCCGTCAGCGCGTGCGCCTTGGCGTGGCAGATGCCCGTGCGGCGCGCGAGCACGTCGGAGGCGCGCCAGGTGACGCGGAGATCGCCGGTGTCGGCCGAGTGCGGGATGGTGTCCCGGACGAACTCATAGGCAAGGCGCGCATAGGCATACGAGTCGGTCGCCTCGGCGGCCAGCCGCGCGGCCGTCTCCCGAACCATCGGATGGTGATGGTCGATGACCTCGTCGGCGGCCAGATAAGCGGAGAGGTCCGCGGTTTCCTGGATCAGCTGCATGCTCGCAGAGCATAGGTACGCGATCACCCGACAGTCAATGACTTTCCAGGTGACCGCATACCTATGCAGCCATCCAGGCGCCTGGCTCAGCGCGCCATCTCCTCCTTGACGGCCGCCACGAAGGTGTCGACGTCCTCCTCCGTGGTGTCGAAGGAGCACATCCAGCGCACGGTCCCGGCGGCCTCGTCCCAGAAGTAGAAGCGGAAGCGCTTCTGCAGCCGCTCGCTCACGTCGTGCGGGAGCTGGGCGAAGACGCCGTTGGCCTGCACCGGGTAGAGGATCTCGACACCGTGCACCGCGCGCACGCCCTCGGCCAGCCGCTGGGCCATCTCGTTGGCGTGCCGGGCGTTGCGCAGCCACAGGTCCTTGGCCAGCAGGGCCTCCAACTGCACCGAGACGAAGCGCATCTTGGAGGCGAGCTGCATGGACAGCTTGCGCAGGTGCTTCATCTTGCGCACGGCGTCCTGGTTGAGGACCACGACCGCCTCGCCGAACACGGCGCCGTTCTTCGTCCCGCCGAGCGAGAGGATGTCGACACCGACCGCGCTGGTGAACGTGCGCATCGGCACGTCCAGGGAGGCGGCCGCGTTGGCTATCCGGGAGCCGTCCAGGTGCACCGTCATGCCGTGTGCGTGGGCGTGCTCACAGATCGCGCGGATCTCCTCGGGCGTGTAGAGCGTACCCAGCTCGGTCGACTGGGTGATCGAGACGACCTGCGGCATCGCCCGGTGCTCGTCCTCGAAGCCCCAGGCCTGCCGGTCGATCAGTTCGGGCGTGAGCTTGCCGTCCGGCGTGGGCACGGTGAGCAGCTTCAGGCCGCCCATCCGCTCGGGCGCCCCGCCCTCGTCCACGTTGATGTGCGCGCTCTCGGCGCAGACCACCGCGCCCCAGCGGTCGGTGACCGCCTGGAGCGCGACCACGTTCGCGCCGGTGCCGTTGAAGACCGGGAATGCCTCCGCGGTGGCACCGAAGTGGCTGCGGATGATCCGCTGGAGGTTCTCGGTGTACTGGTCCTCGCCGTAGGCCACCTGGTGGCCGCCGTTGGCCAGGGCCAGGGCGGCCAGCACCTCCGGATGCGCCCCGGCGTAGTTGTCACTGGCGAAACCGCGGACCTCCGGGTCGTGATGACGACGCGCGTCGGTCCTGGGAGGGTTCACGGCTTCTCGGTCAGCCACAGACGGTTTCCGTTCAACTCGGCGGCGGACTTGCTCCAGACGCCCTCGATGGCCTCGGCCAGGTCCTTGACGTCCGTGAAGCCCGCGAACTTCGCGTTGGGGCGTTCGGCGCGCATCGCGTCGTGCACCAGCGCCTTGACCACCAGGATCGTAGCCGCCGACGTCGGACCCTCGGCGCCCTCCGCCTTGCCCGCCTTGCGGAAGAAGTCGGCCATGGCCAGCGTCCACGCCTCGGCGGCGGCCTTGGCCGCGGAGTACGCGGCGTTGCCCGCGGTGGGCTTGGACGCGCCGGCGGCGCTGATCAGGACGTAGCGGCCGCGCTCGCTGCGCTGGAGGGCCTCGTGGAAGGCGAGCGAGGTGTGCTGCACGGTGCGCACCAGCAGCAGCTCCAGGAAGTCCCAGTCGTCGAGGCTGGTCTTCGTGAAGGTCTCGCTGCCGCGCCAGCCGCCGACCAGGTGCACCAGGCCGTCGACGCGGCCGAAGTCCTTCTCGATGCGCCCGGCCCACTCACGGGTGGACTGCAGGTCGAGGAGGTCCACGGTGTCGCCCGTGACCGTGGCGCCGCCGGAGGCGTAGCGGGCCGCGTCCACGGCCTCCGACAGACGCTGCGGGTCGTTGTCCGCTCCGACGACGGTCGCCCCGGCCTCGGCCAGGCGCAGCAGCGTCGCCCGGCCGGCGGGTCCGCCCGCGCCGGCCACCGCGATCACCGCACCGCTGAGCGCCCCGTTCGACCCGTTCCCCATGATCTTCCCCTCTTCAGCAGTGGTGTGTGTGGGCGGTACGCCGTCAGTCACGCGGCGAGCCGCTCGGCGGCGTCCGCCGTGATGCCCTTGGTAGAGGCGATCACATTCTTCAGCTTCTTGGACAGGGCTTCAAAGAACATGCTCAGCGGAAACTCGTCCGGGAGCACGTCGTCGACCAGCTTGCGCGGCGGCAGGGTCAGGTCCAGGGCGTCCGGGCCCTTGGCCCACTTGGAGCCGGGGTGCGGGGCGAGGTACTCGGACACCAGCTGGTAGCCGGCGAACCAGTGCACGAGCTTGGGGCGGTCGATGCCGTCCCGGTACAGCGTCTCGATCTCGGCGCACAGCTGGTTGGTGACCTGCGGGGCGCGCTCCCAGTCGATGGACAGCTTGTTGTCCGTCCAGCGCACGACGTCGTGCTTGTGCAGGTAGGCGAAGAGCAGCTGGCCGCCGAGGCCGTCGTAGTTGCGCACGCGGTCGCCGGTGACGGGGAAGCGGAACATGCGGTCGAAGAGCACCGCGTACTGCACGTCACGCGCCTGCGGGACGCCGTCCGCCTCGAGCTTCACGGCCTCCTTGAAGGCGGTGAGGTCGCAGCGCAGCTCCTCCAGGCCGTACATCCAGAACGGCTGGCGCTGCTTGATCATGAACGGGTCGAACGGCAGGTCACCGTGGCTGTGGGTGCGGTCGTGGACCATGTCCCAGAGCACGAAGGCCTCTTCGCAGCGCTTCTGGTCGTGGACCATCGCGGCGATGTCCTCGGGCAGTTCGAGACCCAGGATGCCGACGGCGGCCTCGGTGACCCGGCGGAAGCGGGCCGCCTCGCGGTCGCAGAAGATGCCACCCCAAGAGAAACGTTCCGGCGCCTCACGGACGGCGATGGTCTCCGGGAAGAGGACGGCCGAGTTGGTGTCGTAGCCCGAGGTGAAGTCCTCGAAGGTGATGCCGCAGAACAGCGGGTTGTCGTAGCGCGTGCGCTCCAGCTCGGCCAGCCACTCGGGCCAGACCATGCGCAGCACGACCGCCTCCAGGTTGCGGTCCAGGTTGCCGTTCTGCGTGTACATGGGGAAGACGACCAGGTGCTGGAGGCCGTCCTCGCGGTGCGCCGCGGGGTGGAAGGCCAGCAGGGAGTCCAGGAAGTCCGGCACCTCGAAGCCGCCCTCGGCCCAGCGGCGCAGGTCCTTCACCAGGGCCTCGTGGTACGCCGCGTCGTACGGCAGGAGCGGCGAGAGCTGCTCGACGGCCTCGGCGACACGGCGTACGGCGGCCTCGGCGACGGCCTTGGCCGGCGCGCCCTCGGCGTCGAAGTCGATGGAGCCGTCCGCCGACTGCCATGGCCGAATCTGTTCCACGGCATCCTTGAGCACGGGCCAGGCGGGGTGCTCAACCACCCTGGCCTGCGAAGAAACCTGCCCCTTCACACCCGGCTGCACAAGAATTTCCGTCATTTTCCATCCTCCACGGGAGAACCTCGCGTATGGACACCGTATGCATACCCCGATTCCCCCATCAAGAGGCAGCGCAGGAGATTTTTCTGTCTGGTGACATGGTCACCGACATTTTTCCTGCCGTAAACCGTGACGGCGCTCACTTTCGACCGTCGGGCCGGAGGGCTCGGGAGGGACGGAATCCGGCCTGTCAAGGGCGCGAAGACTCGCCCACGCGTGGGTGATGCCGCGACGGGGCGGCGGCCAGTCACCGCCCGGGGCGCGCCCAGATCGTCCGCGCGCATGCGGGTTCATCCCGGGTCGCGGCCGTTAGGCTGCGACCTGCCCGCACGGACGATGGCGTCCGCCCGTCGCCGCGCGTGCCGAGACGCCGTCGACGGAAGCGAGTCGAACCTTGAACTTCCTTACCATCGGTCACCGCGGGGTCATGGGTGTCGAGCCCGAGAACACCCTTCGTTCCTTCGTGGCCGCGCAGCGGGCCGGCCTCGACCTGATCGAACTGGATCTCCATCTGAGCAAGGACGGCGCCCTGGTCGTCATGCACGACGCCGAGGTGGACCGCACGACCGACGGCTCCGGGCCGATCGCCGAGAAGACCCTCTCCGAGCTGCGCGCGCTCGACGCCGGGCGCGGCGAGCGGGTACCGGTGTTCGAGGAGGTCCTGGACGCGGTGGGGACGCCGCTCCAGGCCGAGATCAAGGACGTGGCGGCGGCGCGGGAGCTGGCCCGGGTGATGCTGGAGCGGGATCTGGTCGGGCGGGTGGAGGTCTCCTCGTTCCACGACGAGGCGGTCGCCGAGATCGCGCGGCTGGTGCCCGGGGTGCGCACCGCGCTGATCGCCGGGCGCTACGGCCCCGAGGTGGTCGGGCGCGCGGTCGCGGTGGGCGCGCCGACCCTGTGTCTGGACATCCGCCGGATCACCCTGGAGACCGTCGAACACGCGCGCGCGGCCGGGTTGCGGATCATCGGCTGGACGGTCAACACGCAGGAACATCTGCGGCTGGTCCGCGCGCTCGAACTCGACGGGGCGACCACGGACTTCCCGGAGATCAAGCGCACGGGCCGGTTCACGGCGTAGGCGGCGCGGGGCCCCGGCCGGACGGGGTGGGGGCCCCGCGGGTTCAGCCGAGCTTCTTGACCAGCAGCTCGAACTCCAGGTCGGGGCGCTGCGGGATGCCGAAGCGCTCGTCGCCGTACGGGAACGGGGACATCCGTCCCGTACGGCGGTAGCCGCGGCGCTTGTACCAGGCGATCAGGTCTTCCCGTACGGAGATCACGGTCATGTGCATCTCGCCGACGCCCCATGCCCCGCGGCACTGGCGCTCGGCCTCCGCGATGACGGTCTTGCCGAGGCCCTCGCCCTGGAGGGTGGGGTTGACCGCGAACATGCCGAAGTAGGCGTGGTCGCCGCGGTGTTCGAGCTGGCAGCAGGCGACGATACGGCCGTCGCGCTCGACGGTGAGCAGACGGCTGTCCGGCGACTTGATCACCTGGAGGACGCCCTCGGGGTCGGTGCGCCTGCCCTCCAGGATGTCCGCCTCCGTGGTCCACCCGGCCCGGCTGGCGTCCCCGCGGTACGCCGACTCGATCAGCACGACCAGCTCGTCGACGTCGGCGTCGGTGGCGTCTCGGAAGGTGAGGCCGGGGGCGGCGGCGCTGTGCATGGGGGCGGTTCTCCGATCTCGGGCGTGGCTGAGCCAGGTTCGAGGGTAACTGTGCCACTAGGATCCGCCTGTATGGTGCACGTACTCAGCAGTCGGACACTTCTGCGGCCCACCGATCCCGAGCGGTCCCGCGCGTTCTACGGCGAGCGGCTCGGCCTGCCCGTGTACCGCGAGTTCGGCACGGGACCGGAGCGCGGGACGGTGTACTTCCTGGGCGGGGGGTTCCTGGAGGTCTCCGGCCGGGGGTCGGCCCCGCCGTCGCCGTCCGTGGCGCTGTGGA
Organism: Streptomyces hygroscopicus subsp. hygroscopicus; assembly: GCF_030269125.1. Taxonomy (GTDB): domain Bacteria; phylum Actinomycetota; class Actinomycetes; order Streptomycetales; family Streptomycetaceae; genus Streptomyces; species Streptomyces hygroscopicus_C. Next base: position 108,663 of record NZ_BSSM01000007.1, on the reverse strand, counting down.
TGCAGGTCGAGGACGTGCGGGCGGCACACGAGGAGTTGCGGGGGAAGGGCGTCGAGATCACCCGTCCACCGGTCCGGGAGCCCTGGGGTCTGATCGAGATGTGGCTCGCCGATCCGGACGGCACGCGCATCGTCCTCGTGGAGGTCCCGGCGGACCATCCGCTGCGACACCGTCCGGGCGTGTAGGACCCCGTGCCGTGCTCAGCCCCCGGTCCGCAGCGCTCCCATGCGGCCCTCCAGGCGGGTGAGCAGTTCGGCCAGCAGAGCGGCGAGGTCGTCCCTGCCTTCGGGGGCCAGCACCGAGAGGACGGCGGTCTCGTAGGAGAGCTGTTCGGGCAGGACGCCGTCGACCAGGGCGCGGCCGGCGTCGGTGAGGCGGACGTGGGCGACGCGGCGGTCGCGGGTGTCGCCCCGCCTCTCGACGAGCCCGCGCTCGGTCAGCTGCTTGATCCGCTTGGTGACGGCAGCGCCGGAGGAGAACGTCTCCCGGGCCAGTTCCCCCGGCGTCAGCTCGTGCCCGGTGCGGCGCAGCGCGCCGAGGAGGTCGAACTCGGGGCGGCTGAGGCCGGCCCGGCGCAACGGCGCGTCCTCGGCCTGCTGGAGCAGCGCCGCGCACCGGTTGATCCTCCCGATGACCTCCATCGGCCCGGTGTCCAGTTCGGGATGGACGGCACGCCACTGCCGTACGACCGCCGCGACCGTGTCGGCCGTCGGCGCCTCGCGCCGCGATGGTGTGCCGTTCGTCGCCGTCATGGCCGTATGTCCTCCGTCGTCGTGCCCGGGTCGTGCCGCCGCGGCGCGAGCCCCTGGCGTCGTACCGTCGCCGCGAGCGTACGGTGTCCGGACTGTTCGGCGAGCACGACCCGGTCGTGGGGCAGGGCGCGCTGCCACCACTCGCCGGCCGCGGCGTCGGCCGTGGCGCGCAGGTCGACCAGGGCGGAGGCGAGTCCGCGGCGGGCCCCGTCCAGCGCGCGCGGGTCGGGGCGCGCCTCGGCGAGCAGCCGGGCGGCGCCCTCGCGGGCGCGTTCCACCTCGGTCAGCGCCTGTTCCAGGCGGTCGCCGGCGCGCCGGTTGGTGACGGCGACGGCCGCGACGAAGCCGACGATCGCGCCGAGCAGGGTGTCCGCGATCCGGTCGGTCATCAGTTCGGCGGAGTCCTGGACGTGGGCGAACTCGGTGATGAGCAGGGCCATCGGGGTGACGCAGATGCTGCCGAGCCAGTAGTTGCGGCCGATCAGCGCCTCGGCGCCGAAGTTCAGGGCGGCGCAGCACAGCACCAGGGCCAACGCGTTCGCGTGGGCGAGCGGGGCGAGGGCGGCGAAGGCGAGGACGCCGACGAGGTTGCCGACGACGCGCTGGACGCCCCGGCGCCAGGTGAGGGTGACGTTGGCCTGGTAGAGGGAGGCCGCGGTGACCAGGGCCCAGTAGGGGCGGCCGACACCGAGGGCGAGGGACGCGTACCCGGCGAGGGCGCAGCCGATCGCGGTGCGGGCGGCGATGGGGGCGAGCGGCGCGAGGCGGCGGCGCAGCGACGGGCGCGGCAGGGCCAGTTCGGTGTCCACGCCGAGGAGTTCGTCGGCGTACTCGCCGGGGATGTCCAGGCTCAGGGTGCGGCGGAGGCCGCGCAGTTGGCGGGCCCAGGCGCGCAGCCGTGCCGGGTCGGTGTCGGCGGGCGCGGCGAGGGCGACCTCGGCGCGCACGAGGAGCCGTTCCAGGGCGCGCCGGGTGGCGTCGGGGCGGTCGCCGACGGCGAGCAGCGACTGCCAGGCGGCGTGGACGGCCGCGGCGCCGGCGGCGCGGGCACCGGCGTGCCCCTCGCCGGTGCCGCGGGTTTCGGCGTAGGCGGCGGTGGCGTTCAGGGCCTGCGCGGTGGCGCGGCGCTCGGGGCCGTGCGGGCGGACCAGTCCGGGGGCCATGCCGACCAGCCAGGACCAGGCGCCGGCCGCGAGGGCGAGGGCGAGGTGGCCCGGCACCTCGCCGAGGGTCTGCGGGGCGAACAGGGAGGCGGAGCTGATGAAGGTGAAGATCACGTTCCCGGGCGGCCCGACCCGGGTGGCGTCGCACACGGCCTTCTGCGCCGCCGCCAGCACGGCGCCGACGGTCACGAGGATGACGGCGTCGGAGGTGAGCGAGGCCGTGACCAGGGCGGCGGCGACGCCGGCGACCATGCCGAGCACCACCCAGACCAGGGCCCGTGCCCGCGCGGCGTAGGGCCGGTTGTGGCCGTAGAGCGCGCACAGCGACCCGGCCATCGTGTACACGGCCAGATCGAGGCGGCCGAGCGCCAGCAGGGTCAGGTTGGGCGGGGCGACCGCGGCTACCACGCTCAGCGCGGGCTTGAACCAGATGTCCGAGGGCCGGCCGAGACGGAGGGTGCCGGCCAGGGGAAGGCGGTGTGGGGGCGCGCTGCTCATCCCTCAAATTTAGCATGTGTTTTATAAGTAAAACATAGGGCGGGCGACTGCCCTGCCACGCACCCGCCCGCACGCCGCCCCCCGTTCACCCACCGTGCCCCCGTCAGCGCTCCCCGTGTACACCCTTGCGCTCGTATGCGCCCCGCCCGGTCCGGGCATCGCAATCCTCGACCGACCGTCGAGCGGGGGAGGTACCCGTGCACGGACCCGTGTCGGCCGCCTGGTTGCTGGTCGCGCTGTGCGCGGCGACCGGGGCCTACTGCCTGCTGCGGCTGCGCAGCGCCGTCGAGGAGCAGCGCCGCTCCGCGGGTGACGAGGCGCTGATGGGCTTCGGGATGGCCGCGATGGCCGTACCGGCGGCCGCGTTCACCCCGCCGGGCTGGGCCTGGCCGCTGTACGCCGCCGTGTTCGGCCTGGCCGCGCTGCGCGCGCTGTGGGCCGTCCGCCGCGACCGGCACCATCTGCACCACGTGGTGGGCGCCGCGGCGATGGTCTACATGGCGGCGGCGATGGCCACGGCCCCGCCCGCCGCTCATCACATGGAGGGCATGCCGATGAACGGCGTGCACGCTGGCACCGGGGTCCCCCTGGTGACCGGCGCCCTGCTCCTCTACTTCACGGGCTACGTCCTGCTGTCCGGCGCCCGCCTGGTCCCGGCCGCCGTCGCCGTCGGCGGCACGGCCCCGCCCGCGTGCCGGGGCGACCGCCCGGAACTGGCCCGCGCGTGCCGGCTGTCGATGGCGATCGGGATGGTCGCGATGCTCCTGACGATGTGACGGCGCCGCGCGGCAACGCCGTACAGGACTGCGACGGGACGGCGTCCGGCGCGCGTTGCCTGCGTCACTTCGGCGCGACGGACCGTACCGCCGGGCGGCTCCGCGCTCATAGGGTGCTGCCCATGATGGTCCCCGTGGCCCTTTTACTGCTCGGCGTCCTCACCGCCGTCCTCGGCCCGCGACTGCTCGCCCGCGCCGACTGGCCGGACCGGGAACCGGTCGTCGCGCTGTGGGCGTGGCAGTGCGTCGTGGCGGCCGTACTGCTGTGCTGTGCGCTGTCGATGACGCTCAGCGCCGCCGCGGCCTGGGCGCCGGTGCGCGGACACGTCTTCGCGCGGGCGCCGCGCGCGGTCGTGGACGCGTACGCCCTCGGCACCGCGAGCCCCTGGGCGGCGGCCACGGCCGTGCTGCTGGCCTGCGCCGGCCTGTGGAGCGCGGCCATGCTGGTGCGGGAGGTCGTACGATCCCGGGCCCAGCGACGTACGCAGCAGGCCGAACTCCTCGTGCGCGCACCGCTGTTGCCGGGTGAGGAGCCGAGCAAAGGCCGGCTGGTGGTGCTGGAGGGCGAACGCCCCGACGCCTGGTGGCTGGCCGGTACGACACCCCGACTGGTGGTCACCACGGCCGCGTTGCGACGTCTGAAGGGACGACAGCTGGACGCGCTGCTGGCGCACGAGTGGGGGCACGCGCAGGCGCGGCACGACTGGCTGCTGCACTGCTCGGCCGCGCTCGCGGACGGGTTTCCCCAGGTGCCGGTGTTCGCCGCGTTCCGGGACGAGATGCACCGGCTGGTGGAGCTGGCCGCCGACGACATGGCCTCGCGGCGCTTCGGCCGGCTGACGACCGCGCTCGCGCTGGTCGAACTCAACGAGGAACGAGGCGTGTTCGGGCCCAGCCCGACCCCCCAGGCGCATGTGCCGCAGCGGGTGCACCGGCTGCTCGGCCCGCCCGACCGCCTCCCGGCGCTGCACCGGCTGCGCCTCACCGCGGTCGCCGCGCTGGTGCCGGCGCTTCCGGTGCTGCTGACCCTGGTGCCGGGACTGCGGGCGCTGGGCTGATCGCGCCTCGACTCGCGCGCGCGTGACCGCGAATAGAGTCCGTCGCATGGCTGCCGTGCTGTTCGACTTCTCCGGGACGCTCTTCCGCGTCGAGTCCACCGAGTCCTGGCTGCGTGCGGTGCTGGACGAGGCCGGGCGGGACCTGCCCGAGCCGGAACTCAGGGAAACGGCAAGGGCGTTGGAGGCGGTCGGCGCGCTGCCGGGCGGCGCGGCGCCACTGCGGGTGCCGGAGGAGGCGGCGGGGCTGTGGGCGCGCCGGGACGAAAGCGCGGAGCTGCACCGGGCGGCGTACACGGGGATGTCCCGGCGGGTGCCCCTGCCCGATCCGGATCTGCACGAGGCGCTGTACGCACGGCACATGTCCCCCGCCGCCTGGACCCCCTACCCGGACGCGCCGAAGGTGCTGCGCACCCTGCGCGAGCGCGGTGTCGGTGTGGCGGTGGTGAGCAACATCGGCTGGGATCTGCGCCCGGTCTTCCGTGCGCACGGGCTCGACGCGTTCGTGGACGCCTACGTGCTGTCGTACGAGCACGGGGTGCAGAAGCCGGACGCGCGGCTGTTCTCGACCGCCTGCGCGGCGCTCGGCACCGATCCCCGGGATGCGCTCATGGTCGGCGACAGCAGGGAGGCGGACGGGGGTGCGGCGGCGCTCGGCTGCCGGGTGCACTTCGTGGACCACCTGCCGGTGGACGACCGCCCCGACGCGCTGCTCCCCGTCCTCGGCCTGGTCCGACCCGCCCCGCGGCGCCGACCGGACGTACACCGTCCGCCGGGGTGATCCCCCGCGTCACCCCGGCGGACGGCAGCTCGGATCGGGAACCCGTGGGTTCCGGCGCGTTGAGTATAGTTGGCTGGCAGCCAGTCAACGCAGGAGTCCAGCATGTCCCCGCGCAGCGCCTCGGTCAATGAAGAGTTGCGAAGGCGTTCCCGGGAACGGCTGCTTCAGGCGGCCGTGGAGCTGGTGGACGAGCGCGGCTTCGAGGCCACGACGCTCGGCGACATCGCGGACCGCGCCGGGTCCGCCCGCGGCCTGGTGTCGTACTACTTCCCCGGCAAACGCCAGCTGGTGCAGTCCGCCGTGCACCGGCTGATGCACCGCACGCTGGAGGAGGCGCTGGAGCGGGAGCCGCGCACCGAGGACGGCCGGGAGCGGCTGGCCCGCGCCATCGACGCGATCCTCGGGCTCGCGCGCGACCGGCCCGTGCTGATGCGCCAGCACATGGCGGGGCTGCTCCAGGCCGAGGGCTTCGTGGAGTGCCCGGAGCAACGGCGGCTGTCGGAACTGCTCGGCGACACCGTGGCCCGGTACGGCTCCGCGGACGTGACCGCCGACTATCCGATGCTGCGGGCCGTGCTGATGGGCGCGGTGTACGCGGCCCTGGTCCCGGGCGTACCGATGCCCGTCCCGGCCCTGCGCGCCGAGCTGTTCCAGCGGTACGGACTCGACCGGGACCTCGGGTTTCCCCCCGAACGGGCCGGTGCCGGGACCCCGGAGCGCGATCTGTCACGGTTCTTCGCGCCCGGAGCGAGACCGGAACGGGGCTAGCGGGTCCGGGGCCGGCGCGGGGGCGGTCCGCGTTCCGGCGGGTCCTGTCCGGCGGGTCTGCCCGGTCGGAGCCTCCTGCTCCTTTCGGACCGTCGGCGCGTCTCACTCCGGCCACGGTCTGTTCCGGACGAGCTGGACGAAGTCCTTTCGGCGGAACGCGGCGTCGAAGGGCGCCAGGACGTCGTCGTTCATGGTCCCGAAGGTGGGGCCGGGGCGGCCGGGCATGCCGTCGTGGGAGGCCCTCGGGACGCGGTTCTCGAAGTCGGGGCCCGGGTGCGCGGCCACCACCTCGGCCCGCCGCTGCCCGGTGACCTCCGTGAGGGCGAGACCGAGGACATCGGTCTCCACGCCGAGGATCACCACGGCGACCCACGGCGACCTCGGGTGACATCCGGAGCGGCACCTCCGGGGTGGTGTGCAGGGCGATGGCCGGCCCTGCCTCGCGGGCCTCCCGCTCGCGGCCGTCGTGGTCCAGCAGGAAGGCAGGGGCGGCCTCGGCGCCGTCGAACTCGAAGCCGTCAGTCCTCGCGGGCGCAGGACGGGCCGGCGCGTGCCGTCGAGAGCCGCCGAGGCCCCGGGAGGACCGCGGGGGACCCGGAGAGGACCAGCGGACCTACCGTCGAGCGTGCCGTGGTGTGAGCAGACCCGCGTCCCGGGCCCGCGCGATCAGGCCGAGGGAGCGGCGGCGGCCATGGCCGGTCGCGCGCATCACGGCGAGCACCGGGTCGGCGCCCGCCTCCTGCGCGGCGCGGTACTCCCGGGCGAGCAGCAGCCGCCCCTCGGCCCCACGCGGCCAGGCCGGGCGGGCCCGCCGCCGGGTCACGGGCACCGGCCCGTCGTAGGAGGCCGCCGGGGCCTCCGCGCGGCCCGCGGCCCGCTCCCCCGTCCAGAACGCCTCCAGCAGCGGCTCCTCGATCCAGTCCGCGAGCACCGTGAGGTCCTCCAGCGAAAGGGCGGGGCGGGCCCTGACGTCCTCGACGCAGACGCTGCCCCCGTCGCTCACGACGGCCAGGGCGTCCACCCCGGCGCCGTCGGGGAAGTCCAGCCGTACGTGCAGCCAGGCCAGGGTGCCGCCGTGCTCGCGCACCTCCCACGCGGGCCACACGGACACCGCGCCGTCCTCGGCGTTCCGCTCGGAAAGATCAAGAAAGGATGCCTCGAGCACCTGCGCAACGTATCCGCACGCCCACCCTCCATCCGGTGGGACACGCGCCCGCGTCACCCCTGCGGGCGCTGCCCCCGTGGGCCCGTCGGTGGGATCCTGGAGCCGTCCGCGCACTCTCCTTCCGCGTCAGGAGTACCGCCGTGCTGAGAGTCGCCGTCGTCGGATCCGGACCGAGCGGGTGCTACACCGCGCAGCACCTCGTCCAGCAGGACCCCGAGGTGCGCGTGGACGTGCTGGACCGGCTGCCGTGCCCGTACGGACTCGTCCGGTACGGCGTCGCCCCGGACCACGAGAAGATCAAGTCCCTTCAGGCCGGCCTGTGCACGGTGCTGGAGCACGAGCGGGTGCGGTTCCTCGGCGGGGTGCGGGTGGGCGGGCCCGGCGGGGTGCCGGTGAAGGTGCTCCGGGGGCTGTACCACGCGGTGGTGTACTGCGTGGGCGCCGCCACCGACCGCCGGCTCGGCATTCCCGGCGAGGACCTGCCGGGCTGCTGGTCGGCGACCGAGTTCGTGTCCTGGTACAGCGCGCACCCGGACGCGGCCGACGCGGGCTATGTGCGCGGCGTGCGCTCGGCGGTGGTCATCGGCGCGGGCAATGTGGCGGTGGACGTCACCCGGATGCTGATGCGCGGCGCGGCCGAGCTGCGGCCGACGGACATGCCGCAGGCGGCGCTGGAGGCGCTGACGGCGAGCGGGGTCGAGGAGGTGCGCATGGTGGCGCGGCGCGGCCCGGCGCAGGCCCGCTTCACCACCAAGGAGCTGCGCGAACTGGGCACCCTGCCCGGCACCCGGGTCGCCGTGGAGCCGGGTGACCTGGCGCTCGACCCGGCCGATCCCGAGACGCTGCCCGCGGCCCGGCGACGCAACCTGGACGTGCTGCGCGGCTGGGCGGGGCGGCCCGCCGGGTCCGGCCGGGACATCCGACTGCGGTTCTTCCTGCGCCCGGTGGAGCTGCTGGCGGACGGCGGCCGGGTCGGCGCGGTCCGATTCGAGCGCACGGCGCCGGACGGGCACGGCGGGGTGACGGGCACGGGGCGGTACGAGGAGATGCCCGCGCAGCTGGTGCTGCGCTCGGTGGGTTATCGCGGAGTCCCGCTGGAGGGGCTGCCGTTCGACGAGGCGAGCGGCACCGTGCCGCATGCGGCGGGGCGGGTGGTGCGCGACGGCGCGGCCTCGTCCGGGGAGTACGTCGCCGGGTGGATCAAGCGGGGCCCGTCGGGCGTGATCGGCACCAACCGGCCCTGCGCCAAGGAGACGGTGGCCTCCCTGCTCGCGGACGCCCCCGAGCTGGCGCGCGCCGACGTGCCCGGGGACGCCGTCCCCGCGCTGCTGGCGGCCGGGACGGAGCCAGTCGCCTGGGACGGCTGGCTGGCGATCGAGCGCGCGGAGGCCGAGCTGGGCGCGCGACTGGGCCGCGGCGTGGTCAAGCTGGCCGACTGGGAGAGCCTGCTGGCGGTGGCGCGGTCGGCGTAGCCCGGGGACCGCGCGGTCAGGCCTCCTCGCCCAGCCGGGCGTGCTGGCCCGCGGCGGCGGCGAGGAGGGCGTCGAGCAGGCCCGGGAAGAGTTCGTCCAGGTCGTCCCGGCGCAGGCCGCTCATCTTGGCCGTGCCCCGGTAGGTCTGCCGGATGACCCCGCTCTCGCGCAGCACCCGGAAGTGGTGCGTGGTGGTGGACTTGGTCACCGGCAGGTCGAAGCGCGAACAGGACAACTCGTCGGCCGCCGTGGACAGTTCGCGGACGATCCGCAGCCGCACGGGGTCGGACAGCGCGTGCAGCACGGTCTCCAGGCGGATCTCCTCCCGATCGGGGTGCGGCAGGACACGGCCGGGGGCGACGGTCTCGGCCATGACGGCCCACCTTCCTCACGGGAGTAGCGGAGTGCTCACGTGCCTGCATTGTACGAGAGGCATCGTAGTTTGACATCCCTCGTACTACGAGGCTTATCGTACGAGCAGACTTTCGGTCCGTGACGAATGGAGTCCGTCGTGAGCGTGCTGTTCGAGCCCCTCACCCTGCGCGAGGTGACCATCCCCAACCGGGTGTGGATGCCCCCGATGTGCCAGTACTCGGCCGAGCCGGAGGGGCCGCTCACCGGCGCCCCGAACGACTGGCACTTCGCGCACTACGGGGCGCGGGCCACCGGCGGCACCGGTCTGATCGTGGTCGAGGCCACCGCGGTCTCGCCGGAGGGCCGCATCTCCCCCTACGACCTCGGCCTGTGGAACGACACCCAGGTGGAGGCCTTCCGCCGGATCACCCGCTTCCTCGCCGCCCAGGGCACGGTGCCGGCGGTGCAGCTCGCGCACAGCGGCCGCAAGGGCTCGACCGAGCGGCCCTGGAAGGGCGGCGCACCGGTCGGCCCGGAGGGCCACGGCTGGCAGCCGCTCGCCCCGAGCCCGCTGCCCTTCGCGGCAGGCCACCCGGTTCCCGCCGAGCTGACGGTGGATCAGATCAAGGAGATCGTCGGCCGGTTCGCCGCCGCGGCCCGCCGGGCGCTCGACGCCGGCTTCGAGGTCGTGGAGATCCACGGTGCCCACGGCTACCTCGTCAACGAGTTCCTCTCGCCGCACTCCAACCACCGCACCGACGCCTACGGCGGCTCGTACGAGAACCGCGTCCGCCTCGCGCTGGAGATCGTGGACGCCGTACGGGAGGTGTGGCCCGAGGACAAGCCGCTGTTCTTCCGCGTCTCGGCCACCGACTGGCTGGAGGAGGGCGGGTGGACCGCGGACGACACGGTGCGTCTCGCGCGTGACCTGCGCGCCCACGGCGTCGACCTCCTCGACGTCTCCACCGGCGGCAACGCCTCCGCCGTGAGCATTCCGGTCGAGCCCGGCTACCAGGTCCCGTTCGCCGCGCGGGTCAGGGCCGAGGCCGGGCTGCCGGTCGCCGCCGTCGGGCTGATCACCGAGGCCGAGCAGGCCCGGAAGATCGTGTCGAACGGCGAGGCCGACGCCGTCCTGCTCGGCCGCGAGCTGCTGCGCAGCCCGTCCTGGGCCCGGCACGCCGCCCGCGAGCTGGGCGGCGACGTGCGGGTGCCTGACCAGTACCTGCGGTCGGTGTGAGCCTCAGTCCGGCAGCAGCCGTACCACCGTCTCCTCCAGGCGGGGCAGCGCCCGCTGACCCGCCAGGGCGAGGCCGATGGCGGCGACCACGCCGGCCCAGGCGAACGGGCCGAGCGGGGTGCAGCCGAAGGCGCGGCTGAGCACCGGGATCTGGACGACGGCGACGAGCACCGCGGCCGAGCCCAGCGAGGTGATCTGCACCAGCCGGCTGTCGCGCCGGTCGAGGAGGGTCTGCACCAGCTGGGTGCCGACCACCCCGCACAGCGCCATGGTGCTGGAGCGGCGGGCGGTGCCCGGGGTGAAGCGGCCGATCAGCCAGGCGGTGAGCGCGCCGAGGCAGGTGGTCAGCGCCCGGTGCCTGATCTGCCGCAGCAGCGGGTCGCCCAGCACCCCGGCGGCCTCCTCGACGTGGGCGAGGTCCGCCTCGCCCTCCTTCTCCGTCACGGCGACCGCCATCGACGGGAACAGGTCGGTGAACAGGTTCACCATCAGCATCTGCCGGGTGGACAGCGGCGCGCGGCCGGACAGCAGGGTGCCGATGAGGCCGAAGCCGACCTCGCCCGCGTTGCCGCCGATCAGGATGGCGATGGCGTCGGCCACGCTGTGCCACAGGGCGCGGCCCTCGCCGATCGCGTCGATCAGGACCGTGAGGTCGTCGTCGGTGAGCACGATGTCTGCGGCGTTGCGCGCGGCGGCCGACCCGCGGGCGCTGATGCCGACGCCGATGTCGGCGGCGCGGATGGCCGCGGCGTCGTTGGCTCCGTCGCCGACCATGCCGACCACCCGGCCCGCGTCCCGCAGCGCCTCCACGACCTGGAGCTTCTGCTCGGGCGCCACCCGGGCCACCACGCCCGCGTCGCGCAGCATCCGGGCCCGCGCCGCCCGGTCCGCGGCGGCCAGTTCGTCGCCGGTGACCACCACGGTCCCCTCCGGCCAGCCCAGTTCCGCGGCGATGGCCCGCGCGGTCTGCGGATGGTCGCCGGTGAGCACGACGGGTCGTACGCCCGCCTCGTGCAGCCCCTTCACCAGTGCCGTGGAGGTGTCGCGGGGCACGTCGGACAGCGCCAGCACGCCGGTGAACTCCAGCTCCTGGAGCGGTTGTTCGAGGACGTCGGCCGCGTCCTCCCCGTCGCCGAGCCGCCGTTCGGCCACCGCCAGGACGCGCAGTCCCGAACCGGCCAGCTCCTGGGCCGCGTTGGCGGCGCCCGTCGGGAGGCCGGCGCAGGCGGGCAGCACGGTCTCGGGAGCGCCCTTGACCACGAGGACACGGGGGCCGTCGCCGGCCCGTCCGACGGCGGCCGCGTAGCCGCGTGCGGCCTCGAAGGGCAGCCCGGCGAGCTGGGTCCACTCGGGATCGGGACCGGCCGCGTCCAGGACGGCCTCGTCGGTGGCGTGCACCGGCCGCTCGGAGCCGCCGTTGGTGCGGGGGCAGGCCCGCGCGGCGGACCGCACGGTGTCCGCCGACCCGGCGTCGGCCACCGCGCGTACGGTGCCCTCGGCGTCGGAGACCCGCACCAGGCGCAACCGGTTCTCGGTGAGGGTGCCGGTCTTGTCGAAGCAGATGGTGTCCATCCGGCCGAGCGCCTCCAGGGTGCGCGGGGTGCGCACCAGGACGCCGTCGCGGCTGAGCCGGCGGGCCGCCGCCAGCTGGGCGACGGTGGCCACCAGGGGCAGCCCCTCGGGGACGGCGGCCACCGCGACCGCGACGCCACCGCTGACCGCCTCACGGATCGGGGTGCCCCGGAGCAGCGCGAGACCGGTCACGGCGGCGCCGCCCGCCAGGGTCAACGGCAGTGCCTTGCGGGTGAGTTCCTGAAGCCGGGCCTGGACGCCGGCCGCCGGGGGCGTCCGCGCGGCGAGATGCACGGCGCGGGCGGCCTCGGTGTGCTCGCCGATGTCGACCACGACGGCACGGGCCTCTCCCGCCACCACGGTCGTCCCCTCGAAGACCATGCAGCTGCGGTCGGCGACCGGGGCGTGCGGGGTGGGGTCGGTGTCCTTCTCCACCGGCAGGGACTCGCCCGTCAGCGCGGACTCGTCCACCTCCAGGCCCTCCTGCCACAGCAGCCGCGCGTCGGCGGGCACCACGTCGTCGCCCTTGAGCTGGATCACGTCGCCGGGCGTGAGCTTGCCCGCCTCCACGGTGCGGGTGCCGCCGGAAGGGGCCTCCGCCTTCGGGGGCACCACGCGTGCCTTGCGCTTCTGGTCCGCGACCAGACCGGACAGCGCCCGTTCGGCGCGCAACCGCTGGACCCCGCCGACCAGGGCGTTCAGATCGAGGGCACCGACGACGAGCAGGGCGTCCACCGCGGAGCCGAGGATCGCGGAGGCCGCCGAGCCGACGGCGAGGACGGGGGTGAGCGGGTCGTGGAGTTCGCCGCGGACGGCCTGTCCCAGCTCGTAGGACCAGCGGACGGGGGCGAGGAGCGGATGCCGGGAGACCCCCACGGCCGCCCTGCGCAGCCCGGTGGTCAGCGCGGCCGACGGGCCCGGTTCGGCGCCGGGTCGGTGTTCGAGGCGGTCGCGGGCCTGCTCCGGGTCCAGCTCGTGCCAGTGCACGCGGGGCCGGGGGTGCGGGGCACGGGCCAACGCCACTCCCAGCGCGGAACGCATCCCGGACAGCAGGGCCATGGCGGCCCCCGCGTCGACGGGCGCGTGCCGCAGCCCCGGCAGCATCGCGAGCCGCCCCCGGCCGCCCTTGGACTCGCCGACGGCCACCAGCAGCCCCGACAGTGCCGCACCGGACCTGGCCAGCGTCTGGGCCCGCCCACCGACCGCACGGGCGGCCGGAATCGCGGTCAGCAGCCGCCACACGTCCCGCAGCCCGTGCAGGGCCAGCATGTCCGCGCCCCACACCACCGCGCCGTCCCGGTCGGTGAGGGCGACGGCGACATCGCTGCCGCGCAGGGCGGCCAGCACGTCCGTCTCCTCGGCCGAGCGCACCCGGGCGACGGTCAGCACGGCGTGCGTCTCGCCCCGGGCCTCGTAGACCACGTCGTCCAGCGGCCGGCGGGCGTCCACCACTTGGTCGGCCAGGCCGGTGAAGTCCTCCAGGGCGGGATCGTCCACCAGCACCACCCGCAGCCCGGCCCGGCGGGCCGCGTCCAGCACGGGCTCGGCCCACGGGTCCGCCTCGCCGTCCGCGCCGCGCAGCGCTCCGGCGTGCAGCACGACGGTCCCGGCCATCTCCAGCTGGCGCAGCCGCTCCGGGGCGCGCACCAGCACCCCGGTGCGCGACAGGGCGGCGCTGAGCACGGCGTGGAAGGCGGCGGGGCCGTAACGGGCGGCCTTGGGCGAACCGGCGAGCACCGCCTCGGCCGCCTCGGCGCCGTCGTGCTTGACCAGCAGCGTGGCCGCGGCGCCCAGCACGCTGCCCGCGGAGGCGTGGGAGGCGTACTGCTGCGCGGGCGTCTCCCGCAACGGCGGACGCGGCTCGCCGCCGGGCGCGAGGCTGACGCGGCCGGGGGCGCACAGCTCGTCGTGCACCGCGTCGAACGCGGCCGCGCGGGCCACCGTCTCGGCGACCTGGCACACGCGCAGGGTGCCGTCCAGCAGCAGGGAGGCGGGGGTCTGCCCGGCCCCGTGCACGGCGGCGTTGGCCGTGGCCAGCACCAGGTCCATCCGGTCGTGCCCCAGGCGGGCGCGCAGCCAGGCCCGGAAACGCGGGTTCTCCCGCAGCAGCGTCGTGACCGCGGTCACCAGCCGGGGCGAGGGCGGCAACCGCAGCGCGTACCCGGCGACCGCGACGGCGGTACCCAGCGCGTCCACCGCGAGCGTGGCCACCGCGGTACGCACCCCCGCGGGGTCGGCCGGGTGGGTGTTCTCCTCCACGTCGTCCGGGCCCAGCTCCAGCCCGTGCCGCGCGGCGAGCCGCGCGGCGTGCGCGACGACCTCGTCGGTGGCCTCCTCCTCGGTCGCCGCCACGACCAGCCGGGAAAGGCCCTCGTCCCAGTAGGCGAAGAGCACGTCGGGGCGTTCGGCGAGGGTGGCGGCGATGCGGCGGGCCAGGTGGACGGTGGGGTGGGGACGGCCGGCGCCGGCGGGATGGCCGAGCGGGGGCTCGGTGAGGGGAGGGGGCTCGGGCGTCGGACGCGTGGTGCCGGCGGGGTGGCCGGGGATCACCTCGCGACCGGGGCCGGCGGGGGGTCCGGGGGGCGGGTGGGCCGTGCCGGACGGGGGCTCGGGGGCCGGACGCGCGCCGCGGTCCGAGGGCGTGGTCCCCGCCGGGCTCTCGGGGGCAGGATGCTCCGTGCCGGCCGCGGGGGCGCGGGGCGGGGTGCCGGCCGCGGGCTCCGGCGTCGGGGGCTCGGCGGGCGCCGGGGGCTCGGGCCCGGATGCCGGGGCCTCCGTGCCGGCCTCGGGCCCCGGGGCCATGGGGCGCAGGGCGAGGTGGGCGCGGGTGCCCGAGCGCCAGTGGCCGCCGGTGCCGGGGAGGGTGTTGCGGGCGACGCGGGCGACCCGTGCGGCGGCGTCCACGCCGCGCACACCGGCGCGTGCCGTTCCCGCGGCCGCGCCGGCGGCCACTCCGACGGCGGGCGCGGCGGCACGCGCGAGCAGACGTGGTGCCGCGGGCAGCAGCCGGAGGGTGGCCCGCGGCACGGTGAGCAGACCTGGCAAGGGGCCCTCCTCAGCGGGTGGTGCGGTCGGGACGCGCGGTGGGGCCGAGGGGGCCGGTCGCCGTCTTCGGGGTGGTGTCCTCGGAGTCGTCGGCGCGGGTGCGGGCGGGTCGGTGCCCGTGTCCTGGTTCGCCGTGGTGCCGATGGGGTTCCTGCTGGGGCCCGTGCGTGGGTGTGTCCACGTGGGACCGGAGCGCGGCGGTGCCGAGATCGTGCGGGAGTCCGGCGCCCGCCGGCCGGTCCTTCGGGCCGGGCCGCGGCTGGGTGAGCCAGGCCACCGCCGCGCCGGTGAGGGCCACGGGCCACTCCACGACGCCTGTCGCGCCGAGCACCCCCGCTCCGGCGTACACCGCGATGCGGCGTCCGCGGGGCGATACGGCGCCGACCTTGTCCAGGGTCTCCTCCGCGGCGCGGCCCACCGCCGTGGCGCCCGGCACCTTGCGCAGCACCGAGGCGGCACCGCGCAGGGGCGCCGTGAGGGCCGACGACGCGTTCTGCTGAGTCATGACTCTCCTCGGGTGAGTTCGTCCTCCACTGCCCCACCGAGTGCCCGCGACCGGCCCGCTCACCCTCCCGTCTCCCAGGGAACGCCCTGTACGGCGCGGGCGCCACCCGCCGAGGGCGGCACGGGGCACGCCGGAGCGCGGGGACGACGAGTCGGCACACCCGGCACACGCCGCGGAGCGCGGCCGGCGGTGTAGCGACGCGGCGGGGGCGGAACCCCGGTGGCCCGAGAAGGCGAGCCGCTTCGAGATCGCCGCGGCAGCCGGGCCCGCACCTCATCGGCCGGGGGTACCACCCGTCGTACCGGCCTGCCGCGCACCGCATCCTCCCGGGCACCGCACGCGGGGGCGGACAGCCACGACCGCCCGGCAGGCGCGCCTCACCGGTGGCGCCCACCCTCCCCCAGCGCCTCGGACCCTCGGGCCTGGCCCACCCGGGTCCTCCGCGCCCGCCTCGGCCCGCCTCACCCGGCCGGGCCCCACCGTCGGCAACGCCCCCTCAGCCCTCCCGCCATCCCGCCGACGCGGCCACCTCCCGCTGATACCCGGCGTACGCCGTGCGCAGAGCGGGGCCCGGCCAGTCGGCGGGGAGGAGTGGGGGCGGGAGGACGGGGTCGCCGAGGAGGTGGCGGACGATCGCCGCGAAGGCGGTGAAGCGGACGGCGGGGTCCGGCGCGCCGGTCGCGTGGGTGAGGAGGGCGCGGGCGGTTCCGGCCCAGGCGTCCAGGGGCCAGAGGCGGGCGACGAGGTCGTGCGCCGGCTCGTCGGGACGGGCGGTGTACGTCGCCGCCACCTGGCTCAGCCCGTCCGGCAGGGCCCGGTCGAGGTTGGCCGGGCGCAGCCACACGCCCTCGCGCAGCTCGGCGAGGCGCAGGGCGGTCAGCCGGGCACGCAGCTCGGCGCGCTCGGCGGCGCCGCGCCCCGTCGCGGTGACGACCACCATCTCCCAGTCCCCGTGCCACGCGCGGGTACGGGGGTGGACCGCGTCGTCCTGGCGGCGCTGCCTGGCCAGCAGCCGCTCGCTGAGCCCGTAGACCGCGTCCGTGCGCCACAGGTCACCGGCGGCCACCATCCGGCTCAGCGCGGCCCGCAGCGTGGAGCCGCCGACCCCGAAGGGCTCGACCAGCCGTACGAGGTCCTTCACCGGCAGCTCGGGCGGATGCACGGCGAGCAGCATGCTCAGCACGACCGACCGCGCGGACAGGGGCCGCAGGGCGGCCGCCTCGGGCCCCGCCGACACGTTCATGCGCATGGGCACGTACTTTACGTCCGCCGCCATGTTGCACTATTGCTACAGCCGCAGAGAAAGTGCAACATGGCGCGTATGACCTCGACCCAGACAGAGACGCACTCGCCCCTCGCCCTGCCCGACCAGGTCGCGACGCACGACGTCACCAACCAGCCGCCGCCCCTCGCCCCCTACGACTCCTCCGCCGACGCCGCCCTCCTGGAGGGTCTGCGCCGGGAGGGCGCGGGGTGGGCCGAGGACGAGATCCGCCGCCTGGGCGTCCGCGCCGGCAGCGCGGAGGCCCAGGAGTGGGGCGAGCAGGCGAACCGGTACGAGCCGGTGCTGCGCACCCACGACCGCTACGGCAACCGTGTCGACGAGGTGGACTTCCACCCCAGTTGGCACCATCTGATGCGGACGGCGGTCGAGGCGGGCCTCGCCGGTTCGCCCTGGGCGGACGAACGGCCCGGCGCCCATGTGGCCCGTACCGCGGGCGGGTTGGTGTGGGGGCACACCGAGGCCGGGCACGGCTGCCCGACGTCGATGACGTACGCCGCCGTACCCGCGCTGCGCGCGCAGCCCGAACTGGCCAAGGTCTACGAGCCGTTGCTCACCAGCCGGGAGTACGAGCACGGGTTGCGGGTGCCCACCGAGAAGGCCGGGTTGATCGCCGGGATGGGCATGACCGAGAAGCAGGGCGGCTCGGACGTGCGGACGAACACCACCACGGCCACGCCCACCGGCGAGCCGGGCGTGTACACGCTGCGCGGGCACAAGTGGTTCACGTCGGCGCCCATGTCCGACGTCTTCCTGGTCCTGGCGCAGGCCCCCGGCGGGCTGTCCTGCTTCCTGGTGCCGCGGGTGCTGCCCGACGGCAGCCGCAACACCTTCCGCATCCAGCGCCTGAAGGACAAGCTGGGCAACCGGTCCAACGCCTCCTCCGAGCCGGAGTTCGACCGGACCGTGGCGTGGCTGGTGGGACCCGAGGGACGGGGCGTGAAGACCATCATCGAGATGGTCAACTGCACGCGCCTGGACTGCGTGATGTCCACGGCGACGCTGATGCGCAAGACGCTGGTCGAGGCCGGCCACCACGCCCGTCACCGCGGCGCGTTCGGCGCCCGGCTGCTCGAACAGCCGCTGATGCGCAACGTGCTGGCGGACCTCGCGCTGGAGTCGGAGGCGGCGACCACGCTCACCATGCGGCTGGCCGGCGCCGCGGACCGCGCGGTGCGCGGGGACGCCGGGGAGCGCGCCTTCCGGCGGATCGCCACCGCCGTCGGCAAGTACTGGGTCACCAAGCGGGGTCCCGCGTTCACCGCCGAGGCCCTGGAGTGCCTGGGCGGCAACGGGTACGTGGAGGACTCCGGCATGCCCCGGCACTACCGGGAGGCCCCGCTGCTGTCCATCTGGGAGGGGTCGGGCAACGTCAACGCGCTGGACGTGCTGCGCGCCCTCGGACGTGAACCGGGCAGCGCCGACGCCCTGTTCGGCGAACTCGCGCTCGCCCGGGGTGCGGACGCCCGCCTGGACGCCGCCGTGACCGCCCTCAGGACCGAACTGCCCGAGGCCGATCAGCTCAGCGCCCGCCGCCTGGTCGAGCGCATGGCCCTCGCCCTCCAGGCCTCCCTCCTGGTCCGGCACGCCCCCCACCCGGTAGCGGACGCCTTCTGCGCCACCCGCCTGGCGGGCGACTGGGGCCACTCCTTCGGCACGCTGCCCCGGGGGACCGACCTGGACGCGATCCTGGACCGGGCACTGCCCGACCACGGCTGACCGAACCCACCCGCGGGGGTGCCGGGGCGGGCGGCGAGATGGCGCCCGCCCCGCGCCGGGAACCTCGCCCCGGCGAGCCGCGGCATCCCGGCGGGTCCGCCGAGCGCCCGGCCGACGACGAACTACCGGCGCGCCGACCTCACTTGACGTCCACCCGAATCGGATCGCCGAACAGGTCCTCGGTGAACGTCACGTACTTGGGCGTGAACCTCCCCTTGCCGGTCACCGTGCCCGAGATGTTCTCGCCCGGCGACAGATCCACGGTCTCGATCTGCTTCTCGTCGACACCCAGTTCGTCCGTGTGCTTGGTGCCGCCGGTGTCCGTGACGGTGAAGTAGAGCGGGTTGACGCTGACCTTCTTGCCGCTGTTGTTGCGGATGGTGACGGACACGCTGGTGTAGGCGTCGCCCTCGGCGAGGATGCTCTTGGTGAAGGAGGTCCTCTTCGCGGTGATCTCCACGGGCGCGTGCTCACCCGCGGGCTCGGACTTGCCCGGTTCCGACGACGACGTGGCGCTCGGCGCGGCGCTCCTGCCGGGGTCGGCCTTGTCGATCTCCCTCTTTCCGCCGCCACCCGCCACGGCCGCGATGACGCCGATCACGACGACGAGCGCGACGATGCCGAGGCAGCCGAAGCCGAGGATCTTCCCGGTGCTCGACTTCTTCGGCGGCAGCGGGGGCGGCGGCGGGGGTGGCGGCGGAGCACCCCAGCCCTGCTGAGGCGCGCCCCATACCGGCTGCGGCGGGACGTCTCCGCCGGGCTGCTGCGGGTACTGCTGACTCATGTGTCCCCCTGAGGCTCTTCTGTGAATGGCACGTGTGTGACCGGTGAAGATCCCATGAAGTTGCGTCACCCGCGGGAACGTGACCAGTTCGTGACCGACCGTGGAACACAACCCAGGGGGAGTCGACGCGTCGACCGTCTGCCGCCGGTCAGACCATGCGCCCCCACTGCGGGCCCAGCCGGGCCCACTCCGCGTCCCAGGCGCTCATGCGGCGGCGCTCCAGCCGGGCGCGCAGCAGCAGCCCGCCGGCGAAGGGGACGATCGCGGCGCCGAGTCCCGCCAGGGCGCCGACGAGCGCGGCCCGGAAGGCCGCCTGGCCGGACGTGACGGGGCTGCCGACGAGGTGACCCCGGGAATCGGTCCACACCGCGACCCTGGCGCCGGCCTCGCCGCCGGGCACCACCCGGACCCGTCCGGTGTGCACGGAACCGTCGGCCACCGTCCAGCGCACCTCGGCCCAGACCCGCCCGCCGTCGGATATGTGCCGGCGCTCGGGGGACACGTCCGGGACCTCGGCGACGACATGCGCGACGACCGGATGCCAGTCGGCACGCTCGCGGGCCAGTCCGTGGGCCACCGACCGGGCCGCCGTGAGTCCGGCGAGCACCCCGGCCAGCAGGGTCAGCAGCCAGACGCCGAGCACCACCCACCCCTCCACCACGTCCGCCCGGCGCTTGAGCGGATTGCGCCGCCACCGCCAGAACCACACCTTCGGACTTCGGAACGCCGTCAAGGGCATCCTCCTCGCGACCGCGCCGACCGGCCGGACCGCCCTCCGTGCGGGAGGGATCGTTCCGCTGCTCATGACAAGCAGTCCCCCGACGTTCGCACGGGAGGGCCGCCTCGCGCAGGCGCATCGGGGAACGCGACCGGCGACTCCCCGCCGAAGACCCGCGACACCCGATCCGAGCTGGTGCGACGGCCGCTCCAGGGGAGACTGTCGGTGGCGGGGTGCAGACTGGCCGGTATCTGACGGCTACCCGGGCAAAGGCGCCCCGGAGGTGATCGGCATGACCGAGGTACTGCTGGCGGTGGGCACCCGTAAGGGCCTGTTCATCGGACGGCGGCGGGGACATGGCCCGTGGGAGTTCGACGAGAACCCGTACTTCAACGCGCAGGCGGTGTATTCGGTCGCCGTCGACACCCGGGCACCGCGGCCCCGGCTGCTCGCGGGCGGCGACAGCGCCCACTGGGGGCCGTCGGTGTTCCACTCCGACGACCTCGGCCGCACCTGGACGGAACCGCCCCGGCCGGCCGTCAGGTTCCCCAAGGACACCGGCGCTTCCCTGGAGCGCGTGTGGCAGCTGCACCCGGCCGCCGCCGAGCCCGACGTGGTGTACGCGGGCACGCAACCGGCCGCGCTGTACCGCTCGGTGGACCGCGGCGAGAGCTTCGAGCTGGTGCGCCCGCTGTGGGAGCACCCCACCCGTTCCCGCTGGGTGCCGGGCGGCGGCGGTGAGGGGCTGCACACGGTGCTCACGGACGCGCGCGACAAGGCGGCGCTGACGGTGGCCGTCTCCACGGCCGGCGTGTTCCGCAGCGCCGACGGCGGGGCGAGCTGGAAGCCGTCCAACTCCGGGGTGTCCGCGGTGTTCCTGCCGGACCCGAACCCGGAGTTCGGCCAGTGCGTGCACAAGGTCGCCCGGGACGCGGTCGCGCCGGACCGGCTGTACCTGCAGAACCACTGGGGGGTGTACCGGAGCGACGACGCGGGCGCGCACTGGAGCGACATCGGCGCGGACCTGCCGTCCACCTTCGGCTTCGCGGTCGCCGCCCACCCGCACCGCGGGGACACGGCGTACGTCTTCCCGATCAACGCGGACAGCGACCGGGTACCCGCCGACCGCCGCTGCCGCGTCTTCCGCACGGCCGACGCGGGCAGGTCCTGGGAGCCGCTGTCCCGGGGCCTGCCGGCCGGGGACCACTACGGCACGGTGCTGCGGGACGCCCTGTGCACGGACGACGCCGACCCTGCGGGCGTGTACTTCGGCAACCGCAACGGAGAGGTGTTCGCCTCGGCCGACGACGGCGACAGCTGGCAGCAGGTGGCGGCGCACCTGCCGGACGTGCTGTGCGTGCGCGCCGCGGTGGTCGGCTGAGGAACGAGACGGAGGGGCGGGGGCGCGGTGACACCGGGAGAAGGGGGTTCCGGTGGGCCGGGGGCGAGGGGCGTGCGGCCGGGATCCGGCCATCGGTTGATCATCGACCGCCGTACGGCAGTAGGGTGACGCCCGTGGCACCACGACCCTTGCATGAAATCGTCGAACCGGGCTGGGCGAAGGCCCTGGAGCCCGTGGCCGGCAGGATCGCCCAGATGGGCGACTTCCTGCGCGCGGAGATCGCCGCGGGACGCACCTACCTCCCGGCCGGGAGCAACGTCCTGCGGGCCTTCCAGCAACCCTTCGACGAGGTAAGGGTCCTGATCGTCGGTCAGGACCCCTATCCCACCCCGGGACACGCGGTGGGCCTGTCGTTCTCGGTCGCCCCCGAGGTGCGGCCGCTGCCGCCGAGCCTGATCAACATCTACCGCGAGCTGGGCAACGACCTGGGGCTGCCCCAGCCGTCCAACGGTGACCTCACCCCCTGGACCCAGCAGGGGGTCCTGCTGCTCAACAGGGCGCTGACCACCGCGCCGCGCAGTCCGGGCGCCCATCGCGGCAAGGGCTGGGAAGAGGTCACCGAGCAGGCGATCCGGGCGCTGGCGGCGCGCGGCAAGCCGCTGGTGTCGATCCTGTGGGGCCGGGACGCCCGCAATCTGCGCCCGCTGCTGGGGAGCCTGCCGGCGGTGGAGTCCTCGCACCCCTCGCCGATGTCGGCCGACCGCGGGTTCTTCGGCTCGCGTCCCTTCAGCCGGGCCAACGATCTGCTGATCCAGCAGGGCGGACAGCCCGTGGACTGGCGTCTGCCGTGACCGTCGCCGGGTACCTCGCCGTGGACTCGGGCGGTTCCGGCCTCCGGGTCGCCGTCGGCGTGCCGGGCCGGGCACCCGTCGCGCAGCGGGAGACCCGGGAGCCGGTCCGCACCGGCGCGCGGGGCATCGACCCGGCCCACTTGACGGCTCAGCTCGTCCCGCTGGCGAGGGAGTTGGCGGCCGAGGCGGGGCTGGGCGAGCTGGCCGCGGCCGTCGTCGGCGCCGCCGGGTTCGCCTCCCTGGGCGACGCCCTGCGGGCCGAACTGCCGGACGCGCTCGCCCGGGAACTGGGCGTACGACGGGTCGCGCTCGCCGCCGACGCCGTCACCGCGTATGCCGGCGCCCTCGGTTCGCGACCGGGCGCGGTGCTCGCGGCGGGCACCGGGCTGATCGCGATCGGCACCGATCTCACCGGGTGGCGGCGGGCCGACGGCTGGGGGCACCTGCTGGGCGACTGCGGCGGCGGCGCGTGGATCGGCCGGGCGGGCCTGGAGGCGGCACTGCGCGCCCACGACGGCCGCGAGGGCGGCTCGTCCGCGCTGCTGAACCGCGCGGAGGAACAGTTCGGGCCGGTGCGCGAGCTGCCCGGCCGGCTCTATCCACGGACCGACCGGGCCGCCGTACTGGCCTCGTTCGCGCCCCGGGTCGCCGGATGTGCCGCACATGACCCGATCTCGGCGGGCATCCTGCGATCGGCGGCGCGGCACATGGCCGATTCCGCCGCGGCCGTGTGCCCGGCGGAAGGGGAACCCGAAGTGGCGCTCACCGGTGGCCTGTCCAGGATGGGCGACCCCCTGCTCGTACCGCTGGCCGAGGAGTTGGCGCGTCGGCTGCCGCATGCCCGGCGGGTGCCGCCCGAGGGCGACCCGTTGCACGGCGCGGTGCGGATCGCGGCCGAGTTGGCGGACGGACGGCTCACGCTGCCGGGTGAACCGACGATGCTTCACATCGTCGACGCCCCTCGTACGCGATAAGACAAAACCGGACGGATACCACTCACCCGCACCCTCCCCGAACAGGAGCATCCGGGAAACCAGTAACATGCGGCGCCATGAGCTCCTCCACTGGACCCGAGTCCGGCCTGCCAGTACGAATGCCGCGACCCCGCCAGCCCGGACGGCACCGCCGGCCCGAACCGCTGGTGGCTCCCGAGGGCGCGCCCGCGCTCGTCCTCGCGGTGCCCGGTGTGCCCAGCGTCGCCACGCGCGGCCTCGCCGAGGAGGTCGTGAGCATCGCCCGTTCCGAGCTGCCCGGCCTGGACGCCAGGATCGGCTACCTGGACGGCGACGACGCCGAGTTCCCCTCGCTGCGCTCGGTGCTGGCGCACGCCGCCGAGGAGCGCACGGCCCGCTATGAGCAGGCCGTCGCCGCCGGGGTCGAGGGCGTGCGGGAGCCCGACGGCCCGGTCGCCGTGGTCGTCCCGCTGCTGGCCGGTCCGGACAGCGCGCTGCTGCGCCAGGTCCGGCAGTCGTTGAACGACAGCCGCGTCCCCGCCGAGCTGACCGACGTCCTCGGCCCGCACCCGTTGCTCGCCGAGGCGCTGCACGTCCGGCTGTCGGAGGCGGGTCTCGCCCGCGCCGACCGTGCCCGGCTGTTCACCGTGGCCACGGCCGCCGACGGCATCATCCTGGCCTCCGTGGGCGGCGAGGAGGCCGTGCAGGCGGCCGGGATCACCGGCATGCTGCTCGCGGCCCGCCTGGCCGTGCCGGTGATGGCGGCGGCGCTGGACCAGGAGGGTTCCATCGCCTCCGTCGCGGAGCAGCTGCGTTCCTCCGGCTCGCAGCAGCTGGCCCTCGCGCCGTACCTGGTCGGCCCCGAGATCGACGCGGCACTGCTCGCGGCCGCCGCCGAGGAGGCCGGCTGCGCCGTGGCCGAGCCGCTGGGCGCCTACCCGGCGATCGGCAAGCTGGCCCTCGCCAAGTACACGACGGCCCTCGGCATCGCGCCGCAGCAGGCGCAGGGCACCCCGGTCCGCTGACCCAAGCCCGACGAACGGAACAGGGCCCGCTCCCCTCGGGGGGCGGGCCCTTCGTCGCGCCGAGGCGGGTTCACCCGAAGACGACGCAGGAGGCGGCGGCGACCTGCACCGAGCCGTCGTAGCACGGCGTTCCCGACGCCTCGTCCACGGCGAACCAGCTGATGTCGCCGGAGCGCTCGTTGGCCACGTAGAGGTAGCCGTCCCGCTCGGCCAGGGCGCGGGGCCAGTGGCCGCCGCACGGCACGGTGCCGAGGGGCCGCAGGCCGTCCGCCTCGACGGCGAGCACCGACAGGACGTCCTCCCCCCGGGTCGCCGCCCAGACGAAGCGGCCGTCGGGGGCGGCCACGATCCCCGAGGGATAGGCGTCACCGGCCGGGGCGCCCGGCAGCAGGGGAACCTCGGTGAGCGGCTTCAGGGAGCCGGCGGACGCGTCCCAGCGGCACACGGTGACCGTGGGGGTGAGTTCGTTGACGACGTAGGCGCGTTCCCCGTCAGGGTGGAAGGCCAGGTGACGGGGCCCCGAGCCGGGCCGCAGCGCGCACTCGCGGTGCAGCGCCGGGGCGCCGGCCTCCAGGGTGCACACCCGCACCGAGTCGGTGCCGAGGTCGACGCTCACCGCCCAGCGGCCGCTCGGGTCCGGCTGCACCTGGTGGGCGTGCGGGCCGCGCTGCCGGCGGTCGTGCGGGCCGGAGCCGGTGTGCTGGAGCCGACCGGACGGTTTCGCGGCGAGGGTGCCGTCCGGGCGCAGCGGTACGGCGGTGACGCTGCCGCAGCCGTAGTTGGCGGTGAGCACGTGCCCGGCGTACAGGCTCAGGTGGGTGGGCCCGCTGCCGTCCACCGGCACGGGCGGTCCGGCGAGTTCCGGGCGGCCGCCGTCGACCCGGTAGGCGGCGACGGCGCCCTCGGCGGTCTCGCTCACCGCGTACAGCATGCCGCCGTCCGGGGAGAGGGCCAGGTAGGAGGGGTCCGGTACGTCGTTGACGGCCGCCACGAGGCTGAGCGCGCCGCCCTGTGCCGCGACCTCCGCCGTCACCAGCCCCGGCCCGCCCGCCGCCGTGAACGAACCGATGAACGCCCGCCGCCTGCCGCCACCCTGCGCCACCGCTGTCCCCTCTCGCTTGACCCCGTCAGGGCCCGACCGTAGCAGGCGACCGGCTCCGGTCTAGACCAAGAGGACGGCGTGGGGCGGGAGTTCTTCACCCCGCTTGCGGTATCCGCCGGGCGCGGACCGGCCGGGTGGCCTGGCAGCCGACGGCAGCTCAGGTCCCCGGGGGCACGGGAACCGGGAACCGGGAACCACGCGACCAGCGCCACGAACCCGCGTCCGCGACTCCCCCGCCGGCCCCCCGAAAGTCCGCGTACTCTCCCGTCAGCCCCTCCCCCGAACCTCCGCGTACTCTCCCGTCAGCCCCTCCCCCGAACCTCCGCGTCCTCTCGCGCCAGCCCGTCGAACCTCCGCGTATCCTCCGGCCGCCGGGCATCACGCCCCGACCAACCGCGACCCCGACGGCGCCCGCAGCGGCTCCGCCAGGGCGGCGAGCGCGTGCTCAAGGCCATGCACATGGGCCAGCGCGGGCGACACCGGGGACTCGGCGGCGGTGACCGCCGGCTCGGCGGAGCCGCTCGTCAGTGCCTCGACCGCCGACTCCACCCGCCGGCACGCCGCCGCCAGTCGCGCGTCGTGCGAGGCCTCCGGGTCCGCCGCGACGGCGACCAGGCCCCTGATCTCGCGGGCGCAGTCGTCGAGCAGCGCCAGCACCCGGCGCGCCCGCCGCTTGCGGGCCGGCAGCGGGTTCAGCGGATGCACCAGCGGCGCCACGGACAGCCGCACACGGCCGAGCAACTGCTCCAGCTCGGCCACCCGCGGCGCGGGATCGGCCGCGGGGCAACCCGCGAGCCGCTCCGCCGCCTCCGCCGTGCAGGCGTGCACACAGCGCAGGGCCCGCTGGATCCACGCGTCCGTCGTGGCGTGCGTGGTGACCGGCAGCAGGAGCAGCACCGCGAGCACGGCGCCGAGCGCGCCCACCGCGGTCTCGCCGAGCCGCAGCGCCAGCAGTCCGGGGGTGAGGACGCCGAGGAGGCCGTAGAGCAGTTCGGCGAGGACCGTCACCCAGAGCATCATCCAGGTGTAGGAGACGGCCGCGGAGTAGAAGATGCCGAAGACGGCGACCGCGAGCAGCACGGCCGTCGGCACGGGCGCGCCGTGCAGCGGAACGGCGACGAGGAAGCCCAGGCCGACGCCGATCAGCGTGCCGAGGACCCGCCGGAAGCTCCGTACCAGCGTCTCGCCGCGCGAGGTGGTGTTGACAAAGACCCACCAGGTGGCGCCGACCGCCCAGTACCACCGCTGACCGGACACCAGCTCGCCCACGACCAGCGCGAAGCCCGCGCCCGCGATCGCCTGCACCGCCTGCCGCGTCGTCACCCGGGCGAGCCCCGAGCCGGTGGCGGGCTGGGCGGGGGCGGCGGCCGGGGGCAGCCCGCGCTCGTAGCACCAGAGGCCGAAGCGGACGACGGCCGCGCTGAGCACCGACAGCAGCACGGCGACGGTCAGCTCGGGCAGCCGGTCGGGGGTGGCGTGCAGGAACTGGGCGGTGAAGAACATCATGAAGGCGAACACGCCGAGGCTGTGCCCCCGCGGCCCCCAGCGGCGCGCGTACACCCCGCCGCCGACGACGGCGAGGAACGCCAGGTCCCGCGCGACCGGGTACGGGTGCAGCGCGGCCGCGGCGGCGAGCACCGGCAGGCCCGCGGCCGGCAGCAGCGCGGTGGTGGCCGCCTGTCCCCGGACGGTGGGGTCGGCCACGGTGAACAGGGCGAGCAGCGCGGCGAGACCGCCGGTGACCGCGCCGACGACGGAGTGCCCGACGAGCAGGCAGACCGCCACGGCGAGCGCGATGCCGAGGACGGCCCGCGACGCCCAGCGCAACCGCGCCAGCCCCGGGTCCGGAGCCACGAACACCTTCTTCAGCACTGCTGCCCTCCCCACGGACACCTTGGAACACCAAGGAAAAGCGGAAAACAAAAGGCGCCGCGGGGATCCGCAGCGCCATCGACATGCCCATAAGAGCATCCTCGACCGCACTGGCTCAAGTGACGCCCGATTCGCTGGGCCAATGGCCCATCACCATCCTGCTCAGGCGACAGCGGAAGGAACCAACGGCGCAGGTCGAGCGAGGGACTGGTCCGTACCAGCACTGGGCCATTGGTACAGTCGTACATCATGGCCGTGGACGAACTCGACACCCGCATCCTGCGACTGCTCCTGGAGCAGCCGCGCACCAGCGTGCGCGAGTACGCCCGCATCCTCGGCATCGCCCGCGGCACGCTCCAGGCGCGCCTGGACCGCATGGAGCGGGACGGCGTGATCACGGGCAGCGGCCCCTCCCTGTCCCCCGCCGCGCTGGACCATCCGGTGCTGGCGTTCGTGCACATCGAGGTCACCCAGGGCCACCTGGACGACGTCGGGGACGCGCTGGCGGACGTTCCGGAGATCG
The DNA here is from genome assembly GCF_030269125.1 of Streptomyces hygroscopicus subsp. hygroscopicus. Lineage (GTDB taxonomy): Bacteria > Actinomycetota > Actinomycetes > Streptomycetales > Streptomycetaceae > Streptomyces > Streptomyces hygroscopicus_C. The sequence goes on along the minus strand of NZ_BSSM01000007.1, from coordinate 81,349 downwards.
TGGAGGCCTTCTCGATCACGGGCGGCGGGGATCTGCTCGCACGGGTGGTGGGCCGGGACAACGCCCATCTGGAGGACGTCATCCAGAAGCTGATCAGCCTGCCCGGCGTGGTGCGCACCCGCACCGAGGTGGCGCTGCGCGAGCGCGTCCCCTACCGGCTGGGCCCCCTGGTGGAGTCGGTGGGCCGCGCCGCCCACGGCTGACCCGGGCATGCTGGGCTCATGAGCGATCTCGGCGCCCTCGCGGTCGTCTTCGATCTCGACGGAACGCTGGTGGACAGCGAGCCGAACTACTACGAGGCGAGCCGGCGGGCCCTGGCCGAGCACGGCATGCCGGACTACACCTGGGCGGACCACCAGAGCTACGTCGGCATCGGCACCGGGGAGACGGCCGTGCTCTGGCGGGAGCGCTACCGCCTGCGCGCCGCGGCCGCGGACCTGCTGGCCGCGACCGACCGGCACTATCTGGAACTGGCCCGCGCCCGCACGCGCGTCTACCCGGAGATGCGGGCCTTTCTGGAGCTGCTGACCGCACAGGGGGTTCCGACGGCGGTGGCCTCGGGTTCCACTCCCGAGGCCATGGAAGCGGTCCTGACCGGCACCGGTCTGAGGGACCTCGTCCCGGTGGCGGTCTCGGCCGTCGACGTCCCGCGCGGCAAGCCCGCACCGGACACGTTCCTGGAGGCCGCCCGGCGGCTCGGCGCGGATCCGGGCGACTGCGTGGTCCTGGAGGATGCGGCACCGGGCGTGGCCGCGGCGCACGCGGCCGGGATGCGCTGCATCGCCGTCCCCTACGTCACCGACCAGGCCGACGACCCCGGCTTCGAGACGGCGAGTCTGCTGCTGCGCGGCGGGCAGGAGGAGTTCACGGCGCGGTCGGCGTACGCGTGGCTGCGGGAGACCGCGCGGGACGTCTGAGTCACGTACGGGGACATACACCGACGCGCCGGGCGTTCCTCTCTTACCAGCTCGTGGCCTCGCCGCTGCTTAGCGTGGCCCCATGACCATGGACACGGCCCGGCCGGCCGACGACCGGCGCCGCTGGCAGGCTCTCTGGGTCTGTCTGACGGCGGGCTTCATGACGCTGCTCGACAGCTCGATCGTGAACGTCGCCCTCCCCTCGATGGAACGCGGCCTCGGCGCCGACACGGCCGCTCTGTCCTGGGTCGTCTCGGGCTACGCGCTCACCTTCGGGCTCGCCCTCGTGCCCGCCGGACGACTCGGGGACCTGCGTGGACGGCGGACGGTCTTCCTGTTCGGGCTCGCCCTGTTCACGGTGGCCTCGGCGGCGTGCGGGCTGGCGTCCGACGCCGGGTGGCTGGTGTTCTTCCGGCTGTCGCAGGGCGTGGCCTCGGGCATCCTCGCACCGCAGACCACGGGGCTGATCCAGCAGATGTTCCGGGGCACCGAGCGGGCACGGGCGTTCGGCATGCTGGGCAGCGTCGTCGGGCTGTCGACCGCGATCGGCCCGCCCGCCGGCGGACTGCTGATCCATCTGTTCGGCACCGACGACGGCTGGCGCTGGGTGTTCTACGTCAACCTGCCGATCGGTGTCGCCGCCTTCTGCGCGGCGCTGCGGCTGCTGCCGCGCACCCCGCCCGCGACCGGCCGGCGCGAGGGCATCGACCTGCCCGGTGTGCTGCTCCTCGGCACGGGCGTGCTCGCGCTGATGCTGCCCCTGGTGCAGGAGCAGCAGTGGACGGGCCGGATGAAGTGGGCGCTGCTGCCGGTGGCCGCGCTGCTGCTCGCGGGATTCTGGGCGTGGGAGCGGTGGCAGGGCTGGTGGGGGCGGGCGCCGCTGCTGGACCTGCGGCTGTTCACCCAGCGGTCCTTCTCGCTCGGCGTGCTGCTGAACCTGGTGTACTTCGCGGGTTTCACCACGCTCTTCTTCGTCTACACGCTGTTCCTGCAGAACGGCGTGGGCTACACCGCGCTCGCGGCCGGGTTCTCCTCCCTGCCGTTCGCGTGCGGTTCGGCGATCGGCGCCGCGGTGAGCGGCCGCCTCGTCGTGCGCCACGGGCGCAAGCTGGTGATCGCCGGTCTCGCCGTGGTCGCGCTGGGCCTGCTCACGGTGATCGCGGCGGTGCAGCTGGTGCCGGGGCGGGGCGTGGCCTGGGCCGCGGCGCTGCCCCTGCTCGTCGCGGGCCTCGGCTCGGGCGTCACCATCTCCCCCAACACCACGCTCACCCTGGCGAGCGTTCCCGTGCGGCGCGCGGGGGCGGCGGGCGGGGTCCTGGTGACGGCCCAGCGCATCGGCTCCGCGGCCGGGATCGCCGCCGTGGGCGCGGTGTACTTCGCCCACCTGGCCAACCACGGCAGCCCCGCCGTCGCCCTCCAGCTGGGCCTGCTGACCGCCGTCGGCATCATCGCCCTCGCCCTGGCGCTCGCGGTGGCCGACCTGCGGGAACGGCAGGGCGAACCGGTGAGCACGGTGCGCGGCGGGGTGGCACGGCCGGAGGAACGCGATCCGGCGGCCTGAGGAGGTTCCGTCCGACGTCGGTGGCCGAGGCCGGTGGGCGCCCCGGCGGCCCGGCCCGTGTCCTGGTGGAGCCGGCCCGGCCAGGTGGCGTTTCCCGCAGCCGGAGCCGACGGCTACCGAGGCCGGCGGTTCACGACCGCCGCCGCGGCTTCCCGCGCTTCGCCGCCGGCTTGGCCCCGCCGGTGCGGGCGCGCTGGCCCCGGCCGCCCGACGACTTGGCGGCCGCGGGCTTCTGCCCGGCCCCGGACTGTCCGGCGCCCCGGGGCTTCCTGTCGGCCTGGGACCGGCCGCCCGGCTTGGCGGCACGCCCCTCCGCCGCACCACCGTCCGCCGTACGGCCGTCCGCGCGCCCCGCCGCGGCCCGGCCCCGCGTGCTGTTCACCGTGCGGCCCCGGACGATGCCGATGAAGTCCTCGACCAGGTCGGTGGTGGCCTCCTGCGGCCAGGACAGGGCGACGCCGGACCGGGGCGCGTCGGTGACCGGGCGATAGGTGAGGTCGCGGCGGTGGTAGAGGCGGGCGAGGGACTGCGGGACGACCAGGAGGCCGACGTTGGCGGCGACCAGCTCGATCGCGTCCGGCGTCGTCGCGGGCCGCTCGAACGCGGGTTCGCCGGGCGGCCGGTCCCAGTCGAAGACGTCGTCCAGGGGGTGGAAGAGCACCTCGTCGGCCAGGTCGGCCAAGGTGACCTCCTCCGCGGCCGTGATCACGTGGTCCTTGGGGACGACGACCACGCTGGTCTCGGTGTAGAGGGGGATCGCGCTGAAGAAGTCACGGTCGACGGGCAGTCGTACGAGACCCGCGTCGGCCTCTCCCGCGCGCAGCAGGTCCGGCGCCTCGGCGGCGGGTGCCTGGACGAGGGTGAGCGGGACGTCGGGCAGGCGTTCGTGCCAGACCTTCACCCATTTGGCGGGCGTCACTCCAGGGACGTACGCGAGCCGGAACGACGGTGATTCCTCCGAGCCTGTCACCAGGCCAGGTTACCGGCCGCGGCCTCGCCCGCGGTCACCGGCCACGATCCCCGCTCGGGGCCCCGGCTCGTGGTCGGCTCCCGCACGCACGGCCGATACCCTTGTCTCCATGAAGTCGCAGCAGAGCACCCAGACGATGAAGCCCGCGACCGCGGCGAAGAAGCTGGGTGTGTACCTCCCCGCCACCCCCGCCTCTTTCCGGGAGGGTGTGGTCTCGCGTGCCGAGCTGAACGAGCTCCAGGCCGATCCGCCGCAGTGGCTGCGCGAGCTGCGGAGCAACGGTCCGCACCCGCGTCCGGTGGTCGCCGCGAAGCTCGGCGTGTCCATCGCCGGTCTGGCGCGCGGCGGGGTCACCGAGGCGCTGACCACCGAGCAGATCGAGGCGCTCAGGCAGGAGCGGCCGGAGTGGCTCCAGAAGGAGCAGGCCACCCAGGTCGAGGTCCGCAAGGAAGCGGCCCGCATCAAGAACCTGAAGCAGCAGAAGGAATCCGCCAAGACGTCCGCGGACTCCGCCCGGGGCTGACCGTCCGCCTCGTCCCCGGCCGTCTCCCCAGCGCCCTCCGCCCGTCGGAGGGCGTTGTCAGTGGTCACCCCTAGAGTTCCCGTCACTTGATCAACGCGGTGCGGGGAGGCACGTATGGGGTGGGTGTCGGCAGGCGACTACGAGGTCGCCCTCGACGGCAAAAAGGTGGTGTGCCGCAACGCGTCCGGGCGGCACCTGAAGTCGGTGCCGCCGAAGATCGCGGATGATCCGGCGGTCGTCGGTCTGAAGCAGCTCGTCGAGTGGCTGGAGCGGCACGAGCAGCAGTGCCTGGCCGATGCCGAGCGGTGGATGGTCCGCTCGCTGCCGGTGCCGCTGGACGTCGTCACCCGCGTATGGCCGGATCCCGCCTGGCAGTCCGCGCTGCGCGACCTCGTCGTCACGGATGCCGGCGGAGCGGTCGCCGGATTCCTGCGCGACGCCGACCCGGAGCGGGGCCTCGGCCTGGTGGACCTCGACGGCGACACCGTCCGCATCGCCCCCGACCAGGTCCGCATCCCGCACCCCGTGCTCCTCGAAGACCTGGAGGAGCTGCGGGAGTTCGCCGTGGAGCTGGGCGTCGAGCAGCGCGCCCAGCAGCTGTTCCGCGAGGTCTGGCACCGCCCGGCCACCCTCGACACCAAGGCGACGCAGATCGAGGAGTACGCGGGCGGCGTCTTCAAGCAGCTGCGCTTCCTGCACGGCCGGACCGCCCAGCTCGGCTACCGCGTGCGCGGGGGCTACGCGGTGTGCCCCGTGGTGGAGGACGGCCGCGCCGTCGAGGCCCGCGTCTGGATCGGCGACTACGACGGCTACGAGCAGACCGAGACCGGTCCGCTGGCCTGGTCGGAGCCCGGCGGCCGGGTGCTGAGGCTCGGTCAGGTCGGGCCGGTGGCCTGGTCGGAGGGCATGCGCATGGCGGCGGCGCTGTACGCGGGGCGGGACATCGAGGACGAGGAGCGGGCGGCATGACGTACGACGAGACCACGGTCACCGCGCTGCTGGACGCCGGTGCCGTACTGCCGCCGGGCAGCACCACGCGCGAGGACGCCGACGGTCTGACGGTGCGCACGTACACGCATCCCGCGCTGGACGGGCGCGCGGTGGTCCGGCTGGTGCCGGGCACGCTGGGCGAGGCCGAGGACCTGGCGCTGGAGTTCCTGGGCCTGGCCCGGGAACCCGAGGCGCCGGAGGTCGGACAGGTGCGCCGGGAGACGCTGGGCTTCCCGGCCTGGGCGCTGGTCCACGACCCGGCGAACGGGCACCACGCGCTCGCCCTGGTGAAGGACGTCGAGCGGCTGGCCCGGCAGGCCAAGTCCCGTCCGGGTACCGCCAAGGAGGGCTTCGAGACGCTGGGCGAGCGGCTGGGGCGCGCGGTTCCGCACTTCCTGCCGACGTTCTACGAGCAGGCCGCGCGGGTCTTCCTGGCGCACGAGAACACCACGTACGCGGCGGCGTTCTTCGGCAAGGCCCGCGAGGCCGAGCGGGTGCACGCGCTGGCGGTGGACGAGGAGCGGCGGCGCGCGGTCTTCCTGGAGTTCGCCTTCGCCGGGGCGCTGACCGTCAAGGCGCTCAAGGAGTACGTCAGGGACCTCGCGGCGCGGCTCGAACCGGCCGCGGCGTGGGCGCAGTTCCGGCAGTTGTCGGTGGAGCGCTGCGCGGCCGGCATGCCGCCGTACGCCTCGCTGCCGCAGGACGCGCGCGGGCTGATCAAGGCGGCGGGCCTGGACCGGATGACGGAGGAGTGCGCGCTGGTCGCCGACTTGCTCGCGTCCCCGGCCGCGGTGCGCGCGCCCCGGTCGTTCTGGACGGCGTACCGCGCGGTGCTGCCGGTCCTCGCGGAGCGTCGGCCGCAGACCCGGACACGGCTGCTGGAGATCATGCCGGCCGGGCTCGGCCGGGAGGTCGAGGACGACGAGTTCTGGCTGACGCTGCTCGCGGAGACGGGAGCCGAGCGGCTCCTCACGGAGCCGGCGGCGGCCGCCGAACACGGGGTGGACCCGGCGGACTGGCTGAGCCGTTGGGCGTCCTTCCGCAAGCACGGCGGGTCGTACTCGCTGCGTTCGCCGGGCACGCTCGCACTGGTCGAGCGGATGACCCCGGGGCTGGTCGCCGCCGGGCGCCCGGTGGCCCTGTTCGCGGGCGGCTGGCACGCGGGCGCCGACCTCGACCTGCTCGACCTGTGCCTGACCGAGGGCATCGCGCTCACGATGCCGGGCAGCGGCGAGCGGACGTTCCTGCCGCTGGACAACTGGCTGACCGACAACCGCGAGGGCGCGCGCGACCTGGCCGCGGTGGCGGCCGACCGGCAGCTGCGGCGGCTGCTGCACACGGCTCTGGGCCCGATCGGCGGCCATGCCCGCTCCGAAGAGATGCTGAACACGCTCGCCGTGCACCCGGTCCTCGCCGACGTGCTGCGGGAGTGGCTGGAGGAGGCCGCCGACGCCTTCACGGACGCGGTGGGCCTGCCCGGGGCCGCCCGGGCGCTGGACCGGCTGCGTGCCTTCCGGAAGATCGCTCCCGAGGTCAGCCCCGAGGCGGTGGCCCGGGTCGCCGACCACCCGACGGCACCGCTGCTCGCCCGCACCCTGCGGGCCGGCATCCTGGACGAACTGGGCTGGCCCGCCCTGGACGAGGCGATGGCCGTCCTCGACGCGCAGACCCGCGCCCCGGGGAACGGCAACCGCTCCGACGACGCGATCGCCGTGTACGAGGCGTGGCCGGCGCTGATCGTCACGCGCGGCCACAAGGCGATCGTGGTCGGCCCCGACCAGGTGCTCCTCGACCACGATCTGCGGCTGCCGCAGGACCCGGACCGCTGGCAACGGCCCCGGTTCCGCTACGTGGACGGGGAGTTGCTGGTGATGTGGCGGCAGGGCAGCACGCAGTACGGCTACTGGTCGGCCCGGCCCGCCGACGTGTTCGAACTCGGCGGCGAGCAACTGCCGTCCTGGTGGCACGCGAACGAGTCGATCGTCCCCTCCATCCCGATGCCCGACGGCGGCCGCGCGAGCGGTGGCAAGGCGCTGTACGCCGGTGACAAGGTCCTGCCGCCCACCCGGAGCCTCCTCGGCGACGGCAGCACCTACTGGCGCCAGGGCCGGGACGGCCGGCGGACGGTGTGGCTGGAGTACGACCCGGCCACCGGCACGCACGGCCGCGCCTCCCTGCCCGCCCTGCTGCGCGCGGGCATCCGTGAGGACGCCGAGCTGCTGCCGGAGCGCTGCGAGGTGCTGCCGCTCCGACCGGGCCTGGAGGACAGCCCGTTCGGGACCGACGGCACCGTGCTCGGGCACTGGGTGCGCACGCAGGGCGAGGGTGACGGCAAGGTGCGGACCGCGGGCACGCCGGACGGGCGGACCGTGTCGGTGCCGGTGGCCGCCATCCAGCCGGACGGCATCCCGGTGGGCGCGCTGCGGCTGCCGGGCGGCGCCGAGCCGGTCGTCGTGGAGAGGTTCCGCGGCATCGGGCTGATGTCCTTGGGCGGCGACGGCTTCGGCCCTGGCGAGCTGGGGCGCGTGACGCCGCAGGGCCAGGGCGGGGAGTTCGCCGCGGGCACCCGGTTCGTGCCCCCGCTGCCCTTCTGGCACGCGCTGCGCCCCCGCGACCCCGAGGGCTCGGCCGTGCTGCGCGCCGTGAGCGAGGAACAGACCGCCGAGGTGCTGCGGCAGGCCGCCGAGGCGCTGGGCGAACGGCAGGAGGCGCTGGCCCGCGCGGGGGACGACGAGCAGGCCAGGGCCGCCGTGCCGAGCGCGGACCACGTGCTGCGGCGGACCGTGGCCGGCGCCCTGCCGGGGCTGACCGACGCGCGGCTGGTCATCGGCGTCGCCGCGCTGGTCAGGTCGACCCTGCGGATCACGGACTCGGCGACCGCCTTCGCCCGTCCCGCGCAGGAACGCCCGCGGCTGCCGCGCAACCGGACCGAGGGCATGTTCGCCGACTACCGGCCCGAGCACGGTGACGACCACAGCGTGCACCAGGCCGTCTCCGGGCTCGGCGTCCCGCACGGCTGGTGGCAGCGGGAGGTGTGGGACGCGCTGCGCCAGATCCGGTCGGTGAACCATGTGCTGTCCGGCCGCCCGGCCGACGGCCGGCCGCTGCCCGGCCGCGAGCGGCTCGGCGCCCTCCCGGACGGCTGGGACAGCGAGGAGTTCACCGTTCCGGGCATCGGCATGATGTGGCCTCCGGTCCTCGGCATGCTGCGCGCGCTGGCCTACCGGGCCGCGTCGCCCGCCCTGACCGACGTCCAACGGGAGCCGCTGCTCCTGCTGTTCGACGCCCTCGCCGAAGGGCCGCTCGCCGGAGCGGGCGGCACCCTCCGGCAGATGGTGCTCAGCGAACCGCACGACAAGCAGCAGCGCGCCGGACAGGTGCTGCGCCGCGCCGGCCGCACGGTGGTGATCCTCGGCTGCCAGAACGTCGACACCCAGCGGGACCGCGTCGGCTGGCTGGCACTGGACCACGATCCGAGCGGCGCGTTCGGCGCGGTCGCCCACTTCACGCTGGACCACGAGGTCCGGTACGACACGACGATCGCCGCCGAGGACCTGGCCGCCCTGGTCCGCCTGGTCCGTGAGAAGGGCGCCGCGCCCTGGACGGCCGGGGCACCCGAGGCGCTGGTGACGGCGACCGGCGGCGGGCTCGGCCCCGTCCAGGCGGCCGTCCTGCTCGCCGGGCAGCCGCAGGACCTCGCGGCGGAGGGCCTGGCCGTGATGGGGCTCAAGTCCAGGCAGGGGGAGTTGGGCGACGCGCTGCTGCGCGGCCTCGGCACCGAGGCCCGCACCGCGCTGCTGGGCGCGCTGCTGCCCTGCGACCCATCGGACCTGTGGACGACCGGTCCGGACACGGAAGCGGCGGGCCGGGTGTGGGCCGAGCGGCTCGGCGCGCTGGTCCGCGTGCCCGAGGACATCAGGACCGAGCTGACCGGGCTTCCCGTCGGCGACGCCGAGGAGGTGCTCAACCCGTCCCGCACCCCGTGGCTGAGCCGCACCACGGTCCTGCGGCCGGACAAGGACGGCAACCTCGTACCCGCGGACCCGGCGGCCGTGCCGTCCGGACGCGACCTGGTGAACGCGGTCGACGGGCTCGCCGCCCTCGCCTACGGCCTGCCCCACGGCCATCCGCTGCGCTCGGCGCTCCCGGCCGGACTCGCCGCCGTGCGCCGACGGCTGACCGACCCGGAGCTGATACTCGGCCTCGGCGTCGAGCAGACGGAGAAGGGCACCCCGACCGCGGCGGCGCTGCGCAAGGCGTACGGACTGCCCGCGACCGGCGGCGCCGACGCGCACGGCCTGACCCGGGTGGGCGAGGCGATCGTGCTGCGCCCCTGGTACCAGGACGTGGAGACGGTCCTGATCCGGCCGGCCGGGCTCGACGGCCCCGACGACGCCGTGTTCGGGCTGCTGGCGGGACTGGTCGGACCGTACCGGGGACGCGGTCTGGAGGCCGTACGCACGCTGCTCGGCGAGGAGTTGGGCCGCGCGGTCGCCTTCGGTGCCGAGACGTCCGCCGGATACGCGCAGGACCCGGCCGTCAGCGTGCCCGCGCTGGTCGCCGAGGTGGCCGAGGCGCACGGGCTGGGCGAGGACGCGGCCGCGCTCTACCTCCAGTTGCTCGCCCTGCCCGACCCGACGGACCGCAACTGCGCCCGCTGGACCGGCTGGCGCCCGGCCCGGCTGAAGAGGGCCCGCGCCGAGCTGGCCGCGACGGACCTGGTGGTCGAGGCGAAAAGGCCGCGCGCGGGGCGGACGCTGTTCCTGCCGTGCGGCTGGCGCGATCTGAAGTCGCCCGCGCTTCCGGTGGAGACCTGGAAGGAGGGCCTGTACCCGGTGCCCCCGCACCAGCGCGCGGTCCCGCTGCTTCCGGTGCCGGAACTGTTCGCCCGAGCCTGGGCCCGCGTCCGCGCGGGCGACGCCCCGGCCTACGAGGAGCTGCGGACGCGGGCGACGCGCAGGGGGAGGCGGAAGTGAGCGGCCCCGTCGGGGGCGGCCGCCGGGTCGGCACCGGCCGCACCGCCCCCGCCGCGGGACGGGGCCGGGCCGGTTCCGGCCCCGCCTTCCCCCGGTCCGTTCCCGTCCGTGTCTCTCGCCGTGCCCCCGCCGCTTCCCTTCCCACCCGTGACTCCCTGAAGGACTCCCTCCGATGACGACCGTCCTCGCTCCCGACGCCAGCCGCCAGATCGTCCCGCCCGAGGACCGCTACGCCGCCGAACTGGCCTTTCTCGCGGCGTACGACACCGGTCCCCGGCCGCCCGCCTGGCGGCTCACGCCCCGGGCGGTGGTGACCTTCGTGATGGGCAGCGGCGGACAGGCGCTGCGGCTGCCCGAGGACGCCGCGGTGCCGGACGGGGTGCCGCGGCGGCTGGAGATCGGCGGCAAGTTCGTCGGCGACCGCGCGCTGGTGGAGCGGTGTGTCGTCACGCTCGCCGGAGAGCGCGGCCTGCTGCTCGTCGGTGAGCCCGGCACCGCCAAGTCCATGCTGTCGGAGCTGCTGTCGGCCGCCGTGTGCGGAACCAGCGGGCTGGTCGTGCAGGGCACGGCGGGTACGACGGAGGACCAGCTGAAGTACGGCTGGAACTACGCCCTGTTGCTCGCGCAGGGCCCCAGCCGCACGGCACTCGTGCCCTCCCCGGTGCTCACCGCGATGACCCGGGGCGCGGTCGCCCGCGTCGAGGAGGTCACCCGGTGTCTGCCCGAAGTGCAGGACGCCCTGGTGTCCTTGCTGTCGGAGCGGCGCATCGCGATTCCGGAACTGGCGGGCGGTGAGGACTCGTCGGCACACGCGGCACCGGGCTTCACCCTCATCGCCACCGCCAACCTGCGGGACAGGGGCGTCTCGGAGATGTCGGCCGCGCTCAAGCGCCGCTTCAACTTCGAGACGGTCGGCCCCATCGCGGACCTCGACGCCGAGACGGCGCTGGTCCGCGGACAGGCGCGGGCCTCGGTGGAGCGGGCGGGCGCGCCCTTCCAGGTCGACGACGCGGTCCTGGAGGCCCTGGTCACCGTCTTCCGCGACCTCCGGGAGGGCCGCTCGGCCGAGGGCTGGGAGGTGGAGCGGCCGTCCACGGTGATGAGCACCGCGGAGGCCGTCTCCGTGGCGGGCGCGCTGGGGCTGGCCGCCGCGTACTTCCCGGGGGACCGTGATGTGCTCGGGCTGCTGCCGGGCCACCTGCTCGGCGTCGTGCGCAAGGACGACCCGGCGGACGCGGCACGGCTGCGCGGCTACTGGGACGGACCGGTCCGGCGCCGCGCCGAACAGGGCTCCGCCACCTGGCGCACCCTGTGGGACCTGCGCACGGTCCTGGAGGGCTGAGGACCGTGCCGTACGACAGTCCCGACGCGGCCGTCGCCGCCCTGACCGACCCGACGGCGCCGTACCTCATCGGCGTGCGCCACCACGCGCCCTCCCTGGCCGCGGCCGTGCCCGACCTGCTGGACGCGGCCGCGCCGGATGTGGTCCTGGTGGAACTCCCCGCCGAACTGGAGGAGTGGCTGCCCTGGCTCGCCCACGAGGACACCCGCGCCCCGATCGCCCTCGCCGCCGCGCCGTCGACCGGGCGGGGCGGACCGGCGTTCTACCCCTTCGCCGACTTCTCGCCCGAGCTGGCCGCCGTGCGGTGGGCGGCGCGGAGGGGGATACCGGTGATCGCGTGTGATCTGCCGCTGGCGGACCGGGCCTGGTCACAGGCGCCGGAGGAGGACGAGGGCGGGCCGACGGAGGACCGCGCCCGCTCGCAGGCACCGGGCAGGGCCGGACCCACGGGGGACCGCGCCCGGGGCGAGGCACCGGACGAGAACCCTGCGACACGACACCACGCCCGGCCCGCAACACCGGACGAGAACGCACCGGTCGGGAACCACACCGGACCCGAAGCCCCGGCCAAGGACCACCCGAACGGCAACCACACCCGCCCCGAAGCCCCGGCCGAGGGCACACCCGCGGAGGGCCACGTCCGACCCGATGCCCCGGCCAAGGGCACACCCGCGGAGGGCCACGTCCGACACGCAGCCCCGGACGGCGAGTCGGCACTCGACGGCGGCTCCGGAGTGCCCGAGCCGTCGGCGGCCACAGGCCGGCCCGGGATCGCCTCGGCCCTGCGCTCCCGGCTCACCGGACGCCCGGGGGACGACCTCTGGGACCGATTGGTCGAGGCCGCCGCGCCCGGTTCCCCGCCGGAGGCGCTGCGGCGGGCCGCGTTGCTGACGGGATGGGCGCTGCGGGAGGAGGCGGCGGCCTCCGGCGGGGTACCGGTGCTGGATCTGCGGCGTGAGCGGTGGATGCGGGCGTGTCTCGCCAGGGCCACGGCGCGCGGGGAGCGCGCGGCGGTCGTGGTCGGTGCCTTCCACGCCCCGGCGCTGCTCGCACCGGTGGACGGCGATGACGCGGGCAGCGGCACCACCGCCGAGAAGACCCCCGCGTCCGTCCCGGCCTGGACCACCTCCCTCATCCCCTACGCCTACGCCCTCCTGGACGCGCGTTCCGGCTACCCGGCCGGCATCCGCGACCCGGAATGGCAGCACATGGTGCTGGACGCGGCCGGAGATCCGACGGCCCTGGAGGACGCGCTGATCGGCGCCGCCGTGCGCATCTGCGCGGAACTGCGGGCGCTGGGGCACCCGTCCGGGCCCGCCGACGCCCGCGAGATCGCCCGGCTGGCCGGTGATCTGGCCCGGCTGCGGGAGCTGCCCGCGGCAGGCCGGGGCGAACTGGTCGAGGCGGTACAGACGGTGCTGGCCCAGGGCGAGCCGTACGGCCGGGGACGCGCCGTGGCGAGGGCGATGGAGAGGGTGCTCGTCGGCACGCGGACCGGCCGTCCCGCGCCGGACGCGCCGCGCAGCGGACTGGTCCCGGCGGTGGAGGCGGAGCTGGCCGCCCTGAACCTGCCGGGCCCCGCCGGGCCGGACCCGGGCACCGCCCGCGACCTGCGCCTCGACCCGCTCCGCTCCGACCTGGACCGGCGCCGCGAACTCCTGCTGCGCCGCCTCGCCGTGTGCTCGGTGCCGTACGCCGAGCCGAAGGAGGTGGCCGGCACGGGCGGCGCCGACGCGCTGACCTCACGCTGGGAGGTGCGCTGGACCCCGGCCACGGCGGCCATGCTGACCGTGGCCGGTATCCGCGGGGTCACCCCGGCCCAGGCCGCCGAAGGAGTACTGCGGGAGCGCCGGCGCCAGGAGCGGGACGAGGGCGGGCCGACCGCCGCGCAGACCCTGCGGGGCCTGGCGGAGGCCGCGGAGTGCGGCCTGCCCGCCCTCGCCGACGAACGCCTCGACGAGACCGCCGAGGTGCTCCCCGGCACCGCCACCCTGCCCGAACTCCTTGCCGGGCTGGCCCTGTTGGACCGGGTGCGGGCCGGGCACATCGCCGGGCTGGGCGCGGACGGGGAGCGTACGGGACGGGCGGCGGCCGTCGCCGGGACGCTGACCGCCGCCGCGGTACGTCAGCTCGACGGGCTCACCGGTTCCGAGGACCCGGCCGACGCCCGCGCCCTGCTGGAACTCGCCCAGCGCGCCGACCGGTCGGGCGGCATCCGGCTCGGGGACGCGCTGGCCCGGCTGGCGGCCGGCGGTTCGCCGCTGATGCGGGGCGCCGCCGGGGCCGTACGGGTGCTGCTGGGGCAGGAGGAGGCGCGGGCGTTCGGCGACCGTGTGGCCTCCTGGGTGGACGGCGCCGCCGGCCCCGAGTCCCGTTCGGCGCTCACCGCCCGCCTGACCGGACTGCTGACCGCGGCCGGACCGCTGCTGGAATCGGCCGCGCCCGCGCTGGAACCGCTGCTGAACCGCGTGTCGGAGCTGTCCGACCGCGACTTCCTCGACCGCCTCCCGGCCCTGCGCGGCGGCTTCGACACCCTCAGTCCCGCCGCGCGCGAACGCCTGCTGTCCGCCGTCGAGGAACGCCTGGACGGCGAACGCCCCTCCGACACGGGCGACATCGACCCCACGGCCCTGGCCCGCTGGACCCGAGCCGACCTGGCCGCCCGCGGGGCGCTGGCGGCGCTGGGTCTGCTGCCGCCCGACCGGCCCACCGGGGACAGCACCGCACAGGACGCCGCGGCCGACGCCGTCGAGCCCCCCGCGCCGAGCGCGCCCGACCCGGAACCGCCCCTCGCCCCCGCTCCCGCCCACCGCCTCTCCCCCGCCGACCGCTGGCGTCTGCTCCTGGGCCGTCAGAACGGTCGACTCCCCGCCTCCGCACGTCCGTTGGCGACCGCTCTCGACGAGTTGTACGGCTGCGGACGCGGCGAGGGCAGCCGGGGCGACATGGCAGAGCGGGGCCGCGGCGGGCGCGAGGTGGCGTACCCCGGCGCACGCGAGTGGTCCGAGGAGCTGGCGGCGCTGTTCGGTCCCGGCATCCGGGAGGAGGTGCTGGCGGCGGCGGCCGCAGCGGGCCGACGGGACGTGCTCGCGGAGCTGGACCCGGACACCGTACGGCCCTCCGTGGACCTGCTGCGCTCCGTGCTGCGGCACGCGGGCGGGCTGCCGGAGGCCCGGCTCGCCGCCCTGCGTCCGCTGGTGCGCCGGCTGGTCGAGGCGCTGACCAGGCAGCTGGCGACCCGGCTGCGCCCCGCGCTGCACGGCACCGCCCTGCCCCGCCCCAGCCGCCGCCCCGGCGGCGGCCTGGACCTGCCCCGCACCCTGCGGGCGAATCTGGCCACCGCCCGCCGCGAGCCGGACGGCACGGTCCGCGTCGTCCCCGAACGTCCGGTCTTCCGCAGCCGCGCCCGGCGGGCGGCCGACTGGCGGCTGGTCCTGGTCACCGACGTGTCGGGCTCCATGGAGGCGTCCACCATCTGGGCGGCGCTCACCGCCTCGGTGCTGGCCGGGGTGCCCACGCTGTCCACGCACTTCCTGGCCTTCTCGACCGAGGTGATGGATCTGACGGACCACGTCGAGGATCCGCTGTCGCTGCTCCTGGAGGTGCGGGTCGGCGGCGGTACCCATATCGCGGCCGGGCTGCGCCACGCGCGTGAACTGGTCACGGTGCCCTCGCGCACCCTCGTCGTGGTCATCAGCGACTTCGAGGAGGGCTATCCGCTCGGCGGGCTGCTCGCCGAGGTCCGCGCCCTGGTCGGCGCGGGCTGCCATGTCCTGGGCTGCGCGAGTCTGGACGACTCCGGCCGCCCGCGCTACTCGACCGGAGTCGCGGGCCAGTTGGTCGCCGCGGGGATGCCGGTGGCCGCCCTCAGTCCGCTCGAACTCGCCCGTTGGGTAGGGGAGAAGATCGCATGAGCCCGCAACTGCCCCCGGTCGCCCCGGCCGTGACCGCCGAACTCGTCGCGGCGCTCTCGCCCCGGCTGCGCAAACGCCTGGACTCCGGCATCGCCAAACTGGCGGACCGGCCCGTGGTCCGCGACGGCGACATCGCGCGCATCGCGGTGGACGACGGCACGGACCTCGAACTGCACGCCCCGGACGGTGCGGTGCGACAGGCGGGCGCCGTCCGCTGCGGCTGCCTGCTGGCCCCGGACTGCCTGCACCGCGCCGCGGCCGCCTCCCTGGCCCCGGTCGCGGAGGACGAAACGCCGGGGCATGACGGGAGCGGGGTCGACTCTCCCGCCCCGCGGGGTGGTCCGGGCGAGGAACAGCCGGCGGAGGCGGCCGAGCCCCCCGAGTCGGCCACGCCGGACCAGCGGGCCGCCGCCCGCGCCGTACGACTCGCCGCGGCCGCCGTGCTGGAGGCCGGTACGGACGGGGCGGGCGCCGTGCTCCAGGCGGAGTTGCTGCGCGCCGCGCACACCGCCCGTCTCGCGGGCCTGCACCGGGCCGCGGCCACGGCCGTCTCCGTGGTCACCGCCCTGCGCGCGGCGCGCTCGGCCGACCCGGCGTACCACCTGACCGATCTCGTCACCGGCCTGCACGACGTCCTCCACGTCTCCCACCGCGTCCCGGCCGCCTCCGGCACCGAGTTGTCCGCCCTGCGCGGCACCGCGCGACAGCCCTACCGCCCGGACGGCTCGCTGCGCCTGTACGGCCTGTTCTCCGAACCGGTGCTCACCGCGAGCGGCTACGCGGGCGCGGTGACCTGGACCGCCGACGCGGACGGCCGGCTGTACCAGGTGTCCGACGTGGCCCCGGGGGGCGCCGGGCGGGCGGCGGGCGCGGCCGACCGGGCCGTGCGCATCGGCGACACCGCCCTGACCCACCGCGAGTTGGCCCGCGCGGGCCTCGCGGTGTCGGGCGCCACCGTCTCCCCCACGGGCCGGCTCGGCGCGGGCGCGGGAGTACGGGCGGTACGGGCCGGCGGGGCCGGCTGGCACGAGGACCCGGTGACCCGGCTCTGGGCGGAACCCGTGCCCGACCAGATCGCCCGCGCCCTGACCGGCGGTCACGGCCTGCTGTTCCTGGACGTCACCCTCACCGGCACCGCGGCGGAGGCGGCGGGCGACTGCCTGCTCGCCGACTGCGACGGCGTCACCCTGCGCCTGACCGCGGCGCACGACCATCCCGCGCTCCCCCACCGCGACAATCTGCGCCTGCTGTCCGCCGCCCGCGGCACCCGGCTGCGTATCGTGACCCGCCTCACCCCGGCCACGCATCCTCGGGCCCGGTTGCTCGCCGCCGAGCACCCGGCCCGGTGCGGCACCCGCCTCGACATGGGGCTGGACCGTCTCCAGCGCGCCGACCTGCCCACCGCTCCCGCGGCCGCGACCCGACCGGCGCCCGTGCCCGACGAGGCGCCGATCCACCTGCTCCGCCGCCGCGTCCAGCAGACCGTCTCGGGCGGCCGCCCCGTCCTCGCCCTTCCCGGCGACACCCGCGCCGACGCCCGCCGCCTGCACCACTCGGGTCTGGCCACGGCGGCGGACCTCCTGACGGACCTCCACTCCGCCGCCGCGGACCGCGCCCACGACGTCTTCGGCCGCCTGCGGCCCGCCGATCCCGACCGCTTCGCGCGCGCCTGGCTGGCCGCGGCCCACTACACGGCCGAACTGGACCGCGCCTTGTGCCTGGCCGCCTGGACGTCGTGACCATGCCGTTCGAGCGACACGCGCCGCGAGACCTCAGCCGCAGTCGAGCAGGCCCGCCTTGCCCTTGGCGTCGAGTATCCGGCGCACGCTGGCGTCGACCTTGGCCCGGAAGGAGGCGTCCTGTCCCATCTTGGTCTGGATGGCCTGTGCCATCGCGGGTATGATGTCCGGCCGCACGGTGAGGATCATGTCCCCGCCTGCCCCGGTGAAGTTGACGGCCCGTTGGGCGGGGCTGAAGGACCGCACCGCGACCGCGTTCCCGAGGTCGTCCGAGATGACCACTCCCCTGAAGCCGAGTCGGCCGCGCAGGAGCTGGTCGATGACCGTCGGGGAGAAGGCCGCCAGGTGCTTGGCGTCGATCTTGGTGTAGGTGGCCGACGAGACCATCACGAAAGGCGACCCGGCCTGGATCCCGGACTGGAACGGCTTGAGACTGGGGCTGGTGGCGGTCGTCACCGAGTCCACGACACCGGCGGTGGTGTCGGTGTTGCCGATCACCTGGCCCAGCCCGGGGAAGTGTTTGAGCGTGGTCAGCACGCCCGACTGCGCGAAGCCGGCGGCGAAGGCGTTGGTGTGGGAGGTCACGGTGTCCGGCGTGTGGCCGTACTCGCGCTGGAAGGAGCCGATGGGGATGTTGCGGGTGCCCAGTTCGGCGGGGACCACGTCGGCGACCGGTGCCAGGTTCAGGTCGACCCCGGCTCTCTTGAGCTGGAGGGCCCAGACGGCGGCCTGGGCGCGCAGCATCCTGGTCGACCGGCTGCCCTGGACCAGCCCGCTGGGCATGGCCGAGAAGCCGGGGCCGTTGAGCACCTGCACCCGGCCGCCCTCCTGGTCGGTCGCGACCAGCAGACCGACCTGCCGGCCGCCGACCCGGTCCGCCTGGCCCCGGAAACCGTCGACGATCTTCCTGGTCGCCGCCGTACCGGCGGAGCTGCGGCCGGTCAGCATGACGGACCCCACGTGGTTGTCGCGCAGAATGCGCAACTGGGCCTGGTCCGGGTGGGCCGCGGAGACTCCCCCCATGAAGAGCTGTCCGACCCGTTGGGCCGTGGTCATGCCGGACAGGAACCGGTCGGTACAGGTGGCGGCGGGGGACATCGGTGCGGTGCGCACGCTGGTCGTGGCGACGTCGGTTCCCGTACGGCTCGGCACCGGACTGGCGGTTCCCGGGGTCCCCGTGCCGCGGGTGGCCGCGGGGGACCGGGGGGAACTCGTCGCCGACCCCGGCGTGACCGATGCACCGCAGCCCGCGACCGCGAGCGCCAGAGCGAATAGCGGGACCCCGGTGCGCAGGGCTGTGCGGCGGCTCCTGGGCCGCTGCCGGACGCGTATGGACATGCTTCCTCTCCCGGGCCTGGACGGACCGGGGCTGCCGCGTACTGCACAACCGCTTCCGTCGCGGCGAGCCCGGCTTGCTACGTCCACCACACCGTACGTTACTGGGCATTTGTTCGCCCCACGGCGAGGGAGCGGGAGCAGCCACGGCGGACCCGGCCGCGTGTGGCGGGCCCCGGAACCCGCCTGTCGTGCCGCGCCGCCCCCGGGTCGCCGCGCGGACCTGCGGGCCTGCGGTGGGTGTGTCCCTTCGGTACCTCGTGACGTCCGGTGAGCCCCCGCGTAAGCGGCCCTGGCGGTGAGCCTCGTCACCGGTCTGACTGTCGACATCCATCAGGCTCGGCGGCTTCCCGCCGTGACGTGCTGCCCGCCAGACGGGTGACCCGCCGTTCGCCGCCCCCCTGGAACGAGTTCGGGGGACGGCGTGCAGCGGACGAGGCAGACCGCCTCCTTTCCCGCACGTGCGGGAAAGTCGAGTGTGCCCCGCGCGTCCCGAGCACGGCTTCCCGTCTCCCGGCTGAGGCGCTCCGCGGCGACGAGCCGGTTCACCGCTCGGCGGATCGTCTCGGGCGAGAGCCGTCGGCCAAGGGCGGGCGGTATCTTCCCCGCCAGGGATTCCGGCAGCCGAAGCGCGCCCCTTCTCGTCCAGGTGGCCGAGCCTGCGGGCGGTCATCAGCGCGTCGACGGTGTACGCCATGCCCGGGACCCCGGCCCGGGTCATCGGCAGCTCCCGAGGTGAGGACGCGACCGGCCATGGTGATCCGCGGCTTCAACGATGCCAGGGGCAGGCGGAGTCGGTGCCGGTCCAGTCCGGCCGTGACGCGTGTGCCGACGGCGACGTCGGAACGGTCCGGGTGCACGCCCGGTGTGCGAGGCGTGCCGTCGGCCCCGTCGGCACGCGGCCTGCCGTCCACCAGCGAGGCCGGAAAGCCCGAGCCGCCGCGCACCGTGATCGCTCGGCGCCCGAACTGCCGTGCCCTCCTTGCCGGTTGACGGGCGTGCGCGAGCCGCGCGGTCCGCCTCGGCCATCCGGCTCGCCGCCCGAAGGGGCAGCGGGCACCATCCGGCGACCATGTGCCGCTCGTGGAGGGACCGCTGGACCTCGGACTCCGTGGCGAGCGCATCGGCCGGCTCGCCGCCTTCCCCCTGCCTGACGACGAGGACTTCGGCCGCACCGGCGTCAGCGGCTCGGGGGTGAGCCCGTCCTGCGCCACCCGTCGGCCGTGACAGCCGTTGCACGGGCGGACACGGCCACGCTGCGGGAGGCCTTCCGGCCGCCGGCCGTGCCGCGGATGAAGGAGACGGCCTCGTGCGGTCCCGACAGGACCCACCCCGCTCCGAAGACGGCTTCCTCCCGCGATCCGCCCCACCGCGAGGAACGACCCCTCGCCCGCCACGCCTTACCCCCGCCGTCCACCGAACAACGGCCCACCCCGGCCTACCCGAGGAACGACAGCCGCACCTGACGGTTGGGATTGTCCCTGTTGGTGTCCACCAGGCACACCGACTGCCAGGTGCCGAGTTCCAGCCGGCCGTCGATCACCGGCAGGGTCGCATGGGGCGGGACGAACGCCGGGAGCACATGGTCGCGGCCGTGGCCGGGGCTGCCGTGGCGGTGCTGCCAGCGGTCGTCGGCGGGGAGCAGGGTGTGTAGGGCGGCGAGGAGGTCGTCGTCGCTCCCGGCGCCGGTCTCGATGACGGCGATCCCGGCGGTGGCGTGCGGGACGAAGATGTTCAGCAGGCCGTCGCGGCCGCCCGCCGTCTCCCGCAGGAAGTCCTCGCAGTCCCCGGTGAGGTCGACGACGCGTTCCCGGGAGCCGGTGGAGACGTTCAGGATTCGGGTGGTGAAGGCATCTGACATGCCTCCCATCCTTCCGCATGCCTGTGGCAACGGACGGGAAGAGCGGCGCCCGGCACACTGTTGGTAGAAGCGTGAACGAAATGCGTGAGGTCGAGGTGGTCGTCGTAGGCGCTGGTCAGGCCGGACTGTCCAGCGCCTATCACCTGCGCCGGGCCGGCTTCGAGCCGGACCGCGACTTCGCGGTGCTCGACCACTCCCCCGCACCGGGCGGCGCCTGGCAGTTCCGCTGGCCCTCGCTGACGTACGGCAAGGTGCACGGGATGCACGCGCTGCCCGGGATGGAACTGACCGGGGCCGATCCGGCGCGGCCGTCGGCCGAGGTGATCGGCGCGTACTTCGACCGGTACGAACACGCCTTCGGCCTGCGGGTACGGCGCCCGGTGGAGGTGCGGGCGGTGCGCGAGAGCGACGGCGGACGACTGCTCGTGGAGACCTCCGCCGGGACCTGGTCGACCCGTGCGCTGATCAACGCGACCGGCACCTGGGACCATCCGTTCTGGCCACGCTATCCGGGCCAGGAGACGTTCCGCGGGCGGCAGTTGCACACCGCGCAGTACGCCGGGCCGGAGGAGTTCGCCGGACGGCGGGCGGTGGTCGTGGGTGGCGGCGCCTCCGGCACCCAGCATCTGCTGGAACTCGCCCCGTACGCGGCCGCGACCACCTGGGTCACGCGGCGGCCGCCCGTCTTCCGCGACGGACCGTTCGACGAGGAGGCGGGACGGGCCGCCGTCGCGCTGGTGGAGGAAAGGGTGCGCGAGGGGCTGCCGCCGCGCAGCGTGGTCTCGGTCACCGGACTGCCCCTGAACGACGCGATCCGCCGGGGGCTCGCGGACGGGGTCCTGGACCGGCGGCCGATGTTCGACCGGATCACTCCCGACGGTGTGGAGTGGCGGGACGGCGGCCGCGTGGACGCCGATGTGATCCTGTGGGCGACCGGATTCCGGGCGGCGCTCGGCCATCTCGCGCCGCTGCGGCTGCGCGAGCCGGGCGGCGGGATCCGGATGGAGGGGACGCGCGCCGTGGCCGATCCCCGGATCCACCTCGTCGGCTACGGCCCCTCGGCCAGCACGATCGGCGCCAACCGGGCCGGCCGCGCGGCCGTACGGGACATCGGACGGCTGCTGGCGGAGGAGCGGCCGGTCGCCGCGTGACGAACCGCCGGAGCTGTCGGCTCAGCCGGCCTTCCCGGACGGCGGCGCGGACGACGAGGAGGGGGTCGGGCTCTGACTCCGGCCCGTCTGCTGCCCTGCCTTCTGCCGCACGGAGTTGAACTCCTCCACGTTGCGCATATGCGTCTCGTAGTCGGCGGTGAACCGGGTGTCCCCCGGCTTGACCGTCACGAAGTACAGCCAGTCGCCCGGCGTCGGGTTGATGGCGGCGCGCATCGCGTCCTCGCCCGGGTTGCCGATCGGCGTCGGCGGCAGGCCCATGCGCTGATAGGTGTTGTACGGGCTGTCGCTCTTGGTGTCGTCCTCGGTGGCGTGCGCGCGACCCAGCGCGTAGCTGAGGGTGGAGTCCAGTTGCAGCGGCATCCCGCGCTCCAGCCGATTGAGGATGACACGGGCGACCTTGCCCATCTCCTCCTTCTTCACGGCCTGGGCCTGGATGATGCTGGCCACGGTGAGGGCCTGGTAGACGTTCATCGCGTTGCGCTGGGCCCCGGCCGCGACCGGTGCGCCGTCGAACTTCTGGTGGGCGGTGTCCACCATGGAGCGCAACACGGACTCGGGGGTCGCGCCCTTGCGCAGGGGGTAGGAGGTCGGGAAGAGATAGCCCTCCGGATTGCCCCCGGCGTCCTTGGGCAGCGACAGCCGGGCCTTGCCGAGCGATGTGCGGGTACTGCCCGAGGGCAGGGCGAGCGCCTTGTCGATCGCCTCGTACACCTGGCTCGCGCGCCAGCCCTCCGGGACGACGAGCGCGGCGGACCTGGGTGCCTCATGGTGATCGGCCACCGTCAGCAGCGGCACCGCCACGGCGGTACCGGCCACGACGACACCGGCCACGACGAGGGCGAGTCTGCCCCGGCGTGTCAGTCGGATCCTGCTCCGTGGCGGAATAAGCGTCTGCATGCGGGAACCGTAATACGCGGATCACCGCAAACCCGGCATATATTCAGCTTGTCGGCCCAGTCACCCGTCGTAGCCCGCCACCCCGGCCGTCCGCCCGAGCCGGCGAGCCCGCGAGCCCCGGTCACCGCGCTCACCCCGTCGGCTCCAGCTGCGCGTCCCTGCGCACCAGGGCCGCGTACCGCCCGTCGCGCGCCAGCAGTTCCTCGTGCGTACCGCGTTCGGCGACGTGTCCGGAGTCCAGCACCACGATCTGGTCGGCACCCCGGACGGTGGACAGCCGGTGGGCGATGGTGATCGTCGTGCGGTTCGCCGAGAGGGCGTCGATGGCCTCCTGGACGGCGGCCTCGGTCCGGGTGTCCAGGGCGCTGGTCGCCTCGTCCAGGATGAGGACCGGCGGGTCGCGCAGGATCGTGCGGGCGATCGCGAGGCGCTGCTTCTCCCCACCGGAGAAACGGTGGCCGCGCTCGCCCACGACCGTGTCGTAGCCGTCGGGCAGCGCCGCTATGTGGTCGTGGATCTGCGCGGCACGGGCCGCCGCGTGCAGTTCCTCGTCGGTGGCGCCCGGCTTGGCGAAGCGCAGGTTCTCGGCGACGGAGGCGTGGAAGAGGTACGTCTCCTGCGAGACGACGCCGACCGCGCGGGCGAGGGTGTCGAAGTCGAGGTCGCGGACGTCGATCCCGTCGAGGGTGACCCGGCCGCCGGTGACGTCGTACAGCCGGGGCACCAGGTAGCCCAGCGTGGACTTGCCGGCACCGGTCGGGCCGACGACCGCGAGGCTGCCGCCGGCAGGGACGGTGACGTCGACGCCGTCGAGGACGGGGCCGCCCTTGTCGTCGTAGCGGAACTCGACCTCCTCGAAACGGACTTCGCCCCTGACCCGGTCGAGGTGGACCGGCCGCGGGCGCTCGGTGATGTCGATCGGCAGGTCCAGGTACTCGAAGATGCGCTGGAAGAGCGCCAGGGAGGTCTGGATCTGGACGCCGGTGGCGAGCAGGCTCACGGCCGGGCGGAACAGGCCCTGCTGGAGCGAGACGAAGGCGACGATGGTGCCGAGCGAGACCTGGGGGCCGCCGAACTGGAGGGCGAGGCCGGCCGTCCAGTAGATGACGGCGGGCATGGCGGCCATGACGATGGTGATCACGGCCATGCGCCAGCGCCCGGCCATGTTCGATCTGACCTCCAGGTCGACCAGCCGCTCGGACTCCTCGGCGAAGGAGCCGGTGAGCGAGTCGGTGCGGCCCATGGTGCGGCCGAGCAGGATGCCGCTGACCGAGAGGGACTCGGTGACCGTGGCGGCCATCGCGGCCATCTGCTTCTGGCGCTCGGTGGTGATCCTCTTGCGCTCGTTGCCGACGCGGCGGCTGATCCAGACGAAGGCCGGGAGCAGGAGCAGCGAGACGATGGTGAGCCGCCAGTCGAGGGCGACCATGGCGACGATGGTGGCGACCACGCTGGTGACGTTGGAGACCAGGGAGGTGGCGGTGGAGGTGACCGTCGCCTGCATGCCGCCGATGTCATTGGCTATGCGGGACTGCACCTCGCCGGTGCGCGTGCGGGTGAAGAAGGCGAGCGACATGCGCTGCAGGCGCCCGTAGACGGCGGTGCGCAGGTCGTGCATGACGCGCTGGCCGACGGTGGTCGAGATCAGCGTCTGCAGCACGCCGAAGACGCTGGAGAGGACCGCGCTGAGGATCATGCCGAGGGCGAGCAGGCTCAGCAGTCCGGTGCGACCGCGCGGGATCGCGACGTCGAGGATCTCCTTCAGCAGGAACGGTGTGGCCACCGAGACCAGCGAGGAGGCGCCGACCAGCAGGCCGACGATCGCGAGCCGCCCGCGGTAGGGACGGAACAGCTTGAGGATCCGCCGCCACTGCCGGGGCCGGTCCTTGGCATCGGCGGGCGGGGTCCAGGAGGTTTCACGGTCGGGATGCATGGGCTCCTACGGAGGTGAACGGGCGCCGGACGGGGTCGACCGACGATGACGGAACGGATCGTAGCTCATTGTTACCTATACTCACAATGAACTGCATCCTGATATTGTTCCCGCATGACCTCCCCCGATCCCGAGGGACTGCTCGCCGAGCAGTTGCTACGGCTCACCCGCCGGGTGCACCGCATCCAGAAACGCCATCTGGAACGGCGCGAACTGGGCATCACCCCTGCCCAGTCCCGGCTGCTGCGCACCCTCGCGCACTACGACTCGCCGCCGCGCATGGCCGACCTCGCCGCGCGCCTGGAGGTGGTGCCACGCGCGGTGACGACGCTGGTCGACGGTCTCGAGGCGAGCGGCAAGGTGCGCCGGGCGCCGGATCCGGCGAACCGGCGCGTGACGCGGATCGAGGTGACCGAGGAGGGGCGGGCGACCCTGCGCGAACTGCGCGGCGCGCGTCGCTCGGCGGCCGAGGAGATACTCGCCCCGCTGACGGAGAAGGAGCGCGAGGTGCTCGGCGTGCTGCTGGACACCCTGATCGACGGCGACGCCGCCAAGCCCTGCTGACCCCGGCACGGCGGGCGGACCCGCCGCACCGGGGACCGGCCCCCCGCCCGCGCGACTAGCAGCCGCTGCGGTCCTCCGTCAGCACCCCCTGAGCGGTGGCCAGCGTGTGGTCGTAACAGCCGTCCGAACCGTAGGACCGATAGCGCTCCGACGAGGTGCCGACCGCGTGCCGCTGCTCGCGCGGCACGCCGAGGGTGTACGCGGCGTCACCGCGGTAGGTGTCGTCCGTCCGCGACCACGCGGTGGTCCGTCCGCCCCGCAGTTCGGTCACCGAGGCGCGGTCACCGAGGGTCAGCACGGTGCGCAGCCGGTCGTCGGAGCCGATGGTGGTGGCGCCGTTCATGGTGTACGTCCGCAGCGTGTGCGCCGACCGCGCGGGGCCGGCCCCTGCCGTGGTGACGGTCTGGTCGTCGGTCCAGGTCGCGTCCAGCCCGTCGGTGTTCTCGCCGTCGGTCCAGCGGTGGACGGAGGTGTCGGCGAGCGTCCGGGTGACGGTGGTGGTCACTCGTCCGTGAGAGGTGTCGAGGTAGCCGCTGACGGTGAGCCGGTGCCCTGCCTCCGTGTCCACCCGGTTCTCGGAACCCGGGGTGTAGGTCGACGAGTTGGCGATGTCGCCCGCCCTGTCCTCGGTGACCGCGCCGGTGAGGTGGTCGCGGTGCGCGTCCTGCCAGACCAGCACGTTCACCGGGGTGCTCCAGCCGGTCTGACCCGCCGGCACGCCCACGACGGAGACCTCGACGCGGTGCGGGCGGCCGTCGTCCAGCAGTGCCGCGAAGGGCGTGAGGTCGTACTCGACGGGGCGCACGTCGAAGGCGCCCGGGGCCGGGACGACGTACCAGAGGAAGGGGTCGGACCAGCCGCCGGTCCACACGTTCGGATACGGCGCGGCAATGCCCGCCGTGCGGCCGTCGACCTTGATCTGCACCTCACGGTAGGGGCCGTGGTCGGCCTTGCAGGAGTAGGACGCCGGGTCGGCGACCGTCAGATACCAGAACTCCTCGCAGCCGCCGCCCGACCCGGTCGCGTAGACCTCGGCGACGATCCGCTCGCTGTTGCGCGGTGCGGTGAGCGTCGTGCCGTCGGGCGTGTCGGCGAGGGTGAGCACGCGGTCCGGGGTCCGTTCGGCGGGGCTGCCCGCATAGAACGTCAGGGTCACGTCGACGTCGATGACGCCGGTGTAGGTGTCGTCGACCACGTTGCCGATCAGCATCTCGACGTCCCGCGGGCCGCGGAAAGTGTCGCTGTAGCGGGTGACGTCCTTCTCGACATGCCAGGCGATGCCGTCCGGCGAGGGCTCCGGGGTGGAGGTGCGCAGGATCTCGACCCCACCGACGCGCAGATAGCCGAGCCGGTCGTACTGACGGCCCTTCACCGTGCCGTCCAGGCGGAGTACGACCTTGCTCCAGCGGTCGCCGCATCCCTTGGGCGGGGTGTACGTCCCCTTGTAGGGGGTGAAGTCGCGGAACCGCGCGTCGGCCAGGGTGACCTGACAGGACTTGGTGTGCGGCCGGACGACGGGCGGGACGGCGGTCACCGGGTCGTGCCAGTCGGTGCCGAACTCGGCGGGGACGTCGGCGGCCCGCGCGGTCGCGGCTCCGCCGCCGAAGAAGTCGCGGCTCCGCCGCCGAAGAAGGCGCCGAAGAGGGCGCCGACCAGGAGGACCGCGGTCGCCAGCATGGACATGACTATCCGTTGTCTCATGGGCGGTTTTCTACGGGGAGTTGGGCTAGGCCGCAATGAGCCGATACCGCACCGGGGCCCGGCGGCAGGCACCTGGTGTTCCGTCACCCTGACGCATATTTAGTGCTATAAATGGATCATACTGACATAGTGCGTTCATGGAGATCACGCCCGCAGGCAACCCGGCGGGGCCCCCGCGCCAGGGGTCCGGACAGGGGCGCCCGGACCAGAAGCCGGGGAGAGAACGCCCAGACCGAAGGTACGAACGGCCACACCAGAGGTTCCTCGGGGCGCGTCCCCGCCGCGCGGCCCTCGCCCTCACCGGCGCACTCACCCTGACCGGCGCCGCCATCTGCTTCGACCTGTTCCCGCGCGAGGACCACGGCTCGCCCGCGCCCGGCCCCGCCGCCTCACCGGGGCGCGCCGCGGTCTCGGGTCCGGCAGGAGCGCCGCCCCCGTCCCCCGGCGCGAGCGGCATCGGCGACCCGCTGATGCCGCTCGCGGGAAACGGCGGCTACACGGTCCGCCGCTACACGCTGGACTTCGACTGGCGGGCGCCCCGCACCCCCTTCGAGGCCGGCGCCACGATCAGCGCCACCGCCACCCAGGCCCTGTCCCGCTTCGACCTCGACTTCGCGGGCAACACGCTGCACGGGGTCACGGTCGACGGCGTACCGGCCACGGCCGTACGCGACGGCGACGAACTCGTGGTCACCCCCGCCCGGCCGATCCCCCGCGGCGGCGCGTTCACCGTCCACGTCGCCTACACCGCCGACCCCACCCGGCAAGGCCACCGCGACGACGCGATCCGGGACTACGGCTGGGTCCCCACGCCCGACGGCACCGTGGTCTGCGCCCAGCCCGACGGCGCAAAGATGATCTTCCCTGCGGACGACCATCCGAGCCTGCGCGCGCCGGTCACCTTTCACGTCACCACCCCCGCGAACGTCAGCGCGGTGGCCAACGGACGCCTCGTCAGCACCGGCAAGCGGGCCGACGGACGCGTCGAGTGGACCTACGACTCCGAGCAGCCGATCGCGGCCCAGCTGGTTCAGCTGGCGATCGGAAAGTTCCGCGTCATCAACAGCAGCGGGCCACGCGGGCTTCCGGTGCGCGACGTGGTCCCCGACGGCCTGGTCGGCGAAACCGAGGAGTACCGCTCGCTCACCCCGGAGCACCTGGCCTGGCTCGAACAGCGGCTCGGGCCGTATCCCTTCCGCCGCTACGGCGTGCTGGTCGGGGACACCGAGCTGCCGGTGGCGCTGGAGACCCAGTCGCTGTCGGTCGTGCCGAAGGGCGACCTGCTCGGCGACCGGGTCGACGCCGAACGCAACCTCGTGCACGAGCTGGCACACCATTGGACCGGCGACAGCGTCGCCGTCCGGCGCTGGTCCGACCTGTGGCTGAGCGAGGGTCACGCCCGTTTCTACGAACGGCTGTACTCCGACTCGCACGGCGGCGTCAGCCTGGAGGACGCGATGCGCGACGCCTACGCGCAGCACGACCAGTGGCGGCACGACGACGGCGCCCCCGCCGAGCCCACCGCGGACACCCTGTTCAAGGTGATGCGCTACGACGGCTCGGCCCTGGTGCTCTACGCCCTGCGGGAGAAGGTCGGCGCCGCGGTCTTCGAGCGGATCGAGAAGTCCTGGGTGAGCACCTACCGGGGCCGCACGGCCGGTACCCAGGACTTCATCGCCCTCGCCTCCCGGGTCGCCGCCGAGGATCTGAGACCCTTTCTGACCGACTGGCTCTACGGCCCCCGCACGCCGCCCATGCCGGGCCACCCGGACTGGCGGGTGGACCCCGTCGAGGAGTGAGCCGGATGTCCCCCGTCAGCGGCCCGCAGGGGGTCCCGCACTGACGGGCCGTCGGAGCGCAGCCGCTGCCGCCGACCGGGTGGCCTCTGCCGGGCCGCTGGTCCACCCCGGTGACGGTTGGCGCGACGGGACACGCGGACCACGGAAACGTACGAGGGGTGGTTGTCAGGGGCAACTCCTTTGTCCTGGCGGCGAAGAGCGCGATGAACATGTTTGGAGACCCGTGCCATGAGAAGACCCACCGTCCCACGTGTCCCCAACGGCCGCGTGTGCCGCCGGACCGCCTGCGCCATCGGATTCGCGGCCCTGCTGGCGCCGCTGCTGCTCACCCCGATGACCGACGACGAGGCGCCGGAGCAGCGTCTGCAGGTCGCCTTCACCGACGCCGCCCACGACTTCCATGTGCCGCGCAGTGTGCTCATGAGCGTGTCGTATGTGCAGACCCGCTGGGACGCCCATCCGGGCTCCCCGAGCGTCGCGGGCGGCTACGGGCCGATGCACCTGGTGGACACCAGCCGGTTCCCGGCCGAGTCGCCCTCCCCGGGCATCCAGGGCGGTGGCGCGCTCCAGCCCAGCGCGGGCGCGGCGGGCGCGCCCGCCGCGCGGCCGGAGGGTGTCCTGGCCGGCCGTGCCGTGAAGCCGGCGGACCTCCAGCGCGCCGCCCGGCTGACCGATGCCCCGGCCGGGCGGCTGCGCACGGACGCCAGCGCCAATGTGCGCGGCGGCGCCGCTCTGCTCGCGGCCACCCAGCGGCAGCTGGGCAAGCCCCTCAGCGACGATCCCGCGGACTGGTGGGAGGCGGTGGAACGTTTCCCCGGCACTCCTGACGTCACCTCGGCGGCCATGTACGCGAACGACGTCTTCTCGGTGATCCGCAAGGGCGCCCACCGCACCACCGCCGAGGGCCAGGAGGTCTCCCTGCCCGCGAGTCCCTCCGTGCGCCCCCACACCGTCCGCACGGAGAAGCCCCGGCATGCCAAGGGGACGGAGTGCCCGGCCGAGGTGTCCTGCGACTGGCTCGCGGCGCCGTACGAGGAGATCGACGACGACGGCGACTACGGCAACCACGACCTCGCCGACCGGCCGCGCGACCAGAAGATCGAGTACATCGTCATCCACGACACCGAGGCCAAGCTGTCCAGCATGTTCCAGACGGTGCAGGACCCGACCGAGGCGTCCTGGCACTACTCGATCCGCTCCAGCGACGGCCACATCACCCAGCACGTCCAGACCAAGGACGAGGCCTGGCACTCCGGCAACCAGTACGTCAACGCCCGCTCCATCGGTATCGAGCACGAGGGCTTCCTCCGGCAGCCGGGCACCTGGTTCACCGAGCAGATGTACCGGACCTCGGCACGCCTGGTGCGCTATCTGGCGAAGAAGTACGACGTCCCGCTCGACCGGCAGCACATCTTCGGCCACGACAACGTGCCCTCGCCGACCGGCGACTCCATCCCCGACATGCACGACGATCCGGGCCCCTTCTGGGACTGGCGCCACTACTTCGACCTCCTCGGCGCGCCTCTGAAGGCCACCGCCGGGCCGGACAGCGACATGGTGACGATCCTGCCGGACTACACCACCCACTCGCCCAGGTTCACGGGCTGCCGCAAGGCCGGGGCGACATGTCCGAAGCACGGCTCCAGCGCCGTACGCATGTACACCCGCCCGGACGAGAAGGCGCCGCTGATCCAGGACCCGGGCCGCCATCCGGACGGCGCGGCCTCCACACTGGACGTCGACGACCTGGGGGCGCGCGCCTCGGCCGGCCAGACCTTCGCCGTCGCGGAACGCCGCGGCGACTGGACCGCGGTCTGGTACCAGGGTCGCAAGGCATGGTTCAAGAACCCGAAGAATCAGGAGACGGCGGTGGGTGCGGCCGGCAAGATGGTGACGCCCAGGGAGGGCCTGGACGAGATCCCGGTCTTCGGCCGCGCGCTCCCTGAGGAGGACGCCTACCCGGAGGGCATGGAGGAGGAGCCCGAGGCGCCGCTCCCCTACCACTTCCGCGCGGGCCAGCGGTACGTCACCGAAGGCACCATCGACAGTTCCTTCGTCCCGCGCTCGACCTTCGTCGACACGCCCCAGCCGGTGGTCAAGGGCGAGGAGACCTATTACCAGATCCAGTTCGACCACCGGATCGCCTACGTCCGCTCCAACGATGTGGACGTGATCGGCTCGGCCGTCACGGCGGGACCGTCGTCGGCGCCCCAGGGCGGCTCGTCGGACAACTGACGGGCGCGCGAACGTCAGGCGCCGAGATCCGCCCGGCCCCCCTCACCACCACAGGGTGCCGGGCCGGGCGAGCGTGCGCAGCAGCACCTCCATGGCGTTCCTCGGCATGCTCACGCGGGCCGGGGTGCCGCCGCGGTGGGCCGGGTACGAAACCGGACACCGCCCCCCATGGCCGCGCCCCAGGGGCGGGTGGCGGCGCGCGGCGGGGGCCGGTACCCGGCCGCGGTCGATGGTGACGACGTGACCGAAGTCGTGCTGGTACGCCTCGGGCCGCTCCTTCGGGGACGCGCAGGCGTAGATGTCGTGGTCGTACGGCAGGCCGCTCCCGGGACCGGCGAGCGTATGCCCTTCGGAGGACAGCGTGGACACGCGGACCGGGCCGCGCTTGTCGTCCTCGTGGTGGTCGGGGGTCCAGCCGCGCCGCCCGTTGTGCGTCGGCCGACCGCCCACCTGCTGCCGGCCGCTGCCCTGCCGTAGGTAGAGCGCCACGTCGGACTCGGGCCGGGTCCCGGTCCTCGTGGCCCGGTGCGGCGGTGGACGAGGCCGTGCCGCAGGCGGAAAGGGTCGTCAGGGGCAGGGTTCCGAGGGCCGCACGCCCTCTCTACGCGTCCGGCCATGCCGGCATGACGCCAGGTCGACGAGAAAACCGTTTGAAATCGCTGACTCTGCGAAGCGAACCTTTCACGGCTTGTCCCGGGCCGCCCCGCCGGCTGCCGCCCTTCCCTGACACCCTGTCACGAGCCCTCTGGACGTCATGCAGATTCACGACCTTCCCTATCCCGACCCGGGCGTGCCCGACGCACGCTCAGGACCTCGATTCCTGTGGTGGCTCTGGCGCAACCAACTGGGCGGCCAGCTGAAGGCGCTGGCCTGGGGCCTTCTCCACTTCGCCGCCGTCTCCGCACTCCCCTTCTGCGTCGGCCTCGCGGTGCAGGCCGTCGTGGACCGGTCGGGCACCCGGCTGGCCCTGACGGGCGGTCTGATGCTGCTGTGCGGCACGGCCATCGCCGTGGGCGACACTTTCCTGCACCGGGCCTCCGTCACCAACTGGATCACCGCCGCCGCCCGCGTCCAGCAACTCCTCGCCCGCAAGGCGGCGGAACTCGGTTCGGCGCTGACCCGGCGGGTGGCGGCCGGCGAGGTGGTTGCCGTTTCCACCGGTGACGTGGAGAAGATCGGCTGGTTCGTGGAGGCCGCCTCCCGCTTCACCGCCGCCGCACTGACGGTGGTCGTCGTCTGCGTCGGCCTCCTCGTCTACCAGCCCGCGCTCGGCACGGTCGTCGCCGCCGGACTCCCCGTCGTGGCGCTGGCGGTCCTGCCGCTGCTGCCGCGCGCCACCCGCCGCGCCGACATCCAGCGCGAGAAGGCGGGCCGAGCCACCGAACTGGCCTCGGACACCGTCGCCGGACTGCGGGTGCTGCGCGGCATCGGCGGCGAGGAACTCTTCCTCGACCGCTACCGCCGGGCCTCCCAGGACGTGCGGCACGCGGCGGTGCGCAGCGCCCGCATGTGGTCGCTGATCTCCGCCGTGCAGGTGCTGCTGCCGGGTCTGCTGCTGATCGCGGTCGTCTGGTACGGCGTCCGCCTGGCACGCGAGGGCCGCATCGCCGTCGGCGAACTGGTCACCGTCTACAGCTCGGTGATGGTCCTCAATTACCCGCTGCAACATTTCCAGGAGATCGCGATGTCCTACTCGTTCTCCCGGCCTTCGGCCAAGCGAGCGGCGCACGTGCTGTCGCTGCGACGGTCGACGGCAGGCGTCCAGGGAGCACCGGGCGGGGACCGGGCGGACGTACCCCGCGGCGATCTGTACGACCCCGCGACCGGGCTGGTCGCTGCGGCCGGCCGGCTCACCGCGGTGGTGTGCGGCGACCCGGACGCGGCCGGACGGCTCGCGGAGCGGCTGGGCGGGCACCCCACGGAACCGGGCCGCTCGGTGCTGCTCGGCGGTGAACCCCTGGACGACCTCCCCCTCGACCTCGCCCGGACCGCCGTCCTCGTCCAGGACAAGGACCCTGTCCTGCTCTCCGGCACCCTGCGCGAACTGCTCGACGTGCCCACGTCCGGCGCCGTCACGGCCGCCGACGCGCTCGCGGCCGCGCGGTGCGACGACATCCTCGACGCCCTGGTCCAGGGATCCCTGGACACCGCCGACCCGATGGACGCCCGCATCACCGAGCGCGGCCGGTCCCTCTCCGGCGGCCAACGCCAACGGCTCGCCCTGGCCCGGTCCCTGATCACCGACCCGGAGGTGCTGGTGCTGGACGAACCGACCTCCGCCGTCGACTCGCACACCGAGGCCCGGATCGCGGACGGGCTGCGTCGCCTGCGCTCGGGGCGCACGACGGTGGTGTTCACCTCCTCTCCGCTGCTACTCGACCTCGCCGACCGGGTCGTCCTGGTCGACGAGGACGAGGTCGTGGCGAGCGGCACGCACCGGGAGCTGTTCGACGGCGAGCCCCGGTACCGGCACGTGGTGACCCGGGAGACGGACGACGAACCGGCCACGGCCGACGAGGGCGCGCTGCTGGACGCCCTCAAGGAGCTGGACGAAATCGAGGAGAGCGCATGATCGGAGTGGCACCACCGGCGCACGACCCGGCGGCCCCGACGACCGCCGCCGCCCTGCCCATCGGCGCGGTCTCGACCGTACGCACCTACGTCGCCGAACTGTTCCGCCGGCACCGCCGGGCCTTCCTGCTGCTGGTCGCCGTGAACACCGTGGCCGTGATCTCCTCCATGATCGGTCCCTACCTGCTCGGCGACCTGGTCCAGCGGGTGTCGGACGGTACGCGGGAGCTGCGTCTCGGCCTGACCGCCGGGCTGTTCCTCCTGGCCCTCGGCGTGCAGGCGACGTTCGTCCGGCAGGTACGGCTGCGCGGTGCCATGCTCGGCGAACGGATGCTCGCCGACCTGCGCGAGGACTTCCTCGTCCGCTCGGTCGGGCTGCCGCCGGGCGTGCTGGAACGGGCGGGCACCGGCGACCTGCTCTCCCGCATCACCACCGACATCGACCGCCTGGCCAACGCCATGCGCGAGGCAGTGCCGCAGCTGGCGATCGGTGTCGTATGGACCCTGCTGCTGCTCGGCGGGCTCGTGGTCACGGCCCCGCCGCTCGCGGCCGCCGTGCTCCTCGCGGTGCCGGGACTGGTGGCCGGCTGCCGCTGGTACTTCAAACGGGCGCCCGCGGCCTACCGTTCGGAGGCCGCCGGGTACGCAGCCGTCGCCGCCGCGCTCGCCGAGACCGTGGACGCCGGCCACACCATCGAGGCACACCGCCTGGGCGCCCGCCGTGTCGCCCTGTCGGACCAGCGGATCAAGTCCTGGACCGCGTGGGAAAGGTACACGCTGTGGCTGCGGTCCGTGCTGTTCCCGGTCATCAACGCCACCCACGTCATCGTCCTCGGCTCGGTCCTGATGGTGGGCGGCCTGTTCGTCCTGCGCGGCTGGCTCGGCGTGGGCCAACTGGTCACAGGCGCGCTCGTGGCGCAGATGCTCGTCGACCCGCTGAACCTGATCCTGCGCTGGTACGACGAGGTGCAGGTGGCCCAGGTCTCGCTCGCCCGTCTCGTCGGCGTCCGGGAGATCGAGCCAGGCAGGGGGGACGCGTCGATGGTTCCGGAGGGGCGGGACGTGCACGCCGACCGGGTGCGCTTCGGCTACCGCGAGGGCGTCGACGTGCTGCGCGAGTTGTCCCTCCGGGTCCCGCCGGGCACCCGGCTCGCCCTGGTCGGCCCCTCGGGCGCGGGCAAGTCCACCCTGGGCCGGCTGCTCGCCGGGATCTACGCACCCCGGGACGGGCGGATCACCCTCGGCGGCGCCGAGCTGTCCCGGATGCCGGCCGAACGCGTCCGCTCGCACGTCGCCCTGGTCAACCAGGAGCACCACGTCTTCGTCGGCTCCCTGCGGGACAACCTCCTGCTGGCCCGCACCGGCGCCGACGACGCCGAGCTGTGGGCTGCCCTGGGCGCCGTGGACGCCGACGGCTGGGCACGGGCGCTGGACGAGGGCCTGGACACCGAGGTCGGATCCGGCGGGCTGACGCTGACCCCGGCGCAGGCCCAGCAGATCGCGTTGGCCCGGCTGGTGCTGGCCGACCCGCACATGCTGGTCCTGGACGAGGCGACCTCGCTCCTCGACCCGCGGGCGGCCCGCCACCTGGAGCGGTCCCTGGCCCGTGTCCTCGACGGCCGCACGGTCGTCGCCATCGCCCACCGGCTGCACACCGCCCACGACGCCGACGTGATCGCCGTGGTGGAGAACGGCCGGATCAGCGAGCTGGGCAGCCATGACGACCTCGTCGCGGCAAACGGCGCGTACGCGGCCCTGTGGCGGTCCTGGCACGGCTGAGCACCCGGTGCGGGCGGCCCCGGTGGGAGCCGCCCGCGCCCCGTGCCGTTGCGCGGTGGTGAGCAGCAGTGGAAGGCTGGAGAACGGCACCGGCTCGGGTTTCGCCCGGGAAGCCCCCGGTACACACCGTGTGACATCCGTGCCGTGTGTGCCGACGGCCCGCCGCCCCTTCCGGCGGTATCCGGCCGTCCTCACCACCTGGAGGTAGTCGTGGACAGCGCCGACAGCTGGGGGGACGACGTCTACCAGCCCGATCCCTCGGAGATCCGGGAGGACTCGGGGGTGCTCGACGTCGAGGACACTCTGGACTTCGACGGTGTCGACGACCCCCTCGACCGCGGCTGGTCTCCTCCGGAGCGGCCGTGGGCGGTGGAACACGAGGGTGTGACCGCGGCGGAGCGGAAGGCGGGCGAGACCCTCGATCAACGCCTCGCCGAGGAGGTGCCCGACCGGGAGGTCCCCGACGACGACGGCATCGGCGACTGCGAGGGCACCGACGGGGAACTCCTCGACAACGAGGTCGGCGACCTCCGCTCCGGCCGGCTGGTGGCCCCGGACGAGGGGGCTCACGAGGACGAGGAGGCCGCTCTCGTGGCCAGCGACGTCGGCATCGACGGCGCCGCCGCCTCCGCCGAGGAGGCAGCGATGCACATCGTGGACGAGGACTCCGTCTCCGGCTGACCCGCGGGTCCCCACCGACCCGCCCGCGCCCTGCCCGACCGCCCCGCACGAGGAGCCGCCATGCAGCAGGACAAGCATCCCGACTACCACCTTGTGGTCTTCCGCGACCGCGCCGCCGGCTACGCGTTCCTGACCCGCTCCACCGCGCAGAGCGAGCAGACCATCGACTGGGACGACGGACAGACCTACCCGGTGATCGACGTGGAGATCTCCTCGGAGAGCCACCCCTTCTACACCGGCAAGGCCCGCACGGTCGACACCGAGGGCCGCATCGCCCGCTTCGAGCGCCGCTACGGCGGGGCGGACCCGGGCGACGCCACCTGATCCGGCGTCGCCGCCGGAACCGCGGGTCGGGCTCAGATCACATTGAGGGCCGCAGCGCAGCCCATCCCCCCGAGCAGCATGAACACGGGCATCAGCACCTTCAGCTCCACCCAGCTGCCCGCCCTGAACCGGATCGCCTTCGGCGGGCCCACCGGGTACCAGCGCTTGCGACCCAGCGGGATCGGCCACAGGATCGGGCAGCCCGAGACGGTCAGCGCGTCCCCGATGTCGTGCACCAGCGCGCCCAGCACGATCGGCAGCCCCAGCCACATGTACTGCTGACCGGGCTCGGTGAACAACCAGTCCGAGCCGTTGCCGGGCTTGTCGAGCACGCCCGCCAGGATCCACGCCGAGGCCGCCGCCAGCAGCCAGACCAGCACGTCGCTGCTGGAACCCCGCGCCGCCCGCCACAGCAGGCCCTCGATGGCCAGCACCATGTGCACGAACAGGATCCCCAGTACCGCCCAGCGCCCCCCGGTGATCGCCACCGCCGAGGAACCGGCGCCGATCAGGACCGCCCACACCCAGGTGTGCGTCAGCGTGCGGTGGCCGCCGGAGCGGCGCGGGTCGCCCTTCTTCCTGGTCGCCTTGTAGACGGCGTAGGACAGCTTGTCCACGATCTCGCAGAGCCAGTGCGAGATCGGCCCGAAGGCGCGCGAGATGGTGGCCGCCTTGTGATCGAGGTCCGGGGCGAGCGCGGCGCCGGCGCAGATCAGGGCGCCGACCAGCAGGACCGGCCAGGGCATCGGGTGCCCGGCCGCGGCGGCTGCCGCTCCGACGCCGAGCCAGGCCGCGGCTCCCGACAGTGAGTGTGCTGGTCCCATCATGGCCGCTCCCCGCCCCATTCCTCGTGTACCGCTGTCCAGTTGACCTGGTGCGCTGACGCTCCGTCGGCGACACAGCGTAGCTGCCGTGATCTTCCCGGCCCCAGCCGATTCCCCGATCGGGGAGGAGGCCAGGCAAGATGGGAGGGTGACCCTCATCGATCAGCTGCCGCCGACCGCCGACCCCGACGCCCTCTACGAAGCCTTCGAGTCGTGGGCCCAGGAGCGCGGCCTCACCCTCTACCCCCACCAGGAAGAGGCGCTGATCGAAGCGGTGTCCGGGGCGAACGTGATCGTCTCCACCCCCACCGGTTCCGGCAAGAGCATGATCGCCGCGGGCGCGCACTTCGCGGCACTGGCCCGCGACGAGGTCACCTTCTACACGGCCCCGATCAAGGCGCTGGTGTCGGAGAAATTCTTCGAGCTGTGCAAGCTGTTCGGCACCGAGAACGTCGGCATGCTCACCGGCGACGCCTCCGTGAACGCCGACGCCCCCGTGATCTGCTGCACGGCCGAGGTGCTGGCCTCGATCGCGCTGCGCGACGGCAAGAACGCGGACGTGGGCCAGGTCGTCATGGACGAGTTCCACTTCTACGCGGAGGGTGACCGCGGCTGGGCCTGGCAGATTCCGCTGCTGGAACTGCCTCAGGCGCAGTTCATCCTGATGTCCGCCACTTTGGGCGATGTGTCGTTCTTCGAGAAGGACCTCACCCGCCGCACCGGCCGTCCGACCGCGGTGGTCCGCTCGGCGACCCGTCCGGTGCCGCTCTCCTACGAGTACAAGCTGACCCCGCTCACCGAGACGCTCACCGAGCTGCTGGAGAGCAAGCAGGCGCCGGTGTACATCGTCCACTTCACCCAGGCGCAGGCCGTGGAGCGGGCCCAGGCGCTGATGAGCATCAACATGTGCTCGCGCGAGGAGAAGGACCAGATCGCCGAGCTGATCGGCAACTTCCGGTTCACCACCAAGTTCGGCCGCAACCTCTCCCGTTACGTCCGCCACGGCATCGGCGTGCACCACGCCGGCATGCTGCCCAAGTACCGACGGCTGGTGGAGAAGCTCGCCCAGGCCGGTCTGCTGAAGGTCATCTGCGGCACGGACACGCTCGGCGTGGGCGTCAACGTGCCTATCCGCACGGTCCTGTTCACAGCACTGACCAAGTACGACGGCAGCCGGGTGCGAACCCTGCGGGCGCGGGAGTTCCACCAGAT
Organism: Streptomyces hygroscopicus subsp. hygroscopicus; assembly: GCF_030269125.1. Taxonomy (GTDB): domain Bacteria; phylum Actinomycetota; class Actinomycetes; order Streptomycetales; family Streptomycetaceae; genus Streptomyces; species Streptomyces hygroscopicus_C. The sequence continues at coordinate 43,529 of NZ_BSSM01000007.1, read as the reverse complement.
CGCGGGCCGGGCCGGCCGGGCCGGCTTCGACACGGCGGGCCTCGTCGTCGCCCAGGCGCCGGAACACGTCATCGAGAACGAGAAGGCGCTGGCGAAGGCGGGCGACGACCCGAAGAAGCGGCGCAAGGTGGTGCGCAAGAAGGCGCCGGAGGGATTCGTCGGCTGGACGGAGAACACCTTCCAGAAGCTGATCGACTCGGAGCCGGAGCCGCTGACGTCCCGTTTCCGGGTGACGCACACCATGCTGCTGTCGGTGATCGCCCGGCCGGGCAACGCCTTCGAGGCGATGCGCCATCTCCTGGAGGACAACCACGAGCCGCGCAAGCAGCAGCTGCGGCACATCCGCCGGGCGATCGCGATCTACCGTTCGCTGCTCGACGGCGGCATCGTGGAGAAACTCGACAAGCCCGACGCGGAGGGGCGCATCGTGCGGCTCACGGTCGACCTCCAGCAGGACTTCGCGCTCAACCAGCCGCTGTCCACATTCGCCCTCGCCTCGTTCGAACTCCTTGATCCCGAGTCGCCGTCCTACGCCCTCGACATGGTCTCCGTGGTCGAATCCACGCTCGACGACCCGCGGCAGATCCTCGTCGCCCAGCAGAACAAGGCACGCGGCGAGGCCGTGGCCGCGATGAAGGCCGACGGCGTCGAGTACGAGGAGCGCATGGAGCGCCTCCAGGACGTCACCTACCCGAAGCCGCTGGAAGAGCTGCTCTTCCACGCCTACAACACCTACCGCAAGAGCCACCCCTGGGTCGGCGACCACCCGCTGTCGCCGAAGTCGGTCGTCCGCGACATGTACGAACGGGCGCTCTCCTTCACGGAGTTGGTGTCCTTCTACGAGCTGGCCCGCACCGAGGGCATCGTGCTGCGCTACCTCGCCGGCGCCTACAAGACCCTCGACCACACCATCCCGGACGACCTGAAGTCCGAGGACCTCCAGGACCTGATCGAGTGGCTCGGCGAGATGGTGCGCCAGGTCGACTCCAGCCTGCTGGACGAGTGGGAGCAGCTGGCGAACCCCGAGGAGATGACCGCCGAGCAGGCCCAGGAGAAGGCCGACGAGGTCAAGCCGGTCACCACCAACGCACGCGCCTTCCGGGTGCTGGTCCGCAACGCGCTGTTCCGCCGCGTGGAGCTGGCCGCGCTGGACCAGGTCGAGGAACTGGGTGAGATGGACGCCGAGTCCGGCTGGGACGCCGACGCCTGGGGCGAGGCCATGGACAAGTACTGGGACGAGTACGAAGATCTCGGTACCGGCCCCGACGCCCGCGGCCCCAAGCTGCTGGTCATCAAGGAGGAGCCGGAGAACGGCCTCTGGCGGGTCCGCCAGATCTTCGACGACCCCAACGGCGACCACGACTGGGGTATCAGTGCGGAGGTCGACCTCGCGGCCTCGGACGCCGAGGGCCGCGCGGTCGTACGCGTCACCGATGTCGGCCAGCTGTGACCACAGGAGAATCCCACCCATGACGACGAACCCGGCCGAAAGACTGGTCGATCTGCTCGACCTGGAGCAGATCGAGGTCAACATCTTCCGTGGCCGAAGCCCGCAGGAGTCCCTGCAGCGGGTCTTCGGCGGCCAGGTGGCGGGCCAGGCCCTGGTCGCCGCAGGCCGCACCACGGAGGGCGACCGCCCGGTGCACTCGCTGCACGCGTACTTCCTGCGCCCGGGGCGTCCCGGCGTGCCGATCGTGTACCAGGTGGAGCGGATCCGCGACGGGCGTTCGTTCACCACGCGCCGGGTCACCGCCGTGCAGCAGGGCCGCACGATCTTCAATCTGACCGCCTCCTTTCACAAGCCCGAGGAAGGACCGTTCGAACACCAGCTACCGCCGGCCCGTGAGCTGCCGCATCCCGAAACGCTGCCGACGGTGGCCGAGGAGATACGCAAGCATCTGGGCACGCTGCCGGAGCAGTTGGAGCGGATGGTGCGCCGCCAGCCCTTCGACATCCGGTATGCCGACCCGCTGCGCTGGAACGACGAGGAGGTCAAGGGCGCCGAGCCGCGCAGCGCGGTGTGGATGCGCGCGGTGGGACCGCTGGGGAACGACCCGCTGGTCCACACCTGCGCGCTGACCTACGCCAGCGACATGACGCTCCTGGACGCGGTGCGCATCCCCGTCGAACCCCTGTGGGGGCGTCGGAACTTCGACATGGCCTCACTGGACCACGCGATGTGGTTCCACCGGCCGTTCCGCGCCGACGAGTGGTTCCTCTACGACCAGGAGTCGCCGATCGCCACCGGCGGGCGGGGGCTCGCCCGCGGGCGCATCTACGACATCGAGGGGCGGCTGCTCGTCTCGGTCGTCCAAGAGGGACTGTTCAGGTCCCTGTAGCGCCCCGGGCCGGCTCGACCACGCGTGCTCAGACCTCTGCGGGTCGCGGGCCTCTCCGCCGTAGCCAGGCGCGCAGACGGCTCGTGGAGCGCGGCGGTGTGCGTCCGGGCCCGGGGAACCGGGGACCGGAGGGCGGTGCCGGCCGTGCCCGGGGCGTGTGTCGCCGCTCGGGCACGTCTCCTGCGGGGATCGGACGCGGCTCGGCGGCCCGCACGGCCGCCCCCGCCGTCGGCTCCGGCGTGGGAACCGTCGACTCCCCCGACTCCAACCGCGCCGTCACCGTGCGTGCCATCGGCGGGATAGGCCGCGCCGTCGGACGCGTCGTCGGCCTCGCGCGGCGCACGGCCGGCCGGGGAGCCGGCGAGAGGACCCGTGCTTCCTCGACCGACTGGGCCAGGTCGCCACGCAGCCACTCGATCTCGTCCGCGTCCTGCGCGGTCGTGATCCGCTCGGCGACGTGGGCGAACGATCTTCCGGACAGGGCCTGACCGGGCAGCGCGGACCGGAACCGGTTCACCCAGGCACGTTCGTACGGGTCCTCGACGACATCGGCGACCTCGGCGGGCGGGAGCAGGGTGGCCAGGGCCCCGGCTCGGGCCCACGGGTCCCCGGCCTGTCGCAGCAGACATCCGAGCTGCCGCATGCGCCAGTTGCGGGCACGCAGGTCGACGCCCTCCGCGAGCTGGCTCCGCAGTGTCTCGGGGGTGCGCCCCTTGAGCAGGCGCGTGTTCTCCGCGGCGGCCGCGAAGTCCTTCAGCTCTTGGGCCAGATAGAGCCAGACCACGGTCCCGTACCGGTTGACGTACACCTTCATGGGCACGAGCAGGCCCAGGCGCGCGAGCCGGGTGAAACGGCCGGCCGGGATGTCCATCAGCTCGGCGCCGTCGCCGGTGCCCACGACCCGCACCCGATCGCTGAGCGAGTCCGGGAAACCGTCCTGCGCACGCAGCCGGTCGATCTCCGCGCGCTCCACCAGCCGACCGCCACCCCCACCCTCGTCGGGCACGGTCCGCACGTGCCCGAGCTGGACGGCGAGGTCGAACTCACCTCGCGGAACGCCCAGTTCACGAGCGGCCCGGCCCGGTGTACACGTTTCGGAGCGGGCTGGTCCGAAGATGTCTGCCGACATGGTCCTACTCCCCCGTGGAGTCAGTGGCTCACGCCTCGTGCGATCGCCGTGCACACACCGTAGCCGTTTCGGCGCATTGCGTGGCGAGCCTGTGGATAACTCTGGGGAGGCTGAAGAATTCCCAGGTCAGAGACCTGTGCCGGGTGCCTGCTCGGGTTTCCGGGCATCGACGCCGAGGTGCTCTCCGACCCGGTTGACGAGCAGGGTCATCTCGTAGGCGATCTGCCCGATGTCGGCCTCCGCCCCGCTGAGCACGCACAGGCAGCTGCCGGAGCCGGCCGCGGTCACGAACAGCACGGCGTCGTCGTACTCGATCATCGTCTGGCGTACCGCGCCCGCGCCGAAGTGGCGCCCCGAGCCCTTGGCCAGACTGTGCAGACCGGACGCCACGGCGGCAAGGTGCTCCGCGTCCTCGCGGCGCAGTCCGGTGCTCGCACCGGTGACCAGTCCGTCGTTGGACAGGACCAGCGCGTGCCGCACATCCTCCACACGTTCCGTCAGGTCGTCCAGGAGCCAGCCGAGTCCCTGGTTCTGCACCATTTCCGTCTCCCCGTGTGATGTCTCCCCCTGGCTGGAGGAACCCTCCGCAAGCCTTCCCCACGTGCGGCATACGGGCAAGGAGGATGGGCGCATGGCACAGAAGATGACCGACGAGGAATGGCGGGCGTTCGTCTCAAAGGGCACCCGCACCGGCAAACTGTCCACCGTTCGCGCCGATGGGAGCCCTCATGTGGCCCCGGTCTGGTTCCTGCTGGACGGGGACGAACTGGTCCTTCTCACCGGCCGGGACACCGTGAAAGGGCGCAATCTGGCCCGTGACGGGCGTGTCGCCCTGTGCGTGGACGACGACAGGCCGCCGTTCCATTTCGTGATGCTGGGCGGCCGCGCCCAACTGTCGGAGGATCCGGCGGAACTGCGCCACTGGGCGGCGCGGGTCGCCGCGCGGTACATGGGCGAGGACCGCGCCGAGGAGTTCGGCGCCCGCAACGGCGTTCCCGGTGAGCTGCTGGTCCGCGTTCCCATCGAACAGGTGGTGGCGGTGCGGGATCTGGCGGCCTGAGCGGCGGCCCCGGCCGATCAGCGGCAGGCTCGCCTCCGCGCCCACCGTCGTGCGCGCACGGGCACGAAATCAGGGCATCATGCGGGACATGAGCGACGACCACGCACACGTCCAGGAGTTCTTCGCCGCACGGGCCGCGGACTGGGACAGCCGGTTTCCCGATGACGGGCCCGCGTACGCGGCCGCCGTGGCCGACCTCGGGCTGCGGACGGGCGACCGCGTACTGGACGCGGGCTGTGGGACCGGGCGCGCGCTGTCGCCGCTGCGGGCCGCCGTGGGCCCCACCGGCGTGATCCTCGGCGCCGACCTGACCCCGGCGATGCTCGCGGCCGCCGTAGCGGCGGGCCGCGACCGGGAGGGAACGCTGCTGCTCGCGGACGTGGCCGCGCTGCCGCTGCGTTCGAAGTCCCTGGACGCGGTGTTCGCGGCGGGGCTGATCGCCCATCTGCCGCACCCCGTGGAGAACCTGCGGGAACTCGCCCGGGTGGTGCGGCCCGGCGGGCGGCTCGCCCTGTTCCATCCCGTCGGCCGCGCGGCTCTGGCGGCGCGGCAGGGCAGGCAGATCACACCGGACGACCTGCGGGCCGAACAGAACCTCGGCCCGCTGCTCTCACGTTCGGGGTGGCGCATGACGTCGTACGTCGACGAGGACGCCCGCTTCCTCGCGCTCGCCGTGCGCGAGGACTGATGGATCAGAGGTTTCCCGCGACGGCGGCGGCGAAGGCGTCGGGGTTGTCGAACATGATGTTGTGCCCGGCGCCCGTCACCGTCAGCACCCGTACACCGGCCGCTTCCAGCAGCCCGCGGTCCTCAAGTTCACCGCTCTTCTCCCCCTGCAGGTACACCCGGTCGATGTCCAGGTCCTCCAGGATCGTGCGCATCACGGGGTCGGAGCCGCGCCGCAGGCCGACGGCACTGCGGTGCAGGGCGCGCGGGTCGGCCAGCCGCATGGTGGCGGCCCAAAGGGGACCGACGGCCTCCAGCACGCGTGTGTACGCCTCCTCGACGAACTCGTCCTCCTCGTAGGTGGCGATCGCGCTGCTGCCCGCGGTCAGGGGCGGGAAGGCGTCCAGATTGGCCTCGGCGAGCACCAGCCGGGAGACGAGTTCCGGCCTCCGGTGCGCGAGCACGATGGCGACGGAGCCGCCCATGCTGTGCGCGATCAGCTCGGCACCGCTGACCTCCGCGGTGTCCAGGGCGGTCGCGACCGCGTCGGCGTGCTCCTCCAGCGTGTAACCGAAGTGCCGGGGCCGGTCGCTGAGGCCATGGCCCGGCAGATCCAGGAAGAGGCTGCGCCTGCCCGCGAGTTCGGGGCGGGCCGCGATGTGTGCGTGATAGGCCGCGGACATCGATCCCAGCCCGTGCAGATAGACCCGGGCGGGCTCCTCCCCCGACACCTCCGTCCAGCGGATCCGGCTTCCCTCACCGTCGAACACAGCCTGCCGCACAACGCCCTCCCTGCCGACCTCGATCACCGCTTCGACCATACATCCTCATCGAGGTATTGCGTCAACGGAGTATAGAAGCGTCGCTGTACAGCGGTACGCAAGAATGTGGTCATGCTCGAACTCGCCATCCTGGGATTTCTTTACGAGGCCCCCCTGCACGGATACGTCCTGCGCCGGCACATCGCGGCACTCACCGGTCATGTGCGGCCGGTCGCCGAGAGCACGCTGTATCCGGCGATCAAGCGGCTGGAGAAGGCAGGACTGCTGGTTCGCGCCACCGAGCCTGGGGCCGTGGCCGCGCCGCGCCATGTGCTGCGGCTGACCGAGGAGGGCCGGGTCGAGTTGCGGCGCCGGCTCGCCGAACCCGGGCAGCGCGAGATCACCGACGAGAACCAGTGGTTCGTCCTGCTCGCCTTCCTGCGGCACCTGGAGGACCCCGCCGCCCAGGCCGCCGTGCTGCGCCGCCGGCTCGCCTTCCTGGAGGAGCCGACGAGCTTCTTCTACGAGGGCGACCGGCCGGTCCGCGCCGAGGAGGTGGACGACCCCTTCCGGCAGGGGATCCTCACCATCGCGCGTGCCACGAGCCGGGCCGAACTCGCCTGGCTGCGCGACACCCTGGTGTCACTCGAGGGAGTCGGCCGCTGAGGCGTCCAGGTGCCGTACGGGGCAGCCGCGCAGTCCCGGGACCGGGCGAGTGCCGAGGTCGGCCACGCGATAGCCGTTCGGGTACCCCTTGATCTCCCGGTTCTGGCGCGCGAAGTGGGGCGAGCGGCGTGGCGGCAGCAGTCGGACCACCCAGCCGCGCGCCTTGACGGCGCGCCGCACCAGGGCGACGGTGACCGCGCCCGGCCTCTGGTAGCGGAAGGCGTCCAGCAGCGGTTCGTCGAGGAGGGCGAGCACACCCGTGCGCAGCAGGGGGGCCAAGGGGCGGGGATACCAGGACGCCATCAGGTCGAGGGTGGCGTCCGAGACGCGCCGGGCACCTTCGTCCCAGCCGAAGTGCGCCGCCTCGTAGGTGTCGAGAAGGGTTTCGAACTCCTCGTACGTCGTGGGGAGATCCGGGATGCCCATGTGCCGGCCGAGGGTTCGGTAGTACTCGGCGGCGGCGACGATCTCGTGCCGGGACAGCCGGCGCCAGCCGTAGGCGTCGATCCAGCGCTTCGGCACCACGACGAAGGTGCTGAGCACGTACCGCATGTCGTCGTCGCCGATGTCGTAGCTGCGGTGCATCTGGTTGATGCGGCGGATCGCCGTACGCCCCTGTTCGGCGGCGAAGCCGTGTTCCACGATCGTGTCGAGGAGCAGCGCGGTATCGTCGTACCGCTTCTGTGTGCGGTCGGTCAGCTCGGCGGTCTCGGCGAGGAGCCTGCCGATGCTCGGAACCGCGTAGGTGCGGTACAGGGCCAGTTCCAGGGCCCGGGTGTAGTCCCAGGGGAATTCGAAGACGGCGCTGAGCCGGTAGATCTCCGGCGCGTCCGCCACCGGGTCCAGTCGGCGGATCCGCTCCAGCCGTTCGAAGCGCTTCACCGCGCCGTCCCCCTTCTGTCGCCGGACTCCAACTCTACGTGGAAGGCGAGGAGATGAACCATCACCGGTGTCCCCGTCTCGGAGGGGGGCCGGCTGCCCTTGTCCGGCGGAGCCGCCACCGGAGAGGAACCCAGGGCGGGGGCGGTCTGGGGAAGTCCCGTGGAGACCGTGGTCGTTTCGCCCCCGTCCAGGGGGAAAGTGGCAGGTCCGCGTGGTGTGAGGAGTCGTGACAAGGGCCTTCCGCCCGGATTAGGGTGCGCGCGATTGGACAAGCCGATGGGGAGGCACGGATGGCCGGGACGGACGATGGGGCCGTCGCCGCCGCGGACGATGCGCTGTATGTGCTGACGGCGGTGCTGCTGACACCGGCGCAGTTCCCGAGCGTGCTGGGCGACGATTATCCGGAGGCGTGCGCGACGCTGGGGCTCGCTTCCCGCGCCGACGGCTACGGCCTGGTACTGGGGCAGGACGGCGACGGCGCCCGCTGGACGGTCGTCATCGACGACGTCTCGCTGGTCGCCGTGGCGATCGCGTCCTGGGACTGCGGCCTGGAGTACGACCTGTCGCCGGACGAGCAGGCCATCGTGACCGCGCTGCCGGGCTGGCCGCTGGCGGTCGCCGTCGCGGCCCCCGGCGTTCCCGCACCGCACGATCCCGCTCCCGAGACGGCGGACCAGCCTCCGCTGAGTCCGCCGGACACCAGCGTCTGGGGGCCGGCCCAGCGGCGCCTGGGCGCCGACGAGATCGCGTCGCAGTGGGGCGAGTGGCGGCAGCGGATCAACGACGACGAGTTCGCCGTGCCGGCCGACCGGGGCCCCACCGCCGAGCCCTCGGCGCGGGCCGAGGAGGGCGGCGAGGGCCACGGGGACGAGGTGGCACCGCCGAAGAGCGGGCACCAGGGGATCCGCCGGGTGCTCGCGGAGGCGCGCGCCTATGTCGACTCACCGCCGCCGCTCGGCCGGGTGCGCTCCACCTTCGCCCCCGGCGACGCTCGCACACTGCGTGCGGACGGCCCCGGCTGGTCGATGGTGGCCCGCACCGACGACATCGCCTTCGTCCTGCTCGACGACGAGCCGGGCGAGGTCCTGCCGATCGGCCGCGGCCCGGAACTGCCCGGCCTGCTGGAAGCGCTCGACAAGATGGCCGTACGCCCTCTGTGATCCGGGGCGGCACAGTCTCCGTCTCAGCGGCCGAGTTCCTTGCGGGTGACCCTGCGGAGCCTGCGCCGCTGGGACGGGTCCAGTGCCAGGTAGGCGGCCGCCGGGACGCCCACCACGATCAGGAACGCCACCCACCAGGGCAGCCATATCAGCAGGATCAGGCCGACCGCCACACCCCCTGCGGCGATCTTCGCGCTTCTCGACATGAGCGTCGCCTCCTTCACGGCCGCTGCCGTTCTCTGCTGGGAGAATCCCTGCTGTGAGAACGGCTTCCCGCTCCCCGCGGTTCCGGGCCTCGCCCCTGAGACATCCCTGAGGTGTGCCCCTAGTGGACCGGCCGGACCGCCGGTGGAGCGGCACCCACGGAGCGCGGTCGAGGTGACCCCGGGCCACGGCGTCCGTTTGAGGGGTCCGGGGTGAAAGCGCCACACGGTGTACGCGGAACGGCCGGAAAGCAGGCACGCGCGGGCGCCGTGCTCTCCGGCCTTCTTCCGTCACCGCTTCCTGGGCGTGACCGTCAGCCGCGCGCGCCCAGCAGGTGGTCCATCGCCAGCTGGTCGAGGCGCTCGAACGCCATGCCGCGCGCGGCGGCCGCGTCGACGTCGAAGTCCTCGAACGCGGCGCGGTCGGCGAGCAGTGCCTCCAGGCCGTCGGCCGCGGTCGGCTGGGCCAGCTGGTCCAGGCGCGCGGCGCGCAGGGCCTCCTGCACCTCCGGGTCGGCGCGGAAGGCGGCCGCGCGCTCCTTGAGGATCAGGTAGTTGCGCATGCAGCCCGCGGCCGAGGCCCACACGCCGTCGAAGTCCTCGGTCCGCGGCGGCTTGAAGTCGAAGTGCCGCGGGCCCTCGTAACCGGCGCTCTCCAGGAGGTCGACCAGCCAGAAGGCCGCCCGCAGGTCGCCGGCGCCGAACCGCAGGTCCTGGTCGTACTTGATGCCGGACTGGCCGTTGAGGTCGATGTGAAAGAGCTTGCCCGCCCACAGGGCCTGCGCGATGCCGTGCGGGAAGTTCAGGCCGGCCATCTGCTCGTGACCGACCTCCGGGTTGACGCCGTACAGCTCCGGGCGCTCCAGGCGCTCGATGAAGGCCAGGGCGTGGCCGACGGTGGGCAGGAGGATGTCGCCGCGGGGCTCGTTGGGCTTGGGCTCGATGGCGAAGCGGAGGTCGTAGCCCTGGGTGGTGACGTACTCGCCGAGGAGGTCGAACGCCTCCTTCATGCGGTCGAGGGCGTCGCGCACGTCCTTGGCGCCACCGGACTCGGCGCCCTCACGGCCGCCCCAGGCGACGTACGTCTTGGCGCCCAGCTCGACGGCCAGGTCGATGTTGCGGATCGTCTTGCGCAGCGCGTAGCGGCGCACGTCGCGGTCGTTGGCGGTGAAACCGCCGTCCTTGAAGACGGGGTGGGTGAAAAGGTTCGTGGTGGCCATCGGCACCGTCATGCCGGTGGCGTCCAGGGCCTGGCGGAACCGCTTGACGTGCGACTCGCGCTCGGTGTCGGTCGACCCGAAGGGGATCAGGTCGTCGTCGTGGAAGGTCACTCCGTAGGCGCCCAGCTCGGCCAGGCGCTGCACGGTCTCGACCGGATCGAGGGCAGGGCGGGTGGCGTCGCCGAACGGGTCCCTTCCCTGCCAGCCGACGGTCCACAGACCGAAGGTGAACCTGTCCTCAGGGGTGGGCTGGAAGCTCATGGCGCGGCTCCTTGTTCCGTACGACTATTTCGTCATGGCCGTTTACAAATTAGTATGCGACCACGCCTCTGGGAAGAGACAAGGTGTCTTCGACCACAAAGGTGTCTTCGACAGATGTCTTCCACGGACGCCCTCGGGGTGTCCTCGGGAGCGCCCCACAGCACATCCCGCTGAGCCGCGGAAGAGGGAGAGACCCATGTCAGCAGCGGAGGGCCCGCTCGTCATCGGCGTGGACACGTCCACCCAGTCCACGAAGGCCCTGGTCGTCGACGCGGCCACCGGACAGGTGGTGGCGAGCGGCCAGGCGCCGCACACCGTCACCTCCGGGGCGGGCCGGGAAAGCGATCCGCGCCAGTGGTGGGACGCCCTGTGCGAGGCGCTGCGCCAGTGCGGCGACGCGGCGCACGAGGCGGCCGCGGTGTCGATCGGCGGCCAGCAGCACGGCCTGGTCACGCTGGACGAGCACGGTGAGCCGGTGCGCCCGGCGCTGCTGTGGAACGACGTCCGCTCGGCGCCGCAGGCCCGCCGGCTGGTGGAGGAGCTGGGCGGCCCGAAGGCATGGGCGGAGCGCACCGGCAGCGTGCCCGGGGCGTCGTTCACGGCGACGAAGTGGGCGTGGCTGGCCGAGCACGAGCCGGAGGCGGCCCGCGCCACCAGGGCCGTGCGGCTCCCCCACGACTACCTCACCGAGCGCCTGACCGGGCAGGCCGTCACCGATCGCGGTGACGCCTCCGGCACCGGCTGGTGGGCGTCCGGCACGGAGCAGTACGCCGAGGAGACCTTGGCGCACATCGGGCTCGACCCCGCTCTGCTGCCCCGGGTGGTGCGTCCGGGCGAGGTGGCCGGGACCGTGCGCGACGGTCACGGCCTGCCGTTCTCCAAGGGCACGCTGGTGGCCGCCGGCACCGGTGACAACGCGGCGGCAGCGCTGGGCCTCGGTCTGCTGCCCGGCACGCCGGTGCTGAGCCTGGGGACGTCGGGCACGGTGTACGCAGTCTCCCGGCACCGCCCGGCCGATCCGACCGGCACGGTGGCGGGCTTCGCCGATGCGCGCGGGGACTGGCTGCCGCTCGCCTGCACCCTGAACTGCACGCTCGCCGTGGACCGCGTCGCGGCCCTGCTGGGCCTGGACCGCGAGGCCGTGGCGCCCGGCGGCTCCGTGACGCTCCTGCCGTTCCTGGACGGCGAGCGCACCCCGAACCTGCCGAACGCCTCCGGGCTGCTGTACGGACTGCGCCACGACACGACCCCGGGCCAGCTGCTCCAGGCGGCGTACGACGGTGCGGTGCACTCTCTGCTCGGCGCCCTCGACCTGGTTCTCGACGAGGACGCGGACCGGGGCAGTCCGCTGCTGCTGATCGGCGGTGGAGCGCGCGGCCGGGCCTGGCAGCAGACCGTTCGACGGCTGTCCGGGCGACCGGTGCAGATTCCCACGGCGAGGGAACTGGTCGCCCTGGGTGCGGCTGCCCAGGCGGCCGGGCTGCTGACCGGCGAGGACCCGGCGGCGGTGGCGCGTCGCTGGAACACCGCGGCGGGCCCGGTGCTGGAGTCCGTGCCCCGTGACGAGGAGACACTGGCGCGGATCGGCGGGGTACTCTCCGACGCGTCCCCGCTGCTGGAGCGGGGGACGGGAGACCACTGAGCCGCGCCGCCGGGCCCTGGAACGAGGATGGACACAGGCATGACCGCACCGCCTCACGAGGCCCGACCCGCGGGGGTCGGCCGGGCCCTGCCGGACACCCAGCAGGGCATGCGCCGGCGCAATCTCTCACGGGTGCTGCACACGGTCGGGGCCGAGGGTCCGCTGTCCCGGGCCGCGGTGGCGTCGCGCATCGGTCTGACGCGGGCCGCGGTGTCGACCTTGGTGGACGAGCTGATCCGGTGGGAGCTGCTGGAGGAGCTGGGCCCCGAGCGGCCGGGGCGCGTGGGACGGCCCGGGTCGGCACTGGCGGTGAGCGGCCGCGGCCCCGCCGGGATCGGCGCGGAGATCGGCGTCGACCATCTCGCGGTGTGCGCGGTCGACCTGCGCGGGGCGGTCCGCGCGCGGGCCGTGCGCCGCAGCGCCAACCGCGGCCGGGCGCCCGAGCCGGTGATCGCGGAACTGACGTCGCTGGTCCGCCAGGTGGTCGCCGAGGCCGAGCAGGAGGAACTGTGGCCCGCAGGGCTCGCGGTCGCCGTGCCCGGACTGGTCGCGTGTGACGGCCGTACGGTCGTCCGCGCGCCCAACCTCGAATGGCGCGACACCGATCTCGGTGACCTGTTGCCCCCCGACTGGCCGCTCACCGTGGACAACGAGGCCAACTTCGGTGCGCTGGCCGAGCTGTGGCTCGGCGCCGGCACACCGCGCGAGTTCCTGCATGTGTCGGCGGAGATCGGTATCGGTGCGGCGGTCGTCGTGGACGGGCAGCTGCTGCGCGGAACGCGAGGGTTCGCGGGCGAGCTGGGCCATGTGCCGGTACGGCCGGACGGGCCGTCCTGCGCGTGCGGGGGGCGCGGCTGTCTGGAGCAGTACGCCGGTCAGGAGGCGGTACTGCGCGCGGCGGGGCTCCGCCCGCGCGAGGACCTCGTCGGCCTGCTCGCGGAGCGCGCCGAGAAGGGCGAGGAAGGGGTACGGGCGGCACTGCGGGACGCGGGCACGGCCCTCGGCATCGCCCTGACCGGCGCGGTGAACCTGCTCGACCCCGAGACGGTGGTCCTGGGCGGCGCCCTGGCGGGGCTCTCGCCGTGGCTGCTGCCCTCGCTGGAAGCGGAGCTGACGGGCCGTACGGCGGGTCCGGCCTGCCCCGTCGCGGTGTCGCCGCTGGGCCCCGAGGGTCCGCTGCTGGGCGCGGCTCACTCCGTCGTCCGCGCCGTGCTGGACGATCCGGCAGCGGTGGCGAACCGGACCTGACGTCCCGTCGGCGCTCGTGCGGACCTGGCTCTCGGGGGGATCCGGCGCGGCCGCACGGCTCCCGGCGCGCACTGTCCCCACCCGAACGAGTGGCGAGGTTGTCCACAGACCTCCGCTTGTCCACGGAACCGTGGCGCACCCTTCTGCCCGGCCCACCCGCGCCGTACCGTGAATCGCACGAGGCACGCGCTGCCGATACGTCAGGACCGGTGGAGTGCCCGTGACATGAGCGCCATCCACCCGGATCGGGCGGCAGCGGACGGACAGGTATCGGGGGACACATGCGCGAGGAGACCACGAGGATTTTACGGCCCGATGCGATCGGGCTGCGCGAGGTCCTGTTCCAGAGCATCACGGCGATGGCACCGGCGGCCGCGGTGGCCGCGTCCATCCCGTCGGGCGCGGCCTTCGCGGGCGGCAGCCTGCCGCTGGCCGTGCTGGTCGCCCTGGTGGCCTGTCTGTTCACCGCCTCCTGCGTCGCCGAGCTGGCGCGGGAGCTGCCCGCGGCCGGCTCGGTCGCCACCTACGCGGCGCGGGGACTGCATCCGGCCGTCGGCTTCCTCGTCGGCTGGGGCTACGTCTTCGTGGAGACGCTGGTCCCTCCGCTGCTGCTCCTGCAACTGGGCTTCACGGTGGCGGGGACACTGCACGACGAGTGGCCCTCGTACCCGGCGGATCTCTGGTGGCCGTACTCCCTGGCGGGCGCCGCCGTGATCGCCATCGCCGGATACCTCGGTGTCCGCGCCTCGGCCCGCTTCGGCACCGTCCTCGGAGCCTTCGAGGTCCTCGTCTTCCTGGTGTTCGCGGCGCTGTTGATCACCAAGGCCGGTGGCGCCAACACCCTGTCCGTCTTCGGCACTTCCCACACCGCAGCGGGACATGGCGGAGTCGGCGGTGTCTTCGCGGGATCCGTGTACACGGTGCTGGCGTTCGCCGGATTCGAGGCGGCGGCACCGCTCGCAGAGGAGACGCGCGAGCCCCGGCGGACGATGTATCGCGCCGTGCTGGGCGCGGCCCTGGGCATCGGCCTGTTCTACGTGGTCACCACCTATGCGATGACCGTCTACTTCGGGCCGGACCGGTTCGCCGGGTTCGGCGCGTCGGGCAGAGCGTCCTGGGAGGGCGTCGCCCGGACCTCGTTCGGGCTCTTGTGGGTGCTGCTGTTCCTCGCGGTGGTCAACTCCACGATCGCCAACGCCAACGCGTGCGCGAACGTGTCGACCCGTACGGCCTTCGCGCTGGCCCGCATCCGGGTACTGCCCCGGGTGCTCGCCACGCTCCATCCCCGGCACCGCTCCCCCGTGGCAGGCATCGCCGTGCAGACCGTCGTCGCCGTCGCCGCCGTGCTGGGACTCGGCCTCTCGTACGGCCCCGAGACCGCGTTCCTGCTCCTCGCCACAGTGATCGTGACGGTCGTCATCGGTGTCTACATCGTGGTGAACCTGGCGTGCGCCGGCTACTTCCTGCGCGTCGGCGGCAGTGCCTTCAGGCCGATACGGCACCTGCTGGTCCCGGTGCTGGGCATCGTCGCCTTCGTCCCCGCGCTGCTGACGTCGGCCGGCCTCCCGGTGTTCGACTTCGTGACCGAGCTGGCGGCTCCGGTGTCCTACGCGGGTCCGGTCGTCGGGGTCTGGATGGCGGCGGGTGCGGTGGTGCTGCTGGTCCTGACCCGGCGTCATCCCGGACGCATAGCCGAGACCGCGCGGGTGCACATCGAGGACACCGGCACGGCCGGCCACCGCCAGGACGGGACCGTGCCCCGCTGACCGGCGACCGCACCGACCCCGTGCCGTACGACCGGCCGCACCCGGCACTCCCTCCACCGAACACCACACCGCGCCGCACCCCGCTGCTCCGCCCGCCCTGTCCCCCCCTCCTCCCCCCTCTCCGCACCCCTGTCCGCTTCTCCCCCACGACCGCTCCACCCGAAGGGAACCCGACACGATGACCGACCCCCGGATCCTCACCGTGCGACCGGAACCGGGCGAGTACGCCTGGACGTTCGGCGGCGCCGCGCCCGTGGCCCGCATCGCGCCCGGCACGGTGCTCGACCTGTTCACGGAGGACTGCTTCGCCGGCCGGGTGCGCTCCGAGAAGGACCTGGTGTCCGAGGTCTGCGCGTTCCCGTTCCTCAATCCCCAGACGGGCCCCTTCCACATCGAGGGCGCCGAACCCGGTGACACGGTGGCCGTGCACTTCGTGTCCATCGAACCGGCCCGTGACTGGGCGGCGTCCACGACGGTCCCCCTCTTCGGGGCACTCACCTCCACCCATGCCACCACCTCGCTCCAGCCACCGCTGCCGGAGCGAGTATGGATCTGGGAACTGGACCGTACGCGGCGCACCGCCCTCTTCCGGGCGCGGGACAGCGACTTCGAGCGGGAACTGCCCATGGAACCGATGCACGGCACGGTGGGCGTCGCGCCCGCCAACCTGGAGGTCCGCTCGGCGCTGGTCCCGGACGCGCACGGCGGAAACATGGACACACCCGAAATGCGCGCCGGAGTCACCTGCTACCTCGGGGTCAACGTGGAGGGCGCGCTGCTCAGCCTCGGCGACGGACACGCCCGGCAGGGTGAGGGCGAGACCTGCGGGGTGGCGGTGGAATGCGCGATGAACACCGTGGTGATCGTGGACCTCCTCAAGGACGTCGCCACACCGTGGCCCCGGCTGGAGTCGGACACGCACATCGTCTCGACCGGTTCCGCGCGCCCGTTGGAGGACGCGTTCCGCATATCCCAGCTGGACCTGGTGCACTGGCTGGCGCGCGACTACGGGTTCAGCGAGCTGGACGCGTACCAGTTCGCCACCCAGACGGTCGAGTCGCCGCTGGCGAACGTGTGCGACACGAACTACACGTGCGTGGCCAAGCTCCGCAAGGAGTGGCTGCCCGCACGGGAGACCTACCGCGGTGCGCACGCGCGGCTGCGGGAGACCGCGCGTGCACTGCGCGGCTGACGAGCCGGTCCGTCCCCGACGCCGTACCACACCCGCGGCGCCCGAATCACCGGCCCACCGGCGCACCGCCCCCACCGCCCCCACCGCCCCGTCGGGCGGGCCCTCCCCCGAGCCCTTTCGAGACACGCAGGAAGTCCCACCTCCCGTCCTCCCGTCACTCCCCGACTCCCCCACTCCGAGAAGGAATCCCAGGATGGACATGAACCGGGAAAGGCCGCGTCCGAGCAGACGATGGATCCTGAAGGGCGCGGCGCTCGCCGCCGTTCCGTACGCCCTGCTTCCCGAACCGCGCGCGGGCGCGAGCGGTTCCGTCGACTACCCGCCCGCCGAGTGGGCACCCGCCAGCACCTCCAACTACACGGCCTCCGCCCGGCCCGGCAGCTACGCCATCGACCGCGTCATCATCCATGTGACCCAGGAGACGTACGGCGACACCCTGGCCATCTTCCAGGACCCGCAGAAACAGGTCTCCGCCCACTATGTGGTGCGCTCGGCGGACGGGCACGTCGCCCAGTGCGTACACGAGAGCGACATCGCCTGGCACGCGGGCAACTGGAGCTACAACACCCGCAGCATCGGCATCGAGCACGAGGGCTGGGTGGACCAGCCCTCCTACTTCACCAACGCACTCTACGAGCAGTCGGCGAAGCTCACGGCGTCCGTCTGCGACAGGTACGGCATTCCCAAGGACAGGGAGCACATCATCGGCCACTACGAGGTACCCGGCACCGACCACACCGACCCCGGCCCCGGCTGGGACTGGGTCCGCTACATCAGACTGGTCAATTTCGCCTAGCACAGATCCCGAACCGGCGGCACACCGGTTGTCTGCGCGGACAGGGCACGTGACGATGGTCCCAGCCGGATCAACGCCGCAACACGTCCGGGGAGGCCGAGTTGACCGATTCGTGGGTGGCCCTGGAGCCGGGGGCCGATCCCGCCGAGCGGGTCCGGGTGCTGCGCCGGGCGCACGAGACGTTCACCACGATGGGTGCGGTGCCGCGCCCGGTGCGGTCGGTGGTGGCCGAGTCGTGGCGGCGCAGCGCGCGGGCCGGCGTCGTACCGGACGGCACGGCGGCCGTGGAGCTGTCCGACGGGGACCTCGGTGCCCACCGGGCGGAGCATCCGCTGGCCCGGCTGATGCCGTTGTTCCGGGAGCTGCTGGGCACGTTCGCCGCGGAGGAGGAGCAGCTGCTCGCGGTGTGCGACGCGCAGGGCAGGCTGCTGTGGGTCGAGGGGCATCCGGCGGCGCGGCGGCGGGCGGACGCGATGAACTTCGTGCCCGGGGCGCGCTGGTCGGAGGCCGCGGTGGGCACCAACGCGCCGGGGACCGCCGTGGCGCTGGACCGGCCGGTGCAGGTGTTCGCGGCGGAGCACTTCACCCGGCGGGTGCACCCCTGGACGTGCGTGGCCGCGCCGGTGCACGATCCGCGCACCGGGCGGGTGCTGGGCGCCGTGGACGTCACCGGCGGGGACGGCCTGGCGCACCCGCACAGCCTGGGTTTCGTGCAGGCCGTGGCACGGGCCGCGGAGGCCCAGTTGGCGCTGCTCGCGCCGGCACCGCAGACGGGTGACACTCCGATGCTGCGCGTGCTGGGCCGGGACGAGGCCGAACTCGTGCTTCCGGAGCGGCGGGTGAAGCTCAGCCGTCGGCACAGCGAGATCGTGCTGCTGCTGTCGCGGCACCCCGAGGGACTGACGGGGGACGCGTTGCTGTGCGCGCTGTACGCGGACGAGTCGGTGACCCCGGTGACGTTGCGGGCGGAACTGGCGCGGCTGCGGCGGCTGTTGGGACCCGGACTGCTGGCCTCGCGACCGTACCGTTTGACGGCCGCGGTCGACGCGGACGCGACCGTGGTGGAGCGGCGGCTGGCGTCGGGGGCGCTCACCGCGGCGGCCGAGGCGTACGCCGGCCCGCTGCTGCCCGGATCGGGAGCACCGGCGATCGTACGGCTGCGGGAGCGTCTCGCTCGGGGTCTGCGGACGGCACTCGTGACGCACCGCGATCCGGACCTGCTGGCGGACTGGGCGCACGCTCCGTGGGGGGAGGACGACATCGAGGTGTGGCGGGCGCTCGCGGCGGTGCGGCCGACGGCGTCGGTGCGGGCCCGGCTGGCGGCGCTGGAGACCGAGTTGGCGGTGCCGGTCACGCGGACACAGGAACGAATCCGCGGCGCAACGTACTTGCAACGTCCGCCCGCCTAGCCTCGCGCCGAGAGCTGCCCAACGGCGGGCAGCGCTGCACCGGGAGGCACACCAGGATGACTCGTTACGCGGCGCCGGGCACCGAGGGCGCGATCGTCTCCTACCAGGCGCGCTACGACCACTTCATCGGCGGCGAGTACGTGCCGCCGGTGCGCGGGCAGTACTTCGAGAACCCGTCCCCGGTGAACGGATTGCCGTTCACCGAGATCGCGCGCGGCACGGCGGAGGACGTGGAGCGGGCGCTGGACGCGGCGCACGCGGCCGCCCCCGGGTGGGCCCGCACGTCGGTGACCGAGCGTTCGGACGTCCTGCGGAAGATCGCCGACCGCATGGAGGCCAACCTCGAGTCCCTCGCGGTGGCGGAGACCTGGGAGAACGGCAAGCCGGTGCGGGAGACGCTGGCGGCGGACATCCCGCTGGCGATCGACCACTTCCGGTACTTCGCGGGGGCGATCCGGGCGCAGGAGGGGTCGTTGGGCGAGATCGACGACGACACGGTGGCGTACCACTTCCATGAGCCGCTCGGGGTCGTCGCGCAGATCATCCCCTGGAACTTCCCGATCCTGATGGCCACGTGGAAGCTCGCGCCGGCGCTCGCCGCGGGCAACGCGGTGGTGCTCAAGCCGGCCGAGCAGACCCCAGCCTCCATCCACTACTGGGTGAGCCTGATCGCGGATCTGCTGCCGCCGGGCGTGCTGAACATCGTCAACGGCTTCGGGGTCGAGGCGGGCAAGCCGCTGGCGTCGAGCCCGCGGGTGGCGAAGGTGGCGTTCACCGGCGAGACCACGACGGGGCGGCTGATCATGCAGTACGCCTCGGAGAACATCAAGCCGGTCACGCTCGAACTGGGCGGCAAGTCGCCGAACATCTTCTTCGACGACGTGTGGGCGCACGACGACGACTTCCGCGACAAGGCGCTGGAAGGCTTCACGATGTTCGCGCTCAACCAGGGCGAGGTGTGCACCTGCCCGTCCCGGGCGCTCGTCCAGCGCGGACACTACGCGGAGTTCGTGGCGGCCGCGGTCGAGCGCACCCGGCAGATCAAGCCGGGGCACCCGCTCGACACCGACACCATGATCGGCGCCCAGGCCTCCAACGACCAGCTGGAGAAGATCCTCTCCTACCTGGACATCGGCCGGCAGGAGGGCGCGAAGGTCCTCACGGGCGGCGAACGCATCGAGTACGACGGTGAGTTGAAGGGCGGCTACTACGTACAGCCGACCATCTTCGAGGGTGACAACCGGATGCGGGTCTTCCAGGAGGAGATCTTCGGCCCGGTCGTCTCGGTGGCCTCGTTCGACGACTTCGACGACGCCATCAAGATCGCCAACGACACGCTGTACGGGCTCGGCGCGGGTGTGTGGACCCGCGACGCCAACACCGCCTACCGGGCGGGCCGGGCGATCCAGGCGGGCCGCGTCTGGACCAACTGCTACCACGCCTACCCGGCGCACGCGGCGTTCGGCGGCTACAAGCAGTCCGGCATCGGCCGTGAGACGCACAAGATGATGCTGGACCACTACCAGCAGACGAAGAATCTGCTGGTGAGCTACTCGCCGAAGAAGCTGGGCTTCTTCTAGACACCTGCGAAAGGGCGCCTGACCTGGGTTTTCACCCGTCAGGCGCCCTTCGCGCAAACCGCTCTCGACCGGGCCCGGCTTGCGCGCTAACTCCCAATTCCTCCCACGACTGCACCCCTCCTGACCAGTGCTTCCGGACCAGTCACGGACCGAACCCCCGGATCAGCCCTCGAGTACGTCACCCTGACTGACGCGCTGCCACTCGTTCATGGACTGCTCGATGAGACGGTTCGCCTGCTCTCGAAGGCCGTCAAGGAACTTGGCGTAGTGGCGAAAGAGAACCTCGATGCTCTGGCCGGCGCGGCGGGCGCACTCGGCCGGGTCCACTCCGGAGTAGAGCCAGAACGAGATCCCGGCGTGACGGAGATCGTAAGGCCGCTTGGCCAGGCGAGAAGAGCGCTCAGTACGGGTCAGGGCGTATTCCCGGGCCCGCGCCCATGTGATGCCGTATGCGGCAGCGTCCACGTAGTTGCCAGCCTGGTTCCGGAAAAGTCGACCGTCAGGTGCCACGTCGAACCGATTCACATGGGCACGCAGCATGCGTACGAACTGCGGCGGGATGGGAACAGGCCGCGTCGCGCTTGCCGCACGACGCTTGAGCGGGTGCACCTCGTGCACCTCACCGTCGTCGGTCCACCCCTTGCCAGACGTGACGACCCCGCCCGAGAGGT
Organism: Streptomyces hygroscopicus subsp. hygroscopicus; assembly: GCF_030269125.1. GTDB lineage: Bacteria > Actinomycetota > Actinomycetes > Streptomycetales > Streptomycetaceae > Streptomyces > Streptomyces hygroscopicus_C. The sequence continues at coordinate 22,878 of NZ_BSSM01000007.1, read as the reverse complement.
TCAGCATGCCCCACCCTGTCTTTGGCAAGTGGCATTGCTCGATCCGAAGGTGGATGACCTCTGCTGGCCGCATAGCCGCGAAGTACATGCAACCGAAGAATGCTTCAAGATGAGGACCCCGCCCCCGCTGGCGAGCAACGGCCTCGAGCAACCGAAGCACCTGGGCCGGATTGGGAACGGCGGCCGGATCCACCTCCTCACTGACTGCTGGCGCTTGCCACCGGAGCCCTTTGAGGGGGTTCTCTGCGAAGTACCCCTTCTCCACCGCAGTGTTGAGAGCTTCGTTGAACGCAGCCCTCTTGCGTCGGGCTGTTTTAGCCGCAGCCGCCTTGCCGTCCAGCTTGCGGCACATCGCATCGAGGGCCCGCCTCAAAACGTCGGCTTCCGCGAGGACGCTGACCGGCAGCGAGTTGCGCTTCATCCAGTCCAGCGCATGGAGCCACTCCTCGGTGGGCTCGCACTCCCAAGCTTTCTTGTTGAATGCCCACGAGTACAGGGCACGCCGCAGTACCCGCGGATCGGAATACGCTGCGCCGGGGCGTACCAGGGCGGGCGTGACCGTAGCGAAGGCATCAGCCAGGGTGCGGCGGGTGTTCCCTGGCGTGCGCTCCCATCTTTGCTCGATGTATTCGTGCACCAGGTCGTACCACGTAGTGCGCTGCTTGATGGCCCGCAACTCGGATGCTGGCAGACCTGTGTGCTCGTCAAACGGCTCACCCTCGCGCGCGGCTGTCATCAGCTTCGCACGCCGGCTGTCAGCAAGCGCGAACGCGATGAAGGATTCAGACTTCTCTCGCCCGTTAACCGTCCACCGAATCTGGAAAGGCTTGCGCCGGTCGGGGCGCTCACGTATCTCCCAGAAGCGGACGTTATAACTCATCGCCATCCAGGGTATCCCTTTCACACGCATCCCACCACGCATCCAGATCGGCGCGGCGGCAGCGCAGTTCACCATTGGGCAGCTTGATCATTCGGGGTGCCTGACCGCGAGCGCGCAGGCGATAGAAAGCCGACGGGCTCATCCTTATTTCCGCTAGGACCTCGGCGAGCTTGAGCGCAGGTGGACGAGCCATTGATGTTTCCTCGGATGTTCCAGATATGTTGGCGGCCCAAGCAGCAGTGCTCGACTTGCACCACTCCGCCGCAACTGATAGCCGAACTCTGTCAGTTACGGGGACTACTGGTCGCCGACATGAAGGGCCATGGTGTCCGAACGGCTCCACCGCCAAGCACAGCCGCTGAGAACACCTCAATGGTCGTCACGATCGCCGGTTTGGCCAACCGGCGATCGTGGTCTATGTTGCGCCCCGCAGGGCAAGTCACGGACGACTGCAACGAACGAAACACAGGGGGCCAGTCCGCGCGATCGGAGAACGAGGCCGCGCCGTCCGTCGCGAACACCCCGAGTCCGTTGTCAACGCGGTCGCACAAACACAGAGGCACAGCGCCGGGGAGGAGCGGCGCAATCCTCTCGCTCCGATGTGGTCCATACGTTCAGGGCGCCGAGTGTCGAGCAGATGGGGGCGTTGAATCGGACCGATCGGAGAGCGGCATTCGACAGGGGTGCTCCTTGGGTCGGGGCCTCCGCGATGAGGCCGAGCAGCGCGAGGTGTCGGATGTCGTCATGGCCGACATGCAGGTCGGCCTGGAATCCTGAATCCCGCCGCTGACCTGGTATTTTCCGGGACGTTGTACGTTGACATATTCCCAGAGGAGGTTCCAGTCCTTCGGGGCTATTTCTCGTCTGCCGTGGGCGAATGCCGAGCCGCGGGAAGGCCAACCGAAAGACGCAGGGGGCGTTCCGTCGGAGCAGAAGGGCAAGGCGTGCTCCTCCTTCACCTGACTCGGTCGCACCGTGATGTCGATGTGCACGATGCTAGGGACCAGCCCGGACGAGCGGCCGACAGCCTCCGAAAAGAAGGCGGCGGAGGTCGCCGGCTACGCTGCAGACATACCAGTGGAGGGCGCAGGCAATTGGGGAGCGAAGTGAAACTGAAGAGCTACAACATCTGAGTGTCAGAGTGTTCGTGAGGGTTACATGGATCCCTCTCCAGTTCCAGGGTCACGGCGCTGCACGGCCATGCAGGCAGTCGACACAGTACTGAGCCTCTGCTTGCCACTCGGTCGCGTGGCCTCATACGGGGCTTTGTAGGTCGCCATGCGCAACTCGCGAGTAGGAACTCGTATCCTTCGCACCTCGGTGACGTCCGTGCCGTACGTCTCGCGAAACTGGGCGTACTCGGTCTCGGTGGCCGCGTCAGCCGTCGTCATCTCCGCGGCCATAGAGTCAAGATCCCACTCCGACGGCAGGACGGGGACCCACTTGAAGTCCATCAGTAGCGGACGGGCCGTCGTGCGGTCGACGTTCACAGGTCACGCACTCGGGTGTGCCCGCGGCTCTGTGCCCCCCCTAATTGCGGGGTTCCGCTTTCGATGCCGCAACTACCCGTGACCGTCCTCGGACAGGGGCGTCGCCGCCTCGATGGCTCGGTGACCCGCATGATCACGCCGCTCTGTTTAGCGGATGGTCCGGCACGGGCCGGGATGATGCTGTTTCAGCAGCGTGACGTGTGCCCTTGACGGCTCGGTAGAGTCGCGGTAACTGAACTGGAGAGGTAATTGCATGGCCAACGAGATTGTGATCGCGCAGACGACCAGCGACAACGAGGATCAGGCGAAGGCGTTGGCCCGTGGCGCGGTCGAGAGCAAGCTGGCAGCGGGCGTTCACATTGATGCGCCGATCACAGCCTTCTACTGGTGGAAGGGGAAGGTCGAGACGGCGCAGGAGTGGCGGATCTCGTACATGACTACGACGGACCGTCTCCCTGCACTGGAGGCGTGGCTGCACGAGAAGCACCCCTACGACGTACCCCAGTGGATCACGCTGCCCGTGACCGGCGGGTCGGAGGCGTACCTGTCCTGGGTTATCGAGGAGACAGCATAGGTTCTGCGGAGCGCCGGGCCGCCCATACGACGGCGCTCGCGTCCTGGGCTTACCCGCCTACTGCGTGTGGGGTCTCAGGATGCGAACTTCCGTAGATGGCGGCCGAGTTCCTGCTCACTGTCAGGGAGCGACGAGGCGATAGTCGATGCGCGCTCCTTGCCCATCGTGTTGGGCTTGGCCTCTGCAGCTGCGATGAACTGACGTGACACGTACACCCCTTGATCGACGTCACCCCCGCGCAGTAGGGCCGAAGCGAGATCACCGAGGACCACGACGCCCCCGTCCGGTAGTCCGTCTCCGAGGCGGTCGACCGCGGTGTCAGCTGTGGACGTGAGCTCGGGACGCCTCAGCTGGCCGTACACGGATAGGGCCAACGAATCCATGCGGTACGGGGTCACGAACCTGACCCATGCCTGCTCGCTGGTGTGGTCCGCGAAATCGTAGGCGAAGCGCGCTCGGTCCAACGCCCGGAGCGCCCCCGCCTCGTCGCCGGCCGCCGCAGCTTCTTCCGCGCGTCTCCCGAAAACCCAGGCGGCAGCAGTAGCGTTGCCGTGGCCTCGTACGTCGTTGGCGGCTTGGGAGAGCAACTCCATCTTCGCCTTTGGCGTCAAAGCGCCGTAGCTGCTGTAGGTCAGGGCCAGGGCTCGGAGTGGAGGGTGCCCGGCAGCCGCCGCGCACTGCGACGTGACTTTGTAGTAGGCGTTGGCTTTGTCGTGCTCCCCCAGGTCCCAGGCCACCCAACCGGCCAGAGCGGCGGTTTCTCCGGCGGCGATGGTGAGAGCGCCTTCGTGTTCGCCTGCACGAGGCAGGGCCGCAGTGATCGCGTCAAGATGCGACTCGACCGTTTTTTGTAGCCGCCGAGCGCTGAGGTTGAGTTCCTGGACGTGCAGTTCAGCGGCTCGGTCGATGAGCGCGGCGGCGGTGGGCGAATCGATCTTGGTCCCCTTGCTGAGGGCGAAGGCGAGGCGCCCCCAGGGCTCGGCGGCCACGCTCACGCCGATAGTGGCGCTGCCCAGGAGCGTGCGACGCTTCACGGCGTCTTGGTCCTCCCCTGTATCGGCATGCCCCTTTCTCTTCCGAGCGCGGGCGGCCTTGGCCTCTCGCTGTAGTTCCTCGAAGGGGACACCGCAGGCCGCCGCGATGTGGCCGATTGTGTGGTTGGTAGGAATGTTCTCGAAGTTCTCATAACGGCTGATTTCTCGGCGGGTCATGGTGTCCCGGCCGGAGACAGCGTTGATCGCCTCCGCCTGCTCCTCCTGTGTCCGGCCCGCCTCCTGCCGAAGCCGGAGGAGCAGGTCGGCGAACGGGTCTGGCATGAGTGTGACCTCTGTCGGTGGGCGGAATCCAATCATGGCCTCAATTCCCCCCTTCAGTTTCCCCCTTGACATGATTTTCCCCCTCTGGATTCCCCTGGTCGACGGCGTCGCCGCACGGTGCCATAGTCCACATGACCAGGCTCCAAGAGGCGGCCCCGCCCGGCGGGGGCATCCGCAGCTGTGCGGCTACAGCAGGCGCGTCATGCGTCAGGCCGGTTCAAGAAGATGAGGCCGGCGCATGGGCGAGGGCAGAGGTACCGGCGGCATCCCATGCCTGTCAGGCGGCCCTTCTCCCCGACCTTGCGAAGGTCGAGGAGATGCGGCGCATAGCCAGGGCGTTCCTGCGGCGGTGCCGTGTTTCGGAGCCGGTGGCGGGGCTCGTCGTACTGGCCGTTTCGGAGCTGGTCACCAACGCCATGGTCCACGGTGAGGGCGAAGTCGTGCTCCGCATCACGGTGGCCGTCGACGTGGTGCGTGTCTCGGTAACCGACCACAACCCGGCGCCCGCTGTGCTCAAGGAAGCCGGACCCGACGGCGAATCGGGGCGCGGGATCCGGCTGGTCGATGCGATCTCAGACGCATGGGAGAGCAACGGCGAGGAGACGTGGTGTGAGTTCCGAGACGCGAGGGCTGCAGCTTGAGCCAGACCTCCAGTTGGTTGCCGACGATGCAAATGGCAAGCCGGGCAGCTCAGTCGCTTCTGTCACACAGGGCGCTCCGAGGGCCGTTCGCTTGCCTTCGCCCAGTAATTCGGTTCGAGCATCTCGCCGGGCCAGGCGGGCTGACGGATCGGGCCACGAGGCCCCATCTGTTCGAAGTACGGTGCCAAGTCGATCACGGGCGTTCCGTCTACAGCATCGAGATCGGTGACCAACAGGTCCCGTCCCTCGACCTCGAGCAGCCGCGGGTAGCTGATCGCCAGTTGATTGGGACGCCGATGGTTGCGGTGGACGAAGGTACCGGTGGACGGCCAGTCCGGATTCCCGCGGGGGCTGCGTGCGTGGAGCTGGACGTCTTCCGGTCGCGCCAGGTGGAAGAGCCAGGTCACCGTCAGGTGGGAAAACTCTTCGATTCCCTGCAGCGTCTCAAGGGGGTACGCCTCGTTGAGTCGGATGACCGACTCGACTCCGCCCTGGTAATCGTCCTGAACGCGGGTGTGGCCCCCGACCACCGTTGCGATCGATTCGACCTCGTACGTTGCCATCGGCGCTCGTTCCTCTCTAACGGGGTCGCGTGTTCAGCAGCTGCCGTCAATAGCTGCGGACGTGCCCTGTGGTCAGCCTATGGCGCGCAGCATTTCCCGCGCCCGGCGGTCCAGTTCGGCGACGTGGCGGCCACCACGTTGCCGCACAGGCGAGAGGTCGCTCTGCATGCGGACGATGACGTCGCGGGCGCGGCCGGACTGGACGCCAGCCATGGCGTCAAGTGCTTGTCCCCAGGTACCACATGCCTCATCGAGGCGTCCCTGCTGGACCTGGACAGCACCGAGGTAGCCGAGGGTCACACTGTGGGTACGGGCATACTGCTGCCGCCGGCGGGTGGCGACGCTGCGCTGGAAATGCAACTCCGCGTCGAGAGGATTTCCCAGGTCCCGCAAGGCACACGCGGTCTCGTGGGCGAGGGAGGCTTCCTGGAAGAAGCTGACGCGGTCGGGGGCATCCTCGTTATCGGCACGTGCGAGGTCCCTCTCCGCGCGACTGATGGCCGCGAGAGTGCCGCGGCGGTCGCCGCCGGCGGCCAGGGCGCGGGCATGGACTACCGCGAGCAGGGCCTTCTCCCGCGAGCTGGCCTGGCCGTAGTGGGTGCGGGACATGGAGGCGTCGGCCAGGTCGAGCGCTCTGCGTGGGTGCCCGAGGTCGACTGCTTGATGGGCGAGGGCACGCAGGATGTGGCCGCCCAGCGGTCCGTCTGCGGCTTCGGCCGCAATGCGTGCGGCGAGGGTGAGGTAGCGCTGGGCGGTCCGATGCTCGGAGGCGTCGAAGGCCATCCAGCCGGCGAGGTAGGTCATCTCTGCCACGGCCGAGTACGTATCCCGGCGGTGCTGTTCCGTTCGGAACCTGCTGCCCAGGAGCGGCACCGCTTCGTCGCGAAGATGGCCGGCCAGGGCCGAGCGCCCCGAGGCTCCACCGCGCTGCTGGTCCCTCGCGGAGTAGAAGGTGGTCAGTTTGCGGACATCGTCGATGTCAGCCTGAGTCACCAGCCGGGAGGAGACTGCAGGGCGCGAGGCCGCCGCGGCCGGGGCGGCTGCCCACCATGGAGCGGCAGGCAGGACGAGGCCGGCGGCCGAGTACACGGTGGTAGCCAACAGCTTGCGTCGGTGCATGTCCAGATCGTCGCTTCCCAGCTCGGCCAGCACGGTCAGAGGGTCGACGCTCCAGTCAGAACTACTGTCAGTGGATCCTGTCGGCCCATCTTCCAGTCCGAGGTCAGCGAGGGTGAGGCGTCGGCCGAGCCTGCGGGACAGCGTCTCACGCAGGATATGAGGCGCTCGTCCACTGGGCTTCGTGCCCTGGACCCACATGGCGATGTGGGAGCGGGAAATAGCCTCCAGTTCGCGTACACCGCTCTCCGCGGCAACGCGAGCGACCGCGGCGGCTGCTTGGGGCTGGGACCAGCCCGCTTCGCGCAGGAGCGCGGCAAGGGCGACGTTTCTCTCACGGGCCATGTACTGCCCCTCGGTTCCGAAATGATCTTTGACGCCTTTGACGGCCTTGAGGGCCGCGTAGGCATACCCCCTGACAGGGATTCGCGGTTCGCTCAACGTAGCCGCAGGATCACTCACCTTGCACGTCAGTTGCCTGCGGTGCACAGCGTTCCTCGCTCAAGTTGGCTTGATTCACCTAGGAGTTGCGTCATGCGTCCCTCGCTGGCCCTTCGCCGGGCGTGCCAACTCAGTGATCAGGGAAGGAGAAGCCACGCCCTTGGTGAGCCCATCCTGCGACGGGACCCGGCGGCCTCGGCGACGGAAACGGTGGCGCTCGTGCTGGGCGAGGACTCGCCGTTACCCGATACTGCCGCCGATGTGGAGGACCTCGCACTGCGGCTGCGAGGACACGTCAGCCAGCTCGGAGCTCTGACGCCTTCGCAAGAGCCGGCCCTGCTCCGTGCGCAGCAGCTCTGTTCGGGCGGCCTCCCCGATGGCTACATGCCCAGCAGGGTCCATCTAGTCAGGCTGGCCGAGGCAACCCAAGACCTTATCGCTGCCGTGCAGGCCCACGACGTGGCCCCTGCGAAGTCGGTCCAGAGACGGCGCTGGTGGAAGCCGCCGATCAACGTGCTGCGCGGCGCGGTCTTCGCTCTCGCCCTCGCGTGCCTGGTTCTGGCCGCGTCGGTGCCCCGGACATGACCGCCGCCGAGGCAGTTCTGATCGCGCTGATTCTCGGTCCCATGGCGTGGCTGGCTCTTCGCAGCACGCCTAGCCACCCCCACCCTGACGAGGATTCCCATGCCTGACAGCGCCTTTGCGGCAGGGCCGGCCGCCACCGGCCACCGCCGACGGCGGCCTCAGATCGACGCGTTCACGCTGCACCATGTCCACCGCGCCGTCGCACTGCCCCTAGTGCTCCTTGCCGCACTGCTGGGCGCCGCCTTCATCCTCTGGTCGGTGTCCGCGGTGGGCCCCGGCTGGCTCCTCGCCGGCCTGGTCTGCGGACTGGCGGGAGTCGCCACGCTGGCGGCTCGCGGAGCGCGAACGGCTGCAGGGGCCGTGCAGACGGCTGCGGAGCATGCCCAGGCAGCGGCACTGGCAGCGATCGCAGGAGCCGCGGCGGCCGTCGAAAAGTCGGTGCAGTGGTCGGCAGACGAGCTGTGCCGCGGGGGACGGCCGCCGCTGCCGGACCTGCAGGTGCCACCATCGGCCAGTCCGAACGTCGAGATCAACAAGGCGTTGAGTGCCCTCCAGGTGCAGGCCATCGCGTCGCTGATACGGGTGCACGACGAGTCCCAGTCCGTCGTACTCCTGGAAGTGCTGCGTCGCCTGGCCATGCGCGAGCACGCGCTGGTCGGCAAGGCGCTTGAGGCACTGAGCCAGCTGGAGATGCTGACCGACGACCCGGAGCTGCTCGCCAAGATCTTCGAGATCGATCACCTCGTGACGCGGATGCGTCGTCAGGTCGAGAGCACAGCGGTGCTGGGCGGGCAGTCCCTGCGCAGCGTGCGTCGGCCCGTTCCCGTCAAGAGCGTGCTACGCGGCGCGGTCTCCGAGGTCGTGCAGTATCCGCGGGCGGCGGTAGCGGCCGGGTCCGTGGGCGCGGAGGTGGGTCTTCCCGGCCATGTGGGTCCGGACCTGACGCACCTGCTGGCTGAGCTGATCGAGAACGCCTGTGAGTGTTCCGATCCGGCTACGAAGGTGATGGTGCGTGCGCAGCGGGTGGCGAACGGGCTGGCGGTCGAGGTCGAGGACCGGGCCATCCCCATGCATCCGCAGACGCGGGCGCAAATGAACCACCTGCTCCAGGCCCCCGACGAGGTCGACGTCAGCGGCCAGGTGCGAGCGGGGCAGCTCGGCTTGCTGGTCGCCGCGAAGATCGCCCAGTCGCACGGGCTGTCCGTTCTCCTGCAGGAGAACGTGACGGGAGGCACCACCGCCCTGGTGGTCATCCCGGCACGGCTCCTAGTAGCGATTCCCTCCGTCGACGATGCGAGCGCGCTGCCCCAGGACGCCCGCCCCTTGGCGCCGCAACCGCAGCAGGTTGCCGCGACTCCAGCCACCCCGAGGCCGGGGCAGGTCCCACGCCCCGGTACCGCAGGGGCGCCGGAAGCCGCACAGGCAGGTCACTCTGCTGATGCGCCCGCCCTTCCCATGCGTAGACGCCAGGCCGGCACGTTCCATCCGCCACACGAGCGGGAGCAAGCCCCCGTGACCGCGGCGACGCCAGGGCTCGCTGCCGCCTTCCGCACCGGCATCCAGGCCGGCGGGCAAGCCGGTTCTCCCACCGCTTCGGCAGAGCACCCCAGTCCCTGAACCTCGTCCCTCCACGTTCCCGGTGGCCGTTACATCCGCTGGCCCTTCCCCCCCTTCTGGAGCGATCCCTATGAGCACCCACCCCGCGATGAACAACGTGACCGGCGACGCACCCGCAACCGAGACAACGGCAAGCGGAAAGCGGGACAACATGGCGTGGCTGCTGCGGCAGTTCGCCTCCGACACGACGGGCGTCACGCACGCCGTCCTGCTCTCGCGGGACGGACTACGGCTGCTGGACAGCGACGTCGACAAGGACTGGGCGGACGAACTGTCGGCCGCCATCAGCGGAGTGGCCTCACTCGCGGCGAACATCACCGGTCCCACCCACAAGAAGAGGCCGGCGAGGCAGGTCGTCATCGAGCGAGACGACTGTCTGATCTTCGTCCAGAGCTCCGGTCGCAGCGCGGCCTTCGAGGGCCATCCCGGCAACGAACGGGGCGTGGTGGACACGGTCCTCGCGGTGATCGCGACCATGGACGCCGATGCCGGCACCGTCGGGTTCGAGATGGGGCGCCTGGTGCAGAAGTTCGCCCCCTACATGCAGATCCCCGTCCGCGTCGGCACGGGTGATGAGGTCCGGTGACCGCACACGGCAGCGCGGCCGAGGATTCGACGTTCGTGCGGACTTACACCCTGACGCGCGGTCGCACCCGGCCACGGCATCTGCTCGGCCTGGACACGGTGCTGGATGCCGGACCCGGGCGGCCCGGCCCGGGCCAGGCCGAGGAATGCGCAGAGATCCTCGCCCTGTGCCGGGAGCACCGGCGTTCGGTGACCGAGCTGGCGGGCCGACTCGGCCGTCCCGTAACCGCCGTCAAGATCCTCATCTCCGACCTCCTGGACGCCGACGCCCTGGTCGTCCCTGTCACCGCCTATGCCGCGTCCGACGCGCATGCACGTCCCTCTGCACAACTGCTGGCGGCCCTGTCTGCCGGCCTGAAGAGGAAGTGGCCCGATGCCATCGCCTACCCCCAGGCCGGGTGACCCGGCCGTGGTGCTGCGGCCGTCGTCGCGCCCGCGTACCGGTGCACCGACCGTGCTGAAGGTCGTGATCGCTGGCGGTTTCGGCGCGGGCAAGACCACCGCCGTGGGTGCCGTCAGTGAGATCACGCCGCTGAGCACGGAGGAGTACCTGACCGAGGCGAGCGCGGACGTGGACAGCCTGGCGGGCGTCGAGGCCAAGCAGACCACCACGGTCGCCTTCGACTTCGGTCGCCTCAACCTGCCCGACGCGCCCGTGCCCCTGGAATTGTTCCTGTTCGGCACGCCCGGCCAGGACCGGTTCGTCGACCTCTGGTACGACCTCTGTCGCGGAGCCGTCGGCGCGGTCGTCCTGGTCGACACCCGCCGCCTGGAAAGCAGCTTCACCCCCGTCGGTTTCTTCGAGGACATCGGCCTGCCCTTCGTCGTCGCGGTGAACCAGTTCGACGGAGCACATCGTTACCACCCCGATGAGGTCCGCACCGCCCTCGAACTGCCCGCCTCTGTGCCGGTGGTCACCTGCGACGCCCGCGATCCGAACCACGTCGCTGGCGTCCTGCTGACCCTCGTTGGCCACGCCTTGAAGAGCGCATCGGCAAGCCCCGCTCGCCCCGCATCCACTACCACCTTTCAGGACGCCTGATGTCGTATCAGCCCAACGACCCCTACCGCGCGCGGCAGACCGCCCCCCTCACGCAGTCGCTGCCGCGACGTACCATGCGGGACGTCACCCATGGGCCATCCCTCCCCGCCGGCGCCGCCGTCCCCGTCCCGCAGGCCCAGCAGGCGACCGAGCTGGCGCAGCGGTACGAGCTGCTGGATCGCCTAGGCGTGCCCACCGCTGCCAGCGAGGACTTCGACGAACTGGCCCGCGACATGGCCACACAAGCCGGGTTCCTGTACGGCTTCGTCAACCTCTTCCTGGAGGAGCAGACCTTCGTCGGGCTGCACCAGCCGCCCGCGGACAGCGGATACGTCATCGTCGGCCGCACCATGAGCCGCGACCACGGCTGGTGCCCGGAGGTCATGGCCCGCAAGAAGGCCCTTCCGCTGCACGACGTGCACGCCAGCCCGCGCTTCAGCGGCAACCCCGTGGTCGACGCGGTCGGGATCCGCTCCTACTTCGGTGCCCCGCTCATCCACGACAGCGGCACCGTGCTGGGCACGGTGTGCGTCATCGACCCCGAGAAGCGGCCCCTGAGCGAGGCCCGACGGCTGAGAGACATCGTCATCAACGCCGGCGTCCGGGTGATGGACCACATCGCCCGCGCGCCCGTCCGCTAGTCCGTTGCACGACCCCCCACCCGGGAGCCGCAGGCGATCCCCGGCCGCTCCACCGTGCGACCTTCATCCAGGGAGAGGGAGAGGACCATGCCCGCCACACCCACCACGCCGCCGCCGGCGCTGCGCCCCTATCTCAACGCCCGCCACGAACTGCTGTGGGACGAGGCGGACGCCTTCGCGGCCGAGCACATCGCGCCGCGCGCCGCACGCATGGAGGCCGCCCCCGGCAGGGTGGAGCGCAAGGTCGCCGACCTGATGGCCGCACGACGCTGGTTCGCCGTCAGCGTCCCGTCCTCCTTCGGCGGGCTGGACGCCGGACACGTGGCCAAGACAATCCTCGTCCACCGCATTGCCCGCGTCTCGGCGGCTGCGGCGGCCATCCTCCAGGCCACGCTGATCCCCGTCGGCGCCCTGCTGCACTTCGCCACCTACGAGCAGAAGGGCCGCTGGCTGCCCCGCGTAGCGGACGGTTCACTGCTCTTGTCGATCGCCGTGACCGAACCGCGAGCCGGCGGACACATCGGCGGCATCGAGACCATCGCCGAGCACGTCGGCAACGAATGGGTGATCACCGGCAGCAAGATCCACATCGGGAATAGCCACCTCGCGGGAGCCCACCTCGTGGTCGCCCGGACCGCCAAGGCAGGCGTGAGCACCTCCCAGGCGCTGACCGCGTTCATGGTCGAATCCAAGCGCCGAGGGCTCTCAGTCGCCGACCACCGTCCCGGCCTCGGCCTGCACGGCTTCTCCGCCGGCCGCCTCGACCTCGATCATGTCCGCGTCCCCGAGGAAAACGTGGTCGGAGAGATCGGCCAGGGGCTGGGCGTAGCGCAGAGCAGCAGCATCCTGTACGGCCGTCCCAACCTGGCCGCAGTCAGCCTGGGAATACACGAGGCAGTCGTGGCCACCTCGACCGCTTACCTCAAGACGCGCTCCCGCTACCGGGGCGCCCTCTCCGATCTGCCGGTTCTGCGGGACCGCATCGGTGACATGGAGGCCCGCCTGCGCGCCGGGCGAATCCTGGCCTATCAGTCCGTGCACCTCCTCGACCAGGGCCTGCCCTGCGACGCCGACCTGATCAACGCCAAGTACCTCGGCCACCAGTGGGCGATGCAGTCAACCCAGGACGCCATGGAGCTGCACGGCGCCCATGCCCTCAACGGCGACTACATCCTCCAGCGCCTGTGGCGCGACATCCAGTTCACCTACCCACCGGCCGGAACCGGCGAAGTCCAGCGCATACGCCTCGCCGACGCCGCCTTCGACGAGGCCCACATCCAGTGGTCAGAACGTCTCGCCGCCGAAGCGGCGTGGGCCCGCCCCGACCCGACAGCCGCATGAGCCCCCGTGTGCGGCGCCCCGTGAATCCAGACCGCCGCGCACGGGCCCGTGTCGCCGGCCCCCGTCCCCCGCGGGGTCCGGCGACACCCCACCCGATATCCCTCAACCCAGCCGCGAAAGAGACACCCGTGACCCTGCGCATGATGACCAGCGCACCGATCACCCCCCTGACCCCGACCCAGCAGCGCGTCGCCCAGCACCTCGTGGACGGCCTCGGCCCTCAAGAGATCGCCGCGAGGACCGGGCTGTCGGCCGTGACCGTCCGCCAGTACGTACGCGACATCCGGGAGAGCCTCCACTGCCCGCCCCGCTGCAAGCCCCCGGTGATCGTGCACTTCCTGTGCAACGCCCGGCAGGTCGCTCCGCCCACAACGGACAGGCCAATGCCGGAACTCAGTCCAGAGCAGCAACTGTTGCTGCGGGCGGTCGCTGAGCACAGCAATCCCAGCGACATTGCTGCCATAGCCAAGATCGCGCCCGCCGACGTGCGAGCCGCACATGACGAACTGCTCGACAAGACCGGGGCGGCCAACACCACCCAACTTGTCGCCTGGGCCCACGCGTGGGGCCTGCTGGGCGCCAGGGGGGCCACCACGATGGAGAGCGGAGCGAGCCAGTGAATGCCTCACCCGCTTCTGCGGCCATCGAGTCCTCCCCCGCGCCTCGAAGCCAGTGCGCGAAAGGGTTACCGGCCGTGTACGAGATGCGGTCGTTGCGCACCGACGCCGAACGGGACGAGGCCGCGGCCCTCGTCCAGGACCGTCAGCGCTGGCTCGCCATACGCGGGGTGCCTACACCCGCCCGGTCCGATATCCCGGCCCTGTTCCGCGCCCCGCAGGTGAAACCGGCTGGACTGTTCGAGGACGGGCTGCTGCTGGCCTGCATGATCCCGCAACGCGGGCCCGACCTCGGATGGGGCGAAGGCCCGTGCCTCTTCCTGGACTGCGTTCACACCCTGCCCGGTCACTCCGATGACACCGTCCGGCTGATCACTCTGTGGGCCTCCGACTTCGCCGCCCGGCTCGAGGTACCGCTTGTGCGGGCCGAGGCCATGGCCCGCCATCCTCTCGACGTTGATCCGATCGCCACATTCCTTCGTCGGCTCACCGACATGGGCTGGGACGTCCGTGGATCGGGCACCGGACAGCACCATGAGCGAGTCGCGCGCCTCGAACTCACCGCTGAGCTTCGGCCTGGGCTGAGCGCGCTCATCGGCTGCCAGGTCCACGAGCCGCAGTCCGCCGCCGACCAGCGGAGTATCGCGTGAGGACCGCGGAACCGCTGCGGCCGGACCTCGCCCGCGAACTCATCGCCCGCGCCGCACAGTCGGCAGCACGCCGGGCCAGACGCGTACGCAACCAGCTCGACGCCGTCCACCTCGGCCAGGACCGTCACGCTGAGCACGCCGACACCAAAGTGCTGCGCCGCATCCTGGCCGAACATGACTGGCCCGGCCACCGTCTCGTGGGCCCCGACGCAGCACGTGCCGCCTGGAGCATCGCTCTTCACGCCGACGACGAACCCGACTTCCAGCGGGCGGCCACCACCCTTTTGAAACGTGCGGTCCAGGTCGGCGATGCGCGCATCCAGCACTGGGCCCACCTTCACGACCGCGCCCTGGTCAACAGCGGGCGCCCCCAAGAGTTCGGGACGCAACTCGTCCTCAGCGCAGCAGGGGTGGAGCTGTGCCCACTGCGTGCGCCGCAGTTGCTGGACCAGCGAAGGGCCGCCGTCGGACTGCCGCCGATCGCCGTCGCTTTGGACACTGTGCGCCGCCGGTACGCCCTGGATCGCATTGTCGGCGGCTCACCGGCCGTCGTGCTAGCGGGGGTCGCATGACGCAGCGAGCCCCGCAGGCTTCCACAGACCCGCCCTCGCCCCGGATCACTTTGCGTGAAAGGACCGTTAAAGCATGAAGCTCACCACCGCCGTCCTCGCTGCCGGCGCCGCGGTTTCCCTCGCCACCGTCGTGGTCGGAGCCGCCCGGCTGAGGCAGGACGCGCGGCACCAGGCCGAACGAAATGAGGCGACCGTCGCGCGCAACCAACTCGACTGGCTGACGCAGATGTCCGCCAACCCTGACCTCGCCAAGCTCTGGACGCCCGAGGACCTGGACGTCGAGGAGTACATGCAGCTGCTGAAGGCCAACCAGCTCATCTGCATGCTCAGCCTGCGCGACCGCCTCGGCTTCGTCCGGGAGGGGCGTCTGCCGTTCTACGCCTCGAAGCTGATGGAGAGGGACGTCTGCCGGCGGTAATGGGCCCGTTTCGGGGGCCTCCGCGCTCAGGAGGCCGAGGGCGACGAGCGCGCCGAGCACTTCACCAAGGTGCTGGACAAGGCCGCGAAGAACCACCTGGGGGCACAGACCGTAGCCGCCTGAAGAGGCGGCTGCCCCACCCCGCCCGAATCAGCCACACCCTCACCTCTCGGAGAAATCGAATGGGCTTCACTGCTGTTCCACTACCGCCCGGCAACTTCACCATCGGTAAGAAGTTCGCCTTCGAGGCTGGCCATCGGCTTCCCCGGCTGCCGCATGAGCACAAGTGCTCCCGCCAGCACGGGCACAGCTACGAGGTTGAGGTCATCCTCACTGCATCCGCGCTGGAGGATCCCGGCTTTGTCACGGACTTCGGTGCGCTCGCCCCGTTCAAGTCGTTCCTGGACACCGAGCTCGACCACCACAACCTGCACGAGATCCTGCCCTTCGAGCCCACCTCGGAGCGCCTGGCGCAGTTCCTGGCTGGCTGGTTCGTTCAAAACCTCCAGTCGGAGATCCCCGGCCGCCTTGTCGCCGTCCTAGTCCGCGAGACCGCAAGCAGCTGGGCCCGCTTCGATGTGGTGGGCCAATGACAACAACCAAGCCGCTCAACCTCGAACCGGAAGCTGCCGAAGGCGAATCCCTGATCGTCGCGGAGTGCTTCGGTACCGAGGTGCCGACGTTTCAGGGCGAGGGCCCAAGCTGCGGACACCCGGCCCTGTTCATCCGCCTGTCCCGGTGCAACCTCACTTGCACGAGATGCGACACGAAGTACACCTGGGACTGGTCTCGTTTCGACCCGCACGAGGAGTCGACGAGGCAATCCGTCGCGGGCCTGGTGGCCTGGGCCACGTCTTCACCGGTCGAGCTGGTCGTGATCACCGGCGGCGAGCCGTTGATCCAGCAGGCGCGACTGGTGCCTCTCGTCCGGGGACTGATAGCAGCCGGCAAGCGGATCGAGTTCGAGACGAACGGCACCATCGCGCCCACTCCCGAGCTGGTGGCCGACGGGGTCCGGTTCAACGTCTCGCCCAAGCTTGCCAGCTTCGGCGTGAAGGAGACCAAGAGCATCGTGCCAGCCGCGCTGGAGGCGTTTGTGGCCTCCGGGCGGGCGGCGTTCAAGTTCGTCGCTTCCACGGTGGACGACCTCGACCGGATCGCCGAGCTGGCCGACGCCCACCGGCTCGCGCCGGTGTGGGTGATGCCGGAGGGCACCACCCCCGAGGTGATCACCGCGACTACCCGGGTCCTCGCGGACGGGGTCGCGGCCCGGCACTGGCACTTCACCACCCGCCTTCACGTGTTGGCCTTCGCGGACGCCAGAGGCCGCTGACCGCACGCGACTCCACGCCCCATCCGTTCCCCAGTCCCCGGAAACGAGAGACGCCCATGACGACCTCTATCGCCAGCCCTGCGGCGGCGCCGACGGCTGCCGTCGCCGGGCCCACTGCGGTCATCGACACCGGCCGGGTCGCCGGCCTGATCCACCAGCTCTTGGTCGAGCTGGGCGAGAACCCCGCCCGCGAGGGGCTGACCGGCACCCCGGACCGCGTCGCGGCCTGGTGGAGAGCCTTCCTGTCCCCGGACGGCGCCGAAACGGCCACCTGCTTCACCGAGTCCCAGCTGGGTGGTCAGCTGGTCATCGTGGGCGGCATGAGCGTGTGGTCGCTCTGCGAGCACCACATGCTGCCCATGAACTTGCAGGTCACGGCTGGATACGTGCCGGATGGCGAGGTGGTGGGCCTGTCGAAGTTCGGGCGGATCGCCCAGCACTTCGCCGGCCGACTGCAGGTCCAGGAACGCTTCACCCGCCAGGTCGCCGAATACCTCAACGGCGTGATCGGACACGAGAACATCGCCGTCGCCGTGCGCGGCGTGCACCTGTGCATGAGCATGCGGGGCGTACGGATGGAGGAGGCTCGCACCACCACGGTGCACTCGGGCGGGCGCTTCGGCACCGACCCTGTCCTTTCCCAGCAGTTCCTCACCCTCACCACCGGCCTGTGGGGGGCGTCGTGATCACCACCGCGGGCATCGACTTCTCCGTCATCGCTCCGCCTGCCTACCTGAAGAACTTCGTCGCCCAGGAGCCGGCCCGCGTCCACCACGTGGCCGCCCAGCACGTGCTGTCCGACGAGAGCTACCGGGCCTTCTTCGCTCACGAGGCCGAGCGCGGCGCCGAGATCATCATCGACAACGGGCTCTTCGACCTCGGCTACGCCCTGCCGGCGGAAAGCCTCGTCGAAGCCGCGCTGGCGGTGTCCGCGAGGGAGATCATCCTGCCGGACGTCATGCGGGACGGGACCGCGACCTTGAAGGCGAGCGAGAAGGCCGCGCGAGAGATCCGGAAGCTGTCCGGCGACGCATTCCGGCTGTGCGCGGTCCTGCACGCCGCGGACGACGACGAGTGGCTGCGCACCTACGACGCCTTCGTGACCAGCGGCTGGGCCGGGGCCATCGCCCTGCCGGCCTCGCGTCGACCGGATCCCGACGAGCAACTGTGCCGCACCCGCTGGTTGGCGACCGCCTACCTGCAGGATCGCGGCCTGGTCGACGATCTGCTCATCTACCGGCTGCTCGGTCTGGGCCGGACCGGGCACCTGGAGCTGATCGAGCAGCGCGAGCACGAGTGGATCTCCTCCGTGGACGGCGCAGCCCCGGTCATCCTCGGCGCGATGGGTGTCGCCCTGCTGCCCGAAGGGCCGTACGAGAAGCCCTCCACGCCCCGCATCGAGAAGCTCGGCCCGATCCCCGAAGACCGGTTCGACCTCATCCGGAAGAACATCTCCGTCGTTCGCGCGGCGGCCGGCAGCACCGTGACGATCGCCGAGGAGCACCGATGACGCCCTTACTCGCCGACCCGACCCCCGGACTCCTGCGCGCCGCCCCGATCGAGCCGGCCGGGCACACTATGACCCACGCGAGGCTGCTGCGCTACCTGGAGATCAAGGTCCACCACCTCATCCAGGACCAGGACTGGGACAGCATCCGCGTCATCGGCGGCTACGACCGCACGACGGTGATCTCCCGGTACGAGAAGACCGGGAAGCTGTTCAACATCGAACGGCCCACCGCAGAGATCCACGGCCGTGACCTCATCGTCAAGGCGTTCCCCGGAGCCGACTACGTCCAGCACTACGCCCTGATCATCGCCACGTACCTGGCCATGACCGGCCGTCCCGCCGATACCGTCACCTATCAGCCGCCCGAGCAGGAGGAGTGCCGAACGGCGCTCGATGCGCTCGACCTGGAACTGGACGGCGACCTGGTGATCGTCGGCTGGGGCCTTCAGTACCTCGCTCCCGAGAACGGAGTGTGGACCCGCGGACCCGGCTACGCCTGGCAGCGCCTCGACGTCGCCGGCCGTCGCGTGGTCTACCTCGGGTTCCTCCACAGCATCTGGGGAGACGTGGCCGGACGGGTCGTCACGCGCCTTGCCGAACTCGGCGCAGGCGACGTCGTCTACGTCGGCAAGGTCGGCTCGCTGACCCCCGACGTCGAACCGAACGCCTGGCTGGCGACCGGCAACACCAGCCTGGTACGCGGGGCGATGGTGAGCTGGGACGACTTCTTCGGCGACTACGCCGCCGCCCACGATGGGGTGCGCAGCGGCCTGCACGTGTCCTCCCCGTCGATCCTGCTGGAGAACCGCGACTGGCTGGCCCAGCACACCGCCTCGTACGCCTTCGTCGACCCGGAGATCGGCCCCATGGGGGCGGCGGCGCGCCAGGCGGGGATCAGATTCGGTTACCTCCACGTCATTTCCAACAACCTCGCCACGCACTATCCCGCCGACCTGTCCAATGAGCGTCACAGCGACGTCCTGCGCCAGCGCGCCGTCCTGGTGGACCGCATCCGCACCATCATCACCGGCCGCCTGACCGCCAGCCCGACCCACCCCTTGGGAGAATCCCGATGACGGCGAACGCGCCGACCACCACCGCAGCCGGGAAGCTGATCACCTTCTTCGGTGGTGACGGGGCCGGCAAGTCCACCCTCGCCGCCCGCCTGCACCAGGCCCTCAACGACGCCGGCCACACGGCAGTCCTCATCGGCAAGCACAGCACCGACGTCCGCCGGGACCCGGAGCTGTCCGCCTACCTCGACCGCCTCAACGAGCTGGTCTACCGGCGCGACGCCGGCGTCGCCCAGGCATGCGGCGACCACTACTGGCTGCTTGCCCTGGCCTCCTGGTACACCCTGCAGGACCGGCTCGTCATCCAGCCGGCCCTCGCCGCGGGAACCCACGTGATCCTCGACAACGCGCACCACAAGATCCTCGCTCGGTACGCGGTCAACCCCGAGGTCTCCCCCCGCCTGTGCGAGCAGGTCTTCGCGCATCTCACAAAGCCGGACCTGGTGTTCTTCCTGAACATCGGTGCCCGCGAGGCTCTCGTCCGCAAAGGCTCGTTCACTTCCCTGGAGGCCGGCCACGCCGGCGGCGGTGACGAGGACTTCATCCGCTACCAGGACACCGTCCTGGACCAGATGCGCGAACAGGCGGAGCGCGGCGCCTGGCTGACGCTGGACGTCGCCCAGTTGGACCGCGACCAGGTCTTCAAGGCCGCCGCCGCTGCCCTGACCGACCGTCTGCGCCTGACCGTCTAAACCGGCCCTCCCTCCCCGATCGACAAGGAACGCACCATGGACCAGGCCCTGCCCGCCAGCGGGACATACGTCTGTCACGGCATCACCTGGGCGAGCGCAGACCCCCTTCTTCTGCTCGCCCCCGTGACCGGCGGACCACTCGTCTATGCCCCGGTCATGGGCAGGCGCCTGAGTTACCAGGTGAGCGGTACCGGCCGGTGGTGCACCGGCCGGTACCGGTTCGCCGACCGCGTCCGCGTCGAGGCGGTCGCCTGCCCTGACCGGGCCCCGGCCGAGGCCGGCGGACAGTGCCCGGCCTGCGCCGGGCGGGACGACTTCCGCTTCGCCCACCGGTTCCACTCCGGCGGGCATGTTCCCGACGCCCTGGCGGCGTACATGGCCCAGCCGCACTGGCTGTACCTGGCGACGTTCGCCGACGGCACCACCAAGATCGGCACCGCGGCCGAACCCCGTAAGCGCTCCCGCCTCGACGAACAGGGTGCCCTGATCGCTACCTACCTCGCCCGGAGTGCTGACGGCCGCGCCGTGCGGTTCGTGGAGGATGCCCTCACCCGCCACCTCGGCCTGACGCAGACCGTGCGAGCCGCGGCCAAGCTGACGGCCCTGGCCGAGCTGCGCGACCTCGCCCCGGCCGGTGCCGCCCACCATCAGCACCTCGACCGCGCCACCGCGGCCCTGAGCGGCCTGAACGTCCCGGCCACACCGGAGCCGTGGACGCCGCCCGGCGAAGGCGACCTGCTGCGGACGCCGAAGACCGGGCGCGCCTTGTACCCGCACGACCCACGCTCCGGTGAGCACGGGCTGACGGTGCTCTCCTGCCTCGGCTCCCAGGTCCTCGCCACCCTCGACGGCGACGGTGAACAACTGCCCTACCTGCTCGACCTCGGCACCCTCAAGGGCCGACGCATCGTCCTCGGCGCACAGTTCTCCTCACCACCCGCCGCCGTACAGTCCGCGCTCTTTTGACCCTGCCCGAACGCCCGGCCTGCACTGCCGGGCCGCTCTGAGAAGCGAGGCCACAGCAACATGGCACCCCAGGACGCCATCCTCGGCTGGGACGAGGACAGCAACGCCGAGGCGTACGACGCCTTCACCCGCGCCCACCCCATGTACGACGCGACCAGCCGCGACCTTGCCCGCCGAGGCCATCTGGCCAACGCCAGCCTGGTGGTCGACCTGTGCGGCGGCGCCGGCGCGACCGCCCGCGCGATCCTCGACCTGATCCCGGCCCGCGCTCGGGTCGTCTCTGTCGACAACGCCGCCGCGATGCAGCGTGTCGGTCGCCGCACCCTGACCGACGCCCGCCTGACCTGGATCACCTCCCCGGCCGAACGGCTCGCCGACCACCTGCACGCCAGCAGCGCCGACGCCGTGGTGTGCAACTCCGCGATCTGGAAGACCGACACCGCCGCAGTGTTCGCAGCCGTCGCCCACATCCTGCGCCCAGGCGGGCACTTCGTCTTCAACATCGGCGGCGGCTTCGCCGGCGTCCGCCACCCCGACGAACTGTCAACCCGCACCGGGCCTTCCCTGAACGCCCTCATCCGCCAAGTCGCCGCTGAGGCCCACGGATACACCCCACCGCCGCGCGACGCGGACAGGCCGCCGAAGCTGCCGCTGAAAACAGTCACCGAGCAGCTGACCGCAGCCGGACTGACGGTCGTCGGCACAGAGCTCACCGCCCAGCACAGCACCATGGCCGAGAAGAAGGCGTGGCTGTCCATCCCCGTCTTCGCGCGGCCCGAAGGCGACTTCACCCACGCCCAGCGGATGCAGATCCTCGACACCGCCTACGCCATGACCACCCCCGATGCCCCGGCCGTGACGAGCTGGCTCGTCGTCGTCGCCCAACGGCCGAAGGCCGCCGCATGACTCCGGCCGCCCCGGCTCCCGGCGGCGGGGCCCGCCTCTGTGACCACGCAAGCGTCGGGGTACTGATCTCCTCCCCGAGCGGCCTGCTGGTGTTCGAGAGGGCGATTCCTCCGGCCGGAATCGCCCCGGTCGCCGGCCACGTCGACGAGCATGGCGGCCCCGAGCAGGCCGCGCGCGACGAAGTCACCGAAGAGGTCGGTCTCACCGTCACCCACCTGCACCTGCTGCTGGACCAGTGGCGGCCCAACCACTGCCACCGCGCGCCCAGCGGTCCGGTCGGCCACCACTGGTGGATCTTCCAGGCCGAGGTTTCCGGGTCGCTGTGCCCATCGCCCCGGGAGGTCCGCGCCCCTCGGTGGATCCACCCGGCCCAGCTGCAGCAGCACGCGCTGCGGACCACCGCGCACGCCAACGGGTACCTGGACCGCGAGGAGTTCGAGCGCGAACCCGGCCTGGAGCCGGTGTGGTGCCGCTTCCTGCACGACCTTGAGCTCGTCAGCCTGCCCTCGGCGGACCTCGACCGGATCGAGGCCCTCCTGTGAACGTCAGCCAAGGGCCTACCTCAGCGGGAGCCGACCGCCCGGCCGGCTGCCAGACGGCGAGCGTGCGCACGGATCCGCTCGCGGTCCTCGGGGAAGACGCTGTCCCAGCTTGTATCCAGACGGAACCATGCCGCCGGCTGGTTCTGCTCCCCGGCGAGCGGCACGTCGCGTCCCACGATCGCGGCGTAGGACAGGCCCAGCGTCGGAGACCAGTCGGCCCGGTAGGAACGCACCGCCACGGCCGCGGGCTCGGGCAGCAACTCGGTGCGCAGGCCGGTCTCCTCCAGCAGCTCTCGTGCCGCCGCCGCACGCGGCGCCTCGCCCGGCTCCACCTTGCCACCGGGCGGCACCCATCCGCGCACGCGGTGCTTGACCAGCAGGACGTGCTCGAAAGCAGGGTCGGTGACCCACACCTCGGCCGCCAGCGGCTCCATGGGATGTCGGCGGGCTTCCTCCAGCCAGGCCCGTGCACCGTCGAACTCCCACGCGGCGAGGCGGGCATCCGCAACAGCCTCGCCCAAGATCACCTGACCGACTTCACCATGACTCACCCGCCCCACCCTAAGACTTGTCCCGTAATCACTGCGTCGTGTCAGTGCCTCTGACGTGAACAACGCGGTCGGGTTGACCCAGGCCGAAGGTGTTGCCCCAGCCGTCACCACGGTCGAATCCCGCGGCGGTCAGGCGCTTAATCCGCCCGGGCGGGGCGAGGGAGGCTTCGTAGCCTTGGCTGAGGCCGGTGCCGGTGTCGGCATATGAGTACCTCG
>NZ_BSSM01000006.1 GCF_030269125.1 Streptomyces hygroscopicus subsp. hygroscopicus | reverse complement strand
CTTCCACGTGCCGGTCCACGCAGTTGTAGGCGACGTTCAGTTCGCCGTCCTTGAACCACTTCGCGAACGGGGGGTTCGACCAGTCCAGCGTCTCGGTCGGTTCCTTCGCCCAGGTCAGCCGGCGGGCCTGGGCGGCCCAGAAGCCGAGCCGGTCAGCGCTGGCCTGTTCATACGCCTCCGCCGTGACGTTGGCGTGCGCGGCCAGGTCGGCGGGGGGCGCGAACCTGCGCTCTTCCTTCAGCAGGTTGGCCAGGCTCTTGTCACTCATCAGGACTCCGTCGTCGTCGGTCGGGTGTGCGGCGGTGGCGGGATCAGCCCGCGAGCGGCCAGGTCGGCAGGGACTTGCCCTTCCAGGTGGCGTTGGCCACTCCGGCGAACGAGCCGTACCAGGCCAGCAGCGCGGTGAGCAGGCCCGCCCAGCCGCCGGCGTGCGACACGCCCGTGTTCTGCCCCAGTGCGCCGGCGGCGAGCAGGACGAAGGTCACCGACAGCACCGTGAAAACGGCGAGCAGGACGCCGTTGAGCCGGATCGTGATGATCGTCATGTAGACGGTGAAGACGGCCCAGGCGAGCAGGAACAGGCCGGTGGCCTGGTAGGCGTGGGCCGGCGGCAGCTTCGGGGCGATGAAGTGGGCGTAGGCCGCGAAGGAGAGCCAGAAGCTTCCGTAGGAGGTGAAGGCCACGGCGCCGAAGGTGTTGTTCTTGCGGAACTCCCACATTCCGGCGAGCACCTGGGCGATGCCCCCGTAGAACAGGGCGAGCGGCAGCACCACGCCCTCCAGCGCGCCGTCCTTGATCAGGCCGGCGTTGAAGACGGAGAGCACGAAGGTGGTGAGGGCGAAGGCCGCCAGGCCCAGGGGACCGGGGTCGGCGATCTGCGGGGCTGCGGGGCCCCCCGGGGTCCGCTCGTCGGTGCCGGGCGTCTGGGTGTCGGTCATGGTGCGGTCCTTGGTCGAAGAGGGCTCGGACACGGGTCCGGGAGCGAGGCGGTGCGGGCGCAGACACGACGGCACGCAGGAGTGGTGTGCGTCGGGCCACGGGTCGGTCCGGGGCGCGAGTGCGCGGACGGACAGGGCAGGTCCGGCTGCCGGTCCCGGTCGGGGGGTACGGCCGGCCGGGCCTTGCCGGTGCCTTTCTCTGGTCGGTTACTGTGCGGCACACCTGCCCTGACGGGGAGCCCTCGTACGCGACTTGTCGATCAGCGGTGGCCGTTGCGCGACGAACGGACGGGGTCCGGGGACGAACGGTCGCCACCGGCTGCCGAGCGGCCGGCCGTGCCCGCCGCCAGCGCCTCCGGCAGGTGAAGCCGGGCCAGCATCACGGAGGCCGCCGCGGGCACCCTGCCGGGGGTCAGGAGGGAGACGCCCACCATGGTCAGGAACGCCGCCGGAACGCTCCAGGCCGCGGGCTCGGCGAGCAGGGCCCCCGCCCAGCCGGGGCCGCCCGCCCCCAGCAGCGTGAGCGTCAGGGCCGCCGCCGACAGCCCTCCGCCGACCAGCATCCCGGCGACGGCTCCGGCCGCGGTCAGCCGCCGCCACCAGATGCCCAGCACCAGCAGCGGACAGAACGTGGAGGCGGCCACGGAGAAGATCAGGCCGACCTCGTGGGCGACGGACATGCCGCTCCCCGACAGCAGCAGCGCGATCCCGCAGGGCACCAGGACCGCCGGCGCGGCGGCCCGGCGGAAGCCCCGCACGTCCCCGCCGAACAGGTCCTGCGACAGTACGGCGGCCACGGACAGGGCCAGCCCGGAACAGGTCGACAGGAACGCGGCGAAGGCACCCGCGACCACCAGCGCCGTGAGCAGTTGCCCCGTGCCGCCCGGAACCAGCCGTCCGGGCAGCAGCAGCACCTCGGTGTCCACCCGGTTCCCCGCGGCCGGACCCGGCGCGTAGAGCCGGCCGAGCCCGCCGTACACCTCGGGCAGCAGGTAGAAGACACCGAGCAGGCCGAGGACGCCCACCGTGGTACGGCGGGCCGCGCGGCCGTCCGGGTTGGTGTAGAAGCGGGCGGTGACGTGCGGCAGGCCCATCGTCCCGAGGAAGGTGGCCACCATCAGCGAGTAGACGCCGTAGAGCTCCTGTCCGCCGCTGTGCCCGGCCGCCGGATGCGCGGGGGCGACGGGGGGCGGGCTGCCGGCCGGGTGCCAGACGCCGCGCCAGACGAGCAGCAGGACCAGGGCCGGGACGGCGAGCGCGGTCAGCTTCAACCAGTACTGGACGGACTGGACGAGCGTGACACTGCGCATGCCCCCGGTGATCACGCTCACCAGCACCACCGCGGTCACCAGCACGGTGCCCGACCAGGCGGGCGCGCCGAGGGCCGCCTGCAGGGCGAGTCCCGCGCCCAGCAGCTGCGGCACCTGGTAGAGCAACCCGATGAGGACGACGAACACGGTGGCCGTCCGCCGCACCGCCATCGAGCCGAGGCGTGCCTCGGCGAAGTCGGAGACGGTGTAGGCCCCCGACCGGCGCAGTGGGGCGGCCACCAGGACCAGCAGCACCAGATAGCCGGCCGTGTACCCGATGCCGTACCAGAGCATGGTGCTTCCGTACGTCGCCAGCAGCCCGGCGATGCCCAGATAGGAGGCGGCCGAGACGTATTCGCCGCTGACGGCGGCCGCGTTGCGCAGCGGCGAGACCGTGCGGGACGCGACGTAGAAGTCCGAGGTGGAACGGGACCGCAGGCCGTAGCCGCCGATGCCCACGGTCACGGCCACGACGAGGAGGACGGCCGTCAGGTTCGCCGGTGCGTTCATCGACATGGCTTCACGAGCGGCGGACGTGTTCGTCGAAGTCGCGTTCGTTGCGCTCGGCCCGGCGGACGTAGCAGGCCCCTGCCACGACCAGCAGCGCGTAGACGGGCAGCCCGAGGACCAGCCACGGCAACCCGGCGCCCCACGGCCGGGCCCAGTGCGGCACCGGCACGCGCCCGAGCAGCAGCGGCAGGGCGGCCAGCGGCAGGAAGACCGCGGCGCACACCAGCAGCCCCAGCCGGAGCTGGGTGCGCATCAGCGCCTTCATGTACACCTCGCCGAGCGGGGTCTGCTCGTGTATGTCGCGCACCGCCGTATCCCGCCGGCCGGGCCGGGCGGCGCGGGTACGGGGATGGGTGACGCTCACACGCCTGGACGGGTCACCCATGGGCGGCCCGTCCGCCGCGCGGGAGGCCGGAAGCGGGCAGCATCAGTTCGCGCAGCCGGCGGCTGCTGCGACGGCTGACCGGGAGCACGGTGCCGGCCACCCGCACCGACAGCCGCCCGGAGTCGGCCAGCAGCTCCTCGATGTGGCCGGTGGCGACGAGGTAGCGGCGGTGCACCCGCACGAACCCGGCGTCCTGCCACTGCTCCTCCAGGCTGGACAGCGGGGTCCGCAGCAGACAGCTGTCGGATTCGAGGTGAAGACGCACGTAGTCGCCGCACGCTTCCACGTGCCGCACCTCGGAGCGCTGCACGAAACGTGTGACTCCCGACATCTCCACGGGGATCGTCTCGTCGGCCGCGGCCGGCTCCGCCGGGGGCGCGGGTGGTGGCGCGGGCGCGGGCGGTGGCACGGGGGCGGGTTCCCGGGACGGGGAGGGTGGCGTCCGCCGCTCGGCGATCCGCCGGACGGTCTCCGCGAGCCGCTCGGCGCGGACGGGCTTGAGCAGGTAGTCGAGGGCTCGTACCTCGAAGGCGGGCACCGCGAAGTCGTCGTACGCGGTGACGAACACGACCGGCGGCGGCTCGGCGAAGCGGGACAGGACCCTGGCCACCTCCAGCCCGTCCAGGCCCGGCATGCGGATGTCGAGGAAGACCGCGTCCACGGCCTGGCGGTGAGCCAGCGCGCGGTC
This sequence comes from Streptomyces hygroscopicus subsp. hygroscopicus, assembly GCF_030269125.1. Classification (GTDB taxonomy): domain Bacteria; phylum Actinomycetota; class Actinomycetes; order Streptomycetales; family Streptomycetaceae; genus Streptomyces; species Streptomyces hygroscopicus_C. The sequence goes on along the minus strand of NZ_BSSM01000006.1, from coordinate 394,582 downwards.
CAGCGCCAGCAGCGCCGCGGCGCCGTCCGCCGCGCATTCGACGGGGCCGACGCCCTGGTTCAGCCCGAGCAGGTAGGCCAGCTCGTCGCGGGCGTGTGGCTCGTCGTCGACCACCAGGATGCGCAGCATGCGCAAATCTGAGCATTGCGCACATAACTGGTCAATCTCTTGGGCCGTGTGGGCTTGGCCACAAGAGTAAGGGGATTTCGGTCGGTCGAGTGCCTCACGCGTGCCCGGACGACTGCCCGCCCCCGGCGGTCGGCGGGGCCGTCACCCCCGCCCGGTACTTGGGGATCCGCAGCCGCACCTTGGTGCCCGCGCCGGGCGCGGTCTCGATCACCAGCCCGTACGCGTCCCCGTACACCCGTCGCAGTCTGGCGTCGACGTTGCCGAGGCCCACGCCGCCCGAACCGCCGCCGCCCGACGCGGCCGTCCCACCCGCGACCAGGATGCGTCGCAGCTTCTCGGGGTCCATGCCGGCCCCGTCGTCCTCCACCGTGATGTGCGCCTCGGCGCCCACGTCGCCCGCGAGCACCGTGATCCGCCCCGGCCCGGTGCTGCCCTCGAAGCCGTGTCGCACCGCGTTCTCGACCAGTGGCTGCACGCACAGGAACGGCACCGCCACCGGCAGCACCTCCACGGCCGCCTGGACGTCGACGCGCAGCCGGTCGCCGAAGCGTGCCTGCTCCAGCACCAGATACTGGCCGATCGAGCGGAACTCCTCCGCCAGCGTCGTGAACTCGCCGTGGCGGCGGAAGGAGTAGCGCGTGAAGTCGGCGAAATCCAGCAGCAGTTCACGTGCCCGCTGCGGATCGGTGCGCACGAGCGAGGCGATCGCGGTCAGCGCGTTGCACGAGAAGTGCGGGGAGATCTGCGCGCGCAGCGCCCGCAGCTCGGCCTCCACCAGGCGGGTACGGGAACGGTGCATCTCCGCGAGTTCCAGCTGACCGGAGGTCCAGCGCGCCACCTCGCCGGCGGCCCGGACCAGGCCCGCCGACACACCCGGGGCGTAGACCAGCAGCGCGCCCTCGATCCGGTCCTCCACGACCAGCGGCGCCACGACCGCCTCCCGCAGCTCGCAGTCCAGGTCGCCGCACCACACCCGGTCCGCCTTCAGCACGGCACTCCCCCCGCGGGCCAGTACGTCCCCCGCCAGGTCCGCCGCGCCCGCGCCGTGGTGCCGCCCGGCACCGTCCCAGGCCAGCACCCGCTCGGTGTCGGTGAGCGCGAGCCCCGGCGCACCCAGCAGCTCGCGCAGATGGCGTGCGGCCGCACCGGCCGACGCCTCGGTCAGCCCGCCGCGCAACGCCGGCGCCGCCAGGGAGGTACGGTGCAGCGCCTCGAAGGCCGCCTGTCCGGCCCGCCCGTCGAAACCGGTGTGCCGGCGCAGCCGCCCGGGGCGCCAGAATCTGCCTGCCATACCGGACAAGGTAGCCCTCCCGGCGGAATACCGGGCGAGCGGTGACCGGCAGACCGGGGTGACGGCGCCCGCCGGGGCCGAGAGTCGCCCCGCACCCCGTGGGGAGTACGGGGCGACGCGTCGTGCGACCCGACCGTCAGCCGTGCCGGCCGGCGGTCACCGGCTCGCCGACGGCCGGCTCCGCCGTCGTGCCGCGGCTGCGGCGTGCCGTCATCACGGCGTAGACGATGACGCCGGCGAAGAGGAAGAGGGCGCCCTGGTAGACGGCGGCGTAGCCGGCGCCGGCCATGAGCCAGAGGGAGAAGCCGGCGGCGACGGCGGTGATCACAAAGTCGCGGACCAGACGGGCCCGGTTCACGGAGTCGGCGCGGCCGGAGACGAGGTGGAAGAGCTGGGCGGCGGTGGCCAGCAGGTAGGGGACGGTCGCCGTGAAGGTCGTGACGAGGACCAGGACCTCGAACACCTTGCCGGAGCCGGAGAGGTAGTTGTAGGCGGTGAGGAGGGAGGCGAGGACCACGGTGACGCCGACGCCGACCGTCGGCACGCCCCGGCGGCGCCGGGTGAAGGCGGCCGGGAAGAGTCCGTCGCGCGCGGCGGCGTACGGGGTCTGGGCGCTGAGCAGGGTCCAGCCGTTCAGGCACCCGACCATCGACACCAGCGCGGCGAGTGCCACCGCCCAGCCGCCCCAGCTGCCGCCGAACATCGCGTTCACGGCGTCCGAGAAGGGCGCGGTGGAGTCGACGAGGCGGTGGTGCGGGACCGTACCGAACACGGACAGCGTGCCCAGCAGGTACACCAGCGCGGCGCCCGCGGTGCCGATCACGGTCGCGCGGCCCACGTTGCGGCGGGCGTTCCTGACCTCACCGGCGCTCACCGCGGCGGACTCCACGCCGAGGTAGGAGAAGAGCAGCAGGGCCGCGGAGGCGGACACCGCGCCGATCGCGCCATGGCCGCTGGAGTTGAACGGACCGAGCCGCGAGGGGTCGAAGAAGAACAGCCCGCCGACCGCCACGAGCAGCAGCGGCACGAACTTCAGCACCGTGGAGACCAGCTGCACGGCGCCCACGTAGCGGGTGCCGGCGAAGTTGGCGAGCGCGGGCAGCCACTGGATCACCAGCGCGGCCAGACACGCGGTCCAGTGGTGTCCGCCCACCGGGACCAGCACGTCCAGATAGCCGACGGCGGCCACGGCGAGCGCGGCGTTCGACACCCAGGTGGTGATCCAGTACGACCATGCCGCGAGGAAGCCCGCGAAGTCGCCGAACGCCTCGCGGGCGTAGACGTACGGGCCGCCGGTGCGGGGATCGCGCGCGGCGAGCTTGCCGAAGGTCAGCGCGAGGGCGATGGCGCCGATGGTCAGCACGCCGAAGGCGACCAGGCTGACCGTGCCGTAGGGAGCGATGGAGGCGGGGAGCAGGAAGATGCCGCCGCCGATGATGTTGCCCATGACCAGCGCGGTGGCCACGGGGAGCCCGAACCGGCGCGCGTGCCGGCCGGGCGAGCCCTGGGGGTCCTCGACGGGGGCCGCGAGGGTCTCCGAGGGGGCCGGAGCCGGCAGGGGAGCGGTTCCGGTGACGTGCATGGGTGGTGCGCCTCTCATCAAGCCGATGTCCCGGGATCGCCGGGACCCCGCCATGGTCGGCGATGCCCCTACCTGTCGCAAAATCGCCGTTTCTTGTCTCGTCCGGGCATTCCGTACACGCAAAAACTGAGCCGCGGGACCTCCTGGGCCGCGATATCTCCGGCGCCCTCGTCCGTGCCCTCGTCAGCGGACCCCCGCCGGTGCACCATGTGACCAGAGGGGCCGAGCGGGCTCGGGAGGCGACATGAGCATGCCCACGCAGGGCGGGGTGTCCGGGATCGAGGTCCGGTCCATCGACTACGTCCCGCTGAACGAGCGGCACGGCAAGCTGTGGCACCTGGGGCCCCTGTGGTTCATGTCCAACGCCCAGATCGCCACCCTCGCGGTGGGGCTGATCGGCGTCACCGGCGGCGGCAACCTCGTCTGGTCGCTGCTGGCCATCGTCGCCGGGACCGTCCTCGGCACCTTCTTCATGGCCTTCCACTCCGCCCAGGGCCCCCAGCTGGGCCTGCCGCAGATGATCCAGTCGCGGCCCCAGTTCGGCTATGTCGGCGCCCTCCTGGTGTGGCTCTTCGCTTATGTGCAGTACGCCGGTTTCAACGTCTTCAACAGCATCCTCGCCGCCGACGCCCTGCACACCACGCTGCACGGCGGGGTGAAGCCCTGGGTCCTCGCGGTCACCGTGGTCGCCCTCGTGATCGCCCTGGTGGGCTACGACATCATCCACCGGGCGGAACGGATCCTGACCTACGTCTTCCTGGTGGTCTTCGGGATCTTCACCGTCGGCATCCTGCTCACCCTGCACTACCCGGCGGGCTCCTTCGACCTCGGTGCCTTCGAGTGGACGCCGTTCCTGGCCCAGTTCGGCGTGGTCGCCGGCTACCAGATCAGCTGGGCCATCTACGTCTCGGACTACTCCCGCTACCTCCCGCCGGACGTGACCGTCCGCAAGACCTTCTACTGGACCTACCTCGGCTCCGCGCTCGGCGGCATCTGGATGATGGTCCTCGGGGCGCTGCTCGCGGCCTGGGCGGGCGGGCACTTCGAGACCATCGCCTCCATCGACACCGCCGGCGACAAGGTCTTCGACGGCTTCGGCGCGATCGTGCTGCTCTTCGCCGCGCTCGGCCTCGTCTCCGTCACCGCGCTCAACATGTACGGCGGTTCGCTGACGCTCATCAGCGCCATCGACTCGGTGCGGCGGGTACGGCCGACGCTCGCCGTGCGGCTGCTCACCCTCGCCCTCACCGCCGCGCTGTCCGTGGTCGGCGCGCTCGCCGCCACCGCGCACTTCCTGGCCGACTTCAACGACTTCCTGCTGCTGGTGCTCTATCTGTTCATCCCGTGGACCGCGGTCAACCTCATGGACTACTACGTGGTGCGCCGCGGCCACTACGCCGTCGCGGAGATCTTCAACCCCCGCGGGGTCTACGGCCGTTGGGGCTGGCACGGCATCATCTCCTACCTGGTCGGCTTCGCCGTCATGGTCCCGTTCTTCTCCGTCGGCACCCTGTACACCGGCCCCGCCGCGAAGGCGCTCGGCGGTGCGGACATCTCCCTGTTCATCGGGCTGCCCGTCTCCGCGCTCCTGTACTGGTGGCTGACCCGTTCCCTCGACGTCGAGGCGGAGGCGCGGCTCGCACGGGCGGAGGCGGAGGAACTGGAACGGGCGGCGCACGAGCACCGGGAGCCCTGAGGAGCGGGTCCCCGTCCCTGACGGTGGACACCCTCTTGACGCCGGGCCGAGGGGGGATCGAGACTCCTGGCAGGGAATCCTAGTGAACAGGTAGGGAATCATGGCGCGCCTCGAAGCGGTCACCGGCCGAGCGGGCCGGACACCGTCGCGCACCTCGCCCGGCACCCCCCTGCTCACCTCCCGCCGGCACATCGATCTGCTGCGCGTCTGCAGCGCGCTGGGCGGCCCGCGCTGAGGTCCGGGACCCCGCGCGCCCCTCGCTGACCCGGTCGGCGCCCGCCCGGCCCCGCGCCGGACCGGGCTCCGTGCACCGGACCCGGCGCCCACCCGGCACCGGACCCGGCGCCCACCCGGCGCCGGACCCGGCGCCCACCCGGCGCCGGACCCGGCGCCCACCCGGCGCCGGACCCGGCGCCCACCCGGCGCCGGACCGGGCTCCGCCTGGTGCCGGACCGGGCTCCGCCTACGCGTGGGACCAGTCCCGGCGCCCACCTCGGCCGGCCCTCCCGACCCCCGCCCGGCGGCTCCCGCCGGCGCGGCCCCTCATACGCCCATGACCCGGGGAGACGCATGACCATCACTCCGTTCGCCGCCGTGCCGTCCGCCCACCGCACCGCCGCGCCCGTCTTCCGGGGCAGGCTCGGCCGGGACGCGCGCAGCGGCCACTACGCCGTGCCCCACCGCTACCGCCTCCATCTGTCCACCGCCTGTCCCGACGGGCTCCGCCTCGCCGTCGGCCACACCCTCCTCGGCCTGGACGACAGCTGTCCGGTCACCTTCCTGCCCGCCCTCCCGGACGGCCACGACGACGGCGGCCACGCCGAACTGCGCCCGCTGTACGAGGCGAGCGCCCACCACTACCGGGGCCCGGCGCTCGCGCCGGTGCTCAGCGACGACTGGTCCGGCCGCATCGTCAGCACCCACGCGGCCGACATCCTGCGCGATCTCGACCGCTTCTCGCGCACCGGCCGAGGGCCGCTGTTCCCGCCCGGCCTGGAGTCCGTGCTCGAAGCCGTCGAGCGGATGTGCGCCGAGGGCATCGAGGAGGCCGCCCAGCGCGCGGGACACGCCGGCGCGGGACCGGCCGAGCGGGCCGCCGCCCTCGACGTGCTGCTGGACACCCTGGGCCGCCTGGAGCGGCGGCTGACGGGGGAGGACTACCTGGCCGACGGCCGGCTCACCGCGGCCGACATCGAACTGTGGGTGTCGCTCGTGCGGTTGGACACCGTGCACCGCTGCCACCTCGACGCCTCCGCCGTGCAGCGGATCGCCGAGCACCGGGCGCTGTGGGCCTGTGCCCGGCGGCTCACCGCCCACCCCGCCTTCGGCCGCCACCTCGACCTCGACGGCATCGCCCGCCGCCACCGGGCCCGGTGCCGGGGTCTGGAGGCCGCCGGAGCCGCCGTCCAGATCCTGGACTGGGAGGCCCACGCGGCTGATTCGCCGGACGCTTCCCGCAGGTGAGATCGGGCCCGCGACTGTCCATGTGACGGACAGCCGTTGACATTCGCGGCGCCGACTGCCTTACTTGCGGCTCAGATGCGGTCATGAGTGTCAGCGCCAAGCCCTGGCTCGCTGACCGGCAACCCTCGCGACGCGGTGGGGTGCCCCAGGTGACGACCGGACCGGACGACGACTTCGGTAAGCGCGCGGCCCCCAGGGCCCGAACAGTGACAGGTGACGCCATGTACGCAGCTTCCAGGACGGCCCCGAGCCGCTCCCGGCGCTGCGTACCGCCGTGCGCCGCCCTGGTCGCGGACCGCGCCGTCGACCTGCTGCGCGTCAGCAGCGCGCTGTGTACCGCGCCGGGCGCGGCCCACGGCTCGCGGGGCTGACCTTCACCTTCCCGCCCCGCCTGCCGCGGCCCGCGCACCGGCTCGCCGCCTCTGCGGCAGCCGGTCCGCCCGTTCCCGCTTTCCGGACCAACTCCGTTTCCGCTCCCGCGCGTTCCGACGCGTCCCGCCGTGTGCCCCGAGCCCGCGGCGGTCCGCGCCCGGTCCGTCGTACCCGGGATGCCCCGTCCTTCGCCGGAGCCCGCCATGAGTCAATCCCCAGGCGCCGCCGTCTCGCTCGCCGCCGCGCCGCCCGCCCAAGAGCCACCGAAACGCCTTGAGGCACAGCGTGTTCAGCCGCTGCGCCGACCCGGCCGGTGGATCGCCACCGCCCTCGTCCTGGTGGTCGCCGCGCAGATCGTGCACGGCCTCGCCACGAACCCCTTCTACCAGTGGGACCGGTTCCGGTACTGGTTCCTGCGGCCCACCCTCCTCGACGGTCTCCTCGTGACCCTCGAAGTCACCGCCCTCAGCGCCGTGTCGGGCCTCGTGGGCGGCGTGCTGCTGGCCCTCGCGCGGCAGTCCGGCAGCCCGGTGCTGCGCGCCGTGAGCTGGACCTACACCTGGCTGTTCCGCTCGGTGCCGCTGATCGTCGTCCTGATCTTCCTCTACAACTTCAGCGCCCTGTACCGGACGCTGAGCCTCGGCATCCCGTTCGGCCCCGCCTTCGTCACCTTCGACGAGTCGAGGATCGCCACCGACATGACGGTCGCCGTCATCGGACTCGGCCTCAACGAGGCGGCGTACGCGGCCGAGGTGGTGCGCGGCGGGCTGCTCTCCGTCGACCAGGGCCAGCACGAGGCGGCCGCCGCGCTCGGCCTGCCCAGGGGCTACCGGTTCACCCGGATCGTCCTGCCGCAGGCGCTGCGCTCCATCACGCCCAACTACGTCAACCAGCTGATCGGCCTGGTCAAGAGCACCTCCCTGGTGTTCTACGTGTCCCTGCTCGACCTGTTCGGCTCCGTGCAGAGCATGGGCAGCACCTACCCCGGCGACATCGTGCCGCTGCTGCTCGTCGCCACCGTCTGGTACCTGATCCTGACCAGCGCCGTGTCCGTCGTCCAGTTCTACGTCGAGCGGTACTTCGCGCGGGGAGCCACTCGCGCCCTCCCGCCGACCCCGCTGCAGAAGGCGCGCGCGGGACTCGGCGGATTCCGGGCCCGGCTGCGCGGGGAGGCCGCCGTATGACCGCGCCCACCACCCCCGAGACGGTCCCGGCCGCGCTGGAGGTGCGCGACGTCCACAAGTGGTACGGCACCCACCGCGTGCTGGACGGCATCGACCTGACCGTGCGCCCCGGCGAGGTCACCGTCGTCATCGGGCCCTCGGGCTCCGGCAAGTCCACCCTGCTCCGGGTCGTCAACCACCTGGAGAAGCCCGAGATCGGCCATGTCAGCGTCGGCGGCGAACTGATCGGCGTCAGACGCGGCACCGGCGGCCGGCTGAAGGAACTCGGTGAACGCGCCATCCTCGCCCAGCGCAGCCGGATCGGATTCGTCTTCCAGGACTTCAACCTCTTCCCGCACCTGACCGCCCTCGACAACGTGGCCGCGGCGCCCGTCGCCACCGGACGCCTCGGCAGGCCCGAAGCCCGTGGTCTCGCACGGGAACTGCTCACCAGGGTCGGCCTCGGCGACCGCACCGGCGCCTACCCGCGCCAGCTGTCCGGCGGACAGCAGCAGCGCGTCGCCATCGCCCGCGCCCTCGCGCTGCGCCCTGGCATCATCCTCTTCGACGAGCCGACCTCCGCGCTCGACCCGGAACTCGTCGGCGAGGTCCTCTCCGTCATCAAGGACCTCGCCACCAGCGGCACCACCCTGGTCATCGTCACCCACGAGATCGGCTTCGCCCGCGAGGTCGCCGACCGGATCGTCTTCATCGACGGCGGGCGGATCGTCGAACAGGGTCCGCCCGCCGAGGTGCTGGACCGACCGCGGCACGAACGCACCCGGGACTTCCTCGCCAGGGTCCTGTGAACCCCCCCTCACCGCACCACCGAACGACAAGGACAGCCATGCCCAGCCACCGCACCCGACGCAGCCTGATACGCGGCCTGACCGCGGCCACCCTGGTCACCTCCCTCACCGGCTCCCTCGCCGCCTGCGGCGGCAACGGCCAGGCGGTCACCACGACCGACGCCGCCGGCACCGTCACCGTGGGCAGGGTGTCCAACGGCGCCGCCACGCCGACCGAGTTGAAGGTCTCCGAGGTGAAGTCCCTCAACGCGGAGCTGCCCGCCGCCGTCCGCGAGAGGGGCACCCTGAACATCGTCGTGGGCGCGTTGCCCGACGGCTTCCCGCCGCTCGCCTACACCGGCGGCGACCAGAAGACCCTCACCGGCGCCGAGCCCGACATCGGCCGACTGGTCGCCGCGGTCCTCGGACTCGAACCCCGACTGTCCAACGCCACCTGGGAGAACATGTTCGTCGGCATCGACAGCGGCAGGGCCGACGTCGGCTTCGCGAACATCACCGACACCGAGGAACGCAAGAAGAAGTACGACTTCGCCTCGTACCGCAAGGACAACGTGGGCTTCGAGGTGCTGAAGAAGAGCACCTGGAATTTCGCCGGGAACTACGAGAACCTCGCCGGGAAGACCGTCGCCGTCGACAGCGGAACCAACCAGGAGAAGATCCTCCTGGAGTGGCAGCGCAAGCTGAGGGCGCAGGGCAAGGCCCTCACCGTCAAGCACTACGCGAGCAAGAACGCCACCTACCTCGCGCTGACCGGCGGCCGGATCGACGCCTACTTCGGGGCGAACCCCGGCGTCGCCTACCACGTCACCCAGACCGCGAAGTCGCCGAACCCCACCCGCGGCGCGGGCACCTACTCCGGCGCGGGCGCGAGCCTCCAGGGTCTGATCGCGGCCACCACGAAGAAGAACAGCGGCCTGGCCCGGCCCATCGCGGACGCCGTCAACCACCTGATCGAGAACGGGCAGTACGCGAAATGGCTGGCCGCCTACAACCTCTCCACCGAGGCCGTGTCCACGTCCCGGGTCAACCCGCCCGGACTGCCGCTCGGCGACTCCTGACCGGCGAACGCCGAAATTCCCGGACCCGCGGAGCGCGGCCGGGAACACCCGGGTGGGGCCGGGACGTTGTGACTCACGACGAAATGCGCGCGGCGCCGCACACGCGGCCCGCCGAGCACGTCGGCAGCGGTGGACGGAGGTGGCGGACATGACCGAGGACCCCAGGCGCCTCCCGTGCGCGCGCGTCCTGCGGACCGCCCGTTCCGCCGTGCTGCACTCCCGGCCCCACATCGACCTCCAGCGCGTGGCCGGCGCACTCTGTCGCCCCTGACGCTCCCCCTGTTCAGCCCCGGTTTCTTCGGCCGCGCGGATCTCTCGTCCCGCCGCGCCCGCCCGTCGCCGTGCCCCGCCACCGGCGCGGCCCGGCACACCCTCGTACGGACACCCAGGAAGGCGCCCGACTCGTGTCCCCTGCCACTCCTTTCGACCATTCCGAGCACCACCACCTGCACCTCGCCGTCGCCCTGGACGGCACCGGCTGGCACCCCGCCTCCTGGCGGGAGCCGGTCGCCCGACCCCGGGACCTGCTCACCGCCGGATACTGGGCCGACCTGGTCGCCGAGGCCGAGCGGGGTCTGCTCGACTTCGTGACCATCGAGGACGGCCTCGGGCCGCAGTCCTCGCACCCGCTCGATCCGGACGACCGCACCGACCAGGTCCGGGGCCGGCTGGACGCGGTCCTCGTCGCCGCCCGCGTCGCGCCGCTCACCCGGCACATCGGTCTGGTCCCGACCGTGGTCGCCACGCACACCGAGCCGTTCCACATCTCCAAGGCGATCGCCACCCTCGACTACGTCAGCACCGGCCGCGCGGGCCTTCGGGTGCAGATCACCGCCCGGCCGAACGAGGCGGACCACTTCGGCCGCCGCGCCGTCGAACGGATCGAGGCGTACGACAGCCCGGCCGCCCAGGGACTGGTCACCGACCTGTTCGACGAGGCCGCGGACTACGTGGAGGTGGTGCGCAGGCTCTGGGACAGCTGGGAGGACGACGCCGAGATCCGCGACCGCGCGACGGGCCGCTTCGTCGACCGGGACAAGCTGCACCACATCGACTTCGAGGGGCGCTTCTTCAGCGTCAAGGGTCCCTCCATCACGCCCCGCCCGCCCCAGGGGCAGCCGCTGGTCACCGCACTCGGCCATGGCACCGTGCCGTACCGGCTGCTGGCCCGCCAGGCCGACGTCGGATACGTCACCCCGCGCGACACGGCGCACGCCCGCGCGATCGTGGCCGAGATCCGCGCCGAGCAGGAGGCGGCCGGGCGGTCGGGAGAGACTCTGCACGTCTTCGGGGACCTCGTGGTCTTCCTGGACGACAGCCAGGCCGAGGCCGAGGCGCGGCGGGATCGGCTGGACACGCTCGCGGGGGAGCCGTACACCGGCGACGCCCGGATCTTCACCGGTACGGCGGCTCAACTCGCCGATCTGCTGGAAGAGTCGGCGGGCGCCGGGCTGACCGGATTCCGGCTGCGGCCCGCCGTCGCCGGGCACGACCTGCCCCGCGTCGGCCGCGACCTGGTGCCCGAACTCCAGCGCCGGGGCCGGTTCCGCACCGCCTACGAGGCGGACACCCTGCGCGGCCTGCTCGGCCTCGCCCGCCCCGCCAACCGCTACTCCGCCACCGCCCCTGCCGCAGCCACCGCCGTCTGAGCCGGAGGACCGTACGACCATGAGCAAGCCGCTGAAGCAGATCCATCTGGCCGCCCACTTCCCCGGCGTCAACAACACCACCGTGTGGAGCGACCCGGCCGCCGGCAGCCACATCGAGTTCAGCTCCTTCGCGCACTTCGCGCGGACCGCCGAACGCGCCAAGTTCGACTTCCTGTTCCTCGCCGAGGGCCTGCGCCTGCGTGAACAGGGCGGCAAGATATACGACCTGGACGTGGTCGGCCGTCCGGACACCTTCACGGTGCTGGCCGCGCTGGCCGCCGTCACCGACCGGCTCGGCCTGACCGGCACCATCAACTCCACGTTCAACGAGCCCTACGAGGTGGCCCGCCAGTTCGCCAGCCTCGACCACCTCTCCGGCGGCCGCTCCGCGTGGAACGTCGTCACCTCGTGGGACGCCTTCACCGGGGAGAACTTCCGCCGCGGCGGCTTCCTGCCGCAGGAGGAACGCTACGCGCGCGCCAAGGAGTTCCTCGCGACCGCCCACGAACTCTTCGACTCCTGGGGCGCCGACGAGATCCTCGCCGACCAGGCCGGCGGCGCCTTCCTGCGGGACGCACGGGCAGGCGCCTTCGTGCACCGGGGGCAGCACTTCGACATCCGGGGCCGGTTCAACGTGCCGCGCTCCCCGCAGGGCCGCCCGGTGATCTTCCAGGCGGGCGACTCCGACGAGGGCCGCGAGTTCGCCGCCGCCGGCGCGGACGCCATCTTCAGCAGGTACTCCCACCTGAAGGAGGGGCAGGCCTTCTACGCCGACGTCAAGGGCCGACTCGCCAAGTACGGCCGCCGCCCCGACCAGCTGCTCATCCTGCCCGCCGCGACCTTCGTGCTCGGCGACACGGACGCCGAGGCCGCCGAACTCGCCCTGGAGGTGCGCCGGCAGCAGGTGAGCGGCGCCACCGCGCTCAAGCACCTGGAACTCGTCTGGAACCGCGACCTGTCGGCGTACGACCCGGAGGGCCCGCTGCCCGACGTCGACCCGCTGGTCGGCGAGGAGCACATCTCGCGGGGCCGTGCCCAGGTGCGGATGTACCGGGACCCGCTCGCCATCGCGCGCGAATGGCGGGAGCTGGCGGAGGCCAACAAGTGGTCCATCCGCGATCTGGTGATCAACACCGGAAACCGGCAGACCTTCGTGGGCGCCCCGGCCACCGTCGCCCGGACCATCAACGAGTTCGTGCAGGCGGACGCCTCCGACGGATTCATCCTCGTCCCGCACATCACCCCGGGCGGCCTCGACCCGTTCGCCGACAAGGTCGTCCCGCTCCTCCAGGAACAGGGCGTCTTCCGCGCGGACTACGAGGGCACCACCCTGCGCGACCACCTGGGCCTGGCCCACCCCGACTCCGCCGCCCCGGCCGAGCGGGCCGCCTCGTAGGACGGGGGCGGACACCGGCGCGGGCGCGTACGTCACCTCCCCCGTGGGTGACGTACGCGCCCGCTCCCCCGGTGCCGGACTAGGGGCCGTGCCGTCCGCGTGTGCCGTTCACCAGCACATCACCGCCGTCCTTCCCGACCCCCACGCGGAGTAGAGGCGGACGCGGACGAAGTAGCGGCGGCCCCGGACGAGCCGTACCCGCACGGAGGCGTTGTCCGGGGTGCCGCCGTCGTCGTGGCCGGCGAGGAAACGCGGCTCCCCGTCCCGCTCCTCGAAGACCACGAGCACGGTGTCGGCGTCGCCGAAGGTCGCCACGGTGTAGTCGCGGGTCTCCGTCGGCTCGACGGCGAAGTCCGCCTGCTCGCCCGGCCCCAGGCCCAGCGGTGCCGAACGGAACGGCACCAGCGGGTCGGGCCCGGACGCGGCACCCGGCGGGTACCAGCGCAGGACGAACTCCCGGTCCCGGTCCGACGGCCGGTCGGCCGGACGCAGCCCCCCGCGGTACTGCTCCGGCTCCAGCACCAGCCCCGGACCGAACGGCAGGGCCATCACCGAGCGCGGGTCCCACACCGCGCCCCTGGACTCCCCGGCGTCCAGTGACCGCAGGACGTTGGTGTACGCCGTCTCCCGGCTCCAGTGGTTCGGCGGGCCCGCCAACTCCGCATAGACGGCCTCGTCGTCCCAGTGCAGCCCGGCGCACGGGTTCTGGTGCTCGTGCACCAGGCCCAGCGCGTGCCCGATCTCGTGCAGGACCGTGCCACGCTCCCCCTGCGCGGTCACGTCCCAGCCGAGATTCATGGTGCGCTCGCCCCGGCCGACCGCGAGGGCCTCGCGGCCCACCGCCGACCAGGAGCCCCCGCCGGCCTGGAACCCGATCCGCAGCTCGGCCTCCCCCCGGTCGCCGACCTCCGCGAAGGCGACGCCGATGCCGAGTGCCTCCCACTGCGCGAAGCACTCGCGGACCACGTCCTGCTGCTCCTTGCCGCCCGCCCACGCGACCCGGCGCAGCTCCCCGGTCCCGGGGACCGGGATCACCGAGGCGTCGTGGTCGGCGTCGAGGAAGCAGTAGTGCAGCACCGTGCCGTTGACCCACATGCGCCGCCCGGCGAGCAGCGCGGCCTGCCGTTCGGCGGTCAGCCCCGGTCCGAAGGACGGGGCCGGCTGCCGCGAAAGCGAGCACAGGCGTCGGGTCATGCGGCCAGCGTGCCCGGCCGCCCGGACCGGCGCCTGAGTCGGGGGCTACTCAAGTCGCCCTGTATCAAACCTGAGTACGCATGCTCTGGATGGTGTGAGGACTTACGAACAGGACGCGAAGACTCTCGAACTGCCCTGGCCGTTCACCGGCCGGCAGGACGAACTGGACCTGGTGCGGGGCGCTACGGCCTCGGGCCGGCGCGGCATCGTGGTGACCGGCCCGGCGGGGCGCGGCAAGACCCGGCTGATCACGGAGGCGGTCCGGGGCACGGACCACGCCACGGTGACCGGCACTCCCGAGGCCCGCCACCTGCCGTTCGCGGCGTTCGCGCACCTGCTGCCCGACACCGGCTCGCTGCACGGCGCGGTGCGGGCCCTGGCCGGCGTCCGGCTCCTGGTCGTGGACGACGCCCATCTGCTGGACGAGGACTCGGCCGCGCTGGTCCACCAGTTGGCCGCCCACGGGCGCACCCGGCTGGTCGTCGCGGCGACCGAGGGGGCGGCGGCGCCCGGCGCGGTGTCCCGGCTGTGGACGGGGGAGCTGCTGCCCCGGCTGGCCCTGGCGCCGCTGCCCGCCGAGGACACCGCCGCGCTTCTCGGCGCGGCCGGACTCGAAGCGCTCACCGTGCGGCGGCTGCACCGGCTGTGCCGGGGCGATCTGCGGCTGCTGCGCCTGCTGGTGGCCGCGCTCGGCGCCGGTGACGGCCTCGTCCCCGTGCCCGGCACCGGCGAGCGCGCCTGGCGCGGCCCGCTGCCGGTCACCCCGGTCGTCCGCGAACACCTCGCGCCCGTGCTGGAGCGCTCCGCGCCCGGCGAGCGCGAGATCCTCGAACGCCTCGCCTTCGCCGAGCCGGGGCGGCTTCCGGCGCACGACCTCGACCTCGACGTCCTCGAACGGCTGGAGGCGGCGGGACTGATCACCGTGGACGAAGCGGGCGGGGTCGTGCTGGCCGACCCGCTGCACGGTGCCGCGCTGCGGGCGACGACCGGGCGGCTGCGGGCGCGTCGGCTGAGCCGGGACGCGGACGGCCACGCTGCCGCGCTCGATGCCGAACAGCGCTTCCTCACCAAGCGCCTGGAACAGATGGACGTGCGGCCGGTGGCCACGCCGGTGGGGGACTGGGTGGTGGCCGAGGGGGGCCCGGTGCCGGCCGGGTACGCGGCCGTACGGGCGCGGTTCGCGCGGCTGGGGGGCGCGGTGCGGGACGCCGCCGCCTGGGCGCGGGAGGGGATGCGGTGGGCGCCGGGTGACGCGGGGTGCGGTGCGGAACTGGAGCTGGCCGAGGCCGAGTCGGACGAGTCGGGGCGGGGCTTCGCGGCGGGTGACGTGTACGCGCGCTACGGCGCCGTACGCCTCGGTCACCCCGCCGGTCCGCTGCCCGCGGGCAGTGTGCTGGCGCGGCACGCCGAGGCACTGGTGCGGCGGGACGGGGGTGCGCTGGATCTCGCCGCGGCGGCGCTGGAGGAGCGGGGGTTCCTGCTGTTCGCCGCGGAGGCGTACGCACAGGCCGTCGGAGTCCATCGCGACCCGCGTGCCGCGCGGCGCTCCCGGACGCGGGCGCTCGCCCTCGCCCGCCGCTGCCAGGGCGCGCGCACGCCGGCGCTGGCGGGGCTGGTGCTCGGCGAACTCACCGCGCGGCAGCGGCAGGTCGTGGCACTGGCCGCGGCGGGGCTGAGCAACCGGGAGATCGCCGAGCGGCTGACGCTGTCCGTGCGGACGGTGGGGAACCATCTGTACAGCGCGTACACGCGGCTGGGCACGGGCGACCGGGGGGCGCTGCCCTGTCTGCTCGACGAACCGGCATGACCGGACGTCCCGGCCTTCCGGCCGTCCGGCTCACGCCGCGCCGAATGCCGCGAAGGCCCAGCCCGTTGCCTGGTGGACGGTGTCGGAGGGCAGGGTGGTCCGGGCGTCGCGGAGGGACTCGGCCAGGGAGAGTCCGGCGGTGAGGCCCTTGTGGAGGGCGAGCATGAGGGGGATCACCGCCGCGTCGTTCACCGGGGCGCTGCTGGCCACCACCCCGGCCGTGCCCAGCGGGAGCAACGCCGTGACCAGGCCGAGGAGTTCGTCGGCACCGACCGAGGCGAGGCGGGCGGTGTCGCAGCTGGAGAGGATGATGCGGTAGGGGCTGCGCGCCAGGCGTTCGAAGTCGTGGACGATCAGGGGGCCGTCGGCCATGCGCAGGGCGGAGAAGAGCGGGCTGTCCGCCCGGAAGGTGCCGTGGGCGGCGAGGTGGGCCAGGCACGAACCGTCCAACTCGGCCAGGACACGGGGAACCTGGGCGTCGTCGCCCTCCAGGACCGTCGCCGTGCCGTAGCGCCCCGCGAGGTCGGGGACCTCCGCGCCGCCCGTGGCGAGGCCGGGGCCGCGCACCAGCACGGTGCGGCCCTCGCGCGGCGGTTCCGTCTCGCGGGCCCGCAGCCAGCTGCCCGCCGACGGCGACACGCTGAGCACCCGCTCCCGCAGCGCGGGCAGCAGCGCCCAGGGCACCCGGTGCAGCGCCCCCGGCGGCACGATCACCACGGGGCCCCCGCCCAGATGCGGCACGGCCCCGGCGAGCAGCAGCTCCTGGAGCCGGGCGCCGGCCGCCTCCACCAGCGGCAGCCGCGCCTCCGCCCCCGGGTGCGCGAGCCGTCGCAGCCCCGCCTGGACGTACTCCGCCTCGGCCACCGCGTCCGCCAGCGGGCCCCCGACGAACCGCCGCACCTTGCCCCGCCCGCACAGCAGGACGTGCACCCGTCCCTGGACGACGGCGAGTTCGACCAGCCGGCCGTCGCCGAGCCGGTCGAGCAGCCGGGGCACGTCGAAGCGCGCCCCCTCGTGCGGAGCGGAGCCGCGGATGTGGCGGGTGCGGGAGCGGATCTCCCGTTCCAGGCGCCGCTGTTCACGCTCCAGGGCCGGCACCGGTCGGCCCTCCATCCGGGCCTCCTCCGCGCGCGCCGCGATCTCCCGGTACGCGGTGAGCCCGCTGAGCAGTGCCGGGTCGGCGGGCGGCCGGGTGGGCGGCGTGGACAGCACGGTCGCCCGCCACCGTTCGCTCCACTCCAGCAGCCGTCGCGGGCCGCCGTGGGTGAGGCTCACCTCCTGGGCCAGCGCGGCCAGTTCGGCGCCCTGCGCGGTCACATGGGCACGCAGCTCCGAGGCGCCCAGCGTCATCCGGTGGTCGTCCAGGACGTCCAGGCCGCGCCGGCACGCCTCGAGGACGCCCCGCCGGGACCCGGCCGCGCGCGACCGCAGCGCCTGCGCCGCCCAGCCGGTCATCCGGGCGGGCGGCGGTCCGTTGTGGCGGCCGCGGGCCGCGACCGCCAGGTGCCGCTCCGCGTCAGCCGTCCAGCCGAGGGCCAGCGCGATGCGGCCCGCGAGCAGCGACGCCTCGGGCGCGGCGGGCGAGCCGAAGGAGGCGAGCCGCTCGGCCACCGCCGCCGCGTCCCCGACCAGCCGCCCCGAGCGGCGCCCGGCCGCCACCCGCGCCTCGATCAGCACCAGCCGGGCGTGCGTCTCCCACCACAGCCGCCGCTGCGCCGCGAACAGCCGTACGGCGACGGCCGCGCGGGCGATCGCGGTGTGCGCGTCCCCGGCCGAACGGGCCGCCCGCGCGGCGGCCAGCAGCAGCTCCGCCTTGCGCGTCGACTGGCCGCCGATGCGGTCGAGCAGGGCGATCGCCGCGTCCGCCTCGGACAGCGCCTCCGGGGCGAGCCCCGCGGCCATCAGCACCTCGCAGCGCCGCACCGACAGCATGTAGGTGGGCGTGCCGAGCTTCGCGTACCGCTCCTCGGCCTCGTCCAGGAGGCGCAGCGCGGCGGGGATGTCCCCGGAGCGGAACGCGGCCAGACCCCGGCTCTCCACCGCGTCCGCCTTGTCGTGTTCCTGGCCCGTGGTGTCCCACAGCCGTTCCGCCGCCGTGAAGTCCGCGTCGGCCCGCTCCACCGCGCCGAGCGCCAGGTGCACGGTGGCCCGCAGGGTGAGCGCCCGCGCCGTCCAGATGTCGTCGCGCAGCTGCCTGAGCACCGGCAGCGCCCGCCGCACGTCCTCCAGCGCCTCCGGGTGGTGCCCCAGCACCCACCAGACGTACGCCCGCCGGTACAGCACCCGGGCCCGGGTGTGCCCGGTGCCCCGCGCGGCGCCCCGCTCGAAGGCGGCGAGCCCCTGCCGTGTGCGCCCCGCGTGCACCAGTGCGACCCCCAGCGTCGCCAGCACGTCCGCCTCGCGGTCGGCGGAGTCGGCGCGCGCGGCCAGGTCCCGGGCCCGGCGCAGGTGGGTGAGCGCGATCCGCAGATCGCCGAAGTCCCGCTGCCAGATGCCGAGGACCTGGTGGGCGATGCTGGCGGACAGCGGTGCCGGGGCGGATTCCAGCAGCAGTTCGGCGCGCGCCCGCGCCTCGCCGGGGTCGGCGAACACCAGGGGCAGCAGTTGGAGGGCCGGTTCGCTTCCCGCTGTCACGCCTCGCATGGTAGTGGCCTGTATCAGACGGCGGACCGGCGGCTCTCACTCTCGTACACCGCCTTTCCAGGGGGAGACACGGCATGGCACTCAAGCGATACCGCGAGCAGTTCGACCACATCCAGCGCTCGATGCCCGACGTCCCGTTGGCCATGGGCCCGGACGACGAGGCACATCCGCTGTACGAGAAGGGAGTCGTCCTCGCCCGCTCCGGGGAGGAGGCCCGTGCCGTCGAGGACGCGGTGCGCGCCCACTTCACCGAGACCCCGGGGCTGCTGCCCGAACACGTGCGCCGCGACGGGCCGGAGACCGGCCGGGGCGGCGTCACCCGCATCCGGGTCGGCGCGCCCGACCTCGGCGAGGACCCCGTGCCGCACGCCCTGGGCGCCCTGCGGTCGGCCGAGGAGCGGCACGGGCGCCCGCTGGCCGGCCGCAACCACGTGGTGCACATCGCGGTCAACGCCTGCCCCGGCGACGAACCGGTGCCCGTCGCGCGCACCGGGCAGCCCAACCCGGCCGCCGCCGGGACCGGGCACGACCCGGCGACCGCCGTCCGCGTCCTGGTGGTCGACACCGGTCTGGTGCACGACCACCACGCCTACCCGCTGCTCGCCCACACCACCGGCGACGTCCAGGCGGCCGAGACCGACGACGGCGGGGTGCTGCGCCAGTACGTCGGCCACGGCACGTTCATCGCGGGCATCCTCGCGGCCGTCGCGCCCAACACCGACATCACCGTGCGCGGCACCCTGAACGACGCGGGCGCCGTACTGGAGTCGGAGTTCGGCGGCCGGCTCTTCGAGGCCGTCGACCGGGGCGGCTGGCCCGACGTGATCAGCCTCTCCGCGGGCAGCCCCGTCGCGGGCCGGCACGGACTGCTGGGCCTGGACGCCTTCATGCGTGAACTGCGCAGGCAGCGCACCCTGTTGGTCGCGGCCGCGGGCAACAACGGCAGCGACGTCCCGTTCTGGCCCGCCGCCTACGCGGCCCTGCCGGAGTACGCGGACAGCGTCGTCTCGGTCGGCGCGCTGCGCTCGGACGGCGAGGGCCCCGCGTGCTTCAGCAACCACGGCCGCTGGGTGCGCGTCTTCGCCCCCGGCGAGCGCCTCACCAGCGCCCTCACCGGCTTCGGCACCCCGGTGCCGTACCTCTACCAGCACTCCACCTACGACGACTGCCGGTTCGGCTTCGACTACTCCTGCACCTGCCAGTTCCCGCGCCACACCGGTGAGTTGAGCGAGAACAGGGAGAACACCGGGAGCAAGCCGGAGCAGGTCATGTTCGACGGGCTCGCGCAGTGGAGCGGCACCTCCTTCGCCACCCCGGTCGCCGCCGGACTCGTCGCCGCCCTGATGACGGCCGAGCGCGAACGCGACCCGCGTACGGCGGGTGCCCGGCTGCTGGCGGAGGCGACCCACCGCACCGACGTGCGCGGGGCGAAGGTCCGCGCGCTGCGACCGCCGACCTGGCGGCCGGTCCCGGTCCCGGCCCCGGCGCTGCCGGCGTGAGCGCCGGAACCCTCCGCTCCACGGCGTACCATGACGAGCCCTATACGAGGGGTGGAGCCGTGGACCGAACAGAGGTCGGCGCGCTCGTCCGGTCCGCCGTCGACGGGGACGCCGCGGCCTGGAAGGCGCTGGTCGAAGGCATGAGCCCGCTGGTGTGGTCGGTGGTGCGCGCGCACCGGCTCTCCGACGCCGACGGGCACGAGGTCTACCAGACCGTGTGGTTCCGCTTCGCCCAGCACCTGGGGCGGATCCGGGAACCCGACAAGACCGGCGCCTGGCTGGCGAGCACGGCCCGGCACGAGTGCCTGAAGGTGATCAAGGGCATGACGCGGCTCACCCTCACGGATGATCCGCAGGTCCTGGACCGGGCCAGCGACGACCGCACGCCGGAACAGACACTGATCGACTCGGAGGAGGCGGCGGACCGGGCCGAGCGGGTCCGCCGGCTGTGGCAGGAGCTGGACGGACTGGGCGCGCGCTGCCGCCAGTTGCTGCGCGTGCTGATCGCCTCACCGCCGCCCAGCTATGTGGAGATCTCGGCCGCGCTCGGCATCGCGGTCGGCAGCATCGGCCCCCTGCGCCAGCGCTGTCTGCGCCGGCTGCGGGCCCGGATGGACCAACGGGGTGCGGCATGAACGAGGACAACGGGTTCCCGTACGACGGGGCGGACGGGAACAGCGACGGGGCGGAGGACTCCTTCGCGGGGGAGACTCCGCCAGGGGACGCCCCTGCCGAGCGCGTCCTCGCCGAGGACGCGCTCGCGGCGGACGCGCTGCTGGAGGAGGAGCTGCGCCAGGCGGCGGCCGTCCTCGACCCCGTCCCCGAGACACTGTGCCAAATCGCCCTGGACGCCTACGCGCTGCACGACCTGGACGCGAAGATCGCCGAGCTGACCTTCGACTCGCTGGTGGACGCGCTGCCGGTGCGCGGGGTCACGGACGTGCCGCGCATGCTGACCTTCCGCGCGGGGCCGCTCACCGTCGACATCGAGGTCACCGGGGACGGACTGATGGGGCAGGTGCTGCCGCCCGGCCCGGCGCGGATCGAGGTACTCGGCGGTCCGGGCGCCGCCCGCCCGGTCGCCGTCGACACGCTCGGCCGCTTCACCAGCGACACCCCGCCGTCCGGCCCCTTCGCCCTGCGGCTGAGCACCGGCACGGAGGTGATCGTCACCGAGTGGCTGCGCGCCTGACCGGGCCCCGGCTCACCAGGTCACCGGCAGGGTCTGCGGGCCCCGGATCATCGTCTGCTGCCGCCACCGGACCTCTTCCGCCGGCACGGCGAGCCGGAGGCCGGGCAGCCGGTCGAGGAGCGTGTCCACCAGCAGTTCGAGCTGGAGGCGGGCCAGCACCGCGCCGGTGCAGTAGTGGTGGCCGTTGCCGAAGGCGAGGTGCGGGTTGGGATCCCGGTCCGGTTCGATGCGGTCGGGGTCCGTGAAGACCCGGGGGTCCCGGTTGGCGGTGAGATAGGAGACGTAGACCGGTTCGCCCGCGGCGATCCGGTGCCCGGCGATCTCCACGTCCTCCAGGGCGATCCGGGCGAGCCCGACCGTGCTGCGGTGCGGGATCCAGCGCAGCAACTCGTCGAACACCGGGCCGCGTTCCGCGGGCCGCGACCGCATGCGCTCCATCAGCTCCGGCCGGGTCAGCATCAGATACAGCATCTGCCCGCAGTTGTGGGTGACCGCCTCGCCGCCGATCTGCAGCGGACCGGCGAGCCCGACGGCCTCCTCCTCGCCGATCTCGCCGCGCGCCACGGCGCCGGCGAGCATCGAGTAGACGTCCTCGCCGGCGCTGCGCGCGCGGGCCCGGACGATGTCGGTGATCCAGCCGTACAGACCGTTCTTGGCCCGGTCGGCGGCCTCGGCGCCCCCGCACAGGGAGATGATCTGCCGGGTCCAGGCGTGCACCTGCTCCCGGTCGGTGTCGGGGACGCCCATCACCTCGCTGACGACGCACAGCGGGAACGGTTCGAGCACCCGCTCGACCAGGTCGGCGGGCGGCCCCTCGCGGACCATCCCGTCCACCAGCTCGTCCAGGATCTCCTGGGCGCGGGGCCGCAGCCGCTTCATCGCGCCGACCGTGAAGGCGCCGGCGATGGGCTTGCGCAGCCGGTTGTGGTCCGGCTGGTCGGCCCAGGCGAGCGAGCCGGGGCGGGGCGCGAAGTTGGGCGCGAGCCGGGTGACCTGGCCACGGGCGACCTCCGCGCGGCTGAAGCGCGGGTCGTTGGTGATCAGCTTCACGTGCTCGTAGCGGGTGGCCAGCCAGGCCCAGCCCTCGCCGAACGGCAGCCGTATGCGCGTCAACGGCCCCTCGCGCACCAGTCCCGCGAGCACCGGGTCGAACTCCGTGCCGTCCAGGTCGAGCACGGGCCAGTCCCGGACGGGGGGCGGTTCCTGACCGGTGGGCGCGCTGGTCTCCAAGGTCGTCATGCCCTCCACGATGGGACGGGGCGTGCCGGGTGTCGTGCGGGACTGCTCCAGGCGGGGACTGGGACGGCGCGGCCACGGCGTGTCGCTCGGCGGCGCCGTCACGAGGCTGCTATCGGGGCGTCGCCCGGCGCGGGCATCGCGGCCCGGCTCCGCCGCGCCGGCCGGCGTTGGGGCGGGGCCCCGGCTACAGCGCGTCGACCAGGGCGCCCAGGGCGGCCGCGAGCCGGTCGAGGCCGGGTCCGGCCGGGCCGCCGGGCTCGCTCATGTAGGTGTCCCGCCGGACCTCGATCATCAGTGCCTCGACGCGGGGATCGGTGCCGTGGTGCTCCAGCGGCACGTAGGCCCCGCTGAACGGGCTGTCCAGCCCCGTCTCCCCGTACGCCGCGAACGCCGCGCGGGCGGCGTCGAGCAGCTTCGGCGGGGTGTGGAACGGGTCGGTGCCCAGGCACACCGGCGGGCGCGGGCCGCCGCCGTGCAGCTCGTAGGGGAGCGCCCTCGCCGGATACGAGTGCACGTCGACGACCACGGCCCGTCCGGTCGCCGCGAGCCGCTCGGCCACGGCCCGGGTCATGGCCTCGGCGTACGGCCGGAAGTACCGCTCCACCAGCGGTCCCGGATCGGTGTCACCGGGCCGCAGCTCCTCCCGGTGCGTGGTCCGCGTGTACACGGCGCCCATGCCGACGGCGAGCATCTCCTCCCGCTCGTCCGGAAACCGCTCCGGATCCACCACCAACCGCGACAACCGGTTCACGAACCGCCACGGCGCCAGCTCCGCGAGCCCCGCCGCCCGCTCGGCCAGCTCCGCCGTGTGCGCGTCCGTGATGTGATCCAACTCCCGCTCCAGCGCGGCGTCGTCCAGCAGGATCCCGGCGCGCACGTCGCCGGGGATCGCGCGGGCGGAGTGGGGTACGTGCAGCAGCACCGGCGACTCGGGCGCGCCGGGCAGGAGTTCGAAGGCGGGCATCGGCGGCTCCGGGCGTGGTCGGCGGCGGGCGCGGGAACAGGTGGGAAGGAACATACATTCCCGGCGGCCGAGCGGCCGCCGGCCTCTGCGCGCCCCGCCGGCTCACCCACGGGTGGCGCCGACCGTCAGCCCAGCAACTCCGCGACCAGCGACCCCACTTGCTCCGTCTCGATCAGGAACCCGTCATGTCCGTAGGGCGATTCCAGAACCCTCGCCCGGTCCGCGCCCGGGATCAGCGCGGCCAGCCGCTGCTGCTGCGCGAGGGGGTAGAGGCGGTCGGAGTCGACGCCCGCGACCAGGGTGGGGGCGGTGACGCGGGACAGGGCGGAGGGGAGGCCGCCGCGTGAGCGGGCGACGTCGTGGGCGTTCATGGCCTCCGTCAGGACGACGTAGCTCGCCGCGTCGAAGCGTCGCACCAGTTTGGCGGCGTGGTGGTCCAGGTAGGAGTCGACCTGGTAGCGGCCCCCCTGCCAGGGGTGCTCGGTGGCTTGCGGGGCGCGGCCGAAGCGGGTGGCCAGTTCGGGTTCGCTGCGGTAGGTGACATGGGCGAGGCGGCGGGCGAGGCCGAGGCCGGTGAGGGGGCCGTGGGCGGTGTCGTGGTAGTCGCCGCCCTGCCAGTGCGGGTCCGCGCGGATGGCGCGCAGTTGCACGCCCGCCCAGGCGATCTGCTCCGCGCTCGCCGCCGCCGTCGTGGCGAGCAGCAGCAGCGCCCCGGTGCGCTCCGGGTACGACACCGCCCACTCCACCGCCCGCATCCCGCCCATCGAGCCGCCCACCACCAACGCCCAGCGGTCGATGCCGAGCGCGTCCGCGAGCCCCGCCTCCGCCGCGACCTGGTCGCGCTGGGTGAGGAAGGGGAAGGCGCCGCCCCACGTCCCGCGACCGTCGGGGCGGGGCGAGGCGGGCCCCGTGCTGCCCTGGCAGCCGCCCAGCACATTGGGGGCCACCACGAACCACCGGTCGGTGTCCAGCGGCCGCCCGGGACCGACCAGCGGCTCCCACCAGCCGGGCGTGGGGTGCCCGGGGCCGGCCGGGCCGGCGACATGGCTGTCGCCGGTCAGCGCGTGCAGCACCAGCACCGCGTTGGACGCGTCCGGCGCGAGCCGTCCCCACGTCTCGAACGCCAGCCGCAGACCCGGGAGTTCCCCGCCCCCCTCCAGCCGTAGCGGCCGCGCGGCCTGGTGCCACAGGCGGCGGCCCGGCGGATCGCCCTCCCGCCAGGCCCCGGTGGCCCGCACCTGCCCGGTCGCCGTGACGGTGTCCACCTACGCGCCCTTCGCCGCGCGGAAGCCGGCCTCCAGGTCCGCCTTGAGGTCGGCCAGGTTCTCGATGCCGACGGACAGCCGCACCAGACCCGGCGTGGTGCCGGTGGCCGACGCCTCCTCCTCGGTGAGCTGGCTGTGCGTGGTGGACGCCGGGTGGATGATCAGACTGCGCACGTCACCGATGTTGGCGAGATGGCTGAACAGCTCCACCGCGTCCACGAACCGCTTGCCCGCCTCGATGCCGCCGCGCAGCTCGAAGGAGACGATGGCCCCGGCGCCGCGCGGCAGGTACGTCCGCCCGGCCTCGTACCACGGGCTGGAGGCGAGGCCGGCGTAGTGGACGGCCGCCACCTCGTCCCGCCCCTCCAGCCACTCGGCGAGCGCCTGCGCGTTGGACGTGTGCCGCTCCAGGCGCAGGCTCAGCGTCTCCACGCCCTGGAGCAGCAGGAACGCCGAGTGCGGGGCGAGCGCCGGGCCGAGGTCGCGCAGCAGCTGCACCCGCAGCTTCACCGCGAACGCGCCCGGACCGAGCGCCGGCCAGTAACGCAGCCCGTGGTAGCTCGGGTCCGGCTCGCTGAAGTCCGGGAACCGGTCCGCGTGCGCGCCGAAGTCGAACGTGCCGCCGTCCACCACCACACCGGCGACCGCGGTGCCGTGCCCGCCCAGGAACTTGGTCGCCGAGTGCACCACGATGTCCGCGCCGTGCTCGATCGGCCGCAGCAGGTACGGGGTCGGCACGGTGTTGTCCACGATCAGCGGCACCCCCGCGGCGTGCGCCACGTCCGCGACCGCCCGTACGTCCAGCACGTTGCCGCGCGGATTGCCGAGCGACTCGGCGAACAGTGCCTTGGTGTTCGGCCGGATCGCCGCCCGCCAGGCCTCCGTGTCGTCCGGGTCGGCCACGAACGACACCTCGATGCCGAGGCGCGCCAGCGTGTGCCGGAACAGGTTGTACGTGCCGCCGTACAGCGCCGCGCTGGAGACGACGTGGTCGCCCGCGCCCGCCAGGGTCAGGATCGCCAGGGTCTCCGCGGCCTGCCCCGAGGCCACCGCGACGGCCCCGACCCCGCCCTCCAGCGCGGCGATCCGCTGCTCGAACACGTCCGTGGTGGGGTTGTGGATCCGGGTGTAGATGTTGCCGGGCTCGGCCAACGAGAACAGGTCGGCCGCGTGCCGGGTGTCCCGGAAGACGAACGAGGTGGTCTGGTAGACGGGTGTGGCCCGTGCGCCGGTCGCGGGGTCGGGGGCGGCCCCCGCGTGGACCTGCTTCGTCTCGAAGGACCAGGCGGCGGTACCGGGCTGCGTGCTCATGGTGCGGGCTCCTCGTGCGCGGGAGGCGGTGACGTGGCACGAGGCAACCACGCGGGGTCCTCGGCCGACAGGTCTACGCGCGGGACGACACGAGGACTTCGCGGGACGACACACGGCCGCAATGCCGCCGACACACGACGCCGCCCCGGCCGGGGACACCGGCCGGGGCGGCGGGGCACTCAGGTGAGCGGCTCCAGGAACCCCTGGGTCACTTGGCGAAGGACGCCAGCGCCTCGTTCCAGGTGGCCGACGGGCGCATCACCGCGTCCGCCTTCTCCTGGTCGACCCGGTAGTAGCCGCCGAGGTCGGCCGGCTTGCCCTGGACGCCGTTCAGCTCGGCCACGATCTTCTGCTCGTCGGCCGCGAGGGTCTCGGCGAGCGGCGCGAAGGCCGCGGCCAGGTCGGCGTCCTCGGTCTGCCCGGCCAGCTCCTGCGCCCAGTACAGCGACAGGTAGAAGTGGCTGCCGCGGTTGTCGATGCCGCCGAGGCGACGGGTCGGGGACTTGTCCTCGTTGAGGAAGGTCGCCGTGGCGCGGTCCAGGGTGTCGGCGAGCACCTTGGCACGGGTGTTGCCGGTGGCCGTCGCGTACTGCTCCAGGGAGGGCACGAGCGCGAAGAACTCGCCGAGCGAGTCCCAGCGCAGGTAGTTCTCCTTGAGCAGCTGCTGGACGTGCTTGGGCGCGGAGCCGCCCGCGCCGGTCTCGAACAGGCCGCCGCCCGCCATCAGCGGGACGACCGACAGCATCTTGGCGCTGGTGCCCAGCTCCAGGATCGGGAACAGGTCGGTCAGGTAGTCGCGCAGCACGTTGCCGGTGACCGAGATGGTGTTCTCGCCGCGGCGGATGCGCTCCACCGACAGCTTGGTGGCCTCGATCGGGGACAGGATGCGGATGTCCAGGCCCTCGGTGTCGTGCTCCGGCAGGTACTGCTTCACCTTGGCGATCAGCTGCGCGTCGTGGGCGCGGTTCTCGTCCAGCCAGAACACGGCCGGGTCACCGGTGGCGCGGGCGCGCGTGACGGCCAGCTTCACCCAGTCGCGGATGGGCGCGTCCTTGGTCTGGCAGGCGCGGAAGATGTCGCCCTGGGCCACGGCCTGCTCGAGCACCACGTTGCCGGCCGCGTCGACCAGGCGGACCGTGCCGTCGGCCGGGATCTCGAAGGTCTTGTCGTGGGAGCCGTACTCCTCCGCCTTCTGCGCCATGAGGCCGACGTTCGGCACCGAGCCCATGGTCGAGGGGTCGAAGGCGCCGTGGGCGCGGCAGTCCTCGATCACGGCCTGGTAGACCCCGGAGTAGCTGGAGTCAGGCAGCACCGCGAGGGTGTCGTGCTCCTGGCCGTCCGCGCCCCACATGTGGCCCGAGGTGCGGATCATCGCGGGCATGGAGGCGTCCACGATGACGTCCGAGGGGACGTGCAGGTTGGTGATGCCCTTGTCGGAGTCGACCATGGCCAGCGCCGGGCCCTCGGTCAGCTCGGCGTCGAAGGACGCCTTGATCTCGGCGCCCTCGGGCAGGTTCTCCAGGCCCTTGAAGATGCCGCCGAGGCCGTCGTTCGGGGAGAGGCCGGCCGCCTTGAGCGTCTCGCCGTACTTCGCGAACGTCTTCGGGAAGAAGGCGCGCACCACGTGACCGAAGATGATCGGGTCGGAGACCTTCATCATCGTGGCCTTCAGGTGCACGGAGAACAGCACGCCGTCCTGCTTGGCGCGGTCGACCTGCGCGGTGAGGAACTCGCGCAGCGCGGCGACGCGCAGCACGGCGGCGTCCACGACCTCACCGGCGATGACCGGCAGCGGCGCGCGCAGATCGGTGGTCGTGCCGTCGGCGCCGACCAGCTCGAAGCGCAGGGTGGTGTCCTCGGCGATCACCGCGGACTTCTCGGTGGTGGCGAAGTCGTTCTCGCCCATGGTCGCCACGTTGGTCTTGGACTCGGGGGTCCAGGCGCCCATGCGGTGCGGGTGGGTCTTGGCGTAGTTCTTCACCGACGCCGGGGCACGGCGGTCGGAGTTGCCCTCGCGCAGTACCGGGTTGACCGCGGAGCCCTTGATCTTGTCGTAGCGGGCGCGGATCTCGCGCTCCTCGTCGGTCTTCGGGTCGTCGGGGTAGTCCGGCAGCGCGTAGCCCTTGCCCTGCAGCTCGGCGATGGCGGCCTTGAGCTGCGGGATGGACGCCGAGATGTTCGGCAGCTTGATGATGTTGGCCGAGGGGGTCTTGGCCAGGTTGCCCAGCTCGGTCAGCGCGTCCGCGATGCGCTGGTCCTCGTTCAGGTACTCCGGGAAGACGGAGATGATGCGCCCGGCCAGCGAGATGTCGCGGGTCTGCACGGGCACGCCGGCCTGCGAGGCGTACGCCCGGACCACCGGCAGGAACGAATGCGTCGCCAGGGCCGGGGCCTCGTCTGTGTACGTGTAGATGATGGTCGAG
This sequence comes from Streptomyces hygroscopicus subsp. hygroscopicus, assembly GCF_030269125.1. Classification (GTDB taxonomy): domain Bacteria; phylum Actinomycetota; class Actinomycetes; order Streptomycetales; family Streptomycetaceae; genus Streptomyces; species Streptomyces hygroscopicus_C. Next base: position 366,436 of record NZ_BSSM01000006.1, on the reverse strand, counting down.
TCAGTCACCGGGTGCTCCGCTCCACGTCTGCAACATTGCTCGACATCAAGATATCTCGTGCCGGATGCGGGATCGACAGGGGTGGCGCCCGGGGCCGCTGTTTTCCGCCGACCGGCCGCCCGGCTGGTCATTCGCGTTCGCTTGTTTCCCCGGGCTCGTCGGTCAGCTCGCGTTCGATCCAGCGGCAGATCACCTCCACCACGTACAGGTGTTCGGCCCGGGTGAGCCGGTGCCCCTGGGGAATGCCGTGCCAGCGGGACAGGCAGCCCCGGCAGCAGGTGGCGGTCGCGTGCTGGGCGACGAAGACGGGATGGCCCCGGTACGGCGTCTGCTTGCCGTCCTTGTACGGCGCTGCCGGGGCGAGGCGCCTCGCGATCAGGTCGTACGCGTGCCACCGGATCGTGGCCGGCCCCTTCGTCTCCGCGGTGACCCGCTCCCGCCCGCGCAGCCGGAACTTCGCCCGGAACGGCTGACGGGCGATGGCGTCCAGCCGCCGGTCGAGGGGGCGGGGATCGGGTGAAACGGTCATCTCGGTACGAGCATACGGGGAGCCGGCGATCGCCCGGGGCGCTCGCGCCGGTGGTTCGATGCCTCTCCGACCCGGTCTGCGTGGTCACCCGGGGCTTTCCTCTGGGCGAACGTCCGCCGCCTTGTCCGGGGGGAGCGCCCTCGGCCTCCCGTCCTTGGCCTCGGGGGGCGTCCCCGCCTTCTCGTCTTCGGCCTCGGGGGGCGTCCCCGGCTTCCCGTCCTTGCCTCGGGGGGGTCTCCGGCTCGGGCCGCGGTCCGGTCTCCGGGGTCGCTCGGGCGGTGCGGGGGGGGTGTGACCGGTTGGTTCGTGGTGGTCCGGCGTGGTGCTGGTGTTTGCGGGTGCGTCGGTTCCGCGGCCGGGTTTTCGGTCCTCCGCGGTTTTCGGTCCGGCGATCACCGGCCTTTCGGCCCTGGGGATCGCCCCGGTCTTCCGTCTTGGCCGTGGGGGCGCCCCTGGCTTTCCGTCTTCGTCCTGCGTGTGCCCCGGCTTCTGCCCGCAGCCGGTCCCCTCCGGCGACCACCGGATTCCGCCCCGGGGCCGCCGGGTGTGCCGCTTCGGGGTCGTTCGCGGGATCTGCTCGGGGGTGCGGTCCGGTCTCGGGGCCGCTCGGACGGTGCGTGGGCGACCGGTTCGTTCGTGGTGGTCCGGTGTTTGCGGGTGCGTCGGTTCCGCGGCCCGGTCCCGGGGGGCATCCGCGGCTCTCGTGATCACCGCGCCCGGCTCTGGGGGCGTTCCCCGGTCCCCGTCCCGGGACCACCCCGGACGGCCCCGGGACCGTTCCGGACCCACCCCCGGGGACCACCTCCCGGCCTTTCGCCACGGGATCACCCCGGCCTGGGGGTCGCGATCCCCGGCCCGTGGGCCGCCACCCGGCGCGGTCCCTCGACCCCCGGCCCGCTCCTGGGGCGGGCCCTCCTTCCGTCCCGCCCCTACTCCACGGCCCCCCGCGGGACGTCCTCCCCGCTGCGCTGCGGCGGTATCGGGAGCGTTCCCTGCTGGATGGCGACCGTGCGGAGGGGGGAGGGGATGCGGATGCCCTCCGCGCGGTAGCGGCGGTGCAGGCGCTTGATGAACTCGTGCTTGATGCGGTACTGGTCGCTGAACTCGCCGATGCCGAGGATCACCGTGAAGCCGATGCGCGAGTCGCCGAAGGTGTGGAAGCGGATCGCGGGCTCGTGGTCCGGCAGGGCACCGCTGACCTCGTGCATCACCTCCTCGACCACCTCGGCGGTCACCCGCTCCACCTGCTCCAGGTCGGAGTCGTAGCTCACGCCCACCTGCACCGGCACCGTGAGCCGCTGCTCGGGCCGGGTGTAGTTGGTCATGTTGGCCTTGGCGAGCTGGCCGTTGGGGATCACCACCAGGTTGTTGGACAGCTGGCGGACCGTCGTCTGGCGCCAGTTGATGTCGACGACGTAGCCCTCCTCGCCGCTGCTCAGCTGGATGTAGTCGCCCGGCTGCACCGTCTTGGAGGCCAGGATGTGGATGCCGGCGAAGAGGTTGGCGAGTGTGTCCTGCAAGGCCAGGGCCACCGCGAGACCGCCCACGCCCAGGGCGGTGAGTAGCGGTGCTATGGAGATCCCGAGGGTCTGGAGCACCACCAGGAAGCCGATGGCCAGGACCAGCACCCGGGTGATGTTGACGAAGATGGTCGCCGAGCCCGCCACGCCCGAGCGGGACTGCGTGACCGTGCGCACCAGCCCGGTGATCACCCGGGCCGCGGACAGCGTGGCCACGAAGATCAGCCACACCTCCAGCACCTGGTCGGTGTGGTGCTGCACCGTCTTGGTGAGGGGCAGGACGATCGCCGCCGCCGCCACGCCGCTCGCGATCAGCGCCCAGGGCACGATCGAGCGCAGCGCGTCCACGATGACGTCGTCGCCGCTCCAGCGGGTCCGCTTGGCGTGCTTGGCCAGCCAGCGCAGCAGCGAACGGGAGAGGAAGGCGGCCAGCAGGCCCGCCGCGATCGCGATGCCCGCGACCACGGCGTCGTCCAGGGTCAGCGCGCGGTTCACCGGTCACCTCCGCCGCGCAGGGTTCCTGCGGTGTGCCGTCTGTGAGGTCTCGTCACGTTGTCACCTGCTCGATGTGCGGGAGTACGAACGTGCCGGCCCCGGAACTCCGGTGACCGGCACGAGCGTTCATCCTGCCGTATCCGGAACGCGCCCTACCACCGGGGCCGGGGAAGCCCGGAACCCCGGATCGGATGATGCCCTGGCAACAGCCCTCCCCTGGGGGGTGCGTATGGTCGGCGGCCACCACAGGGGTGGTGGTTGCGCCCCACTGTTGTTGCCAACTCAGTAGGTCAGGCAGGGGAGTTGGGAGATCGCCGGCCTGCCCGGGTCGGCTTGGCGCCGGTTTCGCGTGGCGGCGGGCTGACGCGGTGATCTCCGGCGCGGTCGGGCGCGGCTGACGGGGTCGACGCGATGACAGGGCCGGTGCGGCGAGGGAGCGCGGCGCGATGAGGGGACCGGCGTGACGGCGGGGCCGGTGCTCGCCGTCGGCCAGGGCACCTCCGGCGCCAAGGCACTCGTGGTCCGCCCGGAGCGCGGCGTCCTCGGCACCCGGTACGCCGAGGTCCGTCCGAGTCACCGGCCCGGCGGGCCGGTCGAGGCGGCCCCGACGAGCTGTACGACTCCGTGCCCGCCGCCGGCCGGAGGGCGCTCGCCGAGGCCGGGGAGCGCGTCGTGGCCCCGGGTCTCGCCGACCGGGGCGAGACCGTCCTCGCCCGGGACCCCGCGACGGGTCGGTCGGCCGCTCGCCGGCGTCCTGGTCCGGCAGGACCGCAGCGCCGAGTCCGTCTGCGGAGAAGTGACTGATCACGCCGACGAGTCGGCACCTCGCCGGCCTGCCCCCGGACCCCTGTCCCGCCGCGCCCAGGATGGCCTGGATCCGCGGCCACCTCACCCGCGAGGGCGTCGTCACCACCTCCGGCTCCTGGCCGGCGCACCGCCTCACCCGCGCCGCCTCGGCCGGGTGTACCCGGCCGCCGCCACGGCCGGGCGTACCGGGCTCCTCGACCTCGACCGCGTCCGGTGGTCGTCCCGTGCCCTCGACCTCACAGGGCAGTACATCCGGGGCCTCTACCGGGGAACGCCTCCCGGAGATCACCGCTGTCGCCCGACCCGCGGCACTACTGGGGGGCTCCGGGCTGGTCGGCTGCGTGGCGTGATCCCGGCCGAGCCGGGCGTTGTCAGTGCCGTGTGCGACAGTTCCGATGTGACTGAGATCAACACTTCGGTGCCCCTCGCGCTGTCCGGCCTCGACGCCGTCGACTGGTCCGCGCTGACGCATGCCTACGGCCCCGCCGAAGACGTGCCCGGCCTGCTGCTGGCCCGGTGTTCCGGGGACCCGGAGGAGCGGGCGGCGGCCCTGGACGCGCTGTACGGCAACATCTTCCACCAGGGCAGCCGGTACCCGGCCACGGCCGCCGTGGTGCCGTTCCTGGCGCGCATGGCGGCGGATCCCGCGCTGCCCGGCCGGGCCGAGCACCTGGAGCTGCTGGCCGCTCTCGCCATCGGCTACGACGAGGCCCATCTGCCCGGCGGCGTCGCGGTGGCCGACTGGCGAGCCGACGTCGAGAAGGTCCGCGCGCAGGACCCCGAGGCGATACGCGCCGAGTACGACGCCTGGGTGGAGGCGGCGACCGACGAGAAGGACCGGCGGCTGCGGGCGATGCGCCGCGACCTGTACGACCACGACCGCCAGCTGGAGGCCATGGCCGCGGAACTGGGCGCCTACGACGCGGTGCGCGGCGCACTGCCCGCGCTGCTGCCGCTGTCGGGCGACCGCGAGGCGGCGGTCCGGGCGGGCGTGGCGTACCTGCTGGCGTGGTTCCCGGAGGCGGCCGGGGAGAGCCTGCCGCACCTGGTGCCGCTGCTGGACGAGGAGCGCGAGCCCGTGGTCCTGGCCACCCTGCTGGTGGCCGTCGGACTGCTGGGTGATGGCGAACCGGGCGCTGAACTCGCCGCCAGAATACGGGAGTTCCTCACCGCCGGAGAGCCGGTGGTGCGATGGGCGGCGGCCACCGCGCTGGCCCGTCTCGGCGGGAGGGGCGTCGAGGCGGCGGTGAGTGCCGAGGTGCTGTCCGAACTGGTGGCCGTGGCCGAGGAGCCGGGGTCCGACACGCCCCGGGTGGTGTTCCACGAGGGCGACCTGCGCGGATACTCCGCCGCCTCCCTCACCCTGCTCGCCGGCCGGTTCCCCGCCGAGGCCCTGGACGCGGTGACCGGCGGGCTCGCCGCCACCAGCGGCCCGGAGAGCTTCCCCCTGGCCACGGCCGCGCTGCGGCTGGCCTTCGGCGAGCCGGGGCCCGACGGCCCCGGCGCCTTCACGGAACTGGCCGAGCCCCAGCGCCGCCTGGTCCGGGTCCTCGCCGAACTCGACAAGGCCACCTGGCAGTGGGCCAACCTCTGGGGCATCGTCCGCTCCTGGGGCCTGCCCACTCCACGCGACGCGCTGCGCGCCTATGCCGGACTTTCCGAGGAGTGACCCTGACGGGCGTACCCGTGCACGCCCTGCTCAACGGAACGAGCCGTGCCGCCCCGCGCCCGAGGAGAAGCGGGCGGCGCCCTCCGCGCTCTCGGCCAGCACGCCCATCCCGTGGTGGAGTTCACCGCGCATCGCGGCCGCCTCGGCCAGCCCCTCCTGGTCGAGCACCGAGGCGCGGTCGCTGCGCAGGCACGCCTGCGGGAAGCGGGCGATCGCGGCGGCCAGTGCCTCCGCCTCGGTGCGGGCGGAGCCGGCCGGCACCACGCGGTTGGCGAGCCCCATCGCGTACGCCTCCTGCGCCGGAACGGGACGGCCGGTGAGGATCAGGTCCATGGCCCGGCTCGTGCCGATCAGCCGGGGCAGCCGTACGGTCCCGCCGTCGATCAGCGGCACTCCCCAGCGGCGGCAGAACACGCCGAACACCGCGTCCTCCTCCGCCACCCGCAGATCGCACCAGAGGGCCAGTTCCAGTCCGCCCGCCACCGCGTGGCCGGCGACGGCGGCGATCACCGGCTTGGACAGCCGCAGCCGGGTCGGGCCCATCGGCCCGTCACCCTCCTCGGCCACCCGGTTGCCCCGCTCGGTGCCGATCGCCTTCAGGTCGGCCCCCGCGCAGAACGTGCCGCCCTCGCCCCACAGCACCGCCACCCGGGCGTTCTCGTCCGCCTCGAACTCCCGGAAGGCCGCGGCGAGTTCCGCGGCCGTCGGGCCGTCCACGGCGTTGCGGGCCTCGGGCCGGGACAGGACGACGGTGGTGACGTACTCCTCGCGCTCCACACGGACCGGCACGACGGGCTCTCCCTCTCCAGGCGGCTGGGAGGGCCACTCTGCCTCAGATGACCTTCAGCCGCACCAGCGCCCCCAGGGTCAACGCTCCCGGCAGCAGCGGAGCCCAGACGGTGATGATCCGGTAGGCCAGCACCACCGCCGTGGCCGGCGCCGCCGGGCCGCCCACCGCGACCAGGGCCACGATCAGCGCCGCCTCGACCGAACCGAGCCCGCCCGGGGTGGGCACCAGGGCCACCGCGACCGTCGCCGCGAGATAGGCGAGCGCCATATGGGCGGGCGGCACCGGCAGTCGTAGCGCCCGGCCGACCGCGGCGAGCCCCGCCGCCTGGAGCGCGGGAAAGGCCAGCGAACCGCCCCACAGGGCCAGGGCGCGCACCGGCCGGGTGTGCACCGACCGTGCCTCGCCCAGGGCCTCCCGGACGAACGCGGAGACACGGGTGCGCAGCGGTCGTACCAGCGCCCCGGCACCCGCCACCGCCACCAGCAGCCCGGCCGCGCCCAGCAGCGGCACCGCCGAACCGTCCGGCAGCAGCGGACCGAGCCGCAGCGCGTCCGGGAAGGCGAGCAGCAGGCCGGCCAGCAGACCGAGGCGGCCCGCGCTCTCCGCGAGCAGGTACAGCGCGAGCGCGGCCGAGGAGCGGGCCAGCGGCACCCCGCACACGGTCATGAACCGCAGGTTCACCGCGCCCGCGCCGAGCCCGGTGGGCAGCAGATGGTTGGCCGACGCGGCCGCGAACTGGGTCGCCAGCAGCCGCGCCTTGGGCAGCGGCTGGATCACCGCGCCCTGCCGGGTGACGGCCGCCGCCACCCAGGTCAGACAGGTGGCCCCGGCCGCCGCGAGCAGCCAGGGCCAGGAGGCGGTGCGCAGCTGGCCGAAGCCCTCGGCGAGCAGCGAGCGGTTGCGCACGGCGGCCACGCCGAACAGCAGCAGCGGCAGCAGGCACAGCGCCTGGCGGACGGGCACGCGACGGGGGAGTCGTGCCCGGGGGAGCGGGGGAGTGGGGACGGCGGTCACATCCGCAGAGCGTCTCGGCGCCGTCCCAACGGCGGGTGGCGTCGCGCCGGACGGGGGCTTACGGGGAGTGGTCATCGGGGTCATGGGGGTCACCGGGTTCGTCGGGACGCCCTGGTTCCGGGACGCCGGAGCGGGTGAAATGCCTCGGACATTGACCTCAACGAAGCTTGAGGTTCTACGTTCTCTTCATGAGCATGGAGACCACCGCATGGACGCAGCTGCACAGCGTGATGAACGCGCAGGCCGACCGCCGTCCCCTCGCCCGCGCCACGCTGCGCCGCATCGCCGCCTTCGCCCGCCCGCACCGCGCGGGCATCGTCCGCTTCGTCCTGCTCGGGGTGGTGACCGCGCTGCTCGCCGTGGCGACCCCGGTCCTCGCCGGGCGGGTCGTCGACGCCATCGTGTCGGGGCACGACTCCGGCACCGTGGTCCGCCTGTCCCTGCTGATCGCCCTGGTCGCCCTCGCCGAGGCCGGGCTCGGCATCCTCGGCCGGCGGCTGTCCTCGACGCTCGGCGAGGGACTCATCCTCGACCTCAGAACGGCCGTGTTCGACCACGTCCAGCGCATGCCCGTCGCCTTCTTCACCCGCACGCGCACGGGAGCGCTGGTCAGCCGGCTCAACAACGACGTGATCGGCGCCCAGCGGGCCTTCGCCAACACCCTGTCCGGCGTGGTGACCAACCTGGTCACCCTGCTGCTCACGCTCGCCGTGATGCTCACCCTGTCCTGGCAGATCACCCTGCTCGCGCTGGTACTGCTGCCCGTCTTCGTGCTGCCCGCGCGCCGGATGGGCAGCAGGATGGCCCGGATGCAGCGGGAGGCGGCGGCGCTGAACGCGGCCATGGGCACCCGGATGACCGAGCGGTTCTCGGCGCCCGGCGCCACCCTGGTCAAGCTGTTCGGCCGTCCCGAGGAGGAGTCGGCGGAGTTCGCCGTGCGCGCCGCCCGGGTCCGGGACATCGGGGTGCGCACCGCCACCGCGCAGTCGGTGTTCATCACCTCCCTCACACTGGTCTCCGCCCTCGCGCTGGCACTCGTCTACGGCCTCGGCGGCTGGTTCGCGCTCCACGGCACCCTGCAGCCCGGCGCGGTCGTCTCGCTGGCCCTGCTGCTGACCCGGCTCTACGCCCCGCTCACCGCGCTGGCCGGGGCGCGGGTGGAGGTGATGAGCGCGCTCGTCAGCTTCGAGCGGGTCTTCGAGGTGCTCGACCTGAAGCCGCTGATCGCGGAGAAGGAGGACGCGGCCGAGATCCCGCGGGGCCCGGTGGCCGTCGAGTTCGACGACGTCCACTTCTCCTACCCGGCCGCCGACCAGGTCTCCCTCGCCTCCCTCGAAGAGGTCGCCGCCCTCGACACCCGTGGCGGCACCGAGGTCCTGCACGGCGTCTCCTTCCGCGCCGAACCCGGCCAGACCATCGCCCTGGTCGGCTCCTCCGGCGCCGGGAAGTCGACCATCGCCCAGTTGCTGCCGCGCCTGTACGACGTCGACGCGGGCGCCGTCCGGGTCGGCGGGGTGGACGTCCGCGACGTGACGGCGGCCTCGCTGCGGGCCACCCTCGGCATGGTCACCCAGGACGGTCACCTCTTCCACGACACCGTCCGCGCCAACCTGCTGCTGGCCCGCCCGGAGGCCGGGGACGAGGAGCTGTGGGACGCCCTCGGCCGCGCCCGCCTCGCCGAGGTCGTACGGTCCCTGCCGGACGGCCTCGACACGGTCGTCGGCGAGCGCGGCTACCGGCTGTCCGGCGGCGAGCGCCAGCGGATGACCATCGCCCGGCTGCTGCTGGCCCGCCAGCGTGTCGTCATCCTCGACGAGGCCACCGCTCACCTGGACAACACCTCCGAGGCGGCCGTCCAGGAGGCCCTCACCGAGGCGTTGGAGGGACGCACCGCCGTGGTGATCGCCCACCGCCTGTCGACCGTCCGCGCCGCCGACCAGATCCTCGTGATCGAGTCCGGCCGGATCGCGGAGCGGGGCACGCACGAGGAGTTGCTGGCGGCGGGCGGGCGGTACGCCGAGCTGTACCGGACGCAGTTCGCGCAGCGGGACGGGGAAGGCGCGGCGGTGGGGGCGGTCTGAGGGGCCAGGGGACGGGGTTCACCGCGGCCCCGGCGGGGCCGGGGCGGGGGATGGTTGGAGGCGGATTCCGGTACGGGAAACGCGGTTGGAGCGGCCGGGGGAGGGGTGGGCCTCCGCCGTGAGCCGTGAGCCGTGAGCCGTGAGCCGTGAGCCGTGAGCCGTGAGCCGTGAGCCGTGAGCCGTGAACCGGGGACCGGCGGACAGGCCGGTCCCCGGGCGCCGCCGAGGTTCATGTCCGGCGGCCTGCCGTACCACCTCCGCCGCCCTCTCCGCCCTCCGCCGCCTCCCCGCCCCCCCCACCGGAAGCGGGCGGCAGCCGGCCGCCCTCGTCGGCGGAATGCGCGGCGTGTGCTCGCGGCACGCGTCGGCCTCGCTCGGTCGCGCACCGTCCTGGGCCGCCGGACCGACGGCAGTACGACGGCCCGGCCCGATGGGCGCATCACGCGAGGCGGCCGGGCCCGCGGCCGGGGCAGCGGGCCGCCGGCGAGCGCGCCGCCCGCGCACGAGCCACCGCGCACGAGGCGCCGGGCGCGAGCTACCGGACGTGAGCCATCGCGCTCGGGCCAGCGGACGTGAGCCGTCGGGCGCAAGTTACCGGACGTGACCACCGCGCACGAGCCGTCGGGCGTGAGCCGCCGGACGTGAGCTACCGCGCACGGGCCAGCGGACGTGAGCCGCCGGGCGGGAGGCGCCGGACGTGAGCCATCGCGCACGGCCAGCGGACGTGAGCCGTCGGGCGGGAGGGGCCGGATGTGAGCCACCGCGCACGAGCCGTCGGGCGTGAGCCGCCGGACGTGAGCTACCGCGCTCGGGCCAGCGGACGTGAGCCGCCGGGCGTGAGCCACCGGACGTGACCACCGCGCACGAGCCGTCGGACGTGAGCCGCCGGGCATAAGCCACCGCGCGGGAGCCACCGGACGTGAGCCGCCGGACGCGAGGCGCCCGAGGGGCGGCCGCCAGGGAGACCGGCCCGGCGGGACCTGAGCCACCGGTTCTCCCTCCGCCCCCGTACACGGAGCGCGTGTGAGCCTCGCCAACCTGGATACGCGGAGCGCACGGCACACGGTCCGTCCGGAAGGCACCCCTGACATGACCAGTGAGAACGCGCCCGCCCCGGGATCGGAGATCACCCTGAGGGTGAACGGCAAGCCGCACACCCTGTACGTCGACCACCGCCGCGTCCTCCTGGACCTGCTCCGTGAGGACCTCGGGCTCACCGGCGCCAAGAAGGGGTGCGACCACGGCCAGTGCGGGGCCTGCACCGTGCTGGTCGGCGGGCGCCGGCTCAACAGCTGTCTGCTGCTGGCGGTGACCCTGGACGGCGCCGAGGTCACCACCGTGGAGGGCCTGGGCGGCGACGGCGAGGAACCGCACCCGCTCCAGCGGGCCTTCCTCGACCGCGACGCCTTCCAGTGCGGCTACTGCACCCCGGGCCAGCTCTGCTCCGCCGTCGGTATGCTCGCCGAGGCCGCCGCCGGGCACCCCTCCCACGTCACGGACCCCGCGGCCCCCTCCGGTCGCCCCGTCCCGCTGGACCGGCCCGAGATCCGCGAGCGCATGAGCGGCAACCTGTGCCGCTGCGGCGCCTACCCGGGCATCGTCGAGGCGGTGGAGGACGTGATCCGGTGAACGGCTTCGGATACCTCAGGCCCGCCACGCTCCAGGAGGCCGCCGAGGCGTACGCCGCCCACCCCGGCGCCCGCTACCTGGCCGGCGGCACCAACCTGGTCGACCTGATGAAGCTCGGCGTCGAGCGGCCGGCCTTCCTCGTGGACGTCGGCCGGCTGCCCCTGGACGGCATCGAGGAGCTGCCCGACGGCTCCCTGCGGGCCGGCGCCACGGTCCGCAACAGCGACCTCGCCGCCGACCCGCGTGTGCGCGACCGCTACCCGGCGCTGTCCCAGGCCCTCCTCGCCGGTGCATCGGGCCAGCTCCGCAACGCCGCCACCACCGGCGGCAACCTCCTCCAGCGCACCCGCTGCCCCTATTTCCAGGACGTCGGCAAACCCTGCAACAAACGCGACCCCGGCAGCGGCTGCGGCGCCCTGGAGGGCGTCCACCGCGACCACGCGGTCCTCGGCCACTCCGAGCAGTGCATCGCCACCCACCCGTCCGACATGGCCGTCGCCCTCGCCGCGCTGGACGCCCGGGTCGAGCTGTACGGCACCGACGGGACGCGCGACGTGCCCGCCGCCGACTTCCACCGGCTGCCCGGCGACCACCCCGAGCGGGACAGCGAGATCCGCCCCGGCGAGATCGTCACCGGCGTGCTCCTGCCGGCCGCGACCGCCGGGCTGCCCTCCGCCTACCGCAAGGCCCGGGACCGGGCGTCGTACGCCTTCGCCCTCGCCTCCGTGGCCGTCGTACTGCGGCTCGCGGACGGCGTGATCGAGCACGTGGGCCTCGCTTTCGGCGGGCTCGCGCACAAGCCCTGGCGGGCCCGCCGCGCCGAGGAGGCCCTGCGCGGTGCCGCGCCCACCCCGGCCGCCCTCGAACGCGCCGTCGACCTCGAACTCGCCGCGGCCCGGCCGCTCGGCGAGAACGCCTTCAAGGTGCCCCTCGCCCGCAATCTCGCGCTCGACGTCCTCGGCCGCCTCACCCCGGCCCCCGCCGCGGTCTGACCCGCGTGTCCGCGGCCCGGCCGCGCACCCCACCCGGTGACACAGGAGGACCCATGCCCCACACCGACACCGCCCTCGGCGCCCCCGCCGAGCGCCTGGAGGGGCGGCAGAAGGTCACCGGCGCCGCCCGCTACGCCGCCGAGTACCCACTGCCCGGCCGCGCCCATGCCTGGCCCGTGCCCGCCGCCGTGGCCCGCGGGCGGGTCGCCGAGGTGGACACCTCGGCCGCCCGCGCCCTGCCCGGCGTCCTCGCCGTGCTCACCCCCGGCGACGCGCCCAGGCTCGCCGAACCCGAGGACGCCACCCTCGCCGTGCTCCAGGAACCCCGCGTCCCGCACCGGGGCTGGTGCGTCGCGCTCGTCGTCGCCGAGACCCCGGAGACCGCACGGGCCGCCGCCCGACTGGTGCGCGTCCGCTACGACAGCGAGCCGTACGACGTCGAACTGACCGAGGACCACCCGGATGCCCACGAGCCGGACGTGGCCAACGCCGGGCTGCCCGGCCGGGTCGAGCACGGCGACCCCGAGGGCGCGTTCGCCGCCGCGCCCACTCGTGTCGACGTCGCCTACCGGGTGCCGCCGCTGCACAATCACCCCATGGAGCCGCACGCGACCACGGCCCACTGGGACGACGACCGGCTCACGGTGTACACCTCCAGCCAGGGCGGTACGACGGCGCGCTCCGTGCTCGCCCAGATGTTCGAGCTGCCCGAGGATCACGTCACCGTGGTCAGCGAGCACGTCGGCGGCGGCTTCGGTTCCAAGGGCACCCCGCGCCCCGACCTGGTGCTCGCGGCGATGGCCGCCCTGCGGACCGCCCGCCCGGTCACCCTGGCCTACCCCCGCCGGTACCTGCCCACCGTCGTCGGCCACCGCGCCCCCACGCTGCACCGGCTGCGCCTCGGCGCCGCCCCCGACGGCCGCCTGACGGCGGTCGTGCACGAGGTGACCACCCACACCTCACGCGTGAAGGAGTTCGTGGAGCAGGCCGCGGTGCCCGCCCGCGTCATGTACGCCACGCCCAACCTGCGCACCGTCCACCGCGTGGTCGCCCTGGACGTGCCGAGTCCCTCCTGGATGCGCGCCCCCGGCGAGTCGCCCGGCATGTACGCCCTGGAGTCCGCCGTGGACGAACTCGCCGAGGCGCTGGGCATGGACCCGATCCGGCTGCGCATCCGCAACGAGCCCGTGCACGAGCCGGGCACCGGCAAGCCGTTCAGCAGCCGGCATCTGGTGCAGTGCCTGCGCGAAGGGGCCCGCCGGTTCGGCTGGGACGAGCGTGATCCGCGCCCGCGCTCGCGCCGCGAGGGCCCCTGGCTCCTCGGCACCGGCGTCGCCGCCGCCACCTACCCGTCCTCCGCGGTCCCGGCCACCGCCACCGCCCGCGCCCTGCCCGACGGCACCTTCACGGTGCGCATCAACGCGACCGACATCGGCACCGGGGCCCGTACCGTCCTCGCCCAGATCGCCGCCGACACCCTCGGCACCGCCCTGGACCGGGTGCGGACCGAGATCGGGCACAGCGACCTGCCCCCGGCCTGGCTGGCCGGCGGCTCCACCGGCACCGCCTCCTGGGGCTGGGCCGTGCACGACGCCTGCGCCGATCTCGCCGCGCGACTCGCGGCACACACCGGCCCGTTGCCCGCCGAAGGTCTCGACGCCCACGCCGACACCGCGGGGAAGGCGGATGCCGAAGTCCCCTACGCGCGGCACGCGTTCGGCGCCCACTTCGCCGAGGTCGCCGTCGACACCGTCACCGGCGAGACCCGGGTGCGCCGGCTGCTCGGCGTCTTCGCCGCCGGGCACATCCTCAACCCCCGTACCGCCCGGTCCCAGTTCACCGGCGGCATGATCATGGGCCTGGGCATGGCCCTCACCGAGAGCAGCACCCTGGACCCCGCCTTCGGCGACTTCACCGAGTGCGACCTCGCCTCCTACCACGTACCCGCGAACGCCGACGTGCCCGCCGTCGAGGCCCACTGGATCGAGGAGGACGACACCCACCTCAACCCCATGGGCGCCAAGGGCATCGGCGAGATCGGCATCGTCGGCACCGCCGCCGCCATCGGCAACGCCGTCCACCACGCCACCGGTGTGCGCTGCCGCGAACTGCCCCTCACCCCCGACCGGATCCTCGCCGGTCTGCCCGCCGCGGGGTGACCGTGGCCGGGCCGACCTGGGAGTACCACGGATACGAGGCGGGGCAGGAACGCCTGCGGGAGTCCCTGTGCACCCTGGGAAACGGCTACTTCGCCACCCGCGGCGCGCTGCCCGAGTGCACCGCCGACGACATCCACTACCCGGGTACCTACGCGGCCGGCTGCTACAACCGGCTCACCTCCGAGGTCGCGGGCCGCCGCGTCGAGAACGAGGACATGGTCAACCTGCCCAACTGGCTGCCCCTGCGCTTCCGTCCGGCGGCCGACAGCACCGACTGGCTCACCCCGGACACCGCCACCGTCGCCGAGCACCACCTCACCCTGCACCTCGACGCGGGCCTGCTGGAGCGCCGTACCCGCTACGCCCTCGGCCCGCACCGGGCCCTCGGCGTACGGCAGTTGCGCCTGGTCCACCTCGGCGACCCCCATCTCGCCGCCCTGCGCACGGAGTTCACCGCCGAGGGCGGCGCCCTGGAGCTGGACGTCGAGGCCGCGCTCGACGGCGACGTCACCAACTGCGGCGTCGCCCGCTATCGCGACCTGGACGGCCGCCACCTCACCGACGTCCGCACCGGAGCGGCCGGCGCCGACACCGTGTGGCTGCACTGCCGCACCCGCACCTCCGACATCCGGATCGCGCTGGCGGGACGGCTCACCGCCGAAACCCCGGGGACCGCCGACGCCACCGCCCCGGCGGCCAGGGCCACCGCCGCCCCCGGGCCCCGCCGCGCCGTACAGACGTTGCGCCTCACCCTGCCTCCCGGCCGCACCGCCACCGTCGACAAGACCATCGCCCTGCACACCTCCCACGACCCGGCCATCGGCGACCCGCTGCGCGCGGCCCTCGCCCGGCTCACCGACGCGCCCGGCTTCCCGGACCTGCGGGAATCCCACCGCGCCGCCTGGGAGATGCTGTGGCGGCACACCGTGCTCGACGTCCCCGGCGAGGCCGGGCGGATCCTGCGCCTGCACCTCTTCCACGTACTCCAGACCCTCTCCCCGCACACCGCCGACCTGGACGTCGGCGTGCCCGCGCGCGGACTGCACGGCGAGGCGTACCGCGGTCATGTCTTCTGGGACGAACTCTTCGTGCTGCCCTACCTCAACCTCCACCTTCCCGAGGTCTCCCGGGGCCTGCTCCGCTACCGGCACCGCCGCCTGGACGCGGCCCGGCGCGCCGCGGCGAGGCTCGGCCGGCGCGGCGCGTGCTACCCGTGGCAGAGCGGCAGCGACGGCCACGAGGAGACCCAGGAACTGCACCTCAACCCCCGCTCCGGCCGCTGGCTGCCCGACCACTCCCACCTCCAGCACCACGTCGGCTCCGCGGTCGCCTACAACGTGTGGCAGTACTGCGAGGCCACCGGCGACAGCGCCTTCCGCGCCGGCGAGGGCGCCGAGATGCTCCTCCACATCGCCCGCTTCTGGGCCGACTCCGCGGAGTACGACGACCACCTCGGCCGGCACCGCATCCGGGGCGTGGTCGGCCCCGACGAGTACCACGACGCCTATCCCGGCGCGGACCGGCCGGGACTGGACGACAACACGTACACCAACGTCACCGCCGCCTGGGTGCTCGCCCGCACCCTGGAACTGCTGAGCTGCCTGCCCGAGCCGCGCCGCCGCGAACTCACCGAGAAGGCGGGCCTCGAACCCGGCGAGACCGACCGCTGGGAGGAGGTCGCGCACACCCTCCACGTGCCTCGGCACGACGGGATGATCAGCCAGTTCGCGGGGTACGGAGACCTCGCCGAACTGGACTGGGGCGCCTACCGCGAGCGCTACGGCGACATCCGGCGCCTGGACCGGATCCTGGAGGCCGAGGGTGACACGGCCAACCGCTACAAGGCCTCCAAACAGGCGGACCTCCTGATGCTCCGCTATCTCTTCTCACCCCGCGAACTGCGGGCTCTGTTCCGGCAGTTGGGTCACGACGTCGACGAGGACGCCTGGTCCGCGAACGTCGACTACTACCTCGGCCGCACCAGCCACGGCTCCACCCTCAGCGGCCTCGTCCACGGCTGGATCCTGGCCCGCGCCCGCCGCGCCGACGCCTGGCGGTTCGTCCAGGAGACCCTGCGCGGCGACATCGCCGACGTGCAGGGCGGTACCACCGGCGAGGGTATCCACCTCGGCGCGATGGCCGGCACCCTCGACCTCGTGCAGCGCGGGCTGACCGGCCTGGAGACCCGCGTGGGCGCCCTCTGGCTGGACCCCGTGCCGCTCCCCGCGGTCTCCTCCTACAGCTTCTCGATCCGCTACCTGGGCCACTGGGGCATCGCCGTCCGCCTGGCCAGGCGCCAGTTGGAGATCGCCGTGCCCGAATCCGACCGGGAGCCCGTCGACGTACGGCTGCCGGACCGGGTGGTGCCGGTGCGACCGGGGCGCACGGCGCGGCTGGTGCTCCCGGAGTGAGGTCCGGCCACTCGACGGCGGCGGGCCCGCGGGGTCACCATGCACCTGGTTGAAGGAGAAAGGAGCTGTCCGCCGTGCCCCTGCGCGCTCACACGGCCCCGCTGCGGGCCCTTGCGGTGGACGACGAGGAACCCGCGCTGGCGGAACTGCTGTACCTGCTCCGGGAGGACCCGCGGGTCGGCGAGGTGGTGCCCGCCTCGACCGCCACCGAGGCGCTGCACCGGCTCGGCCGCGCCGGACGGGCGGACCCGGCCGGACGGGACGCCGTGGACGTCGCCTTCCTGGACGTCAGCATGCCCGGACTCGGCGGCCTCGAACTGGCCCGGACCCTCGGCGAGTCCACCGCACCGCCGTTGATCGTCTTCGTCACCGCCCACGAGGACTACGCCGTCCGCGCCTTCGACCTCAAGGCCGTCGACTACCTCCTCAAGCCCCTGGGCAAGGAACGCTTCGCCGAGGCCGTACGACGGGTCGCCGAACTGGTCGGCGCCGGGCAGGGGCCCCGCCCGGCGAGCCCCGGCACCGGAACCGTCCTCGGCGACCACGTGCCGGTGGAACTCGGCGGGGTGACCCGGTTCGTGCCCGTCGCCGACATCGCCTACGCCGAGGCGCAGGGCGACTACGCGCGACTGCACACCCGCGACGGCAGCCACCTGGTGCGCATCCCGCTGTCCGCGCTGGCGGAGCAGTGGCGTCCGCACGGATTCGTGCGCATCCACCGCAGCCGCCTGGTCGCCCTCGGCCGCATCGAGGAACTCCGCGTGGACGGCGGCAACCTGACCGTGCGGGTCGGCGACCGGCTGCTCGCCGTGAGCCGCCGCAACGCCCGCGAAGTACGCGACCTGCTCGCCCAGGGCGCGTACACTCGCCCGCACACCGGGTGAGCGGCGCGGTGTCCGGGAGCGTGTGAGGGAGGCGGAACCCGTCCCCCCGCGAAGAGGCCGTCGCCCGGGGCGGGACCGGCCGCGCGGCGCCGCCGTCCGGCGCGCGTCACGTCCGCGACCAACTAACCTTTGCCGCAAGCCGGTTGATATACCGTCAGCCGCACGTGGACATGCGTCGCCGCCACCGCTCCCTGGGCGCGGGACGCCGCTGAGCAGGCGCGGAGCAGCCGTGGGAACAGCCTGTGCCGATGCCGGCACCCCCGCCGGGGCGACCCGTTGAACCAGACGTACGGTGTCGCGGGCGTGACGGCCGTGGTCCTCGCCACGGTCCTCGTCGGCGCGCTCGGGCTGCGCGTCTCCCGGACGACATCGGATTTCCACGTCGCCTCCCGCACCGTCGCGCCCCATCTCAACGCCACCGCCGTCAGCGGCGAGTACCTGTCCGCCGCCTCCTTCCTCGGCGTCGCCGGGCTGGTCCTCGCCCAGGGCGCCGGCATGCTCTGGTTCCCCGTCGGATACACCGCGGGCTTCCTCGTCCTGCTGGTCTTCGTCGCCGCCCCGCTGCGCCGCTCCGGCGCCTACACCCTGCCGGACTTCGCGGAGGCCCGGCTGGAGTCCCGTGCCGTCCGCCGCACCGCCGGGGTGCTGGTCGTCGGCATCGGCTGGCTGTACCTGCTGCCCCAGTTGCGCGGCGCCGGACTCACCCTGCGGCTGCTCACCGGCGTCCCCGGATGGCTCGGCGGGCTGGTGGTGGCCGCCGTGGTGACCGCGGCCGTGGCGGCGGGCGGGATGCGCAGCGTCACCCTGGTGCAGGCGTTCCATTACTGGCTGAAACTCGCCGCCCTTCTGGTGCCCGCGGCCTTCCTGCTGCTCGCCTGGCGGGCCGACCACGCCCCGGTCCCCGCCTGGGACGAACGCCCCGTCTTCCACCGCGCCACCACCGTACGCGTCGACCGGCCGCTCACCCTCACCGTGCGCGAGCCGGTCCGTGTCACCGCGTCCGGCATCGTCGACGGCGTCGCCGCGCACGGCGGTTCGCTGAACCTCGCCGAGGGCCGCCACCGGATCGGCGCACCCGCCACCCTGCGCTTCCCGGCCGGCGCCCGCGTCCCCCTCTCCGACCGCTCGCCCCGGCGCACCACGCCCTCGGAGGGGGCGGAAGCGCCGCCGTCGAGCGGCGAGACGCACAGCCTGTACGCCACCTACGGGCTGGTTCTCGCCACCTTCCTCGGCACCATGGGCCTGCCGCATGTGGTCGTCCGCTTCTACACGAACCCCGACGGCCGCGCCGCCCGCCGCACCACCGTGATCGTGCTCGGTCTGCTCGGTGCCTTCTACGTGCTGGTGCCCCTGTACGGCGTGCTGGGCCGGCTCTACGCCCCCGACCTGCTGCTCACCGGCGACACGGACGCCGCGGTCCTGGTCCTGCCGCAACGGCTGGTCGGCGGCGTCACCGGGGACCTGCTCGGCGCCCTGGTGGCCGGGGGCGCCTGCGCCGCGTTCCTGTCCACGGCCTCCGGGCTCACCCTGTCGGTCGCGGGGGTGCTCGCACAGGACGTGCTGCCCGCCCTCGGCGTCCGGCACGTACGGCTCGCCGCGCTGCCCGCCGTCGCGGTGCCCGCGGCGGCGGGCGCGGTGGCCGGCGACCTCCCGGCGGCCGACGCGGTGGGACTCGCCTTCGCCGTGTCCGCCTCCTCCTTCTGCCCGCTGCTGGTCCTCGGTATCTGGTGGCGGGGCCTGACGGCGCCCGGCGCGCTCGCCGGCCTGGTGCTGGGCGGCGGTTCGGCGCTCGCCGCGGTGACGCTCACCCTCGCGGGCGGCGCCCGCTCGGGCTGGCCGCACACACTGCTGGCCTGGCCCGCGGTCTGGTCGGTGCCCCTGGGTTTCGCCGCGATGGTCCTGACCTCCCTGGCCACCCGGGACCGGGTGCCGCCCGGCACCGCAGCCACGCTGGCCCGGCTGCACCGGCCCGAACCCGGGCCGAACCCGCCGGAAGAGCCCGTGCGCGGGGGCCGCACCTCCGCGGGCCGCCGATCATGACCGTGCTGGCCGTCACGGCCCTCGTCCTGGCCGGATTCGCCCTGTTCGCGCTCGGCGCGGCCCTCGGGCACCGCGCGGCGCGCCGTCAGCTGGAGCACACCACGGGCGCCGGGGGCCCGCGCGCCGCGCACACCGCGGCGGCCCCGCTGCGCGCCGGCCTGACCCCGGACACGGCCCGCAGGACGGTACGACGGCTGCGCCCGCTGCTCGGCACCCCGGCCGTGGCACTCACCGGCCCGGAGTCCGTCCTGGCCTGGGACGGCACCGGAGCCCACCACCGCGACGAACTCCTCGTCCAGCTGGACGACTTGGGCCGCCTCCGCACCATCGCGCCGGACTGCGACGTGAACGGCTGCCCGCTCCACTGGGCCGTCCTGGTCCCCCTCAGGGTGGACGGCGTGACCGTCGGCGCGCTCGCGGTGTTCGCCGCGGCCGGGTCGACCGCCCTGGTCCGGGCGGCGGGTGAGGCCGCCCGGGGACTGACGGCGGAACTCGAACTCGCCGAACTCGACCGGCTCCGCGCCGACGTCCGCGAGGCGGAGATGCGGGCCCTGCGCGCGCAGATCTCCCCGCACTTCGTCTACAACTCCCTCGCGAGCATCGCCTCCTTCGTCCGCACCGATCCGGAGCGGGCCCGCGAACTCATCCAGCAGTTCGCCGAGTTCACCCGGTACTCCTTCCGCCGCGACGGCGACTTCACCACGCTCGCCGAGGAGTTGCGCTCCATCGAGCAGTACCTGGAACTGGCCCGCGCCCGCTTCGGCCGCCGACTGCGGGTGACCCTGCGCATCGCCCCCGAGGTGCTGCCCGTGACCCTCCCCTTCCTGTCTCTGCAACCCCTGGTGGAGAACGCCCTCAAGCACGGCCTGGAGGAGTCCGTGGAGCGCGGCACCGTCACGATCACCGCCGAGGACGAGGGCACCGAGGCCAGGGTCGTCATCGAGGACAACGGCGTCGGCATGGACCCCGAGCACCTGCGCGCCGTGCTGCGCGGCACCGCCGGACCGTCGGCCGGCATCGGCCTGAGCAACGTGGACCGCCGGCTGCGCCGGGTCTACGGCGACGACCACGGCCTCGTCGTGGAGACGGGGATCGGCGCGGGCACGAGGGTCACCGTGCGGATTCCGAAGTTCCGCGCCGGCGTGCAGGCACCGCCGCCGCGCCGGCCGCCGTGATCGCCTCCCGCGGGGTCGAATCCGCCGCCGAAGCTGTGTAAGTTCGACCTGCGTCGTCGTTGTGCTGGTGTTGTTGGAGGTGTGTGGGCTGTGCTGATGACCGGCAAGGTGCTGCGTTTCGACGAGGTCCGCGGATACGGGTTCATCGCCCCTTCGGAACCGGGCGAGGACGTCTTCATGCACGCGAACGACCTGCTGGACGAGAAGTACCTCTACCACGAGGGCAGCGAGGTCGAGTTCCACATGGAGATGGGGGAGAAGGGCCCGAAGGCGTCCCAGATCCGGCTGGTCTACCAGCCCTCCTCGCACCGCCTCCCCAACCGCCCGGTCTTCTCCGACGGTTCCGCCGCCGAACGCCCCGCCGCCCCGTCCGCCGAGGGCACCAGCACGGGCCGCTTCCGCACCGAGCTGACCGAGGTGCTGGTCACCTCGGTCGACACCCTCACGGCCGCGCAGATCCGCCAGGTCAGGGAGCGGGTCGTGGAACTGGCCCGGGAAAAAGGCTGGTTGACCGCCTGACAGGGTCTTGCCGAGGGCCCTCGGCCGCCCTGCCCCCACCCCTCTCCCGGACTCTTGGACCACACCATGACGACAGCGAGCCCGACCGGCGACCCGTGGGTGCGCCGCTTCCATCCCGCGCCGCGGGCGTCCGCCCGACTCGTGTGCTTCCCCCACGCCGGCGGCTCGGCGACCTTCTACTTCCCCCTGTCCGCCGCGCTGCGCGGTACGGCCGACGTGGTCGCGGTGCAGTACCCCGGGCGGCAGGACCGGCACCAGGAGAAGGGCATCGAGACCATCGCGGAGCTGGCGGACCGGGCCCACCAGGCCCTGCTGCCCTACGCGGACCGCCCGTTGACCCTCTTCGGACACAGCATGGGCGCCATCGTCGCCTTCGAGGTCGCCCGCCGCCTCGAACGCGACGGCGAGGCCCCCGTCCACCTCTTCGCCTCCGCGCGCCGCGCCCCGTCCGCCGCCGCGTCCGAGAACGTCCACCGGCGCGACGACGACGGCCTCATCGCCGAGATGCGCCGCCTCAGCGGCACGGACGCCCGTCTGCTGGACGACGAGGAGGTCCTCCGCATGGTCCTCCCGGCCCTCCGCAGCGACTACACCGCCATCGAGACCTACCGCGCCACCCCCTCCACCGTCGTCACCACCCCCATCACCGCCCTCACCGGCGACACCGACCCCCGTGTCACCCCCGACGAGGCCCGCGCCTGGCGCACCCACACCACCGGCCCCTTCGACCTCAAGGTCTTCCCGGGCGGCCACTTCTACCTCACCGACCGGATCGCCGAACTGTCCCAGCTCCTGCGGCAGCGGTTGACGGCTTAGGCCCGTCCGTCCCGTCGGACCGGTTCGCTCGGGCCGTAGAGCGCCGCCGGCGCCCCTGTGACCAGGGCCCAGTACCGGTCGCCGTACGACCAATGCCACCATTCCGTGGGGTAGTTCACCAGCCCGGCGTTCCCGAGCGCGGTACCGAGGACTCGCCGGTTGGCGCGGGCCTCGGCGCTGATGCCGGTGGCCCCGGTGTAGCAGGCGCCCGCGCTGACCTCCGGGTTCGCGTTCAACGGCGTTCCCATGTCCAGCTCTCGGCCGTCGGCGTCGACGAGGGTCAGGTCGACGGCCGCGCCGACGCTGTGCGGCGCGATGCCGGGCGGTGAGACGTAGCGGCTCGCCGCGGAGCGGATCCGCTCGTCCGGCCAGCCGGGGTGGGCGGCGCGCAACTCGGCGCCGTAGCCGTCGAAACAGCGCCGTTGGAGGGCCGGGGGGCGGTACCCCTCGACGAAGAGCAGGCGCAGTCCCTCCGGGAGCGTCTCCTGTGCCTTGAGCAGCCGCTCCAGCACGCCCTGCCGCAGATGGGCGAACGCGCCGTCGGCGTCCGCCTTCCGCCCGTCGACGGGCAGCCGGCCGCCGCGGCGCACATCCACCAGCCGCTCGCCGCACTCCCGCACGGGCACCGCGGCGACCCTCGGGTCCGACATCAAGACGATCTCAGCCATGGGCCGATCATCGCGGCCCCGCGGCCCCGCGGCGCCGGAGGACGGGCCGTCGGAACAGCGACTCCCCGGACAGCGGCGCTCAGAGCCGCAGCGACAGGTGCCGCGGCCCCCGCAGCATCGCGTTCTGCCGGTACGGCGGCGGGTCCTCGACCAGCTCCGCCGTGGCCAGGCGGGGGAGCAGCGCGGTGAGGGCGGACTGCGCCTCCAGGCGCGCGAGCGGGGCGCCGTAGCAGAGGTGGATGCCGGAGCCGAAGCCCAGGTGCTGGTTGTCCGGGCGGGTCGGGTCGAAGCGGTCCGGGTCCCGGAAGCGGCGGGGGTCCCGGTTGCCGGCGGCCAGGGCCAGGATGACGGAGGAGCCCTGGGGGAGCGTGATGCCGGCGACGTCGAAGTCGGCGAGGGGGACGCGCTCGCGCATGTGCACCGGCGGTTCGAAGCGCAGCAGTTCCTCGACCGCCCGCGGCATCAGGCCGGGTTCGCGGCGCAGCCGGTCCAGTTCCTCGGGGTGGCGCAGCAGGGTCAGGACCCCGTTGGTGATGAGGTTGACCGTGGTCTCGTGCCCGGCGATCAGCAACAGCACCGCCGTCTCCGCGAGTTCCTCACGGGTGAGCCGCAGTTCGGGGTCGGGTTCACTGACGAACGCGGACAGCAGGTCGTCGCCCGGCTCGTCGCGGCGCTGCTCGGACAGGCCCACCAGGTACCCGCCCATCTCCGCACGGGCCCGCTCGGCCTCGTCACGCGGCGCCGAGGCCGCGTCCGGCCGTAGGTCCGCGGACGCGACCAGCGTGTCCGACCAGGCGCGGAAGAGCGGTTCGTCCTCGTGCGGCACGCCGAGCAGTCGGCAGATCACCGTGACCGGCAGCGGATAGGCGAAGTCGTCCACGACGTCGACCTGCCCGCCCGACTCGAACGGCGCCAGCAACTCCTTGGTGATGTTCGCGATCTCCGCCCGCATCCCGTCCACGCGGTGCGGGGTGTGCGGCGGTCCGAACGGCCGCATGGCCAGCGTGCGCAGCCGGTGGTGCTCCGGGTCGTCGAGGCGCAGGAACGGCGGCTTGGCGGTCACCAGGCCCCGGGAGCGCGGGTCGGCGCTCATCCGCGGGTCGTGCAGCAGCGCGGCGACCTCGTGGTAGCCGCCGACCAGCAGGCTGCCGTCCGACTGCGGGACGACCGGGCCGGCCGCGCGCAGCTCCGTGTACAGGGGGTAGGGGTCGGGGCGGCTGGCGTAGTCGGTGATCCTCGCCAGCAGGGTGCCGGAGTCCATGTCGGCTCCTCGAAGTGGGCGTGGGCTGTACCGTCGTCGGACTGTGCGCCGTCGGCTAGACCACCGTCAGCCGGCGGTCCGGGAGGTAGCCGGTCAGCGCGACCGTCGGGCCGTGGGAGAGCACCGAGGGGTCCGGTACGTCGGACGGGATCGTGATCTCGGCCGCGATGGCACGGTCGGCGGCGCCCGGCGGGGGCGGGAACGGCGCTGCCGTCTCGATCAGGTGCTGGTAGTAGTCGAGCGACTTGGCCATGTCCACGGTGACTGCGGCGGTGCACCGGCCCCGGTAGCCGTAGACCATGGCGAGCCGGCGCGCCTCCAGCGAGCCCTGGGCGATGACCACGTGGTCGGAGTAGGTGGGCACCCCCACCGACTTGATGTTGAGCCCGAACTGCGTCGACCAGAACGTCGGCAGGGCCAGGTGGGGGCGGCGCAGGGGCCCCGGGCTGACCATGTTGTGGGCGGCCACCTCGGCCTGTGTGACGGCGTTGCCCCAGTGTTCCAGGGACAGCATCTGGTAGCCGAAGAGCGGGTGGGGGAAGCGGGAGACGTCGCCGGCCACGAAGACGTCGTCGGTGACGATGCCGTACATCGTGAAGGCCCGGCACCCGGCGTCGCAGGCCAGCCCGCGCGGGCCCGCCGCGAGGCCGGACTCCGCCAGCCACTCCACGTTGCGCACCGCCCCCAGCGCCACCACGCACACGTCCGCGTCCACCCGGCTGCCGTCGGACAGCTCCACGCCGGTGAAGCTCCCGTCGCCGAGCAGCCTGGTCACCGTCACCCCGGTGCGCAGGTCCACGCCGTGGTTGCGCTGCATCACGGCCGCGAGTTTGGACAGGGTGCCGCCGAGCGCGCCGACCAGCGGCGCCGGGCCGCGCTCGGTGACCGTGACCTCCAGACCGCGTTCCCGGCAGGCCGAGGCGATCTCCGAGCCGGTGAAACCGCCGCCGATCACGAGGACCCGCCGCGGCCCCGCGTCAAGCCGCGCCGCGAGCCCCGCCGCGTCCTCCCGGGTGCGCACGGTGAACACCCCGTCCAGCGCGGCCTCCTCCGGGTTCGGCCAGGGCCGGGCACGGGTCCCGGTGGCGATCAGCACCCGGTCGTACGGCAGCGACTCGCCGTTGTCCAGCAGCACCCGCTTGCCCAGCGGGTCCAGGCCCGTGGCCTTTACACCGAGCAGCCACTCCGCCTTCGGATCGCGGCGCATCGGCAGCCCGGTGGAGTCGGCCGGGGCGATGCCCAGCAGCACCTGCTTGGACAGCGGCGGGCGGTCGTACGGCGGATGGGGTTCGTCCCCGACCACCGTCAGGGAGCCGGTGAAACCCTGGTCGCGCAGCGCCTCCGCGGCCCGCAGACCCGCCAGCGAGGCGCCCACGATCACGATGCGGCCGTCGGTGAGCTCATCGGGCACCGCCGCTCACCTCTTCCCCGAGGAGGATGGCCTGGACCGGGCAGGCGGCGGCGGCCTGACGGACGCGTTCGACCTGGTCCTCGGGGACGGCCGGGGTGTAGAGCAGACCCTCCTCGCCGTGCAGCCGGAACACGTCCGGCGCGAGGAACACGCACTGCGCGTAGCCCTGGCAGCGCGTGAGGTCGACAACGGTCCGCATCGCAACCACTCCTCCTCAGCCGTACCGCCCCCTCGACTCCAGCATGGGGTGAGACCGGGAGGCTCGCACGGCCACACGGGCGGGGCCCCGGGGACCCTCGTGTCAACGTCCGCGAGGGGAAGGACGCTTGACGGATCCGGACGAACGCCGACATGTCCCCGGCCCGGCGGAGAAATGCTGGTCCAACCAGTTGACCACTGTACGAAGCGCGTCCACCCTGATCGCCATGGCTGAGGGACACATACGGCGCGAGGCGGTCTCCGACCAGCTCTTCGCCCTGCTGCGCGACCGGATTCTCGGCGGGGCGCTGCCGCCCGGCGCCGCGCTCACCGCCGAGCGCGATCTGGCGGCCGAGTTCGGGGTGAACCGGCATGCCGTACGGGAGGCCGTCAAACGCCTCCAGCAGGCACGGCTGGTCGAGGTCAGCCACGGTGGCCGCACGCAGGTGCTGGACTGGCGGCGCACCGCGGGGCTCGACCTCGCGGTGGGCATCGCCGCGGCCGACACCGGGCCCACCGTGCAGGACATCGCCCGCGACGCCCTGGAGATGCGGGCCTGCGTCGGTGCCGACGCCGCGCGGCTGTGCGCCCTGCGCTGCTCCGCGGACACCGCCGCCGAGATCGCCGCGGCCGCCGAACGGCACGCGCGGACCGGGCCCGATCTGACCGAGCTGGACGAGACCTACGTCGCCTGGTGGCGGCTGATCGTGGAGGGTTCCGGGAACATCGCGTACCTGCTGGCCTTCAACAGCCTGGTGGACGGCCTGATCCCGGTCGCCGACGTGCCCGCGGACCTGAGCGCGGGCGAGATCCTCGACGTCGAGGCCCACCGCCGGCTGGCCGCGCACATCGCGGCCCGCGAGGCCGGCGCGGCCGAAGCGCTGTCCCGCGAGCTGCTGTCCCGCAGCGTGCCCGCCGCGCCGCGCACCCGCGAGGGGGTGCGGCCGTGATCCCCACCGTGGTCTACGCCATCCCGGCGTTCGTGCTGCTGGTCGTGGTCGAGGCGCTGTCGTACCGCTTCCTGCCGGACGACGACGAGCGCGGGTACGAGCTGCGCGACACCGTCACCAGCATGTCGATGGGCGCGGGCAGCCAGGTCATCGCGGTGCCGTGGAAGGTGGCGACGATCGTGGTGTACGCCGCCGCGTACACCGCCGTTCCCTGGCACCTCTCGCCGTCGTCCGGCTGGACCTGGCTGCTGCTGTTCTTCGGCGAGGACCTGGCGTACTACACCTACCACCGGGCCCATCACCGGGTACGGGTGCTGTGGGCGAGCCACGTCGTGCACCACTCCAGTCTCCGCTACAACCTCTCCACCGCCCTGCGCCAGACCTGGACGCCGATGACCGGCCTGCCGTTCTGGCTGCCGCTGGCCCTGATCGGCGTCCCGCCGTGGATGATCCTGATCGAGCAGGCCGTCAGCCTCGTCTACCAGTTCTTCCTGCACACCGAGCGGGTGGACAAGCTGTGGCGGCCGGTGGAGTGGTTCTTCAACACCCCTTCCCACCACCGCGTCCACCACGGCTCCAACAACGTGTACCTGGACCGCAACTACGGCGGCATCCTCATCGTCTGGGACCGGCTCTTCCGCACCTTCGAACCGGAGGGCGTACGGGTGGTGTATGGCCTGACGAAGAACATCGACACGTACAACCCGCTGCGGGTGGCCTTCCACGAGTACGCGGCCGCGTGGCGCGACGTCCGCGCGGCGGGGCGGTGGCGGGACCGGGTCGGGTACGTCTTCGGGCCGCCGGGGTGGGCGCCGGACGCGAAGGGATGACGGGGCCGGGGCGGGGGCGGGGCCGAGCGCGAGGGGCTGACGCCGGGGGCGCCCGGGGCGGGAGGGATGATGCCCCTGGCACAACGGATGACGCGGGTGGCACGGGGAAGACCGGCCGGGCCCCTCGCGCCCACCGGCACCCGGAAGGAACCACCAGATCATGTACGACACCGTGGCCCGCGCCCTGACGGAGACGTCCCGGTGAGCGGCACCGAGGAACCCGTGCTGTTCCGCACCACCGGACGGGCCGCCCTCATCACCCTCAACCGGCCCCGGGCCCTGAACGCCCTCAACCACGAGATGGTCCGCC
This sequence comes from Streptomyces hygroscopicus subsp. hygroscopicus, assembly GCF_030269125.1. GTDB lineage: Bacteria > Actinomycetota > Actinomycetes > Streptomycetales > Streptomycetaceae > Streptomyces > Streptomyces hygroscopicus_C. Next base: position 339,278 of record NZ_BSSM01000006.1, on the reverse strand, counting down.
GCATCGACGCGGCGCTCACCGCCTGGGCGCACGACCCCCGCGTGGAGACCGTCGTCCTCACCGGCGCCGGCGAGCGCGGGCTGTGCGCGGGCGGAGACATCCGCGCCGTCCACGACGACGCCCGGGACGGCGACGGCACCGCGTCCGCCGCGTTCTGGCGCGACGAGTACCACCTCAACGCCCGCATCGCCCGCTACCCCAAGCCGTACGTCGCCCTCATGGACGGCATCGTGATGGGCGGCGGCGTCGGGGTCTCCGCGCACGGGAGCGTCCGGATCGTCACCGAGCGGTCGCGGATCGCGATGCCCGAGACCGGCATCGGATTCGTCCCGGACGTCGGCGGCACCCATCTGCTCGCCCGGGGACCCGGCGAGTCGGGTACGCACCTCGCACTGACGGGAGATCAGATCGGTCCCGGTGACGCCCTGTGGTGCGGGCTCGCCGACCACTACGTGCCCTCCGGCGAGCTGCCCGCGCTGCTGGACGACCTCGCCGCCATGCCCGTGCCGGACGCCCTCGCCCGGCACGTGCGGCCGTCGCCCCGGGGGGAGTTGGCGGAGCAGCGGGAGTGGATCGACGCCTGCTACACGGCCGGCACCGTCGAGGAGATCACCCGGCGGCTGCTCGCGTACGGCAGCCCGGAGGCGAAGGAGGCCGCGCAGACGCTGTTCTCCCGGTCGCCCACGGCCCTCAAGGTCACCCTGGCGGCGGTGCGCCGGGCCCGGCGGCTCGGCTCCCTGGAACGGGTGCTGGAGCAGGAGTACCGCGTCTCCTGCGCCGCGTTGGGCGGCCACGACCTGGTGGAGGGGGTCCGCGCCCAGATCATCGACAAGGACCGCAACCCCCGCTGGTCACCGGCGACTTTGGCGGAGGTGACCGAGGCGGACGTGGAGCGCTTCTTCGCTCCGCTGGGCGACCGCGAACTCGGGCTGGACGCGGCGGGGTAGCCGCGGGCCGCTGTCCGCCCCCGGCCGGAGAGGAAGATCACGTCGGACGGGGGCGGTCTTGGCCGCGGGCCGCCGACGCGGTACGGTCTGTCCGGTATCGACGACGGCAAGACGGAAGCCGGTGGGAACCCGGCACGGTCGCGCCACTGTATGCGGGCCCCAGGGGCTCGTGAGTCAGACCCGTAGCCGTCGCCCAACGCACCACCGACATGGGACGCGAACTCCCAAAGGAGGTCCTGCCATGGCGCAGACCGTCGCCCAGCCGACAGCCACCACCCCCGCCCTGCCCACCAAGCTGCCGCTGAAGGCGATAGCTCCCTGGGCAGTGTTCTTCGGCATCCTGATGCTGGTCCTGCTGTACTTCGTCGGCGCCGAGCAGGGCGCCACCTCCGTGTTCAACGGCACGGACGTCCACGAGTGGGTGCACGACGCCCGCCACCTGCTCGGTTTCCCCTGCCACTGAGGCTGGGGAAACCCCTCGCCCCATGAACCACGCAACCGTACGGAACCTTCTCGTACGGGGCATGCTCGCCGGCCTCGCCGCCGGTGTGCTCGCCCTGATCGTGGCGTACCTCCTCGGTGAGCCGGACGTCGACAAGGCGATCGGCTTCGAGGAGGCCCACTCCCACGAGCACGAGATGGCGGTCGTCTCCCGTGCCCTGCAGTCCACCGCCGGTCTCGCCACCGGCGTCCTGGTCTACGGGGTCGCCTTCGGCGGCATCGCCGCGCTCGCCTACTGCTTCGCCCTGGGACGGGTGGGCCGCTTCGGCCCGCGCGCCACGGCGCTGCTGCTGTCGGGGTGCGCGCTGCTCGCCGTCTACGTCGTACCGTTCCTGAAGTACCCGGCCAACCCGCCGTCGGTCGGCGACGCCGACACCATCGGCCGGCGGACCGCCCTGTACTTCCTGATGATGCTGCTCAGCGTGTTGCTGGCGATCGCCGCGACCCTCCTCGGCAGACGCCTCGCGTCCGTGCTGGGCACATGGTGGGCGACGGTGGCCGCGGTGACCGCGTTCGTCGTCGTGATCGCCCTGGCCTACCGGTTCCTGCCCGTCGTCGACGAGGTGCCGAAGGGCTTCCCGGCCGTCCTGCTGTGGCGGTTCCGGCTCTCCGCACTGGCCGTCCAGGCCGTGCTGTGGAGCGGATTCGGCCTGCTCTTCGGTGAGTTGGCCGAGCGGCTGCTCAGCCCGGGGCCGATGCGGGCCGCGGCGGGGCGAGCGGCGCCGACGGCACGCTGACACCGTCCGGATCGCCGCGCCGGCGCAGGCCCTACCCGAGGGTCCGGTCGTCGTCCGACGCGGCGAGCGGGCGTCCCAGCCGCAGGTTCCACCGCCCGGCCCTGCCGCTGAGTTCGGTCACGGTCAGAGGCGGTACGTCGAGGCGCCAGAAGGCCGTGTCCGGCAGGTCCAGCGCCGTCACGGCCGCCGCCCGGACCACTTCCGGCTCGACCACGGCGAGCGTGCGGCCCTCCAGCCGCCGCAAGCCTTCGAGCCGGGCCGCGACCCGCGCGCACAGGTCCCGCACCGACTCGCCCCCGTGCGGTGCGCAGCCGGGGTCGGCGAGCCACCGCCCCACCGCCTCCGGCTCGGCCGCGCCCACCTCCTCCAGGGTCCGGCCGGTCCAACGTCCCACGTCGAGGCCCGCCAACTCCGGTACCGGCACGCCCTCCAGACCCAGCGCCGCCGCCGTCTCCCGGCAACGCGCACCGGGCGAGACGAACACCCTGGCGACGGCGGGCAGGCCCCCGGCCGCGGCCCGGACGCGCGCCGCGCCCCCGGCGTCCAGCGGACCACCGTCGTCGAAACGGGCCTGCCGGAGCGAGGCGCCGATGGCGGGGGAGACGAGCAGGACTCGACTGGTCACGCGGTCACTCCTGCGGTGATGGCCGTGGGGCCACGGAACGGGGCCCGGGGAACATAACACCCGCGGGATCAGCCCCGTCCGCCCCTCGGACCAGGTCCCGCCCCGGGTCCACCACCCAGTGGTTCGTCCTGAGGGTCCGGCCCGCGAAGTGCGTCGCGGTCTCCCCGAGGAACCGGAAGCCGACGGACCGGCAGACGCCGTTCGACGGGGCGTTGGCAGTCGCCGGGAAGGCGTGCACGACGCCCCAGCGGTCCTGGTCACGGGCCTGTTCCAGCAGCGCGACGACGGCACGCCGGGCCAGCCCCCGGCCCTGGAACTCGGGCAGGACCATCCAGCCCATCTCGGACAGCGGCCCGGCGCCGGTGTCGTGGGCCCACAGCGTCACCGTCCCCGCCACCACCTCGGGCCGGGCCGGATCGGGCACGATCATCCTCAGCCACGCCCGGCCGGCCGCCGCCTCCGCCGCGTCCCGGCGGACCTTGTCCGCCATCCCCGCACGCGGCAGCGGCCCGCCGAGGTCCGCCATCATGACGGGATCGCAGCGCATCCGGACGTAGGCGTCGACGTCGTCCGGCAAGACGTTGCGCAGCTCCATGAACTCCTCCTCGCCCGGCGGCCGTTGTGGCCCCCATGTGATCGTCCCGTCGTCCGCGCCATCGGTCCGCCGCCTCGGCGGTGACCGCTTCCCGCCCGCGCCGCCTTCGGAGACGCTCGACCGGCCTGTACGGTCACCGACGAGCCGACCTCACGGCGCGGAGCGGACGACGGAGGCTTTCACATGATCGACAGGCGTACCCTCGGCAAGGCCGTCGGCCTGGGGACCGGCGCGGCAGCGCTGTCCCTGACCGGGGCGCGGGCGGCGGACGCCGCTCCCGGCACGGCGGACGCGGCGCCCGTACCCGCGGCACACACCACGTTCCCCACGCTCAAGCAGGTCGAGGCCGGCGTGCTCGACACCGGGTACGCCGAGGCGGGACCGGCGCACGGTCCCGCCGTCGTCTGCCTGCACGGATGGCCGTACGACATCCACAGCTACGTCGACGTCGCCCCGCTCCTCGCCGAGCGGGGCTACCGCGTGATCGTCCCCTACCTCCGCGGCCACGGCACCACGCGGTTCCGGTCCTCCCGCACGGTCCGCAACGCGCAGCAGTCCGCGGTCGCGCTGGACATCGTCGCGCTGATGGACGCGCTGGAGATCCCCGAGGCCGTCCTCGCCGGCTTCGACTGGGGTGCGCGTACCGCCGACGTCATCGCCGCGCTGTGGCCGCGACGGGTCAGCGCGCTCGTGTCGACCGGCGGGTACCTCGTCACGAACGTCGAGGCGCAGAAGTCGCCGATCGCGCCCGCCGGCGAGCACAACTGGTGGTACCAGTACTACTTCGCCACCGAACGCGGCCGACTCGCCATGGAAGACCCCGCACTCCGCGACGACTTGTGCCGTCTCGTATGGCAACTCGTCTCACCCCACTGGAAGTTCGACGAAGCGACCTTCCAGCGCACGGCGCGGGCCTTCGAGAATCCCGACTACGCCGCCATCGTCATCCACAACTACCGCTGGCGCCTCGGCCTCGCGGACGGCGAACGCCGATACGACCGCTACGAGAAGGAACTCGCCACCCGGCCCACCATCCACGTCCCCACCATCACCCTGAGCCCCGAGCTCGACCCCTTCACCGCGCCCGGCGACGGCACCCGTGACCGATTCACCGGCCCCTACGAGCACCGGGTCGTCGAGGGCGTCGGCCACAACCTCCCCCAGGAGGCGCCCGCCGCCTTCGCCCGAGCCGTCCTCGACGCCGCCCGGCTCTGACGCGACAGGGGGGGGCCGGACGCGAGTCGTCCGGCCCCCCTGCGCCGGGAAGCTCAGTCCCAGTTGCACCGGTGCTTCAGGAAGTAGGTCAGGCTGGTGGCGTTGTCCATGCCCACGTCCGCGTGCCAGGACTCCAGGTCGAAGGTCCAGCCGGTGCTCCAGCCACTGTCGTCCAGCGGATCCTCGATGACGAACTTGGCGTGGCAGGCGAACTGCTCGTACAGGGACCGGTGTTCGGTCTCGTCCACGTCGTTCGGATAGGGAACCAGCTGCCACAGCTGCGCCCACGCGCCCTGGAAGTCGGTGCGGGCGTCACGGTATCCGTCGTCCGTGGGGTACGGCCGGACCACGGCGTCGCCGGACCCGTACGGGATCTCCACCCGCACCTTCCTGAACCAGTCGGTCCCGGTGGTGCCCTCGTAGCCCACGCACTCGCCGTGGCACCCCTCGATACCGTTCCCCGGACTCCAGAAGAGGGACAGGTTGTTCGAGGAGAAGGTCTGGACGACCTCCTTGTCCGGGTCGTCCGGCTGCTCGTCGGACGTCGGGTAGCCGAACGGCCCGCTCTCCCAGCCGTACTGTCCCCACAGCTCCCCGATCTTCCCCCACACGGGGTGGGCGCCGTGGGAGAGGGTGGGGTGCCAGTAGACGGTCCCGCCCTCGAACTGCTGGCGCTTTCCCTGCCCGTCGGGGTTGGTCAGCTCGTCGCCGGTCGGGAAGCCGAGCGAGCCCGCCTCCCAGCCGAGGGCGCCCCACTTGGCGCCGATCGCGCCCCACACCGGGTGGGCTCCCGTGGTGGCGGTCCAGTAGATCGAGCCGCCGGTGAAGGTGTTGTATTTGCCGCGCCCGTTCGGAGTGGTGAGTTCGTCCGTCGTGGGGCAGCCCAGAGGGGATGTCTCCCCGCCCATCTCCTGGTACTTCCTCAGGATGTCGCCGCCGACCTGGTGGCCGCAGATCCTGGCGTCGTCGGCGAGCGCCGGAGGTGCCTGCACGGCCAGGGCGACCAGCGCGGCGGCGCACGCCACGGCCGCTGACCTGAGCAGGGCGGCCGGTCCGGGTCGTAATCGATGGGATGCCTCTGTCCGGGAAGTCCTTCGTCGAGTCACCCGCCTCACGCTAGCGGGGGGCGCGCGGACGGGAGGAAGCGGCGGGAGAAATCCCGGGATTCCTCACACGACCTGCCAGGGCGTGGTGCCTGTGGGGCTCCTGACGGCGTGTGGCGCCCGCGGGCCCCTCGTCAGCGGCCGGGCAGATGGCGGTCGAGCAGCCTTTCGAGGTCGTCGATCCAGGACTCGATCTGTTCGGCCTCGCGGGTGCGCACCGCGCAGAAGTACCGCTGGCCGGCGTAGGTGTCCACGGCCACGGTGAGCGCGAACCCGCGGGTGCGGACGTTCTGCTCGTAGGCGACCCGGGCGATGAACGGCCAAGGCAGGTCGATCGTGGCGCCGTTGAGGCCGAGGGAGATGCCCCGGGCGTCCGCCAGGACGGCGTTCTTGCGGTCCATCGCCAGGAACTCGGGCTCCTCCTGACCGGGCACCGGCTCCTGGGAGAGGGCGGTCGGGGCGTGCGGGGCGTACGCCGGCGGCGGGGGTACGGCGGTGGGCACGTACGGGGGCGGGGGAGTGGGCGCCGGGGCCGGCGGCGGGCCGGCGGCCAGCGCGTCGAGGAGGGCGGCGGGGGTGGGCCGCAGCCCGGGTTCCTTGGCGAGACAGGACCGGACGATCGGCCGCAGGGCGCCGGGGACCGCGCTCACGTCGGCGTCGTGGTGGACCGACCGGTACATCAGCGCCATGGGCGTGCCGTCGCCGAACGGCTTGCCGCCCGCCGCGGCCACCAGCACGGCGCCCAGGGCGAACACATCGGCCGCACCGGTGACATCGAGCCCCTCCGCCTGCTCGGGGGCGAGGAATCCCGGCGTCCCCATGCCCGTTCCGGTCATCGTCAGACGGGAGTTCTCGACGGCGCGGGCGATGCCGAAGTCCAGGACGCGGGGCCCGTCGGCGGCCATGATGATGTTCCCCGGCTTCAGGTCCCGGTGCACCAGCCCGCAGGCGTGGATGGCCACCAGGGCCTCGGCGAGGGCGGCGCCCAGACCGCGCAGCCGCGCCTCGTCCAAGGGGCCCTGCGCGGTGAGCAGTCCGGCGAGGGTGGGCCCGGCGATGTAGGCGGTGGCCAGCCAGGGCGTGTCCGCGTCGGGGTCGGCGTCCACCACCGGCGCCGTGTGGAATCCGCCGACCCGCCGGGCCGCCTCCACCTCGACGCGGAACCGCTCGCGGAAGCCGGGATCGCGGGCCAGCTCGGAGCGCGCCACCTTCACCGCGACCTGACGGCCGCCCCGCGATCTGGCCAGGTGGACGACCCCCATGCCGCCCTCGCCCAGCACCCGTTCGACCGTGTACGGACCCACCCGGGTGCCCGCGTGCGGCTCGGTCCCCTCCACGACGCCCTTCCCCCCTTCCCGGCCCCCACGGCATACGTCCTGCCGGCCCGAGCGGGTGTGCGGTGGGTATGCGGCGAGTCGTGCGGGCCGATGCACCGTCGATCATAAGGCGCACGTCCGACCCCGGGTGCCCGTGAGAGGCCGCCACGACGAACCGCAGGGCCGGCGGCATGCCAGGCCCCGGTAGCCCCTCCGCCCTCGACCTGATCCGCCGCAGCCCCCGCCTGGCCCGACTGGCCGCGTTCCCCCTCGACTTCGACCTGGAGCGCGCGGAACACGGTGAGGAGGTCGAGTCGGCCTCGGGCGCGCCGCTGACCGGCATCGCGGGCGACGACACCGGCGGCACCTACTTCCTCTGCGCCGGCGACGGCGTGCGGTGCGCCGACTCGGACGGCCGCGCCGGGCTGATCGGGCGCGGCGTCGAAGACGTACGGGAACTGGTGACGGGCCTGCCCGGCCGGCGGTACCACCTGGCACTTCCGCCGGACACCGGGGACGACGAGGTGACCGCGGCGGCCCGCGCGCACGAGGCCGATCCGCGCGCCTCCTACGCCCCCGGCCTCGACGCCCACCGCGCCGGACTCCTCGCGGGCCTCGGGTCTCGCCGGCGTCCCCCACGACGGGGACGACGCCGCCGGCTGATCACCGCGCGTGCAGCGCCCACCGGCTGCCGTCGACGAACTCCGACCCCGGCAGCGCGATGAGCTCGGGCTTGAACAGCGGCGGCGCGCCCATCGCGGGCTCCCAGGTCGCCAGCTTCTCGTCCTGCGGGACCTCGATGCGCCGGCCCTCGGCGAGATCGGCGACCACCCGCACCAGCAACCGCACCCCGAGCGGGGCGAGGTGCTCGCGCCACAGGGTCTCCGCGGTCGAGCCCGGCGGCACGAACAGGTGCTCCTGCGCGGCGATCGGACCGGCGTCGGTGCGCTCGGTGAGGTGGTAGACGCTGCCGCCGGTCACCTTGTCGCCGTCGCGGATCGTCCAGCGGATCGCGTCCCGGCCGCGGTGCAGCGGCAGCAGGCTGGGGTGGTAGCCGATCGCCGCGACGGCGGCCCTCGCGCGCGTCCGGCGGCCGATGAAGGCGTGGGAGTGCGCGGCGACGATGAGGTCGACCCCGTCCGGGATGTGCATCGCGCGCAGTTCGGCCGAGTCGGTCCACGGGAGGCTCCTGGGGTACGCCCACGCGCGCAGCCGGTCCCAGGACAGCGCGTTGGTCTCGTCGCAGTGCCCCTTGCGCAGCCGTGGCGCGGCCACCCCCGCGATCCGGTGCCCTTCCTCCCACAGGGCGTCCGCGACCTGCACCGCGAACGCCCCCTGTCCCGAAACGTAGATGTTCACTGGATCGCCGCCTCTTTCATTCCGCGGGGGTCGGGCCGAAAACGCACCGGCAGCGTGGAGTACCCGGTCAGGAAGTTGGACCGGATGCGTGACGCCTCGCCGGTCTGCTCGAAGCCGGTCGTGAAGTCCCTCAGCGCCAGGAGCAGTTCGGAGATCTCCACCTTGGCCAGGTACGAGCCGAGGCAGAAGTGCGGGCCGTAACCGAAGGCCAGGTGCTTGTTGGGGGTGCGGCCGAGGTCGAACGTCCCGGGACGGTCGAAGACCCGCTCGTCCCGGTTGCCGGAGGCGTGCCAGAGCGTGACGATCTCACCCGGCCGCAGCCGGGTGCCGTGCAGTTCGGTCTCGCGGACGACAGTGCGCCCGAAGTGCATGGTGGGCGACGCCCAGCGCAGCACCTCGTCCACGGCGGTGTCGATCGCGACCTCGCCGTGCTTGAGCCGTCGCCACTGCTCGGGCCGGGCCGCGAGGGTGTGCACGCCGTCGATCATCGTCAGCCGGCTGGTCTCGTCGCCGCCGATGATCAGGCTGTAGCAGTTGAGCACGATGTCCTCGTCGGACAGTGGCACCCCGTCGATGGAGCTCGCGACCAGCATGCTGATCACGTCGTCGCCCGGCGACGCCCGCCGCTCCTCGACCATGTCCATGAAGTACAGCAGGATCTCGTTGCGGGCCATCTCGGAGTCGACCTCGTCGACGTCCTCGGTGTCGGCCGACAGCGCGGTCTTGGTCTGGGTGAGGAGGTGGTCCCGGTCCTGTTCGGGCACGCCGAGCAGGTTGGAGACCGTGGTCATCGGGATACGGCTCGCGATCTGTTCGGCGAAGTCGCAGCCACCGGTCTCGACGGCCTCGCGGATCAGCCGCCGGGTGTTGACCCGCACCGCCGCCGCGACATCGCTGAGCACCCGCGGCGACAGCACCCGCTGGAGTATCTTGCGCAGCTCGTGGTGCCGGTGTCCGTCGGTGACCGCCAGCATCCGCCCTGCCCCGGCGTCACCGCCGCCCAGCAGCGTGACCAGCACGTTGCCGCGCTCGGAAGTGAGGTTCAGATCGTCCCGGTAGGCGTCCACGATGTCGTCGTAGCGGGAGAGGACCCAGAATCCGCGGCGGCCGTCGACCGGGGGGTTCCAGTGCACCGGCGCGGTGTCCCGCAGGGTGCGCCAGAACCCGTCGAGGTCGTGGTCCGCGAAGGTGTTCGGGTCGCCCAGGTCCACCGTGGCCGGCGCCGGGGTGCCCGCGGTCACCATTCCGTGCGCCAGTAGCGACGCGGCCGGAACGGGTACGTGGGCAGCGGCACGCGGTGGCTCGCCTCGCCCTGGTGCAGGGCGCCGAAGTCCACCCGCCGGCCGTTCACCCAGGCGGCGGCGAGTTCGAGCAGCGCCCGCTCGTCGTCCGTCCGGGACGGCACGAGCCCGTTGTCGTCGCGGGCGAGGGAGTCGGTGCCCCCCTGCGGCGCGGCGCCGGTCGCGGCGGCCGGGCCGTGGGCGGAGCCGGTGGACAGCGCCTCGATCAGCTCCTCCCGGCTGCGGACCACGGCCGCCCACCGGCGTTCCATCATGCGGCGCCCCAGGTTGAGGCTGAAGCACACGTCGTCCAGACGCAGGTCCGGGTCGGCCGCCAACCGGTCCCGCAGCCGGGCGCGTTGCTGCGCCAGTGCCTCGTCGTCCAGGGCGGACAGCGTGGCCAGCCGGGGCCTGCCGACGGCCTCGGGGGTGCGCTCGGCGAGGGCCGGCGGCTCCTCCAGCACCAGGTGCCCGTTGTAGCCGCCACCCCCGATCGCCGTGATCCCCGCGCGGCGGATGCCGGCCTCCGGCCGCCAGTCCGCCGGCTCCAGCTGCGGGGTGAACGGGGTGCTGGGGAAGTCGATCTCCGGGTCCGGCTCGGTCAGGTTGATCGTCGGTGCCAGCGTCCGGTGGTACAGCGCCATCGCGGCCTTCATGGCGCCGAAGCCGCCCGCGACCACGCCGCCGTGGCCGACGTTGCCCTTGACCCCGCCGATCGAGCAGGTGCCGGTCTGCTTGCCGAACGCCATGCCCACCGCGTGCACTTCGAGCTGGTCGGTGATCGGCAGCCCGAGTCCGTTGGCCTCGTACATGGACACGGTGTCCGGGGTGACGCCGCCGACCTGCATGGCGGCCGCGATGCACGCGCTGAGCCGTTCCGGCTGCGCCAGGCCGTAGGCCATCGCGCTCACCCCGTTGTTGTTGATGGCCGAGCCCTTGACCACGGCGTAGACGTGGTCGCGGTCGGCGACGGCCTGGGTCAGCGGCTTGAGCAGCATCGTGACGACACCGCTGGAGAGGGAGGCGCCGGTGCCGTTCGCGTCGAACGGGCGGCAGTGGCCGTCCCTGGACAGGATGCGGCCCTCCTCCCACAGGTGGCCGCGCGGGTGCGGCAGGCGGACCATCGCGCCACCGGCGATCGCCATGTCGGTCTGGCCGAGCAGCAGCGACTGGCAGGCCAGGTGCACCGCGTAGTGGAAGCCGGCGCAGGCGGTGGTGACGGTGACGGCCTCGCCGGTCAGCCCGATGTAGTACAGCGCGTTGGACGTCATGGTGTCCGGCGACCACGCCAGGCCGTGCTCGATCGCCTCCGGGCCCACCGACACCCGGTCCGGCGGGGTGCCGTAAAGCGCGGCGGTCTGCGGGTTGTTGGCGCCGTAGACGCCCACCTCGCCCCGGATCCGGTCCGGGTCGTACCCGCCGTCCTCGAGCGCCTCCCAGGCACTCTCCACGAACAGCCGGTTCTCCGGGGTCATCGCGGCCGCCATCCGGTCGCTGATGCCGAACACCGAGGGGTCGAACGCGTCGTACCCGTCGAGCGTGCCGCAAGCCCGCACGTAGAAGGGGTTGTTGACCAGAGTCTCGTCGACCTTGATCTCGTCCTTCTCCAGGAAGCGCACGGACTCCCTGCCGTGCACGAGGTTGTCCCAGAACTGTTCCTTGGTGCGGGCGCCGGGCGCCTTGCACGACATGCCGATGACGGCCACGTCGCCCGGGTCGTAGTCCTGCTCGGGACGGTCGGACATGAGGGGCTCCTGATCGAGTCGTCGGTGTGGTGGCTCAGTTGCCGGAGGCGGCGCGGCCGCGCAGCGCGGCGCGGCGGACGGCGGCGCGGCGGCGGGCCGACTCGACCACCTCGGGGGTGGCGTCGCCCTCCTCGTCGAGCCAGCGGCCGAGGGAGTGGATGTCACGGAAGCGGAAGAGGTCGGGCACCCGGACGCGACGGTCGAAGCGCCGGGTCATCAGCCGGGCCAGCCGGACGAGCAGGAGCGAGTCGCCGCCGAGGTCGTAGAAGGCGGCCCGGACGTCGATGCCCGCCGGTTCGAGGCCGAGCAACTGGCCCCAGATCTCCGACAGCGCCACCTCGGTCGGCGTTCCGGCGGCCGTCACGGGCCCGGCACCGGCGGCCGGCGGCTCGGGCAGCGCCGCGCGGTCGAGTTTTCCGGCGGGCGTCGACGGCAGCTCGTCGAGGAGGACGATCGCCTGGGGCACCATGTACTCGGGCAGTTCGGCGGCGAGCTTGCCGGTGAGGGCCGCCTGGAGCCCGGCGTCCGTCCGGACGCCGCCCCGGGCGTCGCCCTCGGCCACGACGTAGCCGACGAGCCTGCGGCCCCGGACGGCGGCGGCGGCCTCCCGGACCCCGGGGCAGCCGGTCAGCCGGGACTCGACCTCCTCCAGCTCGATGCGGTGGCCGCGCACCTTGACCTGGTTGTCGGTGCGACCGACGAACTCCAGTTCACCACTGTCGGTCCGGATGACGACATCGCCGGTCCGGTACATGCGCGCGCCGTCCACGAACGGGTCCGGCACGAACCGCTCGGCGGTGGTCTCGGGCCGGTTGAGATAGCCGTGGGCGACGCCCGCGCCGCCGAGGTACAGCTCGCCGGGCACACCCGCCGGCAGCGGTTCGCGGTTCTCGTCCAGCACGTAGAGGCGGGCCCCGGCCGCGGGAGCGCCGATCGTGGGCTCACCGGTCCCGTCCCTCGGCACCGGTCCCAGCGTGCAGAAGACGGTTCCCTCGGTGGGGCCGTAGGCGTTGAAGACCTGGTCGGCGCCGGTCTCCGCGTACACCCGGTCGACCAGCCCGCGCCGCAGCGGCTCGCCGCCGAACACGACCGTGCGCAGGTTCGGCGGCAGCCCGCCCGCGTCGAGCAGGGCGTTCATCACCGACGGGATGGCGTGCAGCAGCGTGACCCTGTCCACGTACGGACTCTCGGGCAGGTGGACGGTGCTCTCCACGAGCACGACGGCGCCGCCCAGGCTCAGCGCGGGGAAGATCTCCATCACGGACATGTCGAAGCAGATCGAACTGGCCGCGCAGACGCCGCCGAGGTCGCGGTCGGCGAGCGCCAGGTCCCAGGCGGACAGCATGGCCGCGCAGCCGCTGTGCCGGATCGCCACGCCCTTGGGGCGCCCGGTGGTGCCCGAGGTGTAGATCACGTAGGCGGTGTCGGCGGGTACGACGGGTACGGGCCGCTCGCCGGGCTCGGTCGTCACGGTGCCGTCCAGCACGACCAGGGTCGGTCCCGCGGGGCAGTTCGAGCGGGACGCCGGTGTGGTCAACAGCAGCCGGGTGCCGCTGTCCCGGACCATGAGATCCAGCCGCTCGGCCGGGTACCTCGGGTCCAGCGGCACGTAGCAGGAACCGGCGCGCAGGGCGGCCAGGATGCCGACGACCAGGTCGGGTGTGCGCTCGACGCAGACGCCGACCGGGACACCGGGACCCGCGCCCTCGGCGACGAGCCGTTCGGCCAGCGCCCGGGACCGCTCGTCCAGCTCGCGGTAGGTCAGCACGCCGGCGTCGGAGTAGATCGCGGTGGCGTCCGGGTTCTTCCCGGCCTGTTCGATGAACCTGGTGTGCAGGGTCTGGGTCACTGGTCCGTCTCCTCAGGACGGCCGCCCGGCGCGATGTCGTCGAGTGCCAGGTCGGGATGGGCGATCGAGTCGAAGAGCACGGTGCGGTAGAGCGTGAGCAGTGCCGTCACGGTCCGCTTCTCCAGGTAGCTCGGTTTGTACTGGACGTGGCCGACGACTTCGCCGCCGATGTCGGCCATCGAGATCTCCAGGTCGAACTTGGCGAGGTGCCTGCGCACGGGCAGCGGCTCCAGCGGCAGCGCGCTGCCGGGGGCGATGGTGTCGCCGATGCCGTGGAAGAGCTTCACGGAGCGCGGAAAGGCGTCCGAGGAAAGCCAGTTGAGCACGACGTCGAACCACGGGGACCGGCCCTCGGCCCGGGGCGGCTTCAGGGCCTGGGCCAGCAGGTCGAGCGGGTAGTTCATGTGCTCCAGCAGGCCGAGCGAGAACGCGTGGACCTCGCGCAGCAGTTCCCGGAAGCTCCGGTCACCGGCCGGGTTCGCGCGTACCAGCACCGTGTTCAGGTAGTAGCCGACGGCGGACTCCCGGCCGGGTTCGCCGCGCTGGGCGATGGCGGTGGCGAGCACGGAGTCCTCGACGCCGGCCGCGCGGTTGAGCGTCGCGAAGAACCCCGCCAGCACGACGGTGCTGATCGACACCCCCTCACGCACGGCGAACTCCCGCAGTCGGACCGTCTCCTCGGGACTCCAGCGGAAGGTGAGGTCGCGGCCCTCGTAGGTGACGCCTGGCGGGCGCTCCGTGGGGGACAGGTCGAGGTGGGCGGGCGGATCGGCGAGGCGCCGCGACCACCAGTCCAGTGCCGCCTCGGCCGCCGGGCTCGCCAGCCACTGCCGTTCCCACTCGACGAAGTCGGTGTAGGGGGCGACGGGTTCGCCGTCGTCGGGACCGACGCCCTCGTAGAACCGCTGGAGTTCGCGGATCATCACATCGGCCGACGCCGCGTCGGACGCGATGTGGTGCACCAGGACCAGCAGGTAGTGGTCGGCCGGCCCCCGCTCCATCAGGACGACGCGCACCAGCGGCCCGTTGTCCAGGTCCATCGGCAGGTGACCGTAGACCGCGAGTTCCTCGCGGGCCTGCTCGTCGTCCAGGTGCGTGCTGTCCACGACGAGGAACTCGTACTCCGGCTCGTCCAGGATGACCTGGTACGGGTTGCCGCCCGCCTCGACGAAGACGGTGCGCAGCGCGGGATGCCGCCGCATCACGGCCGTCATGGCGCGGTCCAGCGCCTGTGCGTCGACCTCGGCCCGGATCCGGGCGGCCACCATGAAGTTGTACGGCACGGCGTCCGGCGCGATCTGCTGCATGAACCACAGCGAGGCCTGGCCGTGCGACGCCGGCGCCAGTTCGAGACCGAGACCGTCGGCGCGGAGCTGGTCGAGGGCCGGGGCGTCGGTGGGGTCGAGGAGGCCGCGCGCGGCGAGTTCGTCGAGGAGTTCCTCGGCGTCCAGGTCGGAGAGGTCGTCGAGGAAGGCCAGGGCGGGCCGGGGAGGGGGCGCGGGTGTCGGGTCGGCCGGTGTCCCCGGGCGGACGTACGGCGTCCGCGCCGGGTCGGCGTGCGCCGGGGGAGCCGGGGCGACCGGGGCCGACGCGGTGGGTCCCGGGGGGAGGGGCGCCCCCGCGCCCGCCGCCGTCCCGTCCACCGTGCCCGCACCCGCGACCAGCTCGGTCAGATGCCCGACGAGTTCCGGTACGGTCCGCCCGTCGAGGAACACCACCGGCGACACCCGCTGCCCGAACAGCGACTGCACCCGGTTGACCAGGCGGATGGCCAGCATCGAGTCGAGACCGAAGTCCCGCAGGCTCGCCCCCGCGTCGAACCGGTCCTCCGGCACGCCCAGCACGTCGGCGATCTCGCCGAGGACCAGTTCCTCCACCGACCTGTCCGGTGCGGTCGTACCCACCGGCTCGGCCACGGCCGCCTCGACGGGCGCCGGGGCGGCGTCGACGCGAGGCGCGGGAGCGGGCGCCGGTGCCGCGTCCAGCCAGTAGCGCTCCTTCTGCCACTGCACGAGCGGGGTCTCCACCACCTCGACGTCGTCGCCGAACAACGCGTCGAAGGTCAGCGGGATGCCCCTGACGTGCAGCGAGGCGGCCGCCTCCAGCAGGCACCGCAGATCGCTCTCGCCGCGCCGCAGGGAGTTCACCGCGTGCACCCGTGCCCCACGGGTCACCGCTATCTCCTCGACCGCGCCGCGCAACGTCTCGTGCGGGCCGATCTCCACGAAGGTACCGACGCCGTCCGCGACCAGCGAACCGATCGTCCGGGCGAACCGGACCTGGTTGCGCAGGTTGTGCACCCAGTAGTCGACGTCCACGACCGGGTTGACCGAGTCGGCCAGCGCCGTGGAGTGGAAGTCGATGGTGCCGGCCGAGGGCGTGATGCCGGCGATGAGTTCGCGCAGCGGCTCGATCAACGGGTCCATGCCGGGGCTGTGCACCGGCCGCTCGACCCGGATGTTCCTGGTCGAGATCCCGGCCCGCCGCAGATCGGCCTCCAGCGCCCGGACCGCGTCCGGCGAACCCGAGACCGCCGCGCTGGTGGGGCTGTTGACCACCGCCACGGCCGCGTGCCCGGCGTACGGCGCGAGCCACGGCAGCAGCTCGCGCTCCGGCAGGTCGACCGAGATCATGGCACCGGGAGCCGCTTTCCGTTCGAGCAGATGCGACCGCGCCACGACGACACGGGCGGCGTCGTCCAGCGACAGCGCGCCCGCGACACACGCGGCCGCGACCTCACCCAGGCTGTGGCCGACGACGGCGGCCGGCCGGATGCCGAGCCCGAGCCAGACCTTCGCCAGGGAGACCTGCAACGCGAACAGGACCGGCTGCTGGAAGTCCATCTCCTCGAACCTGGCCTCGCCGTCCGGCGCGTCGAGCTGTTCGAGCACCGAGCAGCCGCCGGCCGCGCGTACGGCGGTGTCGCAGGCCCGCATCCAGGTGCGGAACCCGGGGTGCGCGCGCATGAGTTCGCGGCCCATGCCGACCCAGTGCGTCCCCCCGCCGGAGAACACCAGCGCCACCCGCCGGTCGGTGTTGCCGAAGACCGTGCCGGTGAGGACGTCGGGGTGCGGGCGGCCGGCGGCGAGCCGGGCGAGCCCGTCCAGGACGTCCTGCCGGCCGGCGGCGAGCAGCGCCACCCGGTGGTTCTGGTGGGTGCGCCTGGTCGCGAGCGTATAGGCGAGGTCGCGGACCCGCAGGCCGGGGTCGCGTTCGACGTGGTTGGACAGCTCGCGGCAGGTGTCGGCCAGCGCGGCCGCGGAGTGCGCGGAGACCGGTACGAGACAGAGCCGTTCCTCGCCCGCGGCGCCGCCGCCCCGGCTCGGCGCGACGTGCCGCCCCCGGTCACCGGCGAGGAAGGGGCCCGCCGTGACGGGGTGGCCCGCGGCGTACAGCGCGCCGAGCGAACCCAGCAGGGTCAGGGCCTCGTCGGCACCGCGCCGGAGCGAGGGCAGGGTGGCCGCCGTCAGGATCTCGGACACGGACTTGAGGAGGACCGGGTGCGGACTGAGTTCGATCACGGCGTCGACGTCGTGGTCGCGCAGGTTGGTCAGGGCGTCGACCATCCGGATCTCGGAGCGGAGGTTGTCCGCCCAGTAGTCCGGCCCGAGTTCCGTGCCGTCGACGCGTTCGCCGGTGACCGTCGAGATCATCGGGATGCGCGCCGTCCGGGGACCGAGGCCGGCGAGTTCGGCCCGCAGCGGGGCGAGGACGTGGTCGACCAGCGGCGAGTGCGGTGCGTGGCCCATCCGCACCCGGTGGGTGGTGACGCCCTCTTCGGTCAGCCGCCGGACGAGTGCGTCGATCTCCTGCGGAGTGCCGGTGACCAGTGTGGAGTCCGGGCCGTTGCGGCCGGAGACCGTGAGCTGCCCGGTGAGGTACCGCTCGACGGCGTCGGCGCCGGTCGTGACCACGATGCCCTCGCCGCGGCCGACGGCCAGCTGCTGGAGCAGCCGGCCGTGGCAGGCGGCAAGCCGGGAGGCGTCCTCGAAGTCGAGCGCACCGGCCACGTGGGAGGCGGCGAACTCGCCGACGCTCTGTCCCACGACCACGTCCGGCTCGACCCCCAGCGAGCGCCAGGCGTCGGCCAGCGCGACCTGCATGGAGAAGAGCAGCGGCTGGAAGACGTCCATGTCGTCCAAGCGCCCGTCCGAGGACAGGAGCTGGTCCACCAGCGAGAAGCCGAGCAGTTCCCGCATCCGCCGGTCCGAGCGCATCATGGACCGGCGGAACACGGGCATTCCGGCGAGCAACTGCCGTCCCATTCCCACCCATTGGGACCCGTTGCCGGAGAACAGGAAGGCCACCCGCGGCCGGTGTCCGCTGGTCTCCCCGGTACTCAGCCCGGGGGCCGTCGTACCGGCTTCGAAGGCGTCCAGTTGCGACCGGAGTTCGCTCATGTCGCGGGCGGCCGCCGCGAGCCTGAACCTTCCCGCCCCGGGCCGCCGCCCGCAGAGTGCCCGCAGATCGTGCTCGTCGCGCAGCGCCCGGACCCGTTCCGCCAGTGCCTCGGGGGAGTCCTCGGCCAGCAGCAGCAACCTTCCTTCGGGACGCGGCAGTTCCTCGACGGCGACGTGGCAGATCGCGCCGCCGAAGCCGAAGGAACTGACGCCCCCGCGGCGCGCGTCGGACCGGCGCGGCCACGCGGTGAGCCGGTCCTGCACCGTGAGGTGGTAGTCGTCGAACAGGATCTGCGGGTTCGGGGTGGCGTAGTGCAGGCTCGCGGGCAGCACGCCGTTGCGGATCGACAGTGCGAGCTTGACCAGGCCGACGATGCCGGCCGCCGCCTCCAGATGTCCGACGTTGGACTTGACGGACCCGAGCCGCAGCGGCGTCCGGCGGTCGCCGCCCAGGACCGCGCCGATGGCGTTGGCCTCGATCGGGTCGCCGAGCGGGGTCGCGGAGCCGTGGCACTCGATGTAGTCCACCAGGGACGGCGCGATGCCGGCCCGGCGGTACGCGGTGCGGAGCATCAGCTCCTGCGCCTGGGGATTGGGCGCCGTCATGCCGTTGCTCAGCCCGTCGTTGTTGGCCGAACTGCCCTTGATCAGGCAGTAGACGGGCAGCTCGCGCTCCAACGCCACGCTCAGCGGGGCGAGTACGACGACTCCGGCGCCCTCACCGCGCACGTAGCCGTCGGCGCGGGCGTCGAACGTCTTGCAGCGGCCGTCCGGGGCGAGCGCGCCCATCTGGTCCATGGCGGTGTAGTAGTCGGAGACGAAGCTCAGGTTCACGCCACCGGCCAGCACCAGCTCGCTCTCGCCCATCCAGATCGACTGGCAGCCCAGGTGCACGGAGACCAGCGATCCGGCACAGGCGGCGTCGATGGCCATGCTCGGGCCCTGAAGCCCGAGGACGTAGGAGACGCGGTTGGCGATGATGCCGTCGTGCATGCCGGTCGCCGTGTGCGGGGTGATCTGGCTGTCCGGGCCGCGATAGTGCGCGAGCGCCGCGTAGTCGCCCCAGCAGGAGGCCATGAACACCCCCGTGTCGCTGCCGACCAGACCGAGCGGCGCGACCCCCGCGTCCTCCAACGCCTCCCAGGCCAGCTCCAGCACCAGGCGTTGCTGCGGGTCCATCTGGACGGCTTCCCGGGGCGAGATGCCGAAGAACAGCGGGTCGAAGCGGTCGATCCCGTCGATGAACCCGCCCCAACGCACCCTGTCGCCCAGGAGTTCGCGCCGCGCGGCCGGCACCGGCCCGACGGCATCGCGGCCCTCGGTCAGCAGCCGCCAGAAGGAGGAGGGATCAGGACCGCCCGGGAACCGGCACCCGATGCCCACGATCGCGACGGGCTCGTACGGCGCCCCGCGGCGGTCCCTGCCGGGAGCGGCACCCTCCTCGGCCCGCGGCGGACCCTCGACCAGTGCCCGGCACAGTTCGTCGACGGTCGGGTACTCCCACATCCAGGTGACCGGAACCGGCCGGCCGAGGAATTCGGACAACGAGGCGGCGAGAGTGGCCGCCTTGGCCGAGTCCAGTCCGTACTGGTGCATCGGGGCCCAGCGGTCCACCGCGTCCCTGGAAACGTCCAGCAACTCGACGAAGCGAGAAAGCAGAAAGTCTGTTACGGCACGCACGTCGCGCGCTCCGCGCTCTTGGGGCATTTCGCTCCTCGGCAGGGCGGATGGAATGGGTCGGCCGGTCGGCCCGGAAATCGGGAGATGGCTGGCGGCACGGAGAATCACGCGGTCGCGTCGAGCGCTTCGACGCGTGACCACGCACGCGGAATCAGCCGTCAGGCGCTGATGGAAGGAGTTGGAGGGAATGTGCCGAGCGATCGCGCATCCGAGGTCAGCGGATGGCTGTCGACTCACGCTCGACGGATCGTGCCGCCTCGTACCCGAAGGCGGAGCTGCCGAAAACCCAATGACTGCACTGTGACCGCCCCCGTTGAGTCATACCCGACAGAATCAGCTCACGGTCAATTGCGTTCGACTGCGAAAAAGCGCACGCGAAACCCCTCACGTGCACGGACACTGCCGATGGGCACCGCGGTCCGTATCACCCCGGACGAACCGCATGACGAGGTGCTCACCCGATCGGCGAACGTCAGCCTGCCATCCGGTGATCGGTGAGACAAGAGTGCCTGCTGGCCGGAAGGCGCACTGGCAGGATTTCGCTCCCCCGTGGCCGGTTCTCCGGGCATGCCCGAGGGCAGACCACATGAACTTCGTCTTGTTTCAAGCCAGTTGGAAAACAGGCGATTGACCTGTGTGATTCGCGGTGATCGTCTTAGGGGGTTCTTGTCCTGGGGAGAGGGAGCCGCACCGCCATGCTCAACACGTCGTCACCGGGGCGGGTCCTGTCGCACCGGCCGGGCCTGGCGCTCGGGGTGCTGGCCGGGGCGCTCGCGCTGGATCTCAGCGGAATGGCCGTGCTGAACGCGGCCCTGCCGTCGGTCGGAGCCCGTTTCGACCTGCGCGACACCGCGCTCCAGTGGGTCATGACGGCCTACTCCGTCACGTTCGCCGGATTCCTCCTGGTGGGCGGCCGACTGGCCGATGTGTTCGGCCGGCGGCGGGTCTTCGAGGCCGGAGTCGCGCTGTTCACGCTGGCCGCACTGGCCGGAGCCGTGGCGCCGGACGGCGCGGTGCTGCTCGGCGCGCGGGCGGTCCAGGGCATCGGCGCCGCCCTGTCGGGGCCGGCGGCGCTGGCCCTGCTCACCGAGGTGTTCCCGGAGGGCCCGCGGCGCGGCCGTGCGCTGGGCGTGTACGCCGCGGTCGGCGCCGCCAGCTTCAGCGGCGGGATGCTGCTGGGCGGCGTCCTGACCGAGTTCCTCGGCTGGCGCTCGGTCCTGTGGTTCTCGGTGGTGCTCGGCGCGCTCGTGCTCACGGTCACCCGGACCGGACTGCCCGACGGGTCCGGCACCAGGGTCCCACTGGACATGGCCGGCGCCATGTGCGGCACCCTGGGTCTCGCCCTGCTCGTGATCGGTGTGAGCCTCGGCGGGGTGTGGGCGGGGGCCCTGATCGCCGCCGCCATGGTGTTCCTCGTGCTCTTCGCCGTGCACGAACACCGCACGCCCGACCCGCTGTTGCCCCTCTCCCTCTTCCGGGTCCCCTCGGTGCGGCTCGCCACCGCGGCCGCGTTCCTCCAGTACACGGCGTCGGTCGGGATCGTGTTCTTCGCGCCGCTCTACCTCCAGGGCATGCTCGGCTACTCGCCGGTCGAATCCGGTCTCTCCCTGGTCCCGATGTCCCTGACGGTCTTCCTCACGGCCACCTTCGCCACCGGACGCCTGCTGGCCAGGTACAGCCCGCGCGCCCTGATGGTCACCGGTCTCCTCCTGATCGGTGCGGGCACGGCCCTGTGGATGACCACCCCGCCGCACGGCAGCTATCTGCTGCACGTGATGCCCGGCCTGGTGATCAGCGGCTTCGGTCAGGGCCTGAACTTCCCCGCGATGACCACCTCCGGCCTCGGCGACGTCCCCCCGAACCGGCACGCCGTCGCCGGCGCCGTGAACGTCGTCGCCCAGCAGATCGGCTCCAGCGCGGGAGTCGCCGCCCTGGTCCTGCTCGCGGCGACCGCCGATACCCGGCTGGGGGGCTATCACCTCGCGTATCTGGCCGCCGCGCTCGCCTGCGCGCTCGGCGCCGGAGGCATCGCGCTGGCCCGGCGGAAGTGAGTGCTCCGGCGCGGAACGCTCCGGACCGCGCCGGCCTCGATCCCCCGGAGGGCGTCGGTCCTTCTCCTGGTACGCGGTCACAGTCTGGCCTCCCTGGTCCTGCGCCGGGTGCATCCCGAACGAGTGACCACACCGGGACGCCCGCCGTCCGAAGCACCCACCCGCACTGTGGGCATGCGGGGGCCGGGGGTACGGCGCGCGCTCGCGCCGCGGTCCGGACCGGTGGTCAGCCCCCCGACAACAGGTGCAGGCGCAGGGCGAGTTGGAGTTCCAGCGTCTGCTCGGGGGTGTTCCAGTCGGGGCCGAGCAGGGCCTGGATGCGGTCCAGTCGCTGCACGACCGTGTTCACGTGCACGTGCAGTTCCTCCTTCGCCCGGGTCAGGCTCCCGCCGCAGCCGAAGTAGGCGCGCAGGGTGCGGACCAGGTGGGTGCCGCGCTGGGCGTCGTACTCCAGCAGGGGCCCCAGGGTGGCGGCGACGAAGCCGTCCACGTCGTGGTCGTCGCCCAGCAGCACGCCCACGAAGCCGAGTTCGGCGGCGCACGCGCCGCCCCCGGTACGGCCGAGCACATGCATGGCCTTCAGACAGCGCACCCCCTCGGCGTGCGCGTCGGCGATCGCCCGCGGCCCGGCCGCCGGGCCGGCACCGGCCACCGTGACCTCCGCGCCCGCCAGCCGGCCGAGCTGCGAGGCGGCGGCACGGGCCGCCTCGCCCGGCCCCGGGCCGGCGCTCGGCAGCAGCAGCACCACGGCGCCCTCGTGGACCGCGCTGACGCCGCCGCAACCGAACAGGTACTGCACCGCGGCGTCGGCGAGCCGTTCGCGCGCCGCGTCGCCGGTCCGGGCGACGAGCAGGAAGTGGGGCCGGTCGAGGTCGATGCCGAGGCGGTGGCCGCGGGCCACCAGGCCGGCCGGGTCGCGGTCGGGCGCGGTGAGCAGATCGGTGACCAGGTCGCCGCGGACGCGGTTCTCGGTCTCGGCGACCGAACGCCGCAGCAGGAGCAGCAGGGAGGTGACGACGCTGCTCCGCTCGAACAGGCGCCGGTCGGGGTCGTCGAGCTCCGGCCGCCCGTACAGGACGAGGCAGCCCAGCAGTTCCTGTCCGGCCAGTACGGCGCAGACCCAGCGCCCGTCGCGGAACACCGCGTGGGCGGCCGCCCGTGAGGTCTCCGCCGCGGCGACCAGCGCGGCCGCCTCCGCGGCGCCGCCGGGGTCGTCCGCACCCCTGGTGAACGCGCCGCCGCCGACCGCGGTGAGCGGCCACCCGGAGCCGTCGTGGACCGCGACGTCCCCCTTCAGCAGGCCGGCCACGGCGGCGGCCACGTCCGACACGTCACCGCCGCGCAGCACGAGATCGGTGAGCCGGTCATGGGATTCCGCGGCCCGCTGCATGGCCGCGGAGTGCTCCCGGATCACGGCGTTGGCCTCGGCGAGTTCGGCCAGGGCGATCCGTGCGTCGGCCATCGCCTTGGCGGTGTCGATGGCGATGGCGGCGTGGTCGGCCAGCGAGCACAGCAGGGCGACCTCTTCGGGGGCGAACGTGCGGGGCGTACGGTCCGCCGCGAACAGCGCCCCGATGACCTGGCCGCCGCTCCCCGACCCCAGCAGCAGCGGCACCCCGAGTATCGCGACGAGGCCCTCGTCCAGGACGCCGGCGTCGATGCTGCCGGTGTGCAGGAAACGGCCGTCCGTGCGGTAGTCGGGGGAGGCGTAGGGACGGGCGGTCTGCGCGACCAGGCCACCGAGCCCCTCTCCCATTTGCAGGCGCAGCTTCTGGAACAGCTCCGAGACCGAGCCGTCGGTGACCCGCATATAGGTGTCCCCGGCCTCCTCGTCCGCCAGCGTGAGGTAGGCCGTGTCCGTGCCCAGGAGCATCCTCGCCCGCCGGACGATGGAGTGCAGTACGGCGTCCAGGTCGCGCAGGGCCGCCAGGTCGCCCGCGGTGTCGAAGAGCGCGGTCAGCTCCGCCTCCCGGCGCCGGTGCTGCCGCAGCGTGTCCCGCACCCGCAACGCCGCCTCGGCGGCCCGCTCGACCTCCGCCAGGTCCTGGGCCCCGGCACCGGCGCGGCGCGCCTCGGCGGCCACGGTGCCCAGTTCCTCGGCGGGGGCGCCCGCGGCGAGGAGTTCGAGCAGTCGGCGCAGGTGCGGGGCGACGGAGGTGGGACTGTGCGACATGGGCGGGCAACCGTTGCTGAGTCGGGGGCACTTGACCGGCGAGCGGCGGCCCGGGAGTGATACCGGGCCGTCGGGTGGACACGACGATCGGGCGGACCCGAACGTCAGGTGGACGCGGCCGTCCGCCGGTCCGTGGCGGTCCGTTCGGTGGCACCGTCCGTTTCGATCGCGGCCAGGTCCCTGCCGCGCGTCTCCCGGGCGGCGACGACGGCGATCACGGTGATCAGGGCGGCCAGGCCGACGTACACCGAGACCGGAGTGGAGTCGCCGTAGGAGCTGAGCAGCGCGGTGGCGATCAGCGGGGCGGGGGCACCGGCCGCCACCGAGGAGAGCTGGGCCCCGATGGACGCGCCAGTGTAGCGCATCCGGGTGGCGAACAGCTCGGAGAAGAAGGCCGCCTGGGGCGCGTACATGGCGCTGTGGAAGATGAGTCCGACGGTCACGGCCAGGACCAGGGCGGGGAACGACCTGGTGTCGAGCAGGGCGAAGAAGGCCCACGACCACAGGCCCACGCCGACCGCCCCCACCAGGTACACGGGCTTGCGCCCGACCCGGTCGGAGAGGGCGCCGAACAGCGGGATCAGGCAGAACTGCACGGCGGAGCCGATCAGCACCGCGTTCAGCGACGTCTGCTTGTCGATCTTGAGGTGCTCGACGCAGTAGGTGAGGACGAAGGCGGTGATCACGTAGTAGGAGATGTTCTCGGCCATCCGCGCGCCCATCGCGACCAGGATGTCCCGCCAGTGGTCGCGGACGACCGCGACCAACGGCGGCCGCTCGGCACGCTGTTCCGCCTTGCGTCGCTCCGCCGCGGCCAACGCCTCCTTGAACAGCGGGGACTCGTCGACGGACAGCCGGATCCACAGGCCGATCATGACCAGTACGGAGGAGAGCAGGAACGGCACCCGCCAGCCCCAGGAGTTGAAGGCGTCGTCGCTGAGCACGGTGGTCATCAGGGACAGCACCCCGACGGCGACCAGGTTGCCGGCCGGCGCGCCGCCCTGCGGCCAGGACGCCCAGAATCCGCGCCGCTTCGCGTCACCGTGCTCGGACACCAGCAGCACCGCTCCGCCCCACTCGCCGCCGAGGGCGAAGCCCTGGATCAGGCGCAGCGTGGTCAGCAGCAGGGGAGCCGCGACGCCGATCGTGCGATATCCGGGGACACACCCGATCAGGGCGGTGGAAAGCCCCATCATCAGCAGGCTGATCACGAGGAGCTTCTTGCGGCCCAGGCGGTCACCGAAGTGTCCGAACACCACGGCGCCGACGGGCCGGGCGACGAAACCGATGGCGTAGGTGAGGAAGGACAGCAGGGTCCCGGTGAGCGGATCCGACTCGGGGAAGAACACCCGCCCGAACACCAGGGCCGCGGCCGAACCGTAGAGGAAGTAGTCGTACCACTCGATGGTGGTCCCGATCAGACTGGCGGCGACGATTCTGCCGAGCCCGGCGGAGGGCGGGGGAGCGGTGTTTCCGGAGGCCATGTGCGCCACTTCCTTGTGTGCGGTGGGGAGGGGGAACGTGTCGGCACACCGTAGAAACACGCAGGTCAGGCGCATATGTGGCGGGGCAACATAGTTCGAGTCCCGCCTATGCGTGCGGCCACCATGCCGACGCGGGCGAGAACCGCGGTGGAATCGGGGGGTGTCCGCGCGTCCGGCTCGGAAATCGCTGACCGCGCGGGTGGGCCCGGCGGACCGCGCGGTGAGAGCCGCGAGCGGGTCCACCCTCGGGAACCGGCCCGCGACTCCCGCGCGGACACGGCCTCCTCCGGCAGGCCGCGGCCGGTTTCCCGGTGCGGGCGGATGGAGCGGCGTCGGGCCTGTCCCGGTTCTCCGTCGAGGGCTCGCCCGAGCCCCGCTCACCCCTCGTGGCCCGGCCCTTGCGGTGGGCCGGAGGCCAGGACTCTGGCGGTGAGGTCCGCCAGCTGGGCCCGCATCCTCTCCCGCGGCACGCGCTCTTCCCCGGCCAGGTGTTCGACCAGGTCGGCTCGCGTGGCGGCGAGCAGGGCGTGGGCGGTGAAGCCGCTGTCGGCCAGGCCGGGAATCTGCTCCAGCACGCTCTGGAGCAGGCTGTGCCACCGCTCGTAATGGTCCGCCTGGTACGGGCTGCCGCTCCCGCTTTCCTCCAGGGCCGTCGCGAGGCCCCGGTTGTCGAGCTTGAAGCACAGGACGGCGTCGAGCAGGGCGGGCACGCGATCTCGTGGTGGGGTGGCGGGGCCCAGGGGCGGTGGGCCGGCCTCGACGGCCTCCCTGATCGGTTCGAGCCGCACCTCGTACAGCGCGCGGAGCAGCCCGGCGCGATCGCCGAAGGCCCGGAAGATCGTGCCCTTGCCGACGCCGGCCGCTGCCGCGACGTCGGCCATGGTGACGTCCTCGGGGCTTCCGCGGCGGGCGAAGAGGGCGTCGGCGGCCGCGAGGACGGCCTCCCGGTTGCGGGCGGCGTCCTTGCGGGATCTGCGCTCGGGCATGCTGCTCCTTCGTTTGCAAAGCGGACCCGTGGTCCGTATCGTCGAAACGGACCCGCAGTCCGGATTCTACGAGCTGGAGGACACCCATGTCCGCACCGACTTCCCCGGCGGAGCTGTACCGCCACAGCCTGCGACTGCTCCTCGACAAGGACATCCCCGCGTGGGTGGCGCTGTGGGCCGAGGACGGCCTCATGGAGTTCCCCTTCGCCCCCGACGGCTGGCCCCGGCGTCTGGAGGGCAAGGAGGCCGTCGCCGCCTACATGCGCCCCTATCCCGACCACATCGACCTGCACGACTTCCCCGACCTGCGGATCCACCAGACCACCGATCCGGAGACCATCGTGGTCGAGATGCGCGGCGTGGGCCGGGTGGTGGGGACCGGCGCTCCCTACGACATGACCTACGTCGCCGTCGTGACCGTCCGGGACGGGCGCATCACCTCCTATCGCGACTACTGGAACCCCCTCGCCGTCATCGGGGCGGGCGCCGACTTCACCGGGAGCAGCCGATGACCACCGCCGGCACCACCTTGGTCATCGGTGCCACCGGCACCACCGGCAGCCGCACCGCCGCGCAGCTGACGGCCGCAGGCCACCGCGTCAAGGCCGCCAGCCGCAAGGCCACTGCGGTCGCCGGCGCCGAGCCGGTCCCCTTCGACTGGTACGACCCCGCCACCCACACAGCCGCCCTCGACGGAGTCGACCGCGTCTCCCTCATCCCGCCCCTGGGCGAGGCCGACCCGGCGGCGGTCATGCTGCCGTTCCTCCGGCAGGCCCGCAGCATGGGCGTGCACCGCGCGGTACTGCTGAGTTCCTCGGCGATCCCGCGAGGCGGCCCGGCGGTGGGAGAGGTGCACCAGGCCCTGCCCGAGTTGTTCGAACAGTGGGCGGTACTGCGGCCCTCGTGGTTCATGCAGAACTTCACCGGCACGCACGCGCACGCCGTGAGCATCCGTGCGGAAGGCACCATCTGGACCGCCACCGAGAGCGGCCGGGTCGGCTTCGTCGACGCCGAGGACATCGCGGCCGTGGCCGTCCGCGCCCTGACCGACGAACAAGCCCCCGACACCGACCTCGTCATCACCGGCCCCGAGGCACTCGGTTACGACGACATCGCCAGGATCGTCACCGAGGTCACCGGCCGGACCGTGGTCCACCGCCGGCTGTCCTACGAGCAGATGCGTGATCGCCTCGCGGCGCGGTTGCCGGTGGAGTTCGCCGCGATACTGGCCGGCATGGACCGTGCCATCGCCGAAGGGGCGGAGGACCGCGTCACCGACACCGTCCAACGCCTCACCGGCCGCCCCGCGCACACCTTCCGGGCCGTTCTCGCAAGGGAGACGCGACGCGACGACTGACGCTCCGGAAGCCGGCCCGACCGGCCCCGGTGCCGTTCGTCCGACGGCGGCTCCGGTGCACCTCGCCCGGTCCTGTGTCCGTGCCGACGGCTAGTCTTCGGCGACACGCGCGAGTCGGGAGGAGCGGTCATGGTCGAGGATCCTGTCGACCTCATCCGTCTGGAGGGGAACGGCAACCGTGTCCTTCTCCGGATCACGGGGAAGGAGGAGCGGAGGCGTCCCACCGAGGCCGATGTCCTGGTCGGAGAGTTCGTCGTCGATACGCCCTTCGTCCGTGGCACCCTCAGGACCTGGATCTTCCCCGAGGACCTGCGCCAGTGGCAGCGGGCCCTGGACTCGCTCGACGTGGGCCGGGACATCGCCTGGCGCGAGGGAGGACGCGCTGCGTGGCTGTTGATCGAACGCGACGAAGACGACGACGACCGGTGCCAGGTCACGATCAGGGACGATTCCATGTCCCTGACGACGGTGACGGTCACCGTCCCCCTGGCGGACGCCTGGTTCGACGACGCGTACCGACGCCTGGACTCGGTCCGGGAGACCTGGCCCATGACCGAGGACTGAACGAGCGCCGACGACCGAGGTCGCCGGCCTCAGGGGGCCGGGGACCCGCCACGGGCTCGACGCACAGCCGCGTGGGGC
The DNA here is from genome assembly GCF_030269125.1 of Streptomyces hygroscopicus subsp. hygroscopicus. GTDB lineage: Bacteria > Actinomycetota > Actinomycetes > Streptomycetales > Streptomycetaceae > Streptomyces > Streptomyces hygroscopicus_C. The sequence continues at coordinate 311,233 of NZ_BSSM01000006.1, read as the reverse complement.
CGGGACTCGTAGTGCAGGGCGTAGAAGCGGCCGTTCTCCTCGTACCCGGTGGGGTCGCCGCCCATCGCCCGTACCGCCGCGATCGCGTAGCGCTGCTCGCGCGCGTCGGTGAAGAGGCGCTGCGGATAGAGGCGCGAGGCATCGACGGTGGTGCTCAGACCGTGTACGGCCAGTGCCCCGGCGATCGGCTCGTACGACACCGTCCGCAGCACGAACGCGCTGACCCACACCGGTCTGCGGGCGCCCTCCAGCAGGGCCGTGAACGTCCGGGCGGTGACGTAGCTCCCGCCGCCGGTCAGGGTGACGAGGCCGACGTCGGCGAGGGCGCGGCTCAGACCGGGGCCGGGCGGGCCCTGCTCCAGGTCGTCGGTGAAAGCGGCGTCCAGCAGACCCACCTCCAGCGCGTACCGCGCGGCGGGAGCCGAGACGTCCAGACCGTACACCGGCACCGCGTCCGGTCGGCGGCGCGCGGCGTAGAACGCCTTGTCCGACGCCGTGAGTTCCGCCGTCGACATGGTCCGGCTGCCGGGGGAGGTGTACCGCTCGCACATCTCGGCCAGCGTCACGTCATGGTTGAGCAGCGCGGCGTTGATTCCGTAGGAGCAGCACAGGTCCAGCACCGCCGTCCCGTGGGTGCGTGCGTCGTCGAGCGCGGCCCGGTCGGCGGCAGCCCGCCGGAAGACCGGCTGGGCATGGTGCGGGATCTCGTACTCCAGCGGAGCCAGCCGTCCGAAGTACGCGCGGGGGTCCGGCCGGCCGTAGATGTCCTCGAACCGCGACTTGCCGCCCGTGACGCCCTCGGTACCGCCAGAGCCAGCTCCGGCCATGGCGTACTCCTTCTCGTGCGACGCCTCCCCCCGTCCATCATCGCCCGTCTCCCGCGCCCGAAATGCCCGCCACACCGAGGGGCCGCGCACCCGGTCGCTCCGCAGCGCCGACCGCACGGCGACGACGCCCCTCGCGACACCGGCGGCGGCCCGCGACGTCGCGCCACCGTCCGCCCGGAAGACCACCGCCACCGCACGCGCGGTCGAGTCCTACGGCCCCTGCGAAGGCGCTCCACGTTCCGGACCCGCGGATGCCGTCGCCCCGGCGGGGACGGGGAGCCGCAGTGCCATCAGCCAGCCGACGACGGCCAGTACGGCCATGCCGAAGGCCGAGACGGTCAGCGCCTGTTCCCTGGCACGTGCGTTGATCCGTACCAGCCCGCTGGCCGCGCTGCCCGTGATGCCCCGTGCCGACGCCCTCGCGCGCAGGGCGTCGTCGGACATGGCGGTGATCTGGACCTGGTGCTCCACCGCCCGCGTCACCACTTCCTTCTGGGCGCCGGAAAGCACCCTGCTGTCGTGCACCCCGGCCTCGAACGCGTACAGCAGCGATGTGGTCATCAAGGCACCGGCGAGCGCGACTCCGAATGAGCTGCCCAGATAGCCGGCCGTGTAGGAGAGCCCTGTCACGTCGCTGACCTCGTCCCGCTCGGGCGCCGACTGGACGAGGTCGGTGAGTGTCGTGGCCATGCCCCGGCCGAGTCCGATGAGGAGAACTCCCGGAGCGAGGGCCAGGCCCACCGCCGCCACACCCTGCGCCCGCGGACTGAACAGGACGGCGACGGCCACGCAGCCGACGCCCATGCAGAGGAACGCCCCCATCGCCGCGGCACGGTGGGTCGTCCTCGCCTGCCCGATGCGCCTGGCGGTCGGCGGGGCTGCCAGCAGGAGCCCCAAGCTGATCGGAAGCAGCACGATCCCGCAGTGCAGCGCGCCGAAGCCGAAGGTCGTCTGGAGGAACACCGGCAGCAGGAAGAGCACGCCGTTGGGCACCAGGATCAGCATCGACTGGGTGGAGATCCCGGCGCGTACCGTACGGTTCCGCAACACCGTGACGCGGACCAGCGGATCCCTTCCGCTCCTGCCGACACGCAGTTCCCGCCCGGCGAAGACAGCCAGCACCGCCAGTCCCGTGCCCGCCAGGAGGGGAACGGGTGACAGACCGCCACGCACCAGCAGCGTGTGGCCGAGCACCACGACATCCTGCCGGGCCTTCAGCAGGCCGTACCGCCCTGCCAGCAGGGCCGAGACGACGAGCAGGACCAGCCCTGTCGTGGACAGCAGCACCCCACGGGTGTCGAAGGGCTGTCCGGGGCGTCCCGGGAACGACCCGGCGTCGGCCGTGTACCGCATGGACCAGGTCACGGCCAGGGTGATCACGGCTCCCAGGAGGAACGACACGCGCCAGGTCAGGTAATTGGTGACCAGACCGCCCAGAACGGGACCGGCCGCCGCGCCGATGCCCGAGGTCATGGCCACGGTGGACAGCACCCGGGTACGCGCGGCCCCGGTGAAGGTGGTGGTGAGCATCGCCATGAGCGCCGGAAGCATCAGGGCGACGCCGAGTCCCTGGAGCATCGACCAGCCGAGCAGGACGAACGGCAGGCTCGGGGCGAAGGCGGCGATCAGCGCGCCCAGCACGAAGACTCCGCCGCCGGTGACGAAGGTCCGCCGGTACCCGTGGCGCGTGCCGAGCTTGCTGCCGCTGATCACGGACGCGGCGACCACCAGCGCGTACAGCGAGATCGCCGACTGCACACCGACCAGTGTCGTGCGCAGGTCCCTGACGAGCGCGGACAGGGCCACGTTCATGGCGGTGGCGGTGTAGTTGATCAAGAGGTTCTCGGTGGCGAGGAGGAGGAACAGCGTCCTGGAGGCCGATGACATCCCCTCCTCGGTCGGTCCGCCGAGCCGCCGCGCCCCGTTTCGCCCATGCACGAATGCGTCCCACCGTTCGATCGCTCGCCCGAGGCGGGGCCTGCCGCGCCGGGACCGGCCTCGTCGTTTCCGATTGCCCGGTTCAGGGTGCACGCCGTGCCCGCCGTGGGCCTGGGGGACGCGCCCGCACAGATCCGAGCGGGCGACACCGCCGACCCGTGCTCCGCGCCGGAAGGGGGCGCGCCGGCCGTGACGTGCCGGGGGACCGCCGTTCCGTGACGTGCCGGGAGTCCATCGCCGCGGGGTCCGCGCGAGCCCGGCCCGGCCCTCCGCATGGTCGTCGACCCCCGCGTTGTCTCGGTCGGACCTCATGACAGGTATGACATAGTCGCTTCAGGAGCTTCAAGCAGGTGGGGAGTAGTCATGTCCGTCGAGTGGGAGCCCGTTCGCCAGGCTCGCACGCATGAACTCGTGCTGGAGAGCATCGAGCAGCGGGTGGTGGCCGGCGAGCTCAAGGCCGGGGACCGGTTGCCACCCGAGCGTGAGCTGGCGCCGGTCCTCGGCGTCAGCCGGTCCGCCCTGCGGGAGGCGCTGCGCGTGCTGGAGACGATCGGCGTGCTGGTCGCCCAGTCCGGCCGTGGTCCCGACGCCGGAGCGCGCATCGTGCGGAACCCGGACGACGCCCTCGGCCGGCTGCTCCGCCTGCACGTCGCGCTGGGCAGCTACAGCCTCCAGGACGTCCTCGAAGCGCGGGTCACGCTGGAACGCCACAGCTTCGAAGCCGCCGCCGGGAACGCCCCGTTGGAGGACATCGAGGAGGCGGAGCGGATTCTCCACCGGATGCGGGCGCCGGGCGTGGAGGTGGAGGAGTTCAGCGACCTGGACACCCGGTTCCATGTCCTGATCGCCCGTGCCTCCGGCAACCAGCTCATCTCCACCCTCACCGCGGCCGTACGTGAGTCTGTGCGGCCGATGATCCTCCGGGCCCTGGAGGCGGCCGAGGACTGGCCCGCGACGGCGGGCGCCCTGAACGACGAACACGCGGAGATGCTGCGCCTGTTGCGCGCCGGCGAGGGAGTCCGGGCGGCCGACGTGGCCGAGAAGCACATTCGCGGCTTCCACGGCGGGCTGGTCGACGACAAGCACTGACCGCGCGCGGCCGGGCGCGTGCGGGTCGGCGGTCGGGCAGGTGTCCGTCCGGGACCCGGCGGCCGGTCGGTGGGCACCCGGGGCACGACGCGGTCGTCGTCCGCGACAGCGGCCCCGGGCTCGGCCACGGCAGGCGTACGACGCCTTCGGTGCACCGCGCACGGCGCACGGCGGCTGAAGGCGAGGGCGCCCGGGTGCCGGGACGGGTGGCCGGGCGCGTGTCCGCGGGCGGCCGACGCCCGTGCCGCGGCAGCCGGGAGGGGGGGCCGGGCGCGGCCGCCCGGCCCCCTCCTCATGCCGTGTCCGTTACGGCAGCATCCACGAGAGCACCGGCGTCGACTGCAGATAGACCAGTACGCCGAGCACGGCCAGCATGGCCACGCTGTAGCCGAAGACCTTGCGCAGCAGAACCCTTTCGGACCCCGGCTGCTCCACGGCGGTCGCGGCGATCGTCAGGTTCTGCGGGCTCACCAGTTTGCCGACCACGCCGCCGGAGGAGTTCGCGGCCACCAGCAGGGTCGGGTCGATGCCCGCGGCCTTGCCCGCGCTCTGCTGGAGGGTGGCGAACAGGGCGTTCGCGGAGGTGTCGGAGCCGGTCACGGCGGTGCCCAGCCAGCCCAGGGCGGGCGAGAGCAGCGCGAAGACCGAGCCGACCGCGGCGAGCCAGGTGCCGATGGCGACGGTCTGGCCGGACTGGTTCATGACGTAGGCGAGCGACATCACGGTGGCGACCGTGGCGATGGCACCCCGCATGGTCTTCAGGGTGCTGCCCGCGGCGGCCAGGCCCATGCGGCCCGACATCGGGAAGCGGGCTCGATCGTCGGCCAGGCTGTAGACGAGCATCACCAGGAGGCCGGAGACGATCAGCAGGGTGCCGGGGTTGCCCAGGACATCCAGTTTGTAGACGGCACTGGCCGACGGGGTGCCGTCGGCGCCCACCAGGTTGCCGTACAGGCCGGGCCAGTCGAACTTGACGGCGGCCCTGCCGAGCAGCGCGGGCATGTCGACGCCCACGGTCAGCTTGGCGAGGCCGAAGACCACGATGACCAGGGCGTACGGCAGCACGGCCAGGGTGACGCGGCGCCGGGTCAGCGGCTCGGTCTCGACCCGGGAGCGCTGGTCCTCGGGGGTCTGCGGCGTCCAGAAGCGCAGCATCAGCACCGCGGCGGCGAAGGCGACCAGCGACGCGACCACATCGGTGAGCTCGTACGCGAAGTGCGTGGAGCACCAGAACTGGACGACGGCGAAGACGCCCCCGGTGAGCAGGGCGACCGGCCACAGCTGGCGGAAGCCGCGCACACCGTCGACGAGGAAGAGCAGCAGCATCGGGACGAAGAGGGCGAGCACCGGGGTCTGGCGGCCGACCACGGCGGCGATGTCCTCGGGTCTGATGCCGGTGAGGCTGCCGCCGGTGGTGATCGGGATGGCCATGGCGCCGAAGGCGACGGGCGCGGTGTCGGCGACCAGGACGGTCACGGCGGCCTTGACCTTGGGAAGACCTATCGCCATCAGCATGGCGGCCGTGATCGCGACGGGGGCGCCGAAGCCGGCGAGGGCCTCCAGCAGTCCGCCGAAACAGAAGGCGATCAGCATCGCCTGGATCCGCAGGTCGCCGCGGCCGACGGCGCTGAAGGAGCGGCGTAGGTCCTCGAACCGCTTGCTGACGACGGTGAGTTCGTAGAACCAGATGGCGGCCACGACGATCAGCATGATGGGGAAGAGGCCGTTGAACAGGCCCTGGGTGGCGGACAGGACGCCGAGGCCCACGGGCATCCCGTAGCCGACCGTGGCGATGAGCAGCGCCGCTGCCAGGGAGCCGATCGCCGACTGGAGGGCCGATCGCCTGGCCACCATGAGGAGCAGGAAGAACACGGCCAGCGGGACCAGGCCCAGCAGGGCCGTGCCGGTCAGGCTGCCCCCCACGGCGTGTACATCGGGGGTGTAGGCCGCGAAGACGGCCGGTGGCGCGGTGGACACGTTCGTGCTCCTCCTTGAGCTGCGACTCCTGCGACTGCTGCGCGCCTGTACCGGTGCCGTACGCACGGCCGGCATCCGCCGGCCCGGTCCCGCCGATCGGCTCGTGATGTGGCGCACGTCGCTGATGAACGGCAATCAGTAGGGCATCGATGATGTCGCATGTCAATAAGGTCGGACCGAAACGTGTCCGATCAGAATCCGGACGTGGGCTTCTATGGTCTGACCTAGTATGGTCGGACCGTAATCAACTCCTCGCCCTTCCTCGCGTCCCTCGCCTGTTCCACGGAGGTGCCATGCGCATCGGACTCTTCGCCACCTGCCTCGGGGACACCCTGTTCCCCGACGCGGTCAAGGCCACCGCGGTCCTGATCGCCCGCCTCGGCCACGAGGTGGTCTTCCCGCCCGCGCAGACCTGCTGCGGCCAGATGCACGTCAACACCGGCTATCAGCGCGAACCCGTCCCGCTGGTGCGGAACTTCGCCGAGCAGTTCGGGGACCCGTCGATCGACGCGGTGGTGATGCCGTCCGGCTCGTGCGCGGGCTCGGTCCGCCACCAGCACCCGATCGTGGCCGAGCGGTACGGGGACGCGGCACTGCGCGACGGCGTCGAGACCGTCAGGGCCAAGACCTACGAGCTGTCGGAGCTCCTCGTGGACGTGCTCGGCGTGACCGACGTCGGCGCCTACTTCCCCCACCGGGTCACCTACCACCCCACCTGCCACTCGCTGCGCATGCTGCGGGTGGGGGAGAAGCCGCTGCGGCTGCTGCGCGCGGTGGACTCCATCGACCTGGTGGAACTGCCCGAGGCGGACGCCTGTTGCGGTTTCGGCGGCACCTTCGCGGTCAAGAACGCCGACACGTCCGGCGCCATGCTCCAGGACAAGGCGGAGAACATCCTGTCCACCGGCGCGGACGTGTGCACGGCGGGCGACTCGTCCTGCCTGATGCACATCGGCGGTGGCCTGTCCCGCATCAAGTCCGGCACCCGCACCCTGCACCTGGCGCAGATCCTCGCCTCCACCCGCACCTCGCCCTTCGTATTCCCGAAGACGGAGACCGCCGCCCGATGAGCAGCACCTTCCTCGGCATGCCCGCCACCCCGCCCCGCTCCCCGTTCGGAACGGGCAACCTGCGCGGTGAACGGAAGTTCCCCAAGGCCGCCCACGACGAGCTGCGCAACGAGCAACTGCGCCGCAACCTGCGCAAGGCCACCCACTCCATCCGCGCCAAGCGGCTCGCCGTCACCTCCGAACTGCCCGACTGGGAGCGGCTGCGCGACGCCGGCTCGGCGATCAAGGCCGACACCATGAACCGGCTGCCCGAACTCCTGGAGCAGCTGGAACGCAAGGTCACCGAGCACGGCGGCACCGTGCACTGGGCGCGGGACGGCGTCGAGGCCAACGAGATCGTCACCCGCCTGGTCAAGGAGACCGGCAGCGACGAGGTCATCAAGGTCAAGTCGATGGCCACCCAGGAGACCGGCCTCAACGAGCACCTGGAGAGCCAGGGCGTCACGGCGTACGAGACCGACCTGGCCGAGCTGATCGTGCAGCTCGCCCACGACAAGCCGTCGCACATCCTCGTCCCGGCGATCCACCGCAACCGCGACGAGATCCGCGACATCTTCCGCTCCGCCATCCCCGGAGTCGATCCGCGACTGGACTCCGTGCCCGCCCACCTGGCCGCCGCGGCGCGGGCGTACCTGCGGGAGAAGTTCATGAGCGTCCCCGTGGCGGTCTCCGGCGCCAACTTCGGTATCGCCGAGACCGGCACCCTGTCGGTCGTCGAGTCCGAGGGCAACGGCCGGATGTGCCTGACCATGCCGAAGACGCTGATCACCGTCATGGGCATCGAGAAGGTCCTGCCCCGGTACCAGGACCTTGAGGTCTTCCTCCAGTTGCTCCCGCGGTCCTCCACCGGCGAGCGGATGAACCCGTACACCTCGATGTGGACCGGCGTCGTCCCCGGCGACGGGCCGCAGGAGTTCCACCTCGTGCTCCTCGACAACGGCCGGACCGCCGCGCTCGCCGACCGGATCGGGCGCCAGGCGCTGCACTGCATCCGCTGCTCGGCCTGCCTCAACGTCTGCCCGGTGTACGAACGGGCCGGCGGCCACGCCTACGGCTCCACCTATCCGGGCCCCATCGGCGCCGTGCTCACCCCGCAGCTCGCCGGCATGGACGCCGCGAAGAACGACCCCAACAGCTCCCTGCCGTACGCCTCCAGTCTGTGCGGGGCCTGCTTCGACGCCTGCCCGGTGAAGATCGACATCCCGTCGCTCCTGGTGGAACTGCGGCACCAGCACACCGAGCAGGCCGGAACCACCGCCGAGAAGCTGGCGATGAAGGCCGCGGCGACGGTCATGACCCGGCCCGGACTGTTCACCGCCGCGCAGAAGGCGGCCGGCACGGGCGGCAGGGTGCTGGCCGGACGGGACCGGAAGATCTCGCGTCTCCCGGCGCCGTTCGACGGCTGGACCGACACCCGGGACCTGCCGGCACCGCCCCGTAGGACCTTCCGCTCCTGGCTGGCCTCCGCCGAGGGCGAGGCCGCCCTGCGGTCGGCCGCCGAGGAGGGCGCCCGACTCGGGGACGGCGCCGTCCGCCACGATGCCCCGCACGAATCCCATGAGGAGGGGAACCGATGACCGCGACCGCACGGGAGACGGTGCTCGGCCGGATCCGCGACGCCCTGGCCCTGTCCGGCCCGGTGCCGGACGCGGCGGGGCCGGCGGTGCCGCGCGCCTACCGCACCGGCCGCACCCTGCCCGACCACGAGCGTCTCGAACTCCTCGTGGACCGCCTGGTGGACTACCGGGCGACGGTGCGTACCTGCACGGCCGCCCGCACCTGCGAGGAGATCGCCGAGGCCCTCCGCGAGCGCGGCGCCCGCCGGGTCGGCGTACCCGCCGGCCTCGACGAGGCATGGCTCGCCGGATACGACGGCGAGGTCCGGCGCGACTTTGCGGACCTGCCGGCGCCGCGACTCGCCGAACTCGACGGCGTGGTGACCGCGTCCGCGGTGACCTGCGCCGAGACCGGCACGATCTTCCTGGACGGCTCCCCGGACCAGGGCCGGCGCGCGCTGTCGCTCGTGCCGGACCTGCACGTCTGCGTCGTGGACCTGTCGTCCGTGGTCGTCGGCGTGCCGGAGGCGGTCGCCCGGCTGGTCCCGGAACGGCCCACGACGCTGATCAGCGGGCCGTCGGCGACGTCCGACATCGAACTGGAGCGCGTCGAGGGCGTGCACGGCCCGCGCACCCTGGTCGTGGTGATCCGCACCGACGCCTGAGCCGCGTACGCCCGGCGGCGCCGCGCCGCCACCGTCGCGGCGCGGACGCGTCGCCGCGCCGGATCGGGCGTGCGCCGAGGTGGAGCCGGCCCCGGGCGCAGGGGTGCCGGACCGGCCCCATGACGCCGGGCGGGTCGGCGGCCCGGGACGCGGACGCTCCCCGGCGAGGACACCGTGTCCGCCCACGCCCCACGCCGCCGGTGAACCGCGTCGACCGGGGCCGGCTCCTACGGCTCCCCGCCGCGCTGTGGGCGGGGCGGCACCGAGCGGTGCGACCCGTGCTTCCCGCGGCCGGTCACTGTGCCGGGATCGCGCGCACCGGGTGCTTGCTCATGATGGAGACGCGGTTGAAGGCGTTGATGGTGATCGCCACCCAGACCACCGCGGAGATCTCGTCATCGGTCAGCACCTGGCGGGCGCCGTCGTAGGCGTCGTGCTGCGCGGCGGCGTCCGCCGGGCTGGTGGTCGCCTCCGCGAGGGCGAGCGCCGCCCGCTCGCGGGGACTGAACAGCCCGGTGTCGCGCCACGCCGGGAGCACACCGAGGCGCTGGGTGGTCTCCCCGGCGCGCAGCGCGGCCCGGGTGTGGACGTCGAGGCAGTAGGCGCAGCCGTTGATCTGGGAGACCCGCAGGTTGACCAGTTCCACCAGCCCGCGGTCCAATCCGGCGTCGGCCGCGACCGCCCGGACCTCCTCGGCGGTCCGGGTCAGGGCCCGGTACGCCCGTGGACTCTGCTTGTCGACGAACACCCGTCGACTCGCCTGCGCCTGGGTCGGATCACTCACCTGCACTCCTTCGGCGGGCCGCTTCCGGCGGCTTGGGGACGGTCGCACTCCCGGGGAGTGGCGCCCGCGATCACCCGCATGATAGTTGAATTAACAACGAAAGCGGGAGGTGCTTCATCATGAGCGACGCCGAGGCTCGTTCCATCGGACCATCGCGCGGTCCGACCGCCGCCGGGGAGGCGGGCCCACGGGTGGAGGTCCTCTCCGCACGGGACGTCCCGCTGGGCGGCCCGCGCGCGATGACGGTGCGGCGCACCCTGCCGCAGCGCGCCCGTACCCTGATCGGCGCCTGGTGCTTCGCCGACCACTACGGGCCCGACGACGTCGCCGAGACCGGCGGGATGGACGTCGCCCCGCACCCCCACATCGGACTCCAGACGGTGAGCTGGCTGTTCAGTGGTGAGATCGAGCACCGCGACAGCCTGGGCATCCACGCCTTCGTGCGCCCCGGCGAGCTCAACCTCATGACGGGCGGGAACGGCATCGCCCACTCGGAGGTCTCGACCCCCGCGACCACGGTGCTGCACGGGGTACAGCTGTGGGTGGCGCTGCCCGGAGAGCACCGGCACACCGCGCGGGCCTTCCACCACCACGTCCCGCGCCCGGTCGCGTTGGACGGTGGCGAGGTACGGGTCTTCCTCGGCTCGCTGGCCGGCGACACCTCGCCCGTGCCCACCTTCACGCCGCTGCTCGGCGCCGAGGTCACCCTCCAGCCGCGCGCGAGCGTCACCCTCGCCGTCGACGAGCGCTTCGAGCACGGTCTGCTGGTCGACCAGGGCGAGGTCCGGCTGGCCGGAACGCCGCTGGGCCGGTCCGACCTCGGCTACCTCGGCCCCGGTCAGGCGACGCTGAGCATCACCAACACCACCGACGGCGCGGCCCGGATGATCCTGCTCGGCGGGCCGCCCTTCGACGAACAGATCGTCATGTGGTGGAATTTCGTCGGCCGCGCCCACGACGAGATCGTCCGGGCCCGGGAGGAATGGCAACACGCCTCCGACCGCTTCGGCGAGGTCATGGGCTACGACGGGGACCGGCTGCCCGCCCCGGCCCTGCCAGGCGTCGCCATCCGCCCGCGCCGGAATCCCGCACCCCCGAACCCCGAAAGGCATGCCATGGCCACGCCCGCCGCCCCCGTCGTCCGACGAGTCGAGGACAAGCACCGGTACGAGATCCTGGTCGACGGCGTACTCGCCGGCTTCACCGAGTACCTGGACCGTGACGAGCAGCGCGTCTTCTACCACACCGAGATCGGCGACGCCTTCGCCGGACAGGGCCTCGCGTCCCGCCTGGTCCGGCAGGCGCTGACCGACGTGCGCGACGCGGGGAAGCGCATCGTGCCGGTCTGCCCGTACGTGGCGGGATTCCTGGAGAAGCACGACGGATTCGCCGACATCACCGACCCGGTCACCCCGGACGTCAGGCACTGGCTCCGCGAGGCGCTGCACTGACCGACGCCGAGGCCGTCCGCGCCCGGTCGGTGCCCAGGAGTTGTCCGGCCGATCATCGGTCGGTGCGCACGGTCGGAAGCGGTTGCGGTCCGCGCGCTCCAATCGGCCAGGCCGACAAGGAGCTGCCACTCATCCTGTTCGCCGCGATCGGCCAGGCCGGGCGGGAACGGCCGCAACCGTTCCCGCTCCGCGTCCGACAGATCACCGCGTTCACCCCGCCCCATGCACGAGACAACGATCCGACCGGGCGACAGCCCCCTGATGGGCCGGACGGCTCCCAGTGCGCCGACCGGGAACGTCAGCCGCCGACCACTGCCGCGTCCTCGTCGACCAGGAGCGCGGCCCCGGTCGCGGCGAGGACGTCCCGCACGGAGACGCCCGGGGCGGTCTCGACCAGTCGCAGCCCCTCGGGGGTGACATCGATGACGGCGAGATCGGTGATGATCCGGTGCACCACACGGCGCCCCGTGGCGGGCAGGCTCAGTTCCTCGACGATCTTCGGACTGCCGTCCTTGGCCGTGTGCTCCATCACGACCACCAGCCGCCGGGCGCCGTGGACCAGGTCCATCGCACCGCCCATGCCCTTGACCATCTTGCCGGGGATCATCCAGTTGGCCAGGTCGCCGTGGGCCGACACCTGCATCGCGCCGAGCACGGAGACGTCGATCCGGCCGGCCCGGATCATGCCGAAGGAGAGGGCCGAGTCGAAGTAGGCGGTGCCGGGCACGGTGGTCACCGTCTCCTTCCCGGCGTTGATCAGGTCGGGGTGCTCCTCGCCGTCGTACGGATAGGGGCCCACGCCCAGGATGCCGTTCTCCGAGTGCAGCACCACGTGCACCCCCTCCGGCAGATGGTTGGGGATCAGCGTGGGCAGGCCGATGCCCAGGTTGACGTACTGGCCGTCGCGCAGCTCCCGGGCGGCGCGGGCGGCGAGCTGGTCGCGGTCGAGCGGCATGATCACTTCTCCTCGGAATCGGTGCGCGGACCGGCCGCCTCGGCGCCGGCGGGTACCGGGCGCACGGTGCGGCGCTCGATGCGCTTGTCCAGCGAGCCGTCGGCGGCGATCACACGGTCCACGTAGACGCCCGGCAGATGGACGGCGTCCGGAGGCAGTTCGCCGGCCTCGACGACGCGTTCGGCCTCCACGACGGTCACTCGCCCCGCCATCGCGCACAGCGGGTTGAAGTTGCGCGCCGCCGCGTGGAAGACGCAGTTGCCGTGCCGGTCGGCCACCGCCGCCCGCACCAGGGCGAAGTCGGCGGTGATGGCCTCCTCCAGCAGGTAGCGGCGGCCGCCGAACTCCCGTGTCTCCTTGGGCGGGGAGGCCACCAGGACACCGCCGTCGTGGGTGTGGCGCCAGGGCAGGCCGCCCTCCTCGACCTGGGTGCCCACCCCCGCCGGGGTGTAGAACGCGGGGATGCCCGTGCCGCCGGCCCGTAGCCGCTCGGCGAGGGTGCCCTGCGGCGTCAGTTCCACCTCCAGCTCGCCGGACAGGTACTGCCGGGCGAACTCCTTGTTCTCACCGACGTAGGAAGAGGTCATCCGGGCGATCCGGCCGGCCCGCAGCAGCAGCCCCAGCCCCCAGTCGTCCACACCGCAGTTGTTGGACACGACCCGAAGACCGGACACGTCCGTGTCGACCAGCGCGGCGATCAGCGTCGACGGGATGCCGCAGAGGCCGAACCCACCGACCGCGAGTGTCGCACCGTCAGGGATGTCCGCCACTGCCTGCGCGGCCGCGGCCATCACTTTGTCCATGCCGTTTCCTTCCCCACCGGGGCCCGTTCCGTCCGTCGACCGGCCGCCCGCCACGTCGCGGGCAGGACCGGGTGCTCCTCACCCTTGCGGTCCCGGTCCCAACCGGCCATGTGTGTCGGTGCCATGACCGGGGCTCGAAGAGCGGTGGCCGACCACATGCCGTCCGCCGCACGGCGCTCCTAGGGTTCCGGCAACCACGCACCGCTCCCGTCCTCGCACAGGAGGCCGCCGCCCCGGACAGGGCCGCGGAACCCGCGCGACGGACGGGCGACACTGTCAGGAGCCGCTCATCATGCGTTCCCGCGTCACCGGCACCCTCGGAAGCAGATCCGTTCGCGCACTCACCCTGCTGGCCGCAGGCGCCCTGATCACGGGCTGTTCGTCGGCCGGCACCGCCGGCACCGGGTCCACCGGTTCGGACAGCGCGACCGCCCCGGTCAAGGTGGGGCTGGTCTACTCCCGCAGCGGACCGCTCGCCGCCTACGGCAAGCAGTACGAGCAGGGCTTCAAGGCGGGCCTGGCCTACGCGACGCACGGGACGAACAAGGCAGGCGGCCACCCCGTCCAGGTCACCGAGCAGGACGACGCGGGCGACCCGGCCAAGGCGGTCGCCGCGGCCAAGACCCTCGTCGGCGAGGGCTACAAGGTCCTCGCGGGCACCACCGACTCCGGTGTGGCGCTCCAGATGGCGCCGCTGGCCGCGCAGAACAAGGTGCTCTACGTCAGCGGTCCCGCCGCCACCGACGAGGTCACCGGCGCCAACCCCTACACCTTCCGCTCGGGCCGGCAGTCCTACCAGGACATCCTCGCCGCCGGTACCCTCCTCGGCGACCCCAAGGGCAAGAAGGTCACCGTGCTCGCCCAGAACTCCGCGTTCGGGCAGGCCAATGTGGCCGCGGTGAAGGCGGTCCTCGGCAGTAAGGGGGCGCACGTCGGCTCCGTGCTCGCTCCGCCGAGCGCCACCGACCTCACCCCCTTCGCCCGGCAGACCAGGGCCGGCAAGCCCGACCTGGTGTTCGTCGCCTGGGCCGGTGCCAGCGCCCCGGCGCTGTGGACCGCGCTGAACCAGCAGGGCGTGCTGGACGCGAGCAAGGTCGTCACCGGGCTCGCCGGCACCGCCTCGTACCCGATCTTCGGTCCGGCCGGCTCCAAGGTCTCCTTCCTCGCGCACTACTTCCCGGGCGCCGGCGGCGGCAACCCGGCGGAGAAGGCCATGCTCGACGGCATCACCAAGGCCGGCGGAACCCCCGACCTGTTCAGCCCGGACGGCTTCACCGCCGCCCAGATGATCGTGCACGCGATCGAATCCGGCGGCGCCACCGACACCGCGGCCATGGCCAAGGCGCTGGAGGGCTGGAAGTTCGACGGTCCCAAGGGCAAGGAGGAGATCCGCGCCGCGGACCACGCCCTGCTCCAGCCGATGTTCACGGCCCGGCTCAAGGGCAGCGGCGGCGCCGCCCGGCCCCAGCTGCTCGACAGCATCCCGATGACAGCGGTCGCCCCGCCGGCCGCGGGTACGGCGGGCTGAACGGATGTCCTCCTCCGAGACGACGTCACCGAGCGCCGCGGGGGCCGGGGACGCCGGGAGCGACCGCACCCTCCCGGCGCCCGTGCTCCGGCTGCGCGACATCGGCTGGACGGTCGGCGGCGCGACCATCGTCGACTCCGTCTCCTTCGATGTCCGCGAAGGCGAGTTCCTGGCCTTCATCGGCCCCAACGGGGCGGGAAAGACCTCGCTGTTCAACCTGGTGAGCGGGCTCAGTCCGGTCTCCCGGGGCACGATCGAACTGGACGGCCGCGACATCACCGCGGAGGCCGCCTACGCCAGGGCCCGGCGTGGCCTCGGCCGCACCTTCCAGACCTCCAGCCTGTGGCCGGGCATGACCGTCGCCGACCATGTCGGGCTGGCCGCCCAGGCCGCCGACGGCGGGTCGTACCGGGTCTGGCGCCGTGCCGACACCTACCCGGAGCGGGTCGAGGGGATACTGGCCCGCACCCAGCTCGCGCACCGCGCGGACACCTGCGCCGACGCCCTGTCACACGGTGAGAAGCGCAAGCTGGAACTCGCGGTCCTGCTCGTGGGCGAGCCCCGGCTGATGCTGCTCGACGAACCGATGGCGGGCGTGAGCGCCGAGGAGGTGCCCGCCCTGACCGAACTCATCCGGTCGCTGCACAAGGAAGAGGGGCGCACCGTGCTCATGGTCGAGCACCACATGGACGTACTGCTCGGTCTGGCCGACCGGCTGGCCGTGATGCACCACGGCACGCTGCTGGCGCTGGACACCCCGCAGGCCGTGATGGCCGACCCCACCGTGCAACAGGCCTATCTCGGGGAGGAGTTGTGAGTCCCGCCCCGGCGCCCCTGCTGACCGTGCGCGACCTGCGGGTCGTGATCGGGGGCAGGCACATCCTGCACGGAGTCGACCTGGAGGTGGCCGCGTCGGGCACCACCGCCCTGCTGGGCCGCAACGGAGCCGGCAAGACGACCACCGTGCGCGGCATCCTCGGGCTGGTCCCGCGCACCGGCAGCGTGCTGCTGGCCGGCGAGGAGACGGTGCGTCAGACCACCCACGCCCTGGTGCGCCGCGGCATCGGCTACGCTCCCGAGGACCGCGGGGTCTTCGCGGCCCTCAGCGTGGCCGAGAACCTGCGCCTGGCCGAGCGGCCCGGCGCCGGTGAACCGGCCTACGACCTGGTGCACGAGCTGTTCCCGGAGCTGAGACGGCGCGCCCGGCAGGCCGCCGGCACCCTGTCCGGCGGTCAGCAGCAGATGGTCGCCATCGCCCGGACCCTGCTCAACGGCAACCGGCTCATCATCGCCGACGAACCCACCAAGGGCCTTGCGCCCAAGGTCGTCACCGAGGTCGCCCAGGCGCTGGAGCGCGCCGCCGAGGCGGTGCCCGTGCTGCTCGTGGAGCAGAACCTCGCCGTGGTGCGCCGTCTCGCCCGGCACTGCGTGGTGCTCGCCGACGGCCGCACCGCGCACCAGGGGCCGGCCCTCGACCTGCTCGCCGACGCCGAGGCGGCCCGCCGGCTGCTCGGCGTCGGCAGCGCCGGCCACGGCGGCCCCGCGCGGACGCCGGCCGGTCCGCCCGCTCGCACCGCGGCGCGTCCCGCCGCCCGGACCACGGAGGCGGACGCCTGATGGCCACCGTCGTGCTGCTCACCTTCACGGGACTCGGCCTCGGCGCCCTGTACTTCCTGATCGCCTCCGGCCTGTCGCTGATCTTCGGGCTGATGGACGTGCTCAACTTCGCCCACGGCGCCCTGCTGTCCGTCGGCGCCTACGGCACCTGGTGGGCCGCCTCCGGCCACCTTCCCGGTGCCGGTACCGAAGGAGCCGGGTTCGCCCTCGCCGTCGTCTTCGGCACCGCGGTGGGCACCATCGCCGCCGTGCTGCTCGAAGTCGCCGTCATCCGCCCGCTCTACACCCGCCCCCGCGAGCAGATCCTCGCCACGGTGGGCGTGGGCCTGGCCGTACCGGCCCTGCTGTCCGCGATCTGGGGGGCCGACGCCCGGCCCTTCCCCGGACCGAAGGCACTCTCCGGCACGTTCGCCCTGCTGGGCGCCGAAGTACCGCTCAACCGACCGGTGCTGATCGGGGTGGCCCTGGTGGTGCTGGCCGCGCTCAAGCTGTTCCTCGGCCGCACCCGGCACGGACTGGTCGTCCGCGCGGGCGTGGAGGACCGGGCCATGGTCACCGCGCTCGGCATCGACGTGCGCCGGGCCTTCACCCTCGTCTTCGCCATCGGCGGCGCGGCGGCGGCCCTCGGCGGCGCCCTCGGCGGCCTCTATTTCGGCTCCGTCGACCCCGGACAGGGCACCTCCCTGCTCATCTTCGCCTTCGTGGTCGTCGTGACGGGCGGCATGGGCTCGCTCACCGGTGCCGCGGTGGCGTCGGTGGCCGTGGGCCTCGTCCAGCAGTTCGCCAACTACTACACCACCGCGGGACTCGGCGACGTCGCCGTCGTCGTCCTGCTCGCCGCCCTGCTGCTCGTCAGACCGCGGGGGCTCACCGGGAGGCTCGCATGACCACCGCCACCCAGCCGCGCGGCCGGGACCGCGCGGCGGACCACCCCGTCGCCGGCCGCTCCGAGCGGCTACGGCGAGCCACCCGCTGGTGGCCGACCCTGATGCTGCTGGTCCTGTTCACGCTGCCCTACAGCGCGCTGCCGCTGCCGGGTCTGCTCGACGGCCCGATCGGCAGCCCCGGCAACCTGCAACTGCTCGCCCTGTGCCTCCTGTTCGGCGGCCTGGCCACCGGCTACGACCTGTTGCTCGGCCGCACCGGACTGCTGTCCTTCGGGCACGCGCTCTACTTCGCCGCGGGCACCTACGTCACCAACACCGTGATGCTGGAGGCGGGCCTGCCGTTCGCCGCGTCGGCGCTGCTCGGCCTGCTCGCCGGCGTGGTGCTGTCCGCGCTGCTGGGCGCCGTCAGCCTGCGGGTCAGCGGTATCGGGTTCTCCATGGTGACGCTCGCCTTCGCGCAGGCCGCGTCGATCCTCGTGCAGCGCGACCCGGGGGGCGTCACGGGCGGTGAGGAGGGCAGGGCCGCGCCCGCGGACCGGCTGCCCGCCTCGCTGGTCGGCATCGAGCACACCGCGAACCTGTACTGGATGGCCCTCGCCTACCTCGTGGTGGCGCTGGTCGTCGTGCAGTGGGCGGTCCGCTCGCCCACCGGCCGGGTCTGGGAGGGCATCAAGGAGAACGAGCGCCGGGTGGAGGTGCTGGGGCTGCGCCCGTACGGCTACAAGCTGGTCGCCTTCGTCCTGGCCGGCACCCTGGCCGCGCTCGGCGGTATCGTGTACCTGCCGCTGACCGGCGGCGCCACCCCGCAGACGACGACCTCCGATTTCACCCTGTCCCTGCTGGTGATGGTGGTGCTGGGCGGTTCGGGCACCCGGTGGGGGCCCATGGTCGGGGGCATCCTCTACACCTGGGCCGACCACCGGCTCGGCGATCTGGCCGGCTCCGGCGCGGTCGCCGGTCTGCCCTCCGTGGTGCGGGTGCCGCTCTCGCAGCCGCTGTTCCTGCTCGGAGCGCTGTTCGTCGCGGTGATCTACCTGCTGCCCGGCGGCGTCGCGCGGCTGCCGGCCCGGCTGCGTACGGCCCGCACGGCCCGTGCGTCCCGGCTCGCCGCCCGCCGGGAGGAGGCCGTCCCGTCATGAGCCGCAACCCGCAGGACGGCACGACGGCCCGTCGGGAGGCGGTGGCGCGATGTCGGGCCGGACGACCACGGGCGAGGCCCCGCCGTCCGGGTCGGAGGCGGACGGGGGGTTCCCGTTGCGTCGTGGTGAGAAGCCGTCACCTCGACGGGCCGGGGTCGGCGACGCGCTGAGCGCCCCGGAGTCCTCCCGGTGGCGCGGCACACACCGTGCCCGGTGGCGGTCACCCGCGGCCCCGGGCCGACCACGGTCCCCCGAGGCGGCGGACGCACTGGTGCGCCAGGGCGTCCGCCGGGCCGCGGCACAGGTGCGCGAGAAAACCCTGACCACGTCCCCTCGCGGTCGTCCCACAGGCCGTGGCGGAGCAACCTCTCCAGGGTGCGGACAAGCGGTCCTCCGGTCTGCCGCCTCAGCCGACGAGCGTCCTGACCGAGCCGAGCAGGGCCGTCAGTCCCGCCTTGGCGTCGGCGAAGAACATGCTGGTCCTGGGGTTCGTGAACAGGTCGTTGTCGATTCCCGCGTAGCCGTGCCCCAGGGACCGTTTGATCACGACGACGCTCTTCGCGGCGTCCACGTCGAGGATCGGCATGCCCGAGATCGCGGTCCCGGGACGGCGGGCGGCCGGGTTCGTCACATCGTTGGCGCCGACGACGAGGGCGACGTCGGTCTGCGCGAACCGCGAGTTGGCCTGGTCCATGTCGATGAACTGTTCGTAGGGGACGTTCGCCTCCGCGAGGAGCACGTTCATGTGGCCGGGCATACGGCCCGCCACCGGGTGGATGGCGAAGGCGACGTCGATACCGCGCTCGCCGAGGAACCGCGCGAGCGCGGCGACCTCGTGCTCGGCGTGCGCCACGGCCAGACCGTAGCCGGGGACGATGACGACCTTGTGCGCGTAGGCGAGCTGCACCGCGGCGTCGTCCGCCTCCGTGACGTGGACGGGGCGGCCCGCCGCCGGGCCGGACGGGCCCGTGCCGCCGGAGGTACCGAACCCCCCGGCGACGATCGCACCGACGGAACGGTTCATCGCCTTCGCCATCAGGCCGGTCAGGATCGACCCGGCCGCCCCCACCAGCGCTCCGGCGATGATCAGGACGAGGTCGTCGACCACCAGGCCCGCCATCGCCACGGCCAGGCCGGTGAAGGCGTTGAGCAGGGAGATCACCACGGGCATGTCCGCGCCGCCGATGGGCAGGGCCAGCAGCAGCCCGTACGCCAGCGCCACGACGAGGAGCACGAACACGGAGACGTCGTCGCCCGGGTCGGCGACGAACCACACCGCCGTGCCGAGAGCGGCGAGGAGGGACACCGCGCCCAGCGCACGCCGGCCCGGGACGCGTACCGGTGCGCCCGAGACCAGTCCCTGGAGTTTCCCGGCGGCGACGAGTGAACCGCTGAGGGTGACGGAGCCGATCGCGAGCCCCAGCACCAGCGGGGCGCTCACCCGGGCGGGCAGGCCGGTCCCACGGACGGTCAGCGCCTGGGTCAGCGAGATCAGCAGGGCCGCACCACCGCCGACGGCGTTGAACAGGCTGACGAGCTGCGGCATGGCCGTCATCCTGACCCGGCGGGCGAGGACGACGCCTGCGGCGGACCCCACCGCGATGCCCGCGGCCAGCAGGATCCACACCACCGTGCCGGTGCCGCCGGCGCGCGCGGCGCGCGCGACCGCCGTGCAGACCGCCACGGCCATGGCACCGGCGGACAGCAGGTTCCCCCGCCGCGCGGTGTGCGGGGCGTTCATCAGGTGCAGGCCGATCACGAAGCAGACCGCGCAGGCGAGGTAGGCGAACCAGGTCGCCGTGTCGAAGGTGTTCACCGCTCACTCCGCACGGTCGTCCGCGACCGGAGGCTCTCGTGCCGGTGCCGGTGCCGGTGCCGGTGCCGGTGCCGGGTCGGCGGAAGGCGCGTCGCGGAACATGCCGAGCATCCGGTCCGTGACCACGAAGCCGCCGACCACGTTCATCGCCGCGAACACGGCGGCGAGCGTCACCAGCGCGTAGGCGAGAGGGCCGCCCGCCAGCCCGGCCACCGTGATGACGCCGACGAGCACGACGCCGTGGATGGCGTTCGCCGCGGACATCAGCGGGGTGTGCAGGGTGGCGGGGACCTTGCTGATGACCTCGAAACCGACGAGGAGGCTCAGCACCAGGACCGTGATGTCGATGAGGAGGTTCGTGCTCATCGTCGTACTCCCCGCTCGCTCATGGCCGTGTCTCCCGGTTCGCCGCGGGGCCGCCCGTGGTCGGCGCCGCGTCCCTCGTGCCACCCGCGGGGGCCGGCGGCGCGACCGGCGGCAGGCCGGTGACGACCACCGCGGCATCGATGGCGTCGTCCGGATCGACGCGCAGGCGCCCGTCCCGGACGAAGTGCAGCAGCAGGTCCGACACGTTGCGCGCGTACGCGGCGGACGCCGCACGGGGCACCCGCGACGGCAGGTCCGGCGCCCCGATGACGGTGACGCCGTTGTCCGTGACGACCGATCTGCCCGGCTCGGAGCCCTCGACGTTCCCGCCCAGCGCGCTCGCGCCGAGGTCCACGACCACCGAGCCTGGCCGCATGGCGGCCACTGAGTCGGCGCTCACGAGCAGGGGCGGCCTGTGACCGGGAACCTGAGCCGTGGTGATGACGATGTCGTGTTCGCCGATGTGGTCGCGCAGCGACGCGCGCTGCGCCTGCTGCTCCTCTGCCGACAGCTCGCGGGCGTAGCCCCCTTCGCCCTCACCTGACGGTGTGCCCAGGTCGAGGAAGACCGCCCCCAAAGACTCCGCCTCGGGCCTGGCCGCCGGGCGGACGTCGTACGCCGACACCCGCGCGCCGAGCCGGTGGGCGGTCCCGATCGCCTGGAGCCCGGCGACGCCCGTCCCCAGGACGAGGACCTTCGCGGGCGGTACGGTGCCGGCCGCGGTCATCAGCATCGGCAGGTACCCGGAGAAGACGTCCGCGGCGACCAGCACCGACTTGTATCCCGCGACGTTGGCCTGTGACGTCAGTGCGTCCATCGACTGGGCGCTGCTCAGCGTGCGGGGGAGCAGGTCGAGGCCGATCGCCACCGCGCCCGCCTCCCGCAGGCGCCCGACGAGCCGCGGTGACGTACGGGCCTGGAGCAGCGCCAGCACGAACTGGCCCTCGCGCAACCGCCCGACGAGGTCGTCCGGGGGAGGTCCCACGGCCAGCAGGGCATCGGAGCCGCGGACGACCTCGTCGCGCGAGGAGACGCGCGCTCCGGCCTCCTTGTACGCCGCGTCCGGATACCAGGCGCGCTCTCCGGCACCCGACTCCACGAGCACCTCGATCCCGCGCGACGTCAGCCGGCGCAGGCCCTCGGGTGTCATGGCCACCCGGTTCTCACCCGCCGTGGACTCCTTCAGAACCCCCGCCGTGATCGCTCCTCGAAGGACGCTCATAGAGCCTTCTTCACCGTCTCGTGTGTTCCAGGGCACGGACACTCGTGCCGGGCACGGCGGCCCGGTCGTTCCCCGTCCGGGACGACGGGGAGGGAAGCGACCAGGCGCCTCTGTCCGCCCGCTGGACCCGCCCCCACCGCGCACCGTCGCGAACCTGCCGGCCAGGACGCGGATCGGCCCGCCGGGCCGCGGACGACGAAACCGCGCGTCCACGCAAGCCTCGCACCACGGCCCACCGGGCGCACCTCGTGCGGCGGACGCGGGACGCGGTCCCCCGTCCGGGAACCGGCGACCGGGTCGCAGCAGGCCGGGCCCACCGGGGGACGCCGAGGCGTACGGGCCTTTCTCAGGTTTCCCGGTCCGAGCCCCGGATCACGACGACGGGGCAGGGAGCGTGCTGCACGCAGTGCATGCCGACCGAGCCCAGCAGCGTCCCGCGGAACTCGCCGCGCCCCCGGTTGCCCACGACCAGGAGGTCGGCTCCAGCGGCGGCATCGAGCAGCACGGCGGCCGGATGCCCGTGGACCGAGGTGGTGCGGAGCGCGACCGGCCGTCCCGGCCCCGGCCCGAGGGCCTCGTCGATCGCTCCGTCCAGGACCTCGCGCATGTGCTCCTCGTAGTCACCCGTCTCCTTCCGCGTGGGCGGGACGAGTCCGTGCCAGGGCGTCGGGAGGTCCCAGGCGAGGACCGCGTCGACGGCGCCGCCGACCAGCTTCGCCTGGTTCACCGCCCAGCGGAGAGCCGCTTTCGACTGCTCGGAGCCATCGACGCCCACCACGATGCGCGCCGGGGGTGCAGCCTCGTTGTTCATCACGTCGTTCCCGCCTGGTCGTAGACGTCACCTCGCTCCACCATCTCCGTGACCGGGGGCCGCCGCCACTTCACCGGACGGTGGTCCTCATCGCCCGGCCCGTGGGACGCCCGGGTCAGGCGCCCTCGCGGCGATCGTGCACGCGCCCCAGCCTGCGGCCCATCAGCAGGTAACCGACCAGCGCGCCGGACGTGTTGAGGATGACGTCGTCCACGTCGAAGGCCCGCCCGGTGACCAGGGTGCCCTGGACCGTCTCCACCAGCAGCATCACGGTCGCGGTCGTCAGCAGGACCCGCCAGATCCCGCGGGCCCCCGGCGCGAGCACCGGCAGCAGTACGCCGAACGGCACGCCCAGCAGGATGTTGCCACCGATCTGCCTGACGGCCTCCCGCAGTTGGGGCTGGTCCAGATAGGCCTTGAGGGAGCGGCCGGGACGCAGGTTGCCGTGCGCCAGGGAGGCCGAAGCCGGGGACGGCTCCAAGGTGATCCTGGCCAGTGCGACGGCGAAGGCCACCATGAGGACGAAGGCGCACAGCGTCGCCAGCACCCGGACCGGCAGCGGAAGCACGTGCCGGCGGCGAGCGGGGGCCGGCGTCGCCTCCCCGGCGGGCTTCGCCCCGGCGGACGCGGGGGCGTCGCCCGCCTTGGCCCCCTCCGCGCGCCGGAAGGGGCCGCCGCCCCATCGTGCCCGCGCCTTCGAGAGGCTTCCGCGCGCCTTGGCCCGCGGGGCGCTCGCGCCGCCCTCGCGGCAGCCCGCTCCTGTCCCGCTCCGGCCCCCGCGGCTGAACCGGGCAAGGCGACTCGTCGGGCGAGAGCGGCCTGCGCGCAGGTGTCGAGCGGGGCGAGCCATTCGGTCCTCCAGTCGTCAACGGCCCCGCGGGGCGGGGCGGCCACCAGGGAGCCGGCGGGATGCCGGGCGCGGCGGTGCGGGCGGGGGCCGCGTCGCGTCAGGACCCGCAGGAGACGTGGACCTCCTGGAAGCCGAGCGAGCGCGGCAGATCCTCCGGCATGTCCGTGGTGCCGGTCTCGGCCCGTGCGGTCAGTGCGCTGCCCCTGACGGCCTCGCCGACGGGGGACACGGCGAGCTTCCGCACGGCGTGCTCGCTGCCGGGGCCGTCCGAGAACAGGTCGTCCAGCCGGTCGAGCAGTCCGCACTGCTCGGAGACGGCACAGGAGTGGTCGGCGTCCGGGGCCGGCTCGCCCGGTCGTGCGCGCGGGAGCGGCAGCGCGGCCGACGTACGGTCCTCGTCCACCGTCACGTCCTCGTCGTCGACCTCGCCGAGGTCCACGCAGGCGTCCACGGTGCCGGCGCCGACGTACGGGGTGCGGGTGCCGCGCACGGCGTCCGGCAGGTACTCGGCGTCCTTCTCCAGGTCGACGACCTGGAAGTCGCCCGAGGCCGCGGCGTAACGGCTCATGTCCCTGACGGACTTCAGGAGAGCGGGACCCGAGCGGTCGTGCCTTCGCGCGCCGGGCAGGTCCCTGACGCCCCGGAGCACGGCCGGCCCGATCCCGGCGAACAGCGGCGCGAGCACCATGACGGAGGCGGTCAGGCCCTTCGCCCAGCCGGTCATGCGGCTGGGCGGGCGCCCGAGCGGAGTCGTCATCCGGCAGCCCTCCTTCCTGCTGTCCGGATGCCCCCCAAACCCGCTATCAGACACGTGAGTTGGCGCCTCAACCGTCCTGGCGAGGCGCGGGCGGCCGGGACGGTCCGGTTCGGCTCGGGGTCCGGCGCGCCTCGGCACGCGCCTGTGCGGACGGCGTCTTCCCGGCGGGTGCGGTTCGCCGGAGGTGCCCGCCCGGACACCGTGCCGCCTGCGGTGTCCGGGCGGGACACCGCAGGCGGCACGGGTGCCGCGCCGGTGCCGCCTTTCGCCGATCGGCTGATCAGCAGCCGATCGGCGAGGAGCCGACGGCCACGTCGTCGAACCACAGGGTGTCGTCACCGCCGCCGTAGCTCTCCCAGCCGAGGCGCAGGCCGGTGGGGCGGGGCGCCGTGGTGCGGGACAGCCACTGCTGGTCGATGTCCGCGGTGGGTACGCCGTCCGCGTGCAGGCCGGGTACCTGCTGGTCGCCCAGCCACGTGTCGAGGTCGCCGTTCGACGTGTCGATCATGAAGCGCAGGCACTGCCAGCTTCCGGTCGGCAGCGGCATGCTCTGGGCCACGCCGGCCGGGCTCTGGGCGGGCAGGGTGGCGTCGTCGATCTCCCGGTTCCACTGCAGGGCGCCGTTCTGGCCGCCGACGCGCAGCGCCTTGCCGCCCTGGGAGCTGTCGGGCATGGAGACGAAGGCGACATGCCCGGCGGGGAGCGCGGTGGTGTGCCGTACCCACATCCGGAGGTACAGGGGGCCCACCGACGACAGGTCGGCTGTCGTGGCGAGGAAGGCGTGGTTGCAGTAACCGCCCTTGCCGTCCACCCTCATCGACCTGCCGCCGCTGTGCGCGACGGAGGTGTCGACCGTGACCGTACCGGTGCCCTGGCAGTCGGGTGCCGCGAACTGCCAGGCGCCGGAGGGCGTGGGACCGGTCTGGTCCTCGAACCCGGAGCAGAGCACCGCGCCGCCGCAGTCACCGCCGGACGGAGGGGTCGTCGGCGGCGGGCTGGTCGGGGTTCCCGGATCGGTCGGCGTCGTGCCGCCGCAGGACACGCCGTCGACCGCGAAGTCGGTCGGGGTGGGGTTCGAGGACTGGTAGGTCCCCTGGACGCCGAAGTCGGCGGAGCCGCCCGTCGCCAGGCTGCCGTTCCATCCGGCGTCCGTGGCGGTGACGGCGGCGCCGCTCTGGGAAACGGTGGCGTTCCAGGCCGAAGTCACCTTCTGGTCGCCGCCGTACGTCCAGGTCAGACGCCAACTGGTGAGTGCCGGGCCGAGGTTGGTGACCTTGATCGCGGCGGTGTAGCCACCGGACCACTGGTTGACCGTGTAGTCGACCCGGCAGCCGGAGTCCGCGGCGCTGCTGGGGGGTGCCGAGACGAAGGCGGCCAGCAGCAGCCCGACGGCCGAGAAGGCCGCCAGGACCGCCACGGCCCGGGGTCGGTGCCGTAATCGTGTGACAAGGGTGCGCATGTTGCCTCCGAGACGCGGGGGAGGAGTACCGGCCGAAGTATGGGAGCGCTCCCACAATGACAGCCACCAGGACCGCACGCTGTCAATGCGCCGGACCCGGTTCGCGCGGTGGGCCACGGGGTGCGGGCGGGTGCCGGTGGCCCGCGGTCCGCGGGAAGGGCCGGCCGGTCCGTGGTTCGCGCGGGGCCGGTCGCGGACCTCGCAGCGCGGCCGGTGTCGCCGAGGACGGCGTCCCCGCGTGGACGCTTCGTCCGCCACTGCCGCGACGTGCGGTGGCCACGTCGGTCGGCCGCTTCCGGGCCCGCGCCCGGCCGTCCGCCTCCCCGGGCGGGACGGTGACGTGGCCGGGGACGCGGGCGCGGCGCCGTCCGCCGGGGCCGCGCGGCGCCGCGCCCGCGGCCAACTCCCGTGCTCGGCGCACCCGCCGCGGCGAGAACCACGCTCCGGCGGGGCAGGGTCACCGTCCCCGCGGTCGTACGGCCGGGTCGGCGACGCTCCCCGGGACCGGGACCGCCGTCGGCGTGCTCGCCGGCGCCGCCGTGCCGTGCGGCGCCGGCGAGGCGAACGGCACGGCGGCTGCCGGGGGCGACGGCGCCGAGGCGGACGCGGGCGCGGAGCCCCGCCGAGGCGGACCCGGCCGCGGAGCGCCGGCGGTGGCCCCGGGACCCGGGCCGCCGGGCGCGTGAGCCGAGCCGAGATGACCTCGGCGGACCGGGCACCGGCTCGCGAAAGCGCGGTCGAGGGGTGAAGGTGGTCCATGTGGGCGCCGGGCGGCAGAGGCGCTCCGGGCCGGGTTCGTCCGTCGCGACCCCCTCTCCGCGGTGGTTCTCGGCGGCGGTTGGTTAACGAGGGGCCTGGTGGGAAGTCGGAGGTGCACAGTTCGCCCGCGGTGGGCCGACGGGGCGGCGGTTCCCGGGCGAGGCAGTCGGCGTTCGCCCTCACCTAGGAGTGCGCGTGACCGTTCGCATCGGAGTGGAAGAGGAATTCCACATCGTCGAGGTGGAGACCGGCCGGCTCGCGCCGCGAGCCCAAACGGTGCTGGAGGGGCTCCCCGAGCCCGCCTTCACGACCGAGTTGCAACAGGCGGTCGTCGAGACGAACAGTGGTGTGCACGGGTCCCTCGCGGACCTGTACGGCGATGTGACCGGCGCGAGGCGCCGGCTCGACCGGGCGGCGAGCGCGCACGGGCTGGCCGTGGTGGCCGCCGGTACCGTGCCGCTGGCCCGCGCCGCGGACACCCGCCCCACCCCCGGGCGCCGCTACCGCCGCATGGTCGACGAGTACCGCATGGTCGCGGACGAGCAGCTGATCTGCGGAACCCACGTGCACGTCGACGTCCCCGACCGGGACCTGGCCGTACGGGTCATGTGCGAGGTCTCCCCGTGGCTGCACGTGCTGCTGGCCCTGTCCGCCAGCTCCCCCTTCTGGCAGGGCGCCGACACCGGCTACGCCAGCTGGCGGACCATGGTGTGGCAGCGCTGGCCCACCGCGGGCCCGCCGGGATGCTTCGCCGACGCCGCCGCGTACGACGCGGTCGTACGGTGTCTGCTCGACTCCGGCGTCATCAGCGACGCCGGGATGATCTACTACGACATCCGGCCCTCGGCCCACCAGCGGACCCTCGAACTGCGCATCTGCGACGCCTGTCCCCGCGCGGAGACGGTCGTGCTGATCGCCGGCCTCTTCCGCGCCCTGGTGACCGAGGCCCGCGAGCGGCTGGAGACGACGGACGTCCCCGCCTGCCCTGGTCGGCACGAGTGGCTGCGCGCCGCCGCCTGGCGTGCCGCGCGTTCGGGCCTCGAAGGAGCCCTGATCGACCCCGGCACCCGGCGCGAGGCACCCGCGGCCCAGGTCGTCCGGGACCTGCTGGGGCGGGTGCGCCCGGCGCTCGAGGCCGCCGGGGACTGGCGTACGGTCATGGGCCTCGCCGAACGGGCCCTCGCGGCCGGCAGCGCCGCCCACCGCATCCGCCGCACGGCCCACCACGACGACCTGCTGGCCGGTACGGACCTGGCGATCGCGGAGACCCGGGGCGAGGACCACCCGCGCCCACGGAGTCCCGCCCCCGCCCGCCGGGTCGCCTCCCCGGGCCAGGCCGCCGCGTAGCCTTCCGGGCCCTCGCGGACGACGGCAACCGGCCGCGGAGGCGCACAAGAGGATCTCTGCCCGACTCGAAAACCAGTACAGACTCCCGTCGCGAAGGAGAGGCATCCCCGTGTCGACCAGTCCCGGCCACACGTCGGAGGGCGTCCCACCGCGGATCTCGCGTGCGTCGCGGGGCGCCCCAGCGCGGACCTCGCCGCCGCGCGCCCCGCATGATCCGCGCGACCCGCGAGCCCCGTACCCGCGGTGGGGAGGTGGTCCCCGATGTGCGGCCTGAGCGGGGAGATGCGCTTCGACGGCACGCGGCCCGACCTGGCGGCCGTCGAGCGGATGACCGACCGCCTCGCCGCCCGCGGCCCGGACGGCCGGGGCGTCTGGTCGCGGGACGCCGTGGCGCTGGGCCACCGGCGTCTGAAGATCATCGACCTCTCCGCGCGCGGGGCCCAGCCCCTGACCGACACCGCGCAGGAGGTCACCGGCGTCTTCAACGGGTGCGTCTACAACTACAGGGAACTGCGGGCGGAACTGACGGCCCTCGGCCACCGGTTCGCGTCCACCTCCGACACCGAGGTCGTCCTCGCGGCGTACCGGCAGTGGGGCACCGCCTGTGTCGACCGCTTCCACGGCATGTTCGCGTTCGCCCTCGTCGAGCACCGGACCGGCCGGCTGATCCTGGCCCGGGACCGGCTCGGCATCAAGCCCCTCTACCTGGCGCGGACCCCCGGGCGGCTGCGCTTCGCCTCCACGCTGCCCGCCCTGCTCGCGGCCGGCGGCGTCGACACCTCGCTGGACCCGGCCGCCCTGCACCAGTACCTCAGCTGGCACGCGACCGTGGCCGCGCCCCGGACCGTGCTGGCGGGGGTGCGCAAACTCCCGCCGGCCACCGTGCGGGTCGTGGAGCCGGACGGCACCTTCCGGGAGCACCGCTACTGGCAGCCGTCGTACACGCGCCGCCCCGAGCACGCCGGCATGGGCCCCGCCGAGTGGCGGGACGCGGTGCTGGAGGCGCTGCGCACCGCCGTGCAGCGGCGCATGGTCGCCGATGTGCCGGTCGGGGTCCTGCTGTCCGGGGGACTGGACTCCAGTCTGATCGTGGCCCTGCTGGCCGACGAGGGACAGCGGGACCTGGCGACCTTCAGCGTGGGCTTCGAGTCGGAGGCCGGTGAGGAGGGGGACGAGTTCCGGTACTCCGACCTGGTGTCCCGGGAGTTCGCCACCGATCACCATCGGCTGCTGGTTCCCTCGCGGCGCGTGTCGACGGCGCTGGACGCGGCGGTCGCGGCGATGAGCGAGCCCATGACGAGCCACGACGTGGTCGCCTTCCACCTGCTGTCCGAGCAGGTCTCCCGGAACGTCAAGGTCGTCCAGTGCGGACAGGGCGCCGACGAGGTCTTCGCCGGCTACCACTGGTACCCGCGCCTGGCCGACGCGGCCCGCGAGGAGGAACCGGAGAGGTACGCCGAGACCTACTTCGACCGGCCGCACGCCGACCTCGCCACGATCCTGCGGCCGGACGTGCTGCCGCGGGACGACGTCTCCGGCCGGTTCGTCCGCGAGCACATGGCGGTGCCGGGGGCCGAGACGGCGCTCGACGCCGCCCTGCGCCTCGACACCCATGTCATGCTGGTGGACGACCCGGTCAAGCGGGTCGACAACATGACCATGGGCTGGGGCCTGGAGGCCCGGGTGCCGTTCCTGGACCACGAGCTGGTGGAGCTGGCGGCCGCGTGCCCGCCGGAGCTGAAGCTGGCCGACGGCGGCAAGGGCGTCCTGAAGGAGGCCGGGCGCAAACTGCTGCCCCGCGAGGTGGTGGACCGTCCCAAGGGGTACTTCCCGGTCCCGGCGATCACCCACATGGCCGGACCCGTCCTGGAAAGGGTGCGCGAGGCGCTGAACGCCCCGGAGGCGAAGCGACGCGGCGTCTTCCGGGACGCGTACGTCGCCGAACTCCTGGCGGCCCCCGACCGACACCGCACCAAGCGCGGAGCGAACGCGCTGTGGCAAGTGGCTTTGCTGGAGATATGGCTGCAGACGCACGGAATCTGACCGGGGAGCCCGTCGCGGAACGCGTCCCCGACGCCGGCGCGGACCGTGCCGAACGGCCCTCCACCGTGCACGCGGAGGGGACGCACCCGACCCACCCGACGCACCCGGAGGGCCCCGGCGGGACCGCCGAGGCGCCTCCGCCCGCCCCCGACGGCCGTGCCCCCGCCTTCGCCGCGCCCGCCCCCGTCCCGCTGCCGAACGCCTCGGGCCCGCGCGAGGCGACGACGCGGCTCATCGCGCACGGCTGCTGGTACCCCTCGGCCGACCCGGCCGGCACCCGGCTCGCCTTCATCTGCGACCGGGGCGGGGTGCCCCAGCTCTGGACGGGCACCGTCGACGGCGACGCCGTACGGCTGCTCGACGACGGGCCGGACCCCGTGCGGGAGGTGTCCTGGTCGCCCGACGGCCGCTGGATCGCCTACACCACGGCTCCCGGCGGGGGTGAGCACACCCGGGTGCTGTGCGTCCGCCCCGACGGCGGCGACCGGCACATCCTGGCTGGGGCCGAGCCGGGCAGCTCCGCCCACCTGGGCTGCTGGGCGCACGACGGGTCGGCGGTCGCGGTCACCGTCGCGGTCCCCACCGGCTCCTCCGCCGCCTCGGCCCCGGACGCCGGGGCAGGCCCGTACGGCCCCGGCCCCGGCCCCGCCCCGGCCGACGGCCGCCTGCCGGAT
This sequence comes from Streptomyces hygroscopicus subsp. hygroscopicus, assembly GCF_030269125.1. Lineage (GTDB taxonomy): Bacteria > Actinomycetota > Actinomycetes > Streptomycetales > Streptomycetaceae > Streptomyces > Streptomyces hygroscopicus_C. The sequence goes on along the minus strand of NZ_BSSM01000006.1, from coordinate 280,843 downwards.
CACTGGCAGGGCCGCGCGGGCGAGACGGAACTGCTCGGCCCGCCTCCCCACACGGACCCCGGCCCGGCGCTGCCGTCACCCGCCGCCGTCACGGTCGGCGCGAGGGCGATCGGCGTCCCGGGCGGCAGACGGCCCTCGCAGGCGACCGGCTTCGGCGACGGACTGTCGGCGTACCTCGTCGACCCCGACGGCGCCGCCGCCCCCGTCCTGGTCGCCGCCGTGAGGGACGCGGCGACGCTGCGCGTGTGCGACCTCAGCCGCGACGGGGCGCTCGCCCTGCTGCGCCGGGGACCCCGCGGCCGGCGCGAGGCGGTCGTGCTGCGCACCGCGGACCATGTGACGACCTGTGTGATGCCGGTGGCCGACGGGGACCCGTGGATCGGCAGCTTCTCACCCCGCGCGGACGCCCTCTGGCTGCGCAGCAACGCCCACCGGGAGTTCGCCGTCCTCCTCACCGCCGAACTCGACCCGGACGGGCGGCCGCTCGGCTGGTCGACCGGTGCCGCGCGCGAGGGCAGCGAGCTGGAGCTGCTGCGCTGCGCCCGCGACGGCGGTACCGCCGTGCTCGCCTGGAACGTCCAGGGCATGAGCGAGGTCGAGGTCCTGGACATGGACCCGTCCGCCTGGCCGGGGGCGGAGGCCGGCCCGTACCGGCAGGTGCCCCTGCCCCACGAAGTGGTCACCCGCGTCACGGACGCCGGCCACCGGCTGGCGCTGGCCCTGTCGGGGTCCCGCCGCCGCCCCGGCATCTGGTGGCTGCCCGACGGCGCGACCCCGGTGCGCACCCGGTGGTCCTCCCGGGACGAGGACGCCGTTCCCCCGGGCCGGCCGCCCGTGCGACCGGTACCCCTGCGGCCCACCGCCCGGGACGGGCTGCCGCTGAACGGCTGGTACTACCGCGCGCCGGGGCGCGATCCCGGCGAACCGGCGCCCTGCGTCATCTACCTGCACGGTGGTCCCGAGGACCAGGAGCGCCCGGTCCTCAACCCGCTGTACCACGAGATCCTCGGGCGCGGGCTGGACATCTTCGCGCCCGACGTGCGCGGCTCCTCCGGATACGGCCGGTCGTTCGTCGACGCGGACCTGGGCAGGGGCCGGTTCGCCGCCCTCGACGACGTGGCGGACTGCACCGCCCACGCGGTACTGGCCGGCCCGGCCGATCCGTCCCGGCTGGCGGTGATGGGCCGTTCGTACGGCGGCTATCTCACCTTCGCCTCCCTGGTCTGGCACCCGGACCTCTTCCGCACCGGCGTCGCGGTGTGCGGCATGTCGGACCTGGCGACGTTCTTCGAGGGCACCGAACCCTGGATCGCGCAGTCGGCGGCCCACAAGTACGGCCATCCCGAACACGACCGCGAACTGCTGCGGGCGCTGTCGCCGATGACCCGCATCGACGCGCTGCGGGCACCGGTGTTCGCCGTGCACGGGGAGCACGACACCAATGTGCCGCCGGGGGAGTCGGAGCAGTTCGTACGGGCGGCACGCGAGCGCGGCGTCGACGCCGAACTCCTCACCCTGCGCGAGGAGGGACACGAGTTCCTCCGTGCCGACAACCGCCGGCTCTTCCGCCGCGCCGCGGCCGACTGGCTGCAACGGCACCTGGGCGGCTGACCGGTCGGGGCGTGCTCGGCGCCGGCCCTCGTCCGGCTGGTACTCCAGCGGTAGATCGTGAGCCTGACGGTTTCAGACCGTCCGGACCATAGGCTGCCCGTTCCTCCTTCAGGAGTGGGCAGGTCCTTGAGGCAAGGGCCCTTCCGGGCTCCCGGTGCACGCCTTCAGCCCGTCTCGGACGACCGCTCGGGCGCGCTTCGCGGACTCCGGGTGGCCGTCCAGGTGTTCCAGCATGCGGCAGGTGCCCACCAGGATCGCCGTCAACTCCGGTACCTCCAGGTCCCGTCGCACCACACCAGCCCGCTGGGCGCCGTCGAGGAGCGCGGTGAGCACCTCGCGCAGGGCTCGCCCGGCCTCAGAGGTAGCGGCCCGCACATCGACTCCCGCGTCCGCGAGCGCCGCAGCGAAGGCATTCTTGACCGGGGACTGATCCAGTACCAGGTCGAAGAACGCGAAGAGGGCGTACGTCGGCCCGGTCTCGACCATCAGGCGGCGCCCCTCCTCGGCCAGCCGTTCCAATCGCCGGACGAGCACCGCTTCGAGCAGGGCTTCCTTGGTGGGGAAATGTCGGAACACGGTGGCAATGCCGACCTTCGCCTCCCGGGCGATCTCCTCCGTCGAGGCACCCGTACCTCGCTCGGTGAAGACCGCCTCGGCGACCTCCAGCAGCCGCGCGCGGTTTCGCCGTGCGTCGGCACGCAAGGGCTTCACGCCTGTGGCGGGGGAAGTCTGATCTGTCGTCAAGTGGTCCTCACCATGCCTGGACAAGCGGAGTCGTGTATCCGTATCGTCGGAACCGGAGTCGCCTATCCGATTATAGGTGGCGGGATCACGGAGGTCAGCCATGTCTGCACCAGCTACGCCCCGCGAGATCTTCGGGCGATTGACGGGTCTCATCTCGGCGGGCAGGTGGAGCGAACTCCCCGAGCTCTACGCGGAGGACGCCGAGGTGGAGATCGTCTTCTCGCCAGTTCCTCCACGCCGCATCCACGGCCGGGCGGAGCTACGTAAGCGCTTCGACGCCCTGGAGGCCTCTGACGCGGTTCGCCTACGTACCGAGAACATCCGCATCCACGAGACCGACGACCCCGAAGTGGTGATCGCCGAGTTCGATTACGAGGGCCTGTACCCCGCCACTGGTCGTACCTTCCGCACCGCCAACGTCCAGGTCCTCCGCGTGAGGGACGGCCTGATCATCGAGACCCGCGACTACCACGACCACCTTGCCTTCGCCGCGGCGGATGGACGCGCGAGCCAGTTGCTCGCCGCGATGGACCAGCAAGGGTGACTTAGCAGGTGCTGCATGCCGTCCTGGGTCGCCTCCCCAGCCCACTCCGCGAGGGTCCGGCAGTTCTTCCGGGGCGGATCCGAGAGCAGTCCCAGCACCAACCGCCGTATCCGACGACGGGGTTCAAGCCGGGCGAACCGGCCTGCGATGCGCCCCGTCAAGGCGTCGAACGACCCCTGCCGGGGCAGGGTCTGCGCTGTGACCTGTGGCCACCGTACGATCGTTTGTCTTCACACACCGGTGATCGACGCTGGCCGCACCCATGTCCGCCCCAGCCCCCGCAAGCGGGATCACGATCTACCGCTGGAGTACGAGCGCGGATGCCAGGGGCTCGGGCCCGTGCCCCGGCGCCATGCCTCCAGTTCGGCGCCGTCCACGCAGACGATGCCGCACTGCCGCGCGTAGTCGAGCGCGGGTGCCGTGAACTCGCCGGTGGTGACGAGCGCCGCGACATCGGCCTCGTGGATGGTGAAACAGGTGCCGCCGAAGCGCTGGAGGTCCTGTGAGCCCACCTTGTGGCTGTCGCCGTACTGCTTGCACTGGATGACCACGCGCAGCCCCTCCGCGGTGACCGCGACGACGTCCGCCCCCAGATCGCCGGCTCCCCCCACCACCTCGACCTCGCGGCAGCCCTCCCGGAGGCACAGGCCGGCGACGGCCCGCTCGAATCCTTCGGGGTCCAACCCCGCGTAGGCGTCCGGGAGTCCGAGCACAGCCGTGGGCTCCCCGCCGTCCCCGTCCGGCGCGGCGGTCACGGCCGGCGGCTCGTCGTCCGGGCGAGGACACTCCTCGTCGCGTCCGGTGTCCGGTACCGCGGTCTCGCCGGCCGCGGCGGGGTGGAGACTGCCGGACGCCGCCTCGGCTCCCTCCTCCAGAGCGCGGGCGGCCCGCCGGGCGCATCTCCCGGCGTTCAGGCCGCCACGACCCGGCCGCCAGAGCAGGCCCCCGGCGACGCCGAGCACGGCCAGGACGGCGGCCCACAGCGGACGACGCTCGGCGACACCCGCCGCGAGGCGCACCACGAGCGCGAGGAGGCAGAGGGCGATCGCGAGCAGGACGAAGAACCATGTGGTCGTCCGCAGATCGAACCGCCGCTCTCGGCGCACGCGCCGCAGAGGGCGCACCGGTATGGTCATCTGGCTCTCTTTCGGGCGGGGAACGAGGAGCGAAGACGCACGTGCCCGAGATCGCCGGCGGCTCCCCGGCTTCAGGCGGCCAGGGCCCGGGACGACCCGGTGACCGCACGGCGGTTCGCCCGCAGCTGTTCCAGGAGGGCGTCGGCCGTGGCGAGCGCCTCTTCCACCGTCCGGGCGCCGGTCATCACGCACAGCGCGCGGGAGGTCTCCTCCAGCTCCCGGCTCGACTGACCGGTGGGCAGCAGGTCATGGCGGAAGCGGGCATCGGCGAACCGGGCCAGTACCGTACGCAGTTCCTTCTCCGCGGGCAGCGACACGGCGACGTCCTCCCTGAGGTGACGGGCCGTCGGCTCGGCCCGGAACGGAAAGGAGATCTACTCTCTCCGGCATGCCGTCTGCCCCCGCTCCGGCACCGTATGCACGGCTCCCGACGCCGTGGACGGTGTGCGCACATCGCCTCCCCGGGGCCGCAGGGGTACGCCCGCTTCGGTGAGCAGGCGGTGCACGAACCCGTACGACCGGCCGTGCGCCTCGGCCAGGGCACGGATCGATCGCCCCTCCCGGTACTCCCTGGCGAAGGCTTCGGCCAGCTCCTCGCGCGCGCCGCCGGTTATCCATTTCCCCTTGTGCACGGTGATCTCCCTCTCGCGAGACGTGATCACCGGTTGCCCGCGTCGCCGCCGTCCATGCGTCCGAGCGCCGTCCGGCGACGGGAAGACGCCGGACGGCGAGGGCGTGTCGCCGCCCGGCCGCCGGGGCGGTCACCCGCCGTCGCACGAACGACGGGTGACGGGGCGTCAGTGCGCGGTCCAGCCGCCGTCCAGGGGGATCGAGATGCCGGTCAGACCGGCGCTGCGGTCGGTGCACAGCCACAGGGCCGCCTCGGCGACCTCGGCCGGTTCGATCAGCCGCTTGATCGCGGTGCGTTCCAGGAACACCTGGTCCATCACGTCCGCCGCCGGGATGCCGTGGGCGAGTGCCTGGGCGGCGATCTGCTTCTCCACCAGCGGTGTGCGGACGTACCCGGGGTTGAGGCAGTTGCTGGTCACGCCGTGCGCCGCGCCCTCCAGGGCGACCACCTTGCTCAGCCCCTCCAGCGCGTGCTTCGCCGTGACGTACGCCGACTTGTAGGGGCTGGCCCGCAGGCCGTGCACCGAGGAGATGTTCACCACCCGGCCCCACGCCCCCGCGTACATGTGCGGCAGGGTGCGGCGCAGGATGCGGAACGGCGCCTCCACCATGACCCGCTGGATCAGCGTGAAGCGCTCCGGAGGGAACTCGTGCACCGGCGCGACGTGTTGCAGGCCCGCGTTGTTGACCACGATGTCGGCGTCGTCCGGCAGCGCGTCGACGGCCTCGGCCTCGGAGAGGTCGGCGACGATCGCTGTGCCGCCGATCGCCCCGGCCACCTCCTTGGCGGCTTCGGCGGCCCGGTCCACCACGTAGACCTCGGCGCCGGCCGCGGCGAAGCCCTCGGCGCAGGCCCGGCCGATCCCGCTGGCCGCACCGGTGACCAGCGCCTTGCGGCCGGTGAGGAACCGGGTGGAGGCCAGTCCTGCCGCGGCGGCGGCACCGGGTGCGGGATGCTGGGGCGAGCCCTCGGCGGAGCTCTTGGTCCTGTCCATGGCCGATCACGGTAGGCAGGAAGTCCGGGGGGAGACACGTGGCCTGCCGACATATTTCCGAAGGCCGGGATGGGCGTCGCCACCATGCGCCGACGGCGGGAGGACGCCGGGTCCCGCCCACGTGCGCCGGCGTGCCCGCCCCCGCACGTCTCACAGCACCCCCGCCGACACCATGGCTGGGTACGCCACGCCGGACACCGCGGCCCTGGCTGCCCCTCACATGGCGCGGCGGCGCGGCCGGTCGTACGTTCCGCTTCCTCCCCACCACCCATCGGAGGCGCCCCATGTCTCACAGCCCCTGGCGCGGATTCTTCCGGCGCACCGCACAGGCCGCCGTACTGGCCCTGTGCGCCGCGGGCCTCACCGCCGTCACCCCCCTCGCCACGAGCGCGGCCGCCGCAGGCACCCTCCAGCAGGTCACGAACTTCGGCTCCAACCCCGGCAACCTGGCGATGTACGAGTACGCGCCGTCCAACCTGCCCGCGAACGCCCCCCTGGTCGTGGCCCTGCACGGGTGCACCCAGTCCGCGAGCGACTACCACGCGCACTCGGGCTGGCAGAAGTTCGCCGACCAGTGGGGCTTCGCCGTCGTCTACCCCCAGACCAGTACGGCCAACAACAGCCTGTCCTGCTTCAGTTGGTTCGACTCGACCAAGGACACCCGGGACAAGGGCGAGGCCGCCTCGATCCGGCAGATGGTCGCCACCGCCGTGGCGCAGTACGGCTCGGACCGCGGCCGCGTCTACGTCACCGGCCTGTCCGCGGGCGGCGGCATGACCGCGGACCTGCTCGCCGACTACCCGGACGTGTTCGCGGGCGGCGCCGTGGACTCCGGCATCCCCGCGCAGTGCGCCACCACCCTGACCGCCGCCTCCGGCTGCCAGAACAGCAACCAGAACCTCACCCCGAGGCAGTGGGGCGACAAGGTCCGCAACTCCTACCCGGGTTACTCGGGTACCTGGCCGCGGGTCGCCATCTGGCAGGGCACCTCCGACACCACCGTCACCCCGGTCAACGGCACGGAGCTGCGCGACCAGTGGACCGACGTCTGGGGCATCGGCCAGACGGCCTCCAGTACCCAGAGCCTGCCCGGGGGCACCACCGAGAGCCTCTACGACGACGGCGCCGGCAGGCCCGCGGTCGCGTTGTTCTCGATCTCCGGCATGACCCACGGCCTCGCCGTGCACCCCGGTTCCGGCGCCGACCAGTGCGGCGGCACGGGGGCCTACTACCTCGACTACATCTGCTCCAGTTACTACACCGCGAAGTTCTGGGGGCTGGACGGCGGTGCCGGCCAGGGCGGCACCGGGTCGCTGCCCGCGCCGTCCGGTCTCACGGTGACCGGCACGACCGACACCGGCGCCTCGTTGTCGTGGAGCCCCGTCAGCGGCGCCGCCTCCTACGTGGTCTACCGCGACGGCACGAAGACCGGCTCCACGACGAGCACCGCGTACACCGACACCGGCCTGTCCGCCGGTACCGCCTACCACTACACCGTCGCCGCGGTCGACTCCTCGGGCGCCGTCGGCGCGTCGTCCGCGCCGGTCACGGCGACGACGACGGGTTCCGCGCCCCAGTGCTACACCGACAACAACTACAACCAGGTCCAGGCCGGCCGCGCGCACCAGAGCGGCGGTTACACCTACGCCGACGGCTCGAACCAGGCCATGGGTCTGTACAACGTCGCCATCACCCACACCCTGAAGGAGACCTCCCCGGGCTACTTCGTCCTCGCCGACTCCGGCTGCTGAACCCGCGGACGGCGAACCGCGGTCGCGGTGACCGTCACGAAGGGTTCCCGGGCCGCCGCGTACGCGGTTCCCGTCGTACACGGCGGCCCGGGGCCGCGCGGTGTCCCAGGCGTCAGGACGGGGGCTGGAGAACGGTGTCGATGACGTAGATGGTGGCGTTCGCGGCCTTGATGTTGCCGCAGACGATGTTCGCCTTGCCGTCGACCTTGAAGGAGGTGCCCGAGCCCGACGTGGTCAGTTTGCCGCCCTCCACCGTCGTGAAGGAGCCGTTGGCCAGTTGGTCGGGGGTGATCCGCTTGTCCACGACGTGGTATGTCAGCACCTTCTTCAGCTGCCCCTGGTTCTGGAGGAGCGAGGTGAGCTGTGACGTGGTGACGTTCTTGAACGCCTGGTTGTTGGGAACGAAGACGGTGATGTCGGACTTCCCGTCGAGGTCGTCGTTCAGCCTTGCCCGGACCGTGGCCGAGACCAGCTGACTGAGCTGCGGGTACGCGGCCGCGGCCTCCATGACCTTGTCCTTGGCCGTGTCGGCCTTCTGGGAGAGCGCCGCACAGCCGGGACCGAACGTCCCCGACGGGCTGGGGGACGCGCCTTGCGCGTGGCTCTGCGCTGTCAGACCTCCGAGGGCGAGCGGGACGGCGAGCAGAACCGTCGCGGTGGCCTTTGCTGTGCGCATGCGGGTGAACCTCATCGCGACCTTCCTCCCGTGGAGGTGTGAACAGTGCAGAGGTTGGGACTGCGGAAGTCCGCCGGGGGAGTGGGGCGGCTGTCGCGCCACGGCCCTGGGCCGTCGTCCCCCGGCCACTCAGCGAGCGTATCCAGCGGGCGCCGTCGACCGCATCTCGAAGGGCCCGTGCCGTGGAGGGACGGGCAGTTGGGACCGGCAGGCCAGGGTGTCGTGGACAACGCCCGGCTCCCGGGCCGCCGGCGTCGTGTTCTCCGTGCCGCCGTGGCCGGGGCGGAGCGGACTCCCCGGCTGCGTCGACCGGCGACACGGGGGAGGATGGTGCGGGGGAGGGACCACCGGCGGGGTTCGAAGAACCCGCCCTCGATGCTGTTGAGCGAAGTGGTGCCGATATGTCCGAACCATCACAGAGCCCTGCCTGGCGGCGGATCCCCGAAGGCGTGGCCGGCGCGGCCGTCACGGTGGCACGGGCCGCGGGGCACGCGGCCCTGCACCCGAGGGCCACGCTCGATCGCGCACGCCATCTGCCGGACATCGCGCCGGCGCTGGGTCAGGCGGTGAAGCCGCTCCTGACCGGCCGCGTCGACGACTGGCGCGGCGAGTACGCCTACACGCTCGGTGAGCAGGCGTTCGTCTACGGGTTCCCGTACATCTACAACGCCCAGCTGAGGTACGACTGGGTGACGCAGCCGCGGAACCCCGCCACGGTGCCGTACGCGGCCGTCAACCATTTCTGGCACGCCGAGCGTTTGCTGGACGCCACGTACCGCGACGGCGGGTGCCCCAACAATGACACCCTGTATTCCGTTGCCTGGGTGAACCTCACGGCCGAGCCGGTCATCCTCTCCCACCCGGACATGGGTGAGCGCTACTTCTCCTTCGAACTGGTGGGGATCACCTCCGACAACTTCGACTACGTCGGTCAGCGCACCACGGGTCGGGGCGCGGGCGACTTCGCCCTCGTCGGACCGGAGTGGAAGGGAAAACTTCCCGCCGAGGTGCGACGCCTGAAGAAGGCCCCGAGCCCCTGGGTCCTCGTCCTCGGCCGCACGCTCGTGAGCGGTCCGGACGACGTGCCACGCGTCCGGGAACTCCAGGAGCGGTACCGGCTCACCCCGCTGAGCCTGTTCGGCAAGCCGGACGCGCAGGTTCCGGAAAGCCGTGACGTCCTGACACCCGTCCCGGCGCAGGAGGACCCCCTGGGGCCGTGGAAGACCTTGAACGCGATGCTGGCCGAGAACCCTCCACCGTCCCACCACCGCGTTCTCCTCCAGCAGTTCGCGCAGATCGGCATAGGCCCCGGCCTCGACGTCGAGGCCCAGCCGGAGGCGGTCAGACGAAGCCTGTCCCGGGCCGCCGCCGTCGGCGTTCCCCTGTTCAGACAGCAGCTCCTCAGCGGCGACTGGGCCCACCTCGTCAACGGCTGGCGTTACCCTCCCCCGCAGATGGGACGCTTCGGCGACGACTTCCTCAAACGCGCCGCCGACCAGTCGCTGCTCGGTGTCGCCGCCAACGACCCCGCCGAAGCGGTCTACCTGCTCAACTTCGACGACGCGGACGGCAGGAAGCTGACCTCCGAGGGCCGGTACGAACTGCGCTTCCCCGGGGACGCGCTGCCGCCGGTCGACGCCTTCTGGTCGATGACCGCCTACGGGGAGGACATGAACCTCATCCCCAACCCGGAGGACCGCTACGCGGTGGGCGACCGCAGCGCCGGTCTGGAGTGGGACGGGGACGGCGGGCTGACGATCCACCTGCAGAGTGAGCCGCCGGAACAGGGCAGGGAAGCCAACTGGCTGCCCACCGCGAAGGAGGGCACCTGGTTCGTGGCTCTGCGCATGTACCGGCCTCACCCGGAGGTGATCGACGGGGCCTGGGAGTGCCCCCCGCTGACCCGCGTCGCCTGACGTCCCGGCACATCGGCGGACCGGGCGACGGTCCGTCGGATCGGTCCGGATGCCGGGAGGGGACCGCCTCGGGGATCCAGCCGGGCGGGGCGCGGCGGGCATGCGGTGGCCTGCTGACGCTCTCGGGGATGGCTCCGGGGTGACGACGGGGGGCGCGCGGTGGTCATGGCGCCGGGCAAGGGCCGGCCGGCCGGGTTCGGGACAAGTGCCTTGGGCGCCCGGGGTGTTGGCGAGCCCTCCACTGCGGCGGCCGGGTGGCCCGGGGCCTCGGCGCGGCTGCGGGGGCGCATCCGCTCGCCGTCGGCGAGGAGTTCGGTGGCGACGGCGGCCGGGCCGTGGTCGTACTCCATCGGCGTCCACCGGCTGCCGACCGACCGGCGGTGCCGACCGGGTGATCCGCGGGGCGCGGTCCGGCGCCGGAGATCTCCGGCGCCGGGGAGACCGCCTCGGTGACCGCGGGGACGCCGGTCACCGTGCGGCCGGGGCCCCGGCGCCGATGGCCGAAGCCCGGTTCGCCGGCACCGGGGAGCCGCCGCGTCGTGGCCGAGGCCGGGCCGGCATCGTGCCCGACCGGGATGGTGACGGACGCGGGACGACTCACGGACGCTGGGACGACGACGCGACACGGCATGGCGTAGGCGTCGGCCGGATCGAGTCCGGGCCGCCGCGCCGAGACCGGCTCGACCGGTGCCGCGTGGCGGCCGGCCTCCCGCGGGAGACGGACGGCGGCCTTCGCGCACCACCGCCCGGCAGGGTCATCCTCTCTTCCTCGCGGCCATACGGGTGGCGGCCTCGTGGACCAGCTGCGCGTGCAGCTCGAACATCGCCACCAGGTCGACGCCGTCGCCGTTGATCTCCCGCTGCACGAACAGGCCGTCGGCGCCGGCGACGGCGTAGGTGGTCAGGGTGCGCACGGCGTCCTCGTCGAGGTCGGGAAGCAGGGTCCGGACGACTTCGGCGACCTTCTGACTCGCGATGTCACGAACGTGGAGGAAGACGGTCCGGCCCCGGGGCTCCGCCGGCCGCCGCTCCAGGGCGAGCATGAGGCCGAGGCGCAGGAAGTCGGGCGCGTCCACCAGCGACTTCGCCACGTTCGAGGCCATGGCCGTGACCCGCTCCAGGGGCGTGCCCGCCTCTTCTCCCGGCAGTTCGACGGCCGCGAGCCAGGTCTCGAAGCTGCGCTCGATGACCGCGGCGATCAGGTCGTCCTTGTCCTTGAAGTGCCAGTAGATCGAACTCGCGGGCAGGCCGCACTTGGCGCTGACCGCCGCGATCGAGGTTCCCTCGTACCCGCGCTCGCCCGCGATCTCCACCGCGGCGTCGAGGATCCGCTGCCGCGACTCCACCCCGTTCGCGCGCTTCTTGCGAGCCGTCTGCGGCCTCGTCATGAGGGTGCCCTTCCTGTCGTACCGGCCCTTGACCGTCTCTGGGGACCAGCTTACCGTAGCGGCTGTTCCAATTGGAACGAGCACTACAGCAACGAGTCGATCAGGGACGACAGCGAGGTGACCCGGTGAGCGGTGTCAGTGCCAGAGGCCGAGCCGACGACAGTGCGTACGACGTGGCGGTGATCGGCTACGGGCCGACGGGGGTGACCGTGGCGAACCTGCTGGGCGCGAGGGGGCTGAGGGTCGTCGTGCTGGAGCGCGACGCCGAGGTGTTCTCCCGGGCTCGGGCGATCTCCACGGACGAGGAGGTCGTACGGATCTGGCAGCGCGCCGGTCTGGCCGAGCGGCTGAAGCCGGACATGCTGCCCGAGCGGCCGCTGGACTTCGTGGACGCCAGGGGCCGGACCTTCGTCAGCGCCCGCCCCGTCCCCCGCGGACACGGCCATCCGCCGCAGATGTTCATCTACCAGCCGGCGCTGGAGAAGGTGCTGCGCGAGGGCACGGACCGCTATCCGAACGTGGAGGTGCTGCTGCGGCACGAGTGTCTGCGGCTGCGGCAGGACGCCGCCGGCGTGGAACTCACCGTCGTCGGCACCGCCGACGATTCCGTGCGCCGTCTGCGCGCGGCCTACGTCGTCGCGGCCGACGGCGGCTCCAGCCTCACCCGCGCCCAACTGAACGTGGGGTACGAGGGGCGGACGTACGAGGACCGCTGGGTGGTCATCGACACGAAGATGCTCAGGCCCTGGCCGGACCACGACCGACTGCGCTTCCGGTGCGACCCGGCCCGCCCGGCGGTCGACTGCCCGACGCCGCTCGGCCATCACCGCTGGGAGTTCCCGATCCTGCCGGGCGACGACGAGGCGTACCTGACCACCGACGACGCGGTCTACGCCCTGGTGGCCCGTTACGGCATCGGACGCGACCAGATCGAGGTCCTGCGCGCCACCGTCTACAGCCACCACGTCCGCTTCGCCGCCCGCTTCCGGGTCGGCCGGGTCTTCCTCGCCGGGGACGCCGCCCACGCCATGCCGCCGTGGATCGGGCAGGGCATGGCCGCCGGGGTCCGGGACGCCGCCAACCTGTGCTGGAAGCTGGACGCGGTCCTGCGCGGCGAACTGCCGGAGGCGGTCCTCGACTCCTACGAGGCCGAGCGCAAGCCGCACGTCAGGGAAGTCACCAGACGCGCCGTGCGCGTGGGGCGGGTCATCACCGAGCGGCGCTCGGCGGTCACCCGGGTCCGCGACCGTGTGCTGCCCGTCCTGAACCGCCTGCCGGGACTCGGCGGGCGGCTCCAGGACTCCCACTGGATCCCCGAGGCCCGCTACGCCGACGGCTTCCAGGCCCGCCCGCGCACCAAGGCGTCCGGCCACCAGATACCGCAGCCCTGGGTCACCGGACCCGACGGAGTCCGGGTCCGCCTGGACGACGCGCTGGGGAGCCGGTGGCTGCTCCTGCACGGGGGACCGCCGGTACCCCAGCCGACGTGGGCGTGCCTGGACGTCCCCGCGCTCACCATCACGCCGGCCGGCTCCCGCCCGGCCGAGGGCACGCTCGTCGACAGCGACGGCGTCCTGCTGCCCTGGATGACCCGGCGCGGCGTCACCACCCTCGCCCTGCGCCCGGACGCGTACGTCTACGCGGCCGCGGCCGCCGGCGCGCGACTCCCGCCGCCCCCCGCCGGCTTCGCCCCCGCACCGCGCGAGACCACCTCCATCACCTCGTGAGGACCACCATGACCACGCACACCGAGCTTCCCGCCATGCGGGAGTCCCTGCTCGACATCGCAGGCAAGAAGATCTTCGTCGCCGAGGCCGGTGAGGGGCCGCCCGTGCTGTTGCTGCACGGCGGCGGTCCCGGCGCCTCCGGTGTCTCCAACTACGCCCGGAACATCGCGGAACTGGCCAAGGGGCACCGGGTGATCGTGCCCGACCTGCCGGGCTACGGCCGCAGCTCCAAGGGGGTCGACCCCTGCGACCCCTTCGGCCACCTCGCCGACGGCATCCGCGGGGTGCTGGACCGACTCGGCCTGGACAAGGCGCACTTCGTCGGCAACTCCTACGGCGGAGCCTGTGCCCTGCGCCTCGCCCTGGACACCCCGGACCGGGTCGACCGCATGGTGCTCATGGGGCCGGGCGGCGTCGGCACCACCCGCGCACTGCCCACACCGGGACTCAACAGCCTCCTCGGCTACTACACCGGGGACGGCCCTTCGCGGCGGAAGCTGGAGACGTTCATCCGCGAGTACCTGGTCTTCAACGCCGCCGACGTACCGGAGAGCGTCATCGACTCGCGCTACCGGGACAGCATCGACCCGGAGGTCGTCGCGGCACCGCCCCTGCGGCGTCCCGCGTCGCTGCGCGCCCTGTGGAGGATGGACTTCACCCGCGACGCGCGCCTGTCCCGGCTGCCCGTGCCGACCCTGGTCCTGTGGGGCGCCGAGGACAAGGTCAACCGGCCCTCGGGCGGCCGGATGCTGGCCGACCGCCTGCCCTCCTGCGACCTCTACCTGGTCGCCAACACCGGCCACTGGGTGCAGTTCGAACGCGCCGGACTCTTCAACCGCCTGTGCGCGGACTTCCTGGCGGGCCGACGATGAACACGTACGCGAAAGCCTCCGTCTTCGGCGCCGTCCACCTCGGCTACATCGTCATCGAGACCGACCGCTTCGCCGACTGGCGCCGTTTCGGCGCCGAGGCCATCGGCATGCACCACGACGACCTCTCCCGCGACCTGATGCGCTTCCGCCTCGACGACCAGGAGTGCCGCTTCCTGATCCGGCGCGGCCCCGCCGAGGACGTCGTCGCCACCGGCTGGCACATCGACGACCACGCCGCCTTCGAGCGGATAGCGGCCCGGCTCCGTGCCCACGGCGTTCCCGCCGTCGAGGGCGCCGCCGAGGAGGCGTCCCTGCGCGGCGTCGAACGCCTCCTGCGCTTCCCCGGTCCCAAGCGCATCACGCAGGAGATCTACACGACCCCGCGCCGGTCCGCCGAGCCGCTGCGCATGCCGGCCTCCGGCTTCGTCACGGGTGATTCCGGCATGGGGCACATCGCGATCACCTCCACCCGGCCGACGCGGCTGCGCGGTTACTTCGACACCCTCTTCGACGCCCGCCTGACCGACTACATCGACGAGACCATCAGCGGCCTCAGACTCAAGATCCGCTTCCTGCGCGTCAACGAACGCCACCACTCCATCGCCATCGCCGCCACCCGGGGCCTGCCGGTCGACCCGGTCCGCACCCGGGTCCAGCATCTCAACATCCAGGTCGCCACCCTCGACGACCTCGCCCGGAGCTACCAGCGCGTGCACGAACTCGGCTTCGACATGGCCCTGTCCATCGGCCAGCACACCAACGACAAGGAGCTTTCGTACTACGCCCGCACCCCCTCGGGCTTCGAGTGGGAGGTCGGCTGGAACCCGGTCGTCATCGACGAGACCACATGGGAACCGAGCACCCACCAGGGCATCAGCATCTGGGGTCACACTCCCGTCGGTCAGACGATCACCGGCAAACTCGCCCAGTTCCGCCGCGCCGGCCTCTCCCTCACCCGCGGGGAGGAGACCGTGGCCGCCCTCAGCGGTGCGGGCGTTCCCGACGACCGGGGCTGAGACCCCGTGCCGACCCGTCGCGGCCGGGAGCCACCGGTCTCCCGGCCCCGGCCGAGGCGGCGACCGTCGCGACGGTCAGACGCGGACGCCGAACATGAACGGTCCGCCGATGGTGTCCATCGATTCGTACCGGACGACCGTGCCGGTGCGAGGGGCATGGAGGACCTGGCCGTTGCCGGCGTAGAGGCCCACGTGGTGCAGGTCGTTGAAGAAGAAGACCAGATCGCCGACCTGGAGCTGGCTCCGGGTGAGGCGGGTGCCGGTGTTGGCCTGGGCCTCGGAGGTGCGCGGTATGGAGACGCCCGCCTGGGCGTAGGCCCAGGAGGTCAGGCCCGAGCAGTCGTAGGAGGAGGGACCGGTGGCGCCGTAGACGTAGGGCTTGCCGATCTGGCTCCGGGCCGCGGAGAAGGCCGCCCCCGCCCGGCCGGAGGCGGAGGTGTCGTCGCCGAGGTCCACGCGGGCGGCGGAGGAACGGTCGGCGCGCTGCTGCTCGGCGGTGAGGGCCGCCTTCTCCTTGGCGGTCAGTGTGTTGAGGAGCTTCTGCGCCTCGGCGAGCTTGCCCTGGACCTCCTTCTTCTTCTTGCCCAGCTCGGTGCGGGTGGCGGCGAGGTCCTCGAGCTTCTCGGTGGCCTCCGCCCGCTCCTGGCCGAGTTCGCGCTGCTTCTCCTGGATCTTCTTCAGGGCCCCGACCTGCTGGCTGCTCAACTGGTCGAGCGTGGACGCCTTGTCGAGGAAGTCGTCCGGGTCGGAGGACAGGAAGAGCTGGACCGAGGAATCGATGCCGCCGGATCGGTACTGGGCGGTCGCCAGCGAACCGAGGCCGTCGCGAAGCGTGTTGAGCTCCTGCTGGCCCCGGGCGACGCTGTCCTGGATCGTGGATATCTCCTTCTGCAGCTTCTGCTGCTTCTCCTTGGCCCCGTTGTACTTCTCGGTGGCCTGCTCCGCCTGCTCGTAGAGCTTGTCGACCCTCGCCTTGACCTCGTCCGTGCCGGGCTTCTCGCTCGGCGCGGCATGGGCGGCGTTCGCGCTGAGCGCGGCGACAGCGGCGGCCGCGGTGGTCAGCACGGTGACGCGTGTGCGGCTCGGCTGCTTGGTTCGACGATGGGACGCCACAGGGGCGAGCTCCTTGTGCCTTCAGCCGCCTGCCAACACGTTGGTGGGCGGTGCCCCTCCACCGTCACTCCCTCTGAGTGATCACCAGAGCGGGGGTCGGAGCACGACCTTAATGACTGTCCCACGATCAGATCAAATGTTGGCATGGAAACTTCGTTCGCCGCGTGCCGCCTTGCCCGGACGTTCACGCGACGAGGGGCTTCGACCGCCCCGCGGCCAGGCGCCCCGAGCGGGAGAGAGCGGCGACCGAGGCCGCGCACGCCAGCCCGGTGGCCGCAAGGGCGCCCCAGGCCAGCCACAGGGCGTCGTGTGCCGTGGCGAAGTCCCAGAGGGCGCCGGTGGCAAGGTTGCCGAGGGTGATGCCGAGCCCGGAGACGGTGTTGTAGAGGCCGTAGTGGGTGGCGACCAGACGGTCGCCGGAGAGCGTGACCACCGTGTCCATCTCGAAGGGGTAGACGACCGCGGAGCCGGCCGCGAGCAGTACCACCGCCGCCACGAGGCACATGAGTACGGCGCCCGACGAGCCGCGCGGGGCGAACGCGAGCGGCAGGAAGGCCAGCCCCATCGCGGCCAGCCCGCGCACGAGCGCCGCCTCCGGCTGCCATCGTCTCCTGGCCCACCCGGTCAGGCGCAGCTGACCGAGGACGGCCACGGCGGCGGAGACGACGAACAGGCCGCTGCTGGCGGTGGTGCCGTTCGGGCCGAGGGCGTCGTCGGCGGCGAGCGGCAGCGCCAGGTACACCTGGAAGGTCAGGACGTACGAGCCGATCATCGCCGCGGCGAAGAGCAGGAACGGCCGGTTGGCGACGACCGTGCGCCACTGCGCCAGCACGCCCCCCGACGTCCTGGTGGCGCTGGTGTGACGCACGGGCAGCGCACGCCACTGCAGCAGTGTGAGTACGCCGAAGATGCCCGCGGCGATGGTGCACACCAGGCGGAAGTCGGCGGCGAGCAGCGCGAGTCCGACCAGAGGTCCGAGCAACATCCCGGCCTGGTAGTAGACCTTGAAGATCGCGAAGGCGTCCACGCGGCGCTCGCCGGCTTCGACGGCGAGGCAGGCGCGGACCGCGGGATTGAACAGGGCGCCGGCGAACCCGGTCGCGGCCGAGGCGGCGATGAGCGCGGGCAGGTCGTCGACCCAGCCGAGGAGCCCGAAGCGACGGTGCGCGCCCGCGCGGGGGCGTGCGACCCCCGAAAAGCCCCCCGGGACGACTGGAGCGGCTTCGTCGCCGGGAGGCTCGCTCGATCACCGGATCGGGTGAACACCGGCGTGGTGAACGCTTCAAGGGTGCGTGGGCCGTGTCTTCGCGCTTCCCTGGCGGGGAGAGCACCGGGAGATTCCATGCGGCAGACCTTCAGCGCGACCGGGCCCGGGGCGCACCGCGGCCTGGGCGCCGTTCTGCTGCTGGTCCTGCCGGTGCTCCCGCACGCCGCCCTCGCCCCCTGGCCGTGGCGTCTGCCCGCACCCGACCTCGACGACCGCCCGCAACGGCGGGGCGCCGCGGCCTTGGTGTGCGACTGCCGAGCGGCACCGGCCGCGGTCCTCGCCGCGGCCGGCGGCGATGACCGTGAACAGGGTGAGGCCCCGCCGTCCAGCGGCGCGTCCGCCCATGGGCCGGGCCGGTCGGTGAGGCAGGCCGGCTCCCAGGAGGCCAGGGTCCGCGCACCCGCGTGGGCGGGCGTCGCGTCGCCCGAGGCGACCGCGGCGCCCGCGCGTCCCAGCGCGCCCGGCGGGGCGGCGGTCCCCGTCGTCCTGCGCTGCTGAGGCCCCCTGGCCGCACCCTCCGCCCGTTCGAGGATCGAACCGACCATCGGACGAGCCCTGGGCCGACTGGTTCATGGCTCTTGCCATACAGGGTCGGGTATTGGCCAAATAATCGTCTTTTTCCGGGAGTTCGACATATATAGGCAGCGCGGGCCGGTAACGTTCCGGTGTCGGCGGAACGAGACCTCGGGGGGTCCGGCAGTGGTGCGTCGAGTCGCAGCGGTGGTGGTCGTGCTGGCCGCTTCCCTGCTGATGCACTTCGCCAAGCCGCAGCACACCGCCTCCTCCTCCCTCACCACGCCTGCCTCCGTGACGGCTCCCGTCGCGGAGGCCGAGCCGAGGAAGCCACAGGGACCGTCGTCCGCCGCTTCGAGCGCCGGAACCCAGAAGCGGCACCAGGACGAGGCGTTCCGTGTCGTGGCCAGGCCCCCACGCGCCGTGGGGCCGGAGGTGCGTCCTCCTGCCGCGGACAACCTCGCCGCCGGAGAGACGAACACCACTCACACCGGCTCAGGTACCGCGCAGCCGCACACGGCGAGAGACTCCTGGAACCCCGCCGCCGGAATCACCCCCACCTGCCGCTCACTGCAAACGTTCCGCTGCTGATCGGCGGCGTGCCCCCGCGGCTCCGGCACACCGGCACGCCGCGGTCCGTCACGCGTCGAGCGGCCCGACGCCCCGCTCGCCGTGCCGCCTGGGCAACCCAGCGGCCGCTACGGCACGCAACTCTTGGCGCCCTTACCCGCGTAAGGCCGCCAAGAGACACGAGACCGCGTCATGCACACGCTCATCGAGCACGCCCGTAGCCTCCCCGCCAAGACCGCCGACATCGTTCCCCGCTACCGGACACAGGCCGCCCGCGGTGGCGCGGGCTCGCGCGAGC
This sequence comes from Streptomyces hygroscopicus subsp. hygroscopicus, assembly GCF_030269125.1. Classification (GTDB taxonomy): domain Bacteria; phylum Actinomycetota; class Actinomycetes; order Streptomycetales; family Streptomycetaceae; genus Streptomyces; species Streptomyces hygroscopicus_C. The sequence goes on along the minus strand of NZ_BSSM01000006.1, from coordinate 262,076 downwards.
CCGCCGTCCGGGCCCTCCAGGCCCCGGACACCGTGATGCGCGGCCGCTTCCGACCGCACGACCGGTACGACACCGCCGAGACCGGCGAGGTCCCGGCGTGCACGTCGGGCAGGCCGCGCCTTCCGGCCCCTGTGACCGACCGGACCACGGTCCCGCCCGTCTCGCACCGGTCGCACCTTCCCGCGACGTTCCTTCCCCACAGAGAGAACGCCATGAACGCACCGAATTTCCCGCGCGCTGCTCTGCGCACCGACATCACCGCCTCCCTCGTCGTCTTCCTCGTCGCCGTCCCGCTGTGCGTGGGCGTCGCCGTCGCCTCGGGCGTCCCGGCCGAACTCGGCCTGATCACCGGCATCGTCGGCGGGCTCGTGACCGGGCTGCTGCCCGGCAGCAGCCTTCAGGTGTCCGGGCCCGCGGCCGGGCTGACCGTGCTTGTCCTCACCGCCGTCAAGGACTACGGGCTGCCCGTCCTCGGCGTCGTCGTCCTGCTCACGGGCCTGCTGCAACTCGCCCTCGGAGCCCTGCGCCTGGGGCGCTGGTTCCGGGCCATCTCCCTGTCCGTGGTCCACGGCATGCTCGCCGGCATCGGCCTGGTCCTCATCGCCGGTCAGGTCTACGCGCTCGGCGACCGCAAGGCACCGGGCGGCGGTACGTCCAACGTCGCCGGCCTGTACGACCTCGCCGTCGGCGTCCTCGCCTCCCCTCCGGCCCTGGCGGCGTCCGCCGTCGGCGTCGGCACCATCGTGGTGATGGCCGTGTGGAAGAGGGTCCCGCGCCGTGTCCGGGTCCTGCCCGGTCCGCTCGTCGCGGTCGGCGCGGCGAGCGCCCTCACCGCGGCGTTCGGTCTGCCGGTCCAGCGGGTCGAGGTCAGCGGCCTGGTCGCCGCCGTCCAGCCGCCCGCCGTCGGTGAGTTCTCCCGGCTGGCCGATGCCGGCCTGCTGGCCACGGTCGTCGCCTTCACGCTGATCGCCTCGGCGGAGTCGCTGTTCAGCGCCGCGGCCGTGGACCGCCTCCACGACGGACCGAAGACCCACTACGACAAGGAGCTGATGGCCCAGGGAGCGGGCAACACCGTGTGCGGACTGCTCGGCGCGCTGCCGATGACCGCCGTCATCGTGCGCAGCGCGGCCAACGTGCAGGCCGGTGCCCGCACCAGGCTCTCCCGCGTTCTGCACGGCGTATGGCTGCTGCTGTTCGCCGCGATGCTCCCCGGCGTCCTGGGCCTGATCCCGACCGCGGCGCTCGCCGGTGTCCTCGTCCATGCGGGCTTCAAGCTGCTGCCGGTCAGGGAACTGGGACCGTTGTGGCGTGACCACCGGGGAGAGGCCGTGATCCTCGTGGTCACCGCGGGCGCGATCCTGATCACCAACATGTTCGAAGGTGTCCTCGTCGGTCTTGCCCTCGCGGTGGTGAAGGCGGCCTGGGAGGTCTCCCACGTCCACGTCGACGTCGCCGACCCGGGTGAGGGCAGGGTGCGGGTCCGTATCCAGGGCAATGCCACGTTCCTCCGGCTGCCGCGCATCCTGGACGCGCTGGAGAACCTGCCGGCCGGTCGGACCGTGGAACTGGACCTCGCCGGTCTGCGGCACCTCGACCATGCCTGCCTCACCGCCCTGCGAAGCTGGGCGGACCAGCACAACGCGCACGTCGTCCAGCCCGGACATGTCCCGAGCGTGGCCTGACACCGGCGGCTGACGCACGTCAAGGAGGTGCCGCCCCGCGGCTGGCGGGTCGGCACCTCCACGGCCGGTCCCGGCGGGACGCGCCGGCGCACGCCCTCCGGGCCGGTGCCGATCGGCGGCGGCGCTCGCGGGGTGCGCGCGGCCGTCTCGGTGGCGTTCTCGGGGAACGGTCGGCATCACCCACCCGTCGACGTGGACGACCGCCCGGCCTCCTCGGCGTACCGCCGGATGGGCGCTGTCCTGCCGACGCCTCGGGGACCGTCCCTCACGGCACGGACGGAGCGCCGGGTCCTTTGACGGGGGTGTCGCGCATCCGGCGCGGTTCGGCTTGCCCGGCGTCGGAGGCACGTCGTCCCTCGCCTTGTCGGGCCGGTCGGCGATCCCGGCGCGTGGGGGCGCTCCCCGGACACGCCTCTCGCATCCCGGCGAACGCCGCCGCCCCTCCCTACGCCACGTCGGACCGCCCGTGGCCTGCGGGACCGAGCCGCCGGGAGGCCGACGTCCAGGCCGCCGCCACGGCGTACGTCACCGCGGCAGGGCCGGCACGGCGGGAGGGGCCCGTACCGGCGGGTCGCCGTGGCGCGGGCGCGCCACGGCCGTCGGGGCCGCCGGCGACCGGTCCCGCCACGGCGAGCGGTACCGGCAGGAGCCCGGCGGCCCCGCGAACTCCCGTGTGCCGACGGCGCGGTGGAGACGCCCGGCGCCACGCCAGGCCGGACGCCGCCTGGCGAATGACCGGAACGGCGGCGGCCTACGACGCTCCCACCGGCGAGAGGGCCGACGCCGGGACGGCGCGGGGATCGATCCGCGCCGTGGTCATGCCCCGGCTGCCCCGGCGGTACGGCGGCTGCGGCGCTCGTCTCCCAGGCGGGCGAAGTAGCCGATGAGATCCGGGTCGTCGACCGCGGCGGGGTTGACGACCTGTTCGGCCGGGGCGCCCTGGAGGAGGCGTTTGACGGGGACTTCGAGCTTCTTGCCGGTGCGGGTGTGCGGGATGGCCGGGACTTCGAGTATCTCGTCGGGGACGTGGCGCGGTGAGGCCCCGGTCCGGATCGCCTCCTTGATCCTCGCGCGGAGGGCGTCGTCCAGGGTCACGTCCGCGGCGGGCACCACGAACAGCGGCATCCAGTAGCCGCCGTCGGGTTCCTCCGCGCCGATGACGAGGGCCTCGGCGATCTCGGGGAGGCGCTCGACCACGTCGTGGATGTCGGCGCTGCCCAGGCGGACGCCGTTGCGGTTCAGCGTGCTGTCGGAGCGGCCGTGGACGATCACCGAGCCGTGCCCCGTGACCGTGATCCAGTCCCCGTGCCGCCACACGCCCGGGTAGGAGGAGAAGTACGCGTCGTGGTAGCGGGTGCCGTCGGGGTCGTTCCAGAAATACAGCGGCATCGACGGCATGGGGCGGGTGACGACCAGCTCACCGACCTGGTCCACGGTCGGGCGGCCCTCGCCGTCGTACGCGGCCAGCGCCACGCCCAGGTGCGGTGCCGACAACTCACCCGCCCACGCGGGGGTGTTGGGCGCGCTGCCGGCGAATCCGGACACCACGTCCGTGCCGCCGCTGATGGACGCCAGCAGGACATGGCCGCCGACGTGATCGCGCACCCACGGGTAGGCGGAGGCCGGCAGCGCGGAACCGGTGCAGCCGACCACGCGGACGGACGACAGGTCGTGCACGGACGGGTCGATGCCGGACTTGGCCATGCCCAGCAGGTACTGGGGGCTGGTGCCGAAAACCGTCACCCGGTGGCGGGCGGCCAGCTCCCACAGGACGTCCGGCTTGGCGAAGGGCGCCGGGCTGCCGTCGTACGTGCAGGTCGTGGCACCGGTCAGCAGCGTCGAGGCGACCAGGTTCCACATCATCCAGTGCGTGGTGGTGTACCACAGGAGGCGGTCGCCCGGACCCAGGTCGGAGTGCAGACCGAGGGTCTTGAGGTGCTCCAGCAGCACCCCGCCGTGGCCGTGGACGATGCCCTTGGGCAGGCCGGTGGTGCCGGAGGAGAAGACGATCCACAGGGGGTGGTCGAACGGCACGGCCGTGAAGGCGAGTTCCTCCGTGCGGGTGGCCGCGTCCTCCCACGGGACGAGCAGCGACGGGTACGCCTCCTGCGGCCACGCCAGGCCCATGTGCCCGACCAGCACGGTCGCCTTCAACGTCGGCAGGGCGTGGGCGAGTTCGAGCGTCGCGTCGCGGCGGTCGTGGACGGTGCCGTTGAAGAGGTAGCCGTCGGCGGCGATCAGGACGGTGGGTTCGAGCTGGGCGAACCGGTCGGCGGCGGCCTTGGGGGAGTAGTCCTGCCCGCACACCGACCACACGGCGCCCAGGCTCGCCGTGGCCAGGAACGCGACGATCGCGTGCGGGGTGTTGGGCAGGTAGCCCACGACCCGGTCGCCCTGGCGCACCCCCGACTCGCGCAGGGTCGCGGCCACCGAGGCGACCTGGGCGCGCAGTGCCTTCCCGGTCACCTCGTAGCCGGTGCCGGTCTCGTCGAGGGCGAGGATCGCCGCGTCGTCGTCCGTGAGGTGGCGCAGGGCGTGCTGGGCGTAGTTGAGAGCGGCTCCGGTGAACCAGCGGGCGCCCGGCATGGTCTCCTCGGTCAGGACCCGCTCGTAAGGGGTGTCCGCGTCGATGTCGAAGTACTGCCAGACCGTGCCCCAGAAGCCCTCCAGGTCGGTGACCGACCAGCGGTGCAGGGCGGCGTAGTCGGTGCCGTCCAGCCCGGCGTGGCGGGCGAAGTCCATGATGCGGCTGGAGGCGACGGTCTGCGGATCGGGTGTGTGGAAGGGTTCCGGCGTTGTCATCGGGGGGTGCTCCTCACAAGGCTCTCGGTGACGTTCCGTGGGAAGTGTGGCGCAGTGTGCAGCAGGGGCGCCCAGGTGGCGGTGGCCGTGAAGGTGTGGCCGCCGGACGGGACGACGTCCATCACGACGCGGTCCGGCCGCAGCAGTACGGCGTCCGCCCGCCCTTCGCGCAGCCATGCCGCGAGCCGGCCGTCGTCGCCGAGGCCGTCCGCGAGCACGGTCCGGGCACCGAGCCCGTCGGCGACCGCCTTCAGGGAGGGGGAGGGCGGTAGGGCGGTCACCACGGCGAAGGAGTCGCCGAGCAGGTCGTCGAGGCGGGCGCGGCGTCCATGGGCGGTCACCCACGGCTGCGGGCAGAGGCGGCCGCCGAGTCCGCGGCCGGCCCCGCGGACCGGACGGCGCACCAGTGGCCCGCAGGCCAGGGGGGGAACGAGGTCGCGGGCTGCCGCCGTACTCAGCCCGGGGACGCGGAGGACGGCACCCAGAAGGCCGCGTCGGACAGCGGCGGCGCCGTCCTGGCCGCCGGTCATGGCCCAGCCCATGGCGACCGCGAGCCGTATCATCCGGCGGGCGTGCGGCTTGCGCTCGCCCTCGTACGTGTCCAACAACCGTTCGTCCGCCCCCTGTCGGAGGACGCGAGCGAGCTTCCAGCTCAGGTTGTAGGCGTCGCGCAGCCCCGCGCACAGCCCCTGCCCGATGAACGGCGGGGTGAGGTGGGCCGCGTCGCCGAGGAGGAAGACGCGACCCCGGCGCCAGCGGTCGGCGACCCGCGCCCGGAAGGTGTACCGCGCCTCGCGCAGCACCTCGAAGTCGCCGCCGGGCGCGAGATCCACCCACGGCGCGACCAGCCGCCGGAGCCGCTCGTCGTCCAGCTCCGAGTCGTCCCCCAGCCGGAACTCCCAGCGGTAGCGGTCCTCGCCGACCCGCATGAACGTCGCCGGCCGCAGCGGGTCACAGATCTGTTCCACACCTTCCCAGCAGGAGACCGGCAGGCTCGTGCGCACGTCGACGACCGTCCAGCGTTCCTCGAAGCGCAGGTCCTCCCACACGGCGCCGATGGCGTCGCGGGTGAGGCTGTTGGCACCGTCGCAGCCGAGGACGGCGCGCGTCCGCACCACGTGTTCGCCCTCGCCGTCGCGGTAGGTCACGCGGACCGGACCGTCGCCGTCCTGCTCGACGCCGGTGACCTCCACCCCGCCGCGCAGCTCGCACTCCGGGACGCGGGCCAGGGCGTCGCGCAGCACCCGCTCCAGTCCGGGTTGGTCGAACATGCTGGTCTGCGGGAAGCCGTGGGCCCCCTGCGCGGCGCGCGGGAACTCGGCCATCACCCGGTGCCGGGCGTCCAGCAGCCGCAGCCCCCGCGCGGGACGGGCGATCACGGCGAACTCCTCCTGGACTCCCGCGGCCTGGAGGATACGGCGCACCTCGTCGTCGGCGGCGACGGCGCGCGGCAGGGGGTAGACGTCGTGGTGGCGTTCGAGGACGACGGACCTCACCCCGCGCCGGGCCAGGAGGAGGGCGGCGGTCACGCCCACGGGCCCGGCTCCGACGATCACCACGGGTACGTCCGACGCGTGTTGCTCCACGGTCATGTGCGGCTCGCTTCCGGTCTCAGTGGGCGTCGGCCACGGGCGTGCGCTGCTCGCCCAGGTCGATCCGGCCGTCCGGGGTGGCGATGGCCGCGGTCACCACGTCGCCGTGCCGCAGGTAGCGGGGGTTCTTCGCCTGGCTCTTGAAGAACGCGTTCCACTTCACCGACGGCGGCAGCAGCGCGCCGATCTTCTCGACCGGCTTGGGCGGTGCCTTGAGGGCCGTGCCGCCGGGCGTGCCGGTCAGCAGCAGGTCCCCGGGGCCGAGGGTCTGGAACCGGGCCAGCAGGGACAGCGCCCGCGCCGGACGGACGATCATGTCGGCGAGGGTGCGGTCCTGACGCGGCTCGCCGTTCACCGACAACCGCAGCCGCAGATCGAGGAGATGGGCGAAGTCCCGCGGTTCCAGCAGGGTCAGGTACGGGCCCGTCGGGGTGAAAGTGGGGTACGACTTGCTCTCGTAGAACTGTGTCCTGGTGAGCTGCACGTCACGGGCGCTGACGTCGTTGGTGATCACCAGTCCGGCGATGTACGACGGCAGGTCCCGTTCCTCGACGACGGTGCCGACGGGCAGCGGCGCCCCCATGACCAGACCGAGTTCGATCTCGTAGTCGAGGAACTTCACATGCGGCGGCCGGACGATCCTGTCGTGCGGTCCGCTGACGGACCCGGAGGCCTTGCGGAAGAAGGCGGGCGGGATGTCGCCGGTGAAACCCGAATCGCGTGCGTGACTGCGGTAGTTGACCATCTGCGCCACCACGCGGCAGGGCGTGGTCACCGGGGAGAGGGCCGTCATGTCGGCGACGGGCGTGCCCGTCGCACCCGAGTCGGCGGCCACCTCGACGGCGGCCCGGTCGGCCAGCAGCTCGGCGGTGGTGACGGCCTTGGTGTCGACGGGGACGGCGTGTTCGCCGCGGACGACCCACCAGCCATCGGCGGTGCGGAGGACGTTGGTGCTCATGTCGGTTGCCTTCGGTAGGGGAGGGGGTCGAGGGGTCAGGAGTTGGTGGCCTTCAGCAGGCCCAGCAGGCGCGACGCGTCCATCTCGTTGTCGCCGCGCAGGGCCTGGACGACATCGCGGACACGTTGCGGGGAGGGGCCGGCGCCGAGGAAGTCGCGGGTGGCCGGCGGGCCCCACTGGGCCAGGCCGCTGCTCGACATGGGCGCCCAGCCGGGCTCGACGTCGCAGGAGAACAGGTCGCCGTCGGCGAAGTGCTCCAGCATCAAGTGGTCGGGGTCGCGCCAGTAGTCGAAGAGCTGGCTGCCCTGGATGTGCCGGCCGATGCCCCAGCTGCGCTTGTAGCCGCGCTCCCTGAGGTACTCACCGCCGGCCGCGATCGAGTCCAGGTCGGTGACCTGGTAGGCGGAGTGGACATAGCCGGTGCCGGGTCCCAGATGCATCGCCAGCGTGTGGTGGTCCACGGCCACGCTGCCCTGGTCGCAGCGGATGAAGGCCATCGTCGGGCCCCGGTCGCGCTGCCCGTCGAGGAACAGGAAGTCGGACACGATCATGCCGAGCGTGTCCAGGTACCAGTCCAGGCTCCGGGCGAACACGCGTGTCTCCAGCACCACGTGGCCCAGCCGCTGGATCCGGGACGGCTCGCGCGGTGGCCGTTGCGTGGCGTTGACACGGCGGTGGTCCGTGCCGGAGTTGAGCGGCAGCGGCTGTTGTCCCGGCAGCGCAGGCAACTCCTCGCCGCAGTGCACGACGCGTACCGGGGTCCCCGACGGGTCGAGCAGATCGACCACTCTGCCGCCGCCCGGCACGTCCGCGTCCCGTACGGCCGTGCCGGTGGCCCGCGCCAGCCGGTCCACGTCGGCCCGCTCCGCCGCGCGGAAGGCCGGGCTGATGAAGCGGGACGTCCGGCCGCGCCGGATCACCGCGCAGGGCGAGCCCGCGAAGGTGCCCCGCAGCCACAGCTCCCGCTCCGTGCGGGCGGCGATCCCGAACCCGAAGTCGCGGGCGAACACCTCCGCGCGGTCCAGATCGGGCTTCTCGAACTCCAGCCAGGCCAGATCGGCGACCTTGACGACGGGGTTCCGCGACCGCCCGGGGTGTTCGCCGCGCAAGGCGCCCTGCGCGCTGTGAAGGTCCTGGTGGGCCGTCCTGGCGTCCGTGACGCCGACCGCGTCGACGTGGGTTTCGGACATGGTGTCCTCCAAGCAACATCGCTGTAATGAGGAAATCATCAGCGTTGACACTTGGATCGTCAATGGCCTGACGCAGGGAAGGTGATGATTTCATCAGTCGCTTCGGCTGATTGATTCATCAGAACTGTGACGTGCTGGGTCCCGTTGGTAGACTCCCGCGTATGCCCACGTCAGCCCCGCCCCGCAACCGCTTCGAACGGCGCCGCGCCGAGACCCGGCAGGCACTCGTCCGCGCGGCGCGGCAGATACTCGCCGAGACCGGTGACACCAGTGCCAGCATCCAGGCGATCGCCGAGCGCGCCGATGTCGGCTTCGGCTCCTTCTACAACCACTTCGAGTCGAAGACGGAGCTGTTCGACGCGGCGGTGCGGGACGCCCTCGAAGAACTCGGCCAGGCCTTCGACGAGCACCTGCGGGACGTCGGCGACCCGGCGGAACTCGTCGCGGCCGGCTTCCGCCTCAGCGTTCGCCTGGCCGACTCCCGCCCCGAGCTGATGCAGGTGCTGCGCCACCGCGGCCTCGGCTACGTCCACTCGGACTCGGGTCTGGCCCCGCGCGCCCTGCGCGACCTGGAGGCCGGCATCGCCTCCGGCCGTTTCGCCGTCACCGATCCGACCGCCGCGGTGACCGCTCTGGGGGGATCGCTGCTGGCGCTGGTCGACCTGCGGTTCGCCCGGCCCGAGATCGACGGCGACGAGGCCGCGTCCCACCTGGCCGAGATGCTCCTGCGCATGCTGGGTGTCCCGCCCGAGGACGCCCGCGACGTCGCCCGACGCCCCCTCCCCGACCTCGGCTGACCGGCACTCGGTTCCAGCGGTCGCAGTTCACCGGAGGTCCGGACCGGTCCCGGCCGCCCTTCGCGAAGTGGTTCGTCGACCGACGGCCCAACGCCGCGGCCGACCGCGGCGACCGGCATGTCGAGGCCGGCCACGGTGGCAAGGCGGCTGTCCGTCGAACCGGGGAGCCCGCCGGAGACGCGGGCGCGCTGCCCTGCGCCGATGGTGGGGCAAGGAGCCGGGGCCGGTCTGTCTCGCGGCCTGGGGCCGAGACCGGGTGCGGTCACCTCCTGGGTGGCCGGTGTCCTCTGCCGGGTCCGAGCCCGAAGCCGGTTCGGGCCCGCGCCGCCCGAACCGGCCGAGGCCGTCATGGGGTGCGCCGCCCCCGGCTGGTGCGCTCGCCGTTCCTCCCGGCCGCCGCCCCGGAGGTGTTCCCGGGCCGGTGGCCGCCGGTCCCGGAGGCACCGCACTCGCCTTCGGCTGCCGAGACGCGTGTCCTCGCACTCGCCGACCGGGGCGGTGCGAGTCGCGGACCGGGCGGCCGGCGCCCAACATGGAGAGGACGCATGGCTCCTTCACGTCCGCGGAGGCGAGCCGCGTGGCTCCGCCCGTACGGCACAGGTCCGGCGGCCCGCTGGAGTCGGCCCACCCCCGGAATGAGCCGATCGCCGCCGGGTTCGATCCGTTCTTCGATGGAGAGCCGGTCCACGATTCCGACAGGGGGGCGGGTTCGGAAGACCGCCCCCGCTCCGCGATCGGGCACTCACAGGGCACGACCGGAGGAAAGGATGGCACGGGGTGATGCGACGTCTGCCGGGTTCGGGACAGGGTGTCCGGCCGTCGTGACCGACGTCGGGCCCGGACGGTCGCCGCGCGGTCATCGCAGTGTCCCGCACACCGGTGATCTGTGTATCGAGGCATGGGCGCCGACGCGCGAGGAGTGCATCGCCGAGGCGGCGCGGGGCATGCTCGGCAGCTTCGCCGACGTGCCTCCGGATGTCTCCTGGGTGGCCCGGGAGTGCGCGGTGCCGGCCGACGACGACGGCCGGCTCCTGGCCGCCGTACTCGAGGAGATCATCTACCGCATGGACGCCGCGGACGAACTGCCCGTGGACATCGCGGTGGCACCGGAGCCGGGCGGGGTCGGCGTGATCTTCAAGATGGCCGACAGCTCGACGGCGACGCAGACCGGGGCCGTGCCCAAGGCCGTCGCGCTGCACGGGCTGCGGCTGGCCCCGGACGCGCACGGGTGGTCCTGCCGGGTGACGCTGGACGTGTGAGGCCCGTGGGCCTGCCGGTGACGCTGGACCTGTGAGGCCCGTCCCGGCGCCCGGCACCGGAACAGCTGGCCGAGGAGGCCGAACCGACATGGACATCCGGCTGGTGACGGAAGGGCCCTGGCGGTTCCGTATCGAACCGACCGGCGCCATGCGCGTACCCGGAATCGTCCTGGCCCCACCCGATCTGCTCCCGGACGAGCCGGGTGACCAGGCTCTTCAGCAGGTGGCCAACGTGGCCACGCTGCCGGGCATCGTCCGCGCCTCGTACGCCATGCCCGACATCCACTGGGGATACGGCTTCCCGATCGGCGGCGTGGCCGCGACCGACATCGCCCGCGGTGGGGTCATCTCGCCCGGAGGGGTGGGCTTCGACATCTCCTGCGGGGTGCGCCTGCTCACCGCGCACGTGGACCGCGCCGCCCTGCTGCCGAAGCTGCCCGTGCTGATGGACCGGCTGGACGCGCTGATCCCGCGCGGGCTCGGCCGCGGCGGCCTGTGGTACCTGGCGGACCGGACGCAGCTGCACGAGATCCTGCGCGGCGGCGCCCGCTACGCGGTCGAGCAGGGCCACGGGGTGCCGCGGGACCTGGACCGGTGCGAGGACGGCGGGGCCGTCCGCGACGCCGACGTCACCCAGGTCGGCGAACGCGCGTTGGAGCGCGGCGCCGGGCAGGTCGGCAGCCTGGGGTCGGCCAACCACTTCCTGGAGGTCCAGGCAGTCGACGCCGTCTACGACGAGACGTGCGCACGGGCGTTCGGCCTGCGCCCCGGCCTGGTGTGCGTCATGATCCACTGTGGCTCGCGGGGGCTGGGCCACCAGATCTGCTCCGACCACGTGCGGGCCATGGACGCCGTGATGCGCCGCTACGGCATCGCCGTCCCCGACCCGCAACTCGCCTGCGCGCCTGTCGACTCGCCGGAGGGCCGCGCCTACCTGGGCGCGATGGCCGCTGCCGCGAACTTCGCCCGCGCCAACCGCCAGCTGCTGGCCGATGCCGCCCGCGGTGCCTTCCGCGAGGCCACCGGCACGGGCCTCGACCTGCTCTACGACGTCTCGCACAACCTCGCCAAGCTGGAACGCCACATCGACGGTGGCGCCGCCCGGCCGCTGCTGTGCGTCCACCGCAAGGGCGCCACCCGGGCCCTGCCGCCGGGCCACCCCGACCTGCCGGACACGCTCAGCCCCTTCGGCCAGCCCGTGTTCGTGCCCGGCACGATGGGCACCGCCTCCTACGTCATGACCGGCACCACGGGCAATCGCGCCTTCGACTCGTGCTGCCACGGCGCGGGCCGCGTCTGGAGCCGGCACCGAGCCCACCGCGAGATGTCCTCCGGGCAGCTGCGCCGGGAACTGGCCGGTGCGGGGGTCGCGGTGCGCCCCGCCTCCTGGCGCAGCGTCACCGAGGAGGCACCCGAGGCGTACAAGGACGTCGACGCCGTGGTCCGGGCGAGTGAACACAACGGCCTGGGCCGCCTTGTCGCCCGTCTGGTGCCGCTCGGTGTCCTCAAAGGCTAGGACGGGCCCCTCCCCGTGAGCAGGCGCCGGACGGCAGGGCACCCGAGCCCGTCCCGCGCGGGCCCCGGCGGGCCCTGGGTCGCGGCCAGGTGACGTCGGGAGGGGCCTCGCGGTCGAGCGGGGCCGGCACGGCCGCCCCGACCGTTCCACCCGCGCTGATCACGTCGTCCACCGACGGCCACGGGCCGTTGTGCGACGCCACCCGGCCAGTTCCTCGGCTCGCACAGGCGTGGAGACGGGCCGACCCGCACTCCACCGGCACGGCGTCCAGGGCCGTCGGAGCCCTGTGAGGCGCCTCCGCCACGACACGAACGCCCCTCGTGATCCCCGTGATCCTCGCGAACCGACCGGGCCGGACCGGGATCAGCCGGCGCGGGTTCCGACCGGCCACCGGCAGAACGCCCCGCCGCGGATCCCCCTGCCCTGCGTCACGGTGCGCCCCGGGGCACGGGTGACCGGGCGTTCCCCGTACCGGCGAAGTACCGGCGAAGCGGCGGGGTCATCCGCGCGGGACGACCGCCACCGGGCACCGCGCGTGCCAAGGCCCCCGGCCGAAGGGTGCGATCGGTGCCTCACCGTCCCCGGCCGGGATTCATCAGCCAGGTCACCGTACGGCTGACGTCCGACAGCGACAGGATGCCGACGAGTCCGCCCTCGTCCATCACCAGGACACGATGCTCGGCGCCGGGCTCCATGCGGGGCAGCAGGTCCGCGAGTGAGTCGTCCGGACCCGCGACGGTGGTCCGCGACAGCGGCACCATCACCTCGCCCACCGTCACCGTCCCCCGCTTCCCCACCGTCACCTGCCTGGCGCCGTCCAGCGTCACCAGCCCGGCCGTCGCCCCGTCCGCGCCGGTCACCGGGAACGCCGAGTGCCGGTAGCGGTACCGCGGGTCGGCCAGCATGTCCGCGACCGGTAGGACCGCGGGCACCGTGAGCGGGTCCCTCGTCATGGCGTCCCGCACGGGGACACCGGCGAGCACGCCGCGCAGCTGCGCCTGCCGTCCCTCGGCGGTGGCGGCCGCGATGAGGAACCAGCCGATCAGGGCCAGCCAGAGCCCGCCGAACCCGCCGCCCCTCAGGAACATCACCAGCCCCAGCGCGATGACCAGCCAGCCCAGGCCGCGTCCGGCCGCGGTGGCCCCGGCGGTCGCCCGCAGCCGGTCTCCCGTACGCCACCACAGGAAGGCCCGCAACAGCCGCCCGCCGTCGAGCGGGGCGGCGGGAAGGGCGTTGAAGACGGCGAGCAGGAGGTTGATGCCCGCGAGCCAGGCCGTCACCTCGACCAGGAGCCTCGGGGCGGACGCCAGGGCGAGCAGCCAGGTGCCCAGGAGGAAGAGCCCGCCCAGCAGGAGGCTGACCAAGGGGCCGACACCCGCGATCCGCAGCTCCGCCGCAGGGCTCGACGCCTCCGACTTCAGCCGGGCCACCCCACCCAGCAACCACAGCACGATGTCGTCCACGGCCACCCCGTTGTGCCGCGCCACCACCGCGTGCGCCAGTTCGTGGGCGAGCAGGGAGGCGAAGAAGACCACGGCGGCCCCCAGGCCCGCCACCCAGTACAGCACCGGGGAATGGCCCGGATACACCTGGGGGAGACGGCCCTGCGCGAGGCCGAAGGCGACGACGCCGAAGATGAACAGCACGCTCCAGTGGACCCCGATCCGGACCCCCGCGATCCGCCCCAGCGTAAAGGTCGCACGCACAGCGTCTCCCCTGTTCGAAGTCGCCCCGGGGCGGTCCGGCGGCCACTCCCCGGCCGACGCCGGGGTGCCGGCACCGCCGTCCCGGGGTCTCGTGTGAGTGATGCAGATCCGCGGACGGGCCCTCCGAGTGAAAAGGGAGGAAACGTCACCCTTCGCTCCATCCATCCTCGCCCAGGAAGGCCCGGCCCGACCCCCTGCACCGGCCCGGAGCGGCGTCACCGCGGCAGCGGGGCGAGGGCGCCGGGACGAGGTCCGCGGCAGCCGCGCGCGGCGGACCTCGTGCACGCGTCACGTCGGGGAGGAACTGCCGGCGGGGAAGCGAGTCCTGGTGGAGCCGTTCGACAGCCGCCCGAGCGACCCGCGGCATAAGATGATCACGGTGCTCGCCGCTGAGACGGGGACGAGGGCCGCTCCTGGTCGTCGCCACACGGGGGTGGTGTCATGCTCAGTCGCATCGCAGGTGCCGTGGTGCCCGTCTTCTGCCGTCTGAACGTCACCACGGACGCGGGTGCCGCGCCGAGCGCGGGCAGCATCATCATCGCCAACCACACCTCCCTCAGCGATCCCGTGGCCGTCCTCGCCGCGTTGCGCCGCCTCGGCACCGAACCCGTCGTCCTGGCGGCCGCGGGGCTGTGGCGCGTCCCGGTGCTCGGCCGAGCCCTCACTCGGGAGGGACACATCCCCGTTCACCGGCACGACCCGCGGGCCGCGCAGGCACTCCAGAGTGCTCGGGCCGCGCTGGCTGCGGGCCGGTCCGTCCTGCTCTACCCGGAAGGCGGCCTCCCGCACCGCCGCGGCGTCCGCGAGGCTCCGCCCCGCCCCTTCCACCCGGGCGTGTTCCGGCTCGCGCGCGCGAGCGGCGCCCAGGTCGTGCCCCTGGGGCAGGCGGGAGCTCGGGCCCTCGCATCGGGCGGCTCCGTCGAGCAGGTGGCCAGGGTGCTCACGGCTCCGCTGCGCCGGCCGAGGCTGTATGTGCATGTCGGCGCGCCCCTGCGTCTCGACGGGGAACAGGAGCAGACGCGGGCGCTCTGCCTGGCGCGCAGTGCGCTGACCCGGGCCTGGCTCACCGCGGCCGGACGACTTGGCACGCCGACGCTCCCCGGCGCGTCCTGAGCCTCGGGCGCACCGGCCGGGCAAGGAATCCCGGTGAGAGCGACCACTTGGCGCGGGCCGCCGGTCACCCCCTCGACCGGGACCGCGCGATCCGCGGACCCTTGCCGGGATCGCCACCGAACCCGCAACCCCGTGCCTCGCTCGGCGAAAGACAGCCGACGCTGTGCCGACTCGCGGCGCACAGCGGGGAGGGACGGGTGGCTCTTCGCCGAGACCGTTGACTCCGCGCACGCGGATTGGTTGAGTGGCTCATCCACTGAGCCACTGGAGGACGACGTGGAGACACTGCCCCGCGAGACCATCGTCGACGTCCTGGAGAACCGCCTGCGTGAGGACATCCTCACCGGGCGGCACCCCGCGGGCAGTTACCTGCCGCCCGAGCGCACGCTCGCCGACGGGTACGGCGTCACTCGCACCACCCTCAAGCACGCCTTCGGCCGTCTGATACAGGCCGGACTGCTGGAGACCCGGCACGGCGTCGGCACCCGCGTGCGGGACTATCTGCGCCTGGGCGGCGCCGACTTGCTCCCCGTGCTCGTGCGGCACAGCCCGGACTGGATCGGTGAG
Organism: Streptomyces hygroscopicus subsp. hygroscopicus; assembly: GCF_030269125.1. Classification (GTDB taxonomy): domain Bacteria; phylum Actinomycetota; class Actinomycetes; order Streptomycetales; family Streptomycetaceae; genus Streptomyces; species Streptomyces hygroscopicus_C. The sequence continues at coordinate 246,894 of NZ_BSSM01000006.1, read as the reverse complement.
GTCTTCGAAGTGCGGGGCAGCGTCGGCGCGTTGATCGCCGAGCGCGCCGCGGTCCGGGCGACCGACCGGCAGCGGGCCGAACTGCGCGAACGTCTGGCGGCGGTGGGGGACGCGGCGGACCCCGATGCCGTACAGCTCGCGGACGTCGAGGTCCACAAGGCTCTCGCCCGAGCCACCGGTAACCGCGTCTACGTCCTGCTGACCAACACGCTCTTCAACGCCTATCTGCCGATGCGCGCCGCGTTCAGGGACCCGTTCACGGACGCGGAGGTGGCCCGCGGGCGCCTGGAGCCCGTGGTGGAGGCGGTGGCGGCCGGCGACGGGGCGGGGGCCCGGCGGGCGGCCGAGCGGTATCTGGCGGAGACCGAGCAGATCATGCTGGAGGGTCTCGCATGAGCGCGGCGAGGACCGCACGCACGGCCACGCGCACCGGCGCGCCCGCTCGCGGTACCACGTTCCGGGAGACGATGCTCGGCACGCTGCGACTCGACGACGAGGACCGCACCCGCCGGGTCCGCCTCGACCTGACGGTCTGCGCCGACCGCGTCCTGCGGCTCCTCGGGACGACCGAGGCGCGCGCCACCGGCCGGATACGCGTCGCGGACATGGTCGACGACCCCTGCGCCGAGGGCGAGTTGGAGATCTCACCGCTCGCGCGCCGCCGCATCCGCTACCGCATCACCTTCACCGCCGACGGCCGCAGGTTCGCTCTCGACGGCTGGAAGTCCGTCACCCCGCGCAGACCCGTGGCCTCGATGACCGTGCTGACGTACACGCTCCACGAGGACGGTGCACGGATCGGCGCCGGCACCCTTCTCTTCCCCCTCGGCACAGGACTCCTCCCCTTCCTGGCCAGTTTCCGCTTCCCGAGGCGGGAGGATCCCGGTGCGTTCCTCGTGCCCCGCTGGCACGGCGAGCCGGGCCGTACCGAGGTCTGGTACACCACCCTCACCGACCCGGCCACCGGCACCGGGCTGTGGCTGCACCACGAACTGACCGCTCCGGCCGACGGATCCGAGCCGTACGCGCACGGCTGGGCCGCGGTGTTCCCCCCGGACGGCCCCGTGCGGCACGCCCGGTTCGGCCCGACCCCGTGGGCGCCCGGGGAGTCCGGCTTCAGCGCGGACGGGGTCGCGGTCCGGCCCGGACTCCTCTCCGGAGCGGCCGGGGGCGGCACCCTGAGCTGGCGGCTCGCCGAACGGCCCGTCGCCGAGCCGCTGTTCACCTTCCCCCGCTGGTCGTGGCGTCGGCCCCTGCTGCCCGCCGCCCAGATGCTCCCCGCGGCTCGGGCCCTGTACGACGGCACGTTCACCCACGACGACACGACGCTCACGCTCACCGCCGCCCCGGGGGCGTCCGCCCGGATCTACGGTCACGGAAACGCCCGACGCTGGGCCTGGCTGCACGCCGATCTCGGCGGCGGAGACGTCCTGGAGATCGTCGCCGCCGTTTCGACGCGGCCGGGCCTGCGCGGACTTCCCCCCTTGGTCTTCCTCCGGCTGTGCCGTCAAGGGCGCGGCTGGCCGCGCCGTCCCGAACGGTCGGCGGCCGGATGGGCCGGAGCGGGGCGCTTTCGTGCCGACATCGCCCTGCCCACGTGGACGGTCACCGGCCGCACCGGCCTGCGTCGGATCCGGGTCGAGGTCACCCAGCCCGCGGACCGCACCCTCACCCTCGACTACACCGATCCCGACGGTGGCCACGCGACGTGCCGCAACAGCGAACGCGCCGACGCGCACATCCGCTGGGAGCGGTGGTGGTTCGGGGGCTGGCGCACCGAGGCCGAATGGACCTTGGAGGGCACGGCCCACGCGGAGGTGGGCACACGATGAGTCTCACCGGCCTCGTGGCCGCCCTCATCGCCGACGACGGGACCACCGACTGGCCCCGCCGCGTCCCCGCCAGACTGGAGAGCGTCCTCACCACGATGCCCCGCGCCGCGCGGGTCGGCGTACGGGCGGCGGCGCGCGGCGTCGACGCGTACGCCCTGACGCGTACCGGACGCACCCTGGGCGCGCTCACCGTGTCCGAGCGGGAGTCCGTACTGAACGAACTGGCCGCACGGCCCGCACTCCTTCCGCTCCTGGACGTACTCAAGGTGCCCGTCCTGCTGGCGGCCGGCACGGAGCTGATGATCGAGGGCGGCCCCGCACGGCGCGGCTTCACGCGCCCGGACCCGCCGCTCGACCTGACACCCGCGCACGCCTGGCCCGCTCGGTCCACCGCCGACGCCGTGGTCATCGGCTCCGGCGCGGGCGGGGCGACGGCCGCGCGGGTCCTGGGCAGGGCCGGGCTCGACGTCGTCGTCCTCGAAGAAGGCCGGCACCACCCCACCGAGTCGTTCGGGCGACGCACGCCCCTGGACCGGTTCACCGAGCTGTACCGGGACGGCGGAGCGACCGTCGCCGTCGGCAGTCCGCCGCTGCTGCTGCCGACGGGGCGAGCCGTGGGCGGCACCACGGTCGTCAACTCCGGCACCTGCTACCGGACTCCGGACCATGTCCTGTCCCGCTGGAGCAAGGACTTCGGATTCGCACCCGCCGACGGTTTCGACCCGTACCTGGACGAGGCGGAACGCACCCTGCGGGTGGCCACCCAGCCCCTCGACGTCCTCGGCGAGAACGGTCGTATCGCCCTCAAGGGCGCGCGTGAGCTCGGCTGGCGGGCCGCGCCCCTGCGCCGCAACGCGCCCGGCTGCCAGGGCTCTTGCCAGTGCGTGGTGGGCTGTCCGACGGGCGCCAAACAGAGCGTGCAGCTCTCGGTGCTGCCCGACGCCTGTGCCGCGGGCGCCCGCATCGTCACCGGAGCGCGGGTCGAGCGCGTCCTCGTCGACACGGACGGGCCCGGAGGGCCGCGTGTGTCAGGGGTGCGTGCCGGCCGGGGGAGTGGCGGGTTCGAGATCCTCGCACCCCTGGTCGTCGTCGCGGCGGGTGCGTTGCAGTCCCCGCCGCTCCTGCGTCGCTCCGGCCTCGGCCGGCACCCTCGCCTCGGCCGCAATCTCAGCGTCCACCCGGCCACGAGCGTCGCCGGACGCTTCGCCGAGCCGGTCACCGCCTGGCAGGGCGTGCTGCAGAGCGTCGGAGTGGAAGAGCACCACGCGCACGGCATCCTGGTCGAGGCGACCGCCACCCCGCCCGGCATGGGTTCCTTCATCCTCCCGGGCGTGGGCAGCGAGCTGCGCCGCGAGCTGGAGAGCGCGGGCCACCTCGCCACGCTCGGCGCGATGATCGCCGACCGCCCCTCCGGACGCGTCCTCGGCCGTGACCGCACGCTGCTGCGCTACGACCTGGACCACCGCGACGCGGGCCGGCTGATGCGGGCCGTGCGCGCCATGGGCGAGCTGCTGTTCGCCGCGGGAGCCGAGGAAGTACTCACCGGCATCCCCACCACGCCCCGCGTACGCGGCCTCGCGGAACTCGACGCGGTCCTCGCCGGCACAAGCGCGCGCCGGCTTCACCTGTCGGCCTACCATCCCACCGGCACGATCGCCGCGGGCGCCGACCCGCAGCGCTTCCCGGCCGATCCATGGGGCCGGCTCCGCGGGGTGCACGGCGTGCTGATCGCGGATGCCTCGGTGCTGCCCAGCTGCCCTCAGGTGAATCCCCAGCTGAGCATCATGGCGGCGGCGCTGGCGCTCGCGGAGGCGGCTGTCCGCGCATGAGAACCGGCAGGACCCGGGGCACCGGCAGGGGCGGTGACGTGCCCGCTCATGCGCGAACCGCCGGCCGGGCGGGGACAACGGGTCGTCGCCGGTCGTCCCGCGGGCCGGCGAAGGCGGGCTGCTCCGGTGGCACGGCGCCATTACCCGAGCGGTAATCGCGGGGCCGGGCAGGGCGCGGCATGGTGAGGACAGCGGGTTCCGGGCCGACGCGCTTCGGCCCGGAACCCGCTCCGACTGACCTGGATGCCAGGCCCTTTCACGAACAGGAGTCCCACCATGTCGAACTACGCCGCTGCCGTCGCCCGCTACTTCGAGGCGTGGAACGCCACCGACGCCGAGGCGCTCGCCAAGGCGGTCGCCGCGGCGTGGTCCGGGGACGGTACGTACACCGACCCGCTGGCCGACGCGCGCGGCCACGAGCAGATCGCCGCGGTCATCCAGGCCGTGCACGAGCAGTTTCCGGGCTTCGAGTTCAGGCAGACCGGTGACGTGGACGGCAACCATCACATCGCCCGCTTCCGCTGGGAGCTGGTGTCCCCCGCCGACGGCTCCGCGCCCGTCGCGGGCTCCGACGTGATCACGCTGGCCGAGGACGGCCGGATCGTCTCCGTCCTCGGTTTTCTCGACCGGCTCCCTCAGGCGTGATCCGTTGCCGGGCCGTGGCACCTGGAGCGAGCGGTGACGGGTGCTTGCCACGGGGCCGTGAGCGGTGGGGTGACTCCTGATCGATGCGACGGGGTCACCGGCCCCGGCCTCGATCGGGGGAGAGCCGGACCCGTCTGCCGTCAGTCGATCAGGACGCCCGGGTTGAGGATGCGGTGGGGGTCGAGGGCGTTCTTGGCGGCGCGCAGCGCGAGGGCGAAGGGCTCCGGGCGTTGGAGGTCGTAGCCGGGGCGGTGGTCGCGGCCCACGGCGTGGTGGTGGGTGATGGTTGCCCGGTGACGGTGGAGGACATCGCTCGCGGCGGCTTTGATGTCGTCCCAGATCTCGACCTCGACGCCGGGGCGGCCGGCGACGGCCACGGTGAAGTAGGGGGCGGCCCCGTCGGGGTAGACGTGGGTGAGGCGGCAGTTGACGGTGGCCGGGTGCCCTGTGGCCTTCAGCGCGGCGGCGCCGACCTCGCCGCGGACGGCGTCGACCAAGGCGGGAATCCTGTCCCAGGTGGCGGCGGTCTCGAAGGTCTCGACGACGGCACCCATCCGGGCGAGACCGTCGCGCAGATAGGGCATGCGCAGGAACGTCGAACGCCAGGCGCTCACGGCCGCGTCGGCCGGGGCGTCGCGGCCCGGCGTCGGCGCCTTGCCGCGGCCGCCGTGGGCGCGGGCCAGGTCCAGGGCGTCGGTGAGGCGGCCGTCGACGCGGGTGGTGGCGGACTCGAAGCCCAGGACCAGGACGGCGGAGCCGTCGTGCGAGGCGCCGGACAGGAGCGCCTCGCCGGGATCGAGCAGGCGGCAGTTGGCCGGGGCGAGGTCGGACCGCGCGATGGCACGGACCGCGTCCAGCGCATGGTGGAAGTCGGCGAAGGCCACGGACGCCGAGGCCTTGTACCGCGGACGCTCCTGCAGACGCATCCATGCCTCGGTGATGACTCCGAGCGCGCCTTCGGAGCCGAGGAACAGCCGGTCGGGGGAGGGACCCGCGCCCGACGCGGGCAGGCGCCAGGAGGTGCCGGTGCCGGCGGGCGTGACCACGCGCAGGGACTGCACGAAGTCGTCGATGCGGGTGTGGCCGGTGGCGTAGTGGCCCCCGGCCCGCGTGGCCAGCCAGCCGCCGAGGGTGGAGAACTCGAAGCTCTGGGGGAAGTGGCGCAGGGTGAGGCCGCGCGGTCGCAACTGGTCCTCCAGCACGGGACCGAGCGCGCCGGCCTGGATGCGGGCCGAGCGGCTCGCGGTGTCCACCTCCAGGACCCGGTTCATCGAGGTCAGGTCGAGCGACATGACGGCGCGGTGGGTGTCGCCGCGGTACTCCACGCCGCCGACGACCGAGGAGCCACCGCCGAAGGGGATGACGGCCACGCCGTGCTCGCCGGCCCAGTCCAGCAGGTCGGCCACCTGCTGGTTGTCGGTCGGCCGGGCGACCAGGTCGGGGATCCGGCCGGGCCGGCCGCGCAGGGCCCGGACGACGTCGCGGTAGGCCTTGCCCATGGCGTGGGCGGCGCGCGCTTCGGGCGCGGCGGTGACCAGGTGCGCCAGTGCGGGCGGGGGTGTCGCGGCCGGGCGGCCGATGGACAGGTCGGTGACCCGGGGGATCGGCAGCGGGCGGGCCCGCGCGCCCGGCAGCAGGGCGCCCATGGCGGTGCATTCGGCGTCGCCGGGGTGGGCGTCGGTATAGCCCCAGCCCCACCAGGAGCGGGCACGGGCAGCGCCGGAGTGGGAGGGGATGGCGGGCATGAGGGTGCTCCCAGCGAGGTCCAGGTAATTTACCCAACGGAAAATTACCCTAGGGTAATATCCAGTTCATGACAACGCTTCGCTCCAGGGCCGGGACCAAGGGCGTGCCCAGGGCCGCGCGCGAACGACAGGTCCTGGCCGCGGCCACCGAGGAGTTCGGCCGCCGTGGATACGAGGCCACCACCATGGCCGCCGTCGCCACCCGCGTGGGCGTCACCAAACCCCTGCTGCACCATTACTTCGGCAGCAAGCAAGACCTCTACCTCGCCTGCCTGAACCCGATCGGCGACCGACTGCTGGACGCCATCCGCACCGCGATGGCCGCACCCGCCGACGGCGCACCGCCCACCCCCCTGCGCGTGCTCGACGCCCTGTTCACCGCTCTGGACGGGCAGCGCGAGGCGTGGTTCGTCCTCTACGACGCCACGCTGCCGCCCGACAGTGACGCCGCCCGGCGCGCGGCCCACTACCGGGGCGCCATCGACGACCTCGCCGCGACCGGCGCCGCCGACCTTCTGCGGGCGGCCGGACCCGGCGACCCGTTCGACGCCGACGCCCTCACGTACGCCTGGCGCGGCCTGTGCACCGCGCTGGTCCGCTGGTGGGTCAGCCACCCCGAGCAGTCGCCCGAAGCCATGACGCGACGCTGCGCACGGCTCTTCGAGGCCGGCCGCACCGCCCTCTCCGCCGGCGACGGAAACACCTGAGGGTGCCCGTCGGACGGGCGCGCTGGCCGATCGTCGCCTTCCTCCAGTGCCCCGCCGACACCAGGGTCCCGATGAACCTCGGGTGCCTTCGACTACGGGGCTGTATGGGGCGCCTGGGCCGGCCGACCCAGCGCGTTCGAGGCTCCGGGCCGCTGAGGCTCCGGCCGCGCCGCGTTCGGTGGTGCTCGTCATCGACACCCCGAGGACGTACGCGCCGCCGCCGTCCTTGACCGCCCCGGCGCGCCCCCCGGCCACCGGGGAGATCCCGGCCCCCGCGACCGGCCACCGCCGACTCCTGGACCGGGTCGGCCGCCGCGCACCGCTCTGCGGGCCGGGGTGGAGCGCACCGGCTCCCACGGTGCCGGTGCGGCCCGCCACCTCGTGAGCCGGCGGGCGGCGGTGGTCGGGGTCGGCCGGCCCGGCCGATCCACCCGGCGCCGCCGCGGCGGGACCGGCGCCGTCGACACCGAGGCCGCCGTCCGCGCCGCGTCCCGTGTCCGTGATGACCACGCGGCCTCCGCCTGCGGAGCCATGGCGGGGCCGACGGGTCACGCGATCGAGGGAGCTTCCGGGGTGATCCCCAGCAGGCCGAGGTACATCGTGACGAGGTGGGAGACGATCTCGTCGCGATCCGCCGGATCGTTGGCGACGGCCGGGGCGAATGCGGCGATCATGCCGCCGGAGGCCGTGGCGACGACCTCCGGCGGGGCGACGGGCGCCGCGAGGCCCGCCGCGGTCGCCTGTTCGATGTAGCGGACGGTGCGGCGGCGGGGGTGCGAGTGGATCGCCTCCCACAGGGCGTACATGTCCGGGTCGGTGATCGCCTGGTGCTGGAGAACGGTGATGAAGGCGAGGTGCTCGACGTAGGCGTCGAGGTAGGCGGAGACCGTCGCCCTCGCGACCGCGTGGGGATCGCCGGCGTCGAGGCCGGTCAACTCCTGGGCGTTGAGGAAACCGTCGCGGACCTCGGCGGCCAGGACGGCGAAGACGTCCTCCTTGGAGGCGAAGTAGACGTAGAAGGTCGCGCGGCTCACCTCGGCCGCCGCGGTGATGTCCGCGACGGTGGTGCGGGCGTAGCCGCGCCTCTCGAAGACGGAGCGGGCGGCACGCAGCAGGCGGGCGCGAGTGACGCTGTTCTCCCGGTCGAGCTTTTCGCGGGTGCTCCATGCCTTCTTGGTGGTCGCCATGGCCCCCAGATTATTGGCTCTCCCAACCATTGACGTTGACGCCAATGTCAACGCAGACTCGCTCCAGCCACGACATCAGCCGAGAGAGGGAACCGCGCCTTGAGTAGTGTCCTCATCGCCAACCGCGGAGAGATCGCGGTCCGGATCCATCGCGCGGCCGCCGCGCTCGGCCTGCGGACCGTGGCCGTTCATGGCGCGGAGGACCGTGACGCCCTGCACGTGCGGCTCGCCGACACGGCCTACCCGCTGCCGGGTGAAGGGACCGCCGCGTACCTGGACGCGTCACGGATCGTCGAGGTCGGACGGCGGGCGGGCTGCGAGTTGGTCCACCCGGGATACGGGTTCCTGAGCGAGAACGCGGAGTTCGCCGAACTGTGTACCGAGGCCGGGCTCACCTTCGTCGGCCCCGCTCCCGAACTGCTCGGTCTTTTCGGCGACAAGGCCCGCTCGCGCGAACTCGCCCGCCGGCACGGGGTTCCCGTGCTGGCGGCCACGAAGGGCGGAGTGAGCCTTGAGGAGGCGCAGGGGTTCCTGGCGGGCCTGGGGCCCGGTGCGGGCGTGATGGTCAAGGCGGTCGCCGGTGGTGGCGGGCGCGGCATGCGGGCCGTGTTCGAGGCGGACGAACTGCCCTGGGCCTACGAACGCTGCCGGTCCGAGGCGGAGCGCGCGTTCGGCGACGGGGAGGTGTATGTCGAGCAGTTGTTGCGGCGGGCCAAGCACATCGAGATCCAGATCATCGGTGACGGTAGCGGCGCGGTGTCGCACTTGTGGGACCGCGAGTGCAGCGTGCAGCGGCGGCACCAGAAGCTGATCGAGATCGCGCCCAGCCCCTCCCTGCCCACGGCCACCCGCGACCGTTTGATCGAGGCAGCCGTCACGATGGCCTCGGCCACCCGCTACCGGGGGCTCGGCACGTTCGAGTTCCTCGTCGACGCGGAGAATCCCGAGTCGTTCTGGTTCATCGAGACCAACCCGCGGATCCAGGTCGAGCACACCGTCACCGAGGAGCTCACCGGTGTGGACCTGGTGACTGCTCAGTTCCAGGTGGCCCGCGGGTGGACCCTGGCGGAACAGGGGCTGCTGCAGCACGAGATCCCCGCCCCGCACGGCTTCGCGATCCAGACCCGCGTCAACCTGGAGGAGACAGCCCGTGACGGCTCGGCGCGCGCGTCCACCGGGACGCTGGACGTCTTCGAGCCGCCCGGCGGGCCGGGGGTCCGCGTCGACACCCACGGCCGTACCGGGATGCGGGTCGGTGGCTCGTTCGACTCCCTGCTGGCCAAGGTGGTCACCCGCACCACGCGCGGGGACTTCGCGGCGGCGGCGGCGCGGGCGGACACCGCGCTGCGGGAGTTCGCGATCGAGGGCATGGCCACCGGCATCCCGGTGTTGCGGGCCGTGCTGCGGCATCCCGCCTTCCGCGACGGAACGGTGACGACGCGTTTCATGGACGAGCATCTCCACGAACTCGTCCCCGAGGCTCTCGGGGATGCCGGGGCACCGGCGAACGGCAGCGTGGTGAGCGCCGCGTTCCCGGGCAGCGTCGTGGCCGTCGGAGTGCGGCCGGGCGACGAGGTGCGGGCCGGGGCGCCGTTGCTCGTGGTCGAGGCGATGAAGATGGAGCACGTGCTGACCGCTCCGTGCAGCGGGCGGGTCCGCGCGGTCCACGTCACCGTCGGGGATGTCGTGGCCGCCGACCGGGAGTTGGTGGTGCTGACCTCGGCCGAGGTCGCCGGGGAGGTGGCCGAGGAGGCGGTCGAGGTGGATCTGGACGCGATCCGGCCGGACCTCGCCGAGGTCGTCGAGCGCCACCGTGTCGGTCTTGACGAAGCCCGGCCGCAGGCCGTGGAACGGCGACGACGCTCCGGACAGCGCACCGCACGCGAGAACATCGGCGACCTGTGCGGCCCGGACGGTTTCACCGAGTACGGTGCCCTGGTGGTCGCCGCCCAGCGGCAGCGCCGCTCGATGGAGGACCTGATCACCAGCACTCCGGCCGACGGCCTGGTCGCGGGCATCGGCCACGTGGGCCGCGAGCAGTTCGGGGCGAAGGCGAGTCAGTGCGTGGTGCTGTCCTACGACTACACCGTGCTGGCCGGTACGCAGGGCCTGCTGAGTCACAAGAAGACCGATCGGATGCTCGAACTGGCCGAGCAACGCCGCCTGCCGGTGGTGCTCTTCGCCGAGGGGGGCGGCGGTCGCCCCGGGGACACCGACACCACCTCGGTGTCCGGACTGGACGTGACCACCTTCTCCACCATGGGCCGGCTCTCCGGGCTGGTGCCGACGGTCGGCATCGCCTCCGGGCGCTGCTTCGCGGGCAACGCGGCGCTGCTCGGCTGCTGCGATGTCATCATCGCCACCGCCGGCACGACCATCGGCATGGGCGGCCCGGCGATGATCGAGGGCGGAGGTCTCGGGCGGTACCGGCCCGAGGAGGTCGGGCCGATGTCGGTGCAGGTGCCGAACGGTGTCGTCGACCTCGCGGTGGCGGACGAGGAGGCGGCCGTGGCCGCCGCCAGACGGTACCTCTCCTATTTCCAGGGCCCGCTCGACTCCTGGGACTGCGCCGACCAGCGTCTGCTGCGGCACGTCGTCCCGGAGAACCGGGTGCGGGTCTACGACGTCCGCGAGGCGATCGAACTGCTGGCCGACACCGGTACGGTGCTGGAACTGCGCCGGGAGTTCGGCGTCGGAGTGATCACCGCGCTGGTGCGGGTGGAGGGCCGCCCGATGGGACTGGTCGCCAACAACCCCGGCCATCTCGGGGGTGCCATCGACAGCGTGGCCGCCGACAAGATGGCCCGGTTCCTGCAACTGTGCGACGCACACGGACTGCCCGTGGTGTCGCTGTGCGACACGCCAGGATTCATGGTCGGTCCCGACGCCGAACGCACCGCCACCGTCCGCCACTTCAGCCGGCTCTTCGTCACCGGCGCCAACCTCGGCGTCCCCGTCTTCTCGGTGGTACTCCGAAAAGGCTACGGACTGGGCTCCCAGGCGATGGCCGGGGGCAGCTTCCGCAACCCGGTGGCCATGGTGGCCTGGCCCACCGGCGAGATCGGCGGCATGGGCCTGGAGGGTGCCGTCCGCCTCGGCTACCGGCGCGAACTGAACGCGATCGCCGATCCGCAGGCGCGGCAGCGGGCCTTCGACGAACTGCTGGCCGAGCAGTACCGCCAGGGCAAGGCGGTCAACGCCGCGGCCGTGTTCGAACTGGACGACGTGATCGACCCGGCCGAGACCCGGCGCTGGATCACCGAGGCCTTCGCCTCCCATCCCACACGCCGCCCGGACACCGCACGCAGAAGGCACATCGTCGACACATGGTGACCGCGCGCTCGCGGCTCGCAGAGGAGGAACGGACATGACGTTCGAGGAGTACCTGGACGACCTGCGGGCCCGCCAGGCCCGGGTCCGCCCGCACGACACACCGCACGAGGTGCGCTACCCGCTCGGCGAGATCTCCTTGCCCGAACACGTCGCGCACTGGGCCGGCCGGTATCCGGATCGTCCCGCGATCGTCTTCGCCGACCGGACCGTCGGTTACCGCGAGCTGGACGAACTCAGCGGACGGCTGGCGGGCTGGCTCGCCTCGGTCGGCGTGAAGGCCGGGGACCGGGTCGCGGTCCATCTGCCGAACTGCCCCCAGTTCGTCATCGCCATGCTGGCCGCGCTGCGACTGGGCGCGGTGCACGTACCGGTCAACCCGATGTTCCAAGCTGCCGAACTGGCCCATGAGTTGGAGGACTGCGGCGCCACCGCCGCGATCACCTTGGACACGCTGGTGCCGCTGCTCGAAGCGGCGCGGCCGAGCACCGCCGTCCAGACGGTGCTCGTGACCTCGGCCGCCGAGATGTCCGGCGCACCCACCGCGCCCGCCGTGGCACGAGAAGGAACCGTGCGGTGCTGGGAGCAGGCGCTCGCTCACGAGCGCGCGAAAGACGCGCCGACCGACCTCGACGCCCTTGCCGCGCTGAACTACACCGGCGGTACGACCGGCCTGCCCAAGGGCTGCATGCACACCCAGCGGCACATGCTCTACACCGCCGCGTCCAGCGCGGGTGCCACCGGGCATGCCGCTGACAGAGGCTATGTGGCCCTCTGCTACATACCGGTCTTCTGGATCGCCGGCGAGGATCTGGGCATCCTCACCCCCCTCGTCCTCGGTGGCACGTCCGTGCTCATGTCCCGCTGGGACCCGGCCGAGGTGCTGCGCGCGATCGACACCCACCGCGTGACGACCATGGTCGGCACGGTCGAGAACTACCTCGAACTCACCGAACTGCTGAGCCGGCCCGAGTTCTCCGCGTACGACCTGAGCTCGCTCACCGATCCGATGGCCGTCTCCTTCGTCCGCAAGCTCGACCCGGAGGTCCGCGGACGCTGGGCTGCCGTCGCCGGGCCGGGCTCGCTGCTGCGTGAGGGCGCCTACGGGATGACCGAGACCCACACCTTCGACGCGACCCCCTACGGGCTCGCCGAGAACGATGAGGACCTGACGACGGAGCCGGTCTTCTGCGGCATACCCGTCCCCGGTACCGACATCGCGGTGGTCTCCTTCGGGACGGGCGAGCCCCTGCCGCTCGGCGAGGCGGGCGAGATCATCGTCCGCAGCCCGTCGGTGATGACCGGTTACTGGCGAAGGCCCGAGGCGACGGCCGAGCAACTGCGCGACGGCTGGCTGCACACCGGCGACAACGGCCGCATCGACGAGAAGGGCTGCCTGCACTACCTCGGCCGCGACAAGGACATGATCAAGGTCAAGGGCATGAGCGTCTTTCCGGCCGAGGTCGAGATGCTGCTGTGCCGCCACCCTGACGTCCACACCGCCGCCGTCGTCCCGGCGGAAGACGCCGCCCGCGGCCAGACCCCGGTCGCCTTCGTCCAGCTGCGTCCCGGCGCCACCACCGACGCGGCGACCCTGCGCGCCTGGGCCGCCGAGAACATGGCGCCCTACAAGGTGCCGTTGCTGGAGCTCGTGCCGGAGTTCCCGATGACGACGACGGGCAAGATCCGCAAGGTCGAACTGGCCGACCGCGCCCAGTCGCTGGCCACGAGGGCGGCAGACTGAGCCCGTCCCGCCGGGAACGCGGAGTCGCGCGGGACGTCAAGCCGCTGGAGGGGCCCGGCGGCTGGGCGTGAGCCCGACGGCGGCCTGTCCGCCGCAGCGGATGCGGCGGGACGGCGGTGCGCAGGCTCCGGCCTCCGGGTCCCGGTGGATCGCGGTGCCGTATCCGTGCGGACGGAGCCGGGCTCCGGGCGCACGACGGCGTCACGTGAAGGGGCCGGTCTCGGCACGCGGGACGACGCGATCGAGCACCCGAGTCGGATCTCCGCGGAGAAGAGGACGGCGCTGTCCGCCGCGGAGGCCCGCCGGGAACTCGGCCGGCGGACGGTCGCGGACCACGCGAAGCGGTGACGGCCGCGGCAGCGGAGGATGACGGAGTACGCCGCGGGCCGGCCCGTCGACGGCCCGGTTTCCGCGACGCTGTCGGAAGAGGAGTGGGGCGATGCGCGCGGACGGGTGCTACGGCGAGCCGGGCAGGTGCGGGGAGCGGAGCACGAGCAGGGTGATCTCGCTGGGGGCGAAGACGCGGAACGGCGGGCCCCAGAAGCCGGTGCCGCGGCTGGTGTAGAGCAGGGTGCGGGTGCCGTGGCGGCTGAGGCCGGCGACGGCGGGCTGGTCGAGGCGGACCAGGTGGTGGAAGGGCCAGATCTGGCCGCCGTGGGTGTGGCCGGAGAGTTGGAGGTCGATGCCGGCGGCCGCCGCCCGGTCGACGAACTTCGGCTGGTGGGCCAGGAGCAGGACGGGCAGGCCGGGGTCGGCGCCGTCCAGGGCTCCGGCGAGGTGGGCACGGTGGCCCGCCAGGCCGGAGGACTCGGCGGTGACGTCGTCCACGCCGGCGACCACGAGGGTGTCGCCCCCGCGTTCGAGCAGCAGGTGGCGGTTGCGCAGCGGTTCCCAGCCCAGCTCGTCCATCAGGTCGACCCAGCCCTGTGCCTCGCTGTAGTACTCGTGGTTGCCGGTGACGTACACGCGGGCACGGGTCGCCCGCACGGTACCGAGCGGGGCGGCCTGGGCACGGCGGCGTTCGGCCGTACCGTCCGCGATGTCACCGGTGTGGCAGACCAGGTCGGCTTCCAGGGTGTTCACGGTCTCGCACACCCGCGCCGACCAGCGGGCGCGATCGAGGGGGCCGTAGTGGGTGTCGGTGATGAGGGCGACACGCAGCCCGTCCAATCCGGCACCCAGCCGCGGGAGGTGCACGTCGAGCCGGCGCACGCGTGGCACGCGGCGGGCCTCGGCGTATCCCCAGGCGAGCAGCGCGGCGGTTACGCCCAGGACGGCCCACGTGACGATCCGGGCCCGGTCCTGGCTCTCACCGACGCCGGCCACGGCCAGGGCGAGCCGCAGAAGGACGCCGAGCAGGACGGACCAGGTGAACAGGACCCAGCTGGTGCCCAGCAGGGTGTCACCGATGATCGCCGCCCGGTCCCGCTGGCGCCGGCCGTGGCCGTGCGCCATGGCGAACGGCATACCGATGAGGCCGCCGACGAACAGGACGGTGCCGCCCAGCGTGACGGGCAGCGGCCAGTGCTGTCCGCTGTGCAGGAGCACCCAGCAGGGCACGGCCCACAGCACGACGGGGGCGATCACGGGGACGTAGCGCATCAGGCGGAGCAGTCGGCTCCGCCGCGGTGCTCGTGCCTCGTTCTCAGCGGGCCGGGCATCGCTGATGTCGGTCATGCTTCCCCTCCCTGACCGGGCTGCCGTCTCGCGCACAGTATCCGGTCACCCCGGGCCGGCTGTACCGGCTTTCCCGATCGCGGCCCTTGGGGCGAGGAGGGACGGAAAGGGGTCGTCCTAGGCGAGGTCCTTGCCGTAGCCCGGTGCAAGTCGCCCTCGCGTCGACCGGACCCCGGCGGCCGAAGAGGCTGGTGCCCGGGGTCGCGGACAGAGTGACGGTGGCCGACGCCCGGCGGGCAGCCGCCACTGGTTCCGGCGTGTCGTGCGGCAACGCGATCTCGCGCAGGCGTCCCGGTGGGCGCTCCCTGAGGCCATGGCGGACGGCGGCGGTCCACGAGACCCGCGCGGTGTCGGCAACCACCGACGGAGGCAGCGCGGCGGCCCACCGGATCCAGCCGGGTCGGGGCCGCCGGCAGCCACCGACGGCGAGGCGCCCGGCGCGCGCGGCGACGGCGGACGGCAGGCCGCACGCCACCGCGACCACGATCGATGCCGGGCCGCCGGCGCCCGACTGACGTGACCATTCCAGCGGTGATGTCCTTTCGACCTCATGGCGGACGTGCCGTCAGGTAAGTCGACGATTGGTCGGCTTCAGTCCTCGGCACTGGGCGGTACGAGGCCGAAAAACCCTGTCGATGTACAGTGAGAAACGCCCTTGACCTGCAAGAGCGGGCAGGGAGCCAACACTCCGGGAGTACTACATGCTGCGCACGATGTTCAAGTCCAAGATCTAGCGTTTGCGTGTCTTTGCAGGTCAGAGGTGTGACGGCCCCGCTCGGGTCAGCAAACAGTCAGCATCGGGCGCGGGAGCGTCCCAGCTTGCTGACCTGGCGGCTGCCATGACAGGGGACCTGGACACAGGTGCGTGACTCCCGCTTGGGAGGTTCGCTGCGTGACTCGACAGCTCGTCCGCGGCACGGGTCCTTGCGAGGGGGCTGTCGGGGTCGAAGCGGAGTACCTTATGGATGCCGTCTGCCCCTCCGGCCGCTACCGCGACCTCGGCTGCCCCGGTGTCCTTCTCGTCCCCTGCGCCGGCGCCATGGGCCTCGGCTTCGGCACCGTCGTCATTTCCGACACCGAGACCGAAACCGCAGCCGACTCCACCGCGGCGGCCCTCCACGTGACCTGCTGCGTCATGATCACCCGCACCGGCGAGTGGGGCTGGTCCCGGGTCGGCAGGGCGGCGCGTTGCCGCGCCACTGGGGGCTGCACGGGGAGGCCATGATGAGCTAAGCGCTCACTGGGTGAGATGTCCGAGAGAAGGGCGGGCGGCGCCCGACATATACGTACGACAGGGGAGCCCCGTATCCGCCATGCCGCCGCCTCCCAGCAGCGATACTGGATGCATGGACACGACGATCACCGCCCCCCGTGCGGAGGTGCTGCGGGACCGCTACCGCAGCCGACTGCCCGAGCGCTTGCAGGAGCTGGCCGGCCCCGTCGAGGGCAACGTGGACCTGCCGCTCCACATCGTCTGGTCCGGGCGGACGAGCTACAGCCTGGACCGTCCGAAGTCCCGCATGACGCTCTACCGGACCGTCCTCGCCGAAGGACCCCGTGAGGACGTGGTGGCCCTCCTGCACCACCGGCTGCTCACCGAGCAGTGGCCCGTGCTGCGGCGCTTGATCAGTCCCTACATCCGCGAGGTCTGGGAGGACGCCTTCCCCGAGCTGCCCTGCACCGCTCCAGCCGACACGACCGCCGCGTGAAGCTCACTCCGCTCCACGAGCGTCTCCTCGCCGACATCCTTGACCTCGGTTCCCCCTACCCTCTGGTCCTCACCGGCGGATACGCCGTGCAGGCCCACGGCCTGGTCGAACGCTTCAGCCGTGACCTCGATGTCGCCACCGAGAACCCCGCTCCGATGCAGGAGATCGTCGCCTCACTCACAGCAGGCCTCAGCGAGCGTGGATGGCGGACCACGCACGTCCAGACCGATCCGCTCAGCGGCCGGTTCCTCGTCACCGATCCGGACACCGGCGAGGAGTGCGAGGTCGACATCCTCAAGGAGGCGTTCTGGGCTCCGCCTGCCCAGACGCCCTACGGCCCCGTTCTTGCCCTCGATGACGTGATCGGTACCAAGGTCCGCGCCCTCGCCGACCGCGGCACCGTCCGCGACCTCATCGACGTCCAGGCTGCCTCCCGCCACCGCTCCACCGCCGACCTCGAATCCCTGGGCCGCCGTCGCGCCCACGACGAGTTCAGCCTCGAAGACCTCCGGGACCGGCTCATCGGCGCGGACTGGTACGAGGATGAGGACTACACCGCGTACGGGCTCAGCTCCCGGCAGATCGAAGAACTCAAGGCGTGGGCGCTGGAGTGGGCGGAGGATCTGGGTGCGCGGATCCATGACGAGAACGCCTGAGAGGCGGCCATCGCGTCCACCCCTCTACCGCCGTTGTAACGAGCGGATGCGGTGTAGCCAGCAGGTTCCAACCCGGAGCCGCCCCGGGTGGGTGGCTGCCCTGCACGGCGGATGTGCAGGGCAGCCGAGCGATACCCAGCAGTGGACTCACGGCGAAACCGGGCTGCGGTAGCGGTCAAACACTGCATCCCGCTCCCTCTCTCAGGTCCAGTCTGGGTCTCGACGGTGGAACTCGGTAACGGCCAGTTCGAAGAACCGGTCTGAAGGCTTCCGGCTCTATCCATTGACTACCAGTGCTGACAGCATCGGCTCGGGGCTGGTACTGTCCCGGCGGCAGACGTCTGCCAGCAGGAGCGACATCGTCCGGCTGTGGTAATGCACCCGGTGTGCCGGTGCCACGGCCTCGCTCAGCGCCTTGTCGGTGTCGGTCCGGCCCTCTCGGGCCCAGCCCTGCGGAAGAGGCCGCGTACTCGATGGGCGAGCACGCAAATCTTCCATCAACGTGCGCCTTGTGCGCCAGTTCGGCTCGTGGAAGCTGAACACCGTCACGCCTGTCCGTTTCCGTCAGTCGCCCCCGAATATTTCCGCTGAAGGCCCGTAACCTTCCGAATGAAACTATGATGTAGGCCACGTCCCGGGTCTCCAGGGGAGGGAGAGCCGAGGGAGCGGCGCGGTCGAGCATGGGCCGGGCTGTGTGCAAGGGGGGTGTGCATGCCCGAAGGGCAGACGGTTTCTGCGGCGTCGCGGAAGGTTGCAGAGCTGGTCCGCGCCTTTACGTCCGGAATTTCTGAGCGGGAACTGGTCGTCGAGGCCAAGAGACAGTTCGGCACACTGCCGGAGCAGCGGTTAGTCAAGCTGGTCGCCGAGGCGGTCCGTGGAGGTTTGCTGATCGCTTCGGGGGACATTCTCCTGCCTGCTGCTCTGCAGGAGTCGGCGCCCCCGGCACAGGTGGCGCCTGAACGACGCAAGCCAGGCGCTGAATCCGCTATCGCTGCACGGTTGGACGAGACATCCGTGCTGCGGACCGTCGCGCTCGACGTCGAGAGCGTCGTACGTACCACGGCGACCGCTCCCTACTTGGAGCGGCACGTCTACGAGGTGGCAGCGGTCAGGTTCGGCGCCGATCGGGAATGGGTCGCTGCGGCCCCCCGCTGGCGGCGTTACCTCAGGTTCCCTGGGGACACTGAGGAGTTGCGTGACGGCAGCGTCCGGGACGCTGTACTCGGCCAGGGGCTATCCCCGCAGCAGGCGTGGACGGAGCTGAGCGACTTCCTGTCGGATGCTGATGTCGTGGTCGCCTACAACGGCACGACACTGGACTTCCCCGTCGTCAGTGAAGCGGCGAAGGAGGCCGGTACCAGCGATCCGCTCTCCGCCGTGCGCCCTGTCGATGGCCTGTACCTCGCGCACGCCGCTTGGCCGACAGCCCCGTCCCACCGACTTCAGGATCTCGCGCTTCAGCTCGATGTCTCCCGTTCGGACCTCCGTGCCCATACTGCGGACGGCGACGCGTTACTGCTGGTGCGCCTCCTGGAGCGGGCCGCCGCGGAGTTCGCGTGCAGGACAGCCGAATTGCGCGATCTCATCGCCGACGTCTGCCCCGACTCGGACGCCTGGCGGCTGCTGCGGGAACTGGCCGAGGGTGAGGCATTCAACGATCGAGAGCCGCAGGTGTGGGAGCAGGCGCACGTGGCCCGCCTGTTGGGTGCCGAGTTTGGACAGCACACGCCGCGTCGAACCCCTGGGGGAAGGGCACCGGGCAAGGGCACCGTGGACGTGCCGGACGTCTTACGGGGCGCCGGCGGGCGGGTCGAGCCGACCGCTCTCGCACGGGTCGTGCACGGCTCCCGCGTTGAACCTCGCGCCGCCCAGCAGGAGATGACGTCGACGCTGCACGACTGGACCGACCGCGGCGTCGGCGGCCTGCTGGAAGCGCCCACTGGCACCGGAAAGAGCTATGCGGTACTTGCCGCCGCGCTGGACTGGCTCGCCGGTGGCGACAGCCGCACCGCTGTCATCGCCACGTACACCAAACAGTTGCAGAGCCAGATGGCGAAGGACGTCCAGGACCTGGAGCGGGCCCTGCCGGGCATCCTCGGGGTCGCCGACCTGGTCAAGGGCAAGTCCAACCGGCTCTCCCTCGCAGCCCTGACGAAGACCCTCGCCGAGGCCACGCGTCGGCGCCGCTCCGCGGGCACCGCCCGCGCCCGCTTCTCCCAGCGGAGCCGGTTCCGCGAACTCGCCGTCTTCCTCGCGCTGCGCCTGCTCGCGGCTAAGGAGCCCCCGCAGTCTTGGACGGCCAGATCGGTCGACCCGGTGGACCTGCCCGCCTTTTTCACCGACTACACCGGGTGCGGCCTGCCGCTCTGGCTGGAGTCGCTGTCGCAGCGCGACGGCGACTACGGCCCCGCCGCAGGCAACCCCCTCACGGTGCATACCGACACCGTCCGGGAGTCGATCGACAGCCACCGCCTCATCCTCGCCAACCACGCGCTCGTCCTTTCCCACCTGGACGACCTGCGTGCCGTCGGACCCGAGGTGCTCCTCGTGATCGATGAGGCGCATGAGCTGGAGAACGCCGCCACATCCGCGCTGACCGTGACCGCCGACTACCAGGACCTGGAAGCTTTGCTGCCGGAGTACCAGGCATGGATCGCGGACGCGCACCCGAGCACCGCTAAGGAGCAGGCCGCCGCAGCGATTGCCGACCTCGAACGGCTGCTTGACGATGAACGCCTTCCGCGGCTGGCGGCGCAGGCCTTCGACGCCCAGGCCAAAGGCGTGGGCGTACGCATCGGCAGCCGGTCGACCACGCTCGCCAGCCCCTACGCTGGCACCTCCGGCACCCGGCACACCCGGCGGCTGTCGCTGGTGCTGGAGAGCATCGCCAAGGCGCTCGTGTCCTGTCGCATCACGCTGGAGCGGTACGTGGTCCAGCACGCCGCCGGAATCGATCCCCTGGTACGCGAGCGCCTGACCGGGCTCGCGGAGCACACCGACTCCCTCACCACGGCCCTCGACCGGATCACGGCCGACATCCGCGCCCTTCTCGACCCTGCCCTCACCCTGGACGAGGCTCCCCCTTCCCGCGTCATACATCTGGAGGAAGTGGACGAACCCAGGGCGGAGCTGCGGTCCTACCGGTTCCGTGTCGCCACCAGTCCCGTCGATCTACCTGCAGACCCGGAGTGGCGGCGCTACCTGGAGTCCTTCGACCGTGTCCACTACGTCTCCGCGACCCTGCGTGTCGCCGGAGAATGGGATTTCATGCGGACCCGACTCGGGTTGCCCGACGATCTGCCGACGCTGGCCCTGCCTTCCCCGTTCGCCCTGCGCAGCCAGGCCGAGGTCGTGTGCTTCTCCGACTTTCCCTCCTGGGCGGAGCAGGAGGAGGGCGCCTTGCGGACCGTCGCCCACCAGGTCGCCGGGTTCGCCACCGAAATGACGCGTATACGCGCCGACGGCAACGGCTTCGACGACGGCGGCATGATCCTCACGACCGCCCGATCGACCGCCGCGGGCATCGGCTTCCACCTCGTACGGGAGCTGCGCACCCGCGCCCTCGACACCCCAGTCGTTGAGGCGCTCACTCTCGGCAACGGCCGGGCCTATCAGGCCTTCACCGACCGGCGGGACGGCGGAGGGTTTCTCGTCGGCACGAAGGGACTCTGGCAGGGGGTCGACGTCTCCGACGCCGAGCGGGTGCGTCTGGTGTGGATCAACAAACTGCCCTTCGCACCGTTCGCCGCTCCGATCGTGGAGGCCCGGCGCGCGGCGGTCGCCGCACGAGCCGAGCAGGCCGGCCACCCCGATCCGGAAGGTGCCGCCACCGAGCACTACTACCTGCCGCTCGCCGCGCTCCAGCTGCGTCAGGCGGTGGGCCGGCTCATCCGCTCCGACCGTCATTGCGGCGTCGTCGTCATCAGCGACCGCAAACTCGCGGGAGCAAGCAGCCTGCGCCGCTCCTACCGGCGTGTCTTCCTCGGCAGCCTTGATGACGGACTTCAGCGCCCTGACCCGGAAACCGGCGACATCGGCGGCGGCAACGTCGCCACCATGGCCGAAGGATGGCGTCGCATCTGGCAGTTTATGGCGGCCCACAACCTCCTGGATCCAGTCCGGGCCGCGGAGCTGTGTACCGACGAAGCTCTCGAACGACAGACCCTCCTGCCGCACACCAGGCGCATCCGCGAACTGGCGCTGACCACCGAGGAGACTCGGAAGTTGCGCAAACAGGGCATGCTCGGGGAGGAGATCAAGGACCGCTGCGCCCGCATCGGAGGATTGCTGCGGCTCGTCGACGAACCCGTGGCCCTCAAGCCGGCCCAGCAGGCCGTCATCGCCGCGGTGGCCGAGGGACGCAACGTACTCGGACTGCTTCCCACAGGCTTCGGCAAGAGTTTCACCTTCCAGCTGCCCGCGTTGGTCCTGCCCGGCGTCACCGTGGTCGTCAGCCCGCTCGTCGCTCTCATGCACGACCAGGCCCTTGAACTGAACCGGTCCATCGGTGGCGCGGTCCGCGCGCTCATCTCCCCGCTGCGCGAGTCCAGCAGCAGGGCGGGTAAGACGGAAGTGACGGACCAGCTCCTCGGGCGGGCCGACCACGGTATCCGCCTGGTCTACGTCAGCCCGGAGCGCCTGTGCCAGCGGCGCTTCCGGGAGACCGTCCGCGCGGCCGCGGCGGCGGGCCGGGTGACCCGGATCGCCGTGGACGAGGCCCATACCCTCCCGCAATGGGAGGACTTCCGGCCCAGCATGCGCCGGGTCAGCAGGTTCCTGGACGAGCTACGCCGGGACCACGGGGTGGCGGTCACCGCGGTGACCGCCACCGCCAACAAGGCCGTCCACGAGGCGCTGCGCGAAGGACTGTTCGGTCTACCCGCCGAGGTCCCGGAGCCCGCTTCGGCCGAGGCGACCGCCGAAGCAGAGCATCCCGGAGTCGTCGGCGGGCTCCTGACGGTGCGCGAGAACCCGATCAGGCCCGAACTCGCCGTCTTCCGCCGCTCCCTCGACCGGCTCGGACAGGGAGGTGTGGCGGGGCTGGTCGAGCTCGTCGTCGATGCGCTCGACGGTCACGCCATCCTCTACTGCCTCACCGTCAAAGAGGTCAACACCCTCTACACCCACCTGCGCGAATACGCGGGTGACGCCGGCGTCCGCGTGCTGCGGTTCCACGGCCGTCTGACGGAGGCGGAGAAGGCGGCCGTCATGACGGAGTTCCGGGAGGCGCCTCGGGAAGGCGACGACGGCTTCGTCCCGGTCGTGGTGGTGGCCACCTCCGCCTTCGGGCTCGGTGTCAACCGGCCCGACGTACGCACCGTGATGTGCGTGTCCCCGCCTACCGACCTGGCCGCGCTCTACCAGCAGTTGGGTCGGGCGGGGCGGGACGGCGCGGGGCGGGGGACGGCCGACGACGGCCCCGTCAACAGCGGTCTGGCCCTCGCGACGAGCCGGGGTCTGCGCATGGTTCGTTTCATGACGGGCCAGGAACTGCCCCCGTCGCTGCTCCGGCGCATGGGCAGCCTTGTCCTCGCCCAGCGGGACGGCACGCTCGATCCGGTACGGCTGGCCGACCTGCTCATGACCGAGGACGCCGCGAGCGGTGCGCTGAGCGAGGCCGAGCTAGACGACCGGCACACCCAGGAGCGCTACCAGGGCGGCATCATGCGGGCGTTCAGCGCGCTCGCCGACCTCGGCGCCGTCGAGGACCTCGGCGACCACCCGCCGTTCTGCGCGGTCAAGCCCGGCGACCTCCGCCCGGCCGGCCACGGCGCAGGACAGACGCCTACCACTGCAGCGGAGCGCGACGAGGAAGCGGCCGGGTCCGTGCGGCTGGAGCAGACCGTCATCGACACCGCCCTGTCCTGGGACACTCCAGGACAGGTCGACGTCCGAGCTCTCGACCGGGAACTCGCCGCCTGTTGCCCCGACTACCGCTCGGTCGCCGATGGACCGTCGGCGACCTGGGAACTGCTCGCCGACCTCCACGACCGTGGGCTCCTGGACGTCTCCGCGGCACCCAGCCGCCGCCTGGTCACCGGTCTGACCACCCGCACCGGCACCCTGCCCGACGGGTTCCTCCCGCTGCTCGTCCGACGCGGCCGCCGAGCCGCCGAGGAACTGACCAGGCTCCGGAGCTTCTTCCACGCGAGCACGGTCTGCGCCCAACGGGTCTTCGCCGACTACTTCGGTGTCAGCGATCTGCCCGAGGGGTGCTGCACCACGGCCCGCTGCCGCTGCTCGGCCTGCTGGGACACCGGCCGCTGGCCCGTGGAGGAGCGGCGCCCTGCGGTTGCCCAGGCCTTCGACAGCCCGCGCCCCCGCGAGGGAGGCAGTGCCGACACCTCACTGCGCGAACAGCGCGTCGACCTCCAGGTCCACCGGCTGCTGCAGCTCCAGCCGCAGGGCGCACACCCGCGGCGGCTCTGGCACGCACTGCGCGGCGACGAATCCTCGTACAACCCGAGGAATCGAAAGATGATCCCCCTGCCGAAGGCGATCCGGGAAAGCCGCCACTTCGGCGGTCGAGCCGATCTGCCCTATGCGGCAGTAGGCGCGAGCCTCACACGGCTGGCCGCAGCCGGAGCCGCAGTCGAGGGCCCGGACAGCCTCTGGCGAGCCGTCCGCCCGGTCCGACACACGGGATCCCGCCGGGCGGGAAGCGGATCCGAACGGAAGGACGGCTGGGCGTGACCACGATGATCAGCACTGGACCGGACATCTGGCGGCCGTTCGACGGCGAGCCTGTGCTCACTCCCGCCATGACAGGCGGACACCGCAGCACACCCGCCGATGAACTGGAACGACTGCGTCGCTACCTGGAGGCGGTCGTGGCCGACCGCGTGTGTCCGGTGCACACCGCAGTCGCCTTCAACGCGGCCTATTTCGGTTACGAACTCGGTGGTGAAGGCCACGGCAACGGCCCCTTCGACCTGGACACGTTCCCCTCCCTGACGCTGGGCGACGAAGTACCGGCCCTGCCCGTCGGGGCACTCGTGCGCATCGAAACCGGATCCGACCCGCTGTACGCGGAGATCGTCTACAAGGAGGGCCGACACCCCGGCGTCGAAGAGGGTGTCGACGTACCCGCGTGGGTGTCCGGGGCACCGGCCGGTGCCCGAGGACCGAGCGAGCTATCGGAGGCACCGCACCCAGTGCGCCGGGAGCTGCTGGTCCCTGACCTCGCGGCCTTCGGCCCCGCGCTGCAGCTCGACGAGGTGAAGTTGCAGCGGTTCCGGGCCCGCCAGAAGTGGCTCAACAAGGACGGCCATGTCGTCGTCGACGCCCGCTACGGCTCGGCGCCGCAGGCCGGGCTCGACGACTGCACCGCCTTCGTGCAGCACCTGCTGACCCACCAGCGGGAAGCACTGCTGAGCCCCCTCGTTCCCGTGTCCGTCGCCCACCTGGCCGGGAGTGGCGCGGAGGAACGGCTGAAGAGGGCCCTCAGCGGGCTGCTGGACACCGTCGATCACGCCCTGCGAACCAGCGACAGCCTGCGCAGATGGGGTTACTACGCATTGACCCGTACCCGCATCGGGGCCGCCCTGAGCCACGACGGGCCGTTGGGCGGAGACGACCTGAGAGCCCTCGCCAGCTCCCTGGAACGGAGTGCGGCCCCTGCCACTCGCCGACGGCACGGCCTGAACGGTTCCCGCACCGTGTACACGGCGATCGGGCCGTGGCTGCGCGGCGTCGATGGTGCCGAACCACTGGTGAGCGGAGTGGAATACGCGGTCTCGGTGTGCCGCGCCAACCTAGCGGTCGTGGACTTCGTCCGGGGAGAAACGGACAACGGCCTGCGCGCTGGGAGCGACATACGGATCACCCTCGACGACGACTTCCAGAACGGTGGCATCTGGCGGTCCCACCACCCGAGCTCGGAGGAGGCGGACGACAGTGATCCGCTGCGCCCAGCGGGACGCGGCTGGCATGACACGGTGCATCCACCCGCGTCGCCCCGGCCTGTCGCGGCGCCGTACGCACAGAGCGTCCCCCGAGAAGAAGAGCCGGAGGACGGCCGGTACGTCGATGCCGAACCCGGGGACACCGCGCTCGTGGACGGTGACCGGATCGGTCCGCTGAACTACCTGAGGATCAACGACAGCGAGGTCTGCTGGCAGACCCCGCTGCGTCTCGCCCACCTCATGGAGGACCGACTGCCGTTGAGCCCCCGGGCCCAAGACGGGTTGGCATATCTCGGCACGGATACCGTCTCCGTACGCGTACGCCTGGAACTCAGCCATCCCGGCGGCGAGCTCGACGCGTCCGAGGAGGTCCAGGAGGTGCTTCTGGATCTCACCGAAGAGACCGGCATGCTCCGGAACGTCCAGTGGCCCATCGACTTCTTCCCCGGGCTGTGCCTGTACATCCAGTGGCCGCGCGGCGGCACCGTCTTCCGGGTCCACACCGTCGAACTGGAACACCCCGTCGACATCGACGGGCAGCTCGTCGCGCACCGCTACGACCCCGCAGTGCTCACCCGGGAAGGAGCACCGGGCAGTGACCGGGACGGTGACTCGTCCGCCGGCCTCGACACCCGGCGTCTCGTCCTGCGTACCGTACGACGCTTCGGCCGCCTCACGCCCGACGGACATGCCCTCCTCGACCGGGCCGCGCTCCCTCGAGGCGTCTACGACACAACTCCCGCCCCCCACCAAGTCACCGCACTGGAGCAGGCCGTGGACGAGCTCCTCGCCGAACACCACCTGTACCCGGCCACGGGCAGCCGCGGTGCGGACGGCGAGCCCCACCACCCTGCCCGCGACGATGAGCCGCCCATCGCCCTGATCGGTTACGCGCCGAACCCCGTGGTGGTGCCACGGCCGGGCTCGGGCGCCGGCGCGCCGCCGCAGGTCCACGGCTTGGAGCACTTCGTCCACGGCTTTCTGCGGAAGCTTCCTGCGGGCTCGAATCCGACGGATGCCCAGCGCGCTGCCTACCGGGAGCACTGCCGCCACGTCGGAAAGGCGGACGGCTGGGAACTACCACCCGGCTACACCTTCGTCACGGCACACTCCCGCCGGCGCTGACCCGCCCCGACAGCACCGGCCGTGCATGCGCGCGCCGCACGCCACACCCCCCGCATCCACATTCACAGGAAACAAGAGATCGGGACTGAATGACCGCCAGCTACCCCGTGGTTGCCAAACCACCGTCCTCCCCGCACGGCACACCGGTTGGACTGCTCAAGGAACTCGCCGCAACGCTCGACGGGCTCGGCCGGGTCCTGGACGCTGCCCTCGACGATCTCACGGTCGGCGAGACGGAACTCGCGCTGAACTCCCTCGGGCCCAAGGACCGTCAGGCCATCATGAGGGGCCTCGGCTTCCGCAAGGTCGAGCCGCGGCGCTTCGGGCGCGTGCTCAGCGAGCAGGTGCTCAAGCGGTTGCAGCGGGTTGAGCAGACCCACCACAGGCATGCCGCGTCCCACCTCACCGCCCGGATCATGAACGACATCGATCAGGCGGTCTATGAGCACGGGGCCGCCGGCACCAGCCCCGGTCTCGTGGACCGCTGGGGCGCGTGCCTGCTCCGCCTGGCGCTCTTCTCCCACCTCCGGGCTTCGGCGCACCACGCCCGACTGCTCGTATGGGCCGCGGCACACGACTGGTTCGGCATGGAGGCGGACGAGGCGGCACTGGCCACGGTACTCAAGGCCGCTCAGCAGGTGATCGACGCGACTCCCGGGTTCGTCCGCCGCGCCGCGCTGGACGACGACGCGGCGGCTCAGCAACCACAGCGGAGCACAACCGTCCCGGCTCGCCGGCGGCCCGATGACATCCCGGTTCCGGAACTGCCCGAGTCCTCCGCGCAGCAGGAGCAGCAGCCCCCTGGTGAGAGGGGCTCCCTGGACGAACTGGCCTCGGCCGAGGAGGAGCTCAAGCACGTCGTCGAGGAGGCACGAGGCGCGGCCGACCGCGTGCGCGCCGCACTGCTGGACGGGTGGCCGCCAATCGGCACAGATCTGGTGCCGCTCGCCGCCGTCGCCCCGGCGTTCTCCCGTGCGCGGGGCGTGCTCTCCGCACTCGGCGTCACCGGCGTCACCGATCGCCTCACCGATGTCCTGAGGGCGATCGACGAGGTTCGTGCACGCGTCGAACGGAAGGAGAGGAACGCCGAGGCCCGTCACGTGGTGGAGACGGTGACGGCCCTCGGCTGCTCTCCAGGCAGTGCGGTGGCCGCGGTGATCGCGGACGCCAGGCAGCGCGCGGAGGCACTGCTCGCGAAGCAGGAGTGGGACGAACAGGACGACACCTGCGCACACATTCTCACGCTGCTGGTGCGCCTCGCCGGCATGAAGGACCGGTCCGACGCACAGCAGGAGATCATCGAGCTCCAACAGCAGTTGTCGGTAGCACATCCGCCGTACGCCGTGGCCGCCGTCATGTACCAGCAGATCACGCTGACCGAGCACAGGGCCACCACCCACGACACGGCCGCCGCCCCGCAGGGCGAGGAATCCGCCGAGGTTCCCGAGGCGCCGGAACGGGCCATATCCCCGGAGGCGGCCACCGCCGCGCAGGCTGACACCAGCGTGCCTGAGACGCAGAACCACAGCACCGCCGATTCCGTCCCGGCCGAGCGACCTCCCCGGTCCGCCGACACCGCCGAGCAGCAGCCCGCGCCGGAACGGCGGGTCACCGCCGACCTCGCGGTGACCGCGGCCGTCGACACCCCCACGGGTACCGCCGACGGCACGGGAACGAAGGGCATCGAACCCGTCCTCGCCCGGCTCATCGCCGAGAAGCGCTTCGGGCTTGCCGCCCACCTGTCGCAGGTCGCCGACCGCCCGGACACCGAGTCCGCGGTCCTGCGCCTGGCCGCCGCGGCGACACTGCTGCAGTCCAGGTCCGGCCGAGCGGGTCAGGTCATCGAGGAGGCGCTGCACGAGTGGGAGGCCCGTAAGGAGAGCGACAGCGACGCGCTGTCCCTGCTCCTACTGCCCACGCTGGTCCGCGCAGCCCTCGTGACGGGTGCGCCCGTGGTCGGTGCGCAGCTGAGGGCGATCAGCCCGCAACTGCCCGACGCCCTGCACGAGGTGGCCACCATGGTGGCAGAACGCGCACTGCAGGGCGCACTGCTCATCGCGCCGCCCCATGCCGTCGTCGCCGATGTCTCCCACACCGAGGGCGAGCTGCGCGCGGCCGTGGACGCCTGCCAGGCTCTGCTCACCGTACCTCGGTTGCGTTTCCAACGGGCCAGCGCCATGGTGCAGCGCTGGCTGGCGCCGACCGGTCTGCTCGGCAGCGTGCTGACCGCCATCGTGGCAGGGGCCCCGGACGCCGAGCACCTGGCCGACGAGCTGCTGGAGAACCTCGCTCGCCGAGCTCAGGTCGAGGCGGCGATCGACGAGATGGACGCTGCGCTGCGCGGGCCGGGCAGCCGTGGCATCCAGGGGTCGGGCCGCAACAACGTTCGCCACTGCCTCGAGCGCGTCCGGGACGCCGTACGGCAGTGGCGTGCGGTCAAGCGCGACCTGGAAGCAGGACGCGCGGAGGAGAACGTGTGGGCGTTCCAGTCCGTCGCAGCCCTGCGCCTCTCCCTCCTCGGCCTACGCGAACGGGTCGCCGACGACCTCACCGCGGCCGAACGCAGCTCCGCCGTCCTGGCGAAAGCCACCGCCTACGTGGCGCGGGACCTGTTCGCCGAGGTCTTCGACGGGCTGGACGCGAACAGTCGACCGGCCGAGACGGGATCCGAGCCGGACGTTCAGACGGTTCTGGACGCCGAGCTCCACAAGGCCGAGCCGGCCGTGCCGGGCGAGAAGCCGACCTTGGACGGCTTGCTGAAGGCAGTGGACCGTACCTGGGACGACGCAATCGAGCAGCAGCTCGCCCGTGACGAATTCGGCGTGATTCGCACCATCACGGACCTCGCGGACCTCGACGTCCTTCCTGCAGCCCACACCTTGTCGCTCTCGGAGGAGCGTCGCGCACACCTCAGCGCGATCGAGAAGGAGCGCCGGGCGGCGCTCGCCGAAAAACAGCGGCAGCTGGCCGCCCGGCTCCGCCGGTCCCAAGCCGACGAGGCACTCACCGTCGAACAGGACGTCAGCCTCCAGGAGCTGCTCGCGGACGCCCGGGCACACCTGGAGCACGACCGGCCGGGCGAGCTGGCCGCGGTCCGCCGAAACCTCGACCGAGTCGAGGAGCTGCTGCCCCGCTACCGCGAGGAAGCAGCCGACCGGCTGCGCGCCCGGCTGGCCGCGCTGACGGACGTGAGCGCGGAGGACCGCGAACGAGTCCTGCGCAATCTGGACACCGACAGCCTGGCCACCGCGGCCGAACTCGTCTACTTCCTCGAACTGGGCGAACCGGTACCGGAGATCAGGTCCGAGGACTCGCACCTGGAGGCGTTCTTCCCCGCCGTGCCGGACTCGCTGCCGGGCGGCATCGACGCTGAGCTGATCGCGGCCGTCCGCGCCCGTGGCCGGTACGGCGACCACGCCGTGCTGGACTATGCAGGACTCTCGGAGGAGGAGGCCGAACGGGCCGCCGCGGCCCTGGAGTTGTGGAGCACGCTCGCCGCGACGAAGGACCGTATCAACATCAATCCGCGCGAGAGCCTGAATCCGGCTCTGGCCCTCCTCGGATACGAAGCCCGGCGCGCACGGCCTCTGGACGATCTGCCGCGCGGCAAGGACTACCGGTTCTTCGAACTCGCGCCCGTGCACGTCACCGGCCGTGCCTGGGCGCCCGCCTTCGGATCGCAGATCAAGGACCGCGGCGGCAAGCTCCGCGCCCTGCTGATCTGGGGCCGGCCCGCGGCCAAACTGCTCATCACCCGCGCTCTGCAGGACCCCGACGAGAGCAGTCTGCTCGTCGTCCACTTCGGGACGCTGGACAGCAGAACCCGTAATGAGCTGGCCGCCGCCTCCCAGGACACCAAGCCGATCATGGTGGTGGACGACGCCGCGCTGGCCTACCTCATCGCGCACGGCAACCGGCGGGTGGATGCCACGACCGAGACGCTGCTGCCGTTCTCTGCGGTGAACCCGTACATCAAGGAGAAGCGGGGCCAGATCGGCCGGGAGATGTTCTACGGACGGGACCGCGAGCGCAAGAGCATCCACGACCCCGCGGGGACCCAGATCCTCTACGGCGGCCGGGGTCTCGGCAAGTCGGCCCTGCTCGCCGACGCGGGGGATCGCTTCGAGGAACAGCGGCCGGGGGCCTACCGCAAGCTCTACCTCAACCTGGACAAGATTGGCATCGGCCGGGGCACCGCACTCGGTGCCGAGGCCATCTGGCCCACGCTCGACCAGGAGCTGATCAGGCAGGGAGTCCTGGAGGAGCCCCGACGCCGGGGCCTACAACAGGAATCATGGCAGCGGGTCACCGACGGGATCGCCCGGTGGCTCGCTCAGGATCCCGACCGGCGGCTGCTCATCCTCCTCGACGAGTGCGACCGCTTCTTCGAGGCAGACGTCCCCGAGTGCACGGAGACCCGCCGACTGCGCGGTCTGGGTGAGGACTCGCGCGGCCGGGCCAAGGTCGTGTTCGCCGGTCTGCACTCGGTGCAGCGCTTCACCCGGCTCGCCAGAAACGGCCCGTTCAGCCACCTGGCGCAGACCCCGACGGTCGTCGGTCCGCTCGCCCCACAGTTCGCCGCTGACCTGATCGTGCACCCGATGCGTGCGCTCGGCTTCGAGTTCGCCGACGTCGATCTCGTCAACCGGGTGCTCGGCTTCTGCTCGTACCAGCCCTTCCTGCTGCAGATCTTCGGCAGCAGGATGGTGCAGGTCATGCAGGACAAGCGGGCGCACGCACCACTCGCGCCGCCTCCGTACACGATCGAGGAGTCCGACGTCGACGCGGTGGAACAGGACACATCGCTGCGCTCGGACATCACCGCGGCCTTCAAAGACACCCTCGCCCTCGACGACCGCTACCACGTCATCGCCAATGTCCTCGCCCAGCACGCCCGGGACAACGGTCTGGAAACCCGGCTCAGTGACAGGGAGTTGCGGGAGGAATGTGCCGGCTGGTGGCCCCGCGGCTTCGAGCACCTGGACAGCGAGGGTTTCCGTGCCTATCTGCAGGAGATGGTCGGCCTCGGTGTCCTGGCGCCGAACAACGACGGGCAGGGCTGGCATCTGCGGGGGCCCAACGCGCTGCGCATGATCGGTACCGCCCAGGAGATCGAGGCGCGGTTGCTGCGGGCGGAGACGGAGTCCCGGCTGGAGGAGACCGTTGTACTGGAGAGCCGTCCGGACCTCTACGACGGCAGGTCCGCCCCCCTCACCGTCACCCAGATCGACTATCTGCTGGGCGAATACGTCAACCAAGTCCGCGTCGTTCTCGGTACACAGGCGACCGGCGTCGCCGATGTGGAACGGACCCTGCGTGAGGTGACGGGCAGGGTGGCGGGCTGGTCCGTGCCCGTGATCGGAAGCGCCAAGACGTTCCGCAAGGAGCTCGCAGCCGGCCGCGCGGGCGAGCGGCGACTGCTTATCAGCGATCTCTCGCTGGGCAGCGAGAAGTCCTGCCGGGAGTCCTTCGACCTGGCCAGGGCAGTGCTGCCCGAGGCCGCCGAGGCGACCCGCTCCGTCGCCCTCGTGTCGGGTGTGGAACAGCTCGGCTTCTGGTCCGGCCTCCTCACCGGTCCCGACGCCGACCACGACACCATCGTGGTGCTGCGCCGGCATGACCTGCGCAGCCTGAAGGACTGGACGCAGCGCCACAGCCTGTGCGAGACGGAGGAACGACTGACGCGCCTGGCGGAGGCGACCGGTGGCTGGCCGTACCTACTGGACAAGGCGCTGCAGCTGCGTGATCGCCGACCGGACCAGGACCGGGTGCTGGCGGACCTGACGTCGTGGCTGGAGCAGAGCAGCGGCGCCGAACAGTTCGTCGACGCCGTGGGGCTGCTGGAGAACGACACCCTAAAGGCCGCCTACGACGGGGTCGTCGAGCAGCTCGGTACCGACTGGCATGACGACGCCTACCTCGTCACTGCGGCCGAGATGGCCGGTCTCTCCTCCGAGGAGGCACGCGGGGCCGTCGTCTGCCTGGAGGCCCTCCAGGTGTTCGACCGGGACGGGACGCGCCTGCGCGTGGAGCCGGTCCTCCATACGGCGCTGGGCGTACTTGAGGCCAAGGTCTGACCAACCGGGTGGGGCCGGGGTTGCGCCTGGCCCCACCGAGACTCGACCAGCACACCCGTGTCCTGTCGGCGGCCACATTCGGAGTACCGACGGGGCGATCTACTGTTGACCCCTTTCCAGCTCGCTGCCGAGCTTGCTTTGCCATGGGAGACCCTTGGCGCTGATAGTGATGACCGGGGAGAGGGTTAAGCATTCGGTCGGCCCCGTCGTGGCAACGGAACGAGATGGCTCACTGGTCGCGAGAGCGTCGGGGGCTTCTCGGTCGTAGAACTGAAGATTCCGGAAATCTACTGGTACGACGCGAAGGCCGTGCGCCTGACGCCGGCTGTGTGAGCTGCTCGCGAATCCTTCGGGCTGCAGTGCGTGCTTCCGGGCAGCGAGTCATCCTGTGACCCGCATGCACCTGATGAGGCGTCAGGTAAGTCAGCATCTGGTCAGCATCGGTTCCCGAACATCCTGAAAAGACTGTCCGAACAGGCACCTGGTCGGTGGCGTCACAACAGCCTGGTTGGCGCGGAAGCCCAGGCAGGGAGCCCTATCCCCAATGAGAAGCGATGTTCCGCACAATCGTCGACTTCGACGCGTGCCCGTGTAGAGTGAAGACCGCCCTTGACCTGCACAAAGCGGGCAGGGAGCCGTCTTTCAGGAGTCCAAAGTGCTTCGTACGATGTTCAAGTCCAAGATCCACCGTGCCACCGTCACCCAGGCCGACCTGCACTACGTGGGATCGGTGACGATCGACGCCGACCTGCTCGACGCGGCGGATCTGCTGCCGGGGGAGCTCGTGCACATCGTGGACATCACGAACGGCGCCCGGCTTGAGACGTACGTCATCGAGGGGGAGCGGGGTTCGGGGGTCATCGGGATCAACGGAGCGGCCGCCCATCTCGTGCACCCCGGCGACCTGGTGATCCTCATCAGCTATGCGCAGGTCGACGACACCGAGGCGCGTGAGCTGAAGCCGCGGGTCGTGCATGTCGACGCCGACAACCGGATCGTGGCCCTCGGCGCCGACGCGTCCGAGCCGGTGCCCGGTTCCGACCAGCTGCGCAGCCCGCGGTCCGTGTCGGCCTGAGCCGGCCGGCCCCCTCCGCTGCCGCCCTTGGGTGAGTGGCCGGGCGGTGGTCGGGTAGGCGGGGGAGTAGTCCAGAGGCGACGTCCAGCGACATCGGCGACTGCGCGGAGGACACGATGACCAACCCGACTCCCGACCCCGCCCCACCGACCCCTGCTCCCCCCGAGCCCACCCCGGCCCCGGACCCCTACCCCAGCCCGGTACCGCCCCCGGAGCCCGGCCCCGGCCCCCGGCCGACCCCGCCCCCACCCGGCCCTGGCCCCGTTCCACCCCCGCCCTCACCGGGCCCCCCGGAGCCACCGCCCTCCCCGATTCCCCCGGGTCCCGAACCCGTACCGAACCCCGAACCGGGCCCGCCCCTGACCCGCTGACCCGAGACCGGGACCGGTGAAAACGCGCACCAGGGGGCGCGGGAAACCGCGCGACCAGCCACGACGGACCCGCCGGCCGCCCGCCGACGGCTCCCCGCACCCCCGGGGGCGCACCACACCCTTAGGCCGGGCGCACCACACCCCCTATGCCGAAACCTCGTCCCGGTCCCCGCCCCACAACGTGTGGAACGCCCCGTCCCGATCCACCCTCCGGTACGTGTGCGCCCCGAAGAAGTCCCGCTGCCCCTGCGTCAGCGCGGCGGGCAACCGCGGGGCACGCAAGCCGTCGTAGTACGACAGCGCCGCCGCGAACCCCGGCGTCGGCACCCCCTGCCGCACCGCCGTGGCCAGTACCTCGCGCCAGTCGTCCTGCGCCGCCGCGATCTCCCGCGCGAACGTCTCGTCGGACAGCAGGCTCGGCAGATCCGGCCGCGCGTCGTACGCGGCGCGGATCCGGTCGAGGAACGCGGCCCGGATGATGCACCCGGCGCGCCAGATGGCGGAGACGGCGCCGTGGTCGATGCCCCAGCCGTACTCCTCGCTGCCCGCCGAGATCTCGTGGAAGCCCTGGGTGTACGAGACGATCTTGGAGGCGTACAGCGCCTGCTCCACCCGGTCGGCGAAGGCCGCCGCCTCCGCCCCGCTCAGCGGCGCCGGCCGCGGCCCGGTGAGATGGCGGGAGGCCGCGCGCAGACCGGCGTGGCCGGACAGGGAGCGGGCGAAGACCGCCTCCGCGATGCCCGAGACCGGGACGCCGAGGTCGAGCGCGATCTGGACGGTCCAGCGGCCGGTGCCCTTCTGCTCGGCCTGGTCCACCACCACGTCCACGAACGGCCTGCCGGTCGTCGCGTCCACATGGGACAGCACCTCGGCGGTGATCTCGATCAGGTAGGAGTCGAGGCGGCCGGTGTTCCAGGTGCGGAAGACGTCCGCGATCCGTGCCGGCGAGTAGCCCGCCACGTCCCGCAGCAGCTGGTACGCCTCGCCGATGAGCTGCATGTCGGCGTACTCGATGCCGTTGTGCACCATCTTCACGAAGTGCCCGGCGCCGTCCGGACCCACATGGGTCACACACGGCGAGCCGTCCTTCGCCTTCGCGGAGATCTTCTCCAGCATCGGGCCCAGGGAGGCGTACGACTCCTTCGACCCGCCCGGCATGATGCTCGGCCCGTGCAGCGCGCCCTCCTCGCCGCCGGAGATGCCGGTGCCGACGAAGTGGATGCCCCGCTCGCGCAGCTCCCGCTCCCGGCGCCGGGTGTCCGCGAAGTGCGCGTTGCCCCCGTCGATGATCATGTCGCCGGGTTCCAGGAGCGGCGCGAACTCCTTGATCACCGCGTCCGTGGGGTCACCGGCCTTGACCATGATCATCAGGCGGCGCGGGCGTTCCAGGGCGGCCACGAACTCCTCCGCGGTCTCGGTCGCGACGAAGTCCCCCTCCTGCCCGAACTCCTTCACCAGATCCCGCGTCCGCGACACGGTGCGGTTGTGCACCGCGACCGTGTAGCCGTTGCGCGCGAAGTTCCGGGCGAGATTGCGGCCCATGACCGCGAGGCCGGTGACGCCGATCTGCGCTGAAGTGCTCATACCGCCTGCTCCCTGTTCGCCTGGTGACTGCGGCTCCGTCGGTACGGGTCCCCGCCCATCCTGACGTGCCCCCAGGGTGAGCGCACATCAGACTCGCCACCCCCGCGACCGCGACGCGTGCCCGGTTCGGGCGGGCCCGGGGTGATTTCGGTCAACGAGCGCCCGATACTGGCCAGTTGGAGGCCGCAGACGGCCGAATCACCGTCTTGTCATGGCATGTTCGCGGCGCATAGCTTTGCCCCTCCTGACGCATGAGGGGACATCGACATGGCCCTACGCGGCCGGCACCGCCGGTACCAGCCGAACAGGATCAACCGCGCCTCGCTCACGGTCACGGCGGGCGGCGCGGGCCTCGCCCTCCCGCTGATCGCCGCGGGCACGGCCGCCGGGGCGGCCACCGGAGCGGCGGCAGCGGCGGCCACCGGAACCGGCACCCACGCCGGCCCCGCGGACGCGCCCCGCGCCCACCCGGCGTCCGGCGACGCGCGGACCGCCGTACCGGGCAAGGCACTCGACGCCTCCGCCCACGACGTCCGCCCGCAGACCACCCCCCAGTCCCGTGCCGGTCGCACCGCGATGTACACGGTGGTGCGCGGCGACACCCTCTCCGGCATCGCCGACGAGCACCACGTCCGGGGCGGCTGGCGAAAGCTCTACGCCGGCAACCGCGCCACCGTCGGCGCGGACCCCGACCTGATCCTGCCGGGTGAGCGGCTCAGCCTGCACCCCTCGAAGGAGCCCGCGGGATCCGCCAGGTCCCCGAAGGGGAAGGCGACTTCACAGCCGGCCGGACCGAAGGTCCACCACCGGACCAAGAGCCACCCGGCCAGGAGCCGTGAGCCCGGGGCACAGACCGGCACCGAGGCCGGGACCGGGGTGGGCGCTCAGGCGCTCGTCGCCCCGGTCCACGCGCCCATCGGCACCGGGTACCACGTGCCCGGACCGTACTGGTCGAAGGGCTACCACACCGGCGTCGACTTCCTCGTGCCGACCGGCACCGCCGTGCACGCGGCCGCGGCCGGGCGGGTGGTGGCCGCGGGCTGGGGCGGCTCCTACGGTTACCAGGTGGTCATCCGGCACGCGGACGGTCGTTACACCCAGTACGGCCACCTCTCGGCCATCTCCGTGCGGACCGGCCGGCAGGTCGCCGCCGGGGCGCGCATCGCCCGCTCCGGGGCGACCGGCAACGTCACCGGCCCGCACCTGCACTTCGAGGTGCGTACGGGCCCCGGCTTCGGCGCGGACATCGACCCGCTCGCCTACCTCAGGGCCCACGGCGTCAGGATCTGACCCTCGTCCGCCGCGCGTGCGGCACCGTCCGCCGGGCGTACGGCGCCGGAAGCGGGGGCTCCCCGGGCGGCGCGGCCTCGCCCCCGTCCCCCGCGGCGGGGTCGGCCGCCAGCAGCCTGCGCAGGCCCGACTCGGTGAGCGGGCCCCCGCCCTGCTCCCGCGCGTCCTCCCCGCCGATCCGCCGGTGCGGCACCGAGGGAATCACCTCGACGGGCATCGACACGCCGGTGACTCCCTCCCCGTCCACGGCCGCCGGTTCCGGCTCCGCCGTCTCCTCCATCCGCTCCGTCGTCAGCATGATCAGGCCGCCCGCCGCCAGCACCCCGCAGCCCAGGGCGAGCAAGGTGCCCGTCGTGCCGTGGCGGAAGGTCTCCCCGAACATGAGGATGCCGACCGCGGCGGCCAGCACCGGGTTGACGACGGTCAGGGTGGCGAGCGGCGCGGCCAGGCCGCCGCCCCCGTAGGAAGCCTGGGACAGCAGGACGCCCGCGACCGAGAACGCGGCGATCAGCGCCAGTGAGAACAGGGTGCCGGAGGAACCGGGGTGGCCGTCCCAGCCGACGGCGACGGACTTGGTGAACACCGAGGACATGCCGAACGCTATGCCGGCCGCCGTCGCGAGCAGCACGCTGCGCACCGCCGGGTGCCGGTGGGCGGCCCGGCCCGCGCACATCAGCGCCACCACCGCGCCGCCGGTGACCACCGCGGCGACGAGCCGCTGGGCGGCGTCGAGCGCGTGGTCGTCGGACGAACCGACCAGGGAGAGGAGTCCCGCGAGCCCGACGGTGGCCGTCACGGCGCCGCGCCAGGCGGCCGCCCCGGCCCGCCGGCCCACGCACAGCGTGGCAAGTGGCAGGGCGAAGACGATGGTCAGCGCGCCGAGCGGCTGGACGATGCTCAGCGGACCGTAGGCCAGCGCCACGACGTGCAGCACCCCGCCGAGACCGTTGAGCGCCAGCGCGCCCCACCAGCCGGGGCGGCGCAGCGGCAGATAGGCGCTGCCGGGGCAGGACACGGCGACCCGCTCCTGCACGATCGCGCCGCCCGCGTAACCGAGGGCGGAGACGAGCGACAGCAGCACGGACAGCGCGAGGGCGCTCATCGGCCCCTCCCGCTCATCGGCGTCTCCTGTGCGTGCGGCGAGGGGCCCGAGCCCGGCGCGGCCTACGGTCGGCTTCCATGGTCGACACTCTGCCCGCCCGCGCTCTTCCCGTCGTCGTCCCTGAGCACGCAATGCGTCCTACTCCCGATGGAGTACACGGGTGGTGTGATCATCCCTCAGGTGGGTTACCCGGGGGGAGCCCCCGGGCCGGGAGCCCCCGTCGTCAGGGTCGCGCACGGGCCTGGTACGAGTGTCCCGTGGATCTCGACCCCGAACTCGCCGCACTCCGCCCGCTGGGCCCCTTCTTCACCCTGCGCACGACCCCGGGCGGGGCACCCGCCCTGCCGGCCCTCGCGGCGGCCTATGCGCCGGAGGACCCCGACGACCCCCTGACCGCACGGGTCCGCGCCGTCGCCCACCGCCTGCGCACCCCCGAACCCCGCGTCGCCGCCTCCATCACCCAGCAGGGACTGGCCGCCCGACTGTGGTCGGCCGCGCTCGGCTGCGCCGTCCGGTACGGCCGCCTGCCCGATCTCCACCCGCGTCTGCTGCGCTGGGACATCACCGCCTC
This sequence comes from Streptomyces hygroscopicus subsp. hygroscopicus, assembly GCF_030269125.1. Taxonomy (GTDB): domain Bacteria; phylum Actinomycetota; class Actinomycetes; order Streptomycetales; family Streptomycetaceae; genus Streptomyces; species Streptomyces hygroscopicus_C. The sequence continues at coordinate 208,734 of NZ_BSSM01000006.1, read as the reverse complement.
CGCCCCCGACGACCTGTGGCTCACCGAGGTCCAGCCACGACCCGGCGACGCGGCCACCCTCGCCGACGCCGTGCTCCACGGCCATCTGGAGCCCCTGGGGGAAGCCCTGAGAGCCCGTTACGGGATCGCGGCCGGGCTGCTGTGGGGCAACGCGGGCTCCGCGCTCGCCGGGGCCGCACGGGAGCTGGAGCGCTGGGCCCGTGCCCGGGGGCGTACCGACCTCGCGGCCCGCACCCGCGCGCTCACGGACGACCTCCTCGGCCACCCGCTGCTGCGGGCCACCGGCGCCCGCACCGGCACGGCCTTCCGCCGCCGCAGTTGCTGCCTGTACTACCGGGTCCCCGGCGGCGGAGTCTGCGGCGACTGCTGCTTCCCCCGGCCCCCGGCGACACCCCGCGCCCCAACGCCCTTGCAAGACAAGGGAGATGGGCCGATCCGCTGAGACCGGCCGACCCAGCGCGACCGATCCGCCCACGGTTCGTCAAGTCACCCCCGCCCGCGACGCGTTTACCCCCTCCCGCCGCGCAATGCCCGGTTTCGCGCCGTTCGCCCGCCACGATGCAGGCAACGATGTCGAACCTCCGGAGGTCATCCGACATGAGAGGGACCCGGCGCACACGGCTGTGCCTGGCCTGGGTGATGGCGGCGTCCGCGCTGATCGCCACCCCCGCCGCGGGAGCCGCCGCGCGGACCGACGGCCACCTCACCGACCTGGTGAACCCCTTCATCGGGAGCCAGGACGAGGGCAACACCTTCCCCGGCGCCGCCGTGCCCTTCGGCATGGTGCAGCTCTCGCCCGACACCGGACACAACACCGGCTACGACTACACCCAGAGCCGGATCCGCGGCTTCTCGCTGGTCCATCTGTCGGGCGTGGGCTGCCGCATCGGCGGCGACCTGCCCGTGCTGCCCACCACCGGCGACATCGGGCAGACGGACGACGCCAAGTACGCGGCCGCGTTCTCGCACGGCGACGAGGAGGCGAGCCCCGGCTACTACCGCGTGGGCCTCGCCTCCGGCATCCGCGCCGAGTTGACCGCCTCCGCCCGCACGGGGGTGCAGCGCTACACCTTCCCCGCCACCGCCAAGGCCAACGTCCTGCTGAACGCGGCCCAGTCGCTGCACAAGACGAGCGGCAGCAAGGTGGAGATCCTGGACGACCGCACCGTGCGCACCCGGATCACCGGCCACGGCTTCTGCCGGGACACCGGCCCGTACACGGTCTACACGGTCACCCGGTTCAGCCGGCCCTTCACCGCGTACGGCACCTGGGACGGCGCCACCGTCACCGCGGGTTCCCGCGGCGGACGCGGCGGCGCCTACGTCCGCTTCGACACCACCCGGGACCGTACGGTCGAGGCGACCACCGCGCTGTCGTACGTCGGCCCGTCCGGCGCGGCGGGCAATCTGCGCGCCGAGGGCGGCCGGTCGTTCGACGCCGTGCGCCGGGCGGCCCGCGCGCAGTGGGAGGCGCGGCTGGCGGCGGTGCGGGTCAAGGGCGGCACCGGAACCCTGCGCCGCACGTTCTACTCCTCGCTCTACCGCTCGTACCTCGCGCCCAACATCGGCGGCGACGCCGACGGCCGCTACTTCGGCTGGGACCGGCGCATCCACCACGCGAACGGGTTCACGTACTACCAGAACTGGTCGCTCTGGGACACCTACCGCACCCAGGCCCAGCTGCTCGCCCTGCTCGCGCCGCGCGAGGCGCGGGACATGGCCCGCTCGGTGGTGGCGGTCGACGAGGACGGCGGCTGGCTGCCCAAGTGGGGCTACGGCCCCGTCGAGACGAACGTGATGAGCGGCGACCCGGTCACCCCGTTCCTGACCACCGCCTACCAGATGGGCCTGCTCAAGGGATTCGAGGAGCGCGCCTACCGGGCGCTGCGCAAGAACGCGGACGGGGTGCCGCCCGCCGCGAACCCGGGCATCGGACGGGAGGCCAACGCGGAGTACATCAAGGACGGCTTCGCCCCGTTCGACAAGGACCGGCCGCTGGCCAAGATGGGCGACTCCGACTACCACCACGGCGCGTCCGTCACCCTGGAGTACGCCCTCGCCGACGCCATGCTCGCCCAGATGGCCCGGGGTCTCGGGCACGACGCCGACGCCGCCAGGTACGCGGCCCGCTCGCGCAACTACCGCACCATCTTCGACCCCTCGACCGGCTTCTTCCGCGCCCGCGACGCCTCCGGCGCCTTCACCGGCTCCCCCGACCCGGCGCTCGGCACCGGCTTCCACGAGGGCACGGCCTGGCAGTACCAGTGGCTGGTCCCGCAGGACCTGGCCGGCATGGTCGGGCTGATCGGCGGCAAGCGCGCGGCCAACGACCGCCTCGACCGCTTCTTCGCCTACGACCGGCTGCTCGCCGACCCGGCGCGGACGGCCCGCGAGGTGTGGGTGCACGGCAACGCCTACGCCTACTACAACGCGGCCGTCTACAACCCCATGAACGAACCCGACCTCGTCGCGCCCTACACCTACCTGGCCACCGGGCAGCCCTGGAAGACCACCGACGTCGTCCACGCGGCCCTGACCCTCTTCACCGACGGGCCGACCGGGATGACCGGCAACGACGACCTCGGCACGATGTCCGCCTGGAACGTCCTGTCGTCCATCGGGCTCTTCCCGATCCAGCCCGGCTACGACACCTGGGGCCTGTCCACCCCGGTCTTCGACCGCGTCGACCTCACCCTGGACCGCCGCTACTGGCCGAGCGGCGGGCTCACCGTCAGCGCGCCCGGCACCTCGGCCGCCGACCGCTATGTGCAGGGCGTGCGCGTGGACGGCTCGGCGCACGGGCGGACGTATCTGACGACACGTGCGCTGCGCTCCCTGCGCTCGCTTGCGTTCACGGTCGGCCCGCGCCCGTCGGAGTGGGGTACGTCGGCCCAGGCGGCGCCTCCGGTACTGAAGTGACCTCGGGCGTCTCCCGAGTCCCGCCCCGTTCGGCGGGGCGGGACTTTAACCGTTGTTAACTGAGCGTATCTCGATCGCACTTGACCGTAATCAGCGGTCGGGGATTGACTGAGGTTCCCTTCTTCCACGCGCGAGGCAAGCCCGTGACCACCGATCTGCTCGCTCCCCTCGACCTGGCCTTCTGGAACATCGAGTCCGACCGGCACCCGATGCACCTGGGAGCGCTCGGCGTCTTCGGCGCGCACTCGCCCACGGCCGGCGCCCACGCCGCCGACCTGCTCGCCGCCCGCGCCGCCGCCGTCCCCGGGCTCCGCCTGCGCATCCGCGACGTCTGGGGGCCGCTCGCCTTCGGCGGCGCCACCCGCGAGGCCGACCCGGACTTCGACCCGCTGAACCACGTACGGCTGCACGCGCCGACCGGCGACTTCCACGCGGCCGCCGGACGGCTGATGGAACGACCGCTGGAGCGCGGCCGGCCGCCCTGGGAGGCGCACGTCCTGCCCGGCGAGGACGGGGTCTCCTTCGCCGTGCTCTTCAAGTTCCACCACGCCCTCGCCGACGGGCTGCGCGCGCTCAAACTCGCCGCGGGCGTCCTCGACCCGATGGACATGCCCGAGCGGCCGCCGCGCGCCGTCGAGCCGCCGCGCCGGACGCTGCCGGACGTGCGCGAGCTGCCCGGCATGCTTCCCGGCCTGGTCAGGGGCGCCCTGTCGGACATGGGCCGGGCCCTGGACATCGGCGCCTCGCTCGCCCTGTCCACCCTGCGCATGCGCCCGAGCACCGCGCTCGCCTCCCCGCCCAGCGGCACCCGCCGCACCGCCGGCGTCGTCCTCGACATCGACGATGTGCACCGGGTCCGCAAGACGGCCGGCGGCACCGTCAACGACGTCCTCATCGCGGTCGTCGCCGGCGCGCTGCGCCGCTGGCTCGACGAACGCGGCGACGGCAGTACCGGGGTCGCGCCGCGCGCCCTGATCCCCGTCTCCCGGCGCCGCCCGCGCACCGCCCAGCCGCCCGGCAACCGGCTCTCCGGTTATCTGATACGGCTCCCGGTGGACGAACCCGACCCGCTCGGCCGCCTCGCCGCCGTGCGCACCGCGATGGTCCGCAACAAGGACGCGGGCCCCGACCGGGGCGCCGGCGCGGTAGCGCTGCTCGCCGACCACGTGCCCGCCCTCGGCCACCGGCTCGGCGGGCCGCTCGTCGGGCAGGCCGCCCGGCTGTGGTTCGACATCCTGGTCACGAGCGTGCCGCTGCCCGGGGTGGGGTTGCGGCTCGGCGGACACGAGCTGGCCGAGGTCTATCCGCTCGCCCCGCTCGCGCCCGGCCAGTCGCTGGCGGTCGCGATCTCCACGTACCGCGGGCGGGTGCACTACGGGCTGGTCGCGGACGCGGCGGCGGTGCCGGACCTGGACCGGTTCGCGCACGCGGTGTCGGCCGAGGTGGAGGCGCTGCTCGCGGCCTGTGTGTGCTGACACACGGTGCCCGAAGGGTGTGTTGCGAGGGGCCGGCGGTGCCGGTGGGGCGCCCGGGACCACGTGGAGGAGGTACGTGATCCACCCGGGTTTGGCTCAGGGGCCCGCCGCTCCGTAAAATTCCGCGTTCGAAAGCGGGCGCGAGTCGGAGCGCTGCGCGGATCAGGGAAACGGCAGCGCGATGACGGTGACAGAAGACGGCTCCATGGCCACGGACCCCATGGCCGCGGAAGAGGTCGTCCACGGTCCGGGCATCGACCCCGAGCGCCTGGCCGTCTGCCTCAGCGTGCTGGAGGAGCTCGACACGATCGACGTGGACCACCCCGACGCGATCCTGGTGCGCCGGGCCACCTCGCACATCTACCGGACGGTCAAGCAGCGCCGCCGTCAGGAGCGCCGGGCCGCCAAGACCGCCCACGACCGCGCCGTCACCGAGGCCACGGCCACCGGCTCCGCCGAGCGCATCGACGACGAGACCGAGGGCATCCTGCCCTCGTCCAAGGTCGAGCCCGGCCGGATCGCGGGCATACTCCAGCGCCCGCGCTCCTGCTACACCTGCAAGACCCGCTACGTCGAGGTCGACTACTTCTACCACCAGCTCTGCCCCCGGTGCGCCGGCCTGAACCGCGCCAGGCGGGACGCCCGCGCCGACCTCACCGGCAAGCGCGCCCTGCTCACCGGCGGCCGCGCCAAGATCGGCATGTACATCGCGCTGCGGCTGCTGCGCGACGGCGCCCACACGACGATCACCACCCGGTTCCCCAAGGACGCCATCCGCCGCTTCAAGGCGATGGAGGACTCGGCGGACTGGCTGCACCGCCTGGAGGTCGTCGGCATCGACCTGCGCGACCCGGCGCAGGCCGTGGCCCTGGCCGAGCGGGTCGCGGAGGCGGGTCCGCTCGACATCCTGATCAACAACGCGACGCAGACCGTACGACGGCTGCCCTCCGCGTACGCGGCCCTGGTCGAGGGCGAGAGCGCCCCGCTGCCCGCCGGTGAACTGCCCGCCCACGAGGTGATCGGCGCCTTCAACTCCGGAGCGGTGGACGGCATCACCGCGCTGCCGATCGGTGCCGGTGCCCTGGAGACGCGGGGCGGCGGCCTGGACGCGCAGAAGGTCGCCGACCTCGCGCTGGTCGCGGGCAACGCCAGCGTCGCCCGGCACCTGGACGGGACCGCGATCGACGCGGGCGGCCTGGTGCCGGACGTCGTGGAGACCAACACCTGGGTGCAGAGCATCGAGCAGATCTCCCCGGTGGAGCTGCTGGAGACCCAGCTGTGCAACTACACGGCCCCGTTCATCCTGATCAGCAAGCTCCGCCCGGCGATGGCCGACGCGGCCCGCAAGGCGGCGCGCGGACGGTCGTACGTCGTCAACGTCTCGGCGATGGAAGGGGTGTTCAGCCGGGGCTACAAGGGTGCCGGGCACCCGAACACCAACGCCGCGAAGGCGGCCATGAACATGGTGACGCGGACCAGCGCCCAGGAGATGTTCGACACCGACGGCATCCTCATGACCTCCGTCGACACCGGCTGGATCACGGACGAGCGCCCGCACTACGACAAGCTGCGCCTCGCCGAGGCGGGTTTCCACGCGCCCCTCGACCTGGTCGACGGCGCGGCCCGGGTCTACGACCCGATCGTGCGCGGCGAGGACGGCGAGGACGTGTACGGCGTCTTCCTCAAGGACTACGCGCCCGGCAAGTGGTGACGGGCGCCGCGCACTGATCTCCGGGGTCCGCCCCGGGGGTCAGTCGACCGCGTCGAGGCGGGAGTGGCGCGCGGCGACCAGCTCCAGGACCGTGCGCCAGTCCTCCAGCACCCCGGCGTCGAAGCCCGCGCCGCGGCCCTCCTCGCCGGCCAGGCGCAGCCGCAGGACGTCCTCGTCGGCGGGGCCCGCGTCCCCGCGCACCAGCCGGTACACCCGCTCCCCGAGCAGCGGCCGTACCGCCGCGGCGGCGCGGCGCGCCGTGTCCGCCTCGTCGCCGGGGGCGAGCAGCGGCCCGATCCCCTGGACCAGGCCCGCGACCTGGAGCTCCTTGTCGGCGGGGCGGCTGCGGCGCAGCAGCGCGGCGGTCCGCAGCGCGTGCTGGGGCCGGCCGGCGCACAGCATGTCCATCAGCTCCTCGACGCTGCGCAGCTCCATGCGTCAGTCCTTCCGCGAGAGGGCCGTGTCGGGCGCCAGCAGACCATGGTGAGCTTGCGGCCCGGCCAACGGCACCTGAATTGCGTCACATGGGCCGAACGGGTGATACGGAACGTCGCACCGGCGATGCGATTTGTCATAGATAGCTGCATATTGGACGGTATTGGGTTGCTGATCGAAGCGCGATAGTTACCCCTTGTTTGCACTATCTATCGAGCGGAGGTCCGCTCATTTGGTTAACCTAAGGTGGACGGACAGCGAAATGGGGTCCCAACCGGTACCCATGTCGTCCGTCCGGGGCGTACCGGAGATCATCGGTCCGTCCCGCCCGAAGTACCGGCGCCACCGCGCCCGAACTGGCCTTCCATCCAGACCCGAGCGGGCGGCGAGCGCCGGAGCACACACGGTCCGGTACGCCCCGAGGGTGATCCGACACATAAGGAGTGCGCGGTGACACCGGAAAAGACGAAGCGCGAACAACGCCCCGAAGAGCACCTTGAGCGTCCTGGCCGCCGGCCCGGAGAACTCGGCAGCCTCGACGTGTGGGCCCGGTCCGCCCCCATCCGCCTCGCGGGGTACGAGGAGGACCTGGCCGAACCCCACATCCTGCCCAGCGTGGACTGAACCCGTTCGCGATCGTCGCGACCCATGGGCGTGACCCGCGAGAATCACGCCCATGCTGATCAGGGACGCCGTTACCGACGACTGGCCGAGGATCTGGCCCTTCCGGCACCGGATCGTCGCCGCCGCCGAGACGTACGCCTGGGACCCCGACACCGACGAGCAGGCCGCCCGCGCCCTGTGGATGAGCCCGGCCAAGCGGGTGTACGTAGCCGAGGACCCGGCGGGCACCGTGGTCGGCTCCGCCTACCTCACGGCCCGACTACGGCGGCCCCGCCGCCCACGTGGCCAACGCCGGCTTCATGGTCGACCCCGCCCGCACCGGCCGGGGCACCGGCCGCGCCCTGGCCGAGCACGTCCTCGCGGAGGCCGTCCGCCACGGCTACCGCGCCATGGTCTTCAACGCCGTGGTCGAGACCAACCCCGCGGTCCGTCTGTGGACCTCCCTGGATTCACCGTCCTGGCCACGATCCCGGAAGCCTTCGACCATCCCCGCCACGGTCCGGTCGGTCTGCACGTGATGCACAGGTCGCTCCTCTGACCCCCGAAAACGCCCGGCTCCCGCGCGGCGGGGAGGGATAGCCTCGGCGCTGTTCACAGCGACGGGGAGGGGCGGGACATGCGGGAGCAGGACTGGATCGGTCAGACGGGGGAGCTGTTCGAGGCGGCGATGTTCCGGGGGGACGCCACCGCGCTGGACCGGTCCGACGACGTGCTGGACGCGGTCGAGGCGCCGCTCGCCCTCGCCCGGGGCAAGGTGCTGCACGTCCGCTTCCTGGACGACCGCGAGGAGGACGCCGGGGAACTGGCGCTGTTCGAGCGCGCCACCGAGCTGTACCGGAGGCTCGGGGACGGGTCCGGGGAGGCGGACGCGCTGTTCTGGGTCGGCTGCTGGTACCAGGTGGTGAAGGGCGACGGCGCCGCCGGCAGGCCGTACTTCGAGCGGTCGTACGAGCTGGCGCGGACCGTCGGCGACCGGCGGACGATGTCCTACGCCGTGCGGCATCTCGGGTTCGCCGACCGGGAGGCGGGGCTGTTCGAGCGGGCGCGTGAGCGGCTGACCGAGTCGGTGGCGCTGCGCAGGGAGATCGGGTTCCGGGCGGGGGAGGCGGCCGGGCTGGTGGCGCTGGCCTACCTCGCCGCGGAGACGGGGGAGCGGGAGGCGGCGTACCGGCACCTCGACGAGGCCGAGGCGGTCGCCGAGAGCTGTGGTGCCCACGCCGTGTCGGGGTGGGTCGACAAGGCCCGGGGGTTCATCGGGGGCGGGCAGGGCTGAGCGGCGCACGGCGGCGGCCGGCCACGGGCGCCGTCCGCCGCGGTGGTACCCCGGCCGCGGTGTCGTCCGTGTGCCGGCCCGCGTGTGCCGGCCCGCCACCGGTGCCGTCCGCCGCCGTGCCTCCTCAGTCGGCCAACGGCGCCGTCCGTTCCCACGGCAGCGACCGCTCCAGCTCCGCCGCCAGGTCCAGCAGGACGGGCTCCGTGCCGGGGCGGCCCACCAGTTGGACGGCGCAGGGGGCGCCGGAGGGGAGGGTCCCCACGGGGAGGGACATGGCCGGCCAGCCGGTCAGGTTCCAGGGCGGGGTGAAGGGGGAGTAGGCGGAGTTGACGAGGACGTTGCGCAGCCAGCCGCGTTCGTGCCAGGGGCCCGCGGCGGGGGACCGGCGGGCCAGGGCCGGGGTCAGCAGGACGTCGTGCTCGGTGAGGAAGGGGGCCAGCCGGGCGCGCAGACGATCGCGTCCGGCGCCGGTGCGGACCGAGGCGACGAAGCGCCGGCCCAGCGCCGCGTGCACCCGGGTGCGCCGGGCCAGCCGCGCGGGGTCCAGGCCCTCGGCGTCCACCGCCGTCCCCGCCGTCCAGTACCGCAGCGCGGTCACGCCCATCGTCACGGGGTACGGCGGTTCCGCCCGGCGCACCCGGTGTCCCGCCCGCGCCAGCACCCCGGCCGCCCGCCGGACCGCGCTCGCGTACGGCCGGCTCACGCCCGCCCCGGGCAGCGGATTGCGCAGGGCCACCGCGATCGTCCGCCGCGCGGGCTCCTCGGCGGCGGGGAAGTCGGCGTCCGCGAGGACGCCCAGCATCAGCCGTAGGTCCTCGACCGTCGTGGCCAGCGGGCCGTTCTCCGACATGCCGAACCAGTCCCCGTTGCCGATCCCCGCCGGCACCACCCCGGGCCCCGGCTTCAGCGTGACCAGACCGCAGTTCGCCGCCGGGATGCGCAGCGACCCCATGCCGTCGTTGCCCAGCGCGATCGGCACGAACCCCGCGGCCACCGCGGCCGCGCTGCCCCCGGAGGAGCCGCCCGCCGTGCGCGTGGTGTCCCAGGGGTTGCGCGTGGTGCCGTACACGCCCTCGGTCGTACCGAAGACGCACAGCTCGGGCACGTTCGTCAGGCCCACGACCACCGCGCCCGCCGCCCGCAGCCGGGCCACCGTGACATGGTCCTCCGCCGCCGGGGTGTCCGGGGTCGCGGCGGAACCGACGCGGTGGGACTCGCCGCGCACCGCGAGGTTGTCCTTCACCGCAACCGGCACCCCCGCGAGCGGCAGTCCGGCCAGATCGGCGCGCGAGGCCACCTCGTCCGCCTCGGCGAGGGCCGCCTGCCCGCGCACCGTGCGGAACGCCTCGATCCGCCCGTCGTGCCGCTCGATCCGCGCCAGGTGCTCCGCCACCACCTCCCGCGGCGTCACCCGCTTCTCCCGTACGGCGGCGGCGATCTCGGCGGCGCTCCGCCCGGCCCAGCTCCCCACGGCACTCCTCGTTCAGTCGTCGGCTACTCGCCGGTACGAATCAGGACGCACGGAGAACTGTGCCCCGTCGAGCGCGGTACGTCGAGGGTCCGGTGGCCCCCGGAGGGGAATGCGTTCCTCAGCGCGTCCGATGCGTGAACGCCCGGACCCCCGCGGGGAGCATCCCGCATGCGTGACGATCGCATTCTGGTGGAAGAGCGCCTGCGCCGCGTCCTCGCCGAACGCATCCCCCGCGGTGTGCCCGGCGGTGTGGCACGCGCCCGGCGAACCCGGGCCGGTCGCCGAGGGCCTCGCCGCCGCGCCCCGGCCGACCTCGCCGTCGCCTCCCTCGTCCCGGCGGCCATGGTGCCCCCTCGCGGGGGTGGGCCCGCCCGCCGGGACCTGCCGCGCATCGTCCTCGTGGGCGCCCCGGGCACGAGCGCCTACCAACTGACAATGAACTGGGGTGAGTTGCAGGTCCCCGGTCGGCACCGCGAGCATGATCGTGGCCGTCGCCCCGGCGCTCAGCGCCCTGTCCGCCGCCCTCCTCTTCCGCGAACGGCTCTCCCCCGCCGGGGTGGCCGGGTCCGCCGGCGCCCTGTCCGGGGCGGCCGTGATCGCCGTGGCCGGCGGCGACACCGGCTACCTGACCGCCGCCGCGGTCCAGACCGCCTACCATCTGGGCGTCGAACCGCTGCTGCGCACCTGCACCGGCCTGGAGGCGGCCTCCCACGCGATGTGGGCGGGCACCGTCCTGCTGCTGCCGCTCGCCCCGGGCGCGCTCGGTGCCGTCCTGCACCGCCCCGCCCGGCGCCCTGCTCGCCGCGGCCCGCCTCGGCGCGCTGCCGTCGGCCGCCGGATTCCTCGTGTGGGGCTGCGGTCGCCCGCCGCACGGTCACCGGCGCGACCGCCGCCCTCTCCCTGGCACCGGCCGCCCCGCTCGCCGTCGCCTACCTGTGGCTGGGCGAACGCCCGCACCCCGCCGAGCTGTCGTGCGGACCGCTCACCGTCGCCGGGGTGGCCCTGGCCTGCCGCCGTACGGCGACCGCCGCCGCCCGCCGGGGAACCGGGTCCCGCCCGCGGGCGTGAGCGCTACGACCTCTCGGCCGCTCGGGCGAGCCGGGTCGGCGGCAGGTACTCGCGCACATACGTCCGGTCCCAGCACGCCCCCGTCTCGCGCAACTCCCGCCAGGTGGTGTAGCGGTAGCGGAAGAGACGGGCGCGGACGTAGCGCGGCGGGGTGTCCGGCGGGAAGGGGGAGCGGCGCAGCAGCCGCAGCGTGGCGCGGTCGTTCTCCAGGAGGCGTTCCACCAGTCCGCCGAACCACTCCCCGGCGTACGCGGGCGACAGCGCGGCGAACCACATCAGCCAGTCCAGCCGCAGGTGGTACGGCGCGAACTGGCGCGGCCAGTGCCGGAGCCGGCCCGGCTTGCCCTTGAACTCGTACTCCCGCCAGTCCGAGTCCTCCCGGGCGGCCTCGTCCAGCGTGCCCTCCACGACCACCTCGTAGCGCACCCGGCTGACGCTGCCGAAGGCGCCGTAGGTGTTGACCAGGTGGAGCGGGTCGAAGGAGCGGTTCATGACCTGGCGGCGGGAGACCATGTTCACCACGGGGCGGTAGCTGAGGAACAGCAGCAGCGCGGTCAGCGCGAGCACCACGACCTCGTACCCGAGGGGCGCGGACGGCAGGGACGGCGCCGTCGCCGGGAGCCGCAGCGCGGACACCGCCAGCACGATGGTGATCCAGTTCAGCCAGGAGAAGTTGCCGGAGAGCACCAGCCACAGCTGGGTGACGATCATCAGCGCGGCGGCGGCCGAGGCGATCGGCTGGGGCGCGAACAGCAGGAAGGGCACCACGAGTTGGGTGAAGTGGTTGGCGGCCACCTCCACCTTGTGCAGCGGCTTGGGCAGATGGTGGAAGAACCAGCTCAGCGGGCCCGGCATCGGCTGGGTCTCGTGGTGGTAGTAGAGGCAGGTCAGCCGGCGCCAGCACGCGTCGCCGCGCAGCTTGATCAGCCCCGCGCCGAACTCCACCCGGAACAGGATCCAGCGCAGCAGGAACAGCACCAGCACCGGCGGCGCCACCTCGTCGTTGCCGAGGAACGCGGCCAGGAAGCCGGTCTCCAGCAGCAGCGACTCCCAGCCGAAGGCGTACCAGGTCTGGCCCACGTTCACGATCGACAGGTACAGCGCCCACGGCACCAGCCACAGCACGATCCCCGCCCACAGCGGCAGCAGCGCGTCCGCCCCGGCGAGCAGCGCCGCCGACACCGCGCAGCCCGCCCACGCCGTGGCCGCGAAGAACCGGTCGGAGTAGCGCAGGTGGAACAGGCTCGGTGCCCGCCGGAAGGGGATCCGCGCCACGTAGCGGGGGATCGGCAGCATGCCGCGCTCGCCGAGCAGCGCCCGGAACTGGAGGGCGGCCGCCAGGAACGCGACGAGATAGAGGGCGGCCAGCGCCCGCTGGAGGACCAGCCGGCTCAGCCAGTAGTCGGGTGCGGTGAACCAGTCCACGACCGCCTCGCCTCCCTCGTGCCGATCTCCCCGAGTTGCCAGTGAAACGGGTGCAAAGCAAATAATAGGGATAATTCACCCACAGTGATGCGGAGTGCACGGTGCGCATACCCACCGGATCCATGGTCATGGCCTGCGTGCTGCTGTCGGTGGCGCTGCTCCTCACCGGGTGTGCGGGCGCCGCCGTCAAGGAGGCCCAACTGGGCGAGGAGGTCTTCCTCCAGCCCGCCGCCGAGCAGGGGCCCAACCCCTTCACCGCCTCCACGGCGACCGGTCCCGCCGGACCCGGCACGCCCCGGCCGACCGGCACCGGCCGCACCGCCGACGCCAGCGCCCCGCCGGCGGGCCTCGCCGTCGCCCCCCTGGCGGCGGCGCGCGCCCTGTCCGGCGGCACCCCCGGGCTCTACAGCGGCAGCGCCCGCGTCGCCGGCTGCGACGTCGAACGGCAGATCGGCGGCCTGACGTCGGACCCCGCCCGGGGCGACGCCTTCGCCCGAACGGCCGGTGTCCCCCGTGCGGACCTGCCCGGCTACCTGCGCGGCCTGACCCCGGTCCTGCTGCGCGCGGACACCCGCGTCACCAACCACGGCTACCGCGACGGGCAGGTGGCCGGGTACCAGGCCGTGCTCCAGGCAGGCACCGCCGTCCTCGTCGACAACCGGGGCGTGCCCCGGGTGCGCTGCGCCTGCGGCAACCCGCTCCGTCCGCCCGAGGAGGCCCGCGGCGGCGTCGGGGCGCGCGGCACCGCCTGGTCGGGCTACCGGCCGAACCAGGTGATCGTGGTGACCCCGGCGCCCCAGGCGGTGGGCAGCCTGACGCTGCTCGACGCCGGCACGAACACCTGGATAGAACGCCGGGTCGGCCCCGACGTCCGCAAGGACCGCCTCGTGGCCCCGCCGGCCGTCTCCGACACCGCGCCCCCCGATCCCGGGCTCACCGGCTTCCCCCACCCGTCCCGGCCGCCGACCGCGCGGCCCAGCCCCCGGGACACCCGGTCGAACACGGCGACGGGGGAGGTGCGGGGAGCGGTGATCGACGCCGGACGGGTGACGTCGGGGCGGGGGCGCGGGGCGGCGCGCGGCGAGGAGGCGGGTGATCGTCGTACACGGGCGGACGGGGTCGGCGCGCGCTCCGGGGGGCGGGGCGCACGGGCGGTGAGACGGGGGGCGGCCGGCACCGGCCGGGACGGGGGCGGGCCGGACGGCGGGGTCCACGACGCCTCCCGCGCCGGCGGACACGGCACGCACGCGGCGGGCGAGCAGGGGAGCGCGCCGCCCGACACCGGCAGTGCCCCGGTCCCGACGGACCGCGGGACTCCGGCCACGACGAACGACGGGACTTCGGCCACGACGCATCGCGGGACTTCGGTCAACCAAGGGACTTCGGCCACGACGGACCGGGGCACATCGGCCACGACGGACCGGGGTACATCGGCCCCGACAGACCGCGGGACTTCGGCCACGACGAACGACGGGACTTCGGCCACGACGAACGACGGGACTTCGGCCACGACGAACGACGGGGCTTCGGCCACGACGGATGACGGCATCCCGCCCGCCGACGCTCACAGCACTCCCGCGGCGGACGACCAGGGCACCCCCGCCCCCACGGCTCCCGGCACCCCCTCGCCCACCCCGACCACGTCCTCCGAACCGCGCGCCGCGCTCCCCACCCGGGCTCTCGGGTCGGCCTCGGCCTCGCCCGTCGCAGCGGCCTCCTCGTCCCCCTCCGACTCGCCCGCCCGGTCGACGCCCTCCACTCCGTCGGCGTCGTCCGCCCCTTCCGGCGCCCCCACTCTCCGCGACCCCCTCGCCTATCCCCCCGACACCTCCCTCTACAACCCGGCCCCCTTCGGCGCGCCCCCCAGCCCCCAGGCCCCCGACGAGATCGGTCCGCCCAACGTCACCGAGACGCCCGCCCTGCCCGACCCCGGCGGCGCCGACGCGCCCGCACCGGGCGGTGCCCCCGGCGGGGCCGGTCCCACCCCCGCCGACGTGCTCGGCGGCTGACCGCGGGCCGGCTCGTGGTCCCGGGACCGGTCGAAGAATCCGGCGAATCCTGGCAAGGTGGCTCCATGGCTGATCGGGGCGCGAGTGCCCTGTCCCTCCCGGAGGACTGGCCCGCCCACCCGGACCCGATCCTGGCGCTCAACCACATGGGCACCTTCGACTGGGACCTGGACAAGGGCCTGTTCCACATGGACGCCCAGGCGCACGAGGTGTTCGACCTGCTGCCCGAGGAATACGACGGACGCGCCGAATCGCTGGTCCTGCGGGTGCCCGTGCCCGAGGCGGCCCGTCTCGACGCCCTCGTGGCCCAGAGCATCAAGGAGGGCCGCGAGAACTACGGCGCCTACTTCCGCATCCGCTGCCGCGACGGCACCCCGCGCTGGACCCACACCCAGGGCTACATCCGACGGGACGGGAACGGCCGCCCCCGCCGGGTCGTCGGCATCGTCCGCGACGCCACCCAGGAGCTCGCCGAGAGCGCGGCGCGCAGTGTGCGCGCCGCCCAGGAGGAGGCGTTCCGCCAGCAGACCAACATCGTGCAGATCGTCTCCGCGGCCCTCGCCCACGCACGCACGGTGCAGGACGTCACCGACGTCCTCAAGGACACCCACGGCATCCGGCGGCTGGGCGCCGCGAGCTTCGTGATGGGCCTGGTGGAGGCCGGCCGGATCCGGCTCGTCGCGGAAGCGCCGGCCGGCAGCTTCGTGCCCGCCAGCCAGGTGAACCGGATCGACGAGCCGTACCCCATGAGCGAGGTCGTGCGCACGCTGACCCCGCGGTTCGTCGAGTCCCCGGAGGAGTTCGCCCGGGAGTACCCGCTCCTGTGGCCGCAGATCACCCATCTGCATGTCGCCTCGGCCGCCTATCTGCCGCTGATCGCCCAGGCCCGGCCGATCGGGGTGATGGGCCTGCTCTACAGCGACCGGCGCGGCTTCTCCGAGGAGGAGCGCGGTGTCCTCGTCGCGCTCGGCGGCAGCATCGCGCAGAGCCTTCAGCGGGCCATGTTCTACGAGCAGCAGAAGGACCTCGCCCAGGGGCTCCAGCAGGCCATGCTGCCGCGCACCATCCCCAGCGTGCCGGGCGCCGACATCGCGGTGCGCTACCGTTCGGCCGCCTTCGGCCGGGACATCGGCGGCGACTGGTACGACGTGATCCCGCTGCCAGGCGGCCGGATCGGCGCGGTCATCGGCGACGTCCAGGGCCATGACACGCACGCGGCGGCCGTGATGGGCCAGCTGCGGATCGTGCTGCGGGCCTACGCGGCCGAGGGGCACACCCCGGCCGCGGTGATGGCCCGCGCCTCGGTCTCCCTGCACGAACTCGACACCGACCGCTTCGCCACCTGTCTGTACGCCGAGGCCGACCTGTCCACCGGGGTGGTCCAGATGGTGCGCGCCGGGCACATCGACCCGCTGGTGCGCGGCCCCGGAGGCTGCCGGCGGGTGCCGGTCGCGGGCGGGCTGCCGCTCGGGCTCTCGGCCGAGTTCGGGGTACTGCAGTATCCCGTCACCACCCTGGAACTCGACCCCGGAGACACCTTGTTGCTGTGTACCGACGGGCTGGTCGAGCAGCCGGGCGCCGATCTGGGAGACGGGATGCACGACCTCGCGGACCAGGTCCGCGCGGGGCCCGACGACGTGGACGAACTCGCCGACCGGCTCATCCAGTCGGCCGAGGAACGGGGCGGCGACGACGACGTGGCCCTGCTCGTGCTGCGCCGCCGGACGCCGGAGGCCGGACGGTCCTGCGGCCGGCTCCAGCAGCATGTGGCGCCCGGCGATCCGGAAGCCCTCACCCAGGCCCGGCACATGATCCGGGCCGCGGTCCGCGCCTGGGGAGCGGTCGAGCGCGCCGACGAGGTCGAGCTGGCCGCGGACGAGCTGATGACCAATGTCCTGGTGCACACCGAGGGCGCGGCGATCGTCACCCTGCGCTCCCTCGTCGGCACCGGGCGCCGGCTGCGGATCGAGGTGGAGGACTCCTCCAGCGCCCTGCCCCGGCGCCGGGACGCGCGGTGGGACGGGGTCTCCGGGCGGGGGCTGCTGCTGGTGGAGATGCTCGCCGACGCCTGGGGCGTGGAGGCGCGCGGCAGCGGCAAGGTGGTGTGGTGCGAGTTCCGGCTGGGCGAGGGCTGATCCGCGCGCCCACCGGGTGAGCCGCAGGGCGTTGTCGGTGGCGGGTGGCACTCTGGACGTATGCCGGAACTGCCCGAGGTGGAAGCGCTGACGGACCTCCTCACCGAGCACCTGGTCGGCCTGCGGGTGGCCCGGGTGCTGCCGGCCGCCGTCAGCGTGCTGAAGACGTACGACCCTCCCGTCACGGCCTTCGAGGGCGTCCGGGTCACGGGGGTGCGCCGGCACGGCAAGTTCCTGGACCTCGCGGCGGACAGCGGACTGCACCTCGTGATCCATCTGGCCCGCGCGGGCTGGCTCCAGTGGAGGGACCGGCTGCCGGACGGGCGGCCCAAGCCGGGCAAGGGCCCGCTCGCGCTGCGCGTGGCGCTGGAGACCGGCGAGGGCTTCGACCTCACCGAGGCCGGCACGCAGAAGCGTCTCGCGGTGTACGTCGTCCGCGATCCGGCGCAGGTGCCGGGCATCGCCCGCCTCGGCCCCGACCCGCTCGCCGCCGACTTCGACGAGGCCCGTCTCGCCGCCCTCCTCAAGGACGAACGGCGCCGGCTCAAGGGCGCCCTGCGGGACCAGTCCCTGATCGCGGGCGTCGGCAACGCCTACAGCGACGAGATCCTGCACGCGGCGAGGATGTCCCCCTTCAAGCTGGCAGCTTCCCTCACGCCCGAGGAGACCCACCACCTGTACGAGGCCCTGCGCGGCACCCTCACCGACGCGGTCGAACGCTCCAGGGGCGTGGCCGCGGGACGCCTGAAGTCGGAGAAGAAGAGCGGCCTGCGCGTCCACGGCCGCACCGGCGAGCCCTGCCCCGTGTGCGGCGACACCATCCGCGAGGTCTCCTTCAGCGACTCCTCCCTCCAGTACTGCCCCACCTGCCAGACGGGCGGTAAACCCCTGGCCGACCGAAGACTCTCCCGCCTGCTGAAGTGACGGGCGGCCGCGCGGCCCGGCCGGGCGGGGAGGGCCCACCGGGCCGGCCCCCGCCGCCCCCGGCAGGGCCCCGCAGCGGCGCTGCGAACCCCGCGCGTGACGCGGCCCCCGCCGCCCGTCGGGGCGTTGACGCCCGTGCTCCGGCGGTGCCGAGCGCGGTGTCCCCCGGGCCTCCCGGGCCCCCGGGCCCCGGGCCCCCGGGCTGCCGCGCGCCGTCACGGCTCGCCGGGCCCGACGGGCTGCGGTGCGCCGTCACGTCTGGCTGTCACGAGGGGACAGGTGCGGGGCGAGGGGCGCGAGAGGGCCGGCGCACCTGGGCGTCGCGGGGCGACGGGTGTCCAGGCCGGTGCCGTCCGGGCCCCCGTGGTCGACTGCCCGCGGCCCCTTTGGTGCCTCGGTCCCGCTCCCGGCGTCCGCTTCCCCGCGCGCGGTGTCACCGAGTCCTCCCGGCCGCGCGGCCGCCGCGCCCGGCGCGGACCTCCCCCCGGACCGCTCGCCGACGGTGACGGCGGGCGCGTCAGCGGATCAGAAGAGGTGGATCGCCAGGTGCCCGAGGGGCAACCCGAGTTGCCACGCCGGTGTCCAGACCTTCGGCCCGTCCTCCTCGTCGGACAGCGCGCCGCCGCCCGGGACCGCGTCCAGGTCGGTGGCCAGCAGCTCGGTCTCCTCCAGCCAGCGCCAGGCGTTCTCGGCGAGCGCCAGATCGGGACCGGGGGAGCCGGCGGCGCGCGCGGTCAGGTCGGCCATGCGGGTGCGCACCCAGTCCTGCCACGGATGGTCGCAGGCGGTCAGCGACAGCCAGTTCTCCAGCTGGGAGACGACCCGGATGCCGGACAGCTCCCCCTCGGTGTCGGACAGGAAGACGGTCAGCGCGAGCGCGTCCCGGCCCGCCCGGAACTCGAAGGACGTCGGCGGCATCAGATCGCCGGTGCGCAGCAGCTCGTCGGCGATGTACTCGGCGTACAACCACGCCATGGGTACGACCAGTTCACCGCCGCCGGCGCCGTCCGCGCCGTCGATGCCCTCGTGGCCTGTGTTCGGCATTTCCTTCCTGCCCTTCCTCCGGTGCGCGCGCGTCGCCCGATCCCCGGGGACGCGTCCTCGCCCGGAACGCGGATGAGGACAGCCCATTGCCCCAACGGGGCCCGCAGCAAGGCGCTTTACCGAGGTTTGACCCGGCTTCCGGTTTCAGCGCAGGTCGGCCGCGTAACCCGGAAGCTCCCGGCGCAGGGCGCGGAGCGCGTAGTGCGCCCGGGACTTCACGGTACCGGGCGGAACGCCGAGGGCGCGCGCGGCTTCCGCCACACTGGCCCCGCGGAAGTACACGAGGACAAGGACGTCACGGTGCTGCGGCGTGAGAGTCTTCACAGCGGCCCGTACGTCCAGCGCCGCGGCGGCCCGTTCGGCCGGGTCGGCGGTGATCCGCGCGTCCTCCGGCACCCCGTCGGCCACCTCGGCGGGGCGCGCCCGGCGGGCCCGGACGGCGTCGATCGCGAGCCGCCGGGCGACGGTCGACAGCCAGGGCCGCACCGAGGCGAAACCGTCGGCGTGCAGCGCCTCGGGGTGCTGCCAGGCGCGCAGCAGGGTCTCCTGGAGCAGGTCCTCGGCGCGCTGCCGGTCCCCGTCGCACAGCCGCAGCAGCAGGGCGAGGAGCGGGCCGCCGTGCTCCCGCTGGAGGGCCGCCAGCTCGTGCTCGGCGGTCGTCGTCCCCCGGGTCCGCGAGGTCGTTCCGGGCACGGGGATGAGTGGGGTTCCGGCCGTCATGGCGGTATCGCAGCGCGGCGCGCGCCCGGCGCACAGAGGATGCGCGCGGCCGTGCGGCGGACGGTCGGATCGCGTCGGCGAACGGTCGGCGGGCCCATCGGGGGGAGTACCGGATGGGTCAATGAGAGGACCCGGACCGTTTGGACGGAGAGTCGGCTTCATACCCATATGCCCGTCACGGCAAGGTCAGTAAATACGACAGCCGTACTGACGTACTGACGCAGATCCCGAGGGGTGAGCCGATGATCGGACGCAGACACCAGGTGGCCCTGGCCCTGACCGCCGTCCTCGCGGCGGCGGCCGCCTGCACCCAGCAGGTCCGCCAGGACTCCGGCCGGGGCGGCGCCGCCGGACCGCCCGCCGGCCGCGGCTTCACCCTCGTCGCCACCGGTGACGTCCTGACCCACCCCGCCGTCCTCGACCGCGCCTCCTCCGACACCGCCGGCGGCGGCTACGACTTCCGGCCCATGCTCTCCGGCGTCGAACCCCTCGTGCACGGTGCCGACCTGGCGCTGTGTCACCTGGAGGACGGCGCCGGCGGCGCGGCCCCGCTGGCCCCGCCGCAGCTCGCCCAGGACCTCGCCCTGACGGGCTACGACGGCTGCGCCACCGCCTCCGAACACGCCCTGGACGACGGCGCCGACGGCATCCGGCGAACCCTCGACACCCTGGACGCGGCGGGTCTCGGGCACGCCGGCACCGCCCGCAGCGCGCAGGAGTCCCGCCGTCCGGCCCTGTACCGGGCCGGCTCCGCCGTGGTCGCGCAGCTGTCGTACACCTTCGACAGCGAACAGCCGCTGCCGTCCGGGCAGCCCTGGGCACTCGGTCCGATCGACGCCGACCGGATCGAGGCCGACGCCCGCGCCGCCCGGAAGGCCGGCGCCGACGTGGTCGTCCTCTCCCTGCACTGGGGCACCGGCGGCGACGACGCCCCGACCGGCGACCAGATCGCCCTCGCCCGCCGGCTGACCGCCTCCGCCGACGGACGGCGCCCGGACATCGACCTGATCCTCGGCGCCCACACCCATGTGCCGCAGCCGTACGAGAAGGTCAACGGCACCTGGGTGGTCTACGGCCTCGGCGACCAGATCTCCGGTGAACTGGACGACGGCGACGGCTCCCGCGACCCGCGCGGCAACGAGTCCACCCTGGCCCGCTTCACCTTCGCCCCGCCCGCGCGGGCGGGCGGCCGCTGGCAGGTGACGCGGGCCGAGTTCGTGCCGCAGATGTACGACCTCGACGCCGGGCGCGTGGTCGACGTGGGCCGGGCCGTCGCGGGCGGGGCCGACCTCGTCGGGGTCCGCGACCGGATCCGGGACGTGGTGCTCAGCCGGGGCGCCGCCAAGGACGGCCTGGTCATGGGGGAGTAGTCAGCCGGTGCGCCGCTCGGCCAGCGCCGAGCGCTTGTAGGAGTAGGTGAAGTAGACCAGGCAGCCGATCAGGAACCACACCGCGAACCGCACCCAAGTCTGCCACTGCAGGAACGTGATCAGCCAGACCGAGAAGACGACACCCAGCGCGGGCACGAACGGCACCCACGGCGTACGGAAGGCGCGCGGCAGGTCCGGGCGCCGCCGGCGCAGCACGATCACCGCCACGCACACCACCACGAACGCCAGCAGGATGCCGATGTTGGTCAGCTCGGCCGCCTCCCCGATCGGCAGGAACCCGGCGATGAGCGCGGAGGCCGCCCCGACGATCCAGGTCACCCGGGTCGGCACGTGCCGCGTCGGGTGCGTCTTGGCGAACCAGCTGGGCAGCAGCCCGTCCCGGGACATGGAGAACCACACCCGGGTCACGCCCAGCATGAACGTGAACATGACGGTGAGGATGCCGATGATGGCGCCCACCGCGATCACGTCCGCGAGCGCGTTCAGGCCCACCGACTTGAACGCCGTGCTGAACCCGCTTTCCTTGTCGATGAACCGGTAGTTCTGCATGCCGGTCAGCACCAGACAGGCCGCGACGTACAGCACCATGGCGATCATCAGCGAGTAGATGATCGCCCTCGGCATGTGCCGCTGCGCGTCCCTGGACTCCTCGGCCGCCGTGGACATCGCGTCGTAGCCGAACACCGCGAAGAACACCGTGGCCGCGCCCGTGAAGGCGCCGCTGATCCCGTAGGGGAAGAACGGGTGGTAGTTCGCGGTGTCGATGTGGAACACGCCCACCCCGATCACCAGCAGGACCACCAGCACCTTCACCGCGACCACGATCGTCTCGAAGCGGGCCGCGCTGCGGATGCCGAGGGTGAGCAGCCAGGCGATCAGCAGGCAGAGCACCACCGCGAACAGGTCCACCCGGTGCCCGGGGCCGGTGCCGGGCGCGCCCAGCATCCAGGGGGGCAGCTTCGCCCCCATCTGTTCGACGAGGAATCCGAAGTAGCCGGAGATGCCGATCGCGACCACCGCCACGATCGCCGTGTACTCCAGCAGCAGGTCCCAGCCGATGAACCAGCCCGCGAACTCGCCGAGCACCGCGTAGCCGTAGGTGTACGCCGATCCCGCCTTCGGGATGAGCCCCGCGAACTCGGCGTACGACAGCGCGGCGCACGCGCTCGCGGCACCGGCGATCAGGAAGGACACCAGCACCGCGGGCCCCGCCGTGCCGTTGGCCACCGTACCGGCGAGCGTGAAGATGCCGGCGCCGATGATGCCGCCGACGCCGATCGCGGTGAGCTGCCACAGCCCGAGCGACCGCTCCAGGCGGGGACCCTCGCCGACCTCCGTCTCCTCGATGTGCTCGATGGGTTTGCGGCGGAGAATGCCCTCACCCGCCCGGAGTCTTGCCATGCGCCTCACCTCTTCACCGACGGCAAACGGCTGACGCCGGATCATGATGGCTCAGGGGTGCCCCGCTGGGAAGGCGCCACGCACGGCCCAGGCGGGGGTCCACGCGCGCGAGGACGGACGGGCGGCCGGCCGCTCGGAGAGATGGGCACGCAGCGCGGCGAGCGCCGGATGCGCGTTCGTCGCGTCCCACACCAGGGAGTGCGGGTAGACCGGTGTCGGGTCGGTGAGCGGGATCCGCCGCAGGTCGTGCCCCCGCGGCCAGACCAGCCGGATGCCCTCGGCGACCAGGGTGGCGAGCGAGGCGGAGCCGGCGAGCGTGTCGAGCAGCGCCTCCGAGCCGAAGTCGGGGCCCACCGAGTCGATGGTGAGCCCGAACTCGGCGGCGAGCGCCGTGTAATAGGCGGCCCACTCGGTGCCGGCCACGAGGCCCGGCATCCAGATCCGGTGCCCGGCCAGCTGCGCCGGGGTCACCGAACGGGCTCCGGCGAGCTGATGCCGCGGGCCGGTCAGCAGTTGCACCGGCTCGTCGAAGACCCGGGCCGCGCGCAGACCGCCGGGCAGCCGGGTGCGGACCGCGCGGAAGGTGGCGTCGACGGTGCCCGAGCGCACGGCGGCGACGGCCGTGTCCGCGTCGAACAGGGTCACCACGTCCAGGGCCGTCTCCGGGCGCGCCCGATGGAAGTCGCGCAGCAGGCCCGCGGGTCCGAGCCGGGCCCCGACCACGTCGACGCGCAGCGCCCGCCGCCCCGGCCGCACCGAGGCCGCGGCGCGCTCCTCGGCCAGCAGCAGCTCGCGGGCGTGCGGCAGGAACGCGCGCCCGTCGACGGTCGGTGCCGCCCCGCGCGCGGACCGGACGAACAGGCGTACCCCCAGCTCCTTCTCCAGTGCCGCGATCCGCTTGGAGACGGCCTGCTGGGTGATGCCGAGCACGGCCGACGCCTCCTGGAACTGCCCGGTGTCCGCGACGGTGACGAAGGTGCGCACGGCCTTGAGATCCACCCGGTCATCGTAGCCGCCGACCCACGTCGTACAACCGATGGTTGTGGCGCTCGTCGTCCTGGTTGTTTGATCCGCACCCCACCTGCCGGTTTTCATGTCCCCGGTCAACGGGAGGTTGTGGATGAGGCTGGGACGGCGGTTCGGGTGGCTGTGGGCCGCGTACGCGGTGAGTGCGCTCGGCACCTATCTCGCCTTCGACGCGTTCTCGGTGATCGCGGTCATCGCGCTGCACGCCGGGCCCGCCGAGGTCGCCCTGCTCGCCGCGACCGGGCCCGCCGTGGGCGCCGTACTGGCGGTGCCGCTCGGACCCTGGGTGGAGTTCCGGCGCAAGCGGCCGGTGATGATCGCCATGGACCTGGCCCGCTTCGCCGCGCTGCTGACCCTCCCCGTCGCCTACGCCCTCGGCGGGCTCGGCCTCGGCCAGGTGCTCGCCGTCTCCGTGATCGTCGCGGCGGCCGACATCACCTTCAACGCGGCCTCGGGCGCCTTCCTGAAGACGCTCCTTCCGGCCGACCGGCTCCTCACCGCGAACGCCCGGTTCGAGTCCACGAACTGGACAGCCCTCGTCCTCGGGCCGCCCCTGGGCGGCGCCGCGATCGGCCTCTTCGGCCCCCTGACGACCGTCATGGCGAACGCCGTCAGCTTCCTGCTGTCGGCCCTGGGCCTGCGGGCCGTCGGCGACGGCGAGCCGCACCCCGCACGCACCGGCGCCGCACGCCTGCGGGCCGCCGACCTGGTCGAGGGCTGGCGGCACATCCTCACCAGCGCGACCCTGCGGCCCCTGTTCTTCAACAACCTCGCGGCCAACGCCCTGATCATGGTCGCCGCACCCCAACTGGCCGTCCTGATGCTCGGCCCGCTCGGCTTCACGCCCTGGCAGTACGGCCTCGCCTTCGCCGTGCCCTGCCTCGGCGGCCTCCTCGGCGCACGGCTGGCACGCCCGTTGGTCGCCCGGTACGGGCAGCAGCCGGTGCTGCGCGCCGTGAGCACCCTGCGCGTCGTCTGGCCCCTCGGGCTGGCCTTCGTCCGGCCCGGACCGCCCGGCCTGCTGCTCGTGATGATCCTGGAGTTCGGGGTGATCACCTGCTCGGCCGTCTACAGCCCGGTGTACGCCACCCGCCGCCTGGAGCGCACCCCGAACGACCGGGTCGCCCGCACCCTGTCCGCCTGGTCGATCTCCGGCAAGGCCACCACGGCCGCGCTGACCGCCCTGTGGGGTCTGCTCGCGAGCCTCACGGGTCCGCGCACCGCCATCGCCGTCGCCGGAATCCTGCTGCTCTTCACCCCGCTGCTGCTCCTGCGCGAGCCCCGGGAGGCTACGGAACGACCGTCACCGGCCAGCGTCCCGCCTTCACCAGTCGCACCGCCACCGACCCGATGATCCGGTGCCCGGCCTGCTCCGAGGCGCCCACCACCACGGCGTCCGCCTTCAGCTCCTCGGCGGCCGTCACCAGTCCGGCGTAGGGGTCGCCGCGGAAGGTGTGGAACTCCCAGCGCACCTCGAATATCCCGCGGAGCCGCTCGGCCGCCTCCCGGATCTGCCCCACCAGGTCCTCGGCGATCTCGTCGGTCGTCTCCATCACCGGGGCCCCCAGGGCCGCACCGGCCGCCAGCACGGGCTGCACGTACACCACCGCCAGCAGCGCGCGCTGCCGTCGCGCCAGGCCGCTCGCGTACGCGGCGGCCCGCATCGAGGAGTCGGAGCCGTCCACCCCGACGAGGATCACCTTCGGCCCGTCCGTGCCCCGCTCGAACAGGTGCGCATGCTCTTCGTGCTGCTCCGTCACGTCCCGAGGCTATCGGAACGGTCGCTTCCCATGAACCGACGGGGCGCGTGGGCCTCACGCCTCGACGCGCGCGTCCCCCGCCCCCGTACCTACAGTCGGAACCATGACCGCCACCGCGGAGCCCGCCGCGCGTAGGGACGGCACGGGGGCGGGGCCCTCGGACGGCGGTGGGCGGCTTGGACGGGTGCCCGAGGCCTTCGGTGCGCTGTTCGCCGGGCTCGGGCTGCTGTGCGCGGCGATCGCGCTCGTGGAGCCGCTGCGGCGGGTGCTGCGTCCGCTCGTCCGGGGCGTCGACCTGCTGCTGGTCCCCATCAGCGCCAACCTCGCCTACGCCGTCTTCCTGTTCCTGCTGGCCGGCGCCACCGCCGCCCGCAAGAAGGTCGCCTGGTGGCTGGTCGTCGTCTATCTGGGCCTGGTCGTCCTCACCGACGCGCTCGGCCTCGCCCTCGGCCTGTACGCCCAGTCGCTGCCCTCCCTCGTCCTGTGCGGTCTGCTGCTGATCGTGCTGCTCGTGGCCCGCCGCGAGTTCTACGCCGCCTCCCGCCGCGGCGCGGTGTGGCGGGCCCTCGCCGTCCTGCTCGCCGGGCTCGCCGTCGCGATCCTGCTCGGCTGGGGCCTGGTCCTGCTCTTCCCCGGCACCCTCCCGGCCGGCCAGCACCTGGCCTGGGCGGCCGACCGGGTGTGCGGTGGCCTCGTCTCCAGCAGTTCCTTCGCCGGGCACCCGCCCCGCGAGGTCACCTTCGTGCTCGGCCTGCTCGGCGCGCTCGCCCTCCTCAACGCCGCCGCCACGCTGTTTCGGTCCCAGCGCCTGGAGGCCGCGCTGCACGGCGACGAGGAGGCCCGCATCCGCGCCCTGCTCAAGGCGTACGGCGAGCGCGACTCCCTCGGCTACTTCGCCACCCGCCGCGACAAGGCCGTCGTCTTCTCGCCCAGCGGCAAGGCCGCCGTCACCTACCGCGTCGAGGCCGGGGTGTGCCTCGCCAGCGGTGACCCCGTCGGCGACCCGGAGGCCTGGCCGCACGCCATCGCCGCCTGGCTGGACCTGGCCCGCCGCTACGCCTGGGCACCCGCCGTGATGGGCGCGTCCGAGGACGGCGCGCGCGCCTACGCCCGCGCGGGACTCGGCGCCCTCCAGCTCGGCGACGAGGCGATCGTGCACGTCGCCGGGTTCGATCTGGGCGGCCGGGACATGCGCGTCACCCGGCAGGCCGTGCACCGCGTCCGCCGCACCGGCGCCACCTGCCGCATCCGCCGCCACGCCACCCTCGGCGAACGGGAGATGGAGGAGATCGTCGACAAGGCCGACGCCTGGCGCGACACGGAGACCGAGCGCGGCTTCTCCATGGCCCTGGACCGGCTCGGCGACCCCGCCGACGGCGACTGCCTGCTCGTGGAGGCCTGCGGCGAGGACCGCCGGCTCCTCGCGCTGCTCTCCTTCGTGCCCTGGGGCACCGACGGCGTCTCCCTGGACCTGATGCGCCGCGACCGCGCCGCGCCCAACGGCGTGATGGAGTTCATGGTCACCGAACTGTGTGCCGCCGCTCCCCGGTTGGGCATCCGCAGGATCTCGCTGAACTTCGCGGTCTTCCGCTCGGTCTTCGAGGAGGGCGCCCGGATCGGCGCCGGACCCGTCCTGCGGCTCTGGCGCCGACTGCTGCTGTTCTTCTCCCGCTGGTGGCAACTGGAGGCCCTCTACCGCTCCAACGCCAAGTACCACCCCGAGTGGTACCCGCGCTTCATCTGCTACGGCGAGACAGCCTCCCTCGCCCGCATCGGCCTGGCCTCCGGCATCGCCGAGGGCTTCGTCCCCGTACCGTCGCTGCGCACCCTGTGGGGAAAGGGCCGACGGGCGACCGGCCCGCGGCCCGCGCCCCCGCTCCCGCCGCGCGCGACCGCGCCCGCCCCCGGCCCCGCCGCCCCGGACGCGGGCCTGCCCGACCAGATCCGCGTCCGCCGGCGCAAACTCGACCGCCTGCGCGCCACCGGCACCGACCCCTACCCCGTCGGCGTCCGGCCCCCCACCCATGCCCTCGCCGACGTCCCGCCCGGCGCCGACGTCACCGTCGCCGGACGGATCATGCTCGTCCGCGACCTCGGCGGCATCGCCTTCGCCGTGCTGCGCGACTGGTCCGGCGACCACCAGATCGCCCTCACCCGCGACCGCTGCGGCGCCGCCCTCGACCGCTTCACCACCGACGCCGACATCGGCGACCACATCACCGTCAGCGGAGCGAGCGGCCTCAGCGACCGGGGCGAGCCCACCGTCTTCGCCACCTCCTGGCAGCTCACCGGCAAGTGCCTGCGCCCGCTGCCCGACAAGCGCCGTGGCCTGACCGACCCCGAGGCCAGGGTCCGCCTGCGCCACCTCGACCTGGTCACCCGGCCCGCCGCCCGTGCGGTGCTGCGCGCCCGCTCCGCCGCCGTGGGAGCGCTGCGCCAGGGCCTGCTGGACCGCGGCTTCGTCGAGGTCGAGACCCCGGTGCTCCAGCAGATCCACGGCGGGGCCAACGCCCGGCCCTTCACCACCCACGGCAACGCCTACGACCTCGACCTGTACCTGCGCATCGCCCCCGAGCTGTACCTCAAACGCCTGTGCGTCGGCGGCCTGGAGAAGGTCTTCGAGCTCGGCCGCACCTTCCGCAACGAGGGCGTATCGCCCAAGCACAACCCCGAGTTCACCATGCTGGAGGCCTATCAGGCGTACGCCGACTACGACGTCATGCTCGACCTCGCCCGCGAACTGGTCCAGGGCGCCGCCACCGCCGTCCACGGTGCCCCGGTGGCCCACCGGCACGGCGAGGAGTACGACATCTCCGGGCACTGGCCGGTGAAGACCGTGTACGGCGCCCTGTCCGAGGCCCTGGGCGAGGAGATCGGCCCCGGCACCGAACTGCTGCGCCTGCACCGGCTGTGCGACCGCGCGTCCGTGCCGTACACCGCCGACGACGGCCCCGCCGACATCGCCCTGGAGATGTACGAGCGGCTGGTCGAGGAGCGCACCCGACTGCCCACCTTCTACAAGGACTTCCCGACCGCCGTCTCCCCGCTGACGCGGCAGCACCGCGCGGACCCGCGGCTCGCCGAGCGGTGGGACCTCGTCGCCTTCGGCATGGAACTCGGCACCGCGTACTCCGAGTTGACCGATCCCGTCGAGCAACGCCGCAGGCTCACCGAGCAGTCGCTGCGGGCGGCCGGCGGGGACCCGGAGGCCATGGAACTCGACGAGGACTTCCTCCAGGCCCTCGACTACGCGATGCCCCCGACCGGCGGCCTCGGCGTAGGCGTCGACCGGCTCGTCATGTTCCTCACCGGCCTCACGATCCGGGAGACCCTGCCGTTCCCGCTGGTGCGCCGCCGCTGAGCCCCGGCTCGGGCTCCGGCTCCGGGGCCGGCGTGATCCGGGTCAGGGTCAGCAGCGCGACCACCATCGCGGCCAGGGACAACGCCACACCCAGCTGGAAACAGTCGTGCGCGCCGTGCGCCAGGTACGACCGGTACGCCTTGATGTCGGTCATCCGGGAGGACGACTCCTGCTGCACGGCCACGACGATGCCGGGGAACAGCGACACCCCCAGCCCCGCGCCCAACTGCCGGGAGGAGTTCAGGCCCTGCGGCAGGGCACCGCTGCCCGAGCGGGCGAAGCCCACCGGCAGCGCGAGCACCCCGCAGCCGAACGCGACCAGCAGCAGCGGCGGCACCACAGCGCCGAAACCGGCGGCGCCGCGCAGGCTCAGCACCAGGAACCCGACGGCCGCCACGGCGCAGGCACCGGCCACCGTGATCCCGACCCCGATCCGCGCCGCGAGCACGGGCAGCACCAGCCACCCGAGGGCGATCCCGGCGACGGCCGGCAGCATGGCCCAGCCGACCTGCACCGGGGACATGTCACCGAGCAGCTGGAGTGCGAGCGAGAGGATGTACAACAGCCCGGCCAGGCACGTCGCCACCAGCGCCACCACCGTGTACGCGCCGACCGCGGCCCGCTCCCGGTACAGCCGCGCGAACAGCTCCGGCATGCGCTCGCCCCGGCCCACCCAGGCCAGCACCGAGGGCAGCAGCGCGCCGGCCACCGCGATCAGGACGACCGTCTCCAAGGACACGCTGTGGTTGCCGAGCCAGTCGGCGAACCACGCCAGGAACCCCAGGGGCACCACCCACTGGGCGGCCCTGCCCACCCGGCGCGCGCCGTCGGGCACCGGCGTGGTCTCGGTGAGCACCAGCGGGGTCAGCACCAGAAGCACCGCCGAGGCCGCGGCCTGCACCCAGAAGGCCGTCTCGGTGTCGCCCGTCAGGTCCAGCAGCAGAACGGCCGGCAGCAGCACCGCGGGCAGCGCGGCGGCGACGACCGCGAAATGCACGTTCAGCGCCCGGTCCCGGACCGGCCCCGCCGGGTGCGCGGCGTCGATCAGCGCCAGCGCGCCCGCCGTGATCATCGCCGCCGCGACGCCCTGCACCGCCCGCGCACCCAGCAGCAGCGAGGCGTCGGAGGTCACCCCGGGCACCGCGGCGGCCAGCGTCGACAGGACGAGTCCCGCCGTCAGCACACGCCGCTGACCGAACGCCTCACCGAGCGCCGCCGCGAGCGCGGGCAGCGCGGCGAAGCACACGCTGTACACGGTCACCAGCCAGGTCAGGCCCGAGACGCTCAGACCCGCCCGCGCCATGAGCCACGGCAGGCCCATGGTGAACATGGTGGTGTCGAAGACCACCAACACCTGGGCCACGGCCAGCAGCACCACCGCCGGCCCGCTGCGCCGCATCCGGCCCGCTCCCCCTGACGACGCCAACTCGGCTCGCTCCCCCGCTTGTTGTCGTGACGATGTCCGTGCCGAATGAAGGACTACCAGAGACCCCTTCGGGGTTCCACCGGACTTCCACTGTGGTCCGACCGGGTGGAAAACCGCCCGCACACCCGTGCCGTTACGGTGCGGCGACCCCTTGTGGGGCGACTGATGAGTCATGCAGAAAGATCAGTTGTTCACACGCCGTCGCATGCTCCTCGCCGGGGCAGCCGCTCTGGGAGCCGCGGGCACGGCGGGACTCGTCGTGGCGGGTGACGGCGAGGAGGCCGCGCGGCCCCCCGGCCCCGCGCCCGTCCCCGGCCCCCAGGCCCGTCAGGCGCCCCTGAAATCCTCCGCCTTCCGCCTCCAGCCGCTGACCGGCGGCGGCCCGCCGCGCTCCGTGCCGCGCAGGCCGAGGGTGCGCACGGAACCGATTTTCCGGATCTCCGAACGCGGCCGGCAGATGATGCTGACCTTCGACGACGGTCCCAACCCCGACTACACCCCGCACATCCTGGACACCCTCGCCAAGCACGACGTACGGGCGATGTTCTTCCTGTGCGGCGAGTGCGTCGAGGCCAACCGGCACCTGGTGGCCCGGATGGCCGAGGAGGGGCACGTCGTCGGCAACCACACCTGGACGCACCCCCTGCTGACCACCCTCGACCGCGGGGAGATCAAGTCCGAGATGGAGCGCACCAGCGACATCATCGAGGCCAGCTACGGCGAGCGCCCGCAGTGGTTCCGTGCCCCCTACGGAGCCTGGAACCGGGCCGCGTTCCAACTGGGCGCCGAGATGGGGATGGAGCCGATGGCCTGGACCGTCGACACCACCGACTGGGACACGCCCGGCACCGACGTCATCATCGAGCGGGTGGAGAGCGGCGCCGCGCCGGGCGTGGTCGTCCTCTCGCACGACGCCGGGGGCGACCGTTCGCAGACCGTGGAGGCCATTCAGGAGTGGCTGCCGTACCTGCTCGACAGCGGCTATCGCCTCACGGTGCCGAGCCGGCGCGTCTGACGCCTTCCCGGGACCGTCCGGGCCGCCTTTCGGGAGACCTCTCAGCCCGCCGGGCCGCGGTGGTTCAGGTGACCGCGACCAGGCGGGCGAAGACGACGACGTTGCCGTCGTAGCCGTTCTGCTTCGAGAAACCGCCGCCGCAGGTGATGACGCGCAGCTCCGGCGCGCCCTTCGAGCCGTACACCCGGTCGCCGGGGAAGCCGGCCTTGGAGAAGACCTCGACACCGTAGATCTCGAACACCACCGTCCTGCCGTCCTTGCGCAGGACCTCGACGCGGTTGCCCTTCCTCAGGGCCCCGAGGCCGTAGAACACGGCGGGGCCCTGCTGGTTGTCGACGTGGCCGACGATGACCGAGGTGCCCTTCTCGCCGGGGGAGACCGCGCCGGTGAACCAGCCCGCCAGACCGGGGTCCTCGGGCGGCGGCGCGCTCACCGCGCCGGTCGCGTCCAGGCCGACGGGCGTGACCGGCGCGTCCACGTGGATCGCCGGGATCCGCACCCGGTCCGCGGCGGAGAACGGCAGCGCGACGGGTGCGGTGGACAGGGGCGTCCGCGGGGCCCGGGTGTCGGGGGCGGCGGCCGAGGCGGGCTGCGGCGGGCCGACGTCGAACTCGCCCGAGCCGTTGCGGATGAGCGCCAATCCGGAGAGCAGCAGCAGCGCCATCACGCCCCACGGGGCGCGCCGCCGGCGCCGTTCGGCGTCGTCCTCGTCCTCATCGACGAGCCGGGCCGGCGGGTACAGCCGTGGCGCGGACACGCGCCATCCCGTCTCGAAGCGTCGGTCGTCCCCTGCGTTGCGCATGGGAAAAAACTAAGTCCCGCGCACCGGCCCGGCGACGGGCCGAGTGGCGAACGGGTGGCCCCGCACCCTCGTGGTGCGCCATCCGAGTTGCCGTTCCCAGGAATTTTCTGACGGTCCGTGACCTGCGGCTATATCGGATTGTCAGGTTGTCGTGCGGGGTGTCGGATCATCCGGACGGACCATTCTCGACATGCGGGCGTGTTCCGCGCGCCCGAGGGTCTTTGCTGGGAGGTGCTTTCTCGCCGATCGACCGGGGACGGGCCCCGGGGTGCCTTCCGCGGAGGATCACATGCGAAACCAACGCGCCCTGGCGGCCGCGTGCACCGCGGTGGCCGTGCTCGGGCTCGCCGCCCCCGTGGCCGTCGCGGACGGCATGGGCAACGGGGGCGGCACCACGGGAGGCACGGGCACGGGGACCATCGTCGGTCCGGGTACCGGCGTCGGCAACTTCGGGAACGGGAACGGGAACTTCGGAATCGGTGGCGTGGGTGGCGGGGGCGGGAACGGCGGAGGCGGAAACGGTGGGGGCGTGGGCGGCGGGGGCGGGAACGGGGGCGGGAACTTCGGCAACGGAAACGGGAACGGAAACGGCAACTTCGGGAACGGCAACTTCGGGAACGGGAACGGGAACGGGAATTTCAACGGGAACGGGGGCTTCAACGGGAACGGCCGTTTCGAAGGCCGTTTCAACGGCGTGATCAGCGGCAACGGCCGGATCAGCAGCAACGGCCGGGGCGACGACAACGGCAGAGGCGGGAACGGCCGGGGCGACGAGTTCGGCAACGGGCGCGGCGACGACTTCGGCAATGGGCGCGGCGACGACTTCGGCAACGGACGCGGCGACGACTTCGGCCCCGGTGACAACGGCCTCGGCGGTGATGTCGGCGGCGACCACTTCGGCGGGCTGCGCATCATCGCCGTCACGCCGAGCGTGGTCGCGGCCGGCGGTCGGCTGACCGTCACCGTGCAGGGGTGCCGGCGCGGCGGGGAGATGGCCTCCCGCGCCTTCCGCACCGCTCCTCTGACACCGTTCCGCGACGACGTCTCACGAGGCGTCGTCTACATCAACCGCAACGCGCGCGCGGGCCGGTACGACATCTCCGTCCGCTGCGACGGCCGCACCATCACCCGGCCCCGGGCCTTCACGGTGATCGGCGGCGTCAACGGCGGGCTCGGCGGCAGCAGGACCAGTGGCGCGACGACGGCCGACATGGCCATCGGCGGCGGCCTGGTCGGCATGGCCCTGATCGGCGGCGGGGCCTACTGGCTGCGCCGCAGGGGCGAGCGGCGGGCCTGATCCCGTAGGGAGGACCCACGGAGGCAGACCTCTGAGGGAAGAGCCCTGAGAGGGACCCTCCGGCCGGGAGAACCCCGAGGACGCCCGGACCGGCGGCCGCCGTGCGCGGCCCGCCGGTCCGGGATCGTTCAGCCTGTGACGCCCGGGAACAGATTGAGGAACGGTTCGGCGGTCACCGCGATGCCCCGGCTGTACGGGGAGTCGAGGTCCCAGATCAGGAACAGCATGAAGGCGATGGTCGCGGAGAACAGCCCGGCCAGCACCAGCTCCCTCGCGGTGCGCCGGATCTGGAGCGCGAACACCATGCCGACGGTGACCACCGCCCCGGTGAGCAGCCCCCACCACACCACCGACGGCATGGTGGCGCCCGTGGAGTCGGCCCGCGCGTTGCGCGCCTGGTCCGCGGCGGCCATCTGGTCCAGCAGTGGCTGGTAGGCCTGTGCCTCGAAGTCGTTCTTCGGCTGGTAGTCGGTGACGTCCTGGCGGACCTTCTGCAACAGCGCGGTCCCGCGGTCGGTGACGCGCTCCTCGCGGGCCATCGTGGACCACTCGGTGTGCACGACGTAGCTGACATAGGAGTTGACATCGGCCCGGACGAGGTCCCGGGTCCCCGGCGGATAGACGCGCACCCGCTCCGAGATCTCGTGCAGCGCCTGCGCCTCGGACTGCACGTGGTCATGGGCGGAGCTGCGCGCCTCCCACACGCCCGCGATGGCCAGACCCAGGACGATCGCGTACACGACGCCGATCCACATCGTCATGTACTCGATGACGTCGGGGGTCTCGTTGGGGTCCTCGTCCTCGGGTGCCCGCCGGTGCCGTACGAAGGTCACGAGGACCACCACGGCACAGGCCCCCAGCATCCCGAGGACGAGAACAAGCCAATCCGACAACGGATACCTCCAGAGGTGAGCGGCCCGATGGTCAGCGCGGGCGCAGGGCCACGACGGCGACGATCGCGGGTACGGCGATGAGCAGGACGTAGGTGACGGGCGCGGTGCGGCCCGGCGCGGGCCCGGCGGCCGGACGCGGGTGGTACGCCGGGTAGCTCACCGGGGTCACCGCGGGCCTCGGCGCGGGCGCGGGCCTCGGCTTCGGGGCCGGTACGGGCGTCGGCGCGGGCGGGGGAGTGGGCGCGGGCACGGGCCGGGGCACCCGGGCGGGCGGCGCGGGTTCCGGCGTGGGCCGCGGTTCGGGCGTCGGCGTCGGAGGCGGCGTCAGGGTGGGCGTGGGTGTCGGCGTCGGCGTCGGTGTGGGCGTCGGCTCGGGCGGGCACGGCGGCGGGGGCGGCGGTGGGCAGTGCCGGGGCGGCGGGAACGGGTGGTGGTGCGGGGGTGCCGGCCGGTGGCGGTGGCCGCCGGAGAGGACCACCGTGGCATCACCCGCCACGAGCGAGCCACCGCCCGCCGCGACTGAAGTACCGCTCGCGGAGACCGGGGCACCGCCGGCGGAGACCGGGGCACCGCCGGCGGCGGTCCAGGCGTCACCCGTGACGGCCGGGGAGCCGGCGCCCGTGGCGACCGTCACTGAGGCGTCGCCCGCCGAGGCCACCGCCGCCGTGCCGTCCGGGCCCGCGGAGGCGTACGCGCAGGCGTCGGCCGACGCCGGGCCGGCCGGGCATCCCGCCAGGGCGCAGCCCAGCACCAGCAGGGCCAACACCCTGGGGACGGAGGCGCGTCGGGTCACGTGGAGTCCATGCACGCGGAGATCATGAGGCGCACGGCACGGCCGTAACCGGGAGTGCGCCGGTATTGGTCCGAAGGGGGGATAAAGCCGATCGGTGGTTTGACGATCGGATGAGTCCGACATGGCCGAAAAGACATCCTCCTGCGTTCCTCGGTCCGTGCGAAGGCGCCGCCCGGCCGTCAAATGGAGAGCCGCGCGAGGTGTCACCCGTCCCGATGGCGTGGGGTGGACGGCGGTCGACGGGATTCCCGGCGCAGGGCGTCACCGAGCGGGGTCGGCCGGGCACTTGCCGCAGGCAGTGACCGGGAACGGATGGTCAATTTCCGGTTCGGGTCGCTCCTTTGGCGGGCGATCAGTAGCCTCTGCTCGAACACCGGATCGCCTACATCCACGTCCCCGCCTTGGAGAGATAATGGAGCGTCCCGCCTGGGCCCCACGCAGCATCGACATCTCGGTGCCGAGCGTCTCGCGCATCTACGACTACTACCTGGGCGGTTCGCACAACTTCGAGGTCGACCGGGAGGCCGCCCGCAAGGCCATGGACTTCATGCCGGGGCTGCCCAAGACGATGCAGGCCAACCGGGCTTTCCTGCGCCGGGCCGTGCGCTTCGCCGCGCGGGAGGGCATCACCCAGTTCCTCGACATCGGCTCGGGCATCCCGACGTACGGCAACGTCCACGAGATCGCCCAGTCCGCCGCCCCCGGCGCCCACGTCGTCTACGTCGACCACGACCCCGTCGCCGTCGCGCACAGCCAGGCGGTACTCGCGGGCAACGACACCGCGGACGTGGCCGCCGCGGACCTGCGCAGGCCGCAGGAGATCCTCGAAAGCCCCGAAGTGCGGCGGCTGATCGACCTGAACCGGCCAGTCGCCCTCCTCCTCGTTGCCATACTGCACTTCGTGGAAGACGCGGACGACCCCTACGGGGCGGTGGCGGAGCTGCGCGACGCGCTCGCGCCCGGCAGCATGCTGATCCTCACCCATGCCTCGTACGAGGGAATCCCCGTGTCCGCGGAGCGGGCCGAGGGCGCGGTGGACGTATACAGGGACATTCGCAACCCGCTGATCATGCGCTCGCGCGACGAGGTCGCGCGGTTCTTCGAGGGGTACGACATGGTGGAACCCGGACTGGTGCCGTTGCCGCTCTGGCGCCCGGAATCGGCGCCCGAGGACGAGGACCCGTTCGCCTTCGCCGGATATGCCGGCGTGGGGCGTACGGCGTGAGCGCGGAGCCGGACGGGCCGGAGGACAGACTGCGCCGGCTGACGACGATCTGGAGCCGGGCGCTGTACCCGGTGGCCTCGACGTCGCGCACCCGCGCCGAGTTCGAGGAACAACTCCTTCCGCTCGCACGCCGGTTGAGCGAGCTGTTGTCGGCCCGCAGCTTCGACGCGGACGCGGCGAAGGCGGTCGGGGCCGCCCTGGTCGAGGCGCACTGCACCGACCCCGAGGCGCTCTCGCGCACCCTGGACTGCGTGGACGCCTACCTGGTGCTCTACTGCGGCGGGGACGGCCCCCAGGACGAACTGCGCATGCGTTCCTCGCGGTTGCAGCACGCCATGGCCGCGGGCTACGCGCACGCGCTGCGCGGACGCACCCTCGCCGAGCAGGAGTCCATCGCCCAGGCGGCGTTGCGCGCCCAGGGCGTGGTGGCGCAGGCGCTGCACGCGAGCGAGGCCCGGTTCCGCGCGGTCTTCGAGGGCGCCGCCATAGGCATCGGTATCGCCGATCTCGACGGCCACATCCTCCAGGTCAACGAGGCCCTGCTGCGCATGTTCGGGCTCACCCAGAACGCGCTGCGCGGCCGCCGGGTGCAGGACTGGACGCACCCCGAGGACGCCCCGCAGACCTGGCGGCTCTACGACGAACTGGTCCGCGGCGAACGCGAGCACTACCACCTGGAGAAGGCCTTCAACAGGCCCGACGGCACGGTGCTGTGGACCAACCTCACGGTCTCCCTGCTGCGCGACGCCGACGGCAGACCGCAGTACCAGCTGGCGCTGATGGAGGACACCACCGAACGCCGGCTGCTGAACCTGCGGCTGCGGTACGAGGCGACGCACGACGCGCTCACCGGCCTGCCCAACCGCACCCTGTTCTTCGAGCGGTTGGAGAAGGTCCTCGCGGCCGGGGACGGCCAGCGCTTCGGGCTGTGCTACCTCGACCTGGACGGCTTCAAGACCATCAACGACAGCCTGGGCCACGCGGCCGGCGACCGGCTCCTGGTGGAGGTCGCCGACCGCCTCCAGTCCTGCGCCACCGCGCCCGGCGAGATGGTCGCCCGGCTCGGCGGCGACGAGTTCGTGGCGCTGACCACCGGACCCGGCACGGAGCGTGCCGTGGACGAGCTGGCCGAGCGCATCATGAACGCGCTGGTCACGCCGATCAGCATCGACGGCCGGGACCTGCTGGTGCGCGGCAGCCTCGGCATCGTGGAGGGCCCGGCGGGTGAACGCACCGCCGCCGAGGTGCTGCGCAGCGCCGACATCACCATGTACCGGGCCAAGTCGGCCGGCGGCAACCGCGCCGAGCTGGCCGACCCGGAGGCGGACGCCCGCGCCATCACCCGGCACGGCCTGACCACGGCCCTGCCGACCGCCCTGGAACGCGGCGAGTTCTTCATCGAGTACCAGCCGCTGGTGCACCTCGGCGACGGCAGCGTGCGCGGCGCCGAGGCGCTGGTGCGCTGGCTGCACCCGCAGCACGGTGTGCTCGGCCCCGACCGCTTCATCCCGCTCGCCGAGCACACCGGCCTCATCGTCCCGCTCGGCCGCTGGGTCCTGGAGGAGTCGATCCGGCAGGCCCGCGCCTGGCGGGAGCGGCACGGCGGCCAGGACGCCGGGCCGCTGCGGATCAACGTCAACCTGTCGCCGTGCCAGCTCAGCCACCCCCGCCTGGTCCAGGACACGGTGGAGATCCTCGAAAGCGCGGGCGTCACCCCCGACGCCCTGTGCCTGGAGGTCACCGAGTCCGCGCTCATCGGTGCCGACGACGATCTGCTCAAACCCCTGCGCAGACTCGCCGAGATGGGCGTGGACATCGCCCTGGACGACTTCGGCACCGGCTACTCGAACCTGGCCAACCTGCGCCGCCTCCCGGTGAGCGTCCTCAAACTCGACCGCTCCTTCACCCAGGGCATGCAGCAGTTCCCCGCGGACCCCGTCGACCTGAAGATCGTCGAGGGCATCGTCACCCTCGCGCACAGCCTCGACCTCGCCGTCACCGTCGAGGGCGTCGAGACCGGCGCCCAGGCCGAACAACTCCGTGTCCTGGGCTGCGATACGGCCCAGGGCTGGTACTACGCCCGCCCGGGTCCACCGGAGCGGCTGCACGATCTGGCGCTGGCGGACGCGACGGGATGACGCGGCCGCCCCGGCAGCGGGCAAGGGGCACATGAGGCGCGGCCGCGGCCCCCGGAAGCGGCGCGTCTCACGCGGTCGCACGTGGGGCGCCCGGCCGAAACGGTGTGCGGTGGCGCGTCCTTCCGCGCCATCGTGTCCCGCGGCGGCGCGGAAGCGGCGGGGGGCAAGCCGGATCGGCGAGGCGGCGACGGGCCCCGGCCGGGCATCCGTGCGCGGCCAGGTGCCTCCCCGCCCCCGCCCCGTCCGTTCGTTGTGAGCCTTGACCGGACCCGTCGTGTGCGGCGGCCTCCCGAGGCGGCCGCCCACTGCCCGCTCGGCTGGAACGCCCCCGGCCGCCGGCGTCGTCCCGGCGGGGACGACGCACCGCCGCCACGCCCCCGGTCCGTGCACGACCTGCCGCGGTGCGTCGCCCGGCGTCGGTCCTCACCGCTCCAGCAGCATTCGCTGAAGCTCCCTCGCGGCCCGCGGCGGGGCCACATCGCTGCGGTGCGCCAGCGCGATGGTCCGGTGCAGTCCGGGCCGGGCCAGCGGGGTGACCCGCAGCCCGAGTCCCGCCCGGGTCGCGACCATCCGCGGTACGACCGCCACCCCCAGCCCCGCGCGCACGAATCCCAGCACCGCGTCCATCTCACCGCCCTCGACCGCGAACTCCGGCTCGAACCCGGCGGAGCGACACGCCGCGACGGTCAGCTCTCGCAGGTCGTACCCGTGGCGGAACATCACCAGGCGCTCGCGCTCCAGATCCGTGATGTGGACCGCCCGCCCGCCCCGGCCGGGTGCCGGTGCCTCCGGGGAGGAGACGACGACGAGGTCCTCGCGCAGCACTTCCTCGGTGGTCAGCGCGGGTGACGGCGTCGGCAGGGGGAGCACGACCAGGGCGAGGTCGAGGGCCCCGCGGGCCAGCTCCCGCACCAGGTCGTGGGAGCCGCCCTCCTCGATCATGAGCCGGATGCCCGGGTAGCGGTCGTGGAAGGCGCGCAGCACGTCCGGGAGCAGGCCCGTGCACAGGCTCGGCGTCGCGCCGAGGCGTACCCGGCCGCGCCGCAGCTGCACCAGTTCCTGCACCTCGTGCCGGGCGGTGTCGGTGTCCGCGAGGATCCGCCGGGCCAGCGGCAGCAGCGCCTCGCCCGCGTCGGTGAGCGTGATGTTGCCCCGGGCGCGCTGGAAAAGATCCGCGCCCAGCTCCCGCTCCAGCGCCTTGATCTGCTGGGACAACGACGGCTGGGCCACATGCACCAGCTCGGCGGCCCGGGTGAAGTGCCGGGTCTCGGCGACGGCCACGAAGTACTGGAGCTGCTGGAACTGCATGCTGCGATGATAGTCCTGGTCTATGGAAACGAGCCGTACCATGTCTTGGACCGATCGGGACCTTCGGCCCTAGCGTGCTGTTCCATGGCTCTGGCAACGCGGACGGACCGACGGCCGTCCATGGCGCGCACGATGTGGGACTCCTCCGTCGGCAAGAAGACGGTGATGGCCGTCAGCGGTCTGATCATGCTGCTCTACCTGGTGGTGCACATGATCGGAAACCTGAAGATCTACTTCGGGGCGGGCGAGTTCAACCACTACGCCCACTGGCTGCGCACCATCGGCGAACCCTTCATGCACTACGAGTGGACGCTCTGGATCATCCGGGTCGTCCTCGTCGTCGCCGTGGTCGCCCACGCCACGTCCGCTTACCAGCTCAGCCGCCGGGACATCAAGGCGCGGCCCGACAAGTACGTCCACTCGCGGCCCCGGGCGAGCTACGCCACGCGCACCATGCGCTGGGGCGGGATCATCCTCGGGCTCTTCGTCGTCTGGCACATCCTGGACCTGACGACCGGCACCGTGCACTCCGGCGGCTTCCAGCCGGGCCACCCGTACCAGAACGTCGTGGACACCTTCTCCACCTGGTACGGCAACGTGATCTACATCGTCGCGATGCTCGCGCTCGGCCTGCACATCCGGCACGGCTTCTGGAGCGCCGCGCAGACCCTCGGCGTCGGCAGCCGCGCCCGCGACCGCGCCCTGAAGACCGTCGCCGACGTCCTCGCGCTGCTGCTCACGGCCGGCTTCATCGCCGTACCCGTGGGCGTCATGACCGGAGTGGTGAGCTGACATGACCGACTACGTGAACTACACGACCGGCGAACCCGTCGCCGACACCAAGGCCCCCTCCGGCCCGATCCACGACCGCTGGGACACCCGCCGCTTCGAGGCCAAGCTGGTCAACCCCGCCAACCGGCGCAAGCACACGGTCATCGTGGTCGGCACCGGTCTCGCGGGCGGCTCCGCGGGTGCCACCCTCGCCGAACAGGGCTATCACGTCGTCCAGTTCTGCTATCAGGACTCCCCGCGCCGCGCCCACTCCATCGCCGCGCAGGGCGGCATCAACGCGGCCAAGAACTACCGCAACGACGGCGACTCGATCCACCGGCTGTTCTACGACACCGTCAAGGGCGGCGACTTCCGCGCCCGCGAGTCCAACGTCGCCCGCCTGGCGCAGATCTCCGTCGAGATCATCGACCAGTGCGTGGCGCAGGGCGTGCCCTTCGCCCGCGAGTACGGCGGCCTGCTCGACACCCGCTCCTTCGGCGGCGTCCAGGTCTCCCGCACCTTCTACGCCCGCGGTCAGACGGGCCAGCAGCTGCTGCTCGGCGCCTACCAGGCGCTGTCCCGGCAGATCGCCGCCGGGAACGTGGAGATGCACCCGCGCACCGAGATGCTCGACCTGATCGTCGTGGACGGGCGGGCGCGCGGCATCGTGGCCCGGGACCTGATCACGGGCCGTATCGACACGTACTTCGCGGACGCGGTCGTTCTCGCCTCCGGCGGCTACGGCAACGTCTTCTACCTGTCGACCAACGCCATGAACTCCAACGCGACCGCGATCTGGCGGGCGCACCGGCGCGGCGCCTACTTCGCCAACCC
Organism: Streptomyces hygroscopicus subsp. hygroscopicus; assembly: GCF_030269125.1. Taxonomy (GTDB): domain Bacteria; phylum Actinomycetota; class Actinomycetes; order Streptomycetales; family Streptomycetaceae; genus Streptomyces; species Streptomyces hygroscopicus_C. The sequence goes on along the minus strand of NZ_BSSM01000006.1, from coordinate 168,060 downwards.
CTGCTTCACCCAGATCCACCCGACGTGCATCCCGCGCACCGGCGACCACCAGTCCAAGCTCACCCTGATGAGCGAGTCGCTGCGCAACGACGGCCGGATCTGGGTGCCCAAGGCCAAGGGCGACGACCGTCCGCCGAACCAGATCCCCGAGGACGAGCGCGACTACTACCTGGAGCGCATCTACCCCTCCTTCGGCAACCTGGTCCCGCGCGACATCGCCTCCCGCGCCGCGAAGAACGTCTGCGACGAGGGCAGGGGAGTGGGGCCCGGCGGCCAGGGCGTCTACCTGGACTTCGCCGACGCGATCCAGCGCATGGGCCGGGCGGCCGTGGAGGCCAAGTACGGCAACCTCTTCGACATGTACCAGCGGATCACCGACGAGGATCCGTACGAGGTGCCGATGCGCATCTACCCGGCGGTGCACTACACGATGGGCGGGCTGTGGGTCGACTACGACCTTCAGACCACCATCCCCGGCCTGTTCGCGATCGGTGAGGCCAACTTCTCCGACCACGGCGCGAACCGCCTCGGCGCCTCCGCCCTGATGCAGGGCCTCGCCGACGGCTACTTCGTGCTGCCGGCCACCATCAACGACTACCTGGCCCGCAACCCCCACCAGGACCCGGTCACCCCCGAACACCCGGCCGTTCAGCAGGTGCTGGCGGAGACCGAGGACCGGCTGAACCAGCTGCTCACGGTCGACGGCGACCGCACCCCGGACTCCTTCCACCGCGAACTCGGCGAGATCATGTGGGAGTTCTGCGGCATGGCCCGCACCGACGAGGGGCTGCGCAAGGCCCTGGAGCGTATCCCGCGGATCCGCGAGGAGTTCTGGCGGCGCATCAAGGTGCCGGGTACCGGCGAGGAGTTCAACCAGTCGCTGGAGAAGGCCAACCGCATCGTCGACTACCTCGAACTCGCCGAACTCATGTGCCTGGACGCGCTGCACCGCGCCGAGTCCTGCGGCGGCCACTTCCGCGAGGAGTCCCAGACCCCGGACGGCGAAGCCGCCCGCAGGGACGAGGAGTTCGCCTACGCGGCCGCCTGGGAGTTCGCCGGTACGGGCTCCGCTCCCGTCCTGCACAAGGAAGACCTGGTCTTCGAGTACGTCCACCCCACTCAGCGGAGCTACGCATGAAGCTCACCCTGCGCGTCTGGCGGCAGAAGAACGCCGACGCCGACGGCACGATGTCCACCTACGAGGTGGACGGCATCTCGTCCGACATGTCCTTCCTGGAGATGCTGGACGTCCTCAACGAACAGCTCATCCTCGCCGGCGAGGACCCGGTCGCCTTCGACCACGACTGCCGTGAGGGCATCTGCGGCGCGTGTTCCCTCGTGATCAACGGTGACGCGCACGGGCCCGAGCGGACCACCACCTGCCAGCTGCACATGCGGTCCTTCAAGGACGGCGACACGATCGACATCGAGCCGTGGCGGGCCGCCGCGTTCCCGGTGATCAAGGACCTCGTGGTCGACCGGTCCGCGTTCGACCGGATCATCCAGGCCGGCGGGTACGTCACCGCGCCGACCGGCTCCGCGCCGGAGGCGCACGCCACGCCGGTGCCCAAGGCCGACGCCGACTTCGCCTTCGAGCACGCCGAGTGCATCGGGTGCGGGGCGTGTGTGGCGGCGTGCCCCAACGGGGCGGCGATGCTGTTCACCTCGGCCAAGATCAACCATCTGAACGTGCTGCCGCAGGGCGCTCCCGAGCGGGAGACCCGCGTGCTCGACATGGTGGCCCAGATGGACGCGGAGGGCTTCGGCGGCTGCACGCTGACCGGCGAGTGCGCGACGGCCTGCCCCAAGGGAATCCCGCTGATGTCCATCACCGGCATGAACCGGGAGTGGCTGCGGGCCACCCGTAAGGCGGGGAAGCGGTAACGACGCTGGTGAACAAGGTCGTTCGTCGACGACGGCGGGCGGGCGGGGCCGGGGGCGTGGTGCTCACCCGGCCCCGTCTGGTTACCGCCGCCGCTGTACCCTCCGTCCATGATCTTGGGTAACAAGGGGAGGATGCGGTTCCTCGAAGCCGTCGCCGGGTTCGAGTCCGCCGTGCGGGAGCGTGACGCCGAGCGCGCCGAGCACGAGTTCCAGGAGCTGTACCAGCGCTTCCAGGAGGCGGGAGCGCAGGAGACCGCGCAGGCCGCGCGGCGCCTCGCCGCACTGCTCGACGAGGTGCCGCCCGGACCGCGCGGCACCGTCGCCGTGATCATCGGCGCCTGTGTGGAGCGCGGCGCCGATCCGGCCGACTGCGCCCCGCACGTCCTGGACGCACTGGCCGACACGCTCGCCGGGGTCCAGGAGTTCTGCGAGCGCTGGGCGGCCACCGGCGGCGGCGAACCGCCGGACCCGGAGGGCGAGCAGGACCCGGCCCTGTTCGACCGGGTCGGCCCCGGGGCCGCGCTGGCCTGGCTGACACTGCCCCAGTGGGAGATGGCCTGCGTCGCCATGCTCAACCACGCCACCGTCCGCACCGGGCTCGGCGCCGAGCGGCGCACCGGGCTGCTCACGGCCCTGCGCGCCGTGCAGGAGGCCACCGGGCGCGAGTTCAAGTGCCTCCACCACGCCCTGCTCGTCCTCGACGACGAACCGCTGATCGTCCTGCACCGCCCCACCGGCACCGGCTACGCGCTGCGGATGAGCGGCCTCGGCGACAACTTCCAGCTGCACACCCTGCTCGCCGACGTGCTCATCGGCGGCGGCCACCTCCCGGGCCGGGCCCCCTCCCCGGCGGAGGCAGCCGTCTGCCGCGACCGGCCGGGCCAGGTGCACACCACCGGCTCCTTCAACCTCGTCAGTCCCACCGGGGAGTGGGTGTGGAACGAGGGCACCCCCTGCGACATCCCGGTCGTGGACGGTGCCCGACTGCTCGTCCTGGACCCGCCGCCGTACCAGCGGAGCTGGCCCGCGGGCCGGTTCTTCCCGCACATGACCGGCGACCTCGTCCTGGAGCGCGCCCTCGCGCCCGAGGAGGCGGCGCGGCTGCTCGCCGGCTGCGTGACGAAGGAGACCGCCGCCGGCTAGGCGAACGGCGTACCCGGCCGTTCAGCATCCCCACATCCGCTCTCCCGGCACACGTCACGCGCCGGTCAACCGGCGTCGGAAGAACAGGAGCGGCGGGCCGTATCACCGGTCCGCCGCCGCTGCCGCCGAACCGGCCCCGCGACCAGGAGAGAGCCATGACCGGCGTTTCCACCCTCGACCGTCCCCCGCAGCCCGCGGCACCCGCCCGCTACACCGTCACGCTCGCCCGCGACGAGGACGACGTGCGCGCCGCGCAGCGGCTGCGGCACGACGTCTTCGCCGGGGAGATGGGCGCCGTCCTCGCCACCCCGCGGCCGGGCCTCGACATCGACGCCTTCGACGCCCACTGCGATCACCTGCTGGTCCGCGACACCGTGACCGGGCAGGTCGTCGGTACCTACCGGCTGCTGCCGCCCGAGCGGGCCGCGGTCGCCGGACGGCTGTACTCCGAGGGCGAGTTCGCGCTGGACGCGCTGGACGCCATCCGGCCCGGCCTGGTCGAGGTCGGCCGCTCCTGCGTGCATCCGGACCACCGCGACGGCGCGGTCATCGGCCTGATCTGGGCCGGCATAGCCCGCTACATGACCGACCGCGGCCACGAGTGGCTGGCCGGCTGCTGCTCGATACCGCTCGCCGACGGCGGCGCCCTCGCCACCGGCACCTGGGACCGGGTGCGTGACAAGCACCTGGCGCCCGAGGAGTTCCGGGTACGGCCGCTCGCGCCCTGGACCCCGAACGCCGAGGTCCCCGCCGGACGCACCGAACTGCCCGCTCTGCTGCGCGGCTACCTCCGCCTCGGCGCCTGGGTGTGCGGCGAGCCCGCGCACGACCCGGACTTCGGGGTCGCCGACCTGTACGTGCTGCTGTCGATGCGCCGGGTCAACCCGCGCTATCTGCGGCACTTCCTCTCCCTCGTGCCGGCCTGATGAGCGTCTGGCTGCCCACCGCGCCCTGCACCCCGGACGCCTGCGTGGAGCCGGCGCCCGCCGCCGCGGCCGTACCCCGCGCCCTCCTGCGGCTGACCGCCGTCGCCGCCCTGGTGCTGGCCGGGATCGCCCTGTCCCTCCTCGGCCGGGGGTGCCCCCGCTTGCGGCGGAGGATTCCCGCCGAGTGGGTCGGGCGCTGGTGCCGGGCGGTCGTGCGGGCCACCGGGGTGCGGGTGCGCGTCACCGGCGCGGCCGCGCCGGACGGCGGGCTGCTGCTGGTGGCCAACCATGTCTCCTGGCTGGACATCCCGCTGCTCGCCGCCGTACGACCGGCCAGGATGCTCGGCAAGACCGAGATACGCCGGTGGCCGGTGGCGGGCGCGCTGGCCGCGCGGGGCGGCACCCTCTTCATCGACCGGGACCGGCTGCGCGCCCTGCCCGGCACGGTGGCGACGATCACCGAAGCCCTGCGCGGGGGCTCCGCGGTGGCCGCGTTCCCGGAGGGCAGCACGTGGTGCGGGCGCGCCCACGGCCGCTTCCACCGGGCCGTCTTCCAGGCCGCGCTGGACGCGGGCGTCCCCGTGCAGCCGGTCGGACTGCGGTACTGGCTGGAGGACGGCGGCACCGGTACGGCCGCCGCCTTCGTCGGCGAGGACACCCTGCTCGCCTCTCTGTGGCGGGTGGCCCGGACCCGGGGTCTGGTCGCCGAGGTGGAGGTGCGTCCGGTGATCGCGCCGGGCACCCACCCCGACCGCCGCGCCCTCGCCGCGGCGGCCCAGCCGATCCTCCCCGGCCCGGCCTGGACCCACGCGGCCCTGGTCAACGGCCACCCCACCGTCGTACGACCCCTCGCGCAGGCCCCCGCGACCGGCCCGCAGGGGACGAGCCGGGCGGGACACCGGGCGCGGCGGGGTCCCCAGGGTGTTGTGGGGGAGCGTTCCTAGGGCATCACCCGCGCCAGATACGGCGCCGTCGCGCTGCCCTCCGCCCGCGCCACCCGGCGCGGTGGCCCCGCGGCGACGACACGGCCGCCCCGGTCGCCGCCGCCCGGTCCGAGGTCGATCACCCAGTCGGCGCCCGCGACCACCGTCATGTCGTGCTCGACCACCACGACCGTGTGCCCGGCGTCGACCAGTCCGTGCAGCCGGTCCATCAGCACCTCGACGTCGGCCGGGTGCAGTCCGGTGGTCGGCTCGTCCAGCAGGTACAGGGTGCGGCCGCGGCGGCCGCGCTGGAGTTCGCTCGCCAGCTTGATCCGCTGGGCCTCCCCGCCGGACAACTCGGTCGCGGGCTGGCCGAGGCGCAGATAGCCGAGGCCGACGTCGAGGAGCGTGCCGAGGCTGCGGGCGGCGGCCGGGACATCGGCGAAGAACTCCGCCGCCGCCTCCACCGTCAGGTCCAGCACCTCCGCGATGTTCCGCCCCCGGTACGCCACCTGGAGCGTCTCCGGGGCGTAGCGGGCGCCGGCGCAGTCCGGGCAGGGCGCGTACGTGCTCGGCAGGAACAGCAGCTCGACGCTGACGAACCCCTCGCCCTGGCACGTCTCGCAGCGCCCCCCGGCGACATTGAAGGAGAACCGCCCGACGCCGTACCCGCGCCCGCGCGCCTCGTCCGTAGCAGCGAACACCTTCCGAACGACGTCGAACAGACCCGTGTACGTCGCCAGGTTGGAGCGCGGGGTGCGGCCGATCGGCTTCTGGTCCACCCGCACCAGGCGTTCCACGCCATCGAGGTCCTCCGTCAGCTCTCCGATGAGCGTGGACTTCCCGGAACCGGAGACCCCGGTGACGGCGGTGAACGCGCCCAGCGGGAACGCGGCCGTCACCTCGCGCAGGTTGTGCCGGGTCACCGGGCCGACCCTCAACCAGCCACGCGGCTCGCGGACTTCACGCGCGGGGCCCGGCGCCTCGTCGAAGAGGAACGCGGCCGTCGCCGACTCCTCGACCGACGCCAGCTCGGCCGGCGGACCGCTGTACAGCACGCGTCCGCCGTGCTCACCCGCGCCGGGGCCCACGTCCACCAGCCAGTCGGCACCGCGCACCACCTCCAGATGGTGCTCCACCACGAACACCGAGTTGCCCGCCGCCTTCAGCCGCGCCAGCACGGTGATCAGCGCCTCGGTGTCCGCCGGGTGCAGTCCCGCGGACGGCTCGTCCAGCACGTACACCACACCGAACAGCCCGGACCTCAACTGCGTGGCGAGCCGCAGCCGTTGCAGCTCGCCCGCCGAGAGGGTCGGGGTGGAGCGGTCCAGGCTCAGGTAGCCCAGGCCCAGTTCGACCACCGGCGCGATCCGGGACTTCAGGTCCTCGGTGAGGACGCGGGCCGTCTCCGTGCGGGCGTCGAGCAGTTCCGCGAGGCCGGTCAGCGGCAGCGCGGCCAGCTCGGCGATGGTACGGCCGCCGAACGTCACCGCCAGGGCCTCGGGCCGCAGCCGGCTGCCCCCGCACCCCGCGCAGGGCGCGCTGGTCAAGAAGCGCTCCGCCTTGGTGCGCAGGGTCGGCGACTTGGTGTCGGAGAACGTCTTGAGCACGTAGCGGCGGGCGCTCGTGTACGTGCCCTGGTACGGGCGCTGGATACGGTCCGCGTCCCGCACCGGGTGCACCGTGACGACCGGCTGCTCGTCCGTGAACAGGATCCATCGCCGCTGATCGGCGGGCAGTTCACGCCACGGCCGGTCCACGTCGTAGCCGAGCGCGTCCAGGATGTCCCGCAGGTTCTTGCCCTGCCAGGCGCCCGGCCACGCGGCGATCGCGCCCTCGCGCACGGACAGCGAGGGATCGGGCACCAGCAGCTCCTCGCTGGTGTCGTGGACCTGCCCGAGGCCATGGCACCGGGGGCAGGCGCCCGCCGCCGTGTTCGGCGAGAACGCGTCGGAGTCCAGCCGCTCTGCCCCCGGCGGGTAGTCACCGGCGCGCGAGAACAGCATGCGCAGCGAGTTGGAGAGGTTGGTGACCGTGCCCACCGAGGAGCGCGACGTGGGGGCCGCGCGGCGCTGCTGGAGCGAGACCGCGGGCGGCAGGCCGGTGATCTCGCCGACCTTGGGCGCGCCGACCTGGTGGATCAGGCGGCGCGCGTACGGCGCGACCGACTCGAAGTAGCGGCGCTGGGCCTCGGCGTAGACGGTGCCGAACGCCAGGGACGACTTCCCCGAGCCGGACACACCGGTGAAGACGGCGAGTACGTCGCGCGGGACGTCCACGTCGACGCCCTTGAGGTTGTGCTCACGGGCGCCGCGGACGCGGACGAAGGGGTCATGGGGGCTGTGGTGCATGGAGGACACACCTTATCGGCCCCCGCTCCCTAGGGCCGCGGAGGGTTGCCCGGGTCCTGCCGGGTGCCGAACTCGTCCCGCGCCTTGTCCTGGGCGGTGTCGACCGGCTTCTGGTACTTGTTCCCGGTGCGCTGGTCGACGTAGTCGCCGCCCTTGTCGATGCCCTTGTCGGCCATGCCCTCATGGCCCTTGAGCATGCCCTTGATCTTGTCCATGAAGGACATGGCGGTCCTCCTCGTCGCTTGCGGTTCTGCCCTCCCAGGTTCACCGGCGCGGGCCCCGCCCGCATCTCGGGACGCCGCCTCGGCGTCAGGGGACCGGGGCGAAGAGCGCGGCCAGCAGACGGTAGGAGTCCAGCAGCGCCGTACGGTCGTAGCTGCTGGTCGTGACCAGCACCTCGTCCGCACCGGTCTCCTTCAGGACCGTCTCCAGCTCGTGGGCGACCTGCTCCGGGGTGCCCGCGAGCTGCCCGGCGAGCTGGGCGCCGTACGCCTCACGCTCCCGCGCCGTCATCGCGCGGGCCTCGGTCTCCCCGGCCGGGGCCAGCGGCGGGAAGGTGCCGTGGGTGCGGGCGTACGCCATCGACCAGGCCTCCGGGACCAGCAGCCGCCGCGCCGCCTCCTCGGTGCCGGCGACCGCGACCGCCCCCGAGACCACCACGTACGGCTCGGCCGCCCAGGGGGAGGGGCGGAACCCCGCGCGGTAGCGTTCGACGCCGCGCAGCAGCCGCTCCCGGTCACGCAGGTCCCCGATGACCAGCGGCAGCCCGGCCCGCGCCGCGATCGCCGCGCCCTCGCGCAGGGCCAGTACGAACGGCGGCACCCGCAGGCCGTCCGCGGGCCGGGCGCGCACCCCCGTCGGCGAGGCCCCGGTGAACCAGTCGAGCAGCTCGCCGAGCTGGGCCCCGAAGTCCTCGGCGTCCTCCTTGTCCCGGCCGAGCGCCCGGCGCACCCCGTCGGTGAAGCCCACCGAACGCCCGAGGCCCATGTCGATCCTCCCCGGGAACAGCGACTCCAGCACCCCGAACTGCTCGGCGACGACGAACGGCCGGTGGTTGGGCAGCATCACCCCGCCGGTGCCCACCCGGATCGTGCGGGTGGCGGAGGCCACCGCGGCGGCCAGCACGGTCGGGGCGGAACCGGCGACGCCCGGCACGCCGTGGTGCTCCGAGACCCAGAACCGGTGGTAGCCGAGCGCCTCCGCCGCCCGCGCCAGCGCCACGGTGTCCCGCAGCGCCTCGGCGGGCGGGTGTCCCTGGCGGACGCGGGAGCGGTCGAGGACGGAGAACCGGGTCCGGGCGATCACTGAGCTGCTCACCCTCGGTTCAACGCCGTGCGGGCCCGCGGATTCCCGCGTGTGGCTAGGGTTTTGGTGTGAGCGACAGCAACGTACGGCCGATCGCCGTGTTCGACCTCGACAACACGCTGGCTGACACCGCCCACCGGCAGCACTTCCTGCGGGCGCGGCCCAAGGACTGGGACGGTTTCTTCGCCGCCGCGCCCGCGGACCCGCCGCTCGCCGAGGGCGTCGCGCTGGCCCGCGAGAGCGCCCGGGACTGCGAGATCGTCTACCTGACCGGCCGTCCGGAGCGGTACCGCCGCGACACCCGGGACTGGCTCGCCGCGCACCGGCTGCCCGCGGGGGACCTGCACATGCGGGGCGACGCGGACCGCAGGCCGGCCCGGTTCACCAAGCTCGCGACCCTGCGCCGGCTGGCTCGGGGCCGTGAGGTGCGCTTCCTCGTGGACGACGACGCACTGGTCTGCGACGACGCCGAGCGCGCCGGATTCACCGTGGTGCGGGCCCGCTGGGCCGAGGGGTCCGACGCGCTGAGGGAGGCGCAGGAGAAGGAGGGGCGCACGTGACGGTCGTACGGTCTTAGCGAGACCGGGGGGAAGGGCGACCGGGACCCGGTGGGTTTCGGGGGCCCCGTTCGGGCGGGGGCGGTCAGTCGCCGTCCTCGATGCGGAAGCCCACCTTCAGACCCACCTGATAGTGCTCGATCTGCCCGTTCTCGAGCTGCCCGCGGATCTGTGTCACCTCGAACCAGTCCAGGTTGCGCAGGGTCCGGCCGGCGCGCGCGATGCCGTTGCGGATGGCCTGGTCGACGCCCTCGTGCGAGGTGCCGACGATCTCGGTGACCCGGTACGTGTGGTTCGTCATCGGGGGCTCCTTGGGCCGGAGGGACACGCCGTACTCCACCGTGCCGCATCCCGGCCCGCTCCGCACGGCGAGCAGTCGTGACCGTTGGTAGCCCTTGACCTCCGCATTGGTCCATATCAAAATCCAGCCACACCCGTACGAGCACGCGTGCTCGCCCCCCACGTCGGGCCCCCACCCCCTGTGCGCATCCGCCATGCCGGACAGAACAGGACCCCTCGTGAGACGTCGTCTGCTCGCCCTCGGTTGTGCCACCGGCTGCCTCGTCGGCGGCTGTGGCGCGCTCCCCGGCACCCAACAGCGCGAGACCGTCACCGTGTGGCTGATGCAGGACAGCGCCTCGGCCGACTTCCTCGACCGCTTCACCGCGGACTTCGAGCGCACGCACCCGAACCTGCGGCTGGACATCCGAGTCCAGGACCGGACCGGCATCGTGACGAAGGTCCGCAAGGCGCTCGCGGACACCTCGGGCGACGCGCCCGACGTGATCGAGGCCGGCAACACCCAGGTGCCGCTGTACGCCGACGGCGGCCGGCTCGCCGATCCGACGCTGGAGTCGATGCGCGACTGGGGCAAGGACGACTGGCTGCCGGGCCTCGCCGAACCCGGCAAGGACGGCAACCAGCAGTACGGCATCCCGTGGTACGCCGCCAACCGCGTCGTCATCTGCCGCGAGGACCTGTTCGCCGAGGCCGGCATCACCCGCCCGCCGCGCACCCGCGCCGAATGGCTCACCGACACGGAGAAGCTCGACTCCGGCGGCGACCAGGGGATCTACCTGGCCGGACAGGGCTGGTACACGCTCTCCGGCTTCGTCTGGGACGAGGGCGGCGACCTCGCCCGGAAGGTCGACGACTTCCAGTGGAAGGGCGCCCTGGACACCCCGGCCGCGCTGCGCGGCATGGACTTCTACCTGCGGCTCCAGTCGCTGGGCGCCGGCCCCAAGGGCGCGGACGAGGAACACCCGCCCCAGGCCGGGGTGTTCGCCGGCGGCAAGGTCGCGCAGATCGTCGCCGTACCGGGGCTCGCCCAGGCGATCGTGCGGCAGAACCCCCGGCTCAAGGGGTCGATCGGCTACTTCCCGGTGCCCGGACCGACCGCCGCGCGACCCGGTGCCGTGTTCACCGGCGACTCCGACCTGGTGGTGCCGCGGAACACGGAGGACCAGTTCGCCGCGACGGCCGTGGTCGGGGCGCTCACCGGCGCCAAGTGGGACACCGAACTCGCCCGCACCATGAACTACGTGCCCAACAAGACCTCGCTGGCCACCGCCGTCTCCGGTGCGGAGGGGGTCGCCGCCATGGCCGTGGGCGCGGCGCACGGACGGGCGACCCCCAACACCCCTCAGTGGGCGGACGTCGAGGCCGACAACCCGATCAAGCAGTACATGACCAGGGTCCTGAACGGGGCCGACGCGGCGACGGAGGCGCGCTGGGCCTCGCGCAGGATCACCGGGGAACTCGCGCCGGACCTCTGACGCCCTGGCTCACCGCGCCGGGCCCCGGCTCACCGCGCCACGCTCAGCGACAGTGCGAACCGGTCCTGCGCGTCCGTCCACCAGTGTGTCAGCTCCAGTTCCGCGGCGGCCAGTTCCCGGCCCACCCCGTCCTTGCGGAACTTGGCCGACACCTCGGTGCGCAGCTCCTCGCCCGCCGCGAACTCCACCGCGAGATCCAGCGCCGGCACCTTCACCGTCTGCGCGGTGCGCGCGCGCAGCCGCATCTCGATCCACTCGTGGCGGGCGTCCCACAGCGCCACGTGCTCGAAGGCGTCCGGGTCGAAGTCGGCGCCCAGTTCGCGGTTGACGACGTTCAGCACGTTCTTGTCGAACGCGGCCGTCACCCCGGCCGCGTCGTCGTACGCCCGCACCAGCACCCGCTCGTCCTTGACCAGGTCGGTGCCGAGCAGGAGTCCGTCGCCGGGGTCGAGCAGGGCGCGCACGGACGCGAGGAACGCGGCGCGTTCGGCGGGCAGCAGATTGCCGATGGTACCGCCGAGGAAGGCCAGCAGCCGGGGGCCCGGCGTCGCGGGCAGGACGAGCGGCGCGGTGAAGTCGGCGATCAGCGCGTGCACTTCGAGGTCCGGGCGCTCCGCGATGAGCGCCTGTCCCGCCCGGGTGAGGGCGCTCTCGCTGACGTCGACCGGGACGTACGCGATGAGCGAGGTGAGCGCGTCGAGCAGATGGCGGGTCTTCTCCGAGGAGCCGGAGCCCAGCTCGACCAGCGTCCGGGCGCGGCTCGCGGCGGCGATCTCACCGGAGCGGGCGGCCAGGATCTCCCGCTCGGCGCGTGTGGGGTAGTACTCGGGCAGCTCGGTGATCCGGTCGAAGAGTTCGCTGCCCCGGGCGTCGTAGAACCACTTCGGCGGCAGCCACTTGGGCTCGTCGGTCAGACCACGGCGGACATCGGCGCGCAGCGCGGCCTCCGTCGCGTCCTCGGGGAGGGTGCGGGTGACGTGCAGAGGGCTCACGTGCAGGGCTCCTTAGGGGGTACGGCGGCAGGCTCCGCCGCCGGGGCGAGCAGCACACCGGTGCTGTCCGCGGTGAGCACGGTGCGGTCGGGGACCTCCCGCCACAGCGGGTCGTCGTCGTACGGCTCGGAGGCGACGACCGTGCCCCGGCCGGGCTCCGTGCGGTACCAGAGGCTGTCGCCCCAGGCGGTGGCGGCGATGGCGGTGCCGTCCGTCAGCAGCAGGTTCAGCCGGGAGGCGGGTGCGGCCCGCGCGACCTCGCGCACCGTCTCGGCCAGGGCCCGGTCCGGGTCCTGGCCCGCGCGCAGCCGGTGCAGGACCAGGGCCCAGACGAACGCCGAGTCATTGCGCGCGGGCAGCGAGAGCAGGTCGACCGGGGGCAGCGTGGCCACCAGGGGCGCCGCCGCGTCCGGCCAGCCCGCGACCACCCCGTTGTGGCTGAACAGCCAGCTCCCCGAGGCGAACGGGGCCGCCGCGGCCTCCGCGTCCGCGCCCGCGAGGGTCGCGTCCCGGACGGCGGCGAGCACCGCGCCGGAGCGCACGACCCGGGCCAGGTCGGCGAAGGACAGGTCCGCCCAGATCGGCCCGGCCCGGCGGTAGCGGGCGGGCACCGGGTCCCCGGGGGCGTACCAGCCCACCCCGAACCCGTCGGCGTTGACCGTGCCGTACCGCTGCCGCCGCGGCGCCCACGACTGCCGGAGCAGACTGTGCGGGGGCTTCGTCAGCAGCCGCTCCAGCGGGGACCGCGGTCCCAGATAGGCGAGGTGGCGGCACATCAGAGCGACTCCGAGCGGGCGGTGCGGAACCCGGAGAAGATCTGCCGCCGGATCGGATAGTCCCAGTTGCGGAAGGTGCCCCGGCAGGCCACCGGGTCCACGGCGAACGAACCGCCGCGCAGCACCTTGTACTCGGAGCCGAAGAACACCTCCGAGTACTCCTTGTACGGGAACGCCCGGAAGCCCGGGTAGGGCAGGAAGTCGCTCGCCGTCCACTCCCACACGTCGCCGATCAACTGCCGTATCCCGAGCGGGGATTCCCCGGCCGGATAGCTACCGGCCGGGGCGGGTCCCAGGTGGCGCTGGCCGAGGTTGGCGTGCTCCGGCGCCGGGTCGGCGTCACCCCAGGGGTAGCGCCGGGAGCGGCCGGTGGCCGGGTCGTGGCGGGCGGCCTTCTCCCACTCCGCCTCGGTGGGCAGCCGGCGCCCGGCCCAGCGGGCGTAGGCGTCGGCCTCGTACCAGCACACGTGCAGCACCGGCTCGTCGGGCGCGACCACCTCCGTGGCGCCGAAGCGGCGGCGCAGCCAGTGCTCCCCGTCCCGGTGCCAGAACAGCGGCGCGGTGATGCCGTGCCGCCGGATGTGCGCCCAGCCCTCCGGCGCCCACCAGCGCTCGGTGTCGTAGCCGCCGTCCTCGACGAACTCCTGGTACGCCGCGTTCGTCACCGGCGTGGTGTCGATCCAGAACGGCGCCACCTCCCGCGGGTGCGCGGGGCGTTCGTTGTCCAGCGCCCACGGCTCACCGGAGGTGCCCATGGTGAACGGCCCGCCGGGGACGAGGACCTCGGCCGGGCCCGTGAACGGCGGGCCCGGCTCCGGGTCCGGCGCGGTCAGGGCCGGCGGGCCCGTGCGGAGCTGATGGGTGATCAGCATCGTCTCGTCATGCTGCTGTTCGTGCTGCGCGATCATGCCGAAGGCGAAGCCGGCCTCGGTCAGCCGGGTGCCCCGGAAGTCGGCGGCCGCCAGCAGGTCCATGACCCGCCCGCGCACCTCGGCCGCGTAGCGCCGGGCCTCGGCGGGCGGCAGCAGCGGCAGCGAGGGCCGCTCCGACCGCGGATGCTCGAAGGCGTCGTACAGGCCGTCGATCTCGGGGCGCATCGCCTCCCGGCCGCCTACCGTCCGCAGCAGCCACAGCTCCTCCTGGTTGCCGATGTGCGCGAGGTCCCACACCAGCGGGGACATCAACGGCGAGTGCTGCGCGACGAGTTCCGCCTCCTCCACACAGGTGGTCAGCAAGGTGGTGCGGTCCCGGGCGGTGGTGAGCGAGGCCAGCGCGCGCTCGCGCAGGGCCTCGGTGTCCGGTTCCGCGGTCGTGGTGTCGGCCTTCGGGGCGGTCATGAGGGGGTGTCCTTCCTGCCGTGGGCGGCGGGGCCGCTCCCGGCCGGGGCGAGGCGGACGCCGGGCGACGCGTCCAGCAGGTCGTCGGCCGGGCAGCGGCCCCGGGCGACATAGCGCTCCAGGTACCCCGCGACGGCGTCCGTCACCTCGGCGGTGGCGCCGAGCCGGGGCAGGGCGTCCAGCGCCGCCGCGAAGCAGACGACGGCCGCCTCGCGCAGCTCCGGGTCGGCGAGCCCCCGCCGGGCCGCGTCGGTCCACAGCGGGTTGTGCGGGGCGGGCAGGTTGAGGGCCCGCTCGGCGAGGGGTTTCACGCACCGGTAGGCGGTCTCGGCGGCCTGCGGATCGTCGAAGAGCGCCGCCGTCACCGCGAGCGGCACGATCCAGCCGTCCTCGCCCGGCTGCGCGTCGATCATCCGCAGTTCCAGATGGCCGCGCGGCCTCACCGGCGGGAAGAGGGTGGTCAGGTGGTAGTCGAGGTCCGCCCGGGTGGGTGGCCGGGGACGGTGCGCGCGTGTCCACTCGCGGAAGGTCAGCCGCTCGGGCACCTCCCACGGCCCGTCGTCCGCACGGACGCACATCACCGGGGAGTCCAGTACGTGCCGGGCCCACGCGGAACGCGGCTCCCCGTACGGCGGGGGCGCGCCCGCCCGGTCCGCGCCGATCTCCGTCCACATCAGCTGCCGGGTGGACAGCCAGCCCGTGGGCAGCCGCCCCATCAGCGGGGAGTTGGCGAACGCGGCCACCAGGACCGCGCCCAACTGGTGCGCCAGCCACCAGCGCCGGCCGAGCCCCAGCGGGCCCGGTTCCTCGTGGCCCGCGTCCACGCAGACCTGCACGGAGGCGGAGGCGCGCATCATGTGCCGGCCGGCCGGACCCGTGCGGTCCAGGCAGAGCTCCATCGCGTCGTACCGGGGCTCGTGCAGGAACCGCTCCGGGAGACGGAAGGGGTCGTGGCCGAGACCGACGAGGACGAGGCCGTCCTCGGCGAGGACGGCGCGTACGGCCGCGAGGTCGGCGGAGACGGTGCCCACGCACTCCATCAGGGAGGCGGCGGGCGGCGAGCTCAGCTCCAGCTGGCCGCCGGGTTCGACGGTGAGCGCCGAACCGAGGGGTAGGGCACGCACGGCCGTGTAGGCCGCGCGAAGTCGTCCGGGTGTCACGGGGTGCTGTGGCCGGTCCCGCTCGTGGACGAGCCACTCCAGCTCCACACCGAGGGCGCGGGGCGGGCCGGTCTTGAAGCAGATGCCCTGGACCAGGGCGTCCACCTCGGCCTCGGTGACGGTCGTACGGTGCCCCGTACCGTCGCCACCCTCCGTCATCGCATCGGACATGTCGGGATCCTCCTGAGATTCCACCATGTCTCCGGCCCGGCGGTCGGTCGGCCGGGCCGGCACTCGTCCCACCCAAGACCCTCGTGCCGGATCGCACAAGACCGCCCTTCCGGGCGTTTTGGACCGATCGCCTTCGCGACCGTCCGTGCGTCCGGCGGGGCTCCCGGGCCGGGAAACTCCGTTGCACCGCCTCACCAGCATCACTCAGGATGCCTGTGTGAGCACAACGGGGGAGACCGCGCGGGCCGCGGTCAGGGCGTCCACGGGGGTGGCGCCGTGAGCGCACGCCTGCGCGGGATCGCCACGGAGACGGAGCAGATCGTGGCCGCGGGGTCCTACCGGGGGCCCGACGGCCGGGAGGTGCCCCTCGCGGACGCGACGGCGGCCGCCCGCGCCGGCACCCGGATGTACGGCCCCGGGCCGGTCGAGGTGCCGCCGTCGCCCGGTCTGGACACGGCCGTCGAGGTGACCGGCGAGAGCAGCCTGGAGGCGGCCCGCCGGCTGGCCGACGCCCCGGTCGCCGTCCTGAACTTCTCCTCGGCCAGAAACCCGGGCGGCGGCTATCTGAACGGCGCCCAGGCCCAGGAAGAGGCCCTGTGCCGCGCCTCCGCGCTGTACACATGCCTGCTGGAGGCCAGGGAGTTCTACGATCACCACCGTGCCCACCGGGACCCGCTCTACTCCGACCGGGTGATCCACAGTCCGGGCGTCCCCGTCTTCCGCGACGACCGCGGGCGGCTGCTGGCCGAGCCCTACCGCGCGGGCTTCCTGACCGCCGCCGCGCCCAACGCGGGCGTCCTGCGGCGCACCGCGCCCGGACGCGCCGCCGAGATCCCGGGCGCCCTCGCCGCACGGGCCGAGCGGGTACTGGAGACGGCCGCGGCCCAGGGCTACCGGCGGCTGGTGCTGGGCGCCTGGGGCTGCGGTGTCTTCCAGAACGACCCGGCGCAGGTCGCGGAGGCGTTCCGGGGACCGCTCGGCCCCGGGGGCCGGTTCGAGCGGACTTTCGAGCACGTCGTGTTCGGCGTGCTGGACCGGACACCCGGCGCGACGGTGCGGGAGGCGTTCGTCCGGGCGTTCGCGGGGCTCGGGGCCTGAGACGGGACTCGGCGACGACCGGACGGCGGCCGGCGCGGCCCGCGGCGACCGGGCAGGGGGCCGCTCGGCCGGCTGGACCGCCGGTCCGGCCGCGGCGGGGTTCACGAGGTCAGCCGGGCGGCGAGGAGCGCGACGTCGTCGTGGTAGGTGCCCCGACGGTGGGCGAGCAGGGCGTCGCACAGCTCGGGCAGCGGGTCGTCGGCGTGCTCGGCGGCCGTTGCCGCGGCCTGGCGCATGCCGGCGTCGATGGAGTGGCCGCGCTCTTCGACCAGGCCGTCGGTGTGCAGCAGGATGCCGGCGCCCGCCGGCAGGGTGCACTCGTGGTCGGGGCGGGGCAGATCGGGGTCGACGCCGAGGGGCAGGCCGATGTCCTCAAAGAGGTGGCGGGCCCGGTGGTCGGGCGTGACGATCAGCGGCGGCAGATGGCCGGCGCTCGACCAGCGCACGAGCCTGCCTCCGGAGGGGACGGGTTCGAGGCGGGCGATGACGACGGTGGCCATGGGGCCGCCGTGCAGGTGGTGCAGGACGTCGTCGAGGCGGTGCAGGATGCGACTGGGCGGCTCCTGCTCGTCGAAGGCGATGACGCGGAGCATGTTGCTGATCTGGCTCATGATGGTGGCCGCCTCGATGCCGTGGCCCATGACGTCGCCGACCATCAGGCAGGGCACCTGATCCGGCAGGTGGATCAGGTCGTACCAGTCGCCTCCGATGCGGGGGGCCTCGGTCGAGGGCTGGTAGCGGGCCTGCAACCGGAGTCCCGGCAGGTCGGGGAGCGTCGGCAGCAGGCGGCGCTGGAACTCCTCGGTGGCCTGCCGCAGGCGCTGGTAGAGGCGGGCGTTCTCGATCGCCACACCGGCCGCGCCGGCCAGGGCGGTGACCATCTCCTCGTCCTCCTGGGTGAAGGAGCCGTCCTGTTTGTCGGCGAGGTAGAGGTTGCCGTAGATGGCGTCGCGTACCTGGATCGGCACCCCGAGCAGGGTGGTCATGACCGGATGGTCTTCGGGGAAGCCCGCGGCCTTGGGGTGGGTGGCGAGGTCGTCCACCCGGAGCGGCTCGGGGTGGCGGACCAGTTCGCCGAGCAGCCCGGTGCCGTGCGGGAGCTCGACGCCGTCCTCTCCGCGGACATGGTCGGCTCCGAACCCGGAGGTGATCAGATCGGTGAACTCCCCGGCGTCGTTCAGGACGCCGATGGCCGCGTATCGGGCGTCGACCAGCTCGCGCGCCGACTCGGTGATGGTGCGCAGCACCACCTGGAGGTCCAGCGCGGCGCTGATGGTCAGCACCGCGTCCAGGAGGGAGCGCATCCGGCCGTGCGTATGGGCGACCTGCCGCAGGCTCTGCTGGAGCCGGTCGAGCTGTTCGTCGCCCACGAGCGGCGGCAGCGCGGGCCGGCCCTCCTCGCGGCCGCCGGAATGCCCGTTCACGTCGACACCTCCTCGCCTCTGCTGGGCCGGGTACCCATGGGCGCGAGTCCGCCCACTTGCCGGGCGCGGGCGGAACGTGCCGAGGCGGCGGCGCCCCGCTCGGTCCGTCCGGTACTCAGAGCCGGACGACGATGAGGGCCACGTCGTCCCTGCCGCCGCTGGCCACCCCGAGACGGGCCAGTACCGTGTCGGCGAGCTGCTCGGCCCCCAGGTGGCGGTGTTCGGCGAGAACGCCGGTCAGGCGGTCCAGGCCGGTGTCGATGTCCTCGTCGCGGCGCTCGATCAGGCCGTCCGTGTACAGCACCAAGGTGTCGCCCGGCTTGTACTGCGCGCTCGCCTGGGGGCGGGGCACGTGCTGCGGCCGCGTGCCCAGCGGCGGGTCGGTCGCCTGGTCCAGCAGCTCGGTCCGCCCGTCGGCGTGCACCAGGACCGGGGGCGGGTGCCCGGCATTGCTGTAGGTGATCAGGAGGCTGCGCTGGTCGACGATCACCTTGGCCGCCGTGGTGCCCAGGGCGCCGTCGATCGAGCGTGCGTACAGGCCCAGTACCTCCAGGGCCTGCGCGGGGCGTTCCAGGGCGCGGATGGCGGCCGACAGGGCGCTGCGGAGCATGCCCATGACCGCGGCGGCCTTGAGACCGTGGCCGATGACGTCCCCCACCGCCAGCGCCAGCCGGTCCGGGGGGATGTCCACGATGTCGTACCAGTCGCCGCACACGTTCAGCGAACCGACCGCCGGCAGGTAACGCACCGCGATGTCCCGGTGGTGAGCCAGGTCGGGGGTATGGAGCATGGCCTCCTGCAAGGTGACGGCGACCTCGCGTTCACGGGTGTGGGCCTGGCGCAGTTCCTCGTTCAGGAGCTGGAGCTCGCGCGCCCGCGCGTACAGCTCGGCCTCCAGCGACTCGGTCACGTCCGCGCCCGTGTCCACACGGACCTCCGCGGGGCGGGCGGCCCGGCGGGCCTTGACGAACCCGGTCAGGTCCTCCACGCGGTGGATGATCCACGCCACCTGCCCGTCCGGCCCGAGGACGGGGGTGTTCACCGGTGACCACCAGCGTTCCTCGAACACGCCGGGCCGGTCGGCGACGGGGATGTCGTACTTCTGCAGTGCCATGGTGTCCGGCCTGCGCGTGGCCAGGACCCGGTGCAGCGAGACGCTCAGGTTCCGCACCCCGTCGGCGTTCGGATCAGCGGGGTTGTCGGGGAACGCCTGGAAGACGTGCTGCCCCACCAGGTCCTCCCGCGTCCGTCCGGTCGCCCTCAGATAGGCGCGGTTGACGTCCACGATCACCAGGTCGGGGCCCAGCACCAGATACGGACTCGGCGTGTCGGCGAACAGGGCCGCGTGATCGACCTGCGCCGCCATGTCGCCCCTCCTCCCGCCGCTGCCGGTCATATGCCCCCAACCTAGGCTCCGCCCGCCGCGCACGCCTGGTCTGCGTCCCCCGCTCGGCCGCTCCCGGCGCGGGCCGGGCGGGCGCCGCGCCGCTCCCCGGGCCCGCCGCGGCGGGCGTTCCCCCCGGCGTCGGGGGCGATCACGAGGCGGCCGCGGGCCCTCGCCGGGCGGCGCTGTCCCACCGGGCCGCGGGGTCCTCGGCGCGGGCCCGCCGGCACCGGCCGTCAGGTCCAGCCGTACCGCTCGTGCAGCCGCTGCCGGACCAGGTTGAAGCGCATCCGGTCCAGGGCGCACGCCTCGCGGCGCATGCCGTCCTCGTACAGGCGCAGCACCCGGTCCACGTCCACCCAGGAGTCCCGGCCCGAGCGGTCCCAGGGGCCGCTGCCGATGGCCACCCACTCCCGGTCGCCGTCGTGCCGCTTGCTGGACAACTGCACGGCCAGGAAGGAGCCCGCCGCCTCGCGGGCGACGACCAGCACCGGACGGTCCTTGCCCCGGCCGTCGTTCTCCTCGAACGGCACCCAGGTCCACACGATCTCCCCGGGGTCCGGGTCGCCGTCGTGGGCGGGGGAGTACTCGGTGCGCACCCGGCCGACCTCGCGCGGGTCGGCCTCGGTGGTGGCGTGCGGGCCGTGGCGGCCGGGGACGTTCTCGGCGGTGTCGGTAAACGTGCTCACGGGGGCACCCTAGTGGTCCCCGGCGGGGGGACAACGGGCGCCTGCCGTGAGCCGGTTGGGCCATGTCCGGATCGGTCCCCATATGAGCGGGACCGGCCCGTCGGTACCTGGACCGTCCCTCGGTACGGGTCCTGGGATCAGGCCGGCCCGTCGGCGGGCCGGGCGGTGATGGCCATGCCGGGGCGGCGGGTGTGCACGGTGAGATAGGTCAGCCCCTGCTCCCCGGCGGCGATGCTGCGGGTGGAGCCGCGCGGCAGCCACACCAGGGCACCCTCGCGGACCGGCCGCGGTTCCTGCGAGCGGCCCGCGCCGAGCACGCCGTCCCCGGCGACGACGAGCAGCAGCACGTCCAGCCGTGCCTCCGCGTGCGCCGCGATCCGCCCGCCCGGCGCGATCCGCACCACGTTGGCATCCAACTGGCGGCCGCTCTCGGCGAGTTTCCACAGCACCCCGGACGGCACCGGTGGCTCCTCGGCCAGCGCGCGCGCGTCGCACAGCATCCGCGGAACCGGCTCCACCTGTCCGACCTCTTTCGACCCGCCGCCCGCCGCGGACTCCGACGTCATGTGCACCCCTTGCCGCTCTTGGTCTCCAGGAGCAAGCGTACAATTTCCACACGTAGGATTCGTGAAAAATACGCGCAGGTGAGAGAGGTGGGACGTGGCGGAGAGTCCGCGTCGGCGTGCCGTGCTGGACGCGCTGCGTGCCGCACCCGCGCCGCTCGGGGTGACCGAGACGGCCGAGCGCCTGGGCGTCCACCCCAACACCGTCCGCTTCCACCTGGACGCCCTGGTGGCCGACGGCCTGGTCGAGCGCCGGGCGGAGGCGCCCACCGGCCCCGGCCGGCCGCGTACCGTGTACGCCGTGCGCCCCGGCATGGACCGCGGCGGCGCGCGCGGCTACCTGCTGCTGGCGCGGATGCTGCTCAGCCGCTGGGCCCTGGCCGATCCGGACCGGGCGCGCGAGGAGGCCGTGGAGACGGGCCGGGAGTGGGGCCGCTTCCTGGTGGACCCGCTGCCGCCGTTCGAACAGCCGACGGCCGAGGCATCGGCGACCCGGCTCCTCACGCTGCTGGCCGACCTGGGCTTCGAGCCGGAGCCCGCCCCGCGGACACCGGAGCCCGCCTTGGGCGCAGGCGAGCGGAACGCCCCCGAGCGGATCCGCCTGCGGCACTGCCCGTTCCTCGAACTCGCCGAGGAACACGGTCAGTTGGTCTGCCCCCTGCACCTCGGCCTGATCCAGGGCGCCCTGGCCCGGCTCGACGCGCCGCTGACGGCGACCGGTCTGGAGCCGTTCGCCGAACCCGACTCCTGCTACGCCCACCTCGGCGAGGCGGGTTCCGCACCACGGGACGCGCGAGGCGCCCCCCGGGACACTGGAAAGGCAACGCACCGATGAACGCCACGTCCGCCGCGGTCGCCACCGCGATCACCTTCGTCTGGCTCGGGATGGTGCTGGCCATCTCCTTCCTGGAGGCGCCGCTGAAGTTCCGCGCACCCGGCGTGACCATCCCCGTCGGGCTCGGCATCGGCCGACTGGTGTTCCGGGCGCTGAACACCGTCGAGGCGGTGTTCGCGGTCGTGGTGGTCATCGCGGTCGCGCCGCACGGCGCGCCCACCGCGATCACCGGCCTCACGGCGGCCGCGGCGGTGCTGCTCCTGGCTCAACTGGCCGCCGTCCGCCCCTACTTGAACCGCCGGTCCGACCGGGTGCTCGCGGGCGAGGACCTGCCCCGCTCCCGCAGCCACCTCTGGTACGTGGCCCTGGAACTCCTCAAGGTCGCCGCCCTGCTCGCCCTGGGCGTCGGTCTGCTCACGGTCTGACCCCGGCCACGGCCGGTGCCGGCGGCCACCGCTCGTGCCGGCGCGGTTCCGCCTCCCACTGGGCGGCCGGAGACACCAGGAGCGGCTCGCTCCCCGCCGGGCCGAGCGACCGCGCCCCCGCCGGCAGCCCGTCGCCGACGAAGCCCGCGGGCACGTTCACCCCGGCCGACCCAGCGGTTCCACGGCCACGCGCAGACTCGCCGTGGACGTGGAGGAACTCCATGTGCCGGCGGTTCTGCTCGTCGCACACGCGGCGGTCATCGCCCGGTCCGTGGCCGTCCCGCCGAGCCCGTACAAAGCGCCGATCCGCGGCGGTGGCGCGGCCGTGGTCGGCGTGAGGAGCACGTCGTACCGGGAGGAAGGCGCCGATCCGTCGCTGCGACACCACCTCCGCGCGCCGCGCCGCCCGCAGCGGAGCCCCGCCGAGCCGCCGGCCGGCTCGCCTCGCTCCGGGCCAGGCACCGCTCGACCAGTTCCCGGGAGGTCACCTCCCCCGCGGCGAGCGCACGGGCGGACCCGGCGAGGCCCGGGGTTACGGTCGGGCGTCACGGCGAGTACCTGCGGGAGGCTCCGGGCACGGGTCTGCCGAACGGTGACGTCGACAAGGCCGGCGGAGGGATTTCGGCGCGGGCCGTGCCTCACCGTGCCTCACCGTGTCCACAGGCGCCGCAGCCAGCCGAGTCGGGCCGACCGCGCCGCCCGGGACAGCGCCGCCTCGGGGGCGAGGGTGTCGAAGCCGTGGAACGCGCCCGGCCAGACGTGGAGTTCGGCCGCCCCGCCGGCCTGCCAGAGGCGGGACGCGTAGGCGACCGTCTCGTCCCGGAAGGTCTCGGCCGAGCCGACGTCGAGGTAGGCGGGCGGCAGCCCGGACAGTTCGGCGGCGCGGGCCGGGGCGGCGTACGCGGAGACGTCCGGGCCGCCGCGGCCCGCTCCCAACAGGGCGGTCCAGGCGGTCTCGTTGGCGGTGCGGTCCCACAGGCCGGTGCCGGTCATCTGATGGCTGGAGACCGTGTCGTTGCGGTCGTCCAGCATCGGGCTCATCAGCAACTGGCCCAGCAGGGGAGGCCCTTGGCGGTCCCGGGCGAGCAGGGCGGCGGCCGCCGCGAGGCCGCCGCCCGCACTGGCACCCGTGACGACGATCCGCGCCGGGTCCCCGCCGATCCCCGCCGCGCGCCCGGCGGCCCAGAGCAGGCCCGCGTACACGTCCTCCACCGGCGCCGGATGCGGGTGTTCGGGCGCGAGCCGGTAGTCCACCGAGACCACCACCGCGCCCAGTTCGCGTGCCCAGTCGAGCGGTACGTCCACCCCGGCCCGGTCGGTGCCGGCCATCATGCCGCCGCCGTGCACGTGGTAGAGCACCGGCAGCGGGGCCGCCGTGTCCACCGGGCGGCAGACCAGCAGCGGGACCCCGGGGGCGCCCGGCGGTCCCGGTACCGCGTGCTCCGCCACCGCGAAGGCGCCGCCCAGGGTGAGGTCCGGCGACCCGGCGCACGTGCCCCGCCGGGCCGCGGCGAGGTCCTCCAGACGGAACCCGGGCGCGGCCGCCTCCCCGAGCGACTCCAGGCACGCGGCCAGCTCGGGGTCGAACGGGGGCGGGACCAGGGGCACGGCTTCCTCCTCGGGCGGCTGGCACGGCACGGCCACCGTCCGCATACCCCTGACCGGCCCCGGAAGTCGAGCGCGGCGCGGAACCGTACCCCCGGCCGCCGTACACGCGAGAGGGCCGGAGCCCGGGGGCTCCGGCCCTTCGGTGTAGCCGTGGCTCAGGCGGCCGCGGCCTCCGTCGCGGTGCCGTGCAGACGCGCCACGACCTCCGTCAGCTGGGCGGCGACCTCGGCGTCGTCGACCGGGTGGGTCTCCGCGAAGCGGGTCAGGGAGCCGGGGATCGACAGCTTGATGTCCTCGATCACCTTGCCGCCGGCGATGCCGACCGACTTGCGGGTGTCGTCCTGGGCCCACACGCCGCCGTACTGGCCGAACGCGGTGCCGATCACGGCGACGGGCTTGCCGCCGAAGGCGCCGGCGCCGTACGGGCGGGACAGCCAGTCGATGGCGTTCTTCAGCACGGCCGGCATGGTGCCGTTGTACTCGGGCGAGAACAGCAGGAAGGCGTCGGCGGCCTGGGCGGCCTCACGCAGGGCCGCGGCCGGGGCCGGGACACTGCCCTCGACGTCGATGTCCTCGTTGTAGAAGGGCACGTCGGCCAGGCCCTCGAAGAGCACGACCTCGGCGCCCTCGGGGGCGAGCTTGGCGGCCGCCTCGGCCAGCTGACGGTTGTGCGAACCGGCGCGGAGGCTGCCGACGAGCGCGAGGATACGAACAGACATGGGAGAACTCCAGGGGCTGAAACATCGCCGTTACGATCCGGACCGAGGTCCGTTTAAATTTCTACCACCCTAACCGGACCGGGGTCCAGTTCTGTTCCCGGTGCTTTACCCTGTCTTCATGTCCAGCGCGCCGCCGCCCTTCCCGAAGCCGCAGGAGCCCTCCGACGCGCCCGCCCTGCTGGAGCTCGGCACGGCGCCCGAGGAGCCCTGCCTGCGCGCCGACGCGGCCCGCAACCGGGCCCGGCTGCTGGAGGCCGCCGCGCGGTTGATCGCGGAGCACGGCGTCGCCGGCGTCACCATGGAGGCCGTCGCCGCGGCGGCCCGGGTGGGCAAGGGCACGGTCTTCCGCCGCTTCGGCGACCGCACCGGTCTGCTCATGGCCCTGCTCGACCACTCCGGCCGGCAGCTCCAGGCCGACTTCCTCGGCGGGCCCCCGCCGCTCGGCCCGGGGGCGCCGCCCCTGGAGCGGCTGCGGGCGTTCGGTATCGCGGTGCTCTACCGCTCGGCCGAACAGCTGGAGCTCCAGCTGGCCGCCCAGCCCGAGGCATGCCGCCGCTTCTCCCACCCCGCGACGCAGGCCCTGCGCACCCACGTCACCATGCTGCTGCGCCAGATCGTGCCGGACGCCGACTGCGACCTGCTGGCCCAGACCCTGCTCGCCTCGCTCGACCCCGCGCTGATCCACCACCTGACCCGGCAGCGCGGGATGCCCATGTCCCGCGTCGAGGCGGGCTGGGTGGACCTGGTGGCGCGGGTGACGCGCACGGACCCGCCCGCCTGAGAAGGGGCCGAACGGCCGTCGACGGTCTCCGAACGGCCCTATGGTGTACGGGAGTTCGTCGAAAAGCGAACCATGGTCCCCCGCCCGTTCCACCCGTGGGGCGCTCTGCCAAGATGCGCTCTGTCATGGTGCAGATACCGAACACTCCCACGAGTGCCGATGTGGCCCGCCTGGCCGGCGTCTCGCGCGCGACCGTGTCCTACGTCCTGAACAACACCAGCGCCGTGCGGATCAGCGAACCCACGCGGCGGCGCGTCCACGAGGCCGCGCGGGAACTGGGGTACGTCCCCCACGCGGCCGCCCGCAGCCTGCGCGCCGGACACAGCCGTACGGTCCTCATGCCCGCACCGGCGGTTCCCGTCGGAGTCCTCTACGGCACGTTCCTCAACGAGGTCCAGGGCGCCCTGGGCCGGCTCGACTACACCGTCGTCCAGTACGGATCGGTCGGCCTGGAGGGCGACGAAGCCGCCCGCGCCTGGGCCGAGTTGCGGCCCGTGGCCGTCCTGGTGCCCGGCGCCGGGATCGGACCGCGGGGCGTGGGGATCCTCAAGCGCTCCGGCGCCCGCGCGGTCGTCACCCTCGGCCCCGAACGCGTCGAGGGAGCGCACGCCGTGCTGATGGACCACGAGGCCGTGGGCCGGTGCGCGGCCGCCCATCTCTACGAACGCGGCGGGCGTCGCATCGGGGTCGTCGTACCCGAAGAGCCGGGGCTGGAGGTCTATTCGGGGCCCCGGCTCACCGGCGCCCGGCAGGCGCTGCGCGACACCGGGGCGACCGTCACCGCGGTGCCGCTCGCCTACACCGAACGTTCCGCCGCCCGGCTCGCCGCCGACTGGCCCGGGTTGGACGCGGTGTTCGCCTACAACGACGAGTACGCCATGCTGCTGATGCGCGCCCTCCAGGACGAGGGGTTGCGCATCCCCGAGGACGTGGCCGTGATCGGCGCCGACGACCTGATGCTCGGGCGGCTGCTGCGGCCCCGGCTGAGCAGCGTCCGCATCGAACTGCCCTCGGGTCGCGACCTCGCCGCCCTGGTCGACCGCGCGGTGCGCGCCCCGGGCGGCGAGCCGGAGGCGCACCGGGTCCTCGGCGTCTCGGTCGTACGACGCGAGTCCACCTGAACCCGGCCCCGGCACCCGGATCGGCTACCGCGCCTGGCCCTGCTGGGCGGCGATGCTCTTGCGGACCTCGTCCATGTCCAGCTCGCGGGCCTGGCCGATGACGTCCGCGAGGGCCGCCTCGGGCAGCGCACCCGGCTGGGCGAACACGGCCACCCGGTCCCGCACGATCATGAGTGTCGGGATCGACTGGATGCCGAAGGCCTGCGCCAGTTCCGGCTGGGCCTCGGTGTCCACCTTGCCGAACACCAGGTCCGGGTTGTCCGCGGCGGCCTTCTCGTACACCGGTGCGAACTGCCGGCACGGCCCGCACCAGGACGCCCAGAAGTCGATGAGCACGAACTCGTTGTCCGTGACCGTCTGGTCGAAGTTGTCCTTGGTCAGCTCCACGGTGCTGCTCATGGCGTGGGTCCCTCTTCCTGGTGTGGGGGTGTCACCGACGGCGAGAACGCGGTCGGCGGGCCGCCTATTCCGGGCACGGCGCACGCGCACCGGATCCCTCTCGCGCACCCGCGCGCCCGTGGGGCGCCCGTACCCATGTGGCCACGGCGCACACCACCCACCAGACTGATCCCATGACGGAAACGACGGAATCGGAAACCATCACGTACGACGTCGTGGTGCTCGGGGCCGGGCCCGTGGGGGAGAATGTCGCCGACCGCACCCGCGCGGCCGGCCTCACCACCGCGATCGTGGAGAGCGAACTGGTCGGCGGCGAGTGCTCCTACTGGGCGTGCATGCCCAGCAAGGCGCTGCTCAGGCCGGTCATCGCCCAGGCCGACGCCCGCCGGCTGCCCGGCCTCGCCGCGGCGGTCCAGGGCCCCCTCGACACCCCGGCCGTGCTGGAGCGCCGCGACACCTTCACCTCCCACTGGCAGGACGACGGCCAGGCCGACTGGGTGGAGGGCATCGGCGCCGACCTCCACCGCGGCCACGGCCGCCTCGCGGGCCCCCGCACGGTCACCGTCACCGTCTCCGACGGCAGCGTCACCACCCTGACCGCCCGGCACGCCGTCGCCGTCTGCACCGGCACCCGCGCCCAGCTGCCCGACCTGCCCGGTCTCGCCGAGGTAAGGCCGTGGACCAGTCGTGAGGCCACCAGCGCGGAGGCGGCCCCGGGCCGGCTGATCGTCGTCGGCGGCGGTGTCGTCGCCACCGAGATGGCCACCGCCTGGGCGGCGCTCGGCTCCCGGGTCACGATGCTGGTGCGCGGCAAGGGCCTGCTCAGCCGCATGGAGCCGTTCGCCGGGGAACTGGTCGCCGAGGCCCTCGCCGAGGCCGGCGTGGACGTGCGCACGGGTGCCTCCGTCGCGTCGGTCACCCGGGAGAACGGCGCCGTCCTGGTCCTCACGCGCACGGGCGAGCGGTTCGAGGCCGACGAGATCCTCTTCGCCACCGGACGCGTGCCGCAGACCGACGACATCGGCCTGGACACCGTCGGCCTGGAACCGGGCGGCTGGCTTGAGGTCGACGACACGCTGCTGGTCAAGGGCACCGACTGGCTGTACGCCGCCGGCGACGTCAACCACCGCGCGCTCCTCACCCACCAGGGCAAGTACCAGGCCCGCGTCGCCGGAGCCGCCATCGGCGCCCGCGCGACCGGCGCCCCGCTGCTCGACGGCCCGTGGGGCGCCCACGCGGCCACCGCCGACCACGAGGCCGTCCCCCAGGTCGTGTTCACCGATCCCGAGGCCGCCGCGGTCGGCCTCTCCCTCGCCGAGGCGGAACAGGCCGGCCATCGCGTGCGCGCGGTCGACGTCGAGTTCTCCTCCGTCGCCGGGGCGGCCCTGTACGGCGACGGCTACAAGGGCCGCGCCCGCATGGTCGTGGACCTGGAGGACGAGATCCTGCGCGGCGTCACCTTCGTCGGCCCCGGCGTCGGTGAACTCCTCCACTCGGCGACGATCGCCGTCGCTGGCCATGTCCCGGTCAGCCGGCTGTGGCACGTGGTCCCGTCGTATCCGACGCTCAGCGAGGTGTGGCTGCGGCTGCTGGAGGCGTACCGGGACAACTGACGGAGACGGCGGTCCTTCCGGCCGCTGCCGGGGTGCCGCGCCCGCGCGGGCGCGGCACCCGGGGTGGTGGCGGTCGGGCCGATCCGCCGTGCGGGAGAATTTCCCGGACGCGCGGAGAACGGGGGGCGTATGTGGGGACGGCTGCACGGGTGGCTGGGCGCGGTGGTGGGTCTGGCCTCGGCCGTGCTCGCGGCCATGGTGCTGGGCAGGGCGTGGGACGCCTGCGACGCGGGGGTGAACAACGCGGCCGACAGCGGGTTCCTGCTGTACCTGTTCATACCGGGACTCTGGGCGGTGCTGCTGCTGTGCTGGGCGGCCGTGGGCGCGTTCCCGGGGAACCGGTCTCTTCCCCGTTCCCTCGCCCGCGCGGTGGTGTTCCCCGCCGTTCTCTGGTGCGCGCTGTCGCTGTTCTGGGCCGGCGGGAC
Organism: Streptomyces hygroscopicus subsp. hygroscopicus; assembly: GCF_030269125.1. Taxonomy (GTDB): domain Bacteria; phylum Actinomycetota; class Actinomycetes; order Streptomycetales; family Streptomycetaceae; genus Streptomyces; species Streptomyces hygroscopicus_C. The sequence continues at coordinate 139,676 of NZ_BSSM01000006.1, read as the reverse complement.
GTACGACTGCCCCGGCGGCGTACCGCCCTGGTGGCCGGGGTTCCTGCCGGCCCCGGGCTTTTGACGCACACGGCGGCGGCCGGCTCGCGGCGGGATCAGGGCAGTTCGAAGCCGAGGGCGTCGGCCGCCGCGGCCGGGGTCGGCTGGGACCACAGGGCCGCGACCGCCTCGTTGGTGGACAGGGAGCGCAGGTCGGCGCGGTCGAGGTAGAGCATGCCGTCGAGGTGGTCCGTCTCGTGCTGCACGATGCGGGCGGGCCAGCCGGTGAACACGTCGTCCACCGGGTGCCCGTGCTCGTCCTCCGCGCGCAGCCGCACCTCCGCGTGCCGGGCCACCACGGCCTGCCAGCCGGGCACGCTGAGGCAGCCCTCGAAGAACGCGGCGCGTGCGGTGCCGACCGGTTCGCAGGAGGGGTTGACCAGCACCCGGAAGGGCTGCGGGCGGCGGCCCCTGACCACGGCGATCTCCTCCGGCACGGGTGCGGGGTCCTCCAGGACCGCGATCCGCAGCTCCACGCCGACCTGCGGCGCGGCCAGGCCCACGCCGGGGGCCGCGCGCATGGTCAGGCGCAGGGCCTCGACGAAGCGGGCCAGCAGCGCGGGGCCGAGCTGGCCGTCGTAGGGCTCGGTGGGGCGGCGCAGCACCGGCCGCCCCGCGGCGACGATGGGCAGGGGGCCGCCGGCGGCGAGGAGTTCCTCGACCCGCTCGGCGAGGGGCGCGTGATCACGGTCGGGTGCCATCGCGCCAGGATGCCACGGGGGCACACCCGGCACGAGACGCGCGGCTCAGGGACGCGGGAGGTCGCCCGCGAGCGCCGAGGCGATCCGCAGGTGCTGCCCCGCCTCCTCGTGCCGCGACTGCCGCTCCAGCGTGCGGCCCAGCATCAGGCGCGCGTAGTGGTCCACCGGGTCGCGCTCCACGATCACCCGCAACTGGTCCTCGGCGCGCCGCAACTGCGCGGAGTGGTAGTACGCCCGCGCCAGCAGCAGCCGGGGCCCGGTCTGCTCCGGCACCTCCTCCACCAGCCCGGCGAGCACCCGCGCCGCCCCCGCGTAGTCCTTGGCGCCGAAGAACGCCTGGGCCCGCTCCCAGCGCTCGGCGGGGGTGCCGTGGTCGTAGTACGTGGCTTCCACTGGTGACCTCCTTCGTGGGGCACAACCGCCCGAGTTTGTTCAATATTCCACTACCCGTGCCGGTGTCCGGCAGGCTCGGACGGCTGCCCGGGGCGGCAGTGGCGGACGCTGCGCGAACCGGACACGGGTACCGGTCGCCCTCGCGTCCCCGGCCCCCGAAACCGGTGGAATTGATAACCTTTCACCTTCGCGTTCCCTATCCGCAGCGCCGAAGGAGAATGACGCATGGGCATTCTGGAGACGATCCACGGCCCGCAGGACCTGAAGAAGCTCGATGCCGCCGAGTTGGGAACGCTGGCCGGGGAGATCCGGGAATTCCTCGTCGACGCCGTCTCCCGCACGGGCGGACACCTGGGACCCAACCTGGGCGTCGTCGAGTTGACCATCGCGCTGCACCGGGTCTTCGAGTCCCCGAAGGACCGGATCGTCTTCGACGTCGGCCACCAGACCTATGTGCACAAACTGCTGACCGGCCGCCAGGACTTCTCCGGACTCCGCAAGGAGGGCGGCCTCTCCGGATACCCCAGCCGAGCCGAGTCGGCCCACGACATCGTGGAGAACCAGCACGCCTCCGCCGCCCTGAGCTGGGCCGACGGCATCGCCAAGGCCGACCGCCTCCTCGGCCGGCGCGACCGCTCGGTCGTCGTGGTGGTCGGCGACGGCGCGCTCACCGGCGGCATGACCTGGGAGGCGCTGAACAACATCGCCGCCGACAAGACCCTCCCGCTGGTCATCGTGGTCAACGACAACGGCCACTCGTACAACCCCACCATCGGCGGCCTCGCCTCCCACCTGGCCGCCCTGCGCACGACCGACGGCTACGAGCAGTTCCTGGAGCGCACCAAGGCCGTCCTCGACCGCACCCCGATCGTCGGCCGCTCGGTCTACGACGCGCTGCACGGCGCCAAGAAGGGCCTGAAGGACTTCATCGCCCCCCAGGGCATGTTCGAGGACCTCGGCCTGAAGTACGTCGGCCCGATCGACGGCCACGACACCGAGGCCCTGGAGTCCGCGCTGTCCCGCGCCAAGCGCTTCGGCGGCCCGGTCATCGTGCACTGCATCACCGAGAAGGGCCGCGGCTACAGCTTCGCCGAGGAGTCGGACGAGCGCTTCCACCAGGTCAAGGTCATCGACCCCGACACCGGCAGGCCGGTCTCCGTCGCCGGCAAGGACTGGACCACCGTCTTCGGCGAGGAACTGGTACGCCTCGGCGGCGAGCGCGACGACATCGTGGCGATCACCGCGGCGATGCGGAGCTCCACCGGCCTCGCCCCCTTCGCCGAGCGCTTCCCGGACCGCTTCTTCGACGTCGGCATCGCCGAGCAGCACGCCGCCGCCTCCGCCGCCGGCCTCGCCACCGCAGGACTCCACCCGGTCGTCGCCGTCTACGCCACCTTCCTGAACCGCTGCTTCGACCAGCTCCTGATGGACGTGGCCCTGCACCGCTGCCCGGTGACCTTCATGCTCGACCGCGCGGGCATCACCGGCGACGACGGAGCCTCCCACAACGGCATGTGGGACATGGCCGTGCTCCAGGTCGTCCCCGGCCTGCGCATCGCCGCGCCCCGCGACGCCGACCAGCTGCGCGCCCAGATGCGCGAGGCCGTCGAGGTGGCGGACGGACCCACGGTGGTGCGCTACTCCAAGGGCACCGTCGGCCCCGGGGTCGCCGCCGTCGGCAGCGTCGCCGGCATGGACGTGCTCCGCGGCTCCGCCGAGGACGGCACCGACGTCCTCGTCGTCTCCGTCGGCGCGCTCGCCCCCATGTGCCTTGAGGTCGCCGACCGCCTCGCCGAGCAGGGCATCGGCGCCACCGTCCTCGACCCGCGCTGGATCAAGCCGGTGAACGCGGCCCTGCCCGGCATCGCCGCCCGCCACCGGCTCGTCGTCACCGTCGAGGACGGAGTGCGGGCCGGCGGTGTCGGCGCCGCCGTCGCACAGGCGCTGCGCGATGCCGAAGTGGACGTCCCCGTGAGGGACTTCGGCATCCCCGCCGAGTTCCTCGACCATGCCGAACGCGGTCGCGTGCTCGCCCGCGTCGGGCTCACGGCCGCGGACGTCGCCCGCCGCGTCTTCGGGGTCTTCGCCGGCCTGGGCCGCGACGAACACGACGAGATGGTCTTCCCCGGCTGAGCCGGGGACCCGCGGTGCCGGCGTCCCCGCGGACGCCGGCACCGTACGCGACGGCGCCTCACCGGTGGATCGGCGCCGGCGTCGTCTCCACCAACCGCCGCCCCGTCCCGCCCCACCGCAACGCGATGATCTCCGCCATGATGGCCACCGCCGTCTCCTCCGGCGTGCGCGCCCCGAGATCGAGCCCGATGGGCGAGGACAGCCGGGCGAGTTCCGCCTCGCTCATCCCCTCCTCGCGCAGCCGTCGCAACCGGTCCTCGTGGGTACGGCGGCTGCCCATCGCGCCGATGTAGCGGGCCGGTGTGCGCAGCGCCCGCCGGAGCAGCGGTACGTCGAACTTCGGGTCATGGGTGAGGACACAGATCACCGTGTTCTCGTCCACGTCGGTCGACTCCAGGTACCGGTGCGGCCAGTCGACCACCAGTTCGTCCGCGTCCGGGAAGCGGCGGCGCGTGGCGAAGACCGGGCGGGCGTCGCAGACCGTGACGTGGTAGCCGAGGAACTTGCCGATCCGGGCCACCGCGGACGCGAAGTCGATGGCGCCGAACACCAGCATCCGCGGCGGCGGCGCGAAGGACTCCACGAACACGGCGACGTCGTCGCGCCGCTCCTCACCCGCCCGTCCCATGCGCACCACGGCGGTGCTGCCCTGCGCCAGCAGTCCTTGCGCCCGCTCGGCGACGGCGGAGTCGAGGCGGGCGTCACCGAGGGTGCCCTCCGCGCCCGACGGCGTGACGATCATCTGACCGGTGGGCGCGGCCGTGGGATCCGGCTCCGCGCCACCGCCCTCGCCGGGCAGCGGCGACACCACCGCCACCGGCCGCCCCGCCCCGATCGCCTCCAGCACCCCCGGCAGCCCGGGAAAGCGTCCCGCGCCCGCCGGCCGCACCAGGATCTCGATGATCCCGCCGCAGGTCAGGCCGACCGCGAGCGCGTCGTCGTCGCTCACCCCGTACGTCACGAGCGCGGGCTCGCCGGTCTCCAGGACCTCGCTCGCCAGCTCGTACACCGCGCCCTCGACACAGCCGCCCGAGACACTCCCGATCACCTCGCCGTCCTCGGCGACCGCGAGCGAGGAGCCCGCCTGCCGGGGCGCCGACTTCCAGGTCCGTACGACCGTCGCCACCGCGAACCGCTTGCCCGACGCACTCCAGGAGGAGAGGCCCTCCGCGATGTCCCGCATCCGTGTGCCTCCTTCGGCAGCGTCCACCACCGCACACCCCACCGGATACCCACCCGGGTGCCCGCGCAGGCCGTGCGGCGGCCCGGACCCCGGCGACCGGCCCCGGTCAACGGCAGCTTAAGTCCTCACTCGGGTAACCGCGTCGTTCCGGGGCCGGGAAGCCGGCCGCGTCGCAGGCACGGGAACGCACACCGCGGGCACCCCTGTCCAGGGGCCTGACGGCCCCGGTTTTTTTCCCGACAGGCCCCTGTGCCCGCCGACCGCGGATGACGATGATCGGCGCATGGGGAGAAGGGAAATCCAGGAGTGATCGCCGTCGTCGGACATCCGGATCTCACCGTGCCGACGCTGGCCCTCCTGGAGGAGGAGCTGCGCACCCGGCTGGCCGACCGTGCCCGCACCGGGCGCGCGGGGCTGGTCCGGGCCGGCAAGGGCCTGCCCGTGGCGTTCGGACGCGCCGCGCGCAAGGCGGGGCTGGCCCTGGTGACGGTGCTGCCGTCCCTCAGGGGCGTGCCCGCGTACGTCGCCGAGCCCGACCGCAAGGCGGCCGGCGAACTGCTGTTGCTGTCGCAGATGGTGCGCCTGGTCGAGTACGACCCCGGCGACCGCGCCTCCTGCATCACCGCCGACGAGGCCCTGGTCCGCTCCTGCGGCCGGCTGCTGGCCGTCTGGGACGGCTCACCGTCCAACGGCCGTGACGCGACCGCCCATTTGGTGGCCTACGCCCGCAGCCACGGCGTGGACGTCGAAGTGCTGTGGCCGCACGGCGCCGAGCACCGGACCGACCCGCCCGTCGGGGCGCTGGGCACCTGCGGTCTCACAGGCCGTTCCCCGCGTACGACGGATTGAGGCTCCGGTCGGCCGGCGGGAGGTCCGGCACGATCGTGTCGGCCGACGCGTCCGGCAGCGCGGTGGAGAAGGACGGGTAGACCGGCTTGACCCGGCTCAGCCGCCGTCGCAGGCGAGTTCGACCCGGGTCGCGACGGTGCCGTCGGCCCTCCGCCGGTCCCTCCGCTGCCGGGCCCCGTCGCCGGAACCGGCGGCGTGCCCAGCACGGTGACCAGCCCGGCGAGGACGTCCGCGCACCGCCCGATCGCCGCGAGGAGGGGCCGGTCCCCGCCGCCCGCACCAGGCAGCGGGCCGGCACATCGCCGCCGCTCGCCGCGCCGTGGTCGAGGAACCGCCCAACCACCCCGTCCTCTCGCGTGGTTGTGTGGGGCGGGGTGGGTCCGTCCCGGCGATCCGCCCGGCGGTCCGGATCTTGCCCAGGGGGCCCATGAACCTCTCCCAGTTGCTGGTGAGGGTCTTCGCCGGACCAACAGGCGGGGGAGTGGCCGGAGTCACGCGGCTTTCCGGGCGTGTCGTCCGGCCTCGGCGGCTCCTGCCGCCGGACGGGGTTCCGTCGACAGAAGCAGACCGGGAACAGGCCGACCTACGCCTCCGGCCCGGCCTCCGGCCGGCCCGCGCGCAGATCGGCGAGCAGCTCCGCCTGGCCCGCGAGGACACCGGACAGGATCGTCCGCGCCACCCGCAGCAGTTCGGCCACGTGGGGGCTGGTCAGGGAGTAATGGACGGTCGAGCCCTCCTTGCGGGTCCTGACCAGGTTGGCGCGGCGCAGCACGGCCAACTGCTGGGAGAGGTGGGCGGGCTCGATACCCACCTCGGGCAGCATCTCCGCGACCGCGTACTCACGTTCGCCGAGCAGCTCCAGCACGCGGATGCGCGCCGGATGCCCGAGCGTCTTGAAGAACTCGGCCTTCAGCCGATACAGCGGCGTACTCACCGCACACACCCCTTTGTACCGGTCAGGAACACGCGCCCCGTCCTCGCACCCACGCGAAGCGGCCGGTTCAGGCCTTCTTGACCACAGCGGACTTCAGCTGCATGGCGCCGAAGCCGTCGATCCTGCAGTCGATGTCATGGCCGTCCACGCCGTCCACGAGGCGGATGTTGCGGACCTTGGTGCCCGCCTTGATGCCGGACGGGCTGCCCTTCACCTTGAGCGCCTTGACCACGGTCACGGTGTCGCCGTCGGCGAGCACGTTGCCGACCGCGTCCCGGACGACCCGGCCCTCCTCGGCGGCCGCGTCCGAGGACGCCGACCACTCGTGGCCGCACTCGGGGCAGACGAGCAGCGCGCCCATCTCGTAGGTGAACGTGCCCGAGCAGGCGGGGCAGGCGGGGAGGTTGTCGCTCATGGAACTCTTTCCGGAGGTGGGTCGAAAGGGATCGTACGCAGGCCGGGACGGGCGCGGGTACGCGGGTCAGGAGGCGGGGTCGGGCCAGCCGTCGGTGCGCCACTCCTGGCGTTCGTCGTCCGGCGTGGACGGGCCCCGGCCGTGGGCGGCGAGCGCGGCGGCCAGGTCGCAGTGGACCGGGATGTCCGGGCAGTCGCCGGCCGGGACCAGGGAGCCGTCGGCGGGTATGGCGGCCAGCTCCAGGCATCGCCCGGAGGCGGCGAGCAGGCGGGCGGCCTCGGTGATGGCCACCTGGCCCTCCGCGGACCAGTTGCGCAGCTCGGTCAGGTCGAGGACGACCGGTCCGGTGCCGCGCGCGACGACCCAGCCGATGGCGCCGTTGAAGCGGCGTACGGCGTCCGGGCCCAGGTAGCCGGCGACGGAGAGGATGCCGAGATCCTGCTCGATGGTGTAGCGCCAGTCGATGGTCATGCGGCGGCAACTTCCTTGTGCGGGGGTGCGGGGGAGGAGGGGGAGGCGCGATGGACCGGCGGTTCCGCGCGGTTCCTACAGGGGCAGCGTGATCCAGATGCTCTTGCCCTCGCCGTCGGCGTCCGCGCGGACCACCGCGGTGCCGCCGAGGCCGAGGACCAGCTCCATCACGGTGGCGAGGCCCCCCGGTCCGGTGGGCGCGGTGCGCAGGTGGGGCTGGTAGGGGTGGCGGTCGTGCACGGCGAAGGCGAAGCAGTCGTGGGCGGCCGCGTAGATCACGGTGACCTCGGGGGAGACCTCGGCCGCGTGCCGGACGCTGTTGGTGACCAGCTCGCTGAGGATCAGCAGCGCCGGGTCCACGACGTGGTGGCGCAGCCCGATGCCCCATTCCACGAAGGTCTGTTCGGCGGTCTCCCGGGCGACGCGCACCGCCTTCGGGACGGTGGGCAGGGTGAGCACATGGCGGTGGGGGAGGGTCTGCAGGGCCTGGGACATCATCGCTCCGTCGGGCCGGGGCGGTGCCCCGTCGTGGTCGTCTCGCTCATCGGACGACTTCCTCGGTGGGTGTCGAGGGCGTCGAGGTGGTCCGCTGGGCCGGGTGCGCCGGCACGACGCCCTCGAGATGGCCGCGGGCCGCCTGGATCGCCTCGGGGGTGGTGGCGTAGTCCTGGCCGTCCGGCCGCAGCAGTTCCAGCGCGCCGACCGAGTCGAGGACGCGCCGCTGTCCGGGCCGAATACCGGAGGCGAGGACGACGATGCCGCGCCGGCGCAGCTTCTCCACCGCGTCCTTGAGCACCAGGGCGCCGGTGGCGTCGATGGTCGACACCCGCGACATGCGCAGGATCACCACGCGGACGTCGGCGACCTCGGTCAGCTCCAGCAGGAAGCGGTGGGCACCGGCGAAGAACAGCGGACCGTCCAGCCGGTAGGCCACGATGTGCTCGGCGAGCAGCGCGTGCTCCTCCGCGCTGTGGTCGCCCCGGTCCAGCGGCACCCGGTCCAGGCGCGCCTGCCGGGCCACGGCACGCAGCGCGAGGGCGCCGGCCACGGCCAGGCCGATGATCACGGCGTAGACGAGGTCCAGGGCGAGGGTGCACACCGCGGTGAGGACGAGTATCGCGGCGTCCGACCGGGTGGCTCGGGCCATGGCCTTCAGCGAGCCGACCTCGACCATGCGGACCGCGGTGGCCAGCAGGACGCCCGCGAGCGCGGCCAGCGGGATCTTCGCGACCAGGGGGGCGGCGGCGAAGACGATCACCGCGAGGACCACGGCGTGGGTGAACGCGGCGGTCCGGGAACCGGCTCCGGTGCGTACGTTGACCGCCGTGCGCGCGATCGCGCCGGTGGCCGGGACGCCGCCGAACAACGGGGCGGCGATGTTGGCCAGGCCCTGGCCGAACAGCTCGCGGTCCGGGTCGTGCCGCTGTCCGACGGTCATGCCGTCGGCGACCGACGCCGACAGCAGGGATTCCAGGGCGGCCAGCGCGGCGACGGCCACGGCGGGCGCCACCAGGGAGCCGAGCGAGCCGGCGTGGAGGAAGGAGAGGGAGGGCGCGGGCAGACCGGACGGCAGCTCACCGATCGGCTTGGCCGCGGTGAGACGGGCGAGCTGGGCGACGACGGTCGCCGCGATCACGGCGAGGATGGAGAAGGGGACCGTGGGCCGCCACCGCGCGCCGAGCAGCATCACCGCGGCCACGGCGAGCGCGAGCCCGACGGCGGTCCAGTTCGGCGCCTTCGCGAACTCCTCGAACGCCCGCCAGGTCACCACCAGCACCTTGTCGCCCTTGGGCGCGGGCACACCGAGCGCGTTCGGCACCTGCTGGAGCCCGATCACACAGGCGATGCCGAGAGTGAAGCCCTCCACCACCGGCGCGGGCACGTACTGCATGTACTTCCCGGCGCGCAGCGCGGCCAGCACGATCAGCAGGACACCGGCCATCAGGCCGACGGTGAGCACACCGGTGGGCCCGTACCGGCCGACGATCGGCACGAGGACGACGGTCATCGCGCCGGTCGGCCCCGACACCTGGAGGTTCGAGCCGCCGAACACCGCCGCGACCGCACCGGCGATCACCGCGGTGGCCAGGCCCGCCTCGGCGCCGAGCCCCGAGGAGACGCCGAAGCCGAGGGCGAGGGGGAGCGCGACGATGGCGACGGTGAGGCCCGCGAGCAGGTCCCGGCGCGGGTCGCGCCGTACCGCGACGAGGTCGGAGCGGCCGGGCAGCAGGGAGGTGATCCGGGTGCGTACGGTCCGTACGCCCCGGGCGAGAGCGGTGCTCATCGGGCGGAGACCTCGGCTTCCCGCAGTTCGGTGAGCAGTTCGTGCTGCCCGGTGAGCATCTCCGTGAGGATCCGGCGCGCGGCCCGCATCAGGTCGGCCACGTCACCGCCGGCCAGCTGGTAGACCACCGTCGAGCCCTCGCGGGTGGAGGTGACGATCCCCGAGCGGCGCAGCACCGCCAGCTGCTGGGAGAGGCTGGACGGCTCCACCTCGATGGCGGCGAGCAGGTCCCGGACCGGCGTGGGCCCGTCCTGCAACAGCTCGAGCACCCGTATCCGTACGGGGTGACCGAGCATCCGGAAGAACTCGGCCTTCGCCTGGTACAGCGGAACCGACACGATCCCTCGACTTCTCTCTCTGCGAATACGACGAACAAAGCATCTAACCAATTGCAAACTTTAGCAATTCCTATATCTGATTTGTCACACTTTGCCCGCTCATGTCTGGTGTGTCGAGAGGTGGCCGACCCCGTCAGAGCACCGGCGGGCCCGCTTCCACGCGCCGCAGCACCGGCCCCAGCCGGTCCAGGTCGGGGCCGCCCTGGAGCTGCCGCTCGTCCCACCAGGTGGCACCGGCGTCGCGCAGCGGGCCGATCACGTCCCCGGCCCTCGCGGGGTCCGCCGGGGTGGCGCCGCCGAGGACGAACTCGAAGGGGCGTCCAACGTCGGTCGTACGGTGCGCCCGGACATGGGCGATCAGTTCGCGCACCTGCGCCACCTCCGGCACCTGCCCGTGACGGGCGGTCTCGAAGAGCGGCACGGCGCCGTCCCAGCGCGCCGCGCGGCGCATGGGCGCGCGGCGCGGCCAGAACCCGCCGATCCACACCGGCGGGCGGGGCCGCTGCGCGGTGGCGGGCAGCAGGGTGACGTCCCGGGCCGTGTAGTGGGGGCCGTGGTGGTCCACCGGCTCGCCGGACCAGAAGCGGGCCAGCAGCTCCAGCCCCTCGTCCAGCCGCTCGGCCAGCTCCCGCGGCCCGGCGGTGTCGCCGAAGCTGCGGTACTCGTCCTCGACCGGGCCGCCCAGGCCCGCCGCGAAGACCGCCCGGCCGCCGCTGAGCCGGTCCAGCGTGGCCACCTGGCGGGCCAGTTGCTGCGGACGGTACCGCGGCACCGGTGTCAGCAGGGTGCCCAGGCGGATGCGGGAGGTCGCCAGCGCGGCCGCCGTCAGCAGCATCCAGGGATCGGCGAAGGGACGCCCCTGGTGGCGCCGGTGCAGCACGTGATCCCAGACGAACAGGCCGTCCCAGCCCGCCTGCTCGGCGGCGACCGCCACGGTCGCGACGGCGCGGGGGTCCGCGAAGTCGCCGAAGTTGGGTACGTTCACGGAGAAGCGCATCCCGACATGATGGTCAGCCCGCCATCGACGGGCAAACCCCTTCGCGTGCCTGGGAGTTGCCCAGCCGCAGGCGGGCACCGGCTTGCCCGCGCCGCCGTCGCGCACACCGCCCGCCGCCTCGTCGGCGTCCATGACGGGGTTCACCGGACGCGGTTGTCCGGCGCGACTCCGGTCACCTCCGCGCCCACCGCCTTGACCACACCCGCGCCCTCGTGCCGAACACCATCGGGGCCGGCTCCGCGGGCCGTCCGCCTGGCTGCCGAGGCCGGTGTGGCGGACACCGGCGGCGCTCCGCACCAGCACCTCCCGCGGGCGCGGCCCCTCGGGCTCCACCTCCCGTACGGCGGACGGCCCTCCCGGGTGCCGGTGACCGCGGCCCGGACGCGCGGGGGCCTCTTTCCCGCGGATGCCGTGATGGGGGAGTACTGCGCGGCGGAAGGGCCGGGGCCCGCGCCACCGGGCTCGTCTCGGAGTGCGGGCGCCTCGTCGGGCCGTACCGGTTTCCCGCTATCCTGGGCACGCGGCGTGACCCCGGTCCCCGCACGGCGGTGGGTCCCGCCGTACCCAACCGCGGCAATGTCGCCGCCAATGGTCCCTCCTTGCGACGAAGCGCGCCCCGGCATGCCCTGGGCGCCCTGCCCGAGGAGGCCATGTGGCGGAGCGGACCACGCTGAACGAATCCACCGGAACCGGCATGGAACGGCCCCTGCCCGGTGCAGGCCCCGCGCGGTGGCCGGTCTTCACGGCCGTGGCCGCGGGCGGCGCCCTCGGGTCCTGCGCCCGCTACGGCGCCGCGCTGCTGTGGCCGACCGCGTCCGGTGCCTTCCCGTGGACCACGTTCTGGGTGAACGTCACCGGCTGCGCCGTCATCGGCGTCCTCATGGTCGTCACCACCGACGTCCGGGCCGGCCACCGCCTGGTCAGACCCTTCCTCGGCACCGGGTTCCTCGGCGGGTTCACCACCTTCTCCGCCTACACCGTGGACATCGAGCGCCTGACCGACAACGGCCGGGCAGCCACCGGCCTGCTGGACCTCGCCGCGACCGCGCTCGGCGCCCTCGCGGCCGTGTGGACCACCGCGCACCTCACCCGGCGCGTCATCGGGTGGAGGGCGTCGTGACGACACCGGCCGTCCCCGCCGCACAACTCGCCGCCCCGCGCCTCGCGGTCCCGGCCGGCGAGAACGGCATGCGGCACCACGAGCCCCTCCTCGCCGGGATCGCGCACCGGGCCCACCGGGCCGGGCCGGCCGGCACCGGCCTGTCCCGCGGCGAGGCCCTGGGGACCGTCGACCCCCGCGAGATCGTGCGCCGCCACGGCCATGACGTGAAGGAGAGTCCGTGAACTGGCTGCTGGTCATCGCCGGAGCCGTCGTCGGCGCACCGCTGCGCTATCTGACCGACCGCACCGTGCAGTCGCGGCACGACACCGTCTTCCCCTGGGGCACCTTCACCGTCAACGTCGTCGGCAGCCTCGTCCTCGGCCTGGTCACCGGGGCGGTCCTCGCCGGCGGGATGTCCTCGGACCTCCAGCTGCTGATCGGCACCGGGCTGTGCGGGGCGCTGAGCACCTACTCCACGTTCTCCTACGAGACCCTGCGCCTCGCCGAGGACGGCGCGCGCCTCCTCGCCGCCGCCAACGTCGTCGCGAGCGTCGTCGCGGGCCTCGGCGCCGCGTTCCTGGGCACGGCCCTCGCCCAGTCCTTCTGGGCCTGATGTGGCCCTCCGTCCTGACATGGTGTTTTACAGTGGCTGCCGCCAGTTCCCACGACAGGACCTGTGAGGTATCCGCGAACATGTCGACGCAGACGTTTGAGTTTCAGGTGGAGGCCCGTCAGCTGCTCCAGCTGATGATCCACTCCGTGTACTCGAACAAGGATGTCTTTCTGCGCGAGCTCGTCTCCAACGCGTCCGACGCGCTGGACAAGCTGCGCCTGGAGAAGCTGCGGGACGACGCGCTCGACGCCGATGTGTCCGACCTGCACATCGAGCTGGACATCGACAAGGACGCCCGCACCCTCACCGTGCGGGACAACGGCATCGGTATGTCGTACGACGAGGTCGGGCAGCTCATCGGCACCATCGCCAACTCCGGCACCGCCGAATTCCTGCGCGAGCTGCGGGAGTCCAAGGACGCGGCCGGCGAGGAGGGGCTCATCGGCCAGTTCGGTGTCGGCTTCTACTCCGGCTTCATGGTGGCCGACGAGGTCACCCTGGTGACCCGGCGGGCCGGGGAGGGCCAGGGCACCCGCTGGACCTCGCGCGGCGAGGGGACGTACACCCTGGCGGCGGTCGAGGACGCGCCGCAGGGCACCTCGGTCACCCTCCACCTCAAGCCCGCCGACCCGGAGAACCAGCTCCACGACTACACCTCCCCCTGGAAGATCAGGGAGATCATCAAGCGGTACTCGGACTTCATCACCTGGCCGATCCGGATGACGTCCGGGGGCGCCGGCGACGAGGGCGACGCGGCGCCGGAGACCCTCAACTCCATGAAGGCGCTGTGGGCCCGGCCGCGCGACCAGGTGTCCGAGGACGAGTACCACGAGCTGTACAAGCACATCGGCCACGACTGGCGCGACCCGCTGGAGACCATCCGGCTCCAGGCGGAGGGCACCTTCGAGTACCAGGCGCTGCTCTTCCTGCCCGCGCACGCCCCGCACGACCTGTTCACCCGTGACTTCCGGCGGGGCGTACAGCTGTACGTCAAGCGGGTGTTCATCATGGACGACTGCGAGGCGCTGCTGCCGCCGTACCTGCGCTTCGTCAAGGGCGTCGTCGACGCGGCGGACCTCTCGCTCAACGTGTCCCGCGAGATCCTCCAGCAGGACCGCCACATCGAGATGATGCGCCGCCGGCTGACGAAGAAGGTCCTCTCCACGGTCAAGGACCTGAGGGCAGAGGAGTCGGACCGGTACGCCACGTTCTGGCGGGAGTTCGGCACCGTGCTCAAGGAGGGCCTGGTCACCGACGCGGAGAACCGCGAAACCCTCCTCGCCGTCGCCTCGTTCGCGAGCACGCACGACGACACCGAGCCGACCACGCTCCAGGGTTACGTGGAGCGGATGAAGGACGGCCAGGAGGACATCTACTACCTGACCGGCGACTCCCGCCAGGCCATCGAGAACTCCCCGCACATGGAGGCGTTCCGCGAGCGGGGCATCGAGGTGCTGCTGCTCACCGACGCCGTGGACGAGGTGTGGGTCGACGCGGTGGGCGAGTTCGACGGCAAGAAGCTGAAGTCCGTCGCCAAGGGCGAGTTCGACCTCGACGCGAAGGGCGAGGACGGAGCCGCCGACGAGGAGCGGGAGAAGCGGAACGAGGCGTACGCCGGCCTGCTGGAGTGGATGGGCAAGCACCTGGGGGAGGACGTCAAGGAGGTACGGCTGTCCTCCCGGCTCACCGTCTCGCCGGCCTGCGTCGTCTCCGACGCGCACGACCTCACCCCGGCGTTGGAGAACATGTACCGCGCCATGGGCCAGGAGGTCCCCCGGGCCAAGCGCATCCTCGAACTCAACCCCGGCCACGCCCTGGTCAAGGGCCTCAACGCGGCCTACACCGAGCACGGCGAAGGCACCGGACTCGCCGAGACCGCCGAGCTGTTGTACGGCCTCGCGGTCCTCGCGGAGGGCGGCCAGCCGAAGGAGCCGGCGCGCTTCGTGAAGCTGATGGCGGAGCGGTTGGAGCGGGCGCTGTAACGGGACGCACGAGGGCGACGCCGCGCGACCGCCGGCGTCGCCCCCTCCCGGACCCTAGGCGTACGGGGTGAAGTGCGCCGGTGCGTGGGCGATGGGCAGTCCGGGCCGCCACGCGGTGAGGATCTGCGCGCTGCACACGAACAGACCGTCCGGCAGCCGGTCCAGGGGGTACCAGGACCAGTCGCCGACGCGCTCGTCCGGCTGGGTGGCGGGGCTGCCCCGCCAGCTGGTGACGAGGGCGCCGACGGTGACCCGTACGACGTCCTCGACGTGGTCGACCAGCGTGCCCAGCAGCCTGACGTCCTCGGTCCGTACGATCAGCCCGGTCTCCTCGGCGAGTTCCCGTACGACGGTCTCCTCCAGGCACTCCCCGGGCTCCACGGTCCCGCCCGGCAGTTCGAGGGTGCCGCGCCGGTGGCGGCCGAGGAGGACACCCTGCTCGCCGAGGACGATCGCGCCGACGCCGAGGGCGGCGTGCGGGACGGGGGGCTCGGGGGAGCGGTCGCGGCTGGTGAGGGTGGGGGCGTTCGGCGCGGACATGGTGGCTCCTGTGAGTGGGGAGGGCGTGGCTCCGTTCGCTGGGCGGCGGGGCCGCGCGGGGGCTTCTTCGGTTCGACGGCCGGTCGTCGCCCGTCCCGGCGGGCTGGTCGGGGCCGGGCTCACCCCGGTGTGCCCTCCGGGTCGTCCGGGGCGTCGTCGTGCTCGGGGCCGTCGTACTGCGCCGGATAGACCGACGGATCGTCGAGCGGCAGCTTGAGCCAGGCGATCATCTCCCGCAGCTGGTGGTACGCCCGCAGCCGCTCGCTGTCGCTGTCCAGCCGCTCGGCCTCGGCGATCGGTTCCCAGAGCCGGTGCACCATCACGGGGCCCACCTCCAGGAGCCCGCCACTGCCACCGGTCGCCCACCGGGCCAGCACATAGCGGGCGAGGGCGCCCACGGGGATGTCCAGGTTCTCCGACATGCCCCGCAGGGTGACGAGCGGGTCGAGCTTGCCGTAAAGGGCGACGTCCGACTTGAAGTTGGCGTGCGGATCGTCGTCCGGCCAGGTGGCGTCCAGGCGGTCGAGCCTTATGGTCGGCTCGTCCTGTCCCGCTCGGGACTCCTCGTGCGGCATGGCGGTCACCGGTCTCTCCCCTCGGCCTCCGGACACGTGCCTGCCATCATGCCCTGCGCCCACGGGCGGCCTCGGCGCGGCGGCCGGACCTGACGGGCCGCCGGAGGGGACCGGCGGGAGCGCCGCGACCGCTGTGGCCCGGCCTGGTCCGAGCAACTCCGCGGCGCCCGGCGCGCCGTGGCAGCCGGCGCCGGCCTGTCACGGGCCCACCCCCGTCGACCCCTCCCCGCCGTGGCAGGCGGCAGACAAGGGGTCCGGGCCGGTCGATCCACGGTCTGCCAGGGCACGTCCACGCCTATCGTGTCACCCCATGACCCTTCTCATCATCGGCGGCAGCGGCTTCCTCGGCGGGGAGCTGGTCCGACGGGCGACAGCGGCCCGGCATGCCGTCGTGGCGACCTTCGGGACCCGCCCCGGAGTATCCACGGACGCCGAGTGGCTGCCGATGGACGTCCGGCGTCCCGAGGAAGTCGCCTCGACCGTCGACCGGTTGCGTCCGACCGTGGTGATCAACACGGCCTCGCGGGCGTCGGACTGGGCGACGACGGCCGAGGGGGCCGTCCGGGTGGCCGTGGCCGCCGAACGCAGAGGGGCGCGGCTGGTCCATGTGTCGAGCGATGCGGTGTTCTCCGGCGCCCGGGTCCACTACGACGAGTCCGCGCGCCC
Organism: Streptomyces hygroscopicus subsp. hygroscopicus; assembly: GCF_030269125.1. GTDB lineage: Bacteria > Actinomycetota > Actinomycetes > Streptomycetales > Streptomycetaceae > Streptomyces > Streptomyces hygroscopicus_C. The sequence continues at coordinate 123,461 of NZ_BSSM01000006.1, read as the reverse complement.
GGACCCGGTCACCCCCTACGGCGCCGCGAAGGCCGCCGCCGAGACCGCGATCGGCGTGCTGGTGCCCCGGGCCGTCGTCGCGCGTACGTCGCTGGTCATCGGCGACGGCGGGTCGGCGCACGAGGCGCTCGTGCACGAGTTGGCCGCAGGCCGCCGTGACGGGGCGCTGTTCACCGACGACATCCGCTGCCCCGTCCATGTCGCGGATCTCGCGTCCGCCCTTCTGGAGCTCGCCTTCTCGGACCGCGCCGGGGTCTGTCACGTGGCAGGGGCCGACGCCGTCAGCCGGTACGAACTCGGCGTCCTCGTCGCCCGCCGGGACGGGCTGGACCCCGCCGCGCTGCCCGCGGCGAGGCGGGCGGACCTGGGTGTCCCCGGGGCGCTGGACGTCCGGCTGGACAGTGGCCGTACCCGGCGGCGCCTTCGCACCACGTTGCGCGGGGCCCGCGAGTTCCTCGCGTCGGCGGGCTCAGGAACCGAACTCCTGTAGCCGGCCGGGGGGACGGGTGACCGTTCCGTACTCGGGCAGAGCGATGTCCCCGGCCTTGGCGAACTGGGCCGCGAGCAGGTTGCGCATCGGCCAGCGGGTCATCTGCCGCATGGAGAGGTCCCGCAGACGGATGCCCAGGCGGCCCGAGGGGGCGTAGCCCGAGGCGCCGCCCGGCGGGAGTTGCTGGGCCTGTTCCACGTACGGGCGCATGACCTCGTCGTAGCGGCGGAGGGCGACGCGGTGGTCGCCCTCGGCGGTGCCGAGTTCGCCGGCCAGTACGTAGGCGCCGACCAGGGCGAGACTGGTCCCCAGGCCGGTCAGCGGGGTCGCGCAGTATCCGGCGTCGCCCAGCAGCGCGACCCGGCCGCGCGACCAGCGGTCGAGGCGGACCTGGCCCATGGAGTCGAGGAAGAAGTCCGGGGCGGTGCGCATCGCCCGCAGCAGACGCGGGGTCTCCCAGCCGACGTGGGCGAAACGCCGGGCCAGCAGCTCCTGTTGTGCGGTGACGTCACGGCGGTCGTAGGCGAGGGGAGGCGACCGGAAGCTGAGGCCCGCCTTGATCTCGCCGGGCAGGCGGCCGGGCCGGGCGGAGGCGACCAGGCCGCCGGGCGCGTTGTGCATCAGGTACCAGCCGTCGAGGTCCAGGTCGTCGGTGGCGGTGAACCAGGCCGTGTAGAGGCCGAGCGGACGGACGAACTCCCGCTCCGGGCCGAACGCCAGCGCGCGCACCACGGAGTGCGGTCCGTCCGCGCCGACGACCAGCCCGAACCGGCGCGGCGCGGCCTTCTCGAAGGTGACGGTGACCCCGTCCGCGCCCTGCTCGATGGCGGTGATGGTGTCGTCGAACAGGTACTCCGTGTCCGGCAGGCTCGCCTCGTACAGCAGTCGGGCGAGGTCGCCGCGGAGGATCTCGATCTCGGAGACGATCCCCTCGCCGCCGAAGCTGTCGGCGGGCAGCCGGGCGGTGATCCGGCCGGAGCCGTCGACGAGCGCGAGGCCGCGCTGCTCCACGCTCTCCGTCCTGGCCCGGTCCATCAGGCCCATCCGTTCGATCACGGTCCGGCCGGCGCCGCGCAGATCCACCGTCTGCCCGCCCGGCCGGGGCGCCGGCGCACGCTCCACGATCGTGACGGCGAAGCCTCCCTCGCGTAGCCAGTACGCCAGCGCGGGCCCGGCGATCCCGGCGCCGCAGATGAGTATCTCGTTGTTGGGCATGCACGCGAATGTACGGCGTACGCGTACTGACACGCAAGCGTGAGATCCCCGTGCTCATAGGGAAGTTGCTGCCTAGCGCACTAGTGCATGTGATGGAAGTGGGTGCCCCGTGCGCGCGGATTCCCCGGCATCGGGGCTACGATGGCGCCCGTTCAGGTGCACTAGTGCGGAGGGTGTCGGTGGGCGGAGAGGCGGTGCCGCGCTACAGCCGGATCGTCGGCGAACTGCGGCGACGGATCGAGACGGGTGAACTGGCGCCGGGCGACCGGGTGCCCTCCACCCGCGAGATCACCCGGCAGTGGGGCGTCGCGATGGCGACGGCGACCAAGGTGCTCACCGAACTGCGCCGCGAGGGCATGGTCCGCGCCGTACCCGGCGTCGGAACGGTCGTGGCGGCCCCGGTCGGCCCGGCACGGGCCCCGCGTCCCGCCGTCGCCGGACGCCAGGGCGGACGGGCCGACGCTCCGTCCGCCCCGTCGGCCCTCACGCTCGGCCGGATCGTCACCGCCGCGGTCGCGGTCGCCGACGCGGAGGGGCTGGCCGCGGTCTCGATGCGCCGGGTGGCCGCCGAACTCGGCGTGGCGACCATGTCGTTGTACCGGCACGTGACCGACAAGGACGACCTGCTGACGCGGATGATGGACACGGTCGTCGCCGAGGACCCGCTGCCCGCCGAGCCGCCGGAGGACTGGCGCGCAGCGATCGAGCTGGCGTGCCGGCGGCTGTGGGACCAGTTCCGCCGCCACCCGTGGCTCGCGCCGGCCCTGTCCGTGACCCGTCCCCAGATGGTGATCTCGGCACTGCCGTACAGCGAGTGGATGCTCTCCGTCCTGCACTCCCGCGGAGTCGACCTGCACACCGCCTTCACCGCGCACCTGATGCTGCTCAACTACGCCCGCGGCATCGCCGTGAACCTGGAGTCGGAACGGGAGGCCGAGGCGTACAGCGGCCTCGACAGCGAGCAGTGGATGGACGCCCAGGAGCCCGAGTTCCTGGAGATCCTGGCCACCGGTCGCTTCCCCGCGCTCTCCCGGCTCGCCACGGCCGGGTACGACCTCGATCTCGACGCGCTCTTCGAGTTCGGCCTCCGGCGCCTCCTGGACGGACTCGCCGTCTTCCTCGACCACGGCTGAACACCGCCGGGGCGCGCACTGTATCCTCCACGGCACCGTGGAGCGGGGCGCGCCCCGGGGGTTTGTACGGTCGAAACAGGGCGGGGGACGGAGCGGCGACATGGGCTACAAGAGCGAAGCCGAGATCAAGCAGGCGCTCGGGATCGATTCCTGGAGGAACCTCTCCAAGGACAAGATGATCAGGTTCGCGGCCATGATGCCCGACATGGGCACCGAGGCGGCCCTGAAGATCATCGAGCAGTTCCCCTCGTTCAAGGAATTCGCCACGGATGTGGTGAACGCGCTGGAGAAGTCGTTCGACTCCGCGGTCTCGGCCAACAAGCAGAGCCAGGAGCACTTCCATCAGGCCCTTCAGCACATCAGGGAGATCCTCCAAGGGCAACTCGAAAGGGAGGAGTACCAGAGTTGGGAGGAGAGGAAGTACATCCTTGATCTGATCATGGAGACCGGAAGGCTGGAGTCCCTGAAGGACAGCGAGAACAAGAGGTTCTTGAGCGTGGCACTCAAGACGCTCGCGGCCGGTGGTGTGGGCGCCCTCGTCCTGGGCGTGGCTTTCATCGGTGGCAAGGTGATGGCCGAGAGCAAGGACAGCCCCGAAGACTCCCTGGACGCTTGACGGGCGGGGCCTCGCCCGGCCCGTCAGTTCCGTCGGCCGGCTGCCCGGCCCGTCAGTTCCCGTCGGCCGGCTCCCACAGGTGCACGGAGGCCCCGTCCTCGGAGATCGTGTACCACGCGCCGCCCCGCCCCCCGCCGCGCGGGCGGGCCCCGAGACGGGAACGGCTGCACGAGGATCCTGTGGCCGGGCCGGTGAAGCACCCGAGGAGCGTCCGCCGACGCCGCGTCCGGCGGAGCGGCGACGGTGGCGACGGGACGTCACGGTTTCCTCCAGCCACGGACGACGGACGAGGCGAAGGCGCCCCAACCGTACGAGGGAACGCGGACGCCGCCACGCGGACCCGGTACCGCGGCACGGACGGCCGCAACGCCGACCGGCTCGCCGTCCGGTGCCGGCGGATGGTCGGCGACCCGGCGGTCCGGCGGTCCGGCGACCCGGCGGTCCGGTGACCCGGTGACCCGGCACCCGGCGGGCCGGTGACCCGGCGGTCCGGTCCGGCGACCCGGGGCGGGACCGTGCTCCGAGCCCGGCCGCGACGCGCCGACGCGTCACGCCGAAGAGGGCCACGACGGCGACCGCCTGAGCCGACGGCTCCCCGAACGGAGTGCTCCGAGGTCAGTGCGGACCGTCGGGCAGGGTGAGCCGGGCGAGGTAGGCGTCGATGGCGGAAACCCGGCCCGGCAGGGGCGTGGCCGGTTCCCACCACCGCACGGCTCCGATCTCGTCATCGGTCTCGACACGCCGGCGACGCAGGGCGCGGCCGGTGAACAGGGCGCCGTACTCGGCTCGCCGCGCCGGACCGAGGAGGAACTCGGCGTAGCCGACGAACAGCAGGGGATCGTCAGGGATCTGCCCGCTCTCCTCCGCGAGTTCACGGACCGCCGCCTGGCGAGGACTCTCCCCCGGCTCCAGCAGGCCGCCGGGCAGTTCCCACTGGCTTCGGAACCGGTCGTGGACCATCACGACGGCGCCGCGGTGCCACAGCGCGGTCAGAGCCATCGGCGTGGGCGCGCCGCCGGGAAGGACGTCCTCGGTGCCGAACGTGAACGAGGCCAGCACGTTGCCGCGTTGGTCGGCGGCGAGGGGCCGGGACGGGGGACCGGGCATACGGAAGCCTGCCCCGCCCCGGCTCGCGCGAAGCGTGGGCGCCAGCCGCTTCAGGGGCCGTCACGGCAGACGGCCTCGGCCGGCCCGGGGGTCGCGTCCGGCGGATGGCGACTCGGTCGCGCGGTGCTCGGCCGCCTGGACGAAGATGTCCGCATGAGCCGAGAGACGGACGAGGTACGTGAAGCGATCGCGGGCGAACTGCGTCTGATGGACCCCGGCGTGCGTGCGACACGTTCGCTCGTCCGGCAGCTCCTGGACCCGGACTTCGTGGAGGTCGGTGCTTCGGGGCGGCGGTGGACCTACGAGGAGATGATCGCCGCGCTGCCCGAGATGGACGGTGCCACCGAGAGCGGCCCGCGCTACGAGCCCTCGAACTTCACCGGCGTCCTGCTGTCTCCCGGGCTGGTGCACCTCACCTACGAGACCACGTCGGCCGGCAACCGGGCACGGCGAAGTTCGCTCTGGCGCAAGCAAGGTCCGGCCTCGACGTGGAAGATGTACTACCACCAGGCCACGCCCGTCCCGCCCGCCGCCGGGTGAGTCCGCGCTGCCGGGTCAGGCGGCGGCCTGCTCGAAGTGGTGATCACTCATGATCAGGGTCTAGCCTTGCATCGCCTCATCTCCGAGAGGGGGGCGCCCCGTTGCGCACGGCGACGGGACGCGGCCCCGGAGATGAGGTGGAGTGATGGAAACAACGCGTCCTTCCCAGGAGACCAAGGGGAAGATCCGCGAGGTTGCCGGCCGGCTGACGATCGCGCTCGGGGCTCGTGCTCTGTGGGCATTGATCGAGAAGCTGTTCGGCCACCACTTCGAGGGGTGACACCCGTGCGCCCCGAGAAACGCCGCTGGCGCATCCCCCCCTTTGCGCTTCAGCGTCGTCGTATCGAAGCCATCGCTATCTTCCTGACCGGGTCGGTCCCCCTTTCCGCCCCGGCCGCACCGTCACCGGATCCGGACTCGCGACGCCGGTCGGACGGTCACGTGTCCAGGACTGGTTCGGCGCCGGCGAGGCGACTGTCGACGACCTCCGGTCGCTACCACTGGGATCGAGCGTGCCCACCCCTGCGCGGCTGATGGGCCGAGGAGTTCCCGTGCCCGGCAGGGATCGACGAAGACCGTTCTTCCGGTTCTTATGCTCGGCACGTAGTGGTCGCGGACGGTGCCGGCTGACCGGCGAAGGCGCGGTTGCGGCGGTCTGCTTGGATACCGGGGATGACGACCGGTTCTCCTGCTCCCCGAGCGCACGACGCCGCATCCGAACGCCTGAGGGCCCTGCTGGAACGTGCCGCCACGGGCGCGGACGGCCGGGCCTGGAGCGAGCTGTGGACGGAGCTCTACCACAACGGCACTCTGGACGTCGCCCATCCGCTGGTGCTGCGCACGCTGGCCGGCATGGCGCGGTCCGACGAGGCCGACGTGGCGGCTCCGGCCCTCCACCTGGCCGGCGCCCTGCTCGTCCAGGCCGACCAGCGGCACGAGACGCGCGATCTGCGCCACCGGTACGCGCCGGAGGTCGCATGCCTCCTGGACGCCGCGAACCGGTGGAGGCAGGTCACCGCCGAGCGGAGCGACTACTGCTGCCTGCTGGAGGCGGTCCTCGACCTGGAAGGCGACATCCACTGGGCGGAGGACTTGACGGGGGGCCTCGCCGCCGAGGAGTACGAGCTCGAGTGCCCCGATCCCGACGGGTGCGCGTCGCTGTGGGTGGTGCTCGGAGCGCGGGGCTTCTTCAGCGCGGCGGAGGACTACGCCCTCTCCGACGACGTCGAGACCTTCCCCCTCCATCCGGCCGATCCCCGCGACCTGGAAGGTCTCGGCCGGCGCCTTCACGAGCTTGCCCTGGCCGACGGGCAGCTGGACGTGGCGCGTGCCCTCACCCATGTCTTCGGTGAGGCGACCTGCCCGGAGTGCGGGCAGCGCTTCTCCGTCGTCGGGCAGGTCATCGCCAGGGCCTGCTGAGAACCGCCGGGGGACCGCGGGCGGTGAGCCCGGTCCCCGCGTCGCCGAGGACGGCGGTCGACGCCGGTGCGAGGGCGGCCGGGACCCGGGCATGCGGCGGTCCGTTCCCGCTGGACCGGCAGGCCACAGCCGGAGCCCCCGGGCGGCCGGCTCCGCCGAGCGGGCGCACGGCGATGCCGCGACGCCCCGGAGCGGGAACCGGAGGCCCGCCCCAGCCACCGGAACCGCAGCCGAGTCTGCTCGCAGCGCTGCTTCTTCTTCCCTGGGGAGCGGGGGCGCGCGGCGGCAGGCTGCTGGGAAAAGACGGCTGGGAGGCGACAGTGACAACAGGTCCGGCCCCTGAGGGGGCGCCGAACGACGTGGACACCCGCACGGCATCCTTCGCGCAGCGTCGGCTGTGGTTCATGGACCAGTTGGCGGGGACGTCCAGCGGTTCGATGCTGCCGTTGGTGCTGCGGCTGCGGGGGCGCCTGGACGCCGACCGGCTGGAGCGGTCGCTGGGCGGGATCGTGGCGCGGCACGAGGTGCTGCGGACGAGGTTCACCGCCGTCGACGGGGAGCCGGTGCCGGTCGTGGACGCCCCGACCGGGTTCACGCTCCGGCGGATCACGGCGGACGGGCCGGCCGACCTGTACGACCGCTGCCTGGGCCGTCCCGTGGATCTCGCCGCCGAGCACCCGGTCCGCGCCACGCTCGCCCGGGTCGCCGAGGACGAGCACCTGCTGCTGGTCGAGGTCCACCACATCGCCGTCGACGGGTGGTCGTGGGGCGTGCTGCTGGAGGAACTGGCCGCGGGGTACCGGGGCGAGGACGTCGAACCGCTCGCCGTGCAGTACGCCGAACTCGCCCGCGCGCAGGCCGCACGACTCTCCGGCGAGCGCCTCGATCGGCTGCTCGGGCACTGGCGCAACCGGCTGACCGGGCTGACCCCGCTGGACCTGCCCACCGACCGGCCGCGGCCCCGGGTCTGGGACGGTTCCGGGGACGCCGTCCGCTTCGACGTGCCCGCCGAACTGGTCACCGCCGTGGACGCGCTGGCCAGGTCCCGGCGCGCCACCCGGTACATGGTGCTGCTCGCCGCCTACCAGGCGCTGCTCGGGCACTGGGCGGGACGCACCGACGTCGCCGTGTGCAGCACCCTCGCGGACCGCGCCCAGCGCGGTGCCGCCGCGCTGATCGGTCCGCTGGTGAACACCGTCGTGCTGCGCACGGACCTGTCCGGGCGGCCCGGCTTCGACGCGCTGCTCGCCCGGGTGCGCGACCGCGTGCCGGCCGACCTCTCGCACGCCGAGGCACCCTTCGACCTGGTGGTCGGCGCGCTCGGCGGCTCCCGCGACCTGTCCCGGCATCCGCTCGCGCAGGCGTCGTTCACTCTGCTCAACTCCCCGATCCGGCCGGTGCGGATGGCGGGCCTGGAGGTGGCGCTGGTGGACCCGCCGCTGACCGAGACGCCGTTGGACGTCTTCCTCGACCTGACCCTGCGCACCGACGGCAGCATCGCCGCCGTACTGCAGTACGCCACGGCGCTGTTCGACGCCGCGACGATGCGCGCGTTCGCACAGGCGTACGTCGCGCTGCTGCGCGCTGTCATCGCCGAACCCGGCACCCCCGTGCACGAGTTGGCCGGTGCCCTGGCCACCCGGCCGGGGGCCCCCGCCCGGCCCCGGCCCGAGTGGCACCACGCCCCGGACCGGCCCGCGGCACCCGCGGACCCGGTCGCGTTCTCCGGACGACCCGGGGCGACCGCGCTGCGCTGCGGCGACGACAGCGCCACGTACGCGGAACTCGACGCCATGTCCGGCGGGCTCGCGGCCGCGCTGCGCGCCGCCGGAGTGACCGAGGGCAGCCCGGTGGGTGTCGTACTGCGCCGCGGTCTGTGGTCGGTCGCCGCCATCGAGGGGATCTGGCGGGCCGGCGGGGTGTACGTGCCGCTCGACCCCGAACTTCCCGAGCAGCGGCTCGCGTTCATGGCCCGGGAGGCCGGGCTCGCCTGCGTCGTGGCCGAACCGGCGACCGCCGCGACCGCCGGTCCGCTCGCGCCCGTCACCGTCGACGTCGCGGCCGTCGCCCCGGACGCGGACGGGCCCCGCCACCGGCCCGACCCCCGCCAACTCGCCCACGTCATCTTCACGTCCGGGTCCACCGGACATCCCAAGGCGGTCGGCGTCGAGCACGCCGCGCTCGCCTCGCACGTGGCCGCCGCCCGGCGGCGCCTCGGTATCACCGCCGACGACCGGGTGCTGGCCTTCGCCTCCTTCTCCTTCGACGCCTCCCTGGACCAGGTGCTGCCCGCCCTGACCTCCGGAGCCACCGTCGTGATGCGGCCCGAGGAGCCCTGGCTGCCGACCCAGGTGCCGGAGATCGTCCAGCGGCACGAGCTGACCGTGGTCAACGTGCCGCCCACCTACTGGTCCGAGCTGGCCCTCTCCCTCGACCGCCGGCTCGCCGCGGCCCTCGCCCCGCTGCGGCTGCTGGTGCTCGGCGGCGAGGCGGTCCCGGCCGACACCCTGGCCGTGTGGCGGGCCGCCGTGCCGTGGGTGCGGGTCTGCAACGCCTACGGGCCCACCGAGACCACCGTCACCGCCACCACCCACGACGCCGGCGGACCGTCCGCCGACAGCGTGCCCATCGGCCGGCCGCTCGGCGACCGCAGCGTGTACGTGGTGGACGCCGACGACGAGCAGGTGCCGGTCGGCGTCACGGGTGAACTCCTCATCGGCGGGACGGAGCTGGCCCGGGGCTACCTCAACCGGCCCGCGCTGACCGCCGAGCGCTTCGTGCCCGACCCGTACGGGCCGCCCGGCGGCCGCCTGTACCGCACCGGCGACCTCGTGCGCTGGACGGCGGCCGGGGAACTGGACTTCGTCGGGCGCCGCGACGACCAGGTCAAGATCCGCGGCTTCCGCGTCGAACTCGGCGAGGTGGAGGCCGTGCTGCGGGCCTGCCCGCTGGTCGCGGCGGCCGCCGTCCGGCCCGACCGTGCCACCGGACGCACCCTGACCGGCTACGTCGTACCCGCCCCGGACGCGCCCTCGGCGCCCGACCGGGCGGAGCTGCGGTCCTGGTGCGCCCGCTGCCTGCCGCACTACGCCGTCCCCTCCGACTTCGTCGTCCTCGACGCCCTGCCGGTCGGTGTCTCCGGGAAGCTCGACCGGGGTGCCCTGCCCGATCCGGACCGGAACGGCCCGGCCGACGACGCCGCCTTCGCCGGACCCCGCGACGAGACCGAGCGGATCGTCGCCGAGGTGTGGGCCGATGTCCTGGGCCTGGAGCGGATCGGCATCGACGACAGCTTCTTCGACCTGGGCGGGCACTCCCTGCTCGCCACCATGGCGGTCTCCCGCATCGCCGGGCGGCTCGGCCGGGACATCGAGTTGCGCACCCTCTTCGAGAACCCGACCGTGCGCGGCTTCGCCCCGCGCGTGGCCGGCGCCCGCGCCTCCGGCACGACCGAGGTGCTGCCTGTCGACCGCACCAGGCCGCTGCCGCTGTCCTTCGCGCAGGAACGGCTGTGGTTCCTGGACCGCACGTCCGACCGGGGCGACTCCTATCTGCTGTGGTACTGCTGGCGGGTGCGCGGCGGGCTCGAACGCGCCTGCTGGCAACAGGCGCTGGACGATCTGGTGGCCCGGCACGAGGTGCTGCGCACGGCGCTGATCGAGTCCGACGGCCGTCCCGTGCAGCAGGTGTGCGACCCGGCGGGCGTGCCGTTGCGGTGGGAGACGGCACCCGAGGGGCCGGACGAGGAGGCCCGCCTGGACGCCGTGCGACGGCAGGCCGAGGCCCTCGCCACGCGCCGCTTCGACCTCGCCCGGCCGCCGCTGCTGCGCGCCGGAGTGTGGGAGCTGGCCGCGGACGACCACGTGGTCCTGCTCGCCCTGCACCACGCCGTCACCGACGGCTGGTCCAAGGGCGTCCTGCTGGACGAACTCGCCCACCACTACGCGGCCCGGCGGGCGGGCCGGCGGGCCCAGCTCCCGCCGCTGGACGTCCAGTACGGCGACTTCGCCGTCTGGCAGCGCGAGCGCGCCGACAGCGGCGCGCTGGAGCCGCAACTGGACTACTGGGAGAACGTGCTGGCGGCGACGCCCGCCCTGGAGCTGCCCACCGACCGGCCCCGGCCGGCCGCGTTCACCGGCCGGGGCGGCGCCGTCGAGGTCGACCTGCCCGCCCCGCTCGTGCACCGCGTGGACACCTTCGCCCGGGAGCACGGCGCGACCCGGTTCATGGTGCTGCTGGCCGCCGCGCAGGCCGTGCTGGCCCGCTGGTCCGGGCAGACCGACGTCCCGGTGGGCACGCCCGTCGCCGGCCGCGGCCGTCTCGAACTGGAACCGCTGGTCGGGTTCTTCGTGAACACCGTGGTGCTGCGCACGGATCTGTCCGGGCGGCCGACCTTCGCCGAGCTGGTGGAGCGGGTACGGGACGTCGTGCTGGGCGCCTTCGACCACCAGGAGGTGCCGTTCGAACGGGTCGTGGAGCGGCTGCGCCCCGAACGCGACCTCTCCCGCAACCCGTTGTTCCAGGTCATGGTGGACGTCCAGGACGCGTCCACGGGCGGGTCGGGACTCCCGGGGCTCGACACCGTCGACTTCCGCCTTCCCTGGGGGTCGGCCAAGTTCGATCTGACGGCCACGTTCGTGGTCCGTCCCAGCGGGTTCGCGCTCAACGTCGAGTACGCCGCCGACCTCTTCGACCCGGCCACCGCCACCCGGTTCGCCCGCCACGTCGGCCGGCTGCTGGAGGCGTGCCTCGCCGACCCCGCCGCCCGCGTCGACGCGGCACCGCTGCTGTCCGCGGGGGAGCGCGACCTCCTGGTGGCGACGGCCGGGCGGGAGGTGACGGCCGCGCCGGGGTTCCAGGTGGCGGGACCCCTCGACGCCCCCGCCGTCGTGTGCGAGGGGACGGTCCTCGACCATGCCCGACTGGACGCCCTGACGGGCGGGCTGGCGGCCGCCCTCCACGACGCGTCGGTGGCACCCGGCGACCCCGTCGGGGTGTGCGTCGGCCGGGGTGCCTGGTCCGTGGCCGCGATGCTCGCCGTCTGGCGGGCGGGCGGGGTCTACGTCCCGCTCGACGCCCTGCTGCCCGAGGAACGGCTCCGGTACATGCTCCGGGAGGCCGGGGTACGGCACGTCGTGGCCGACGCGGGCACCCGCGAGAAGGTCACCGTGCTCGGGGTACGGGCCGTCGCCGTCGAGGACGTACGACCCCTGCCCGACGGGCCCCGGTACACTCCTGACCCCGGCGATCTCGCCTACGTCATCTTCACCTCGGGGTCCACCGGCCGCCCCAAGGCCGTCGGCGTCGAACACCACGCCCTGGACGCCCATGTGGCCGCCGCCCGCGAGCGGTTCGGGCTCACCGCCGACGACCGGGTGCTCACCTTCGCCTCCACGGCGTTCGACGCCTCCCTGGAGCAGATCCTGCCCGCGCTGAGCGCCGGCGCCACGGTGATCGTGCGCCCGGACGAGATCTGGGGCCCGGAGGAGCTGGCCGCCCGGGTCGCGGCCGAGCGGGTCACCGTCATGGAACTCACCCCCTCCTACTGGGCGGAACTGGTGTCCCGGCTGGACCGGCTCGCGCCCCGACTCGTCTCGCTGCGGCTGCTGGTGACCGGGGGAGAGGCCCTGCCCGCCGACCCGCTGGAGCGGTGGTTCGCGCACCTGCCCCGGGTGCCCGTGCTCAACACCTACGGGCCCACGGAGTCGGTGATCTCCGCGACCGCGCACACCGTCGACGGCGCCCGGACCGGACGGGTGCCCATCGGTCGGCCCCTGGGTGGTCGCCGTACCTATGTGGTCGACGCCCTCGGTGAACTCGTCCCCGACGGCGTCCCCGGCGAACTCCTCGTCGGCGGACGCGAGTTGGCACGCGGCTATCTGGGGCGGCCGGGACTCACCGCCGAGCGGTTCGAGCCCGACCCCTTCGGGGCGCTCGGCGGCCGGCTCTACCGCACGGGGGACGTCGTACGCCGCCTTCCCTCGGGCGAGCTGGAGTTCCTCGGCCGCAACGACGACCAGGTGAAGATCCGCGGCTTCCGCGTCGAGCCCAAGGAGGCCGAGGCGGTGCTGCGCCGGCACCCCGGGGTGCGGGGCGCCGCGGTCGTCGTGCGCACCCTGCGCGGCGAGCCCGCCCTGGTCGGCTACGTCGTCGGCGACGGGCTGTCGGAGGAGTCCCTCACGACGCACTGCCGGGCCCGGCTGCCGCACTATCTGGTGCCGTCGGCGTTCGCCCTGCTCGACGCGCTGCCGCTGACGGTGCAGGGGAAGCTGGACGTCGCCGCCCTGCCCGAGCCCGCGGCCCCCGGCGCGGGGACCTTCGTGGCACCGCGCAGCCCGGCCGAGACGGTCGTCGCGCAGATCTGGTGCGAGGTGCTCGACCTGCCCCGGGTCGGCGTCCACGACGACTTCTTCGCCCTGGGCGGCCATTCCCTGCGCGCCGTCGCGGTCGCCTCCCGGCTGCGCACCGCGTTCGACTGCATGCTCCAGGTCAGGGACCTGTTCGAGCACCCCACGGTGGCGCGGCTCGCCGCCGAGGTGGAGCGCAGGCTGCTGGAACTGATCTCGCAGATGAGCGACGACGAGATCGACCTCTCCCTCACCGCCGACTTCTGAGGGCACCCCGCCCCGACCCCGGCTTCCTCCCCAGAGTTCAGATCGGAGTGCCCGCATGACCACATCCGACGTGCGCCCCAACCTCCTCGTCCCGGCGGACGGCCGGCCCACGGGCGACGGGCCGGCCCCGGCCGGCCGGGCGCCCTCGGCCGACGGAGCGTCCCCGGCCGGCGGCCTGTCCCCGGCCGCCCGGCGCCTCCTGGAACAGCGGCTGCGCGGCCGGACCGCGGTACGCGAGGACGGCCCGACCCGGGTCAGCCCGCGCCCGGACCGGATCCCGCTGTCGCCCGCCCAGCAGCGCCTGTACTTCCTGGACCGCCTCGACCCCGGCGCGTCCACCTATCTGCTGCCCGCCGCCTGGCGGTTCACCGGCCCGCTGGACCTCCCCGCCCTGCGCGCGGCCGTCGCCGACCTCACGGCCCGGCACGAGCAGCTGCGGGCCGTCTTCCCCGAACGCGAGGGCATCCCGTACCAGCGGATCCTGCCGCCCGACCCCGGCTGCCTCGACCTGGTGGACGCCACCGCCCCACCCGGCACGGACGGCGCCGCACGGCTGGCCGCGACCGTGCACGCCGCCGCGCTGCGCCCCTTCGACCTCGGACGGGAACCCGCCTTCCGCGCCACCCTCGTCCGGGCCGGCGAGGACGACCACGTGCTCGTCCTCGGCATGCACCACATCGTCTCCGACGGCTGGTCGCTCGGCCTGATCGTCCGCGACCTGACCGAGCTGTACCGGGCCAGGACGCGGCACCACGCCGCCCGGCTGCCCGAACTCCCGCTGGAATACACGGACTACGCCATCTGGCAGCGGGGCAGCGACCAGTCCGCCGCCCTCGACCACTGGCGCACCCGGCTGGCCGGCCTCACCCCGCTGGAACTGCCCGTCGACCACCCCCGGCCCGACGCCCCCGGCGGCCGTGGCGAGGCGCACACCGTCACCCTGTCGCCCGCGCTGACCGGCGCGCTCGCCGAACTCGGCCGACGCGCGGGTACGACGCCGTACATGACGGTGCTGGCCGCCTTCCAGGCCGCGCTCGCCTTCCACAGCGGGCAGCGGGACATCGCCGTCGGCACCGTCGTGGCCAACCGGGAGCGGGCCGAGACGGAGCAGCTCGTCGGGTTCTTCGTCAACACCCTGGTACTGCGCGGCGACCTGTCCGACGACCCGACGCCGGCCGCGCTGCTCGCCCGTACCCGGGAGCGGGTCCTGGAGGCGTTCTCGTACCAGTCGCTGCCCTTCGAGCAGGTCGTGGACGCGCTGAGCCCCGAGCGCGACCTCGCCCGCAACCCGCTGGTGCAGGTCCTGTACACCCACACCGACACCACCGCCTCCGGGTTCGACCTCGGCGGGGCGACCGGGACGCCGTACCGGATCGACCTCACCACCGCGAAGTTCGACCTCACCCTCGACCTGCGCGACGGCGACGGCCGCACCGAGCTGGCCTTCGTCTACCGTCCCGACCTGTTCGAGGGCGCGTCCGTCGCGGCGCTCGCCCGGCACACCGTGAACCTGCTGGAGGCGTTCTGCGCCACCCCCGACACCCCGCTCAGCGCCATCGACCCGCTGACCCCGGCCGAACGCGCCCACCTGCTCGGCCCGGACGGGCCCGCCAACACCGGCGACGAGCCCCGGACCACCCCGCGCACCGCCCCCGACCGCCTCGCCGAACACATCGGCAGGGCGCCGGACGCGGTCGCGGTGAGCGGAGCCCGTTCCCTGACCTACCGCCGACTCGACGAACAGGCTTCCCGGTTGGCCCGGCGACTGCGCGCGGCCGGGGTCACCCCCGGCTCCCTGGTCGGCGTCTGCCTCGACCGCACACCCGACCTCGCCGTGGCCCTGCTCGGAGTCTGGCGCGCGGGCGCCGCCTACCTCCCGCTCGACCCCTCCCACCCGAAGGCGCGCCGCGAGTTCACCGTCACCGACTCCGGCATCGAGTGGATCGTCGCCTCGGGCGCGACCCGGTCAGCCCTCGACCAACTGCCCGTCCAGGTCATGCTGCTGGACGAGGACGGCCCCCAGGCGCAGGCCCCCGACGTCCTCCCCGCACCCGGCGACCTCGCCTACGTCATCTACACCTCCGGCTCCACCGGCCGCCCCAAGGGCGTGGAGGTCACCCACGGCAACCTGGCCTGGCTGCTGGCCGCCGCCGACCACCACTTCGACTTCGGCCCGGACGACGTGTGGACGCTGATGCACTCGCCGGCCTTCGACTTCTCCGTGTGGGAGTTGTGGGCGCCGCTGACCAGCGGGGGGCGCGTGGTCGTGCTGACCGCGGACGAGGTGCGCGACCCGGCCGCGGTGCACCGGGTGCTGCGCGAGGAGCGCGTCACCGTCCTCAACCAGACCCCCGCCGCCTTCAAGGGCCTGCGCGCGCACCTGAGGGACAGCGGCGACGGCTTCGCCGGACTCCCGCTGCGGACGGTGGTGTTCGGCGGCGACGCCTTCGACGTCCGCGACTACGACGACTGGTTCACCACCCCGGGCGAGCGCCCCGCCCTCGTGAACATGTACGGCATCACCGAGACCACCGTGCACGTCACCTTCCGCACCATCACCGAGCGGGACGTGCACGGCGCCGTCCGTTCGCCCATCGGCCGCCCGCTCACCGGGCAGCACGGGTACGTCCTCGACCCCTCGGGACGGCTGGTGCCGCCCGGCAGCGTCGGCGAGCTGTACGTCTCCGGCGGTGGCGTGGCCCGCGGCTACCGCAACCGGCCCGAGCTGACCGCCGAACGCTTCCTGCGCGACCCCTTCGGCGCGCCCGGCGCCCGGATGTACCGCACCGGCGATCTCGTCCGGGTGCTGCCCGACGGCGAGTTGGCGTACGTCGGGCGCGCCGACCACCAGGTGAAGATCCGCGGCTACCGCATCGAGCCCGGCGAGATCGAGACCGCGCTGCGCGCCCTGCCCGGCGTCGCCGACGTCGCCGTGGTGGCCCGCCGGGACGGGGAGACGGCCCGCCTGGTCGCCCACGTCGTCACCCCGGAGGCCCGCCCGCTCGATCCGCCCGCGCTGCGCGAGGGACTGCGGCTGACCCTGCCCGACTACATGGTCCCCGCGCTGTTCGTGCGCCACGAGCGGCTGCCGCTGACCGCCAACGGCAAGGTGGACCGCGCCGCGCTGACCGCCGTGACCCCGGCCGCGGCCGGACCCGCCACCCATGTGCCCCCCGAGGGCCCGGTGGAGAGGGCGCTGGCCGGCGTGTGGAGCCAGGTGCTCGGCGCCGAACACGTCGGCCGCGGCGACAACTTCTTCGACCTCGGCGGCGACTCGATCCTGGCGCTGCGCCTGGTCGGCCTCGGCCGGCTCGCCGGGCTGGGCTTCTCCGTCGCCGACGTCTTCCGCACCCCCACCCTGGCCGATCTCGCCGCCCTCGTCACCGACGCCGTCGACGCGCCCGCCCCGGTCGCCCCGTTCTCCCAGATCGACCCGGCCGACGCGGGCCGGCTGCCCGACGGGCTGGAGGACGCCTACCCGCTCACCATGCTCCAGGCCGGCATGCTGCACGAGATGCTCGCCGACCCCCGGCGCGGCGCCTACCACAACGTCACCGACCTGAAGATCACCGTGCCCGAGGGCTTCGACCTCGGCGCGTTCCAGGCGGCCGTGGACGCGGTGGTCGCCGGGCACCCCATACTGCGCAGCTCCGTCGACCTCGTCGGCTACCGCGAACCCCTCCAGCTCGTCCACCGCACCGCCCGGCTGCGGGTCGGCTACACCGATCTGCGCGCTCTGCCCCGCGACGAACAGCGGGCGCGGCTTCGGCGGTTCGTGACGGAGGAGTTCGAGCGTCGCTTCGACCTGGCCGCCGCGCCCCTCGTCCGCATCCATCTGCACCACGTCACCGACCACGACCTGCGCCTCGTGCTCACCGACTGCCATGTCGTGCTGGACGGCTGGAGCCTCACCTCGCTCGTCGCCGACCTGCTCGCCCTGCACCGCGAGGCCGTCGCCCACGGCACCGCGCCCCTGCCCCCGCAGGCCCCGGCGTTCGCCGAGTACGTGGCCCTGGAGCGGGCCGCCCTGGACAGCGAGGAGTCGCTGGAGTACTGGCGGGACAGCCTCGCCGACCTGCGCCCCGTGACCTTCCGGCGGCGCGTGGCGGGCGGCGCGGACACGGACCGGCAGCCGGTGCACGAGGTCCGGCGCTCCTACGCCCATCTCGCGCAGCGCATCGGCACGTTGGCGAAGGAGGCGGGGGTGCCGCGGCGCACCGTGCTGCTCACCGCCTTCCACCACACCATGAGCCTGTTCGCGGACCGCGACGAGAGCGTGCTCGGGCACAGCGTCGGCCTGGTCACCAACGGCCGGCCCGAGGTCCCCGGCGCGGACCGGATGCGCGGACTGTTCCTGAACACCGTGCCGTTCGGCGTCGCCCGCCCGCGCGGCAGCTGGCGCGGCTATCTGCGGGACGTGTTCCGGGCCGAGCAGGAGATGCTGCCGCACCGCAGGGTGCCCCTGGTCCGCATCGCGCAACTGCGGCCCACCGAACCGAACCTGACCGACGCGGTGTTCAACTACGTCAACTTCCACCGGCTTTCGCACGACTCCTGGGACGACTCCCTGGAGATCGCCCGGACCATGTTCCCGCTGCTGGTCAACGCCAGCGTCAACGCCTTCACCCTCGACGTGGACCCGCAGTTCGTCGCCCCCGCCACGGCCGAGCAGCTGGCCGACGTGTACTGCGCCCAGCTGGAGGCCATGGTCGCCGGCCCCGACGCCCGGGTCACCCGGCCCGCGCTCACCGGCGCCGCCCGTGACACCGCGCTCGACGTCTGGGCGCGCGGACCCGAGATCCCGTCCTCGCCGCTGATGCTGCACGAGCACATCGCGGCGCACGCGGCCCGCACCCCGGACGCGGTCGCCGTCGAACACCGCGGCGAGCAGCTGTCGTACGGCGAACTCCACGAGCAGGCCGAGCAGCTGGCGCGGCGACTGCGGACGCTGGGCGTCGGCCCGGAGACCGTGGTGGGCATCTGCGTCGAACGCGGGCCGGACCTGGTGCGCGCGGCGGTCGGTGTGCTGCGCTCCGGAGGCGCCTTCCTGCCGCTGGACCCGCAACACCCCACCGAGCGGCTGGCGTTCATGGCCGAGGACAGCGGCATGCGGGTGCTGCTCACCCAGCGCCGCCTCGACGGAACGGTGCCCTTCGACGGTCCCGTGGTCCGACTGGACGTCCCCGCCGAGCACATGGAGCCCGTGCCGGGCCGGGAGCCCGACGCCGACACCCTCGCCTACATCATCTACACCTCCGGCTCCACCGGCACCCCCAAGGGCGTCGCCCTCCCGCACCGCGGCCTGTCCAACATGCTCGAAGGCCAGCGCGACCTGGTACGCCCCACCCCCGAGGACCGGGTGCTCCAGTTCGCCTCCTTCGGGTTCGACGCCTCCGTCCTCGAACTCACCTGGTCCCTCGCCAACGGCGGCCGCCTGGTCACCGCGCCCAAGGAGGACCTGCGCCCCGGCCCCGACCTCGCCCGCACCCTGCGCGAGGCCCGCGTCACCTGCGCCATGCTGCCGCCCAGCGCCCTCGCGGTGCTCGGCGAGGACGACTTCCCCGAGCTGCGGGTGCTCCAGGTCGCGGGCGAGGCATGCCCGGCCGAACTCGCCGACGTCTGGTCGCGCGGCCGGCGCTTCCACAACGTCTACGGCCTCACCGAGACCTCCGTGTGGTCCGTGGCCGCCGAACTCCGCCCGCACCAGGGCCACCCGCCCATCGGCACCCCGATCCGCAACACCCGTATCCACGTCCTGGACGACGACCTCCAGCCCGTCCCGGCCGGCGTCCCCGGTGAGATCTACCTCGGCGGACAGGCCGTCGGCCGCGGCTACCTCGGCCGCCCGGCGCTCACCGCCGCCACCTACGTGCCCGACCCCTACGGGCTGCCCGGCGAGCGGCTGTGCCGCACCGGCGACCTCGGCACCCACCGGCCCGACGGCTCCGTGGAGTGGGTCGGCCGCCGCGACTCCCAGGTCAAGCTGCGCGGCTTCCGCATCGAACTCGGCGAGATCGAGCACGCGCTGCGGAGCCTGCCCGGGGTCCGCCAGGCCGTCGTCCTGCACCGCACCGACCTGCCCGGCGGTGAACCGGCCCTCGTCGCCTACCTCGTCCCGCGGGGTTCCGCGCGGCCCACGTCCGAGGAACTGCGCCGCGCCCTGCGCACCTCGCTGTCCGCGTACATGATCCCCGCCCGGTTCGTGCTCCTCGACGCACTCCCCGTCAACCGCAGCGGCAAGATCGACAAGCGGGCGCTGCCGCTGCCGCCGGCCGAACTCGACCGGCCCGACAGCGCGTACGTCGCCCCGGCCACCCCGGCGGAGAAGATCCTCGCCGAGATCTGGCGCGAGGTCCTCGGTCTCGCCCGCGTCGGCGTCCACGACGACTTCTTCCGCATCGGCGGCAGCTCCCTGTCCACCGTACGGGTCTCCCTGATGTCCGCCGGACGCGGCCTCCCGGTCTCCGTCGGCGACCTGATCGAACACCCGACCATCGCCCAGCTCGCCGAGCACGCCACCCGAGCGGCGGGCGACGGCCTGCCCACCGCCGTCACCTCCGAGGTACGGCTGCGCGAGGGCACGGGGGAGCCGCTGTGGTGCGTGCACCCCACCGGCGGCAGCGCCGCCTGGTTCGTCCCGCTCGCCCGCGCCCTGCCGCCCGGCCGGCCCGTGCACGCCTTCCAGGCGCGGGGGCTGCTCGGCGGCGTCGACCCGAGCACGGTGACCGGGATCGCGGCCAACTACGTCGCCGAGATCACCGATCGCGGTGCCCGAGGCACCCACGCCCCGCACGGCCCCCACGCCCTCCTCGGCTGGTCCATGGGCGCCAACATCGCCCTGGAGATGGCCACCCAGCTGCACCGCTCCGGTCACCCCGTGGCCCCGCTGGTCCTGATCGAGCCGTACCTCCCCAACCCCGCCGCCCGCGCCCGCCTGAACGGCGTCACCGACGACCTGCGCGCCGCCTGGCGCCAACGCGACCTGATCCGGCAGCTGCCGCCCTCCCCGGAGCGCGACCGGGCCACCGCCGAACTCACCGCCACCCTGCTCGGCGCCGGCATGAGCCCCGCCGAGGCCGCCCTCGTCGAGAACGCGCCCATCGAGGTGTGGCACTCGCTCCTCGCCGCCCTCGCCGGGTACGAGGTCCGCACCTACCCCGGCCACATCCACCTCGTGGTCGGCAGCGAGGCCGCGGGCCTGCCGCGCGGCCGCACCATGCCGGGCCTGGACGTCGACTACGACACCTACCTCGCCCGGTGGCGCGAAGTGGCCGGCGACGGGCTGACCGTGCACGTCAGCGACGGCGACCACATGTCGATGATGGCCGAGCCGAGGGTGTCCGGCATCGCCGGGATCCTCGTCGCGATCCAGGAGGGGGAGGACCGATGAGCACGGCGACCCCGCTCGCGGGGGGCACCCCGGGCACCGCGGAAGCCCCGCCGACCCGTACCGTCCCCCAAGCCCCCGAAGCGCCCTTCACCGAGCGCTACCTCCTCTCGCCGGACATGATCGCCGACCCCTACGGCCACCTCGACGCCCTCCGCGCCCACGCGCCGGTGCACTGGAGCCCGATGCACCACGCCTGGCTGGTCACCGGCTACGACCAGGTGATGCGCTGCCTGCGCGACCCGGCCGTCTCCGCCGACCGGGTACGGCCCCTGATGGACGCCGTACCGCAGGGTGCCCGCGAGGACGCCGAGCGGGCCTTCGGGATCCTGTCCCGCTGGATGGTGTTCAACGACCCGCCGCAGCACCGCCGACTGCGCCAGGTCTTCCAGGAGGCCTTCGCCGCACGGGCGGTGGCCCGCTACCGCGCCTTCACAGAGAAGGCGACCCGGGCCGTCCTCGCCCGCAAGGCCGTACCCGGCCGCGGCGGCGACCTCATGGCCGACGTGGCCAAGCCGCTGCCCGCGCTGGTGTTCGCCCGCTGGCTCGGCGTCCCGCGCACCGACGCCGCCGCCTTCTGGTACTGGAACGCCCGCGTCGCCGACCTCGTGCTCGGTACCGCCCAGGAGGAGAGCGAGTACCGGGCCTCCCTCCAGGCGCTGGTGAGCCTGGAGGACTACCTCGCCGGACTGGTCGCAGAGCGGCGAGCCGAACCCGCCGACGACCTCATCAGCCAGGTGCTGAAGGAGGGCCGGGTGGGGGAGTCGGTCAGCGAGGAGGAGTTCGTCGGGATGCTCACCCAGATGGCGTTCGCCGGCGGGGAGACCACCAGCAACCTCATCGCCAACACCGTCCTCGCCCTGCACAGCCGTCCCGGTCAACTGGCCGCCGTACGCGAGGACCCCGGGCTGGCCCAGGGCGCCGTGGAGGAGACGCTGCGGCTCGACGGCCCCTCCAAGATGTCGATCCGCACCACCGTCCGCGACCTGGACCTGGACGGCCGCACCCTGCGGGCGGGCGACCGGATCTTCCTGGTGACGGCCGCCGCCAACCGGGACCCGGCCCGCTTCCCCGACCCCGGCCGGTTCGACGTCCGCCGCACCGGCGCCACCCACCTCGGCTTCGGCTTCGGCGCCCACTTCTGCATCGGCGCCGCGCTGGCCCGGCTCGTGGCCGTCGCCGCGGTGGGCACGCTGGTCCGCGACCATCCGGGCCTGACCCTGACCGACCCCGGCGCGCTCACCTGGCAGCCGTCCCTCCTCAACCGCAGCCTCACCGCGCTGCCCGTCCGCTACTGACCGGACCGCCGCGAGCGTCCGCATCCCGAAAGGCACATCATGGCCACCACCCTCGCCGGCGCCGGTCCCCGGCTGTGGGCACCCGCCCGGCAGCGGTCCTTCCGGCTCCTGTGGCTGGGGCAGTCGTTGTCCCTGCTCGGCGACGGTTTCAGCGTCGTCGCCTTCTCCTGGATCACCCTCGGCCTGACCGGCTCCACCCTCACCCTCGGCTACGTCCTCGCCTTCCAGGCCGTACCCCGCGCCCTGCTCACCCTGGTCGGCGGCACCCTCAGCGACTCCTGGTCCACCCGCACCCTGATGATCGCCTCCAGCTGGACCCGCGCCGTCCTGATGGCCGGGGTCGGGCTGGCCGGTCTCACCGGGCACCTGACGGTCTGGATGCTGTGCGCGGCGGCCGCGGCCTTCGGCGCGGTGGACGCCTTCTTCCAGCCCGCCCGGGTCTCGATCCTGCCCTCCGTGGTGGACGAGAGCCTGCTCACCCCGGCCAACGCGCTGCTGGGCGCGGGCTCGCGCACGGCGGCCGTCGTCGGACCGGCGGTCGGCGGCGTGGTCATCGCGCTGACCCGGGCGCCGGTCGCGTTCGTGGTCGACGCGGTGTGCTTCGCGCTGTGCGGCTGGTGCGTGTCCCGCATCGCCACCCGGCCGCGCGCGGCCGGGCCGGCGAAGGAGGCGGAACCGGGGGACGGCACCGGGGCCGAACGCCCGCCGTCCCTCGGCGCCCGCATCCGCGAGGGCGTCGTCTTCACCCTCCGCGACCCCCGTCTGCGAACCGTCGTCGTCCTCGACACCGCCGTCAACTTCTGTTACGCCGGTCCCTTCACGGTCGGCTTCGCCACGCTCGCCGACCAGGTGCTGCGCGGCGGCTCGGCCACCCTGGGCGTGCTCAACGGGTCCCTCGCCGGCGGCGCGATGCTCGGCACGCTGGCGGGCGGCGCGATGGGCGGCCGGCCGCGGGTGGGGCTGCTGGTGGCCGGTCTGGCCGGCTGGCTGGCCGCCGGGATGGCCGTCCTCGGCCTGGTGCACAGCACACCGGCGGTCGTCGCGACCGTGCTGGCCATGGGCTTCGCCATCGGCTTCCAGGGGGTGTTCGGACTGAGCTGGATCCAGCGCAACATCCCGGGGGAGGTGCTCAGCCGGGTCATCTCGGTCGACATGGTCCTCGGCTACGCCGCCGCCCCGCTCTCGCTCATCGTGTGCGGCGCGCTCGCCCGGACCGGCACGCTCGCCCTGTTCGGGGCGGTCGCCGGGGTGCTCGCCCTCACGGGTCTCGCGGTACTCGGGTCCCGGGCGGTGCGCGAGATGCGCTAGGCGTCGCGCAGGGCGGCCGAACGCGCGCACAGATCGGCGCGGTTGGCCGCCCCCGTCTTCGTGACGAGGCTCGCGATGTGCTTCTCCGCCGTACGCGGCGAGATGAACAGCCGGTCGGCGATGTCCTTGTTGGACAGCCGCTCCGCGAGCAGCCGGAACACCTCGAACTCCCTTACCGTGACGCCCTGGGCGCGCAGTTGGTCCGGGATGCCGCTGGAGCCGGTGCGGTGCTGGCGCACGGGGGCGCCGAGCCGGCGCAGGCCCGCCCGGCAGGCGCCCGCGACGGCCGGGACGTCCCGCTCGTGGAAGTAGTGCTCCGCCTGCCGCAGCCAGCTCACCGGGTCGCCCCAGCCGTCCTGGTGCGCCGCGTCCGCGATCAGCCGCAGCCCGAGGTGCCGGGCCAGCGGATACGGCTCCGCCACCGCCTGCGCCGCCTCGACCGCACGCGCCGCGCGGCCCCCCGCGCCCTCCCGGCCCAGCAGCACGGCGTCCGTGAGCAGCACGAAGTGCCGGTTCCAGCGCATCCGGGCCATCGCGGTGGCGGTGATCTCCGCGTGCCGGGCGCGGTCCGCGCGCCCGGCCAGCACGTCCAGCAGCAGCACCATGCCGTGGGTGCCGCTGAGATGGTAGGTCGAGGGGTTGTCCGCCTCCAGCGCCAGCACCGTGCCCAGGTCCTCCCGGGCCAGTTCCCGGTCCTCCTCCAGGAGCGCGCAGAAGGCGCGGGCCAGGCCATGGCTCAGCGGTTCCTCCTGCGAACCGGCCCCGTCCCACTCCGCGAAGGCGGCCAGCGCCGACTCCATCCCGGCGCGGTCGGCGTGGTGCGCCTCCAGGACGGCCTGCGCCATCAGGACGTACCGCACGGCGGGCGCGAGCCGCAGCCGTCGTACGACGGCCAGGCACTCGGCGGCGGCCGTGCGGGCGGTGTCGTACGCACCGCGCAGGACGGCGTCGAGTACGAGGATGCCGTCGACGGTGTGCACGATGTTGACCGAGCCGAGCCGCAGCGCCTCCTCGCGCGCCGCCAGCAGGCCCGCGGTGTCGCCCTCGGCGAGCCAGGCGTTGCCGCCCAGCCGGGTGGCCGCGTACATGCGCTGCAAGGGCAGGCGATGGCGCTCCGCCGTGGCGAGGGCCTGGCCGAGCATCGCCTCCGACTCCTCGGGGTCCCGTTCGCGGGCCACGGTGGCGAGCAGCTCCTGTGCCTGGCAGGCGACCACGGGCAGGCCGTGGCGTTCGGCGGTGTCGGCGGCGGAGCGGGCCAGCTTCTCCGCGTGCTGGGTGCGGTCGGGGCCCGGGGTGTCGAGGGCGAGGTAGGCGGCCGTCACGTCGACGGTGGCGGCGGTCGTCTCGTCCGGCGCGGCGGCCAGCACCTCCCGGGCGCGGGCCACCTGCCGGTTGCCGTCACTCCACCGGCCCGCCGTGTGCGCGACCTTGGCCAGCCGGGCGTGCAGCGTGGCCAGCCGGACGGGGCTGAGTCCCGAGCCGCCCAGCACATGGAGGTCCTCGGCCAGTTCGAAGGCGCGGGCGAAGTCACCGGCTTCGGCGAGCGCCGGCAGCAGGTTCTCCAGGACCGCGGCCCGCCCCTGCGCGTCCCCGGCCTCGGCCAGCAGACTCTCGGCGCGGCTGAGCAGGGTCACGGCGGAGCCGAGCGCGCCGGCCGTCAGGGCCCGGCCGCCCGCGTCCGCGAACAGCAGTCCCGCCGCGCCGCGGTCCCCGGCCTCGCTGCGCAGCCCGGCCGCCAGCGCGCACCAGTCGCCGCCCAGTTCGGGGTGCAGTTCCTCGACCGCCTCCGCGCCCCTGCGCGCGAGTTCCGCCCGCTGCCCCGGCGTCATCTGGGTGAACAGGGCCTCGACGGTGAGGGAGTGCCGGAAGGAGTACCAGTCGGGGGCCGGTTCGTCGGGGATCACCAGACGGGCCGCGACGCCCGCGTGCAGATGGCTGAGCAGCGCGCGGTCGTCCACGCCGCTCATCCGCTGGAGCACCGTCAGCGGGAAGCGCCGGCCGAGCACGGCGGCGGCCGACAGCAGGGTCAGGCCCTGGGCGCCGAGGCGGTCGATGCGGCGCAGGATGTCCCGCGCCAGTGTCGAGGACACGTCGCTGCGCAGATCCCCGATCGCCCGCCAGCCGTCCGGCCCCTGCACCAGGGTGCCGGACCCGATCATGGTCTGGAGCAGCTCCTCGACCAGGTACGGACTGCCGGAGCTGTCCTCCCACAGCCGCCGCAGCACCGTGTCGGGCACCTCGCGCGGGTCCGCCACGCCCAGTTGGGCCGCGACCATCTCGTGCGCCTGCGGCCGGGTCAGGGGCGGGATCTCCAGCAGGGTGGCGGCACCGCGCCGGCGCGCGGACTGGGCCAGGTCCAGGGCGTCGCTGAAGTCGGTGCGCACGGTGGCGAGCAGCAGGACGGGTGTGTACTCCAGGTTGTCCACGAGGTATTCGAGGACGCCGAGCGTCTCGGGGTCGGCGTCGTGCAGGTCCTCCAGGAGCAGCAGCTGGCCCTGTCCGCGGCCGGCCGCGATGAGCAGCCGGAGCACCGCCTCGCCCAGGATGACCATGGAGCTGCTCTCGCGCTCACCGGTGTCCCAGTCGGGAATCAGCCGGCCGAGCACCGGCCGGTAGGGGCCCAGGGCCAGGTCGTCCATCGAGGCGCCGCCGCGGAACAGGGACATCAGCGCCTCGGTCAACGGCCGGAACGGCACCGCCGGGCCCGTGGTGCTGCTGCGGCCGCGCAGCACGCGCATGCCGGCGTCGAGGGCGCCGCCCACGACCTCGGCCGCGAGCCGCGACTTGCCGACGCCCGCCTCTCCGACCAGGAAGACCACACCGCCGCGTCCCTGCTGAGCGCCGGTCAACGCACGTTCGAGCAGGTGGAGTTGGGGACCCCGCCCGACCAGGGAAGGCGCATGGGAACGCATGAACGCAGATGATAATCGGAATATCGCGACCTGTGGCAGGTCGCTCGGAGCGGACCGACCCGCTCCGCTCGTACACACGGCGGCGCGGACCCGCCGGGCGGGTCCGCGCCATCACGCCTTGTGGAGCCCGACGTCGCCTACCGGGGGGCGGAGACCGAGGTGTCGATGGTGCTCAGCGTGATGACGATGCCGCTGGTGAGGACCATTCCGGCCAGCACCCGGGCGCGGGCGCAGGCGCGGTTGCGGCCCTTGAGGGTGATGCCGCCCGCCGCGTCCTGCTCGTCGGCGGCGATCCCGGCGATCTCGGTGGCGTCGGCGGCGGAGGCGAGGTTCTTGTCCATGAGGTGATCCCCTTCAAATGGTCCCGTGCCGGTGGACACGGAGGCGGAGGCGGAGGTGGAGGCGGAGGTGGAGGCGGAGGAGGAGGTGCGCGGTGGTCAGTCGCCGTGGCGGCCGGGGTGTCCGAGGAGCAGGACGGACGGCACGGTGTCGGGGTGGGCCAGGCGGAGCAGCCCGTAGCCGATGCCGGACAGACCGGTCAGCAGCCCGGGGGAGGGAACGTGGTCGGGGGTGGCGCAGCGGTGGCCCTGGGCCTCGACGAACGCGAGCGCCTGGCCGGTGCGCAGGGTCAGGGCCTCGGCGGCCCGAGCGTCGCCCCGTTCGGACAGGACGGCCAGGGCTTCCAGGGTGCCGAGGGCGCCTTGGGCGAGGCTGAGGTCGGGTCCCACTTCGGCGTCCCTGAGCCGGGCCCGGAACGCGGCGGCCGGGGCGGGCGGTTCGGTGAGCGCCGCGGCGGAGGCGGGCCCGTCGGCGGGGGCCGGGGCGTTCCGGGCGGGGCGCGGGGCGCCGAGGTCCGAGGCGGCGGCCGCCACTCCCGCGGCCCCCCGCGCCCACGACGCGTCCGCCGCCGCGTCCCGTACCCGCCGGGCCGCCCCGTCGAGCAGGGCCCGGCCCGCCGCCTCGTGCGCAGCGGACCGCCTCGGCCGTACGGCGGCGTACCGCAGCAGGGCCCAGCCGATCCCGGCGGCGCCGTCCGCGAGACCGGCGTCCGCGACGGGGCCCGCCTGGCACAGCCGGTCCGCCAGGGCGTCCGCCAGCTCCAGCGCCCGCGGCGCCCCGGTCGCCTCGTGCACGGCGACGGCGGCGGCCAGCGCCCCGGCCGTGCCGCCGGCCAGCCCCGGGTCGGGGCAGTCGGCCGCGGCGTGGGCGAGCGCGGTGAGCGCGTCGGGCAGACAGTCCGTCAACGCGTCGCCCAGCAGCGCCGACAGCCGGACCAGGGCGTAGCAGATCCCGCCGAGCCCGTCGTAGGCACCGGGGCCCGCCGCCGCGCTGAGCTGGGGATCGGCGGCCAGGGCCCTCAGCAGGGCGGGCAGCGGCCGTACCGCCTCGCGGGCCAGCGCGGTGTACCGGTCGGCGCCGGTGAGCGCGCCCGTGTGGGCCAGGAAGAGCGCGACCCCGCAGTAACCCTGGGCGAGCCCGGCGCCCATCGGCAGCACCGCCCAGTGCGGCCCCGAAACCCTTTCCAGGCCCAGCCAGTTGGCACGGCCGCCGTCGCGTACCGCACGGGCGGCGATGTCGTCGGCGATCCCGCACACCGCGGCCAGCAGCCGCGAGGCGTCCGGCACGACGGCCGGCACGGGCGCCACGGCGAGCGCCGACCTCGGCCGGTCCGCCGGGGCGCAGGCGCCGCGGGCGGCCAGGGTCGCGGAGACGATCCACTCCTGGTCGCGGCAGTCGACCTCGTCCATCCGCGCGATCTTCTTGCGCACCGCGGCCAGGCTCGCCTCCGGCAGCACGTCCGCCAGCCAGGTCCCGTCGGCCGCCCGGACCCCTGTGCCGGACGGCCGATGGGTGAACAGGGGGACGTCCCCGCGCCACAGGTCCGCCGTCTCGTGCTCGATGAGCCGCCGCCGTGCCTCGTCGTGCGCGGACTCGGTCCACAGCACGGCGAACACCCCGTCCCGCGCGAGCGCGTCACCGAGCAGCGCCGGATGCGTGGACTCCTCCAGCAGGGTCGCGTACAACCGCGTGGCGCGGGCGATCAGCCGCGCCGGACTGTCGGCGGCGGCCGCCAACGGTCCTTCGTCACCGACCAGTTCGCCGCCGTGCGCGGCGATGGCCGCGTACGCCGTGCGGAAGCCGTCGAGCAGGGCGGCCCGGTGGTCCGCGCCGTCCAGCGGGCGGCCGTCGGGCAGCGGCTGGTTCTGCCCGGCCGGGCTGAGCAGCGGCCCCCGTACGGCGCGCATCGTGTCGCGGCCGCTGTCCGCCCAGTGCAGCCCCTCGCTCGGGAAGGTGCCGTCGGTGGAGCGGCCCAGCGCGGAGATGTCCAGCGCCCCGTGCTCGCCGATGAGCAGATGGGGCAGCAGGCAGGTGCGGTGCACGGAGGTGTGCAGGGCGTCCGCGGCCGGGTCGGCGCCCGCCGTCATGGCCTGCCCGAGACCGGTGTGCAGCAGCGTCTCGGCGTCCACCAGCACCGGCTGGTCACCGCAGGCGATGACGTTCTCGTAGTGCATGTCGGCGCCGTCGACCGCGTACAGCAGGGCCAGCAGCACGCCCTGGCGGCGGTAGAAGGCGTCGGTCTCGGTCACCGAGCGGCACCAGCGGTGCGCCACGAACTCCAGCCAGCCGTAGCCCTCCCGGCGCACGGTGCGCGCGGTGCGCAGCGCGAGACCCGGGACCTTCACGTCCATCCAGGCCGCCAACTCGTCCAGCAGGGCGTGCTGGCCGAGCGGCCGCGGCTTGTACACGACCCGCGCGCCGTCGGCGAACCGCAGGATCGCCACCGAACGGTTGCCCTGGTGGGCGTCGCCGAGCCCGAGTTCCACGCGGGCGAGCACACCCGGGTCGCGGCCGTCGAGGAGCGTGGCGACCAGCTCGGGGCGGTCGGCCTGGAAGCGGGCCACCAGTTCGGCCGCCGCGTCCAGCGCGTCCAGCGCGGTCTGCCCGAGCATCCGGGCCAGCACCGGGTAGGCGGCGAACAGTTCGCCGAGCCCCCGCCGGGTGCCGGCACCGGCGACGAAGAACGCGAACCGCTCACGCGGTGTCGCCCCCGCCAGCCGCCCGGCCCGCCGCGCGCCGTCCAGCTCCCGTACGAGGGTGCGGGCGGCGAGCCCCACCAGCCGAGACGTCAGCCAGTCGCCGAACTCGCCCCGCCAGATCTCCTGTTCGGCGGCCGGGACACCCGGCAGCAGACGGGCGAGACGCGCCGCGGCCGGGGCGACGAGCGGTCGTACGACAGGGGCGAAGACCTCGGGACCGGTGCCGTCCGCGGCCGGCTCCACGCGCTCCTCGGGGGCGGCCTCCAGGGCCGCTTCGGCGTACTCCGCCCAGCGGGGCTTGGCGGTGCGGGCGGCCAGCCGCTCGGCGGGCTCGGCCGCGAGGGCCGCCGCCGTGGCGCCGTCCACCCCGAGGTGCGCCAGCCGCAGCGCGAAACCCTCCGCGTCCCCGGCGGCCCAGGGGGCACGCCCGGTGGCGTGGGGGTCGGCGGGCGCGGCCGGGCGGCCGGGGGCGGCGAGGCGCTCCGCGAGGGAAAGCGCCGGGGCCCACCAGGCGAGCGGCAGGCCGGCGCTCCGGGGAGTCGGGAGGCTGGCGGTCTCAGTCACGTCAACGAAGTTCGCAGACGCCGGCCCACCCCCACATGGGGAAGTGACCCCCATATTCTTCGCGCCCCCTCCCCGCCGGTGGGGAAGGACACCCCCGGGCACGGGGAAACCGCAGGTCGGCGCCGCACTACCCATGACCCGTACGACCGTCCCCCGTACGCCCCCACGGCCGTCCCCGCGCCCCGGTACGGCCGCTCCCCCCCATGCCCGTACGGCCGTCCCCCGCGTCCTTCCCCCAGCGGGCACCCCCCTGGCCGCCGCGCACACCCCGGGTGGGCGGCGACGCTCCGGCCGCGCCCCGCGCACGACCCCGCGGGGGGCCGAAACCCCTCCCGGCGGCGGACGAGGACCGGAAAGGTGGGGACCGACTACCGATGCCGCGCCCCGACGGCGGCGGCAGGGTGAGCCTCGTACCCCACAGGCCGCCCGCGGTGCTCACCACCGGGCGAACGACCTTGCAAGGAGCAGAAGATGGGAGTCCCCGTACCCGTCGGTGTGGTCGCCCTCGACCCGGTCCTGGAGGCCGGCACCCGCAGTGCCCTGCTCGCCTGCCCGGAACTCACCGTGTGCGAGCCGGGCCAGGCCCGGGTCGCCGTCCTCACCGTGGACCGGCTCGGCCCGGCCGAGCTCGACATGGTGCGCACCACCCGCGCCCACGTGCAGCGCCCCGCCGTCGTCCTGGTGGCCGGCGCGCTCGCCTCCGGAGACGCCCTGCACGCCCTCGCCGCCGGTGCCCGGGGCCTGCTGCTGCGCCGCGAGGCCGACGCGTCCCGGCTCGCCCACGCGGTCCTGGCCGCCGCCCAGGACGACTGCACCGTCCCGACCGACCTGCTGGAACAGGTCCTCGACCGCTCCGAGGGGGCCGAGCAGGGCTGGGCCGGCGGCTCGCTCTCCGACCGCGAGCGCTCGGTGCTGCGGCTGGTCGCCGATGGCCACGAGACGGCCGAGATAGCCCAGCGCCTCGCCTACTCGCCGCGCACCGTGACCACCGTCGTGCACGACATCACCCAGCGGTTCCGGCTGCGCAACCGCGCCCACGCGGTCGCCTACGCGCTCCGGGCGGGTCTGCTGTGACGCCCGTGCTGGCCGCCGCGCCCGGCGGCGTGACCACGACCCTGCGCGTCCTGCCCTCGCGGCACGCGGAGCGGGTGCGCGAACTCGCCCGCCGCGCCGGGCTCGACTGCGCGCCCGGCCCCGGGCGGCCCGTCACCGTCATCGTCGCCGACGACGCCGAACGGGCCCTGCGCGGACTGCGGCCGACCGGCCCGCTGCTGCTGGTGTGCGACACGGTGGGCCGGGCCGGGCTGGTCGAGGCCCTGCGCGCCGGGGCCGTCGTCCTGCGGATGGCCGACCTCACCGAGGAGAGCCTCGGGGCGGCCGTCCGCCGCGCCGGGGCGCCGCACCCGAGCATCCCCTACCCGGAGCTGTCCCACCTGCTGACCACCGGCCCCCGGCCCGGCGCACCCGCCCCGCACGAGGACCGGCCACCTTCTCTGACGAGCCGTCAGTTGTCCGTGCTGCGGCTCATGGCGGAGGGCCACGGCAACGCGGACATCGCGCGGTTGCTGCACTGCTCCGAGCACACCGTGAAGAACGTCGTCTACGAGATCATGGCCCGGCTCGGGGCCCGCAACCGGGCGCACGCGGTGGCGCGCGCGGTCCGCCACGGGCTGATCTGAGATGGGCCGGCCGTCGACGGGCGGGTCAGCGGCGGGGGGCGGGCAGCAGCCGTGGCGCGATGCGTTCCTCCACGGCCCGCCCGTCCTCCCGCCGCACGACGTACGCGCCCTTGTCCGGCAACTCCGCCACTGCCTCGACCAGTTCGGTGCCCCGGTAGACCAGGCCCACCCCGTCGTCGGTGCAGTGGGCCGTGGGCAGCGTGCCGTCGGCGACCAGCCGGTGGATCAGCGGACGCCGGCCGGGGTCGGAGTCGTAGTGCACCCCGTTGCCGTACGGCAGCAGCCCCAACGCGTCCGTCACCGGCCGCAGTCCGGGACCGAAGGAGTCCGTCGCGCCGCCCTCGAACCAGCAGATGGAACCCGCGCTCACCCCGGCCAGCACCACCCCCGCCCGCCAGGCGCGCCGCATGATCGCGTCGAGACCGTGCACCCGCCACACGGCGAGCAGGTTGGCCACCGAACCGCCCATCACCCAGACCACGTCGTGGTCCAGGACCGTTCCCTCGACGTCCTCGACGTTGGGCATGGGGAACAGGTGCAGGGGCGTCAGGTCGAAGCCCGCCACCCGGGCCGCCTCCGCCATCCGCGCCGCGACGTGCTCGGCGTCCCCGATCGCGGTGCCGACGTACAGGATGCGCGGGCGTCTGCCGTGCGCCCCGCTGAGGTCGACCGCGTGGTGGACCAGGGAGTCGAAGAGCACCCGGGTGCGTGCGGCGGCGCGGTGGCCTCCGGAGGTGGCGACGATGGTGGGTTCCGGGGCGGTCACGCGGCGATCGTAGCGCGGGGGACGTGCTCCGGACGTGGGGAAGTGGTGAAGGCGGGCCGCTCGACGGCGGCCGCGCACGACGCGGCGGGGACCGGTCGCCCGACCGGTCCCCGCCGTCCTCGCGTGCGCCGTCCCCGCCCTCCGCTCACTCCCGTCGCAGCGCCACGGCCGCCGCGTACCCCGCGGGGACGAGCACGTCCCGCAGGACCCACTCCGGCGAGGGCGACACCGGCCGGGGTCCCGTGCCGACGTGGTCCAGGGCCGGATCGCGCACCAGCCCCGTCCCCAGTCCCTTGAGGTACGCCTCCTTGCGGACCCAGGTCCGGGTGAAGGCCGCCTGCCGTTCGCGCGCCGGGAGCAGCGCCAGCTCCGCCACCTCCGCCGCGTGCAGCGCGCACTGCGCGCCGCGCACCGCCTCCTCGCCGGCCACGCCCTCCACATCGACCCCGACCGGCGCGCCCGCGAGCGCCACCAGCACCAGGTCCCCGCTGTGCGACAGCGAGAAGTGCACCCCCGAGGTGCGCAGCGCCGGCCGCCCATGCGGCTTCCCGCACCCCGCGCAGGGCTCCCGCATCAACGGCAGCTCGTCCGCCGGGACGCCCAGCAGCGGGCTGAGCAGGGAGCGCAGCGTCGCATGCGCGATCACATAGGCGTCACGGTCCCGGGCCCGCCTGAACGCACGGGCCCGCGCCCGCTCCTGCGCGTCCAGCAACTCCTGGGCGCGCAGCAGCGACCGGTCGTCCTGGGCGCCGACCTCGGTCAGGTAGAGCTCCAGCCGGCCGCGCAGCGGGCGGGGCCCGACGGGGTACGGGGCGTACCGCGGACCGGGCAGGTCCAGGAGCGCGGGGCACAGGGGACCGGGGGGCGGGGCCGGCGCCGGCACGTCGTGCACGGGGGGCGGCGGTCCGTCCGCCGGCCGGGCCAGTACGTCGCCCGCCCCCGCCCGCGGCCGTCTCGTCGCGGGAGCGACGCCCGCCGCCGGAGGCAGGACGCCGGCCACCGCCGTCGCCCGCGCCGTCGGAGGCGCGTTGGCCGGCCTGGCCGGCACCGGGGCCGGCCGGACCTCAGACATCGGCCCCGGCGAGCCGGCGGCGCAGGCTCAGCGGGCGCATGTCCGTCCAGATGACGTCGATGTGGTCCAGGCACTCCTGCCGGCTGCCGCTGCGGCCCTCCCGGTACCAGCCGGCCGGCAGCTCGCGGTCCGCCCGCCAGATCGAGTACTGCTCCTCGTCGTTGCGCACCACGAGATACACGTCCTCGGCGCCGGGGCGAGCATCGTCGCCGGTGCCGTTCACGGAGTCGGGTTGCGTCACGGTGAACCTCCCGCAGGTGATGGGCCGGCCGCGGATCCGGGTCCGGCGACGCAAGCGTGCCCCGCCGCGACCCGGCCGGGTCAGGGACGAACGCGCCGAAGCGGTGGCGCCCGTTGCTGCCGGATCTTCCCTGGTGACCAACGGCCCCGACGCGGGAACGTGCTGTCCGGTCGCGGGCCGCCCGGCATCCCGGAAACCCCCGGGCCACGCGATTTCCCGCGCACCCCATTCCGGAAGGAGCACGCGATGTCGGACGAGCACGCACCTGTCCTGCTGCCGGGCGGAGGCTGGCGGCTGTGGGAGCAGTTCGCGCTCCGCGGCCCCGGTTTCCCCGCCGACGGCGTGCTGCGCCTCGCCCCGCCCGGACTCGCCGAGGCCGCCGACAAGTTCGGCCCCGGCAGCGAGCTGAGCGGCCCGGAGTGGACGGCCTTCACCGAGGACCTCGCGGCGGCCGCCGTGGACACCGCCCGCCACTTCCAGGAGATCGCCGCCCGGCCCCGCTTCCAGGCGGCGCTCGCCTGGCAGAACCCCGCCGTCCTGCGCACCGGGATCGCCCCGTTCCTGCGCTGGACCCCGAGCGCCGGCGGCCGCAGCAGCATGCCCCGCCAGCGCGAGGAACTGGTCGCGCACTACTGGCAGCGGTTCTGCGTGAAGAACGACACCATCGGCTTCTTCGGCCCGGTCGGCTGGGGCCACTGGGACCTCGCCGACCGGGGCGGCGTCACCGTCAGCCCCGGCGACGGCTTCCTCGCCGCTCGGGAGGTGTACTTCTCCGGCTGGGCGATCGACGCCCTGGCGAAGGTCCTGGCCGCGGACGGCGCGCTGATGCGCTGGATCGCGCCGCGCCGGGTGTCGTTCGTGCGCTGCGCGGGCGGCACCGTCCAGGTCCCGGGACGCCCGGCCCGGCAGGTCGACGGGCACGAGCGGGCCGTGCTGGAACGCTGCGACGGCACCCGGCACATGCCCGCCATCGCCGCCGAACTGGGCCTTTCCGAGGACGAGGTGACCAGGATCGTCGGTGACCTGATCTCCCGCCGCTGGGTGCAGTGGCGACTGGAGGTGCCCGCCGCCACGCATCCCGACCGCGCCCTGCGCGCCATCCTGGAGCGCATCCCCGACCGCGCCGTACGGGAAGGGGCGCTGGAGCGGCTCGCGGTGCTGGAACGCGGCCGGGACGCCGTGCGCGCCGCCGGCACCGACGCCACCGCGCTGACCGCCGCGATCACCGCGCTGGAGACGGACTTCGCCGCGCTGACCGACAGCGAGGCCCAGCGCGCCAAGGGCGAACGCACCGCGCCCTGCCGGGGCCTGGTGTACTCCGACGCCCGGCGCGCCGCCACCGCCACCACCGGCTCCGCCCTGCTGGACCACCTGGAACCGCTCCAGCTGTGCCTGACGTCCGCCCGCTGGATGACGAACCGCGTCGCCGAGGCCATCCGCGCCCGCCTGCACACCGTCTACGAGCGCCTCGCGGCCGGCGGCTCGCCGGTCGACCTGGGCACCCTGTGGCTGAACACCCTGCCCTCCCCGCACCCCGACGCGGGCGACCTCATCGACGCCGCCCAGGACGAACTCCGTGCCAAGTGGGCCCGGATCCTCGACCTGCCCGAGGGCGTGCGCCGGGTCCGGCTGACCACCGCCGAGCTGGCCGAACGGGTGCGCCGCGAGTTCGACGAGCCAGGCGACGGCTGGTCGCTGGCCCGCTACATCAGCCCCGACGTCCTGGTCATCGCCGACGACGAGGCCGCCCTCGCCCGCGGCGACGTGGACCTCGTACTCGGCGAGATGCACTGCGCCCTGAACACCATGGGCGCCTCCCTGTTCGTCTACCAGCACCCCGACCGCGACGAGCTGCTCGCCGAGACCACCCGCGACTTCCCCGGCCCGCGTCTGCTGCCCATGCTCCCCAAGGAGCTGCCCCTGAAGTGGTCCACCCGCAGCCGGCCCTCGCTGGACCGCCCCGAGGACCACTACGTCGCCCTGGTCGACCAGACCGGCGACCCGCACCGCCCGCGCACCGTGCTCGGCGCCGACGTCCGGATCGAGGACCGGTCCGGCCGGCTCACCGCGGTGCTGCCCGACGGCACGGAGTACGACGTGCTGGACGCCTACGCCAACACCCTCACCCAGCGGGTCATGGACCGCTTCACCCTGCGCCCCGACGGCGAGCACACCCCGCGGATCACCCTCGGACGGATGACCGTGGCCCGCGAGACCTGGCAACTGCCCGTCGCCGACATGGACTTCGCCGACGAGAAGGCGGAGGCCGTCCGCTTCGTCAAGGCCCGGCACTGGCAGCGCCGGCACGAGCTGCCCCGGTTCGTGTTCGTGGTCTCGCCCACCGAACCCCGGCCGTTCTACGTCGACTTCGACAGCCCGGTGTACCTCACCATCCTCGCCAAGGCCGCCCGCAGGCTCGCCCGCAAGGACCCCGGTGCCCGGTTGAAGGTCAGCGAGATGCTGCCCACCCCGGAGCAGGCCTGGCTCACCGACGACGAGGGCAGCCGCTACACCTCCGAACTCCGTTTCGTGGCGGTCGACATGACCGTCGCCGACGCGGGGGAGCAGTGATGCGCACGGTCGCCGACGACATCGCCGCCCACGCCCTGCGCCACCCAGGGCGCGTCGCCCTCGACACCCCGGCCGGCGAGGTGTCGTACGCACGGCTGGCCGGCCGCGTCGAGGAGATCGCCCGGCTGCTGCGAGCCCGCGGCGTCCGCCCCGAGACCGTCTGCGCCGTGGCCGTCGAGCACGGCACCGACGCGGTCGCCGCCATGGCCGCCGTGCTGCGCTGCGGCGCCGCCTTCCTCACCCTGGACGTCGGCCAGCCCCACGACCGGCTGGCGGCCTTCGTCCGCAGCGCCGGCGCACGGCTGCTGCTGACCCACTCCGCCCTCGCTCCGGGGCTCGGGCTCGGCCTGCCGACGGTCCTGCTGGACCAGGAGCGCGCGGACGGCCCGGCCATGGACCGTGGCGCCGACCCGCGGGCCCTCGCCTACGTCAGCCACACCTC
Organism: Streptomyces hygroscopicus subsp. hygroscopicus; assembly: GCF_030269125.1. Lineage (GTDB taxonomy): Bacteria > Actinomycetota > Actinomycetes > Streptomycetales > Streptomycetaceae > Streptomyces > Streptomyces hygroscopicus_C. The sequence goes on along the minus strand of NZ_BSSM01000006.1, from coordinate 87,049 downwards.
CGGCAGCACCGGCGAACCCAGCGCCGTCCTGGTCGAACACGGCAGTCTCGACGCCTATCTCCGCGACACCGCACGGGCGTTCGACCTCGGCCCGGACAGCGTGGCCCTGCAGACGGCACCGCTCGGCTACGACGCGTCCATCCGCGACACCTTCGTACCGCTGCTCGCCGGAGCCCGGCTGGTGATCGTGGACCGGGCCCGGCTGCTGCGGCCCGCGGAGTTCGCCGCGACCGTCCGCGAGCACGGGGTGACCGCCCTGCTCAGTGTCACCCCGTCCTTCCTCACCCACCTGGGCGGCCAGACCGACTTCCCCGACCCCCTCGCCGGTGTCGCCCTGGTCGCCTCCAGCGGGGAGTCCCTGCGGCCGTTCCTCGCCGCCGGCGGACGCGGTCTCGTACCCGGGCGGCTGGTCAACCAGTACGGCCCCACCGAGTGCACCATGACCACCACCCGGCACGACGTGCCCGCCGCCCCCGACCCCACCACCGACCTCGTCGGCACGCCCCGCGCGGGCACCGTCGTCCGGATCCTGGACGCGACCCTCGCCCCGGTCCCCGACGGCACGGTGGGCGAGGTCTGCATCGGCGGCACCGGCGTGACCCGCGGCTACGGCGGCCGACCGGCCCGCACCGCCGCCCACTTCGTCCCCGACCCCCTCGGCCCGCCCGGCGCCCGCCTCTACCGCACCGGCGACCTCGGCCGGTGGGGCCCCGGCGGCCTCCACTACACCGGCCGCACCGACCGCCAGCTCAAGATCCGCGGCTACCGAGTCGACCCCGCCGAGGTCGAGGGCGCCCTGCTCTCCCACCCCGGCGTCACCGGGGCGGTGGTCACCCCGCACACCGACGACCTGGGCCGCCTGCACCTGCTCGCCCACGTCACCGGCGCCCTGTCGGACACCACGGACGCCACCCTCCGCCGCCACCTCGCCCGCACGCTGCCCCCGCACCTGATGCCGCGCCGCTTCGTCCGCCTGGAGAGCCTGCCGACGACACGCGGCGGGAAGGCCGACCGGCGGGTGCTGGCGGGTGGGGGGCCGGTATGAGCACGTCCGAACCGCGAGGCGCGGGCGCGCGGCCGCAGGCGAACGCCGCGGGTGCGCCGGGCGGGGCCGGTCGCGCACGGCCGGGAGCCGCCGGCGTGCGGGCCGGGACCGATGACAGGGGAGCCGTGGCCGCCGACCTGCCCTCCGCCGGACTCGGGCACGGACTCCGCACGGCCGAGCGGGGCGCCGACGCGACGCGCCGCGGACGCGACACGGTCGGATGGGCCCATGAGCGCGGCGGGTACGAACGCGACACGGCCGCGCGGACCCATGAGCGCGGCGGCCACGGACCCGCCGCCGAGCCGGCCCTCCGTACGGCCGGTCGCCCGCCGGGCGGCCCCGGGCCCGCCGGTCACGCCCTCGGCAGGCCCGACCTCCTCGCCGCCGCCGCCCGCATCGCGCCGTACGTCGTCCGCACCCCCCTCCTCCCGGGCCCGGTGACCGAGGCCCACGGGACGGGGCTGCTGCTGAAGGCCGAACACCTCCAGCTCGGCGGCTCGTTCAAGATGCGCGGGGCCGCCAACGCGGTCCTCGCGCTGGGCGCCGACCGGGTGGTCACCGGTTCCTCCGGCAACCACGGCATCGCCCTCGCCAGGATCGCCCGGACGCTCGGCATCCGGCTGACCGTCGTCCTCGCGGCGGGCGCGATGCCGTCGAAGGCCGCCGCCATCCGGGCGCTCGGCGCCGAGACCATTCAGGTGGGCGGGGGAGTGGCCGAGCGGGAGGAGCGCGCCCGCGCCCTCGCGGCCGAGCAGGACGCCGTACTCGTACCGTCCTCCGACCACCCCCTGGTCGTCGCCGGACAGGGCACCGTCGGCCTCGAACTGCTGGCCGCCGCCCCCGACACGGAGACGGTCTACGTCCCCACCGGCGGCGGCGGACTCCTCGCGGGACTCTGCCTCGCCGCCACCGGCCACCCGGTCCGCGTGGTCGGCGTCGAGCCCGCCCTCACCCCGCGCTACGCCCGCTCCCTGGCCGCCGGCCACCCGGTCCGGCTCCCGGCCACCGCCACCGTCGCGGACGGCCTGCGCGGCCAGTGCCCCGGAGCCGTGCCCTACCCGGTCATCCGGGACCGCGTCGACGAACTGATCGCCGTCGGCGACGCGGAGATCCTCGCCGCCACCGCCCTGCTGCACCGCCTCGGCGTCGACGCCGAACCCAGCGGGGCCGTCGCCCTGGCCGGCGCGCTGCGCGCCGGCCGCCGCGAACGCGCCGTGGCCATCGTCTCGGGCGGCAACACCCCCGCCCGGCTGCACACCCCGCACCACCCGCCCGCGCACACCCTCACCCGTAACGACACGAAGGAGCACACGCCATGACCCCGAACGCCGCCACCACCGCCACCCCCGTCGTCACCGTCGACCTGCTCGTCGACATCTTCCGGGACGTGCTGAGCCTGCCCGACCTCACCGCCGAGACCGACTTCTACGAGGCCGGCGGCGACTCGCTCACCGCCTTCCAGATCACCGGCCGCCTCCAGGAGATCCTCGGCGCCGACGTCCCGGTCTCCCTGGTCTTCGCCTACCCGACGCCGCTGGAGCTGGCCGAGGTGGTCGAGGCCGACTACGGCGCGGCCTGACCGGTTCCCCCGCCGCGTCCCGTCCACCGCCCCGTGCCCGTCCACCCGCGCTCGCCAAGGAGAGCCGTGCCATGACCGAAGATCTCGTGCCGTCCCTCGGCCGCTGGCGGCTGTGGGAGCAGTTCGCCCTGCGCGGGGCGGGTTTCCCCGCCGACGGCGTGCTGCGCCTCGCACCGCCCGGACTGGCCGAGGCGGCCGACAAGTTCGGGGCCGGCGAGCCGCTCGACGGCCCTGAGTGGAGCGGCTTCGCCCGCCTCTTCTCGGACGCCGCCGTGGAGACCGCGCACACCTTGCAGGACATCGCCCGTACGCCGGCCTTCCGGGAGGCGGTGGCCTGGCAGAACCGGCCGGTGCTCGCCTCCGGGATCGCCCCGTTCCTGCGCTGGACCCCGAGCGCCGGCGGCCGCAGCAGCATGCCCCGCCAGCGCGAGGAACTGGTCGCGCACTACTGGCAGCGGTTCTGCGTGAAGAACGACACCATCGGCTTCTTCGGCCCGGTCGGCTGGGGCCGCTGGGACCGGGGCACCACGGCCGTCGCCGTGGACCCCGGGACCGGCCTGATCGCCGAATCGTCCGTCTACTGGGCGAGTTGGGGCATCGACGCACTCGCGAAGACCCTGGACACCGACCCCGCCCTGCGCGAATGGATCGCCCCCCGGCGCGTACCCTTCCTCGTGCTGGAGGGCGACCGGGTCCGGGTGCCGGGCCGCCGCCCGATCCCCGTGCCCGCCGAGACGGCGGCCGTCCTCGCCCGCTGCGACGGGGCCAGGCCGGCCCGGACGATCGCCGCCGAACTCCCCGGCACCGACGTCCCCGCCGTCCTGGCCGACCTGGTCGCCCGCCGCTGGGTGGTCTGGCGGCTGGAGGTACCCGCCGACACCCACCCGGACCGGGCCCTGCGCGCCTGGCTGGAGACCGTCGGCGCGCCCGAACCCCGCCGGCGCGGCCTGGAGGCGCTGGACCGGCTGGAACGGGGGCGCGCCCGCGTCGCCGCGGCCACCGACGTGGACACGCTCGTCCAGGCCCTCGCCGGACTCGAACAGGACTTCACCGAGCTGACCGCCACGGCCGCCGTACGGGAGAAGTCCGCCTCGACCGCACCCTGCCGCTCGCTGGTGTACTCCGACACCCGCCGCTCGGCCACCGCCCGCCTCGGCCCGGCGATGCTCGAAGCGCTGGGCCCGCTGCGGCTGTTGATGGACAGCGCCGCCTGGCTGACCTCCGAGCTGGCCGCCACCGTCCGGGAGGAGACCCGCCGCGTCCACGACCGCCTGGCCGCCGAGGGCCCGGTCGACCTCGCCTCCTTCTGGTTCGCGTGCCTGCCGGTGCTGCACGGCGCCGCTCGCGCCAAGGCCGCCGCACTGCAACGCGAGTTCGCCGGCCGCTGGCAGCAGATCCTGGCGGTCCCGGAGGGCGCCCGCCGGGTGACCGTGGCAACGGCCGACATCGGGACGGCGGTACGAGAGCGGTTCGCGTCCGGCGGGGACGGCTGGACGACGGCCCGTTACCTGAGCCCCGACGTGCTGATCGCCGCCGACGGCACGGAGTCGGTCGAACGCGGCGACTTCACCCTCGTCCTCGGCGAACTCCACATCGCCTCCAACACGTTGGGCGCCTCCCTCTTCACCCACCAGCACCCCGACGTCGCGGGACTCCTCGCACTGACCGACCGCGACCATCCGACCCCCCGCCTGATGCCCCTGATCCCCAAGGAGCACCGCGCCCGCCTCTCGGCCCGCGTCCGCCACACCCTCGTACGCCCCCAGGACCACCAGGTCGCCCTCGCCGACCTCGCCGCCGACCCCGCCCGCACGATCCGCAGCGCCGACGCCCTCGTGGAGAGCCGGGACGGCGACCTCGTCGTCCGCCTCCCGGACGGCTCGACGTTCCCCGCGCTGGACGTCTTCTCCCACGTCCTGACCACCCTGTCGATGGACCTCTTCCAGCTCCTCCCGGAGGCCGGCCACACCCCCCGCGTCACCCTGGACCGCCTGGTCGTCGCCCGCGAGACCTGGCGACTGCCCGCCGCGCACGCGGCGTTCGCCGAGGAGAAGGACGAGGCCCGCCGCTTCGTGCGGGCCCGTCGGTGGCGCACCCGGCTGGGCCTGCCCCGCTACGTCTTCGTCGTCTCCCCGACCGAGTCCCGCCCCTTCTACGTCGACTTCGACAGCCCCGTCTACGTCACGATCCTCGCCAAGGCCCTGCGCCGGCTCTCCCGCAAGGACCCCTCCGCCACAGCCACGTTCACCGAGATGCTCCCCACCCCCGAACAGAGCTGGCTCACCGACGACCAGGGCCTCCGCTACACCTCCGAACTGCGCTTCGTGGCCTTCGACACCACCCCGTGGGGAAAAAACCGGGTCGACGGCGGTCACCGCGGGGAATGATCATGGGCCCATGCCGTTGAACGACACCCTCGCCCGAGTCGAAGCAGACCTGGCCGCCGGCCGCGTCCCCGTCGCGCGTCAGCGTCTGCGCGGGCTGGTGTCGTCCTATCCGCACGATCCGGCGCCGCGCCGGCGCCTCGCCGAGGTGTACCGCCTGTACGGCGACCCCGCGGAGGCGGGCCGCTGGATGTACCTCGAAGAGGACCGCGACGCGGCCGAGACGGCGGCCTTCGAGGCGCGGTACCGCACAACTGGTCAGCGCATGCGGGCACTTGCCTGGCGGGGCCCCGAGTCCCTCGCCAGGACGCCCTTCGCCAGGGAACACCTGGCGGCCGTGCGGACGGCCTGCTCCGAGGACATGGGGCGCCCCGTCGACTGGGACACGGTGCCGTCGGCCCGGGAGGAGGACGACCGGAGAAGTCCGTTCGCCAACTGCCTGGCGGGCGGCGGATGCCTGCTGGCCGTCCTCGCGTTCCTGGCGATCTGGGTGAACGGACTCATCGCCCTCTTCGACTGACCGGGCTGCCGGGCCGGTCGGCCCGGCGGACCTCACCCCCGACGCGATGTCACGGTTGGTGATCAAGGAACTCCGATCTGTGATCAACTGTGCGTGGTCGTCGGGCAACGGGCCCGAGATGTCCAAGGAGAGTTCATGCACAGAGTTGCTATGGGCAGGCGCATCGCCTCCGCCGTCGCCACCGCGTCCCTCGCCGGCGCGCTCGGCGTCGCCGGCGCGGCCCCTGCCCTGGCGGCGGCGCCCGCGCCGCTGAGCTTCACCATCGACTACACCAAGAACACCTCCATCCCCCAGGCCCCGACCCTGGGCGGGGGCTTCGCCGGCAACGGCCCGGTGCTCGACGCCTCGGGCCAGACCATCGGCCGGACCTTCGACACGTGCGGCATCGACGGCATCGAGGGCCCCACGAAGATGGACGCCGACTGCGGCGCGTACGTCGTCTTCAACAACGGTGACGAGCTCAACCTGAGCACCCAGGCCGTGATCGACGCCAACCCGCTCGACTACCCGTACACCTTCAAGGCCGTCGTCGAGGGCGGCACCGGGACGTACAACGGCGCCCGGGGCGAGGCGACCGTCACCGCCCAGAAGCCCGGCGTCTACAAGGTCGACGTCCAGTTCTCGTGACGTTCTGAACCGGCGAACGGGGAGCCGCGGCCCGGTCCTGCGGCTCCTCCCTTCCGAGAGGCCCTCCCGGGTCGTAGCGCGCTCATCGCCGCGTCGGCCGCCGGCCTCGTTCTCGGATCCGCGGGATCCGCGCGCCCGGAACATCCCGGACGCCGTGGCCGACAGCGGCCAAGAGGTCGTGCGCGGCGGCGAGTCGACCCCCTGAAGGCACCGCCCGGACCCGCGGGGCGGCCGGCGGCCTCCGGCGACCCCGCACGCACCGTGATCGAGCCCCCCGCGGACCGGCCAACCGCACACGCAACCCTTCCGCCCACGCCCGGCTCCCCCGTCAGCCCCGGACTCGGGCCGCGCGCCGGGCAGTTCTCCGGCTCCTTCCCCTCCTGAGGACGGCACCGGTGCGGCCGCGCGCCCGCCGCCCGGTCCCACGGGAGCCCACAGCCACGTACGTTCCAGCATGTCAGGAGCTTCGGTGAAGCCCTCTTCCCCCACGTCGGCCGTCGCGGTCGCCGAGCCCGCCGTGGGACACGCCACCGCTGACCCGCCGCGCCCCGCCCCGCCCCGCCCCGCCCGGCACCCGCGCACCCGGCTCGCCGCCTACCTCCGGCTGGCCAAGATCGGGATGGTCGACTACTACCTGAGCCTGCTCGTCGTGGCGTCGCTGCCGCCGCCGAGCGGCGGCCCGGCCGCCGGCGCCTCCTCGGCGATGACGCTGGGAGCCTTCCTGGCCGGCGAGTTGTGCCTGGTGAGCGCGGCGGTCGCGTTCGACGACGTCACCGGATACCGGGACGGCAGCGATGCCGCGAACTACGGGACGGACGCGGCGGTACGGCGACTCGCCCGCAAGCCGCTGCTGGCCGGCACCCTGACCGAGGCGCAGGCCCTGCGCTTCGGCCGCGCCGCGCTGGCCGCCGGTGTCCTGTGCTGGGCGGCGGCTCTGGCGCTCGCACCGCACCGGCCGATGTGGGCCGTGCTCGGCATCGTGGCCGCCGCCTTCCTCGTCCCCCAGTACTCATGGGGCCTGCGTCTCGGCCATCACGGGTTCCAGGAGCTGTTCCTCGCCGCCGTCGGCTGGGCCTTCGTACTGCCCCTGTACGGCCTGGCCACCGGTGAGGCCACCGCCCTCGCCGCCGTGGAGGCCTTCCTGTTCGGCCTCGGGCCCCTCCTCTTCGGCGTGTACTCGAACACGAACGACATCGCCGGCGACCGCGCGGTGGGACGGCCCACCGTCGCCTGCCTCCTCTCCCGCCGCGGCAACGCCCTGTTCATCGGCGCGCTGTCCGCGCTGGAGACCGCGGTGATCGCCGGGGCCGCCGTCCTGGGGCTCGCGCCGTGGTGGTTCCCGCTGGCCCTCCTTCCCGTGACGGCGGCCCGCACCGCGCAGTTCACGGTCGGCGTGCTGCGCGGCGACGTGCTGCGCGGCCGGCTGATCGGCATCCGGACGCACCGGACGCTGGTCGCCGTCCTGGTCGCGGCCAATCTGCTGTGCGCCGGCACGGCCTGACGCGCCCGCGCGCCAGGAACGCCTGATCCGCAGAGACGAGAGACGTGAGATGAAGACCCTCCGACCCGGCCCGTTCTTCGACGCCCTGGCCGACCGGGGCACCCGGACACGGGTGCGCCTGAGCCGCCCGCTGGACATCGCGCACGACGGCCGGACCGCCTACGGCGTCGAGGACATCGCCCACCTGGTGGCCCGTGCCGCCGGCTGGCTCGCCGGTCTGGGTGTGGCGCGGGGCGACCGGGTCGCCGTGATCAAGCCCAACCACTGGGACTACGTCCTGCTCGCCTGCGCCGCCGCCCGCATCGGCGCCGTGCCCGCGCTGATCTCCGGCGGCCTCCCGCCCGGGACGCTCCGACTCCTGCTCGAACGCCTCGACGCCACGGCCCTCGTCACCACCTCGGACACCCTGGCGGCCGCGCGCGCCGCGGGCAGCGACCTGACCGCCCTCGCCCGCCGCACCCTCACCCTCGACGCCCCGGCACCCGGCGCCGTACCCCTCGACGATGTGCGCGGACACCGGGCACCGGCTCCCCGGCACCCGTCCGACCGGGACCCGTTGGCCATCATGCACACCTCGGGCACCACCGGCGTCCCCAAGCTGGTCGTCCACACCACCGACTCGCTGGTCCACCGGATCGTCGCCGCCGAGGCACGACGCTGGCCGCTGGTGGCCAGCCGACGCGACGACACCGTCGCGCAGGCGACGTCGTACGCCCACGGGCGCGGCCTCGCCTGGACGTTGAGCGTGTTCTGGCTCGCCCCGCGCGAGGTGGTGCTCCTGGACAGCTTCGAACCCCGGACCGCCGAGCCCGTCCTGCGCGCCCACCGCCCCACCGTGCTGGAGGCCACCCCCTCGGCCTATGTGCGCTGGCAGCCGCTCGCGGCGGCGCCGGACAACCCGTTCGGCCACGTGCGCCTGTACCTCAACACCTTCGACGCGGTCCACCCGCCCACGGTGCGCGCCTTCCTCGCCGCGACGCGCCGCAGGCTGCCGCTGTGGGTGCAGGTCTGGGGCCAGTCCGAGACGGGGCCGCTCACCTTCCGCTGCTTCACCCGGGGATCGGTGCGGGCGTTGGGGGAGCGGCATCCCACGACCCGCGACCTGGGGCGCCCGGTGCCCGGCCGGACGCGGCTGCGGGTGGTGGACCCGGCGACCCTGCGGCCGGTGCCGCCCGGCAGGCCCGGCCTGGTGCTGGCCCGGACCGGCGCCCTGTGCGCGGGATACGTCGGGGAGCAGGAGCGGCTGCTGGCCAAGTCCGCCGACGGCTGGTTCGCCACCGGGGACCTCGGCGTCGCCTCCCGGTCCGGCCGGCTGCGGCTGCTCGACCGCGAGGTGGACGCCGTGCCGGGCGGCAGCTGCGTCGAGATCGAGGACGTGCTCCACGACCGGCTGCCCGACGTGGTCGAGGCGGTGGTGCTCGGCCGGGCGAACGGGGTGCCGCTGCCCGTCCTGGTGACCCGGGACGGGACACTCGCCCGCGACACCTGGCGCCGGGCCGTCGCCGATCTGCCGCCGCTCGGCGACCCGGTGCTCCTGCCCCTCCACCGACTCCCGCTCACCGCCACGGGCAAGGTACGGCGACAGGAACTGCGGGACCTGCTGCTCGACGGCGCGTCACCCTACGGAACCGGGCAGTGGACCTGACCCGCGGCACCGCGCCGGACCCGGTCCGCACCGCACTCCCGCCCACCCGCACGCGAAGGAAGGAACCGCTGATGACCGGCACGGACATCGACGTCGCCGTGGTCGGAGCCGGCATCTCGGGCCTGGCCACCGCCTTCCGCCTCGCGGGCACCGGCAGGTCGGTCCGCGTGTTCGAGGCGTGCGGCCGGGTCGGCGGGCGGATGGCCGGCCGCCGCCACCAGGGCTACGTCCTGGACGAGGGGGCGGAGCAGATCGCCACCAGCGGCTACGACACCACCTGGCGGCTGATCCGGGCGGTCGGCCTGCCCGCGGACGCCGTCGTGCCGGTGGGCGGCCGCGTGGCGATCTGGCGTGACGGCCGCGCCCGCCCCGACTTCGGCCATCCCACGGGACTGTTGACCGGCGCGGGCATGTCCTGGCGCGGCCGGCTGTCCTGGCTGCGCTTCACCGCGACGCTCCTGCGGCACCGCAGGCGCTTCGACCTCGATCACCCGGAGGCCACACCACTGGGCGACGCGACCATCGAGGAGTACGCCCGCCGCCACCACCGCGACCTGTACGAGCGCCTGCTGCAGCCGATGTCCGGCACCTTCTTCGGCTGGCGGCCGGAGCGTTCGGCGATCGGGCCGATGGCCGCGCTCCTGCTCGCCGTCGGCGGTGCCGGGGAGCGCTGGGTGGCGTACCGGGACGGCATGGACACCCTGGCCAGGGCGCTGGCGGACCGGCTGGACGTCGTCACCGGCAACGCGGTCGTCGCGGTCGAGCAGGGCCCGCGCTCGGGACGCCTCGACCTGGCCGACGGGCGGACGGTGACCGCCGGGCGGGTCGTACTGGCCGTACCCGCGCCCGTGGCCCTCGCGCTCCACGCCGGTGTCCCGGACGACGAGCGCCCCTACCTCGCGGCGAGCACCTACCGCCCGATGCTCAAGGTGCTGTGCCTGCTGGACCGCCCCCTGCCGAGTCCGACCCGCCGGCCCTCCTACGGGTTGCAGGTCCCCGCCGTGGAGGACCCGGTGTTCGCCGGGGCCATCCTCGACCACATCAAGGCGCCCGGCCGGGTACCGCCCGGCCGCGGCCTGGTCAGCCTGTTCGCCTCGCCGTACGCCTCGACGCGCCTGCTGGCGCACACCGATGACGAGATCGTCTCCGAGGTCCGCGCGCACGCCGAGCGCTACCTCCCGGGCCTGACCGAGGCGACGCGCACGGCCCTCGTGGCGCGCTGGCCCAACGGCCTCCCCGAGGCGGCCCCGGCCGCGCTGCGCCTGCGCCGGGCCTTCCTCGACCGTCCCCTGCGCCGCGTCGACTACGCAGGCGACTGGCTGGCCCTGCGCCCCAACAGCGAGGCCGCCGCCCACTCGGCGACCCTGGTCACGCGCCGCGTCCTGGCCGCCGACGCCCGCTGACCGCCGGCCCGCCCGCCTACGGTGAACCCCGGTCAGCCGACCCTGATGTCGGAGCTGCCGCCGCTCTGGTAGCCCTCGGTCGAGAGGATCAAGTAGTTGAAGGCGCCCCTGCTCGTCCCGTGGCTCGCCCAGGCGTCGAAGTGGTTGCCCGTGGTGATGGCCCCGGCAGCAGCAGCCCGGAGGCGGCCGGCGCCAGGGCACCGGCCCCGGCACCGGCGAGGAGATTCCTGCGGCTGATCGGGTTGGCGGGGGGTTGCTCCTCCCTGCCCATGTTTCCTCCTCGGGAAGGCCCGCGGAGAACCCGGGGCCGCGCCGCGCGGCCCCGGGGGCGCGGATCGGTCCCGCTAGCGGAGACCGAAGTCCGGCACGGGCTGCTCGAACAGCCGGTCCGGCACCGTGTCGGCCAGCACCTGGTAGCCGGCGGGGTTCAGATGCAGGTGGTCGCCGACGTCCAACGACGGCTGGATCCGGCGGGGTTGCTCCGGGTCACGGACCGCCCGGTCGAAGTCGAGCACGGCGTCGAACCGGCCGCTGGTGCGGATCCACCGGTTGACCGTCTGCCGGGCCGCCTCGCGGCGGCCGTCCGGGTCGTCGTACCCCGTGTTCCCTCCGAAGGGCGTCAGCGTGGCCCCGTACACCGGGATGCCCTGCGCGTGCGCCCGCACGATGATCTGGTCGTACGCGGCGATCAGATCCGCCGCGACCTTCTTCTGCGCGGCCTCGGTGGCCTCGGCGGTGCCGATGTCGTTGACGCCCTCGAAGAGGATCAGCCACTTGACGCCGCTCTGCGCCAGCACGTCGCGGTCGAAGCGGGCCAGCGCGTTGGGGCCGAGGCCGTCGTTCAGCACCCGGTTGCCGCCGGCCGCCTGGTTGAGGACCGCGACGCCGGAGGTCTCGGGCCGGGACCGCAGCCGGGCGAGCAGCTGGTCCGGCCACCGGTCGTTCGCGTCGGTCGTGGAGCCCCGGCCGTCGGTCAGCGAGTCGCCCACCACGACGGCCGCGGCCGTGCCGCGCTTGGACCAGACCTCGACTCCGCTGAGGAAGTACCAGTGCTGGGTGGTGGCCGCCCCGCCGAGGTCCGCGTCGTCCAGGTGGTTCCCGCCCACCATGTACGACGTGGTCCGCGAGCCGGGGTGCGAGGTGATGTCGTCCGAGGACTGGCCGTCGGCCAGATAGAGCGTCACCGTGAGGTTGGAACCCGGCCGCAGGTCGAAGTCCAGCGGATCGGAGACGGCCTCCGCGCCGACCGGGACCACCGTGGAGGTCCGGCCGTCGAACGTCACCTTCCGGGTGGTGCCCGCCTGGACGGCGCCGACCCCGGCGCGCCCGCCGGCCGGGAGCGCCACCGAGGCGCCCGTGAGGGGCAGCGCCGCGCCGCCGAACGCGTTGGAGAAGCGCAGCCGCAGATGCGTCCCGCCGACGGAGACGTGCACGGTCTGGCGCACGGTGCTGTCGGCGAATACCTTGCCCGGCTGGGTGAACGGCGCCGGAGGCATGTTGCCCGGCTCGGTCAGCTGCGGCATCGAGGTCCAGGTGTTCACCCAGTGCCCGGCCGCGGCGACCTGGGCTGTGCTCGCCGCGCGTTCCCCGCCGGCCGCGGGGGAGGTGGCGAAACCGGTGGCCGTAAGGACGGCCGCGGCGGCCAGGCTCACCACAAGAGCGGATGTTCGGCCCATGGACTGCGTTCCCTCCCAGGAGGATCGGTGACGACGGTCGTGCCCGTGCCGGCGCCCGGCGGGGAGCCGGGGGTGTCAGCGCAGCCGGAGGCTCTCGGGCGGGCCGAGGTAACTGGGCTTGAGGCCACCGGTGTCCACGACGAGGTGCTGCAGGACGACGGTGGGGTCGACCATCCAGAACTTCAGCACGTGGACCCCCGCCTCGGTGATCCGGTGCGTGGTCGTGGTGACGTTCACGTTGTCGGAGGTGTTCCGCTGCCACTGCGCGTTCATCGTGCCGTCGTCCGAGCCGGTGGCCTTGGTGATGTTCACCGTCCGCGGCTGGTCGTCGTCGAAGGACACGGCGTAGGCGAGACCGCCGTTGGCCAGGACGTCGTTGCGGGGCGAGAGGTACGCGGCCACCGTGACCCGACCGGTCGTGAAGAGCGTGAGGGCGTACTCCAGCCGGGGGCCCTCGCCGCCCGGTGTCCGCCGGGACGCGGTGACCGGGAAGGGCTCCATGCCGGAACCGGTCCTGCCGATCCCGGGGATGCGCCGCCAGGAGACGCCGCCCCCGCCGTGGGCCGCGGAGTAGTGGTCGGCCGCGATGGAGACGTAGCCGCGCGCCTCGACGAATCCGCTCACCTTCCGCGCGGACACGTCCGGGTTGTCCACCGGGGCCTTCACCGTCACCTGCCGGCCGTCCGGACCGGTGACCGTGATCGGCACGGTGGTCCTGCCCTTGGGCGCGCGGGACCAGTCCGCGCGGACGGTGACGCGTGTCTGCCCGTCGACGCGCCCCCTCGTCGCGTCGACGGACAGCCACGGGACCCCGGTGCGGATCTGGTAGTCGAAGGGCTTCGTACCGCGGTTGAAGATCTCGATGTACGGGGCCGGGCCACTGGCGTACGGGCTCAGGCCGGGCAGCACGCACTCGGCCGTGGAGCCGGGCCACACCTGGTCGCTGCCGTCGACGGCGACGCCCATCCGGGACGCCGTGTCCGGGGTGATCCGCTTGACGGCCGGGAAGATGACGTCGGGGATGGCCGCGTTGTCGATCTGCGGCTGCTGCCAGGGGGCGTCCGGGCCGTACCGGGCCACATCGCCGTAGTCGATGTGCGGCTGGGTCTGGAAACCCTTCCATTTCCCGTTCGCCACCTCGTTGTTGAAGTGGTCGGCGAGCGCCTTGTCCTCCGCGAAGTACGATTCCGCGGCCGAGGCGAGGGAGTTGGTGACGGTCCTGCCCTGGTCGGCGTAGAGGAGGTTGGTGAACTGGGCCTGGCGCAGGGCGTAGAGGTTGGCCGTCGCCTTCACCGGATACAGGACGAGTTCGTAGTAGCCGTCATGCTTGTTCGCCGGCAGGGCCTTGCCGACGCGTTCGGCCGCGGCGGACAGCTCCTTCCACTCCTGCGTGACCCGTTCCATCTCCCGGTAGTTGGTGATGCTGAAGGGAGTCGCCCGGTCGTCGTAGACGACGGCGGAGGAGTCGGTCGACAGGTCCTTGCTCGGGTCCACGGTGATCCTGCGGTTGAGCAACTCGGGTTTGCGGCGGGCCTGGAGACACCCGTAGGTGCCCAGGATCCCGGCGATGTCGGCGGCGTGCCCCGGACCGAAGTTCTGCCGCGCGTAGTGCTCCAGCCACTCGGGCACGTCGTCGGCCGTCCAGCGGTCGGGGTTCCACGCGTAGTCGAGGAAGAACTGGGTGGGCAGCTCGTTGCTCTTCAGATCACCGGAGTTGACGATCCACAGCTGCCGGATGCCGTAGGCGTACGCCTGGCCGAGCTGGTCCCGGACATTGGCCAGGTTGGCGGTGTCGACCCACTTGTAGTTGCGTCCGGCGCCGACGTAGTCGAAGTGGTAGTAGAGGCCGTAACCCCCGCTGCGCGCGGGCAGGGAGGGGCTCGGGACCAGGCGCAGGTTGCCCCAGTTGTCGTCGGTGAAGACCACCGTCACGTCGTCGGGCGCGCGCAGGCCCTGCTCCCAGTAGCGCTGGACCTCCTTGTAGAACGTCCACACCTGAGGGGTCTCGGCCTGCGGTCTGCCGGTGACGTCGGCGATGATCCGGCGCTGGGTGGAGACGATGCTCCGCATCAGGTCGATGCCGTCGCCGTCGGGGAGCGCGGTGTCGCCGTTGCCGCGCATGCCGAGGGTCACCACGCCCTCGAAGCCCTCGTCCACCTTCCGGCGGATGCCGTCGGTCCAGTACGCCTTGAGCGCCTCGGCGTTGTGCCTGAAGCTCCACTCGCCGGTGCCGCCGTAGGGGTCGCTGCCCGGGGTGACGATGTTGCCCTGGCTGTCGCGGACGGCGGGTACGGCGTGCCGGTTCCACTCCTCGATGCCGCGCATCATGGGCGCCTCGTGGGATGTGCCCATGACAATGCCGTACGCCGTCGCGGTGGCGTGGTTCTCGGGGTCGTCCTCGGCGAAGGCGCGCCCCCACACCGCGGGCCACAGGTAGTTGGCCTTCAGCCGCAGCATCAGCTCGAAGACCTTGGCGTAGAAGGCGTGGTTGAAACCGCCGGGATGGCCGGCGGCGAGACCGGGGCCGAAGTAGGCCGGCCCCCAGGTGCCCAGCGCGGGGTTCTCGTCGTTGATGAAGAAGCCGCGGTACTTGACGGCGGGTGTGCCCTGGGTGTGGCGGCCGGGCAGCACGTGCAGCAGGTCCTGGTGGCTCGGGGTGGCGTCGGCCCACCAGTACCAGGGTGAGACACCGATGCCCCGGCTGACGTCGTAGATTCCGTAGATGGTGCCGCGCTGGTCGCTGCCGGCGATCACGAAGGCGCGGTCGATGCCGGGCAGCGGGTTGTCCACCACCTGTTCCAGGGAGGTCTCCCACGTGCCGGCGATCCCGGTGACGTCCAGCTTCCCGGCGGCCACCAGCCTGTCGATCAGCGGGCTCCTGCCGATCGTGCCGATGAGCACGATGTCGCGCCGGCCGGCCGGGAGGGCGTCCTCGGACAGGGCGGGCCTGACGCCGGTGACCCGTTCGAGGTCGTCCCGCAGGTCGCCGGCCGCGCGCACGACGCCCGGGTGGTCGCCGGCGCTGACCACGAGGGGGGTGGCCCCGCCGTTCTCGACGAGCGGGAAGGTGCCGGCCCCCCGCGAGGTGGTGATGTACGACCCCGGGTCGGTGGGCCGCGCCGCGCCGCCGGTCCCGCTCGCCCAGGCGGGGCCCGACGCGCCCAGCACGGAGGCCATGGGCGTCGCCAGCGCGGTCAGCCCGACCCCGAGGGCCAGCGCCGTCCGTCGGCTCATGCCGTCCGCGAGGCCGTCGCCGGCCGCGGGGGTGTCGGCTCGTGTGGTGGCGGGCCTGCGCCGCGCAGAGTCCATGCCGCTCTCCATGGGACGGAAGCCCCTTCGTCGTCGAGATGTGCGTACTGCCTACTGCCGCTGCCGAACCGGCCGCCGCGCACCGTCCGTTGTGCGGTCCGGTGTCCCGGGCGGGCGAACGGCTGTCGGCCGGTCGCCGGTGTGGAAGGCCTCCGGGGACGGTCCTCCGGACGGGGTGGAGCATCGAAAGGGGCCCGATACTGTTTCCGGAAAGTTTCCGGAAGTTGTCGCGAAACGTTAGGGTCGCACCGACGGCCCGTCAACCCCCGCGGCATCAACCGGCCCGCGTCCTCGGGGCCTTGGTCCCGCGACGGCTCGGGTGGCCGTCGCGCGGATCCCGCGACCGGCGATTGCCTATGCTGAGGGACCGCAGGCGAGGAGGCATGGATGGCAGCACAGGACGCGGGCCGCGTCACGATCGCGGACATCGCCCGGGAGGCGGGCGTGTCCCTGCCGACGGTCTCCCGGGTGCTCAACGGGCGTGCCGACGTGTCCCCTTCGACCCGCCGCCGGGTCGAGGACCTGCTGGCCCACCACGGCTACCGGAGGCGCGCCGCCCAGACCGCGGGCCGGGCGGAACTGATCGACCTCGTCTTCAACGACCTCGACAGTCCCTGGGCCGTGGAGATCCTGCGCGGGGTGGAGGACGTGGCGCACGCCGCCGGCCTGGGCACCGTGGTCTCCGCGGTGCACCACCGCAGCACGTCGGCCCAGCAGTGGCTGGTCAACCTGCGGGCGCGGGCCTCCGACGGCGTCGTCCTCGTGACCTCGGACCTCGCGCCCGAACTGCACGCCGAGCTACGGCGCCTGGGCGTGCCCACCGTCATCATCGACCCGGCCGGCGTGCCCACCTTCGGCATACCGACGATCGGCGCCATGAACTGGGCCGGCGGCCGCAGCGCCGTCGAGCACCTGCTCTCCCTCGGGCACCGCCGGATCGGCGTCATCACCGGTCCGTCGACCCTGCTGTGCAGCCGCGCCCGCCTGGACGGCTACCGCGCCGCCCTGGAATCCGCCGGCGTGGAGATCGACGACCGGCTCGTCCGCCAGGGCGACTTCTCCCACGAGTCCGGCTTCGCCGCCGGCACCCGGCTGATCACCCTCCCCGAGCCACCGACCGCGATCTTCGCCTCCAGCGACCAGATGGCCCTCGGCGTCTACGAGGCCGCCCGCCGGCACGACCTCCGCATCCCCGACGACCTCAGCGTCGTCGGCTTCGACGACCTCCCCCAGGTCCAGTGGTCCCCGCCGCCACTGACCACGGTCCGTCAGCCCCTGGACGAGATGGGCCAGGTCGCGGCGCGTACGCTGCTGCGGCTGATCCAGGGCGAGACGCTGGAGAGCCCGCACATCGAGTTGGCCACTCAGCTGGTGGTGAGGAGCAGTACGGGGCCGGTGCGGGGGTGAGGCCCCGGACGCCCGGCCCCGCGCGGAACGAGGCGGACTCGGATGTCGCCCTCGTCCCGCCGGGCGAGGGCCCTCACGCGGGTCCGGTGGCCGGTCCCGGCGGGCCGGCCACGCCGACACACGCCTCGTTGCCCTCCGGATCGGCCGGTACCCGGTTCGACGGCGCGTCGGCGTCGTTCACCAGGCGACCGCCGGCCGCGAGCGCCGCGGCTATCCGGGCCTCGGCCTGGTCGTACGGGACCCACACGTCGACATGGACCCGGTTGCGCTGCGGGCGCGGTGCGTCCATCCGCTGGAAGTGGAACGGCGCGCCGCGGCGGCGCGGGTCCACCAGGTCCTCGCCGCTGTGCGCGCGGGCCTCGTAACCGAGCAGGGCACGCCAGAACGCCACCACCTCGGGACGCGCGAGGGCGTCGATGGTGACCTGGACGGTCTGCACGCCGGACGGATCGGCCGGCATGCCCAGGGTGCGGGCCACCGCCGAGATCCGCCGGGCCGTATCGACGTGATGCCCGGTCAGCCCGTAGGAGTCGTCCGTGATCGTGATCAGCCGCACGGTCACGCCCTCCTGCCGCACGTCGACGTCGACGTGCCCGGCCTCGATCCCCGGCATCTCACCGATCGCCTGCACGAACCGGGCGCCGACGGCGAAGGACCCACTGCGGAAGTACGCGCACGCCCCCTCGCCCACGACCCGCCAGTCCTCCACGCCGGCGGCCTCGTGGAACTGCTGCGGCCTGATGCGCGCCACCTTGTTCTCCGCGTAGGCCATGCGCTCAACGTACCGTGCGGGTGCGACAACGCGGGACGCGCTGCCGTGACGCACGGCACAGGAACTCCCCCGTGCCGTGCGGAGAGAAGTGAGTGTGAACAAGTCAGAGAACGACATCCGCCGCCGCGTGCGCGAGGGGGACCGAGAGGCGTTCGCCCAGTTGTACGAGGAGTTCGCCCGAGCCGTGTACAACCACGGGCTGCGGCTGACCGGTGACTGGTCGACGGCCGAAGAGGTCATGTCAGAGACGTTTCTGACCGCGTGGCGCTCGCGTGCGCGGGTCCAGGAGGACGGGGGGTCCCTGCTGCCCTGGCTGCTCGGCATCGCCACCCACAAGGCGGACAACGCGCGCCGGAGCGCGCGCCGGCGGCAGGTGTTCCTGGCGCGTCAGTTGCCGGCCCGGGAGGTGGAGGACTTCGCCGCCCGGACGGCCGGGCGCATCGACGACGCGCGGCGACTGCGGGCCGTGCAGGAGGCGTTGGGGCGGCTGCGGCGTCCGGAGCGGGAGGTGCTCGCCCTGTGCGTCTGGTCCGGGCTGGACTACCAGGAGACGGCCGAGGCGCTGGGCATCGCCGTCGGCACCGTGCGTTCCCGGCTGTCGCGTGCCCGCAAGAAGCTCGCCCGGCTCGCCGACGAGAGCGCGGCGGACGGCCGGGAGCCGCTGGTCGGCGGCCGGGAACCGCGGGCGGGTCGCGGAGAGGTAACCAGTGCGGCCGCGATCGCGGCCCTGCCCGTGCGGGAGGAACTCACATGAACGACAGGACCGCCTTCACGTCCGACGAGCAGGACGACGACCGCGACGAGATCGCGCGCCTGCTGCCGGCCCCGGCCGACCGGGACCTCCCGCGCGAGCAGCACCTTCGTCACAAGGACCTGCTCATGCGCCACATCGACCGCGACCGGGCCGTCTCCACCGAGGCCACCGGACCCGTCGTGTCCACCGGACCCCTCGCATCCGGCGGCCCGTCCGTCCGGCGCGCCCGGCCGCTGCCGCGGACCGTGCTCCTCGTCTCGGCGACCGCGCTGGCCCTGGCCGGCGCGGTGACCGCGGGTGCCGTCCTGGCCGGCACCGGCGGGGAAAAGGGCCGCGGCGGCGCGGCCGTGGACCCGCGGCCCGCCGTGGCCCTGCTGCACCGCATCTCCGACGCCGCGGCCGACCGCAGCGCACCCACCGTGCGCGACGACCAGTTCGTCTACACCCGGGAGAAGATCCGCGAGACCGACCTGACCGGCGGCAAGGCCGTCGTCGGCCCGCTGAAGGACTACGAGAAGTGGCTGGCGCAGCGGCCCGGACCGCTGCACAAGCTCGGCCTTGTCCGCGACGACGGCGAGACCCTGCCCCTCAACGCCGAACTGGGAGACACCGGGGGCACCCCGGCCGGCTTCGGCCGGCCCACCTACCGCTGGCTCGGCTCCCTGCCCACCGATCCGGACAAACTGCTCGCCTACCTGTACGCCAACACGCCCGCCGCCGAGCGGCGAGGGCGCGACCAAGCGGTGTTCGAGCAGATCGGCAACCTGCTCGGCGGAGTGATGCCGCCCCGCACGGCCGCCGCTCTCTACCAGGCCGCCGCCGAGATCCCCGGCGTCAGCCGGTCCGCCGCGGCCCGGGACGCGATCGGCCGGCAGGGCCTCGGCATCGTCCGCGACGACACCCGCTACGGCGTGCGCACGGAGTGGGTCTTCGACCCGAAGGACTACTCCTTCCTCGGCTCCCGCAGCTACCTGATCAAGGACATGCCGTACGCCAAGGCCGGAACCCTGCTGTCCAGCACGGCCGAACTGGCCCACGCCGTCGTCGACAAGGCCGGCCTGCTGCCCGCGGACGGGGGGGACGCGGACCGTACGCGAACCACCTGACCGTCCGCCCGTGCCCCGCGGCGAAGCGCCCGGCGGGGCACGGGCCCACAGGACTCCTCGCCCACGGCCACCGGCTCCGCGTCGCGGCCGGCGGCGGCCGGCTCCCGCGCAGCATGACCGGGGGCGTACCGGTCTCCGGGACGGGCCTCGGCGGAGAGGGCAGGATTCGAACCTGCGTGGGCCCCCGGAGGGGCCCGACCGTGAGTCGAGCTCGCTGGTCCCCGATCAACCACTCCGGGCACCTCTCCCCGTGACCGGTGTTCGGTCTCCCGTTCCGGTCACAGGAACAACAGTGCCAGGGGCCGCTGACCGCCTCCTGACGCGCCGCTGACGGAAGGCACCGCTGTCGAGCGGTACGGGGATGCTCGGCGTGTCAGGAAGATTGACATGGCTTGGGAGCGCTCCCATCATGGGAGCGCTCCCAAGCTCCACGCCCGAGTTCTCCGTCCCTCGTCCGGCTCCGCGGCGTGGCCCCGGGCCGGCGCTTCACCCGGGAGGAACCCCCCATGCTGTTCCGCAGCGGACCGGCCCGCAGGAGATCACGCGGGAGATCAACCGGGCTTCGCCCCCTCGTCGTGACGGTGTCGGCGGCCCTGGCCGTGGCGGCCGCCGTGCTGCCGCTCTCCGCGCCCGCCGCCTCGGCCGACGCGGCCGCCCCGGCCGACACCACGGTCACCGTCAACGCGAGCGCGGGCCTGGGCACCGTCGGTTCCACCGCGCTCGGCGCCAACACCGCCGTCTGGGACTCGTACATGAACGACCCCGAGGTGGCCTCCCTCTACGAGTCCGCGGGGATCGGCGCGCTGCGCTACCCGGGCGGCTCCTACTCCGACATGTACCACTGGGTCGACAACACCGCGCCCGGCGGCTACGTCGCCCCGGGCACCGGCTTCGACGCCTTCATGGGCACCGTGAAGGCCACCGGCGCCCAGCCGATCCTGATCGCCAACTACGGCTCGGGGACGGCCCAGGAGGCCGCGGACTGGGTCCGGTACGCGAACGTCACCAAGGGCTACGGGGCGACGTACTGGGAGATCGGCAACGAGATCTACGGCAACGGCGTCTACGGCAGCGGCTGGGAGAACGACACCCACGCCGACAAGACGCCGGACCAGTACGCCCGGGAGGTCAAGGCCTACGCCCAGGCCATGAAGGCGGTCGACCCCACCGTCAGGATCGGCGCGGTGCTCACCATGCCCGGCAACTGGCCGGACGGCTCGGTGGCCGGCGGTGACACCGGCGACTGGAACCACACCGTGCTCGCCGCCGTCGCCCACGACATCGACTTCGTGAGCGTCCACTGGTACCCCGACACCGGCAACGGCGACCGGGCGCTGTCCGCCGTCCGCCGACTGCCCGGCGAGCTGCGGGAGGTACGGAACCTGCTGGACCGGTACGCGGGCGCCGACTCCGCGCGCGTCGGCATCGCGATGACCGAGGTGAACTCCGACTCCGGCGGCGGTGCCTTCACCAGCCGCCCCAACGGCCTGTTCGCCGCGGAGGCGATCAGCACCGCGCTGGAGAACGGCGTCTTCACCGTGGACTGGTGGGACACCCACAACGGCGCGGGCGGCGTCACCACCGTCGGTGGCGAGACGGACTACGGAGACATGGGCATGCTGTCGAACGGCAGTTGCTCGGGCGGTGTCTGCGAGCCCGCGGTGAACACCCCGTTCGCGCCGTACTACGGGATCAAGACGCTCGGCGCCCTCAGCGACCCGGGCGACAGCATGGTGGCCTCCGGCACCTCCGGTTCCGAGGTCTCCTCGCACGCGGTGCTCCGGGCCGACGGCGACCTCGGCGTCCTGCTGCTCAACAAGAGCCCGGCCACCGAGCACACCGTGGACCTGCGCTACCTGGGCTTCACCGCCGACTCCGCGGCCCCCCGGGTCCAGCGCTGGGCACCCGGTGACGCCGGCCTGGTGGACGCCACCGGCACCGCCACGGCCGGCTCGGCGACCCTGGCGCCGTACTCCCTCACCGTACTGACGCTGCACCCGAAGAGCGGCACCGGCTCGTCCGCCGCCACCGTCGGCGCCCCCGGGGCGCCGAGGACCACCGCGGTCGGCGCCGACAGCGCCACCCTGAGCTGGCCGGCCGCCGACGGCTCGGTGGACCGGTACGAGGTCTACGAGCAGCTCGGCACCAACCTCCAGCTGCTCGGCTCCTCCACCGGAACCTCCGTCACGCTCCCCAACCTGCCGGCCGGCTCCCGGCACACCGTCGACGTGCTGGCCCGGGACAAGGCGGGCCACCTCTCCAGGCCCTCCGTCCCGCTGACCTTCACCACGAGCACGCCGGACGACAGCACCTGCACCGTCTCGTACCAGGTGACCTCCGGCTGGGGCAACGGCTTCGTCTCCGACGTCGTGGTGAGCAACGTCGGACCGGCGGACATCGACGGCTGGACGCTGACCTTCGACTGGCCGTCGACCGGTCAGTCCGTGTCCTCGTCGTGGAACGCCGAGGTCACCGGTGAGGGGCAGCACGTCCATGTGACCAACGGCGAGCACAACGCCGAACTCGCGCCGAACGGCGGCAACTCCGTCGAATTCGGCTTCGTCGGCGCCAACGACGGCGCCAACCCCGCTCCGACGGCCTTCACCCTCAACGGAACGGTGTGCCGGACGATCTCCTGAGCCACGGCACTCCGGGCGGGGCGGCTCGGCCGTCCGCCCGGGGCGCCTCCCCGGACCGGAGCGCGGGCGACCGTCCTCGCTCCGGTCCGATCCGCGCGCGGGAGGCGCGGCCGGTCGGATCGCGTCACGGCCGCGTCCGGGCGATGGTGGCGCCGGCGGGCGAGCCCGGCTTCGGCGCGGCCGGGCCCACCGTGTCGAAGCGGACGCCGCGCGCCGCACCGGGCCGTCCGGCTCCGGGCCGCGCGGCCCTCGCCGCGCCGTCGGCGGGGCACCCCGGGGCGTCGGGATGACGACTCGTCGGCGGCCGCAAGCGGTCGCGCCGCGTTCCTGGGCGCGGGGCCGGGGTCCGTGCCCGGGAAGGGTCTCCCGACGTCCGGACCAAGCGGCTCCTCCGCCCTCACCCCCGGCCGTGCCGGGAGTGGAAGGGGCGGACCGAGGACTGCCTTCGCGGTCAGTGCGACCCGAGCGGCCGAACCGCGCACCCGGCCGGGGAAGCGGCCGGGCCGCCGCCCTGGACGCGGCCACGGCACCCCGCCGCGGCAGCCCTCGGCCCGCGCCGAAGCGTCGGGCGGCAGCGGACTTCCGCCCACCGTCCGGTTCGACGAGGGCGCCCCGGTCCTCGCGACCTCCGGCGGCGCCTTCCCCGCCCCTGACCCGACGCACCGCACCGCGGCCGGGGCCCGTCGGGCCGCCGTCGCGAAGGATCCCGCCTCGGTCCCCGAAGCCGGCCCGCCGGCAGCCGCCTGGGTCAGGCGGTCCTGGCGACGGTCAGCAGTGCGGCGGAGTCCTCCAGGGCCTCCAGGCTGTGGCGGGCGGGCGGGATCGGGAGCAGGTCTCCGGCCGAGCCCTCCCACGACTCGTCGCCGCTGTGCAGCCGTACCCGTCCCCGCAGCACGAGGAGGGTGGCCTCACCGGGGTTCTCGTGTTCGGCGAGGTCGGTGCCCGCGCGCAGGGCGAGGAGGGTCTGGCGCAGTCGGTGCTCGTGGCCGCCGTAGAGGGTCTCGGCGCTGCGGCCCGTGGAGGAGGCCGCGGCCCGCTCCAGGTGCTCGTCGGCCTTGGTGTCGAGGGAGAGCTTCTGCATGGCTCGGTCGCCGTTTCTGTGTCGGAGGGCTTCGGGTTCGGGGTCAGTAGCGGGCGCCGATGCGGCGCCAGCGGCGTCCGCTGGTGCCCGGCTCGGTGGGGTGGGCGGGGACCCGGCTGCGGTAGAGGACGAAGGGCCGCCACAGATACCACAGCGGGATGCTCCAGGCGTGCACCAGCCGGGTGAAGGGCCACACGGCGAGGATGGCCCAGGCGGCGGTGGCGTGCACCTGGTAGATCAGCGGTGCGTGGGAGATGGCGGCGACGTCCGGGGCGCCGGCGAACAGGCCGCGGAACCACAGCGCCACACTCCGGCGGTAGTCGTAGCCGGCACCGAAGAGGTTGACGCCCATCGTCGGGACGATGCCGAGCACGATGACGATCGCCAGCAGGACGAGGGCCACCCAGTCGACGGGGCTCGTGGTGGCCCGCACCCGGGGCACAGCGGTGCGGCGGAAGGCGAGGATCGCCACGCCGAGGGCGACGGCCAGCGCGGCGACGGTGCCGCCGATGGAGGAGAACCAGCGGTAGGTGCCCTCCGGGACGCCGAGCCACCGGGTGAACGACTCGGGGATCAGGATGCCCATGACGTGTCCGGCGATCGCGGCGAACGTGCCGTAGTGGAAGAGCGGCCCGCCCCATTTCAGCAGGCGGCGCTCCTGGAGCTGGGTCGAGCGGCTGGTCCAGCCGAACTGGTCGTAGCGCCAGCGCCAGACGTGGCCGACGACGAAGGTGACGAGGGCGAGGTAGGGCAGGATCACCCACCACCACAGGTCCCAGGAACTCACCGGCCCTCCTTCGTCCTCGTGAATGCCTCCCGTGCCGGATACCCGGACGGTTCCGGGCCTGCGGGCGGAGCGAACGGCCCCAGCCCGGTCCGCTCCGGTGGGCCGAAGGGTTCGAGACCGACCTGTTCGCCCGGCGGCCCCTCGGCGGCCAGCCGCCGCCACGCGTCGCGCTCGCCCCGGCCCGGTTCCGGCAGCCGCCCGCTGAGCGTGTCGAGGACGCCGGCGTACGGGCTGGAGTGCTCGTGCAGCGCCTGGCGCAGGAGTTCCAGTCCGGCCCGGTACTGGAGCAGGATGCGATGGCCGGGTCGGGGGGCGAGGGCGGCGAACTCCAGGACCAGCGGCAGGAAGTCGGGCAGTTCGCTTTCGGGCGGCTCGTGCCCGGCCTGCCGGTAGGCGTGTTTGAGGGCGAGGAGAGCCATGCCACGGGCGCGGGTGTCGCCGTGCCGGTAGTAGGTCAGGTGCATGGTGCGGCGGCGCGTGTGGTCGAAGGTGTCCACGTACCGCTGCGCGGCTTCGGTGGGGGACGGCTCCGAGACGTGGCGGCACGCGGCGGCGAGCCGCGTGCGGTCGGCCGGGTCGACGACGGCGGGGAGCGCGGCGGTCACGTCGCCGAGGCAGGCGAGCACCGCCTCGTCCGGGTAGCGCAGGAGGACCGAGGCGATGCGGTGCACCAGTGGTGTGTCGGCCGGCGCGCGCCGGCGGCCGGTCACCGGCCGCTCCCGTCGTCGAAGAGGCCGGGGACGGGGCCGGATCCGTTCCAGCCGAGGAGGTTGAAGCGCACCCTGCCGTCGCTGTCGCGGAACCGACTGCCGCCGCCCGAGGGCGCCGGGCCCGGCGGCGGTGGCGGGGCGGCGACCCGCTGGTCCTCGTCGTGGGCGGCGAGGTCGGCGACGCCGCCGGGGTAGTCGAGGGAGCAGTGCTGGGCCATCAGCGCGCCGGAGCCCTCGGCGTGCACCCGGGGGACGACGTAGCGGTCGTCGTACTTGGCGATGGCCAGCAGCCGGTACAGGTCCTCGATGTCCTCGGCGCTCGCGCCGACCTGGCCGAGCAGGGCCCGGTCGGGCGGGTCGCCGAGTTGCAGCGCGCGCATGTGGGCGCGCATCGCGGTCAGCTTGCGCAGCACGCCCTCCACCACGGCGGTGTCACCGGCGGTGAAGAGGTTGGCCAGGTACTCCATGGGGACGCGCAGGGCGTCGATGGCGGCGAAGACACGGTCGGGGTCGTCGTCGTGGTAGCCGGTGGCGTGCACCGCGTCCGTGACCGGGGACAGGGGTGGGACGTACCAGACCATCGGCATGGTGCGGTACTCCGGGTGCAGCGGCAGCGCCACCCGGTGCTTCTTGATCAGCGCGTACACCGGGGAGCGCCGGGCGGCCTCGATCCAGTCGTGGGCGATGCCGTCACGCTCCGCCGCCGCCCGTACTCCTGGGTCCTCCGGATCGAGGAAGACGGACAACTGCGCCTCGTACAGGTCCTTTTCGTCCTTCGCCGAGGCGGCGCCCAGGACGGCGTCGGCGTCGTAGAGCATCACGCCCAGGTGGCGCAGCCGGCCCACGCAGGTCTCGGAGCAGATGGTGGGCTGCCCGGCCTCGATGCGCGGGTAGCAGAAGGTGCACTTCTCGGCCTTGCCGGTGCGGTGGTTGAAGTACACCTTCTTGTACGGGCAGCCCGACACGCAGAACCGCCAGCCGCGGCAGCGGTCCTGGTCGACCAGGACGATCCCGTCCTCCTCCCGTTTGTACATGGCGCCCGAGGGACAGGAGGCGACGCAGGAGGGGTTGAGGCAGTGCTCGCAGATGCGCGGCAGGTAGAACATGAACGCGTGCTCGAACTCCATCCGCACCTGTTCCGACAGACCTTCCAGGTTCGGGTCGGCGATGGCGTACTCGGCGGCCCCGGCGAGGTCGTCGTCCCAGTTGGGTCCGTGCACGGGCCGCATGTCCCGGCCGGTGAGCTGGGACTTGGGGCGGGCGCTGGGGAAGCTGTCGGACAGCGGCGCGGTGGTCAGGCTCTGGTAGTCGTACGTCCACGGCTCGTAGAAGTCGTCGAGCGAGGGGAGGTCCGGGTTGTAGAAGAGGCCGAGCAGCTTGCGCACCCGGCCGCCGGCCTTCAGCGTCAGTCCGCCCCGCCGGTTCAGGGTCCAGCCGCCCTTCCACTTCTCCTGATCCTCGTAGCGGCGCGGGTATCCCGTGCCCGGTTTGGTCTCGACGTTGTTGAACCAGACGTACTCGGACCCGGGCCGGTTGGTCCAGGTCTGTTTGCAGGTGACGGAGCAGGTATGGCATCCGATGCACTTGTCGAGGTTCATCACCATCGCGACCTGCGCCATGACACGCATCAGAACTCGACCTCCTGTGCACGCCGCCGGATGACGGTGATCTCGTCGCGCTGGTTGCCGGTGGGGCCGATGTAGTTGAAGCCGTAGGAGAACTGGGCGTAGCCCCCGATGAGATGGGTGGGCTTGAGCAGCAGGCGGGTGAGGGAGTTGTCGCCGCCGCCGTGCAGGCCGGAGGTCTCCGTCCTCGGCACGTTCAGGTGCCGGTCCATGGTGTGGTGCATGTACACGGTTCCCTCGGGCATGCGGTGGCTGACCACCGCGCGGCAGGCGACCACGCCGTTGCGGTTGTACGCCTCGATCCAGTCGTTGTCCGCCACCCCGATCCGATCCGCGTCCTTCGGGCTCATCCAGATCACCGGGCCGCCGCGGAAGAGGGTGAGCATGTGCAGGTTCTCCTGGTACTCGGAGTGGATGGACCACTTCGAGTGCGGGGTCAGGTAGCGCACCACGAGCTCCGGGCGGCCGTCCGGTGAGCGACGCGGATCGCCGAAACGGGCCACCATGTTCAACGGCGGCCGGTACACCGGGAGCTGCTCACCGAACTCGGCCATCCAGTCGTGGTCGAGGAAGAAGTGCTGGCGGCCGGTGAGGGTGTGCCAGGGCTTGAGGCGTTCGACGTTGACGGTGAACGGGGAGTAGCGGCGGCCGCCGGACTCGGTGCCGGACCACTCCGCCGAGGTGATCACCGCGCGGGGCCGGCCGCGGGTGTCCTCGAACGTGATGCGGTCGCCGGAGCGTTCCCCGGCGAGATCGGCCAGCTCCACGCCGGTGCGCTCCTCCAGCGCGCGCAGCGACTGGACGGCCAGGCGGCCGTTGGTGGTGCCGGACAGGGCGAGGATCGCCTCGCAGAACTGGTCGTCGCGGGCGATCGAGGGACGTCCGTCGGCGATGCCGCCGCGCACGGTGCCGTTGCGGCGGCGCAAGTAGTCGATCTCCTGCTCGGGCTTCCAGGTCACGCCCTTGGTGGTGGTGCCCAGGCTGTCCAGCAGCGGGCCGATGGCGGCCATCTTCTCGGCCACCGCCGCGTAGTCGCGCTCCACCACGATCAGCTTCGGCATCGTCCGACCCGGTACCGGCTCGCACTCGCCGGCCCTCCAGTCCCGTACCCGTCCGTGTGGCTGCGCCATTTCGTCCGGCGTGTCGTGGGCGAGCGGGGCGGCGATCACATCCCGGCGCACGCCCAGGTGGACCGCGGCGAGCCTGGCGAACTCGGCGGCGAGGGTGTGGAAGACGTCGAAGTCGGTGCGGCTCTGCCACGGGGGCGCGATCGCCGGGCTGAAGGCGTGCACGAACGGGTGCATGTCGGTGGAGGACAGGTCGTACTTCTCGTACCAGGTCGCGGCCGGCAGCACCACGTCCGAGAACAGGCAGGTGCCGGTCATGCGGAAGTCGACCGCCACCGACAGGTCGAGCTTGCCGACCGGGGCCTGTTCGCGCCAGGTGACGTCCCTCGGCCGCAGGTCGGGCGGGGTCTCCGCGGCGGTGACGGCGTCGTCGGTGCCGAGCAGGTGCCGCAGCATGTACTCGTGGCCCTTCATCGACGACGCGAACAGGTTCGCCCGCCAGACGAGCAGGACACGGGGGAAGTTGGCCGGGTCGTCCGGGTCCTCGGCGGCGAACCGCAGCCTGCCGGCTTTCAGCTCCTCGACGACGTACTCCGGTACCTCCTTGCCGGCCCGCTCGGCCTCGTCGCACAGGTCCAGGGGGTTGCGGTCGAACGCCGGATGGGAGGGCATCCAGCCCAGCCGGGCGGCCAGCGCGTTGCAGTCCGGCAGGGTCCGGCCCGCGAGCGTACCCCGCCCGAGCGGACCGGCCAGGGTGTCGGCGGGGAACGCCTCGTAGCGCCACTGGTCGGTGGCCAGCCAGAACAGGGGGGTGCCCACCATGTGCCGGGTGGGCCGCTGCCAGTCCAGGCCGAAGGCGAGGTGGAACCATCCGGTCAGCGGCCGCACCTTCTCCTGGCCGACGTAGTGGGCCCAGCCGCCGCCGTTCACGCCCTGGCTGCCCGTCAGCATCACCAGGGACAGGAAGGCGCGGTAGATCTGGTCGGAGTGGAACCAGTGGTTGGTGCCCGCCCCCATCGCGATCATCGAGCGGCCCCGGGTGCGCTCCGCGTTGCGGGCGAACTCCCGGGCCACCCGAGCCGCCGCCCTGGCCGGCACCGAGGTGATCGCCTCCTGCCAGGCCGGTGTGCACGGGCTGCCCGTGTCGTCGTAACCGGTGGGCCACCGGCCGGGCAGGCCCTCGCGGCCCACCCCGTACTGGGCGAGCACCAGGTCGAAGACGGTGGTCACCAGGTGCCCGCCGACCCGCACCGCCGGTACGCCGCGTCGCAGCACCCCGCCGGGATCGCCGGGCTCCGTGTCGAACCGCGGCAGGTCGACGGCCACCGCCTCCCGGTCCGGACGCCCGTTCAGGGTCAGCAGGGGGTCGGCCCCGTCCAGCCGCAGGTTCCACCGGCCCCGGCCCGACTCGGACCAGCGAAAGCCCAGTGATCCGTTCGGCACCACCGGCTCGCCGGTGCGCCCGTCCAGCAGCACCGTCTTGAACTCGGCGGCCTCCGTGGCCGGGCCGGGCAGGTCGGCGGCGGTGAGGAACTTGTCCGGCACGTACCCGCCGCCGTCGCGCTCGCGCAGCCGCACGAGGAACGGCAGGTCCGTGTAGGTCTTGGCGTACTCGGTGAAGTACGGGACCTGCCGGTCGCGGTAGAACTCGGCGAGGACGACGTGCCCCATGGCCAGCGCCAGGGCGCCGTCCGTGCCCGGGGCCGCCGCGAGCCAGTCGTCGGCGAACTTGGTGTGGTCGCCGTAGTCCGGCGAGACCACCACGACCTTCTGCCCCCTGTAGCGGGCCTCGGTCATGAAGTGCGCGTCCGGGGTGCGGGTGATGGGCAGGTTGGTGCCCCACACGATCAGGTAGCCGGCGTTCCACCAGTCGCCGGACTCCGGGACGTCCGTCTGGTCGCCGAACACCTGCGGTGAGGCCATCGGCAGGTCGGCGTACCAGTCGTAGAACGAGGAGATCGTTCCGCCGATCATGGACAGGTACCGGGTCCCGGCCGCGTAGGACGCCATGGACATGGCCGGAATCGGGGAGAACCCCACGATCCGGTCCGGACCGTACCGTTTCACGGTGTGCACCTGCGCCGCCGCCAGCATCTCCGTGACCTCGGGCCAGGCGCAGCGCACGAACCCGCCCTTGCCGCGGGCCCGCTTGTAGGCGGCGCACCGCCCGGGGTCCGAGGTCAGCCACGCCCACGCCTCGACCGGGTCCGCGTACCGTGCCTTCGCCCGCCGCCACAACTGAAGCAGCGGGCCGCGCACGTAGGGGTGGCGGACGCGGGTGGGCGAGTAGGTGTACCAGGAGAACGACGCGCCGCGCGGGCAGCCCCGCGGCTCGTACTCCGGGGAGTCCGGGCCGACCGAAGGGTAGTCGGTCGCCTGGGTCTCCCACGTGATCAGGCCGTCCTTGACGAACACCCGCCACGAGCACGAGCCCGTGCAGTTCACGCCGTGCGTGGAGCGCACCTCCCGGTCGTGGCGCCACCGTTCCCGGTAGAACTCCTCCGCCGCCCGGCCGCCCTCGCGGTACAGCGTCCGCCGGTCGGGCGACTGGGTGCCGGGGAAGAAGTACTGCGCCGTGCGCATCAGCCGCTCGGCCGCGGCATCCGCCCGGTCGGTACTCACGCGATTCGCCTCCTCGGATGCTGCGGTCGCCTGCTCGTGCCCCGCGTGCCCCGGTGCCTCGCGCGGCCGGCCGTGGGGGTCGTGGCCACCATGCTGTGCCGACGGCCGGACCGGAGGGGGCCGACACTCCGTCACCCCCCGCACGTGGCCCGGTCCGGCGGCACGGCGATCCGCCGCGGGACCCGGACCCGGCCTGCTGGTGCCGGATCCCCGGTCGGCCGGCCGCACGGGCAGCCCCTCGCGCGAGCCCTCACCCGGCTCCCGGCCGCCGGGAGTGCCGGAGCGCGGTGGCCGGTGCGGCGAGCATCCCGGCGAAGACCGCCGCCCACACCGCCAGCGCCGTCCACGCCACGACGCCGCCGGTCGCGGTCATCCAGCCCCGGCCCGACGCCGTGCCCAGCTCCCGGGTCGCCACCCCGTACATGCCGATGGGGAAGACCATGCTCCACAGGCTCGTCTCGTACCGCAGTGGCACCCGGCGCAGCACGTGTCGCCACACGCCCAGGGCGAGGAGGAGCGGGATCAGCCAGGTGCAGAACGACCAGGCCACGGCGGACACGCCCCGTACGAACGTGTCGGGCGGCAGGGAGTCGGCGGGCGGGAGGCGCAGGAGCCTCGCACCGGCCAGCGTGCTGATCGCGGCGGCACCCATGAACACCCAGTAGGGCGGCACCAGTTCCCTCGGCTCCATGGGCACCAGCAGGAGGCGGGCCAGCGCCAGCGCGGCCACCAGCAGGTACTGCAGCAGTCCGACGGCCCAGCACACCGATGCCAGGGCCCCCAGGGCGCGGCCGCCGGTGTGCGGGGCGAGAGCGGCGGTGGCGACGGCCACGGACTGCGTGCCCACCACCCAGATGAACCAGGTGCCGTTGACCTGGCTCGGCGACAGGGCGCGCGCGGAGCACACCAGCAGCAGGGGCACGCCGTAGCCGAGCACCAGCCACCCGGCCACACCGATCACCGTCAGGGCCGTGGCGGCGCCGAAACGCCCGTCGAGGGCGAGTCGGCCGGCCAGCACCTCGGAGGCGGCGACCAGGGTGAGGAAGGCGAAGCCGCTCGGCCCGGCGAGGTCGGTGCGCACACGTGGCCACCGCCGCACCACGCGCCACAGAAAGGCCGCCCACAGCGCCACGTATCCCGCGCCCGCGATCCACAGCAGGACGGCCGAGGGGGTCGACGCGCCGTACTCGGCCAGCCCGGTGGACACGATGCCGGTCGCCATGACGAAGGCGAACGCGCCGGGGCCGAGATCCTCCGCCGCACCGGTCACCGCGCCCCGCCACGTACCGGGCCGCTCGCCGGTCACCGCATCCACGTGCACCACCTCCGCCCGCGCCTCGCGGCCGCCGGTCCGCCGCGGGCCGTCCCGCAGTCCGACCCTCCGCCGGTGTCCGTCCGGTACGCAAGCGGAGGCGGCGCGGGTCCGCGCGAACGGGCCCGCGGCGACTGCCCGCACCGCCCCGTGCCCTGACCGGGGCGATCGGTCCGATGCCGGGTGAGTGGCCGCCGAGCGCCGTGAACGCTGCCGTGACCGACGCAGGCCCGCCGCCCCCGCGGCACCCACCGCTGCTGCGCCTCCCGTACTGCCGGCGCGCGAGGCCGACGCACCCGCCCGGCCGCACGCGCGGAACCCGCCGACACACCCTGCGCGACCACCCCGGCCGAACCGGACATCGATGTCGCGGCCCCGCGGGGGCGGCCGTCGAGGGGCCCTTCCGGCGCACGGGTGCTCGGCGCCGTGCGGCCGGCGGAGCGGGGAACGCCGGCCGCGGCGGCCACCGCCGTCGGAAGCAGGCGGCGCGTCCACCGCGGCCTGCTTCCGACCAGGTAGGCGCGTAGTGTGACAGGGCAGGGCGACATGATGGCGGCGTTCGACGGCGCCGGGAGGAAGCACCATGGCGCACGATCCGTGGCGGAAGCGGGGACGGGAGCAGGCCGGGGACGGTGTGGTCACGCGGCCGCCGCAGCGTGCCCTGGACCGGCACCGGCTGCGGCACCTGCTGGACGCGGTCGGGGCGGTCAGCACCGACATGGACACCCGCACCGTGCTGCGCCGCATCGTGGAAGCGGCCACCGACCTCGTCGCCGCGCGCTACGGGGCACTGGGCGTGCTCGACGAGAGCGGCGAGGTCGTCGATCTGATCACCGTGGGCATCGATGATCCGGGGATGTGCGCTGCCATGGGCCTGCCACAGGGCCACGGCCTTTTGCACACCGTGGTGGACGACCGGGGGCCGTTGCGGGTGGCGGACGTGGCCGCGCACCCCCGTTCGGTCGGTTTCCCGCCAGGGCATCCGGTCATGCGGACTCTGCTGGGTGTGCCGCTCATGATGCGCGGCACGGTCCACGGCGACCTCTACGTCGCGGACAAGAGGGACGGTACGCCTTTCGACGACGACGACGAGGGCCTGCTGACGGCGTTGGCCAGTGCGGCGGGCATCAGTCTCGAGAACGCCCGTCTGTACGAGCACCTCAAACGCGTGGCCGAGCACTTCCAGCGCCGCATGCTGCCCGTTCTTCCCGACCTCGCCCCGCTCCAGGCCGCCGCCCGTTACGAGCCCGCCTCCGAGCTGCCCAGGCTGGGCGGGGACTGGTACGACGCCATGGTCCTGCCGGACGGCGCCACATGCGTCGTGGTGGGGGACGTGACCGGCCACGACGTGGAAGCCGCCCCGCTGATGGGGCAGATCCGCAACATGCTGCGGGCGCTCGCCTTCGACCGGGGCGAGCCGCCCGGCATGGTCGTGTCCCGGCTGGACCGCGCTCTGACGATGTCCGAGGACCCGCCGACGGCAACCCTGGTGTTCGGCCGCATCGAGCGCGGTCGTGGAGAGGACGGGCACTACACCTTCGGCTGGAGCAACGCGGGGCACCTGCCGCCGCTGGTGGTCGACCCGGACGGCGGCACGAGCTACCTGGCACCCGCCCGGCATGGAATCCCGGTGGGTATCGAGGCGTCCGTCCCCCGCTACAGCCACGAACACCCCCTTCCGCCCGGCAGCACCCTGCTGCTGTTCACCGACGGGCTGGTCGAGCGCCGCGACCAGGACATCGACGCGGGGCTGGACGACCTGGCCGAGCAGGCCGCCCGCCTGGCCGGGGCCCCGCTGGAAGAGCTGTGCGACGCCCTGATCAGCCGCAGTCGGCAGGTCTTCGACGACGACGTCGCTCTGCTCGCCCTGCGTATCCCCTCGGACGACACGGCACGGTGAGACACGCTCCCTTCTCCCTTCACACGCCGAGGAGTGGACGTGCGGCCTGGCAGGCGATGGCGCGGCGGCCGAACCGGCCGAAGGGTCCCCGCGTCCCGCCTGCGGGTGCCGGTAGGGGGACGCGTCTCAGCCCCTCGTCCAGCGACGGAGTTTCTCGGGGTTGCGTATCACCCAGATCCGCCTGATCCGGTCGCCCGTGACCTCGAACGCGAGCACCGTCACGGTGACGCCGCCCTGCTGGGCCACCAGGCCGGGCTGACCGTTGACCGTGCGCTCCAGGAACGTCATGTCGCCGGGCCTGCGACGGGCGAGTTCGGCCCAGGCGTGCGCGATCCGCTCGCCGCCTTCGATGGGGTGCAGGAAGGCGGTGACGACGCCGCCGCCGTCGGCGATCGCCGTGGCGTCGGGGTCGAGCAGTCCGATCAGGGCGTCGATGTCCCCGGCTTCCCATGCCTGCTTGAAGTCCCTGACGATGCCGGCGCGCTGGGCCGCCGGAGTCGTGGCGGGCCGTGAGGCCCGGACGCGGCGGCGGGCCGAGGAGGCCAACTGGCGGCAGGCCGCCGGGGTACGGCCGACGATCTCGGCCACCTCGGCGAAGGAGTGGCAGAAGACATCGTGCAGGACGAACGCGACGCGCTCGGCCGGTGTCATCGATTCGAGCAGGACCAGGAACGCCAGGTCGACCGACTCGTCCAGGGTGACCCGGTCGGCCGGATCGGCCATGGTGAAGCCCTGCCGCCCGCTGATCCACTCCGTATGCTCGGGCAGCGGCTCGGGAATCCATTCACCCACGTAGGTCTCGCGCCGGGCCCGTGCCGAGCCGAGCAGGTTGAGGCAGACGCGGCCGGCGACCGTCGTCAGCCAGGCGCCGGGGGAGCGGATGGCGTCCCGCTGCTGCCGGGACATGGCGTACCAGCGGGTGTACGTCTCCTGGACGGCGTCCTCGGCCTCGGCGAGGGAGCCCAGAAGCCGGTAGGCGAGGTTGATCAGCTGACGCCGTTCGCTCGTGATCGCCTCCAGGCCCGGATCGGGCCGGTCCTGTCCTGGCTCGGATCGGGTGGTCATGGTGCCGACGGCTCCCTCGGTCGCATCTGTCCTCACCACTCCGACAAGACAGCGCACCGGAATGTGAGGCCGGTGCGTCGCCTCACATTCCGGGGGGCTGCGTTGTCGGACCGCTGAGACGGACCCATCATCCAGCGAACAGGGAGCACAGAGACGTCATGACCACCCCACCGCCGGCCACATCGTTCGCCGACCCGGCGCCCGCGCAGTCCCTGGAGCGGGCGGCCACCGCGCTGACCGCACACGGTTTCACCGTGGAGATCCTCGACGACGCCGCGGCCGCGCGTACGCGCGTCAGAGATCTGATACCGGAAGGCGCCGGCGTGTTCACCGGAGCCAGCGAGACCCTCCGCCTGTCCGGCATCGCCGAGGACATCAACGACAGCGGGCGATACGACGCCATCAGGCCACGCGTCCTGGCCATGGACCGCGCCACCCGGATGAACGAGATCCGGCGGCTGACGGCCGGTCCGGACGTCATCGTGGGCAGCGTCCACGCCGTCACCGAAACCGGTTCCCTCGTGATCGCCTCGGGCAGCGGAAGCCAGTTGCCCGGCAATGCCGGCGGCGCCGCCCGTGCGATCTGGATCGTCGGGGCGCAGAAGGTGGTACCCGACCTGCCCACCGCGCTGCGCCGCGTCGAAGACCACTGCCTCCCCCTGGAAAGCGCCCGCACGCAGGCGGCGCACGGGTGGCCCAGCGCCGTGAACCGCCTCCTCGTCCTCAACGCGGAGTTCGTCCCGGGGCGCGGCACCGTCCTGCTGCTCCGCGAGGCCATCGGATTCTGAACCGACGGGAGTCGTCCGGACAACACGCAGACCCGCGACCGTCCCGCCTCGCGACTGAGGCGGGACCCGCAGGTGCTCAGAACCAGAAGATGATCAGGAGAGCCACGAGCACCACCGCCGCCACCAGCCACCAGACCAACACACGCCGGTGCCCGGTCTGCGGCCGATCCTCGGGGCCGCCGCCACGCGGACGGTCCTCCGGAAGGGTCGGGTTCTCCGGACGGTCCCGGCTGTAGAAGTCGTCGTCGCCGCGTGCCATGCGCCGCCGCCTCCCTTCCTCCTGCCCTCGCGAGTACCCGCGGCACGTCCTGCCACACCGCAACCGGAATCCACGACTTCGATGTCCCCGTTCACCCGATCGGCGTCTGGTCACGGAGTCCATTGCCGTCGGCGGCGTCCCCGCGACGGTACTCAGGTCTCGCTTCGCATGCGGGGGCTGTGCGGCCGGCACCGCCTCCACGGGCAAGGACCTCGACGGCGACCTGCGGGAGATCCAGGGTCAGGAGCCACTCGCCGCCCCGACCGGGTCTGCCGGGTTCCCACCATCACCCGCGTGGTCAGCCGTGCCGTGGCCTCCCTCGCGAAGCCGGGCGGCCGGAGTCCCGACACGCGCGGGTCAGGGTCTCTCCAGTGATGAGGCCCCTTGGGTCGTGGGGGCCGCAGGAGCGGCCCCGACGACTGCTGACGACCCATCAGGGAACTCGGCGCCGTCCCGCGGCGCCACGGCGGTGCCCTTCCGCCGGCAGCCGCGGCTGCCGGCCACGCGGAGGTACGGCGGGCGGCATTGGACGGGGGCTTTGGCGTCCCCCGAGGTCAGCGCACCCTCCCGCGTGGTTTCAGCGGCACCGGCGGCAGCTCGGGCGCGGGCAGGGGCCCGCCGTCGTAGCCCTTCACCTCGCCGAAGCGTGCGCCCTTCATCCACTCCTCGCGAGCCTGCTCGATCTCGGACTGGGTACGGGCCACGAAGTTCCACCACATGATGAGCTCCTCCGCGAAGGGCTCACCGCCGAGGAGCATGACGCCGGCGTCGGACTCGGCGCGCAGGGGCAGTTCGGAGCGGCCGCAGCCGAGGTAGAGCATCGACCCGGGCAGGACGGGGACGCCGTCCACGTGGACCTCGCCGGACATCGCGAGGACGCCGTACTCGAAGTCGGGTTCCAGGGGCAGCCGGACGTCCGCGCCCCGGGTGAGGGCGAGGTCGGCGCCGAGGAGCGGGGTGTAGGCCGTGCCGGGGGAGACGGAGCCGTCGAGGTCGCCGAGGATCACCGTGGCGGTCAGGCCGGGCGCGGTGACCGTGGGCAGGTCGGCGTGGAACTCGAAGCGGGGGGCCGTGTTCCGGTGGGCGTCGGGCAGCGCCACCCACAGCTGGGCGCCGTGCAGGAAACGGGCGTGCGGGCGGGGGCTCTCCTC
The DNA here is from genome assembly GCF_030269125.1 of Streptomyces hygroscopicus subsp. hygroscopicus. GTDB lineage: Bacteria > Actinomycetota > Actinomycetes > Streptomycetales > Streptomycetaceae > Streptomyces > Streptomyces hygroscopicus_C. The sequence goes on along the minus strand of NZ_BSSM01000006.1, from coordinate 50,315 downwards.
GGAGTGGCTGATCGCGCGCCCCGCGGTCATCAGACCCAGTTGACGGGGCCGGATCGTCTGCAGGCTCCCCGTGGAGTCGCGGTGCAGCACCTCGCCCTCGTGCAGCCAGCTGACCGTCTGCAGCCCGATGTGGGGATGCGGCGGGACCTGCATGCCGGGCTCGTCGGCGATGTCGTCCGGGCCGTAGTGGTCGACGAAGGCCCACGCGCCGATCATGCGGCGGCCGAGGTTCGGCAGCAGCCGCCGCACCTCGCTGGATTCCCCCAGCTTGACCTGGCGGGGGCTCAGCAGTTCCCGGACGGGTTCGGCGACGACGAAGCCACGGCCACCGCAGACGGTGGGTACGGGCGCGCGGTCAAGGTTGCTCATACGGCCCAACTTAGCGGTGCGGACGCCGGACCGGTGAGCGCGAACGGGTGCGATTCCGCCGTCGTCTCACCGAGGCCCCGGCGCGGGGGACGACGGAACGGCCGTGGGAAGGGGGGTGGGGGTGGCGGAACCCGCGTGCGGTGAGGGGGCGTCGACCGTCGGGGCGGGGGAGCGGGCCGGTTCCGCCGGGCGCGTCCGGGTGCCGTGGACGGTGAGGAACACCAGGGCCGCCACCGCCGCCAGGGCCAGCAGGGCCGCCAGGGTCCCGCGCGCCGGCAGGCGGTGGGTCCGCGGCGCGGCGGTCGGCGGGCGCAGGGGGCGCAGATCGGCCGGGCCGACGGCGTCCGCGCGGGCGGACAGGGCGGCGCGCAGCCGTTCCTCGACGGGCGAGTGGTTCACCGGGAGCCCTCCAGACGCCGGCCGAGCGCGTCCAGGGCCCGGCTGGCCGTGGACTTGACGGCTCCTCGCGACAGCCCGAGCGTCGCCGCGATCTCGGCCTCGGTCAGATGCGACCAGTAGCGCAGCACCAGGACCTCCCGTTGGCGCCGGGTCAGGGTGCGCAGCGCCGCCAGCACCTCCCGGTGTTCCTCGTGGAGCAGGACGTCCTCCTCCGGCGCGGGCGCGTGCCCCTCCGGGTCGGGGGTGTGCGCCCGCGCGGTCCTGCGGCGGCGCAGCACCGAGCGGGCCGCGTTGACCACACTGGTCCTCAGGTACGCCTCGGGGTCGTCCAGGGAGGCGAGCCGATGCCCGTGCCGTCGGAACAGCGCGGTGAACGCGTCCTGTACGACGTCCTCGGCCGTGGGCAGATCGTCCACCAGGAGCACCGCCAGGCGCACCAGGGGCAGCCGGCGGTGGTGGTACAACTCCTCGAACCGCGGCGATGGTTCGGGGGTGACCGAAGCGCCCGTGAGCAAGCGCCGCGGTGTGGGCCCGGTGGCCGTGTCCGTGCGGGTGCGGGCGAGGAACCCGATGAACCTGCGCCAGGACAGGGGGGGTTGGGGTTCACCGGCACGCTCCCAGGGCAGGGCCGCCGGTGGTGGTGCGGTCGTCGTCATGGATCTCCCGGGACCGGGTGCGGGAGCCGCCGTGCGACGGCTCCCGCACCCGTCCCACCTCAGTGCTGCGGAACCGGCGCCGAAGCGGCCGGGCCGTGGGACGGTACAGGCCGCGGCCCGGCCTGACCGTGGCGCGGGGCGGCGGCAGGGGCCGACGGCACGGGGAAGGGCGTCGCGGTGCGCCCCGGGGGCGGCACCGGGGCCGGGGACGCCGGACGCGCGGGAGCCGGTGCGGGAACCGGGCTCGCCGAACCGCCGGGGTACGACGGAACGGGTGTCGGGGTCGCGGCACCATCGGGAGCCGACGGTACGGGTGTCGGGGTCGCGCCACCACCGGGAGCCGACGGTACGGGAACCGGGCTCGCCGAACCGCCGGGGTACGACGGTACGGGTGTCGGGGTCGCGGCACCACCGGGAGCCGACGGTACGGGTGTCGGGGTCGCCGGAACCGACGGCACCGGACTCGGCGTCGCCGCGACACCCGCGGAGCGGCCCGCGCCGTGGGCGTCGGGCCGCGCCGCGGCATGGTGGTGGGACTGCGCCGCCTGCGCGGCCACGGTGCCGGTGACGGCGAGTGCCGCGCCCAGCGCGGAGACCCCGAGGGCGGCGCGCAGCCTGCGCGCGCGGCTCGGGCGGGGGACACGGTATGCGGACATGGGTTCCTTCGGGGGTCGGGTCGGACGGCTGGTCGAAGTGGAGGCCTCCACCCCGACAGACGTCCGGCCCCGGGCGAGGTTGCGGGTACCGGCCGGCGAATTTCCCGTACGACCCTCACCGCCCCGTCGACGCCGGCTCAGTACACCCCGGCCCCCTCCTCCGCGGCCGCCACCGCGTCAGCGTGCCCGAACAGACCGGGCAGCCCGCCGGTATGCACGAACACCGTCTTCTCGCCGGGCCGCACGGAACCGTCGCGCACCGCCGCCCGCAGCCCGGCCAGGGCCCGTCCCGTGTAGGTCGGATCCAGCACGATCCCCTCCGTACGCGCGGCCAGCCGCAGCGCCTCGGTCACCGGCTCGGTCAGCGCCGCGTACCCCGCGCCCACCTGGTCCCGCCGTACCCGCAGCCTCTCCGCCGTGACCGCCTCCGAGGTGAGCGGCGCCGCGAAGGCCACCACCGCCGCGGCCGGGTCGGCCAGCGCGCCGACGTCGACGCCGAGCACGGAACCGGTGCCGAGGGCGGCGACCAGGCCCGCCATGGTGCCACCGGAGCCGAGTGCGACGACCGCCGTCCGCAGGTCCGGCACGCGGGCGCGCAGTTCCTCGCCGCAGCGCACGTAGCCCCGGGCGCCCAGCGTCCCGGACCCGCCGAACGGGATCAGCGCGGGCCGGGCCCCCGTCGCGCGCAGCCGGTCGCACACCCCGGCGGCGGCCGCGTCGAGGCCCGCCCGGTCCACGTCGCCCGCCCAGGCGAGCCGGGCCCCGAACAGCCCGTCCAGCGCGAGGTTCCCGGAGCGGGAGGCACCGGCCGCGCCGCGCAGCACGAGGACGACGTCCAGTCCCAGCCGGGCGCCCGCGGCGGCCGTCAGCCGGGCGTGGTTGCTCTGCGCGGCGCCCGTGGTCACCAAGGTGTCCGCGCCCTCGGCGAGCGCCGCGCCCACCGTCCACTCCAGCTTGCGGATCTTGTTGCCGCCACCGCCGAGCCCGGTCAGGTCGTCCCGCTTGACCCACAGGTCCTCCGGGCCGAGACCCAGTTCCGCGGCCAGCCGGGGGGCCGGTTCGAGCGGGGTGGGGAAGGTGCCGAGCGGCACGGGCGGGTGCGTCATGGACATCCTCGTGGGCGGGGGGCCGGGGCCCTCGGTACGGTGACGGCGGTACGACGGTCAGTCGATCACAGCCGGCGTCGTACGTCACACCCCGGCACCCGCCGCCGGGCGGGGCGCCGCCCTCCCTCACACCGGCAACAAACGCCCCACCAGCCCCCCGAGCTGCCGCGCCGTCCGGCACTCGTGCATCTCCACCAGCTCCGCGTACGCGGGCGCCACCGAGTCCCCGGTGCCCCACTGGCCGGCCGGCTCGGGGTTCAGCCAGTACACCCGCCGGGCCCGCCGGGTGATCTCGCGGACGGCGGGCAGGTTCGGGTCGCTCCGGTTGGTGCGGGCGTCGCCGAGGACGAACACCGTGGTGCGCGGGCCGACCGCGGCGCCGTACCGCTCGGCGAACTCGCCCAGCGCCATGCCGTAGTCGCTGCTGCCGTGCCAGCCGGTGAGCGTGGCCTCGTCGCGGATGCGGGCGCCGAGGCCCTCGGGGTCGGCGCGGCCGTGGTCGAGCAGGCCGGTCACCTCGTCCAGCCGGTTGACGAAGGCGAACACCCGGACCTTGCTGAACTGGTCGTGCAGCGCCTGCACCAGCAGCATCGTGAAGTCCGAGAAGCCCGAGACGGAGCCGGACACATCGCAGAGCAGGACGAGTTCGGGGCGGACCGGGCGGCGCCTGCGCAGCACCGGCCGCATCGGGACGCCGCCCGTGGACAGCGAGGAGCGCAGGGTGCGGCGCAGGTCGACGGTGCCGCGCGCGGCCCGGCGGCGGCGTGCGGCGAGCCGGGTGGCCAGCTTGCGCGCCAGCGGCTGGACCGTCCGGCGCAGTTCCGCGAGTTGGTCCCGGCCCGCGAACAGGAAGTCCACCCGGTCGGCCGTCGGCCGCACCCCGCGCCGCGCGATCTCGTCCCGCCCGCGCCGCTCCGCGACCCGGCGCCGCGCCTCCGCCCCGACCAGCCGCCTGAACTCCTCGATGCGGCGCCGGATCTCGTCGTCCAGCAGCCGGTCCGCGAAGGCGCCGTCGCCCGCGCGGGCCCGCAGGTCGTCCCGCACCCGTGCCAACAGGGTCTGCGGACGCAGCCGTTCCAGGGTCTGGTACGCCGACCATCCGTCCGACCGCGGTGAACTCCCGTAGCCGCCCAGGCCGTCGACCGCCTGTGCCGCCAACCGGGCCAGCGAGGCACCGTCGTCGGCCGCCAGTGCCTCGGCCAGCCGGTCGCGCAGGGTCTCGCGGTCGGTGGGTCCGCCGTCCGGACCCCCCACCCCGCGCGGGAAGTAGAGGTCGAAGACCGGGTCGAAGACGGCGCGTTGGGCCGCACCGTGCAGCAGGGTAGCGGCCAGTCCCTCACGCAGCAGATCCCGGTCGGCGAGCCCCAGCGCCTCGACCGCGCGGGCCGCGTCCACCGTCTCCCCGGTGCCGATCCGCACCCCGTGCGCGCGCAGCGCGCCGACCAGCCCGGTGATCCGCCCGGCGGGGTCCGTCACAGCGCGTCCAGGTCGAGCTTGGCCGCGGCCTTGTGGATGTCGTCCTGGTGCTTGAGGATCACCCCGAGGCTGTCCCGCACGACCGTCTCGTCCAGCGTGTCCGCGCCCAGGGCCAGCAGGGTGCGCGCCCAGTCGACGGTCTCGGCGACGGACGGCGCCTTGCGCAGGTCCATCGCGCGCAGCGCCCCGACCACCCGCACGACGGACTCCGTCAGCGCCTCGGACAGCCCCGGCACCTTCAGCCGTACGATCCGCCGCTCCAGCTCCTCCTCCGGGAAGCCGATGTGCAGGAACAGGCAGCGGCGGCGCAGCGCCTCGGACAACTCCCGGCCCGCGTTGGAGGTGAGCACGACGAACGGGCGCCGGGTCGCGGTGACCGTGCCCAGCTCCGGCACGGTGATCTGGAAGTCGCTGAGCACCTCCAGGAGCAGGCCCTCCATCTCGACGTCGGCCTTGTCGGTCTCGTCGATCAGCAGCACCGTCGGCTCGTCGCCGCGGATCGCGGTCAGCAGCGGGCGCGGGAGCAGGAACTCCTCGCTGAAGATGTCGGTCCGGGTGTCGTCCCAGGTCTCGTCCCGGCCCGCGCTGATGCGCAGCAGCTGTTTGGCGTGGTTCCACTCGTACAGCGCCCGGGACTCGTCCACGCCCTCGTAGCACTGGAGCCGGACCAGGCGGGCACCGGCCACCTGGGCGACGGCCTTGGCCAGCTCGGTCTTGCCGACCCCCGCGGGGCCCTCCACCAGCAGGGGCTTGCCCAGCCGGGCCGCGAGGAACACCGTGGTGGCGACCGCGGGCGAGGCGAGGTAGCCGGTCTCCGCGAGGCGGGCGGAGACGTCGTCGACGGACGTGAACAACGGGGGTCCTCCGGCGGGTCGGGGAGCAGCGTCCAGGATGCTGTCCGAGCGCTTCTGTCCAATCTCTCCTATCTAAGCGCTTGTTCAGCGCCGCTGTCACGCGCGGGTGCCCGCCCCGGTCGTACGGCGGCGCCCCCTCCGCTCCCCCGGACGGCCCACCATCCCGCGCGGCTCCCGCGTCCCGCCCGGTCAAATGGACCCGTGACCGCGGCCCCCGACGACTGCCTCGCGCGCAACGAGTGGATCTGCGGCGCCTATCTGAGCAGCCGCCGCGGGATCCTGCTCGACGCGGCCGTCCAGCACATCCGGCTGACCGCCCTCTCCGTCCTGATCGGCCTGCTCGTCGCGGTGCCGCTCGCGGTGCTGGCCCGACGCCGGGGCTGGGCGGCGGGGCCGGTGCTCGCCGTGACGACGATCCTCTACACCATCCCCTCCCTGGCGATGTTCTCCCTGCTCCTGCCCCTCTACGGTCTCTCCGCCACCCTGGTCGTCGCCGGCCTCGCGCTGTACTCGCTGACGCTGCTGGTCCGCAACATCCTCGCGGGCCTGCGCGCGGTCCCGGAGGAGACCCGGCAGGCCGCGCGCGGCCTCGGCTACGGCCCGCTCCGGCTGCTGCTCGCCGTGGAACTGCCCCTCGCCCTGCCCGCCGCGATGGCCGGGCTGCGCATCGCGACCGTCTCCGCGGTCTCCCTGGTCACGGTCGGCGCGATCGTCGGCTACGGGGGCCTCGGGAACCTCGTCTACGCGGGCATGAACACGTATTTCAAGGCGCAGGTGCTCACCGCGTCGGTGCTCTGCGTGCTGATCGCGGTCGTCGCGGATCTCCTGTTGCTGGGCGTCGAGCGGCTGCTCACGCCGTGGACGAGGGCGACGCGCGCGTGAGCGGGGCCCGGCCGGGGGCGGACCGGCCATGAGCGTGCTCGCCGCCACCTGGAAGTGGCTCGCCGACCCCGCACACTGGTCCGGCGACAACGGCGTGTGGCACCGGCTGCTCCAGCACCTCGTCCTCACCGTCGTCTGCCTGGCCCTCGGCTGCCTGATCGCCCTGCCCGTCGCCCTGGTCCTCGGCCACCTCGGCCGGGGCGGCGCCCTCGCCGTGAACATCTCCAACGTCGGCCGGGCCGTACCCACCTTCGCCGTGCTGGTCCTGCTGCTCCTCACCCCGGTCGGCGGCTGGGCCGAGGGCCCCACCGTCGTCGCCCTGGTGCTCTTCGCGGTGCCGCCGCTGCTCACCAACGCCTACGTCGGGATGCGCGAGGTCGACCGGGGCGTCGTGCGGGCGGCCCGGGGCATGGGGATGACCGGCCGGCAGCTGATGTTTCACGTGGAACTGCCCCTTTCGCTCCCCTTGCTCCTGAACGGAGTGCGGATCGCCGCCGTACAGCTCGTCGCCACCGCCACCATCGCGGCGCTCGCGGGCGGCGGTGGCCTCGGCCGGATCATCACGGCGGGCTTCAACCTCGCCAGCACGCCGCAGGTGGTCGCGGGTGCGGTGCTGGTCGCGGTGTTCGCACTGGTCGTGGACGGCGTCTTCGAGATCGCCGAACGGCTGGGACCGGCGTGGGCCAGGGGCGGCCGATGAGGACCGTTCCCTGCGTGCTCGCACTCCTCGCCCTCACCGCCTGTGCCACCGGCCCCGCCCTGGAGAACCGCGGCCAGGTCACCGCGCCGCCCGGGGACAGCCACCACCTCATCATCGGCTCGGCCGGCTTCACCGAGAGCGATCTGCTCGCCCGGATGTACGCCCAGCTGCTGAACCGGGCCGGCTACAGGACCTCCGTCCTCACCGTGTCCAACCGTGAGCTGTACGAACCGGCCCTGGAATCCGGTCAGATCGACGTCGTGCCCGAGTTCGCCGCCACCTTCGCGGACTGGCTCAACGCCAAGACCCACGGCGCCGGGGCCGCACCGGTCGGCTCGCCCGACCTCGGCGCCACGATGAAGGCCCTGCGCGCGCTCGCCACCCCCCGCGGCCTCACCGTCCTCCCGCCGGGCCGGGCCGTCGACCAGAACGCCTTCGCGGTGGCCGCCGACTACGCCCGCCGCCACCGTCTGAGGACGCTCGGCGATCTCGGCGCGTCGGGCCTGCGGGTACGGCTCGCCGCGGGCGACGAATGCGTGCAACGGCCGTATTGCGCACCGGGGCTGCGCAAGGTGTACGGCATCGACGTGACCGGCGTCGACCCCAAGGGCGTCGGCACCACCCCGGCCAAGCAGGCGGTGCGGGACGGCCGGGACCAGATGGTGCTGACGACCACCACGGACGCCACCCTCGACCAGTTCGGCCTGGTCCTGCTCGCCGACGACCGGCATCTGCAGAACGCCGACTACGTGGTCCCGGTCGTCAACCGCTCCCGCGCGGGCGGCGCCGGGGTGACCAAGGCCCTCGGCCGGCTCAACGAGGTCCTCACCACGCGGGACCTGGCCGACCTGACCGAGCAGGTCGACAGCTGGCGCAGACTGCCCGCCGACGTGGCCCGCGCCTACCTTGAGGACAGGGGTCTGCCGGCGTAGGCCCCTGTCCGCGGGCGCCGGATCTCACGCGTCCGGCACGGAGTCGAAGGGCACCTGCCCGCGCGCCACGCCCCGCGCGTCCGCGTCCACCGAGCGGCGCAGCGCCTCGTGCAGCTTCGCCGGGGTCAGCACCCCGAGGAAGCGGGCCCCGTCCAGCACCGCGACCCACCCGGCGTCGTGCTGGAGCATCACCCCGAACGCCTGCTTGAGCGGTGCCCCCACCGGCACCCACGCGGTCATCCGGTGGGCCAGTTCCCCGACCGTGCCGCCCGCTGCGAGGTCGTCGATGCCGACCCAGCCGCGCAGATCACCGTGCGCGTCGAGGACGACCGCCCAGCGCGCGTCCTGCTCCCGCAGCCGGTCCCGGGCCCGTCCGGCGGGCTCGTCCGGCCGGGCCACGGGCGGCTGCCGGAGGTCGTCCGGCTCGACCGGGGTCACCGACAACCGCTTCAGTCCCCGGTCCGCGCCCACGAAGGAGGCGACGTACGGTGTCGCGGGCGCCCCCAGCACCGCACCTGGTGTGTCGAACTGTTCGATGCGCCCCTGCCCGTACACGGCGATCCGGTCGCCCAGCCGGACGGCCTCCTCGATGTCATGGGTGACCAGCAGCACCGTCTTGCGCACCGCCGCCTGCATCCGCAGGAACTCGTCCTGCAACTGCTCGCGCACCACCGGGTCGACCGCGCCGAACGGCTCGTCCATCAGCAGCACCGGCGGGTCCGCCGCCAGCGCCCGCGCCACCCCGACCCGCTGGCGCTGCCCGCCGGACAGCTGCTCCGGATAGCGCGGCCCGTACGTCTTCGGGTCGAGGCCGACCAGGTCCAGCAACTCGGCGGCGCGGGCCCGCGCCCGCGCCCGTGACCAGCCGAGCAGCGCGGGCACGGTCGCGGTGTTGTCCAGCACGGTGCGGTGCGGGAAGAGGCCCACCTGCTGGATGACGTACCCGATACGGCGGCGCAGCCGCACCGGGTCGACGGCGGCGATGTCCTCGCCGCCGACGCGGATCCGCCCGGAGGTCGGTTCGATGAGCCGGTTGACCATCATCATGGTCGTGGTCTTGCCGCAGCCCGAGGGGCCGACCAGCGTCACCAGCTCGCCCTCGGCCACCTCGAAGGAGAGGTCGTCCACGGCCGTCGTACCGTCCGGGTAGCGCTTGGTGACGTGCTCGAACCGGATCATGCCCTCAACGCTAGCGGCGCCGCCGGTACGACGCGCGGCGACGGCGGCCGTCGTACCGTCCTCAGCCCAGGAGGATCACTTCCAGCGCGCGGGGCCCATGGACGCCCTCCACCCGCTCCAACTCGATGTCGCTGGTGGCCGACGGGCCGGAGATCCAGGTCAACGGGCGGGTGGGGTCGAGGCGTTCGAGGGCCTGCGGCACGGAGGCGACCACCTGGTCGGGGACCCCGACCACGCAGATGTGGTGGTCGGGGACGAGCGTGATCCGGCGTCGGCCCTGGTCGGGGGAGCCGTCGAGGACGATGGTCCCGGTCTCGGCGATCGCCACGGCGCAGCCCGTCACCACGCTGCCCACCCGGTCGATACGGTCCGGGGTGAGCGCGGCCCGGTCGTGGATGCGTACCGGATCGGCGGCGGCCATCCAGGAGGGCGGCAGTCCGGGCGGCACCATCACCTCCTGGGAGCCGCGCTCGGCCAGCAGCCGCATGATGAGGAGCGGCAACTCCTCCGCGTCGGCGCGGTGCACGACCGCCCGGTAGTCCGTGAGGTTCTCGGCCAGCAGATCGATCGTCTCCTCGGTCGTCCGCTCCCCGTGCTCGCGCAGATAGTGCCGGGGCACGGCCTCCTCGTACGACCGCTCGTCCGCGGGTACGTCCGCGAGCGCGCGCCGCACCCGGCCCAGGATGCGCTCCCTGCTGTTCACTTGGCGTCCTTTCCGCCGCGCGTGCGCTGCCACCAGTCGCGGAACGGCTCCGCGGGCGGTGTCGGCAGATCCCGGGTGCCGGACCACGCCCGCCCGGGGCCCGGCAGGGTTCGGGGGTGCAGCCGGCGGGAGCGCGAGGCGAGCCGCTGGCCGGCGCGCAGGGCGCCCGGGTGGCCGAACGCCCAGGCCGCCGCCCGCATCGCGGCCCGCTCGGCCGCGTGTCCCTTGGCCGGGCGCAGCACCACCTTGTTGCCCTGCCGTACCGCGGGGCCGCCCTGGACGACCCGTTCGCGCAGGTGCACCAGCACCTCGGGGATGTCGATGGCGACCGGGCACACCTCGTAGCAGGCCCCGCACAGGCTCGACGCGTACGGCAGCGAGGCGTCGATCTCGCTCGTGGTGCCCCGCAGTTGGGGGGTGAGGACGGCGCCGATGGGGCCGGGGTAGACGGAGCCGTAGGCGTGCCCGCCGGCCCGCTCGTAGACGGGGCAGACGTTGAGGCAGGCCGAGCAGCGGATGCAGCGCAGGGCCTGGCGGCCGACCTGGTCGGCGAGGGCGTCGGTGCGGCCGTTGTCGAGCAGCACCAGGTGGAAGGTGCGGGGGCCGTCCTCGTCGGTGGTCCCCGTCCAGGTGCTGGTGTAGGGGTTCATCCGCTCGGCGGTGGACGAGCGGGGGAGAGTCTGGAGGAAGACCTCCAGGTCGCGCCAGGTGGGCACGATCTTCTCGATGCCGACGACCGAGATCAGCGTCCGGGGCAGGGTCAGGCACATCCGCCCGTTGCCCTCGGACTCCACGACGACCAGGGTGCCGGTCTCGGCGACCATGAAATTGGCGCCGGAGACGCCGACCCGGGCGCGCAGGAACTTCTCCCGCAGGTGCAGCCGGGCCGCCTCGGCGAGGTCGGCGGGGGTGTCGGTGAGGTTCGCGGGGGCCGGGCGGCCCCAGGCGGCCATCTCGTGGGCGAAGATGTCGCGGATCTCGCCGCGGTTGCGGTGGATGGCCGGGACGAGGATGTGCGAGGGGCGGTCCTTGCCCAACTGCACGATCAGCTCGGCGAGATCGGTCTCGTAGGCGCGGATTCCCTCGGCCTCCAGCGCCTCGTTGAGCCCGATCTCCTGCGTGGCCATCGACTTGACCTTGACGACCTCCGACTCGCCCGTCTCCTTGACGAGTCGGGTCACGATCCGGTTGGCCTCGTCTGCGTCGGCGGCCCAGTGGACGGTGCCGCCGGCCGCGGTCACCGACGCCTCCAACTGCTCCAGGTAGCGGTCGAGGTGGCGCAGCGTGTGGTCCTTGATCCGGCGGCCCGCCTCGCGCAGCTCCGCCCAGTCGGACAACTCGGCGACCGCGCCGGCCCGTTTGGCGCGGATGGTGTGGGTGGCGTGCCGCAGGTTCCCGCGCAGGGTCGGGTCGGCCACGGCGTTCCGCGCGGCCTCGGGAAAGGCCGGCATACCGACGAAGGTGCTGCTCATACCGCGGGGTCCTCCTCGGTGCTCGCCAGGATCCGGGCGATGTGGACGGGCCGCATCCCCACCCTGAGGCGGCTCATGGTGCCGCCGATGTGCATCAGACAGGAGTTGTCCGCGGCGCACAGCACCTCGGCGCCCGTCGACTCGGCGTTGCGCACCTTGTCCCTGCCCATCGCCGCCGACACCGCGGCGTTCTTCACGGCGAAGGTACCGCCGAACCCGCAGCACTCGTCCGCGCCCGGCAACTCCACCAGGTCCAGCCCCTCGACCGCCTCCAGCAGCCGGCGGGGCCGGTCCCCGAGGCCCAGGCCGCGCAGTCCGTGGCAGGTCGGGTGGTAGGTGACCCTGTGCGGGTACCGGGCGCCGACGTCGGTCACGCCCAGTACGTCCACCAGGAACTCCGTCAGCTCGTAGGTCTTCGGCACGACCGGCGCGAGGGCCCGCGCCAGCGAGTCGCCCCGCCCCTCGGCCCCGGCCCGTTCGCCCATCCGGGGATACGCCTGGCGCACCATCGCCCCGCAGGACCCGGAGGGTGTCACGACGGCGTCGTACTCCCCGAACACCTCGGCGAACCTCCGCGCCAGCGGTTCCGCCTCGTGCCGGTACCCGGTGTTGTAGTGGGCCTGCCCGCAACACGTCTGCCCCATCGGGAAGTCGACCTCGACCCCCAGCCTCCCGAGCAGCTTCACCACGGCCTTCCCGGTCTCCGGATAGAGCGTGTCGTTGACACACGTCAGGAACAGGGCGACACGCATCGCGGCTCCTCGGGGTCGGTCACGGGGCGCGACGGAGCCTAACCGCCGGATCGGGAGCGGCGCGGAGCGAGGCCCGGGGCGCGGCGTGGCGCGGCGGTGCCCCGGACCGCGCCGGTGGACGCCGGCGGACGGGTCGCCGCCGGGCACGCGCGGGCGCCCGCGACGGCCCCGGAGGAGACCGTCCCCCTCCCGCGGAACCCGCCCCGCGGGCGACCGGCAAGCCCGTTCGTCCGCCGTCCCCTCCCATGTGCTGAACTTGACCCGTCCGCCTCACCCTTCCCGGGAGACCCGTTGAGCATCAGCTACCGCCAGCCCGGCGTCGTCCTGACCGACCGCCGGTTCACCGTGCCCCTCGACCACGCCGATCCGGGTGGCGAGCGCATCGAGTTGTACGCGCGGGAGGTGGTCGCGGGGGACAAGGCGGGGAAGGAACTGCCCTGGCTGCTGTACCTCCAGGGCGGACCGGGCTTCGGGGCGAATCGTTTCGTCGGGCGGCAGGCATGGCTCGACCGGGCACTGGACGACTACCGGGTGCTGCTGCTCGACCAGCGCGGCACCGGCCGCTCCACGCCCGCCACCCGGCAGACGCTGCCGCTGCGCGGCGGCCCGGCCGAGCAGGCCGACTACCTCGCCCGCTTCCGCGCCGACTCCATCGTGCGCGACTGCGAGGCCATCCGCGGCGAGGTCACCGGCGGCGCCCCCTGGACCGTGCTCGGGCAGAGCTTCGGCGGGTTCTGCACGGTGTCGTACCTCTCGCTCGCCCCCGAGGGCCTGGACACCGCGCTGATCACCGGCGGGCTGCCCTCCCTCGACGCGCACGCCGAGGACGTCTACCGCGCCGCCTACCCCCGCATCGAACGCAAGGTCACCGCGCACTACACCCGGTATCCGCAGGACGTCGAGCGGGCCCGCCGGATCGCCGACCACCTGCTCACCCACGACGTGGTCCTGCCGAACGGCTACCGCCTCACCGTCGAGGCCTTCCAGTCCCTCGGCCTGATGCTCGGCACCGGCGACGGCAGCCACCGCCTGCACCACCTGCTGGAGGACGCCTTCGTGCGCACCCCGGCCGGCCTCGACCTGGCGGACGCCTTCCAGGAGCAGGTCCAGAACCTGCTGTCGTACGCGGGACACCCCCTCTACGCGCTCGTCCACGAGTCGATCTACGGCCAGGACACCCGCCCCACCGCCTGGGCCGCCGAACGCGTCCGCGCCGAGTTCCCGCAGTTCGACGCGGCGAAGGCGCTCGCGGGCGACGCCCCGGTGCTGTTCACCGGGGAGACGATCCACCCCTGGATGTTCGAGAACGACCCCGCGCTGCGCCCGCTGCGCGAGACGGCCGAGCTGCTCGCCGCCCGCGGCGACTGGCCCCCGCTGTACGACCCCGACCGCCTCGCCGGCAACGAGGTCCCGGTCGCCGCGGCCGTGTACCACGACGACATGTACGTCGACGCCGCCCACTCGCTGCGGACCGCCGCCGCCATCCGCGGGCTGCGCACCTGGGTCACCGACGAGTACGAGCACGACGGACTGCGCACCGGCGCGCCCCGGGTGCTGGACCGGCTCCTCGCGGTGGTCCGGGACGAGGTGTGACACAGGTGGTCCGGGCACCCGCGCCGGGCGCCCGGACCCCTGGGCCTCATGCGGCGAGCGCGTGACCCGGGTGCAGTACGACCTTGGTGTAGCCCTCGATCCGCTTGTCGAACTTCTCGTACGCCTGCGGCGCGTCCTCCAGCGGCAGCTCGTGGGAGACCACGAAGCTGGGCTTGGCCCGCCCGGCGATGATCAGATCGCGCAGCTGGCGGTTGTACCGCTTGACGTTGCACTGGCCGGTGCCGACCTTCTGGCCCTTCTCGAACATCTTGCCGATCGAGACCAGGAGCTGTCCGTGCTTGGCGTGCTCATCGGGCCCGCCCGGGTCGGACGGCACGTACAGACCCGGCACGCCGAGCCTGCCGGTCGGCCGTACCGTCTGCACCAGCGCGTTGAGGACGATGGCCGGCTCCTCGTGGTGGGTGTCGTCGTGCGCCTGGGCCTGGTAGCCGACGGCGTCCACGCCCTTGTCCGTGCCCTCGCCGTTGGTCTGTTCCTTGATCTGCTCGGCCGGGTCGCCCTTGGTGAAGTCGATGGGTATGCACCCGATCTCCTTGGCCTTGGCCAGCCGCTCGGGCACCCGGTCCACCACGAACACCTTGGACGCGCCGCGCAGCAGCGCCGAGTAGGCGGCCATCAGACCCACCGGCCCGGCCCCGTAGACGGCCACGCTCTCACCGGGGGACACCTGGGCCAGCTCGCAGCCGTGGTAGCCGGTCGGGAAGATGTCGGCGAGCAGCACGAAGTCGGTCTCGAACTGTTCGCCCGGCGGCAGTTTCAGGCAGTTGAAGTCGGCGAAGGGCACCCGCAGGTGCTCGGCCTGACCGCCCTTGTACGGGCCCATGGCCACGTATCCGTAGGCGCCGCCGGCGAAGCCGGGGTTCACCGTCAGACAGAAGCCGGTCTCGCCGGCGAGGCAGTTCTTGCAGAATCCGCAGGCCACGTTGAACGGCATCACGACGCGGTCACCCACGGACAGGGAGGACACGCCGCTGCCGATCTCCTCGATCACACCGAGGTTCTCGTGTCCGAAGACGATGCCCGGCTCGGCCGCTGTGCGGCCCTCGTACATATGCAGGTCGGAGCCGCAGATCGCGGTCGACGTGACGCGTACGAGCACGTCGTTGGGGTGCTGGATCTGCGGATCATCGACGTCCCGCACCGTCACGCTGAACGGCTTTTCGTAGACGACGGCTTTCACCTTGGTCACCTCCGCGTGGAACGCTGGATGACGGCGGCGAGCCAGGACCGGGGGAGCGCACGTCGCCCCGGGCCCTCGTCACGTGCCGGAACCCCCCATGCGCGCGCGTCACCGCCGGTACTTCCAGGTAACCCCCGTACGGCGGGGGTCGCAACCTCGGCTCCGGCGCGCCGGGATTCCGCCCGGCCGACCCCAGTAGGCTGTGCTCATGCCAGATCAGACAGCCGGACTTCCGGAGCTGCGCGGGGACTGCGGAAGCTGCTTCGGGCTGTGTTGCGTCGCCCTGCCCTTCGCCGCGTCCGCCGACTTCGCGCTCGACAAGCCGGCGGGCAGGGCGTGTCCCAACCTCGCCGCCGACCACCGCTGCGGCATCCACGCCCGGCTGCGGGACGAGGGCTTCACCGGCTGCACCGTCTACGACTGCTTCGGCGCGGGCCAGAAGGTCTCGCGGCACACCTTCGGCGGGCAGGACTGGCGTACGGCGCCCAAGGAGCGGGCCCGTCTGATATTCGACGTCTTTCCCGTCGTGCGGCAGCTGCACGAGCTCCTCTGGTACCTGACCGAGGCGCTGTCCCTCCCGGCGGCCCGGCCCGTCCACGCCGATCTGCGCCGGGCGCTCGGGGCCACCGAACGCCTCACCCTGCTGTCCGCCGAGGAACTGGCCGTCCTGGACGTCGCCGCGCACCGCCAGGAGGTCAACGTCCTCCTCCTGCGCACCAGCGAACTGGTCCGCGTCGGCGCGGCCGGCCGCGGGACCGGGAAGAGCGGGAAGGCCAAGGACCGCCGGGGCGCCGACCTGATGGGCGCCCGGCTCCGGGGCGCCGACCTGCGCGGAGCGACCCTTCGTGGCGCGTACCTCATCGCCGCCGACCTCACCGGCGCGGACCTCCGTGACGCCGACCTGATCGGCGCGGACCTCCGTGACGCCGATCTCTCCGACGCCGACCTGACCGGCGCGTTCTTCCTCACCCAGCCGCAGGTCAACGCGGCACGGGGGAACGCGGGCACGAAGCTGCCGGCGGCGTTGGGCCGGCCGACGCACTGGGAGTGAACGCCGGGGACGCACCGCCGACGGGGTGATGACCGGGCACCGACGCGGGCGGCGGCGCCGCTCTTTCGGAGGCGGGACGGTCAGGCCCCCTCGCCCGCATGCGCCGGGCAGCCGCTCCCAGGGCTCCCGCCGTCCTCCCGCTCCGGCGCCGAGTCCTCCTCCACCGGCCGCCCCGGTGCCGTACGGCGTGACAGCCGCAGGCGGAAGTCCTCCGGGATCAAGGTCAGCCGCTCGGTCACCGTCAGCCGGTAGGCGGGGTCCGCGTGGAGGTCGTAGCGGCGCAGGAGGAGGGCGAGGACCAGGGTGGCCTCGTGGAGGGCGAACTGGCGGCCGATGCAGGCGCGGAGGCCGGTGCCGAAGGGCTTGAAGGTGTGCGGGGGGCGGGTGCGGACCGCCTGGGGGGTGAAGCGGTCCGGGTCGAAGGTCTCCGCGTCGTCGCCCCAGACCGCGGGGTCACGGTGCAGCATGGGGGTGAGGACCAGCGCCCACGCGCCCCGGAGCAGCGGGTGGTCCCCGGCGAGCACCGTGTCCTCGCGGGCCTCGCGGGCGAAGGCGGGGGCGGTCGGCCACAGGCGCAGGGATTCGTCGAGGACCCGGCGGACGTACCGGAGCTTGGCCACCTGCTCGTAGCCGGGCCGCCCGGTGTCGCCCCAGACGCGGTCCACCTCGGCGCGCGCCTTCGCGGCGATGTCCGGGTGCCGGGCGAGGTAGTAGAGGGCGAAGGACAGCGCGCCGGACGTCGTCTCGTGCCCGGCGACCAGGAAGGTGATGACCTGTCGGCGGACGTTCGGCGCGGACAGCCTCTCGCCGGTCGACGGGTGCTCCGTGTCCAGCATCCGGTCCAGCAGGTCCCCCTCGCCGCCACCCGAGCCGCGCCGCTCCTCGACCAGGCGGTCGACCGTACGGTTGAGGAACGCCATGTCGGCCGCGTTGCGCCGCGCGGCGCCGCGCAGCAGGAGCGGGGCCAGCGGTCCGGGCACGGCGTTGAGTCGCTGCGCGTAGCTCAGGGTGCCGATCATCGCCGTGACGAAGGGGTGCGGCCGGTCCCGTTCGAAGGACCCGAAGTCGTGCCCGAACCCCGTGCGCGCGATCGTCTCCAGGGTCAGCTTGGTCATGTCCCCGGGCACGTCCACCGTGCGCCCCGCGGCCAGTTCCCGGTCCCAGTGGTCGGTCAGCCGTCCGGCGACCGCCAGCATCATCCCGTGGTAGCCCTCCATCGCGTCCCGGCTGAACCCGGGCACCAGGACGTCGTGCGCCAGCTGCCAGTTGGGCTCGTGGTCGTACGCGGTGAACAGTCCGTCCCCGGCGATCGGCCGCAGGTTGGCCACGCCGAGTCCGACGTGCTTGGCGAACCGGGACTCGTCGGCGAGGTCGGCGGCCGGACCCGCCCCCCACACCATGACGATCTCCTTGTTGAAGATCCGCCGCCGGAAGATCGGGCCCAACGCGCGCGCGAACCGCATCGAGTCCTGGATGGGCCTGTGCCGGTCGACGCCCACCACGTCGCCGAGCAGCGGCAGCCGGTGCGGCGGATGCGGGATGCGGTCCAGCTCGGGCCATCCCAGCTCGGCGCTGCGGAACCCCTTCGGCAGCCGCGGACCACCGGTCGCGTCCGTGGTCCGCGACCTCTGCGTCGTCTCCGCCATGACGCCGATCTCCCTTGACCCGGCGGACCGTCGAGTCCGCGGCGCGCTCCTGTTATACGTGGATTCAATAACGCAGTGTGATCCGCTTGTTGAACCGGCGTCAAGTAAAGTGACGCCATGTCCGCGAACCAGGGGGAACGCGCCCGGCGCCGACTCAGCACCGGCGAACGCCGTGAGCAACTGCTGTCGGTCGGCGCGCGACTGTTCTCGGAGAGTCCCTACGACGACGTGTGGATCGAGCGGGTCGCCGATCTCGCCGGGGTCTCCCGGGGCCTGCTGTACCACTACTTCCCGAACAAGCGGGACTTCTTCGCGGCCGTCGTGGAGCGCGAGAGCGAGCGGATGCTGCGCATGACCGCGGCCGAGCCGGGCGTCCCGGTGCGCGAGCAGCTGACCGCGGGACTCGACACCTACCTCGGCTACGTCCAGGCCCACGCACACGGCTTCCGTGCCTTCCACCGCGCCGACGCCGCCGGCGACCAGGCCGTGCGACGGGTCTATCGGCGGGCGCTGGCCGCGCAGGAGAAGCAGATCCTGGCCGCCCTCGCGGCCGACCCCGAGTTCGGGCCCGTCTTCGCACGCGCCCCGCATCCGCGCCTCGCGGTGCGCGGCTGGCTGGCCTTCACCACCGCGGTCTGCCTGGAGTGGCTGCGCGACGGCGAGTTGAGCCGGGAGCAGGTGCGCGACCTGTGCGCGCGAGCGCTGCTGGGCGCCATCGCCTGAGGTCCCCTGATCCCCTCGGCTCCCGCGATCCCCTCGGCCGAGGAGCCTGGTCGGCGCACACCCCGATCTCGGATGAGTTAGGCAGGCTTGCCTAAGGAGGGTTCGGGATGGGTGATGACACGCAGGCATGGACGGCCGCCCCCGGCGCGGCGGAACGGGCACGCTCGGCGCTCGCCGCCGCGTGGTCGTGCGCGGTGACCGCGGGCGGCGTCCGCGAGGAGTACGTCGGCGCGCACACCGCGGTTCTCCCAGTGGATCGGCTTCGGCAACCGTGGCGTCATCGCCGACAACGACCCCATCGAGCAGGAGAAGGCGATGAAGTTCAACGCGCTGCTCACGAACGCGGTGATCTTCCACAACGCCCTGGACATCGCGGAGATCGTGCGGCAACTGCTGGAGGAGGGATGGGAGATCGACCCGGAGGACCTGGCGCGCATCTCGCCGTACCTGACCGAGCACATCAATCGGTTCGGCGAGTACTCCACACACGAGCTTGGAATCCAGCCTGAGGCGTACGACCCGAAGCTGGACGTCGGCTTCGCCCCGCTGCGTGAGCAGGACCTGACCGCTGCTGTTCTCGGTCAGGCCGCCTGACAGTCCGTGCCGAAGGGCTTCTGCCGCAGCTTCACCCGGTTCCTGGAGACCCTGAGTCGGTGGACGGTGCGAAGAGGTAGCGGTCCATCATGAGCGCGGCGTCGGCGAGGATCTCGGGGTCGCCTTCGGCGCTCTCGCGGAAGGCGAGGTCGAGCAGGTTGTTCCCGACTTCCACGGCGAGTCGAGCGCGTCGCCGGAACTGCTCGGTGTCCGGCATCGCGTAGCCGCGGACGAGTGCCTTGTGGACCCGCTCAGCGATCGCCTGGTCCGTTTGTCGGCCATCCGCGCGCAGCGCGGCGTTACGTGGCCCGTGGTACCAGACGCGCCGGTAGCCGGGCTCCATGCGCAAGCGGTCCGCGTAGGCGCTGAGAAGTTTCTCCAGCAGCTCCTGCGAGCGCTGAGGCAAGGGCTCCTCAGTGATCCGCTCGGCAATCTGCACGTCCATCTGGAACCAGCGGTGAACCAGGGAGGCGACGATTGCTTCCTTGTCGGCAAAGTACCGGTAGAGCACGCCCACTGAGACTCCCGCTTCGGCGGCGATCAGCTTGGTGCCCAGCTCTTCGTAGGAAGTCGTCTCCAGCAGCGTGGCCGTCGCTTCAAGGATGCGGGTCACCTTCTCCCGGCTGCGCTGCTGCTGTGGTTTGTGGACTTGCTCAGTCATCTGACTCCTTGACACCTCCCAAAACCAGAACCAGAGTCTGGTTCATGTTATCCGTCAGAGGGATCCCCCGCACACGGCTCGGGCCGAGCTTCAATCGGATCTGGGCCTCGGTCACCGTATCCAGCCTCGGCGACGGCATGAGCTTCGTTGCTCTGCCGCTCCTCGCGGCGCAACTGACCGCCGATCCGCGGCAGATCGCGCTGATGTCCCTGGCGGAACGACTGCCCTGGCTGCTCCTCGGCCTGCCCTCCGGTGTTCTGGCGGACCGCTTCGACCGCCGCCGCATCCTGTGGCTCGTCGACGCGTCCCGGGCCTTGCTTGTCGGAGCGCTCGCCGCGGCGGTCGCAGCCGGCATGGTGACAATTCCGCTCCTGGCGCTCGTCGCCTTCCTGCTCGGCTGTGGGCAGACGCTCTACAGCGGCGCCTGGGCCGGCATGGTCCCCGCACTGGTTGCCCACGGCGAACTCACACGGGCCAACGCCCGTCTGCAGTCCAGTTCCCTCATCACTGACACGCTGCTCGGAACCCCCCTGGGCGCGCTGCTGTTCGGCATCGCCGCCGCGCTCCCCTTCGCCGTCGACGCGGTGTCCTTCGCCACCGCTGCCGCACTGGTATGCATCCTCCGCGGGAGCTTCCAGCCCCGTTCCCAGCCAGCATCGAAGACGTGGACGACCCTGCGCCGTGACACGACCGAGGGCGTCCGCTGGCTCGGGCGCCACCACTTGCTGCGCCGGCTCTGCCTGGCATCCGGGATCACCAACCTCGTCGGCGGTGGCCTGATCGCCATCCTGGTGCTCTACGCCCGGCAAACTCTGGGCCTGAGCAACCTGGGCTTCGCCCTGCTGGTCGCCTCCTTCGCGCTCGGCGGCGTGGCCGGGGCGATGTCGACCCCGCGCCTAACCGCACGCTTCGGCGCTCCGCGCGTCCTCAAACTGACCGCTGCGGGCACTGCCGTCGCTGCCGCCGTCGCAGGCACCGCGACCTCAGGCCCTGTAGCCGGCATGGGCATCGCCGCGTACGGAGCAGCGAGCCTGGCATGGAACGTCACCGCGGTATCGCTGCGCCAGTCACTTGTGCCCGCCGAACTGCTGGGGCGTGTCGCCATGGCCTACCAGATGGTCATCGGCATCGGCACCGCACTGGGTGCCGTGGCAGCCGGCTTCACCGCCCATGCCTTCGGACTGCGCGTCCCCTTCTGCGCCGGGGCCATCCTCCTGTTCGCCACCAGCCTGATCAGCACACGATCCAGCGAGAAGACCGCGCCACCCTCCCAGAGCGCAACGGCCATCGACGACGGTGCTACGGGAGCACACCGCAGCACCGGATCCACACGAGCAGACGACGCGGAGACCCGCTGACTCCGGGGCGACTACGGGACTCCGGCCACGTTCACACTCTGCCCGAACCGGTCGCAGCGCCCAGGACTGAGCCGTCGCAGTAAATACCGGATTTACTGCGGCAGAGCCCTACCGTGATCACCGCGACCTGCGGCGGACCAATCCGGCCGCCAGGGCGAGGTGTACGCATTTACTGCGGCAGTACCGGAAGGGCGGGACAGCGTGACGATCGAACCGGTGGCCGAACTCGGGAGTGGGGGCGCACTTCGGTTGCCGCGCGCTCGGGTCGTACCTCTGTCCGCCGCTCCGTCGTCGTACACCGCGGCGGTCGAGCGCTACCTCACCGGTGCGGGCGTCGCGAAGTCCTCCCCGCGGATCTACCGGTTCTCGCTGACGACGTGGGGATGGATGCTCACCGGCGAACCCGCGCCGACCGGACCCGCCCGCCGGGGCGCGAAACCGCCCGTCTTCCCCGTCACCGCGATCGACGACCAGGCACTGCCGGAAGTCCTGGCCGAGCTGGCCGCCGCGCGGGCGGACGAGATGGACGCCGACACCGTCAACCGTGAACTGTCCATCGCCCGCAAGGCGATCGGCTGGTGGCAGCGCCAAGGCTGGATAGGCGATCCCACGATCGGCATCGAGCGGCGGCCGGCACCGCCGGACCGCACCAAGGCTCTCGCGGAGAACCAGATCGCCGCCCTGTGGCGCCTCGACGTCGCGCTGCGGGAGAAGACGCAGTGGAAGATGCTCTACGAGTCCGCCGCATGGGCCGACGAGGTGCTGTGCCTCAACGTGGAAGACCTCTATCCGCAGGACAAGCGAGGGAAGATCACCGCCAAGGGCGGGGCGACCGAGTGGATTCACTGGCAGTCCGGCACCGCCCAGCTGCTGCCCCGCCTCATCGCGCGCCGTACCCGCGGCCCGCTGTTCCTCACCGACCGCAAGGCCCCGGCCGGAACGCCGACGCTCGACGTGTGCCCGGAGACCGGCCGGGCCCGGCTCTCCTACCGCCGCGCTGAGGAGATCTTCGAGGAGAACACCCGGGTGCTGGCCAACCCCCTCGCCTCACCCGACGACATCGAGGATCTGGACGGCTGGACGCTTCACCGGCTACGTCACAGTGCCCTGACGCATGACGCGGAGGACGGCACCTCGACCCCGATGCTGCTGGCCCGCTCCCGCCACGCCTCCGTCCGCTCCCTGGAGCGATACGCCCGCCCCGGCGTCGACTCGGTCGCCCGGCACGTCGCCGAACGCGACCCCGCTGCACGTCGCCGCACGTAAATCCGAGCGGATCAGGGCTTCAAGATCATCCCGTTGCCCCTTTGGCGCGTATCTCGGTCACACCCCTACTGGAGTTCGCCGACGTGGCCCCCGTGCCGGTGCGCGACCGGATCCGCGCCCGCCTGTGGCCGGCCAGCCGGCTCACCCCGGCCGCCGGCGCCCTGCGCCTTCACCCCGCCCGGGTGGTACTGCGGCGCGCGTGCGGGGCCGTACTCGTCGAGCCGGACGAGTACGCCGGCGCCCGCCCCGACCCGCTGGCCGCCGCCGAGGCCCGGCTGCTCACCCATCTCGCCGACGCCCACCCGGACGCCGTGGAACGGCTCACCCGCCTGGTGCGCCCCGAGAGCCTGCACGCCGCGACCCGTGTCCTGCCCCCTCGCCGTCGACCGGCACGGGCTGACCCTGCGCATCGAACGCACCCGCGCCCACGGCGACGTACGCCTGCCCTTCCACAGCCCCGCCGACGACCTCGCCCAGCTCACCGAGCGGGTGCGCGCCCTGCTGGCGCAGGCCGGCACCGCCGGGTGCCCGCGGGCGCTACAGCGGCAGCGCGCAGACGGCGACGGGTGAGGCGAACGGCTCGCCCGCGGGCCGCAGTTCACCGTGCTCGGCGTCGACGTGGAAGACGGTGACCGTGCCGGAGCGCTGGTTCGCCGCGAACAGCAGCCGGCCGTCCGGCGAGAACGCGATCTGCCGCGGGAAGTCCCCGCGCACCGGCACCGTGCCGAGCAGCCGCAGCCGGGCCCCGCCGGCCTCGATCGCGTACCGGGCCAGGCTGTTGTGGCCGCGGTTGGCGAGGAAGGCGTACCGGCCGTTCGCCGTGACCAGCACCTGCGCCGGGAAGTTGGTGACGTCCCCGGTGGCGCCCGTGGACTGCGGCTCGCCGACCGTCAGCAGGCCGGTGGCGGGATCGTAGGCGCAGACGACGACCGTGTCGTCCACCTCGTTGGCCAGATAGGCGTGCCGCCCGCCCGGATGGAAGGTCAGATGGCGCGGCCCCGCGCCCGGCCGGGTGTGTGCCTGGCCCACCTCGGTGAGCATGCCCCGTGTGGCGTCCAGGCGGTAGGTGTGGACGGTGTCCGTGCCGAGGTCCACCGCGAGCAGGTGGCGTCCGTCCGGGGCGGTTTGGAACTGGTGCGCGTGCGGCCCCTCCTGCCCGGGTCCGGGCCCCGGGGCGGTATGTGTCACCAGGTCCGTGCGCTCGCCCAGGGCGCCCGAGGCCCCGATCGGATGCACGGCGACACTGCCCGAGCCGTAGTTCGCGCTGAGCAGCCAGCGCCCGGACGGATGCACCGACAGATGACAGGGGCCCGCGCCGCCGGTGCTCCGCGTGCCGAGCACGCGCCGGTCGTCGAGCCGTACGGCCGTCACCCCGCCGTCCTGGCGCTCGTCCACGGCGTACAGCGTCCGGCCGTCCGGGTGCACGGCGAGGTACGACGGGTCGGGCACCCCGGTGAGTGTCCCGGCCCCGGTGATCCGGCCCGACTCCGGGTCGTACGACGCGAGCCCGATGCCGGTGCCGCCGCCCGGCGCGGAGGTGTACGTGCCCAGGTACAGCGGGCGGGGTCCGCAGGAGCCGTCGCCCGGAGCGCTGTGCCGGGCGCCGGCCGGCGCCGGGCCCGGGGGAGGGGCGGCCGGCGACGGCACCGCCACCACGGCCGCCGCGCCCGCGCCCATCCCGATGAACCGGCGTCTGCTCCAGCGGCCGCCCGTCCCTGTCCGCGTGCCCATTCGCCCACCTCGGGTTGCCCGGTCGTCCATGGACAGCCACCCTCGCCCGAGCCGGGCCCGCGGGGCAAGCTCCCATCCTCACGACGTGCGGTCACCGAACCCGGTACGCCGCCACAGCTCCTCCTGCACCCCGAGCCGTTCGCGCAGCCGGGACATCCGGGGCAGCTTGGCCCGCTGCTCGGCGGAGACCCGGTCCAGCTCCTCCAGCAGCCGGCGGGTGCGGTGCTCGGTGTCCAGCTCGTCGATGATCCGCGTCGTCTCGGTCAGCACGGCGCCCAGCAGCTGCCAGTGCGCCCAGTCCTTGCGGATCTCCTCCCGCATCTGCTCGGCCAGCCGGTCGCGGGTGCCGGCCGCGGTGTGCAGCTCGGCCGTCAGCCGGGACTCGGCGGACTCGGCGTTCTCACTCAGATGGGTGGTCACCAGGACCGCGAAGCTGACCACCGCGTCGCCGATCTCCGACAGCAGCTCCTCCACGGTCGCGCCGATCCTGGGCGGGAAGAGGTAGTCGGAGTCGCGGGCCTTCGCCAGGTCGGTGAAGGAGCGGGCCAGCACCCGCAGCACCACCGTGCAGATCTCCAGCGTGTCCAGACCGGTGCGCATCACCACCCGGTGCAGCAGGCCCTCCTTGACCCGCGGATTGAGCCGCAGGCTGTCCTCGGCCTGCCGCAGCGAGGCGTCGACCTCGGCGATGTACTGGTCGAGCCGGCGCGCCTCGTGCAGCCGCTCGGCCGCCCGCTCCCAGGGGATGCGGTCCGCGGCCTCCTCGCCCATCCGCAGCATCAACTGCCGCACCCGGCGCGAGAGGTCCTCGATCGACCGGCCCGCCTCGTCCACCCACACCGGTGGAGGCAGCAGGAGGTTGCAGGCGGTGCCGACGACCGCGCCGATCAGCGTCTCCACGATCCGCGCCCACGCGGTGAAGCCGACCGTGGTCACCCCGAGCACCAGCATCGCGCTGATCGCCACCTCGGCGACGTACTCGTCCACCCGCACCAGATGGCCGACGGCCAGCGAGGCCACGATCAGCAGCGCGAGGCTCCACCACGTCAGACCCACCAGCACACTGAAGGCGATGGCGACCAGCACGCCGGCCACCACCGAGTTCACCCGGCGGATGCCGTTGGTGAGGGTGGCGTAGAACGTCACCTGGACCACCAGCAGCGCGGTCAGGGGCGCGGTCAGCGGGGCCGGCTCGGGACTGAGCCGGAGCGCGATGACGTAGGCGATCGTCGCCGCCGTGGCCGACCGCAGCGTCTGGACGACCACCGGCTCCCGGCGTCGCTTCGCCAGGCGCAGCAGTCCCGAGGTCCCCTTGCGTACGTCGTGCATCCCTTGGCCTGTTCCCCGTCCTCGGGTGCGCCGAACGTGGCTGTTCGAGGGGCGGGGCGGACAGGGTGTCGGGCCGAACGGCTCACCGGCCCGGCGGGGGCCGGGCCGCGGCCGGCGGTGCCGGAACGGGCGGCCGCCGGGTGCCGGGGCGTCTCAGACGTACAGCTTGTCGAGGAACGCGGAGAGATTGCCGGTCGTCCGCGCGATCTGCTCCTCCAGGCTCAGGCTCTCCTCGATCCGCATCCCGGAGTCGGGGACCTTCCTCCCGCGCGTGTACAGCGAGCACGACAGGTCCGTGCACATGTACAGGCCGACCGAGTTGCCCTCGCGGCCCGCGGTGCCCGCCTTGCGCGCGGTCATGAGGGACACCCCGCCGCCGCGGTGCGTGGTCAGGCACACGGAGCACATGCTGCGGTGCAGGAAGCCGCGCTGGGAGGAGGGGTAGCGCAGGGCGACGCCCACGAGCCGGTCCCCCCGCTCGGTGACCAGATAGCTGCGGTCGGGCGCGCCGGGGTCCCGCCAGCCGAGGAAGTCCAGGTCGGCCCACGGTCGTTCCCCGAGGTCCCGCGGCACGGCCAGCCGCTTGGCCTCACCCTTGGAGCAGTTCACGAAAGAGCTGCGGATGTCCTGCTCGGTGAGCGGTCTCATGGAAATTCCTTCGTCGTACGTGCGCCGGACCCGGGAGGATGGGGTCCCCTTTCAGCCTAGGTATCCCCGGGGAGGGCGGGCCAATGGATTTCCCCGACGGGCTCCCGGCACGCGCCCGGCGCGCGCTGCGGCACGTGGCCGCCCACGCGTCAGGCCCCCCGCTCGCCCCCGGCCCGCGCATCACCCTCAACTTCCATCCGGACCGCCTCTCCGACGGGCTGCCGATCCTCACCTCCCTCGCCCGGGACGGCGTCTACCACTCCCAGTTCGTCACCGGCACCAGCAACGGCGGGCTCACCGCGCACCGGGGCGGCGACCGGTGGCGCTGGGAGAGCCGGATCTTCGGCGGCGCGTACGACGACGCCGAGCCCGCGGAGCGGCCGGTGTACGGCGCGCTGAACTTCCGCCGCCAAGTGGTGGGCGCCGCACCGCGGTTCGGCTCCTCGCACCTACGGCTCACCGCCGCGGCCGCCGCCCGCGCCACCTTCTGCTACCCGGACAGCGCCGCCGAACCCACGGACTTCGGCGTGGCCGGCGCGATGCCGCTGATCGCCCTCGCCGAGGCGGACACGCGGGACGCGCTCGACGACTACATCGAGTGCCACGTCCACGGCGGAGTCCTCCTCGCCCGCGACATCGAGGCCCTGGTCCTGGACGCGAGCTACCGCGGCACCCCCGTCGAGACGGCGGCCCGGCGCCTCCCCTTCCCCCTGGAATGGCACCCCGGCTACGTCCTCACCGCCGACCGCCTGCGGCACCACGCCGACTACCGCGGCCCGGAATACGCCGCCCTCGGCACCCGCATCGCCTCGTCGGGCATCCTGACCCCCCGCCATCTCGGCCGCGCCGCCCGCACCGGTCGCCACGACCTCCAGCACCTGAAAATGGTCTGGCACACCCTGGCCCGCTTCGGGGCTCCGGCGGGGGCGGGCACGTCCGGCGGCCCGCGTCCGCCCCGACGGGCCGAGCCGCCGGTCCCGCCCCTCGCGGACTCACGGAACCCTTACTTACCTCACAGCATGAACTAAGGGTGGTGGAAAGTCGCGTTCCGGTCGCCCGAAGGAGTATGTTGCAGGTCGGGCATGGTTCGTGAAAGGAGCCGCATGGCGGGGCGGAACGGGCGCACGGTGCGTGACCTTCGGCGGGGCAACCGCACCGCCGTGCTGCAGCGGCTGTACTTCGACGGCCCGCTGAGCCGCTTCGAGCTGGGGCCGGCCACCGGCCTCAGCTCCGGCTCGGTCAGCAACGTGGTCGCCGATCTGGCCGCCGACGGTCTGGTCGAGGAGGCCGGCAGCGTCGACTCCGACGGCGGGCGGCCCCGCACCCTGCTGCGCGTCTCCCCGGACAGCGGACAGATGATCGGCGTCGACGTCGGCGAGACCCGCGTCCGTGTCGAGCTGTTCGACCTCGCCCTGACCGAACTGGTCCGCACCGAACGCCCGTTGAGCGCGCAGCGCTATGACCCCGACGTGATCGCCGGACACATCCGCGACGGCGTCGCCGAGGTCCTGGCCGCCGAAGCCGCCGCTCCCGAAAGGCTGTTGGGCATCGGGGTCGGCGTGCCCGGCATCGTCGAGCACACCGCCGACCGGGGTGCCGTGGTGCACGGGCAGACCATCGGCTGGGACGCGGTGCCACTGGAGCAGCTGCTCCGGACCGCCTCCGAACTGCCGCGGACGGTGCGGTACTTCATCGACAACGGCGCCAAGACGCTGGGTCAGGCCGAGATGTGGTTCGGCGCGGGGAGGGGTGCCCGCGACGCCCTCGTCGTGCTGTTCGGTTCCGGCGTCGGCGCCTGCCTGGTCACTCCCGACGTCGAGCGCGGACGGGCCGTCGAGTGGGGCCATCTGACGGTACGGGTGCGCGGGCGCCGCTGCCGCTGCGGTGCCCCGGGCTGCCTGGAGGCGTACGCGGGGGCCGAGTCGCTGCTCGCCCGCTGGCGCGAGGAGGGTGGCCGTCCGCCCGCCGACGCCGACGAGGAGACCGCGCTCACCGCCATGCTCGCCGCCGCCTACCCGGCGCGGGACGGCACGGCGGACCCGGTGGCGCTGGCCGTTCTGGAGGAGACCGCCGAGTACCTGGGGGCGGGCCTGTCCGATCTGATCAACCTCTTCCGGCCCGAGCGGATCATCGTCGGCGGCTGGGCCGGGCTCCAGCTCGGCACCCGGTTCCTGCCCGCCGTGCGCCGGCACGCGGCGACGTACTCGCTGCGCCACCCCGCCGACAGGGTCACCATCGAACTCGGCCGCCTCGGCCCGGACGCCGTGACCGTCGGCGCCGCGATCCTCCCGCTGGCCGACTTCTTCGCCGGCGGCGGCCACCGCCCCGCCCCGGCCCCCGAAAGTCCGCTCCCCGCCTGGCGGACGGCGCTGCGGGAGCGGACTCCGGGCGCGTAGCTCCCTCAGCCCTGGGGCAGGGTGCGACCGAGGAGCGGCAGCAGCCGGTCCCAGTGCCGCTGCGTCGCGGCGGGGTCGAAGGCGTCGGTGTCCGACATCGTGAAGCCGTGGATCGCGCCGGGGTAGACCTCGATGGTGTGGTCCACGCCCGCGGTGACCAGGGCCTTGGCCAGCTCGTCGCGGGCCGGGGGCTTCATGTCGTGCTCGGCCAGGCCGACGTGGACCTCGGCGGTGATCCGGGGGAGGGACAGGTGCGGGCTGTCGGGCGCGTCCGTGACCAGGAAGCCGGGGTGGAACCCGGCGAGGGCGGCCACCCGGTCGGGGTGGGCCGTCGCGGTGCGCATCGCGAGGACGGCGCCGATGCAGTAGCCGATCGCGCCGACCGGCCCGTCGGCGACCTCGGGCTGGGCGGCGAGGAAACCGAGATACGCCTCGGCGTCGCGCAGGACGCGCTCGGTGGTGTGCGCCTCGACCAGGGGCAGCAGCTCGGCGATGAGCCTGGGCCGGACCGCCTCCCCCACGTGCGCGGGAAGCTCGACGACAGGAGCCGGGCCGTGCCGGTAGAGGAAGTTGGGCACGAGCGCGTAGTAGCCGTGCCCGGCCAGTTCACGCGCCCTGGCCTCCAGTTCGGGGCGCAGGCCGAAGGCGTCGGGGTAGACCAGCACCGCGGGGTGGCGCCGGCCGTCGTCGGGAAAGGCGGCGAACGCGTCGGCGACGCCGTCCGGGGTGGGGATGCGCGGAGTCTTGGTGGGCATGATCGATCATCCTTGCCCGCGATGCCGGACGCGCGCAAGGGACGTCGACCGTGCGGGGGACCCCGTCGTCCGGGCAGGTGACTTGTTCAGGCGGGTGACTCGTCCGGGCCGGGGTGCTCCGGGTGGACGGTGCCCGTGCGCGGCGCGCCGCGGGGGCCGGAGCCGGCCTCGTCCGTGTCCGGCACGCCGTCGGCGTCGTCCCCCTCGTCCTGCCCGGTCTGTCCGCCCGAGCGGTCCGCGGGAAGGTCCCACGGGTCGTCGGGCCGCGCCTCCTGGTCGGGCATGTCCCTCGGCACCGGTCGCGGCTCCGGTGCCCCTCCGGGTTCCTGCTCGCGCTGTGCGGCCATGCCGTCCTCGCCTTCCTCCCCTTGCCGTACGGTCGGGATGTCCTCCCCCTCAGCCCACCTTGTGGCCCTGCAGCGGCGCGGTCTCCAGCCCGCTGCCCCGCTGGAGCCCCTCCAGGAACTCCTCCAGCACCTCCGTCGCCGTCCACCGGGGCCGCCAGCCCAGTTCCTCGTGGGCCCGCGCGCAGTCCATCAGCGGCAGCCGCAGCACGGCGTCGAACAGGTGCGGCGAGGCCGGCAGCAGATGGAGGTTCCAGGCCGCGGCGATCGCCGAGCGGGCGGCCGTGCGCGGGAGCCGTACCGGACGCGCGCCGAGCAGGTCGCCGAGGACGGCGGCGTCCAGCGGCGGGTCGGCGGCCAGGTTGAAGGCGCCGCGGGCCGACTCCGAGCGCACCGCGAGCCGGTAGGCCTCGGCGGCGTCGTCGGTGTGCAGCGCCTGCACCCGCAGGCCCGGGATGTCCGGCAGGAACGGCAGCAGCTCGGGCCGGGCCAGCGGGCCGGGCAGGAAGCGACCGCCGAAGATCCGGCGCTGCTCGCTCGCCGACTCCCGCTTGAACAGGAACGCCGGGCGCATCCGGACCACCCGCACCTCGGGGTGATCGCGTTCGAACACGTCCAGGGTGCGCTCCAGATACGCCTTCTCCCGGCAGTACGCGGCGTCCGGCCAGCCGTGCGTCGGCCAGGACTCGTCCACCGCGCGGTCCTTGGGACCCGGCGAGTACGCCCCCACGGAGGAGGCGTGCACCAGGACCGGCACTCCGGCCGCGGCGACCGCGTCGAACACCCGGATGCCGCCGAGCACATTGGTCCGCCAGGTGGCCGCCGGATCGTGCGTCGGCTGGAACGCCCACGCCAGGTGGACCACGGCGTCGGCGCCCGCGAACCGCTCCGCGAGGTCCGCCCGGTCCGACGCCAGGTCGACGGCCGACCACTCGATCCCCGTCGGCGACCACTCGGGCAGGCGCCGCGCGAGGCCCCGTACCGATGCGATCCCCGGGTCCTGGGCGAGCAGGCGCACCACGCTCGTCCCCACGTTTCCGGTGGCCCCCGTGACCACCACCGTGCTGCCCGCTGCGTTGCTCACCTTCGACTCCTTCCGTCCTCGGGCGAGGGGTCCGCGACGACCGGCCGGGTACCCGGGCGGCCCGCCCGCACACGCGCCGGACGGCCGTACACACGTGCTTGACGTGCCGGGTAATCGACCGCGGGGTCCGCTCCAGGCACGATCGGGCCCATCGGCCGACCGATGCCCGTTTGCCGCCGCTCCCGAGCCGTATCCCGAGGAAGGCCCCGTGCCGTACTACGAAAGCCCCGTCGACTCCACCCGGCTGCACTACGTCGACCACGGTCCCGCCTCCGGCACCGTCGCCGTCTTCGTCGCGAGCGCCTATCTGGGCCACGAGATGTGGGAGCACCAGATGCTGCCGCTCGCGGAGGCCGGATACCGCTGCGTGGCTCTGGACCGGCGCGGTCACGGGCGCTCGGACGACGTCTGGTCGGGGTACGACCTCGACACCCTCGCCGACGACCTCCAGGGGCTGCTCGACCATCTCGATCTGCGCGAGGTCACGCTGATCGGGCACTCCGTCGGCACCGCCGAGGTGGTGCGCTGCCTGACCCGGCACGGCTCGGACCGGGTGGCCCGCGTCGCCCTGGTCTGCGGGGTCAGTCCCGGCATCATCCGTTCGGAGCATCTGCCCGACGGCGTGGACCCGTCGATCGCTCGGGCCGACGAGGAGTTCTTCCGGCGCGACCGGCCCGCGTGGTTCACCCGTTCCGCGGACGCGTTCTTCGCCGTCTCCAGCGCGGGGAACGACGTCTCGGAGGCGTACGTGCGCCATCTCGTGGAGCGCTGCCTGGCGGCCACGCCCCGCGCCTCCACCGGTGTCCGGTCCGTCGTGACCGGCCTCGACCTCACCGGCGAGCTGCCCGCCGTGGACGTACCGGTGCTCGTCGTGCACGGCACCCACGACACCTCCGCGCCCCTCGCCCACACGGGTGAGCGGGTGGCCGGGCTGGTGCCGGGCGCCGTGCTGAAGGTGTACGAGAACGGCGGCCACGGCCTGTTCGTCACGCACGCGGAACGGCTCACCGCGGACCTGCGGGAGTTCCTCGGCGGGGGCGGGGCCACGGCGGCCACCACGGGGACCGGCCGGATGCTCGCCGTGGCGGGGATCGCATAGTGCCGGGTGCCGGGTGCCGGGTGCCGGGTGCCGGAGGGCCGATGACATGGAAAGCCCCGGCCGTGACGGGGGATTCACGGCCGGGGCGGCCTGAGGTGGGTGCGGACGGCGGTCGCCTCTCGGCGAAAGGCTCCACAGGGCTTCAGCCGAACGATCGTCCCTGTGGGCGGAAGATGAGGCCCGGGGACACTGTCCCGTCCGTACCCACGCCCGGTTCAACGGGCGACCGGTGCCCGGTGTTCCACCTCTTGCCGTGACCTGCGCCACACGCCCCGGCCTCAGGCCAGCGGGCTGGTGCCGAGGCGGGCGAGCAGGTCGGCGGGGTCGGCGTAGACGGCCTCCGCGCCGGCCTCCGTCAGATCGGCGCGGGGGATCCCACCGCACAGCACCCCCACGCACCGCACCCCGGCCTTGGCACCCGCCCGCATGTCCCACACGGTGTCCCCGACGAGGACCGCGCGCGAGGCCGGTACCCCGGCCAGCTCCAGCGCGTGTTCCACCGGCTCCGGAGCGGGTTTGCCCTCCTGTACGTCCTCGCTGCTCGCGGTGGCCTCGATGGCGTCGTCCGCGTCGATCGCCCGGCGCAGCGCCCCCAGTTCGGAGCCGCTCGCGGAGGTGGCGAGGACCACCGTCCAGCCCTCCCGGTGCAGGCGGCGCAGCAGCTCGCCGGCGCCCGGCAGGGCGGGGAGCCGGTCGAAGTACTGGCCGTACAGCGCCTTGTGGGCCGCGCTGAGCCCGGCGTCCTGGTCGCGGTCGCGGTCCTCGCCGAGCAGATGGGCGACCAGGTCCGCCGAGCCGAGGCCGACGGCCCGGTGGACGGCGTGCATGGGCACGCGGTGACCGGCCTGCCGAAAGGCCTCCCACCAGGTGACCACGTGCAGGTGATTGGTGTCGACGAGGGTTCCGTCGACGTCGAAGACGGCGGCTCGCTCCATCCGGGGCCCTCTCTCCGGCTCTTTCCGGCTCTTTCGTTCCGGCTCCGGGTACCACGTCAGACCACCGCCACGCGCGCGGGCAGCCGCCCCTCGCCCGTCCAGTCCAGCAGTTCCCGCGCCGACCACGTGGTGACCACCCGCTCGGGCGGTACCCCGCACTCCTCGGCGCGGGCGCAGCCCAGGATCTGCCAGTCCAGCTGTCCGGGCGCGTGCGCGTCGGTGTCGACGGCGAAGAGAGTGCCCGCGGCCACGGCACGCCGCAGCAGCCGCCGGGGCGGGTCGAGGCGTTCCGGGCGGCTGTTGATCTCCACGGCGGTGCCGGACTCGGCGCAGGCGGCGAACACCTCGTCCGCGTCGAACTCCGACTCGGGGCGCCCCCGGCCGGTGACCAGGCGCCCGGTGCAGTGCCCGAGGACGTCGGCGTGCGGATCGCGTACGGCGGTCACCATGCGGCGGGTCATCGAGCGGGCGTCCATCCGCAGCTTGGAGTGCACCGACACGACGACCAGGTCCAGCCGTTCCAGCAGCTCCGGCTCCTGGTCCAGCGAACCGTCGTCAAGGATGTCGCACTCGATCCCGGTGAGCAGCCGGAAGGGCGCCCAGCGCGCGTTCAGCTCCGCCACCACCTCCAGCTGCTCGCGCAGCCGCTCCGGGGACAGGCCCCGGGCCACGGTCAGCCGCGGCGAATGATCGGTCAGGACGGTCCACTCGTGCCCGAGCGCGGCCGCCGTCCGGCCCATCTCCTCGATCGGGCTGCCACCGTCGGACCAGTCCGAATGGGTGTGACAGTCCCCCCGCGACAACCCTCGCAGCGCGGCCCCCGGCCCCTCGCGCCCGGCTCCGCCGCTCTCCTCCTCCAGCCGCCGCAGGTACCCCGGCACCTGCCCGCCCAGCGCCTCCCGCACCACCTGCGCCGTCTTCGGTCCGACCCCTTTCAGCCCCTCCAGCGACCCGTCCGCCGCCCGCGTCACCACCTCCTCGGGCGCGAGCCCCCCGACCACCCGGGCGGCCGTCCGGAACGCCCGCACCCGGTAGGTCGGCGCCAGGGCCCGCTCCAGCAAGAACGCGATCCGCTCCAGAGCGGCGACGGGTTCCATACCTCCCAGGTTCACATTCCCGCGCCGGAGGGGCGCGGGGAACGCCCGTACGTCGATCGGGTTCCCGCGGACACCCTTCCCGGGCATGACGGCCTAACCTGAATTGCATGACCGAACAAGCAGCTCCCCACATCTCCCGGCCGCGGATCGTGGTACTGGGCGTGTGCCCGGGGAAACAGGGTGAGGCGCCCTTCCGGATCGTGGAGATCGACGGTGAGGTGATCGGCGAGGCCAGGACCGTCACCGATGTGCTGGAGGTCGCCGCCGCCCACGGGATCACCATCCACGACCTCGACGATCCGGACGTCGTCCGCTGGGTGGGCGGCGGCAAGTACACCTGGAGGCTGCACTGAGCCGACGGGTCAGCCGACCGTCCACTTCTGGTTGGCGCCGCCCGTGCAGGACCAGATCTGCAGCCGTGTCCCGTTGGCCGGGTCGTTCCCGGTGACGTCGAGGCACTTGTCCGCCTGCGGGTTGACGATGTCGTGCGCACCCGTGACGGTCCACTTCTGGTTGGTGCCGCCGGTGCAGTCCCACAGCTGGACGGTCGAGCCGTCCGCCGTGCCCCGGTCCGTCACGTCCAGACACTTGCCGAGCGCCCGTATCGTGCCGTCCGAGCCGACCGTCCAGGACTGCGCGGCGGTGCCGTTGCAGTCGTAGAGCTGGACCGGGGTGCCGTTCGCGGAGTTCGCGCCGGCCACGTCCACGCACTTGCCGGCCAGCCCCCGGATCGGGAGCCCCGCCGCGCTGTCACCGGTCGTCACGGAGACCGAGTCCACCACCAGCTGCGCCGGGAACTGGGTGCTGCCGTCCGGGTCGCCGGGCCAGTAGCCGCCGACCGCCAGGTTCAGGATCAGGAAGAACGGCCGGTCGTTGTACACCCAGGTCTTGCCGCCCAGGTCGGCGGGCGTGCGCCGCTCGTAGACGGTGCCGTCCACGGACCAGGTGATCGAGTCGGGCGCCCAGTCCACGGCGAAGGTGTGGAAACCGTCCGCGAAGGCCTGCCCGTTCGGCAGGCTGTAGGCGGCCCCGATGCCGCCCGAACCGGAGTAGCCGGGGCCGTGGATGGTGCCGTGCACGGTGGACGGCTCGAAGCCGACGTTCTCCATCACGTCGATCTCGCCCGAGTCCGGCCAGTTCACCGGCGTGCCGAGCATCCAGAACGCGGGCCACATGCCCTGCCCGCGCGGGATCTTCATGCGCGCCTCGACGTGCCCGTACTGCGCGGTGAACTTCCCCGACGTGTTCAGGCGCGCCGAGGTGTACTGGCAACTGCCGTACCAGCACTGGTACCCGGCCGGGTTCTCCTTCCTGGCCGTGATCACCAGGTGGCCCTGGCCGTCCAGGGCCGCGTTGTTCGTGCCCGAGGTGTAGTACTGCCGCTCGTGGTTGTTGACGTTGTCGCCCGTCTCCAGCGTCCACTTCGAGGAGTCGACCGCCGAGCCCGCGGGCCCGTCGAAGGTGTCGGAGAAGGTGGTCACGGTCGCGGCGGTTACGGCCGGGGCGGCGGGGCGCGCGTGCGCGGGGCCGACGGCGGCCGAGCCGACCAGCACGGCGGACAGGGCGGCGAACAGACATCTGCGGAGCAGGCGTGGGGAGACCATGGCTCTCCGATCGGTGTGTGGGGGGACGCTCGGACGCGCAGAGCAATGCCTCTTGATTTAAGAAGTGAGATAAGGGGGCGTCAAGAGGGTGGTACAGACCTGCTGCTGAGGGCGCGGCAGCCCCCGCCGGTTTCCGTTCACGCTCCCGGGGCACTCCGCCCCGGGACCCGCGTGCCGCCGCCCCGCCGGGGGCCCGGCGGTGCTTGGATGCACCGAGTGGCGAAGCGGACACACCACCGCGAACCGGAAGGCGGAGTGCCGGGACCTGGAGCACCGGGAGCCCGAGCGCCGGAAGACCGGAGTGTCCGAGAAGGGGAGGTGGCGGATGGACCGGCGTACGACGCCCCGTGCCGTCCTCCTCGCCGCCGGTGAACTCCTCGCCTGGTGGGCCGCCTTGGCCCTGCTCTGGCTGGTGCTGATCACCACCGTCGACACCCTGGAACGCGTCGTGGGCGCGAGCGCCGCCGCCGCGGGCGCGCTGCTGGCACGGGCCGGCCGGCGGGCGGTGAGGTGGCGGTGAACGGCTGGATCCTCGCGGCGACCGTCGAACTCGGCGGGGGTGGGGCGGCCGCCCTGTGGGGCGTGACCACCGGCCCGGTCGCCCGCCGCGTCGTCGCCCAGAACCTCACCACCGCGGCCCTGTGCCCCGCCCTGCTGCTGCTCGCCCAGGGCTACGGCCGCCCCGCCTACGTCGACCTCGCCCTGCTGCTCGCCCTGCTCGGCCCGGTCGGCACCCTGGTCTTCGCCCGGCTGCTGCACGAGGACCTGGAGGGGCGGCGGCCGAGCGCCTGGGGGCTCACCTACGCGGTGGCCGGGGTGGGCGCCGTCGTCGTGATCGTGGTGTGCGCGGCCACCGGGCCCGGCCGGGCCATGGTGAAGCTGCTGGTGATCGGCGCGCTGCTGATCGGCGGCAACCTGATCGCCTCCCGGGCGCTGTCGGGCGGTTTCCAGGGGGTGCGGGGTGGCTGACCCGGCGCGGGAGAGCCTCGTGAGGGCCGCGGGAGGCGTCGTATGACCGGCGTCCTGAACCTCGTGGCCCTGCTCCTCGTCGCCGGCGCCGCCACCGCCGCCGTCGCCCAGCGCGACCCCGCCCGCCAGGCGCTGGTGCTGTCCGTGCTCGGGGTGCTGCTGGCCGTCCTGTTCACCGTGCTCCAGGCACCCGACGTCGGCCTGTCCCAGCTCGCGGTCGGGGCCGCCCTCACCCCACTGCTGATCATGCTGTCGGTCCGCAAGATCCGGCGGCGCGGCCGGGGCCGGGACGGCGCGCGGTGAGCCGGCGGCTGCGGCTGTGGCTGCTGGCCGTGGGCGGCGCGGGCCTCGCCGCCCTGCTGGCCGCCGCGTGCCTGGACCTACCCGGTTTCGGCGGCCGTGCGCACCCGTACGGCACCCGGGCCGTGCGCGCCTCCCTCGCCCGGCACACCGCCAACACCGTCGCCTCCGTCAACTTCGACCAGCGCGCCTACGACACCCTCGGCGAGATGAGCATCCTGTTCGCCGCCGTCCTCGGTTGCGTGGTGCTGCTGCGCCAGGCCCGCGACGAACACCGGGAGCGGCCGCGACCCGCCGAGGTCGCCCGCCCGGTGCGCCGCTACGCCCTCCTCGTGGTACCCGTCGCCCTGGTCTGCGGCCTCTACGTCATCGCCCACGGCCAGCTCAGCCCCGGCGGCGGCTTCCAGGGCGGGGTGGTCGCCGCGACCGCCCTGCACCTGCTGTACCTGGGCGCCGACTACCGCGCCCTCGAACGCGTCCGCCCCCTGGGCACCTTCGAGACCGTCGACGCCCTGTCCGTCTGCGCCTATCTCGTGCTGGGCCTCGCCGGGGTCCTGGCCGCGACCGCGTTCCTCGCCAACACACTGCTGCCGTACGGCACGTTCGACACGCTGTCCTCCGGCGGCACCGTCCCGCTGCTGAACGCGGCCGTCGGCATCGAGGTGGCGAGCGCGGTCGTCGTCCTGCTCGCCAACTTCCTCGACCAGGCCGTCGAGATCGAGGAGGGGAACGGAGGATGAGCGCCCTCATGCAGGTACTGCCCTACCTGGTCGCCGCCTATGTCTTCCTGACCGGCTGCTACGGCCTCGCCACCAGCCGCAATCTGATCCATGCCGTCGGCTGTCTGTCCGTGTGCCAGGTCTCCACGTACATCCTGCTGCTGGCGGTCGGCTACCGTTCCGGCGGCACCGCGCCCGTCTTCTCCGACATCAAGCCCGGCTCGCGGCCGGTGGTGGACCCGGTGGTGCAGGCCCTCACCCTCACCGACATCGTCGTCGGCGCCACCGTCACCGCGCTGCTGCTCGCCCTGGTCCTGCAGATCGTCAAACGGCACGGCACGCTCGACCCCGACGAACTGCGGGAGCTGCGCGGCTGATGCACCACCTGCTCCCGCTCCTCGTCGCGCTGCCGCTGCTCGGGGCCGCCCTGCTCGCCGCCGCCGGCCGCCGGCTGCCGCGCCCCGCCGTCGAGCTGACCGGCCTCGTCGTCTCGGCGGCGACGGCCGCGCTCGCCCTCGTACTGCTGCTGAACTCCTCGCCTCCGATGGTCGAATGGGTCGGCGGCTGGGTGCCCGTCGGCGGGGAGAGCGTCGGCATCGAGGTGATCGGGGACGGGCCCTCGCTCGGCATGGCGGCCCTCGTCGCTCTGCTCACCCTCGCCGCGCTCGCCTACTCCTGGCGGTATTTCGACGAGCCGCCGCGCGGCCACGCCGGTTCGTTCCCCGCGCTGATGCTGGTCTTCCAGGGCGCCATGTGCGGATTCGCCCTCGCCGGCGACCTGTTCAACGCCTTCGTGTTCTTCGAGCTGATGAGCGTGGTGGCGTACGCGCTCACCGGCTACCGCATCGACGACCCGAAGGCAGTCCAGGGCGCGTTGACGTTCGGTGTCGTCAACTCGCTGGGCGCCTACGCCATGTTGACCGGCATCGGGCTGCTGTACGCCCGTACCGGTGAACTGTCGATGGTGAAGATCGGCCGGGGCCTGGACAGCACCGGCGGTCAGGGCGGCCCCGACGCGCTGGTCCTCGCCGCGTTCGCGCTGGTGATGACCGGGCTGCTGGTGAAGGCGGCCACCGTGCCCTTCCACTTCTGGCTCCCCGACGCCCACGCGGTCGCCCCCACCCCGGTGTGCATGCTGCTGTCCGGGGTGATGGTCGAGCTCGGGGTGTACGGCGTCTGGCGCGTCTACGGCACCGTCTTCGCCGGACCCGGCGGCATCCCGGCCGCCGACCTGACCCGCGCCCTGGTGACCCTCGGCGTCCTCACCTCCGTGACCGGCGCCGTGATGTGCTGGTACCAGCGGCACATCAAACGCCTGCTCGCCTTCTCCACGATCGCGCACACCGGTCTGTTCCTGATCGCCGTCGGCGTCCTCACCCCCGAGGGCGACGACGGCGCCGCCCTGTACATCCTCGGGCACGCCGGGGTGAAGGCCGCCCTGTTCGCCTGCACGGGCGCGCTGCTGGACCGGTTCGGCAGCGTGGACGAGCACGCCCTGCACGGCAGGGCGGGCCGACTGCGGGCGACCGGCGTGCTGTTCGCCCTCGGCGGGCTCGCCCTCGCGGGGCTGCCGCCCTTCGGCACCGGCCTGGGCAAGGCGGTCAGCGAGGAGGCGGTCGGCGGGCCGCTCACCGTGGTGTACGTGGCCGCGTCCGCGGTCACGGCGGGCGCGGTGCTGCGGGTCGCCGCGCGGGTGTTCCTCGGCCTCGGGACACCGCCGCAGGACACCGGCGCCTACGAGACGAGCGGCTCGCGGGAGGAGCCCGAGACGTCCGGGCTGCTCGGCCGGGTCCCGGACACGATGACGACGGTCCCGGCCGTGCTGCTCGCCGCCGCGCTCGCCGTGGGCACCGTGCCCGGCTTCGGCGACCTCGTCGCCCGATCGGTCAACGAGGCGGGCTCGGGCGGCGCCCGAGCCTCGGCGGAGTGGACGCCGCACGGGGTCCTGCTCGGCGTGGCCTCCACGGCCCTCGCCGTGGGTCTCGCCGCCGGTGCCGTCAGCCGTCGGCGGCGGCCGGCCGTCCCCGCGTGGACGGCGCCGCTGAGACGCCTCCAGTCCGGGCACGTCGGCGACTACGTCGCCTGGCTGCTGGTGGGCGCCACCGTGCTGGCGGCGCTGGCCCTGCCGGGGGTGCTCGGCGGCTGACCGCCGCCGTCGCGTCGCAGGCACCTCGACCGTTCTCGAAGCGCGCCCGGGACACGGCGCGAGGGGCCGTGAACCGTGACGACAGCCGCTGCGCACGGCGACGAGCGTTCCCGACACGACCACCCCGCCGGCCGCCGCGCGTCCTGGAAGGCCCCGCCGGGCGAGCCCCCGTACGCCCGCCCGCGGGGACGGGCCGGACCCCGCGTGCCGTCACCGGCACGCCGGGCGCGCGGGCCACCGGCGGTCGCACGAGCACCACTTCGTCCCCGGCCTCCCCGCCCCGGCCGGGCATCACTCCGACGGCACCTGACCGCCGAGGAGCGCCGCCTCCTCGACCGCACCCGCGCCCACCAGGGCCCCGCCCGCCGCGCGCCACCACCGACTGGAGCGCGGCGTCCCCGTACATCCCGGCGACCGGCGCCGACGTCCCGCCGCTCGGCGGTTCGGCGGGCGGGTTCCCTTCCCGCCGCGGGCGGGCCTCCGGCGGCCGGTGGCCACCGGCCGGGGCCGGTACGCGCCGGCGGGCGGCCCCGCCGGTTCCGGCCCCCTGGCGGCCGGCACCGGGAACGCCGACGCCGCGCCGACCGCGGCGACGCGGACCGGCGAGTGGGCCGAGGCCACCCGCGCCCGGACGCACCGCACACGCGCCACCACCGCGGCGCGGGCCAGTAGCATGAGCGCGGCAGCCCGGAATGATCATGCGAGGAGCAGATCGTGCGAGACATCGCCGTCTTCAGCGGCAGTGCCCATCCCGAACTGGCCGAGGAGGTCTGCGCGCACCTGGGGGTGCCGCTGAGTCCGACCAGGGTCAGCCGGTTCGCCAACGACTGTCTGGAGGTCCAGCTTCAGGCCAACTGCCGGGAACGGGACGTCTTCCTGATCCAGCCGCTGGTCAAACCGGTGCAGGAGCACCTGGTCGAGCTGCTGCTGATGTGCGACGCGGCCCGGGGTGCCTCCGCCTCCCGGATCACCGTCGTCATGCCGCACTACTCCTACGCGCGTTCGGACAAGAAGGACGCGCCCCGCATCTCCATCGGCGGGCGGCTCGTCGCCGACCTGATGGTGGCGGCGGGCGCGAGCCGGGTCCTCGCCATGACCCTGCACTCCCCGCAGGTGCACGGCTTCTTCTCGGTGCCGGTGGACCATCTGCACGCGCTGCGCGAACTGGCCGATCACTTCCGGCAGTACGACCTCTCGCGCACCACGGTGGTATCCCCGGACCTCGGCAACGCCAAGGAGGCGGCCGCCTTCGCCCGGCGCATCGGCGCGCAGGTGGCGGCCGGCGCCAAGCAGCGGTACGCGGACGACCGGGTGAGCATCAGCTCCGTCATCGGCGAGATCGCCGGGCGGGACGTCATCGTGCTGGACGACGAGATCGCCAAGGGCAGCACCGTGCTGGAACTCCTGGACCGGCTCCGGGAGCTGGGCCCGCGCTCGATCCGGGTGGCGTGCACGCACGGCCTGTTCGCGGCCGGTGCGCTCAAGCGGATCGGCGAGCAGCCGGACGTGCTGGAGATCGTCTGCACCAACACCGTGCCGATCCCCGCCGACGAGCACACCGACAAGCTGCGCGTCCTGTCCATCGCCCCGGCCCTCGCCGAGGCGGTACGGCGCATCCACAACGGGGAGTCGGTCAGCGCCCTGTTCGAGGGGGCCTGAACCCGTCCGAGGGGGCCTGACCGCCACCGGCCGCGGGCCGGCTTCCCCTGATCACGACCCCGACACCGCCCCGGCGGCCGCCAGGGCCGCGTCCGGTGTGGCATGCGGCGGCAGCAGCCGGGACAGGCCCGTCACCCGCAGTACGCGCAGGGTCAGCGGGTGGGTGCACACCAGGTGCAGCCGCCCGCCGTGCTCGAGGACCCGGGCCCGCGCCCGGTACAGCAGGCGCAGCCCCGAGCAGTCGAAGAACTCCACGGGCCGCAGGTCCAGCACGACCCGGGCGCCGGGGCTGCCGGTGATCCGGTCCAGGAGCGGGAGGATCTCCTCCGCCGAGATGATGTCGATCTCGCCCCGGAACTCCAGGACGGTGTACGCACGGTATGTGTACACGCGCAGATGCCGGGTGAGGGACACGGGTTCCCGTCGCACCTCGGCATCACCTCCCACCCGCGCCCGGACGTCGGATCTCCGACCGTCAAGTTACCCTCGATGGAAGGAATTTGAGCATGTTCGATTGACATATGTCTTCGGGTTTGACGCGTGTTCGCGGGCCGGTCAGTCGACCAGCAGCACCAGCTTCCCCGTGGTGCGCCCGGTCTCTCCCTGTTCGTGTGCCTTCGCGGCGTCGGCCAGCGGGTACGTCCCGGCGATGCTCGCCTTCAGCTTCCCCGACTCCACCAGCTCCGTGACCGACCGCATTCCCGCCCGGTCGGCGTCCACCAGCATCCGTACCGCGCGTACGCCGAGCCGCTCGGCCTCGTCGTACAGTTCGCGGGAGCCCACCGGCAGGATCGACACCAGGATGCCGCCGGGCCGCAGCACCCGCAGGGAGCGCAGGGCTGTCTCGCCGCCGAGGGTGTCCAGGACGACGTCCACGTCCCGCACCGCCTCCGTGACATCGGTGGAGCGGTAGTCGACCGGTTCGTCCACGCCGATCTCGCGCAGGAAGCCGTGCTTGGCCGCGCTCGCCGTGCCGATCACGTGCGCGCCGTGCGCCTTGGCGATCTGCACGGCCACGTGCCCGACCCCGCCGGCCGCGGCGTGGACCAGCACCCGCTGCCCGGCCCGCACGCCGGCCCGCTCGGTCAGCGCCTGCCAGGCGGTCAGCGACACCAGCGGCAGCGCGCCCGCCTGGGCGTGGTCGACCGAGGCCGGCTTGTGCCACAGGGCGCGGACGGGGGCGATCACGTACTCGGCGTGCGAGCCGTGCCCGAAGGGGTAGGGCAGCATGCCGAACACCTCGTCGCCCGGCTCGAACTCGGCCACGCCGATCCCGGTCGCGGCGACCTCGCCGGAGACGTCCCAGCCGAGCACGAACGGGGGCTCGCCGAGGAACCCGCCGGTGGCCCGGTGTTTCCAGTCGGTGGGGTTCACCCCGGCGGCCCGCACCCGGACCAGCACCTCGTTCGGCCGCGGCTCCGGCCGCTCCAGCCGTACTTCTCGCAGCACCTCGGGACCGCCGAGGACGTCCTGGCCGATGGCTCGCATGGTGGTCACATCGCTCATGGTCCCCCAGCCTGCCCGTCCTCGCGCCGCGGCGAAACCGCACCACGACGGAGTCTCGAACGTTCGGACCCGCCGCGGCGTCCAGGAGTCGTAGGCATCCGGGAAAGGACGTGGGGGGCTCGAACATGCGCAGAGTGTCGGTCGCGGCGGTGCTGGCGGCGGTGACGGCCGTGACGGCGGGGGGATGCGGCTCCGGCGGCGGCCCCCGGGCGGACCTGGTGGTGCGGGGGACCCCGCCCGCCCGGCCGTACCGAGGACCGCTCCACGTGCCCACCGGGCAGTCCGACGGGCACGGCTCCCGGGCGCGTCCGGCGGCCTACGGCGCGGCCGGGCGGGCGCTGGAGTGCGACGGCGAGGTCTTCGACGGCAGCGGTCCCGAGGCGTGGAGCGCGTCCGACGGCGGCGCGACCCCCGAGCAGGGGCTCGCGTTCTACCTCGACGGGTGGAAGCCGGAGGTGCCCGGGTACGGCTACCGCGTGGAGCGCCGGGAGCCCGACCGGGTGCTGTACTCCTTCGACGTCGGCGGCCGTACCAAGGTGGCCGTGGTGGTGGCCAGGGACCAGCGGGACCGGCCCGGCTGGGGCCCCGAGACCAGCGCCTCGTGCGACCCGGCCGAACTCCCGCAGGGCTTCACGGCCACCACCGGGTGGGAGGTGTGGACCGGCCGCGACGGCAGGAGGGTGCCGGTGACCCGGCTGAACAGTTCGCCGGGCCCGGACCACTGCGGCTGGGGCTCCGCCCACTTCCTCGACCTCGGCGGCCGGACGTACGCCCGCGACCCCGAGGGCGTCCTCGCCCGCGACGGCTTCCTCACCGGGCCGTACCGGGGCCGCCTGCGCGCCCTGCCCGCCGACGCGTACGACACCGGGTACCACTACCGCGACCAGCGGCTGTGGCTCACCCCCGACCGGGACACGGCCTACGTCCGCACGTCCCACGGGGTCGAGGCGTGGCCACGGCTCAGGCCCCGGGTCGGCTGCGACTGAGGCCGTACCGGCGCCGGTGGGTGACACGCCGTCGGGACACTCCCCGCGGGCACGCCCCGGCGGCCACACTGGAGCGCACCCGCATCCCACAGGAGGCCGAACACGATGACCCCGCCGCCCGCCCGCACCGCCGAGCAGCGCAAGCAGGACACCCTGCACCGGCTGGAACACGACGAGGACGCCTGGGTGGCCACGGCCGGCCCCGACGGCGGCACGCCCTACCTCGTGCCGCTGTCGTTCGTCTGGGACGGCGCGCTCCTGCTGTTCGCCACCCCGGCCGACAGCCCCACCGGCCGCAACCTGGTCGCCAGTGGCCGGGTCAGGCTCGGCATCGGGCCGACCCGGGACGTCGTCCTCGTGGAGGGCGGCGTCCAGGCGGTGACCCCGGAGGACCTGCCCGAGGAGGACGCCGAGGTCTTCGCCGGCAAGACCGGCTTCGACCCGAGGCGACTGGCCACCCGCTACCTCTACTTCCGGGTCGTCCCCGAGCGCATCCAGGCGTGGCGCGAGGCGAACGAACTGCGCGGGCGGGACGTCATGCGCGAGGGCCGGTGGCTGCTCGCCGACTGAGACCGGCCCGCGGGGGCGGCGCCCTCAGCGCCGGCCGTGCTTCTCCCGCTCGGCCGCCTCGACACCTTCGGCCCCCTTGCTCCCCTTGTCCTCCGCCACCGGCCACACCCCCGTGGACCGCGCGATGGCCTTGGCGCCGGTGCGGTTCACCGCGCTGCGCACCACCGCGAAGATGGCGCCCTGGAGGGCGGCGGCCAGCAGGATGTCCCGCAGCCGGCGGTCCTCGTCCAGGGCGGTGGGCGCCTCCTCCTCGTGCCGTATGGCCTTCCACGCCTGCTTGAAGGCGAGACCGGCGACCGCGCCGCTCACCCAGCTCAGCGCGAAGCCGATCGGCTGGTAGACGAAGGGGAGCTTGCTCTTCTTCGACTTGGACATGGACGACTCCTTCCTCGTCAGCGGGTCCTCATGCGGGCCGGCCCGCGGGGGTCACCCGTTCGCCCGGCGGCACCGGGCCGGGGGGTGTACCGTCGCCGAACGGCCGGCCGCCCAGTTCCTCACGGCCGTGCGGACTCAGCCAGTTCGCGAGATCCGGGCCGAGCGGCACGATGCCGGTCGGGTTGATACCGGTGTGCACCTGGTAGTAGTGCCGTTTGATGTGGTCGAAGTCCACCGTGTCGCCGAACCCCGGGGTCTGGAACAGGTCCCGGGCGTACGCCCACAGCACCGGGTCCTCCGCCAGCTTCCAGCGGTTGCACTTGAAGTGGCCGTGGTAGACCGGGTCGAACCGGACCAGCGTGGTGAACAGCCGGATATCCGCTTCCGTGAGGGTGTCGCCGACCAGATACCGCTGCCCGGCCAGCCGCTCGGAGAGCAGTTCCAGCCGCCGGAAGACTCCCGCGCATGCCTCCTCGTACTCCCTCT
Source organism: Streptomyces hygroscopicus subsp. hygroscopicus (assembly GCF_030269125.1). Taxonomy (GTDB): domain Bacteria; phylum Actinomycetota; class Actinomycetes; order Streptomycetales; family Streptomycetaceae; genus Streptomyces; species Streptomyces hygroscopicus_C. The sequence continues at coordinate 5,348 of NZ_BSSM01000006.1, read as the reverse complement.
GGTGGGTGGCGAACCCGGCCCGGTACACGCCGTTGTTGACGTCCTCGTACACCTCGGCCATCACCGTGTCGAGCTCGTCGCGCCGGGCCGCCGGATACAGGTCGGGGGCGCCCTCGCGGTGCAGGTCCCGCCACTCGGTGGCGAGGTCCAGGGTGAGCTGCTGGTAGTCGTTGGTGACCAGCCGGCCGCTGGGCACGTCCACCACGGCGGGCACGCTCACCCCGCCCGGATAACCGGTCTCCCTGCGGTCGTACGCCTCGTGGAGGTACCGGATGCCGAGTACCGGGTCCCGGCCGTCCGGATCCAGGGTGAAGCGCCAGCTGCGGTCGTCCTGGATCGGGTCGGCGACCGCCATCGGCAGCGCGTCCTCCAGGCCCAGCAGCCGGCGGGAGACCACCGCCCGGCTCGCCCAGGGGCAGGCGCGGGACACCACCAGCCGGTAGCGCCCCGCCTCCACCGGCCAGCCGCCCTGCCCGTCCGCCGTGATCCGGTCCCGGAAGTGGCTGAGCGACCGGCTGAACGTCTTGTGGCCGTAGGCGCGGTTGCCGTCGCCGTCACCGCCCATGTCTCCTCCTCGCCGACGGGTCCCGGGCCCTCGCGGCCGGGTTTCCCAGAGCACCGACTTCCCCGTTTCCGGGCGCCCGCACGGTGTGATTCCCACGGCCCCGGGCATTCGGCCCCCGTGAGCGGAACATCATCGGAACGACAGGAGCAAAAGACCACCCCGGCGGGCGCCCGCGCCGGCCGGCGCACCCGGGCGACCGACCGGCGCACCCGGGTCACCGTCCTCGTCGCCCTCGCCGCCAACCTGGTGATCGCCGTCGCCAAGGCCGTCGGCGGTGCCCTCTCCGGCTCGCCCGCGCTGCTGTCGGAAGCCGCGCACTCGGTCGCCGACGCGTTCAACGAGGTCTTCCTGCTGGCCGCCCTGCGCCGCAGCCGCCGCCCCGCCGACGCGCGGCACCCCTTCGGCTACGGCAAGGAGCGTTTCTTCTGGTCCCTGCTGGCCGCCGTCGGGATCTTCGTGATGGGCGGCTGCTTCTCCTTCTTCCAGGGCTTCGAGGCCCTGCGCCAGGGCACACGGGAGACCTCGCGCGGCTATGCGGTGGGCCTGACCGTCCTGGGCGTGGCACTGCTCGCCGAGGGGGTCTCGCTGCTGCGCGCCCTGCACCAGGTGCGCCGCCGGGGCGGCCGGGCGGCGCTGCGCGATCCGGCGCTGCGCACGGTGGTCGCCGAGGACGGCACGGCGGTGCTCGGCGTGGTCCTCGCGATCGCCGGGATGGTCCTGCACATGGTCACCGGGCAGGTCGTCTGGGAGGCGTCCGCCTCGCTCGCCATCGGGGTCCTGCTGGTGTACGTCGCCTACCGGCTGGGCCGAGAGGCCCGCGACCAGCTCATCGGACAGGCCGCCGACCCGGAACTCAGCGGCCGCATCCGCGCGCTGCTGCGGGCACAGCCGGAGATCGACAGCGTGGAGGCGCTGTTCACGATGAAGCTGGGCCTCGACTCCACCCTGGTGGCCGCCCGCGTCGACCTCGCGCCGGGCCTGGACAGCGAGCGCGTCGAGGAGGTCGCCGACCGCATCAAGCGCTCGCTGGCCGCGACGTTCCCGGCCGCCGACCAGATCTTCCTCGACGTCACCGACCGGCCGGCGGGTGAGGCACGGCAGAGCCCCGCCGCGACGGGGGAACGCGGCGGGGCCTGACGGCACGACTGCCCGCCCGGGAGGCGGTTCACACGTCCCGGGCGGAGAATTCTCCGGAAGGTGCCGTCACGGAGGCCGGTCAGCCCCCGTCGACCGGCTCCAGCACGAACACCGGGATCTCCCGCTCGGTCTTGCGCTGGTAGTCCGCGTACGGCGGGTACGCGGCCACCGCCCGCTCCCACCACTGCGCCTTCTCCGACCCGGTGACCTCGCGCGCCCGCATGTCCCGCTTGACCGGGCCGTCCTGGAGCTCGACGTGCGGATCGGCCTTGACGTTGAAATACCACACCGGGTGCTTCGGCGCGCCGCCCTGGGAGGCGACCACCGCGTAGGCACCCTCGTGCGCCACCCGCATCAGCGGGGTCTTGCGGATCTTCCCGCTCTTCGCGCCCCGGGTCGTCAGGACGATGACCGGCAGCCCGGTGTCGAGCAGGGTGTTCCCCTTCGTCCCGCCCGAACTCTCGTACAACTCCACCTGATCGCGCACCCACTGCTCCGGGCTCGGCTCGTACTCACCCTCGAGAGGCATGGATCCGTCCCCTTCGTCGCTCCGACGCATGCGCGGGTCCCGCTCCGACAGCCGCGGCCGCATGCTTCATCCGTACCGTGCTTCCCCGCTCCGCCGCGATCATTACCCCCGGAGTCATCGCGTCACCCCGCCGGTCTTGGCACAGTGGTCGCCGTCCCGACCGCCACCGACCCCGGGAGCACCCGCCATGACGTCCACCTCCGGTCCCGACACGCGCGCCACGGTCCAGGAACTCCTCACCCGGATCGGCGCGGGCGACCCCGACCGGATCGCCGAGCTGTACGCCGACGACTGCGACTGGCGACTCGACTGGCCCGAGGAGGAGCACGGCCGCCCCGACATCCCCTGGATCCGGCACCGCGCCACCCGCGCCGACGCGGCCGCCCATTTCCGGGAGCTGGCCGCCCACCACGTCCCCGAGAAGGCGGACACCGTCGTCGAACGCGTCCTGGTGGACGGCGAGGACGCGGTCGTGCTCGGCGTCATCCGGCAGACGGCCGCACCGACCGGCCGCGCCTACGCGGCCCGGTTCGCCCTGCACCTCACGGTCCGCGACGGCGTCGTCGTACGCCACCACGTGTACGAGGACAGCCTCGCCGTGGCTCGTGCCTTCGCGCCGCGCGAGGGGGACGCCGGCCCGGTGTGAGCGGCCCTTACGCCGGATGGCCGGATCCGGTACCTGTGGCTTCGCGTTCCGGACAGATCGGGAGGATCCTTGAACTGGCCGAACTTGCCGTCGACGCATAGATGCCTGAGGCATCTAATGAAGATCGGCACGACGCACCTCTTCGTCTGCGAGGTCTTTCCATGCAGGAACTGACGGACATCACCGGCCCGGCGACCCCGGCCGACCCCGTCTCCTTCCCCCAGGACCGCACCTGCCCCTACCACCCGCCGGCCGGATACGCCCCGCTGCGCGAGCAGCGGCCGCTGGCCCGCGTCACCCTCTACGACGGCCGCCAGGTCTGGATGGTCACCGGGCACGCCACCGCCCGCGCGCTGCTCGCCGATCCCCGGCTGTCCAGTGACCGCCGCCGTCCCGGGTTCCCGATGCCCTCGGCGCGTTTCGCGGGGGTCCGCGAACGCCGGGTGGCCCTGCTCGGCCAGGACGACCCCGAGCACCAGCGGCAGCGGCGGATGATGATCCCGTCGTTCACCGTCAAACGCGCCGCCGGGCTGCGCCCCGCCATCCAGCGGATCGTGGACGGGCTGCTGGACGCGATGATCGAACAGGGCCCGCCCGCCGAACTGGTCTCCGCCTTCGCGCTGCCGGTCCCGTCGATGGTGATCTGCGACCTGCTCGGCGTCCCCTACGCCGACCACGAGTTCTTCGAGGAGCAGTCCCGACGGCTGCTGCGCGGCCCGACCGCCGAGGACACCCAGAGCGCCCGCACCCGGCTGGAGGAGTACCTCGGCGGCCTGGTCGACGCCAAGGCCCGGCAATCCGAACCCGGCGACGGCGTTCTCGACGACCTCGTCCACCAGCAGCTCGCCCAGGGCACCCTGGAGCGCGCCGACGTCGTCTCGCTCGCGGTGATCCTGCTGGTCGCGGGCCATGAGACCACCGCCAACATGATCTCCCTCGGCACCTTCACCCTGCTGCGGAACCCCGACCGGCTGGCCGAGCTGCGCGCCGACCCGGCGCTGCTGCCCGCCGCCGTCGAGGAGCTGATGAGGATGCTGTCCATCGCCGACGGCCTGGTGCGGATCGCGCTGGAGGACATCGAGACCGACGGCACCGTCATCCGGGCCGGCGAGGGCGTGTTCTTCTCCACCTCGGTGATCAACCGGGACCCCGGCCAGTACGACGACCCCGACGACCTGGACTTCCACCGTCCCGCCCGCCACCACCTGGCGTTCGGCTTCGGCATCCACCAGTGCCTCGGCCAGAACCTGGCCCGCGCGGAGCTGGAGATCGCCCTCGGCACCCTGTTCGCCCGGCTGCCGGGACTGCGCCTCGCCGCACCGGCCGAGGAGATCCCGTTCAAACCCGGCGACACGATCCAGGGGATGCTGGAACTCCCCGTGACCTGGTAAGAGGCTCAGCTCATGCACATCGAGATCGACAAGGACGTCTGTATCGGGGCGGGCCAGTGCGCGCTGACCGCGCCGGGCGTGTTCACCCAGGACGACGACGGGTTCAGCATGCTGGTCCCCGGCCGTGAGGACGGGGCGGGGGACCCGATGGTCCGCGAGGCGGCGCGGGCGTGCCCGGTGGGCGCGATCACCGTGACCGGGACGGAGCCGGCGGACGCGAAGGCGGACTGACCGGCGGACGCGCGGGGCCCCTGGCCGGCCGGCCGGCGGGGGCCCGGCGCGGGGACATCCCCGCGCGGCCGCCCGTCGCTCGCTAGGCTTCCCGGATGACCGAACGCGTCGAGGGGTCCGAGAAGCCGTTCCTGTACGTCGTCGTCTGCGCGGCCGGGGTCGCCGCCGGTGTCGGCGAGTTGATCGAAGCCGCGCAGGAACGGGGGTGGGAGACCGGGGTGATCGCCACTCCGATCGCGACGGGCGGGTTCTTCGACGTCGCGGCGGTCGAGGCCCGTACCGGGCGGGCCATCCGCTCGGCGTGGCGTTCGCCGGACGACCCGCGCCCGTTCCCTGCGCCGGACGCCGTGGTGGTCGCGCCGGCCACCTTCAACACCGTCAACAAGTGGGCGGCGGGCATCGCCGACACCCTCGCCGTCGGTACCCTGTGCGAGGCCGCGGGTCTCGGCGTGCCGATCGCCGTGCTGCCCTGTGTGGCCGGCGGTCTGGCCGCCCACCCCGCCTACCGGGAGAGCCTGGCACGGCTGCGCGGGATGGGCGTCCGCTTCGGGGAGCCGTACTCCGGTGAGCCGGGCCCCGGCGGCGGCCGTCCCACGTTCCCGTGGACGACCGCCCTGGACCTGCTGGAAGGGGACTAGGTGTGCTGTCCCGGGACGTTGGTGACACGCGCGCTGGGTGCTTGAACAGGTGAGGGCCTTCTGGGTTCGGTGTGGATTGCGACATCTGCACCGACGTCCAGGAGGCCCTCGTGTCCCACCGTAACGCCCCGCTGACGCCGACCGGGAGGCTGCGTCTGGCCCGGTGTGTCGTGGACGACGGCTGGCCGCTGCGGCGGGCCGCGGAACGCTT
>NZ_BSSM01000005.1 GCF_030269125.1 Streptomyces hygroscopicus subsp. hygroscopicus | reverse complement strand
ATGCGCCGACTCCTCCGCGACGTCGCGGAAAACCGCCAACTCGGCGACGTCACCACCCTCACCGACTCCAGCGTCATGGACCTCATCCAGTCCAAACTCCCCACCACCCCCAACGACGACTGAGCCGTACGACGGAAAAGGGGCGCCCGGCACCGGCCCCGAGCCGCCGGGCGCCCCTTCCGCACGTCCGGGCCCACGCGTCCCTCCCGTCTTTCGCTCCCAAGAGAATTTAGGTAAAGTAAGCAAAGCGCCAAAAACACAACAAGATCCACATGGGTGTGCCGGGAAGTCTGGTCGGCAGGCAAGCCGTCCTGTCCGATCCCGGAGGTCCCCGCCATGACCGCACCCCGCACCCCGCACCCCGCCCGCAAGGCCCTCGGGCGCCTGTCCCTGCCCGAGCGGACCATCGTCGCGGACGCGCTGCGCACCGAGACCGTCGGCGGCGTCCTCCTGCTGATCGCCGCCGTGACGGCCCTGATCTGGGCGAACGTCCCGACGCTGCGCCACAGCTACGAGGCGGTCAGCCACTTCACCTTCGGCCCCGCCGCCCTCGGCCTGGACCTGTCGATCGCCCACTGGGCCGCCGACGGCGTCCTCGCGATCTTCTTCTTCGTCGCCGGCATCGAGCTCAAACGCGAACTGGTCGCCGGGGACCTGCGCGACCCCAAGGCGGCCGTGCTGCCCGTGGTGGCCGCGCTGTGCGGCATGGCCGTACCCGCGCTCGTCTACACCGTCACCGCCCTCGCCGGACACGGCTCCACCCAGGGCTGGGCGGTGCCCACCGCCACCGACATCGCCTTCGCGCTCGCCGTCCTCGCGGTGATCGGCACCTCGCTGCCCAGTGCCCTGCGCGCCTTCCTGCTCACCCTCGCCGTCGTCGACGACCTCTTCGCGATCCTGATCATCGCGGTCTTCTTCACCGACCGGCTGGACTTCGCCGCGCTCGGCGGCGCCTTCCTCGGCCTCGCCGTCTTCTGGCTGCTGCTGCGCAAGGGCGTGCGCGGCTGGTACGTGTACGTGCCGCTCGCGGTCGTCATCTGGGCGCTGATGTACAACAGCGGCGTGCACGCCACCATCGCCGGCGTGGCCATGGGCCTGATGCTGCGCTGCACCACCCGCGAGGGCGAGCGGCGCTCGCCCGGCGAGCGCGTCGAGCACCTGGTGCGGCCGCTGTCGGCCGGGCTCGCCGTACCCCTGTTCGCGCTGTTCAGCGCCGGCGTGACGGTGTCCGGGCGGGCGCTCGGCGACCTGTTCACCCGGCCGGAGACCCTCGGCGTGGTCCTGGGCCTCGTGGTCGGCAAGGCGCTCGGCATATTCGGCGGCACCTGGCTGACCGTCCGCTTCACCCGCGCCTCGCTCAGCGAGGACCTCGCCTGGGCGGACGTCTTCGCCGTGGCCTCGCTCGCCGGCATCGGCTTCACGGTCTCGCTGCTCATCGGCGAGCTGGCCTACGACGGGAACGCGCTCCTCACCGACGAGACCAAGGCCGCCGTCCTCGCCGGATCGCTGATCGCCGCGGTGTTCGCCACCGTGCTGCTGAAGATACGCAACACCAAGTACCGCAGGCTGTGCGAGGCCGAGGACCGCGACGACGACCTCGACGGGGTCCCCGACGTCTACGAGGAGGACGACCCGGCGTACCACCTGCGCATGGCCGAGATCCTGGAACGCAGGGCCGCCGAGCACCGGCGGATCGCCGCCGAGCGGGCGGCCGCCGAGGGGGACGGGCTTGCGGAAGTACCGGGCGGGGCAGGCGAGGAACACGGCCGTCCGGCATGATCTGACGAGACGGTACAAATCAAGACGGTGACCAAGGGCAGGGCGGCCGCACGCCCGCGCGGCCCAGGGCCACGGAAAACTCGTGAGGGAGAACGCGATGAGCGCACCCGACGGCAGCCCGGTCGGCGCCGAACGCAGCATCGGCCAGCTGTTCGCCTCGGCGACGACCGAATTGTCGGCGCTGGTGCACGACGAGATCGCGCTGGCCAAGGCACAGCTCAAGCAGGACGTGAAGCGCGGCGCGACCAGCGGTGGCGCGTTCTCGATGGCCGGCGCGGTCCTGCTCTTCTCCCTGCCGATGCTCAACTTCGCCCTGGCCTACGGCATCCGCACCTGGACCCACTGGAACCTGGCGATCTGCTTCGTGCTGTCCTTCGCGGCCAATGTGCTGGTCGCCGGCCTGCTCGCGCTGATGGGCGTGGTGTTCGCGAAGAAGGCCAAGAAGGGCCGGGGCCCGCAGAAGGTCGCCGCCTCGATGAAGGAGACGGCGAGCGTGCTGCAGAACGCCAAGCCGCACCCGCGCCCGGAGCTTCCCCAGGATCGCGGCCCCGCCGCCATCGAGGCTGTGGCACGCTCGTCGTCATGACGGACCCCGCTCATCCCTCGCTGGTACGGATCGACCTGCCCGGACACCGGGTGATCCACCGGGACGTCGCCGCGAACGGCGCCCGCTTCCACATCGCGGAACTCGGCGACGGCCCCCTGGTGCTGCTGCTGCACGGTTTCCCGCAGTTCTGGTGGGCCTGGCGGCACCAGCTGGTCGCGCTCGCGGCGGCCGGCTACCGGGCGGTGGCCATGGACCTGCGGGGCGTCGGCGGCAGCGACCGCACGCCACGCGGCTACGACCCGGCCAACCTGGCCCTGGACGTCACCGGCGTCGTCCGCTCCCTCGGCGAGCCGGACGCCGCGCTCGTCGGACACGACCTCGGCGGCTATCTGGCCTGGACGGCGGCGGCCATGCGCCCCAAGCTGGTGCGGCGGCTCGCGGTGGTGTCGATGCCGCATCCGAGGCGCTGGCGCGCGGCCATGCTGCGCGACGCCCGGCAGACGGCCGCCAACTCCTACATCTGGGGCTTCCAGCGGCCCTGGATCCCGGAGCGTCAACTCACCGCGGACGGCGGGGAGCTGGTGGGCCGTCTGATCCGGGACTGGTCCGGGCCGCGCCGGCCGGAGGACGAGGCGGTGCGCGCGTACCAGCGCGCCATGTGCATCCCCTCCACCGCGCACTGCTCGGTCGAGCCGTACCGCTGGCTGGTGCGCTCCCTGGCGCGCCCGGACGGCGTGCAGTTCTACCGCAGGATGAAGCGGCCGGTGCGGGTGCCCACGCTGCATCTGCACGGTTCACTCGATCCGGTCAGCCGCACGCGCAGCGCCGCCGGTTCGGGGGAGTTCGTCGAAGCGCCGTACCGCTGGCGGCTGTTCGACGGCCTCGGGCACTTCCCGCACGAGGAGGACCCGGTGGCCTTCTCGACGGAGCTGATCAACTGGCTCAAGGACCCCGAACCCGACCGGTGACGGGACCGGCGCGTGGAGTGTCCGGTTCCTCGCCACTTGTCCCCCGTCCGGCCACATGCCCGCCGCATAGGCCAATTGGCCGCCGTCCAAGCGGTTATCGACCTTGGGGCGGGGGCACACGGAGGGGTATGGGCTGGACGCACGACTACAGTGACGCACCCCGCAACCGCCGCTCGGCCACGGGCCTGAGCACGCCTCAACGCGGCACCCCGCAACTCGCGGAAGGCGACCTGCGGGTGGGGATCCCACGCATCCTGCGCCGCCGGGCCCGCTGGGTCTCGGTGCGCCTGCGTCACCCGCGCGGCTGAACGCCTCCCCGGCGGTTCACAGCGCGCAGCTGTCCGTACCCACCTGTTCGTTCGCCGTGCGGCCGCGCGCGATGTCCGGGCGGATCTCGTCCGCCGTCAGCGCGTAGCCGGTCTCGGCGTCGTCCAGGGACTTGGCGAACACCACCCCGTACACCCTGCCGTCAGGGGTGAGCAGGGGTCCGCCGGAGTTTCCCTGGCGGACGGTCGCGTACAGCGAGTAGACGTCGCGGCGGACGCTGCCGCGGTGGTAGATGTCCGGGCCGTTGACCGAGATGCGCCCGCGCACGCGGGCGGCGCGCACGTCGTACGAGCCGTTCTCCGGGAAGCCGGCCACGATCGCGCCGTCGCCGCCCGCCGCGTCCGGCGCGGAGAACTTCAGGGCCTGCGCCCTGAGGTCCGGTACGTCGAGTACGGCGATGTCGCGCTTCCAGTCGTAGAGCACCACCTTGGCCCCGTACCGCCGCCCCACGCCGCCTATCTGCACGGTCGGCGCGTCCACGCCGCCGACGACGTGCGCGTTGGTCATCACGCGGCGGTCGGCGAAGACGAAGCCGGTGCCCTCCAGGACCTTGCCGCAGCTCTGGGCGGTTCCGGTGACCTTGACGATGGAGCGCTGGGCGCGGGTGGCGACCGGGCTGCCGGCGAGGGCCGGGTCCGGCGGCTGGACGTCCCTGATCGGCTCGTCCGAGAACGGGCTGAAGACCTGCGGGAAGCCGTTCTGCGCGAGGACGGAGGAGAAGTCCGCGAACCAGGTGTCGGCCTGCGCGGGCAGGGCCCGGGAGACCCCGAGCAGCACCTTGGAGCCGCGCACCTGCTTGCCGAGGGTCGGCAGGGTGGTGCCCGCCAGGGCGGAGCCGATCAGCCAGGCGACCAGGAGCATCGCCACCACGTTGACCAGGGCGCCGCCGGTCGCGTCCAGGGCGCGGGCCGGGGACCAGGTGATGTGCTTGCGCAGCTTGTTGCCCAGGTGGGTGGTCAGGGCCTGGCCGACGGAGGCACAGACGATGACCACGACCACGGCCACGACGGCGGCGGTGGTGCCCACCTCCGCGTTGCCGGTCACCGCGTCCCAGACGACGGGCAGCGCGTACACCGCCGCGAGGCCGCCGCCCAGGAAGCCGATCACCGACAGGATGCCCACGACGAAGCCCTGGCGGTAGCCCACGACCGCGAACCACACGGCCGCCACCAGCAACAGGATGTCCAGCACGTTCACCGCTTCAGGCCCTCGCCTACTCCATTCCGCTTCCCGCGGCTCGGACGAGGCGTCCGGCCCGCCCCCACGGGGACAGAGGGACCCAGCGTCCCCGGGAAAGAGACAGCACGGGGATCACCCTGTCATGAGCTCCAGTCGAGCGGGGCCAGCTTTTCCCGGTCCCAGGGGCGCTCCCAGCCCGCGAAGTGCAGCAACCGGTCGATGACCCCGGCCGTGAAACCCCACACCAGGGCGGATTCGACCTGGAATGCCGGGCCGCGGAAACCGCTGGGGTGGACGACCGTGGTGCGGTTGGCGGGGTCCGTGAGATCCGCCACGGGGACCGTGAACACCCGCGCCGTCTCGTTCGGGTCCACCGCCCCGACCGGGCTGGGCTCGCGCCACCAGCCGAGCACGGGCGTGACGACGAAGCGGCTCACCGGGATGTAGAGCCGGGGAAGCACCGCGAAGAGCTGCACGCCCGAGGGGTCGAGCCCGGTCTCCTCCTCGGCCTCCCGCAGGGCGGCCCGCAGCGGGCCCTCGCCGAGCGGATCGCCGTCCTCGGGGTCGAGGGAACCGCCCGGGAAGGACGGCTGGCCCGCGTGCGAGCGCAGCGAGCCGGCGCGCTCCATGAGCAGCAGCTCGGGGCCGCGCTCGCCCTCGCCGAACAGGATGAGCACGGCGGACTGCCTGCCCGAGCCGTTCTCCGGCGGCAGGAAGCGGCTGAGCTGGAGCGGCTCGACGGTCTCCGCCGCGCGCACCACCGGGTCCAGCCAGTCCGGCAGTCCCTGACCGCTCAGCGTCACCGCGCCGTATCCCGTCTCACTGGCCCGCGTCATCGTCGCCCACCCCCGTCGCTCTGCCTCGTCCAACGCCGAGGCCGTCGAGATCGTTCCGTCACGCGGCCCCCAGGGGCGGCGCCGGCTTGCCGCCCGCGTCCAGATAGGACTGCGGCGGCTTGAGCCGCTGCCCCGGCAGGCCGCCCTTCTCGTACTTCAGCAGCTTCTTCGCCTTCTCCGGGTCCGTCTCGCCCTCGCCGTAGGCCGGGCAGAGCGGGGCGATCGGGCAGGCGCCGCAGGCGGGCCTGCGGGCGTGGCAGATGCGGCGGCCGTGCCAGATGACGTGGTGGGACAGGTCGGTCCAGTCGCTCTTGGGGAAGAGCGCGCCGACCGCGGCCTCGATCTTGTCCGGGTCGGTCTCCTCGGTCCAGCGCCAGCGCCGCACCAGCCGCTGGAAGTGCGTGTCCACGGTGATCCCGGGCCGCCCGAAGGCGTTGCCGAGCACGACGAAGGCGGTCTTGCGGCCGACGCCGGGGAGCTTGACCAGGTCCTCCAGCCTGCCGGGCACCTCGCCGCCGAAGTCCTCGGCCAGCGCCTTGGACAGCCCTATCACCGACCTGGTCTTGGCCCGGAAGAACCCGCAGGGGCGCAGGATCTCCTCGACCTGCTCCGGGTCGGCGGCGGCCAGGTCCTCGGGGGTGGGGTAGCGGGAGAAGAGACCGGGAGTCGTCTGATTGACGCGCAGGTCGGTGGTCTGGGCCGACAGCACGGTGGCGACGAGCAGCTGGAAGGGGTTCTCGAAGTCCAGTTCCGGGTGGGCGTAGGGGTACACCTCGGCCAGCTCGCGGTTGATCCGGCGGGCCCGGCGGACCAGGGCGGTCCTGGACTCCTTCGCCGGCGGCTTCACGGCGATCCTCTTCACGGGCGCGGCCTTCTTCACGGAGACCGATCCGCCGGTCGCCACGACCTTCTCGGCCGGGCTGACCTTCCGGGCGGAAACGGGCTTCCCGGCACGCGTCGCCTTCCCGGCACGCGTGGCCTTCCCGGCGGAAACCGGCTTCCCGGCCGGTGGTGCCTCCGCGGCCGGAACCGGCTTCCCGGCCGGTGGTGCCTTCTTCGCGGAACGGGCTTTCGCGGCGGAGGCCGCCTTCCCGGCGGATCCCGCCTTCCCTGCGGAATCCGTCTCTTCCGTCATCTCCGCCTTTTTTCCACTTTTCCTACTGCCTCCGGGGCCCTGTTCGCCCACAGCGGAATCGCGACGTACAACCACCCGCTAAGCCCCCTTGGCCTGTGCTCTCACCGGCGATTTGGACACCCGGCCAGCCTAGAGCCCGGCGCCCGCGTCCGCCCCGGACCCCGAGGATCGGCCCCCGATTGGACCCCTGGCGCTTACCCGGGCACACCGGTGCGGCATCCTTGTGACAGATCACACTGTTTGGACCGTCCGGCAAAATGAGAACACGGTCCCCTGGCACACGGGGGAACAAGATCCCCTGAGCAGGTCGACAAGGAGAGAACTCGTGGACGACGTTCTGCGGCGCAACCCGCTCTTCGCGGCGCTCGACGACGAGCAGGCCGCGGAGCTTCGCGCCTCGATGAGCGAGGTCACCCTCGCTCGCGGCGACTCCCTGTTCCACGAGGGCGACCCGGGCGACCGCCTGTACGTCGTCACCGAGGGCAAGGTCAAGCTGCACCGCACCTCCCCCGACGGCCGCGAGAACATGCTCGCCGTCGTCGGTCCCGGCGAGCTGATCGGCGAGCTGTCGCTGTTCGACCCGGGCCCGCGCACCGCCACCGCGACCGCGCTGACCGAGGTCAAGCTGCTCGGCCTCGGCCACGGTGACCTCCAGCCCTGGCTGAACGCCCGCCCCGAGGTGGCCGGCGCCCTGCTGCGCGCCGTCGCCCGCCGGCTGCGCAAGACCAACGACGCCATGTCCGACCTGGTCTTCTCCGACGTCCCCGGCCGCGTGGCGCGCGCCCTGCTCGACCTGTCCCGCCGCTTCGGCGTGCAGTCCGAAGAGGGCATCCACGTCGTCCACGACCTCACCCAGGAGGAGCTGGCCCAGCTGGTCGGCGCCTCCCGCGAGACCGTCAACAAGGCCCTGGCGGACTTCGCCCAGCGCGGCTGGCTGCGCCTGGAGGCGCGGGCGGTCATCCTGCTGGACGTGGAGCGGCTCGCCAAGCGCTCCCGCTGACACCGGGACGGCCCCGGGGCACACCTCTTCGGACGCGCCCCGGGGCCGAATCCCTGCGGGCCGTCGCGCCCGCTGCCGAAAACCAGCTGTTTCCCACCGGGTCGCGCGGCAGAGTGGCTCCATGCCCTCCCCACCGCGCCCCCACGGCCTCGATCCCCACGGCTTCATCGCCCGTGAGGGCTCCCTCGACCGCGTGCCCGGCGCGTTCCGGCCGGTCGTGGCCGCGGTACGGGACCGGTTGCCGGACGTCTTCGGGGCGCGGTTGGACGGCGCGTACCTCTACGGGTCGGTCCCGCGCGGCACCGCACGCGTGGGCCGCAGCGATCTGGACCTGCTCGTCGTCCTGCGCGCGGAACCGTCCGACGCCGACCGTGCGGTCGTCCGCGCCCTCGGCGAGGCCGTGGACCGCGAGTTCCCGCAGATCGACGGGGTCGGGACACTGCTCTACGGCCGGGAGCGGCTGCTCGGCGAGCAGGAGCGGTACGACATGGGCTGGTTCGTGGCCTGCCTGTGCACGCCGCTGCTCGGCGACGACCTGGCCGAGCGGCTGCCCCGCTACCGCCCCGGCTCCCTGCTCGCCCGCGAGACCAACGGCGACCTCGCCCGGCTGCTGCCCCGCTGGCGCGAGCGGATCGCGGCCGCCACGGACGAGGCGGCCCGGCGGCGCCTGGTGCGCTTCACGTCCCGGCATCTCGTCCGTACGGGCTTCACGCTCGTCATGACCCGCTGGAACGGCTGGACGAGCGATCTGCGCGAGATGGCCGAGGTCTGCGGGGCGTACTACCCCGGGCGGGCCCCGCAGTTGCTCAGGGCGGCGGAGTACGGCCTGGAGCCCGTGGGCGACCCGCACGTGCTCCGGGCCCATGTGGACGACCTGGGCCCCTGGCTCGCCGCCGAGTACGCGCGCGTGCACGGCGTGAAGGGCCCGCGAGCCCAGGACGGCCCCTAGATCAGGCCGTGCTCGCCGAGGTACTCCAGCTGCGCCCGTACCGAGAGTTCCGCCGCCGGCCACAGCGAGCGGTCGACGTCGGCGTAGACGTGCGCGACGACCTGGGCCGCGGTGCGGTGGCCGTTCTCGACGGCGGTCTCCACCTGGGCGAGCCGGTGGGCGCGGTGGGCCAGGTAGAACTCCACGGCGCCCTGGGCGTCCTCCAGGACCGGACCGTGGCCCGGCAGGACGGTGTGCACGCCGTCGTCCACCGTGAGGGAGCGCAGCCTGCGCAGGGAGTCCAGGTAGTCGCCGAGCCGCCCGTCGGGGTGCGCCACCATCGTCGTGCCGCGCCCGAGGATGGTGTCGCCGGTCAGCACCGCCCGGTCGGCCGGGAGGTGGAAGGACAGCGAGTCCGAGGTGTGCCCGGGGGTCGGTACGACCCTCAGTTCGAGGCCGCCGACGGTGATCACATCGCCCGCGGCCAGGCCCTCGTCGCCGAGGCGGAGCGCCGGGTCCAGGGCGCGCACCCGGGTGCCGGTCAGCTCCGCGAAGCGGCCCGCGCCCTCGGCGTGGTCCTCGTGCCCGTGTGTGAGCAGGGTCAGGGCTATCCGCTTGCCGGCCTTCTCCGCGGTGTCCACGACCGCGCGCAGATGGCCGTCGTCCAGCGGGCCCGGGTCGATCACCACGGCGAGGTCCGAGTCCGGCTCGGCGAGGATCCAGGTGTTGGTGCCGTCCAGGGTCATCGCGGAGGCGTTGGGCGCGAGGACGTTGACGGCCCGCGCGGTCGCGGGTCCGGAGCCGGCCGCGCCCCTGGGCTGGCCCGGCAGCGCGCTTGCGTCGGTCATGCGCGGCCTCCACCGGTCGCGTCGGCGGACTGGGACCGCGTCGGAACGTGCTTGGTGAACTCCTCGTGCCCCGGCCAGGACAGCACGATCTCGCCGCCCTGGAGCCGGGCGGTCGCCTGTACCGGCGTGAGGTCGCGCGCGGCCGCCGCCGTGAGGGCCTCGGCGGCGGTGCCGTACGGCAGCAGCTCGCGCAGCGCGGCGATGGTGGGCGGCATCATCAGCAGCTCGCCCCGGTCGTACCCGGCGGCGGCCTCGGCCGGGCTGATCCACACCGTGCGGTCGGCCTCCGTGGAGGCGTTCCGGGTGCGCTGCCCCTCCGGGAGGGCGGCCGCGAAGAACCACGTGTCGTAGCGGCGCGACTCGAACTCCGGGGTGATCCAGCGCGCCCAGGCGCCGAGCAGGTCCGAGCGCAGCACCAGGCCGCGCCGGTGCAGGAACTCGGCGAAGGACTGCTCGCGCGCGACCAGGGCGGCGCGGTCCGCCTCCCAGTCGTCGCCGGTGGTGTCGCCGACGACCGTGTCCGGGTCGGGGCCGGCGAGCAGGACGCCCGCCTCCTCGTACGTCTCCCGGACCGCCGCGCAGACGATGGCCTGGGCGCCGCTCTCGTCCACTCCGAGCCGCTCGGCCCACGACGCGCGCGAGGGACCCGCCCAGCGGATCCGGGTGTCGTCGTCGCGCGGGTCGACGCCGCCCCCGGGATACGCGTACGCGCCTCCGGCGAAGGCCATGGAGGCGCGTCTGCGCAGCATGTGGACGACCGGTCCGGCTCCGGTGTCCTTCAGCAGGAGCACCGTCGCCGCGCGCTTGGGGAACACCGGGGTGAGGGTGCCGTCCGCGAGCGCGCGGATGCGGTCCGGCCACTCCGGGGGGTACCACTGACCGTTCGCCATGGCCGGAGGCTATCCCGTGTAGGGCGAATGTTCGAGAGGTACCGCAGGTGCCGGGTGGTGCGGGCGGGCTACGGGACCAGCTCGACCTGGACCTCGACCTCGACCGGCGCGTCCATCGGGAGCACCGCGACGCCGACCGCGCTGCGGGCGTGCACGCCCTTGTCCCCGAGGACCTCGGCGAGCAGCTCGCTGGCGCCGTTGATCACACCGGGCTGCCCGGTGAAGTCGGCCGCGGAGGCGACGAACCCGGTGACCTTGACCACGCGCGCGATCCGGTCCAGGTCGCCGGCGACGGACTTCACGGCCGCCAGCGCGTTGAGCGCGCAGATGCGGGCCAGGTCCTTGCCCTCCTCGGCCGTGACCTCGGCGCCCACCTTGCCGGTGACGGGCAGCTTGCCCTCGACCATCGGCAGCTGGCCCGCGGTGTAGACGTACACGCCGGACCGCACGGCCGGCTGGTACGCGGCCAGCGGCGGTACGACCTCCGGCAGGCTCAGGCCCAGTGCGGCCAGCTTCTCCTCGACCGCGCTCATGCCTGCTTCTCCCGCTTCAGGTAGGCGACCAGCTGCTCGGGGTTCGGCCCGGGGACGACCTGGACGAGCTCCCAGCCGTCCTCGCCCCAGTTGTCCAGAATCTGCTTCGTGGCATGGACGAGCAGCGGCACGGTTGAGTATTCCCACTTGGTCATGGGCCGACTGTATCCGCTGTGACCGATCACTCCCTCGTCGTCTCCCCGTTATCCACAGCCTCCCGCGTGACGGTCGGCCGGACTGGTTAGTCTCGAAGACGTGAGCAGGCTCCAGGTCGTCAGCGGCAAGGGCGGGACCGGAAAGACGACGGTCGCCGCCGCACTCGCGCTGGCCCTCGCGACCGAGGGGAAGCGGACGCTTCTCGTGGAGGTCGAGGGCCGGCAGGGCATCGCACAACTCTTCGAGACGGAGGCGTTGCCGTACGAGGAGCGGAAGATCGCGGTCGCTCCCGGGGGCGGGGAGGTGTACGCACTGGCCATAGACCCCGAACTGGCCCTTCTGGACTATCTCCAGATGTTCTACAAGCTGGGCGGCGCGGGCAGAGCCCTCAAGAAGCTCGGCGCCATCGACTTCGCCACCACCATCGCGCCCGGCATCCGGGACGTCCTGCTCACCGGCAAGGCGTGCGAGGCGGTGCGCCGCAAGGACCGCGGCGGCCGGTTCGTCTACGACTACGTGGTCATGGACGCGCCCCCGACCGGCCGCGTCACCCGCTTCCTCAATGTGAACGACGAGGTGGCGGGCCTGGCGAAGATCGGCCCGATACACAATCAGGCACAGGCCGTGATGCGGGTCCTCAAGTCGCCGGAGACGGCGGTGCACCTGGTGACGCTGCTGGAGGAGATGCCCGTCCAGGAGACCGCCGACGGCATCGCCGAACTGCGCGCCGCGCGGCTGCCGGTGGGCCGGGTCATCGTGAACATGGTGCGGCCCGAGGTGTTGGACGCCTCCGACCTGGAACTCGTACGGGCGGTGGACCGTTCCGCCCTCGCCCGCTCCCTGTCGGCCGCCGGCCTCGGCGGGGCGCGGCGCGGCGGCAACGCGGAGAAGCTGGTGGACCCGCTGCTGGCGCAGGCCGCGGAGTACGCCGAGCGCCACGCGCTGGAGCAGGAGCAGCGCGCGCAGCTCGGCGAGCTGGGCCTGCCCCTGCACGAACTGCCGCTGCTGGCCGAGGGAATGGACCTGGCGGGGCTGTACGAACTCGCCGCCGAGCTGCGCACGCAGGAGGTGTCATGACAGCCGAGGACCAGGGCGAGGCCGAGGGGCGCGGGACGGCACCCGGGGGCCGTGGCGGGGCCGACGGCCCTGGCGGGGCCGAGGGATGGGAGACGGCGGCCCGGCGGCTGGTCTCCTCCCGCGTGCTCGACGTGGACGCGCTGCTGGACGACCCGAAGACGCGCATCGTGGTGTGCTGCGGCTCCGGCGGCGTCGGCAAGACGACCACCGCGGCCGCCCTGGGCCTGCGCGCGGCCGAGCGGGGCCGCAAGGTGGTCGTGCTCACCATCGACCCGGCCAGGAGGCTCGCCCAGTCGATGGGCATCGACTCCCTCGACAATGTGCCGCGCCGGGTGAAGGGCAGCGAGGGCGAAGGCGAACTGCACGCCATGATGCTCGACATGAAGCGCACCTTCGACGAGGTCGTGGAGGCGCACGCGGACCCCGAGCGGGCCGCCGCGATCCTGGCGAACCCCTTCTACCAGTCGCTCTCGGCGGGCTTCGCGGGCACGCAGGAGTACATGGCCATGGAGAAGCTGGGCCAGCTGCGGGCGCGGGACGAGTGGGACCTGATCGTGGTCGACACCCCGCCCTCCCGCTCGGCCCTGGACTTCCTCGACGCCCCCAAGCGGCTCGGCTCCTTCCTGGACGGCCGGCTGATCCGTCTGCTCACCGCCCCCGCCAAGCTGGGCGGCCGCGCGGGCATGGCGTTCCTGAACGTCGGGATGTCGATGATGACCGGCACCCTGGGCAAGCTCCTCGGGGGCCAGCTCCTCAAGGACGTCCAGACGTTCGTGGCCGCGATGGACACCACCTTCGGCGGCTTCCGCACCCGCGCGGACGCCACGTACAAGCTGCTCCAGGCGCCCGGCACCGCGTTCCTGGTGGTGGCGGCGCCGGAGCGGGACGCGCTGCGCGAGGCCGCGTACTTCGTGGAGCGGCTGGCCGCCGAGGACATGCCGTTGGTGGGCCTGGTGCTCAACCGGGTGCACGGCAGCGGCGCGGCCCGGCTGTCGGCCGAGCGGGCGCTCGACGCCGCGGAAAATCTTGCGGAGCCCGGCATTGTGGATCAGGCGGACGGGAAAGCTGGACTTCGTAACTCTCCCGACGCGTACGGCAGTTCACAACCTCCCGCATCCGAGGCCGCAACCGGTACCGACGCTTCCGACGAAGGCTCCCCCGCCGACGAGGATCGTTCCGTCGACCGGCTCGCCGCGGGTCTGCTGAGGCTGCACGCCGAACGCATGCATCTGCTGGCACGCGAGCAGCGCACGCGTGACCGCTTCACCGCCCGTCATCCCGAGGTGGCGGTGGTCGACGTGCCCGCGCTGCCCGGCGATGTGCACGACCTCACGGGCCTGCGCGACATCGGTGACCGGCTCGCGACGGGCGCGCCCACGGAGCGCCCGGCGGAACCGTCGTAGGAGCGGGTCCGTCATGGCCACGGCCGGAGCCCGGACATCGTGGAACGAAGGAACCGCGGCCGCCCGGGGCTCTCGGCCGAACCCGAGGCGCAGCGGTGGTGCGCCCGGTCAGCTCACGGCCGCGTAGTTCTCGTACACCTCGTCGCTGTCGAGGGGCACGAACCCGGTGCCGCGCTCGTACTCCGAGCGGGCGGTCTCCAGCAGTCTGCGCCAGGAGGTCACGGTGGGCCGCCGGCGCAGCAGTGCGCGCCGCTCCCGCTCCGTCATGCCTCCCCACACGCCGAACTCGACGCGATTGTCCAGCGCGTCCGCCAGGCACTCGGTGCGTACCGGGCATCCGGTGCACACCGCCTTGGCTCTGTTCTGCGCTGCTCCTTGAACGAACAGTTCATCCGGATCGGTAGTGCGGCAGGCAGCCTGCGCACTCCAGTCGGTTACCCAGCCCATACCGGCGCCGTCCTCTCCCGAATCGAGGCTCCCCCACGGCGGCAGCGGCATATTCACCGCAGCCAGTTGAGGACGTTACGGAAGGTGGACACAGCGCAACACCCCCTTCGGGCCCAATCTTGAATGGCCCGAACGGACTATGGGTAAGCGGCAGATCACCCGCGGGAGTGAGCTGGCGACATATGCGACTGTCCCGGCAAATCAGGACAGCTACGGTGCGCCACAGCGGACACCACATGACACACGAGGCGCAAACGGACACGCCTCGGCGGCCGGCACGGGTGGATCGCAACGATTCGGGACGCCGGACGGAGTGGTACGGGGCCGCATTGCTGTGACAGTTGGGAGCAGCTTAGGCCAAGGGCTGCGCGCCTGTCCGGGAAATGGAAACGTAGGCAGGTCAGGCAGCACGCGGTGCTCCGCACCGGTGCCGGAACATCCCGAAGGCAAGCCGCTCCCTCGGAACGCTCAGGAGTACGGATTAGGCTGCCCCCATGCCAAAGAAGCGCTCGGGCGGTGGTCTGTCGCCGTTGCAGCAGGCCGCGAAGTTCCTCGGTGTCAGTGTCCTCGCGGGAGCCGTGATGGCCGGCATCGCGCTGCCCGCGGCCGGCGCGCTGGGCCTCGCGGCCAAGGGCTCGGTCAAGAGCTTCGACGAGATCCCGGCCAACCTGAAGAGTCCGCAGCTGAGCCAGCGCACCACGATCCTGGACGCCGGCGGCCGGCAGATCGCGAGCGTGTACTCCCGCGACCGTACGGTGGTCGACCTCAAGGACATCTCGCCGTACATGCAGAAGGCGATCGTCGCGATCGAGGACTCGCGCTTCTACCAGCACGGCGCGATCGACCTCAAGGGCGTGCTGCGCGCCCTGAACAAGAACGCGCAGGAGGGCGGGGTCGCGCAGGGCGCCTCCACGCTCACCCAGCAGCTGGTGAAGAACTACTTCATCGAGGAGGCCGGCGACGACCCGACGAAGGTCGCCGAGGCCACCCAGCAGACCATGGGCCGCAAGGTCCGCGAGCTGAAGTACGCGATCCAGATCGAGGAACAGCTCGGCAAGAAGAAGATCCTCGAGAACTACCTGAACATCACCTTCTTCGGCGAGCAGGCCTACGGCGTGGAGGCCGCCTCCCAGCGGTACTTCTCCAAGCACGCCAAGGACCTGAACCTCCAGGAGTCCGCGCTGCTGGCCGGCATCGTGCAGTCGCCGAGCCGCTACGACCCCGTCAACGACGAGGCGGAGGCCACCAAGCGGCGCAACATCGTCCTCCAGCGCATGGCGGAGCTGGGCGACATCTCCCCGCAGGAGGCCGCGCAGGCCAAGCGGCAGCCGCTCGGACTGCACCCCAGCCGGCCCAAGAACGGCTGCATCACCGCGGTCCAGGGCGCCGGCTTCTTCTGCGACTACGTGCGCGAGGTCTTCCTCACCGACCCGGTCTTCGGCAAGACCAAGGAGGCTCGGGCCAAGCTCTGGAACCAGGGCGGTCTGACGATCCGTACGACGCTGGACCCGCAGGCCCAGCAGTCCGTGCAGAACTCCATCAAGGACCACGTCTACAAGTCCGACCCGGTGGCGACGGCCGCGACGATCGTCGAGCCCGGCACCGGCAAGATCCTCGCCATGGGCCAGTCGCGGCCGTACGGCTTCGGGACGGACGAGACGCAGATCAACCTGTCGGTGAACCAGGACATGGGCGGCGGCGCCGGCTACCAGCCCGGTTCGACGTTCAAGCCGATCGTCGCCGCGGCCGCGATCGAGGGCGGCAAGCCCCCGACGCAGGAGTACTCGTCGCCGTACGAGATGCCGTACCCGAGCCCGGTGGCCGCCTGCAACGGCAGGACCTGGCGCAACGACCCGGCCAAGCCGGCCACGCTGACCAACGAGAACGAGTCGGAGCACGGGCCGTACGGCATGAAGGAGGCGACCGCCAAGTCGGTCAACACCTACTACGTGCAGCTGATCGGCGACATCGGCATCTGCCCGGTGATCGACATGGCGAAGAAGATGGGCGTGGCGCGCGCCGACGGCCGCAAGATCGACCAGGCCCCCTCGATCGCGCTCGGCACCCAGGAGATGTCCCCGCTGACCATGGCGAGCGCGTACGCCACCTTCGCCTCGCGCGGCATGTACTGCACCCCGATCGCCATCGAGTCGGTCACCCGGACCACCGGAAGCCAGGTGAAGTCCCTGCCGGTGCCGCGCTCGACCTGCTCGCGCGCGATGTCCGAGAAGACCGCGGACACCGTCAGCACGCTCCTCAAGGGCGTGGTCGAGGACGGCACCGGCCAGGAGGCCGGCCTCGGCGACCGCCCGAGCGCGGGCAAGACCGGTACGACGGACGAGCGCTTCGCCGCCTGGTTCGTCGGCTACACCCCGAACATGGCGGGCGCGGTCTGGGTCGGCGACCCGCAGCACCGGCGCCACATGATCAACATCACCATCGGCGGCATCCCGCACGACAAGGTCTACGGCGGTGAGGTCCCCGGCCCGATCTGGCGCGACATGATGAACGGCGCCCTGGAGGGCAAGCCGGTGGAGGACTTCAACCTGGTCGACATCCCGGACGACAAGGGCTCCGGGGACAACAACCAGGGCCGGGGCAACGGCGGCCGGCCGGGCGCCACGGGCGGCAACCAGGGACAGCTGATCGGCGGCCTGCTCGGCGGCCTGACCGGCGGCACCGGTGACATCGGCGGGGCGGTGCCGACGCCGCCCGCGAACACCATCCAGGGGCAGACGAACGGCGGGCCCAACGGGCGGGCGAACGGCGGGACCGGGGGTCGCCGCTAGGTCGTCCGGGAGTACGGCGGAGTACGGCGGTGGGGCCGCACCCTTCTTCGGGGTGCGGCCCCACCGCCGTACGGGCGTCCTGTGCTGCTTCCGCGGGACGGGGCGCGGCGCCTCCGTGACGGGGTCGGGTCAGCCTGTCAGCCCTGGAGGAGCTTCTTCACCGCGGCGGCGACGCGGCCGCCCTCGGCCTGGCCGGCCACCTTGGGGTTGACGATCTTCATGACGGCACCCATGGCCCTCGGCCCCTCGGCGCCCGCCGCCCTCGCCTCCGCGACGGCCTCGGCGACGATCGCGTCCAGCTCCTCGTCGGTCATCTGCTTGGGCAGGTACTCGGCGAGGACCTCGCCCTCCGCCTTCTCCCGCTCGGCCGACTCGGCACGACCGCCCTGCGCGAAGGCGTCGGCCGCCTCCCGGCGCTTCTTCGCCTCGCGGGTGATCACCTTGAGGACCTCGTCGTCGGACAGCTCCCGCTTCTCCTTGCCCGCGACCTCCTCCTTGGTGATCGCGGCGAGCGTCAGCCGGAGCGTCGAGGAGCGGAGCTCGTTGCGCTCCTTGATCGCGGAGTTGAGGTCGTCCTGCAGCTTCGACTTGAGCGTGGTGGTCATGTGGTCGATTGTCGCAGGTGTGGGACGGCGGACGCCCGCCGATTTCGGGGGGGCGGGCTAAGGGCGCGCGGTCCCACCGGGCCCCTGTGGTCTGACACGATGGTCATATGCGCGCGCGATACGGAGTTCCCCTGGGAATCATGGCGGCAGGCGCCGCCGGTCTGGTCTACGCGGTGGGCTTCGAGGCCCGCTCCTTCCGGCTGCGACGGGTGACCGTCCCCGTCCTGCCGCCGGGCATGCACCCGCTGCGCGTCCTCCAGGTCTCCGACATCCACATGGTCGGCGGCCAGCGCAAGAAGCAGCGCTGGCTGCGCTCGCTCGCGGGCCTGCGCCCGGACTTCGTGATCAACACGGGCGACAACCTGTCGGACCCGGAGGGCGTCCCGGAGGTGCTGGACGCGCTGGGCCCGCTGATGGAGTTCCCGGGGGCGTACGTCTTCGGCTCGAACGACTACTACGGCCCCAAACTCCGCAACCCCGCCCGCTACCTGATGGAGAAGGCGAACGGCCGCCACGGCCTGAACGGCAACGCGCCGGCGGTGGGCGCGATCCACAACCCGTGGGAGGACCTGCGGGACGGCTTCGACGAGGCGGGCTGGGTGAACCTGACCAACACCCGCGGCGCCCTGAAGATCGAGGGCGTGTCCATCGAGCTGACCGGCCTGGACGACCCCCACATCAAGCGCGACCGCTACGCGAGGGTCGCGGGCGGCCCGACGGAGTCGTACGACTTCTCGCTCGGCGTGGTGCACGCCCCCTACCTGCGCGTCCTGGACGCGTTCACGGCGGACGACTACCCGCTGATCCTCGCCGGCCACACGCACGGCGGCCAGTTGTGCATCCCCTTCTACGGAGCCCTGGTCACCAACTGCGACCTGGACACGGACCGGGTGAAGGGCCTGTCCACGCACACGGCGGAGGGGCGTACCTCCTACCTCCACGTCTCGGCGGGCTGCGGCACCAACCGCTACACCCCGGTCCGCTTCGCGTGCCCCCCGGAGGCGACGCTGCTGACGCTGGTCCCGAGGGCGTCCTAGCCCACCTGGAGCAAGCCGCATGGCCCTCGCGCCTCCCGCTTCCTAGCGTGAGGGCATGACGGCCCCGATACCCAGGGAGATCCGGGACCTGCCCGCGGTCACGGCGTCCCCGCTGCTGCCGCGTTCCCCGGCCCCGGCCAGGGCGGTGCTGGCCCCCTCCCACCGACCCGGGACGGCGCTGTTCCGCCTGCTGACGGCGCTGGCCGCGGCGGCGGGCGTCGTCCTGGCGGTGTCGGCCGCCACCCCGGCCCACGCGCTGAGCCACTTCGCCGTGCAGGCGAGCGCGCTGTTGACGCTGACGATGCTCCTGTCGGCCTCCCGCGCCTGGCGTGCCCGCCGTCCCCTCCCGTCCTGGCTGACGGGCGCGGCCCTCCTGTACGCCCTGGTGTCCGCGCTGACGTACCACCTGCTGCTGGCCCGGACCACGTTCTCCATGGCGGCGTCCCCGGCGCCCCCGGAGCGCTGGCACACCCAGTGGATCACCCTCCAGCTCCTCCACACGGTGGCCCCGGCGGCGGCCCTGCTGGACTGGCTGTGCCTGACCCCGGCCGCCCGCCTGCACCTGCGCCAGCCCACGACCTGGCTCCTCTACCCCCTGGCCTACCTGGCCTTCTACCTCACCCGCGGCGCCCCCTACCTCTACCCCTTCCTGAACGCCTCGGCCCACGGCTACCGCGCCACCCTGGCCAACGCCCTCCTCCTGGGCCTCGCGATCTACGCCTTGGCGGTCCTCCTCGTGGCCCTGGACCACACCCGCCCGACCCCGTTCCGCCGCCGCCTCTGAATCGGATTTCGTTTCCTGGCCCCCAGTGGGCTAAAGTAAACGACGTCGCCGCGAGAAGCAGTGACACCGGGGTGTAGCGCAGCTTGGCAGCGCGCTTCGTTCGGGACGAAGAGGTCGTGGGTTCAAATCCCGCCACCCCGACGCCGTAGTACCAGGTCAGGGCCACCTACTAGTCACTAGTAGGTGGCCCTGACGGGTTTCCGGAGATCGTTTGGGAGAAACCCGGGAGAAGATCTTGGTCGGCTTCTCCCAGAGAGTGCCCGGTGAGGCTGCATGGAGTGCGACAGCTGAGGGCACTCGGACCTGCGCGTTCGCGAATCCGGCCCTGTGGACTGGCCGGGAACACCATGCCCGCCCGCCTCAACCGCCATTAGGATCACGACACATGGCAGGCCATCACTCAGCGCGTCCTCACGACCACGCTCGCGCGCTCGCCCAGCGAGTGCGGGCTCTGCGGGAAGCCCGTGGGTGGTCGCGGGAGCGGCTCGCCAAGGAAGCCTGTATCAGCACCAGGACCCTGGCCCGCCTGGAGGGCGAGGGAGCGATCCAGCCAGGTTTCTTCACCGTCGGCGCGGTCTCAGAGGCTCTTGAGGTCTCCCTGGATGATCTGTTCCGGGAGACCCACGTCACGCCCGGCCTGTGGTCCGCCGGTTACGAAGGGCGGGACATCGACTCGTTCGTCGCCTCGCTCCTCGACAGCCGTATCGATGTGGTGGCGGACGTCCGGCTGACGCCGATCAGCCGCAAGAAGGGCTTCAGCAAGACCCGCCTCGGGGAGGCGCTGGGCGAGGCCGGCATCGAGTACACCCACCTGCGTGGCCTGGGGAATCCCAAGGAGAACCGGGCGCCGTTCTGGGACGGCCGCCTGGACGTGGGCCGGGCCCGCTTCCGTGATGTGCTGCGGTCCGAGGAGGCGCAGGCCGATCTCGGCCGCCTGGCAGAGCACGCCCAGCAGTCGCGGGTCGCGGTGCTGTGCTTCGAGAAGGACGAGACCCGGTGCCACCGGCAGGTCGTCCTGGAGACGGTCCGCGAGCGGGCCGCTGTGCCCGTGATCCCCCTGGCCTGACTTCAGCCCTCGCCCCTGCACGCGCCCTTGCCAGTGGCGCATGCCTCTCCTCCAATCGGATCGGGGAGATCTGTGGAGGGGGCAACCATGGGATCGGGGAATCGGCAGCGCGCGACGATCATGATCACCGTCAAGACGTATCCGGAGCTGTCCAACAAGTACCGCGAGACCAGCTGCGTGGCAGGCATACGGCTGGACCAGGGCGCACCACAGCACGTACGGCTCTTTCCGGTGCCGTTTCGGCTCCTCGCGGAGGAGGCTCAGTTCTCCAAGTACTCGATCATCGAGGTCGACGTCGAGCCGCACGGCAAGCGTGACTCGCGGCCCGAAAGTCTGCGGCCAGACCTCGACACCCTCAAGATCGTGGGCGAGGTGCCGGCGGACGGCGACTGGAAGCAGCGGTACAAGTACGTCGAGCCGCTCGTCTCGCCGTCCCTGTGTGCGATCAAGAGGGACCAGGAGGAGCGCGGGATCTCACTCGGCGTGTTCCGGCCCAGGGAGGTCAGCTTCCGGCTGGCGGCGGCAGAGCCCTGGCCTGAGTCCAAGGCCGCGCTGGCCGACCAACTCGACCTCTTCGAACAGGACCTGGACCGGCTTGAGTGGGTACCTCTGGAATTCCGCTACAAGTTCCGCTGCGCGGACGCCGACTGCCCCACGCACGACATGGCGCTGAAGGACTGGGAGGCCGGCGCGTCGTACCGCAAGTTCCTGCGCAAGTACGGCGAACACGCCCTGCAGGACAAGTTGCGGGAGCGCTGGTACGAGTCGATGTTCGCTCCTGACCGTGCCGTCCACTTCTTCGTCGGCAACATCGCGGCCCACCCCAAGACCTTCATGCTGCTGGGCCTGTTCCGCCCGAAGGCGAATGTCGTCGAGTACGTCCAGGAGAGCCTGTTTGGTGACTGACTGGCGCGGCTGACGGCCACCACGCGCCGCCGGATTGCCAAGATCGGCGAGCAGGCTGCGTAAGCGTCGCTCGATAGCGTCCCGGATCGGTCGGACGGCTTCGACACCCCGACCAGCAGGGTCGTCGAGCTGCCAATCCAGGTACCGCTGCTGGAGCCGATGGGGCAGTGGCCGTCAGGACGGTCGGGAAGCAGCCCCGCCTTCACGTTTCAGGTGTTCGTTGATGTGTCGCAGGCGTTGCCAGGCGACGGGGTCGGTGCCGTCGCCGAGCGGGTAGTGCAGGGCGGGGCGACCGGCCGGGCCGAGTTCGGTGCAGGTGCTGTCCGGCAGGGCATTGCGGGCATGACCAATGCCGAGATCGGCCACGGCGTCCGTGCCGAGAGTAAGAGAGACCGGGATCGACGGCGGTTCGTAGTGGGCCGGAGTGGTCAGGTCGGCGCGCGCCGCACGCAGTTCGCTGATCATTGTGGCGAGGTTGTGCCTGGCGGCGAGGGATTCGGCGAGTTCGGGCAGGAGCTCGATCGGTGCTCGCTCGTCGGCGGCGTAGCCGAGAGCCAGGGTGATGTGCTCCTCTACGCCGTCTCGCGTGTGAGCGATGCTCAACGTGGCGATTGCAGGGCGGTCGGCGGTGCCTACGGCGACAGTCCAGGTGGGCTGGGCCTGGCGGGCGCGGCTGCGGGCCAGGTCGGTCAGTTGCCTTGGCGACCAAGGGACGTTGACGGGCTCGGCGGTGGCCCATCCGGCCGGCGGCAGTCCGGTGAGGGTCTGCCAGGCGTCCTCCAGAGCGCCACCGAGTAGCAGGTGCTCCTGGACGGGGTGGATGGTGCGGATGGACAGCAGCAACTGCCGTTCACCCCCCTTGCCGGGCGGGGGTTGGAAGGCGTCCGCGATCTGGAGGCCGTTGTCGGCAGCGGGGGTGAAGCGTCCGTCGTGCCAGCGCAGTACGGCTCCGGAGAGGCCGTCGTAGTAGCCGTTCTCGGGGTGGCGTACGACCCAGCGTGCGGGCATGCGCTCCAGCACGGTGCGGGTGGGCAGGCTCAGCCGGGTCTTGGGGGAGGTGACGAGATGCAGCTCCCGTCGACTCTGTGCCGCCGTTCGCACCGCCTCGGTCAGCCATGTCGTGGCGGCTACGACCGGGCGGTCGTAGATGACGATGACGCTCTTGTCGGTCAGCACATCCGCGTCGGTCAGTACGTCCACGTCAGCGGGCGGGACCGTCACCTCGCCCGTGGCCGGGACGGCCACGACGTCGGTATGGGCGGCTTCAGGCGGCCATGTGATGCCGCCGAGCAGCGTTGTCAGCCGTCCCGCGACCGAGCCGGCGAGCAGCCTGGCTTCTGCGATGGCGGTGGACGCCCGCACCTCGGTCCACCACACCGGTCCCTCTGTCCGAACGCCAGGTCCCAGCAGCCGCTCCGTCTCGCCCGGCACTTGCAGGTAGCGGGGGGCCTCCACGGAGACCAGGAGCTTTCCGTCGTCCGTGCACAACTGGGCCACGGATCCCCCAGCTGCTCGGTTCACGCGCAGGTCCGGGCCGCCGGCGTGCAGTGCGGCCAGCAGCGTCTTGATGTCCGGCATCTGCGAGGTGAGGGCGATGACGTCCTGGGGCATGTGCTGCTTTCTGAAGCGTGGCCCTGCCGGACCGCGGGTGCTGCCTCGATCAAGTGACGGGCGGTGTTCTCGGCGATCGGAGCTTGTCTGCCAGATCGGGGCCGACCGTCGTCATAGTGCACATACCCCTTCCTCGAACATTGGCGGCGCCGATCAGTCCGGGGCGGCCGGACCATTCATCAACGCTATGAGCCCCGGGCACACACTCCTGATACCTGGGGTTGCCGAAGGCGTCCCCAGGATCCTTTGGAGGGTGAATCACACCGTGACGTCTCGAAGCCCCGCGAGCGGGTCCCGCCCGTTCTCTTTTACGTACTCGTTCCAGTAGGACACGACATCGTCGGGGTGCACCAGGAGGTAGTAGTCCCAGAAGTCGATCAGGACCGCCAATGCCTTGTCCAGCGGGAATTCACCCTGAACGTGCTCCAAGAAGTGGTTTTCGATCGCGACGCCCTGGGGGCTGATGGTGGCGGTGTGGGCGTTTCCATCCAGGTCTTCCGGGGTGAATCCGGGGTCTGACTGCGCCAGCCTCACCAGGTCGATCGCTTCCAGAATGGCAAGCGGGGAGAGCTGGATGTCGGAGGTCACCCAGTGCCCTAGAACCTTGAGCTCCGCAGGACCGTTGAAGCGCGGTACCCCGAATTCGTCCTGGGCATAGTACTGAGTGCGGATCACTTACTGATCTCCTTCTGCTGCTTGCTAAGGCATGATCGGGTAGACGGTCTTCGCGTCACCCGTGACGGGGTCGAAATAGCCTTCAAAGGTGATCCCCTTGTATTCGCCTCGCCACATGTGAAGTTCGGGATCGACCACCTGGCTGTTCTCGAACGCCTTGACCATCGCCCGCCGAACCTCGTGCTCCGTCCACGTCGGCGGGAAGAAGGTCGTCTTGGCCCGCTTCATCACCCAGGTGCCGGTACGCGGATCACGCATCCACACGTTGCCCTGCGTCAGCCCCGTTTTGTGATCAATCTTCAGGATCTTCGGGACCTTTATGCCGCGGGGATCACGACCATCTGGACGAAAATGGTATCCGACGACCCTGGGCTGGCCGTCCTTGCCGTACTTCAGCTCTCCCTTGAGCACGTGCTCGAAGGTGTGCTCGGGGATGTGACCGCTCGGCTGGGGGGCGGGCGGCTGCGGTCCGTGCTGACCGTGGTGGAGACCTCCACCGCCGCCGTGCCCCGTTCCAGAGCCAGCGGGACCGTGGTAACCGCCGTGGCCCCCGGACCCGTGGCCGGACCCATGACCGCCGCCGCTCGCACCGTGGTGAGTGGTGGGTGCCGTTCCTGTCCCCGAACCGCTGTGACCCGCGTGGCCGGGCTGGTGGGAGGCGGTGGGTGCGCCGTGTCCGCCTTCGCCTCCTGCGTGAGCGGCGCCATGGGACGACCCGGGCAGGGCTCCGTGGCCACTCGCATGGGAGGTGGCTTCGGGCGCGCGGCCTCCGACGCCAACAGGTTCTCGATCACCTGGCCCAGCGGGAGACACGCGGTCAGCCGCGGCAGGCTCGCGCGTGACCGGGCTGGTGTCGGGCGTGCCGTCCGGTTTGAGGGCGATGAAGTTGCCGTCCTTGTCGACCCTGTAGCGGTTGCTGAGGTCGTCCAGGGCGCCGTCGGGGAACCTCGTCTTCGGCAGCCGCAGGTGTTCGCTGACGTTGGTCAGTACCTCGGACACCTTCGGCAGATCGGAAAGGGCCCTCGCCGCCCTCGCGGCGCCGGAGACTGGATCCAGGGCGTCTCCGATCTTTGCGACCGTGCCGGCGGCTTCCACGAATCTGCCTGTCTTGCCCAGCCTGGCGAGCGCCCCACCACCGCCCGCGAATACGGTGAGGATGTTGAAGCTGGTGACGGCGTGGGCGCGGGCCGGGTCCTTGTGCCACTCGTCGTAGGCGATGAACTGCTTGCCGAACTCCTTGGCGTACGCCTCGCTGCCGCGCTGCCAGTCCGAGAGGTGGTCGCCCTCGCCGACCGCGTCCATGCCGTAGGCGTAGGCGCCGACGACGGTGCGTTTGAGGCCGTCCCAGGTCTGGTGCTGTGCGTCGGAGCCGTTGATGCCCAGGATGTTGTCCTCGAAGGTGCCCAGGCCGACGAAGCCGCCCCAGAGGCTGTCCTTGACGAGGCCGTCCCAGGCCCAGCTCTTGATGCCGTGGCCCCACCAGTCCATGCTCCAGCGGTCGTAGGTGCGGCCCTCGGGAGTGCCCCACGGCAGGTCGGGCATGGATTCGAGCTTGTCGACGCTGATGCCGTACGTACCGCCCTCGTCGCCGACGGGGCGGCACAGCGCCGGGCTGATGGCACCGATCTTGACCGCCGCGTTGTGCTCCGCCCTCTGAAAGCCCACGACGGCTTCCGCCACGCCGTCCATGAGGGCCTTGTGCTCGTCGACCTTGTGCTGGTCCTTGGTCCAGCCGTCGTCGCCCTCAACGCTGTCGACGAAGGCGATCGCCTTCTCCTTCAGATGCTTCAAGCGGTCCGCGTAGGGCTTCGCTTCGCCGACGAAGGTGTCCAGGGCATCGGCGAGGGACTCGATGTGGCCGGCGAACTCGTCCGCCGTGTCCATCACCGGCTGGGTGGAGGAGAAGAGCTGGTCCGCCTCCGGAGCCTTGTAGAACGCGGCCGTCGCCTGGAAGCGCGAATGGACGTCCTGGCCGGCGTTACGGATTCCGATCGCGTATTTGCGCAGCTCGGTGACTGCTTTGGACAACGCGCCGAAGTCGCCGGTGTACTGGGGTATCCCACCTGGCTCGATCACGCCAACTACTCCCCGCCCCCGTGCTTAGCCCGCTCGCCCACGGCCCGAAGCTCGGCCGGGGTGGGCGCCTTGGCAGCGTCACGCTGGGCTCGGGCGGCCATCGCCAGGTCACCGTCGATGTACGCGCCAGTCGCCTTGACGGTCCCGTCCATCGTCTTCTTGATGCGGGCCGCCATGAACCTGATCGAGCTCTCGGTGTCGGACACGAAGTTCGCGACCGCAGCACCCACCGGCCCCACCGGCGGGCCACCGCAGTACGGACCGCTGATCGTGCCCGCGGACTCCGCCGCGTCCTGGACGCTCGTACCGTAGGCCTTGACGTCCTTGCTCAGGTCATCGGCCGCAAGACCCACCAAGGACAGAATGGACTCCACCCCGCTGGGACTGATGTCCCACCCCGTCACGTCAACCCCCGTTGCGTCTACCGCAGATACGTTCCATCAGCGCTGCTCAGCGTCGCACGCGCCACTGACAACAGGACATTCATCCCTATCAGATGGGTTGTTGCAGCAGCCACACGCTTCTGGCCAAAGGCGCGGCACGCCCATTAATTGGTCATGCTGGGGACTGCGTTGGCTCGGTCTCGGGTGCGAGCGCGGTCTGGATCAGCTGGTGACGGTGGCCGCGGCGGACCAGGGTGCCGCGGCCGGGCGGCTGGGCGGAGGCGTACAGGCCGGGGAAGAGCTGGCCTTCGGTGCGGTCGCCCGTCATCACCAGCGCCGTCGTCCCGGTTTCACGCAGTGCCGTCAGGAACGGCTCGTACAGGGCTCGTGAGGCTCCGGCGACCCGGCGGGCGACGACGAAGTGCAGACCGATGTCGCGGGCCGAGGAGATGTAGGGCAGGAACGGGGCAAGGGGCTGCTGTCCGGCCGCGGTGAGGATGTCGTAGTCATCGATCAGGATCACGATCCGCGGACCGGTGAACGACGGCTCATCGGTCAGGGCGTCGGGGTCGGGGGCCTCCGGCAGGCGTTTTTCCAGTTCGGTCGCGATGCCGGTGGCGAGTGCCTGGGAGAGGGCGGCGTTGTGCGCGTAGCCGCCGCGGTACGGCTCCGGGATCACTCCCCGCAGGCCGCGCCGCGGATCGAACACACCGAAGACCAGCTCGTCCTTGTCGTAGCGGTCGATGAGGGAGCGGGAGACGAGCCTGAGCAGGTTCGTCTTGCCGCACTCGTTGTCGCCAAGGACCAGCAGGTGCTGGTCGGCGCCGAACAGGTCCAAGACGGTCGTGGAGAGGGTCTCCTGGTCGACACCGATCGGGATCGCGCGCGGCTCCGCCGAGATGGAGGGCAGGCGATGAGCGGGCAGCCTGGTCGGCAGCACCCGCACGGGCGCGGCGGTGTCACCGTGCCAGGTGGCGCGCAGGGTGGCCGCCGCCTGCTCCAGGGCCTGGCCGAGCCCGTCCGTCGTGGCATGGGCGTCAATGCGAGGGAGTGCCGCCTGGGCGAACAGCTTGCCGTCCGTCAGAGCCCGGCCCGGTGTGTCCGCCGAGAGAGTCGCGGAGAGCTTGCGGTCGACGGAGGAGTCGGCCGGGTCGTTCAGGCGCAGTTCGATGCGGCTGCCGAACAGCGACTGGGTGGCGATGCGCACATCGTTCCAGCGGAGCATCCCCGCCACGACATGGATGCCATAGCCGCTGCCACGTTTGAGGAGGTCGGCCACATCGTCGTCCAGGTGCGCGAACTCGTCGCGCAGAGCACCGAATCCGTCGATGAGCAGCACCACGTCGGTGGAACCGGGCTGAGGAAGTTGCCCTCGTCCCCGCAAAGCCCGCAGCTGGTCGACCGAGTCGATGCCCCGTTCGCGGAAGATCTCCTCGCGCTCGGCGAGCATGGCGCGCACCTCGGCGACGGTACGGGCGGCGCGCTCGTGGCTGGCGCGGGTCGCGATACCGCCGACGTGCGGCAGGTGCGCCAGGGCGCTCAGGCCACCGCCGGCCAGGTCCAGGCCGTAGATTGCGACGTCACGCGGTGTGTGGGTGAGGGCCAGGGAGAGCGCCAGGGTGCGCAGCAGGGTCGTCTTGCCGGAGGCCGGGCCGCCGATGACGGCAGTGTGCCCGCCCGCGGAGTTCAGATCGTGCACCCACGGGCCCTGCCACTGCCGGGCCGGATCGTCGAGGACGCCCAGCGGCACCTGCATCGGGCCGCCGGGGTGGGCGAGCCGGAGGCCGTCAGCGGATACCTGTACGGGACCCGCTGCCACGTCGAGAGTGAGCGCTTCGGGCAGCGGCGGCAGCCAGATCCGGCGCACCGGTTCGGCGGCTTCGGTGAGCCGGCCGACCGCGACGCCCAGGACCGTCGGACCGGTCTCGCGCTCACGCGGCGCCGGGGTGTCATCCGCCGTCGTGGGTATCTGTGCCGGGGCGTTGAACGCCGGGTACGTCCAGGCGAGCGGCTCGGCGTCGACGGTGCTCTCGTGTACGGCGGGGCCGCGGTACGCACCGGAGACGAAGCCCGCCTTGAAGCGGGTGTAGGTGGAGGTGTCGACCTTCAGGTAGCCGAAACCGGGCAGGGGCGGCAGGTGGAAGGCGTCGGTGGTCTCCAGGACCGTGCGGGACTCATCCGCCGAGAAGGTGCGCAGACCGAGCCGGTACGACAGGTACGTCTCCAGCCCCCTGAGCTTGCCGCCCTCGATGCGCTGGCTGGATAGCAGCAGGTGGACACCGATGGAGCGGCCGATGCGGCCGATCGACAGGAACAGGTCGATGAAGTCCGGTTTCGCGGTGAGGAGTTCACCAAACTCGTCGATGACGACGAACAGATGGGGCAGCGACTCAAGTTCGGGCCGGGTCGTGGCGCGCAAGGTGCGGTAGTGCCCGATGTCGGCGATGTTGCCCGCGTCCTTGAGGACCTGCTGGCGGCGTTTGATCTCACCGGCGAGGGAGGTGTGGACACGCTCGACCAGTCCGGCCTGGTTCTCCAGGTTCGTGATGAACCCCGCCACGTGCGGCAGGCCGGCGAACGGGGCGAAGGTGGCACCGCCCTTGTAGTCGACGAGGACCATCGCCAGATCGTCCGGTCCGTGCGTCGTCACCAGCGCAAGGACGAGGGTACGCAGTAGTTCGCTCTTGCCGGAGCCTGTCGCGCCAACGCACAGCCCGTGCGGCCCCATGCCGAGTTCGGCAGACTCCTTCAGGTCGAGCAGCACCGGCTGATGCCGGTCGTCCAGGCCGATCGGCACGCGCAGGAAGTCCCGCTCCCCGCGCGGCGCCCACGTCCGGACCGGGTCGAGGGCGGCCATGTCGTCGATGCCGAGCAGCTGCGGGAAGTCGACCGGGCCGGAGACGGGCATGCCCTCGGCAGCGGTCTCCGCGGACAGCCGCAGCGGCGCGAGGGCTCGGGCGAGGCCCTCGGCCTCGGGGAGCTCGGTGCGGTCGACGACCCCGTCCGTCCGTACGACCTGCTCTCCGCGCAGATCCTCTACGGTGACCTCGTCGCCGTCGACGGTGATGCGCACGGACACGTGATCGGGCTCGTGGATCTGTTCGGCGAGCAGGTGCAGGACCGTGACACCCATGTCGTCCAGGGCGACGGCGGCGTCCGGACGCGGAAGGTCGACGGCGTTCTCCCCGTACGCGTCGCTGAGCACCAGCAGCCGGTCGGTCAGCGCGAGCGCCTTCCTGTCGGACAGCCCACGGCGCACCTCCGCCGCGTACGAGGCAAGCCGCCCCAGATCCGTGCCGATCACCTGAGCCAGCTGAGCCATGCCTGGAGCGATACGGCGTGCCGCGAGGGCGCCGTCATGGCTTTGCGGGTCGAGAACGTGCGGGAGCCACTTCGCCCACTCCCACTCCTCGACACGGTCCCCGGGCATCGCGAGCGCGACGGCCACGTCGTCCGGCGCGTGGGCCACGGCCACCTGCACGAGCAGGGACCGCGCGACGCGCAGCACCCCCGCACGGTCGCCAACGATGCTGACGTTGCCGGCCCGGTCCAGCGGAACGGTCAGCGGATGGTCCGACACCGTGCTGAAGCGGGCCTGCAGGGCGCGCGCCTCGTTCAGCATGAACGGGTCAGGCGGGGTGAGCACGCCTCCGACCGCCTGCTGGCCGATAGTCAGCTCCTGCACGGGTACGTCACCGACACCGACCCGCATGTGAAGGAAGTCCGTGTCCGTACGGCGCCGCTCCCACAGCCGGCCCGGATCACGCAGAACGTCGTACAGGGCCGCGGGCGCAGGGTGCAACAGCCGGGCGGCACGACGACGCTCTCGCTCGTCAGCGCCCAGATTGGCGCGCAGCTCTTCCAGGTACTCCAGGTACCGCTCACGCTGGACGCGCCGCTGGCGCTGTGCCTTGCCGCGCTGCGAGAGGAACAGGGCGACCGCACCGAGCAGCGCGATGACGAGGACGACGGCGCCCAGGCCCGCGAACTGGCTGGAGCGGATCACCGTCATCATCACGACCGAGCTCATGACGCCGGCCATCGGCAACAGCGCGGTCGCCGGGCTGCCGGTCTTGCCTTCGGGCAGGTTCGGCGGAGGCTCGATCGTGCGGGCCGCCAGCGGGAGCAGAGGACGCGTCGAGCGTGCTGGGCGGTGGACCTGTTGCTGGGTCAACGCACCCGCACCGCCCTCTGCAGCGTCTCGGCGGCGAGCTGGGTGGCCGCGCGGCGCGTGGCCTCGCCGAGCCGGTCGGGCATGATCGGTCCGCCACCGGCCAGATGCCGGTCGTAGGGCAGATGCACGAGGGTGACTCCGGTTTCCCGCAAATGGGCCGTGGCGGCCTTCAGATCGAGATGCGCATCGGGCGTGTTCGAGGTGAGGGCCACGACGGTGGAGGCGAGCGCGCCATGCGGCAGCCCGCCGAGCCAGTCCAGGACGATGCGGGTACCGCCCACCCCTTCGGCGGTGAGCGGGGCAACGACCACCCGCGCGTGCGCGGTGTCCATCGCGGTGCGGGCCACCTCGCCGGGCAGCGTCTCGCAGTCGACCACCGTGACGGCGAAGTAACGCCGTAGCGCGAGCGTGACAGTGCGGTAGGTCGCGACGTCCAGCGGGGCACCCACCCGCCCTTGACTCGCGGGCAGCAGCCAGCCGCCGTCCGCAACGGGCACCAGGTACCCGGTGACGTCGGTCAGTTGCATCGACGGGGTGAGGATCCGGGCGAGTTCGACGCACGACCAGCGTACGGACTGAGCGCCCATCCGCACCGGCAGCGTCCCCAGAGCGGCGTCCGCCTCCAGGGCGAGCACCGGGTCGTGCCGGTAGTGGCTGAACGTCCGCGCGAGCAGCGCGGCGGTCGTGGTCTTGCCGACACCACCTCGGATCGACGTCACCGCGATCACCCGGCCCGTGGTCACCGGCTGCTGCAGCAGACCGCCCAGCCGGCTCTCCTCGGCGACCTCCTGCGCAGCCGACGAAGTCAGCTTGCGCAGCGACCGGCCCGAGCGCCGGACCAGCGAGTCGCCGTGCTGAGGAGAACCAAGCGCTATGGCGAGGCGCGGGTCGAGCGTCGGCACAGGCTCGGGCGTCGCCATGGGCAGCCGGGCCTGGCGGGGCGGCGGTACGGCGGGGGATGCGTTCGGTGGCGTCGCCGGGATCCGCGAGGCTGCCTCGACGCCGGGAGCGGAGGAGCCGGTACCGGCGTGGGCCTGGGCCGGCGGTGCCGGCGGAACCTCGTTCGCCATGCGCGGGGGCGCTTGAGCCGGGGTGTGCGGGGCGGACTGCTGCTCGTTCTCGCGCGAGACCGGACCCGTGGTGTGCTGTTCGCGGGACGGCCGACCCGGGTTGGGGCGCTCCTCGTCCGGGAGGCGCACGGGCAAGGGCTGCCGGGCTTCACCCGGCGCAGGCTGCTCGCGCACCTCGGCGGCCGGCCCCGCGGTCAGCTCACGCAGCACGTCGTCCTGCCAGCGGCCGGAAGTCGTCATCACCGCCACCTCACGCGAAGGTGCCCAGGAGCCGCCCGTACACCCCGAACACCCCCAGGACCAGCGGGAACAGAGCGACCACACCAGCCGACTCCAGCACGTCGCCGGCCTTGCGCAGCCGTACTCGGACATGCTCGGCGGGCTGCACGGCCAGCACACCCAGGGACAGCACGACCAGCACGCCGAGAGCGGCGAGCGGTGCCGGGGCTCCCGAGTGCTCCCGCCACAACCAGGCCAACCGCAGCGCCACCACCATGGATGCCGCGAGCAGTGCGACTACCTCCGCCACCAGCGGGTAGGCGCGCGCCCGCAGCGCGAGGACGAACGCCGCGGCGACGGCCAGCAGCACCGTCCATACCGTCACGGTACGCACCGCCAGCACTCCGGCAACGGCACCGCAGACCGCGGTGACGAGCGTCGCCAGCGCCAGCCCCCGATGCGTGGCGGCCAACGCGGTGGCCACCTGGTAGCGGCTGACGGACGAGCCCGCGGAACGCCGGTCGTCCAGCCCGGACAGGCCCGACGCCGCCAGCGCCAACCGGGGCAGCACGCCCAGCGCGACAACGGACACCACGGCGAGCAGCGCCCCGGCACGTGCCGAACCGGCTCCGCCGGACTGAAACGCGAGCGCCACCTCCCAGCACGCGCCCGCTCCGGCCAGTGCCCCTGCCCCGACCAGTGCACCCCGCCCGAACGGCGAGAACCACCCGAGCAGCAACAGCGCCACCACCAGGACCGAGAGCACGGCGGCCAACCGCACCGCTCCCGGCCAGCCCTGTGCCTCGGCAACCGACCAGGCGCCCTGCACGCCCACAGCGGCGCTCACCACGACCAGAGCGGCGGCAAGCCCCTTGTGCCCGGCCCGCCCCAGCAGCGCACCAGCCGCCGCGGCTACCACCGCGGTCACGAGGAGCGCCCATCCGGCGGCCTTGGCCTCGAATCCCTGGCGCGTCATGAAGCCGACGGCCGACGCCCAGACCACACCCGCGCCCGCGGCCGTGATCCGCCGCGCCCTCGCGTCCCACCGCCAGGCCCGCACATCCAGATCCCCGGCAGCCTCGTCACTCACGTCATGGACTACCGGAGCGGACGGCGCGTCCTCGACCCGGACCAGCCGGAGTACAGCACCGTCGGGCACTCCCGCCGACTCCAGCGTGGCATCCGGCTCCAGAGCACTTCCGTCGGCCGTCACCAGGTGCCGGGCCTGCGGATGCTCGGCCACCCGGTCGTCGAGCAGACGCATCACCTCGGGCAACAGCAGCCCGACAGGCTCCCGAGCCGGCAGCACCAGATCCACCCGACGCCGCTCACCGACCAATGTGACTCGACTCAGTGCCGTACGGCTCACAGTCCCCCGGGATATCACGCGTGCGAACCTATCATCGGGCCGAATTCGCAGGCTGCGGTGGAGCGGTGGGCTGACCGGAGGGCGTGAACACAGGCACAGAGGTCCCGTACGGAGCCTTCCCGATCACGCGATGTGCGATGAAGGACCACCCCACACACCCGGCACACACCACGGCGGCGATCACCACCCCCGCGAACGCCTTCCCGAGCCGCTCGTCCACGGTCCGCCGCTGCCGCTGCGCCCCGAACAACACGGCATCACGCAACCGCCGACGCCGCACCGCCACGGACTCAAGAAGCTGACTGTCGTAATCCTGGGCTGACATCACTCAAATCCGGTTCGCTGGACACGCGGGTGCTCGCCGAACATCTTCTCGCCGTGCGGATTCGGGACGCAACGAGGCAGAAGATGGGCGGCGGTCAGCAGCGCAGGCCGACGATGCCCCAGCCATAGCGCTCTGCCTCCGTGACCACCTCGCCCCGTCGCCCCGGACCTATGACGGCCAGACGACTGCGCCGTC
Organism: Streptomyces hygroscopicus subsp. hygroscopicus; assembly: GCF_030269125.1. Classification (GTDB taxonomy): domain Bacteria; phylum Actinomycetota; class Actinomycetes; order Streptomycetales; family Streptomycetaceae; genus Streptomyces; species Streptomyces hygroscopicus_C. Next base: position 460,649 of record NZ_BSSM01000005.1, on the reverse strand, counting down.
ACGCACTACCAAAGGCACAGGCAGGCGCTCTTCGTAGAACCGAATCCAGCCAAGACGGACCTCGCCGTCGGAGCCTCGATGCCGCTCGCTGGCCTTGGCCGCAAGCCAGCTGAGGAGTTCACCGGTGCGCTCGAAATCGTCCGGATGGATCTCCTGTCGGCTGGTCAGCGCCCAGCCCTCCTGCCCCGGGTCCTGCCGACGCAGCAGCACGGAGACAAGAGCACCCCCAATCTTGTAGCTGTCACCGTGCTGGCCGAGAAGGGGCTCAGGATGATCCTCGATGACGAACTCTCCGTCTTCGTCCTCTTCCACGACCGGAAATTCGGTGACGATACTGAGTGTGTCCGGCTGGGAGCCCGCTCCCAGATGCCATCGCAGCTCCGTGAGTTCCCCCACCGACAACTCGTCACGCAAGTCCAACGCAAGCATCAGCTCGAACATGTCAGCCATGGTCGCGCAGGCTACAGAGGCATCTCCTGTTCGGGCGAGCGGCCGACCGGAGCGGAGAGGGGGCCGTCAACCGCCGGTCACCCGATGTTGTCGACTGCTGCCTTCGCCTTGGCGAGGGTGGCCTGAGCAGTGCCGTCGTTCTGCTCCAGCGTGTTGCGCACCAGACGGATGATCTCGCGCACCTCGGCCGCGGCTTTGTGCCAGCGGACCTCCTTGCCGTGGTACTCGTCCGAGACACCATCGGCCTGGAAGTTGGCCATCGCCGCCTTGACCGCCCGGTCGCGGTCGGTCAGCACGCGCTCCAGATGACCGATGATGCCGGCCAGGCTGGTCTGTACGTCGGCGGAGGCGCCGGTGTCGTACGAGCGGCGGTCTTGGTTCTGAGCCATGATCGAGTCCCCCTTGAAGACGGTGACGACAGCGGTGACTTGCTCTTCGAGGACGGTTATCGCGCGCCGAAACGGGCCGCGTCGAAGTTGGCCATCCCCATGTTCTGGTGCGCGTTGTCACCCAACTCCACGTCACCACTGCCGAACGCCGTGTCCATACCGGACTGACCGCCGAGGATCGCGCTCAGCGAGCTGTTCAGGTCCGCCGTGATCTCGTCGGCATGCACCTTGAACGTGTCGAACGCGGCCTTGCCGGCACCGTTGAACTTCCCCTCCAACGGTTCGGCCGCCTGGATCAGCAACCTGATCAGCGTTCCCAGGTCGTCGCTTGAGCCGACGGTGCTCTTCCCGAGCTGCGACAGGGTCGTCGACCCCATGTCGAACTTCATCCACCCACCCCGTAAGCGTGTTGTGCTGGGACTACTCAATCGCCGCTGCTTCACCTCGCGACGCCAGAGCCCACAGTGCGTCGAACATCCTCTCGCACCTCAAGTTGCAGGCGCAACGCGAAAGGGACCGAAGTGGCGTGATCTGGTGCATGCGACAGGGCGAGCCTGAGGGCAATCTGGCCATCCGGGACGGGCTCGTGTCGCCGAATCGGCCGATGCAACCTGGATGAGCGTTGAATCGCCGACCTCGTACGGGGAAACGGCGGTGCCCCGCAACAGGGTTGCGCGCACCGTGCGGCTACCGGAGGGCGACCGCGCGTGCACGCAGGAGGTTGTTGAGCACACGCACCGGTGAAGTCGGGCACAGGGCCAGGCGGGCGTCGAGGGATGCCTCCCACGGTGCGGTGAGACCGAGCATGAGGCGCCGGCGCATGCCAGGGGTGACGTGGGCGCAGCGTGCGGAGACCGAACCGTGGAGGTGCGGATCATGGGCGGGCGTGTTCGGTGATCCGGGCTTGCGCCGGCTCGGCGAGGAACCGATAGGCCGGTCGAGGGTGCCGGTGGCCGCGTCTCTGCGCCCTTGGTCGCGTACGCGACCCGGCGGGCCTGCGAGTCGCCCGGACCGTACCCTGCCGGCGCTGATGTCCGCGGGGGCGTTCGTGGTCAGTTTCCTCGCCGGTTCCGGCGAGGCAGCCTCGCAAGCCTTCACGGGCAAGGGCCAGGACGAATTCTCCGCCGTGAACGGGATCCCTTCGGAGGTGGCCCAGAGGCCCCGCTCCTCTCCGGCATGGCGCTTTCCTACGCGGAATGCCGCACGGCGCGGAGCCTCGGGGCAGGAGGTCACCGGCTCTTCATCGCCCAGGTCGGCGGAGGCGTGGTGCACACGCGTGATCCCCTGCTGTGCCGCATGGGCGAATACAGCGCCTGGCCCCGCCTCGCCGTGGCCGGGGTCTGATACAGGGCGAGGGCGCGCAGGGCGGCCCCCGTCCTGTATCAGGAGGCTAATTCACGTCAGTGCGTCTTCGGCATGCCGAAGCGGAATGCCGCGAAGTCGTCCGGGTACTCGCGCGCCTTGCGAGTGTTGAGCCACAGGCGCAGCAGATCACGGCGGCGGCCCGGCTGGTCCTCGAACGCCGTACGGCCGTGCACCACAAGGTTGTTGTTCAGCAACTGGATGTCGCCCGGCTGGAGCTTCATCGAGATCTGGTGCTCGTCCATGGCACCGATCTCCTGGAAGAGCCGGAGGGCGTACCGCTCGATGTCACTGAGCGGAATCCCGGACCGCGCGGTGGCCGACTCGATGTACTGCGCCATGTAGAAGCGGCAGCTGAGCTGGTCGTTGAAGTAGCCGTACACGGCGTTGCGGTAGTACGGCACCTCGTCGGTCGCCTCTTCGGCCCGTCGGTCGTAGACGAAGCCGCGGTAGTAGAGGCCGAGTAGCTCACGATGGTGGGCGAGCAGGTAGTTGTAGATCGTCATGGAGCTGGCCAGCGTGCTGACCCCGCCGTGTCCCGCGTTGCGCAGGCACAGCAGGCCCACGATGTCGGCGCTGTCGGTGTGGAAAGGCAGCGCGGAACGGGTCCGGTAGGCGCGGGTCACGGTGTTCGGGTCGTCGAGGTCGCCCTCCGAGTGGTCCTTGACATGGGCCATCAGATCGCCGGCCGCATTCTGTGACACCGGTACGCCGAGGTGGAGCCCGATGCCCCAGTAGATCAACTTGGCGTCCTCCACCGACCACTTGTCGACCGGCAGACCGCGCACCACACTGAATCCGCGGCCGAACTCCAGTTCGTCCACGATCGCTTCGAGCCGCCTGCTGAGAGTGGGCAGTGGAAAGTCGTCCACGGAGAGTTTCGCGAGCGGCTCTCCGCACTCCTTCGCGGTACCCAAGGCGCTCTCCAGTTCAGCGATTTCCCGCTCATCGAGGACCTCCGTCCAGGAGCTCGAATCGGTGAAGTCGCTCGCCTGCCAGACTCCAGGTCCGGTGACCGGTTCGGTGCGTATGAAGTGGTTGGAATGCGGGGGCAAAAGATCTCTCCGATCTCGTAATGCGGCGGTTCACGCCGACTGCGCAACTTCCCGCGCGACCGTACGGTTTGAACGCAGGTCGATCATGGTGGTAACCGACCCGAACGTCAAAGCTATAGAAGAGTATTGATGCTCCGTCAGGGCAGCGGGTAGGGTGCCGATGTCCTACCTCAGGCGTGTGCGGTCCGGCCCGCCCGGCCATCAATTCCCGAGCTGTAGCGACGTTGTCTCACCATCTTGGTTTCACCACGAAGACAGTCCGTGTCAGCTTCGGGCACACACAGCCCGCCTCACCCGACGCGTTGAACTCGCCCTGGCCCTGCCGCGGGTCGGCACCGGCCCATCACGGAGAGACAGTGATCATGCCCCCCCGACGGATTCCTGCCCTCACCCTCAGCGCTGCCCTGGTCACGGTCACTCTGGCCGGCTGCGGATCGGGTGCCGACCGGCACTCCACCGACGCTCTCACCGTCGGGCTGGTGGCCGAGCCCGCGACGCTGGACTTCTCCACCACGGATGGCGCGGCGATCCCGCAGGCTCTGCTGGGCAACGTGTACGAGGGCCTGGTCCGGATCGATCAGCAGGGCCGAATACAGCCTGGGCTGGCGAAGAGCTACGACCGCAGCGCCGACGGTCGCACCTACACCTTCCACCTGCGCAATAACGTGAAGTTCACCAACGGGAAGGCCTTCACGGCGGACGACGCCGTCTTCTCCATCAATCGCGTCCGGACGGTCTGGAAGCTGAAGATCGCCCAGCAGATGGACGACGTACGCAGCGCGACGAAGGTGGACGCCGACACCGTCAAGGTCACGCTGAAGCGCCCCAGCAACAACTGGCTGTACTCGATGACCACGCGCATCGGCGCGATGTACAGCCGAGACGGGGTGTCGGACCTGAAGGAACACCCGGTGGGTACCGGGCCCTTCGAGGTGGAGAGCTGGCAGCGTGGCGACAGCCTGGTCCTCAAGCGCAACACCGGTTACTGGGGCGCCAGGCCCGCGCTGGACACGGTGACCCTGAAGTACTTCAAGGACTCCGGGGCCCTGAACAACGCGATGCTCGCCGGGGACATCAACGTCTTGGGCGCCGTGCAGGCCCCCGAGACGCTGTCGCTGTTCAAGGACAAGAGCCGATTCCAGGTCATCGACGGATCCTCGACCTCGGAAGTCGTACTGTCGATGAATAACTCCCGCAAGCCCTTCCAGGACAAGCGGGTCCGCCAGGCCGTGCGGTACGCCATCGACCACGAGGCGCTGCTGAAGACCACCCGCGCCGGCCGCGGCACGCTGATCGGCTCCCAGGAGTCCCCGAGCGACCCCTGGTACGCGGGCGCGTCCAACCGCTACCCGTACGACCCGGCGAAGGCCAAGCGGCTGCTGAAGGAGGCCGGGGCGGAGGGCACCAGCATCCGGATGCGGATCCCCAACCTGCCCTACGCCGTCAGCGCGGCCCAGGTCGTCCAGGACCAGCTGGCTCAGGTAGGTCTCAAGGTGCGGATCGAACCCCTGGAGTTCCCGGCCCGCTGGCTGTCGGAGGTCTTCGACAAGGCCGACTACGACATGTCGATCATCGCCCACGCCGAACCCCGCGACCAGTGGATCTTCGCCGACCCGCACTACTACTTCCGCTACGACAACCCCGCCTACGCCCGGCTGCTCCAGAAGGCCGATGCCGGCTCGCCGCAGGAGGCCTCCGCGGACTACCGTCGGGCGCTGAAGCTGCTGTCCCAGGACGCGGCCGCCGACTGGCTCTACCTCGTGCCGAACCTGATGGTGGCGGACAAGAGCCTGCGGGGCCTGCCGGTCAACCAGGTCGGCGAGGGACTGGAGTTCGCGGGCGTGCGGTGGTCCGGGAAGTGAGCCACCGCGTCCGCAGCGCCGACGGTTGCGGTGCCGTATGAGCCACGTCGTGCGCAGGACCGCGACCCTGCTCGTCAGCGTGGTGGTGGCCAGCTTCGTGGTGTTCGCCTTCCTCGCCGTACTGCCAGGCAACGCGGCGGAGGTCGCGCTGGGCACCAACGCCACTCCTGCGGCCGTGGCCAGGCTGAGCCGGGAGTTCGGCACGGACCGGCCGTTGCTGGTGCAGTACGCCGACTGGGCCCAGGGCCTCCTGCACGGTGACTTCGGCACCTCGTACGTGACGCACGAGGCGATCGGCCCGCGGATCGCGAATCGCTTCGCGGTGACGGTCTGGCTCGTGGCGGGCGGCATGCTGGTGGCCCTGCTGCTCGCGCTGCCCGCGGGTGTGCTCGCGGCCGCCTGGCACCGCACCGGACGCGGGGCCCTGCTGTCAGGCCTCAGCCAGGTCGGTATCGCCGTCCCCGCCTTCCTCGCGGGCATCCTGCTCGTCTACGCCTTCGCGGTACGCGTCGGCGCCCTGCCGGCCGGAGGGTACACACCGCTCGCCGAGGATCCCCAGGACTGGGCCCGGCATCTGGTGCTGCCCTGGTTGTCGCTCGGCTTGGTCCAGGGCGCGGTGCTCACGCGCTACGTACGCTCCGCCCTGCTGTCCGTGCAGCGTCAGGACTTCATGCGCACCGCACGCGCCAAGGGGGTGCGCCGGTGGGCCGCGCTGTGCCGGCACGGGCTGCCCAACGCCGCCATCCCCGTGGTCACCGTCCTGGGCCTGCAACTGTCGAATCTCCTGGTCGGGGCGATCGTCGTCGAGCGTGTCTTCGTCATCCCCGGCCTCGGCGATCTGCTGTTGCGCGGTGTGCAAGACCGCGACCTGCTGCTCGTGCAGGGCGTGGTGGTCGTTCTCGTTGTCGCGGTGCTTGTGGTGAATCTGGTGACCGACCTGCTCTATCGCGTGCTCGACCCCCGTCTGCGGAGCCGCTGATGAGATCCCGGGCAACTCTGGTGACCGGCTGTCTGATCGTCGCTCTCGTGCTCGCGGTGGCCGCCGTCTCCATGGTGTGGACTCCGTACGATCCCAACCACGTGGACGCCGCCCGGCAACTCGCCGGCGCGGGCGGTGAACACCTGTTGGGGACCGACCAGTTAGGCCGTGACGTGGCCAGCCGCCTGATGGTGGGTGCCCGCATCACCGTTTTCGCCGGTGTCGTCGCCGTGGGCATTGCGCTGCTGGCCGGGGTACCCATGGGCGTGGTCGCCGGGATGACAGGCGGCTGGCTCAGCACCGTCATCATGCGCGTGAGCGACTTCCTCCTGGCCTTCCCCGCCCTGCTGCTGGCCATCATGCTGGCGGCCGTCTACGGCTCCGGCACGCTGACCGCGATGGTGGCGATCGGGATCGCCTCGGCCCCGGGCTTCGCCCGGGTCAGCAGGGCCGCGACGCTGCGCGTCATGACCGCGGAGTACATCGACGCGGCACGGCTGGCCAAGCGCGGCCGCGTGGCGATCGCCCTGCGGCACGTGCTGCCGAACATCGCGGACATCGTCATCGTGCAGGCGTCCGTGTCGTTCTCCACCGCAATCCTGGCCGAGGCGGCCCTGTCCTACCTCGGGCTCGGCACGACGCCTCCGACCCCCTCCTGGGGACGGATGCTCCAGGAGTCACAGGATCTGCTCTTCTCCACGCCCCAGCTCTCCCTGTGGCCTGGGCTCGCTGTCGCGGCCACCGTGCTGGGGCTCAACCTCCTCGGCGACGGTCTGCGTGACCGCGTGGACCCTGCTCTCGAAGGAGTGCGATGAGCCCCGGCGAGCCCCTGCTCGAAGTGACGAACCTGACGGTCGACTCAGGTTCGGCGCGGTTGGTGCGCGGTATCGGCTTCACTGTGGCGCGCGGCGAACGGGTCGGTGTCATCGGCGAATCCGGTTCGGGCAAGTCCCTCACCGCACTGGCCTGCCTGGGGTTGCTCGACGACGGGTTGCGGCCGGGCGGGAGCGTGCGCCTCGCGGGCGTGGAGTTCGACCTGCTGGGCGCCTCCGACCGGCAGCTGTCCGCGATCCGCGGCAAGCGCGTCGGCATGGTCTTCCAGGAGCCGATGACCGCCCTCAACCCCGTGCAGAGGGTCGGCTCACAGATCACCGAGGGGATGCGCCTGCACGGCACCCGGCCCACACGCCGGGTCGCCGACGAAGCGGCCGTGGAACTCCTCGACCGGCTGCGGCTGCCCGCCCCCCGGCAGGCGGCCCGCTCCTTCCCGCACCAGCTCTCCGGCGGCCAGCGCCAGCGCGGCGTCCTCGGTATAGCCCTCTCCAACGACCCCGACCTGCTGATCTGCGACGAGCCGACCACCGCCCTCGACGTGACCGTGCAGAAGGAGATCACCGACCTGATCGTCGGCGATTGCGAGGAGCGGGGCACCGCGGTGCTGTTCATCAGCCACGACCTCGCACTCGTGTCGTCCGTGTGCCACCGCGTCCTGGTCATGTACGGCGGCCGGATCGTGGAGAGCGGGCCTGCCGACCGGGTGCTGTCGGCACCGAAGCACCCCTACACCCGGGCCCTGCTCGCCGCCTGTGATCTGACGCCCGGTTCCCGCGCCCGCGCCATCCCGGGCGTCGTCCCCGCACCAAAGGACCTGCCGGCCGGCTGCGGTTTCAGCAACCGCTGCGCGTACGCTGATGAGCAGTGTGCCGCTCCGCCTGAGCCGACCGGCGAGAAACCGGACGACACGGTCGCCTGCTGGCACCACGACGCACTGCCCGCCTGGCCGTCCGCCGCCGAGTCCCCGGACCGGGACCGTACGGAGCCGGCCCACTGCGGGAAGGCCGTGGACAGCGAACTGCTGCTGTCCACGCAAGGCCTCACCCGGCGCTACCAGGGGCGCCGTACCGGCCTCTTCGGCAAGCGCCCGACCTTCAGGGCCCTCGAACCAATCGATCTCGACCTGCGCGCGGGGCAGCGGGTCGGGGTGGTCGGTGAGTCGGGGGCCGGAAAGTCGACTCTGCTGCGGCTGCTGGCCGGTCTGGACCGCCCGAGCGACGGCGGCGTGCGCTACTTCGGGCGCGCCGACGGGCCCAGCGGCGGGGCCGGTTCCAGACTGCAGGTGGTCTTTCAGGACCCCATGGGCTCGCTCGATCCCCGGCTTCGGGTGCGGGAGATCATCGCCGAGCCCCTGCCCGCCCGCCGCTCCGCGGCCGCGCGGGAGCGGGTGTCCGAACTGCTGACGGCCGTCGGGCTTCCCGAAGAGGCCGGCGAGCGCTATCCCCATCAGCTCTCCGGCGGCCAGCGCCAGCGCATCGCCATCGCACGGGCGCTGGCTCCGGAGCCCGCCGTCCTGCTCGCCGACGAACCGGTCAGCGCGCTGGACGTCTCGGTACGCGCCGAAGTCCTCGACTTGCTCCGCACGGCCACGACCGAGCGAGAAATGGCACTGTGTGTCATCTCGCACGACCTCGGTGTCATCCGCTATCTGTGCGACACGGTGCTGGTGCTGCGGGACGGCAGGCTGGTCGAGAGCGGCACGGTGGAGTCGGTGTGGGAGGCACCACGGCACCCGTACACGAAGCAGCTCCTCGGCGCCGTGCCGAGGATGAGGTACTGAAGACCGGCGGCCCGGCCCCGTCCGCTCAACTGCGGCGTGCCGCGCGGGACATCCAGGCCGCGACCGCCGCGCCCGAGACGTTGTGCCACACGGAGAAGATGGCCGCGGGCAGAGCCGCCGCCGGACTGAAGTGGGCGGTGGCGAGCGAGGCCGCGAGGCCGGAGTTCTGCATGCCGACCTCGAACGCCATGGCCCGGCTCGCCGGCCGGCTGAGGCGCGCCAGCTTCCCGGCGACGTAACCGAGCAGCAGGCCGAGGCCGTTGTGCAGCACCACTGCGAGGAACACCAGGGCGGCCGCGTCCTTGATGCGAGCGGCGCTGCCCGAGATGACGACGAGCACGATGACGGCAACGGCGGCGGCGGAGAGCCAGGGAAGCAGCCACAGGACCCGGTCCACGTAACGGCCGACGGCCAGCCGTACGGCCAAGCCGGCGAGGACCGGGACCAGCACCGTCTTGAGGATGTCCACCACCATGGAACCAGCGTCGACCGAGAGGAACTTCCCGGCGAGCAGGAGCGTGAGGGGCGGCGTCACCAGCGGTGCGACCACCGTGGAGACGGTCGCTACCGAGACGGACAGCGCGACGTCTCCCCGGGCCAGGTAGGTGATCACGTTCGACGCCGTACCGCTCGGGGCGCAACCGACGAGGATGACACCGGCCGCCAGCTGAGGGGGCAGATCCAGCAGCGTCGCGACCAGCCAGCCCAGGCCGGGCATGATGACGTAGTGGGCGACCAGGCCCAGCCCCACAGGCCAGGGGCGTCTGGCGATCGCGGTGAAGTCCGGCGGCGTCAGGGTCAGGCCCATGAGGAACATCACCACGCCCAGCATCCACGGCACGGCGGGTGCCCAGCCCGTGAAGTGCGCCGGCCAGAGCAGCCCGATCACACCGGCCGCGACCACCAGAAGGGGGAAGAGGACGACGGCACGTCGTGCCGCCCGGTCGGCGGACGGAACGTCAGCGGGAGGGGAGGGGGCGTCCGGGGCGGTCGGCGTCTCGGGTAACTCAGCACCGGAAACGCTCTGGTGTTCGCTAGGCATGACCGGCACCCTAGCCCGTAGCCGAGTGGTCACCGAAGCATGTGACGGTCGAGGGGGGCGCCGGCAGGACCCGGCCGAGCGGGGTCGCGGCAGCGGGCGGGCGGCCGACCGAGATGTGGACCGCGAGGATGCGGCTCGAACAGGACTCCGTCGCCCCTGCCGCTCCCGTGCCTGCCGGTGTCCGGAGTTCTCGTAGTCATGGCGGCAGCCCGCGTCCCAGGCGGTGCGCTGGTTGCCGCGGGCCGGGGGTGCCAAACCCTTCTTCGTGTGCTGCCGCAACGGTGCCCTTCCGGGCGACTCTCCTTTCTGGAACCCGGGTGGTCGTCAGCCGCGAGGAGGAGTCCTCTGCACCTACTCGCGCTCGGCGTGCCCATAGCGTGCCCTCGAGACCGGTCGGCCACGGGCCGTGAACAAGCCCAGCGGATCGGATTCACTCCCCGGGTTGCCGGCATAGGCATGAGGGTCGGGGCCAGGCAGGAGGCCCATTGCCTCGGAAGGCGGGCGCAAGTTCGAGGGCACACTCGTCCGCCAGGCGGGACGCACGACGTTCGAGTACGACGCACAGGGGCGCCTGGTCTGCCGGACGCGCAGACCTCGCCGTGGCCCAGCCGCTGAAGATGGCCACCGATCTGCAGAAGGGCTTTAGCCTGGACGAGCTCCCGGCCACCGCCATGCATCTGTAGCCTCCACGGACTCCGGCGGACCGTCGCCGCCGGTGAGGGCTGCTTGGGCCCAGGGCGGAGACCTCGTCCGATGTGCTTCGGGGCGAAAGGCCCTGGGTTCGAATCCCGACCGCGACCCGGGGGCCGCGGTGCGAGCCGCAGGGCGGTCGTCGGGTCGTCCGTGCGGTGGGGATGTCAGGCGGTGCCTCGTTGGTCGAAGTGGCTGTTGCGGCCGTTCCGCCGTACCAGTCGGCCCGTGCGGGCGGCTTCCGAGTGGGGGAGGAGGGTCCAGGTGCCGTCGGGGCGGTGGACGGCGGTGGAGTGCCAGGGGGTGGTCCAGATGTCCGGTGCGTCGAGGAGGCGGATGCCGAACTTCGGGGCGCCGATGGGCTGGGGGTGGATGGAGAGGCGGACCGCGCGGGGATGGTGGGCGGCGATCACGGCGCCCCAGGCTCGGCTGCGCTGGATGACGCCGTAGGCGCGTTGCCGGCAGGTTCGCTGGAGGGCGGAACGGGTCCCGGGCCAGTCCGCGGTGTCCTCGACGAGGAAGCGGGTGATGCCCCGGTAGAGGGCGAGGGCGTGGTCGTCGGCGCGGAACTCGGCGCGCAGGGCGTCCACGGCGGGGGCGTAACGCTCGTGGACGTGGGCGCGTTTGGCGTCGTGCGGGAGGTCGCCGAGCGCGTCGCGCAGGTCGAAGACGGAGAGTCTCTCCAGGCCCAGTCGTCGTATCTGCGTGCGCAGGTCGTCGGCGTAGGCGTCGACGTGTTCGTCGGGCACCCCGATGAGGTCGGCGAAGACGTGGCCGTCGGAACAGATGATCACGCGGGCGCCCGGCGGGTAGACGCGCTCGATCTCCGCGCACAGGGTGTCCAGGAAGGTGAGGGAGAGACGTTCGCCCTGGTCGGGGAGGTGCCCGAGCACCTTGGCCGGGTTGGGTGACTTGCAGGGGAAGCCGGGCAGCGCGAAGACGACCGGGGCGCCGTCGCGCACGAAGGCGGCGATGCGGCGCAGCTGGTGGGGGAACGCCTCCGCGGGGGCGGGACCGGCAGCCCGGTCGGAGGTGCGGTGATGGGGCAGGAGCAGGCCGAGGATCTCGGCGCCGACGCGGGTGGCGAGGGTGTCCGGCGCGATCGTGAGTGGCATGTCGTTCCTCCTGGGGTTCGGGGGCACGTCGGCATGGCGCCGCGGCGAAGGTGGTGGCCGGGCGCCGGTGGTCGGCTGGTGGGGGGCGCCCGGGACCGGGCCGGACGGTGCGTCCGGACCCGGAGGGCCGGGCGCCCTTGTCAGAGGCGTCGGTCGTAGCCGACGGGCAGACGGCCGGCGCCGCGGCCGAGGACGGCCGGGATCCACTCGATGTCCTCGTCCCCGGTCGCCAGGTGGAGGCCGGGCAGGCGGGCGAGGAGGGTGCCGAGGGCGACCTGGAGTTCGGCGCGGGCGAGGGCCGAGCCGGGGCAGAAGTGGATGCCATGGCCGAAGGCGAGATGCGGATTGGGGGTGCGATCGAGGTCGAGGGTGTCGGGGTCGGGGAAGCGGCGCGGGTCCCGGTTGGCGGCGCACAGGGAGACGATCACCGAGTCGCCGGCCGGGACCCGCGTGCCGTGCAGGTCGCTGTCCTCGTCGAAGAAGCGCCAGGTGGTCAGCTCGAAGGCGCTGTCGTAGCGCAGGAGTTCCTCGACCGCGCGCGGCAGGAGGTCCGGCTCGGCGCGCAGCCGGGCGAGCCGGCCGGGGTTGCGGAAGAGGGCGATCAGGGCGGTGGTGATCTGGTTGGTGACCGGCTCCTGGCCCGCGACGAGGAGCTGGAAGATCATCGAGTCCAGTTCCTCCGGGGAGAGTTCGCCCCGGTCGCGCGCGACGACCAGGCGGCTGAGCAGGCCGTCGTCCCGGTGCGCCCGCTTGTGCGTGACGACGTCGGCGATGTAGCCCTGCAGACCGTGCAGCCGGGCCTCGTACAGCGGCCGTCCCGGGTCCGTGGGGCCGACCGGCTGGACGACCTTCCCCCAGTCGCGGTCGAAGCGGGCCGCCGACTCCTGCGGTAGGCCGATGACCTCGGCCAGCACCTGGAAGGGGAAAGAGGCCGCGAAGCCGCTCACGAGGTCGGCGGGACCGTGCTCGGGCAAGGCGTCGACCAGCGCGTCCGCCAGTTCCTGGAACCGGGGGCGCAGACGCTCGATCCGGCGGGGGCCGAAGGCGTCGGTGACGAAGCGCCGCATGCGGGTGTGCCGGGGCGGGTCCTGGTGCAGCAGGTGGACCTGGAGCTGTGCGTGCTGGGGCTCCGGCATGATCGAGGCGCGGGCGCGCCAGCGGTCGTTGCCGCGGTCGTGGTCCTTGCCCAGGCGGTCGTCGTTCAGCGCGGCGTGCGCGGCGTCGTAGCCGGTGACGAGCCAGGCTCCGACTCCGCTGGGGAAGAGGACCCGGTGGACGGGGCCGGCCTCGCGCATCCGCCGGTACAGCGGGTAGGGGTCGGCCTTGTAGGGGCAGCCCATCAGCGGGACGGGCTCGGGGAGCGCCTGCTCCGCCCGGTCCGGCGGGGGTTCCTGGATGGTCATGCGGGAGCTCCTCAGAGGACGAGTTCGGGCCGGTAGTGGTCCAGCCACAGCGCGAGGTCGACGACGCGTTCCAGGCGCAGGCGCTGGCCCCACTCCAGCCGCTCGGGCGGGGTGTCGAGGCAGGGTCTGATGCGGGTCTCGTCGGCGATCGCGCACACCGCGTCGGCGGACAGCGCGTCGCGGGCCATGGTCTGCAGGCCGCGGTTGTAGTCGGGGTGGTGGGTGGCCGGGTAGTGGTTCTTCGGGCGGCGCAGCACAGAGTCCGGGGCGAGACGGGAACCCATCGCCCGCAGCAGGCTCTTCTCCCGGCCGTCGAAGCTCTTCAGCGCCCAGGGCGTGGCGAAGGCGTACTCGACGAGGCGGTGGTCGCAGTACGGCACGCGCACCTCCAGGCCCTGCGCCATGCTGAGGCGGTCCTTGCGGTGCAGGAGCTGGCGCAGCCAGCGGGTCAGGGAGAGGTGCTGCATCTCGCGCTGCCGGTGCTCGGCGGGTGTCTCGTCCTCGTGGTGCGGTACGGCGGCCAGCGCGGTGCGGTACGTGTCGTCGCGGAACTCGCCGACGCGCAGGTCGAGTTCCGGGTTCATGGGCATGGCCGCCTCGTCTCCGGTGACCAGCAGCCACGGGAAGGTGCGGGCGGCGAGCGCCGCGGGGTCGTGGAACCACGGGTAGCCGCCGAAGACCTCGTCGGCCGCCTCGCCGGACAGCACGACGGTGGAGTGCCGCCGTATCTCGCCGAACAGCAGGTACAGGGAGGTGTCCATGTCGCCGACGCCGATCGGCGCGTCGCGGGCCGCGACGACGGCTCGGCGGTGCCCGGGGTCGAGCAGGGAGCGCGGATCGAGTACGACCGTGCTGTGGTCGGTGCCGATGAAGGCGCCGGCCTCGGTGGCGAACGGGGTGTCGTGACCGGTGCGCAGCACGTCACCGGTGAACCGCTCGGCCTGGTCGCTGTAGTCGACGGCGTACGAGCGGATCCGCGCGCCGGGGCCTTCCCGCAGCCGGAGTTCGTCGGCGAGCAGGGCGGTCAGGACCGTGGAGTCGATGCCGCCCGACAGCAGGCTGCACAGGGGGACGTCGGCCTCCAGCCGGCTGCGTGCCGCCGCGCCGACCAGGGCACGGACCCGCTCCACGGCGGTGTCCCGGTCCTGATAGCCGAGGACCGCCCACTGGGCGGTCCCGGCCGAGACGTGCAGGCCGACGGCGATGTCCGCCAGGGCCACGTTGACGATGTTCATGTCGAGCATCGCTACGAACGACAGCAGACCGGCCACGGCGACGAGCGGCCAGCGGTTCTCGCCGACGGGTGTGCGACCGGGTGGTTGCGAACCGGGTCCGTGGCGTGTCACGTGCCGCCCCTCACCGTCGCGGGTGGACTGCCGGACGGCAGCCTCGTCCCACAAGTCGGGGGGGATCGCGGGCGAGTTCCCGGCACCGGCCGGAAATCAGCGCGCCGGGGCGGGCGGGTACGGACCCGCGGTGGAGAGGCCGAAGGCGATCAGCGGATCGCCGGTGCGGGGATGGTCGGCGACCGCCGCCCGCACCCCGAACACCTCGGCGATCAGGGCGGGCGTGAGCACCTCGCGGGGCGGTCCGGAGGCGACGACCGCCCCGGCGTGCAGGACGTGCAGGCGGTCGCAGGCGGAGGCGGCGGCGTTGAGGTCGTGCAGCGGCACCAGGGTCGTGCGGCGCCGGGCGCGCAGCAGGGCGAGCAGTTCCACCTGGTGGCGGACGTCGAGGTGGTTGGCCGGCTCGTCCAGCACCAGGACGTCCGGGCGCTGCGATGGTGTCGATGCAGAGGTCGGCACCGGAGCCGAGCAGCCTCTCCTTCGGGACGACGGTCCGGCCGAGCGCCTTCACCTTCCGGGCCCGCGCGTCCAGGGCGCCGGGCAGGGTGCTCTTGCCGGGCGGGAAACCGGTGCCGATCACCCGGTCGCCGGCGCCGAGCCGGAGCAGCGGTTCCTGGCCGGAGGCGTTGCTGGTGGCGATCTTCTTCGGGGTGCCGGTGAACGTCGTCCTCGCACCCGCGCAGTCGGTGACGGTCACGGGGTGACCGCCGCCGGCCGTGTCGCCCGTCCTCGCCGCGCCCTCGCCGCCGGAGTCCTTCCCCCCGCCGCCACAGCCCGCCGCCGGCAGGCCGCCGAGCACGACAGCCGCCGTACCGCCCCGCACGCGTCCTGAACCCGTCGCACAACTCCCGGATCCCCCGGTACGCGGGCGAGCCCCCGTCACCCGCCCCGGAAGTCGGCGCGGACGGCGGTCGGGTTCCCGTTCGGCCGGCGTACGAGTCGTGGACCCGGTGCCGCCGGAGGGTGCCGGTGCCGGCGTCCGCGGCACCGGCACCCTCCTGGCTCGTCAGGCCGCCAGCGCGGCGGACCCGGCCCCCCTCACGGCCTTGAGGGGGTGCGGGGTGCTGCCCCCGCCCCCGTCTTCCAGCAGCTCCATCAAGGTCGCGCGGGCTCGGGCCACGCGGGAGCGGACGGTGCCGATGGGGCAGTCGCTGACCGCCGCGGCCTCCGCGTACGGCAGGCCGAGCAGTTGCGTGAGGACGAACGCGTCCCGGCGGTCGTCGGGCAGCGAGGCCAGGAGATCGAGCAGGACGACGCCGTCGTCGAAGCCGGGCAGGTCGCAGGGCTGGGCCAGCTCGACGGCAAGCTGCCAGTCCGCCACGTCGGTCAGGCGTGGCCGGGCGGCGGCCCGGCGGTAACTGTCGATCACCGCGCGGCGGGCGATGGACAGGAGCCAGGCCCGCGCCGAGGAACGTCCCTCGAACCGGTGCAGGCTGCCGAGCGCCCGCAGGAACGTGTCCTGCGCGAGGTCGTCCACAGCCTGGGGATCACCGCACAGATGGGCGACATAGCGCTGCACGTCCCGGTGCAGGGCGCCCACGAACTGCTCGACCGCGTCCGCGTCACCGCTGCGGGCGGCCAGCGCCCATGCGGTGATCGACTCGTCGGGCGCCGTCGTCTCGTCAGCCGCGGCGCGTTCGGCGCCCGTCGCGCGCGAGGTGGGCAGGGCAGAGGTAACCACTTGATGTCCTTCTCGGGTCAACCGTGATCCGGACCGGTGGCGCGCGGCGGCGCACGGTCCGCTGGTGTGGGGAGACGGCCCTACGCCGCGAGGGCGCCACGACGCCCGCGTGGTCGTACGGCCGTGGCCCGAGGCGCACGGAGAGCCGGCGGCCCCGGGGAACCTGCTGTCGTCAGGCGACAGCGGTCCCCACCGGCGGACCCCGAGAGGTGATCGCGTGGACGAGGAGAAGGCGCGGCGCCCGGTCCGAGCGGCGGCGCCGCGGACGGACGCGCGGGCGGTCCGGGGTGGTGGGCAGGGCGAGCAGCAGGCGCAGCGGCGCCATCAGCCATCCGGCCGCCGCGCGCAGGATCCGGAAGGCGGCCCTCTCGCCGTACGCCAGCCACAGGCCGCACAGCAGCGCGGCGAACAGGTGGGCGGCGAACATCCCGAACGACGCCGAACCGCCGTCCGCGGAGAGCCCCATGTGATCCATGTGGCTCATGCCCGTGTGGCTCATGTCCATGTGGCTCATGTCCATGTGCCCGGTGCCCATGGGGTCCGTCCGCGTCGGGCCCATGTCCATGGGGGCCGGCGCACCGGACGGCGCGCGCATCGACTGGGCGTACGAGAACGCCTCGTGCAGCACCGTCTGCGCGGCGACGGCGACGGTCACGACCGACGGCAGCCCGCGCTCGCGCCCGGCCAGGCACCAGCCCGTCGCACCGGTCACGGCCAGGCCGGCCCCCAGCGCCCACGCGGGCACGTCGCTGCCGGACATCAGGACGTGGCCCAGGGCGGCGAGCAGCACGCAGACGGCCGCGAACACCGCGGCCCGGATCGTGCGCGCACACCACCCTGCTGTCATGGCGCCTCATCATCGCATCCGGGCTTCGGCCGCCATACGGGGGTACGCCGACCTATATCCGGCGGAGCGGGAGGAGCAGGACACCGGCCTGCGGACGCCGGGGACAGCGCGCGGCGGGTGCCGCCGCCGGCCGTGACCACCCGACGGCGGCACCTGGTCACGAGGGCCGGTCGCCGGGGCGTACCACCACCGCGATCGCCTCGACCGGCGCGCTGCGTCCGAAGTGCGGCGTGAACGGCACGAGGTCCCCCGTCCGCCGGCCGGCCCCGGCCCGCAGGGTCACCTCCACGCCGTGCGGCGACACGGACAGCGCACCGCCGGCGGGGACCGTCACCGCGTCCACGCACTCCTCGTACGCGGCCGTCCCGCCGGCCGTGCGGTGCCGGCCGGGACCGATCTCGCCGGGCGCCACGACGGACGTCACCCTCACCGGCCGGTCGTCCGCCCCGCCGAGGTCGGTCGAAGACGGCGGCGGTCTCCGTGGTGTTCCCGTACGGCAGGTAGACCCGCCCGGCCGGGACGGTGATCCGCGCCGTGCTGCCCGCCTTCCCGGCCCCGGCCCAGGCGGCCGGGCAGCCCAGGGCGAGGCCGCCCAGGGCGAGGCCGCACGCGGCCACCGGGGCCGGAGCCGCGGTCAGCGCGTCGGTCAGCCGGCGGCGCGACGGCCGCCAGGGGTTCCGCTCGGTCATCGGGTGCGCCTCCGGGCGGGCGAGGGCTGCCAGGCGCGCAGCCGCAGGCTGTTGCCGCCAGAGTGGGGGCGGCGGGGGTGCGAACCGCCGCGGCGGGGCGCCGCGCCGGAAGGGGATCGCCGGGACTCGTCCATCAGCCGCGTCTCCAGATCACGTCCGTACGGCGTCAGCCGGTTCGATCCGTACCGGCTCAGGAGTCGGGCCGGTCCGCGGCCCGGTTCCTGAACAGGTGTATGGCGCACGCCACTCCGCGGCGCCGGGAGCCCGTGCACCCCGTCCGGCGGTCGGCGCCCGGCCGCCTCCACCGGGGAAGAGAGGCGGGCGGGGCGCACCTGCCGGCTGAGGGAGTGCGCCCCGCCCTGGTGGGGACGGGAGGGTGGTCAGTGGGGACGGCGGTCGTGGTGGGACCGGGTGTGGGTGGCGGCCAGGACGATGAACAGCGCCAGGATCGCCGTGGGGGTGGTGATGGTGGCGACCCAGGCCCCGGGGGTGGTGGGGCCGGCGGCCAGGTGGAGGACGGCCGTGGCCGCGGCCGCGGTGAGGCCGGCCGTCAGGAGGACGGCGACCACGTGGCGGGTGCGGTCGGGGGCCGGCGGGGCCTGGTCGGGGTTCAGCTCCGTCCAGTGGGTGGCCGCTTCGTGGGTTTCCCGGAAGTGGCGGACGGACGACCAGACGAGCAGGGACAGGGCCAGCAAGGTGCCGGCCGCGGCGGCCATGACCGGCCACTTCCAGGGACCCGTCGTGAAGAGGAGCACCGCGACCGCCGCCGCCGTCGACCAGGCCGTCACGCAGGACGCCGCCCGCACGCGGCGGGACAGGGGGCGGTCGGCGCCCGCGCGGAGGTCGGCGAGGGCCGGGAGGTACCAGACGCAGCCGGAGGCCGTCACCGCGGTGGTGGCCAGGGCCAGTACGGGGTGCGGCACGGTCACCTCGCCGCCTCGGCCTCGAGGGCCACGATCTCCGGGTGGTGCAGGTCGAACGCCGGGGACTCGCTGCGGATGCGGGGCAGGGTGGTGAAGTTGTGCCGCGGGGGCGGGCAGGAGGTCGCCCACTCCAGCGAACGGCCGTAGCCCCAGGGGTCGTCCACGCCCACCGGCTCGCCGTACTTGGCGGTCTTCCAGACGTTGTAGAAGAACGGCAGGAGGGAGAGGCCGAGGAGGAACGAGCCGATCGTGGACACGGTGTTGAGGGCGGTGAAGCCGTCGGTGGCCAGGTAGTCGGCGTACCGGCGCGGCATGCCCTCGGCGCCCAGCCAGTGCTGCACGAGGAAGGTGAGGTGGAAGCCCACCGTCAGCGTCCAGAAGGTGATCTTGCCGAGCCGCTCGTCCAGCATCTTGCCCGTGAACTTCGGCCACCAGAAGTGGAATCCGGCGAACATCGCGTACACGACCGTACCGAAGATCGTGTAGTGGAAGTGGGCCACGACGAAGTACGAGTCGGACACGTGGAAGTCCATCGGCGGGGAGGCGAGGATCACGCCCGTCAGGCCGCCGAAGACGAAGGTCACGAGGAAGCCGGTGGCCCACAGCATCGGGGTCTCGAAGCTCAGCGAGCCCTTCCACATGGTGCCGATCCAGTTGAAGAACTTCACGCCCGTCGGGACCGCGATCAGGAAGGTCATGAACGAGAAGAAGGGGAGCAGCACGCCGCCGGTGACGTACATGTGGTGCGCCCAGACGGTGACCGACAGACCGGCGATGGCGATCGTGGCGCCGATCAGGCCCATGTAGCCGAACATCGGCTTGCGGGAGAAGACCGGGACGATCTCGGAGACGATGCCGAAGAACGGCAGCGCCAGGATGTAGACCTCCGGATGGCCGAAGAACCAGAAGAGGTGCTGCCACAGCAGCGCGCCGCCGTTGGCCGCGTCGAAGATGTGGCTGCCGAACTTGCGGTCGCACTCCAGCGCGAACAGGGCCGCGGCCAGCACCGGGAAGACGATCAGGACCAGGAGCGCGGTCAGCAGCACGTTCCACACGAAGATCGGCATGCGGAACATGGTCATGCCGGGCGCGCGCATGCAGATGATCGTGGTGATGAAGTTGACCGCACCCGCGATCGAGCCGAAGCCGGACAGCGCCACGCCCATGATCCACAGGTCGGCGCCGATACCAGGCGAGTGCACGGCGTCGGACAGCGGGGCGTACAGGAACCACCCGAAGTCCGCGGCGCCGTCGGGCGCCAGGAAGCCGCCCGCCGCGATCAGCGAGCCGAACAGGTACAGCCAGTAGGCCAGCATGTTCAGCCGGGGGAACGCCACGTCGGGCGCGCCGATCTGGAGCGGCATGATCCAGTTCGCGAAGCCGGTGAACAGCGGCATCGCGAAGATCAGCAGCATGATCGAGCCGTGCATGGTGAAGGCCTGGTTGAACTGCTCGTTCGACATGATCTGCAGTCCGGGCCGGGCCAGCTCGGCGCGCATCAGCAGCGCCAGCACGCCTCCGATCAGGAAGAACACGAACGACGAGACCAGGTACATCGTCCCGATCTGCTTGTGGTCCGTGGTCGTCAACCACTGGATCCACGAGGGCCGTGCGCGTCGTACGGCCGGCTGCTGCTCGCCGGCCGCGGTGACCTCGGCGCTCGGCCGTTCGGTCATCACGTTGTGTATCTGTGCCTCGTCCACCGGATGGCGTCCCTCCCAGCTGTGCATGTCGGAGCGGGGCCGGGAAGCGCCACGCGTGCGGGTTGTGGACCCGGCGCTTCCCGGCCCGCCACATGATCGGCCCGGGGACACCCCTCGCCGATAGGGCTGAACAGTCCCGGGTACGCCTCCCGGTAGGGCCGAGCGGCCCCTTTTTCCGGGCGCTCGCCGGTCGTCGACGCGTGTCCGCCGGTCAGTGGCGGCGGTAGAGGGGCGAGCCGGGGACCGCCCGGTCCCCGGGTACGACCGCGAGCTCCAGGCCCCGGTCCAGGCGCACCCGCAGCAGCGGGTCCGCGGCCAGGTCGGCGGCCAGGTCGCGCACGGCGTCCGCCAGGTGGTGGGCGGCCCCGGGCGGTTGGTCGTCCGGCTCGGACGGGGGCGGTACGACGACGAGCCGGGCGTCCGTGTCGCCGGTGGCCGGCAGCAGATGGGCCCGGTGTACGGCGGGGTGGCGGGCCAGGATCGTGCGCAGGGTCCCGGCGATCTCGGGGTCGTGCGACGGGGGCAGGTGCGGACGGCGTTCGGCGACCGCGCGCAGGGCGGCGCCGGAGAGTTCGTAGAAGACCGGCCCCGAGATGTCGACCAGGAGGGTCTCGGCGCCCGCGTGCCAGGCCGCCTCGACCGCCTTGCAGGCCGGGACCGGTGCGGGGCGGGCGTCGGGGCGCCAGCGGGCCAGCGCGTCGAGGCTGGTGAAGGCCGGCAGTCCGCGGCGGCCGTCCGGCAGGTGCAGGGTGGCGACCGCCATGTCGCTCGTCTTCTCGCCCTTGCGGCCGTCCGGGCCGATCTCCGTCTCGCCGAGGACGGCGATGATCGGGACCAGCAGGCGGGCGTCCGCGAGCAGGGCGAGCAGGTCGGTCTCCGCCGTGACGGAGCGGGTCTCGGACCATGCGGAGAGGGCGGCGGCGAGGCGGGGTTCCGGTGAGCCGTCGTCGCCCGCGAAGCCCGGGTCGGGGATGTTCTTGCGCTGCATTGCGCGACGCTAACCGGGCGCGGGGGGCGGGCGGCAGGGCCGATCGGTGGGGTCGTTCGGCCCTTGGTGCCTCCCGGAGAGGCTCCGTCAGAGCAACGAGCCCCAGTAGTCCCACCATCGCGTGGCGATCAGCATCACGATGCCCAGGTACCAGGTGAGCGGCACCACCCAGTGGAACTCCAGCACGCCCGCCACCACGGCACGCGGCGCGCGGATGACGCCGTGCATCAGGTTGTGCGCGGTGGTGTACCAGAACATCGCGATGGTGGCCGCCCAGGCCAGGCAGCACCACAGGCACAGCGCGCCGATGTCGTACAGGGCCTGGCTCATCAGCCACATGCAGAAGCCCGCGCCGAACAGGGTGCCCGCGTTGAGGCCGAGCCAGAACCAGCGCCGGAAGCGGGCGCCGGCCAGCAGGGCGAAGCCGACGGTGACCACGACGGGGTAGGTGGCGAGGCCCAGGAGGGGGTTGGGGAAGCCGAAGACGGATGCCTGGGCGCTGCGCATCACGTTGGAGCAGGACAGCACCGGGCTGAGGTTGCAGGAGGGGGTGAAGTGCGGGTCCTGGATCAGCTGGATCTTGTCGATCGTGATCACGAAGGAGGCGAGGATGCCGAGCGCTCCGGTCACGATCAGCAGCCAGGCGAACGCGCGGGAGGCGGTGGCCGTGGCCGTGGTCTCCGCCGGGATCGGATCGGCGCTCCGCCGGTCCCGCTGCTGAGGGGTGGCGCCGGTGGTCGTGTCACTGGTCATCGGACGTGTTCCGCCTTGCCGGTGGAGGTCGGGGGCCGACGGACCAGTGAAGTCAGGGCGTACGGGGGCGGGCAAGGGCCGAACGGCCCGTGCGCGGGTGTTCGAGGTCCCCCCGGGAGCGGGCGGAGGGCACCCGCCGGCACCGACGCCACGCCGACGCCGGCGTCACCCCCCTGCGGACGTCAGGCCAGTGACAGGAACAGCCGCTCCATCCGCGCCTTCATCGCCTCCGCGTCCTCCCCGTCCTTGCGCCCCGACTCGATGTCCGCCACGCACTGCTGCAACCCGGTCGCGATGATCGCGAAACCGGCGCGGTCGAGCGCGCGCGAGGCGGCGGCCAGCTGGGTCACGACGTCCTCGCAGTCCCGCCCCTCCTCGATCATCCGGATCACCCCGGAGATCTGGCCCTGCGCGCGGCGCAGCCGGTTCAGCACGGACTTCAGGGACGCGCCCTCAAGCTCCAGTTCCACGCTCACTCCTCGGTATATACCCCTAGGGGTACTGTACGTCCGGGTTCGGGGCAAAGGCGAGCGGCTGCGTCCCCCTTGCGGCAGAAGTCCTAGGCTTCCCCCTGTGAACTTCTGGTCGATCTATCAGCATGGCTTCGCGCGCGTCGCCGCGTGCACCGGCCACACCGTCATCGCCGACCCGGGCGCCAACGCCGAATCGGTCCTGCGCCAGGCGCGCCGGTGCGCCGAGGAGGGCGTCGCCGTCGCCGTCTTCCCGGAGATGGTGCTGTGCGGCTACTCGATCGAGGACCTGCTGCTCCAGGACCCGCTGCTCGACGCGGTCGAGGACGCCCTCCAGCAGGTGGTCGCCGGATCGGCGGACCTGCTGCCGGTGCTGGTCGTCGGCGCCCCGCTGCGCCACCGCAACCGGATCTACAACTGCGCGGTGGTCGTGCACCGCGGCCGGGTCCTCGGCGTGGCGCCCAAGTCGTACCCGCCGAACTACCGGGAGTTCTACGAGCGCCGCCAGATCGCCTCGGGCGACGACGAACGCGGCGGCACCATCCGGGTCGGCGGCGCGGACGTGCCGTTCGGCGTGGATCTGCTGTTCACGGCCGACGACGTGCCCGGTCTGGTGCTGCACGCGGAGATCTGCGAGGACATGTGGGTGCCGGTGCCGCCGAGCGCGGAGGCGGCGCTGGCCGGCGCGACCGTGCTCGCGAACCTCTCCGGCAGCCCGATCACGGTCGGCCGGGCCGAGGACCGCAAGCTGATGTGCCGCTCGGCCTCCTCCCGCTACCTCGGCGCGTACGTCTACGCGGCGGCCGGTCTCGGCGAGTCGACCACCGACCTGTCCTGGGACGGCCAGACGCTGATCTACGAGAACGGGGTGCTGCTGGCCGAGTCCGAGCGCTTCCCGCTCGGCGAACAGTTCGCGGCGGCCGACGTCGACCTCGACCTGCTGCGCCAGGAGCGGCAGCGGATGGGCAGCTTCGACGACAACCGCCGTACGCACGCGGCCCGCACCGCGGACTTCCGCACCGTCCCCTTCCTGCTCGACCCGCCGGTCACCGGCGACCTGGGACTGTGGCGCCGACTCGAACGCTTCCCGTTCGTGCCCGCCGACCCCGACCGGCTCGCCCTCGACTGCTACGAGGCGTACAACATCCAGGTCGAGGGCCTCCAGCAGCGGCTCGGGGCGATCGGCGGCCCGAAGGTCGTCATCGGCGTCTCCGGCGGTCTGGACTCCACGCACGCGCTGATCGTCGCCGCCCGCGCGATGGACCGCGCCGGACGCCCGCGCAGCGACATCCTGGCCTTCACCCTGCCCGGCTTCGCCACCAGCGACCACACCAAGGACAACGCCCACCGGCTGATGCGGGCGCTCGGCGTCACCGCGGCCGAGCTGGACATCACGCCGACCGCGCGGCTGATGCTCAAGGAGATGGGCCACCCCTTCGCCGCCGGCGAGCCGGTGTACGACGTCACGTTCGAGAACGTCCAGGCGGGCCTGCGCACCGACTACCTGTTCCGGCTGGCCAACCAGCGCGGCGGCATCGTGCTCGGCACCGGCGACCTGTCCGAGCTGGCGCTCGGCTGGTCGACGTACGGCGTCGGCGACCAGATGAGCCACTACAACGTCAACTCGGGCGTGCCCAAGACGCTGATCCAGCACCTGATCCGCTGGGTGATCAGCAGCGGCCAGTTCGACGAGGAGACCGGCTCGATCCTCGCCGCGATCCTGGACACCGAGATCAGTCCGGAGCTGGTGCCGGGCGAGGAGATGCAGTCCACCGAGTCGAAGATCGGCCCGTACGCGCTGCACGACTTCACCCTCTTCCACGTGCTGCGCTACGGCCTGCGCCCCTCGAAGATCGCCTTCCTGGCGTGGCACGCCTGGCACGACGCGGAATCGGGCGCCTGGCCGCCGGGCTTCCCCGAGGCCGAGCGGGGGTCGTACGACCTCGCGGAGATCGTGCGCTGGCTGGAGGTGTTCTGCCGCCGCTTCTTCGCGTTCGCCCAGTTCAAGCGCTCGGCGATGCCGAACGGCCCCAAGGTCTCGGCCGGCGGCTCGCTCTCCCCGCGCGGCGACTGGCGGGCCCCGTCGGACGGCAACGCCCGGGTGTGGCTCGCGGATCTGGCGCGCTTCGACTTCGAGAAGGCGGCGGCCGGGCGCTGACGGGCGTGGCGGGTCGAACGCGGTTGTCCGTCACGCGCGTTCGGCCCGCCGCTATGGAACCGGTCTTCTTCCTGAGGCAGTCTTTCCCCTCGTGGCGAGCGTTCCGTTTCAAGGGGGACCCGGCGCACCCCACATGGTGGTGTGCGGGGACGACGGACTTGCGCACCGGCTGGCGGCCGAGCTGCGCGGGGTGTACGGCGAGCAGGTCACCCTGGTGGTGCCGCCGAGCGAGCGGGCGGCGAGACCACCGGTGGTCGGCCGGGCGCGGGCCGCGTCGGCGGCGCTGCTGGACCGGGTGGTCAACGCGGCGGTCGGCGTCCGCCCCGTGGTGGCCGCCGCGCCGGGCACGGCGACCACGGCCGGCACGGCGGGCGGCGAACCCGTGCTGGAGGCCGTGGAGTTGACGGAGGCGGTGCTCGCCGAGGCCGGGGTGGAGCGGGCGACCGCGCTCGCGCTGGTGCACGACGACGACGAGACCAACATCCGTGCCGCGCTGACCGCGCGCCGGCTCAATCCCCGGCTGCGGCTGGTCCTGCGGCTCTACAACCGGCGGCTCGGCCAGCACATCGAGGAACTCCTCGACCAGGCGGCCGCGTTGGCGTACGGGGGCGGGGGCGACGGGGGCCGGGAGGCGTCCACCACGGTGCTGTCCGACGCCGACACCGCGGCGCCGGCGCTGGCCGCGACCGCGCTCGCGGGCACCAGCAAGGTCGTACAGACCGAGGGGCTGCTGCTGCGCGCGGTGGAGCGGCCGCTGCCGGCCGACTCCGGGCTGCACACCCTGGCCCTGCTGTCGGTGAGCGACCCCGCCGGCGTCACCGGCGGGGACCAGCCGCGGCTGCTGCCGGACGACGAGGAGGTACGGGGGGCCGCCGGGCGCACGGCCGTCGTGCTGGAGCAGGTCTCGACGGCGGCCGGACCGCAGTCGGCGGCGCCGGGGCGCGGGACGGGCCTCGTCTCGTCGCTCGCCTCGCTGTTCTCCCGGCGGCTGCGGTGGTCGCTGGCCGGTCTGGTGGGGTGTGTGCTCGCGCTGGCGATCGCGCTGTGGGCGGTGACCCGGATCCACCCGGTACGGGCCTTCTACCTGACGCTGCTCGACATGTTCGCCATCGACGATCCCGCGCTCGGGGCGGGGATCGGCCGCCAGCTGCTCCAACTCCTGTCGGCGCTGGTCGGGTTGCTGCTGCTGCCGGTGCTGCTGGCCGCGGTGCTGGAGGCGCTGGGCACGTTCCGTACCGCCACCTCGCTGCGGAAGCCGCCGCGGGGGCTGGGCGGGCACGTGGTGCTGCTGGGACTCGGCAAGATCGGCACGCGGGTGCTGACGCGGCTGCGGGAGCTGAACGTGCCCGTGGTGTGCGTCGAGTCCGACCCCGAGGCGCGGGGGCTCGCGACCGCGCGGCGGCTGCGGGTGCCGGTGGTGCTCGGAGACGTCACGCAGGAGGGGGTGCTGGAGTCCGCGAAGATCCACCGGGCGCAGGCGCTGCTCGCCGTGACCAGCGCGGACACCACGAACCTGGAGGCGGTGCTCTACGCCCGGACGGTCCGGCCGGATCTGCGGGTGGTGCTACGGCTGTACGACGACGACTTCGCCACGGCGGTGTACCGGACCCTGCGTGCCGCCTACCCGCGGGCGCTGACCCGGAGCCGGAGCGTGACGCACCTGGCGGCGCCGGCCTTCGCGGGGGCGATGCTCGGCCGGCAGGTGCTCGGCGCGGTCGCGGTGGAACGGCAGGTGCTGCTGTTCGCCGCGGTCGACGTGGACGGTCATCCCATGCTGGAGGGCCGGACGGTGCGCGACGCCTTCCGCCCCGGTGCCTGGCGGGTCCTGGCTCTCGCCGGCCGCACCGACACCCCGCCCGACCACGTCCTGACCAAGGCCGACCGCGTCGTCCTCGCCATCACCCGCCAGGGCCTGGCCGCCCTCCGGTGACCCCGCCCGCCGGCCCCCTCCGGGCGGACGCGGGAGGGAGCGGCGGGCGGCCCGGAGCGGCCGGGCGCCGTCACGCCGGCAGGTGCCTCCTCGCGAAGTCCAGTTCCAGGGCCACCTGCTTGATGCGCTCGTCGACGACCAGGGAGCCGTGGCCGGCGTCGTAGCGGTAGACCTCGTGGGGGGTGCCGCGGGACTGGAGGCGGTGGACGTAGTTGTCGATCTGGCGGATGGGGCAGCGGGGGTCGTTGACGCCCGCGGAGATGTAGACCGGGGCCTTGACGCGGTCCACGTAGGTGAGCGGGGAGGATGCCTCGAAGCGCTCCGGGACCTCCTCGGGGGTGCCGCCGAGGAGGGTGCGGTCCATGGCCTTCAGGGCCTCCATCTCGTCGTGGTACGCCGTGACGTAGTCCGCGACGGGGACGACCGCGATGCCCACCGCCCAGGACTCCGGCTGGGTGCCGAGGCCGAGGAGGGTGAGGTAACCGCCCCAGGAGCCGCCGGTGAGGACGAGCCGCTCGGGGTCGGCGAGGCCCGAGGAGACCGCCCAGTCGCGGACCGCCGCCACGTCCTCCAGCTCGATCAGGCCGACCCGGTGCTTGAGGGCGTCGGTCCACGCGCGGCCGTACCCCGTGGAGCCGCGGTAGTTGACGCGGACCACCGCGTACCCGTGGTCGACCCAGGCGGCCGGGCCCGAGGCGAAGGAGTCGCTGTCGTGCCACGTCGGGCCGCCGTGCAGGTCGAAGACGGTCGGCAGGGGGCCGGTCGCGCCCGCGGGCTTCTGGATCAGGGCGTGGATGCGGCCGCCGGGGCCCTCCACCCACACGTCCTCCACCGGCACCGACGGCGGGCACTTCATGCCGGGCGGGTCCAGGACGACACCGCCGGAGGTGGACCGCACCACCGACGGCTCGGCGGCGGACGACCACAGGTACTCGACGCTGCCGTCCGGCCGCGCCGTCGCCCCGGAGACCGTGCCGGGCGGGGTGGGGACGCGGGTCAGCTCGCGGCTCGCCAGGTCGTAACGGAACAGCTCGCTGCGGGCCTCGAAACCGTGCGCGATCAGCAGGCCCGAGCCGTCCGGGTACCACTCGGCGCTGACGTCACCGGGCAGCTCCAGCGCGAGGTCGGTCTCCTCCCCCGTGGCGACGTCCCACACCAGCGGCTCCCAGCGGCCCCGGCGCTGGTGCCCGATCAGCAGCCGGGTGTCACCGTCGACCGGGGCGAAGCCCAGCACCTCCAGGCCCAGCTCCTCGGAGCCGCCCTTGGTGTCGTCCAGCTCGGCGACCGTCGAGCCGTCCGGGCGCAGCACGCGCAGCGCCGCGTGCATCGCGTCGCCGTGCTCGGTGTGCTCGATGGCGATCAGGGAGCCGTCGTGCGAGAGGTCGCCGACGCCCGCGGACTCGCGGTGCCGGTAGATCTCGACCGGGTCCGCGCCCGCGCGGGCCAGGTGGATCGTCGTACCGTCCTCGTCCGTGGAGCGGCCGACGACGGCGGTGCGGCCGTCGCGGCCCAGGGCGAGGCCCGCCGGGTAGGAGGGGGCGAGGCCCGGGACGGCCGGTTCGTCGGGGCCGCCGGTGAAGGGCTGGCGGCGCCAGACGCCGAACTCGTCGCCGTCCTTGTCGTCGAACCACCAGATCCAGGCGCCGTCGGGGGAGAGCGTGCCGTCCGTCGTGCCGTTCGGCCGGTCGGTGGCCTGGCGCTGCTCGCCCGTGGCGCGGTCCCACGCGTACAGCTCGTACGTCCCCGTCGCGTTCGACACGAACAGCGAGCGGTCGGGTGCGTCCTCGGCCCAGTCGGGCAGGGACACCCGCGGTGCGCGGAACCGCTTCTCCCAGTCCGGCATGTCCGCGCTGCCCGGCGTCTGCGGTGCGCTCGGCGTCGTGCTCTCAGTCTTGGCCCCAGTCATGCGCCCATACTGCCTGGCCCCGGCGACAATTGTGCGGCGGGTGGGCACAGCCTGTGGATAACTTTCGCGCCATGAGTACGCGGAGCGCCGCGTCCGCGTCCGCACCCGAGGGCCGGCGCGAGGACGACCGCGCCCGGTGGGACGAGCTGGTACCGGTCCGTGCCGCCGCCCTTGATCTACTCGTTGAGGGCGCACAAGGGCTGACCCGCGGGCGGGGCGGGCGGGCGGGCGCCGTACCGTGGAGGGCGTGTACCGGTTTCTGCTGACTCCGCGCTGGTGGGGCATCAACGTCTTCGTACTGCTCGCCATCCCCTTCTGCGTCTTCATGGGGTCCTGGCAGCTGAGCCGGTTCGAGGGGCGGGTGCACGAGGAACACGCCGCGAACCGGCAGGCCGCGTCCGACGGCTCCGAGGCGGCGCGACCACTGGATGCGATGCTGCCGGTGAACAAGGCGACGTCCGGGCGGCGGGTGTCGGCGCACGGACACTACGGGACGCAGCTGTTGGTGCCCGGTCGGCAGCTCGACGGGAAGAACGGGTTCTACGTCCTCACGCTGCTGCGGACCGATTCCGGGAGGTCGCTGCCCGTGGTGCGGGGGTGGCTGCCGGGGAAGGCGGCCGCGGCGAAGGCGCCCGCGGCGCCGCGGGGTGAGGTGACGGTCGTCGGCGCGCTCCAGGCGTCCGAGACGCCGGGGGACAACGGGGTCAGCGCGCAGGGGGGACTGCCGGCGGACCAGACCGCGGCGATCAGTTCGGCGTCGTTGGTCAACCTGGTGCCGGACCGGCTGTACGACGCATGGGTGACGCTGGACAAGGCGGACTCCGGGATGAAGGCGGTGCCGGCGTCGGCGCCGGCCGGAACGGGGCTCGACCTGAAGGCGTTCCAGAACCTCGGGTACACCGGGGAGTGGTTCGTGTTCGCCGGGTTCACGGTGTTCATGTGGTTCCGGCTGCTGCGGCGGGAGGCCGAGGCGGCGCGGGACGCCGCGTTGGGCCTGGCGCCCGAGGAGTCGGAGCCGGTGACGGTGGCCGGCTGAGCCGCGCCCCGGACGGCACCCCCGCCCGCGGTGGGTGCGGCATGACCGCCGCACCCTCCCCCTACATGTCCGCCAGCAGCCCCGTGTAGTACACCGTCCCCGCGCACTCCCCCGGTACCTTCGCGGCCGCCGTGGGCCCGCCGGCGGCGGTGTGGGTGACCAGGACGCTCCCGTCGGCCGCCACGTCCCCCGTGCCCAGCTGGGGCGTCGTACCGGTGGAGTTCGCGACGTCGGCCGTGCCGTCGCTCGCGCTCGGGCTCGGGTCGGGCGTGGGGCCGCCGCCGGTCGTGCCGCCGGTCGTGCCGCCGGGGGCGGGGCAGGTCTCGGAGGGGACGAAGGCGAACTTCTCCTGGTAGGCCGCGCCGGGCTGGAGGACCAGGCTCGCGACTTCCTGGGAGGGATCGGGCAGGCCCGTCGCCGCGTCGCCCGCCGCATGCCGTACGACGGCGATCTTCGCGGGGTCCGCCGCGCCCTGCGCGCTCGCGCCCACCGTTCCCGCGCCGCCGACCGCGCAGGCGTGGGAGGAGATGTTGGTGACGCGGAACGTGCCGTACACGATCCCGGTCGAGTCCGGCGCGGCCGCGCTGCCCGTGGCGGAGCCCAGCTCCGCCGCCGTGCACACCGGGACGCCCGTGGCCAGGGTGGCCGAGGGGTCCGCGCCGCCGGCGGTACCGGCGCCGCCCGCGCCGCCGCGGCCCTTGTCCCCGGGCCTGTCGGGTCCCTTGCCGGGCCGGCCCGCCCCGCCCGTCGCCTCCCGGCCGCCGTTCGTCTGGCCGCCCCGGTCCTTGCCGTGCCCGGTGCCGGACTGCGCCTTCGAGGACTGGCCGGCCATCGCGGTGTCCGGGTCGGAGCCGCCCGAGTCGGAGACATGGACGAGCGCCGGGATCGCCGTACCGAAGAACAGGGCCGCCGCGGCCATGCCCACGGCCGCCTGGCGCTTGCGGGCCCGCCGCGCGGGGACCGCGCGGCGCAGATGCTCCAGCGTGCCCGCGCCCGGCTCGATGCCGTCGACCGCGGAGTGCAGCATCCGCCGCACCGCCGCCTCGTCCGACCCGAGCCCCCCGAGCGTCGGGGCGAGCCACTCCCCCTCGGCCGCCGGTCCGGTCCCGCCGGCGGCCGGGTCCAGGTCCTCGGAGTCCGGCTCCCATGCGTCGAAGGAGTCCTGGGAACCCCGCGGGTCGCGGGAGCCGGCGAAGTCGGCCCCCTCCGGCTCTCGTTCGGGTCCCAGCCCCTCGGTGCTCCTGTCGTCGGGGCCGTGGTTCACAGTCTCGTTCCCAGCGTGCGGTGAAATGTGGTCGTGGCGATGTCGTGGGGGCGGTGGGTCATGACAACTTCTCCATGGCCACCCGCAGTGCGGCGATGCCGCGCGAACCGTACGCCTTCACCGAGCCCAGGGAGATGCCGAGCGTCTCGGCGACCTGGGCCTCGGTCATGTCCGCGAAGTAGCGCAGGACCAGGACCTCGCGCTGGCGGCGTTGCAGTCCCTTCATCGCCTTGATGAGGTCGCGGCGCTCCAGCTGGTCGTACGCGCCCTCCTCCGCGCTCGCCATGTCCGGCATCGGCTTGGACAGCAGCTTGAGGCCGAGGATGCGCCGGCGCAGCGTGGAGCGGGAGAGGTTGACGACCGTCTGCCGGAGGTAGGCGAGCGTCTTCTGCGGGTCGCGGACGCGTTTGCGCGCCGAGTGGACCCGGATGAAGGCCTCCTGGACGACGTCCTCACAGGAGGCGGTGTCGTCGAGCAGGAGTGCCGCGAGGCCCAGCAGCGAGCGGTAGTGCGCCCGGTAGGTCTCGGTGAGGTGGTCCACGGTGGTGCCGGTGACGGCCCCCGCGGCCGCGGTGTCGTCGGCGCCGTCACGCTGACCGGGTATGCGGGCGGGCCGCGCGGCTGGCATGGGCGCGATCACCGGCATGCCGCCGGGCGTGCGGGGACGCAGCGCCGCACGCGGCGGCCGTAGGGCCGCGGTGCCGCGCGCCCCGGTGAGTTCGAGTACCTCTGCCACGCCAGTTGGACACGTCTGACCCCGCCAGGGTTGTACGCGCCGGGCGTCCCATGTGCGACCGCCGGCGGTGCCTCAAGTGCCGTCATGCGTCCCGCTCTTCCCCTATGTCCGATGTGGGACGGGCATCCCGCGCCCGGTCCGCTCACGACGCCCCCACGCCCCGAAGAGTGACCGCAAAGACGCTCCCCGCCCTCCGCGCGGTTGCGGAGAGCGGGGAGGCACATCTTCTGTCGCCGAGAGGGGCGGCTCAAGCGGTTTGGACCATCCCGCCGGACACACTTCGCACACAGATCCTACAAAGGGATCACACGGCTCACCCGGCGGACTCCTGGGCGACCAGTTCCGCGATCTGGACGAGGTTCAGCGCGGCGCCTTTGCGCGTGTTGTCGCCGCAAACGAAGAGTTCGAGCGCGGTCGGGTCGTCCAGCGCCTGCCGCACCCGGCCCACCCAGGTGGGGTCGGTGCCCACCACGTCGGCGGGGGTCGGGAACTCGCCGGCCGCGGGGTCGTCGCACAGCACCACGCCGGGCGCGGTGGCGAGGATCTCGCGGGCGCCGTCGACACCGGCCACCCCCTGGAAGCGGGCGTGGACCGTGAGGGAGTGGGTGGTGACCACCGGCACCCGGACACAGGTCGCGGCGACCGGCAGGCCGGGCAGCGACAGGATCCGACGGGACTCGTCGCGCAGCCGCAGTTCCTCCGAGGACCAGCCGTCCTCGGCCGCGGTGCCGGCCCACGGCACGACGTTCAGCGCGACCGGCTCCGGGAACGGACCGGTGGCGTCGCCCACGACCCGTCGCACATCCCCCGGCGCGGTACCCAGCTCGGTGCCGGCGACCAGGGACAGCTGGGTCCGCAGCGTGTCCACCCCGGCCCGGCCGGCCCCGCTCACCGCCTGGTACGAGGAGACCACCAGCTCGCGCAGCCCGTACTCGGCGTGCAGCGCGCCGAGGGCGACGATCATCGTGAGGGTGGCGGCGCCGGGGTTGGCGATGATGCCGCGCGGGCGGTTGCGCGCCCGGTGCGCGTTGACCTCGGGCACCACCAGGGGCACGTCCGGGTCGGCGCGGAAGGCGCCGGAGTTGTCCACGACCACGGCGCCGGAGGCGGCGGCGATCGGCGCCCACTCGGCGGCGACCTCTTCCGGCACGTCGAACAGGGCGACGTCGACCCCGGCGAACGCGTCCTCGGTCAGGGCCGCGACCTCGGCCTCCACCCCGCGCACGGTCACCTTGCGGCCGGCCGGGCGGGGGGAGGCGAACAGACGGATCTCGCCCCAGACGTCCGCGCGCTGGGACAGGATCTGGAGCATGACCCGGCCGACCACTCCGGTCGCTCCCACGACCGCGAGCGTCGGCTTGGCGGTCATCGGCCGGTGCCTCCGTAGACGACGGCCTCGTCGGTGTCGGAGTCGAGCCCGAAGGCGGTGTGCACGGCGCGCACGGCCTCCGGCACATCGTCCTTGCGGGTGACGACCGAGATGCGGATCTCGGAGGTCGAGATCAGCTCGATGTTCACGCCCGCGTCGGACAGCGCCTCGAAGAACGCGGCGGTGACGCCCGGGTTGGTCTTCATACCCGCGCCGACCAGGGAGATCTTGCCGATCTGGTCGTCGTAGCGCAGCGAGTCGAAGCCGATGCCGGGGCGGTTGCGCTCCAGGGCGTCGATGGCCTTGCGGCCCTCGGTCTTCGGCAGGGTGAAGGAGATGTCCGTCAGGCCGGTGGCGGCGGCGGACACGTTCTGCACGACCATGTCGATGTTGATCTGCGCGTCGGCGATGGCCCGGAAGATCGAGGCGGCCTCACCCGGCTTGTCCGGCACGCCGACGACCGTGATCTTGGCCTCGGAGGTGTCGTGCGCGACACCGGAGATGATGGCCTGCTCCACCTTCTTGTCCCCAATCGGCTCACTGCTGACCCACGTGCCCTGCAATCCGCTGAAGCTGGAGCGGACGTGGATCGGGATGTTGTAGCGGCGGGCGTACTCCACACAGCGGTGGAGCAGGACCTTGGAGCCGGATGCCGCGAGCTCCAGCATGTCCTCGAAGGAGATCCAGTCGATCTTCTTCGCCTTCTTCACCACCCGCGGGTCGGCGGTGAACACGCCGTCGACGTCGGTGTAGATCTCGCAGACCTCGGCGTCGAGGGCGGCGGCGAGGGCCACGGCCGTGGTGTCGGAGCCACCGCGGCCGAGCGTGGTGATGTCCTTCTTGTCGGCGCTGACGCCCTGGAAACCGGCGACGATCGCGATGTTGCCCTCGTCCAGCGCGGTCCGGATGCGGCCCGGCGTGACGTCGATGATCCGGGCCTTGTTGTGGACCGAGTCGGTGATGACGCCGGCCTGGCTGCCGGTGAAGGACTGGGCCTCGTGGCCCAGGTTTTTGATCGCCATGGCCAGCAGCGCCATGGAGATCCGCTCTCCGGCGGTCAGCAGCATGTCGAATTCGCGCCCGGCAGGCATCGGAGAGACCTGCGCGGCGAGATCGATCAGCTCGTCCGTCGTGTCGCCCATCGCGGAAACGACGACGACAACCTGGTTGCCGTTCTTCTTCGCTTCCACGATCCGCTTGGCGACGCGCTTGATGCCCTCGGCATCGGCTACGGAGGAGCCTCCGTACTTCTGCACGACAAGGCCCACGTGCGCTCCTCGCTCGGTTCGTTTGTGTCGGCTCAGTCTAACGAGCGTCCGAAATCCACCACCCTGCTCCCGCATGGTGAGACATCGACCGGGGGGAAACCTGCCGACGGGACCGCGGACGCCCGCTTCCGCAGGGCCTCCTGCCCGCCCGGAACCGGCCCACGCGGAACGTGCCCCGGGTCACACCGTGGCCGTACCGGTCCCCGGCGTCACGCGCCGGGCCGGATCCCGAGCGGTCCGCCGATCTCCTCGGCCATCACGCGGCCCGCCTCGAACTCCAGGGTCTCGTCGCCCATGGGTGTCTGGTCGGTGTCCAGGCCGTCCAGCTCCTCCAGGGGCTGGTTGAGGCGGACGTGGATGAGGACCGACTGGAGGGCGCGCAGCACGGCGGAGGCCGTCGCGCCCCAGTTGGAGAAGTAGGAGAACTGCCACCACCACAGCGCCTCGGTGGTACGGCCCGCGCTGTAGTGGGCCATGCCGTGGCGCAGGTCGGTGATGACGTCGGCGAGGTCGTCGGAGATCCGGGCCGGCACCGGCGCCTTGCGGGGCTCGTAGGGGTCGAAGACCTCGGAGTAGACGTCGACGGGCTCCAGCAGCCGGGCGAAGTTCTCGCGCAGCTCGTCCACGTCCGGCTCCGGGCCCGGGTCGGGCTCGTAGCGCTCGTCCGGGACGAAGTCCTCGTGGGCGCCCAGCCGGCCGCCGGCCAGCAGCAGCTGGGAGACCTCCAGCAGGAGGAACGGGACCGCCGAGCCGGGCTCGTCGCCCCGCGCCACCTCCGTGACGGCCACCAGGAAGCTCTCGATCTGGTCGGCGACCTGTACCGCGAAGTCGTCGGGGTTCTGCGACGTGGCGTGCAGCGTGGCGTCAGACATCTAGGAGTCTTCTCCCCTCGAAGGCGCGGCCGAGGGTGACCTCGTCCGCGTATTCCAGGTCGCCACCCACCGGGAGGCCGCTGGCCAGGCGGGTGACCTTCAGGCCCATGGGCTTGATCATGCGTGCGAGGTACGTGGCCGTCGCCTCGCCCTCGAGATTCGGATCGGTGGCCAGGATCAGCTCCGTGACCGTCCCGTCGGCCAACCGCGCGAGAAGTTCTCGTATACGCAGGTCGTCGGGGCCCACTCCCTCGATGGGGCTGATGGCCCCGCCGAGCACGTGGTAGCGGCCGCGGAACTCGCGGGTGCGCTCGACCGCGACGACGTCCTTCGGCTCCTCCACCACGCAGATCACCGAGGGATCGCGGCGCGGGTCACGGCAGATGTTGCACAGCTCCTCCTGCGCGACGTTGCCGCACGTCGCGCAGAAGCGGACCTTCGCCTTGACCTCCAGGAGCGCCTGTGCGAGCCGCTTCACGTCCGTCGGCTCGGCCTGAAGGACGTGGAAGGCGATCCGCTGCGCGCTCTTGGGACCGACGCCGGGCAGCCGCCCCAGCTCGTCGATGAGGTCCTGGACCACGCCTTCGTACAACGGACTGCCCTTCCTGGAGACCTTTCGGTACGTACGCTAGTTGGACCGGAGTCAGAACGGCAGACCGGGGATGCCCGTACCGCCGCCCAGGCCCTGGGCCAGCGGGCCGAGCTTCTGCTGCTGGAGCGCCTGCGCGTTCTCGTTGGCCGCCTGGACGGCCGCCACGATCAGGTCGGCGAGCGTCTCGGTGTCCTCCGGGTCCACCGCCTTGGGGTCGATCTCCAGGCCGCGCAGCTCGCCGGCGCCGGTCACGGTGGCCCTGACCAGGCCGCCGCCCGCCTGCCCTTCGACCTCCGTGTTCGCCAGTTCCTCCTGGGCCCGCTGCAGATCCTGCTGCATCTTCTGGGCCTGCTGGAGCAACTGCTGCATGTTGGGCTGGCCACCACCGGGGATCACGATCAGCTCCTCTACGTCTTTCTCCTTGGCACGAGCCTACGTGGTCCGGACGGCCATCACACCGCCACTCTTTCGAGTGAGAGAGATGGCGGATCTATACCTGATCAAGGCCCTCTTCCGGGCGGAAAAGCCGGGGAAGTCACGACCGGGCCACCCGTTGGGCGGTAGGAAGGGTGGCGCACGTCGGCAGGGGATGTCACGCTACGTGACCGGTCGCGATCAGTAGGGAGTGCCGGGTGGGTCAGCCGGAGATGCAGCCCGAGGGGCCGCCCCAGGACGGGCCGGGCGAGGGCCCGGCCGGACCCCGGCCGGGTGATCTGACCGGGCGGGCGCTGCCACCCGGCGACTGGGGCGAACCCGGGGAGCGGCTCGACGAGCTGTACCGGTGGGTGGAGCACGGGGCGCTGCGGACGGCGGACTGGTATCTGCGGGACCGGGTGTGGAAGCGGCGCGGGGCACGGGTGCTGCGGGCCGGGGCGGCGGCGGGGGCGGTGACCGGGGCGGCGCTGCCGCTGCTGGACCTGACGGGGGTGGCGGCGGGCGTGGCGCCGTGGGGGTGCCTGGCCCTGCTCCTCGCGGCCGCGTGCGCGGGCGCCGACCGGTACTTCGGGCTGACGTCGGGCTGGATGCGGGACGTGGCGACGGCGCAGGCGGTGCAGCGGCGGTTGCAGGCGCTCCAGTTCGACTGGGCGGTGGAGGGGATGCGGGAGGTGCTGGGGCCCGCGGAGGGGACGGCGAGCGAGGCGGCGGAGCGGTGCGTGCTGCTGCTGCGGCGCTTCTCGGAGGACGTGACGGAGCTGGTCCGGGCGGAGACGGCCGACTGGATGGTGGCGTTCCGGACGGGCACGGCCCCGCTGGGGATCCAGGCGGTGGCGTACGTGCCCCGCCAGGAGGCGGTGGGGCACGAGGGGGCGCTCCCCGGGGGCCGCTTCCCGCTGCCGCCGGGGGGCGGGGCGCGGCCGAACATGCCGAGGCAGCGGCCGCCGGAGCCGCGGTGAGCGCCGCCGCGGCTCGGAGCCGACGGGCCCACGCCTCCCCCGGGGGCGCGGGGAACCGCGCGGCGAGCCATGACGGGCCCGCGGCCGGATGACGGCCGTCAGGCGCACAGCTTCAGGCCCTCCGGCGTCCAGCACGGCACGTGCCCGTGCGTGCGGATGATGTCCTGCCCGTTCCCCCGCGTCAGATAGGTCAGGAAGCTGGAGACCAGGGAGTCGGCCGGCGGCCGGCCGTAGGTGTAGGCGTACTCGATCTCCCGGTAGGGGTACCGGCTGTGGCCGTGCTCGATCGCGTCCACCGACGGCGCGTCCCCGTCCAGGCCGAGCACGCGCAGGCCCTTCGCGCCGTCCGCGCGGTTCAGCTCGCTGTACCCGACCGCGCCGGGCAGCCGGGCGACCTCGGCCAGTACCTGGTCCGTGGAGTCGAGTTCGCACCGCGTCACCGGCGCCGCGGGATAGTCCTTGTGCACGCAGTCGACCGAGGTGTTCGCCATCTCGCTCCCGCCGAGCACCCGCCGCTGGAACACCTGCCGCGTGCCGGAGTTGGCGTCCCGGCTGACCAGGTGCACCGGCAGTGGACGCCCGCCCAGCTGCGACCAGTCGGAGACCTCCCCCGCGTACAGCCGGCGCACGTCGTCCGTGGACAGGTCCCGCAGCCCCACGTCGTCGTTGAGGACGAGCGCGAAGACCGACAACGCCACCCGGTTCTCCCGCAGGGGGGAGAGGTCGCCGGGCCGGGGCCCGTCGGACAGGGCGACGACGGGCGGCGAGCCCTGGCCCTTGTGCGCCGCCCCCTCCGCGGCCAACTCCCTCGTCCCCGCGGTCGATCCGTGCGCGTCGACCGTGATGGTGGCGCCCTGGCAGTCCTTCTCGTACTTCCTCGCCACCTCCTCCATCACCGGCTCGAACGCCGTCGACCCGATCACCGTCAGGGTCCCCTTCTCGCAGCCGATCGGCGGCGGGGTGTCGTCCCGGGCCACCACGATCGCCGCCAGGGTCACCACGCACACCGTGAGCATGATGGTGATGCTCCGCGAGGCCCGGCTGAACAACGGCGGCTTGTCGTCCGGCGTCGCGCTGCGGTTGGGGTGGACCTCGCCGTCCCGGATGCCGCCGATCAGCCGTATCTCCCGGCCCACGTCCCCGCCGGTCAGCAGCACCAGCAGCTTGAAGTGGTCGCCCTTGTTCAGCGGGACGGGCGGGATGCGCAGGGTGTTGCCCTGGTAGCCGAAGCCGCGCTCGGCGGCGAAGTGGTCCATCAGATGGCCGGTGTCGCTCGGCTGCGTCACCGAGACCCCGCGCACCGTGCGGTCCGTGAACACCGCGGTGAGGCCGTGGTCCTCCGGACCGGTGTAGTCGGCGCGGTCGATGCCCAGCGAGCCGTCGTTCTCGATGCGCAGCAGCACCAGCGTGGCGTCCGACATGCCCGGCACCTCGTCGAACAGCCCGAGCCGCCGGTTGGCCCGGCCCGACCGCACGTCGTCGCCTATGGCGTTGTCCATCTGGACGCGGTAACCGATCCTCTTGCGCCGCGGCACCCGGCGCTCGTACCAGACCATGCCCGCGGACGCGACGATGCCCAGCAGCGCCGTACCGACGGCGACGACGTTCTCCGCGCTCAGCCACTCCATGTGGGTGCCCCCGCAACTCCCCGGAGCCGGATGGGGCAGCAACGGTACGCGCGGGCAAGAGGTCGAACCGGACACGTTCGCCGAAGTTCGCCGTACGTTCAACCGACTCCGCGAACCGGCGGGGTGGCCGTCCTACCCGGTCACTGCCGGGTGTACGTCAGACTCTCCCCGCCCCCCGGCTGCGCTCGCCGCAACCGCCCGTCCGGCAGCAGGCTGACCTCGGTCGGATCGCCGGGCGTGCAGGAGGTGGCGGGCCGGCCGCTGGTCACGGTGGACGGCCCGATCTCCAACGGCCCCCCGTCGCCCGGCTCCTGGCTCAGCTCGGCCTCGAAGACGCAGCGGTACGCCCCTCCGCCGTCCGCCGGCCCCTCCGCGACCAGTGTCAGCACGCTGTCCCCCACCTCGCCCTGGCGGATGGTGAGGCGGCGGGTGTTGGCGCCGCCCGCGTTGTCGATGGTCGCCGTCCAGGTGCCGAGAAAGGCGTCCGGTACGGCCCCGGCGGCCGAGGAGGACGAGGACGAGGGAGGCGGCGAGACCGGCCCCGGGCCGCGCTCCCCAAAACCGGTGGGCGACGCCGACCCGGAGGCCGGCGCGGGCCCGGCCGCACCGCTCCCCTTCCCGCCGACCCCGCCGTTGAGCAGCGCGTACACCGACCCGCCCGCTCCCAGCGCGACGATCACCGCGATCACGACGAGCAGCGCCGTGGACCGCCCGCTGCGCCGCTCGGGCTCGGGTTCCGCGCCGTACGGCGGGTACGGCGGGTACGGCTGCCGGGGGTACCCGTACCCGAGGGTCCGCGGGGCCGGCGCGGAAGCGGCGCCCTGCTCGAAGTACGGCGGCTGGAACGCCTGCCGGGGATGCGGTTGCGCCTGCGGGTACCCGTACGCCCCGGGAGCCGTCACGGGCAGCGGCGTCGCGTCCCCCGCCGCCGGCGACCGCTCGGTGCCGGCCGGGCTCCGCCCCGCCGTGTCCGCCCCTCCCCCGTCGGAGACGGCCGCGTGCTCGGGCGGCCGGCCGTCTCCCCCGGCGGCGGCGCCGGCGCCTCCCCCCGTGCCGCCCCCGCCGCCGGCCGCCGACGCGCCCGCCCCGCGGGAGCCGCCCGCGGCCGCCGGCTGCGGCCCCTGCGCACCGGGACCGCCGACGCCCGAAGTCCCCGTCCGCGGCTCCTCCACCTCCAGCAGCCCCACGGCGTGCCGCCCCAGTTGGGCCACCAGCGCCCCCGGCAGCCACGGGTCCCGGGAGCGGCCGTCCAGGACCGTGTCCTGCGCCCCCGTGCGTTCCAGCAGCGCGTCCAGCGTGGGCCGCGCCGCCGGATCCTTGCGCAGGCACTCCCGTACCAGGTCGGCGATGCCCTCCGGCACGCCCGCCAGGTCCGGCTCCTCCTGGGCGATGCGGAACATCAGCGCGTGCACCCCGCTGCCGACGCTCCCGAACGGCATCCTGCCGGTCGCCGCGTACGTCAGCACCGACCCGAGCGAGAAGACGTCGCACGCCGGCGTGACCCGGTCCCCCCGCACCTGCTCGGGCGCCATGAAACCGGGCGAGCCGACCAGCGACCCGGTCACGGTGAGCCCCTCGCCGCCCGCCGTGCCCGTCTCCAGGGCGCGGGCGATGCCGAAGTCGATCACGCGTGGCCCGTCGATGGTCACCAGCACGTTGGACGGCTTCAGGTCCCGGTGCACGATCCCGGCCGCGTGGATGTCCTTCAGCGCGTGCGCGAGCCCGGCGGCGAGGATCCGCACCGAGCGCTCGGGCAGCGCCCCGTGGTCGTGCCCGACGACCTGCTGGAGGCTGGGCCCGGCCACGTACCCCGTGGCCACCCACGGCACCGCCGCCTCGGTGTCCGCGTCCAGGACCGGCGCGGTCCAGTACCCGCCGACCCGCCGCGCCGCCTCCACCTCGCGCCGGAACCGCGCCCGGAACTCCTCGCGCGCCGCCGGCTCCTCGCGGACCAGCTTCACGGCGACCGTACGGCCCCGGTCCGAGCGGGCCAGGTAGACCATGCCCATGCCGCCCGCCCCCAGTCGCGCCAGCAGCCGGTAGCCGCCGATCCTCTGCGGGTCCCCAGGCCCCAGTTCCTCCATGACCGCCCGCCCTTCCCGCCCCGTCAGCTGTCGCAACGGCCCGAGAATAATCCGGTCGTACAAGGTGCCGGAGGCGCAGCCGTCCACGGTTCCGTAACAGGCTTCACGCCCTCGCCCGACTTAATGTCGACAACCTGTCGCGGATTGGGACCGTCCACGGAACAGGACGCCGATACCCCTTCCGCATCCCGGACATTTACGCTCGCCCGCATGACCCCTCAGCCCCATCCCGCAGCCGGCGCCGCCGTGAAGGCCGCGGACCGTGCGCACGTCTTCCACTCCTGGTCCGCCCAGGACCTCATCGACCCGCTCGCCGTCGCCGGCGCCGAGGGGTCGTAC
Source organism: Streptomyces hygroscopicus subsp. hygroscopicus (assembly GCF_030269125.1). Classification (GTDB taxonomy): domain Bacteria; phylum Actinomycetota; class Actinomycetes; order Streptomycetales; family Streptomycetaceae; genus Streptomyces; species Streptomyces hygroscopicus_C. The sequence continues at coordinate 419,712 of NZ_BSSM01000005.1, read as the reverse complement.
TTCTGGGACTACGACGGCACGCGCTACCTGGACTTCACCAGCGGGCTCGTCTACACCAACATCGGCTACCAGCACCCCAGGGTCGTCGCGGCCATCCAGGAGCAGGCGGCGAAGATGACCACCTTCGCGCCCGCGTTCGCCATCGAGGCGCGCTCGGAGGCGGCCCGGCTGATCGCCGAGCGGACCCCCGGCGACCTGGACAAGATCTTCTTCACCAACGCCGGCGCCGACGCCGTGGAGCACGCGGTGCGCATGGCCCGGCTGCACACGGGCCGCCCGAAGGTGCTCTCGGCGTACCGCTCGTACCACGGCGGCACCCAGCAGGCCGTGAACATCACCGGCGACCCCCGCCGCTGGCCCTCCGACAACGGCACCAGCGGCGTCGTGCACTTCTGGGCGCCGTTCCTCTACCGCTCCCGCTTCTACGCCGAGACGGAGGAGCAGGAGACCGCGCGGGCGCTGGAGCACCTGGAGACGACGATCGCCTTCGAGGGTCCCGGCACCATCGCCGCGATCATCCTGGAGACCATCCCCGGCACGGCCGGGATCATGGTGCCGCCGCCCGGTTACCTCGCCGGGGTGCGGGAGCTGTGCGACAGGTACGGCATCGTCTTCATCCTGGACGAGGTCATGGCCGGATTCGGCCGTACCGGCGAGTGGTTCGCGGCCGATCTGTTCGATGTCGTACCGGACCTGATGACCTTCGCCAAGGGCGTGAACTCCGGCTACGTGCCGCTCGGCGGCGTCGCCATCTCGGGGAGGATCGCGGAGACCTTCGGCAAGCGTCCCTACCCGGGCGGCCTCACCTACTCCGGGCACCCGCTGGCCTGCGCCGCCGCCGTCGCCACCATCGGCGTGATGGCCGAGGAGGGCGTGGTGGAGAACGCCAAGCGGCTCGGCGAGACGGTGCTCGCGCCGGGTCTCGCGGAGCTGGCCGCGCGCCACCCGAGCGTGGGCGACGTCCGCGGCGTGGGCATGTTCTGGGCGCTGGAGCTGGTCAAGAACCGGGAGACGCGCGAGCCCCTGGTGCCGTACAACGCGGCCGGTGAGGCGAACGCGCCGATGGCCGCCTTCGCCGCGGCGGCGAAGAAGCACGGTCTGTGGCCGTTCGTGAACATGAACCGCACCCACGTGGTGCCGCCGTGCAACACGAGCGAGGCCGAGCTGAAGGAGGGCCTCGCCGCGCTCGACGCCGCGCTGTCCGTCGCCGACGAGTACACGGCGTAGGCACACGGCGCAACCGGTTCGGCGCTGCCGTCGGCAAAGCCGGGACGCGTAAGGTGACGTGCTCATAGGACTCGAAAGAGTTGGCCATACGTGCGAGCACGTCACCCGTACGCGTGAGGAGAATCCGGCCATGCCCGGCAACGGCGGCACCGTCACCCGCAGCACCCTGCGCCAGCAGATCGCGGACGCGCTCCGTGACGAGGTGCTGGCGGGCCGGCTGCTGCCCGGCCGGGCGTTCACCGTGAAGGAGATCGCCGAGCAGTACGGCGTCTCCGCCACCCCCGTGCGCGAGGCGCTGGTCGACCTGTCCGCGCAGGGCATCCTGGAGGCCGACCAGCACCGCGGCTTCCGCGTGCCCGAGTACTCGCTCGCCGACTACCGGCACATGATCGAGGCCCGCAACCTGGTCACGGACGGCATGTTCCAGGCCCTCGCCGCGGGCCACCCGGCCTTCCGCACCCCGCCCGAGGACCCGCTCACCCGCGCGACGCTCGCGACCGTGCGCCGCCGCGGCGAGGAGGCCCGGCGCGCCGCCGCCGCGGGTGACCTCACCGTCCTGATCGGCTACGACCTGCGTTTCTGGCGCGAGCTCGGCGTCCTGTTCGGCAACCCCTACCTCGGCGACTTCCTGCACCGGCTGCGGGTGCAGGCCTGGGTCTGCGTGGTCCAGCACCTGCGCCGCCTCCCCGATCTGCGTGGCCGGCTGTGGGCGGGGCACACGGAACTGGTCGAGGCCCTGGCGCGACGCGAGACGGAGGAGGCCCGCGCGCTGGTCGCCGCGGCCAACGCGCACTCGATGGCGCTGCTGGAAGACCTGTCCGACAGCTGAGCGGACGTGGGGGTATGGGAGGACACGTGCACGGATTACGCTTCCCAGACCACCTCTCCGTGTGAGGAGCCCTCTTTGGCCTGTGACCTGTGGCTGGTACCGCTCGTCGACGTGTTGTGCCACACGCCGGACAACCCGTTCGCCGAGGAACTCGCGCACTACAACCACGCGCTGACCGCGGCGGGGCTGCCGCCGGTGCCGGTGTACCAGTACATGCCGGGCCTGTCCGGCGAGGTCGCCCCGGTCGCCGGCTTCGACTACGACGCCCTGCACTTCCTGCGCCGCGCCTATCTGCTCCAGGTCTGCGGGCTGCCGGTGACGCCGGTGGACGAACTCGGCGGCGACTACGAGCAGTTGCTGGAGATGTTCGAGTCCACGGCCCAGCAGTCGCACCTGGTGTGGCACTACGACCACGCGGGCGCCTACGTCCCGGTCGACTTCCCGCACCCGCTGTCCGACGACCAACTCCTCGCGGGCGGGGGCCCGTTGGGTTCCAGCCAGGCACTGCTGCGCGAGCTCCAGTACGTCGCCCCGGCCATCGGCATCGACCCCGCCAACCCCCCGGCGCCCCCGGCACCTCCCGCGGCCCCCACCGAACTGGAGGAACCGGCAGCCCCGACCCCCTACGACCCCAACCCCTTCTCCCGCGAACGCCACGTCTGGCTGGGCCTGCACGCCGCCGCGACGCGCTCGCTGGCACAGGGCTCGATGATCGTCTTCAGCTGACCGGGGCGCACCCGGGTCAGGGAAGGTTCGGGGTCACGATCAGGGTGATCACCGATGGGCGACGGCGGTCGCGGACGGCAGAGTCGATGTGTCAGCACGTCCGTCAGCGACGCCGGAGGTCCCTCGATGCACATGCGTCTCGCCGCCACCGCCCTCTCCCTGGCCGCCGCCCTCACCGTGGGCGCGGCCCTGCCCGCGGCCGCCGCCCCGGCGGCCCCGGCGGCCCCGGCCCCCACCGTCCAGGACATCCTCGACCACCTGCCCGACGACGTCGTCGCGGGCGCGCTGGTCAGACAGGACGGCGTGGGCGCCACCGCAGGCCCGGTCACCGGCGACGCGTACCTCCGGATCGGCAGCGTCACCAAGGTGTTCACCAACACGGTGGTGCTGCAACTCGTCGCCGAGCACCGGCTGGACCTGGACGCGCCGGCCCGGCGGTACGTCCCCCGGGTGCTGCCGCGGGCGTACGACCGGGTCACCGTGCGCCAGCTCCTCGACCACACGAGCGGCCTGCCCAAGCCCGCTCCGACGCCCGGACCGGACGACGGCCCCGGATGGCAGCTCACGTCGGTGACGCCCGAGGAACTCCTGCGCGCGTCGTTCGCCGGCGCCACCGGCACGCCGCCCGCGCCCGGCTCCGAGCAGCAGTACAACGGGCTCAACTCCTTCGTCCTCGGCCTGGTCGTGGAGAAGGTCACCGGCCACTCCTTCGCCGACGAGCTGGAGCGCAGGATCATCCGGCCGCTGGGCCTCTCCCACACCGCCCTGCCCGCCGCCGACGACCCGGCGATCCCCTCGCCCCACGCGGAGGTGTACGTCGACGGGCAGGACGTGACCGAGCAGAGCCCCTACCCGTGGGCCGAGGGCGGCATGATCTCCACCGCGGCCGACCTGGACCGCTTCCTCACCGCGCTGTTCCGGGGCCGGCTGCTGCCACCCGCCCAGCAGCGGCTGGTGTTCGCGATACCGCACGTGAAGAGCGCGGCCGACAACACGAACTGCGCCGGGGAGAGGGCCTGTTACAGCGTCGGCGGACTCCTGCGCCACCAGCTCCCGGACGGCGCGTACGCATGGGGCAAGACCGGTTCCCGCCCCGGCTGGGACAACGGGTTCTTCGCCACCCGCGACCTCAGGCACCGCGTGGTGTACTCCCTGAACCCGACGGGGGCGGGCAACGACCTCCCGTACATCACGGCCGTGGTCGACGCCGCGCTCGCCGGCTGACGACCCGCCCGAGGCCGCCGGGCGGCGGCTCCGTCGCACCTGCCGCCCGCCCGCCCCTCGGCCGGGCGAGAGGGGTGGGTGGGCGGGGAGGAGGAACGGAGGGGGCTAGAAGACCGGCGTGCCCGCCTGGGTCAGCTTCCAGTTGGTGACCGCGAAGTCGGCCGGGTCGAGGGACTTCTTCGCGGTGACGTAGTCGATCATGAGCTGGCGGATCTCGTTGGTGGAGCTGTACGCGATCTCCGCCGTGGCGATGTGCGGGTAACCCGAACCGCCGTTGGCGCGGTAGTTGTTGACGGCGACCACGAAGACCTGGTCGTCGGCGACGGGGGCGCCGCCGTAGCTGAGGTTCTTGATGCGGGAGCCCTCGGGCTGGGCGATGTCGATGTCGTAGTCGACGCCGGCCGCCGTGTCGTACATGTAGTCCCAGAAGCTGTTGGCGTTCGTCAGCGTCTCGGTGTCGACCTGCGTGCCCGCCGGCACCTGGTGGTAGTACTTGGCCGCGTACTCCAGGTAGTCCTTCAGCTGGGCGCCCGTGAGCTTCTTGCCGTAGAGCGTGTTGTCGTAGATGTAGAGCCCGGCGATGTCCCTGATGGTGACGTTGCCCTGCGGGATGTCGGCCGTGCGGCTGAAGGGCGCCGCGACCGAGATCAGCGGGAGGGCGGCGTCGGCCGCGGAGAGGCCGGCCTTGACCGTCTCGGTCTGGACCTTGTGGATGAAGTCCATGATCGGCACGTCCTTCCAGCAGGACTCCGCCGCCGAGAGGTCCGTCGTGCAGGTGCCGACCGGGGTGTTGACGTACTTCACCACCAGCTCGTGGTCGGCCTCCAGGAGCTTCTTGATCTCCGGGTCCTCGTCCACCCCGTTGGGGTTGAGGGTCTGCGCCTTCTTGCTCGTCACCTTCCACTGACCGTGGTGGAGTTCCAGCTCGAAGTCGAAGACGCTGAGGCGGTAGCCCCAGCAGTACGGCTCGGACAGCAGGACGTCCTCGCCGGTCTCCTCGTTCTTGACGGTGTACGACGGCACCTCGACGTGGGTGTGGCCCACGAGGATCGCGTCGATGCCCGGGACCTGCTCGGCGACCAGGTTGGACGCGTTCTCGATGTAGGGGAGCGCGTCGCCCCACGAGGACGAGCCGTCCAGGCCGGAGTGGTCGGTCAGGAAGACGACGTCACAGCCGAGCGCGCGCAGCCGCGGCACGTACTTCTTCGCCTGCTCGACCAGACCGGGGAAGACCAGCTTGCCGCCGACGTTGTCCTTGTCCCAGATCGCGATGCCGGGGTTGGTCAGGCCGAGGATGCCGACCTTGATGTCGGGGGCGCCGGGGACCTTGATGCGCTTGACGGTGTACGGCTGGAAGGCGGGCCGCAGCGAGGTCGCGTGCAGGGCGTTCGCGCCGAGCAGCGGGAAGTCGCACTGGTCCTCGAACTTGCGCAGCGTGTCGATGCCGTAGTTGAACTCGTGGTTGCCGAGCGCGGCGGCGTCGTAGCGCATGTGGTTCATGGCGACGGCCATGGGGTGCTTGGGGCCGCTCTCGCCGTCGGTACCGGTGATCGGGTCGACCCGGGCGAAGTAGTAGGCGAGGGAGGTGCCCTGGATGATGTCGCCGGCGTCGACCAGCAGCACCCGGTGCTCGCCCTTGGCCTCACGCTGCTGCTTGATGAGGGTGGCGACGCGCGCGACGCCCACGGAGTTGCCCTTCTTGTCCTTGTAGGGCGCGTCCGCGTAGTAGTCCCAGTCGAAGACGTGGCTGTGCAGGTCGGTGGTGCCCAGGATGGAGAACGACCAGGTGCGCGGCGCCTTTCCGGAGTGACCGTTCTCGGCCGCCTCGGCGGTGCCGGGGCCCACCGCACCCGCCGCGGCGACGGCGGCGCCGGTGACGGCCGACTTCTTCACGAACTCCCGGCGGTTCATGGGACTGTGGGTCATTCAAGGCTCCTGAGAGTGGAGTTGGCGCGAGCAGAGGGTCGTTCCATGCGGAGGCTACCCGCGTAGATCGTGCTCGTGCCCCTCATCGCCGCAAACCAGGAAATGACCATGTCCAGGTCAAGGATGAGTCAGGTTGGCCGGAACGCGACAGCGCCCGCCGGAACCGCCCGGGGGCGGAACCGGCGGGCGCTGCCGCACGGTGAAGCCGGGTCGAACTCCGGCTTACAGGAAGGAGTTGACCTCGATCGTCTCGTCCCGGCCCGGACCCACGCCGATCGCGGAGATCGGGGCGCCGGACATCTCCTCCAGCGCCTTCACGTAGTTCTGCGCGTTCTTCGGCAGCTCCGCGAAGGTCTTCGCCTTGGTGATGTCCTCGGACCAGCCCGGCAGGTTCTCGTAGACGGGCTTCGCGTGGTGGAAGTCACTCTGCGAGTAGGGCAGTTCCTCCACCCGCTTGCCGTCGATCTCGTACGCCACGCAGACCGGGATCTGCTCCCAGCCGGTGAGGACGTCCAGCTTGGTGAGGAAGAAGTCGGTGAGGCCGTTCACCCGGGTCGCGTACCGCGCGATGACCGCGTCGAACCAGCCGCAGCGGCGGTCACGGCCGGTGGTCACACCGCGCTCGCCGCCGATCCGGCGCAGCGCCTCGCCGTCCTTGTCGAACAGCTCGGTCGGGAACGGACCGGCGCCGACACGGGTGGTGTACGCCTTGAGGATGCCGATGACCCGGCTGATCTTCGTCGGCCCCACACCCGAACCGGTGCAGGCGCCGCCCGCGGTCGGGTTGGAGGAGGTGACGAAGGGGTACGTGCCGTGGTCGATGTCGAGCAGCGTGCCCTGGCCGCCCTCGAACAGCACGACCTTGTCCTCCTCCAGGGCCTGGTTGAGGATCAGCACGGTGTCGGCGACGTACGGCTTGATCTGCTCGGCGTAGCCCAGCAGCTCCTCGACCACCTGCTCGGCGGCGATGGCGCGGCGGTTGTAGAGCTTGGTGAGCATCTGGTTCTTGACGTCGAGCGCCGCCTCCACCTTCTGCTGGAGGATCGACTCGTCGTACAGGTCCTGGACCCGGATGCCCACGCGGTTGATCTTGTCCGCGTAGGTGGGGCCGATGCCGCGCCCGGTCGTGCCGATCTTCCGCTTGCCGAGGAAGCGTTCCGTCACCTTGTCGACCGTGACGTTGTACGGCGTGATGACGTGCGCGTTGCCGCTGATGAGGAGCTTGGAGGTGTCGACGCCTCGCTCGTTCAGACCGCTCAGCTCGGAGAGCAGGACCGAGGGGTCGACGACGACACCGTTGCCGATGACCGGCGTGCATCCGGGAGAGAGGATGCCGGAGGGCAGGAGGTGGAGTGCGTACTTCTGGTCGCCGACGACGACCGTGTGGCCGGCGTTGTTGCCGCCCTGGTATCGCACCACATAATCCACCGATCCACCGAGCAGGTCGGTGGCCTTCCCCTTGCCCTCGTCACCCCACTGAGCACCGAGCAGCACAAGTGCGGGCACGCGCGTACACCCCTTCCGGGCGGGGCATGTCCAAGGTCAGGGGCGTGGGCGTAAGGTTCACCGCCGCGTGCCACCGCGACCGTCGTTGGCCGCACAACCGTCGGACCGGATGCCCCGGAATAGACGAAGCCCCTGGCGCAATAGCGCAAGGGGCTCTTGCACAAAGATGCTACCCGAGGAAGCGAGGCAGGACCGAGGTGGCGACTTTCGCGACGTCCGATCAGCTGCTGGTGATCATCGATCCGGGGGCACGGCAGACGGACGGGGAGTCCGTTCGGATCGCGAAAGACGTGCTCAGCGCGGGTGCGGCGGCCAAGGTCTGTCTTCCGGAGGGGCCCGAGGAATTCGCGCGGGCACTGGGCCGTAGGGGTTCCCGCCGTCCGGTGGTGGTGGGCGACGACGCGGCCCTGATGCGGGCCGTGACCCTGCTGCACCGGGAGCGGGAACTGGCCGGATGTGCGCTGTCGATGGTCCCGGTGGGCGAGGCGCTGACCCTGGCGGAGTCCCTCGGGGTGCCGACGGGGGCGGTGGCGGCGGCGCGGGCGGTGCTGGACGGCGAGGAGCGCCGGCTGGATCTGCTGGCCGACGACAGCGACGGGCTGGTCCTCGGCGAGCTGGCCATCCCCCCGGCCCCGGTGCGGGCGCCCGCCCCCGCGCCGATGGCGGCCGCCGCCCGCCCCTGGTACCGGTCCCTGGTGCGCACCCTGAGCCCGCGCCCCGCCCGGCTGTCCGCGATACCCGCCCCCGGCCCCACCCGGCTTCGGGTGGAGGTCGACGGCGACACCCTGGTGGACCTGGACCAGCCGGTGGAGTCCCTCTCCCTGGCCCCGGCCACCGGCGGCCTGGCGGAACTGACGGTCCACCCCCTCTCCGTGGGCGCGGAGGCGACGCCCCTGCGGGCCTCGGGGCGCACGGTCACGGTCACCGGCCCCGACTTCCACTACCGCGCCGACACGAAGGTGACGGGCCCGGTTCGGCGCCGCACCTGGCGGGTGGCCGAGGGGGCGTGGGCTCTGGTGCTGCCCGCCCACGACTGACACCTCAACTCCTCACCCCAATGGTCTAGTGACAAATATTTAACAGTTCCGACCCCTTCCCGCACCCCCCGGTCGTCCAGCATCCTGCTCCATCAGGACCCAGGGAGCGGACCCGGAGGGGGTCATTCATGGCAGTGGACGAGGGTGTGGTCCCGGCGGCGGAGACCGGCGGCGACGAAACGATTCACCGGCTGAAACCCAATGCCGTCGGGCTGCTCGGCGTGGTCTTCATGGCCGTGGCGACGGCCGCGCCGATCACCGCGATGACCGGGAACGTGCCGTTCATGGTGTCGTCGGGCAACGGTGTCGGGGCACCCGCGAGCTATCTCGTCGCAATGGTCGTGCTGGCAATCTTTTCCGTCGGTTTCACCTCGATGGCGAAGCACATCACGTCGACGGGCGCGTTCTACGGCTTCATCTCCTACGGTCTCGGCCGCACCGTCGGGCTCGCCTCGGGCCTCCTCGCCACCTTTGCCTACGTCGTGTTCGAGCCCGCGCTGATCGGGATCTTCTCCACCTTCGCCACGACCACCCTGCGGGACCAGACCGGGGTGCGTCTGCCCTGGTGGGCCTTCGCGATCCTGATGCTGGCGGTCAACGCGACCGGCACCTGGTTCGGGGTCAGCGTCGCCGAGAAACTGCTGGTGGTGCTGCTGGCGACCGAGGTCACCGTGCTCGCCGCGATGGCGGTGTCCGTGGCCCTGCACGGCGGTGGCCCGCACGGCTTCAGCCTCGCGCCGGTCGACCCGGTCAACGCCTTCAAGGGCACGTCCGCCGGGCTCGGCCTCTTCTTCGCCTTCTGGTCCTGGGTCGGCTTCGAGTCCACCGCGATGTACGGCGAGGAGTCCCGCGACCCGAAACGGATCATCCCCAGGGCGACCATGGTCAGCGTCCTGGGCGTCGGGGTCTTCTACGTCTTCGTCTCCTGGATGGCCATCTCGGGCAACGGCGAGGCGGAGGCCGTGCGGGCCGCGTCCTCCGCGAACCCGCTCACGATGTTCTTCGCCCCCACCGAGCGCTACGTCGGCCACTGGGCCGTCGACGTCATGCAGTGGCTGATGATCACGGGCTCGCTGGCCTGCGGCATGGCCTTCCACAACTGTGCCGCGCGGTATCTGTACGCGCTGGGCCGCGAGGGCGTCCTGCCCTCGCTCCGGCGCACGATCGGGCGCACGCACGCCCGGCACGGGTCGCCGCACATCGCCGGGCTGGTGCAGACGGTGGTCGCGGCGGTGCTGATCGGCGCGTTCTGGGCCGCGGGGAAGGACCCGTACACCGGGACGTACGTGCTGCTCGCGATCCTCGGGACGATGGCGATCCTCGTCGTACAGGCCGTGTGCTCGTTCGCGGTGCTGGTGTACTTCCGGTCGCACCACCCCGAGAGCCGGCACTGGTTCCGGACGTTCACCGCGCCGCTGGTGGGGGGAGCGGCGATGCTCGGGGTGGTGGTGCTGCTGGTGTCCAACATGGGCGCGGCGGCGGGGAGCGAGTCGGGTTCGCTGGTGCTGCGGGCCACACCGTGGCTGGTGGCGGCCGTGGCACTGGTGGGCGTGTCGTACGCGAGTTACCTCAAGCGGCGGGCCCCGGAGCGGTACGCGCTGCTGGGGCGCACCGTGCTGGAGGAGACGAAGGAACGGTAGGCGCCCTCCGCCCTCAGCGGGTGTACTTCTCGTCCCGGTAGGCCCGCCACCGTTCCATCATCGCGGCCACGTCCCGCTCGATGAACTCGAAGAAGTCCAGGGTCTCGGCGAGGCGGCGGCCCGCGGGGGTGTCGGCGCCGAGGCCGGTGACGCCCTCGCGCAGGGCGTCCTCCCAGCGCTTGATGACGGCTTCGCGGCTGGTGAGGGCCTCGTACCACTGGTCGCTGTGGACGCGGTAGCGCTCGCGGCGGGAGCCCGGCTCACGCTCGCGGGAGACCATGTGGACCTGGGCGAGGTAGCGCACCGCGCCGGAGACGGCGGCGGGGCTGATCTTCAGCTGTTCGCCCAGCTCGGCCGAGGTCAGGGTGCCGGTGTCGGAGGCGAGTAGGGCGGCGAAGACACGGGAGGGCATGCGGGCCATCCCCGCCTCGACGAGCTGGGCCGCGAAGCGCTCCACGAACGTCGAGACCGCCTCGGGGTCCCGGACCGCCGCATCCGCCCCCACCGCTTCCGTCATGGTCCCTACGGTACCCAACATTAGGGACCTTCGGTAACTTCACAAGTTTGTGAAAGAAGCGTACGTTCGGTCCATGACCAAGGCAATCACGGTCGCCGGGCTGCACAAGTCCTTCGGCCGCACCCATGCGCTGGACGGCCTCGACCTCGACGTCGAGTCCGGCGAGGTGCACGGCTTCCTGGGACCGAACGGCGCGGGCAAGTCGACCGCCATCCGGGTACTGCTCGGGCTGCTGCGCGCCGACGCCGGCGCGGTGCGGGTGCTGGGCCGCGATCCCTGGCGGGACGCGGTGGAGGTGCACCGGCGGATCGCCTACGTGCCCGGTGACGTGACCCTCTGGCGCAATCTGTCCGGCGGCGAGGTCATCGACCTGTTCGGCCGGCTGCATCAAGGAGGGCGCGCGAAGCGCGTCAGGCAGGGTGGCGGCGGACGACGGGCGGGCGGGCTCGACCCGCGGCGGCGCGACGAACTGGTCGAGCGCTTCGAGCTGGACCCGACCAAGAAGGGCCGCACCTACTCCAAGGGCAACCGGCAGAAGGTCGCCCTGGTCGCCGCCTTCGCCTCGGACGTGGACCTGCTGATCCTGGACGAGCCGACCTCGGGCCTGGACCCCTTGATGGAGGAGGTCTTCCGGCGCTGTGTGGAGGAGGAGCGGGCGCGCGGCCGCACGGTCCTGCTGTCCTCCCACATCCTCAGCGAGGTGGAGCGGCTGTGCGACCGGGTCAGCATCATCCGCAAGGGGCGGACGGTGGAAAGCGGTTCGCTGGCCGAGCTGCGGCACCTGACCCGGACCAGCGTGACCGCCGAACTCGCGCGCGTGCCCGTCGGGCTGGCGGATCTGCCGGGCGTGCACGACCTCGACGTCCAGGGCCGGCGGGTGCGGCTCCAGGTCGACACCGACCGACTCGACGGGCTGCTGCGGGCGCTCGGTGAGTCGGGGGTGCGGACGCTGACGTCGACGCCGCCGACGCTGGAGGAGCTGTTCCTGCGGCACTACGCGCAGGGCGCCGACGACACGGACCAGGCCGACGACGCGGACGGGGTGGCGGTGTGAGCGCGGCGGCCCTCTCCGTACGGGCCGGTGGCGCCCGCTCGTTCGCCGGTACCGGCACCCTGGTGCGTTTCGCGGTGCGCCGGGACCGGGTGATGATCCCGGTGTGGATCGCGGTGATCGCGCTGATGGTGCTGTCCATGCCGAACAGCCTCCAGTCGGTCTACGGCACCCCGGCCGCCCGCGCCGAGCTGATGCGGCAGATGGCGGCGAACACCTCGCTGCGGGCCATGGTCGGGCCGGTCTTCGCCGACTCGCTGGGCGCGCTCACGGCCTGGCGGGTCGGGGTGTACGCCGGTGCGCTCGCCGCCGTGATGAGCCTGCTGGTGGTCCTGCGGCACACCCGGGACGAGGAGGAGAGCGGGCGGCAGGAGATGGTGTCGTCCGGGATGGTCGGACGGCGGGCGCCGCTGACGGCCGCGCTGGTGACGGCGGCGGGCGCGAACGCGGTCCTCGCGGTGCTGGTCGCGGCGGGGCTCTCCGCGCAGGGCGGCGCGGGGGCGGTGGCCTTCGGGCTCGGCGTCGGCGGGGTCGGGCTGGTGTTCGCGACCGTGGCGGCGATCATGGCCCAGCTGACGGAGAGCGCGCGGCTGGCGCGGGGGCTGACGTCGGCGGTGCTGGGCGCGGCGTTCGTGCTGCGCGCGGCGGGCGACTCGGCGTCGTCCGACGGTTCCTCGGTGCTGACCTGGCTGTCGCCGCTGGGCTGGCTGGAGGACCTGCGGCCCTTCGCGGGCGAACGCTGGTGGGTGCTCGCGCTGTTCGCGGGCGCGGCGGTGGTCCAGGGCGCGGTCGCCTACGAGCTGGCCGGGCGCCGGGACGTCGGGATGAGCTTCCTGCCCACGCGTCCGGGACCGGCGGCGGGGCGGCTCGGCACGGCGGGCGCGCTGGCCTGGCGGCTGCAACGGGGCAGCGTGCTGGGCTGGGGTCTCGGGTTCTTCGTCGCGGGGGTGGTCTACGGCGGGGTCGTGACCGGCGCGACGGACATGGTGCGGGACAGCGACCAGGCGCGGGAGATCTTCCAGCGGATGGGCGGGCAGTCGGGGCTCACCGACGCGCTGCTGGCCGCGCTGATCAACATGCTGGGGCTGGTCGCGGCGCTGTACATCGTGCAGTCGGTGCTGCGGCTGAACGGCGAGGAGTCCTCCGGCCGGGCCGAACCGGTCCTCGCGGGCGCGGTGGGCCGGCTGCGCTGGGCGGCCGGGCACCTGGTGATCGCCTTCGGAGGCGCGGCCCTGCTGATGCTGCTCACCGGCCTGGGCTTCGCGGCGGGCTACGGCAAGGACACCGGCCCCCTCGTGGCCGCCTGCCTCGCCCAGCTCCCCGCCATCTGGGTCATCGGCGGCATCGCCGTCCTGCTCTACGGCGTCCTGCCGCGCGGCGCGACCGCCGCCTGGGGCGTCGCGGGCGCCGTCCTGCTCCTCGGCTGGGTCGGCCCCGCCCTCAAGGCCCCCCGGTCGCTGCTGGACCTCTCCCCCTTCACCCATCTCCCGAAGCTGCCGGGCGGAACGGTGCACTGGCCGCCGATGCTGTTGCTGACGGGGCTCGCGGTGCTGTTCGTCGGCGTGGGACTGGCGGGGTTGCGCAGGAGGGATGTGGCGGGGTGAGGGCGGGTCAGTCGACGTAGTGCTTCAGTTTCTCGGTGTCGAGTTCGACGCACACGGGTGGGGGGATCAACAGCTGGGCGCCGAAAGCCTCCTTGCGTGCGTTGCGGTAGCCGACGCCCGGGTGCGGGTCACTGAACAGGGTGACCGTGCAGTCGTCGCGGTCGACGAGCAGGTAGAAGGGGATGCCCGCGGCACCGTAGGCCACGGGCTTCTCCTGGCGGTCACGCCGGTCGGTGTCGGAGTCGTAGGAGGTGACCTCAAGGACCAGGAGGGCGCCGGTCGGGTCGGCCCACTCGCCATGGCCCGCGAAGTGATCCTCGGGCACGAGGATGGCATCGGGGCGGACCCTTCCCTCGCGGTATTCCTCTACTTTCAGCCCCTGTCCCTGGTAGAGATCCAGGTCCGGCCGTGCCTGCATGCACCGCCTCATCAGCCACAGCACGATGCTGTTGTGGTCGCCGTCCGGCACTTTCCTGACCCCGATCCGTCCGTTGATGAACTCGAACCTGACGGTGTCGTCGGTCTCCCTGGCCGCGGACTCGGCGATCCTCTCGAACTCCTCCACCGACATCTGGGCCGACTGCAACTCGCGCTCTGCCATAACCGTCATGGTGCCCTCCTCGTAAGGCGGGCACCAGCGTGCCGTGCCGGCGGTTGGCATATGCCAAGACAGCCGCGTGATCATCCGAACGGGTGATCAGCGCACCTCCACGCTCAAACCTTCCAGTCCCCGGATCACGAAGTTCGGCTTGCGGGCCGGTTCGGCCGCCAGGGCGAGGGTGGGGGCCCGGCGCAGCAGGGCCGTCATGGAGGCGGCCAGTTCGAGGCGGGCGAGGGGGGCGCCGATGCAGTAGTGGATGCCGGCGCTGAAGGAGATGTGGGGGTTGTCGGTGCGGGTGAGGTCGAGGCGCGCGGGGTCCGGGAAGACGGCGGGGTCGTGGTTGGCGGAGCCGAAGAGCAGGGCGATCTCGGCGCCGCGCGGGATCGTCGTGCCGTCGATCTCGATGTCGTCCAGGACCCAGCGCTCGAAGAGCTGGAGCGGGGTGTCGTACCGCATCAGCTCCTCGATCGCGGTCGGCACGAGGGAGTGGTCGGCGCGCAGGGCGGCCAGCTGGGCGGGGTTGCGGAAGAGCGCCCACCAGCCGTTGACCGTGGCGTTGACGGTGGCCTCGTGGCCCGCGTTGAGCAGCAGTACGGCGGTGGAGATCATCTCCTGCTCGGTCAGCCGGTCGTCCTCGTCGTGCGCGGCGATCAGTCCGGAGATCAGGTCGTCACCGGGTCGCCCGCGCCGCGCGGCGATCAGGTCCCGCAGGTAGCCGGAGAACTCGACCGACGCGCGGACCGCCCGCGCCGCCGTGTCCTCGGACGGGTTCAGTTCGTACATCCCGCAGATGGCCGCCGACCAGGGCCGCAACTGGCCCCGGTCCGCCTCCGGGATTCCCAGCATCTCGGCGATCACCGCCACCGGCAGCGGCTCGGCGACGTCCTTCAGCAGATCGCCGCCGCCGTCCCGGACGAGGGCCGCCACCAACTCGTCGGCCAGGCCCCGCACATAGGGCTTCAGCCGCTCCACCGTGCGCGGCGTGAACGCCTTCGACACCAGTCGCCGGATCCGCGTGTGGTCCGGCGGCTCCAGGTCGAGCATCCCGTGATCGTTGAGCGTGTGGAACGGCTCGTGCGCCGGGGGCGGCGCGGTCCGCCCGAACTCCTCGTGGCCGAAACGGTGCTGGTACGTCCGCCCGAGCCGCCGGTCCCGCAGCAGCGCCGAGACGTCCGCGTGGTGCGGCACCAGCCACTGGTCCGTCGGCTCGTACCGGATCACCCGCCCGCGGCCGCGCAGCTCGGCGTAGGCCGGGTACGGGTCGGCCACGAACGCCGGGTCCCAGGGGTCGAAAGCGAGGTCTACAGGCCCTGACATGCGCCGACGCTAACGCGCGGAACCGGATCTGACCAGGCCACGGGGTCAGCCCGGTGTCACCAGGCGCGCCTCGTAGGCGAAGACCGCCGCCTGGGTGCGGTCGCGCAGACCCAGTTTGACGAGGATGCGGCTGACGTGGGTCTTGGTGGTGGACTCGGCCACGACCAGGCGTTCGGCGATCTCCGCGTTGGACAGGCCCTGGGCGATGAGGACGAGGACCTCGGTCTCGCGTTCGGTGAGGTCGCCGTAGGCGGCCTGGACCGCGTGCAGGGGGCGGCGGACGTCCGGCAGACGGGAGAACTCGGTGATCAGGCGCCTGGTGACGGAGGGGGCGAGCAACGCCTCGCCGGCCGCCACCACCCGTACTCCGTCGGCCAGTTGGCGGGCCGAGGCGTCCTTGAGGAGGAAGCCGGAGGCGCCCGCGCGCAGGGCCTGGTAGACGTACTCGTCCAGGTCGAACGTGGTCAGGACGAGCACCTTGGCCGTGGCGTCGGCCGCGACGATCTCGCGCGTCGCCTCGATGCCGTTGAGTTCGGGCATGCGGATGTCCATCAGGACGACGTCCGGGGCGAGCCGGCGTACCTGCTCCACGGCCTCGCGGCCGTTGACCGCCTCGCCCACGACCTCGATGTCCGGCATCGCGTTCAGCAGGACGGAGAAGCCCTCGCGGACCATCATCTGGTCGTCCGCGACCAGCACCCGGATCGTCATGCGCCGTCCTCGGCTTCGGGGGCCGGGGCCGGCACGGGGAGGAAGACCGCCACCTCGTAGCCTCCCTCGTCGGTGCGGGCCGCCGTCATCTCGCCGTCCAGCATGGTGACACGCTCCCGCATGCCCGTGATGCCGTGCCCGGCGCCCGGCGACGACTTCAGCAGGCTCGGCGCGGGCGGCGGGCCGTTGACCACGCGCAGCCCGAGGCCACCGAGGACGTACGAGAGCTCCACGCGGGCGCTCGCCCCGGGCGCGTGGCGCAGCGTGTTGCTCAGTGCCTCCTGGACGATGCGGTAGGCCGACAGCTCCACTCCCTGCGGCAGTTCGCGCACCGCGCCCGTCACCGCCTTGTCCACGGTGAGCCCGGCCTCGCGCACATTGGCGAGCAGCCCGTCGAGGTCGGCGAGGGTGGGCTGCGGGGCGTCCGGCGCCGCGTAGTCCTCGGCGCGCACGACCCCGAGGACCCGGCGCAGCTCGGTCAGGGCCGCCACCGCGTTCTCCCGGATGGTGGCGAACGCCTTCTCCAGCTCCGGCGGCGGGTTCTCCACCCGGTAGGGCGCCGCCTCCGCCTGGATCGCGACCACCGACATGTGGTGGGCGACCACGTCGTGCAGCTCGCGGGCGATGGTGGTGCGCTCCTCCAGCAGGGTGCGCCGCGAACGCTCGTGCTCGGTCACCGTCTGCTGCGCGGTCACCTCCAGCGCGGCCTCCCGGCGGACGTGCCGCACGGCGACCACCAGCAGGATCAGCGCGGACAGGAGCAGCATCTGGGCCACGTCGTCACGGTCGTACCGGTGGCCGAACAGGCTCGCGTCGAAGAAGCCGTAGACCCCGGTCAGCACCCACATCCAGGCCGCGGTGCGCGGCCGGGTGCGGATCGCCACGACGGTGAGCACCACCAGGTGGGAGAGGAAGCTGCCCGGCGTCCACGTCCCGCTCATCCAGTCGCCCCGGCTGACGATGCCGGTGACCGTGCACGCGGCGAGGGACAGCCAGAACGCCCCGGCGGGACGCACCAGGGTCAGCAGGACCGGCGCCAGGGCCAGCAGTCCGCAGATCAGGTTCGAGGCCGCGGAGGCGTCGGCGCGGGAGGCGCCGAGCCACATGGCCAGCACCCCGAAGAAGACCACCACGGCGTGCGGGGTCCAGGGCGCGTACTCCCGCGGCCGGCCCGAACGGCGGCGCACGAAACGGCTGTCGGGGCCGAGGCGCGGCAGCGGACGGTAGGCGAAGGCGTCGTGGAACAGGTCCTGGCGCAGCCCGGCGAGGGCGTCGGCGGCCAGCCGGAACTCCGGGCTGCGCGGGCGGCCGGCCCCGAGCGGTGGCGTGGCGTGCGTGTGGGTC
Source organism: Streptomyces hygroscopicus subsp. hygroscopicus (assembly GCF_030269125.1). GTDB lineage: Bacteria > Actinomycetota > Actinomycetes > Streptomycetales > Streptomycetaceae > Streptomyces > Streptomyces hygroscopicus_C. Next base: position 402,452 of record NZ_BSSM01000005.1, on the reverse strand, counting down.
GTCTCGGTCACACGGGAAACGGTAGGCGGCGGGCGGCGGCCGGTCGTCAGCTTGGAGGCGGGTTCCGCGGGGTCCTCCTCAGGTACTACTCGGGCCCGCGACGCTCACCGCGCCCCCGGTCTGACCAGCCCCGACTCGTACGCGAAGATCGCCGCCTGCGTGCGGTCCCGCAGCCCCAGCTTCACCAGTATCCGGCCCACGTGCGTCTTCACCGTCTGCTCGGCCACCACCAGGCGGACCGCTATCTCCGCGTTGCTCAGCCCCTGCGCGATCAGCGCCAGCACCTCCGTCTCCCGTTCGGTGAGGTCGCCGACGCGCCGGCGCAGCGGGGAGCGGCGGCCGCCGTCCAGGCGGGAGAACTCGGCGATGAGGCGCCGGGTGATGCCGGGGGCGAGCAGGGCGTCGCCGCCCGCCACCACCCGTACCGCCTCGGCGAGTTTGTCGGCGGAGGCGTCCTTGAGGAGGAACCCGGAGGCACCGGCGCGCAGGGCGTCGTACACGTACTCGTCCAGGTCGAAGGTGGTCAGCACCAGTACCTTGACGGCGGGTTGGGCGACCGTGATGCGCTCGGTCGCCTGGATGCCGCCGAGTTCGGGCATGCGGATGTCCATCAGGACGACGTCCGGAGCCAGTTCGGCGGCCTTGGCCACCGCCTCCCGGCCGTCCACCGCCTGGCCGACCACCTCGATGCCGGGCTGGGCGTTGAGCAGCACGGTAAAGCCCTGCCGCACCATCTCCTGGTCGTCGGCGATGAGTACGCGGATGGCGCCGGCGCCGCTCGTCATGGGGTCTGTTCTCCTGTCGTGGGCGAGGAAGGCGGGAAGGGCGGGGGGACCGGGGGCGGCGGGTCGTCGGACGGGGTGCCGTCGCCGGGAAGGAAGGCGGTGACCGTGAAGCCGCCCTGCGCGGTCGGGGCCGCGGTCACCCGGCCGCCGAGCATCGCCGCGCGCTCGCGCATGCCGAGCAGCCCGTGCCCGGCGCCCGGGGACGGCGGAACCGGCTCCCGGGCACGGGAGTTGGCCACCTCCAGGTGGAGGCCGTCCGGGCGGTGGACGACCTCGACGCGCACGCTCGACCCGGGCGCGTGCCGCAGCGCGTTGCTCAGCGCCTCCTGCACGATCCGGTACGCCGACAGCTCCACGCCCGGGGTGTAGGGCCGCACCGCGCCCCGCACCTCGGCGCTCACGTCCAGCCCGGCGGCGCGCGTGTTGTCGATCAGGGTGCCGAGCCGGGCGAGGGTGGGCTGGGGGGCGTCCGGGGCGGCCCCGGTGCCGGGCGCGCCGAGCCCGTAGGGGCCCTCGGGGTCCTCGGGGTGTTCGGAGCGCAGGACCCCGAGGACCCGGCGCAGTTCGGTCAGGGCCTCCAGCGCGTTCTGCCGGATGCCCGCGAGGTTCTCCTCCAGCTCGGGCGAGGGCCGCTCCACGAGGTGGGGGGCCACCTGGGCCTGGATGGAGATGACCGACATGTGGTGGGCGACCACGTCGTGCAGCTCCCGGGCGATGCGGCTGCGCTCCTCCAGCAGGGTGCGGCGGGCCCGCTCCTCGGCGGTGAGGCTGGTCTGCTCCACGAGTTCGGCGCGCGCCTGCTGGCGGCCGCGCACGGCGATGCCGAGCGCCACGACCACCGCGGACAGCACCACCGCGGTGACCCCGGTCGGCTGGTAGACGGCCCCGCCCCAGCCGCCCTCCAGGAGGGCGGTGACCAGCGCGGTCAGGGCCAGCGCCTCGACCGCCACCCGGGCGCGCACGCGCAGCGCGAGCAGCAGCATGACCAGCAGGTGCGCGACGATCCCGGCGACGGTCCAGGGCCAGGAGAACACCACGCCGGGTATCCGGCCCAGGTGGTCGTGGACCGCGGCGGCGCACACCACGGTCGCCGCCGTGGACAGCCACCAGGCCGCGACGGGCCGGCGCAGCGCGAGCACGGCCGCACCGCCCTGCGCGAGACCGATCGCGAAGGAGGAGCCGAGATTCAGCCCGCCGTTGTTCACGAGCTGCGCCACACCGCCGGTCCCGGCCCCGAAGGCGGCCAGGCACACCAGCCCGTGCGGCAGCCAGCGCAGCCACACGGACACCGGCAGCGGATCGCGCCGGAGCGTGCACAGATCGTCCCGCAACACCACCAGCCACTGCCGCGCCCGGTCCGCGAGCAGCGCGAATCCCTGACGACCCCCCGTTTCCGTCACGCCGTCCACCTTAGACACGGCGACCTCGGGGAACACGGGGGCCTGCCCCCCTTTCCCCGTCGGCCGCGCCGCCCCGGTGCACGCGGACCACCCGGCTGCGGCGACCGTGCCCCCGCCGGTCGCGCGCACGGCGGCCACCGCCCTGTTCGTACGACCGGAACGCGCCCCAGCACACCGTCAGGACCACCGCGAACACCGGGAGCCACCAGAGGCGGACGGCGATCCAGGCCGGGCCGTCGGGTGCGGTGTGCAGTCCGGGCAGGCGGCCGGCCGGGAGGACCGCGGCGGTGGTGGCCATCAGGGCGGTCTGGTGCCACAGGAAGATCGTCATCGCCGAGAGGTTGACCGTGGCCACCGCCGCCCACGGCAGGGGGCGGCGCATCGCGCGGCGCAGCCGGTCGCGCAGCAGCAGCGCCAGCCCGCACTGGGCGAGGCCGAAGGTGACGGCGGCGAGGGTCGGCGGGTCGAGGTTGGAGACCGCCGCGCCGGGGACGCCGACCATGGCGGCCGGGTAGCCCGCCCAGCCGACGAGGAGCGCCGTGGCCGCCGTGCCGGAGGCGAGCAGGGCCCAGCCCGCGCGGCGGGTGTCCAGCTCACCCCGGGTCCAGGCGGCACCGAGGGTGTAGGGGACCAGCCAGCCGGCGGGCAGGTTCGCCCAGCCGAGCCAGGAGGGGCCGAGGTGCAGGCCGAAGCGCAGCACGTCCACGTGCAGCACGACGGCGAGCGGCCACAGCGGGTGCAGCCGGGTGACGAGCGGGGTCACGGCGGTCAGCGCGGCGAACACCAGCAGGAACCACAGCGGGGACAGGGCGAGTTTGACGAGCGTGTGGACGGTGTCCGCCGGGGCGCCGGCGAGCAGCAGGCCCGCGGTGACCAGGGCCCACAGGCACAGGAGGGCGAGGACCGGGCGGGCGAGCCGGGCCAGGCGGGAGCGCAGCCACTGTCCGTACGTCAGGCCGCGGGCGCGGGCGGAGGCGAGGCTCCTGGTGGCCACGTGCCCGCCCACCAGGAAGAACACCGCCAGGGTCTGAAAGACCCAGGAGACCGGGGCCAGCCAGGGCATGCGCCCCAGGGGGCTGGCGGTGTGCAGGCCGCCGTCGTGCGCGACCAGCGCGGTGACCAGCCAGTGGCCGAGGACGACACCGAGGATCGCCAGGGCCCGCAGGGCGTCGACGGCGCGGTCGCGGGAGTCGGGGGTGGCCGCGTCGACGCGGCGGGCTCCGTGCCGTATCGCCGACATGACGGTCCCTGCCGTACGGCTGCCGGTGTCAGACACGGGTGACCTCCGAGGTCTCGCCGAGGGTGATCCGGGCCAGGTTGGCGAGGGAGGCCGAGCCCGGGGTGAAGTAGCCGCTGTGGTCGGCGTCGCCCGCGTCGAAGACCCGGGCGCCGAAGGCGCGCGAGACCGGGTCGGTGCCGAGGCCGACGGTGGCGAGGAGCAGGTCGACGCGCACGTGCGGCACGTGGGCCACCCAGTCGTCGGTGCCGCGGGCCGCCCAGACGCGGGCGCGGGTGCCGAGGGCGGGGACGTCGTCCGCCCCGGTGCCGGGGCTGCCGACCAGGGCGATGTCGTCCACGTCGAGCCCGCGCGCGGCCCGGCCGCAGACGACGGAGCCGTAGGAGTGGCACAGGAGGGCGAGGCGCGCGTGGGCGGGGGCGAGGGCGCGCAACTGCCGTACGAGCGCGCGCAGACGGGGGGCGGCCTCGTCGGCGCGGGTGGTGGTGGCGACCGTGGTGCTGACCGTGTCCGGGGTGGTGTAGCCGAGCCAGGCGACGACGGCGGTACGCGCGCCGGGGGCCCGGTCGGTGGCCGCGTACAGGGACTCGGCCGCGCGGTGGAAGCGGCCGTAGGTGTCGAGGGAGGTGTCCGAGCCGGGGACGAGGACCGCGATGCGGTCGGCGTGGGCGAGGTCGCCGAACACCTCGGTGGCGAGGCCCGCGCCCCGCCCGTCGAAGGCCAGCAGCCGGCGGTGGGCCGAGGCCAGGGTGCGGTCACTGGCGGCGCGGCGGGAGTCGCCGTGGGCGGCGGCCATCCGGGCGGCACGGCGGGCGTCGGCGCGGTTGGCGGCGTAGGCGGTGTCGAGGGTGGCCGGGGTGAGCGGGGGAAGGGCCGCGGGCGCGGGCGCCGGGACGCGGGGGCGGGCGGCCGCGGAGAGGGGGACGGTGAGCGCCGCGGCGAGGAGGGCGGCGACGAGGGTACGGCGGGTGCGGTGCGGGGGGCGCCCCATGGCGGCTTCCTTCCAGCCGGCCCGGCCATCGGGCGCGGCTGGAAAGGAAGTTAGGAAGCGAGGGGGGTCGTCGGCGTCCCGCCGGGGAGCTGTCCTGCGCGGTACCTCTCAGGTACTACGGGTATGACCGCGGTTCCCCTTACGGGTCGCTCACCAGGCGAGCTGGGCGATCTCCTCCGCGACGACGGCGCAGGCGTCGGCGGCCGGGTCGATGAGCGGGAAGTGCCCCACGTCCTCCAGCAGCGTCAGGCCCACCATCTCCCCCGCCCTGGCGGCGGCCTCGGCGTACGCCTCGCCGACCGCCTGCGGCACGACCAGGTCCGCACGCCCCTGTACGAGGGTGGTGGCGATGCCCGTCGGGAGGAGCAGGGCGGGATCGGCGTACGGTCGCCTCTCCTCGAAGTGGTCGTTTCCGCCCAGGAGTTGGAGCGAGGCGTTCTCGCACACGTCCAGCTCCTCCGCCACCGTGAAGTCGGCGATCGGGGCGAGGGCGACGACGCCGCGCAGGGGGGCGGCTTCGGGTATGCGCCAGGGGGAGTCCTGGGGCAGCACGTGGCGCGCGGCGGCCCACAGGGCGAGGTGGCCGCCCGCGGAGTGGCCGGTGAGGACGGTACGGCGGGCGTCGGCCCCCGGGACCGCCTCGCGGGCCAGTGCCGGGAGGGCGTCCAGGGCCGCGGCGACGTCGTCGAAGGTGTCGGGCCAGCGGCCGGCGGGCGGGGTCCGGCCCTCGGCGGGGGCCTCGCCGCCGCGCCGGTACTCGACGTTGGCCACGGCGAAGCCCTTGCGCGCCAGGAAGTCCGCGAGGGGCGTCACGTGACGGCGGTCGTAGCGCGCGCGCCAGGCGCCGCCGTGCAGGAGGACGACCAGGGGGGCGGAGGCGCCCTGCGCGGTGCGGGGCGCGTAGAAGTCGATCACCTGGTCGGGGTGGGTGCCGTAGGGGGCGGTGGCGTCGGGGTCGACCGGGGTGTGCGAGAAGGCCGACTCCTCTTCGGCGGCGGCGCGGGCTGCGGCGGCGTCGTCCGGCATGCTCCAACCTCTCAACGACGGAACGTTCTTGGTGCGGCGGACCGGTGGGGGTCTTCGTCGGCCGTTGGCGGGGAACGGTATCAGGCGGGTGACGTGCGTCGACGCGGGGCGGGGTCCGCTCGCCGGCGCCTGCGGGGCGCCGCCCGCGGCCGGCGGTCGCGCGGCTCCCCTGGGGTGCGGGGAACCGCGCGAGGCCGCCGTCGCGACCGCGGACGAGGACGGTGGGCGGCTAGCCCCTCAGAACCGTCGCCAGGACCCTCGCCGCCCGCTCCGCGTCCGCGAAGCTCGTGTAGAGCGGGGTGAAGCCGAAGCGGAGCACGTCCGGGGGCCGGAAGTCGCCCACGACGCCCGCCGCGATCAGCTTCTTCATGACCTCGCCCGCGTCCTCGCAGCGCAGCGAGACCTGGCTGCCGCGCTCTTCGTGGGCGACCGGGGTCACGGATTCCACGCGGTCCCCGGCGTACTCCGCCACGCACTCCAGGAAGAAGTCCGTCAGCGCGAGCGACTTCGCGCGGACGGCGCCGACCTGCACGCCCTCCCAGACGTCCAGCGCCGCCTCCAACGCCAGCATGGAGAGGATGTCCGGCGTACCGACGCGCCCGCGCACCGCGCCCGGCGCCGGATCGTACGACGGGCTCATGCCGAAGGGGTCGGCGTGGGAGTTCCAGCCGGGCAGCGGGGAGTCGAAGCGGGACTGCGCCGCGCGGCGGACGTAGAGGAACGCCGGCGAACCGGGCCCGCCGTTCAGGTACTTGTACGTGCAGCCGACCGCGAGGTCCACCCCGTGCTCGTCGAGCCCCACCGGCAGCGCGCCCGCGCTGTGGCACAGGTCCCACACCGCGAGGGCCCCCGCGGCATGGATCGCGGCGGTGAGCGACGGCAGGTCGTGCAGCCGGCCGGTGCGGTAGTCGACGTGGTTGAGCAGCACCGCCGCCGTCCGGGGCCCGAGCGCGTCCGGCACCCGCGCGGGCGTCACCGCGCGCAGGGTGCGGCCGGTCAGCCGTGCCGCCGACTCGGCGACGTACCCGTCCGTGGGGAACGTGGTCGCGTCCACCAGGATCTCGGTACGGTCCTCCCCCGCCATCCGCGCCGCGGCCACGACCGCCTTGAACACGTTGACGCTGGTGGAGTCGCCGACCACGACCTGCCCCGGCGCCGCCCCGACCAGCGGAGCGATCCGCTCGCCGATCCGCTCCGGCGCCGTCCACCAGCCGCTCTCCTCCCAGGAGCGGATGCGCAGTTCACCCCACTCGCGGCGCACGACGTCCGCGAGCCGGTCGGGGACGTGCGCGGGCAGCGCGCCGAGGGAGTTGCCGTCCAGGTAGACCACGTCGTCGAGGACGAACCGGGAACGCAGCGGCGCGAGTCCGTCCGCCGCGTCCAGCTCCTCGGCCCTCAGGTTGAGTTCAGACATGGGACCGCGCCGTCCACAGCTCGGGGAACACGTTCTTGCGGGCGCGCTTCTCCAGCCAGGCCACCCCGGCGGAGCCGCCCGTGCCGGCCTTGGCGCCCATCGCGCGGCGGGTGGCCACGAGATGGTCGTTGCGCCAGCGCCACACCAGCTCGGCGACATCGGTCAACGCCTCGCCGAGACGGACGAGTTCGCCGTCCTGGTCCCCTGAGTAGACGGCGGCCCAGGCCTGCTCGACGGCCGCGTCGGGCTCGTGGCGCCGGGAGACGTCGCGGTCGAGGACGTCGTCCGGGATGGCGTGGCCCCGGCGGGCCAGCAGCCGCAGCACCTCGTCGTAGAGGCTGGGCTCGTGCAGCGCCTTCTCCAGTTCCGCGTGGGCGCGGGGCGCGCCCCGGTGCGGGACGAGCATGGACGCGGACTTCTCGCCGAGCAGGAACTCCAGGCGCCGGTACATCGCCGACTGGAAGCCGGAGCCCTCGCCGAGGGCGCCGCGGTAGGAGTTGAACTGGGCGGGGGTGAGACCGGCGAGCGGGATCCAGGAGGCGTTCAGCGCCTCCAGCTCGCGCACGGAACGCTTGAGCGCGGCGATCGCGGTGGGCACGTCGTCCGAGCGCAGCGCCTTGGCCGCGGTCTCCCACTCGTGCACGAGCACCGTGAACCACAGCTCCATCACCTGGGTGGTGACCAGGAAGACCATCTCGCCGGGGTCGTCCGAGAGGGTGTGCTGGAGGTGGGTCAGCAGGTCCGCGCGGACGTAGTCCTCGTACGGCGTCGTACCCGCGAAGTCGAGATGCGGGGTCTCGGGCTCAGCGGCCTCGTGGGGGTGAGCCTGTTGGGACATCGCTGTCTCCTGTTGTTGCTCCGGGTAGCGGTCCGCCCCTGCCGATGCCGGCACGGGGGCCCCGGTCCCCAACCGCATCCTCCGCAATGACCACGGGTACGGCAAGGCCCGCCTGCTGCCAGACGGGCCACACAGGTGACAGCCGGTGTCCGGGCTCAGCCGAGGGTCTGGGCCGCGGTGGGCGAGGAGTCCTTCAGGAACTGCGAGCAGCGCTCGTACTCGTCCTGCTCGCCGATGGCCTGGGCGGCACGGGCGAGGGCGTGCAGGGCGCGCAGGAAGCCGCGGTTGGGCTCGTGCTCCCAGGGAACGGGGCCGTGGCCCTTCCAGCCGCTGCGGCGCAGGGCGTCGAGGCCGCGGTGGTAGCCGGTACGGGCGTAGGCGTACGACTCCACGACCGAGCCGCGCGCGAAGGCGTCGTCGGCGAGCTGCGCCCACGCGAGGGAGGAGGTGGGGTGCTGCGCGGCGACGTCCGCCGGCGCGGTGCCCTCGGCCAGCTGCTCACGGGGTGCGGGGTCGTCGGGGAGGTGGGTCGGGGGCGGCCCGCCGAGCAGGTTCTCGTGAATGGTCATGGGTTCAGTCTCGCGTACGAGCGCCTCGGCCGGCGGCACCCCGAAGGGGCGGCTACGAACCGCTCCGCTCGCCCTCCAGCGGCGGCGCGGTGAGCGAGCAGTGCGTATGCCGCTCGGGATGTCGGCACCCCGCCGCCGGGCGGCCCTTGACCAGGAAGAACGCAAGGCCCGCCCCCACCACCAGCACCCCCGCGCAGATCGGCATCGCCCGGTCGAACGAGGCGTCGAAGGCCGTGGCCGAGCGGTACGCGTCCGCGCCCATCCCCGCCAGCAGCGGAAGCGCCGCCACCGCCACCAGCCCCGCCGCACGGGCCGCCGCGTTGTTGATGCCGCTGGCGACGCCCGCGCGGGAGGTGTCGACGGAGGCGAGGACCGTCGCGGTCAGCGGCGCGACGAGGGTGACCATGCCCGCGCCCATCACCAGCAGCGCGGGGAGCACGTCGGCCCAGTAGCTCGCGCCCGGCCCGACGCGCAGCATCAGCAGCATCGCGACCGCGCACAGCAACGGTCCGACGGTGAGCGGCAACCGCGGCCCCGTACGGTCGGACAGCGCGCCCGACGCGGAGGAGAACAGCAGCATCAGGACGGTGGTCGGCAGCAGCGCCGTGCCCGCGGCCAGCGGCGACCAGCCGACCGCCACCTGCAACTGGAGCGCGGTGAGGAAGAAGAAGCCCCCGAAGGCCGCGTACACGCACAGCGTGACCAGGTTGACCGCGGTGAACTGGCGCGAGGCGAAGACGTCCGGCGGCAGCATGGGATCGGGGCGGTGCCGTTCGACGTACACGAACGCGGCCGCCGCGCAGAGCCCGAGCACCGCGCTCACCACCACCGCCGCCGTACCCCCCTGCGCCTCGATGAGCGCGTACGTCAGCAGCGCGAGGGACAGCGCGCCCAGCACCGCCCCGAGGACGTCGAAGCGGCCGTGGGGGCCCTCGTCGGCGGACTCCGGCACGTGCCGCAGGGCCACCGGCACGCACAGCAGGGCGAGCGGCACGTTGAGCAGGAAGACCCAGCGCCAGCCGGGCCCGGAGACCAGCCAGCCGCCCAGGAAGGGGCCGACGGCCGCGCCGATCCCGCCGAACCCGGACCACAGGCCGACGGCCCGGCTGCGGTCGTCGGGGTGGAAGGACGCCTGGATCAGGGCGAGCGAGCCGGGTGTGAGCAGCGCCCCGCCGACGCCCTGCAGGGCGCGCGCCGCGATCAGCAGCACGGCGTCCGGCGCGATGCCGCACAGCAGGGAGGCGGTGGCGAACCAGACGACGCCGAGCACGAAGACCTTCCGGCGTCCGTAGCGGTCGCCGAGGGAACCGCCGAGCAGGATCAGCCCGGCCAGCGTGACCATGTACGCGTTGACGGTCCACTGGAGCGCGCCGAGGCTCGCGTCCAGCTCACGGCCGATGCGGGGCAGCGCCACGTTGACCACGGTCGAGTCCAGCATGGCCATGCTGGAGCCGAGCACCGTGGTCAACAGGATCCACGTGCCCCGGGACGAGCCGATCCGGACTTCGGGCATGCCCCCACATATAACCGGCGTGCGGCGGCGCTGCGCGCGGACACAGCGGTACGGCGGCCCCCGCGGCTCGGTCGTGCCGAACGCCGGGACCGCCGTGCGCGGTGTGCGGACCTACCGCTTACTTGATCTTGTTGCCCGCCGAGCGCAGGTGCTGCGTGGCCTCCACGACGCGCGCGGCCATGCTCGCCTCGGCCAGCTTGCCCCAGGTGCGCGGGTCGTAGGCCTTCTTGTTGCCGACCTCGCCGTCGACCTTCAGGACGCCGTCGTAGTTCGCGAACATGTGACCGGCGACCGGACGCGTGAACGCGTACTGGGTGTCGGTGTCCAGGTTCATCTTGACCACGCCGTTCTCCAGCGCGGTCTGGATCTCCTGCTCGGTGGAGCCGGAGCCGCCGTGGAAGACGAAGTCGAACGGGGACTCCTTGCCGAACCGCGCGGCCACGCCCTCGCTGAGCTCCTTCAGCAGCTCGGGACGCAGGACGACGTTGCCCGGCTTGTAGACGCCGTGCACATTGCCGAAGGACGCGGCCAGCAGGTAGCGGCCCTTCTCGCCGAGGCCGAGCGCCTCCGCCGTACGGATCGCGTCGTCGACCGTGGTGTACAGGGAGTCGTTGATCTCGTGCGAGACACCGTCCTCCTCACCGCCGGTCGGGGTGATCTCCACCTCCAGGATGATCTTGGCGGCGCGGGTGCGCTCCAGCAGCTCCTGGGCGATGGCGAGGTTGTCGGCGAGGGTCTCGGCGGAACCGTCCCACATGTGGGACTGGAACAGCGGCTCGCGCCCGGCCTTCACGCGCTCCTCGGAGACCGCGATCAGCGGACGGACGTACCCGTCGAGCTTGTCCTTCGGGCAGTGGTCGGTGTGCAGCGCGATGTTGACGGGGTACTTCTCGGCGACGATGTGCGCGAACTCGGCCAGCGCGACCGCGCCGGTCACCATGTCCTTGCTGTACTGACCACCGAGGAACTCGGCGCCACCGGTCGAGATCTGGACGATGCCGTCGCTCTCCGCCTCCGCGAAGCCGCGCAGCGCCGCGTGCAGGGTCTGGCTGGAGGTGACGTTGATGGCCGGGTAGGCGAACTTGCCTGCCTTCGCCCGGTCGAGCATCTCGGCGTAGACCTCGGGGGTTGCGATGGGCATCTGTCCGCTCCTTGTGTTGCGGGTGGGTTCTGCTACGGCCCTGACCTAGACCTGGTGGGTGACGTCGTCGTCGGCCCCCCATCTTTCCAGACAGCATTCCAGACCGGGGGCAACCGACGACGCGCTCCAAGTCCAGGTCAAAGGGGCGCGTCAGTCCAGACCCAGTTCATCCTTCGAGAAGGCGAAGAGGTACGGGACGTTCGCCTGTTCGGCGATCGCCTCGGCGGCACCGGTGGCCCGGTCCACGATCGTGGCGACGGCGACGACCTCCGCGCCCGCCTCGCGCAGCGCCTCCACCGCGGTCAGCACGGAGCCGCCGGTGGTGGAGGTGTCCTCGACGGCCAGGACACGCCGGCCCTCGACCTCGGCGCCCTCGATACGACGCTGGAGGCCGTGCGCCTTGCCCGCCTTGCGCACCACGAAGGCGTCCAGGACCTTGCCGCGCGCGGCGGAGGCGTGCAGCATTGCGGTGGCGACCGGGTCGGCGCCCAGGGTGAGGCCGCCGACCGCCTCGAAGTCCAGTTCGGCGGTCAGGTCGAGCATGACCTGACCGACCAGCGGCGCGGCCGTGCCGTCCAGCGTGATCCGGCGGAGGTCGATGTAGTAGTCGGCTTCCTTGCCCGAGGAGAGGGTCACCTTGCCGTGCACCACGGCCTTGTCCTTGATCTGCTGAAGCAGCTCTGCGCGTACGTCGCTCATGGGGCCCAGCTTAAAGGCGCCGCCAGCTCCAGATCGTGGTCGCCTCCAGCGGCTCCAGGGGCGTGACCAGGCGCGGCTGCGTGTTCAGGCCGTTGGGCGGGCCGGTCTGCGGCTCCACGCACACGGCCTCGGCCTGCTCGTCGTAGACGACCACCCACTCCTCGCGGCTGGCCACCCTCAGCTCCAGCCGCCGCGGCCAGGTGAGCGTGACGTCCACCCCGCCGGGCATGCCGAAGCAGTCGTCCCACGGGCCGGGCCCCGGCTCGACGCGGTTGCCGGTGGGCAGGTGGTCGGCGCCGCGCTCCTCCTGCCAGGCGGGCGCGAAGTCCAGGGTCACGTCCGCGCCGTCGACGGTGCGGCAGAACCAGGGGTGCCAGCCGATCTGCGCCGGGAACGAGTCGTCGTACGTCTCCACGGACATCGTCAGCGTCAGGCTGTCCTCGGCGAGCGCCACGATCTGCGTGACGCGGCCGGAGTGCGGCCAGGGGTCGGTCAGCTCGTGCGTGATCACCGCCTCGCGCTCCGTGACGCGCGCGGTGCGCCAGGCGCCGTCGCGGGCGGTGCCGTGGATGGCGTGCGGCGGGGAGTTGAGGGGCATCTGCCGGACGATGCCGCCGTCGAGGAAACGGCCGTCGCGGATGCGGCCGGCCCAGGGCACCATGGGGAAACAGCCGAAGCGGTCGCCCTGCCGCAGCAGTTGTGTGCCGCCGATCCGCAGCCCGCCGATGCGACCGCCGTTCCCGGGCCGCACGATCACCTCCGCGTCACCCGCGGTCAGCGTGATGTCTTCGTTACTCACGGGACGACAGTACTGGGGTGTCCGGACGCCGAGCGCCGCTTCGGGCCGTGGATGGCTTGTCGCGCCCACGCGGCGGAAGCCGCGGTCGGACACGGCCCCCGCGCCCCACCGGGGCGCCCCGCCGCTCAGCGGCGTTTGCGCAGTGCCCGCCCCACCACGATCGCCGACGCCACCGCCAACGCCGCCGCCGGCGCCGCCCACTTCAGTGCCTGGTTCGCCGAAACGGTCTGGGGGGCCGGTACCGGGGCATAGCGACCGCGCGGCGGGGCGTGGTCGACCTCCTCCGCGCTGCGGCCGATCATCGTGCGCCGGGCGTGCGCGGCCTCGGCCGGGGGTACGCCGGTGTCGGCGAAGTCGTCCGCGGGCCCCTCCGCGTCCTCGGTCGCGTCCTCCTCGCCGTGCTCGCCGTCCTCCTCGCCGTCCTCGTCGTCCGCGCCGGGGTCCAGCGAGGATGGCGGAATCTCGGTGTCGAAGACGGACGTGCGCCCGGCCTCCGGCGCCTCTTCCCGCTCCTGCGCGCCCTTCCCCAGCCCCTCCAGGAACCGGGTCAACAGCCGTGCCGCCGCCGAGACCACCGTCTCCGCGGGAAGCTCCGCGATCCGGCCGGACGCGTCGGCCGTGCCCTCGACCGTCACGGCCGTACCGCCCTCGGTGCCCGCGAGGCGCAGGGTGAGGGCGAGCTTGACCGTGCCCGTGCCGCGGGCCTCGGTGGCGTCGCCCTCGACGGTGTACGTGCCGTCCTCGTGGGCGCGCACCCGTGCCGTCCCCCGATAGGTGACGGAGTGTCCGCCGACGCGCAACTTGAGGCGGCCGGCCACGGGCGGGGCGCCGGCGTCCTGCTGGAGCCCGGGGACGGCGCGGGCGACGCGCGCGGGGTCGGCGAGTGCCGTGGCGAGACGGTCGGCCGGGACCGGGACGAAGACCTGGTGCTCCATGTCGGCTGAGCCTACCCAGGAGCGGCCGGGTCGTACCCTCCCCGGAACCGGCACATGCGCGGGCGGCCGTTCAGTAGCGCGGATGGATCAGGGTGGAGGCGGGCAGCCCCCCGATCCGGGTCCGCTCGGCCGCCCGCCGGTCCGCCGCGAGGGCGGCCGGGGTGAGGGTGCCGGCGGGGGTCGAGGGGTCGAGGAGCAGGGGCGGGGCGGTGCGGCCCGAGGCGGCCAGCAGGAACCCCCAGTCCCGTGGGGCCTCCCGCGCGCCGACCGAGCGGCAGGGGCCCGCCGGGAAGCCGGGGCCGCGACCGGGGACGCGGTAGGCGGTGGCGGTGAAGCGGGCGGCGCGCAGGGTCGCGGCGACCGTCCAGAAGACGCGGGGGCGGCCGGCGAGGGGGCCCGCGTGCACGACGAGCCGGCCGCCGGGGGCGAGCGCGCGGCGGGTGAGGCCGTAGAACTCCTCGGAGTACAGCTTGGCGCCGGCGGTGATGCCGGGATCGGGGAGGTCCGCGATCACGACGTCGTACGAGGCCGCGGGCGCGGTGCGCAGCCAGCCGAGGGCGTCGGCGGTGCTGAGGTGGACGCGGGGGTCGGCGTAGACGTGGCCGTTGGCGGCGGTCAGGCCGGGGTCGCGGCGGGCCAACCGGGCGAGTCCGGGGTCGGGTTCGACGATCTCGACGCGGCGCACCCCGGGATGGCGCAGCACCTCGCGGGCGGCGAGGCCGTCGCCGCCGCCGAGGACCAGGACGCGGGCGTGCGGTCCGGTGAGGGCGGGGCGCACCAGGGCCTCGTGGTAGCGGCGGGAGTCCCGGCCGCCGACGCGCAGCCGGCCGTCGAGGTAGAGGTCGAGGGGGCGGCCGTCGGTGCCGCCGGCGAGGACGACCTCCTGCGTCCCGGTCCGCACGGCGACCCGGACGTCCGCGCCGTACACCGCGCGGCGCGCGGCGCGTTCGAAGTCGGCGGACAGGGCGGCGGCCGAGGCGAGGACGCCGAGGACGAGGGCGCCGGCGAGGAGCAGGGTCCAGCGGGCGCGGCGGGTCAGGTCGCGCCGGAAGAGGCCGAGGACGAGGGCGCCGCCCGCCACGACGTTGACCGTGCCGGTGAGCAGCGCGCCGGTCAACTGGCCGAAGAACGGCAGGAGGACGAAGGGGAAGGCCAGGCCGCCGACGAGGGCGCCGACGTAGTCCGCGGCGAACAGGTCGGCCACGGCGGCGGGCGCGTCCTGTCTGCGGACGCGCTGGATCAGCTCCATCAGGAGCGGGACCTCGGCGCCGATGAGCAGGCCGATGGCGAGCGAGAAGGCGACCAGGAGCAAGCGCGGGCCCTCGGCCCACAGCCCGCCCCAGCCGCCGGTCCAGGCGAACACGGCGTACAGGACCATCGCGCTGCACCCGCCGACGAGCGCGAGGAGCGTCTCGACGGCGCCGAAGCCGACGGCCGTGTGCCGGCGCAGCCGTTTGGCGCCGAGCGATCCGATGCCCATCGCGAACACCATCACGGACAGCACGACGGATGCCTGGGTGACCGAGTCGCCGATCAAGTACGAGGCGAACGCGACGAGTTCGAGTTCGTACACGAGTCCGCAGGCCGCGCACACGAAGACGCACCCGAGGACCAGGAACCGCCCGGCGCCGGGCCGGACGGGGAGGCGGCCGGGACCGGTCCGGGAGGGCGGGGCGCCCGGTGGCGCGGGGGCCTGCGGTTCGATCACTCTGCGACGTTACGTCACACGACGGGTGCGCTTCGTCACCCACAGGTGTGGATCTGGGAGCAGTTGACCCCATCCAGGTTTATGCCGCGCCGGCGGCCGGTACCGGCCGGGCGTCCTCCGGTTCGCGCCGCACGGGCGCCGGCGGTCCGCGCCCCACGGGCGCCGCCGCGTATCGCCGCGCGGACTCGCCGCGCGGACTCAGGCCGCGTCAGCCTCCTGGCGGTGCTGCCGGTTCCGCGCCCGCGCGCCCACCCGGGTGCGGGTGGCGACGAGTTGGCCGTCCTGCGGGTAGGCGTGCCAGGTGCGCCAGTGCACATGGTCGTCGTGCCGCTGGGCCAGCATCGCGGTGAACGCGTGCGGACTGCCCGGGAAGACGCCGGCGAGCCCGTGCGGGTGCTCGGAGACGAGGGCGAGCAGTTCCTGGGCGCGGCCCGCGAAGGAGCCGGGAGTGAGCATCTCGACGCGCGCCGCGAACTCGTACTCCCATGCGCCGACGCGCTTGGCGACGCCGAGCGGCAGCGGGGTGCTGGAGCCGGGGATGCAGGCCACCGTCTCGGAGCACAGGCCGCGCTCCTCCTCCAGGAGGACCTGGTGGGAGGCGCCGAGCAGTCTCAACTGGAGCTTCGCACCGGTCAGTTCGAGGTCGAGGGTGGCCAGGGCGGGAAGCGGTTCGCGCCCGAGGGCCCAGGCGAGGTCGGCAGCGCGCGTATCGGTGTAACTGGTGTTCAGGGTCGTGAGCATGGATCGGCTCCGCTAACACGCAAATGAGGGGAGAGGCCGTGTCAGCCCGGCCGGCCCGGCCGGTACGAGGCGTCTGCGAGACGTCCTGGGGGCTGCGTTGGCTGCATTGGCGTTTTAGAGGGAATCATGAACACAGGGGCCGCCACAGCGTTTTTACCCAACTTCGGGGGCTTTCCATCCGTCGGGGGGCTCACAGCTCAACTGTTCCACCACGGCGCACGCCGGGCGCGGACACGGAGACCGGCCCCCTGCGCGGGGCATAAAAGAACGTTCGTTCTTGACTGATCGTTCTTTAATCGCGTACGGTCACGGCCATGGGACGACCACGCGCCTTCGACACGGATCAGGCCGTCAGTACCGCGGCCGCCCTCTTCGCCGCCCGCGGCTACGAGGGCACCTCGGTGGACGACCTGGTCACGGCCACCGGCGTCCACCGGGGCAGTCTCTACAAGGTCTTCGGCTCCAAACGGGGCCTGCACCTGACCGCGCTGCGCAACCACCTCGACCACGAGATCCACCCGACCAGCGCCGCCATCGCCACCCTCACCGACCCCGCACAGGCGCTGACGGCGGCCATCGCCTCGTACGACAGCGGCCCGGCCGCCGGACTCCTGCTCCTCGCCGCCGCCGAACGCGCCCCCCACGACCCAGAGGTCGCCGCTCTGGTCGCGGAGGGCATCACCGCGCTGGAGGACGCCCTGCGCCCCTCCCACGGTGACGCCGCCCCCCGACTCGCCTCCACCGTCCTCGGTACCCGCCTACGCCTGCGCGCCCAGCCGGCCGCACCCAAGGAGCACTGACATGGCCCTGATCTCCGTCGACCGCGAACGCGGCCTGCTCACCGCCGAGTTCCAGGGCCTCGACAAGCTCTGGACTCTCAAGAGCCGCCTGGAAATCCCCCTCGCCCACGTACGCGGCGCCACCCACGACCCCGGCATCGCCCGCGAACCGAAGGGCATCCGCGTCGCCGGCACCTACTTCCCCGGCGTGATCACCGCCGGCCGCTTCCGCCACCACGGTGAACGCCTCTTCTGGGACGTGAAGAACCCGGACAAGGCGGTCGTCATCGAACTCGCCGACGCCGAAAGCTACGACCGCCTCGTCATCGAGGTCGACGATCCCCGCGCCACGGTGGCCCTCATCGAGCAGTCCATCGCCCACGGCTGAACCGTGATCCCCCGCGCCTGCCGACCACTGCCGGGGGCGTGCCCGTCACCCGGTGCGGCCGGACCGCGGGGACGGGCCGGCCCGCCGCGGGAGGACGGCCCGAGCCCGGCGGTGGACCGAAGCCGTCGCCGGCTCCCCTCAAGCGCTCCTCGACCGCCCGGGACCACCGACGGCATCGGGCGCGCCCCTCTCAGCTGCTCCCGCAGGACGAGCCGCCGCCGCACGACGACCCGCCGCCGCACGAGGAGTGCCCGCCGCAGGAGTGCCCCGAGTGCCCCCCGCCGCCGCAGGAGGAGTGCCCGCCGTGGTGACTCCCGTGGCTCCCGTGGTGCCCGCCCGACGACGAGCCGGAGTCCCCCGCCCACCAGCTGCTGCCTGCGCTGCCGGCCGCTCCCCCGCTCCCGATCCTGCTTCTGCGCGTCCCCCTGCCCATGCCCCGGCCCTTGCCCCTGCCCCGCGTGCCACGCCTGTCGGACACCAGCGCGAGGAGCAGGAACACGACGAACACACTGCCGAGCCAGATGATGAACGGATCCATGGCGCCACCCTCTTCCGGTTGCCCGAAGCGACCCCCCGTCGGGCGCCTCGTTCCTTCCCGCGCCGCGCGCGGTGCTCCGGGGATGCCCGCCCGCGGCGACCGTCAAAGCGGAGTTGAGGAACTCCAGAGCTTGGGCGCAGGATGGCCGCCATGACCTCCACCGCGCGCCCCCTCCTGAACCGCAGGCTCGCCGAGTTCGGTACGACGATCTTCGCGGAGATGTCCGCCCTCGCCGTCGCCACCGGGTCGATCAACCTGGGCCAGGGCTTCCCCGACACCGACGGCCCCGAGGAGGTCAGGGAGGCGGCCGTGCGGGCGCTGCGCGACGGGCGCGGCAACCAGTACCCGCCGGGCCCCGGCGTCCCCGAGCTGCGCACCGCGATCGCCGCGCACCAGGAGCGCCGGTACGGGCTGTCGTACGACCCCGACACCGAGGTGCTGGTGACCGCGGGCGCCACCGAGGCCGTCGCGGCCGCGCTGCTGGCACTGCTGGAGCCGGGCGACGAGGTGGTGGCCCTGGAGCCGTACTACGACTCCTACGCGGCGAGCATCGCGCTGGCGGGCGGCCGCCGGGTGCCGGTCACCCTGCGCCCGCACGAGGGCAGCTTCCGCCTCGACCTGGACGAGCTGCGCGCCGCCGTCACCGACCGGACCCGCCTCCTGCTGGTCAACACCCCGCACAACCCGACCGGCACGGTCCTCACCCGGGCCGAACTGGCCGCGATCGCCGACCTCGCGGTGGAACGGGACCTGCTGGTGGTGACGGACGAGGTGTACGAACACCTGGTGTTCGACGACGCCGAGCACCTCCCGCTCGCCACCTTCCCGGGGATGCGCGAGCGCACGGTGACCATCGGCTCGGCCGGCAAGACGTACTCCTTCACGGGCTGGAAGGTCGGCTGGGTGACCGCCGCACCCGCCCTGGTCAGCGCGGTCCGCGCGGCCAAGCAGTTCCTCACCTACGTCTCCTCCGGCCCCTTCCAGTACGCGGTCGCCGAGGCCCTCGCCCTGCCCGACTCCTACTACGACGCCTTCCGCCGCTCCATGCGGGAACGCCGGGACATCCTGTCGGCCGGCCTCACGGCGGCCGGCTTCGAGGTGTTCCGCCCCGCCGGCACCTACTTCGTCACCACCGACATCCGCCCCCTCGGCGAGAAGGACGGCTTCGCCTTCTGCCGCGCCCTGCCCGAACGCGCCGGCGTGGTGGCCATCCCCAACGCCGTCTTCTACGACGACCGCGAGGCGGGCGCCCCGTTCGTGCGCTTCGCGTTCTGCAAGCGCGAGGACGTGCTGCGCGAGGCGGCGGAGCGCTTGCGGGCCATGTGAGGGACGGCTTGCCGCCGGTTGGCCGTGCCCTGCTCGCATCCGGGGGCGGATCCTTGCACAGTGCGGAGGTGTGACCCATGCCGGCACCGTTCTCGCTCCGCCCGTCACCGCACCCGGACATGCGCCCGGGGAGCGCGCCCGCGCCTCCCTGCTCAGGGCGAGCGGCGTCGCCGTAGGACTGTTCCTCGGCGCGCGGCTCGCCGGCGCGGTCGTGCTCACCCTGCTCTCCGGGGCCGCCGGACGGCCCGTCCTCGCCCTGCTGGGCCGCTCCTGGGACTCCGTCTGGTACCTGGGCATCGCGGCGCACGGGTACGGCCATGCCCTGGGCCGGCACGGTTACAGCGATCTGGCGTTCTTCCCGCTGTATCCGGCGCTGGTGCGGGCGGTGCGCGAGGTGAGCACGCTCGGCGGGGGCGCGGCCGGGCTGCTGGTGTCCTGGACGGCGGCGCTGGTGGCGGCGGCGGGCGTGTACGCGGTGGGGTCGCTGCTGTACGGACGGCCCGTGGGCCTCGCGCTGGTGCTGCTGTGGGGGCTGCTGCCGCACTCGGTGGTGCTGTCGATGGCGTACACGGAGCCGGTGCTCGCCGCGTGCGCCGCGTGGTCGCTGTACGCGGCGCTGACCGGGCGCTGGCTGTGGGCGGGGACCCTGGCGGCGCTCGCCGGGCTCGCGCGGCCGAACGGGTTCGCGGTGGCCGCCGCCGTGCTCGCCGCGGCCGGCTGCGAGGCGTGGCGGCGGCGCGGCCGGGTTTCCCACAGGCTGTGGACGGGCGCCGCGCTCGCCCCGCTCGGCTGGACCGGGTTCCTGCTGTGGGTCGGGCACCGCCGGGGCGATCTGCTGGGCGGCTACTTCGACGTGCAGGCGCGCTGGGGCTCGCGGTTCGACCTCGGGCACGGCTCGCTGCGCTTCGTGCGCACCCTGCTGCTGCACGGCGGCCGGGTGGTGTTCCCGATCGCGCTGCTGCTGGTGGCCGTGGGGGTGGTGCTCTTCGTGCTGCTGGTCCTGGACCGGCCGCCGCTGCCGCTGCTGGTCTACAGCGGGGTGCTGCTGCTGGTCGTGCTCGGCGGATCGGGCATCTTCGAGTCCAAGCCGCGCTTCCTGCTGCCGGCCTTCCCGCTGCTGCTGCCGCCGGCCCGCGCGCTGGTGCGCGCGGCGAAAGCCCGGCCCTGGCACGCGGCCGTGGTGGTCGCGGCCCTGGCCGGGCTGTCGTATCTCTACGGCGCGTACCTGCTGGTGCTGGGGCACGCGCCGCTGTAGCGGACTCGGCGGGGGTTACTCCCCGGAGCCGGGCTCGGAGTCGGGGCCGGCCTCGCCGTCCTCCGGCTTCTCGGCCCCGTCGACCTCCTGCTCCAGGCCCAGCTGCTCGACCAGCCACTTGTCGAACTCGATCGCGGCCCGCACCCAGCTGACCGTCGAGGAGACGAAGTGGTTGATGTCGACGCCGGTGCCGATCAGCATCTGGGCCTCGCCGATGAGGCGGACCGTGCCGTCGTCGTGGGTGTGGGTGTAGACCTTGGGCCACAGGGTGCGGCGGTTCCAGTCGTCCACCGACTCGAGGAGCTGGGCCTTGTCCTCGATCTGGTGCGGACGGTCGTAGAAGGTCCGCACCGAGAAGACCGCGTGCTCGGCCTCCCCGCGGAACATGAAGTAGGTGCGGAACTGCTCCCAGGGCGCCGCGAGGTCACCCTCCTCGTCGACGACGTACTTCAGCTCCATCTGCTCCAGGAGCTGCTTCACGAGGTCCTGGTCCGGGAGGACGGGGCCGGCCGGTCCCTGGGGCTGCGGCTCGGGCTGGCCCCCGAAGTTCGGAATCGAGGACGGGTCGATGCTCACCGTGTTTTTCCCTTCGTACGGATCCCGCCATCCTCCCCCATGCGGGGAGGGGGGTGGCAAGCCCTGACGGGGCCTGTCAGTCTTTGGCTGACATGATCCGCTGCCCGTGCGGCGGACCGGTGAACGGACGGGGGCTGGCGTGGCGGCGCGGGGACGGACCAGATGGTGGCTGCTCGCGGCGATCCTGGCGGTCCCCGCGCTGGTGCTGGTCTGGGTGGTCGTGACCGTGGTCCGGGCCGCGACCTCGGACTATCCGCTGGGCGGGGCGCCGGAGAAGGTGTCGTGCGCGCGGGCGCTGAAGTTCGGCGGCGGGAAGCTGCCGGAGAAGGCGTACGACACGCGGTGCACCGTGCAGAGCTGGATGGACACGACGTATCACGCCGAGTTCCGGATGCCCCGTACGGACGTACGCGCGTGGCTGTCGGAGACCTATCCGTACGGTCCGAAGCCCGGCACCGACCTGTGCGACCCCGGCGCCGACCTCTGCGTGAACATGGAGTCGCCCGAGATACCGCCGCCCCCGGGCGCCTACGCCGACGCGGTGACGGTGAACGTCACGTACGAGGGCCCGGACCGGGCCCTCGTACGCTTCGCGGCCTTCACCGAGTGAGCGTCACAGCGTCTTGCCGGTCGCCGGGCCCACCAGCAGCCCCTCGCCGAAGCGGTCCACGCGGACCGTGTCGCCGTCCTTGATCTCGCCGGAGAGGATCTCCCGGGCGAGCCGGTCGCCGATCGCGGTCTGCACCAGGCGGCGCAGCGGCCGGGCGCCGTACGCCGGGTCCATGCCCTCCTCCGCCAGCCAGGCCAGCGCCTCGGGCGTGACGTCCAGGGTGAGCCGGCGCTCGGCGAGCCGCTTGCCGAGCCGGGCGATCTGGAGCCCCGCGATCCGCTCCAGCTCCGGCTTGGTCAGCGCGGAGAACACCACCAGGTCGTCCAGCCGGTTGAGGAACTCCGGCTTGAAGGAGGCCCGTACGACCTCCAGCACCTGCTCCTTCTTCTCCGCCTCGCTCGCCACCGGGTCGACCAGGAACTGGCTGCCCAGGTTGGAGGTGAGCACCAGGATGGTGTTGCGGAAGTCGACGGTGCGGCCCTGGCCGTCCGTCAGGCGGCCGTCGTCCAGCACCTGGAGCAGGATGTCGAAGACCTCCGGGTGGGCCTTCTCCACCTCGTCCAGGAGCACCACGCTGTACGGGCGCCTGCGCACCGCCTCGGTGAGCTGGCCGCCCTCCTCGTAGCCGACGTACCCGGGAGGGGCGCCGACCAGCCGGGCCACGCTGTGCTTCTCGCCGTACTCCGACATGTCGATGCGCACCATGGCCCGCTCGTCGTCGAAGAGGAAGTCGGCGAGCGCCTTGGCCAGTTCGGTCTTGCCGACGCCGGTGGGACCGAGGAAGAGGAACGATCCGGTGGGCCGGTCGGGGTCGGCGATGCCGGCCCGGGAGCGCCGTACCGAGTCGCTGACCGCGCGCACGGCCTCGCTCTGGCCGATGAGCCGCTTGCCCAGCTCGTCCTCCATGCGCAGCAGCTTCTGCGTCTCGCCCTCCAGCAGGCGGCCGGCGGGGATGCCGGTCCAGGCCCCGACGACGTCGGCGATGTCGTCGGCTCCGACCTCCTCCTTGACCATGGTGTCCCTGGCGGCCTCCTCCTCGGCCTCGGAGGCGGCCTCCAGCTCCTTCTCCAGCTGCGGGATCTCGCCGTAGAGCAGCTTGGCGGCCTTGTCGAAGTCGCCGTCGCGCTGGGCGCGTTCGGCCTGGCCGCGCAGGTCGTCCAGCTTCTCCTTCAGCTCACCGACCCGGTTGAGGGACTGCTTCTCCTTCTCCCAGCGGGCGGTCAGCCCCCGCAGCTCCTCCTCCCGGTCGGCGAGGTCGCGGCGCAGCTTCTCCAGCCGGGCGAGCGAGGCGGGGTCGGTCTCCTTGCCGATCGCCAGCTCCTCCATCTTCAACCGGTCGACGGAGCGCTGGAGTTCGTCGATCTCGACCGGCGAGGAGTCGATCTCCATGCGCAGCCGGGAGGCCGCCTCGTCCACCAGGTCGATGGCCTTGTCGGGCAGGAAGCGGGAGGTGATGTAGCGGTCGGAGAGGGTCGCGGCGGCCACCAGGGCGCTGTCCGCGATCTGCACCTTGTGGTGGGCCTCGTAGCGGCCCTTGAGGCCGCGCAGGATCGCGATGGTGTCCTCGACGGTCGGCTCGGCGACCAGCACCTGCTGGAAGCGGCGCTCCAGGGCGGGGTCCTTCTCGATCCGCTCCCGGTACTCGTCCAGGGTGGTGGCGCCGACCATGCGCAGCTCACCGCGGGCGAGCATCGGCTTGAGCATGTTGCCCGCGTCCATCGCGGAGTCGCCGCCCGCGCCCGCGCCGACGACCGTGTGCAGCTCGTCGATGAAGGTGATGATCTGCCCGTCGGAGTCCTTGATCTCGGCGAGCACGGCCTTCAGTCGCTCCTCGAACTCGCCGCGGTACTTGGCGCCGGCGACCATCGCGCCGAGGTCGAGCGCGACCAGCCGCTTGTCCTTCAGCGACTCGGGCACGTCGCCCTTGACGATGCGCTGGGCGAGCCCCTCCACGACGGCGGTCTTGCCGACGCCCGGCTCGCCGATGAGGACGGGGTTGTTCTTCGTACGGCGGCTCAGCACCTGCACGACCCGCCGGATCTCCTGGTCCCGGCCGATGACCGGGTCGAGCCGGCCCTCGCGGGCGGCGGCGGTGAAGTCGGTGCCGAACTTCTCCAGGGCCTTGTACTGGCCCTCCGGGTCGGCGGTGGTCACGCGGCGTCCTCCCCTGGCCTTCTTGAAGGCCTCCAGCAGCTTCTTCGCCTCGGCGCCCTGGCGCCTCAGCAGCTCACCGGCGGCCCCGCCCTTGGCGGCGACCCCGATGAGCAGGTGTTCGGTCGACAGGTACTCGTCGCCGAGGTCCTTCGCCCGCTCGCCCGCGTCCGCGATCACGGCCAGCAGCTCGCGGTTGGGCTGCGGGGGCGCGACCGTGGAGCCGGTCACGCTGGGCAGCGAGGCGAGGAGCTTCTCCGTCCCGGCGCGCACGGCGGCCTGGTCGGCGTCGACGGCGGCGAGCAGGTCGGTGATGTTCTCGTTGTCCTGCCCCTGGAGCAGAGCCAGCAGCAGGTGAGCGGGGGTGAGGTCCGGGTGCCCCTCGGTCACGGCCCTGTTGCTGGCCGCGTTGATCGCGTCCCGGCTCTTGTTGGTCAGCTCGGCGTCCACGTGTGCCTTCTCCTCCTCGACGTACCTCTGCCTGCATCCCTCTGCTGACTTAACCAGCGTACATAAAGTTGAGTCTATTCCACTCAAGGCTGCTCGCGCACCGCCCTACGGCTAGGTTTCCGGGCATGGCGACCTACTCCGTGGATCCGGGTTCCCCGGACGACGCGTACCTCGGCTTCTGGCGCGAGCGGCATCTGTGCACACTGACGACCATCCGCCCGGACGGCAGCCCGCACGTAGTGCCGGTCGGGGTGACATACGACCCCGAAGCGCGCCTTGCCCGGGTGATCTGCAACGGCTCCAGCGCGAAGGCGGTCTACGCGCGCGCCGCCGGCCCCGACGGCGCGCTCGCCGCCGTCTGCCAGGTCGACGGCCGTCGCTGGGCCACGCTGGAGGGCCGGGCGCGGGTCTCCACGGACCCGGCCCGGATCAGGGAGGCGGAACGCCGCTACGCCGAGCGCTACGAGCGCGAACCCTCGCCGAACCCCTCCCGCGTGGTGATCGAGATCTCACTGGAGCGAGCATTGGGGCGAGGGTGAAAGGGGTGCCGGGCGCGAGCGACTCGACGGCGGCCGTGTTCGATCAGATTCGGCCACGCTGCGAAGCGGCACATACCCTGACATGTCCCCACGAACAACAGCGGCGTCACCGTGTTCAGGTCACGGTGACGCCGCTGCGGGGGGAAGCACCTGAGCGATCTTTTACGACGGGGGAATCGCGTCAGGCACTGCGGGGGGTGGCTGAGATGGTCCTGAGGTCGGACTCCACCGGCTCGGTGAGCCGGTGATCCCTCTGGTCCAGGTTCACAAAGATCATTCCGTACCGTATGGCGCACCGCACCGGCTGGGGCGCCCCACGCGGCTTGCGCAGGCACCGGTAGGCCCGGACGTCCTCCTCCTCGTCGCGCGTGACGACGACCGGCTCACCGAAGACGGTCACCATCAGCGAGTCTCCCGGGTGGGGGATCGCCGTCACCAGATCGATGAAGTGCCAGCCGGAGCGGTAGGCGGTGGCCATCTCACGGCGGAAGGAGCGGTCGTCGGGAGGCATGGTCACATCAGCTCCCCGAACCGTCCGCCGCGCCCACCGTCGTCGTGGTCACCGCGGTCGTGGACGCCGGCGCCGAAGGCCACTTGCTGTCCGAAGGCCACTTGCTGTCCGCACGCACCTCGGTCTTCGCGTCGAGCGTGGCCACCGACGGCCACTTGCTGTCCGCCCGCGCGTCGCTCTTCGCGCCGAAGGGGCCACTCAGCACTCCAAGGGCCACAACGGCGGAGAAGGTGGCGACCAGCACCGAGCGAATCATCTTCTTGCCCATGGTCGACTTCGTCCTCACTTGAAGGTCCCCTTCTTCCCCCGTCGGATAAGACGATAGCTCATTCAGGCACATCATGACCACACAATCAGTGCATCATGTTCCTGCATGTTCAGGACCCTGGGGGGTGGAGATTTGACTTCAAATCGGCACAACACGGCACATCCCCATGCGGTCACCGAACTGTGCGAGGAAGGGGGCCGACTTTACGCCAACGCCCTCCGTACCGGGCGTGTCTCGCGTGCTGACGTGGCGTCGGCTCCCTGCCTGATGGAGTTCGCCCTGCTCCACCCCGACCCGGACGATCCCGACTGGCTGCGCCCGGTGCCCCCGGCGGTGGCGCTGGCCCAGCGGCTCTCGCCCATCGAACGCGAGATCGCCGACCGCAGGCGCTGGGCGGTTCAACTCTCCGACGTATTCGAGCCGTTCCTCGCGCTGAGCACCCAGACCGGGTCCGCGACCCATTCGATCACGGTCCTGGAGGGCAGCGACCGCATCAACGCCGCCCTCGACCTGGCCACCGCCCAGTGCCAGACCGCGATGCTCACCGTGCAGCCGAGCAACCGCTTCACCGAACGCAATGTGCGCCAGGGCCTGGAGCGGGACACCGCCCTGGTGGACCGGGGCGTGCACATCCGCACCCTTTACCAGCACACCGTCCGCTACAACCTCAAACAACTCGGCTACGTCGCCCAACTGGCCAGCGGCAAGGTCGAGTACCGCACCATCGACGAACTGGTCGAACGGCTCATCATCTGCGACGAGTCGGTCGCCTTCATCCCCACGCGCGACGACCAGCAGGTGGCCCTCGAACTGCGCAACCCCGGGCTCATCCGCTACCTCATCAAGGTCTTCGAGTTCATGTGGAACCGCGCCGTCCCGCTGACCGCCGGCGCCCCGTACGAGACCGCGCCCGACGGCATCACCGAGATCCAGCACTCCATCGCCAAGCTCCTGGTGGAAGGCCATGTGGACGAGGCCATCGCGCGCCGGCTCGGCATGAACGTGCGCACCTGCCGCGCCCATATCGCCAAACTGGCCCAGGCCCTGGGCAGCGGCAGCCGCGCCCAGCTCGGCTACCTCATCGCCCAGTCCGGCATGCTGGAACGCGACCAGTGAGCCGGCCGTACCGGCCCCGTGCGGGCCCCCGCCCGGCGGCGCGGCAGGGCGTCACCGCGAGGCGTCCCGCGCCGTCGGCACGCCCCGGCCGCTGCCGTCCAGGCCCGCCTGGGCGATGCGCACCCCGAGCTGGGTACGGCTCACCGCGCCCAGCGTCTCCGAGAGGCGGGCGATGTGCGCGCGGCAGGTGCGCACGCTGATCCCGAGCCGCTCGGCGATCACCGCGTCCTGGTGGCCCTCGGCGAGCAGCGCCGCGATGGACTGCTCGCGGTGCGAGATGCCCTCGATGCCGGTGTCCGGCAGCGGCGCGGTGAGCGGGATGGCGAGCCGCCACAGCCGCTCGAAGACCGTCACCAGGTACTCCACCAGCGCCGGGTGACGCAGTTCCAGCGCCATGGTGCGGTCCGCGTTCGCCGGGATGAAGGCCACGGTGCGGTCGAAGAGGATGAGCCGGTCGATGACCTCGTCCAGGGTGCGGGCCTCCACCGTGTCGCCCATCAGCTCCAGGTAGTTGAGCAGCCCCTGCCCGTGCCGCGCCACGTGCGTGTACAGGTCCCGCATCCGCACGCCCCGCCCGCGCAGGGCGAGCGCCCGGTGCAGGCCCTCGGTCAGCTCCGCCTCCCGCCGGATGCCGCCCGGCTGCACGGTGAGCACCTCGGTGGTGCACGCCTCGGTCGCCTCGTCCATCGCGGCCTGGATGCGTGACAGCCCGTCCAGCACCCGTACGGCGCTGCCGCCGGCCGGCGCCGCGAGCGCCTGCAACCGGCCGAGCCCGGCGTACCACTCGAAGGCGGCCACCGCCGAACCCACCCGGCGCTGGCTCTCGCTGACCTCGTCGTGGACCCCGCGCAGCAGCCGGGTCATGACCTCCTGCGGGGAGGTGGGCACCAGCCAGTCCATGTCGTCGGGGTCCGGGTGCAGCAGCGCCAGTTCCAGCAGACAGGGCACCGCCTCGGCTTCGATGCGCGGCACCCGTCCCCGGCGCACCGCCCGCGCGTACACGCGGTCCCCGGCCTCGCACAGCCGGTCGGCACCGTGAGGATGCTGCTCCGCCCTCCGCCCGGCCATCGCGCATTCCACCCCCGGTGTGCTGCCACTTCCGCAGCGCAACTATGCGTGGCGCCGACCGGGTCCGCAACACGGCTCCCCGCACCCCGCGAGCCGTTAACCGCCGCCTTGCGGGGGTATCTCCCAGGCTCCGGGCCTGCGACTGCGACAAGCGGGCAGCCGCGCCGGGCGATACGACCCGGGCTCCGGCCGCCGCGCCGCGGCGAGTTACTTCAGACCGATGGCGTTGCACTCCGCCTTGAACTTGGGGGTGCAGATCTCACCGACGGTGTAGATGCCGTCCGCGATGACCGTGTCCTTGATGGTCTTGCGGGTCAGGGCGCTCACCTGGACCAGCTTGGACGGGATGTCCTTGGTGGTGGGGCTGTCCACCTTGTCCTCGGTGAGGGCGTCGAACTGGATGTCCTTGCCCTGGACCTTGGAGACCGCCATCTGCGCCGCGGCCTCGGCCTCGTCCGGGTAGGACTTGTAGACGCTCATGTACTGCTCGCCCGCCACCACCCGCTGCACGGCGTCCAGTTCCGCGTCCTGGCCGGTGATCGGGGGCAGGCTGGTGACGCCCGCGGCCTTCAGGGCCTTGATGACGCCGCCCGCCATGCCGTCGTTCGCGGAGTACACACCCGCGATGTTGCCCGCGCCGAGCTGGCTGATCGCCCTGGCCATGTTGGCCTGGGCGTTCTCCGGCTTCCAGTCCGTGGTGTCGTAGCTGGCCGCGATGGTCACCTTGCCGTTCAGCTCGGACAGCGCGCCCTGCTTGAACTGCTTGGCGTTCGGGTCGGTGGGCGAGCCGTTCATCATCACGATCTTCGTCGCGGTGCCCGCGTTCGAGCCCAGCGCGTCCAGCAGCGAGCGGCCCTGGACCTCGCCGACGAGTTCGTTGTCGAAGGAGACGTAGGCGGTGATCGGGCCCTCGGCGAGGCGGTCGTAGGCGATGACCGGGATGCCCGCGTCCTTGGCCTTCTGCACCTCGCCCGCGATGGCGTGCGAGTCGACGGCGTCGAGCAGGATCACGTCGACCTTGTCGTCGATCATCTTCTGCATCTGCCCGGCCTGCTTGGCGGAGTCGGCGTTCGCGTTCGCGTACGCGACCTTGCCCTGCTTCCCGGTGAGGTCGGCGACCTTGCTCTTGATGATGGGGTAGTCGAACTTGTCGTAGCGCGTGTTGGTCGTCTCCGGCAGCAGCAGGCCCACGGTGATGTCGTCGCCCTTGGCCGGGCTCGCGCTCGTGCTGTCCCCCGTCGCGTTCAGTACGCCGCAGCCGGCCAGCGAGAGGGTCGCCGCGGACGCGGCCACGGACAGAACGATACGACGCATACGAGGGCTCACTTCACGTGTGTTTCGGACGTGGGCGCTGCTATAGGACCCAGGTGTCTGAAAAGACAACGCGGAGCCGACAGTCGACGTCAAGGAACCTTACTTAACGAGTGCGCAACACTACACGCCGCCGATCCTGTGAAAGCAATGCGAGAACCTCTCCAAACACCCTTTACGGACCGTCCACCCAAGGAGTGTTCACGAGGCGGCAAAGAAAGGCTTTGCCCCGGGGTTCCGGAGCACGGAAGGGCCCGCGGACGGGATGCGTCCGCGGGCCCTTCTCCGTGCGTGGCGGTACGAGCGGTCAGTCGCCCTGCTGCTGGGGCCGCTTGGGCCGCCAGACGACCAGCGCGCTCGTCTGCTGGACCTCCTGATAGGGCACCAGGTCCCTGCGGTAGGAGGCGTGCACGGCGGCCTCGCGCTGGCGCATGGTGGCCGCCGCCCCGTCCAGGGCCGCTTCCAGCTCCGCGACGCGGGACTGGAGTGCGGCGACCTGGTTCTCCAGTTCGATGATGCGCTTGATGCCGGCCAGGTTGATGCCCTCGTCCTGCGACAGCTGCTGCACCTGGCGGAGCAGTTCGATGTCACGGGCCGAATAGCGCCGGCCGCGGCCCGCGGTGCGGTCCGGGGAGACCAGGCCCAGGCGGTCGTACTGGCGCAGCGTCTGCGGGTGGAGTCCGGAGAGCTGGGCCGCCACCGAGATGACGTAGACCGGGGTCTCCTCGGTCAGTTCGTACGGGTTGCGCCGGCGGCCTTCCATCACTCTCAAGCTCCCTTCGCGGCCTCGAACAGCTCCGCCCGCGGGTCCTCGCCCGCGGTCGCCTCGCGATACGCCTCCAGTGCGTCACGAGCCTTCCCCGACAGGTCCTCCGGAACACTCACCTCGACGGTGACCAGGAGGTCCCCGCGGGTGCCGTCCTTGCGGACCGCGCCCTTGCCGCGGGCCCGCATGGTCCTGCCGTTCGGAGTGCCCGGGGGCAGCTTCAGGGTGACCGGCGGGCCGCCGAGGGTCGGGACCCGCACCTCGCCGCCGAGCGCGGCCTCGGCGAAGGTGACCGGGACGGTCACCGTGAGGTTGTCGCCCTTGCGGCCGAACACCGGATGCGCGCCCACGTGCACGGTCACGTACAGATCGCCCGCCGGGCCGCCCCGCTCGCCGGGGGCGCCCTTGCCGCGCAGCCGGATGCGCTGCCCGTCGGTGACACCCGCCGGGATGCGGACCTGCATGGTGCGCGAGGACTTGGCGCGCCCGCTGCCCTTGCAGTCCGGGCAGGGGTTCTCCGCGATCAGACCGCGGCCCTTGCAGTCGGGGCAGGGGTCGGTCAGCGAGAAGCCGCCGCCCGAGCCCCGGGCGATCTGGCCGGTGCCGACGCAGGTCGGGCACACCCGGGGCGTGCCGTTCTTGTCGCCGGTGCCCGAACAGGCCTTGCAGGGCTGCTGGGAGGTCATCCGCAGCGGCACCGTGGCACCCTCGATCGCCTCGGTGAAGCTGAGGGTGACCTCGGTGTCCACGTCCTGGCCGCGGCGCGGCTGCGTACGGGTCGCCCCGCCCGCGCCGCCCCGGTTGAACAGGCCCCCGAAGACGTCGCCGAGTCCGCCGCCGAAGCCCCCGCCCTGGGCGGTGCCGCCGCCTCCGAAGAGGTCACCCAGGTCGAAGTTGAAGCTGCCGCCGCCGGCGCCCGGCCCGGGGCGGAAGCCCCCGTTGCCGAACAGGGCGCGCGCCTCGTCGTACTCCTTGCGCTTCTTGGGGTCACCGAGGACGTCGTTCGCCTCGGAGATCTCCTTGAAGCGCTCCTCGGCCTTGGCGTTGCCCTTGTTGGCGTCCGGGTGGAACTCGCGCGCGAGCTTCCGGTACGCCTTCTTGATCTCGGCCTCGGTGGCGTCCTTCGGGACGCCGAGGACCTTGTAGAAGTCCTTCTCGATGAAGTCCTTGGTGCTCATCCCCGACGTCCCTCCTTCCCGTCCGCTGTGATGACGTCAGCCCTCGTCCGGGCCACCGTTCTCCTTGTCGTCGGCCGCCTCGGGCTTGTCCTCGGCGCCCTCGGCCTTGCCCGCCTTGTCCGTCTTCGCGGTCTGCGCGCCCGGCTGCGGCTCGGCCACGGCCACCCGCGCGGGGCGGATGGTGCGCTCGCCGATGCGGTACCCGGGCTGCAGGATCGCCACGCAGGTCGTCTCGGTGACGTCCGGCGCGTAGCTGTGCATCAGGGCCTCGTGGATGGTCGGGTCGAAGGGCTCGCCCTCCTTGCCGAACTGCTGGAGGCCCAGCTTGGCCGCCACGGTCTCCGTCGACTCGGCCACCGACTTGAAGCCGCCGACCAGTTCGCCGTGTTCCCGCGCGCGGCCGATGTCGTCGAGCACGGGCAGCAGCTCGGTCAGGAGGTTCGCGACCGCGATCTCCTTGACCGTGACCCGGTCCCGCTCGACCCGGCGGCGGTAGTTCTGGTACTCGGCCTGGAGCCGCTGGAGGTCCGCCGTCCGCTCGTTCAGCGCGGTGCGCACCTGGTCCAGCTGGGCGACCAGACCTGCGTCTGCGTTCGCGTCCCCGGCCGGGGCCGCCCCCTCCTTGGGGGCGGCCTTCGGCTCGGCGTCGTCGGAGGTGGCGCCGGAGGGGACGTCGGGCTTCTCCTCGAAGCCCGGGGTCTCCTCCGTCACGCGGCACCGTCCTTGCGCTCGTCGTCCACGATCTCGGCGTCCACGACGTCGTCGTCGGCCTTGGCCTGGCCGCCGTCACCGGCGCCCGCGGCCTGCGCGTCGGCGTACATGGCCTGGCCGAGCTTCTGCGAGACGGCCGCGACCTTCTCGGTGGCGGTGCGGATCTCGGCGGTGTCCTCGCCCTTGAGCTTCTCCTTCAGCTCGGCGATCGCGGACTCCACCTCGGTCTTGACCTCGCCCGGGACCTTGTCCTCGTTGTCCTTGAGGAACTTCTCGGTCTGGTAGACGAGCTGCTCGCCCTGGTTGCGGGTCTCGGCGGCCTCGCGGCGCTTGTGGTCCTCCTCCGCGTAGCGCTCGGCCTCCTCGCGCATGCGGTCGACCTCGTCCTTCGGGAGGGAAGAGCCGCCGGTGACGGTCATCTTCTGCTCCTTGCCGGTGCCGAGGTCCTTCGCCGTGACGTGCATGATGCCGTTGGCGTCGATGTCGAAGGAGACCTCGATCTGCGGGACGCCGCGGGGCGCCGGCGGCAGACCGGTCAGCTCGAACATGCCGAGCTTCTTGTTGTACGCCGCGATCTCGCGCTCGCCCTGGTAGACCTGGATCTGCACGGACGGCTGGTTGTCCTCGGCCGTGGTGAAGATCTCGGAGCGCTTGGTCGGGATCGTGGTGTTGCGCTCGATCAGCTTGGTCATGATGCCGCCCTTGGTCTCGATACCGAGGGACAGCGGGGTGACGTCGAGCAGCAGGACGTCCTTGACCTCGCCCTTGAGGACACCGGCCTGGAGCGAGGCGCCGATGGCGACGACCTCGTCCGGGTTGACGCCCTTGTTGGCCTCCTTGCCGCCGGTCAGCTCCTTGACGAGCTCGGCCACGGCGGGCATACGGGTGGAGCCACCGACGAGGACGACGTGGTCGATCTCGTTGATGGAGATGCCGGCGTCCTTGATGACGTTGTGGAACGGCGTCTTGCAGCGCTCCAGCAGGTCGGCGGTCAGCTGCTGGAACTGGGCGCGGGTGAGCTTCTCGTCCAGGTGCAGCGGGCCCTCGGCGGACGCCGTGATGTACGGCAGGTTGATCGAGGTCTCGGTGGAGGAGGACAGCTCGATCTTGGCCTTCTCGGCGGCCTCGCGGAGGCGCTGGAGGGCCATCTTGTCCTTGGACAGGTCCACGCCGTGGCCGGACTGGAACTGCTTGACCAGGTAGTCGACGACGCGCTGGTCCCAGTCGTCACCACCGAGGTGGTTGTCACCGTTGGTGGCCTTCACCTCGACGACGCCGTCGCCGATCTCCAGGAGGGACACGTCGAAGGTGCCGCCACCGAGGTCGAAGACGAGGATCGTCTGGTCGTCCTTGTCGAGGCCGTACGCCAGCGCGGCGGCGGTCGGCTCGTTGACGATGCGCAGGACGTTGAGGCCCGCGATCTCGCCGGCCTCCTTGGTGGCCTGGCGCTCGGAGTCGTTGAAGTACGCCGGGACGGTGATGACCGCGTCGGTCACCTTCTCGCCCAGGTA
The DNA here is from genome assembly GCF_030269125.1 of Streptomyces hygroscopicus subsp. hygroscopicus. Lineage (GTDB taxonomy): Bacteria > Actinomycetota > Actinomycetes > Streptomycetales > Streptomycetaceae > Streptomyces > Streptomyces hygroscopicus_C. The sequence continues at coordinate 369,604 of NZ_BSSM01000005.1, read as the reverse complement.
GGCCTCGGCGTCCCGCTTCAGCTTCTGCAGGATGAAGGCGGAGATCTGCTGGGGGTTGAAGTCCTTCCCGTCCAGCTGGATCTTCCAGTCGGTGCCCATGTGGCGCTTCACGGACCGGATGGTCCGGTCCACGTTGGTGACGGCCTGCCGCTTGGCGACCTCACCGACGAGCACCTCGCCGTTCTTCGCGAAGGCGACGACGGACGGCGTGGTCCTGGCACCCTCGGCGTTGGTGATGACGGTGGGCTCGCCGCCCTCCAGAACGCTGACGACGGAGTTAGTCGTGCCCAGGTCGATGCCGACCGCACGTGCCATGGTTGATTCCTCCAGCTGACTTGAGTGGAACAGGCTCAAGTGTGCACGAGCGAGCCGCTGGGGTCAACAGACCTGAGTCATCCGGACTCAAGTCTTATCCGTTCCTTACACGCAACCGCCCGCTGACCTGCGTCGATGCCATACGACGGGGTCGCTGCACCGGGATCCGAACAGGCGCCCGCAGGAGGACGAGCACCACGAGCGCCGCTCCTCCCGCCACCCACAGGACCGATCCCTCCCCCGCCCACCCGGCGTGCACGAGCACCCCGGCGAGCACCGCGGCGAAGGCGCCCACCCCGAGCAGCACCACGCCGCCCGGCTGGGTGAGCCCGAGCCGCCGCAGCCGGTGCAGCAGGTGGTCCGGGCCGCGCCGCAGCAGCGGACGGCGCCCGAGCAGCCGTACGAGCACCACCAGGGCGGCGTCCGCGAGGGCGACGGCGCCGAGGCAGAACAGGACCGCCGCGCTCGGCCCGATCGCGTACCCCGCGCGGGTGAAGACCACCGCGGAGGAGAGCAGGAAGCCCGTGAACAGGGAGCCGCAGGCGCCCAGTCCGACCCGCGCGGGATGCCAGTTGTGCATCAGGAACCCGGTCAGGGCGGCGGCGAACACGCTGAGCAGGACGGCGAGTCCGTCCATCACCTCGATGGCCGCGCAGACGCCCGCGCCGAAGGCGGTCACCACGCCGACGGTCCCGGCCAGCCCGTCCGCGTGGTCGAGCCCCCGGAAGGCGAGCGTGACGACGACGATCCCGGCGACCGCGAGCACGCCCCCGGCCACGCCCGTCTCGTCGTACGGCACCACGCAGGCCGCCGCCACGGCCGTGCCGGCGGCGATCACGCGGCCGCGCAGCCGCCAGACGTCGGCGACCAGGCCGAGCACGGCGACCCCGACGGCGGCGAGGAGGAGGCCGTCCACCCCCTCGCCCAGGGGGGCGACCCGGGTCCATTCACCCGTCCAGGCGACCAGCGAGGTGACGACGGCGACGGCGAGGCCGCCGAGCAGGGGAAGGGGGCGCTGTCGGCGCCGGTCGACGACTCCCGCCCGCCGCGCGGGCAGCCGGAGCAGTGCCGCGAGGACGGCGGTGAGCAGCAGGGCGGCCGAGGCCGCGGCGATCCCGTAGAGCACGGCTCTAAGGTAGAGGCGAAAGTAGCAATTCGGGATGAATAACACGATCAGATTGCCCAGAGGGTGATCGACGGGTCACGATGGGCGGTCCCTCAGCGACCCATATCACCCCGCGCTCCCCTGCATCGCGACGGAAGATAGGGGTAGTCTCAGAGGACTACATAAGTTACCGCTTAGTAATGTTGCTCGGTTAATTCGAGGCCGCCCTCAGGAGCCCCAATGCAACTCGCCGCGATCATCGTGTCGCTGGTCCTGATCGTGGTCGGCGTGGCACTGTTCGGCCGCGCCCTCCTGCAGATCGTCAACTTCATGCGTCTCGGCCAGCCCGTGCCGGCCGGGACCAGGACCAACGAACCCGCACAGCGCACCATCACCGTGGCCAAGGAGTTCCTCGGCCACACCCGGATGAACCGCTGGGGCGTCATCGGCGTGGCGCACTGGTTCGTGGCGGTGGGCTTCTTCTCGCTGCTGCTGACGATCGTCAACGCGATCGGCCAGCTCTTCCAGGCGGACTGGATCCTGCCGGTCATCGGCGACTGGACGCCGTACAACGTCTTCGTCGAGTTCCTCGGCACCATGACGACGATCGGCATCCTCGTGCTGATCGCGATCCGCCAGCTGAGCAAGCCGAACAAGCCGGGCCGCAAGTCCCGCTTCGCCGGCTCCAACTTCGGCCAGGCGTACTTCGTCGAGGCCGTCATCCTCATCGTCGGCGTCTGCATCTTCACGCTGCACGCCCTGGAGGGCGCCCAGCACCACGTCGACGGCTACGAGGCGTCCTTCTTCATCTCGTACCCGGTCGTCGCCTGGTTCAAGGGCATGAGCGTCGGCACGCTCCAGAACCTCACCTACTTCTTCGCCGCCCTGAAGATCGCGACCTCCTTCATCTGGATGATCACGGTCGCCCTGAAGACCGACATGGGCGTGGCCTGGCACCGCTTCCTCGCCTTCCCGAACATCTGGTTCAAGCGCAACGCCGACGGCGGCACCTCGCTCGGCGCGCTGCTCCCGATGACGTCCGGCGGCAAGGCGATCGACTTCACCGACCCCGGCGAGGACGACGTCTTCGGCGTCTCCCAGGTCGAGCAGTTCTCCTGGAAGGGCCTGCTCGACTTCTCCACCTGCACCGAGTGCGGTCGCTGCCAGTCGCAGTGCCCCGCGTGGAACACCGGCAAGCCGCTGTCCCCGAAGCTGCTGATCATGTCGCTGCGGGACAACGCGCACGCCAAGGCCCCGTACCTGCTGGCCGGTGGCGGCAAGACGGTGGAGGGCGAGGAGAAGGCGTCCGAGGAGCAGCTGGCCGGTGTGCCGGCCGCCGCCCTGGCCGAGGCCGAGCGCCCGCTGATCGGCACCGCCGAGGAGAACGGCGTCATCGACCCGGACGTGCTGTGGTCCTGCACCACCTGCGGCGCCTGCGTCGAGCAGTGCCCGGTGGACATCGAGCACGTCGACCACATCGTGGACATGCGCCGCTACCAGGTCATGATCGAGTCGGCCTTCCCCTCCGAGGCGGGCACGATGCTCAAGAACCTGGAGAAGAAGGGCAACCCCTGGGGCCTGGCCAAGAAGCAGCGCCTGGAGTGGACCAAGGAGGTCGACTTCGAGGTCCCGGTCGTCGGCAAGGACATCGAGGACCTCACCGACGTCGAGTACCTGTACTGGGTCGGCTGCGCGGGCGCGCTGGAAGACCGCGCCAAGAAGACGACCAAGGCCTTCGCCGAACTCCTCCACATCGCGGGCGTCAAGTTCGCGATCATGGGCGGCGACGAGAAGTGCACCGGTGACTCCGCCCGCCGCCTGGGCAACGAGCCCCTGTTCCAGGAGCTCGGCATGGAGAACGTGATGGCCCTGAACACGGCGTTCGGCGAGGAGCTGGACGACGACGGCAAGGTCACCGCGGAGTCCAGGAAGCCGAAGTCGGCGAAGAAGATCGTCGCCACCTGCCCGCACTGCCTCAACACGCTCGGCAACGAGTACCCGCAGCTCGGCGGCGACTACGAGGTCATCCACCACACCCAGCTGCTCCAGCACCTGGTGGACGAGGGCAAGCTGATCCCGGTCACCCCGGTCGAGGGCATCATCACCTACCACGACCCGTGCTACCTGGGCCGCCACAACAAGATCTACACGCCCCCGCGCGAGATCATCGGCAAGGTCCCGGGCCTGCGCAACGAGGAGATGCACCGCCACAAGGAGCGCGGCTTCTGCTGCGGCGCCGGCGGCGCCCGGATGTGGATGGAAGAGCGCATCGGCAAGCGCATCAACAACGAGCGCGTGGACGAGGCCCTCTCCCTCAACCCGGACATCGTCTCCACGGCCTGCCCCTTCTGCCTCGTCATGCTGACCGACTCGGTCAACGGCAAGAAGAACGACGGCAAGGCCAAGGAATCCATCCAGGTCGTCGACGTCGCCCAGCTCCTGCTGGACTCCGTGAAGACCCCGGTGGACCCGGCGGGCGAGTCCGAGTCCGAGACCACGCCGGAGCCGGAACCGGTCAAGTAACGACCGCGCCGAATCCCGCGGACCCGCGGCGCCCCCTGCTTCGCACAGGCAGGGGGCGCCGTCGTGTCCGGGGTGGGGCCGGTGCGGGGCGGGCAGGCGGTCGGCCTGTCGCCGGTCCCGCGCCCAGGCCGCGGACGGCCGCGGACGGCCGCCGGGGGCCCCGGTGCCGCCCCCGGGGCGCGGGCGCCCACAGAGGCCGCCGCGGCCCCGTGGAAACGGCGCGCCGGACCCCGTACGGCCGCCGGGGCCCGGCGCCCGCCGTCACCCGTTCTTGGGGCCCGCCTGCTGGACCACGTCGAAGGACCACAGGGTGGACCCCGAGGCGGCGGGCTTGGGGCGCTCGCCGCCGCCCTCGCCGCCGCCCTGGTGCGCGGCCTTCATCGGGCCCTCCATCCAGGCCTGGAAGGACTCCTCGTCGCGCCAGCGGGTGTAGACGAGGTACTGGTCGGTGCCCTCGACGGGGCGCAGCAGCTCGAACCACTCGAAGCCGTCGGAGTTCTCCACCGCGTGGGCCCGCGAGGCGAACCGCTTCTCCAGGACCTCCCGCTGCTCGGCGGGTACGGTCAGCACGTTGATCTTCACTACGCTCATGAGTCCATCCTGCGCCAGCCGCCCGCCGGCCGCCGCAGCGGGACCCGGTAACTCGCCGCGGGCGTCACACACTTACCGGCGTCCGCCGAACCCCCGTACGACCCCGTCGGCGGGAAGAGCCGCCCGTCCGGCGCCGGGAGCCGCGGTTCCGCGGGGTCTTCGCGGGCTGAGAAGGTTCAAACCCGGAACCATCCCTGGTGAAACGGCTGACGGCCCCTTAGGGGATGTCACAGGTCGGCCGCAATGCCGGGCCCGGACCGCCGGGCCCGGCACGTCACCCTCCGGGACCAGGTACGTTCGATGACGTGGCTGGATTCAGGATCGGACGCGGGGGCCGGGACGACCGCACCCCCCAGGGACAGCAGCAGGCGCAGCAGGGACCGTCGGGCGCCCGCCCCGGCCCGTCGAGCGGGCGGCGCGGCCCGTCGCCGTACGGGCAGGGGCCCCAGGGTCCCGGGCAAGGCGCGGGACGGCCGTCGTACGGCTACCCGCCGGCGCCGCAGCAGCCGTACCCGCAGCAGGGCGGGTATCCCCGGCAGTCGTCGTATCCGCAGCAGCCGCCGTACCCGCAGCAGGGCCGGCCGTACGGCCACCAGGGCCGGGCGGACGACGGCCCGGAGTACTTCGACGACGGCTACGCGGGCGGCGTGCCCGACCCGTACGCGGCCAACAACCCGGGCCACACCCAGGCCTTCTCCATCGACGAGGCCGCCGACTACACCCAGGGCGCGACCTACCAGGCCGGCTCCGCCGCCGCGCCCGCCACGCCGCTCGGCCCGCCGCTGCACTGGAAGGAGCTGCTGCGGGGCATCGTCCTCGCCCCCGACCAGACCTTCCTGCGCATGCGGGACTACACGATGTGGGCCCCGGCCCTGATCGTGACCTTCCTCTACGGCCTGCTCGCCGTCTTCGGCTTCGACAACGCCCGCAAGGAGGCCATCGGCGCCACGCTGTCCAACGCGGTGCCGATCGTGCTGATCACCGCGGTCGTGATGGTGCTCGGGCTGTTCGTGCTGGGCGTGGTCACCCACACCCTGGCCCGCCAGCTCGGCGGCGACGGAGCCTGGCAGCCCACGGTGGGCCTGTCCATGCTGATCACGGCCCTCACGGACGCGCCCCGCCTGGTCTTCGCCATGTTCTTCGGCGGCGACGCGGGCTTCGTGCAGATACTCGGCTGGGCCACCTGGCTCGCCGCGGGCGCGCTGCTCACCATGATGGTGTCCCGCTCCCACGACCTGCCGTGGCCGAAGGCACTGGGCGCGTCGGCGATCCAGCTCATCGGGTTGCTGTCGATCGTGAAGCTCGGCACGTTCTAGTCCCCGGACACGCGAAAGGGCCCCGGCGCGGTCGCGCGCCGGGGCCTCCGTCGTCCGGTGCCGTCAGGCGTCGAGGACCTGGTCGTCCCGCCGCACGACCGGCGGCTGGACGCTCCACGGGAAGTTGATCCAGTCGTCGGTGCGCTTCCAGACGTACTCGCACTTCACGAGGGAGTGGGACTTCTCATAGATCACCGCGGAGCGCACCTCGGCGACGGTGTCGAGGCAGAAGTCGCGGACGAGCTTGAGCGTCTTGCCGGTGTCGGCGACGTCGTCGGTGATCAGGACCCTCTTGTCGGAGAAGTCGATCACGTTGGGGACGGGCGCCAGCATGACCGGCATCTCCAGGGTCGTGCCCACGCCCGTGTAGAACTCCACGTTCACCAGGTGGATGTTCTTGCAGTCCAGGGCGTAGGCGAGCCCGCCGGCCACGAACACGCCGCCCCGGGCGATGCTGAGCACGATGTCCGGCTCGTACCCGTCGTCGGCGATGGTCTGCGCCAGCTCGCGGACGGCGTCGCCGAACGCCTCGTAGGTCAGGTTCTCCCGCAGGTCACTCATGTTCTGGCAGCCCTCACACCTGGGTCCGATGGAAATTGACGTAGGACCGCGAGGCGGTCGGCCCGCGCTGCCCCTGGTACCGCGAGCCGTAGCGCTCGCTGCCGTACGGGAACTCCGCGGGCGAGGACAGCCGGAACAGGCACAGCTGGCCGATCTTCATCCCCGGCCACAACTTGATGGGCAGGGTGGCGAGGTTCGACAGCTCCAGGGTGACGTGCCCGCTGAACCCGGGGTCGATGAACCCGGCGGTGGAGTGGGTGACCAGGCCGAGGCGGCCGAGCGAACTCTTGCCCTCCAGCCGCGAGGCCAGGTCGTCGGGCAGCGAGATGACCTCGTACGTCGACGCGAGCACGAACTCCCCGGGGTGCAGGATGAACGGCTCGTCCCCGTCCGGTTCCACGAGCCGCGTCAGGTCGGGCTGCTCGACGGAGGGGTCGATGTGCGGGTACCGGTGGTTCTCGAACACCCGGAAGTAGCGGTCCAGCCGGACATCGACGCTCGACGGCTGCACCATGGATTCGTCAAAGGGATCGATCCGTACCCGCCCGGCGTCGATCTCGGCCCGGATGTCCTTGTCTGAGAGAAGCACGTAGCGAGGATACGCAAGGCGCGCGGAGCCATGACAATCGTGACGACTCCGCGCGCCGGTTGTCACGACGCGACTACGCACCGTCGTGACCTGCTGCTACTTCCTCTTCCTACCCTTGCTTCTCCAGGGCGACCGGTACGACGCTGCGGAGCCGAGCGCATCGAGGGCACCGCATGAGCCGACCGGGGCCGAGCCGCTCGGCCTGCTGCATCGGGAACGAAGCGGCGCTGAAGACGTGCCCATCCGCACAGCGGACGACGGTGCGTTCCATCAAGTCCCTTAAGTCCCTTCCCCAAGAGCCTCGTCGGGCTGACCGACCCGACGACAAAAGCCACATTACGGGATCAAAGAGACGACTCTCCAGGCGGCACTCCGGCCCCGCCCGGACCCTCCCCCACGCCCCCACCGTACGCCCCAACTCCCGCCCCCCGCAGCCGGATCCCCACCCTGAAACCCACTCAGGCCCCCGAGCCGTGGGCATCGGGGGCCTGCGATGAGGTACAGTGATCGAGCGTCGGGCACGGACCCCTCTCGGGGGCTTTGTCCGGACTTACGCGGGTGTAGTTTAATGGTAGAACATCAGCTTCCCAAGCTGAGAGCGCGAGTTCGATTCTCGTCACCCGCTCCAGATTGAAACCCCAGGTCAGCGGCCTGGGGTTTGTTTGTTTCAAGAGCAGGTTGGGGTGTCGCTATTCACGGTCCATGGCCGGGACACCGGCCCGGCCCTCCATCAGCCAGAGCCAGTAGGCCGGTTCGTGTCGTTCGATTCACGCGGCAGGTTGCGGTGGTCGTCCGTCATAGTCCAATTACGTAGCGTCGTAACTGCTCCTACCGCGGCGAAGCACAGTCCTGCCGTCGTACCGAACGCGCCCCCCGCGTAAAGGATCAAGTCAGCGATGCCCGTCCCGGTCGCGTACTTGAGAGCGGCGACGCACACGGCGACCAGCAGGGAGAAGAGCACGATCACCAGAAGCCAGAGTGCCCAGGCGACGGACCGGGACAGGCGCGTGGGGTCGGTGGTGGTCATGATCGGGGCTTCCTTTCGCTGTCCCGAGAGGAGGGCGAGGCGCTCGCCAGCTGGTCGACGAGCAGCCCTCGTGCGTGGGTGATGGCTGCCGCCAGTTCCCGGTGGGCATCGGAGCGCTCGCCGAGGAGCGTCAGCAGTTCGGCGATCTCCTGCTGCACGTCGAGGGGCGGAAGCAGGACTTCCTGGCGCCCCAGCGCGTCCTTGGTGATGAACGGAGCCGCAGTGGCGGCCGCTCGATCCCTGACCCAGTTCACGGCGTCTGGACGGCTCAGCACGGCGAGCAGGTAGGGCGGCAGGACTCCGACGTCCTGGCGGCAGCGGAGCCTGATCACGTTGGAGCTCATGAGCCACCCCGTCTGGTCCCCCCGCACCATGGCCGGTGGCCCCATGGCGCCCGAGCGGACACAGACGATGTCGCCTGGCGCAAGTCGGTAGCGCGTCAGCCGTTCTGCGAGCTCTGGCGAGACGCGCTCGTCGGCGCTGTCGGTCACCCGCCCGTCCCGCAGGTGTTTAGGGAAGACGACCGGCACCACGCCGTACGGAGTCCGGTCCCGCGGCGCCAGCAGCGCGTGCGACGGGCCGGTCTGGATCTCACATAGCTCCGCGAGCGTGGCCCTGTGCCGAGGCGCCTGACGCACCCGGCTGGTCTCCAGCTCGGCGAGCAGGCCGACGGTGCGCTCGTCCAGTTCGGCGCATCTCTCCCTCAGCCACGACACCTCGGCCCAGGCTTCCGCCTCCGCCATACCGGCCGTGCCGGAGTCCGGGGCCGGCGACCGACCGATGTGGTCGATCGGATTGAGCGAGTAGTCGTTGCGGCGCAGCGCCTCCTTGTCGACGCGCGCGCTGGGTACGGTCACCGGAGGTGGGTCGTCCGGTCGGGCGGGTCCTTCCCAGGGGCTGAGAGCCAGGTACGAGTCGAGGACGGCTTGGACGTCGTCGTAGGCGAGCACTCTGCGCCCGCCGCGCCGCATGGCGCCCAGGTCCCGCGCGTCCAGGAACAGGACATGGTCACCGGCATCGGCCGGGTGCCGCAGCAGCCACACGCACACGGGTACCGGGGTGCCGGAGAAGAGTTTGTCGGGTAGCGCGACAACGCACTCCACGACACCCTGCTCCACCAGTGCCCGACGGATCGCCCGCTCCGCCGCGTTCCCGGAGTTGCCGGCCTTGTTCGGCATGACCACCGCTGCGCGCCCGCCCTCGGCCAGGACGGACAAGGCGTACTGGGGATAGGCAAGGTTGTCGTTGCCTACCGGAGGAGCCCCATAGGGCCAGTGCCCGGTGCGCGTTGTCTCCTGCGAGGTGTCCTTCATATTGAAGGGCGGGTTGGTGAGAACCAGATCGACCGGCTCCTGGGGCCAGTTCTCCTCCCAGGGACGCCCGCGGGTCTTCATCTGCAGAGCGAACGGGACTCCGCGCAACGCCAGGCCCATACTGGCCAGCGACAACGTCACTCGCTTCGGCGTCTGTCCCAGCAGCCTGGGCAAGGGATCGTCGGCGGCGCCGGGCCTGCGTCTCGCCCACATGGCAGTGTCGGCTGCCGCGCCGAGGAGTTCCCCACCACGGAAGTACAGGTCGTACACGCTGCTTGGGGGGCTTTTCCTGGCCGCCCGTCCCAACGCCGCCATCAGGCGTGCCACCGGGAGCGGTGTGAAGAATTCCCGGCTGCGCAGCTGCGCGCGCTCCTCGTAGTCCTCGATCAACAGCTGGAAGGCATTCGGGCCGAGCGCACCGACCAGTCGGACGACCTGCGCGAGGTCCTGGAACCGCCGGGGCTCCAGGCGAGCGAGTGCATTCTGCATCTCGGGCAGCGATCCCATGCCGCGCAGCACCGCGTCCGTTTCCGAGCCGACCAGCTTGAGCAGGGCGATGCTGGACCGCGGCTCGGCACCGGTCATGACGTACGCCTGCACCTTCTGCCAGCAGCCCGGGCTCGTCTCCCGCAGGAAGAGCAACGCGGCCAGCAGGCTCAGATAGGTGACCGCCTGATCCGCGCCTCCCACCCGCTCGGCCAGGGGCCCCATGAGCTTGCGGACGATCTCGGCATCCCGCGGATCCGGCCTTTCGCTGGGACCGAGCGTGAGCCCGGCGTGTTCTCGCGCCGTCCCCTCCCGCGCGACGGAGGTGCCCGGCCAGTGCCGCCGCGCCCGGTCTCCGTAGGTGGTGAGTTCGCCCTCCCCCGATTCCCGGCGGTGCGACGGCACCGGCCTTCCATCGAGCCAGCCGAGGATCTCGGACGCGTTGAAGTAGTCCTGGCCAGCGGTACGTCGGGGGGTGGGAAAGTCCGCCGCCCGCCGCTCCCATGTGGTGACCGCCGCGCGTGTCACCCCTGCCATGGCCGCAATCTCCGTGCGCGTCAGAAGGCGATCACCGTCAGACATGCCCGTTCTGTTCTTCATCACGCCTCGTATTCCTTCGAAGTAGCCCTGGAGTGGCGTTCGTTGGGCATGAGCCTAGGGCGGTCGTCGCGCTGTCGTCTCATGAGTACTTCAAGTACTCAGATACCGGCTCCTGGCGCACTCGCGAACGAGCCAAGAGCAAGGCGCCAGTTTTGTACATATTCGACTCTCTCTACTCTCGCCATCGACGCTGGTTCGCGGCCTAAGGATGACTACGGGCTTAACACTTCGGATGAGGCGGCAGCTTGTGGCGACATCGATCCCCGCCGCGAGGAAGGCTTACGCAAGCGGTGCCAGCCCGGGATGTCGACCGCAGCGATCCACTCCATCGGGCTGCCTCCCCACCTCGGGCAGCAGGGTCCTCGCATTGAGGACCGAGGTCTTTACCTGGCGAGGTAAAAACGTCGATCTCGAGCCGCTGAATCTCGCCGCGCTCGCCACCTTGGGTACCAGGCTGCCCGTCGTGGAGATGGAGATCGTCTGCAGCGTAAAACCAGCTTTTTGTGATCTCCCAAACCAGGGCAGAGAATCGACATCCATGTGCGGTCGCGACGACTTCCCCCCAGTCGGCCTACATGTCGACGAGTCCCGAGCACAGAGAAGGCGACGCAGGCACGACACTCCTGCACCTCGCGACCTCGTGCCCACAGCGTGCCCTTCAGAGCGGGCAACCACGGTCAGCAGCGGTGCCACCAGGCCCACCACTCCTGCCGCAACACAACGAATTCGCCCAGGCCAGCAGCCATACCGCCACGCAAGCGCTGTCGCTTCCCAAGCTGAGAGCGCGAGTTCGATTCTCGTCACCCGCTCTTTTGGAGCCCCAGGTCAGCGACCTGGGGCTTGTTCATTGAGGGGCCGATGCTGCGTGGGCGGGCACAAGCCCCTTGGAGAAGCGGGCTCTTGACCGCCGGGGCCCTGCGTCAGAGCGGGAGGTCGTCGGGGAGTACCCGGAACGCCTTGTAACGGCCCAGCGGGCGTACGGCCCGGAAGTCTCGTCGGTCGAGGGTGAGAATCGCGTCCGTGTCGTAGTCGGCGGCAAGCGCCACGTTCACCGCGTCGGCGAGGTCGAGGTCCAGCGCGCGGTAACGGACACGGACGGACTGGGCTGCGCCCAGGTGGTCCTCCGTGATCTCCGGCAGGACGACACGACCCCGGCTCATCCAGCGCCGCAGGTCGTCGACAGCGCTGAGGGCGGCCTCCCTGCCGAGCTCACGCGTCGCCACGTGATCCAGTTCGGCCAGCAGGAGCGGGGACATGACCAGCAGGCCCGCCGCCATGATGGCCTCGTTCGCCGCCCGGTGTTCCGGGTGAGCCGAGTCCAGCGCTGCCAGAAGGCCGGACGTATCGGCGATGACGATGATCACGCGGCGGATCCGGAGCCCGAGCCGGTCTCACGCCGGACAGCCTCAGCGACCGTGTCGCGGACTTCCGACTTGGGCAGCGTGCGCCCCGGACCCTCGAAGGTGCGCGAGAACAGCGGCTCGTCCCAGACCCGGTTCGCCATGGCTGCAAGGTGGATGCCCTGGCGGATGATCTCGGCCTCGCTTATGCCTCGGCGCTTGGCGGCCTCCTTGATGATCGCCAGGTCCTCGGGGTCCGCGTAGACGTTCGTGCGCTTCATGGACATGTACCAAGAGTAGTCCATGTACCGGATTGATGTATTCGGAGGACCTCCCCGTGTCGGGTTGCTGAGGACCAGCCGAGTCGACCTCACACGCCCCTTCCGGGTGCCAGACTGTGTCTGGGGAGAGGGGTATGTCATGGGGTTCGGTTTCCGTGTCGGTGTGCCCGGGATGAGTGTGCGGGTGTCCACTCGAGGAGTGCGCACCTCGATCGGGCCCCGTGCGGCGAGGCTCAGCGTGGGCAGTGGCGGCGCCAGGATGTCGACCGGACTCGGCCCCTTCTACGCGTCGAGTTCCCTCGGCGGCAATCGACGGCGCACCAGTACGCGGCGTACGACACGCTCTCGTACGGTCGCCCCGTCGGCCGCGCAACTGGACCGGGCGCGCCGTCAGGCGGAACGGGCTCAGCAGGAGGCGGAGCGCGATGCCGCCATCGCTCAGTTGCGCGAGCTGAGGCGGCAGATGACCAGCGTTCATCTGGAGTCCTTCCCCACCGCGCATCCACCCGTCATCCCGGATACTCCCCAACTGAGCCTGTCCTGGGCGCTCGCCGAAGCCCGGACGTTCCATCTTCAGGGCGTGGGGCGGCTGGCACGCGCAGCGAAGGCTGCGGCCAGACAAAGGGCGGAACAGGACGCGCCCGCCTACCTGGCCGCCGAGACGGCGCGACTGCGAGAGATCCGCCATCAGTTGACGGACGACGCCGAACACTGGTGGCAAGCCCTGCTCGCCAATGACGAGGCCACCGTCTGCGAAGCGGTGAACACCGCCTTCTCGGACAACCCGGCCGCCGGCTGTGCCGTAGGCGTGGACGGCTCGGTTCTGTCCGTCGTCGTGCGGCAACAGGACCTCGACTCTATGCCCGGTCAGACGCCCGGGCTCACCCCCGCCGGACGCCCGACACTGAAGAACCTCACCAAGCGGGACCGCGTCCTGTGGTGGCTGACGTCCATGGGTTCCAACATCGTCGCCACGCTGAAGGAAGGCTTCGCCACGGCACCCGGCATCACCGCCATCGACCTCGCCGTACTGACCCGCCTGCCCGACACCCAGCGCCTCGGCTTCGTGGCCTACGGCCGCTGGACGCGCCAGGCGATCGAGTCCACGCCCTGGCGGGAACCCGAGGACGCCCTGCGCTTCCAGGACATCGGGCAGGACGTCGCCTGCTCCGTCACCACCACCGCATCGGGCAATCTGTCCAGCTCGATCAAGCCGCTGGAGACCAGCCGCGTGCCCGGCCTCCAGGACCTGCTCGACCATGCTCAGGACGAACCCGGCGCCGGCGAACCATCACTCGCCGACCTCGACGTCACCCTCGGCGCGGGTACCCCGCCCGACGACAGGGCGCCACTCACCGATTCCTACCGGATCAAGCCGTTCGTCGAATGGAAGCAGGAGACGTCGGCAGGACCGCCTCCTGTACCCGTTACACCGCCCGCACTGCCTGCCTCGCTCGTCCCGGGTCAAGCCCTGGTCCTGCCCGAGGACGGCTGGCAGGGGCTGCGCGTCGCGTTCAGCTTCGCCGGCGCGGACGCGGACCTCACCCTCTTCCTGACCGGGGAGGACGGCCGGGTGGCGGCTGACGAAGACTTCGTATTTTACAACCAGCCCTGCTCTGCGGACGGTGCCGCACGGCTTCTGGGCAAGCGGCAGGAGGGTTCCTATTTCGTCGAACGCGCCACCATTCACCTGGCTGTTCTGCCCGAGCGAGTGCGCCGCGTCGCCATCGCCATCAACATGGACGTCGACACGGGCCTGAACTGCGGTGCTCTCACCCACGCCGCCTTGCACATGGACTGCGTGACCGGGGCCGCATGGGCTTTTCAGCCCTCCGCCAACCCGGAGATCCGAGCGATGATCGTCGCCGAGTTGTATCGGCACACCGTTGACGGCCTACCCGCCTGGAAGCTACGGGCCCTCGGTCAAGGATGGGCAGACGGCCTCGACGGCCTCGCCCGCGCCTACGGAGTCGACGTCGAATGACAGTGGGAAGCCGACCCCACCTACGCAACCGCAACCACGCATGTCCTGGGCCCGACGCCTGGATCCGGGAATCCTCCCAATGTCCGTCGCTCCGTCCCGCAGACCAATGGCTCCGGCGCCGTGCCCATAGCGTGCCCGTAAGGACGGAAACCTACGGTCGACAGCGGTGCAATCCGACCCGCACGACCGCCTCAAGGACCAAATATCTGCGCTGGTCAGGGGCCACGGGACCCGCCCAAGCGCCGTCGCTTCCCAAGCTGACAGCGTGAGTTCGATTCTCGTCACCCGCTCCATGCGAAACCCCAAGGTCAAGAGCCCGGGGGCTTCTTTGTTGTCCGGACCAGTGGGTGGGCTGCGCACCACATCCGCGACACAGGCGGCGGCCAGCTGTCCGCGGGTCCTCCTCGTGGTGCGGGCCCCCGGTGTGGCACTTCGCACGCCCGGCGCGGACCAGGCCGTCCAGCCCGGCGGCCACATCCCGCTGCCGCTCTTCGTCGGAGTTCTGGTAGATCGAAGCGGCTTTCCGACGAGGACCAGACCGTCAGGTCCCTCGCGAGCCTCGGAGATCACGGCCCCGACGTCGTGCTCGTCGGGCAGGTCCGCGGACTGCCCGACGCGCCGGATGCCTACGAGGTCGTGATCACTCGCGCCGAGGCGGCTCCCGGCCGAAGTCGCCACGCCGACCGCTCTGTAGGGTGCGGTGCCATGACTCCTGGCGCGCCTCGGGGCCCGAAGGACAGCGACGCCGCGAAGTGGGAAGACCTTGTCGCCCGGTACGCGTGGGCCGATGCCGACGAACTCGATGCGTACACCTTCTCCGTGATCGCGGGGAAGGCGGAGAACGAGGTGATCCGGGCGTTCGGTGGCGATCCCGGAGCATCGCGGCCGATGACGTTCGCCGAGACTGTCGAGGAGCAAGCCGCTCACCTCTACGAGGACCACGAGCTGCTTCGTGTGCTCACCGTCGACCGACGCGTCATCGCCATCGAATGGGGTTACCACGGCAGCATCCCGGAGGTCGCCCGACGAGCGTCTGCTGACGGAGGCGAGTTCTTCAGCGTCTACCGCAGCGTGAATGCCCGGCACCAGGTCATGCACGCCCTTGACGGCCACGTGGACGGCGAGTTCGACCCCTTCGAGCTGGAGGACGCGGCGTGGATGGACCCCGAACCGGCGGTCCCCGCCTGGGCGGAAGGGGTCGCCTTCCACAGGGAGAGCCTGTGCGCCGAGTCCTTCGCGCTCATGGAACGAACCATGGGCGTGGCCATCGATCCCGGTTGGATGCATGCGGCGCTTCGCACCGTGCTGCTCACCTCGCCCTCGAAGCTCTTCGGCGAATCGGAGGCGGCATGGCTCCCATAAGCACGGCATGGGCCGCCGAGAGGGCGGCCGTCACCTGACATCGGCGGCCGACACCGACAGGCGCGACGAGCGGCCTCGATGTCAGAGCCGCACTGTACGGTCCGGCCCCATGGCAGAAAGACCGACCACGAATTGGCGCGGGGACGTGGCTCAGGAGGCCGCCGGGCTCGCCGCCGGCACTCTGCGTCCTGACTGCGCGTACATGGTCGACCTGTTCCCCGATGAGCTCCTGTCGGCGACTGATGCCGTCCTGGACGCCTTCGAGGCCGAGTTGCCCGCGCTCGCCGAAGAAGACGATGAACACGTCTTCGCCGTGGTGCAGCGCGTCGTCCTGGCCCTCAACGCGGTGCACGAATCCCACGGCCAGTGCGCCTTCGAGACCGATGAGCGCGAGCAGCTGTGCGCCTACATCGACGAGGCCCTCACCGAGCAAGGGATCGATGTCGCGGCCCTCACCGCCAGGCGCGGACTCGGGCGTCATGAGCTCACCGACCAGTGGCGGGATTGGTGAGCAAGCCGCCGTCGTGGCAGGTCAGGGCCCGCGATACCGACAGTCGAGACAGCGGTCCGACGACCGTCAGGGGGCGCGAGCGAGCGGTGTGGTCCCCGATCCACGCCCTCTCGGGTTCGATTCCGGCGACGCGCCGGCCTGCGAAGGCATGGCGGTGGTGTGGTTCCGTGTCGGCCGCGTCGCCTCTGAGTCAGTACTGCAGTGCCGTGGCCACCTCCCGTCCGATGCGTTCGACGGCGGCGAGGTCGAGGCCGTAGTGGACGTAGCGGCCGTTCCGCTCCACGCGCACGAGGCCCAGGCCGCGCAGGGTGCGCAGGTGCCGCGAGACCTGCGGGCGGGTCATCGACAGCCGGTCCGCCAGGTCGGCCGTGGTCATGGCCTGGCGGGCGATGAGCCGGCACAGCCGTACCCTGCGCGGGTCCGTGAGCGCGAGCATGCGGCTGCGCGCCAGGGTGACGCCGATCTCCGGGGTGTCGACGGGGTAGTGCACGACCGGCGGCAGGCCCGGTTCGTCCTTCACGAGCAGGTGCGGGGCGCCGTAGCGGGTGGGGATCAGCAGGACCGGCGTACGGGCCGGGTTGATCACCACGTGGTGCACCTTGTCGAGGACGACCCGGGCGGGGCCGTCCAGGCAGACGCCCGACGGGCTGAGTGAGAGCAGGGCCGCCGTGGGCCCCTCGTCCGCCAGCCGTCGGCGCATACGGTGCGAGGCCCTCGACAGGACGGGCTCCGTCCCGGCCCACAGCTCGTCGAAGAAGACTCGGCGGCACAGGTCGAGGAAGCCCAGGACATCGGTGCGCAGCCGCTCGGGGTCGCGCAGCAGGTCCTCGGCGAGGGACGAGTGCGGTTCCGGCAGTGCGGACGCGGCTCGGCGCAACACCCGTGCCTGCGCCGGGTCGTGCAGCACCCGGTCGAAGTCGAAGCCGCGGGAGTGGTAGCCGCTGGCGCAGGCGTACGAGGTGAGTTCGGCGAAGCGGGCCGGGGACAGGGAGGCCAACGGCGCGTCCAGACCCGGGTAGAAGCCCCGCCACCGCAGAGCCGTCCACAGCGGGGCGAACCTCCGCAGCCCGGCCCGGAAGGAGGGCGGCGCGGACCTCGCCAGCTCCTGGGCCCACGAGGCGTGCTCGGCGTGGTGGGCGTGCTCGGTCAGGACGTGCAGGCTCGCCGCCAGCTCCGCGAGGGGGGACACGGCGACCGTGAAGCGGTCGGGGCCGGCCCCTTCCAGGACGATCACGACCGACATGAGCCGGAGTGTACGGGCATCACACCGCCACCTCCGAGCCCGCGGCGAACTCGGCCCGTGCCGCCGCCAGCACCTCCGTGTCCGTGAGCAGTGCGGCGACCACCTCGGCCAGTCCGGTGGCCGCGACCTGGGTGTGGTCGTGGGCCAGGGACGTGGCCGCGGCCTCGCGCATCGCCTCGGAATGGGCGGGTGTGCCGGCGTCGGCGATCTGCACGTACGGGTGGATGACCGGCATCAGCTGCGAGAGGTTGCCGATGTCGGAGGAGCCGGCGGGGCTGTCGGGACCACCCGGCCCGATGCGCACGCCCAGGGCGCGCACCGCCCGGCCGAACCGTTCGGCGAGCACGGTGTTGTTGCGGCGCTCGGCGTACAGCGGGCCGCTCTCACCGACCTCCGCGCGGGTGCCCGTGGCGAGCGCGCAGCCCTCGGCGGCGGCCCGTACCCGCTCCACCAGCGCACGGGCGGAGCCGGCGGTACGGTCCCGTACGTACAGGTCCACCGCGGCCCCCGCGGGCACCACGTTCGGTGCCTGCCCGCCGTCCGAGACGATTCCGTGCAGCCGCGCGCTGGGCGGCACGAACTGCCGCATGGAGTCGACCGCGTTGAGGAAGAGCTGGGCAGCGGCCAGCGCGCTGCGCCCCTGCCACGGCGACACGGAGGCGTGCGCGCTGACACCGGTGAACGCGACCCGCAGGTGCGCCGCCGCGAGCCCCGGCCGGCCGGTGAGCCAGCGGTCTCCCGGGTGGAACATCACGGCCGCGTCCACCCCCTCGAAGACGCCCGCCTCGGCCAGTCTGATCTTGCCCGCGCCGCCCGTCTCCTCGCCGGGCGTTCCGATCACCGCGACGGTTCCGGGGTGCGCGGGCAGGGTGCGCGCGACGGCGATGGCGGCCGCGGCCGCACCGGCCGCGATCAGGTTGTGGCCGCAGCCGTGGCCGATGCCGGGCAGCGCGTCGTACTCCGCGAGGACGGCGACGTACGGACCGGGCGTCGGCCCGTGGTGCACCGCCACGAACGCGGTGTCCAGACCGCCCGCCCCCGCCGTGACCGTGAACCCCGACTCCACGAGCCAGCCGGTGAGCAGTTGCTGGGCGTGGAACTCGGCGAACTTCAGCTCCGGCCGTGCGTGGATGGCGAGGCTGACCGCCTCCATACGGGGCCGCAGGGCCGCGAGTTCGCCGGAGAGCGCCTCCAACGACGGCGAGGACGACATGGGAACTCCCTTGCTACGAGGGTTGTGAGACGGCGTGGCGCCGGACCACGAGCGTGCGGCCGGGCGGACCCGGACGGCCGGGGATTACCGCGGGACAGGCAACCCTCCTGGCGTGTATGGGAGTTGGCCCTACCGTCGGGCCGTCGGCGGTCCGTCCGGGCCGCCGGGCCGCCGGGCCGCCGGACAGGGCCGTGGGCCGGTCGTGGTCGCCGAGGGCGGAACGGGACGACCGGTGATCGCTCCGTTGGCGGGGCCGGGAAGGAGGGGACCACGATGCAGGCTCTCGGACCGCGTGATCCGGTGCGGGTCGGCGCGTACCGGCTGCTGGCGCGCATCGGCGGTGGCGGTATGGGGACCGTCTACCTGGGGCGGACGGCCGGTGGGCGCAACGTCGCGGTGAAGCTGATCCGCGGCGAGTACGCGGCCGACGAGGAGTTCCGCCGCCGCTTCCGGCGGGAGGTCGCCATCGCCCGGCGGGTGAGCGGCCCGTGGTCGCCTCCGGTGCTGGACGCGGACACCGAGGGGGAACACCCGTGGGTGGCCACGGCCTATGTCCCGGGAGTGGATCTGGCCCAGGTGGTACGGCGCTTCGGTCCCCTGCCCGTCACCACCGTGCGCACCCTGGGTGCCGGCCTCGCCGAGGCCCTTGCCGCCGTGCACCGGCTGGGCCTGGTGCACCGCGACGTCAAGCCGTCCAACGTGCTGCTGTCCCTGGACGGCCCGCACCTCGTCGACTTCGGCATAGCCAGGGCGCTGGACGGCGGCGCCACCGCCCTCACCGGGTCGGGCCATGTCATGGGTTCGCCCGGCTACATGTCCACCGAGCAGGCCGCGGGCAAAAGGGTGGGACCGCAGAGCGACGTCTTCTCCCTGGGCGCCGTGCTCGCCGCCGCCGCGACCGGCCGGAATCCGTTCGGGGAAGGGACCTCCGCGGCCGTCGTGATCTACCGCATCCTGTACGAGCGGCCCGATCTGGACGGCCTGCCGGACGCCTTGCGGGACATCGTCACCGCCTGCCTGGACAAGGACCCGGACCGTCGGCCGACGCCGGAACAGGTACGGGAACGGCTGCTGCCGGATCCCGACGCGACCGTACGGCACGGGAGCTGGCTGCCGCCCGCGCTCGCCGAGTCCGTGGCGCGGCTCGCCACGGGCCTGCTCCACCTGGACGCCCCGGCGGCAACCGCTCCACCGCTGACGCGGATCGCGCCTCCCCCCTATCCGCCGGCGGCCGCCGCACCGGTGCGCGGACGCCGGCCGCGTCGCCGGTCGATGACCGTCCTGGCCACGTTCGTCACCACCGTGGTCACCGCCGCGGTCGCCTGGGCCGTGTGGTCGGGCGGTGTTCTCGGGAACGCCACGCACGCCCCGGACGGCACCGCGGCCTCGGGCCCCACCGGCACGGCGAGCGGCACGGCCACCGAGCCGGACACGGTGTCCCCGGCGTCGGAGGTGCCCGACGCCTTCGTGGGCACGTGGGCCACCGGCGACGGCACCGGTACCCCGCTCTTCACGCTGACCATCCGTCAGGGCCGGATCGGCGCGGTCGTCGGCACCGCGTCGGTGTCGCACGCCGCCGACGGCTGCCGGGTCGCCGTACGGCTCACCGCCGTCGAGACCACCCGGATAGCCCTCGTCGGCGCGGGCCCCGTCCATGACATCGGCGCGGGCGACTGCGCTGATCCGTCCGCCCCGCCCGACGGCGGGCAGCCGGCGGTCCTGACCCTGCTGTCCGGCTCCACGCTGCGGATGGGCAGCGGTGAACAGGCCGTCCGTCTGACCAGACGGAGCTGAGCCGGCTCACGGGCACGGGCGTCGCGGCGGCGCCTGGAGGCCCGGACGGACGGATGGCGTTCATCCGGGGAGCGCGGCCCGGCGGATCCGCCGCCGCGCACGCATCTGGTCGGGGATCCGGGACCGGGGCGAGGCGTCCGGGGCCGGAGAAGGGGCCGTCGCGGCCGGGGCGGTCGGCTCCGTGGCGCCGCGGAGCCGCTTCGGCGCGAGTCCCGGGGGGCGCGGCCCCGGCGTCGTGCTTCACCGGGCAGCCGCCCGACGCGCCGGAAGCTTCCGGGGCCCTGGTCCCTCACGCCGAAGCGGGTCGAGCGCAGCCGCTCCGCCGGCCTCACGAGGCGGCTATCGCTCGCCGCCGGAGGAGCGGTGGCCGCGGCCGGGTCCGCCGACGCTTTCGTGGCCGCCGCCCCTGTGGGAGGCCGCGTGGTGGTTCAGCACCTTCATGATCTCCGAGGCCAGCGCGTCTGCCAGAGTGGGCGCGATCGATTCCGCCAGCGCGGTCGCGAGGGTTTGCGCGAGCAGCACCCTTTCCAGTTCCGAGGATCGGGAAGGCGGCTGGGAAAGGAACGCCACGGCTGCTTCCATCAGGGCTCCCGCCAGTGGGTCCTTTCCGTATTTCACGCCGGTGCCGGCATGGGGGATCCCGGCATCGCGCATGATTTCCTCGAAGATCTCGTCGACGAATGCCCCCAGGGGATCCCGTTCCGATTTGTCGCCGGACTCAGCTGCCATTGTGTTTCCTCAGGTCTTCGGTTGCCGTACGGGACCTGCCCCCCGATGCCGGCGACCGCCGGCATCGGGGGGCAGAGCGTCGCTGTCTCCTGTCAGCGGCGCATGAGCGCCGCGAGCAGGAGGGGATGCTGGATCAGCGGCTCGCCGCGCTCCTCGCGACGGCGGCGCATCAGCGCGGCGAGCAGGAGCGGGTGCTCGATGATCGACCCCTCACCGCCCTCCTCACGGCGGCGGCGCATCAGCGCGGCGAGCAGGAGCGGGTGCTCGATGATCGACCCCTCGCCACCCTCCTCACGGCGGCGGCGCATCAGCGCGGCGAGGAGAAGCGGGTGCTCGATGATCGACTCCTCGCCACCCTCCTCACGGCGGCGGCGCATCAGCGCGGCGAGCAGGAGCGGGTGCTCGATGATCGACCCCTCGCCACCCTCCTCACGGCGGCGCGCGAGCGCGGCGAGAAGAAGCGGGTGCTCGATGATCGGTTCCTCGCCGCGCTCCTCACGCCGGGACAGCAAGGCTGCCAGCAGAAGCGGGCCGAAGGCGGATTCCTCGCCGAACTCTTCCTGGCCTACCCCGGCCTTTTCACGAGTGGGAGTCTCCGTCGCTGCCGTCATGGTTTCCTCTTTCCTTGACGCATGACTCGGCGGAGTGCTCGGCCGGCACGGGCCGGTCTCTCGCTCCGCCCTTCATCGTCATCGTCGGGGCGCACGACTCCGACCGCATTTCGATCATGCTCCAAGTGGCCGACGGAATTCATGACACTCGCGCGAGTCGAGTGCGGGGGTCACGGGTGCGGCGAATGGGGGGATCAATTAAAGTGCCGGTTTTCGTCGGCCGAGGTCCGGTCGGGCCGGCCTCGCGTGGGCGGCGGCTCCGTACGGCCGTCGTCGGCGGGGCTCCTCGCGGCCCCGCCGCGGGCCTCGGCGAGGGCGCGCTCGAACTCCTCGCGGGCGCGCCGCTGGATGCCGTCGCTGTCGTGCAGCAGCGCCTCGGTCTCCGCGGGCGTGGCCGGGACGGGCGGCGGCCCCTCGGCGGTCAGGCGTTCGTGGAGCCACCGGCACGCCAGGTCCTCGGCCGGGAACCGCTCCAGCACCTCGCGGGTGCCGCGCTCGTGGACACCCACCACCCACTGGCCGTCGCGCTCTTCGAGGAAGTAGCGATCCGTGAGGGGGCGCCGCTCGTGTGTGCAGCCGGAGATCTCGTAGTACGTCTCCGGGACCCCGGCCGCCCGAAGGGCCCGGCAGAGCTGGAAACGGTCCATGGAGCCAGTCTTCCACCAGGGACGGAGCCGGACCCGGTGCCGGGTGAGGCACCGGGCGCCGGGCCCTGCTCCGCACCGTCACCGGGACGCGGTCCGCGCCCCGGCCGACGGCTCCTTCCTCATCGACTTGACGTCCGTGTACGGGACCTTCACCCGCACGAGGGAGCCATTGGAGACGAGTGTGCCCACGTTGGCGAAGGGGAGGGTGGGACAGACGGCGCTCGAGGACGTGGCGTACTGAACGGCCCCGCCCGGCTGCTCGAAGGCCGGTGCGGCCGGTCCCGCGCACACGGTGACGTCCTTCGCCACCCTGTACAGGTGGTAGTCGTACGGGTAGCGCGGGTCCTCGGTGTTGAGGTTGGACGGCGGGATCGCCCGCAGCCCGAACTTCGTGCCCGCGGGAGAGAGGAACCGGCCGTTCTCGTTGCCGAACCTGTCGAGCAGCTGGCCCGCGTGCAGCGTCAGCGGTGCCGCGATCGGCTGCTGGTGGCTGTCGAGCGTGAAGCCGTCGGGGACCGGGTACTTCCAGTTGCCCTGGCCCGCGTCGGCGGTGGGGTCCCACCACGTGTTCAGGAACCGCACGGCGGTGAGGCCCCCGAGCCGGTCGTACCCCTTGAGGATGTCCCCCACCAGCCCCTTGTCCGGCAACCGCCGGGGGCCGAGCCGCCAGTCACCGCAGAGGTACAGCGGGCGGTAGGCAGCCGGGATGGGGTACGGCACCAGCCCACTGCACACGTACGGCGACCCGGGGTCGTCGTATCCGTCCGCCGGTCGTCCGAGCGGCACCAGCTGCCCGGGTACGGACGGGCGCGACCGGTCATGCCCGGAGGCACCCGCCCGGCCGCCGTCCTCGGTCGCGGCCGAGGCGACGGAGGCGCCCGTGATCAGGGAACCGACCAGGCCGACCGCGGCCGCGAAGCCGGCACACCTTGCTGACGATCTCAACGAACCTCCCGTAGGGCGTGTGTCCGGCACCCGCTGCCGAACATGTCGCGAAACATCCGCAGATGGACAGAACGAGAGATCACTCAAACCGGAGGGCCGGGCGAAGGCGAGCAGACGCGCCGGACCTGCGGCCGAACGGGACCCGCGCCGAAACGGCCCGTCAGGCGGTGCGGGAGCGGCCCGGCTTCCCGGCCCGGGGCTCCTCCCGGCAGCGGCTCCGGCCGAGCGCGTGGGGTGGCTCCGCGCAGTCGCCCGGGGCTCGGCCGCGTCCGGCCCGACGCGGTCCCGCGTCCACGCCGTCGGCGGGCCGACGTCGAGCCGTCCCCGGGGGGCCGGCTTCCGGCACAGGGCCGAACGGGGCGCCGGGCGGGCGGCCGCCGGCCCCGGTCCCGTGCTTCTTCCGGACCGCGCGGGTCCTCAGCCTGCTGTCTACGGGTGAATGTTCACGAAAGGCGTCAGCAAGACCTGGCCTCCTGTCAAAGCTCCCGTCGAACGGATCAGTGTCCGGTACTCGCGCACGTCCGCCGTCGCGATGTGGTCGTCCTGCCGCGCGCTGATCGGGCAGAGCCTCGCGGTCACGACGGTCGCGACGCGGAGAAGGAGCTCTCGTGATTCCCCCTTTGCTGGGCCGGATGGCTGTCGCCGCACTGGCCCTCGTCTTCTGTGCCGCCCCGGTCGGCGCGCACGCGCAGTCCGGGGCGGCGGCACAGCCGTCACCCGCGCCCCGGCCGATGGTGTCGGAACCGGCGGCCAGGGCCGACTTCCACCTGAGGTGGGAGCCCGACCCCCGGGCTTCGGACATCGCCGGCTTCCCGTACCCGCGACTCACGCCGGGCCGGCTCATCGGCAACGCCGGCTACACCGACCACCGCGCCACGCGGAAGTGCTCCCGGGCCAACGACGCGGGCGGAGCGCTGCGCAACGCGGTCGCCGCGGCCGACTGGTACTGCCTGGACATCACGGACTCCACCACGACCAGCTGGTCCCTCCAGGGACTCAGCGGCAGTGAGGACGCGCATGCCGGCGGCACCGTCGACGGTCACCGGGTCTTCCTCACCTCGTGGTACGGGCACGGCCCCGGCTCCAGCACGCCCACCCGTTCCCGGGTCAGCTTCCTCGTCGCCGGCACGCCCGGACGCTACGTGAACGTGGAGCTGGTGCAGCTCGCCCCGGGCGCGGCCCAGTTCAGGGCGCTGCCGACGCACGCCGGCGGCGTCGTCTGGCACGACAACCACCTCTATGTCGCGGACCCGCGCAGGGGCCTGCGGGTGTTCGACACGCGGAACATCCTGGACCTGGGCCGGACCACCGACCCGAGGGCTCGTGGATACCGGTTCGTGCTGCCGCAGGTCGGCATCTGGTCCACCGGCTCGAACCAGTCCTGCAACAGGGGCAGTCGCGCCTGCTACGACTACGTCTCGCTCGACCGGTCCGCGTCGAGCTGGCAGTTCATCACGGGTGAGTACTGCAGCGAGAGGCAGGGCGGGGCCCTGGTCTGGTGCGACTCGCGTCTGGCGCGCTGGCGGACGAGCGACATCACCTCCCGGACCGCCGGCCGGACCATCCACGCGCAGGAGGTCTTCCGGCAGCCGGTCACCAACGTGCAGGGCGGCGTCTCGTACACCGACCCGGCCGACAGCGCGCGCCGCTGCTACTCCTTCGACAGCAGCAGGGGCGCGGACAGGCTCGGCTGGCTGGTGACGGACCGGCCGGGCAGGCAGCCCACGTACCGGCAGGGCGGCGTCGGGCTCCAGGACCTGTACGTCCAGGCGTCGAACCACCAGCTGTGGACGGTCACCGAGTGGCCCGGTGTCGGCAAACGCATCCTCTACGGCGTCAGCCAGCCGAGCTGCCCCTGACCCGACTGGCCTTCCCCGCACACTCGCTCACCGTGGACTGAACCCGCGAACCGGCCCTTCATCGGCCACGACCGCTTGAGGCAGCCGCGGCTCGGCCGGCAGAACGCTCGTCACCCGCTCCATGGGCGAGGCGCTCCCCGGCCCCGCAGGAATTCTCGTGCGGCACGCCCGGACACAATATCTGTGGTCGCGGCATGAGAAATCGATCCGGCACACCGTGACTATTCCTGCGAGCACAGTCGGCCCAGAATTATTTACCGAGCAGGGCCGACATGGACGTGCTACTGTCGTCATCAGTTGCAGGTGGGGTGCCAGAAGGTTTTTCCGACGGCCGATCATCACGGCGACACGGAATGCGCAGGGGCGCGTTCCTGACACCGTCCCGAAGGAGAAACAAAAATGGCTACTGGCACCGTGAAGTGGTTCAACGCGGAAAAGGGCTTCGGCTTCATCGAGCAGGACGGCGACGGCGCCGACGTCTTCGCCCACTACTCGAACATCGCCACTCAGGGCTTCCGCGAGCTCCTGGAGGGCCAGAAGGTGTCGTTCGACATCGCGCAGGGCCAGAAGGGCCCGACGGCCGAGAACATCGTTCCCGCCTGACACAGCGGCACCGACGCATACTTCGCAGCTGGGGCCCGCACCTTGGGGTGCGGGCCCCAGCTGGTCTGTTTCCAGGGTTATTCACCCAGCCTTTTCTGACCCAGCTGCTTTTCCACCCAGCTGTTTCGGCTCGTTCTCGCGATTCTCTGCGCCGCTCGTTCCGCTGCGGAAATTCCTTGATACGCGCCCGCATCGAGGAAGGTTCCACATGAACCGCACCCGTTCCACCCGCGCACGCCCCACGCGCGCATACGACCGCTTCGGGGAAAGTTCCGGCGAGGACCGTTCCCGCGTTCCGCGCCGCTCCCCTGGCCATGGAAAAAGGCAGACCGCGCGAGGGGAGTTCGCGCTGCCGAAGACGGTCACGCCCGCGTCGCCCGCCGTCGAGTCGTTCGCCGATCTCGCCATGCCGACGCCGTTGCTGACCACGCTCGGCCACGAGGGCGTGACCGTGCCGTTCCCCATCCAGGCGGCGACCCTGCCGAACTCCCTGGCCGGTCGCGACGTGCTCGGCCGCGGCCGCACCGGGTCGGGCAAGACCCTGGCCTTCGGCCTCGCGGTACTGGCTCGTACGGCGGGCCGGCGCGCCGAGCCGCGCCGGCCACTGGCCCTGGTCCTCGTTCCCACCCGGGAGTTGGCCCAGCAGGTCAGCGACGCGCTCGCTCCCTACGCCCGCTCGGTGCGGCTGCGGCTCGCCACCGTCGTCGGCGGCGTGTCCCTCGGCAGACAGGCCGGTGCCCTGCGCGGAGGCGCGGAGGTGGTGGTCGCGACGCCCGGTCGGCTCAGGGACCTCGTCGACCGGGGCGACTGCCGGCTCGACGACGTCGGCATCACGGTTCTGGACGAGGCCGACCAGATGACCGACATGGGCTTCATGCCCCAGGTCACCGCCCTGCTCGACCTGGTGCGCCCGGAGGGCCAGCGCATGCTGTTCTCGGCCACCCTGGACCGCAACGTCGACCTGCTGGTGCGCCGCTACCTGACCGACCCTGTGGTCCACTCCGTCGATCCGTCGGCCGGTGCCGTCACCACGATGGAGCACCACGTGCTCCACGTGCACGAGGCCGACAAGCACCGCACGACCACCGAGATCGCGGCCAGGGACGGCCGGGTCATCATGTTCCTGGACACCAAGCACGCCGTGGACCGGCTGACCAAGCACCTGCTGGACAGCGGTGTCCGCGCCGCGGCCCTGCACGGTGGCAGGTCCCAGCCGCAACGCACCCGGACCCTGGCGCAGTTCAAGGACGGACACGTCACCGTGCTGGTGGCCACCAACGTCGCGGCGCGCGGTATCCACGTCGACAGCCTCGACCTGGTCGTCAACGTGGATCCGCCGGGTGACCACAAGGACTACCTGCACCGCGGCGGCCGCACGGCCCGCGCCGGCGAGTCCGGCAGCGTCGTCACCCTCGTGACCCCCGGTCAGCGCCGCGGCGTTACCCGGCTGATGGCGTCGGCCGGCATCACCCCGCGCATCACCTCGGTCCGCTCCGGCGAGGCGGAGCTGAGCCGCATCACGGGTGCGCAGGCGCCCTCCGGTGTCCCGGTGGTCATCGCCGCACCGGTCGTGGAGCGCCCCCACCGCACGTCCTCGCAGTCCCGGGACCGCCGGGGCCGCACCGGCCGGGGCCGGCCCCTGGGCACGCGGGCGCGCCGCCCGGCCCGGCCGGAGCCCGGCGGCTCGCCCGCTTAGACCGGCCTCGGCCCCCGGCAGGGGGCCTCCCGCCGGCCCCCCGGCCAGCGGAGCGACCAGCCCCGACCGAAGGAGAAACCCTTGACGCCAGCACGGATGCAGTACGGGCGGCCGGACCCCGCCCCCGCGGTCGTGGCCGACGACCTCGAAGGGCACGGTCCTCGGGTATGTGACGACATGACCGTCGAGGTGGCCCTGGCCGTCATGGCGGGTGCCCGGGTCGACCACCTGACCGTGTGCGACGGGGACGACCAGAGCACGGGCTCGATCTCCCTGGTCCGGCTCACCGTTCTCCGTGAGACGTCCACGTACACGGACCGCGTCCGTCTGCGGGACGTCCTCACCGGGTCACCGCCCTCGCCCGGCACCCATGCCGGCGGTGCCGGGGGGTACGACCGGATTCCGGGCGTACCCACCTGCTCACGCTGATCCGCCTCGGCCCGAGCGGCCCGTTCCACTCCTTCCCCGGCCCCCCTTTGTGAGGCATCATGCGCTGTGTCATCGCCCGGTACCCGTTCGAGCTGACCAAGGGCGGGGTGCTGGCTTCGATGAAGGGCGTCAGGCCCGAGCCCGTCACGGGCGAGTCCGTGACCATCGGCCGCCACCGCTACCCCGTCAAGCAAGTGGGCCAGGTCGTCACCCGGCAGGACCGGCGCGACTTCACCGCCGTCGAAGTCACGCGGGCCATGACGCGCCTCGGCTTCACCTGTCACGGCCGGCCCGGGACCGCGCCCGTGGGCGTGGACGGCCCGACTCCCCTCCGAGCGGCGTCCGCACCGCTCGGGGGCACCGGCTCCACGACCGCCTGAGGACCGGCGTAAACCGCCCTCGGACCCCGGTGGGGGCCCTGTCGACACGCGTCGGCAGGGCCCCCACCGCTGCGTCACCGTCCGCTCGGGAGGCGCCGGCCGGAAGAGGGGCGCGGGCGGCGTCTCACCGGTCGGAGTAGCTGAGATCGCCCACGGTCCAGGCGCTGACGTCCTCGATCGCGACTCGGTACATGCCGCCCGTCTCCGGGATCCCGAGACTGCCCTGCAGGATCCGGGCGAGGTGGAAGTGCAGATGCGTGGGCGACTCGCCGCGGCCGGGCCGGTACCCTCGCGGGCCCCGGGCGAAGACGTCGGAGAACACGCCGAGACGATCCGAGTCCCTCAGGACCTCCGCCACCCGCTCCCTCCACACGGCCTCGGGAGCCAGCCGACCGGTGAGGACGGCACCGCCGACGACCACGGTCAGCGACATCTGATTGCTTCGCTCGGACTCCACCGCTGCGGAAATGGCGACGAGCAGCTCATCAGGGTTCGACATGCGACAGAGCTTATGCGCCCACCGTGGAGCTTGTTCGCCCACCTCTCCCCGACCGCCTGCGGGAGACGGCCGCACCTGCGGCAGGAGGCGGCTCCGCCCCCGAGGGGAGTGCTGGACGCCGGAAGGTTCCTCCTCCACTGGAAGTGTGAAAACTACAGTTGCCAGTAGACATTTTTTCCCAGACGTGGGTACGCTTCATTCCGTAGAGAGGGTCGAACGAGACCCGCCAGACACGAACTGGCGGGTGGCTGAAGACGAAGTACGCAAGTCAGTGCGGCTCCCGAGCCTCGAAGCCGAGGTGTTGCCAGAGCGGCGACGGAGCCGGGAGCCGCACTGGGCGGCTCGCACGTCGAGGAGCCGCCGACAGCGGTACCGGTTCACCCAGTGGTTCGGTGAGAAGAGAAAGGAAGGAAGAAGCAGACGCCATCAGGATCGCCCGGGACCGAGAAACAGTCGGCCCGGGTACCGCAAGACCCCGGAATGGATGGTGGTCCCCGGTCACGCAGCTGCGATCCCCCGCTCCGCCCTGCCGGGCCGGGTAGCGGAAAGAGAAGGCCGGCCCAGCAGTAGGGCCGACAGATGGTGTTGAATTTCCTTCGGGGCCCTGGTGCCGTACGGCACCAGGGCCCCTCGACGCGTTGCACAGCGAGGTGACATGACATCGGACAACCCCCTGAATGATCGTCTGGACGACGACGACTACCCCGCGTACACGATGGGGCGGGCAGCCGAGATGCTCGGCACCACCCCGGCCTTCCTCCGAGCCATCGGTGAGGCCCGGCTGATCACTCCCCTCCGCTCGGAGGGCGGACACCGCCGTTATTCCCGCTACCAGTTGCGGATCGCCGCCCGCGCGCGCGAACTCGTCGACAAGGGGACCCCGATCGAGGCCGCATGCCGCATCGTCATCCTCGAGGACCAGCTGGAGGAGGCGCAGCGCATCAACGCCGAGTACCGCCGTGCCGCCGGCGGGGCGACGGGCGGTTCCGGCTCCGGCTGAGACCCGGGCGCGGCACGGCGTCCGACGGAGAGGCACGGCCCGGAGATCGCCGGGCGGGTGGAGGACGGCGGTCGGCTTCGTGGCGGCGAAAGGATCATGTCGGCCCGGCTCCCGCGCGTCCGGTGCACCGCACCAGCCCCGTCGAGCGGACCCCGGGACGAGCACCGCACCGGCCCCGTCGAGCGGACCCCGGGACGAGCACCGCCCCGCTGCCCGCGCCGCGGGGAACCGGTCAGGGCCGCGACCGGTGCGCGCCGTCCGGGCCCGGTGGACACCTCACCGGCCCAGTGCCGGGCACCCGCCGCCCCCTGCTGCCGGCCCCGCCGGGAAACCCCCGGTACCTCGAATCCGGACCGGACTGCTCCGCGCCGCCCGCCTCGCTTCGGCGGTCGTCCGCCGCGTACCGCCCGCTCCCGGCGCCGGAGGCGAGCCCTGATCGACAACGGGTCGCGCCCGGGGCCGGCACCGGAACGGGCCGGGTGGCGCCCGGAAGCAGATCACCCGCACGGGTCCGTCGCGGCCGCCCGCCACGGACCGGCGATGCCTTCGGCAGGGCCCCGGTGCCTCCCCGTGCCCCGGCCGGACCGCCGGGGGCACGCCACCGCGTCCTCCCGGGCATACCCTTCAGGAAAGGGGCCAGACGCGGAGACACGCCGCACCGTCGTCCGGTGTCCGGGCAGGAGCCGTATGCGTACTTCTTGCCCGTCGCCGACCAGGAGGTCCGTATGGAGCACGAGCCCTTGCCGCCCGAAGGCCACGCCGAGGTCCGCATCGTCACGGCGACGCCGGAGGTCGCCCGGCGCGTCGCCGAAGTGCTCCGCCGTTGCTTCGCCTCGACCGAGCAGCGCAGCTACCCCGCCGGCCGCGAAGGAGGGACCCGGCTCCATCTCACCCTCGACACCGCACATGCCTCGGAACCCGCACGGTCCTGGCTCTCGGCCAGCAAGTCGACGGAGCAGGCACAGACACATGCCGACGAGGTGTGATCCGGAGACACACCGCCGCAGAATCCGCCATCGCGTCCGTCCTCGCACGGCCGTCGACACGTCGGAGACCACAGCCATGACGAAACTCCGTGAACGCAAGAACAACCGGAAGGCGGTCCTGCGCTGCCTGTACGGGGCGGTCGAACGCAACCGCCCCGACGTCAGCGGATCGTCGCTCCGCGCCGAGCTGGGCCTGGCGGACGAGGACCTGTCCGCCGCCTGCGCCTATCTGGCCGACGAGGGCCTGATCGACGTCGACTGGACCTCGCACCGGACTCCTGCCGCCGTCTCGCTGACGCACGAGGGCATCCGCCTGATGGAGGAGCAGGAGGAGGAACGAACGGGCCGCACGCGGGAAGCCAGCGGTGCGCCGGCCGATACCGATACGCACACGTACCGCATGCCCTTGCCTCGCGTGGCCCTCACCCCCGACGTCAGCCACGGTCCGCTGGACGGGGCCTGGTGGCCCCGCTGTGACGCACTGGAACTCGAACTCCCCTCGCTCGTCAGCTCGTTGGAACCGGAGCCGGAGACAGCGGTACGGGTCACCGTCTACCCGGGAGAATGGCCCGACGCCCCGCACGCGGTCATGTCGCCCGACCGGGAGATCGCCGTGGAGCAGACCGGCCCCGGTGGCGAGGCGCATGCCATCACTCTGGACTGCGGCACCGTGGGACGCTGGGTACTCCTCGTCGTACCTCCCGAGGAGCCCGTCGGAACTGCCGCCCGGCTGCTGGCCGCCGCCGCTGATCCCGAGAACTCGCTGACCGCCGCACGGATGCTGGCACTCGCCGAAACCGGGCGCCTCGGGGGCACGGCCGAAGTGCCGGAGTGAACCACGCGCACAGCTCGCCGGCGTCCGAAGGCCGCTCCGGTGCGGCGCGTCCGCGCCCTCTCAGCCGCTCCGGGCGCTCGTGCCGTCTCATGAGGGCCGGTGCCACCGTCACGATCACCGCGTGGCGGGGTCGCCGTAGTCGTCGAGAAGGGGGCTGTGGCGTTCGGTGAGGGGGCCGACGCCGAGATCCTCGCGCATGAGCTTGCGCATCCTGGCGGCCGCCGTGCCGCGCGCCTCCCAACGGGCGCGATCCTCCGGGCTGTTGACGGCGGTGCCGTCGACGTAGCCGGCGCAGATGCGCCGCAGGCAGTGGAACACGCTGTTGGATGCCTTGACGACCGGTTCGGGCGCGATGAGCCACATCCGTTCCGACGCCACGGCTATGCCCGAGTCCCGAAAGGCCTCGCGCAGCGCGAGCGCCCGCTCGTCGTCACGAGCGTGCTCCCGCTCGGCCAGGGCCCGCAGGGTCTCGCCGAGGACCTTCACGGCGGTGGTGTACTGCGTGTAGATGTCGAGCCGCAGCCGAAGGGCCTCTTTCGCGTCCTCGCGCTTCCACCGGTTGCGATCGGCGATGAGCGTGGCGACGATGCCGATCGCGGCCCCGGCCAGGGTGGAAAGCAGTGGCAACCAATCCATGCGGGCCAGCTTGGGCCATCCCGTGACGGCGGCGCCAGGCGCACCGGCCCGGACACCGCGCTCGCGCGTGTCCGGGCCGTTCGCCGCCGGGGTGCCTCAGGTACGGACCGTGAGGTAGAGCCGGCCGCTCCACGTGGTCAGGTTGGTGTCGTCCTTCGCGCTGTGCACGTACTGCGAGCGCACCCGGAACTTCTGGTTGACCGGGTTGGTGAGGCTCAGCTGGGCCGTCGAGGCGCTCTGCGCGTCGAGTCGGTCACCACGATG
The DNA here is from genome assembly GCF_030269125.1 of Streptomyces hygroscopicus subsp. hygroscopicus. Taxonomy (GTDB): domain Bacteria; phylum Actinomycetota; class Actinomycetes; order Streptomycetales; family Streptomycetaceae; genus Streptomyces; species Streptomyces hygroscopicus_C. The sequence continues at coordinate 337,331 of NZ_BSSM01000005.1, read as the reverse complement.
CCGGTCGAACCGGCGCCCTGGCTGAAGAAGATGTGCCGGTGGGCGGCGTCGACCAGCATGTGCGAGTAGTGGGACAGGGGCAGCGCCGCCGTGCTGTCGGCCCAGGCGGCGGGGCCGGTGAGACCGACGGTGGCCGTGGTCAGCCCGGCGAGGACCGATATCGCCGCGACGGCGGAGACCTGCTTGAGGCTCATGGAGCTCCTGTGGAAAAGGTGAGCAAGCAAGAGGGACGACAACTCCTGCCGCCGACGGGGGCCGTCCTCGCACCGACCGCCCCGGACCCGCCTGCCTCCCCCCACCGCCGCGTCGCCGTGCCCGCGCGGCCCGCTCGTCGTCCGTGCCGGTCAGTCGGCGACGAACTGCCGGTCGCGCGCGATGCTCTGGAGTTCGGCCATGCCCAGCGCCGGCCGGGGACGGGTGACCGGGCCGCTCTCCGCGTAGGAGTTGACCTCCTGGGCCACCACCCGGCGGCCGTCCGGGTACAGCACGTCGACCAGCCACACCTGGGCCGCGCCGCCCTTCTCCGACGGCCTCCGGACCTTCTTGATCCGCGTGCCGTCGGCCAGTGTCGTGGCCTCGCAGTGACCGGGGACGCCGGCGCAGCCCATGTGCCCGGCCAGGGCGGCGGTCATGCCGTACTGCGCGTCGGCCTCGACCATGCTCTTCCCGTGGCCGTCGTCGTACACCAACTGGACCATCCCGTCACCGGCGTTCACGTCGGAGACGGTCCCGGTCCGGGGCAGGTGGGACTTCAGCACCCTGGTCATCCGGGCGCCGGACACCCGCGGCTCGGCGGCGGAGGGGGACCCTTCGGCGGGGACCGGCAGCGCGCTGATCGCCTTGTTCCACGCCGGGCTGCGCACGATCGAGGTCAGCTGGGCGATGGACAGCAGCGGATCGGCCCCGCCGGACGAGCCCTTCTCGTCGCCCCCGCCGAACTCCTCCACCGTCAGCTGGACCCCGTCGGTCCTCGTGAGGACCACGTACCAGCGCTTCTGCCCGGTTTCGCTGCTCGGGTACGTGAAGGACCTGGTCGTGTTGAGCACCGCGCCCCCGGGGAGCCTCTCGGTCGTGCACGTGTCGTAGGGACGCACCTCCACCGGGAGGCAACCGCCGTTGCCCTGCTGGTCGCGGGGGATACCGGGGTCCAGCCGGGCGAGGGTGACGTCGATGCCGGAGGAACCCTCCGCGGTGGAGTAGGTGAGCTTGGCCATCGGCGAGACGAACGGCGGGCCCGCCTCGGACGCCCTGCCCGACGCCGCGGAGACGGTGCCGCCCGCGGGCAGCAGACCTTCGAGGGTGCGGACCATCTCCTCGCCGCTGACCGAGGAGGGCGTGCGCGAGGACGGCTGCCCGCCGGAGGCCGCCCGAGCGCCGGCCCGCACCTGGTCGCGGGTGCCGGCGCCGTGACCGCCGAAGGGGTCCGTGGCCATCAGGGTGCCGCCCACGGCCACCACCGTGGCGGCCGTGACGGCGATACGGGCGGTGGCGTACCACCGCATCCGGCGGCCCCGGGCGACGGACCGCCGCACCAGGTCGGCGGAGTGGGGCGGGAACTCCCCGGCGGCGCGGCGCATGGCGTGGGCCACCCGGGTCTCGAGGTCCTTGTCCAGGGACATGGGGGTTCCGTTCTCGTGGTGTTCGGGGCGTACGGGCGAGGTCGTGCGCGCGGTACCGGTCGTCGTCGGGGTCTGCTCGTCACGCGGCCAGGTCGGCGTGCTCGGCGCCGAGCAGCGCGCGCAGCCGTTGCAGGGCGCGCATGCTCCGGGCGCGGACGGCTCCCGGCGACAGCCTGAGGACCTGGGAGGTCTCCTCGACCGAGCGGTCCTCCCAGTAGCGGAGCACCAGCACCGCCCGGTCCTTGGCCGTCAGCCGGGCCAGACCGTCGAGCAGCGCCATCCGCAGCTCCGCGTCCGGGGCCGTCCCCGCCGCCTCGGGCAGCCGGTCGCTGGGGCGTTCCGTGGAACTGCGGCGGCGGCGCTGGGAGATGTAGGTGCGGACGAGCACCGTGTCGGCGTACGCCACCGGTGAGCCGGCACGGCTGATCCGCCGCCAGGAGCGGTACATCTTGGCGAGCGTCTCCTGGACCAGGTCCTCGGCGAGGTGCCAGTCGCCCGTGAGCATGCAGGCGGTCCGGAACAGCGGCCCGCTGCGGGCGACGGCGAACTCCAGGTAGTCCGCGGGTGCTTCCCCCACCGTGTTGGTCCTTTCGTGGTCGGACGTCTCCTCTTACACGCGGTGGGGGCGGGTGCGCGTTACACCTCGGCGGAGAGCGGGCAGGACAGGGCGGCGCGGCGGTGGTGCCGGGGGCGAGCGCGCGGGAGTCGGGCCCCCGCCCCCGCACGCTGCCTCCACGGCCGGCACCGGCACGGGCACCGTGGCGCCACCGGCGGCCGGTACCCCGGTCGCGGCCGTTCCGTTCGGCGGCGCGCTGTTCCTCGGCTTCCGCCGCCGCGGGCGGGGCCGGCCCGCGGCGGCTCCTCCCGGACGGGCCGCCGGCCGCTTCCGCTCAGCCGATGGTGACGACGCGCGCCCAGGACGGCGGGGCGTCCGGGACGTAGTCGGGGTCCTCCTCGTTCACGGCGCGGGCGGGGCGCGGGAAGAGGCCGACGACGGTACGGCAGGGCGGCTGCGCGGAGGGCCACGGTGTCTGGCCGTCGGTCAGGGCGACGATCACGTCCGGGCGGGGCCGGGAGCGCAGGGCCCGCGCGAAGCCGGAGCGCAGATCCGTGCCCCCGCCGCCGACCAGGGCGATGTTCTCGGCGCGGCACAGCGGTACGGCGACCCCGGCCGCCGCGTCGCAGGAGATCACCGAGACCAGGTCGCGCCGCCCGCCCACCGCCCGGGAGATCGCCGCCACTTCCAGCAGCGCGCCGCCCAGCTCGGCGTCGCTCACCGAGCCGGAGGTGTCGATCACGACGCAGACCCGGGGCGGCGTGCGGCGCAGGCTCGGCAGCAGCACCTCGGGGACGCCGGCCGAACGGCGGGACGGGCGCCGGTAGCTGTGGTTCTCGCCCACGCCCGGCGCGCCCGCCGCCGAGCGGACCGCCGCCCCGAGCAACTGCCGCCAGGGCTGCGGAGGATGGAACGCCTCGTCCGCCCACCGGCGCCACCCCTCGGGCGCGTCGCCCGGCCGGCCCTTGATCCCCTCCGCGACCCGGAACCGGACCGCGTCCCGCTCCTGTCCGCTCAGCCCGTGCGCGCCGTCGGGCCCCAGCTCCCACGGCCGGTGCCGCCCGTCGGCGCCGCTGCCGCAGTCCAGCCAGGCCAGGTCGCCGGTGAGCCCGGACATGGACGCCGTGCGCAGGTACTCCTCCATCAACAGCCCGGTGGGCAGCCGCAGCAGGGACGGCAGGACCGCGCCGGCGGGCATGGGCAGGCCGTCACCGTAGATGTCGTCGTTGATCTCGAAGTCGGCGGCGATGTTCTGCCGCAGCCGCTCCCGCCCTTCGGCCGCGGCGCCCCGTTCCCCCGCGCCGGGTTCCTCGTGTTCGCGCGCATACCGCTCGCTGCGCCCGTGGTGGTCCCGGAGCAGATGGGAGACCTCGTGCACCCACACGCCCGCCAGTTCCTCCACCGGGGTGCGCGCCACGAAGCCGGGCGAGACGTAGCAGCGCCAGTGCGCGTCCACCGCCATCGTCGGGACCGACCTGTCCTCCACGACGTGCAGGGCGAACAGGGCGGCGGCGAGGTAGGGGCGGACCCGCACGGCGTGGAGCCGGGCGGCGAGCAGCTTCTCCCGGTCCAGGCGGAGTGCCGGTCGCGCGCCCGGTGCGCCGGGGGCGGCCGGCGGCTTCGCAACGGTGGCCCGCACCGGGCGCGGGGGCGGGGGCGGCCCCATCGGGCGGGGCAGGGGACGGCCGGTGGGCCCCGGCCCCGTCACCGGCACGTCCCCGTCGCGGGGGCGGGGGCGGCCGGCCCGGTCGGCTGGGCTCGCTGCCCCGGCCGGGCCGGCTCGGAGGTGCCCGTCGCCGTCGCCCGTCTCACCGAACGGTCCGCCCGTTGCGCGAGGCCGATCACCGTGGCCAGCCGTTCCACCGCCTCCGGCACCTCCCAGTCGTCGCGGCGCAGCGCGGCCAGCGCCGTCGCCGGGGCGACCAGCAGGTCGGGGGCGCCGGTCTCCAGCGCCCGCACCAGTACCGCCCAGCCCGCCTCCCACCGCTCGCGCCGGGGCCGCGCGCCGACGGCGGCCACCACCGCCTCCAGCGCGGCCTGCCGCAGGTCACCCCGCTCCGGCAGCTCGGCGCGGGCCGGGTCCGCCAGCAGCGACTCCGGGTCCGGCAGGTCCATCCGGTCGAGGTGGGCGAGGAATTCGAACCCCGGCCCGTCCCCCACCGCGCCCCGCACGAGCAGGGCCAGCACGTCCTGGGAGACGCCGGCCGCCGTGCCGAAGGCCAGCAGCGTCAGCGCGGCCTCCCAGCTGCGCGGCGAGGGCCAGGCGCCGCCGCGCCGGGTCTCGGTGCTCGGCAGCCGGTGGATCAGCGTGGGCCTGGCCTCCAGGAACCCGCACACCGCGCGCCGCGCGAACGCCACCGCCTCCGGCAGCCGCTCCGGCACCAGCCGGGGCAGCTCCGCCCGGGGCCAGACCCCGCCGAGGCCGCGCACCACCACCTCCCGGTCGTGCACCCAGTACAGATGCACGAACCGGTTGGCCAGCGGCGGGCTCAGCTCCCAGCCGTCCGCCGCCGACGCGCGAGGATTGGCCGCGGCTACGATCCGTACCCCGGGCGGCAGTCGGAGCGCGCCGACCCTCCGCTCCAGGACGACCCGCAGCAGCGCGGCCTGCACGGCCGGGGTGGCGGTGGAGAGTTCGTCCAGGAAGAGCAGCCCCCGGCCGGCCCGTACCAGCTCCACGGCCCACTGCGGCGGCGCCATCGGCACGCCCTGCACCGCGGGGTCGTCGCCCACGATGGGCAGCCCGGAGAAGTCGGACGGCTCGTGCACGCTCGCGATCACGGTGGTCAGCGGCAGGTCGAGGGAGGCGGCGAGCTGCGTCAGGGCGGCGGTCTTGCCGATGCCCGGCTCGCCCCACAGCAGCACGGGCAGGTCGGCCGCGACGGCCAGGGTGAGGGCTTCGAGCTGGTCGTCGGGGCGGGGTTCGGTGGTGGTCGTGCGAAGGAGGGCCAACAGGTCGTCGGCCACGGCGAGTCGGGGTCCTGCCTCGGACGCGGCGACCGGGGTGGCGATTCGCGCGAGGGTGCTGGTGGTCATGGGCATCACCTGGGGTGGGAGAGGGGACGGGGGCGGCCCGTGCCGGAGGTCGAAGTGGCGCGCGGTGCGCGGTCCCGGGGTTTCGTCGGGAGCGGCGGTCGGCAGTCCGGCGCAGGCGGGGAAGGAAGGGAAGAGGGAGGGAAGGAGGGGAAGGACTGGGGCGGGTCAGCGCTGGCCGGTGCGGGGGCGGCTCCGGCCGCCCCGTTTGCTGCGCATCGCGGCGGGGACGCGACGGTCCAGCCGCGGGCGGTGGCCCTTCGTGCGCCCGGCTGCCGAGGCGCTCCCCGCCGTACCGGCGGCAGGGTGCACGGCGACCAGTCCCGAGCGGAAGAGCCCGTGGTCGATGCGGCGGGCGGCCGCCGACTCCAGTTCCTCCCTGAGCGGTCCGTCGCGCAGCACCGCGTCGGGACCGAGCAGCCCCTCGACCACGGCCAGCGCTCCGGCGACATCACCGTGGCGGAGCCGCTCCCGGACGGCGGGCAGCGCCTCGGGGTTGCGGTGCACGGCGTCGATCGCCCGCAGGCACGGCAGCGCGGGGCCGCCGAGCGCCACGAGGAGTTCCTCGCGGCGCAGTTCGGCCGGGGAGTGGTCGACCGCCGTGAGCACGCCGTTCCGCAGCGCGATCCGGTGGATCTCGCCGCGGCATTCCACGCGGTGCGGGTCCTGGTGTCCGGGGACGGGGTGGAGCACCGACGCGGGATCGGCCGCCGCGCATGCCGGACCGGCCGCCGTCAGCGCCCCGGCGACGAGCGGGTGCAGTCGCCCGGCCGTGACCAGCCCCGCCCGCAGCAGCTCCAGATCCGGCAGGAGCCGGGCCGCGGCCTCCGGGAGCACCGGGAGCGCGGCGACTTCCTGTGGCGGCAGGGTGTCCCGCAGCGGCCGGAGCGTCGGGGCATGGCTGTCGTCGGGGGCGGTGAGGTCGAGTACGACGCGGCTGCGCGCACCGAGCCGTACCGTGAAGGGCCCGCGAGGGCGCCCCTCGGCACGCAGGAGCAGTTCCGCCTCGGCGGCCCAGTTGGCCACCGCCCATGGCGGGTCGAGGAGGCCGGTGGGCTGCTCGCAGTGGCCCTGTGGACCGGGCGGCGGATCGGCCGGTGCCCCCAACATCCCGCTCCGCCAGGCCAGTTCACCGCTGCGCGCGGCGTCCCACAGATGCCGGTGCAGGTCGAGCCGGAAGCGTCGCTCGGGATGCGGGTGCGGGTGGTGTCCGGGGGCGCCGTCGCCGGGTCCCTCCCACAGGGCGAGGGACATCCGCTGCCCCGCGTCCGCCCAGGCCGGCGGTGTCCGCACCACCAGCCGCACGGGCACGGTGTCGTGACCGCCGTACTGCGCGAGGGAGAGGGTGAGGCCGGGCCGCAGGCGGCCGTCGGGGGCGATCCGGGGCATGTGCCAGCGGAGCAGGTCGGGCGCGAGCCGGCGCAGGTCAGCGCGGAGGCGGGTGCCGACCTCGGTGCCGTGGCGGTCGCGCACGGCGCGCAGATCGAGATCGACGTCGATCCGGGCGGCGGCGCAGGCCCCCGCCCAGTCGCCGACCGCACGGCGCGCGGTCGCGGTCTCGATCATGGACGGTGGCACGGCGTACTCACGCACGCGCTGCCACATCGACAGGTGGGGCGGAATGTCGTTCGCGACGTGTGGTGCCATCAGCACTCACCTTGCGCGAACGATTCCCCCAATCCGCAGAAGGAGAAGGTCTTCATCGCGAGCATCATAAGCACGGCGATGCCGCGCTGTCAGTCGCGTTGTGCCGTGCGGACACGAGGTCGGCGCGTCCGGGGCCGGCCGGAAATACCGTGCCACCGAAGCCGGTTGCAGGGGCGGACCCAGCCGCACCGTCCCGGGAGCCCGCGTGAACCGTTCGTTCCTCTTCCTGCTGGCCAGCGCCCGACCGGGCGGCAACAGCGAGCAGTTGGCCCGTCTGGCGGCCGAGCAGCTGCCGGCCGCGACCGAGCGGCGCTGGCTGGACCTGGCGGAGCTGCGGCTGCCCGACTACGTCGACACGCGGCACGCCGAGGAGCCCTGGCCGGAGCAGGAGAACGAGGAGGCGCTGCGGCGGGCGACGCTCGCCGCCACCGACATCGTGATCGTCTCCCCGCTGTACTGGTACTCCCTCTCGTCGAGCGCCAAGCGCTACCTCGACTACTGGTCGAAGTGGTTGTCCGTCCCGGACCCGGGGTTCAGGGCGGCGATGGCGGGGCGCTCCCTGTGGGGTGTGACGGCGATGGCGCACCGCGAAGAGGCCGTGGCCCGGCCGCTGGTGCTCACCCTGCACCACACCGCCGCCTACATGGGGATGGACTTCGGCGGCGTGCTCCTCGGCAACGGCACCCGGCCGGGGCAGGTACTGGACGACGAGCGGGCGGTCGTACGGGCCAAGACCTTCTTCACGCGCGAGGCCCGGCCGGCCCGGTTCCCGGACCCGGTGGAGTGATCCGCGCGGGCACGCCGGTCAGGTGCGCGCGAAGGCGGGCGAGCGGGTGGCGGCCAGGGTGGGGTAGTCCGTGTAACCGGTCTCCCCGCCGGTGTACATCGCGTACTCGTCCCGCACCTGGTTCAGCGGGGCGCCGACGCGCAGCCGTTCGACCAGGTCGGGATTGGCGAGGAAGGCGCGGCCGAGCGCGATCAGGTCGGCACCCGCGGCGAGCAGGCGCCGGCCCGCGTGCCCGCCGCCGTCGGCGGGGAGCGGGCCGCCCCAGCCGAGCGCGGGGTTGGCGATCAGCGTGCCCGGCCAGACCTCGCGGAGGTCGTGGAAGAGGGGCCGGCCGGGGTCGGCGAACACGATGTGCAGATAGGCGAGTCGGGCGTCGGCGAGGGCTTCGGCCAGTGCCGGGTAGAGGGTGTCCGTGTCCCCCTCCTCGATGCCGTTGACCGTATTGCCGGGGGAGACGCGCAGGCCCACCCGCTCGGGGCCGATCGCGGCGGCGACCGCCCGCACCACTTCCACCGCGAACCGGATCCGCCCGGCGACCGAGCCGCCGTACGCGTCGGTGCGGTGGTTGGTGTTCGCCGCCAGGAACTGGTGCAGCAGATGGCCGTTGGCGGCGTGCACCTCGACCCCCTCGAAGCCCGCCTCGACGGCGTTGCGCGCGGCCGCGGCGAAGTCGGCGACGGTGGACTCGATGTCGGCGGTCGTCATCTCGCGCGGCACGACGGAGGTACGGCGGCCGCTCGGGGTGTGGATCGTCTCGGGGAGCGCGACGGGCGAGGGGGCGAGGGGGATCAGCCCGCTGGTGTCGGGGTGGCCGACGCGACCGCCGTGCTGCAGTTGCAGGAACATCCGGCCGCCCGCGGCACGCACCGCGTCGGTGACCCGGCGCCAGCCGGCCACATGGTCCCGGCCGTGGATGGCGGGGATGTTGGGGTACGTCTGCCCCACCGCGTTCGGCGTGGTGGCCTCGGCGATGATCAGCCCGGCGGACGCCCGCTGCGCGTAGTAGGTGGCCATGATCGGTTCGGGGACGCCGTCCGCCGCGGCGCGATTGCGGGTCAGGGGCGCCATGACCAGCCGGTTCGGCAGGTCCAGGCGGCCCACTCGGGCGGGCTCGAAGAGGCTGGATTCAGCGGCTGTGCTCGTCATGGCCGTACGGTAGAAGTTGACACCGGTGTCAGGTTCAAGCCCGCTCCGGGATACGAGGTGAGGGATGCGGATCGGTGAACTGGCCCGGCGCAGCGGGGTGAGCGAGCGGTCGCTGCGCTACTACGAGGACCAGGGGCTGCTGGTCTCCGAGCGCAGTCCCGGGGGCCACCGGAACTTCGGGGACTGGGCCGTCGACCGCGTCATCCGCATCCAGGCGCTGTACGCCGCCGGTCTGAACAGCGCGACCATCGGGCGGCTGCTCCCCTGCATGCGGGACGCGGACGGCGGCCCGAACGAGTTCGCCACCGGGCGACTGGTCGACGAACTCACCGCGGAGCGCGCCCGCATCGACCGCCTGATCGCCGACCTGTCCCTCTCCCGGGAGATCCTTGACGAGACGATCGCGGCGGCCTCGGCCGGCCTGTCGGACCCCGCGCCTCACCTGCCTGCCGGCCGGCCCCCGGCCCCCCGGGCCTGATCGCCTGATACGGCCGGGCGCACCGGGCGGCGCGGCGGACCCGGGCGAGCCGGACGGAGTGGACGGGCGGACCGGCCGGACGCGGCGGACCGGGCCGACGATCCGACGGCGGTGCACAGCAGCGCCCAGAAGGACCAGCCCGCGGCGAACCCGGCCCAGGGCCCGATCGCCCGCGACCGACCAGGCGAACTAGGCGGACCGGGCCGACGGCGGGCCAGGCGAACCCGACGGACGAAGCGGACCAGGCAGACGCGACCGACCGGGCAGACCAGGCGGACCGGGCAGATCGGGCGGACACGGCAGACCGGACGGAGACGGACCGGGCGGACCGGGCGGACCGGCAGTTCCCGTATCGGTGTCCGCGTCGGCCGGAGAGGCGAAGAGCTTGGTGCCGGGGTGGCGGGCCGGCCGGTGCCGGGATGGCGGGCCGGCCGGTGCCGGCCGGGTGAGCGGGCGGACGGCCCGGGTCCGGCTGCCGTCGGACGTCGGACGTCGGACGTCGGACATCGGACATCGGACGGCAGGGTGTTCTGGGCCGGGGACGTGGCGGCGCGGGTCAGTCGTCGTCCGGCTGGCACCGCGGGCACCACACCGTCCCCCGGCCCCCCATGCGCGTCCGGCGTAGGTGCGTGCCGCAGCGGGGGCACGCCGGGTCGGGGTCGTCGCGGTGGCCGGTGAGCCAGGAGGGGCGGGGCGGGACGCGGCCCGCGGTGACGGCGGGGCGGAGGGTGCGGCCCAACTGGACGTGGAGGCGGCGCAGTTCGGCCGGGGTGAGGTCGCGGGCCCGGCGGTCGGGGCGCAGTCCGGCGCGCCACAGGATCTCGTCGGCGAGCAGGTTGCCGAGGCCGGCGAGGACGGACTGGTCGGTGAGGGTGGTCTTGAGGGCGCCACGGCGGGCGCGGAGGGCGGTCTCGAAGTCGTCGCGGGTGACGGTCAGCGCGTCGGGACCCAGGCGCGCGAGCAGCCGGTCGACGTCGAGGTCGTCGTGCGCCAGCCACAGGCCGCGGAGTTTGCGCTGGTCGCGGTAGCGCAGCTGACGGCCGTCGTCCAGGGTGAACAGGACGCGGTCATGGGCCTCGACCGCGTCGCCGGGACCGGCGGGGAGCAGGAGGCCGGTCATGCCGAAGTGCAGCAGGACGGTGGGGCCGTCGGTGCGGGCCAGCAGCCACTTGCCGTGCCGCTCCGGCTCGGCGAACCGCCGCCCCTCCAGCGCGTCGCGCAGTCCGCGCGTGCCGACACCGTGCAGGACGCCCGTGTCGCGCACGTCGACGCGGCGTACCACCCGCCCCTTCGCGCAGGACGCGAGGACCCGGCGGAATCCCTCGACGTCCGGCAGCTCAGGCATGGCGGAGGTCCTCGCGCGCGACGGGGACGCCGAGGTCCACGGCAGCCTCCTCGATACCGGCCGGCCCCCGGCTCACCCCTTCCCGCCGACGCCGCCGGCACCACCGCCGCGAGGTTCCCCTCCACCCGTTCGGCGACGTCCGCGCGGCCCGGGGCGTGGGCCGGGCGCCGAGGAGGCGGGCGGCGGCCCCGGGCCGGTCGGGCCGGCCCCGGGACGGAAACCTCTCGACGACACCACGGCGACGGGGGGAAGACGCCGAGGTGACGAGGGTCATCGGACCGGGTCCGCTCCGTGGTCGGGGCCGCCACCGCTTCTTCGCGCGCCGTGCTCGGCAATCTGTCACGGCCGGGACACATCTCCGCGTCCGGCGGCATTAATGTGGTCACACGAGGCGGACGGCGCCGGATCCGCGGACGCGGGCGCCGGACTCCTCGCCGTAGTCCCCGGAACGAAGGTGTCATGCCCGCTGAGAACGCCCCTGGCGCCGGCAACCTCGACGACGACGATTACCCCGCCTACACGATGGGGCGGGCCGCCGCCGCCCTCGGTATCACCCCCGCCTTCCTCCGGGCCGTGGGCGGGACCGGCCTGATCACGCCCCTGCGTTCGGAGGGCGGCCACCGCCGGTACTCCCGCCGCCAGCTGCGCATCGCCGCCCGCGCCCGCGAGCTGGTCGACCAGGGCACTCCGGTCGAGGCCGCGTGCCGCATCGTCGCCCTGGAGGACCAGCTCGAGGACGCCCTGCGGCTGAACCGGGAGATGCGCCGGGAGCTGGACGGGCGTGACGCGAATACCTAGTTCCGCCGGTGCAGAATTACCGGGCGCCACGGATGAGAATTGGCCGGACGGCCGGAAAAGCGCATGGGCACGGCCAACCGACATGTGTTAGCGTGATAGGCGTTGCAGTTTTGGTTGCCAGAGAATTTTTTCTTTGCAGAGCTTTCCGGATCTTTCCGGAGGGGTGATCACAGCGGCGACTCGACTTCGCGGAGCGCGGAGTCCGGCACTGCCCCCCAAGGGAGATTCACATGGCAACTGGCACCGTGAAGTGGTTCAACTCGGAAAAGGGTTTCGGCTTCATCGAGCAGGACGGCGGCGGCGCTGACGTCTTCGCCCACTACTCGAACATCGCCACCTCCGGCTTCCGTGAGCTTCAGGAAGGCCAGAAGGTCACCTTCGACGTCACGCAGGGCCAGAAGGGCCCGCAGGCCGAGAACATCCTTCCCGCCTGACGCTGACGCGCATCGTCGCGAACCACGTGGTTCGCGCATCATGAGGCTGGGACCCGCGCTCTCGGGGTGCGGGTCCCAGCTCATTGCTTTTTCCGGGTCCCCATATTTCCCTGGACCGCTCCAGCGCCGAGAGGGACCCGACTCTTCACCATTTATTCGGCTCATTCTTGCGAATCCTCACGCGGTGGGCACCGCCGGACGGAATTCCTCGATACGCCGCATCGAGGAGGGTTCCCCCCATGAACCGCACCCGTCGTACCGGGTCCGCTTCCACTGATCCCCGCGCCGCCCGGAGGTACCCGCGTTCCCGTCCGGGAGCCGGCCGCAAGACCGGCCAGGGCGCCCGGCCCGCCGAGCGCCGGCAGGAGTTCGCCCTGCCGGCCACCGTCACCGAGCCGCTGCCCGCGGTCGAGTCGTTCGCCGAGCTCGACATGCCCGAGCGGCTGTCGACCGCGCTCGTCAACGAGGGCATGACCGTGCCCTTCCCCATCCAGGCGGCCACCCTGCCGAACACGCTCGCGGGCCGGGACGTCCTGGGCCGGGGCCGCACCGGCTCGGGCAAGACGCTCGCCTTCGGCCTGCCGGTGCTGGCCCGGCTGGAGGGCCAGCGGGCCCAGCCCAAGCAGCCGCTCGCGCTGGTCCTCGTACCGACCCGGGAGCTGGCCCAGCAGGTCACCGACTCGCTCGCGCCGTACGCCCGCGCCCTGCACGTGCGCTTCGCCACCGTCGTGGGCGGCGTGTCGATCGGCCGCCAGACGAGCGCCCTGCGCGCCGGCGCCGAGGTCGTCGTCGCGACGCCCGGCCGGCTCAAGGACCTGATCGACCGCGGCGCCTGCCGTCTCGACCATGTCGCCGTCACGGTCCTGGACGAGGCCGACCAGATGGCCGACATGGGCTTCATGCCGCAGGTGACCGCGCTGCTCGACCAGGTCCCGGCCCGCGGGCAGCGGATGCTGTTCTCGGCCACCCTGGACCGCAACATCGACCTCCTGGTCCGGCGTTACCTGCACGACCCCGTCGTGCACTCGGTCGACCCGTCGGCCGGGGCGGTCACCACGATGGAGCACCACCTGCTGCACGTGCGGGACACGGAGAAGCACACCGCCGCCACCGAGATCGCCGCCCGCGACGGGCGGGTGATCATGTTCCTGGACACCAAGCACGCGGTGGACCGGCTGGCCAAGCACCTGCTGTCCGTCGGGGTGCGCGCCGCGGCCCTGCACGGCGGCAAGACCCAGCCGCAGCGCGACCGGACGCTGGCACAGTTCAAGAACGGGCACGTCACGGCCCTGGTGGCGACCAACGTCGCCGCGCGCGGCATCCACGTCGAGGGCCTCGACCTCGTCGTGAACGTCGACCCGCCCGCCGACCACAAGGACTACCTGCACCGCGGCGGCCGCACCGCGCGCGCGGGCGAGTCCGGCACCGTCGTCACCCTCGTGCTGCCGCACCAGCGGCGCGCGATGGACCGGCTGATGGCCGACGCCGCCATCACCCCGCTCACCGCACGGGTGCGCCCCGGCGAGGAGGAGTTCCAGCGCATCACCGGCGCGAGGACGCCCTCCGGCACGCCGGTCGTCCTCGCGGCCCCGGCCGAGGAACGACGCGGGTCCGGCGAGGGGTCCACCGGCCGGCGCCGCAGGGGCCGGGGCGGGCGCGGTGGCGCGGCCGGGCAGAGCGCCGGCCGCGGCGGGGCGAGCGGTCAGGGTGCCGCCGCGGGCCGCGGTGCCGGCGGCGGTGGCGGCCAGGGTGCCGCCGTCCGCGGCGGGAGCGGCCGGGCGGGCGCCCAGGTCCGCCGGGCCCCCCGGAGGAACAACCCGTAGCCCGGACACGGGGACAGGCTTCTCACGGCCGGTACGAGCCCCCGCTCGTACCGGCCGTCCGTGTCGTCGCGTCCGCCGCGGAGTCACCGGCCCGGCGGAACGGGGCCGACGACGGGCCCGCGCCGTACGGGAACCGGACACTCCGGCGTCCCGGGTGGCGAGTCGTCCGTACCCGGCCCCGCGCCGCACCGTGGACGGGCAGACTTGGGTCATGTCGCAGCGAGACGAGTTGGTACGGGAGATTCGTGCGCTCTCCGACGCGGAGGCCGCGCGGGCGCTGACGGTGCTGATGGAGGACCGGGGGCTGCTGTCCTCGGCCAGGGAACTGGGCCCGCTCGACGGCGAGTTGGCGGACGCCCTGAAGGCGGCCGGGGTCACGCCCGGCGCCGACGGGGGTGCCGGTGAGGTCGCGCGGGCGGCGCTGGAGTACGCCGCGCTGCGAGGGGACGGTGTCGTCGGGGAGGCCGTGGAGTACGCGCGGTCGCCGATGGAGCGGTTCGATCCCGTGTCCGTCTCCGTGGGGGTGCTGGCCGTCACGCTGTTGCAGACCGAGGTGGTGGTCGAGCGGGACCCGCGGGGGCGGTGGAGCGTGACCGTGCACAAGCGGGCGCTGAAGGACGCGGCGCTCGGGCGGCTGCTGACGGCGCTGCTGTCCCATCTCACCGACGGCAAGTAGGCCGGCGGTGGCCGTCTCCACGAGGGCGCCGTACGCGTGGCGCTGCGAGCGGTGCGAACGGGAGTGCCGGGCGCCGGTGTGGCGTGTCGTGGACAGCCGTGAGCGGGGCGACGTCCTGGAGAGTCCCGGCGGGCCGGACGGGTACCGGGACGGGCTGTGCTGGGTGGACTGCCCCGACTGCGGGACGCGGGAGCACATCGAGGCGCCGGTGCTGGTGCTGCGGGCCGGGGCAGTCGTGCCGTCGCTGTTCGCCACCTCCGTCGCGGAGCTTCGGCGGGATGCCACGGCGAGCGCGGCCGCCCTCGTGGAGGAGGCACGGCTCGCCGGGGCCTTCACCAGCGGGCGGTTCGGCGGGAACGTGGTAGCACTGCCGCGCCGCCTGCTGCCGTTCGCGCTGAGCCGTGACGTGGAGAGGGACCTGGCCGATCCCGAGGCGGCGTGCGCGCAGTTGACGTCGTACGGGGCGCCCACGGTGGGCAACTACCGGGTCTTCCTGGAGAACGTGGCCGTCGAACTGGCGGACGCCGGTGTCGGGAAGCTGCTGTACGCCGTCACCGTGACCATGCCGGACCGGCTCGCCGAGCTGGTCCGGGCGCATCCCCGGCTCACCGAGGGCACCCTGGTGCGGGACGCGGCGGCCGAGGAGCTGCGCGAGGTGGCCGGCACCCCGCTGGAGGCGCCGCTGCGGCTGCGGCAGCGGTTGCTGGAGGATCTGTGCGGCGGGCGCGTGCCCGTGGACACGGCCATCGAGCGGTACGCCGGTTCGCTGGCCGGCTTCGGGGAGGGGCTGCGGGCCCGGCTGCACACGATGTACGACCGGGTACGGGGCGCGCGGGACCCGGAGACCGTCCCGCTCGCACGGGAAGCGCTCGAACTCGCCGGGCAGGTCGGCGAGACGGACATGGAGACGGAACTCGCCGCCCGGCTCGGCGCGTTGCTGGCCGGCACCCTGCACACGGCGCACCCGGCCGATCCCGCCGAAGCGGTGCGCGTGCTCCGACTCGCCCTGGACCGGCTGCCGGAGGGCTCCCTCCAGTGGGCCGAGGTCGCGGCCAACCTGGCCTCCGTTCACCACGTGCGCGGCGACGGCGACCGCGTCGAGCGCTGGGAAGCGGCCCGCGACCTGCTCGCCCGCGCCGCCGCCGCGGTGGACCGCCGCACCCACCGGGAGTTATGGGCCCGGGTGCAGACCGACTACGGGCTGGTGCTCGGCCAACGTCCGGGCGGCGGACCCGACGACCTCGCCCTCGGCATCGCACACGTCCGGGCCGGACTGGACGAGCGCTCCCCCCGGCGCAACCGCGTCGACTGGTCCTTCTCCCTGATCAACCTCGGGTTCCTCCTGTTCCGGCGCGGCGGACCGGACGACCTGCGGCAGGCCGAGCGGTGCTACCGGGACGCCCTCGGCCGACTGCGTCCGGACGACGACCCGGTCCTGTGGGCGCAGCTCCAGTGCAACCTGGCCGACCTGCTGCTGCGCTCCGAGCACGACACCTTCGACCCGGTGGGCGCCCGTGCCGCGGCGAACGCCGTCGTCGCCCTCGACGCCGCGCGTCCGGGGCTCCTCGACACCAGCCGCGCCCTCTGGCTCCTGGCCCGCGCCGCCGATCTGCTCGACGGTCCGGGGGGCGCCGAGGGCGTACGGCTGCGGCGCGCGGCGCTGACCGCCGTACCGCCGCGCGTCTCTCCGCCCCTGCACCTGTCCATCGCCCGGGAGACGGTCGGCGCACTCGCCGACGCCGGGGACTGGGACGGCGCGGCCGACGTGGCGGCGGACATGCTGACCGCCGTCCACGCGCTCTACGACGCCCAGGTCACCGCCGCCGCCCGCCGCGGCGTGCTCCTGGCCACCCGCGGTACCGCCCGCCAGGCCGCCTTCCTGCTGGCCCGCGCGGGGCGCCCGGAACGCGCGGTCGAGGCGATCGAACGGGGGCTCGCCCGCGAGTTGTCGGTGCTGACCGGGCGGGACACGGTGGATCTGGAGGCACTGGAGCGCGTCGACCCGCTGCTGACCCGCCGGTACCGCGAGGCACGGGAGCGGTACCGGGTGGTGGTCGGCGAGGTGGAGGACGTGGGCGGCGGCGCCGAGGCGGGGCCGGGCACCGGCCCGGCGCGGGCGGGAGCCGTCCCCGCAGGGCTCGATGCCCTGCCGGGAGCGGGCGGCGCCCCCCGCCAAGGACCCGGCGGCTCGGCGGAAACGGGCGCCGCCCCCGGCAGAAGCGTCGACGTCCCGGCGGGAGTCCGGGCCGCTGCCGAGCGGGATGTGCGGGCCGTGGTCGAGGAGATCCGGGCGATCCCCGGGTTCGAGGGGTTCCTGCGGACGACCGAGGTGGCGGATGTCGTGCGGGCCGCCGGCGGGATGCCGCTCGCCTACCTGGTGAACTCGCCCTGGGGCAGCTGCGTCCTCGTGGTTCCGCGGGACCCGCGGGCCGGCGTGCGTGCCGTTCTCGTCCCCGAGGTGACCAGTACCTCGATCGTCCAGCTCCTGACGCTGGACCTGGAGGCCCGCGAGGCGGGGCTCTTCGTCGTCCAGCAGGCCGGTGCGCTCAAGCGGCGCCGCGAGCTGCCGCGGGCGGTGGACCGGTTGCGGCGGCTCGCTCCGTTGCTGCGGCCCCTCGCCGGGCTGCTGGCGGAGGATCCCGGGCACGAGGTGGTCGTCGTACCGACCGGGCTGCTGGGGCATGTGCCGTTGCAGGCCGTGCCCGTGGGACCGGAGGGTGAACTGCTCGACGACCTGGGTACGTTGACGCTCGCGCCGGCGGCCGGCGTGTACGCCGCCTCGCGTGCCGCCGCCGCGCGACCGGTGCCGCCCGTGCCGCGGCTGGTCGCCGTGTCGGACCCCGATGGCTCGTTGCCGGGCGCGCGGAGTGAACTCGACGAGATCCGCGCGCTGTTCGAGCGGGGTGGAGAGACCGTGTCCGCGGTGGGGGCCGACGCCACGGTCGGGTGGCTGCTGGCGCACCTCGGCGAGGCGTCGTACCTGCATCTGAGCTGCCACGGGAGCGCGGAACGCGTCGGCGCGGGGGCCTCGCTGGCACTCGCCGACGGCCCACTGGACCTCGACACACTCGTACGGAACCGGCTCCCGGGCTGCCGGCTGGTGGTGGCGGGCGCCTGTCAGTCCGGGCGGTACGAGATCATCGACGCGCCCGACGAGTTCACCGGGCTGCCGGGCGGCTTCCTCCAGGCCGGGGCCGCGTGTGTGATCACCAGCCTCTGGCAGGTGAACGACCTCGCGACCGCGCTGCTCATGACCCGTCTGTACGAGCTGCTCGCCCCCGGCACGCCCGGCGAACCGCCCGTGGCCGCGCTGCGCCGGGCCCGGACCTGGCTGCGGCGGCTGACGTGGGACGGCCTCGCGCGGTACACCGAGGCCCATCCGCACCTCGCGGCGTTGGCCGGACGGTACGCCCGGCCGGGGGGCGACGCCGACGCGTGCCCCTTCGCCTCGCCCGTCCACTGGGCGGCGTTCACGGCGTGGGGGGTGTGAGCGGGGTCAGCCCCGGTAGATCGGGCCGATCCGGTCGAGCGTGAAGTGGGCGTCGGGGCCGATCGGCACCTGCGGCGCCCTGACCTCCATGAGGGTGTAGCGGCCGCCGGCCAGACCGGACACGATGACCGTGGCGGCCGAGGAGACCTCCCGCCCCTCGGCGCAGCTGGGCTGGCAGACCACCTCGGAGACGATGCCCTGCGCGGTCGCCGTGGCGCTGCCCCAGTCGGTCCAGACCAGGTCGTGCAGCATGGCCTTCCCGTCCCCGCAGAACAGCAGGAACGAGACGGGCTCGGACAGGGGCTTGCCCTCGCAGTCGTGGATCGCGCCGGTCTGCCTGGTCCGCTGCGGGGTGGGAGGGGGCGGTGCCTGGCTGGTGGGCGTCGCGGGTTCCGGGGAGGGGTCCTGCTCCTCGCTCGGCTCCTCCTGCGGGGTCGTCCGCTGCTGCGGTGTGTCCTCCCGCGTCGGCTCGAACCGGGTCGGCTCGCCGGTCACAGGGGCGTCCGCGGTACGGGTGCCGCCGTCGCGGCCCGGCACCAGGAGCAGCAGCGCCGTGACGACCACGCCGACGAGGACCGCGGCCACGACCACGAGGGCGAGCCGGGCACCGGAGAGGCCGCGCGGCGGCGCCTCGACCGGGGTGTCCGACGGCGGGACGGTGTCGCCGGGAGCCTCCCCGGGGGTGAACGGCTCGTCCACCTCGACCGTCCAGACGGGCGGCTCGGGCGTCAACGACGTGATGAGCGACAGGAGTTGAGCCGGCGTCGCCCGCTGCTCCGGGTCCTCGGCCAGACACACGGCGACCACCTGCCGCAGCCGCACCGGCAGTCTGCCGACGTCGGGCCGCAGGCCGCTGACGCCGGTGTACGCCGTGACCAGCAGCATCCCCAGGGCGACCATGTCGGCCGAGGGCGCGGACGACCCACCGCCGCGCTCCGGCGCGTTACCGGTCAGCCGGGGCCCGCTCCGCGTCAGCAGCACGTTCCCGGCCCGCACGTCCCCGTGCGCCCTCCCGGCCCGGTGCAGCACCGTCAGCGCACCGGCCAGCCCCGCCGCGATCCACAGCACCGCGTCCTCCGGCAGCCCGCCGGCCGCGCCGACGACCTCCGCGAGCGAGGGCGCGGGTCCGGCGGCGCCGGCGTCCTCGCGCACCAACTCCCCACCGCTCCGCGCGCCCGGCTCCCCCGGCCCACCCCCTGCCGGTTCACTCCCCGGACCGCTCCCTGTCGAACGCCTCATCCCGTCCCCCATGACCAGAAAGAAGTTTCAGGACGAGTCTGACCAAAACCGACCCGGGCTACAAGGACTTGGACACCAACGGGTACCGCTCTTCGGCTCGACGGGGCCCGCGCGTGGTGGTCGTCGGGGCCGGCCGGCCGAAGATCCGTCGGCGTGCGGCGCCGAGGCGAACACGGCGGGACTCCCGGCGACGGCCGACCGAGGATCACGGCCGCGCGCCGCGCACGAGTGGCGCGGAGCCCGCGGCCGCCGCCCGGCCCCCGGTCCGAACCCCCGCCCGCGCGTCGGGCCGTCCCGACCCGGCGCACCCGGACCGACGCGGGGGAGGCGGTCGCACGGCTGAAGCGGCACGGCACCGGCGAACCGCCGTACCCACGGCCGGGCGGGGCGGCGCGGACGTACGTCGGACCGGACGCCGAGGTCGGCTACGCCGTGGCGGTTCGTCCGCCCGGCGCCGACGTCAGCCGGGGTCCACTCACCCGGTGACGCGCCCTGGTGTCCGCCTCGGTCGTGTGCCGCCCCGTCTCTTCCAGCCGCTTCCGGCCCGCCCGCTCCCGCCGTCACGGCCTACGGACGGCCCATCGCTCTCACGAGGGAATGATCCCCGCCCGGAACGGCTCCACCCCGACGACGTGCCGCACCTTCTCCGGCTCCACCAGCACGTGCACCCGCCGCTCCCCCTCGATCAGCCACGGGTAGACGTCCAGGCCCAGGTACTTGCGGGCCAGCCGGTCCATGCCGCGTTCGGCCTCGTCGCCCTCCACGAGGCGTACCGCGCGGCCGGAGATCTGGACGCGGTCGTAGGGGTTCCCGGTGTCGGCGTGGGACAGGTGCACGCGGGGATCGTGGCGGAGGTTCTCCTCCTTGATCCGGCCGACCGAGGTGTTGAAGACGACCAGTCCGTCCTCCAGGCCCACCCACATCGGCGTCACATGCGGCGCGCCGTCCGGCGTCACCGTGGCCACGAACCAGAAGTTCGTCCCCTCCAGCCGCTCCCGTACCCGCTCGGTCAACTCCGCCGCCAAGGCCGTTCCCTTCCCTGCTCGTCCCCGCTCGGCCACTGTGGCACGGAAGCCGTCCGACCGAGCCTCGGGTTCCGGGAAGGTCGTGTGAAGACCGCCGGCGGGCCGCACGCGTCCGATTCCCGCCACGCCGCGCGGCCCCGGAGGCCGTCCGCCGGCCCCCTCTCGGCAGAACGCCCAGCCCCGGGCCGCGAGCCGGTGGGAACACCTTGTTAATCGGTCAAATTCAGCATCGAGCGGTACGCGCGTAGCGTGCGTCGCCGGGGTCGTGACACCCTCGTAGGCCCGGCCAGTACAGGTCCTACCGGCGGGAGGACTCTGGTGGAGTTGGAGATACGGCTCTCAGGATCGGTCGAGGTGCGCGTCGACGGGCGGGCCGGGAAGACGGGGCCCACCAAGACGAGGCTCGCCCTCGCCTCGCTGGCCTGGGACGCGGGACGGCCCGTGAGCGTCGACAGCCTGGTCCACCGGATCTGGGACGACCATCCGCCGGCCACGGCCCGGGAAACGCTGCACGCCCATGTCTCGCGGGTGCGCCGGGCCCTGCGCGCGGCCGACCCGGACGCGCCGGCCCTCGTCAGCCGGACGAACTCGTACGTGCTGCACGTGGACCCCGACCGCGTGGACCTGCGGGCCTACACCAGCTGCGTCGAGCAGGCCCGTGCGCTCAAGGGGAGCGACGACGGCGCGGCCCTGCGGCTGCTGGAGCGGGCGGACACCCACTGGCACGGCGAGCCGCTCGCCGGGATCTCCGGGTCCTGGCCCGATCACCTGCGCGCCACGGTGGGCGAGACGAGCCTCGTCGCCGCCATGACGCGCGCCGAACTCCTCATGAACGCCGGGAGGTTCGCCGAGGCGGTGCCCGTCCTCGCGCCCCTGGTGGACGACCACCCCGTGGACGAGGCACTGGTCGGGCTGCTGGCCGTCGCGCTGCACGGCGGCGGTCGTACGGCCGAGGCGACCAAGCTGCTGCACCGCACCCGGCAGCGCGTCATCCGGGACATCGGCCTGGACGGCGGCCGGCGGCTCCACCGCATCCAGGAGGGGATCCTCGCCGGTGCGTCGGCCGGCGCGCTCCACGGGCACGGCCCCCGCGCCACGCCCGCCGCCCGGCCGGCGCGGCCCGTGCCGGACAACCTGCCGCGGGACGTGCCCTGGATCGGCCGCCGCGAGGAACTGCGGCGGCTCTCCTCGGCCCTGTGCGAGAGCGGGGACGAGGCCGGTGCCGTGGTGACCGTCGAGGGGATGGGGGGCGTGGGCAAGACGGGCATCGTGGTGCACTTGGCGCACCGGCTGGCGGACCGGTACCCGGACGGCCGGTGTTTCGTACGGCTCGCCGGCCAGGCGCCGGGGCGGGCGCTGACCACGCTGCTGCGGGTGCTCGGCCCGCGGGGCGCGGAGCTGCCCCAGGACGTCGAGGAACTCACCGCCCTGTGGCGTTCGCTGGCGCGGGACAAGCGGATGCTGGTGATCCTCGACGACGCCGTGTCCTCGGAGCAGGTACGGCGGCTGCTCCCCGGGTCCTCGCCGACCGCCGTCGTCGTGACCAGCCGCCGCCGGCTCACCGGGCTGCCCGGCGCGCGGTCGGTGTCGCTCGATGTGCTGCCCCCTGACGACGCGGTCGCCCTCTTCCTACGGCGGCTCGGCCCGAGCGGGCGGGCCGACAAGAGTGACCGAGCCGGTATCTCCGACATCGTGCGGGTCTGCGGGTACCTGCCGCTCGCCATCGAGATCGCGGCGAGCCGGCTGCTCGCCAGGTCGTCGTGGACCGCCGCCGACCTGCTGCGGCAGCTGACCGCCGGATCCGGTGGACTGGACGAACTGCGCGACGGGGAACGGACATTGGAGCATGTGTTCGCCCTCTCCTATCGTGCGCTGAACGCCGAACAACAGCTGGTCTTCCGGCGGATCAGCCTGCACAGCGGAATGGAGTTCGGGTCGCACGCGGTGGCGGCGCTGACGGGTCTCTCCCTCGCCGCGACGGAACGGGCCCTGGAGCAGCTTCACACCCGGCATTTGATCGCCGAACCGACTCCGCACCGGTTCACCATGCACGATCTGCTGCGCAGGTACGCGCGTTCACTGAGCGATCCGGAACACACGCAGTCGCAGGCCGCGATGTCCCGGCTGGCGAAGTTCTATATGGGAGCGGCGGATCGCGCCGACCGTCTAGTACATCCCTACCGATCCCGCATGAGCCTGGACTCCGGCGATTTCATCATGCTGCCGGAGATCGACGACGTACACGCCGCCGAACAATGGCTGACCACGGAAAGCGGGAACCTCTCGGACACCCTGGAGTGGATCAGCCGGCACGGATCGGAGCGTCAACTCGCGTTGTGTGTTCATGTGTTGACGGGACTCCTCGACATGCGCGGTCATCTGGCCACGGCCGAACCGCTGCTGCAGCGGGCCGTCGACCACTGGGCCGCCGCCCAGGACCGGGAGGCGCGGGCGCGGGCGCTGCTCGACCTCGGCGTGGCGCGCGGCCATCACTCCCGCTACGAAGAGGCGATCTCGGCCGCACGAGAGGCACTGGAGTTGGCGCGGGACCTCGGCGACACCGAACTGGAGATCGAGTGCGTCAACCAGATGTGCATCCCGTTGTGGCAGACGGGCCAGTACAGAATGATGCAGTCCCTGCAAGAACAGATCCTGGATTCCCTGCTGCAAACAGGTGATTCCCTCCAGATCGCCCGCAGTTACAACGTCCTGGGAGTCACCCACCTCCACCTGTCGGAAATCGACTCGGCGCGGGATTACTTCAACTCCGCACTGGCCGAATTCACCGCCATAAATAATGAGCGCGGAATCTTCAGCACACTGAACAACATGGCCGAACTCGCCACGAGAACGGGAGACCCGAAGGCCGCCGAGCAGGCTTACCGAAAAGCCATTTCCCTGGCGTTGCGAAGGTCCGACAGAAGGGAACTCGCAACGCTCCGGATGAACCTGGCCAACGCACTCATCAGCCTGGGGAACACAACGGAAGCACTCACGCTCGCACACCACAGCCTGGACTATTTCCGAACCGTCGGCGACCGGCGCAGAGAGGCCATCGCCCTCAACCGGATCGGCCGGGCGCACCAGGCCGCCGGCCGCAGTGAGCAGGCCATACCGTTGCACATCGCCGCACTCACCCTGGCCCGGGGCATCAACGCCGCGGGCGAGGTGGTCGACGCGGCCCACGACGCGGCGCTGGCCCACCGGGACACCGGGCGCATGGCCCAGGCTCTGGCATATGCCAGCGAAAGTTTCAAAATGAGTATGCGAATCGGCGCCCACGCGGAAGCGGCACGTGCCTCGCAGACCCTTGCCGCCTTGCGCACCACTCCGCGGACATCGACAGGGTGACCAGCCCTTTCGTTCATCACGCAGGAATATTTGGACTTGGGGCCCCAGTGGCGCTAGAAATAGCGCAGACGCGATCTTGGGCGATTGACGGTCGAACCCCGATGCCCGTACGCGCGAGTCGCAGTGTCCCCAGCACAAGGAAGCGCAGTCCGTGAAAAAGATTCCTCTTTACGTGACCATGACATGCATGCTCTTTCTGATAGCGAACCACCTGCCGTCGGTGCTTCCTTATTCCTGAGCATCGGCACGGGTCACACGGGCCGCCCTCCCCCACCAGGGCGGCCCCTCACACCCGCACCAACTCCAGCCGCCCCGGGTCCACTTCCATCCGCAGCGGCGCCCGCACCTCCCGTACCGGGGTGCCGTCCATGTCCAGGCGGTGCGCGCCCCACGCCCGTTCGAAGCGCAGCCGCCGTACCCGCCGTACGCCGAAGGACTCGCCCCGCACCTCCAGCAGCCCCGAGCCCGTCACCGTGACGCTGAGGCGCCGGCCCCCCGGCATGGTGATCTTCTCGTTGTCGAGGATGAGGCGGACCGGGCCGGGGTCCGGGTTGAGGGCAACCAACTCGGCGCGGTCCAGGGCTAGTTCGAAACCCCGGCCGGCGAGGTGGATACCGATGACGTCCTTGCGGCGGGCCGTCCCCGGTACCCCCTCACAACGGTCGGTCAGCAAGGGGAGGCGCCATAACGCCGCCGCCCGCATCGCCTGCTCCGGCCGCACCCCCGGCGTGTGCGCGAGCAGGCCCACCGTCCGGGAGGGCAGGCCGTGGCGGGCGCCGCCGCGCTCGCCGGGTTCCGGCACCGGGCTCAACTCCGTGCTGGAGACGCCCCGTTCGGCCAGTCGGGAGCGCAGGGTGCCCGCGCGTTCGCGGTCGGACTGGTGGCGGCTGCGGACGACGCCGAGGGTGGAACGCGTCGCGGGGAGGGTCGCGACCACCCGTACGGCGGCGGTCAGCAGACGCTCGACACCCAGCGGAGGACGGTGGGTCGGAGGCGAGGTCGAGGGCAGCATGCGGCTCCTTGCGCGCTCGGGACGGAACGCACGCGGCCTTCTCCACGGCTCGGCCCACGGCGGCACCCGGTCGTTCAACCTCTAACGTAGTGCGAGAACGCGGCCGGTGTGAAGCTGCCCCAAGAGCGGGTGAACCCGGGCCGACCCCCCTGTGTCGACCCCGTGTCGAGGGGCTTTCCGGGCCCTCCCCGTACGGCTCACGCCGCGATGACCGCCACCCCCGTCCGGCCCCCGTCGACGTCCACCACCGTCCCGTGCGCGAACGCCGCCTCGTCGCTCGCCAGCCACACCACGGCCCGCGCGATCGCCTCCGGCGTCCCGACGGCACCCGCCGGAGTCCCCTTCATCATGACCTCGCCCGGATGCGGCTCGGTGCCCGCCGGGGACGGCGGCAGGACCACGCCCGGCGACACCGCGTTCACCCGCACGCCGCGCGGCCCGAACTCCGCGGCCCACGCGCGGGTCAGCGTCTCCATCGCGCCCTTGGTCGAGCTGTAGAGCGCGCCGAGGGGGACGCCGAGGCGGGCGATCCAGGAACCGAGGTTGACGATCGCCCCGCCGCCGGCCCGCGCCATCCGCGGGGCGAGGGCGGCGGTGAGGAAGAAGGGTGCCTTGACGTTCACGCCGTAGACCTGGTCGAACGTCTTCCCGTCGGTGCCGGCGGTGTCGTGGCCCGGATAGACGCCGGCGTTGTTGACCAGGATGTCGATCCGTCCGCCCAGGGCCGCGACGGCCCGCTCGGCCAGGTCGCGGGACGCCTCCGGGCTCCCGTCGAGGTCCGCCGCCAGGAAGTCGGCCCGGCCCCCGGCCGCGCGGATGCCCTCGACCACCTCCGCGCCCCTGCCCCGGTCGCGGCCGGAGACGACCACATGGGCGCCCTCGGCCGCGAACGCCTCCGCGATCGCCCGCCCGATGTTGCTGGTGGAGCCCGTGACCAGCGCGGCCTTGCCGGACAGCCGCCCGCTCGTGGTGTCGGTCATGACGCGATCTCCTTGTCTCGCCGTGTGCCGCCCACTGTGCGCCGCCAAAAATGGACCAGCAAGTCCAAAATCGCGCTACGGTGGACCCACCGGTCCAGCCGAAGGAAGACGACCTCATGCCGGACACCCTGACCGCGAAGGGCCGCGCCACCCGCGCCCGCATCATCGAGGGCGCCGCCGGGATCCTGCGCGAGCAGGGCCCCGCCGCCACCCTGGACGACATCCTCGCCCGCACCCGCGCCAGCAAGAGCCAGCTCTTCCACTACTTCCCCGACGGCAAGGACCAACTGCTGCTGGCCGTCGCCCGGTTCGAGGCCGACCGCGTCCTGGCGGACCAGCAGCCGCACCTGGGTCGCCTCGACTCCTGGGAGTCCTGGCAACAGTGGCGGGACGTCCTCGTCGAGCGGTACGAACGCCAGGGTGACACCTGCCCGTTGGGCGCGCTCTTCCTCCAGGTCGGCCGCCGGCGGCCCGGCGCCCGCGCGATCGTCACCGCGCTGATGCGCCAGTGGCAGGATCAGCTCGCCGCGGGCATGCGCGCCCTCCGGTCCAAGGGCCTGGTCTCCCCCGCCCTCGACGTGGACCGGGCGGCCGCCGCCCTGCTCGCCGGCATCCAGGGCGGCGTGTCCATCCTGATGTCCACCGGCGACTCGACCCACCTCAGGGCGGCCGTCGACACCGGGATCGAGCACCTGCGCGCGGCCACCGACCGGAGCCGGCTGCCGTAGCGGGGAAGCCCGTTCGGCGGTCAGAGCACCGTCCCCGCCACCGCCTCCCCCGCCCGCTCCTGTCGCGGCACGACCCGGCGCGCGCGGCTCGGCACCAGCAGGGGGTGCGCGACGCCCCACGTGGCCGCCTTGCAGATCGCCTCCTTGTAGCGGGCGGCGAGGCGTCCGGTCAGGGCCCGGTCGACGGCGCGGTCGTCGGCGGTGACGAACTGGATCAGTCCGTCACCGCGGCCCAGGGAGATGCACTGCTGGTAGTACCGCACCGGCGTCACCGGCACCTTTCCGCCGCTGAGCCGCGCCGCGATCGCGTCGGCCGCCTGCCACGCCGCCGGTACGCCCGAGGCGCACGACATCCGCAGCGGCTTGTCGCCGGGGCCCATGGCGAGGGCGGCGTCACCGATGGCGTACACCTGCGGATGCGAGACCGAGCGCATCGAACGGTCGACCACGATCTGCCCGTTGTCTCCGGTCTCCAGGGTGGTGGCCCGCGCGATCGGATGGACGGCGAAGCCCGCGGTCCACACGGTGGCCTCGGACGGGAGCGACGCTCCCGCGGCGGTGGTGACGTGGCCGGCCGCCACCGCGTCGACGGCGGTGTGTTCGTGCACGGTGACGCCGAGCCGGTCGCAGACCTCACGCAGATGCCGGCGGCCCTTGGCCGAGAGCCCGTCGCCGAGGCCGCCGCGCACCGCGAGGGCGACGTCGAGGTCCGGGCGGGCCTCGGCGAGTTCGGTCGCGGCCTCCAGGCCGGTGAGCCCGCCGCCGACCACGACCACCGGAGCGCCGGCACCGAGTTCGGCCAGGCGGGCGCGCAGTCGCAGCGCGCCGGGGCGGTTCGCGATGTCGTGGGCGTGCTCGGCGACGCCCGGGACGCCCTGGTCGTGCCACCCGCTGCCGAGGGCGTAGACGAGGGTGTCGTACGGCAGTTCCTCCCGCGTGCCCCGCTCGCCCGTGACGGTCACGGCCCTGCGCTCGGCGTCCACGGCGGTGACCCGGGCGAGCTTCAGGGAGACGCCGGTACCGGTGAACATCGCGTCGAGGGGCCGGGGCGGCAGGTCCTGACCGGTCGCGAGCTGGTGCATCCGGACGCGCTCGACGAAGTCGGCCTCGGCGTTGACGAGGGTGATGGCGACGTCCTCGCGGCGCAGCCGGCGGGCGAGGCGGCCGGCTGCGGTGGCTCCCGTGTATCCGGCGCCGAGGACGATGATGCGGTGCTGCATGGCCTGCTCCTGTCGGTCGTGCGGGGTTCCGCAAGCGGTTCGCCCCTTGAACCGGGCGGCCCGCCGTTCCCTGACAGGAGCAGGCTGTGAGCTGGGTCACAGTTGGGTCAGAAGGACTTGATCACGGGTTCGCCGTGCTCGCCGGCCGCCCACCGACGGGTCGCGCGCTCCAGCTTGTCCGGGTTGACCTGGCTGCGGAAGGCGGCGATGCCCTGCTCGGTGATCTCCAGGCAGGTGACGCCGATGACCCGTCCGTCGAGCACCACGACGAGGGCGGGGGCGCCGTTGGCCACGGAGACGTACACGTCGGGCGAGCCGCCGACCAGGTTGCGCTTGGCCTTGCCGGGCTTGAACAGGCCCCGCATGAACGTCGCGACCGCGCGGGCGCCCTCGAACGCGCGGGCGCGGGCCGGCACCTTGCCGCCGCCGTCGCCGATCGCGATGGCGTCCTCGGTGAGCAGCCGTACCAGCGGTTCGGTCCGGCCGCTGGTGGCCGCGGCGAGGAACTCGTCCACGACCCGCCGCGCGGCCGCCTCGTCGATCTCGGCGCGCGCCCGGCCGGCGGCGACGTGCTTCCTGGCGCGATGGTGGATCTGCTGGCTGGCGGACTCGGTGAGGTCGAGGATCCGGGCGATCTCCCGGTGCGGGTAGTCGAATGCCTCGCGCAGCACGTACACGGCGCGCTCGTTCGGGGTGAGGCGCTCCAGCAGGGTGAGGACGGCGTACGACACCGACTCGCGCTGCTCCGCGGTGTCGGCGGGGCCCAGCATCGGGTCCCCGGCGAGCAGCGGCTCGGGCAGCCACGCGCCGACGTAGGTCTCGCGGCGGGCGCGCGCGGAGGTGAGCTGGTTGAGGCACAGGTTGGTGAGCACCTTGGTCAGCCAGGCCTCGGGGACCTCGATGCGCCCGGTGTCGGCGCCCTGCCAGCGCAGGTACGTCTCCTGCACGGCGTCCTCCGCCTCGCTCGCCGAGCCGAGCAGGCGATAGGCGATGGCCTCCAGACGGTGCCTGGACGCCTCGAACCGGTCCACGTCGTCCACGGTCAGGGCCATGACCGGGATCCTAGCCCCGCGCCCCGTGCACCCGGCCGGGGGGAGCGTCGCGAGGCGGCGACGCGTACGAGAGGTCAACGAGCCCACCAGCAGCGGGTGTCGTCCGCCGCGGGCCTCCCGGCCCGGCGTGAGGCCGGTCCCAGGACGGGTGGTGTCCGGCGAGCGGCCCCTTCCCGGGCAGCACGATCGGGGTGCCGCCGGTGATCGCCGACGGCTCCCGGGAACGGGAGAGCTGGACGGGCTGTCCATCGGCGAGGAACTCGTGGTGCGTGCTGACGCACGGATCGCCGGGCGCGACGGCGAGCCGCTCGGCGATCGCCGCGGGCGCCGGGAAACGCACCCGGGTGTGGGCCTCCCACATGCCCGCCCGGCCGCGCTCCGCCGGGCTGGTGGCCGGGTGTCGGGGGCCGCCGGGACGACGCGCCCGGATCATCGGCAGCCGCTCGCGGGGCGCCCGTACGTACGTCCCCGACCCCGCGCGCCCTTCGAGCAGGCCCTCGGCGATCAGCCGGTCCACGGCGCGCCGTACGACGTCGCGCCCGACGGCGAGCCGCACCCGGGACGGCAGGCGCCCGCCGACCGCCCGCTCCCCGCACGGATCCGCGCGCAGCGCGTCGGCCACGGCGAGGCAGGGCGCTTCTCGGGGCATGGGCGGCTCTCCGGCTCGCCGGGGTTCGGGCGGCGTCGGAAAGCCACTGCACGGGCGAGAAGCCGCTGGAGCGGGAATGCGCTCCGTGGCCGTGGCGCCGGGGGCCTGCGGGTGGTCGGGCGCTTACGGGTGCTCCGCCGCCAGGAACTCGACCACCGCCAGCGCGAACAGCAGGCACAGGGCGATCCCGAGCACCACCCAGCCCGTGGGGTACGGCCACAGAAGGCAGACCAGCACCGCGGCGGCGACCAGGATCCAGGTGAACCAGGCGCGGTGCCGGCGCACGAACGGGCCGACGGGACCGGTGCGCAGGCCCGCGCGCCCGGCGGTGCCGCGGGCCGCGCCGATGCCCTCGGTCCACAGGCCCCGCACCACACCGGCCCGCCGCCCGGCGCCGGTGAGCCAGGCGCCCAGCGCGATGACGACGGCGAGCACGATCACCGCCCGGACGGCGGTCCCCAGGAAGCGGGTCAGGGTGTCGTAGACGGCGCCGGCCGCGTCCCGGGAGACGTCGGCGGGCAGCCGGTCGAGGTAGAACACGCGGAAGACACGCAGCCCGATGCCGAGCACGGCGGTGGCGGCGGCGGCGCCGAGACAGCCGGCGACGAGGGCCCGGCGGCGGCGCAGCGACAGCAGGACGCCGGCGGCGATCAGGAGGACGGCGAGCACGGGCAGCCAGTTGCCGGCGACGCGCAGCAGCCGTAGGTACGTCCGTACCTTGCCGATTTGTTGGGACTGCACGAGCGTGAAGTCGGTGTGGACCGTGGGGAGGCGGCTCGCGAAGGTCAGGCCCGCCTGGACCATCCGCTTCTTCACGTCCTCGATGAGCGGCGCGAGATCGAGGGTCACGGTGTCGCCCTTCAGCTGCACCGCGGCACCGCCGGCGCCGGTCAGGGCCTTGTCCAGGGAGGCGTGGATCCTGCGGTTGGCGTCGGTCCAGACCGTGGCGAAGGTCTTCGACGCGACGGCCTTGCGGGCCTGGTCGTGCACGAACCCCCGTACCGCGTTCTCCAGCCCCCCGCCCAGCCCGCCCAGCGCCTTCTCCAGCAGCGGCCGGTCCTTCGGTGCCACGTCCGCGAGCAGCGTGGGCAGATGGATCTGGTCCATCAACGCGTCGGTCGCCCGGTTCGCCGCGGCCTCCTGCACGGCGGGTTCGGACGCGAGCGGGGCGACGGTGGCGACGTAGCGATCGGTGTCGCCCACCAGATCGGCGGCCCAGACGGCGACGACGGCGAGCGGTGCGAGGAGACAGCCGAGGACGAGAAGGACGGCGGCGAGGGCGGAGGCGGGACGGCGCCGGGCCCGGGAGCCGGCGGCCCGACGCCCGTTCCGCTCCGCTTCGAGGGCGGCGAGCCGGGCGCGGAGTTCGTCCAGTTCGGAGGGGACGGGGCGGTCGGCGCGGGCGGGGTGGTCGGGGCCGCCGGGACGATCCGGACCGCCGGGGCGGCCACGCCCGCCGGAACCCTCGGACCGGCCGGGGCGGCCGGGGTCACCGGGGCCGTCAGAACCACCGGGACGGCCCGAACCGCCGGGGCGGCCGGGGTCACCGGGGTCCGGGTGCTCGGGGTCGCCCGGTCGGTCCGGGCTCATGCCGTTCGTCACCGGCACCTCCTCGCCGTGCGCATCGCCGCGGCCGCCGCCGCTCCACCTGTTCCGCCGGTTCCTCGCTGCCAGCGCACCTCCCCGCGCCCGCGGACGCGAGCAGGGCGGGGCCGTTCGGGTCAGGGGTGCCGCGCGGGCGCGGCACCCGGCGCCGTAACCTGATATCGTCTACACCCCTGTAGACATTTACCTTGGGGACGTCCCCGCTTCATCCGTACGTCCGATCGGTGCCCGTGCCCGTTCACCACAGGCCGCGGCACATGCAGCACGGCCCGGAGACCCACCTGATGACGACTTCCTCCCCGACCGCCCAGACGCTCGACGGCGCGGCGATAGACGGCGGTCTGTACACCGACGTCACCGACTTCGCCCGGCACACGCACTGGCTGAACGAACCGGTGTCGGTGTTCAGCGCCCTCGGTATCGGCCTGTTCGCGGTGTATCTGCTGGTGGCCTGGTGGCGGGCCAGAGGTCAGGGCAGCACGGCGATGGCCGCGGTGCTCGCGACGCCGTTCGCCGTCGTCCTCGCCTACGTGGTCAACAGCGGGATCAAGACGTTCTTCGAGGAACCGCGCCCGTGCCGCGCGCTCCCCCACGACTTCCTGCTGGAGGCGTGCCCCGCGCCGGACGACTACGCGTTCCCCAGCAACCACACCACCGTCGCCTTCGCCTTCGCGGTGGCCCTCCTGTTGATCAGCCGCCGCCTCGGCGCCCTCGCCCTGGTCACCGCGATCGCGATGGGCGCCTCCCGGGTGTACGTCGGCGCGCACTACCCCCATGACGTCGCCGTGGGCGCCCTGGTCGGCAGCGTCGTCTCCCTCGTCGTCGTGCTCGTGCTCCGCCGCACCGCGCCGCCCCTGGTCGAGCGCCTCCGCGCGGGGGCCCTGCGCCCGCTGCTGACGTCGCAGCCCTCCTGACGCACGGTGCGGGCGGCCACGGTCGCCCGCACGGACATCCCAGGCACCGAGATCACGGCGGACCCGGTCCGGGGCCTCCTGCGCGCCCAGCACCCCGACCTCGCCGAGCGGCCCCTGCGGCTCGGCGCGCGAGGGTGGGACAACCAGCTCTGGCGGCTCGGCGACGACCTCGCGGTCCGGCTGCCCTGGGCGACCCGGACCGCGGACGCGCTCCTGCCCAAGGAGCACACCTGGCTCCCCGCGCTCGCCCCGAGCCTCCCCCTGCCCGTCCCGGTCCCGCAGCGCCTCGGCGCCTCCTCGGAGGCGTTCCCGCGCCCCCGGCTCGCCACCACCTGGGTTCCCGGCACACCCGCCGACCAGGCCCCCCGCGACGCGCGGCCCGGAGGCGGCCGAGGCCCTCACCGCCTTCCTGACGGCCCCGCACCGGCGGGCCCCGGACGACGCGCCCGCCGACCGGGACCGCGGGGGCGAACCGGCCCCCCTGGCCGGGCGGTTCGAGGCGGGGCTGACCGAGGCCGTCGGACTGGGGCTGCTGCCCGATCCGGCAACCGTACGGGCCGTCCGCCCGGTCCGGGCGGACGCCGCCGCCGACCGCCGTGGCCGGGCCCGGCGGTACGGCTGCACGGCGACCTCCCGGCCGACGCGCTGACCGCGGACGGCACCTTCTGCGGGGTGACCGACTTCGGGGACCTCTGCGCGGGTGATCCCGCCCGCGGCCTCGCCGCCGGCTGGACCACGCTGCCCGACGGCGCCCTCGACCGCTTCCACGCCGCCTTCCGGACCGCCCCGGACCCCGCGACCCCGCGCCGCGCCCGCGGCTGGGCCGTCTTCCGCGCCCTCGGCTGCCTCCTCATCGGCGAAGCGGGCCGCCACGGCCGCCCCGGCGGCAGGACCGGCTGGGGCCCGCCGGCCCGCGCGGCGCTGCGGCGGATCGTGTCGTCGGCCCGGCCCGGCGCCCCGGCGGCCCAGCGGCCCGCCCTCGCGCCCGCGCCCGCGGGCCCTACCCCTCGAACCGGTAGACCGTCGACTCGCGCCGCCGGAACCCGGCGCGCTCGTAGAGCCGGTTCGCGGCGGTCCGGTCCGGGCGGGAGGTGAGGTCGATCGTGCGGGCGCCCGCCTTCCGGGCGATGCGCAGGGCCTCGTCGGTGAGCAGGGCGGCGACGCCGTGCCCGCGGGCGGCGCCGTCGACCACCACGTCCTCGATCCGGGCGCGCAGGCCGGAGGGGAGGGGCAGCAGGACGAGGACGAGGGTGCCGACGATCGCTTCGGGGGTGCGGGCGACGAGCAGGGTGTTGGCGTCGCAGGCCACGAGGCGTTCGACCGCCGCGCGGTCGAGCGGCGCGGCGGTGGAGGAGAGCTGCGGCAGCAGCCGGCCGAAGGCGTCGACGAGCTCCGGGCCCGCCTCCTGGACGACCTCTACACGGATATCCATGCGCGGAGGATAGCGATCACCGCGGGGCGCCGCCTTCCGGGTTTCCGGATACCCCACCGGGGTACTCTCGGTCGAGTGGTCGAGCGGTCGGGTGCCGGGACCACCTCTCGGCGAAGGGAGTGCGCTCATGCATGCGATCGGGCACGCGTTGTTCATCGCCGGCTCGATGACCTGGGAGATCACCTGGGCGCTGATCCTCGGCTTCGCCCTGTCGGCCGTCGTCCAGGCGGTGGTGCGCCGCCGGACGGTCGTACGGCTGCTCGGCGACGACCGCCCGCGCACCCTCGCCCTGTCCGCGGGCCTCGGCGCGGCCTCGTCGTCCTGCTCCTACGCCGCCGTCGCCCTCGCCCGCTCCCTGTTCCGCAAGGGCGCCGACTTCACCGCGGCGATGGCCTTCGAGATCGCCTCGACCAACCTCGTCATCGAACTCGGCGTGATCCTCGCCCTGCTGATGGGCTGGCAGTTCACCGCGGCGGAGTTCGTCGGCGGCCCGATCATGATCGTCGTCCTCGCGGCGCTGTTCCGCGTCTTCCTGCGCGAACGCCTGCTGCGTCAGGCGCGCGAGCAGGCCGAGCGCGGGGTCGCCGGGTCGATGGAGGGGCACGCGGCGATGGACATGTCGGTCCAGGGCGAGGGCGGCTTCCTGCGCCGGCTCCTCTCCCGCGACGGTCTCACGTCCGTGTCGCACATCTTCGTCATGGAGTGGGCCGCGATCCTGCGCGACCTGGTGGCCGGGCTGCTGATCGCCGGGGCCATCGCCGCCTGGGTCCCGGGCGACGTGTGGCACACCTTCTTCCTCGCCGGCCACCCCCTCGCCGCCAAGCTGGTCGGCCCGCTGATCGGCCCCCTCGTGGCCATCGCCACCTTCGTCTGCTCCATCGGCAACGTCCCCCTGGCCGTCGTCCTGTGGAAGGGCGGCATCAGCTTCGGCGGCGTCATCGCCTTCATCTACGCCGACCTGCTGATCCTGCCGATCCTCAACATCTACCGGAAGTACTACGGCCCCCGCATGGCCGCCTTCCTCCTCGCCACCTTCTTCGCCGCCATCGCCGTGG
The DNA here is from genome assembly GCF_030269125.1 of Streptomyces hygroscopicus subsp. hygroscopicus. Classification (GTDB taxonomy): domain Bacteria; phylum Actinomycetota; class Actinomycetes; order Streptomycetales; family Streptomycetaceae; genus Streptomyces; species Streptomyces hygroscopicus_C. The sequence goes on along the minus strand of NZ_BSSM01000005.1, from coordinate 303,237 downwards.
CCGGCTACCTCGTGGAGTTCCTCTTCGGCGGCCTCGGCCTCGTCCCGGACCAGGCCGTCGCCAGGCTCCCCGAAGAGGGCGTCCGCTGGAACTACACGACCTGGCTCAACATCGCCTTCCTCGTCCTCGCCGCCGCCCTGGTCGTCCGCTTCCTGCGCACGGGCGGCCCGGCGATGCTGCGGATGATGGGCGGTTCCCCGGAGAACGCCGAAGGCCACGCACACGGGGAGCACGCCGGGCACGCGCACGGACACGACGGACAGGGCTGAGGCGCGCGGTCCTCACTCACGGGGCGGTGCCGCCGGTGGTGGCTCGGGTGATGGCGGACTCCACGGCCGCCACACGGTCGGCGAGGAGGGTGAGGGCGGCGATGGCACGGGTGAGGGGGTCGTCGGTGGGGGTGCCGAGGGCGAGGGTGCGGGCGTGGGCCGACTTGATCTCGGCCCAGCGGGCCGCCTCGGCGGGGGTCGACGTGCCCCGCAGCTGCGCCAGTTTGAGCAGGTTGGCCTCCGCGCCCGTGGTCAGGGTCTGGGCCTCGGCCGTGTAGTGGTCCTGGAGCACGGCCTCGCGTTCGGCGGTGTTCATCACCGGGCGCAGCCGTCCGGCGATCTTGTTCATGTCGCGGTAGGAGCCCTGGAGGCGGAACGGCGGCTCGGTGCGGGCGCCGGCCGACTGGGCGGCGGAGGCGATGTAGGCCGCGTTGACCGTGAGGATGGTGTCGCGGACGGCGAGGACATGGCGCAACAGCGCGAGCACCGCGTCGAGTTCGGCGGGCGGCAGCGCGGCGGACAGCCGGTCGGCGCGGGCCGTCGGATCGCCCGCGGCCAGCCGGACCAGCAGTTCCAGGTCGGCGCGCTCGCGGGCGGCCAGCGGGGCGAGCACCGGGTTGGCGGTGAGGGCGTTCTCCACGAAGCTCAGGGCGAAGACGTCCTCCTTGCCGGTCAGGACGTCGCCCAGGTTCCACACGTCGGCGCGGTTCGCCAGCATGTCGGGGACGCGGAAGCGCTCCCCCGACTCCGTGTACGGGTTGCCCGCCATGCACACCGCGAACCGCTTGCCCCGCAGGTCGTAGGTGCGCGGCTCGCCGTCCCACACGCCGTCCACGCGCCTCGTCGCATCGCACAACGGGATGAATTTCTGGAGGAGTTCGGGCGAGGTGTGCTGGATGTCGTCCAGGTGGAGCAGGGTGTTGTTGCCGGCCGCCAGCGCGAAGTTGATCTTCTCGATCTCGCGGCGCGCGGTGGCGTTCGGGGCGTCGGCCGGGTCCAGCGAGGTGACGGTGTGGCCGAGCGCCGGTCCGCTGATCCTGACCAGCATCAGGCCGAGCCGGTCGGCGACGTACTCCATGAGCGTCGTCTTGCCGTATCCGGGCGGGGAGAGCAGCAGGAGCAGGCCGCCGGTGTCGGTGCGCTTGGTCGCGCCCGTGGTGCCGAGCTGGCGGGCGAGGCTGTCGCCGATCAGCGGCAGGTAGACCTCGTCCACGAGCCGGCCCCGGACGAACGCCGACAACACGCGCGGGCGGTGGTCGTCCAGGCGCAGCCGCTCGCGCTCGGTGGCCAGCAGGGCGGTGCGGCGGCGCTGGTAGGCGCGGAAGCCGGGCACCTCGTGCGCGGTGTGCCGGGCGGTACGGGCCAGGAACTCGTCCAGGCGCAGGGTGAGGCGCCCGCCGGAGACCCGGGGGTGCGCGCCGAGGAGACCCTCGACGGTCGCGGTGAGCCGGGCGTCGCCGTCGTAGCGGGGCAGCGCGGGGCACAGTTCGGCGGCCACCGCCTCCGCCAGCTCGCCGGGGGCGGCGTCGCTCCCGCCGGCGGTGGCGTAGGCGGTGAGCCAGGCCTCGACCACCTGGCGGCGGGCCCGGAGTCCGGTCAGCCCTTCCAGGTCGCGGCCGTAGCGCGAACCCGCCAGCGCCTGCCGGAACTTGTCGAGCAGCGCGCGGGCCGCTCCGCCGAGGACGAAGCCCTCGGGGCCGCCGGTCAGCTCGTCGAAGAGGTAGGCGGCGGCCGCGGTGCTCCCACGGTCCGCGCCGCCCGGGACGGGGGGCTCGACACCGGGCACGGCCGACGGACCGGTGTCGCGGGTGCCCCACGGACCGGCGTCGCGGATGTCCGAGGGCTCCCCGCCGTCCGGGGCCGGGGGCTCGGCGCCGTCCGCCGCCGAGGGCGCCCCGCCGCGCGTGCCCGGCGCCTCCGTGCCGCCCACGCCCGCCTCCCACGCCCCGATCGCCCCCGCCAGCTCCGCCACCAGGTCCGCCACCGCCGCCGTGGGACCGAAGGCGTCCCGGGCGCGGGCCAGGGACACGGCGCGGCGGGTCCAGGCGGTCCGGGCGGCCTCGGTCGTGCCGTGGGCCCAGAACAGCTGCGCGGCGGCGCGGGCCGCGGGCTCGTGACGCAGGGGGCCCGCGGCGTCGTACAGGGGCAGGAGCGCGGTGAGGATCAGCGTCGCGTCGTGGTCGTGGACCCCGCGCTCGTACCCCTCGTCGTACGACTCCTGCGCCACCCGGCGGACCAGGCCGGGCAGGTCCTCCGCGGCGGCGAGGGCGGCCGGGCCGTGCTCGGCGAGGAGGCGGGCGGCGAGGTACTCGGCGCGGTAGAGGGCGGGGGACTCGGAGGGCAGGTGCCGGTCCCAGTAGGGGCGGGTGGCGGCGAAGCCGGGGTCGGTGACCGGGGCGCGGTAGTCGGTACCGGTGACCGCGAGGGCCAGGCCGTCCCCGTGCGGGACGAGGGCGAGGTCGAGCGGCTGGGTGTTGACGGCGAAGCGGTGGCCGCCGAGCAGCAGGGTGCGGCCGTCGTCGGCGTACAGGTCGCCCCGGTCGCGCAGGGCGCGCGCGGCCTCCTGGCGGGCGGCCCCGAGGCGGCCGTCCAGTTCCTCGGCGCGCACGCTGTCACCGAGGGCGCGCAGTTCGCCGGCGGTGCGGACGATCTTGGCGACCAGCGGGTCGGAGGCGAAGTACGCGGTGACCGCGTCGGCGTCGGCCAGGGTCGCCGCGCGCCGGGCGACCGTCTCCAGCATCCGGCCCGCCGACACGGCGAGTTGCTCGGCGCGGCGGGCGCGGGCGTCGGCGAGGGACTGCTTGCGGGCGGCGAACGCCTCGTAGATCTCGGTGCGTCTGTCGGCGAGTTCGGCCAGGAAGTCGTCGAACTCCGCGAACCGGCCGTCCAGGTCCTCCAACCGGGCGAGCACCGACGTGAGTTGGTCGTCACATGCCTCGGGGGTGGTGGCGGCGGCGAGCGCGGCGGTGACGGCCTGGGCGAGCAGGGCGGTCTCGGCGGCGAACTCTGCGCGGCCCTCCTGGTCCTGGAGGGAGCGGCGGCGGGCGTCGAGGGTGGCGCGGGCCCGGTTGACGCCGCCGAGGACGTCGGCGATCCGCTCCAGTACGGCCGTGCGCACGGTGGCGTCGGCGATGTCGAGGCCGGTGACCACCTCGGTGACCGTGCGCAGCCCGTCGGCCAGGTCGTCCAGGCGCTCGGCCACGGGCACGGCGTCGGCGACCGTGCCGATCGCGTCCGCCTCGGCCACCAGCCGTTCCACGTCGGCGCGCTGGGCGGTGAAGGCGTCCTCGCGGGACAGGAAGGTCACGGCGCGCTTGCCGAACGCGGCCAGGTCGGACTCCGCCTCGGCGGCCAGCGCGGCCACCCGTTCCGCGTCGACGTGGCGCAGCTCGCGCAGGGTGAGCAGATGGCCGTGCGCGTGCCGGAGTTCGGTCAGTCCGCGCACCCAGGCGGCGGCCTCGCGCGGGGCCTCGCCGCGCAGCCGGCGCACCACGGCCGCGATCCGCTCCGCTGCCTCCTCCAGCGCGTCGGCGGCCCGCCGGGTCAGCTCCCGTACGCTCTCGAACTCGGCCAGCACCTGCTCGGCCGTCTCGCGTACGGCCGCCAACGGTGACCGGATGTCGCCGAGTTCGGGGTCGGCCAGCCAGTGGTGGGTGTCGGCCGCGCGGACGCACGCGGCGGTCAGCGCGCGGTAGCCCTCGCCGGTCGTGATGCCGTCGGCCACCAGCCGGGCCACGGAGAGGCAGTCGGCGAGGCCGCGCACGAGGTCCGCGTTGCCGACGCGCGCGAGCGGGCCGGTGCCGGTGCGCAGGGCGGCGGCGTGGGTGTCGGAGACGTACGGCGAGGTCCACCACTGCAAGGGATGGGTGTGCGCGGGCTCGTCGCCCCCCGCGCGCAGCACGGCCAGCGCGCCGTCCTCGAACAGCGCCCAGCCCCGGCAGGGCAGCGGGGTCGATACCTCCTTGCGCAGGGTGTTGTACGACAGCAGGAGCGTGCCGCCGCCGGACCGGTCCCGGAACGCGTACAGCACGTCCTCGCCGTTGGGCGCCCGGACCTCCTGCTCGAACTCCAGTCCCGCGACGTCGAGTTCGTATGTCTTGTGCTGCCCGCTCGCCAGGCAGTAGCCGCCGGGGAAGACGACGCCCTGCTCCTCCGGCAGCCGGCGGCACGCCTGGCCGAGGCCGTCGAGGCGGACGACCGCGCGGGTCAGGGCGTTGAAGACGAGGTAGCGGTCGGTCTCCTCCTTGTACGGCCGCACGCGCAGCAGCGTCAGCGGGCCGACCCGCGCGTGCGCCACGGCGGCGTCGGCGAGGGACTGGAGGGGTTCGTCGACCGGCTCGGCGTACAGCTCCTCGCCGTCCTCGGCGCGGACGGTGAGGGTGCCGCCGAGGGCCGCGACACCGAGCCCGCCGGGTACGGCGACGTACGGTTCCCTGCCCAGCACGTGGTCGGCGCGGCCGGTGTCGGTCCAGGTGACGTCCTGGGCCGGCGGCACGACGTCGTCGCGGTCGCCGCGGGCGTCCAGGAACTCGGCGCGGCCGTCCTCGGTCAGGTTCCAGCGCAGGGCGCGGATGTCGTCGGCCTTCTCGCCGGTGCGGAACACGGCGAGGAGCCGGCCGTCGGTCCGGCGCAGGCGCAGCAGGCGGGCGTCGCGGTAGTAGCGGTGCAGGGCGGTGAACTCGCGGACGAACGCCGGGTCGTCGAGCAGGCCGGTGTTCCCGGTCAGGCGGTTGCCCTCCCGGTCGTAGAGGGCGAGTACGTCCGCGACCTGCGCGTTCTCGCCGCCGCGGCCCGTGCTGCCGAACAGCAGGGTGTCGCCCACCGCGACGATGTCCTGCCGGACGCAGGCGTGGGCGGTCTTCAGGTTGGTGGTGGCGGCGAGGCCGAGCCGGGTCGAGCCGAACTCCTCCGCGCGGCGGGCGTTGAGGGCCTCGGCCCGCCGCGCCAACTCGGCCGCGTGGCCGGCCAGCCGGTCGCGCAGGACGTCGTAGGTGCCGGCGTCGACGGATGCCTCCGGCTCGGGGGCGGTGGACATGCGGGTCCCTTTCGTGTGCGGGCTGCTCGCCGTGGGGTGCGGATCGTTGGCCGGTCGGGGGGGGCGTCGTGCTGGTCGCGCGGTTCCCCGCGCGCGCCCCGGGAGAACCGCGCTCCCGCCGGCCGGCGGGACGGGGGTGAGCGCACCCGCCCCCGTCCCGCCCCGGCCGGCCTCAGCTCCGGTCGGCCCCGTTCAGCGCGCCCACCGGAACCTCCGCCAGCCCCAGCTCGCCCGCCTTCTCCAGCAGTTGGCGGAACTGGCCCGCGTCCGCGCCGCCCCCGTTCATGAGCTTCATCAGCAGGGCGGAGACCGTCAGGTTCTGGACGTCCGCCGTGCCCACGGACCCGAGCACCCGGCTCAGGTCCTCCGTGAAGCTCCCCGACCCGTCCAGCCACGGCTTCGCCAGGGTCTGCGCCGTACGGGAGTTGGCCACGAAACCGTCGATGCCCTTGCCGAGGGAGACCGCCGAGACCAGCCGGTCGAAGAAGACGGACTCCCCGCCGACGATGTCGATGTCGGCGTTCTCCAGCCCCGTCGCGAGGACCGTCGCCTGCGCCTCGGCCACCTGCCGCTGCGTCTCCAGCCCGGCCAGCCGGATCTCCTTCTCGGCCTGGAGCCGCAGCCGGTACTCCTCGTGCCCGCGCGAGGCCTCGTCCAGCGCGGCCATCGCGGCGGCCTTCTCGGTGAGACCCGCGGCCTCGGCCTTCAGCTTCTCGCCGATACCGGTGGCCTCCGCGAGCGCCGCGGCCTTCCTGCCCTCGGCCTCCGCGAGCGCCTTCGCCCGCGCGCCCTCCGCCTCGGCCCGCAGCCGCGCCTCCGTCGCCGCGGCCGCCGCCTGGGCGCCCTCGGCCTCCGCGAGGCCCCTGGCCCGCGTGCCCTCGGCCTCCGCGAGACCCCTGGCCCGCGCGCCCTCGGCCTCCGCGAGCGCCTTGGCCTGCGTGCCCTCGGCCTCCGCCCGCAGCCGCGCCTGCGTCGCCTCCGCCTCCGCGCGCCCGGCCTTGACGGTGACCTCGGCCTCCTTGTCGCGGACCTGCACCGCGGCGAGCCCCTCGGCCGCGGACTCGGCCTGGACGCCCTCCGCGAGCCGGAGCTTGGCCCGCGCGTCGAAGTCGGCGGTCTTCAGCCGGGCCTCGGCGAGGGTGAGTTCCTCGGCGGCCCGGTGCGTCGCGGCCTGCTCGGCGGCCTCCGCGGCCTTGATGTCCTTGACCAGCTTCTCCTGCGCCTCCGCCTCGGCGGCGATGACGAGGGCCTGCCGCTCGCGCTCGGCCTCCTCGACCACGCGCAGCTTCTTGATGGACTCCTCCTGCTCGGCGACCGTACGGTCCACCGCGACCCGCTCCCGGATGACCTCGGCGATCTCCCGCTTCTCCGCCTCGACCTCCTTCTCGGCGGAGATCCGGGTCAGCTGGGTCTCCCGCTCCCGGGCGATGACCTCCAGCAGGCGGTCCTTCTCGATGCGCTCGTTCTCTACGGCGATGACCCGCTCGCGGTTCTTCGCGGCGACCGCGATCTCCCGCGCCTGGTTCTCCCGCTGCACGCCCAACTGCTCCTCGGTGCGCAGGAAGGCGGTCTGCGCGCGCAGCCGCTCCTCCTCCATCACCCGGGCGGTCTCGGCCTCCTCGCGGGCGCGGGACGTCTCGATCTCCCGCCTCTGCTTGATCTCGGCGTCCGCCTGGCGGCGCTCCAGCTCCAGGATGGCCTCGCGGGCGTCGACGTCCTGCCGGGTGATCTCCTTCTGCTCCGTGCGCTTGGCCTCGTTGGTGCGCACGTGCTCCACCGCGGTCAGCTCGGTGATCTTGCGGATGCCCTGGGCGTCGAGGACGTTGGCCGGGTCCAGCTGGGTCAGCGGCGTCTGCTCCAGGTAGTCGATCGCCGCGTCCTCGAGGTGGTAGCCGTTGAGGTCGACGCCGATCAACTCGATGATGTGGTACCGCAGTTCCTCACGCTTGGTGTAGAGGTCGGTGAAGTCCATCTGCTTGCCGACGGTCTTCAGCGCCTCGGAGAACTTGGCGTGGAACAGCTCCTGGAGCGTGTCCTGGTGGCTGGCGCGCTCGGTGCCCACGGACTGGGCGACCTTGATGACGTCCTGGACGGTCTTGTTGACCTTGACGAAGAACAGGATCCGGATGTCGGCGCGGATGTTGTCCCGGCAGATCAGCCCGTCCCGGCCGGAGCGGCTGATCTCGATGGTCTTCACCGAGATGTCCATGACCTCGGCCTTGTGCAGGATCGGCAGCACGACCTGTCCGGTGAAGGACACGTCCACGCGGCGCGTCTTGGAGACGATCAGGGCCTGGCTCTGGTCGACCTTGCGGTACAGCCTGGAGAATCCGAGCAGCAACAGCGCGGCGAGGATCACACAGGCGGCGGCGAGCACGCCGAGGGCTTCCATGGCATACGTCCTTGCGTCAGACGGTGGGTCGGAGCTCCCCCGAGGCTCCGGTGCCGGGCATCCCCCCGCGATGCCCGGCACCGGAGCCCTCCGTAGTGCTCCCCGCAGAGGATGGTGCGGCCAGGACGGCCGTTTCCGCATTGCCGGTTTCCGGCAGTGTTCACTACTGTCTGCATGCCGGAAACGCGTCAGGAAAGCGTCACCGGAGCGTCAAGATCACGGGGGAAACGGGGCAGGGTGGCCGAGCACGAGATATCCGAGCGCTATCTGGACGGATTCGCCCATGTGCTGACCGAGGTCGCGACCACCGGCCGACGGCTGACCCGGGAGGAGCTGAAGTCCCGCCGGACGCTGGGCGAACAGGCCGCCGAGGCCGGTCTCGGGCTGCGCGCGCTGGTCGTCGCGCACCTGGCCGCCGCCCGCGCCGCCTGGCCGGTCGGACCGGGTTCGACCGAAAGCACCCTGGCCGCGCTGGCCGCCGTGGAACAGGCCGTCGACGTGTTCGCGGAAGGGTACGAGCGCGCCCAGCGGCTGACCGTGCGCCGGGAGGAGGCGGCGCGGCGGGAGTTCATCGACGATCTGCTCTACGGCCGCAGCGACCTGGGCCGACTGGCCGAGCGCGCCGAGCGGTTCGGGCTGCGGCTCTCGCGCGCGCACGCGGTCGCGGTCGCCGAGGGGGCGCGGTCCTACGCGGAGGGCGGCGCCGTGGCCCGGCGGGTGGAGGCCGAGGTGCTCGCCCGCTTCGACTCCCACAGCATCCTGCTCACCACCAAGAACGGCCGGCTGCTGTGCATCGCGCCCGGCGACACCGACGAGGTCCTCGCCTACTTCGCCCGGCAGGCGTACACCGCCACCGAAGGCGGCCGGGTGGCCATCGGGCGCCCGCAGTCCGGTCCCGGCGGCGTCGTGCAGTCGTACGAGGAGGCCCTCGCCGCCCTGGAGATGGCCGAGCGGCTCGATCTGCCCGGGACGGTGCTGCGCGCCGCCGACCTGCTGGTCTACCCGGTGCTCGCGCGCGACCGGCAGGCGCTGGCCGACCTGGTGCTGCACACGCTGGGCCCGCTGACCGGGGCCCGGGGCGGCGCGGGGCCCCTGCTGGACACCCTGGTCGCCTACTTCGACTCGGGCTGCGTGGCCGCCGAGGCCGCACGCCGGCTCTCCCTCAGCGTGCGCGCGCTCACCTACCGCCTGGAGCGCATCCACCACCTCACCGCCGCCGACCCGGCCGACCCGGCCCACCGCTACAAGCTCCAGACCGCGGTCATCGGGGCCCGGCTCCTGGGCTGGCCCGGCCAGCCGCTCTGAGTCCGCCTCACCCCGCCGCCGGGAGCCCTCCGGCGGATCCCGACCGGGCTACCGCGGCGGCTCCGGGCGCGCGCGGCCCGGTTCCGGCGGCTGGTTCCGGGCGGCGCGGGCCACGAGGACGTCGCCGATGAAGAGGTCGTACACCAGGACCCCGATGACGCCGCCGACCAGCGGTCCGACGATGGGGATCCACCAGTAGCCGCTGAACGCCCCGGCCACGCTGCCCGGGAAGGCCAGACTCCCCCAGCCCTCCGCGTAGGTGAGCAGGCGGGGGCCGAAGTCGCGGGCCGGGTTGATGGCGTAGCCCGCGTTGGCGCCGAAGGACATGCCGACGGCGGCCACGATGAAGCCGATGATCAGCGGGGTGAGGTTGGCCTGCACGGCCTGGTTGCGCAGGTCGATGACGGCCACGACGAACATCACCAGGAACGCCGTACCCACGATCTGGTCGATCAGGGGCCCCCAGATCCCGCCGTGGAAGTACGGGGCCGGGAAGGTCGCGAAGATGGAGAACGTGGCGTTCGTGTGCCCGTTCACCTTGGGGCCGGAGGCGGCGGCGTCGTACGCGCCGATCGCCTGGTGGTAGACCAGGTACACCAGCGCGGCGCCGACGAAGGCGCCGACCACCTGTGCGAACCAGTACGGCAGCACCTTGACCCAGGGGAAGCCGCGGCGCACCGCCATCGCGAGGGTCACCGCGGGGTTGATGTGGGCGCCGCTGACGCCGCCGGCCACGTACACGCCGAAGACGACGGCCATCGCCCAGCCCCAGGTGATCAGCAGCCAGTCGCCCGCGGCGAGGAAGATCGTGGTGGGGGTGGCGGCGCGGCCCGATCCGGGCAGCGCGGCGACGGCCATCGCGACCACCCCGCAGCCGAAGCAGACGAGGACGAACGTCCCGAGGAACTCCGCCAGGCACTCGCCCAGCAGGCCACCTCTGGCCCGCAGCTTGGAGGGTTTGATCAGCGACGGAATTTCGACAGCCATGAAAGGCCCCCTTGAAGAGGAGCAAAACGGCCAACGTCCCCATATTGGCCTACAAATACTCTTCATGCAGGGCGAGTCGAAGGACCGTCACCCCTTCGCGTGAGCAGGGCCCGTCACGGGCTGCCGAGATCGTCCGCGCAGTGCCGGAACCCGTGCCGCTCGCGGTAGCGTCTCGGCGAGCACGGCGGGGTCCTTGCGGGGGTGTCTGGGCGTGATGCGCCGGGGACGACGAGTGGCGCGACATGGATGCCCTCGGCGGCGAGCCGTTCGTGCAGCAGATGCCCGTACGCACTCGGCGCGGCGAACGCCACGGACGTACCGGCGCGCCCGACATGAGGCACGGCGGCGGTACCCCCGTTCACGAACAGTATGGTCCCGCGCCCCAGCCGCCGCATCCCGGGCAGCACCTGCCGCGCGGCGGCCACGGGGCCGTACGCCGAGAACCCGCCGGGGCCGGTCAGCTGCCGGTGCCCGGCGGCCGCTCCGGTTCGCGCACGTCGGCGGGGAAGGCGCGCGCACGCACGCCGCCCTCGGACAGCTCCCGGGCCAGGCCGTCGAGCCGGTCGCGGGCGACGAGGGCGATGTCGTACCCCTCGCGCCCGAACCGCCGGGCCGACCGTCAGGCCATCCAGAAGAAGACGGCCGTCATGCGCTTCTCCTCCAGCGTGCTGCCGGTGTAACCGGTCGCGCTGTGCACGAGGTTGGCGTTGTAGAGCAGGAGGCGGTTGTACTTGTGCGGGACGCGGACGTCCTCCTCGAAGGCGTCCGGGGCGACGAAGCGGGTACCCAGGGCCTCGACCAGGTTGTTGTGCGGGGCCTGCACGACGTTGCCGCCGAGCCGGCCGCCGGGCAGGTGCTGGCGGTAGAAACTGGTGCCGCAGTCCTTGGGGACACCCGGGTTGAGGTAGAGCACGGCCGCGTACCGGCACAGCGCGCGCGAGTCGGTGTGCGGGCGGGGCTCGCTCTCGCCGGCGCCGACGACCTGGACGCAGTTGTGGTTGAGCGTGCCGCCGCCGGGCGCCTTCTGCACCCACAGCTCCTTGGCGCCGGTCGCCTTCTTCACCAGCTTCTCGACGACGGCGAGTTCGGCGGGCTCCAGGCCCGGCATGGCGCGCAGGCCCGGCCAGGTCTCGGAGGTGTACGGGTGGCCCTCGACCCAGTCGTCCTTGGCCAGGCAGCGCGCGCGCACGCCGTCCACGTCGGGCAGGACGTCGTCCAGGACCCAGTAGTCACGGCCCTTGGTGGGCTTGCGGTAGGGCAGCACGGGCAGCGCGCCCGGGGTGCGGGCCACGGGCGTCCTGGGTGGTGGCGGTGGGGACATGCGGCGAATCTAGGCGCGCGTTGTCCCCGCCTCTCCCGGGCACTGGTCAACGTTTCCTCAACCATGTGTCATGCACACCAAGTCGTGGCAATGGAACCGGCCCCGCGGGGCCGGTTCCCTCACGGACTCCCCAAAAGCGCTGGTCAGCCGAGCCAGACGGTGGTGTCCGGCGGCAGCCCGCCGTCCCCCGACAACGGCCCGCTGCTCAGCAGCACCTCCCCCGCGGGCATCGCCACCGCCTCCGCGCCCAGGTTGACGACGCACCGCCACTCCTCGGAGCGGCGGAAGTCCAGCACGTCCTCGGGGGCCTCGGGCGCCCACGCCAGCGTCTCCCCGTCGAGCAGTTTGCGGCGCAGCCGCAGCGCGGTGCGGTACAGCTCCAGCGTCGAGCCCTCGACGCCGCGCTGCGCCTCGACGGCGTACGCCGCGAAGACCGGCGGCTGCGGCAGCCAGGCACCGCCGGGCCCGAAGCCGTACGACGCCCCGTCCACCGTCCACGGCAGCGGGACCCGGCATCCGTCGCGGCCCTTGCGGACGTGCCCGGTCTGCTCCCAGATGGGGTCCTGGAGCACCTCGGCGGGCAGGTCGGCGACCTCGGGCAGCCCGAGTTCCTCCCCCTGGTAGAGGTACGACGCCCCGGGCAGCGCCAGCATCAGCAGCGTGGCGGCACGCCCCCGGCGCAGCCCCGCCGCGGCGTCCAGCGCGGGCGCCCGGCCGCCGGACAGCAGCCAGGCGGCGGGGTCGGTGCCGGGCGGGAGCATCAGCCGGGAGTGGTGCCGTACGACGTCGTGGTTGGACAGCACCCAGGTGGCGGAGGCGCCGGCGGCCCGCGCGGTGGCCAGCTCGTCGGTGATGACGCGGCGCAGCTCCTCGGCGTCCCAACGCGCTTCGAGGTATTCGAAGTTGAAAGCCTGACCGAGTTCGTCGGGGCGGGCGTACAGGGCGCGGCGGGCGCCCGGCACCCAGGCCTCGGCGACGGCGCTGCGCGGCGGCCGGTAGGCGTCGAAGACCTTGCGCCAGTCGCGGTAGATCTCGTGCACCTCGTCGCGGTCCCAGTGGGGGTGGTCCCCGGAGGGGAAGCAGAGCAGAGCCGTCTCCGCGGTGGCACCGACGTCCCCGACGTCCCGCAGCGGCTCGGTCAGTTCCTTGGCCAGGCCGTGCGCCACGTCCACCCGGAACCCGTCCACACCCCGGTCGGACCAGAACCGCAGGGTGGTGCGGAAGTCGGCGCGGACCTCCTCGTTGTCCCAGTTGAGGTCGGGCTGTTCGGCGGCGAACAGGTGCAGGTACCACTCGCCGTCGGGCACCCGGTGCCAGGCGCTGCCGCCGAAGACGGACTGCCAGTCGGAGGGCGGGAGTTCACCGTGCGCGCCGCGTCCGGGCCGGAAGACGTAGCGCTCGCGGGCCGCGGACCCGGGGCCGGCCCGCAGCGCCTCCTGGAACCAGGGGTGCTGATGGGAGGTGTGGTTGGGCACCAGGTCCACCACGACCTTCAGGCCCAGCCGGTGGGCCTCGGCGACCAGCGCGTCGAAGTCGTCCAGGCTGCCGAGGCGCGGGTCGACGTCCCGGTGGTCGGCGACGTCGTAGCCGCCGTCGGCGAGTTCGGAGGGGTAGAAGGGGCTCAGCCACAGGGCGTCCACACCGAGGGTGGCGAGATGGTCCAGGCGCCGGGTGATGCCCTTGAGGTCCCCGAGCCCGTCCCCGTCGGCGTCGGCGAAGCTGCGCGGATACACCTGGTAGATGACGGCCTGCCGCCACCAGTCGGGGTTCCTGGAGGAGAGGTCTGCCATACGGGCTCCCTTCGGGAAGACGGATGCCGCCCGCGCGAGACACGGACAAGACGTAGAGAATCTGTCCACATTGCCCGGAAAGGGAACCTTGGAAACCGGGCCGGCGTCAGAGCCGCCCGACCGTCTCCACGTACAGCCGCGCGTACCGCTCCGCGTCGACCTCCAACGCCACGTCGACCAGGGGACGTTCGCGCTCGCCGTGGTGGATCTCCGCCTCACCCGGCCCAAGCCGCCGGTCGACGATCGTCTGCCCGCGCGCCGGTCCGGGCGCGAGGCAGACCTCGACGGGCAGCCGCCGCGTGGTCAGCCCCTCGGGATCGGCGACCGCGCACACCGCCCCCGCGTCCCCGAGCCCGCCCGCCTCGTCGGCCCCGGGCGGCCTGCCCTGGGCGGCCGGCCGGTACGCGAGCAGCTCGCCGGCCAGCCGCGCCCCGGGATCACCGCTCGCCCTGAGCCTGCGCACCTCCCCCGCGTCCACGACGACCTGCCGGAAGACGTCCAGTCCGTACATCGTGATCGGCACCCCGGCGGTGAGCAGGACGGCCGCCGCCTCCGGGTCGTGCCAGACGTTGAACTCCGCGACGGGCGTGGCGTTCCCGACCTCGACCGCGCCGCCCATGAAGACGATCCGCTCGATGTTGCGGGTCACCTCGGGGTGGGTGCGCAGCAGCAGCGCGATGTTGGTCAGCGGCGCGGTGGGGACCAGGGTGACCGGACGGTGCGACGCGAGGATCTCGCGCCGCAGCAGGGTCACCGCGTCCGCGTCGGCGGGCCCGCGGCTCGGCGCCGGCAGCCCCAGGTCCCCCATGCCGTCCGCACCGTGCGCGTGCGTGGCCGGGCGGACGGGTTCCAGCAACGGCCGCTCGGCCCCGCGCCCCACCGGTATCTCCGGCGCCCCGGCCCGCTCCAGCACGGTGAGCGTGTTGCGCACCACCCCGTCCACGTCGGTGTTCCCCGCGACGCAGGTCACGGCCCTCAGCTCGATCCCCGGGTGCCGCACGGCGAGCAACAGCGCGAGGGCGTCGTCGACACCGGTGTCACAATCCATGATCACGGGCACGGGCCGACGGGCCATGAGGGTCTCCTTCGCCGAGGGGGATCACACACTAGTGCCGCATCGGGCGGTGTCGCCTTCCGCAGGCTCCGTCCGCCGACCGGGAGGTTTCGCCATGGGCGCTCGTCCACGCAGGGCCTGGCCGGCCGCCGTACTCGTCCCGGTGCTTCTGTGTGCCTGCGATCCGGCGACCGTGGATCCCACGGACCCGGCCGACTTCAGCGCCGTCGTCTTCGTCAACGACACCGGCTCCCCGGCCGTCCTGTTCGAGTGCGGCGACAGCCGTGGACACGGCTGTCACGACATGAGCGGCCCGCTCGCACCCGGAGAACGCTGCGACCAACGGGTGTACTGGGGGGCCGGCCCCGATCCCTGGCAGGTCCGGGACACGCGCGGCCGGACCCTGGGCCGGCTGGTCGTGGACACCCCCCGCCGTGAGTCCGGGGCCGTGTACCACCTCGGCGACGCACAGCCCCGGGCCGACAGGCCGACGGCTCCGCGCACCCCGCCGCACCCCGTGCACGCCGCCGCGCCACGCCCGCGCCGGGTCGTCGGCGGGGCGGACGTCGGCTGACGCGGCGCTGGTCCAGGCACGCGGAAGGCTCCCGGCCCGGTCCCGCGCTCGGGACCGCGGGCCGCCACCCGCCGGGGCACCGGCCCCGGCCCGCCGCATGTCCTCACCCGGGCGTCCGTGCCTCACCCTTCCGGCCCTCCGCGCTGGTGGGGCGGCCGGGGTGGTGGTGGCGTGGGAGCAGGGACGAGGACCGGGAGGCAGCGTGAGGTACGACGGCATACGCCCGCGCGGACGCCTTCTGACGTTCCTGACCGGTCTCGGGCTGCTCGGGGTCGGCGGGTGTGCGGCACTGACGCTGAAGCACCCGGAGACGGCGCCGCAGCCGCTTCCGACGATCGACCGTCCGTCGCAGGGACCCCGGGCGTCCGCCCGGCCCGACGGCTCCACGCTCACCGACGCGCAGGCGCAGGCCGCGCTCATCGGGCAGAGCGACCTCGGGGCCCCGTGGACCGCGACGCGCGGCGCGGCGACCTGGCGGGACGGGATGCTGAAGGCGAGCACGTCGGCCGGTGAGTGCCAGAAACTCCTCGACGCCCTCTACACCGATCGGCTCCTCGGCGGCCCGGCCCGCGTCGCCGTCGGCCTGGACGACGCCGACACCGACGCCCAGCTGCGCTACCAGATCGGCGCCCGCCGCCCGTCCGACGTGGACGCCGCGCTGGACTGGCTGCGCACGATGCCGGCGAACTGCGCCCGCTTCACCGCCACCACCCAACAGGACCTCCAGGAGGACGTCCAGGTCACGGAACTCGCCCTCCCCGAGGTCGGCGACGCCCGCCAGGGCCTGCACATCACCGTCTCCGCCACCACCGACGACGACCAGGACATCCGCCTCACCCTCGACGTCGCCACCGTCCGCGTCGGCGACGACGCCTTCGCCTTCACCAACGGCGGCCTGGGCGGCGTCGCGGGCGACGCGACCCAGGCGGCCGTCCAGGTGGGCGCGCTGCGGCTGGCGGACGTGCGGAGGCAGGGGCGGGTGGACGTCTAGAGCGGTGGCTGGGCCGGGGCCGGGCCCAGTGTCGTGGTGCCCGGGGTCGTGCGGTGGCCCAGTCCCGTGCGGTAGGCGTCGAGGGCGGCCTCGGTGCGGCCGGTGCGGCGCAGCAGGTCGCCCAGGAGGCGGCACAGGTCGGCCAGGTCGCCCGCGGCGCCCGCGCGTTCCAGCAGGCTGAGGGCGCGTACGTAGTGCTCCTCGGCGGACTCGGTGTCGCGGGTGTCCTCGGCGATGATGCCGAGGAGGCGGTGCGCGGCGGCGGCGTGCACCGCGCCGCGTTCGGAGGAGAAGTCCCCGAGCACGCCCTCCAGCAGGGTGGCGGCCTCGGCGGAACGGCCGCGGCGGTGCAGGACGTCGGCCAGTTCCACCGCCGCCTGGCTGCGGTAGAGGGCGGCGCTGGTCTCGGACAGCATGGCGAGCGCCTGCCGCAGTTCGGCCTCCGCCGCGTCCAGCCGGCCGTTCTGCGCGTGGACGTAGCCGCGCATCCAGTGGCAGTTGGCCAGCTCGGTGCGCAGGCGGAGCTGGCGGTACAGCTCGGCCGCCTTGGCGAGCGAGGCGTCGGCCTCGGCGGTACGGCCCTGGGCGAGCAGGGTGCGGGCGACCGAGCGGTGCATCCGGGCGATCAGCGCGGGGTCCCCGGCCCGCGGGGCGAGCGCGAGCGCGAACTCGGCGGCCTGGGCGGCACGCGCGTGCGCGCCCATGTCCATGTAGGGGCCGATGACGCTGGCGTACAGGAGCAGCAGCGCGTCCGGGTCGTGCAGGCCGTTCCGGTTGAGTTCGTCGAGGGTGGACTCCAGCAGGTAGACGGCGTAGCGGAGTTCACCGGCCAGGTAGTGGGCGACCGCGCGGCCGCGGACGGCCGGGACGCGGGCCGCGGGGGAGGCGTCCGCGAGGTGTTCCTCGGCGCGCTCGAAGTGGGTGTGAGCGGTCGCCAGCTCGCCGGTCTCCACGGCGCACTCACCGAGCCCCAGCAGCGCGGTGACCTGTTCGCCCGGCAGGGCGTGCGACTCCGCCTCGTCCAGCAGCTCCGTGTACCGCCGCGCCGCCTCCTCCGCCCGGCCGTCGGCGAGCATCCGCTGGGCCTCGGTCAGCCGCAGCCGCAGCTCGGTGGCGAGATGGGCGGGGCGGCCCAGGGCCAGTTCCTCGAAGCTCACCCCGAGCCGCCGCGCGATGTGCCGCAGCGCCTCGTCGGAGGCGCGCACCCGGCCCGCCTCCAGGGTGGACACGTACGCCGGTGTGTAGGCCGGCTCGGCCAGCTGCCGCTGGGTCAGCCCGCGCTGGGCGCGCAACTGCTGCACCCGACGCCCCACGGTCTCCGGATCGTCCCGCTCAGGCACCGCCGGAACACCCCCAACTCCCCCGGTGGACCTTGCCGTTCGGCAAGGAATGCCTCTAGGTTAAACGGCGGATTAAACCTGCTTAATACGCCGCTGTCGTGTTGCGAGGTCGCCGTGTACGGACGCCCATCCGCTCCCTACGGATACTCCACCGCGCGGAGGGCGCTCGCCGCCGCCGTGATAGCCGCGGCGTCCCTGATACTCGCGGCCAACACGGGCCCGGCCCACGCCTCGGCACCGACGGCCCCCGACGCCCGGGTCACCGCCTCGGCCCCGGCGACCGAGCGCTGAGGCAGCGGGGGCCGGGCGGCCGCCTCCGTCCGCCGAGGGCGCGAGTGCGGTGTGAGAGCCTCCGGGCGGGGAGCGCCGGCCCCGCCCCCGCCGGTGCGGGAGCCCCTCGCCGGCCGGCCGTGACACGGTCCTCCCGACCGCCCGGTGACCGGCCCCGCCGAAGCCCCGGCCGGATCACCGGGAACGAGCGGTGTCGCGAACCCCGGGAACCCGCCTAACCTGCCCGCATGACCTCTGCCGCCGCCCGCACCGCGCAGGACCTCACCGCCGACCTCCCCCTGACCGGCCTCGAGGACCTCTACCAGGATCTGCACCGGCACCCCGAGCTGTCCCTGCGCGAGCACCGCACCGCCCAGAAGCTCGCCGGGCGGCTCACGGACGCCGGGTTCGAGACGGCCGAGGGCGTCGGCGGCACCGGCGTCGTCGGGCGGTTGAGCAACGGCGACGGCCCCACCGTCCTGCTCCGCGCCGACATGGACGCGCTCCCCGTCGCCGAGGCCACCGGCCTGCCGTACGCCTCCACCGCGGCCGGCGTCATGCACGCCTGCGGGCACGACCTGCACGTCACCTGGCTGGCCGGCGCCGCCGCCGCGCTCGCCGCGGGCCGGGACACCTGGCGCGGCACCCTGCTGGTGGTGGGGCAGCCCGCCGAGGAGACCGGACAGGGCGCCCGGCGGATGCTCGCCGACGGACTGTACGAGCGCTTCGGGCGGCCGGACGTCCTGCTCGGCCAGCATGCCGTGCCCGGCCCGGCGGGCCTGTACCCGCACGCGCCGGGGCTGATCATGTCCGCCGCGACGGACGTCGACATCGTGGTGCACGGGCGCGGCGGCCACGGCTCGCGCCCCGAGGCCACCGTGGACCCGGTGGTGACCGCCGCCTACCTCGTCACCCGGCTCCAGACGGTGGTCTCGCGCGAGGTCGCCGCGGGCGAGTCCGCCGTCCTCACGGTGGGCCGCATCGAGGCGGGCACCCGGCACAACATCATCCCCGACGAGGCACGCATCGCCCTGAACCTGCGCACCCGGTCCGAGCCCGTACGGCAGCGGATGCTGGCCGCGATCGGCCGGATCGCCCGGGGCGAGTGCCTGGCCGCCGGCTGCCCCCGTGAGCCGGAGGTGACCATCGGCAACACCTTCCCGGTCACCGTGAACGACGCGGGCACCGACACCACCGTGGCCGCCGTGCACGGCGAACTCTTCGGCGCCGCGACGGTGTTCGACCCCGGCCCGGCGATGGGCAGCGAGGACTTCCCGGAACTCGCCCTGGACGGCGCCATCCCCTACTCGTACTGGTTCGTCACCACCACCCCCGCCGCCATCTGGGACGAGGCCCCGGGCGACACCCTCGCGGAGAAGCTCGCCGCCGTCCCCAGCAACCACAGCCCCCACTTCGCCCCCGACCCGGCCACCGTCGCCCCGGGCGTGCGCACACTGGTCTCGGGGGCCCTGGCCCTGCTGCCGGAGGCATGACCCGACCGGCCGGCGACGTCAACCGCTCCTCGCGCGGGGGCGGTTCAGGTCCGCTGGAGCTCCCTGAGCTGCCGCCGCACGTCCTCCAGCGCGCCGCGCCGGCGGCCCGGCACCCTGGCGCGCAGCTCCGCGAGCACCGGACCGAGTTCACGGGCCCGCGCCGTCTCGCCGATCCGGCCCCACTGGTGGTGCGCCCGGTCCACGGCGGCCTCCACGGCGGGCGCGTCCACGGCCTGCCCCGCGGTCAGCCGGGCTCCGGCCACCTCCATCCAGACCTGGCAGCTGCGCGCCGCGTCCCCGGCGAACATCGCGAGGTCGGCGCGCACTTCGGCCCAGTGGAGCGCGTCCTCGGACGCCGGTCCGTGCGCGGCGACGGCCGCCTCCTGGTGCCGCGCGGCGATCGCGTCCGCCTCGTCGTGCCGCCCGGCCTGGACGGCGGCGCTGATGGCGGCGTGGGGATCCGAGGTGTCGGAGGTGTCGGAGGTGCTGGGGGTGTCGGAGGTGCGAGGGGTGTCGGAGGTGTCGGAGGTGTGGAGCCGCGGCGGGACGCCCGCGGAGGCGCTCGGTACCCCGGCCGCGCCGACGCCCGTGGCGGCGCCGGCGGCGACGCCGACGGGGCCGCCGTACGTCTCCCGCGGGACCGCCGCCGGGGCGGTCCCGGGGGAGCCGCCGGGCGTGGGGTGCGGGATCACCGGATACGGCTGCGGGGCCGGGGCCAGGAGGATGTTGGTCGGGGCCTCCTCCGGGATCCGGGCCAGGGCCTGCTGGTGCAGCTCGTCCAGCGGCGGACGGTGGCCGCTGCGCAGCAGGGTGGCGACCGTCCTCATGTACGTCGGCTCGGCCGGCCCGCGGCGGCCGGCCGGCGGCGCGATCCGGCCGTAGACGGCGGTGGTACGGCCGGAGTCCAGCGGGTGCTCGTGCAGGTGCCGCCACACCTCCGCGTCCGCGTGCAGGTCGACCACGAGCGCCGTCCGTCCGGGCGGCCGCAGCCGCAGTTCCTCGCGGATCCAGTGCCAGGGCAGCGCGGTGTAGCGGACGGTCGCCGGGGCCGTGCGGGCCAGCGCCAGGTGCGGCAGCCGCTGGCGGCGGTCCAGGTGCAGCTGGCCGGTGAGGTAGACGGTGAGCGGCCCCGGCGCGGCCGCGGCGGCGCGCAGCCGGGTGAGGACGCCCTGGGGGTCCACCGGGTCCGCGAGTTCCACGACGTTGGCGGTGTCGGCGCCGGACAGCACGGTGGGGGCGACGGCGGCCAGCACCGGCAGCACGGCGGCCGCGTCCACCAGGCGTCCCCGGCCCAGCGGCGCGGCCGCGAGCAGCAGCACGGTTCCGGGCATGGTCCCTCCCCCTGTAGGCCCTGCGGTCCTGTGGATCCGCTCTCTCCCGTCAGCACCGTAACCGCTGGGACCCCCGCGACGCGCCTCAGGCCGACGAACATCCCCGTTCGGGCGCCTCCGCCTGCCCCCGGGTCCCGTCGGGGCTGCCCCTCAGGCGTACCCCTCCCTGTCGGAGAGCCCCCTGCCGAGCGCTCCCGGCAACGGCCCCGTCCCCGGGCACTCCTCGGTCTCCGGGAGGCGGCGGACGGCGAAGACCGTGGTGTCGTCGGCCAGTCGGCCCCCGCTGTGCCGCAGCACGCCGTCGCGGACCAGGCGGACCAGGCGTCGGGGCTCCACGCGGCTCGGGTCGGCGGCGACCGCTTCGGCGACGTCACCGACCAGGTCGTAGAACTCGCCCCCGCGGTCACGGGCCTCGGTCACCCCGTCGGTGACGATCAGCAGTGTCTCCTCCTGCACGAGCGTCACCCGGTGCTGCGGCGGCAGCCCGCCGGCCAGGTCGCACAGCCCGAGCGGCAGCCCCTCCCCGCAGGACAGCTCGCGCACCCCGTGCGGGCCGACCGCGAGCGGCGGCACGTGCCCGAAGTCGACGACGTCGACCATCCCGGGCGCGTCCTTGGAGAAGGCGACCAGCACGGCCGTGGCGAACCGGTCCTCGCCGCTGCGGTCGGTCGCGGCGGTGTGCGCCCGGTGCCGCAGCATCCGGATCTCCAGGCGCTCGGCGATCGTCCCGAGATCCTTCTCGTGGTACCCGGCCTCCCGGAAACTGCCGAGCAGCGCGGCCGCCGTCTCCACCGCGCCGAGCCCCTTGCCCTGCACATCGCCGACGAGCACCCGGGTGCCGTACGGGCTCGGCTGGATGTCGTAGAAGTCGCCCCCGACCTGCGCCTCCACGTCCGCGGCGAGGTACACGCCCGCCTGCTCCAGGCCGGCCCATCGGTCGGGCAACGGCCGCAGCACGGCCCGTACGGTGGTCTTGGTGATGTCCTGCATGTGCAGCATGCGCCGCTCCTGCCGCACCCGCAGCACCGCCACCAGCGTGGCCAGCACGCCGCCGAGCGCGACCAGGATGAAATCGGCGAGGCCCGCCCGGTACCGGTCGTGGAAGGCGCTGTCCACGAGGACGAACGTCACCAGGGACACCACCCCGAAGGCGGCGGTGGTCCACACCCCGCAGACCGCGGCGGCGAGGCCCGGCACCAGGACGATCCAGGAGGCGACCCGGAACTCCGCGGCGGTGTTGAGGTCCAGCGCCGCGATGCCGACGAGCAGCACCGCGGGCAGCAGCCACATGTAGCCGCGCCCGTGGATCCGCAGCGGACGCCACCGCTCGTACCTCGTCCCGGTCACGCCGACCGAGTCTCCATGTTCCGCGGAGAAACACGGGGGAAGCGCCCCGCATCCGGCCACGCGGGCCCCCCGACCGCCGGAAATCCCCGGAATCCCAGGGCCGGCCGTCGGCCGACTTGCCGGTGCGTGCGCCCAGGTGTGCATTGGATAGCGAACGGGGACGAGGAGAGAGGAGTGCTCTCATGGCTCATGCGGCACCCGCACCCGGCGGAATCCCCCGGCGCGCCCCGGCGCCCGAGGTACGGGCCGGCACCTCCCCCGACCGGCGCCGGACACCCGACGTCTTCGGCGCCCGGACCCACCGCGTCGCCCAGATCGCGGTCCCCGTCGTCCTGGCGCTGGTCTACGGCTACTGGGTCGCGGCCAACAACCGCGGCGGCGGCCCCATCACCGGCTGGAACCTGCTGCTCGGCTTCGCCAGCGCCCTCGTCTTCGCCGTGGTCGCCATCGCCCTGCTGAGGCTGGCCCCGCGGATGATCCGGGAGGTGCACGCGCTGCTGTGGACGGCGTTCGTCGGCATCGCCTTCGGCTTCCTCTACAGCCAGAGCGACCAGTCGGTCTGGCGCTCCGTCCTGATGTCCCTGCTGGTCGCCGGGGCCACCTTCGTCGTCTTCTTCTACCGGTACTACACCCGCGAGGACGCCTTCGGACGGCGGATCCGCTAGGCCGGCGCGATCCGCCGCGATCGCCCGAGCGGACGCTCCCGGGTCGCGTTCGGGCCCCGTGGGCCGTTGCCTGAGAGGGTGCCGCCACGCCTGAGGAGCGCCCTGTCGGCCGTACTGCTCACCCTGTCCTGCCTGCTCGTGCCGTTCGGCGCGCTGGCGGTCTGGGCGGCGTACGGGCTCACGGACACGGGCCGGTACGTCACCACGATGGCCCCGCTCGCCACCGACCCGGACGTGCGGGACGCCGTCGCGGACGCCGTCGGCGACAGCCTGCTCCGCGAGGCCGACCAGCGGCTGGACGTCGGCCCGCTGCGGGGCTCCGTACGCCCCTTCCTGCACGACGCCGTGCGCTCCTTCACCCAGACCCGGGCCTTCCGGCTGGCCTGGGACGCCGGCAACCGGGTCACCCACGACGCGGTGCTGCGGGCCCTGCGCGACGACCGCGACGACGCGGCCGCCGGGCCGGTCACCGTGGACTTCGCCCCCGTCACCGCCCAGGTCAAACGCCAGCTCAGCGACGAGCACATACCGCTCGCCGCCCGTATCCCGGTGCAGCACACCGCCGTGGCCGTGCTCCCGGCCGACGAACTGACCTCGCTACGAAAGGGGTTCCACGTGCTCGAAGTCGCCGGATTCTGGCTGCCGCTCGCGGCCGTGGCCTTCGCCGCCGCGGGGACCGCCCTGGCCGTGCGCCGCCGCCGGGCCATCGCCGCGACCGCGCTGGGCACCGCCCTCGGCGGCGCGCTGCTCGGTCTCGCGGTCGCCGTCGGCCGCGCCCTGACCCTCACCGGACTGCCCGCCGACGTGCCCCGCCCGGCCGCCGGGGCGGTCTACGACGCCCTGACCGGCACCCTGCGCACGGTCTCCTGGCTGCTGCTCGGCCTCGGCCTCACGGTGGCCCTCACCACCTGGCTGACCCGGAACCTGCGCCCGGCCCGCCTCGTGCGACGGCTGCGAGGACCGAAAGAGCCCGCGCCAGCTCCGGCTCAGGAGCCGACCCGAGTCCAAGCCTGACCGCGCCCGGTGCCCCGCCGGGCCCCACGGCGAACGCCGTCCCCGGCGTCACCGCGATCCCCCGTTCCCGCGCCGCCGCCGTGAAGGTGTCGGCCCGCCACGGCGCCGGCAGCTCCCACCAGGCGAAATACGAGGCCGGATCGGACCTCACGACGAACCCGGCCAGTTCCTCCGCCACGAGCCGCTGCCGCCGCGCCGCGTCCCGCCGCTTCGCCGCCACGAGCCGCTCCACGGTCCCGTCGGCGAGCCACCGCACGGCCGCCTCCAGCGCGAAGCCGCCCGCCCCCCACCCCCCTGACCTGATGGCCCGCGCCACCGCCTCGACCCGCCCTTCGGGTGCGACGACGAAACCGACGGTGAGACCGGGGGCGACCCGTTTGGAGAGGCCGTCGACGAGGTGGACGAGGGCGGGGGCGAGGGCGGCGAGGGGCGGGGGCGAGGGGGTGGGCGGGGTGCGGGGTACCGCGGTCGCGGGGTGGGAGGGGGCCGACGGGTGCAGGAAGGACCAGATCCGGTCCTCCACCACCGGTATCCCCAGCCTGTGGATGACGTCGGCCAGCCCGGTCCGGCGGGCCGCCGTCGTGGTCAGCGCGGTCGGGTTGTGCAGCGTCGGCTGGAGGTAGAGGGCCGAGAGCGGGGCGGTGCGGTGGGCGGCGGCGACGGACTCCGGCCGGGGGCCCTCCTCGTCCGTGGCGAGCGGCACCAGGGTGATGCCGAGCCGGACGGCGATCTCCTTGACCAGCGGATACGTCAGCGGCTCGACCCCGACCCGCCCGCCGGGCCGCACCAGGGAGGCCAGGGCGGCGGCGATGGCCTGCCGGGCGTTGCCGGTGAACAGGATCCGCTCGGGGCCCGTTCGCACGCCTGTCCGGGCGAGCAGTTCGGCGACCGCCTCCCGCGCGGCCGGCGTCCCCGCGGCCGCGGCGGGCCGCAGCGCGTCGCCGAGCGCGTCGGGCCGTGTCAGCGACGCGAGGGCGGGGCGCAGCAACTCCGACTGACCCGGCAGATACGGGTAGTTCAGCTCAAGGTTCACGGGCTCGTCACCGGCCGCCTCGGTCAGGGCATGCCCCGGCTGCCCGTCCGGCGCCCCGGCCCGTACGAACGTCCCGCGCCCGACCTCCCCCACCACCAGCCCCCGGCGCACGAGTTCGGCGTACACCCGGCCCGCGGTGGAGGGGGCCAGTCCGTGCCGCCGCGCGAACGCGCGCTGCGGCGGCAACCGCTGGCCGGCCCTCAGCCGCCCGCTCGCGATGTCGGCGGCTATCCGGTCGGCGATACGCCGGAAGTCGTTCACAAGTCCCCCTGATGTCCTGCCGTCTCCGCACGGCCGTGGATTGCACCGAGGGCAAAGATCTTATTGCACCGAGCAGTTGAGGCACCCTAGGGTCACTCGCATGCCCCCCTTTCTCGCATACACCGACAAATCCCCCGACTCCACCCATCGGCTGCCCCTGCTCCTCCTCCACGGCCACCCCTTCGACCGCACGATGTGGGACCCGCAGCTGGCGAAGTTCTCCCCCGACCGCCGGGTGATCGCCCCCGACCTGCGCGGCTACGGCGCCTCACCGGTGACGCCGGGGACGGTCCCGTTCGCCCGCCATGCCGAGGACCTGGCCGAGCTGCTCGACTTCCTGGGCGTGGACGCGTTCGTGCTGGCCGGACTGTCGATGGGCGGCCAGATCGCGATGGAGTGCCAGGACCGTTTCGGCGACCGGGTCCGGGGTCTGGTCCTGGCCGACACCTTCGCCGACCCGGAGACCCCCGAGGGCCGGCGGGGGCGGCACGCGACGGCGGAACGGCTGCTCGCCGAGGGCATGCGGGGTTACGCCGACGAGGTGCTGGAACGGATGGTCGCGCCGTACGCCCCCGCGGAGGTGAAGTCCCACGTCCACGGCATGATGACGGCCACGCCGCCGGAGGGCGCCGCGGCCTCGCTGCGCGGCCGCGCCGAACGTCCCGACTACCGCCCGGTGTTGACCCGCGTCCGGGTTCCCGCCCTGATCGTGGTCGGCGCCGACGACACCTACACCCCCGTCTCCGACGCCGAGTCCCTGCACGCGGCCCTGCCGGACTCCACCGTCGAGGTCATCGAGGGCGCGGCGCATCTGCCGAATCTGGAACGTCCCGAGGAGTTCAACCGCGCGCTGGAAGCGTTCCTGCTGCGCGTGGACGGCACCGCGTAGGCACGGACGCGGACCGGGCACCGCATCCAGGGCCGCTAACCTTACGTGTCCGTCCTGGCCAGCGATTGACGGTGTCACCTCACGCGAAGGGTTGCACACATGGGCATTCTCACTCTCCTGCGAAACGCATTCGGCCGCTCACGCAAGCACCGGGCCGCCGAGGCGGAGGGTGCGACGACCCAAGCGGAACCGACCACCCCCGAGGCAGCCCCCGAGCCCGAAGCGACCCCGTCGATCCCCGAGCCCCGCGAGCCGGCCCCCGCGGAGGCGACTCCCACGGTCCCCGAGCCCCGCGACTCGGCCTCCGCCGCTCACGACGACGCGACCACCGGGGAACACGACCTGGTGGCCGCCGCCTTCGACAACGTGCGGGTCTCCCGCCCCTCGACGGAGCCGGAAGCACCCGGCCACGGCGTCCCGACCGGGGAAGAGCCGAAGGCCGAGGCCGAGCCGACGCCCCAGGAGAAGACCGAACCCGAGACGGAGACCGAGGCCGACCCGGAGACGGCGACCGAGGCCGAGGCCGAGGTGATGGTCGAGGCCGACCCGGAGACGCACGAAGCCACCGAGCCCGAGGCCCAGACCGAGCCGGAAGCCAACGCCGAGACCCAGACGGCGACCGACACCGAGCCCGAGACAGCAGCCGAGGCCGAACCCGCAGCCGAAACCCAGCCGAGCACCACGCCCGAAGCCGACACCGAAACAGACGTCGAGCCCCAGGCCCAGACCGAGGCGGAGACCAAGCCCACGGCAACGGCCGAGGCCGACCCGGAAACGCAGGAAGCGACCGAGCCCGAGGCCCAGACCGAGCCGGAAGCCCACGCCGAGACCCAGACGGCGACCGAGGCCGAGCCCCAGACGGCGACCGACACCGAGCCGAAGACAGCAGCCGAGGCCGAACCCGCAGCCGAAACCGAGCCGAGCACCACGCCGGAAGCCGACACCGAAACGGACGTCGAGCCCCAGGCCCAGACCGAGGCGGAGACCAAGCCCACGGCAACGGCCGAGGCCGACCCGGAAACGCAGGAAGCCACCGAGCCCGAGGCCCAGACCGAGGCCGAGCCGGAGGCGACGGTCGAGACCGAGACGGCGACCGACACCGAGGCCGAGCCGAAGACAGCAGCCGAGGTCGAACCCGCGGCCGAAACCCAGCCGAGCACCACGCCCGAAGCCGGCACCGAGACGGACACCGAGACCGAGCCCGAGACGGCGACCGAGGCCGAGCCGGAGGCGACGGTCGAGGCCGAAGCGTCCGCGGCGGAGGAAGCCGGCACCGAGGTCGCGGCAGCGGAGCGGACGGAACCGGACCCGGCTCCCTCCCCGGACTCGGCGGTGACGGAAACGGCGGAGGCCGGGCCCGTCTCCCCGGACCCCACGGCCACGGAGCCGCAGGCACCCGCCGAGGCAGAGGCCGAGGAGACGCCCGGGACGGTCACCGAGCCGAAGGGCGAGGAGCCGAAGGGCGAGGAGCCGGCGGAGGCCGCCCCCACCGACGAGGACCTCTCGAACCCGTCGGCTTCCACGGACGAACCGACCCCGGACACGACGACCGGGCCCGCCGAGGCCCCCGAAGTCCCCGAGGCCGAGCCGACCGTGGAGACGGCGGAGGACTCCGAACCGGCCACCGCCGGCGAGACGGCCGGGGAAACGGCGACGGCGCTCGTGGAGGCCCCGAAGGCCACGGCCGAATCCGGGCCGGCCGAATCCGGGCCGGAAGCGGCCGCCCCCGCCGACGGCGGATCCGCCCCGCAGGCGGCCCCCGCCCCCGACGCCCCCCGCACGGACGGCGCGCCCGCCGGCGGCGAGCCCGGCGCCCGCACCCCCGCCACCCCCCTCGCCACCCTCGCCGCGACCGCCCCCGCCCTCACCACCGCCTACGAGGCGGCCACCGCCCCCCTCGCCAAGACCGACCTCACCGGCACCCGGGCGAAGCTCTACCTCGTGCTGGACCGCTCGGCGAGCATGCGGCCGTACTACAAGGACGGCTCCGCCCAGGCCCTCGCCGACCAGACCCTCGCCCTCGCCGCCCACCTGGACCCCGAGGCCACGGTCCACACCGTCTTCTTCTCCACGGAGGTGGACGGCACGACCGACCTCACCCTCACCCCCGACCACACGACGAGGATCGACGACGCCCACGCGGGCCTGGGGCGGATGGGCCGTACCAGCTACCACGCCGCCGTGGAGGCCGTACTCGCCCACTACGACGCGCACGTCGCCCCTGGCACCCCCGCCCTCGTCGTCTTCCAGACCGACGGCGCCCCGGACGCCAAGACCCCCGCGACCCAGGCCCTGACCGCCGCCGCGGACACCCACCCCACGGTCTTCTTCTCCTTCGTCGCCTTCGGCGAGCCGGACAACAAGGCCTTCGACTACCTCCGCAAGCTGAAGACCCCCAACACGGCCTTCTTCCACGCCGGGCCCACCCCCCGCGAGCTGACGGACACCGAGCTGTACGAGGGCGTCCTCGCCACCTGGCGGCCGTAAGGCGACAACCGGATGATCCGATGAGCACGTGCCCGGGGGGTGGACCGACACGTCCACCCCCCGAAACACGTGTGAGGCGATCTCCGCGGGACCAGTAGGATTTCGCCTTATGGCGGCCACTGGATCCGAGAAGCAGGCGGGGAAGGCGTACTACGTCTCCACGCCCATCTACTACGTCAACGACGCTCCTCACCTGGGCCACGCCTACACGACCGTCGCAGGCGACGTGCTCACGCGCTGGCACCGCCAGCGCGGTGAGAAGGTGTGGTACCTCACCGGCACGGACGAGCACGGTCAGAAGATCATGCGCACGGCCGAGGCGAACGGGGTGACGCCCCAGCAGTGGGCGGACAAGCTCGTCACCGAGGCCTGGAAGCCGCTCTGGGAGCACCTGGAGATCGCGAACGACGATTTCATCCGCACCACCCAGAAGCGGCACACGGACCGCGTCCAGGAATTCGTGCAGGACCTGTACGAAAAGGGCGAGATCTACAAGGGCGGCTACGAGGGCCCGTACTGCGTCGGCTGCGAGGAGTACAAGCTCCCCGGCGAGCTCCTCGACGGCGAGGGCGAGTACGCGGGCCAGAAGCTGTGCCCCATCCACAAACGGCCCGTGGAGATCCTCAGCGAGGAGAACTACTTCTTCCGCCTCAGCGAGTACGGCGAGAAGCTCCTCGCCCACTACGAGGCCAACCCGGGCTTCATCCAGCCCGAGTCCGCCCGCAACGAGGTCGTGAACTTCGTCCGCCAGGGCCTCCAGGACCTCTCCATCTCCCGCTCGACGTTCGACTGGGGCATCCCGATCCCCTGGGACGACAAGCACGTGATCTACGTGTGGGTCGACGCCCTGCTGAACTACGCCACGGCGGTCGGCTACAACGAGAACCAGGAGAAGTTCGAGGCCACCTTCCCGGCCGATGTCCACCTCGTCGGCAAGGACATCCTCCGTTTCCACGCGGTGATCTGGCCGGCCATGCTGATGGCCCAGGGCCTGCCCCTGCCCAGCAAGATCGCCGCGAACGGCTGGCTGATGGTCGGCGGCGAGAAGATGTCGAAGTCCAACCTGACCGGCATCAAGCCGCAGGACCTCACCACGCACTTCGGCGTCGACGCCTACCGCTGGTACTTCCTGCGCGCCATCGCCTTCGGCCAGGACGGCTCCTTCTCCTGGGAGGACTTCTCCGCCCGCTACACCAGCGAGCTGGCCAACGACTACGGCAACCTCGCCTCGCGCGTGGCCGCCATGGTCGGCAAGTACTTCGGCGGCACCCTGCCCGAGGCCACCGCCGACGGTCCGGCGGAGGCGGCGGTCCACGAGGGGCTCGCCAAGGCGGTCGCCGAGGCCGACCGGAGGATCGGCGAGGAGCTGGACTTCCAGGGCGGCATCCTGGCCGTCTTCGACTTCGTCAAGCAGGTCAACGGCTACATCACGGAGCAGGAGCCGTGGAAGGTGGCCAAGGACGAGTCCGAGGAGGGCCGCGCCCGCCTCGCGACCATCCTGTACACCGCCGCCGAGTCGCTGCGCGCGGTCGCCGTCCTGCTCAACCCGGTGATGCCGGAGACCTCGCAGAAGCTGTGGGACTCCCTGGGCGCGGAGACCTCCCTCGGCGCGCTCGCCGAGCAGCGGGTCCAGGACGCGGCCGACTGGGGTCGGCTCCCGGCCGGCTCCACCGTCACCAAGGGCGCGGTGCTCTTCCCCCGCCTGGAGGAGAAGCCGACCGCCTGAGTCACGGTCGTACGGCACACAGGGGCCCGGGGCGCCATCATGGCTCCCGGGCCCTGCCCATATCCCCCACCGCCCCCGTCCCCTCTGGCAAGGTACCGGTCCCGTGAACCTTCCCGAACCCCACCGGCGGCTGCTCGCGGACGCCGTCACGGCGGGTGGCGCCCATGGTCTGGTCCTCGCCGGCGGGTACGCCCTCGAAGCGCACGGGCTGGTCGAACGACCGCACGGCGACGTGGACCTCGCGACGGAGAGCGGCGAGGACATGGAACGGATCGCCGGTGCGGTCGCGGCCGCGCTGGAGGCGCGTGGCCGCGGCGCCCGGGTCGGGGCCGTGACCGCGCGCACCGCGCAGCTGGCCGTGACCGATCCGCCGACCGGCGGCTCCTGCGTGCTCGCCCTGCACAAGGAGAGCCTGTGGGGGCCGCCGGACCTCACCGCGTACGGGCCCGCCCTGTGCCTGGAGGACGCCGTCGGTACGAAGATCCGCGCGCTGTACGACCGGGGCGCGGCCGTCGACCTGATCGACGCGCGGGCCGCGGCGGGCCGCTTCTCGCTGCCCGACCTGGAGGAACTGGGCCGCCGGCACGCCCATGACGTCTTCGACCTGCCCACCCTCCAGTCCCGGCTGACCGGCACGGACTTCTACTCCGACGCCCAGTTCACCCGGTACGGACTGGACGAGGTCGCGATCGGCGAGCTGCGGGCCTGGGCCCAGCGGTGGTCGGACGACATCGCCGAACGCCTGCTGGAGGACGGCGCCCCCCTGGACGCGGAGGCCACCGGAGACGCCGGAGAACCCGACGACGCGCACGACGCCGAGTGAACGCGGAACGCCCGGAGCCCCAAGGGGCTCCGGGCGTTCGGCGGAAGCGGCCGGGCTACTTCGGCTGCGGCTTCCTGATGCTCAGGTTCAGCTCGCGCAGGCGCGACTCCTCCAGCTCGGTCGGGGCGCCCATCATCAGGTCCTGGGCGTTGCCGTTGAGCGGGAAGGCGATCGTCTCGCGGATGCTGGGCTCGTCCGCGAGGAGCATCACGATGCGGTCCACGCCGGGGGCGATGCCGCCGTGCGGCGGGGCGCCGAAGCGGAACGCGCGGAGCATGCCCGCGAACTTCTCCTCGACGGTGTCGCGGTCGTAGCCCGCGATCTCGAAGGCCTTCAGCATGATGTCCGGCTCGTGGTTCCGGATCGCGCCGGAGGACAGCTCGACGCCGTTGCACACGATGTCGTACTGCCAGCCCAGGATGTCCAGCGGGTCCTGGGTCTCCAGGGCCTCCAGACCGCCCTGCGGCATCGAGAAGGGGTTGTGCGAGAAGTCGATCGCGCCGGTCTCCTCGTCCTTCTCGTACATCGGGAAGTCGACGATCCAGCAGAAGCGGAAGACGTTCTCCTCGAACTGCCCCGCGCGCTTGGCGGCCTCGACGCGGACCGCGCCCATGATCTTGGAGACCTCGTCGTACTCGCCCGCGCCGAAGAAGATCGCGTGGCCGGGGGCCAGCGAGAGGCGCTTGGTCAGCTCGGCGACGTTCTCCTCGGTGAGGAACTTCGCGATCGGGCCGGAGAGGGCGCCGTCCTCGCCGACGCGGACCCAGGCCAGGCCCTTGGCGCCGAGCGAGACCGCGAAGTCACCGAGCTGGTCGAAGAACTTGCGCGGCTGGTCCTGGACCGCCGGCACCGGCAGGGCGCGCACGTGCTTGCCCGCGAACGCCTTGAACTCCGAGCCCTCGAAGACATCGGTGATGTCCACCAGCTCCAGCTTGGCGCGCAGGTCCGGCTTGTCGGAGCCGTACTTCAGCATCGCCTCGCGGAACGGGATCCGCGGGAAGGGGGACGTCACGTGGCGGCCGCCGCCGAACTCCTCGAAGAGCTCCGTCATCAGCCGCTCGATCGGCTGGAAGACGTCCTCCTGCTCGACGAAGCTCATCTCGACGTCGAGCTGGTAGAACTCGCCCGGGGAGCGGTCGGCGCGGGCGTCCTCGTCGCGGAAGCAGGGCGCGATCTGGAAGTACCGGTCGAAGCCGGAGATCATCAGCAGCTGCTTGAACTGCTGCGGCGCCTGCGGCAGGGCGTAGAACTTGCCGGGGTTCAGCCGGGAGGGGACGACGAAGTCGCGGGCGCCCTCGGGGGAGGTCGCGGACAGGATCGGCGTCGCCATCTCGTTGAAGCCGAGGGCGGTCATCTTGTGGCGGATGGCGGAGATGACCGCCGTACGCAGCATGATGTTGCGGTGCATGCGCTCGCGGCGCAGGTCGAGGAAGCGGTACTCCAGGCGCCGCTCCTCGTTGACCCCGTCCTCGGCGTTGATGGTGAACGGGAGGGGCTGGGCCGCGCCGAGCAGCTCGACCTCGCTCACCTCGACCTCGATCTCGCCGGTCGGCAGGTCCGGGTTCACGTTCTCGGTGCCACGCGAGACGACGGAGCCGTCGACACGGACCGTGGACTCCTTGGAGATCTTGTCCAGGGCGTCGTAGGCGGGGGTGCCGGGGCGGGCGACCAGCTGCGTGATGCCGTAGTGGTCGCGCAGATCGATGAAGAGGATGCCGCCCAGGTCGCGCCGATTGTGCAGCCAGCCACTGAGCCGGACGTCGGTGCCGACGTCAGAGGCGCGGAGCTGGCCGCAGGTGTGGGACCTGTACCGATGCATCGTCGTTCATCGTCCTTCGCGGATTGAGTTGGTCTTCGCGGTGATCGCCGGGGTAGCCGCCCCCAACTGAACCAAGGGTACCGGCCACCCCAAGATCGGCTCCCCACCGTTTGCCGCCCGCGGGACTCCCGCGCTCCTACGGTGGCACGCACCGAGCGCATCTTCTTAAATTGGGGCAATGCGCACAGGTGAGCCGCTCCCGGCCGTGGGGGATGTCCTCGCCGCCCTCGCGACCGGGCTGTGGCACTGGGACACGGCGGACAAGCTGGTCACCGTGGACGCGGAGGCGGCGCGGCTGCTCGGGCTGCGCGCCGCGCCGACCACCCTCACCGAGGCCCAGACCCGGGCCCGGCTGCATCCGGCCGACTGGAACGAGATCACCGCGGTGGTGCAGCTCGCGGTGGCGGGGAGCACACTCGCCGAGGTACGGGTGCGGATCATGGACGAGCGGGGCACCGTCCTGCGCGTCGTCCGCAGCCGCTCGAAGCCGTCGTACGACGCCGAGCGGCACGCCTATGTGCTGACCGGCACCCTCCAGGAGGTGGCCGAGCCGGGCCCGGAGCCGGCGGGTGGGCGCGCCACCACGGTCACCGGGCCCTGGCGGCGTTCGCGGGAGGCGTTCCTGCTGGACGCGGGCCGGGCCCTGGCCGAGGCGCGCTCCACCGCGGAGGTGCTGCGGGTCGCGGCGGGCCTGTCGATGCCGGGGTTCTCCCCGGACGGGCTGGTGGTGTTCGGGGTGGAGGGCGACCGGCTGACGATGATCGGCCACCACGGGCACCAGCCCGACGAGATGGGCCCGTTCACCAACATGCCGCTGGCCATGGAGTATCCGGCGGCCGAGGTGGTGCGCACCGGGCGGGCGGTGTACCTGTCCTCGCCGGAGGAGTACAAGGACCGCTATCCGGTGACCTGGCCGCTGGCCCGGCCCTTCGGGCGCAGCTCGTGGGCGTTCCTGCCGCTGACGGTGGGCGGGCGCACGATGGGCGCGTGGATGGCGGGGTTCGCCTATCCGGTGGCGTTCACCCCGGACGAGCGCGCGGTGCTGACGACGGTGGCCCGGATGCTCGCCCAGGCGCTGTCCCGGGCGACGACCGCGGAGTCGGAGCGGGAGCTGACCGAGGGCCTCCAGCGCTCCATGCTGCCCTCGCTCGGCCCGCAGGTCCCGGGGGTGCGGATCGCCGCCCGCTACATCCCGACCGGCGGCGGGCTCCAGGTGGGCGGCGACTGGTACGACGTGATCCCGCTGCCCGCCGACCGGTTCGCGCTGGTCATCGGGGATGTGCAGGGGCATGACGTGCGGGCGGCCGGGCTGATGGGGCAGCTGCGGATCGCGCTGCGCGCCTACGCCTCCGAGGGGCACCGCCCGGACGCCGTGCTCTCGCGCGCCTCCCGTTTCCTGCACGGGATCACGCACGACGAGGAGATGTCCGACCCGCGCTTCGCGACCTGCCTGTACGTGGCCGTCGACCCGGTGACCGGGCGGCTGGAGATCGCCCGCGCGGGCCATCCGGACCCGGTGATCCGGATGGCCGACGGCACGGTGATGCTGCGGCCGACGGCGGGCGGTCTGCCGCTGGGCATCGACCCGGACGCGGACTATCCGACGACCCGGTTCGTGCTCCAGCCCGGGGAGACGCTGATGCTGTGCACCGACGGGCTGATCGAGACCGGCGGGCACGACCTGGACAGCGGCTGGCAGCGGCTGCGCGCGATCCTGGAGGACCACGACGGCGACCTGGAGTCGCTGGCGGACGTGCTGGTGCAGGGCGTGCACGGACCGTCCTCGCACCACACGACGGGGCCGCTGGCCGACCGGCGCGAGGACGACATCGCGCTGCTGCTGCTGCGCCGCGCGGTGCCGGGGCACGACACGGCGGAGCGGCCCCGGGTGCGGCGGATGCTGCTGTCGGTGGGGCAGGACGAGCCCGAGCGGATCGCGGAGGCGCGCCGGTACGTACGGGACCTGCTGCACGACTGGGGCTCCCCGGACCAGGTCGACTCCGCCGAGCTGCTGGTCTCCGAGATGCTGACCAACGTCCTGGTGCACACGGACGCCGACGCGCTGCTGCTGTCCGAGGTGATCGAGGAGAGCGGCCGGCGCCGGCTGCGGGTCGATGTCTTCGACTCCGGCGACGACCTCCCGCACAAGCGCCGCCCCGGCGAACTGGCCTCCTCGGGGCGGGGCCTGCTGCTGATCGGGATCCTGGCGGACACCTGGGGGGTGGATCCGAGGGGGGAGGGCAAGAGCATCTGGTTCGAGCTCTACGAACGGTCGGGGGAGCGGGGCGGCCCGAAGCCGGGCGGCGGGTCCGGCGGGGGCGCGTCCGACGGGGTCGAGGACGCGTAACGGCGGCGCAGTTCCTGTGCGACCCCGAAGGCGGCCGCGGTCAGCGGGACGGCCAGGAGCATGCCGAGGATGCCCGCCACGGAGGCACCGGCCGTGATGGTGACCATGACCACCGCGGGGTGCATCTGCACGGTACGGCTCTGGATCACCGGCTGGAGCACATGCCCCTCCAGCACCTGCACGGCGAGCACCACCCCGAGCACCCACAGGGCGATGACGAAACCCCGGTCGGCGAGGGCGACGAGCACCGCGACCGCGCCGGAGATGAACGCCCCGAGGTAGGGGATGAAAGCGCCGACGAAGACCAGCGCGCCGAGCCCCAGGGCGCCGGGCACCTGGAGGATCAGCAGGCCGACGGTGATGCACACGGCGTCGATCAGGGCGATCAGGGTGGTGCCGCGCATGAACCCCTCGACCGCCTGGAAGGCCCGCCGCGCGACGGCTTCGAGGGTGTCGGCGGCGCCCCGGGGCGCGAGGGAGCGCAGGGCGCCCGCGACGAGGTGGGAGTCGCGCAGGAAGAAGAAGACCAGCACCAGGGCAAGGACGGCGAGGGCGATGCTCTCCCCGACGACGCTCACGCCGCTGATGACGTTGGACGCGGCCGTGCCGCCGAAGCGGCGCAGCAGTTCGCGGGAGTTGGTGGCGAGGTCGTCCAGGCCGGTGCCGGCGGCGCCGAAGTGCCGGGAGACGCTCCGCGCGGCGTTGCGGAGGGAGGTGATGATCTCGTCGCCGCTGTCGACGAGGGCGGCGACGACGATGTAGACGGCGCCGCCGACGACGGCCACCACGGCGACACAGGTCAGCCCGGCCGACACCGAGCGCTGCACGCCGGCGCGTACGAGCTGCCGGTGCAGCGGGCCGAGCAGGGCGGTGCCGAGGAGGGCGAGCAGCACCGCGGTGACGGCCGTGCGGAACTCCCCGCACAACCGCACCCCGACCCATCCGACCCCGGCGGCCAGCAGCAGCACGGCACACCATGCGGCGAGCCGCCGAACGGGCTCGGGCAACAGATGCACGTCCCCCAGCGGATCACGCGGGCCGCGCGCTGTCCCGCCGTGCGGGTCCGGGCGGGTGAGCCGCCCGCGGGCCCCGTCGGCCGAAAGGGCGCCCCTTCGGACTCCGTCGGCCGAAAGGGCGCCCTCGACGAGGAGGCGTCAGGCGCCGGGGCCCTCGTCGGACATGCCGTGGACGGCCGGGACCGTGCCCAGACGGCCCTTCTGGAAGTCCTCGAAGGCCTGCATCAGTTCGTCCTTGGTGTTCATCACGAACGGGCCGTAGTGGGCCATCGGCTCGCGGATCGGCCGGCCGCCGAGGAGGACGACCTCGAGGTCCGGGGTGTTGCCGTCCTGCCGCTCGTCCGCGCGCACGGTCAGCGAGGAGCCGGCGCCGAAGACCGCCGTCTGGCCCATGTGCACCGGGCGGCGCTCCGCACCGACGGAGCCGCGGCCCGCCAGCACGTACGCCAGGCCGTTGAAGTCCTCCCGCCAGGGCAGCGTGATCTCCGCACCCGGCGCGAGCGTCGCGTGGACCATGGTGATCGGCGTGTGGGTGATGCCGGGACCCTCGTGGCCGTCCAGCTCACCGGCGATGACCCGGAGCAGCGCGCCGCCGTCGGGCGAGGTCAGCAACTGGACGCTGCCGGCCCGGATGTCCTGGTAGCGCGGGGCCATCATCTTGTCCTTGGCGGGGAGGTTCACCCACAGCTGGAGCCCGTGGAAGAGCCCGCCCGAGACGACCAGGTGCTCCGGCGGCGCCTCGATGTGCAGCAGACCCGCGCCCGCCGTCATCCACTGGGTGTCGCCGTTGGTGATGGTGCCGCCACCGCCCTGGCTGTCCTGGTGGTCGAAGATGCCGTCGATGATGTAGGTGACGGTCTCGAAGCCGCGGTGCGGGTGCCAGGGGGTGCCCTTGGGCTCGCCCGGCGCGTACTCCACCTCTCCCATCTGGTCCATCATGATGAACGGGTCGAGGTGGCGGTAATTGATACCCGCGAACGCCCGGCGCACGGGGAAGCCCTCGCCCTCGTACCCGCTCGGAGCGGTCGTGACGGTGAGCACCTTGCGGGCCACGGCGTCGGCGGGAGCGGTCACACGGGGCAGCGTCAACGGGTTCTCGACGGTCACTGCAGGCATGGTGGCTACCTCCTTCGTACGCTCACTTTAGTTGAGCGTTGAACTTCTTGCCACCCACAACAGGACGGGCCCGGAGGTAATTCCCTCCGGGCCCGCGCGGCGGCGACGATCAGCCGATCGGCCGTAGCGGTCAGCCGTACATCCGGCGCATCGCGAAATCGACCATCTGCTCGACCGCCTTCGCGTCGAACACCATCCGGTGCTCGCCCTCCATGTCGAGGACGAAGCCGTAGCCGGTCGGCAGCAGGTCGATCACCTCGGCGCCGGTGATGACGAAGTACTTGGACTCCTTGCCCGCGTACCTCCGCAGCTCCTTGAGCGAGGTGAACATCGGGATCACCGGCTGCTGGGTGTTGTGCAGCGCGAGGAAGCCGGGGGTGTCCCCGCGCGGGCAGTACACCTTCGACGTGGCGAAGATCTGCTGGAAGTCCTCGGGGGACATCTGCCCGGTGGTGAACGCGCGCACCGCGTCCGCGAGCGAGGGCGGGGACGGCTCCGGATAGAGCGGCGGCTGCTGGCCGTACCCGCCGGCCCCGCCCGCCATCTGCTGCTGCCCCGACGTGTACTGCTGCTGCGCGGCGCCGCCGTCCATGGGCTGGCCGTATCCGTACATGGGCGCAAGCGTACCGAGATCGAGCCCGCCGCAGGGATGGACCCGAACGGACCACAGGAGTAGACCCTTCTCACACTTGGCCGAACCGGGGTTGCGTCTTATTACCGACGGGTAGCATCATCGTAGCTACTTGTTGGTACGTGAACCAGATGCGAGGAGACAGTGCCTCGCCGATCCCTCAACGGAGCCGTCGCCATGGGGCACTACAAGTCGAATCTCCGCGACATCGAGTTCAACCTCTTCGAAGTACTCGGGCGCGACAAGGTGTACGGCACCGGCCCGTTCGAGGAGATGGACGTCGAGACCGCCAAGAGCATCCTGGAGGAGATGACCCGCCTCTCGGAGAACGAGCTGGCCGAGTCCTTCGCCGACGCCGACCGCAACCCGCCGGTCTTCGACCCGGAGACCAACACGGCGCCGGTCCCGGCCTCCTTCAAGAAGAGCTACCAGGCCTTCATGGACTCCGAGTACTGGCGGCTCGGCCTGCCCGAGGAGATCGGCGGCACCACCTCGCCCCGCTCCCTGATCTGGGCCTACGCCGAGCTGATCCTGGGCGCCAACCCGGCCGTGTGGATGTACTCCTCCGGCCCGGCGTTCGCCGGCATCCTCTTCGAGGAGGGCAACGAGGTCCAGAAGCACATCGCCTCGATCGCCGTGGAGAAGCAGTGGGGCTCCACGATGGTGCTCACCGAGCCCGACGCGGGTTCCGACGTGGGCGCCGGCCGCACCAGGGCGGTCCAGCAGGAGGACGGCTCCTGGCACATCGAGGGCGTGAAGCGCTTCATCACCTCCGGTGAGCACGACATGTCGGAGAACATCCTCCACTACGTGCTCGCGCGTCCCGAGGGCGCCGGCCCCGGCACCAAGGGCCTGTCCCTCTTCCTCGTGCCGAAGTACCTGTTCGACTTCGAGACCGGCGAGCTGGGCGAGCGCAACGGCGTCTACGCCACCAACGTCGAGCACAAGATGGGCCTGAAGGCCTCCAACACGTGCGAGATGACCTTCGGCGACCAGCACCCCGCCAAGGGCTGGCTGATCGGCGACAAGCACGACGGCATCCGCCAGATGTTCCGCATCATCGAGTTCGCCCGCATGATGGTCGGCACGAAGGCGATCTCCACGCTGTCCACCGGCTACCTGAACGCCCTGGAGTACGCCAAGGAGCGCGTCCAGGGCCCGGACCTGGCCAATTTCATGGACAAGGCCGCGCCCAAGGTCACCATCACCCACCACCCCGACGTGCGCCGCTCGCTCATGACGCAGAAGGCGTACGCGGAGGGCATGCGCGCCCTGGTGATGTACACCGCCTCGATCCAGGACGCGATCCAGATCAAGGAGGCGGGCGGCGAGGACGCCTCCGCCGAGCACGCCCTCAACGACCTGCTGCTGCCCGTCGTCAAGGGCTACGGCTCCGAGAAGGCCTACGAGCAGCTGGCCCAGTCCCTGCAGACCTTCGGCGGCTCCGGCTTCCTCCAGGAGTACCCGATCGAGCAGTACATCCGGGACTCCAAGATCGACACCCTCTACGAGGGCACCACCGCGATCCAGGGCCAGGACTTCTTCTTCCGCAAGATCGTCCGCAACCAGGGCGCCGCGCTGAACTCGCTCGCCGAGGACATCAAGAAGTTCCTGGCGCTCGGCACCGGCGGCGAGGAGCTGGCGGGCGCCCGCGAACACCTGGCCAAGGCCGCCGTGGAGCTGGAGGCGATCGTCGGCCTGATGCTGACCGACCTCGCCGCCACCCAGAGCGACGCCAAGAACATCTACAAGGTCGGCCTGAACAGCACCCGCCTGCTGCTCGCCTCCGGCGACGTCATCGTCGGCTACCTGCTGCTCAAGGGTGCCGCCGTCGCCGCCGAGAAGCTCGCCACGGCCTCCGCCAAGGACAAGGCGTTCTACACCGGCAAGATCGCCGCCGCGAAGTTCTTCGCCGCGAACGTCCTGCCGGGCGTCACCCTCGCCCGCAAGATCGCCTCGGGCGTCGAGCTGGACCTGATGGAGCTGGACGAGGCCGCGTTCTAGACCGCGGACCGGCGTCCTTCCGGGACGCAGGTGCCGGACGTTACGGACGTCCCCGTCCTTTCCGCGCACGGGCCCGCTCCTCTTACCGGGAGCGGGCCCGTGCCCGTCGTTAAGGTGAATCCCATGAGCGCACCATCCCGCCCGTCGCCCGCCGCCACCCCTCCAGCGAGCGCTGCGCGCGCACCCCTCACCTTCGACCGCGGCCACACCGACGACCTGATGTCCTTCCTGGCGGCCTGCCCCTCGCCGTACCACGCGGTGGCGAACGTCGCCGAGCGGCTGGAGAAGGCCGGCTTCAGGCAGGTCGCCGAGACGGACGCCTGGGACGGCACCAGCGGCGGCCGGTACGTGCTGCGCGGCGGCGCGATCATCGCCTGGTACGTCCCCGAGGGCGCCGCGCCCCACACGCCGTTCCACATCGTCGGCGCCCACACCGACTCGCCCAACCTGCGGATCAAGCCGCGCCCCGACAGCGGCGCGCACGGCTGGCGCCAGGTCGCCGTGGAGATCTACGGCGGCCCGCTCATGAACTCCTGGCTGGACCGCGACCTGGGCCTGGCCGGCCGGCTGACCCTGCGCGACGGCTCCAGCGTCCTGGTCGACGTGAACCGGCCGCTGCTGCGGGTGCCGCAGCTCGCCATCCACCTGGACCGCTCGGTCAGCGCCGAGGGCCTCAAGCTGGACAAGCAGCGGCACCTGCAGCCGGTGTGGGGTCTCGGCGACGAGGTGCTCGACGGTGACCTGATCTCCTTCCTGGAGCAGGAGGCCGGTCTCGAGGCACACTCGGTGGCCGGCTGGGACCTGATGGTGCACCCGGTGGAGCCCCCGGCCTACCTCGGCCGCGACCGCGAGCTGGTCGCCGGGCCGCGCATGGACAACCTGCTGTCCGTGCACGCCGGCGCGGCCGCGCTGGCCGCCGCCGCGGCCTCCGGCGCGGCCCTCACCCGCATCCCGGTGCTGGCCGCCTTCGACCACGAGGAGAACGGCTCGCAGTCCGACACGGGCGCGGACGGCCCGCTGCTCGGCTCCGTACTGGAGCGCTCCGTGTTCGCCCGCGGCGGCTCCTACGAGGACCGCGCCCGCGCCTTCGCCGGCACCGTGTGCCTGTCCTCCGACACCGGTCACGCCGTGCACCCCAACTACGCCGAGCGGCACGACCCGACCCACCACCCGCGCGTCAACGGCGGCCCGATCCTCAAGGTGAACGTCAACAACCGCTACGCCACCGACGGTTCGGGCCGTGCCGTGTTCGCCGCCGCCTGCGAGAAGGCCGGTGTCCCCTTCCAGTCGTTCGTCTCCAACAACTCCATGCCCTGCGGCACCACCATCGGCCCCATCACCGCGGCCCGGCACGGCATCCGCACGGTCGACATCGGCGTGGCGATCCTCTCCATGCACAGCGCCCGCGAACTCTGCGGCGCCGACGACCCGTTCCTCCTCGCGAACGCCCTGACGGCCTTCCTGGCGGCCTAGTCGGGCCCGTCCTCCGGAGGGCCGGCCGCCACCGGCCTCCCGGAGGACGGGCGTCCCGCCGGGCTGCCCCGCGTGGAACGTCCCCGTGGCGGGGCGGCCTTCGGGAGGGCTAGGCGGGGCGGCGCCGGGTACCCGCACGGGACCGGAGATTCCGGAACCGAAAGGGGAGGCGAAGCCTCATGGGGCTCGGCGGATGCATCATCCTCATCGCCGTGGGGGCCATACTCACGTTCGCGACCGACTGGCACATGCACGGCGTCAACCTCACCGTCGTCGGCCTGATCCTGATGGCCGTCGGTCTGATCGGCGTCGCCACGTTCAGCGGTATCGCCCGGCGCCGGCGGGTCGTCGTGCCACCGACGACGCCGGTCGTGGAGGAGGAACCCCACCACCGTCACCACCACACCGGCGACGGCTACACGGACGGCTACGGCGTCTGAGCACCCCTCGGCGGGGCGGACCGGGACGCCCCAGCCCCGCCGGGGGACGTGCCGGGCGGGGTACGCGATGTCCTGGCCGTCGTCGCGGCACGCGGCCGTCGCGGACATCCACGACACCCCCTCCCCGACGGCCGGGGCGGGTTCGGGCCCGCGGCTCGGGCCGGTGTCCGCTCCCTCCCGCCGCGGGTCGCACCGCTCCCGCCGTGATGAACCGGCCGGGCCGGGGAAGGGCTCAGGGCATGAGATTCCTGGTACGCGACCGGCTCCTCGGCATCGGCGAGGACTACTGGATCGAGGACGAGCACGGCCGCAAGGTGTTCCTCGTCGACGGCAAGGCCATGCGGCTGCGGGACACCTTCGAGCTGAAGGACGCCGGGGGCCGGGTCCTGATCGACATCCACCGGAAGATGTTCGCCCTGCGCGACACGATGGTGATCGAACGGGACGGCGAGGGCCTGGCCACCATCAGGCGCAAACGCCTGTCCCTGCTGCGCAACCACTACCGCGTCGCACTGGCCGGGGGCTCCGAACTGGACGTCAGCGGCAGGATCCTGGACCGCGAGTTCGTGGTCGAGTACGACGGCGAGGTGCTGGCCGTGATCTCCCGGCGCTGGCTGCACCTGCGGGAGACGTACGGCGTGGACGTCGTACGCGAGGACGCGGACCCGGCGCTGCTCATCGCGGTGGCGGTGTGCGTGATCCATCTCGCGGAGAAGGAGCGGGAGGACGACTGACGTGCCGTCCGCCGGGCCGCACCCGGGCGGTCCCCGCTAGCGCCGGGGCGGCGCCAGCCCGAGGACGCGGTCCTTCAGCGCGGGGAACTGCTCCCGGGTCGCCGCCACCTTCGCCGGGTCGAAGTCGGCCGTGAGGACCTCCTCGCCGGGGCCCGCCTCGGCCAGCACCTCACCCCACGGGTCCACCACGATCGAGTGACCGGCCTGTGGAACTCCCGCGTGGGTCCCCGCCGTTCCACAGGCGAGCACGAACGCCTGGTTCTCCACCGCCCGCGCCCGAGCCAGCAGCGTCCAGTGCGCGCGACGTCGCTCGGGCCAGCCCGCGGGGAGCACCAGCACCCCGGCCCCGGCGTCGACCAGTCCGCGGAACAGCTCGGGGAACCGCAGGTCGTAGCAGGTGCCCAGACCCAGCGTCGCCCCGGGCAGCGGGACCGTCACCAGATCCTGCCCCGCGCCCATCAGCACGGCCTCGCCCCGGTCGAAGCCGAAGCGGTGGATCTTGCGGTAGGCGGCGGCGAGTCGGCCGGAGGGGGAGAAGACGAGCGAGGTGTTGTAGAGGGTCCCGTCGTCCTGCGCGGAGCCGTCGCCGGACGCCGCGCGCTCGGGGATCGAGCCGGCGTGCAGCCACACGCCCGCATCCGCCGCCGCCTCGGCCATCGTCTCGTAGGTCGGTCCTTCGAGCGGCTCGGCCGCACGGCCGAAGTCCTCGTAGGCGAAGGCGCCGGTGGTCCACAGCTCGGGCAGCACCACCAGGTCGGCCCCGGCCTGTTCGCGGACCAGGGCGGCCGCGCGCAGCCTGCGCGAGGAGACCGATTCCCCCTCGTCGACGGCCATCTGGATCAGAGAGGCGCGCACACTACCACCGTCCTGGCATTCGAGTCGTCCATACGGGCCTACGATCGTCACGCGAAAGCACTGCCGGGGTGCCTGCCAGCAGCGTAACTTAGCTTCTCAGACACCCGCCGACGCGCAGCCGCCGCCCGCTGGCACCGCCGCCGCAACCTGCCCGTGTACCGACCGCCGAGGGGTCCCGTTCCGTGAGTCTGCATCCCACCCTCCAGCCCTACGCCGACGCCTGGTCGCACTCCGTCGACGCGATATCCGAGATGGTGCAGCCCCTGGCAGAGGCCGAGTGGAACCGGCG
Organism: Streptomyces hygroscopicus subsp. hygroscopicus; assembly: GCF_030269125.1. Lineage (GTDB taxonomy): Bacteria > Actinomycetota > Actinomycetes > Streptomycetales > Streptomycetaceae > Streptomyces > Streptomyces hygroscopicus_C. The sequence continues at coordinate 260,116 of NZ_BSSM01000005.1, read as the reverse complement.
GACACCGTGCCCGGGATGGTCGGTGCGCGACATCGTGTCGCACGTCATCGGCATGGACTGCGAACTGCTCGGCGACCCGCGCCCCATCCACTCCCTGCCGCGCGACCTCTTCCACGTCGCCAACGAGCACCAGCGCTACATGGAGATGCAGGTCGACGTCCGCCGCCACCACACCGCGCCGGAGATGACGTCCGAGCTGGAGTACACGGTCATCCGCCGCAACCGCCAGATGCGCAACGAGAACCGCGCGCCCGACGCCATCGTGCGCGGGCCGCTGGGCACGGACATCACCCTCGAACACGCCCACCGCATGCGCGCCTTCGACGTCTGGGTGCACGAACAGGACCTGCGTACGGCGCTCGGCCGCCCCGGCAACCTCGACTCGCCCGGCGCGCACGTCACCCGCGACTTCCTGCTGGAGGTGCTGCCGAAGGTCGTCGCGAAGGACGCGAACGCGCCGCGCAGTTCGGCCGTCGTCTTCGATGTGCACGGCCCCGTGGAGTTCCTGCGCACCATCCGCGTCGACATCCAGGGCCGCGGCACCCTGGAGACCGCCCCGGCGCTCGGCCCGGTGGCCTCCCTCAGCCTCGACTGGGAGACCTACGTGCGGCTGGCCTGCGGACGGGTGGCCCCCGAGGCGGTGGCGGACCGCGTCAAGGCCGAGGGCGACCAGGATCTGACGAAGGCCATCCTGCACAACTTCGCCGTGACGCCGTGACCCGGTGACGTCGTGACGCGGTGGCTGCGCGGTGCCCCGACCGCGTGACCGCGTATGCCGTGACGCCGTGCCGCCCTTGCGCCGGCCGGGGTCCGGGCCGCCGGCAAATCAGTGGTGCCTGCGGGAACGGCCTTCTAGCGTGCCGGGTATGACCACCGCCCTGCCCCGGCTCACCCGGCTCACCTTCCACGGCCCCCTCTCGGAGGGCCGCGCGACCGCCATGGTCCGGCGGCTCGCGGCGAACCACCCCCGCACCGTGCTCGACATCGGCTGCGGCTGGGCCGAGTTGCTGCTGCGCGTGCTCGACGCCGTGCCGGACGCCACGGGAACCGGCGTCGACCTGAACGGCGAGGACCTCGCCCGCGCCCGGCGGAACGCCGAGGAACGCGGCCTCGGCCGGCGGGTGGAGTTCGCCGAGGAGTCCGCCGTGGGAACCCGGCGGGGCCCCGCCGACCTGGTGCTCTGTCTCGGCGCGACCCAGGCCCTCAGCGAGGCCGAACCCCCCACCGCCGAGGCGCTGCGGGCACTGCGGCGCCTGGTGACCGACGAGGGCCGGGTGCTGCTCGGCGAGGGCTTCTGGCAGCGTCCGCCCACCGACGCCGAGCTGTCCGGCATGTGGCCGGGCGCGGCTCAGGACGATCACTACGACCTCGGGACGCTGCTCGACCTCGCGGTCGGGGCCGGTTTCCGTCCGGAGTGGACGGAGACGGCGAGCCCGCGGGAGTGGGAGGAGTTCGAGTCGGGTTACCAGGCCGACCTGGAGGTCTGGCTCGCCCGCAACCCGGACCATCCGCTGGCGCCCGAGACCCGCGCCCGCCTGGACCGGCACCGCGCCCAGTGGATGAGCTACCGCGGTGTCCTCGGCATCGCGTACCTCACCCTCGTACCGGATACGCGCTGACACGGGCGGTCCGGGGCGGCCGGGCTCACGCCGGTACGTGCACCGTCTCCACCCGGCTGGCCACCAGCCGCTCGCGCTCGCGGCGGGCGGCCCGGCCCCGCAGCCGCAGGATCTGGCCGACGCCGATCGCCTGGAGGACGAACACCGCGCTGAAGGCCACCGTGTAGTCGTCCCCCGTCGCGTCCAGCAGCACGCCGATCGCGAGCAGGGTCGTCATGGAGGCGATGAAACCGCCCATGTTGGTGATCCCGGACGCGGTGCCCTGGCGCTCGGGCGGGTTGGCCGGGCGGGCGAAGTCGAATCCGATCATCGAGGCGGGTCCGCACGCGCCGAGCACCGCGCACAGGACGATCAGCAGCCACATCGGCGCGTGCGCCCCCGGGTAGGCCAGCGTCACGGCCCACAGCAGCGCCGTCGCCGCCACCGTGCACAGCGCGAGCGGCAGCCGGGCGCTGTGGTGCCGGGCGATGATCTGGCCGTAGACGAGGCCCACCACCATGTTGGACAGCACGACGAGGGTCAGCAGCTCACCGGCCGTGGCCCGGCTGAGGCCCTCCGCCTCGACCAGGAACGGCAGGCCCCACAGCAGCAGGAAGACCATCGCCGGGAACTGGGTGGTGAAGTGCACCCACATCCCCAGCCGGGTGCCGGGCTCCCGCCATGCCTCGGCGATCTGCCGGCGGACGTAGGCGGAGCCGTGGTGCCGGGACGGCTCGGGCTCGTGTCCCTCGGGGTGGTCCTTCAGGAACAGTACGGTCAGGACGAGCACGACCACGCCGGCCAGCGCGCTGCCCGCGAACGCCTGCGTCCAGCCGATGCTGTGCAGCAGCCGGGCCAGGACGAGGGTGGAGATCAGGTTGCCCGCCATGCCGACCAGGGCCGCGAGCTGCGCGACCAGCGGCCCGCGCCGGGCCGGGAACCAGCGGGTGCCGAGGCGCAGCACACTGATGAACGTCATCGCGTCACCGCAGCCCAGCAGCGCCCGGGAGGCGAGCGCGGTGCCGTACGACGGCGAGAAGGCGAAGCCGAGCTGCCCGATCGTGAACAGCACGGCGCCGAGGGCGAGCACCTTCTTGGTGCCGAGCCGGTCGACCATCAGGCCGACGGGTATCTGCATGCCGGCGTAGACCAGCAGCTGGAGTATGGAGAAGGTGGACAGCGCGGAGGCGTTCACATGGAAGCGGTCGGCCGCGTCGAGGCCCGCCACGCCCAGCGAGGTGCGGAAGATGACGGCGACGAAGTAGACCGCGACGCCTATGGACCACACGCCGACGGCCCGGACGCCGCCGGGCGGGTCCCCCGGGAGGGTGAGCTTGCTCATCGGACCTCACCCCGCGCGAGAAGCGACACCCGGCTCACGTGCCGGTGCACGACACCGACGGCCGCCTCCGCGTCCCCGGCGCGCAGCGCCCGGAGGATCTCCTCGTGCTCGGCGAGCGTCTTGGCCACCCGGTCGGGCTGGGAGTACATGACGGCGACGCCCATCCGCAACTGGCGGTCGCGCATCTGGTCGTAGAGCCGGGCCAGGATCTCGTTGCCCCCGCAGCGGACGATCTCGGCGTGGAAGCAGCGGTCGGTCACCGCGGCCTCGGCCAGGTCCCCGGCGGCGACCTGCGCCTTCTGCCGCTCCAGCAGCTCGGTGAGCCGCTCCACCAGGCCCGGCGGGGCGGGTACGGCCTTGCGCGCCGCGTACTCCTCGACCAGCAGCCGGGTCTCCACCACGTCCGAGATCTCCTGCGCGGAGACGGGCAGCACCAGGGCGCCCTTCTTGGGGTAGAGCCGGATCAGGCCCTCGACCTCCAGCCGCAGCAGGGCCTCCCGCACGGGTGTGCGCGACACCCCCACGGCCTCGGCCAGCTCGCCCTCGGTGAGGAGGGTGCCGCCCTCGTAGCTCCGGTCGAGGACGCTTTGTTTGACGTGGGCGTAGACGCGATCGGCGGCGGGTGGCTGCTTGGCGGGCGGGGCGGACTGCGGGACGGCCGTTTGCATGTCTACAGCATAGATACAACAGGTACGCAACACACGTCGGCGTCCACGATGCGGACACGATCACCCCCCTCTCCGGATGGCCACACAACCTTCTGTGCTACCTACGTGTCAGACAGATGCGGCCCCTCTCTCTTGACCACCTCAACTCGGCCGCATCCAGGGGCATTCCAGACAATCGGGGTATACCACTTTGATTACCGGCATCAAGGGCCTCCGCCTCCGCCGAGCCACCGCCGTCGCGATCACCTCCGGCGCGCTGCTCGCCACCGGCGCCCTCACCGCGGCTCCCGCACAGGCCGTCACGACGCCCTCGATCGTGGCCAAGGGCGGCTACGTGATGAACAACGCGAGCGGTTCGACGCTCTACACCAAGGCCGCGGACACCAAGAGATCCACCGGGTCCACGACCAAGATCATGACCGCCAAGGTCGTGCTGGCGCAGAAGAACCTGAACCTCGACGCCACGGTGACGATCCAGAAGGCGTACAGCGACTACGTCGTCAGGAACAACGCCTCCCAGGCCCACCTGATCGTGGGCGACAAGGTGACCGTCCGCCAGCTGCTGTACGGCCTGATGCTGCCGTCCGGCTGCGACGCCGCCTACGCCCTCGCGGACAAGTACGGCTCCGGCTCCAGCCGCGCCGCCCGCGTGTCCAACTTCATCGGCAAGATGAACAGCGCCGCGAAGAACCTGGGCCTGAAGAACACGCACTTCGATTCCTTCGACGGCATCGGCAACGGCAAGAACTACTCGACGCCGCGCGACCTGACGAAGATCGCCAGCAGCGCGATGAAGAACTCCACGTTCCGCACCATCGTCAAGACCAGGTCGTACACGGCCAGGACGAAGACCAAGTCCGGCGGCACCCGCACGATGGGCACCTGGACCAACACCAACGGGCTCCTCAGGAGCTACAGCGGCACCATCGGCGTGAAGACAGGCTCCGGTCCCGAGGCCGGCTACTGCCTGGTCTTCGCCGCCACCCGCAACGGCAGGACCGTCATCGGCACCGTCCTCTCCTCCACCTCCATCCCCCAGCGCGAGTCGGACGCCACGAAGCTCCTCAGCTACGGCTTCGCCAGGCTCGGCTGACATGTGCCGTCCGGCGGCCGCCGTCCGGCGGCCGCTCACGGTCCTCGCACCAGGGGCCCGCCGCATCCCGTGGCGGGCCTCTGGCGTTCCCGCCCGCCTCCTTACCGCGGGAGGTGGTCGTAGGTCTTGAAGGTGTACGACGCGTCGTACGTCATCAGGTTCCCCTCGGCGGCCGGCAGGCCGAGGCGCCGGTCGAGGAGAGGGCTGAGCGGGCCGCAGTGTTCGGCGGCGGGGACGGTGAAGGTGTCGTCGTAGGCGGAGAACTCGATCAGCGGCGGGTCCTGGGAGACCCAGACGGAGGGGCCCGAGCGCTTCAGCCGGAAGTCGACCGGCGCGGTGGCGCCGATGGTGCAGCCGGGGGCCAGCAGCGGGTCGAGGAGCCGGAAGCGGAGACTGAACGTGCCGGTGTAGAAGTCGGATCGGCCGCCGTACTCGGGTTGTATCGACAGGTCCCGGACCGGCGCGCGGTCGTCCGCGGCCGTGGTGGTGCCGGCCCCCGTGAGCCCTCCCGGCACGGTCGTCGGCGCGCTGTGCATCGCGCCCCACACCTGGCCGTCGCCACCGCCCGGCAGGGGGCCCTCGGCGTGGGTCATGGTGATCGGAGCGAGCCGCACCGTCACCTTGCCCATGGTCAGCACCGGGGCGGCGCTGTGCACTTCGCATCGCCAGCGAGCCGGGTCGGCTCCGCCGGGCAGGGGTGGGCAGTCGCCGAAGCCGGTCGCGGGCGGTGCGGACGCGGCGGCCCGGGGCGCGGAGTACGCGACACCCGGCGCGCACACGGCCGCCGTACCGGCGAGGACGGTGGCGCCCGCGACGGCGGCGGCACGACCCGCGGCGGACCGCCGGAGGGAGTCGGGACGGCGAGCGGGACCCGGACCGGGCCCGGCGGGAGCGGAATTCGTCATGCCGCCAGCGTGCCGCCCGCGACCACACACTCACCATCCGTGACACCCCTGGCTCGACCCTGACCCATCCCTGATGACCCATCAGGGACCGGACCGGAGACCGTTCTTCCGTGACCCCAGGGGGGGCGGACCATGAAAAAGGGCGCCGTTCCTCCCCGGTTCACGGTCCGTCCGAGCCATGCCCGCACGGTGTTGAGACGCAGGACACGCGGGGTTCAGAAAAAGTCGGCGGGACGTACAACCGTTCTCAGGTGTCGTGAGTCTCCCTTGCGAGTCAAAAGGCTCACTACAACGTTCAGAGCCCGCACACCCCCCATGCGCCCTGCGCGCGGCTCTCTCTCCACGTGGGGAACATAGATGCGTATTCGTGCCAGCCTGGCCGCCAGCACGGTGTCCGGCGCCGTGGCGCTCACCGCGCTCCTCGCTCCTGCCGCACACGCGGCGGACAGCCCGCAGATCCCGAAGGTGTTCACTTCGAAGCCGTCGACCGCGCTCAACGCCCCGGCCGACGAGACCCAGGGCGACACCCAGATCACCAAGGTGACCGACAACGGCAACAAGGACCTCGTCGTCGGTGTCGGCCCGAAGACCTTCAGCGTCTACGTCACGGCCACCGACCCGTCCGGGATCTACTCCGCCGACGCCATGCTGTGGCACGGCACCAGCCTGGACAGCGACGTGGACGGCGCGCTCGTCTCGGACACCGACGCGACCTGCGACAACTGGAGCGCCACGTCCGCCACCTGCAAGATCACCATCACCGCCACGCCCGGCACCGACCTCTACGACAGCGCCCTGAGCGGCAAGTGGAACGTCGCCGTCTACGCCGTGGCCAACGACGGCGACTACGTCGAGACGGACGTCTACAAGAACCGCTGGGTCAAGCGTGCCGCCAGCTTCAGCGGTTTCAACGCCTCGCCGGAGCCCGTCTCCAAGGGCCAGACCATCACGGTCACCGGCACCCTGAAGCGCGCCAGCTGGACCTACCTGAAGTACTACGGCTACGGCAGCCAGCCGGTCCAGCTGCAGTTCAAGAAGGCCGGCAGCAGCACCTACAGCACCGTGAAGACGATCAACAGCTCGTCCACCGGCTACCTGAAGACCACCGTCACCGCTTCGGTGGACGGCACCTGGCGCTTCCACTACGCCGGTAACAGCACCTCCTCCGCCGCGGACGCCTACGACTACGTCGACGTGCGCTGACCCTTCGCCGGCGACGGCATGACCGAGGCCCTGCGGACCACTCCGCAGGGCCTTCGTGTTCGCGGACGAGGCCGGCGGACCGGCGCCCCCGTGGACTTCCCGGGGGAAAGACCGAGCCGCGCGGCCCGTCGAGCGGGCTGCGCGGCTCCCCCGGAAGCGGTCCCGGTCAGGACCGGTCGGTCACGCCCAGGTGATCAGTCGCTTCGGCTGTTCCAGGATCGCGGCCACGTCGGCCAGGACCTTGGAGCCCAGTTCACCGTCGACCAGGCGGTGGTCGAAGCTCAGGGCGAGGGTCGTGACCTGGCGGGGCTTGACCTTGCCCTTGTGGACCCACGGCTGGAGCTTGATCGCGCCGATGGCGAGTATCGCCGACTCGCCGGGGTTGAGGATCGGCGTGCCGGTGTCGACGCCGAAGACGCCCACATTGGTGATGGTCACCGTGCCGCCCTGCATGGCGGACGGGGAGGTCTTGCCCTCGCGGGCCGTGGACACCAGGTCGCCGAGCGCGTCCGCCAGCTGGGGCAGCGTCTTGGTCTGCGCGTCCTTGATGTTCGGGACGATGAGGCCGCGCGGGGTGGCCGCGGCGATGCCCAGGTTGACGTAGTGCTTGACCACGATCTCCTGGTTGGCCTCGTCCCAGGCCGCGTTGATGTCCGGATTGCGCTTGATGGCGACCAGCAGGGCCTTGGCGATCAGCAGCAGCGGGTTGACCCGCCTGCCCTGCATCTCCTTGTCCTGCTTCAGCTCCTCGACCAGCTTCATGGTGCGGGTCACGTCCACCGTCACGAACTCCGTGACGTGCGGCGCCGTGAACGCCGAGCCGACCATCGCCGCCGCGGTCGCCTTGCGCACGCCCTTGACGGGGACGCGGGTCTCCCGGGCACCGTCGTACGCCACCACGGGGGTCGGCGCGGCAGGGGCCGCCGTCACCGGCTCGGGCGCGGCCACGGGCGTGGCCGCCGCATGGACGTCCTCACGCGTGATGACGCCGTCCGGACCGGACGGGGTGACCGTGGCCAGGTCGACGCCCAGGTCCTTGGCCAGCTTGCGCACCGGAGGCTTGGCCAGCGGGCGGGGGGCGCCCGCCACCGGGGCGTGGCCGTTCAGCTCGGGCTGGGCGGCCGGAGCCGCGGCGGTGGCCTCGGGGCCCCTGCGGGGGCGTCGCTTGGTCGCGGAGGTCGACACGCCGTAGCCCACCAGGACCGGCTGACGGCCCTCGGCCTTCGGCTCCTCGGCCGGAGCCGCCGGTGCCGCGGGTTCCGCCGCCTCGGGCCGCGCGGGCGCCGCGGCCGGGGCCGGAGCCCCGCCCGCCACCTGCACCGCGATGATCGCCGTGCCCACGTCGACCGTGGTCCCCTCGGGGAACCGCAGTTCGCGCACCACGCCGTCGTACGGGATGGGCAGTTCGACGGCCGCCTTCGCGGTCTCGACCTCGCACACCACCTGGCCGTCGGTGACCGTGTCGCCGGGCTGGACGTACCACTTGAGGATCTCGGCCTCGGTCAGGCCCTCGCCCACGTCGGGCATCTTGAACTCGCGTACGGACGCGTCCGTCATCGTCGTCACGACCCTCTCCCTCAGTACGCCAGCGAGCGGTCGACGGCGTCGAGCACGCGGTCCAGGTCAGGCAGGTACTCCTCCTCCAGGCGGGCCGGCGGGTACGGGGCGTGGTAGCCGCCGACCCGGAGCACCGGGGCCTCCAGGTGGTAGAAGCAGCGCTCGGTGATCCGGGCGGCGATCTCACCGCCGGAGCCGAAGAACACCGGCGCCTCGTGGACCACGACCAGGCGGCGGGTCTTCTCCACCGAGGCCTGGACGGCGTCGAAGTCGAGCGGGGAGACCGAGCGCAGGTCCAGGACCTCCAGGCTCTTGCCCTCCTCGGCGGCCGCGGCGGCGACCTCCAGGCAGAGCTTCACCATCGGGCCGTAGGCCGCGAGGGTCAGGTCGGTGCCCTCGCGGACGACCTGGGCCTTGTGCAGCGGGGCGGGGATCGCCTCGGCGTCCACCTCGGCCTTGTCCCAGTAGCGGCGCTTGGGCTCGAAGTAGATCACCGGGTCGTCGCTCTGGATGGCCTGCTGCATCATCCAGTACGCGTCCGAGGCGTTCGAAGGGCTGACGACCTTCAGGCCGGCGACGTGCGCGAACAGCGCCTCGGGGGACTCGGAGTGGTGCTCGACCGCGCCGATGCCGCCGCCGTAGGGGATGCGCACGACGACCGGCATCTTGACCTTGCCGAGCGAGCGCGCGTGCATCTTGGCGAGCTGGGTGACGATCTGGTCGTAGGCCGGGAAGACGAAGCCGTCGAACTGGATCTCCACGACCGGGCGGTAGCCGCGCAGCGCCAGGCCGATCGCGGTGCCGACGATGCCGGACTCGGCGAGCGGGGTGTCGATGACCCGGCTCTCGCCGAAGTCCTTCTGCAGCCCGTCCGTCACGCGGAAGACGCCGCCGAGCTTGCCGACGTCCTCGCCCATGACCAGGACCTTGGGGTCGGCCTCCAGGGCGCGGCGCAGCGACTCGTTGATGGCCTTGGCCATCGCCATCTTCTCGGCCATCTCAGTGACCCCCTTCTGCGTCCGCGAACGACGCCTGGTAGGCGGCGAACTGGGCCCTCTCCTCGTCGACGAGCGCGTGCCCGTCCGCGTACACGTTCTCGAAGATGGCGAAGTGGTCCGGGTCGGGCATGGCGCGGACCGCTTCACGCACCCGCTTGCCCAACGCCTCGGACTCGGCCTCGAGTTCCTCGAAGAATCCCTCGTCCGCGTGGTTCGATGCCTCCAGATGGCGGCGCAGGCGCAGGATCGGGTCCTTGGCCTCCCATGCCTGGCGCTCCTCGTCGCCCCGGTAGCGGCTGGGGTCGTCGGAGGTGGTGTGGGCGCCCATGCGGTAGGTGAACGCCTCGACCAGGGTCGGGCCCTCGCCGTTGCGGGCCCGCTCCAGGGCCCACTTGGTGACCGCGAGACAGGCCAGCACGTCGTTGCCGTCCACGCGCACGCCCGGGAAGCCGTAGCCCTGGGCACGCTGGTAGAGCGGCACCCGGGTCTGCTTCTCGGTCGGCTCGGAGATCGCCCACTGGTTGTTCTGGCAGAAGAACACCACGGGCGCGTTGTAGACCGCGGAGAAGGTGAACGACTCGGCCACGTCGCCCTGGCTGGAGGCGCCGTCGCCGAAGTACGCGATGACCGCCGAGTCGGCGCCGTCCTTGGCCACGCCCATCGCGTAGCCGGTGGCGTGCAGCGTCTGGGAGCCGATGACGATCGTGTACAGGTGGAAGTTGTTCCCGTTGGGGTCCCAGCCACCGTTGTTCACACCGCGGAACATGCCGAGCAGGTTGGTCGGGTCCACGCCACGGCACCAGGCGACGCCGTGCTCGCGGTACGTCGGGAAGACGTAGTCGTCGTCACGCAGGGCCCGGCCGGAGCCGATCTGGGCGGCTTCCTGGCCCAGCAGGGAGGCCCACAGGCCCAGCTCGCCCTGGCGCTGCAGGGCGGTGGCCTCGGCGTCGAAGCGACGGGTGAGCACCATGTCGCGGTAGAGGCCGCGCAGGTCTTCGGGGGTGATGCCGGCGACGTAGGAGTCGTACTCGGCGTTCTCGACCCGCTTGCCCTCCGGCGTCAGAAGCTGCACGAGCGCGGGCTCGCTGCTCTTCTTCGCGCCGGCACGCGCGGGGGTCGTGCTGGTGGTGCGCTTGGCGCCGGTGGCTCCGGACTTGGTCCCGGCCGAACCGGCCTTGCTGCCGGTGGTGCCGGCCTTGCCTGCGGCGCTGCGCTTGCGCGCGGCACTGCTGTCCACGGTCACGTGTGCTCCTCCGTCGTTCCGGCCCCCGGGGTTGCCGGTAGGCCAGTGCGGCTCACCTGTTCCGACCACCGGGCACGGGGTGGGTGCCACTCGGCCGGGAACAGGCGTGACAGGTGCCCCGGCGAGCGCCCTGCGACCATTACGTTACCCAGTGCTCCACATTTCTGTGAAACCCCACCTGACCTGCGATTTTGCTTGGATATCCAAGTAAATCGAGGGGATGCGGAAGCGTGCTGGTCACAGCCTTGCGGCAAGGCCGGAGCACCCGAACGTTATCCCGGTCACCCAGGCGACGGGAAGAGTTCGTGGGGGCGGACCGGCCCTGGGCCCTCGGCGGGAGGAAACACCCGAAACCCCGGACGTGCTTCGGGACCGGCCCGGAGAAAGTCCGGACACCGAAGTCGAACAGCTTTGAACCGACCGTATTTTTGTCGCACCTTTGGGTCGCTTCTTCGGGGAAGCGCGCAAGCGTTCGTCCCGGTTCACTCTGTGACCGATTGTGATTGCCGACGACTTTCTGTGACAAGCCGCAGCTCACGGGGCCTTTGCGGTGCCCTAGCATCTGCCGCGTGCCGCGCCCTTGTGTACCACCCCCCGTACCCCACGCGCCCCCTCTGGGCGCTCTGCTCCGCCTGTACGACGCCGCCGGTACCGCCCTCGCCTGCGAACCGGTCGACCAGGGGCTGCTCAACCGCGGCTACCGGCTGTGCACCACGCGCGGCCGCTATTTCCTCAAGCACCACTTCGACCCCGACACCGCCGATCCGACCGCCATCGAACGCCGGCACCGGGCCACCCAGCGCCTGGCCGCCCTCGGCGTGCCGGTCGCCGTGCCGCTCGCGCACCGCGAGGGCCGCACCGTCGCCGTCGTCGGCGGCCACGCCTACGCCCTGCACCCCTGGATCGACGGCGGACACCGCCACGGCGGCCAGCTCACCCGTTCCGAGAGCGCCCGCCTGGGGGCGCTGCTGGGCGCCGTGCACGCCTGCCTGGAGCGCGTGATGCCGCCCAAGGGGCGCACCCGCCCGGCCACGAGTCCCCATCCCGTGGAGAGTGCCGACCCGGCCGACACCTCCGCCCTCATCGACCAGCTGCTCGCCCGGGTGCGCAGGCACCGCCCCGCCGACGCCTTCGACGCACTCGCCCGGCACCGGCTGCTGGAGCGGCGGTCGCTCCTGGAGCGGCACGCGGACCGGCGCCCGCCGCCCGGCGGACCGGTGGGCTGGGTGCACGGCGACTTCCACCCGTTCAACCTGCTCTACAAGGACGGCGTCCCGGCGGCCATCGTGGACTGGGACCGGCTCGGAGTGCAGCCCCGCGCCGAGGAGGCGGTACGCGCCGCCGCGATCTTCTTCGTGCGCCCGGCGGGCGCCCTGGACCTGCCGAAGGTGCGGGCGTACGCCCGCGCGTACCGGCGCGCGGCCGGTGCCACGCCCGCGGAACTGGCCGCCGCCGTGCACCGGGTGTGGTGGGAACGCCTGAACGACTTCTGGATGCTGCGCTGGCACTACGAACGCGACGACACCCGTGCGGACTGCCAGTTCCCGGCCGCCTCGGCGCTCGTGGTGTGGTGGACGCGGGAGTACGACGCGGTGTGCGACGCCTTCACCCGGTGAGCGGGTTCGACCGGCCGTCGCCGGCAAAGAGGAACGGGGCCCGGACGACCGGGCCCCGTCCGGGGTTCAGCCGGCGAGCGGCCCCGCCGGGTCCGTTCTCAGCCGGTGGGCAGACCCGCCGCCCCGCCGGCCGCCGCGTTGCCGTCGGTGGTGGTGCCGCCGCCCGTGGTGCCGCCGTCCGTGCCGCCACCGGTCGTGCCGGTGCTCGTGCCGCCGCTGCCGGTGCCGCCGCCGACCGTGCCGCCGCCGGTCGTCGGGTCCGTGGGCTGCGTCGACGAGGGCTGCGGATTCGTCGGCTGGTCGGTGGGGCCGGTGGTCTCCGGCTGGGTCGGGGTGTCCGACGGCGTGTACGTCGGCGACCAGCCCGAACCGGAACCGGTGCCCGACCCGTCGCCGGTGGGCGTGTCCGTGGGCTGCCCGGTGCTGTCGTCGGTCGGGCTCGCGGAGGCGGAGTCGTCGCCGGTGCTCTTGGTGTGCGTGGCCGGGGGCTTGGTGTCGGTACCGGCGCCGCCACCGCTGCCCGCCCCCTGGAGCGCCAGCGCCACGCCCGCCGCGATCGCGATGACCGCGAGCACGGCGAGGATCCACAGCTTGCCGCGGCCGCTGCCCTTGTTGCCGTGCCCCTCGAAGCCGCCGTCGTCACCGTTGCCGTACCCCTGCGGCAGCAGGGGCTGCGGGATCTGGGTGGTGCCGCCGCCGGCCATCGGGTGCGACATGGCGGTCGTACTCGCGAAGCCGCCCGCGGGGGTGTGCCGACCGTCGTGCGCCGCCACCGGGCCGGTGTTCCAGGTGCCGGTGTGGCCGCCCTGGTCGTACAGCATCTGCAGGCCGTACTGGACCATGCCGCGCATCTCCTCCGCCGTCTGGAACCGGTCGTCCGGCTCCTTGGCGAGCGCGCGCATGACCAGGCCGTCCAGCTCCGGCGGGCAGGCGTCCAGGACCTGCGAGGGCGCCACCGGTGTGTCCTGGACGTGCTGGTAGACGACCGACAGCGGGGTCTCGCCGGTGAACGGGGGCCGCAGCGCCAGCAGTTCGTACAGCAGGCAGCCGGTCGCGTACAGGTCGGAGCGGTGGTCGACGGCCTTGCCGAGCGCCTGCTCCGGGGAGAGGTACTGCGGGGTGCCCATGACCATGCCGGTCTGGGTCATCGTGGACTGCGCGCCGTGCAGGGCGCGGGCGATGCCGAAGTCCATCACCTTCACGGCGCCGCTGTCGGTGATGATGACGTTCGCCGGCTTGATGTCGCGGTGCACGATGCCGTGCTGGTGCGAGTAGGCGAGCGCCTCCAGGACACCGGAGACGATGATCAGCGCCTGCTCGGGGCCGGGCGCCTCCGCGTTGATCAGCAGATCGCGGATGGTACGGCCCTCGACCAGCTCCATCACGATGTACGGCACCGACTGGCCGCCCACGACGTCCTCGCCGGAGTCGTACACGGCGACGATCGCGTGGTGGTTGAGGCCGGCGACCGACTGGGCCTCACGCGTGAAGCGCGCCTTGGAGACGGGGTCCTCGGCCAGGTCGGCGCGGAGCAGTTTGACCGCGACCGTACGGCCCAGGCGGACGTCCTCGGCCGCGAACACCTCGGCCATGCCGCCCCGGCCCAGCCGATGGGTGAGCCGGTACCGGCCGTCACCGACCAGTCCTGCGTTGCCCCAGTTCTCCGGCGCGTCCGACATGCCGCCGCCAGACGCCTCGGGGTCGGACGGGCCCTGGGCGCGCTGCGTCTGTGCCATCGGTCCTCGCCGTCGTTTCTGCCCGCGGTGCGCGCGGTGTTGTCACGGTCTCCGTCGGCCACGCTACAGCCTCCGTGGGGGCCACCGGTCCGGAACCGGAACCGGGGCCCGCTCTGCGACGGACCGGCCATGAAACCCTCAGCACAGGCCGTCGTGCAAATTCTGTGTGCTGGTCGTAGGTCCCCTGTAACGCTTGCGCGACGCTTCTTGCGCGTACGGTCACGGAACGGGCACCGAGCTTGACGTGTCCGAGGCCTGGGGCAGACTTGGCCGGGAATGACACATTCGATCAAGACCTGCGCGACGAGCCAGGGTGCCGGACGGCCGATGGGGGACGGGGAGAGATGAGCCAGGACGGCGCACACGGCCGGTATACGGGGCAGGCGCTGGCCGGCGGCCGCTACCAGCTGCGCGACCTGCTCGGCGAGGGCGGCATGGCCTCGGTGCACCTCGCGTACGACGCCGTGCTGGACCGCCAGGTCGCGATCAAGACACTCCACACCGAGCTCGGCCGTGAGCAGGCCTTCCGCGAGCGCTTCCGCCGCGAGGCCCAGGCCGTGGCGAAGCTCACGCACACCAACATCGTCTCCGTCTTCGACACGGGCGAGGACGACCTCGGCGGCATGGCGACGCCGTACATCGTCATGGAGTACATCGAGGGCCGCCCGCTGGGCTCGGTCCTCGATGCGGACATACGGCAGTACGGCGCGATGCCCGCCGACAAGGCGCTGAAGGTCACCGCGGACGTGCTGGCGGCGCTGGACATCAGCCACGAGATGGGGCTGGTCCACCGCGACATCAAGCCGGGCAACGTGATGATGACCAAGCGCGGTGTGGTCAAGGTCATGGACTTCGGCATCGCGCGCGCCATGCAGTCCGGCGTGACGTCCATGACGCAGACCGGCATGGTCGTCGGCACCCCGCAGTACCTCTCGCCCGAGCAGGCCCTCGGCCGCGGCGTGGACGCCCGCTCCGACCTGTACTCGGTCGGCATCATGCTCTTCCAGCTGGTGACCGGGCGGCTGCCGTTCGACGCGGACTCCCCGCTGGCGATCGCGTACGCGCACGTGCAGGAGGAGCCGGTGGCTCCCTCCTCCATCAACCGCGCGCTGCCCCAGGGGGTGGACGCGCTGGTCGCCCGAGCGCTGCGGAAGAACCCGAACGAGCGCTTCCCGACCGCCGACGCCATGCGCGAGGAGTGCCTGCGGGTCGCCGCCTCCCTCCAGGGCGCCGCCCCGAGCATCGTGCCGGACGCGGGTCCGCGGCAGAGCGGCTCGGGCGTCGGCTCCGCGGT
This sequence comes from Streptomyces hygroscopicus subsp. hygroscopicus, assembly GCF_030269125.1. Classification (GTDB taxonomy): domain Bacteria; phylum Actinomycetota; class Actinomycetes; order Streptomycetales; family Streptomycetaceae; genus Streptomyces; species Streptomyces hygroscopicus_C. Next base: position 244,863 of record NZ_BSSM01000005.1, on the reverse strand, counting down.
GTTCCCCCCGGTCGACCAGGTCCGGCAGACGCCGTCCGGCCCGGTGCAGACGCCGTACCAGCCGGGTCCGTACGGTGGTCCCCAGACCCCGGCGCCGGCCGCGCCCGCGCCGTCCTACGGCTATCCGCAGCAGGCGGGCTACCAGACGCCGCCGGTGGGCTACGGGCCGCAGACCCCGCCCCCGTACGCGCAGGCGCCGCAGACGGCCGTGCAGGGGCACGGCGCGGGCCCTGGCGGCGGCAAGGGCAACAAGGGTGTGATCATCGGCGCCGTCACGGTGTCGCTCGCCGCCGTCGTCGGCCTGGTCGTCGCGCTGACCGTGAACAGCGGCGGCGGGAACGACACGGGCGGGCACGGCGGCGCCAGTGTCTCGGCGTCCCCCACCCACCAGACCGGATACCGGGGCCCGGACACCACCCGGGTGATCGACAAGACCAAGTGCACGGAGCCGGACGAGTCCTACAGCGACCCCAACAAGATCCAGCTGCCCGACTTCCGCTACAAGGACATCAACTCCGTGAAGGCCTGCTTCCAGGCCGCGGGCTGGCAGCTGCACGTCAAGAAGGTGGACGACAACACCTGGGGCGACGGGACCGTGCTCGACCAGTTCCCGTCCGAGGGCACGGACGTGAACGCCAAGGACCCGGGCACCATCGAGCTGAGCGTGTCGACGGGTAACCCGCCGCAGTGACGGGCGTGTGAGAAGGGGCCAGGCGCATCACCGCCGGGCCCCTTTCGCGTGTGCGGGGCCTACAGGTACGGGCCGCCCGAGCGCCCGCCGAGGTGCTGCTCGTCGCCCTCGGCGCCCGAGACACCCGGCGGGAGCGCGCGGCGCATCTGCTCCAGCTGGGCCCGCGCGGCCATCTGCTGGGCGAACAGCGTGGTCTGGATCCCGTGGAAGAGTCCCTCCAGCCAGCCCACCAGCTGGGCCTGCGCGATCCGCAGCTCCGCGTCGCTCGGAGTGACGTCGTCGGTGAACGGCAGGGACAACCGCTCCAGTTCCTCGACCAGCTCCGGGGCCAGGCCGTCCTCCAGCTCCTTCACGGAGCTGGCGTGGATCTCCCTCAGCCGCACCCGGCTGGCCTCGTCGAGGGGAGCCGCGCGCACCTCCTCCAGGAGCTGCTTGATCATGCTGCCGATCCGCATGACCTTGGCGGGCTGCTCGACCTGCTCGGTGACCGGAATCTCGCGGGACTCGTCCTCCCCGCCACCTCCGCCGAGCGCCATCCCGTCCTGGCCCACGACGAGGATCTGGGGCTTCTCCGGCGACCGTTCGTTCCTCGGCATCTCCATGCCGTCATTCTCTCGCACCCGTCCACCTCACCACCGCGGGCCCCCCGGTGGGGCGGAACCGCCGTTTAGACCCGTCGGCCCAACCCGGAATGCCCGGGAGAGTCGCGAATGTGAGTCTGTTCCCGTCGGTTCATCATCGATCACGCGCTCACGCCAGCTGGGCTCCGGGAGGTCACCGACGTGACTCCATGGCTGCGACTCACCCACCGCTGTCTGCGGCTGCTGCTCGTCCTCACGACGGCCCTGCCCGTGTACGGCACCACCACCGCGTACGCCGCCGAGGCCGGCGCCCCGCGCTTCCCCACCAGGGGTCACCCGGCCTCCGCCTCGCCCTCGGCGACGTCCTCGGCCCCGCCCCCCGGCCGCACGAGCGGTTCGGGAGGCGCCTCCGGGCACCCGGCCGATTCCGGCGGGCCCGGCCACCCGGGGCACGATCACCAGGACCGCCCGGGTCACGATCACGCCGGTGCCGATCCCCAGCACCCGGCGCCCTCGGGCTCCGCCTCCGCCTCGTACCCCCCGTCGTCCGCCGAGCCGTCCCGGGCGGGGAGCGGGGCCGGGGAGGGGAAGCTGCGCCCGGGGCGGCCGGACGGACCCTGGGCAGAGGTGGAGGGCGACGACGACGCGGTCCCCGACTCCGCCGCCGCACAGCCCGCGGAGCCGGAGACCGCCGAGACCCCGACGGCCTCACCGCCGACCGAGGAGGCGGGCCTCGATCCCACGGGGTCGCCGGGGCGGTCGGCCGCGCGGAACGCCGCCGGGCAGAGCGAGAACGCGAGCGAACCGGTCCTGCGGATCCTGCCGCTCGGCAGCGGGCTCGTCCTCATCGGCCTGGGCCTCGGCCTGGCCTTCCTGGGCCTGCGGCTGCGCCGGAGCTGAGCCCCTCTCGGAGGGTCCGCTACGGCGCCACCAGCAGCACCTTGCCGATGTGGCCGCTCTCCTCGACCACCCGGTGCGCCTCGGCGGCCCGCGGCATCGGCAGCTCGCGGTCCACCACCGGACGCACATGACCGCCGGCGAGCAGCGGCCAGACGTGCTCGCGCACCGCGGCGACGATGGCCGCCTTCTCGTCCAGCGGCCTGGCCCGCAGCGAGGTGGCGCTGACGGCGGCCCGCTTGTTCAGCAGCACGCCGATGTTCAGCTCGCCCTTGGCGCCGCCCTGGAGCCCGATGATCGCCAGGCGCCCGTTGACGGCCAGGGCCTGCACGTTGCGGTCGAGGTACTTGGCGCCCATGTTGTCGAGGATGACGTCGGCGCCCGCGCCGCCGGTGGCCTCCTTGACCTCGGCGACGAAGTCCTGCTCCCGGTAGTTGATCAGGACGTCCGCGCCCAGCTCGGCGCAGCGCTCCAGCTTCTCCTTCGTCCCGGCGGTCACCGCGACCTTCGCGCCGACGGCCTTGGCCAGCTGGATCGCCATGGTGCCGATGCCGCTGGAGCCACCGTGCACCAGCAGGGTCTCGCCCGGCCGCAGATGGGCGACCATGAACACGTTGGACCAGACCGTGCAGGCCACCTCGGGCAGCGCGGCGGCCCGCACGAGGTCGACGCCCCGCGGCACGGGCAGCAGCTGACCGGCCGGTACGACGACCTTCTGGGCGTAGCCGCCGCCCGCGAGCAGCGCGCAGACCTCGTCGCCGACGGCCCAGCCGGACACCCCGGGGCCGAGCGCGGCGATCCTGCCGGAGCACTCCAGGCCGGGGTAGGGGGAGGCGCCGGGCGGCGGGTCGTAGAAGCCCTGCCGTTGCAGGATGTCGGCACGGTTGACGGCGCTGGCCACCACCTCGACCAGCACCTCTCCCTCGCCGGGCTCCGGATCGGGGACCTCGTCCCATACCAGCGCCTCGGGACCACCAGGTTCGGGAATCGTGATCGCATGCATGCGGATGACGCTACTCCCCGTGGCCCACGCGGTGTTCGCGCCCCGCGACGGCTCGCTCAGTCCGTGGGCAGCGGACGATGCGGGGTGACCTGGGTGCCGGGGCCGGCCCGGACGATGGTGATGAGCCGGTCGGTCAGCTGCAGGGTGCCGATGGACAGGTCGTCGTAGCCGAGCACCCGGTGGCCGCGTACGACGCTCACCACCAGGTCGTCGACCTCGCGCGGCCGCTTGCCCGCCTCGGCGCGCACCACCGGCCGTTCCACGAGGTCCAGGCCGCTGCCCTGCTGGATGAGGTCCTCCATGACCATGCCGGCGGCGGGGCTGAGGACGGACAGACCGAGCAGCCGGCCGGCCGCGCTGGCGCTGGTGATGACGGCGTCGGCGCCGGACTGCCGCAGCAGCGGGGCGTTCTCCTCCTCGCGCACCGCGGCCACGATCTTCGCGCCCCGGTTGAGCTGACGGGCGGTCAGCGTGACCAGCACCGCGGTGTCGTCGCGCTGCGGGGCGACGATGATCTGCCGGGCCTTGTGCACCTCGGCCCGCTTGAGGACGTCGCTGCGGGTGGCATCGCCCATGACCCCGGCGAAACCGTCGGCGGTCGCCGCGTCGATCACCTTGGCGCTGGGGTCCACCACGACCACCTGTTCCTTCCTCAGCCCCGTCGCGCACACGGTCTGCACGGCCGACCGCCCCTTCGTGCCGAAGCCGACGACGACGGTGTGCTCGCGCAAGGCGGACCTCCAGCGTTTCAGGCGCCATTCCTCCCGGGTGCGCTCGGCGAGGACCTCCAGCGTGGTGCCGACCAGGATGATCAGGAACAGCACGCGCAGGGGCGTGATGACGAAGATGTTGGTCAGCCGGGCGCTGTCGCTGACCGGGGTGATGTCGCCGTATCCCGTGGTGGAGAGGGTGACGGTGGCGTAGTAGAACGAGTCGAGCAGGTCCACGGAGTCGTCGGAGCTGTCGTGGTAGCCCGCGCGGTCGGCGTAGACGACGAGTGCGGTGGCGAGCAGCACCAGCAGCGCCATGAGCAGCCGTTTGGCGACCTGGCGGAGCGGGCGCTCCACCACCTTCACCGGGAGCCTCACCCGGTGGACGACCGGGCGTTCGTCCACCGGGTGTGCGTCGTCGCGGGGGACGGCGGCATCGTCGGACCGATCGCCGTCCGCACGTTTCACGTGAAACATACCCCGATCCCCGCGCTCGCCCAGGGCAGGTCCAGCAGTTCCACCTCGTCACCCCGCCGGGCCCCGCCCGGCGGTACGACGGCCAGCGCGTCGGCGGCGGCGACGCCGCGCAGCATGGCCGGGCCGTTGTAGTGCAGCGGCACGGCGCGGTCGCCGCGCAGCACCACCGGGATGAGCCGGGTGTCGTGCGGGTGCCCGTGCACCGCCTCCGTCAGCGGCAGTGCGTACGGCTCGGGGGCCGGGCGGGCGGCGAGGGTCCGCAGGAGCGGCTCGGCGAGCGTGAGCAGGCCGGAGACGGCAGCGAGGGGGTTGCCGGGCAGGCCGACGAGATGCTGGTCGTCCTTGGTGCGGGCGAGCAGCATGGGATGGCCGGGGCGCACTTCGACGCCGTCGACGAGGAGTTCGGCCCCGATGCGCTCCAGGGTGGGATGGACGTGGTCGACGGGTCCGGCGGCGGTGCCCCCGGTGGTGACGACCAGGTCGGCCGTGGCGGCGGTGATCGCCTTGCGCAGGGCCTCGGCATCGTCGCGGACCCGGCGCACGGCGACGACCTCGGCGCCGAGCGCGCGCAGCCAGGGCGGCAGCATGGGGCCGAGCGCGTCCCGGATCAGCCCCTCGCGCGGCAGCCCCTCGGTCAGCAGCTCGTCCCCGAGGACCAGGACCTCGACGCGGGGGCGGGGGACGACGGTGACGGTGTCGTATCCCGCGGCCGCGGCCAGGCCGAGGACGGCCGGGGTGACCTGGGTGCCGACGGGCAGCAGTTGGTCGCCGCTGCGGCACTCCTGGCCGCGCGGGCGGATGTCCTGGCCGTGGACCATGTCCCGGGTGGCGTGCAGCCGGCCCTGGGCGTCGGTGCGGCCGTGCTCGGTGCGCAGGACGGCGGTGGTGTCGGCGGGGACGCGGGCACCGGTCGCGATGCGGACCGCCTCGCCGTCGGTGAGCGGCGCGGGCCGGGCGTGCCCGGCGAGCACGCCCTCCTCGCGTACCGCCCAGGGTCCGGGTCCGGCGACCGCCCAGCCGTCCATCGCCGAGGTGTCGAAGGAGGGCAGGTCGGTGAGCGCGTCGAGGGGGGCGGCGAGGACGAGGCCGAGGGCGTCGCCGAGGGGTACGGAGACGGGGGCGCGGCGGAGGCCGGCCGAACCGGTGGCCCCGGCGGTCCCCGCGGCGCCTGCGGCGGTCCGGGCCGAGCGGGCGGCGCGGGCGGCGGTCTCGCGGGCCTGTGGCCAGGAGGTGGCGCGGCGCCGCTCCGCCGGGGCGGGCCGGTGCCGCGCGGCGGACTGCGCGTGCGGCGCCGGGGCGGGTGCGAAGCCGGTGCCGTCGTCCTTGGCTTCCCTCACGAGGGCCAGGGCCTCCTCGACGTCGAGGTCGTCGCTGTCCTCCACGGGTCCCCCGTTGCGGAGGCCGGGCGCGGTCATCCGGCGTCCGGGGCGCTCGGGCCCCCGCTCCCCTTGGTCTCCCCCGCCTCTTCCTCCCAGCGCAGGGCCAGTGCGGCGGCCTTGCGGGCGGCCTCGGCGACGGCCTCGGGGCCGCCCCCGTCCCGTGCCGCGGCGTAGCCGACGAGGAAGGTGGTCAGCGGGGCGGCGGGGCGGGCGACGCCGTGCGCGGCGTCGCGGGCGAGGTCGAGCAGGGCGTTCGTGTCGACGTCCAGGTCGATGCCCAGTTCGTCCTTGACTGCGGAGATCCATTCATCCAACACGTGCCCATGCTCCCTGATGCGTGTCCTGGCGTTGACGATGTCGTCCCAGGTGTCGCAGTCGAAGGACGCGTACGGGTCCGGGACGCGGGTGAGGCGGAGGGCGCCGGTGAGCCGGCGCAGCGGCAGCCCGGTGAGACCGTCGTGCGCGGCGGCGAGGGCAGCCAGTTCGCGGCGCAGCGCGGCGGTGCGGTACGCGGCGACGAGGGGCTGATCGCGGCCGCCCGCGTCGGTGAGCAGCGCGCCCTCGGCGCCGGTGTCGTCGAGGGCGGCCAACAGGCGGTGCAGCGTGGCCGGGCGCAGGAAGGGCAGGTCGGCGGAGAGGGCCACGGCGTGCTCGGCCGTGGTGTGCCGCAGCCCGGCGGCCAGCGCGGCGACCGGTCCGGCGCCGGGCGGCTCCTCGCGCGCCCAGCGCACCGGGCGGACGGTGGTGCGGGGCGCGGCCACGACGACGGTCGTACGAGCGCCCGCGCAGGCCGAGAGCACCCGGTCGAGCAGCGCCCGGCCGCCGACCCGGACACCGGGTTTGTCGGCTCCGCCGAGCCGCCGCGCGGCACCACCGGCCAGCACGACGGCGTCGTACGGCGGTGGGGCCGCGTCGGCTCCGGGGGCCGCTGCGGCCCTGGCGGCCTGGGTGGTCGTCGGGCCGGTGGCTTGGTCGGTCACTCCCCGAGTATGCGGTCCGGGCCGTTCAGGGGAAACCGAAGGATCACCGGGACCCGGCGGTCACAGGGTGCGCAGCAGCACCGCCGGCTGTTCCACGCAGTCCGCCACGTACCGCAGGAAGCCGCCCGCCGTGCCGCCGTCGCACACCCGGTGGTCGAAGGTGAGCGAGAGCTGCACCACCTGACGGACCGCCAGCTCGCCCTCGTGCACCCACGGCTTGGGGATGATCCGGCCGACGCCGAGCATGGCGGCCTCGGGGTGGTTGACGATCGGCGTGGAGCCGTCGACGCCGAAGACGCCGTAGTTGTTCAGCGTGAAGGTGCCACCGGTGAGTTCTCCGGGGGTCAGCGTCCCGGCATGGGCCGCCTCGGTGAGCCGGGCGAACTCGGCGGTCAGGGACTCCGCGTCACGGGTGTGGGCGTCCCGGACGACCGGCACGACCAGACCGCGCTCGGTCTGCGCCGCGAACCCGAGGTGCACATGCGGGTGCCGGACGATCTCGCGGGCGCCCGTGTCGACGGAGGAGTTGAGCTCGGGGAACCGGGCGAGGGCGGCGGTGCTGATACGGGCGAGGAGCGCGAGGAGCGAGATCTTCGGGCCCCCGGCCGCGTTCATCGCGGCCCGTGCGCGCATCAGTTCCGTCGCGTCGGCGTCCACCCAGCAGGTGGCGTCCGGGATCTCCCGGCGGCTGCGGGACAGCTTGTCGGCGACGGCACCGCGGATGCCCTTGAGGGGGACACGCACCTCGCCCGCTTCCGGGGCCGCCGCGGGGGCGGGAGCGGCCACGGCGGGGACCTCGGCCGTACGACCGCGGTCCCGGCCGGAGCCGGCCCGCAGGGCCTGCTCCACGTCCGCGCGCAGGATCAGCCCGTCCGGGCCCGAGCCCGCCAGTTGCCGCAGGTCCAGTCCGCCCTCGCGGGCGAGCCGCCGGACCAGCGGGGAGATCACGGGCACGGGACCGCTGGGCAGGCCCGCGTCGACGGGCCGGCCCGGAGCGGGCGCCGAGGCGCTGCCGTTCACGCCCCTGCTCGCACCGCCGCCGGCCGGCGCCACCGGCCGCACCCTGCGCCGGCGGCCCGGCGCCTCGGACGTGCCGTAGCCGACCAGGACGTTGCCCGAGCCCTCTCCGGACTCCGCGGCGGGTTCGCCGACCGCGACCGTCAGGAGCGGGGCGCCGACCGGGAGTTCGGTGCCCTCCTCGCCGTAGCGGGCGGTGACCACACCGCCGTAGGGGCAGGGGACCTCGACCGAGGCCTTGGCCGTCTCGACCTCGACCACCGGCTGGTCGACGGCGACCACGTCACCGACCTGGACCAGCCAGCGCACGATCTCCGCCTCGGTCAGTCCTTCGCCGAGATCGGGCAGCTTGAACTCCAGCACCTGTGCCATCAGCGCTCGGCCTCCCACTGAAGCCGGGCCACGGCGTCCAGGACGCGGTCCACGCCGGGCAGATGGTGCCGCTCCAGCATGGGCGGCGGGTAGGGGAGGTCGAACCCGGCCACGCGCAGCACGGGGGCCTCCAGGTGGTGGAAGCAGCGCTCGGTGACACGGGCCGCGATCTCGCCGCCCGGCCCGCCGAACCCGGTGGACTCGTGCACCACGACCGCGCGTCCGGTGCGCCGCACGGAGGCGCAGACCGTCTCGTCGTCGAACGGCACCAGGGAGCGCAGGTCGATCACCTCCAGGTCCCATCCCTCGGCCCGCGCGGCCTCGGCGGCCTCCAGGCAGACGGGCACGGAGGGGCCGTAGGTGATCAGCGTGGCGCTGCGGCCGGTGCGCCGGACCACCGCACGCCCGATCGGCTCGACCTCGGCCGGCTGCTCGGGGTTCCAGGTGTCCTTGGACCAGTAGAGCCGCTTGGGCTCCAGGAAGACGACCGGGTCGTCGGAGGCGATGGACCGGCGCAGCAGGCCGTAGGCGTCGGCGACGGTCGCGGGCGTGACCACGTGCAGGCCGGGGGTGGCCATGTAGTACGCCTCGGAGGAGTCGCTGTGGTGCTCGACACCGCCGATGCCGCCGCCGTAGGGGATGCGGACGGTGATCGGCAGGGGCATCTTGCCGCGGGTGCGGTTGCGCATCCGGGAGACATGGCTGACCAGCTGCTCGAACGCCGGGTAGGCGAACGCGTCGAACTGCATCTCCACCACCGGGCGCAGGCCGTACATGGCCATGCCGACGGCGGCGCCGAGGATGCCGGCCTCGGCGAGCGGGGTGTCGGTGCAGCGGTCCTCGCCGAACTCCTTGGCGAGCCCGTCGGTGACGCGGAAGACGCCGCCGAGGGTGCCGACGTCCTCACCGAGCACGTGCACGCTGGGGTCGGCGGCCATCGCGTCGCGCATCGCGCGGGTGAGGGCCTGGGCCATGGTGGCGGGCTTGACGGCCACGGTGGTCATCGGCGGTCGCCTTCCTGCTGGTCGGGCCCGTCCTGCTCGGCCGCCAGCTCGGCCCGCAACAGGTCCCGCTGTTCGCGCAGTTGGGCGGTGGTCTCGGCGTAGACGTGGTCGAAGAGGTCCATCGGGTCGAGCTCGGGGTCCTGGTTCATGCGTGCGCGCAGGTCGGCGGCCATCGCCTCGGCGTCCTCCCGTACGGCTTCCAGCGCGGCTTCGTCGAGCAGACCGCGCTCGGTCAGCTCCGTCTCCAGCAGGCGCACCGGGTCGTGGGCGCGCCAGGTCTCGACCTCGGCGTCGCCCCGGTAGCGGGTGGCGTCGTCGGCGTTCGTGTGGGCGTCGATGCGGTAGGTGACCGCCTCGATCAGCGTCGGACCGCCGCCGGCGCGGGCCTGCCGTACGGCGTCGCCGAGGACCTCGTGCACCGCCACCGCGTCGTTGCCGTCGACCAGGCGGCCGGGCATGCCGTAGCCGACGGCCTTGTGGGCCAGGGAGGGCGCGGCGGTCTGCTTGGCGAGCGGGACGGAGATGGCGAAGCCGTTGTTCTGCACCAGGAAGACGACGGGTGCCCGCCAGACGGCGGCGAAGTTCAGCGCCTCGTGGAAGTCGCCCTCGCTGGTGCCGCCGTCGCCGACCATCGCGAGCGCGACCACGTCGTCGCCCTTGAGGCGGGCGGCGTGGGCCAGACCGACGGCGTGCGGGAGCTGGGTGGCCAGCGGGGTGGAGAGGGGGGCCACCCGGTGGGCGTACGGGTCGTAGCCGGTGTGCCAGTCGCCGCGCAGCAGGGTCAGCGCCTCCACGGGGTCCACGCCGCGGGCGACGACCGCCAGGGTGTCGCGGTAGCTGGGGAAGAGCCAGTCGCGCTCTTCGAGGGCCAGGGCGGCTGCGACTTCGCAGGCCTCCTGGCCGGTGCTGGAGGGGTAGACGGCGAGGCGGCCCTGCTTGGTCAGCGCGGTGGCCTGGGTGTTGTAACGGCGGCCGCGCACCAGGTGGGCGTGGAGCCGGCGGAGCAGGTCGGGATCGGCCTTGGCGGCCGCCTCGGTGCCGAGGACGCGGTAGGGCTCGGCGTCGGGCAGCAGCGGCGCGGGGTCCATACGGGGCTGCCAGGCGGGCGGCGGCGATGGCCGGTACGCGCCCCGCTGCTCCAGAACCGTCATGACGGCACCTCCTCGTGGGAGCGGCTACGGAAGACGGGTCGGCTGTGACCCGTCTCACCTACCGATTGTTCGGTCGTCGGCACATTTTGGCTACAGGCCCCTCCAGGCTGTGGACAAACGGTTCTGCACAGCCTGGAATGAACGCAGGACGTCCACGGTGAGGGAGCGGGGGGACATGGCACCTGAACAAATGGCCGAGACAGCGCAGGACGCGGTGCCGCTGCCGGCACGACCGCTGGACGCCATCGATCAGGACATCCTGCGCATCCTCCAGGCGGACGGCCGCGCCTCGATACGGTCGGTCGCCGAACGCGTCCACGTCTCGCGCGCCAACGCCTACGCGCGCATCAACCGGCTGGTCGAGGACGGGGTCATCCGGGGCTTCGGCGCGCGCGTGGACCATGAGCGGGCCGGGCACAGCACCTCGGCCTACATCACGCTGAAGATCGTCCAGAACACCTGGCGCACGGTCCGCGAACAGCTGCGCCAGCTGCCCGGCGCCTCGCACATCGCGCTGGTGGGCGGCGACTTCGACGTGCTGCTGCTGGTGCACACGCCCGACAACCGGGCGCTGCGCGAACTGGTGCTCACCCGGCTCCAGGCGATCCCGGAGGTGCTGAGCACCCGCACGCTGCTGGTGTTCGAGGAGGAGGACCTGGAACCCGACGCCTAGGTGGCGCGGCACGGAACACCGCAAGGGCGCGCCCCCGGTGGCCGGAGGGCCCCTTGCCGTGTCACGTGGCGGGCCGGTCCCGGCGCAGTCCGGAGAAGACCAGCTGGACGACCGCGTCGGAGACCTCGCGGCCCGAGGCGCCGCGGGCCTCCGGCCGGTACCACTCCACGATGGAGTTGATCATCCCGAAGACCAGCCGGGTCGCCAGCCGCACCTCCACCTCGGGGCGTACGTCCCCGTCGGCTGCCGCCGCCTTGAGCAGTTCGGCGACCCGGTGGTCGAAGTCGCGGCGGCGCTCCAGCGCCCACCGCTCGGTCTCGGTGTTGCCGCGCACCCGCAGCAGCAGCGTCACGTAGGGCAGCTCGGCTATGAGCACCTCGACCATGCGCCGTACGACGTGCTCCAGGCGCTCCACGGGCCGCCCCTCCCCCGCCCCCGGCTCCTCCAGGATGGCGAAGAGGCCGTCCAGGGCGCGGCTGACGGCCCGCTTCAGCAGCTCCTCCTTGCCGCTGACGTGGTGGTATATCGACGACTTGGAGATGCCGGCCGCCTTGGACAGGTGCTCCATGGAGGTGCCGTCGTAACCGCGCTGGTTGAAGACCTGGACGGCGACGGAGAGCAGTGTCTCGGGGGTGTACGTGTCGCGCCTGGGCGTGGTCATGAGGTGCCCTCCCGCTTGTCGTCGGCATAGGCGTGGCGGTAGAGCGCGAGGGACGGCGCGTAGCGTCCGGAGGGGTCGCGCTCGTGCATCGCGTCCAGGACGTCGTAGGCGAACTCGTCGCCCAGCCTGCGGTCCCATTCGAAGGGGCCGAGGGGGTAGTTGACACCCAGGCGCATCGCGGTGTCGACGTCCTCCTCGGTGGCCACGCCCTTGGAGACCGCGTCATGGGCGAGGTCGATGATCCGGGCCACGGTGCGGGCCACGATCATGCCGGGGACGTCGCCGATGACGCTGACGTCCTTGCCGAGCGCCTGGAACAGGCCGACGGCCTCGGCGAGGGTCGCCGGTGCGGTGTCCTGGGAGGCGGACAGGGCGACGCGGGTGGCCTCGCGGTAGTCGAGGGCGAGGTCGAAGTAGACGACGTCGCGGAACTCCACCGAGGTCTGGCCGTCGGCGAGGACCAGCTGGCCGCCGCCGGGCAGCTCCAGGTGGCCGCCCTCCTCGCCGTTCTCCTCGCGGACCTGGATGCCCGCCTCGCGGATCAGCGCGAGCAGTTCGGCGGCGGGGCCGAGGTCGCCCTCGGCGACGACGTAGGCGGGCGGCCGCTCCTTGTCGGCGGTGTGCGGCTCGGGCCGCTCGGCGCCCTCTTCGTGGTCGTACCAGCCGTGTCCGGTCTTGCGGCCGAGGCGCCCGGACTCCACCAGGCGGCGCTGGGCCAGCGACGGGGTGAACCGCACGTCCTGGAAGAAGGACTGCCACACCGAGTGCGTCACCGCCTCGTTGACGTCCTGGCCGATCAGGTCGGTGAGTTCGAACGCGCCCATGCGGAAGCCGCCGCACTCGCGCAGGACCGCGTCGATGGTGGCCGGGTCGGCGCCCTGGGCCTCGTAGACCGCGAACGCCTCGGCGTAGAAGGGCCGGGCGATCCGGTTGACGATGAAGCCGGGGGTGTCCGCGCAGGCCACCGGGGTCTTGCCCCAGGCGCGGGCGGTCTCGTAGGCGCGGGTGGCCGACGTGACGTCGGTGGCGAACCCGGAGACGACCTCGACCAGTGGCAGCAGCGGGGCGGGGTTGAAGAAGTGCAGGCCGAGGAAGCGGCCCGGATGGCGCAGGGCGCCGCCGATCGCCGTCACCGACAGCGAGGAGGTGTTGGTGGCGAGCAGACAGTCCTCGGCGACGACGTCCTCCAGCTCGCCGAAGAGCTGCTGCTTGACGTCCAGCCGCTCCAGGACGGCCTCCACGACGAGGCCGCAGTCGGCCAGGTCGGTGAGCGCGTCCGCGGGCTCCAGGCGGGCGCGGGCCGCGTCCCGTGCGGCGGCGTCGAGCCGGCCCTTCTCCACCAGCCGGTCCAGGCGCGCGCCGATCGCGGCGGCGGCGTCCCGGGCCCGTCCGGGCGCGGCGTCGTAGAGCCGCACGGGGTGGCCGGCGACCAGTGCGACCTGGGCGATGCCCTGGCCCATGGTGCCGGTGCCGACGACTGCCACGGGGCTGCCGAGGTCGAGTGCTGTCATGTGCGCGATCCTCCCGCACGGGGTTTTCCACAGATGCGGCGGACCCCCTTGAACCGACCGATCGTTCGGTTACTCTAGCCCTGACCGTCCCATCCCGCTGCTCTTTCTGCCAGGTCCTGAACTCGAAGACGAGTTCTCCAGACGAGGAGTTGGTCCCGCATGGCCGCCGAACTGACCGCCCCCGAGCTGATCGCCAAGCACCGGCCCACTCTCGACCAGGCCCTGGAAGCGATCCGCACCCGCGCGTACTGGTCCCCGCACCCCGAGCACCCCAAGGCGTACGGCGACCACGGCAGCCTGGACGCGGCCGCGGGCAAGGCCGCCTTCGACGCCCTGCTGGGCACCCGCTTCGACCTCGGCCAGGCGGGCACGGACGACTGGGTTGGCGGCGAGGTCTCGCCGTACGGCATCGAGCTGGGCGTGAGCTACCCGCACGCGGACCTGGACGCACTGCTGCCCGCGATGAAGGCCGGGCAGCGGGCCTGGCGGGACGCGGGCGCCGAAGTGCGTGCCGTGGTCTGCCTGGAGATCCTCAAGCGGATCAGCGACCGGACGCACGAGTTCGCGCACGCGGTCATGCACACCAGCGGCCAGGCCTTCCTGATGGCGTTCCAGGCGGGCGGCCCGCACGCCCAGGACCGCGGCCTGGAGGCGGTGGCGTACGCGTACGCGGAGCAGGTGCGCACCCCCGGGACCGCCGAGTGGACCAAGCCGCAGGGCAAGCGCGACCCGCTGGTGCTGACCAAGGACTTCACGCCCGTCCCGCGCGGCATCGGCCTGGTCATCGGCTGCAACACCTTCCCGACGTGGAACGGCTACCCGGGCCTGTTCGCCTCCCTGGCGACCGGCAACGCGGTCCTGGTCAAGCCGCACCCGCGCGCGGTGCTCCCGCTCGCGCTGACCGTGCGCGTCGCGCGCGAGGTGCTCGCCGAGGCCGGTTTCGACGCCGACCTGGTCGCCCTGGCCGCCGAGCGCCCCGGCGAGGGCATCGCCAAGTCGCTCGCCACCCGCCCGGAGATCCGGATCATCGACTACACCGGTTCGACGTCCTTCGGCGACTGGCTGGAGGCCAACGCGCGCCAGGCGCAGGTCTACACGGAGAAGGCCGGCGTCAACACGGTGATCGTGCACTCCACGGACGACTACAAGGGCATGCTGTCCAACCTGGCGTTCTCGCTGTCCCTGTACAGCGGCCAGATGTGCACCACCCCGCAGAACCTGCTGATCCCGCGCGACGGCATCGGCACCGACCAGGGACCGAAGACCTTCGACGAGGTCACCGCCGACCTCGCCCGCGCGGTCGACGGACTGCTCGGCGACGACGCGCGGGCCAACGCGCTGCTGGGCGCGATCGTCAACCCCGACGTCAAGGCCCGCCTGGAGGCCGCGGCCGGACTCGGCGAGGTCGCCCTCGCCTCGCGCGAGATCACCAACCCGGAGTTCCCGGACGCGGTGGTGCGCACCCCGGTGATCGTCAAGCTGGACGGCGCCAAGCCGGATGCCGAGGCCGCCTACATGAGCGAGTGCTTCGGCCCCGTCTCCTTCGCCGTCGCGGTCGACTCGGTGACCGACGCGGTGGAGCTGCTGCGGCGCACGGTGCGCGAGAAGGGCGCGATGACGGTCGGCGCGTACACCACCGACAGCGAGGTGGAGGGGGCCATCGAGGAGGTGTGCCTGGAGGAGGCCGCCCAGCTGTCCTTCAACCTCACCGGCGGGGTGTTCGTGAACCAGACCGCCGCCTTCTCCGACTTCCACGGCTCGGGCGGCAACCCGGCGGCGAACGCGGCCCTGTGCGACGGCGCCTTCGTGGCGAACCGGTTCCGGGTGGTCGAGGTGCGCCGGGAAGGCTAGCGGCCGGGGCCGGCGGGAGGGCGGGTCCGTCCTCCCGCCGGCCGCGTCCCCCAAACTCGCGGGGCAATACAGCTAGGCGGCGGGGGCGCCCCCGGTGGCGCTCCAGTGGTACAGCGTCATCGCCACGCTGGTGGCGAGGTTGTAGCTGGAGACCTGGGGGCGCATCGGCAGCCGCAGCAGACGGTCGGCCCGCGCGCGCACCTCGGCGGAAAGCCCACTGCGCTCCGAGCCGAAGGCGAGGACGGCGTCGTCGGGAAGCTCGGTGCCGCGGATGTCCTCGCCCTCCGGGTCCAGGGCGTACAGCGGGCCGGGCGGCAGCTCGTCGACGTCCAGGCGCTCCACGGCGGTGGCGAAGTGCAGTCCCGCGCCGCCGCGCACCACGGTCGGATGCCAGGGGTCGAGCGTGCCGGTGGTGACCACGCCGGTCGCCCCGAAACCGGCGGCCAGCCGGATCACGGCGCCCGCGTTGCCGAGGTTGCGGGGGTTGTCGAGGACCACCACCGGGGCGGTGCGCGGCATCCGGGCGAGCGCCTCCAGACGGGCCTCGCGTGACGGTCGTACGGCGAGCGCGGCGACACCCGTCGGATGCGGGCGCGGTACGAGACCGGCGTACGTCCGTTCGGGAACTTCGGTGAGCAGCACGGCCAGGGTCTCCCGGACGTCCCCGGCCAGTTCCTCGGCCAGGGCGAGCGCGGCCCGCCGGTCGGTGGTGACCGCCACCGGCACCTCGGCCCCGAAGCGCAGCGCGTGCTTGAGCGCGTGGAAGCCGTCGAGCAGCACGGCGGAGGCGGCGTACTCGCGCCAGCGGATCAGGGGGTCGGTCATGCCGTGAACCCTACGGGGCCGGGCGCGCTGTCCTCCGGGGAGCGCGGCGCCGGCACCGTGCCGTCCTCGCCTCCGCCGATGTCCCGGCCTGTGTCCCCGCCGATGTCCCGGCCGTCGCCGTGGTCGTCGTCCTCGACGAACCGGCCGCGCGCGCGAGTGGCGAGGGCGCCGACCCGGCGCAGGAACGAGGTCGGCAGGAAGACCGCGTCCGCGGTGATCATCGCCAGGGAGAAGAACGGCAGTCCGAGGACGACCGCGATCACGGAGTGCTCCAGCATGAGCAGCACCAGCAGCACGTTCTTCACCCGCCGGTCGAGCAGCGTGAAGGGGAAGGCGACCTGCACCATCACGGTGCCGTACGCCACGATCATCAGGATGGTGCCGCTGGTGGACATCAGGTCGGCGAGGCCGGGCCAGGGCGTGAAGTAGTCCAGGTGGAGCGGGTAGTAGACGGCGGTGCCGTCCTGCCAGCGCGAGCCCTGGATCTTGTACCACCCGGCGGTGGCGTAGATCAGGCACGCCTCGGCCATGATGACCACGAGGGCGCCGTTGTGCAGGACGTTGGCGATCACGTCGAGCAGGACTCGCGGCTCGGGCGAGCGCGCCAGGCGCTGGACCAGCCACCACAGCCCGAGCGCCACCCATACGGTCCACAGCAGGACCGGGATCAGCCAGGCGTTGCCGAAGAGGCGGCCGGTCGCCGTCACCGTGATCAGCGCGAGGCCGAGGACCGCCCACAGGAGCGGGCCGACCCGGTCTGCCGGAGTCCGGTCGGTGGGAGCGTCGCCGGTGGGGACCCGGTCGGAGGAGAACCGGTCGGAGGGGGCCCGCTCGCCGCGCGCTCTTCGCCGAGCGTCGAGGGACCACACCTGTCCGCAGCGCGTGAACACGAGGTAGATGGCCATCAGGTGCAGCACGTTGTCACCGCCGTCGCCGACGAAGACGCTCCGGTTCTGCAGCGACAGGACGCCCACCATGAACAGCACGGACGCCGTACGGGTGCGCCAGCCGAGCAGCAGCGCGGCACTGGCGAGGATCGCGAGCGTGTAGAAGCACTCGAACCACAGCTGCCCGTCCGACCACATCAGGGCCGTGAAGGCGTGGTTGTCCTCGGTCAGCCGCCGGCCCATGCCCCAGTCCCAGGGGCCGCTCGGGCCGTACAGCTCCTGGCGGTGCGGAAACTCGCGCAGCAGGAAGAAGAGCCAGGTCCCCGCGAAGCCGATCCGGATCACGGCGCTCTGGTACGGCCCGAGGGCCGCCTCGGTGACGCGGGCGAGCCCGCGGGACAGGGACTGGGAGAGCCGGTTCACCGCACACCTCCGGCGGCCTCGTCGGCGCTCACGGTCCACCAGGGCAGCACGCGGTACAAGGGCTTGTCGGGCACCTTCTCACCGCTCCATGAGGGGGGTTGCACATCGACGGTGCAGGACCGGACCTGCACCCGCTGGACGATGCCGAGCCGGCTGGTCGGATCGGTGCGGTACAGGCGCATCACCACGATCCGGCGCAGGTACTCCTCCGACAGGGAGCCGCGCAGGCCGACGGGACGGTTGTCCGCGGTGTGCGTCGCCGTGAGGAAGTCCCAGGCGCGGCGCAGCTCGTTCTGCTGGGTGTGGCTCGGCACCGGGTTGCCGTCGATGGCGGCGCCGTCCTGGGCGGACAGGTCGGTCCAGCCGGTGGTGCGCACGCTGCCGTCCTTCATCCGCACATCGGCCCGTACCTGCACGGCGATGTTCTGCTGGAGCGGATTGGGTGCGAACAGCTTCCAGTTCTGTTCGAACTCCGGGAACACCCATGCCTCGACGGCCTTGCCGTGCTGCTCGGACACCGTGTTCTGCGGCGCGACGCTGAGGAACACCATCAGCAGGTGCACCCCCACGCCGACGGCGACGACGGCGACGGCGAGGGCGGCGACGATCTGGTAGCGGAGGGAGAGGGCGGCGAGCCCGCGGGGGACCGGGGCCTGAGGCGTCGGGCTCCGGGGCGCAGGGAAGGGGGCCGCCGGTTCCTGCTCGGCGGAGCCGGCGTCGCGCCCGTCCTCCGGGAGGCGTTCCGGGCTGCCTTCCGGGGTGCCTTCCGGGCTTGTCGGACTCTCGGGCTCCCCTTGTATCCCCATGACCTCCGGGCCCGCGGACAATCCACGGCTCCCAGGGGTCTCCGGCGCCTCGGAGGTCCTCGCGGCCTGCGAGACCTCTGATGCCTCCGAAGCCTCCGAAGCCTCCGGTGCCTCCGAAGCCTCTGGAGGCGCCTGCATCTCAGGTGTCCCTGGGGCCTCGGGCTCCTCCCACGTCTCCGGGGCCTGCTGTATCCCGGGATGCCCTTGTGCCTGCTGCATCCCTGGGTTCGCCGGTGCCTCCGGCTCCTCACCGACCTCCGGGGCCTCTGAGGTCTTCCGGTCCCGCGGTGTCTCCGGGGGACGCGCCCCGCCCTGCCCGTCCGGGCCGCGCGCGGCCCCCGGGTCCTCGTCGTACGCGTCCATTCCGCCCGTCCCCCAATTCCGCCTCAGTCGTGGGTCGGCCCACCGGGTCGGTCCCAGGGGCCGGCCCATCCGATACGGCCGCCCGGCACAGGCGCCGCGCGGTCCACGAGCGCCCCATCGCGGCACATGCACGGAACGGTACTCAGCCCCGGCCTCCGAGCGCAGCCCCGGGGGCCGCCCCTCCCTTCCCCGCAGCCCGGTCCACCGACTCCGCCCGCCGACGGCCTCGCTCGTCCGCGGGCATCGCCGGTCCGCGGGCATCGCCGGTCCACGAGCCTCACTCGTCCAAGAGCCTCACTCGTCCACAGCTTCCGCGCGGAGTTTTCCACAGCGGTTGACACTGTCCGGCGGCCCGGCACACCATTGATGCGCACGGACCGAACGATCGGTCGGGAGAATTCCACCGCAGAGCCCGAGGTCAGGGAGATCGCATGGCCACAGCAGCCGCGCAGCGCACGGCCCGCCCGGAGGCGGACGGCGCCCGGAACACCGCCGGGGACCCGGCGGAATACCAGCGCGTCTTCGACGCGGCCGTGGCCGCCGACGAGCGCATCGAACCGCGCGACTGGATGCCCGACGCCTACCGCGCGACGCTGGTGCGCCAGATCGCCCAGCACGCGCACTCCGAGATCATCGGGATGCAACCGGAGGCCAACTGGATCACCCGCGCGCCCTCCCTGCGCCGCAAGGCGATCCTGATGGCCAAGGTCCAGGACGAGGCGGGGCACGGCCTGTATCTGTACAGCGCGGCGGAGACCCTCGGCACCAGCCGGGACGAACTGCTCGACAAGCTGCACAGCGGCCGCCAGAAGTACTCCTCGATCTTCAACTACCCCACGCTGACCTGGGCCGACGTCGGCGCTATCGGCTGGCTGGTGGACGGCGCCGCGATCACCAACCAGGTCCCCCTGTGCCGCTGCTCCTACGGCCCGTACGCGCGCGCCATGGTGCGGATCTGCAAGGAGGAGTCCTTCCACCAGCGCCAGGGCTACGAGCTGCTCCTGGCCCTGAGCCAGGGCACTCCGGAACAGCACGCGATGGCCCAGGACGCGGTGGACCGCTGGTGGTGGCCCTCCCTGATGATGTTCGGCCCGCCCGACGACGAGTCCCAGCACTCCGCGCAGTCCATGGAATGGAAGATCAAGCGCCATTCGAACGACGAGCTGCGCCAGCGCTTCGTCGACATCTGCGTCCCCCAGGCCGAGTCCCTGGGCCTGACCCTCCCCGACCCGGACCTGAAGTGGAACGAGGAACGGGGGCACCACGAATTCGGCCGGATCGACTGGACGGAGTTCTGGGAGGTCCTCAAGGGCAACGGCCCGTGCAACGAACAGCGCCTCACCCAGCGCAAACGCGCCCATGACGAGGGCGCCTGGGTGAGGGAAGCGGCCGCGGCCCACGCGGCCAAGCACACCGGCGCCACCAAGGCCGCCGGACACGAGACGACGGGAGCGGAGCGAGCATGAGCACCACCGACTGGCCCCTGTGGGAGGTCTTCGTGCGCTCCCGGCGCGGCCTCTCCCACACCCACGCCGGCAGCCTGCACGCGCCCGACGCCGAGCTGGCCCTGCGCAACGCCCGCGATCTGTACACCCGGCGCGGCGAGGGCGTCTCCATCTGGGTCGTCCCGGCCGCCGCGATCACCGCGTCCTCGCCGGACGAGAAGGACCCCTTCTTCGAGCCGGCCGCCGACAAGCCCTACCGGCATCCGACCTTCTACGAGATCCCGGAAGGGGTGAAGCACCTGTGACCGCCACCGGCTCCGCCACCGTCCCGGTGACCGCCGCGCTCGCGCTCGGCGACGACGCCCTGGTGCTCTCCCACCGCCTGGGGGAGTGGGCCGGGCACGCCCCCGCGCTGGAGGAGGAGGTCGCCCTCGCGAACATCGCCCTCGACCTGCTCGGCCAGGCCCGGGTCCTGCTGTCCCTGGTCGGCGACGAGGACGAACTGGCCTATCTGCGCGAGGAACGGTCCTTCCGCAACCTCCAGCTGGTCGAGCAGCCGAACGGCGACTTCGCCCACACCATCGCCCGGCAGCTGTACTTCTCCACCTACCAGCATCTCCTGCACGCCGAACTCGCCGCCGGGGACGGACCGTTCGCCCCGCTGGCCGCGAAGGCGGTCAAGGAGGTCGCCTACCACCGCGACCACGCCGAGCAGTGGACCCGGCGCCTCGGTGACGGCACCGGGACCAGCCATGAGCGGATGCGGCGCGCCTGTGCCGCGCTGTGGCGGTTCACCGGGGAGATGTTCCAGCCCGTGGAGGGACTGGACGTCGACTGGGCGGCCCTGGAGTCCCGTTGGCTGGAGTCGGTCGCCGAGGTGCTCGACCGGGCCACCCTGACGGTTCCCGAGGGGCCGCGCACCGGGGCCTGGTCGGCGGGCGCGGGCCGCCAGGGCATCCACACCGAGCCCTTCGGCCGGATGCTCGCGGAGATGCAGCATCTGCACCGCAGCCATCCGGGGGCGTCATGGTGACCGCCACCGCCCTGGAGGCGGAGCTGCTGGAGCTGGCCGGCTCGGTCCCCGATCCCGAGCTTCCGGTGCTGACGCTCCATGAGCTGGGCGTGGTGCGTGCGGTGCACCTGCACGGCACCGACGCCGCCGAGGTCGACCTGACCCCCACCTACACCGGCTGCCCGGCCGTCGAGGCGATGTCCCTCGACATCGAGCGGGTCCTGCGGGAGCACGGCCTGCGCGAGGTCACGGTGCGCAGGGTGCTCACACCCGCCTGGTCGACCGACGACATCACGCCCGAGGGCCGGCGCAAACTCAGGGAGTTCGGCATAGCCCCGCCGAGGGTGCGCGAGACCTCCGGTCCCGTACCGCTGACCCTCGGCCCGACGCGCACCGACGCCACCGAGGCCGAGCCGGTCCCCTGCCCGCACTGCGGCTCGCCCGACACCGAGCTGCTGAGCAGGTTCTCCTCCACCGCGTGCAAGGCACTGCGCCGCTGTCTGTCCTGCCGCGAACCGTTCGACCACTTCAAGGAGTTGTGATGGCGCGCTTCCACCCGCTCCAGGTGGCCGCGGTCGACCGGCTCACCGACGACTCCGTGGCCCTCACCCTCACCGTCCCGCCCGAGCTGCGCGCGGATTACCGGCACGCACCCGGCCAGCACCTCGCGCTGCGGCGCCGGGTGGACGGCGCGGAGGTGCGCCGGACCTATTCGATCTGCTCCCCCGCGCCCGGCCCGGACACCGAGGGACCCAGCAGCCTGCGGGTGGGGGTTCGCCTGGTGGAGGGCGGCGCCTTCTCCACCTACGCGCTCAAGGAGATCAACGTCGGGGACGAGCTGGAGGTGATGACCCCGGCCGGGCGCTTCACCCTGGAACCGGCGCCGGGGCTGTACGCGGCGATCGTCGGCGGCAGCGGCATCACCCCGGTGCTGTCCATCGTCTCCACCCTGCTGGCGCGTGAGCCGGGGGCGCGGTTCTGTCTGATACGGGGTGACCGTACGGCCGCGTCCACGATGTTCCTGGAGGAGGTCGCCGATCTGAAGGACCGCTATCCGGAGCGGCTCCAACTGGTGACCGTGCTCTCCCGGGAGGAGCAGCAGGCGGGCCTGCCGTCCGGCCGGCTCGACCGGGCGCGCCTCGCCGGACTCCTGCCCGCGCTGCTGCCGTTGGAGCAGGTGGCGGGATGGTTCCTGTGCGGGCCCTACGGGCTGGTGCAGGGCGCCGAGGGGGCGCTGCGCGAACTGGGCGTGGACCGCGCGCGGATCCACCAGGAGATCTTCCACGTGGACTCCGGCCCGACCGCGGCGGGCACCGCACCGGCGGCCGCGCACAGCACCGTCACGGCCCGCCTCGACGGACGCGGCGGCACCTGGCCCGTGCAGGAGGGCGAGTCCCTGCTGGAGACGGTGCTGCGCAACCGTCCCGACGCGCCCTACGCCTGCAAGGGCGGGGTCTGCGGCACCTGCCGGGCCTTCCTGGTCTCCGGCGAGGTCCGCATGGACCGCAACTTCGCCCTGGAAGAGGACGAGACGGACGCCGGATACGTACTGGCCTGCCAGTCCCATCCGCTGACCGAACAGGTGGAGCTGGACTTCGACCGCTGAGGACGTACCACGCAACCCGCGAGGCAACCCGCCGCGGAGGAAGGACCGTCGAGGCTCCCTTTTCCTGAGGCTGTTCCGTCCTGACGGCCCCTCAGTCGGCGACTCGCACCGTCGGGGGACAGGCCATGGACCTCATCTTCACCGAGGAGCAGCACGCGGCGGCCGAGGACCGAGGGCGCCGGGGAGCGGCTGCACGCCCTGCTCGCCACCGGCACCTGTGCGCGGTGCTCGGGCCGGGCGAGCGGGTGCTGGACATGACCGGTGAACACACCGGCGCGCGGGAGCAGTTCAAACACCCGGCCGCGGCCTTCCAGGCGGTGGCCGTGCAGGCCGCGGAACGGTACATCGATCTGCGGGCCATGCCGGCCACCCGCCACACCCCCTCCGCACCCCCCGGCGGCCCGGAACTGCCCGCCGTGCAGACGGCACAGCATCTGCACGGTGGCTCCGGCGCGGACAACGACTCTCTCTCCCGCACCGCCACCACGCCGGGGTCAAGCACCTGGAACTGGCGCTCGGCCCGGCGGCGGCGTACGAGGAGGGCTCGGGACACGCTGGCGGCACACCCGCTCGGCTGACCGCGCGGCCTGCCGGGGTGACTAGAGCACGTGGCCCGGCCGGCCGTCGTCGGTGACCACCGGGCGGCCCGCGGCCGCCCAGGACTGCATGCCGCCGTCGACGTTCACCGCGTCGATGCCCTGCTGCACCAGGTACATGGTGACCTGGGCGGACCGGCCGCCGGAGCGGCAGATCACATGGACGCGGCCGTCCTGCGGCGCGGCCTCGGTCAGCTCGCCGTACCGGGCCACGAACTCGCTGGTCGGGATGTGCAGCGCTCCCCCGGCGTGGCCCGCCCGCCACTCGTCGTCCTCGCGGACGTCCAGCAGGAAGTCGTCGTCCTTGAGGTCCGTGACACCGACCGTGGGCACACCAGCTCCGAAGTTCATGCCTCCGACGCTACCCGACCGCGGGCGCGGTTCAGCCCTGCTCCAGCAGGGCCGCCAACTCAGCCTCCCGCCGGGTGATGTCGGCGCGGAGCTTTTCGGCGATCTCCTCCAGCAGCGCGTCGGGATCGTCCGGGGCGAGGCGGAGCATGCCGGCGATGGCGCCGTCCTCCAGTTCGCGGGCGACCAGGTTGAGCAGTTCCTTGCGCTGGGAGAGCCATTCGAGGCGGGCGTACAGCTCCTCGGCGGGGCTCGGGCGCCGCTCGGGCGGTACCGGTCCCGCCGCCCACTCCTCGGCCAGTTCCTTCAGCAGGGCCTCGTCGCCGCGGGCGTAGGCGGCGTTGACGCGGGTGATGAACTCCTCGCGCCGGGCGCGCTCGTCCTCCTCCTGCGCCAGGTCCGGGTGGGCCTTGCGGGCCAGCTCGCGGTAGAGCTTGCGGGCCTCCTCGCCGGGCCGTACCCGCTCCGGGGGACGCACCGCCTGGTCGGTGAGCATGGCGGCGGCCT
This sequence comes from Streptomyces hygroscopicus subsp. hygroscopicus, assembly GCF_030269125.1. Lineage (GTDB taxonomy): Bacteria > Actinomycetota > Actinomycetes > Streptomycetales > Streptomycetaceae > Streptomyces > Streptomyces hygroscopicus_C. The sequence continues at coordinate 221,087 of NZ_BSSM01000005.1, read as the reverse complement.
CGGGATAGAGGCCGTGGCCGTCCATCCAGCCGTGCATCAGCTCCTCGACACCGGGGATCGGCAGGACGTTGGCGCGGGCCTCCTCGGCACGGCGCACGTCCTCCGGGTCACCGGTGCGGGCCGCCGTCGCCTCGGCGATCTCGGCGTCCAGCTCTTCCAGGCGCAGGTAGAGCGGGCCGAGGCGCTGTTCGTGCAGCCGGGAGAAGTTCTCGACCTCGACGCGGAAGGTCTCCACGGCGATCTCGTACTCGATCAACGCCTGCTCTGCGGCCCGTACGGCCTGTTCGAGCCGCGCCTCGGGGCGGGGGGCGTGGGGTTGTTCGGCTTCCGGGGTGGTCACCCGCCCAGCGTAGTCGCTGCGCCGGCCTGGGGACGGTGGTGCGGGCGGCGGTACGGAATCCCGGCCGGGGGGCGGGGTCGCGTCCCTCCGCGGGGGCGTGCGGGGTCGCCGGCGGGTTCGGGTCCGCGGACGGGCGGACGCGGCCCCGCGCCGACGGCGAACGGCCGGTCGCGTGGTTCCCGCGTCCCTGGGCGAACCGCCGGGTCCCCTCGCACGGCCCGGCGCGCGCTTACACGCCGAGCTCCGCCGCTACGCGGCCCGCCCGTATCGCCGTGACCAGCGCCGAGTGGTCGGACTCCGTGATGTCGGCGTAGGTCACGGCGAAGGTGGCGATGGCGTCGTCCAGGTCCTCGTTCTTGCCGCAGTAGGCGGCGATCAGGCGGGGGTCGGCGCTGTGGGAGTGGGCGCGGGCCAGGAGGGCGCCCGTCATGCGGGCGTAGTCGTCGACGTGGTCGGCGGCGAGGGCGGCGGGGTCGACGCTGCCCTTGCGGTTGCGGAACTGGCGTACCTGGTACGGGCGTCCGTCGACCGTGGTCCAGCCCAGCAGGGTGTCGCTGACCACCTGCATCCGCTGCTGCCCGAGCACGACCCGGCGGCCCTCGTGCGCCACCGGCGGGGTCTCGAAGCCGGCGGTGGCCAGGTGCGGGACCAGCGCGGAGGGGCGGGCCTCCTTCACCTGGAGGACCAGCGGGTGTCCGCGGTGGTCGAGCAGCAGGACGACGTACGAGCGGGTGCCGACGCTGCCGGTGCCGACCACGCGGAAGGCCACGTCGTGCACCGCGTGCCGGGCGAGCAGCGGGCGGCGGTCCTCGGGCAGCGTCGTCAGGTAGTCCTCCAGCGACGCGGCGACCGCGGCGGCCTCGCGGTCCGGTATCCGGCTCAGCACCGGCGGGGCGTCGACGAAGCGCCGCCCGCCGTCCGGGTGCGGCTCGGTCGACTTCGCCGCGAACCGGCCGCTGGTGTTGGCCCGCGCCTTCTCCGAGACCCGGTCCAGGGTGCCGAGCAGGTCGTGCGCGTCGGCGTGGGAGACGAGTTCCTCGTCCGCGATGGCGTTCCACGCGTCCAGCGCCGGCAGCTTGGCCAGCAGCCGCATGGTGCGGCGGTAGGCGCCGGCCGCGTCCCGCGCCGCGGCACGGCAGGTGTCCTCGTCGGCGCCCGCCTCGCGGCCCGCAAGCACCAGCGAGGTGGCGAGCCGCTTCAGGTCCCACTCCCAGGGGCCGTGCACGGTCTCGTCGAAGTCGTTCAGGTCGATGACGAGGCCGCCGCGGGCGTCGCCGTACAGACCGAAGTTGGCGGCGTGGGCGTCGCCGCAGATCTGGGTGCCCGTCCCGGTCACGGGAGTGCGCGCCAGGTCGTACGCCATGAGCCCGGCCGAACCCCGCAGGAAGGCGAAGGGGGTGGCCGCCATCCGGCCGACGCGGATCGGGGTCAGCTCCGGTATCCGCCCGGCGTTGGACTCGACGACGGCCCTCACCGCGTCCGGGCGGTCGGCAGCCGGTTCGAAGGCGCTGTGGGCACGGCGCGGCACGCTCGTCCGCAGCGCTTTGCCCTCCTCCTTGGGCGAACCCTGCCGCGGCCACGCGGCGAACCCACGCACCCGGGGCAGCCGACAAGCGCCAGGCTCCCCCGACGTGCCCCGGTCTCCCGGCTCCGCGTGCTCCGACCCGCCCACCACGACGCCCGCACCGCTCCCGGCCATGGCGACCGCCTCCCCCGTACGCACCCACACGAACATCAACTCGGCAAGACGGTACAGCCGATGGGGGAGACCGCGTCAGCCCCTGTGGACAACCCCGCCGGTTGTGGACGACCCGCCCGCCACGGGCGGGTTCGGCGCCGCACCGCCGAGTTCACCGCTCCGGCGTGCCCTCCCCCGCCTCCGCGCCGAGGTTCTCCGCCAGCCGGAACAGCGCGGGCAGGGCGTTCCCGATGGCCTCGCGCGAGTCGTCGTCCAGTGCGCCGAGCGCGGCGTCGATGCGGCGTTCATGCGCGGTGGTCCAGGCCGCGAGCTTCTCGCGGCCCGCGTCGGTGAGGGTGACGACGGAGGCCCGGCGGTCGGCGGCGTCGACGTCCCGCGCGACCAGCCCTGCGCTGATCATCTGACCGATCAGCCCGCTGACCGTGCTCGGCGCCAGGCGGCGGCGCGCGGCGAGGTCGCTGATCCGCGCGGGCGAGTGCTCACCGAGCACCTGGAGCAGCTCGACCTGCGCCATGGGAAGGGTCTCCCACGGATAGTCCGTGCGGATCGAGGAGCGCAGCGCGCGGCGCAGCCGGGTGACGGCCTCGGTGAGCAGACGGGCCTCGGGCGCCCGGACGGCGGGGCGGGGCGCGGAGACGTCGGGACGTGGCTGCGCGGACATGCGGAAAGCGTAGCCGGGCGGTGTCCAAGGACGGCCGGTCCGTCCGGGGCTCGGACGGCCGACGGCACACGCGCCCCCACCGGTACCCGCACCGGCACGGGCATCAGCAGCCGGGACCGGAAGCGGAAACGGAAGCGAAAACGGAACCCGGCACCGGCACCGGGAGGCCGGCACCACGACTACCGATCCGCCGGCACCGAGCCGCTTCCGACGACACCCCGAGGCATTCCCTCCGAACGCCCCCGCACGGCCCCCGCACGGCCCCGAGGAGTTCCGCGGACGCCCGGAACAACCGGCCCCGGACCCGCCGCAGGACACGCCCCTCGGGGCCGCCCCTAGGCCCCTCCCGCGACCGCCAGACACCTCGACGCCCTCCCGCAGCGCCCCTACGCCCCTCCCGCGACCGCCACTACGCCCCCTCCCCGCGGCACCTCCGCCCCTTCCCCCTACGCCCCTACGCCCCCTCCCGCGGACCGGACCAAGCCGCCACCACCGCGACCACCGACGCCATCACGAGAACCACAGCGGCCCCCCGGACCCCGCCCCGCAGGTCCCCGCCGCCCCCGACCTGCAACGCCAGCGTCACCAGCGCGACCCCCAGCGCGGTGCCCAGCCCCCGCGTCATGTTCACGAGCCCCCCGCCCGTCCCGGACGACCGCGCGGGTATCGCGCCCATGATCAACGCGTTGTTGGCCGGGGTGAACATCCCGAGCCCCAGCCCGGTGACCGCGAGCACCGGCACCAGCCCACCGACACCCGGGGGCACGACCAGCAGCGCGGCCGTCGCCGCGGTGAAGACCGCCGCCCCCGCCAGACACCGCCCCCGGTCCGAGAGGCGGCGCGGCAGCACCCGGTCGCCCCCGGTCGCCGCCAGCGCGAACCCGGCCGGCAGAGCGGTGAGCACCAGCCCCGCCGTCAGCGCGGAGGCTCCGCGCGCGGTGAGCACGACGGGCACCAGCACCAGCGGTCCGAACAGCACCAGGTAGCCGCTCAGGGCGCCCACCAGGCCGTACGCCACCGCCCGTACCCGCAGCAGGGCGAGGTCGAGCAGCGGCGCGGCCGCCCGTCGCTGGCGCCGGACGAAGCCCAGGGCCGCCGCCGCCGCGACCGCGGACAACGCGACCACGCCCCAGCCGGGCACCGGCAGCCCGGAGGCCGCGGAGACGCCCGTCAGGGCGCCGGTGGTCGCCACGGCCAGCAACAGCAGGCCCGGCCAGTCGAAGCGGGCGACCCGGGTACGGGCGCGGGTACGGGGCAGCAGATAGTGCCCGCCGACGAGCGCGACGACGCCGACGGGCACGTTCACCCAGAACACCCAGCGCCAGCCGAGCGTCGACACCAGGGCCCCGCCCACCGTCGGCCCCAGGGCCAGTCCCAGGGCCTGGGCGGCGGCCTGCACCCCGAGGGCGCTGCGCATCCGCGTGCGCGGCGCGCTCGTGGTCACCAGCGCCACGCTGTTGGCCTGCATCAGGGCCGCCCCGGCCGCCTGGACGACGCGGAACGCCACGAGGGCCCAGAGCGAGGGCGCGAAGCCGCAGGCGGCGGAGGCGAGGGTGAAGACCGCGAAGCCGTACAGGTAGAGCAGCTTGCGGCCATGGGCGTCGGCCAGCCGGCCCGCGGGCACCAGCAGCGCCACCAGGGCCAGCAGATAGGCCAGCGAGACCCATTCGACGGCCGCGAGCGAGGCATGGAAGTCCGCGCGCAGACCGCCGTAGGTGAGCGTGACGATGCTGGCGTCCAGCTGGCCCATGAACGCGCCGAAGCACACCGTGCCCACGGCCAGCCACCAGCTGTTCGGCCACGTGCGGATCACCTCGGGGCGGGGCCGCTCCGCGGTGAGCAGGGCGAGCCCGCGCCGCGGGGACGGGTGCGGTCGCGCGCCGGTGGCCATGCCCCCAGATTACATCGGTCACCGAAATACTTGGTCAGCGTCCTATCTCGGTCACCACACCCCGAGACGGCGAGGGCCGCGGAGGCCGCCTGTCACCCCCTGACGAAGAAGATCCACGAGCGGGCGCCGGGAGGCGATCGCCCAGCGTCCCGCGGCACGTCCCCGCGTACGACACACCGCCATGTCGCCGACGCCCCGGCCGAGTCGCGCGGGACGATCCCGAACCGCCTCCCGCCACACCCCCGTTGACCGGCGAGGGACTCCAGGACGTGAGATGGCTCACTGACCACCGGACCAGACCCCGCAGGAAACGACAAAAGAACCGGGCCTCCGCGGTGACTTTCGTCACCGCGGAGGCCCGGTCTCGTTGTGCGCGAGGGGGGAGTTGAACCCCCACGCCCTTGCGGGCACTGGAACCTGAATCCAGCGCGTCTGCCTATTCCGCCACCCGCGCATTGGGTGTGTCTTCCGGGTTTCGCCCTTTCGGGCTGGCCCCTTCCGACATGCAGAACATTAGCACGTCGTACGGGGTGGGTTCACATCCCTTTCCCGGTGGCCCCGGACACCGCCGACCCCGCCCGCGGGCACCCTTCCCCGGACCGCACCGCCTCCGGACGCCACCACCGCCACCCCTCACCGGCAACCACCGACCACCGACCCCGGCCGCACCACCCCACCCCACCCGGCCGCCCCTCCGCGCCCACCGTCCTCCCGTTCCCGGGGCACGTCCCCGGCACCGCTTACCTGCGCCCCCGGACCGTGACCGTCCCCACACCCGTGACCATCCGCACAGCGTCACGCCGTCCGAGCGCGTATCAAGGAGTGCCGGTTCACGTATCAACCTCGTACCGGTCCCGGCCATCTCCCCAGGAGAGGGACGGGTCCGGGTCCGCGTGCGGGACACTGGTCCTCGCCCGGCTCTACGATCCATGCCGGGGAGGAGTTCGGAGCGGAGCGGCTGGGGGAACCGGCTGTTTGCCGGGGGCGTGGATACGATCAGTAAGCAGTACCGGCGGTACCCGGCAAGGCAACGCACCGAGCACCACCCGCACCACACCGAGCAGGGCAAGGAACCGACAAGGGACGGAGGAGGTGCCCCATGGGAGTCCTGAAGAAGTTCGAGCAGCGTCTCGAAGGTCTGGTGAACGGCACCTTCGCCAAGGTCTTCAAGTCCGAGGTCCAGCCTGTGGAGATCGCCGGCGCGCTCCAGCGGGAGTGCGACAACAACGCGACCATCTGGAACCGCGACCGCACCGTCGTACCCAACGACTTCATCGTGGAGCTCAGCGCGCCCGACTACGAGCGCCTCAGCCCCTACTCCGGGCAGCTCGGCGACGAGCTGGCCGGCATGGTGCGTGACTACGCGAAGCAGCAGCGCTACACCTTCATGGGCCCGATCAAGGTGAACCTGGAGAAGGCCGAGGACCTGGACACCGGGCTCTACCGGGTGCGCTCGCGCACCCTCGCCTCCTCCAGCAACCAGCAGGCCGGCCCCGCCCAGGGACCGGGCCCCTCGGCACCCGCGGGCCGCCCCGGACAGGGCGGCCAGGGCGGATACGGCTATCCGCCCGCCATGCCCGCCGGCGCGCCCCCCATGCCCGCCGCCCCGCCGCCCGGCGCCCGCCCCGGCGGCTACGGCTACCCGCAGCCCGCCACCCAGCGCCCCGCGGCCGCCCCGATGAGCGGCGGGCGCACCCGCTACTGGATCGAGATCAACGGCACCCGCCACCAGATCTCCCGGGCGACCCTCGTACTGGGCCGCAGCACCGAGGCAGACGTGCGGATCGACGATCCCGGCGTCTCCCGCCGGCACTGCGAGATCCGGACCGGCACGCCCTCGACGATCCAGGATCTCGGCTCCACCAACGGCATCGTGGTGGACGGGCAGCACACCACCCGCGCTACGCTCCGCGACGGCTCGCGGATCGTCGTGGGCAGCACCACCGTTATCTATAGGCAAGCCGAAGGGTGAAGCGGGGGCAATGTCAGAGCTGACCCTCACGGTCATGCGGCTGGGTTTCCTGGCCGTACTGTGGCTGTTCGTGATCGTGGCCGTGCAGGTCATCCGCAGCGACCTGTTCGGTACGCGCGTCACCCAGCGCGGATCGCGTAGGGAGGCCGGGCGGGCCCAGCCCGCGGGCGGCCGACAGGCCGCCCGGCAGCAGGCCACGCCCCCGCAGCAGCGCGGTCAGCAGGGCGGCGGCGGCCGGCGCGGGCGCAACGCCCCGAGCAAGCTGGTCGTGACCGAAGGCACCCTGACCGGCACCACCGTCGCGCTCCAGGGCCAGACCATCACGCTGGGCCGGGCGCACGACTCCACGATCGTGCTGGACGACGACTACGCCTCCAGCCGCCATGCCAGGATCTACCCCGACCGCGACGGACAGTGGATCGTCGAGGACCTGGGGTCGACCAACGGCACCTACCTGGACCGGTCCCGGCTGACGACTCCCACGCCGATCCCGCTGGGCGCGCCGATCCGCATCGGCAAGACCGTCATCGAGCTGCGGAAGTAGTGCGACATCATGAGTGAGCGCGAGCGGAGCGAGCACGCGGCGGAGGACCGCCTTCCGGTCCCCGGCGCGCTCCCGACCGGAGGGTGGGCAGTGTGGCTCGACACGACCGGCTGCATTCGGAGCCGACGGGCGAGGTGCGCATGAGTCTGTCACTGCGCTTTGCCGCCGGTTCGCACAAGGGCATGATCCGCGAGGGCAACGAGGACTCCGGTTACGCCGGCCCGCGCCTGCTCGCCATCGCCGACGGCATGGGCGGCCAGGCGGCCGGCGAGGTCGCCTCCTCCGAGGTGATCTCCACCCTGGTCACGCTCGACGACGACGTGCCCGGCTCCGACATCCTCACCTCCCTCGGCGTGGCCGTGCAGCGCGCCAACGACCAGCTGCGCTCCATGGTCGAGGAGGACCCCCAGCTCGAAGGCATGGGCACCACGCTCACCGCGCTGCTGTGGACGGGCCAGCGGCTCGGTCTGGTGCACGTCGGCGACTCGCGCGCCTACCTGCTGCGCGACGGGGTACTCACGCAGATCACCCAGGACCACACCTGGGTGCAGCGGCTCGTGGACGAGGGCCGGATCACCGAGGAGGAGGCCACCACCCATCCGCAGCGCTCGCTGCTGATGCGCGCCCTCGGCAGCGGTGACCACGTCGAGCCCGACCTCTCCATCCGCGAGGTCCGCGCCGGCGACCGTTACCTGATCTGCTCCGACGGCCTGTCCGGCGTCGTCTCCCACCAGACGATGGAGGAGACCCTCGCCAGCTACCAGGGCCCGCAGGAGACCGTGCAGGAGCTGATCCAGCTCGCGCTGCGCGGCGGCGGCCCGGACAACATCACCGTCATCGTGGCCGACGTCCTCGACCTGGACACCGGCGACACCCTCGCGGGCCAGCTGTCCGACCAGCCGGTCGTCGTCGGCGCCGTCGCCGAGAACCAGAGCCACCTGCACGACAACGGGATCATGCAGACCCCGGCCGGCCGCGCCTCCCACCTGGGCCGACAGAGCCACGGCGGCGGCGAGTTCGGCCCGCCCGGCTCCGGCGACACCACCGGCTACCTCCCGGCGGGCAGCTTCGACGACTACGCCGACGGCGACTTCACCAAGCCCCGCAAGGGCCGCACCTGGCTGAAGGCATCCCTCTACAGCGCCCTCGCCCTCGCGGTCATCGGCGGCGGCCTCTACGGCGGCTACCGCTGGACGCAGACGCAGTACTACGTCGGCGCCAACGAGGAGCACGTCGCGCTGTACCGCGGGATCAGCCAGGACCTGGCCTGGGTGTCGCTGTCGAAGATGCAGCAGGACCACCCGGAGATCGAACTCAAGTACCTGCCGTCGTACCAGCAGAAGCAGGTCAAGGCGACGATCGCCGAGGGCGGCCTCAAGGAGGCCCAGTCGAAGATCCAGGAGCTCGCCGTGCAGGCCTCCGCCTGCAAGAAGGAGACCGAGCGTCAGGACGCCGAGCGCACCCAGCCCGCCAAGCCGGGCAGGACCGGCGGCACCAAGAACACCGCGGGCAGCGCCACCGGCACCGTGACCCGTACCGCCTTCACCCAGACGACCGCGACCACGAACCCGAAGGCGTCCCCGTCCACGGGCACCCCGGGATCTTCGAAGTCTCCGTCCACGACCCCGTCCGCGACCCCCAGCCCCGGCCCCACCCTCTCGGAGGATGAGCAGAAGGTCGTCTCGCTGTGCGGTAAGCAGTAGGCAAGCCGTGAGAGGCCCTGTCACACGATGAGCAGTACGACTAACTCGCCGACGCACCACACGTCCACCATCGGCGCGATCGGCGCGCCGAGCCGCCGCAACACCGAGCTGGCCCTGCTGATCTTCGCGGTGCTCATCCCGGTGTTCGCCTACGCCAACGTGGGTCTGGCCCTCGACAACCGGGTGCCCGCCGGCCTGCTGAGCTACGGCCTGGGGCTCGGCCTGCTGGCCGGCGTGGCCCATCTCGTCGTACGGAAGTTCGCCCCGTACGCCGACCCGCTGCTGCTGCCGCTGGCCACCCTGCTCAACGGCCTCGGACTCGTCGCCATCTGGCGGCTCGACCAGTCCAAGGCGCTCCAGCAGATCCATGTCGCAGGCGGCAAGGCCACCAACCAGCTCATGTACACGGCGATGGGCATCGCCCTGTTCGTGGCCGTCCTGTACTTCCTCAAGGACCACCGCACGCTTCAGCGTTACACCTACATCTCGATGGTGTGCGCGCTGATCCTTCTGCTGCTCCCGCTGGTGCCGGGCCTCGGCACCAACGTCTTCGGCGCCAAGATCTGGATCCACGTCGGCAGCTTCAGCATCCAGCCCGGTGAGTTCGCCAAGATCGTGCTGACGATCTTCTTCGCCGGCTATCTGATGGTGAAGCGCGACGCGCTGGCTCTCGCCAGCCGCCGCTTCATGGGCCTCTACCTGCCGCGTGGCCGCGACCTCGGACCGATCCTCGTGGTCTGGGCGATGTCCATCCTGATCCTGGTCTTCGAGACCGACCTCGGTACGTCGCTGCTGTTCTTCGGCATGTTCGTGATCATGCTGTACGTCGCCACCGAGCGGACCAGCTGGATCGTCTTCGGTCTGCTGATGTCCGCGGTCGGCGCCGTCGGCGTGGCGAGCTTCGAGCCGCACATCCAGACCCGTGTGCAGGCCTGGCTCAACCCGATGCGCGAGTACAAGCTCAGCCGGATGGTGACCCACGACGGCATCGCCCACTCCGACCAGCTCCAGCAGGCCCTGTGGGCCTTCGGCTCCGGCGGCACCCTCGGCACCGGCTGGGGCCAGGGCCACTCCGAGCTGATCAAGTTCGCCGCCAACTCCGACTTCATCCTCGCGACCTTCGGCGAGGAGCTGGGCCTGGCCGGCCTCATGGCGATCCTGCTGATCTACGGCCTGATCGCGGAACGCGGCGTGCGCACCGCCCTCGCCGCCCGCGACCCGTTCGGCAAGCTGCTCGCCATCGGCCTCTCCGGCGCCTTCGCGCTCCAGGTCTTCGTCGTGGCCGGCGGTGTGATGGGCCTCATCCCGCTGACCGGTATGACCATGCCGTTCCTCGCGTACGGCGGTTCCTCCGTGATCGCCAACTGGGCGCTCATCGGCGTCCTGATCCGCATCAGCGACACCGCCCGCCGCCCGGCCCCGACCCCCGCAGCCAACCCCGACGCCGAGATGACCCAGGTGGTCCGCCCGTCATGAACAAGCCCCTGCGCCGGATCGCGATCTTCTGCGGCCTGCTCATCCTGGCCCTGCTCGTCCGCGACAACTACCTGCAGTACGTCAAGGCGGACAGCCTGCGCAGCGACCCGCTCAACCGCCGGGTCGCCATCGAGCGGTACTCCGCGCCGCGCGGCGACATCATCGTGGACGGCGACCCGGTGACCGGCTCGGTCGAGCTCAAGCACGGCGACTTCAAGTACAAGCGCACGTACAAGAACGGGCCCATGTGGGCTCCGGTGACCGGTTTCTCCTCCCAGGCCTTCGGCGGCACCCAGCTGGAGAACCTGGACGACGGCATCCTCACCGGCAACGACGACCGGCTCTTCTTCCGCAACACCCTGGACATGATCACGGGCAAGCCCAAGCAGGGCGGCAATGTCGTCACCACGCTCAACGGCGCCGCGCAGAAGGCCGCGTACGACGGCCTGAAGGCCCAGGGCGGCAAGGGCGCGGTCGTCGCGCTCGAACCGTCCACCGGCAAGATCCTGGCTCTGGCCTCGTACCCGTCGTACGACCCCTCGACCTTCGCGGGGAACACCAACGACGACGCCAAGGCCAGGAACAAGCTCCTGAAGGAGAACAACCCGGCCGACCCGACGCTCAACCGGGCGCTGCGCGAGACCTACCCGCCGGGCTCCACCTTCAAGGTCGTCACCGCCGCCGCGGCGCTGGAGAACGGGAAGTACACCTCGGCCGACCAGCCGACCGACTCCCCGCTGCCGTACATCATGCCGGGCACCACGACCCCGCTGCCCAACGAGGGCAACCTGCCCTGCAGGAACGCCACCATGCGGGTCGCGCTCCAGTACTCCTGCAACACCGTCTTCGGCAAGATCGGCGCCGACCTCGGCAACGACAAGATGCTGGCGGAGGCGAAGAAGTTCGGCTTCGACGCGCAGCAGTTCACCCCGGTGCGCTCCAACGCCTCGGTGTTCTCCGACAACATGAACACCTCGCAGACCGCGCTGTCCTCCATCGGGCAGTACAACACCGCCGCCACCCCGCTGCAGATGGCCATGGTCGCCTCGGCGGTCGCCAACGACGGCCGGCTGATGAAGCCGTACATGGTGGACGAGCTGGAGTCCTCCTACCTCGACCCGGTGGAGAAGACCAAGCCGCAGGAGATGAGCCGGCCGCTGTCGCCGCAGAACGCGCAGATCCTGCAGTCGATGATGGAGACCGTGGTCAAGCAGGGCACCGGCACCAACGCCCAGATCCCCGGCGTCGTCGTCGGCGGCAAGACGGGTACCGCCCAGCACGGCGTGGCCAACAGCGCCAACCCCTACGCCTGGTTCATCTCCTACGCGAGGCTCCCCGACGGCAGCTCCCCGGTGGCCGTGGCCGTCGTCGTCGAGGACGAGCACGCCAACCGTGACGACATCTCCGGCGGCGGCCTGGCCGCGCCGATCGCGAAGAGCGTGATGGAGGCGGTCATCAAATCCAAGAAGTGACGCCCATCACATCCCCTTCACAACGATGCACGTTGCGATACCGGTCCGATATCGGGATCCGGGCTTGGCCAGGTCATACAAAGCGAGCCGGGTACCGTAGGCCCGGACGGCAGCCTCGGCGCACATCCGATGTGACGTCCGAGACCGACGGAGAGGGCTGGTAGGTAGCTATGGAAGAGCCGCGTCGCCTCGGCGGCCGGTACGAGCTGGGCCACGTGCTCGGCCGTGGTGGCATGGCCGAGGTCTACCTCGCGCATGACACCCGGCTCGGCCGCACCGTGGCGGTGAAGACGCTGCGCGCGGACCTCGCGCGCGACCCGTCCTTCCAGGCCCGGTTCCGCCGGGAGGCCCAGTCGGCCGCCTCGCTCAACCATCCCGCGATCGTCGCCGTCTACGACACCGGCGAGGACTACATCGACGGGGTGTCCATCCCGTACATCGTGATGGAGTACGTCGACGGCTCCACGCTGCGTGAGCTGCTGCACTCCGGCCGCAAGCTGCTGCCGGAGCGCGCCATGGAGATGACCATCGGCATCCTCCAGGGCCTTGAGTACGCCCATCGCAACGGCATCGTCCACCGCGACATCAAGCCGGCCAACGTGATGCTGACCCGCAACGGTCAGGTCAAGGTGATGGACTTCGGCATCGCCCGCGCGATGGGCGACTCCGGCATGACGATGACGCAGACCGCGGCGGTCATCGGCACGGCCCAGTACCTCTCGCCGGAGCAGGCCAAGGGCGAGCAGGTCGACGCCCGCTCCGACCTGTACTCCACGGGCTGCCTCCTCTACGAACTGCTGACCGTCCGTCCGCCCTTCGTCGGCGACTCCCCGGTGGCCGTGGCCTACCAGCACGTCCGCGAGGAGCCTCAGGCGCCCTCCGTCTTCGACCCCGAGATCACCCCCGAGATGGACGCGATCGTCCTCAAGGCGCTGGTCAAGGACCCGAACTACCGCTACCAGTCGGCCGACGAGATGCGCGCCGACATCGAGGCGTGCCTGGACGGGCAGCCGGTCGGCGCCACCGCCGCGATGGGCGCGGCCGGTTACGCCGGCTACGGCGACGACCAGGCGACCGCGGCACTGCGCCCGGAGTCGCCCGCGGCCGCCACGACGATGCTGCCGCCGATGAACCCGGACGACGGCGGCTTCGGCTACGACGACCGCCCCGACCGGCGCCGCCAGCAGCCGAAGAAGACGAACACGTCCACGATCCTGCTGATCGTCGCGGGCGTGCTGGTGCTCGTCGGCGCCATCCTGATCGGCAAGTACGCGTTCAGCGGGCACGGGGTGAACGACAAGCCCTCGGTGCCCAATTTCGTCGGCATGTCGGAGAAGGACGCCCGCAACACCGCGGGGAACGTCGACCTGAAGGTCAGCGTCTCCGACCGCAAGCCCTGCGAGGACCAGCCCAAGGGCCTCGTGTGCTCGCAGACCCCGGAGAAGGGCACCAAGGTCGCCAAGAACACCACCGTCGAGCTGGTGATCTCCACGGGCGCGCCCAAGGTGACCGTGCCGGACGTCCGGGGCATCCAGTACGACCAGGCCGAGGCCCAGCTCAAGGACAAGGGCTTCAACGTCGAGCGCAAGGACGTGGTGTCGGCCCAGACGCCGGGCGTGGTCACCGAGCAGAACCCGCAGGGCGGCACCAGCCAGCAGAAGGGCACCACGATCACCCTCACCGTCGCCAAGGCGGAGGAGAAGGTGACCATCCCGAGCGACGTCATCGGCAAGTCCTGTGACGAGGCCAAGGCCGAGCTTCAGGGCATGGGCCTGGTGCCGACCTGCAGCGACCAGCCGACGAACAACCCGGACGACGACGGCAAGGTCCTGGCGACCAACCCGGCGGCCGGTCAGCAGGTGGCCAAGAACACGCCGATCGCCGTCAACGTCGGCAAGGCGCAGGGCGGCCAGGTCCAGGTCCCGGGCATCCTCGGCAAGAAGCTCGGCCAGGTGAAGCAGATGCTCGCCCAGGCCGGCCTGTCGCTCGGCACCGTCCAGGGCGCGAACGACGACAACGCGCTCGTGATCAGCTCGAACCCGCAGCAGGGCACCCCGGTCAACCAGGGGCAGGCCATCGACGTGACCACCATGGGCGGCAACCCGGGCAACGGAGGCGGCGACAACGGGGGCACCAACATCTTCGGCGGTGTCAGCGGCTGACGGCCGCACGGACCGCGAGGACACGAGTGGGCCCCTGCCGGAGGATTCCGGCAGGGGCCCACTCACCTGTTCCGAGGACGGTCAGCTGTTCCGAGGACGGTCAGCGCAGTTCCGCCGGTGGCGTGCGCTTGCTGTCGACCTTCTGCACCCGGACCAGTTCGCCCCACACGATGTAGCGGTAGCGCGAGGTGTAGACGGGGGTGCAGGTGGTCAGCGTGATGTAGTGGCCGGGCTTCTTCCAGCCGGACTCCTTGGGGACCGCGTCGACGACGCCGACGTCGTACTTCGAGGTCTCGGGGAGGATCGAGGCGACCTTGTAGACGTACCACTCGTCCCGCGTCTCGAAGACGATCGGGTCGCCCTTGCGCAGCTTGTCGATGTTGTGGAACTTGGCGCCGTGGCCGTCGCGGTGAGCGGCGAGGGCGAAGTTCCCCTTCTTGCCGGTCATGGGGAGCACGGCCTCGACCGGGTCGGTGTAGTAGCCGGCGACGCCGTTGTTGAGGACGTCGGTGCTGGTGCCCTTCTCGACCAGGACCGAGCCGTTCTTCATCGCGGGCACGTGCAGGAAGCCGATGCCGTCCTTGGTGTCCAGCGCGCCGGGCCCGGTGTCCGTGCTCCGCGCCCAGTGCTCGCGCACCTTCTCGGCCTGCTTGTCGGCCTTGCGGTCCGCCAGGACGTTCGTCCACCACAGCGAGTAGACGACGAAGAGGCCGAGCAACAGGCCCACGGTGATGAGCAGTTCGCCGAAGACACTGACGGCCTGCGCGATCCTGCCCGGACGCCGGCGTCGCCCGGCGGGCTCCGGACCGGGCGCGGCAGTGCTTTCCTCGGTCTCTTCGTTCTCGTCGGCGGTGGCTGCCACAGTGTCCTAGCCCTTACTCGATGAGCGCGTCCGGCTTGCCCTTGCTGCGGGGGCGTACCTCGACCATCTTGCCCCAGACGATCAGCCGGTACTTGCTGGTGAACTCCGGTGTACAGGTGGTCAGCGTGATGTAGCGCCCGGGACGGGTGAAGCCCGAGCCCTTCGGGACGGGGTCCAGCACGCTGGTGTTGGACGGCGAGGTGACCGGCAGTGTCGACGTCACCTTGTAGACGTAGTAGGTGTCCTGGGTCTCGACCACCACGGGGTCACCGGGCGTGAGCCGGTTGATGTACCGGAACGGCTCGCCGTGGGTGTTGCGGTGTGCCGCGAGCCCGAAGTTGCCGGTCCTGGCGTCGGGCATCGCCGTCTTCAGCGGCGCCTCGCCGTAGTGCCCGACCATGCCCTTGTCGAGGACCCGGGTGGTGCTGACGCCCTCCGCGATCGGCGCCACGACGTCCAGCTTGGGGATGTGCAGGATGGCGAAGCCCTGTCCGGGCGCGAAGACCCCGGGGTTGCGCTTGCCGTTCGCCCAGTCGTCCTGGAGCTGGTGGGCCTCGCTGGAGGACTGCGCGTGCGCGCGGACGTTGGTCCACCACAGCTGGTAGGTGACGAACAGCAGCATCAGCACGCCGGTGGTGATGAACGCCTCGCCGATCACCCGGCTCGCGATCACTCCCGGGCCGGGCTTGGCCAGCCGCGCCCGCCGCCGGGCCTCGACCCGGGTCAGCGGGCGGTCGGGGTCGGACTCCGTCCAGGTCGGAGAGACCTTCGCGGCGGGCGGGCCCGAGGCCGCCGGCTCCCGGTGCCCGGCACGGCGCCCGCCGCGCCGCTTGGCCGCCTTTCTGCGGGCCGCGCGGCCGCCGAGGGCCGGTCCGATCGCGGACGGGGCCGAGGGGGCTCCAGAGGCCCCTGTGGGCCCGGCGGACGCCGGGCCGGCCACCCGCAGCGCCATGGTCTCCGCGTCGAAGGGAGGTTCATGAGGCGCACCGTCGTGGGACTCGTACGGTTCCCCGCCGCCGTACAAGTCCTCGCGCTCGGGGCGCAGGGCGGTCACGCCGTGGCCCTGCCCACCACCGGGGCGAGCCCCGCCGACCTCGCCACGGCGTCCTGGTCGCCGCACTCCACCAGCCAGTTGGCCAGCATCCGGTGCCCGTGCTCGGTCAGCACCGACTCCGGGTGGAACTGCACGCCCTCGACGGGCAGTTCACGGTGGCGCAGGCCCATGATGATGCCGTCGTGCGTGCGGGCCGTGACCTCCAGCTCGGCCGGGACCGTCGCGGGCTCGGCGGCCAGGGAGTGGTAGCGGGTCGCGGTGAAGGGTGAGGGCAGTCCGGCGAAGACGCCCTTGCCCTCGTGCTCGACCGGGGAGGTCTTGCCGTGCAGCAGCTCGGGCGCCCGGTCCACCACCCCGCCGTACGCCACCTGCATGGACTGCATGCCCAGGCAGACGCCGAAGACCGGCACCCCGGTGGCCGCGCAGTGGCGGACCATCTCCACGCAGACGCCGGCCTGCTCGGGGGTGCCGGGTCCGGGCGACAGCAGGACGCCGTCGAAGCCGTCCTGGGCGTGCGCGGTCGACACCTCGTCGTTGCGCAGCACCTCGCACTCGGCGCCCAGCTGGTACAGGTACTGGACGAGGTTGAAGACGAAGCTGTCGTAGTTGTCCACGACGAGAATGCGCGCACTCACTGGTTGTCCACCGTCACATCGTTGAAGGGCAGCAGCGGCTCGGCCCAGGGGAAGACGTACTGGAAGAGGACGTACACCACGGCCAGCACCAGGACGACGGAGACCAGCAACTTCACCCATACGTTTCCCGGCAGATGCCGCCAGATCCAGCCGTACATGCCGTCCTTGCCGTCCCTTCCGTATCCCTACGGCACCAGACACACGCCGTACGTCACCAGACTAGCGGCGCGGCGCGTCCGGTTCGCCTGACTTCACAGGCCGGGTGGAGTCCGGACGCGCCCGGACGCGCGTGTCCGGACTTCCGTGGCACAGGGTCGGTGACGCCGATGCCGGTCGGGGAGGATTTGCAGGGTCCTTTGTCGATCCGATACGTGAACCAGGTGGTCCCGCCGGTGCGCACCACCGCGTCGCCCGGCCGCGGATCGGGAAGTCCTCGGACGGGTCGCCGTACGTCCGCGGTCGGCTACGGCACGGGCTTCGCGTAGTGGAGGTCGACCGTGCCGGAGTAACCCGGAAGAGTCACCGTGCCGTCGTCGGTGACTTTCCAGCCGAGGCCGTAGACGTTGACGTACACCATGTACGTCTGGATCGCCTTGCTGTCCGCGAGCGCCCGCTGGAGCCGCCCCGGGTCCCCGATCGCCGTGATCTTGTAGGGCGGCGAGTAGACGCGGCCCTGGAGGATCAGCGTGTTGCCGACGCAGCGGACCGCGCTGGTGGAGATCAGCCGCTGGTCCATGACCTTGATGCCCTTGGCGCCGCCCTGCCACAGGGCGTTCACCACGGCCTGGAGGTCCTGCTGGTGGATGACCAGGTAGTCGGGCTGCGGCGGGGGATATCCGGGAAGCTTGGCGGTGGCGTTCGGCGGGGCGTCGTTCAAGGTCACGGTGACGGCCCTGCCGGTGAGCTTCCGGGTGCCCGCGGTCTTCTCCAGGCCGGTGAGCCGCCGGTCCTGCGCCTCGGTGCTGCCGCCGTCGCTCCTGGCCAGGGACTCCACGCCCCCGCGCAGGGAGGCGTTGGACTCGTCCAGGTCCTTGTTCTTGCGGCTGCGCTGCTGGATCAGGTCGGACAGCTTCAGCAGGGAGCCGTCCTGGCGGATGTCGGTGCCCTTGGCCGTGTCGAAGCTGGTGAAGAAGATCAGCCCCGCGAGCGCGAAGACGGCCGCGGTGAGCATCCGCACCGGGCGCACCCGAGGCCCACGGCGGGGGCCGGAACCCATTGCTCCCGTACCGGGGGAGTCGGCAGAATTGCTCAACGGACCCTTACTCTCCTTCGGCGCCACTGAAGCACTACGCTAACGGACGCCCGGGGGAGCACACAGAGTCGTCATGTTGGCCACTTGTACGCTGCCCGAGCCCGACCCAGTTACCTGCGCGGCCACGCAGCGCATCGACAGGAGAGACCCTCGTGCCGAAGTCACGTATCCGCAAGAAGGCCGACTTCACGCCGCCGCCGGCGAAGCAGGCCGCGGCGATCAAGCTGAACAGCCACGGCTGGGTCGCCCCTGTCATGCTGGCCATGTTCGTCATCGGCCTGGCCTGGATCGTCGTCTTCTATGTGACCGACGGCTCGCTGCCCATCGACGCGCTGGACAACTGGAACATCGTGGTCGGCTTCGGCTTCATCGCCGCCGGGTTCGGCGTCTCCACGCAGTGGAAGTAGGGCGGTCCGCCAGCCGCCGCGGGGCTCTGCCCATGGCTTCTCCGCTGAGTTATCCACAGGCCTGAGGATTTCCACATCCCCCTGGGGAAAAGACTACGATCTGTGGATAACTCACTGGGCGTTGACGCCGGTACGACTGCCCTACCGGTTGACACACACCCGTTCGCACCCCGTGCCACCTGCGGAAACACATCCGAGCGGTAAGGGGCGCAGCTGTTCCCGCACAGGGTGCACAAGATCCGGCACCCGTTGTGGACAACGGTTCGGTATCAGGTGAGCTGAGTCGTCCGGACCAGGGTGAGAACGGCCACAGCCACGAGCACCAGCGCACAGGTGCCGTACTGGACGAGCGCCCGGTTGCGGCGCGGGGCGTGCACCATGGCGTACCCGGTGACGACACCCGCCACCAGACCGCCGACGTGCGCCTCCCAGGCGATGTTGAAGCCCGGGGTGAAGGTGATGATCAGGTTGATCACCAGCAGGGCGAACAGCGGCCGCATGTCGTAGTTGAGCCGCCGCATCAGCACGCCGGTGGCACCGAAGAGGCCGAAGATCGCTCCGGAGGCGCCGAGCGACGGCGCGTTCGGGGCGGCGAGCAGATAGGTGAGCGCGCTGCCCGCGAAGCCCGAGACGAAGTACAGGGCGAGATAGCGGGCGCGGCCGAGGGCCGCCTCCAGAGGGCCGCCGATCCACCACAGGCTGAGCATGTTGAACAGCAGATGGGTGAACCCGGCATGCAGGAACATGGCGGTCAGCAGGCGGTAGTACTGCCCCTCGGCGATCCCCTGTACCCCCGGGAGCAGATGGGTGTACGCCTGCCCGATCATCTCGAACCGCTGGGTGAAGCTCTCGCCGACGGCCTGCTGCACCAGGAACAGGGCGATGTTGACCCCGATCAGCACCTTGGTGAACAGCCGGGGGTCCGCCGTCATGGTGCCGCCGGCCAGGGTGCGCGGGCGGGCCGCGGCCATCGAGCGCCCGGCGCCGGCGCCCGCCGGGGTGTCCGGGTGGGCGGGGCCGCCCCCGTGGACGCACTCGGGGCACTGGAAGCCGACGGAGGCGCTGACCATGCACTCGGGGCAGATGGGACGCTCGCAGCGGGTGCAGCGCACTCCGGTCTCACGGTCCGGGTGCCGGTAGCACACGGGCACGCTCCGGGCGTCCGGCGTGCTGCTTGCGACGTGGTCCATGATCCCTCGCTCCTCTGGCACTCCCCCGGCACATACCCCGCCCCGCCCATCCTTACGGACGAGCGGGGCGATTGGTTCCCCGTGGGGCGTTCCGTCAGCCCTCGCGGGTCTCGACGACGACCGAGTTGATCACGACGTCCTGGGCGGGACGGTCGTTACGACCGGTCTTCACGGCCGCGATCTCGTCCACGACCTTCTGGCTGGCGGGGTCGGTGACCTCGCCGAAGATCGTGTGCTTGCCGGTCAGCCAGGTGGTCGGCGCGACGGTGATGAAGAACTGCGAGCCGTTGGTACCCGGGCCGGCGTTGGCCATGGCCAGCAGGTAGGGCTTGTTGAAGGAGAGGTCCGGGTGGAACTCGTCCGCGAACTTGTAGCCCGGACCGCCGATGCCGCTGCCCAGCGGGTCGCCGCCCTGGATCATGAAGCCGCTGATGACACGGTGGAAGATCGTGCCGTCGTAGAGCGGGTCGGTGCTCTTCTTGCCGGTCTCCGGGTGGGTCCACTCGCGCTCGCCCTTGGCCAGCTCGACAAAGTTCCTGACCGTGACGGGCGCGTGGTTCGGCAGCAGCCGGACCTCGATGTCGCCGTGGTTGGTCTTCAGGGTGGCGTAAAGCTGCTCGGCCACGATCTGCCTTCCGTTGTCTTCCTGTGACGCTCCGATCCTCGCATGCATGGGCCCCCACGGCGCCAGTCGGCCAACCGAAGGAAGGAGCGGCACCCGTATGCCCGTCCGCGCATGCCGCATGGCGCGCGGACAGGCATGATCCGTAAATGGGTGGAAAGTCGAATTCCGTACGCCACCGAGGAGGAGGAAAACCGTGACCCGCATTGACAGCGTGCGCGCCGCGACCGGCTCGGCGAAGGACAGCGTGCTGCACGCCGCGGAAGTGGTGGCGCCTTACGCCGACACGGCCAAGGAGCGTGCCGCGTTCTACGCGCAGGAGGCACGCGTACGGCTGGCGCCCGTGGTGTCGCAGGCCGCCGAACAGGCCCGCGTGCAGTACGACGCCCGGCTCGCCCCGCGTCTGGAACAGGCTCGGCGCACCTGTGTCCCGCCGAAGGTGGACCTCGCCGCGCACGAGGCCGCCTGCCGTACCCGTAAGGCCGCCCGGCAGGCGGCCGAGTACTCCCGGCCCCGGATCGAGCACGCGATGGCCGCCGCCGCGCCCGTGGCGGACGAGGCCGCTGCCCGGGGCGCCGCCGCACTGGCCGCGCTGCGCGGTCAGGTCTCGGCGCGGGACATCCAGAAGCTGGCCCGGCGCAAGGCGCGCAGGTGCCGGGCTGGGCGTGCCGCGAAGATGCTGGCGCTGGCGGCCCTGGTGACGGGCGGCGCCTACGCGGCATGGAAGTGGTGGGACCGGCAGGCCAACCCCGAGTGGCTGGTCGAGCCGCCGGCCGCGACGGAGGTACCCGAGTCGGGCGGCGGCCTCGGCTCGGTGGACGGCAGCGGCTCGGTGGACGGCGGCGGCGACGAGCCGGCCTGAACAACGGGCCCGGGGAGCGGGCTCCTTCCCCGGGAGGAGCCCGTTTCACGTGAAACGTCCGCCGCGGCCGGTCGGTAGGAGGCCCGCGGCCGGTGGGAGGGCCCGCGGCCGGTCAGCCGGTCAGTGGGAGGGCGCCTACCGGGCGGTCTCGATGTGGGTCCTGGTCAGGGCGAAAAGGATCAACAGGTCCAGCGCCATCACGGGTATCGCCCACGCGGGGTAGTACGGGACGAACATGAACTGGGTGATCAGGCTGACGCCCGCTGCCACCATGCCGGCCCCGCGGCCCCAGCTCTTGCCGGCGAGCAGGCCGAAGGCCGCCACGACCAGCAACACGCCGATGACGAGGTGGATGATGCCCCAGGCCGTCAGGCCGAAGCCGTAGGCGTACCCGGTCGACGCGGCGAACAGGCTGTCGTTCGCGATGCCCGCCGCGCCCATGAGGATGCTGAGCGGCCCGCTGAGCATCAGCATGGCCCCGGCGGCCAGGGAAGCGCTGTCGACGGCAGGACCGCCCCCGGCCTCCCCGTGTCCGCGCTGTGTCTTGTTGGATATCGCCGCCATGGGCGTCGCCTTCCTGTGCGGCACGGCCCCGTACGCACAGCGGCCGTGCGAACCAGCCACGCTCTCCCTGACAGGATCACCGCAATCGGCCCACCCGGCGACCGGGGGCCCGCTTGCCGGGCGTGTGGATCACAGGTTCGTTCCGGTCGCGCGCGTCGCTCCGGCGCGCTCCGGGGGCCGGCCTCCACGGGGGGCGAACGTGACCGGGGAGGTGAGGTGGAGACACGGCCGTCGGGCGACTGCGGCCCGATCCACGCGCGGCCGTCGGTGTCCGCCCCGTCTTCCGACCGCCCCCGGCCGTCGGCGTCCCGGGCCGGCGCGACGGCACGCGCGGACGGCGCGGCGAGGGCGGCCAGGCGCAGGGCGGCGAACAGGGGGGCGAACAGGGCCGCCAGCAGCACCGTCAGCGCGGCGCTCGCCCGGCTCCGCGGTCGTGGTCTCATCGCATACGAGGAAAATCTCACGACCCATCTCCTACGGGATCGCACGCACCGTCCCCCGGCCGACACCCGTACCGCCCCCGGAAAACCCACCCGGTCGGCGGCGCCCGGCGCGCGCGGCTCGGTCAGTTCCGGTAACGGGCACGGCCCACGGCGGCGGCCACGGTCAGCGGGACGCCGAGGACCGCGGCCGTCAGGAACATCCCCGCGTAGGCGTGGTGTTCCGCGGGACCGGCGGCATCGGCGCGGACTCGGCCCTGGATTGCGTCGGCACCGCCGAGTCCACGCGGCAGGCCCCGCACTCGTCCCGCCCCGGCGGCAACGTCGGCGTCCCGCACGAGGTGGCCGTCGACGGACAGGAGCTGTTCTTCTCCCAGGTCGGCCTGCGCGGCGGCCCGGCACCCGGCCGCCGCTTCCTGCCCGACCTGATCGACCGCGTCCTGTCCGGCCGGATCCAGCCGGGCAGGGTCTCGACCTCGTCCTGCCCCTGGGCCAGGTCGCCGGGGGCTACCGGGCGACGGACGAGCGCCGCGCGGTCAAGGCCCCCCTGGCAGCCCCGACCGCGCGGCCCCGGGGGATTACTGCCCGACCGGGTTGAGATAGGTGCCCGGGTGGGTGGCGCCGTCCTGCTTCAGGATCTGGCCGCCGAACGGCCACTTCAGGGTGAAGTGCTTTGTCTCGTTCGGCGGGGTGACCAGGAACGTCGCGGGGACGAACTTCTCCTTCTGCGGCGTGGACCCGGCAACGGGGAGCAGGTTGATGCTGAAGTCCGTCGTGTCCCCCCGCCCCAGGGTGATCTTCGTGGGCCTCTTGGAGGAGCGCACCAGGGACCAGGTGCCGTCGGTCTTCTGGGCACCGACCATGTCGACACCGGCGAAGCCGGACAGGGTGCAGGTGCGGTTGCTCTTGTTGGTGAACCAGATGAACGCCTGCGTCTGCTTCCCGGCCCGCCCCATCTCCGGCTTCGCGTCGTCCCCGGTGGCGAAACCGGCCTTCAGGTCGGCGGTGTGGCAACGCGTCGGCGCGGCCTTGGCGGTGGCGGCCGAGGCCGGGACGGCGGCGACGGCGGTGCCGGCGGCGACGATCGCCGCAAGGGCCACGGTGGTCATTTTGGTCTTCATGACGTGTTCGGTTCCCCTCGAATACGACTCGGTGCGCGAGGTCAGTGCGCACCCACGCACCTGAAGACGCTCGATGTCCGGCGGAGGTTCGTTGCGCCGAGCAACCTTTCCGCGATCCACGACCCGCACCGGGACCTGCCGGCCTGGAACTCGGGGTACACGGCGCTGCTCACCGACCTGGCACGGCTGGCGCCCAGGCAGCGCAACCTGCTGTGGCCGGCCTTCCGCCGACCCCGAGCCGTACGCTGCCGGCCAGTTGGGAGCAGGAGGCGCGGAGTCTGCTCGGCCGGTTCCGGGCGAAGGCGGCCCGGCGTCCGGGGGACCGCCGCTATGCGGAGATCACCGGGGAACTGCCGGCCGACCCGGACGCGGCCCGCTGGTACGACCGGCACGAGACGTCGGCGTTCCATCCCGCCGTGCGCCATTTCCGGCACCCGGTGGCCGGGGACCTCCGGCTGCGGTACGTCAGGCTCGCCGCGGTGGACGAGCCGGGCGCCGGCCTACCTTCCCGACGACGAGGCGGCGAAGGAGGCGCTGAGGACGCTGGGGACGCTCGCCGGACGAACCGACGCCGCCGCGCACGGACGGGCGGACCGTGCGGAAAAAAGAACCCTCTGACCGACGTTTCCGCAGGTCAGAGGGTTCTTGAGGAAGTGGAGCCTAGGGGAGTCGAACCCCTGACATCCGCCATGCAAAGACGGCGCTCTACCAACTGAGCTAAGGCCCCGGGAAGGGAGTGGCTCCCGGCGGATGCGTGTCCCGGCCGGTGCCGGGGACCAGACTACCGGGTCACCCCCCGTATCCCGCAAAAAGATTGGGGGTCCCCGGGGATGACCACGCTCCGTAAGATGCTCAACCGTGGTTCGCTACAGCGAACCGCGGTATTCAGGGGAAGCGATGGGGAGACGCAATGGACGCCGCACAGCAGGAAGCCACCGCGAGAGCGAGAGAGCTTCAGCGGAACTGGTACGGAGAGCCGCTGGGGGCGCTCTTCCGTAAGCTGATCGACGATCTGGGGCTCAACCAGGCCCGTCTCGCCGCGGTCCTGGGGCTGTCCGCTCCCATGCTCTCGCAGCTGATGAGCGGCCAGCGGGCCAAGATCGGCAACCCCGCGGTGGTCCAGCGGGTGCAGCTGCTCCAGGAGCTGGCGGCACAGGTGGCGGACGGCAGTGTCAGCGCCGCCGAGGCGACCGAGCGGATGGACGAGATCAAGAAGTCCCAGGGGGGCTCGGTGCTGAGCAACACCACGCAGACGACGAACGGTTCGGGCGCGCCCACCGTCAAGCGGGTCGTCCGTGAGATCCAGTCGCTGCTGCGCTCGGTCGCCGCGGCGAGCGACATCATCGAGGCCGCGGACGCGCTCGCCCCGACCCAGCCCGAACTCGCCGAGTTCCTGCGGGTCTACGGCGCCGGCCGCACCTCCGACGCGGTCGCGCACTACCAGTCGCACCAGAACTGAACACCCGTCCGGCACAGGGGGAAGCCGGGAGGGGCGGGGGCCCGAGGGGCCCGAGGGGGAGGAGCTGCGGCAGTCATGGGTGAGATGTTCAACGGCCGGTACGAACTGGCCGACCCGATCGGGCGCGGCGGCGCGGGCGACGTATGGCGGGTCTGGGACCACCGGCGGCGGCGCTACGTGGCCGCCAAGGTCCTCCAGCAGCGCGACGCCCACTCCCTCCTGCGCTTCGTGCGCGAGCAGGCCCTGCGGATCGACCACCCCCATGTGCTCGCCCCGGCCAGCTGGGCCGCCGACGACGACCAGGTGCTGTTCACCATGGACCTGGTCGCCGGCGGCTCCCTCGTCCGCCTCGTCAACGACTACGGCCCCCTGCCGCCCGCGTTCGTGTGCGTCCTGCTCGACCAGCTGCTCTCCGGGCTCGCCGCCGTGCACGCGGAGGGCGTCGTGCACCGGGACATCAAGCCCGCCAACATCCTTCTGGAGGCGACCGGTACGGGCCGCCCGCGGCTGCGGCTCGGGGACTTCGGCATCGCCATGCGGTTCGGCGAGCCGCGCCTGACCGAGACCAACCTCGTGGTGGGAACACCCGGTTACCTCGCCCCGGAGCAACTCGCGGGCGCCGACCCGGACTACACGGCCGACCTGTTCGCCGTGGGCCTCGTCGCCCTTTATCTCCTCGAAGGCGCCAAACCCGACGCCGGTGAAATCGTCCGGTACTTCACGGAGCACGGCACACCGGGCGCGCCCAAGGGCATCCCCGGGCCGCTGTGGGAGGTCGTCGCCACGCTGCTCCAACCTGATCCGCAGGCGCGGTACCGCTCCGCCACGGGAGCGCGCAAGTCACTGGCCGCCGTCATCGAGCTCCTGCCGGAGCCGACCCTGGACGACGAACCGATCGAGATCTTCGACCAGCTCCCTCCCCTGCCTCCGGGATTCGGTCCCGACGGCCCCCCGAGGAGTTCGCCGAAGCCCGGTCCAAGCGCAGCCCCACCGCCGGACACCCCCTCCGGCACCGGCGACCTGTCGGACACCGGAAGCTTCCGCCTCCCGCCTCCCCCGGCCACCGACCCCACCCCACCCCCGCCTCTCACGCCGCCTCCCCCCGCCGCACCCCCGACGCCCACGCCCTTTCCACCGCCCACGCCCACGCCCACGCCCACGCCCACCTACGGCTCGTGGCCCCCGCACCCCGTGCGACCCGGCGACAGCATCACCGCCGCGTACACCGCCCCGGCCCCCCAGGCGCCCCCGCTCGCCGCGCCCCGCACCCCGGCCACCCACGGCCGCCGCGCGCGCCGCCGTCCCGGCCCTCCGGCCAAGGCCGTCGTCCCGATCCTCCTGCTGGCGCTGGCCTGCTACGCCGTGGGCTTCTGGGCGCTGACCCGCGTCTGAGCGCGCCGGACCGCCAGCGTCCAGCCGCCGAGCACCAGCAGCAGCGCGGTCCCCAGCCCGATCCCGCCGGCCGCGAGGGCCCGCATCCCCGCCGAGCCGTCGGCCCCGGCGCCTCCGTCGCCCTCGACCACCGTCGCCGGCCCGTCCGACGCCGAGGGCGTGAAGACGCCGTCCGGCTCGGGCCGCCCGGCATACCCCGGCCCGGCGTGCGCCCGGCCGTCCACGCGGACCCGCAGCGTCACCTCGTACGGCCCCTGCCCGAACGTCGCGGTCAGGCGGTCGCTGAGGTGCAGCACCAGGTAGTAGTCCCCGGCGAAGCGCAGGGCGGAGACCGCGGCGGGGGCGGCGTAGCGGTTCGCGTACTCGACGGGCGGGAGCGGGGCGAGGGCGACGGGTGCGCGGACGCCGGTGTAGCCGAGGGTGGCGTCGTCGGCCAGGCCGCGCACGGGGTCGTACAGGGAGAGGTCGAGCGCGCCGCCGACGTAGCCGTGCCCCGGCGTGCCGCCCAGTTCGGCGGAGGCCTGGAGCCGGCGGCCCCAGTCGAGCGGCACCTTGTAGAACTGGGTCCGGCCGGGCACGAGCGTGGTCCGCCAGACCCCCTGGCCCAGCGGCCGGGCCGTGGCGAAGCCCGCTCCGCCGGCGCGCTCGCGGGCCTCGCCGGTGAGCGGCTCGGGCGAGGCGGAGTCCCGGGACGGGGGCGCGCCGGTCGGCGCCGGGGAGGTGAGCCGGGGTTCCAGGGCGGGGGCCATCTCCAGGTCCCAGGGCGCCGACGTGCCCGTGTCCCCGGTGTCGAGGCGTTCGACCAGCACGGAGTACCTGCCCGCGCCCTGGCACAGGGCCCGGCCCGCCTCCCGCTTGCCGAGGGCGGTGACCGGACGCGGGCTGAGCCCGGCGCCGAAGCGGGCGGTGGCGTAGGAGCAGGCGGTGCCCTGCGCGTCCCGTACGGAGACCCGGATGCCGTCGGTGGAGGTGACGGTGGCGTGCGCGGGCGGTACGGCGGTGACGGGGACGTACGCCGTGGCCGCGGCGTCGGCGAGGTCGAGGCGATAGGTGAGCCTGCCGTGCGCGGGCAGCGAACCGCGGTAGACCCGCCCGGGGTCGAGCCGCGGTGCGTCGGCGGGGGAGGCCGTGCCGGTGACGGCGCGGGCGCCGGGGGCGAAGGCGTAGGACCCGGTGTCGGGGGCGGCCGTCGCGGCGGCGGCCGGCTGCAGGCCCGTACCGCACAGCCCGAGCGCCAGGATCACGGCGGCCCTACGCCCGCCCCACGCCGTACGCCTGCGCCCCCGCACGTGTGCACCCCCCATGTCACGGCCTCGTGGGCCCATCCTGCCCCGGGAGCCGCCGCGCCATCAGGGCAATGCGCCGGACCGTCCGAAAGACTGCGCCCCGACCCGCCCGGCGCGGCCGCGCGTACCCCGCCCCGCGCGACCCCGCAACCCCACGCAAAGACCCCGGCCGCTTGGTGCGACCGGGGCCTGCCGAAATCTGGAATCGGACTCACGAACCCGTGGGCACGGAGTCAGTCGCCTCCGTCCACAGGTCCTGCTCGGCGCGATCCGCCTGAATCTGGCGGTACACGAGGAGCCCGCCGATGGCGGCCAGTGCGACCAGGAGCAGCTTCTTCACCGCGCGACCTCGTCTTTCCTTGACGTAGGGGACCTCTGGCGCCCGACTATACACACCGTCCGATATCGATCGGTGACCTGCGCCGGGCCCCAACTCCGGCCCCTGCCAGCGCAATAGCGCAGGTCGGGGGCTGTTCCGATCGGAGGGTGAGCGCATCCCCACGGACGGTCACTTTGCTCCCCCTTCGCGCACGCTCACCGCGGTTTAGGGGTTTTCCGACCTTCTTACGGCCATCCGAGTGGTGTTCATCTGAACATCGCCGCGCCACGGGCGTCGGTCCACCACTTCGCGATCCACATACACATCATGAGGAAAGTACGCAAATCGCCCAACCCGAAAGTGAGGGGCCATGGACCAGAACAAGGTCATGAAGCTGTGGACCGCCATCGTCACCGCCTTTCTCGCGCTGTGCACGGCGCTCGGATTCATGAGCGCCGCCACCGCCCCCGCGACCGCCGCGCCGCACACCGAGAGCCCCCTCACCGGGACCGCGCAAGGCACGGATCCGGTGATCCCGGCACCACGCCACTGGTCCTGGCCCACCACCAGGGCCTTGCCCCCCACGATGAAGCAGCGGATCAGGGCCGAGGCCCACGGGAAGTCCCCCAGCTGCCGGCACCGACCCCTCGACGAGACCGAGCTGACACCGGACAGCCGCGAGACACAGAAGGCCCGTGAGACGCAGGAGACGGATCAGACGGGGCAGGAGACCGGGGCCCGACGGCCCTCCGCACCGCTCGACTGCTGAACCGACTCTCTCTCCTCCTCGGCACCGCGACGTCTCGACAACTCGGCGACTTGCGTACGCACCAGTCGACACGGAAGGACCCCCGGCCCCGGCCGGGGGTCACGCGCGCGTTCGAAGGGGGCCGGAACCGTCCGGGACGGGACCCTGAGACGATGGCCGCGACATCCCGGAGAGGTCTTGAGAGGTGGTGAGTGCTGCCGTGACCCGGCACGCCACCGTTGTCACCGTCGTCACCGCCGTGCACGCCCCCTCGGCCCGGTTCCTGCCGGACGCCTGGGCCTCCCTGCGCGACCAGGAACTGCCCGGCGGCGCGCGCTGGGAGTGGGTGATCCAGGAGGACGGCACGACGGACGAGGTCCGCCCGTACGTCCCCGAGGACCCGCGCGTCACTTTTCGCCAGGGCAGACCCGGTGGCCCCGGCGTCGCCCGCACGATCGCGCTGGCGCACGCGCGGGGCACGTATGTGAAGGTCCTGGACGCCGACGACCGGCTCACCCCGGGCGCGCTCGCCCGCGACCTCGCCGTCCTG
This sequence comes from Streptomyces hygroscopicus subsp. hygroscopicus, assembly GCF_030269125.1. Taxonomy (GTDB): domain Bacteria; phylum Actinomycetota; class Actinomycetes; order Streptomycetales; family Streptomycetaceae; genus Streptomyces; species Streptomyces hygroscopicus_C. The sequence goes on along the minus strand of NZ_BSSM01000005.1, from coordinate 192,404 downwards.
GAGGCGGATCCCGGCCTCGGCTGGGCCTCCTGCCGGGTCCTTGACCTGCTGCCCGACGGTTCCACGGCCGGTTTCCCCGGCGACCCGGACGAGGGCCCGGTGGAGCGCGGGTCCGTACTCGCCCACTGGGCGGCGCACGACTTCCGTCCCCCCGTCCATCCCGCGACCCTCTGCGTGCGCCGGGAGCTGCTGACCGCGCTCGGCGGCTGGATGGCGCTGCCCGCCTCCGAGGACACGGGGCTGCTGCTGGCGCTGGACGCGGTGAGCCGCGGCTGGTTCTCGGCCGAGGCGGGGCTGCTCTACCGCAAGTGGGAGGGGCAGGCCACCGGCCAGTCCTCCCACACCGATCCGGCCGAGCGCGCGGCCCGCGCGGCGGTCGCGGAGGCCAGGGCCCGCGCGCTGGCCGGCCTCGGCTGGACGTATCCGGCCCGGTGAGCCCGTCGCACGGATGGAAGCGGGCCCCCTACGGAGCCCCGCCCGGACCCTCGCGGGCGTCCGTGCGGCCTTCGCGCGGCGCCCGCGGGACCTACTCCCCGAACACGATCGCCTGCGAGGGGCACCGCTCCGCCGCCTCCCGCACGCCGGGCTCGTCGGCGGCCTCCTCCTTGCCGGGCAGCACCACGCCGTAGCCGTCCTCGAAGGCGAACACGGCCGGTGCCCGGAACGCGCACTCGGCGGAGCCGTAACACGCGGCGCGGTCGACGGTGACCTTCATACGTCCTCCAGCCCTGGGCCATCGGGGTTCCAGGACGTCACTGCCCGGCCGGCCGGGCACTCAACCGGCCGTCGCCGCCCCGCTCGCGGCCGCGAGCCAGTGGGCGACCCGGCGGACCGCGGGTTCGTCCAGCCGGCCGGCAGCTCCCGCACCGCGGCGTCGCCCTCCCCGGCCCTCCCCGCTCAGGGCGGCGGTGAGCGCCTGGTGGCGACGGTTCGTCAAGGGCGTGGTGGGTCCAGCCGGTTCGGATGTCGGGTACGGCGGGATGCGCCACGCGGCCTTCCCGGCCAGGGCGTCATGCGGCCGCCGGTCGCCGCCCCCCGGCCCCCGCGGCACGACCGCCAGTCCGTCCCGCGGGCCCGTACGGTCGGGGTCGTCTCGCCGACGGCGTGCGGCACGGGCGGCCGGTAAGGGTGCTCCGCGGCCGACCCCCAGGAGCCCCGGGAACGAGACTGGCGTTCCATCGGATGACCGGGTGTGCCGCGGCGGAGAAGTCCCCTGCCCGCCGGCACCGGTCCCTCCCCTCGTGGGGACCGGTGCCGGACGGTGCGGGACGTCGATCCGCGCCTCGTCGGCGTGGTGGCGCGGATCGAAGCATGGGAGGCGGTCGGGGTCGTGGGGGGCGGGGTCAGCCGGATGCGCCCGGCTCAGATGACGGATCGCCGACCGCTCGCGGCTTTCGATGGAAGTCGACCGAAAATGTGCAACGCCATGAGGTGTCTCTCCGAGCGCCGGGCCGTTTGGCCTGTCCGGACGGTGTGTGACGGTTCCGCTACCGGGGTTGCGATCCTGCCATCTGACGCCACCGGGGAGGAGATCCTGGTCTCCGGAGCGGGGCTTATCCGCAGGTCAGCCGTATAAGGTGAGTTTTCCGGTCCGGACGTCCGCAGGCGGGGGGAAGTGAGGGGTGGGGCCTTGGGTTCCGACTCAGGGGCACGCACAGCTTTCGCCGAGCGCCTCGCGCTGCTCTACAAGGAGGCCGGAAATCCTCCCCTGAAAAGCGTCGCCGAGGCGGTCGGCCGACTGCAGCGGGTCGACGAGCGCGGCCGTCCGGTGCGGGTGTCCGCGCAGCGGATCAGCGACTGGCGGCGGGCCAAGAACGTGCCGGCCCAGTTCACCGCCCTCGCGGCGGTGCTCCAGATCCTGATCCCGGAGGCGCGGCGCGCCCGCCCGCAGCCGGTCTCCACGGGCCTGTACGACCTCGCCCACTGGCAGCGGCAGTGGGAGCGCGCGCTGGCCGACCCGGTGGGCGACCGGGCCACGCCGCCCGCCGCGCCCGCCGAGGAGGACGGACGGCCGCCCGCCCAGGCGCCGCCCGTCGCCGGGGGCGTGTGCCCCTACCGGGGTCTCGCGCCGTACCGGCAGGAGGACGCGCGCTGGTTCTTCGGCCGGGAGCGCAGCACCGACGCGATCATCGCCCAGCTGCGCGCGGCGGGCCGTACCGGCGGTCTGGTGATGCTGGTCGGCGCCTCGGGCGCGGGCAAGTCCTCGCTGCTGAACGCCGGTCTGGTCCCGGCGATCGCGGGCGGCGCCCTGACCGGCCCGGGTCTCGCCCCGCAGCCGGACGGCGCTCCCGGACCGCACGCCCCCGTCGTCCAGTTGGTGCCGGGCGCCGATCCGCTCGCCGAACTCGTCCGCCGCATACCCGATCTCGCGCCCGTGGCCGCCGAGGCGCGCGCGGCCGAGCGGGAGGCCGCGGCCCGGGGGGAGGCCGCGGAGGGCTCCACGCCGACGGGCGGCGAGGCGCCCCGGATCGTCCGCGGCGCCCGCGAGGCGGTCACCGAGTGGGCACTCCGCGAGGCACCGGCGGGCGTCCGGCCGGTGCTGATCGTGGACCAGTTCGAGGAGACGTTCACCCTCTGCCCGGACAAGGCGGACCGCCGTACCTTCGTCCAGCTGCTGCACGCCTGCTGCACCCCGCCCTTCGGCGCGGCCGGACCCGCCCCCGTCCTGGTGGTCCTCGGCATCCGCGCCGACTTCTACGAACAGTGCCTCGGCTACCCCGAGCTGGCCGACGCGCTCCAGCACCGGCACATGGTGCTCCCCCCGCTGACCAGCGGCGAACTGCGCGACGCGGTGACCGGCCCCGCCAAGGCGGTGGGCCTGGAGCTGGAGCCGGGGCTGGCCGAGCTGATCGTGCGCGAGGTGAGCGCCGACGGCCCGCGCGGGGCGCACGACGCGGGCGTCCTCCCTCTGTTGTCGCACGCCCTGCTGGCCACCTGGCAGCGCCGCAAGGGCGGGAAGCTGACGCTGGCCGGCTACCGGGCGGCGGGCGGCATCCAGGGGGCGGTCGCGGCGACCGCCGAACGCGCCTGGTCGGGGCTCGACCCGGCCGCCCGTACGGCGGCCCGGCTGCTCCTGCTGCGCCTGGTACGGCTGGGCGAGGACACCGTGGCCACCCGGCGGCGCGGCACCCGGCGGCAGCTGGCGCAGGAGTCGGCGGACCCCGGCAAGACCGAGGAGTCCCTGGAGGCGCTGGTCCGGGCCCGGCTGGTGACGCTGGACGCGGACACCGTGGAGATCACCCACGAGGCGCTGCTGCACGCCTGGCCCCGGCTGCGGCACTGGATCGACGACAACCGCAACGACCATCTGCTGCGCCAGCGCCTGGAGGAGGACGGCCGCTCCTGGGAGGACTCGGAACGGGACAGCTCACTGCTGTACCGGGGCTCCCGGCTCGAACAGGCCCGCCTGTGGGCGCGTTCCGCGGGGGACACGTATCTGACCCGCAGCGCGGTGGAGTTCCTGGCCGCGTCCGTACGGCTGCGCAAGCGCACGGTGTGGCTGAGCCGGGCCGCGGTGGCGGCCCTGGTGGTGCTCGCGCTGGTCGCGGGCGGCTCGGCGGTGATCGCCTGGCAGCAGCGCGACGACGCCGTGTTCGAACAGGTGCTCGCCGAGGCGGACCGGGTCCAGCGCACCGACCCCTCGCTCGCCGCCCAGCTGGACCTGGTCGCCCATCAGCTGCGTCCCGGCGACGAGGGCACGTACAGCCGGCTGATCTCCATCGTGAACGCGCCGCTGGCCACCCCGCTGTCCGGCCACACCGGCGCCGTCTACCTGACCTCCTTCAGCCCGGACGGGCACACCCTGGCCACGGCCAGCTACGACCGGACGGTACGCCTGTGGAACGTGGCCGACCCGACCCGGCCCCACCCCCTCGGCCGGCCCCTGACCGGGCACTCCAGCTGGGTGAGCAGCGCCGTGTTCAGCCCCGACGGGCGGGTGCTGGCCAGCGCGGGCGACGACGGCACGATCCGGCTGTGGAACGTCGCCGACCCGGCCCGCCCGGCCTCCTTCGGCGCGCCCATGGCCGGGCACGCGGGCACCATCTACCTCGTCGCCTTCAGCCCCGACGGCCGCACCCTCGCCTCGGCCGGGGAGGACGGCACGGTACGGCTGTGGAACGTGGCGGACCCGGCGCACCCCGCCGCGCTCGCCGTGCTCCGCGGGCACACCGCGGCCGTGCGCAGCGTCGCCTTCAGCCCCGACGGCCACACCCTCGCGGCAGGCGGCGACGACGACACGATCCGGCTGTGGAAGGTGACCGACCCGCGCCGGCCCGCCACGCTCGGCGTGCTGCGCGGCCACACGGACGTCGTGCACTCGGTCGCCTTCAGCCCCGACGGGCACACCCTGGCCAGCGGCAGCGCGGACGACACCGTACGGCTGTGGAACGTCGCCCGCCCGACCGCGGCCAAGCCTCTCGGCGCGCCCCTGACGGGGCACACCGGGCCCGTCTGGTCGGTGGCGTTCAGCCCCGACGGCGGGCGGCTCGCCGCCGCGAGCGCGGACAGCACGGCCAGCCTGTGGAACGTCACCGACCCGGGCTCCCCCTCGCAGATCGGCGAGCCCCTCGCGGGCAGCAGCGGCGAGATGTACGCGCTCGGCTTCAGTCCCGACGGACGCACCCTCGCCACCGGCAGCGGGGACGCCAGGGTGCGCCTGTGGTCGATCCCGACCTCGGACATGATCGGCCGCAGCGGGGCGTTCAGCCGGGACGGGCGGATGCTGGCCACGACCGCCCGCGACGGGCGGATGCGGCTGTGGAACGTGGCGCGTCCCGGGCGGCCGGTGCCGCTGGGCCCGCCGTTCATCAGCGGGACCGGGGCCGACACCCTCGTCTTCTCGCCGGACGGCCGCACCCTCGCCGTCCTGACGGGCGAGCAGAAGGTGTACCTGTGGAACGTCTCCGACCCGGCCCACCCCTTCCAGCCGGGCCCGCCCCTGCCGCTGCGCACCCGCTTCATGGGCCCCAACGCGCTCGCGTTCAGCCCGGACGGGAACACGCTGGCCACCGCCAACGACGACCGCACCATACGGCTGTGGAACGTGGCCGACCCGGCCCGCCCGTCCCCGCTCGGCGCACCGCTCACCGGCCACCACGGCTACATCAACGCGCTCGTCTTCAGCCCCGACGGGCACTCGCTGGCCAGCGGCAGCGCGGACAGCACCGTACGCCTGTGGGACGTCACCGACCCGGCCGCGGTGAAGCCGCTCGGCACCCCGCTCACCCGGCACACGGGTCCGGTCAACGCGCTGGCCTTCAGCCCCGACGGGCGGACCCTGGCCAGCGGGAGCGACGACGACACGGTCCGGCTGTGGAACGTCGCCGACCCCGCCTCGGCGCGCCCCATCGGCGCACCGCTCACCGGCCACACCGAGGCGGTCACCTCGCTGACCTTCGACACGGACGGGCGGACCCTGGCCAGTGGCGGCGACGACAACACGGTCCGGCTGTGGAACGTCACCGACCCCACCACGGCGCGCCCGATCGGCCAGTCCATGACGCCCAACGCCAAGACCGGCACCTTCCTGTCGTTCAGCCCCGGCAGCCGGGTCCTCGGCGTCTCCAGCGGCCCCGACACGGTCCGCCTGTGGGACCTGGACGCCGGCACGGCCATCGACCACATCTGCTCGGTGACCCGGGGCGTCCTCACCCCCGCCAAGTGGCACGAGTACCTCCCGCGCCTGTCCTACGACCCTCCGTGCGGCCGCTGATCGGCCAACTTGCTTCTTTCTGCTCCGACTTGGCTCCACACGACCGACAACCTTGTTACCCTTGGCCATAGCCCGATCGCTGGTGCATCCCCCGTCGCCAGCGATCGGGTCTTTTCATGCCCACCCGCCCCGGCGCGCGACCCGGGGGCGGTCAACGGAGCGGCCTTCGGACCGGAGCCGTGAACGGCGAAGACCCCCGGTCCATCCGGACCGGGGGTCTTCTCGCTGGTGGGGCTAACAGGATTTGAACCTGTGGCCTCATCCTTATCAGGGATGCGCTCTAACCAACTGAGCTATAGCCCCGCCGCGCTCTGCGGTGTGTGTCCCGCGCGCTGACTCCTGAAGATTAGCGCACGACCACGTCAGTCCCAAAATCGGTTGTCGGGGGACCGGCGTCGGGCCGTCACTCGTCCTCGGCGAGGGTCAGTTCGACGCCGCCGACGAAGCCCGCGGAGAGGTTGTAGATGAAGGCGCCGAGCGTGGCGAGCGCGGTGGCCAGGACGACGTCGATGGCGGCGATGATCGTCGTGAACATCAGGACGTGGGGGAGCGAGAGGAAGGACTGGAGGTCGAAGCCGTTCGCCTCGTTCGAGCCCGTCGCCTCCGAGATCGTGCCGCCGACCGTGGAGAACACGCCCATCGCGTCCATGACCATCCACAGCACCGCCGACGCGACGATCGTGCAGATGCCGAGCGCGATGGAGAGCAGGAAGCTGACCTTCATCACCGACCACGGGTCGGCCTTGGCCACCCGCAGCCGCGCCTTACGGGTGCGCGGCGCCGTGCGCACCCCGGTGCGCGGACGCCGTACGGCGCCGGCCGGCTGCTGCGCCGGATAGGCCTGCGGCGGGTGGTAGGGCCCGTCCGGCTGCTCCGGGCGCCGCTCCCCGGGGAGCGGAGACGACGACTGCGCCTCGCCGGCCGCGGCCGGGCCTCGGGTGTCCGTCACAGTTCCCCCCTGGGGTGCAGACGTGCCGGAGGCGTCCGCCGCGGACGCCCGCACCGGCTTCAGGTTGGTCGTATGCGGGTCGGTGGCAGTCCCCGCATGCGCGGCGGAGCCACGGCCGCCGCCGTCCGTCTCCGTACCCGTGGAGGTACCGGCCGATCCGGCGCCCGTGGCTCCGCTCACGATGACTCACTCCTCGTGCTACTCGGCCGAGGGCGCCTCACCCTCGTCCGTGCCGGCGGCCTGGGCGCCCTCGGCGGTGATGTCGTCGGCGTCCTCGCCGTCGACCTCCTCCGCCTCGCGCCCCGCCTCGGCGTTACGTGCGATACCTACCACGGCATCGCGCTTGCCCAGGTTGATCAGTTGGACGCCCATGGTGTCACGGCCCGTCTCCCTGACCTCGTTGACTCGCGTGCGAATCACACCGCCGGACAGGGTGATCGCGAGGATCTCGTCGGTCTCCTCCACGACCAGCGCCCCGACGAGCGAACCGCGGTCCTCCACGATCTTGGCGGCCTTGATGCCGAGGCCGCCGCGACCCTGGACGCGGTACTCGTCGACGGCGGTCCGCTTCGCGTACCCGCCGTCGGTGGCAGTGAACACGAACGTACCGGGTCGCACGACATTCATCGAGAGAAGCTCGTCGCCCTCGCGGAAACTCATCCCCTTGACGCCCGAGGTGGCGCGGCCCATCGGGCGAAGGGACTCGTCCGTGGCGGTGAACCGGATCGACTGCGCCTTCTTGCTGATCAGCAGGAGGTCGTCCTCCGCCGAGACCAGCTCGGCGCCGATCAGCTCGTCGTCACTGCCGTCCTCGCGCTCCCGCAGGTTGATCGCGATCACGCCGCCGGAGCGGGGCGAATCGTAATCCTTCAGAGGCGTCTTCTTGACCAGACCGGACTTGGTGGCCAGCACCAGGTACGGCGCCGCCTCGTAGTCCCGGATCGCCAGGATCTCGGCGATCGCCTCGTCCGGCTGGAAGGCCAGCAGGTTCGCCACGTGCTGACCGCGCGCCTCGCGGCCCGCCTCGGGCAGCTCGTACGCCTTCGCCCGGTACACCCGGCCCTTGTTGGTGAAGAACAGCAGCCAGTGGTGCGTGGTGGAGACGAAGAAGTGGTCGACGATGTCGTCTTCCTTCAGCTTCGTGCCCCGCACGCCCTTGCCGCCGCGCTTCTGGGCCCGGTAGTCGTCCGTCTTGGTCCGCTTGACGTAGCCGCCGCGCGAGACCGTGACGACGATGTCCTCCTCGGCGATCAGGTCCTCGATGGACATGTCGCCCTCGTACGGGATCAGCTTGGTCTTGCGGTCGTCGCCGTACTTCTCGACGATCGCCGCCAGCTCCTCGCTGACGATGCCGCGCTGGCGCACCGGGGAGGCCAGGATCTCGTTGTACTCGTTGATCTTCGCCTGGAGCTCGTCGTGCTCCTGGACGATCTTCTGCCGCTCCAGGGCCGCCAGGCGCCGCAGCTGCATCTCGAGGATCGCGTTGGCCTGGATCTCGTCGATCTCCAGGAGGCCCATCAGGCCGGTGCGCGCGACCTCGACGGTCTCGCTGCGCCGGATCAGCGCGATGACCTCGTCGATCGCGTCCAGTGCCTTCAGCAGACCGCGCAGGATGTGCGCGCGCTCCTCGGCCTTGCGCAGCCGGAACCTGGTCCGGCGCACGACGACCTCGATCTGGTGGGTCACCCAGTGCCGGATGAACGCGTCCAGGGACAGCGTGCGCGGCACGCCGTCGACCAGCGCCAGCATGTTGGCGCCGAAGTTCGTCTGGAGGTCGGTGTGCTTGTACAGGTTGTTCAGCACGACCTTGGCGACCGCGTCCCGCTTCAGGACGATCACCAGGCGCTGGCCGGTGCGCGACGACGTCTCGTCACGGACGTCCGCGATGCCGCCGATCTTGCCGTCCTTCACCAGGTCGGCGATCTTCTGCGCCAGGTTGTCCGGGTTCACCTGGTACGGCAGCTCGGTGACCACCAGGCACTGCCGGCCCTGGATCTCCTCGACCTCGACCACCGCGCGCATCGTGATCGAGCCGCGCCCGGTGCGGTACGCCTCCTCGATGCCCTTGCGGCCCACCACCAGCGCGCCGGTCGGGAAGTCGGGGCCCTTGATGCGCTCGATCAGCGCGTCCAGCAGCTCCTCGTGCGAGGCCTCGGGGTTCTCCAGGCACCACTGGGCGCCGGCGGCGACCTCGCGCAGGTTGTGCGGCGGGATGTTGGTCGCCATGCCGACCGCGATGCCCGCCGAGCCGTTGATCAGCAGGTTCGGGAAGCGGGAGGGCAGGACGGTCGGCTCCTGGGAGCGGCCGTCGTAGTTGTCCGTGAAGTCGACGGTCTCCTCGTCGATGTCGCGGACCATCTCCATCGACAGCGGCGCCATCTTGCACTCGGTGTAGCGCATCGCCGCGGCCGGGTCGTTGCCCGGGGAGCCGAAGTTGCCGTTGGAGTCCACCAGCGGCATCCGCATCGCCCACGGCTGGGCGAGCCGCACCAGGGCGTCGTAGATCGAACTGTCGCCGTGCGGGTGGTAGTTGCCCATGACGTCGCCGACCACGCGGGCGCACTTGTAGAAGCCGCGCTCGGGGCGGTAACCGCCGTCGTACATCGCGTAGAGCACGCGCCGGTGGACGGGCTTGAGGCCGTCCCGGACGTCGGGCAGAGCTCGGGACACGATGACGGACATCGCGTAGTCCAGGTACGAGCGCTGCATCTCGGTCTCGAGCCCGACGGGCTCGACACGCATGGTGACTTCGCCGCCCTCTTCCGGGGTGACTGGAGTGTTCTCGTCGGCCATTGCTGGTGAAGATCCTTCCCTGTGCGGTCAGCTGAGACCGACTCAGATGTCGAGGAAGCGGACGTCCTTGGCGTTGCGCTGGATGAACTGGCGGCGCGCCTCGACGTCCTCGCCCATCAGCACGGAGAACAGGTCGTCGGCCTGGGCGGCGTCGTCCAGGGTGACCTGGCCGAGGACGCGGTGCTCCTGGTCCATGGTGGTCACGCGCAGCTCCTCGGCGTTCATCTCACCGAGACCCTTGAAGCGCTGGATCGAGTCCTCGCGGATGCGCTTGCCGCGCTGGCGGCCCAGCTCGATCAGCGCGTCGCGCTCGCGGTCCGAGTAGGCGTACTCGGTGTCGTCCCGGCCCCACTTGATCTTGTACAGCGGCGGGCGGGAGAGGAACACGTGGCCGGCCTCGACCAGCGGCCGCATGAAGCGGAACAGGAAGGTCAGCAGCAGCGTGTTGATGTGCTGGCCGTCGACGTCGGCGTCCGCCATCAGGATGATCTTGTGATAGCGGAGCTTCTCGATGTCGAAGTCCTCGTGCACACCCGTGCCGAAGGCGGAGATCAGCGCCTGGATCTCCTGGTTCTGCAGGATCTTGTCGATCCTCGCCTTCTCCACGTTCAGGATCTTGCCGCGGATCGGGAGGATCGCCTGGTACTGCGGGTTGCGGCCGGACTTGGCCGAGCCGCCGGCGGAGTCACCCTCGACGATGAAGATCTCGCACTTGGTCGGGTCGTTCGACTGGCAGTCGGACAGCTTGCCCGGCAGCGACGCCGACTCCAGCAGGCCCTTGCGCCGGGTGAGGTCGCGGGCCTTGCGGGCGGCGACGCGCGCGGTGGCGGCCTGGATGCCCTTGCGGATGATGTCCGCGGCCTCGTTCGGGTTGCGGTCCAGCCAGTCGTTCAGGTGCTCGTAGACCGCCTTCTGGACGAAGGTCTTGGCCTCCGTGTTGCCCAGCTTGGTCTTGGTCTGGCCCTCGAACTGCGGCTCGCTGAGCTTGACCGAGATGATCGCGGTCAGGCCCTCGCGGATGTCGTCGCCGGTGAGGTTGTCGTCCTTGTCGCGGAGCAGCTTCTTGTCGCGCGCGTACTTGTTGATCAGCGACGTCAGCGCGGCGCGGAAGCCCTCCTCGTGGGTACCGCCCTCGTGGGTGTGGATGATGTTGGCGAACGAGTAGACACCCTCGCTGTAGCCGTTGTTCCACTGCATCGCGACCTCGAGGGACAGGCTCTTGTCCTTGTCCTCCGCCTCCAGGTCGATGATGGTCGGGTGCACCACCTCCCCCTTGCGGGAGTTGAGGTACTTCACGAAGTCGACGATGCCGCCCTCGTAGTGGTACGTGACCGACTTGACCTCGGCCTTCTCGTCCGCGCCCGCCTCGTCCGCGCCGCTGGTGGCCTTCGCCGACTCCCGCTCGTCGGTGAGCCTGATGTTCAGGCCCTTGTTGAGGAAGGCCATCTCCTGGAAGCGCCGGGACAGCGTCTCGAAGGAGTACTCGGTGGTCTCGAAGATCTCCGGGTCGGCCCAGAAGGTGACCGACGTGCCCGTCTCGTCGGTGGCCTCGTGCTGGGCCAGCGGGGCGGTCGGGACGCCCATCTTGTACTCCTGCGTCCACCGGTGGCCGTCGGTCTTGACCTCGACGGAGACCTTGCCCGACAGGGCGTTGACGACGGACACGCCGACGCCGTGCAGACCACCGGAGACGGCGTAGCCGCCACCGCCGAACTTGCCGCCCGCGTGCAGCACGGTCAGCACGACCTCGAGGGCCGGCTTGCCCTCGGAGGGCACGATGCCGACCGGGATGCCTCGGCCGTTGTCGACGACGCGGACGCCGCCGTCGGCGAGGATCGTCACGTCGATGGTGTCGGCGTAGCCCGCCAGCGCCTCGTCGACCGAGTTGTCGACGACCTCGTACACCAGGTGGTGCAGTCCGCGCTCGCCCGTGGAGCCGATGTACATGCCGGGCCGCTTGCGGACCGCGTCCAGCCCTTCGAGCACGGTGATGGCGCTGGCGTCGTACGAGGCCGGCGAGGCCGGGGCCTCGGCGTGCACGCCTGCGTCGGTGGACGGGATGTTCTCGTTGGGGTTGCCGGAATCGGCCACGAAGCGCCCTTTCTGGCACAGCACGAGCCGGGCTCGTCGGCAGGTTGCCGGAGCGGCTGCGGCATGTTGCGTTGGTAAGCCTTGATCAGCGTTGCTCAGCTTTTCCCGGGCGGTCCCCACATTGGGGCGGGATTGGCTTCCAGTCTACCGGTAGCGCTGACATCGATGGGGGTTTGCCGGTACCTGAGTCCCCATGTGCCGCCCTGAACCGGTCTCGGCCGGGTCCCGATATGCGGAAGGGGGCTCCAAGAGCCTCACAGCGGCACTCAGAGCTTCGGGCCGTCAACCCTTGGCTACTCCAGGGTCGGTACGCGTCCGGCACCCGTGCGCGAAGGGCCGCGGGACGGGTGAAACCGCAGGACAGGGGGTGCGTGGCGGGCCGTACGACGTGAGGTACGTCACCCGTAGGTGTCGCCGGGACCCGTGCTTCCCGGGGCCCGCAGGGGGCCGTAGCGGCGGGCCGGGCCGCCGGGGCCGAGGACCTTGATCAGCCGGACCGTGCCATGGCCCAGGTCCTCGTTGAGCCGGGCGACCAGCGCCGGTGCGAGCAGCCGCAGCTGGGTCGCCCAGGCCGTGGAGTCGCACGCGACGACGAGCACCCGCTCGTCCTCGTCGTACCGCTGCGGCACACAGTGCTTGGCCAGGTCCTCGCCGACGATCTGCGGCCAGCGTCCCATCACCCCGCCCACGGCGGCCGGGGTCTCCCAGCCGCGCTCGGTGATCAGCCGGTTGATCGCCGAGCCGAGCGCCATCGGATCGCGGCCGTCGGCCCGTGCCCCGGACCGCAGCCCGCCGCCCCGCCGGGCCTGCTTCTTCTGCCGGACCGCGTCGCCGCGCGCGCGGGCCTGCTCCTTCGCCGCGCGCAACGCCACGCGCGCGAGGTCCACGCCGGAGGGCTCGGCGTTCTTCTTCGGCATACGCGCCCCGTCGCTCATACGCGCTCCACCGTCCCGCCGGAGACGGCGTAGCGCGTCCCGCTGAGCACCTGCGGGACGTCGTCGTCCACGGCGGCGGTGACCAGCACCTGCTCGCCGGGCGCGACCAGCTCGGCCAGCCGCTCGCGGCGGCGCGCGTCCAGCTCGGCGAAGACGTCGTCCAGGACGAGGACCGGCTCGTTCCCCTCGGCGCGCAGCAGCTCGTACGAGGCCAGGCGCAGGGCGAGGGCGTACGACCAGGACTCGCCGTGCGAGGCGTACCCCTTGGCGGGCAACTGGCCCAGTTTCAGGACCAGATCGTCCCGGTGGGGGCCCACGAGGGTGACGCCCCGCTCGATCTCCTGCTTGCGTGCCTCGGCCAGGGCGGCCAGCAGCTGGGCGTACAGGTCCTCGCGGGTGTGGGCCTCGCCGGGCGCGGACGGCTTGTACTCCAGCGCGAGGGGGCCGCCGCCGGGCGCCAGCTGCTCGTACGCCTTGTCGGCCAGCGGCCGCAGCGCGCCGATCAGATCGAGCCGCCGGGCGAGCAGTTCGGCACCGGCGCGCGCGAGGTGCTGGTCCCACACGTCGAGGGTGGACAGGTCCATGGACCGCCCGCCGTGCCTGCGTGCGAGGGCCGCGGTCTTCAGGAGCGTGTTGCGCTGCTTGAGCACCCGCTCGTAGTCGGAGCGCACGCCCGCCATCCGCGGGGACCGGGCGGTGATCAGCTCGTCCAGGAACCGCCGCCGCTCCCCGGGGTCCCCCTTCACCAGGGCGAGGTCCTCGGGCGCGAACAGCACGGTCCGTACGATGCCCAGCACGTCCCGCGGTCTGACCTGCGAGGACCGGTTGATGCGGGCGCGGTTGGCGCGGCCGGGGTTCAGCTCCAGCTCGATCAGCTGCTGCCGGTCGCCCTGGCGGACCTGGGCCCGGACGACGGCGCGCTCGGCGCCCATGCGCACCAGCGGCGCGTCGGAGGCGACGCGGTGGCTGCCGAGGGTGGCCAGGTAGCCGACCGCCTCGACCAGGTTGGTCTTGCCCTGCCCGTTCGGCCCGACGAACGCCGTGACGCCGGGGTCGAGCGGGACCTCGGCCCTGGCGTACGAGCGGAAGTCGGCCAGCGAGAGATGCGTGACGTGCATGGTCTTTGTGCCGACCTCCTTCCGCTCGGACGGGCTGTGGATCGCGGGGCGACCCTGTGGACTACTTCTTCTCTACGGCGTGGCCACCGAACTGGTTGCGCAGCGCGGCGATCATCTTCATCTGCGGCGAGTCCTCCTGGCGGGAGGCGAACCGCGCGAACAGCGACGCGGTGATCGCGGGCAGCGGCACCGCGTTGTCGATCGCGGCCTCCACCGTCCAGCGTCCCTCACCGGAGTCCTGTGCGTAACCGCGCAGGTCGTCCAGGTGCTCGTCCTCGTCCAGCGCGTTCACCGCGAGGTCGAGCAGCCAGGAGCGGATGACCGTGCCCTCCTGCCAGGAGCGGAAGACCTCACGGACGTCCGTGACGGAGTCGACCTTCTCCAGCAGCTCCCAGCCCTCGGCGTAGGCCTGCATCATGGCGTACTCGATGCCGTTGTGGACCATCTTGGCGAAATGGCCCGCGCCGACCTTGCCGGCGTGCACCGAGCCGAAGTCGCCCTCCGGCTTGAGCGCGTCGAAGACCGGCTGCACCCGGGCGACGTGCTCGGCGTCGCCGCCGTACATCAGCGCGTACCCGTTCTCCAGGCCCCAGACGCCGCCGGAGACGCCGCAGTCCACGAAGCCTATGCCCTTGGCGGCCAGCTCCCGGGCGTGCTTCTCGTCGTCCGTCCAGCGGGAGTTGCCGCCGTCCACGACCACGTCGCCCGGCTCCAGCAGCTCGGCGAGCTGGTCGACGGTCGACTGGGTGGGCTCACCGGCCGGGACCATCACCCACACCACGCGCGGGGCGCTGAGCTTGCCCACAAGCTCTTCCAGGCTGTGGACATCCGCGACGTCGGGGTTGCGGTCGTATCCGACGACGGTGTGGCCCGCGCGGCGGATCCGCTCGCGCATGTTGCCGCCCATTTTGCCGAGGCCGACGAGACCGAGCTCCATCAGTTGTGTTCCTTAGGGTCGCTGCTGGCGTCTGGGGCACGAGAAGTGCCGCCCCGAGCCTAAACGGCCCCTTTCACGCACAGTTGTGGGCTCTGGCGCTCATTCGGCGCCGGCCGTGCACGGTGCCGGGCGCACCGGAAGACGCCCGGCACCGTGCACGGCTGTGGACGACGTCAGCCGCTGAGCCGGACCGGCATGATCAGGTACTTGTAGGCCTCGTCGGCCTCCGCGTCCAGCGCCGGCTTGCCGCTGAGCAGCGCCGGCTTCGTGGACGTCGTGAACGACAGCTGGGCCACCGGGGAGTCGATCGCGCTGAGACCGTCCAGCAGGAACGTGGGGTTGAAGGCGATCGAGATGTCGTCGCCCTCCAGCTGTGCGTCGACCCGCTCCACAGCCTGTGCGTCGTCGCTGGAGCCGGCCTCCAGGATCAGCACTCCCTGCTCGAAGCTCAGCCGCACCGGGGTGTTGCGCTCGGCCACCAGGGCCACACGCTTCACGGCCTCCACGAACGGCGCCGTCTCGATCACCGCGACCGAGTTGAACTCCGTCGGGAACAGCGTCCGGTACTTCGGCAGGTCGCCCTCGAGCAGTCGCGTGGTCGTACGCCGGCCCGCGCCCTCGAAACCGATGAGCCCCTCGCCCGCGCCGGAACCCGACAGGGCCAGCGTCACGCTGTCCCCGGCCCCCAGCGACTTCGCCGTGTCCAGCAGCGTCTTCGCGGGCACCAGGGCGACCGCGGAGGCATCCGGGTTCTCCGGCTTCCACAGGAACTCGCGCACCGCGAACCGGTAGCGGTCGGTGGACGCCAGCGTCACCGTGTCGCCCTCGATCTCGATGCGCACACCGGTGAGCACGGGCAGCGTGTCGTCGCGGCCCGCGGCGATGGCCACCTGGGACACGGCGGCGGCGAAGACCTCGCCGGGCACGGTGCCGGTCGCGTTCGGCATCTGCGGCAGCGCCGGGTACTCCTCCACCGGCAGGGTGTGCAGGGTGAACCGGGACGATCCACAGACCACGGTCGCCCGTACACCGTCTGTGGAAATCTCCACCGGCCGGTTGGGCAGCGCACGCGAGATGTCGGCGAGCAGCCGGCCGGAGACCAGGACGGTGCCCTCCTCCTCGACCTCGGCCTCGACGCTCACCCGTGCCGAGACCTCGTAGTCGAAGCTCGACAGGCTCAGCTGGCCGTCCTCGGCCCTCAGCAGCAGGCCGGCGAGCACAGGCGCCGGCGGACGGGCAGGGAGGCTGCGTGCCGCCCAGGCCACTGCCTCCGCCAGTACGTCGCGTTCCACCCGGATCTTCACCGTAAGCCGCCTCCTGCTGTTGCTTCTGAGTCCTCCGACTCGGTGTCACCGCCCACTGCGACGGGAAGGACACCGGGGACCAGTCTGACGCACCGCACTGACAGCAGGTGCCCGTCGGGGTCAAGTCGCTCCGAGCGGCAGTCGGGCTCGAGACAGCGAGTTGTGCACAGCCCCCGCTTCAAAGCGATTGCCGAGCTCTCTCTAGTCGGGAGTAGTAGTAGGGCCTGTGGATACCGTGGATAACCACGTTTGCCCAGCTCAGCGCATGTTTTTTGTCCACCGGGCCTGTGGGTGGAAGCAGTGGACAACCCGGGTCCTCTGTGGAGAACAGAAAGTTCTGCACACTCGGCCCACAGGCTGAGGGCAGTTCTCCCCAGCTGCGTCCCCAGGAATACCCAGGTTTCCCACACCCCAACCCGGCACCTTCATGTGACGCCTTTCACTCGACGCGGTGAGAGGGTGCGTCGCGTTGCCGAACAGTGGACAGCCATGTGGAGAAGCCGCGCCACACTGGGGACAACGGCCCCCAGCCTGTGGGTAGTCGGTGGACAACTTCGTGCACAGCCTGTGGATCCTTTCGTCGTCCACAGCCTGTGGATGTTCGTCGTCCACGATTCCACAGCCCCCTGAACTGCACGGACGCCATCCACCGCACTGCCCTGTGGACACACCTCGGGACAACTTCACCATCCCCACCATGTGGAAGAAAGAAAGTCGCCAAATCTGTGGAGCACGGCCGTAACCCGACGAGAAATCGAACACCGGCGGCCGCTTCCCCCGCGGGCGGTCGTGCCGCCGGGGCGGCGCCGGTGGGTCCGGGCGGCACCCGGCCGGCGCCGGTGAGCACTCCCGCCCCGGCCGGCCACGGCAGCGAGCCCCCGGGGACGGCGCACATACGAAAGGGCGCCTCCGAGGCCCTGTGCCTCGAAGACGCCCTCACACCGGGTCCGGCGTCGGCTAACCGTTCTTGATCCGGTTCGTCAGCTCCGTCACCTGGTTGTAGATCGACCGCCGCTCCGCCATCAGCGCCCTGATCTTCCGATCGGCGTGCATGACCGTCGTATGGTCCCGCCCCCCGAACTGCGCCCCGATCTTCGGCAGCGACAGATCCGTCAGCTCCCGGCACAGGTACATCGCGATCTGCCGCGCGGTCACCAGCGCCCGCCCCCGGGACGTCCCGCACAGGTCCTCGACCGTCAGTCCGAAGTAGTCCGCGGTCGCCGCCATGATCGCCGTGGCCGTGATCTCGGGCGCGGCGTCCTCCCCGCCCGGGATCAGGTCCTTGAGCACGATCTCGGTGAGCCCCAGGTCCACCGGCTGCCGGTTGAGCGAGGCGAACGCCGTCACCCGGATCAGCGCGCCCTCCAGCTCACGGATGTTCCGCGAGATCCGGGACGCGATGAACTCCAGCACCTCCGGCGGCGCGTTGAGCTGCTCCTGCACCGCCTTCTTGCGCAGGATCGCGATCCGCGTCTCCAGCTCCGGCGGCTGCACGTCGGTGATCAGGCCCCACTCGAAGCGGTTGCGCAGCCGGTCCTCCAGCGTGACCAGCTGCTTGGGCGGCCGGTCGCTGGACAGCACAATCTGCTTGTTGGCGTTGTGGAGCGTGTTGAAGGTGTGGAAGAACTCCTCCTGCGTCGACTCCTTGTCCGCGAGGAACTGGATGTCGTCGACGAGCAGGATGTCCATCTCGCGGTACCGCTTGCGGAAACTGTCGCCCTTGCCGTCGCGGATGGAGTTGATGAACTCGTTGGTGAACTCCTCCGAGCTGACGTACCGCACGCGCGTGCCCGGGTAGAGGCTGCGCGCGTAGTGCCCGATGGCGTGCAGCAGGTGGGTCTTGCCGAGCCCCGACTCCCCGTAGATGAACAGGGGGTTGTACGCCTTCGCCGGCGCCTCCGCGACCGCCACCGCGGCCGCGTGCGCGAACCGGTTGGACGCGCCGATGACGAACGTGTCGAAGAGGTACTTGGGGTTCAGCCGTGCCGTCGGCTCACCGGGACCGCTCGCGGGCGCGGACTGCGCCGCCGACGGTCCGGGCGCCCCCGCCGGGGAGCCGTCCGGCCGGCCGGTCCCGGCACGGTGCGCGGGCCCGCCCACCGGCTGCTCGGGCAGCTCGCGCCGGACGGGGTCGCGCTGGTCGTACTCGGCGCGTGAGGTCTTGTAGTCCCCGCGGTCGTAGTCGGACCGCTCGTAGTCGGAGCGGGGCTTGTCGTAGTCCGGCCGCGACGGCTCGTAGTCCCCGCGCTCCCCGCGCGGGTTGTCGTACCCCCCGCGCTGCTGCTCGTACGACGGCCGGTCCGCGCCCTGCTGACGGTAGTCGTGGGCCGCCGGGCCGTAGGGGTCCGGGGCGTGGGAGGAGGGCGAGGCGTACGGGTCGCGCTCGGGGAAGCCGAGCCGCTGCTGCTGCCAGCCGTAGTCGTCCTGCCCGCCGCGCGGCCAGGCGCCGGGCTCCGGGCGGTGGTACTCGGCGGGGTAGACGGGGCGCGCCGTGGGCAACTGGTCGCCGCGCTGCTGGGGTTCGCCGCCCGGGTGCTGGTCCGCGCGGTGGCGCCCGTACCCGTCGTACGACGGGCCGGAGGGCGGCTCGGGTTCCTCGTAGCGCGAGGGGGCCGGCTGCTGCGCGCTCGGCGCCGGGGGCTCGCCCGCGGAGTCGTCGACGGTGATCGCGATGCGGATGGGGCGGCCGCACTCGCGACTCAGCGTCTCGCTGACGATCGGGGCGAGACGGCCCTCCAGTACGCCCTTCGCGAATTCGTTCGGTACGGCGAGCAGGGCGGTGTCCGCGACCAGCGCGAGCGGCTGGCAGCGGCGGATCCAGTGTTCGTCCTTCGTCTCGACGCCCTGCCCGCGGCCCTCCCCGAGGAGCTGCTCCAGTACGCGTGGCCACACTGCGGCAAGATCGGCAGGTACGTCAGCCACAGGGCACGCTCTCTCACAGGTCCCGCGAAGGTGTGGTCGCGGGGACGGGTCGGGGTGAATCTCGGGTGGTCGGCGGGGCAAACCCGCCGGGGCGGGGGACAAAAGAACGAATCGGAGTCCAGCCACGGTAGTCAGCGCGGCCGGTAGGGTTCAAGTTGTTGTCCCCAGCCTGTGGACAGTGTCTCCCAGCGACTCTCGGTTTGACCGGATGGCGTAGCCCCGCGTACCGTAACCAGGTCGAGTTGTCGATGGCTGCTGCCGCCTGCCTCCGATGGGCACAGATCACGTCAGGTGATCGGGAAGCGGTGCAATCGGGCGTGACGCGAGCTACTCGTGGGCGCACGGTGACAGCCAGGACGGCACCCCGCCACTACCGATTCTTTCTGGAGCCCCCGAGTGAGCAAGCGCACCTTCCAGCCGAACAACCGTCGTCGCGCGAAGACCCACGGCTTCCGGCTGCGTATGCGCACCCGTGCCGGCCGCGCGATTCTCGCGTCCCGCCGTAGCAAGGGTCGCGCCCGTCTGTCCGCCTGATCCCGGTCAGGTCATGACATCGTGCTGCCCACCGAGAACCGGCTGAGGCGGCGCGAGGACTTCGCGACCGCGGTACGACGAGGTCGCCGGGCCGGCCGCCCGACGCTCGTCGTCCACCTTCGTAGCGGTGCCACGGACCCGCACGCGCCTGGGGAGAGCGCTCCTCCGACGCGTGCGGGTTTCGTCGTCAGCAAGGCCGTGGGTGTCGCGGTCGTGCGCAACAAAGTGAAGCGCAGACTGCGTCATCTGATGCGTGAGCGAGTCGCCCTGTTTCCCCCCGGTAGCCTGGTAGTCGTACGAGCGCTGCCCGGATCGGGCGACGCCGACCATGCACAGCTGGCCCAAGACCTGGACGCCGCCCTACGGCGGCTGCTGGGAGGGGACGCGCGATGAAGTACCCACTGCTGGCTCTGATCAAGCTGTACCAGTGGACGATCAGTCCACTGCTCGGGCCAGTGTGCAAGTACTACCCGTCGTGCTCCCATTACGGCTACACGGCCATCGACCGGCATGGTGCGATCAAGGGCACGGCACTCACCGCCTGGCGCATCCTCCGGTGCAATCCGTGGTCGCTGGGCGGTGTGGACCATGTCCCGCCGCGCAAGCGTCCGCGGTGGCACGAAATGCTGCGCGACGCCTGGCGCGCACGCCGGGGCGGGCCCTCCGCCGCCGAACCGGCCACCGGGGAGAAGCCGGAGAACGCTGTCTCCGACCTTCCCCCGAGCCCGGCCGCAGAGACCTCGTCCCATGCCCAAGGAGCATGATTAGTGGACACGATTGCCAGCCTCTTCAGTTTCATCACCTGGCCCGTCTCCTGGGTCATCGTCCAGTTCCACGCGGTGTACGGCGCCATCTTCGGCCCGAACACCGGATGGGCCTGGGGCCTGTCCATCGTGTCCCTGGTGGTCCTGATCCGCATCTGCCTGATCCCGCTCTTCGTGAAGCAGATCAAGGCGACGCGTGCGATGCAGACGCTCCAGCCGGAGATGAAGAAGATCCAGGAGCGCTACAAGAACGACAAGCAGCGTCAGTCCGAAGAGATGATGAAGCTGTACAAGGAGGCGGGTACCAACCCGCTCTCCTCGTGCCTTCCCATCCTGGCGCAGTCCCCGTTCTTCTTCGCCCTGTACCACGTGCTCAACGGCATCGCGTCGGGCACCAAGATCGGTTACATCAACGCCGAGCAGCTGGCCAGCGCCCGCCAGGCGCACATCTTCGGGGCCCCGCTGGCCGCGAAGTTCCTGGACGGCGCCGACACCGTGCAGAAGCTCGGCGCCTCGCTGACCGACGTCCGCGTCGTGACCGCGATCATGATCGTCCTGATGTCGGCGTCGCAGTTCTACACGCAGCGCCAGCTGATGACGAAGAACGTCGACACCACGGTGAAGACGCCGTTCATGCAGCAGCAGAAGATGCTGATGTACGTCTTCCCGATCATGTTCGCCTTCTTCGGTATCCGCTTCCCGGTCGGTGTCCTCGTCTACTGGCTGACCACCAACGTGTGGACCATGGGCCAGCAGATGTACGTCATCCGCAACAACCCGACCCCGGGTTCCAAGGCCCAGGCCGCCTACCTGGAGCGCCTGACCAAGCACGTCACGCACCACGGCAAGGTCAGCCGCCGCAGCGAGAAGGCGATCATCAAGGCGATCGTCGCCAAGGGCCGCGAGCGCAACGAGTTCGAGCGCAAGTTCATCAACGCCCTGAACAAGGCCGGCCTCGCCGCCCAGGCGGACGGCACCGTGGCGAAGAGCGTGGCGGCCGAGACCGAGGTGCAGACCGAGGACGGCGCGACCACCACCGCCGGTGCCGCCCCGCGGCGCCAGCAGCCCAAGCGTCAGTCCAAGGCCCAGCGTCAGTCCGGCGGGGCCAAGCAGACGGGCGACTCCCCCTCTCTGGAGAAGTCCGACTCGCCGGAAGAGACCGACCAGCCCGACCAGCCGCAGGACAGCAAGCCCGCCGCTGCCCAGCAGGCCCCGAAGCCCGGCACGGGCGCCCGTAGCAGGGCCCAGAGCGGCCAGCGCAAGGGCGGCTCGCAGCGGCCCAAGTCCTCGTCCAAGAAGTAAGAAGGAGCCCAGCCCGTGACGGAAGGCACCACCTCCGCCGCTGCCGAGGGTGCAGACGCCCTCTCCCGCCTGGAGCAGGAGGGTGAGATCGCGGCGGACTACCTGGAGGGTCTGCTGGACATCGCCGACCTCGACGGCGACATCGACATGGATGTCGAGGCCGACCGGGCCTCCGTGTCGATCATCAGCGACAGCGGCAGCCGCGATCTGCAGAAGCTGGTCGGCCGGGACGGCGAGGTGCTGGAGGCGCTGCAGGAGCTGACGCGTCTGGCCGTGCACCGGGAGACCGGTGACCGCAGCCGGCTGATGCTGGACATCGCCGAGTACCGGGCCAAGAAGCGGGCCGAGCTGTCCGAGCTGGGCGCCAAGGCCGCCGCCGATGTGAAGAGCTCCGGCGAGCCGGTGAAGCTGCGGCCCATGACCCCCTTCGAGCGCAAGGTCGTGCACGACGCGGTCAAGGCCGCCGGGCTGCGCAGCGAGTCCGAGGGCGAGGAACCGCAGCGGTTCGTCGTCGTGCTGCCCGCCTGATCCGCCCCCTTGTTCCACCGGCCCCGTCTGTTGAGCAGGCGGGGCCGAACTTTGTCAGCCTGGTAGTTCTGGTGGTCGGTGCGCGAAGCGCCGGCGCTGTACGGAAGGACGGTCCCCGTGACGGAGGCAGCGGAGCTTCCCCCCGCGCCCGAGCAGGCGCGTGAAGTATTCGGTGATCGCTTCGACGATGCGGTGCGTTACGCGGAGCTGCTCGCGGACGCGGGCGTGCAGCGCGGTCTGATCGGCCCGCGGGAAGTACCCCGCCTGTGGGAGCGGCATCTGCTGAACTGCGCGGTGCTCTCGGAGGCCGTCCCCGAGGGAGTGACGGTCTGCGATGTGGGCTCCGGCGCGGGGCTGCCGGGCATCCCGCTGGCCCTGGTCCGCGAGGACCTCAACATCACCCTGCTGGAGCCGCTGCTGCGGCGCACCAACTTCCTCTCCGAGGTCGTCGAGCTGCTCGGCCTGGACCATGTCACCGTCGTGCGGGGACGCGCCGAGGAAGTCCTGGGCAAGCTTCAGCCGGTCCATGTGGTGACCGCCCGCGCCGTCGCCCCGCTGGACCGCCTGGCCGCCTGGGGGATCCCGCTGCTGCGCCCGTACGGCGAGATGCTCGCCCTCAAGGGCGACACCGCCGAGGAGGAGCTGAAGGCCTCCGCCACCGCCCTGAGCAAGCTCGGTGCGGTGGAGACGTCCATCCTCCATGTGGGCGAGGGCATCGTGGATCCGATGTCGACGGTGGTCCGGGTCGAGGTCGGGGAGAGCCCTGGCGGTGTGCGCTTCGCCGCCAAGCGGGCGAAGGCCGCGCGCACGGGACGAGCCCGCCGACGGCGCTGAGCCGGGCGAGCGTACTCCACACAAGCTGCCCACCCACGCACGACGGAGTGTCGCAGAGGACCGGCCGCCGGTGCTGTGCATCGTGTTTCACGTGAAACGTCGCTCACTGTTGCACGGCATCATCAGCCGCGGCCGCGCGGCCGAACCCCGCGACCGGAAGCCCCTCGGTTCGCTCGGAGGGGGGCCCAGCCCCACCGCCAGGCCGGCTCCGCCCCCCTCAGGGGTCACGGAGTTGCCCACAGAGGTGGATTTCTCCACAGAAGACCCGGCCTCACTGGTTCACGACCCCGAAGGCATGGGAGGCTCTGTTCATTGCGAGCCTGAAGTCGAGGAGAGTGAATCCTTGCGGTCCGACGCCAACATCGCGGGACCGATGACCGATCCGGTCCCCGGTCCCCGAACCGAGTCGATGGGGGCGGATGTTTCACGTGAAACACCGCCCCCGATGGACGACACCCCTATCGGTCGCGCGGCCCAACTGGCAGTGGAGGCTCTCGGTCGTGCCGGCGAAGGCCTGCCTCGACCGGAGCAGACCCGCGTCATGGTGGTCGCCAACCAGAAGGGTGGCGTGGGCAAGACGACGACGACCGTCAACCTTGCCGCTTCGCTGGCTCTGCACGGTGCCCGGGTCCTGGTGATCGACCTGGACCCCCAGGGCAACGCGTCGACGGCCCTCGGGATCGACCATCACGCCGAAGTTCCCTCGATCTACGACGTGTTGGTGGAGAGCAAGCCGCTCGCCGAGGTCGTCCAGCCCGTACCGGACGTCGAAGGACTCTTCTGCGCCCCGGCCACCATCGATCTCGCCGGTGCGGAGATCGAGCTGGTGTCCCTGGTGGCGCGCGAAAGCCGGCTTGAGCGCGCGATCCAGGCGTACGAGCAGCCGTTGGACTACATCCTCATCGACTGTCCGCCCTCGCTGGGCCTGTTGACGGTCAACGCGCTCGTCGCGGGCCAGGAGGTCCTGATCCCGATCCAGTGCGAGTACTACGCGCTGGAGGGGTTGGGCCAGCTGCTGCGCAATGTCGATCTGGTGCGGGGGCACCTCAACCCCGGCCTGCATGTATCGACCATCCTGCTCACCATGTACGACGGCCGGACGCGTCTCGCCTCCCAGGTCGCGGAAGAGGTGCGCAGCCACTTCGGTGAAGAGGTGCTGCGGACGAGCATTCCCCGCTCGGTCCGTATCTCCGAGGCACCGAGCTACGGGCAGACGGTGCTGACTTACGATCCTGGATCGAGCGGTGCCCTCTCGTATCTTGAGGCGGCCCGAGAAATCGCGCTGAGGGGCGTTGGCATCAGCTATGACGCGAGCCAGGCCCACGTCGGCGCCCAGAGCGACCCGAGCATGGTGGAGGGGATCCAGTGAGTGAGCGACGGAGGGGGTTGGGCCGAGGTCTGGGCGCGTTGATCCCTGCTGCCCCGGTGGAGAAGAACCCGGTCCCGGCCGCGTTGGGTGGCGGCGCGTCCGCCTCTCCCACGGGCGTGCCGGTACTGACGGCGGACCGCGGGGTGGCCGCGGCGAAGGTGGCCACGCTCCCGCCCGCTGCCTCTCACGAGACTCAGGAGCGGTCGGCCGGCCCGGTCGCGGAGACGCCCGCGCCCCCGATGGGTGCCCACTTCGCCGAGATCCCCCTCGACGCGATCACACCGAACCCGCGCCAGCCGCGCGAGGTCTTCGACGAGGACGCCCTGCACGAGCTGGTCACCTCCATCCAGGAGGTCGGCCTTCTCCAGCCGGTCGTCGTACGGCAGCTGGGACCCGGCCGCTATGAGCTGATCATGGGCGAGCGCCGCTGGCGCGCCTGCCGCGAGGCCGGCCTGGAGGCCATCCCGGCGATCGTCCGGGCCACGGACGACGAGAAGCTCCTCCTGGACGCGCTGCTGGAGAACCTGCACCGCGCGCAGCTGAACCCGCTGGAAGAGGCCGCCGCCTACGATCAGCTGCTCAAGGACTTCAACTGCACGCACGACCAGCTGGCCGACCGGATCGGGCGTTCCCGCCCGCAGGTCTCCAACACCCTCCGGCTGCTGAAGCTTTCGCCGACGGTGCAGAAGAGGGTCGCCGCCGGGGTACTGTCCGCCGGACACGCGCGGGCGCTGCTGTCCGTGGCGGACTCGGAGGAGCAGGACCGGCTGGCCCATCGCATCGTGGCCGAGGGGCTGTCGGTGCGGGCCGTCGAGGAGATCGTGACCCTCATGGGCTCCCGGCCCCAGAAGCCGCAGCGCCCCAAGGGTCCGCGTGCCGGCTCCCGCCTCTCCCCTGCGCTGAACGAGCTGGCGACCCGGCTGTCGGACCGCTTCGAGACCCGGGTGAAGGTCGACCTCGGGCAGAAGAAGGGCAAGATCACGGTCGAGTTCGCCTCCATGGACGACCTCCAGCGGATCCTGGGCACCCTTGCCCCGGGAGAGGGACGGGTCCTTCCCAAGGACCTTCAGGAGGACGTCGAAGAGGGTCGGGACGACTGATCCCTGGACGCTTCGGTCCCCTGGGTTCGAGCAGCGAGCGGGCGTGTCCGGTGTGTGCCGGAACACGGCCCGCTCTTTGCTTTGCGGCGGTATCGAGTGAATCGCATCGTGGATACGATGCGAGTGCTCAGGGAGTGCAGTGCTCGGACGGTCGTTCGCGCCGCGGCGGCCGGTGAGGGAAGCGAGGAACAGCCTTCATGGGGCGTCGGCTTGTGCCGCTCACACTGGACAACCTTCAGGACCTTCCCCAACGCTGTCGCTCGTGTGTCTTCTGGGAACTGGACCCCGTCAGCGGTGAGGCGGCGGTCAAGGCCGGCACGGCCGCCGTGGAGAAGGAGTCCTGGATCTCCGCCGTCCTGCTCGACTGGGGTTCGTGCGGCCGTGTGGTCTACGTCGACGACGTACCGGTGGGCTATGTGCTCTACGCCCCGCCCGCCTATGTCCCGCGTTCGGCTGCCTTCCCCACGAGCCCGGTCTCACCGGATGCCGTCCAGCTGATCACGTCCTTCATCAAGCCCGGATACCAGGGGCAGGGGCTCGGCCGGGTGCTGGTGCAGACGGTGGCCAAGGATCTGCTGCGCCGGGGCTTCAAGGCCATAGAGGCATTCGGGGACGCCCGATGGAAGGAACCCGCCTGTCTGCTGCCGGCCGACCATCTCCTGGCCGTGGGCTTCAAGACGGTACGGCAGCATCCCGCGTACCCCCGGCTGCGGCTGGAGCTGCGCTCGACGCTGTCCTGGAAGGAGGACGTCGAGATGGCGATCGACCGGCTCCTGGGCGCGGTCCAGAAGGAACCGGCGCTGCGGCCGCTGTAGCGGGCGCTTCCGGGCGGAGACATCCGCTGCGGTGGGCGGACATCCGACCGCTCCAGCGAACGGACACGAAGAAGGGGCCGACCCGTGGGAGGTCGGCCCCTTCAATGTTTCACGTGAAACATCACTCGGCGATGAATTCCTCGAGGTCGCGGACGATCGCGGCCTTGGGCTTGGCGCCGACGATGGTCTTGGCGACCTCGCCGCCCTGGTAGACGTTCAGGGTCGGGATCGACATGACGCCGTACTTGGCGGCCGTGGCCGGGTTCTCGTCGATGTTGAGCTTGACGATCTCGATCTTGTCGCCGTGCTCGGCGGCGATCGCCTCCAGGGAGGGGGCGATCTGGCGGCACGGACCGCACCAGGCAGCCCAGAAGTCCACCAGGACGGGCTTGTCGTTCTTGAGGACGTCCTCGTCGAAGGAGGCGTCGGTCACGTTCTTCAGGGCGGCCACGCTGGGCTCCTTTTCTTGGTCGTGGGGAGGGAGGTGAAGGGGAAGCCGTGAGGAGCGTCAGACCGCGGCGGTCTTCTCGGGCTCGGCCTGGTCCTCGTCGGCGAGGGCGGCGAGGAAGCGTTCGGCGTCCAGGGCGGCGGAGCAGCCGGTGCCGGCCGCGGTGATCGCCTGCCGGTAGGTGTGGTCGACCACGTCACCGGCGGCGAAGACACCGGTCACGTTGGTGCGGGTGGACGGGGAGTCGACCTTCAGGTAGCCCTCCTCGTCGAGGTCCAGCTGGCCCTTGAACAGCTCGGTGCGCGGGTCGTGGCCGATCGCGATGAACAGACCCGTCACGGGGAGGTCGGACAGCTCGCCGGTCTTGAGGTTGCGCAGCTTCAGGCCGGAGAGCTTCTGCTCGCCCTGGATCTCGGCGACCTCGCTGTCCCACACGAACTTGATCTTCGGGTCGCCGAAGGCGCGCTCCTGCATCGCCTTGGAGGCGCGCAGGGTGTCCCGGCGGTGGACGATCGTCACGGACTTGGCGAAGCGCGACAGGAAGGTGGCCTCCTCCATCGCGGTGTCGCCACCGCCGATCACGGCGATGTCCTGGTCCTTGAAGAAGAACCCGTCGCAGGTGGCACACCAGGAGACACCGCGGCCGGACAGCGCGTCCTCGTTCGGGAGGCCGAGCTTGCGGTGCTGGGAGCCGGTGGTGACGATGACGGCCTTCGCCTTGTGGACGGTGCCCGCGGTGTCGGTGACGGTCTTGATCTCCCCGGTGAGGTCGACCGAGACGATGTCGTCCGGGATCAGTTCCGCGCCGAAGCGCTCGGCCTGGGCCCGCATGTTGTCCATGAGGTCGGGGCCCATGATGCCGTCACGGAAGCCCGGGAAGTTCTCCACCTCGGTGGTGTTCATCAGCGCGCCACCGGCGGTGACGGCACCCTCGAACACCAGGGGCTTCAGCGAAGCGCGGGCGGTGTACAGCGCCGACGTATAGCCTGCGGGCCCGGAGCCGATGATGATCACGTTACGGACATCGCTCACGGCTTGATTCCTCGTCTCTGGTCTGCGTCAGTCGACCGGTGGACGTCCCTTTCGGGACTCTCACCCCACCCAACGGATCCTACGGGGCGCGCATTCCCGCTGTGTTCGGGCACACGCGTGCGGGGAACGACCGACCGGAATCCCGCCTCACGGACGGGCGACGGGCTCCTTCAGCAGAACCCTGCCGGAGGAGGCGGACCGCTGTCCGACACAGGCGGCATCGATCACATAGGCCGTGACGCGTGCACTGTCCTGGAAGTCGGGAAGGACGACGAGATAGGCGTTCTTCCCGGCGTAGGTACCGGTCTTCGCGGCCAGGGCCTGCTCACCCCGGGGGATCGCCAGCCGAACGCAGTCCGGGACCGCCACCTGAGGCCGGAGAAGAGTGTTCGCGCTTTCGCCCGACTGCGGGGTGTTCCGCTCGGAGTTCCCGCCGGACCGCGGCTGCTGGCTGTCCCCGTGCCCCCGCTGGGGGCTCTTCTCCGCGGTCAGCAGGTCCCGCACCTGGTTCTGGACGCTGGTGCCGGAGAAGGCACCGGCGGACGGGCTCGGCTTGCCATGGGCCGTCGTGGACGACGTACCACCGCCGAACGACTGGAGCACCAGTGCGCCGGCCCCCAGGACGGCAGCGGTCAGCACACCGCCCAGCGCGACGGCCCTGCGGCGACGACCGCGTCCGCTCTTCTTCCGCCCCGGTCCGGTCGCGGCCTGCGGGCGGCCTGTGGGACGGTCGGCCGGGACGGATGTCGCGTGCTCACGTTCGTGCGCGGGCTCGCGCGCCGCGGGAGCCGATGTTTCACGTGAAACATCGGTCGTGGAATCTTCACTAGAGCCGGAGCCGGAGCCGGACGCATTGAGCAGTGCCTCGGCGGCCAGGGCGGCGTCGATGCGCTGCGCCACGTCGATCGGCATGGCCTCCGGCGCCTGCGCGGAACCGAGCAGCCCCCGGATCTCCTCCAGCGAGGCGTAGACGTCCGCGCACAGCTCGCAGGCGGCCAGGTGGTACCGCACGTCCGTGCCGCGCTCAGGCGGGAGAAGGCCCTCGGCGAGGTCGGAGATCTCGGTGACGTCCGGGTGCCCGGCCGTGTCCGTCGTCGATGTCACGCTCGCCCACCTCCGCCCTTCACTACGGCTGAATCGGTCGGTCCCGCCTCCTGGAGGCCCGCTCCGGAAGACTCCGTCGCGGATGGGACGGATGTCCCTTGCACCCGGTTCCGGCCAGAACTGTTTTCCTCTCCGTCACGGCCTTCTTCCGAGCCGTGGTCGGGGCGCAGATGAGTGAGCAGCGGCAGCAGTCGGGCTCTGCCCCGGGCGCACCGGCTCTTCACCGTGCCCGTCGGCACGTCGAGGATCCGGGCCGCCTCGGCGACCGGGTAGCCCTGCATGTCCACGAGGACCAGCGCGGCCCGCTGCTCCGGCGCCAGGGTGCCCAGCGCCTCGATGAGCTGGCGGTGCAGATCGTTGCGCTCGGCCGGCGCGGACGCGGACTCGTGCGGCTCCAGCAGCTGCTCCAGCCGCTCGGTGTCGTCCACCGGGGCGGTCTTGCGCGAGGCGGCCTTGCGGACGCGGTCGAGACAGGCGTTCACCGTGATCCGGTGCAGCCAGGTCGTCACCGCCGACTGGCCTCGGAAGGTGTGGGCGGCGCGGTAGGCCGACACCAGGGCGTCCTGCACCGCGTCGGCGGCCTCCTCGCGGTCCCCCAGCGTGCGCAGCGCGACCGCCCAGAGCCGGTCCCGGTGCCGCCGCACGATCTCTCCGAAGGCGTCGGGGTCGCCCTGCACGTGGCGAGCGAGCAGCTCCTGGTCGCTCACGGATCCGCCTGTCGGCTCGCGCAACGGTTCCCCTCCCTCCCACCTGGCCCTGAGAGTAGTACCTACGAGCCGAGCCGTCAGGAAGCGATCACGAGACTTCCCCGATCGCGGACACCCTTCCCCCCGAGGGAGAACTCAGCTCGTCACCTTGACGTCCGCCACCCGGCCCCGCCAGTGGCCTCCGCCGTCCGCGGGCAGCTTGGTCAGCCACACCAGGAGATACCTCGTGTTGAGGGTCTTACCGGGCTTGAGCACCACTGTCGTGCCCGAGCCGTCGGCCACCTTGGTGTAGGCGTCGAAGGAGGTCGGTTCCGACCCCGCGTCCGCGCTCGCGGAACGGAGTTCGACCGAGGTCTGCCCGAGGAAGGTGACGGTCACCTTCCCGACCTGCTGCACCTTGCCCAGGTCGAGGATGACCCCGACGCCGGGCTTCAGGTTGCCGAACTCCGGGCTCAGATAGAAGTCCGTCTGCCAGTACGTGGACGGACTGCTGTCGAAGACCTTTCCGACGTCATTGGGCTTCTCGGAGTGGTCCGCGCTGAACGGGTCGAAGTCACGGGCGCCCTGGACGGGGACGAGGCGGCCGGGAGTCGTCGCGTCGGACTTGTCCCCGCCGTCCGTGGTCTGGCTCTTGTTGGTGTCGTTCGACTTGCCGCTCCGGTCCATCAGGGCGTCCGCCAACTGCCAGCTGCCCAGGCCGAGAGCGGCGATGAGGAGGGCGGAGACCGCCCACTTCAGCGCCTTGCCGGTGCGGCTCTGCAGCGGGGGCGGCGGGGGCGCGATCGGCTGGGCGGCACCGGGGTGCGTCGCCGGGCGGCCGTAGGTGCCCTGCTGGTAGGTGGTGCGCTGGTACTCGGGCGGCGCGGTGAACACCGGCTCCGGCGGGCGGATGCGGGGCATCTCGCCGATCGCCTTCACCAGCTCCTCCGGCGTGGTGCAGGCCGCCTCGTGCCGGGACGCGGTGGCCCCGTCGTTGGCGAGTGCCCGCATGGCCAGCTCGGACAGGCCGCGGTGGATCCCGGCCCGCACCTGGTCGGGTGCGATGAGGCCGATGTCCTTGGGGAGGCCGGACAGGCCGTAGGCGTCGTTCTCGTAGGGCCAGCGCTGGGTCAGCGCGGCGTACAGCAGGGCACCGATCGCCTCGGTGTCGGTGCGCTGCGGGGTGTCGGAGCTGATGCCGCGCAGCGCGGCGTTCACCGCGAGGCCGCGGATGCGCCACTGGCCGGTCGAGGTGCGCAGCACGGCGTTGGGGTTCAGGCGCAGATGGGCGAGGCCCTCACGGTGTGCGGCGGCCATCGCGGAGGCCACCTGACTGACCATCTGGTACGCGTCGTGCGGCTCCAGCGGACCGGCCGTGAGCAGCGTGGTCAGCTCGGTGGCGTCGGGCAGCCATTCGTGGACGACGTAGACCAGGTCGTTCTCCTCGACGGCGTCGAGGACCTGGACGAAGCGCGGGTCGCCGAGCAGTGCGGAGGACCGGGCGGCGGCGAGCACCGAACGGGCCCGTGCGTGGTCCGCCGGCAGGACGTGGACGCCGACGGCGCGGCGGAGTTTCTCGTCGACGGCACGCCAGCTGCTGAACCCGTCCAGACGGGTGACGCACTCCTCCAGCCGGTAGCGTCTGGCGAGCTTGTGACCGCTGTGCAGTTCGGGCGGCGAGGCGGGCTTGCGGGAACCCTCCGCGTCGGTCCCCTGCGCCTCGTCACCGTCCGTGTCCCGCATCGGGTTCTTGGCCACCCCGTCGGCCGTGGACTGGTCCGCCTTCGCGGTCAGCGGCTGCTCGCCGCTGTTGTCTGCCACGTCGACGGCAGCCGTGCTCCGTTCCGCCACCGTCGTCCCTGCCTCCCCATCCGTTGCACGCTGTCCGACGCCGAAACCAATTGTGCCCACAGTCCGCCGCTATGCACGACACACGGCAGCGGACGATGGTTGTGCCCCTACCCCCGCCTCAGCGACCCAGACGCCCGCGCACCATGCCCACGAGCGAGTTCAGTTCGTCGATCCGCATCCGGCGGGCGGCGACGAAGAAGACACCGAACAGGACGGCCCCGCCGACGATCAGTGCCGCGAAGGAGCCGATGACGCCCTGGCCGAGAGTGTGCCCGATGCCGTAGCAGACGGCGCCGCTGAGCAGCGCCGCCGGCACCGAGGCGATGCACAGCCGCGCGTACGTCCGCATCACGCGGGCGCCGTCCAGGTCACCGCCCAGGCGCTTGCGCAGCCGTCGCCAGGCGACGATCACGCCGATCGCGTAGGCGGCTCCGTACGCGGCCGCCATGCCGGTGACCGCCCAGCGGGCCGGCAGCAGGAAGAAGCAGAGGGCCGAGGCGCCCGCGTTGACCGCGGCGACGATGACCGTGTTGTAGAAGGGGGTGCGCGTGTCCTCGAAGGCGTAGAAGGCGCGCAGGACGACGTACTGCACCGAGAACGGGATCAGGCCGAGGCCGAAGGCCATCAGCATGTAGCCCATGTTGGTGGCCTCGCCGATGCCCGAGCTGCCGAAGATCAGGGTGCACATCGGGACGCCCAGCGCCAGGAAGCCGAAGGCGACGGGGACGATGGCGACCGCGGTGGTCCTGAGGCCCTGTGAGATGTCGTCGCGCACGGCGCCGCCGTCGCCCTCGGCCGCCGAGCGGGAGATGCGCGGCAGCAGGGCGGCCATCAGGGAGACCGTGATGATGGCCTGCGGCAGGCCCCAGATCAGCTGGGCGTTGGCGTAGGCGGCGAAGCCGGTGCCCGCGATGCCGGATTCCTTGGTGGCCGCGGTGGACAGCTGGGTGACGATCATCGCGCCGGCCTGGTTGGCGAGGACGAACAGGACCGTCCACTTGGCGAGCATCGCGGCCTTGCCCAGGCCGTGGCCGCGCCAGTCGAAGCGCGGCCGGATCCGGAACCCGGTCTCGCGCAGGTAGGGGATCATCGCCAGCGCCTGCACGACCAGGCCGAGCAGCACGCCGACACCGAGCAGACGCTGGCCCTGCGGCGGGATGTTCGTGACCGTCATGTGGGAGTGCGACGCGGTGCCGTAGACCCAGATGAACATGCCGAGCGTCACGATGATGACGATGTTGTTGAGGACCGGGGTCCACATCATCGCGCCGAACTTGCCGCGCGCGTTGAGCACCTGACCCATCACCACGTGGATGCCCATGAAGAAGATCGAGGGCAGGAAGTAACGGGTGAAGGTGACCGCGACGTCGTTGGCCGCCGGGTTGCTGGCGACCGGGTTGGACAGCATGCGCACCAGCAGGGGTGCCGCGAGCATCGCGAGACCGGTCAGCGCGGCGAGCGCCACCATGACGAGGGTCAGCAGCCGGTTGGCGAAGGCCTCGCCGCCGTCGTCGTCCTCCTTCATCGCGCGGACCAGCTGCGGCACGAAGACCGAGTTGAGGCCGCCGCCGACGGTGAGGATGTAGATCATGGTCGGCAGCTGGTAGGCGACCTGGAAGGAGTCGCCCAGGAAGCCGAGGCCGAGCGCGGAGACGATCAGCGCGGAGCGGACGAAGCCGGTGAGCCGGGAGACCAGGGTGCCCGCCGCCATGACGGCGCTGGACTTCATCAGCCCGCCGACCTTGCCGCCCCTCTTCGCGGGCGCGGCGGTCGCCACGGAGGCCGCGGGAGCCATGGCCGGCTCGGCCGCGACGGCCCCCGTCGGGGCGCCGGGGGCCGGGGCACCGGCCGGTGCGGGCACCGGGGGTTGCACCGGGTTTCCGGCGGCGTAGGGCGCGGCGGGCGCGGACGGGTACCCCTGCCCCCCGTAAGGGCCCTGCTGCCGCGGGTGGCGGCCGTAAGCGGGTGGGTACTGGCCACCGGGCCCCGTTCCCATGCCCGGCGCGCCGGCCGGACCCGGGACGCCCGGCGGGTCCATCGGCGTGTGCCCGCCGCTGTGCTGCTGGTCCTTGAAGAGATGCGCGAAGGCGTCCGGCTCGTGGTACTCCTCGCCGGAGTTGGAGACCAGGTCGTCCACGCCCACGAACTGGGTCGTGCGCGGGTCGTCGCCGTAGGGCAGGTGGGGCGCCGCGCCGTCCGGCTCGGGTGCCGGGGGCTGCGCCCACACCCGCGGGTCGGGCGCGTAGGGCGACTGGGCGGGCTGTCCGTACAGCGGCTGCTCGTAGGCGCCCGGGGGCGGCGGGGGGTGCGCGGCGCGGTCGTAGAGCGCCTCGGCGACCGGGTCCTGGGCGGTCAGATCGTGCGCCCGGTAGGGATCCTGGTCGTAGGCGTCCTGGAGGTACATGTCCGCCGCTTGCTGCGGCGGCACCTGGCCGGGCTCGGGCGGCGTCTCGGGGTAGCCCGAGCCGGCCGCGCCCTGGCCGCGGTCACCGTCGTACGGCGCGTTCATGCCTTACCCCACCTCATCGTCCCGGGCCCACCGGCCACGACATCGCTCAACGGTCCACTCTCTCACCCGTCGCGGACGGGTCGGTGCTTTCCGGTGCGGTGTCCGGCGCAGGGTCACTCGGCTGCTCCGGGTCGTCTGCCCCCCCGGCGGAGTCGGACTCCTCGGGGAGACGACCCCCGGGCTCGTCCGGGTTCCCCGGCTCGTCCGGGTCCTCTCCCGCGCTGCCCGCGCCGCCCTCCCCGGCCTGGCGGGCGGCCGCGCGCTTGCGCTGGGTGTACATCCGGAAGCCGGCGAGGACGAGGAGCAGCACACCGCCACCGATGACCAGCATCACCGTGGGCGTGACCTCGGTGACCTTCACGTCGAAGCTGACCGGGGCGCCGTATTCCTGGCCGTCCTCGGTGTACAGCTGGGCGATCACCGTGGCCCGGCCGTTGGCGTTGGCCGACGTGGTGAACTTCACCGACGCGGCGTGGCCGCCGGCGATGTCGACGGACTGCTCGGCGTAGGCCTTGCCGCCGATCTTCAGTCGGGTCGGCTGGGTCGAGGTGAGGCGCAGCACCAGATGGCCGACCGGCTGGACGAGGTTGTTCTGGACGGTCACCGGGATGGTCGCGCTGCGTCCGGACAGCTTGGTCTCGGACTTGTCGATCAGCTTGACCTGCCCGGCCAGATCGTCCAGCCACGCCTCCACGCCGCTGCGGAAGCCGTCTCCGGCCTCGCTCCGGCCCCGCCACGACGTGGACATCCCGCGGTTTATGGCCCGCCCGAACGGGGTGACCACGCGGGACTGGTCGGACAGGATCACCTGGAAGTCGTCGAGCTTGTCCTGGGTCCGGGCGATCTGCTGGAAGGCCTGCGCCGGCAGCTCCTGCCGGCGCAGGTACGAGGGGTAGACCGAGGTCGACGGGATACGGGTGGTCGCGCTCGGGTCGGGCTTGGCCTTGGCCGCCCCCGTCAGGTCCTGCGCCTGGGACCAGGTGCCGCCCTGCAGCGCCCGTACCGCCGCCGCCATCGCCTGCGCCTGGTCCGCCGTGGGCATGCGCTGCGGGGCGACGACGATGCTGCGCTGCCGGTCCGTCTGCGCGTTGATCTCCAGGCTCTGGGCCAGGAACTCCTGCACGGCGAGCGTGGCCGAGTCCGCCTTCGTCAGATCGCCGTCGAAGGCCGTGGACAGCGCGGCGTCGGCGACGACCGCCGTGGTGCCGCCGCCGACCGGACGGGCGGCGGAGGGCGTGTACGACAGCCCGGCCGTCTCCTGGAAGCTGTCGCTGCGGGTGATCACCCGGTCCGCGCCGGCGGAGGTGGCGACCCGCATGATCGACGGGTCCACGGCGCCGTTCACCGGCCAGGCGTAGTCGGTGCTCGGTGTGACGTGGAGCACGGTCTTCACCGTGGTGGCGGCGACGTCCGTGGCGTCCTTGAGGTGGCTGAGAGAACCGGTGACGCTGGTGCCGCGGTGCGCCAGCGAGGCCAGGTCCGGGTCGGCGAAGGGCAGCGCGACGACCTCCTTGCCGACCACCGCCTTCTGCAGGTTCGCCAGCCACTGCTTCGCGAGGGCCTGGTGCTCCTTGGGGCCGGGCACCGTGGTGTCGCCGTCGCCCTGCAGCCGGTAGTTGCCCGATGCCATGGCGTCCACGGAGGCCAGCAGGTCCGGGTCTATCACCCAGGTGACGTCCAGGTCCTTGCCCAGGCTGACCATCTGGTCCAGGCGGCCGCCCGGCGCCAGCTCCTTGGCCAGGTCGTCGTCGAGGAAGACCGGAGTCTGCAGTTCGCCGGCGCCGGTCCTGGCCGTCATGTGGACGGTGGACAGCAGCGGCCACAGGAAGGTCGTCCTGGTCCGGGTGTCGGCGTCGGAGGGCTGCCACGGCAGGAACGTCCGCTGGATGCCGAGCACCTGCTGCCAGGGCTGGGCGGAGGTCTGCCCGGACAGGGCGACCCCGAACTCGTAGACGCCGTCCGCGCCGAGGTCGAGCTTGTCCACCGGAACGGAGATGCTGAAGTGCTCGGCGACGCCCGGCGCCAGCTTGGTGAACTTCTGCGCGTACTTGTCGCCCACCTCGGAGCCGGTGAGCCCCTGGATGTCGTCGGGGTGCCGGGCCACGTCGCTGATCCCCGAGCGGGTGTTCAGCATCGGGCCGACCCGCAGGCCCACATGGGCGCCGGTCACGGCCTGCTTGCCGTTGTTGGTCACCGTGCCGGAGACGGTGAGGGTGTCGCCGTCCGTGGGGGCATTGGGGCTCAGCGAGTCCAGGGAGACGGACACCGGGTCCGCGGACGCCGCCGCGGCGGGCGCGGCGGCGGGCAGCTGGAGCAGCCCGGCCAGCAGGGGCGCCCCGGCGAGCAGCGCTCCGGTGCGCCGCAGCCATCGGCGCGCAGGTGAGGCACTGGTCCCCTGGAAGTCAGCCGCCTCGGCCACGCGCTCGCCCGTCCCTCGTCGTCTCAGTGGTCGTCGGAATGTGCGTCCCCGCATGGTAACGATGTGCGCCGAGCGGAAGTGCCGCGGTCCGGGTCACAAGATCGCTGGGCGGGACGACCCGTCCTCTATATCCAGTATCGAGGTGAGTGCGGCCGTACGCCGCAACGGCTGCGCTTGCACGGGTATGCCGGAACCCGTCCGCGCCCTCGTTCCGAAAGGATCCCCCGGTCCCATGGGGGCGCCTGCAAGGGGCCGGGCCACGTACCCTCTTCTGTTGTGCCGAACCCCAACGAAGACACTCCCTCCGCCCTGAGCCGGGCCCAGCAGCGCGCGGTCACCGAGCTGCTGCGGGTGGCGCCGGTCGCCGACGACCTCGCCCGCCGATTCCAGGAGGCGGGGTTCTCCCTCGCCCTGGTCGGCGGATCGGTGCGCGACGCACTGCTCGGCCGGCTCGGCAATGATCTGGACTTCACCACCGATGCCCGTCCCGAGGACGTGCTGAAGATCGTCCGGCCGTGGGCGGACGCCGTCTGGGAGGTGGGGATCGCCTTCGGCACCGTCGGCGCGAACAAGGGCGCCCGGGTCGGAGACGCCGACATGAACTTCCAGATCGAGATCACGACGTACCGGTCGGAGGCGTACGACCGCACCTCCCGCAAGCCCGAGGTGTCCTACGGCGACTCCATCGACGAGGATCTGGTCCGCCGGGACTTCACGGTCAACGCGATGGCCGTGGCCGTGCCGGAGAAGGAGTTCATCGACCCGCACGGTGGCCTGGAGGACCTCGCGGCCCGTGTGCTGCGGACGCCTGGCACACCGGAGGAGTCCTTCTCGGACGACCCGCTGCGGATGATGCGGGCCGCCCGGTTCGCCGCCCAGCTGGACTTCGAGGTCGCCCCCGAGGTCGTCGCCGCCATGACGGACATGGCCGAGCGCATCGAGATCGTCTCCGCGGAGCGGGTCCGGGACGAGCTGAACAAGCTGATCCTCTCCGACCACCCGCGCAAGGGCCTGACCCTGCTCGTCGACAGCGGGCTCGCCGATCATGTGCTGCCCGAGCTGCCGGCGCTGCGCCTGGAGAGCGACGAGCACCACCGGCACAAGGACGTCTACGAGCACACGCTGATCGTCCTGGAGCAGGCGATCGCGCTGGAGGAGAACGGCCCCGACCTCACGCTGCGGCTGGCCGCGCTGCTGCACGACATCGGCAAGCCGCGCACGCGCCGCTTCGAGAAGGACGGCCGGGTCTCCTTCCACCACCACGAGGTGGTCGGCGCCAAGATGACCAAGAAGCGCATGACCGCCCTGAAGTACTCCAACGAGCTGGTGAAGGACGTCTCACGGCTGGTCGAACTCCATCTGCGCTTCCACGGCTACGGCACCGGGGAGTGGACGGACTCGGCGGTCCGCCGCTACGTCCGTGACGCGGGCCCCCTGCTGGAGCGCCTGCACAAGCTGACCCGCTCCGACTGCACCACCCGCAACAAGCGGAAGGCGGCCGCGCTGTCCCGGGCCTACGACGGCCTGGAGGACCGCATCGCCCAGTTGCAGGAGCAGGAGGAGCTGGACTCGATCCGCCCGGACCTCGACGGCAACCAGATCATGGAGATCCTGGGTGTCAGCCCCGGCCCGGTGATCGGCAAGGCGTACAAGTTCCTGCTGGAGCTGCGGTTGGAGAACGGTCCGATGGAGCACGACGCCGCGGTCACCGCGCTCAAGGAGTGGTGGGCCGGACAGGAATGAGGGATCGACCCGGCCGTGGTTTCACGTGAAACACCCGCCGGGCCCATCGCGCCGGGGGTCGATGTTTCACGTGAAACATCGACCCTCTTTCCGTTTCCCGGCCCCTCGTCCGAGCCGGTCGAAGT
Organism: Streptomyces hygroscopicus subsp. hygroscopicus; assembly: GCF_030269125.1. Lineage (GTDB taxonomy): Bacteria > Actinomycetota > Actinomycetes > Streptomycetales > Streptomycetaceae > Streptomyces > Streptomyces hygroscopicus_C. Next base: position 154,479 of record NZ_BSSM01000005.1, on the reverse strand, counting down.
ACGCCAGCCCCAGGGCGACGACCGCGTAGATCACGGCGACCAGGACGACCAACAGCGGTGATCTGCCGTCCGGCGGGAGCATCAGGGCCGCCACGCCGGCCGCGCCGACGAAGGCCATGTTGAAGAGGACGTCGTAGACGGAGAAGATCCGCCCGCGGAAGCCGTCGGCGACGCGGGACTGGACGATGGTGTCGGTCGCGATCTTGGCGCCCTGGGTGATCAGGCCCAGTACGAGGGCGGCGACGAGCAGCGGTGCGACGGCGAACGGCAGACCGAGCGCGGGTTCCAGCAGCGCGGCCGCCGCCGAACATGCCACGATCCAGCGGAGCGGCCCCAGCCGTCCCACCGCCCAGGGCGTCACCGCGGCCGCCACGAAGAACCCCGCGCCGGACAGGGCCAGCGCCAGCCCGAGCAGCCGCAGCCCCTCCTCGGGGCCGGACGCGAGGGCGTAGCGGCACAGCATGAGAAGCAGGACGAGGAGTGCGCCGTAGCAGAAGCGCATCAGGGTCATCGAGGCCAGCGCCCAGGCCGCCTCCCTGCGCCGGGGTGCGGCCAGATGTCGTAGGGCCGCGAGCAGGTCGCGGGCCGTGTCGGCGAGCGCGGTCGCGAGGTGCGGTTGCAGCTGCTGCCGGTCGGGGCCGAGGAGAGCGGGCGCCATGCTCAGGGAGGCCAGGCACGCGCACAGATACAGCAGGGCGCCCAGCAGCACCACCGCGGCGTCCGAGCCCGAGGACAGTAGCCGTACCGCGAAGGCGAGTCCGCCTCCGGCGGTCGCGGCGAGCGTGCCGGCCGTCGGGGACAGGGAGTTGGCGATCACCAGGCGCTCGTCGTCGACCACACGGGGAAGCGCTGCGGACAGCCCGGCGAGGATGAAGCGGTTGACGGCCGTGACACACAGCGCGGAGGCGTAGAAGAGCCAGGCCGGGACATCGCCCGCCATCAGCACGGCCGTGCCCGCGGCCAGCAGGGCCCGCAGCAGATTCCCGTACACGAACACCTGGCGCCGCCGCCAGCGGTCCAGCAGGACGCCCGCGAAAGGGCCGACGAGCGAGTAGGGGAGCAGCAGCACCGCCATCGCCGAGGCGATCGCGGCCGCCGAGGTCTGCTTCTCCGGGGAGAAGACGACATAGGCGGCGAGCGCGACCTGGTACACACCGTCGGCGCCCTGGGACAGCAGACGGACGTACAGCAGGCGCCGGAAGTACCGCAGGCGCAACAGGACGCGCAGGTCACGGACGACGGGCATGGGGCACAGCCTCACATATGCGGAAGGTCCCCGGGGCGGACCCGGGGACCTTCTCAGCCCTGGCAGGAGCGAATTTGTACGAGCGGTTCCCCGTCGCGCGCCGCGCTTCGAGGAGCCGGCGCGCCACGCCGTCAGACGGTGCCGAGCTTCGGCGCGGTGCGCCTTGTCGGTCTAGCGCTCGACGTCGCCGCGGATGAACTTCTCGACGTTCTCGCGGGCCTCGTCGTCGAAGTACTGGACCGGCGGGGACTTCATGAAGTAGGAGGACGCGGAGAGGATCGGGCCGCCGATGCCGCGGTCCTTGGCGATCTTCGCGGCACGCAGGGCGTCGATGATGACACCGGCGGAGTTCGGGGAGTCCCAGACCTCGAGCTTGTACTCGAGGTTCAGCGGGACGTCACCGAAGGCGCGGCCCTCGAGGCGGACGTAGGCCCACTTGCGGTCGTCCAGCCAGGCCACGTAGTCGGACGGGCCGATGTGGACGTTCTTCTCGCCGAGGTCCCGGTCGGGGATCTGGGAGGTGACGGCCTGCGTCTTGGAGATCTTCTTGGACTCCAGGCGCTCGCGCTCGAGCATGTTCTTGAAGTCCATGTTGCCGCCGACGTTCAGCTGCATCGTGCGGTCCAGGATGACACCCCGGTCCTCGAACAGCTTCGCCATGACGCGGTGCGTGATGGTGGCGCCGACCTGGGACTTGATGTCGTCACCGACGATCGGCACACCGGCCTCGGTGAACTTGTCCGCCCACTCCTTGGTACCGGCGATGAAGACCGGAAGGGCGTTGACGAAGGCGACCTTGGCGTCGATGGCGCACTGGGCGTAGAACTTCGCCGCGTCCTCGGAGCCGACCGGCAGGTAGCAGACCAGGACGTCGACCTGCTTGTCCTTCAGGATCTGGACGATGTCGACCGGCTCGGCCTCGGACTCCTCGATGGTCTGGCGGTAGTACTTGCCCAGGCCGTCGAGGGTGTGGCCACGCTGCACCGTGACACCGCTGTTGGGCACGTCGCAGATCTTGATGGTGTTGTTCTCGGAGGCGCCGATCGCGTCCGCGAGGTCGAGGCCGACCTTCTTGGCGTCCACGTCGAACGCGGCCACGAACTCGATGTCGCGCACGTGGTAGTCACCGAACTGCACGTGCATCAGGCCGGGGACCTTGGACGACGCGTCGGCGTCCTTGTAGTACTCGACTCCCTGCACCAGCGACGCGGCGCAGTTGCCCACGCCGACGATGGCTACGCGAACCGAACCCATTCCGGTTGCTCCCTGTGTGTACGAGTGAGGCCCTGACTGGGACTCACGTGGCGGTGTCGCCGGGCGTATCCGTCCGGGAGGTACTCCCGGGACGGGGCAGGCCGCCCGTCGATCCAGTGGTGGTGTCCTGTCGAGCGGGCCCCCCGGACGCGGAACCCCTCAGGTCCCGTCCGGCTCGCTCGCTCTCGATGAGCTCGTTCAGCCAGCGCACTTCGCGCTCCACGGACTCCATCCCGTGGCGCTGGAGCTCGAGTGTGTAGTCGTCCAGGCGCTCCCGCGTCCGAGCCAGGGAGGCGCGCATCTTCTCAAGACGCTCCTCCAGACGGCTGCGGCGGCCCTCCAGCACGCGCATGCGCACATCGCGCGAGGTCTGCCCGAAGAAGGCGAACCGTGCGGCGAAGTGCTCGTCCTCGTACGCGTCGGGACCGGTCTGCGAGAGCAGGTCCTCGAAGTGCTCCTTACCCTCCGCCGTCAACCGGTAGACGATCTTGGCGCGGCGTCCGGCGAGAGGAGCGGCGAGGGCGTCCTCGTGGGTGTTGCCCGGTTCCTCGGTCAACCAGCCGCTCGCGACCAGCGTCTTGAGGCAGGGGTACAGGGTTCCGTAGCTGAACGCGCGGAACACACCCAGGGACGTGTTGAGTCGTTTACGGAGTTCGTAACCGTGCATAGGAGACTCGCGCAGCAGGCCGAGCACGGCGAACTCGAGGATGCCGGAGCGCCTGCTCATCGTCGCCTCCTCCCGGCCCGCGGGTTCCACCGCGGGTCTCCCAGTGCCTCTCAGCGTCTTTATCTCGCGCTGATGTATCGACTCGATACATCACGACGATAGAACGGTGACTCGCGTGCGACAAGGGGGACGGTGGTGAACGGGATCACATAACCGATTCGTAGGAGGCAACTTGCCTGGTTTGCGGTGAACTTCGGGGCTCGGCAGGTTTTGGCGGTGCGTAGTCTGTGCGGCATGCAGACCACCGGGAACCATGCGACGCCTGGGGAGCGTCGTCGTCCCCGGTGCAGTACGGGTGAATGCGCGATCGACCACATCCGTACGTCGGGGGGACCGGAAACCAGCCGCCAGTCCAGGCGCGCACGGGTGCGCCTGCCCGAGGAGTAATCGTTCGATGAGCGAGCACCGTCGCAAACCGCCGCAGCCGCAGGGAGGCGGACGTGCCGCGGCCCGACGCGGCCAGCCCGGTTCGTCCCCCGGCCGCCGCGCGGCACCGCGAGGCGCCAGCGGATCGCCTGCCGACTCTCCGGGAGACGAGGGGCGGTCGCTCGGCGGCCGCGCCGAGGCCCGGCGCGCGGCCCAGAGAAGCGGGGGAGGACGCCGCAGAGCCGATCCCGTCGGCCGCCGCGGCGGCCCGTCCGGACCCGGACGCGGCCGGGGGCGCACAGCGCCGCCCGGCAAGAAACGGATCATCGACTATCCCCGCGCGGACAAGTACGGATGGCACCGGTGGGTGCCGTCCTGGAAGCTCGTGTCCGGGATGTTCATCGGCTTCGTGGGCTGCCTGGTGGCCGTCGCCGGCATCGGGTACGCGATGGTGAGCGTCCCCGACGTGGCCAAGACCGCGCAGGCGCAGAACAACGTCTACTACTGGTCCGACGGATCGGTGATGGTCGCCACCGGCGGTGAGACCAACCGCCAGATCATCAACTACGAGGACATCCCCAAGGAGATGCGCTACGCCGTCATCTCCCAGGAGAACAAGACCTTCGAGACCGACAGCGGCGTGGACCCGTCGGGTATCGCGCGAGCGGTCTTCAACATGGCCCGGGGCGGTCAGACGCAGGGTGGTTCGACGATCACCCAGCAGTACGTCAAGAACGCCATGCTCGACGACCAGTCGCAGACCCTCTCCCGCAAGTTCAAGGAGATCTTCGTCGCGATCAAGGTGGGCGCCACGGTCCCCAAGCCGAAGATCATGGCCGGTTACCTGAACTCGGCGTACTTCGGCCGCGGCGCCTACGGCATCCAGGCGGCCTCTCGCGCCTACTTCAACATCGACGCCAAGGACCTCAACCCCGGCCAGTGCGCCTTCCTCGCGGCGATGCTGAAGGGTGCCACCTATTTCGACCCGGCCGGCGCGACCTCCCTGGACCCCGCCGCCACGGCCGAGGCGAACAAGAAGCGCGCCCTGGGGCAGATGCAGGACACGCTCGACAAGATGGTCAAGTACGGCCACCTGAGCGCCGCGGAGCGTGCCAAATACACCACGCTCCCCCACTCGCAGAACCCGCGGTCCAACAGCCGGCTCAGCGGCCAGGTCGGTTACCTGGTCGACCTCGCCAAGTCCTACCTGATCAACAACAGCGACAAGACCCACATCACCGCGGACGATCTGCAGAAGGGCGGCTACCGGATCCACACGACCTTCGACAAGAAGAAGGTCGACGCGCTGGAGGCGGCCGTCAAGAAGGTCCAGAAGACGAACATCGACCCCAAGCGGCGTCCGAAGTACGACACGTACGTCCAGTTCGGCGGTGCCTCGGTCGAGCCGGTGTCGGGTGCCATCAGGGCCATCTACGGCGGTGAGGACGCGACCAAGCACTTCACCGACAATGCCGACTCGACCGGTGCCCAGGTGGGGTCGACGTTCAAGCCCTTCGTGCTGGCCGCCTCGATGAAGTGGGGCGTGCGCGACCCGCACGGTCCGGCCTCGCAGGGCGAGGACGAGCGCACGATCGCCTCTCCGAAGAGCCTGTACAGCGGCAAGAACAAGCTCAAGATCGAGAACTACGACCACACCGTCTGGACGGACAAGGACGGCAAGGAGTGGCTCCAGACCAACGACGGCGATGAGTCCGTCGGCGACGCGCCGGACTACAAGATCGACCTCCGCGAGGCGATGCAGTACTCGGTGAACTCCGCCTATGTGCAGCTGGGCATGGACGTGGGCCTGGACAAGGTCGAGCAGTCCGCGCTGGACGCGGGCCTGCTGAAGAGCAGCCTGGCCAGCTCCAACTACCCGTCCTTCTCGATCGGAACCTCCGACCCGAGCGCCATCCGCATGGCCGGGGCCTACGGCACCTTCGCCAACAGCGGCAAGCAGAACGATCCGTACTCGGTCGAGAAGGTCGAGAGCAAGGACGGGATCGTCTACACGCACGAGGTGAAGCCGAAGGAGGCCTTCCCCTCGAACGTGGCGAACAACGTCACCGACGTCCTGCGGACCGTGGTCGACAAGGGCACGGGTACCAACGCCCGGCTGCCCGGCCGCGAGGTGGCCGGCAAGACCGGTACCACCGACGGCAACAAGTCGGCCTGGTTCGTCGGCTACACCCCCCAGCTGTCCACCGCGATCACCATGTTCCGCCTGGACGACAACGCGAACAACAAGCAGCGGACGTTCCTGGAGATGTACGGAACGGGTGGCCAGAAGCAGATCCACGGCGCCTCGTTCCCGTCGGAGATCTTCCACGACTACATGACCCAGGCGCTGCAGGGTCAGCCGGCGCTGACGTTCCCGGCGCCCCAGCCCATCGGCACGGTGCTGAACCCGGAGCCGAGCCCGACGCCGAAGCCGTCGGCAACGCAGAGCCCGTCCGCCACCCCGTCCACGAGCCCGTCGCCGAGCGACAGCGTCTCCCCGAGCCCGTCGAGCAGCCAGACCTGTGGCTTCTTGGGCTGCACCGACGGCGGCAACGGCAACGGCGGGGGCAACGGCAATGGTGCGGGCGGGACCGGCACCGGAGGCGTGGACGGCGGGACGACACCCTCACCGACGGGCACCGATCCCACCGGTGGCGGCACCCGGGGCAACGGCAATGGAGGAACACTCTGGGGAGGCGCGACGGGCTAGCCCGGCCGTCCGACCGATTGGCGGCCATATCGCCCGCCATGCGTGTTTCACGTGAAACATGGGCCGCCGCACCCGCCGGGTGCGGCGGCTCTCCGCGTTTTCATGGGCGGGTACGGCAGGATGTGGCTCATGCCCAGTGCAGAGATGACACCCCAGGGCGTGTACGAGCCCGAGCCGGAGCGGTCCGCCCCAACGGAGCCGGTGCGCCCGACCAGGGAGGACGAGGTCGCGGCGGCCGGCAGTGAGCTGGTCGGCGGCCCCATCGGGCGGTACGCCCTGCTCGGGACCTCCTGGTGGACGCCCGTGCGGGTCGTCGTGCTCGTGGCGATCGGCATGTTCGCCCTCGGAATGGTCCAGAAGGTGCCGTGCTACCGCAGCGCCTGGTTCTTCGGCGCGAGCTCCCAGTACACCAAGGCGTGCTACTCGGACATCCCGCACCTCTACCAGGGCCGTGGCTTCGCCGACCATCTCGTGCCCTACTTCGACCGGCTCCCGGACGCCCTCTCCGGCGGCATGGGCTATCTCGAATACCCGGTGCTGACCGGGGTGTTCATGCAGGTGGCCTCCTGGCTGACCCCGCACGGCGGGAGCATCCAGCACCAGGAGCAGTGGTACTGGTTCGTCAACGCCGCGATGCTGATGGTCTGCACGGCGGTACTCGCCGTCTGCGTGGCCCGCACCCACCGCAGGCGCCCCTGGGACGGCCTGCTGGTCGCCCTGGCGCCCGCCGCGGCGCTGACCGCCACCATCAACTGGGACCTGCTGGCGGTGGCGCTGACGGCCGCCGCGATGCTGATGTGGTCCCGCGGCCGCCCGATCCCCTTCGGCGTCCTCCTGGGGCTCGCCACGGCCGCCAAGCTCTACCCCGTGCTGCTGCTCGGTCCGCTGTTCGTGCTGTGCTGGCGGGCCGGCAAATGGCGGGCCTTCGGGGAGGCCGTGGTGGGGACCGCGGGCGCCTGGCTGATGGTGAACCTGCCGGTGATGCTGTTCGCCTTCCCGGGCTGGTCGAAGTTCTACACGTTCAGCCACGACCGGGGCGTCGACTTCGGCTCGTTCTGGCTGGTCTGGTCGCAGAACTCGAACCACCCGCCGAGCACCGACTTCGTGAACACCGCCGCCACCGTGCTGGTGGTGCTGTGCTCCCTCGGTATCGCCGTGCTCACGTTCACCGCCCCGCGCCGGCCGCGCTTCGCCCAGCTGGCCTTCCTGATCGTGGCGGTCTTCATCCTCACCAACAAGGTCTACTCGCCGCAGTACGTGCTCTGGCTGGTGCCGCTGGCGGCCCTCGCCCGGCCCAAGTGGCGGGACTTCCTGATCTGGCAGGCCTGCGAGGTGGCGTACTTCCTCGGCATCTGGATGTACCTCGCCTACACGACCAGCGGAGACGCCCACAAGGGCCTGCCGACGCACGGCTACCAGTGGGCGATCGTGCTGCACCTGCTGGGCACGCTGTACCTGTGCGCCGTCGTCGTGCGCGACATCCTGATGCCGGAGCGGGACGTGGTGCGCCGGACCGGGGACGACGATCCCTCCGGCGGGGTGCTCGACGGGGCGGAGGACGTCTTCGCGCTCGCCGCCGTGGCCCGTCCGCCCCGGCACGCCGCCCACGAGGTGCCGCAGGTGGAGTGGGGAAGGCCGGAGGGGGCACCTCGGCAGGACGGTTCGCTGTGAGCGAACGCCCTGCGAGGGCGTGGACGAGGGCATGAGGAAGGCCGTACACGCAGCCGTGTACGGCCTTCCCGCTGTGGTCGGTCAGCGGTCCGTGAGACGTGCTCAGCAGTCCACGAGGCGGTCGAACTGCGTGGTGGTGTGCCGCAGATGGGCCACCAGCTCGTCGCCGACCTTGGGCTCCGGGGCGTCCGAGGGGACGAACAGGATCGACACCTGCATGTGCGGCGGCTCGGCGAACCAGCGCTGCTTGCCACCCCAGACGAACGGGGAGAGGTTCCGGTTGACCGTGGCGAGACCGGCGCGGGCGACGCCCTTGGCGCGCGGCATGACGCCGTGCAGGGCCTTCGGGGCCTCCAGGCCCACCCCGTGCGACGTACCGCCCGCCACGACCACCAGGTAGCCGTCGGAGGCCGCCTTCTGCTGCCGGTAGCCGAACCGGTCGCCCTTGGTCACCCGCGTGACGTCCAGGACGGCGCCGCGGTACTCGGTGGCCTCGTGGTCCCCCAGCCACAGCCGCGTGCCGATGCGGGCGCGGAACCGGGTCTGCGGGAACTGCTGCTGGAGCCGGACGAGCTCGTCGGCCTTGAGGTGGCTGACGAACATCGTGTGCAGCGGCAGCCGGGCCGCGCGCAGCCGGTCCATCCAGCCGATGACCTCCTCGACGGCGTCCGAGCCGTCGGTGCGGTCCAGCGGCAGATGGATGGCGAAGCCCTCCAGGCGGACGTTCTCTATGGCCTGGTGCAGCTGCGGCAGGTCCTGCTCGCTGATCCCGTGCCGCTTCATCGAGGACATCACCTCGATGACGACACGGGCGCCCACCAGGCCGTACACGCCGTCGATCGAGGAGACCGAGCGGACCACCCGGTCCGGCAGGGGCACCGGTTCCTCGCCGCGCCGGTAGGGCGTCAGCACCAGCAGGTCGCCGCCGAAGTAGTCCTTGACCCGCGCGGCCTCGTACGTGGTGCCGACGGCGAGCAGGTCCGAGCCGAGCCGGGTGGCCTCCTCCGACAGCCGTTCGTGCCCGAAGCCGTAGCCGTTGCCCTTGCAGACCGGGACCAGGCCCGGGAACTGCTCCTGCACGTGCTTGTGGTGCGCCCGCCAGCGCGCGGTGTCGACGTAGAGCGTGAGCGCCATGGCCGGACCCGGACCCTTTCTCGTGGCTGAGGTGTATCGGGGGTGTGAGTGCTGTGCACCCTATGGAATCAAACGCCGGCGGCTCAGCGGCGCGACATGTAGATGTCGAGCGCCTTGTGGAGCAGCTTGTTGAGCGGGAAGTCCCATTCGCCGAGGTACTCGGCGGCCTGTCCGCCCGTGCCGACCTTGAACTGGATCAGGCCGAACAGGTGGTCGGACTCGTCCAGCGAGTCGGAGATGCCGCGCAGGTCGTAGACGGTCGCCCCGAGCGCGTAGGCGTCGCGCAGCATCCGCCACTGCATCGCGTTCGAGGGCCGGACCTCGCGGCCGATGTTGTCGGAGGCGCCGTAGGAGTACCAGACGTGCCCGCCGACGATCAGCATCGTGGCCGCGGACAGGTTCACGCCGTTGTGCCGGGCGAAGTACAGCCGCATGCGGTTGGGGTCCTCGGTGTTGAGGGCCGTCCACATGCGCTGGAAGTACGACAGCGGACGCGGCCGGAAGTGGTCGCGCACGGCCGTGATCTCGTACAGCCGCTGCCACTCGGCGAGGTCCTGGTAGCCGCCCTGGACGACCTCGACGCCGGCCTTCTCGGCCTTCTTGATGTTGCGGCGCCACAGCTGGTTGAAGTTCTTGTGGACCTCTTCCAGGGAGCGGTTCGCCAGCGGCACCTGGTAGACGTAGCGGGGCTGCACGTCGCCGAAGCCGGCGCCGCCGTCCTCGCCCTGCTGCCAGCCCATGCGGCGCAGCTTGTCGGCGACCTCGAAGGCGCGCGGCTCGATGTAGTCGGCCTCCAGGTCGCGCAGGCGCTTGACGTCCTGGTCCTGGATGCCCTTCTTGATGGTCTCGGCGTTCCAGCGCCGGATGATCACCGGCGGGCCCATCTTCACGGAGAAGGCGCCCTGCTGCTTCAGGTGCGCGAGCATCGGCTGGATCCAGTCGTCCAGGTTCGGTGCGTACCAGTTGATGACCGGGCCCTCGGGCAGGTAGGCGAGGTAGCGCTTGATCTTGGGCAGCTGGCGGTAGAGGACCAGGCCCACGCCGACCAGCTGACCGGTGCGCTCGTCGAACCAGCCGAGGTTCTCCGAACGCCACTCCGCCTTCACGTCGGCCCAGGCCGGGACCTGCATGTGGCTCGCCGACGGCAGGCTCTGGATGTAGGCCAGATGCTGCTCGCGGCTGATGGTCCTCAGGGTCAGGCTCATGTCGGGGCGCTCCTCGGGCTGGTGTGTCCCCATGGGTACAGGGGCTCCGGCTCTCGCGCCGAAGCCTACTGCGCCCGGTGAGCGCCCCGATGGGGCGGACGGCTTAGAAGAGCCCGCCTCAGAAGAGCCCGCCGAACAGTCCGCCGTGCGACATGCCGATCAGCAGGCCGACGCCGGAGGCGCCGAGGCCCAGGATCAGCCCGAAGCGTTCGCGCGTGGTCACGGAGACCCACTGCCCGTACGCGCCGGTGAGGATTCCGACCAGACCGGCCCAGGACGCGAGCAGGTGCAGGCCGGGGAAGAACGCGGTGATGAAGGACAGCAGGCCCAGGACCAGCGTCACGGCCATCAGGATGTCCGGGAGCGGATGGGGCTTGCCATCGGTGGCGAAGAGGGATCCGGCGGTGTTCGGCTGCAAAGCCTGTGCCATAGGGCACCTCCTGCGGAAGGCGGCGCATCGTAGCGCCGTACACACCCGACGTGTACAGACTGACGGTCCCCACGGCCGGATTTCAACCGGAAGCGGGTGTGCGGGTAGTCTGTACGGTCTGCACCGGTGTCTGCCCGGATCCGCGGCGGGGGAATCCCCGCGGAGCCCTGATCGTCAGTGAAACCCCTGATTGTCAGTGCCGGCCGATACCGTTGCGAACGCATCACGACCCTCCTGCCACGGAACGACCGTGGCCGCTGAGTCCAAAGGAGGTGGGTTCCACATGCGTCACTACGAGGTGATGGTCATCCTCGACCCCGATCTCGAGGAGCGTGCTGTCTCCCCGCTGATCGAGTCCTTCATGTCCGTCGTCCGTGATGGCGGCGGCAAGGTGGAGAAGGTCGACACCTGGGGCCGTCGTCGTCTCGCCTACGAGATCAAGAAGAAGCCCGAGGGCATCTACTCGGTCATCGACCTGCAGGCCGAGCCTGCGGTCGTCAAGGAGCTCGACCGCCAGATGAACCTGAACGAGTCGGTCCTCCGGACCAAGGTCCTCCGTCCCGAGATGCACTGAGCCTCGGCTCAGCTGATCCCGGGATTCGAGTAGCAGCAAGCAGCCAGCAGCAAACCCGCCGAGAGGTTCCCCCATGGCAGGCGAGACCGTCATCACGGTCATCGGCAATCTTGTCGACGACCCCGAGCTGCGCTTCACCCCGTCCGGTGCGGCGGTCGCGAAGTTCCGTGTCGCGTCCACTCCCCGCACCTTCGACCGTCAGACCAACGAGTGGAAGGACGGCGAGAGCCTGTTCCTGACCTGCTCGGTCTGGCGCCAGGCGGCGGAGAACGTCGCCGAGTCGCTCCAGCGAGGCATGCGCGTGATCGTGCAGGGCCGGCTGAAGCAGCGGTCCTACGAGGACCGTGAGGGCGTCAAGCGCACGGTCTACGAGCTGGACGTCGACGAGGTCGGCCCCAGCCTGCGCAACGCCACGGCCAAGGTCACCAAGACCTCCGGTGGTGGCGGTGGCCGCGGTGGCCAGGGCGGTTACGGCGGCGGTGGCGGCCAGGGTGGCGGCGGCTGGGGCGGTGGCCCCGGCGGCGGCCAGCAGGGTGGCGGCGCTCCGGCCGACGACCCCTGGGCGACCGGCGCTCCCGCCGGTGGCAACCAGGGTGGCGGCGGCTGGGGCGGTGGCTCCGGCGGCAGCGGCGGCGGCTACTCGGACGAGCCTCCTTTCTAAGGGCTCGTGTCCCACACTTCTTGATCACACAGGAGAGACACCATGGCGAAGCCGCCTGTGCGCAAGCCGAAGAAGAAGGTCTGCGCTTTCTGCAAGGACAAGGTCACGTACGTGGACTACAAGGACACGAACATGCTGCGGAAGTTCATTTCCGACCGCGGCAAGATCCGTGCCCGCCGCGTGACCGGCAACTGCACGCAGCACCAGCGTGACGTCGCCACGGCCGTGAAGAACAGCCGTGAGATGGCGCTGCTGCCCTACACGTCCACCGCGCGATAAGGGAAGGGTGACCGACTCATGAAGATCATCCTCACCCACGAGGTCTCCGGCCTCGGTGCCGCCGGCGACGTCGTCGACGTCAAGGACGGCTACGCTCGCAACTACCTGATCCCGCGGAAGTTCGCTATCCGCTGGACCAAGGGTGGCGAGAAGGACGTCGCGCAGATCCGTCGCGCGCGCAAGATCCACGAGATCCAGACCATCGAGCAGGCCAACCAGGTCAAGGCCCAGCTCGAGGGCGTGAAGGTCCGTCTGGCCGTTCGCTCCGGCGACGCCGGTCGTCTCTTCGGTTCCGTCACCCCGGCCGACATCGCGTCCGCGATCAAGGCTTCCGGTGGCCCCGAGGTCGACAAGCGCCGCATCGAGCTGTCCGCCCCGATCAAGACCCTGGGCGCCCACGAGACGTCCGTGCGTCTGCACCCCGAGGTGGCCGCCAAGGTCAACATCGAGGTCGTCTCGGCGTGACCCCGCGCTCGGTCTGAGCAGCTGGGAGAGGGGCCGTACCCGTCACGGGTACGGCCCCTCTCCCATGCCCGGGCGTTCCGAGCGCGGCCGGATGTTTCACGTGAAACGGTCAGCGGGTCGCGCCCGTCACGAGCCAGCGGCCCGATCGGCTGCGCCACCACAGGGTCGCCATGCGGACGGTCATCATCAGCGTCATCGCCGCCCAGAGCGCGGTCAGACCGCCGCCGAGTGCCGGGACGAGCAGGGCGGCCGGTACGAACACCGCCAGGGTCAGCAGCATCGCCCAGGCCAGATACGGCCCGTCGCCCGCGCCCATCAGGACGCCGTCCAGGACGAAGACGATCCCGCAGACGGGCTGGGACAACGCCACCATCAGCAGCGCGGGCAGCGCCGCGTCCTTGACCACGGGGTCGCCGGTGAACAGCGGGAGGAAGAGCGGCCGGGCGGCCACGACGAGCAGTCCGAGGACGACACCGGTGGCGATGCCCCACTGGACCATCCGCCGGCAGGCATCGCGGGCGCCCTGGGGATCGTCCGCACCGAGGTAGCGGCCGATGATGGCCTGCCCCGCGATGGCGATGGCGTCGAGCGCGAAGGCCAGCAGGCTCCACAGGGACAGGATGATCTGGTGGGCGGCGATGTCGGCGTCACCGAGCCGGGCCGCGACGGCGGTGGCGATCATGAGAATCGCGCGCAGCGACAGCGTGCGTACCAGCAGCGGGACACCGGCCTGTGCCGAGGCCCGGATGCCGGCCGCGTCCGGCCGCAGGGACGCGCCGTGCCGACGCGCGCCGCGTACGACCACCGTCAGATAGACGGCCGCCATGCCGCATTGTGCGATGACCGTGCCCCAGGCCGAGCCGGCGATGCCCAGTCCGGCGCCGTAGACCAGGCTCGCGTTCAGGGCGGCGTTGGCGAGGAAGCCGGCGACGGCGACGTAGAGCGGGGTCTTGGTGTCCTGGAGGCCGCGCAGCACTCCGGTGGCGGCGAGCACCATGAGCATGGGCGGGATGCCGAGGGCGGAGACGCGCAGATACGTCGTGGCGTACGGGGCCGCCGTCGGGGAGGCGCCGAAGAGGTCCACGATGCCGGGTGCCAGCGGAAGGACGACCACGATGACGGCGATCCCGAGCAGCAGCGCCAGCCAGATGCCGTCCATGCCCTGACGGATGGCACCCTGGCGATCGCCCGCGCCCACCCGGCGGGCCACAGCGGCCGTGGTGGCGTAGGCGAGGAAGACGAAGACGCTCACGGCGGTGGTGAGGAGGGCGGAGGCGATGCCGAGACCGGCGAGCTGGGCGGTGCCGAGATGGCCGACAATGGCGCTGTCCGCCATGACGAAGAGGGGCTCGGCGACGAGTGCGCCGAAGGCCGGGACGGCCAGCGTGACGATCTCTCGGTCGTGCCGCCGGCGAGTGGCCACGGGGATCTCGGGAGCCTGGGTCATGGGCGCTAATGTAATCGTCCACAGGTAAGAGATGCAATGATGGAGTGACCCTTACTCGTGATCCTTGCCGCTGTCCGCTCGCGCACCGTTCGAACCGATCTTGGCCCGACCGGGAAAGTTTTTCTTCTGCACAGCCGGTGGACGCTGAATGCGCAGGTCAGAGACGTGGTATGGGGGGAAGAGAGGGCTTGTTCACAGGGCTGTCCACCGGGTCGTGCACAGGTTTCGGCGAGTTCTCCACAGCATCGGGGCCGTCGTCCACATGGCCTGTGGATAACCAGATTGGCTGACGCCCCCGACGGGCCTACCGTTGTCCGGCGCCCGCTCCTTCTCCGGGCCCCGGTGGGCGTTCCCTCCGAGGCTCGGGAAACGGCACAAAACCGACGCTCCTTGAGCGGAGCCGGGCCGCTCGTTTTGTCAGTGTCGTGCCGTACAAAAGAGGACGCGGCGAGGTCCGCCGTGTGACGGGAGGAGGTGGCTCGGTGAGCATTTCCGAGCCCTTGGACGATCCGTGGGCCGACAGTGGGCCCAGTGATCGTCTGCCGGCCTCTCGTCGGCGGCCCGAGGGCGGCCGTGGTCGTGACGATCAGCACGACCGGGGCCGGGACAACACCGGCTGGGACGGCGGTGGTTCCGCCTTCGAGCGGGTGCCCCCGCAGGACCTCGACGCCGAGCAGTCGGTGCTCGGCGGCATGCTGCTGTCCAAGGACGCCATCGCCGACGTCGTGGAGATCCTCAAGGGCCACGACTTCTACAAGCCCGCGCACGAGACGATCTACCAGGCGATCCTGGACGTCTACGCGAAGGGTGAGCCGGCCGACCCGATCACCATCGCCGCGGAACTCACCAAGCGCGGTGAGATCAACAAGGTCGGCGGCGCCGCGTATCTGCACAGCCTCGTCCAGACCGTGCCGACCGCGGCCAACGCCGAGTACTACGCGGAGATCGTCCACGAGCGCGCGGTGCTGCGCCGCCTGGTGGAGGCCGGCACGCGGATCACCCAGATGGGATACGCGGCCGACGGCGACGTGGACGAGATCGTCAACAGTGCCCAGGCCGAGATCTACGCCGTCACCGAGCAGCGCACCAGCGAGGACTACCTGCCGCTGGGCGACATCATGGAGGGCGCTCTCGACGAGATCGAGGCGATCGGCTCGCGCAGCGGTGAGATGACCGGTGTGCCGACCGGGTTCACCGACTTCGACTCGCTCACCAACGGGCTGCACCCGGGCCAGATGATCGTCATCGCTGCCCGCCCCGCCATGGGTAAGTCGACGCTCGCGCTGGACTTCGCGCGGGCCGCCTCGATCAAGCACAACCTGCCGAGCGTCATCTTCTCGCTCGAAATGGGGCGCAACGAGATCGCGATGCGTCTGCTGTCGGCCGAGGCCCGGGTCGCCCTGCACCACATGCGCTCCGGCACGATGACCGACGAGGACTGGACGCGGCTCGCCCGCCGGATGCCGGACGTCTCGGCCGCGCCGCTCTACATCGACGACTCCCCGAACCTGTCGATGATGGAGATCCGCGCCAAGTGCCGCCGCCTCAAGCAGCGCAACGACCTGAAGCTCGTCGTCATCGACTACCTCCAGCTGATGCAGTCCGGCGGCTCCAAGCGCGCCGAGAGCCGCCAGCAGGAGGTCTCGGACATGTCCCGTAACCTCAAGCTCCTCGCCAAGGAGCTGGAGATCCCGGTCATCGCGCTGTCCCAGCTGAACCGTGGTCCCGAACAGCGCACCGACAAGAAGCCGATGGTCTCCGACCTGCGTGAGTCCGGTTCGATCGAGCAGGACGCGGACATGGTCATCCTGCTGCACCGCGAGGACGCCTACGAGAAGGAGTCCCCCCGCGCCGGCGAGGCCGACCTGATCGTCGCCAAGCACCGTAACGGCCCCACGGCCACCATCACGGTCGCCTTCCAGGGCCACTACTCCCGCTTCGTGGACATGGCCCAGACCTGATCGACCACGGTGTAGGTTCTCAAATTCCGTGTCATTTTCTCAGTCGCAATGTCATCTGATTGGCCGAACTGACATGGGATTGAGAATCGCTGGCCACTGCCTTCACTCGTTCGGCTGACCTTGCCTTAGGTCCGGCGTGGGAGCCTCGCACGGATGCGAACGTAGCGTTCGCGGAGGAGGCGGCCGACGATCCGGGGGTGACGCATGGCGGCAGGGCTGAGAGCGGCATCGATCACCATGAGCCTGCGGGGCCCGGATGGCAGCCAGGTTGAGAACCGGGAGTGGAGCGCGTCCTCGATCGACCTGCTTGCCGCGGCGTCACCCTGGCGAACCTTTCGCTGGTATAGGGGCCAGCGGCACTACTCGGGCACCTACTGGTCCGCCACGATGCGCGACCACGTGATCTACGAGTCGCGCCTCGAACTGGCGAGGCTCCTCTTCGCTGATTTCGATCCGTCCGTACGGCGTGTCGTGGCCCAGCCATTTCTGCTCAAGGCCGAGGTGGACGGGGCTGTGCGCAAGCACATCCCGGACTACCTCCTCGTCACCGACGAGGGGCCCGTGGTCGTGGATGTGAAGCCACTGCACCGGTTGTCGAAGCCGGAGGTGGCCTTCACTTTCGGCTGGACCCGTGAGGCGGGGTGGAAGTACGAGGTCTGGAGCGAGCCACCCACGGCTGAGCTGGAGAACGTCCGCTTCTTGTCGGGCTACCGCAGAGACTGGCTGTTCGACCGTGGGCTCGTCGACGAGCTCCGTGGGGCTGATCTCAACGGAGTCTCTCTGCGGCGTGCGGCGGCCAGCTTGCCCGGTCGCCCGGAGGAGCAAGTCCGATCTGCGGTCTATCACTTGCTGTGGACGCACGAGTTCACGGTGGACCTCGACCGGCCGTTCAGCCGGCGCGCTTGCTCAGGAGAACGGCGTGACCAGGGCCGAAGCGAGGGTCGGCGTCGGTACACACTTCCGCTACGACGGGGAGACCGTCGAGGTGGTCGAGATGGCCGCCACCACGGCCGGCAACGAGGTCGTCCTCAAGGGCCGCCACGGCAGGCTCCTGCGTCTGTCATTGCGGGAACTGCTCTTCTCCGACCGGGCCACTCTTATCCCTGAGGGGCCTGGACCGTCCTCGGACGACGCCGAGGAGATTGCCTCGGTGGTACTGGGGCAGTTGGACGAGAAGGACAGACAGCAGATCCTGGAGCGGGCCGAGCACATTCGGGAACTCCTCACGGGATATCGGTCCGGCAGCACCGAACTTGCGCGCGAAGGCGAACCGCGAGCTCCGTACGCGCCGACGCTATCGCTGGACGCCCGCTATGCGGCGAAAGCTGCGGAACTCGGAGTCACTGATCGCACTATTCGACGGTGGGTCGCCGACTACCGCCGACACGGTGAGGCCGGCCTGGTCCAGCGGACAAGTTCCCAGACACGGTCCTTCGGCAGGGCCGATGACCGATGGGTGGAGACCGCGCTGGAAGTCATGGTCGAGCACACCGGAGAGTCGAAGCCATCACGCAAGATGGTCATAGATCGGACTCAGGCCCGGGTGATCGCGCGGTTCGGTCCTGAAGTCGTACCCCAGCCCAGCCAAGCCACGGCCTACCGGGTGCTCACAGAGCTGGAGCGGCGACACCCGCTGTTCCGACTGAGTACGAAGCGGAACCGGGATATCGCCGGTCGGCCGGAGGGTCCGTACGGGAAGCTGCGGCCGACGCGTCCGGGTGAGTATCTGCTGATGGACTCCACCCGCTTGGACGTCTTTGCGTTCGACCCGTTGACGCTGAAGTGGGTTCAGGCCGAGTTGAGTGTCGGGATGGACTGGTACTCCCGCTGCATCACGGGGATCCGGCTGACGCCGGTCTCGACGAAGGCGGTGGATGTCAGCGCGGTGCTGTTCCAGGCGTTTCGGCCGAGGCCAGCGGGGCGGGACTGGCCGCGGCACGCGGTCTGGCCCGAGCACGGCATCCCCCGCACCGTCTTGGTCGACGTCGAAGGCGCCACCGGACCGGGCCTGGCCTCGCCGCCTCTGGTCCCGGAGACGCTGGTTGTCGACCACGGCAAGGTCTACGTCTCGGAGCATCTGGCCCGCCGGATGGGCATCTCCATCCAGCCGGCCCGGCTCCGGAGAGGCCGCGACAAGGGGCCGGTCGAGCGCTACTTCCGGACCCTGCGGGAGGGGCTGCTGCAGGTGCTGCCCGGCTACAAGGGACCCGACATCCACTCGCGGGGCGAGAGCCCGGAGGACGACGCGTTCTTCTTTCTCGACGAGCTTGAGGCGATCATCCGGGAGTGGACCGCGGCGGTCTATCACTGCCGGCCGCACTCCAGCCTGGTCGATCCGACCTGCCGGGGCTGCGGATGTCCCCGGCGAAGATGTTCGAGCACGGCATGGCCCGCGCCGGCTACATCGAGGTTCCCCGGGATCGCGATCTCGCCTTCGAGTTCCTCCAGACGAAATGGCGCACGGTCCAGCACTACGGCGTCGAAATCGGCCGGCGCCGCTACAGCGGCCCTGGCCTGCCCGAGCCGGGAGTCCGCAGCCCCTACGACAGTCCGGTCAAGAACGGCTGGCCCTTCCAGGTGGACCCCGACGACATCACCCGGATCTACTTCCGAGATCCGACTACCCGGGCCTGGCACACGCCTCTCTGGGAACATGCACCGTCGGCCGAGATGCCGCTGAGCGAGGACGCGTTGAAGTTCGCCCGGCAGCTGGCTGCCTCGAAGTATCGCTTTCCCGACGACCGGCTCGCCGTCGCTGACTTGTTGGAGCGGTGGAATCTCGGCCTGGGCACCACGATCGCCGAGCGGCGCATGGCCCTGCGGCTCTCGCGCGAGCAGGCCGCCATCGAGCTTCCGGAGAGTGAGGCGGAGACGGTCGTCTCGCTTCCGTCCGTACGCAAGGCCCTCGGCCAGGACGAGCAGACCGCGGAACTGCGGGAGCCCGACGTGGTGACGGAGACCGGGGATGACGACGAGGCCGATCTGGAGGACCTCGCCGGGGAGGACGACTTCTACGCCGATGCCCTGGAGGACGTGTGAACGACGGCGTTCCGCAGCCAGGCAGTCTTGCCTTGTCGCGGAAGGAGGACTTCAAGGCGTTCGCAGAGAGCCCTCGCCGCAGCCGGCCCGACCTGCTGACCCGCAAGCAGCTGAAGTCCCTGCCCACACAGGCGCGGGCGGACTACGACCGTCAGCGCCGGCAGTGGCACGCGAACATCGGCCCGGTCAAGACGCCGCAACTGACAGAGCTCCATGAAGACCTATGGGACATCGTCGACAGCAACGAGCAGGACGGCGACAAGGCCAAGGGGGCGGTGGCCGTCGACGCGTTCCCGGGTCTGGGCAAGACGACCTCGGTGCTGGCCTTCGCCCGCGACTTCCACCAGCGGGAGATCGAGGAGTCGGGCGCGTTCACGAGCCAAGGGCACGAGCGGATCCCGGTCTGCCGGGTCGGGCTGACCGGGAACACCGGAATGAAGGATCTCAACCGGGCCATGCTGGAGTTCTTCGGCCACCCCGGACAGATCCGGGGGACCACCGCCCAGTTCGGACGGCGGGTGCTGGACTGCGTGCTGTCCTGTGATGTCCGCCTGGTGGTTCTGGACGATCTGCACTTTTTGAAATGGGGACAGAAGAGCGGCATCGAGGTGAGCAACCACCTGAAGTGGATCGCCAACGAGTTCCCGGTGACGTTGCTGATGGTGGGGGTCGAGCTCGCGAAGAAGGGCCTGTTCGGCGAAGGAACGAACGGACGCGACACCGCTCTGGCCCAGACCGGCCGCCGCACCACCCGCCTCGGGCTTCGTCCGTTCACCATCGATATGGAGGCCGGGCGCCGGGAGTGGCGGCAGATGCTGCTGGCCCTCGAACAGCGAGTCGTGCTCACCGACAAGCATCCCGGCATGCTCGCGGACGACCTGTCGGACTACCTCTTCGCCCGCAGCACCGGACACATGGGCTCGCTGATGACGCTGATCAACCGCAGCTGCCAGCGGGCGGTCCGCACCGGCGCCGAACGTCTTGACCAGGAGCTCATGGACCAGGTGAAGAACGACGAGGCATCCGAGGCCGCCCGCCTCGAACTGCAGGCCGCGCTGGAGAAGAAACGGCTGACCAGCCGCCCGCGGCCCCGGAGCCGGCGACCCGCATGAGAACGCCGGCCCGCACCCTGCCGATCCGGCTGCCTCCACTGCCCGGCGAGGCCCTGGACTCATGGCTGGAGGCGATAGCAAGACGGATGGACACCACGCTCGGTGATGTCCTGCTGCACTTCGGCTTCCCGGTCCGGCACCGGGCCGGAAACCAGTTCAGGGGCATCCCGGCAGACTGGACGATCGTCCTCGACGAGCGGTTGGCCGCCGCTGTCGCACACGCCACCGGGACGTCCCCGGAGACAGTCGCTGCCCTGACCCTGGCTCATTACGACGCACGGGCCCTCCACCTGAGTGCCGGGGGCCGGGCCGTGTCACGGCACGTCCTTTGGGGCCGCGGAGGGGGATCCCGGTTCTGTCCGGAGTGCCTTCATGCCACTGGTGGGCGATGGCAATTGTCCTGGAGGCTCGGTTTCTCCTTCGCCTGCACCCGGCACCGCAGGCTACTGGCGGACTGCTGCCCGCACTGCGGGAGGGTGCCGCGGCAGCGGCCCCGTTCCGGCCGGTCCGTCCCCCGGCCTGAACTCTGCGGCAATCCACCGACCCGCCCCACCCGCCCGTTCTCGGCGGGCTGCGGCACCGATCTGACCCGCGCTTCGACGCTTCTCCTGCCTCCTGGTCATCCGGTTCTCACGGCGCAGGACCGAGTGATGGAGATCATCGACAGGGCAACGGCAGCTTTCGGCCCCTACCGAACCTCTCCCCAGCCGGCCTCGGCGGTGCTGGCCGACATCCGGGCCCTGGGCATACGCGTCCTGAGCGACCTGCCCGCAGCTGTCCTACGAGAACAGATCCCGGCTGACATCGCAGAAGCTCACCTCAGCACCGATGCGGTCTCCCCGCACACCGGACAGGCCATGGAACGTCCGGGGTTCATGGCCCCGCCCCGAGCCGCGGATACAGCCGTCGCGGTCACCATGGCCCTGAGCATCCTGGAGCAACCAGGAATCCACCCGGCCGGCGAGGCCCTGCGGAGCCTGCTGGAAGCAGTACGCGAGGAACTCACGCAGATCTCGACGACCAGCATCGACAGCTGGGGCAGGGGCATCAGCCCGGTGCTGCAGTCCGTGCACCTGGCGGCCCTCGCCCCTTCCCTCCGCCCCAGCGAATACGTCCGCTACCGCATCATGACCGAGACCCCCCGCCGGCCGACCCATACCACTCGGGACATCGAGCAGCGAGCCAGGAAGATCCCCACGATGTTCTGGCCGCCCTGGACGATCCGCCTCGCACCACCTGAAGGAATCCATGCGCGGGCTCTGGCCCCCGTTCTCGCCGCCCTGCTGCTGATTCCCGACAGCCGCACATCCCTGGACCAGGCAGCCGGGCTGATCGGTGACGTCATCGACGGCACTGAGGTCTCACGCCTCCTCCAGGAGCTCGACGACCTTCCGCAATGGCCGGACATCGCCACTGCCCTGGACCGGCTCGCGGACTACCTCGGTGCCAACAGCACCCCCATCGACTACGGTCGGCGCCGACTCCTCGACTACACCGGCCTGCTTCCTCATGACCGCTGGCTGGAGATCTGCCGCCGCACCGGAACACCACCGGGAACCGGACGGCGCGAACGCATCGCACGCAGCCAGCTCTTCCAACGTCTCAGCGGCCTGCCCGC
Organism: Streptomyces hygroscopicus subsp. hygroscopicus; assembly: GCF_030269125.1. Taxonomy (GTDB): domain Bacteria; phylum Actinomycetota; class Actinomycetes; order Streptomycetales; family Streptomycetaceae; genus Streptomyces; species Streptomyces hygroscopicus_C. The sequence goes on along the minus strand of NZ_BSSM01000005.1, from coordinate 132,580 downwards.
CGAGTCTGCCCCCGACGACCTGGGCGGACCCGACAGTGCAGAGTTCCGGGCGACGTCCCTGCGGTTCACCGCGCTCCAGACCCCCGAACTCGTGCACGCCCTCCAGCAGGAAGCCCTCACCTTCCTGGCCTCACACCACATCCACGACGAGCCCATGACCTGGCAGCCGCCCGCCACCCTGCTGGCAGGGCTCTCCCTTCCCGGCCCCGACCCGGCACACGTCGACCTACCCCGCCTGCACCAGCTTGTCCGCGAACGCCAGCACCCCGTTCAGCACGCCGCCCAGGTCCTGGGCACGACCGTCGAGGCCATCCGACATGTCCTCGACGAACATCCAGCCCCCGCACCCCCGCTGACGAAGAGCACCGCCAGGGCCACCGGCCGCATCCGGCAGCAGGCCCGGCAAGCCATTCCGGCAGAGCGCTTCACCCGGCTCTACCTCGACGAACACCGGTCCCTCCAGCAGATCGCCACCCTCACCGGCTTCTCCCGCAGAGTGCTGACCGACCTTGCCAAGGAGTACGGCATCCCGCTTCGCGAGGGCCCCAAGGACTACAAGCGCCGCGGCACTGTCGAACGGGCCTGGCTCATCGAGCAGTACGTCCACCGCCGCCGGACCCTGCCGGACCTCGCCCGAGAAGCTGGCATGAGCACCGCGAACATGGCCCGCTGGGCCAAGACCCACAACGTTCCGCTGCGACCACGCGGAGGGTCCAGTCACAGCCAGGTACTTCGGGCAATCGACCAGGCCAGCCGAGCACCAAGCATCCTTCGGCCGGCACTCGGCGGCCAGGGGGCCAGCGAACGGTTGAGCCGATTCGCGGCTGCATCTCCCTACCCCAGCCTCGGTGCCGCAGCGAGCGGCCTCGGCCTCAACACGTTCACCCTCGTCGCACAGATCAACCGGATCGAACGAGAACTCGGTGGACGACTCCTGGTCCGGGCGGAACGAGGTAGGCCCATGACGCTCACTCCCCTGGGGAAGAAGGTGCTCAAGGCCATTCGAAAGATGCAGGACAACACGATGCCCTGAGACGCGGCATGATCATTCCGGGTCGGCAATGCGTCGGAACGCCCCGTCCAACTCGCCGGAGGCCACGAGCCCGGCAATCACGCGCACCATGCTGCCGATGCCGGGATTCCGCACGATCAGCCCGTCCGCGCAGAAGAAGCACTGCCCGGAGACCGCCTCTCCGCTCGCCTCCCAGCTCCGCATGAGCCGATCCACCTCGGCGAGAGTGAAGATCGTGGAACTCCAGCGCGACCCGTCGGCAAGATGAACCTCGGCATCGACGTTGCAGACCTCTTCGATCGCCTCGTCCGGTTCCACGAGGAAGAGCACCTGGAAGCCGGCGGCCCGAACCCGGTAGTAGGGAGCCTCCCAGCCGGCATCAGAAGCCCGACCCTCGGACGCCGGGCCCGCCTGTTGCGGCATCGACGCGGTCACTGAAGTTCCTCACCCGGCGGTATGAAGGCGTCGGCGCTGTCGGCGTCCTCCACATGCCCCTGAGCATCGACTGTGATGGCAGTCGCCCGGCCCTGCGAAGTGATCAACCAGGCCAGCACCTGCTCCGTGAGAGGTGATCCACCCGGCCCTTCATCCGTCCAGTGTGCCCGCCATCCCCCACCGGGTATCGCGGCGACCACCTGATCGGCCCGCTCCAAGTGGGAGAAGTCCACGTAGTCCGTGACCTGGCGCAGTGCCCCTCGTTGCGGGTCGACCACCAAGGCTGTCCCGGTTGCGGGATCCCATCCCTCCACGCGCACCATGCGACCGATCTCGGTCTCAGTGCCATCGAAGATGGCGGTCCATCCGGTCTGATTGAAGTATCGGAGTTGCATGGCGTCATGATCCCGGAGGTCCGACGACCTGCTCGACCTCCGTGTCGTGGAAGCGTGGTTATCAAGAAACCAGCAGGCCGGTGATACTGATGTCAAAGACCCGACGGACTGTGGAAGCGGACCCAGACACTCCTATAGGGCTCACGGAGCTTGTGGCCGACCAGCGGGCGGCCGGGCCAGCGTTGCTGCCACAGATCCGTCAGAAGCACCCGCACATCTCCAGTCAGTGGAGTCGCGACTGGCTCCCCAAGCAGGGGAGGCCGCCGAGTAGGCGGGAGAGAGTGCGGTCAGTGGATTGCTGCTTTTCTATGCTGGTGCACACATTCACTCGTTGGGGGATTCCGTTGCCAGCGGGATACCGCACCGCCAGCAGTCGTTCGCGTGGTCGTCCTGGCAGACGTAGCCGATGGCGCCATCCACGCACCATTCGGCGGCCTCCTCGGAAAGCAGGTCGGGCCCGGCAAGGAGCAGCCGATGAAATTCCGTGGTATCCGCAATGTCGGCCGGCCGGTTGGTGAACCACTCGTTGAACCAAGGCTTGTCCTGGTATATGCCCCAGTGCGCATTCTCCCGGTCGTCGACAGCCGTAAGGAACCGATCGACGATGCGCCCCCAACTCGGTGCTCCGAACCAGCCGTTGTCGGACGCACAGAAGGATTTGATCAGGGTTCGCAGGCCGAACTCCTTCTCGTGAAGGCAGTACCTTCGCCCCCATGAGATCGCGACCTGCGCCATCTCCGCGAGTTCTTCTCGCGGATCAACCTCGTGCGCCGGGTCGTCAGGGTTGTGGCAGGCCAGCCCGAGCTCGAGTACGGACTGCCCTGTCGGTAGAACCCGGGACGGGTTGACGATCGCGAGACCGAGACCGATCCAGTCGACATGGTCGAACGACAGCATCGAGCGCACGAGTCGGGTGGTTGCCGTGTTGATCCGCATCATCGTGCCGTCGTGCAGCGGACTCTTCCCGGCATGCCAGTTCTCGACGGGTGTGTTGCGCCACACGGCGAGCGTGATGCGGGTGGCAGCGAGCCACAGCAGGGCGTCGTCGTCGAGGTGCCCGAACCGCTTGGTACACTCCTGGGCGCCGTAGGTGATCAACTCTTCCGGTTTCGGCCACCTGTGGCTGTCGGGCCCTTCAGGCGCGTACTCATAGTTGTCGGCGTACTCGTCAAGGATCGCACTCAACTCGGTTGCGCTGTAAGCCTCGCTGTACTCGGAGCCGTCCGGCCCCTCGACGGTGTACATGTCGTGGTCCCAGGAGACGTACACGTCGCCCCAGAGCACGACGTCATCGCACTCGCTGGCGTTGTCCGTCACAACCGGCCTGATGGTGATCGGGGCAGTACGCCCGTCGGTTCGCTCGCCGTCCTTCTCGGCGGCCCATGCGGTGATGACCCCGAGCGGCTTCGGAAGGAGAGGACCGACCTCGGTGATGCTGAACGGCTCGTCGTCGTCATCAGTGTCGAACCGGCTGTTGACGAACGCGACCGCCTCGGAGGGCGTGCTGACGATGGACTGGCTACCACTCTCGTTGTCAACCACGCGCCACAACGGGCTGTTCTTCACGGTGCTCTCCGATCGCGGTGAGTGCACCCGGGGTGGGTGCGATGCGCCGGGTCGCTCGGCACTGACACCAACTTATGGGCTGATCAACCCATCCGTAGTCCCGAAGGTACTTGTCGGCGATGACGTTCGGTACGTTCGCGTGCAACCTGCTTTTCGCGCCCGCGGCGACACAGCACAGTCCAACAGCGGAGGAGGCGAAGATGGCGCTGAACAAGAAGGGTTCCCGGCGCATAACCGTTGACGGAATCGAGTACCGCTGGCGGATCCGCAGGAAGCCCTCCTACATGCAGGGACTCTGCTGGACACCGATGACCTACGCGGTCGAAGCGGCTGGCGGCAGCCAGCCGGGCACGACCTTGATCGTCACCAGCGGCCAGGCCCATCCCAGCAACTGGGTGGGTGCCGAGGCAGTGCCCAACCGCCCAGCCCACGTTGCCGCCAGCATCCGAGAAGCACGGGACCGAGGCTGGGAACCAACCAAGGCCGGATCTCCTTTCCAGCTCGACCGATCCGCAGGGTTCATCGCCCAGCCATGAGACAAAGCGAAGAAAAGAAGCCTATATCGGTTGAACTGCCGCAGAGGCTCCAGGCCTGGTTCACCGAGCATGAGGAACGCCTGCAATCCTGCGGAATCACGGGTGCGATCCAGCAGTCGCCCGAGGACGGCCGAACCAAGAACAGCACCTGGATGACGCTCGAAAACGATGACTTCGTCGCCGTGCTCATCGTCTGGAGCAGCGGGGAAGCCGAGCTTGAGTACGGGGACATGGCAACAGGCCAGGTCCGACAACAGCACCGGGATCTCTGCACCTTCCAGGACCTCCTCTACGCCATCGAGACCATCCACGAATGGATCCGCATAAAGGGCGAGCCGTCCGTGCAAGGGTGACCTCCGGCGAGTTCGAGAAAGCCTGGGCCGAGGTCCTTGACGGATTGCAACCCGACCCCGCCGACCTCTCGGTGTTCCGAGGGCTTCTTGGCATCATCGCGACATGACCCCGACCCTTCCCCGCACCATCCGAGCCGTCGACACCGCTCAGCTCCTGGACCTGGCCCAGGAGGCCGCCATGCATGGCTTCAGCCAGCGGCTTCCGGTCGACTGGCTACGAGAGCACCTCGCCGCAGAAGCGACGCACTACCTGTTCCCGACACTCGTGCAGCGGCTCACGCACCGTCCCGAGGTGCCGCTGCAGTGGAGGTGCCAGCAACTGCTGACCGTCAGCACCGGCGAGCAGATCTGGGGTCTCCTCGACGTCCTTCCCGACACCTTCGACAAGATCCCGGAGACCTTGGACACGGCGTCCAAGAAGGACATCGTCAACCGCATCGAGCAAGCAGTGAAGGTGCGGGAGTGGATGGAACGGACGGCCGCCGATGCAGGTTGATGGGGTCCGGCGCAGCCGGCTGGGCTGTCTGAGGAAATGACATCGATCTGAGACAGCCGCTTGCCGACACGTCGTGAGACTGGAGGGGAACGTCCAGGTCATAGCGTCGGCGCCTGACACCGAAAGCGAGAACCTACACACGGGCGGGCACTCAGCACCAGACGCATGCGGTCCTCTCGTCGTGGCCGTCGTCCGGAAGGCCCGCGTAGACGCGCAGGGCGGCCCGGGTGTCGGGCAACTGCCGGTTTCGGAGAGACTCTTCGAACTTCCTGCCGTACGCGCCCCAGGGGCCGGCCTTCACCAATGCCCGGAGGAGACGTCGCTGTCCCCCGGTGAGTTCGGAGAACGCGGGGACACCGTGCTGGAAGGGCTCCGCGAAGGCCACGGCCAGTGCGGTCCTCGCCGTCCATTCCGTGTGGTCGCCGGGCATCACCGTCAGACAGTCGGCCACGCCGCGGAGCACGGTTTCCCGGTCGTGGGCGGAGAGCGACAGCGCGGGGAGAGACAGAAGAGAGCGACTGGTGTAGCCGGGGAGGTCGCCCTCGTTGTAGTCGATGCCCGGCTTCGGGGGGTCGGCCGCCGCCGCGGCGAGCTCGGCTATCACCTGCTCGGTCAGGTCGGTGCCGAGCCCGTCGGTGCCCTCGGCGCTGCCGATCCGGGCCAGCGCGGTCGCCGCCGCCCAGCGGATCAGGGGCTCCGGGGCGTCCAGGCGGGAGCTGAGCCGGGGCGCGAGGGTCCGGTCACCGAGCAGGCCGACCGCCACCAGCGCGGTGGCGGTCACCGTCACCGAGTCCTCGATCCGCAGGCGGTCGAGGAGGAGGGGCAGGGTGGTGGGCGCTTCCTCGGGGAACCAGGCCGACAGGTAGGCGGTTCCGGTTCGGACGGCGGGGTCGGGATCGTCGAGGAGCCGGAGCAGGCCGGGCAGTTCGGCGCGGACGGCGTCGTAGGAGAGCAGGGCGCTCGCCCGGGAGTCCATCAGCCGTCCGGCGGCCCACTCCGCTCGGATCTCCCTGATCCTTTCGCGCTTCTCCTCGTCGGGCTCGGCGGCTATGCGCTCGTCGTACCAGGCCAGCGCCTCGTCCATGCTCACTTCGGCGGCCGCCGCGCGCCAGGCCCTGATGTCGATGCCTCGGGGCAGGTCGTACTCGTCGTGCCAGTCGATCGCGAGTCTGGTCAGCAGCGACAGCACCCCGACCCGGACCGTGCGGGGGCCGGCCAGGGCGATACGGGCCAGGAAGGGCACGGCGTACGGTGACGCGGAGTACCGGGTGCCCTGGTGGAAGATGTTGCCGGACAGCGACCTCAAGGCGCCCTCACGGGCGGCCTCGTCATGACCGCACAACGCGGTGAGCTGTGCTGGGACGTCCTGCGCTCTTCCGTACGCGTGGCCCAACTCGGACCAGTCCACCGCGTGCAGGCCTTCCAGGAGGCCGCGTTCACTGTCGATCACCGCACGACCGTCGCACATGCCACCGACAACGGGTCGGGCGGTCGACCCGGCGGACGGTGTCGACGTCCTCCGGGATGCGGTGAGCCCGCACCCCGGAGCGGGCCTCGCCGCGGCGACGGGCCGGAGTTCTCCCCATCGGCGCCACCCCGGGCAACCGGTCGGAAATGGATTCGACGCCCGGCGTTCCAGCAGGTGGACTGGGGGGATGACGACTTCACAGGATGCGCTGCTCCCGGGGACGCGGCGCGCGTTGCTGCACCGGATCGCCGTCGCGCAGAGCGAGGGACGGGCACCGTCGCTGGTCGCCGCCGTGGTGCGGGACGGGCGGGCCGTGTGGCACGGGGCGCGCAGCTCGGTGGACGGGCACGCGCCGGACGAGAACACGCAGTACCGGATCGGGTCGATCACCAAGACCTTCACGGCCGTTCTGGTGATGCGGCTGCGCGACGAGGGCGTGCTCGAACTCGACGATCCGCTGGACAAGCATCTGCCGGGCACCGGCGTGGGGGAGGCCACGATCGCCGAACTGCTCGCGCACACGGCCGGGGTGGCGGCCGAGTCGCCCGGCCCCTGGTGGGAGCGGACCCCGGGCTCCCTGCGTCCCCAGCTCGGCGATGTGCTGGGCGAACAGCCCCTGTTGCACCCCGTCGGCCGCCGGCACCACTACTCCAACCCCGGTTACTCGCTGCTCGGCGCGCTGGTGGAGGAGTTGCGTGGCGCGCCCTGGGAGGAGGTGCTGCGCCGGGAGATCCTCGAACCGCTCGGCCTGAACCGGACCACTCCCCGGCCGGATGCCCCGCACGCGGGCGGTTGGGCGGTGCATCCGTGGGCCGATGCCCTGCTGCCGGAGCCGGTGGAGGACCTCGGCCGGATGGCGGCTGCGGGCCAGCTGTGGTCGACGACGGGGGACCTGGCGAGGTTCGCGGTGTTCCTGGCTCGTGGCGACGAGCGGGTGCTCGGCGCGGAGTCGGTGCGTGAGATGCGGACCCCGGCGGCGCCGGCCGAGGCCGCCGATGTGGTGGACGGGGTCACCTACGGCCTCGGCATGCAGATCCACTCCCGCGAGGGGCGGCTGCTCGTCGGTCACTCCGGTTCGCTCCCCGGCTTCCTTGCGAACCTCACCATCAGCGTGGAGGACGACGTGGCCGCGGTGGTGCTCACCAACTGCACCAGCGGGCCGTCCCTGGGCGCGGTGGGGGACGACCTGGTACGGATCGTCGCCGACGCGGAACCCCGGATCCCCGAGCCCTGGCGTCCGCTGCGCGAGGTCGACCCGGCGGTGCTGGAGCTGGCCGGGCAGTGGTACTGGGGGACCGGTGCCTTCGGTCTGCGGGTGACGGCCGATGGCCTCATCGCGCTCGGCCCCCTGGCGATCGGTGGACGGCGCTCCCGCTTCCGGCCGAACGGCGACGGTACCTGGACGGGTCTGGAGGGCTACTACGCAGGGGAGCTGCTGCGGCCCGTGCGACGGCCGGACGGATCCCTGAGCCACCTCGACCTGGGCTCGTTCGTCTTCACCCGGCAGCCGTACGACCCCGACGCCCCGGTGCCCGGCGGCGTGGACCCGGATGGCTGGCGGGGAATCAAGTAGACCGCACGCGACAGGGGTTGTGCCTCGGTTGACGTGTTTCACGTGAAACACGAGGCACGACCCCTTTGTTCAGCTTCCGGGGTCCCATGGCTCAGAGGCGCAGTTTGAAGCCCTCATGCGAGGCGGTGAACCCGAGCCGCTCGTAGAAGCGGTGGGCGTCGGGACGCTTCTTGTCGGATGTCAGCTGCACCATCACGCAGTCGAGCCGCCGGGCGGTGTCGATCGCCCACCGGATCAGCTCGGTGCCCAGTCCGCTGCCGCGTTCGTCGGCGTGGATGCGCACGGCCTCGATGAGCGCACGGGTCGCGCCCCGGTGGGAGAGCCCGGGAATGATCGTGAGCTGGAGGGTTCCGATCACCCGACCGTCGCGCACGGCGACGACGAGATGCTGGTTCGGGTCCGCTTCAAGGCGCTTCAGCGCCGCCCCGTACGGGGCCAGGTCGTCCGGGGACTCCCGCTGAGCGCCCAGCGGGTCGTCCGCGAGCATGGCGACGATCGCCGGAAGGTCGTCCGCGGTCGCCGCCCGTATCTCGAGTTCTCCCATGCCCGCACCCTATGCGGGCACGTTCAGCGACTCCACCACCCGTACCAACGGGGCCAGTTCGGGGTTCTCCGACGCCTCGTCCAGGGCCTCGCGCAGGGCGGTGTCATTCGTGGGCCGTGCCTCCTGGAGCAGCCGCAGACCCGCTTCGGTGACGTTGGTGTAGATGCCGCGCCGGTCGGTGGGGCACAGATAGCGCTCCAGCAGGCCACGGTCCTCCAGCCGGGTCACCAGGCGCGTGGTGGCGCTCTGGCTGAGCACGACCGCGTCGGCGACCTGCTTCATCTGCAGATGCCCGCCCTCGCCGTCGTGCTGCCGGCTCAGCACGTCGAGCAGTGAGTACTCGCGCACGCTGAGATCGTGCCCCGCCTGCAGGGCGCGCTCGATGTGCGTCTCGATCCTTCCGTGCAGTGCGGAGAGGGCGCACCAGCCCTGGGCGAGGGCGGTGAGTGCGGGGTCCGTCGCTGTCATGGGCGTTCTCCTCGGTCCCGGAGCGGCTGCGTCCAGGGTAGACCACCTTCCGCAACATCCAGCGCTTGCAGATAGCCCGCGTCTGCAATTATTGTCGAAGCACGCAAAGCGCTCATGCAATCGTCTGGGAAGGTCACCCCCATGCCTCTCGCGCTTCTGGCCCTCGCGATCGGGGCCTTCGGAATCGGTACCACCGAGTTCGTGATCATGGGCTTGCTGCCCGAGGTCGCGGGCGACTTCGGGGTCTCCATCCCCACGGCGGGCCTGCTCGTCACCGGCTACGCGCTCGGCGTGGTCCTCGGTGCTCCGCTGATGACCGTGCTCGGCACCAAGGTCCCGCGCAAGCGGATGCTGATGCTGCTGATGGGCCTCTTCGTCGCCGGCAACCTGCTGTCGGCCCTCGCCCCCGTCTTCGCGGTCATGCTGATCGGCCGCGTGGTCGCCTCGCTCGCCCACGGCGCCTTCTTCGGTATCGGCTCGGTCGTCGCAGCCGAGCTGGTCGCGCCCCAGAAGAAGGCCGGCGCCATCGCCATGATGTTCACCGGCCTGACGGTCGCCAACGTCGTCGGCGTCCCGCTGGGCACGCTGATCGGCCAGCACGTCGGCTGGCGCGTCACCTTCGCGGTCGTCGCCGCGCTCGGTCTCGTCGGCCTCGCCGGCATCGCCAGGCTGGTGCCCGAGCTGCCCCGGCCCGAGGGCGTGCACCTGCGTCACGAACTGGCCGCCTTCAAGAACGCCCAGGTCCTGCTCGCCATGGCGATGACCGTCCTCGGCTTCGGTGGTGTCTTCGCGGCCGTCACCTACATCGCGCCGATGATGACCCGCGTCGCCGGCTTCGCCGACGGATCGGTCACCTGGCTGCTGGTCCTGTTCGGCCTCGGCATGGTCGGCGGCAACCTCGTCGGCGGCAGGTTCGCCGACCGCGCCCTGATGCCGATGCTCTACGTCTCGCTGGGTGCCCTCGCCCTCGTCCTCGCCCTCTTCACGCTCACCGCCCACAACAAGATCGCGGCCGCCGTGACCATCGTCCTGATCGGCGCCCTCGGCTTCGCCACCGTCCCGCCGTTGCAGAAGCGCGTCCTCGACCAGGCGCACGGCGCGCCGACGCTCGCTTCCGCCGTGAACATCGGCGCCTTCAACCTGGGAAACGCGCTGTCCGCCTGGCTCGGCGGCCTGGTGATCTCGGCCGGTCTCGGCTACACGGCCCCCAACTGGGTCGGCGCCGCGCTCGCCGCGACCGCCCTGGTCCTCGCCGTCCTCTCGGCGGCCCTGGAGCGCCGCGACATCGCGCGCGGCACCACCGCGGTCGCCTCCGGTGCCCCCGCCGACCGACGCACCGCCGTCCACCACTGAGCCGCCCGCGCCGCGGCCCCCCCGTCACCCGCACCGGACCGTGGTGCGGCCCCCGTAGCAACACCCGAGGAGACACATCCATGACCACCACCGCCGTCGCCCCGCTCACCACCGAGGACGCCGAACTGCTCGTCGCCACGGCTCGCCGGGCGGCCGAGGAGGCGGGAGTCACCGTCAGCGTCACCGTCCTGGACGCGGGCGGCCATCTGCTCGCCTTCCGCCGGGACGACCGGGCGGTGCTGATCTCCGGCGAGACCAGCACCCGCAAGGCTTACACCGCGCTCCAGCTGAACGCCCCCACCGCCGACCTCGTCGACGCGGTCCAGCCGGGCGGCCTCTTCCACACGCTGCCCACGGCCCTCGACCGGCCGCTGCTGTTCATCGCGGGCGGTGTCCCGGTGCGCCGCGACGGCCGGCTGATCGGCGCGGTCGGTGTCGGTGGCGGCGCGCCGGAGCAGGACCACGGCTTCGCCACCGCGGCCGTGGAGGCACTCGCCTGATCACCCGGTCCGCGACGGACCCAGGCCCCGCCGCTTCGAGCGGCGGGGCCTGGCCGTGTCCCACGACGTCGTACGGCGCCTCAGCCGGCGGCCACCGTCAGCGGGGCGAACCGCCGCGTCCAGTCGCCCGGAAGCTCGGCGATGCCGTACGTCATCACCGAGTTGCAGGTGACCGATGCCAGGCCCCGCTCCTTCGCCCAGGCCAGCAGCTCCTCGTGGCGTACGTCGATGTCGGTGCGCAGCGGGCGGTCCGTGCCCGCCGCCAGCGAGGCGACCAGTGCCTGGGCGGTCTCCGTGTCCCGCGCGATCAGCGGGCCGACGACATGGGTGTGCATGTTGGGCCACGCGCCCGCGTACCCGATGATCCGGCCGCCCTCCTCGGCCACCCGGAGCTGGTCCGCGAAGGCGGGCAGCCGCGTGACGAGAGGCGTCCGGTCGGCACCGAACACCTCCTCGTCCAGTCGCAGGACCGAGGGAAGATCCTCCGCGGTGGCGGAGCGCGTCTTGACTCCGGTCTCCGGGCCACCGGGGGTGAAGCGGCCTCTGAGCATCTCAGCCCGGCCCGTCACCTTGAAGCCCAGCTCCTCGTAGAGGGGGCGGCCGTTCTCCGTGGCGTAGAGGGTCAGCGGGGTGCCGGCCATGGTGGACATCACGTGGCGCATCAAGCGGCGCCCGACGCCCTGGCGGGCGTGGCGTTCGGCGACCAGGACCATACCCACGGCACCGAGTTCCGGCTGCCCCCAGGAGCCGTACTCGGTGATGACGCATGCGGCGACGAGACCACCCCGGGGGTCGTCGATGCCGAAGCCCCGGCCGGCCGTGAGGAGGAAGCCCCACTTGTGTTCCTCGCGTGGCCACCCCCTGTCCTCGGACAGGTCGGCGCAGGCGGGGAGATCGCGCAGCGTCAGACGGCGGATGGGAAGTGCGTCGAGGGAAGGAGTTGGCACGCATGTCAGGCTGTCCGAAGCAGGCCCCCGGCGTCCACCCGTTTCACGTGAAACATCGACCCGTCGCCCACCCGGCGGTCGGTACCCCTATCCCAGGTCGGGAGCGTGCATGGCCCGTACGCCCTCGATGTTGCCGTCCAGATAGTGGCGCAGCGACAGCGGGACGAGATGGACGGACGCGATGCCGACGCGGGTGAACGGGACGCGGACGATCTCGTACTCGCCGGCCGGCTCCTCCACCTCCGGGCCATGGCGCAGGGACGGGTCCATGGACTCCAGGCGGCAGACGAAGAAGTGCTGCACCTTCACGCCGGTCGCGCCGCCGTCCTCACCGATGTGCTCCACGGTGTCCACGAAACACGGCACCACATCGGTGATCTTGGCGCCCAGCTCCTCGTACACCTCCCGGTGCAGGGCGTCCACGACGGTCGGGTCCCCGGGCTCGACCCCGCCGCCGGGGGTCACCCAGTAGGGATCGACGCCGGGCTTGGTGCGCTTGATCAGAATCAGGTCGTCACCGTCCAGCAGAACGGCACGGGCGGTGCGCTTGACCACGGGTCGGACGGTCATGGGAGAAATGTGGCCCGGCTGGTTCCACGTGAAACATCGCAAACCGGCACCGGGCCGTCGCGGTGCGTGGTCCCCGAAGGTCTCAGCACCATCCCGCGGCCGCCCGCAGCAGCCACTCATGGGCGCGGGCCACGGGCGGCCGGGCGAGGGTGCCCGTGCGCACGACCAGGAAGTAGGTGCGCAGTGGTGGCACCACCGGGTCGTGCAGGGCCACGACCGCCCCCTGGTCGAGGGCGGGTGCGCAGAGATAGCGGGGCAGTACGGCCAGGCCCGCGCCCGCGGTCGCGCAGGCGAGCACGGCCCGCAGATCGGGGACGACGACCGTGCCGGGGGCGGCCGGACGGGCGTCGAAGACGGAGGCCCAGTAGCGGGAGACGAAGGGCAGCGACTCATGGACGTCGACCACGGGAAGGTCCCGGAGCGCGGGCGCCCCCTTCAGCCGTAGCGCGTCCGGGTCGAGGTGCTTCGCCCAGCGGGGAGCGGCGACCAGAACGTGCTCCTCGTCGCAGAGCGCGGTCGCGGTGAACGGGGCGCCGCGCGGCCGGGCGGTGCTGATGGCCAGATCGTGGCGGCCGGCCGCCAGCCCCTCCAGAACCTCGTCCGGGGTTCCGAAGGAGACGCGCAGTGCGAGGCGCCGGCGGCCGTCCCCGGTCAGCTCGGCGAGGGCGGGCAGGGCCCGTTCGGCGGTGAACTCGGGAGGCCCGGCCAGGTGCAGCGTCGCCGGCGAGGACTCGTCGTCCGGGCGGCACTCGGCTATCTCCATCAGCGCGTCGAGGTGGGGCGCGGCCTTGTACGCGAGTTCGTCGCCGATGGTGGTCGGGGTGACGCCGCGCGCGTGGCGCAGGAAGAGGGGCTTGCCCAGTTGGCGTTCCAGGGTGCGGATCTGCGAGGTGACGGCGGGCTGGGAGAGGCCGAGCAGGGCGGCGGCGCGGGTGAAGGAACCGGCCCGGTACACGGTGACAAAGGTGCGCAGCAAGGCCAGATCCATGGCGTGCCCTCCCTTGCCCTGCCCTGCCCTGCACTCGACCTCGTCCGGCCCCGCAGGCGTCAACGATAAATATGTCGATAGGCGCCTGTCGTCAGCGTGATTGGACACTGACAGAGAGTCAACTAGCCTTGGTCGCACGGTTCTTCGCAAGCGGAACCGAAGGCGGTCCGAGCCACGAGGGGGGAGGCTCGGACCGTCGCATGGCATGCGCCCGACGGCATCCCTCCCAGAGGCCGCCGAAGCCGGCTACTCCGCCGACTCGTCCAGGGCGCGCAGGACGTCGGCCACCAGGTCCTCGGGGTCCTCGGCGCCGACGGACATCCGGACGAAGCCCTCCGGGACCGCGTCGCCGCCCCAGCGGCCGCGGCGCTCGGCCGTGGAGCGCACCCCGCCGAAGCTCGTCGCGTCCTCCACCAGGCGCAGGGCGGCGAGAAATCGTTCGGCGCGCGCACGCGTGGGCAGCGTGAACGACACGACACAGCCGTAGCGGCGCATCTGCCGCGAGGCGGTCTTGTGCGCGGGGTCCCCGGGCAGCCCCGGGTAGCGCAGAGCGGAGACATCCGGCCGCTGCCGCAGCGCCTCGGCGACGGCGAGCGCGGTGGCGTTCTGCCGGTCGACACGGAGCTGGAGCGTGGCGATGGAACGGTGCGCGAGCCATGCCTCCATGGGCCCCGGGATCGCCCCGACGATCTTGCGCCAGCGGCGTACGGCGGCCATCGCCTCGGCGTCCCGGCCGGCCACGTACCCGAGGAGGACGTCGCCGTGCCCGGTGAGCTGCTTGGTGCCGCTGGCCACGGCGAAGTCGGCGCCCAGGGCCAGCGGGCGCTGGCCGAGCGGGGTGGCGAGGGTGTTGTCGACGGCCACCAGGGTGCCCTGGGCCTGTGCCGCGACCGCCAGGCGCCGGATGTCGCACACATCGAGCCCCGGGTTCGACGGGGACTCGATCCACAGCAGCCGCGCGCCCTCCAGGACCTCCAGCTGGGCGTCCCCGCCGGTGGGGGCGGTGCGCACCTCGACGCCGTACGCCTCCAGCTGGGCCCGGACCAGCGCCAGCGCCTGGTAGCCGTCGGACGGCAGCACCACCGCGTCCCCGGCTCGCAGCTGGGAGAACAGCACGGCGGAGATCGCGGCCATGCCGGAGGCGAACACCAGCGTCTCGATGTCCGCCAGCCCGGGAGCCTCCAGCTCGCCGATGGCGTTCTCCAGCAGCGTCCAGGTCGGGTTGTCGTCACGGCCGTAGGAGTACGGTCCCGTCACCTCGCCCGGCAGATGGAAGTGCGCGGCGAAGACGGGGCCCGGCAGCGTCGGCTCGTGCTTGACCGGCTCGGGCAGTCCGGCCCGTACCGCGCGCGTGCCGTCGCCGGGTCCCTCGTCGACGGTTGCGTCGCTCATGCGGCTCGTCCTTCCAGGTGTTCCCGTACGACGGCGAGCAGTGCCACGCTCGCCTCCTCCACCATCTCAAGGCATTCCTCGAAGCCGTCCGGACCGCCGTAGTACGGGTCCGGTACGTCGAGGTCGTCGCCCAGGGACTCGTCCGGCGTGAGGGCACCGGGCGAACGGCGGGCGTACGCGCGCAGCAGACGGACCTTGCGCGCGTCCTCCTCGGTGGGCGCCAGACGGCGCAGATCCCTCAGATGACCGGCGTCGAGGGCGATCACGAGGTCGCGGCGGGCGAACCAGGACGGCTGGAACCGGCGTGCGACGTGGTCGCAGTCGTAGCCGCGGCGGTTCAGGACGGCGGCGGTGCGCGGGTCGGCGGCCTCGCCCTCGTGCCAGCCGCCGGTGCCCGCGCTGTCGATCTCCACCCGGTCCGCCAGCCCGGCCTCCGCCACCCGCGCGCGGAAGACGTACTCGGCCATCGGGGAACGGCAGATGTTGCCCGTGCACACGAAGCAGACGCGGTAGGTCATGGGGGCTCAGTCCTCGTCCGGCAGGATCATGTGCAGGGCCCAGGAGACGACCGAGATGATCAGGCCGCCGAGAACGGCCGTCCAGAAGCCCTCCACATGGAAGCTCAACTGGAGCTTGCCGCACACCCACGACGTCAGCAGCAGCATCAGCGCGTTGACGATCAGGGTGATCAGGCCCAGGGTCAGGATGAACAGCGGGAAGGTGAGTACCTTCAGGACCGGCTTGACCAGCCAGTTCACCAGGCCGAAGATCAGCGCGACGACGATCAGCGTGCCGGCCTTCTTGGCGGTGCTGTCACCGGTCAGTGTGATCTTGTCCAGGAGCCAGACGGCCACCGCAAGGGCGCCCGCGTTCGCGATCGTCTTGACTACGAAATTCTTCATGTGTCTGATCGTGGCAGAACCGATCGGACACGAGCAGTGAGGCGAGGGCGGCAACGGAGATGAAGGCATTCCGGCTGGACGAACTGGAGGCGGAACGCGCCGCCAACGAGGGCGCCTACCTCCAGTTCCTGCGCGAACGGAACATGTCGGTCGGCCTCTACGCCCTCGACGCGGGCGAGCACGACCCCCAGAAGCCGCACGGCCAGGACGAGGTGTACTTCGTGGTCAGCGGCCGGGCGTCGATCACCGTCGGCCTGGAGACGACCGAGGTGGCGCGGGGCAGCGTGGTGTACGTGCCCGCCGGTGTCGCGCACAAGTTCCACCACATCAGCGAGGACCTGCGGGTCCTCGTCGTGTTCTCTCCCCCCGAGGCGTGAGGGGGCGGTCTCCGGGTTCCCTAGGGGACGGTTCAGGGGAGGACAAGGGCTGCGAGGCCCCCGCGAGGCCCTCCCGCGGCCCTAGCATCGAGTGCGGAACATCGGGACCGTACGAGACGAACGCGTACGCACGAGACGAGAAGGACGAGGGCCATGCGAGGGATCTTCGCGGGACTGCCGTGGTGGGTGAAGTGGGTCGCGGTGCCGGTCATCGCCCTGGTCGTGTTCGGCGGCCTGATAGCGAGCGTCGTCGGATTCGTGATCGGTCTGCTGTTCAAGGCGCTGGTGTTCGTGGCGCTGGTCGGCGGACTGATCTACGTCGTGCGCAAGTTCATGTCCGGTTCGTCCTCGCACGGCGACTGGTGACGCACGAGGGAGCCGGTGACCGGTAAGGGGGTGCCGGTTCCCTCGGGGGAGGGAAGTTTCCCCGTGAGCCCGGCCGCACGCGGTGGCGGGCGGTTAGAGTCCGGAACTCCCCGCGGGGTGCGGCCCCGCGGGTGGCGCAGACACCCCATCCGTGCTTCCCGCCCACGCACGGGCTGCCCCCTCGCGCTTCCGGAGTAAACCCTTGGCCACGGTCGACACCGCACCGGCGGAAACCCCCGCACTCCCCGTCCAGCCCCGCCCCCGCACCCCGCCCGCCCGGCGGCCGTCCGGGATGGCCGTCCCGCGGCAGTCGGCCCCCACGACCCTCATCGGCTCCGTGCAGCGCGCCATGCGGCTGCTGGAGACGGTCGCGGCTCATCCGTACGGCGCCCCCGCCAAGCAGCTCGCGCGCGCGACCGGCCTGGCCCTGCCCACCACCTACCACCTGCTGCGCACCCTGGTGCACGAGGGCTATCTGCGCCGGGACAAGGGGCTCTTCTTCCTCGGTGACGCGGCCGAGCGACTGAGCAGCAGCGGGGCACGGGAGAAACGTCGCGGCAGAGTCGCGGACACGCTCGCGCACTGGCGCGATTCCATCGGCGCCCCGATGTACTACGCGATGTACCGGGACGGGGAGGTCGAGGTGCTGTGCGTCGCCGACTCCCGTGAGGCCCCCGCGGCCGAGGAATGGGCCGACTTCCGCGAGACCGGGCACGCGCACGCCATCGGGCAGTGCCTGCTCTCCCAGCTGGACGAGGGCGCCCGGCGGGAGCATCTCGCGCGCTATCCGGTGCAGACCCTCACGCCGTACACGGTGCGGGACAGCGACGCCCTGCTGCGGCGGCTGGCCCGGGTGCGGCGCATGGAACCGGTGACGGAGCGCCAGGAGTATGCGGTCGGCACGGTCTGCGCGGCGGTCCCCATCACAGTCGGCACGACCGCGGCCACCGTGGCCCTCTCGCTCCCCGCCCATCAGGCCGACCGGCTGCTGCCCGCCGTCCAGCGGCTGCATGCCGAGGTCGGCCGGCACGTGGGGTCCCTCGCCCTCTCTATCAGCATCTGAAAACTTACTCCTTGTGATACATCGAGTACTTTCAGCAAGATTTACCACGGTCAGAGGGATCAAACCCGGCCAGTCGATGTCATATGACGGGGTAGGCGATGCGCGAGTCCGTACAGGCAGAGGTCATGATGAGCTTTCTCGTCTCGGAGGAGCTCTCCTTCCGTATTCCGGTGGAGTTGCGCTACGAGACCGGCGATCCCTACGCCGTGCGGCTCACCTTCCACCTGCCCGGCGATGCCCCGGTCTCCTGGGTCTTCGGCCGCGAACTGCTGATCGACGGCGTCGGACGGCCGTGCGGGGAGGGCGATGTGCGGATCTCCCCCGTCGAGGCCGAGGTGCTGGGCGAGGTGCTGATCAGGCTTCAGGTCGGCAGCGACCAGGCCCTGTTCCGCTCGTCGGCGTCGCCGCTGGTGGCCTTCCTCGACCGTACGGACAAGCTGGTGCCGCTCGGCCAGGAAGGAGCGCTCGCCGACTTCGACGCGCATCTGGACGAGGCGCTGGACCGCATCCTGGCCGAGGAGCAGAGCGCGGGCTGAGACGCCGCGGGGCGGGGACGCTCCACCGGATGGCGCGGGGTCGTGCAGTAACGCTTCTTCACGGGCCTTCGCGGGGGCTCCCGTACGGTGCGGCGGGTGTCCCCGTCCCGCCTCACCACCACCGGGCGGCCGCCCGGCATCCCTCCGTCGGCCGGCCCGTCCCCCTCACCGCTTCCGACGCCGCCCCCGGCCCCCACGCGTCGGCAGGGGATGGCCGCCGGTGGAGGTCTCCGCCTCCGGGGCGCTGCGGTCGGCCGCGACCACCAGGGCGGCGAGCGCGGTGGTGACCGGAACCGAGGCGACCAGTCCGATGGAGCCCACCAGGGTGCGCACGATCTCCTCGGCCACCAGCTCGCTGTTGGCCACCGCCCCCACGCTGCTCTGCGCGATGGAGAAGAGCAGCAGCAACGGCAGCGCGGCACCGGCGTAGGCGAGCACAAGGGTGTTGACGACGGACGCGATGTGGTCGCGGCCGATGCGGATGGCCGCCCGGTACAGCCCGCGCGGGCCCATCGTGGGGTTGGCCTCGTGCAGTTCCCACACCGCCGAGGTCTGGGTGACCGTCACGTCGTCCAGGACGCCGAGCGAGCCGATGATGACGCCGGCCAGCAGCAGACCGCTCATGTCGAGCTTCGGGTACAGACCGTGGATGAGACCGGTGCTGTCGTCGGTGTTGCCGGTCAGGGCGGCCCAGCCGATGAACGCGGAGCCGAGCAGGCCGATCAGGGCCAGTGAGATCAGCGTGCCGAGCACCGCCACCGACGTGCGGGCCGACAGTCCGTGGCACATGTACAGGGCGATCAGCATGATGGCGCTCGACCCGATGACAGCCACGAGCAGCGGATTGGAGCCCTGGAGGATCGCGGGCAGGATGAACTGGTTCAGGACCAGGAAGCTGACCGCCAGCGCCACGAGGGCCATGACCCCGCGGAGCCGGCCCACCACCACGACGGCGAGCGCGAAGACGCCCGCGAGCAGGGCCATGGGGAACGTGCGGTTCACATCGGTGACCGAGTACTGAAGGTCCTTCGGGGCGGTCGGTTCGTAGGCGGTGACGACCTGCTCGCCCTGGTGCAGCTGCCGGGGCTGGTCGGGCTGCACGATCTCGGTGAACGTACGGCCCCTGTCCTTGCCGGTGTCGACGCGGACGGTCGCCTTCTTGCAGGTGCCGCCGGGCGTCTGCCCCGCGGCGGCGCCCCCGGAGCCGCCTCCGGTCGGTGCCCCGCCGGAGGCGTTCACCGAGGCGCAGCTCACCTCGACCACCCGGGTGACGGTTGCCTGCTGGGTCTGCCGGTCGAAGCCGACGCCGCTGTGCTTGTGCGAGGGCGCGCCACCGGGCCAGAGCACCACGAGACCGACCACGACCGCCGCGGTGAACGGCACGAGGATCGCCGCGATCACCTTGCGCAGATGCCGGGAGACGGGCGCGGCGGGCCCATGGCTGTGACTGTGCCCGTGGCCGGCGCCGTGGCCGTGGGCCTGCGTCTGTTCCTGCGCGGGGGCTTGCGCGCGGGCGTGGCCATGGCCGTGACGGTGGCCCTGGCTCGGGTGCTCCGAGCCGTCGGGCCGACGCGGGCCGGGTGGCTGGTACGGGTGCTGGTCCATCCGGGTCATCGCCAGATCATCGCAAGAACCGAGGAGGGCCCACTGTTCAGCGCGTCACTGATGACGCTAGCGTGGAGACACCTTTGCACACGCGGGAGCTCGGAGCACCGGGCTGAGAGGGCGCTGACCTCCGTAGACGCGATGTTTCACGTGGAACATGTGGTGTTCCCCGAGAGACGTCGAACGACGGGAAACGCTGCGTCGACCGCCGAACCTGTTACCGGGTAATGCCGGCGTAGGGAGTAGGTCTCATGACCAACAAGGACGCACGCACGCCTGCCTCCGTCCAGGACGACATGTCCTCGGAGGCCGGGAAGTCCATCGGCTGGCACAAGGCGTATATCGAGGGCTCCCGCCCCGACCTGCGCGTGCCGGTCCGTCAGGTGCACCTCACCAACGGGCAGTCGGTCACCCTGTACGACACGTCGGGCCCGTACACCGATCCGCTCGCCGACACCGATGTGCGCCGGGGCCTGGCGCCGCTGCGGGAGAACTGGATCATCGCCCGCGGCGACACGGAGGAGTACGCGGGCCGTCCCGTCCGTCCCGAGGACGACGGGATCAAGCACACCTCGCCGCGCGGCGGGCTGCGCAACCTGGACGCGGTCTTCCCGGGGCGTCCGCGGCAGCCGCGGCGGGGCCGCGGCGGACAGGCGGTGACGCAGCTCGCGTACGCGCGCCGGGGCGAGATCACGCCGGAGATGGAGTTCGTGGCCCTCAGGGAGAACGTCTCCCCCGAGGTGGTGCGCGACGAGATCGCGGCGGGCCGGGCGGTGCTGCCGGCCAACGTCAACCACCCGGAGATCGAGCCGATGATCATCGGCAAGCGGTTCCTGGTGAAGGTGAACGCCAACATCGGCAACTCCGCGGTGACGTCGTCCATCGAGGAGGAGGTCGAGAAGATGACCTGGGCGACCCGCTGGGGCGCCGACACGGTCATGGACCTCTCCACCGGCCGCAACATCCACACCACCCGCGAGTGGGTGCTGCGCAACTCCCCCGTCCCGATCGGCACGGTGCCGCTGTACCAGGCGCTGGAGAAGGTCGACGGCAAGGCCGAGGAACTGACCTGGGAGATCTACAAGGACACGGTCATCGAGCAGGCCGAGCAGGGCGTGGACTACATGACCGTCCACGCGGGCGTGCGGCTGCCGTTCGTACCCCTCACGGCCAACCGCAAGACCGGCATCGTCTCGCGCGGCGGCTCCATCATGGCCGCGTGGTGCCTGGCGCACCACAAGGACTCGTTCCTGTACGAGAACTTCGAGGAACTGTGCGAGATCCTCGCCGCCTACGACGTCACGTACTCGCTGGGCGACGGGCTGCGCCCCGGCTCCATCGCGGACGCCAACGACGAGGCGCAGTTCGCGGAGCTGCGGACGCTCGGGGAACTGAGCAGGATCGCCCGCCGGTTGAACGTGCAGACGATGATCGAGGGTCCCGGGCACGTCCCGATGCACAAGATCAAGGAGAACATCGACCTCCAGCAGGAGATCTGCGACGAAGCCCCGTTCTACACGCTCGGCCCGCTGACCACGGACATCGCGCCGGCGTACGACCACATCACCTCCGGCATCGGCGCCGCGATGATCGCCTGGTGGGGCACGGCGATGCTCTGCTACGTCACGCCGAAGGAGCACCTGGGGCTGCCCAACCGGGACGACGTCAAGACCGGCGTCATCACCTACAAGATCGCCGCCCACGCGGCCGACCTCGCCAAGGGGCACCCGGGCGCGCAGGACTGGGACGACGCCCTCTCGGACGCGCGCTTCGAGTTCCGCTGGGAGGACCAGTTCAACCTGGCCCTCGACCCGGACACGGCCCGCGACTTCCACGACGAGACCCTCCCGGCCGAACCCGCCAAGACGGCCCACTTCTGCTCCATGTGCGGCCCGAAGTTCTGCAGCATGAAGATCTCCCAGGACATCCGCCGCGAACACGGCGGCAACCGGGCCGAGATCGAGGAGGGCATGGCCCGGAAGTCGAAGGAGTTCGCCGAGGCGGGGAACAGGGTGTACCTGCCGATCGCGGACTGACCGACGCGCGGACGAGCGCCGTTCCGGACGGGGAATCCGGGGCGGCGCTCGCCGGTGCACCCGCTTGCCCACCCGCCCGTACGTCCGCTCGCCCGCGCGTCGACCGTGGCCGCCGAGGGCGGGGAGCAGGGTGGGCCGCTGCGGAAATCCGGTCGCGGGCCGGGTGGCGAGCGGTGATGCTTGCCGGTCGGGAGGGATGCCGATGGGTGGGTTCCTGAGGTGCAATCTGTTTCGCGGGGTGGATCACCGGCAGGTTGACGCGGCGTTGGACGAGTTCTGGCGGGCGGAGGGGTACCGGCTCGTCGACGCGGGGGTGGGGCAGGGGGATTTCTACACGCTGTACGAGGAGTACAACGGCTGGACCGTGCTCGACTGGACGCGGGGCTGGGAGTGGGATCTTCGGCGGCGTGCGCAGTTGCACGTGTCCCGCGTGTACGACTGCCCCGGCCTGCTGGCCTTCCTGTACGACGGGGACTACTGGGGGTATGAACTCTTCCACCACGGTGCCGAGGTGGACCACTTCGTCCAGCAGGCCGACGCGGACCAGGGCTTCTTCGCGGACCGGCCGGTGGAGGGGCGTCCCGAGCTGCTGCTGGAGCAGTTCCCGGAACTGGGGCTCGACCTGGCGGACGCGCGCGGGTATCTGACCGGCTACCGCGTCGACGATCCGGCGTTCGACGACTTCGCCTGGGAGGACGACGATCCCCGCAACAGTCCGGTCCGCGAGGGGGACGGGTACGGCCGCTTCGACGGCGGGGCGCTCTTCGACTTCCTCCGCTTCCTCGGGGTGAAGTGGCACACCGGCCGGGACGCCGACCCGCCCGCCTGGCGCTGGTTCACCACCGAGCCGTCGTAGCGCGGGCGACCGGCAGGGCACGCGACTCGCCGTACCGGCGAGCCGGTTGGCGGCGGCTCGCGGGACGGCGGACGGTCGGCTGTCCGGGACGGGATCGGTCAGTCCGGCTGGTGTCCCGGGCCGTGGTCGGGGCCGGCGTGTTCCGAGCCGGTGTAGTGGGGGCGGTCGGTGAGGGCCTCCTGGAGGAAGGGGACGATGCCGCGCTCCAGCAGGGCGTCCTCCCAGTCCGTTCTCGCTCTGACGACCTCCTCGGCGGCGGCGTCGCGGGCCCGGGATTCGGGGGAGGCGCCGTTGCGCAGGGCGGTGACGAGCAGGCCGACGGCCGCGACGAGGAGTGCGGCCACGGTCAGGGCCCCGAACACCCAGCCGGCGGTGAGCATGGTGCCGGCGAAGGACTGGCCGGGGTCCAGGGTTCTCAGGATGTAGCCGATGAGCAGGAATATCGCCGCCGCGGTCGCGGACAGGAGCGGCGCCAGGACGGCGACGACCGCGACCGCGCCCGCGCCGTGCGGGGCGGCGAGGTCCGTCGCGACCGCGTTCGGCTCGGCGGGACCGGCCGCCCCCGAGCCCTGCTCCGGGTGGCGCAGTTCGTCGCGGACCCGCACATAGCGCTGGTACTCGACGGCCGCGGCCGCCGCGATGAGCGCGGAGGCGTCGATGGCCATGGCGCGCAGTTGCGCGCGGCTGAGCCGCTGTCCCACGGCGGCCAGTTCCGGTCGGTGTGGTGCGGAGCGCAGTACCTCGTCGAGGAGCCGTTCGAACTCCCGGCGGTCCTCGCTCCGCAGGTGCTGCGGAAGGCTGTTCATGTGCATCCCCCGATGCTCCGTAGGGCTTGGGGCTCGCACACCGGCGAGCCGTCGGGCAGAAACGGAGGGGAGCCTGCTACGGATAAGCAGATGGTAGAGCCGTGACGGCGGGTGGTGACAGGGGATTGCCGGAAATTGCCTTCCGGCCTGCGCGTACGCCCGAGGGCCCGGACCCGGACGGGGAACGTCAGCCTTCCAGGGGGAGTTGCCTCACCAGCAGCTTCCCGGCCATGGTCACCCCGCCGTCCATGGCGATGGCGAGCCCGTCCGCGTAGACGTGCGGACCCGCGACCACCGGACCGGTGCTCTCCTCGCCCTCCTCGGAACCGACCTCGCCGAGGAGGTAGGGGATGGGGCTGTGCCCGTGCACGATCCGCGTGCCGCCGTAGGTGTCCAGCAGGGAGCGCACGGCGTCGGCGCCGCCCTCGTCGCGGAAGGAGAAGCGCTTGGTGAACTTGCGGAAGAGGTCCCAGCACTCGTCCGCGTCATTGCGGGTGAGTCTCTCGCGGACCGTGTCGTTGACGGCCTCGATCGAGTCGCCGTAGTCGAGGTAGGCCGTGGTGTCGGAGTGCACCAGCAGATAGCCGTCGACCTCCTCGAGCGCGTCGAGACGGGCCATCCACTGCAGATGGTGGTCCTGGAGGCGGTCCATGTCGGTCTTCTGGCCGCCGTTGAGCAGCCAGGCCGCCTGGAACGTCGCGGTGCCGGCGCCGGAGTTGACCGGCGTGTCGCCGAACCGCTTGGCGCCGAGCAGCAGCAGCTCGTGGTTGCCCATGAGCGCCTTGCAGTAGCCGCCGGCCGCGGCCGCCTCGGCGGACAGCCGCATCACCAGGTCGATCACGCCGATGCCGTCCGGGCCGCGGTCGGTGAAATCGCCGAGGAACCACAGCCGGGTGGTGCCCGCGCACCACTGGCCCGCCTCGTCGATCAGCCCCTGCTCCCGCAGGGCGGCCATCAGTTC
Source organism: Streptomyces hygroscopicus subsp. hygroscopicus (assembly GCF_030269125.1). Taxonomy (GTDB): domain Bacteria; phylum Actinomycetota; class Actinomycetes; order Streptomycetales; family Streptomycetaceae; genus Streptomyces; species Streptomyces hygroscopicus_C. The sequence continues at coordinate 108,476 of NZ_BSSM01000005.1, read as the reverse complement.
GTCGAGGTAGCCGTGCACGTCCCCGACGACGTAGAGCGGCCCCGGACCGGCCGCGGGCTGCGGAGCCGGGGCGGCGGGGGCCGGTTCGACGGGGACCTGGAGCGTGTCGCCGCGGTTGATGACGGGCAGGTCGCGCTCGGTGGGGGTGTACCCCTCGGGGTACGACTCCTCGGCGGGCGGCGCGGCCTCCTCCTGCTGGGCGTGGGGGACGTACGGACCGGACTCGTGGACGTACGCGGGCACCCGGAAGTCTCGCAGCGTCGCCGTCCGCTCCACCTCGGGTCCCTGACCGGCCCCCTGAGTCATCAGACCCCTCCACCATCGCGCCGCATCTGCACCGCTTCGGACTGCCTGGTCGCAGCGGTCCGCGGTGTCGTGGGCCCATCATAGGAATGCGCGTCGCGCCATGTGATGACCCAGGGGTGGTGAATCGGAACAACCCTCCGCTTCACCGGGGCTTTCGCCCCGTTTGGGCAGGTGTTCGCCTGCGGTCGGCGGACCGTAGGCCCGGTACGGCCCGCCCGGCGTCTCGGTCGAACGGTGTCCTCCACCCGCGCGGGGCCCGTCCTACGTGTCGTCCGGGGACCGGGGCGGGCTGACCGTGGTGCGTGGGGGCCGCCGCTGGGAGGAGGTGCGCACGATCAGCTCGGTCGGTATGACCTGCTCCACCGGCTGCTCCGACTCCACGCCCTCGATGGCGTCGATGAGCAGCTGCACCACGGCCGTGCCGATGCGGCGCGGCTTGAGGGAGAGCGTGGTGACGGGCGGCTCGGTGCTGGCGTACACGGTGGACTCGCTGCAGCACACCAGCAGCAGGTCGTCCGGGACGCGCAGCCCGTAGCGGCGGGCGGCGGCGAGCAGGTCGGTGCCGTTGGGGTCGAACAGTCCGTAGACGGCGTCGGGCCGGTCGGGGCGGGCGAGCAGCCGGTCGGCGGCGACGGCACCCGCGCACGGGTCGTGCGCCGGGTAGGCCTCGTAGACCGGGTCCTGGCCGACCCGCTCGCACCAGTGCAGGTACGCCGTGGTCGACAGATGGGTGTACGTGTCGGTCGAGGTGCCCGTGAGCAGGCCGATCCGGCGGGCGCCGGCCGCGGCGAGGTGGTCGAGGATGCCGAGGACGGCGGCCTCGTGGTCGTTGTCCACCCACGCGGTGACCGGGAGCTCGCCGGCCGGGCGGCCGTCGGAGACGACGGGCAGGCCCTGGCGGACCAGCTCGCTGACCACCGGGTCCTGGTCCGAGGGGTCGATGACGACGGTGCCGTCGAGGGCGACGTTGGACCACACGTCGTGGCGGGAGGTCGCGGGCAGGATGACCAGGGCGTAGCCCCGGGCCAGCGCGGCCGAGGTGGCGGCCCGCGCCATCTCGGCGAAGTACGCGAACTCCGTGAAGGTGAAAGGTTCATCCCCGTACGTGGTCACGGTCAGGCCGATCAGCCCCGACTTGCCGGTACGGAGGGTGCGGGCGGCGGCCGAGGGGCGGTACCCCAGCCGGTCGGCGACCTCGCGGACATGGCGCCGGGTGGCGTCCGGGAGCCGGCCCTTGCCGTTGAGGGCGTCGGAGACGGTCGTGATGGAGACCCCGGCGGCGGCGGCCACGTCCCTGATGCCCGCCCGGCCCGGCCGACTGCCTCGACGTGAGGTTTCCGCGCGGCTCACCTGGTGCTTCCCTGCTGCTGTCATGGCGAGCCGATAGTAGGGCTCATGCGGTGGGGTAGTGCGGACGCATATGCACTCGTTGACAGGCACGTTTCTGCATGGCTCAAATGGGTTAACTGCCTATGAATCAAAGGTAGTTGAGCGCTTTCTTGGCAGGACATGGCGTAACGGCGCGCATGAGCCTGCCAACCGTCCCATGTTTCGAAGAGGTCTCAACTCACCTGCACGGGTGATGCGCGCTACGGCGCGAGCCACCGGCGCATAGATATATGTACGGTGCGCCCCCCGAAAGATCCGCCTTCATGCGGCGATGTCCCGTGATGCCCCTGTTGCCGTCGCGGTCACACGAGGTTTGCCCACGGCCGGTACTCAGCGCAGCCGAATCCTCATATGGTGAGCAGTATTGGAAGCCGGCGGCGTCGACGGTCCGCCGGTGGTCGCGAGGAGGACTGTGGTGAGCGAGACGAGCCCGAAGCTGCGCGCCGAGCTGGAGGGTATCCCCACCTACAAGCCGGGCAAGCCGGCCGCGTCCGACGGACCGGCCGCCTACAAGCTGTCCTCGAACGAGAACCCGTACCCGCCGCTTCCCGGGGTGCTGGAGAGCGTGACGGCGGCCGCCGCCTCCTTCAACCGCTACCCCGACATGGCGTGCGCCGCCCTGACCGAGGAGCTGGCGGAGCGCTTCGGGGTGCCCGCCACGCACGTGGCCACCGGCACGGGTTCGGTGGGCGTCGCCCAGCAGCTGATCCAGGCGACCAGCGGCCCCGGCGACGAGGTGATCTACGCCTGGCGGTCCTTCGAGGCGTACCCGATCATCACGCAGGTCAACGGGGCCCGGTCGGTGCAGGTGCCGCTCACGGAAGGCGATGTGCACGACCTGGACGCGATGGCGGACGCGATCACCGACCGGACGCGGCTGATCTTCGTCTGCAACCCGAACAACCCGACCGGCACGGTGGTGCGGCGGGCCGAGCTGGAGCGCTTCCTGGACCGGGTGCCCAAGGACGTCCTGGTGGTGCTGGACGAGGCGTACCGGGAGTTCAACCGCGACCCCGAGGTGCCCGACGGCGTGGAGCTGTACCGGAAGCGACCCAACGTCTGCGTCCTGCGGACGTTCTCCAAGGCGTACGGGCTCGCCGGGCTGCGCGTCGGTTTCGCGATCGCCCATGAGCCGGTGGCCGCCGCGCTGCGCAAGACGGCGGTGCCGTTCGGCGTGAGCCAGCTGGCGCAGGAGGCGGCGATCGCCTCGCTGCGGGCCGAGGACGAGCTGCTGGGCCGGGTCGGCTCGCTGGTGTGCGAGCGCACCCGCGTGGTCGACGCGCTGCGCGCGCAGGGCTGGACGGTGCCGGAGACGCAGGCCAACTTCGTGTGGATGCGGCTCGGGGAGCGTACGACGGCGTTCGCGCAGGCCTGTGAGGAGCACGGCGTGGTGGTCCGGCCGTTCGCGGGCGAGGGTGCCCGGGTCACGATCGGCGAGGCGGAGGCGAACGACATCTTCCTGAAGGTCGCGGAGGCCTTCCGCAACCAGCCGTAAGCCGGTTCACGGCTGTAATCCGGCTCACGCCGGAGAAGATCACGGGCGCCCGGCAGAGCCGGGCGCCCGTTTCACGTGAAAGGGGACATTGGCGTCAACTGCCGTGCGGGCGGCGGGAGTTACCCACGAACGGGCAGATCCATGCCCGCCCTACGGCCCCTTCCTCGCGACCTTCGGGGGACTTCGGGAATCTTGACTCCGAGGCAAGAGAACGCCCCCGGACTTCCTGGCTGAAAAGCAGTGCGCAATAATGGCTTGTGAATGTGAACGCGTTCACAAGCACGTCCCGTTTGCCCCGTTTGCAGGTGACAGGCGGGGCGAATCGCCGCAGTACCACGGCGTAGTAAGGAGAGTGACGACGTGGACCTGGCTCTGGCGCCGGAGACACTGGCGCGCTGGCAGTTCGGCATCACGACCGTCTACCACTTCCTGTTCGTTCCACTGACGATCTCCCTGGCCGCCCTCACGGCCGGGTTGCAGACGGCCTGGGTCCGCACGGAGAAGGAGAAGTACCTCAGAGCGACGAAGTTCTGGGGGAAGCTCTTCCTGATCAACATCGCGATGGGTGTGGTCACCGGCATCGTGCAGGAGTTCCAGTTCGGCATGAACTGGTCCGACTACTCGCGCTTCGTCGGTGACATCTTCGGCGCTCCGCTCGCCTTCGAGGCGCTGATCGCGTTCTTCTTCGAGTCCACGTTCATCGGGCTGTGGATCTTCGGCTGGGACAAGCTGCCGAAGAAGATCCACCTGGCCTGCATCTGGATGGTCTCGATCGGCACGATCCTGTCGGCCTACTTCATCCTCGCGGCCAACTCCTGGATGCAGCACCCGGTCGGCTACAAGATCGACAAGGTCAGGGGGCGCGCCGAACTCACCGACTTCCTGGCGGTGCTCACCCAGAACACCGCGCTGAGCCAGGTCTTCCACACGCTGGCCGCCGCGTTCCTGACCGGTGGCGCCTTCATGGTCGGCATCTCCGCCTACCACCTGGCCCGCAAGAAGCACATCCGCGAGATGAAGACCTCGCTGCGGCTGGGCCTGATCACCGTCGTCATCGCCGGCATGCTCACCGCGGTCAGCGGCGACACCCTCGGCAAGGTCATGTTCAAGCAGCAGCCGATGAAGATGGCCGCCGCCGAGGCGCTGTGGGACGGCCAGAAGCCGGCTCCGTTCTCGATCTTCGCCTACGGCGACGTGGAGAAGGGCCACAACACGGTCGCGATCGAGATACCCGGCCTGCTCTCCTTCCTCGCCAACGACAACTTCACGTCGGAGGTCCCGGGGATCAACGACGTCAACAAGGCCGAGCAGCAGCAGTTCGGACCCGGCGACTACCGGCCCAACATCCCCGTCGCCTTCTGGGGCTTCCGCTGGATGATCGGCTTCGGCATGGCGTCCTTCGCCCTCGGCCTGGCCGGACTCTGGCTCACCCGCAAGAAGTTCATGCTGCCCGAGCATCTGCGGGTCGGAGAGGACGAGGTGCCGCACCTGGTGCTGTTCGGGAAGAAGGCGCTCGGCCCGAGGACGGCCCCCTGGTTCTGGCGCGTCGCGACCTGGACCATGGCCTTCCCGCTGATCGCCAACTCCTGGGGCTGGATCTTCACCGAGATGGGCCGTCAGCCGTGGGTCGTCTACGGCGTCCTGCGGACCCGGGACGCGGTCTCCCCCGGTGTCTCCCAGGGCGAGGTCCTCACCTCGATGATCGTCTTCACCTCGCTGTACGCGATCCTCGCGGTGATCGAGGTCAAGCTGCTCGCGAAGTACGTCAAGGCCGGCCCGCCCGAGCTGACCGAGGACGACCTCAACCCGCCCACGAAGATCGGCGGCGACACCCGTGACGCCGACAAGCCGATGGCCTTCTCGTACTAGGCCGAGGGAACAGTCATGGAACTTCACGACGTCTGGTTCGTCCTGATCGCCGTCCTGTGGACCGGCTACTTCTTCCTGGAGGGCTTCGACTTCGGGGTCGGCATCCTCACCAAGCTGCTGGCCCGGGACCGGTCCGAGCGCCGTGTGCTCATCAACACCGTCGGACCGGTCTGGGACGGCAACGAGGTGTGGCTGCTCACGGCGGGCGGCGCGACCTTCGCCGCCTTCCCCGAGTGGTACGCCACCCTCTTCTCCGGCTTCTACCTGCCCCTGCTGGTCATCCTGGTCTGCCTGATCGTCCGCGGCGTCGCCTTCGAGTACCGGGCGAAGCGGCCCGAGGAGAACTGGCAGCGCAACTGGGAGAGGGCGATCTTCTGGACCTCCCTGATCCCGGCGTTCCTGTGGGGCGTGGCCTTCGGGAACATCGTGCGGGGCGTCAAGATCGACCGGCACTTCGAGTACGTCGGCAGCTTCTGGGACCTGCTCAACCCCTATGCCCTGCTCGGCGGGTTGGTGACGCTCACGCTGTTCACCTTCCACGGCGCGGTGTTCACGGCGCTCAAGACCGTCGGCGACATCCGGGGGCGGGCACGGCAGCTGGCCCTGTGGGCCGGACTCCTCGCGGCCGTGCTGGCGGTGGCCTTCCTGCTGTGGACGCAGGCCGACAGCGGTGACGGCAAGAGCCTGGTCGCCCTGATCGTGGCGGCCGTCGCCCTGGTGGGCGCGCTGGTCGCGAACCAGCTCGGACGCGAGGGCTGGGCGTTCAGCCTGTCCGGCCTCACCATCGTGGCGGCCGTGGCGATGCTCTTCCTGTCGCTCTTCCCGAACGTCATGCCCTCCACCCTCGACGGGAACTGGAGCCTGACGGTCAGCAACGCCTCGTCCAGCCCCTACACCCTGAAGATCATGACCTGGCTCGCGGTGATCGCGACCCCGCTGGTGGTGCTCTACCAGGGCTGGACCTACTGGGTGTTCCGCAAGCGGATCGGCACACAGCACATCGCCGAACCCGCACATTGAGTCCGCCGAGGGTGTGTTTCACGTGAAACACACCCTCTGGACCGAAGGGCCTGTTTCACGTGAAACCAGTCGATCCTCGTCTGCTGCGGTACGCCCGTGCCACCCGCTTCTTCCTGGTGGCGGTCGTCGCCCTGGGCGCCGTCGGTGCCGGGCTGGTCATCGCCCAGGCGATGCTCATCGCCGAGGTGGTCGTCGGCGCCTTCCAGCACGGACGGTCCGCCGCCGGACTGTCCACCCCCCTGCTGCTCCTGGTGGCGGTGTCCGCGGGCCGGGCGCTGGTCGCGTGGCTCACCGAACGGGCCGCCCACCGGGCGAGCGCCGCGGTGAAGTCCGAGCTGCGGGGACGCCTGCTCGACCGGGCGGCGGCGCTCGGCCCCGGATGGCTCGGCGGACAGCGCACCGGCTCGCTGGTCACTCTCGCCACGCGCGGGGTCGACGCCCTCGACGACTACTTCTCACGCTATCTGCCGCAGCTGGGGCTCGCGGTGGTGGTGCCGGTGGCGGTGCTGGCGCGGATCGTCACCGAGGACTGGGTGTCGGCGGCGATCATCGTCGGCACCCTGCCGCTCATTCCGCTGTTCATGATGCTGATCGGCTGGGCCACCCAGGCGCGGACGGACCGGCAGTGGCGGCTGCTGTCCCGGTTGTCCGGGCACTTCCTGGACGTGGTCGCGGGGCTGCCCACACTGAAGGTGTTCGGCCGGGCCAGGGCCCAGGCGGAGTCCATCCGCCGGATCACCGGTGAGTACCGCCAGGCGACCATGCGGACCCTGCGGATCGCCTTCATCTCGTCCTTCGCGCTGGAGCTGCTGGCCACGCTGTCGGTGGCGCTGGTCGCCGTGACGATCGGCATGCGGCTGGTCCGCGGCGACATGGATCTGTACATCGGGCTGGTGATCCTGGTGCTGGCGCCGGAGGCGTATCTGCCGCTGCGCCAGGTCGGGGCCCAGTACCACGCGGCGGCGGAGGGGCTGGCCGCCGCGGAGGAGATCTTCGCGGTGCTGGAGACGCCGGTGCCGGTGTCCGGGACCGGCGCGGTGCCGTCGGGGGCGGTGGCCTTCGAGGGGGTCACCGTGCGGTATCCCGGGCGGTCCGCGGACGCGGTGGGCGAGGTGTCGTTCACCGTCGAGCCCGGGGAGACCGTCGCGCTGGTCGGGCCGAGCGGGGCGGGCAAGTCGACGCTGCTGGACGTGCTGCTGGGGTTCGTACGGCCCGCCGCGGGCCGGGTGCGGGTCGGAGGCGTCGATCTCGCCGAGCTGGACATGGCGGAGTGGCGGTCGCGGATCGCGTGGGTGCCGCAGCGCCCGCACCTGTACGCCGGGACGATCGCCGAGAACGTGCGGCTGGCGCGGCCGGACGCGGACGACGACGCCGTGCGCCGGGCGCTGCGGGACGCGGGGGCGCTCGACTTCGTGGACGCGCTGCCCGAGGGCGCCGGCACGGTACTCGGGGAGGACGGGGCCGGGCTGTCGGCGGGGCAGCGGCAGCGGCTGGCTCTCGCGCGGGCGTTCCTCGCGGACCGGCCCCTGCTGGTGCTGGACGAGCCGACGGCGGCGTTGGACGGGGCGACCGAGGGGGAGGTCGTCTCGGCGGTTCGCCGGCTGGCGGCCGGCCGGACGGTGCTGGTGGTCGTGCACCGGCCCGCGCTGCTGGAGGTGGCCGACCGGGTGGTGCGGCTGGACTCCGCGGAACCGGTGGGCGCGCGTGAGTACGCCGGGCCTTCCGCGGGACCGCGCTCCCCGGATCCCCGGCCTCGTCCCCTGGCCGCCCGGAACGGCCCGCTGGAAGGGGAGCCCTCCGAGCCGGAAGGGCAGGAGGGATCGGAGCGGGCGCGGAGCGTGCTCGGCTGGGTCCGGGGGATGGCCGGGGCCCGGCGGGGGAGGCTGGTGCTCGCCTGGCTGCTCGGGGGGATGGCGCTCGGGAGTGCCGTCGGGTTGATGGCGACCTCCGGGTGGCTGATCTCGCGCGCCTCGCAGCAGCCGCCGGTGCTGTACCTGATGGTGGCGGTGACGGCGACGCGGGCGTTCGGGATCGGGCGGGCCGTGTTCCGCTACGCCGAGCGGCTGGTCTCGCACGACGCCGTGCTGCGGATGCTGGCCGACACCCGGGTCGCGGTCTACCGGCGGCTCGAACGCCTCGCGCCCGCGGGGCTGCGCACCGCCCGCCGCGGTGATCTGCTGACCCGGCTGGTCGCGGACGTGGACGCGCTCCAGGACTACTGGCTGCGCTGGCTGCTGCCCGCCTCCGTCGCCGTACTCGTCTCGGGCGCGACCGTCGGCTTCACCGCCTGGCTGCTGCCCGAGGCGGGCGCCGCCCTCGCGGTGGGCCTGCTCGCGGCCGGGGCCGGCGTGCCGCTGGTGACCGCGACCGCGGCCCGGCACACCGAACGCCGGCTGGCACCCGCCCGCGGCGAACTCGCCACCCGCGTCGCCGATCTGCTCACCGGCACCGCCGAGCTGACCGTGGCCGGCGCGCTGCCCGCCCGTACCGGCGCGGCCCGGCGCGCGGACACCGCCCTGACCCGGATCGCCTCGCGCGCCGCCGCCGTCACCGCGCTCGGTGACGGGCTCACCGCGCTGGTCTCCGGCCTGACCGTCACGGCCATGGCGTTGCTCGGCGTCCAGGCGGTGGCGGCGGGGCGGCTCGGCGGCGTCGCGCTGGCCGTCGTCGTGCTCACCCCGCTGGCCGCGTTCGAGGCCGTGCTCGGGATGCCGCTCGCCGTCCGCTACCGGCAGCGGGTGCGGCGCAGCGCGGAGCGGGTGCGCGAGGTGCTGGACGCACCCGAGCCGGTGTCCGAGCCCGAGCGGCCCCGGCAGGCACCCGCGACACCGTTCCCGGTCGTCCTCAAGGGACTGACCGCGCGGCACGCGGGGCAGCGGCAGGAGGCGCTGGCCGGGCTCGACCTGACGCTGGAGCAGGGCCGCCGGATCGCCGTGGTCGGGGCCTCCGGCTCCGGCAAGACGACCCTCGCCCAGGTACTGCTGCGCTTCCTCGACCCGCGCTCCGGCTCCTACACCCTCGCCGGGGTGAACGCCCGCGAGCTGGCCGGGGACGACGTGCGGCGGCTGGTCGGGCTGTGCGCGCAGGACGCGCACCTCTTCGACAGTTCGGTGCGCGAGAACCTGCTGCTGGCCAGGAAGGACGCCACCGAGGCAGAGCTGCGCGGGGCGCTGGACCGGGCCCGGCTGCTCGACTGGGTGGACGGGCTGCCCGACGGCCTGGACACGCTGGTGGGCGAGCACGGGGCGCGGCTGTCCGGCGGCCAGCGGCAGCGGCTCGCGCTGGCCCGCGCGCTCCTCGCCGACTTCCCCGTGCTGGTCCTCGACGAGCCCGCCGAACACCTGGACCTGCCCACGGCCGACGCCCTCACCGCCGATCTGCTCGCCGCCACCGAGGGCCGTACGACCCTGCTCATCACCCACCGGCTCGCCGGTCTTGACGAGGTGGACGAGGTGCTGGTGCTCGACGCGGGCCGCGTCGTGCAGCGGGGCCCCTACGGGGAACTGGCCGTCGTGGACGGTCCGTTGCGCGAGATGGTGCGCCGGGAGGCGGAGGCGGAGACGCTGGTGGGCTCGCGGTGACGCCCCGGCACCCGCTGCGGCGGGTGCCGGAGCGGTCGTGCTCAGCCGTGCAGGTCGAGCAGCTGCTCGATCACGATCGCCACGCCGTCCTCGGTGTTGGCGGCCGTTCGGCCGGAGGCGGCGGCGACGGCGTCGGGGTGGGCGTTGCCCATGGCGTACGAGCGGCCGGCCCAGGTCAGCATCTCGATGTCGTTGGGCATGTCCCCGAACGCGACGACCTCCTCGTGCGAGATGCCGCGTTCGGCGCAGCACAGGGCGAGCGTGCTGGCCTTGGAGACGCCGGGGCCGCTGAGTTCCAGCAGGGCGCTGGGGCTGGAGCGGGTGACGGTGGCGCGCTCACCGACGGCCAGCCGGGCCAGGGTGAGGAAGGCGTCGGGGTCGAGGGCCGCGTGGTGGGCGAGGATCTTGAGCACGGGCTGTCCGGCGGTCGGTCCGTCGGGCGCGAGCAGTTCCTCCGCGGACAGCAGGTGGCCCGGCACCTCCATGTGCAGCTTGGGGTAGGCGGGTTCCTGGTGGAACCCGTACGTCTGCTCGACCGCGAACACCGTGCCCGGCGCGGCCTCGCGCAGCAGCCGTACGGCGTCCAGGGCGTTGGCGCGGGCCAGGTCGCGCACCTTGGTGAAGCGGTGGGCGCCGGGGCCGCCGTGCAGGTCGACCACGGCCGCGCCGTTGCCGCAGATGGCCAGCCCGTGGCCGTGCACATGGTCGCTGACGACGTCCATCCAGCGGGCCGGGCGGCCGGTGACGAAGAAGACCTCGATGCCCGCCTGCTCGGCGGCGGCCAGGGCGGCGACGGTCCGCGGGGACACCGACTTGTCGTCGTGCAGCAGGGTGCCGTCGAGGTCGGTGGCGATCAGCCGCGGGCGGATCGCGGCGGCGGGGGTCCCGGCTTGTCTGGTCGCTGAGGTCATCCGGTCATTCTCGCGCATATGCCCGCACGGGCGTGCGGAACTGTGCACAGATGAGACACAGATGACGCTCCGGTCGCCCCCACCGCCCCACGAGTCGTCTCCGGGCGCATCAGTCCAGCTGCGCGAGGGCCTCCATGGCGATCTTCTCGAAGACCTTCTGGTCGGCGGCGAAGTCGGAGTCCGGGATGGGCCAGTGGAGGACGATCTCGGTGAAGCCCAGGTCCCGGTGGCGGCCGGCGAAGTCCACGAACGCGTCCAGGGAGGCGAGCGGGCGGCCGCGGTCCGGGGTGAAGCCGGTGAGCAGGATCTTGCCCATGCCGGCGGCGTCCCGGCCGGCCTCCGCGCAGGCGTCGGTCAGCCGGGCGAGCTGGTCGCGCAGCGCCGCCACGGACTGCTCCGGAGTGCCGGTCTCGTACAGCTTCGGGTCGCCCGTGGTCACCCAGGCCTGACCGTGGCGCGCGGCGAGCCTCAGGCCGCGCGGGCCGGTGGCTGCGACAGCGAACGGCAGCCGGGGGCGCTGGACGCAGCCGGGGACGTTCCGGGCCTCGCCCGCCGAGTAGAAGCGGCCCTCGTACGACACCGCGTCCTCGGTGAGCAGCCGGTCGAGCAGCGGCACGAACTCGGCGAACCGGTCGGCGCGCTCGCGCGGGGTCCACGGGTCCTGGCCGAGGGCGGTGGCGTCGAAGCCGGTGCCGCCGGCGCCGATGCCGAGGGTGACGCGGCCGCCCGAGATGTCGTCCAGGGAGATCAGTTCCTTGGCGAGGGTGACCGGGTGGCGGAAGTTCGGGGAGGTGACCAGGGTACCCAAACGCATACGCTGCGTAACCATCGCTGCCGCCGTCAGCGTGGGGATCGCGCCGAACCACGGCCCGTCGCGGAAACTTCGCCAGGAGAGATGGTCGTAGGTGTACGCGGCGTGGAAGCCGAGGTCTTCGGCCCGCCGCCAGGTCTTCTGCCCTTCGGCCCACCGGTGGATGGGGAGGATCACCGTGCTCAGACGCATGGCCCCGACGATACGCGGGCTTCCCGCGGCCACCGATGTGCCGGCCGGCGGCGCGGGTTCGGGAAGCAGCGCCGGTGTCGCGGCGGAGGTCGCTACCGTGGCGTCATGAGCACGTTGGCCAGAGCCGATGTGAGGCCATGAGAAGAGGCGATGGTGGACGCCTACGGCGACGAGGAGCAGCGGACCGGCTTGTTCACCATGCTTGAGGAGTACCTCGATGTGCCCTTCACCACCATGGTTCTCGGCGTGGAGGTGACGGTGCGCGGCGTCGGTCTCCCGCCCCTGCCTCTGCCCAGCCCGGTGCCCGAGGAGGCGCAGTGGATCGAGGCGTGCCGCCACTGGGCCGGTTGAGGCCGGACACCTCTCACTTCACGCGGAACTGGTTCGTACGGAAGGACTGAACGTGACCGAGGCCGTGCAGGGCGTGCGTCAGGATGCCGCCGAGCCGTCGCTGGCCGATCTCGTCGAGCGCGGTGCCGAGCTGAAGGGTGAGCTGGTCGCCTTCGCTCAGGGCGCCCGTTTCGACCGCTGGTTGACGCCCCTCCTGCTGGAGGCGGCTGGGCCTGAGCGACTGCTGGACGAGGGAGAGACGATCAGGATCATCGACCACTTCATCCTGCGACACCGCCTGCCGGACGGCTCGACCGTAGTGGACCGGTTCGTCGCCGGACGGAAGGACCTGACCCCGTCGGACCGGGAGATGCTGCTCGGCTGGCGTGATCCGGTCGAGGGCATCTTCGAGGTCCGGCGGAAGGAAGGGGATGCCGTCGTCCTGCTCGACCTGATCAGCGACCTGGAGTACCGCACCTACTCGAATGTCGGGCGGGCTGCGTTCCGCGGAGTGTCCAAGGGAGGATTCCTCCACGCCTGCCTGGTACCCGTTCCGTCGGCCGGCGGAGCGTGGCTGGTGTCCGGGGCGATGTCGTACTACCCGAGGTCCAGTGCCGCCGACATCGCACAGGCGGCAATCGAACTGGCCACCAGCCGGCCCGAGCTGGTCTTCCGCAACCCTCAGAAGATCGAGCAGGGGTGGCAGCGGATGAGGGAGGACCGGGCCGCGTTCGTCGAGTTCTTCGGCGGCGACGAGCTGGTCCTTCCGCCTGCCGAAGCGGAGGGCCTCCTCAATGCCTACTACCGCCACCGCCAGCAGGCCGCTGTCGCCGCACAGCCCGGCCGTGCCCGGCGTCGCCGGCTCCCCGGACCGGACCTGCCCCTCTTCGCGTTCCCGCGCGAACTCGCGGACGCGGAGACCATCGGCGTCATCCACGACCAGGTCGACGGGCTCAACTTCTACGCCGACTACGGGATGCTGCGGGACCTCTTCGCGGACCCCGCCCGCACGGGCCGCAGCCGGCACCAGGACCTGCTGCGCACGTACCTCCGCGAGGAGTCGATCACGCCACTGCCGATCCGCCGTCTGGCCGCCGCCTACCCGGACACCGCCGACGCGGTGTTCCGAAAGCTCCTGCGGCAACCGGCATTCACCTGGAGCGAGCATGGCGACGCGCTGCTGCGTCGGCGTAAGCCCTGGTACTACGAGAGCGACCCGCGCCCGGGGGTGTCCGTGATCGGCGACCGTCTGTGCGAGCTGCTCGGTGCGGGAGGGCGCTGAGCTCGTACGTGGGGAAGCACCGGCAGAGACAGCACGCGTACCGCGGTATCAGGCACCAGCTGCTCGGTGAGGAGCCGCGCCGTTACGAGGAGGAACACGGCGCGTTCACCGACGAGGAGCCGGCCGCGGCCCAGGCCGGAATCTTCGGCGCGGCCGAGCACGAGGAGTCGGCGAGCGCCGCGTGAACCACCGCATCGAGACCGTCGTACGGGACTCCCAAGGGCTGTCCGCCCGGATCTCGCAGGACCGGGCCGTGCCTGGGTGAACACCGCCCGACGTACGTCTTCACAGGTCAGGCCGCGATTCGTGAACGAGGCTTGACCGAGGTGACCAGGGTGCCGAGGCGGAGCCGCTCGGTGGCGGCCGCGGCGGCGGTCAGGGTGGGGACGGCGCCGGACCAGGGGCCGTCGCGGAAGCTGCGCCAGGACGGGTGGTCGTGGGTGTACGCCGTGGGGAAGCCCAGCTGCTCGGCGCGGACCCAGGTGGCGCGGCCGCCCTCGTGCCGGCGGCGGTACGGAAGGATCACGGTGCTCGGACGCAGACTCATGCGTTCGAGGGCAAGCGGACGGGGCCACGGGGGAGCGAGCGGTCGCACCGTGTGCTCAGTGGGCCGCGGGGAAGCGCAGGTACTGCGGCGGGACCGCGGCGGTCAGCCACACGCCGTTGGCGCTGACGTGGAAGACGTGGCCGTCGCGGTGCATGGCGGCGGCGTCGACACCGAGGACGACGGGTCGGCCGCGGCGGGCGCCGACGCGGGTGGCGGTGTCGCGGTCGGGCGAGAGGTGCACGGCGTGCCGGCCCATCGGCTTGAGACCGGTCGCGCGGATCGGGGCCAGGGCGAGGGGGGTGGTGCCGTGGAAGAGGTACGGCGGTGGGGTGGCCGGGGGGAGGCCGAGGTCGACGGTGATGCTGTGACCCTGGGCGGCGCGGATCCTGGCGCCGTCGATCGTGAAGCGCTGTTTGCCGTCGGCGGCGACGACGGTGTCGAGTTCCTCGCGGGTGAAGGGGAAGCCGTGGGTCCTCGCCGCGGTGACCAGGGTGCCGATGTCGACCCAGCCGGCGGGGTCGGGGGTGAGGCCGATGCGGGCCGGCTGGTGGCGGAGGTGCCGGGAGAGGTACTTCGAGATCTTGATCGCGCGTCTTTCGTCCATGGGTTCAGGGTGTGGGAGAGACGCGGATCACGCAGCTCGATTTCGCCGGGAGGTTTGATCCACAGACAACTGCGTTTATCCACAGGGGGACGGGGTGCTTCTGTGGACAACGGAGGCGCTCCGGTGGGGAGTTGGGAGGGCATACCTCCAACGCCACGCCTCACAGCTTCGGTTCCACCCGCGCCAGCCGTCGCAGCGCCCCCGGCATCACCCTCGACAGGACGTGCGCGCCCCGGGCCTCCGGGGTCACCGGGACCACCGGCCGGTTGCGGGCCACCGCGTCCAGGACGGCGGAGGCCACCTTCTCCGGAGGGTAGTCGCGCAGGCCGTACAGGCGGGCCGAACTCTTCCGGAGGCGCCGTTCCTCCGTCTCGTCCGCGCCGGCGAAACGCGCCGTCGACGTGATGTTCGTGTTGACGATGCCGGGGCAGATCGCCGTGACGCCGATGGACCGGGAGGCCAGTTCCGCGCGGAGGCACTCCGAGAGCATGAGGACCGCGGCCTTGGAGGTGCTGTACGCGGGGAGGACCCGGGAGGGCTGGTACGCGGCCGCGGAGGCGATGTTCACGATGTGGCCGCCCTGCCCCCGCTCAGCCATCCGCGCCCCGAACAGCCGGCAGCCGTGGATCACGCCCCAGAGGTTGACGTCGAGGACCGTGCGCCAGTCCTCGGTGGTCGTGGCGAAGAAGGACCCGGACAGGCCGATGCCCGCGTTGTTGACCAGCACGTCCACCACGCCGTACGCACGGTGGACCCGCTCGGCCAGCTTCTCCATCGCCTGCTCGTCGGAGACGTCCGCCGTCTCGGCCCACGCCTGGGGCGCGCCGATCAGCCGGGCCAGCTCCGCCGTGCGGGCCGCCGCCTCCGCGTCGCGGTCCACGGCCACCAGCCGCGCGCCCGCCTCCGCGAACGCGAACGCCGTCGCCCGGCCGATGCCGCTGCCCGCGCCGGTGATCAGCACCAGCTGCCCGCCGAAACGGGCCGCGTGGGGCCCGGTCGCCCCCGGCTCGGGGCGGCCGCCCTCCACCGACGCCACGAACTCCTCGATCCACGCGCACAGCTGGTCGGGCCGGGTGCGCGGCACCCAGTGCTTGGCCGGGATCGTGCGCCGGGTCAGCTGCGGGACCCAGCGGTCCAGGTCGTCGTACAGCCGCTCGGAGAGGAACGCGTCGTCCTGGGGCGTGATCAGCTGCACCGGCGCGTGCGCGTACGCGTCCGGGCGGGGGTGGCTCAGCCGCGGGCGGACGTTGTCCCGGTACAGCCAGGCGCCGTGGGCCGCGTCACCGGGCAGGGACGCGGTCGGGTAGTCGCCCGCGGCGACGCCCTCGGCCCGCTCCAGGAGCCCCGGCCAGCGCTTGCCGAGCGGGCCGCGCCAGGCCGCCTCCGGCAGGACGGGGGTGTGCAGCATCCCCACGTACCAGGACTTGGCGCCCTGGCCGAGGAGCTGGGCCGCGCGGCGGGGCGTCGGACGCCTCAGGCGGTCCTTGATCCAGTGCCCGAAGTGGTCCAGGGACGGCCCCGAGATCGTGGTGAAGGAGGCGATGCGGCCCTCGGTACGGCCGACCGTGACGAACTCCCAGGACTGCACCGAGCCCCAGTCGTGCCCGACGAGATGCACGGGGCGGTCCGGACTCACCGCGTCCACCACGGCCAGGAAGTCGTCCGTGAGCTTGGCCAGCGTGAAACCGCCGCGCAGTGGCCGCGGCGCGGTGGAGCGGCCGTGTCCCCGGACGTCGTACAGCACCACGTGGAAGCGCTCCGCGAGGCGCGGGGCCATCTCGGACCACACCTCCTTGCTGTCCGGATAGCCGTGCACCAGGACCACCGTCGGTTGCCGGGCGTCGCCCAGTTCGGCCACGCACAGCTCGATCCCGCCGGTCCGCACCGTGCGCTCGCGCGCACCCTTCAGCGTCGTCACTTCTCCTCCGCCCAGCGCCGCACGTGCGGCAGGTCGTCGTCCAGCCAGAACGCGCTCTCCTCGGGGTCCTTCGAGTCGGTGACCACGAGGATCTCCTCGAACTTCGCCCCCGTACCCCGGAAGCCGAGGTGCGGTTCGACCGCCCACAGGCCCGGCTTCGGCGGGTGGTCCGAGAAGCGGTGGGGCGACCACAGCGGGGACCAGCCCTCGCGGTGGCCGCGCAGCGCGTCCGAGACCAGGCCCTTCAGGGACTGCGTCCCGAACCCGAACAGGTGGGGCGCCCAGCGGCGTTCCCGCACCCTGTCCACCTTGTGGGCGATCACGCCGAAGGGGTAGGCGCGGTGCCGGTTGGCACAGCCCTGACGGACCATCAGCCGCTCCACGTCCTCGTAGATCTCGCGCAGGGAGCGCCGCTCGCGCGTCTCGCGCAGGATCAGCTCGCGGTGCGCCTCCAGGTCGGCCATCAGCCGGTCGTGCAGGGGGTCGGCCCCGAGGGACCCGGAGTAGCCGATGTCCGCCGTGTATCCCTCGTACACCGGGGCCATGTCCAGGATGAACGGCATCCCGGGCGCCAGCTCGCGGTCGGTGGGGAAGAACTGCAGCGGGACGCGGAAGTCCACGAACGCCGTGCGGTCCCCGAACCAGGCGAAGGGCAGATGGAACCAGTCCCGCACCCCGCGCTCGCGCAGCCACTCCCGCTGCATCCGCGCCGCCTCACGCTCGGTCACGCCCGGCTCCAGGCGCGCGGCGACCGCCTCCGCGCACTCGTAGGCGAGGCGCTGCACCGATCTGAATCCCCGCAGTTCCGTGGTGAGTTCGCTGCTCACTGCCGTCGTCATGCCGCCTCGTCCCGTGGTCCGGCCGGGTCACGTCGGCTGCGGTACGCGTCCGTAACGTGACAGGGGAGAATCTCGCAGTTGTTAGAGGTCGCGTCAATAGGCGGGAGTGCCGGCCGGGGACGGCTCCGGGTGTCCCCTCGGGCCGGGCAGCCCCTAGGGTGCCGTAATACCTGGGTCGGACCCGAAGACGGCTCTGTGGTCTGACGACCGGCGTGGCCGGGATCACTACCGTCGGGTGGGTGACTGTGATCGCGACCGAAAGCCTGAGCAAGCGGTTCCCCCGGGTGACCGCGCTCGACCGGCTGTCCGTGGACATCGGGCCCGGGGTGACCGGACTCGTCGGAGCCAACGGCGCCGGCAAGTCCACCCTGATCAAAATCCTGCTGGGGCTGTCCCCCGCCACCGAGGGCAGCGCCCGGGTGCTCGGCCTGGACATCGCCACCGAGGGCGCCGCCATCCGCGAACGGGTCGGCTACATGCCGGAGCACGACTGCCTGCCGCCGGACGTCTCGGCGACCGAGTTCGTGGTGCACATGGCCCGCATGTCCGGGCTGCCGCCCACGGCCGCGCGCGAGCGCACCGCGGACACCCTGCGCCATGTCGGCCTCTACGAGGAGCGCTACCGCCCCATCGGCGGCTACTCCACCGGCATGAAGCAGCGCGTGAAGCTCGCGCAGGCCCTGGTGCACGACCCCAAGCTGGTCTTCCTGGACGAGCCGACCAACGGCCTCGACCCGGTCGGCCGCGACGAGATGCTCGGCCTGATCCGCCGTGTGCACGCCGACTTCGGCATCTCCGTGCTGGTCACCTCGCACCTGCTGGGCGAGCTGGAGCGGACCTGCGACCACGTGGTCGTCATCGACGGCGGCAAGCTGCTGCGCTCCAGTTCCACCACCGACTTCACGCAGACCACGACCACGCTCGCGATCGAGGTCACCGACAGCGACACCCATCCCGACGGCACCCGGGCCGTCCGCGAGGCGCTGCTGGGGCGCGGGGTGGAGATCCACCACGAGGGCGCGGGCCTGCCCGGCGCGGGCCACATCCTGCTGCTGACCGCCGCGGGTGAACAGACGTACGACCTGGTGCGCGACGTGGTCGCCGACCTCGGGCTCGGCCTGGTCCGCATGGAGCAGCGCCGGCACCACATCTCCGAGGTGTTCACCAACGGCACCGGCGACAGCGACGAGCAGCGGAAGGAGGCCGTCGGCCATGGCGGTTGAGCAGCCCCTGACCTCGCCCCCGGGCGAGACGACCCGGATCCACGACATCGGCTACCGCGGCTACGACGGCCCGCGCCTCGGCCGCGCCTACGCCCGCCGCTCCCTGTACTCGCAGTCCCTGCGCGGCGCCTACGGCCTCGGCCGCTCGGTGAAGTCCAAGGCGCTGCCCATGCTGCTGTTCGCGGTGATGTGCGTGCCCGCCGCCATCATGGTCGCCGTCGCCGTCGCCACCAAGGCGCACGAACTGCCGGTCGCCTACACGCGGTACGCGATCATGCTCCAGGCCGTCATCAGCCTGTACGTCGCCTCGCAGGCGCCCCAGGCCGTCTCCCGCGACCTCCGCTTCAAGACGGTGCCGCTGTACTTCTCGCGGCCCATCGAGACCGCCGACTACGTGCGCGCCAAGTTCGCCGCGCTCGCCTCGGCGATCTTCATCCTCACCGCCGCTCCCCTGCTGGTGATGTACGTGGGGGCGCTGCTGTCCAAGCTGGGCTTCGCCCACCAGACGAAGGAATTCGCCGAGGGACTGGTCTCCGTGGCCCTGCTCTCCCTGCTCTTCGCCGGCATCGGCCTGGTCATCGCCGCCGTCACCCCGCGCCGCGGCTTCGGCATCGCGGCCGTGATCGCCGTACTGGTCATCACGTACGGGGCGGTCTCCACCCTCCAGGCCATCGCGGAGGTCCAGGGGCACTCGGGCGCCATCCCGTGGATCGGACTGTTCTCGCCGGTCACCCTGATCGACGGCGTGCAGTCGGCCTTCCTGGGCGCCACCGCCCGGAACCCCGGAGGGGTCGCTCCTTCGACCGCAGAGGGCATCGTCTACGTCCTCGTCACCCTCGCACTGATCGCCGGCAGCTACGGCCTCCTGCTGCGCCGCTACAAGAAGGTGGGCCTGTGACGACCCTCAGCCTCGACCACGTCTCCCGCTGGTTCGGCAACGTGGTCGCCGTCAACGACATCACCATGACCATCGGTCCCGGGGTGACCGGCCTGCTCGGCCCGAACGGCGCCGGGAAGTCCACACTGATCAACATGATGGGCGGCTTCCTCGCCCCCTCCACCGGCACGGTCACCCTCGACGGGCGGCCGGTGTGGCGCAACGAGGAGATCTACCGGCACATCGGCATCGTCCCCGAGCGGGAGGCGATGTACGACTTCCTCACCGGGCGCGAGTTCGTCGTGGCCAACGCGGAGCTGCACGGACTCGGCGACGAGGCCGCCCGGAAGGCCCTGGCCACGGTCGAGATGGAGTACGCCCAGGACCGGAAGATCGCCACCTACTCCAAGGGCATGCGCCAGCGCGTGAAGATGGCGAGCGCCCTGGTGCACGAGCCGTCGCTGCTCCTGCTGGACGAGCCGTTCAACGGCATGGACCCGCGCCAGCGCATGCAACTGATGGGCCTGCTGCGGAAGATGGGCGACGAGGGCCGCACCGTGCTCTTCTCCTCGCACATCCTGGAGGAGGTCGAGCAGCTCGCCCGGCACATCGAGGTCGTCGTCGCCGGGCGGCACGCGGCCAGCGGCGACTACCGGAAGATCCGCCGCCTGATGACCGACCGCCCGCACCGCTACCTGGTGCGCTCCAGCGACGACCGGGCCCTCGCGGCCGCGCTGATCGCCGACCCGTCCACGTCCGGCATCGAGGTCGACCACGCCGAGGGCGCGCTGCGTGTCCAGGCCGTCGACTTCGGCCGCTTCACCACTCTGCTGCCGAAGGTCGCCAGGGACCACGGCATCCGGCTGCTCACGGTCTCGCCGTCGGACGAGTCCCTGGAGTCCGTGTTCTCGTACCTGGTCGCGGCGTAGGAGGCCGAAGATGTACGACCCCACCGTCGCCCGGCTCACCTACCGGGCCCTGCTCGGCCGTCGCCGGGCCCTCATCCTCGGCGCGCTGCCGCTGTTGCTCATCGTGATCTCCGTTGCCGTGCGCGCCCTCAGCGGCGCCGACGACCAGACCGCGGCCGACGTGCTCGGCGGGTTCGCGCTCGCCACGATGGTGCCGATCATCGGTGTCATCGCGGGCACGGGTGCGATCGGTCCGGAGATCGACGACGGCTCTGTCGTCTACCTGCTGGCCAAACCCCTGAAGCGGCCCGCGATCATCTTCACCAAGCTGATCGTGGCCATCGCGGTGACCATGGTGTTCTCCGCCGTGCCCACGATGATCGCGGGGCTGATCCTCAACGGCAACGGCCAGCAGATCGCCGTCGCCTACACGGTGGCCGCGCTGGTCGCCTCCATCGCCTACTCCGCGCTGTTCCTGCTGCTCGGCACGGTGTCCCGGCACGCGGTGGTCTTCGGGCTCGTGTACGCGCTGGTCTGGGAGGCCCTCTTCGGCTCCCTGGTACCGGGGGCGCGCACGCTGAGCGTCCAGCAGTGGGCGCTCGCGGTCGCGCACAAGGTGGCCGGGGGCGACCTGGTCACGTCCGAGGTCGGGCTGACGACGGCGGTGGTGCTGCTGGTGGCGGTGACCGTGCTGGCGACCTGGTACGCGGGACAGAAACTGCGCTCGCTGAAGCTGGCGGGGGAGGAGTGAGCGCCGCCGCGCGATCTTGACGGGGACCTCATCTCCGGCCGGGCAGACTGGGTCAATCGTGACATACGGCTAGGAGGCCGGGGATGACGGAGGAGATACCGGGGGGTGGCGGGGCGTGTGAGGGGGACGCCTTCGAGGGGCTGGTCCTGGACGAGGACTTCGTGCGGGCCGCGGAGGCGTCCGAGCCGTCGGCTCGGGCGCGGATGCTGGCGGCCCGCTGGCGCGCGGAGGCTCCCGAGCCGCAGCCCTGGCGCTCCGACGAGCCTCCGGCGGGGTGGTTCTTCAGCAAGGCCCGCCGCCGGGGCCGGCGCCGGCGGCGGTGATCCGGTGCCGTGGCCGGGCGGTGCGGGTGCCGTCGGCCCCGGCTACGACAGCAGCTGTTCGAGTACCGCCGCGATGCCGTCCTCCTCGTTCGAGGACGTCACCTCGTCGGCCACGGCCTTCAGTTCCTCGTGGGCGTTGGCCATCGCCACGCCCCGGGCGGCCCAGCCGAACATCGGGATGTCGTTCGGCATGTCGCCGAAGGCGATCGTGTGCGCCGCCCTGAAGCCGAGCCGACGCGCGGCCAGGGAGAGACCCGTCGCCTTGGAAAGGCCGAGCGGGAGGAGTTCCACGATGCCCGCGCCGGCCATCGCGACCGAGACGAAACCGCCGGCCGCCTGCCGGGCCGCCTCCGCCAGTTCGTCGTCGCCCAGCGTCGGATGCTGTATGTAGATCTTGTTCAGCGGCGCCGCCCAGAGATCGGACACGTCGGTGAAGGGGACCGCGGGAAGCGGCCCCGCGACGGCGTACCCGGGACCCACGAGTACCTCGCCGTCCAGCCCGTCCCGGCTCGCCGCGAGGTGCAGCGGACCGACCTCGGCCTCGATCTTGGCCAGCGCCACGCCCGCCAGCCGACGGTCCAGGGTGACGGACGTCAGCAGGCGGTGCGCCCCGGCGTCGTACACCTGTGCGCCCTGGCCGCAGACCGCGAGGCCGTCGTAGCCGAGGTCGTCGAGGATGTGACGGGTCCAGGGAACGGCCCGGCCGGTGACGACGATGTGCGCCGCGCCCGCCGCGGTGGCCGCGGCGAGCGCGTCACGGGTGCGCTGGGAGATCGAGCCGTCGGAGCGCAGCAGTGTCCCGTCGAGGTCGGTCGCGACGAGCCCGTAGGGGAAGCTCACCCGGCCACCGGCTCCAGGACCTCCCGGCCGCCCAGGAAGGGGCGCAGCACTTCGGGGATCCGGACGGAGCCGTCGGCCTGCTGGTGGTTCTCCAGAATGGCGACGATGGTGCGCGGTACGGCGCACAGCGTGCCGTTGAGCGTGGCGAGCGGCTTGACCTGCTTGCCGTCGCGGACACGGATGGACAGGCGCCGGGACTGGAACTCGGTGCAGTCCGAGGTCGAGGTCAGCTCGCGGTACTTGCCCTGGGTCGGGATCCACGCCTCGCAGTCGAACTTGCGGGCCGCGGAGGAGCCGAGGTCACCGGAGGCGACGTCGATCACGCGGAACGGCAGCTCCAGCGACGTCAGCCACTGCTTCTCCCACTCCAGCAGGCGCTGGTGCTCGGCCTGGGAGTCCGCGGGGTCGACGTACGAGAACATCTCGACCTTGTCGAACTGGTGCACGCGGAAGATGCCCCGGGTGTCCTTGCCGTGCGAACCGGCCTCGCGGCGGAAGCAGGGCGAGAAGCCCGCGTAGCGCAGCGGCAGCTTGTCGGCGTCGAGGATCTCGTCCATGTGGTAGGCCGCGAGCGCCACCTCGGAGGTGCCGACCAGGTACAGGTCGTCCTTGTCGAGGTGGTACACGTCCTGCGCGGCCTGGCCGAGGAAGCCGGTGCCGGCCATCGACTGCGGACGGACCAGCGCGGGGGTCAGCATCGGGGTGAAGCCGGCCGCGGTGGCCTGGGCCATCGCGGCGTTCACCAGGGCCAGCTCCAGCAGGGCGCCGACGCCGGTGAGGAAGTAGAAGCGGGAGCCGGAGACCTTGGCGCCGCGCTCGACGTCGATCGCGCCGAGCAGCTGGCCCAGCTCCAGGTGGTCCTTGGGCTCGAAGCCCTCGGCACCGAAGTCGCGGATGGTGCCGTGCGTCTCCAGGGTGACGAAGTCCTCCTCGCCGCCGACGGGCACGTCGGGGTGGACGAGGTTGCCGAGCCGGAGCAGCAGTTCCTGGGTCTCGGCGTCGGCCGCGTCGCGCTCGGTGTCGGCGGCCTTGACATCGGCCTTGAGCTGCTCGGCACGCTTGAGCAGCTCGGCCTTCTCGTCGGCGGAGGCCTTGGGGATCAGCTTGCCGAGCTGCTTCTGCTCGGCACGCAGTTCGTCGAAGCGGACGCCGGAAGACCTGCGCCGCTCGTCGGCAGACAGGAGGGAGTCGACGAGCGCGACGTCCTCTCCACGGGCGCGCTGGGACGCGCGCACACGGTCGGGGTCCTCACGGAGCAGGCGAAGGTCAATCACAGGGCCAAGGCTACCGGTGCGGGGAAGCCGCTCACGAATCACTATTACGGAGCGCCTCGATTTGCGGCTTACCGTGCGTTATGCGCTAATTGCCAGCCGCGTCAAGGGAAAGTGTCTCACTCCCTGGGACGGAGCACGCTCCGGGTGGGCGGTTGACCCGAATTCCTTGTGGAGACCGGAACTTGGCGGCGCGGTTGTCCACAGAAATCCACACCCCTCGGAGAGTTATCCACAGGGTGTGGGGAAGTTCTGTGGATGCAGGAATTGATCACTCCGGATCCGTCGGGTGACGTGCAGAATTCCCTGTCCAAAGTGGATCGACGCCCACTATCGGGTGGAAAACGGTCGCCCCGAAAGATGAACCGAAGGAAACGGGTGGACGAAGGGTGAGTCAGGTGACGGTTGCCCTGTCTGTGTACTGCGGGGCGATTTGTCGACCAGGTCGCGCTTCGCTGTCGACTTGTCCCCAGGTCGAGAAGGGCACCTGTGGATAACTCTTGTGGATAACTAGAAGCGGCCGTCCTGGCAGCGCGCCACCCAGTCCGCGGCTTGCATGAACTCCTCGTCGGAGGTCCCCGGCCGCACCGGCCGTGCCTGGCCCGGTTGGATGTCGGCGCGTGGGTACGAGCCGAGGAAGCGCACCTCGAGGCAGAGCCGCTTCAGGCCCATGAGCGCCGCCGCCATCCGCCGGTCGGAGATGTGGCCCTCGGCGTCCACGCAGAAGCAGTAATTGCCGATGCCCGCGCCGGTCGGCCGGGACTGGAGCAGCATCAGGTTGATCCCCCGCGAGGCGAACTCGCCGAGCAGGTCGCGCAGCCCGCCGGGGTGGTCGGTGCGCTGCCACAGCACCACCGAGGTCTTGTCGGCGCCGGTCTTCGCGGCGGGCCGCGCCGGGCGGCCGACCAGCACGAACCGGGTCTGCGCGTTCTCCGCGTCGTGGATCCCGGTCTCCAGGGCCTCCAGGCCGTACCGGGCGGCGGCGAACTCGCCCGCGAAGGCGGCGTCGTACCGGCCCTCCTGGACCAGCCGGGCCGCGTCCGCGTTCGAGGCGGCCGACTCCCAGACGGCGTCCGGGAGGTTGGCCTTCAACCAGTTGCGCACCTGCGGCTGGGCCGCGGGGTGGGCGGACACCGTCTTGATGTCGGCGAGCCCGGTGCCCGGCCGGACGAGCAGCGCGAAGGTGATGGACAGCAGCACCTCGCGGTAGATCATCAGCGGCTCGCCCGCGACCAGGCCGTCCAGGGTGGCGGTGATGCCGCCCTCGACCGAGTTCTCGATCGGCAGGAACGCGGCCTCGGCCTCGCCGGCCCGTACCGCGTCCAGCGCGGACTGCACCGACACGTAAGGGGTCAGCGCCCGGGTGGCCGCCTCCGGCAACGTCCGCAGGGCCACCTCGGTGAAGGTGCCCTCGGGACCGAGATACGCATAGCTCGCTGGCATGGTCCTCACCCTAATGGCCGCGGGCCGTCGTAGCTCAGGTGTCTCAAGATGACCACTCGACCGGGTGGTTTGACCCCGGAAATTCCGCGGAGTCGAGGGATGGTCGGGCAGGGGCTGGATCGGGCGAGGGCTCGGCTCACCCCTCCAGCAACCGCTGCCCCACGTACTCGCCCTTCCCCGCCCCGCCCGGCACCGCGAACAGTCCGCTCGCCTCGTGCCGGATGAAGCGCGACAGCGCGTCGCCCCGGTCGAGTTTGCGCTGCACCGGCACGAAACCGCGCAGCGGATCGGCCTGCCAGCACACGAAGAGCAGCCCGGCGTCCGGCGTCCCGTCCGCGTCGATGCCGTCGTGGTACGAGAAAGGACGCCGCAGCATCGCCGCGCCACCGTTCTTGTCCGGCCGGGTGATCCGCGCGTGCGCGTTGAGCGCGATGACGTAGTCGCCCTTGGCGTCGGCCTTCTCCAGGTCCATCGGTGTCGTCTCGTGCCCCCCGGTCAGCGGCGCGCCGTCGGCCTTGCGGCGCCCGATGACCTGCTCCTGGGCGGACACGGACAGCTTCTCCCAGTCGTCCAGGAGCATGCGGATGCGGCGCACGACGGCGTAGGAGCCGTTCGCCATCCACGCGGGCTCGCCGGTGGGGGGCACGAAGATCTGCTGCGCGAAGGCGGCGTCCGTCGGCTTGGGGTTGCCGGTGCCGTCGATCTGGCCCATGAGGTTGCGGGCCGTCATCGGCCGGGCGGTGGCGCCCGGGGTGCGGTTGAAGCCGTTCATCTGCCAGCGCACCCGCGCGGCGGCCCCGGCGTCCTTCTGGATCGCGCGCAGGGCGTGGAAGGCGACCAGGGCGTCGTTCGCGCCGATCTGCACCCACAGGTCGCCTTCACCGCGTGCCTTGTCGAGGCGGTCGGAGGAGAAGTCCGGCAGCGGGTCGAGGGCGGCGGGCCGCTGCTTCTCCAGACCGGTACGGGCGAAGAAGCTGTGCCCGAAGCCGAAGGTGACGGTCAGGGAGGAGGGGCCCGCGTCCCGCGACACGTCGGTGTCGTCGTGCGGGGCCGGCTCGCCCGCCATCAGCCGCTCGGCCGTCGTCGACCAGCGGCGCAGCAGGGCCGCCGCCTCCTTTCGGCCCGCACCCGCCGCCAGGTCGAAGGCGATGAGGTGGCCGCACGCCTGGAGGGCCTCGGTGATGCCGGGCTGGTGTTTCACGTGAAACATCGCGCGGTCGGAGCCCACCGAGGTGAGCGGGGTGGCCGGGGCGGGCGCGGCGGCGTAACCGGCGGCTCCGCCCGCCGCGCCGAGCACCAGCCCGGTGGCGCCCGCGGTGCCGAGCAGGGTGCGCCGGGTCACGCCCCCGGAGCGGGGCTCGGGCGCCGGGGCCTCGGGGGTACGGGCCTGCTGGGTGGACTGGTCGGTCATGGTCTGTCTCAGCCGATCTGCGCGTTTTTGGAGACGGTCACTTCGTCGATGTCGGAGGTGCGCACGGTGACGGCGACCTTCCAGTCACCGGCCATCGGGATCTGCACCCCGTCCGCCGACCAGTGGCCGGTGGTGATGTGCTCGGGGGACACGGTGAGCGGGCCGATCTTCCTGGCCTCCAGGGTGAGGGCGATCCTCACCTCGGGGACGTCGAAGGGCTGCCCGCCGGGCGTGCGGACGAAGAGGTGCAGCTCGTTGGCGCCCGCGTGGGCGGGGTCGAGGTCGAGGGCGACCACGCCCTTGCCGTTCGCGCCGCCCGTGTCGAAGGGCAGGTTCAGGCTCACGGTGCCGTTCGTGGGCGCCGTGACGGAGCCGGTGGCGGCCCTGGCCTCCTGCTCGGTGCGGCCGGGCTCGGTCTGCGTCAGCGCGGTGGTGACGGCGAGCAGGACGACCGCGACGGCGGCCTCGGCGAGCACCGAGCGGCGCAGCCCGAAGCGTTCCGCGTCGCCGTCCCGCAGCCGCTTCCGCCGGGCGGCGTCCACCGCGGCCCGCTGCCGGGCGAGCTGGGCGGCGCGGGGGGAGTCGTCCGCGGCGGCCGTCTCCTGCCCGGCCGCCTTCGCCGCGGTGACGGGCTCCCTCCCGGACCCCTCCGTGCGCCTGCCCTCCTCCCCCTCCGCGCCCTGATCCGCGAGCCGCCCCGTCCACCGCCTGGACACCGACGCGATGCCCACCATGACCGCCACCAGGGCGATCTTGGCCAGCAGCAGCTGCCCGTACCGGGTGTCGGTGAAGGCGGACCAGGAGCCGAGCTGGCGCCAGGACTGGTAGACGCCGGTGGCGACGAGGACGAGCACGGAGCCGAAGGCCAGCTGGGAGAAGCGGCGTACGGCGGCGGCCTCGACAGGCGTCTCCGCGGGCGCCCGGTAGAGGGCGACCAGCAGCGCGGTGAGCCCGCCCAGCCAGGCGGCGACGGCGAGCAGGTGGACGACGTCGACCGGCATGGCGATGCCCGGCTGGAGCCCCACCGATGCGTGCTCGGCCATCGCCCAGCTGCTCGCGAGCCCCGCCGCGACCACCACGCCCCCGAGCCCGAGCCCGAAGGTCAGGTCCCGCTTCTCCGCGCCCTCCTCGCGCCGTTGGTACGAGCCGAAGAGGACGGCGATGAACAGCGCGGCGGCGGCGAGCAGCAGCAGCCGGGAGACCAGCGCCGCCCCCGACTTGGTCTGCAGCACCTGGCCGAGCAGCCCGAGGTCGAAGACGTCGGCGACCTTCCCGGAGCCGGTGTACGAACCGCGCAGGAGCAGCAGCCACAGGGTGCCCGCGGTCAGCGCCAGCCAGCCGCCGACGACCAGCCGTTGCAGGGCCCGGACACCCGCGCCGCGCCGCCAGCAGACGAGCACGAAGGCCGCGCCGCCCGCGAGCGCGATGAAGCCGGCGTACGACACGTACCGGCCGGCCTGGTAGAGGTCGCCGACGACCCCGCCGCCCACGGTCGGCCCGGTACCGGGAACCACGGTCCGCGAGGGCGCCCCGATGGAGAAGGTGTAGGCGCCGGCGACGGGATGACTGTCGGCGGAGACGACCTCGTAGGTGACCGTGTACGTGCCCTTGCCCAGGCCGCCCTTGAGCCGTACGGCGTAGGTCGTCCCGCTCACGTTGGCGGGCGCGCCGGTCTGGACGGCCCTGCCCCCGGGGTCGAGGACGCGCAGCGAGTCGTCGTTCACCGCCACCTTCTCGGAGAAGGTGAGCGAGACCCGGGCGGGCGGTTGCCGAACCACCACCCCCTGCGCGGGGTCGCTGCCGGTCAGCGCCGCGTGCGCGGCGGCCGGTCCGGCGCCCGCGAGCAGTGCGCCGGTGGTGGCGAGGAGCAGCAGCACCAGGGTCCGCAGGCGGGGGGTGGTGGTCCGGGTCACGGTGGTCCCTTCCCTCAGTGGCCGGTCGTCGGGTGGTACGTGGCGGACTTCACCGGCATCTCGACGGTGAGCGGACCGCTCTTGGCGAAGGTGAGCTTCAGCTCGACCGTCTGGCCCTGCCGCGGCCTGTGCCGCAGCTGCTCGAACATCAGGTGGTTGCCACCGCTTCTGAAGACGAGCCGGCCATGGGCGGGTATGGCGAAGGAGGAGTGCTCCCGCATCTCGCCGCCCATGGTGCTGTGCATGGTGACCTGGCCGGCGGCGTCGCTGGACACCGAGGTCAGCTCGTCCTTCGTACCGCCCTTGTTGGTGATCGTCAGGAAGCCGGCGGCCATGTCGGCGGAGACCGGCTGCGGCATGTACGAGCCGCTCACCGACAGTTCGGCCTTCGAGGTGCCGGACCCGGAGCAGCCCGTGAGCGCGAGCGCGCCGGTGAGGGCGGCGGCGGCCGCCAGGACGGCGGGGCGGCTCACGGCTTGGCCCCCTTGACGAGCTTGGGCAGGTCCTTGATGTAGTCGTCGACCGTGGCGTTCTCTCCGTAGAGGACGTAACCGGCGTTCGTCTTCGGCGAGAAGACGACGACCTGGGTGCCGTGGACGGAGACGAGCTTGCCGTTCTTGTCCTTCGTCGTCGGCTCGACCGTGATGCCGACCGAGCGGGCGCCGGCCTGGACGGTCTTGAAGTCGCCGGTCAGGCCGATGAACCGGGGGTCGATGCCCTTGAGCCAGCTGCCGAGTGCGGCCGGGGTGTCCCGGCCGGGGTCGGTGGTGACGAACACGACCCGCAGGTCGTCGCGCTGGGCCGGGGTGAGCGACTTCTGGGCGGCGACGGCGATGTTGCTCATGGTCGTCGGGCAGATGTCGGGGCAGTGCGTGTAGCCGAAGTAGAGCAGGGTCGGGTGACCCTGGGTCTCCTTGCGGAGGTCGTACTTCTTGCCGTGGGTGTCGGTGAGGACCAGGCCGGGCTTGTCCCAGGGCTGGTCGAGGACGGTGGCGGGGCCGCTGCTGCCGGACTCCTGCGAGAGCGAGGAGACCGGCGACCGGTCGGACTCCTGGCCACCGCAGGCGGACAGGGTCAGGGTGGCGGCGGCGAGCAGCGCGGCCGCGGCGAACGTCTTCTTGCGCATAGAGAAATGTCCCAGATGTGAGAACTCCGGCGCGCACCGGGGTCGTACGGGAGCCAAGCCTGGCACGGCCCCGGCGCGCGCTGCGGAAGGGCGGGGCTAGACGGTGCGGCGGCGGCCGGCGAGGACGCCGTAGGCCACGCCCGCGGCGCCGACGACGATCCCGGCCAAGCCGAGCACCCGGGCGGTGGTGTCACTGCCGCCGCCGGAGCCCGAGGCGGCGGCCGTGTTCTCCTTCTGTGCGTCGGGGGTGTCGTCGCCGGAGGCGGCATGGGCGCCCGCCGTGCCGTGCTCGTCGGCGGCGGCGGTCAGCTGGAGCACCGGGGCCGGACTCTGCGGCTCGGCCTGGCCGGCCTGCGGCACCTCGATCCATCGCACGACCTTGTTGTCGGAGTACGTCTGGAGCGCCTTGAACACCAGTTGGTCGGTGTCGTCGGGCAGGGCGCCGACGGAGAGCGGGAACTTCTGGAAGTAGCCGGGCTCGATGCCCTTGCCGTCGGCGGTCCAGGTGACCTTGGTGACGGCCTGGTCGATCTTGTCGCCGTGCACGGTCACCGGCTCGGCGAGCCTGGTCCTGGTGAGCCGCACGTTCCAGCCCGGGAGGGGCTGGGCCATGACGGAGGCCAGCGGGTGGTCGGTGGGGAGGTTCACCTCGACCTTGGTGGTCGAGGCGTCGTCGCGCTCGTTGGGGACCTTGAAGTCGACGACGGCGTAGCCGCCCTTGGCCGCGGCGCCCTCGGGCTGCACGGTCACGTGCGCGAAGGCGGGGACGGACAGGGCGAGCACGGCGGCACCGGCGACGGTGGCACCGGCGGCGAGGCGGGCGGCCGCACGGCGGCAGACGATCGGGGAAACCTGCATGGCAGGAGCACTCCACGGTGAGAGTTCCGGTGAGGGGAAGGGTGCGCGCGGGCGCGCGTGCCGCGCGACGGCGGCCCTTCTCCCGGGATCGGATCCCCGGAGCGGTCGCGTCGCGTCAGGCGGCGAGCCGGAAGGCGGCGGGTGGGCCCCGCCGGATCACCGTGTGCTGGAGCGTGAGGGCGCCCGGGGCGGGCGGCTCGTCCCGGTGGGCGCGACGGCCGCGCGGTCCGGGTCCGGTGGCGGCCGGCAGCCCGGCGCACAGGGCGAGCGCCAGTGCGAGGGCCGCGCGCAGGGACCGTACGAGCGCCGTCCCGGCGACTTCGTGGACCGACAGTTCGAGCAGCCGCAGCACGGCCAGGTCGCCGCGGCGCAGCAGCCAGCCGACGGCGACGGCCGCGAGGACGTGCCCGATCAGCATCGGCAGCGAGGGCAGCAGGGCCGCGGAGGCGCCGGTGGCGTCCGCCGCGTGCTGCACGGGCACGGTGGCCCCGGCCACGGGACGGCCCGAGCGGTCGATGAGGCGGGCGGCGAGCAGCAGGTGGAAGGCGTGCCCGGGGGTGAGCGCGGCGGTGTTCGCCCCGCACAGCAGCCGGGTGGCCTGTTCCACCAGCGCGGCATCGCTCAGCGCGGACCCCGTCGGACCGGTCTGCCCCGTCGGCACCCCGCCCATGGCCATGGCCGCGCCGTGCTGGCCCAGGCCGAACAGCGTGTGCAGGGCGGTCTGGCCGAGCGCGAGGAGCGCGGCGATGCCCGGCAGCGAGCGGGCCCGCCCGGCGAGCGGGATCACCAGCAGCAGGGAGCCGAGGAAGCCCGCGCCGAGCGTCCACAGCGGCACGCCCGCACAGGAGGCCAGGGCGTGTCCGGCCGCGGCCAGCACGACGCAGACCGCGGCGAAGACCGCGGCCCGCAGCATCCGGAGCCCGGCTCCGGGACGCGCCGTGCGCGCGTGAGGGGCAGACATGGCGGGTTCATCATCCCACCGTGCCCCGCGTCGCCCTACGTCAGGTCCAGGCCATGCGTCCCTCGGCCCCTCCGAGGGGTACGTCCCTCATACACCGATTCCTCCCGGAGTGCATCGGCTGTATGGGCGCAGTCACGTCGACGGTGTGCTTACGGCCGACTATGGGCGGCAATAGGTATCGGTATGTCGAGCCGCGGCCTGGAGGCTGGAGCATGAGCATCTGGTGGTCACTCCATCTGCGCCGCGAGGCCGCGAGTGTGCCGCTCGCGCGGCGGCTGCTGATCGGCACCATGGAGACGGCCGGGGTCGACCCGGAGATCTCCTACGACCTCTCCGTCGCCCTCAGCGAGGCGTGCGCCAACGCCGTCGAGCACGGCGGCGACGCCGGCACCCCGGCGGTCTACCGGGTGACCGCGTACCTCGACGGCGAGAAGTGCCGTATCGAGGTGGCCGACTCGGGACCCGGCTTCCACCACACCCGCGAGCTGCGCCCCGCCCGCCCCGACGCCGAGCACGGCCGCGGCCTCTGTCTGATCCGCGAACTCGCCGACCACGTCCACATCGGTCCCAGGTCCGGCCGCCACGGCACGGTGGTCAGTTTCGACAAGATCCTCAAGTGGCGCGACGACGCGCCGCTGCTGGCGGTGTAGCTCCGGCCCCATAGTGGGGACATGAGCATCGAGAACGGGGAACT
This sequence comes from Streptomyces hygroscopicus subsp. hygroscopicus, assembly GCF_030269125.1. GTDB lineage: Bacteria > Actinomycetota > Actinomycetes > Streptomycetales > Streptomycetaceae > Streptomyces > Streptomyces hygroscopicus_C. The sequence goes on along the minus strand of NZ_BSSM01000005.1, from coordinate 76,783 downwards.
GGCGGCCGGGGTGACGCTGCGGCCGCTCGCCGTCGGGGACGCGGAGGCGCTGGCGGCCGCCTACAGGGTCAATCGCGCGCACCTCGCGCCCTGGGAGCCGGTACGGCCGGACGCCTTCTTCACCCCCGAGGGGCAGCGGGAGCGGATCGAGGGGCTGCTGCGGCAGCGCGCCGGGGGCTCGGCGGTGCCCTGGGTGTTCGAGGAGACCGACGGGCGGATCGTCGGGACCACCACCCTGACGGGGATCAGCCGGGGCCCCTTCTGCAGCGCGTACCTCGGCTACTGGGTCGCCGCGGACCGGCAGGGCCGTGGCCTGGCCAGCGCGGCCGTGACACGGGTGTGCCGACTCGCACGGGACACGGTGGGCCTGCACCGGATCGAGGCGTCCACCCTGGTGGAGAACACCGGTTCGCAGCGCGTGCTGGAGAAGTGCGGGTTCGAGCTGATCGGTACGGCGCCGGACTACCTGCACATCAACGGACGTTGGCGGGACAGCCGGCTGTTCCAGCGGGTCCTGCACGACAGGGACCCCGTGCTCTGAGCCCCGGGCGCCGGCGAGTCCGCGAGCGGCCGCGGATCACCCGCGGACGGGGCGGCCGGGCACCCGACGGTGCCCGGCCGCCCCGTCACCTCGGGTTCAGCCCTTGAGCGCGGCCATCCACGCCTCGACCTCGTCGGAGCGCCGCGGCAGACCGGCCGACAGGTTCCGGTTGCCGTCCTCCGTCACCAGGATGTCGTCCTCGATCCGCACCCCGACGCCCCGGTACTCCTCCGGCACGGTGAGATCGTCGGCCTGGAAGTACAGGCCCGGCTCGACGGTGAGGACCATGCCCGGCTCCAGGGCCCCGTCCACGTACGTCTCGGTCCGCGCCACCGCGCAGTCGTGGACGTCCATGCCGAGCATGTGACCCGTGCCGTGCAGGGTCCAGCGGCGCTGGAGACCCAGCTCCAGGACGCGCTCGACCGGACCCTCGACGAGGCCCCACTCGACCAGCTTCTCGGCGAGCACCCGCTGCGCGGCGTCGTGGAAGTCGCGGTACTTGGCGCCGGGCCTCACCGCCGCGATGCCGGCCTCCTGGGCCTCGTACACCGCGTCGTACACCTTCTTCTGCAGCTCGCTGTACGTGCCGTTGACCGGCAGCGTGCGCGTGACGTCGGCGGTGTAGAGGGTGTGCGTCTCCACGCCGGCGTCGAGGAGCAGCAGGTCGCCGGAGCGGACCGGGCCGTCGTTGCGGACCCAGTGCAGGGTGCACGCGTGCGGGCCGGCGGCGCAGATCGAGCCGTAGCCGATGTCGTTGCCCTCGACGCGGGCGCGCAGGAAGAAGGTGCCCTCGATGTAGCGCTCGCTGGTGGCCTCGGCCTTGTCGAGGACCTTCACCACGTCCTCGAAGCCGCGCACCGTGGAGTCGACGGCCTTCTGCAGCTCACGGATCTCGAAGTCGTCCTTGACCAGGCGCATCTCGGAGAGGAAGACGCGCAGCTCCTCGTCGCGCTCGGCGGTGACCTTGTCGGTCAGGGCCGCCTCGATGCCGGCGTCGTGACCGCGCACGACGCGCACCGGGCCGGTGGCCTCGCGCAGCTTCTCGGCCAGCTCGCGCACATCGGCGGCGGGGATGCCGTACAGCGCCTCGGACTCGGTGAGGGAGTGGCGGCGGCCGACCCACAGCTCGCCCTGGCCGTCGAGCCAGAACTCGCCGTTCTCGCGGTCGGAGCGGGGCAGGAGGTAGATCGTCTCCAGGTGGCCCTCGCCCTCGGGCTCCAGGACCAGGACGCCGTCCTCGGTCTGGTTGCCGGTGAGGTACGCGTACTCGACGGAGGCGCGGAAGGCGTACTCCGTGTCGTTCGAACGCGTCTTCAGGTTGCCCGCCGGGATCACCAGGCGCTCGCCCGGGAAGCGCGCGGAGAGCGCGGCGCGGCGGCGCGCGGTCTCGGCGGCCTGCTCGATGGGCTTCAGGTCGCGCAGCTCGGTGTCGGCCCAGCCGGACCGCATGTTCTCGGCCAGCTCGTCGGAGACGCCCGGGTACAGGCCGTTCTTCCGCTGCTTGATGGGCTCCTCGGACTCGGTTTCCGGGGTCGCCGGAATGAGTTCGTCGGCCACGTGATCCTCCTCGGTACGGCGTGTGATCTCCCCCGGGCGGTCCGTGTGGCTCGCCGCGGTGGGGTCACTGTGTCCGAGCCGGGGACCTCCATCATCGTACGGTCGTACCGGGAGGGGACCGGGGGGCGGATGCCCTGTCATGCCTGGTCACCGCCCGGTCACCGACCGGTCATGCCGGATCGGGGCGCCACCGCCTGGCTGCCGCGGGCGGGGAACGCCACGGCGTCTCAGTCGAAACGGGCCGCGAGCAGCACCACGTCCTCCCCGCCGTCGGCGGCGTCCGGGCCGTCCGGCAGCACCGCGCGCAGCACGTGGTCGGCGACCGCCCCGGGGTCCTGTCGCAGCGCCCGCGGGACGCTCGCGGCGGCCGCGTGCAGCCGGGCGAAGGCGCGGTCCACGGGGTCGCCGGTACGGTGCAGCAGCCCGTCGGTGTAGAGCAGAACCGTCTCTCCGGCCTCGGCCTGGACCTCCACGCTGGGTGCCTCCCAGCACGAGAGCATGCCGAGCGGCGCGGAGACGGAGGTCTCGGCGAACTCGGTGCGCCGCTCGCCGACCAGCAGCGGCGGGCTGTGCCCGGCCCCGGCGAGGGTGACCCGGCGCAGCGCGGGCTCGCAGTAGGCGAACAGGGCGGTGGCCGAGCGCGCGGGCTCGGTCAGCCGCAGCAGCAGTTCCAGGTCGGACAGGACGGCGACCGGGTCCTCTCCCTCCATCACGGCGTACGCCCGCAGCGAGGCGCGCAGCCGGCCCATCGCGGCCACCGCGCTCGGTCCCGAACCGGTGACCGAGCCGACCGACAGGCCGAGCGCCGCGTCCGGCAGCGGCAGCGCGTCGTACCAGTCGCCGCCGCCGCGTGGTCCGGTGTGGTGCCGGGCGGCGAGCTGGATGCCGGGCACACGGGGCAGCCGGGAGGGCAGCAGTTCCTCGGCGACGGTCGCCAAGCACGCACGGGTGTGCTCCAACTCCCTCAGCCGGGCGAGGTGTTCGGCGGCGTGCCGGACGTAGAGGCCGACGAGATGGCGCTGCCGTTCGTGGGGTTCGGCGGGTTCGTCGTAGAGCCAGACGGCGGCGCCGAGGCGGCCGGCGGAGTCGGTGGCGAGCGGCAGGGCGTAGCTGGCGGCGTAGCCGAGGCGGGCGGCGACCTCGCGGTGCCGTGGATCGAGGGCGTCCTCGGTGAACAGGTCGGCGTGGACGATCGCGCCGCGGCCCGCGGTGTCGGGCACCAGCGCGCCGCGCGGCACGGTCTCCAGATGGCCGAGGTCGGCGCGGCCGAGTCCGAGGCCGAGGGCGGTGCGGGGACCGAGTCCGTCGCCGGGCTCCAGGGCGACGAGGCCGCGGCGGGCGCCCAGCAGGGCGGCCCCGGCGCGCAGCAGCTCGTCCAGCGCGGGCTCCAGCGCGTTGGTGCGGGTGAGCCGCTCGGTGAGTTCGTGCAGCGTGGTGAGGTCGGACACCCAGCCGGCCAGGCGGCCCTGGAGGAGCGTGCCGGGGGCGGGGACCGGGGGGTGCGGGACGGGGAGGGCGGGGGCGGGGCCCGTGGTGCTTCCCGGGACGGTTCCTGATGCGGAAGAGGCGGGTGCGACAGTGTGGGCGGGCGTGGGAACTGTGGGATCGATTCCAGCCACTTTCGGGGGGTGCGGGGCGCTCATGGCGCCCGGCCTTCAGACCGGTGCACAGTGCTCAAAAGCATCGCAAACCCCCATGTGATTCTGCGCCGCTAGCAGTGTCTCCACATGTACACGCACTCGTGAGGGGATGTCCAGCATTGTCCTGCGGGGATTCCTGGTGTCCATGGGGCTGAGGGGTGATTTCCCCGAAGCCCTTGCCTTACCGCCAAGTTGGCTCAAAACTGCCTGAGGGAACGGTCCACTGCGGTCGACTGGGCTCGCTCCACGGAGCGTCACAGCGGTCGTGATGGGTACGTACTCGGAGAAGGCCAGGGGTGGTTGGGGGCCACCCGGAACCTGGCGACGGACCCGGGCGTCATAGCCACCGACGGCCGAGCCCCATCCTCCCGTGGCGGAGGCGGAGAGAACCACGCGCGACGGCAAACGCCATGCTTCGCCACCCCCACGCCCGTGACCGTGCCCTGCCTTGAGTGCCGTGGACGCGGCCGCGGCCGACGCTCGACCCCCTGGGGATCCCTTGCCATGTGCGGGGATGTGATGCGCCACCAGGTACGCACAGTGAAGTGATCGACTCATGTTGTGATGTGGACCACGGTGTTGCCAGCGGTGCAACGGAAAGGAACGAGCGCTCATGCGCGAGATCCTCGGAAGGCGACGCAGGCTCCTGTCCAGGCGACGGAACGACGGGAAGCCTGAGCTGATCAGCGCGGCCCTGACCTTCGCGACGGAGTGGCAGTGGCCCGTACTCCCGGGTGTGGCCCCGGACCCGCAGGGCCGGGCCCGGTGCGGCTGCCCCGACCCGGAGTGCACGGTGCCCGGCGCCCACCCCTTCGACCCGGGCCTGCTCGCGGCCACGACCGACGCGCGCATGGTGCGCTGGTGGTGGACCAACCGGCCGAGCGCGCCCGTCATCCTCGCGACCGGCGGCAAGGCGCCCTGCGCGGTCAGCCTGCCCGCGCTCGCCGCCTCCCGTGCCCTCGCCCTGCTCGACCGGCGGGGCATGCGGCTCGGCCCGGTGATCGCCTCGCCCACCCGCTGGGCGCTGCTCGTCGAGCCGTACACCATGGCGCAGTTGGGGGAACTGCTGTACGCCAAGGACTTCGTCCCCGGCTCGCTGCGCTTCCACGGCGAGGGCGGCTATATCGCGCTGCCCCCCTCCGAGACCGGCGCGGGCACGGTGCGCTGGGAGCGGGCGCCGCTGCCGGGTTCGGCGGCCCCCTGGGTGCCGGACGTCGAGGCCGTGGTGGACGCCGTGGTCGACGCCCTCACTCGTACGGGTGTGAGCGCGCCCGAGTTGTAGGGGTGTCCGGCGCGCACGGTGCGGACGGGCGTGCCGCGCTCGTTATGTTCCGCCCATGCTGCGAATTCTTGGGGGCCATGGGACGCGTCGGCCGAGCCGCGGGGGACTCGGGCGCCGACGGCCGAACGGCACGGGACCTGGCCGCGACGGCGGGTCGGATCGCGTGCCGCCGGGTGACGGTGACACCGGCCTCCGGGCGTCGTCGGCCGAGGCTCGGACCGGCTCCCGGCCTCCGTTGGCCGGCGCCGGGAGCGACGTCCCGTCGTCCGCCGGCGGTTCGGCCGCGTTCCGGGGCGCCCCCGGCGGCGGACCGGAGGGGCGGCCGAGGGCCGGCTTCCGGCGGGCGCGCTACGGCAGGGCCGACCCGCGGCGGCTGCATCTCGTCGGGCTCGTCTGCGCCGTGACCGCCGCCGTCGTGGTGCCGCTGACCGTGGCGTCCGCCGGGCAGGTCCGGGACGTGGGCGCGGCGCTGGTGCCGGGGGCGCTGGGGCACGGGGACGCCAAGGACCCCTCGGCCGCGCCGGGCGGTTCGCCTGGTCTGCTGGGCCTGGGCCTCGCCACCGCCGCCCGCTGCGGCCCCCGACTCGGCTCCCCGAGGGGCATCGAGGCGCAGACCTGTGTGCTGACGCAGGGCGCGGACACCTGGGCGCGCACCTACTACCGCAACGCCACCGGCACGTCGCTGGACGCCGGGCTGAGCCTGATGGGTCCCGGCGGGCGCACCACACGGACGCGCTGCGACACGGGGACGGACGACGAGCCCGCCACCTGTGAGACGCCCCGCGAGCACAGCCGGGGCGGGCCGGACGCCTACACGGCCGTCGCGGAGTTCGCCGAGCGCGGGCCCGAGGGTGCGCTGCTGCTCCGCTCGGGCAGCAACTCCGCTGATGCGGATGCCGGTTGACGCCACGCGACGGCGGGTGCCGGGTGCGGACATGGAAAGGCCCGGTTGCTGGCGACGGGGGATGCACCAGCAACCGGGCTACTGGAACGGTAACAAGAGATCGGCCGTTCGCAAATTCCGACTCAGGCATTCGGCCACCGAATTCCCGCGGATCTCCCTCTCGGAGCCGGGAGTTGTGACCCGGGTCACCTGTCCCGGGGGTCGGTGTCATGACCGACCGACCATCCGGTCATGACACTCGCGCGGGCCGTGTCAGCTCAGCGTGACCTGCCGGTTGGTGAGTCCGCCGCGGGCCCGGCGCTCCTCCGGGGTGAGCGGTTCCTCGACGGCGAGGGCGGCGGCCAGGCGCTCGGCGAACTCGGCGGCCGGCTTCTCCACGTCCTCGGCGCGGACCTCGCTCGGCAGGTCCCAGACCGGCACGGTGAGCCCGTGAGCACGGAAGGAGCCCACCAGCCGGGTGCCCTCGCCGAGGCTGGAGCGGCCCTGCGCGTGCAGTCGCGCGAGAGCGTCCAGAAGCCGCTCCTCCGGATGGGGCATCACCCAGCGCAGGTGGTTCTTGTCCGGGGTCTCGCACCAGTACGCCGCGTCCACGCCGGACAACCGGACCGTCGGGATCGCCGCCGCGTTGGCCCGTTCCAGGGAGGCGGTGACCTCCGGGGTCGCGTTCTCCGCGTCCGGCACCCAGAACTCGAAGCCGCTGTGCACGACGGGCTCGAACGGGGCGTCGGCGGCCAGCAGTTCCTGCAACCGGGGGCCGTCGGCGGGGGCGCGCCGGCCCTGCACCGGGGTGCCCGGCTCCGCCGCCAGCGCGCGCTGGAGGGTGTCGGCCAGGTCGCGGCTGATGTCGCCGGACGCCGTGTCGTTCTGCAGGCCGATCAGGACCGAGCCGTCGTCGCGGCGCAGGGCGGGCCAGGCCATCGGCAGCACCGTGGCGAGCGTGACCGACGGGACGCCCTCGGGCAGGCCGTCCTTGAGGGTCAGCTCGGCCGTGGCCGCCGGGACCAGCTCGCGCAGCGCCACCCAGTCGCACTCGCCGGGCAGGCCCTCGAACGGGCGCTGCACCAGCTCGGTCACCGCGTGCGCGGCGGCCCGGCCGTGGCACGCCTTGTAGCGCCGGCCGCTGCCGCAGGGGCAGGGCTCGCGGCCGCCGACAACCGGAATGGCACCGTCGGCGCCTGCGGCGCCCGCCGGCTGCGGACGCTGGGCCTTCGTCTGGGGTCGCTTCTTGGCCATCGTGGGTCTCTCCCGGTTACGGCGCTTCTCGTACGGCGGGAGCCTAGCCGTTCGCGCCATCGCCGACGGGAACCTGTGGACAACGTTCGCGCGCGGGGAGGCCACCGGTGTGAACCGCGGACGGCGCCCGCCCGCCGGACGCCGGCGAGCCGCCCCCGTGCCCCGCGCTCAGGCCAGGTCCTCGAACGCCTCCGCGAGATCGAGACCGGACAGGTCCGGCGGCGCGGTCGCGGTGAGCCGCGCGGCGACATGGTCGCGGCTGCAGCGGGCGTCCGGGTCGTGCACGTCCCCGTGGACCACCACCCAGACCGTCACCTCGCCGTGGACGTCGTCCCGCACGCCCCAGTCGTCGGCGAGCGCGGTGATGATGTTCAGCCCCCGGCCGCCGTGCGCCGTCACCGACGGGGTGGCCGGCGCCGGGCGGGTCGGCCCCCCGCCGTCCGTGACCTCCACGATGAGCCGGCCGCGCGCGTCGACCCGCCAGGCGGCCCGTACGTCACCGCCGTCGTGCCCGTCGCCGTTCCTCGCCCCGGTGCCGCCCAGCGGCCGTCCGTGCTTGCACGCATTGCTCAGCAGTTCGGAAAGGATCAGTACGGCATCGTCGACAACCGATTCCGAGACGCCTCCGCCACGCAGCTGCGCGCGCATCCGGCGCCTCGCGTCCCCCACGCCCGCAGGGCCATGGGGCACGGCCATGCACGACGACGTGGGCACCTCCTGTGCCACCACCAACGCCACCCCCGAGACCTCCTTCGCCCCACGCCACGGTGTGGATGCCCCAGTGACCTGTGCCGGAAACCGGCCAATCCCCTTCCGGTGACGCATTCGACACGTGCGCACACGCAGCGAACGCGCCGGAGCACTCCCCGTGACGGCGATCCCGGCCGGCGGCGGGATGTCAATAAGGAGGTCAGCGGCCGAGCTGGTCCAGGACGGCGCGCGGACGGTTGGTGATGATGGCGTCGACGCCGAGTTCGAGGCAGAGGTCGACGTCCTCCGGCTCGTTCACGGTCCACACGTGCACCTGGTGACCGGCCCGCTTCAGCCGCTCCACGTAGCCGGGGTGGCTGCGCAGGATGCGCACCGAGGGGCCCGCGATCCGCACGCCCGCGGGCAGCCGGCCGTCGCGCAGCCGGGGCGAGAGCCACTGCACCAGGTAGACCGTCGGCAGTGCCGGGACGGCCGTGCGCACGCGCTGCAGCGAGCGTGCCGAGAAGCTCATGACCCGCACCGGCGACTCGGCGGCCGTGGCGGGCGCGGCCAGGCCGAACCGGTCCAGCAGGGTCAGCAGCTTCTCCTCGACCTGGCCCGCCCAGCGGGTGGGGTGCTTGGTCTCGATGGCCAGCTCGATGCGCCGCCCGGAGTCCGCGACCAGTTCGAGCAACCGCTCCAGGGTGAGGACGGAGGTCTCCTCGCGGTCCTCGGGCCGGTGCTCCCAGTCCGGCTCCTCGACCCGGCCGCGGTAGGCCTGGCCGGTCTTCCAGGACCCGAAGTCCAGGGCGGCGAGATCGGCCAGTTCCAGGGCGGAGACGGCGCCGCGGCCGTTGGAGGTGCGGTTCACCCGCCGGTCGTGGACGCAGACCAGGTGGCCGTCGGCGGTCAGCCGTACGTCGCACTCGAGGGCGTCGGCGCCGTCCTCGATCGCCTTGCGGTAGGCGGCCAGCGTGTGTTCCGGGGCGTCTTCGGAGGCGCCCCGGTGGGCGACGACCTGGACGGAGAGCCGTGGTGCGTGGGTGGTCACCGCGTCATGGTGCCACCCCGGTGGGGTACGTGGGACGGCGCTCATACGTCCGAGCGGCGAACGGTGGCAGGCGACGCGCCGGTTTATGTAACTTTTGCGTTGGATGCCCTATATAAGGGCTGGGCCTGGACCCACAGGCACGGCTTATGGTGCTCTGACGGCCCGTGGGAAAAGCTGACTGCATACAGACTGGAACAGTGAACGCAGGACCATGCGCAGCCGCATCGTGACAGGCCACGACCAGCGTGCACGCGCCGCCGAGCGTGAACGAACGTGACCGAGCGCGACCGAGGACAAACAGCCGTGGATCGAGGAGTAGAGCTGTGAGCACCGAGAACGAGGGCAACGCGGTACCTCCGGCCCCGTCCGCACCTCCTGTGCCGGTGGCCTCTCCCGACGCGTCCCCGCAGGCACAGGGCACCACGCCGGAGGGGACCGACGGGCCGGCGGGCCCGGGGCACAGGACGGAACCGACCGAGCGGCAGGAGCAGTCGCTCCCGGCGCCCCAGGCGCCGCACGCGGGCGGCGACGGCCCGGCGGTCACGGGCGGCAACGAGCCGACCGCCCCGCTGCCGCCGGTCCCCGGGAGCGCCCCGCTGCCTCCCGCCGCCGGCCCTGCGGCTGCCTGGCCGCCCCCGGCGCCGTCCACTCCCGCGTACGCCGACGGCGCCGCCGCGGCGGGTGGCGCGGGGGGCTGGGGAGCGTCGTACCAGCAGCCCGCCCCCAAGCCCCGCGGACGCGGCGGCCTGGTCGCCGCGGTCCTGGTCGCCGCGCTGGTCGCGGGCGGTCTGGGCGGCGGCCTCGGCTACACCCTGGCCAGGAACAACGACAACGGGGGCTCCACCACCGTCTCCGCGTCCGACAACGGCGCGGCGCAGGTCAAGCGCGCGCCCGGCACCATCGCCAACGTGGCCGCCAGGGCGCTGCCCAGCACGGTCACCATCGAGGCCGAGGGCAGCAACGGCGACGGCGGCACCGGCACCGGCTTCGTCTTCGACAAGCAGGGCCACATCATCACCAACAACCACGTCGTGGCGGACGCCCTCGACGGCGGCAAGCTGACCGCGACGTTCCCGGACGGCCGGAAGTACGACGCTCAGGTCGTCGGGCACGCGCAGGGCTACGACGTGGCGGTCGTCAAGCTCAAGAACCCGCCGTCGGACCTCAACCCGCTGCCGCTCGGCGACTCCGACAAGGTGGCCGTCGGCGACGAGACCATCGCCATCGGCGCCCCCTTCGGCCTGTCGAACACCGTGACGACCGGCATCATCAGCGCCAAGAACCGCCCGGTGGCCTCCAGCGACGGCAGCGCCACGAGCAAGGCGTCGTACATGAGCGCCCTGCAGACCGACGCGTCCATCAACCCGGGCAACTCCGGCGGTCCGCTGCTGGACGCCTCCGGCGCGGTGATCGGCATCAACTCGGCGATCCAGTCCTCGGGCAGCGGCGGCGGCTTCGGTTCCGGCGGCCAGTCCGGCTCGATCGGCCTCGGCTTCGCCATCCCGATCAACCAGGCCAAGTACGTCGCCCAGCAGCTGATCAGGACCGGCAAGCCGGTGTACGCCAAGATCGGCGCCTCGGTCTCCCTGGAGGACTCCACGACCGGCGCGAAGATCACCGACCAGGGCGCGGGCGGCGCCGCCGCGGTCGAGGCGGGCGGCCCGGCCGACCAGGCGGGCCTCAAGCCCGGCGACGTGATCACCAAGCTCGACGACTCGGTGATCGACAGCGGCCCGACCCTGATCGGCGAGATCTGGACGCACAAGCCCGGTGACAAGGTGACGATCACCTACAAGCGCGGCGGCCAGGAGCACACGGTCCAGCTGACCCTCGGCGCCCGCGCCGGCGACAGCTGACCGCTTCCCACCAGGAGCGCTGTCCCCGACGCCCCCGCGACCGCCCCCGGGCCGGTACGCTGTACCCCGCTCCGCCCCGGGTGGGCGGCGCGGGGAGGCGTGCCCGAGCGGCCTAAGGGAACGGTCTTGAAAACCGTCGTGGCAGCGATGTCACCGTGGGTTCAAATCCCACCGCCTCCGCACCGACCACGTCTCGCCAGGGGCGCCTCCGATCGAGGGGGCGCCCCTGGCGCGTTCTACGGCCGGTGTCCCGTCATCCGGGCTGCCGAGGCGATCGTGGCGCGGGCCTCGTGTTCCGGGAGGCCGGTGTGGCGGGCGGCCTCGGTGAGGGGGGTGGCGAGAGCGGGACCGAGGCCGTTCTCGTAGGCGCGGCAGGCGGCCCAGAAGAGGCGGGTGTTGCGCTGGCCCTCGTGCGCGGTCAGGACGAAGTGGACGAGGCCGCGACCGTGGTCGCCGTGTGAAAGCGCGGGATCGCGGGAGGTGCGCGGCGGTGGCAGCAGCAGGCGCAGCAGGGCCGGCGGGCAGGCGGCCGGGGGCAGGTGGGCGGTGCCCGGCAGGGTGCCGTAGACGCCGTGGTCGGTGCGGGAGCCGGGGCCCACGAGGTAGCCGCCGGCGCCGCGGATGTCGATGCCGGGGGCGAGCCGGCTCGCGGAGTTGGGCACGACGGCGTCCGGGGGCCCGGTCAGCCACAGGTGGCGGCCGCCGCTCGGGGTGAGCACCACGACCGTCTCCGGGATCGTGAACCGGTGGCGCAGGCCCAGCTCGCGCAGGGCGGCCGGGGCGTCCGTGCCGTACTTGGTGTCCAGGTCGACGCCGATCAGGTGGTACGGCGGCAGCCCGCACGCGATGCCGTAGCCGGTGGCCCAGGGCGCGGCGGCGAACATCTCGCGGATACGCGCCGGATCGGCCGAGGCGTCGTACACCCCGTGGCCGAAGCGGCCGCACTCGCCGTGGCAGGCGGGGCCGGGGTCGTCGTGGTGGGGGGAGCGCAGGGCCGGGAGCTTGGCGCGGGACAGGGGGAGGACGGCCAGGCCGCGTTCGGCGGCGGACAGGGCGTGGGCGAGGGCCAGCGTCGTGGCCTGCCGGTCGATGGTGGCCATACCCTCATGTTCGTACGCGCGTTCGAAAAAAGGAAGGGGTTTATCGGCCGGTGATCACGCTTGCGTGCGAATGGCGGCTTGTGGAGGGGTTCGCCGGAGATCGCTGGGCAACCCTTCCCGCGTGGCGATCGCCGCGGCGGGGATGCGCGCCGCGCCGGGCGCGCTTCGGCGGGCGGTTCGAGGGGGCCTGCTCCGGGGTGCCGATCGCCCGAGGGGGGCCGCTCCGGGGGAGCGGGACGCCGGCGCGGCGGTGCTTCGGTGCCGCCGCGCCGACGTGTGTCCGGCGGGGCTTTTCCTGTGCGCCGGGCGGGATCTCCGCCTGTCGGCCCCCTGCCTGACGGATGGTCGGAAACGAGCGGGAGGGCCCGAGACGGAGATACGCACGGACGAGACGCGGGCGCGCCTCACGGTGGACGAGGGGAGGCCCGCCGCCGTCACCGGGGTCGGCCGGGATCCGGTCGACCTGCCGACGGCCGGGCGCTCTTCGCCACGTCCCTGGAGCGGGCCCGGGACCCACCGCGCCCGCCGCGGCCGCCGCCCAGGGCGCGGGCCGGACCAGGGGCGGATGACCGGCTTCTGCCGGGACGACCTGACCGGACGTCCGGACCGCACGAGCGCGAACGGGGTGACGTGGTCGTACAGGATGCCCACGTCGATGCCGGCCGGGCGAGGCCGGAGGTGCGCCACAGCCGGCCGGCCACCGCGCCCGTCTCACCGCCGTGAACCGGATCGCCGGGGCGGCCCGGACCCTGGTGACCGCCGGCACCGGGGTACCGGCATCCGGGCTGGTCCCGGCGGCGGACGACCGAGGCGCTCGGGGTCGGACCCGCAGACGGGTGCACCCCCGCTCCACCTTCAGGAGGTGGAGCGGTCCCCACCCCTACAACCTGAGGGGGACCCCGCTTCGGCACCTGCGGCCGATCCCCGGGCGCGGAGGCCGCTCATAGCGTGGAGCCATGACCACACCCGTCTGCACCAGCGCCTCGGCAGCGGCCCCTCCGTACCCGTCGTTCACGTCGTACGTGCGCGCCCGCCGGCCCCTCCTGCTGCGCACCGCGCGCTCGCTGACCGCGAACCCCAGCGACGCCGAGGACCTGCTGCAGACGGCACTGGCCAAGACCTACGCCGCCTGGGAGCGGATCGAGAACCAGCGGGCGCTCGACGGCTATGTGCGCCGCGCGCTGCTGAACACGCGGACCTCCCAGTGGCGCAAGCGCCGGGTGGACGAGTTCGCCTGCGACGAGCTGCCCGAGCCGGAGCCGCTGCCCGACGACGACCCGGCCGAGCGGCAGGCGCTGCACGACGCGATGTGGCGGGCGATCATGAAGCTGCCCACGCGGCAGCGGGCGATGGTCGTCCTCAGGTACTACGAGGACCTCAGCGAGGCCCAGACCGCGGAGGTGCTGGGGGTCTCGGTGGGCACGGTGAAGTCGGCGGTGTCCCGGGCGCTCGGCAAGCTGCGGGAGGACCCGGAGCTGGGACTGGCGCGATAGGAAATAGTTCCGCCGGATATCTTCTGTGCGTCAGTGACATTCCACCTAGTGACATACCACGCGGTATGTGCGCAGAATCAGCGCACCCCCTACTACCGCGTAGGCACCGTCGCCGGGAGGACTCCGTGCTGAGCACCATGCAGGACGTACCGCTGCTGATCTCCAGGATCCTGACCCATGGGTCGACGGTCCACGGGACCTCACAGGTGATCACCTGGACCGGCGAGCCCGAGCCGCAGCGGCGCTCCTACGCCGAGGTCGGAGCCCGCTCGGCGCAGCTGGCCCACGCCCTGCGCGACGCCCTCGGGGTCACCGGCGACCAGCGCGTGGCCACCCTGATGTGGAACAACGCCGAACACGTCGAGGCGTACTTCGCGGTGCCCTCGATGGGCGCGGTGCTGCACACCCTCAACCTGAGGCTGCCCGCCGAGCAGCTGGTGTGGGTCGTCAACCACGCCGCCGACCGCGTGATCATCGTCAACGGTTCCCTGATCCCGATGCTCGCCCCGCTGCTGCCGCAGCTGAGCACCGTCGAGCACATCGTGGTCACCGGCCCCGGCGACCGCGCCCCGCTGGCCGGCGCCACCGCGCAGGTGCACGAGTACGAGGACCTGATCGCGGACCGGCCGACCAGCTACGACTGGCCCGAACTGGACGAACGCCAGGCCGCCGCCATGTGCTACACCTCCGGCACCACCGGCGACCCCAAGGGCGTGGTGTACAGCCACCGCTCGATCTACCTGCACTCCATGCAGGTGCAGATGACCCAGTCGATGGGCCTGACCGACCGGGACACCTCGCTCGTCGTCGTCCCCCAGTTCCACGTCAACGCCTGGGGCCTGCCGCACGCCACGTTCATGACCGGCGTCAACCTGCTGATGCCGGACCGCTTCCTGCAGCCCGCGCCGCTCGCCGAGATGATCGAGCGGGAGCGGCCGACCCACGCGGCGGCCGTGCCCACCATCTGGCAGGGCCTGCTCAAGGAACTGCTGGCCCGCCCGCGCGACGTCGCCTCCCTCACCCATGTCACCATCGGCGGCTCCGCCTGCCCGCCCGGCCTGATGCGGGCCTTCGACGAGCTGGGCATGCCGGTCGTGCACGCCTGGGGCATGACGGAGACCTCGCCGCTCGGCACCGTGGCCCGCCCGCCGGCCTCCGCCCTCGGCACCGACGAGGAGTTCGGCTACCGCCTCACCCAGGGCCGCTTCCCGGCCTCCGTCGAGGCCCGCCTCACCGGCCCCGACGGCGAACGCCTGCCCTGGGACGGCGAGTCGGCCGGCGAGCTGGAGGTGCGCGGCGCCTGGATCGCGGGCGCCTACTACAACGGCCCCGACGCCGAACCCCTCCGGCCCGCCGACAAGTTCACCCCCGACGGCTGGCTGAAGACCGGCGACGTCGGCGTCATCTCCCCCGACGGCTTCCTCACCCTCACCGACCGCGCCAAGGACGTCATCAAGTCCGGCGGCGAGTGGATCTCCTCCGTCGAGCTGGAGAACGCGCTGATGTCCCACCCGGCGGTCGCCGAGGCCGCGGTGGTCGCCGTGCCGGACGAGAAGTGGGGCGAGCGCCCGCTGGCCACCGTCGTCCTCCGGGAGGGCGCGGACGCCGACTTCGAGACCCTGCGCGCCTTCCTCGCCGAGGAGGCCCACATCGCCCGCTGGCAGCTGCCCGAGCGCTGGACGATCGTGGAGTCGGTGCCGAAGACGAGCGTGGGCAAGTTCGACAAGAAGGTGCTGCGCAGGCAGTACGCGGACGGGGACCTGGACGTCACGCGGCTGTGAACGAAAGGGGGCCGGGCAGCTGCCCGGCCCCCTTCCTCTCGCGGACTAGTTGGTGCCGATCCGCGCCAGCAGATCCACGATCCGGGACTGCACCTCGGGGCTGGTGGACCGCTCCGCGAGGAAGAGGACCGTCTCGCCCGAGGCCAGCCGCGGCAGGTCGGCGTGGTCCACGGCGGCCGTGTAGACGACCAGCGGGGTGCGGTCGAGCTGACCGTTCGCGCGCAGCCAGTCCACGATCCCGGCCCGCCGGCGGTGCACCTGCATCAGGTCCATCACCACGAGGTTGGGCCGGAACCGGCCCGCCAGCGCCACCGCGTCGCCGTCGTTCGCGGCCCGCGCCACCTGCATCCCGCGCCGCTCCAGCGTCGCGGTCAGTGCCACCGCGATCTCCTCGTGCTCCTCGATCAGCAGCACCCGCGGCGGGTGCTGCTCGCTGTCGCGCGGTGCGAGTGCCTTCAGCAGCACCGCCGGGTCGGCGCCGTACGCCGCCTCGCGCGTCGCCTGCCCGAGCCCGGCCGTCACCAGCACCGGCACCTCGGCGGCCACCGCGGCCTGGCGCAGCGACTGCAGGGCGGTACGGGTGATCGGCCCGGTCAGCGGGTCCACGAACAGCGCGGCGGGGAAGGCCGCGATCTGCGCGTCGACCTCCTCGCGCGAGTGCACGATCACCGGCCGGTAGCCGCGCTCGCTCAGCGCCGCCTGCGTGGTCACGTCCGGCGCGGGCCACACCAGCAGCCGGCGCGGGTTGTCCAGCGGCTCCGGCGGCAGCTCGTCGTCCATCGGCTGCGGCCGCGGGGGGTCCGCCACCTCGACGGCCCCGCCGGGACCGTCCAGCGGCTCGGGCCCCTCGGCCGCGTTCGCGTCCGGCGCGCCGATGGCGTACGACCGTCCGCCGCCCTCGGTCCCCGGCGCGAGCCGCGACGCTCCGGGCAAGGCCCCCTGCGCGGGCATCGCCTGGGACGAGGGGTCCTGGCGCGCGGCCGGGTCGGGCGGCGTCCCCAGCTTCCGCCGCCGCCCGGAACCACCGGGCGTGTGCGGGGGCGGCGTGCCCTGCGCGACCTGCCGCGCGAAGGGCACCCCCTGCCCGAGCGTCCGGACGCTGATGGCCCGGCCCTGGGTGGAGTCGGGGTCGTACGCGCCGGCCTCCGCGGGCAGCGGCAACGGCTGCGCGGCACGCCGCTCGGCGGGCAGCGGGGTGCCGGCCGCGGGCGTCGGCTGGGGCATGGGCGTCCCGGCGGCCGGGGTGGCGGCCTGCGGCGGTACGGGGGTCCCGGCGGCCGGGGTCGGCTGCGGTAGGGGGGTGCCGGGCGCCGGGGTGGCGGTCGGCTGGGGCGCCGGGACGGCGGGGGACGGCGGAACGGTCGCGGCCCCCCGGGCCGTCGGGACGTTCTGCGCGGCACCGGCACCCGCGCCGGTCTCGGCGGGCAGCGGCAGCGGCAGCGGCTGCGCGGCGGGGGTCCCGGCGGCCGGGGTGGCCGTGGCCTGGACCGGGGTGCCGTGGGCGGGGGTGCCGGGCCGGGCCAGGGGCGGCTGCGGGGCCGGGGCGACGGGCTGCGCGACGCCGGGCCCGCCCGGAAGCGGCGGTACGGCCCGGGGCGCGTTCGGGACGACGGGAGGGACGGGCGTCGCGGCGGCCGCCGGAGCACCGGTGGTCACCGGAGCGGAGGCCCGCACCGCGACCGCGGGCCCGGCCTGGAGGGCGATGCCCTGGCCGTTCGTCCCCTGCGCCTGCCCCGGTACGCCGTGACCGTCGGTCCCCGGCGGCTGCACGGGAACGCCCTGTGCACCCGCGCCGGGCACCGGGACCCCCGGCGTCGTACCGGCGGCCTCCGGCTGCGCGGGAGGTGCCACCGCCCGGCGGCGTCGGCCGGTCGGCGCGGTCGTGGGATGCGGCTGCGGCGGAGTGTGGTCCTCGGCCTGGCTCAGCGGTACGGCGTCGTGCCGGCCCTCCTCGTCCGGCACGCGTCCGGCGTCCGGCGGCACCTGCCCGGTCCCGGTCCGCGGCGCCGGGACCTCCGCCTGCGGGACGCGGTCGGCCGCGGCGGGCGGCAGCGCGAAGACCGTACGCGCCCCCGACTCCTGCGCGGCGGCCCGCTCGGCCGCGGCGGCCAGCGCACGGCGGCGGCGCCCCGTGGGCTGCCCCGCGTCCTCGGCGTCCTCGGCACCCGGCGCGTCCTCGCCCACGGCCGCCGGAAGGGCGGCGGGCAGCGCGGCCTGCGGCGCCGCGGCGGGTGAGGGCACGCCCTGCGGCGGCACGGTGCCCCCGAGCCCCGTACCGGAGGCGGCGGCGCCCGCGGCATGCTCGGCCGCGGTCACCACGGCACCCTCGGCCACCCCACCGGTGTCGGGGCGGGCCGGATCGATCTCGGCGGGCCGCCCGCGGCGTCGTCCGGTCCCGCCGGACCCGCCCTGCGTGGCGTCGGCCGGAACCGCGGCCTCGTCGGGCGGCGCGGTCGCGTGCCTGCGCCGGCGCCCGGTGGGCGCGCCACCGGCCGGCGTACCCGAACCGGTCACATCGCTGTCGAGGAAGGCGTCCGTGGACCCGCGCCGGGCCCGCCGCCGGCCGCCACCGGACGTCTCCTCCGCCTCGGCGGTCACGACGGGCTCCACCGGTGCGGGCGGCGCCGCGACGGCTCCCGCGCCGCCCCCGAGCGGCACCTCCAGGACATACGCGTTGCCGCTCATGCCCGGCACCTCGTGCGTCTGGAGCACACCGCCGTGGGCGCGCACGATCCCGCGCACGATCGGCTCGTGCACCGGGTCCCCGCCGGCGTACGGCCCGCGCACCTCGATGCGCGCGACCGAACCGCGCTGCGCGGCCGCGACGACCACGGTGTTGTCGAGGTAACCGCCCGTGGAGACGGGCGCGTTGCCGGTCGCGTCGACGCCCGCGACATCCGCCACCAGATGCGCGAGCGCGGTGGCGAGCCGCTGCGGGTCGACCTCGGCCTCGATGGGCGGCGCGTGCACGGCGAACTGCACCCGGCCGGGCCCGATCAGCTCCACCGCGCCGTCCACGCCCGCGGCGACGACGGCGTCCAGCATCACCTTCGTACGGGTGATGTCCTCGCTGCCCGTGTCGATCCGCTGGTAGGCGAGGACGTTGTCGATGAGGGTGGTGATCCGGGAGTACCCGGCGGAGAGGTGGTGCAGCACCTGGTTGGCCTCGGGCCACAGCTGCCCGGCGTCGTCGGCGGCCAGGGCGGCCAGTTCGCGCCGCAGCTCGTCCAGGGGGCCGCGCAGCGAGCGCCCGAGCAGGGTGAGCAGCTGTTCGTGCCGCCCGGCCAGCGACTCGTACCGGTCCTTCTCCCGCTCGCCGAGCGCGGCGTACCGCTCCTCGCCCGCCGCCAGCTCCTCCGCGTGCTTCTCGCGCAGCTCGGCCAGCTCGGCGTCGTACTTCTCGCGCAGCTCCTCGACCTCGGTGGCGTGCTGCTGGCGCAGCGCGGTGAGGTCGGAGGCGTGTTCCTCGGCGAGCTTCTCCAGGCGCTCGGCGTGCGCCTGCTCCAGCGTGGTCTTCTCGTCCACCAGGGAGTCGAAGGGCCGGCGGTCGGTGAAGGTCATCACGGCGCCGACGAGCTGGTCCCCGTCGCGCACCGGCGCGGTGGTCAGGTCCACCGGCACCGGATGGTCGCCCTTGGCCCACAGCACCTGCCCGCGCACCCGGTGCTTGCGCCCGGAGCGCAGGGTGTCGGCGAGCGGCGACTCGGCGTACGGGAAGGGGGAGCCGTCGGCGCGCGAGTGCAGGACGAGGTTGTGCAGCTCCTTGCCGCCCAGCTCGCCGGCGCGGTAGCCGAGGATCTGCGCGGCGGCCGGGTTGACGAGCACGATCCGCCCGTCGGTGTCGGTGCCGACGACGCCCTCGGACGCGGCCCGGAGGATCATCTCGGTCTGCCGCTGCGAGCGGGCCAGCTCGGCCTCGGTGTCGACGGTCCCGGACAGATCCCGGACGACGATCATCAGCAGCTCGTCGCCCGTGTAGCCGTAACCGTCGTACGCCTGCTGCCCGTTCTCCAGGTTCGCGCTGGTGACCTCGACCGGGAACTCGGTCCCGTCGGTGCGCCGGGCGACCATCCGCGCGGGCTTGGTCCGGCCCTGCGGGTCCCGCCGGCCGGGGCGCCGCATGGAGCCGGGGATGAGCCGCGAGTCGAACTCGGGCAGCAGATCGAGCAGCCCGCGCCCGACGAGCGCGGTGCCGGGGGCCTCGAAGGCCTCCAGCGCGATGGTGTTGGCGTTGACGACGGTTCCGTTGGCGTTGACCAGGACCAACGCGTCCGGCAGAGCGTCGAGTATGGCTGCGAGGCGAGCAGCGCCTCGGGATGGCCTGCTGCTCACGAGACGCTTCCTCCCTGTTACCGCACCTTGCCGACCGCTCGGGCCATCTTGCCAACCGGCCCGCGACGTGTCACGCGAGGGAGTCTAAGCGCACGTGTTGCGCCAGGGGTGCCGGATGAGAGGGAGGTCCCACGAGGAAGTGACGCCGAAGCGGTGACGACCGGACCTTCCGGCCGGGCCTACCCGATCTTCGGCAGGAGCGGCACCATCCGGTCCCACCGCGCGATCTCGCACCCGTCGTTCCGGTCGTACGACGCGTCGACCGGCCGTCCCGCCCAGGTACCGGTGACCCGCGCGGTGGCCGGCCCGCCGGAGATCATGCTGCAGACGCTGCCGGGCGGCACCGGCGCGAAGAGGTCCCGCCCCCACCGCGTCTGCGCGTCAAGCCCGCGACAGGCCCCTTCCACGTCCGGGTGACGCCCGCCGCCGGGATGACAGAACAGCTCGTACGTGCCGTCCCGCCCGGCCCCGGCATGCCGTACGACGACGGTGAGGTGATCACTGCCGCGCCCGTGCCCCTGGCCGAAGGCGGCGGGGGCGGCGATCAGGGGTGCGGCGACGGCTACGGCGACGGCGGAGACGACGGCTGAGACGACGCGACCGGTGCGGCGCGGGCGGCCGGCGCGGCCCGAGAGAACAGGATCCATGCACTCCTCAACGCCCGACCTCCGCGGACGTTGCGGCACGTTCCCCCGGAAAACGCCACCCCGCCGAAGAAGCCCTTTGCCCTGCGGCCCGACTGCCTAGTACCGTGGGGGGCGATTGGTGACGCCGCACTCGGCTGTGTCATCATCTGCACGCACCATTCGCGCGCTCGCGTGAGCGGTTGTGCTGGAGGCGTCGCCTAGTCCGGTCTATGGCGCCGCACTGCTAATGCGGTTTGGGCCTTAAAGCCCATCGAGGGTTCAAATCCCTCCGCCTCCGCCCCAACCGAAGCCCCGGTCCCCGTGACCGGGGCTTCGTCGTTCCCTCCCCCGCTCCGTCACCCCCACCCCCTCCTGAACGTTTTCGCAGGTCAGAAGGGGTGTGCCAATCGGATTTCACATGACGGCGGCAGTCATGTAATGTTCTTCCTGTCGCCGGGACGGGCCGAAAGGAACGGAAACGGAGACAAGAACAAAAGAACAAGCACTCGTAGCTTAACGGATAGAGCATCTGACTACGGATCAGAAGGTTGCAGGTTCGAATCCTGCCGAGTGCACACGGAACAGAGGCCCCGGAGAGATCCGGGGCCTCTGGCGTTTCCGGGGATCGCAGGGCGAATGCCGGCCGGGGCTCCCGATCGGCCGAAGTCGCGGGCCGCGGACCCGGCCTACCGCCGCTTGGGCGGATTCGGATCCCAGCCGGCCGCGAACGACCAGGTCGTGCCGGGCCCGGAAGTGAAGCGCAGCGAGCTGCTGGAGCGGTTCTCGGACATGGCGATCTCGTTCAGCGTCGGCAGGACCCTGCCCTTTTCGCACAGCAGCCGAAAGGAGACGCCGGCCGGCTGCACCCGGACGGTGAGGCGGCCCGGACCCTGGCAGTCGACGGCGATCGCCAGGGTCTCGCCCGCCCTGATCCCGCCCGGGATCGGATAGACGACATCGCCCGTGACCGCGGTGTCGCGGACCAGTGGCGTCATACCGTCCGCGCTGATGGCCGGGGCCTTGTCTACGGAAGGGCCCCGAGGATCGGGGGTCGCGCCGGCCGGCGGTGGGGGCGACGGCGGCGCAGCGCCCCGGGCGGGGCGGGTCGCGGAGGCGCCGTCGTGATGACCGGGGCCGCAGCCGGCCGCTCCCAGAGCGGCGACGAGCACGCACGTGGCCAGGCGGACGATGCGCCGTGTGATTGCCATCAGTACCCGACTCCCGGAGGTACCGGCCGACGTGACGAGGGTGGGCTCGTCACAGTACCTTCCGGCTGCCTGCGCGGGAGTCTCGTAGAGGCCGGTGACCGGCGGGGGCGCGGGCGGGATCGCGACGGTGCCGGCGCCCGCCGCCGGGGCGGGGTGAGTAGCCGTACTCATGCGGCTGACCTGCCCGCGCGGGCAGGGTGCCGGTATGGACCTGCCCGTCGCTCCGCCGGCCTTCGACGCGACCACCGGGCCGGGGCGCCGTCCCCGTGCCGACCCGGGCGCCGACATCGGGGCCGGGTGCGGTCTGCTGCTCCTGGAGTCGCTCGCCCTGGTGGTCGTCCTCGGGCTCTGGTTCCTGTCCGGGTTCGACCTCGACCCGGCCGGGACCCCCGCGGCCGATCCGTTGTGGAAGTACCTGGTCGCCGTCGGCGGAGTCGGAGTCCTCGCCGTCGTGGCGGCCGTGGTCGCCGCGCGGGCCGGGGCCGTCGTGACGGTGGTCACGCAGACCGTCATGGCCGTCCTGGCCTGCGTCGTCATCTTCGGCGGTGCCGCGGCGCAGTCGCACCAGGATCAGCTGTGCCGTGACAGGCCGGCGGCGTCGGGCTGCGGGGGCGGCGGCTGAGGCCGGGGACGTCCCCGGTCGTGCGGGGTCGCACGAGGCCGGCTCAGGCGATCGCCCGTGCCGCCTTCGGTGCCCGTGCGAGCGCCGACAGGTGGGCGCTGCCGGCGAGCAGGCAGCCGCCCGCGGCGCACGCCAGCAGCGTCGGGGCGTGCTGGGGGCGGAGGAAGAGGCCCACGGAGAAGCTCAGGAACAGGGAGGCGTTCAGGATCCAGTTGAAGGCGGCCCAGGCGTGGGGCTGGCCCTCGGACGGGACGCCGGACCAGATGACGCGGGTGAGGAGGAGGTTGAAGACGCCGTTGCCGATGCCGCCCAGGGCGAAGGTGGCGGCGGCGGACCAGAAGGGGAGGCCGAGGCTGGGCAGGCCGATCGCGAGGGCCACCAGGACGCTGGACACGGGAAGGAGCGCGCGGATGCCGGTGACGCGCTTCGGGGTCGCCGCCGCCGCGATCATGGACGCCACGGCCCAGCAGGCCATCACCGCGCCGAGCCCGTCCGCGTCGTAACCGGGCGTCCGGGCCAGCATGAAGGGCCCCGAGACGCCCTCCAGGCTGGTGGTGAGCAGCATGACGGTCAGGCAGAGCAGACCGAACGCGCCGAACGCGCCGGGGGCCACCAGCAGGCGGAATCCTGCGGTGGCGCGACGACGTCCCGCCCCGCCGTCCGCCGGGGTCCGCGGCGACCAGGCCACGGCCAGCACCAGCAGGAAGGTGAGAGCGTCCAGCGCGAAGGCCGACGCCGTGCCGGACACGGCCACCACCACCCCCGCCAGCGCCATGCCCGCGGCACCGGCCCCCGCCTTCGACACGCTCCACCACTTGGCCAGTTCGGCCTGCCGCCCGTCGCTCAGCGCGTGCAGGAGCGAGCGGGAGAACGGCATCGTCAGGGCTTCGCAGGACGCGGCGACGAGGACAGCGGCCAGGACGACGGCCCGGTGGTCGGCCAGCAACGCCGCGACCGCGAACGCCACCACCTGCCCGACGAGGCCCGCCCGCCACGCCGTCCGTGACCGGAGCCATCCCCGGGAACCGACGAGCGGCGTCAGCGCCAGGACCGGGACGGTCTGCGCGGCCAGCACGGCGGCCAGGAACGTCGTCGATCCCGCCCGCACCGCGATCAGGGCGTACGCCACCTGCACCAGCCTGTCCCCGAACTCCGAGGCGGACAGGGCGAGGAGAAGCCTGACGAACCCGCTGGGGCAGGCGGCTGAACGGCCTGACAACGCCGGCTCCTCCCACGCTCGCGGAGATGACGGGGGAGGGTATCCCGCGCCCCGTCGGCGGCGCTCGGAATTTCCGGCCCCGAGGGAGGGCGGGTCGGCACCCCCGCGGGGCCGCGCCCGCCGTACGCCCGGCGCGGTCTCCCCGGGGCGTTGTCAGACGCACCCCCTACCCTCACGAGTGATGGCACAGACGTGGAGATGCTCCGGGCTTCGCTGGTCCGCCGACGGCCCCCTCCTGGAGTGGGACGGCGGGCGGGGCAGCGCGCTCGCGTGGGGGAAGAGGATCTCCTTCGGGGTGCCGGAAGGCGGCCGGCGGACGTGCGTGGGGGCGCGGGGGCACGCCTGCCCGGGGCAGGTGGTGGTGGCCGGGCGGAGCACGGGGGCTCGGTGCGAGGAGTGCGCGCGGCTCGACCGGGCGCACTCCGTGGCCGCCGACACGATCGCCGACGACCCCCGGCCGTACCGGGTGTACCTCGCCTGGTTCGGGCCCGGCATGGTCAAGGTCGGGATCACGGCCGTGGAGCGGGGGTCGGCGCGGTTGCTGGAGCAGGGGGCGGTCTGTTTCAGCTGGCTCGGGACCGGGCCCCTGATGGCGGCCCGGCGTACGGAGGAGATGCTGCGGGCCGCCCTGGGGGTGCCGGACCGGATTCCGTACGCCGGGAAGCGGGCGGTGCGGGGGCGGCTGCCGCGGACGGAGGGGGAGCGGGCGGCCGAGGTCCGGGAGCTGCACCGGCGGGCCGTCGCGCTCGCCCGGTGGCCGGAGTCGCTGCGCGCCGATTCCTGCGAAGTCGTCGACCACGTACGGGCCTTCGGGCTCGGCGGAACGCCGGCCGCCTGCGGCGAGGTGGTCGAACTCGTCCCCGGTGGTGCCGTGAGCGGGGAACTGGTCGCGGCGGCCGGGCCCGATCTCCATCTGGCCGTCGGCGGGCGGGGGACCGTCGTGCTCGACACCCGGCTGATGCGGGGGTGGGCGATCGTGCCCTCGGCGGGGGAGGGGGGCGGACCGACCTTCCCCGTAAGGGAGTTCGTCCGGGAGCAGGAGGGACTGTTCTGAGGAGCCACCCAGGCGTTGTCTGAGTGGTGGCTGTGTGTTTCTCAGGAAAAACCAAGACTGGTGAAACACTCCTCTCAGAGGGCCCCGACAGGGTGGCCGCCATGACCACGACCTCGCCCCAGGGGCGCACCGAACTGCTGAGGCCGGACGGGAGCCCGGTCCGCGTGCTGGTGGTCGACGACGAGACGTCGATCACCGAACTGCTGAGCATGGCCCTTCGCTACGAGGGCTGGCAGATCAGAAGCGCGACGGACGGCCAGGGAGCCCTGCAGACGGCCCGCGAGTTCCGGCCCGACGCCGTCGTCCTCGACATGATGCTGCCGGACATGGACGGGCTCGCCGTGCTCGGGCGACTGCGCCGTGAACTGCCGGACGTGCCCGTGCTGTTCCTGACCGCCAAGGACGCGGTGGAGGACCGTATCGCCGGGCTCACCGCGGGCGGCGACGACTACGTCACCAAGCCGTTCAGCCTGGAGGAGGTCGTCGCCCGGCTGCGCGGGCTGATCCGCAGGTCCGGGGCGGCCGACCGGCGCTCGGAGTCCGTGCTCGTCGTGGGCGACCTCACCCTGGACGAGGACAGCCACGAGGTTACCCGGGGCGGCGACTCCATCCACCTCACCGCCACGGAGTTCGAGCTGCTGCGCTTCCTCATGCGCAACCCGCGGCGCGTGCTCAGCAAGGCACAGATCCTGGACCGCGTGTGGTCGTACGACTTCGGCGGCCAGGCCAACGTGGTCGAGCTGTACATCTCCTACCTGCGCCGGAAGATCGACGCCGGTCGCGATCCCATGATCCACACCCGGCGCGGCGCCGGATACCTGATCAAGCCCGCCGTGTGATGACCGGTCCCCTTCGGCCGTCCCGCTCCGCCCGCTCGCACCGCACCCTGCGCACCCGCCTCGTCGTCGTCTCCGTCGTGCTCATCGCCGTCGTCTGCGCGGTGATCGGCACGGTGACCACCCTGGCCCTGCGCTCGCATCTGTACGACCAGCTCGACGGCCGGCTGGACGAGGTCGGCAAGCGCGCCTCCGGCGCCTTCGCCCCGCCGGGACCGGACCGGAGACCCGGCGCGCCCGGCGGCGTACAGGCGCCCACGGGCATCGAACTGGACCAGTTCGTCGCCTTCGGCCCGCAGCCGCAGTACACGGTCGTGGCCGAGGTGCGCGACGGCACCGCCACCGAGGGCAAGGTGGGCCGCAAGTCGGGGGCCGCGCCGTACACGAGCGCCCAGGACCTGGACCGGGCCCAGCTCGCCGCCCTCGGCGGCGTGCCCGCCGACAGCCGCGCGCACACCCTCGGCCTCCCCGGCCTCGGCAGCTACCGCGCCCAGTACGTCACCGGGCCCAACGGCTCCTTCTACGTGGGCATCCCGACCGAGGACACCGACGGCATCGTCAACACCCTGATCCTCGTCGAGGTCTGTGTCACCGCCGCCGGACTGCTCGCCGCCTGCCTCGCCGGAACCGTCATCGTCGGCGTGGCCACCCGCCCGTTGCGCAGGGTCGCCGCCACCGCCACCCGCGTCTCCGAACTGACGCTGCACACCGGCGAGGTGAACCTCAGCGAACGCGTCCCGGACGCCGAGTGCGATCCGCACACCGAGGTCGGACAGGTCGGCGCCGCGCTGAACCGGATGCTCGACCATGTCCGCGGCGCACTGGAGGCGCGGCAGCAGAGCGAGACGCGGGTACGACGGTTCGTCGCCGACGCCAGCCATGAACTGCGCACCCCCCTCTCCTCCATCCGCGGCTACGCCGAGCTGACCCGGCGCGGCCACGAACAGGTCGGTCCCGACACCCGGCACGCCCTCGGGCGGATCGAGTCCGAGGCCGCACGGATGACCCTGCTGGTGGAGGACCTGCTGCTGCTCGCCCGCCTGGACGCCGGCCGGCCGCTGGAGTTCGCCCCGACCGATCTGGTCCCGCTCGTCGTGGACGCCGTCAGCGACGCCCGCGCGGCCGGCCGTGACCACGACTGGCGGCTCGCCCTGCCCGACGAACCCGCCCCGGTCTGCGCGGACGCCGCCCGGCTCCAGCAGGTCCTGGTCAACCTGCTGGCCAACGCCCAGCGCCACACCCCGCCCGGTACGACCGTCACCGCGCGGGTGCGCCGGCAGGGGCCGTGGCTGTACGTGGACGTCGAGGACGACGGTCCGGGAATCCCGGGCACGTTGCTGCCGCACGTCTTCGAGCGGTTCGCCCGAGGGGACTCGGCCCGGTCGCGGGCCACCGGATCGACCGGGCTCGGGCTCGCCATCGTGCGGGCCGTCGCGGCGGCGCACCACGGCGCGGTGAGCGTGGAGAGCGTCCCCGGACGGACCGTGTTCACCGTGCGCCTGCCCGCACTCGCCCCCCGACCGGTCCCCCCATCGGCCCCCCGACCGGCCGCGGGACCCGCTACCGAGCCCTGCCCCCGCCCCGCCGGTTCCGCCGATCCCGCAGGTCCGGCCGGCTCCGCCGCCGAGCCGCTCTCCGGCCCCGCCGTACCCGCCGCCGCGTCCCCCTCCGTTCCCGCCGCCCCGCACTCACAGCCCTCCCACAGCGCCACCACACCGACGCGACAGGGCGCCTGACCAGAGTTGGTTCCATGCGAACCGACCCTTCTCACGACTCGCCCCCGGGGGCGCTGCCGGCCCGGGAGCACCTGCCGGCCTCGGCCGCCGGTGCGGCCGTCCTGGACGTGGTGATCCCCGTCTACAACGAGGAGCAGGACCTCCAGCCGTGCGTCCGCCGGCTGCACGAGCATCTGACGCGCACCTTCCCCTACGCCTTCCGCATCACGATCGCGGACAACGCCTCCACGGACACCACCCCGCTGGTCGCGGCCGGGCTGGCGGCCGAGCTGCCCGGGGTGGGCGTCGTACGCCTGGAGCAGAAGGGCCGCGGGCGTGCGCTGCGGACCGTGTGGTCCGCCTCGAAGGCGCCGGTCCTCGCCTATATGGACGTCGATCTGTCCACCGACCTCAACGCCCTCCTGCCGCTGGTCGCGCCGTTGATCTCCGGACACTCGGATCTCGCGATCGGCTCCCGGCTGGCCCGCTCCTCCCGGGTCGTGCGCGGCCCCAGGCGGGAGCTGATCAGCCGGGCGTACAACCTGATCCTGCGCGGCTCGCTCAAGGCCCGCTTCTCGGACGCGCAGTGCGGGTTCAAGGCCATACGGGGGGACGTGGCCCGGGTGCTGCTGCCGCTGGTGGAGGACACCGGCTGGTTCTTCGACACCGAGATGCTGGTCCTCGCCGAGCGGGCCGGGCTCAGGATCCACGAGGTGCCGGTCGACTGGGTGGACGACCCCGACTCCACCGTGCACATCGTGCGCACCGCGACCGACGACCTCAAGGGCGTGTGGCGGATCGGCCGGGCGCTCGCCACCGGTTCGCTGCCGCTGGACCGGCTCGCCCGGCCCTTCGGCGACGATCCGCGCGACCGCGAACTGACCGGCGTCCCCGGGGGACTTGCCCGCCAGCTGGTCGGCTTCTGCGTGGTCGGGGTCCTGTCGACCCTCTTCTATCTGCTGCTCTACAGCGGCTTCCGGCAGTTCTGCGGGCCGCAGTCGGCCAACGGCCTCGCGCTGCTGGTCTCGGCCGTCGCCAACACGGCCGCCAACCGCCGGCTGACCTTCGGGGTGCGCGGCCGGGGCGGCGCGGTCCGCCACCAGGCGCAGGGCCTGGTGGTCTTCGCCATCGGACTCGCCCTGACCAGCGGTTCCCTGGCCGCTCTCGACGCGGCCGGCGGCCACCCCGCGCACTCCACCGAGCTGGCGGTCCTCGTCACCGCCAACCTCGCCGCGACCGTACTGCGGTTCCTGCTCTTCCGCGCCTGGGTGTTCCCGGACCCGCGGGGACCGTACGGCACCGACACCCCGGAAGGGTCCCGATGAGCACCTCCTACGACCGCCCGCTCGACGCGAACGAGGGGCCGGGCGGCACGACCGGGTGGGCACCGCCCCCGGCCCCCGCGACCCGGCGGCCGTCCCTCCCGCACCGGCTGTGGCGCGGCCGCCCCGAGGACCCCCGCTGGGCGCGCCCCGCCTTCCTCGGGCTGCTCGCCGCCACCCTGCTGCTCTACCTCTACGACCTCAGCGCCTCCGGCTACGCCAACTCCTTCTACTCGGCGGCCGTCCAGGCGGGCAGCACGTCCTGGAAGGCGCTCTTCTTCGGGTCGCTGGACGCGGGCAACGCCATCACCGTCGACAAGCCCCCGGCCGCGCTGTGGCCGATGGAGCTGTCGGTGCGGATCTTCGGCCTGAACTCCTGGGCGATCCTGGCGCCCGAGGCGCTGATGGGCGTGGCGACCGTGGCCGTCGTGTACGCCGCCGTGCGCCGCCGGTTCAGCCCCGCCGCGGGTCTGATCGCGGGCGCGGTGCTCGCGCTCACCCCGGTCGCGGCACTGATGTTCCGGTTCGACAACCCGGACGCGCTGCTCGCCCTGCTGATGTCCGTGGCCTGCTACCTCGTCGTGCGGGCACTGGAGGACGGCCGGACCAGGTGGCTGGTGTGGGCCGGGGCCGCGATCGGCCTCGCGTTCCTCGCCAAGACGCTCCAGGCGTTCCTGATCCTGCCTGCGCTCGCCACGGTGTACGCCGTGTGCGCGCCGGTGCCGCTGCGCAGGCGCCTCGGCCAACTGGCCGCCGCCACCCTGGCGTTGGTCGTGTCCGGTGGCTGGTGGGTCGCGATCGTCGAGCTGTGGCCGGCCTCGTCCCGCCCCTACATCGGTGGCTCGCAGCACAACAGCTTCCTGGAACTGACCTTCGGCTACAACGGGTTCGGGCGGCTCAGCGGCGACGAGACCGGCAGCGTCGGCGGAGGCGGGGGCCCCGGCGGAGGCGCCGGCGGCGGGATGTGGGGGGAGACCGGCTGGGACCGGATGTTCGACTCCGAGATCGGCGGCCAGATCTCCTGGCTGCTGCCCACCGCGCTGATCCTGCTGGCCGCGGGTCTGCTGGCGACCCGGAGGCGCGGGCGCACGTCGGTCACCCGCTCCTCGTTCCTGGTCTGGGGCGGGTCCCTGCTCGTGACCATGGCGGTGTTCAGCTACATGGCGGGCATCTTCCACCAGTACTACACCGTGGCCCTCGCCCCCTATCTGGCCGCCGTCGTCGGCATGGGCGCCGGGCTGCTGTGGGAGCGGCGCCGGCGGGCGTGGGCGGCGCTCGCGCTCGCCGCGTCCGTGGTGGCCGCCGCGGCCTGGGGCTGCGTGCTGCTCGACCGCACGCCCACCTATCTGCCCTGGCTGAAGTGGCTGGTCCTGGTGGGCGGGCTGGTGGCGGCCCTCGGCCTGATCTTCGCCGGGCACGTCACGCGGTCCCTCGCCCTCGCCGCGGCGGCGCTGGCCCTCGTCGCCGCGCTGGCCGGGCCGACCGCCTACACCCTGAGCACGGTGGACTCCGCGCACAAGGGCTCCATCCCGACGGCGGGCCCGGCGGGCGCGAGCATGATGGGCTTCGGCGGCGGCCGGGGTCCGGGCGGCGGACCCGGCGGCGCGCCGGGCGGCTTCGGCGGCGGGCGCGTGCCGGGCCAGGGGAATCGGCAGGGACAGCAGAACCAGCAGGGCGGACCGGGTCAGCAGGGCGTGCCGGGTCAGCAGGGCACGCCCGGACAGCGGAACGGCAACGGCTTCCCGGCCCCCGGCGGTGACCTCGGCGGCGGTTTCCCGGGCGGTGTCCCCACCGGCGAGGGCGGCCGCGGTGCCGGCGGCATGGGCGGTCTGCTGGACGGCGCGGACGTCGGATCGGCCGCCAAGGCGCTGCTGGAGAAGGACGCGTCCCGGTACACCTGGGTCGCCGCTTCCATCGGCTCGCAGAACGCGGCGAGCTACCAACTCGCCACCGGGGACCCGGTGATGGCGATCGGCGGCTTCAACGGAACCGACCCTTCGCCGACGCTCGCGCAGTTCAAGCAGTACGTGGCGCAGGGCCGCGTCCACTACTTCATCGCCGGCGGCATGGGAGGTGGCATGGGCGGCGGCACCGAGGGCGGCGGACCCGGCCGCGGCAGCGGCACCGGCTCGCGGATCAGCTCCTGGGTCCAGAGCACCTTCGAGAAGGTGACCGTGGGCTCGGCCACCTTCTACGACCTCACCCGGCGCGCCGACGGCTGAGGGAGAACGGCGGAGCGGGTCCGCGTCTAAGTGCCGGGGGATGTGGGTAACGGCACAGGGATGCGGGCCCGTGCCCCCCGCACCGGCCGACTCCTGGCATCCTGGGCGGCGGCCTCGTGCGGCCGGAGACAGAGGAAGGTGCGCCGGTGGCGAAGACGGCGGGGCGGTCGGCGCGGGACAGCGTGTGGCTTCAGGAGGAGCCCCGGCGCGGCGGGCGTGGCGGCCAGCCCTCCGGCCTCGACCGGGAGCGGATCACCGCCGCGTCGGTACGACTGCTCGACGCCGAGGGCCTCGCGAAGTTCTCCATGCGCCGCCTCGCCGCGGAGCTGAACGTCACCGCGATGTCCCTGTACTGGTACGTCGACACCAAGGACGACCTGCTCGAACTCGCCCTGGACGCCGCCTACGGCGAACTGCGCCTGCCGGCCGAGGACGACGGCACCGACTGGCGGGAGCGGCTGCGGGCACTGGCCGCCGAGTACCGGGGCCTGCTGGTGCGCCACCCCTGGCTGTCCCGGCTGGCCGGCCAGTACCTGAACATCGGCCCGCACTCGCTGGACTTCTCCCGCAGCGTGCAGCGCACCCTCGCCCGCTCCGGGCTGCCCCCGCACCGGGTGAGGGGCGCGATCTCGGCGGTCTTCCAGTTCGTGTACGGGTTCGGCACGATCGAGGCCCAGTTCATGTGCCGGATCGCGGACTCCGGGCTGACCCCGGACGACTACTACCAGCAGGCGGTGAACCTGGTCCGCGAGGACCCCCACACCGCGGAATTCGTCCAGGAGTCCAGGCAGATCATGGACGCCCGCGGCCGGGGCACCGTCGCCGAGCTGATGGGCCGTGACTTCACCTTCGCCCTGGACCTGCTGATCGCGGGGATCGAGGCGATGGTCGAACGGGGCTGACCGGCCCGTCGGGCGCCCGGCCCCGAAGGCTCGTCACTCCCCGCCGACCAGCCGCGCCGGGAATCCGCCGGTCGCCACCGGACCCCACCGCTCAGGCGTCACCCGGATGATCGACTTGCCCTGCTTGCGCATGGCCGCCCGGTACTCGTCCCAGTCGGGGTGCTCCCCCGCGATGTTGCGGTAGTACTCGACCAGCGGCTCCACCGAGTCGGGGCTGTCGACGACCTCGGCGGTGCCGTCGACCTGCACCCAGGGGCCGTTCCAGTCGTCGCTGAGCACGAGCACGCTCACCCGCGGATCCCGCTTGGCGTTGCGGGTCTTGGCCCGCTCCGGGTAGGTCGAGACCACGATCCGTCCCGAGTCGTCGACCCCGCAGGTCAGCGGGGAGGCCTGCGGGGAGCCGTCGGCGCGGCGGGTGATCAGCAGCGCGCGGTGGCGGGGCCGTACGAAGTCCAGCAGCTCGTCCAGGGAGACACGGGTGTTCGTCGCGATGTTCGGTGCCATGGTCGCAGCCTAGGGCGCGGACCGCCGATCCAGCCTGACCCTGCTGGGCACAGGCATGGCGCGCCGGGGGTCCGGGCGGGGTGCGCGGGCGCCGGCGGGAGGTCACTTCACCGCAATGGAGCAGCTAAAGTTCTGATGTCCTGTGCTCGCAGTCGGGAATGTGCTGCGGAGCTCTCCTGCGCATGGCCGTACGGTCATGTCATCCGAGAGGTTCGTGGTGGCCGCGTCCGACTTTTCCACGCCTGACTTTTCCGCGTACGACTTCTCCGCGTACGACGTCTTCGAGGTGACCCGTTCCCCGGGCGGTCTCGACCTGGCCGAGGCCCTGACGGCGGCGGCCCGCGAGCTGCACGAGAGTGCCACCCCGGGTGCCACGCTGGACGCGGCGGTCCGGCTCGCGGTGCATCTGCTGCCCGGCGCCGAGCACGCCGGGGTCTGCGAGATCGAGCGCGGGGAGTCGCTGCGCACGGTGGCCTGGAGCGATGACCTCGTGCGCGAGGCCGGCACCCCCGACCTGCCGCACTGGGAGCGGCTGTGGACCTCGCCGGTGGTGCGGGTCGCGGACAGCGGCGGTACGGACGGCGAACCCCAGGAGCTGCGCTCGGTGCTGTCGATGCGGCTGCGCGCCGACAAGCGCCGGCTGACCGTGCTGACCGCGTACTCCCGCGAACCCGGCGCCTTCGACGAGACGGCCGCGCGGCTCGGCCGGCTGTTCACCGTGCAGGTGGGCCTCGCCCTGAACTCCGTGACGGTGCGCGAGCAGTTGACGGAGGCCATGCACACCCGGGACCTGATCGGACAGGCCACCGGCATCCTGATGGAACGTCTGGACATCGACGCACAGGCGGCCTTCGAGAGTCTGGTGCGCGCCTCCCAGCGGGAGAACGTCAAGCTCCGCGATCTGGCCCGCCGCATCGTGGGCGCGACGGACAACTAGCGCACGACATACGGATCGGCATGACGCGGCGATGACGCAGTGACATGACGAGGGCCCGCCGAACCGGCATCCGGTCGGCGGGCCCTCCGTCCGGGGATCAGGCGGCCGGCAGGCTGTCGCCCTGCACCGCCTGGACGTCCAGCTGCACCTTCAGCGTGGTGCCGATGGCGGCGATGCCCGCCTGGAGCACCTGGTTGTAGTTCATCGCGAAGTCCTCGCGGTGCAGCTCCGCCGTGGCGCGGAAGGCGGCGCGGGTACCGCCCCAGGGGTCGGCGCCGGTGCCGAGGTAGGCGAGGTCGAGGTCCACCTGGCGCACCACGCCGTGCAGGGACAGCTCGCCGTGCACGGTCCAGCGGTCCGGGCCCGCCTGGGTCAGCCCGGTGGAGCGGTAGGCGATCTCCGGGTGGTTCTCGACGTCGAGGAAGTCACCGGAGCGCAGGTGCGTGTCGCGCATGCCGTTGCCGGTGTCGATGGACCCGGCCTTGATCACCGCCTCCACCCGGGACTTGGCGACGTCGTCCGGCGCGATCTCGATGGTGCCGCCGAACTCGGTGAACCGGCCGTGCACGCTGGAGATCCCCAGGTGCTGGGCGACCGCCGCGACCGAGGAGTGCGCCGGGTCGATCGTCCAGGGACCGGGCGGCGGCAGCTCGGTGCCGCCCTGCCGGGCGAGGGTCACGGTGCCGACCTCGGCCCGGCCGCTCGCGGTGACGATCGCGCTGGACGCGGCCGGCGCGTACCCGACGGCCGTCACGATCACGGTGTACGCCCCCGGAGTCAGCTCGGTGGCGTCCCGTACGGCCCCCTCGGCGTCCGCCTCGGCCCGCAGCACCTGCGTACCGGTCATGTCGGTCACCGTGACGACCGCGTGCGACACGGCCCACCCGTCCCGCGTACGGATCTTCGCGGTCAGTCCCATCCCGTTTTCTCCCTGCAAGGCCTTGCGAATCGGTCGTAGGAAACCGGCCCGTGGCGCCGGGCAGCTCCGCTCGGAGCGTGCCCTGCCACGGGCCGGGGGGAACTACTCGCCGGGGTGGGCGAGTTCGATGTCGTGGCCGTCGGTGCCGGTGCCGGTGACGGTCAGCGCGGTCGCCACCGGCGGGTAGCCGGTCGCGATGACGGTGTACTCACCGCTGTCCAGGTCGGTGAAGGCGTACGCGCCGTCCTCGCCGGTGGTGGCGCTGCCGACCACGTTGCCCGCCTGGTCGACCAGGGTCACCCGGGCGTCGGCCAGCGGGCCGTGCGGGGCCTTGACGACACCCTGGAGACGGGCGCCGGCGTCCAGGTCGACGTCGACGCGGGTGACGCCGGCGGCGGCGACCTCGACGGGCAGCGCGCGCGGCCGGAAGCCGCTCGCGTTGACGGCGACGGTCACCGGACCGGGCACCAGGTCGGTGAAGGAGAAGTCGCCCTGCTCACCGGTGGCGGCGGTGGCCAGCAGGTCACCGCGCACATCGGTGACGATCACCATGGCGTCCTCGACCGGCAGCGCGCTCCCGGTCGCCCGCACCACACCGGCCAGCCCGCTGGTGCCGCTGAGCAGGATGTCGTACGACAGGGGTTCCTCGCCCACCACGACGGTGGAGGCCTGCGGCTGGTAGCCGTCGGCGGAGGCGATCAGGACGTAGCTGCCGGTGCCGGGGGCGGCCAGCGTGTAGGAGCCGTCGGCCTGGGCGACGGAGCGGCCCAGCTGCCGGCCGGCCAGCGAGATCAGGGTGACCGCGGCCCGCGGGACCGGGGCGCTCTCGGCGCCGCGGACGAAACCGTGCACCGGGGTGCCGTCGCCGCCCGAGCCGGACTCGGCGACGGTCGCGACGGCCGTCATCGGCGCCGCGGTGGCGGCCGCGGCGACCGGGGACTCGGCGGCACCGCCCGCCGGGGCGGACGCGGTCAGGCTGGGCACCTTCTCCTGGACGGGCTCACCCGGCACGTTCTGCATGGCGTTCTCCAGCGTGGTCTCGACGGGCGCGGCGGCCTCGGCCGTCGTCCCGGTCCTCTCCTGCGCGGCCTGGACCAGCGCGCCGGTCGTCCGCAGCGGGACCTCCTTGATGAACATCACCACGACGAAGGCGACCAGGGCGCAGGGTGCCGCGTAGAGGAAGACGTCGGCGATGCCGTGGCCGTAGGCGCTTTCCAGCCAATGACGGATCGGCAGGGGCAGCCGGTTCATGTCGGGCAGCTCGCCGCCGCTCACGGCCTTGGCCGCGGCCATCCGCTCCTTCAGGCCGAGTTCGCCGATGCTGTTCCTGGCGTAGTGGCTGATCCGGTCCGACATGACCGAGCCGAGCACGCCGACGCCGACCGCGCCGCCGAGGGAGCGGAAGAAGCTCACCGTGGAGGAGGCGGCGCCCAGGTCCTTCGGGGCGACCTGGTTCTGCGTGGACAGCACCAGGTTCTGCATCATCATGCCGACGCCGACGCCCACGAGCGCCATGTAGACGGACAGCTGCCAGTACGGGGTGTCGTAGCGCATCAGGCTGAGCAGGGCCAGGCCCGCCGTGAGGAACAGACCGCCGGCGACCAGCCAGTTCTTCCAGCGTCCGGTGTTGGTGATGATCCGCCCGGAGATCATGGAGGAGATGAACAGACCACCGATCATCGGGATGGTCATCACGCCGGACATGGTCGGCGACTTGTCCCGCGCCAGCTGGAAGTACTGCGAGAAGAAGACGGTGCCCGCGTACATGCCGACACCGACGAACAGCGAGGCCAGCGAGGCCAGGGTGATCGTGCGGTTGCGGAACAGGCGCAGCGGGATGATCGGCTCGGAGGCCCTGGACTCGGTGAGGACGAACAGCAGCGTGAGCACGATCGTGCCGCCCACCATCACGTACGTCTGCCAGGACAGCCAGTCGTACTTGTCGTTGGCGAAGGTCACCCAGATGAGCAGCAGCGAGGCGGCCGCGGTGATCAGGAAGGCGCCGAGCCAGTCGACCTTGACCTCGCGCCTGACGACGGGCAGGTGCAGGGTCTTCTGCAGGACGACCAGCGCGATCAGCGCGAAGGGGATGCCGACGAACAGGCAGTAGCGCCAGCCGAGCCAGCTGGTGTCGGTGATGACACCGCCGAGCAGCGGACCGCCGACGGTGGCCACGGCGAAGGTGGCACCGGTGTAGCCGGAGTACCGGCCGCGCTCGCGGGGGGAGATCATCGCGGCCAGGATGACCTGGACCAGGGCGGACAGACCGCCGGCGCCGAGGCCCTGCACCACACGGGCGGTGATCAGCATCGCCGGGTTCTGCGCGAGACCGGCGATGACCGAACCGGCCACATAGATGACCAGGGATATCTGGACGAGCGCCTTCTTGCTCACCAGGTCGGCGAGCTTGCCCCACAGCGGCACGGAGGCGGTCATCGCCAGCAGGGCCGCGGTGACGACCCAGGTGTAGGCGGACTGACCGCCGCCGAGGTCCTTGATGATCGTCGGGAGGGCGTTGGTGACGATCGTCGACGACAGGATGGCGGCGAACAGGCCCAGCAGCAGGCCGGACAGCGCCTCCATGATCTGCCGGTGCGACATCGGGGCGTCGCCCGCCGAGGAGCCTCCCCCGTGCTTGGCGTGAGCCCGCACACCGGCTGGTGTGGTCGTTGCCATGGGCTTCCTTTTCTTACGTGCTTGCGGGTGTACGGGTGGTCTCTTCGATCACGGGAGCGGGTGGCCGGGCCTGGGCGGACCGGCAGTCACCGAAGGCGGAGCGCAGGCGGGTCATCAGATGGATGAGCTGGGCGACCTCGTCGTCGGTCCAGTCGCCGAGGCGCTCGGCGAGCCGCTGTGAGGTCCGCTGCGACAGCTCGTCGAGTTCCTTCAGGCCCTCGGGCGTCAGGCGCAGGATGCGCGAGCGCTTGTCCGCCGGGTCCGGGTGCCGCTCGATCCAGCCGCGGGCCTCGACGTGCGCCACATGCCGGCTGGTCACCGACAGGTCGACGGCGAGCAGCTCGGCGAGCTTGCTCATGCGCATGTCGCCATGGCGGCCGAGCAGGGTCAGCACGGCCGCCGAGCCGCCCGGACAGTCGGACGGCAGCATCCGCACGAGGTCCCGTTTCACGGCGCCGACGGCGCTGAGCTGACGCGCAAGCTCTTCAAACTGCGCATGCTCGGCCATCACACCTCCCGTATTCGTTGCTTGGGGCAACCATAAGTCGCGTTGGTTGCTACAGGCAAATAAATAGCGGGATGCCCGTGCAAAGCCTTGGCAAAGGCAAGCGTTGCGGTTGTGAACATGCGGGTGGGCGTGCGGGGACTGTCCCCGTCTGTCCCGGTGGCCCCCCGCTTGGGCGCCCCGGCCCGTCTTCGCTAAGGTCTCGGGCCATGGCTAACACCCAGGGCCCCCAGGGCAATTACGACCCCGCCGGCAGCACCCAGATGTTCCGCGCGTTCGTCGACGAGGCCCCCCAGGGCCGCCAGCAGCAGCCCGCCGCCTCCGCCGGCTCCGGCCCCCGGGTCGGCGTGATCATCGGCGTCATCGTGGCGCTCGTGGTCGTGGCCGGCGTCGCCTGGCTCGCGCTGAAGTAACCCGCGCGCCCGAATCCCACGGTCACCTCCTGGCACCGGCGCCGCTTCCCGTCCGCCGTCGTCGGCTTGCCCCGGGAGAGATCCGCGGGAGCCGGGGCCGGAGGGGCGGGGGTGGGCGTCGTACGTCCGTCACCCGCACCCGGGCCCCGTACGCGCGCCGGGGCCCGCGCCGGCGGGGAGGGTGACCCGGGTGTGCTCCGTCCGGGGCCGCCGACGCGCGTGGGACCCGCCCGAACCGGCCCACGCGCCCTGTGCCGTGCCCAGACGCACGACGGCCGCCGAGGCTCCCGCGAGGGCGCGCCGGCGGCCGGGTGGCCATGTCGTCGTACGAAGCGGCCCGTGACGAAGCACCGGGCCATGACGGCTGACGTGCCGTCGGACGGGAGGCCTCAGTCCGAGATCAGGCCCTCGCGCAGCTGGGCCAGCGTCCTGGTGAGCAGCCGGGAGACGTGCATCTGGGAGATGCCGACCTCCTCGCCGATCTGCGACTGGGTCATGTTGGCGAAGAAGCGCAGCATGATGATCCGCCGCTCCCGGGGCGGGAGCTTGGCCAGCAGCGGCTTGAGGGACTCGCGGTACTCCACGCCCTCCAGCGCGGTGTCCTCGTAGCCGAGCCGGTCGGCCAGGGAGCCCTCGCCGCCGTCGTCCTCCGGGGCCGGGGAGTCCAGCGAGGAGGCGGTGTACGCGTTGCCGACCGCGAGGCCGTCGACCACGTCCTCCTCGGAGACGCCCAGCACGGCGGCCAGTTCGGTCACCGTCGGGGAGCGGTCCAGCTTCTGCGACAGTTCGTCGCTGGCCTTGGTGAGGGCCAGGCGCAGCTCCTGGAGGCGGCGCGGGACGCGCACCGACCAGGAGGTGTCGCGGAAGAAGCGCTTGATCTCGCCGACCACCGTCGGCATCGCGAACGTGGGGAACTCCACGCCCCGTTCGCAGTCGAAGCGGTCGATCGCCTTGATCAGGCCGATGGTGCCGACCTGGACGATGTCCTCCATCGGCTCGTTGCGCGAGCGGAAGCGGGCCGCCGCGTAGCGGACCAGCGGCAGGTTCAGCTCGATCAGGGTGTCCCGGACGTAGGCGCGCTCGGGGCTGTTCTCGTCCAGCGCGGCGAGCCGCAGGAAGAGGGAGCGGGACAGGGTGCGGGTGTCGATGGCCTCGCCCGTGGCGGGGGTGGCCGGGGCAGGCACGGCGTCGAGGGACGTGACGCCCTCGATGCCGTCGAGGACGTCGAGTGCGTCGAGCTCCTTGGGCGCCGCCTCGCTCTTCGCGGGCGTCAGCACCTTCGAGCTGCCCTGTTCTGCGGACATGCCACCCCCTTCGGGTCGCGGGACGGTCGCGGCCGCGCCGTCGGTCGTGCAACGCAGCCTTCACCTGAATACCGGTGCCGGGGCCCCGGCAAACGCATCTTCCGCAGAATGTCACATGTCG
Organism: Streptomyces hygroscopicus subsp. hygroscopicus; assembly: GCF_030269125.1. Classification (GTDB taxonomy): domain Bacteria; phylum Actinomycetota; class Actinomycetes; order Streptomycetales; family Streptomycetaceae; genus Streptomyces; species Streptomyces hygroscopicus_C. Next base: position 38,218 of record NZ_BSSM01000005.1, on the reverse strand, counting down.
GCAACACGCTGTAGTGACATGTCGACACGAGAGATCCGAATCACCGCTGGAGAAAAGGGGTCTGACGGGCTTTCGGCTCGCGGCTGTCGGCAACGGCCCTGGTGAGCGAATCGCTCGCGGCGGTGAGCGCTCGATCGGGTTTGCGATGCAGGGCTGTTCGGGTGCGTGCTTCGGTGCGCCCACTGTGCGACCGCCGACCTGACCGGTATGCGTCCGGGGCTCTGTTATACGTCGGCGACCCTGCGGCGGCGTCGTTCCGGGCCGTTATGCGTCGATACGGTTCGCCGAGCGCAGCCTCTGGAAACTGCGCGCGAGCAGCCGCGAGACATGCATCTGGGAGACGCCGAGTTCCGCGCTGATCTGTGACTGGGTGAGATTGCTGTAGTAGCGCAGCAGCAGGATCCGCTGTTCGCGCTCGGGGAGTTGGACGAGGAGGTGGCGTACCAGGTCGCGGTGTTCCACGCCGTCCAGGGCCGGGTCCTCGTAGCCGATGCGGTCCAGCAGTCCGGGCAGCCCGTCGCCCTCCTGCGCGGCCTCCAGGGAGGTGGCGTGGTACGAGCGGCCCGCCTCGATGCAGCTGAGCACCTCCTCCTCGCTGATCCGCAGCCGCTCGGCGATCTCGGCGGTGGAGGGGGAGCGGCCGTGCAGCGTGGTCAGATCCTCGGTGGCGCTGTTGACCTGCACCCACAGCTCGTGCAGCCGGCGCGGCACGTGCACGGTGCGGACGTTGTCCCGGAAGTACCGCTTGATCTCGCCGACCACGGTCGGCATGGCGAAGGTCGGGAACTGCACGCCCCGGTCCGGGTCGAAGCGGTCGATGGCGTTGATCAGGCCGATGGTGCCGACCTGGATCACGTCCTCCATGGGCTCGTTGCGGGAGCGGAAGCGGGCGGCGGCGTAGCGCACGAGCGGGAGGTTCGCCTCGATCAGCGCCCCCCGTACCCGGTTGTGCTCCGGGGTGCCGGGAGTGAGCTGCTTCAGCTCGGCGAAGAGCACCTGGGTCAGGGCCCGGGTGTCCGCGCCGCGGCGTTTCCCTGGGGGCACAGAGGCGGGGACGGGGGCCTCCTCCTGGGGCGGCGCAGTACTGGCCGGCACGGTCAACGCCACCTCTTCGGTCAATCATCCGTCAAAAGCGGTCATAGCATCACAAGACATGTGCACTGTGTGCAAGCACCCGGTAACGCCGTGTTGTTTTCAAACATCGACGAGTTGGGGCGTGAAACGCGCGAGACGCGCGAAAGCCCCCCGCCTGCGTGGCGGGAGGCTTCGGTGGGACCGGGGAGCGCGGGGCCTAGAACTCGTAGTCCGCGATCACCCACGTGGCGAACTCGCGCCACAGGGCGACGCCCGCCTGATGGGCCGGGTGGTCCAGGTAGCGCCGGAGGGCGTCGGTGTCCTCGACCGCCGAGTTGATCGCGAAGTCGTAGGCGTTCGGCCGGTCGCTGATGTTCCAGGCGCACTCCCAGGAGCGCAGCTCCTCGATCTGGCCGGGAAGCGCCCGGAAGGCCTCCGCACCCGCGACGACCCGCGGATCGTCGCGCTCGACGCCCTCGTTGAGCTTGAACAGGACCAGGTGGCGGATCATGCGGAGTACCTCAGTTCTTTCCTCCGTTGGCGGCCCAGGTCATGAAGTCCCCGATGGCCTTGGCCGCGTCCGATATGCCCTCGAAGCCTATCTGGACGTAGCCGGCCGCCTTGGCCGGGTCCGTGATGATCACGTACAGCACGAAGACCACGAGCGCGTACAGAACGATCTTCTTGGCGTTCACCGCCACCGCGGCCCTCCCGTGTGTCCATGGGCCGTCGGGCCCCTGCTGCCGGCGGCGAGTGTAACGTTCACGCCCTTATCGGGGACCAACGGCCCACCGGGCAAAGCCTTTTGGGCGCGGCGCCCGCGTGGCGGCGGACCCGGCCCCCGTATGCGAAAAGGGCCCCGTCGTAAGACGAGGCCCTTTCGGAAGCGGTAGCGGAGGGATTTGAACCCTCGGTGACTTGCGCCACACTCGCTTTCGAGGCGAGCTCCTTCGGCCGCTCGGACACGCTACCGAGGGAGACCTTACAGCACGGTGGGGCGTGGTTCGAAATCGGAGTTCAGCGATCGCGGAAGAACTCGGTGAGGAGAGCGGCGCACTCCGGGGCGAGGACGCCCTCGACGACCTCCGGGCGGTGGTTGAGCCGCCGGTCGCGGATCACGTCCCACAGCGAGCCGGCGGCGCCCGCCTTCTCGTCCCGGGCCCCGTAGACCACCCGGTCCACCCGGGACTGCACCAGCGCGCCCGCGCACATGGTGCAGGGCTCCAGGGTGACGACGAGGGTGCAGCCGGTCAGCCGCCATTCGCCGAGGCGCGCGGCGGCCCGCCGGATCGCGAGGACCTCGGCGTGGGCCGTGGGGTCGCCGGTGGCCTCGCGCTCGTTGTGCCCGGTGGCGAGCACCGTCGTGCCGTCCGGGGACAGGACGACGGCGCCGACGGGGACGTCCCCGCCCCGGACGGCCCGTTCGGCCTCGTCCAGGGCGAGCCGCATGGCGTCCCGCCAGGGGTCGCGCACCGGGTCCGGTGCCGGAGGCGTGCGGTCCACCGGGTGCCCCGCGGTCAGCGGACGGTCTCCAGCACCTCCGAGGCTCCCAGGGCCTCGGCGATCGAACCGAGCGCGTCCTCGGCGTCCAGGGAGCGCAGTTCCTTCTCGCTGATGCCGAGGTCGTCGAGGATCTCGCTGTCGCCGACCGGGCTGTGCGGCACCGCGTCACCGGAGCCGCCCTCCTCGTCCCCGTCGTCGTCGGCCCCGGACTCGCCGTCCTCCGTGCCGTCGAGGTCGAGTTCGTCCAGGTCGGGACCGTCGGCGGCGCCGGGTTCCCGGCCCAGCAGCTCGTCGGTGAGCAGCAGCTCACCGTAGGCGCTGCGGGCGGCGGCGGCCGCGTCCGAGACGTAGATCCGGGGGTCGTCCTCCCCGTCCACGCGGACGACGCCGAACCAGGCGTCCTCCTGCTCGATCAGGACGAGCACCGTGTCCTCCTCCGGAGAGGCCTCACGGGCGAGGTCGGCCAGATCCGACAGGGTCTCCACATCGTCGAGCTCTGTGTCGCTCGCTTCCCACCCGTCTTCGGTGCGCGCGAGCAGTGCGGCGAAGTACACCGTGACTCTCCCACTGGTCATAGGCGTGCCGGTTGGGGGTCCCCCCGGCCGGAGGTTCTTGGGCGGAGAGAGCTGGGCTCCGAGCCCCACCCACTCGGAATCGTGGCAGAAACAAGGCGTTCAGGGGACGTCTTCGGCTCCCTGTGTCTGGCGGTTTCGAGCGTGAATCGTCACAGAGTCACCAGCGCTCTCGTTGCTGCCACCTGCGGATCGTACGCGGCTTTGCGAGACGCTCACGCACGCCCACCTCGGAAACGTCGGCGCGGCACAGCGATCTTCCTCACCTTCTTCTTGCCCACGGCTCCCGGCTCATGGCGTCCGTCCTACCAGCGGAAGGTGCGCATTCGCATGGCGTGGCGCAGCCGGGCCGCCTTGGCGCGTCGCGGCTGGACCCGGGCGCGCAGGGCGCGGGCCTCGGCCAGCTCCCGCAGGAACCGGGCCCTGCGGCGGCGCCGCTCGGCCTCGGTCTCGGGGGCGGCGGTCCCGGGCTCCGGAACGGCGGATTCGCCGGTGGGAGTGTCGGGACCCGTCTTCGGGGTGTCGGGGGTGCCGGGGCCGCCGGGGCCGGCCGTCCCGGTGCCGCGCGCCGCCGGTTCGGCCGTGCCGGTCCCGGGACCCGGCGTTCCGGTCCCCTTCACGTCGTCGGGCGTCTCCGGCAGGTCAGACACGTCACACCACCCCAGTCCGTCCCTCTCACTTTCCCTCGGACGGGCGGTTTGACGCCAGCGCCGACCGGTCCGGGGCGCGGGTACCGTTATGGGCATGCGTCTCCATGTCGTCGACCACCCCCTGGTCGCTCACAAGCTCACCACGCTGCGCGACCAGCGCACCGACTCCGCGACCTTCCGCCGGCTCGCCGACGAACTGGTCACCCTGCTCGCCTACGAGGCCACGCGGGACGTGCGCACCGAGGTCGTCGACATCGACACGCCGGTCGCCCGCACCACCGGTGTGAAGCTCGCCCGCCCGCGCCCGCTCGTCGTGCCGATCCTGCGTGCCGGTCTCGGCATGCTCGACGGCATGGTCCGGCTGCTGCCGACCGCCGAGGTGGGCTTCCTGGGCATGCTCCGCAACGAGGAGACGCTCCAGCCCTCCGCGTACGCCACCCGGATGCCGGAGGACCTCTCGGGCCGCCAGGTCTACGTCCTCGACCCGATGCTGGCCACGGGCGGCACCCTGGTCGCCTCCATCCGCGAGCTGATCAAGCGCGGCGCGGACGACGTCACGGCTGTGGTCCTGCTGGCCGCCCCCGAGGGCGTCGAGCTGATGGAACGCGAACTGGCGGGCACCCCGGTCACGGTGGTCACGGCCGCGGTGGACGACCACCTGAACGAGCACGGCTACATCGTCCCGGGCCTCGGCGACGCGGGAGACCGGCTGTACGGCGCGGCGGAGTAACCGAGCCTCTCGACACGCCGGGGCGCGGCGCCTCTCGGCACGCGGCCGTGCCGCGCGGGCCCGAGCACCCTGCGCCCACCCGCACCCGGCGACGGGGTGTCAGCACCCCTTCTTCGGGGAGCCGACGGCGGTCGGGGGCGCCGGCGCGGTCAGGGCGGTCAGCGTCCTGTCCGCGTCCGCCGCCCTCACGAGCCCCTTGAACCCGTCTCCGAGGACGAGGTCGAGCGTGGCCCCCTTGCGGCCGTCCGGGCGCTGCTCCGCCCCCGAGACCTGCGCCCCGAGCACCGGTAGCGACGTGCCGACCGCGGACGCCGGCCCGAGGACCAGCCCCGCGCCCTTCACCTTCTTGTCGTAGTCCTGGCCGGCGTTGCCCACGTCACCGATCTTGAATCCGCGCTTCTTCAGCTGGTCCGCGGTGTCCTTGGCGAGCCCCGTGCGCGCGGTGGCGTTGTAGACGTTCACGGTGATCCGGCCGGGCGCGGGCAGCACCTTCGCCCGGTGCGCGTCCGCGGCCCGCGTCGTGTCGGCCTCGGCGCGGCACGCCTTCGCCGCGGCGGCGCTCGACTCGCCCCCGCTGAAGACGTCGATGAGCTGGAGCGTGCCCCAGCCGAGCAGGCCGAGCGTGCACACGGACGCCAGTACGGCCGCGACCAGCCGGCCTCGCCGCCGGGGCCGGCGCATCCGGGGGTACTTCGTCCCCGTGATCCGGTATCTGCCGCCCATGCCGGGGGGAGTCAGCATGCTCATGAACGCAGCGTAGTGCGCCGGGGCGGTGATGCCTATCAGATGATCAGTCGAGGGCGCTCAGTGGAACCCGAAAGGGTCAATACGCGAGCGCCACACGGCCGATGGGCCACTCGACCGGCCCCGCCGTCCGGCCCCCTCGGGCGCGTCGCTGTCGACCGGCCCCGCCGTCAGTCGAGTTCGAGCACCCGCGCGTGCAGCACCTGGCGCTGCTGGAGCGCCGCCCGCACCGCGCGGTGCAGGCCGTCCTCCAGGTAGAGATCGCCCTGCCACTTCACGACGTGCGCGAAGAGGTCGCCGTAGAACGTCGAGTCCTCCGCCAGGAGGGTCTCCAGGTCCAGCTGCTGCTTGGTGGTGACGAGCTGATCGAGGCGGACCGGGCGCGGCGCGACGTCCGCCCACTGCCGGGTGCTTTCCCGGCCGTGATCGGGGTACGGCCGGCCGTTTCCGATGCGCTTGAAGATCACACGGAAAGCCTACCGGCCCAGACGTTCCGGGCGCAGCCATGGCGCCGGAGTGCGACGCTTGAAAAGGTTCCGCAAACGAGAACAAATGCCGTCTATCGGCAACAGGCGCCGGGATGAAGGAGCAAGGGGACCGGATGAGCGACGGCGACGCGGGCCCCGAGGCGCCCGCGGGACTCCCCGGGCCGGCCCGGGAGATCGCCGCCGGACACGCCTTCCCGGGCCCCGCCCCCGACCTCGGCGCCTTCTGTGGGACGGCGTCTGCCCCACCCGGACGCCCCGGTGCGCGCCCCCCTGTCCGTGCTCGACCGGCACGGCCTGGTCGGGGGCGCGAGCGGCACCGGCACGACGGACCCTCCAGGCGATCGCCGAACAGCTGTTGGCGCAGGGGGTGCCGGTGGCCCTCGCGGACATCGAGGGCGACCTGTCGGGCGTCGCGCTCCGGACGGCGACCGCGGGCACGACAGCGGTCCGGCGAGGTCGGCCCGCGGTGGGCCCCGGCGGATTCCCCCGCGGAGTTCCACGCGCACGGCGGGCCCGCCGACCTCCGCGGCCGGCTCGGCGACCACGTCCAGCACGCGCTGCGGGCCTTCACCCCGGACGACCGGAAGGCGCTGCGGGCGACCGTGCGGACCTTCCCCAGGCCGTCGTACGACCTCGCCGAGCACGGTGACCGCCGCCTCGCCACCGGCGAGAACGGCGCCCCCGACCCCGGTCGACGCGACCCGGCTGCCTGCCCCGGAGTCCCTGATGGGCCCGCTGGATCCGGCCGAACTGGACGAATCGGTACGGAACTCGCCGCTCCACGAACGTTGTGCACAGGCTGTGGACCGCGAGTCGGCGTACGAGAAGCCGAGGGCCGCGCCGGCGGAGAGGCAGGCGCCCGCCGCGCCGCGGGAGCGCCCGGTGGGGGAGGAGCCCCCGTGGTCGAACAGGTCGTCGGCAGCGGGATGTTCACGTCCCTGGCCCGCTCGGCCGGCACCCGGCCGGGCCGGGAGATCACGCTGTTCGGACGGCCCGCCGCGGGCGGTGAGCCGGTTCAGACGGTCTGCGGCACCCGCCGCGCCCGCTGCCGGATACGGAACGCGGTGACGATCTCGGTGATGCCGACCACGACCAGCCAGATGCCGCCGACGAGGGTCAGCACGGCGACCGAGCGGAAGGGCGAGTCGATCAGCACGATCCCGGCGACGAAGGTCAGCACGCCGAGCAGGATCTGCCAGCCGCGCGCGGGCATCCGGGGATCGGAGATCGCGGCCATGGTCTGGGTGACCCCGCGGATCAGCCAGCCGATGCCGATCCACAGCGCGAGCAGCAGGATCGACTGCATGGGCCCGCGGAAGCAGAGCAGGCCGAGCAGGATCGACAGCGTGCCGCTGATGAACGCCAGCACCCGCAGCGAGGTCGCCTGGTGCGTACCGAACGCGGCGATCAGCTGGAAGACACCGCTGACCAGGAGGTAGAGGCCGAAGAGGACGCCGGCCACGGCCAGCGAGGGGCCCGGCCACACCAGGACCAGGATGCCGAGGACCAGCGAGGCGATCCCGGTGAACAGGACCACCTGCCAGGCGGCTCGGGCCAGCGCGTGCAACGGCCCCTCGAACGGCGGTTCCGGCTCGTGGCGCTCACGGCGCCCCTGTGGTTCGTGGAGGGCGCCGGGCGGGTGTCCGCCGTGGACGTGCTGGTCGTCGTACTCACGGCCCCACTCCGGGCCCTGATGCGATGCCTCGGTCATGGTCCATGCTCGGAACGGTTCCGCGCGGTCCGCCACTCGGGTGGGCCACCAGGCGTACGCCCCCGCTCACTTCCGGGCCGCCTTCGCCGCCTTGGCCGCGGCCTTCGCCTCCTGCTTGTGGGCGCGCACCCTGGCGAGCGAGTCCGGTCCCGTGATGTCGGCGACGGACCGGTAGGACCTCGGTTCGCCGTAGGCGCCGGCGGCCTCGCGCCAGCCCGCCGGCGCGACCCCGAGCTGCTTGCCCAGCAGCGCGAGGAAGATCTGCGCCTTCTGCCGGCCGAACCCCGGCAGGTCCTCCAGCCGCCTCAGCAGCTCGGCCCCGCTCCCGACGCCCCTCCAGACGGCTTCGGCGTCCCCGTCGTAGTGCTCGACCAGGTACTGGCACAGCTGCTGGACGCGCTTCGCCATGGAGCCCGGATAGCGGTGCACGGCCGGCTTCTCGGAGAGCAGCGCGGCGAAGGCCTCCGGGTCCCGCGCGGCGATCTCGTGGGCGTCCAGGTCCTCGGCGCCGAGCCGGTCGGCGATGGTGCGGGGTCCCTTGAACGCCCACTCCATCGGGACCTGCTGGTCCAGCAGCATCCCGGTCAGTGCGGCGAGGGGCGAGCGCCCGAGCAGCGCGTCGGCCTCCGGGTCCTGTGCGAGGTGCAGGGTGACGTCCATGGGTCGATGATCCCGCGCCGCGTACGATCCCTCCATCGCGAGGAATATCCAGAACTGGCCCGCACCCAGGGCAGGGTCACCGCGTTCGACCGGGCCCGGCGGCTGGAGGCCGAACGGCACCGCGCCCAGGGCACGCCGGCCTCCTTCCTCGGCTCCGCGGACGTGCCCTGGGACGTCCTGGCCCGCCGTTGCCGCCTGGCCGCCGCTGGGAGCCCTGGACCCCGCTCGCCGTCCGGCTCTCCACCCACCTCCTCTTCGCGGGCTTCCCCGCCGAGCTCTGGCGCGAGCAGGTGATACGGCATCCGGGCCCGGACGCGGTGGGCCTGTTCGCCACGGACGGCCCCGGCACGGCGGGCGGCAACGGCTGGCTGGTCTCCGGCGCCCGCACCACCAAGGCCTTCGCCCGCTTCGTCCGCCAGGGCTTCGTGCCAGGCCAGGCGGTGGTGCTCCCCGAGGTCGACCTCCCCGACGTCCACCTCCCCGAGAAGCACGCCCGACTCGCCTTCCTGGACGTAGCTTTCGGAGGGTGACGACTCCGCACGAGCTGATCGCGCACTACGGACTCCGGCCGATCCCCCGCGAGGGCGGCCTGTTCCGGCGCACCTGGGCGGGGCCCGAGCGGGCGGACGGCCACCCCGAGGGCTCCGCCATCGTGGCGCTGCTCACGGCGGACGACTACTCCGCCCTGCACCGCCTGCCCTACGCCGAGATCTGGCACTTCTACCTCGGCGACCCGCTGGACCTCCTGCTCCTCGCCCCCGACGGCACCACCCGCACCGCCGTCCTCGGCCCCCTCCTGCGCGCCGGGCAGCGGCTCCAGCTGACCGTCCCGGCCCGCACCTGGATGGGCGCGCGGGTGGCCCCGGGCGGCGCGTGGACGTTCTTCGGCTGCACGACGGCCCCCGGGTTCACCTACGAGGACTACGAACACGGGAACCCGGCCGACCTCACGGCGCGTTACCCCGCCGAGGCCGCCCGGATCAGGGAACTGTGCCGCCCATGAGCCTCCTCGACGGACAGACCGCCCTGGTGACCGGAGCGGGCGGCGGCATCGGCCGCGCCATCGCCCTGCGCTTCGCCGAGGAGGGCGCGGCGGTCGCCCTCCACTGCCGCACGGCGGTGACCGAGGCCCGCGAGGTCGCCGACCGTATCCGGGGGGCGGGCGGCGAGGCGGTCGTCCTGCGCGCGGACCTGACGGACGAGGACGCCTGCCACCGCCTGGTCCACGAGACCCTCGACTGGTCCGGCGGACGGCTCACGGCGCTGGTCAACAACGCGGCCGTCCAGCCGGTCCGACCCCTGCCCGGCATGACGGCCGCCGAGTGGCGCGCGGTGGTCGACACCGATCTGACCGGTGTCTTCGCCTGCACCCAGGCCGCCGCGGCCCCTCTGAGGGCCCACGGTGGCGGCACCGTGACCCACATCGCCTCCATCGAGGCCGACCGGCCCGCCCCCGGTCACGCCCACTACGGCGCGGCCAAGGCGGCGGTCGTCACGCACGCTCGCGCGGCCGCCCTGGAGTACGGCCCCGACGGCATCCGCGTCAACACGGTCTCCCCGGGCCTGATCGACCGGGAGGGCCTCGCGCGGGCCTGGCCGGACGGCGTCCGCCGCTGGCTGGCCGCCGCGCCCACCGGCCGCCTGGGCCGCCCCGAGGACGTGGCCGACGCCTGCGTCTTCCTGGCCTCACCCCTCGCCTCCTGGATCACCGGCCACGACCTGGTGGTGGACGGGGGTGTCTCGGCGCGGCCCACCTGGTGAGCGGGGCCACTGGTCCGCCGCCCGGTACGGGGATGTCCCGCCGCCCGTCGCCGGCGCCTTCCTTCCGGGCGGACGGCGTTCTCCGCGGTGCGGTGCGACGGCGCACGGTGCGACGGCGCACGGTGCGGCGGGGCCGACCACGGGATGGGGTGGAGGCCGTCCAGGCCCCACGGCCCGAGGCACCGGACCGGTCCACCGCGACGCCACCGCGTGGCACCCGGGTTCCGGCACCGTGCAGGCCGGCCGTGCGAACGGTCGAACGGCCGCCGGGCGAGACCCTTCCGGCCGGCATGTCGCTCGCGGCCGGGATGGTGGGTGAACAGGGGCTGTCGTACAGGGCAGGGACAGCGTCCAGATCACGGGAGCGGCGACCAAGACCGCGACCAAGACCGCGACCATGGAACGACGAAGGCTCCGACCGAGATCCGGTCGGAGCCTTCGTCCGCCCGAGTGGGCGGCTGCGGAGGATACGAGATTCGAACTCGTGAGGGGTTGCCCCCAACACGCTTTCCAAGCGTGCGCCCTAGGCCTCTAGGCGAATCCTCCGCCGGAAACATTACATGACCGAGGGGAGTGCTCGCGAACTCGTTCCCGCAGGCCCGGATCGGGTACTCTCTGCGTAGCCCCTCACGCGGCGCTATCTGACTGAACTCCCCCAGGGCCGGAAGGCAGCAAGGGTAGGTCGGCTCTGGCGGGTGCGTGGGGGGCGTCTGCGTTGCCGGAAGGCCGCGGCGGGGCCGGTTGTCGGTGCGCGCCTATAACCTCGTAAGCGTGTCGTCTCTCGCGCTGTACCGCCGCTACCGTCCCGAGACCTTCGCCGAGGTCATCGGGCAGGAGCATGTCACCGACCCGCTGCAGCAGGCGCTGCGGAACAACCGGGTCAACCACGCGTACCTGTTCAGCGGGCCGCGTGGCTGCGGGAAGACGACCAGCGCGCGCATCCTCGCCCGTTGCCTCAACTGTGAGCAAGGTCCCACCCCGACCCCGTGCGGCGAGTGCCAGTCCTGCCGCGACCTCGCGCGCAACGGACCGGGTTCGATCGACGTCATCGAGATCGACGCCGCGTCCCACGGTGGCGTGGACGACGCCCGCGAACTGCGCGAGAAAGCCTTCTTCGGCCCCGCGGGCAGCCGGTACAAGATCTACATCATCGACGAGGCCCACATGGTCACGTCGGCCGGCTTCAACGCCCTGCTGAAGGTCGTCGAGGAGCCCCCCGAGCACCTCAAGTTCATCTTCGCCACGACCGAGCCCGAGAAGGTCATCGGCACCATCCGCTCGCGGACCCACCACTATCCCTTCCGGCTCGTGCCGCCCGGCACCCTGCGGGACTACCTCGCCGAGGTGTGCCGGAAAGAGGACATCCCGGTCGAGGAGGGCGTGCTCCCGCTCGTCGTGCGCGCGGGCGCCGGTTCCGTCCGTGACTCCATGTCCGTGATGGACCAACTCCTCGCCGGCGCGGGCGCGGACGGTGTGACCTACGCCATGGCCACCGCCCTCCTCGGCTACACCGACGGCTCCCTCCTCGACTGCGTCGTCGAGGCCTTCGCCACCGGTGACGGCGCCGCCGCCTTCGAGGTCGTCGACCGCGTCATCGAGGGCGGCAACGACCCCCGACGCTTCGTCGCCGACCTGCTCGAACGGCTTCGTGACCTGGTGATCCTCGCCGCCGTCCCCGACGCCGCCGACAAGGGGCTCATCGACGCCCCCGCCGACGTCCTGGAGCGCATGCGGGCCCAGGCCTCGACCTTCGGCGCCGCCGAGCTGAGCCGCGCCGCCGACCTCGTCAACGAGGGCCTCACCGAGATGCGCGGCGCCACCTCGCCCCGCCTCCAGCTCGAACTCATCTGCGCCCGCGTCCTGCTCCCCGCCGCCTACGGCGACGAGCGCTCCGTCATGGCCCGCCTCGACCGCATCGAGCGCGGCGTCCACTTCGGCGCGGGCACCGGCGCCCCCGCCATGGGGTACGTCCCGGGTCCGGAGGCCCACGGCGGCGCCCCGGCCGCGATGATGCCGCCCGGCGGCGGGCCCGCGGCGGCACGGGCGGCCGTGCGGGCGCCGGGCGGGGCGAGTGGTGGCGGTCCCGGTGGTGTACCGGGCGCCGGTCCGGTTGTCGGTGGTGCTCCGGGTGCCGGTGCCGGCGGTGCGGTTCCGGCCGCGCCCGCGCCCGCGGTCGCCTCCGCGCCCGCGCCTGCCGCTCCGGCGGAGCGGCCCGCCGCACCTCCCGCCGAGCCTCCGGCTCCGGCGGCCCCCGCTCCCGCCCCCGGCGCCTGGCCCACCGCCGCCCCCGCCGGAAGCGGACGGCGCCCCGGTGGCTGGCCCACGGCCGCCGCGCCGGGCGGCCCGCAGGGCCAGGGCCCCTCGGCCGGCGCCCAGCCGACGGCCCAGACCGCCCCCGCGGCCCCCCAGCCCGCCGCGGCCGCCCCCGCCGGCGGGCTCGACCCCCGCGTGCTCTGGCCGAACATCCTGGAGGCGGTCAAGAACCGCCGGCGCTTCACCTGGATCCTGCTCAGCCAGAACGCCCAGGTCACCGGCTTCGACGGCACCACCCTCCAGCTCGGCTTCGTGAACGCCGGAGCCCGCGACAACTTCGCGAGCAGCGGCAGCGAGGACGTGCTGCGGGCCGCGCTGGCCGAACAGTTCAACGTGCAGTGGAAGATCGAGGCGCTGGTCGACCCGTCCGGCGGTGGCTCCGCGTCCCCCGCCCCGGGCGGCGGTTCCGGCTTCGGCGGTGGCTACGGCGGCGCGGGTGCCCCCGGCGGCGGCCACGGCAGCGCCGGCGCGTCCGGCGGCGGTGGCTACGGCGCACCCGCCGCCCGCCCCGGCGCGCCCTCCCCATCCGCTCCGCAGTCGCCCGCTCCGGGCGGCTCGGCGCCGTCGGCACCCCCGGTGTCCGCCGCGCCCCGGCCCGCCGCGGCCCCCGAGCCGCCCCCCGTCTCCATCGAGGACGACATCCCCGAGGACGACGACCCCGACCTGGACGAGTCGGCCCTGTCCGGCCACGACCTGATCGTGCGGGAACTGGGTGCCACGGTGGTCGAGGAGTTCACCAACGAGTGAGGCCCCGCGCGGCGGGCGGCCGAGGAGGCCGCCTGGGTGAACCGGGCTCCCGAAGCCGATGGCCCGGGGGCTCCTCGGGACGCGGGGGACCCCTCGTGCCGTGCCTGGACCTCGCCGGCGAGCCCGGCCCTTGGAGGAACATACGACTTCCCCGGGCCCCGGCCTTCGGCAACCTTGCCATTAGGCTGACCCCGTGAACGTCCTCGTCATCGGCAGCGGCGCCCGCGAACACGCCCTGTGCCGCTCTCTGTCCCTCGATCCCGACGTCACCGCGCTGCACTGCGCCCCCGGCAACGCCGGCATCGCCGAGGTCGCCGAGCTGCACCAGGTCGACGCGCTCGACGGTGCCGCGGTGACCGCGCTGGCGAACCGGCTCGGCGCCGAGCTGGTCGTCGTCGGTCCGGAAGCCCCGCTGGTCGCCGGTGTGGCCGACGCCGTGCGCGCGGCGGGCATCGCGGTGTTCGGCCCGTCCGGCGAGGCCGCCCGGCTGGAGGGGTCCAAGGCCTTCGCCAAGGACGTCATGGCCGCGGCCGGGGTGCCGACCGCCCGGTCGTACGTCTGCACCACCGCCGAGGAGGTCGCCGGGGCCCTCGCCGCCTTCGGCGCCCCCTACGTCGTCAAGGACGACGGCCTCGCCGCCGGCAAGGGCGTCGTCGTCACCTCCGACCTGGACGCCGCCAAGGCGCACGCGGCCGCCTGCGAGCGCGTGGTGATCGAGGAGTTCCTCGACGGTCCCGAGGTGTCCCTGTTCGCGGTCACCGACGGCGAGACCGTCGTACCGCTCCAGCCCGCGCAGGACTTCAAGCGCGCCCTGGACGGCGACGAAGGCCCCAACACCGGTGGCATGGGCGCGTATTCGCCGCTGCCGTGGGCCGATCCGAAGCTGGTCGACGAGGTGCTGCACACGGTGCTTCAGCCGACGGTGGACGAACTGCGGCGGCGTGGCACGCCGTTCTCCGGCCTGCTCTACGCCGGTCTGGCGATCACCAGCCGCGGGGTCCGGGTCATCGAGTTCAACGCCCGCTTCGGCGACCCCGAGACCCAGGTCGTGCTGGCCCGCCTGAAGACCCCGCTGGCCGGGTTGCTGATGGCCGCCGCCACCGGCAACCTCGCCGACCTGCCGCCGCTGCGCTGGAGCGAGGACGCGGCCGTCACCGTCGTCGTCGCCTCGCACAACTACCCCGGCACCCCGCGCACCGGCGACCCGATCACCGGTCTGGACGAGGTCGCCGCCGAGGACGCCCCGCACGCCTACGTCCTGCACGCGGGCACCCGGCAGGAGGGCGACGCGGTCGTCAGCGCGGGCGGGCGGGTCCTCTCCGTCACCGCGACCGGCAAGGACCTGACCGAGGCACGCGAGCGGGCGTACCGGGCGGTGGACCGGATCGGACTCGACGGCTCGCAGCACCGCACGGACATCGCGGCGAAGGCGGCGGCCGAGGCGCTCTGAGCCCCGGCGCCCCCCGCTGCCCCCCGCCGCCCCGGCACACGCCGCAAGCCTCCCAGCTCCCGTTTCGACCCCGCAGGCCCCGGACCCGTAATCCGGGGCCTGATCTTTGCTGTCTGTCACCCAGCTCTGACCAAAGCCATTCCATCGAGTGAGCAATCGCCCATCCGGCTGACGTGGGCCGGGGCCGCAACTAGGGTGCCGCGCAAGCGTTCCGGCACCTGGCCCACCGGCACTGCGCACTTGGCCCACCGGCATTGCGTTGTCAGTGACGGATGCCACAGTGGGGGAGTGAGCAGCACCAGGACAGCACGGCATCGGCAGGGGAGGGGGTGAGGTCGGCACGTGACCGGAATCGGTGTGGAAGCGGGCGCGCAGGCCGCGCGCTCCCGGGCCCTCGCGGTGTTGCGGGTCCGGGGCCGGGCCCTGGGCGTGGCCGTGCTGCCCGCGGCCGCCGAGGTGATCCTGCTGGCCGGCGCGGCCACCGGCCACCTGGTCGGTCCGGGCTGGGACGCCGCCCGCTGGGCCGTGGGCGTCCTCGCGGTCCTCGTTTTGCTGGCCACCGCCGGCATCGCCCTGGTCGTCTCCCGCGCCCGCCCCGCCATGAGCCCCACGGTGCCGGTCGCGGAGGAGTCCGCCCCGGACCTCTACCGGATGGTGCGCGACCTCGCCGACCGGCTGGACGTCCCGGCGCCCTCCGCCATAGCGCTCACCCCGGACTGCGACAGCTGGCTGGAGGACCGCGCCCACGCGGCCCACGGCCCGTCCGTCCGGCAGACGGCGGACGAGGCGAGCCCACCCGGTGAGGGGCGCCGCTCCCCCCGCCGGGTCCCGGTCGCGCCGGTCCTCGTCATCGGCTCCCCCTTCCTGTGGTGGATGCGGGTCGGCGAGTTGCGCGCCGTCATCGCCCCGGTCGTCGCGGGCACGGGCCCCTCGGCGCACCCCGACATAGCCGCCGCCCGCCGTTTCGTGCGCGGCCTCGACGCCACGGTGGCCATAGCCGCCACGCCGAGGCGGGGCCCGCTGGCCCGCGGAGCCTGCGCGGTCCTCGGCCGGGTCGCCCGGCTGCTCCTGGGCGCCTGCGGTGAGCACGCGGCGCAGATGGAGCGCGGGGTCGCCGCGGCGGCCGCCGAGCGCGCGCAGACGGTGGACTACGGCCTGCGGATCGTCGCCCAGGAACAGGTCGGCCTCGCCTACGCGGGCTGGGACCGGCTGCTGACCCGCGTGGCACTGCCCGCCTGGCGCATGGGCCGCTGGCCCTCCCGTCTCGACGCGGGCGTGGTGGCGGCGCTCACCGAGCTGTCCCGGCGCGACCGGCTCGCGGAGGGGTTCGCCTCCCGCCTCGGGGAGCGGCCGGCCTGCGACCTGCTGGAGGAACCCGGCACCGTGGACGAGGCCGCCTCGCTGCTCGCCGCGCGCCTCTTCCACGGCGGCCCCGCCGGGGCCGGGTCCGACTGGGCGCCGGTGGACTGGCAGTCGTACCCGGAGGAGGTCGTGGACCGCACCTGGCGTGCCGACGCGGCCCGGCTGCACCGCGTCCTGGACTCCCTCGGCACCCGCCCCGCCCGGCACACGGCAGCCCCCACCCTGGCCCGCGTCCTGGACCACCTCGCCGAGTCCACGGGATGCGCCGCCGCCCCGGCGCACCCGGACCCGGACACCGGCCAGGGCCCCGCGGCGGACGAGGACGACCCCGGCACCGAACGCAGCGCGGTCCTCGCCGCCGGCCTCAGCGCCGAGGTGGCCCGGGAGGAGAACGCCGTACCCCACGGCGCCACCGCCGCCGGCCAGAGCCCGCCCAGCACCCTCTGGGACGGCGGCGCCCTGCCCCTCGTCCCCCTCCAGCCGCCGCGCACCGCCCGCGAACTCCTGACCGACCACGTCACGGCGATGGTGTGCTGCGCGGCCGTCGACACCGCGGGCGCGGCCCCCGCCCTCGACTGGCTGGACGGCCCGTCCCTGCTGCTGCACGGCGAGCGGGCGGCCGACCTGACCCCCAGGGTGCTGAGCCTGATCGAGGAGGGGGACCCGGGTCCGCTCCGCGACTGGCTGGCCGCCGCGGGCATACGCCCCGAGAAGCCGATACGTCTCGTCTAGAGGGCGTCGGCGCCTCGTTCGAGGGAGCCCCGGCTTCCACTTCAGGTCAATTCGCAACGAATAGTGACCGAGCCCGTGCGTCATGTGATGTGCTGGGAACCATCACGCACCTGGCAAAGGCATGCGACATACGACAGCCCGGCCGAGCACCGCGAGCACCGCCCACCACGAGGACACGGGGGGCTCGGGGAGGGGAGCGACCATGGCCTCGGACCACATCCGCCGCTGGGAGTCCGGAGCACTCGCGCACGCCGTCACGGATCCCTTCGGCCTGGGCCCGGTGCCCTGGCTGCGCGGCAGCGAGACCTACTTCGACGACACCGGCCATGTCGTGCCCTGGTACGTCGACGCCGTCCCCCAGCAGCACACCCGGGGCGACGCGCGCATCCCCGCGCCGCGCACGTCCCCCGGCGGACCCCGCTCGGCCGACGACGTGCACCGCCAGATCAAGGGCTTCACCGCCACCGGCGCGGTCGCGCCCGGCGAGGCGATCGACTTCCACATCACGGTCGACCCGCCGCAGGAGTTCTCCGTCGACATCTACCGGATCGGCCACTACGCGGGCGACGGCGCCGCCAAGATCACCACCAGCCCCCGGCTGTCCGGCATCGTGCAGCCCCCGCCGCTGGCCGCCGACCGCACGGTCTCCTGCCACCACTGGTGGCTGTCCTGGCGCCTCCAGGTGCCCTCCCACTGGAGCATCGGCGCCTACGTGGCCGTGCTGACCACCGCCGACGGCTACCGCTCCCACGTGCCGTTCACGGTCCGCGACGACCGCCCGGCCGATCTGCTCCTGCTGCTGCCCGACGTGACCTGGCAGGCGTACAACCTCTACCCGGAGGACGGGCACACCGGCGCCAGCCTCTACCACGCCTGGGACGAGCAGGGCGCCCTGCTCGGCGAGGCCGACGCGGCGACCACGGTCTCCTTCGACCGGCCGTACGCCGGCGCGGGCCTGCCGCTGCACGTCGGGCACGCCTACGACGTCATCCGCTGGGCCGAGCGCTACGGCTACGACCTCGCCTACGCCGACGCCCGCGATCTGCACGCCGGCCGGGTGGACCCCACCCGCTACCGGGGCCTGATCTTCCCCGGCCACGACGAGTACTGGACGCCGCCCATGCGCCGCGCGGCCGAGCGGGCCCGCGACCACGGCACCTCGCTGGTCTTCCTCTCCGCCAACTCCATGTACTGGCAGGTGGAGTTGGGGCCCTCGCCGTCCGGGACGCCGGACCGGCTGCTGACCTGCCGCAAGCGCAAGGGGCCGGGCAAGCCCGTGCTGTGGCGGGAGATCGACCGGCCCGAACAGGAGCTGATCGGCATCCAGTACGCGGGCCGGGTGCCCGAACCGCGCCCGCTGATCGTGCGCAACGCGGGCCACTGGCTGTGGGAGGCCACCGGCGCGCACGAGGGCGACGAGATCCCGGGCCTGGTCGCCGGCGAGGCCGACCGGTACTTCCCGCGCACCCCGCTGCCCGCCCACGACGAGCGCATCCTGCTCGCCCACTCCCCGTACCACGACACGACCGGCGCGCTGCGCCACCAGGAGACCTCGCTGTACCGCGCCCCGTCCGGCGCCTGGGTGTTCGCCTCGGGCACCTTCGCGTGGTCCCCGGCCCTGGACCGCCCCGGCCATGTGGACCCCCGCATCCAGCGCGCCACGGCCAACCTCCTGGACCGCATCTGCAAACGCGACTGAGCCGGCACCGGGTCCGTCCGACCCTGGCCGGAACCGACCACCCCGCATAAGGGAGAATCGAGGCACTTGGACAGAACCACGGGGAGGAACCGTGTCCGGATTCGTAGAAAAGCCCGAGCCGATCGAGGTTCCGGGCCTGGTGCACCTGCACACCGGAAAGGTGCGCGACCTGTACCGGAACGAGGCGGGCGACCTCGTGATGGTCGCCAGCGACCGCATGTCCGCCTACGACTGGGTGCTGCGCTCGGAAATCCCCGACAAGGGCCGCATCCTCACCCAGCTTTCCCTGTGGTGGTTCGATCAGTTGCGCGATCTGTCCCCCCACCACGTGATTTCCGACGAGGTACCCGAGGGCGCCCCCGCCGACTGGGCCGGCCGGACCCTGATCTGCAAGTCGCTGAAGATGGTCCCGGTCGAGTGCGTGGCCCGCGGCTATCTCACCGGCTCGGGCCTGGCGGAGTACGCCGAGTCCCGGACCGTGTGCGGCCTCGCCCTCCCCGAGGGCCTCGTCGACGGCTCCGAACTGCCCGCCCCGATCTTCACCCCGGCCACCAAGGCCGAGGTCGGCGAGCACGACGAGAACGTCTCCTACGAGGAGGTCGCCCGCCAGGTCGGCGCCCAGACCGCCGCCCAGCTGCGCCAGGCCACGCTCGCCGTCTACGCCCGCGCCCGGGACATCGCGCGCGAGCGGGGCATCATCCTGGCCGACACCAAGTTCGAGTTCGGTTTCGACGGCGACACGCTCGTCCTCGCGGACGAGGTCCTCACCCCGGACTCCTCCCGCTTCTGGCCGGCCGACCAGTGGCAGCCGGGGCGGGCCCAGCCGTCGTACGACAAGCAGTTCGTGCGCGACTGGCTGACCTCCGCGGAATCCGGCTGGGACCGGCGCGGCGAGCAGCCCCCGCCCCCGCTGCCCCAGCGGGTCGTGGACGCCACCCGCGCCAAGTACGTGGAGGCCTACGAGCGCCTGACCGGCACCAGCTGGTCCTGACCGCACGAAGAAGACCCCGGTCCAGTGGACCGGGGTCTTTTCTCGGAGCGGACGACGAGGCTCGAACTCGCGACCTCAACCTTGGCAAGGTTGCGCTCTACCAACTGAGCTACGTCCGCAGTGCGCCTTGGCGCAGGAGCAACTATACCCAACCTCGTCCGTGCGCGGGACACACTTCCGCGGACCGCTCCCCGGGCCGGGGAAGCGCGGCGGTCCCCGCGACCGGCACCCCGCCGCCGGCGCGAGGCCGCGGCAAGCCCTCCCCGGACGCCAACTCCCGCCGCCCGCAGGGGTTCCCGGTGTGCCGGCCCGGGTGATCTCGACGCGCCACCGGACGCCTGTGGACCCGGGCGCCCGCCCGAGCCTCCCCACAAGGACGGGCCGCGGACGGCCGACGGTGTGACGGCCTTCACACCCCACACCCCATTTCCCGCCCGGCCCGCGGCTTCGCCGTGAATCATGAATACCGGCGCACTGCACGGGAGTACGAAAAAACCCCGGTCACGAAGACCGGGGCTTTCCCTTGGAGCGGACGACGAGGCTCGAACTCGCGACCTCAACCTTGGCAAGGTTGCGCTCTACCAACTGAGCTACGTCCGCACTGCTCCCGACCGGCTCCCACCGATCGGTGCGAGCACCAGCCTACCTGATCCACAGGAGTGGTCGGGACGACCGGTGCCAGAGCGGGTGACAGGAATCGCACACTGCGCCTTCCCCCTGGAAGGGGGATGTTCTACTACTGAACTACACCCGCGTGATCCTCGGGGTTTCGGCCCTTTCGGCCTCGCCCCTCGGCGTGTCCCAGACATTAGCTGATCAACAGGGGGGTAGCGCAAGTCGGTTCCCCCGCCGGCCGTCCACGCGCCCCCGGACGGACCGCACGCACGGCCTCCAGGACCCGTCGGCGGGCCCTGGATCGCCGCCCTTCCAGGTGGGGCCGGGCGCCTCACTGCGCGGCGCTGAACGCCTCGTAGACCTTCTTGGGGATGCGGCCGCGCGCGGGCACGTCCATCTTGTTGGCCTGGGCCCAGGCGCGCACGGCCGCCGGGTCGGGGGCCACCTCGGTCTGCTTGTACGCCTTGCCGGAGCGCGACCGCTTGCGGCCGGCCTCGACGTAGGGCGCGAGCGCCTTGCGCAGTTTCTTGGCGTTGGTTTCGTTCAGGTCGATCTCGTACGACTTGCCGTCGAGTCCGAAGGCGATCGTTTCCGCCGCTTCCGAGCCGTCGATGTCGTCAAAGAGAGTGACCACGACCTTTTGCGCCACGAATATCGGTCCCTTCGTGCGGCACGTCGATACAGCTCACCGCGTTGACGTGCCGAGTATCGGCTATTGCCAATTCATTTGTACAGTGCCCGGCAATGCAAAGTGAAGCCCGACTAAATCCGTCCGCGTGTCCGAACGCAATAGCGGTTGCGGGCGGCGTGTCGAACTTTCCCAGAACTTTTCACGACGGTAGGGCTCCGACACCCGATCGTGATGCGCCTCACGTAGATTCCTCCAACTCTACTCGCGTAGAAATTTTGTGCGGGTAGTCTGAAGGAACCTGCTCAGCACCACACACCGGGAGTGCCAGTGGCACGCGTCGTAGTCGACGTCATGCTCAAGCCGGAGATCCTCGACCCCCAGGGCCAGGCGGTCCAGCGTGCGCTGCCGCGCCTGGGTTTCGAAGGGATCTCGGACGTCCGCCAGGGAAAGCGTTTCGAACTGGAAGTTGACGGGCCGGTCGACGAGGCCGCCCTCGCCCGCATCCACGATCTCGCGGAATCCTTCCTTGCCAACACCGTGATCGAGGACTTCACCGTCAAGGTGGAAGAGGGCGCGGAAGTCGAGGAGGCGGCCAAGTGACCGCTCGTATTGGCGTCGTCACTTTCCCCGGAAGCCTGGACGACCGGGACACGCAGCGCGCGATCCGTCTCGCGGGCGCCGAACCGGTCGCCCTGTGGCACAAGGACAAGGACCTCAGGCAGGTCGACGCCGTGGTCCTGCCCGGCGGTTTCTCCTACGGCGACTATCTGCGCGCCGGGGCCATCTCCCGCTTCTCGCCGGTCATGGACACGGTCATCGAGCAGGCGAAGGCCGGTCTTCCGGTCCTCGGTATCTGCAACGGCTTCCAGGTCCTCACCGAGGCGCACCTCCTCCCGGGCGCGATGCTGGGCAACGACCACCTCCACTTCATCTGCCGCGACCAGAAGCTGCGGGTGGAGAACGCGGAGACGGCCTGGACCGGCGACTACCGCCGGGGCCAGGAGATCCACATCCCGCTGAAGAACATGGACGGCCGGTACGTCGCCGACCCGTACACGCTCGACAAGCTGGAGGCGGAGGGCCGTGTCGTCTTCCGCTACGTCGACTTCAACCCGAACGGCTCGCTCAACGACATCGCCGGGGTCACCAACGAGGCCGGCAACGTCGTCGGCCTGATGCCGCACCCCGAGCACGCCGTCGAGCCGCTGATCGGTTCGGGCCGTACCGACGGCCTCCCCTTCTTCACCTCGATCCTCAAGAAGCTGGTCAACGCATGAGCCGGACGCCTCTGGACACGGTCGAGCACGCGGCCGCGACCCCCGACGTCGAGCTGCCCTGGGCCGAACTCGGCCTGAAGAAGGACGAGTACGAGCGGGTGGTGGAGATCCTCGGTCGCCGCCCGACCGGCGCGGAACTCGCCATGTACTCGGTCATGTGGTCCGAGCACTGCTCGTACAAGTCCTCCAAGGTCCACCTGCGCCAGTTCGGCGAGAAGGCGCCCGAGTCGGACGCGCTGCTCGTCGGCATCGGCGAGAACGCCGGCGTGGTGGACGTCGGCCAGGGGTACGCCGTCACCTTCAAGGTGGAGTCGCACAACCACCCCTCGTACGTGGAGCCCTACCAGGGCGCGGCCACGGGCGTCGGCGGCATCGTCCGCGACATCATCGCGATGGGCGCCCGCCCGGTCGCGGTCGTCGACCCGCTGCGCTTCGGCGCCGCCGACCACCCCGACACCAAGCGCGTCCTGCCGGGCGTGGTCGCGGGCATCGGCGGCTACGGCAACTGCCTGGGCCTGCCCAACATCGGCGGCGAGGTCGTCTTCGACGCCTGCTACCAGGGCAACCCGCTGGTCAACGCCGGTGCCATCGGTGTGATGCGGCACGAGGACATCCACCTCGCCAAGGCCTCCGGCGCGGGCAACCAGGTCATCCTGTACGGCGCCCGGACCGGCGGCGACGGCATCGGCGGCGCGTCGATCCTGGCGTCCGAGACCTTCGACGACGCGAAGCCCTCGAAGCGCCCCGCCGTCCAGGTCGGCGACCCCTTCCAGGAGAAGCTCCTCATCGAGTGCACCCTGGAGGCGTTCCGGGAGAAGCTGGTCGTCGGCATCCAGGACCTGGGCGCGGCCGGCCTCTCCTGCGCGACCAGCGAGCTGGCGTCCAACGGTTCCGGCGGCATGCGCGTGACCCTGGACGACGTACCGCTGCGCGACTCGACCCTGTCTCCCGAGGAAATCCTCATGAGCGAGTCGCAGGAGCGGATGTGCGCGGTCGTGGAGCCGGAGAAGGTCGAGCGCTTCCTCCAGATCTGCGAGAAGTGGGACGTCATCGCCACGGTCATCGGTGAGGTGACCGACGGCGACCGCCTGGAGATCTTCTGGCACGGCGGGAAGATCGTGGACGTCGACCCGCGCACGGTCGCGCACGACGGCCCGGTCTACGAGCGCCCGTACGCGCGCCCCTCCTGGCAGGACGAGCTGCAGGCGGACGACGCGAACAAGCTGCCGCGTCCGGCGACTTCCGAGGAGCTGAAGGACCAGGTCCTCAAGCTCGTCGCGTCCCCGAACCAGGCGTCCAAGAAGTGGATCACGCAGCAGTACGACCACTTCGTGCAGGGCAACACGGTGCTGGCGCAGCCCGAGGACTCGGGCATGATCCGCGTGGACGAGGAGACCGGCCTCGGCGTCGCCATCGCGACGGACGGCAACGGCCGCTACGCCAAGCTGGACCCGTACACCGGCGCCCAGCTGGCCCTCGCCGAGGCGTACCGGAACGTGGCCACGACGGGCGCGAAGCCGCTGGCCGTCTCGGACTGCCTGAACTTCGGTTCGCCCGAGGACCCGGCGGTCATGTGGCAGTTCGCGGAGGCGGTACGTGGCCTCGCGGACGGCTGTCTGCAGCTCGGCACGCCGGTCACCGGCGGCAACGTCTCCCTCTACAACCAGACGGGCGAGGCGGCGATCCACCCGACCCCGGTCGTGGCCGTGCTCGGTGTGATCGACGACGTCGCCCGCCGCACCCCGGTCGCCTTCCAGGAGGAGGGCCAGCTGCTCTACCTCCTCGGTGACACCCGCGAGGAGTTCGGCGGCTCGGCCTGGTCCCAGGTAATCCACGACCACCTGGGCGGCATGCCTCCGGCGGTCGACCTGGAGCGCGAGCGGCTGCTGGCCGAGATCCTGATCTCCGCCTCCCGCGACGGGATGATCGACTCCGCGCACGACCTCTCCGACGGCGGTCTGATCCAGGCCGTGGTCGAGTCGGCCCTGCTGGGCGACAAGGGTGCCCGCCTCGTCGTCCCCGACGGCCTGGACGCCTTCACCTTCCTCCTCTCCGAGTCCGCGGGCCGCGCCCTGGTGGCCGTGCCCCGCTCGGAGGAGGTCCGCTTCAACGACATGTGCGGCGCGCGCGGCCTCCCGGCCACCCGCATCGGCGTCGTGGACGGCGACTCGGTGGAGGTCCAGGGCGAGTTCGCCCTCCCCCTCGCCACCCTGCGCGAGGCCCACGAGGGCACGATTCCCTCGCTGCTGGCATAGGCGCGGCGGCACCCCGGGGCCCCGTCCGTCGAGCTGCGGCGGACGGGGCCCCGGGGTGTGCCGGCACCGGAAGGCCCACCCGGCGTGCCCCCGCGGCGCGACCGCGGGCCGAAATGCGTCGTCCCGGGGGACCACGCCGCATAGGCTCGCCCCCATGCCCCCCGCCAAGAAGCGTGCCCGTACGTACGACCCCGTCCGGATCCGTGCCGCGGTCCTCGATCAGTTGGGCGTGGTGCGGGATGCCGTACGCACGCTCGGTGAGGAGCGGTTGGCGGGGCCCACCCGGCTCGGGGACTGGACCGTACGGGAGTTGGTGGTGCACATCGGCATGGCGGTGAGCGCCGTGCACCGGGCGGTGGAGCAGCCCGCGCCGGGCACGGCGGATGCCGTGCTGCTCGACTGGCCGTTCGCGACCTCCGCCAGCTCCGCGGTCATCGACGCGTTCACCAGGGAACTCACCGCCGAGCATCCCGACCTGGACGCCTACCTGGCGGACGTCGACGCCTCCCTGCGCGGCCTTCTCGCCGAGCATCCCGGCAGCCGGCTGCTGCGCACCAACGCCGGCGCCCTCTCCCTGGACGACTACCTCGTCACCCGCGCCGTCGAACTCGTCGTGCACACCGACGACCTCAACGCCGCCGTACCGGGGCTGGACGTGTCGTACGACCGGCAGGCGCTCGCCGCCACGACCCGGCTGCTCGCCGACGCGCTCGCGGTGAAGGCGCCCGGGGGGTCCACGGAGGTGCGCGTGCCGCCGTACGCCGTGGTGCAGTGCGTCGAGGGGCCCCGGCACACCCGGGGCACCCCGCCCAACGTGGTGGAGACCGATCCGCTGACCTGGATCCGCCTTGCCACCGGGCGGGTCGGATGGCAGGACGCGGTGGACGCGGCCGAGGTCAGCGCGAGCGGGGAGCGGGCCGACATCGGGGGGCTGCTGCCGGTCATGTCCTGAGGGAACCGGGGGGGCGCGCCGCATCGTCGTACCGGTATGAAACGGCACAGAACGGCCGCAGGTCTCGCGCTCCTCGTGCCCCTGGCGGTGGCTTGTGGCGCCGCTCCCGCGCACAGTGGAGCGGTGACCGTCGACGAACCCCTGACCGGTGTCGAGTGGCGCGTCGTGAGCGTCGTCGCGGACGGAACGACGCATGCCGCGCCCGCGTCCGCCCGCCTCCGTATCGACGCGCGCGGAACCGCCGCCGGCAACCTCGGCTGCAACACCTTCAGCGCCCCGGTCGCCCTCCACGGCGACCGCGTCACCTTCGGGGAACTCCGCACCACCAAGATGGCCTGCGACCGTGCCCGGATGGCGTTCGAGCGGCTGCTCGGGGGACTGCTCGGCGGCCACTCGCTCACCGGCAGGGCCGAGCACGGCGCCCTCACGCTCACCACGGGTCACGGAGATCACGTCAACCTCACCCGCAGCACGCCCGAATGATGTGCGACACCTCACTCACGCATACGGCCAAACCGCCCCGCGAACGGCCGCGACGCGCCGAGCGGAACCCCGCCCACCGGCGGACACGCCGCGCTGACCTGCGGAAACAAGGAAACCGACAAGGTGATCCGTAAACCACCCGTCCGTTACGACCGCGTATCCCCAATTCGGACCAGTGGTCGACCTCGCCTACACTCGGTGCTGTGCCACGTGGTGACGGTCGACTCAATCACGACCTGCTCCCCGGTGAGAAAGGCCCCCAGGACGCGTGTGGCGTCTTCGGTGTCTGGGCTCCGGGTGAAGAGGTCGCAAAGCTCACGTACTTCGGGCTCTACGCCCTCCAGCACCGGGGTCAGGAATCCGCGGGAATCGCGGTCAGCAATGGCTCCCAGATCCTCGTCTTCAAGGACATGGGCCTGGTCTCCCAGGTCTTCGACGAGACCTCTCTCGGATCACTCCAGGGTCATATCGCGGTCGGACACGCCCGCTACTCGACCACCGGTGCCTCCGTGTGGGAGAACGCCCAGCCGACGTTCCGTGCCACCGCGCACGGCTCGATCGCGCTCGGCCACAACGGCAACCTGGTCAATACGGCGCAGCTCGCCGCGATGGTCGCCGAACTCCCGAACGAGAACAACAGCCGCTCCACCCGGGTCGCGGCCACCAACGACACCGACCTGCTGACGGCGCTGCTCGCCGCCCAGGTCGACGAGGACGGCAAGCCGCTGACCATCGAGGAGGCCGCCCAGCAGGTCCTCCCGAAGGTCCGGGGCGCCTTCTCGCTCGTCTTCATGGACGAGCACACCCTCTACGCCGGCCGTGACCCCCAGGGCATCCGCCCGCTGGTCCTCGGCCGCCTGGAGCGCGGCTGGGTGGTCGCCTCCGAGTCCGCCGCCCTGGACATCTGCGGCGCCAGCTTCGTGCGCGAGATAGAGCCGGGCGAGTTCGTCGCCATCGACGAGAACGGTCTCCGCAGTTCCAGGTTCGCGGAAGCAAAGCCAAAGGGCTGTGTCTTCGAGTACGTGTACCTGGCCCGCCCTGACACCGACATCGCCGGCCGGAACGTGTACCTCTCCCGCGTGGAGATGGGCCGCCGGCTCGCCAAGGAGGCCCCGGTCGAGGCCGACCTGGTCATAGCGACCCCGGAGTCGGGCACCCCGGCCGCCATCGGCTACGCCGAGGCGTCCGGCATCCCGTTCGGCGCGGGACTGGTGAAGAACGCCTATGTGGGCCGTACCTTCATCCAGCCCTCGCAGACCATCCGCCAGCTGGGCATCCGGCTGAAGCTGAACCCGCTCAAGGAAGTCATCAAGGGCAAGCGCCTGGTGGTCGTGGACGACTCGATCGTGCGCGGCAACACCCAGCGGGCCCTGGTGCGCATGCTCCGCGAGGCGGGCGCCGCCGAGGTGCACATCCGCATCTCCTCGCCGCCGGTGAAGTGGCCCTGCTTCTTCGGCATCGACTTCGCCACCCGCGCGGAGCTGATCGCCAACGGCATGACGATCGACGAGATCGGCACCAGTCTCGGCGCCGACTCGCTCGCCTACATCTCCATCGACGGCATGATCGACGCGACCACCATCGCGAAGCCGAACCTGTGCCGCGCCTGCTTCGACGGCGAGTACCCGATGGAACTGCCGGATCCGGAGCTGCTCGGCAAGCAGCTGCTGGAGACCGAGCTGGCGGCCGGTCCGGCCGAGACGGCCGCGGCCGACGCGATCCGCCGCCCGTAACACCCCGCAGTACGACACGAAAGCTCTCACAGTCATGTCTGAGACAACTGGTGCCAGCTACGCAGCGGCGGGCGTCGACATCGAGGCGGGCGACCGCGCCGTCGAGCTGATGAAGGAGTGGGTGAAGAAGACCCAGCGCCCCGAGGTGCTGGGCGGCCTCGGCGGCTTCGCCGGGCTCTTCGACGCCTCCGCCCTCAAGCGCTACGAGCGGCCCCTCCTGGCCTCCGCCACGGACGGCGTGGGCACCAAGGTGGACGTCGCCCGCCGTATGGGCGTCTACGACACCATCGGCCACGACCTGGTCGCCATGGTCATGGACGACATCGTGGTGTGCGGCGCCGAGCCGCTGTTCATGACCGACTACATCTGCGTCGGCAAGGTCCACCCCGAGCGGGTCGCCGCCATCGTCAAGGGCATCGCGGAGGGCTGTGTGCTGGCCGGCTGCGCCCTGGTGGGCGGCGAGACGGCCGAACACCCGGGTCTGCTCGGTGAGGACGACTTCGACGTCGCCGGCGCCGGTACGGGCGTCGTGGAGGCCGACCGGCTGCTCGGCGCGGATCGCATCCGCAAGGGTGACGCCGTGATCGCCATGGCGGCCTCCGGGCTTCACTCGAACGGGTACTCCCTGGTCCGCCACGTCCTGCTGAACACGGCGGGTCTCGCCCTCGAGTCGGAGGTGGCCGAGCTGGGCCGCACCCTCGGCGAGGAGCTGCTGGAGCCCACCAAGATCTACTCGCTGGACTGCCTGGCCCTGACCCGCACGGCCGAGGTGCACGCCTTCAGCCACATCACCGGCGGCGGGCTCGCGGCCAACCTGGCCCGGGTGATCCCGGACGACCTGCACGCCGTGGTCGACCGCGCCACGTGGACCCCGGGCGCGATCTTCGACCTGGTCGGCAGGACCGGGCACGTGGAGCGCCTGGAGCTGGAGAAGACGCTGAACATGGGCGTCGGCATGATGGCGGTCGTCCCGGCGGAGTCCACCGAGGTGGCCCTCGCGACGCTGGCCGACCGGGGCGTCGAAGCCTGGGTGGCCGGCGAGATCACCGAGCGCGGCGACAAGGACAGCGGCGCGGAGCTGGTGGGGGACTACGCGAACTGACGCCTACGGTGTGGTGCCCGCGGGACCTGCTCGCGGGTAGCACAGAAGCCGGTCGGTGGCTGTGCCACCGACCGGACTGGTGCTCAGTGCAAGGTCAAGCGCCGCGACGGTGTTGAGAGGGACCCTCGTCCTCGTCGTCGTCGTCCTCATAGAGGTCGGCGTAACGGGAGTAAAGGTCGTCCTCGTCCTCGTCATCGTCCTCGAACGGCTCGCCGTTCGGCGGCTGGCTCGAAGTTGATGCGCCCAGTTCACTGGCCAGACGTGAAAGGTCAGTCCCACCGCTGTTGTACTTCAGCTGGCGGGCGACCTTTGTCTGCTTGGCCTTGGCCCGGCCGCGCCCCATGGCTCGACCCCCTCGGTGACGGGGCTCGACGGCCCCAGAGTCTGACACGCGTTCATGATCTGGATCGGACTCTCCATGGAGAGGCCGGTCCGTAGGGCTTCCACGGTACCTGAGCCCGCGCCCATACGGTACGTCGCCCGCAGCACGCGCGTGTGCACAGAACCTTCGAGGCGCCCCGTCCTCGCTGGTCAGTGGCGATTTTAACCACTTATCGGGGAACGACCCGCCGATGGAAGTGAGAGTTCTCTCTAAGCCGTCCTCGGCGGGTACCGCTCCTGTGTACGCGTTCATGCGCGCCGAGTCATGCGCGCGGCCGGTTCAGCGAGCGGTGCGGCCCGCGCGCGCCTCGGCCATCCGCTGCTCGGCGATCCGGTCGGCCGCGGCGGCCGGCGGAATCCCGTCTTCCTTCGCACGTGCGAATATGGCCAGCGTGGTGTCGAAGATCTTCGCCGCCTTGGCCTTGCACCGCTCGAAGTCGAACCCGTGCAGTTCGTCGGCCACCTGGATGACCCCGCCCGCGTTCACCACGTAGTCCGGCGCGTAGAGGATCCCGCGGTCGGCGAGGTCCTTCTCCACGCCCGGGTGGGCGAGCTGGTTGTTGGCCGCGCCGCACACCACCTTGGCGGTGAGCACCGGCACGGTCTCGTCGTTCAGCGCGCCGCCGAGCGCGCAGGGCGCGTAGATGTCCAGGCCCTCGACGCGGATCAGCGCGTCGGTGTCCGCGACCGCCGTCACACCCTCGTGCTCGTCGAGGATCCGCTGGACGGCATCCGGGCGGACGTCCGTGATCACGACCTTCGCGCCCTCGTCCAGCAGGTGGCGCACCAGGTGGTGGCCGACCTTGCCGACCCCGGCGACACCGACCGTGCGGTCGCGCAGCGAGGGGTCCCCCCACAGGTGCTGGGCGCAGGCGCGCATGCTCTGGTAGACGCCGAAGGAGGTGAGCACCGAGGAGTCGCCGGCGCCGCCGTTCTCCGGGGAGCGGCCGGTGGTCCAGCGGCACGCGCGGGCCACCACGTCCATGTCGGCCACGTAGGTGCCGACGTCGCAGGCGGTGACGTAGCGACCGCCGAGGGAGGCCACCATCCGGCCGTACGCGAGGAGGAGCTCCTCGGTCTTGTCGCGCTCAGGGTCGCCGATGATCACGGCCTTGCCGCCGCCGTGGTCCAGGCCGGCCATGGCGTTCTTGTACGACATCCCGCGCGCGAGGTTGAGCGCGTCGGCGACGGCCTCGGCCTCGGTCGCGTACGGGTAGAAACGGGTACCGCCGAGGGCCGGGCCCAGAGCGGTGGAGTGGAGCGCGATCACGGCCTTGAGGCCACTGGCGCGGTCCTGGCAGAGCACGACCTGCTCATGACCGCCCTGCTCCGAGTGGAACAGGGTGTGCAGGACATCAGCAGGCGCGCCGGTTACGTCGGTCACTGTGGTGACTCCTGTGTACTAGCGGCGAGTGGGGATCGGCTCCCGTACGGGTGGCGGGAGCTGGTGGGATGAGCGTAGAGCCTCCGTCCGAGCACCGTCCGCGCAGTGGTGAGGATCACTCGCACGGGGCCACCGCACCCCCCTGACCGTGGCACGATTTGCAGTGTTTCGAGCCGGGTCCGAAGGGGAGGGAGCAGGCGTGCCGAAGGTGTCCTCCGTGGTCGTCCCCTATGCCGCCTATCTGCGCGTGTACGAGCCGCTGGGCGCCTTCCCCGAGCCGGAGCGCGGGCACTGGGCGCGTTACGCCCGACGTCGGGAGCGGCCCTCGTACCAGGACGAGCTGCGCCGCTCCCTCGCCGACCTGGTGCCGACCCCGCCGGTCGCGGTGCCGGTGCAGGAGAGCGGCGACGCCTTCGTGCTGGAGGTCGACGGGGTGCTCTGCGTGTGCCCCTGGCGGACCCGGTTGCGCGGCTGGCAGGCGCTGGAGGAGTTCGGCGAGGAGTTGCCGCCGCCGGTGCTGGACGCGGTGCTGCCGCCGGTGGTGCGCCGGCAGGCGGCGCTGGACTACGAGCGCTGGCTCGCCCGCAACCCCGACGCGCGCCCGTGGATCCGCACGGCGACCTGGCAGGTGCCGCTGAACTGGTTCGTGCTGGTCGCGGACGAGGAGCGGCAGTACGACAAGGGGACCGCCGAGGCGCCTCCGGTGCTCCGCTACCGCACGCCCATGGTGCAGGCCCGGCGCCGGGTGGCGCGGACGCTGCGCACCCTGAGGGACACCATGGAGGAGGGGCCGCTGATCGACGGCCTGGTGGACGTCGGCCGCTGGCTGGAGGAGTTCCATCCGCGCTCGCTGGTGGAGCTGGACTACGGCGGCCTCGTGCATGTGCTGCCGGCCGGCGAACTGGAGGACGACCACTCGGCGGCGGACGTGGCCGAGGGCGTGGAGGCGCTGCGTCTGGGCGACGGGGCGGCGGCCGGGGAGGCGTACGCGCGGCTCGTGGAGCGGTGGCGAGCGGTGCGCGACCGGCGTTCGGCGAACTGACGTTCAAACAGAAGTAGCCGGAAAGTGACGTGCGCCACAGCTGAGACGGTGTCGAACGGCGTACGGTCAACCGCGTTTCACCCAACTGACGGGCCGTCGGCTCGGATCTGGGCGTTTGTGCCGAGAATGCCCTAAGGGTGATGAACTACACGTACAGGGCCCTTGCGTCTCTTCCCCCTCCTCATGCCAAAATAGGACAAGGAGTCCGGGGAGGGTTCCTTCCGTCCACGTGTGGTGCACTGTGGGCGGAATCTCTGCATTGCACGCTTTGGGGGGTCCGGTGCCTCCTGATCGCCACTGTGACTGATCGTCACAGTGGCGTGACTGTCCGCTATGGCATGGTCCATCGGCTTCCGTCGCTGATGAACACCTGGGAGGGCAATTCCATCGGTTTGGCCGACCGGGCTGGACAGATGGTGTAGTTGTAGTGCCGAGGACAAGCCGTTCGTCCTATAACCGACTCGACTCGCGTCCGCCATTTCGGGCAACGCGGGTCAAGGTGCAGAATTTAGAGGAAAGAACCGAGAAGGTTCGGTTCTCCCGAGGAGGCCGCTCATGACCGCTCGCACCCCTGATGCCGAGCCGCTGCTGACCCCGGCTGAGGTCGCCACCATGTTCCGTGTCGACCCCAAGACGGTCACGCGGTGGGCGAAGGCCGGCAAGCTCACGTCGATCCGCACGCTCGGCGGGCACCGCCGCTACCGCGAGGCCGAGGTCCGCGCCCTGCTCGCGGGCATCCCGCAGCAGCGCAGCGAGGCCTGACCGAGCAGGCGGAACAACTGAAAACAGGGCGAAACGGCAGGTCCCCCAACTTGCCGAGCCGCCCGGAACCCTAGCTTCAAGCGACGCGGGACCTGCCCCAACAGGCCCCACGCCCAAGCCGAAAAGAACGTTGTAGGCAAGCGACACAGGGTGCGTCGTCGATCGCGCTGGACTCCGCCGGGTCCAGCGCGATCTGTTTTGTGCGCTGGTCGGGTGCGGGGCGGGGGCCCGGCGGGCGGTGCGGGGAGTTCCCGGGAGGCACTCCGGGCAGCGTGCAATTGCACATATTAAATTGACTTGTTGTAGGACGGGTGTAAGTGCCGGGGTTCTGAAAAATCATGCGGTGACACCCGTCACATGCCGGGCTACTTGTTGCCTCGGGCATCCGTGCGCTAGGGGAAGCACTGGTTCCAGTGTCCCCTGTGTCAACGGGAGTTGAGGCTTCCGTTGGTCACGGCGTGCGGGGTCCTTGGTCCTCGGCGCGCTTCCTGGGGCCCGCGTCCATCGCCAGCCGCAGCAGGTGGTGGCAGACGGGACAGTGACGGGTGAGGTGCCGGTACGACGAGGCGGCCGCGAGATGCGCTCTCAGCAGCGCCCGCGTCTCGTGTCTGACCGATGTCGCCATGTCCGCCTCCCCGGACCCCGCCCTGAACCGGGCCCTGCCCCTTTGGGTACCGAGGGAACCGAACGCCGTCAAGGCCGCGCGCCGACGGGGAGGCGTCCGGAAGCGCCCAGGAGGAGGCGGGTGGGGTTCTGGTGGGGTTTGCTGGAATCCGTTGGCCTCGGGCGTCGTTGCGGACGCGTCCGGGCCGGGGATCCCGGCGCGGTGGGGCCGGCGGCCGGACGGGCCGGGGCGGTCGGGCGCGAGCCCGGAGGAGGGTGGGGTCCACGATCCCCGGCTGACGCCGGCGAGTGCGGTGGGGTATGAGTGAGGCCCGCCATCCCTGACGGATGCGGGCCTCTACTTCACTGCGGTCCTGACGGGATTTGAACCCGCGGCCTCCACCTTGACAGGGTGGCGAGCACTCCAAACTGCTCCACAGGACCAGGTTTCGCGGCGCTTTGTTTCTTGCGTTGCGCTGCGAGATGAGACTGTACAGGAGGTGAGGCCGCCTGGTCGAACTCACCCCCTGTGAGCGATCGGTTACGGGGCGGCCGCGTCGATCGCCTTCACGATCCGCTTGTCGGAGACGGGGTACGCCGTGCCCAGCGCGTGGGCGAAATAGCTGACCCGCAGCTCCTCCAGCATCCAGCGGATGTCCAGGACCTGCTGCGGAACCGGCCGCCCCTGCGGAAGCTGCTCCAGCAGCCAGGCGTACTCGTCCCGCATCTCGTGGACCTTCTCCATGCGCGTGGTGTCCCGCTGCACGTTCGCCGGCATCTGCTGAAGCCGCCGGTCCGCGGCCACCAGGTACCGCATCAGATCGGGCAGCCGCCGTATCCCCGCCCACGTGACGAACCCCGGCTTCACGAGCGCGTCCAGCTGCTTGCGGACGTCCGTGAGGTTCGCGAGCAGCGCGGGGCTCCGCACCGTCTTCAGGCGCCGCTCACAGGCCTGCCACGCGGCGAGCACCTGCTGCACCTGCCCGACCGTGCGCACGGTGGTGTCCACGATCTCGGCCCGCACCTTGTCGTACAGCTTCCGGTACGACTCCTCGTCCCACGCCGGACCCCCGAAGTCCGCGATCAGCTTGTCCGCGGCGGCCATCGCACAGTCGTCGAAGAGCGCCTGGACGGAGCCGTGCGGGTTCGCGGACAGCCCCAGCTTCTGCTGGTTGGAAAGCTTCTCGGAGGCGAACTTGGCCGGGTTCACCGGGATGTTGCGCAGGATCAGCCGCCGGGTGCCCCGCCACATGGCCTCCGCCTGCTCGGCCTCCGTGTCGAAGAGCCGCACGGAGACCGTGTCGCCGTCGTCCACCAGCGCCGGGTACGCCTTCACCGGCTGCCCGGCCCGGCGTGTCTCGAAGACCCGGCTCAGCGTGCCGATCGTCCAGTCGGTCAGCCCCGAGCGCTCCAGCGCCGGGCCGCCCTCGCGGGACGCGGTCGCCGCCGCGGCCTGGGAGAGGGCCTTGCGCGCCTTCGGCTTCAGGCTGAGCTTGAGTGCCTCCAGGTCCTTGTCCTCGGCCAGCTTCCGGCGCCGTTCGTCGACGATCCGGAAGGTGATCCTGAGGTGGTCGGGGACCTTGGCCCAGTCGAAGTCCTCCGCCTCGAACGGCACCCCGACCATGCGCTTGAGCTCTCGGGCCATCGTCACGGTCAGCGGCTCCTGGAGGGGCACCGCCCGTTCCAGGAAGGCCTTCGCGTAGTTCGGCGCGGGCACGTAGTTGCGCCGGATCGGCTTGGGCAGCGACCGGATCAGCTCCGTGACCACCTCTTCCCGCAGGCCCGGGATCTGCCAGTCGAAGCCCTCGTCCGTGACCTGGTTGAGGACCTGGAGCGGGATGTGCACGGTCACACCGTCCGCGTCCGCGCCCGGCTCGAACTGGTAGGTGACCCGGAACTTCAGCGCGCCCTGCCGCCAGCTGTCCGGATAGTCGGCCTTGGTGACCGCCTCCGCGGACTCCCGGATCAGCATCTCCCGCTCGAAGTCCAGGAAGTCCGGCTGTTCGTTCCGCTTCCGCTTCCACCAGGAGTCGAAGTGCGCCCCGGAGACGACGTGTTCGGGCACCCGCTGGTCGTAGAAGTCGAACAGCGTGTCGTCGTCCACCACGATGTCGCGGCGCCGCGCCCGGTGCTCCAGCTCCTCGACCTCGCTGAGGAGTCTGCGGTTGTCGGCGTAGAACTTGTGGTGGGTGCGCCAGTCGCCCTCCACCAGCGCGTTGCGGATGAACAGCTCGCGGGAGACCTCGGGGTCGATCCGGCCGTAGTTCACCTTGCGCTGGGCGACGATCGGCACGCCGTACAGCGTGACCTTCTCGTACGCCATCACGGCCGCCTGGTCCTTCTCCCAGTGTGGTTCGCTGTACGTGCGCTTCAGCAGGTGCCCGGCGATCGGCTCGACCCACTCGGGCTCGATCCTGGCGTTGACCCGTGCCCACAGCCGGCTGGTCTCCACCAGCTCGGCCGACATCACGAACTTGGGCTGCTTGCGGAACAGCGCCGAGCCCGGGAAGATCGCGAACTTGGCGTTGCGGGCGCCCAGGTACTCGTTCTTGTTGCCCTCCCGTACGTCCTTCATCCCGACGTGGGAGAGGAGGCCGGCCAGCAGGGAGACGTGCACGCGGTCGGCGGGCGCGTCGTTCTCGTCGAGGTGGATGCCCATCTGCTTGGCCACGGTCCGCAGCTGGGTGTAGATGTCCTGCCACTCGCGGATGCGCAGGAAGTTGAGGTACTCCTGCTTGCACATCCGCCGGAACGAGCTGGAGCCGCGCTCCTTCTGCTGCTCGCGGATGTACCGCCACAGGTTGAGGTAGGCGAGGAAGTCGCTGGTCTCGTCCTTGAAGCGGGCGTGCTGCTGGTCGGCCTGCGCCTGCTTGTCGGCGGGGCGTTCGCGCGGGTCCTGGATGGACAGGGCGGCCGCGATGACCATGACCTCGCGGACGCAGCCGTTCCTGTCGGCCTCCAGCACCATGCGGGCCAGGCGCGGGTCGACGGGCAGCTGGGCCAGCTTGCGGCCGGTGTCGGTGAGCCGCTTGCGCGGGTCCTTCTCGGCGGGGTTCAGCGCGCCCAGCTCCTGGAGCAGCTGTACGCCGTCGCGGATGTTGCGGTGGTCCGGCGGGTCGATGAAGGGGAACTTCTCGATGTCGCCGAGGCCGGCCGCGGTCATCTGCAGGATGACGGAGGCCAGGTTGGTGCGCAGGATCTCCGCGTCCGTGAACTCCGGCCGGGCGAGGAAGTCGTCCTCGCTGTACAGCCGGATGCAGATGCCGTCGGAGGTACGGCCGCAGCGGCCCTTGCGCTGGTTGGCGCTGGCCTGGGAGACCGGCTCGATGGGCAGCCGCTGGACCTTGGTGCGATGGCTGTAGCGGCTGATCCGGGCGAAGCCGGGGTCGATGACGTACTTGATGCCGGGGACGGTGAGGGAGGTCTCGGCGACGTTCGTGGCCAGCACGATCCGGCGGCCGGTGTGCTGCTGGAAGACCCGGTGCTGCTCGGCGTGCGACAGCCGCGCGTACAGCGGCAGGATCTCGGTGAACCTGTACTTCTTCTTCTCCAGCGCGTCCGCCGTGTCGCGGATCTCCCGCTCGCCGGAGAGGAAGACGAGGATGTCGCCCTTGCCCTCGGCCTGGAGTTCCTCGACCGCGTCGCAGATCGCGGTGATCTGGTCGCGGTCGGCGTCCTCGGACTCCGCTTCGAGGAGCGGCCGGTAGCGCACCTCCACCGGGTACGTCCGGCCGCTGACCTCGATGATCGGGGCGTCGCCGAAGTGCCGGGAGAAGCGCTCGGGGTCGATGGTCGCCGAGGTGATGACGACCTTGAGGTCCGGCCGCTTGGGCAGCAGCTGGGCGAGGTAGCCCAGCAGGAAGTCGATGTTGAGGGACCGTTCGTGCGCCTCGTCGATGATGATCGTGTCGTAGGCGCGCAGCTCGCGGTCGGTCTGGATCTCGGCGAGCAGGATGCCGTCCGTCATCAGCTTGATGAAGGTGGCGTCCGGGTTCACCTGGTCGGTGAAGCGCACCTTCCAGCCGACGGCCTCGCCGAGCGGCGTGCGCAGCTCCTCGGCGACGCGCTCGGCGACCGTGCGGGCGGCGATCCGGCGGGGCTGGGTGTGTCCGATCATGCCGCGGACGCCACGGCCCAGTTCCAGACAGATCTTGGGGATCTGGGTCGTCTTTCCGGAACCGGTCTCACCGGCGACGATGACGACCTGGTGATCGCGGATGGCCGCCGCGATCTCGTCCTTCTTCTGGCTGACGGGCAGCTGCTCGGGATAGCCGACGGGCGGCACGCGCAGGCGCCGGTCGGCCATCCGGCCCGCTGCCTTGTCGATCTCGCCCTCGATCTCGGCGAGAACGGCGTCACGGGCCTCGGGCTTACGAATCTTGCGCGCGCCCTCGAGCCGCCGCCCGAGCCGGTGCGCGTCACGCAGCGACAACTCGGTCAGACGGGCGGCGAGGGAGCCGAGGGCGGGGGCTGGATGCGTAGACATACGCGATCCAGGATCTCACCTCGGCCGAAAGACGGTCGACCGATTTGACGCCGGTCCGGAACGACGACGGGCACCTCCCACGGCAGGATGCCAAAGTTCCCCTATGTCCGATTCGCGATGGACGGCGTTCAAGCGGTCCCCCTTCCTCCCCGCCACGGTCCTGATCCTCCTCATCGCCGCCGCGGCCGGTCTCTTCGCGGGCTCCTACACCTACGCCATGGCGAATCCCACCCCCCACCGCATCCCGGCCGCGGTCACCGGCGCCTACGGCCGGCCACCGGCCCGCACCTTCCTCGCCGGCATGGAACGCGCCCTGTCGGCCTCGCTCAGGCTGCACCCGTACGAGGACCGCGCGGCGGCCGTCCGCGCGGTGAACCAGCAGCGTGTCTTCGCCGTGGTGGACGCGCCCGCGCACGGCGGCCCGGTCCGGCTGGACGTGTCCGCGGCCTCCGGGGCGACCGTCGCGCAGATCCTCGGGCAGGCCGCGGTGAACGTGGGCAGGGCCACCGGGACCCCCGTCGTCCTGAACGACCTCAAGCCGCTGCAGAAGGGCGACCCGCGAGGGCTGGCGATCTTCTACGTCTCGCTCGCGGCCGTGGTGATCGGCTTCATCGGCGCGATCCAGCTCAGCGTGCACGCGCGGGCGCTCGACCCCCTGGAGCGCATCGCCTTCACCGCCGGGTACGCCCTGCTCGGCGGGTTCACGATCGCCGCGGTGGTGGACTGGTGGCTGGGCGCCCTGCGACTGCCGTTCGCCGAGTCATGGCTGATCCTCGCGCTGACGATGTTCACGTCCGGCATGGTGTTCACGATGTTCAACACGCTGTTCGGACGCTGGGCCATGCTGCCGACCTGGGGCCTGATGGTGCTGCTCGGCAATCCCTCGTCCGGCGGCGCCGTCTCCTGGCCGCTGCTGCCGTCCGCGCTCGGCACGATCGGCCGCTGGCTGCCGCCCGGCGCCTCGGTGAACGCCCAGCACACGGCGGTCTACTTCCGGGGCGACCAGCACGCCTTCCCGTTCCTGGTGCTGGCCGGCTGGTCGGCCCTCGCCTGCGCGATCTTCCTGACCTGGCGCCACCGCCACCCGGGCGGCCGCCCGGCGGACCCGGCCTAGGTGTGCTGTCCCGGGACGTTGGTGACACGCGCGCTGGGTGCTTGAACAGGTGAGGGCCTTCTGGGTTCGGTGTGGATTGCGAAGTCTGCACCGACGTCCAGGAGGCCCTCGTGTCCCACCGTAACGCCCCGCTGACGCCGACCGGGAGGCTGCGTCTGGCCCGGTGTGTCGTGGACGACGGCTGGCCGCTGCGGCGGGCCGCGGAACGCTT
>NZ_BSSM01000004.1 GCF_030269125.1 Streptomyces hygroscopicus subsp. hygroscopicus | reverse complement strand
GGATACCCGGCCGGTCGTCGCCAGGTGTCGAGGAGCCCGCGGAGCGGGTCCCTCCGCGCTTCGCGCGGAGCAGGGACATGCCCCCGCGTTGCGGGGGCATGTGTGACGTAGTGTCACATCCGCGCGTTGCGCGGATGGTGCGGCCGCGTTGCGGCCGGCCTCTCTCCGCTGCGCTCCGAGAGGCTGACGAAGTGAAACGCCTCGCGTTGCGAGGCGTGAACCGATCCGCGTTGCGGATCGGGGCTCGGCAAGCCGAGCCTGGTTCTCTCCGCTTCGCTCCAAGAACCGACTGGCCCGCAGTGCGGGCCTGGCTGGTTGGAGGCTGTACGGGGTGGGGCGGGTGGGGAACATAATCGTGCTCATGGCTGATGATGTGTCTCGGGGGAAAGTTCGTTTACGGTTCACGGATTTCGTGGTCGATCCACTGGATCCGGATATCATGCGTCGGACGACGGATGTCGAAGCTGATGTCATCACATTCGATGCGCAGTCGGTTTCCCTGTGGCTGCAGGGGGTTGAGGTGCAGAGCTTGCCCTTGTCCTCGTTGGCTGCAGTTGAACTCCCCAGGGAAAGCCCGACCGCGTCTTCCAAGGCCTACTCGGTGGAGGAGGTCAGGACTCGCCATGCAAACGCCTACCAGCGGTGGACGCCGGAAGATGAGCAGCTGCTTCTCAGGCTTCACGCCGACGGTCATGATCATGAAACCCTTGCCCGCCGGTTTCATCGCCAGCCAAGTGCAATCCGTGCACGTTTGGAGAAACTGGGGGCGGAGGAAACCGAACCCGGTGGGCACCAGGCCGATGATCCACCATTCTGACGCGGCTTCAGTCGTGCGGATTCTCCGTCCGGTCACACGGGTCGTCTCGCCTGCGTTGCGGGTGAGGCGAAAACAGGCTCGCGGGGCGAGCGTCTTGGAAGCTCCCTCCGCTTCGCTCCGGGAGCAGGAAGACCGCACCAGTGAGAGCGGGTCGAGGGGCGGGCGCGAGATGACGGCCGGGGTTCAAGACTGCAAGTGACTGTGTCAGGCGTGGCGCAGTCACGGGCATGGAGGCCGCCTCCCCAGTATGCTTCAAAATGAAGTGTAGATCCAAACTTGTCTCAGCATCCCCCACCGGATGACACCCGACGCCCACCAGAACGTCACGATCGCGTCGCCAACGACAGCAGGGCCCGCAAAGGAGCGGAACGTGCCGAAGACTCTCCGTCCGCACCAGCGCGAGGCCGTCGACGCGGTGTTGCGCGCGCTCGAACTGCCGGTGCGGTCGGCTGTGCCCGAGCGGGGGCTGCGGACGCAGGTGGTCATGGCGACCGGCTCGGGCAAGACCCTGGTGGCCGTGCGCAGCGCGGAGGAGCTGGGTGCGGGCCGGGTGCTGGTTCTGGTGCCCTCGCTGGACCTGCTGACGCAGACCGAGGCTGCGTGGCGTGAGGGAGGCCGTAAGGGGCTGATGATCGGGGTGTCGTCGCTGCGCGGGGATCAGGCGGTCTTCCCGAACACCACGGTGGTCGAGGAGCTGGTCGGCTGGGTGCGGCCGTTCGACAAGGTGACGGTGTTCGCCACGTACGCCTCGCTCGGGCTCGGCACGCTGGAGCGCGCGCACGCGGCCGGTCTTCCGGGCTGGGACCTGGTCGTCGTGGACGAGGCGCACCGGACCTCCGGTCGGCTGGGCAAGCCGTGGGCGGTCGTCCACGACAACACCCGCATTCCCGCTCTGCGGCGGCTGTACATGACCGCCACGCCCCGGCTGTGGCAGCTGGACGACGACACCGGGCCGGGGGTATCCGGTGAGCTGGTCGCGTCGATGGAGGACGATCCGGACGGACCGTTCGGCCACAGGTGCTACACCCTGACTCTGTCCGAGGCGATCAACTGGGGGATCTGCGCGCCGTACCAGGTGGTGTGTGTGGACATCACCGACACCCGGCTCCAGGCCGCCCAGCTCCTGGGGGTCGAGGGCCGGTCGGATGAGGTGCGCGGTGCGCGGCTCGCGGCTCTTCAGACGGCGCTGGTGAAGGCGTCGGCCGAGGAGGATTTCCGTAGGACGCTGGTCTTCCACCACCTGGTCAAGGAAGCCGAGGCCTTCGCGGCCGGGCTTCCCGGCGTCGCCGCGCAGCTGCATGCGGACGGCCCGGGGCTGTACCCGGGCGCGGTCTGGGCGGACTGGCTCTGTGGCGATCACCCACCGGCTCGCCGGCGCCGTGTGCTGGACGAGTTCGCCGGCGGTGCGGACGCGGCCAGGCGCTTTTTGGGGTCGGCGAAGGTCCTGGGTGAGGGCGTCGACATCCGGAACTGTGACAGCGTGTACTTCGCCGATGTACGCGGATCCATGCCCGACCTCGTCCAGGCCGTCGGCCGCGCCCTGCGCATCCAGCCAGGTGAGGGCAAGGTGGCCTCCCTCGTGGTGCCGGTCCTGCTCGGGCCCGGGGAAAGTGCGGACAACATGCTCACCAGCCGGGCGTACGGCGGGCTCGCCAAGCTCCTGGAAGCCCTCAGGGCGCATGACACCCGCATCGTGGAAGCCTTGGCCGTGCCACAGGCGCCCAGCCGCTCCAAAGGCGTCCAGAGCCGCACAGGAAGCCAGGACGCGGAGAGCCTCGAGGGTGAAGACGGCGTCGCTGTCTCGGTGCCGGCGCAGGCGCTGCTGAAGTTCAGCGCCCCGCGTGATGCGGCCGCGCTGGCGGCGTTCATCGGCCTGCGCGTCCTCAACCCCGAGAAGGAGCACTGGCGGCGCGGCGTCGAGGCCGCCGTCCTCTACACCCGGCTCCACGGCGATCTGAAGGTCCCGTTCACGTACCGCGTGCCCGACGGCCGGGAGCCGGAGGCCGATGGCCGGGGCGAAGAACGCGAGGGTGTGCGCGAGAGGTGGCCGGCCTCGCTCGCAGGCTTCCCCCTCGGGCAGTGGATCGCCGACACCCGCCACCGGCACGCCCGCGGCCGCCTGAACGCCGGACGCGTCCAGCAACTGGAGCAGCTGGGCATGGTCTGGTCGCACCGTGACATCGCCTGGGAAGAAGGGCTCACCGCAGCGCACGGGTGGGCGAAGGAGAACGGGCACCTCCTGGCACCGCTCGACGCCGTCCACCGGGGCCACAAGGTCGGCATCTGGCTGAAGAACGCCCGAGCCGACGCCCGTACCGGAACACTGCCTGCAAAGCGGCGCGAGCAACTGGAGGACATCGACCCCGCCTGGTGCCCCGCCTGGCCCGTGGAATGGCAGCGCGCCTTCCACCTCGTCCGCCGGCACCTTCAGGTCCGCGGCGTGCTGCCGACCGCGCCGGGCCAGGCCGTACACCAGGGCGAGGACCTCGGACGGTGGGTACGCCAGCAGCAACTCGGCTTCGACGAACTCACCGCCGTGCAGCAGTGGATGTGCGAACACGTCCTCGGGATCCAGCCCGCGACCGAGGAGGAAAAGCCCCCTCCACGCCGTGCGCACTCCGACCGGTGGGCCATGAACTACACCGCCGCCCAGCAGTACTACGACCGCGAAGGACACCTCCGGGTGCCCAGGAGCCACGTCGAACGGATCACCATCGGCAACAGCGGTGAGGACCAGGAGAAACGAGACCTCAAGCTGGGGGCCTGGATCGGCAACCAGCGCAGCAGGGCCGCCAGCCTCTCCCCCGAACAGCGCGAGCAGCTGACAGCGATCGGCATGCGCTGGACATAACCAGACGTACTGCGTACACGTGGCCGCCCACAAAGCGTACGGATCGCGTACGCGGCCCACGCCTGAGCCTCGGCTGGACCACGGCAAACTGCGGACACCCCGATCCGGATCCTGGCAAGCACCCCGGCCCAGCTGCCGGCGCCCCCCGCTCCCCCAGCCATCCACCCGACGCGGGCCCGGCCGGTGCGTTCCAGCCCGAACCCGTGGGCTTGATGCCGGGGCCATCCCCACGGGAGCCTTGAGCCGGAACCCGAAGTCCGCAACCGGAGCCCGGCAAGGCGGGGCCGCCCACCGGTGGCGGCCCCGTCCGTCCCGCCCGGTGGTCAGTACAGGCGGATGTAGCCGTGGCAGGAGTCGAAGACCGTGTGGATCGTGACCTTCACGTACGGGTGCCGGCGCTTGGCGATGGCCACGTCCTTGGTCTGCGAGTCGTAGACCCGCGGGAAGCTGCGCGCCTCCATGCTGAGCTTCTGGATCGTGGTCCTGCCGCCGTCCGCGCGCCAGATCGCCGAGGCCGTCATGAACTTCAGGCCCTCCTTGTCGCGCAGGTACGTCTCGCGCAGCATCGTGCGGTTGTTGTCGTAGTCGCGGTACCACACCTTGGCCTGGCCGCCGCCGCAGCTGAAGTACTTGTAGTGGTCGACGGCCCTGACGGCCGCGGTGGCGGGGGTGCGGGCCGCGTCGGGCCGCACGGACGAGTGGGACGCGGCGGCGCCGGAGTGGTGCGCGGGCGCTTCGACGGCCTGCGCGGCCGTTCCGGAGACGACCGCGGCACCGCACACGGCGGCGGTCAGGGCGAGCGCGGCGCGCTTGGTGGTCTTCATGGCGAGTGTTCCCCTTCTTCGTGTCCTCGTGTCCTCGTGTCCTCGTGCCGGACGTCGGGCGTGGCCCCCGAGGCGGGGGCCAGCGCCTCGCAACCGAGTCCACCGCGGCCGGAATTGAATGGCAGGCCCCTTTGACCAGGCGGATCAATGGGCGGGCGGCGGGAACCGGCGAGGCGGTCCATGTCGTCGCTGACCGGCGCGGGCCGTACGGGTGGGCGGCGGACCGTCCGGCCGCGCCGTGCGGCGGCGCGCGGCCCGACCGGCGGGGCGCCGCCGCACGGCGCGGTGCAGGAAGTGAAGGGGAGGTGGGGACGGTGGCGGGGACGGCCCGAGCGACCGCTGGACCCGGGTGAGGGGCCGTTACAGCGCCTGGCGTACGAACTGCGCAAGCTCCGCGGGGAGGCGGGCAATCCGACCTACCGGCGGATGGCCGCCCTCACCGGAGCCGGGGCCAGCACCCTGTCACAAGCGGCAGCCGGCTGTGCCGCCGGGTCAGTCCCGGCATCTGCTCAACGAACGTCCGCCGAGCACACGAAGACTCCGGACAGAAAAACCGCCGAACTCGCAGCTGTAGGACCACCAGACGTCCCCCACTCGGCACGTCCGCAGGAAACCACAGGTAAGAACTATGCACCCGGGTCGACTCGCTCCCACAGTCCGGGCATGCCGCCCCGGCCGCCGTACTGCACACGTCGATGCGTATCACCTCGTGGCTCACGTCCAGCGACAGCACCGACACGTCCGCGATGGACGGTAACAGCAGGCCCTCCAGACAGTGCGACGTCTCTTCCACGACGCCGCACTGTCGACCACACCAAGGTCGGCCCTGCCATTTTCAGGCAACTTCCCGAAGCCTGATCGGAGCACCAACCGTCACTCAGCGTGCGGGCATCACGGAAAGCCAGCCAGAACCCGTTCTCGTGGACAAAGCCACTGGTCTCCATGGAGGAGCGAGCTACCCAGTACGCCTGCCCCGCACCGGCGCGGCAAGACGCCCTCAGTGCGACGCGAAGATCACACGCAGTGGGGTCATCGCCTCCAGGAGCCCTGAACTAGGGGTCGCGCTGATCGGCGTTCAGGCAGAGATCCGCCGGCCCATCTGCGGC
The DNA here is from genome assembly GCF_030269125.1 of Streptomyces hygroscopicus subsp. hygroscopicus. Taxonomy (GTDB): domain Bacteria; phylum Actinomycetota; class Actinomycetes; order Streptomycetales; family Streptomycetaceae; genus Streptomyces; species Streptomyces hygroscopicus_C. The sequence goes on along the minus strand of NZ_BSSM01000004.1, from coordinate 515,126 downwards.
AAGGTCGGCAGCCGGGCCATTCCCTCCATGGTCCCGAGCCATGCGGCCAAGGCGACCGGGTCCGGGGGTATGGCGGTCACCGCGGCGAGCCGTGCGCGGACTGCCTCCACCGTCTCCGGCCGATGGGTGAGTGCCCGAGCCGCGGCGGGTGTGTCCGGCTGTTCTGCGGCCGCGGTGGCCGCCGCCCGGCGCAGGGCGAGAGCGAGCCCGACCCAGTGTTCCTTCCGCTCCGGACGGCGGACGACCTGGTCGGAGAGCTGAAGCACACTGGGGCGGTCCGGCTCGGACAAGGTGGCCGCCGCTCGGCAGAGCAGCGCGGTGTACGCGGTGGAGGAGTCGATGCCGGGGTCCGGGCACAACGCGGTGGTGACGCTCTGTCTGGGCGGGTGCGGTGCGCCGGAAAGCCACGCGTCGGCGAGTGCCGTGATCGCGGCCGGTTCCGGACGCAAATGATGCAGCCTCCAGCGAACGCGGTGGGCCACCACCGCCTCCATGGCAAGCATCGCAATGCTCTCGGGGACGGCCGCCGCGTTCTCGCTCCAGGTCGCGACCGTGTCCCCCATGAGGGCCGCGAAATTCCGTCCCGCCTCCGTCAGCCGCGGAGACGACCGAAGTTCGGTGAATGCGTCTGTGGTCTGCGCGCTCCAGTACAGCAGTTGGAACTGGGCGCGCCGCAGTTCCTCACCTTCGGCGACGAAGGTGAGTTTCCGCCAGAACTCCACGACGCCGACGAAGGCGAAGACCCCCTGGAAGAGGCCGGACAGCGGGCGAGGGTCGTCACGCCAGGGAGCGTAATAGGCGGCGTCGGCGGCTTCGTCGAGCTCCTCGTGCAGTTCGAGTCGGTCCAGTACGGCATTCAGTTTCATGTGCCGGAATTCGTGGACCAGGGTCACTGCGAGTTCGGTGCCATCGGGGGGGGTGCTGGCCATGAGGCCGCCGAACGAGTCCCCGGACGACGCCGAGTGCACCACACCGCCGGGCTCCGCGGGCCGTGGGGTCAGCGCCGTGAGTGCCTCGGCGAGTGCCTCGGCCTGCCGTAGGTCGGCGCGGGCCAGGAGGCTCGCCGCGTCACGGGTGAGCCGAGCCCAGTTTGCCACCTCTGCGGGAGTCAGTAGGGACGGCTCCAGAGGGCCACTCGGGTCCCGGTCGGGATCCATGTCGTCCAGGACGAAGTCGAATCGGCCGGTCCCCACTGGCGTCCGCAGACGATGGGCCGGGTGCCAGGCGGGATGGGCGGCCTCCTCCGACACCGGCACCGTGAGCGCTCCGCACGAGAGAGTGAACGAGTCGTCCCTCCCGTAGATGAAGGCGGTAGTGTCTCCGGCCGGGCGCAGGTCGGCGGCTCCGAGGGTCGGCAGGAAGACAAAGCCGTCGCGCGGTACGAGCAGGAGGTGGAAGGGGATTCCAGCCCTGATGGCCATCGCGGCCACGACAGAGTGCAGATGAAGGAGTTCGGCGGGCAACGGGCGGACAGATGGCGCATCGGGGCGACTGCGCAGGGCACGGAGCATCCGGCTCATCCACCGGCCCACCGGCGGGTGGAGGAGGACCGTGGTGACGGCCTCGAGATCGGCGCGGGCGGCCTGGGTCATTATTCCCCGTACCTGATGGTTCGACAGCGACTTGTCTGTACGCCCGGCCTGGCCGGCTGTCGTGCGGTCCAGGATTTCCCGCAGAGCCAGCAGACGGATGCCCCGCTGTTGGGCTCGCAGTCGTTTCACCACGTGGCGGTCGTCCTCGCCCCGCGCCAGGGCCTGTATGTCGGCGTCGGCGGAGGTGGGCGCGTTCGGTTCGGCTCCGCGAAAGGGATCTGCCTCAGCGTCGGGGGCGGTGGATGGCCGGTAGGTCGGTGCCGGACGGCGGGGGACGGCTGATGGGGGGGTGCGCGGGGTGGATGAGCCCGACGAGTAGGCCGGCCCTCCTCCCTCGCCAACGTAGCTGGCAGTGGTGCGGTCCGCTCGCGCGAAGCGGTCCAGGAGCCTTTCCAGGGCGGGGGAAGAGGCGGAGTCGTCCCGCTCAGGGGCGAGTGCGTCTTCGAGTGAGAGCTGCGTCAGGTCGGGAAGGTCCGACAGCGGCGGAAACTTGTTACGCCTCGATTCGCGCACCGGGGAAGCTCCTTGGGGTGAGGGGGCGTCGGTTGGTTGGTTGTGGCCGTCCCTTGGAGCGGGTGTAACGGCGGCTTCGTCGGGTCCCGAATCGGGTCCCGAATCGGGTGCGAGGTCGAGTTCGGTGTCGAGTTCGGTGCGAACGATGGCGAGGTTGCGGGCACAGACGGCGACATTGGGATGGTCTTCGCCGAGCCTGCGCCTGCCTGCTTCCAGCGCGGCCAGGAAGTGTTCGGCGGCACGATCGGGGTGCCCCAGGAGGTGCCAGACGGTGGCGAGTTCGTGCTGGGTGGCGATGGTGTCGGGATGATCCGGACCGAGCCGGTGGCTGGCCGCCTTCCAGATGTCCGCGAAGTCGTCCCTCGCCTGTTCGAGGAATCTGCGGTCCCACTCGTGATCCCGTAGGAGGCGGGCGCGTTCGTAGCGGGCGATCAGCACGGCACGGTGGTCGGGTGGCAGCACCGCCCGGTGTTCTTCCAGGACTTCCTCGGCCACCGCCTCGGCTTCCTCGGCATGACCCGCCTCGCGGAGGGCACGCACGAGACTCGGCCCGACTTCCAGGGAGTCCAGCTCTCCCTGTCTGGCCAGGGCCCGGGTGAGCCGGCGTACTTCGCGCAGCTCAGTGACTGCCTCTTCGAGGCGCCCTTGGTTGTATGCCATTCGGCCCAGGTCGGACCGGATGCGCAGGATGCTTCGCGATCCGGCCTTCGGATCGCGCTGCCGAAGGACGAGCGCGGCACGCAGTTCCGCCTCGGCGTCTTCGTACCTTCCCAGTTGCCCCAAAGTGCGCGCCCGGCCCGTGCGGACCGACTGGAGATACGGGTGATCGGCGGGCAGACTGCGCTCGCACACGGTGGCCAGTTGCCGGTACAGCTTGTCCGACTCCACGAGGTCGCCGGCAGAACGGAGAGCCCAGGCCAGGGCCAGTCCAGCACCGATGGTGGCAGGGTCCTCCGCACCGAGCAGCCGGGCCCTGGCATCGCGGGCGGCTCTGAGCTGGGAAACGGATTCTCCGAACATGCCTACGTGTAGGCGATAGAGGGCCGTGCGCACTGCGGTCTCGGTCGCCGTGACCACCAGATCCGCGGTGGCGGCCCCGTCGCCGCGTTCCAGGGCATGAAGCAGCAGGAGAGCGGCCGAACCGTGGGCCGCGATCGCCCGCCACTTCGGCCATTGCGCGGGGTCGGCCACGTCCCAGGGGCTGGTGAACTCGTGGAGGAGCCCCGAGACGAGACGCAGCATCGACGACGTCTGTTCCGTGAACGCGGGGTGGGCGCGGCTGGCCGCACGGACCATCGGATGGATGGTGATCCACCTCAGTGGATCGCCGCCGCCCCCGTCTCTCGTGTCGCTCGTGGTCTCGACGTTGACCAGTTTCAGCCCGGTCAGGCTGCGCAGTGCTTCCTGGAGCCGGGAGAACGTCAGGTCGGGAAAGAGGCTACTCCCGGCGAGCAAGTCCAGGTCGAGGAGTTCCTGGTAGGGGATGGGAGCGGGGCCGAAGGCCGAGAGCAGCCGCAGGAGCGGGCGCGCCAGATCGGCGCCCTGCCGGTCCAGCAGGTCAAGAGAGAGTTCCCAGGTGCTGACGATCGCTCGACGGCTCCGCTCGGCCGGCGCCAGGTCCGTATCCGGATCGGAGGCCATGTCCTCCAGGCGCCCGCCGAGGCTGTGCTGGTAGGCGACGAAGGTGCTGGGCGCCGACGGTGACGGCCAGGGGTCGTGCGCGATCCGCGCAAGGTAGGTACCGGCCAGGTCGAGGGCGAGCGGGAGACCACCGAGATACTCAGCGAGTTCCTGGGCGTCCCGCTCGCTGCCGGCATCGGGCGCCAGGTCCCGCAGTACCTGCGCACCGTCACCGCTGGAGAGAGGCTCGATGTCGAAACTGGTCACCCACGATCCCCACCGTTCGGTGCGCGCCTCACGGCTGGTGACGAGCACCGCCCCGTTCAGGTGTGGCGGTGGACGTAACCAGCCCCTTCCCTCGCGCGTGCGGGAAGGGGCTGCCGCGAGGACAGCAGGATCGTCGACATTGTCGAGAACCAGGAGCCAAGGAGTGGTGAGTGCTTCGAGACGCCGCCACAGCACATCCGCCGGATGCATGCCGACGAAGTCACTGGGTACGGCGCCCGCGGCGTACGCGACGGAACGCAGCGCCGCGGACAAGCCCTCGCTCTCCGCCCCCGGCACCCACCACACCTGTCTTCGGACGCCGATCAGACGATGGGCCACCTCCAGGGCAACGGTCGTCTTGCCGCATCCGCCCATCCCCGCGAGCAGCCAGACGCCGTCCGCCCCACTTGTTCGCTGTGACAGGACGCGCGTCAACTCGTCGACCAGAGCCTCCCGTCCCCTCAACCGATCCTGCGGGACTCTGCGCTGCGGTACGGCCAACGGCATGCTCACGGCGGACAGTGCCAGCCCCGGGTAACCGTGGTCGGGCGGCATGCCCTCGTAGGTGAAGTGCACGTCACCGGCGACGGACCCCACCGACACACCGCCCTGAACGGCCCGCGCGGCGATGCTCGTGCTGCCGACCACGGCCGGAGACACAGGTGAGGGGCTTGGAGTAGCCGGTCCGTTCAGCCCTGGGTCGGATCCGGCCTCGAAGGGCGGCCGACATGGACGCCCCCCTGGATGAGTCCGGCCGCGATCGCTCCTTCCCCCTCGGCACGCACGCCTATGTCCCGGCCCGCGGCCAGACCGCCCTGTCCGGCCGACACGTTTTTCTGCGGGGCGTACTGACTCAGCAGGGCGCGCAGTTCCTCGGCGGCGTGGGCTCGCGCGCGCTCGTCCAGATTCTCCAGAAGGGTCTCGAAACGAGTTCCCCAAGCGGCCTCGTGACGAGTTGTCCGCTGATCGGCCGCCGACGTCACCAGTTCCTCTGCAGTCCGATCCAACCGCTCCAGCTCCGCGCGCTCCCGCGAGCCGTCCCCCCGGCCGAACCAGCGTCCCAGCGCCTGCCGCAGCCCCGCCCATGCGTCCGTCCCGACGGCCTGCACCACCGCGGTCCCGCCGGCCTCGGCCAGTGCCGTCAACGCCTGTTCCAGCATCTCCGTCCCCCCTAAAGACCGAGCGTTCCACCACCACAGTAAGGCCGGAGCGAGGGCCCGCGCTGGTGCGCGGTGCAAAACGTGCCGTCTTCGTCTTCGGCACCGGGGCCTCGGGGCACGGCCCGCAGACATCGTGGTCCGCCGCGGTGTGCCAGGAAGCCATTCGAGTGCCCGCGGCACAGAGCGGGGCATGGAGTGGTGTCGTAGGCCATGAAGCGCAGTTCGGAGGTGTGGGCCGAGCCCTTGGCCAGCTCGGCCCCGGCGGGTCGGCGGTGATCCGCTCCAGCTCGGTGACGACCACAGGCACCGCCTGGTGGTAGTCGACGGCCGTGACCTGAGCCCACGGGTGCGGGGTGCTGGCGAAGTAGGCGCGGGCGGCCTGCTCCAGGCGCTCGATCCGGCTGGCGCGCTGGGCGGCCGTCCGGCCGGTGAACACGAACGCCACCGGCACGTACCCCTCGCGGCCCGTCACCGGATAGACCCGCGACCACAGGCGGAATTCGTGCACCGCCGCACCTTGCCGCCGAGGCCGCCTTCTCCTTGTTCGCGTAGGCATTGGGCGCCAGAAGCTTGAACCAGTCGTGGTAGCGGCGCAGCTTGGCCACCAGTTCGTCGACGGGCTCGGTGACGCGGTCGACCTCCAGGAGCATCGCGGGCACCCCGGTGTCCGGGGCGCGCATCGTCAGGTCGGCGTACTGGGTGTAGCCGTAGGGGAGCTTGTGGGCGATCTCGGTCTGCCAGGACAGCGGGATGCCGTACCCGGCCCCGGTGAGTACGGCGGCGGTCGAGGTAACGGCGGCGGCGTGTTCGTCGTAGCCGTCGTCCTTCACCGGCCGGCCCTTGGCGTCGAGGCGGAGTTTGCGCAGCGCGGAGATCCGCACCGTCTTCGGCAGCAGCAGCTTGGCTTACTTGTGGCCCTTCTCGGTGAGCACCCATAGCTGGTGTCCCGACTCCAGTCGCGTCTCCACCCGGACCAGGCCCGTCTCCTTCAACGCGTTCAGGGTGTCTCTGGTGATCCGGTCGTGCCGGTCGGTGGGGCGCAGCTCCCGCCAACCCGTACGCGGATGTGCGCACGGGCCGGGGCCACCGTGAGGAAGCGCCCCTTGGCCGTCGTCTAACGGTCAGCGACAGCCGGTGTCCGATTCCTCCTTGACCATCCGCATGTCGTGTGGGTTTGTCCGTGGCCGACACCACACCTTCCGGCTGGAGTTCAGCGGGCGGGCCGGGTGCTGGACGGCGAGGCTCCGCGCCGCCAGTCCGAGGGCTTCCGGCCGCGGAACGTCTCGCCGCTCTCGATCCGGGCCTTGTTCCGGGCGAACTCGCGCTCGGCTGCCGACATCTGCCGGGGCGCGCAGCCGGGATGTCCCCAGCCGTCGGCCACCTTCGTGATGGCCTCGCCCTTGGCGTAATCCTTGAAGCAGGCCGGGCAGGCGCCCGGGTACGCGGCCCGCACCGATCCGCGCGGCAGCGGCACCGCCTTCTTCGCCGCCGTCTTCTTCGCGGCCTGCGCCCGCTTGATCGCCTCGCGCTGCGCCTTGCCGGGCCGCTTCTTCGGCTGCTGCCCGCGTGCCACTTGGCGGCCTTCTGTGCCGGGGTCTGTCCCACGCGCGGATCGTAGAGCCGACTCCTGGCGGCCGTCGCGCCACGCGCACAGCACTGCGGGCCGGCCTCGTGAAGGAACCAGCCCGCAGATGCTCAGGTCACGGGGTGTTGGGAATGGTGCCCGCGAACGCCGCGGTGGATGCTGCGATGATGGCCAGCACCGTGGCTGCGGCGATAGTGGCATAGCGACGGATCATCAAAAGTCCCCCTCGGTGGTTGACGGCCAAGCAGGCCACGGCGTCCGGTCCTGCCGGGCACCGGCCTGCCGGCGCCCCCGATACTACAGCGCCAGTCGATGAGTCCGGGAAATGGAGCAGGAGAACCGGCGAGCGACCGACCGGCTCGCCGCGGCCCGTGACAACGTCCGCTTCGCCGACAAACGCACCGCCAACCTCGAAGCCCAGCTACTCGAAGACGGACAACCGTCTCCCAGGGAGACACTCTGATCGAGTGAGCCACAGCGAGTCCGCAACCACGTCCCGGACATGTTCGCTGTGTTCCTGCCCAGGTCACAGGAACGCGCCAGCCGGAAATCACCTGAGACACCGACCCGCCGCGCCGCGCGCCCAGCTCGCCGCAGAATGCCTTCCCGGCGCCGCCGCACCGCACCGTGCGCCGAGACCACCCCGGTCCCGGCGCACTGTGCTGTCCGGCCCGGGTGGGGGATCGCCGAGGTAAGCCCGGAAGCCGCCAGTAGTTGATCTTGGAACAAACCAAAGGCCCGGTACTCATACGCTCCCCCCAACAGACACAGCAGCAGCCACACGAACACCGGGCCCAGGAACAGCAGCCTCAGCCCTCTTCCCAGTCCACGCTGCCCACACCCGTGCCGATCGGACCGTTGCACCAGGCGCCGGACCAGCCCTCCTGACCGGGATTCAACGTCACCCAGTCACCGTTATGGTCGGCCTCCCAGCCGCAGACCACCTTGGCGCGGAAGGCGATAGCTCGGTTGGTGTGGTTCACGCAGTGAGCGAAGCCATACGTTCCCTCATTGGTGACCCCGGTGTTACAGGTGAGTTCCCTGCCCTGCGCGCCGGCGGTCGACGGCCCAGCAAAGGACAAGAGCAGTGCCATGCCGACGAGCGTGGCAGCAGCAGCCTTACGGATCACGCGTATTCCTCCTTGCAGTAGCGCTGAACCTGAACCTAGAAGCGGTTGGCGTAACCCGCGAGGGCATACAGGAGTACGACGGGGCGCGCGGGATCACGACGGTGGCGCGAGGAAGAACGGACGCCGCCCGTACACGCCGGACTGCTCATCGGCGCCGTCGGCCCGGCGCCGTTTCGGGCGGACCCGCCCGAAACGGCGGGCGGCTCCGGTCAGCGCGCCGACCCGGGCCCGAAGGCCGGGGATATCCGGGGGTGACGGCCGATGACACAACTCAAGATCAACTACTGGCGGCTTCCGGGCTTACCTCGGCGATCCCCCGGGTGGGAGAGGGCGCCCAGAGTCCGTAATCCTCCGTGGCCTGCAGCGCGGTACGTGAGACGTCCGTGATGGTCATCGCTCTCGGGGTGCTCGTTGACGACGGCGGCGCTCTGGGCCGCGTCGGCGGCCTTCGCCACGGCCGCAACAGCGTCCGCACCGTTCGGGTTGTGCCTGTACCAGCGGCGCCCCTGCCCGGTCTTGTACGCCCGCCGCTCCTCCGCCTCAGCTTCCTCGGTCCGCCCGAGCCGTCCGAGGGCGCTGCTGCGGTACTCCGGCAGGGCCTGCCCCACGGCCTGGAGCGCGGTGAAGGCGACCGCGGACGCCGCCAGGACCGGCTCCGCCTCCAGCGCGCCCGGCTCCATGAGCCCCAGGAACTCACGCCGCGCCCGCTCGATGTCGGCCTCCAGCGATGCCCCGAGCGGGCAGCGCCGGCAGCAACGTCGGTTGTGGCGGCCGGTGAAGTGCTACCAGCCCACCCGCTGGACGCACACGGCGAAAGCGACATCGGCGGAACACCTGCTCGCGGCGGGGAGACAGGCACCATACGGTGCGTCGGAGGTCGTGCGCTACGTGCGGGAGCTGATGCAGCGGATCCGCCTGGTTGTCGGAACACCATGCGGGATGCCGGGTTCCTGCCCCCCTTCTGGCAGGTTGCTGCCACACTGGCGTCGGTGCGCCGCTCGTGGTCACGGACCAGGCGCCGGCTGCGCAGGCACCAGGCGAAAGACCGTTCCACGACCCAGCGACGGGGCAGCACCTGGAAGCCTCGGTTCCCGGCCGGCCGGCCATCCGGGAACGGGCAGCAGGTCCCGCACCGGAGCCCACTCGGCATCGCTCATGTCCGAGCCGTACCGGGGCCGGCGCCGCGGCCTGTCGGCCGCGTTCCCGGGCCTGGGGGCGAGACAGCCACACCCCGGAGTGGACGGACTGGACCCGGCCAGCCGTGACCACGCGACACTTCGACGACAGGGCCTCTTGCTCCTCGCTGGACTCGACATCCGCGAGCTGCCAAGAGGCCCTTCTTCCATGCGTCGGCACCGGCCGACTCACCCGGACCAGGCCCCTGTTCGAAATCCACCGGTCACCCGAGGGGATAGAGAACAGCCAGTCAGCGGGCCGGATCGGCGGGGCCGGGTCGTGCGCGGGTCGGCCGCCAGCGGGGAACTGATCCGGCTCGGCGGGGCGCGGCGCCGGTGTCGAGTTCGTGCTGCGGCCGTCCGGCGGGCCGTCGGTCTGTTCGGCGTAGCGCCGGTCCGGTCGCGGGCCCGGTTGGTCGTGGTCGGTGCCGTGGGGCCGGTGGTGCAGCGGCTGTTCGTCGTCGTGGTCCATCCGTTCGGTCCGGCGGCCGGCGCCGGCGGGCGGATGCGGCCGGGTCGGCTGCGGAAGCGGGGTGCGGGCGGCCTGCTGCTCGGGCATGGCCTGGTCGTGTTTCTGGTGGTGCCTCGGGGCGGGTGGTGCTCGGCCTGCGGTGCAGAACCGTGGTGGCTTGCGACAGCTGTCATGGGCGTGTCCGTTCAGCGGGGCCGGTCAGGCCGCGCACGCCGGAAACGGTCATGTCCGGTTCGGCGGGAGGCCGTTGCGGAGCAGGAGTCGTCCTCGGGGCGGGCACCTCGCTGTGCGGCCGGTCCGACGGCCTGGCCGGCCTGCTGCCGCCGGCTCAGCCGCCGCAGGTATGCCGGTGGGTTTACAGCTCGCGGCCGACCAGGAAGTCCAGCACCGTGAGCAGATCTCCTGCGGCTTCGGCGGCCAGTGGTGCCTGTGTCAGGAGGGTGCGGGCGGCTGTCGTGTGGGTGCGGGCCTCGGTCAGCGCCGCCGTGCGGCCGCCGGCCGCCTCGATCAGTCCGGCGGTCTCCCGCGCCCGCGCCGGCGAGTCCAGCAGCTCGGGCAGGGCGTGGGCCGCCGGGGAGTCCAGGGCGGCCAGCACCGGGTAGGTCTTCTTGCGTTCCCGTAGATCGCCGCCCGCGGGTTTGCCGGTGACGGCGGGGTCGCCCCAGATACCGAGCACGTCGTCGACCAGTTGGAAGGCGATGCCGAGATGTCGTCCGGCCCGGTCCAGGGCGCTGGTGGTGTCCTCGTCCGCTCCGCCGAGCACGGCGCCCAGCGCGCAGGCGCAGCCCAGCAGGGCGCCGGTCTTGGCCTCCGCCATCGATCGGTACTCCTCGGCCGTCACCCTGTCCGGGCCGGTGTACGGCCGGCCGGTGAACAGCAGGTCGTCGGCCTGTCCGCGTACGAGGTCGGCGAGGGCTGCCGACAGCAGCCGTACGGCGCGGGCGCTCTGCGGCACGGCGGTGAGGGTTTCCACCGCCAGCGCGAACAGGGCGTCGCCGGCCAGCACGGCCGGGCCGGTGCCGTATGCCTTCCACACGGCCGGGCGGCGGCGACGGGTCGTGTCGCCGTCCATGATGTCGTCGTGCAGCAGTGAGAAGGTGTGCACCAGCTCCACCGCGACCGCCGCGGGGATCCCGGCCCGTCCGTCGGCGCCCGCCGCCCGTGCGCCGAGCACCGCCAGCGCCTGCCGTACGCCCTTGCCGCCCGGTGCGGTGGCGGGCGTGCCACCCACCTCGCACCAGCCGAAGGAGTACGCGGCCATCTCGGCCGTCCACGGGTGCAGCCGGTCCACCGCCTTGCGCAGGGCGGGCCGCACCAATGCGGCGCAGTGGGCGAGGACTTCGGGTGCGGCGGGGGGAGCGTGGAGCGCGGTCACCGTGCGGCCTGCGCGTCGAGTCCGAACTCCTCCTGGGCGCGGGTCACCAGTCGTTGCACGTGTTTGAGTCCGCTTCCTTCCAACGAGCTTGCCAGTGCGGCGAGTTCGGCTGCCGTCTCGTCGTGGTCCCGGCCGAGCCGTGCCAGCGACTTGGCGAGGCCGAGGCGGGCGAGCGCCTCGCCGCGCGGCTCGCTCATCGCGCGGAACTCCGCCAGCGCCAGCTCGTACATCTGCCGTGCCTCCTCGTGATGTGCGGCCCGGTACAGGACGTTGGCTCGCATCTTGTGGTTGTAGGCCAGCGCGCTGGAGAGGTTCATCGCGCGGCAGCCGGCCTCCGCCCGCGACAGCAGTTCGAGCGCGCTCTCGGTGTCCTTGTCGCGTACGGAGAGGATGTCCGCGAGGCCGCGCAGTGCCCAGGCGTGCCCGCGTCGGTCGTCGGCCCGCTCGGCTATCTCCGCCGCTTCCTCGAACAGTGCGTACGCCCGGTCGTAGTCCCCGGTGTTGCGGTGCATCTGGGCGATGCCCTCCAGTGCCCATACCGTGTGCCGGGCCTCGCCGCGCCTGCGGGCCTCGGCCAGCAGTTGCTCGTGCAGCCGGCCGACCGCCGCGTAGTCGCCCTGGATGCGGCCGGTCTCCGCGAGTCCGGCCAGCGAGTAGCCCCGGCAGACGATGTCGCCGGCCCGGTCGCCGAGTTCGGCCGCGAGTCCGAGCAGCCGCCAGGCCAGTGGGAACGCCCCGCGCTGCCGGGCGAGGGTGCCGCCGCTCCACAGCGCCCACGCCATGGCCGCGGTGTCGCCGGCCGCCCGAGCGGTGCGGTAGCTCGCTTTCCAGGCCCGGTCGGCCTCCCGTACCTTTCCGAGCCGCCGGTACGCCTCGGCTACGGCGAGGCCGCAGCGGGCGGCCTCGGCGGGGTGTCCGGACCGCTCGGCCTCGCGCAGTTTCTCGATGCCTTCCGTGAGTACGTCCGTCAAGGAGGAGTTCACGGACAGGGTGGTCAGGGCGCCCTGGTATTCGGGCGCGAAAGCCTTGCCGTACATACATCCCTTTCTATGCACGATGTGTATACACGCTGTGTATAGCGAGTCGGAGACCTGCCCCGTCCGAGAGGACCAGGGCGTGTCGGTCTGTTGTCGATCAAGACGCGGGTACGGCGACGGGGGTTGTCCGCGGTGCGGATCATGATGTGAAGGTTCCGTGCCGCCAGTCCGGCGCGGCTGTCCAGCGCCGCGGCCGGGCAACCGAGCGGGGTCCGCGATGATCACCGTCACCCGCGAGGGTGACCGCTGTGCGGCCGGGCGGGGAACCAGCGAAACACGAGAGCGGTGAGCGCACGCCGGTGCGGCGGGAGTTCGCAGCGTCAACCAGGACGTGCCGAAGCCGCGGGCCCGGTCCTCGCCGGCGTCGAGGCGGAGCGTCGGCTCGTGGGCCGGGTGGAGGAGTCTCCGCCAGGGCGGAGGACGACGAGGAGCGCGTCCTCCGGAGGAGGGCGGCCGGAGAGCCGGGGGCCGGACTCTCGCGGGACTTTTGCAGCCCGGTGGTCCGCGCACCCGTTATGGCGTGCGGCGGCCGCCGCGACTTCCACCCTGCGTGGCGGCTGGTCGGGGTCGAGGACGAGCACGAGCCACGGGAGGGCGCCCCGAGGACTCACGCCGGGTGACCCGCAGGAAACCGAGGGCCCTGGCGGTGAGGAACGCCAGGAGCCCAGGGGCGCCGGGAGGGGCTGGAGCGGCGCGGGTCGACGAGATCCCCGACGGTCTCGACGTGACGCTCAGAGGGCCTTTGGAAGGCAGGGCAGGCGCGTGGCGGGTGCGGCGGTGGCGGTGCCGGTTCCTAGCTGATCATCCGGTGCCGCTCCGGGAATTGCCGACGGCCGGGAACCGGACCGGTGGCCAAGTCCCCCATGAGAGGCTGCGGTATGCGGCGCCGTCCCGCGCCGGTGGCCGCGGACCCGGGCGGACGGCGGCGACGTCCGGGCGAAGCGCCGGGCACACCCCGGTCAGGGGCCGGCGGGGCGGACGGCGTCCTTTGCGGTCATGCTCTAGTCCGGTGTCCCCTCCGGCCCGGAGGCACTCCCGTCCGCGCCGCTCGGACGGTCCGGCCGACGGCGCGGGCGGATCTCGCGGGCGGCTGCGCAGTAGGCGCTGAGCAGGATCAGGACGCAGCCGGCCAGTTGCAGCACGGTGGGCCGTTCACCGAGTACGACCGCGCCCAGCGCGACCGCGCCCACCGGAGTCAGCAGCAGCAGGACGGCGCCGAGATGACTGCTCAGCCTCGGTGAGGCCGAGGCGACCAGCAGCCACCCCACCACCTGGCTGGAGACCGCCACCGCCAGCAGCCAGCCCATGACCTTCCAGCCCGGTGCGATATCCAGCCCGTAGGAGAACCGGCCGGCCAGCAGCGACACCACGGCGGCGCAGGCGATCACCAGGACGTAGCGCTGCCGGACGAACCCGCTGTGGCCACCGCGCCGCAGCAGGAACAGGAACACCGAATAGCACACGGCCGCCAGCACCGCGTGGAGCGTGCCCGCCCGCGGGTCGCTGCCGAAAGCGCCGCCCTCGACCACCCCCGCGGTCAGGACCACGCCCACGAGGATCACCGGCACCCGGAGCGGGAAGGAACGCGGCACCGGCTCCCGGTCGATCGCCCAGGCCAGCAGGGGAACCAGCACCACCTGCACGTTGACCAGCACGGTGGAAAGGCCCGCGCCGACCTCGGCGATCGCCCGGGTCCACAGCAGCATGTCCCAGGCGAACGCGGCGCCCGCGAGCAGCGCGAGGCCGTACTGCCCGCGGGGCGGCGGCCCCTGCCGGCGACGCTCCGGCACCGCAAGCGCCACCAGCGCGGGCAGAGCCAGGACACAACGGTAGAACGACGCCGTCCCGGGGTCGGTCCGGGCCAGTCCCAGCAGCACCGCGGAAGCGGACACGCACAGGGCGCCGACCGCCATCCCCCAGGCGGGCCGGCGCGGCAGACGGGACCCCGGCCGGACCGTCCGGCGCCGCCCAGGGCTCATACGCCGGCCGGCGGGGGTCACGGAGGCGGCGCCGCGTCCGGCCGGTCGGGGCATCACAGACCTCCTCGCTGCTCCCCCGCCCCACTCCCCGGGCAGGATCAGCGGCCCCCCGGCCGGGGCCGGACGCCGTCGCCGGCCCGTGCGGATTCGGCCGCTTCCTGTCGTCCGTGGGCGCCGCGGGGACCATGCCCGGCGTGAGGCTACCCGGCCGGCCCGCCGCGGCGGGTACGCCGACACGGTGTTCCCCCGATCCGCTCCGCCGGCCACGCGCGCCCTCACCCAACCGTGCGGTGTCGTGACAGGCGTCGTCCTGCGGCCGCCGCGCTCGTGGCCGGCCATCTGCGCGGGCGGCCGTGCCGGTGGCGTCGCCCGGGACGAAGGGCCGTGCGACGAGGCGCGTTTCACGGCCGTGGGTCCGGGGCGGCGCCGGGCGCCCAGGCCGTCGCCGTTCCGCTCCACGCCGTCACCCCCGCGCGATGCCGTCCGCTCCCGGCCGGTGGGCCCCACTCGGTGGAGCGGATGCCGGGCATCGCCGGCGTGCGCAGGACGCGCCTGGACCCGTCTTCGAATCCCTGCCGGTTCTCCGGCCGCGGCAGGCGTCGAAGCCGCCCGCGTCCTCGCCGTGGCCGGCGGGCCGCCGGTTCGCGACGCACGGGACCGGCTCCCTTCCTGGAACGAGGTCGCCGCGGTGGACGGTTCCGCTACTTTGCTGCTGTGGAGCAGCTGATCGCGGGGGACCCGACGCGCATAGGCCCGTACCGTCTGATTGCCCGCCTGGGCGCCGGTGGTATGGGCCTTGTGTACGTGGGCCGTTCCGAGACCGGGCGGACCGTGGCCGTGAAGGTCGTGCAGGAGGAGTACGCCGCGCATCCGGAGTTCCGGCGGCGGTTCGCGCGTGAGGTGGCCGCGGCGCGGCGGGTCGGCGGGGAGTGGACCGCCGCGGTGCTCGACGCCGACACGGAGGCGCCGACGCCGTGGGTGGCGACGCAGTACATTCCCGGTCCCGATCTGCACACCGTCGTCGCCGAGGACTTCGGGCCGCTGGCCGAGGACTCGCTGCGGGTCCTCGCGAACCGTCTCGCCCTCGCCCTGGACGCCATACACGCGGCGGGCCTGGTGCACCGGGACCTCAAGCCGTCCAACGTGCTCGTCACCGTGGACGGCCCCCGGGTCATCGACTTCGGCATCGTACGGGCCCTCGGCAGCCTCACCGGCGACAGCCTGCACACCCGCACCGGCATGCTCATCGGCTCCCCGGGCTTCATGTCGCCCGAGCAGGTGCGCGGGCAGGAACTCACCCCCGCCTCCGACGTGTTCTGCCTCGGTGCTGTCCTGGTGTACGCGGCCACAGGGCGGCTGCTGTTCGGCGCCGCCGACACCGCGCTGCACGCCCATCTGTTCCGGATCGCCGAGGAGGAGGCGGACCTGACCGGCGTGCCGGAGTCGCTGGCCGGGCTCGTCCGGGCCTGCCTGGACAAGGATCCGGCGCGGCGGCCGGCCCCCGCGCAGATCGCGGAGCGGACCGGCGGGGCCGATGACGGGGTGTGGCTGCCTGGGCAGGTTCTGGCCCAACTGGGGCGGCACGCCGCCCAGTTGCTCGACTACGCGCCCCCGCCGCGGCCGGAACCGCACGCTGGGCTGCCCGCGTACACGCCCACCGTGGCGGATGATCAGCAGTCCGAGCGAGCAGCAAGGCCCGCCCGCTGGCGGGGCCTTGTCCCGCTGGCGCTCGCGCAGCTGATGGTGCTGTTCAACACGACGAACCTGAACTGGCCCAGCGTCAGACAGGGGTACGCGCCCGTCCCCGGTCAGGACACCGCGGCCGTCTTCTTCTACCTCGCTCTCTTCTGCGGCCTGCTGCTGCCTGCCGGGCGGCTGGCCGATCTCGTGGGCCGCAGACGGGTCCTGGGCACCGGTCTTGCCGGGTTCGCGGTGGCCTCCGCGCTCGGCGGCGTGGCGCCCGGCGGTCTCCACAGCGGTCTGCTGACGGGGGCACGAGCGCTGCAGGGCGGCTTCGGCGCGCTGGTGACCGCCGCGGCGTTCGGCTCGGTGCTCGCCCTGTCCACCGGCCCGCAGCAGCGCCGTACCGCGTTCGCGGTCTGGGGCGCGGCCGCCGTCGGCGGACCGGTCCTCGGCCTCGCTCTGGACCTGCCGTGGCGGACCGCCCTGTACGTGTCCGTGCCCCTGGCGCTGATCGGCGCGGCCGGGATCGCCGCGCTGCCCGAGGACGAGCCGCGCCGGGCGGGGGCTCGTTTCGACGGGGTCGGGGCGCTGCTCTGCGTCTGCGGGTTGTCCCTGCTGGTCCTCGGGCTGGCGCCCAGCGCCTGGGAGCCTTCTTCCGTGGTCCTCGACGCGGCGGGTGTCGCCCTCCTCGCCGCCTTCGGGTGGCGGCAGGCCGCGGCGGCGGACCCGCTGCTGCCGCCGGCGCTGCTCAGGGACCGGCGCCGGCTCGGCGGTCTCGTCGCGTTGACGCTGGCCCAGGCGGGGCTGGTGGCCACGGTCATCGTCCTCGGCCAGGACGACCTCCTCTACGTGATCCCCGCGCTGGCGGTCGGTGCGGTCTGCGGGCGGCTGCCGGCCCGGACGGCGCCGGGTGCGGTGATCGTGACCGGTGCGGTGGTCGCCGCGCTCGGGGCGTCGGGACCGGTCCTGGGCGCAGCGCCGGTGTTCTGCGCTGCCCTCACCGGGGCCGGTGCGGGGCTGTGCGTGCCGGCGCTGTACGCCGTGGCGACCGGCCGGGTCGAACCGGGAGGGACCGGGGTGGCGGCGGCGACGGTCTTCGTGGCGCTGCAGGTGGGCGCGGCGCTCGGCGCGGGCCCTTTGGCGGACCGCGGCTTCATCGTCCACCGGCCCGCGCAAGGCCTGCACATCATGGCCTGCGCGGCCCTGCTCCTGGCCGCGGCCACCGCGGTGCGGACGGGGCGCGGGGAACCTGCGCGGGCGGCACACGGCGGTCCGCGGCCCGGCGGCCGGACAGAGCGGTAGCCCTCGCCGGTACGGCGGCGGGGCCGCGCGGTGACGCGCGACGTGCCGCGCAGGCGTGGAACACCGGTGGGGTGCCGGCCGTTTCGTGCTCGTCCGGCAGCCGCCCGGGGATCCGCTGACCGGGTGGCGCTGCTTCCGTGGTGCGGCCGGGTCCGCCTTCTCTCTCCCCCGCCCGGTGGGACCTCCGCAACCACGGCCGGCTTCACCGGCGTTGGGCGGGTTCCCCCGGCGGGGGCCGGGACGACACCGCCGGACCGTCTCGACGGGCTGTTCGGGCCCCCGGCGGGCGCGGGGCGACGGTCTCCGGCGCGGGCTTCCTGTGACCGCGTCGGCAGTGGCATGGCGTGCCGCCTGGTGCTTCCGGCAGGAAGGGTCTTCCCGGGCACTGAGAAGCCGTCCGGCGAAAGCGCGGTCTCGCGGTCTTGTGCAGTGCGCTGCGCGACCGGCCGAGGCTCGGCTCCCCGCAGAGTTCGCCCGCCTTCGAAGCGACCGTGGCGGGGCGCCGGTCACCAGCCGGTCAAAGAGCGTGAGCCCGAGGAGCCGTGTGCACGGAAGCGCCGGGCCGTGAGGCCCGGTTCGCGCTCGGGACGGCAAGGCTCTGCGCGCGCGTCGTCGGCGGCAGCGAGGCGGCATGGGGTGATGCTGGAGCGGCTGCGTTTGGTGGGTGGCGTTCCGGGAGGCCCGTGTCCGCACCAGGTCTAGAATGCCCGCGGGTAAGGGGGGCACATGCCGACGTTCGGGCTGCTGGGGCCGCTGTTGGTGCGGGACGGGGCGGAGGAGCGGGCGGTCGGGGGGCACAAGAGCCGGGTACTGCTTGCCGCGCTGCTGCTGGCGGCCAACCGGCCGGTGTCGAAGGACGCGCTCAAGGAAGCGCTGTGGAGCGGGCGCCCGCCGGCCAGTGCGGACGCCTCGCTGTTCAACCATCTGACGCGGCTGCGGCGGCAGTTGGCCTTTCTCGGCGACGAGCCGCAGCGCATCACCGCGGTGCCGAACGGCTACCGGCTGTACGTCGCGGAGGGCGAGTTCGACGTGGAGGTCTTCCGGCGCCACGTGGCCGCCGCGCGCGCCGCGCACGTGCGGCAGGAGTGGGACGCGGCGGCGGACCTGAGCGCCGCCGCCCTCGCCCTGTGGCGCGGCGAGCCGCTCGCCGGCCTTCCCGAATTCGACGACGCCGGGCCGGTGGTGCGGCAACTGCTCGAAATGCGGCTGCAGGCGCTGGAGTGGGGCTTCGACGCGGCTCTCGCGCTGGGCCGCCACCCCGAAGTCATCGGGCAGCTCACGGCACTTGTCGCCGAGCACCCGCTCCGGGAGGCCTTCCACCGGCAGTTGATGCTGGCCCTGCGCGGTGCGCACCGGCAGGCGGAGGCGCTGGAGGTGTACGCGCGGCTGCGGGCGACCCTCGCCGAGGAGCTGGGCGTCGACCCGTCGGCGGCCGTACGGGCGGCGTACCAGGAGGTGCTGGCCTCGGACGCACCCGCGCGCGTACCCGTACCCGCTCCTGCCGGGGCGCCCGCAGAACCCTCCGCCCCTGCCTTCCCGTCGCTGCACCAACTCCCCGCCGACACAGGGCTCTTCACTGGTCGGACCGCCGAAGTCGCTCGCCTCGCCGCGCTGCTGCGCCCCGGCACCGCCGCCGGCGGGGGCGCGCCCGGCCGCACCCCCCGGCCGGTGGTCGTCTCGGGCATGGGCGGCGTCGGCAAGACCGCGCTGACCGTCCATGTCGCGCACCTGCTGCACGCGGACTACCCCGACGGGCAGCTCTACGCCGACCTGCGCGGCTTCGGCCCCGGTGGCCGGCGCGGCCCGCGTGACCTGCTCGTCCGCTTCCTGTCCGACCTGGGCGTCCAGGAGGCGTCGCTGCCCGAGGACACGGACGACTGCGCCGCCGTCTTCCGCACCGTCCTCGCCCACCGCAGGATGCTGCTGGTCCTGGACAACGCGCGGGACGCCGCCCAGGTGCTGCCGCTGCTGCCGGGCAGCGGCGGCTGCGCGGTCGTGGTCACCAGCAGGCACACCCTCACCGACCTGCCCGCCGCCGTGCCGCTGCCGCTGCCGCCGCTCACACCCGCCGACCAGGAGATGCTGCTGGTGGCGCTGTGCGGGACCGAACGCGTACGGGGCGAGCCGGAAGCCGCGGCCGAGATCATGGCGCTGTGCGGCGGGCTGCCGCTCGCGCTGAGCGTCATCGGCGGCCGGCTGGCCTCCCGGCCCGCGTGGCCGCTGTCGCTGCTCGCCGACCGGCTGTCGTCCGGCACCGGCCGGCTGCCGGAACTGGCTGTCGGCAGCCTGGACGTCGAGGCCACGATCGGCATGAGCTACGTCGCCATGCGCGACAGCGACCTGCCGCAAGAACGGGCCGTCGCTCGGGCGTTCCGCCTGCTGGGAGTGTGGCCCGAACACGAGGTGACCCCGCACGCGGCCGCCGCCCTGCTCGCCCTGCCGGTACGGGACACCGCCCGGCTGCTGGACCTGCTCACCGACGTCCACCTCGTGCAGAGCCCGGCGCCCGAGCGGTATGGCATGCACGACCTGCTCGGCGAATACGCGGCAGAGCGCGTTCGCGTGGAGGAGCCCGAGCGGCAGCGCGAGCACGCCGAACTGCGGCTGCTGACCTGGTACGTCGCGGCGGTGGAGAACGCGTCGAGGATCACCGTCGGCGAGACGCAGCCGCCCCCGCCGCTCACCGAACAGCCCGCGCAGCCGCTGCCGCCCTTCGCCGACGCGCACAGCGCGCTCGCCTGGTACGTCCGCGAACTTCCCGCGATCCAGCACGCGATCACCCGGGCTGGTGCCCTCGGCCGCTCCGACATCGCGTGGCGGCTGGCCGTCGGCCTCTTCGGCTACGGGGACACGTACTGGTGGACCGGCATCTGGGACACGGCCCTGCGCAGCGCGCTGGAGATCGCCGTCGCGCACGGCGACACGACGGGACAGGCCTGGCTCTACCGGCGGATCGCCGTCGCGCACGGCATGGCCTACCGCAACGAGGAGTGCCTGGAGAACCTCGGCACCGCCCTCGAACTCTTCGAACAGGCCGGGGACATCACCGCGCAGGCGTCGATCCTCGGCAACATGTCCGCTCTGCACGTCCAGGCCAAACGCGCCGAGCCGGGACTCGTGTACGCGCTGCGCTCCCAGGAGCTCTACCGGCAATTGGACCTGCCCGACAGTGAGGTGCTGGTCCTGGGCCGGATCGCCGACGCGCTCCAGCTCGCCGGCGACTACGCCGGGGCCGTCGAACAGCACCGCCGCCGCCTGCCCTTGCAGCGCGCGCTGGGCCGGCCGACTGCCCTGGCGACCCTGCTGACGAACTACGGCGCCGCGCTCCAGCACCTCGGCGAGCGCGCGCAGGCCTTCGCGGCGCTGGACGAGGCGCTCGCCATCCGGCGCCAGTTGGGCGACTACGGCGGCGAGGCCGACTGCCTGGTCGTCACCGCCCGCGCCCACCACCACTTCGGCGAGTGGGAGGCCGCCCGCGCCTGCTGGCAGGCCAGCCTCGACCTCTCCCGTTTCCATCTGCTGCCGCAGCGCGTCCAGGAGTGTGTGGAGGGCCTCGCAACGCTGGAGAACGCCTGCGCAGGCGCGGACGGTCTCAGGCCTGCCCCGTGATCAAGCCCGTCCGCCGCCCGCGAGACAACAGGCCCCGCAAGCGTCGATGGGCCACCCACGGCGGATGCGGCTTCCGGCGCGGGTCGGTGCCCGGCAGTAAGGGCCTCAGGATCCAGTAGTCGAGTCCCCGCGGAACCCGCAAGCCGCCATCGGTTGCGGCACGCCCCCGTCAGGGTGGACGGCTCGTCGCGTCACCTCAGAGCGTGTCCGCCCTGGCGACCGGGCAGTTGGCCGACCGGGCCGGGGGCGAGCGGCATGCGGCCGACCGGCGAGGGGACGGACGTATGACGAGCCGGTCTTTCCGCTGCTCATCCCGGTGCCACGCCCCGGCAATGTTCCGAATGAGGGGTTGGCGGACTGTTGGTGAGCTGTTGGCTGGTCGCTCTAGCTTTTCCCGGAGATTCCCCTTCCTTTGATCACCACCGGCTTTGAACAGGAGGCCTCATGGGTCTGAAAAATCTGTGTGCGCGGGTTGCCGTGATCGGCTCGAGTGCCGTGCTGGCGAGCGGAATGGCCATCGGCGAAGCGAGCGCCACCTCCACGAACATCGATTACTGGAGCACCAGCACCGCCCCCGTGCGATGCGCGCGAGCGATGTGCCTGTACTACTCGCCGGGAGCGGAAGGCGCCATCTGGCAGAACGGCCTGTCCGGAGCCTACGACCTCGGCTACTGGTCGTTCTACGATGACCACGCGCCGAATTCCAACAGCTCGGCCGGCGCGGGCCAGGCGGTGCGCAACAACGCGGCCTCCGCCGAGAACGGCTCGGTCAACTGCACCATGAGCATCTACGTCTACCCCGGTGGCTACGGCGACGTGAACGTCCTCGACCCGGGCCGCGGCGGCAATCTCACCTCCGGCATGCGAAACAACGAGGCTTCGGTCAATCCCGAGGACTGGGCGTCGAATGCCGGGTGGTGCCAGTAGCCGCCATGACGGGCGAAGAACCGGGCCGGCCCCGCTCCGCCGAGCAGGGCCGGCCCCGCTCATGATCTCCTCCGTCAAGAACGGGTCCACATGGCTCTCAGAAGCAGTCGACTTCTCTGCACGGTGATCGCATCGGCCCTCGCGGCACTGTCCGGGTGCGGGTCCGGTGCGCCGCCGGCGGGCGATCCCGCCCCCTCCCCGGTTCCCACACCCCAGATCACGCAAGGACTCGGCGGTTACCACCTGCCCATCGAGCAGTACATGCTCACGCCCCTGCAGGCGGCCCAGCGCCAGTGGGTCAGTCAGGTCATCCTCGGTCGCTGTCTCGCCCGCTTCGGCTTCGACTACCCGGACGCCGGCCCTCAGCCCACCGCTACGAGCACGGCCCTGACCACCTACTCGCTGCTCTCACGGCGCTACGGAGTCTCCGACCCCGACAGCGTGCGGCGATGGGGGTACCACGAACCTCGCGGCGACTCCACAGGAGGGAAGCAGACCAAGACCCTGCTTCTTGCCGGGCTGTCGCCGGCCGAGCAGAAAGTCATGACCGGATTCGACCCGGCCACCAAGCGACCGGCCGTGTCGTACGAAGGGCGGAAGATTCCGCCGAACGGCTGCCGCGCCGAGCCCGACAGGGCACTTGGCGCGGAACCTTCCCCCGCCCCTGGTACGGCTGCGGGCAAAACACGGGCCGCGAACGTCGTCGACGGCCTCGTCACCCGCCTCAAGGCCGACAGCTACCAGCAGTCCCTGGACGACCCGCGTGTGGTGGCGGCCTTCAAGAAGTGGTCATCCTGTATGAAACGATCCGGCTACCACGAGACAGACCCCATGCTGGCGCCCGGGAAGTTCCTGTCCTCACCATCGCCCCGCCCTGCCGAGATCGGTACAGCGACGGCTGACGTGTCCTGCAAAGCCCGTACGAACCTCATCGGTATCTGGTTCGCGGTCGAGTCCGAGTACCAGGACGCAGCCATAAGACGGCACTCGGGAAAGCTCGCGGAGATCAAGGCGGATCTCCGGCGGGAGACGGCGAATCTCACGTCACTTCTCTCCCACGAGAAGAACAACACCCGAGACTGAACGCACTGCGTACGCACGACACCGGCGAACATCGGGCAGGCCTCGGGCGCATGCCGGGCAGGCAACGTCCGCTCGCTGAGGAGCGGCGTGCGGTGTGTGCTCTGGGCATGTCATCGGGCCGGCCCGTCGTAGACGAGGAGCCCGTCCTTGCGCAGTCTCGCACCGGCCGTCGGGACGTGGGGGGTGATCCGTCCGTCGTGCATCAGGTGGCAGGTGGGGACACCGCGGCTGAGGACGGCGAAGTCGGCGATGAGGCGCCGGTGGCAGCGCCACCAGACTGCTTCGCCGCACATGACCGCAGTGCGTGCGTCTGCCGCCTCCTCCAGCAGGCGGCCCATGGCGGTGATGAAGTCAGGGGTGCGGGTGTGGGCGGCGTAGCCGCGGAAGGAGTCGTTGCGCCAGTAGGTGTCCGGGCTGTCCGGGGGCGGTTTGCGGAAGCCGCCGAGGGCGGCTTCCCACCGGTAGGAGATGCCGTTGCCGGGCATCCACCGGGCGAGGCGGTCGCGGAGCAGGTCGGGCCGGCGCCGGCTGCCCGGCGCGGTGCGGACGTCCACGACCGCTTCGACGCCGGCGTGGTGCAGCAGGCTGAGGATGCGCTCGCGGTCGGCGGTGCTGTGTCCGAACGTGAGGAGAGGTGGTGCCATGGGCGGGCCTCTCGGGTCAGGACCCGCCGGATACGCACAAGGCGGCGATGCGGGTACTGGTCGTGCCGCTGCGGCGGTCTTCGGGACGCCCGCGGGGCAGTGCCCTTGCCGGAGAGCGGTGCGGGTGGGCAGGGGCGGGTCACGGGGTGGTGGTGAGGGCGTTGGGCGGACAGGACTTTGATCAGTGTGTCGGCCCGGCGCATCTGGCGCAGGGTCTGGGGGTGGCATGCGGCGGCGAGGTCGAGGAGGGGGCGGTCCCGGGCGGCTTGTGCGGCCTGGGCGAGCATTTCCCAGCAGAGGGAGTTCCCGGTGGCGGCCAGGTGGGTGTCCCGCAGGTCGTGGAGGAGCAGCAGTGCCGGTTCGGGGCGGTGTCCGACTGCTTCGGCGGTCTTTTCGCGCTGCACGGTGAGCAGGCCGCCGGGTGTCGTCCGGTCCGGTGGGCCGGCGAGGCGGAGGTTGTGGGGTTCGCCGATGCCGGCGAAGGCGCCGGCTGTGTTCGCGGGACCAGCGGGCGAGGTCGGTGGCTCCGTGGTAGATCTCGTGGTCGGTGCGGTGGCGTTCGGCGGCGGCCAGGGGGTTCCTCGGCGCGGCAAGCGGTGGGCGGGGGGTTCCTCGGCGCGGCAACGCAGGGGCCTGAGGGCTTGCCTCCGCTGCTCGTACGCTGTCCGTACGGTGAAAGAACGCGATTCGCACGGTGTGTGATGCGGGTCTGGTGGTGGGTGTGGCCCGGAGCAGCCCGGCAGGGACGGGCCTGCGGTGAACAGTGTCTCGATCCGGGACGATCCGGGACGGCACCGCGGCCGCGGGTAGCCGTTCGACGGGGTGGGCGCGGGGGGTGCGGGAGTCGGCGGTGGTGCCCGCCGGGGTGGCGAAGGCGGCCAGTCGTCTGCGGGCGCCGGGCCGGCAGAGCCGGGCGGCTGCCGTGATGACGTACGCACGCGGCACGGGTGCCGCCCGCGGCGGGCGGTGGCACCCGTGTGTCAGGCGGTGGTGGTCAGGCCCAGGGCGAGCCCACCGCCCAGCTGGTGTCGTCGTTCCAGGAGGTGGTGCTGTCCCAGGTGTTGGAGCCGCCGTTGGCGGCGAGGTAGACGGTGTAGTCGTAGTGGCGCAGGTACTTGTCGGTGTAGTTGACGGACTGGAACGAGTATCCCTGCCCGTTGTGCCCGGTCTGCGGGCAGAAGGTGGCGTCCTGTGCGAACTGCGAGGTGCCGTCGTCGGCGTTGAGCTGGAGTTTGAAGTTGGAGTGGCGCAGGTACCGGCCGGGGTCGTTGGCGGACTCGAAGGACAGGCAGGAGGTGTTGGCCAGGCCGGCGCGTACCACCCAGGTCGCGTCGCCCCGGTCGGTGGCGGAGCTGGAGGAGGTGACCGGGGCGATCACCACGTTGTTGTCCGCCGCGTCGTGCTGGACGTAGTCGGTGGTGCAGCACGGGGTGGTGGCCCGCAGCGAGATCCTGGAGCCGGGGGTCAGTGACCCCGGGCCGGTGGAGGAGCCGTTGCCGTAGCCGACCGAGGTGATGTTGGCCTGTACGGCGTTCTCCGTGGCGTCGGAGGGGTAGCCCGAGGTCATCACGCCCTCGTAGAACGTTCCCGCCGCGCCCTTGCTGTTGTCGCCGCCGATGCCCAGGATGATCGCCCCCTCCTTGTGCATGGGGTTGTAGCCCGAGACGTTGGGGCGTGCGCCGCTGTAGTAGGTGGACAGGCTTCCTGATGCCGCGTTGCCGCCTCGGATGGCCCACTGGTTGGGGCCGCCCTTGACGATGGCGGTCTGGTACCTGTTGCTGACGCTGGGGTCGTTGGCGTTGTAGCCGGCGTTGACGCCGGAGAACAGGCCGTTCTCCAGGTCCGCCATCACCCACGGCCCGTTGCCCGAGCCGTAGCCCCAGACTTTGATGTTGCCGAAGTAGATGGCCTCCATGTGGCCGTTGCCGGTGTCGTTGTTGCTGGTCTCGGCGTTGCCGTAGTCGAAGCAGCAGCCGCCGTTGTAGTGGGTGCCGTCCAGGACGGCGTACATCCCCTCGGCCTGGTCACCGGTGGCGATCCCGGAGGTGTGGTCGTTGCGGTAGCCCGTGCCGGGGGCGACGAAGACGCCGTACGCCTCGTGGCCGGCGACCGTGGTCGGGGCGGCGGTGGCGTTGGCGAGGTTGTCCGGACCGCCGGCCGCGCCGCCGCCGGGGGCCTGGGTGAGGCTGTTGCCCCTGCCGGACTGGTCGTAGATGACGGTGATGACGCAGGTGGTGCCGGAGCAGAAGGAGTCCTGCGCCGCGGCGTTGGCGTATCCGCCGGCGGTGAGCACTCCGATGTCCTTGGTGGCGTTGTCGGAGGCGCGCCGGACCTGGTAGAGCGCGCCGTTGTACGAGGAGTACAGCGCGCGGGTGGTGCTGTGGGCGGCCACGCAGGGGGTGCCGCCGGAGGCGTAGAGGTCGCAGGGCAGCGATCCGGCTGCTTGGGAGGTCTGGGCGCCGGCGACGAGGACGCCGGCGACGAGCGCGCCGGCGGCGGCGGTGGACAGCGCCCATTTTCTGAGCCTGCGCAGCAGGCGTGACGGTGCGGGTGCGGACACGGGTGTCCTCCTTCAGAGGGGGATGTGGGGGTCCCGGGCCGGTGCTCGGGCAGGGGGTGCCGGCCGGCGGCCGTCAGGGGCCGCCGGAGGGCACGTTCTGGAGGGAGGGGATCGGTCGCGGTGTGCCGGAGGTGCCGCCGGGTGCGGGGCGGGCGGGGGGTGCGGGCGGTGGTGCCGTCCCGGGGCAGGGTCCGGGGCGGCGGCTCAGCCGCGGCGGGCGATGCTGCGGGCGCGCAGGCGGTCGGCGGTGATGGCCAGGCCGAGCACGCAGCCGAGCACGATGTTGGTGTAGTTGGGGTTGATCTGGAGGGTGGTCAGGCCGTTGTTGATGAGTTCGAGCAGGATGGTGCCCGCGACGATGCCGATGATCCGGCCCTGTCCGCCGACCAGGCTGACGCCGCCGATCACCGCGGCGGCGATCGCCGACAGTTCCCAGCCGACGCCGACGCCGCTGGCGGAGCCGACGCCCATCCGGCCGAGCACGAGGATCCCGGCGAACGCCGACAGCAGGGAGCTGGTGACGTACATGGACACGATGCGCCGGTCGCCGCGGATGCCGGCCAGCCGGGCCGCCTCCGGGTTGCCGCCGACGGCGTAGACCTGCCGGCCGGCGTAGGTGCGTTCCAGGAAGAACCAGGCGATCAGCGCGACGACCACGAACAGGATGAGCGGGAGCGGCACCTGGGCGACGTACGTCTGGCCCAGGTCGCTGAACGTGCCGCCGATGCCGGTGATCGAGGTGCCCGAGGTGATGGCCAGGGTGACGCCCTGCGCGACGGTGTAGGTCACGAGGGTCACCACGAACGGGGCCATCTTCAGCCGGGTGACGGCGAGTCCGTGTACCAGGCCGAGGGCGCCGGCGATCAGCAGCGTCAGCAGGATCGCCGCCGCCGGGGGGAGTCCGGCCCGGACGTTGAACCAGGACATCAGGATGACGCTGGTGCCCAGCAGCGCGCCCACGGACAGGTCGATCCCGCCGGTGAGGATCACCAGCGACTCGCCGATCGCGATCAGCCCGTACTGCGCCAGGTCGAAGCCCATGCCCTGGAGGTTGACCGCGCCGGCGAAGGACGACTTGTCCAGCGCCAGTGCGACGAACACGACGACGCAGGCGGCCACCACCCCGACCTCGGGTGTCTCCAGCAGGAGCCGGACGAACGGCCTGCGCCCCTTGTCGTCGGTCACCGCCGCGGCCGGCGCCGCGGCCGTACTGGTGTTCATGTGCTTGCCTTCCCCTGGGGGGCCGCGGCGGGCTGCGTCCCGGCCGCCGCCGTCATGATCACTTCCTTGCCGAACCGGTCGCGCGGCAGGTCGGCGACGATCCTGCCGCGGGCCATCACCACGATGCGGTGGCAGATCCACAGCAGTTCCTCGAGTTCCGAGGAGGCGACGAGGACGGCGAGGCCGTCCTGTGCGGCCTCGTCGATCAGCGCGTAGATCTCCGCCTTGGCGCCCACGTCCACCCCGCGGGTGGGTTCGTCGAGCAGCAGCAGTTTCGGCCGGGCGGCCAGCCAGCGCCCGAAGACCGCTTTCTGCTGGTTGCCGCCGGACAGGTCGGAGATCGGCTGCTCCGGGCTGCGCAGGCGCACTCCGAGGTCCTCGATGACGCGCGCCGCGTGCTCCTTGTCCCTGCGCGGCCGCAGGACTCCGCACCGGCTGATCCGGCGCAGCGTGGCCAGGGTGACGTTCCACCGCACCGAGTGGGCCGGCAGCAGTGACTGCACCTTGCGGTCCTCGGGGACCAGCCCGATGCCGGCCGCGACGGCGTCGGCCGGGTGGCGGGGCCGAAAGTCCGCTCCGTCGAGGACGACCTCGCCTCCGGTCCGCGGCTGGGCGCCCATGACGGTGTGCAGCAGCCGGCTTCGGCCGGAGCCCATGAGTCCGGCCACGCCCACGATCTCGCCGGCCCGCACGTCGAGGTCGACCGGGCCCAGGCCGTCCGCGGTCAGGCCGCGCACGGACAGGGTTGCCGACCGCTCGACGGAGGAGGGCGGCGCGAGGTCGGCGCGGGCGAGGTCGCTGCCGACCATCTCCCGGATCATCCTCTCCTCGGTCGCGTCGCGCGGGCAGAGGTCGGCCACCAGCCGGCCGCCGCGCAGCACGACGATGCGGTCGGCGACGGCGCGTACCTCGTCCAGGCGGTGGCCGATGAACAGCACCGCTCCCCCGGCGGCGGCGTGCCGCCGGGCCAGGTCCAGTACTCGCCCGGCCTCGATGGGGCCGAGTGAGGAGGTGGGCTCGTCGAGGATGAGCACCACCGGGTGGTGGCCCCACGCCTTGGCGATCTCGATCATCTGCCGCACCGGCACCGGGTACCGCTCCACCGGCCGGTCGACGTCCACCTGCTCGATGCCGGCCTCGGCCAGCAGCGCGCGGGCCTCGGCCCGCATCGCCGGGCGGTCGACGACGATCCGGCCGAGCGGTCCGCCGGCCGCCCGTGCCGGGCGGCGGCCGAGGAGCAGGTTCTCCGCCACGCTGAGCCGGCCCACGAGCGGGAACTCCTGGGCGACCAGTGCCACGCCGAGTTCGCGGGCGTGGTCGGGCCGGCCCGGGGGCAGCGGCCGGCCGGCCACCTCGATGGTCCCGGTGCTGGGGGTGACGGTGCCGGACAGTACGCCCATCAGCGTGGACTTGCCGGCCCCGTTCTCCCCCACGACGGCGACGATCTGTCCGCGCGCCAGGTCCAGCCGGGGGATGTCCAGCACCTTCACCGGCCCGTACGCCTTGGTGACGTCGCGCAGGGAGGCGGCGGTCTCGCTGCCGGCGGCCATCAGCCGATGCCCAGCTGCTTCAGTTTGGCCTGGTAGTCCGCGAGGTTGGCCCGCGTCACCAGGCCCACCCCGGAGCTGAGTGTCGTCCCGTCCGGCTCCAGGTAGGGCTGGACGATCTTCATCGTGGCGTCCTTGCCCAGCACCTTCAGCGCGGCCAGCAGGTACGCGCCGGTGTATCCCTGCTGGTACGGCTGCTGCAGCACGGTCGCCTGGATGACGCCGGACTGGATGAACTTCAGCGTCTGGGGGTCGCTGTCGTCGGAGACGATCTTCACCTTGCCGGTCTTCCCGGCCGCTTTCACCGCCTGTCCGGCGGACGGGCCGTCGTAGGAGTACACGCCGTACAGCCCGTTGACGTCGGGGTTGGTCTGGATGACGGTCTGCGCGTTGGACAGGGCCTTGGAGGCGTCCATCCCGTCGCTGAGCTTCTGCACCACCTTCACGCCGGAGCCCTTGATGGCGTCCTCGAAGCCGGCGATCCGCTCCACGGCGTTGGACGTGGTCAACGAGCCGACCAGGACGACCACTTGCCCCTTGCCGCCGAGTGCCTCCTTCATCGCCTCGCCGGCCTTCTGCCCGGCCTGGTAGTTGGGCGTGCCCAGGTAGAGGGCGGCGCCGTCCTCCTTGGGCAGCGGCGAGTCGATCGCGAGCACGGGGATGCCGGCCTTGTTCGCCGAGCTGATCGGCGCCTTGATGGCGGTCGGGTCGATCGCGGAGACGCTGAGGCCTGTGATCCCCTGGCCCCGGAGCGTCTGGATGATCGACAGCTGCTGGTCCAGCCGCCCGTTGGCCGGCGCCTGGTACGTGCCCTTGACGCCGAGCGAGGACACACCCTTGTCGAACCCCACCTTGCCGGCGTTCCAGTAGTCCGTCGCGACGTTCACCACCATCGCCAGGTCCTGCTGCGACAGGTCCTTGCCGGCGAGGGCGGCCTTCAGGGCGGCGTCGAGCTTGGCGAGTTCCGCGTCGTTGAAGGTGATGTCGCCCTTGATCGTCGCCCCGGCCGAGGAGGCCGGCGCGCTCGACCCGGCGCCCTCCCCCGATCCCGCGGAGGAGCCGCCGGCGCCGGTCTTGCTGCATCCCCCGGTCGCCAGCAACGCCAGGGCGGCGACCCCGGCGACTCCCCAGCGCACCGGCCGCGTCGCCGGGCCCGCGCCCCGTCTCGTGCCCGACCGCCGGGCGGACCGCACACCACGCATGTTCGACATCCTCTGCAGAAGGGGCCTCGCGGCCTGTTAGCGCTCACATTCGGCCGACCGGGACATGCCCGCGCCGGCCCCCGCCCCGGCCGCCGGACCCTGCCGCCGACGTACGGGCACCACCGAGCACGCCCTTTCCGGCCGCAGGCCGGGCCGGACGGGTCTTTCCCCGCAGGCCGCGCCGTCACGGCCGGAGCGGGAGGCAGACCTCCCGCGCACCGTCCGCCGGACGCCGTCGCCGGCATCGCGGTCCTGTCCGTGCTCCCTTGCTTGCCAGAGATTGTTAGCGTTCACCGATGCGGCGTCAAGGTGTTACACGGAAGAAAAACGGCGCCGCTCCCGCCCTGCCCGGCGGGCCGCCGCGACCGCCGCCGCCATCGTCGACTCGCCCCGGACGAAGGCGTGTTGGGCCGCCCGGCGTTCGGGTTGACGCACCGTCGGCTGCGGCGTGCGGAGACTGCCTGACGGGCCGTCAGAGGTCCTGGAGTCCGCCGTCCCGTGTCCCCCGGCGCCCGGACGACGGCCGTCGCCCCCTTGGCCGGTCCGCGTCGGCGGCCCGGCCGCGACGCTCCCGGCAGCGGGCGGCAGGGCGCCCGGCCGGGTGCGCCGGGACAGCGGCCGCGCTCGCGCCGCGGGGCGGGGCTGCCGTCGCGGCCTCGCGGCGCCTCGGTGACGCGCACGGCGGCCGCGACGGCACGTGCACGGCTCCGCCCGGCTCGGATTCGGCCGGCTCGGATTCGGCCGGCTCGGATTCGGCCGCGACGGCACGGTGCACGGCTACGGCGCGGCTGCGCCTGCGGCTACGGCTCCGGCTCCGGCTCCGGCTCCGGGGAGGCACGTCTGCTGGGCGGGCGAGCGGTGTCATGGCCGGGCTGCCGCATGGGGGCAGTGCGTGGCCGCCCGGCAGCCGGGTGCCGGAGCGGGGCCGCGGCACGGCACGGCCCCCGGCCCGGCCCGGCGCGGCCCGGCCCGGCGCGGCCCGGCGCGGCGCGGGCGCGCGGACGGTGCGGCGGGCGTCCCGGTGCGACCGCGTACGGGCAACGTACGGGCGGCGCCGGGCGGCGCCGCCCGTACGTTGCCGGGCATGTCACCCGGGGCTCGTTCGCCGCCCTGGTGGCCGCGGTCCGCGAGCCGGGCTCGGGCAGGGGGGCCGGCGCCGGCTCACAGGCCGCCGGCGAGCCGGTAGTACGCCTGGTTCCAGCGGATCTCCTTGGCGAACTGCCGTATGTCGGTGCCGTCGTCGATGAGCAGCAGCTCCGTGCGGAGCATGTCCGCGAGGTCGGCCAGTTCCTCCGTGCCCACCGCCGATGTCAGCACGGTGTGGTGGGGGCCGCCCGCGGTCAGCCAGGCCTCGGTCGCGGTCCCGAAGTCGGGCACCGGGCGCCAGACGGCCCTCGCCACGGGAAGGCGGGGCAGCGGCTGCGGTGGCGGGACGATGTCGATCCGGTTGGCGACCAGCCGGAACCGGTCGCCGACGTCGACCAGGCCGACCACCGTGGCCGGGCCGGGCTCGGCGTCGAAGACCAGCCGGACGGGGTCCTCGCGCCCGCCGATGCCGAGGGGGTGGATCTCGCAAGCGGGCTGCCCCGCGGCGATGCTGGGGCACACCTCCAGCATGTGGGCGCCGAGGACGAGCTGTTCGCCGGGGACCAGGTGGTAGGTGTAGTCCTCCATGAACGAGGTGCCCCCGGGGCGGCCGGTGCCGGCGGTCTTGAGGGCCGCCAGCAGCGCGGAGGTCTTCCAGTCCCCCTCGGCACCGAACCCGTACCCGTCGGCCATCAGCCGCTGCACCGCGATGCCGGGCAGCTGCCGCAGGCCGCCCAGGTCCTCGAAGTTGGTGGTGAAGGCCCCGAACCCGCCGTCGGTGAGGAAGTCGCGCAGGCCCAGCTCGATGCGGGCGGCGTACCGCAGGGCGTCGTGCCGGCCGCCGCCGTCGGCCAGTGGCGGGGCCATCCGGTAGGTGGCGGCGTACTCCTCGACCAGGGAGCCGACGGCCGCGTCGGCCACCGAGTCGACGGCCTCGACCAGGTCGGCGACGCCGTAGGTGTTGACCGAGACGCCGAACCGCAGCTGTGCCTCGACCTTGTCGCCCTCGGTGACGGCGACGTCGCGCATGTTGTCGCCGAACCGGGCCAGCCGCAGCCTGCGCAGCGCGTCGTACCCGAGGGCGGCGCGCATCCAGGCGTGGACGCGGGGGGCGGTGGCCGGGTCGCAGACGTGGCCCGCGACGGTCTTGCGGGCCACTCCCAGCCGTGCCTGGACGTACCCGAACTCCCGGTCCCCGTGGGCGGCCTGGTTGAGGTTCATGAAGTCCATGTCGATGGTGGCCCACGGGAGTTCGGCGCCGGCCTGGGTGTGCAGGTGGAGCAGCGGCTTGCGGAGCATGTCGAGGCCGGAGATCCACATCTTGGCCGGGGAGAAGGTGTGCATCCAGGCGATGAGGCCGACGCAGGCCGGGTCGGCGTTGGCCTCGAGGACGAGGGAGAGGATGGCCGCGGAGTCGGTGAGCACGGGCTTCCAGACGACGCGCAGGGGGGTGCCGGGTGCGGCGGCGAGCCGGTCGCTGACGGACCGGGACTGCTCGGCGACCTGGCGGAGGGTGTCCTCCCCGTAGAGCCCCTGGCTGCCGGTGACGAACCAGACCTCAAAGGCGGCGGGCGGTGTCATGGCCTGATGGCTCCTCACTGGGCGGACGTGCCGGGCTGGCCGTAGGCGTGGTGGTAGCGGTCGTGGAGCCGGTCGACGGCCCGGGGGTCGATGGGCAGCGGCCGGCCGAGCTGGCGGGAGATGTGCACGCTGCGGGCGACGTCCTCGCACATCACGGCGGCCTTCACGGCGGCGCGCGGGTTCGGGCCGATGGTGAACGGCCCGTGGTTCTGCATCAGTACGGCGGGCGAGCGGTGTCCGGTCAGGGTCTCCACGATGCCGCGGCCGATCGAGTCGTCGCCGATCACCGCGAAGGGGCCGACCGGGATCTCGGCGCCGAACTCGTCGGCCATGGCGGTCAGCACGCAGGGCACCGGTTCGCCGCGGGCCGCCCACGCGCAGGCGTAGGTGGAGTGGGTGTGGACGACGCCGCCGACCTCGGGCATGTGCCGGTAGACGTAGGCGTGCGCGGCGGTGTCGGAGGACGGCCGCAGTCCCCCGCCGTCGACCACTTGTCCGTCGAGGTCGCAGACGACCATGGACTGCGGGGTCAGCCGCTCGTAGGGGACGCCGCTGGGCTTGATGAGGAACAGGTCCTGCCCCGGGACGCGCCCGGACACGTTCCCGCCGGTCCACACCACCAGGTTGTAGCGGACCAGTTCCTGATGGAGCTCGCCGAGCTCCTCGCGCAGCGCGGCGACCGCGTCGGCGGCGCCCGGGGAAAGGGACTCTGCGTTCATGACCATGGCGACCTCGGCGTTCTCGGGGAGACAGGAGCGGGAGGGGCGGTGGGTGGGGGTGAGCGCTCACACCCGTTTTGTGAGCGCTCACATTCTGGGAGAGGAGGACAGGGCGGCCGAGCGCAGCGCTCGCAGCCGGTGCATCACGTCGTCGCCGCCGCGCCCGAAGTGGTCGTGCAGGGTGCGGTACTCGGCGTGGAGGCGGTCGTAGGCGGCGGCCCGGACCGGGTCCGGGGTGTAGGCGTTCTCCTGGCGGCGGCCCATCGTGGCGGAGGCGGTGCGGATGTCGGGGTGGGCGCCGGCGGCCACGGCGGCGTGGATCGCGGCGCCCAGGGCCGGTCCCTGCTGCGAGGCGAGCACGTGGACGGGACGGTTGAGCACGTCGCTGTAGACCTGCATGAGGAAGCGGTTCTTCAGCAGCCCGCCGGCTGCCGTGAAGTCGGTGACCGGGACGCCCGCGGCCTCGAACGCGTCGACGATGGTGCGGGTGCCGAAGGCGGTGGCCTCGATCAGGGCCCGGTAGACGTCCTCGGGCCGGGTGTCGAGGGTGAGGCCCAGGACCAGCCCGGACAGGTGGTGGTCGACCAGCACCGAGCGGTTGCCGCTGTGCCAGTCCAGTGCCAGCAGCCCGTGGGCGCCCACCGGTTGGGCCGAAGCGCGTTCCGTCAGCAGCTCGTGCACGCCGATCCCCCGCCGGCGGGCCTCGGCCGCGTACTCCTCCGGGACGGTGCTGCGCACGGCCCAGGCCAGGATGTCGCCGACGCCGCTCTGCCCGGCCTCGTAGCCCCACAGCCCCGGCACCACGCCGTCCCGCACGACCCCGCACATGCCCGGGACCTCGGCGAGGACATCGGAGTTGAGGATGTGGCAGGTGGAGGTGCCCATGATGGCGAGCATCCGGCCCGGGTCGAGGGCCTGGGCGGCGGCGCTGGTGACGTGTGCGTCCACGTTCCCCGCGGCCACGACCGTGCCCTCGCGCAGCCCGGTGAGCGCGGCGGCCCGGCCGGTGAGTCTGCCGGCGGGGGCGCCGAGGGGGGTCAGGGGGTGTTCCAGCTTGGCGGTGAAGCCGCCGAAGCCGGGGTGCAGCCGGGCCAGGAACGCCTCGTTGGGATAGCGGCCGTCCTGGTGGACGCCCTTGTAGCCGGCGGTGCACGGGTTGCGGCTCTCGGCGCCGGTGAGCTGCCACACGATCCAGTCGGCCGCCTCGATCCAGCGGTCGGCGGCGGCGTAGGCGTCGGGGTCCTCGCGCAGCACCTGCAGTGCCTTGGCGTACTGCCACTCGCTGGAGATCCGGCCGCCGTAGCGGGCCAGCCACGGCTGCCCGGTCCGCCGCGCGTGCTCGACGACGAGGTCGGCCTCCGGCTGGGCGGCGTGGTGGCGCCACAGCTTGGGGTAGGCGTGGGGGCGGCCGGCGTACTCGGGCAGCTCGCACAGCGGGGTGCCGTCCCAGGTGGCGGGGAGCACCGTGCAGGCGGTGAAGTCGGTGGCGACGCCCACGACCTGCTCGGGGGCCACCCCGGCGTCCGCGAGGGCTCGCGGTACGGCGAGGCGCAGCACGTCACGCCAGTCCTGGGGTATCTGCAGCGCCCAGTCGGGCGGCAGCGGGACCCCGCAGGGCAGCTCCCGGTCGACCACGCCGTGGGTGTACTCGTGGACGGCGCTGCCCAGTTCCGTGCCGTCCTCGACGGCCACGACCAGGGCCCGTCCGGAGAGGGTGCCGAAGTCGATGCCGACGGTGACCGCGGGGGGATCGGTGGTCAAGGTCTCCTCCAGTCGTGGCCGGCGCGGGCGAATCCCGTGCCGCGCCGGACGCCGCCGCTTCGCGCCCCGCGGGTGCGGTGCGGTCACCGGGCGGGTCGCAGGGAATCGAGGGGTCGTGGAGCGCCGTCAGGACGGGGTGCTGCTGCCGCGGACGATCAGCCGCGGTTCGATCACCACGCGCTCGTCGTCGCCCTGGGTGGTGCCGGACTCCAGCCGGCTGACCAGCAGCCGGATGCTCGCCTTGCCGAGTGCGGCGAAGTCCTGCCGGACGGTGGTGAGCGGCGGGGTGAAGAACTCGGCCTCGGGGATGTCGTCGAACCCCGCGATGGCCACCTGGCCGGGGACCGACAGGCCGGCCTCGCGCAGGGCGCGCAGCACGCCCAGTGCCATCTGGTCGTTGGCGACGAAGACGGCGGTCACCTCCGCGGAGCCGCGGCCCGCGGCTCCCGCGGTCACCCGGCCGGCCAGTTCCTGCCCGGCCCGGTAGCCCGACAGCGGGGTCCAGTCGCCCTGGATCGGCGGCGGTACGACGGCGCCGGCCTCTTCCAGCACCGAGCGCCAGCCGTCGGCCCGCGCCTCCGCCTCCAGCCAGCTCGGCGGGCCCGCGACGTGCCAGACCGTGCGGTGGCCGGCGGCCAGCAGGTGGCTCGTCGCCATCCGGGCCCCGAGCCGCTGGTCCACCGAGACCACCGGGATCGGCAGGTCGTGCCCGCCCTCCACGGTCACCACGGGGAAGGGCAGCCGCAGTTCGGCCAGCGCGGTGACCGCCTCGCGGTGCGGGACGATCACCACGATGCCCTCCACCCCCCAGTCGCTGAGGTGGTCGATCGCCTCCCTGAGGGCGGCGGCCGAGTAGCGGCGCAGGGTGACCGCCGAGACCATGTAGCCCTCGTCCCGCGCGGCCTCCTCCAGGCCGAACAGCGTGCTGGACGGGCCGAAGAGCGTCGGATTGCAGGCCACCACGCCCAGGGTGAGCGTGCGCCGGGTGACCAGCGCCCGAGCCGAGGAGTTCCGCCGGTACCCCAGCTGCCCGATCGCCCTGAGCACCTCGGCCCGGGTCGACTCGCGCACATTGGGGTGGTCGCTCAGCACCCGCGACACCGTCTGGTGCGACACGCCTGCGAGTTGCGCGACGTCCTCCATGGTGGGCGCCTTGCGGGGGCCGGTGCGGCCAGCGGTCTGCGACATGAGGCTCCGATCCGTGATGGGCATCATTGTTAGCGCTCACAGGCAGGTGCGTCAAGGGACGTGCGCGGCAGGGTCGGGGCATGCCGAAGTCGCCTGGTCCGTCCCCGGGTTCGCCGCTGTGGGAGGTCTCCGGCGGGGCGGGGCGCCGGGGGTGGGCGCAGGGGTGGCGGCGGCGTACGGGCGGGGGGTGGCGGCGGCGTACGGGCGGGGTGGCGTACGGGCGGGGTGGCGGCGTCGTACGGGCGGGGTGGCGGGGGTTCCGCCGGGGTTGCCCTCGATGCTGCCCTTGCGGGCCTGTCGCCGCGGGGGCGGGTCGGGTATCCGTTGGGGGGTCGAGTTCCCTATGTGCCGTCAGGAGGCCGAGCGTGCCGACGTCCCTGTCCCGGGCCGAGCGCGGTGGTGGTCGTGAGAGTGCCCGTGCCGGGCGCGGACCGGCTGCGGGGAAGCGCTCGCCGGAGCGGCCGGGAGGGCCGGTCACGGCGCCTCCCGTGCTGGGCCCGGGGGCGCTGGAGTCGCTTCAGCGCAGTGCGGGCAACGCGGCGGTGGCCGCCATGGTGGCCCGCTCCGCCGCCTCGGGGGGCGCGGCGGAGCCGGAGCCGGGGCGGGGGGACGCGGTCCGGGATGTGCTCAGGGCGCCCGGACGTCCGCTCGACGGGCCGCTGCGCGAGGAGATGGAGGCGCGGCTGGGGGCGGACTTCTCGGATGTGCGGGTGCACACCGGGGCGGCCGCCGGCCGGTCGGCGCGGGCGGTCGGGGCGCGTGCGTACACGTCGGGCAGTCATGTCGTCCTCGGTGACGGTGGTGCGGACAAGCACACGCTGGCCCATGAGCTGACCCATGTCGTCCAGCAGCGTCGGGGGCCGGTCGCGGGTACGGACCGGGGTGACGGTCTGCGGGTGAGTGATCCTTCGGACCGGTTCGAGCGGGCGGCCGAGGCCAATGCGCGGCGGGTGATGTCCGGGCCGGTGCCGGTGGCGCGTGCGGCCGGGGAGGCGGGCGGGGGGGCTTCGGGGTGTTCCGGCCCTGCCGGGGCCGGCGCGCCGGCCGGGGCGAGCGTGCAGCGGCTCGTGGGGTTCGAGGCGGAGCTGAGTCTGCCCAGTTTCGGCCAGGGCAGCCTGCACGGCCTCAACCCGGTCGAGGGGCGTCAGCCGGATCCGGTGATCGGAGCGTTCTTCAACGGCGGTGTCCCCTACGGCCAGCGTCTGCTCAACGAGGCGAACCTGTCCCTGCTCACCGACCACAACGTGCTCAGCCGGAAGGCCGCGGCGATCCACCGGGTCCTGGCCGGGCTGGTCGGGCCGGACAGCGTCCCGGCCGTCGGCAAGCCGCAGCAGTCCTCCCTGAGCAACCTGGAGTACGTGACGGCGCCGTTCGACGAGATGGCCCCCGGCTCGGACCGCGCGGTGCAGGAGCTCGCCCAGCGGATCGAGGCCCACGCGCAGGCGATGATCGGGCAGGACCCGCAGCACAAGGCGCTTCAGATCCCGGGCACGACGCAGTACGGGACCGGGCTGCCGCTGGCCGAGCTGCAGGCCTGGCTCGGCCCCCGGCTGTTCGCGGACACGGCGTTGCAGGCGGCCATCGCGGACTTCCAGAGCTCGGTGCAGTGGGAGTTCTACGTCCAGGCCACCGTCGGCGTGGTGCCCTCGGGCCTGCCCTCGCTCTACTCCTTCCAGGGCGGCGTCGACCACGGCTCGCGGCGCCGGCCGGGCAACGAGCACATCGCGGACGCCTGGACCCACGCGGCCCGCACGGTCGCCACGTCGCTGGGGCGGCTGCGCGAGATCGCACCGCAGCTGGCGGGCCGGCCGCTGGAGGGCGGCGACCAGGAGGCCCTCACGGGCACCCTGGCCATGGGCCTGTCCTACGCCATCGGCACGGCCATGGTCGAGGGCGGCGCCCGCGGTGCGAACTCGACGACGAAGAACGCGGTGCCGCTGCTGCTGAAACTGGCGAACCTGGGGGCGCTGCGGCAGACCTCGACCACCGATACGCTGCGGTCCTTCACCATCCCCGACGCCCGGATCAAGGAACTCGCCCAGTGGTTCCACGCCACCTTCGCCGAGACGAACACGGCGTTCTGGCAGAAGATGGTGGGGAGTTATCCGGGCGACCGGGCGAAGCCGCGTGAACCGATCTACGGGCACGGGGAGTCCGGTGTGGCCAACACGGAGCAGATGCTGCGCAGTCTGCTCCACGGGGACACGGACTTCCCGGTCGTCGCCCCCGGCAAGGCACTGGAGCGGCCCGACGAGCCGTCACCGGTGGTCGCGCCGTACCTGGGCGGGCAGAAGGCGGCGCCGGTGGAGATGCGCTGGATCTCCGAGCGGGCCACCGGGCCGGGGCAGTTGTGGCCGATGTTCAAGACGGTGCTCGACGAGGCGCGCAAGGCCAACCTCGGCGGGAGCGGCATGCCCCCGAACGAGGCCCAGGCCGTCTGGCAGCAGGCCATGGACCAGGGGGCCGCCCCGGCCGGGGCGGCGGGGGCGCCCGTCGGGGACATGATGGATATGACGTAGCGGGCGGCAGGCGGCTCCGGCTCGCGCCCGGGGCGGAGCCGTCTACCGTCCGTCGACGCCGCGCTTGCCGGTCCTCGGGGAACGCGCCATGGGCGGTTGCCCGTCCGGGCCTGCGCGGTCCCGGGGCGGGTCGTTTCCCGTGCGACGGCGGTCTGCGGGGCGGCGCGGTCTGCGGGGCGGCGTGTCCCGGGGCTGCTCGAAGAGCTGGTTGCCGGGCGCGTTGGCGCTGATCCGCAGGACGCCGTCGGCGTACGCGGCCGTGGCTTGCTCCGCCGCTTTCGCGTCGCGGCTCCTGGAGGGGTTCGCGGGCAGGATCTCGACCGGGGCACGGCCTGCGGCCGTCGGTCGCTGTCACCGCCGGCGAGGCCGGTGGCGCGCCGGCCTGCGAAGCGGTCATGTCCCGCGTCCTCGGGCCGCGAAGCGGCCGGGGCGGGCCCCGGAGCCGTCCGACCGTGGCCGGTCACGCCCGCGGCGAGCCGCCGCGGGCGGCTCGCGCCCGCCCGGGTCCGACGCCGATGCCCCCAGCAGCGCGGCACCGTCGACCGCTGCACCAGCCGGCTCGGGCGGTGGCGCGGCCCGGCCCCGCGCCAGCGGCAGACGCGCCGTCTCCCGCCGGGCCGCGCCCCGCCTCGCCGCCGTCCTCGTCCGGGCACGGCGCCGGCCGGAGGGACGGGACCGGCCGCCACGCCGGTCAGGGCCGGTCGGCAGCGGATCGGCTCGCGCCGCCCGCGGTACCGCGCCGGGTCGGGGACCGGCCCGGCGGATCCTGGTCGAGGGCGGCCAGGATGCCCGGCAGGAGGGGGTTCGAGTCGTTCTTGCGCCAGGCGACGGCGACTCGTGTACGCGCGGTGCCGGGCTCGATCCTGCGGAAGGCGACGCCTTTGAGGCGGATGCGGCGGATGCTCTCCGGGGCCAGTGACACGCCGAGGCCGGTTTCCACCAGGGCGCAGACGGTCTGCCATTCCACGGCGTGCTGCGTCACGTGGGGGGTGAAGCCGGCAGCGGCGCAGAGACCGGCGATCTGGTCGTACAGCGGCGGGCCGACGGCGCGAGGCAGGAGCACGAAGGGGCTGTCCGCCAACTGCTCGACCCGGACGGCTCGTTGTGCGGCGAGGGGGTGCGAGGCGGGCAGGACGGCCACGAACGGTTCGGCCAGCACGGTCTCGAACCCGAGTTCCGCGTCATGGGCGGGCGGCTCCCGCAACAGGCCGATGTCGATCGTCCTTTCGCGCAGAGCGGCCAGTTGCGGCGTGGTGGTCATCTCCTGGATGTCGAGGTCCACCGCGGGAAACCGTTCCCGGAAGGTCCGCAGCAGGCTGGGGAGGACGGTGAGGGCGAGGGAGGCAGCGAAGCCGATCCGCAGGCGGCCGGCCCTGCCACTGCCGGCGTCCCGGGCCGCGGCCAGGCCCTCGGCGAGATCGGTGAGGGCACGCCGGGCGGCGGGGAGGAGTTCCCGGCCCGCCGGGGTGAGGGCGATGCGCCCGGGTTCGCGGCTGAACAGCGCGTATCCGACCTTGTCCTCCAGGCGGCGGATCTGCTGGCTCAGCGGCGGCTGGGCGATGCCCAGGCGGGTGGCGGCGTGGCCGAAGTGGAGTTCCTCGGCGAGCACGACGAAGGCGTGCAGCTGCGGCAGGGGAAGTTCGGGGCGCTCCATACGCGTAGAGATATCACCGCGCGCCTGAAGGTGTATTAGACGTATCAGTGCTGGTCACTTAGCGTTCGCCGCATGACAGAGCGACGTTCCATCCTCGGCGGCTCGACGTTTGAGGAACAGATCGGCTATGCCCGCGCCGTGGTCGACGGCGACCGGGTTCATGTGTCCGGGACGACCGGATTCGACTACACCACCATGACGATCTCCGACGACGTGGTGGAGCAGGCCGAGCAGTGCCTGCGCAACATCGAGGCGGCCCTGGACGAAGCGGAGTGCTCCTTCGCCGACGTGGTGCGGGTGCGTTACCTGCTGCCCGACCGGGCCGACTTCGAGCCCTGCTGGCCGGTGCTGCGTCGCGCCTTCGGCGGGGTCCGGCCGGCCGCCACGATGCTCATGTGCGGTCTCGCCGATCCCCGCATGAAGATCGAGATCGAGGTGGACGCCCGGCGGACCACCGTGTGACCGTCCGCGCGTCGTCCGTGCTGCCCGGAGGCGGACTGACGGGCGGACGGCGGGGCGAGCACCGCGACGTCCGCGGCGGGCGCGGAGAGTGCCCCGGGGAACGTCAACCTGTGTGGTGCGAGGT
Organism: Streptomyces hygroscopicus subsp. hygroscopicus; assembly: GCF_030269125.1. Taxonomy (GTDB): domain Bacteria; phylum Actinomycetota; class Actinomycetes; order Streptomycetales; family Streptomycetaceae; genus Streptomyces; species Streptomyces hygroscopicus_C. Next base: position 474,349 of record NZ_BSSM01000004.1, on the reverse strand, counting down.
GGGCACCGGCGCCACGGGTGCGCAGACTTCGATCACCAGTTACGACGGCCTCGCGCCGTGAACGAGGGGAACGAACGATGCGTACGAAGAAGAAGGCGGCGGCGGCGCTCTCGGCCGCGGCACTGCTCTCCGGCCTGCTCACCCTGGCCGGTGCCACGGCGGCCCGCGCCGCCGACGGCTGCGACAACAACCACGCCACCACCGTGCGGACCGCGTTCGGCGGCAAGGGGCAGGGCATCGAACTGCGGGCCAACGGCTCGGGGAACAGCACCTGCGCCTGGGGCCGCATCGTCGGCGGCGAGCCGGGCATGCACGTCTGGGTGGACCGCAGCAGCGACGGCGGCCGGACCTGGGAGCCCCAGCTGGGCTGGACGGAGATCAGCAGCGGAGGCAGCGTCTGGACCGAGGCGTGGCGGGACAGCGACGGCAAGCTGATGCGTGCCTGCGGCGACTCCGGCTACGACACGGCGATCACCTGCACCAGCTGGTACTGACCGGCCGCCGGGCGGTCGCCGCCCGGCCGAAGCCGCCGCGGCGGCGCCCGGCTCGCACCCCGCCGGGCCGCCGCGCCGGCCGTCCTCGAACAAGGACGGCGGCACCCCGGGGCGGGGCCCCGGGCGGCCGGGTACGACACCGACGGCCGCCGGGGGACGCGGGGCGTCGGGAACGGGGGCGGGGGCGGGGACAGGCGCGCGGGGCAGTGGGGCAGGCGCGGGGGCCGGCCGCGGGCGGGGGCCGGGCAGGGGGGCAGGGCAGGGGGGGCAGGGGCGGGGTGCACATCCCGCATGCGCCGGGGCGGGGAACCGAGGGCCGGCCGCGGGGCGCCCCGGAGCAGCGCGGGGGCCGCCCCGCACGGCAAGCGGAAGGGGGCCGGGTCAGGGTGGCGTGCGCTGCGGGGGCCGGCTGCGGGCGGGGTGTGGGGTGGTCCGCGGACCGCGCGGGGCGGGGCGAGGAAGGCGGGCGGCGGTGGGCGGCCTGGTCGGCCTGCTCGGACGCACCGTGTCCCGGGGCGTACGGTCCGGCGCGGGCCGGGTCGTCCGCGGGCGGCGGTGTTCTCGCCGGCGACCAGCCGTCTGGCCGCGTTTGCCGGCCACCATCACGGACACATCACCCGATATGCGATCGTTCCTCTTCTCCGTCGCCGGCGGCGCGAGCCATGGCTGAGGTGCCCGGTGCCACCGCGAGCCCCGTCGTGCCGGGCGCGCGGCTGCTGGTCGTCAGCGCGAGCATGGGAGCCGGTCACGACACGGTGGCCGCCGAACTCGTCCGCCGGGCGGCCGCGCACGGTCACCGGGCGGACAGCGTGGACATCCTCGCGCTGCTGCCCCGCGGCCTCGGCGGATGGCTGCGGCGCGGCTACCAGGTCTCGGTGCGGCACGCGCCCTGGACCTACGGCGCGGTCTACCACGCGTTCCTGCGTCCCGGGCGGGGGCCGCGCCCCAGCGGTGTCCCGCTGGCCCGGCTCGCCGCGGACCGGCTGCGCGCGCTGGTCGAGCGGGACCGGGTGGACGTGGTGGTCCCCGTCTTCCACCTCGCCGCCCAGCTCACCGGGCACCTCAGGGCGAACCGGCTGCTGCCGGTGCCGAGCGTGGTCTACGTGATCGAGTTCGCCGCCCACCGGCACTGGCTGCACCCGGGCAACGACCGTTTCCTGTGCCTGACCGAGCAGGCCGCCCAGGAGGTGCGCCGGGCCACCGGCCGGCCCGCCGACGCCACCGGCCCGGTGGTCGCGCCCCCTTTCACCGTGCCCGCCCCCTCGGCCGCGCGGTGGCGCCGGGTCTTCACGCGGGAGCACCCCGGCAGGACGCCCGTCCTGATGTCCGCCGGCGCCTGGGGAGTCGCGTCCGGTCTCCAGGGCACCGCCCGCCTCCTGGCCCGCAGCGGATATCTGCCCGTGGTGCTGTGCGGCGGCAACGACCGGATGCGTGCCTCGCTGGCGGGGGTTCCCGGCGTCCTGGCGCTGGGCTGGCAGGAGGACATGCCCGGCCTGATGGGGGCCACGCGGGCGCTGGTGGACAACGCCGGGGGGCTGACCGCCGTCCAGGCGCTCGCCGCCGGGCTCCCCGTCGTCGGCCACCGGCCGCTGCCGGGGCACTTCGCGCAGGGCGCCCGGCGCATGGCCGCGCTCGGCGTCTCCGACCTGGCCGCGGACGATGCCGCACTGCTGGACGCGCTGGCCCGGCTCACCCGGCCGGGGACGGAACGGGACCTGAGGATCGCCCGCGGGAGGCATCTGTTCCGCGCCGAGGACGCGCCGCTGGAGCGGGTCCTCGCGGCCGCCGCGGCGGGCGCCCGCGGGTGAACGGAGCGTGCCGGGGCCGCGGGCCGTGCCCGCCCTGTCCCCGGCGCCGGCACCGAAGAGCGGGCAGGCGGGGGGGTTTGCCGGCGGGGGCGGCGGATCCGGGCCGGCCGGTTGCCGGGTCAGCGTGTCCTGGCCACGGCCGCGGTGCCGGTCCGCCCGCCCGGACGGACGGTCGCGGTGCCGGCGGCGGGGCTTGCGGGCGAGTGCGGCGGGCCGGTCGCCGGGCGGGCGGCAGGCGCGTGTGCGGGTACGGCTCCTCGCGAGGGGCCGTCAGGACGCCACGGCCGGGAGGGGCGAGGGTGCGGGAGGGGCCGGCGAGGGCCCGGGGCGGTGGCGGGCGGGGCGGTGTGTGTGGCCGCTATGGCGGCTTTTGGGGTCTGACGGGTGGTCAGCGGACCGGCGGAGGGTGTCTGACGTGCCGAGAGGTCCTCGTCACAGCAGGGTGGCCGGCGTTGCCGTGTGTGTTCGTTCGTTGCTAGCTTCACTGCCCGAAGTGAGTTGGAAAACCAAACTGAGATGGTGACGAACATGAGCCTCCCTGACGGCCGGACCGCCGATACCCTCAGTCCTCCACAGGCCCGACCGCGGCTCGGGGTGGTCTTCGCGGTGATCGCCGCCGGTGTGGCCATGGCCAATCTGGACGTGTTCATCGTCAATGTGGCGCTGCCGGACATCGGGCGCCAGTTCTCGGGGACGTCGCTGGCGTCCCTGTCGTGGGTGCTGAACGCGTACGCGGTGGTGTTCGCCGCGCTGCTGGTGCCGGCCGGTAATCTCGCGGACCGGGTCAATCCGCGGATCGCCTATCTGTCGGGCATCGTGCTGTTCACGCTCTCGTCGGTGCTGTGCGCGCTGGCGCCGGGGATCTGGTTCCTGGTCGGGGCGCGGGTGCTGCAGGCGGTCGGCGCGGCGATGCTGATCCCGTCGTCGCTGGGGCTGCTGCTGGCGACCGCGCCGCCGGAGAAGCGGCTCGCGTCGGTGCGCGGGTGGACGGCGATCAGCGGTGTGGCCAGCGCGCTCGGGCCGGTGCTGGGCGGGCTGCTGACGGACCTGAGCTGGCACTGGGTGTTCCTGGTGAACGTGCCGATCGGTGTGGCGGCGCTGCTGGGCGGTCTGCGGGTGCTGCCGCGGGTCGCCTCGCGGGACCTGCCGGGGGCGGACGTGCTCGGTGCGGGGCTGCTGACCGTGGCCATCGCGTCGGTCGCGCTGGGCCTGGTCAAGGGCGACGACTGGGGCTGGGCGTCGGCGAGGTTCATCGGCGCGCTCGTGCTCGGGGCGCTGCTGCTGGTCTGGTTCGTGGCGCGCTCGGCCCGCCACCGGTCGCCGGTGCTGCCGCTGCCGCTGTTCAAGTTCCGCGCGTTCAGCCCGGCTTCGTTCACCAACGTCCTGTTCGCCGTGGCGTTCGCGGCCATGCTGCTGTCGGCCGTGCTGTGGTGCCAGGACGTGTGGCACTGGTCGGCGGTGAGGACCGGTCTCGCGATCTTCCCCGGCACGCTGCTGCCGCCCGCGCTGGCCATGAGCATCGGGCCGGTCATCCACCGCTTCGGCTCCGGCGTCGTCGCCTTCGCCGGGTGCGTCGTCTTCGGCGCGGGCATCGCCTGGTGGCTCACCCGGCTCGAGCCCGGCACCGGGTACGCGGCCGGGATGCTGCCCGGCATGCTGCTCACCGGCATCGGCGTGGGCCTGACCCTGCCCACGCTGATCAGTGCCGGTGTCTCCGGGCTGCCGCCGCAGAGCTTCTCCACCGGTTCCGGTGTCATCACCATGGCCCGGCAGGCCGGCACCGTGCTCGGCATCTCCCTGCTCGTCGCGACCATGGGGGCCTCCGGTGCGACGGCCCACCAGGGCGCCGCCTTCGACCGGGGCTGGGAGATGACCCTGGGGGCCACCGCGGCCGCCGCGCTCGCCTGCTTCTTCCTGGGCAGCGTCGGGAGGACGCCGCGCCGCACCGAGGCCGGCGAAGGGGCGTGAGCGGGTGCCGGTGACCGTGGGTTAGGCCGGCCGCCCGGCCGGGGCCCCCTGGTGTCGCGGGCGCGCGTGAGGCGGATACCGCCCGACGGAGTCCGGCGGCCGGTCAGATCCGATGGATCTGACCGGCCGTCAGTTTTTTCCGGGGCCGCGGCCGGTGAATTCCGGTTTTGCGCGGCGCGTTCGGTGTGTGGACAAGAAGCGGATTCACAGCCGTCACCTTCGTTCGATACGTGGAGACATGACGTGCGCCACACCGGCTATTGCGGACCGGTCACTGACAACGGTGTCTTTGCTTCCACCGGGGCGGACTGCCGTATTCCGCGCGGCCGTTCACGTTTGGACGGACCGGGTTCCCGCCGCCGATACACATTCCCGGCGGACACGACCTTACCGGCGCGTAACTCTTGCGTATCCGCTGATCGCGGGGATTGCCCGGGGGCGATGAAGATTGTTATTGTCACCCGAACAATCGAGTTGGACATTCCAACTCGACCGCGTAGACCAGTACAGATGAGCCCCTTGAGTTCGGGCTCTGCACCATTGCACCGCGAACCGCGTGTCCGGCCGGGTTACGGCCCTGGACGGCGCGGATGTACCGCGCACGACCGGCAATTTCCGAACTCGCCCTGTACCGCCCGCAAGGACACACCCCCGTACCGCACGCACCGCATGCCCGGCTGCCGTCGAATACCCGGAGTGAGAGTGAGTCCCACCGAAACCCTGGCGGATCCCGTCGATGTGATGGGCCGTCTGCTGTCCTTCGAGGGCAAGCAGAACCCGTACCCCCTGTATGAGCAGATGCGGGCCCACGGGCCGGTCGTCGACGTCGGCGGCGCCCACCTCTTCGTCACCGGCCACGCCGAGTGCGCGCGGGCACTGCGCGAGCCGGACCTGCTGTCGACGGACGCCGCCGTCCAGGACGGCAAGCTGCCCGGCTGGCGCGAGCACGCCTCGTGGGTCTGGCTGACCCGGAACATGCTCTTCTCCAACGACCCGGACCACGAGCGCTACCGGCGCTTCTTCGCGAGCGCGTTCTCCGCGCGCAGCGTGGAGACCTGGCGGCCCATGGTCGAGCGCCGGGCCGCGGACACGGTCGAGCACGTCGCGCGGCTCGCCGCGGAGGGCGGACCGGTCGACCTGGTCGCGGAGTTCTCCTTCCGCATGGCCGTCGGCGTCATCGGGGAACTCCTCGGCATCCCCGACGAGGACCACGCCGCGTTCCGCTCCGGTGTCGGCGACATCACGATGACCCTGGAGCCGATCCGCGACATGGGCCAGCTGACCGCGGGCGACGCCGCGATGGAGCGCTTCGCGGTCTACTTCCACGACCTGGTCGCCCGCCGCCGCGCGCAGCCCGCGAACGATCTGACCAGCGCCTTCGTCAAGACCCGCGACGCCGCCGGCGAGCTCAGCGAGACCGAACTGGTCGCCAACCTCATGCTGCTGCTGGTGGCCGCCACCGAGGCGCCGCAGGACCTGCTGAGCAACATGGTCCGCCTCGCCCTCGAACACCCCGGCGCGGGCGAGCGGCTGCGCACCGACGAGAAGGCCGCGGCCGGCTTCGTCGACGAGACGCTGCGCTTCGAGCCGGCCGCGCAGATCCTGAACCGGGTCGCCGCCCGGGACCTGGAGTTCTTCGGCGTCAAGGTCGCCAAGGGCGTGCCGCTGACCCTGCTCATCGCCGCGGGCAACCGCGATCCGCGCCGGTTCGGCGACCCCGGCGTCTTCGATCCCGCCCGAGCCGACAACAGCCCGCTGACCTTCAGCGGCGGCGCCCACTTCTGCCTGGGCGCGGCGCTGGCGCGGATGTCCGCCGAGACGGTCGTACCGCTGCTGCTCAGGCGGCTGCCCGGACTGCGGCTCGCCGGTCCGGCGACGTTCCGCGACCAGATCGTCCAGCGCGGGCACGGCCGGCTGCTCGTCACGGCCGGCTGACCCGCCGCGCCGTCCCCGCAAGAGCCGTACGGCGGCCCCGCCGCCCGCACCACAGCAAGGGAGAGCACAGGAGATGGGCACGAACGTACCGTCCGACGAGGAACTCGCGGCATCGCTGGACGGTGATTTCACCAGCGAGTACGCCGACGTCAACGGGGTGAGGCTGCACTATGTGACCGGCGGGCAGGGCGATCCGCTGTTCCTGCTGCCGGGCTGGCCGGAGACGTGGTGGGAGTACCGCAAGGTGATGCCCCGGCTGGCGGAGCGTTTCCGGGTCGTCGCGGTCGACATCCGCGGCATGGGCGGCTCCAGCCGGCCGGATTCCGGTTACGAGAAGAAGAGCATGGCCGGCGACATCCGCGCCCTGGCCGGGCACCTCGGCTACGAGCGGATCAACATCGCCGGGCACGGCATCGGTGCCATGGTCGCCTTCGCCTACGCCGCGAACCACGAGGCGGCGACCAAGCGTCTGGCGATCATCAACACCACGCACATCGACGAGAGTTACCAGGAATTCCGGCTCATGCCGAAGCCCGAGGAGCCGGGCCCGCACCGCTGGTGGCTCGCCTTCAACATCGTGCCCGGCTTCCCCGAGAAGGCGCTCGCCGGCCGCTACCGCATCATGGTCGACTACATGCTCGGCCTGAGCCTGGTGAACCCCGACGCGGTCCTGCCCGAGGACCGGGAGGTGTACGCGCGGGCGTACGACTCGCCGGAGGCGATCCGCTCCAGCCAGGCCTGGTTCCAGGCCTACCAGCAGGACATCGACGACTTCCGCGGCTACGGCAAGCTGTCCGTGCCCGTGCTGGGCCTCGCCTACGGCGGGTTCTTCGACTACATGCGGCGGGTGCTGCCGGCCTGCGGCAGCGACGTCCGCGTGGTGGAGGTCAAGGACACCCGCAACTACATGGTGGAGGAGCAGCCCGAGACCGTCGCGGCCGAGCTGGCCCAGTTCTTCGGCTGACACCGCTCGCCCGGGGCGGGCCCGTGCGCGCGGGCCCGCTCCCGGCAGGCACCACGCGTGGCACCCGCAACGGTGCTCACGTGACGACCCTTTACCCCCACACCTGGACTGGACGCTGTCTTCGCATGCTGAACACTGACGGGGCGACACCGGGAGCCCTCCTGAGAAAACCGGTGAGCGGGTGGCTGGAGGCGGAGGACCACCTGCGCGGGTTCGGCGGGTTCCACGGCGGGCTCGCCCTCGCCCTGCTCACCTCCGCGATGCGGGCGCACGCCCCCGGGCTCGAACTGCAGAGCGTCACCGGCCGGTTCGACCGGCCCGTCGACCCGGGCTTCACCGTCGACAGCTCCCTCGTGCGTGCCGGGCGGACCCTCAGCGTGGTCCGCGCGCAGGCGCAGGGCGAGAAGGGGACCGCGATCGAGGCGTCCGCGGTGTTCGCCCGCCGCGGCGAGGGCTCCTGGCAGCCCGTCGCGCCCGAGGCGCCGCAGGCGCCGCGGCCGCAGGAGTGCGAGGTGTTCGCCATTCCGGCGGAGTTCGTGCCCATCGCCACCAGCATGGAGATCCGTCCCGTCGGCCCGGCGCGCCCGTACGCCGGCGGTCCGGTGCCCGAACTGATCGCCTGGGTACGGCTGGTGGAGGACGACGAGGCGCCGGACGTGCTGCGGTTCGTCCTGCTGATGGACGCGCTCGCCCCCTCCTACGCGGCGATCCTGTCCACGCTCGCCGTCGTGCCCACCGTCGAGCTGACCGTGCGCCCGGGGCCGGGGCTCGCCGGCGCCGCCTCCCCGTGGATCCTGCTGCGGGCCACCACGCGTGCCGCCGGGCCCGACGGCTGGGTGGACGAGCAGGTGGACGCCTGGTCCGTGGACGGGACGCACCTGGGCAGCGCCCACCAGCTGCGGGTGGTCCGCGCCGTCTGACGCACTCCGCGTTCCCACGGAGATCACGCACGTGTCCCGCACCGAGACCGACACGAAAGGCCGTATTCCTGTGAGACCGTTGCCACCGTCCGCCGGATCCTCGCTGGTGCACGTCCTCCAGCACCGCGCCGAAGAGACTCCCGACCGGCTCGCGTTCCGCTTCCTGCCGGACGGGACCAGCGACCACCTGATCGACTGGACCTACGGCGAACTCGCCGCCCGCGCCGGCGCCGTCGCCGCCCACCTGCACGAACGCGGCCTCGACGGCGGCCGGATCGTGCTGGCGCTGGACCCCGGGCTCGACTACGTCGCCGGGCTGTTCGGCATCATGCAGGCCGGCTGCACCGCCGTGCCGTGCTTCCCGCCGTTCGGGCGGCGCGCCACCGCGCGCTTCCTGTCCGTCCTCGACGACTGCGCGCCCCGCGCCGTGCTCACCGACCCCCGCTTCGCCGGCCAGGTCGAGCAGTTCCACGCGCAGCTCACGGCCGCCGGTGAGCGGCCGCGGTGGATCTTCCCCGAGCCGGACTTCTACCGGCTGGAGCCGGGCGGCGAGGTGCCGTCGCGCGCGGTCGAGCCGGCGCTGATCCAGTACAGCTCCGGTTCCACCGGAGATCCCAAGGGCATCGTGCTGACCCACGAGAACCTGCTGAGCAACTGCCGTGTCCTGGACGCCCACATGGGCTACGAGGAGGACCGCGTCGGCTGCTCGTGGCTGCCGCCGTACCACGACATGGGGCTGATGGGCACCATCATGCTGGCCGTGCACGGCGGCTGGCCGCTGGTGATGATGTCGCCGATCCACTTCGTGCAGGACCCCTACCGGTGGCTGAAGGCGATCACCGACCACAAGGTGACCATCTCGGTGGGCCCGAACTTCGCGTTCGACCTGTGCGCGCAGAGCATCGGCGACGAGGAGGTGGCCACGCTCGACCTGAGCCGGCTGCGGCAGGTGTTCTGCGGCAGCGAGCCCGTCTCCGGCAACACCATGGAACGCTTCCGGGAGCGGTTCGCGCCGGCCGGGTTCGACGCGGGCAGTCTCATCCCGTGCTTCGGGCTGGCGGAGGCCACCTTGTTCGTCTCCGGCAAGCCCGAGGCCAGTGACAGCATCCGCACCGAGTGGCTGGACAAGGACGCGCTGGAGCACGGTCACGCGCGGCGCGCCGCGGACCCGGACGGCGCGGACGCGGTGGGCGTGGTCAGCTGCGGGGTGGTCGCCGAGAACCACGAGGTCCTCGTCGTCGACCCGCACACCCTCGCGGTCCTGCCGCAGGGCGAGGTCGGGGAGATCTGGGTCGGCGGGGCGAACGTGGCCGCCGGCTACCTGGGGCGCCCCGAACTGTCCGCGAGCACCTTCGGCGCCCGCCCCGCCGGCTCCGGCTCCGGCTCGTCCTATCTGCGCACCGGCGACCTCGGGTTCTTCCTCGACGGGGAACTCTTCGTCACCGGACGTCTGAAGGACCTCATCGTCATCAGCGGCCGCAACCTGCACCCCCAGGACATCGAGCACTCGGTGCTGCGCGCCCACGAGGACCTGCGGCGCATCGCCGCGTTCGCCGTGCGCAGCGAGGCGCGTGACGAGGAGGAGGTCGTGCTGGTCGCCGAGTTCCGCGGCACCGCGAAGGAGTTCGCGCAAAGGGAGAAGGAGCTTTTGGAGCGGGTGACCGCGGCGGTGACCGAGGAGCACGGGGTGCGGCCGGGCCGGGTGTACATCGGGCCGCCCGGGACGGTGCTGATGACCACGAGCGGCAAGGTGCGGCGGCGCGACACCCGCAAGGCGTACCTGGAGGGGACCCTCAAGGCGTTCGCGGCCGCCGCGCCGGCGGGCGTGTCATGAGCGGCGCCCGGACGGGAGTGGGCGAGGCGCCGGCGCGTTCCGGGGCCGCGGCGGGGGTGGACCGCGGGGCGCGCAGGCTGGCCTGGGTGACCGTGGGGGTGCCCACGCTGGGTACGGCGGCGGCGGTCGTGTTCGCGGTGCGGTACGGGTTCACGTGGGTGGACGGGCTGCTGCTGGTGGTGATGTACGCGATCACGTCGCTGGGTGTGGAGGGCGGTTTCCACCGGTTCTTCTCGCACCGCTCGTTCGCGGCCGGTCCGGTCGTCACCGCGTTGTGGGGGATCGCGGGGAGCATGGCGGCGCAGGGGCCGGTGGTGTTCTGGGTGGCCATCCACCGCCAGCACCACGCCTTCACCGACCGTGACGGGGACCCGCACTCGCCGCGCGCGCTGGGGCCGGGCTGGCCGGGGCGGCTGCGCGGGTTCTGGCACGGGCACGTGGGCTGGCTGTTCACGGTGCAGCGCCAGGACTGGGCCAGGCGTGCGCCGGACATGGTCCGCGACCGGCTCGTCATGCGCCTGAACCAGTACTACTTCGTGTGGGTGCTGGCCGGTCTCGTGCTGCCGGCCCTGGCGGGGTGGCTGCTGTCGGGGGGCACGGTCCGCGGTGCGGTGGGGGGGCTGCTGTGGGGCGGGCTGGCCCGGATCTTCCTGCTGGACCACGTCACCTGGGCCGTGAACTCGATCGGCCACACGGTGGGCAGCCGGCCGTACCGCACGCGGGACACCAGCCGCAACGTCGCGCCGCTGGCGGCGATCTCGGTGGGCGGTTCCTGGCACAACAACCACCACGCGCGGCCGTCGCTGGCGCACAACCGGCACAACCTGCTGCAGGTCGATCCCACGGGTGCGGTCATCCGGGTCCTGGACGCCGTCGGGCTGGTCCGCGACGCGCGTTACCCCGACCGCATGCGCCCCGAGCACGCCTCCGGGACCCGGTCCGTGTCGAACGAAGAGGAAGGGAGTTGAACGATGTCCGCCACCGCGGCCGCGAACGCTGTCGTCCGGCTTGACCCCGTCAGTCTGCGGATCAAGCGGTTCTCCGCCCTGACCACCATGACCCTGCCGCTGATCGGTACCGCGGCCGCCGGGTACCTGCTGTGGACAGGGCGGTACACCGCGACGGATCTGTGGCTGTTCGCCGCCATGTATTTCGTGCACATGTTCGGTATCACGGTGGGGTTCCACCGTTATCTCGCGCACAAGGCGTTCAAGACGTCGCCCGTCTTCGAGGCGGTCATGATGATCGCCGGGTCGATGGGCGCGCAGGGCCCGCTGATGTTCTGGGTGATCACCCACCGCCGCCACCACCGTTTCAGCGACCGGGAGGGCGACCCGCACTCCCCCAACCTGCACGGGTGGGCGTTCAAGGCGCGGATGCGCGGCCTGTGGTACGCGCACATGCCGTGGATGCTGAGCCCGGAGGCCAGCAAGGTCACGGTGTTCGGGCCGGACGTGCTGCGCAGCAGGCGGCTGATGTTCTTCAACCGGACCTATCCGCAGTGGGTGCTGCTCGGTCTGGCGGTCCCGGCCGTGGTCGACTTCGCGATCGTGCGTACCCCGATGTCCCTGCTGGGCGGTCTGGTGTTCGGCGGGCTCGCCCGGATCTTCGTCGCCAACCAGGCGGCCTGGTGCGTGGGGTCGATCTGTCACGCCTTCGGCGGGCGGCCCTTCGACAACGAGGACCGCAGTGCCAACAACTGGCCGGTCGCGGTGTTCACCTTCGGCGAGGGACTGCAGAACAACCACCATGCCTTCCCCGGCTCGTTCAGGCACGGCGTCACCTGGTGGGAGCCGGATCTCAGCGGCTGGCTGCTGATGGGGCTCGGCCGGCTACGCGTCGTATGGGGCCTGCGCGAGCCCGACAAGGAGACCATCGCGCGGCGCAGGCAGGAAGCGAAGACCGCGGCCTGAACCGGGGCCGCACCCGCATGTGAGACGAGGAAGGGCACACCCATGTTCAACCGGAAGAAGATCCAGCGTCCTGAAGGGCCCCTGACCGAGCAGGCGCTGCGCCAGTGGCTCGTCGACTACCTGGTGGTCCACGTGGAGATACCGCGCGAGGACATCGACACCGCGAAGACCTTCGAGGCCTACGGCCTGGACTCGCGGGTGGCCGTGCAGGTCTCCGGCGCCCTGGAGAAGGTCATCGAGCGCCGTCTGTCGCCCGGCCTGCTGTACGAGTACCAGTCCATCGACGCGCTCACCGGGTATCTCGCCGCGGAGCTCAAGCTCTAGCCGCCTGGAAGGAGAAGAGGACATGGGTGCATTCGACTTCCCTTCGGCGCCGGAGGAGAGTTTCCGGGCCTTTCTGCGCCAGGCGGAGCAGCTGGAGGGGGAACGCCTGGCCGGGGCGATACCCAAGGAGTACTTCGAGCCGCGCGTGGGCCGGGGTCTGGCCGGTTTCGCGGTCAGCTGGCTGCTGTACGCGGGGGCGATCGTGGGCGTGGCGTACGCGCCGAGCCGGCTGCTGTGGATCCCGCTGTGGATCGTGGCGGGGCTGGGCGGGTGGGGGCTGCACTGCATCGCGCACGACTGCGGGCACGGTTCCTTCTCGCGGTCGCGCCGGTTCAACTACGCGATCGGGCATGTGTCGCTGCTGCCGCTGATCTACCCGTTCCACGCGTGGCGGCACGTGCACAACATGCATCACAGCAGTACCAATCACCTGGAGTTCGACACCGACTGGCGTCCGGTGCCGGCGGGCATGTTCGAGCGGATGTCGCTGTGGGACAAGACGGTGTACGTGTCCACCCGCACCTGGGCGTTCTGGGGCGGCACCATCAACTACTGGGCCGAGTCGGCGCTGCGTCCGGGGTTCTTCCCGAAGGCGAGCCAGCGGCGCGAGGTGCGGCGCTCGATGCTGTTCGTCGCCGCGGTGACCGTGCCGTACGCGGCCGTGCTGGTGTACTTCACCGGGTTCACCGGGCTGCTGGTCTATTTCGTGGCGCCGTGGCTGGCCACGCACGCCTGGTTCAGCGCCACCACGCTCATGCACCACAGTGCCAGTGACATCCCGTACCTGACGGCCGAGTACTGGACCCGCAACGCCAGCCGGCTGCTGGTGACCACCGACTACGTGTACCCGCGGTGGCTGCTGTTCCTGACGCACAACATCTCGATCCACACCGCGCACCATGTGGCGCCGGTGGTGCCGTACTACAACCTGCCCAAGGCGCAGGAGACGCTGAAGGCCCGCTATCCGGGCATGGTGCGTGAACGCCGGTTCTCGTTCGGGCAGATGTGGGAGATCATCCGTCATCTCCACTTCTACGACACCGAGTCGGGGTTCTACGCGGACCTGGCGCGCAACAAGGTGGAGCCGAAGGTCGCCGTGTCCCGTGCCGCCGAGGGTGCCCAGTGACCAGCCGGTGGCTGCGCAGGTGCGCGCACGCCGCGGTGGGCGCGGTGGCGCCCTCCGTGGCGGTGCGGTGGGCGACGGACGTGTTCAGCAGTACGCGGACCTACGGGTTGCGCCCGGACGACGTCCTGCCGCTGGGCGCGGCCCACTTCGCGGTCCGCGGTGACGAGGACGTCACCGACGGGTTCGCGTGGAACGAGGGCAGCGGCGAGGGCAGTGCGCTGCTGGTGCACGGGTGGGCGGCGAACAGCAGCAGCATGCACTCCCTCGTCCCGCCGCTGCGCGGCCTGGGGCTGCGGGTCGCGGCGTTCGACGGGCCGGCGCACGGGGTCCGCAAGGGTGATCAGGCCACGATGACCCAGTACACGCGGTCCGTCGGCGCGGTCCTGGACACGCTCGGGGACGTGCGGGTGGTGGTGGCGCACTCGCTGGGCGGGATCGCGGCGATCGGCGCGGTGGCCGCGTACACCGGCCGCAGGCCGCAGTGCGCGGTGCTGGTCGCGCCGCCGGCCTCGCTCGGGGACGTCCTGGAGCGCTGGGACGGCGGCGGGCTGCGGCTCACCCGGTCGCTGGTGGAGGGGATCTACGGGGAGCTGCACCGGCGCAACGGGGTGCCGGTCAGCCACTGGGACCTGGTCGCGCTGGGTGCCTCGCTGGATCTGCCGACGCTGGTCCTGCACGATCCGGACGACGCCATGGTCCCCTACGGCGACGCCCGGAAGGTGGCGGCCGGGCTGAAGGACGCCCGCCTGGTCGACCAGGCGGGCGGGCACATGGGCATCCTCATGTCCCGGGACGTCGCGTCCCTGGTGTCCCGGTTCGCCGCACAGCACCTGGCCGCCGGGGACGGCCCGCACACGCACCTGCACCGTGAAGGAATCGTATGAGCGACACCCCTGGCAAGCGGGCCTGGATGTGCCTGCTGTGCGGCTGGGTCTACTACGAGGCCCTCGGCCTGCCGGAGGAGGGCATCGCGCCGGGCACCCGGTGGGAGGACATTCCCGACGACTGGGAGTGCCCGGCGTGCGGGGCGAGCAAGGAGGACTTCGTCATGGAGGAACTCTGAGGCGCGCCCCGGCGGGCGGCGCCCGGGTCAGCGGGGGCCGGAGGCCAGGCCGAGGGCGATGTCGATGATCATGTCCTCCTGGCCGCCGACCAGGCGCCGCCGGCCGCATTCCATCAGGATGTCGCGGACGTCGACGTCGTGGCGGCGTGCGGCGATCTCCGCGTGGCGCAGGAAGCTGGAGTAGACGCCGGCGTAGCCCAGGGTGAGGGTCTCGCGGTCGACGCGCACGGGCCGGTCCTGCAGCGGGCGGACGAGGTCGTCCGCGGCGTCCTGGAGTTTGAACAGGTCGCAGTGGTGGGTGAGGCCGGACAGGTCGGCGACGGCGATGAACGCCTCGATGGGGCAGTTGCCGGCGCCGGCGCCGTGTCCGGCGAGCGAGGCGTCGACGCGGTAGGCGCCGTGCTCGACCGCGGTCAGCGAGTTGGCGACGGACAGCGAGAGGTTCTCGTGGGCGTGGATGCCGATCTCGGTGGCCGGGTCCAGGACGTCGCGGTAGGCGCGTACGCGGGCGGCGACGTCGTTCATCGTCAGCCGGCCGCCGGAGTCGGTGACGTAGACGCAGTGGGCGCCGTAGGACTCCATCAGCTTGGCCTGGCGGGCGAGTTCCGCGGCGTCGGCCATGTGGGAGAGCATCAGGAAGCCGGAGACGTCCATGCCCAGGTCGCGGGCCGCGGCGATGTGCTGGGCGGAGATGTCGGCCTCGGTGCAGTGGGTGGCCACGCGGACCGAGCGGACACCGAGGTCGTAGGCGTGCCGGAGTTCGTGGAGGGTGCCGACGCCGGGCAGCAGGAGGGTGGTCAGGCGGGCCCGGTTCAAGGCGGAGGCGGCGGCCTCGATCCATTCCCAGTCGGTGTGGGAGCCGGGGCCGTAGTTGAGGGAGCCGCCGGCGAGTCCGTCACCGTGGGCGACCTCGATGGCATCGACGCCGGCGTCCTCGAGGGCGACGACGATACGGATGACGTCGTCGGGGGCGATGCGGTGCCGGACGGCGTGCATACCGTCGCGCAGGGTGACGTCCTGGACGAAGACCGGGGTGCTCACTTGGCGGCCTCCTTGGCAGCGGCGATCTCCTCGGCCATCCGCACCGCGGCCGAGGTCATGATGTCGAGGTTCCCCGCATACGCCGGGAGGTACATGCCCGCGCCCTCGACCTCGAGGAACACCGACACCTGGTGGGTGGGGCGGGCGGCGGAGCCGTCGGCCAGCAGGGTGGCGACGGGCTGGCCGGCCGGGATCTCACTGATCTGGACGTCCTGGACCAGCTGGTAGCCGGGCACGTAGGCGGCGACCTCCGCGGCCATCGCGCGGACGGACTCGGTGATCCGCGCCTTGGCACGCTCGCCGTCCTCGCCGCCGGGCAGGGTCGCGAGCGCGAAGACCGTGTCGCGCATCATCAGCGGCGGCTCGGCAGGATTCAGGATGATGATCGCCTTGCCCCGCTCGGCGCCGCCGACCCGCACGATCGCCGCGGAGGTGGTCTCGGTGAACTCGTCGATGTTGGCACGGGTGCCGGGGCCGGCCGACCGGGAAGCGATCGAGGCGACGATCTCGGCGTAGGCGACCGGAACGACACGGCTGATCGCGGCGACGACGGGGATCGTGGCCTGGCCGCCGCAGGTGACCATGTTGACGTTGGGGGCGTCGAGGTGCTCCCCCAGGTTGACCGCCGGCACGACGTAGGGGCCGATCGCGGCCGGCGTCAGGTCGATCACACGGATGCCGAGCGGGCGCAGCGCCGCGTCGTTGCGGTGGTGGGCGCCGGCCGAGGTGGCGTCGAAGACGATGCCGATCTCGTCGATCTGCGGTGACCTCAGCAGTCCGTCGACGCCTTCGGCGGTGGTCTCGAAGCCGAGACGCCGGGCACGGGCGAGGCCGTCCGAGGCGGGGTCGATGCCGGCCATGACCGCCATCTCGAGGTGCTCCGCACCCCTCATGATCTTGATCATCAGATCGGTGCCGATATTGCCCGATCCGATGATGGCGACCTTGGTCCTGCTCATCGTGCTCCCTTGGCGGAGAAGGTGACCGACACCGTGCCGAGACCGGTGACGGTGGCGTGTACGGCGGCGCCGGGCGTCACAGGACGCATCGGGCCCAGAGCGCCGGAAAGGACGACCTGCCCGGCGCGCAGCGGATCGCCGAGATCACGGGCCGTGCGGGCGAGCCAGGCGACAGCGGCGACGGGATCGCCCAGACAGGCGGCGCCGGTACCGGTGGAAACGGTCTCGCCGTCCACGGTCATGGTCATCCCGGCGGTCACGGGGTCGAAACCGGCGAGCGGCACACGGCGGCCGCCCAGGACGTAGGCGCCGGCCGAGGCGTTGTCGGCGACGGTGTCGGCGAAGCTGATGTCCCAGCCGGCGACACGGCTGCCGCAGATCTCGATCGCGGCGACGGCATGACCGATGGCGTCCCGTACCTGGGCGTCGTCGAGCGGACCCTCGGCGAGATCGGCACCGAGAACGAAAGCGATCTCCGCCTCCACCCGCGGCTGCAGCACGGCGCCGGCCGGGACGCACGCACCATCGGGGTAGGCCATGTCGTCGAAGAGGACACCGAAGTCGGGCCGGTCCACGCCGAGCTGCCGCTGCACAGCGGTGGAAGTCAGGCCGATCTTGCGGCCGACGACCCGGGCACCGGCAGCGATCCGCTCGGCCGTCAGACACCGCTGCACGGCATAAGCCATGCCGACGTCGTCCCGGCCGATCAGATCGCGCACAGGCGCGGCAGGGGTACCGGTGGCGGCGGCTTCACGCAGGCGGGCCGCCGCGGCAAGGACAAGACCGGCGCCGGCGCCGGAGGTGGGCTGGTTGGGGGGCATGGACTCCAATCTGGCCCCGATCCACGGCGCACTCCACGGCGGCGTTCCACTCAGCGGTACGCTCTTTCCTCATGGAAGACCGCGACACCGTCCTGGGCAAGGCACTGATGATCCTGCGGGCGTTCGGTCCGGCCGACTCGGTGCTGCCGCTGGCAGAACTGGTACGGCGAACCGGTCTGGCCAAGGGCAGCGTCCACCGCGTCGCCGCGGACCTGGCACGCCACCGGCTGCTCGACAAAGGCGAACACGGCTACCGGCTTTCCGGCGGCCTGTTCGAGCTGGGTCTGCGGGCCTCCGCCGAGCGGACACTGGTGGAACTGGCCACACCGTTCCTGCAGGACCTCTACGAACGCACCCACGAAACGGTGCACCTGGGCATACGCGAGGGCCACGAAGTCGTCTACCTCGCCAAGATCGGCGGACACCGGCAGGCCAGAACCCCCTCCCGCACCGGCGGACGGATGCCGGTCCACTGCACCGCGATCGGCAAAGTCCTCCTCGCCCACGCCACCCGGGAAGAACGGACCGCGGTCCTGGCCGGCCCCCTGGAACGGCGCACCCCCCACACAGTCATCGCCCCGGGCATGCTACGCCGGCAACTGTCACGCGCACTGGAAACGGGAATAGCGTACGAACGGGAAGAATCCACACCCGGCCTGCTCTGCATAGCAGCACCCATCCTGGGAAACAACGGACAGACCGCCACGGCCGCACTCAGCGTGACCGGCCCCACAGGACGATTCAAACCCGAAACACACGCGAACACAGTACGCGCCACCGCAGCAGCACTGACCTCCACACTGACACACCGCCACCACTGAACCCACACACCGACCCCCGCACCCGGCCAGGACAAGTCCCGTACTGACACACCGCCACCACTGAGACCGCACACCGATCCCCGTACCGGGCCAGGACAAGTCCCGCGACCGATCTAGGCTTCCTGTCATGGTGGATCCCTCTCGCGCTCCCGGCACCCAGACGCTGGCCCGTGGTCTGCGCGCCCTGCAACTGGTCAGTACGGCGGCTGACGGTCTCAGCGTCCAGGAGGTCGCCGGCGCGCTGGACGTCCACCGGTCGATCGCCTCGCGGCTGCTGTCGACGCTCGCGGACTTCCACCTCGTCACGCGCGGCGGTGACGGCCGCTACCGCACGGGCACCGGGCTGGCCGCGCTCGCCGCGGGTATCCACGCGACGCTGCGGGCGGCCGCGGATCCGGTGCTGCACGAGCTGGCCGCCGAGCTGGGTGCGACGGTGTCGCTGCTGGTGGTCGAGGGCGGCCAGGCGGTGGCCCTGTCGGTGGTGGAGCCGCCGGGCGGGGTGTACCGGCTGAGTTTCCGTACGGGCAGCCGGCATCCGCTGGGGCGGGGGTCGGCGGGGGTGGCGCTGCTCGCGGCGCAGGCGCCCTCCCCCGGTGAGGCCGCGAGCGTCACGGAGGCGCGGGAGCGCGGCTTCGCGGCGACGTTCGGCGAGGTGGAGCCGGGGGCGTACGGGGTGGCGGTGCCGCTGGTGGTGGAGGGGCTGCCGGTCGCCTGTCTCAACCTGATCACCTCGCGTGCCGAGATCGCCGGGCATGCGGCGCCGGCGCTGGTGGCGGCGGCCGAGCGGCTGCGCGCGGGACTGGCCTGAGGCGGGCGCGGGGCGGGCGGCTCTTGACTTTTGTTCCGTCGGGGGCGTTCCATGAGCGCGCTCGTGCACATAGCGATCTGCAGTGTGCATATAACGCACGGAAGGTAGGCCATGTCCCTCACCCAGGAGTCCGCGGCGCGCGACCTCACCCTCCCCTCGGGCCTGCGCATGCGGTACTACGAGGCCGGAGCGGCCGGTGCACCGCCCATCGTCCTGCTGCACGGCTCGGGCCCCGGCGCGACCGGCTGGTCGAACTTCTCCGGCAACATCGCCGAGCTCGCGGCCGCCGGATTCCACGTCCTCGCCCCCGACATGCCGGGCTGGGGCGACTCGGACGCGCAGGCGGTGCGGGACATGGACCACGACGCGGCGCTCGTGGAGTTCCTCGACGCGCTCGGTCTCGCGCAAGCCGCCCTCGTCGGCAACTCGATGGGCGCGCACACCGCGATCCGCTTCGCGACGCTGCACCCCGGGCGCCTCACCCACCTGGTGACCATGGGCGCCTCGCTCGGCCGCGGCCCGGCCACCCTCTTCGGGGCGGGCGACGGCCCGAGCGAGGGGCTGAAGGTGCTCGTGCGTGCCTACCGGGACCCGAGTGTCGAGAACATGAAGGCGCTCGTCGAGATCATGACGTACGACAAGGAGCGCTTCGCGACGCCGGAGCTGGTCCGGGCCCGTTCGCAGGCCGCGCTCGCCCACCCCGACCACCTGAGGAACTACGTCGAGGGCCTCGCCGACGGCGCGCCGATCCCGGTCCGGGTCGACCGCGACAAGATCCCCGGCATCCGGGTTCCGACCCTGCTGATCCACGGCAAGGACGACCGGGTCCTGCCCTACGAGATCAGCCTGTGGCTGCTGGCGAACATCCCGGACTCGCGGCTGGTGCTGCTCAACCGCTGCGGCCACTGGGCGATGATCGAGCACGCCGCCGAGTTCAACCGCCTCGTCACCGGCTTCCTGTCGCACAACTGAACCGATCGGACCGTACTTCCATGACCACCTACGACACCGACGTCGTTGTCGTCGCGGCCGCTGCCGAACGGCCCGAACGGTCGGGTCGGAGAGACGATCACAGCACAGCGACCGTGAAAGTCCCGTCCGGCGCCCTGGCGGTGTCGGGGGCCCGGGTGTCGCGCCCCGCCCGGGGCATTGCGTGGCCCAGGCCGAGGCGACAAAGGTGATCGGCGGGATGTCCCGCAGCACCCCGGCCGACCCTGTCCTGTCCTGTCTCGTCTTGTCCTGTCCTGCTGGACCGAGACGACGAACGAAGCGGAAGCGACGGCCATGGCGCAGACAGCGGTGACTGTATTGGCGTCCATCCCGAAGTCCCTCCTCCTGGAGAGGACTTGTTCCCACCCGGCGCGGCTACTCAGCCTGGCGTGCCCGGGACTGAGCCCACGCCAATTCGCCCGGCCGCCCACCACGTTGCGACGGGAGGGCGCGGACCCGGTCCGCAAGGACCGGCCGTGGAGCCTGTCGTTGGAGGACCGGGTCCTGCTGGTAGTCGCGTACTTGCGGAGAACCTCCTCCTGCGGCAGCCCCCCGCTGTTCGGCGTCTCTTGAGGGAGCACACCAGCTACGGCACACGCCGCTCGTGCCCGGTCAGCTCTTGGCGGTTCCAGGGGCGCCTGCCAGTACTCCCCGGCGCATCGCGGCCGCCGCACCTGTGGCGTCGTAGCCCGGAGGGTTGCCCTCGACCACGATCAGTTCGCCGTCGACATGGCGGCGTCGCATCTGAATGATCTCCTGGTACTCCGCCGAGTTGTACCAGCCGTGGGCACTGGTCACGTCCGGGAAGCCCAGGAGGACGGCGTAGCCGTGCCACACTCCTTCGAGGGTCTGGACCTCCTTGCCGTGGGAGAGGATGTGGCCTCCGAAGGGCGTCATCGTCGACAACAGCCGTTCCATGTATTGGGCCAAGTCCTCTTGGGGCTGTGCGGGATACGTCAGCCGGGCGATGACGTAGGCGTTCAGATCGCCTCCCACCGCGCCTGGTGAGGCCTCGCGCGGCCGTACGCCCGACGGGGTACCTGATGTGTTGTCCTGGGTCGTCATGACGTCACTTTCCGCCCATCTCTTGTATCAGTGCCAGTGCCGCTCACGCTGCGGCAGGGTGCGGGTGCGGTGGGGTCCAAGTCGGTCGGTAAAGGGGTCGGGTTCGGCCGGCGTGAGTGCCCCCCGTTCTTCGTCTGTCTCTACCTCCCAGCGGGCCAGTGCGGCGACCTCGCCGGTTCTCGCCACGGCCCACGTCGAACTGCCCAGGGCTGAGGAAGGCTCACTCGTCGCGGTTGGGAGGGAATGTCCACCTGGACGCGCGGACACGGCCCTTGATGCGGCGCGCGGTGCATTCCCCTCGGCACCAGATGGCGGTGTCTGCCGTGCTCCGGCTCGCCCGTTCCCCACGGGTCAGGCCTCGGTCGGCGGGCAACCGGGTGCCGGTGCGCCCCGTCTTGTCGTCGTCGGAGCCGACCCGCGGGTCGTTCATGCCGGTACGGACTCGTCGTCACCGGCGACCATGGAGATGACGCACCCGTCGGGCAGGTCCACCCTGACCATGGCTTCTCCCGCAGCTCGGCACACTCGCCGGGCTCGGCTATCAGGCACTGGCAGGCCATAAGCCAGGCATGATTCGCCAACATCGCACGTCCTTGGATTACGTAACCGGTCCTGGGGCAGCCGACCGTACAAATCTGCCGTGACACGCCGCTGACCAGTCACTGACGTCGTCCTGGGTTCCGGAGGCAGCCGGTGATCACCTGGGTCACCGATCTCGATGAGAAACGACGGCACTGACGTGTCCACGAGCGCAGGACGGCCGGCCGCTCGTCAGAGCGGCCGGCCGTCGAGGGGGTCACCGGAGCCGGGCTTGAACGTCGCGCCGAGGTCGTACTGCGCGATCCCGAAAGGTTGAACATCGGCATCGGCAAGGACCCGGCAGAGGAACTCTGAGGTGGACATGTCGTACCGATGCCATCCGCCGACGTCATTGGACCGAGGAGGGAGGGGGTAATCGCTCGGCCGGTCGGCATCGATCAGCCAGAAGTACTCATCGGCCCGTTCGGTGGAACCCCACTCAACCAGCCCCTTGCCGCCCGGCGCGTAGATCGCACAGGGCTCGACGGCGGAGACGTCTCCGAGCTTGCCGCAGCACCGGCGCCGGGCGCGTGGCGCCGGGGAGCATCGCCTTGGCCGACACCGCGGAGGCGCATGTCCGCAAGTTCGTCGTCGACGACCACAACGCCATCGCCACCGCTGTAGAAGCCCCTCCAGGGACCCCGTACACGGCCCCGGCATACGCGGTTCACATGACACGCGAGAACGAGGCCGCACAGCAGGCCGTCCGTGTCGGACGGCTCAGTCGGCTCGTACGTCAGTCGATGGTCAGTTCGCCCATCGCGCCCCAGCCGTCCGCTCCCGCGATGGTGGTGCTCACGATGTCGGGGGTGCGGCGCAGCAGGGGGCGCATCGCTTCGAGGCCGGCGCGGAAGTGATCGGAATTGACGTGCGCCTCGCCGGTGCCGTCTTGGAAGGCCTCGACGAGAACGTAGGTGTTGGGGTCCTCCAGGCTGCGGGACCACTCGAACCACAGGTTGCCGGCTTCGGCGCGGGTGGCCTGGGTGAAGGCTTCGACGTGCTTCGGCCACTCGTCGGCGTGCTCGGGCTTTACGGGGAACTTGACGACGATGAAGATCATCCGTCGATGATAGGTCATCCCGCCCGATTCGCTGTGAGGCAGGGCATTGCCTGAGCGACGGCTGACAGCGATCGCGGCCGCCTATCTCGCCGGTGAGGTCGACCCCGGCCAGGGAGGCGTTGACCAGCGCGGCCGCGGTGAAGGCCAGGCCAGCCGCACAAACGTCGCCGTGTCGCAGGACGGTCGCACCAGGCGTCGAACCGGTTCCAGGCCGATCCGTACGCACCCTGGACGACGCCGAACGCCTGCGGCCCGTGCTCGCCCGGCCGTCGTGGACGTGTTGTGCGTCGGCGGGCCGTCGAGCAGATCGCCGGCTCATGTTCCTCCACGGCAAGGCCGTGCCCGCGGCCGTCGCGACGGGCCTGGTGACCGCTGGAGGCGGCGTTCCCGTGCCGCACGAGCTGATCGGCTGACCGGCGCCGCGCCGGGTACACCCGCTGCTCCCGACCCCGCAGCCTCTCTCGGACGTCAGGCGGCGTGGAACTCGTGGGCGGGGCTGCCGCGTCCCTCCACCCACTCCCGGCCGTCGGCAAAGCGCGCCTGTCCCTACGGATCAGGCAGCACGAACACGCCTGCTTCTCTGGACTTCTGTAGCCCGACAGTCCGCCCGGCGGCCCTGGCCGTCGGCATGTCGGTGGGCTCTGACAGCATCACGCTCATGACCGACATCGATGACCTCGTACAACGCGTTGCCCTCCGGGCCGCATCGGACGGTGAGGACCTTCCCGCGCCTGTCGGCGATGCCCAGATCGCGGAGGCCGAGGAGCAACTGGGCTTCGCCCTGCATCCCCTGCTCGCGCGCCTGTATCGCGAGGTCGCCGACGGCGGCTTCGGCCCTGACTACCGACTGCTGCCGCTGCTTGGTCCAGGCTCCAGCGTCGCCGGCGAGTACCTGACGCGACGTGAGGCGTCCGTTGGAGTGGAGCACCCGGAGTGGCCCGAAGGCGTCGTACCCATCCTGACATGGGGCTGTGGTATGTACGCAGGCGTCGATTGTCTCAGCGAGGACGGTCAGGTCCTGCTCTTCGAGCCGAACCCGTACAGCGGCGGATCGTGGGATCAGTGCTGGTTCCTCGACTCCGCCGGCCTCGCAACGTGGCTGGAGACATGGCTCTCGGGGACCGGCTGGTTCGAGGAGGACGCCGTCGACGGGGGCGACCTGGCCGAGCCTCAGCCATGGGACCAGGCCGCAATCCGACTGTCCTCCGGAGGATAGCGGAACACCGACGCCGAGGCGGGGCGCGGCGACGCCCGTGACCGCTTCTTCTCGTCCGTGACCGCTTCGTCTCGTTGAAGTCCACCTGCCTGACTGCGGCGCCTCCTCGGTCCCTGCCACGCCACCCATCCCGAGGCATCCTGACGACGGCGTCCACCGTAGTCCGGCCTCAGGGGGGCGCCACGACTGTAGTGGGGCATCAGGCCCGCGTGATCTCGGCGGTCGGAAATGGCGTCCGCTTGCTCTCGGTGAGCAGACGGCGGGCGAACTCGCCGAAGATCACGGCAGTTCGGGAATGCCGGTCCATGATCGCGGCGATCTCGCGTGGGACGCCGTCGGGCAGGTGGCCGGCGATCCACTCGCGCAGGAACGTCTCGTGTTCCATACCACCGCGCAGCCCATCGGGCAGATGGTGGCGGAGCAGATGACTTGTGGCATGGCAGAGGTCGTACGAGAGGTGATCGGAGAGGAACTCGGCCTCCGTCGCTGACAGTTCGAAGCCGGAGCTCAAGGCAAGTCCAAAGTCCGCGAAGTACAGCAGCCGACCGTCGGTCAGGACATTGGCGAAGTGGGCGTCGAAGTGGACGAGTCCGTGCGAGCTCATGAAGGCGGTCCCCCGCGAAAGGGCCTCCTCCACCCACGGGTACGGCGACCCCTCCCCGCTCTCCGGCGCGGCGGACCGGTAGTCGTGCAGCCAGTCGGCGAGTGTCTGCGGGACGTGCTCCAGGAAGAGAACCAGGCTGGCCGAAGACCGGCCGATGGCCTCCAGACGTTCACGCACGGCTGATGAGCCCTCCCAGTGCGCGACCGCCCCGTCGACGCCCCCGAAGTCATCGGCGAACCCTTCGGGCGGGGAGTCGGGCAGGACGCGCCAGTGGTACATCAGCGGAAAGCCGTCGTACTCGTTCCCGAGGACCCAGTTGGTGGTCATGACGTGCACCGCCAGCTCCCGCCAGGCCCCGAACCCCGCTGAGCCCACCCCGTAGTGATAGAACATCGGAAGTCCGAAGAGGTTCGCGGTCGACCGCACGTTCTCCGGTCGCAACTCGGTCTCCGTCAGGGGAACCCTCTTGACGAACACCCGCGTGCCATCGATGTCCAGCTCCGCCGACCTGCCGCCGATGCCGGAACCGAACGGGGCCGCGGCGGCCACGACCTCGCTGAGCCGACGGTCGCTCAGAAGGGACAGGCGCGTGCCGACGGTCCCATACGTGGCGAGCCGCGCGGCATATCGCGGGTCCGGATGGTGCATCAACGACTCCTCGGCGCCCCGAACCAGGGCCTCGGTGATCTCGCGGGACGTGATCGACCCTATCCGCCAGGGCCGCAAAAGGAGCAGGTGCCCGAAGCCGCCCGGCGCGACAACGCGTCAAGGACCGGCACATCGACTTCCCGGGCCGCTGCCCCACGCCCCCGCGCATGCGCGGGGGCGTGGGGTGCTCCAGTCGCCGCCGAGCCCCCCAGCAGGGAATATCTAGACAGCTAGATATATTGATCCGGTGCGGGAGGAGGCGCAGAACATGACGACGGCAGGGACCACGACCAGCACTGGTGAACCGATGCCGACCGGAGAGGCACAGGTGCTCGCCACGCTGCTGCAGACGCTGGGCGACCCGACGCGGCTGCGCATCCTGACCGCGCTGGACATGGCGTGCGTGCCGGTGAGCGCGATCGTCGAGGCGACCGGCGTGCGCCAGCCCACCGTCTCCCACCACCTGCGGATCCTGCGGGATCGCGGCCTGGTGCGCGGCGAGCGGCGCGGCGGCTATGTGTTCTACTGCCTGGCCAGGGACGGGCTGCGGGCGGCGCTGGACGGACTGCGGCCGCTGGCATGGCCCTCGGACGACGCGCGATGACCTGCGCAGCGGTCGAGGTGTTCCGCCGGACGGGATGGGGCCGGTGCGCCGGGGTGCGGTGCTGGCCGGCCGGCCTCCGTCTGCCCTTCGTCGTCCACGAGGTGGTCGACGATCCGGTGGCCGCGCAGCGCCCGGCCGGCCTCGGCGTCGCCACCCTGCCCGTCGTGCCCACCGCCGCCCATGTCGCCCGCCGAGCCGAGGGGAGGGATCCCGGTGACGGAGCCGCGTTACCGGCACCGGTGCCGATCTTCCCGCCAGTGGTGCTCGCCGCCGCGCACCACCCCGGCCCACCCCCGCCCCCTCCCCCATAGCCCATACCGGAGGCCCCCATGACGACCGGAGATGACCTGCGCGACGCGCAGCGCGCCCACTGGCAGGCTGCTTTTCAGGCAAACCCCGAGATGTACGGCACCGAGCCGAGCGAGCCTGGCGCTTACGCCGCAGACCTGTTCGGCCACGCCCACGTCCGCGACGTGCTCGAACTCGGCGCCGGACAGGGCCGCGACACCCACGCGTTCCTGCGCGCCGGGATGGCCGTGACCGCCCTGGACTACTCGTCGAACGCGCTCGCCGACCTGGAGAAGGAAGCCGAGGTGGCCGGGACCGCCTCGCGGCTGACCACACTGGCCCACGACGTGCGCGAGCCGATTCCGCTGCCCGACGCCAGCGTCGACGCCGTCTACAGCCACATGCTGTTCAACATGGCGCTGACGACCTTGGAACTCGAAGCCCTCACCGCCGAGGTTCACCGCGTCCTGCGCCCCGGCGGACTGCACGTCTACACCGTGCGGCACACCGGCGACGCCCACTACGGCGCAGGCGTCAGCCATGGCGACGACATGTTCGAAAACGGCGGGTTCATCGTCCACTTCGTCGACCAGGCACTCGTCGACCGTCTGGCGACTGGTTTCACCGCGCTCGACCAGGCCACCTTCGAAGAAGGCGGCCTGCCTCGGCGCCTGTGGCGCATCACGCTGCGCCGCGACGAAACGGAGTAAGCCGCCTGACGCGGGCTGTTCCTGCGCATGTCGCCATCCGCGGACCTACCGGCGGTCGCCGCCAGGCAACCAGCCGACTGGTGCCCTGGTGACGGCCGCCGGGTGCAGCGGCAGGTGCCCATCCGATGCCTCGTACGGGGAGCGGTCCACCGGGTCCTCGCCCAGCGAGCCGGGGTCGTACTCGAAGTACACCTTGCCATCGGCCCCTCGGCCCCGGAATGACGATTTCGGCATCACTGCGTCGTATGAGGTACGAAATCAGTGGCGATCTGGCCGTCGTAACACCGATATCACCAATCTGGTCTTGTCCAAGCAGTGGTGTGCAGTGCACAGTTGGGCCCGGTGATCGGCGCGTTCAGGCCCGATCCGGCCGCGGAGAAGAAGCATGCGCTCGGGAAGGCAGCGGTGAACAGGGACGGCACAGAGAGGTTGCGGCCATGACGCGCTTTTACGATCGAGTGGCGATCGTCACGGGCGCCGGCGCCCCGGACGGCATCGGCATGGCTGTCGCCCGTGCGCTGGTGGCAGAGGGCTGCCGGGTGGTGCTGGGCGCGACGTCCGAACGCGTACACCGGCGTGCGGCGGAGATCGGCGAGGCCGCCGTCGGTGTGGTGGCCGACCTGACCGTCGAGGAGGGTGCGGACGCCCTGGTCCAGGCCGCGCTGCGACGATGGGGCCGGCTGGACGTTCTGGTGAACAATGCCGGCATGACATCGGTGAGCTCGGGGTGGGACGCCGAGGAGGATGTGGCCGCTCTGTCGCTGGCCGAATGGAACGCGGCGCTGGCCCGTAACCTCACTACCGCCTTCCTGATGTCCCGAGCGGTCGTTCCGGCGATGCGGACGGCCGGTTACGGCCGGATCGTCTCCGTCGGCTCCACCACCGGCACGGTCAATGCCATGCCGGGACAGGCCACTTACACCGCGGCGAAGGCGGGGCTGGTGGGACTGTCCCAGGCGCTCGCTCTGGAGGTGATCGGGGACGGCATCACCGTGAACGTCGTGGCGCCCGGCTATGTGGCGACCGGCTCCCAGTTGCCGTTCGAAGGGGAGGCCGCCGCAGCAGGCCCCATCGGGCGCAGCGGGACGCCGGAGGAGATCGCCGCCTGCGTGTCGTTCCTGGCACACGAATCCGCTTCGTTCGTCACCGGATCGGTCCTCGTGGCTGACGGCGGCCACAATCTCCCGGAGACCTGGCCCCGGGCCTGAGAGGCGGGCTCGGGGCCCGAGACGCCCGGTGAAGACCGCCGGAGACGTCGCATCGCCCGAGAAGACGGCCCGTCGCGCGGTTGGTCGTCGAGCATGGCCGACCCGCGTCCGTCGTCGAGGACGGCGCCCGGAGGGCACTGCCTCCGCACCCGAGGGCGGTGCCACGAGCGACGGTGCGTCCGATGGCGGTTCCTGATCCCCGGGCGAGCGCGGCCCCCTGGCCGGGATCGACGCCTACGCCCACCGCGGCACCACCCTCACCGCCAGGGGTACCGCCGAGGCCGCCGTCCACCCCGACGGCCGGCCTGGCGGCCCGACCGATGCCCGCCGACGCGCCGGCACCACAACCGCGGTGCCGGTTCGTCAGACCGGCAGTGCGGCGGCGAGGTAGCCCGCGAGCAGGGCCTCGGCCACGTCGCGGACCCGGTCGTCGGAAGGCAGGAAGGACGAGGAATGCAGCCGGGCCGCACCCCCGTGCGTGCCGACGAACAGCATCAACGACGGGAAACGCTCCGAGAAGTACGAGAAGTCGTCGGAGCCGGCCGACCTCAGGGAGTGCGACACCTCGAGACCGGCCTGGCGCAGCAGCGGAGCGGCCGCTGCCGCCAGCGCCACGTCGTTGTCCAGGGCAGGCTCCCCGTGCACGATCTCCACCTCGGCCTCGCAGCCCTGCGAACGCGCCACCAGGGAGGCGACCTCCGCCATCCGCGCGTGGATGGTCTCCCGGTCGGCGGTGCGCATCGCGCGCACGGTGCCGCGAGCCGTCGCGGTTCCGGGGACGACGTTGGCGGCCTCGCCGGCGCTGAGCACCGTGACGCTCAGCACGACGGAGGTCATGGGATCGATCGCCCGGCTGACCAGACTCTGCAGTGCCACGACCACGTGCGCCAGTGCGAGCACGGGGTCGCTGGTGAGGTGCGGGTACGCCGCATGTCCACCCGATCCCCGCACGGTGACCGTGAACTCGTCCGAGGAGGCGTTCACGACACCAGGCGTGCAGGAAACCTCCCCGGCCGGCAGCAGGGGTTGCACATGGGCGCCGACGACGGCCCGGCACTGCTCCCGCTCCAGGACGCCTTCCTCGATGATCTCCCTGGCACCGGAGGGGTAGGTCTCCTCGCGTGGTTGCAGCACCACGAGCAGTGGTCTCGGTCCGCCGACCCGGTCGACGGCGCGAGCCAGGGCGACGACGGCGGCCAGGTGTACGTCGTGCCCGCAGGCGTGCATGAGACCAGGCCGGCGGGAACTCCAGGAAACGCCGGTCTCCTCGGGGACCGCCAGGGCGTCCATCTCGCCGCGGACGGCGACGGCCGGACCCGGTCCCCCGACGCGGACCACCGCACCGGTGTCGGCGGTCTTGGTCACGCCGTGCGGCGTGGGCAGGGCGGCCAGGACCGCGTCCCGGGTCTCAGCCTCGTCCCCGGAGGGGCACGGGTGGGCGTGCAGCCGGTGGCGCAGCTCGACGGCGGCCGGGATCTGCCTTTCCAGTTCGGCCCGCAGCAGCGCGGCCGAGTCGGTGGGGGAACTCATTCTCCACCAGCCAGACCGTAGACCCGCCGGGCATTGTCCCGTCCGATCATGCGGGCGATCCGCACCGCGTCGTCCACGCTCCAGTCGCCGTCCGCCACCCAGCCGGACAGCGCCCGCGACATGCCCCGCCGCCACAGCAAGGCGCCAAGATGATGCAGCTCCGGGGGTCCCCAGGCGTCGGAGGAGAAGAGGATCTTGGCGAAGGGAGCGAGTTCCAGCGACTCGGCGACCACGGCGTCGGAGCGGGCGCCGGTGTAGTTGACGCCGAGACCCACGTCGAAATAGACGTGGGGGAAGACCTGGGCGAGGTAACCGGCATTGCGCTGGAACGGATAGCAGTGCAACAGCAGCAGGTCCACGCCATGGGGTTCGACGTTCTTGATGAACCGGGTGAGCAGCAGCGGATCGCAACGGTGCAACTCGACGTCCGGATCCCCGTACCCGGCGTGCAGCTGAATCGGCAGGTCGCGGTCGACGCCGGCCCACAGGGCGAAGCGCAGCAGCACCGGGTCGGACACCCGGTACGAGTTCTCGCTCCTCGACCTGGCCAGCCATGCGCCGGCCGCTCTCGTCACCTCCTGGTCGGTGGGCCGCTCCGGGTCGAAGTCGAAGCCGTACCGGTAGGCGACGATGCTCTTCAGCCCGACCGCGTGGGCGGTCCGCTCGGCCAGCGCTTCACGGAACCGCGTCGGCAGGTCGGCGGCGGAGACCCCGGTCCGGGCCACGTCCTCCAGGACGGTCTCCAGCCTCACCACCTCGTCCACGGGCCGGCCGGACGCAGCGGCCATCCCCTGCACATCGAGGATCTCGTCGCCCTTGTAACCGGTCTCGAGCAGATAGTGCCCGATGCCGCCGGCGGCCAGCAGCCGGCGCGTGACCTCCACGACACCGAGGTCCTGCCGGGCCGCCATGTAGTCCTCGGGCGAGGCGTGCGGCCTCAGGCCCAGGACCGGTGCGCACCAGCGGCGTACGGCGAGGCCGACCTGTGAGTCGAACTGGGTCATCCACGGTGGGATGGGGCGGTCGGACTCGGTGAGCATCTGCTCCAGGGAGTTCCGGTCGACCTCATGGTGCAGAGCGCCGTGAACGTGGTGGTCCACCAGTTCGATGCCGTCGATCGCGGCGGACAGGGTGTCAGTAGACATCGGAGACCTTCCGGGTGCGGGCCGCGTCGTCGAGGCCCTCCAGCAGTGCGAGTTCGTGCCGCTTGACGGAGAGTTGCGTGGCCGGCAACCGCGGGTCGAACCAGGATCGGACGACCTCGTCCTCCTCCAGGGCGGCGAGCGCCTCCTGAAGGGAGCCAGGAAGCGCCGGGACGTTGCTGAGGTCCGTCTCCTCGGCGTCCTCGGGCCACACCGTCGGCTCCCCGTAGTCGCGGGTCAGGCCCTCCAGTCCGGCCCGGACCAAGGCGCCCAGCGCCAGCCACGGGTTGGCGGTGGCATCCGCGGCGCGGTACTCCAGGTTGAACTGCGTGGCCGGATCCGCGCCGGCGATCCTCGTGGTCGGGCAGATCCGCAGCAGCGCCTCGCGGTTGCGTTCGGCGAGAAAGACACCGCCGGCGCTCCATCGGTGGGGGGCGAGCCTCAGGAAGGACACCGGGCTGGGAGCCGTCCACGCGGTGAGGGCCGCCGCGTGCCGCAGGATTCCGGCGGCGAACCGGGCGCCGCACTCGGACAGGGCCCCGGGCCGCCCGGGGTCATGGAGGACCGGGCGTCCGTCGGCGTCCCTCAGGCTCAGATGGATGTGAACGCCGTTGCCGGCCCCCTCGGGGTCGGTCATCGGAGCGAACGTGGCCCTCAGCCCGCGACGGCGTGCCAGGTCACGCACGAGTTCGCGGAGGAGTACGGCTCGGTCGGCGGCCACGAGGGCGTCGCTGGGCCGCAGGGTGATCTCGAACTGGCCGTCGCCGAACTCCGGCAGCCAGGTCTCCGGTTCCAGCCCGGCCTGATCGAGAAGGTGGACCAGGTCCGAACCGAACGGCTCCGCATCGCGCAGTCGCTGCAATGAGAACGGGGGACCAGAAGGCAGGCCCTCCAGGGTGAACTCGTGCTCCACCGAGGCGGTGACCACGAGTCCGGTGCGCTCACGCAGCTCACGCAGTGCGTCGCGCAGGAAGGTACGCGGACAGCACGGCCAGGGCTCGCCGTCCGGCGTCGTCTGGTCGGCGAGGTAGAGACGGAGGCCGGGGCGGCCCTCGTCGGCGGGGATGTCCACCCGGGTCGCCGCGTCCGGGATCAGCCGCAGATCGCCCACGGAGCCGAAGACGTTGTCGGGGGCGATCGGACCGAACGACGTGATGGCAAGGTCGGCAGGGACCCATCCCGTTCCGGTCCGCAGCGCGGACGGCTCGTCCGGGGAGGGCACCGCCCGGCCTCTGACCTGGCCGGCCAGGTCACAGGTGGCGACGAAGACGAGGGCACTGCTGTCCACTGGGTTCTCCTGGACTGTGGAAGGGGCGGTACGAGATGCCGTGAGGCGGGCGACGCACGTGCCGTGGGAACTAAGAGGCGGCCGCTGCGACATCGGGAACCGGGTCGGCGGTGGCCTGCGTCTCCTTGACGAGACGATCACCGATCCGCCGGGTGAGCGCCGGGGCGAGCAGCACGACAAGGCCGCCGGCCAGACACCAGGCCCCCGCTATCCAGGGGAAGTACGTGTAGGGCGCGGTCTGGCCGGTGGACTGCTTGAAGAAGACGAAGGCCAGGTAGCAGATGCCCGTGAGCGGGAGTACCAGCTCCCATCGGCGTATGCGGCCGCCGCCGGACAGGATGAAGGCGATGACCCCGCCGCCTGCGACGGCGTACACCACGAGCACGCAGAGCACTCCGAGGGTGGCGTACCAGTAGTAGATGTCGAAGGCGGCGGTGCCGACGGCGAACATCACGGTGCACAGCACCGCGGACACCGCCCCGGTGAAACGCAGCGCGGTGGTCGGAGCACCGGTGCGCGGATGGGTGTGTGCGAGGGCCTTCGGCCCGAAGCCGTCCCTGGCCAGGGCGTACACCATGCGCGCGGCCCCGGCGGAGGACGACAGCGCGGAGGCGAACGCCGACGCGACCGCGGTGAAGGCCACGACGAGACCGAACCAGGTTCCGATGTACTGCCCCGACAGCGTGGACAGGGCGGACTCGGACCGACCGAACGCGGTGACACCCTGCTTGTCCGTGCCGAAACCGACGGTCTGGGCGTACATGACGAGTACGTACAGGAACCCGGTGAGTATCACGCTTCCGGCCAATGCTCTCGGGATGTTGCGCCGGGGGTTGTCCGTCTCCTCTCCGAGTGAGGCGCATGCCTCGAAGCCGGCCCAGGACAGGAAGGCGAAGACGGTGGCGGCCATGATCGTGCCGAAACCGGCGCCGTGCGGCGAGAAGGCCGACAGGTCGAGGGTCTGGTGCCGGGGCGCCGTTCCGGTGGCGGTGCGCCCCAGGATGACGAGGGTGAGCAGCAGCATCGCGAGGATGCCGACGCCCTCCACGACAAGCAGTGTGCGTGCGGTCAGCCGGGTGTCGCGTGAGTTGAGGGCGGTCACACCGAAGGCGGCGACCAGTGCGGTGACGACCCACGGGCCGGTCGAGTGCAGACCGAGCGACCGCAGGAAAGCGTGCAGGAAGACGCTGGTGGCCGCGAGGGTGCAGGTGAGGAACGAAATATAGGTCCCCAGCAGGGCGAATCCACCGAAGAACCCCGCCCGCAGTCCGATCGTGATTCCGGCGAGCGCGTACACCGAGCCGGCGTGGTTGAAGTAGCGGGTGAGCCGCCAGAAGCCGTAGCCGACCAGCGCGACCCCGAGCAGGCCGAGCAGGAAGACGAGCGGCACGGCGGGCCCCACTGCGCTGGCGACCCCGGCTCCGTTGAGGCCCATGGCGAGAGTGGGGCCCATCATGCCGACGGAAAGGGCGACGGCCTCCCACAGACGTAGTTTGCGCGGGGTGCGGTGGTGATCTGCCACGAGGCGCTCCGAAGGGGACTGGGCTGCTGTGTGCATCCCGGACCCCGGTATGAAATAACCGTTCCATCATCCGCGTCAACGCCTGGGAAAGACGAAACAAGCATTTCACATCAGTCGGTGGTCAGGCCCTCCGCCGCTTCGTCGGCCTCTCGCATCCGGCGGTCGGCCGCCGGGCCCAGCCGAGCGTGGACCGCGGCGACCAGCGCCTCGACCAACGCCGTGTGAGCCACGATGCTGTCCCAGGAGCCGGGGGCCTCGACCCGCGCTGTGAGCACCACGTCCGCGAACTCGGCGATCGGCGACAGCCAGGGGTCGGTGAACAAGACGATCCGGGCCCCGCGCTCATGGGCGAGCCTGGCCAGCTCCACGGTGTCGCGCTGATAGCGCCGCAGGTCGAACACCACGCACACATACTGCGGCCCCACGTCCACCAGGAATCCGGCATCGCGGTGCGGCGGCTGGGCGTACATGTCGACGCCGGGACGCATCAGCCGGAGGTGGAGGATGAAGTACTGCACCAGCGTGTGGGTGAACCGGCCGCCGAAACCGGTGATCCTGAGGGTGGGATCGCCCAGCAGAGCAGCGGCCTGCTCGAAGTCCTTCTCGGGCAGGGCCGCGAACGTCTGGTGCAGCGCGACGCGGCCCACCTCGGCGGCCGCCTCGGACAGTTCACCGGTGTGGGACGCGTCGGTTATCACCGGCGCCAAGGTCAGCGGTGACGCCCGGCGGGCCTGTACCTCGTCCCGCAAGGCCTGCTGGAACTCCCCGTACCCGCTGAACCCCAGCCTGCTCACGAAGCGCACCACCGTCGGCGCGCTCACCCCTGCCCGTGCCGCCAGGCCGTGCGTCGACTCCAGCCCGGCCGCAGGATAACGGGCCATCAGCGCCCGTGCGATCTTTCGCTCGGCCGGGGACAGGACGCGCTGGGCGCTGCGCAGCCGATCGGCAACGGTCTCCCCGGCCCCTTTTCCGTGCTCGTGCCCCGTGGTGGAAACCTTGCCGTCAGCATCTCGTCGCCCGCTCATGCAGTCCTTCTCCCCTGTGGACACCTGTCGTCACCGATCGTTCCACAGCGGGACGGCACCCGGCCCGGCGCCGCTGCACCGTCCGGCGGCGTGGCATCGTCGCGTCGCGTACCGCAGCCGGCCCCGGCACCCTCCGCCGGGACATGCCACGCCAGTGGGGACGGCCGCGCCACGGACCCGTCACGCCCGCCGACAGGCCGAGACTCCCGCGGCAGCAGGTGCTTCATGCCTGACCTGCGAATACGTCACAGGGGGTGGGAACGAGAACGGCCTCTGAGGGGCGGTTCGCGTACACAGGAGTGCCGTCCGCCTCCCCGGTCGGGGCCAGTCCCAGGGAGGCCAAGGCCGCGGGCCGACCGCGATCGGGTTCGGGCCGATCTCGCGCACCTGCGTGCAGCGCATGCTCCTGGCCTGCCGCGAGCAGGGCTGTGGGGCCTGGTCGACTCCCGCACCACCCGCCGTCCCGGCCCCGGCGGGCGCGCCGATGAACGTGCTCGCCCGGCCCCGCCGACCACCCCCACCGCCCCGCCGGCACTGCGACACCAAGGCCGTGGATGCGGTCCCGCTGCCGGCGGAGAGGGCCGTCCCCGTACCCGGGCCGCCCCACCTGCCATACGCCCAACTCCCAGCGCCGCGGCGGCTGCTGACCCTTGGACGAACGACTCGGGGGCGCGGCGGCCCGGCCAGTGGTGGTGCCCGAGACGATCGTCGTGGACCGGGGCGAGGTCTGTCCGTCCGCGGCGTTCACCCCGCCTGCGAGACCCTCGGCATCGGCGTCCAGCCCACTCCGCCCCACCGCCCCGCAACCGAAGGCATCGTGGAGCGCGCCTTCGGCACCGTCAACGCGCCGCTGTGCCGGCACCTGCCCGGTCACCGGGCGCAGGGCGCCAGGACTTCGGACACAGGCAACGTGCCGTCACGGGCAGTAGGGGCCGTTGGGGTCGACGGTGCAGCTGACCTGCCAGTTGGTCCACTGGCCGTTGTCCCAGCGCATACGGAACCAGTAGTTGCCGTCCTTACCGATGGCCGCGATGGCGAAGTGCGTGAGGCTGCCGCCCAGATATTCGACTTTGACCTGGCTCTGGACCCAGCCCTCCATGGACAGCCAGCCGTTCCAGGACCCGTCGGTGTGGCTCCAGTTCGTCCACACGGCGTGGTCGGTGCCGACGACGAACTCCTGCTTCGTCCCGTCGGCGAAACGCGTCACCGTCACGCCGTACTCGCAGATGTACTGGTGGCCCTTGTCCTTGCAGGTGGACAGCGCCTGGGCCGGCGCGGCCGCGGCACCCACCCCCGCGAAGGCCGCCAGGGCGGTGACGGTCGTGACGACGCTCTTGAGTGTGCGCATCCGCTTGCTCCTTTGCCGCGTGATCCCATCGGTGAGGAGAGAGGACCGGCCTCCTCACCGCCTCGGCAAGCTGATCACGGACACGGAGGGGCAGACCATGCAGAAACACCGGCAGAAGTACGTACTCGTTCCCTCGGCGCCCCCAGTCGGCGGGTCCCGAACAGGACGGAAAGCGAGGCGCACAACGTCGAAGGGCCACTGCGGTGGCGGCGGGCAGGCCGCCTTCGAGCGCCTCTCCCGCCACCCTCACCCTCGACCCCACCGACCCGCGGGCAGCCGCCGGTCTCCGGCCGAAGCCCCATGTCCTGCCGGGGTGTTGCGGATCGACGGCAGCCTCAGCAGGCGGAATCTCGGCGGGCTACTTCGCCGACTGGGTGAACGTGAGGATCCTCGGTGTCAGGAGCTTGGTGGAGTCGGGTCCGCGTTCCGTTCCCGGCTTGACGTAGTCACGCAGCGAGGCCATGAACATGCCGTGCAGAGCGGGGTCGCCCTCCGCGGCGCTGCTCGCGCGTGACGGCAGCATGCCGGTGGTGATCTCGGTGCAGTTCCTCGCCCGGTCGGGCAGGCCCCGCAGCACCGAACAGTCCCGGCTGAAATAGTGCACGAAGAACTTGTCGCTGTGCGCGACCGTTTTCGCGTAGCCCTCCGCGGAACCCTTGAGACCGACGTCCAGGACGTTCGCCACGCCGGCCATCAGCGAGGCGTCGTTGACGGACAGGGCGGTGTACGTGGCGTTGCCGGTCTCGGTGGCGAGGGTGTCGACCACCGCGTAGACCTGCCCGGAGTCGAGCGGCAGCGGCCGGGAGAGGAAGTAGGCCGCGTCCTGCTGGTCGCCCAGGCAGTTCATATTGATCTTGCGGCAGTACGGTCCGGTCCACCCGAAGTCACGTACCAGGTCGGGGAGCAGGGTGGATGCCGACAGGCGCTGCCCGCAGTCGCGGGTGTGCAGGTGTGCCGCGGTGCTGACACGGTCGCATACCGCCGCGACCAGGTTGCGCATGTCATCCGCGAGGTGCGCCTCGTTGTTCGCGGTTCGCTTCGCGAAGGTCAGTGACGCGTAGCGCTGGACGGGGCCCAGGGAGGCGGGGGCACGTACGCGCATCACCGTCAGTGGAGGATCACTCCGCCAGTTGTCCGCGGCCCGCTGCTGGTCCGAGTCGGGGACGGCGTACCGGAGCGTGGTGAGGAAGTCGATGGCGTTCTTGCCCATGCCGAGCGGGCCGATCGGGCCGAGGTCGTCGCGGGCGGGGATCCGCTCGGTGAAGATGTCCTTGTCGGGAACGCCTTGCGCTCGCAGGGCCCGGCGTACGGCGCGGTCGGTGGTGGCGCTGGGGGTGATGACGAAGTACCGGTTCTTGTCGAAGGAGTAACCGGACTGCCGTTCCATGACGACGTTGTTGACGATGTCTCCGAGCGCGGACGCGCTCTGGGTCCGCTCCGACCGCGGGTCGTCGGGTGGGATGGTGTCGAAGAGGTACTGCAGGGGCACGGGCAGATCGGGCTTCTGCTCCCACTTGCGGTGGTCACTGGTCTTCCAGTGACCGTGCTGGCTGAATTCCCACGTCTGCAGCCCCATGTAGCGACCAGGCGGGGGCATCTTGCCGTACATCACCACCGCGTCCCGCGGATCGAGTCGGTAGGTGGAGGTGTAGCCGGGCCGCAGGGAGCCGAAGGCGTTCACCATGGCGGGATCCACGTACTCGTCCGGCCAGGTCTTGACGACGGGCGTCACGTACGGGGCCGCGGGGTTGTTCGCGTAGCAGTTCCTCATCCGCGGGTACGTGAAGTCCTTGCAGTCCTGCTGGGTGTACAGCCTCGCGTATCCGGGATTGACCTGGAACCCGCTCTTTCGCAGGTCGGCGACCAGCCCGGTGGTGACCGCGTCACGGGACGCGCCCTCCCCCGCACCGGGCCGGTACTGGCCACACCCGGTCGTGGCGAGCAGCATCCCGCACATCAGCGAATACCAGACCCTCGGCGCGACGTGGCCCATGATCATCCCTTCTGGCAGTTCGATGCCTCGGGTGCTGCCGCAGCCAGGTTCGTACCATCATCGGCATCCTCGATCACGGTCGCTCGCTGCACCAAGAGTGTCACCGTGGGTGTTCGTCCGACGCAAACACAGCGGGCGATCGGGCGAGGGCCGGCGTGCGGCACAGTCCTCGATCGCGCGCTCCGTGAACAGGGCTTGCACGCCATGCCGTCGCCCGCACACCCCGTACCCGTTCCCCGTGCGCAGGACCGTCGCCGGATCCTGGGAGACAGTGGGATGTGAGGAGGGCTCTGCCGATGATGAGTACCAAGCCCCGGGCCGTGCGGCCTCGGTGTCTCCTTTCCGACGGGCTCAGGGGCCCCGCACGGGCCGACCGTCGCCGATGTCCGGCGCGCGCGACGCGCCGGTGGCCGAGGACCTGGCCATGAGTCCGCCCGTCGTGGTCGGGGTCGACGGATCGCCGTCGAGCCTGGAGGCCGTGGCGGTAGCGGCGCGTGAGGCGCGGCTTCGCGGGTGCGGGTTGAAGGTGGTGCACGCGTTCTTCTGGCCCGCCGTGCACGCGCCGCTCGGTCCCTGGTCGGCGGCGACGGCCGAGGAGGCGTTGCGGGAGGTGGCCGCACGTGTGGTGACCGAGGCGGTGGAGCACGCCCGTTCTGTGGCCCCTGGCGTCGAGGTCGGTGACTCGGTGGTGGCGGGTGGGCCGCTGACGGTCCTGGAGGCCCAGTCGCGCACGGCGGCGCTGGTGGTGGTCGGCAGTCGGGGGCTGGGAGGCTTCGCGGGGGTGATGCTGGGGTCGACTGCGGTCCATCTGGCCGCACACGGGCGCTGCCCGGTTCTGGTGGTGCGTGACCGTGCCGACGGCACGGGCCCGGTCCTGCTCGGCGTCGACGGCTCACCGGCCGCTGACGCCGCCGTGGAGTTCGCGTTCGCGGAGGCCGCCCTGCGCGGCACCGGCGTCGAGGCCCTGCACGCGTGGACGCCGTGGAGCGTGCCGGTTCCCCCGTCACCCGATCCGTCGGAGCCCTACGCACTGGCTCCGGGCATGCTGGCTGACGGCGAAAGGCGCCTGCTGGCGGAAGCGGTCGCCGGCCGGCGGGAGCGGTACCCGGATGTCCCGGTCGTGGAAACGGTGGTGAGGGGTGGCGCCCGCGAGGCGCTGATCGGGGCGAGTGCGAAAGCCGGAGTGCTTGTCGTCGGGGCGCGGGGGCGCGGCGGGTTCACCGGCCTGCTCCTCGGCTCGGTCAGTCAGGCGGTTCTGCACCACGCGCACTGTCCGGTCACGGTCGTCCGGGGTTCCGGGGACCGGCGATGAGACTGCCAGGGCGCCTGGACAGACCTCCGGCGGTACGGCGAACGCGCACCACGCGCCGGCGGCCCGTGAGGGAGCACCGCTGCGGGCCGCCGGCGCCGAGGTCGGCCGAGCCCGCCGGAGACGGCGCCGCGGCTTGAGCGGTTCGGGCCGATGCGCTTCCCCTGGCGGCCGGTGGTGGCCTGCTGTGGCGGGTTCCGCGTC
Source organism: Streptomyces hygroscopicus subsp. hygroscopicus (assembly GCF_030269125.1). Classification (GTDB taxonomy): domain Bacteria; phylum Actinomycetota; class Actinomycetes; order Streptomycetales; family Streptomycetaceae; genus Streptomyces; species Streptomyces hygroscopicus_C. The sequence goes on along the minus strand of NZ_BSSM01000004.1, from coordinate 435,217 downwards.
AGTTCCGCCATCCGCTGATCCACGTCCTGCCGGCCGCGGGTGCCGTCACGGGCGGTGCCGGCGGTCCATCCCGCCCCCGGCGCACTGCCGCCCTCGCCCTGCGCCTCCCGCTCGTCCCGGTGCCGCTCGTCGCGGGCTCCGCTCCGGCCGGCTGTTCACCCGGGAACGCTGCACGGGCGCGAGCCTGCCCGAGCCACGCACGGCAGCGGTGAACCTGGTCGCGTCACCGTCGCGGCTTCCTGCCTGTCAGGCGGCTCCCCGCGCCACTCCGCACGGCACCTCGGCACGGTCACCAACCGGGGGCCACCGGCGGCGTCTTCGCCCATGCAGCCGGACAACCCGCCCTCGTCTCCCTCCCGGCCATGAACCGCCTGCTCCACACCACACCGATCACCGGCCCGGCACGGTTGCGGGACGCTCGCCCGCATGTCCGCTCCCGCTGGTGTGCGGCTTCGTCGGTCGGCGAGCATCCTGTGATCATGGCCATCGCCGTTGCCGTACCGGCCGCACTCCTGGCGGCCTGCTGTTTCGCCGTGGCGGCCGTACTGCAGCAGGAGGCCGCCGCGACCGTACCCGAGAAGGAGTCCCTTCGACCGGAGCTGATCCGGACTCTGGCCCGCCGGCCGCGGTGGCTGGCCGGCATCGCCCTGTCGGCCTTCTCCTTCGTCGTCCAGGGCGCGGCACTCGCCTTCGGCCCCCTGGTGCTGGTACTGCCGTTGGCCTCGACGGATCTCCTCTTCGCCCTGCCGCTGATCGCCCGGCGCCGCCGCAGGACTCTCACCCGGAGGGACGTGACGGGCGCGGTGTGCACCGCCGGCGGCGTGGCCGCCTTCCTCGCCGTGCTGCCCTACTCCGCGGGCGAAGGCCGGCCCGGCTTGGGGGACTGGCTGCCGCTCGTGGCGGTCGTCGCGGCTTGTATCACCGTGCTCGTGCCCGTCGGGCTCCGGGCCTCCGGCCGGGTGCGCGCGGGTGTGTACGCGGCCGCCGCCGGGCTGCTGTTCGCCCTGCTGGACGCGCTGACGAAGAGCGCGGCAGGCCTCTTCCGGGACCGGGGCCCGGCCGCACTGGGCCACTGGGAGCCGTACGCGCTGATCCTCGTCGGCGGAGCGGGTCTGCTCCTGGCACAGAGCTCCTTCCAGGCAGGATCGCTGGCGATCAGCCTTCCCCTCATCGACACCATCGAGCCGATCAGCGCCGTCCTGATCGGAGCCGCCGTCTTCCACGAACGCCTGGCCACGTCCGGGTACCTCGCCGTCCAGATCCTCGGCGCTGCCCTGGCCGTGACCGGCATCGTCATCCTGGACAAGTCACCGCTGGTGCGCGCGTGAACCTTGCCGCACCAGTGGGCGAGGCACCGTACCGACGCGCGTTCCGAGTCATCCGGCCCGCCCCGGACGCTCGTCCGCGAAACCCGAGGCGGACGACCGACCCACCACCCGACCGCCCGAGAAACGCGGTTGTCCCCATCCGGTCCCTTCGGCGCCGTCGGAGGGATCCCACGACACGACCCTCCTCGCGCGGTCACTCGACGCGACGGCCGCCCGGCCGACGAGCCGTACGGCCCGATGCGCCGCGCGGCATGTCGGGTGATCCGGGAGGGGGCCGGCGGGCAGGCGGCAACGGCCGTTCGACAAGGAGGCGCTGCGACGGCGAGAAGGTCGTGGGCGAGGCCGGTCTCGCCGGTGGTGCCCGCGCCGGGGGGCGGGGTGATCCGGACGGATGACGGATGGTGGGCGGACAGGGCGGTGCGCGTGTGGATCGCGTTGCCGGCACGGTCGATGAACACGGTACGGGGTGTCGGGGTGGCGGGCGGTGGGGTCAGGGGAGGCGGCCGGCCCGGCCGAGGGGTCTCCCCCTGGTCCCCGGGAGGCGCCGCTCCCCCGCGACCGCGTGACCGCCGTCCTGCGTGCCGTTCACCGAGCCCGACCGTGTGACCAGTACGAACACCGGATTCCTTCGCGTGAACAGTGGGCGAAGCCCTGTCGCAAGGGGTTCTTGATCGCCGGGTCGGAGCCATAGCCTCCGGATCATGTCCGACACCTCCCGCCGCAGGATCCTCGGCGCTCTCGCCGGTGGCGCCGCGCTGTCCCTCCTGCCCCCCTCGCTCCTCAGAGCCATGGCCGCGCCGATGCCGCGCGGCGGCATGAACGCGATCGAGCACGTCATCGTGCTGATGCAAGAGAATCGCTCCTTCGACAACTACTTCGGCACCCTCAAGGGTGTGCGCGGCTTCGGCGACCGCACCCCCCTGCGCCTGCCCGACGGCGCCGACGTCTTCAGGCAGCCGCGGCCCGGCGGCGACGTCCTTCCCTTCTCGGCCCGGCAGGCGGCGGTCGACGCCGGCCGCCCGGAGAGCGACATCCAGTACCTGGGCTCGCTCCCGCACGGCTTTCCGGACGGCACCCAGGCATGGGCGAACGGCTGGTGGAACGACTGGATCGCCGCCAAGGGCCAGAGCACCATGGCCTTCTACGACCGGCGGGACATACCCCTGCAGTACGAACTGGCCGACCGGTTCACCATCTGCGATTCCTACTTCTGCTCCATATACGGCTCCACCAACCCCAACCGCAACTACCTGTGGACCGGCACCACGGGCTTCGAGCCGGACGGCGTGAACAGAGCGGTCACCAACGCCGCCTACTCCTACACCCACGCCGGATACGACTGGACCACCTACCCCGAGCGCCTGGAGGCGGCCGGGATCTCGTGGCAGATCTACCAGGAGTGGGACAACTTCACCGACAACGCGGTCGAGTACTTCCGGCCGTGGAAGCAGATCGGCCGGAAGATCCTGTCCAAGGTCAGCGGGCAGTACTCCACCACCGAGCAGTTCTACGACAGCCTCTGGAGCAGGTCCTCCGCGCAGCGGCAGGAGGCCCTCGCACAGTTCCAGCAGGGTGTAGACGCCCTGACCGAGGCCGAACGCCGGCTCTTCCTGCGCGGCGCCTACCGCTCCGAGCCGGACACCCTCATCCCCCGGCTGACGGCGGACATCAAGAACGGAACGCTGCCCGCGGTGAGTTGGGTGGTACCCACCGCGGCGCTCTCCGAGCACCCCGGCTCCTCCACCCCGGTCGGCAGCGCCAACCTCGTCTACGACCTGCTCGACGCCCTCGCGAGCGACCCCGAGACCTGGTCGAAGACGGTGCTGTTCATCAACTTCGACGAGAACGACGGCTACTTCGACCACGTGCCCGGCCCGGTCGCGCCCAAGCCCGACTCCGGCAACAGCGACGACTGGTTCAACGGCCGCCCGGTAGGCCCCGGCCCGCGCGTGCCGATGACGGTCGTCTCGCCGTGGACGGTGGGCGGCTTCGTCTCCTCCGAGGCGTTCGACCACACCTCCGTGATCCGTTTCCTGGAGCAGTGGACCGGGGTCCGGGAGCCCAACATCAGCGCCTGGCGCCGCAGCGTCTTCGGCGACCTGACCTCCGTCTTCGACTTCCACCGCACCCACCCGCAGCCCGAGGTGGAGCAGCCCGGCCCGGTACCGGCCCCGGTCGGCCGCTGGAACCCCGTTCCGCCGAAGGAGCAGACGCGCCCGGAGCAGGAGGCGGGCATCCGTCCCACCCGCCCCCTGCCGTACCGCCTGTCGCTGCGTGCCGACGCCGCCGACGGCCAGGTCCGGCTGCGGCTCGGCAACACCGGCACCGCGGCGGCCACGGTCACGGCGTACCCCGGCGACGGTGGCGAGCCGCGGACCTGGACGGTCACCGCGGGCGCGAGCACCGTGGACACGGTCGCCCACGGGTCCGACGGTTACGACCTCCAGGTGCGCGGCCCCGGCTGGTCGACGTGGGAACTGCGCGGCGCCGGCCCCGGTGCGGAGGCGTACCTGGTCGAGCAGGCCGGACAGGGACAGGTCATGGTCCACTGCGCCAATCCCTCCTCGACGACCCGGACGCTCCTCGTCGGCGAGTCGGTCTACCCGCGCGACGCCGGCGACCACGTACGGACCGTCACCCTCGCGCCCGGACAGAAGCAGATCGTGCCGGTCCGCCTCTCCCGCCACGGCTGGTACGACATCGTCGTGGTCGACAAGCGCGACCCGGGCTTCCTGCGCCGTACGACCGGCCGCCTGGCCGACGGCAGGCAGGGCGTCACCGACCCCGCCACCGGCGTACTCCCGGCGCTGGCCGCTTCGATCACCCTGCCCGAGCCGCTGCCGGCCGTGGACACCTCGCTCGCCCAGGGCAGCCCGGCCGAGGTCGTCGTCACCCTGACGAACCGGAGCGCGACCGCGCTGGACCACCTCGCAGCCACCCTGCTCGCCCCCTCCGGCTGGACGGTCGAGCGGTCCGGGCCCGCGCCGCGGTCACTGGCCGCCGGGAAATCCGCCGACGTCCGCTTCACGGTCACGCCGGCCGCCGATGCCACCGTCGGGAGCCTGATCGTGGCCGCGCACGCCGACGGCGACGGTCTGCTGAAGATCGCCGACGCGCGCGTGCGGACCAAGGTCGCCGCCGCGATGAGCGTGGCCCTGACGGCTCCTTCGGCCTCGCCGAAGACCGATGGCACGGTGCTGTCCCCCGGCGAACCGCTCACCGTGACCGCGACCGTCACCAACGCGGGCAGCGCCCCGCTCACCGGAACGGCGGGCACGCTCGCCCTGCCGGACGGCTGGACCGCCACCCCGTCGGCCCCCGCGCCGGCCACGGTTCCCGCCCGCTCCTCCGTCGCGCTCACGTGGGACGTCGTCGCGCCCGTGTCGGCCGCCCGTACGTCCGCCACGGTCAAGGCCACCGTCACCGCGAGCCTGAGCGGGCGGACCAAGGAGCAGACGGCGTCCCTGACCGCCGAGGTCGGCCCCGTGATGACCGGTTACCTGCTCGCCGAGGACTTCGAGTCCGTCGCCCCGTCCCTGGCACCGGCCGTCGACCTCAGCCGTCCCGGCCTGCTGGGCTGGACGCGGACCACGCCCGAGGGGTGGACGGTCACCAACGCGCCGACGATGCCACAGGGCACCAGGGAACTGCAGGGCTGGACCTTCCTCTCCAAGCAGTTCTGGTTCCCGGCAGGTCAGGACCGGCCCGGCTTCGGCCGGAGCCTCGGGATCGTCGCGGTCGCCGACGCAGACGACTGGGACGACACGGGCAACCCGGCGAGCCGCGGACGGTTCGACTCGACGCTGACCACTCCCGCGGTCGCCATCCCGCCGGGCACCTCGACCCTCCACCTGGGCTTCGACTCCCACTACCGTCAGGAGAGCCCGCAGGAGGCCGAGGTCACGGTCGAGTTCGACTCCGGAGAGGTGACCCGCGTGCTGCACTACTCCAGCGCGGCCTCGGGGAACACCAACAACGGCCAGGACCAGCAGAACCAGCTGGTCGACCTCTCCTTCCCGGTCCCGTCGGGAGCGGCGTCGGTCAAGGTGAACTTCCGGCTGTACAACGCGGGGAACAACTGGTTCTGGGCGATCGACAACGTCCGCCTCGGCACCGGTCCGGTCAACGACGCGTGAGCCACGCGCCCGCGCGGGGAGCCGACCGGCCCCGCGCGGGCCCGCCGCGGGCGAAGGTCCGGCAGGACCTGGGCAGGACCTCGGCGGGGCGTCAGACGATCCGAGACCTTGGGAACGGTCGCTGACCGAGGAGCCGTCCGACCGGCCGACCGCCGCCGAACTCGCCGGCGCGGGACAACTCGCCGCACGGAGAACAGCCGCTCTGCCCGGCGCGACCTGGCAGCCCCCGCAGGGGCCGGCCGACGGCCGAGTAGTGGGGTGTACTGCCGCTGGAGGACCGGCGAGGCTCAACTCCGGCTCAAGTCGCTGGAATTCCCTCTGCCGCTGATGCATCCTCCTCGAACAGGACCAGGTACACCAGGGGGAACCATGAAGGCCTTGCTCGGCCGAGTCGTGACGCGCGTTCGGGACGTCGTTTCCGGACGCCAGGACGTCAAGGAGTACGGCGACCCCGAGGCCCATCGCCACGGGCCCCACAACCGCGACGCCAACCTCGCCCACCACTACGTCCCGGCACCGTCGCCGGCTCCCACGAACTTCCCCACCGGCATGTAGAGAAGAGTGCCCCGGCGGTCACGTGGCTGCGACGTCCGTGACCGCCGGGGAGAGCCGCGCCGTGCTTCTGTCTCAGGCCGTCTGCCCGGCCAGCCTGTGCAGGGCCCGTGCGGTGGGCGACCCCGGGTCGGCCGTGATCAGGACGACTTCCTGGTCGTCCTCGGGTACGAGCAGGACGTCGCAGTTCAACCGCAGTGCGCCGGTCTCGGGATGGTGGAGGGTCTTGGTGCGGTGCCCGGGAGCGTGGATGGGACGTGTGGCCCAGATCCGCCGGAACTCCTCGCTGCCGGCGTGCAGTTCAGTCAGCAGGGCGGTCAACCGCGGGTCGTGCGGGTAGCGGTCGGCGGCCCGGCGCAGCCGCGCCACCACGATGTACCCGAACTCCTCGGTGCCGGAACTCTCGTGCGTCCGTCCTTGGCCCAGGAAGCGGCGCCGGGCCAGATTCGCCGCCCCGTCCGCGAGGTCGCCGCCGAGCAGTGCCTGGGCCAGGGGGTTGCAGGCGATGACGCCGTAGGCCGCGTCGGTGACGATGGCGCCGGTCTCCGGCAGCCGCTCCAGCATCCGGGCCACGTGCGGGCGTACCCGCCGCACGACGCTGGTGCCGGGCGGCGCGCTCGATCCCGCCAGGCGGAACAGGTGGCTGCGCTCGGCCGGGGTGAGCCGCAGTGCCTGGGCCAGGGCGTCCAGGATCCGGGCCGATGGCCTCGGTCCCCGGGCCTGCTCCAGACGTGTGTAGTAGTCGACCGACATATGGGCGAGTTCGGCCACCTCTTCGCGGCGCAGGCCCGGTGTACGGCGAGCGGTGCCCGTCGCCGTCAGGCCGGCCTCGGACGGACGCAGGGCCGCCCGGCGGTCCCGCAGGTAGTGAGCCAGTTCCTGCCGTGCCACGCCGCCTCGCCTCCCCACTGCCTGGTACAGGCTGTCCCTGGCAGGGCGCCCACGACCAGGGAACCGTAGTCGCCATGAACGATCGCACAGCTCTGGTCACCGGTGCCAACAAGGGCATCGGCAAGCACATCGCCCGCCTGCTCGCCGCCGAGGGTCTCACCGTGTACGTGGGCGCCCGCGACGCCGGTCGGGGGCAGCGGGCCGTAGAGGAGATCGGCGCCGGCGCCCGCCCGCTGGTCCTCGACGTGACGGATCCCGACGGCATCGCAAGGGCCGCGGCCCAGGTGGACCGCCTGGACGTGCTGGTGAACAACGCCGGGGTCTCACTCTCCCCCGCCCCGCCGGCCGAATCCGACGCCGAGGAGTTCCGGCGCACCTACGAGACCAACGTGTTCGGGGTGGTGGAGGTGACCAATGCCTTCCTGCCCGCCCTGCGCCGGTCGCCGCACCCGCGCATCGTCAACGTCTCCAGCGGTACGGCATCGCTGGCCTGGAGCACGAACCCCAACCCCCAGTTCACCCCGGGAAGCGGTGGCGCCGCCGCCTACCGGTCCTCCAAGGCCGCCCTCAACGCCCTCACCGTTTTCTACGCCCAGACGCTGGCCGAGGAGGGCTTCAAGGTGAACGCGCTCGCCCCTGGCCTGCGGGCCACCGATCTCACCCCCGGGGCCGCCGCCGGCGGCGACCCGGCCGAGGCCGCCCGGGGCGCCCTGCGCCTGGCCCTGCTGCCGGACGACGGCCCGACCGGTGGCTTCTTCTCCTGGGACGCAACGCCCGTGCCCTGGTGATCAGTGAGGGGCGTCGCCTGGGGCGCTCGTCCCGGCGGTGGGTGCTCCAGGCTCGGCGGATCAGGTCGCGGACGGTGGTGATCGTGTCCGCGAGGCCGAAGAGGGGGCTGACGACGGTCGCGCGGCGCTCGTAGCAGCGGGCAAGGCCGGGAAAGGCGTTCTGTCAGGCGTGCGTGCGCCGATCACGCCATGGCCGCTCGCCCGGATCGGCGCCTTCTCCTCCTGGTGGGGGACGCGGCCGTGCGGGTCGCGGGCGGCGGGTTCGGCGCGGGTCCTGTCCGAGTCGTAGCCGGCGCCCGGCGACCTCGCCGCCGACGGGGGCCCGGGTGACGGAGCCGTCGACGGCGACCTGGTCCAGCACAAGCCCGACGATCCGGTCGCAGGACTCCGGCGCGATCCGCTGGAGCCGGGCGAAGACGCCGAGCCCGATCCACGCGTCGCGGCGATCGGGGACGGTGGCCGCTCCGGCTGCTCCTGCCTGGCGACCGCCAGGCAGGAGCAGCCGAACCGCGGGAAATGCGGCGGTTTCTCGGACGCGATCCGGTCGCCGATCGGCGGCGGTGGCACCTCCAGCGGGTGGCACATACCGACCGTAGGGCGCTCGGGCAGCAGCGCCGGTCCCAGCGCGGGTCAGCCGGCCATGGCGGAAGCATGGGCACAGCGTTGACGCATCGCCTTGATCTTGCTGGCGCCGGTGCAGCGCCCTCGCCTCAGCGCCGTACGCGGTGGGCGACCGCCGCGGTCACCGCCGCACCGGCCACGGCCACGGCCGCGGTCGTGAGGATCCGATCGCGCGAAGGGGGCTCGGGCCGGGCCGCGGCGCTCCTTTCCGGGATTCGGGTCACCGCCTGCCTGCCCTTGTCGCGGGCGAGTTTCATCACCTCGGCGACGTGCAGGGCCTGCCGTCCGGTGCGGGCGTCCTCGATCTGGGTCCGGCAGGAGAAGCCGTCGGCCACCACCAGGCGGTCCTCGGCCGCGTCGCGTACCGCGGGCAGGAGTGCCTGTTCACCGCAGGCCATGGAGATCTCGTACTTGCCGGCCTCGAAACCCCAGGAGCCCGCGAGACCGCAGCAGCCGCCCTGGAGGTTCCGCACCTTGAGGCCCATCTTCTCCAGGAGCTCCTGCTCCGGGCTCATGCCGCCGGTCGCACGGTGGTGGCAGTGGCCCCAGAGCAGCGCCGTGCCGTCGAGCCGGGGCGGTTCGATGCCGAAGGCCCGGAAGAACTCCGGGAAGTGGTGGGCGTTCTTGGTCAGGCGTTTGGCGTCGTCGTCGTGCGGGAGCAGTTTGGTCAGCTCGTCCTTGAAGACGGCGAGGCAGCTCGGTTCCATGCCGACGATGGGGGTGCCGGCGCGCAGATGGGGGCGCAGGACGTCGAGGACGCGGTGGAGGTAGCGCTCCGCGGCGTCCAGGAAGCCGTAGTCGTACAGCGGCCGGCCGCAGCAGATGTGCTGCTCCGGCATGATCACCCGCCAGCCCGCGGCCTCGATCGCCTCCACGCAGGCCACCCCGACGTTGGTGTGGAAGTGGTTGTTGAAGGTGTCGGGGAACAGCACGACCGGGCGGCCGTCGGGGTTGGCCGTGCCGCCCCGGCGGGAGAACCACTCCTGCAGGGTCATGGGCGCGAAGCGGGGCAGCGGACGGCGATGGTCGATGCCCGCCACGAGCTTGGCGAGGCGCGCGATTCCGGGCGTATGGGTGACGAGGTTGGCCACCGTGGGAACGCGGGAGGCGATCCTGGCCGCCTGGTCGATGAAGCCGAAGGCGTAGGCGTAGCGGGGGCGCCGGCGGTCCGGCGACTTGAAGTGGTGGTAGAGGAACTCCGCCTTGTAGGTCGGCATGTCGACGTTGACGGGGCAGTCGTTGGTGCAGCCCTTGCAGGCGAGGCACAGGTCAAGGGCCTCGTACACCTCCTTGGACCGCCAGCCGTCGGTGATCACTTCCCCCTTCAGCATCTCGTAGAGCAGGCGGGCCCGGCCGCGGGTGGTGTGCTTCTCCTCGCGGGTGACCTGGTAGCTCGGGCACATCGTCGTCTCGGCCCGCGGGACGCGGCACTTGCCGATCCCGACGCAGCGAAGGGTGGCGTGGGCGAAGTCGCCGCCGTCCTCCTCGTAGGCGAACTTCAACGGATGGCGCGGCGGGTTGTAGTCGGTGCCGAGCTTGAGGTTCTCGTCCAGGCGGTAGGCGTCGACGACCTTGCCCGGGTTCATCTTCCACTGCGGGTCCCAGATCGCCTTGAAGTCGCGCATGGCCTGCACGAGTTCGGGTCCGAACTGCTTCTCCAGCAGTTCGGCGCGCTGCTGTCCGTCGCCGTGTTCCCCGGAGACCGAGCCGCCCAGGGACACGCACAGGTCGGCGGCGTCCTCCAGGAACGCGCGGTAAGTGGCGATGCCTTCGGCGGTCCGCAGGTCGAAGCTGAGCCGGCAGTGGATGCAGCCCTGGCCGAAGTGGCCGTACATGGCGCCGGTGATGCCGTGCCGGTCCATCACCTCGCGCAGGCCGCGGACGTACTCGCCGAGCCGGTCCGGGGGCACGGCGGAGTCCTCCCAGCCGGGCCAGTGGTCCTTGCCGTCGGGCGGGAAGGCGGTCGAGCCGAGGCCGCTCTCCCGGATCGCCCAGAGGTGCTCGCTGGTGCCGCCCTCCTGCTTGCTCTCGGCGATCCGGATCCGGTCCCGTTCGTATCCCTTGGCGCCGGTGAGCCAGTCGGCGAAGGCGTGCGCCGTCGTGACGGACTCCTCGGCCGTGTCCGCGCCGAACTGCACCACGAGCCATGCTCCGCCGCCGGGGTGGGGCAGCTCCTTGATGTCCTCCACGTTCATGTTCTGCAGTTGCTGGTCGCGGATGAGTTCGTCGTCCAGCGCCTCCAGACCGATGGGCCGGAAGCGCTCGACGATCTCCTCGCAGTGCTCGGCGGCGTCGGCGAGGTCGCCGTACTCCACGACGACGGTGGTGCGTTGCGGCAGGGCCGGGGTGAGCATGAGGACCGCCCGCAGGACGGTGGCACAGGTGCTCTCGGTGCCGACCAGGGCGCGGGCGACGTTGAAGCCGCGCTCGGGCAGGAGTTCGTCCAGGTTGTAGCCGGAGACTCGGCGCGGCACCTGCCCGGCCGGGCGGAATCCGGCCCGGATGGCGTCGGCGTACTTGTCGCGCAGGTCCCGCAGGGCCGCGTAGATCTCGCCCTTGCGGCCGCCCGCGGCGATGATCGAGTCGAGCTGCTCCTCCTCGTTCACCCCCACCCAGAAGCGGGCGCCGTCGTACGTGACGATCTCCAGGGCGTGCACGTTGTCGCTGGTGCGCGGGCCGGGCCCGTACAGCTGCGACTGCACCGAGTGGATGCCGCAGGAGTTGTTGCCGATGTTGCCGCCGATCAGACAACGGGAGTGCGTGGAGGGGTCGGGCCCGAAGACCAGGCCGTACTTGCCCGTGTGCCGGTTCAACTCCTCGTTGATCACGCCCGGTTCGCAGGTGACCAGCCGACGACCGGCATCGATCTTCCCGATCCGGTCGAGGTACTTGGAGTGGTCGATCACCACGGCCTCGTTCACGGTCTCCCCGGACAGGCTCGTCCCGCCGCCCCGGTTGAGGATCGGGGCGCCGAACCCGTGGCACACCCTGTGCACGGCGACCACGTCGTCCAGGGTGCGCGGGACGACGACGCCGATTGGCACCTGGCGGAAGTTGGAGGCGTCCTGGGCGTACAGGCCCAACGAGGCGGCGTCGAAGCGCACCTCACCCTCTACGGCCCTGTGCAGCGCCCGCTCCAGCCCGCCGATGTCGAGCGTCTCGCGGGCCCGTGGGGCCCCGGGGATCCGCGGGTGGGTCTTGGCCGGGATCTCGCGGGTCGTCCGGCGGGGTGGCTTCGCCATCGGTGTCAACTCTCCTTCGGCCGGCGTGGTCAGGCAGTCGGTGTTCCGTAGACGCGGTAGCGCTCGGCGTCGGGCCACTTGACCTCCAGGCCGAGACCGGGCCGTGAGGTGTCCGGGCGCAGGACCCCGCCGTCGGGTGACAGCGTGCCGTCGAACAGCAGCTGCTCGAACCGCACGTGGTCGTGGAAGTACTCCAGGTGCCGCAGCCGGCGCACGGCGCAGAACGCGTGGGCCGAGACGGCCGGCGCGCAGTGGGCGGACAGGTCCAGGTGATGGGCCGCCGCGAGGCCGCCCGCCTCCAGGACACCGGTGATGCCTCCGCAGCGGGTGACATCGGCCTGGAGGCAGTCCACGGCGGGGCCTTCGACAAGGTTGACGAAGTCCCGCGTGGTGTAGGCGTACTCACCGGCCGCGATCTCCAGCCGGGCGGGTCCCCGCTCGCACAGCAGGCGCAGCCCCTCCAGGTCCGCGGAGCCGACCGGCTCCTCGAACCACCGCACGTCCCAGTCCTCGTGGAACCGACGGGCCCAGTACAGTGCCTGTTTGCGGCCCAGCGCCCCGTTGGCGTCGGTGAAGATCTCCGGCTCGTCACCGACGGCCTTGCGGACTGCCGTCAGGCGTCGCGGGTCGCCCTGGGGGTCCCGGGAGGTCTTCAGCTTGACGCGCGGGATGCCCTGCTCCACCCAGCCGGTGAGCTGGTCGATGAGGCGGTCCAGGGAGTAGTTCGTGAAGCCGCCGCTGCCGTACACCGGCACCCGGTCGTGGTACGCCGGAAGCAGTCGGACCAGCGGCAGGCCGAGGAGCCGGGCCTTGAGGTCCCACAGCGCCACGTCCACCGCGGAGACCGCCATGGCACCGACGCCGGGGCGACCGGCGTTGCGGATCCGCCGCCCCATCAGCTCCCACAGGGCCGACGGTGCCGCGACGGACTGTCCGGTGATCAGCGGCGCGAGTTCGGAATCGACGAACGAGGCGACGGAAACGTCCCCGTAGGTGTAGCCGAGGCCGCTGCGATCGCCGGCGTGCACCTGGACGAGGACCATGGTGGTGGAGTCCCACTCCAGGGTGCCGTCCTGTTCCTTGCCGTCCGGACCGTCGGTCGGCACCTCGAAGGCGTGCACGTCCACCGCGTCGATCCGGCATGCCACCGGATCCGGTCCGGCACCGGTCTCCACGCCGCTCATGAACGCCGTCCCGGCAGGTGCTCGGCGACCTCGGTCAGCTTCTGCCGTACGCCCTTGGCGGCGATGCCCACCCGCTCCGGGTCGCGGACGGCCGCCTTGGCCGCCTTCTTGCCCTGGGCGAGCATGATGTGCGGCGGGATGGGCGCGATCTCCTGGTCGACCTTGAACTCCAGCACCACCGGTACGTCCGAGGCCAGTGCCTCGTCCCACGCCTTGCCGACCTTCTTCGGCTTGTCGCAGTAGATGCCCTTCAGGCCCAGCATCTGCGCGTACTTGGCGTAGGGCACGTCGGGGATCTCCTGCGAAGCGGGGTACTTGGGGTCGCCGGCCATCGCGCGCTGCTCCCACGTGACCTGGTTGAGGTCCTGGTTGTTGAACACGCAGAAGACGAACGGTGCCGGGCCGGAGAGCCGGTCCAGGTACCGCTTCACCGTGATCATCTCGGCCATGCCGTTCATCTGGAACGCCCCGTCACCGACGAACGCGATCACCGGCCGGTCCGGGTAGGCGAAGCGTGCCGCGATCGCGTACGGCGTCCCCGGTCCCATCGTCGCCAACGTCCCCGACAGCGACGCCCGCATCCCCTTGCGCAGCTTCAGGTGCCGCGCCCACCAGTTCGTGCCCGAACCCGAGTCCGCCGTGAGGACGCACTCGTCCGGAAGCCGGGACGACAGCTCGGCGGCGACCGCCTGCGGATTGACGGTGCCGCCGAAGTGCTGGCCGGCCCTCTTCGCACAGATCGCGTTCCATTCGCGGACGTCCTTCTCGATCCGCTCGCGCCAACTGCGGTCCTCCTTGCGTTCGAGCAAGGGCAACAGCGCCTTGAGGGTCTCTCTGGAGTCGCCGACGAGATGGGCGTCCATGGGGTAGCGGATGCCGATCATCCGGCCGTCGATGTCGATCTCGACACCACGCGCCTGCCCTTCGTCCGGCAGCCACTCGGAGTAGGGGAAGCTCGTGCCCACCATGAGCAGGGTGTCGCAGTGCTGGATCATGTCGTCGCTGGCCTTGCTGCCCAGCAGGCCGATCGGGCCCGTCACGAACGGCAGGTCGTCCGGCAGCACCTCGCGGCCCAGCAGCGCCTTGGCCACGCCGGCGCCCAGCAGCTCGGCCGTCTCGACGAGCTCGCCCTCCGCATGCGCCGCACCCTGGCCGACGATCATGGCGACCTTCGTCCCGGCGTTGAGGACGTCCGCCGCCTTGCGCAGCTCGTCCGGGTCGGGCAGCAGCCGCGGGCGGCTCCAGCCGACGCTGGAGAACACCGACCCGTGCGTCTTCGGCGGCGAGGGCTGGGCGTCCTCCTCCTGCACATCGCTCGGAATGATGATCGTCGCGACGCCGCGGGTGGTCAGAGCGGTCTTGAAGGCCCGGTCGATGACATGCCGGGCCTGCCCGGGATGCGTGATCATCTGGCAGAACTCGGAGACATCCGCGAAGAGCTGCGCGAGGGGGATCTCCTGCTGGTAGTGCGCGCCGAGGGAAAGCCGCTTCTGCTGACCGACCACGGCGACCACCGGCTGGTGGTCCAGCTTCGCGTCGTACAACCCGTTCAGCAGGTGTACGGCACCGGGGCCCGAGGTCGCCGCGCAGCAGCCCACCTCGCCGGTGAACTTCGCGTGCGCGCACGCCATGAACGCGGCCATCTCCTCGTGCCGCGTCTGGATGAACTCCGGCTCCCCTTTCGCTCGGTCGAAGGCGCCGAGCAGCCCGTTGATCCCGTCCCCGGGATAGCCGTAGACCCGCTCGATCCCCCACTCCCGCAGGCGTTGCAGTACGTAGTCGGCCACCAGCGTCATGTCGTGCTCCCTCGGATGCGCACCTGTGCCATCGGCATGAGGTGACCTGCGGCGGCATCGCGTAAACGATCGGCGGCACGGCTCCCCTGTCCGGTCGACGCGGTGCTCGTCCGGGTGGCTCTGCCGCGCGCCGCCCGACAGAGGCACGGCGTCCGAGGCGGACAGTCCCCCCGGAGCCCGTTGCGCGGCGCCGTGGGGCCGCGCTCCGCCGCCTCCGGACCCCGCCGTGTTCGGGGGCGGGATCCTTGCCCCGAAAGCGGGACTGGCCGCGACCGGCCCGCGCGGGATCGCGCCCGGCACCCTCCACCGCCGCCTCCATGCCGGCTCGGCCCCCGGCGAGGTGTGAGGGATCGAGGTGCCCGAGCATCTCCCGCAGCTGGACCAGGCATCGGGTGAGCAGCCGCGACACATGCATCTGGGAGATGCCCACCGCGGCCGCGATCTGCTGTTGTGTCCGGTCGTGGAAGAAGCGCAGGACCAGGATGCGACGCTCCCGCTCCGGGAACCGCCTCAACGCGTCGGCGAGCTCCAGTCGCTCGGCGACGGTCTCGATCCGCGCGTCCCGGTCGCCGAAGACCTCTCCGACCGCGGGCTGGGCCCCTGGCGCGTCGAGCGAGCGGGGCCGTACGGCGTCCTCGGAGCGCATGGCCTCGGCCACCGCCTCCTCGGACAGACCGCAGGCGCGGGCGATCTCCCCGAGCGTGGGCGGGCGGCCGCCACCTGTCTGTTCGAGCTCCCGCCGCACGCGCCGCACCTGGCGCCTGACCTCCTGCACGGCCCGGGGCAGTCGCACGAGTCCGGTCCGGTCCCTGAAATGGCGTTTCAGCTCGCCGGTGATCGTCGGCACCGCGTACGACAGAAACGCGTGTCCGTGGCCGGGGTCGTAGCCGTCGACCGCCTTGACCAGACCCACGCAGGCCACCTGGAAGAGGTCGTCCTGCTCCTCGACGCCGGTGTTGCGGTACTTGGCGGCGATCCGGCGGGCCACGGGGATCAGGGCGCGGATGGCCCGCTCCCTTGCCTCGTCCCGCTCACGCCCCGGAAGGTGCCTGCTGATCCGCCCGACGATCTCGTCGATTCGCCGGGAGGTGAGCATCCCGTCGGTCTCGTGCTTCCCCGGCGGGCGGAGGGTGGTCGGGGGGTTCATGTGAGCCTCTGCGCTGGAGGGGCTTACTGGCTGCACCATGGGTTTCCCGATTCCTCCGGCGTAGGCAGAGATCACCCGCTCGGCGACGACTTCGGGTGGACACACGATCGGAACGGGTGATTCCTGTTTCATGTGGCGGGTCGAGGTCATTCACCCGGTCGCCCGAGGAGACAGCCCGGCACCGGCCACCTCGGCACCCGGCACCGACTGACCGCCCGACGCGCGCCTCGTTTCCCGGCGAGGCAGCCGGGAAACCCCGGTGCCATGGATGACAGAGCCGGCAAACGGGCAGAGCCGGCGGACGGCGTCTGCCCGCCGTGGGTGCTGCGGGAGTACGGGGTCCTCGCCGACGGCGAACGCGGCGCCGTGGTGGATCCGGAGGGGCGGATCGTCTGGCTGTGCGCCCCACGCTGGCACAGCGACGCCGTGTTCTCCGCCCTGATCGGAGGCGGCGGATACTTCGGCGTCGAACCGGTGGACCGGTGGCACGTGTGGGGTGGCTACTACGAGGACGGCACGCTCGTCCGGGTCAGTCGCTGGGTGACCGCCGACGCCGTGATCGAGTGCCGCGACGCTCTGGCGATGCCGGCCCCGGTGGACCGGCTCGTGCTGCTGCGCCGGATGCGCGTCGAACACGGTGAGGCACGGCTGCGGCTGGCCCTCGACCTGCGGCCCGGCTTCGCCGCGGGCCGGGTCCGCGACCCGCGCCTGGTGGACGGCGTGTGGACCGGGGACGCCGACGGTCTGAGGCTGCGGCTCGTCGGCGCCCACGAAGCCGCGTGGCACCCCGGGTCCGTGCTGCGCGGGGAGTTCCGCCTGGGCGAGGGCGAGCGGCACGACGTCGTCCTGGAGCTGTCGGAGCGGGAGCACACCGAACGCCTGGAGCCGGATCAGCTGTGGGAGGAGACGGAGGACGCCTGGCGGCGGACGGTGCCCGACTGCTCCGGGCTGGCCGCGCCGCGCGACGCCCGGCACGCCTATGCCGTCCTTCGCGGCCTGACGAGTTCGTCCGGCGGCATGGTCGCCGCCGCCACCACCTCCCTGCCGGAACGCGCGAACACCGGCCGGAACTACGACTACCGCTTCGCCTGGATCCGCGACCAGAGCTACGCGGGCCTCGCGGTCGCCGCCCACGGCCCGCACGAGCTGCTGGACTCCGCGGTGCGCTTCACCGCCGAACGCATCCTGGCCGACGGCGAGGGCTTGCACCCCGCGTACGACGTCGGCGGCGGACGGGTCCCGCAGGAGCGCGGCCTGCCCTTCCCCGGCTATCCGGGAGGCAACGACCGGGTCGGTAACCATGCGGCCCGGCAGTTCCAGCTCGACGCGTTCGGGGAGGCGCTCCAGCTGTTCGCCGCCGCGGCGCACCACGACCGGCTCACCCGCGACGCCGAGCGGGCGGTCGCCGTCGCGGTCGACGCGGTGGAACGCAACTGGAGGCGCCCCGACGCGGGGCTGTGGGAGCTGGAGGACCGGTGGTGGACCCAGTCCCGGCTGAGTGTCGTCTGCGGTCTGCGCCGGGTGGCCGGGGCGTTCAAGGGACGGACCGGGCAGACCAGCGCCGACCTCGCCGAGGCCGTCCTCGCGGAGACCCGGCGCCGTTGTCTGCGCTCCGACGGCCGCTGGCGCCGAGCCGCCGACGACGATGGGCCGGAGGCCGCGCTGCTGACGCCGCTCGGCCGCGGCTGCCCGTCCGCCGACGACCCGAGCAGCGCGGTCACCCGCCGTTTCGTCGAGGAAGAGCTGGCCGAGGACGGCTACCTCTACCGCTTCCGTCGCCCGGGTGTGCCCCTGGGCGAGGCCGAGGGGGCGTTCCTGTTCTGCGGGTTCACCATGGCGCTGGCCACCGACCGCCTCGGCGACCGGGCCGGCGCGCTGCGCTGGTTCGAACGGACCCGGGCCGCCTGCGGGCCGTCCGGCCTGTTCGCGGAGGAGTACGACGTACGTCAGCGCCAACTGCGCGGCAATCTGCCCCAGGCGTTCGTCCACGCCCTTCTGCTGGAGTGCGCCGTGCGCCTCAACGACGCGTCGACCCTGCCCCGCTGAGCCGGGGCCGCGGGCGCCGTGCCCGCGGCGGCACCGCGCGTGAGCGGGGTCGAGGGGTTCGTCCGTCTGCCCGGAAGCCGCAGCCGGGCTCGCCGGACACCGGTCGAGCGGGCCCGCGGCGAACCGCTGCCCGAGCGGGGTGGCGGCCGTGTCGAGTCGCGACGTGCCCGCGCCCCGGGCAGACGTGCGGACGTGCCGTGGTCGCCCGCACGGCGCCGCCGTCGTGCACCGGCTCGCGGCGCGGGGAGTCGGTGAGAACCCGGATCGCGGCCTCGGCCCCGCGGAAGACCGCCGGCGACGGCACGCCGCGGCAGGCCAGGACCGAACCGCCCCGCACGCTCGTCCCGGTCGCGGGGCGGCTGCTCCTCGGGGCGGATGTCCGCGGCGGGGGAACACCGTGGCGAACGCGGCCTTCACCCGTAGGTCGATCGGCCCGAGCTGTTCCTCCGTCTGCTGCGCGCCGCCGACGGCGTAGGGCGGTGCCTGTCCGCCGGCCGTGCGGACGTCGTGCACGGCCTGTTCCAGGCCCTCCTGCCGGCGGGCGGGGCAGGGCTACGGCGGCACCGCGCACCTCCCGCGCAGGCGGCGGCGCGGCCGACCCGGCGCTCGCACCGGTGGCGAGCACCGCCTGACGGTCCCGCACGCCGCCGCTCTGCCGCGGGCCGCTCACTTCTCCCCTCGGCCGGGAAGGTGCTCGGCGTACTCGGTGATCTTCTGCCGTACGCCCTTGGCGGTGATGCCCGCCTTCTCCGGATCGTGCAGCGCCGCCATGGCCGCCTTCTTGCCCTGGGCCTTCACGACGCGCGGCGGGATCGGTGCGATCTCGTTGTCGACCTTGAACTCCAGCACCACCGGTACGTCCGAGGCCAGCGCGTCGTCCCACGCCTTGCCGACCTCGTCCGGGTCGTCGCAGAAGATGCCCTTCAGGCCGAGCAGCTGCGCGTAGGCCGCGTACGGCACGTCGGGGATCTCCTGCGAAGCGGGGTACTTGGGGTCGCCGGCCATCGCGCGCTGCTCCCACGTGACCTGGTTGAGGTCCTGGTTGTTGAACACGCAGAAAATGAACGGCGCCGGGCCGGAGAGCCGGTCCAGGTACCGCTTCACCGTGATCATCTCGTTCATGCCGTTCATCTGGAACGCCCCGTCACCGACGAACGCGATCACCGGCCGGTCCGGGTAGGCGAAGCGTGCCGCGATCGCGTACGGCGTCCCCGGGCCCATCGTCGCCAACGTCCCCGACAGCGACGCCCGCATCCCCTGGCGGAGCTTGAGGTGCCGCGCCCACCAGTTCGTGCCCGAACCCGAGTCCGCCGTGAGGACGCACTCGTCGGGAAGCCGGGACGACAGCTCGGCGGCCACGGCCTGGGGGTTGATCGTGTCCTCGAAGTGCCGGCCGGCCCAGCGGTCGCACAGGTCGTTCCATTCGCGGACGTCCTTCTCGATCCGCTCGCGCCACCCGCGGTCCTCCTTGCGCCGCAGGAGGGGGATGAGCGCGCGGAGCGTCTCCTTGGAGTCGCCGACGAGATGGGCGTCCATGGGGTAGCGGATGCCGATCATCCGGCCGTCGATGTCGATCTCGACACCACGCGCCTGCCCTTCGTCCGGCAGCCACTCGGAGTAGGGGAAGCTCGTGCCCACCATGAGCAGGGTGTCGCAGTGCTGGATCATGTCGTCGCTGGCCTTGCTGCCCAGCAGGCCGATCGGGCCCGTCACGAACGGCAGGTCGTCCGGCAGCACCTCGCGGCCCAGCAGCGCCTTGGCGACACCGGCGCCCAGCAGCTCCGCGACCTCGACGACCTCTTGCTGGGCCTTGGCCGCGCCCTGCCCCACCAGCATCGCGACCTTGGAGCCCTCGTTGAGGACATCGGCGGCCTTCCGCAGCTCGTCGGGGTCGGGGAGAACGCGGGGCCGGCTCCAGCCGACGCTGGAGAAGACCGAACCGTGCGTCTTCGGCGGCGACGGCTGGGCGGCCTCCTCCTGCACATCGCTCGGAATGATGATCGTCGCGACGCCGCGGGTGGTCAGAGCGGTCTTGAAGGCCCGGTCGATGACATGCCGGGCCTGCCCCGGGTGCACGATCATCTGGCAGAACTCGGAGACGTCCGCGAAGAGACGCTCCAGATCCACTTCCTGCTGGTAGTGGGTGCCGAGGGAGAGCCGTTTCTGCTGGCCGACCACGGCGACCACGGGCTGGTGGTCCAGCTTGGCGTCGTACAACCCGTTGAGCAGATGGATGGCGCCGGGCCCCGAGGTGGCCGTGCAGCAGCCCGCCTCGCCGGTGAACTTGGCGTGCGCGCACGCCATGAACGCGGCCATCTCCTCGTGCCGCGTCTGGATGAATTCCGGGGTGCCCTGGGCGCGGTCGAAGGCGCCGAGCAGCCCGTTGATGCCGTCTCCGGGGTAGCCGTACACCCGTCGGACGCCCCATTCGGTGAGGCGTTGCAGAACGTAGTCGGCGACTTGGGTCATGGGGGCTCCTGAGCCGGGTTCGCGGTAGGTCGGCCCTGGGGGTTGCCTCGACGCCTCGGACGCAAACCACCCGCGCCGGTGACCCCGCCCGCGGAGCGGCCCGGGAACCGGACCCGCGGCTCGGCGAAACGTCCGGTCAGCTCAGCAGGGCAGCCGTGAACGTCCCGCGGTGGTCCACCAGCCATGTCCGCGTACGGTCCCAGCGTTCCCATCCACCACGCTCGGCCAGCGCCCGGAGATGGACGGGGTCGCCATCGGTCACGCGGTGGGTGACGAAGGCCCGGCAGACCTCCGTCGCCCGCTCGATGACACCGGGCAACTCGGCGCGGTCCCCGGCCGAGAGGCCATAGCTGTCGGCAAGGACCCGCAGCCGTGCGGGCGCGTCCAGCCCGAAGGGGTAGAGAGCGGCCGCGGATCGGGGATCGAGCATGGGCACCCAGTAGCGGGCGGTCATGGCGATGTCCCAGAGGGGACGGCCCGGGGCCGCCAGGTCGAAATCGATCAGGGCAGCGGCACGGCCGTCGCGGAAGACGACGTTGTCCGGGCACACGTCGTTGTGGCACAGCATCGTTCCCCCCTCCGGGTCGGCCAGGTCCCGGGGCCACTCGGCATCAGTGTCGAACGCGACGGCCGCGCTGGTCTCGTGCAGGCGCCGCAGCAGGCTCCCCACCGACTCAAGGGCAGTCTGCGTCATCGCCCAGTCCGGGAACGGCGGCAGAGCCACGTCGCCGGGGATGAAGGTCAGCTGCTCGCGGCCATCCGCGGTGAGTCCGACAGGGGCCGGTGCCGCGTCGAAGCCGTGCTCCTCCAGCGCAAGGAGGTAGGCGTGCAGGGCGCCCGCGTTGTGCGGTGCCGGGCGCTCCACCAACGCGCCCCGGCGGAAGACCGCCCCCGCGTTCGCCATCCCGCCGACCAGCGCCTCGTCTTCAGCCGTCATCAGGATCACGCTATCGCCGGATCGACCCCGCGCGGGGCGGGCCGCGCACTCGGCGCAGAAGAGCGCCCACGGCTCACGCGCCAGTGGCCTCCGGTCCAGCCCCGATCACGAGCCGCGACGGTGTCGTCTTCACGCGCCCGGCCCGCCATGGTGCGGCGAAGTCAGGAGCCCGCCGGCCTCGGCACCGCGGCGCAGCACGTCGCGGAGCATGGCGGGGGTGAGGGTGCGGGTGGACATGTTGCGTCGGCTGGGGTGGTAGCCGCCGACCAGGCGCAGCGGCCGTCCGTCGCCGGCGGGGGCGAGCAGAACCTCGGTTCCGTGTCCGAAGACCGGGCGCGGGCGAGGCAGACGCCATCCCGCTTCCGCGAGAACCGGCGGCAGCGCCTGCCAGGCGAACGCGCCGAGCACCACGATCGCCCGCAGGGTGGGCCTCAGCAGTTGCAGCTCGCGGGCGAGCCACGGCCGGCAGGTGTCCCGTTCACCGGTGGTGGGCCGGTTGTCCGGCGGGGCGCAGTGCACCGGCACCGTGATCCGCACTCCGTACAGCTCCAGCCCGTCGCCGCGGTGGGTGGCGGTCGGCCGGGAGGCCAGCCCGACGTCGTGCAAGGCGGCGTACAGCGCGTCGCCGGAAGGGTCACCGGTGAAGATGCGCCCCGTGCGGTTCCCGCCGTGCGCGGCCGGCGCCAGACCCACGATCGCCAGCGGTGCGTCCGACGGGCCGAATCCGGGCACCGGACGCGCCCAGTACTCCCACTCCCGAAACGCCCTGCGCTTGACCCGCGCGGCCTCCTCCCGCCAGGCCACCAGGCGCGGGCAGGCCCGGCAGGTCGTGATCATCTCGTCGAGTCGGCGCAGCGAGCCTCCTCGCGGAGCGGCGCGAGCGGGGAAATCGGGCTTCTGCGTCGTCTGGCGGCTGCCGCGCATGTTCGGCCTCCTCCTCTTCATGATCGCACCCGAGCGGGGCCGGGCGCTCACGGCGGATGTTCGACCGGCTCGCGGGGGTTCGCCGATAGACTGGGCACGGCAAGACACATCCGTACGCAGTGCGGTACGAGCCGTCCACCGGCTCCGGGCCGGGGCGGCCGATCTGGTTCGGAAGGTGCCGTCATGGTCAAGCAGATCACCTACCGGCGAGTCTACGAAGAGACCTCTCCTGCCGACGGCAGGCGTGTCCTGGTCGACCGTGTCTGGCCGCGGGGCATGCGCAAGGAGGAAGCGCACCTGGACGAGTGGCTGCGCGACGTCGCTCCGTCCAGCGATCTGCGCAAGTGGTACGCCCACGAACCCAGCCGTTTCACCGAGTTCCGCCGCCGCTATCTGTCCGAACTGCGCGACGCGGGACACCGGCAGGCCGCGGAGCGTCTGCGGGACATCGCCGCGCACGACAGGCTGACGCTGCTGACCGCCACCCGGGATGTGGACCACAGCCAGGCCGCCGTCTTGGCCGAGTGGCTGGCCAAGAAGCACTGACCGGCGCGTCGACGCCCAGGACGGCACGGCTGCGGACTTCGGTCGTGGGTGGCGGGCACGGGGGTGCGCGCTTCGCGCCGCGCCATGCCGGGAGGTGGCCTCGATCGACCATGCGCATCAGCTTCGACGCCGTGGATGTGAGCGGCGGTGTGTCCGAGCCGCTCGGACCCGGTGGGAGCCACGGCCAGGGGCGAGGCCCGCGTGGTCGAAGCGGGAGCTGTCGCCGGGCAGAGTGATCATGGCCACGGTGCTGAGTGGAAGCGCCGCCTCGGCGCCGTCCCCCACGGGTGGCCAGGACGCCGCATACGGCGCCGGCGAGGGCGGCGACCAGGCCGACGACGAGCGGCGGCGGTCTCCCGGCGTCGAGGGAGCCGTCGTCCAACGCCTCGGCTCACTCTCCGAACCGTTGGACGACGCCGCGGCGGCCTCGCTCCAGCCCACGCCGGGAAAAGGGACGGCGACGAACCGTGCGCCGGGGCCGGACCGGGCATCGGCCTGACGGCGGGCGACGCGTTCCATGGCCGTCGCCGCCAGTGGACCGCGCTCCTCTGATACCGCGCCGCGGAGTCCGGCCGCTCCCTCGGTCTGCCGACGGGATCGGCCGGACTCCCGCACGCAACGCCTCCGCGGCGCGTCACACCGGTCGGTGGGTGATCCGACGTTCGACTCCCTGCGACGCAGCCCCAGCGAGCGCGGCTGAACGGGTCGTGGAGCACCTCGGCGCCCGGCGCCCCGGCGAGACACGCGCTGTCCGAAGGGAGCCGGATGCCCGCCGCCGCGGGTGGCGAGGACGCGCGGTGGCGGGTCCGGCTCCTACCGGCGGCCGCCCAGCCGGGTGGCGATCGCCGCGGCCAGTTCCGCGACGCCCTGTTGCTTCAGGACGCTGTAGTGGTCACCCGTCAGTTCGACGACCGTCGCAGGAGTGGTGGAGTAGTCGGAGTGGGCCTCGATGAACGAGTAGTCGTCGCCGGCGGCCTTGAAGACGGTCACCGGGGCGTTCAGACGGCGTTCCGTGAGCTCGCGGAAGGTGTACTCGAATTCGTAGGTCTCCGCCACGATACGGGTGATGCGACGGATCAACTGCTGGTCGAGCTCGGGCAGTCGGTCGTGGACGAAGCCCACGAAGCTGTCCTCGTCCCGCGTGGCCGCGAGGCAGGCGTCCACATCCGGACCGCCGACCGTGCCGGTGAAGACCGAGTACAGGATCGCGACGTACACGGGGTTGCGGTAGGTCGCCTCGCGGCCGAAGCGCTCCGCGCCCTCGCCACGGACTTCGGGGTTGCCGGGGCAGATCAGCAGGAGGTGGTCGACCTGGCGGCCGGACTGCTCCAGCTGCCAGGCGGCCTCGAAGGCGACGCGGGCGCCGAAGGAGTAGCCCCAGAGGCTGTACGGGCCCTCGGGCTGGGTGCGCAGGATCTCGGCCACGTCGGCGGCGGCCATCTCGCGGATCGTCGGGTACGGCGTCTCATCGGTGTTGATGCCGTGCGCCTGGATGCCGAAGAAGGGCCGTCCGTCGCCGGCCTCGCGGGCCAGCAGGCGCAGGTTCATCGGGTAGCCGCCGAGGCCGGGCCAGCAGAACAGCGGGCGGCCGGTGCCCCGCGTGTGCAGCGGGACGAGTCGTGAGGAGGGTGCGGCGCCGTCGTCCTCGATGCGGGCGGCGAGGTCGGCGAGCTTCGGGTGTTCGAAGACGACCTGAAGCGGCAGGCGCAGGCCGAACTCGCGGTTGACCCGGTTGACGAGCGCGACCGCGATCAGCGAGTTGCCGCCGCAGGCGAAGAAGTCGTCCTCGACGGACACCTCGTCGTACTTCAGTGCCTTCGCCCAGGCCTCGGTCAGCCATCGCTCCGCCGCAGTGGTGGGGGCGACGTAGGGCCTGCCGGTGTCCGCGGACCGCACCTGCTCGGCGGCGGCCAGGGCCTTGACGTCGACCTTTCCGTTGGCGGTGAGCGGCAGCCGGTCGAGCACCAGGACGCGGTTCGGGATCATGTAGTCCGGCAGCCGTTCGGACAGGTCGTCCCGGATCAACTCGGCCGGGCCCTTCATGTGCACGGTGTCCTCGTTCATCCCCTCGCTGCCGATCTGCTCCTGGCTGACCTTGCCACCGAGGAAGAAGTACGACGGGCCGGTGGGTATCGCGCAGGAGGAGAGGATGTCGTCCACGCGCGTCGCGGCGGGCAGCGGATGGCCGGTCTTGGAACTGTAACCGGACGACATGAAGCCCAGGGCGAGCGCGTTGCGCTGGAGGTGGTGCAGCCTCGTGCCCAGGGTGATGTACTCCAGCCACTCGTCGGCCGCGCGGCTGACGGCGGTGATGCCGAAGCTCGACCGCTCGTACACCTGCTGGTTGATGGCGATCACGTGTTTGGGCAGGACGAGGGCGTCCGAGATGCGTTCGAGGTCGTCGCCGGTCCACCGGTACTGGCCGGCCGGCAGTCCGAGGACGCGGCCCGGGTGGGCCTGCACGTAGATCTCGGTGGGGTCGTGCGGGGGCCGGCCGTCGTTGCGGTCGATGGTGAAGGTGCCCAGGTAGTAGTCCTCGGCGGCGACGTCCAGTCGGTCCATGACAGCGGGCCGGTGAGCGGCCGGGCGGATCATGAGGCCGTACTCGGGCAGGATCTCCTCGAAGACGCCGAGCATGTGCCCGGTCTCGAACTCCAGCACCTCGCGGATGTTGTTCTTGTAGACAGGCTCGATGGCCCGTTTCTTGCCGATGAAGTGCACCCGCAGCGTCGCTTCGGCGTCCTTCGGGGCGTCGGCGATCCGGACCAGGGTGTGGTCGGCGGGGTGGTGGTAGTACACACCGGCGTCCAGGCCGTCCAGGCCGCTGGTCTCCAGGTAGAGCTGCGTGGCGTACAGGGCGCCGGGTGAGGCGTAGGAGTACTTAGGCAGCAGCCGTTCCTCGCTGTGGAACTGGCCGAACCAACGCAGAAGTCGGCCGAGTTCGTCGAGAGTGAGGTCCGCGAGGTCGCGGGAGTGAGCGTCCGCCGGTCGCGCGGCCAGCAGGGCGACGATGTCGTCGCGGGCGACCTGGCCGCCGTCGAAGAAACGATACGTCTTGCGGGCGAACGTCTCGCGTCGCTGCCGAGCGGTCTCCTGCCGGCCGGGCAGGGGCACGACCCGCCTGCCGACGAGTTCGTGCGCGTCGCGGAGGCCGGGGTTCGACAGCTGTGCCCGCACCTGGAGCTTGCTGGCCTTGGACTGGTGGTGCGCGCCGGCGTTGCCCTGGTCCATCAGGGCCGCTTCCCTGGGGTTCAGCTCGACACAGGCCAGCAGGTTGGTGGAGCCGGTGCGCGGGTCCTCGGCGGTGATCGCGGCGGCGCGGCGCACCCAGGTGTGCTCCTCGATGGCCAGGGCGATCTCGTCCAGTTCGACGCGGTAGCCGCGCAGCTTGATCTGGTTGTCGGCGCGGCCGACGAACTGGATCGTGCCGTCGGGGTTCCAGTACGCGAGGTCGCCGGTCCGGTACAGCCGTTCGGTCGGCACGAACGGGGAGGGGACGAACCGCTCCTTCGTCTGCTCGGGGCGGCCCAGGTAGCCGCGGGCCAGCTGGACGCCGCCGATGTAGAGCTCACCCGTCTCCCCGATGTCCACCGGCGCCCGGTTCTCGTCGAGGATGTAGCAGGGGGTGTTGTCGACCGGCACCCCGATGGACACCGATCCGGCGCCCTCGGGCAGCGTCTCGACGTCGACCAGGTGGGCGGTGGCGTTGATGGTGCACTCGGTCGGACCGTACAGGTTGACCAGGGACACCCAGGGGACCTCGTCGAGAAGGGTACGGGCCAGCTGTCGGGACAGCGCCTCGCCGCCGGAGAACACGCGGCGCAGCGTGGTGCACGAGGTGAACCGCTCGGTGTCCAGCAGCGCCTGCAGCAGTGTGGGCACGCACTGCAACGTGGTCACCTCGTGGCGGACGATCGCGTCGATCAGCGCCTCGGGGTCGCGGTAACCGCCGGGCCCGGCCATCACCACATGGGCTCCGACGGCCGGAGCGAGGATCTCCCACTGCGCGGCGTCGAAACTCGCCGGTGTCTTCTGGAGCACGGTGGTGCTCGCGGAGAGGTGCCCGCACATCTGCATCCACCGCATCTGGGAGAGGATGGAGCGGTGCTCGATCAGTACACCCTTGGGCCGGCCGGTACTGCCGGAGGTGTAGATGACGTAGGCGAGATCGCCAGGTGCCGGCGCCGACGGTCTGGCGGGCGGAAACGGGTCGGTGTCGGCGAGCGTGACGATGCGGGTGTCCCGGGGGGCCAGCGACCGCAGGCGGGCGGCGAGATGCTCCTGGGTGACGATGACGCGGGTACCGCTGTCCTCGATCATGTAGCGCAGCCGCTCCTCGGGGTACTCCGGGGACAGCGGCAGGTAGGCGGCGCCCGCGAAGAGGATGCCCCAGGCGCCGGTGATCAGGTCGAGGGACGGTTCGGTGTACAGGCCGACGCAGTGGTCGCGGACCGCGCCGAGCGCGTTCAGCCGGCCGGCCAGCCGGGCGGCGGCGGCTTCCAACTCCCGGTAGGTGATGGTGTCGGTGCCGCTGGTGACCGCCGTGCCATCGGGCCGCGCCGCGGCCTGCTCCCGCAACAGACCGGGCAGGCTTCCGCCCGGGCGTAGGCCGTGGACGC
Source organism: Streptomyces hygroscopicus subsp. hygroscopicus (assembly GCF_030269125.1). Taxonomy (GTDB): domain Bacteria; phylum Actinomycetota; class Actinomycetes; order Streptomycetales; family Streptomycetaceae; genus Streptomyces; species Streptomyces hygroscopicus_C. The sequence continues at coordinate 407,991 of NZ_BSSM01000004.1, read as the reverse complement.
GGGTCATGGAACGTGCGGTGGGCTGTGCTGTGGTCACGGTTTCCCCTTGCCTGCGAGTGCGTGGTGGTGAGTCGACTCCGGTGACGAGCCGCCGGCCTGCTTCCCGGCGCGTCGCGGCTGCGAGATCTGGACCAGCGCGACGGCGGTGATCACCGCTGCGGCGCCGGTGAGTTGGAGCGGTGACAGTCCCTGGCCGAGGACGAGATAGCCGAGCACCGTCGCGGCGAGCGGACTGGCGAAGCCCAGGATCGACACGGCGAGTGCCGGCAGCCGGCCGATGCCGCGGAACCAGACCGCGTAGGCGAGCAGTGCCCCGATCACACTCAGGTAGGCGAAGCCCCCGAGGTTGGCGGCGGTGACGTGGGGGGGCACACCTTCGGCGGCCAGCGTGACGGGGGCGAGCAGCAGGCCGCCGGCCGTGAGCTGCCAGCCGGTGAACGTCAGCACACCCACGCCCTCGGGCCGCCCCCAGCGTTTGGTGAGCACGATGCCCGCGGCCATGCTGACGGCGGCGGCCAGGCCGGCGGCGATGCCGACCAGGTCGACGCCGGACTGCGGAGTGAGGGCGAGCAGTGCCACGCCTGCCACGCCGAGCAGACAGGCGGTCAGCTGCGCCGGGCGGATGGGCTCCTTCAGCAGCGCGGCGCCGAGGAGCAGTACGACCGTGGGCTGGACGGCGACGACCAGTGCCGCCACTCCACCGGGCAGGTGGTAGGCGGCCACGAACAACAGGTAGAAGAAAACGCCTATGTTCAGTGCCCCCAGCGCCCCGGCCCGCCACCACCACGCGCCGCGCGGCAGCTTGCGGCCGATCGCGAGCAGCACCAGCCCTGCGGGCAGCGCCCGCAGGGTGGAGGCCAGTAGTGGTCTGCCGGGCGGCAGCAGTTCCGTCGTGACCAGGTAGGTGCTCCCCCACACCGCCGGGGCCAGCGCCGTGAGCAAGGTGTCGAAGGTCCGTGTCAGTCCGGAGGCCGGTAAGGACGCGCGGGCAGAAGGCATGGGTGAACCGCCTGTACGTTCGGGGAAAGGGGTGCTTCGTCGGCCTGCCGGGCGGGCGTCGCCCGCCCGGCGGGAGGGCCGGCCGTGTCGGTGGATTCGGCGAAGTCGGGGCAGCCGCGGGCGGCTCAGTGGAGCGCGGAGCGCGGGACCGCGTCCTCCTGCCTGAGCATCAGGTCGCGGAGGGGCTCGACGAAGACCGGGCCGTCGTACCGGACGGTCCCGCGCCGCACGCCGACGCGGGTGAGGGTGTCGTCCGGGGTGGTGCCGGTCACCGCGGCTCGTACGACCGTGGTGCCGAACGGGTTGTCGACGACCAGCTCGTCCACCCGGCTCCAGCCCCGCTCGGCCAGCCGCTGCGGGACCGTGCCCTCGATCACGGCTGCCGCGGCGACGGTGACGGCATCGGCCGGCGGCAGCGGACCGGACCCGACCTGCGCCGGAAGTGTCAGCATCGCCAGGCGCCGGTACTCGTACTGGCCGACCGCGGAGACTCTTGGGAACACGCCGTTCTCCGGCAAGCCGAAGCGGCGAGCGCCGGCGCGGCGGATGTCGGTGAGCCGCCCGCGCACGGAGGCGTCCGCTGCGAACAGGGCCGCCTCGTCCCGCAGACCGAGGTCGGCGGCGTCGACGAAGACATGGGGATTGCCCGCGGACACCAAGGAGACCGTCATGCCGTCGAGTTCGTCGCGCGGCGTTCCCGTGGGCAAGAGGTCGCCCAGCCGCCGAGGAGGCTGATAGCCGAACTCCACGGAGAACGTCAGACTGCGGCTCGCCGCACTGACCTCACACGCGACGCGGTCACCGGTGTTCAGGACGTTGACGCGCAACCGAGAGTCGGTACTGAAGGGCGAGAGCCAGGCGAGGCGATGTGCCACGGCGACGGAGGACAGAATCGAGTGCCCGCAGCTGCCCCGTAGTTCGAAACGCGGCGGTGGGCCAGGGAGGTACTGCGCGAACTGGTAGTCCAGGTCGAAAGAGGGGTCCGCGGACGGCTCGATCATGGCGATCGTCGTGACGTCGGCGTCGTGCCGACCGGCGAGCCAGTCACGTGCCAGCAACAGCGTGCTGGTGAGTTCCCGCTCGTCGACAGGCAGTTCCCTGCGGTCCAGCACCAGTGTCCGGTCGCTCTTTCCCGCCGCGTAGCACAGGTGCCCTATCATCCCGTCCCTCCGTAGCTGGGGTCTGCCATGGCCCTCCGACAGTGCCGTCGGCATCGGAAACCTGCCAGTGGCGGTTGCCCGAGTGGGGCCTTGTGCAGCTTGGACGGGGCGGTTGCGGCGTACAACAACCCGTTGGTTAACGGGCGGGGAACCACGGGTTCGCCCAGGTCAGGCGAGGGTCGGTGATCGTTGTCACAGCCCGGCCGGCCCGCCGGCGAGAGGACGGAACGCCCTCGTGGACCCCTCTGACCTGGCCTGCTTCCAGCGTTGGCCGACTGTTCTCCGGAGCGAAATCCCCGGGCACGGCGCGTCCATGTAACGTTCCGCACCGCCGCGCGGGCCGCTGCTCCCCACAGCCGCGCAGTGCCGTCGCTCCTCCCCCAACCCGGCGTCCCGCTACGGCACTTCCCCATTTCCCTGTCTCTTGAAGGACTGAGCTCATGTACCGCACTGTCCCGTCCCCGTCCCCGGCTGCCAAGGCTGCCGGTCCCGTGCAATCACTGGTGCGCGTCGTCGTCGGGTTCCTCTTCGCCTGCCACGGCGCCGCGTCGCTGTTCGGAGTGCTGGGCGGAGCCGTCGGAACGCACGGCGGGACGGTTCCGTCCGGTGCCTGGCCCGGATAGTGGGCGGCCGTGATCCAGTTGGTCGGCGGCCTTCTGGTGGCACTCGGCCTGTTCACCCGGTCGGCGGCGCTGATCTGCTCCGGATCGATGGCGTACGCCTACTTCACCGTTCACCAGCCGACCGGGCTGCTGCCGATCGAGAACAGCGGTGAGCCGTCCGCCCTGTACGCCTGGACGTTCCTGCTGCTCGCCGTCTTCGGCCCGGGTCCGTGGGCGCTCGAACGACTCCTGCCGACCGCGAGGCGGCAGCCGGGGCACCCGGCCCTCGCGGACCAGGTCACGGCGAACGTGTAGCGGGCCGACCCGTTGCCGTGCGTCGGCGACTACGGCGGCGCACGGCGACCGGCGCCGACTCGGCTCGGCGCCCTCTGACCACTGGCGAGTTCACGGGGTCGAGCGTTCGCAAGACCCCTGCCGCCGGCAGACCAGGATCCGCTGGTGTCGTACTCGCCGAACCTCGCCCACCCCCGTGGAGTCACGCGGGCCGGGCAGGACTTGGCGGACACGGCGAACGTCAGCCGCTCGGCGCCGCTGAGGACGGTGTCGGTCGAGCGTCGGTCGGGCCGTGGATGCCTCGCCGCGTCACCACCGTCACCGGCCTGCTCACGGTGACGCGCACCGGGCCTGCCGAAGACCCCGCGCGGGAACGACCCGACGTCGTGCTGCCGGACGGCGCACTGCACAGCCGGCACGACGCTCGAAGCAGCCGATCACCTATTCCGGATGAGTACGAGCACTCAGGCGGGCCGTCCTGACGCGCCCTAGCGTGCAGCCCATGCACATAGACCACGCTGCTCCCGAGCCGCCGCGCCGCCGGGCGGGCATCACCGCGGTGGCCTCCTTCCTGCCGGGACGCGAAGTGACCTCGCGGCAGATGCAGGAGCGCATCACCGCGGCCTCCGGGCTGTCCCTGCCGACGCGCGTCCTCGAACGGGTCACCGGCATCGCGTCGCGTCGGGTGGCCGCGGAGGGCGAGTACGCCTCGACGCTCGCGGTGGGGGCGGCGCGGGCGGCTCTTCACCGGGCCGGACTCGCCCCGCAGGACATGGACCTGCTGGTGTTCGCCTCCGCCACGCGGGACGTGGTCGAGCCCGCGACCGCGCACATCGTCCAGGCCGAACTCGGTTCCCGGGCACACGCTCTGGACGTCACCAACGCGTGCAACAGCTTCGTCAACGGCATCGACGCGGCGCGGGCGATGATTCTCGCCGGCCGCGCCCGCCGGGCTCTGGTCGTCACCGGGGAGACACCGAGTCGCGCGGTCCGGCACACACCCGTCGGCCTCGACCAGTTCCGGGACGGCTTCGCCGGGTACACCTTCGGCGACGCGGGGGCCGCGGTCGTACTGGAAGCGGTGGACCGGGGCGGCATCGTGGACGTCGACACCGAGACCCACTCCGAGCACTGGTCGGTCGGGGGCATCTTCGGCGGCGGTTCGCGCCACCCGCGCGGGGACGAACACACGTACTTCCACGGTGACGGAAGCGAGCTGCGCGAGGTGTTCGAGAAGGTCGGCACGTCGGTGCTCGACCGGATGCGGCAGCGCACCGGGCTGGCGTGGGACGACTTCCGGCACATCCTGGTGCACCAGGTCACCATGCCGTACCTGGAGCGGTTCGTGGAGCTCACCGGTGTGCCCCGGGACCGGCTCGTCGTCACGGTCCCCGAACTCGGCAACATGGCAAGCGCCACGCTCGGCGTCCAGCTCGACCGCGTCCACGAGGGCCTGCGGACCGGTGACCGGGTCCTGTTCGTGGGCCTGGGCGGCGGCGTGAGCATCATGACCATGGTCTGGGAGAAGGCATGAGATCCCTGTGGGTGGTGGTGCCCGCGCACCAGGAGGCCACCCGGATCGGCGCCACGCTGAACGCGCTCGCGGCCCAGCGCGACCGTGACTTCACCCTCGTCGTCGTGGACAACGCCTCCAGCGACGAGACCGCCGAGGTCGCCCGCGACTTCGCCCGCGTGGCTCCTTTCCCCGTCCATGTCCTCAGCGAACCGGAGAAGGGCGTGGGCTGCGCGGTCGACACCGGCTTCCGGTACGCAATCGGGCACGGTGCGACGCTGCTGGCCCGCACCGACGCCGACTGCCTGCCGCACCCGGGCTGGACGGCCGGCGCCCGCGACGCCCTGCGGCGCGGCGCGGGCCTGGCCTGCGGACGCATCGAAGCGCGCCGCGACGAGCAAGGACCGCTCGGGCGGGCCGCTTTCCGCGCCCTGGTCCGCGTCGCCGCCCTCTTCGGCCGGATGCGCCCCGCCCACCGCCGCCGCCACGGCTACCTCGCCCCCTACCGGATGCACGCCGGCAACAACATGGCCGTCACCGCCGCGCTGTACGAGGCCGTCGGCGGGATGCCGCGTCGCCCGTCCCCCACCGACCGGCTCTTCCTGAACCGGGTGCGCCGCCACACCACCGCCATCGTCCACGCCCGCGACATGGTCGTGGAGAACTCCACCCGCCGGCTGCGCGCCTACGGCCTCGTCGGCACCGCCCGCTGGTACCTCGACAAGGGCCCCGGCCGCCACGGGGAGGACCCCCGCTGATGCTCGACATCCTCGCCCACACCCTGCGCCGCCACCCCGACCGGCCCGCCGTCCTCGGCACCACCCACACGGGGACCGTACGCACCAAGGCCACCTTCGGGGATCTGGCCGACCTCACCGACCGCTACGCCGGCGCCCTGCACGCGCGGGGCGTGGGACGCGGCGGCACCGTCGGCGTCGCCGTCCGGTCCGGGCCCCGCGCTCTCGCGGTGATGCTCGCCCTGCACCGGCTCGGGGCGCGCGCCGCGGTGCTCGACCCCGGCGCCGGACCGGACGTACTGCGCGCCCGGCTCGCCCTGGCCCGCCCCGGTCTGGTCCTCGCCGACGCCACCGCCCAGGCCGTCGCCGGCTGGGCCCGGCCGCTGGCCCGCCGGGCCCGTCTGGCCCTGCCGGACCTCGCGGAACTGGGACCGGTGGCCACGGTCGGGCCCCGGATGCCCGGCTGCGCGCCCGCACTTCGAACCGACGGACGCGCGGCGCGGCCCCCGCGCCCGGTGGACGGCGACGGCGACGCGGTCGTCGTGTTCACCTCGGGCACCACCTCGCGCCCCCGTGCCGTGGTGCACACCCGGTCCTCGATCGCGGCCGGCATGGAGACGGTGGCCGAACTGGTCCGGCCGGAGGCCGGGCGTCCCGTTCTCGGCGGAACCTTCTTCGTCCTCGTCCCCTCCCTCGCGAGCGGGGCGCCGGTCGCGCTGCCCGCCCGTTCCTCGCGTGTCCTGGTGCGGCAGCTGCGCCGACTCGCCCCGCAGGCCACCTATCTGACGCCTCCTCAGCTGCGGCGGCTGCTGGCGGAGGGCAGCCGGTTCAACGGTCGCGTGTGGACGGGATCGGCGCCGGCGACCGCCGAGCTGCTGACCCGCGTCAAGCGGGCCGGCGCCGACGAGGCATGGGGCGTCTACGCGTTGACGGAGCTGTTCCCCGCCGCGGCCGTCGAGCAGGCCGACAAGGCCGCCTTCGCCGCTGACGGGGACCTGGTCGGGCCGCCCCTGCCCGGTGTGACGGCGAAGACCGATGCCTCCGGGGAACTGCTGCTCTCCGGTCCCGCCGCCCGTGACCGCTATCTGGGCGAGGACCCGGACCCGTGGGTCGCCACCGGTGACCGGGCACGCCTCGACGGCGGCCGGATCGTGTTGGAGGGCCGCTGCAAGGACATGGTCCTGCGGCACGCGGAGAACATCTACCCGGGGCTGTACGAACCGGCGCTGCACGTACCCGGCGTCGAACTCGCGGTGCTGGTGGGGGTATCGGCCGAGGACGGTGACGAGCGCCTGGTCGCCGTCGTGCAGCCCGGCCCCGGGGCCGACCGCGCCGCGTTGCGCGCGGCCCTGTCCGGGCCGCTGGAGCGCATGGGCTCCGCCCGCCCCGACGCGGTGCTGCTGGCCGACATCCCGCTGTCCGGGCGCTCCCTGAAGCCCGACCGTGCAGCCGCCGCCCGCCTCGCCGGCCGGAGCCTCGCCGTCGGCCGTCCCTCACGACGGAGCCGCGCATGACCGCCCGGAAGGACGGGCCGCTGTGGGTGGTGGTCCCCGCGTACAACGAGGAGGCCGGGATAGGGGCCACCCTCACCGCGCTCGCCTCCCAGACCGACACCGGCTTCACCCTGGTCGTCGTCGACAACGCCTCCACCGACGCGACCGCCGACGTGGTGCGCCGCTTCGCCGCCGCCGCCCCCTTCGGCGTGCACCTCGTCCGCGAGGAGCAGCGCGGCACCGGGGCCGCCGCCGATACGGGCTTCCGGTTCGCCGTGGCGCACGGCGCCGAACTGCTCGTCCGCACCGACGCCGACTGCGTGCCCGCCACCGGCTGGATCGCCGCGGCGCGCGCGGAGTTCACGCGCGGCACGGAGCTGGCCTGCGGCCGGAGCCTCCCGCGCCGGGACGAGTTCCCCTCCCTCGTCGAGCGCCGTCTCCTGCCCGCGGTCGTCAGGGCGACCGCTCTGTACGGGCGCTACCGCACCGAGCACCGGCATCCGCGCTACCGCGCCCCCTACGTGCTGTGCCACGGCCACAACCTCGCCATCACCGCCGCGCTCTACCTGCGGTGCGGCGGCGCGCCGCGCACCCCGCTGGAGGGGCCGCCCGAGGACGTCGTCCTCCTCAACCGGGCGCGCGAGCACAGCGACCGGATCGCTCGGGCGGAGCGGATGGTGGTGCACACCAGCTTGCGCCGCCTGCGGGCCTGGGGCGCCCGCCGGACCCTGCTGTGGTGCTGGGACCGACGCTACCTGCCCGCCGACGTGAAGGAGGTGCACGTCAGATGACCACGGTTCCCGCCGCGCCCGCCGCCTCGGCCCTCCGCGCCGCCCGGCGCCGCGACCGGCGCGTGTACACCCGTTCCCACCCCCTGTTGTTCGCCCTCCTCGCCGCCACCCGCCGCCGTACGGTCGCCCGCGTCGGCGGAGCGGTGCTGGTGCACGGCACCGGGCCCTTCCGGCAGGCCCTCACCCGTGTCCCGCTGGACCGGGCGGCCGCAGGCACCACCGGCGGCGCCGCCCGGGAACTGTCCACGGGCGGCGCGCTGTTCGACCAGGAGGGCACCGGGCACCGCGCCTCCCGGCGTGCCGTCGCCGACGACCTCGGCGCGGCGGGGGTGGAACGGTTGCGCCCGGTGTGGCAGGACGTCCTGAACCGCCGTCTCGCCCCGCTCCGTGCCGGTCGCGACGTCGATCTCGTCGTGCTGGCCCGCGAACTGGCCGGGGCCACCGTCTGCGCGCTGCTGGACACGAGAGGCGATCCGGCGGCCGTCGCCGCTGCGGCCGCCGCTGCGGCCGCAGCCGCCGTACGCGACCACCTGCCCGGCCCCCGGTCGCCCGGCACCGCACGCGCGGCGGCCGCGGCGACGGCACGGCTGGAGGCGCTGCTCGCCCCGGCCGCCGGCGAAGTGACGCGGCCGGCCATGCCGGCCGTGCTCGCGGTCGCCGCCGTCAACACCACCGTCGCGGCCCTCCCGCGCGCCGCCGCCTGGTGCGCCGACGCGGGGCTCTGGGACCAGGCGGCCGACGACCGGCTGCGCTCGGCCCTGGTGAGCGAACTGCTGCGGGTGACCGCCCCCTCCCCGCTGCTGCCCCGCGTGGCGGCGGCCGACGCGGAACTGGACGGCTGCCCGGTGCGGGCCGGGGACCGCCTGATCCTGGTGGCGCGGCACGCCGTGCGGGCCCATGACGAACCACCGGACGCCCGTCACCCGGCCCCGCCCGCCGTGGCCCAGCTCGTCTTCGGTGCCGGCACCCACGCCTGTCCCGGCGCCCGCCTGGCCCGCGCCCAGCTCGACGACACGCTCGCCGCGCTCGCCCCCCACCGCCCCGTCGTCCTGCGCGCACGCGTGGACCGGAGCGCGGCCCTGCCCGGCTGGCGCTCCCTCACCGTGCGGGCGGGAGAGGCCCGTCGACACCCGGAGACCCCGTGACCACGATCGCCGTCACCGGCGCGAGCGGCTTCTGCGGTTCCCGTGTCGCCACCGCGGCCGCCGCCCGCGGCGCCGCCGTCCACTGCGTCGGGCGACGCCCCGGCCCGGTCGGCCGGCACATCCCCTGGGACGCCGCGCGCGAGGTGCCGGACCTGTCCGGCGCAGACCTCGTCGTGCACTGCGCGGCGGCCGTCGGCGACCCGGTGCCCGGCTCCCCGGCCGAGGCCGCCATGCACGCCGTCAACGTCGACGGCACCGCGCGGCTGCTCGAGGCGGCCGCCGGCCGACCGGTCGTATGGGTGAGCAGCGCCAGCGTGTACGCGCCCGCCGCCGAGCGCTCCCGCATCACCGAAGACCACCCGGTGCGCGGGCACCTGAACGCGTACGGCCGCACCAAGGCCGCGGGTGAGTCGCTGGCGCTCGCCGCCGGCGCCGTGGTGCTGCGGCCGCGGGCGGTCTACGGTGTCGGGGACCCGCACCTGGTACCCCGGCTGCTCTCCCGCGTACGACGTGGTCTGCTCATGCTGCCGGGGCCGAGCGTCCGGCTCAGCCTCACGGCCGTCGAGAACCTCGCCGACGCCTGTCTCACCGCCGCGGACTGGCCGCCGGGCGCGTACAACATCGCCGATCCCACGCCGTACGAACGCGACGAGGCGATCGGGGCGGTCCTGCGCGCCCACGGCGTACGGGCGCGCATCGGCCACGTCCCGCTGCCGGTGGCCCGGATCGTGGCGGCCACCGCCCAGACGCTGGCCCGGCTACGGCCGCACGCGGAACCGCCACTCACCCGCTACGCCGTCGACCAGCTGGCGCATTCCGTGGTCCTGGACGTGTCCAGGGCCGTGTCTCAGGGGTGGGCGGCCGGTCACACGCTGAAGGACTACGAAACGGCCCTGCTCAGCAGGTGAACGGCCGTGGAGGCGCCGAACGAGGGGTGCGGGGCGGCGGAGACGCCACCGCCGCGCCCCCGTGTGCCGCTTCCGCCGCTGGTCGGCGAAGGCGTGCGCCACGTCGGCCGCGGCAGTCGGTCCAGGTCCCGTGACGGGCTGACCACCGGGGTCCGTCCCGCCTGCGACGGCCGGGTCCGCCGCGTCCGGTGCCGGGTGCGCTGAGCGGGGTGCTGTCCGGAACCTCCCCGTGTGATCCGGGGCCACGCCGGGCTGCGGATCGGTCGCATACACACGGTGGGCGGCATGCGGCGTTCCCGTCGGCCTGGAGGATGCGCGCGACGGCGGGGTGCTCGGCATCGGCGTCCGACCGTGGACGGCGCGGTCGCCACGCGGGCGATCGGTCCACCGCCGCCGTCCGTCACGGTGATCACGCCGGGAACCTCCGCAACGACGGGCCGTCCGCCCTCAAATCCCCTACGGACACCGCCCGTTCACTCGAAATCCATACAACCTTACGGCGACGTCCGAGGTCATGGCGGGTGGCTCCCGGGATCCCCCGGTGTCCGAACAGCCAGAGGAGTTCGCATGACTTCAACTCCGGTTCGCGCCGGAACCGCAGACAGGAGGCGAGCACGACTGGCCCTGGGCGTCCTCGGTGTGGCGACGGCCCTGGCGGGAGCGTCGGCCGGAGCCGCGGTGGCGGCGCCGGGCCCGGCCGGCGTCGATGTCGTACTGGACGGCCCGGCGACCGCCACGGCGTATCCGTATGCGCCGTTCGACGGTCCGCTGTTCGTCGACGTGGCCGACAGGGGGACGAGCAAGATCGGTTCCTACACGCTCACCCTCGACGCCACCTCGCTCAAGGGTGTCGCCGATGTGACGGTCGAGGCGACACCGTGTCCCGAGAAGTCGGACCACGTCCTGGTCTGCCCGAAGAGCAGCGCGACGCCGCTGCACGGCTCCGACCAGTTCGTGCTCGACGTGCGGCGCGCGAAGGGTGCGACGGTCGGGAGCTCGGGCGAGATCCGTATGTCCGTGAGGTCGGACGGGGTGCGGCTCGCGACGCGGACGATCAAGGTGACGGTCCCCGACGCGGGCCTGGTCCCCGACCGGCTGGAGCGCACCCCCGGCGGCAAGGCGGTGAAGCCGGGCACCGCCATGAAGGTGACGGCCGGGTTCACGAACTACGGTGCCACGCCACGGGACAGCACGGTCGTCCTCATGCGCTACGAGGGCCTGACGCCGGGCAAGGAGTTCCGCAACTGCGAATACGGCTCCCACGGCGGCACCGAGCAGGGCAGCGGCACGGCCCGCTGCGAGGTCAAGGGTCCGATCGGCGTCAACGGTTCCTACGACCTGGACCTGGGCACGATGACGGCCGACGCCGCCGTGCTCGGCGGTCACTTCGACATCACGTACGACGCCGCGGAGTTCCGGTGGCAGGACGGCCGGTCCCACCACCCCGGCACCGGCGCCGAACTGGAACTGACCCCGCGTCCGGCCGACGCTCCCCCGGCCACGCCGCACGACGGCGCCATGCGCTTCGGATTCGACGTCGACAACACCGCGGACCTCCAGGCCGTGGGAACCACCGTCCGGCAGGAGAAGGCCGGCGACGTGGTGAAGGCAACGGTGGGCGTGCGCAACAAGGGGCCCGCCGGGATGGACGCCTGGCTCGGCAGCGAGCCGGGCGAGGACCCGCCGTTCTCGACCCGTGTCCTCCTCCCGGCCGGCACGGAGGCGGTCGCCACCCCCAAGGGCTGCGTCACGTCGACGGCCGGGAGCGGCGCCGTCTCCTACCACTGCTTCCACGACGTCGACGACTTCTGGATCGAGTCCGGCCAGTACACGAGCTGGACCTTCGACCTGCGCGTCGTCGATCCGGCCGCGCTGAGGCCGGGCAGCATCGAGGTGAGCGTGCCGGGCAACGATCCGGACGCGGGCGACAACACCGCGGCGATCGTCGTCCACGCCCCGGGCAGTGGTTCCGGCGGCAAGGGCACGGGGGGCAGCGCGCACGGGTCCACGGCCGAGCCCGGTCCGAGCCCGGTGGTGCCGCTGGCGGCCGTGGGCTCGGCCCTGGCCGTCCTCGTCGGCGGCGCGGTGTTCGTCGGCCTCCGCCGCCGCGGGCAGGGCTGAACGCCCCTGGGGCCGTATCGGGCTCGGGTCCCGTGCGCGACGTGCCCCGCCGAGGGAGCGCCGTGGCAAGGTGCGCGGGAACTCCCGGCCGGTGGAACCCCGTGCGTGCGGCGGGCCGGGTGCACCGGGTCGCGGCGGACGCGGTCCCATCGGCCACGACGTCGCACCGGCGCCGCGTACGGCCTGCCACCCGCGGCCCGGCGGCCCGCCGGGTCCGGGCGTCGCCGGTGCGGACGCCTCGGCTGCCCGGCCCCCGCACCGAGCGGGGCGCCGAGTACGGCCGGTTCGAAGGGATCCGCACCCCGCGCCCGCTACCTCGGGCCCGAGGAGTCTCGGGCCCGAGGGGTCATCCCCGGTCAGGGCGCGCTGACCGGAGCGCCCAGCCGGTAGCCCTCGTCCATGGAGAACGCGGCAGCGACGGAGAAGCGATCAGCTCGGACGAGCGTCTGCCGCCACTCGACCTGACGCCGGTCGGTGTCATGAGCGAGTCGGTCGATCGCGAACAGCGCGGTCGACGCCGGGCAGTCGAGCAGCACGCGCTCCCCGCGGCCGGGCACGACGGCCCGTATGCGTTCCCAGCCGCCGCTGATACGGGTGCCGCAGTGGCGTTCGAGCTCGTCGTAGAGCGAGGTGCGGGTGAAGTCGACGTCCAGGAGCGGACGGGCCACGGCCGCGGGAAGCCACACGCGGTCGACGGCGAGGGGCTGCTCGTCGGCGAGACGGAGGCGTTCGAGGTAGACGAGCGGTGTGGACTCCTCGAGTCCCAGACGGGCGGCGATGACACCGTCGGCGCGCTCGTCGAGCACGCGTACGACGCTGCGCTGGACGGCGCCGACCTCCTCCACGGATCGGAAGAGGCTGTACCCCTCGCCGACCTTCTGCTCCAGCGGGCGGCCGGCGGTGAACTGGGAGACCCGGCCGCGCCGGGCGGTGACGAGGCCCTCCGCACGAAGCTGGCGGAGGGCCTCGCGAACCGTGTGCCGGCTCACCTGGTACTCGGCCACCAGGTCGTGCTCGCCGGGGAAGACGTCGCGGAACTCCCCGTCTTCGAGACGGCGCAGCAGGTCGGCGCGAAGCTGTGCCCACAGCGGCTTGCCCGCGGATCGGATGAGGGTACGGGGGCCGGGTAGGGATGTCACCGGCGTCTTCCTGGGGCTCGGGGGGCGGGCTGATGCTGCTGACACGAGGTGAATGTTCGTACATTTCCGGGGACGGTGCAAACTCGCGCTCCTCGGTCCCGGCGGTGAGCGGGTGACCCGGTACGCGGAGGGGCCCACGTGACCGGCGCCCCTACCGCCGGGCGGGCGGCGGGGGCCGTCGGCGCCCGCGTCGGGCTCGGACACCGCCGGTCGGCTGTCGCCTGACCGGCGGTGCCCGTCGCCCGCCGCGGGGGCCCAGCCGGACACGCACCGTCAGACGATCACGTCGATGAGCATGAACGCGGCCATCGCGAGGAGTACAACGGCGAAGGTGCGCTGCAGGGCGGCCCCGGAGAGCTTGGCCGCCAGCCGTTTGCCGTCCCAGGCGCCGAGCACGGCGGCGCCCACGAACGGGCCGAAGACCGCGAGGTCGAGGGACGTCCCTCCGGCCGCCATCCGGGTGGCCAGGGACACCACCGAGTTGATGAGGATGACCACGAGGCTGGTGCCGACGGCCTTCCGCATCGGCAGGCGGAGCACCGACACCAGGGCCGGCACGGCCAGGAAGCCGCCGCCGACTCCCAGCAACCCGGTCACCGCACCCAGGCCGGCTCCGGCCATGGCGGTGCGGACATACCCGGCCCGGCCCACAGACCCGCTGGGGGCCTCGACGCCGCCGGCGTCCTCCGCCTCCGTGCTCGTCGCGGCCCTTCGGGGTTCCGGCTGGACGGCCGGTGTCCCGGTGCGCCCGGTGTGACCGGAGCGGGACGCCGCCACGGCCTGCTCGGGTGCCGCGGCCCGCGAGGCGGACGCGACAGGCCGGCCGGCCCCCCGCGCCGCGCGGAGACCGCGCAGCATCACCAGGGCGGCGAAGGCGGCCAGGACCGCGAACGCGGTGGTCAGGAGGGCCTGCGGGATGCGATGGGCGAGCACGGACGCGCCGATGGCCGGTGCCACGCCGGCCGCGGCGAACAGGGCTCCGGTCCGCCAGCGGATGTTGCCGGTGCCCGCGTGGCGGGCGAGCGCGGTGACGGAGGTGATGGTGACGACGACCAGACTCGTGGTCCCGGCGTCGGCGGGTGCGAGGCCCAGGAGGTAGACCAGGGCCGGCACCGCGAGCACACCCCCGCCACCGCCGAGCGCACCGAGCGCCAGGCCGACCACGGCTCCGCAGAGCAGGGCGAGGATCAGCACACTCACGCCGAGACGCCGCCCGGCATGGTGTCGGCGGGGTGCGCGACCGCGCCTCGCCATGCGGCGAAGCCGCCGCGCAGGTCGGTGGTCTCGAAGCCGCGGGCCCGCAGGACGGACGCGGCCACCGACGAGCGGTTGCCGCTCGCGCAGAACACGGTCAGCGGCCGGTCGGTCGGCAGTTCGCCGAGGCGGCCGACCAGCTCGGGCAGCGGGACGAGGAGGGCGCCGGGGATGGTGCCGTTCTCCCGGACCTCCCCCGGCCCGCGCACGTCCACCAGCGCGAAGCCGTCCGCGTCCGCGGCGAGCCGGGCTTCGACGTCGGGGGCCTCCACGCGCACGCCGGCGGTCAGGTATTCGGCGCCGACGGCCTCGACCGGGGTCGCCAGGGCGCCGAGGACACGGTCGAAGCCGATGCGGGCGAGACGGTTGCGGGCCTCGCGCGCGGTGTCCACGTCACCGCACAGGACGATGTCGTCCCGGGCGTCGAGCACCTCGCCCGCGAGCTCGGCGAAACGTCCGCCGAGGGGGACGTTGACGGCGCCGGGCAGGTGGGAGGAGGCGAACGACTCCGGGTCCCGCGTGTCCAGGACGACGGCGCCGCCCGCCCGTGCGTCGAGGAAGGCGTCGGGGGCGAGGGAAGGGACGGGGGTGTCCTCGTCCAGGACCGGACGGGCCTCGCGGTTGCGCACGGACGTGAACGCGAAGTAGGCGGGCGCGGCGGGCTGGCCCTCGGTCACGACGGAGACGAACTCGTCCTCGGTCATGTCGGCCAGGGCGTAGTTGCCCCGGCGCTGGTTGCCGATGGTGCAGCTCAGCTCGGTCGAGAGGTTCTTGCCGCAGGCCGAGCCGGCCCCGTGCGCGGGATAGACGCGTGTGTCGTCGGGGAGGGTGAGCAGGCGCTCGCGGGTGGAGTGGTACAGGGCGCGGGCCATCTCCTCGGCGGACCGGCCGCGGGAGCTGAGCAGGTCGGGACGGCCGACGTCACCGATGAACAGCGTGTCGCCGGTGAGGACGCCGTAGGGGACGGCGTCGTCGGCGTGCTCGCGTACCACGACGCAGATCGACTCGGGGGTGTGGCCGGGGGTGTGCAGGATCTCCAGGTCGACCTCCCCGAGGCTGAGGTGCTCACCGTCGTCCAGGGGGTCGGTGTCGAAGTCGAGGGAGCCGACGGACCCGTAGGAGATGCGGGCGCCGGTGCGCTCCGCCAGCTCCAGGTGACCGGAGAGGAAGTCGGCGTGGATGTGGGTCTCGATGACCCTCTCGATGGTCAGGCCGTGCCGTTCGGCGGTGGAGATGTAGTCGTTGACGTCGCGCTGGGGGTCGACCACGACGGCCCGGCCGGTGGTGCGGTCGCCGACGAGGTACGAGGCGTGGGAGAGGCACTCGAGGTAGAACTGCACGAAGACCAGCGGCTTGGTGTGGTTCGTCATGACGGGCTCCTGAAGGATGAGCGGTGACGGTGCGCCGGGGCGTCGGGCCCGGGGCGCGGGTGGCAGGTGGCGAGCCGGTGGGGCGGCGCGGATTCGACGGCGAAGGCGCGGTGGCCGAGGGGCGGTGTACGCCCGGGGCCGGGACGGCGGGTGCGACGCGCCGGGCCGAGGGGCGGTGCGGCGGTCGGACCGTTCCGGCCCTCGGAGGCGGGTCAGGCGAGCCCTCGGAGCATGAGGTTCCAGTAGAGGAAGGGCAGGCCGCGCCGCTTGAGGTACCACATGTCGGTGCGCTCGCGGATGGTGTCGATCACCGGGATCGACGGGGTGGGCCGGCCGCTGTAGTCGAACTCGGCGAGCAGCATCTTGTTGCGGGCCGTGGTCAGCGGGCACGAGGAGTAGCCGTGGTACGCGGCCGTGGGTTCCCGGCCGTTCATCGTGGCGAGGAGGTTCTCGACGACCACGGGCGCCTGCTTGCGCACGGCGGCGCCGGTCTTGGAGTTCGGGGACGAGCCGGCGTCCCCGAGGGCCCAGACGTTGGGGTACCTGACATGCCGCATGGTGTGCTTGTCGATCTCGACGTAGCCGGCCGGGTCGTCGGCTCCGGCGAGCGGGCCGCGCTTGATCCAGTCCGGGGCGCTCTGCGGCGGTACGAGGTGGGCCATGTCGTACGGCAGGGTCTTCTCGGCGCCGGTGCCCAGGTCGGTGACGACCACCTCGCGGGCCTCGGGGCGTACCTCGGTGACCTCGCTGCTGTAGTGGACGTTGATCCCGTACCGGCGGACCACCTCGTCGAGCACGCGCGCGAACTCCGGAACGCCGAAGATGCCGGCGCCGGGTATCACCAGGTGGACGTCGATCTTTCCGAGGAGGCCCTGCTCACGCCAGTAGTCGGCGGCGAGGTAGGCGATCTTCTGGGGGGCGCCGCCGCACTTGATGGCGCCCGTCGGCATGCTGAACACCGCGCTGCCCGAGCGCAGCCCGCTGATGAAGCGCCAGGTGGCGGGAGCGGTGTGCGGGAGGTAGTTGCTCGACAGACCGTCCTGGCCCAGCCCGGCCTCCAGGCCCGGTATCCGGTCCCAGTCCAGCTGGATGCCGGGGCAGACCACCAGGTGGTCGTAGGAGACGGTACCGCCGTCGTCCAGCGCCACCTCCTGGGCTTCCGGGTCGATGGCGACCGCGGCGTGGCGTATCCACCGCACGCCCTTGGGCATGACGCTCTTCTGCGGGCGGATGCTCTCCTGGAGTGGCGCTCGTCCGCCGCCGACCAGCGTCCACAGCGGTTGGTAGTAGTGGTCGAGGCTCGGATCGAGAACCGCGACGTCCTTCTCACCGGCTCGGCGGAGCCGAGCCGCGACCGAGATACCCGCGGTCCCACCGCCGATGATCACAGTCCGGTGGTGCTGATTGGTCACCAAGGGAACCCTCCCGCTCAAATGTACGTACATTTAAGCTAAGCGGCCCGGCCCGGATGCGCAAGTCACCTGCGGAAATCTCACATCAGTTGTACGTACATTTCCTCTTGTCCTGCGGCTGAGCACGTGCCCGCCTCGCCCACGGCCGGAGCGCAAGCCGGGCGCGCCCGCGGAGGCGTCGTGCCTCCTGTGGGTCACGCGCGGGTCGGCGGTCGTCGCGAGGGGACGGCACCGGTGCGCCGCTGATGGGGACAGGGGCCGGGCGGCGACGGCCTGCCGCGGCCGCCGGCCCTCGGGCAGTGGCGACGAGCGTGTCCTCCCCGGCGTCCGGGGGCTTCCGGCGCGTCCGGCGCGACCACGATGTGTTCGCCGGCCCGTCGCACCACCGGTCCGACCCGCGGGCCCGCCCGCGGGAGGGCAGGGTGCGCGCGTACGGCCCGCCGCCGATGCTCGACCGCGCGGGCCCCACACCCCGCCGGGGCAGGCGTTCGGCGGGTACGGCGGATCGCCCGGACGGAGCGCCTGCCGCGGACGGCCGACCCGGTCGACGCCACCTGCCGTCGGCGGACGATCCGTCAGCTCACCGTGCGGGAGTCGCGCCACAGGCTCGCGAGGGACGTCTGCCACGGCGGGCACGGCACCATCCACCAGGCGTACCGCGACGGGATGGGGGACGAAGGACGAACTCGGCTCGCTCGGCCGTCCCTCGACGTCACCTCGCCGTGGACGACGCGCCGCGTCGACGCCGCCGTCGCGCGACTCCGGGCCGAGGGCCATGGGAAGAGGGGCCGCGACGCCGGCCGGCGCGGCCGCGGTGAACGCCTACACCTCGCTCCGGCGACCGGAAACGTCCGCCGCGGGTAGCCGAGATCACCGCAGAGGCGCTGCCGCGGTGGACCCGGCATTCACCGCGACAGGCCGTGGGGTGGCGCGGGCGCCAGCCGGGCCGCCGGTGGTAGTGGTGCGTGCCGAGGGCGGGCTTCGAATGCCTGGATCACCAGCGCCGAGAAGCGCCGGGATGCCTTGACCCGGGTGGCGGTCGACGTGGCCTGGATCCCCTTGTTGGCCATGAGTACGAGAATCAGGTCGTCCAGGACGAAGTCGGAGCGCAGGTGCCCTGCTTCCTTGGCTCGCCGGGCCAGTTCGGCGACTGCTCTCACCGTGTACTCACGTCCTGCGGCGACATCCTTCACTCCCGGGTAGGCCGACAGGAAGGCTTCGGTGAAGCCCCGATCGCGTGCGTGCAGCTCACAGATCTTCTCGATCACCAGGCACAGGCCATGCCACGGATCGGGATCGGCGCACCCCTCGTCGACAATGGCGCGGCATGCGTGCAACTGGTCCGCGAAGACCTCGGCGACCAGCATCCGCTTGGTCGGGAAGTGACGGTACAAGGTGGCGGGTCCCACCCCGGCACGCCGCGCGACCTCCCTCATCGGCACGTCCAGACCGTCGGCGGAGAACAGCGCTCGGGCCGCTTCGAGGATGCGTTCGCGATTGTCCATCGCGTCGGAACGCAGCGTGTGAGGCAAACGGTCGGTCACCGCTCTCACTTTACCTAAGCGGACGGGGGCGTCCGTTACCGTCCGAGCCGTAGAAGCACTCGCGCTTGAGCCGTCCGAGAACCTGGAGACCGCGTTGAAGGCAATCTCGATCCAGACGTTCGGAAGTCCTGACGGGCTGGCCGTCGTCGACTTGCCGGTACCCGCACCCGCCGCCGGGCAGGTACTGATCGCCACCGAGGCGGTGGGCGTCGGTGGTCTCGACACCGTGATCCGTAGCGGGGCCCTGGCCGCCTACGGCTTCAAGGAGGGCCACATCCCGGGCAGCGAGGTCGCGGGCACCGTGGCCGCGGTGGGTGACGGCGTCGACGCGTCGTGGATCGGCCGACGGGTGTGGGGCTTCACCGGCACCGGCGGAGGCTGCGTCGAACAGGCCGTCGCGCCGGTCGAGCAGGTTCTTCCCCTGCCCGACAGCCTGTCCGCCGCCGCCGCGGTGACGCTCGGCAGCGCCGGCGCGGTGGCCCACTTCGGGCTTCGCCACGCCCGTTTCGCGCCCGGCGAGGCGGTCTTGGTGCGTGGCGCGGCCGGCGGTATCGGGATCATGGCGGTGCAGCTCGCGGCTCGCGGTGGCGCCGCCGTGGTGGCGGTCACGACATCGTCGTCCGAGCGCGGCGAGCGGCTGCGCCGTCTCGGCGCGACCCACGTGCTGGACCGCTCCGGCGACGGAGGGGGGAAGGCTCCCGCGGGCTATGACGTCATCATCGACGTCGTGGCCGGTGGGGACATGCCGTCGTTCTTCGACAGGCTCAACCCGAACGGCCGCATGGTGGTCGTGGGCGCTGTCGCGGGTCAGCCGCCCGCGGACTTCGGCACGAGGATCATGGCGGCGTTCCAGAAGTCGATGTCCTTCGCCGCCTTCAGCGCAGCCACCGTCGCCCCGGCCGACCTGGGTGCCGTACGGAGCGAGCAGTTCGGCGCAGCCGGCCGTGGCGAGATCGAAGCAGTGGTGCACGAACTGCTGTCGCTGGACGAAGCGGCGTCGGCCCATCGGAAGATGGACGCGGGCGAAGTCTTCGGCAGGATCGTGCTGACACCGTAGCCTCCGCGCTCTCTCCTGCGTGGGCTGGGGCATCCAGGGGCCGGGGTCCGCCGTGCGAGAGGCCGGCGCGGCCCTCTCGCGATGCCGTACAGGCGCGGGTTGAGGCCGGCGCGGCCCTCTCGCGATGCCGTACAGGCGCGGGTTCACTCGTTTCCACGGTGGATCGTGCCGCCCGTTCGGCCGGGGCGCGGGGGCCGGTGCGGAGGCCGCAGTGAGGTTGAGGCGGGCGCCCATGTCGAGGTTCGCCTCCCCGAACGGGCGGACGTGGGACCAGAACGGCGGGCCGCTTCGCCGCGGGCGATCACGGAGTCGGCGCCGTCGCAGGACCGGTCGGGAGTGGATGGCCGGGGACCCAGGTGACCGCACAGTCCTATTGTTGGCCGATGCGCGCACATCCCGTTGACCGCCCGGCCGATCTCGACGTCGTACGTGAGTCCTACGACCGGGTGGCCGACAACTACGCCCACATGGTCGTGACGACGGGAGTCGGCGACATCCGCAGGCATCCATGGCTCAAGGCGTCGATCGACGCCTTCGCCGACACCGTGCGCGGGCTCGGGCCCGTCCTCGACGTCGGCTGCGGGCCCGGAACGGTGACCGCCTACCTCGCCGAACGCGGACTCGACGTGTCCGGGGTGGATCTCTCTCCTCGCATGATCGAGAACGCGCGCCGGCTCCATCCGGAGTGCCGCTTCGCCGTCGCTTCCGCCACCGAGCTGGACCTCGGTGAAGCGTCCCTCGGCGGCGTGCTCGGGTGGTGGTCACTGTTCAACCTCCCCCGGGACGTCCTGCCCCAGGTCCTCGCCTCGTTCGCGCGCGCGTTGAAGCCGGGCGGACACTTCATCACCGCGACACACGTCGGCGACGAGGACGTGGTGCGCACCGAGGCCTACGGAGGCGTACCCGTCCGCTGGACGACACACAAGTGGCGGCCGGAACAACTCGTCGACCTGATCGAGCAGGCCGGCCTGGACCCGGTCGCGGAGCTGCGCCTCCCCCCGGAGGAGTACAGCGGGCCCGGTCTGGTCGTCATGGCCAAACGCCCCGGCTGACGAGCGTCAGGGGGGTCGGTACGTCCGGAGGGCGTGTGGCCTCGTCGCGGCGACACGCCAGGCTGACCCACGAGAGGCTCTTCGAAGGCGAGGATCTCTTCCGCGCGGCCGGCCATCCGGTCACGACCCGAGCGCACTGCCATCGAGGACAGGGGCTGACCTGAATCACGCCTATCGTGGCCGCCTGCCACCGACATGAGCGAAAGGACCGCGATGCCCGAGCAGACCAGCACCGCGCCGGAGGGATACACCACGGTTGCGCCCTGGGTCGTCACCGACGACACGGGGGCCTTCCTCGACTTCGTTGCCCAGGCGTTCGGGGGTGAGGAGCTCGGGCGGGTCGCGACCGAGGACGGCCTGATCGGGCACGGTGAGATCCGAGTCGGCGACACCGTTGTGCTGGCCTTCGACCGACACGCGGACTGGCCCACCCTGCCGAGTCTGCTGCGCGTGTTCGTCGCCGACGCGGACGAGGCGTTCTCACGAGCCGTCGCGGCAGGCGGCCATGTCGTCACTCGCCTGGCCGACGACGCCTTCGGGCAGCGCGGTGGGCGCGTCAAGGACCCCTTCGGCAACATCTGGTGGATCGTCAGCCGCGTTGAGGACGTCTCCGAGGACGAGATGTGGAAGCGGTTGCAGGACCCCGTCTACGCCGAGGCGATGCGCGTGGCTCAGGAGACACTCGACGCCGAGCTCAGCGGTCGACAGCACGGACGCGGCAGCGCACCCGTCAGGACAACCGGCTGACCCCTGATGTCGGCGTTCGCACCCGCCCCGGCTGGACGTGGACGGTCATCCGTACGCGCGGCTCGCGGACGGGTTCGGCGTGGGCACCACCGCCGATCGACCGCATCGCCGCAGACCGGCCTCTCCACCCGGGCAAGCACAAGACACGGGATGAACGCGCGGCTGGTGGCAGATCCTCCCGGCCGCCTGCCGTGGGCCTCGACGGCCCCGTCACGGTGCCCGCGCAGGCCGTCCTCCGACCCGGTGGAAGCGGTACGCGGCGAGTCACGCGGGCCCGCCCGGCTGACCGGCGGCCGGTGTCACGGCAGGCTCGGGCGCGGTCGCGCGGACAGCCGCGGCAGGAAGTTGATCCCCGGGTTGCAGTCCCCGAAGACCACGCGGCGGCCGCCCGGACCCGCCTCGACGAGGATCAGTCCGGTCACGGGCAGGGCCTGCAACTGGGTCGGCTCGACCGCGAACTCGTAGACACGGCTGAGGTTCTCTCCGGTCGTCGTCGACCGGGCGGTCGAGGTGTTGGTGGAGTCCTGCCAGCTCCGCGAGAGCGAGGTGGAGAAGGAGCTGGAGGTGCCCCAGCTGCTGCCCGACCCGATACCGCCGCCCCGGTTGGAGCCCGAGGTGTCGGACACGCCTCGCTGGTAACCGTAGCTGGTGCCGCGCCCCTCGGTCAGGGTCTCTCCGACCTGCCGGGTCAGTTGGTTCACCAGGAACTTGTGTTCCTGCCCGATGAACTGCGCGGCGGCCTTGGCCTCCTCGCCGTTGCCCAGGCGCATGAACACCGTCGCGCTGTCGGATCCGCCGGCGACCTGGACCGCGGCCTCCCGCAGGTGTTCCAGGAGGAAGACGAGCCGCACTCCCGCGGTCCGTGCCTGGCGTGCCATCGTTTCGAGGGCCTCGCGGCCCAGGTGGTCGGCGCCCGCCACGACGAGCGTGCCCGAGCCGGGAGCCACCGCGCCCTTGCGCAGCGCGTGGAGCAGCCGGAAGAAGACGAAGCGGTCGGTGAGGTCCTTGCGCCGGTGGACGGGGTCCTCGGTCGTGACGACGGTGAGGCAGCCGGGCTTCCACCAGGCGGACGCGGAGGTGTCGGGCGCTTCGGCCGCCTCCGCCTTCGTCAGCAGTTCCGTCTGGGCCCGTACGTAGCGGAGTTCGTTCTGCACGCGCTCGCCCTGGCCGACGAGGTCGATGGCCTGGGTGATCGACTCGATCTCGGCGCGGCTCAGCGCGCCCGGTGCCTGCGGGTCGACGTCGTACACGCGGAGCAGGACGCGGAGTCCGGCGGCGAGGCGGGAGAAGGTCACCGGTCCTTCGAGGAGGTCGGTGACGGTCTGGAGCACGTCCACGTCGATGGTGTGGAGGTCGATGTCCGCGCCGGGCGGGCGCATCGTCCCCAGGGCTTCGGCCAGCGTCTCCGCCAGTTCCTCCGAGGTGAACTCCGCGCGCAGGTCCATGCCGAGAAGGGCGCCGGGCATGGGCACGTGGCCGACGGTGACGCCGCGCTGGGCGGCGAGCCCGGCCAGTTCCAGGGCCACGGCCTGCTGGGTGAGGTCGAGGACGACGAACGACTGACCGCCGGACAGGAGTGGTCCGCCCAGTGTGGCGAGGAGGCTGGCCCAGCCGTTGCCAGTGCCGCCGAAGACATCGATCCGGCTGGGCCCGGAGGTGAGGGAGATCGGGTACCAGGTGTCCAGCGTCTCGTTGTGGCGCAGGTGCTCGGCGCGGTGGGCGGCGAGCCGGTCCTGCCAGGACTTCCGGCGGGCCTCGTAGTCGCGCTTGGCGCGTTCCCGGTTGGCCTCCAGGCGGCGTTCGGCGGCCCGCAGCCTGGCGTTGGGCGAGGTCGCGGCGCTCGCGGCGACGACGAGGACCACGACGACGATCGCTGCCGCGGCGCCCGCTGCCGCGAACGCGAAACCGGCCACGATCAGGGTCAGGCAGCCGAAGCCGGAGGTCTTGCGGCCGCTCATGGCCCGCTCCTGCATGGAGCGCACCTCGGCGTCGGAGGGCTCTTTGTAGACGGGCGGGTTGTGGGCGTCGCGGTGGACCGGCGGCTCCGGCGGCTGGACGAACTCCCAGCCCCAGCGTTCCTCCCCGCTGAAGACGCGCAGTGCCAGTTCCTCCGCGGCCCTGTCCCCCGGACCCCCCGATCCTCTCGATTCCTGCGGGTTCACCTGGCCGCTCCGGCCGTCCCGGTCACCCGGGCCCACGAGTTCGGTCGCGTCTTCGGCAGCACTCATCACGCCCCCCGTTCCCCTGTCGGAGCATTGTCCCCGTACCGGTGACACCTGTCCCCTCCCGCGGTCGAGAGGAGCCAGCTTGGCCTGAACTCCCCTGTAGATGACCGGAGTTGACACATCCCAGCGTGAGCGGAACGGCCGTTCCCCCGCAGACCGCGCCCAGTCGCCCAAACGTTTGATCTGATGGTAAGAAATTCATTAAGGTCGTGCTCCAACCCCCGTTCAGACGCTCACTCAGACGGAGTGACAGCGGAGGGCCCCGCCCACCGACGTGCTGGCAGGCGGCTGAAGGAGCAAGGAGTTCGCCCCTGTGGCGTCCCATCGTCGACCCAAGCAGCCCAACCGAACGCGTGTCACCGTACTGACCACCGCGGCAGCAGCCGCCGTCGCCCTCAGCACGCATGCCGCCAACGCCGCACCGAGTCACAAGCCCGACAAGGACGAGGTCAAGGCGAAGGTCGACAAGCTCTACGAGGAGGCCGAGCAGGCCACCGAGAAGTACAACGGGGCCAAGGAGAAGCAGCAGCGGTTACAGAAGGAGATCTCCGCGATCCAGGACGGCGTCGCCCGCGGCCAGCAGGAGCTGAACAAGCTGCGTGACGGCCTGGGTTCGCTGGCCGGCGCGCAGTACCGCTCGGGAGGCATCGACCCCTCGGTCCAGCTCTTCCTGTCCTCCGACCCGGACGACTTCCTGGACAAGGCCTCCACGCTCGACCAGTTGAGCGGCCGGCAGATCGCCGCCCTGAAGAAGGTCCAGGGCAAGCAGCGCGAACTCGCGCAGGAGCGCGCCGAGGCCACCGGGAAGCTCAGGGACCTCGCCACCACACGCACCGAACTGGGCGACAGGAAACAGGAAGTCCAGGGCAAGCTCGCCGAGGCGCAAGAACTCCTCAACACCCTGACCCTCAAGGAGAAGTCGGCCCTCGCAGCCGAGCAGCAGAGGGCCAGCCGCTCCTCCGCCGAACGCGTCAGGCTCGGCAACGGCAGCTCCGCCTCCGGCCGTGCCGCCGCCGCTTTCTCCTTCGCGCAGAGCCAGCTCGGCAAGCCCTACTTCCGTGGCGCCACCGGCCCCTCCTCCTACGACTGCTCGGGCCTGACCTCCTGGGCTTATGCGCAGGCAGGCGTCCACATACCGCGCACCTCCGAGGAGCAGGCGAACATCGGGACCCGTCTCACGCGCAGCCAGCTCCAGGTCGGCGACCTGGTCTTCTTCTTCGACGACTTGCACCACGTCGGCCTGTACGCGGGCAACGGCCAGATCCTGCACGCCCCTCGCACCGGCACGGTCGTGCGGTACGAGTCGATGGACACCATCGGCGGACCGTTCATGTTCGGCGTCCGGGTCTGACCCGTGAGCCGCCCGCGCCTTCGGCGAGGAGGCGCGGCGGGACGTCGTAGGGACACGGCAGCGGTGGCGCGGCGAGAGCGGCTCCGGGCCCGGAGCGGTCGTCACCGGGCACGGGACAGGGGGTGCGCCGCGCACCGCGGCGCACCGCCGCCCGGTCACCACGTGCGTGCCTCCCGCAGCAGATGGTCGCGAACCAGCGCCACATGCGGATTGTCCGCGGTGCCGGGGCGCTCCACCAGGTAGGCGGTGTTGATCGGCGGATCCTCGGGGGTGAGCAGCGGGACCAGCGCCCCCGAGGCCAGCTCCGCCCGGCAGAGATACCCGGGCAGCACGGTGAAGCCCGCGCCCGCGGTCACCGCGGAGAGGACCCCGCGCAGATCCGGCATGGTGAGCGCGGCCTGGGCGGTCAGTCGCCGCCCGAAGACATGCCGCCAGTAGCGGCGGGCGATGGGCAGGTCCTCCGCGTACGTCACCAGCGGCACCCCGCACAGGGCCGCCGGGCCCTCGGCGGCGACCCGGTCCGGGCCGATGCGCTCGGCCCACTCCGGCGACGCGACGAGGACGAACTCCTCGTCCGCCAGCGGTACGGCGGTCAGGGCGCGCCCACGCGGCCGGCGGGCGGAGACCACCAGATCGTGGCGGCCCGCACGCAGTCCTTCCAGCAGATCCTCGGAGAGCCCGGTGGTGACCCGCAGCCGTACACCGTCCGCCACGAGCGGTGCCAGGACGCGCAGGGCGCAGGAGCCGAGGAAGTCGGCCGGCCCGGCCAGATGCACCGGCGGAGCCGGCACGCCTTCCCGCAGCGGTGCGCGCTCGGC
Source organism: Streptomyces hygroscopicus subsp. hygroscopicus (assembly GCF_030269125.1). Taxonomy (GTDB): domain Bacteria; phylum Actinomycetota; class Actinomycetes; order Streptomycetales; family Streptomycetaceae; genus Streptomyces; species Streptomyces hygroscopicus_C. The sequence continues at coordinate 382,259 of NZ_BSSM01000004.1, read as the reverse complement.
GACGACCGCCAGGGCGTCGAGGGGGCCCGCGACCTGCTCGGCCAGCTCGTCGGCGAAGGGGGTGGCCGTCACCCCGCGTGGCTCGCGCTCGAAGAGCTGCCGTCCGAGGTGGCGTTCCAGCGAGCGGATCTGCGTGGTCACGCTGGGCTGGGAGAGGCCGAGCAGCGGAGCGGCGGCCGTGTAGGAGCCGGTCCGGTGCACGGCCAGGAAGGTGCGCAGGAGGGAGAGGTTCAGGGGCGCCGGGGCGGGCCGCCGGGGCTCCGTCCGCGGTCCCGGCACGTCGGATTCCCTATCTGCCATCGGATTCCCTATCGCTCATGTTGCCGATCCTATTGGTAACGGTGAGCCGGGGCGGCCTACGGTCGAAGGCGTCGTCGCTCTGACGTTCTCCGTCCGGAACGTCAGAACGTCAGAGCCCCGACGCCCCGGAGCCGGGGACCGCCCGGCCGTCCGGGACCGGGAACCCCGGCGTCCCCGTACACGGGGGCACCGGACCGTCTAGCGAGAAGAGAGCACCACCATGGCGAAGATCCTGTTCGTGATGACCGGCGTCGATCACTGGACCCTGGCCGACGGCACCCGGCACCCGACCGGCTTCTGGGCCGAGGAGGCCGTGGCCCCCTACGAGGTGTTCACCGCGGCCGGGCACGAGATCACCGTCGCCACCCCGGGCGGCGTCGTGCCCGTCGTCGACCGGGCGAGCCTCGCACCCGAGACGAATGGCGGCCAGGAGGGCGCCGAGAGGGTCGCGAAGGCCCTGGAGTCGTTCAGCGAGCTGCGGCGGCCCGTGAAGCTGGAGGAGGTGGACCCGGACGGCTACGACGCGGTCTTCTACCCGGGCGGGCACGGCCCGATGGAGGATCTGGCCGTCAACACCGACTCCGCCGCCGTACTGACCCGCACCCTGGAGTCGGGACGGCCGCTTGGTGTGGTCTGCCACGCGCCGGCCGCACTGCTGGCCACCGCGGGCGAGGACGGCACCTCGCCGTTCGCGGGCTACCGGCTGACCGGCTTCAGCAACGAGGAGGAGCGGCAGGCCGGCTTCGCCGAGAAGGCCGAGTGGCTGCTCCAGGACCGGCTGACCGAGCTGGGCGCCGACTACGTGGAGGCGGAGCCCTGGACCCCGAACGTCGTGGTCGACCGCAACCTCTACACCGGCCAGAACCCGGCCTCCTCCGGCCCCCTCGCGGCGGAGCTGGCCAAGGCCCTGGGCTGAACGGGCATGGCCCCCGACCGGCTCACGGAGGTACTGGACGCCACGTACGACTGCCTCACCCGGTACGGCGTACGGCGCACCACGGTGGACGACATCGCCGGCGCCATGAACGTGTCCCGGTCGGCGGTCTACCAGTACGTCCGGGGCAAGGACGACGCGTTCCGCCGGCTCGCCGAGCGCCTGCACGACCGGGCGCTGGAGCGGGCCCGGCGGGCCGCGTCCGCCGACGCCCCGCTCACGACCCGGGTGCGCGGCGTGCTGGAGGCCAAGCTCGCCCTGGTGCTGGAACTGGCCGGGGACTCGCCGCACACCGCCGAACTCCTCGACGAGAAGGCCCGGCTGTTCGGCGACATCTGCCATCGCTTCACCGCCGATCTGCGCGCGCTGCTGATCGGCGTCTTCACCGAGTCGGGCCTGCAGGACCCGGGAACCCCGGCGGCGGACACCGCCCGCGCGGGTGCCGGGGAAGCGGAGGGCGCCGCCGGCGCGGACGCCGATGCCGTCGGTGCCGCCGAAGCGGCCGACATCGGCATCGCCCTCGTGCTCGGCCTGGAGTCCGTGCCCGGCGGTGAGCGCCTCCTCGCTCCGGCGGTGGACGCGCTGGTCGCCGGCCTGCTCGGTGAGGCCGCCGAGCGGGCCGCCCGCTGATCCGCCGGCCACCGATCCACCCCCGTACCCACCCCGGTACCCACCCCCGCGCCCGTACGGCGCACCCGCCCTACGGCCCGTCCATCCGCCCCGCGACCCACGGCTCGCCGCCCCGCCCGGCTCGAAGCCGTACCCCCCGAGCGTCCGCTCGACGGACGCCTCCTCCCACCCTCCCCTCAGAAGAAACGGGACCGCCCGTGACCACCACCACCGATGTCTCCGCGACCGCAGCCCCCCGGAGGGCCGGCTTCACCGCGGAGGACGCCGCCGCCCTCGTCGGCCGTCTGCGCGCCACCTTCCGCACCGGGCGCACCAGGCCCCTCGCCTGGCGCAGGGAGCAGCTCTCCCGGCTGCGCGCGCTGCTGACCGAGAACGGCGAGGACATCGCCGCCGCCCTCCACGCCGACCTGCGCAAGAGCCGCGCCGAGGCCGACGCCATGGAGATCGGCAGCACCGTCGCCGAGATCGACCACTGCCTGGAACATCTGGCGGACTGGCTGCGCCCGCGGCCCGCGGCCGTTCCCGCGGGCCGCTTCCCCGCGGGCACCACCGCCCGCAGCCAGTATCAACCGCTGGGCGTCGCCCTGGTGATCTCCGCCTGGAACTACCCCGTCAACCTGCTGCTGGTGCCCGTCGTCGGCGCGCTGGCCGCGGGCAACGCGGTGGTAGCGAAGCCGAGTGAGCTGTCCCCCGCCACCTCGGCGCTGATGGCGCGGCTGCTGCCGCGGTACCTGGACGACGACGCCGTCGCCGTCGTGGAGGGCGGCGTCCCGGAGACCACCGCCCTGCTGGCCGAGAGCTTCGACCACGTCTTCTACACCGGCAACGGCGCGGTCGGCCGCATCGTGATGAAGGCCGCCGCCGAGCACCTCACCCCGGTCACGCTCGAACTGGGCGGCAAGTCCCCGGTGTTCGTCGACCGGGACGCCGATGTGGCGGTGACCGCCGCCCGGCTGGCGCGGACCAAGTTCGCCAACGCGGGGCAGACCTGTGTCGCCCCCGACTACGTCCTCACCGACCCGGACACCGCCCGCGCCCTGGAGGCGGCCCTCCCCGCCGCGATCGGGCGGCTCTTCGGCGACGACCCCCAGTCGTCGGAGCTGTACGGGCGCATCGTCAACGAGCGCCACTTCGACCGCCTGGCAGCGCTCCTGGACTCGGGGCGCACGGTGGTCGGCGGCACGCACGACCGTGCCGACCGGTACATCGCGCCCACGGTGCTCGCCGAGGTGGAGCCGGACGCGCCGGTGATGCGGGAGGAGATCTTCGGTCCCGTCCTGCCCATCCTCACCGTGGACGGCCTGGACGAGGCCATCGCCTTCATCAACGAGCGCGACAAGCCCCTGGCCCTGTACGCGTTCACGGCGAACGACACCACGCGCGAGCGGCTGGCCACCGAGACCTCCTCCGGGGCGCTCAACTTCGGTCTGCCCATCTCCCATCTCTCCGTTCCCGAGCTGCCCTTCGGCGGCGTCGGCCCGAGCGGCATGGGCAACTACCACGGCCGCCACTCCATCGCCACCTTCAGCCACCACAGGGCCGTCCTGGACGTGCCGCTCGTCTGACGCCGGGAGTCGTGCCTCCCGTAGTGGCGGGCTCCCGGGCCAGACCTCACGGGAGATCCCGTCGACCACGGTGCCCGAGCCGTCCCGGAGGGACTCCTTCTCCGGGACGAGCCCATGGCAGACCGGCAAGCTGCTCGTCGCGCCGCGGCGCGAGGGCACGGACCCGGTCCGGCTCACGGGCGGTCAGGCGTCCGCGATCCAGCTCCCGTGGAACCCCAGCGGTACCCGGCCCGGCAGGTGAACGCGGGCCAGCGGGTGGCCGCCGAAGTCCTGGGCCGAGAGGATCACCAGGTCGGTCGCGCCGCGGTCGGGGTCGTTCACGTACGACAGAACGTAACCGTCGTCCTCGTCCCGTGCCCCGCGCCGCGGGACGAACACCGGCTCGCCGACCGCCGCGCCCTCGGGAAAGCGGTGGAGCCGCCCGCTGTCCCGCAGCATGTCGTGCTTCACCAGGTAGTTGGTGAACTTCTCCGACGGCGGCACTCCGTCGACGGTCTCGTACGCGCGCCACATCTCGGCCGCGCTCGCGGTGTAGGCATAGCGGTGCCGACGCGAGACCAGGGACTCGTCGATACGAGGGAATTCCTGCGGACGGTCGTCCAGCCGGCTGCTTCGGACCCGGCCCGCGCGCAGGTCGATCGTCCAGCGGTCGAGCGTCGGGGCGCCGATCGCGGAGGGTCCGCCCATACCGCGGCCGGCGGCGTAGAACGGCGCCGGGAACCCGGTGTACTCCACCACGACCGTGTCACCCCGGTCGTAGGCGTTGAGCGTGTGGGAGTAGTACACCGGGTCCGTCTCGAACCAGCGCGTGCGGCCGCCGGTGCGCGGCAGCACTCCGACACGCATGGGATGTCCGTCGTTCCACACATACGGCACGAGCGCACCCGCCTCCGCGGCGGCACCGTCGAAGGTGATCGGCACGTCCACGATCACCACGTACTTCCCGGTGAGCGCGAAGTCGTGCATCATCGGCGCGTCCGCGACGGGTATCCGCGTGGTCCGCGCCACCCGGCCGGTCCGGTCGATCACGATGTGCCGCACATGGTCCCAGGCCGGGTAGTACGCGATACCGTGCAGTTCGTCGGCCGCCGCGTCGTACTTGGTGTGCGCGGTGAACGCGCCAGGGAGAGTGGAGCGGAAGTCGTACGGGCCCACGGTGCCGAGCTCGCCGTCCAGCTCGTACGGCAGCGGCCCGCCTTCCTGCAGCGCCAGGACGCGGCCCTTGTACGGGATCACGTGCGTGTTGCACGCGAAGTCGTCCGGCGGTGCCTGACCCGGGTACGTCTCCCCCAGCTTCGCCGTCACCCGCGAGGACCGCACCCAGCGGTTGCGATACCACTCCGCACGCCCGCCGCGCAGACGGACCCCGTGCACCATTCCGTCGCCGAGCATCCAGTGGTGGGCGCGGACGTCTTCGAGGCCCAGAGCGTTCGGGCCGTTGCGCAGGTAGCGGCCGTCCAGGTCACACGGAATGCGGCCGCTGACATCGAGGTCGAAGGCCGTCAACTCCTCGGTGACCGGCGCGAAGGCCCCCTCCAGGAACGGGCTCGCCCCGCTCACGCCGCTCTTCCCGGCTACGCCACTCGCCTGCGCCGCAGCCGTGAAGAAGCCGGGCCCCAGGCCGCCCCCGACCACGCTGCCCGCTGCCGCGGTCGCGGCGCCCTTGAGAAGTTTCCGCCGTGTGAGACTGGCCATCGCTTTCCCCGCTCCGTCGGTCGCCCTGGTGGTGACGGGAACAACCCTCCTCCTCGGTCGCCGGTGAAGCAGTGGGCCCAGGCCCCGGACCGGGGGTGGTGCCAAGCACCTGGAAGAGTTCTGGAACGGTACGTCCGCCGGCTGCCGGTCTCTCCTCCGGTAACCACGACGTCGTTGGGCCGACTTCCTTGACACTTATGGGCCCTGCGAGCCGGACCGCCCCCAGGAGGGCCGAGGCCGGTGGTGTGCTGCGTGTTCAGCATCTTCGGGCAGGTCCTCAACGCGCGGGACCGGTTCGGGGCGATGATGTGGACCCCGGTGAGGACTCAATCCGCGTCGGCGACGACGGAGCCGACGCGTTCGGCCAGGCTCGGGTCGCGGCGGACCAGCAGCGTGGCGTAGCCGATGGCGCCGAGCAGGGCGGCCAGCGCCGCGACGGGGAACCAGCTGTACGGCGCGGGTTGTCCGGGCTTGGCGAGGTAGTAGAGCGGAACCAGGATGGCCAGGGCCCCGATCGCGGGCAGCACCAGGTGCCGGACCGTCCGGAACTCCTGTGGGCGGTACCTGCGGTAGTACAGCGGCAGGGCGATGTTGGACGCGAGGTAGACCATCAGGATCAGGATGGAGCCCAGGCTGGAGGACTCGGTGAAGAAGACCACGGGGTTCATCGGGCCGCCCTCGGCACTGAGCAGATGGCCCAGGCCCCAGCCTCCGATGATGAGCAGCGAGGTGGCCGCGAAGGTGACGATCGCGTTGGTCGGGGTACGGCGCGTGGGGTGCACGTAGCCGAAGAAGGACGGGAGCAGCCCCTCGCGTCCGGCGTTGAACACCAGGCGCGCCTGGGAGTTGATGCCGGCGATCAGTGCGCCGAGGGTGGAGGTCAGGCCCCCGATGTAGGCGACGAAGGCCAGCGCTCCGAGCGTGTCGTGGGCGACGTCGATGAAGGGGATACGAGCGTGGCCGAGTCTGGCCAGGTCGTAGTCGAAGCCGGTCACCGTGGCGTAGGAGAAGAGGATGTAGCTCACGGTCATGATCGCGATGGAGAAGAACACGGCGCGGCCGACGTTGCGCCGTGGGTTCTCCGTCTCCTCGGCCAGCGCCGCCGAGTTCTCCCAGCCGATGAACAGGTACACCGCCAGCGGGAAGCCCGCGGCGAGACCGCTGAGACCGTGGCTGATGTGGCCGGGCAGGAACGGGTCGGCGGAGAGGCTGCCGCGGTGTTCGACGATCGCCGCGACCGAGACGACGACCAGCACCAGCATCTCCACGACGAAGAAGTAGCCGGCCCACTTCGTGGAGACCACCACCCCGCGCAGCATCAGCACCACCGACAGCCCCGTCAGCAGCAGCGTCCAGATGATCCACGGCAGGTCGATGCCGGTGTAGTGGTGCAGGGTGATCTGCACGAACCCACCCGAGATCGCGATGACGGAGGCCATCGCGATGATGTAGCCCAGCCCGGCCAGCAGGGCCGTGGTCACCGCGCTGACCGGCCCGAAGGACTTGCCGACGAAGGTGATGAAGCTGCCCGCGGAGGGGTGTGCCCGGGAGAACTCGGCGAGCGTGTTGCCCAGCAGCGCGACCGCGATGCCCGCGGCGACGATGGTCAGCGGGGAGGCGACACCCGCGGTGGCGGCGAGGAACGCGAAGCCGAAGAAGAAGCTCATGGCCGGGCCGACATTGGCCATCGTGGCGGCGGCGATGTCCGCCATACCGAGAACGCCGCCGCGCAGGCGCTGGGGCGTGCCGCCGACGGGGCCCGACGTCGGCGGCGGCCCGACGGCTCCGGGGTCAGTCATGGCGGCAGCTCCTTCTGCAGTGTGGCGGCGCAAGGGATGCGCGGGGTCGTCGGCATTCGGGCCGACGCGAGCGGGCGTCAGCTCGGGCGGGCATGCTGATGTGCTTTCACCGCCCGCACGGCCGGGTCCATCGCGCCGCGGCCGAGCTCGGTGAGCAGGTCGGCGTGGCAGCGGTTCCGGGCCCGTACCACCGCGGGTTCCGGAGCGGGCAGCACCAGGCACAGCCGTCCCAGCAGGTCGGCGGCGAACTCGCGGATACCGGCGCCGCCGAGCACCTCCGCGAGGTCGAGGTGGAAGCGCGTCTCCAGTTCGAGGAGGCGTGCCGGGTCCTCGGCCAGGGCCATCTCGTCGACCAGCGCCTGCAACCCGTCGAGTCGACCTGACTGGACCTCGCCCGCGCCGCGCGCCACGAGACCGCATTCGAGCAGCAGGTGGAAGGCGTCCAGTGACGCTGCCTCGTCGGGGTCGTGCATCAGGGCGACGACCGTGTCCCAGCCCGGCGCGACGAAGGTGCCGCCCGCCCGCCCTCGCCGGCGGTCGAGCAGACCGTCCTGGCACATCCCCTCCAGCGCGCGGCGCACGGTGATCTCACCGATCCCCAACTCCTCGGCGAGGACGCCGGCATCCGGCAGCCGGTCCCCCGGTGACACGGACTTCAGGCGCACCCGCAGCGCAATCCGTGAGCGGACGAGTTCCGATCCGGTCTGGCCCCTGCCGGGCAGGGCACGGGTGTCCCGTACCCCGGCGACCGGCGCCGGGCTGGCCGGGCCCGGCTGGTTGTAGGGTCCGAACTTGCCCGCTGCATTCACCACGACGCCACCCTAACGGCCCGCTGAGCGGGGTCAGGGCCCGCGGCGCCGTCCGGCCAGGGCCCCGGGATTCAGGGGTCGCTCTCACTCCGGCGGGCGGCCCGGACCGGTTTTTTGACGCCCACCCCGTCTCGGACGAGCAGGTAGGCAGCGACCCGGGAGGCCCGCGCGAGGCGTAGCGGCAGGGATGGCCGAGGCCGGATCAGCGGTGGTTCTCGCGACCACACCGCGGTGTTGTGCATAGGAGGCTCCCACGGGGGCCGGAACACGGGAGACGACGCGGGAACCACGACGGACGAGGTGGTTCCGCGTCGCTGAAAAATTAGGGCATGGTGAACACTTAAGACAAGCCCCCGGAAGTCCTCGGCGCCCGGCCGCCCCTCACGGCCGGCCTGGAGGGTGCGCGAGGGGGCGCCGCGGGGCCCGTGCCGATGGCGTGCGCCCACGAGGAGAGGCCCGGCCGACGCCTCTTGTTTTTTTTGATCGTCGTGAACTATTTTCCTCACGGCCACCCGTGCCTGCCCTGGCGGACACGGGCCACGAGGTCGCGGCCCACTATGCCCTCACGGCAACCGCGACCGCGACCTGCGACGCGTCCGACTCCCACACCCGTCCCCTTCTCTCTCCCCCTTCGGCGGAATCTGCGCGGTCACCCCCGCCCCGGTCCGCTGACGCATGCCCTCGTCCGCACCCCCTCCATGGATGGATGCCGAGATGACCACACGTCCCCCTCTCTCCGACACAGACCCGGTGACCACCACCGGGAGCACCGCCGAGAGCACCACCGCGGGTCCCGGGCTGCGCGCCGGGCTGAAGAACCGCCACCTGTCGATGATCGCGATCGGCGGTGTCATCGGCGCCGGCCTGTTCGTCGGTTCCGGCTCCGGCATCGCCGCCGCGGGCCCCGGCATCCTGATCTCCTACGCGCTTGTCGGCGTCCTCGTCGTCCTCGTCATGCGGATGCTCGGCGAAATGGCCGCCGCCAACCCCACGTCGGGCTCGTTCTCCGCCTACGCGGACCGCGCGCTGGGCCGTTGGGCCGGATTCACCATCGGCTGGCTGTACTGGTTCTTCTGGGTCGTGGTGCTCGCGGTCGAGGCGACCGCCGGCGCCAAGATCCTGGCGGGCTGGGTCCCGGCGGTCCCGCAATGGGGCTGGGCCCTGATCGTCATGGTCGTCCTCACCGTCAGCAACCTGGCCTCGGTCAGCTCCTACGGCGAGTTCGAGTTCTGGTTCGCGGGCATCAAGGTCGTCGCCATCGCCGCGTTCATCGTGCTGGGCTCCCTCGCGCTCTTCGGCCTGCTGCCCGGCTCGGACCACCCGGCGACCGGCTTCTCCAATCTGACCGCGCACGGCGGGTTCCTGCCGCACGGGCCGGGAGCGATCCTCACCGGTGTCCTGATGGTGGTCTTCTCCTTCATGGGCAGCGAGATCGTCACGCTGGCGGCCGGTGAGTCCGAGGACCCGCGGGGCGCGGTCACCAGGGCCACCAACAGCGTGATCTGGCGGATCGCGGTGTTCTACCTGGGCTCGATCCTGATCGTGGTGTCGCTGCTGCGCTGGGACGACCCGGCGATCCTCAAGGACGGCTCGTACGTCGCCGCACTGAGCTCCATCGGCATCCCGCACGCCGCGCAGATCATGAACGCCATCGTGCTGACCTCCGTGCTGTCCTGTCTCAACTCCGGTCTGTACACCGCGTCCCGGATGGCGTTCTCCCTCGGCGGGCGCAACGACGCTCCGGCCGCCTTCGGCCGCACCACGCAACGCGGCGTGCCGCGCACGGCCATCCTGGCCTCGGTGGTCTTCGGCTTCGTCGCGGTCGCCTTCAACTACCTGTGGCCGGACACGGTCTTCCAGTTCCTGCTCAACTCCTCCGGCGCGATCGCGCTGTTCGTCTGGCTGGTGATCTGCTTCTCCCAGCTGCGGATGCGCAGGATCCTCCAGCGGGAGGCACCGGAGAAGCTGATCGTCAAGATGTGGCTCTTCCCCTACCTGACCTGGGCCACCATCGCCCTGATCACGTTCGTCCTGGGCTACATGCTGACGGACACGGCCAACGGCGGCGGCCGCGATCAGGTGGTCCTGTCCACCCTGGTGGCTGCGGGCGTGGTGGTCATCGCGCTGATCCGCCAACGGCTGGGCCGCGGGCGCGAGGCCGTCACACCGTCGTAGGAGCCGGGGCCTGTCGGCCGACGGCGGTGGTACCGGGAGGCCGAGGTCCGTCCCGACAGCCCCGCCGTCGGCCGACGGCGGCAACCCCGCCTTCGGCCGTCGGCGGTGGCGCGGCGAACCGACTGGGCTCGGCCACGGAGGCCGCCAGGGCCTCGGCCAGTTCCTCCCCCGCCATCACCGCCGGTCCGGCTCCGTCTCGCGCGCCACGGAGGGCCGCCGGGCGTGGGGCACACCCACCAGGTCAGCCGGCGACGGCGCCCGCCTGCAAAGCGCGGACAAGTACGACGCCGTACTGCCGGACCGACCCAGCGCGCGGCGGGTCCACCGTGGCGAAAGCGCGCGAGCGCCGGGCGCCGGAAAGACCCGGCGCCCGGCGTGGCAGCCGGCCGTCACTTCTTGTGGCAGCCCCACTTGCCGTTGGCTTTGGTGAAGTGCTCACCCTTGGGACACTTCTTGTGGCTCGGCGTCGGACGAGGAGTGGATGCATGCTGGGCGGCGGTCGCGTGGGTGTTCGCGGGCACCGCCACGGCTGTCCCGGTGGAGGCCATCGCTGCTCCTCCGGCGAGTGTGCCCGCGGCGACGCTGGCGACCAGAACCCGTACGATCTTGCTGCGCATGATCGGCACCTTTCTGCGGTCGGCGTCAATACCTCCGTCAATTCCTGGGGGGCGGTTCCGCACTACGCGACCGCGACCGACACCAACTCCCGGCGGCTGTCGCGTCCGCAGCCGGGTCCGGCATGCCCAGGCGTCATGACCCGCCGTACTCGGACGCTCGGAGTCGATCGAACGGGGAATCCTCGCCGGGTTCGAGATCGACGTGCCCGAGATCCACGCCCGCCTCCCGATCAGCGCGTTCTCGGGAGGGACGCGCTCAGCCCGTCCGGCAAGCGCGCGGTCGTGTAGGCGCGTGCGACCCATTTCTGCAGGTGCGGTGCGCGGGCCAGCAGGTTTCGGTAGACGCGGACGGCGTGGTGATGCAAAGCCTCTGCCACCGGTGCCGCCACGGCCTCCGCGCGCCAGACCAGCAGATGCCGCTGCCACAGTGGGTCCCCGGCCAGCGGCCTGACCAGAACGCCGTCGGCCGGGCGCAAGGTGGGCTGAACGGTGGTCACGCCAAGGCCCTTGGCGATCATCGACTGCAACTGGTCGGGCACGTGGAACTCGTGTGTGCTCGCGGGTTCGAAACCCGCGGCCCGGCAGGCGTCGTAGAAGGCGGCGGGCCAGCCCACGCCGTCGTCGGAGGCGATGAACCAGGTGTCCTCGGACAACTCCTCCAGCGGTACCTCGACTCGGTGCGCCAGCGGGTGGCCGGCCGGCATCGCGACGAAGATCGGAACGGTGGTGATGGCGCGGTGCGCCAGAGCCGGGGAGTGCCGCACCGGCAGCCCGGGATAGTCGACGCCCAAGGCGGCGTCGAGTTCACCGGCCTCCAGGAGCCTGATGAGCTCACCGGTGGCGTACACGCTGCAGACGGAGACCGTGAGGTCCGGGCAGAGATCGCGGAGGGTGTCCAGCAGGGCCGGCACCACGGGGGTGTTGGTGACGCCCAGCCGGAGCGTGCCGGCTGTCACGGCCGGACCACCCGTACGGCGCCGGCCAAGGGCATCGGCCCGGAGCAGTACCTCGCGGGCCTGGCTCACGACCTCCGCACCATAAGCCGTCAGTTCCACACCCGTGCTGCCGCGCACGAACAGCCCTTCACCGAACAGTCGCTCGATGCGCCGCAGTTGGGAACTCAGCGCGGGCTGGGTGAACCCGAGCGCGGCCGCTGCCCGCCCGACGCTCCCGGAGTCCGCGATCGCGCAGAGCACACGCAGATGGCGCAGCTCCAGTTCCATCGGTTCACCTCGCTGTGTGGCGGAAACAGGGACCCAGTATGCGGGTGAGCCTGTGTGTACGGCGGCTCGGTGGTGTCCCGCACCGGAAGACTTATGCCTGGTCCGCTCGTTCTCTTATGCCTCGGCCCGTTGTGCCCGCGGAGCCCGCCGTGGAAGTCTCCGACCGGCGCCTCTGCTCCGGCAAAGTGGAGGATGCCCGCCCACGACGCCTTTCGCGCCGGCTCACCGCATCGCACGTCACCGAAGACCCGTGTTCCCGCGGCTGTACCAGTCGGTCACGAACGGAGCGGCCTCGACTCCGAGGAGAGACACCATGCCTCGCACCGTAATCCGCCTGACTCTTCGGACAACGGCGGCCGCGGTCCACCACGCCCGCCATCGCATCGTGGCGGAAGCGAGGTCGTGGGGTGCCCTTTGCGACGAGGAGGTGGCCTTTCGGCTGGAAGTGGTGGTGGCGGAACTGCTCACCGACGGCCTGCTGCATGCGAGCGGTCCGCTAACCGTCGAGGAGGCCCTGGCGCAGAGTCCGCCACGGCGGTTCCGCGGCGCCTCGGCCCGGTCAGGCGAGGTCGGGCGACGTGCTCGGGCGCGGCCTCGCCCTGGTCCAGGCTCTGTCCTTGTTCCGGGACACCGAGCGCACAGCCGAGGGAACGCGCTGCTGGGCCGTCCTTCCCGCTGTGACAGCAGCCGTAGCCGTTTCGCCCGGTGCGGGAGAGCCTTCCCGTCCTGACGGCGGCAGCGCCCCGCCGGAAGCCGAGCGTTGGTCGGTGACCCCCGCGGGGAGAAGCCTGCTTTCGAGTCTTTTCCCGGCGACATGATTCCGCGGTGTCCGGCCGACACGATACGCAGCCAGGGATTTCCATGCCCGAATCGATGAAGGAGGTGACGGTGACGACGGAGACGGACGAGAACAAGCACCGCAAGAATGGTTTGTATCGCCGGGTGAGCACCGAACTCGCCGAGAACATGAGGCGGGGATGGGCCGACACCGAGCGCCGAGACGTCGAGCCGATCGCGCAGGCGGTGCACACCGCCCACCGCAGGGCGGCGCTGTCCGCCCGTTTCCCCGGTGAGACCCTGGTGGTCCCGGCCGGCCGGCCGAAGGTGCGCACGAACGACACGGCCTACCCCTTCAGGCCGTCCTCGGACTACGTCTACCTGAGCGGCGACCAGTCGCGGGACGCCGTGCTGGTGATGGAACCCGAACGGTCCGGCGGACACCGGGCGATCGCCTACCTGCTCCCGCGTTCCGACCGCGGCAACGGCGAGTTCTGGCTCGACTACCACGGTGAGCTGTGGGACGGGCGCCGCGACAGTCTCGCCGAGAACGAGCGGCGGCTCGGCCTGCCGTGCCGCGACGTCCGCACACTGGCCGGCCGGCTCGGCGCGGTCACCGGCCCCGTCCGCCTGCTGCGAGGTCACGACGCGGGTGTCGACGACGCTCTCGCGAGCAGGGTGACGGCCGGGGACGATGCCGAGTTCCGGGAGTTCCTTTCCGAAATGCGCCTCGTCAAGGACGCCTTCGAGATTGCCGATCTGCGTTTCGCCTGCGAGGCCACCGCCTCCGGGTTCGAGGACGTGGTCCGCGCGCTCGGCACCACCACGCCGACTCCGGAGCGGCTCATCGAGGGAACGTTCCGGACGCGCGCACGCGTCGAGGGCAATGACGTCGGCTACGCATCGGTCTGCGCCGCCGGATCCCACGCCACGATTCTGCACTGGGTGCGCAACGACGGCGCGGCTTATCCCGGGGATCTCCTGCTGCTCGACGCCGGAGTGGAGACCCGCGACCTCTACACCGCCGACGTCACCCGCACGCTGCCCGTCAACGGCCGTTTCACACCGGTGCAGCGCGAGGTCTACGAGGCGGTGTACGCGGCGCAGGAGGCCGGCATCGCCGCGGTCGGGCCCGGCGCCGCCTACCGGGACTTCCACGAGGCCGCCCAGCGGGTACTGGCCGAGCACCTGGCCTCCTGGGGCCTGTTCGGGGAACGGTCGGCGCAAGAGGCGTACGAACTCGGGCTACAGCGGCGCTGGACCCTGGCGGGCACCGGTCACATGCTCGGCCTGGACGTCCACGACTGCGCCAAGGCCCGGACGGAGACGTACGTGGACGGCACGCTGCAACCGGGCATGGTGCTCACGGTCGAGCCGGGCATCTACTTCCAGCCGGACGACCTGACCGTTCCCGAGCGGTATCGCGGCATCGGCGTACGGATCGAGGACGACATCCTCGTGACCGAGGACGGCAACGAGAACCTCTCGGCCTGCCTGCCGCGCCAGGCGGAGGAGGTGGAGGCCTGGATGGCCCGGCTGCGCGGCTGAGACCTCCGGCCGCACCCACCCACCAGGGGGGCGCGGCCGGTCACGGGCGGCCCCCTCGTCGAGGCGGCCGAGGGGTGTCGCAGTGCAGGTCACTGGACCCCGGATCACGACACATGAGGGAATCCATGGAAGACCAGAGCCACGTGCGCGGCACGGGCGGCGAAGAGCGTGCGGGATGGGCGGCGGTGACCGGCCCCTTCCGGGCAGGATGGGCGGAAACGGATCTGCGGCTGCCGGCCGTACCGGGAGCGGCGTGGGCGGCGAAACGGCGCTCGGCGGTGTCGGAGCGGTTCCCCGGTGAACGGGTCGTCGTCCCGTCGGGCGGACTGAAGGTCAGGAGCAACGACTTCGACTACGCGTTCCGGCCTCACTCCGCATTCGTCCATCTCACCGCCGAGCAGGGTACGTCGGCGGTCCCCGACAGCGTCCTGGTCTTCGAACCGACGGGGAGGGGCCACTCGGTGACGATGTTCACCCGGCCCCGGTCACCGCGCGGCGGCGGACCGAACGGAGCGGAGTTCTACGGCGACCGCCGGCACGGCGAGTTCTGGGTCGGCCGACGCCGCACCCTGTCGGAGACGTCCGACGCGCTCGGCATCGAGGTCTGCGCTCGCGACGAGCTGGAGCGGGCCCTCGGCAGGAACGTCCCGACCCGTGTGCTGCGCGGTGAGGACGCGCACGTCGACGCGCTGGTGCCGCCGGTTCCCGGGGCCGACGCCGAACTGGTCTCCTTCCTCTCGGAACTCCGGTTGGTCAAGGACGACTGGGAGGTGGCCGAGCTGGGCGCGGCCGTCGGGTGCACGGTCGCCGGCTTCCACGACGTCGTCGGTGAACTGGACCACGCCACGCGTCTCGCGCGGGGAGAACGCTGGATCGAGGGCACGTTCAACCGGCGTGCCCGGCTCGGGGGTCACGGCCTCGGCTTCGAGACCATCGCGGCGGCCGGCGCGCACGCCTGCGTCCTGCACTGGATGCGCAACGACGGGCCCGTGCGGGACGGGGACCTGCTCCTGCTGGACGCGGGCGTCGAGGCGGACTCCTTCTACACCGGGGACGTCACCCGGACGCTGCCGGTCGGCGGACACTTCACCGACGTCCAGCGCCGCGTCTACGACCTGGTGTTCGCGGCCCAGTCGGCGGGTATCGCCGCGCTGCGGCCCGGCGCACGGTACGGCGACTTCCACGACGCCGCCATGCGCGTCATCGCCGAGGGGCTCGACGCATGGGGCCTCGCACCGCATGGCAGGACGGCCTCCACCTCGCCGTCCGAGCTGTACCGCCGGTACACCCTGTGCGGCTCGGGCCACATGCTGGGGCTGGACTGCCACGACTGTGCCGGTGCCCGCGACGAGACGTACGCGGACGGTGTCCTCGCAGCCGGTCACGTCCTCACCGTCGAACCCGGGCTGTACTTCCAGCCCGACGACCTCACCGTCCCCGAGGCCCTGCGCGGCATCGGCGTGCGCATCGAGGACGACTTCGTCATCACGGAGGACGGGGCCGTGTGCCTGTCGTCCGGCCTGCCGCGCGGCGCGGACGATGTGGAGGCATGGATGGCGTCCCTGCGCTGATCGGCAGGTCCAGGCGCTCCGTCCACGGCCACTGGCCATCGATCCCAAAACAACGTGACATTGTATATTGGGAGGTCACTGGGCTGGACACAGCAGGGGAGCGCAGATGCCTCATCTCGAATCGCGGACGATCGCCGTCCAGACCCATCTGCGCGATCAGGTCGCCGACGCGCTCCGGGCAGCGCTCATAGCCGGCGAACTCCGTCCGGGTGTGATCTACTCGGCCCCCACGCTGGCGGCGGAACTGGGCGTCTCCGCCACCCCGGTGCGCGAAGCCATGCTGGACCTGGCCAGGGAGGGCCTGGTCGAAGCGGTGCGCAACAAGGGCTTCCGGGTCACCGAGATGACCGAGCGGGATCTCGACGAGTTCACCGAGATCCGGACCCTGATCGAGGTCCCCACCGTGGGGCGGGTCGCCGCGACGGCGAGCGCCGAGCAGTTGGAGAGTCTGCGTCCGCTGGCGGAGCAGATCGTCATGGCGGCCCAGGAGCACGACGTCCTCAAGTACCTGGAGTCCGATCACCGGTTCCACCTCGCGCTGCTGGCCCTGGCCGGCAACCACCACCTCGTCCAGGTGGTGGCCGACCTGCGTAAGCGATCACGTCTGTTCGGACTGGGCAGCCTGAACGAGACCGGCCGCCTGGTCGCCTCCGCGCAGGAGCATCTCGAACTCCTCGACCTGCTGGTGGCCGGCCGGGGCCAGGACGCGGAGAACTGCATGCGCCGGCATCTGGCGCATGTCCGCACTCTGTGGGCGGACGGTCGAGCAGAAGCCGAAGAGCGCGAACCGGCCCTTCGTCTGGGTGGCCGCTAGGTTCTGTCCCGCGGGTCACCCGACCGGCTCGCGTCGACGGCGTGGTCCAGGTCGCCGGGCGGGGGATCCGACGAATGCGGAGTGGGCGCGACGTGCGCCGCGTCCGCCGAGTCCGAAGCCCGTGGTCGGCATCGGATCGATCGCCGGAAGGTGACCAACGGGATCTCGTTCCGGATTTCCGCACGGGAGTCCCGTGGCGGGATCTCCCGGAGCGGTTCGGGAACCGGAAGAGGCCCCGTGTCTTCCACGGCGCCGTCACCCGTGACCTCGATCCGCCTGTGGCTCAGGTCGTGGTCAAGCAGACAAAGCGGTGGGCTTCCCCCGCCTGATCTGACACGATCCGGGCGTGACCACGTTGTTCCTGATGGTCGGCCTGCCCGGGGCCGGCAAGACCACTCGTGCCCGGCAGCTCGCCGAGGAGCACGGCGCGCTGCGCCTGACGCCCGACGACTGGATGATCCCGTTGTTCGGTCTGTCGGAGCCGGACGGGAAGCGCGATGTGCTGGAGGGGCGGATGCTCTGGCTCGCCCTGGAGGCGGTGAAGCTCGGCACCGACGTCGTGGTGGACTACGGCTGTTGGTCCCGGGATGAGCGGTCCGCGATCCGCTGGCTGGTGGAGGCCGAGAACGCGTGCTTCCGCATGATCTACCTGCCGGTGGACGACGCGACGCAGCGTGCCCGGATCGACCGCCGCCGGGCGACCGCCCCCGAGCAGACGTTGCCGATGTCCGAGGCCGACATCCTTTACGGGCGGGCGCACTTCGAGGAGCCCGACGAGGCAGAACTCGACAGGCGCACGATGGACGGCCCGCCTCACGGGTGGCCGACCTGGCGGGAATGGGCCGCCGACCGGTGGCCGTCTTTCGTGTGACCGTTCTCCCCCACGACGACGCCGTGCCGCGTTCCCGCCCCGGCCCATGAAGATCCGCCGCGTTCTCTTCCAGGCGGGCGAGGCCGCGGCGGGCCGGAACCTCCTGTGGTGCGCGGGCTGAGCGCCGTCGACATCGGGGATGGTCGGCAGTCTCGCCGCGGCCCGGCCGGAGACGCGTGTCCGCTGCCGTCCGGGGTACGGACTCCCTGGCTTCTTCCCCTGCCCCCACCAGGCCCACTTTCTTGACTCGACGTCAAAGTGCGGCTGCCGTACGCCAATTGGCAACTCCCGATTTCACCGGACGCCTTCCATGAAACATGTCACCTGTGCAATGGTACATGTCACAGGTCGTGGGCATGCCAATGCAGGCACCGGCCGTGTCCCCGTCGCATCGACGGCGCGGCCTCCCTTCCCTCCACGCCCTCTCCCTTTCCCTGTCGGCCACGCCCCGCGTGGCCCGATCCCTCATGGGAGGCGTAGTGAGAAAGTCACTGGTCCGGCGAAGTCTGGGCGCGGCACTGCCGCTGGCCCTGACCTTCGCCATGGGCATCGGCCTGCTGGCGCAACCGGCCGGCGCGACCGAGAACCCGAAGTCCGCCACACACATCGCGGCGGGAGGCGGGAAGCACGCAGGGCCCCCGCCTGTCGCGCAGTACGCCACCGCCGAGACCGAACATGTCGGAAAGGGGCGCCTGAAGGCGTCCCAGCTCCCGCCGCTGGCAGCGAGCAAGGACGCGCTCAGGGAGCCTTACGGCAGGGCGGCGAAACCGCCGCTGCGGCCCTCCAAGTCGGCAGAGACGACGGGCAAGGGCACGGCCGGGAAGAAGAGCGCCACCGCGGCCGCCGCGTGCAACGTCTCCGACTTCACCAGCCGCACCGGCAGCACGCTGGTGCAGCAGATCGAGGCGTCCACGACCGACTGCGTCAACACCCTGTTCAACCTGACGGGAAGCGACGCCTACAACGCCTTCCGCGAAGCCCAGATGACCACCGTCGCCTACGCCCTGCGCGACGGCTCGGCGTCCTACCCCGGCGACTCCAGCACCGGCATGCCGCAGCTCGTTCTCTACCTGCGCGCCGGCTACTACGTCCACTACTACGACGCCACGACGGTCGGCACCTACGGCGACACCCTGCGGACCGCCATCCGCTCGGGCCTGGACGCCTTCTTCGCCGGCCCGCACTCCCGCGACGTCACCGACGCCAACGGCGAGACCCTCGCCGAAGCAGTCACCCTCATCGACAGCGCCGAGGAGAACGCCCGCTACATCTATGTCCTCAAGCAGCTGCTGGCGGACTACGACGCCTCGTGGAACGCGTCGTGGTGGATGCTCAACGCGGTCAACAACGTCTACACCGTGACCTTCCGCGGGCACCAGGTGCCCGCGTTCGTGACGGCCGTCCAGTCGGACCCCAGCCTGATCGACTCCCTGTACGACTTCGCCTCCGGCCACCTGTCACTGCTCGGAACCGACCAGTCCTATCTCACGTCCAACGCGGGACGGGAACTCGGCAGGTTCCTCCAGCACTCCGCTCTGCAGTCCAAGGTCCGTCCACTGGCCGCCAGCCTGCTGAACTCAAGTTCGATCAAGGGCGCCACCGCTCCCCTGTGGGTCGGCGTGGCCGAGATGACCGACTCCTACGACCAGGCCGACTGCTCCTACTACGGCACCTGCAACCTGCAGTCGCAGCTGGCGAGTTCGGTGCTGACGGTGACCTACCCGTGCAGCTCCGGCATCACCATCAAAGCGCAGCAGATGACGTCGGGCGAACTGTCGTCCACCTGCTCCAGCCTGCGCAACCAGGACGCGTACTTCCACAGCGTCGTCAAGGACAACGGTCCCGTCGCCAACGACGACAACAGCACGATCGAAGTCGTGGTCTTCGACTCCAGCACCGACTACCAGACCTACGCCGGCGCCATGTACGGGATCGACACCAACAACGGCGGCATGTACCTCGAGGGCGACCCGGCGGCGGCCGGCAACCAGCCGCGCTTCATCGCCTACGAGGCCGAGTGGCTGCGCCCGGACTTCCAGATCTGGAACCTCAACCACGAGTACACGCACTACCTCGACGGCCGGTTCGACATGTACGGCGACTTCAACGCCGGCATCACCACGCCCACCGTCTGGTGGATCGAGGGCTTCGCGGAGTACGTCTCCTACTCCTACCGCGGTGTCACCTACAACGAGGCCATGACCGAGGCCGGTCACGGTACTTACAGCCTCAGTACGCTGTTCGACACCACGTACGGCAACGACACCACGCGGATCTACCGCTGGGGCTACCTGGCCTCCCGGTACATGCTCGAAAACCACCCCTCGGACATGGCCACCGTGCTCGGCTACTACCGCACCGGTGACTGGAACGCCGCCCGCAGCTACCTGACCGGCACCATCGGTACCCGCTACGACAGCGACTTCCGCACCTGGCTGGCCGGCTGCGCGGCGGGCAGCTGCGGCGGCGGTGGCGGTGGGACCGACAAGGCTCCGAACGCGGCGTTCGGCTTCTCCGTGAGCAACCTGACCGCCACCTTCACCGACCAGTCCACCGACTCCGACGGCACCATCGCGAAGCGGTCCTGGAACTTCGGTGACGGCACCACCTCCACCGCCACCAACCCGAGCAAGACCTTCGGCGCGGCCGGCACCTACAGCGTCACGCTCACCGTCACCGACGACAAGAACGCGACCAGCAGCGTCACCAAGAGCGTCACCGTGGGTTCCGGCGGTGGCGGCACGACCGAGTGCACCGACCCGGACGCCCGGGTCCTGGGCCAGAACTGCCGGCGCAGCAACCGGTCCGCCGCCACCGGCGACAACGACTACCTCTACGTCCACCTGCCGGCCGGCGTGTCCCAGCTGAGGATCACCACGTCCGGCGGCACCGGTGACGCCGACCTCTACTACAGCGGCAGCGGCTGGGCCACCAGCACCAGCTACACGAACCGTTCGACCGGTGCGGGCAACAGCCACACCCTGACCGTCACCAACCCTCCGGCCGGCTACAACTACATCACTCTCCACGGGGCGCAGAGCTTCTCCGGCGTCACCGTCTCCACCCAGTACTGAGCCGCCCCCGCGGTACCGCTCCTCTCACGGCCGGCGCGGCTCCCCGCCCGGCCGTGAGTCGCGGGCGGCGACGCCACAGGGGACCGCCGCAGCCCGGACTCCGGCCATCGCGAACGAACGGCTCCGCCTCACCGAAGGAGGTGGCCAGGTGAAGGCCTCACCGCCACGACCACGGCTTCTCCGGCCGGTATCCTCGCTTCTCCCACGGTCGCCTGTGCCCTCGCGTCGCCCGCCGCGGACAGCGGCGACCGCACCACGCCGCGGCTTCCGTCTCGCGGACGTCCCCATCGCACCGCGCAGGTCTCCGGCCTCCCGCTTCGGCGAAGCATGGATCGACCAGCAGCACGGCGGGGCTCACCGGCGCCGTCACGCGCCTGCGGCGTCGACGTCCGTGAGGATTCGCGAGCCGATCAGCCGGGCGCTGTCGGCCCGCGGGGTCACGCCGCTCTCCGGCTGAACGTCGCGTCCGGGGAGAACGGCGGGGCGCGGCCCCCGGGGAGTGGAAACTGCCGGCAGTCACAGTCGTCCGCCCCCCTGCCGGTACACCGCGACGGCCACCACCAGGTCCTCCCATGCCATGCCGCTCGTCTTGACGACCATCGGCCGGTCCGGGCGGACGACCGCTCCCGGGCCGAGCAGGTCGGCCATGGCCACCAGGGAGCCCGGGTCGAGCCTGCCCTCCCGCACCGCGAGGACGACGTCACCGGCCTCGCGGAGCGCGACGTCGCGGCTCTCCACGACGACCGTCGCGCGTCCCATGAGCACACCGTCGAGTTCCCGCGCCGACGGCTCGTGGGAACCGACGGCCAGCACGACCGCCGAGTCGCGCACGAGGTTCCCGTCGACGACCGGTTCACGGGCCGAGGTCGCCGCGACGACGACGTCCGCGCCGCGGACGCGACCGGCGATCGCCGCGTCGTCCGCCGCCAGGTGACGGTCGGCCCATGCCGGGGCCGCACCGCCGGAGCGTGTGACGGCCGTGACATCGGCGACCGGGACGTGGGCCCGGAGGGTGCGCACGTGCCCCTCGCCCTGCGGGCCCGTGCCGAAGACCACCAGGCGCAGCCCGCCGGCGCCGGAGGCCGCGAGCGCGCGCAGCCGGTCCAGACATGCGGCGACCGCGACCGCGGGCGTGCGCAGGGTTGTCAGCGCGACCCCGTCGAGGATCGCGACGGGGGTCAACGTCCCGCTGTCGTGCAGGATGTACGTCGCGTTGATCCGCCGCAGTCCGCGCGCCGCGTTGCCGGGAGCGACGGTCGCCACCTTCACCCCGAACCAGCCTCCGGCCTCCGATGGCATCAGCAGGCCCTGTCCGCCGGCCAGCGGGACGACGGAGCGTGGCACGTCGCCGTCCGGATCGAGGCCCCCGGCCAGGGCGTCACGAATCGCGGCGACAGCGGCGACGGGACCGAGTGAGAAGACGTCCTCGGCGTCGAGAACCACCCCGCTCACCGCAGCACGAACCCGGGAAGGAGAACGTCGCGGGGATCGACGGTGAACCGGCATGTCCCCACCTCGTGGGCCGTGCCCGTCACCGCCGTGATCACCGCCGGCTCGCCGTGCGCCGTGGTCCGCTCCGTGATCCGCGCGCGGAAGAGGGAGCCCACGACGGACTCGTGCCGCAGTTCGTCACCGGGGCTCAGTTCCCCGGCGTCGGCCAGCAGCGCGACCCTGGCGGACGTGCCCGAACCGCACGGGGACCGGTCGACCTCGCCGTCGGCGAACACCGTGATGTTGCGCTGGTGCAGTCGCCGGGTGCCGTCGGCCCGCAGCCGTGGCAGGCGGACCTCCTCGGTGAACACCGTCCCGTAGATTCCGGAGAGCCGGGAATCCTGGGGGTGCTCGGCGGCACCGGCCGCGTTGAGGGCGTCGCGGATCTCCCGGCCCACCGCGATGAACTCCGTGACGTCCTCGGGCCGGACCCGCAGGCCGGCCGCGGCTGCCGGCAGCACGGCATACATCGCACCGCCGAAGGCGATGTCGACGGTGACCCCGCCCCGCGAGGTCGCGACCTCGACGCCGCGGGCGTGGACGTGGCTCGCGACGTTCGTGAACGTCACGTCCTCGACGCGGCCCCCGCTGGTGCGGACGCTCGCCGTGACACGCCCCGAGGGGACGTCGACGACGACGTCGGTCACCCCGTCGGCGGGGGCCGGGACCCGGCCCGAGGCGACCGCCCAGGCCCCGAGGGCGATCGTGCCGTGCCCGCACGCCGTCGAGAACCCGTCCTTGTGCCAGAACAGGACCCCCAGATGGGCGCCTGCGTCGTCCGGTGGGACCAGGAAGCCGCCGTACATGTCCGCGTGGCCGCGGGGCTCGCCGCACAGCAGCGCCCGCACCCACTGCGCTTCGTCGCTCTTGGTCGCAACGACCCGGCGCTCGGCGACGGTGAGCCCGTCGCCGGTCACCGCTGCCGGGCTGTGGGGCACGATCCGGAACGGCTCACCGCCGGTGTGCCAGTCGATCGTCTCGACCGGTTCCGTCCATGTCATCCGTCACACTCCCAGATATGCCTCGCCGACCTACGGGTCGGCGCGCAGGTCGGCGGCCGACCCGGACAGGGTCACACGGCCCGAGTGCCCGCCCGGTTGACCGAGTCGCCGCGGCGTGCCGTCGGCGGTTGGCGTCGCGGACCAGAGGCTTGCCCGCACCCGTGGTGGATGTGTGGCATTCCCGCCGCCTCGTATGCCGCGCGGGCGGGCACACGAGGCGGCTCAGAGGGTGAATCCGGCGGGGTAGGGGTCCGACGGATCAAGCAGGTACTGGGCGGTCCCGGTGATCCAGGCACGGCCGGTCACGGACGGCCGGATGGCCGGCCGGTCCCCGACCGTCGTCTCGTTCAGGACGCGCCCGACGAAGCGGGAGCCGATGAGCGACTCGTTGACGAACTCCCGGCCGACCGCCAGCTGCCCGCGCGCGTGCAGCTGCGCCATCCGGGCGCTGGTGCCCGTGCCGCAGGGCGACCGGTCGAACCATCCGGGGTGGATGGCCATGGCGTGCCTGGAGTGCCGCGCGGTCGACCCGGGGGCCTCCAGATAGACGTGGTGGCACACGTCGATCTCCGGGTTCTCCGGGTGGGCCACCGGGTTCTGCTCGTTGACCGCGTCCATGACGGCCAGTCCGGCGTCGAGCAGCCGCTGTTTCTCCGCCCGGTCGAAGGGGATCCCGAGGTCCTCGGTCCGGACGAAGGCGTAGAAGTTGCCGCCGTAGGCGATGTCGTAGCGCACCGCCCCATGGCCCGGGACATCCACGACCTGGTCGAGGGCGTGACAGTACGACGCGACGTTCTCCAGGGTCACGGCCTCGGCGCGGCCGTCGCGAACCCGTACCCGGGCCGTGACCAGTCCCGCCGGTGTGTCGAGCCGCACCAGGGTCTCCGGCTCGACGACCTCGACCATTCCGGTCTCGACGAGGACCGTCGCGACGCCGATGGTCCCGTGCCCGCACATCGGCAGACAGCCGGAGACCTCGATGAAGAGCACGCCGAAGTCGGCGTCGGGCCGCGTCGGTGGCTGGAGGATGGCCCCGGACATCGACGCGTGCCCGCGCGGCTCGCACATGAGCAGGGTGCGCAGGTGGTCGCGTTCCGCGAGGAACCGCTGCCGCCTCTCGAACATCGTCGCCCCGGGCAGGACGCCCACACCACCCGTGATCACGCGGGTCGGCATCCCCTCGGTGTGCGAGTCGACGGCGTGGTAACAGACCTTCGAGCGCATGGTCACCTCACCCCGGCGTCGATGAGGGCCTGGGTGACGGCGCGCACGACGGCCTCGTCCTCCGGGCGAAGCGGCTGCCGGGGCGGACGGCAGACGCCGCCACGGCGGCCGATCATCTCCTGGCCGAGCTTGATGGCCTGGACGAACTCCGTCCTGCTGTCCCACCGCAGAACCGGGTGCAGCCGGCGGTAGAGCGGAAGCGCCGTATCGAGGTCACCGGCGACCGAGGCGTCGTACAGCGCGAGGCAGGACTCGGGGAACACCTGCGGGTAACCGGCGACCCAGCCCTTGGCGCCGGCGAGGCCGACCTCGAGAAGGGTGTCGTCGGTACCGATCATGAGGTCGAGTCCGGGCGCGAGTTCGGAGATCTCGTAGCAGCGCCGTACGTCGCCGGAGAACTCCTTGACACCGACGATGAGCCCCTCGGCGTGCAGCTTGGCCAGCAGTTCCGGGCGCAGGTCGACCTTGGTGTCGATGGGGTTGTTGTACGCGGTGACGGGCAGGCCCACCGAGGCGACCAGCTCGAAGTGCTCCAGGATCGCACGGTCGTCGGCGCGGTAGGAGTTGGGCGGCAGGCACATGACCGCCTGGCAGCCCGCGTCCTTGGCGAACCGGGCGTGCCGCCGGGCCTCCACACCGCCGTAGGCGCCGACGCCCGGCATCACGGTGAAATCCTCGGGGGCGTTGGCGACGGCCGTCTCGACGACGCGGTCGCGCTCCTCGTCCGTCAGTGTCTGGTATTCGCCCAGGGACCCGTTCGGCGCGACGCCGTGGAGCCCCCGCTCGGCGAGCCAGGCGACACTCTCCGCATAGGCGCCGAAGTCCACCGTGAGGTCGTCGTTGAACGGCAGGCTGGTGGCGACGATGACGCCGTGCCAGGGCTTGCGGGTCTCGGTCATGAGCACTCCTTGTCGGATCTCGCTGGTTCTCACGGGGGTCCGTCCGTTCCGACGGTCATTCGTCGAGCTGGGCGAGCGCGCCGAGGGTGACGGGCGTCGCGACGAGCCGTTCCGCGGGCACGTAGGCCCGCTTCTGTGCCGCGAGGCAGTGCACAGCCGGTCCGCACATCCGCCCCTGACACCAGCCCATACCGGCACGGGTCAGTTGCTTGACCTGCCGGTGGTCATGTGCGCCGCCCTCGGCGCAGGCCGCCCGGACCGCACCCGCGGTCACCTCCTCGCAGCGGCACACGACGGTTTCGTCGGTCAGCCAGGAGGACCAGGCCGCGGGGACCGGGTGGGCCATGCTCATCGCTCGGGCGAAGGCACGTTGCCTCGCCACCGTGGCGCGCGCCCGCACCAGGCTCTTCCTGCTCAGCGCGGGTGCGGCGCCCGAGTCGGCGAGAACGGACTCCGCGGCAAGGCGGCCCTCGGCCACCGCGAGCGGTGCCCCGCCCACACCGCACGCCTCGCCCGCGGCGTAGAGACCGGGAACGGTGGTGCGCTGCCCGTCGTCGACGGCGACGACCGCGTTGCCGTCCGCCGAGTCCGTCAGTTCACAGCCGAAGGGGAGGAGCAGGTCGAGTTGTGGTGCGAAACCCCATCCGACGCCGACGGCATCGACCTCGACCCGTCGTTCCGTGCCCGGCCGCGGGCTGCCGTCGGAGGTCAGCGAGGCGATCCGGACCGAGGTCACGCGCTCGCCTCCTTCGGCGCCGGTGATCGCGGTGCGCGGGCGGACCGGTACGCGGTGGCGGGCGAGCACGGCGGCGTACCCCGCTCCCTCGGCCCACTTGCCCGGGTTGCGCAGCAGCGCACCCGGGTGCCGCAGCCAGGCCCGTGGGTCGGCGGCCTCGCACACCGTGACCACCGCGATCCCGCGCGCCGCGAGGCCGGCGGCCACCGGCAGCAGGAAGGGGCCGGTACCGCCCAGCGCCACGCGGCTCCCGGCCGCCACTCCCCCTCCCTTGAGCAGTGCCTGGAGGCCGCCGATGGTGAGCACGCCCGGCAGGTCCCATCCGGGGAACGGAAGCTGCCGGTCGTAGGCCCCGGTCGCCACGAGGAGCCTCGGCGCGCGCAGGACCACGGGCCTCTCCCGTGGTGCTTCCCGCCGGTCGGCGGCGTGGACCGCGAACTCGTCGTCGCGGACGGCCGACCACACGTGGTGCGCGAGGCGCAGGTCGAGCCGCCCCGCCGCCCGGCCCGCCGACAGCGCCGCGCACAGGGCGAGGTACTCGCGCAGTCCGTGGTGCAGATCCCCGGTCGGGATCGCGACCCGCGCGTGCTCGGGCGGGTGCCGCCAGAACTGGCCGCCGACGGCGGGGCCGGAGTCCACCAGCACGACGCGCAGCCCGCCGGCCAGAGCCGTGACCGCCGCGGCCATGCCCGCGGGGCCCGCGCCCACGACGACGAGGTCTGCCGGCTCACTCATCGTCATGCTCACCGGTGGTGACGGTCATACCCGCGACCGCCTGCACCAGGCAGGCGCGCTGACCTCCGGTCCCCTCGATCCTCACGAGGCAGTCGAAGCAGACCCCGATGCCGCAGAAGACGCCGCGCGGGCGGTGCTGGACGCGGGTGGTGCGCCAGGCGACCCGGCCCGCGGCCACGAGGGCCGCGGCGACGGTCTGTCCCTCGACGAACGGCAGGGGCTCGCCGTCCACGACGATCTCGCTCACTGTGGTGCACCTCCGGAGGTGAAGAAGCGGTCGGGCAGCAGGGCGGTGTGCGCGGCCGGGTCGGCGCCGCGCCAGGGACGGCCGAGCAGGTGGGCCGTCACGAGCGCGCCGGTCGCGGGCGCGAGACCGATGCCCGCCCCCTCGTGACCGCACGCGTGGACGACCCCCGGTACGCGCGGGTCGGGGCCGATGACCGGCAGGTGGTCCGGGCAGTAGGGTCTGAAGCCGCGGTAGGCGCGGATCAGATGGACTCCGCCCAGGAACGGGAAGAGCCGGCATGCCTGTGCCGCGAGCCTCGCGACCACCGCGGTGTTCATCGTCGTGTCGAAGCCGACGCGTTCCCGGCTGGCACCGATGAGGATCGTGCCGCCGGGTGTGCCCTCCACGACGCAGGAGGTCTCCAGGCCGGCGTCGGACGAGGCGACGTTGGCCACGTAGTCGGCCGAGTAGACCTTGTGCCGGACCATCGGCGGCAGCGGCTCGGTCACCAGGACGAAGCCCCGGCGCGGCAGCACCTCGACGGGGGCGCCGAGCCGGCGGCCGACCTCACCGCCCCAGGTCCCGGCGGCGTTGACGACGGCGTCGGCGGGCAGGACGTCGCCGGCCGCCGTCCGTACACCGGTGATCCTGCCGTCCCCGCCGGTCACCGCGCCGACGACCGCGCCTGTGCGGAAGCGTGCGCCGTACCGCACGGCGGCCCGCAGCAGCGCGGTCGCCGCCAGGACCGGCTGCACCTGGGCGTCCTGCGGATAGCGGACGCCGCCGGGAACCCCGGGTGCCAGGTGGGGTTCGATGTCCCGTACGTGGTCGACCGGCTCGACGCGGACTCCGGCCGCTTCCTGCCGCGCGGCGAACTCCCGAAGCGCCGCGAGGTCCTCGGTACCGCACGCGACCACCAGGCCGCCCTTGGGTTCGAGCTCGAACGACTGCGGCCCGAGTTCCTCGCCCGCCTCGTCCCACAGCCTGCGGCTCAACCGCGCCAGGTCGAGTTCGGGACCGGGTGCCTTGTCGGAGAGAAGCACGTTGCCCTCACCGCGACTTGTCGTCCCGGCACCGGCGGGCCCGCGGTCGACGACCGTGACGTCCATACCCGCCGAGGCCGCGTGGAAGGCACAGGCGGCGCCGACGACGCCCGCGCCCACGACGACGACTTTCAGGGTCATCAACTCCCCCGCCCTGTGCAATGTCACATGACATTCTTAGGCTATACACCTGACCGAACCGAAGACAACGCCGCATCCCGGCGTGACGTCGAGACGTGGGTGAGGAGGGAGCGGTGAGCCGACCGGAAACCCGATCACGGCCGGCCGTGACGTTCCGGATGCCGGGGAAGCGTGGCACGGCGACGGGCGAGCCTCGGGGCCCGCGACCGCGGGACGCCTCCCGGGAGCTTGTGGCGGAGTCGGCGGAACCGGCCGCCGCGTCGCGCGTGAGCGGCGAGCGGTCCGCGGAAACGTACGGCAGGCCACTGCCGCACCGCGCTCCGGATCGACTCGACCACCCGGACCCGGACGGGCGGCTCGCGCGTGTGCGGGGCCGCGCCCGAGCCGGGAGCGGGGCGGCGAACCTCCTTCCCGGCCTTCCTGTCCGCCGGACAGGCCACCGACCGGAACTCGACATGGAACCGCTGCCAGCGAGTTCTCCACGCACTCGGTCAGGTTCATGCTGTGCGCGGGCTCGGGCACCGAGCCGGCGCAGGCGTCACCGGCACCCCCGGCAGCAACGGCGACCGATCGTGCGGGAGAGGCGCACCGGGCCGGAGCGGTTCAGGCCTCGGCGGCCGATCCGGACGACGGGGCCCGCCGTACGAGGCGGTCGCGACCGCTCCTGCCTGCGTCCCCGGCGCCACGGCATGGGATCCGGTCCGCACCGGCCCCGTCGCCCCGGGACAGGGCGAGCGCCGCAAGAGCCTCGGGAGCGCCGGACTGGCCCCGGATGCCGGGGAAGGCGTTGATGTCCACGATCAGCGGGGCGCCGTGGCCGCTGTCGATGATGTCCACGCCGTAGACGTCGAGGGAGAACACCTCGCCGACGCGGTGGACCAGGGCCGGCCATCCGGGTGGCAGATCGTCGAGGCGGAGCGCCCGCGTGGGACCGCGTCCCTCGGGGGAGAGCTCGGAGCGGCGCAGGCCGGCGAAGAGCCGGTCGCCGATCGCCCAGAGCTTGTGGTCCCAGCCGTCGTTGGGGGCGAGATCCTGGACCACGACCGGCTCGTCCGGATGGGCGGCGGCCAGTGCCCGCAGCTGCGCGGGGCTGTCGACGCGGGCCACCACATCGTGTCGCCGACTGTGGCGGCTCTTGACCACGGAGGGTCCGGACAGGGCCGGCCCGGACGCCAGCCGGGCGAGGGTGGAGAAGGTGCGCGTGGCCGCGAAGGGAAGCCCGCAGCTCAGGGCCAGTGCGGCCATGGAGGTGCGGTCCTGGCACAGTTCGGTGGCGGCGGCCGAGTTGATCACACAGGCGTGGCGTCGCTCCAGGGTCCGGGCGAGTGCCAGGGCACGTGGAGTACGTGCCTTCAGGAGGTAGACGTCAGCGAGCGGTTCGGGGACGGGCGGCGGCGTACGCGGATCCAGCACATCCACCTGGTGGTCGGGCGCGAGCAGGGCTGTGGTGAGGCTCAGCAGCGGGTGGCCGGGCTCGGAGGTGATCAGGCCGATTCTCATGCCGTCCTGCCCGCCGTGAGATGGACCGGAGCGGCGCCGAGCGGCGGCTGCGCGGCCGAAGTCGCCCCGACCGCACCGGACGCCAGGGCGAGAACGGCTCTCGCCAGGCGCGCCGGCGCGTCGGGGACCTGGCGGAAGCTGGGGAAGTCGTTCACGTCGACGACCACAGGTCCGTTCGGTCCCAGGACCACGTCCACACCGTACAGATCGAGGCCGTAGACCACGCCGACCTGCGCGGCGATCGCGGCGATCTCCGCCGACAACGGCACCCGGCGCTCCCGTGCGGCGTGGTCGGGGTGGAGCGGGGAACGGCGCTCGGTGGCGTACTGCTCGTCGCCGATGCAGTACACCTTGATGTCGACACCCGAGTTGGGCACGTAGGGCTGAGCGATGAGCATGCCCTCCCCCGCCAGTTCGGGGAGCATCTCGGCGAGCCGGTGCGAGGAGGACACCAGGTGCACGGCCCGGCCGGAGCTGCCGTCAGCGGGCTTGACCACGATCGGATACTCCGAATCGGGTATTTCCAGGAGCAGTTCGGGCAGCGCGGCCGCGTAGGTCACCGGCAGGGGCAGCCCGTGGCTGAGGCCGACCGCGGCGGCCAGCGCCTTGTCCCTCACGCCGCGTATCGCCCGTGCGTTGTTGATCGTCGTCAGGCCGGCCGAGGCAGCCGCTTCGAGGAGGGTGAGACCCGGGCCGCCGGAGACCGTCTTGAGCACCCATGCGTCATGGCCGCTCGTCTGTACGGCCTCCGTCAGGCGCAACAGGGAACCGCCGGGGCGCAACACGTCCACCTGGTGGCCCCAGGCGGCGAGTTGGCGGATCACCTCGACGGGCATGCCGTCGTGACGGTACTGCTCCTCCACCAGAAAGCAGAACTTCATCGTTTCTCCCCATCATCGCCGGCCCGTCATACCGCTTGTCGTCCGGCGTTCCGTATGGTCTTCCGGCGTTACAGAATGTCATTACCTCGCGGCCAGGCAGTCCGCCGCCGCCGCGGGACCGGGTGGCGCACGGCGAGCCCTGCCAGGACCGGGACGGGCGGCGCGCCGACTCGGGGACTCATCCGCCGCCGCCTCGCCCTGTCCAGCAGGTGAGTTCGACGCGGGCGCGGCCACTGCGCGCCGCGAGGGAGCCGTACGTCCAGGACCTGACGTGACGTCGACATTGCTGGCGACCGCACCTGGTGGAGTGGTGGTCCGCCGAGTCGACGCCGGAACAACCTCGACGGGCGGCCCTGGACGCTTGAAGTAACGGGCAGTGGAGTAAATATGTCGACGCGTCAGAGATTTCACGGAAGAAGCCCTGCCGCTTCCCGCCCCGAGGAATGGCCGCTGGAGTCGCGTGGGCGTGCGGTCCGGAAGGTACGTGCCCGCCGAGCCGGGGCCCGGGATCGGGCGGATGGCCGAACCCGGCGCACATCACGAGGCATGAGTGGCGGGGAGATGTCCGGTGCCGACCTGCCCCGGACGGTGACCGGAGGTGGCACCGAAGGACGGCGCTGGTCGGGCGGCGAAGCGGCAGCGGCCGCGGCCGCGGATCGTCACGACGTGCCGCTAGGCGGTCGCGGGCCGGTGGGCCTCGGATCGGCGCTCGGTGCCCTGATCGCCGAGCGGGCCCCGCACCGCCCGGCTGCGGACGTCTCGCTGCGCGAGCAGTGGTGCGGCCATGTCCTCGTGGCTCGCCGGGCGCGTCGCGGCATCGGCTGCGACGCCGACGCGGGTCGGCTCACCGTGTGCCCGGAATCGTGGACCGAGCAGCCCGGTCGGCATCACTCGCCGACCGGGGTGCTCCGTCTCGGCGCGCACGGTGGCGATCGCGTGGAGACGAGGCGGACACGCCTCAGGGGTCAGCCGAGAAGAGCGGTCGCCTCGACTTCTACGAGCACATCCGGCTCGAAGAGGTACTCGACACCGATCAGGGAGGCCGGAGGCATGGGGAGCCTGAGCCCGATCTCGTCGGCGACGGCCTCCACACCGGCCATGAAGTCGCCGATCTTCTCCGGGCTCCACCGGGTCACGTAGAACGTCAGACGCAGCACGTCCGCGAACGACGCGCCCGCACCCGCCAGCCCTACGGAGGTGTTGCGCAGTGCCTGGGCGACCTGCCCGGCAAGGTCGCCGGGTGCGACCGGAGTCCCATCGGCCCGGCGGGCGACCTGCCCGCTGACGTGGACGTGTGTCGTGCCGGTCCCGACGGCCACGTGGTGGTACGGAGCCGGCTGCAGCATGCCTTCCGGCGTGAAGTGCTGGACGGTCATCGGTGTTCTCCCTCTGCTCTAGGTATCCGTAAGCTACTTAGTGGAAGAAGGACACTTCAACGAGACCAGGTTTCTCCATGGACACCGACGACGAGTTCCTCATCGGCCCTCCTCATCGCGAACTGCTCGACCAGGTCCTGGACAAGTGGTCGCTCAGCGTTCTCGGCGAACTGTGCGAACGCCCGTGCCGCTTCAACGAGTTGCGCCGAGCCATCCCGCAGGTCACACAGAAGTCGCTGACCGCGACACTCCGGCGACTCGAACGGAACGGCGTGATCGAGCGCGAGGTCGTCTCCACCCGCCCGGTGGCGATCACGTATCGGATCACCCCCCTGGGCAAGACCCTTCGGCATCCCGTCGACGTGCTGCTGGAGTGGGTCTCGGAGAACATGCCCGCTGTCACACGCGCCCGTGAAGCCTTCGACATGCGGGAGGAAACGAACAGCTGAGGCCCCCCGCCCCGGCGGGAAGGCGAGGGGCCGCGTGGGTGAGGAAGACACCGATCCGGCCGTTCTCGGCGCGGCCCGTGGTGGCGGGGTACCGCCGCTGGAGCCCGGCGGAGCGGCGTCCCTCCGGGAAACGCCTGTCACCCACGGCGAGTACGGCTTGGGAATGGCCGAGGTTCCCCACGACGTGATCGCGCACGTCCTCCATGACCTCGTCGGCGTCCCGGTCGATCCGGTCGGCAACCGGGGGATGCGGTCCGGGCCCGCGTGCCCGGCTTCTCCGCCGGTGATCCAGCCGGTCCTGCCGGTCCCGCCGACGGCCGGACAGGTCCACTGCGTTCCACAGGACGTGACGCGCCCCTTCCCGTGGAGGGTGCCCGCGCGCGAGGTCGGGCAGCCCGAGGGAGTCCCCCCTCAGGTCACCCGACCCGGCGACCTCGGGCTCAGGCGGACGGCGTGGCCGGGGGCCGCAGGCCGAGCCACTGCTCGGCGTCCCATGCCTGGAACCGCTCCACCTCGGCGAACCCCAGCTTCGCCGCGAGGCGCATCGAGCCGGCGTTGGCCGTCTGGGTGGTGAGCACCACCGGCTCACCGGGAAGAGTTTCATCGAACCAGTCGAGTGCCGCCGCGCACGCCTCGACGGCATACCCGAATCCCCACGCCCGTGGCAGGAACAGGTAGCCGAGATCGGCCTTCCCCGCGGCAGCCGGGCGACGGTGCTCCGTCGCTCTCCTGAGCAGGACCTGGCCGATCATCGACCCGTCGAGTTCGACGACGAAGCTCCCGGGCCACCGCTCGGGCACCTCGGGCACCTCGCGGTCGAGGTCGTCACGGGGGCGGGGGCCGCCGAGGTAGACGTGCACCTCCGGCGAGGCCAGGAGCTCGATGAACGTCGTACGGTCCCGGGCCTCGGGCGCACGAAGCACGAGTCTCTCTGTCATGATCGGGTCGGGTGGCCACGCTATGGGCCCCAGGTCTGCCATGCGCGCAGGCTAACAGCCCAAGAGGCGCTGGAAACGGGCCTCTTCGCGACCGCCGGCCGGCCGGCGCGGCGCGCCCGGCGGTGGCCGAGCCGCCCACGAGCGTCGAACAGCCCGGCCTCTCCACCGGCACCGACCCACGAGGTCGCGCCGCACGGGTGGCCGACCGCCGCGCCACGGTCGTCGTCCCACGCCTCCTCGGGTGGCTGACGGTCTCCGTGGTCCGACCGGTGCGAAGGGGCGGAGCGGCGGGTGCGGATCAGCGCCCTTCGCCGCGGTGCGCCTTCGCCTCGCGGAAACGCGCCCGGCTCCGCCGCCCACGGACGAAGGGCAGGCCGGACGCTTCGACCGCCCCGTGCCAGGCCAGTGGGGCCAGGCCTGCCCGTGCCGCTCCGGGGCCGAGCGACGCACGGCGTTCGGCGAGCGGCCGCACCCCGGCGACCACCACCTCGGGCACACCGCGCGGCGGGGCCGAACCCCTGCCGATCACGTCCTGCCGGGCCATACGGCTCCGTGGAAATCGGCGCCTCCCGCACCCTGCGCGGTGCCGGGGAGCCAGATCCACGACCTCTCGTCGGCGTGCCAGGCACTGGCACCAGGCCGCTTCCGAGGAACCGGCCGCGGCGTCGACGCGCCGAACGACGGCCTTGGCGGAGAGGGCAGGATTCGAACCTGCGTGGGCCCCCGGAGGGGCCCGACCGTGAGGCGAGCTCGCTGGTCCCCGATCAACCACTCCGGGCACCTCTCCCCGTGACCGGTGTTCGGTCTCCCGTGCCGGTCACAGGAACAACAGTGCCAGGGGCCGCTGACCGGACCCTGACATGCCGCTGACCGGACCGGGCCGGGCCCGCCGGGCTCGGCGCCGTCCGGGCGTGCGTGGCCCTGCGCATGCCTGCCCGGCAGGAGGCAGCGGGGTCGAATCCCATGCCGGTCACGTGGCCGGCGAGTTCGAGGGAGAGCACGCCGTGGACGCGGGTCCGGAAGGGAAGGGAGCGGTGGGGGCCGACAGCGGGGCCGGGTGCCGCGCGGCCCGGTACCGGCGCCCGTCCCCCGCAGCGGTGACGGCTGGTCGGCAGGGGGCTGTCTGGCGGTGCGGGCGTCGAGCAGGGCGGTCGTGATCTCCTGGGCGATCCGGGTGCCCGACTCGCCCGTCGGGCGACGTGAAGGTGATCGGAACGCCTTCGGCACGGCACCACGACGCGCTGCGCCACCCGGACGTCACCCCGCTCGACCACCACGCCGGGAACGTGAGGGCCCGCGCGCGGGCGCCGGCTCCGGGAGGTGGCCCGTACCGAGGTTCCGGACCGGGTCCGGCGTCGCAGGGGCGACACACCCGGAGTCGTACAGCTCGGCGACGAGGCCGCGTGCGTAGTCCTCGTCCGTTTCCGGGATCGAGAACACCACCCGGAAATACAGGGGTGCGACCACGTGTTCCAGCACCCGCTCCAGCGGGGGTGCCGCCTCGCCCCGCCGGGCCGCGGCCTCCAGGGCGGCGTGGAACCGGGTGCTGACCCGCTCCAGGCACTCGCGCAACCCGGCCCGTCGTTCATCCACGTCCGGTGCGACTTCGGCACGGAAGAACGCCACGCCTCCCGGCCGGGACAGGTCGGTGAGCGTCCACACAGCGGCCCGTTCGAGGTCCTTGCGCAGATCACCGACCAGCTCCGGCGTCCCCTCCTCCTGGCGCCGGGCGGCCACGTCCGCCAGGAGGGCGGAGACCGTCCCCCAACGGCGGTAGAGGGAACTGGGGTTGACGCCGGCGCGGCGCGCCACGGCGGGAATGGTCACCTTCTCGGATCCGACCTCCTGCACCAGGTCCACGGTCGCCCGGTGCACGGCGGCGCGTACGCGGGCGCTCCGGCCACCGGGGCGGCTGTCTTTGCTTTTGACGGGCATCCCTCCACCTTAAAGCATTGGTTTGCGCTTTAGCGAGCGGGCCACCTAGAGTACTTAAAGCGGAGTTCGTCGCTTTAAGCATCACCTCAAGGAGATACCCGATGGCCCAGTACGAGGTCCAGCACCAGCTCGGCAAGACGTTCCACGCCTGTCTCACCGCCCGTGACTGGGAAGGCATCCGGAACCTGCTCACCGACGACGCCACCTGGACGCTCCCCGGTGACAACACCGTCTCCGGTACGGCGGAAGGCGCGGAGGCGGTCGTCGAGCGGGCGAAAAAGATCGCCTCCTACGGTCTCCGCTTCGAACTGCTGCACATCCTGGTCAGCGCGGAGAACATGGCCCTGTCCCTGCACAACACCGCCCGCCGGGGCGAGGTCCGGCTGGACGAGCACCTCTCCACCGTCTGCCGCCTTCGTGGCGGCAGGATCGCGAGCATCGAGACGTACCTGTCCGATGTCCCTGGCATGAACGCGTTCTTCGTCTGAGCAGCGCTGCTCAGACGTCACCGGGCACACGTCCGCCCGCCGGCCAGGCCGTCCCCGGCCGACGTCCGAGGGGCCCCGGCCGGGGAGGGCCTCCACCGCTCGACGGAAGGCGCG
The DNA here is from genome assembly GCF_030269125.1 of Streptomyces hygroscopicus subsp. hygroscopicus. Lineage (GTDB taxonomy): Bacteria > Actinomycetota > Actinomycetes > Streptomycetales > Streptomycetaceae > Streptomyces > Streptomyces hygroscopicus_C. The sequence continues at coordinate 346,680 of NZ_BSSM01000004.1, read as the reverse complement.
ACCGACAGCGCAACCGGCGGGCGCAACCGTTGTTGCAACCTCGTAACCCTGGTCGACCGAGCCGTCCGGTCGCGCCGCCGGACAGCTCCCCCGGCATCAGGTGCTCCGGCGGCGGATGTCGCGGACCCTGACCGGCGTCTGGTCGCGGCCGTCGTCCGGCTCCGGCGGCACTCCTCGGGCCCGGTGACATCACCTCGGGTCATCCGCTCGACAGGGGGCAGCCATGCCGGGCCCGGAGGTCAGCGGCCCTCTGCGAGGCCGCGAGGAACAAGGGGGACGCCGCCCGTCGGCATGCGGAGATCGTCCGGTTCCCGCTGTTCGAAGCCGGGTCCGCCGGACCGGAGTTCCATCATCTGGTGCGGGCGCCGGAGGCTTGTCGCCCGCACCAGGTCCGCTGCGGGCTCGCCACCTCGCGCGGCCCGGTCGCGGGGCGGGGCCGGCTGCCCCTGGCCTGGACCCGGGCGACCGGCTGCCAGAGGGCCTCGAATCCGCCCGCGTCACCGCAACCGCAACCGCAACCGCAACCGCAACCGCAACCGCAACAAGCGGATGTGCGCAGGGGACCAGGCTCATAACCCCCGCGGCGTCTCCGGCCACCGGCCCGCCGGGACCGAAGCGCCGGATCACGCCCTCGAACCGCTGTCGCAGCCGCTCCGGGTGCGGGTCGTACTCCCCGGTCGGCAGGTGTCGTTCGACGAACTTCCCGTCCTCGTCAGGTGGTCGCAGGTCGCGTCACGCGGTGGGTCGCCGGTCCAGGCCCCGCCGCGAGGCGTTTGCCGCAGACCGATCACGACCTCCATACGCGCCCGAAGATCAGGCGAGACCACGATGGGCGGCCCACAACGCCCCGGCACGGCCGGCAGCTTCGGAGACCAGGGCCGCCAGTTCGGGTCTGTCGGGCACCGGGAACGAGACGTATGCGCCGCGACCGCCACCGACCGGTCTGCCGTAGGCCTTCACGGCGAGATGACCGTCCGGGAGGAGCCGGACGTTGAGCGTGGTCAGCGTGAACGCTTCGCCGCGTCGGGTGTCCGTCCAGCGGAGCGGCTGCGGGATCACGACGTTGATCGCCAGAGCGCTTACTTCCGGATCGCTGCTCATGCACGGATGATCTCACGCGAGTCGCCGCAGGCGGCCGCCCCCGCCCGGAAGGGGCCCGACGGCATCGGCCCGTGCCTCCCGGACCGGGCGGATGCGGAACCTTCGGCGCCGCGTCCGTGCCGGGTCTGGTGTCGAGGCCGCGCTGCGGCCGAGTGCGCGGAAGCCGTAGGCGAAGCTGTCGTCGAGGCAGCCGCCGGTCGCCGTGTCTCCGAAGTGTTCGACCGCACGGGTGCTCGACATCTACATCGAGTAACCGGCTCGGCTGTCCGGCGTTCCCACTGCTGATCCCGGCTCGGCGTCCGTGAGGGCGGCCGTTCCGCCGCGGGACGGACGGCCCCGTCCGCCCTTCGCACGGCCTGAGGTCGTCGGCCGTCACAGCGCGCCCTCCCACGGCGACCGCGCCGTGCGGGTGCGAGTCGCAGACCGGGCGGCCTCCGCTCATGATGGAGAGCGAGGGAGTCACATGGCTTTCGGAGTTCACATCCGCGGAGGTGAGCCTCATGACTCTGCCCGCACGACACCGGCACGGCCACCTGCTGGAGCGGGCCTACCCGCCGCTGGCCGCCGAGTTCGACGAGTTCTTCGAACGGATGAACCGGTTCCTGGAGTCCGCCGCCCCGTCCTGGACGGAGTCCATGGCCTGGGCGCCGCTGGCCGACCTGAGCGAGACCGACGATGCCTACAAGATCGAGTGCGAACTGCCCGGCATCAAGCGCGAGGACATCAACGTCGAGGTCAGCGGACGGGAACTGCACATCACCGGGGAGCTGAAGGAGCGCGAACGGGAAGGCGTCCTGCGCCGCACCACACGCCGCTCCGGACAGTTCGAGTACCGGGCTCTGCTGCCCACCGACGTCAGGACGGAGGACGTGCACGCCACCCTTGCCGACGGCATCCTCACCGTCGCCGTCCCCAAGGCTCAGGCGGCCAAGCCCCATCACATCGAGATCGAGGGCTGAACCACCGCGTCCGCAGGGACGCGATCGACGGGTCGGACGGCTGCCTTCGCGCCTCGGGTCCTCCCCCGGTGACGGCGTTCGGTGAGGCCGGAGCAGGAGGCGCGAGCCGGCGTCCGCGCGACGCGCGCACGCAGGAAGGAACTGTCACGATGTCCGCCCAGCACAGCACCGTCAGCGAAGTGATGACACGCGATGTCGTCACCATCGGCCCTGACACCCCGTTCAAGGAGATCACCTCCGTCCTGACCACCCACGGCATCAGCGCCGTACCCGTGGCCGACGCACGTGGTGCGCCCATGGGACTGGTCTCCGAAGCCGACCTGCTCCGCAAGCAGACCGAGCAGCCCAAGGGGGACGGCGAGCGGGAAGTACCCGCCGGATGGCCGCACGAGAGGGCCAAGGCGCGTGCGGAGAACGCCGCCGGGCTGATGACCACACCCGTGGTCACCGCGCACGCCGACTGGCCGGTCGCCCAGGCGGCCCGGACGATGGACCATCACCGGGTCAGGCGGCTGGTGGTCGTGGACGAGACCGACCGGATCATCGGCATCGTCAGCCGCTCGGACCTGCTGCGCGTCTTCCTGCGCCCTGACGACGAGATCCGCGAGGAGATCCGCGACGACGTACTGAGGGGGATGCTGCGACTGGGCGGCACGGAAGTACAGGTCCATGTTCACGACGGTGTCGTCACCCTGCGCGGCGAGGTCGAGAACCGCAGCACCGCCCAGATCGCCGAACGACTCGCCAACGGCGTGGACGGGGTCGTCACCGTCAGGCCGCTGATCGACTACGCCGTCGACGACAGGGTCGCGTAGGGCCGGCCGCCACCGCGGGGGTGCGTACCACCGACCGGCAGACTCGTTCGGCGCGCGGAACCGCAGGTCCACGACGGACGCGGGCACGGCGGACAGGAACTGACGGGCCGAGACGCCTCGGGCGACGGAGGCGGCGCCCTCAGGGCCTGACCTGCTGTCCGAGCGTGGCCGCTCCTGTCGCGGTGCGCGGCAATCGACGTTGTACTGGTGGCAGGAGCGCCGCCGAGCGAGGGGAGAAGTCGTGTCGCCGTCCGACGTTTCCCGTCCCGCGAAGCCGAAGACGGTCTTCGACCGCGACGCCGAGTGGGACGCGCTCGTCGCGTTCGCCGGTGACACCCGGCCCGGACCCGGCCTCGGCGTGGTGTCGGGACGGCTGCGGCAGGGCAAGACGTACCTCCTGAAGACTCTCACCGCAGCCCTGGGCGGCTTCTACTTCGGAGCGCAGTCGGCGACCCAGGCCGAGTCCCTGCGTCGGCTCGCCGACGAAGTGTCCCAGTTCACGGGCACGAGGCCGGCGAGCCCCTGGCACGACTGGGGGGAGGCCGTCGACGCGTTGCTCGCGCTGGGAGACCGGCGGCCGGTCCCGATCGTCATCGACGAGTTCCCCGACCTCGTACGGCAGAGTCCCCCGCTGCCCTCCGCCATCCACAGCGCCTACCGGCGTCTGCGCGAGACGGACCCCGGCAACCGCGCCCGCCTGGTGCTGAGCGGCAGCACCCTGCCGGTGATGCACCGACTGTTCAGCGCGGCCTCACCGCTGCGCGAGCTGACCGACCTGCAACTCACCCTCCGCCCGCTGGACTACCGTCAGGCCGCGCGGCTGTGGGACATCGACGATCCCCGCCTCGCGCTGCTGGTCCATGCCGTCGTCGGCGGAACGCCCGCTTACTGGGGCTACGGCGGGGAACGCGCGCCCGGCGGGCCGGACGACTTCGACGCCTGGGTGTGCACAACGGTGCTCAACCCCCGGACTCCCTTGTTCCTCGAGGCACATCACCTGCTGCAGGAGGAGACCGACCACTGGGACCGCGCACTGTGCCACTCCGCACTCGCCGCCATCGCCTCGGGCTGCTCGACACAGGGCGAGATCGCGGAGCACCTCGGCGCTCCGCTCACCGATGCCGCCCGCTGTCTGGCGCTGTTGCGGGACAACGGTCTGCTGCACGGCGAGCCCGACGCCTTCCGTCCGAACCTGGTCCGGCTGCGCATCACCGAACCGCTGCTGGCCTTCGAGCACGCTGCCGTCTGGTCCCGTCGCCCGGCGCTGGAGCAGCAGGGCGGCGACGAGGTCTGGCGGCGCATGCGTCCCGTCTTCGACTCCGCTGTGGTCGGCCCCCATTTCGCGCGGATCTGCCGGGACTGGGTCATGGACTTCGCCGACCCGGCTGTCTTCGGCGCGCGGCCCGCGACGGCCGCCTACGGATCGCTCCCCGACCCGACGCGCCGTGCCGGCCCCGACACGCAAGCGGAGGTGGTCGTACGCGGCCCGGCCGGCACACGTCCCTCGGCCCTGCTGTCCGTGGGTGCGGCGCGCTGGGACCAGGTCATGGACCTGCACCACCTGGAACAACTCCGTCACCTCCTCGACCTCCTCGCCGCCCACGGCGAGGACGTCGCCCACACCCGACCCGCCTGCTACAGCGGAGTCGGCTTCACGTCCGCGCTCCGCGCGGCCGAAGCCAACGGGCATGTCGTGCTCGTCGACCTCGACCGGCTGTACCGGGGGACGTAGCCCGGCAGCAGCCGCGACGAGAGCGGCACTCGGCGGTGATCCGGTTCAGCCGGAACCCGCTTGCCGTGCCGACCAGGGCAACGGCGCCCGTCACTCGGTGCGGGCGACGAGAAGGTCGGCGCTGCCGGAGAGCGTGGTGAGGCGGGGGGTGTCCTCGTCGTCGATGCGGACGCCGGTGCGTTCGCTGAGGATCTCGATGAAGCCGAGGAAGTCGAGCGAGTCCATTTCGAGGGCGTCCCTGAAGGGGTCGTCGAGCCCCAGCCCGGCCAGGTCGGCGTCGGGGACGGCCTGGGCGATCGACTCCTTGACCGCGTCGAGTGCCTCGGTTCGGTTCACAGCTGCTCCGGGTTGCGCAGGAGGTGGTCGACGGCCGTGAGGTAGTGCGCTCCGACGGCGCCGTCCGTCGCTCGGTGGTCTGCGGACAGGGTGGCCGTGACGACGGGCCGTACCCCCAGCAGGCCGTCGACCGCGCACGGCCGGTCGACAATCCGTCCGAAGCCGACCAGGGCGACTTGTGGCGGGTAGATGACGCCGAAGACCGTTTCCACGCCCTGATCACCGAGATTGGTGACCGTGATCGTGGGGTCGGACACTTCGGAGCCGCGCAGCCTGCCCGTGCGGGCGCGCGCGACCAGGTCCTTCAGGGCTGTCATCAGCTCCCCGAGTTCGAGGGCGTCGGCGTCGTGCAGGGCGGGGGCGACGAGACCTCCGCCGCGCAGGGACACGGCTACGCCGAGGTGTACGCCCTCGCCGGCGGTGAAACGGTCGTCGGCCCAGAAGCCGTTGAGCGAGGGCACCTCTCGGGCCGCCAGGGCGGCTGCCTTGAGCAGCAGGGCCGCAGGGAGTATCCGCTCGGCGACGGGGATGCGCCGGTTGTGTTCGTGGAGCCACTCCATCGCCGGGGCCATGTCGATCGTGGTGGACAGGTAGTAGTGCGGGATGTCCCGGTTGGCGCGGGTCATCAGGCCGGCGATCGCCCGGCGCATGGCTGCCGTCCGGTCCTCCGGAGGGTGCGCGGGACGCCCCGGGGCGGCGGGGTGCCGCGGGGGCGGGGCCTCGGGGCGGGGGGCCGCCTCGCGTACGTCCGCGGCACGGATGGCGAAGTCCCCGCCGGTGCCGGTCACCGTGGCCAGGTCGATGTCCCGTTCGGCGGCAAGCCGACGGGCAAGCGGGGTGGCCCGTACCCGCGCCCGCGCAGCCGCCGTCGTGGCGGCCGCCGCCTGCTCGACGTCGGTCCGGGTGAGGCGCCCCCCGGGCCCGGATCCCCGGACGGCCTCCAGATCGACGCCCGTCTGCTCCGCGAGGTGTCGGACCAGGGGGCCTGCCTCGATGTGCCCGCGGTCCTGGCCCGCGGTCGGCGCGGACACCGGGGCGGGCACGGGCCGGACCGGCGGTTCGTCCTCGGTCTTCCGGGGTTTCCCGGCGCCCTCCGCCGTCGGTTCGATCAGCGCGAGCGGCGTGCCGACCGGCACCGTCGTGCCCGGCTCGACGAGCAGCTCCCCCATCCTGCCGGTCTCGAAGCACTCCACTTCGATCGCGGACTTCGCGGTTTCGACGACAGCCACCGGATCGCCCTTGCGCACCACGTCACCGGGCTGTACGAGCCATTCCTGGAGCGTGCCCTCGTCCATGTCGGCGCCCAGGGAGGGCATGGTGAACTCGGCCATGGTTCAGTCCACCGCCCGGTGTGCGGCCGCGACGATGTCGGCGCTCTGCGGCAGAGCGGCTTCCTCCAGCCGCCGGGCGTAGGGAATGGGCACCTCCGCGCTGCACACCCGCTCGACGGGTGCGTCCAGTTCGTAGAACGACCGCTCGGCGATACGGGCGGACACCTCCGCGGCGAGACTTCCGGTGCGCCAGGCCTCGTCGACGAGCACCGCACGGTGGGTACGAGCCACGGAGGCGGCGACGGCCGCGTCGTCCAGGGGCCGGAGCGTACGCAGGTCGATCACCTCGGCGTCGACGCCCTCGGCGGCAAGTTCGTCCGCCGCGGCGAGGGCTTTGGGCAGCGAACCGCCGTACGTGATGAGGGAGATGTCGGTTCCGGGCCTGCGGATCGCGGCGTGGTCCAGGTCCACGGGGCGGGTGGGCGGGCGGAGTTCGCCGGCGAGTCCGTACAGGCTTCCGTGCTCGAAGATCAGGACCGGATCGGGGTCGGCGAGCGCCGGAGCCAGCATGTGGCGGGCGTCCTCGATGGTGGCGGGGGCGAGGACCCGGATGCCGGGGATGTGGGCGTACCAACCCTCAAGGCTGTGCGAGTGCTGGGCGGCGAGCTGCCGTCCGGCGCCCGTGGTCATCCGGATGACGATCGGCACGGGCAGCTGGCCCCCGGACATGTGCAGCAGGGTGGCGGCGTTGTTGAGGATCTGGTCCAGCGCCAGCAGGCTGAAGTTGACCGTCATGATCTCGACGATGGGCCGCATCCCGGCCAGGGCCGCGCCGATGCCGGCGCCCACGAACGCGGACTCCGACAGGGGGGTGTCGCGGACGCGTTCGGGGCCGAACTCCTCCAGGAGGCCGAAGCTGACGCCGAAGCATCCGCCGTAGCGGCCCACGTCCTCGCCCATGAGAAAGACGCGGTCGTCCGAGCGCAGGGCCTCCCGGATCGCCTCGCGCATCGCCTCCCGGTAGGTCGTCTTCGGCTCTGCCGTCCCGCTGGCGCCCACAGCCGACTCACCCTCCCTGCCGAGCACTGGTGACATGGCGGAGGAGGTTCTCGGCCGGCTCCTCGGGCGCCTTCTCGGCTGCTTCGACGGCGTGGTCGATCTCCTCGGTGATCCGTCGCTCGATCTGTTCGAGTTCCTCGTCGACCGGCTGGCCGTCCTCGCGCATGCGGTCCGTCAGCCGGTTGATCGGGTCCCGGGCCTTCCACTGTTCGACCTCCGCCTTGTCGCGGTAGCGGTCCGGGTCGTACATCGAGTGGGCGCGGAAGCGGTACGTGCGCAACTCCAGGAAGTGGGGTCCGGTGCCGGCGCGGATGCCTTCGACGGCCCGCCGTGCGGCCTGTTCGACGGCTTCGGCGTCCATGCCGTCCACGGCCCAGGCGGGCATGCCGTAGGAGGCGGCGCGCATGGCCAGGTCGGCCTGCGCGTGCTCGCGGGCGAGGGCTGTACCCATGGCGTACAGGTTGTTCTCGCAGGCGAGCAGCAACGGCAGATTCCACAGCGCGGCGAGGTTCGCCGTCTCGTGGAACTCGCCCTCGGCGAAGGCCCCGTCGCCGAAGAAGCAGCAGGTGACGTGGTTCTGCCCGCGCATGCGGCCGGCGAGGGCGAGACCCGCGGCCAGGGGGAGACCGCCGGCGACGATGGCGCTGCCGCCGTAGAAGCGGCGGCTCGCGTCGAACAGGTGCATGGATCCGCCCCGCCCTCCGCTGCACCCGGTCGTCTTGCCGTACATCTCGGCCATGACGGCCTCGGCCGTGATGCCGCGGGCCAGCGCGTGGCCGTGTTCGCGATAGGTGGAGACGACCGCGTCCTCGGGCGTCAGCACTTCGTTGACGCCGACGGCGACGGCCTCCTCGCCGATGTAGAGGTGGACGAAGCCCCGGATCTTCGCGGCGCTGTACAGCTCGACGCAGCGTTCCTCGAAGCGCCGGATGCGCAGCATCGCCTCCAGCAGGTCCGCCCGGTGCCGGGCAGCCGGCCGGCCGGCGGGAGGCACGGCCCGCGGAGCCCGACTGCTTCTCGCGCTCTTCTGCGCAGGCTTCGGGGCGGCCGTGGCCTGCCGGGTGCGTGCGGGTCGCGCCAGACTCATGCGGATCCCTCCAAGGTGGACAAGTCCCCTACGGGTAGCCCGAGTTCACGTGCACGCAGCAGCCGGCGCATGACCTTGCCGCTGCGGGTCCTGGGCAGGTTCTCGTCGAACGCGATCTCCCTGGGCGCGACCGCGGGACCCAGTCGTCGACGGGCGAAGGCCAGCAACTCCCGTTCCAGCTCCGCGGACGGCTCGATGCCGGGGCGCAGCGAGACGAACGCCTTGACCACGTTCCCGGCGACGGGGTCCGGCCGGCCGATCACTCCGGCCTCCGCGACCGCCGCGTGCTCCATCAGCGCGCTCTCCACCTCGAACGGGCCGATGAGGTGGCCCGCCGATTTGATGACGTCGTCGGCGCGGCCCACGAACCAGTACCAGCCGTCCGCATCCCGCCGCACCAGGTCGCCGGTCAGGTACCAGCCGTCGGCGAACGCGGCCTCGTAGCGCTCCTTGTCGTGCAGATAGCCGCGGAACATCGACGGCCAGCCAGGGCGCAGCGCCAACTCGCCACTGACATCGTGGCTTTCCACCTCCCGCACCTTGCCGTCCACGACCAGGGCGCGTCCGTCCTCGCCCTGCCGCAGCACAGCGGCCTCGATGCCCGGCAGGGGGCGTCCCATCGAGCCGACCCGGATGTCGCAGCCCGCGAAGTTCGCGATCATGATGCAGCCGGTCTCGGTCTGCCACCAGTTGTCGTGCACCGGCAGCCCCAGCACATCCCGGCCCCAGACCACGGCCTCGGGGTTGAGGGGTTCGCCGACGGAAGCGATGAAGCGCAGGGCCGACAGGTCGTAGGAGCGCGGCAGGTCGTACGGGCCCTCGCGCGGGGTCACGCGCATGAGCATCCGCAGAGCGGTGGGAGCGGTGTACCAGACGGTGACCTTCTGCTCACCGAGGATGCGGTACCAACGCCGGGCCTCGTAGTCGCCCTCGTCGACGACCACCGTCACGCCGTGGACGAGCGGGGCGATGACGCCGTACGACATGCCGGTGACCCAGCCGGGGTCGGCGGTGCACCAGTACACGTCCTCGGGGTGCAGGTCCAGCGCGTACGCGGCCGTGGCGTAATGGGCGACCACCGCCTCGTGGACGTGGACGGCGCCCTTGGGAGTGCCCGTGGTGCCACTGGTGAAGTGCACCAGGGCCATGTCCTCGGGCGCGGTCGGCGGGATCGTGAAGGTGTCCGGGGCGGCGGACATCAGCTCGTCGAAGGAGACCGTGCCGGGCAGGTCCGCGGCACCGGGCCCGACGATCACCACGTGTTCCAGCCCGGTCAGCGATCTCCGGCGCTCGGCCACCTTGCGGTGGTAGAGGGTCGCGGTGGTGACCAGGACCTTGGCGTCGCCCAGGCGCAATCGCTGTTCCACCGGGTCCGGCCCGAAGGCGGGGAAGAGCGGGCACAGCACGCCGGCGTTCTTCAGCGTGCCCAGCACCACGGTGTAGAGCTCGGGGCATCGACCGAGCAGGGTGAACACGCGGTCGCCACGGCCGACGCCGAGCGACCGCAGGACGTTCGCGAAGCGGGACGTACGACGAGCCAGTTCCCCGTACGTGACGGTCGAGACGGTGTCGTCCCGGGAGACGCACCGCAGGGCGGGCTTGTCCGCGCGGCCCTGCCCCGTATGCCTGTCGACCGCCTCGTACGCGATGTTCAGACCGCCGCCCGGCAGACCAGCCAGCGCGCCGCGCGCCTGTGACCAGGTGAAATCGGAGCGAGCCTGTTCGTAGTCGGTGAGGTGCGGCGTCACAGGCGGTGCAGCCTCCTTGCGGATCGTCTCCCTCGGCATGAGGCGCTCCTCCCGACACCTGGCCTACGTCTTCAGAATCGCCGAGCCCCTCCCGGACCGCATCGCGACAGGAGTCGGCGACGACCGCGGGTGTGGGTGACGAGCCGGGATACGGGGAGGCGTCCCGCGCCACCAGCCGTGATCACGGTCTCCCCGGGCACCGGCACGCTGCGCCCGTGCCCGGCGACGGCGCGTGGATCGTCCCGGGAGGCGCCGTATGCTGCCCGCCCTTCGCACGCGACCAATCCGCGGCTCGCGTGGCCCCGGAATACCCGGGAATGTTCCGCCCTGCCACGCCAACGGGAGAAACCAGTGAAGGAACCTGTGCATATCGGCACGAGCCCAGCCGCGAAACCTGACGTCCAGCACCTGCTGCACGAGGTGGCCCTGGGTGATCAGGAGGCCTTCGCGGCGGTCTACAACGCCGTGGCCAGCTCCGGCCTCGGGGTCGCTCGGGCGGTCCTGCGCGACCAGGCGCAGTCGGAGGACGTGGCGCAGGAGGTGCTGGTGGAGGTGTGGCGCACGGCCCCGCGCTACCGGCCCGAGCGTGGCACCGCCATCAACTGGATCCTCACCCTCGCTCACCGGGGCGGTTGACCGGGTCCGGTCGGTGGAGGCCGCGGCGGCCCGCGACACCAAGGCCGCTCTGCTCGAACACCGGCCGGCCTACGACGAGGTGACCGAGCAGGTCGAGAGCCGACTGGAGCAGGAGCAGGTGCGGCGCTGCCTGCGTACCCTGACCGAGCTGCAACGTCGGTCGGTCACTCTGGCGTACTACCGCGGCCTGACCTACCGGGAGGTCGCCGAGGCGCTCGCGCTGCCGCTCGGCACGGTCAAGACCGGGCTGCGCGACGGACTCATCCGGCTCCGTGACTGCCTGGGGGTGACCGCATGACCTCGTGGCCGGACGGCGTACGCCCTCGCCGTGGATACGCAGCCGCCAGCCGGTGACGTCCACCCTGGGTACCACCAGTGCGGTGTCCACCCGGTAGAAGTCGGCGTTCGGCGTGACGAAGGGGCTGGTTCCCGGGACGCGCGGTCCGGCCCTCCGGGGTACCGGTTGCGCCGGTGACCCGGGACGCGGCAGCACGGCCTTGCTGCGTGAGGCGATCGCGCCCTGGCCGTGCGAGGCGTTCAGTGACCGGCCGACCGCGCCCACCGCGGCGGAGGCCGCCGCGGCAGAGGTGGCCGCGAGGACGAATCCCCGCCGGTCCCGTCCTCCGGATGCGGGCGGACCCTTTCCCGCTTCCTCGGCGGACGACCCGGGCGCCGGCGCCGGTGACCGCGTGACCGCGGTCAGGCGGCCCGTCAGAACGTACAGAAGCAGAGCCCCCGCAGCGGCCCCCACGACGGAGGGCAACGCGTCGGTGACGGCGGTGGAGTCGGGGCGGCTGACGGCGGCCACCGCCCCGACGGCCCCGAGGAGAAGGACCCCGGCGGCTCCGGCCCGCCGGGAACGCACCGCCGACATACCCAGAGTCAGTGCGAGTACGGCCGACACGGCGAGGATGCCGAACTGCTGTGCGAGCTTGTCGTTGCCGCCGAAGTGGCGGATCGCCCAGTCCTTGACCGGCGCGGGCGTCGCGTCGATGGACGCCCCACCCACCGCGATGACCGGACCGGCCTGCGGCCGCAGCGCCGCCGCGACCAGCTCGGCCACCGCCAGCGACGCGAAGCCGGCCAGCACCAATCCACCACGCGTTCCGCGACGGATCAACCAGTTCAACGCCGACGGCAACCGCCGTCCCCGCGCAGGTCTTCGACTCGCGGCTTCCGCCCCGGTGACTGGTTGGTCCGACGCGGGCGGTCGGAGAGTCAGCGGGATTCGTCGGCAGTTAGGTTCGGGGCGTCCAAGGGACACCACGACACCTCGCCCGCCAAAGGAGAGACACCCTCGATGACTTCTGCCGAGCCGTTCACCCGTGTCAAGATCCGCGTCGCCGCAGCCCTGTTCAACGGCGAGGAGATCGCCCTGATCCACCGCACCAAGGACGGCCAGGACCAGTACACCCTGCCAGGGGGCAACGTCGAACCCGGCGAACCCATCCAGCGGGCCCTCGCGCGCGAACTCGACGAAGAGCTGGGTCTGGATCTCACGGATGCGACCGGTGTCCCGCATCTGACCTGGATCCAGGACGCCATGATCACCCGCCCCGGCTCCACCCCGCCCCGTAAACTCCACCTCGTCTTCCGCGTGCACATCGACAAGCCCACCCGTGCCCGTCTGCGCACCGTCGAGCACGACGACACCGCCGGCGCCGGCCACCTCGTCTGGAGCCACTACAAGGACACGGACGACAAGGCACTGTTTCCACCGGTTCCGCTCGCCGCGCTGGCCACTCCCACCGCACCGCTCGATGCCGCCGTGGCCCTCCTTCCGGCCCTCGACGACACCAATTACCGCTGGATCTGATCCCCATGGACCATGACGGAGCCCGTCCGACGACGTCTTTGTGAAACCGCCGATGAGACCGTCACCGTCTGCGGTCATATCCGCCTCTGCGATCGGCTTTATGCTGGCGGGCCACGATCGACCGCCGGCGAAGGGACGGGGCGTGGTGGAGCGGATCCTCGATGGCAGGTACGAGATGAGGCGCCTGCTTGGCCGAGGCGGGATGGGCGAGGTGTGGGAGGCGTACGACCGGGCCCTGCGCCGTCCCGTAGCCGTCAAGCTGATTTCAGCCCTGGCCGGGAGAAATGCGGGGGCCGGTGAAGTGCGTGACCGTTTCCTCAGGGAGGCGCGGTTCACTGCCCGGCTGCAGCATCCGGGCATCGTCACGGTGCACGACCTCGGTGAAGCCACGATCGCGGATCAGCCCACACCGTTCGTGGTCATGGAACTGGTGCGCGGCGAGGGGTTGGACACGCGGCTGCGTGGGACCCCGGTGCCCCTCGAAGCCGCCGCCCGCTGGGGTGAACGGATCTGCCGCGCGCTCGCTGCCGCCCACCAGGCGGGCATCGTGCACCGGGACATCAAGCCCGGCAACATAATGATCACTGGGCAGGAGCGTTTGGTAGTGCTCGACTTCGGCATCGCAAGCGCCTTCAACAGCTCCGCGACGGTCTCCCGGCTGACACCCACCGGAGCCGTGTTCGGCACCCCGCGGTACATGGCCCCGGAACAGGCCCGAGGCCGTCCGGAACCGGCCAGCGACCTGTACTCGGTCGGCTGTCTGCTGTTCGAGATGGTCACCGGTCGGCTGCCGTTCGATGCTCCCGATGCGGTCGGCTTCCTCTTGGCCCACCTGAACGACGCGCCGCCCGCCCCCAGCACCCTGTCACCTGATCTTCCCGAGCAGTGGAACCGACTGATCATCTCCCTGCTGACCAAGAACCCCAGGCACCGTCCCTCTTCGGCCACCCAAGTCGCCGACAGGCTGCGGCTACTCCAGCACGGCCACGGTTCCGAGGCACGCGAACGAGGCTCGGCAGCGTACGTCCCAACCGAAGCAGACCGATCACGCCAGGACGGAGGACCGGACGAGGGGCGTTCGATCACATGGGAGGAACGCCCTCGCGCAGGCACCGGACACCCTGGCAGGAACGCGACCGACGAGCTACTCGCACGGGCCCTTGGACCGGTCAGAGCGCTCATCCGGCAGATCGCGGCCCTGGGGCAGGACGGCGAGAACTCGCGCAAGCACGAGCTTCTGAAGCTGGCCGCCGTCCACCGACCCCCAAGGGATTGCCTGCTGATCCTCGACGCCCTGCGGGACCGGGAACAGGACGCGGTGGCCTTTCGGGAACTCCTGGCCACGGAACGTCCGGCTGAAAAGACGGCAGCGCTGGTCGCCGCCCTCGAAGACCCCGGCAATCGGCACTCGGATGTCGACGTCGGGCGCGAACTCTCCGACTTGCTGATCGCTGTCAGGGAACGCCCGTGGACGGAGCTCCGGCAGCTGTTCGAAGCCCTGGCCAGAAACCACCAGCACGCTGTCATCACGCGCATCCTGGACGAGACGCACGGCACGGTTCTCAGCGACAGCGAGAAACGGAGCGCCACCTATCTCCGGGTCATGGTGGCCGCCCATCACGCAGGACTGACCGATCATGTCAAGGACCGGCTGAGCGCCCTCAAACCCCCCTATCTCCTCGCGGCCCGCCGCCGACTGGAACATGCCCTCAACCACAGCGACACCGCACTTCCGGTCAAAACCCTCCGCCTCTTCGTCGAGTATCTTCCCAACCCCGAGCCAGGAGGCCGGTTCCGCTGGTGGCAAGGCCGTCGCCGCTGAAGCGTGAGCCGCGACGGGGTGCGCGGGATCAGGCTCCGCTGCCGTCATGTGAGGCGGTGCGACCACTCGTCCACCACGTCGTCGGGTTGGTCGAGAGCGGGAGCGCATTCCACCAACGGATCGCCGCACCGAGGCGCCGTGGTGCGGCGATCCGTCGACCACGGCCGCTCCCCAGGTCTGAGACGCGAAGCCCCGAGGCGGACGCCGGTGCCGTGTCTACCATGGCGACCATGACGAAAACGCAGGTGGGGGCGGCCGGGCGGCTGCTGCGCGAGATGGTCGCCGCCGGTCGGGACACGGAAGGCGCGAGCACCAGGAGTGGTGCCGCGCTGCGGGCGGTGGAGGGGGCGCGGCCCGCGCGCTCCGTGGCGGCCAAGGTCGCCGCCGCGGGTGGAGTCGACGACGAGACGGCCGCGCTCCTCCGTGAGCTGACGAGGCGCCACCTCGGTGCGGACGCCGGCCGCTGGTGCGGGCTTCACGACGCGCTGGCCGGGCACCGCGGCAGTCTGCCCGAGCTGCTCGCCGCACCGCCGGTGCCGTCGACGCCCGACGACGCGCTCCGTCCTCCGGCTCCCCGCAGTGTCCACCGCACGCTCGGCCTGCTCCTCGAACACGCGGAGCCGCAGCATGCCGCCGCCGCGTTCGCCGCGCTGCCCGAGCGGGTGACGACGGAGCTTCTCGCCGGCGGGGCTCTGCCGGGGGCCGCCCTCCTCACCGCCGTCGTCCACCACGGTGACACCCGCACCCGGGCAGCCCTGGCCCGCCATCCCCGGCTCGACACCCGGGTCCTCGCCCGGCTGGTGGCGGTCGGCGACGCCCAGGTCGCCGCGGCCGTCTATCGCAACCCGCGCACCACCCAGTCCCTGCGCCGCACCATCGCCGAGCGGCTCGACACCGTGCCGCTGGACGACGCGTTGCGCGCCGAGCTGACGGCGCCGCACGGCCAGGTCCCGCGCACCTGGCTCGCCCCGCTGCTCGGCTCGGGCGACCCGCAGCTCGTGGTGCCGGCACTGCGGTGGGGCGCGCGCCAAGTCGCCCAGCAGTACGCCCTGCTGAGGATCTGGGAGCGCAGCGGCCCGGACGCGGTACACGCCCTGCTCGACGACCCCGCCGCAGCCCCTTGGCTCAGCCGGTCCGTCGTGGACACGGTCCTCGCGGCCCTGGCCGCCCCGGACAACGACGGGCCGCGCCGACTGCGCGCGCAGGGCGAGCCGTACGCGGACCCCGGCCGGCTGCCCGCGCTGCTCGCCACAGCCCGGGGCACCAGCACCCTGCGTCACCTGCTGTCCGAGCCGTACACCCATGATCTCGGCGCCCTCGCCGCGGCCCATGCCGCGACCCCGTTCATGCCCAAGGCCTGCGAGGAGCTGGCCCGCCACGAGGCGGCGAGCGATGCGCAGCGCCACGCGTTCCGGCTGAGCGTCCTCAACGAGCCGTGGCGGGCCGGGGGCCGTCGTGCGGGGAACACCACCCCGCCCGCGCGGCGCCTCGCGGAGGAGGAACTCGACGGGAGCGCCGCCGTCTGGGCGGAGGGCATGGCGGCGGCGGGGCTTCTCGACCCGGTCGA
Organism: Streptomyces hygroscopicus subsp. hygroscopicus; assembly: GCF_030269125.1. Classification (GTDB taxonomy): domain Bacteria; phylum Actinomycetota; class Actinomycetes; order Streptomycetales; family Streptomycetaceae; genus Streptomyces; species Streptomyces hygroscopicus_C. The sequence goes on along the minus strand of NZ_BSSM01000004.1, from coordinate 330,731 downwards.
GCTGATCGGCACCGCGCGCCCTGCCGCCCGCGCCCTGGCCGCGCTCGCTCGCCTCGCGGAACGGGATCTGCTGGGCGCCGCGGCGCTCGCCGAGCTGCGCGCGCTGACGGAGGCGCATCTGGACGAACAGGAGCGAGCCTGGGCGGCGCTCGATGTCCTGCTGCCCGAACACCGGGGAACGGTCGCGGAGCTGATAGCCGAGGCGGGCAAAGCCGCGGCTGAGGCCGTCGCCGAGCCCGAACCGGCGGCCGAGCCCGTCACCCCGGCATCGGAACCCGCGCCCCGGGTGTCCCGCAACCGGAGCGACCGTGTGCACGCTCTGGCCGCGCTCGACCTGCTGTACTCCCTCGCCCCGGACGGTGCGCCCCGGCCGAGGGATCCCCGGGTGCTGCGCGCGCTGACCGAGTACGAGCCGGCGACCGCGCCCGGCCTCGCCCTCCCCCGCTGGTTCGCCGCCGCCTGCGCCCTCCAGGACATCCCCCTGCCCGGGAACGGTCTCGCGTACGAGGCGCCCAGCCTCGCTCAGGTGCGCGCGCGGCTCCCCGAGACGTACGGATCCGGCGCGCAGCACACCGAACGCGCTTACGTCCAGGGCGTGTTGTCCTCCGGCGAACTCCTCACCCTGCTGCCCGCGCGGCGCCTTCTCCTGCTGCCCCACGACTGGAGGCGACTCGCGTTCGCCGACGCCTGGCGGACCGCGCTCGCCCGTCGACTGCGCGCCGAACTCGGCACCGACCCCGACGCCTGGCTCCGCCTGGCCGCGACCGTGACGGCGTCCGAAGCCGCCTCGGAGGGGCTGACCTGGGCGGCGTTGGTGGAGCGCGCACAGTCCGGAGACGGCCCGACGGCGAGCGCGGGAACGTCCCTCGGCGGCACCAGGCCGCGCACCCCCGACGAGGCGATCAGGCTTCTGGAGCGCGGTGATCATCTGTGGGCATGGCCGGAGGGCACCCTGCTCTGCCTCGCCGACGCGGAGGTGGTCGACGCCGTACTTCCCCGGCTCGGCCCCGACGGACCCTGGCTGCTCGCCGCGTACCTGCTGCGCTACGACCGCACCCCGCGCGCCGCCCTCGCCCGGCTGCTCGCGGACCGCGACCACGACGCGCTGCGCGTCCTCGCCGCCCAGTCCCGCTGGCTGGAGCGGAGCGCGGTGGAAGGCCTCGTCGACCTCGACGACACCGAGGTCGACCTCGCCCTGCTGCGGCACTGGACACCCCGTCCCGCCGTCCACCGGATCGTGACCCGGTCGCGGCCCGGCACCGGGCGGCCGTCCCTGGGTGCCCGGGTACTGGCCGACTGGCGTGCCGAGGGCTCCGCCTGGCCGGCCGGCGGTCTGGTGTGGCTGCGCTCCGCCGAACCCGACCTCGTGGAGGAGCTGCTGGAAAAAGCAGGCCGGCGACTTGGCCTCGGGCATCAACTGCTCGGCTGCTTGCGACTGTTGGAACACGGCGGTGCCGGCCGGCTGGCGCGGCTCGCGGGGCGGGACGTGCTGGGGCCCTCCGCCGCCACCGTATGCGCGAAGGCCCTGGCGTCCGCCGACCCCGCGGACGTCCTTCGCGCCCGGCTCGACCGCGAGGTGGCGCCGGACAAGCTCGTCCGGAAGCTGCGGCGTGCCCAGAGCGCCGCGCGCGCACGTGACCTCGTCGAATCCCTTCCGCCGGGCGAGCCCGTGGACTGGGCCGCTCTGGAAGCCGCCCATGCCCAGGACCCGCTCCCGTACTGGGAGGACCTCGTCCGCCTGGACGGCGTACCCGAGGACGTGGGGCTGCGGCATGCGGCGCTGCTGCCCGAGCCGGGCCCCGACGGTCTGCCCGGCGGCGCGCGCCTCACTCGGGAGCGGGCCCGGCACGGTCTGGGCGGCCTGTTCCACTGCGCGCCGTCCACCCAGATGGACGGGCTGCTCAGGGCTGGGCTCCTCGACGGCCCGGACCTGGTGCGCCTCGCAGCCCCGGCAGCGCGGCTGCTCGCCTACCTGGGCGGCGCCGCCCGCCGCACGGACGCCCCACCCGAGACCGCCGAGGCCCTCACCGTCCTGGCGGATCTCGTGCGCTCCGGCCTCGGCACGGACCCGGTGGCCTGGCGCCGGGTCGCCGAGCGACTGACCGGCCTCGACCCCGACTGGGACCCGGTCTCGCCGGTGGAGGCGCTGCTCGCCGGCTGACAGCGCTTCGTCGGGAGCTGCCGGAGGGCGCGTGACGGGGTGACTGGTGGTCGTTCCGTCCGGTGTGGGGCGGGGTGATCCGGCGGACGCGGGGCGAGGCGACCCTCGCCATCGTCCGGTCCGGGCAGCCCTCGGTATCGGCGTCGGCCTGGGCGGCCCGCAGGATCCTTTTCTGGTCTGCCGGGCCACCAGCAGGCGGCCGGTGCTGCGGACGGCCTCCGCGATTCCCCGGGTGGCGGAGTCGGCCCGCTCGTCATCGGGACGTCGAGGGGCTGGGCCGCCCTCCCCGGGGACCGGCCACGACGATTCGTCCCGCGGGTGAGGGCGGGCGGTGTCCGCCCGCCCTACCGATCACCGCGCGCAGGCCGGCGACGGGCCGCGGATGCTCCCGGTGCTGGAGAAGCGTCGGTGTGCCGGGCCCGGCCGACGGGCACGTTCGCACTCGTCCGGAGACCAGCCGCCTCAGCGGCGGCCATGGCCGCGGCTCCCGCCGAAGGCGCCGCCGTCTGCGAGGCCGGCAGCTCAAGCACACCACGCCCGAGCGCCCCGACCAGCAGGTCCGTCGGCAGGAGCGCGGCAGCAGGGCCGGTGGGCCCGCAGGCTTCGACCGGGTCCGGTACGCCCGTGGAAACGAGGTCGAGCGAACGATCAACGCCCACAAAGGCTTCCCCGCCGTAGCGACCGGCTTCGACGAACGTGCTTGCGTCCTCCACGGCACGGTGATCGTCACCGCGGTCCGGCCGCGGCTCCGCTCCTGCCCCTTTCCGCTTCCTTCCGATTCGCCCCGGCCTACCGCAGGACGGGGCGGTTGGCGGACGCGTACTCGTCCGCGATGGTGAACACGCTGGCACAGTGCGGGCATTCGGCCTTGCCGAAGAGGTGGGCGATTCCGTCGGCGAGTGACTCCTGTCCGTCGCGGACGGCCGTCTCGTACATCCACCGGCCGGTGCCGGAGAGTTCCTCGGCGGACGCCGGCCGCAGGCCGCGACGGTCCACGTCGCCCAGGTGCCAGTCACGGATCGCCGAATAGCACCCGTGCTCGCCGATGGCGATCGTCACTTCCACGGCGCAGTGGGGGCAGGCCAGGTGGTAGAAGTCGTCCGTGAAGTCCCCGAGGACCGCACTCCAGTGGTACTCCCCCTTGGCCGCGAGCAGATCGAGGAAGGACGCGAGGTAGCCGGCGGGCCGCGATCGCAGGTGCCGGTCCAGCAGTTCGCGGAACTCCGCGATGGCGTCGGCGCGGTCCGCCAGCAGATCGTCGCAGCCATGGTGTCCTGCCGCGCGTCGCAGGATCGTGCCGGCCAGTCCACGCGCCCGTGCGCTCCGCGGGGCGAGACGCACCAGGCGCGGCAGGGCGGCGAAGCCGGCGGGGAAGACGAGGTCGTCTTCGAGGACCAGCCGGTATCCCAGTTCCTCCCATGCTTCGGCGTTGTCGTCGAACTCCACCCGCCCCAGGAGCGCGGGGACGCGCTCGACGTCCCCGTAGCAGTCGTGCATCAGCGTCCAGTTCACCACCTGGGCATTAAAGCGCCCCATGGCAGCCGGGGTGGACCGCGGCAGCGCGTCGTCGACGGCGGTGCACGTCGCCGCCACTTCGCGAGAAGGCCGGCCGGGTCGTGGCCCACAGCGGCGGACATCCGCTCCGGGAAGACCCCGCCCGACCAGCGGAACTCGGCATCCGCCGGATCGAGCGAGCGGCAGTGGCCGCTGGCCGGAGCGATCGTGCTCGGCGTGCGTCCGGGCCCACGGCCCGGCAGCGGCCGGCTGGTCACTCAGCCGGAGCGGTTGGGACTCCCGCAGCCGCCTTCATGGGACAGATCATCCGGCCGCGGTATCACTGAGCGGATCCGATCATCCGGCCGCGGTATCACTGAGCGGATCCGATCACCTGGTCACGGAACCGCTGGACGAGAAGGCGCCCAGCGCCCGGGACCGGGCGCCGAGATGCGGTTCTCGGCGTGGGCAGCATGAAGAGGGCGATCCCGTACGGATCGACGACACGACCGCGAACCCCGGCCGGGTGAGGCTCCGAGCCACGGAACTCAACGGGCGGGGACCGGCTCGGACGGCGGCTCCCACTCCCGCCTGATCAGCCCGTAGACCCACGAGTCGGAGACATCGCCGTTGACGACGCAGTCCTCCCGCAACGTCCCTTCCCGCACGAAGCCGAGCTTCTCCAGCACGCGGGCGGAAGCCACGTTGCGCGTGTCGGTCTCGGCTTGGACGCGATTGAGATCCAGCGTGTCGAACGCCCACCGCAGCAGAGCGCCTGCGGCCTCGGTCGCGTAGCCGTGGCCCCACGCCGCATCGCCGTAGCAGTAGCCGAGCGACGCGCTGCGGTAGTCCGGATTCCACTTGCTCAGGCTGCACCAGCCGAGGAACGCCCCGTCGGAGGCACGGTCCACCGCCAGCCGCGCCCCGGTGCCCTCCTGTGCCATCTGCCGGCAGGCCGTGATGAACTTCTCGGCGCGCGCGCGTTCGCTCCACGGTGGCGTGTCCCAGTAGCGCAGCACATAGCCGCTGCTGTGCAGTGCGAAGAGGTCGTTCGCATCCGCGTCTTCGAAGGCACGCAGACGAAGGCGAGCGGTGTGCAACGAGGGGGCGGGCAGCGATGTCCTCATGTTCCCCGTCCTGATCGGTGGCCGATCAATGTGACATCCGATGCGGGTCATCCGCAACGGGTTTTCTCCGCGGGCCGGCAGAACGACGTGTCCGCTCATCGGCGCGGCCGAGTGCTCCCGGAGGGCAGCGTTCGAGGTGATGCCCGGTCTGGCCTCTGGGTTGCGCCGAGCAGGCTGGGCGCGGCCCGCCGGAGGGGCTACGGCCGCGGCGAACACCGCCAGGTCGCCAGATGGGCGAGGCGGCCGGTGAGGAAGATCCGTCCGGGCCGCCTTGGCCCGAGCGCGGGCCGACCGCCTGCGAGCGCCCGCTGGACGGGTACGGCTACGCACACCGACCAGGCTCCGGTCGCACAGCCGCCCTTCGACCCGCCGGCCGCAGTGGCCCCCGACTGGTCCGCGGTCTGAACCGCGCATTCCTCGGCGGCTACCCGGACGGCATCGAGGAAGCGGCCTCCGGGCCGTCCTCGTCTCCGGGCCAGGCCGCCCTTCGTCATGGGTTCAGCGGACCTGGATGTGCTGGTCCATCCCCAGTTGCCGGTGCCCGTCGACCGGGCAGTACACGTCGTACGTGCCCTTCTTGAGGGACACCTTCAGCACTCCCTCCTGACCGCTTCGGATGCCGTGGGTGCCGGCGTCCTCCACGCCGGGCCCGTCCACCGACAGGGCGTGGGTGACCTTGCCGGCGTTCCGCGCGACGAAGGTGTAGGTGCCGGGTGTGAAGGACGACCGGGACAGCTTGAGCGCGTACTCCGTCTCGGTGACCGTCACACGCGTCCCCGTGGGAGTCCTGCCGGTCCCGGAACCGGCCGAGCCGCCCGCGTGACCGCCCCCGCCGGAGCAGGCGGCCAGGGCCAGAGCGGCGGCGACGGCCAGCGCCGCGGGGAGGAGTGTCGTGTTCCTGCCTCTGCCGCGGGTTGTCTGTGCCGAGATAGTCATGCGGCTCATCCCCTTCGGGGTATGCCCGCGTGCGGTCGGAACCGTCCCGTGTCCGCCACGGGCCTCCCTCCGAGAGGGATACGGATGAGGATGCCGTCGGGATTCCGGCAGTGGGCCATTGCCTGGCGGCCCTGGAGCGGCGACGTCCGCTCACGTCACGCGGGCGCAGCCCGACCCCAGGAATGCGTCCGGGGTGAAGGAGGAGCCCGGGAGTTCAGGAGGACCGGTGGTACGAGTCGGCGATCCCTCCGATCGGCCCCGCGGCGCGCGTCTCCGGGGGCCAACCAGACGAACGGGAGCCACGCAATCTCCGAGGGCGCCGGATACGTACAGGTAGTGCATATGCAGCAAGCCTGTTTAGGAGGCACGTACCATGCGTCTCTCAACGGCCACGATCGTCCCTCTGCTGGCAGTGGGAGTGGCGTTCACGGGGGCCGCGCCCGCTATGGCTGACCCGCAACCGGGCCCGCCTCCACCCGTCTCCAGCCCTGTGCCGCAGCCGGGAACGGATTCGGGATCCGACAACGGATTCGGGTTCGGCAACGTCCGGCCGGGCCACGGGTTCGGTGACCGCAACCACACCCACGTCTTCCGGCTGCACCGGCAGCACCGGTTCGAGGAGGAGTGCTTCTTCGTGCATCGGCACGTGGTCGTCCGGATCTTCCGGCATGATGACCGCGTGGTGATCATCAAGACGGTCGTTCCCGGCCACCTTGTATGCATCACCCCGTTCAGGGACTTCTGAGGAAATGCCGGCTCGGTGACCGCGAGCGAGACGGTCACCGAGTCGGCGCGGATGGTGCGCGAAAGGTGAAGCGCACGTCTGCGGAAACTTCGCCGTACCCGCGATCGGGGCGCTCCATCGTGTCCGGACGCTGCCCTCGGCCGCTCCCCCGCCGCGCCGGCGGCGTCGCCGAGAAAGCCGATGGTCCCGAGCGCCGTACGCTGGTCACGGATCGTCGCCGGCCGCTCGTCGTGCTCGGCATACGTCCGCCCCGGTACGGACGCCCCGGCCATCCGCCCGGCGTGGACGCCCCGGCCGAGCCGGGCGCAGGGAACGCGCACTGTCCCGGGATTCCCGAGTCGGGAGTGCGTCAGGGTCTTCGTCGGCGGCCTCGCGTAGGCCGGGATGACGGCGGCTCCGTGACGAGGCGGCGCTGGGACAGGTGAGCGCGGGCGTTTCAGCGGTTGGCTGCCACGATGCCGGTGGGCGCCGACCAGCGCGGAGAAGGGCTGCTGACGGTGGAAGCCGCCTGAAGTCGGCTATCCGAGACCGCTGTTGCCGGCCAGCCCTCCGGTGCGTGTGCGCGGGTCGGTGGCACGTACCCGTCTCTCCGGTCGAGTCCTCCTGCGCGGGCTGAGCAGTATCTCCTTCAGCTCGGCCCGCATCGCGTCCTCCAGCGCGGACAGCCCGCTGCTCAACCGCGCCGCCGTGCCGCTCTCCTCCACCTGCACGCGCCCGTCGCGGAGTCCGGTCTCCATAGCCTCGAACGCGGCCCGCACCTCGTCGAGGGCCAGTCGTACCGGTTCCGAGGCGATCAACGACGCCTCCACCGACCATTTCAGTGCCGATCGGCGCAGACCGTCGAGATCATCCGCGCCCGTGTCCGGGTCCAACAACGCCTCGCGCCACCGCCGGAAGACCACCAGCAGATCTCGAAACAGCGGCTTCTTGTCGGCAAGCCACCGCACCTGTTCCTGGTGGGTACGTTCCTCTCGCTGCATCCGCGTCTGCGCGCGCTGGGCGAGCCACGCTCCGGCGAACCCTGCGAGAGCGCCCACCGTCGTCCCGAGCAACCCAGTCAACGCAGCATCCACACCGCGCTTTTTATCACACGCCATCAGCGGCGATCCCGGGAACGAAAGCAGGCACGGCCGCCAAGAGGCGGTGCGCCGCCCGCCGCCCGCCGACCGCCCCCGAGAGCGGCTGGTGCCGCCGATCCGCGTGCCTGCGCGGGCAGTTCCACGCCGGTGTGCGGCCGGGCGAGGATCGACGGCGGCATCGGCACGTACGCGGAGCGGCTCTACCCCAGCAGGGATTCGCCGATCCAGCCGCCGGGAGTGCAGCCGGGCGGGACGGCGAAGACGGCGGAGCCGACAGGGGTGGTCCACTGGTTGAGGAGGTCGGAGGCCGCGAGGTTTCGCTGGATGGGCAGGAACTGTTCGCCGATGTCGCGCTGGAAAGAGGCGAAGAGCAGCCCGGTGTCGGGGCGCCCGTCCGCGGCCGGGGCGTCGTCGTAGTTGTAGGGGCGGCGGAAGATGCGCTGCCGGTCCTCGCTCACGCGGGCCAGCCGTATGTGCGCGAACTCGGAGATGACCGGGAAGCCGAGCTCGTCCTTGGCGTCGAAGTCGGGCAGGTCGGTCTCGGCTGTGCCGGTGAGCGGGGCGCCGGTCGCCAGCCGCCGGCCGACCGTGAATTCCTTGGCCCGCGTGTCGGCGGCGTCCCAGGTCTCCAGCTCCATGCGGATGCGTCGCAGGACGAGGGTCGTACCGCCGCCCCGCAACCAGTCGGGTCCGGCGTCGCTCCACACGGCCCGGGTGAAGACGTCGCCGCCGGGTGCCGGATTGGCGGTGCCGTCGAGCTGGCCCATGAGGTTGCGCTGGGTGGCGCCGTCGTCCTGGATGCCGCGTCCGCGGCGGAACCCGCGCTGTGTCCAGCGCAGTCGGGCGAACGTGCGGGCATCCTTGGTGAGCATCCGCTGGGCGTGCGCGACGGTGAGGGGGTCGTCGGCGCAGATCTGGACCAGCAGGTCGCCGCCACTGAAGCGGTCCTGGAGCCGGTCCATGGGGAAACGGGGCAGGGGTGTGAGCGAGGCGGGCCGCTGGTCCTCCAGCCCGGCGGCCCGGAAGAGGCCGGGGCCGAACCCGAACGTGACGGTCAACCTGGCCGGCAGAACAGCGAGTTCCCCCTCGGTGTCGGCCAGGGCCGGCTCGCCCTGGGTGAGGCGTGCTGCGTCGTCGGTGAGCAGCCGCATCATCCGGCCCAGTCCCGCCCGGTCCACCTCCCTGGCCAAGTCGAAGCCGAGGAAGACGGCGTGAGCCTGGGCCGGGGTCGCGATCCCCGCCTGGTGCCTGCCGTGGAAGGCCACCTTCTGCGTGCCGTACGTGGCGTCGTCCTGGCGCCGCGCCCGGCCGGAGGCTTCGCCGGAGCCGGTGGCCGCGGCGGCGCCGATCCCGGCTCCGGCCAGGGCCGAGCCGACGGTGAGCGCGCCCCCGGCCAGCAACCGGCGGCGGCTGACCGCGGCCGTGCCACCGGACGCGGAGGGCGTGGAGGGCTGGGTGGGGATCTTGTCCATGGCGGGCCCTCAGCCCTTCTTCATGCCGGGGCTGTAGTTCTCCTTGCCGCCCGCGAACGCCTTGGCGACGGCGGTGAACCGCAGCGTCCGGCCGTCCTGGAACGTCAGGGTCACGGCGATCTCGTCACCCGGCTTCACCGCCTTGGCCAGGCCCATCAGCATCAGATGGTCGCCGCCCGGCTGGAGCTGGTGGCTGCCGCCCGCACGGATCACGAAGCCGCCCTCCTTCGGGCGCATCACCGGCTTGCCGTCCACGTCGACGACTTCGTGCAGCTCCGTCTTCTCGGCCACGGTCGAGGTGGCGGACACGACCGTGACCTTGCCGCCGGTGGTGTTGACCAGGGTTCCGAAGACGGCCGTCCTCCCGGAGTCGGCGGCCTTCACCCACGGGTCCTTCATCGTCACCGGTGCCGCCGCGGCCTTGGCAGGCGCCGTGGTGGGGGCATCCGTACCGGAGTCGGAGGCGGAGGACCCGCTCGTGCCGCAGCCGACGAGGGCGGTCAGGCATATGGTCGCTGTCGCCGTGGCGGCGGCAAGGACGCGCGGGCGGGGGCGGCGCCCCGAGGTGGAATGGGTTGTCGTGGTGCGCATGGCTTCGTCGGCCTCCGGCTCGGTTGCGGCATCGGTCCCGCAGTCACACCAGTAGTCGTGCCGCACCGGCGGTGAGTTCCCGGACGGGCGCGGCAAAGTCCCGGGAACTTTCCGGGGGTCGCGGCCGACGTACTGGTATGTGAAGCACCGAACCGTTTCCCGCCCGGTCTGCCTGTCGCTCCTCCTGGCCCTGCCGCCGGCCGCACTGGGTGTCCTCCTGCCGGCGTCACCGGCGTGGGCGCACGCACAGCTGCTCGACTCCAGCCCGGCCGCCGACTCGGTCGTGGCCAAGGCGCCGACGGCCCTCACGCTGAGCTTCGACAGCCCGGTGAAGCAGCGGTACACGACGGTCGTGGTCACCGGCCCGGACAAGGCGTCCTACAGCGACGGTGCACCACGTGTGGTGAACGGCGACGTACGGCAGGACCTCAGGCCCCTGCCGACGGGCAGGATCCAGGTGACCTGGCAGACCGTCGCGGCCGACGGGGCTCCGCTCCAGGGCCGGTACACCTTCACCAGCACGGACACCGCAACAGCCGCCTCCGCCCGGCCCGCCTCCCCACCCACCGCGAAACCGTCCCCGCCCACGGCGCCGGCGCCGTCCTCGCCCGCACGACCGGTGGCGACGGCGAGCTCCGGCGGCACCGCCGACTGGCCCTGGTGGGCGGCAGCGGGTGCTCTGGTGGCGGCCTCGGTGGCGCTCCTGGTCTTCGGTGTCCTGCGCTCCGCCCGCTCGGCGAGCAGGAGCGACCGCGGGCGGCACTGAGCGCCGGCCCTGCCCCCGGGCGGACCGGCACCGGTGCCCGGCCGCGGCACGGGGGCAACCGGGCCGCCCGAGCTGGGCGGCGATGTGCTTGACCCACTTGTCGGCCGGGGGGATGGGCGGCCCGGTCGGAGAAGCGCCCTCGCCGTGAGGTCGGCTCCCCTGGTCCGCCGAGGACAGCACCGGCAGACCCGGCGAGACGGCCGTCGATCCGGCCGGCGACACGCCGTGCGGAGCCCGCTGCTCAGCCTCGGTGTCCGCGAGCGGCCGGCTGGTCCGGCCGCCGCTCGGCCGAAGAGGGCGGCGCCGGTCGGCGACATCGAGGAGCGCGTCCGCGCCCTCACGGGGAGCGGCCAGACCAGTGCGCGCATGGCCGCAGAGGTCGGGCCGCGTCCGGACGGGGGCGACCACCACCTCGCGCCACCGTCCCGGTGCTGCGCAGTGACCAGGCGCTGGTCGCACCCGCGCCCCCACGAAGGGCGTTCCGGCCCCGCCCTGCCTCCCCCACCGGCCGAACCGCCGCCTCCGCGTCGGCCCCGGGGTTGCCGTGCGAGGCGGATCGGCGCTGATCGTCCCGTGGACCGCGCGAGGCGGATCGGCGCTGAACGTCCCGTGGGCCGTGCGAGGCGGATCGGCGCTGATCGTCCCGTGGACCGTGCGATCGGAGCGCGGCACCGGGTAGCCACCGTCGCTCGCGCGGCTTCGGCGCCGGCAAGAAGCCCGGCTGCCGGGCGGCACCTGCTCATCGACAGCCTCGGAGTCGTCCCGGACGTCCTGAGCCGCAAGGCGCCCGGAGCGAAGCCGTCCTCAGGTGGGCGACGACCACACTCACGAGCCGCCGCCTCGCGGCTCGGCACCGAGGCGCCCCGCTCCGATGCGCGGCGCGAAGCGGCCCGGCCTCCTCCCGGCCGGCTGGCCCCCGCCACCAGCCGGCCGCGGGGCCCTGCCGCGGACCTGGCCGCGAAGGCCACCCGCGTCACGGTCCCCGGACGCCGCGCGACCTCCTCGGCGCCGGCCCGCCGTCTACGTCGCCCGCGCCGGCGACCCGTGCCCCGGGTCCCAGCCCCGGCGAGGCACGGAAGCCAGGAGCAGCCGGGTGTACGGGTGCTCCGGGGCGTGCAGGACGTGGGCGGCGGGGCCGCTCTCGACGACCCGCCCCGCCCTGAGCACCAGCACCGCGTCGGCGATGTGCCGGACCACGGCCAGGTCATGGGTGACGAACAGGTAGCCGATACCCGCCTCGCGGCGGATCGTCGCGAGCAGGTCGAGGATCTGCGCCTGGATGGACACATCGAGTGCCGCGACCGCCTCGTCCAGGACGAGGACCCTCGGCTCCACCGCCAACGCCCGTGCGATGGCCACGCGTTGGCGCTGGCCGCCGGAGAGCCGACGTGGCAGGACCGCGGCCTCGCGGGCGCCGAGGCCGACCTGGTCGAGCAGTTCGGCGACCCGGGCGCGGCGGGCGGTGGCGTCGAGCGCCGTGTGCAGCCGGAGCACCTCGTCCAGGCAGCCGGACACCGTCACCCGCGGGTCGAGCGAGAGGTACGGATCCTGGAAGACCATCTGGATCTCCCGGGCACGGGCCAGCCGTTCGGCCCGGTTCCGGGGCCGTGCCGACCGGTCCCGGCCGTCCAGGCGGACCGTGCCGCCGTCCGGCCGCTCCAGTCCGACGAGCATGCGCACCGTCGTGGTCTTGCCGCTGCCGGACTCGCCGACGATCGCGAGTGAGGCGGCGGGGGCCAGCGTGAACGACACGTCCTCGACGGCCGTGTGGTCCCCGTACCGCTTGCGCAGCCCCTCGACGACCAGTCCCTTCGATGGCGCGGTCACCACGTGATCCCTTCGTCGGCACGGTGGCAGGCGGCGAGGCCGTCGCCGTACGGAGCGAGGGCAGGCGTCTCCTCGCGGCAGCGCGGCAGCGCGTGGGCGCAGCGCGCGGCGAAGGCGCACCCGGGCGGCGCCTCGGCCAGCGAGACCGGGCGGCCCGGGATCGGGCGGGGTGCCGGTGCGCCCGCCTCGATGCGGGGGGTGCAGGCGAGCAGGCCCGCCGTGTACGGATGGCGCGGCCGGTCGAACAGCTCGTCCGTGCCCCGCGCCTCGACGATCCGGCCCGCGTACATCACGTACACCCGGTCGCAGACGGCCGAGGCCAGCTCCAGGTCGTGGGTGACGAAGAGCAGGCCGGTGCCACGCTCCACCCGCAGCCGGGTCAGGATCGCGATGATCTCCGCCTGGGTGGTGACGTCGAGGGCGGTGGTCGGTTCGTCCGCGACGAGCAGCGCCGGTTCGGCGGCGAGCGCCGCGGCGATCACGACCCGTTGGAGCATGCCGCCGGAGAACTCGTGCGGATGCCGGCGCAGCGCGCCGCGCGGGTCGCGGATGCCGACCGCGGTGAGGAGTTCCTCGGCTCGGGCGGTCGCCGCGGGGGCCGGGGTCCCGGCCGCGCGCAGCCCCTCGGTGAGGAAGTCGCCGATCCGGCGCAGCGGGTTCACGGAGGCCCGCGGGTCCTGGAAGACCATCGCGACCTGCCGGGTCCGCAGCGCGATCAGCTGGGTGCGGTCCATGCCCAGCACGTCGTGTCCGCCGACCCTGACCTGCCCGCTGACGCGCGCGCCGCCGGGCAGCAGCCCGAGAACGCTGCGGCAGGCCACCGACTTGCCGGAGCCGGACTCACCGACCAGGCCGACGGTCTCCCCGGGCCGTACGTGCAGGCTGACGCCGTCGAGGAGGGGCCGGGCCGCGTGGTCGGCCGCGAGACGGACCCCCAGCTCGTCGATCCGCAGGACGGGTTCCGGTTCCGTACGCCGCGTCATGCCGTTCACCGTTCCCGCCGGGAGATCCGGTCGGCGAGTCCCTCGCCGACGATGCCGAACGCCACCACGGCGAGCACGATGCACGTGGACGGCGCGAGGGCGGGCAGCATCGCCCCCTGCTGGATGGCCGACTGGCCTTCGTTGATCATGGCGCCCCAGTCGGCGGTCGGCGGCTGCACGCCGAAGCCCAGGAAGGAGAGCGCCGCCAGGTCCATCAGCGCGTAGCCGAAGTTCATCGCGGACTGCGCGAAGATCGTCGGGGCGATGTTGGGCAGCAGACGGCGTACGCAGACCGTCCAGCCGGACCAGCCCTGCACCCGGTACGCCTCGATGTACGGGCGTGCCTTCTCCTGCCGGGCGATTCCGCGCACCAGGCGCCCCGCGTACGGGGTGTAGGCCACGGCCATGGCGATCACCGGCGCGGTCATGCCGGAGCCGACGACCGCCACCAGCAGGATCGCGAGAAGCAGACCGGGGATCGCGAACGCCATGTCCATGGCGCGGGACAGCAGCGCATCCGCCCAGCCGCCGCGCCAGGCCCCGACCAGTCCGAGCAGCGTGCCGAGGAGCGTGGACACCCCGACGACCAGCAGCGGCCCGAGCAGTCCGGTGCGGGCCCCGTGGATCAGCCGGGACAGGATGTCCCGCCCGGACTGGTCGGTGCCGAGCAGGTGCCCGCCGCTGGTTCCGGTCAGGCTCGCCGAGAGGTCCACGGCATCGGGGTCGTACGGGGCGAGGAGGGGGGCGAGCAGGGCGACCAGGACGAGGACGGCGAGCACCGCGACCGAGGCGGTGAACAGCGGGCCCCGGCCGAGCTCGCGCAGTCTGCCCAGGCCCGGTCGGCGGCGCAGCGCGTCGGCCGCGCCGCCGGCCGCCGGGGCTGCGGAGGGTGTGGTGCCGGTCATGAGGAGCCCTCCCCGTGGAGCGAGAGCCGCGGGTCGACGAGCGGGGCGAGCAGGTCGACGGCGAAGTTGACGAGGACGAAGGCCGCCACGCTGAGCAGGGTGATCGCCTGGACGACCGCGAAGTCCTTCGCGGTCACCGACTGCACGAGCAGGGAGCCGAGACCGGGTACGTCGAAGGCGGTCTCCACGATCGAGGTACTGATCAGGAGCCCGGCGAGCATCGTGCCGCCGACGGTGACGACCGGGCCGAGCGCGTTGCGCAGCACGTGCCGACGCACCACGGACCGCTCCGCGACACCGCGGGCGCGCGCCACCTCCACGTGCTCGCGGCCCAGTTCGTCGAGCATCGCCGACCGGGTCACCCGGGCGAGCAGGCCCGCGAAGGTCAGTGCCAGCGCGAAGGCGGGCAGCGTCAGGTGGTGGAGACGGTCCCCGAGGCCGGACGAGGTACCACCCGGTCCCGGGAACCAGCCCAGCCGTACGGAGAAGAGCGACACCAGCGCGATGGCGGTGACGAACGACGGGGTCGCCGTGGCCACGCCGGTGCCGATGAGCACCGCCCGGTCCAGCGGGCCGGGCCGCAGCGCGGCCAGGACCCCGCCCGCCAAGCCGAGCACGGCGACGAGCACGGCCGCGTACCCGACGAGCAGGGCGGTGCCCGGCAGCCGGGAGCCGATGAGGCCGGCGACGTCCTGGTGGAACTGGGCGGAGCGGCCGAAGTCGCCGTGCAGAACGCCGCCGAGCCACTTGAGGTACTGCACGGGCAGCGGGTCGTCGAGGTGGTACCGGGCGCGCAGGGAGGCCACGGCCTCCGGGGTGGCGGGGCGGCCGTGGAGCAGGAACGACACCGGGTCGCCGGGGGCGAGGTAGAGGGCGCCGAAGACCACGACGGAGGTCACGAGGAGCACCGTCACCAGGCCGAGGAGGCGTCCGACGAGGTAGCGGGTCATCGCTTCGCGGCCCCGATCGTCGCCGCCCACGGGTAGTACAGCTGGGCGATTCCGGTGGGCGCGCCGGTGATCCGCCTGCTGAGGAAGACCGAGTAGGGCGCCTCGTACAGGGGGATGATCGGCAGCTCGCGCAGCGCGATCTTCTGCAGGCGTGCGGTGAGGTCGGTGCGCGCCGCGGCGTCCGGCTCGGCGTTCGCGCGGTCGAAGGCGGCGTCGAACTCGGCGTTCGACCAGTTGCCGTAGTTCCCGAAGTCGCCGGTGCGCAGGTACTGGTAGAACTCCAGCGGGTCGGGGGTGTTGTCATAGCCGTTGGTGAGGACCAGGTCGAGGCCGGCTCGGGCCTTCGGGTCGACGAAGATGCTGCTGTACGCCTCGGGCGCGACCGGCTCCAGCTCGACCTTCAGACCGATCTCCTTCGCGGCGGCCTGCACCGCGAGGGCGACGACGCTGATCTCGGGGGCGAGCGAGCTGGTGGCCATGACGATCCTGCGCCCCTTCGCGCCGGCCTCCTCGACGAGCGCGCGGGCGGCTTTCACGTCGTACTTCGGCTCGGGCAGCGAGTCGAAGACCGCGGCGCTCCTCCTCGGGTCCAGCTCCCATGCCCCGCGGGCCGCGGGGGCTTTGGCGGGAGCGCCGACGCCGCCGGCCGCGGCCTTGATGATGTTCCTCCGGTCGAGCGCCAATGACAGTGCCCGGCGGACCCGGACGTCCTTGAGGGCGCCCTTGAAGTTCAGCACCGCGAGGTCCGCGGTGGCGGTGTTGGGGCCGAAGAGCAGCCTGCCCGCGGCGCTGGAGCGCAGCTGCGCGATCGAGGAGGACGGCACCATGTACCCGCCGTCGGCCGTCCCGGACCGGAAGGCGTTGACCCGGGCGGCCGGGTCCTCGATGAAGGTGAACGTGACCCTGCTGGTCTTCGGGACGAGCCTGGGGTCCCAGTACCCGTCGTACTTCTTCAACGTGATGCTGTCGCCCTGCGCCCAGCGGTCCAGCGCGTACGGGCCGGTGCAGTTCACCTCGCCCTTCGGGGTTCCGTAGGTCTTGCCGGCCTTGGCGAGTGTCGCGGCGCTCTCCACGGTGCCTGGCGAGGCGGCCATCAACTCGGGCAGCAGCACGTCGGGTCTGGACAGCCGGATCGTCACCTGGAGCGGGCCGGTCTTCTCGATGGCGGAGACGTTCTTGAACACCGAGGCCCAGGGGGATCCGGTGGCCGGGTCGGTGTGCCGCTTCAGGGAGGCGACCACGTCGTCCGCGGTCATGGTCGTCCCGTCGTGGAACTTCACCCCGGGGCGCAGCGTGTAGACGAGGGTGTGCGGGTCGGGCCGGTCGAACTTCTCCGCGAGGCCGGGCTCGATCCTCATGTCCGGGGTGACGCGCATGAGTTGCTCGCAGACATTGGCGAGCACGGTGTTGGGCGGGTAGTCGTACGCGAGGGCGTAGTCGAGCGTGTACGGCTCCGCGTACAGGGACCAGGTGATCGAGGGCAGCGGGCCGCTCGCGGCCGGCGAGGTCGGCCCGACCTCGTATCCGGAGCCGTCGGTGTTCCGTGTGGCGCCGGAACAGGCAGTGGCGGTGGCCGCGAGCGCGGCCGTACAGGCGGCGAGCGCGATGGTTCTGGGCATGCGCATGCAGACCCACCCCTTTACGGGTGTAGTGAAGGGCGCTGGGGGATGGAGCGAGTATTGATGCGGGAACGTTCCCGCACAAGGCTCTGCGGGAACGGTTTTCCAGAGGTCACCGGGGTGGCAGCATCACCCCATGACCGATGTTTCACGGCACGGCGGGCAGCCCTCGCGGCCCGCCCCGCGGGTACGGCTCGTGGACGTGGCCCGCGAGGCGGGCCTGTCCAAGACGACCGTCTCGGCGGCACTCAACGGCACGGGACGGCTCTCCGCGGAAGTGCGGGAGAAAGCCCGCGAGACCGCGCGCAGAATGGGTTACCGACCCCATCCCACCGCGCGCCAACTGCGTTCGGGCCGGGCCAGGTTGATCGGCTACGTCGTGGGGGAACTCGCCGACGCGCCGTGGACGTTCCTGGAGTCGCCCTACTTCGCCCGGCTGACCGGCGCCACCGCCGCGACCGCGCTGGAGCGCGGCTACGCCGTGGTGCTGCTGCCTGTCGGCTCGCTTCAGGGCGAGTGGGCCGAACTGCCGCTCGACGCGGTGGTCGTCGCCGACCCCGTCGCCGAGGACCGGATCGTCGACGACCTGCTGGCCGCCCGGATCCCGGTGTTCAGCGACCGCTCCGTGGAGGGGCGGCCCGGCGCGCACTGGGTCGACGTGGACGCCGGTGAGGCCGTCCGCGCGAGCATGGAGCACCTGCGTGAGCAGGGGGCGCGGCGACCCGCGCTCGTCGCGCCCGACAGCACCACCCGGTTCCACACCGCCGTGTTCGCCGCGTACCACGAGTGGTGCGCCGAGCACGGCGTGCCCGAACGGGTCGTGCGCGCGCAGGCGCCCGGCAACGGTCCGGTCGTCCGCGCGGTCGAGACCGCCCTGGCGGGGGGACCGGCCGGCGGGGAGGAGCGGCCGGACGCGCTGTTCGTCGTGGCCGAGGCCAGCCCGCCGCTCGTCCTGGACGCGGCTCGCCGGCTCGGCTACCGGGTCCCCGACGACCTGCTGCTCGTCTGCGTGAGCGAGGACACGACCGCCCCGCACACCGTGCCGCCGGTGACGACGGTGAGCCTGCGGCCCCGCGAGGTCGCGCAGGCCGGGCTCGAACTCCTCGTCGCCGTACTGGAGCACGGCCGCCAGGAGCCGTCCGGGACGCTCGTGCCGACCACCCTCGATGTTCGGGCCTCCTCGGTCCGGCACGGTCAGACCGCGTGGACGAGCCGGCCGCCGACGTAGGTCCGCTCGACCCTGGCCCCGGCGATCTCCTCCGGCGGCGCGGTGAGGATGTCACGGTCGAGGACGACGAGGTCGGCGAGATGACCGGGGACCAGGCTGCCGGTGTCGTCGAGGCGGTTCACATGAGCGGAGCCGGCCGTGTACGCGGCCAGCGCGCTGGGCAGGTCGAGGCGATGTCCGGGGAGGAAGACCCGCTCGTCCCCGGTCTCCGGGGCGCGGCGGTTGACCGCGACGTGGATGCCCTCCAGCGGCGCGGGGCTGCTGACCGGCCAGTCGCTGCCCGCCGCCAGGGTCGCTCCGGCGCGCAACAGGCCGCCGAAGGGGTACTGCCAGGCGGACCGTTCGGGCCCGAGGAAGGGGATGGTGAGCTCGTCCATCTGCCGTTCGTGGGCGGCCCACAGCGGCTGGATGTTGGCGATCGCCCCGAGCCGGGCGAACCGCGCGATGTCGTCCGGGTGGACGACCTGGAGATGTGCCAGGTGGTGGCGGTTGCCGCGGCGGCCGTTCGCCCTCACCGCGGCCTCGACGGCGTCCAGGGCCTCGCGCACGGCGCGGTCGCCCAGCGCGTGGAAGTGCACCTGGAAGTCGAGGGCGTCGAGTTCCGTCACGTACCCGCGCAGCGCCGTGGGGTCCACGAAGCTGATGCCGGTGTTGGTGGTGGCGCAGCCGCAGCCGTCCAGATACGGGGAGGACAACGCGGCGGTGAAGTTCTCCGCGATGCCGTCCTGCATGATCTTCACCGAGTCGGCCCGGAACCAGCCGTGCCGCAACTCGGCGCGCTTGGCGACCAGTTCGTCGATCTGCTCGGCACCGCGCTCCCGGTCCCACCACAGCGCACCGGTGACCCGGGCGGTGAGCGAGCCGTCGCGGGCGGCGGTCAGGTAGGCGTCCGACGGGTCGGACATGCCGCCGAAGGAGCCGAGCAGCGCGTCGTGCCAGGCCGTGACGCCGAGCGAGTGGAGCAGCTTCTGGGCCCGCAGCAGACCGGCCAGCCGGTCCTGCGGCGTGGTGGCCGGCACCAGCCGGGCGACCAGCCCGATCGCGCCCTCCTGGAGCACGCCCCCGGGGGAGCCGTCCGCCTCCCGCTCGATCCGGCCGTCGACCGGATCGGGGGTGTCGGCGCGGATCCCGGCCAGTTCGAGTGCCCGGGTGTTGGCCCACGCGCCGTGGTGGTCCCGGTTCGAGAGCAGCACCGGGCGGTCCGGCACGACGGAGTCGAGCAACTGCCGGGTGGGCAGGCCGCCGTCGAAGCTCTCCATCGACCAGCCGCCGCCGGTGATCCAGGCACGGTCGGGATGGGCGTCCGCGTATCCGCGGATCAGGTCCAGGTACTCCGTGACGCCGACCGTGCCGGACAGGTCGCACTCGGCCAGCTCCCGGCCGCCGGCGACGGCGTGGACGTGGGCGTCCTGGAACCCTGGGAGCAGCAGCTTCCCCGTCAGGTCGACGACCTCGGTGCCGGGCCCCACGAGCGCCAGCACCTCGTCGTGGCCGACGGCCGCGATCCGGTCGCCGACCACGGCGAGCGAGCTCGCCCGGGTACGGGCCGGATCGACCGTGAAGACGGGACCTCGTGTGAAGACCAGATCGGCGGTTGCCATGGTCGGCTCCCAGTGTTTGAGACGGCGGGCTTGGTAGGCGTCATGGAAGTGGGACGGCCGTTTACACGTCAATGGTGTTGACGTAATGTCCCGGGGCATGACCGAGCGCGTGGTTCCCGAAGGCAGGCGTCAGCGCCGCCGCCCCACCAAGCAGGGCGCCGTCCTGTCGGAGGCGCTGATCGTCGAGACCGCGTTGCGCCTCGTCGCGCAGCACGGAGCGGAGGCGCTGTCGGTACGGCGGCTGGGCGCCGCGCTGGGCGCCGATCCCAGCGCGCTCTACCGCTACTTCCGCAACACCGACGCCCTGTTGCTCGCCCTCGCGGACGAGCTGATCGGCCGCGCGCAGGACGGCTGGACGAGCACCGGCGACTGGCGCGCCGACCTACGGGCGATCGGGCTGCGGATCCACGCCTCGTACCAGTCGAACCCGCAGGCCGCGCTGCTGGCGGCGCATCGCACCACCGGGCGGCCGAACGAGACCCGGGCGGTCGAGACGATCCTCGGCATCCTGCGCTCCGGCGGCTTTCCGGACCCCCTCGCGGTGCGGATCTACCACGCGTTCGTCGACCAGGCGCTCGCCTTCGCCGCTCAGGACGCCGCCGCGCTCGCGCTGCCGAAGGCGGCCCGGCGCGCGGACGAGGAGGTATGGCAGGAGGTCTACGGCCGGCTGCCGTCCGACACACACCCGAACATCGCGGCGACCTTGCCGCTGCTCGCCGCCGACATGCGCACCAGCGGATACCCCTACGCCCTGGAGTTGATGCTCGACGCGGTCGCGGCGCTCCGCCCGGCGGCGGGCGGCGGCTGACGGACCGTCACCCGCAGGGCGGCGGGTGGACTCAGCCGGTGACCAGCCCCGTGGAGCCCGGCGGTCGGCGCTCAGACGGCGACGTTCGCCCTCTTGGCGACGCTCCGTTCCGGCCCGAACGCCGCATTGACCCTGCTCCCGCCCGGGACGGACTGCGACGTGAATCTGTTTCCGGCACGGCAACGCCTCGGCTCGATATCGTCGCGGTGGCGCGGGACGCGCAGAGGGGCCGGGTCCGCCGCCCTTCGGGCTCATGGGTACCGTCGCCCTGGTGGATCTCAACCTCTTCGACGATGTGCCTGACGGATTGACCAGACGAGCCCGATCGTTCGTCCGCGCGCACGGCGTCAAGGTCGATGTCCGGCCCGTGGACGGGTACAGGCAGTGGTGGCTTGAGCGAGGTGTCCCGCCGGAAGTGATCGACCGAATGGGGGCGTACCAGGAGCGATGGGGTGGTCTGCTCCTGCCGCCCGCGACGCAGTACGACGGCGGCCCGAAGTACCTCGATCCGGACTCGCCCGAATCAGACTCCGCGGGGTGGTGGTTCGAAGCCGGGATGCAACGGACCGCGGTTCCCTACTCATTCATGATCAGTCCGTCCGGTGAGTTCGGCATTCATGCGGACAGGTGGGCGCCGCTCCACGCGACCGTCGAGGGCTGGGTGGAATCGCTCGCCCTGGCCCACCACGCGTCCATGTGGGCGAGGCAGGTCACCAAGCTCGTCGGCGATGACGTGGACGGCATCGAGCTGGACGGCTTCGAGCCGGTGCGCGAGGTCATGGGCCTTGCAGACACCTGGTGGAGAGGTTCCGACTCTCTGATAGCGCTCTATTCCGGGGAAGCCGAGTCCCTCGGCCTCCCCGGAGAACGCATCGCGTTGATCTACTCGGGGCTCGACGAGTGGGGGCTGCGAGGCGGCGTCGAGGCAGGCGACAGCTGAGATGACTTGTCCACGACCAGGTCCCGGGCGCCACCCTCGCACCCGGTGCGACCACGGGCTCGGGTGAGAAGGGCCGCACCCGTGGGCTTCCGATCGTCTCGGAATGACGAGCACGGTCAGAGGGGACCGAGGGCCGTCCGCCGGCTGAGCGTCTGTCCGGGCGGCGTTGAGTACTCGTACTCATGTCCGGCCTGGTCCGGTGAAACGACCATGGGTGCATGAAACGACATGAGGGGGCCTTCTTCGCCCTTGCTGCCGCCGCGATGGTGGCCGCCGTGCCCGTCGCCGCCTGGGGGCTGGTGGGGCAGCAGGACACCGAAGGGCTGCCGGCGTCCGAGCTCGACCATGCCTTCCAGCCGTGGGACATCGCTGACGGCCCCGCCCGCGCGATCGGCGCGACCGCCCTTCTGGTCACGGCGGTCGCCGCGGCGTTGCTTGTCCGGGCCACGCGCCGCGGGGCGCTGGATCGGCGTTGGTGGATGGTACTCGGGCCGCTGACCATGGCCGGGCTGATGGCGGGAGTGGGGTGGCGGGTGCTGACCGCCGGGGTGATCGGCGCCAACATCGGGGCCGGGCTGACGATCATGCTCGGTGGACCGGTGGTGGCCGGCCTCGTGCTGTGGTCACTGGCAGGCGGCGTGTGGCTGGCTGTGCGCGGTGGGGGTGACGCCAACCACCGAGCAGCACCGACCCGTTGACCGCTCCGCTCACTCGGCGGTGTTTCATCCGCCGGCCGCTCCTACCGGCTGCGGGCCTTCCGGCGGTGCGCGAGGCACCGGTGGACGCGGAGTGATCCCCGGGTGCGCGGCGCGGGACAACCTTGTGAGCAGGTTGTGAGTCTTCTGTGCGATCACGTCGTGATCGGACCCACGAGGAGAACATCATCAGCGCCATACACAAGACCCTCTCCGGTATCGCCGTCACCGGTGTCGTCCTGGCGGGGGCCACCGCCTGTGGAACGGTGGAGCAGCTCTCCGCCGGCAGGAAACTCGACCGAGCCTTCGAGAAGCTCGGCGAGAAGAAGACGGTCTCCTTCGAGCTCGACCTGGACACCGACGCCACCTCCTTGAAGGCCCTGGACGCCGGGTCCCACCCCAAGCCCGGCGAGGAGATGCCGGATGAGGCCGCCGAGTTGCTCAGCGGGGCGAAGGTCAGGGTCACCGTCCAGTCGAAGAAGCCGATCGGCGAGTCCGGCGAGAAGGACCTCGTCGGTACGGCCCTGAAGGTCAGCGGTCCGGACGGCGACCTCATCGAGTGCCGGGTGATCGGGGACTACACCTACCTCCGCGCCGACCCCGACGCCCTCGGGAAGATGACGGGAAGCCCGATGCCGACCGCCGAGGACCTGCCTCCGCAGGCCGGGGCGATGAAGGACGTCCTCAACGGCAAGTGGGTGAAGTTCAGCAACAAGGAGACGAGGAATGCCACGGGGGAGGGCCGGCGCGCCAAGGGCGGTCCCGCACCGGCTCGGTCCCTCGACGCGAAGACGCAGAAGAAGCTCGTGCGGGCCCTGCGCGAGGTGATCGCCCGTGAGGTGCGTTTCAGGACGGCCGACGGCGGCGACGGCACCGAGCACATCACCGCCACCGCGCCCTTCCGCACACTGGTCGGCGAGTTGCTGCGCGAGATCCGCCCGCTCGCGAAGGACCTTCCGCCGGGCGTCGGGCTGCCGACCGACGAGGACCTGAAGGACGCCCCCGACACCAAGGTGACGGCCGACTTCACGCTCAAGAACGGCGAGCTGTCCGAGATGAACGTGGACCTCGCCAAGCTGGCCGACAACGCCGAGGTCAAGAAGCTGGGCCTGACGCTGCGGACGGGCCAGGGCTCCAAGCCGACCGCCCCCGTCGGGGCCACGGAGCTGAACCTCGATGAACTTGCCCAGGGCTTTTTCGGGTCCGGCGCGGCGGGTGACGCGGAATTCGACGACGGTGACCTCCGCGACCTCGGCGGGCAGGACTTCCCGCAGGACGGTTCCTGATCGCACGAGGGGGTGATCCACCGGACGGTCCCGGCAGCCTGCCGTGCCGTGGGCAGGGCCGGCCGCCCCGGAGCAAGCCGTGTACCCGGGCCCCGGCTGACAAACCCAACCCAGGCGGGTCCCGCGCGTGCCGTGACGGTCGTCATGGGTCACGGGCGGGGGCATGACCAGATGCTCCCCGCGCGGGGCAGTCGACGGCGGTGCGGGCGACGCCCTCCGCTGCGGCCGGGCCGGCCTGCGCCCGGCCGGGCAGGGCGGTGACGAGGACACGCCCTCCATGACGAGTGTCCACGCACGGCTCGCCCACCTCCGGGTCGGGCCGCGGTGACCGGGACGGACGATCCGCCGATCCACGGGACTGAAGGCCGTCTCCGACGAGCTTCGCCGCGCCCGAAGCCGGACCTGGCCCGGCGCGCCAAGCCGGGCGCACCAGGCATGCGTACCGCGCAGGACGAGGCAGCCGCGCATCCACGTGCTCCTGCTGCCGCGGCTCGGATTCGTCGTGGTCGGAGCCTGACATCAGCAGGCTCCTCCACGGGATTCAAAAAAACCGGACGACGATGTCGAGAACGTGTGCCTGGCTCCGTCTCCCCGGTGAACGCGGCCACAATGGGTCGCATCAGAACCTAGGAGAGAGACACGATGGCCAAGTACCTGCTGCTCAAGCACTACCGCGGCGCTCCCGCAGCGGTCAACGACGTGCCCATGGACCAGTGGACGCCGGAGGAGATCTCCGCGCACATCCAGTACATGAACGACTTCGCGGCCCGGCTCGAGAAGTCCGGCGAGTTCGTCGACGGCCAGGCACTCGCCCCTGAGGGGGCGTGGGTCCGGTACGACGGTGAGGGGCGCCCGCCGGTCACCGACGGCCCGTTCGCGGAGACCAAGGACCTCATCGCCGGCTGGATGGTGATCGATGTCGACAGCTACGAGCGCGCCGTCGAGCTGGCCGGGGAGCTGTCGGCCGCCCCCGGGGCCGGCGGCAAGCCGATCCACGAATGGCTGGAGGTGCGCCCGTTCCTGGCCGCGCCGCCCACCATCGCGGAGTGACGTCGTCGGTGGACGAGGTCCTGCTCCGGAGCCTCACACCGACCGTGCTCGGAATCCTCGTCCGCCGCGGAGCCGACTTCGCGGCGGCCGAGGACGCCGTGCAGGACGCGCTGCTCGAGGCGGCCCGCGTCTGGCCGGCCGACCCGCCGCGGGATGCGAAGAGCTGGTTGGTCACCGTGGCCTGGCGCAAGTTCCTCGACCAGGTACGGGCGGACGCCGCCCGCCGTCGGCGTGAGAACCGCGTGGAGGAGGAGCCGGCGCCCGGTCCCGCGCCCGCGGTGGACGACACGCTCCAGCTCTACTTCCTCTGCGCCCATCCGTCGTTGACGCCGTCGTCCGCGGTTGCGCTCACGCTGCGCGCCGTCGGCGGGCTCACCACCCGGCAGATCGCCCAGGCCTACCTGGTGCCCGAGGCGACCATGGCGCAGCGCATCAGCCGGGCCAAGCGCACCGTCTCCGGCGTGCGCTTCGACCAACCCGGCGACGTCGCCACCGTGCTGCGCGTCCTCTACCTGGTCTTCAACGAGGGCTACTCCGGCGACATCGACCTCGCCGCCGAGGCCATCCGGCTCACCCGACAGCTCGCGGCCCAGGTCGACCACCCCGAGGTGGCGGGGCTGCTCGCCCTCATGCTGCTCCACCACGCCCGGCGCGCCACCCGAACCGCGCCCGACGGCAGCCTGGTGCCCCTCGCCGCGCAGGACCGCGGTCGATGGGACACCGAGCTGATCGCGGAGGGCGTCCGGATCCTACAGGCGGCCCTCGCCCGTGACCGGCTGGGCGAGTTCCAGGCCCAGGCCGCCATCGCGGCACTCCACGCCGACGCGCCCACCGCCGAGGAGACCGACTGGGTGCAGATCGTCGAGTGGTACGACGAGCTCGCGCGCCTGACCGACAGCCCGATCGTCCGGCTCAACCGCGCGGTGGCCCTCGGGGAGGCCGACGGACCGCGGGCCGGTCTGGCGGCACTCGCCGCGCTCGACACCGCACTGCCCCGCCACACCGCGGTGGCCGCGTACCTCCACGAACGCGACGGGGACCTGGTGACGGCGGCACGGCTGTACGCCGAGGCGGCCGGCAAGGCACCGAGCCTCGCGGAGCGCGATTACCTGACGCGCCAGGCCGCCCGGCTCAACGCCCTCCACCGTCACTGAACAGGTCGCGCCCCGCGCACTCGACGCGGCCGCGAATCCAACTCGCCGCACCACACAGGTGGAGTCCGGCGAGGCACCTGGTGGCGGTCTCGACGTGGCGGGCGGGCAGGCCCCGGCTGCGGTGTCGCCGCACGTAGGCACGGTGGGCGTGTGAGGAACACGCCTTGTCCGCGGCGACGGGGCAGCGCCGGGCGCGCGGGCGGCCGACCCGCCACGCACCTTGATGCCTCGCAATACCAGGGTGCGGCGGGGCTGTCGGCGGCTTGCCTCGGAGTGAGGACGACGTACCGTCAGGTCCCCGGGCCAAAGCGACTTCGCAAGCGCGGATCACCATGATTCGGCCTCCACGAACAGCATGATCACTTTCAGGAGACACCATGTGACGAACACCAGACAGGCAAGCCACAGCGCCCAGAGGACCCAGCGGACCTCTCGTCGTATACGCATGAGGGGATTGTCGCCCACCGCCGCACAGCGCGGCCTCACCGATGACGGTGCCGCGGCCGGATGCTCGCCCCCGCATAGGAGGCCGAGTTCCCGATCTTGCCGCCGTTGTGCCGCAACGGCCCGCTGGGCGGCCCGGCCGTAATTCGCTTGCCCTGGTCACGGGTTCGACGCTGCACTGTGGCCGGACACCACGAGTCGTGGTGCCGGTGTCCCGAGGAGGCTGCCGCAACGATGGAAATCCGTCCCACGACCGACAAGGATCTCGACGTCTTCGTCGACACGCTCCATGCCGCGTTCGGGCGCTTCCCGGAAACCCCGGTCGACGGCGGCGGGCTCTGGTGGTCGGCACTCGAGACGGACCGCTGCCTGCTCGCCCTGACGGCGGACGGGCGGCCCGTCGGCACCGCCGCCACACACTCCTTCGAGCTCACCCTGCCCGGTGAGGTCCTCGTCCCGGCCGCTGGGGTGACCGCCGTCGGCGTCCTGCCCTCGCACCGGCGACAGGGCGTGCTCAGCGCGATGATGCGGCATCAGCTCGCCGGCCTGCGGGCCCGGGGGGAGTTCGTCTGCGTGCTGCTGGCCTCCGAGGCCCCGATCTACGGCAGGTTCGGCTACGGACCGGCGACCTACACGGCGCGGCTGACGGTGCCGCGCCACAAGGCCGCCCTCGCCGTTCCCCGGGCGCGCGCAGTGGCCGGCGCACCGGCGGCCGGCTCGGACCACGGCTCGGTCGAGGTCCTGCGCCGTGCCGAGTGCGGGCAGATCCTGGAAGACGTCTACGACCGGTACCGCCGCGCCCAGCCCGGCGCGCTGTCCCGGCCGCGCCGCTGGTGGGCCCTGCGCGCGGGGCAGCCCCCGATCTCGCCGGCGCCGCGCTACGTCGCCGTTCACCGTGGCGCGGACGGCGTCCCGGACGGGTACGCCAGCTACTCCGTCGGCGAGGCCGAGACCTTGACCGTCGACGAGACCATCGCCACCGACGACGCCGTCTTCACGGCGCTGGCCCGGTTCGTACTCGCTCACGACCTGGTCACCAAGGTGGTGTTCAAGCACCTCCCGCCCGAACACCCGCTGCGCTGGCAGCTCGAGGACTTCCGCGCCGGCCAGGTGAGCGACGACACCGACTGGCTCTGGGTGCGGCTGCTGGACGTCCCGCGCGCGCTGACCGCGCGCGGCTGGTGCACGGACGGCGAACTCGTCCTCGACGTCGACGACCCGTTCCTCGGCGAACGCGGCCGCTACCTGCTGACCGTCCGGGACGGCAAGGCCGACTGCGTCCCGACGGACCGGGAACCCGACCTCTTCCTGGACATCAGGGACCTGGGCTCGGTCTACCTCGGCGGCACCGCCCCGAGCACACTCGTGCGGGCGGGACACATCCGGGCCCACCACCCGGGCGCGGCCACCCTCGCCGACGCCCTCTTCCGGGCCGAGCGTCCCCCGCACTGCCTGCACTGGTTCTGACCGCGCGCTCGCGGAGCCCCACGCCCATGAGGGACTGTCTCCCGGATCCGGGAACGCCGCGGTAGACCCGCCACGGTGACATCGGCGCGGATCCGGGCGTTGGAGCCCGCACCGCTCAGCCGGCGTGCCACAGGAAGCGGTGGGTGTGGATCGCGAAGTAGGGGAAGCACTCGACGGACGCGACGCCCTCGGCGGCGCGTACGACGTCGTTGACAAAGTCGAGGAGATCGTGGGGTTGGCCGCACACCACCTCGACGAACAGGTCGAAGCCACCGGCGGTCAGAACCGTGTACACGACTTCGCCGTGCCGGGACAGTTCATCGGCGACCGCCCGCGGATCGCCGTCGACGCGCAGGCCCAGGAGAGCCATGGTCTGCTGACCCATGGTCATCGGATCAGTCACTCCGACGACCTGGACCGCCTTGCTGTCGATCAGCCGCTGCAACCGGAGCCGGGCAGCAGAGGGAGACAGCCCCACCTTCGGTCCGAGATCGGAGTAGGGGATACGGCCGTCGACCTGTAGCTCCCGCAGGATCGCCTGATCGATATCGTCCATGAAGCATCTCTCTGTCTGCGTGAACAGTAAGGCGTACGGGTGTTTCGAGCACAATGACGCATCCACGCGCGCGCATCGAAGACGGTCCCGCCCTCCGTCACGTGCCGGGCGGGGGCCGAAGCCGAGGCGGTCGAGGATGCGCAGCCGGGGGTCGCGGCGGTCTTCGTCGAGGCCGGAACCCGTCCCTTGCCGTCGCCGGCGCTGTCGTCTCACTCGTCGCCCATGGACACTTGATCGTCCGTGCGGCAGAGGAGGGTGGCGAGCGCGCCCGCTGTCACGGACGCGGGCGGTCCGCCGCGGCGCCGGGACCTGACGGGACGTCGAACCCGCGATCCGCGTTCGCGCCGGCCGGTCACACCGGGCCCGGCCACGTCAATCCGAGGGGTTCATGCCCCGCGTCAGCTCGGCCAGGGAGATCGGTGAACCGAGGATCCGCTCGGCCGCTCGATGCCCTGAGCGGAGCGCGCCGTGAACGGTGGCCGGTTCGCGTCCCCAGGTCGCTTCTCCCGCGAAGTGGAGAACCCCGTCGACGGGTCCTGCCATCGCATCGTGATCGTCGTGCGAGGAGCCGACGGCGACGTAGGAGTACGAGCCGAGCGCGAGAGGGTCGATGCCCCACCGTGTGATCCAGTGCGCCACGGGCGTGGGGACGGAGTCGCCGTAGATCCCGCGGAGGGAGCCGAGCACCGACGAGACCACCTCTTCGTCGGTCTTCTGCTCGATCTCCCGCCCCCAGGCACCGCCGGCGAAGGTCAGCAGCATCGGCCTGCCGCTCACCGCGGAGACGTCGTACCAGGAATGCCAGGGGACGCCGGCCCGGCCGTGCTGCCGGATCGCGTAGGCGTGGTCCTGCCAGAACCGGTCGGGAAACTGAAGGAAGACCTTGTTGAACACGCCCATGCCGAGCCGAGCGATCGGTCCCGCGACGGCGTCGGGCAGAGCGGGCGTGAACTCGATCGCCCCGGCCTTGAGCACGCCCAGCGGAACCGTGACGAGCACATGGGCGGCCTCGAAGGACTCGTTCTCCGTGTCGACGCGCACCCCTGTGGCCGACCTGATGACGGCGGTCACGGTTTTCCCCAAACGGACGTCGAGGCCCTCCGCGAGCCTCCGGGGAAGCACGTCGTAGCCGCCCGGGAAGATCACTTCGTCACCTTCGACGGCGTCCTCGTCGAGGGCGTGCGCCGCGACCTGTTCGATCTCCGCGCCGCATTGCTCCTCCGTGCGATGCCGGTAGAACGCGCGGACCCGTTCGGCGCGTTCGGGTTCCCATCCGGTCGCGGCAAGGGCACGCTCGGCCGCCGTGGCGTAACTCTCGGCGGGTCCGGACGCCGCGACGGTCAGCTGGAGCCGGTCGTCCGCCGTCTCGACGTCGGTGGTCCACATCCGTGTCGCGTCGTCGTCCAGCAGGCGCCGTGATTCGTCGTAGTCGGCGATCGGCCGCCCGCCGGCCTGGAAGCTCCCCACGGTGAACTCGCGCGTCCGCATCCCGAGCGCGGTGACGAGTTCCGTGAGCGGGTTGCCGGTGAGGCCATGGATCCACGAGGCGCCGCGGTCGACGGAGAACCCTGCCGTGCGGTCGGTCCAGATCCGTCCGCCGACTCGGTCGCGGGCCTCGAGCACGACCACACGTCGTCCTGCGGCGTGAAGCAGTCGGGCTGCGGTGATGCCGGCGATACCCGCGCCGACGACGATGGTGTCCATCTCTTCTCTCTTCTCCGGGGATCTCGAGGTTGGCTCTGGGTGTCGGCTGTGGGAGACAGGCGTGCCCCGACGGCGGAGCTGTTCATCCGGACAGGGCCGAGGACACCGCCGCGCAGCCGTACCCACCGTGGCCGACCCCTTGTCCGGTCGGCTCGAACCGGGTGTCGGTGTCGGTGTCGGTGTCGGTTGCGAGTGTCGCGACGAGGAGATCACCGAAGTCGGGCCTGCCCGGCTCGGCATCCACCTCTTGGCACAGCAGCGTGCAGACGTTCTTGCCGCGCTCGGCGGACACCGTCGAAGACCGACGGCGGGAGCGGTGGGGTTCTGGAGAGTCCTCGCCCGGGAAGGACGCGGCCTCCTGCTCGTCGCACGGGTGGTGCTCGTGCGTCGTGGCGTCCGGCCCCGATGAGCACGGTCCGGCGTGTGGGCGTGCGGGGCGCGGGGAGCCGCCGCCCACGTTGGGCCTCGGACCAGGTGCCCGAGGGCGGGGGTGGCCGGGCGCGGTCCGCCGGCCGGCGGACCGCGCCTCACCTCGACGCCGGATCGCGAAGCGCGGACGTCGGTCCCGGTGTCACCAGGTGTGGCCGTGGCCGAGTTGGGCGAGGGCCAGGTCGAGCATGTCGGCGAAGAAGTCGGCCGCGGTGGTGTCGATGCACAGCGGGGGCTTGATCTTCAGGATGTTGAGGTGGTCTCCCGTGGGCTGGACGACCACGCCGAGGTCGAGCATGCGGTCGCAGAGCTCGGCCGTCTCCTCCGTGGCGGGTTCCAGGGTGGTGTGGTCCCGGACCAGTTCGAGGCCGAGGTAGAGGCCCGAGCCGTGGACGGCGCCGATGATGCCGTAGCGGGGGGCCAGCGCTTCGAGCCGGCGCTTCAGATGGCCGCCGACGCGCACCGCGTTGGCCTGGAGGTCCTCGTCGCGGAGGGTGTCGAGGACGGTGAGGCCCACGACACTGGAGACCGGGCTGCCACCGGTGGAGGAGAAGAAGTAGCCCTGCTCGCGGTACCGGTCGGCGATCGCCTTGGAGGTGATGACGGCGCCGAGGGGGTGCCCGTTGCCCATGGCCTTGGCGACGCAGACGATGTCGGGGACGACCTGCTGCTGCTCGAAACCCCAGAACCAGTGGCCCAGGCGCCCGTATCCGACCTGGACCTCGTCGGCGACGGTCAGGCCGCCGTGGCGGCGTACCGCCGCGTACACCTCGGCGAGGTAGCCGTCGGGCAGTTCGACTCCCCCGGCGTTGCCGTAGAAGGTCTCGCCGATGAACGCTCCCGCCGGGCGGCCGGCGGCGGCCAGTTCGTCGATCACCGCGACGGCCTCGGGCCCGTAGCGCACGGCGTCCGCCCCGCGGTGCCGGCCGCGGTAGGAGTTGGGCGAGTCCACCGTGTGCACCCAGTTCGGGCGGGTGGCGAGAGCGTTCGGGTTGTCCTGGAGCGAGGTGGAGACCGCGTCGGAGGCGTACGTCCAGCCGTGGTACGCCTCCCGCAGCGCGACGACGTCGTGCAGGCCGGAAGCTCCGATGGCCAGCCTGAGACCCAGATCCACCGCTTCGGAACCGGAGTTGACGAGGAACACCGTGTCCAGGGGGTCGGGGAGGAGGGCGGCGAGGCGTTCGGTGAACTCCACCACCGAGGCGTAGTGGAAGCGTGAGTTGGTGTTGAGCCTTCGCAGCTGTCGGGAGACCGCCTGCTCGACGCGGGGATGGGCATGGCCCAGCGGGGTGACGTTGTTGACGATGTCGAGGTACGAGCGGCCGTCGGTGGACAACAGATGGTGGCGCCAACCCCGTTCGATACGGGGAGGGTTGGCGTAGTAGTGCTCCTGCACGGTCGCGAACACGGCGTCGCGCCGGTCGAGCAGGTCCTCCTGGTGCGTGCGGTCCGTGGCCGGGAGACCCAGGAGCGGAGCGGGGTCGGCGGTGAGCGCGAGCCAGCCGGCGGCGTACTCGGGACGGACCAGGGGCGGGACGGCCGGGCCGGCGGAATCGCGCAGCACGACATGGAGCGAGGCACCGGACGGGAGACGGGCCAGCTCCCCGCCTGCCGGGACCGAGGTGCCGGAGGGGACGAGGGGAGGGACCGTGCGGGGGAAGGACAGCGCCAGCACTCGCGGACCACAGGCGATCTCCACCCGGCCCGGCGCCGCCCCGAGGACCTCCCCCGCGAAGGGGGCCTGCACCACGGTGTTCCGGCCCAGGCGCAGGTCGATACCGGTGGGCACCGTAGGGGCGGAGACGGCCGACAGCGCGGGCGTGCGGGTGAGTCTCGCACGGGCGTACCAGGTGGCTGCCGCGGCCGCTCCGCCGGCGAGCGCGACGGCCACGAGCCGCTCCTCGGCGTCGGCTTCGAGCCAGGCTCCTCGGTCCATGGAGTCCGCGTCGGTGGACAGGTCGCAGCGGACGATGTCGTCGGCCGGGATGTCTCGCAGCAGGGGGAACGCGGGTGCCTCGGCCTCTCCGGGCGCCTCGGCCAGACCGGTCGCGGCCTTGACGAGTTGGGTCATCACGGCCAGCGGGGGCCGGGTGGCCTGCTCGAATATGCGCCATTCGCGATCGAGTGCGGCCGTGACGTACGTGTTGTCCGCGTCGACGGCGGCCTGGTGCCGCCCGCTGGCGACCAGGCCGGCGGCGCGCAGGACCACCAGAGGCCACAGAGCTTCCGCCTCCTGCGGGGAGAGCGGCCGAACCGCGTGGAAGGCGCGGACGGCGGGCAGCACGTGGTGTGGCTCGACTCCGTCGTGGTGGAGCATGGACGAGAGGCACACGGCCAGTTCGCTGATCGCCCAGCTCGTGCTGAGGTCGCCGAAGTCGATGATGCCGTCGGGCAGGGGCAGGCGGGCATCGGGGCAGCGGATCAGGTTGTCGTCGGTGAGGTCCAGGTGCACGGCCTGGGACGGCAGCGCGGCGGCGAGTTCCCGGACTCGTGCCCATGCCTCGGCGGTCGCGGCCAGCACGGCGGTTCGCTGGTCGGGGTGGTCGATGTGCTCGGCGAGCCCCGCGACGACGCGATCGGCGTGGCGGAGATCCCACTGGAGGACGCGGTCGAGGCCCGGGTGCCGGTAGTCCCGCAGGGCGGTGCTGATCTTCGCGGCGGTCGTGCCCATGGCCGCGACGGTACTCGGGGACAGGTGCCGTGGTCCCGAGAGCGGGCCGCCGGGCAGGTAGCGCAGCAGCCGGGCCACGGCGGGCCCGCTCCCGGTGTCCACCGTCGTGCGGAGGGGAGAGCCGTCGGGACGGCGCAGGACGGTGGCGACGCGGAGTTCCGGGTGGGCCGATGCGACGAGGTCGGCGGCGGTGTCCTGGGCCTCGACCTCCAGCGCGCCGAAGGCGGGGTTGGCGATCTTCAGGACCGCCAGGGGCGCTCCGTCGTCGGCGCGGAGGAGGAAGTTGGCGTCCTGCTGGCTGCCCAGTGCCTCCGCGCGGGCGGTGAAGCCGAGGGCCTCGGCGACGCGTGCCGCCTCGGCCGGCGTCACCCGCGGCGCGGGAAGCGCGTCCTCGGCGAAGAAGTCGATCGTGCGGTGCGCGTCGTGCGGCATACGGGGTTCCTCGGCTGATCCGGGCGGCGACGGTGGAGAGCCTGTTGCCTGAACGATGGCTCATGCGGTTGCTTCAAGCACAATGGCGTACCTAGACGCATGAATCAAGCATACGAACGATCGAATCACGCGACTTGCGTGTTGTGGAGTCGTTGGGCCCAGGCGGTCGGACGGGCTCCGCGAACCGATGACGCTCCTGGTGGACGGGTTCACGGCCAAGGTCACCCGTGCCGACCAGGAGCGGAGGCGGTGCGGACCGAGGGCCGCCCGGCCTTCGTGTCCTCGACGGAACGCCGCCGGTCGATCCGATCGTTGCCGACACTCCGCGCCGCTCCGTGCGCCCGCCTTCGGCCGGTCGGCCGCGTGGCAGTCGGGGCACGGAGCAACCTGACGGGGCCAACCGGTGCCCGCGCCGGCGATGCCAGGGTCAGGCGGGCCGGACGCCGGCGGACGAACACTCCGGCGTCGAGTTGCCGGCGCGCCGGGGTGGCGGACGTTGACATCGCGCTAGGTCGTGTGCCGAAAGTGCCTGGTGAGGATGGCAGGTGGCCCGATTCGTGATTCAGAATGACTGGATGGTCACCCTTGAGACTCCCCGCTTGATCCTGCGTCGGTGGCGCGAGGAAGACGTCGCGCCCATGACTGCCGTCAACGCCGATCCCGAGGTCATGCGGTGGATCCGGGACGGGAGCGTCCGTGACGAACAGCAGACGCGCAGCGGCATCCAGGCATGGGAGAGCGAGTGGGAGTCACGGGGCTTCGGCCTGTTCGCCGTGGAGATCAGGTCCACCGGCGAGCTGGCCGGGTTCACCGGCCTTTCGGTGCCCGGCTTCTTGCCGGAGGTACTGCCGGCGGTTGAGGTCGGCTGGCGGCTGGGGCGTTCCCACTGGGGGCAGGGCTTCGCCACCGAGGCCGCCGAAGCCGCCGTACGGTTCGGGTTCGAAGAGCGAGGGCTGGAGCGGATCGTCAGCATCACTCAAGTGGGCAACGACGCCTCCGAACGGATCATGATCAAACTGGGCATGCGTCCGGTCCGCGAGACCGTCAATCCCACCGGCGGTCGGCGCGTCAGGGTGTTCGCGTTGTCGTCGGACCAGTACGTCCCAGCCACTCGTTGACGGCGGCGACGAGGACGGCGGCCTCATGGTGGACCGCGAGTTCCTCGGAGCAGCCGACAACGACTGACTGTGGCCGTCCGCCCCCGCGGTGGCGGTCGTGGTTCTCGTGCCGGCTCGGGGTTGCCGCGGGATGGAGGTGAAGGGCGCGGGAGCCCGCGCAGTGCGCTGCTCTCCGGGTGTTCGAAAGCCGACCGCGACAGCTTGCCGACGGCGAGGGACTCGCCCGGCGCCCGTCCGCACGTTCCCCCAGGAGTCACCGGTACCCGGTCTGGCGTCGCTCCGGCCGCGTGCGCCGATCGCGGAGGTGCCACGTGCCGTGCCACGAAGCCGCGGCTCAGGGGCGTCCGACGGCGCGGACGGTCCATCAGGCGCCGCGCCACGTACCGGTCTCCGGGGCGCCGCGTCCGTCGATGACGCGCGGGGCCGCGGTGCGGGTCGAGACGGGAACCGGAAGGCCGACCCCGTCACGACCTGAACGGTGAGGGGTGCGCGGACGTCCTCGTCGGCTCGCCCGGCGAGGCGGCCGGCACCCACCGGGGCCGGCACCGCCGTCCTGCGGCGCGGCTCGGCCTCCGGTCCGACGACCGCCAGGGCCGCCGGCCACACCCAGGACCCGGCCGGGTTGCCCGGCGCGGCGGAGACCGGCGACCGGTTCGGTGCGGCCGTGCACCTCCCCGGCCTCAACCCGCAGGGCGGAGGCGGTGATCGGCGCGGTCCACCGGGAACGGCGGCGGGCCGGGGACGTGCCGTGGGGAAGGGCCCGCACGAACCGGGTGACCGGCCATAGGGTCGTCCCGTGACCGACACGGAAACCGTTGACGAGACCCCGGCGGCAAGAGCCGCCCGCTTCCGCGCGGAGGCCGCCTCACGTGGAATTCCGGCCGCCGAAGTGGAGGCGTACATACGCACCGCCCGCCCGGCGGTCTACCTCGCGGAGGACGGCCCCCGCCCGGTAGTGGCGCTGAGCGGCGGGCACCCGCCGCTGCCGGAGGGCGCCCCCACGCCGACGGCGGCGTTCGTCGCGGCCGTCGACTGCGCGGCCCTGCCGCCCGGCGCGACGGATCTGCCGCTGCCCTCCGAGGGCCGGCTGCTCTTCTTCGCCGACCCGGATCCGGGCAGCGGTGCGGTGGTCGCCGGCGCCGTTCGGTACGTACCGGCCGGGACGCCGTCGGCAGAGCGTCCGGGCGGCCCGGACGGCAGTCCGGGTGCCTACCGCCGGGCACGGCTGGACTTCTGCTTCCACCAGTGGTCGTGGCCCTGGCCCGAGGAGGACGACGACGAGGAGTCGCAGCGGGTCGCCGAGTTGGCGTCCGCCTGGTCGCACGTGGTCGGCCGGCGCCCGCACTGGCGCCTCCAGCTCGGCGGTGAGCCGGTCCTCTTCAACTGGGATCCGGTCGAGGCGGCGCGGGACGACGTACCGCTGCCGGCCGCGGACGGCGACGAGTGGACGCTGCTGGCCACGTGGCGCGGTGAGGACGACTGCGAGGAGCTGGAGGCAGGACTCTTCCACTGGGTGATCCGCCGCTCCGACCTGGCCGCCCTCCGCTTCGACCGGCTGTATGTGTACGTCGACGCCCTCTGACGCGAGGGCAACCGACGCCCGCACCCGCCCGGCGGGTCCCCCAAGGCGCTCCCGCCCGAAAATCCCGCGCCGCCGCGCCGTGGCACTTGGGCGGCCGACCCGCCGGGCGCGCTGACCGGTGCTCCGGTCGCACTCCGTGATCAGGTGACGGTCTCCGTGGTGAGTCGTCGCTGCTCGTAGCGGCGGCCGCCCACAGCGGTTCCTTTCACGCTCGCCGAGCACGCGGAGAAGTCACTCGTCCCGGTGCCAGGGCGCATCGCGCCGGGTCGGCGTCGGCTCGGCGGCGAGCCGCAGGGCGTACCGGTCCGGGCCCTGACCGGGCACGGGTCCGAGGTAGTGGTGGCCGGTCATGTGGCACCAGGCGGGCAGATCGAGCGGAGCCGCGGGATCGGTGGCGATGACGTGGACGACCGTGCCCGGCTCGGCGCCGTCGATCTCCCCGCGCAGGCGAAGCAGGAGGGTGACGCAGAGGAGGCCGGTGCCGTCGACGGTGATGTCGGGGGCCGGGGTCTGGTGGTTCATGGGGTTCATCGGCGGTAGGCGGTGGCGGCGACGGCGGGCAGGAGGGCGAGGGAGAGGACGCCGCCGGTGAGGGCGAGGGCAGGATAGCTCGTGGCGGCGACCATGATGCCGGAGGCCATGCCCCCGGTCGCCCCGGCGATGGCGATGGAGACGTCGACCAGGCCCTGGGTCCTGGCCCGGGTGGCGAGCGGGACGGTGTCGGTGATGATCGCGGTGCCTGAGACGAGCCCGAAGTTCCAGCCGATGCCGAGCAGGGCCAGGGCGAGCGCGAGGAGGGCGATCGAGTCACCGGGCGCGAGCGCGGCGAGGATGCCGGAGGCCAGGAGGATGATGCCGGAGGCGGCCGCGATCTTCATGCGGCCGTAGCGGTCGACAAGCCATCCGGTGAGCGGGGAGGGCAGGTACATGGCGCCGATGTGGATGGCGATGACGAGGCCGGAGGCGGCGGTGCCGTGACCGTGGTCGTGCATGTGGACCGGGGCCATCGTCATGATCGCGACCATGACGAGTTGGGTGAGGACCATGACGAGCGCGCCGAGGACCACGCCGCCGCGGCTGTCCGTGGTGGCGGTGTCGGCGGTGGCCGGGGCGGTCGCGTCGTCGGATTCCCCGGTGTCGGCCAGGGCGCGGGCCGTCAGGAGGGGGTCGGGCCGGAGCCAGAGGGAGAGGACGAGTGCGGCGAGCGCGTAGGCGGCGCCGGAGAGGATGAACGGTCCGGCGAGGTTCGGGATGCCGAGGTGTTCGGCGAAGGTGCCGGTCGGGGCGGCGAGGTTGGGGCCGGCGACGCCGCCGAGGGTGGTGGCGACCAGGACGGTGGAGACCGCGCGGGCGCGGTGGCCTGGTGCGGCGAGGTCGGCTCCGGCGTAGCGGGCCTGGAGGTTGGTGGCGGTGCCCGCGCCGTACACGAACAGGGCGATGAACAGCAGCACGGGATTGTCGACGACCGCGGCGGCGATGACCCCCGCCGAGCCGATCGCCCCGGTGAGGTATCCGGCGGCCAGACCCGGGCGTCGGCCGCGGGCTTGGGAGACGCGTCCGACGGCGACGGCCGCGAGGGCGGAGCCGGCGGTGAACAGGGCGCTCGGCAGCCCGGCGAGGCTGGTGGAGCCGAGCATGCGCTGGGCGAGGAGGGCGCCGACGGTGACGCCTGCGGCGAGTCCGGCGCCACTGAGGACCTGGGAGCCGACCAGGACGCGCAGGATGCGCCGCTGTGCCTGGTCGGGGTCGGATATGGGGGCCGTCGTGCTGACGGGTGGGGTGTGGGTCATCTCTCTTCCGGGGCGGTGGTGTGGCGATGGGTGGCGGTACGGCGATGCGTGGACAAGCCGGGCATGGCCGAGGGGTGTGGGGCTTCGTGCCGTGAGTCGTACGGAGCTCGTCCGTGCGCCGGTCCGCGGCCGCGCCTCCACGCCCCAGGCCGGGGCCGTCCGTCGCGCTCGGGGGCCGGGGCGGTCAGCGGCGGTCCGTGGCCGCGGACCCGATGGGCAGGCGGATCAGGCCGTCCGCCGGCACGCCGGGGAGCTGTCGCTGCCTTCTCGGGCGATGGTGCCGCTGGTCGCGTCGTTCGCGCCGGAGGGTGCCGCGAGAACGGACCGCGCTGCCCGTTCCCCGGCGGCGAGGGCGCCTTCGATGTGTCCGGCGTGGTCGGTCGCCGTCTCGGTCGACGCCCAGTGCAGTCGGCCGTCGAGGGCGGGCCGCTGGTAGAGGTGGTGGCCGAAGAGCGCGTAGTCGGCGAGGTGCCGCACTGTGGACGGGGCGGTCCACCGTTCGGCACTCCAGTCCTGCACGTGCAGGACGGCGGGGGCGGCAGCGGCCGGGCCGAAGAGCCGGGCGAGCTGCGCGGTGACGGCCTGCTCGAAGCCGGGGCGGACGGTGCGCGCGTGCGCGAAGCCGAAGAGCGCGGCGGGATCGCCGTCGGGCCCGGACATGTCGTGGATCTCCTGGAGCGGGCCGGTCCTGCTGAACACCGCACCGGCCAGCCCTTCCTCGCGCCAGAAGGCGCAGGGGTAGTGGGCGACGACCTTGACGACGGCGCCCATCCACACGGGGGTGGACCGGGCCAGGCGTACGAGGTCGGCGGGGAGTGCGTCGCCGAAGTCGATGCGTTCCAGCGCCAGAGCGGGTGGGACGGCCAGGACGACGTGCTCGGTGTGGAGCGTGCCGGTCGCGGTGAGCACGTCGAGGCCGCCTTGACCGTTCGGGTGGACGGCGGTGACGGGCGTGCCCAGTCCCAGGGACTCGGCGGGCAACGTGGCGGCGAGGGCGGTGGCGATGCCCTGCGACCCGGCGGCGAAACGGCGGGAGGGGGCGTCCAGCAGGTTGCCGGTGAGGCGGCGGGTGCCGGTGGCCTCCTGGAGCAGGGTGTCGCCGGCGAGGTGCTGGTCGAAGGTCTCGATGCCGCTGAGCATGGTCAGAGTGCGTACGCGCTCCTCGCCGTCCCAGAACCAGGTGGCTCCCAGGTCGAGGGCCCGCTCGGGGTTCGAAGCGGGGGCGGAGAGCAGGCGTCCGCCGACCCGGTCGCGGGCCTCCAGGGCGACGACGTCGCGGCCGGCAGCGTGCAGCACGGTGGCCGCGGCCAGTCCGGAGGCGCCTGCGCCGATCACGACGACGTCGCGGCTGTCCTGGTGGGACATGGGTGGCTCCATTCTGAGCAGGCTGAACCCCCGCTGTGGTCGGTGGTTCCGGCATCGGGATCCCGGGATGCCGAGCCGGGGAGCAGGGCAGGGGGCCGCCCGCAGGGTGGCTGGGCACCCGCCGGGAGAAGGGTCTGGCTACTCGCCGCCGGCGGTGTCCAGGACGATACGGAAGCGGGGAGATCCGGAGCGCAGCCGGGTGACGGCTTCGCCGGCCTTCGCCAGCGGCATCCGCTCGATCACGGGGCGCATGCCCGTGGTGACGGCGAAGGCCATGGCTTCCTCCGTTTCCCGCGGGCTTCCGGTGAGGTGCCCGGTGACCGTGTGGCCGTTCATGACGAGTCGGGCCGCCGGGACGGTCACGGCGCCCGCGTCGACGCCGACGAGGGTGAGCTGCCCGTGCACGTTCAGGCCGGTGAGCAGTTCGTCGACGGGGGCGGTGGAGGCGGCGGTGCAGACGATGAGGTCGGCGCCGCCGAGTGCCTTCAGGGCGGCGCCGGCCGCCTGGGCGGCGCTGTCGATGTAGTGACGGGCGCCGAGGGCCAGGGCGAGCGGTTCGCGGTCCGCGCCGCGGGCGATGGCGACCGTCTCGTGTCCGAGCTTCGCCGCGAACTGGACGGCGAGGTGGCCCAGGCCGCCGATCCCGAAGACGGCGACGCGTCCGCCCGCGCGGATACCGGCCCCCCGCACCGCGTTGAAGGTGGTCACTCCCGCGCAGCCGAACGGTGCCGCGTCGAAGAGGTCGAGTCCGTCGGGGACGCGCGCGAGCGCGTCGGCGGGCACGGTGATGCTCTGGGCCCAGCCGCCCGGGTAGGACAGACCGGGAATCCTGCGTTCGGGACAGTGGACGACGTCTCCGTCGCGGCAGTACGCGCAGTGGCCGCAGCTGCCGCCGAACCAGCCGACGGCCACGCGGTCCCCGACCGCCCAGCCCTCGACCTCGTCGCCCAGCTCCGCGATCACGCCGGCGACCTCATGGCCGGGGGTGACGGGGAAGGCGGTGCCCCTGCCGGTGGCGGTGGCCGTTCCGATGTCCGCGTTGCACACGCCGCTCGCCACGACGGACACCCGGACCCACCGGACGGGCGGCGATGCCGTCCCGGCCGTGGCGGGGCGCAGGGGGCCACGAGGCTCGGTCACGACCATGGTCACGGCAGTGTCTGACATGGCGCCTTTCCGTTCCGAAGACTGAGATCTATAGCCAGTGGTTATGCTCATTCAGCAGGAGCTCCACCGTAAGCAGGGGAAACCCAGCCCGGTAGGAGACATCAGTGAATGGAGCGATAAGCGATGGCTATGGGGACGGATCGCCTGAATCTCGAAGGGCTCCGGTATGCGCAGGCGGTCGCGGAGACCAAGTCGTTCAGCGCCGCCGCGCGCGCCTACGGGGTCACCCAGCCCGCTCTCTCCAACGGCATCGCCAAGCTGGAGGAGCGCCTCGGCGACAAGCTGTTCGACCGATCGCCGCGCGGAGTGACCCAGACCGCGTTCGGCGGCAGGATCCTGCCGCTGATCGAGCGCGCCCTGGCCGCGCTCGACGCCGTCGCGGCGGAGGCCAGGCGGCTGACCGAACCCGGTGAGCAGAAGATCCGCATGGGCGTCTCGCCCCTGATCGGTGCCCACCTGGTCGCACGGGCGTTCGCCATGGTCCAGGCCCTTCCCGCACCCCGGGACCTCGTGCTGCGCGAGGCGAACATGCACGACCTGCGCGAATGTCTGCTGGCAGGCCGGCTCGACATCATCCTCATCCCGGCCGTGTCCGCGATGCCGCGCTTCGAGCACCGCGTCATCGACGTCGAGCCGGTCGTCGTCGTCAGCCCCGACACGGCGGAGGCGACCCCCGTCGAACTCTCGGAGGCCGGCAAGGAGCGGTTCATCCTCGTCCCCGACACCTGCGGTCTGACCACGTTCACCACCCAGCTCTTCGAGGCACACGAGATGCCTCTCGACAGCTATCCGGGCGAGGCCGCCAGCTACCGGGTCCTGGAGGACTGGGCGAAGCTCGGCCTGGGCTCGGCGCTGGTCCCCCGCTCCAAGCTCACGTCGCCCGACGTCTGCCACCGCCCTCTGCTGGACCGGGGCCGCGAGGTACAGATCTCCTTCGAAGCGGTCTGGAGCGCCGACTCCCCGCTCGGCCCGGACCTGCTGCGCCTCGCCGACGGCCTCGCGGCCGCCCGCCGCTGCTGAACTCGAACCGGTGATGCGGGAGCGGCTGACGCGGCCCCCGGCTTCCGACCCCGTCCAGAACCGCCTGCCATTCCGGGACGGTCCCGCGAGCCACGAGTGCCTGGAAACCGGCGACCGGCGGGGCCGGCTCCTCCCCGGCCGCCACGCGAACCCGGTTCTCGATCGCGATCCGGTCGTACCCCTCGTCCACCGGTCGGTCGCCATGGCCAGGCACGTCCACCGCCACCACCGAGACACCGCGCTCCACCACGCAGCGACGCGCACGGGCCACGATGCCGGGAGCCTTCCTGCGCCGGCCGCCGCCGTGCCCCGTCAGGACGAGGGCCGAGTACGTGCCTGGTGGGGCACTAGTCGCGCGTCGGCGGCCGTTCGCCCCTGTTCACGAGCCAGCAGAACACGGCCGCGCCGACGGGTGTTCCGAGGAGGAAGCCTGCGGGGACACCAAGGCTGTGGTCGGCCACCACCGAGAAGGCCCGCTCCGCTGTCGCGGCGACGAGCAGGGCGACCGCGGTCAACGTGAGGAGGCCGGCGGCGGCAGCGCGCCGACGCGGCGGCCCCGGTGGCCTCGCCCTGTACAGCTCGCCCGCGGGCTCGGCCGCGAACATGGAGGTCATGGCGGCGACGAAGGAGAGGTCGGGCAGCCACCCGAACGGCCACGCCACCAGGGCCATGAGCGCGCAGAAGGCGAGACCGACGAGTTGCCGCAGGACGATGGACTTCGCCAGGCTCCACGGCCGCCGGATCGAGCCGCTCGCACCGTCCTCCTCGTCGACCACGCCGAAAGAGTAGCCGCAAGCGGGGCGACCGTCGCCTGCTGGGGTACCGGCCGTGCGCCTTGACGTGCGCGACTCCAGCGCCGTCGGCGGTCACCTGGGTCAGGACACCACGTCGGCCGGCTTCGTGGTCCGCGACCTCACCCCGGCCGAGCCCAGCCCCGACCCGGAACCGGGAGGGCTCATGGACTCGGCCTGCGCCGACCCGGCCGGCCAGCTCACCGGAATCCCGCTCAC
Source organism: Streptomyces hygroscopicus subsp. hygroscopicus (assembly GCF_030269125.1). Classification (GTDB taxonomy): domain Bacteria; phylum Actinomycetota; class Actinomycetes; order Streptomycetales; family Streptomycetaceae; genus Streptomyces; species Streptomyces hygroscopicus_C. The sequence goes on along the minus strand of NZ_BSSM01000004.1, from coordinate 288,559 downwards.
CCAGGTCGGGACGTGCGTCCCGGCTCCGGTGCGGCTCATGCACGACTTCTGGGCCACCCTCCACCAGGCCATCGACGACTGACCACGCGGTCGGGGCACGGCGTGCTGGTCGAGTGCGTTCCTTTCGCCGCGTCGTCAGGCCGCGTCCGTCCGCCCAAGTCCTCCGTGCGGCACCGGTCCGGCAGGGGCGAGGCACGGCGTCCTGTCGTCGGCGGTGCGACGCCGGCGGAGCAGGACGGCCACGGCGAGGGCTGTGACGACCGCGGTGACGGCGCCGCCGAGCAGGGAGGCGTGCAGTCCGGTGACGAACGCGTCCTGGGCCTGGTGCATGGCGTGGGGGCCGGCCGCGGCGGCGCCTGCCGGGGAGGCTGTCGCGGTAGCCGGCGGTCAGCCAGGACGAGCAGGCCGAGCGCGATGCCGCCGAGCGTGACAGGGTGGCTCCGGCCGTTGACCGGGGCCTCGATCACCGCGTGGACGAGGGCCGCGATCCCGGCCGCCACCAGGAGCGCGCCGACCACGTCCAGCGGCGCCGGGCGGGAATCGGCCGATTCCGGCACGAAGGCCAGCGTGCCGACCAGCGCGACCGCGGACAGCGCCACGTTGAACCAGAACACCGACTGCCACGGCCACCACTCCAGCAAGGTGCCCGAGGCGCTGATCCCTCAGCCGAGAGCTGGCTCACCCATCCACAACCTCCCCGGACAGAACAACGAGCCCCACGGCGCGCCGACCGTCCTCACAGGGGCGGAACGGCTGCCGATGCGGCCTGCCACTCATCGGTCCAGGCATCACCGTCGCCTTCCTGGCCGGCGTCACGATCGTCATCGGACACGTCGGCGGCCGCGTTCCCGGTGAGGAGGCGCCGAAGCGAGCCGGGCCCGAACCGTCGATGCCGCGCTCCGCACGACGGCATCCGGCGACACCGTCCCTCCCCCGGCCCGGTGCGTACGGCGGCCTCGCCACGACGCGCTCAGCCGACGGCCGCCTCGTCCGGGCCCACCGGGTACGTCTCCAGGTCCGGCGCGGCCAGCAGTTCGGCGATGAGCCGCGCGGACCCGCCGACGTAGGTGCTGGTCAGGTCGACGTCCCCGCCCAGGCACCAGGCGTGGTCCTCGGGCCACCACAGGTCGGGCAGCTCGGCGAACTCGTCCAGGGCCACCGGCGACACGGCGTCGGCCAGTGCGCCGGACAGCAGCAACTCCTCCCGACCGGGGGCCGTGAACGCCGGCAGCCCGTCGAAGTCCCGGCGGCCGTAGCCGTTCCAGAGCCCGAACCAGCACCGCTCCGGGGTCGCGGTGTGCCGGGCCAGCACAGGGATCAGCGCCTCGGCGACGGCAGGCGGAGTCGGCCCCTCCCAGGGGTGCTCGTCCCAGACACCGGGCATGCCGTACTCGGCGGCGTTCAGGTAGTCGGGACCCATCCCGACGACGTCGTACCAGGGCGTGCCCGGCGTGACGCGGGTGCCGTGGGCGGCGGCCACCGTGGACCACCGCACCGGCCGCTCCTCCAGCCCCGCCGGATGCGGGACCCGGACGTAGGCGTCGAAGCCCGGCGCGCACACGCCCGCCACCGTCCCGAACGCGGCGGGCCCTCGGGCGCGTTGGGCGAACCGGAGCGCGGGAGAGAGGTCGTCCGTCCGCACGCGCAGGCGTCCGTACCGTTGAGGGGCGGGCTGCCGGTGCGCCGGCCGCGGTTCGTCCATCCGCACATTCTGCCCGGGTCCGCGACCGCTCCGCCGGGGAGGTTCGGCAGGGGTCGCGCGGCCCGGTCGGCGATCCGCCCGCCGCCCCGGGGAGCCGCCCAGTGGCAGCGGTACGCGCGGGGGACGGGCGGCGGCCTCGACGATGAGGTCGTGCAGCCGGGACGCTGCCGGTCGGCGCCGGGGACAGCGACGCAGGGCGACCTCGCGCGCCCTGCGTCCCTGGATCGGACGGAGGTCAGCCGGCGGGGCTGGTCCAGTCGGCGGGGATGTGGGCGATGCGGACCCGCTGGGGGTGGTCTCCGACCGGTACGGAGGCGACCTTCTGGCCCGTGGCGAAGTCGATGGCGGTGACCTTGTCGGCGCCGCTCTCGGAGATCACGCAGTCGCGGCCGTCGCCGCTGACGGTGGCCCAGTAGGGCTTGGAGGCGGGGACGAGCGGGCCTTCCTGGAGGCTGGTGCGGTCGACGATGGTGGCGTAGTCGTCCATGGTGCCCGCGATGCACAGCTTGCTGCCATCGGGGTTCATGGACATGCCGTGGTGACGCGAGTCGTTGACGAAGGTGGTGCGGTCGTCGCTGGTGGCGGGGTTCTCGGGCAGGGTCTTGATCCGGGTGATCTTGTCGGTCGCGACGTCGTACTCCAGGAAGCCGTTGAAGTAGGAGACCTGGAAGTACAGCTTCGAGAAGTCGGGGCTGAACACCGCGGGACGGACGGCGTTGGACAGGTCCTTGCGGCCGAAGGCATCCAGGCGCGAGCGCATGTCGATGGTCTTGACGACCTTGTAGGTGCTCGCGTCGACGACGGTGATGTGCCGGTCGCCCTTGGTCCAGTCCATGGACGGATCGTCGAAGGCGGTCTCGACGTTGCCGATGGACATGTTCCAGATGTACGCGCCGCCGTCGGTCCAGATGTTCTCGTGCGGCTTGTCGCCGGTGCTGAAGGAGCCGAGTTGCCTGCCGGTGTTGATGTCCAGGACGTAAACCGTCTTGCTGAGGGAGGCCGAGACCGCGACCTTGGTGCCGTCCGGGGAGACGGCCATGTGGTCGGAGCGGTAACCCGCCACGGGGAAGCGCCAGTTGACCTTGCCGGTCGTCAGGCTGATGGACACGACGTCACCGAAGCTGGGCCGGGAGGCGACCAGGGCGCTGCCGTCGGGTGTGGAGTACAGGTCGTCGACGAGCTGGTCGTGGCCCTCCCCGGCGGTCGCCCGGATGCCCAGGTACACGGCCAGGTTGATCGGGTTGGTGTAGATGGCGGCGAGGCGCTCGACCTTGTCGGGTACGACGTTGATCCGGCCGATCTCGGCGAAGTCGCCGCTGGGGTTGATGACGTCGGCGGTGCCGTCCCAGTTGTTGCCGACGAACATCACCTCGCGCAGGGCGGGGGCAGCGTGGGCGGTGTTCGTCGAGACGGCGGGCGCGATGACGCCGGCGGCCAGAGCGGCGGCCGCGGCGATGTTCCGCAGACGCCGGCGCCCGAGGCTGTCGTGCCCGGTCCGTGCGGGGGCCGTCCGGGCAGGGGTACTCGCAGCGTGCATGCTTGCTTCTCCCAGGGTGAGTGCCCGCGAGGGGGCGGGAACGCGGAGCGGTTCCGTTCCGGGTCGACGCACACGCCCGTCCGCACAACAGGGCGCGTTGCACGCGGATCGCGGCGTCGGTGGTCGGCGATCGGTGGCAAGGAGCGAACGGTGACAAGGAGCCTGAGCATGGCCGGCCCGGGTTCCGCCGGCCTTGTGGGCCGTGCGCGGAACCTCCGGCCAAATCTGAGTATCGCCGTATTCGAACTTTGGTTACTGGATGGTAGGGAGGGGGGACGTCCGCCGCAAGACCGGTGCGGGAGGATTCTGCGTATCACCTGATGGAGGCACAGTGGCGGGCAGGATCACCCCGGCGGAGGGCCGATACGGAGGCAAGGACGCGACCGAGCGACGTGCCGAGCGCCGCAGGCGCTTCCTGGAGGCGGGCCTGGAGATGTTCGGCGCCGTCCACGGCTACCGAGGCACCAAGATCGCTGACCTGTGCCGGGCCGCCGGGCTGTCGACCCGTCAGTTCTACGAAGAGTTCCACACACTGGAAGACGTGCTGTGCGAACTGCACCTGTACGTCAACGACGTCGCCGAACAGGCCGTGCTCGACATCCTGCCCGCCATCCAGGACAGGCCGCCGCGCGACCGGGTCGTCCAGATGCTCCGCGCCTACGTCAAGGGCGCGGCCTCGGACCCGCGCCATGCCCGGATCGCCTATGTCGAGATCGTCGGCGTCAGCCCCCGCCTGGACCGCCAGCGCCTGGATCGCCGATCGGTCTGGATCGACCTGCTGGGCCGACAGGTCGACGACGCCTTCGAACGCGGTGAGCTTCCCCCCGACGACTACCGCATCGCCGCCGCCGCCTTCATCGGAGCCGTCAACGGCCTCATGCACGACTGGGTCGTCGGCTGGGTCGACGCGACGATGGAGGAGATCACCGACGAGTTGATCAAGATCGTCTTGGGCCGTTACCGGATCACGGAGTGACCGGTGACGGCCCGGCCGCATCCGAACCGATGACGCACCGATGACGCACCGAAGGCCCGGCTCCGACACCGGCCTGCGGGCACCCTCGGCCGGGTCCGTCGTCTGCTGGGGCCCGGACTTCCCGACCGAGCGGGTCGACGCGGCCAAGGTGTGCCGTCGCGTGCTTTTAGGTCGGTGCACGGGGCAGGATGCGTCGACGGATCACTCCGTCAGACCCGTCCTCCGCGCATGTCGTTCTTCGCTGTCGGCGCCCGCAGCCCGGTCGAGGATCAGCAGGAGACGCGCGGCGCGGGAGTTCGGGGACCTTGTCGTATCACTCGGCCGGCGTCCAGGGCGGGGCGGGGGTCGTGTTGTCCCCGCCGCAGCTCCAGCACTCGAACTCGTCCGGCAACTCGTACTTGTCGGCCCACCACGACATGACCGGCTCGCCCCACATGACGCACTCGGCACCGCACCACCCGCACACGAACGCGAAGTCCATGCTGCTCCTCCCCCACCCGGTCGTCTCGGTCAGCATGCCCGCGGCGCGCACCGCGGGCCGGACGGGCTCTCGCGAACCGGTCGCCCCGCCCCTCGGCAGACTGCCGTCACGCTTGCCACCGGCCCCCACAGCCCTACCCTGCCGGCAGGCATCGGTCACCCGGGCAGGGCGGTACGGACGACGGAGACCGCCGGCCTCACGCGCGGAAGCTCCGACGGAAGACGGTTCCAGGCAGGTCCGGTGACCGTTGGTCAGCCGCCTCCACCGGCCAGGGCATCGCTTGGACTCAGGGAAATCCGGCCGCTGCGTCCCTTTGACGGCCGACACCCACCCCGTGTCCGTGCCGGCACCCCCGCCCCGGCACCGCCGCCGCTACGCCGCGGCCCCCGGTCCCGCTTGCCTCGGATCTCCCGACGGCCGCGTCAGCCCGTCGTCCCCGGCCGCCCGACGTCCCGGCTCCGTCTCGTCCAGCTCCCAGTAGTGCCGGCACTCCTCGCACCGCGGCCCGTTCTCCCCCGGTTCGAGGATCTCCCCGTTCGGGCAGTCCGTGCCGTCGCCGCGGCCCGCGCACGCTTCCCTGACGTCCCCCATGGTCCGACGGTGCCCCGCTCGCCCGAAGACTCGGGAGAGGGCCAAGGGGGGCGCACAGGCGCTCGCCTCCGGCACCGCGCCTCAGCACCCGCCGGCAGTCCCACCGGGTCCTTCCCGTGGCCGGCCATGCCGTTTGCCAGGGCTTCGACCTCCCGGGTCCGCCGGGCGGTGTCCCCCGCCGTGATCCGTCGCCCCACGGGCGCCGACACCCCGCCTGGCGCGAAGAGGTGGTGAGCGCGTAGACGTTCGACCCTCCGTCAGGCGCTGGAAGCGCAGGAGGATGCCGACCGGACTGGCTGGTTGTGTTCGTGAGAACGGGCGCTGGTCCACTTTGTGTGGTCGCGTGCGCAGGGTGACCGCTGATCCTCTTCCAAGGACGGTTCTCGTGGTCGCAGGCGGTCGGTACGCGCATGACCGGCCGGCCGCGAACGAACCTGGCACCACTCGTCAGGCGCCTTGGAATCGACCATCTAGGCTGGCGCGGTGACTGATGAACGGCAGCGGATACGGCCGTCGGGAGTGTGGGCCACGGCAGTGGGGGTGGCCAGGGTGCGGGCGTTGGAGACCGAGCGGGAGAACGCGCTGTTCCGCGACCCACTGGCACGTGCCTTCGCCACCGCCGGCGGGCTGTGGCCCTCCTCGCCGCCGCCCGATGACGAGGCCGCGCGGCGCCGGCGGCTGGCCGTGTCGTTCTCCGTCGTCATCAGGACGAGGTTCCTCGACGACCTGTTGCAGCAGGCCTGCGCGTCCGGGGTCCGGCAGGTCGTGCTGCTCGGCGCCGGCATGGACAGCCGGGCCTTCCGGATGGACTGGCCCGAGGGCACCCGGCTGTTCGAGGTCGACACCGCCGCCCCACTGGACTTCAAGGCTTCGGTGCTGCGTCAGGAGCGGGCCGTCGCACGCTGCGAGCGGATCACCGTCGCGGTGGATCTGCGCGAGGACTGGCCAGGCGCGCTGGCCGCCGCGGGGCACGACCCGGCCGTGCCGACCGCGTGGATCGCCGAAGGACTACTGATCTATCTGCCCGAGGATGCGGTGGAACTCCTGCTGGCCCGGATCAGCGCACAGTCGGCGGCAGGCAGTCGGATGGGGCTGACGTTGGGCTCGCGCGGCGTGATCAAGCGCTTCAGCGCCGACGCCGCGCCGGGATCGGCGGCGTCCATGTGGGTCTCGGAGATGCCCGACGACCCGGTGGGCTGGCTGGCCGGGCACGGCTGGGAGGCCGACAGCCACACCCTGCGCGAGCGCGCCGCCGCCTACGGCCGCCCCATCAGCACCCCGCCGCAGCGCGAGGAGCGGCCCGGCGGCCTGATCTCGGCGGTCCGCCGGCAGCGCGCCTCCCGGTTCCCCGGATGACTGGCTCCCAGGGGGCCTGATGAGTGGCGGCAGCGGGTTCATGCGCGCACCGACCGCCCACGGCCACGGGAGTCCACCCGAAAGCGGGGCGAACGCACTGCTCCTGCCTGCGCTTTCCGCGCGACCTGCCGACAGCGGGCAAGTCCGTCGTGGTGCCGTTCCTGGTGCGGGGGTTCGTCTGCGAGGAGGAGACCCGCGAGTGACCCTCGCCGAGCAAGTACCCGGTCCCACCCGCGGGTTCGCGTGACGGGCCGAGCGGCTGCGGTCGACGCTGGTGCCGGTCGGTCCCGCGCTCGCGGGCCGGCCCGGCGCCCGGATGACGGACGCCTTCGAGGTTCCGGTCAGCCGGAACGCCCTGCTGCGGCTGATCGCGGCCGCGCCGGCTTTCGGTTGCTCCGCAAGCGCGTGAGGGGACCGGCTCCAGCGAGCAAGGGCGTCTGCCGGATCCTCGGCGTAGCGGTCGGCGTGGACGGCGATCCGGTGCCGGCGGTCGGCCCGTGGTGTGAACACGCGGCCCGTCTCGGAGCGTTCTTCGGACGACGGCAGCAGCGGGCGCTCGTCCTGGGGGTACTCGTCGATCGCCCGAGCGTGCGACCCGATCCGGCGCCTGCCGTCGTCAGCTCGTGCGACTCCGCCGGTGACTCGACCTCGGGGCGGGGTGAGTGGCTGCTGCGGAAGCGGCCGGTCCGGCCCCGAGTCCGCCTTCTCATCGGCGCCGTCGGTGCCGGGCCGGCAGCGGAAGCCTCGATGGCGACGTGCGGTGCGGAACCGGCCCCTGCCTCCCGAATCGTTCATCGGCGCGCCGGGGAACCGGCCCCGACTCGTTCGCGCACACGACGCACCAACTCGTCAGCGGCCTGCGGCCACCTGGGGTACCGGAAGTCGAAGTCGGCCCGGGTCAGTCGGCCCGGGACGACACGACGGCTCTTCAGGAGCAGTTCGGTGTCGGAACGCAGAGCGAACGCACCGATCTCGGCCATCCACTTGGTCGCCGGGAGACCCACCGGAACACCCCAGGCGGAACGCAGAGCGCGCATGAACGCGCGCTGCGGCAGGGGGTGGGGAGCCGCCAGGTTCACCGGCCCGGTGATGTCCTCACGGTCCATCAGGAACTCCACGGCGCGTACGAAGTCGTGTTCGTGGATCCACGACACGTACTGCGCTCCGCCGGCGACCGGGCCGCCGAGCCCCAGGCGGGCCAGTCCCAGCAGTACGGCGAAGACCCCGCCGGGGTCCGGGCTCATCACCATGGCCGAGCGCAGGGCGACCTTGCGCGTGGCCGGTGTTTCGGCCTGCCGCTGAGCCCGCTCCCATGCCTTGGCGATAGCGACGCTGTACGCCCAGTAGTCCGGGACGCCCGCTTCGGCCCCGCCGATCACGCCGGTGGCCTCGTCGTTGGGGGCGTCGAGGCGATGCGCGTACACCGTGGCCGTGCTCATCTGCAACCAGACCCGAGGAGGACGGGCAGCGTCCGCGATCGCGGCGCCCACGACTCGTGCGGAGTCGACCCGGGAATCCATCATGTCCCGCAGATTGGCCGCCGTGTACCGGCAACTCACGCTGCGGCCGGCCAGGTTGACGACGACATCGCTGCCGTCGACCGCCTCCGCCCACGGCCCCAGGGTCTTACCGTCCCACGCGACCTCGCCCTCCCGCCGGGGGCGTCGGGTGAGGACCACGACCTCGTGGCCGGCGGCGCCGAGCGCGCGCTTCAGCACACCACCGACCTGTCCGGTCCCTCCAGGAATCACGATCTTCACGGCTCCCCCTCCTTCGTCTCGGGGCGAGCCTAGACCACGGAGTTGAACGCGTTCAAAATTGGCGGGCGTGATCCACGATTTCGAGTCATCCCCACCGCGCGGCGCACGACGCTGGACGCCATCGGCTCGTCGCACCGCCCGCCGGGACCCAGCCGGCCAGGGGGCGGCTTCGGGTGCCGGGGACCGGCACCGCCCGGCCGTCGCCCGCTCCGCCATGGGCCTGGCCGACGTGCCTGCTCCTCTCGCGCGATCCGCGGCCACCTGCGCCCTCGGCGGACCCGTGCGGTCATCCAGCAGCCATCGGACCAGATCGGCCACCGTCCGCGCCGGGGCCGCCGAGGTGGTCGCCCGCCCGGCTTCGATGCGGGCGCCCGCAAGCGGCGCAACACCGTCGAGCCGGTGCGTCAACGGCCTCGACGTGTGGCGTGACCTGGCCACGGTGCTTCTCCTGCCCGCATGGACCGGGGGCCGAAGTCTTCCAGGGCCGAGTCGATCGCGGCGACGCGCGGGAGACGGCAGACCACCGTGCTGACACGACCTCGGCTCCCATGACGGGCCCTGGTTTCCCCCCTCGCCGCCCTGGTCCGCGACACCCCGCGATCCCCGCGCTCGACGACCGCGTTCGCATCCCGCGGACACCGGCGAGTCACGCGTGAGGCACACGCGTCGGGGCCGGAAGCTGCCGTCGGCCGGTGCGGGGACGCGCCCTGGACGCCTCCGCCGCCACCCCCGGGGTGGCCACGGCCATGACCGTCAGCCGAGGGTCACGGTCACCACGGCGCCGGGCTCGGGGCCTGCCTGCGCTACCGGCGAACCATCGGGTGACCACGCCCCGGAGCCGCCGGAGGTCTCCCGGTACTCGCCGCTCGGCCCCGCCGCGGTCGACAGCACGACCCATACACCGTGCTCCACTGCCCGCTCCCGCATATGCGCGTCCCGGCGGGCCGACTGCTCAAGGCCCGCTCCGTAAAGCGTGCTCGCGACGTACGCGTCGATGCCCAGGGCCGCTGTCTCCGCCGCGTGTCGCGGCACCGCCGCGTCGCGGCACACGGCGAGCCCCAGCCGCCACCCGTCGATCTCCACCACCGCGGGCTTCTCGCCCGGGGTGAAGCGGAGCCCTTCCGCCCCGTGCAGGTGCATCTTCGCGTACGCCGGCGCCGCCCCCTCGCCCGTGACGGCCAGGGTCGCGATGTACTCGCGCCCGTCCTCGCCCCGCCAGGGAGCGCCGACCAGTGCCTTCGCTCCCGTCCTGCGGCACGCGTCGACCAGGGGGGCGAGCCGGGGGTCGTCCGCGGCCACGGCCGGCGCGGCGAGGTCATAGCCTGTGAGCGAGAACTCCGGGAACACGACCAGCCGTGCCTCCGCGCGCAGCACCGCCTCGGAGTGCGCAGCGGCGTTGGCGGCGACGTCCAGGTCGACGCAGCGGGGCTGGGCGACGGCGACGGTCAGCGGTCCAGGCACACGGCACTCCGGGTCAGGCGGGGAGGACGGAACGCCGACAGCCTAATCCTGTGCCCCGGAACTCCGCCTTGAGGGCCCGGACAAGCTTGGGGTGGCGGACGAGAAAACCGGTCGCCCCCCCACGCTCGGGGCCGCTCCCGCGGCGGTCCGAGCGCCAACGTCCACCTGTCGGCGACCTCCACGCCCGGCCGCCTCTGCCCTCACGGTCACTGTCGGAGGGGCCGGTGACGCGCCTCGGTCACCGCCGTGACGGCCGCGCCGGGAGTGCCCGGTCGTCCCGCAGTCGCGGACGACCGTTCGTGATCGCGCGCCCGCCCCGCTCACCGAGACGTCGGGGCTCCGTACGAGAAGTCGCTCTCCGACCCGCGCGGTTCCAGGAAGTCGGGACGCGTTCGCCGTGCGGGCCGGCCCGGCGGCTCCTGGGTGTGCCAGGTGGAGGGCCGGCCTGCGGGAGGGCAGGCTAGAGGTATGCGCCGGCTCTCGCGCTCGTCTCCCGGAACGGGGCCGGGCGGCCATAGCAGGGTGGTGTTCACCCTGGCGCAGTGTGTGCCCTTCGTGATCGCGCTGGGTGTGCTGGGTGTCGAGCTGTCGCCTGGCCACGCCCTGGTCACCGGCCCTCTGCTGACCTCGGTACCGGCGCTGGCCGCGTTGGCGATGGGCCCGGGAGGCACCCTGTCCGCGGTGGCCGTCGCCCTGGCGGTCGACGTCACCACCGCCACCTACAACCATGCGTGGGCCACCCCTCAGGTCTTCGGCAACTTCCTGGGTCTGCTGGTGGTGTCCGTGGCGAGCGTCATCCTGAGCAACGCGGTGCGCACGCGCAGGCAGAGCCAGCTTGATCAGGTCCGCCGGATCGCTGTGGCGGCACAGGAGGTCATCCTGCGGCCTGTTCCCGCGCGGCTGGGCCCGGTGCGGGCGGCCAGCCTGTGCCTCGCGGCCGGGACGGGGGCGCAGGTCGGCGGTGATCTCTATGAGGCGGTGCCGACCCCGCACGGCGTCCGGCTGATCGTCGGGGATGTCCGGGGCAAGGGTCTGAGCGCCATTCGCGCGGTTGCGGTGGTCCTGGGTGCCTTCCGCGAGGCCGTCCACTATGAGGATGAACTGGTGGAGGTCATGAACCACTGCGCGGCCGCGCTGCGGCGGGAGGTCGCCACCCCCGGTGCGTTCGCGCAGGAAGCCGTGCTGGAGGGATTCACCACCGCCCTCCTGGCCCAGGTTCCGGACGAACCCGTGGTGCACCTGGTCAACCGCGGCCATCCGCCTCCGATGCTGCTGCACCGGGACGGCGTCCAGGCCCTGATGCCCGACTGCCCACTGCCGCCTCTCGGTCTGGAAGACCTGCTCGCCGATCCTCCCGCCAAGCCCGACAGCCATCCGTTCGTACCTGGGGACCGGCTGCTGCTGTACACCGACGGCGTCATCGAGGCCCGTAACCGCGACAACGAGTTCTTCCCCCTCTCGGAGGCGTTGGAGAAAATCCACGCCGGAACTCCGCAGGGGTTTCTGGAACAACTGCACCAGCACTTGCTCCACCACACCGAGGGCCGCCTGACGGACGACGTGGCGATGATCCTCATCGAGCGGCTCGGCAGGGTCGTCTGACCGGGTTACTCCCCTGATGCCGAGCCGGAAGCCCCCTGAACCGGGCCCGACCGGCCACCGGCTTCAGACGCTGCCGCGCCTTTCGACGACGAGGACGCGCGCCCGCGGTGCGGGGTGGGCGACGTGCGCGTCCCCTGCCTCGACACAGCACACCCGGCCTGGCGTCAGGCGCTCCACCCGCTCGACGCCGTCCACGCGGTAGTGCATGTCCACCGCCCCGTCCAGGACGACGAACACTTCGGGACCGTCGTTGACGTGCCACTTGTACGGCTGGTCGGTCCAGTGCAGCCGGACCGTCGCGTCGTCCAGGGTGGCGAGGTCGGTGGCGCCCCAGGGGCGTTCCGCGGTGTAGGAGGCGGCATCGAGGAAACGCATCGGTTTTCTCCCTGGTCGAGGCCCTGAGCGGCATCCGGTGGTGAGTCCATCGTGCAGAGGGGGCGCGAGCACCGCGATAGGCAGAAATGACGTCGGCCATAAGATTTCCGCCATGCACCATGTCGTCGCCCTCGCGCTCCCCGGCGTCGTCGCGTTCGACCTCGCCATTCCCGCGCAGGTCTTCGGGGCACCCGGCTCGCCCGGCCTGTACCGGTTCAGCCTGTGCGCCGCCCAAGCCGGGCCCGTGGCCACGTCCACCGGGTTCCACCTCGTCGCTCCCCGAGGGCTGGACGCCCTGGCCGAGGCCGACACGATCATCGTGCCCGGCTACGCGCCGCACGATCCGCCCGTGCCCGCGGTGGCCGAAGCCCTGCGAGCCGCCGCGGCACGTGGCGCCCGCGTCGTCTCGGTGTGCACGGGCGCGTTCGCGCTGGCGGCAGCCGGCCTCCTCGACGGGCGCCGGGCCACCACCCACTGGCTGGACGCTCCCGACCTCGGCGACCGCTACCCAGCGGTCGACGTCGACCCCGCGCCCCTCTACATCGCCGCCGGCTCCGTCATGACCAGCGCCGGATTCACCGCGGGCATCGACCTGTGCCTGCACCTGGTCCGCGAGGACCTGGGCGCGGACACGGCCGCCGAACTCGCCCGCCGACTGGTCGTACCCGCCCACCGGGAGGGCAACCAGGCCCAGTACATCTCCCGGCCCCTGCCCGTCGCAGGCAGCGGCATGGCCGACGTGTGCGCCTGGGCCCTCCAGCACCTCGACCACCCCCTGACCGTGGCCGACCTGGCCCGCCGAGCCTCGCTCTCTCCCCGCGGCTTCGCCCGCCGCTTCACCGCGGAAACCGGCACCACGCCCCTGCGCTGGCTCACCGCGCAGCGCCTCCAAGAGGCCCGACGCCTCCTGGAGACCACCGACCTCACCGTCGAGGAGATCGCCGGCCAGACCGGCCTGGGAACCGCGACGAACCTGCGCCTCCACTTCGCCCGCGAAGTCCAGACCACGCCCACCGCTTACCGGCGCGCCTTCCGGCACGCCCTCACCGTCGAGAACCGACCAGGGACATGAGACCGGCCGGCGACACATCCCCGCGGCTCGGGCCCGACCCACCGGCCGATGATGCGGAGCGTGATCTCAAGTATCTTGCTCCGTGAGCGAATGAGGGGGGCGCCGCATGGACGAGGTCTTCTCCGGGCAACCGGGCACACCGGAAAGCGCGGTCCGTCTCAAAGGACAGCTCCTGCGGATCGCTTCCGCGCTGTACCCGGACCGCCGCCCCGTGGTGGTCCGTGAGTGGACCGACCCGGTTCGGCTGCGTGATCCCGAACCCGTCGGTCACCGCTTCCTCTTCCTGGTCTGTGCCGGCGGAGACGACCGCCCGTCGTCTCCCGGTTTCGACGACGTCCTGCATGCCTTCACCACTGAGGGCTGGACCACGCGCCGGCGGTCTTCGGACCACCCGGGGGAAAGCCGGGCAGAGGCCCGCCGGGAGGACTTCGAGGTCAGGGTCTACGAGGGCAGCGGGCCCGGACTCTTGACGTTCACCGGCTGGACGCCGGTCGTGTACACCGGACGGCAGTCGGGCCGGCCGCGGTTCACGCTCAGCACGGTCCCGGTCCCCGGTGTGCTGTGCGACGACTGCCACGGCTGGGGAGTGTGCCTGCTGTGCGGCGGCAGGGCCTACAGCGGCGGCAGCGGCGGCTACGGACGATGCGTCTGTGCCGGCAACAACGCGGGGCCGGGCAGGTGTGTCGAGTGCGGCGGGTCAGGGGCTCTGACCGCCAAGGCGACGTCGTGGGTACGGAAGCGGTACGGACTGCCCGATCCCGACGGTACGGGCTCCTTCCCACAGGTCCCGGCCGAGGGAGGTCACGACTCCGGCACGAGTGCCCTCGTCGCTGTCAGCGAACGGCCCTGCGCATGCGGGGAGGTGCGGTGTTCCTGGCGGAACCGGCTCACCGACGCCGACGACCGCACCCTCGCCCTGTTCGCCGGCACCTGCCAGGGATGCGCCGCGCAGCGTGCCTACGCCTTCGAACTTCCCCGGCGCCGGCTCGCGGCCGATCAGGTCGAGGACTTGCCGTAGCCGAGCCCCGGGGAGGCACGTCCGCGGTCGTCGCGAGGGGGGCCTCCCCGGCCTTCCCCACCGATCAGCTTCCGCCCGGCGCGGGGACGGGACGGAGCAGGCGGCGCAGCCAGCTGACGCGGGCGCCGCGGGCGTCCCGGCTGACGGCCGCGTGCGGGGCGAAGGTGTCGAATCCGTGGCAGGCGCCGGGCCACACGTGGAGTTCGGCTGCGCCACCGGCCTGCCAGATCATGTTCGCGTAGGCCACGGCCTCGTCGCGGAAGGTCTCGGCCGACCCGACCTCCAGGTAGGCCGGGGGCAGTCCGGCGAGGTCCGTGGCCCGAGCGGGGGCCGCGTAGGGCGGCAGGTCGTCGGAGCCGTACCGGTCGCCCAGCAGCGCCCGCCACGCGGTCGCGTTGGAGGTGCGGTCCCAGGTGTCGTGGCCGGCCATCTGGTGGCTGGAGAAGCTGCTGTCGCGGTCGTCCAGCATCGGGCTGAGCAGCAACTGGCCGATCGGCCGCGGCCCGCCGCGGTCGCGGGCCAGCAGGGCGAGTGCCGCGGCCAGCCCGCCGCCGGCGCTCTTCCCGCCGAGGATCACGCGGTCCGGGTCCAGATCCAGGTCGGCCGCCCGCTCCGTGGCCCACACGAGGCCGGTCCAGCAGTCCTCCAACTGGCCGGGGTACGGCGTGCCCGGGGCCAGCCGGTACTCGACGGACAGCACGGCGAGGCCGAGCGGGAGCGCCACCTCGCGCAACAGCCGCGGCAGCACGGACCAGGCGTTGCCCATGACCAGCCCACCGCCGTGCAGGTAGTACAGCAGCGGCAGCGCTCCGGTCGCCCCGGCGGGGCGGGCGCTGACCAGAACGACCTCACCGGAGTCGCCGGCCGGCGGTGTGCGCAGCTCCGCCACCTCGAACCGGCCGTCGGCACGCAGCTCCTCGATCGTCGGCCGCGGCCGGGAAGTGGCGTCCGACCGTTGCCTGGCCGCGAGGTTGGCCGGGGTCAGCGGAGATCTTGCCGCGCCGTCCAGACCCGCCAGCACGGCCCGCAGCTCCGGGTCCACGGCGGGGGGCCGCCGGGCCATCGCGGCCGGGTCGTGCTCCACCTGGTCCTCCCCCACACTCACCAGCGCATCCCCTCCTCAGGCGAAAGACGCCGACGCCATCTCATCACGACCACGAGCCGGTCCGCCCCGCCGCACCCGGATGGGGCTCGAAGTCGGTGCCGCGGCGGCCCGCGCAACGCGTCATGGAGCCGACGGTGGTGCGGGGCGCGCAGGTCGGCGAACACCGCCTGCGCCGTCTGCCGGTGACGCCATCCCCGAACGCGAGGGCTACGCCGCTGGCGACGCGGCCACCGGAACACCGTGACTACTGACGACCGCTCAGAAGGCGTATCGCGAGCATCGTCGACGCCGCCCCCGCCACGTCCGCCTGGGTGGACGTGGCCGGGCCGCGAACGCCGCCCTCTCCAAGGTCGGCGACGACGGCTGACCGGCCCGGTCACGTGTCCGGTCGCAAGGCCGGTTCGCCGGGCGGCCGGCTTCCGGCCGTGGCGTGACCACGCAGCGGAGGGATTCTGCGGTGAGCCGCGGCCTGGACGGGACGAACGGGGCGCAGCCGCACGACGGCGTCCAGTCCGCGGCCGGGAGCCGCCTCCAGCGTGACCTCGCCGCCGCTCGCATGGGTGAGCCGCTGCACCATGGGCAGGCCGAGACCGGTGCCGTCGTGGTGGGCGTCCGGGGCCCGCCAGAAACGGTCGAAGGCGCGGGTCCGGTCCGCCGCGCTCATGCCCGGCCCCTGATCGATCACGTGCAGCTCGACCGGCGGAGCCGTACGACCACCGGTGGCCGGTTCGGTGGCGGTCGCCAGGGTGATGACGCTGCCGGGCGGGGAGGCGCGCAGCGCGTTGGAGAGAAGGTTGTCGATGATCTGCTCCAGTGCGCCCGCGACCGCCCACACCTCGCCCGCCCTCGGCCCGGTCACGGTGATGCCCACGCGCTGATCGCCGGCGAACGCCGCCCAGATCGCCGCGCGTTCGGCGATGACGGTGTCGAGGTCGACGGGCTCCGGGGTGATCGCCGAGTTCTCCAGCCGGGCGAGGGCGAGCAGTCCCTGGACCATGCGGCTGAGTCGGCCCACCTCGCCGAGCGCCTCGTTCAGGCTCTCCTGTGCGCAGGGCGCGAGGTGCGGCTCGAAGTTCTCCAGCCGCAGGCGCAGCGAGGTCAGCGGGGTCTTCAGCTGGTGCGAAGCCTCGGAGGCGAATGCCTCCTGGGTGCGCAGCAGATGCTGCAGGCGGGTCGCGGTGCGGGTGAAGGAGGCGACGAGCCGGCGCAGTTCCGGTGGCCCGCGGTCGGCGGCGGGCGGGTCGGTGAGGCGGCCGTCGGCCAGTTGCGCGGTGGCCTGTTCCAGATCCCGCAGGGGCCGGGTGATCCACCGGGCGAAGGCGAACCCGATCAGGGCCGCCATGGCCAGCGCGCCCAGGGCGACGAGGGCGAGCACCAGCCAGGTGGCCCGGACCTTCCGCGCGAGCGGCGCCATGG
This sequence comes from Streptomyces hygroscopicus subsp. hygroscopicus, assembly GCF_030269125.1. Classification (GTDB taxonomy): domain Bacteria; phylum Actinomycetota; class Actinomycetes; order Streptomycetales; family Streptomycetaceae; genus Streptomyces; species Streptomyces hygroscopicus_C. The sequence continues at coordinate 272,107 of NZ_BSSM01000004.1, read as the reverse complement.
AGTACAGCGACCGTACGACGCAGGGCACGTCGTCGCTGGAGGTGCCGGGGACCGTCACGAACAGGACCTTCCGGCCCGGGGCCAGGTCCTCGCTGATCCCGGTGGTGGGCCCTTCGCGCAGCGCGATGGCGATGTCGGGTTCGGCGGACAGGTTCCGGCCCACCGACGCACCGGCGGTGTCGGTGAGGACGACGCCCTGGGGGTCGGTCACCACCACGCTGCTGCCCGTGCGGCGCGCGTAGCTGCTGGCGAGGTCGGGCAGGTCCGCCGCCAGGCCGTGTTCGAGCTTCTCCTCGCATACGGCGGCGAGCGTCGCGGCGCCCAGTTCCGCCGTGTTGGAGAAGCGGTTCAACTCGCCGCGGGCGTAGACGAATCCGAACGGCACTTCGAGAGCGAGCAGCACGAGCAGCATGAGGCCGAGGTAGCTGAACAGCAGGCGGCGGATCACCTGGTGCCCTGCCACGGCTCGGTCCGTGCCGCGGCGCCGGCGGATGGGCCGGTGGGTGGGGTGAGGCGGAATCCGATGCCGCGGATGTTCTCGATCCAGGAGGGGTCGCCGAGTTTGCGGCGGAGCGCGGCGATGTGCACGTCGAGGGTTTTCGTGGGGCCGTAGTAATGGGGCTCCCACACCGTGTCGAGGATCTGCTGGCGGGAGCAGACGGCTCCGGGGTCCTCGGCGAGGCAGACCAGCAGGTCGAACTCCTTGGGGGCCAGGGCGACCGGGGTCTCGTGCACCCGTACCTGCCGGGTGCGGCGGTCGATGCTCAGGGGGCCGATCCGGTCGGCGCCGCGGACCCCGGTCGGGCGTCCTTTGGAAGCCCCCGGGGCGGAGCCGCCGCCGTCGGGGGGTACGGCCCGGACCCGGCGGGTGACGGCTCGGATCCGGGCCACCAGCTCTCTGACCCCGAACGGCTTCGACACGTAGTCGTCCGCGCCCAGCTCCAGTCCGAGCACCCGGTCGACCTCCGAGTCCCGGGCAGTGATCATGATGATCGGCACCGCGGACCGAGCGCGCAGGGCGCGGCAGACGTCGATGCCGTCCACGTCCGGCAGCCCCAGGTCGAGCAGCACCATGGCGGGCTCGCCCGCTGCCAGGCCCTCGGCGCCGGTGCGCGCGCGTTCCACGGTGAACCCGAAGCGCCGCAGTCCCTCCGTCAGCGGTTCGGCCACCCGGTCGTCGTCCTCGATCAGCAGCACGTGCATACGGTCAGGCTCACAAACGGCGGCCGGGTCGCGCGCAGAAATCGCCGGAGCGTTCCCCCTTCTCAGTGATTCTGCGCCTCGTCGCGTGCATCACAGGAGACACGCAACATATGGACAGGGCACGGTGAAGGGAGAGTTAAGAATCGGGAATTTCCCCTGGTCAGAGCGGTACCGCGGCAGACGGGCGCGCGGATCTGGAGTCTCCCGGGTCTCCCCCGATTCCGGTCGTCCCCCGCACGCCCGTCGCTTTATCCGCGCTGGATTTCCGCTTACCCGACGCCGCCTAGGGTCCGAATCAGTAAATCCCACCGACATCGGGGAACGCGCCATGCCGATCCATGCCCTCGACACGACGATGAACGAGCTGCGCCGGGCGTGCCCCGGCCTCGTGGAGCCTTTCACGGCCGCGCTGCCGGGTGCGCGGGCCGCCGTGCTCGGCCGTCTCTGGGGCGCCCTCGCCCGGGAGACGCTCCCCGGTGTGACCGCTCGGCGACGGGAGGGGGAGACGCTGGTCGTGACGCTCCGCCACGGCACGCGGCTCGCGGCGGCCGGCCTCGCGGCCCTGCCGTTCGCCGAGGTACCCGACGACTTCGTGGTGACCGGTCCCGACGGACCGGTCCGTGAACCGGCCGTGCTGCTCGCGCAGTTGGGGCTCCGCACGCCCGCCGCGCGGCGACTGGCGGCGGAACTCGACAACAGCGTGGTGAACCTCGCCCTGGCACGCGCCGCGAACGCCGGGGGGTCCGCGCCACCGCGGGACTCGGTCGACGCGGAACAGGCGGTGGTCGACGGCCACCCTCAGCACCCATGCTGCCGTACCCGCACCGGCATGTCCGTCGGCGAGGTGCTCGCCTACGCGCCCGAGCACCACCCGGTGGTCCACCTGGCGCTGCTGCGCGTGCCCGCCGACCGATGGCAGGGCACCGGCTCCTGGCCCGAGGAGCTGCGGGACGGCGGCACACGTCTGCTCCCGGTCCACCCCTGGCAACGGGACCATGTCCTCGTGCACCACCCCGACCTGACCACGGTCGAACGTACGGTGCCGGCCCGACCGTTGCTGTCGTTGCGCACGCTGGCGCCGCAGGCCGGCGCCACAGGCTCGGCCGGCTTGGCGGGCTGTCACATCAAGACCGCCCTCGACGTCCAGGTCACCAACTACCGGCGCACCATCTCCTGCGCGGAGGTGGCCGACGGGCCGCCGCTGTCCGAGCTGGTCTCGGCGGTCGTCGACAAGGCCGGGTACGGCGTCGGGCTGCGGATCCTGCGGGAACTCGGCGGCGGCACCGTGCACGTGGGCGGGCGGCCCTCCGCGAGCCTGGCCGCGATGCTCAGGGAGTCGGCCGAGGCCCACCTCGACACCGACGAGATCGCCGTGCCCCTGACAGCCGTACACGCCACCGGCGCGGCCGTGGTGACGGGCGATCCCGTGCGCTGGCTGGCCGAATTCGCCGAACTCGTGCTGCCGCCCGCGCTGACCCTGCTGTCCATGGGGGTGGCGCTGGAGGCCCACGGCCAGAACACGCTCGTCGCGCTGCGGGACGGCCGGCCCGTGCGGGTGCTGTACCGGGACCTGGACGGGGTGCGGGTCAGTCCTCGCAGGCTCGGCGCCTGGGGGTTCACCCTGCCGTCCCTGGCCGGTACCCGCGCCGGTGACGATACCGGCGCCTTGCGCACCAAGCTGTTCGGGGGGCTGCTCAGCGGGGTGTTCAGCGAGTTGGTCGACGTCCTCGCCCGGACCCGGCAGGTCGATCCCGCCGCGCTGTGGGAAGCGGTGGCACGGGTCGGCCGCCGTGTGTACGCGCGGCTGCCGGACACGGGGGACGCCGAGGTCTTCTTCGGCGACACCCTGCCGCTGAAGGCGACCATCGCGATGCGGCTGGCGGACGACCCCGGCAAGGCGCAGTGGACCGCCGTACCCAACCCCCTCGCCCGCCACCGCTGACCCGCACACGCACCGGAGCCCTCGATGACTTCCACCACCGTCCCCGCTCGGGCGACGCGGACCGACCAGCCCGCCGGGACCGCCGATGCCGTCACCGCCCACACCCTGCTCAACTGCCTGATCCGCGAGGTCTCCGCGCCCGAGCACCAGGCGACCGTCGACGGCGACCACCTCCTGATCCGCCTGCCCCGCCGCGACCTGCTCCTGCGGGCCCGGCTGCGCCGGGTCTCGATGATCGGCGCACACCGCTTCCACGGCCCCGTCGAACGGCTCGACGACGGCACCTGGGCGGCGGTGGGCTGGCGGGAACTGGCCGGCTACGTCCGGGACGAACTGGAGCTGCGCACCGGTGTGCTCAACAGCGAGTTCGTGGAGCAGGTCGCCGACAGCCACGAGACGATCCGCACCGCCCTGGAACACCGGGCCGGCGGAATGCCGCGCCAGGACCTGTACCTGGCGTCGGAACAGTCCCTGGTCTACGGGCACCGCTTCCATCCGACGCCCAAGGCCCGTACCGGTGATCCGGCGGACTGGCTGGCGTACGGGCCGGAGACCGGGGCCCGGCTGCGTCTGCGGCACCTGGCCGTGCGCCGCCGGCTCGTGCAGGAGGAAGGCGATGTGAGCGCGCTCGACGCACTGTGCCCGTCGACCGAGCCCGGGTTCGTGGCGCTGCCGGTGCACCCCTGGCAGTTCCGGCTGCTGGGCCGGCACGAGCGGCTGCGCGCGGCGATGGCCGCGGGAGACGTCGTGGACGGCGGGGTGAGCGGGCCCGAGTGGGTGCCCACGGCGTCGGTGCGCACGTTGTACCAGTGCGGCGCGGACACGTTCCTGAAGTTCAGCCTGAACGTCCGGCTGACCAACTGCGTTCGGAAGCACGCCAGTTACGAGCTGTCCGGCGCCGTCGCGTTGAACCGGCTGGTCCAGCCGGTCATGGCCGGGCTCGCCGAACGCTTCCCCGGAAGCGCGCTGCTCGCCGAGCCCGGCTACCGCACGCTCGCGGGCGACACCATGCTGCTGGAGGGCTTCGGCGTCATCGTCCGTTCCGGACTGCGCGACCACCTGCGGCCCGGCGTGACGCCCCTGCTCGCCGCCGCCGTCGCCGACGAGTACCCCACCAGCGCCGCCCACGTCTCCCACCTGCTCGCCCGCGGCGACGGCGACGTACTGCGCTGGTGGGACGCCTACTTGGGGCTGTTGCTGCCGCCGGTGCTCGCCGCGTACTTCGATCACGGCGTCGTACTGGAGCCGCACCTTCAGAACGTCGTCGTCGCGGTGCACCCGGACGGCACACCGGCGCAGATGCTCTTCCGCGACCTGGAGGGCACCAAGCTCCTGGCCCGCCCGCACGAGCGGGCCCTGGCAGCGCTGCCCGAGGACGTCCGCGGCCCGCTCACCTACGACGCCGAACGCGGCTGGAACCGGGTCGCGTACTGCCTGCTGGTCAACCATGTCGCCGAGGTGCTCGGCGCCCTCGCCGACCTCGACCCGGCACGGGAGCCCGCCCTCTGGGGCCTGGTCCGCGATCACCTCGGCGCCTGTGCCCGCGCCGCCGGCCACCCGCCCCGGCTGCGCGCCCTGCTCTCCGGAGTTCCGCTGCCCGCCAAGGCCAACCTCCTGCTGCGGTGGTCCCGCAGGGCCGACCGGCACGCCACCTACGTCCCCCTGACCAGTCCGCTCGGCGCGGACTTCCCCCGCGAGGTGCACCTGTGAAAGCGGCCCTGTTGCAGCACATCCGCCGGCTCGCCGACGACGACCTGCCCGCGTACGTCTACGACGTGCACGGCCTGCGCGCCCACGCCCGTGCCGTGCGTGCCGCCCTGCCTCGACGCGTCCGGTTCCTGTACGCGGCGAAGGCCAACTCCGACCCCCGACTGCTGCGCGCCCTCGCCGCGCACGTCGACGGCTTCGAGGTGGCCTCGGGCGGCGAACTCCGCCACGTGCGGGGCCTGTTCCCCGACGTGCCGATCTCCTTCGGCGGACCCGGCAAGACCGTGGCCGAGCTGTCCCAGGCACTGGACGCCGGGGTGGAGCGCCTGCACGTGGAGAGCGAGCAGGAGCTCCGCGGGCTCACGACCGTACTGGGTGACCGCACCGCCGACGTCCTCCTGCGCGTCAACGTGCCCGTGGCACTCCCCGCGGTCGCGCTGGCCATGGGCGGCGGCCCCAGCCCGTTCGGTCTGGACCCCTCCCGGCTGGACCGCTGCCTGCAGATCATCGCCGCCGACCACCGCGTCCGGCTGCGGGGGCTGCACGTCCACCTGGCCAGCGGTCTCGACGCCCGCGCCCATCTCGCCCTCGTCGACCAGGTCATGGGCTGGGCGGACCGCTGGGCCTGGCAACGCGGAATCGACCTGGCCGAGGTCAACATCGGCGGCGGAATGGGCGTCGACTATGCCGACCCCCGCAACGTCTTCGACTGGCAGGTCTTCGGCATCGGACTGCGCAGGACGCTGGAACGCCACCCGGCCCTGACGCTACGGATCGAACCGGGCCGCGCGGTCACCGCCTACTGCGGCTGGTACGTCACCCGGATCCTGGACGTGAAGTCCAGCCGCGGCACCGCGTTCGCCGTCCTGCGCGGCGGCACCCACCACCTGCGCACCCCGGCCGCGAAACGGCACGACCAGCCCTTCGAGGTCATCCCCGACGACTCCTGGCACCAGAACTGGCCCCGCCCGGAGGTCCGCGGCGAGCCGGTGACCCTGGTCGGGCAACTGTGCACGCCCAAGGACGTCCTGGCGCGCGGCGCCACGGTCGGCCGGCTCCGGGTGGGCGACCGGATCGCCTTCGCGATGGCCGGCGCCTACGCCTGGAACATCTCCCACCACGACTTCCTCATGCACCCTCGTCCGACCTTCCACCATGTCGACGACGCCGACGCCGACGTCGGCCCGCCCGCGGTGCACAACCGCGGCACGACCGCCGGCCCGCCCACTGTGGATGCCTGCGACGCCGTCGCCGACCCTCCCGTAGCGGACACCCACGTCGTCGCCGGCCAGACGGCATGAGCGCACGGGCTGCTCACCAGGCGCGGGGCGCACGGGGCGCACGGGGCGCACGGACGACGCGGAAGGCTCCGGGGCCGGCGTTCGACGCGCTCGCCGTCCGGCCCTTCCGCCGTTATCTGCTGGGCCAGTTGACCTCCAACGTCGGCACGTGGATGCAACGCGCCGCCCAGGATCTCCTGGTCCTGCACCTCACCGGGAACAGCGGGAGCGCCGTCGGTGTGGTCACCGCGCTGCAGTTCCTGCCCCAGACGCTGTTCGGCCTGACCGGGGGCGTCCTGGCCGACCGGTACCCCAAGCGCCGGCTGCTGCTGATCACGCAGACCTCCATGGCGGGGCAGTCCCTGCTGCTGGGGCTGCTGACCATCACCGGCGCGGTGAACCTGTGGGCCGTGTACGCGCTGGCCCTCTCGCTCGGCATCGCCACCGCCGTGGACAGCCCGGCCCGCAACGCCTTCGTCTCCGAACTGGTCGGCCGGGACCGGGTGCCGGCCGCGGTGAGCCTGAACTCCGCGCAGTTCAACGTGGCCCGCGTCCTCGGTCCCGCCGCGGCCGGGCTGACCGTCGCGGCCATGGGCATCGGCCCGGTCTTCCTCGTCAACGGGGTCTCGTACGCGGCGGTCCTGTACGGCCTGCTCACCCCCGCCGCCGCGCACGAGTGCGGCGGGCCCCCTCGTGGCGCGCCCCGCCTGGCCGAGGCGTTCCGCCACATCACCGCCACCGGGGAACTGCTGCTGCCGATCGCGCTCATCGCCGTCGTCGGCACCTTCGGCCTCAACTTCCAGGTCACCGTCTCTCTCATGGCGGTCAAGGTCTTCCACTCCGACGCCGCCGCCTTCGGCTACCTCTCGGCCGCCTACGCCACGGGCAGTCTCGCCGGCGCGCTGCGCACGGCCCACGCCGGCCGAACGCCCACCGCCAGGCGCCTGGTCACCGCGACGGCCGTCTTCGGAGTACTCGAATCCGCGCTCGCCCTGATGCCCGGCTACGGCACCTTCATGGCCTTGCTGCTCCCCACCGGCTACCTGGCGGTCACCGTCACCACCACCGCCAACGCCCTGACCCAGCTCCACGCCGCCCCGCGCCTGCGCGGCCGCGTACTGTCCGTGTACTTCCTCGTCCTCCTCGGCGGCACCCCCCTCGGCGCCCCCCTGGTCGGCTGGACCTCCGACACCCTCGGTCCCCGTTCCACCCTGCTCCTGGGCGGCCTGCTCTCGACCCTCGCCTCGCTCACGATCCCGGCGATGGTCACCGCGCACCGCCGACCGGCCCGCCGGGAACTGCCCGCCGGACCTCTCTCCGACCGGCCTTCGCCCAACGCCTCCGGGACGGCTCCCTCCTGAGCGGTCGGGCGCTCGGCCCGAGCCCGGAGCCGGGCGGGAGCTCAGTCTCCGGACCAGCCCCAGAAGTAGATCTCCTCCGGTCTCCCGTCGGCTCCGTGAAGCACGGCACAGCGTCCGTACCCGCGTTCCCGGGCGAGGTTCTCGAGGGCCGGGACGTGCGCCCGGGTCAGCCGGTCCGTGCCGGTGGCCCTCCGGGCCTTCTCAACGGTCACCGGCTGGACCGCGCAGATCTCGGGCTCCTCGTCCTCACGCTGCACGCGGAACACGTCGAGGATCGAGTGCGTGCCGGAGTGCTGCTGCCACTCGTCGGCCCACATCTCCTCCTCGGTCGACGGCCTCGGTCTCCGCGCCCGCGGCGGCACTCCGTCCCCCTCGCGCGCCCAGAAGTAGTCACCCCCGCGGAACGTCCGCTCCCGCAACTCCTGGAGCGCCCCGTCGAGGTCCTCCTGGTACGGCACGTAGTACTCCCAGCCCGAAGCGCCCACGCCGCATCCCTCCGTGCATCCGACCGTGTTGTTTCCCGAGGTGCCGGATGTTAGCGGTCACCTCCGACAGTCCGGCGGTCGGTCAGGGAGGTCCGCGAGGTCGGCGGCTTGTCGGCGCAGGGCGCGTGCCACCGCCCGCGTGGGTGCCTCGAGGGCGCCCGGCACACGCACCAGGCTGACGCGTCGTACCTCCTCCGCGACACCCTCGACGGGCACGAGGCGTACGCCGGGCGGGACGACGGGCAGCAGCGTCGGCGTGGCCGTGGTGATGCCGGCGCCGGCCGCGACCAGGTGGAGCTTGGTCAGCCAGTCGCGGGCGGTGTGGCGGACCTTGGGCCGTCCGGGCAGACCGGGCCAGACACCGAGCAGCGGCTCGTCCGCGGTGCCGGGACTGGCGATCCACGGTTCACGCGCGATCTCCTCGACGCCGACGCTGCCCCGTTCGGCGAACGGGCCGCTCGTCGGCACCGCCACCGCCAGGCGCACCTCCAGCAGCGGCTCGACACTCAGGGGCGGATCGTCCGTGTCGGGTGAGCGGTGCGGCGGTCTGGAGGAGAGGATCGCGAGATCCAGGGTGCCGGCGCGCAGCGCGCGCACCAGCGACGGAGTGGTCGCCTCACGCGTCGTCACCTCGAGGTGCGGGTGCTCCTGGCGCAGCATCGCCAGGGCACGGGGCACGATCAGCGCTCCGGCGGTGGGGAAGAAACCGAGCCGGACGCGGCCCCTGTCGACCTCCGCCGCTCCGCGCAACTCCCGGTCGGCGGCCTCGAGGGCGTCCAGGGCGACGACGGCGTGCCGCAGCAGGGCACGGCCTGAGCCGGTCAGCCGGACACCGCCGGCGTGGCGGTCGAAGAGCCGGGCGCCGGTCGCCTGTTCCAAGGCGGCCATCTGCCGGGAGACGGCCGACTGCGTGTACCCGAGCGCCTCCGCGGCGGCCGTGAAGGTGCCCCGCTCCGCCACCTCGCGCAGCACCCGCAGCGCGACCAGGGTCGTCTCCATGAACGTCTCCATGAGTAATCCGCATGTCCATTATGCCGAACATTCGTTGGTGGAATATCCCTCGCGCTCCTAGCGTGGAGGGCGTGAACGAGCACCCCGACAACGGAACTTCCGGACTGGGCGGCCGGTTGCCCCTCCTTCCTCCCGACTCCCTCGACGAAGCCCAGCGCGCCCTGCGCGACCGTCTGCGGGCCACGCGGGCGCGTGACGCGGAAGCGGCGGGTTACACGGCCGCCCTGCCCGACGGGCGGTTCATCGGGCCGTTCAACGCACTGCTGCGCACTCCGCACATCGCCCGGCCTCTGCTGGAGTGGGCCCAGGCGCTCTCCCGGACCGGCATCGCGGCGGACGTCCGAGAGGCGGTCGTCCTCACCGTGGCCGCCCACTGGCGGGCCGAGTACGCGCTGTACGCCCACACCGCGGCCGCCGAGAAGGCCGGACTGCCCGGCCCGGCCATCGCGTCCCTGGTCCACGGCGAGGCTCCCCGCGGTCTGCGCCCCGAGGTCGGTCTCGCCCACCGTCTGGCCACCGCGCTGGTCCGCGACCATCGCGTGGCGGACGACCTCTACGACGAGGCGGCGGCGGTGTTCGGCACGAACACACTCATCGCCCTGGTCAGTCTCGTCGGCCAGTACCTCAGCACCTCGGCTCTGCTGACCTGCTTCCAGGTACCGGCTCCCTCCCCGGACCGCACCGGGGCCCCCGCCACCTGAGACGTCGGCCCGCAGGCGCCGCCGGCCGTCACGGCCCCGAAATCGAACCAGCCGGAAGAGAACCAAGAAGAGGAAGGCAGGAGATCATGCCTCTGATCAACGTCTATCTGCGCCGGGGAACCACCTCCGAGTACCGCCGCAATGTGTCGCTGGGCATCCACAAGGCGATGGTCGACGTGCTGGAGGTCCCCCAGGACGACCAGTTCCACGTCTTCCACGAGGTCTCGCCCGACAACTTCCAGATGCAGCCGGTCGTGTTCGGCCTGCGCCGCAGCGAGCGCGCCATGTTCATCCAGCTGTCCTTCAACCACCGCAGCGCCGAGCAGAAGGCCGAACTCTTCCAGGCGATCGTCGACAACCTCAGGCTGTTCGCCGACGTCCCCGAGGAGGACATCCTCATGACGGTCAACGAGACGGCCAGGGAGAACTGGTGGGCCGCCGGCCGCGTCGTCGACCCCGCCACCGGCTACGACGAGCGCATGAACGCCGTCCGTGATGGGCGTGTCAGTGAGCGCGGATAGCGTGCGCGCATGTTCTCGTCACTGCCCGATGGGCTTCCGCCAGGCCGTTGGCTCCCCGAAGGCGCCCGAGGCGACGTCCCGCCACCGCGCATGTGGCTGTCCGTGGAGCCGGTTCCTGATCCCGTGGGGTGGTGGACGCGCTGCCAGGGCGCACGCGAGGAGACCGGGCGGGGGCCGGGCGTCGAACCCTGGGACGAGGATCCCGGGGCGCCGTTCGACCGCTGGCCCGGTCTGGCGGCCGGCATCACCTCCCTGGCCGGAGCCGACCCCGATGCCGCCGCCCGCACCGCGGTCTCCCGGCTCGTGACCGGCCCTTACCCGCCACCCACGCCTCACCTGGCCCTGGTTCCGGCCGCACGCTGCGCCGACGTACCCGCGGTCATGGGCCGGCAGGCGGAAGCCCCCTTGCCCCTGCTGTGCGCCCTGCTCCGCAGCTGAGAGGACCGCTTCGGCGCGCGGGTCGTCGCCTTTGACGACGCGATGATCCACGTCTCCGTCGCCCGCCCGCCCCGGGACGCCGATCACGCCAACCGCCTCGCCCTCGAACACGTGCTGACCGGCGCCGACAACATCAACGACGGCACCGTCCCCTACCGCGACCACGCCGCCTCCCTCCTCGACTCTCCCCTCTGGTCCTTCTGGCGGGACTGACGGTCCTCGGAACAGGATCGCTGCCGCGCGGGGTGGCGCCGCCGGTCAGCCGACGGTCGCGCCCGTCGGACCGAAGGTGGCCGAGGACGGCGATGTCGCGAAGTACCAGCGCGCCCGAACGTCCAGACGGCACAGGTCGCCCGAGGCGGTCGGCCGCGTCGCTGATCCGGAGGGTGATGCGTCGACGAGGAGGCCGGAGAGGGCCATGGCCTCGGGCGGGTCACCACCGGTGGCCCACAGCACCGCGACGGCGGCACGCCGTGCGTGTGCGTCGGTGGCGTGGTCAGTGATCGTGTCCCGTGCGCCGGTCACCGCAGGACCGCATGTCCGCCATGCCTTCGGGGGCGGTCGCGGGACGCGGTCCCGCCCATGGCGCACCGCGGTGCCGGGCCCGTGCGCCACCATGGGAACCGCGGCCCGGTGGCCCGGAGCGGCCGGTGCCGAGAGAGGCCGATCCCGCGCAGGCGGTCGCAGCGCCACGGCATCGGCCAGTCCGGTCGGCACGCCTGGTCACTGGTCCGCTCCCACGCCCGGCGGGTGCGGGGGCAGGTGCATCCGCAGCAACGAGCCGGCCGGCCTCCCGGAATCCACGACAAGGCTTCCGCCGTGCCGCTCGACGACGGCGCGCACGATGGCCAGGCCGAGCCCGGTTCCGGAGCGGTACGACGGGTTCGGCCCGCTGTTCCCGTCGTCGGACCGCGACCGCGCGAAGCCGATCCCGGTGTCCTCCACCTCGATCACGGCACCGTCGCGGATCGCCCGGCAGCGCAGGGTGATGGCGTCCCCGACCCCGGTGAACTTCACGGCGTTCTCCACCAGGGCGTCGAGGGCGGCCTCCAGCCGCGACTCGTCACCCTCGACCAGAACGGAGGGCGCGTCCACGAACCAGTCGCGCTCCGAGGCCGGCCGCCACCGCTGGAGCGTGCGCCGCAGGAGCGAGCCGAGGTCGACGGGGCCCCAGTCGAACTCGGTGGACTCGTACGCGTCCGCCAGGACGAGAAGGCGTCCGGCAAGGCGGCCGAGCTTGTCCAGTTCGTCCAGCACGACATCGAGGTCCTCCTTGCCCCGCGGCCCCGGCAGTTCGTCGCGCACCATCTCCGCGTAGCAGCGGGCCACCGTGATCGGCGTACGCATCTCGTGCGAGCAGGTGCGCACGAACAGCTCCTTGAGGTCCTGCGCGCGACGCTCCCGCTCGACGAGGCCCTGGATCTCGGCGAGGGCGGCGGCCCGCCGGCGCACGTGCCAGGCCATGGCGAGGAACACCAGCGCCATCAGCGGTACCTCGGCGAGCTCGTCCCAGCCGGCCGAGCCCCGCGTGACGAACTCGCCCAGCGCTGTTCCGGTGACCAGGGCGACCGCGATCAGCACGACGGCCGTACGACGGGTCGACCAGCCCTGGATGCCGTAGACGATGGACATGCTGACCCACACCAGGTGGAACACCACGGTCTCGAGACTGGGCAGGACGAACAACAGCAGCTGACTGCACGTCACGAAAAGAACCCAGCCGACGAAGAGAGGACGTCGGCGCTCAGCCTGCATGGAACGCGTACCCGATGTTGCGCACCGTCTCGATGACCGGCCGGGGCACCTTGCCGCGGATCCGGCGGACCGTCACGTCGACCACGTTGCTCCCGAGGTCGTCGGCGTACCCCCAGACGTTCGCGAGGAGCTCATGCCTGCTGCACGCCTGTCCCGCTCGCCGCATGAGATGGCCGAGCAGCATGAACTCCCGGTGGGACAGGGACACGTCCCTGCCGCCGCCGAGGCTCAGCACCTGCCGTTCGAGATCGAGGGTGACGTCCCCGACGTGGAGCCACCGCCGGGACACACCACTGGTGGACGCCGTGCGAAGCCTGGTGCGGACACGTTCCACCAGCTCCGCGGTCGCGAAAGGCTTGCCGAGGAAGTCGACGGCCCCGATCTGCAGGCAGCGGACGCGCGTTCCGACGTCCATGGCGGCGGACAGGACGAGCACCCTTTGGTCGGGGCGCTGTTCGAAGGCCCGGCGCATCACCTCGAAACCGTCGAATCCCGGCAGCATGAGGTCGAGCACGACCAGGTCGAACTCGCCGCCCCGCAGGCAGTCAACAGCCTCCGGACCGGTCGTCGCGGTGTCCACGAGGTGCCCGTCCACTCCGAGCGTGCGTCTGAGGTAGGCGCGCAGTCGCGCCTCGTCCTCGACCACCAACAGCCGAGCCATGACGGCCCACCGCCTTCCCCCCCGCCGCGTGCCCGACAGCGTTCCTCCGAACCGTGCCCTGCAGCTCCCCCGGACCCCTTTTTAAGGGCCACGCCCGGCGCTGCGCAGGCGGTTTCACAAATGTGAGGGAATTGTTCTGATTTGGTGCCAGCAAAAGCTGGTTGTCACGACATCGCAAGAGACGATCCGCAGGAGGAACGACGGCGCCGGGTGCGCGGAACGGGCCGGGCGCTTAGGGCTCTCGCGGCGCCGTCATGACAGCTTGATGAGAGTCGCGTCATCTTCGCCCTCGCGCCCGGCGGCCGACCGCACACTTGTCGCCCGGCCCCGTGGAACACGCCACCAGCCTGCGGCAGGGTCCCGGGGCACTCGTTCCCGCCGCCTCCGCTGGGCCGATCGGGGCCGGACCCGCTCGCGACGGCGGACGGGTGACCGAGGGGAGGAGGAAGGCGTGTTCATGCGACAGGCGACGAGGCCGCGGGGGAAGCGAGGACGGCGTACGGTCGCGCTGATCGGCGTCGGGGCGGTGGCAGCGGCGGTCATGGTGGGCCTGCCGCCGTCATCGGCTCAGCAGGCGCAGGCGGCTCCCGCCGGCGGACCGAGCAGCCCGACCGACGAGACGAAGGTCCCGCACTACTTCGGTCCCTGGCCGAACTGGGCCAACAGCCCGCTCACCCAGTCGAAGGCGAGAGTGGTCATCAAGTCCACCGCCATGTCGGTGGGGAACAAGCTGGTCAACCGGGCGAACGCGACCGACTACGCGACGCCGCCGGGCGAGCTGGGCCCGGTGTTCGTCGTCCTGGACGGCTCGCCACTGCCCAAGGGCACACTCAAGAGCTTCCAGACCTGGAACCAGGTCGACCCGGCGGGGAGCCCCACCGGGTCCGCGGGCGGCCTCTTCCACGCCTACGTCCTGCGGCCGACGGACACGCCGAAGCAGTACACCGTCGTGGCCGACAGCGGGCTGGAGACGGTGCCCGAGCCGGCCTCCAAGAACGGGGAGGTCACGACATACAACGTGCCCGACGTCGCCGTCAAGGCCGGCGACGTCATCGGTTTCTACGGTCAGGGAATCCCGGTCGACACCGGTGTGGCGTCCGGCGTCGACGCCTTCATGTACCCGGCCGGCGTCGACAAGAGCACGTCCCCGCCGACCAATGTGCCTCCGGCCGAGGGCGGCACGGTGACCGTGGGTTCGAGCGAGTACCCGCTCCACCCGACCCAGGACCGCACGTACTCCTTCGCGGCGACGGTGGCCCCCGCCACCACCGGGACCGGCGCCGAGGCGACCGCCACGGTGGACCCGCGGACCGGTGGCATCGCCGGCATCGACGTGACCGCGCCGGGCCGCGGCTACGTCGCCGGTGCGACGTCCGTCACCGTCGACGGAGGCACCACGGCGGCGACGGCCGGCGCCACCGTCCAGTCGACCGGTGGTGTGGTCGATTACACCGTCACGGCGGGGGGCGGCGGCTACGGCCGCTTCGCGGTCGACATCACCGGTGGTGGCGGCAGCGGTGCCGTGGCGACCGCCTCCGGCGGGGTGGACGCCGTGACCGTCAAGGACGGCGGATCGGGCTACACCATGCCGACGGTCGACTTCGACCTCCCCGACGACCCCAACGGCACAGTGGCCAAGGGCCACGTCGACCCGGCGGACCTGGCCGCGGACGGCAGCGTCCGGAAGGTGACCGTGGACGACCCGGGCAGCGGCTACGGCAGCGCGCCCGGCGTCAGCATCCACAACGGGACGCTGGCCGACCCGGTTCCCGGCGCTACGCCGGCGACCGCCTCCACCAGCCTGAAACTGCTGGCGCTCACCGCTGACAAGATCGGCTCCGGCTACACCGGAACGCCCGACGTCACCGTCACGGACCCGACGGGCAAGGGATCCGGCGCCACGGCGGACGCCGGGACGAGCGTCGGCGCGATCAGCTCCATCAAGGTGACCGACCCGGGGGCCGGTTACCTCTCGGTCGGGATGAAGAAGTTCCAGGACCAGTTGCCGACGACCTGCGACCCCAAGGCGGACGGTACGGGTTGTCCCGACGTCGGACAGCTGCGGGAACCGTCGACGAAGCCGTCGGAGAAGTTCATCCCCCTGGGGGTGCCGGAGTCCGTCACCACCAGCGGCAAGCCGGCCGACGAATACGTCATCGGTCTCGTGCAGTACCGCACCCGGTTCTCCTCGGACCTGCCGCCGACCCTGGTGCGGGGCTATGTCCAGTTGTCCACCGACGCCGTCCCCGGACGGAAGGTGCCGCTGTACAACGAGTTGATGGACGGCACCCGGCAGGAGCTGCCGTACACCGGTGTGACCTCACCACAGTGGATGGGCCCGGTCATCACCGCGACCAAGGACCGGCCGGTGCGGATCGTGTTCCGCAACCTGCTCCCCAAGGGTGCCGACGGTGACCTCTTCCTGCCGGTCGACAGCACCGGGATGGGCTCCGGCATGGGTCCGATGGCGATGCCCGCGCCGAAGAACGACGGCACCGTCATGGACGAGGTGCGCAATCCGGCGTGCACGAACGACAAGACGGGCTGCTTCAAGGACAACCGGGCCACGTTGCACCTGCACGGCGGCATCACGCCGTGGATCAGCGACGGCACGCCCCACCAGTGGATCACCCCGGCCGGCGAGAACACGGACTGGCCGCAGGGCGTCAGCGTCCAGAACGTGCCGGACATGACGGACGGCGGCGGGACGGAACTCTGCGCGGCGAAGGACGACGGCTGCTCGACCTTCTACTACACCAACCAGCAGAGCGCCCGGCTGATGTTCTACCACGACCACTCCTACGGCATCACCCGGCTGAACGTCTACGCCGGTGAAGCGGCCGGTTACACCATCACCGACGACACCGAGAAGGCGCTGGTCGGCAACGGCACGATCCCCGACGCCGATTCGACCCTCCCGCTGCTCGTCCAGGACCGCACCTTCGTGCCGGACGACTCGCAGCTCAAGGACCAGAAGGACGCGAACGGCCGGACGGTCTCGTACGGGCAGGACCCCACCTGGAACACGAAACGCTGGGGCACCAAGGGCAGTTTCTGGTACCACCACGTCTACATGCCCGCGCAGAACCCGGGCGACCCGTCAGGCATGAGCTCGTACGGACGCTGGATGTACGGGCCGTGGTTCTGGCCGCCGGCCGGCGACGCCAAGTACGGGCCGATCGCGAACCCGTACTACGAACCCACGTGCAAGCTGGACGATCCGTCGACCTGGCAGTACCAGACCGCGCCTTACTGCGAGCCGGAGCAGATCCCCGGCACGCCGAACGTCTCGATGGGCATGGAGCAGTTCAACGACACGCCCATCGTCAACGGGGTCGCCTATCCCAAGGTGACGCTTCAGCCGAAGACCTACAGGCTGCGGCTGCTCAACGCCGCCAACGACCGGTTCTTCAACTTCCAGTGGTACGGCGCCGATCCCAAGCAGGGCGACGGGACCACCGAGGTGGCGCTGAAACCGAACGAGCTGGAGGCCGCCCAGACCGATCCCAACGTGTCGCCCACTCCGGTCGACTCCAACAACGACGCCGCCGGCCCGGACTGGGTGCAGATCGCCAACGAGGGGGGCTTCCTGCCGGCGCCGGCCGTCATCGACGGCCAGCAGCCGACGACCTGGATCACCGACCCGACCCGCTTCGACGTCGGCAACGTGGACAAGCACTCGCTGACCCTGGCGCCGGCCGAGCGCGCCGACGTGCTGGTGGACTTCTCCAAGTTCGCCGGCAAGACACTCATCCTCTACAACGACGCGCCCGCCGCCTATCCGGCGCGCGTGGCGTCGTACGACTACTACACGGGCGCGCCCGACCTCAGGCCGACCGGTGCCCCGAAGATCCTGCCGGGGTACGGTCCCAATACCCGCACCGTCATGCAGGTGACCGTCGCGGACACCACGCCGGCCCCGGCCCTCGACCTGACCAGGCTGCAGGCCGCCTTCAAGCACCACGCGGACGGCTCCGGCGTCTTCGAGTCCGGGCAGAACCCGGTGATCGTCGGCCAGTCCGCCTACAACTCGGCCTATGGCAAGACCTTCGCCGCCAGCAGCAACTGCAACGTCACCAACACGACGGTGAACACCTGCGACGGCCTGGTCCGCGTGAACGACACCTCGAAGTTCAGCTTCAACACGCTCAAGTCACCGACCGCCAAGACGACGATGCCCTTGCAACCGAAGGCCATCCACGACGAGATGAACGCGACGTCGTTCGACGACTTCGGCCGGATGGAGGCGAACCTCGGCGTCGAGGCGCAGCCACCCACGCCGGGCGGGCAGAACGTCACGTTGTACCCGTACGTCAACCCGCAGACCGAGCTGATCGACGGCACCGATCTTCCCAGGGGAGACGTGAAGGTGACGCCCATCGGATCCGCCGCGGACGGGACACAGATCTGGCGGTTCACCCACAACGGGGTGGACACGCACCCGATCCACTTCCACCTGTACGACGTCCAGCTCCTCAACCGGGTCACCTGGGACAACATCGTCATCCGGCCGGACGGCAACGAACTGGGCTGGAAGGACACGGTGCGGATGAGTCCGCTGGAGGACACGATCGTCGCCCTGCGGCCGGTCGTGCCGACCGTGCCCTTCGAGGTGCCGAACTCCGTGCGGCCGCTGGACCCGGCGATGCCGCTCGGCGACACGTCGATGTTCAACAACGTCGATCCGCAGGGCAACCCTACGGCGGCCATCAGCAACAAGCTGGTGAACTTCGGCTGGGAGTACGTGATCCACTGTCACATCCTCAGCCATGAGGAGATGGACATGATGCGTCCCGAGTCGCTGGCACTGCCGCCCGTGAAGGCGAGCGGGCTCACGTCCACGGTCGTGGGCACCGGCGCCAACGCACGGATCCAGTTGCAGTGGCAGGACAACTCCATCAACGAGACGTCCTTCGTCGTGCAGCGGTCGAGCGACGGCACCACATGGTCCGACGCCGGCACCGTCGCCTCGCCGCTCGACCAGCCGAACGTCCACGAGACCCGCACCTTCGTCGACCCGACGGCATCGGTGAACTCGTCGTACGCCTACCGGGTCGTCGCGCTCAACACGGTCGGTTACGGCGGGGAGTTCCCGAGTATGACGGTGAAGTCCGTCTCGGACCCGCTCCAGGTGGTCGTGGGGGTCCGCGGGCAGCGAAAGGGACGGACGGCTGTGCGGCCCGAGTGACCACGGAGGCCGGGAGGGCGGGCGACGCGCCGCCCTCCCGTGCCGGGGGCCGTGCGACCCTCGTGGGGCGATCACCTCGTGACCCGGCGCATCGCGGGCCGGATCGACGGCGGGCCCGTCCGTGCCGTGACGACGCGGACGGGCCCGGTGTGCCGGAGCGGGCGGATCACACCACGCCGCTCTCCCACCACCACGAGCCGGAGCCGTACGAGGGGTACTGGACTCGGCTGTCGACGTGCTGCCATGAGTGCGTGTACGCCTCGAGGCCGGAGAAGCCGCACGTCTCGGCGATCCTGTAGGTCTGCAGGGTGCTGTAGCCGGAGACGACGATGTCCGCGGCGACGCCGTAGAGGTGCATGCTGTTGGACGCGCCGCCCACCGCGGCGTTGTGCGCGATGCTGCGGAAGCCGGAGTCGACCGTGATCGAGCTGTTTCCGGCCTTCTTGCGCACGGCCTCCAGCTTGTACATCAGTCGGCGCACGTTCTCCTTGACCGTCGCGGCGTCGACCATCCCACCACTGAAACCGGAGCCGTCCTGGGAGTAGAACTCGCTCCAGTCGAAGTGGGCGGTGGATCCGTCGCCGGACTCGAGGCTGTTGAGCACGCCCTGCGTCTGCGGACCGACGACGCCGTCCGCGCTCAGCCCGTAGGCGGACTGGAAGCGTTGGACGGCGGCGTTCGTGGCCGGGCCGAAGTCACCGTCCCAGGCGACATAGGTCTGCTGCGCGCTGGACGCGGCCCAGCCACCGACGCGGATCTGCAGTTCGACCACGTCGGATCCGGAGGAGCCCTGCTGAAGGGTGCGGGACCACCCGTAGGCCGAGGCCCGGCCCGCCGCTTGGAGGCTGACAGTTCCCGCCAAGCCGAGCGTGGCCGTCAGCCCTGCCGCGCCCCGGAGCAGGGAGCGGCGGTCGATGCCGCCGGCGGAGTGTCGTGCCCGTGTCATGGAAGTCCCCTCATCTGTGATGTCGTGCCGAAGCTCAGGAAACGAGGCTCTGCCAGGTGTTCGAACCGACGATGCCGTCCACGCTGAGGCCGTGCGCCGACTGGAACGAACGCACCGCGGAGTCGGTCGCCGGCCCGAACGAACCGTCCACCGCCAGCGCGAAACCGTGGGCGTCGAGCTGGCTCTGCACCGCCTGGACCGCGGGACCCGACGATCCCTGCTGCACGGTGACGATGAGGGCCTGCCAGGTGGCGGGGCCGACGACGCCGTCCACGCTGAGGCCGTGCGCCGACTGGAACGAACGCACCGCGGAGTCGGTCGCCGGCCCGAACGAACCGTCCACCGTCAACGCGAAGCCGTGGGCGTCGAGCAGGTACTGGACGGTCTTGACCCGCTCACCACTGGCTCCCTGCTGCACAGTGGGCCAACTGGCGGTGGGCGGCGGTGTGTAGCTTCCCTCGGCGAAGGTCTGCAGGTCCGTGAGCGTGCCGTTGAAGGTGTCCTGGTCGCCGGGGAAGGTTCCGGAGTCGGCGTACTGCCAGATCGTCTGGGTCGACCATCCGGCGGGCAGGGTGCCGGGGCTGCTGGAGTAACGGGCGATCCACAGCGGGTTGGTGCTTGCGAAGCTGCTGTTGTTGCCGGTGCAGGTGGTCCACCAGTCGGTGGTGGTGTAGATCGTCGGGTAGCGCCCCACCTTGGCCCGCACTTCGTTGCTGAAGTCCCGGATCCAGGAGACCATCGCGCTCTGGCTCAGCCCGTAACAGGTCGCCCCGTAGGGGTTGTACTCGATGTCCAGGGCGGGCGGCAGCGTCCTGCCGTCGGCGGTCCAGCCGCCGCCGTGGCTGACGAACCAGTCGGCCTGGACGGTACCGGTCGAGTTGCCGGGGAGCGCGAAGTGGTAGGCGCCGCGGATCAGTCCGGCGTTGTACGCGCCGTTGTACTGCTGGGAGAAGGACGGGTCCGTGTAGGTGGTGCCCTCGGTGGCCTTGACGTAGGCGAAGGCGGCGCCGTTGTTCTTGACGGATGTCCAGTCGACGTTGGTCTGGTAGTGGCTGACGTCGAGGCCGGCCGGACCCGTGCTGACGGCGGCCGACGCGGTCGTCGCCAGGGACGCCGCGCTCAGGCGCTGGAGCCCGGATCCGGCATGGTCCTGGTCCGGGTGCGTCATGCGCACCCGGATCCCGTGGTCCGCGGCGGCCGCCGAGGCGGTACCGGGCAGGATGGGCACGCTGAGGACCGCGGCCAGCAGCCCGCCCGCCCGGAGGAGGGTCCGGCGAGGGCCGGTACCGCTGGTACCGGATCTGAACCGCGAGAGGGCGGCTGCGAACATGGTGCTCCTAGGAGTGTGGAGGGATACGGAGTGCTCGGGCCGGGGCGGCCGTGGTGGTGCCGTCGACGGTCCGTGGTGGGGCTGTCGGAACATGAACGCCTGGTGAGCGCTGGTCGCGGTGGGATACGGGCTGTGGTCAGGACGTGCCGTCAACGCCTGGGTCACCAGGTTGAGTTGATGCGCGTAGAGGTAAGCACAGGCATTGACATGCACGCAACACCTTCCAGGATGCGCCGTCGTCGACGGACAGGTGAGCCGCGTCGCCCTCGGCTTACGGTCATCGGTCTCGGTGCCGGTCCCGCCTGCCGGCCGCCACCGTGTTCACCGGCCCCGCCGTCGAACGCGCACCGCGCCATGCCGCCCGGCCGGTCGCCGCGGTTTCGACCGTCTGCGCGGCACCCCGGGCCGGGACAAGCCGTCTACTCCGTGACGCGGGCCGGGAAGTGAAGGGGGTTGAGGCGGGCCTGGCGGGCGAGGTGGTCGGCGAAGGCGACGGTCAGCGGGTCGGGGCGGGTGCGCGTGTAGGCCGTGAGGGTCCGGCGGATGGGAGGGTCCGGGCGCAGTGTGGCACCGTCGAAGTGGGACGGGATGATGTTGGCGGGGACGAGGGCGGGGCCGAGACCGGCGGCGGCCAGCAGGGGGACGGCGGAGGTCTGTTCGGCGCGGACGGCCGCCTCGGGCTGGAAGCCGGCCCGGAGGCAGACGCGGTCGAGCAGGTCGGCGAGGCCGTTGCCGGGTGAGTAGTGGACCCAGGCGCGGTCCGCGAGCGAGGCGAGGGCGACGGTGCGGGTCGGGCTGTCGGCCAGCGGGTCGTCGGCGGGCAGGACGACGGCGAACTCCTCCACGCCGAGTTCGCGGGTCGGTCCCTCCCAGTCGTCCGGTGGAGGGCCGACGGCGAGGTCGGCCCCGCCCGCGGCCATGGCCGCCTGGAGCTTGGCGGCGTGCGGGTACTCGTGCAGCCGGATCCGTACCCCCGGGTGCCGCCGGCGCCAGACGCGCAGGACGGGCGGGAGGATGCCGAGGCTGACCGAGTAGACGGTCGCGACCTCCAGCTCTCCTTCGTCCAGTCCGGCACTGCGACGGGCGACGGAGTGCAGGCGCTCGGCCTCGGCGAGCGCGGCGCGGGCATGCGGAAGGACCGCGCGGCCCATGGGAGTCGGGCGGACCGAGCGCGGGAGTCGTTCGAGCAACGGGCCCCCGACAGCCTTCTCCAGTGCACGGATCTGATGCGAGAGGGCGGGTTGGGTGACGTGCAGTCGCTCGGCCGCCCGGGTGAAGGAACCGGTGTCGACGACGGTGACCAGGTATTCGAGCTGTCGCAGCGTTGCCATGAGGAAATTTTATCGCTCCAGGTGAAAACAAGACTTGGACTCATCACACGGGCCCGGGAGAAGGTCGTGGTGTGACCGCCGCGGGCAAAGCGCGGCGGTCGCTCCCCGACACCTCGAAGGAGTACTCCCATGTCCCGTTCCGCGTTCCTCGAGGGGCAGCGCCTGGTCGTGGTGGGCGCAGGTTCCCGCACCGGCTGCCGGCTCGCCCAGGCGGCGTCCGCCGCCGGCGCCGACCTCGTCCTGGCCGGTCCCGATCCGCGCAAGCTCGAGTGGACCGCCGGCGAGCTGTCCGGGCCGTCCGAGGTGATCACGGTCGACCTCGCCGACGAGGCCACGATCGCGGCCCTGTCCCAGCGGGTCGGCCGCTTCGACCACCTGGTCTCCACCGCGGCCATGCCGGCCAACGGTCCGCTGAAGGACCTCGAACTCGCCGACGTCCAGCGGGCGTTCGCCGCCAAGGTGGTCGGCCCCCTGCTGCTGGCCAAGCATCTGGGCGGCCAGGTCGCCGATACCGGTTCGTTCACCTTCTTCTCCGGTGTGGCCGCGTGGCGTCCGGCGCCGTCGCGGACCGTGATGGCCACCACCAACGGCGCGCTGGCCTTCCTGGTCCAGGCACTCGCGGTCGAGATCGCGCCGGTGCGGGTCAACGCCGTCTCGCCGGGCATCGTCGACAGCGGGTCCTGGGACGGGCTGGGCGCGGACAAGGAGTCGTTCCTGCGCCAGGTGGCCGAACGCAACCCCGCCCGCCGCGTCGGTACCCCGGACGACCTGATCAAGGCCGTGTTCTACGCCCTCGACAACCCGTACGTCACCGGCACCGTGCTGCACGTCGACGGCGGCGGCCGCCTCGCCTGAAAGGAGCCCGGCTGATGGATCTTCGACTCGATGACGCGGTCGTGGTGGTGACCGGCGCGTCCGCCGGGATCGGCGAGGCCACGGTGGGCGTCCTGGCGGCGGAGGGCGCCGCTGTCGTCGCCGTGGCCCGCCACCCCGAGGGCGTCGAAGCCCTCGGCCCGCAGGTCAGTGGGCTGGCGGCCGACCTCACCGAACCCGGCGCCGCCCAGCGGGTGGTGGCGGAGGTGCTCGCCCGGTACGGGCGTCTGGACGGCCTCGTCAACAACGTCGGCGGGCTGGACTCCCGCACCGGCTTCCTGGACGTGAGTGACGAGCAGTGGCACGCCACGTTCGAGCTCAACTTCCACAGCGCGGTGCGGATGACCCGAGCCGCGCTGCCCGCCCTGCTCGTGCGCGGCGGCTCCCTGGTCCACGTCACCAGCGAGGCGGCCAGGATGCCGGACGTGCCGCTGGTGGACTACGCGGCCGCCAAAACCGCGCTGCTGTCGTTGTCCAAGACGCTTGCGGCCGAGTTCGGCCCGCGCGGGGTGCGTTCCAACGTCGTCGCGCCGGGACCGACCCGGACCCGGCTGTGGGACGGCCCCGGCGGATTCGCCGAGCAGCTCGCCGCCCAGTTCCGCCTGGAACCGGAGGCGGCGATCGACCACTTCGTCCGCGAGGTGCGACGCCTGCCCACGGCCCGGCTCGGCGGCCCCGACGATGTCGCACGGGTCATCGCCTACCTGCTGTCGCCCCTCGCGCGCCAGATCACCGGCGCCGAGTGGGCCGTCGACGGCGGCGCGCTGCGCCAGATCTGACCCTCGCCGCGAGGGCTCGCGTCTGTGTCCGGCGCGCTCGCGCCGCTCCGGGCTCGCCCCGCCGACCACCTCACCGGCGGGCCCGAACACCCCTGGCTCGTTTCCAGCGGTCGGCCGGTGGGCCCGCTGGTCGCCGGACACACGCGCGGTCCTCACCCCCTTCACCGCTACGACAACCGCTACGACAACCGCATCAAGCACAGCCAAAGGAATCCGCTCATGCACAAGCTGACCCGTACCATCCTCGTCACCGCCGCCGCCCTCGCCGGCGCGACAGCGCTCACGGCCGGCATCGGTATGGCCGTCGGCGCCGTGGACTACCACCGCCAGGCCGGCGAGCCGAGCACGCAGGCGTCGCCGCGCAGCCTCATCGACCGCACGCCCGGCCTGGTCCAGCCCGCGGCGCTGACCGTGGACCGCTCGATCGGCAGGCGGCGCGCCTCCCAGGAGGTACGCCTGGCCCAGCAGCTGTACACCTTCTGGAACACCGGGGAGCAGAAGTACCTCGACGCCGCCGTCAGCCCGCACTTCAAGGACGACACCCTGCCCGCCGGCCGCCCGCAGGGACCGACCGGCCCGGCGTTCGCCTCGAAGAACTTCCGCGCCGCCGTCCCCGACCTGACCTGTGAACTGGCCGACCTCCTGATCACAGGCGACAAGATCACCGCCCGGCTGGTCTTCCGCGGCCACTTCACCGGCACCTTCAACGGAGTCCGAGGCAAGGGTCAGCAGGTCCGCTTCAACGCCATCGACATCCAGCACGCCGGTACCGACAAGATCGTCGAGGACTGGCACATCGAGGACAACGAGACCCTGCTGAGCCAGCTCGGAGTCACCGGCTGACGCCCTTGCCGTGAGCGGGCGGCGCCGTGTCAGACCGCCGACCAGCCGTCGTCGACGGGCAGGATCGCGCCGTTGACGTCGCTCGCGGCGTCCGAGGCGAGGAACAGGATCGCCGCCGCCTGCTCCTCCGGCCGCGCCACCCGGCCCACGTTGACGAAGGGGGGCCGAGCGCCGCCGGTCCGTGCGCCGTCCGGCAGCAGACCCACGACGGGGCGGAACCCGCCTTCGCGCGCGCCCTCGCCCAGAGGGCCGGTCCGCCGGCCGACGACGTACACGGCCGGCCATCTGGGCGGCCATGCTCAACGCCGCCCTGCGCGCGGCCGTCGAACACCACGCCTGGCGTACGGCGGAGCCGGGCACCAGCCCCACGGCCGCCCGTGCCGACCTCGCGGCCACCCTAAGCGCCGCCCTGGCAGTCGCGGCGGCCGGCCTCGCCTGAGCCTCCGAGGCCGCGCCCGCACCAGGGCCCGGCCGGTCCCGAGGCCACGAGCCGATTCTCCGCGGCGCTCAGGCTCTGACGGGTATCCGGGGTTCGCAGACGCGCCCCTCCCACCGCGCCTGCCCGCGCGGGCTCGGGCTCGGGCTCGGGCTCGGGCGCACGATCCCGGAAACCGGCCGGCCGCACCCGCAACCGCCGGCACCGCCGTTCCGCCGGTGACCGCCCGCCGGCCCCCGACCGGCGGGACGACACCGCCCGGCACGAGGTCGCATGCGAGCCCGCGGCTCGGTTCGAAGACGGCGTGTTCCCCGCGGCGATCCACCGGTGCCGCCGATGCGTCGGCGGGCCGGCCGGTTGGGCACTCCGTCGCAGGGCGCGGCCGCCCTCGCCCGGCACGGCGACGCAGGCGCACCGGACAGCCGCGCGGGCTTCACGCGGGAACCGGGATCAGCTCCGGCTCGGTCGCGGCGCGGACCTCGGCCTCGGTGACCCCGGGCGCGCACTCGACGAGACGCAGTCCGCGGTCGGTGACGTCCAGCACGGCCAGGTCGGTGATGATCCGCTGGACCACGCGTTCGCCGGTGAGGGGCAGCGAGCAGTTTTCGACGATCTTGAAGGTGCCGTCCCGGGCCACGTGCTCCATCAGAACGATCACCCTGCGGGCGCCGTGCACCAGGTCCATCGCGCCGCCCATTCCCTTGACCATCTTTCCGGGAATCATCCAGTTGGCGATGTCGCCCCGCGCCGAGACCTGCATCGCGCCCAGGATCGCCACGTCGATCCGACCCGAGCGGATCATCCCGAAGCTGGCACCGGAGTCGAAGAAGCTCGCGCCGGGCCGCACCGTGACGGTTTCCTTCCCGGCGTTGATCAGGTCGGGGTCCTCGTCCCCCTGGTACGGGTACGGACCGGTGCCGAGGATGCCGTTCTCGGACTGGAGCACCAGCTCCACGGCGTCGTCGACGTGGTTGGGCACCAGGGTCGGCAGCCCGATGCCCAGGTTGACGTAGTCGCCGTCCCTCAGCTCCCGTGCGGCGCGGGCGGCCATCTGGTCTCTGGTCAGTGCCATGGTCACGCTCCTCGTCCCGTGCTTCGCCGGGGCCTGGTGGTCAGCCGCTCGATGCCCTTGTGCGCGACTTGCCCGGACGTCAGCGGAAGGACGCGGTCGATGTAGACACCGGGAAGGTGGACCGCGTCCGGGTCGAGCTCGCCGGGTTCGGCGAGGTACTCGACCTCGGCGACGGAGATCCGGCCGGCCATGGCGCACACCGGGTTGAAGTTGCGGGCTGCCTTGCGGAACACCAGGTTGCCGTGCCGGTCCCCCTTCCACGCGCGGACCAGCGCGAAGTCCGCCGGCAGGGCCCGCTCCAGCACGAACGAGGTGCCGTCGAACTCGGCGGTCGGCTTGGGCGGCGAGGCGATCGCGACCCGGCCGTCGGGGTCGTACCGCCACGGCAGGCCGCCCGAGGCGACGGCCGTGCCGGTGCCGGTCCTGGTGTAGAACGCGGGGATGCCGGTGCCGGCCGCGCGCAGCCGCTCGGCGAGGGTGCCCTGCGGGGTGAGTTCGACCTCCAGTTCGCCGCCGAGGTACTGCCGGGCGAACTCCTTGTTCTCCCCCACGTAGGAGGCGACGATCCTGCGGATCCGGCCGCGGTCGAGCAGCTTGCCGAGGCCCACGCCGTCGGTTCCGCAGTTGTTGGAGAAGACCTCCAGGCCCTTCACGCCGGCCGCTACGACGGCGTCGATGAGCACGGCGGGGATGCCGCAGACCCCGAAGCCGCCCGAGGCGATCGACGCCCCGTCCTGGATGCCTGCCACGGCCTCGGCCGCAGTGGCGACCACTTTGTCCACCGTTGCTTCCTTTCCGGTCAGTTGAGCTTGGCGAGCTGGGCGAGGACCGTCTCGGGCGCGGCGTCCGCGGGGATGTCGGCGAGCAGGAAGTCACCGGACGGCAGCGCCACGCCGTCCCCGTGCCAGAACTCCTGCGGGATCCGGGGTCCGGTCAGCCCGGACCCGCCGACCGTCACGCCCTGCCCGGTCCGGCGGCCCAGCGCCCAGCGGTAGTGGTCGGTCACGTTGGCGACCGGCGCGTAGACGCTGTCGTCGGGTTGCGGCAACTCGCCCGCGCTTGGGTCGCGTTCGTCGAGCAGCAGCATCGAGACCGGCGGCGCGGCCAGCCGCCGCAGCCAGTCCGCGACGTACATCGCGGCGGTCTCCGCGTGATCGGTGGTCAGGTCAGTGATCGGGCCGGCGCCGCTGAGTTCGTGGGTCCGCGCCAGCCACAGCATCGGGGAGGGGATCTGCACCACGAGCGGCGTGGCCGAGGCCCGCGCCACGACCTCGGCCAGCTCGACGGCGGCGACGGCGGTGGGCTCGTGGGCCAGCAGCGTGCGCAGGGCGTAGCCGGTCCGCGTCCTGGCCGACAGGCCGGCGCGCAGCGTGTCGTCGCGGGTGAGGACGTCGTCGTAGTAGGCGCCCAGATCCAGCAGAGTGGTGTCGGGGCGGAGCAGGCCCTGGACCTGCCCGGTGTACTGCGCGAAGGCGACCGGGTCGGTCCACGGGACGGGGCGGCCCTGGAGGATGACCGCCGGGGCGTAGCGCTGGTGGTCGACGACCAGCGCGGTCCGTCGGCCGGAGGGCGGGGCGGAGAGGAGGGTGGCGAAGGCCATGGCCATGGGCGTTCCTGGGGTCGAGGAGAGGCTCGGACGAGGGGGTGGGGAGCCGGGCTCCGGCTCCCCACCTGGTGCCGGACGGACTCAGCCGCCCAGGACGATCTTGAGGGCGTTCGTCCTGGCGGCGTCCGCGAACGTGTCGTACGCGTCGAGGATCCGGTCGAGCGGGAAGTGGTGGCTGGCGAACCGGTCCACGGGCAGCCGCCCGTCGCGCACCAGCCGGAGCAGCATCGGCAGGGTGTCGGTGTTCACCAGGCCCATGGAGATCGCGATGTTCTTGATCCACAGGTCCTGGAGCGGCAGCTCGACCGGCTTGCCGTGTACTCCGACGTTGGCCACGTTCCCGCCCGGACGGACCAGGTCGAGCGCCATGGCGAACGTCTGCGGGATCCCGACCGCCTCCACGACGACGTCCGCCCCGTCCCCGTCGGTGAGCGCGAGCACCTCGTCCCGCCAGCCGCTGTTCCCGGAGTTCACGGCGTGGGTGGCGCCGAAGGAGAGTGACTGCCGAGCGCGGTGGTCGTCGACGTCGATCGCGATGACCCGGGCGGCACCCTGGAGCCCCGCCGTGGCCGCCACCGCCAGGCCCACCGGCCCGGCGCCGATGACCGCCACGGTGTCGCCGGGCTTGACGCGCCCGTAGCGGACGCCGATCTCGAACCCGGTGGGCAGGATGTCCGAGAGCATCACTCCCTGCGCGGGGGTGATCCCCTCGGGCAACCTGTGCAGTGAGGTCTCGGCGTACGGCACGCGAACGTACTCGGCCTGGGTGCCGTTGACGAGGTGTCCGAGGATCCACCCGACGCCCGGTGCCCCCTCGTCGCCGGCGCAGTGGGAGTGGAGCCCGCGGCGGCAGTTGTCACACCGCCCGCAGTTCTTGATACAGGCGATGATGACCTGGTCGCCCTCGGCCAGGGTGGTGACGGCGCTCCCGGTCGCCACGACCGTCCCGACCCCCTCGTGCCCGAGGACGCGGCCCTCGGCGACCGCGGGCACGTCGCCCCTGAGGATGTGCAGGTCGCTGCCGCAGATGGTGGTGGCGTCGATCTTGACGATGACGTCCGTGGGCGACTCGATGGCCGGGTCGGTGACGGTGTCCCACGACGTGCGGCCCGAGCCGTGGTAGACGAGAGCCTTCATGGCTGACTCCTTGTGCGTTGCGAGAAGCTGGCTGGGTTCACGGCGGATCAGGACTTGCGGCGCACTTCCTCGCCGTGCTTGTCCTCCAGTTCGCGGACCCGCTCCTCGAGTCGGGCGATCTTGACCTCGCGCCGGTCGGGGACCATGACGATCGGGAGTTCCTTCAGCGGGGCCGTCACCCGCTGCGGGCCGTCGATGGTGAAGACCGTCGCCGTGATGTCGTCGGTGTCCGAACCCCAGGATCCGTAGTAGTGCAGGTCCTTCGGCGGCTCGGGCGTGACGAACTCGGCGCAGAACTCGGCATAGGGCTTGCCCCGGCGGAGCCTGGCCCCGCGGGCGGCGTCGCGCGCCGCCCGGGTGCCTTCGACGTCCAGGCGGAAGGTCTCCGCGTCGTAGCGCACCCCGAAGATCTCCTCGGCGGCCTTCTGGCTGATCCGGCCGAGTTCGGCGTCCTTGACGACCGATTCGGGGAGCCGCTCCAGGGGGTCGCCGTAACCGCCGCCGGCTCCCTGACTGATCATGTACAGCTCGCCGTCCTTGGCGATGTCGAACTGAAGGCCCATGTGCGAGGTCGCGTAGCGGCCGTCCTCGAAGGGGCGCTCGTTCATGACCTTCTCGATCGACAGGTCGAACTTCCCGCTGTCCCGGCGGATGTGCTCGTAGACGTTGGTCCCCTTGACCATGGCGAGCGGGTAGGTGCCGCAGCCGTAGCCGCCGTACATGCCGTAGATGGAGGAGAACTTCGACCCCGACGTCACCGTCATGAAGCCCCACTGCGGCGTGCCCTCGGCGGCGACGATCATCTCGTAACCCATGCCGCCCGTGAACTTCCCGAACCCCATGTTGTCGCGGACGAGTCGCTTGGACACCAGCTGCATGAAGGGGACTTCCTCCTCCATGACCTCCTGTTCGGCGGTGTCGGCCATCGCGCAGAAGAGCGGGGAGACCGCGTCCTCGCCGTCGCGGAAGGGCTTGGCACCGCCCGGCATGCCGTTGAGGTCCGCGCAGAGGTTTCCGACCGTGTCACCGTGCTGGGTGATTCCGCCCCACAGGAACGTGTTGATCTGGTTGAACCAGTTCGCGACGACGTTGCTGTACTTCTCCGGGGTGGAGAAGGACATCCGGCTGTAGAGCGCCTGCGCGGCGGAGAAGCCGCGGAACGATGCCTGGAGCGACTGCCCCATCGGCGCGTCGTAGGAGGCGTCGGCCCAGGTGCCCTCGTCCGAGATGATCTCGATGCAGCTCATGGCCGAGGTGCAGCGCGGCAGGTCGGGCCACCAGAACGCCAGGATGGCCTGCATGATCATCGACTTGACCGAGCAGAGCGGGCTGTTGATGGCCCGGTTGAGGATCTCCGGTCCCGTGCCGCGCAGGTCGATGGTCATCTTCTCGCCCTTGACCGTCACCTTGCAGGCGAACTTGATGAGGATGTTCTCCTTCAGGGTCGAGTCCATGAACTGGTCGAAACGGTAGGTGCCGTCGGGCAGTTCACTGATCCGCCGGCGCACCTCCACGTCGACGTCCTCGACCGTGGTGCGCAGGGCCGCGACGAAGGTGTCGACGCCGACCTCGTCGATGATCTTGTCGACCCGTTCCATGATCTTGCGTACGGCGGTGATCTTCACCTTGAGGTCGGCGAGCTGGAGCTTGGGGTCGCGCACGGAGTGCTGGAGGAAGGTGAGCAGGTCGCGGCGGAGCTGCCCCCGCTCGACGATCTTGAAAGGGCTCATCCGCAGTCCGTCGTCGAAGGGCGTCTCCGACCCGGAGGGCATACCGCCCGGCTCGCAGGCGCCGTTCTCACCCTCGTGGATGGTCGCGGCGACCCAGGCGATGATCTCGCCGTCCCTGATGACCGGCATGATCATCGACTGGTCGGTGTTGTGGATGTTGCCGAACCGCGCGTCGTTGTGGATGAATC
This sequence comes from Streptomyces hygroscopicus subsp. hygroscopicus, assembly GCF_030269125.1. GTDB lineage: Bacteria > Actinomycetota > Actinomycetes > Streptomycetales > Streptomycetaceae > Streptomyces > Streptomyces hygroscopicus_C. The sequence goes on along the minus strand of NZ_BSSM01000004.1, from coordinate 241,583 downwards.
CGTCGCCCTCGTGGATCCCGACGGTCGGTTCGTCCTTCCAGTACTTCATGATGTAGCGGATCGGGTGGTGCAGGATCGCGCTGAAGGCGATGACGCCGTGGCAGGAGAGGTAGGAGACGTCGCCGGCGGCGGTGTAGATGGCGGTCGTGAGGTCGCCCCACTTCGCGCCGGGCGCGGCTCCCTGCGCCTCGCACATCTCGTAGCCCTCGTCGAGGGCGCCGGCGATGCGCTTGCGGATGCGCTCGACCTGAAGCCGGTCGACGCCGGCCACGATCGCCCGCTCCTCGCGGGCGGACCTGGGCGCGATGCCGTGGTCTCGCATGATGGCCGGGTCGGGTCCGAGGAAGAGGGTCGTCTCGTCCATGAACTTGTCGACCCACTGCTGCTCCTGGGGAGTCAGGGATGTCGACGGCCTGTCGTCGATGGTGGTCATGTCAGCGGCTCCTTCTGTTTCGCGTGTCGGGGCGGCGGTCGGTGCCGGATCAGTCCTGGAGGAACCAGACCGCGCCCTGGCGCGTCGGTTCGAGCCTCCAGCCGGGCTCGACGAGGTACGTCGTGTTCTCCGTGGTGACGATCGCCGGACCGGGGACGACGTGCTCGTGGGTGAGCGCGCTGTGGTCGTAGACGGGCGTGCTGATCGGGTCGTCGTGGCCGATGAAGACCACGTCGCGGCGGGACGCCTCGGTCGGGACCGTGCGCTCTCCCCCGGATTCCAGGGACTCGAAGCTCACGACGTCCCCGTCGACGTACGAGGCGACCCGGACGGTGTTGCACCGGATGCCGGCCTCCGGCGCGGCACTCGACGCGCCGAAGCGGTGGCTGTAGACGTCACCGAAGATCCTGATCATGGCGAGGACGTCGGCCACGCCGTTCATGCGGTTGATGTCCTCCAGTGCCACCGCCTGGGTGAGCAGCTGGTTGCCGTAGCGCATGTCGAGTTCGAGCCGGTACTTCACGTCCTCGGCGGCGAAGCCCTGGCGGACCAGGTCCTCGCGTCCGCGCGCCTCCAGTTCCTCGACCACGGCGTTGAACTCGGCGTAGTCCGCGTAGAGCTGACGTGACGTCGGGTTGTACAGCGTCACGTGGACGCCGCGCTCGTGGAAGTGGAGCTGCTTCATGTTCCCGGCGCCGCAGGCGGAGAACACCGAGGAGAACGGCGGCGCCAGCACGCGCCTGATCCCCGCGTGGCGGGCGACGCCGCAGGCGTGGAGCGGTCCGTTGCCGCCGTAGGCGAGCATCGTGAAGTCCTCCGGCAGGTAGCCGCGGACCCGCAACTCCTTGCCGATGCCGATCGCCATCTGCTCGTCCACGCCGTCCTTGATCGCCCGCGCGATGTCGAGGACGTCCATGTCGAGCGGGTCGCAGAGGGTCTCCTCGACGGCGAACCGGGAGCGCTTCGGGTTGAGTTTGATGTAGCCGTTGGCGTAGTTGTCCGGCTCGAGGTAGCCGAGGAGGAGGTCGGCGTCGGTCACGGTCGGGCGCAGACCCCCGCGGTCGTAGCAGGCCGGACCCGGGTTCGAGCCGGCCGACTCCGGGCCGATCTTGATCGAGTCGTGGATGCGGTCGTACGTGGCGATGGAACCGCCGCCCGCGCCGAGGGTGTCGAGGTGGACCATCGGCACCGAGACGAGCCACCGGTCGATCGTGGGCAGGAAGTCGTAGTGCTTGACGCCGCCCTCGGGCACGAGGCCGATGTCGAACGACGTACCGCCCATGTCGGTCGAGATGACGTGCCCGAGCCCCGTCTCCTTCGAGAGGTGCTCGGCGGCTCCGACCCCGGCGATCGGGCCGGAATGGATCGTCTGGAGGGCATCGGTCGAGTTCATCTGCGCCATGCCGCCGGAGTTGTGGATCACCAGCATCGGCTTGTCGTAGCCGGAGTCGCGCAGGTTGTTCGACAGCTGGGACAGCGCGTGGAACATGATCTCGTGGAGGAAGCCGTCGATGATCGTCGACGTCGCCCTGACGTACTCGCCCTTGCGGCCGGAGACCTGGTGGCCGAGCAGGACGGGGATGGCCCCCAGTTCGTGGGCGGGGAACTCCTCCAGGACGATCTCCTGGATCGCGAGTTCGTGGACCGGGTTCTCGGTGGCGTTGACGAGGGTGACGACCAGCGCCTCCGCCCCCGCGTCGACGAGTTCGCGCACGACCTCGCGGACGTTCTCGGGGTCGAGCGGGGCGACGACCTTCCCCGCGGAGTTGACGCGTTCCTTGACCGAACGGATCATCCGGCGCGGCACGATCGGCTCCGGCCGCTCGGCCGCGGGCAGGTTCTGCTGCATCGAGTAGTCCAGGCCCTCGCCGTAACCGCGGCCGCGGGAGAGGGGGATGGTGTCCTCGAAGCCGTGGGTGACGATCGCGGCGACCTTGGGACCCTTGCGCTCGATGAGCGCGTTGGTGCCGAGGGTCGTCGCGTAGCGGACCGAGTCGACCTCCTGGAGGACGGTGCCCCGGTCGAGTCCCGCCCGCCGGCACGCCAGATCGAGGGCCTCGTTGAAGCCGAGGGCGAGGTTGTGGTGGGTGGTGAGGGCCTTGGCCTCGACGTACTGGTCGTCCCAGACGAAGAAGCAGTCGGTGAACGTGCCGCCGATGTCGACGGAGATGCGCTTCATGGGTGTCCCTGGGGTGTCGTGTGCGCGCGGCGCGGTCAGCGGATGTGGCCGATGGCCCGGAGGGCGGCGGTGTACTTCTGGGCGTCGGCGCCGGGGCCGTAGGTGTGGACCTCCTCGGGGTCCACACCGCGCGCCTCCCACTGCGCCCGGAGCGCGGCGACGTCGATGAGCATGTCGACCGTCGGGGGGTGGCCCGGCGGGATGTACTCGGTCTCGATCTGGGTGCCGCAGCCGGGGCAGTAGTACTCGAGGATGCGGCAGTAGTCCGGGTCCGGGGAGAAGGTGAACTCGTACCGCTCGGGGTCGATGATCGGCTGGTGGATCTCGCGGGGGTCCCGGTCGTGAACGAGGGTCCCCTCCTTGTAGTTGCCGTGCGCGCTGCCCATGTCGTGGGCGCAGACGCGGCACACCCAGCGTTCGGTGTCCAGGTCGATGACCAGGTACTCGGTCATGGGGACTCGCATGGAGCCCTCCTTCGGGATCGGAAGACCAAAAGGTCGGGGGTCGGGGGTCAGAGGGTGTCGTGGAGCAGGAGGTCGCCGGCCGAGGTGACCCGGAACGTCCAGCCGGGCAGGACCCGGGCGGTGAAGAAGGGGCCCTCGACGATCGCCGGACCCGCGGCGCTGTCCCCGGGGCCGAGTTCGGTCAGGACATGGACCGGCACCTCGTCGACCCGGTCGGCCGCCGAGCGCACCTTGCGCGTCCCCGCGACCGGGGCCGGCCGGACCTCGGTCTCCTGACCCGGGGTCACTTCGGGGTGGGGCAGCGGGGCGGTGACGGTGAGCCGGAGGGACACCTCCCGGCCCGGGTGCTCGACCGGTGCGCCGGGGAGGTAGGGGAAGCGCGCCACCGGCGTCCCGTCCTGCTCCTCGACGCTGAGCTCCCAGGCCGTCTCGCAGTCGGCGAGCGCGTAGCCCTCCTGGAACATGTCCCGCTCGGCCCGGACGAGGAGTTCGTCGTACGTCTGCCTCGCCGACTCGGTCGTCGGCTTGGGGGCGCCGACCTCGTAGGTCTTGCCCACGTCCGAGAAGGAGATCCCGAACGCGGAGAAGACCGCCGCCGTACGCGGTACGAGGACCTGCCGCACTCCCGCGGGGCGGGCGGCGCCGGCCGCGCTCATCGGCCCGGCCCCGCCGAACGCGGCCAGGGTCGTCTCCTCGGTCACCAGGTGCGCGAACGACGAGGACAGCGCCTCGAAGTACGCCTGCTCCATCCGGACCAGGGCCTCTTCGAGGCCGATCCCGAGCGGGGTCGCGATGGTGTCGGTGATGACGGCACGCGAGCGGTCCGGGTCCAGCCTGAACGTGCCGTCGAGATAGGTGTCCGGGTCGAGGACACCGAGGAGCAGATTGACATCGGTGATCGTGGCCTGTTTGCCGCCGAAGCCGAAGCACGCCGGCCCGGGGGCCGCCCCCACGGACGCGGGGCCGACCGTGATCCGCCCGTCCTCGACGGCGATGACGGAGGACCCGCCCACTCCCTTGGAGTGGACGTTGCTCATCGGGTAGGAGACCGGGACGCCCCTGATCGTGCCCCGCTCGTCGGCCTCGACGCGGTCACCGGCGACCACGCCGACGTCGGTCGTCGTCCCCCCGATGTCGATCATGAGGGTGTGCGCGAGCCCGTACGCACGGGCCAGCGCCGCCGTGCCCTCCAGCCCGCCGCGGGGGCCGGAGGAGTAGGTCTTGAGCGCGACCGACTTGGCGACCCGCGAGGAGGCGCCGTCGTTGCGGTAGACGAGCAGCGGGTTCAGGACCTTGTAGGTCTTCAGGCGCCGCTCGGCACTGTAGAGGAACCGTTCCATCGTCGGGTGGAGGAAGGAGTTGATGACGCACGACCAGACCCGGCGGGCGTCGTTGCGGTCGCCGGCCAGGTCCCAGCTGTAGATGACCGGGATGGACCCGAGCAGGTGCCGGGGGAACTTGCGCAGCAGGACCGTCCGCAGCCGGCGCTCCTGCTCCGGGTCGCCGCCCGCGACGACCACGCGGGCGGCGCCGAGTGTGGCCAGCCGGTTCACCTGCTGGACGACCTCGAAGTCGATCGCCTCGTCGTCGGCGTCCATGTCGATGGTGAAGAGGCGGTCGCCGACGAGGCTCTCGAACAGTTCGTCCTCCGCGGGCGTGGACCGCATCGCCGGTCCGAGGCCCGACAGGGGCGTGAGGATGCCGATCATCGGGCCGCGCCGCTCGACGAGCGCGTTCGTACCCTGAGTGGTCGAGTACCGGATGTGCTGGGTCGCGTGCAGCAGCCGCTCGATGTCGGGCGTGCCGTACAGGGCCGCCGAAGCCTTCTCCATGCCGGTGAACAGGCACTCGGAGAGGTCGTGGGGCGTGGTGAGCGTCTTGGTGAAGGTGAAGCCGGTGCCGTCCCAGACGCAGATATCGGTGAGGGTCCCACCGTTGTCGATGTTGATGAGGGTTTCCATGCCACTCCTTGGCTGCAACTCGGGCTGCAACGGATTCGCGGGAGCGACGCGGCCGTTGCCCGAGGTGAGCTCCGGCCCGGCCGTCGCCCTCGACGGTGAGATCCAAGGTGCTGGCGTCCCACGGTTCCTGGCCGTCCCAACTTGGGACACGCACGCCGGTTGGTTCGAGCCACCGGCGCAGGCATCATGAGGGGCCGACGCGTGAGGGCCGCACGTGTCGGGGCCGCGACAAGGAGGCCGCATGCCGGACAGGAACAGCAGGCTGCTGCGTATGGCGGCGGCTCGAGCCGACTTCCTGGAATACGGGCACCAGGGTGCCGCGGGCGTTCCCGACGTCCTCGCCGCGTCATGGGTGCGCAGTCAGCGGGCAGGGGTCGACATCACCCGTCCGCCGACGGACTTCAGGGACGACATCGACACCAGGTCCCGCCTCGTCCGCTGCGCGGAGCCGGTCCTCGACCAGCTCGGCAACGACACCACCGACCTGCCGCTGGTCATCGCGCTCACCGACAGCCAGGCCCGCTTGGTGCAGCGCCGGGACTCCTCCTCGGCGGTCGGACGGCTGCTCGACCGGGTGGACTTCGCCCCGGGGTACAACTACGCCGAGGCCAAGAAGGGCACCAACGGGGTCGGGACCGTCCTGGAGGCGGGGCAGGCCGTGTCCGTGGTCGGCCCCGAGCACTTCACGGAGGAGTTGCAGGCCTTCGCCTGCACCGGCGCGCCGGTCTTCGACCCGTTGACCGGGCGCATCGAGGGCATCCTCGACATCTCCACGCTGGCCGACGCGTGGAGCCCGCTCGTGCACACGCTCGTCAAGTCGGCGGCCAAGGACATCGCACGCAATCTCCTGCTCGACCGCAACCAGGCCCAGCAGGCACTCTTCGAGACCTACCTGAGGGCCGACGCCCGCTCGACCCGGCAGGCGGTGTTCGCCTTCGCGAACTCCGTGTTCATGGCCAATGCCGCGGCCCAGGCCATGTTCGACCCGGTCGAGCAGCTGGCCGTCCGGGAGCACGCGACCTTCCTCATGGCCCGCCGCGACCGCGTCAGCGAGACGATGGCCTTCTCGTCCGGCCGGATCATCCGGATACGCGGGACCCGGATCGTCTCGGGCTCCGACACGGCGGGCATCGTCGTCATCGCCGAGGCCGTGACCGGCGAGGCGTCGCAGCCCCGGCCCCCGGCCCCCGGCCCGGAGTTCGACGACCGGGTCCTGCCGCGGGTGGCGACGGCGGGTGCCGCGACCAGAGGTCTCGTCGGCGATCTGCGCCGACCGCACGTGCCGATCGCGTCCGGCTCGTCCCCGGCGTGGATCCGCGCCTGTTCGGAACTGCGCGACGCCCTCGCCGCGAAGGCCCCGACGATCGTCCTCGGCGAAACGGGGACGGGCAAGTTCACCCTCCTCGCCGAGCTCTTCCACGCCGACCACCCCTGCGGCCGCAGCGTCGCCGTCGACGCGAGCCAGTTGCACTCCGGCGCGGAGACCGACCTCGACGCGCTGCTGGGCAGCACCCGCGAACAGACCCTGTGCATCGTCCGGAACATCGACCAGGCGAGCACGGACGGGGTCGAGCGCATCGACAAGCTGTTCACGACCCTCGGCTCGACGACGGCTCCCGTCACCTTCGCGGCGACGGTCTCGGACTCGAGCCTCGACTCCGACCTGCCATTCCACTCGCTCCTCGGGCACTTCGAGGTCGCCGTGACCATCCCGCCGCTTCGATGCCGTACCGAGGACCTGACGCTCATCGTCAGCCGGGTCCTGGAGGAGATCGCGCCGGGCCGGCGGGTGCGCCTCTCCCCCGCGGCCGCGCGGACCGTCGCCCAGTACACCTGGCCCCGCAATGTCTCACAGCTGCGCGAGGCGCTGACCCATGCGCTGCGGACGCGGCCGGTGGGGGAGATCCAGGACCAGGACCTGCCGAACTACTGCCAGACCCGGTCCCACAAGATCCTCACCCGGATCGAGGCCGCCGAACGGGACGCGATCATCGCGGCGCTGCGGGACAAGGGCGGGAACCGCGTGGCCGCCGCGACGCACCTCGGCATGTCACGGAGCAGCCTGTACCGCAAGTTGCGGTCGTACGGCATCTCGGCTTGAGGACCTGAGCGGCGCCGGAGCGCGTCCTCACTCCGCAGCGGCGTTCAGGGGCGGGCCGTCAGGCCGTCCAGGGTGAGGTCGAGCAGGCGTTCCCCTGCCTCCGTTGTTCGGGTTTCGCCGAGGTGAGGGCGATGCCTTCGAGGGCGGAGAGAAGGTCGGTGGGGCCGATGCCGGTGCGGATCGTCCCGGCGGCCGCGCGACCCACCGCGGCCTACGTCGCGAAGTCACCCCAAGGCGTGTACGCGGCCCCGAAGACGGCGGTCGAAGTCCTTGCCGAAGGGCTGCGCCAGGAGTCCGGTCCGACCTGCGCGTCACCCTCGTCTCACCGGGCTTCACCCACACGGAGGGCGTGGGCAAGGGAGGGAGCCCGGAAGCAGCGGCGGCGCCGGCCCGGCAGCGCGACGAGATCGCCATGCCGCCCTCGGCCGTCGCCCACGCGATCGGTTCCGCGATCGCGCAGCGCGACGGCGTCGACGTCAGCGAGATCGTCGTCCGCCCCACCGTCCAAGCCTGACGGCCGGGGCCCCGCCGGTCCCCGCGGGTGTCCACCGGTCCGGCGCGCGCCGCGGCGGACCGCGTCCCGGGGACCTGCCCTCAGGGCCTTCCGTCCGGCGGTTCCCCGTGCTCGGGCTCGGGCGGCGGCTCGAAGCGCACGCTGACCTTCTGGAATCCCTTGAATGCCTCGGTGGCGGCGTACGACCGGTAGGCACGGCGGTCCGCCGCGCTGAGCCGTACCCGGTCCGTGAACGGCGTCAGCAGACTGCGGGGCCACAGGCGCATGACCCACACGGCCCCCGCCTCGGCCGCCGCGATGAAGATCAGGGCCCCGACGTAGAGCCAGGCCAGCAGGCCCAGGACGATGCCGAACATGCCGTAGGTGGCGGTGGCCCCGCGCAGCACGTGGCTGACGTAGTAGGAGCCCACCCACTGCAGCGCCTGCCACGCGCAGGCACCCCCCAGCGCGAATCCGGCGAGTCGGCGCAGCGGCAGGGCTCGCTGCGTCAGCAACCGGTAACTCAGAAGCAGCAGAAGGGCGTTCAGACCCACCGACCCCGCGGTCGCGGCGAGCCAGGTTCCGCCCCTCAGCCGCACGCCGAACAGCTGACTCTGCGAGGCCGCCACCGACAGCAGGGTGGACGCGCACAGACCGACCGCGAGGAGCAGCAGGAAGACCAGCCCCTTCAGGCGCGAGCGAAAGGGATCCGGGCGGGCGTGCCGGGGGACCGCCCAGATCTTGTTGAGGGCGTACTGCGCGGCCTGGGCGACGCCGAGCGAACCATAGACGCTGCCGACGATGCCCGCGGCGAGTGCGACCCCGCTGCCGTGGAAGGAGTGGATGTTGTGCCCGAGCTGGTCACCGATGACCGGGAACTCGCTCAGCGCCGAATCCATGACCCGTTGCCGCAGAGCGGGATCGCTGCTGAGGAAGGTGCTCAGGACGGCGACGAGGATCAGGAGCAGCGGAAAGAGCGAGAGGAAGCCGTAGTAGGTGAGCAGGGCCGCGAGGTACAGGGCCTGGTCGTCGTAGAACTTGTACACGACGGCGAGCGGCAGACCCACCCAGTGGTGGCGCCTTTGGAAGCCGTCGGCGCGCTCAAGGAGTTTCATGGCCTGGGCCTGGGACTGGGTCGCGTCGGCGCGGGGGGCTGTGACGGCTGCGGGCAACAGCGAGCGCCTGTCCGACCTGCGGACGGGGGTCTCCGCTGGGATCCGGGGACCGGCTGCATGGGAACCACTCCTCAGCTGTCTGCATCGCACTCCGGGGAGTCCGCGCTGGTGGGTGCAGTTCAGGAGTCTCCCCCCGCCCGGCCCCGAAACGGATGCGCGGCTTGTTCACCCGGGTGCGTTCGCAGGACCGGTTCCGGCACGGGCCGCGCACCGCTCCCTCGGACGCGCCCCTCTCCCACCGCACACGCGCGGGGATCTTCGACGCCGGTCACTCCGGGTCCGCGCCCCGCCGAGCGGCGGGCCGCGCCGGTCCTGGACGAAGTGAGGACCTTCGTCCCGCATACGCCGCTCCGTGCGGGATATGCGGAAGTACGTGGGAGCCCCGCCCCGGGGCCCGCAGCGGAACGGAAGGAACATCCTCGTGGGCATCATCGCCTGGATCCTGATCGGCCTCATCGCGGGCGCCATCGCCAAGGCACTGACCCCCGGCAAGGACCCGGGCGGCTGCCTGGTGACGATGCTGATCGGCATCGCGGGCGGGCTGCTCGGCGGCTGGCTGGGCAAGGTGATCCTCGGCGTCCACTCGATCAACGGCTTCTTCAGTCTCTCCACCTGGATCGCCGCGATCGTGGGTTCCGTGATCGTGCTGCTGCTCTATCGCGTGGTGACGGGACGCTCGCGCTGACCGCGCGGGAAGGAGGCGGCTCCTTGCGGGAGCCGCCTCCTTTATGTGAGCGGCAGGAATCCGTCGGCGAGTCGGCCGGTCGGGCGGGCCGGCGACCACTCGCCGGGCCGCGCCCAGGCGAGACCGACGCGTCGCACGGCGACTCCCCGGCCGGCGACCAGGCCGTCAGGGGCGACGCCGTTCGGGCAGGCCGTGCTCCGCCGCCCTGACGATCTCGGCGCGCAGCCGGGCGCAGTCGGCCGTCTCGCGCGCGTGCAGCCCGGGGTCCAGGTCGGCGAGCGGGGCGAGGCTCCTCTCCGCGGCCGCCACCTCGCGCAGTGCCTCGTCGAAGGCGCCGGTCCAGGGGAGGGTGTCCGCGAGGTTGTAGTGACAGGTCGCGACGGCGAGCGCGTACTGGTCGGGCTCGGCGTGCGGCTCCACCTCGCGCGTCAGCTCCAGCGCCTTGTACAGATGGGGCAGGGCGTCGCGCTGACGGCCCATCAGGGAGAGTGCGTGGGCGTACTGGGCGAGGGTGTTGGCCAGGGCGAACCGGTCGGTGGGCAGAGCGCACACCTCCAGGATCACCTGCCGGAGGGCGACCGCCTCGCCGAGCAGGCCCTCCGCCTGGTCGGGCTGCCCGGCCTCCAGGCAGTCCCGGGCGCGGGCTTCGAGCTCGGCCGCCACGCTGACGCCGTGCTGCTCGGGGTCACGGCGGACCAGGAGGCGGCGGACGATCATCACCCGGCGGATCGCGGAACGCGCCGAGCGGCGTCGGCCGAGGGCGTGGTAGAGGTCGACGGCGACGGACAGCAGAGCGGCGTACTCGCCCAAGTGATCGCCCGGCAGGTTCTTGATGTCGCGGTCGTAGTTGCGGACGGCCCCGTCCACGAGCCGCTTCGCCCTGCGTAGATCCTGCCGGTGGCCCGGGTTCCTCCGGGCGAGGTCGATCAGGTTCTCGGCGAGCATGATCTGCGCCTGCGCCTCCACCCTGGGGCGGGACATCTTGCGGCGGACGAGTTCGGAGCCGACTTCCAGGCACTCCTCGGCGGCCTCCCTCGCCTCGTCGAGACGGCGCAGTTCGGTCAGGGCGGACCCGTACTGGAGGAGGGAGCTCCAGAACAGCTCGTTCGGGACGCCGTCGTCCGCCGCGAGGCTCCGTCGGATGGCGAGCCCGCGGCGGATCGGCTCCAGTGCCTCTTCGGCTCTGCCCATGGAGACGAGCGTCGCGCCGAGGTTGTTGAGGACGACGGCCAGGGCACCCGCGGCCACCGGGGTGGCCAGGCTCTCCGCCCTGTCGATCACGGCGAGCGCGTCGCGCAGGACGTCGAGTGCCTCCTCCGACCGGCCCAGTGCCCGCAGCCGGTTGGCACGGCCGACGAGACTGCCCATGGCGTCGTGGCCGAGGGCGTCGGGCCGCTCCTCGGCCATCTGCCTGAGGCCCCGCACGGTGGACTCGGACAGCACCTGGGCGGCGGCGCGGAACTCGCCTTTGCGGTTGAGGGTGTGCGCGAGTTCGGCCTCGGCGTCCGCGAGGCGTTCGAGTACGACGGGATCGCCGCCGTCGGCAAGGGAGTCGAGAATGGTGACGCGTTGCTCCTGGAGGGAGCGCGCGGCGTCGTCGTCACCGCCGCCGACGAGGACACGGGCACGCTCGCCGAGGATCTCGGCCTCGGCGAGGGTCTGCTCGGCCGGGGCGAGCGCGTCGACCAGGCCGGCGGCCAGGCCCAGCGCGGCCAGGGCCGCGTCGAACTCGGCGGTCCAGCGGTGCGAGCGGGCCGTGGTCAGCAGCGCGGCGAACCGTGCGGCCGGGGTGGCCTCGGCCTCCCCGGAGTCGTAGAGCCGCAGCGCCTCTTCACATCGGCGCAGGGCCGTCACGTGGTCCCCGGCGGCCTGCCGCCACCCCGCCTCGTGCACGAGCGCGGCGGCCCGCAGGACCGGCGGAAGCCCCCGCGCGGCCGTGGCGGCGGTGCGCGTGGCCCATCCGGCGAGCACCCGGCTTCGCCCCGCGCCCAGCCGGTCGAGCAACTCCAGCAGCAGCTCGGGGTCGGTGTCGGGTGCGTCGGTGAGCCGGTGCAGGGCGTCGAGGAGGGGCTCGGGCGACTCGGTGAGGGTGGCGGCCTCCATGACGGTGCCGGCGAGCGCCGGTTCCCGGGCGAGGGCTTCGTCCAGGGCGCGGGCGACCGGGTCCCAGTGGCGGGGGATCCCGGTCACGCGGGAGAGGGTGACGAGGGCGGCGAGAAGTGTGCGGGCGGTGGAGGGGGACGGCGGGGCCCCGGCCGTCGGCGGCTGTCCGGTGCGGGTGGGAAACGGCCCGGGGCTGCCTGCCGACGCCGGCTCTCGGGTGCGGACGTCCGCCGGCGCCGGACGGTCGGGGCCGGGCGAGCGCGACCCGGAGTACGACTCGGGCTCCCCGGCGGACGCCGGTCCCCCGGCTCCGGACCGCCACGGCGCCGTCCCCGCCCTCGCCAGCGTCAGCAAGGGCAGCGTCACCAGGTCCGTGTCCGCCCGCGTCCGGTCCCCCACGTGGTACTCCCCCAGGCGATCCGGCTGGAGGGCCCCCCAGCAGCTGTCGCCCGGGGCGGGGTACATCTCGGCGAGCCAGGCCGTGCCCTGGTCCACGGTCGGGGCGTCCGCGGTCCGGAAGCCCGGTGAGGAACGCAACAGCGGTGCTGCCAGGGCGGGTTCGGCGCCCGCGGTGAGGACCGCGGTGCCGACCGCGTCGGCCAGGGGTACGGGGCCCGCCTCCGCCAGCCGCGGACGGCCGGCGGCGCTGTCCTCCCAGTACGCGCGCTCGTGCAGGAGGAGTTGCTCCTCGACCCGCAGGCCGGTGTCGTCCGGGCGGGTCGCGGGGTGCGTGGCGAGGAGGTCGGTGAGCGCGGTCATGTGCAGGGTGAGGGCGGAGCCGTACTCGGGGGCGCTCACATCGCGCGGGGCGACGAGGGCGACGCGTCCCGTCCAGTCACCCGTGACGTCCCTGAGCACCCGGGGCAGTGCCTCGGGGAGGCGCCGGGCGAGATCGGCGAGTGCGTCACGGTAGTGCGCCTCGCGGTCCGGTAACTCCGTCAGCGGGGGCAGTTCGTGGTGCAGGGCGTCGTAGGTCAGGTTCCTCGTCTCGCGCGTGCGGGTCCTGAGCTGGTCCCACCAGCCGCCCGTGGTCTCGCCCTTCGCCCGCGCCGTGAGCAGCAGCCGTACCGGGGGGCGGCCGTCGGGCCGGCGGTCCAGCACGGTGAGCAGGGCGGTCAGCTGGGCGATCCGCAGCTCGGCGTAGTCGGCGACCAGGATCAGTGGGCGGTCCACCTCGGCGAGCACGTCGAGCTGCTCGGCCGGGCCGCGCTCGTCCAGCCAGCCGGGGACCCAGCCGTGCCGGTCACGCAGTCGGGTGCACAGTTCTCGGGCGAGCCGCGATTTGCCGGCCCCGCCGGGCCCGGTGAGGACGGCGAGCCGTACGCCGTCACCGTCGCACCAGTCGTCGATCAGCTCCGTGAGCAGGTGCTCGCGGCCGTGGAAGCGGACCACCTCCGCGCGCTGGTCCAGCAGGGTCGCCGGGGAGCGGACCCGCCAGTCCGCGGCGGGCGCGACAAGGCTCTGGAGGTCTACCGGCTCCCACACGGGCGCGGCGGCGGTGTGCCGGGTGACCAGGTCCGTGAACCGCGCGTCGGCCAGAAGCGCGTACACCGGTACGGCCTCCCAGCGCGGCAGCCCCCAGCCGCTGACGTCGGTCACGACGACACCGGTCAGCAGCCCGCCGCTGAAGAGGGCCGCGCCGGACTGGCCGCTCCACGGCGAGGGTGCGCGCCGGGCGGGATCGGCGGGCGGCGCGCTGGCGAGTTCCACGGTGTAGCGGTGGGACAGGGCTCCGGTGCCGGGGACGAGGGTGGCACGCGGCTGCTGGAGGTCGAGGCCGCCGTCGGCCCGGCGCCCGGCCTGGGGATAGCCGGCGACGTCGCAGGGCTGGTGCCGGGCGGTGACGAGCCGACCCCAGCGGACCGGTGCGACCTGCTCCTGGACGTCCGTCTCGGCGAGGAGCAGGGCCGCGTCGACGTGAGCGGCGCCGCGCCACAGGACGGTGCAGGGCACGGCGCGGCCGCCGGGCACCTGCACGTCGCAGGTGGTCCGTCCGTCGAGGACGTGGCGAGCCGTCAGTACCAGTCGCCTGCCGAGGAGATAGCCGGTCCCGTTGCCGCCGTATCCCTGCTCCGCACCCGGCAGCAGGACCGCGACAATCCGACTGAGTTCCAACTGTGCCCCCGTTCAGCTTCGTACGCCCGCCGCGGGTCTGCCGCGCACCCCCGGCGAGTTACCGGACCAGCCCGCCCCCGCCGGCCAGACCGCCCGTCGGAGCCGCGCTGTTGCCGATGCGGATGCCCTCGCCGTCCTGGTCCACGGCGCGCAAGGTGAACGCCAGCTTGTGGACGGCGGTCTCGGACCTCGCGGCCCCCAGCTCCCCGGACACGACCCACGCCTTGATCGAACCCTTCCCGCTCCGCTCCCGGCGCAGCTCGACCGTGAACTCCAGGGAGATGTCACCGAGTTCGAAGCGGACACCGGAGTTCGCGGCGCGCTCGCGGGCGGCGGTCAGTTCGGCGCGAAGGTGGTCGATGGCTTCGCCGACGGTGATGTCGTTCATGGGGCCACCGTAGCGACGTACCGGGGCCGCTGTCCCCGCGACGGCGGAAGCGGTCAGTCGGAAGGACCGACCAGCGTGGGAACCAGGTGCCGCTGCACATGACGGACGTACTCCCGCACGCGTTCCCACCCGTCCTCCTCCCCCGGCAGCCGGGTGCGCAGCCCCCAGGCCTCGGGCAGTCCGTGCTCCTTGACCCACAGCATGTAGCGGCACACCGTCTCGCGCCGGTCGCCGACCGCCTCCAGGCGGCGGGCGAGGGCGCCGTCGCGGCGGGCGCGGGCGAGCGCGGCGAACATGTCCACGACGGCGTAGTAGCTGAGCACGGCCTCGGTCGTGCGGTTCATGCAGGCCAGCACCACTTCCGCCTCGTACCGTGCCTGCTCCTCCAGCCTTCGTGTCCGGCCGAACCGGCTCGGCCGCCCGTGGTGGAAGTGGCGCCGGATGTTGTCGAAGTCGGGTACGAAGGGGCCGTCCTCGCCGGCCCCCAGGATCAGCGCGTTCATCGTGTGGACGTACGCCGCGCAGTCCGCCTGGGTCTCCAGGCGCACCTCCCGGGGCAGCCCCGCGGTGAACGGCACCAGGGGCGGCTCGGCGGCCCCGGGGCCGAGCCTGCCCGTGAGGATCGGGGTGAGTTCACGGGCGATGAGGAAGAGCGCGCACGCGTCGAAGACCACGTAGGGGTCGCCGGAGCCGTAGGGCCTCTCGCCCTCCGGCATGGCCATCGGGATGAGCGGCCGGGGCGGGAGCAGCACGGCGGCGCGCGGGGGTCGCCAGGAGCGAAGGTACGAGGCGACGGTGGTGTCGACGTCGGCCCACGTGCGATCGCGGTCGGCCGTGGAGGGGCCGGGGTCGGCAGTGCCGGACGCCGCTGCCCCCGGGCGGGCGAAGAGGGTGGGCAGGGCCCAGGAGAGGTTGGCCATCAACTCACTGGCCTGCGGCGGCAGTCCGATGACGAAGCCCTGCCGGCCGTCGGCGAGGGGGCGGGTCAGCACCCGGGACTGCGGGTCGGTGGACGGCTGGACGAAGACCTCGACGGTGGAGGCTATCCGTCGGACCTCGTCCATGCCGGGTACGCGCAGGTCGCGCACGCGGTGATCGCCGTCGTCGGTACGGGCGAAGGCGTGGGCGAGCAGCAGCAGGTCGAGCAGTCTGCGGGGCCTGCGGGACACGTCGGCCAGCTTCTCCGGGTTGTCGAGCAGTCCGCCGGTGGGGTCGGCGCCGATGACGAAGTCCGGGTCGGTGAAGACACGGGCGAGCCGGGTGGCCTCGGCGGCGAGCTCGGCGCTCTGGTGGCCGCGGAACATGATGCTGGACGGGTAGGGGAAGGGATCCGGGTCCGGTGCTTCTTGGGCGAGCAGGCCGTTGAGGGCGGAGCACAGGGCTCCGGCGTCCCGTACGGGCACGTCGCGGCGCGGTTTGCGGATCACGATCCGCCCCTGCTCGACACGGGGGTCCGACCGCACGACGACATCGGACGGCCCGGCGACGCGTACGGCGATGCCGTACCGGAAGCGGTGACGGAGTGCGGCGACGACGTCCGTGAGGGCGGCGGAGGTCGCGGTACCGGTGAGGACGTCGTCGCCGGGGGCGTGGGCGCCCGGCGGGCGTAATTCCGCGTACGGGACACCGGCCCGGCCGAGCACATCCCTCGCGGCATCCGTCTCCTCGCGGTCCGACGCGGCGAAGAGATGGAAGACCACCCGTACCCCGGTGTCGGCGCCGACGGGCGCCGGTGTCGTCTCCCCCATGCCTCGACAGCATGGCGGCAGACGGAGGGGTGAATCAACCGATCGGAGAAACACGGGGGCGTCGGGGGCGAAATCGGCCGGGTGCCGGGGGGCGCGCCGATCCGTGCGCGCGCCGTGGGCGGGTCAGACACGGAAGAGCGACCCGATGAACTCCGTCAGCATCCGCTCCTTCAGCCGGGACGGCAGGGCGTCCAACAGGGCCAGCACCGGTGCCGTCCGCGACGGCAGGCCCTGTTCGCCGTCCAGCCCGGCAAGGGCGAGGAACCCCGCCACGTCCTCGGGTGTGAGGGTGTCGGGGTCGAGCGTGGCGGCCAGTGCGGTCAGCGCCGGGTCCACGGTCACCGGCTCGCACGCCCGCGCCGCCGCCACCGACTCGGCCAGGTCCGCCAGCAGGGGTCCGACGCGGTCGCTGGTCGCCGGGGTCAGCGTCAGGTGCAGGTTCGGCGGGAGGCCGCCGCAGGACAGCTGCGGCTGGAGGTACCAGCCGCGCTCCCGCATCTCGTCCGCCACGTGCAGCACCAGCCCCGGATCGGGCGTGCCGGCGGGGCCGTGCACGGTGAACGCGACCAGGCTGCCCGCCGGGTCGCCGAGCACCCGGACGCCGTCGAGCGCCCGCAGGCCGGGCAGCAGCCGGTCGGCGGCCAGCGCCACGCGGCGGGCGAGGGCGGTGTACCCGTCGTGGCCGAGGTGGTGCAGCACCGCCCACGCCTGCGCCAGCAGCCCCCCGGACTTGGTGCCCTGCGCCGTGGGGTTGACCACCGGGTAGCCGGGCCAGCCCGCATGCGCGAAGTACTGGTGGCGCCGCAGCTCGGCGTCCCGGTACAGGACGACCGAGGCACCCTTGTCGGCGTAGCCGTACTTGTGCAGGTCCACCGAGATCGAGGTGACGCCCGGAACCGAGAGGCCGAACGGTTCGACCGGGCGGCCCGTCAGGGCGAGGAACGGCAGGAACCAGCCGCCGACGCACGCGTCGACGTGACACAGCACATCCCGCTGCGCGGCGGCCGCGGCGATCTCGGCCACGGGATCCAGCACCCCGTGCGCGTACGACGGGGCCGACGCGACCACCAGGGCGGTCCGGTCGGTGACCGACTCCGCCACGGCCGGCGCGTCGGCCCGGAACGTCAGCGGGTCGACCGGGACCACCACCGTCTCCACGCCCAGGTAGTGGGCCGCCTTGTGGAAGGCCGCGTGTGCCGTCGACGGCAGCACCATCTGCGGCCGGGTCACCCCGCGCACGGCTCGGGCGTGATCCCGGGCGGTCTTGACGGCCAGCAGGATCGACTCGGTGCCGCCGCTGGTGAAACTGCCCTGCGCGCCGGGCACTCCCAGGACCGAGGACACCGCGCCCACCACGTCGTTCTCCAGCCGGGCCACGCTCGGGAAGACCGTCGGGTCCAGGCCGTTGACCGTGGCGAACACGCCGTAGGCGGCGGCGGTCAGCTCGTCCACGCCGGGCAGGCCGGCGTCGTAGACGTAGGCGAAAGTCCGGCCGCCCCGGGTCGGTGCGTCCGCGGCCCGCAGGCCCCGCAGCTCGGCCAGCAGTTGGTCGGCGGGGCGGCCCGCGGGCAGCACGGACGCGGGGCGCCGGGCGGAGGCGGTCGGCTCGGCCGCGGACTCACTTGGCACGGTCAGTTCCTCTCTGTCTCGGTGCACGGTTTCCGTCTCCGCGCACGAAGGGCATCGGGACCGGCGCCGGGGACGGCTGCGCCGGCCTCGGACTCCCGGCGGTGGCGGCGGAGCAACCGGAGGGCGACGCGGGAAAGCAGGGCCGGCAGCAGGCTCGTCCCGGCGGTGATCCCGGCGCGGGCCACCGGCGGCTGCGCCACCTCCTCGCCGGCGTCGGGGGAACGACGGCTGCGGTCCTCGGCGGCGCCCACCAGCGGGTTGATCACCACGTCCCACGCCCTGGGCACGAAGACCGCGGCGCCGGCCACCACCGCCGGAACGGCGAGTACGTCGGTCAGGCAGTACAGCAGGGTCAGCCCCGGAACGGTGCCGAAGGTGCCGGTGGCCGGTGGCCGGTGAGCCCGTAGCCGATCCGTACCGTGCGGGGCAGCCCGGACCCGGCACCTGCCGTGTCCCCGCTTCCGGCGCCGCGCGCCGCTCCCGGGGCGCGGGGGCGGCGCGGTTTCGGGCGGACCCGGGGCGGTGGTCTGATCCATGCGTGTCCCGTGGTGGAAGAGGAGCAGACGGGGAACCGTACGGGTTCGGGGATGGCGTGGAGCATGCGCAGCGTCAGGGTTACCGGCAATTCCCTCTCCGCACAAGGTGACCGGCAGGGTGACGTCCGTCGGCGCGGGCAGTCCGTCCGTGGTGCGCCCGGTCACCGGCTCGCCGGGACGGCAGGCCGCAAAGGGGCGACGGCCGCGCCGCGGTCACTTTCCGCCGAGGTCCCGCGACACCTCCCGGGCCGCCCGCGCGCCGGAGGCGAGGGCGCCTTGGACGGAACCCGTTCCCCGGTGATCCCCGCAGACGTAGTGGCCCGGCCCGGTGCGGGAGGTCCGGGTGAGCGGCCAGGGCGGCGGCATGGCGGGCAGCGCGCCCTCGACGGTGCGCGCGACCAGCAGGTCCCAGGCGGTGGCGTCGGTGGCGTACATCTCGCACAGGGCCGCGACCACGGCCGACCGCTCGGGCTCGGTGTCGTCGCCCAGCACCGAGGTGGCGACGAGGGCACTGCCGCGCGGGGCGTACTCGGGCGCGACATCGCTGAGCACGCAGGTGTTCAGCACGCGGCGGCGGCTGTCGACCAGCAGGACCGGCTGCCCGAGGGGGGAGCGAGGGGCGACGTGGTAGTAGGTGGTGACCGTGCGGTGGGCGGGCACGTCCAGGCCGGGCAGCATCCGTGCGGCGGCACCGGCACCGGTCGCCACCACGACGGCGCGCGCCGGCAGCTCCGTACCGTCCGCCGTGAGCACGCCCCGGTCGGCGAGCCGTGACACCGGTGTGCCGAGCCGGACGGTGCCCTCGGGCAGGGCCGCGGCCAGGGCGCGCGGGACGGACTGCACACCGAAGGCAGGCAGGCACAGGGCACCGCGCAGCATGCTGCGCCACACGAGGTGGAACACCCGGCTGGACGTCTCCAGCGAGTCCTCCAGGAAGACCCCGGAGAGAAACGGCCGGAAGAAGTCCTCCACGAACGCGTCGCAGAAGCCCGCGTCGGCCAGGGCGGCACGGGTGGTGCGCTCGGCCGCGCGCTTGAGGGTCCGGGCCGGGGCGAGCGCGTCGCGGGCGCCGAGCGCGGCCAGCGCCGCCAGGTCGCGCGGCCGGGCGAGCCGGCCGGACAGCGGCGAAGCCACCGCGTCGGGGCGGCGGCGCGGGTCGGCCAGCAGGACGCGCCGGTCACCGGTGTGCACCAGGACGCCCGGCAGGAAGGGGCGCGGGTCGACGAAGCGCGCGGGCAGACGGCGGCGCAGCTGCGGGTAGGCGGGGTTGACGACCTGGAAACCGCAGTCCACCGTGAAGCCGTCCAGGCGGTCGGTCCGCATCCGCCCGCCCACCGCGTCGTCCGCCTCCAGCACCGTGACGCCGAGCCCGGCGACGGCCAGGTCGTGGGCACACGCCAGCCCGGCGACACCGGCGCCCACCACGACGACGTCCGCGACCACGGATCCGTCCGCCACGGCCACCACCTCTCCTCGCTCCTCATCGCGCCTGTCGCGGAGCGGGTCGGCCCCGCCGACCCGCTCCCCCGGTGCCTCCGAGGCGGTGGACGTTCCCGCCGCGAGCACTCGCTCGGGCGCCGGCGCCGCCTTGGCGACGGACACCGGGTGCCCGCACGGGCACCCGACGTCCTCCTCGGGTACTTCCCCGCCGGACGCCGCCGCGGATGCGCGTGCACCAGAACGGGGGACCACCGGCGGCCGCCGCATCCGCCACCGGCCGTCGGGGCGAAACCATCGGAGAGTCACCCCACCGAAAGCGGAAGTGAGCCCCATGCAGACCTCGGTCGTCGTGTTCACCTGCGATCTGCGCCTGTCGGACCATCCACCGCTGCGCGCGGCCCTGCACGGAGGAGGCCGGGTGGTCCCGCTGTTCGTGCGTGACCCGGCCGTGGACGGAGCGGGTTTCGCCGCGCCGAACCGGCTCGCGTTCCTCGCCGACTGCCTGCGGGACCTGGACGCCCGGCTGCGGGAGCGGGGCGGCCGGCTGGTGCTGCGCGAGGGCGACACGGTCGCGCAGGTGTGCCGGGTGGCCGCCGAGGCGGACGCCGACGAGGTGCACATGGCGGGCGATGTGAGCGCCTTCGCGTGCGCGCGCGAACGGCGGTTGCGCCGGGCGCTGGAGGCCGACGGGCGGCGTCTGTACGTCCACGACACGGTGAGCACCGCCGTGGCACCGGGCGCGGTGACGCCGGCCGCCTCCGACCACTTCGCGGTGTTCACGCCGTACTACCGACGCTGGTCCGGGCAGGGCCTGCGGGACGTGCTGGAGGCGCCACGCGCCCTCACCGTGCCGCAGGAGGTGGCGTCCGCCCCACTGCCGGAGCGCGGCGGGGTGAACGGCGTGTCGCCGGGGCTGTGCGCGGGCGGCGAGACGGAGGGGCGGCGCAGGTTCACCGCGTGGCTGCGCTCCGGTGTGGACGCTTACGAGGAGCGGCACGACGACCTGGCGGGCGACGCCACCTCCCGGCTCTCCCCCTGTCTGCACTTCGGCACGCTGTCGCCGGTCGAGGTGGTGCGCCGGGCCCGCGGGGCCGGCGGCGCCGGGGCGGAGGCGTTCGTACGGCAGGTCGCCTGGCGCGACTTCAACCGCCAGGTGCTCGCCGCGCGCCCCGACGCCGCCGTACGCGATTACCGCACGCACGGCGACCGGTGGCGCGACGGGAAGGAGGCGGAGGCGGATGCCGAGGCGTGGCGGGAGGGCCGCACCGGCTACCCGCTGGTGGACGCGGCGATGCGGCAGCTGCGCCACGAGGGCTGGATCCACAACCGGGGCCGGCTGCTGGCGGCGAGCTTCCTCACCAAGACGCTCTACCTCGACTGGCGGGTGGGCGCCCGGCACTTCCTGGAGCTGCTGGTCGACGGCGACGTGGCGAACAACCAGCTCAACTGGCAGTGGATGGCGGGCACGGGCACCGACACCCGGCCCAACCGGGTCCTCAACCCCGTCGCGCAGGGCAGGCGTTACGACCCGGACGGAGCTTACGTGCGGCGCTGGGTGCCGGAACTGGCGGGCGTCGAGGGGGCAGCCGTGCACGAGCCGTGGAGGCTTCCGGCGCGGGAGCGTTCGAGGACCGGCTATCCCGAGCCGGTGGTGTCCCTGGCGGAGGGCCTGGACCGCTTCAGGCGGGCCCGGGGCCGCTCCCGAGGTCCGGCGGGAGACCACCGATGACCACCCCGCACTGGATCTTCGGGGACCAGCTCGGCCCGCACTTCCTCACACCGGCCGGCGACGACGGACCCGGGCGCGGCACTCCCGTGGTGATGATCGAGGCCAGGTCGGTCTTCCGACGACGCCGCTTCCACCGCGCCAAGGCGCACCTGGTGCTCTCCGCGATGCGGCACCGCGCGGCGGAACTGGGCGGGCGGGTGACGTACGTGCGGGCCGAGACCTACCGTGAGGGCCTGCGCCGCGCGGTGGGCGGCGCGCCGGTCACGGTGTGCCATCCGACCTCGTACGCGGCGCTCCGGCTGGTGCGGTCCCTGTCCGGGGTGCGGGTGCTGCCCGCCCGGGGCTTCCTCGTGGCACGCGAGGAGTTCGCCGGCTGGGCCGGGGAACGCGGTGGGCGGCTGCTCCACGAGGACTTCTACCGCTGGGTGCGCAGGGAGCACGACCTGCTGATGGAGGGCGACCACCCGGCGGGCGGCCGGTTCGACCACGACCACGCCAACCGCGAGCCGCCGCCGGGCGGCGCCCGCCGGCTCGACGTACCGGGCCCCTACCGGCCGCGGGAGGACGACATCGACGCGGAGGTGCGCGACGACCTCGACCGGTGGGAACGCGAGGAGGGCGTGCGCTTCGTCGGCCGGGACGGGCCGCGCCGCTTCCCCGCCACCCGGCGGGAGGCGCTGTCGGCCCTGCGGCGTTTCGTGCGGCACCGGCTGGCGTCCTTCGGACCGTACGAGGACGCGGTCCTCGCCGGTGATCCGGTGATGAGCCACAGCCTGCTGTCGTCCTCCCTGAACCTGGGGCTGCTGCACCCGGCGGAGTGCGTGGAGGGAGCCGAGCGGGCCTGGCGGCAGGGCGCGATCCCGGTGAACAGCGCGGAGGGCTTCGTCCGCCAGGTCGCGGGCTGGCGGGAGTACGTCTGGCAGTTGTACTGGCACTTCGGCGAGGACTACCGGCACGTGAACGCGCTCGGGCACACCGAGGAGCTGCCGGACTACTTCGCCGAGCTGGACGCGGACGCGGTCACCGCGCGCTGCCTGGCCACCGTGCTCGCCCAGGTGCGCGACACCGGTTGGACGCATCACATCCCCCGGTTGATGGTGCTGGGCAGCCACGCTCTGCAGCGGGGCTGGGACCCGGTCGCGGTGACCGACTGGTTCCACCGCTGCTTCGTCGACGGCTACGACTGGGTGATGGTGCCGAACGTGGTGGGCATGTCCCAGTACGCGGACGGCGGCAGGATGACCACCAAGCCGTACACGTCGGGCGGCGCCTACCTCCACCGCATGAGCGACCTGTGCGGCGGCTGCGCCTACCGGCCCACCGAGCGCACCGGCCCGCGCGCGTGCCCCTACACCGCCGGGTACTGGGCCTTCCTGCACCGGCACCGGCGGCTGCTGTCCGGCAACGCCCGCATGCGGCGCGCGGTGCAGGGCCTGGACCGGCTGGGCGACCTCGACGAGGTGCTGCGGCAGGAGCGGCGGCGGGCGGGCGAGGTGCCGTGAGGTGGCGGACGCGTGGCCGTCCGGGCGTCACGGGGAGCACGGCAGCGGGAGGGACGGGGACGTGAGTGTCGGCTCACTCCGCGGCGCACAGCGAGCGCAGCGCCTCCACCGCCTGCGCCAGGCCGGCCGGTCTGAGGACACCGGCGGGCCGGGACCGGCTCCAGCCGGGGCCGCCCAGCAGCACCGCCGGACCGCGCCGCGTCCCCTTCATGCCCCAGCGCAGTGCGGCGACGTGCCGGGCCAGGGCCGGGACCGCCCGTGCGCTCTCCTGGGCCCACAGCACGACCGCGACCGGGCCCAGTCGGCGCACCGCCGCGTCCAGCGCCTCGACGGGCACCGCGGCCCCCAGCATGCGGACCGGCAGTCCCTCACGGGCGAGCGCGGCGTGGAGCGCCTCCAGGGGCAGGGTGTGCTGTTCGCCCGGGACGCAGGCCAGCAGGACGCAGCCGACCGCCGGGGCGGCCACGGGGGCGGCGGGCGGCGCGCTGCGGCGCAGCACGGTGGAGACGTGCCAGGCGAGCAGGTGCTCCACCTCCACGTACCGGTCGCCGGAGGAGGCCCAGCGACGGCCTACGGCGTGCAGGGTGGGAACCATCACCTCCTGCCAGGCTCCGACGACGCCGTGGCGCTCGACGGCTGCGGTGAGCTGCTTCTCCAGCGCGGGAGCGTCCAGTCGTACGGCGGCGCGGGCCAGGCCGCGGCACTCCTGACGCACATCACCGAGGGGCAGTGCGCCAGCGGCCCGTGATCGCCCCGCGGGTGGTGGGGGCGCCGGAGCAGCGGCGGCGTCCGCCGCGGCAGGCGGGCCGGCCGCGGCGGTACGGACGGCGCGGGCCGCGTCGGCCGGCGGGACGCCGGTCGCCGTCAGCCGGCACATCTCCTCGACCGCCGCCACGTCCGTCGCCGTCCAGCGACGGTGGCCGCCCTCGGTGCGTGCGATCGGTCCGATGCCGTAGCGGCGGTCCCACGAACGCAGGGTCATGGGCGACACGCCGAGGCGGCGGGCCAGCACGCCCGTGGTCAGACCGGCGTCGCCCGGTACGGCCGGTGGCGTCGGGGACGGCTGCGGGGCGGGGTCCACGGCGGTCAAGTGTCCCCCTCGTCCCGGTCTCCGGCGAGCCGAAGCGGGGCCCCGCCATCCTCGCCGTCTCCGCCCGGTGACCGGCCGTTCCGTCCACCGGACGGGTGCGCGAACCGGCCGGTCAGCGTGTGCGCTCGGCCTCGGCGTCCAGGCTGCGCGCCAGGCGCGACAGGCCGCGCCGGGCGTGGCTCTTGACCGTTCCCAGCGGCCATCCCGTGACGCGGGCGATCTGCGTCTGCGTCAGGTCATCGTAGAAGGCCATGCACAGCACCCGCCGCTGGACCTCGGGAAGGCGGCGCAGTTCGCGGGTGACGTCCACGTGGTCCAGGACGGCGTCCTGTGCGGACAACGGGTCCGGCGGGCGGTTCCAGCCGCGTGCCGCCGCGACCGCGACGTCCGTGCGCCGGGTGCGGGCGGACAACGCGTCGGCGATCTTGCGCCGTGCGATGCCCACGAGCCAGGCGGGCAGCGGCCCACGGGCCGGGCGGTAGCCGTGCCGGCCGCGCCAGGCGGCGAGGAACACCGTCTGGGTGACGTCCTCGGCCTCCGCGCCGTCGCCCAGCGACTGCCGCGCGAGCGACAGGACGAGGGGAGCCCAGCGGCGGTAGACCGCTTCCATACCGTCCTCGTCCCCGGCCGCGAAACGCGAGGCCAGGTCGTTCTCCGGGTCCGCGGTGGGCTCGGGCGGGGCTTCGGTCACAGCGAGTGCGGTCATGTGGCCTGCTCCTTGTCCGGGTGGCTCCTGCGTCACGGCCACGGTCCGTCCGGCGCCTTCGCTGCGGCAACTCGCATCGAGTCTGCATCGGATCGGCACCGCCGTGAGCCCGCCACGCCCGTGCGGACCGCGGCGCTCAGGCGCGGTCCTCCCCCGGCAGGAGCGTCCGGGGTCGCCGCCCCGGTGCCGGCGAGCGGCCGTCCGGCCCTCCTGCGGCCGGCCGGGTGGGCCACCACACGCGGTCCCCGGCGTCCCACACGAGCGCGGGCACCAGCAGGGAGCGCACCACCAGGGTGTCCAGCAGCACGCCGAAGGCGACGATGAAGGCGATCTGCACCAGGAACGCCAGCGGGATCACGCCGAGCGCGGCGAAGGTGGCGGCGAGCACGACCCCCGCGGAGGTGATGACCCCGCCGGTGGTCACGAGCCCGCGCCGGACGCCTTCTCGGGTGCCGTGCCGCAGGGTCTCCTCACGGACCCGGGACATCAGGAAGATGTTGTAGTCGACGCCCAGGGCGACCAGGAAGACGAACCCGTACAGCGGCACCGACGGATCGGTGCCGCTGAAGCCGAACAGGCGGAAGACCAGTGCCGCCACGCCGAGGGTCGCGGTGAAGTCGAGGGCGACGGTCAGCACCAGCAGGACAGCACGGCGAGGACCGCAGCAGCAGCTCGAGGATGGTCAGGATGACGGCGAGCACCACCGGGACGATGACGGTGCGGTCCCGTTCGGCCGCGCGCAGGGTGTCCACCCGGCGCACCCGCCCGGCGCGTTCGAGCCGGTCGATGCAGGCAGGGCACGCAGCCTGGTGGGGGTCATCGGCTCGGGGGCGTCGAGGATGGCGGCCAGCGCCTGGACGTCGGTGGCGTGCAGGTTCTGCCGGGCCGCGTACTGCTGGATGACCCGGCCGACCTCGCCGTGCATGCGGCGCAACTGCACGGCGAAGGCCGGCAGGTCGCCCGGGAAGGCGGGGAGGTCACCGGTGGAGGTCTCCCCGGTGGAGGGACCGGCGGCCGCGGTGCGCGGCGCGGCGGGGGACGCGCCATCGGCGGCTCCTCGACGCCGCCGCGCCGGGTGCCCTCCGCTCGTCTCCGTGTTCACCGGCGCGACCTACCGGGGTACTCGCGGATCACGGCCGGGCCGCATCCGTATCCGGTGCGACGGCCGAACACTCTGCACGGCCGGACATCCTGCCGGAAGGAGGAGCCATGGAGACGACGGCGGACCGGCCCCTGTGCCTGGTGACCGGGGCCAGTGGCTACATCGGCGGGCGGCTCGTACCCGAACTGCTGGCAGCCGGGTACCGGGTGCGCTGCCTGGCCCGCTCCCCCGGGAAACTGCGTGACCACCCCTGGGCCGGGGAGGTGGAGGTGGTCCGCGGGGACGTCACCGACCCCGCCTCGGTCGAGGCCGCGATGCGGGAGGTCTCCGTGGCCTACTACCTCGTGCACGCGCTGGGCACCGGACGCGGCTTCGAGGACGCCGACCGGGAGGGCGCTCGGGTCTTCGGCGCGCAGGCCGCCGCCGCCGGCGTGCGCCGCATCGTCTACCTCGGCGGCCTGACTCCCGCCGGGGTGCCCGAGCACGAGCTGTCCCCGCACCTGCGCTCCCGGTCCGAGGTCGGCCGCATCCTGCTGGCGAGCGGGGTACCGACGACGGTGCTGCGCGCCGCCGTGATCCTCGGCTCGGGCTCGGCGTCCTTCGAGATGCTGCGCTATCTGACCGAGCGGCTGCCGGTGATGGTCACACCGAGCTGGGTGCGCACCCGCATCCAGCCGATCGCCGTCCGGGACGTGCTGCGCCTGCTGGTCGAGAGCGCCCAGATGCCCGCCGACGTGAACCGCGCCTTCGACATCGGCGGGCCCGACGTGCTGACGTACCGGGACATGATGCTGCGCTACGCCGCGGTGGCCGGACTGCCCCGGCGCGTGATCCTGCCGGTGCCGGTGCTCACCCCCCGTCTGTCCAGCCACTGGGTCGGCCTGGTCACCCCGGTCCCCGCATCCATCGCCCGGCCGCTGACGGAGTCGTTGCGGCACGAGGTGGTGTGCCGGGAGAACGACATCACCCGCTACGTCCCCGACCCGCCCGGCCACCCCATCGGCTTCGACGAGTCGGTACGGCTGGCGCTCAAACGCGTCCGGGACGCCGAGGTCGCCACCCGCTGGTCCTCCGCCTCGGTGGCCGGTGCCCCCAGCGACCCTCTGCCCACCGACCCGGCCTGGGCGGGCGGCAGCCTCTACACCGACCTGCGGGAACGCCCGGTCGACGCCCCGCCCGAGGCCCTGTGGCGGGTGATCGAGGGCGTCGGCGGGGAGAACGGCTGGTACTCCCTGCCTCTGGCCTGGTCCGTCCGGGGTGTCGCCGACCGGCTCGTGGGAGGCGTGGGGCTGCGCCGCGGGCGCCGGGACGCGCACCGCCTGCGCGTGGGCGACTCGGTGGATTTCTGGCGGGTGGAGGAGATCGAGCCGGGCCGCCTGCTGCGGCTGCGCGCGGAAATGCGACTGCCCGGACTGGCCTGGCTGGAGATGGGCGTCGACAGCGACGAGACGGGCCGCACCCGCTACCGCCAGCGCGCCCTGTTCCACCCGCGCGGCCTGCTCGGTCACGCCTACTGGTGGAGCATCTCCCCCTTCCACGCCGTCGTCTTCGGCGGCATGGCCCGCAACATCGCCCGCACGGCCGAGCGGTCGTGCGGGCGGCGCCCGGCGAGCGGGTCGGCCTCCCCGGGCCGTACGACCGCGTCGACGGCCCGACCGGCCGGATGAGGTCCGGTCTGCGCCGGGCGTGGATCTCGCGGACACCGCGAGGCGGGCGGTTCTGGACACCTCGTCGTGGAGACGGCCGCCCGTGAGCCGCCCCGAGATTCTCCAGGTGGTGCTCGCGTCCCCCTCACCCGCCCCGGCCGGAAGTCACAAGAGCCGGCGAGTCCGGGCCGGGTTGCGGGGAAGGCGAAGGTGAACGGACCAGGGAGGTGGCTGTGGCCGGCGATGAGGGACTGGGCTTGGACGAGGTGCTGCGGGCGGCGGAGGACGCCGCCCCGGTGGAGTCGGTGGACGTGGTGGCCCGGAACCTGGAGAAGCGGTTCTCGGCGACAGAGGTCTCGTTCCTGTTCGTCGACATCCTCGGCCAGGAAGCCGTTCGGCTGCCCGGAGCCGGCCGGGCGGGGCAGGCGTGCGCCCAGGTGGAGAGAGTGGAGCTGGCGGGCAGCGTCTACGAACGGGTGCTGCGCCGCCAGAGCCTGCACCAGGAGGACGACGGGGAGGGTGGTTGCCGGCTCGTGGCACCGGTGACGAACCGCGGCGACTGCATCGGGGTGCTGGAGATGGCGGTACCGCACGCGGACGACTCGGTACGGGACGCGGTGGTGCAGGCGGCGCACGCGCTCGCGTACATCGTGGTGACCGACCGCCGCTTCACGGACCTCTACCACTGCGGCCGGCGCACCACCACGGTGAGCCTGGCGGCCGAGATCCAGCATCAGTTGCTGCCGTCGGCGCCCTGTTGCGAGGCGGCCCACTTCACTCTGGCGTGCGGCTTGGCGCCGGCCGACGACGTCGGCGGCGACAGCTACGACTACGCCCTCGACCAGAACACCCTGCATCTGTCGATCACGGACGCGATGGGGCACGACACCGCCTCCGCGCTGCTGGCCACACTCACCGTCAACGCCCTGCGCGGGGCCCGTCGTGCCGGCCACGGCCTGCTCGACCAGGCGTACGCCGCCCACCAGGCGATCAGCGGCAACTCCCCCGGCATGACCACCGGACAGTTGCTGCGCGTCGAGCTGGAGACGGGCGCCTGCGAACTGGTCAACGCCGGCCATCCCCGGCCGCTGCTGGTGCGCGGGGACCGCGTGGCAGAGCTGGCCCTCAAGGCCAACCTCCCGTTCGGGGCGCCCGCCCCGGTCACGTACGAGGTCCAGCGGCTCCACCTGCACCCGGGCGACCGGCTGGTGCTGATCACCGACGGTATGCAGGAACGCCGCGCCGCCGCGGTCGACCTCCCGTCCCTGCTGCGCGACACCCGCGACGCGCATCCCCGCGAAGTGGTCCGCGCACTCACCACGGCGGTCCACGAAGCCTGCGGGGACCGCCTGCCGGACGACGCCACCACCCTGGTGCTGAACTGGCACGGCAGCCGCTCGGGACAGCGCCGGACCAACGGCGGCTCCGACACCTGAGGAACGGTCACGCGCTTCCGGCAGGAGCGAGGGGGTGCCGGCCCGCCGTCCATGGACCATGACGAAGAGGTCGTGCCCGCCGTCCCGGGCGAGGAGTTCACCGCGGCGCTCGACCGCGGCCACGAGGCGGACCCGAAGCGCAGCGCGGAGGTCGACCTGACCCGGTGGGTACGCGGGGCAGCGCGTGCACCGCGCCGAGGAAGCCGCTGATCACCCCGATCCGGCGCTTCCCGTGAGCCGGCCGGCGTCGGGGAGCGGGTCCCGTCCATGGACGTGCTCCTCCGCGACGGTGGGACGCGGCGTACCCGGTGTCAGCCGGCCCGGCCGGCGCGGGCGTCGTACTCCTTGCGGGCGGCGAGGACCTCCTCCGTGTGCCGCAACGACCACGCCGTGAGTGCTTTCAGGGGTTCGCGGAGCGTCACGCCCAGCGGAGTCAGTTCGTACTCCACCCGCACCGGTACCT
The DNA here is from genome assembly GCF_030269125.1 of Streptomyces hygroscopicus subsp. hygroscopicus. Taxonomy (GTDB): domain Bacteria; phylum Actinomycetota; class Actinomycetes; order Streptomycetales; family Streptomycetaceae; genus Streptomyces; species Streptomyces hygroscopicus_C. The sequence goes on along the minus strand of NZ_BSSM01000004.1, from coordinate 212,459 downwards.
CCGGGTGGACCGTCCGCAGGACCAGGCCGTCGCGTTCGAGCCCGCGCAGCGTCTGGGTGAGCATCTTCTCGCTCACCCCCGACAGCCGCTTGCGCAGATGGGAGAACCGGGACGTCCCGTGCTCGGCGAGTTCGCCGAGCACGAGGATCGACCACTTGTCGCCGATCCGGTCGAGCAGGTCCCGCGATGGACAGCCGCGCTCGTACGGGTCCCATGCCGATGTCGCCCGAGTCACAGTCTTCGCTGTCGCCACAGCCTTCACCTCGTTCCTTCCCGACAGGTGGCAACCTTACCAAAAAGTGGCTCCTTCCTTTTGGAGAGTTACCACGTCAGGGTGGGTAGCGCCCGCCGCGGAAAGCAGCGGCCGAAAGGGGAGACCGCCCATGCCCTCGCCTGCCGCGGCCGAGGAGTGCGGGCACCGGGCTTCCCGAAACGGCGGGTCCGCGAACCCCGGTCCGGACAGCGTCCCGCCGGGTCCGCGCCCACGGCTTCGCCCACCAGGCCGCACGGACACATCACTTCGAGCCGACCGGAAAGGTCCACCACGATGTCCCCCAGCACCACCGCACACCCCACCTGGCGGCGCGCGCTCCTCACGCTCACCGCGACGTCCGCCGCACTGGCCGCCCTCACGGCCTCCGCCACCGCCGCGCCGGCTCGTGACCACCAGGACGGCGGCTCCACGATCACGGTCAACGGCGACGACGCCTTCCCCGAAAGCGTCGCGGCCGACCACCACTACGTCTACACCACCAGCATCGACGACGGCACGGTCTACCGCGGACGCCCCGGGGCGAAGACGCTCGACCCCTTCCTCCCCGGCGGCCGGGACGGCCGCACCCAGGCCACCGGGATCAAGATCGCCGGTAACCGCCTGCTGGTCGCCGGCGCCTTCACCGGACGCTTCTTCGTCTACACCGACACCGGGAAGCCCGTCGCCTCCTACACCGTGCCCGAGACGGGCGAGCCGACCCTCGTCAACGACGCGGCCGTCGCCCCCGACGGCGACGTCTACGTCACCGACTCCCTCCGTGCCGTGGTCTACCGGATACCGGCCGCCGAGGTGAACGCCCCCGCCACCGGCGCCCACCGGACCCTGAAGGCGGCCTACCACCTGCCGGACTACGTGACCGGCCAGTCCAACGGCAACGGCATCGTCGCCACCCCCGACGGCAGGTACCTGATCATCGGCTACTGGTACAGCGGCGCGCTCTACCGGCTCACCCTCGCGACCGGCGAGGTCCGCACGATCGACGCGCCGCCCCTGCCCAGTGCCGACGGCATGGTGCTGCGAGGAAGCACCCTGTACATCGCCCGCTCCGTGAACAACGAGATCGCCACGGTACGGCTCTCCGACGACGGAACCCGGGCCACCGTCGTCTCCGAACGCACCTACCCGGGGGCCGACACACTCACCGGCGTCGCCGTGAGCGGGGACCGGCTGCTGGTGACCAACTCCCAGATGGACACGTATCTGTACGGTGCTCCGCTGACCAGCCCGGTGTTCACCCTGGAAAGCCTGCCACTGCGCTGACTCCCCCACCCGGGCGAGGGCGACGCCCCCCTGCCGCTCGCCGTCGGCGCCGGTCTCCGGACGTTCCCGGAGGGCGCCCGGAGTCACCTACCGCCCGAGCACGGCGGGCCCTGCCGGGAGGGCGTCGCCACGGACGACGATCGGCCCTCCCGGCCCGACGGCCGGCCGGCTCCCGCAGGCTTGGGCAACGCCCTCGACCGTTGTGCTAGTTCACGGCGAGGACGGCTGTGTTGTTCGTCCCGTCCGGGTCGTGGGGGAACTCGCCGAAGGGGGGATGGACGCCGACCTCCCCCGTCGCTCCCGGCACCACCGTGTCGATCCGCAGCTCGAAGGCGAAGGAGCGCTCCGTGTTCTCCAGCACCCAGTACGGAAGCGCGCAGTCGTAGCGCGGGGCGCCCGCGCGGTTCGGGTAGGAGCCGCCGGACAGGGTCCGCGGGGCGCAGTCCGCCGGCGCGCCCGTGACCGTGGTGCCGGGCGGAACGGTCAGCCGGACCACGGCGACCGGGTCCCCGGAGCCCAGGTTGCCGAGCCAGCCGGGGCCGTCGTTCCTGAAGGTGAGCGGCGCGGTGACCGTCTCGCCCGCGGCGCCCGTGACCGCCGCGCCGGTCACCGAGAAGTCGGCGGTGTTGTCGGCACCGATTCCCAGCGCCGCATAGTCGTCGTAGCCCCGAGGTCGGTCGCGCCGAGCGGCTGCGCCGAGATGTCCAACCGCTCCCGGAGCGCCTGCCGGGTCAGCTCGACCTGTAGCGGCTCGGGGAGTCCGAAGGAGGCTCCCGGGGCGAGGTCCCGGTCGAAGGTGCAGGTCGCGTACGACATCGGAGCGTATTCGTCCCCGCTCGACGTCGTGTAGACGCAGGCGTCGTACCGGTTGGCGTACCGCAGCCCGTAGGAGGCCGTCATCGTGACGGTGAAGCCGTGCGCGGTCTCGTTGCCGTGATGGGTGAGCGTGAAGGGGAGCGTCTGCCTGCTGCCCGGCTGGGCGTGTTCGATGTCGCCGCCGGTCGTGAGCCCGAGGTCGGGCCCCGACGCGACCGTGACCGTGGTGTCGAAGCTGTCCTGGGGGGCGGTGAGCGTACCGTCCGGGCCGCCGGTGGCCGTCGCCTCGAAGGTCACCCGGCCCCGCGCCCCGACGACCGCCCCGTCGGCCGCGCGGACCTGGAGATGCACCTCGCCGCCGGTGGTCCCGGTCACCGGCACTTCGGGCACGTCGCACACCGCGGTCGCGCCGCTCGGTGCGCAGTTGTCCGGCCAGGTGATCTCGGCGACGCCGGCGAGACCGGAGGCGTCCACGACGAGCCGGCCGCCGGTGACCGTGAAGTGGGCGTTGTCGTGGTTGAGCCGGACGTCGAGCGTGCGGGTCAGCGGTGTCCCGCCGTCGATGCCGAGCGGCAGGGTCGGCTCGTAGGGGGCGGTGATCCAGAGTTGGTCCGTCTCCTGGGTCCCGGCGAACGCGGGAGCGGTGGTGAGCGCCAGGGTGACGAGTCCGGCGGCGAGCGTCGTACGGGCTCCGAGCCGCAGTGCGCGGCGCACGGAGTCGGCTCTCATGACATCTCCAGGTGAGAAGCGGTCAGGTCGGGTGGCCGGGCGGCCCGCTCATCAGCGGGCCGCCTGATCACAACTCCTCGACGATCAAGGGTGGTTGGTGGTTGTACGACATACCGGCCGGCGCGCGGACGGTCCCGGCCGCGCACCATGCCGCAGCACGTCCCGCGCCGTCGCATCGTGCGTGGCCGGCCCGTCTTTTGTTACGCTGTGGGCGACCTGGACCGTGTGATCGAGGAGTCGCAGACGTGGTGGGTGAAGACGACATCTCCGGGTGAGACCCGGACCTGACGGCCACCGGCCGGCGCTCGGGAGCGCTGCCGACGTGGTCCGTTTCGTCGTACCCCTTTTCCCACGTCTGCCCAAGGCAGAGGTTCGCACGACCCTGCCCTCATTCCCTTCGAGGTCTCCTTGATGTCCGACGCCGCCGTCGTCTGCTCTCATCTCTCCTTCGCCTGGCCGGACGACACGCCGGTCTTTCGCGACCTGTCCTTCACGCTGACCACCGGCCGCACGGGCCTGGTCGCACCCAACGGCTCCGGCAAGAGCACGCTGCTCAAGCTGATCGCCGGTGAACTGAGGCCCGCCACCGGCTCGTTGTCGGTCAGCGGGACGCTGGGGCATCTCCCGCAGAGCCTGCCCCTGACCGCCGGCCTCACCGTCGCCGAGGTGCTCGGCATCGCCGAGGTCGTCCGCGCCCTGGACGCCGTCGAGGCCGGGGACGTGAGCGAGGAGCATTTCACCACCATCGGCGACGACTGGGACATCGAGGAACGCACCCGCGCCCAGCTCGATCGCCTGGGGCTGGCCGATCTGTCCCTGGACCGCCGCCTGAGCACGCTCAGCGGCGGCCAGATCGTCTCCCTCGGCCTCGCCGCCCAGTTGCTCAGGCGCCCCGACGTGCTGCTGCTCGACGAGCCCACCAACAACCTCGATCTGGCGGCCCGCCACAGGCTCTACGACGTGCTCGACGACTTCACCGGCTGTCTGCTGCTGGTCAGCCACGACCGGGCGCTGCTCGACCGTATGGAGCGCATCGCCGAACTCGGCAGCGACGAACTGCGCCTGTACGGCGGCCGCTTCGGCGAGTACGAGGAGGCCGTACGCGCGGAGCGGGAGGCCGCCGAGAAGAACGTCCGCAACGCCGAGCAGGAACTCAAGCGCGAGAAGAGGGAGATGCAGCAGGCCCGTGAACGGGCCGAGCGCCGGGCGAGCAACGCGGCCCGCAACCTCAAGAACGCCGGACTGCCCCGCATCTTCGCCGGCAACATGAAGCGCGGCGCGCAGGAGTCCGCGGGCCGGGCGGGACAGATGCACGCGTCCCGCGTCAGCGAGGCCAAGGCCCGGCTCGACGAGGCCGGACGCGCGCTGCGCGACGAGCAGCGGCTCACCCTGGAACTGCCCGACACCCATGTGCCCGCCGGACGCGACCTCTTCCTCGGCGAAGGAATGCAGGTGCGCCTCGCCGACCGGGCCGTGTTCGCCGACGGAGGCGTCGACATGAGCGTTCGCGGCCCCGAGCGCATCGCGCTGACCGGGCCCAACGGCGCGGGCAAGACGACCCTGTTGCGACTGGTCACGGGCGACCTCACCCCGTGCGGCGGGGAGATCAGGCGCGGCGACGGCCGGATCGCCTACCTCTCGCAGCGCCTGGACCTGCTGGATCTGGACCGCACCGTGGCGGAGAACTTCGCCGCCTTCGCCCCGGAGCGGCCCGAGGCGGAGCGGATGAACCTGCTCGCCCGCTTCCTCTTCCGGGGCGCTCGGGCGCACCTGCCGGCCGGTGCCCTCTCCGGCGGCGAACGGCTGCGGGCCACCCTCGCCTGCGTGCTGTGCGCCGAACCGGCTCCCCACCTGCTCCTGCTCGACGAGCCGACCAACAACCTCGACCTGGTCAGCGTGGGCCAGCTGGAGAGCGCGCTCAACGCCTACCAGGGGGCGTTCATGGTGGTCAGCCACGACGAGCGGTTCCTCGCGGCGATCGGGGTGAACCGCTGGCTGCGGCTGGCCGACGGAACGCTGCGGGAGACGGGAGCCCCCGCGGTGTGAACCCCGGCGTGTGACATGGCCCGCCCGAGGCCCTGTGCCCGGCGGGCCGACCACCGATCACCTGGGACGCACACCCATGCCCAAGACCGCTCTGCTCGCCCACGACATCGTCCGCGTCCTCGGCGGGCGTCGCGTCCTCGACGACGTCCACCTGACCGCCTCCCCCGGCCGGCGCATCGGACTGATCGGGGAGAACGGCACCGGCAAGTCCACCCTGCTGCGGGTGCTCGCCGGCCAGGACAGGCCCGACGCCGGAAGCGTCACCCGCCCGGACGACCTCGGTTTCCTGCCCCAGGAGATGCCCTTCGACGTCGACTCGACGCTCGGCGCGGTGCTCGACGAGGCGCTGCGCGAGGCCCGCGAGGACCTCGCCGGACTCGAACGGCTCGGCGGGGAACTGGCCCGCGCCCCCGAGGACGGCCCCGGCCACCGGGCGCTCCTCGACGCCTACGCCCGGTGCCTGGAGCGCGCCCAGGACCGGGAGTCCTGGGACGCCGACCGCCGCGCGGCCCTCGTGCTGGACGGACTGGGCCTCGGCTCGCTCGGGCACGACCGCACGCTCGGCTCGCTCTCCGGCGGACAGCGCGGCCGGCTCGCTCTGGCGGCGCTGCTCGTCAGGCGGCCGTCGGCGCTCCTGCTCGACGAGCCGACCAACCACCTCGACGACGAGGCCGCCGCCTTCCTCGAGGAGCAGATCCGCGGCCTGCCCGGGTGCGTGGTGCTCGCCAGCCACGACCGGGCCTTCCTCGACGCCGTCTGCACCGATCTGGTCGACCTCGACCCCGCCGTGGGCGGTCCGGTCCGCTACGGCGGCGACTACAGCACCTACCTGGGCGAGCAGCGCGCCGAGCGGGCCCGCTGGGAGCGGCGGTACGCCGAGGAGCAGCGGGAACTGGAGGAGCTGCGGCACGCGGTGGGCGTGACCGCGCACCTGGTCGCGCCGGACCGCGGTCGGCGCGACAACGAGAAGATGGGCTACGGCCACCGGGCGGGCAGGGTGCAGAACCAGATCTCCCGCCGGGTGCGCGACGCCACCCAGCGACTGGAGGAGCTGGAGCGCACCCGCGTCGCCGAGCCGCCGCGCCCGCTGCGGTTCGCGGCCGGGGAACTCGCCGCCCGTGCGGAGGAGGGCCCGCAGCCGCTGGTCCGCCTGCGGGACGTACGGGTGCCCGGCCGGCTCGCCCTGGACGCCCTGGAGGTGTCGGCGGCCGACCGGCTGCTGGTCACCGGCGGCAACGGGGCGGGCAAGTCGACCCTGCTCGCGGTGCTCGCGGGGCACCTGCCCGCCGAGGGCGAGGTGCACAGGCGGCGCCGGCTGACGGTGGGACTGCTCACCCAGGACACGGCGTTCGAGCGGCCGGAGCGTACGGTCCGCGACGTCTACGCGCTGGCTCTGGGCCCGGCGCGGGCCGAGCGGGTGCCGCTGGTCTCGCTCGGCCTGATGCACGAAGCGGACCTGGACAAACCGGTCGGCCGGCTGTCCGTCGGCCAGCGCCGGCGGCTCGCGCTGGCCCTCCTCGTGGCTCGTCCGCCCCAGCTGCTGCTGCTCGACGAGCCCACCAACCACCTGTCCCCGCGACTGTGCGACGAGTTGGAGGAGGCCCTGGGCACCAGTCCGGGCGCGATCGTCCTCGCCGGCCACGACCGCTGGCTGCGGCGCCGGTGGCAGGGCCGGGAGCTGCGGCTGGTCCCGGTATCCGGCCAGGGGGGGACGACGGCGCCCCCGGCCCGTTCCGGCAGCTGAAGGAGGGTGGGGACGGCCAGGGCACGGCCCGGGACGGCCGGGGCCCGGCGGGACGGCCGGGAGTCCCGCCGGTGAAGCGCCTCTGGATCAGCGGACGGCCGCCCACACGCGCCGGCCCCGTACCCGCGCCGCTCCCCCTGGGGAGCGCGCCGGAGCCTGCCGAACCTCCTGTCACTCCTCCGCCTCCGGGTGCTCGCCGTTCGTGTTCCCGCGCGCGGACGGTCGTGAGCACGCGGCCCTCGACGGCCGGGGCGTCCAGCGCGATGATGATCGCCATCGGGCGCCTTCCTGCTCGTGGAACCCGGCCGGCCGGCCGGTCCGCTCGGCACACTCGATCCGGACACGAAGGAGAACAGCGACGTGGAAGACCAGGCGCACCTGGAGCAGGCGAGCCCCGCGGTCCGCAAGCGCGTCCAGGACAGCTTCGACCGGCAGGGCCTGATGGCCCACCTCGGTGCACGGATCACGAGGATCGCCCCGGGCCGGGTGCACATCGTTCTCCCGGCCCGTGCCGAGGTGACCCAGCAGCACGGCTACATCCACGCCGGCGCCACCAGCGCGATCGCGGACAGTGCCGGCGGCTATGCGGCACTCACGCTGTTCCCCGAGGAGTGCGACGTCCTCACCGTCGAATACAAGATCAACCTGCTCGCGCCCGCCCTCGGCGACCACATCGAGGCGATCGGGACCGTCCTGAAGTCCGGCCGGACGCTGACCGTGTGCCAGTTGGAGGTCCACGGCGTCCGGGACGACGGCGAACGCAAGCTCGTGGCCAACGGCCAGCAGACGCTGATCAGCATCGGCGGACCCGCGCGGTGACGCGCCCGCTCGGGGAAAGAGGCGGTACCAGGTGAGTTCCACCCCCACGGCCCTCGGCGAGGAGGCCGGTGAAGTACGACGGTTCTGGCGCGGGCTCGGTCTTCCCGGACTGATCGACGTCCACACCCACTTCATGCCGGAGCGCGTCCTGCACAAGGTCTGGGACTACTTCGACACCAGCGGACCGATGGTCGGCGGGCTGAAGTGGCCGATCACCTACCGCAGGCAGGAGGAGGAGCGGGCGGCCCTTCTCGGGGAGTTCGGGGTGAGGGCCTTCACCGCGATGCTCTATCCCCACAAGCCCGGCATGGCCAGGTGGCTGAACGGATGGGCGTCCGACTTCGCCCGCCGCACCCCCGGCTGCCTGCACACCGCCACCCTCTACACCGAGCCGGACGTCGAGGCGTACGTCCGCGAGGCCCTCGAAGCAGGCGCGCGCGTGTTCAAGGCTCATGTACAGGTCGGAGCGTACGACCCGGCCGACGGGCGGCTCCAGCGCACATGGGGGCTGCTGGCCGAGGCCGGTGTCCCCGTGGTGATCCACTGCGGCTCCGGGCCCGCGCCCGGCAAACACACCGGCCCCGAACCCGTCGCGAGGGTGCTGGCACGCCATCCGGGACTGCGGCTGATCGTCGCGCACATGGGCATGCCGGAGTACGCGGAGTTCCTCGATCTCGCCGAGCGGTACGACCAGGTGCGCCTCGACACGACGATGGCGTTCACCGACTTCACCGAAGGTTTCATGCCGTTCCCGCGCCGGGACCTGCCGCGCCTCGCCGACCTCGGTGACCGCATCCTGCTCGGCTCCGACTTCCCGAACATCCCCTACCCCTACCTGCACCAGCTCCACGCCCTGGAGCGGCTGGAACTGGGCCGCGACTGGCTGCGCGCGGTGTGCCACGACAACGCGGCGCGCCTGTTCGAGCTGTAGCGGCGCCGCGCGGACCGGCGCCGACGCCTCGGCCGGGGGCTGAAGCGCGGCGCTCGGCTCCGGCTCGGGTCGAGGCCGCCCGCGCGGGCCGAACCGGCGCGCTCGACGGCGCGCGGACTCCGACCCGTGCGGGCGGCACCCGATCAGGGGCGCAGGATCAACCGGATCGGGTCGCCGGTCTTGTTCTCCAGCCGCTCCACCGCCTCGGCGGCCTTGGCCAGCGGGAGTTCACCGCTGATCGACGCGGAGAAGTCCAGCCGGCCGCCCTGGATCAGGGACAGCAGTTGCGGCAGCGCGACCGGCATGTCGGAGCCGTAGTGGCCGAGGATCTGCTGCTGGAGGTAGCTGAAGCGGGTGCCGTCCGCGACGGTCAGCGGCTTGTCGGTCAGGCCCACGAGAACCAGCCGGCCCTTGGGCGCGAGCACCGACAGCGCCTGCTCGCGGACGGCCGGCACGCCGGCGAAGTCGAAGGCTGCGGCGAGGCCGGCCCCGCCGGTCGCCTCACGGATCCGCTCGCGCAGCGCCGGGTCGGCGGAGTCGAGGGCCAGATCCGCCCCCGCGGCGAGGGCGCGTTCGCGGGCGGTGGGATTGGGGTCGACCGCGACGACGGGGCACGCGCCGACGGCCCGCAGCAGCTGGACGGCGTGGACGCCGAGACCGCCGACGCCCCAGACGCCGACGGCCTCCGCGGGCTTCACGGCGCCCGTGACGGTGATCGCGCCCCACGGCGTGGAGACCGCGTCCGGAATGATCGCGCCCTGGTCGAAGGGGATGGACGCGGGCAGCTCCGTGAGGGCGCCCTCGGCGGAGAGCGCGTACTCGGCCCAGCCGCCGTCGTAGTCCACGCCGCGGGTGTACGTGACGCCGTCGCGGATCTCGCCGGCGTACAGCACGACCCGCTGACCCGGGGTCCAGCGGGTGACGCCGGGCCCGGTCTCCGCGATGGTGCCGGACACCTCGTGGCCCAGGGTGACCGTGTCGCCGCGCAGCAGCAGCGGCGTGAGGGTGCCGTCGATCAGGTGGACGTCCGACAGGCAGACGCCCGCGGCCTCCACCTTCACCAGCACCTGGCCGGGACCGGGTACGGGCTTCGCCACCTCCTCGATCCGCAGGGTGCGGCTGGGGATGTGCAGCCGGGCGGCGAGCATCTGCTCCATGACATGGCCTCCTTGGGACGGCGGCGACCGGGGGCGAGCCCTGTAACGCAAGTCGCCTTGCAATGAACGTACGCCCGCCCCTCGGGTAAAGCAAGTCACCTTGCGTTAGGGTGGACCATGGCCTCGTCCGACCAGAACGCACCGCCCCTGCGCCGCCGAGGGGCCCGCATGCGCTCCGCCGTCCTCGCGGCCACGGTGGACGTCCTGACGGAACGCGGGCTCGCCGGGACGACCGTCGGTGCCGTCGCCCGCGCCGCCGGCGTCCACGAGACCTCCGTCTACCGGCGGTGGGGGACGCGCGAGAACCTGATCCTGGAAGCACTGACCGAGCAGCTCGACGCGGCGATGCCCGTGCCGGACACCGGACACGTCCACGACGACCTCGCCGCCTACTTCGGCACGCTCGCGCGACTGCTCGCGACGGCCCAGGGCGAGGCGCTGCTCCGGCTGAGCGTCGAACGCGACGACACCCTGCCCGACCGCCGCCTCCCCTACTGGACCGAGCGCCTCGAACGCGGCGCCGTCATGGTCCGCCGGGGCGTCGAGCGCGGCGAACTCGCACCGGACACGGACCCCGGCCTCGTGATCGAGGCCATCAGCGGTGCCCTGTTCACCCGCGCCCTCGTCAGCGGCGCCCCGCTCGACGAGCAGCTCGCCACACGCCTCGTCACCCTCACCCTGACCGGCGCACTCCCCCGGCCCCCGGCCGGCCCCTGACTCGCGCCCCTCTCGGAACGGGGCCCCGCTCGGGCACTGCCCGGCACCGGACACTGCCGCCCTCCCCCATGAGTTCTGCCTGCGTTTCTGCCTGGAGGACGCGGCGGTCCGCTGCTTGGCTTGTCCCTGCGGGCGGGAACCCGGGCCCCGCCGAAGCGGCCCGGTTGCGCTCCGGTGAAGTCGCTGTCCGCATGCCGAGCCCTCCGGACCTGTGGGGGCCCAGGCCACCGCTGCCCTGGGAGGCCGTGGCCGTTCGCCTGTTCCCGCCGGCGGTAACCCGGAGTCACTTCCCCTGAGGGGAGAGAGAGTTGAGCTTGGTGTTGACGACCGCCTCGGTGCTGGACCGGGACAAGGTGGCCTACTGGAACGACGCGGTGAGCAGGACCCTGGTGCCGATGACCGTGACCCCACGCGGCGACGGTCCGTTCGACGGCCGGCTCGCCACCAACCGCCTCGGCTTTCTACAGGTCTCCACCATGGAGGCCGACCCGAACCGGATCAGCCGCACTCCCACGCTGATCGCCGCCTCGTCCACGCCGCTGGTGGCGGTCAGCGTCCAGGTATCCGGTACGGCCACCTGCGTCCAGGACGGCCGACGGGCCGACGTGGACGAGGGCGACCTCGTGGTGTACGACACCAGCCGGCCGTACTCCTTCGACTACCCGGGGCGGTTCGCCACGCACGTCTTCCAACTGCCCCGCCGCATGCTGGGCGTACCGGACGCCGACCTCCGGAAGGTGACGGGCAACGCCATCGGCACCGGGGACGGTTTCGGTGCGGTACTGCTGCCGTTCCTGGCCACACTGGCATCCTCGGCGGACGCCTACCCGCCGGCCGTCGCGGACCGGCTGGCCGGCAATGTGGTCGACCTGTTCGCCACCCTGATCACCGAGCGAACCGACACGGGCGCCACGGAGCCGGAAACCGCCCGCGGCAATCTGCTGCTGCGAGTCCGCGACCACATCAACCGGAACCTGGGCGACCCGGACCTGTCGCCGCAGAGCATCGCCCGGACACACCGGATCTCCCTCCGGTACCTGCACCGGCTCTTCGAGGGCGAGGGGATCACCGTCAGCCGGTTCATCCAGCAGCGCCGCCTGGAGGAGTGCTGCCGAGAGCTGGCCCGCCGCGGCAGGACGGTCCCCACCGTGTCCGCCGTGGCCCAGCGATGGGGCTTCGTCAACCCCGCCCATTTCAGCCGGGTCTTCCGCGCCGCCTATGGCGTCTCCCCGCGCGAGTGGCGCGGCCGGCGGACCGCCCAGGACGACGGCGGAAGCTCCCCGGTGGGCACGTCCGCGCCCGGCACCGGCCCGGTGGCCACCGCCGGTGCACACGGTGCCGGCCTCCCGCCGTACAGCGGGTAGGGTGCCCGCTCAAGGCCGTACAGGCCGGCCGACGCGCGAAGCGGCACTGCCCCGGCCCGGCGCGCGCGGCACCGGGCGCGCTGATCGACCGGGTATCCGGCGCGCCGGACAACCCTTGCATTCAGGCCCCTTGACCCCTCCTGGCAGGAGAGCGCGTGACCGACTTCGCCCCTTCGTCCGTGCGGCAGCCGGTCCTGGACCGACCCACCCGAGCGTTCGTCGCCCAGCACTCCTGCCCGCCGTCGACGCATGACCCGGACCTCGAACGGGCGAGGCGGGACCTTGCCCGACTGCACGGAGGGCACGACCCTCTCGACCACGAGGCCACCTCCACGGAGTGGCTGGCACTGTCGGGCGGGCCGACCGGACACGTACGGGTGCAGGTGGTCAGGCCCGTCGACAGCGTCGGCCCGATGCCCGTCGTGCTGTACCTGCACGGCCTCGGCTGGTCCCTGGGCGACGCCCGCACCCATGAGCACCTGGTGCGCGCATGCGCCCTCGGTACCGACGCGGCCGTGGTGTTCGTCGACTACGAGCGCGCCCCCGAGGCGCGGTACCCCGTCGCCGTCGAGCAGTGCTACGCGGTCGCGAAGTGGATCTGCGAGCAGGGCGGCGAGATCGGCCTGGACGGGAGCCGGATGGCGGCCGTGGGCGACTCGGCGGGCGGCAACCTGGTGGCGGCGCTGACCCTGCTCGCCAAGGAACGCGGAGAAGTACGCCTGGTTCAGCAGGTGCTGCTCTACCCGATCACGGACGCCGACTTCGACACCCCCTCGTACCAGGAGTTCGCCAAGGGTTACTTCCTCGACCGCGAGACCATGCGCTGGTTCTGGGACCAGTACCTCCCCGACGTACGGCGGCGCGGCGAGGCCACCGCGTCCCCGCTGCGGGCATCGCTGGAGCAGCTCGCCGGACTTCCCCCGGCGCTGGTGGTCACCAGCGAGGCCGACGTGGTTCGGGACGAGGGTGAGGCGTACGCGGCGAGGCTCCGCGCGGCCGGCGTCGCGGTGGTCTCGATGCGTTACCACGGGACGGTTCACGGCTTCATGGGGCTCCGTCCGCTGCGGGACTCGGACACCGCCCGCGCCGCGCTGACCCAGGTCCTCGACACCGTGCACGTCGCCCTGCACCGGCGACTCCTCTGATTCCCCCGCTCCGGTGGACCTGCACGAACACAGCGGCGTCTCTCAGCCGGCGGGGAGCGCGTCCAGGAGCTTCCGCGCGGCCAGGCCGATCCGGTGGGACTGGACCCGGGCGCTGCGATGGTGGTCGACAGCCTCCCGCCACCGCCCCAGCGCGGCGCAGTCGAGCCCGATGGCCTGGGTCGCGCGGGCCCGGAAGACGTCGGCCACGTGCCCGCTCACCGGGCACTCGGGCGCGTCGAGGAAGGCGATGATGCGCTTGTGCTGCGTCAGGGCCTCCTCGGCACGGCCGCTCAGACGCCGGGCCAGTCCGTACAGACGCATGGCCCGGGGCCAGACCTCGTAGTTCCCGGTGTCTTCCGACAGGTCGACGGAGGCGAGCGACCTGTCCGCGACCGCCTGGAACTCACCGAGGCGCCAGTGCGCGCTCGCAGCTGTAGCAGTCGAGGTGAAAGGCCCGCAGGTACGGTTCTCCGGGAGCGGCAGCGGACTGACTGGACAAGCGGAAGACCTCTGGCCAGTGCCCCCAGAAAACCCACAGGTCGCAGAACCATTACATGGCACGGGCAACGTCCACGAACCGGGCGTGCTCGCCTCTGTCGGCGGCGCCGCGCAGCGCGGCGAGCCAGGCAGGGGCCTCGTCCTGGAGCCAGGCGCGGGCCTGCTCGGCACTCTCCAACGGGACCGGTCCCTGCCAGGAGGGCGGCGGCGCCCCGTACTCGGGCTTGTACCAGCGACCGGCGGCCACCGCCGTCTCCAGCAGCCAGGTGCGCAGCCTGTCGTCGGCTTCCTCCCGCTCCGCGGGCGTCTCCTCGCGGGAGAGCCGGCCCCGGGCGAAAAGCCGCAGCAGGTCGTACAGCTGGTACTTCTCTTCGGGCACACGCCCAGGCCGGCGGCAGCCGCCCGGGAAGGCCCGGAACGGCCCCTACGGCCAGTGGTCCAGTGCCGGGAGACCGCGAGGACGAACGAGCGTCAGGACGCGCCAGGACTCCCGGGATGACCGGCAGGCACCGGCGGACGGAGGGGAGGCCGCTCGGCGCCGCTTCACGACAGACCGGCCGGCAGGCGGTCGCGCGCAGGAGTCCCACGGGTCGACGGGGGCCGCTCCGCCGGACGTGCTGGTGCCCTTTCCTCTCCGCACACGAACGCCCGCCGTGCCCTCGCGTGACGCGAGGGCACGGCGGGCACGGTTCGGCGGGCCGTCCCCGCGCGCGGGGACGGTCGTCGTGACCGGGGATTTCCCGGCCGCCGGGTCAGCTCGTCGCGCGTACCGCTTCGCGGATGAGGTCGGCGACCTCTCTCGGCCGGGAGACGGCGACCGCGTGCGACGCGCCCTCGGCCTCGACGACGGTCGCCCCCGCCCGCTTCGCGGCGAAACGCTCCACCTCCGGGTTGATCGCGTTGTCCGCGCCGGCCACCAGTGCCCAGGACGGCTTGGTCCGCCACGCGGCGGCGGAGGCCGTCTCCTCGAAGGCCGCGGCGGCGAGCGGCCGCTGCGCCGCCGCGAGGACCTCGGTGACCTCCACGGGCACGTCGGCGGCGAAGACCGACGGGAAGGCGTCCTCGGCGATGGTGACCTCGACGGCGGGGTCACCGCCCGCGACCGGGTACGTCCACTGCTTGAGGTTGCTCACCAGCGGAGACGCGGGGAAGCGGCCCTGCAGCTCGCCGAGGCTCTCTCCTTCCTCCAGGATGTAGGCGGCCACGTAGACGAGCCCGACGACGTTCTCCGTGACACCGGCCACGGTGATCAGCGCGCCGCCGTACGAGTGACCGACCAGCACGACCGGGCCGTCGATCTGGGCGGCCACGGAGGCGACGTACGCGGCGTCGGCCGCCAGGCCACGCAGCGGGTTCGGCGGCGCGATCACGGGGATGCCGTGACTGTGCAGTTCCGTGATGACACCGGACCAGCTGGCCGCGTCGGCGAAAGCGCCGTGGACGAGGACGACCGTGGGCTTGGAAGTGGTCATGTCTGTGCTGTCTCCCGGTCAGGCGGTGTGCAGGGCCGCGTGCAGCGTGCGGACGGCCATCGTGATGGCGGCTTCGGCGGCGTGGGTGCCGCGCAGGGCGTCGAGCATGACGAAGTCGTGGATGATGCCCTGGAAGCGGACGGCGGTGACGGGGACGCCGGCCGCGCGCAGCTTGGTCGCGTAGGCCTCGCCCTCGTCGCGCAGCACGTCGGCCTCGCCGGTGATGACCAGCGCCGGGGGCAGGTCCTTGAGCTGCTCGGTGGTGGCGCGCAGCGGTGAGGCGGTGATCTGGGCGCGCTCGCTCTCGTCGGTCGTGTACTGGTCCCAGAACCACTGCATGCCGTCGCGGCGCAGGAAGTAGCCGGTGGCGAACTGGTGGTAGGACGCCGTGTCGAAGTTCGCGTCGGTGACCGGGTAGAACAGCACCTGCTGGACCAGCGGGACGCCGCCGCGCTCCTTGGCCATGAGCGTGAGCGCGGCCGTCATGTTGCCGCCGACCGAGTCGCCGGCCACGGCCAGCCGCGAGCCGTCCAGGCCCTTCGACGCGCCCTGCTCGACGATCCACTTCGCGACGGCGAAGTTCTGCTCGATGGCGACCGGGTAGCGGGCCTCGGGGGAGAGGTCGTACTCGGGGAAGACGACCGCGGCGCCGGTGCCGACGGCCAGCTCGCGCACCAGGCGGTCGTGGGTGTGCGCGCTGCCGAACACCCAGCCCGCGCCGTGGATGTAGAGGATCACCGGCAGCGTGCCCCCGGCGCCGACGGGCTTGACGACGCGGGCACGGACGCTGCCCGTGGGCCCGCCCGGAACAGTGATCCACTCCTCGTCGACCGCCGGCTTCTCGGTCTCTCCGGACTGCACCTCCTCGACGGCCTTGCGGCCCTCCGCCGGGGGCAGGTCGAAGAGGTAGGGCGGGTTGGCGGTCGCCTCCGCGAACGCGGCTGCCTCGGGTTCGAGCACCGGCTGCACCGGCTCCGGGGAATGAGACACGTGGAACTCCTGAAAACTCGTCGGATACGCCGGTCGTTCCGGCGTCGCCCCGGATCGTTGTGCTGGGCACTCCGGCACCGGTGTCCGTCACCGTAAAGGCGATGTGCGCGCTCCAGTTGTCCGCCAGCGCACCTCTGATGTCCCCGCAGCGTACGAGGGCCGTTCCGGCGTCCCCGGTCCGAGAGCCCGGCCGGCGGGGTGCGCGAAACCGGGGGCCGTCCCCTGCTGCCGGCCAGGCTCCCCCGCACCCGGCACGGCACGGGCCGCCGTACGGTCCGCGGCCCGGAGCGGGCCGTGGGCGACCCCGCTTCTCACGAAGGCGGCATCCAGGTGTCCCGGCCGGTCGATCCCGGCGACGAACCGGCCCTTCTGGGTGGGCAGCCGTGCGTCCTCGCGCCTTGTCCCTCGCGACAACGACCTCTCGTCGGCGCGTTTGCGGGAATCGACCGGCGCCCCGCCGGTGGGATCCGTCTCCGTCGACACCCACCAGGCCGTCGAGCCGGCCGCCGGGTACGGCGGCCGGCTCGAAAGGCGCGGGCGGTCAGCCCCGTTCCGTGTCCAGCCACTGCAGGACCTCGGGGGTCACCGGGTCGGTGATGTCGGTGAACTCCTCGTGCTTCCTGAGGAACTTGGCCACGTAGGGGCAAACGGGCACGATCCGCTTCCCGGAGGCGCGCACGTCGGTGAGCGCCGCCCGGACCAGGACCGCGGCGAGGCCCTGTCCGGCGAAGGCGTCGTCGATCTCCGTGTGGTAGAAGACGCGCTGGTCGCCGCGGTCGCGATAGGCGGTCAGTCCTGCCCGCTTCCCCTCGACCAGGACTTCGTAGCGGTTCTTGCCGTCTATCCGCTCGACGGTGGGCGCGGTGGAGGGCTGGTTCATGGAATGCCTTTCATTCGAAAAGGGTCGCTGACGCTTCTGACGGGTCAGTGGCGCGGTGGATTCCCGCGCGGTGCCATGACGGCGTTCGGCAGGACGGGGGCGGGCAGCCGGTCTCCGGCATACCCTTCGACAGCGCCGAAGCGGTCGGAGGATTCCTCCCATTCCAGCCGGGCCTTCGCGATGTCCTCATGGCTGCGGCCGATGAAATTCCACCACATGACGATTTCCTCCTCGAAGGGAGTTCCGCCGAGCAGGACCGCGCGTGCGGTGATGTCCGACTCGTTCGTCAGTGTCAGGGTGCCGCGGCCCGGCGGGACGTATCCCAACTCGGCGGGGCGCAGGAGGACATCGGCCAGGCGGACGTCGCCCCGGTCGATCAGGAGGCCGTGCTCGAATCCGGGTTCCACGGCGAGCCTCAGGACTCCGCGCGGCGGGAGCACGATCTCGGCGCCGAGCAGGGGCGTGAACGTCGGCACCGGAGAGGTGACGCCGACGAGGGAGCCGAGGAAGACCCTGAGTTCGGCCCCGTCGGTCCGTACGGGCTCCGGTGCGTGGTGCCTGAAGTCCCGTGCGGCGTTCCGGTGTTCTTCGGGCAGCGCCACCCACAGCTGGACGCCGTGCAGCACGGTGGTGCGCGAGGTGGAGACCTCCGAGTGGCAGATGCCGTACCCGCCCGTCATGAGGTTCAGCTCGCCGGGCCGCACGAAGGCGTGGCGGCCCAGGCTGTCGCGGTGCTCGATCTCCCCGCTGAACAGCCAGCTCACCGTCTGCAGGCCCGTGTGGGGATGCGGGGCGACGTCCATGCCGCCCGTCTCGGAGACGTCGTCGGGGCCGTAGTGGTCCACGAAGCACCACGCGCCGATCAGGGTCCGGGTACGCTGCGGCAGCGTGCGGCGCACGGTCATCGCCCGCGGGCCGCCCAGGGGCACGTCGCGTGCGGCCAGTACGTCGACCTGCGGCCTCCCGTCCGGCTGCCCGCCGTCCGCCGATCCGTCGCACCGCGTTTCCCCCGGCCTCGCTTCGGCACCGCTCATCATCGCTTCCTCTCCATCACCTGTATGCCGGTCATCTCCGACAGAGATGACCGATATCCCGAACGATCGTGACGGGAGGGGAAGCGACGGGGGCGTTCCAGCGCTTGTCCCATCAGGCATCCTCCCGAGCCGGACCGACCGGCTCCCCGTCCCGAAGAAGGTTCCTCGTGTCCCAGTCATCCGACCTGCGGCCCTCGACCCAGGGCGCGCTCCGCGCCGAAACCGAGCCGGGTGTGCCGGGCCGGCTGATCGCGCTGCTGGCCGTGGCCTCCGGTATGACGGTCGCCAACCTCTACTACGCCCAGCCGCTGCTCTCCTCGCTGCGCGAGGTCTTCCACACGAGTACGGCGGCGGCCGGCTGGCTGATCACCCTCACCCAGGTCGGGTATGTGATCGGCATGCTCTTCCTGGTCCCGCTCGGCGACCGACTGGAGAAGCGCGGCCTGGTCGGCGCACTGCTCGCGGTCACCGCGGTCGCCCTGGTGACGGCCGGCCTCGCCCCGAACTTCCCCGTGCTGCTGATCGCCTCCCTGGTCAGCGGCGCCACGTCGGTCGTCGCCCAGATCCTGGTGCCCTTCGCGGCGAGCCTCGCCCCCGACCATGCCCGCGGCCGGACCGTCGGCCGGGTGATGAGCGGTCTGCTCACCGGCATCCTGCTCTCCCGCACCCTCAGCAGCCTGGTCTCCGACGTCGCCGGCTGGCGCGTGGTCTACCTCGGTTCGGCGGTGCTGATGGCCGTACTCGCTCTGGCCCTGCGCGCGGCCCTGCCCCAGCACGCGCCCACCACGACCGTCCCCTACGTCCACGTGCTGCGCTCCACCGTCCAGCTGGTCCGCACCCATCCCGCGCTCCTGCGTCGCGGCCTCTACCAGGCGGCGATGTTCGGCGCGTTCAGCGCCTTCTGGACCACCGTCTCGTACGTCCTCACCGGTCCGGGCTTCCGCTACTCCCCCGTCGGGGTCGGCGTGTTCGCCCTGGTGGGAGCGGCCGGCGCGGCCGTGGCCCCGCTGGCCGGACACTGGGCGGACCGCGGGCTGACCCGGCCCATGACCGGCGCCGCGTTCGTCCTCGCCGCGCTGGCCTTCGCGCTCGCCGGAGCCGGCCGGCACCACATCGTCCTGATCGCGCTCGCCGCCGTCCTGATCGACATGGCCGTCCAGACCACCCTGATCCTCGGCCAGCACACCATCTACCAGCTCGATCCCCATGCCCGTGCCCGCCTCAACAGCGCCTTCATCGCGACCTTCTTCCTCGGTGGCGCTCTCGGCTCCCAGCTCGGCTCGCTCACCTACCACGCGGGCGGCTGGCCGGCGCTGACGGTCCTCGGCGCGGCCCTGCCGGTCGTGGCGCTCCTGTACTGGCTCACCGAACGCCGCAAGGCGGACCGGGCCCCCGCCCTCGACGCCGCATGACAGGGCACGCCGACGGCTGTCGCGGGACACGGCGCGTCGGGCGGCCGCGCAGTTCTTCTCCGGACAATGCCTCGTGCGCTCCTCGGCAATCCGCGCCCCCGGGCCCACCGTACGGTCGTCAGCGCCCCGGACCGTCGGCGTCCGGGCCGGCGAACACAGCCGTACGAGACCATCGCAGACAGGGGGCGGCATGAGACACCCTTCTTCCGGTGCCGCGGACAAGAGTTCGATCGTCGTCAGGACGACGATCCTGGTCACCGTGGCCGCCGAACGGCCGGTGCCGCTCCCTGCCGAACTCCGGTACACCGTGACGGATCCTTACGCCGTATGCCTGTCGCTGGGTGCCCCCTCGGCCCCCTCCGTCGACTGGGTCTTCGCTCGGTCGCTCCTCGCGGACGGACTGCGCGGGCTCGCGGGGGCCGGGGACGTGGTCGTGTTCCCGCGGCGCCGGTGCCGTCCGGCCACGGTCCGCGTCCTCCTCATGCCCCGGAAGGGCACGGCGGTCCTCGATGTCGCGACCGCCGCCGTCACGGACTTTCTGCGCCGGGCGGACGCGCTGGTGCCGCCGGGCACCGAGAACCACCACATCGATCTCGACCGCGTCGCCGAACAGCTCACGGCCGGTCGCGAATGACACGCCGCCCCCGCGCCGCCGCCCCTCCGCCCGCGAGGCGTGCGCGAGGCGGCCGCCGTGGCGACCCGGTCGGTGCGGTGGCGGCGTCGTGGCGAGACCGGCCACGAGGGCCCCGGCCCGCCGCCGGTGGCCGGTACCACACCGCGGCGGTCGGCCAGGGTGCGCCGGGCCGTCGGTGACCCGGCCGACGAGGGCGGCATCCGTCCGCTCGCGCATGCTCGTGTCCCTCTTCTCGTCACCGTCTTGCGGCGCACCC
This sequence comes from Streptomyces hygroscopicus subsp. hygroscopicus, assembly GCF_030269125.1. Taxonomy (GTDB): domain Bacteria; phylum Actinomycetota; class Actinomycetes; order Streptomycetales; family Streptomycetaceae; genus Streptomyces; species Streptomyces hygroscopicus_C. The sequence goes on along the minus strand of NZ_BSSM01000004.1, from coordinate 192,281 downwards.
CTGCCACGGCCTTCCGACCGACCGCCGGGCAGCGAGGCTAGGGCAGTGACACGGCACCGTCTGCCTGTGCGTGCACGGGGGCCGTCCCCAGAGCGCACGCCGGTCGACCGGCAGGACGCACGGTGCGCTGACGGGCGCCTGCGCGTGCGCTCCCGGGCAACTCGTCCCCTGCCCAGCCCCTAGCGTCGATCGCGTACACACAGCACGGCATCGCAGGAGGCGCGCCATGACCACCAGTTCCACGCCCACGAGCAGCCAGCCATGGCTGCATCAGAAGGGCGCGGTCATCCAGGAGTTCGGAACCGTCAAGCAGTTCCCCATCGCGTTGTCCTACGAGGCGCGCATGTACTCCTGCCAGCGTCTGAACAAGGTCCTGGCGGACACCCAGATGCTCTACGGCCTCTACAAGAAGCACCACTGGATCATGCGTGGCGCGACCTTCTACCAGCTCCACCTGCTTCTGGACAAGCACGCGGGAGAACAACTGGAACTCGTCGACACCCTCGCCGAACGCGTGCAGACGCTGGGCGGCGTCGCCGTGGGCGATCCCCGGCACGCAGCCGAGATCACGTCGGTTCCGCGCCCGCCGGACGGTGTGGAGGAGGTCCCGGCCATGCTCTCGCGGCTGCTGGAGGCCCACGAGACGATCCTCACCGACGCCCATGACGCAGCCGCCCGAACCGCCGAGCTCGGTGACGACGGCACCAACGACCTGCTGGTCTCACAGGTCGTCCGCACCGGCGAACTGCAGTCCTGGTTCCTGGCCGAGCACCTGGTCGACACACCGCTGGTCCGCGCCTAGCACGGCGAGGGCCGCCGACGCCGGAACGGGAGGGGCCGACGCGGCGCAGCCGGTCGCGCCGCCGGCCCGTCCTCACCGATGGCCGGCGTCGGCCCGCGCCCGTCCGCATATCATGCGGCGAAGATCGCCGCCCTGATCGGAGGGGCGCCGCGTCACCGGGAGCGGATGATGGATCTCCGGCAGATGGAAGTCGTCCTCGCGGTGGCGGACGCGGGCGGGTTCACGGCGGCGGCGAGACGTCTGCACGTGGTCCAGTCCGCCGTCTCCGGGACGGTCCGCTCCCTGGAGCGCGAGTTGGGCACCCCCCTGTTCGTCCGGACGACGCACCGCGTGGCGCTCACTCCCGCCGGGGAGGCGTTCGTACCCGCCGCACGAGCCGCACTGCGCGCCGCCGAACTGGCCCGCGAGGCGGTCGACGCCGCCCGCGGGGAACTGCGCGGCAGGGTGACGGTCGGCACGATGCAGGGTGTCTGGGCGGGGCTGCACCACGCGCTGGCGGCGCTGCGGGCGCAGCACCCGAACGTGGTGGTCCACCTGCGCCAGGCGGCGGTCGCCGACATCCGGCAGGCCCTGCGCGAGGGAACGGTGGACCTGGCCGTGGTGGCGCTCGACCGCCAACAGCAGCGCGGGCTGACGACCCGGCTGCTGTCCCGCGAGGAGATGGTCCTGGTGGCCTCACCCGAGCGGGACCTCGGCGCGCGCTCCCCCGAGGGCACCATCGACCCCGAAGAGATCGCCCGGCTGCCTCTGGTCGACTTCACCCCCGGCTGGGCGATCCGCGACGCGGTCGACCGGGCCTTTCGCGCCGCCGGCGTCGACCGCACCACGACCTTCGAGGTCAACGACATCGTGGCCGCCTCCGAACTGGTCCGCAACGACCTGGGCGTCTGCGTCATGCCCCTCTCCATCGCCGACCGCTTCCCCGATCTGACGACGTACCGGTTCGCCCGGCACGCACCGACGTGGAAGGTCATGGTGGTACACCCTCCCGGCAGGCCGCCGGCAGCGGTCGCGGCGCTCCTGCGGCACATCGGCTGAGCCCACCGGGCACGGCCGACGCCGTGGTGCGGCGGATCGCCGTCCGGGCGCCGGGGTGGCCGCCCGGCTGACGCGCCCCGCACCAGGACGGGCCGAAGGTGTGCAGCGGCGGGCAAGTACACGGGCGCTCGCAGACAATTCCCGCCTGCCGGTGGCCGTCTAGCGTGTCGGTGCGCCGTGCGCCGACCGCGTCCGGCCGGCTCGGCTGCCGCGCCCTGTCCGCTCACGCGGTAGGCCCCCGCCTCCGGCGAGGCCCCAGGGGCCCGGCACGCCCCGTCAACCGCCGCTCCCCGGGAGTACCCATGGCTTCGCCCACCGTCGTCGAACTGTCCCGGTGGCAGTTCGCGATCACCGCGATCTTCCATATGACCTTTCCCGCGCTCACCGTCGGGCTCTCCGTGCTCCTGGCCGTCGCGTACACGGTCCACGTACGCACGGGAGATCCCCTGTATCTGCAGATCTTCCGCTTCTGGAAGAAGATCTTCGCCGTCGGCTTCGGGCTCGGCGTGGTCGCCGGCACGGTGATGACCTTCGAGTTCGGCCTCAACTGGGGCACGTACGCCCACGCGGTCGGGCCGGTCATCGGGGTCACCATCGGCATGGAAGTGATCACCGCCTTCTTCCTGGAGGCGGGCTTCATCGGCCTGATGCTCTACGGGGACGGGCGGATCCGTCCGCGCACCATGGCCCTGGCCAGCTGGATGGTCGCCTTCGGAACCCTGCTGTCCACCACCTGGATCCTGTCCGCCAACAGCTGGATGCAGGACCCGGTCGGCTACCGGAAGGTCGACGGTCAGTTCCACGCCGCGGACTGGACCCGCATCCTGCTCAACCCCGCCTTCGCCCACCGCTTCCCGCACATGCTGCTGGCCGTGCTGATCAGCGCCGCCTGGTTCGTCGGCGGCATCTCCGCCTGGTACCTCGTCAAGAACCGCGTCCAGGCGCAGCCGATGGCCCGCCGCTGCCTGTCCCTCGCCCTCGGGGTCCTCGGTGTTCTGATGCCGGTACAGCTGTACGTGGGCGACGGCACCGCGGGCTTCATGGGTGAGCACCAGCTCCCCAAACTCGAGGCGTTCGAAGGTAACTGGACGAGCGACAACAACGGCTACAACCTGCTCGTCATCCCCGACACGGGCAAGGGCGAGAACCGCTTCCACGTCGAGATTCCCCGTCTCGGTTCGGTCATCGCCCAGGACCTCGGCGGCACGAGGACGACACCCGGACTGCTGCAGACCCCACCCGCCGAACGCCCCAACATGTGGACCACCTTCTACGGCTTCCGCGCGATGTACTTCACGGCACTGCTCATGTTCGGAACGGCCTTCGCGGGCGTGGTCCTGCGGGTCCGACGGCGCCTGTTCCACTCCCCGCGCTTCCTGAAGTGGATGGTGTGGATGACCCCGGCCGGGATCATCGCCATCACCGGCGGATGGATCGTCGCCGAGACCGGCCGCCAGCCCTGGGTGGTGTACGGCCAACTGCGCACCGCCGACGCCGCCTCCGGTCTGACCGCCCCCGAAGTCGCCGCGAGCCTGGCCGGTTTCGTCCTGCTCTACGTCACCCTGCTGGCCATCTGGGCCCGCTACATCGTCCGTACGGTCAAGGCCGGACCCGAGGCTCTGCCCACCGGCCCCGCCTCGCCCGACGCATCGGAGGCCCTCGTTGCTTGAGTACGCCGGCTATGCCCTGGTTCTCTTCTCGCTCGGTATGTACGTCGTCCTCGACGGTTACGACCTCGGGGTGGGCATGCTCAGTCTGGCGGCCCGGCCGGAACGCCGAAGGGAGTACGGCGAGATCGTCGCCACCGCCTGGGACGCCAACGAGAGCTGGATCATCCTGGTCGGTGTCGTGCTCTGGGCCGGTCTGCCCGGCGTCTACGCCGTGGTGGTGCCCGGGGCCTATCTGCCGCTGATCGTCATGCTCTTCTCCGTCATCCTGCGCGGCCTGGGCCTTGAGATGCAGAGCGCGGCCGGCGGCTACCGACGCGGCTGGGCGCTGCTGTTCGGCGGGGCGTCCCTCGCCACCACCGTGTGCCAGGGACTGGTCCTCGGCGCCGTACTGACCGGCCCGCACCAGCGGAACGGAACCTTCCACGGTGCGGCCCTCGACTGGTTCAGCCCCTACAGCGTGCTGTGCGCCCTCGGTCTGGTCGCCGTCTACCTGCTGGCCGGGGCCGCCTGGCTCCAGGACAAGACCGAAGGCCGGGCGCGGACGGGTGTGCGTCGCACCGGACGGTCCCTGCTGCTGGTCACCGCGGTCATGGCCGTCGTCCTGGGGCTGGGGCTGCCGAGCGCCGACCCGCAGCAGCTGCACCTCGGCCAGCCGGTTCGGGCCGTGCTGTTCTGGCTCGCCGTCGCCGCCGCCGTCGCCGCGGGTGCCGTCGCCTGGTCCGGTTTCGGTCGCCGTCCCGACTGGCGCCCGTTCGCCGCCGTGGCCACGATGACCGGCTGCGGGCTCGCCGGGTTGGCGGTCCTCACCCTGCCGGTCGTGGTGCCACCCGGCCTGAGCGTCCATCAGGCCGCCGCCCCGCACTCCTCGCAGCTCTTCCTGGTCCTCGGCGTCGGCCTGTGCATGCCGTTCGTGCTGGCCTACAACATCTACGCCTGGCGGAGTTTCCGGGGCAAGTACGCCGATCCGGTGGAGAGCCCCCTGCCGCCGCTGCCCACCCGGGCCCAGTCCCCCATGGCCGCGCCCTCGTCCACCGGCCCTCTGCGGACGGTGGCGCGACGCGTCCTGCTGGTGATGCTCGGCATCGTGGCCACCGCCCTCTCCCAGGACGTGTTCGGCGGCGTCTCCCCGGTGATCGGCCCGATCGGCGTCACGGTGCTGGGCTGCGCGGCACTGGCCGCCTGGATCACCGGCGACCGCCGCGACCGCCGCGCCGGGTACTTCGACGCGGACACCGAAGCGGAGACCGTCTCGTGAGGACCACCGCCGTACTCCTGGACGAACTGGCGGCGGACCGGGCCGATGACCCGGTCCCCGCCAGGCTGAAGTCCTGGGCGGCCGTCGCCGGGCCCGAGCTGCGCCGCGCGGGGGTCCTGCGCGGCGCGGCTCAGCTGGGCACCGTCCTGTGGGCGGGCGGGCTCTCCTGGGGCGCCCAGCGCGGCCTGTCCACGCTGAATAACAACCCGCGGCCGTGGACCGTCCTCCTCCTTCCCGCCCTCCTCGTGACGGCCGGCGTCGCCCTTCGCTCCGGACTGCTGGCGGCGGGCGACACGGCGGCCGCACGTGGCGCCCGTACCGTGCGCGAGACCCTGCGCCGTCGGCTCGTCGGGACGGCGCTGCCCTGCCACGGACCGGCTCGCACCGGCCTGGACGACGCACAGCTCGTCCAGGCCGTCGACGGCGAGGTGGACGAGCTGACCGGCTGGCTCACCGGCTATGTGCCCGCGCGGACGACCATGCTGCTCGGCAGCGGCATCATCCTGGTGGCGATCGTGTGCCGCAGCTGGTTCACCGCTCTGCTCGTGCTGGCGGCCACCCCGCTGTTGCCGGCCAACCTGAAGGTCATCGGCCTGGGCACGCGGACCGCCGTCGCCGCCCAACTGGCCGCGATCCGGTCCCACCAGTCACGGCTGCTGGACCACCTGCGGGGACTGCCCACCCTGGTCGGACTCGGCGCACACGAGGAGGCGGCCGCCTCGGTGGCCCAGGACGACCGCGAGGTCGCCCGTCGTACCGAGAAGGTGCTCCGGATCGCCTTCCTGTCGACCGCGTGGGTCGAGCTGCTCATCACCGGCACCCTCGCGGTCGTGGCCACCTACTGCGGCCTGGTCCTGCTCGCCTACCTGCGGCTGCCGGTCGTGCCGGACCACATGAGCCTGTCCGCCGCGTTGTTCGTGCTCGTCCTGGTACCCGCCTACTTCGCTCCGGCCCGGGACCTCGCCGCGGGCTATCACGCCCGCGCCCGTGCGAGTGCCGCCGTGGAACTGCTGGCGGCGATCCTGGACGCGGCCGACGCGGCCGACGCGTACGCGCCGCCCCCCGCCCACCCGGTCCGGCCGGCACGACGGACCCCGGCGCCGCCCGGTGTGTTCCTGAAGGCCGTCACGATCCGTCACGCGGGACGGGAGGAACCTTCCCTGGACCGCGTGAGCGTGCGGGTCGCACCGGGCCGGTGCCTGGCCGTCACCGGACCGAGCGGGGCGGGCAAGTCCACGCTGCTGGCCGTCGCGGCGGGGCTGGCCGCCCCGGACGACGGGCGCGCGCTCCACCTGCTGGACGCACGGGCCGTCCCCGCCGATCCCAGCCGAGTCTCCTGGGTGGGCCAGCCGGCCCACCTGCTGCCCGGCACCCTGCGCGAGAACCTCCTCCTGGCCCGGCCCACCGCAAGCGACCACGACCTGCTGGACGCCGTCGCCTCCCTCGGCTTCGGAGACCTCCTGACTTCGCTGCCGCGGGGACTGGACACCCCCCTCGGCGAACGCGGCACCGGCCTGTCCTCCGGTCAGTCCCAGCAACTGGCCCTCGTCCGGGCGTTGCTGCGGGACGCCCCCCTGCTGTGTCTTGACGAACCCACCGCACACCTCGACCCGCAAGCGGAACACCGGGTCCTGTCGGCGCTGCGGACACTGACCCGGGACCGTACGGTCCTGCTCGCCACCCACAGCGCGGCACTGCTGCCGCTGGCGCAGGACATCATCACGCTGGACCACGGGAGAGCCCGATGAGCCGGACCGGCACCTGGCGCCTGCTGCGTACGGCGGCTCCGCGCCGCGCCCTGGTGACCGGCGTGCTGCTGGCCATCGCCGGCGAAGTCGGCGGCGCCGCGCTGCTCGGTGTGTCCGGGTGGTTCCTGACGACCTGTGCCGTGGTCACCCTCCGGGCCGACACCACCTGGTCCTGGATGTATCCGTCGGGTGCCGTGCGGACACTGGCCCTGGCCCGCACCGGGCTGCGCTACCTCGAACGCCTCGTCAACCACCGGACGCTGCTGACCGCCTCCGTGGAGCTGCGCTCTCGGCTGTCCCGTGGCGCCGCCCGCCTTCCCACCCGTGAGCTGCGCGGCCTACGCGACGGTGCACTGCTCGCCAGGCTCACCACCGATGTCGAGACCGTCGCGGGCCTGCCCCCCAACGTCCTCGCACCCCTCGCGGCAGCGGTCACCACCGCGTGTCTGGTGGAGATCCTGCTGCTGTGGGCGATGCCGCTCCTGGGGGTGGCCGAACTGGCCGTCTGGGCGGCCGGCCTCGCCTGCGCCCGGCGGTCCCACCGTCTGGCGCGAGCTCGTCTGGCCACGGCCACCGAGGCCAGGACCGCTCTGCGTACCGTGCTGCTCGGCAGCCGGGCCGCCTTCGAGGAACTGCGGTGCCTGGAGGCCGTTCCGCAGGCGCAACGGGCGGCGATCACCGCCATGACGGCTGTCGAGTCCGCCGAATGGGCCGCTGCCCGAGCCGAGCGGCTCGGCCGTCTGGCGCTGCGTCTTCTCGGCGCCCTGGGCCAGGCGACGGTGCTGGGCACGGCCCTGAGCGCCGCTCCCGCGCAGCCGATCGCCGTCGTGGTGGGCGAGGTGCTCCTGGTGGCCGCCGGGTGGGAGCTACTGGACAGCATGCCCCGGTTGCTGCGGCATCTGGCCGAGGCCGGCGACGCGGCCGGACGCCTCGCGCCGCTCGCCGCCGAGGAACGGCCCGCGGGCCCGCGACGGCCGGCCGCCCGCTCCGTGGAGACGAGAGGTCTCCCACTCCCGGGATCGTCCACCTGCCTCTCCCTGACCCTGAAAGGCCCCGGTCTGGTCCTGGTCACCGGCCCGAACGGCAGCGGGAAATCGACGCTGCTCGGTCAACTCGCCGGTCGTCTGCCGGCCCCCGCGGGCACGGTCCTCCTCGACGGCACGCCGGTGCGGGACCTGTCGGCCCGGACCGTCGCCGAGACCGTCACCCTGGTCGAGGCCGACGACTGGCTGGCCGACGCGACGGTGGCGGCCAATCTGCGTCAGGCGGCGCCGTCGGCCGACACCGCCGCCCTCCGGAGGGCACTGGAGGTGGTCGCCCTCCCGGCCCTGCCGCTCGACACCCCGGTGGGCCCCGGCGGGCGTCTGCTGTCCCAGGGGCAGCGAAGGCGCCTCGCCACCGCGCGCGCCGTGCTGAGGCGCCCTGCGGTCCTGCTGCTCGACGAACCGACCGCCGGTCTGGACCGTCCCACCGCCGAGGCGCTGCTGGCCGCACTGCCCCGGGCGCTGCCCGACACCGCGGTGGTGATCGCCCTCCAGGAGCAGCACCGCGACCTGCTGGACCGGACTCCGACCGCGGTCGTCCCCCTCGGCCTCGCCGCCGCCGTTCACCGGGCCCCGCACCCCTGATCTCATGGATTCACGCGATGCGGCGGCCGGTTGCGCACTGACACGGTGTGTCCGGAAAGCGCACCGGCTGAAAGGCGGAGATCATGTCGCCGAATTCATCTCTGTTGGAGCCTCGGCTCTCGGACACCCTCTACGCGACCGACGCGGTGCCCGCGCACCGCCGACGGGCGTACTGGCGTGAGTCACTGTGCCGGACGTTCGGTTCCGTGGACATGGCCGTCCCCGACGAGGTCGACCGCGGCACGATCCGCACGTCATCGCTGGGGCCGATGCAGGTCGTCACGGTGGACGGCGACCCACTGCGGGCCCTGCGCACCCGGCGGCTCATCGCGGGCAGCGACAACGACGCCTACGTGGTCGTGAAGCTGCTGAACAGAGGCGTCGCCCGGGTCGAGCAGGACGACCGTGACGCGTACGTTCGGCCGGGACAGCTCTTCGTCTACGACATGGCGCGGCCCATCCGGATGACCCTGCCCGAGCGCTTCCAGACGAAGTCTCTCGTCCTGCCTCGTGACGTGCTGGGTCTGAGCGAGTCGGAACTGCGGCAGATCACGGCCTCCCCGCTCGGCTCCGAGACACCGCTCGGCCGATTGCTGTCGCCGTTCCTGTTCCGGCTCGTGGACACCGGGGCAACGTACCCGCAGCACACGGCCGACCTGATCGCCCACAACGTCGTGGACCTGCTGCAGACGCTGGCCGACGAACGGCTGGGCAGGGCCGGTGCGGAGACGCCGAGCGGTGCCCGGGTGTCGCTGCTGCGGATTCGGGCCCACATCGACGCGAACCTCGCCGACCCGGATCTGACGCCGGAAGCGATCGCGCGGGCCCACCACATCTCCGTGCGCTACCTGCACAAGCTGTTCCAGTTCGAGGACATCACCGTCAGCCGGTGGATCCTGCAGCGCCGTCTGGAGCGGTGCCGGCGTGAGCTGACCCGCCGGAACGCGGCAGGGACGACCATCGCCGCGGTGGCCCACCGCTGGGGTTTCGCCAGTGCCTCCCATTTCAGCCGGGTGTTCCGGGCCACGTACGGAGTCTCCCCCGTCGAGTACCGGAACTCCGCCCACGCATGACCTCGGTCACTCCCCGGGCTCCATACCACGTGTGCGCTGAGCTGCGGTTCTTGCCATAGTGGACCCGGATCCGCCGGTGTCGCCGGCGAGTGCGGACAGGGAGGGCCCAAGTGGCGGGGTCGGGCAGATCGCTGTCCCGAAGCGGTCTGCGTGGCCGGGAGGACGAGCTGCGACAGGTGCAGGCACTGATCGCTTCCGTCGCCCGCACCGGAAGCGGCGCACTGGGCCTGATCCGCGGGGAACCGGGAATCGGCAAGACCACACTGCTGACCGAGGCCGTCGCCACGGCCCGGAGCGCCGGCTTCTCGGTCGGCCTCGGCAAGGCCGACGAGCTGCATCACGTCGTGCCCCTCTCGTCCCTGGCGACCTGCGTCCTGCACGGCGAGGAGCCGTTCCTGTCCGGCGATGTCCTGGTCGATCTCGCACGCCGGCACGACCAGCGGATCTGGCTGGTGGAACGCCTGGCGGAGGCGATCGAGGCAAGAGCCGCCCGCGTGCCGGTGCTGATCGCTCTGGACGACGCGCAGTGGGCCGACTCACTGAGTCGGTTCGCCCTGAAGCAGCTTCCGAGACGCTTGCGGACCTCGCCGGTCCTGTGGCTGCTGACCGGCCGCCAGGGCATCGGTGGGCCCGCGGAGGAGATCGTCGCGGCCGTGGCGGACGAACTCCCGGCGGTGACGGTGCCGTTGGGCCCGCTGTCCGGCGCGGCCATCGGCCAACTGGCCGGTGACACCCTGGGGACGGCCGTCGACGAGCAGGTGCGCGGCCTGCTCGAAGGAGCCGGCGGGAACCCGTTCCTCGCCGTCGAGATGCTCACGGGGCTGCGGACCGCCGCCGCCTCGGGTGAACCGGTGCCCCCCGGGCTCGTGGTGGGGGTGCGGGGCAGGCTCAGATCCCTGCAGCCCGACACCCTGCGCTTCCTCCAGATGGGAGCGGTGCTGGGACGCGGTTTCGGCTTCCACGACGCCGCCGCGCTGTGCGACCGAGCGCCCGCCACGTTGATCCCGGCACTCGAAGAGGCGCTGCACGCGGGTCTCCTGGACGACGACGGCACCCATCTGGTCTTCCGTCACGATCTGCTGCGCCAGGCCGTGTACGTGGGCATCCCGCCCTCGGCCCGAAAGGCCCTGCACCGAGCGGCGGCCCACCGCCTCGTCTCGGCGGGCCATCAGCCGATCGACGCCGTGTCGCACGTCCTGAGGGGCGCCCTGCCCGGGGACGAGGAGGCGGTGGCGCTGCTCGGGCGCGCCGCCGACGACGTACTGCCGTTCACACCGGGCCTCGCCGCCGACCTGGTGACGCGTGCCCTGGAACTGGTCCCGGCCGCCCGACCGTCGTGGTTCGTGGTGGGTGAGCAGGCGGTCGTCTGCCTGACCCGGGCCGGCCGGAACCGGGAGGCGCTGTCGACCGGCGACCGGCTCCTGGCGTGCCGGCCCCCCGTGGAGACACTCGGCCGACTGCAGGCCGCCCTCGGCCTGACGCTGTGGAACATGGATCTCGCCGACGAGTTGCGCCGCCGGACCGAAACGGCCCTCGCGCTCGACGGTGCCGCACCGGAGGTCGGGGCGCGGCTGGCCGCTCTGCGCGCACTGGCCCTCTCCCGGGCACATGATCTCGGCCCGGCGCGTGAGGCCGGCGAGGACGCGCTCCGTGCCGCCCTCGACGTCGGTGACGACCAGGCTCGTGGTCAGGCCCTGTTCGCGCTCGGCGAGATCGCGCTCAACGCGGGTGAGAACGCCGTCGCGCTGGAACGCTTCACCGCGCTCAGCGCTGTCGATTCCGCCTTCCTTCCCGAAGAGATCGTCGCGTACCAGCACATGGACGACTTCGAGACCAGCGAGCGGCTGCTCCTGAAGGCGGTGGACGATGCCCGGGGGCTGCGCGAGGCGATGTTCCTGTGGGCACAGGGCCAGCAGCACCTCGGGCTGGGCAGGCTCGACGACGCCGACGCCGACTTCGTGACGATGGAGCGCCTGGAGGACGATGTGCGGGTACCCGTCCAGCAGGTGAACGGCCGCGTGATCCGGTCGCGGATCGCCCTGCTGCGCGGCGACCGGGAAGCCGCGCGGCAGCACCTGGCCGCCGCGCGGGACAGGCTGGCGGCCAAACCGAACCCGGGCAACACGGCCGCGGTGCGCTTCCTCGAAGCGGTCCACGCCGACGCCGACGGGGACATCGGACTCGCCGTCGACAGGATGCGCCGGGTGCAGGAGCAGGGCCCCTTCCTGCGCTGGCGGCTGCTGCGCACCTGGGTCGGCTCCGCCGTACGCATGGCCCTGCGGGGCGCGGACCGGCGGCTCGCCGAGGACTTGGCGGCACAGGCCGCGGCCCACGCCGAACGCAATCCGTCCGTGCCCACCGCCCTGGGTGTCGCGGCGCAGGCCCTCGGACTCGTGCGCGGCGATCCCGCCCTGCTGGAACGCTCGGTCGCGCTGCTCGAAGCGAGCCCTCGGCCGCTGGTCCGGGCCGCGGCACGTGCCGACCTCGGACAGGCCCTCCTGGCAGCGCACCGCACGCCCGAGGCGGTGGCCGCCCTGACCGAGGCCCACGCCGCGTTCACGGCGTCGGGGGCGCACGCCGCGGCGGCACGGGTCAAGCTCGATCTGACGGCTGCGGGGGCGGGCGGCCGCCGGGCGACGAGCAGACGGCTTCCCGTCCAGGGGTGGGGGGCCCTGACGGCCTCGGAGAAGAAGGTCGCGCGCCTCGTGGCCGAGGGCCACACCAACCGTGCGACCGCGGACCTGCTCGTCGTCTCCCCGCACACCGTCAACACCCACCTGACGTCCGCCTTCCGCAAGCTGTCGGTCAACTCCCGGGTCCAGCTCGCCAACCTGGTCAGGGCCTTGCCCGAGGACTGAGGCGATGTTGGTACGTTCACGCGATGCCGGCCGGTCCCGGATGCGCTGGGCTGGAACCCCACACCCGGTCGGAGGTCGCCCACGTGCACGGAACCGCTCCCGTACCGCTGGCCGTCGTGCTCGTGCACGGGGCGTTCGCCGGCGCCTCGTCCTGGGCGAAGGTCATCGGGCTCCTTCACGCCGCCGGGCTGGCGGTGCTCGCCCCGGCGAACCCGCTGCGCGGCCTGGCGCACGACGCCGCCTACATCAGGAGCGTGCTGCGCCAGATCGACGTCCCGGTCGTACTGGTCGGCCACGGTTACGGCGGAGCGGTCGTCACCGAGGCCGCCGCCGACGCCGAGAACGTCGTGGCGTTGTGTTACGTCGCGGCGTTCGGCCTCGACGCCGGGGAGTGCCCCAGGGACGTCATCGACCGCTTCGCTCCCATGCCGGCGATGGACTCGGCCTTCACCGCCGCGGTCTCCCCGCGGTTCTCCGGTGGTCCGGGCAGCGAGTTGTACATCCGCGGGGACCGGTTCCCTCAGACGTATGCCGCCGACCTGCCGCTCCGCGTCGCCCGTGGGCTGTCCGTGACCCAACGCCCGGTCGCCCAGGACGCGTTGACCGGCAGATCGGGCCCGCCCGCATGGGCTTCCCGACCGTCCTGGTACGCGATCGCCGCCGCCGACCGGATGCTCAATCCCGCGGCCCAGCGCTTCATGGCGCAGCGCATGGCGGCCACCGAGCACGTGCTTCCCGGTTCACACGCCGTCGTTCTCTCCCACCCCGAGGCCGTGGCGGTGATGATCAAGGAAGCCGCAGGACAGAGCGGTGATCGCGGTGGCGGCTATGGTCTCCAGGGGCCCTTTGAGCAGACGATCTTCCGAACGGAGGAATGAGGTAGCATCCCCGTTCGGACCGGAAGGTGCCGGTATGAGCTGTCTCGCCGTCGCACTCCCACACCGGCGTTCCGGCAGCAGACATCACTCGGGAAGGCACCGCCATGACCCCAGCGGCCAGGCCGGCGGCGCGACGGATCACCGCGCTCGTCGGATCCGTTGCCCTCGTGCTCGCCGCCGCCGGCTGCGGCGGCGGAGAAGGCTCCGCGTCCGCCACCGGCAAGGTGACCTCCATCACCGCTCTGGACTACTACACCGACGCCCGCGAACACGCCCAGTGGAGCGAGCGGCTCACCGCCTGCGGCAGGACGGCCGGCGTAACGGTCGAGCACCGGAGCGTCCCCGGGGCGTCGCTCGTCCCGAAGGTGCTCCAGCAGGCGTCCTCACGAACGCTTCCCGACCTGCTGATGCTGGACAACCCCGACGTGCAGCAGATCGCCCAGACCGGCGCGCTGACCCCGCTGGACCGGTACGGCATCGACACCAGCGGCTTCGACAAGGGCGTCCTGTCGGCGGGTACCTACAAGGGGAAGGTGTACGGACTGGCGCCCACGGTCAGCACGATCGCCCTCTTCTACAACAAGGACATGCTCTCCGAGGCCGGCGTCACCGTGCCGAGGACCTGGGACGAACTGGAGCGGGCCGCGGCCAGGCTGACTCGCCCCGGCCGCTACGGCATGGCCGTGGACGCGAACGCCACGTTCGAGGGCACCTGGCAGTTCCTGCCCTTCCTGTGGTCCAACGGCGGGGACGAGGGACGGCTGGACACGCCGCAGGCCGCGCAGGCGCTCCAGCTCTGGGTCGACCTGGTCAAGAGCGGATCCATGTCGAAGTCGGTGCTGAACTGGACGCAGGCGGACGTCCACGACCAGTTCGTCGCCGGCAAGACGGCCATGATGCTCAACGGCCCCTGGCGGATATCCGAGATGGCCGAGTCCCGGAACCTGCACTGGGGTGTGGCCCCCATCCCCGTCCGCAGCCAGGGGCAGACCCTTGTCACACCGCTCGGCGGTGAGGTGTGGACGGTACCGCGGAACCCTTCGGAGGCCCGGCGGGAAAAGGCCGCCCGGGTACTCGCCTGCCTGAACGACCCCACCCACATGCTCGCCGTGGCGAAGCAGTACTTCACCGTGCCCTCCCGCACCGCGGTGGCGTCCCGGTACACCGAGCAGGTTCCGGCGATGCGCGCCTTCGTCAAGAGCGTCGCGCAGGCCCGAGCCCGTACCGGCGAACTCGGCGTCGGGTGGCCGCGGGCGGCGACCGGCATCTACACCGCCGTCCAGGCCGCGCTGACGGGCGAGCAGACACCGCAGGAGGCGCTCAGGCACGCGCAGCAGATCGCGACCGGTTCCTGACCGGTGAAGGACGGGGCCGAAGACAAGGCCGCGCCGGGCAGGGGCCGGGCCGCCGTCCGGGCACGGCTGTGGGAGCCGATCGCCCGGTGGATGTTCCTCGCGCCCGCCGTGGCCTACCTGCTGCTGTTCTTCGGCTACCCGATCGTCGAGAACATCGTGATGAGCTTCCAGCAGTACACGACCACGACGTTCTACACCGGTGCCGCGCCGTTCGTGGGGCTGCGGAACTACACCGGGATCCTGTCGTCGGACCTGTTCGCGAGGGCTTTGCCGACCACGGTCCTGTTCACCGCCGGTTCCCTCGCCGGGCAGTTCGTACTCGGCCTGGCCCTCGCCCTGTTCTTCCACCGCAGGTTCCCGCTCGGCCGCGTTCTGCGCTCGCTCCTCCTGCTGCCGTGGCTGCTGCCGCTGGTCGTCTCCGCGACGACGTGGAGGTGGATGCTCGACACCGACACGGGAGTCGTCAATCACACTCTGCGCGGCCTCCACCTCCTGTCGTCCGGCGTTCCCTGGCTGACCGGCACCTCCCAGGCGCTCGCCTCGGTGACCGTCGTCAACATCTGGGTGGGAATACCGTTCAACACCGCGATCCTGTACGGCGGTCTGCAGGACATCCCGGCACATCTGTACGAGGCGGCGAAGCTGGACGGCGCCGGTCCGCTGACGTCGTTCCGCCGCATCACGTGGCCCCTGCTGCGGCCCGTGGCCGGCGTCGTGCTGGTGCTGGGCGTGGTCTACACCCTCAAGGTGCTGGACATCATCCTCATCGTGACGGGCGGGGGGCCGGCCGACGCCACGGAGACCATCGCCACACGGTCCTACGAACTGTCCTTCCAGCAGTTCGAGTTCGGGCGCGGCGCCGCGCTGGGCAACGTACTCGTCGTCATCTCGCTCCTCTTCGCCGTCGTCCACCTGCGCGCCAACCGCCGCGCCCTGGAAGCCGGAAGCACGGGCCCGTGAAGCGCACACCCACACGTGGCCGGCCGTACACGATCGCGGGGATCGTCCTCCTCGCGCTGATGCTGTTTCCGGTGTACTGGATGGTGAACGCCTCCCTGCAACCGGCGGGCGACGTCCTTCGGGGAGCCTGGTTTCCCCTCCACCCGGACTTCAGCGGCTACGCCACCGCGGTGCACGACCAGGGACGGGCTCTCGCCACCAGCCTCGTCGTGGCCCTCGGCAGCACGGTGCTGAGCCTCGCACTCGCCGCGCCGGCGGCCTACGCACTGGCGCTGCTCCGCCCCAGGGGAGCCACCCCCGTGCTGTTCGGCATCCTGGTCACGCAGATGGTGCCGGGCATCGTGGTGGCCAACGCGCTCTACGGCGCCTACAACGACCTGGGACTCCTGAACTCCCACCTCGGACTGGTGCTCGCCGACTCGACCGCCGGAGTGCCGTTCTCGACCATCATTCTGCGCTCGTCCATGCAGGGCGTTCCAAGAGAGATCATCGAGGCCGCGCGAGTGGACGGCGCCGGAAGGCTGCGCGTCTTCCGCTCCGTCGTGCTCCCGCTGAGCACCAACGCGTTGGTCACGGCCGGCCTTTTCAGCTTCCTGTTCGCCTGGAGCGACTTCCTCTTCGCCCTCACGCTGAACACCACCGAGACGGTACGGCCGATCACCCTGGGCATCTACGACTACGTCGGCGCTCACTCGAACCAGTGGAACGCCATCATGGCGACCGCCGTTCTGGCGGCCCTCCCGGCAGCCGCTCTGCTCGTCGTCGCTCAGCGCCACGTCAGGGCCGGGATCACCAGCGGAGCCGTCGACTGACAGGCCGGGTCCCACGGTCCGCCGCCGACCCGCTGCGCGAACAGGCCGGACTCGGTGTTCTCACGGCTGCCTCGTCCGGCCCGACCAGGCGTCCGGCACGCCCGTCGCCGACCTCGTCGTCGAGGGGCTCACCGGCCGTGCCAGGTGTCGCCGATACCGTCTCCTTCCGGGACTCCGATGTCGGGCAGCTCCGCCAAGAGGCGCTCGCCGAGGCTCTCGTCCCGCTGCCGCTCCGACGCCGTGACGCCGGTGTGCTCCACTCCCCAGGGCTTCTGCGGGGGCGACCAGCCCTCGGCCAGGACATCGTCGCCGCCCCGGTGGTCCAGGGTGCCGGCCGCGTCGAGGAGGCCGGCGCCGTCCGGCACACCTCCGACCTGTCCGGCTGGTAGACCTCGTCACCCGTCGTCTCGTCGGTCAACTGCGCTCCAAGGGCGTTCGGGGGTCTCGAAGTCGGCACCGCGCGTTCCCGGGCCGCGGGCACGCACGGGCGGAACACCCGTCGGGCGGGCGCGGCAGACGTACCGCGGAGCAGCCACGAGCCGCGGTGTTCCGCGCTGTCACCGCCGACGGATCAGCCGTCGTCGCCCTCGCCCTGGTGCAGTTCGGCCACGTAGCCGCCGGGGAACCGCACCATGGCGTCGGAGCGGCCCTCGGAGGCGTGCGGCCCCCACAGCACCTTCGCGCCGGCCCCCTCGGCCCTGTGCAGCGCCGCCGTGAGATCCTCCACCGCGTAGCCGGTGGTCTCCCGTCCGAACGGGTAGGGCAGGTGGCCGTCGTTGACGCTGACGACCGTGTTGCCGAACCGCGAGCGGATGGCGATGCGGCGGTACGTCTCGTCGGGCAGACCGATGTCACCGCCGTCCGCCGCCCGGTCGTCGGAGACGATCCGGCCCCCGGTGAACCGCACGTAGGAGCGGAGGAATCCGTCCACCGAGTCGGGGGTCAGGTAGACGCGGTTGTCCGGCACGGTCTTCAAGGGCGCGTACGACGGCGCCTTGGTGTGCCAGTACAACTGCGCGTTGACGCCGCCCGGGAACTGCACGATCGCGTCCCGCCCGATCGGGTCGTCGAAGGGCGCGACGACGAGGTGTGCCCCGCTCCGCCGGGCGAGGCGGACGCCCTTGTCGAAGTCGCTCATGAGCCAGCCCGTCCGTTCGGCGCCGAACGGGTAGGGGGCGGGCGTCCGGAAGTCGAAGACGGACAGGGTGCCCACGGGCGAGAGGACCAGCTCCGACTCCGTCTCGCTGGGCGTCGGCGTGACGTCCGTGACGACCTTCGCCGTGTGGGTTCCGCCGAACGTCGCCCCCCAACTGGCGACGAACGCGTCCACGGAGCCGGGAGTGACATAGACATGAGTGGTGTCGTACTGGGGACCGACCGCCGTCGTCGAGGCCGTCGCAGCGGCTGCCTCGTCGTGGGCGGAGGACGGGGCCCCGGACCCCACCACACTCAGCGCCACCAGTAAGGCGGTCAGCGTCCATGCCGTCGTCCTGCGCTTCATCCCGGTCCTTCTCTCTCGAATTCCCTCGAAACCGTCCGAGTCGAAAGGTAGGTACGCGGCGCGCGGCCCATCATGCCGACAGCGTCCCAGGTGTTGCCTCTCGGCGAACAACGCGAGAGTGGCGGACGCCCGTCACCCTCCCGTCCGCGAGGCGTACGACGTCACCGGCGGGGATTTCGGGATTGCGCCCTGCCGGCCCCGGGAGTTCGGGGACACTTGGGGTCGCCGGGGGCGTCCGCCGGACGAACGGGGACGGCCGGCCGGGAAGAAGGCGGAGGAGTCGGGGTGCGGAGCGATGAGAACGACGACGGGCGCGGTGGTGGACGGGCGGGGTCGTCCGGCGCGTCCAGCCCGTCCTTTTCGCTCTCGTCGTGCTGTCGGCCGGAACGCGCGTCCGGGAGCGCGCTCACGGCGGGGGTCCGAACGCGATCGCGTTCGGTCCGACGGCCGTGTCGGCACTCGCCATCGGCGTTCTGGAGCGCCGGCGAGCGAGCCTGGCCGAGGACTCACGGTGACCGGTGGCGAGCGCGCGGAAGCAGCGTGCCGGTGAGACGTGTGGGGGGTCAGGGGTGAGGTACGGGGTCGCCCTCGCGGGTCTCTTCCTCGTGCCGGCGGTGTGGGGCGCGGCGGACCTCGTGGGTTCGCTGACGGCCGCGGCAGAGGTCGTCTGTCCCGGTGAGAACGTGGGCGCGGACGGCGAGGAACGGCCGGGCCCGATGCGTCCCGGGGACACCCGGTGCTCGGTGCTGGACGGGTCCCGCGCGGTGGCGACACGGGACTACGCGCAGCAGCGGCAGGCACAGTCCCTGGAACGGCGCCGCGATGCCGGAAACGGGGTCCTGCTCCTGGCATACGGCGCAACCGGCGCGCTCCTGACATGGCGAGCGTCGCGCTCGGCCGCGGCACCCGCCGTGCGGCCGGACCCTCACCGGTGACGGTGGTCCGGCCGGCGCGGCGATGCCGGGACTGCCACGGCGCCTTCCGCTCCCCTCGGGCGATCCGGCCGAACCGGTCGACTCAGTCGACTCGTATGCCCACGATGCAGGTGTCGTCGTCGGTGTCCGACCTGCTGTAGGTGAGCAGCCGGTCCAGTTGCTGGTCCAGGGTCCGGGGTCCCGAGCGCGCCGTCTCCAGGAGGTGGGACAGCGACTCCTCCACCGAGCGGTCCCTGCGTTCGATCAGTCCGTCGGTGTACATCAGAAGGGTGTCGCCCGCGGCCAGTCGCAGCTCGGTCTCCTCGTACTCCGCCTCCGGCAGCGCGCCCAGCAGCAGGCCCTTGAGCGTGGGCAGCGCAGTGGCCTCCTCCTCGCGCACCAGGACCGGCGGCAGATGGCCGGCCCGCGCCCAGCGCAGCGTGCGACGCTCACCGTCGTACAGACCGCACACGGCGGTCGCGGTGACGGCGCCCGTCAGATGGTGGGCGACGATGTTCAGCCAGGACAGCAGCTGCGCGGGGCCGGCGCCGGTGACGGCGAGGCCGCGCAGCGCGTTGCGCAGCACGACCATGCTGGTGGCCGCCTCGATCCCGTGTCCGGCGACGTCGCCGACGCACAGCAGGACCAGTCCCGAGGGCAGCACCACGGCGTCGTACCAGTCGCCGCCGACCAGATGCTCCGTCTCGGCAGGCCGATAGCGCACCGCCACCTGGAGGCTGGGCACCCGCAGCGGCGCCTGGGCGGGGGGCATGATCGCGTGCTGGAGCTGGAGGGCGAGCCGGTTGCGCTCGGCGGCCTGCTGCTCGGTGTGGGCGAGCTGGTCGCGGGTGGCGGCGAGGGCGACCTCGGTCCAGTGCTGGGCGGAGATGTCCTGGTAGGCCCCGCGCACGCCCAACAGCTGGCCGTCGGTGTCGAGGACCGGCTCGGCGACCACGCGCATGTGCCGGGAGACTCCGTCCGGCCGCTGGAGGCGGAAGGCCGCCGACGCCGGGCGGCGGCGGTGCAGCAGGGTGCGCAGGAACCGGCCGATCTGGACGGCGTCGTCCGGGTGGGCGTAGGCGGGCAGCTCCTCCAGGGCCACCGGGGGACTCGTGGGCGGGCGGCCGTAGAGGCCGAACAGCTGGCCGTTCCAGGTGATCTCGCCGGTCAGCAGGTTCTCCTCGAAGCCGCCGATCCGGCCGAGCCGCTGGGCGTGCTGGAGCAGGCTGGCCAGGCGCGCAGTCTCGTCCTCGATGCGCCAGATGAGCAGGAGACCGCAGCCGTGGCGGCTGATGCTGATGTCGGCGACCGCGGACAGCGGAACCTGGTCGACCAGCGCGGTGAGTCGCACGCGCTGGGCACGGAACGGCTCGCCGGTGGCATAGACCCGCTCCGCGCGCTGGAACAGTTCGCTGGTGCCGGCGGCCATCGGATAGGTCTCCAGCAGCAGGGCGCCGCCGATGACGGCCCGCGGTCGGCCCGCCGGGTCGAGGAAGCGGTTGTTGACGTGCTGGATGCGGAAGTCGACGAGTCGACCGGCGGCGTCGAGGTGCGGCACGAGCACCAGGGCCGGGTCGTGCAGACCGTCCGCCAGGTCGGTCAGTTCCGTCACGTCCGGCACCGTCCCGGCTCCCCACCCGGGCGCGGCGGAGGGCACGAAGTCGTCCAGGGTGTGCGCACACAGTTCGGCGAGTGCCTCCACCTGACGCAGTACCGGACGCGGCGGCGGCCCCTCGGGCTTGGGCCAGGCGATCTCCAGGACGCCGTGGATCCGGCCGCCCGCGCCGGCGGGTACGGCGATCCGGGCGCCGTCGCCGTACTCGCGCCGGCCGATGGTGGGAAGCCCGGACTCGGCGAGCGAGGGCACCCACTGCCCGTCGGGCTCGGTCAGGCCGCGTCGGGCCACGGTGGCCACGTCCGGCGGGACGTAGCGCCAGCGGGCCGCCTCGGCGGGGGCGAAGCCCGCGCTGCCGGCGAGGGTCAGCGAGCCGTCCGAGCCGGCCGACCAGATGGCCACGGCGACGGCGCCGAGCGGGCGCAGGGCGTGTTCGAGCAGGGAGCCGGCCATCGCCTCGGTGTCGTGGGCGGCCAGCACACCGCTCTCGGCGGCGCGCAGCCGCACGGCGGCGGAGTCCTCGGCCGGGCCGGAGGGATCGGCGGTCGCGGAGAGGAAGGCTTCGGTCACCTCCGCGACGCGGTCCCTGGCCGCCTGGTTGATGACGTCCACCGCGAGTTCCAGCGGTGTCACCTGCGCCTGCTCGGCCAGTTCGGCGAGCTGCCGGGCGGCCTGGGCGGGTCCGCAGCCCAGGCGCTCGACCAGGATGCCCTTGGCCAGTTCGATCAGCGCCCGGCCCTCGGCGGCCGCCTGCGCGGTCCGCACCTCGCGGCGCAGCCGCTCCACGGTGGCGGCGAGCCTGCCCACCGGCGAGGTCGCGGGCACGTCGGCCGCCGCGTCGTCCACCCGCACGGGAGGGGCGGACGCACCGCCCGGCGCGCCGGTCCGCACGCCGCTTTCGGCGGACGGCTGGGGGTGCACCGGACGGGTACTCCTCGGCCCTCGCGAGGGCGGATGCGCGGTGTCGTTCTCCGCCTTCACGTTCTCCGGCTGCACGTTCTCCTGCCTCATGCGGGCAGCCAGCGCCGGACGCAGGCGATGAGGTCGCGGGTGTCCACCGGTTTCGTGACGTAGTCGCTGGCACCGGAGGCGAGGCTCTTCTCCCGGTCGCCCTGCATCGCCTTCGCCGTCACGGCGATCACCGGCAGGTCGGCGTACTCCGGCATGCCGCGGATCTCGGCGGTGGCGGCGTATCCGTCCATCTCGGGCATCATCACGTCCATCAGGACCAGTTCGACGTCCGGGTTGCGCAGCAGCGTCTCGATGCCCTTGCGGCCGTTCTCCGCGTGCAGCACGCGAAACCCGTGCAGTTCGAGGATGCCGCTGAGCGCGAACAGGTTCCGCGCGTCGTCGTCGACGACGAGGACGGTACGGCCGCGGGTGTGCTCGTCGACCAGGTCCGCCGGCGTGTGCTGGAGTTCCTCGCCGCGGACGAAGGTGAGCACCTCGCCGGGCTCCTCGGCGGACAGGTGGAGGGCGATCCGCTCCCGCAGCTCGTCCAGGCTGGAGAGGTGCTCCAGCGAGCCGCCCGGCTCCGTCCGCGGGTACCCGGCGCGGTGGGAGCTGTGCACCAGTACGGGGACGCCGGCGAGGGCGGAGTCGCCGTGCAGCGCCTCCAGGAACCGGGCCGACTCCCCGTCGGGGGCGCCCAGGTCCACGACGACGCAGTGGCAGGGTTCGGCGGCGAGGGCGCCGGCCGCTTCCTGCGCGCCCACCGCGGTGATGATGTCGACGGGGACGCCGCCGGCGTGGCCGTGGTCCAGGTCGCCGACGACACTCTCGGCGACCAGGGTCAGCAGGCCGCGGGGACGTTCCTCCACGACGAGGAGTCTGCGGGCGCGTTGCCGCTTGGCGGAGACGCGCGGTGCCGCCGTGAGTTCGGGCGGGCTCGCGGCGTCCGTCCGCTCCTGTTCGGCCGGTTCGGGGGCGCCGTGTGCGCCCCGCAGGTGTGCGTCGAAGTCGGGGCGTGCCACGGGCAGGTAGAGCGTGAAGGTGCTGCCCTTTCCCGGTGTGCTGTCGACGGTGACGGCGCCGCCGAGCAGACGGGCGATCTCCCGGGTGATGGACAGGCCGAGCCCGGTGCCGCCGTACTTGCGGCTGGTGGTGCCGTCCGCCTGCTGGAACGCGCCGAAGACGCTCTCCAGTTCCTGCTCCGGGATGCCGATGCCGGTGTCCTTCACGCGGAAGGCGACCACCGCGCCGCCGCGTACGACGTCCCGTGGCACCTCGTCGTCGCCCGCGGGTTCGACGCGCAGTTCGACGCCGCCCTGCTCGGTGAACTTCACCGCGTTGGACAGCAGGTTGCGCAGGATCTGGCGGAGCCGTGAGTCGTCGGTGAGGAGGTCGGCGGGCGCGCCGGCCGACGTGGTGACGGTGAAGCCGAGGCTCTTCTGCGAGGTCATCGGCCGGAAGGTGGCCTCGACGTACTCGATGAGCTGGCGCAGGGGGACGCGCTCCGGCGTCACGTCCATCTTGCCGGCCTCGACCTTGGACAGGTCGAGGATGTCGTTGATCAGCTGGAGCAGGTCCGAGCCCGCCGAGTGGATGATGCCCGCGTACTCGACCTGCTTCGGGGTGAGGTTGCGGGAGGGGTTCTGGGCGAGCAACTGGGCGAGGATGAGCAGGCTGTTGAGCGGGGTGCGCAGCTCATGGCTCATGTTGGCGAGGAACTCGGACTTGTACTTGGAGGCGAGCGACAACTGCTGGGCGCGGGCCTCCAGTTCCTGCCGGGCCTGCTCGATCTGGAGGTTCTTGCCCTCGATGTCGCGGTTCTGCTCGGCGAGCAGCGAGGCCTTCTCCTCCAGTTCGGCGTTGGAGCGCTGCAACTCCTCCTGCCGGACCTGCAACTCGGCGGAGCGCGCCTGGAGTTCGCTGGTCAGGCGCTGGGACTCCTCCAGGAGTTCATCGGTGCGGGCGTTGGCGACGATCGTGTTGACGTTGACGCCGATGGTGTCCACGAGCTGCTGGAGGAAGTCCCGCTGCACGGCGGTGAACCGGGTGACGGAGGCCAGTTCGATGACGCCGAGCACCTGCTCCTCGAAGAGGATGGGCAGCAGCAACAGCGCCGTCGGCTCGATCTGTCCGAGCCCGGAGGAGATGGTGACGTACCCGGGCGGCAGTTCGTCCACCGCGATCGTGCGGCGGCTGCGCGCCGCCTGGCCGACCAGGGAGCGGCCGAAGGGGATCCGGTCCGGCCGGTCGTCCTCGTCGGGGCGGCCGTAGGAGCCGACGAGCCGCAGCTCGGGTCCCGCGGCGCCGTCCTCGGCGAGGTAGAAGGCGCCGTACTGGGCGGACACCTGGGGCGCCAGCTCGTCCATGATCAGCTCGGCCACGACGCGCAGGTCGCGGTGGCCCTGCATGAGGCCGGAGATCCGGGCGAGGTTGGTCTTGAGCCAGTCCTGTTCCTGGTTGGCCCGGGTGGTCTCGCGCAGCGACTCCACCATGGAGTTGATGTTGTCCTTGAGGTCGGCGACCTCGCCGGAGGCGTCGACGGTGATGGACCGGGTCAGGTCGCCCTCGGCGACGGCGCTGGCGACGTCGGCGATGGCGCGGACCTGCCGGGTGAGGTTCCCGGCGAGTTCGTTGACGTTCTCGGTGAGCCGCTTCCAGGTGCCCGACACGCCCTCGACCTCGGCCTGGCCGCCGAGCCGTCCCTCGGTGCCGACCTCGCGGGCGACCCGGGTCACCTCGTCGGCGAACGCCGACAGCTGATCCACCATCGTGTTGATGGTGGTCTTCAGCTCCAGGATCTCGCCGCGGGCGTCGACGTCGATCTTCTTCGACAGGTCGCCCTTGGCCACGGCGGTGGTCACCAGCGCGATGTTGCGCACCTGGCCGGTGAGGTTGTTGGCCATGGAGTTGACGTTGTCGGTGAGGTCCTTCCAGGTGCCGGCCACGTTGGGCACGTGCGCCTGCCCGCCGAGGCGGCCCTCGGTGCCCACCTCGCGCGCCACGCGGGTCACCTCGTCCGCGAACGCCGACAGGGTGTCGACCATGGTGTTGATGACGTCGGCGAGCGCGGCGACCTCGCCCTTCGCCTCGACGGTGATCTTCTGCGAGAGGTCGCCCTTGGCGACGGCCGTGGCGACCTGGGTGATGGAGCGGACCTGGCCGGTGAGGTTGGAGGCCATCACGTTGACGTTGTCGGTGAGGTCCTTCCAGGTGCCGGCGACGCCCCGCACCTGCGCCTGGCCGCCGAGGCGGCCCTCGGTGCCCACCTCGCGCGCCACACGGGTCACCTCGTCGGCGAAGGCGGAGAGCTGGTCGACCATCGTGTTGATGGTGCTCTTCAACTCCAGGATCTCGCCCCGGGCATCCACCGTGATCTTCTGCGACAGATCACCCTGCGCCACCGCCGTGGCCACCTGGGCGACATTGCGCACCTGAGCCGTCAGGTTCCCGGCCATGAAGTTGACCGAATCCGTCAGGTCGCGCCAGGTCCCCTTGACGCCCTTCACGTCCGCCTGGCCGCCGAGGCGGCCCTCGGTGCCCACCTCGCGCGCCACACGGGTCACCTCGTCCGCGAACGCCGACAACTGGTCCACCATCGTGTTGATGGTGCTCTTCAACTCCAGGATCTCGCCCCGGGCATCCACCGTGATCTTCTGCGACAGATCACCCTGCGCCACCGCCGTCGTCACCTGGGCGACATTGCGCACCTGAGCCGTCAGGTTCCCGGCCATGAAGTTGACCGAATCCGTCAGGTCGCGCCAGACGCCGGCGACGCCCGGCACCTGCGCCTGGCCGCCCAGCCTGCCCTCGGTACCGACCTCGCGGGCGACCCGGGTCACCTCGTCGGCGAAGGCGGAGAGCTGGTCGACCATCGTGTTGACGGTCTCCTTCAGCTGGAGGATCTCGCCGCGCGCCGGCACGTCGATCTTCTGCGACAGATCGCCCTTGGCGACCGCGGTGGCCACCTGGGCGATGTCACGGACCTGGGTGGTGAGGTTGCCCGCCATCGCGTTGACCGAGTCGGTCAGGTCGGCCCAGGTGCCCGAGACCCCCGGGACCTGCGCCTGGCCCCCGAGGGTGCCCTCGGTGCCCACCTCGCGCGCGACCCGGGTGACTTCGGAGGTGAACACGGACAGCTGGTCGACCATCCCGTTGAAGACCGTGGCGATGTCGCCCATGAGCCCCGGGGAGTCGTCCGGCAGCCGGGTGCCGAAGTCTCCGTCACGGACCGAGGTCAGCCCCGCGAGCAGCCTCCTCAGTTCCTCGTCCCCCGGTACCGCGTCGGTCGTCCCGGTCGCCTTGCCGGCCATGCGCACCCTCATTCCGCTCCCCAGGAGCCCTCATGCGAAAGGGCTCGGAACCATCGCCGGGCACGCGGCCTGACCCGGCGGTTCACGTGTGCGTTTCCCCAGTTCACGGATTCACATGACGGGAAAATACGCCGCAGGTTAACCCAGCCGCGCACGCTCGCACAAAAGCCCTCCCGGCGCCGGGCGATCCGGGGATCCAGGGGTGCCCGGGGGTTGCCGGCGGCGCGGCGGGGGTGCCCCCGAAGCCTCCGCCGGCCCCGCGGCCAGTGGATCCGGGCACCGCCCCCCATGGCCGCGCCCCAGGGGCGGTGGCGGCGCGCGGCGGGGGCCGGCACCTTCTGCCGTCCCGGCGGGAACCCGCCCGCGGTGGGCGGACTTCGCCGGTATGCCCGTAACCTGGCCCGATGCTTCATGAGGGGGATTTCCGGGTCGGTGACGTGCTGTCGATCGCCTGCCCTTTCACGCCGACCAGGGTCGAGCGAGGCGTGACGTGGAACGAGGTGTCGGTGCGGTGGCCGTGGTGGCGCGTCGACCCCGACAGCGACTTCGTCCGTTGGAACGGGATCGTGGCCCTCGGCGTGGACGGCGGCGGGCGTGTCCCGCCGGAGGCGGAAGCAGGGCTGTTCCGGACGGATCCGCCGCCCGAGCAGCTGGAAGCGGGGGACGTCTGCCGGGTCGGAGTGCCGCCGACCGTGGTCCACGTGACGGCTGTCGATCACCACGACCCGCCGCTGGAGACGGGCTGGCTGCCGCGACCCCGGCTGACCGTGGCCGTGCTGCGGCGGGGCCTGTCCTACCGGGAGTTTCCGGACGGCAGCCATCTCGACGGCACGGGTTACGGGATCCATCCGGGCGACGGGACACCGTTCACCTTTGAACTGTTGATGCGGCCCTACGCGTTTCTGCGGCCGGGCGACGAGGTCGCCGACGCCGCCGGACGGGCATGGCGCTTCGACGGCCCCTGGGACTGGTCGGCCTTCGACGGAGCGGGCCCCGGCGCGGGCCCTGCCTGGCCGCTCGTCCTCCTGACCCGGGCGGGAGCGCCGTGCTCACCGGCGGACGCGCAGGCCGTGGCCGCGGGGACGGTGTCCGGTTCCCACCAGGGGACCGTCCGGCGCTGGATGTCCCTCACCGACGCTTCGCCCACGCCCTGACCGCGCCCCTCCTGCCCCGTACGCCACCGCGGCCGTCGTACGCCCGACGGCATCGCCATGACGCCCGGTGCCACGGCGTCCTCGTGATACGGCCGGTGCCGAGCCGGGCACGGTCAGGAGGCGGGCCGAGTGCGCGAGTGGGCGCGGGCGATAAAATCAGGGCCATGGGCGGGAGACCCCGAGACCGCCCACCGGGTTCCGGGCAGGCGCGGACACCGCACGGTGCGAGCGGCGCCGCGCTCGGGAACCGGCCGGTCACGGCACCGCGACCAGCTCGCCGGCCGTCGGCCCTCGACGTGCGCACGGCGCGGTGCGACGTCCGTACGTGCTTCTGACGGCTCCGCCCCAGGAGGTCCGATGAACGGCTCGGCCGACAGCCAAGACCCCGCGGCGGATCGTCCGGCGACGGCGGCACCCGCCCCGCACCGCGCCGTCCGCACGGACCCGGGGGCTGAGCGGCCTCGCGTCGTCGGCGAGTTCTCCGTACCGGCCGTCGCGACGGTCGCGGACGCCGCCGTGCTCACCGATCCGGTGTGGGAGAACGCGGCCCGTACACCGGACGCGGTCCAGTTCGCCCGTCGCCTCGACGGGCAATGGCGGGACGTGACCTGCGCACGGTTCCGCGACGACGTGATCGCCGTGGCCAAAGGCCTGATCGCCGCCGGGGTACGGGTCGGGGACCGGGTGGCGCTGCTGAGCCGGAACAGGTACGAGTGGACGCTCCTGGACTACGCGGTCCTGGCCGTCGGCGCGGTCAGCGTGCCCATCTACGAGACCTCCAGTGCGGAGCAGGTGCTCTGGATCCTGTCGGACTCCGGCGCGGTCGCGTGTTTCGCGGAGACCGACGCCCACCGCGCGAAGGTGGCGGGTGTGCGCGAGCGGCTCCCGGCGATGACCCGGCTGTGGCAGATCGACGCGCCGCACGGCGCGGTGGACGAACTCGTCGCCGAAGGTGTCGCCGTACCGGCCGCGGAGGTCGAGCGGCGCCGCCACGCGGTGAGGGCGGACGACATGGCCACCATCGCCTACACGAGTGGTACGACCGGCCGGCCGAAGGGCTGCGTCCTCAGTCACCGCAACCTCTGCTTCGAGGTCGTCAACGCCGTTCCGAAGCTGCGGTCGATGCTCCGGGAAGGCGCTTCCACCCTGCTGTTCCTGCCCCTGGCGCACTCGTTCGGCCGCCTGATCCAACTCGGCTGTGTGCAGGCCGGGATCAGGATGGGTCACGCTCCCGACGCCAAGCACCTCGCGGCCGATCTCGCCTCGTTCGAGCCGACCTTCGTGCTGGCCGTCCCCCGCGTCTTCGAGAAGATGCGCGACACCGCGCGGCAGAAGGCGCGGGCCGCGGGCAAGGGCAAGCTCTTCGAGCAGGCCGAACGGACCGCTGTCGCCTACAGCCGGTCGCTCGACGCCGGCGGCCCCGGACCGTTCCTGCGCCTGCGCCACGCGCTGTTCGCCAAGCTGGTCTACGACGAGTTGCGCGCCGCCTTCGGCGGCCGGTGCACGCACGCGATCTGCGGCGGTGCCCAGCTCGACGTCCGGCTGGCCCACTTCTTCCGCGGGGCCGGCCTCGACGTGCGGGAGGGATACGGGCTGACCGAGACGTCCCCCCTGGTCGCGGCCGACTTCGACGGCGAGGTGCGCTTCGGCACCGTCGGCCGGCCGCTGCCCGGCACTGCCGTGCGCATCACCGACGCGGGCGAGATCCTCGTCAAGGGCGACCAGGTGTTCACCCGGTACTGGAACAACGACGCCGCCACGGAGCAGGCCCTGGACGCGGCCGGCTGGTTCCACACCGGTGACCTCGGCGAGTTGGACGACGGCTTCCTGCGGATCACGGGCCGCGAGAAGGAGTTGCTGGTGACCTCGGGGGGCAAGAACGTCGCGCCCGTCCCGCTCGAGGACCGGCTGCGCCGCCATGAACTGATCAGCCAGTGCGTGGTCGTCGGCGACAGACGGCCGTTCGTCGCGGCGCTCATCACCCTCGACGAAAGGGCGCTCGCGGCGTGGAAGGCCGAGCACGGCGAGCCGGCCGGCGCCACCGCCGCCGATCTCCGCGACGATCCGCGCTTGCGTGCGGCCGTCCAGCAGGCCGTGGACGACGCCAACCGGGCGGTCTCCCGCGCGGAGTCGATCAGGTCCTTCCGGATCCTGCCTCGTGACTTCACCGAGAAGGGCGGAGAACTGACCCCGTCGCAGAAGGTGAAGCGGGACATGGTGGCGAAGGAGTACGCCGAGGAACTCAAGGCCATCTACGGCGGTTGACGGGGCGTGGAGTCCTCCTCCGCGGCATCCGGGTGGGCCGTCACTTCGCTTCCGTCTCCCCCGGCCAGTCGGCCAAGGTGTCGAGGAAGCGTCGGCGGACGTACGCGACGTGGTCGTCGAACGTGTCCGGGTCCCAGTCCGATGTCGGGACGGGCTCCAGTACGGCGACGTCCACGGTGCCCGGATGCAGCCAGAGCGAGTCGCGCCACATGAGTGCGCCGGTGTTGCGGATCACGATCGGGACGATCGGCACGCCCGCTTCGACGGCGATGTGGAACCCGCCCTTCTTGAAGGGACCGAGGGTCGGAGTGGGTGAGCGGGTGCCCTCCGGCGCGATGGCGACGGAGATGCCGTCGTGCAGCTTGCCGACCGCCGCCCGGAGGGACTCCTTCGCCTCGTGCGGGTGGGCCCGGTCGACGTAGACGATGTCCACCAGCCGGCCGATGGGGGCGAACAGGGGATCGTGGGCCAGCTCCTTCTTGGCCACGCCGGTGACGTCGCGGCGCAGGAGGTCGCCCAGCACCAGCATGTCCAGGCTGCTCTGGTGGTTGAACATGAAGACGGCCGGGCGCCGCACCCACAGGTTGTGCTCACCGACGACGCGGAGGGTCACGCCCCCGAAGGTCAGCGCGAGGCCGCACCCTGTTCCGGTACCCACGTTGGCGCCGGCCTGCCGGTCGCGGGTGAGCAGGCCGACGCCGATGCCGAGCATCGCGGACGCGCCCAGGGCGGTGAGTGCCGCGCCGGTGCGCAGGGCCGACGAGAGGGAGACACCGCGGCGGGGCGGTTCGAGCCGGACCACCGGCCAGCCTCGCAGGTGGGCGATGTCGACCAGTTCCGGCTCGGGGTTCAGCGGCCGCGGGTGGCCGACCGCGGCGAGCATCGGCGCGTCCTCGGCTGCGTTGCCGTAGGCGAAGCTGTCGGCGAGGCGAACGCCTTCCCGCTGGGCGTAGGCCGTGATCGACCGGGCCTTGTCGGGGCCCCACAGGACGTCTCCGTCCACGTTGCCGGTGAGCGTCCCGGAGCGCACCTCGGGGCGCGTGCACAGTACGGCGTCGAAGCCCATGTCGGCGGCGACGGGATCCGCCTGGAACGGTGTGGCGGACGTCGCCATGACGACACGGTGCCCGGCCCTGCGGTGCGCGTGGACGAGTTGGCGCGCCTGCGGGTAGATCCGGCCGGCGATGTCCTGCCGGAACAACCGCTCGCCGAATGCGGCGAGTTCGTCCTCGGTACGTCCCGCCAGTGCCTCGAAGGCGATGTCGACGACCTTGTCGAAGGGGGCCTGCCGGAACCGCACGTCCAGTGCGGCGAGTGCCAGTCGGCCGGACCGGCTCGGGCTGACGTCGGCATGGCGCAGCCGGTCGCGGTAGAGGCTGCGCACCGTGTAGCCCTCGACGACCGTTCCGTCGAGGTCGAAGAACGCGGCGGTGGACGGCCCCGCCGGCGCGTCGGCGACGGAGTCGAGGATCGCGGCCAGGTCCGTCACGGCTGCCCGCTGCCCGCCGACGGCGGCGAGGCCGCCGTGCCGATGTCCCGCAGCGCCAGTGCCCGGGAGCGGCGCAACCGTCCGACGAGCGTCTCCAGCTCGCGTGCGAACGCGATGCGCCGGTCGACGACCTGCTCGCCGCCCGGGTCCAGCAGGCCCCGGTGGCGGGCGAGTCGCAGACCGGTGGTGAAGAGTTCCAGGGAGAGGGATTCGTTGGTGGTGATGCGCTGTTGCATCAGCAGTTGACGCCCCGTGTCGAGGCAGTCGGTGAGGAACGGCCTCTCCTGGACAGGCTCGTGCGAGGGGTGGGCGGCGAGCCGGTCGGCCACGAGGAGGTACGCCTCCAGGTAAGACGCGAGGACCCGGTGGGCCAGGTGCGGCCGGATCCGCTCCAGCAGTTCTTCGGCCGCCCGCGGCGACCGCAGGACCTCGGTCCACCGCTCGTCCATGAGGGCGAGTTCGGAGTGGATCTTGTGCCGGAACGTCCGTTTGTCGTCGAAGAAGAACTCGAACTCCAGCAACTCGCGCAGCCGGAGCGCTTCTCGCCAGCCGTCGGCGACCGGGTCGGGGTGGTGCCCCTCCGCCGCCGCCTGGACCACCAGCTCGGCCACGGCCCGGTCCACCAGGAAGTGGATGATGTTGTTCCGGTAGAACGCGGCGACCAGTTCCTGGTTCTCGGCGACCTGGTACACCGGATCGGTTCCCTTGGCGTAGCAGGTGATCACGCCGTCGGCGATCAGGACGTCCAGCACGCGTTCGACACCACCGGCGTCCTGGAGGCGCGGTGCGACCACGCTCGGCAGGTGGCGGTCGCGGACGTAGCCGAGCAGCGGGGCGAGCGTGGCCCTGATCTCCGTGACGGTCAGGGCGCGGCCCCCCAGGCCCAGCAGACAGAGCGTGACGAGCCCCGTGGCGGTGACCGGCGTGACGGAGTCGATGCGGTGCATCACCTCGATCCCGAGTCTCTGGATCGCGCGGCGCCGCTGTGCCGGGGGCAGCGTGACCCAGTCGGCGCCCAACTCCGCCGCGACCGACAGCGGTTCGCCGAAGGCCAGGTGCACCTGGCCGCGCCGCCCGCCCTGCGCCTTGATGTACCGCACCGCGACGGACAGGTTCTCGGGCTTCTTCGCCGACCCGCGCGCCTCCTCCTCCATCTCGCCGACCTCGTACAACCGGTCGTAGACGATCGAGACGGGAACGATGTACGCGTCGTCCACGCCGCTGTCGTGGAACGCCTCGGCCAGATAGGTCAGCAGGCCGTAGCGGGGCGGACGGAGCTTGCCGGTGCGGGTGCGTCCGCCCTCGACGTACCACTCGAGATCGGCTCTGCCGCGCAACAAGTAACCCAGATACTGCCGCAGCACCCATTTGTAGACCTCGTCCCCCGCGAGGCTGCGGCGGATGAACACGTATCCGCTGCGACGCATCAGCGGGCCCAGCGGCCAGAAGGAGAGGTTGATCCCGGAGAGAACGTGGTTCGGTGGGAACCCGTGCCGCAGCAGCGCCGGGCGCAGCACCAGCGGATCGAGGTAGGAGCGGTGGCTGGGGAGGAACACCAGGGTGTGACCCCGGCCGAGCCGGCGCACCTCGTCCAGGCGCGCACGGGCGAGGTCGGTGCGGTAGGCGCGGGCGACGTAGGCGCCGAAGCGTTCCCAGAGGTCGAGGACAAGCCTGTTCTGGCCGGCCACCATCTCCCGCAGGTACGCGCGGGCGCGCCGGTCCACTTCGCCGGGCGGGCGCTGCAACCGGTCCGCGAGTTCCCGGACGCCGGACCGGTACCGGGCACTTCTGATGATGTCCTCGCACACCAGGAACGGGATCTGGCCCGGCCCGCCCTGTGCCCGGCCTTCGGCGCGGTCCCGTGCCGGTGCGCCGCGGAGTCGCCGAAGCCCTGGCAGCGGCCCGGCCCCGCGCCGGGCCAGACGGCCTCGCAGCTTCCCCAAGTCGACGATCACGACGGCCCTTCCCATGCCGTGCGCCAAGCGGTGAGGCCGCGAGGCCCGGTCTCACCGCCGACGGCCAGCACCTCGTCCAGGCCCGCACGCATGCAGTGCAGGAACAGGTCGGGCTCGGTGACCGCGGCAGGGTCCGCGTTGATGCCGATGCAGCACACGCCGCAGTGCGACGCCAGCACCGCCATGACCGCACAGCCCGGCAGCGGGCCGAAGGGAAACATGCGTTCGACACGGGCTCCGGCGATGTAGACCGGCACGGCCAGGCCCCGGATGTTGCTGGCCTGAAGGTCGAGACGGGTGGACTGGCCGGCGTACCAGTCGGTGAGGAAAGGCGTCGGGATCCGGCTGAACACGGGTGCGAAGACCTGGAGGGCGTCCAGGGCGGGCTCGTGGCGCACCGACAGGACGATGTCGTGGATCGCCGCGATCCGCTCGGCCGGGTCCTCGATGCCGACCGGGGCCGCGAAGCGCGCGCCCGCGAAGCGGTTTCCGCCCATCGGGTTGTCCCCGGCCCGCAGACTCACCGGCATGGCCATCGGTATCCGCGCGACGGGGCGGCTCAGTGCCTCGTGGTAGCGGCGGAAGCCGCCGAGGAGCGCCGCGATGTAGGCGTCGTTCAGTGAGCCACCCGCCGCCTTGCCCGCGTGTTTGAGGGCGTCCACCGTGGTTTCCAGGACCGAGAACCGGTGGGAGAGGCTCCGGCCGCGCAGCAGGGGCGAGGGCGGGCACGCCGGTGGGACCAGGAGGCCGTTCAGCGAACGGACGTACCGCACCGCCGCCGCCGCGCCGGCCGGAAGTGCGGTGAGGGCGGCGGCCAGTGCCGCGGGCGCACGCAGCGTCCTGGCCGCCAGCCGCGCGGGTGCGTCGCGCAGGCCGCGGCCCACCTGTTCGCTCAGCGCACCCCACGCTCCGATGTCCTCGGCCGCCGGAGCCTCACAGTCCCACTCGGGCGCGGAGTGCCCGCGCTTTCGGCTGTGCAGCAGGGCGAGCATCTGAATGCCGCCCAACCCGTCGGTGAGGCTGTGGTGCGCCTTCAGCATGTAGACCGCCGCCCCGCCGGCCGGCCCCTCGATCAGGAGTGCCTGCCACGGCGGGCGAGCCCGGTCGAAGGGCTCGCTCATCACGTTCTGGCACACCCGCAATGCCTGCTCGAACGTGGCGGGCGCGGGCAGGCGCTGCCGTCGCACGTGGAAGTCCAGATCGAAGTTCGGGTCCACCGCCCAGACCGGGTTGCCCAGGTGCAGCGGCGTGTCGACGGCGCGCATCCGGGCTCGTGGGAGGGCCCGGGTGGCCCACTCGTGCGCGGCGAGGAAACGGTCCCAGTCGGGCGTGCGGTCGAGGACCTCCACCGCGGCCATCGGGGTCCGCAGCCGAGGATCGGCCTCCATGCGCCACATCGCCGCTTCGAAGTCGGTCATGGTGCGCCGGACGCCCCAGTCCGCCAGTCCGCCCGTCCCGACCGCGGCCGGCGGTCCATTCATCGCGCCCATGTCAGCCGACCTCGTCCTCGGTCGCGCCCGCCGTGCGCCGGCCCGCGTGCGAGGGCCGAGGGGCCGACGTACGAGGCCACGCGCCGGAAGGCGTGCGCAGGCTCCACCGTCATCCGCGGTGTGCGCATGGGAAAAGGCTAAGTGAGCGGGCGGCGCACCACAAAAGCAAGGCCACCGAACGGGTCGTCGTCGGCGCTCGCTCTTTGGCCAATAAAAGATCACGGAGGTGACGTCGGTTACGCGTAGGGTGCCATGTGCATTGCCGCAGTCCCGCGACCGCTTGGAGCACATCGGTGGAGTCGACGCCGCTGCCCGAGACCCTTCGGCGTCTTGACGCGCTGATCCGGCAGGAGGGCCTCGATCGCTCGGAGTTCCTCAGCCCGAGGCGGCTGGCCGTCAGGACCGCCTTGCCCGAGAGCGTCGTACGCACGCTGCTGCGCGGTGGGCAGCCGCCGGTGGAGACGGTCAACGAGCGGGTTCGGTCACGCGTCAAGGCGCTCGCGGACGAGCGGCTGGCGCGTACGGGCCGGCGCATGTCGGACCTCGCCGGCGATGTCTCGCGGCAATTGGGGGTCTCCGCGTTCTGGGCCCGCCAGGTCTGCGCGGGCGACAAGGTACCCAGTGTGGAACTGCTGCACGGCCTGGTCGACTTCTTCGGGGTCGAGGGGGGTGAGGCGTTCTTCACCGCGCCGTCCTCGGAAGCACTCCATCGAGAGCTGCTGTCCATGTTCGCCACGCGGTCGGCGGCCGGGGGACGGGCGGCCGTGGTGGCGGCCTCCTCATGCCACGACGATGTGCGCGGCCTCGCGCTCCGGCAGGCGCGAGACCTGCCGGAGGAGCGTTGGAACGTGCTCAACGCGACCCTGAAGGCCCTGCTGGAACTCGACGATCAAGAGGAAGACCGGTGAGCGCGGGAGCCAGGGCGATGCGGCGGCTCAGCGCCCGCCTCGTCGGAGGTCTGCCGGCGCCGGCGGGAGACGAGGAGCTGATCCCGCTCCTCGGCCGGGCCCTGAGCCAGGTTCGCGGCCGGCCGGTGCGGCTGCGCGAGGCGGCCTTCCCGCCGGTGACCGCCAGCGGGCTGTGGGTGGACCGCGCGAGCCACGACCTGATCGTCTACGAGCAGCACACCGACCCCGAGCACCAGTTGGTGATCATCGGTCACGAGGCATGGCACATGTTCCAGGGGCACCGCGGCGGCTCGCGGCAACCCGCCGCCCGCACGTCCGGCGGCGAAGCGGCGGCCGGCCTCGCCGAGTTCGTGTCCGTCGTGTCCACTGCCGACGAGGCGGACGCGCCGCTCGACGGCACGGACGCGGCGCTCCACTACGCCGCACGCTCGGACGGACAGGGAATGGACGAGGAGATCGAGGCCGAGCACTTCGGCCTGCGGCTCGCCACCGATCTGCAGGCCGCCCTGCGGCTGAAGGACTCCCCCGTCGACCCCCACCATGTCAGCGCGCGGATCGGGGCCTCCATGGCTCATCGTTTCCGTCAGATCTGATCCGTACGACGCGGACCCGCCGCGCGGCGCGCGACCAGGAGAGAACGGCACAGTGGCACCAGGACCCGGCAATCTCGTCTACTACGTCGGCGGCGCCGCGCTGTTCCTGGTCTGCGCCCTGAAGCTTCCGCCGCTCGCCCGCCGACGGCGCGACCCGCTGCTGTGGTCGGCTTTCACGCAGCTGTTCGCGGGCGGGTGCATCATGCTGCTCGCCGCCCCGCAGTCCGTGGTCGCACTCAACCGGGCCACCGGCATCACGAACTGCGCGGCGCCGGTCGTCTACGCGGCGCTGACCGCGTACTCCGGTGCCAGCCTGCTGCTGATCATCCACTGGCGCCCGGCACCGCCGGAGCAGACCCGGCGCGCCGCGCGCTGGTGCGTGGCGGCGTACAGCCTGGCCGTCCTGGCCGTCGTGCTCCTCTTCTGGGCCGGGAACGCTCCGGTGGAGCAGGTCACGCTCTTCGACTCGTACTACGCCGGCACGCCCTTCATCCGGGAAATGATCGTCACCTATCTCCTGGCCCACGGCGTGGCGGCCGTCGCCAACGTCACCATGTGCCGGCGCTGGTCCAGAGAGGTCCACGGTTCGCTCCGGACGGGCTTGCAGCTGCTCGTCGCCGCCTACCTGCTCCATGTGGGCTACGACGTCACGCGCCTCGTCGCGGTCGGCGCCCGTTGGGCCGGACACGACCTGGACCTCCTCATCGCCCAGGTCTCCCCGCGGTTCGCCGCGCTGTCCGCGGTGGTCGGTGCCGTCGGATACGCGCTGCCCTTGCTGGGGCCCCGAACCGCGCGGACCGTCCAGGTCGTCCGGCAGCTGCGCCAGCTCAGCCCGCTGTGGCGGCTGTTGCGCGACGTCCCCACTCCCGGGGCGGTCCGCTCCGCGCTGCCCTGGTGGCGCACTCCCTGGGCGATGCTCCTGATGAGCCGGAAAACGGCGCTGTACGACGCCATCCTCGCGCTGGCTCCCTACTGCGACCCGGCCGTCCGGGACGCGGCCTACCGGACGGCGCTGAGCCACTGCCCGGACGAGGACTCGGCGGCGGCGAGCGCCGACGCGGCCATGATCGTCGTCGCCCTGGACCGGCAGCACGCCCACCCCGACCGGATGCCGGGCGGCGCCGCCTCATCGGCGTGGCGCTCCGGGGATCTGGTCCCGGTGTCCCTCGCTCTTGCCTCCCCCGTCGTCCGAACCCTCCGTGAACACCACCGATTCCCCGCAGAAAGCAGCCGACCATGACTGAAGCAACCCGGCAGAGTTCCGCCCGCGCCGTCGTCATCGGGGGCAGTATGGCCGGCATGCTCGCCGCGGCCGCCGTCAAGGACCAGGTCGGATCGGTGGAGATCATCGAGTCCCACGACCTCCCCGAAGGGCCCGGCCCGCGCGTCGGTGTACCCCAGGCCGTGCACATTCACCTCCTCCAGTCCGCCGGCGTGGACGGGCTGGAGGAGCTCCTGCCCGGTGTGACCGACCAGTTGGCGGCCGCGGGGGCGCACCGGATACCGGTGACGACCAATATGGTCATCTACTCGCCCGAGGGCTGGTACCGGCGCTGGCAGCGCGCCACCCACCGCCTCATGACCGCGAGCCGGGACCTGACCGACCACGTCGTCCGGGAACGGGTACTCGAAGAACCCCATGTCAGCACACTTACGCGGGCCAAGGTGGTCGGACTGCTCGGCGACAGGCGCCGGGTCACCGGAGTGCGCGTCCACACCTCGGGCCGCGGCGAGACGGAACTGCGTGCCGACCTGGTGATCGACGCCTCCGGCCGTTCCTCCCGTCTGCCCCGATGGCTCGCCGAGCTGGGTGTCCGCGGCCTCGCCGAGGACCGCGTCGACTCCGGCCTGGTCTACGCCAGCCGCGTGTACCGCGCCCCTGTCCCCACGCGCGGCTGGCCCGTCGTCAGTGTGAACGCCGATCCGCGCCTGCCCCGGCCCGCCCGTGCCGGGGGCATCCTGCCGATCGAGGGCGGCCGCTGGCACGTCAGCTTGATGGGGGCGCCCGGCGGGCAGCCCACCCGGGACGCCGACGCCTTCGAGCCCTTCGCGCGCGGCCTGCGGCACCCCGTCATCGCCGACCTCCTCGAACTCGCCGAGCCGCTCACCGACGTCAGCATCACGCACACCACGGCCAACCGCCGCCACTACTACGAGCGGCTCAAGGCGTGGCCCGAGGGTCTGGTGGCGCTGGGCGACTCCGTCGCCGCCTTCAACCCGATGTACGGGCAGGGCCTGTCGGTGACAGCGCAAGGCGCCCTGGCCCTGCGCGATCTGGCCCGCGGCGGACTGGGTCCGGGACTGTCCCGGCGCGCCCAGCGGGCGATCGCCCGACCGGTGGACGCGGCGTGGGCGCTGACCGTCGGGCAGGACATCCACTTCTCCACCACCACCGGTAGGACCCCGCGCCTCACCGACCGGCTCCTCCAGCGCTACGTCAGCCGTCTCTCCCTCACGGCGACCGGTTCCTTCCGTACGGCCACGGCACTGACCGACGTGCTGACGCTTCAGGCTCCGCCCGCCTCCCTGGTGCGGCCGAGCGTGCTGCTTTCCGCTCTGGTGGGGCCGCTTCGGCCGCAGTTGGAGGGGCCGCAGTTCACACCGGCGGAACTCGGCCTTCTCAAGGGACTGCGCGAGGGGTCGTAGGCAGGACACCGGGCGTGTGAGGCGCGGGCAACCCACCGGCCACCAGGTGTCGTTCGCCCCGGCCGCGGGTCGAGCCGAGGACCGGCGGGGCCATCGCGAGCCGCTACGACAAGGCGCCCGAGTGCCACCTCGCCGGACACCGCCGCCGCGCCTGCCGAAAGCCGAGGCGCGGACCGGTGCCGACCGGCTCACCGCTGACGGCCCACAGGTGAGCGGCGACGGCGGGTCGGTCATATGAGAGGGG
Organism: Streptomyces hygroscopicus subsp. hygroscopicus; assembly: GCF_030269125.1. Lineage (GTDB taxonomy): Bacteria > Actinomycetota > Actinomycetes > Streptomycetales > Streptomycetaceae > Streptomyces > Streptomyces hygroscopicus_C. The sequence continues at coordinate 154,169 of NZ_BSSM01000004.1, read as the reverse complement.
ACGGGCTCACGCCGCGGAAGGCCACGCAGGCCGAAGACCCCCGGCCCCCACAGCTGCCCTCCCCGCGCCTCCGGGTCAAGGACGGCACGGACGACGGGCCATGCTCCGGCGTCCTCGCCCTGCGGGCCGCCGGCGCCGCGGACAGCAGGGGGGACGGCCACTGGGTCAGCGCGAAGTGGCCGAGATGGTTGGTGGCGAACATCAGCTCGTGGCCGTCCTCGGTCTCTCGACGCGGCGGCTCGTCGAGCACGACCCCGGCGTCGTGGACGACCGCGTCGAGGCGTTCGAGGTCCAGTGTGTCCACGGTGGTCTTCAGGGACGACAGGTCGGCGAGGTCCAGTCGAAGGTGGCGCACGCGCGCCGGGACGCGCGAGCGGATCGAGGCCATGGCGGCGTCGGCCCCCGCGCGCTTCCGGCTGCCGAGCACGGCAACGGCGCCGGTGGCGGCGAGTTGCTCCGCGGCGAACCAACCGATCCCGGCGTTGCCCCCGGTGACCAGGAAGATCCTTCCCTCGGCAGACCGCGGCCGGTGAACGTCCCACGGTCGGCTCTGGGACGCGGAAGACACGATGACGGGCTCCTTGCGCTCCGGGGCGGCGCGCTCCTGGGGAGCACCGACCCGCTCAAGGTCGCAACCGCCACCGACATACCGCCGACAGATCACGCTCATCGCGGACAGGTGTCCGACACGCCGCCGCAGAACGGCCGAGGGTGGAACGGCCGCTACGCCACGACCGGCGCGGAACGCGGCTCGTCGGCCGGCTTCGTGGCGAGCATGCGACGGACCCGGCAAGCCGCGCGCCGCTGCCTCGGCCGCGGCTCAGGCGCCGGGTTGAGCGGACGGCCGCTTCCGGAATGGGGCGAGCGTGGCGCGTACGAGCCGCTGCCTCGGCCGCGGCTCAGGCGCCGGGTTGAGCGGACGGCCGCTTCCGGAATGGGGCGAGCGTGGCGCGTACGAGGTCGGCGGCGCCCCAGTCGGGCTCGAACTGCGCGATGACGGCCAGGTGTTGACGCAGCTGGAGAATCGGCATGCGGTCGCGCCAGTCGCGGTCGAGTCCGGTCAGCTCGGGGTACAGCTCGAAGAACACGCGCGCCTCGGGCGGCGGCGCCGTCGTCCACAGGTGGGCCAGGTCGACCTCGGCCCACGTGTACGACACGGCCGGGTCGATCAGCGCGGGCCGCCCGTCGGGGGTGGCCAGGACGTTCTGCGTCCACAGGTCGCCGTGCGTCAGGCACGCGGGCCTGACCGGGAGCAGTTCGGGCAGTCGGTCGCACAGTCGTTCCAGCGCCGCCCGGTCCGCGGCGTCGAGCGCCTCCTGGACGCGAGGCTCGCCGAGCCAGCGCAGCAGACGGTGCTGGGCGAAGAACGTGAACCCGTCGTCGTCCCAGGTGTTGACCTGCCGACGGCGGCCCAGCCAGTTGTCCCGGTGCCAGCCGAATCGGGGGTGCCGCGTGGCGGTGTGCACGTGGGCGAGCCCGTGCGCGAGTTGTTCCCAGAAGGCCTCGGTGCCCGGCCGGGGCCGCAGCACGGACAGCACGAGCAGGTCGCGGTCGGCGCGGATGACCTCAGGGATGGCGATGCCGCCCGCCTCGCGCAGCACGGTGAGCCCTTCGGCCTCCGCGGCGAACGCGTCGTCCGACGGCGGCTCCCCGAACGCCTTGACGAACACCGACGCCCCGTCGCCACGTCGCGCGAGACCCGCGGTCGCGGCGAGGCCTCCCGTGGCCGGCTCGACCGCGACGACGTCGGTCAGACCCGCCGCGTGCAGGCGTTCGCGCAGGAAGGACGTCGCGTCCGTCACGTGGTGCTCCTCTCTGCGGGTCCCGCGCCGCGGCGATCAGGGCCGAGCCCACGGCGGCGGCTCACTCACGGGCGCCCCGCCCCGCACACGGACCACGGCGGCAACGGGCGTCAGTATGCCCGAGACACCGGTCTGCGGGCAGTGATCGCGCCCAGGCGAAGACACCTTGACCTCAAGCACGCTTGAGGAAGGAGTCTTCCGGCATGGACACCGAAGAGACGCGGCGACAGGTGCGGACCCTGATGGACCGCGCCGAGATCACCGACCTGCTGGACCGCTGCCTGCGCTCCCTGGACGAGGGGGTCATCGACGAGGAGTGGGCGCGCGCCTTCCACAACGAGGACGTCACGGCGGAGATGCCCATCGGCACCGTCCACGGCCGCGACGCCCTGACGGCTCATGTCCGGCGGGCCATGGCTCTGTCCGACCGGACCGTGCATCTGGGCACCAACACCGTCGTCGACGTCGACGGCGGCCGGGCCACCGCCCGCGGCGCCCAGTTGAGCACCCACGTCCTGGCGGACGGCTCGGGCGGCGTCTTCGTCTCCGCCGGTCACACCGAGACCGAACTGGTCAGGACGGCTGCCGGCTGGCGGATCTCCGCCTCCGCGCTCCGGGTGGCGTGGACCTGGGGCACTCCCCCGCGGCTCCCGGGCGACTTCGCTCCGGCCCGTACGGACGAGGACTGGGCCGGGGCCGCCCACGGGAGTGCGGACCGCGACTCCGTCAACGACGCGTCAGTCACCCGTCAGGGACCCGTGTCACGCTCTTCCACGTGAACGGCTCGGGGCACCGCCCGGGGCCGGGAGCGAGGAGAGGTGCCCGGAGCGGTTCATCGGGGGCCACGCAGCCACGCCTCATGGCCGGGTCCTTCGGGGCCCACGCAGGTTCGAATCCTGCCCTCTCCGCGACAGCCACCGGCAGGGGTGCGGCCACGCTGTTCGCCACTCCACCAGCGGGGCGACGGCTCGGGCACCTGGGCGCGGTGCGCCGCCGCTGGGCCTCCACCGTCACCGCGGGCCCGGACGCCACCGCCCCGGCCAGGGCGGCGGAGGGCGCCGAGGCCGCGCCTCGGGAGCGCGACGCCCTGCCGGCCTGGTCGGCCGAGTCGACGCGGCGGTTCCCGGACGCGCTGCGCGAGGCCGGCCTGGACCGCGCCCGCTGGAGGTGGTGGGGTGACTCGCAGTCGCCGCAGACCTCCTGGGCCGTCGCGCGGCACCAGGTGCAGGAGGCCGCGGTGCACACCTGCGGCGCCCAGAACGCCCTGGGCACCCCGCTGCCGCTGCCGGAGGAGGTCGCGCTCGACGGTGTCGACGAGTTCCTGTCCACCTCCTGCGCGACGACGTCCACATGGCCGCGCGAGCCGGCCGCCCTCGAATTCCGCGCCATGGAAGGCCGTTCCCGGCGCCTCCCGCCCGCGGCAACGGCGTGAGGTCCGCCCTTCCCCCCACGCCCGGTCCGTCCTCCGTCACCGCTGCCGACGAGGGCCCGGACGCGGCCGATGCCTTGATCCGGGGCACGGCAGGCGAACCGGTCCTCGTCCGGTACGGCCGTCTCCGATCGACTCCCTGCGACTCGGCGGCCGCCGAGGCCGGTTCTCCCTGCTGCGCGACCGGGATCCGGGAAAGCAGGGCGCGACCGCGGCCGCGCCGTGCGGGCTCCGGGCCCGCACGACGGGGTTCCGAGCGACGCGAGATCTCGGACCGGTCCGCCGCGTTCCGGTCCGCCCGGCGAGACCGACCGGGCCGTCATGACAGCGCGACGGCCTCCGCTTCGGCGGCCGGCAGGTCCGGGCGCAGTCTCGCGCGGAGTTGTTCGAAGGCCGTCGGGGTCGGGCGCCGCGACAGGAAGGCGCTGATCCGGCGGGCGCAGTGCAGCGGGCTGTCCGTGGTGGTGTCGCACTCGATGTCGTACAGGCCGTGCGCGTGGACGCGTTCGAACTGTCGCGCCGCGAGACCGACCGGCCGGTCGCCGCGCGCCTTCTCACGTCGCTGGAGTTCGTCGAGCGAACAGCGCACGCCGACGAGGACGACGTTCCGCGCGGTGAACAGTCCCAGGCAGTCCAGCAGACGCCATTCCTCGCTCAGCACGTGGTCGACCACGATGTCGTTGCCGGCCGCGGCCATGCTGGCGACCGCCCGGTGGAAGCCCATCCATGTGCGCCGGAGCACGGCGGGCAGCTCTTCCGGGCTGACCTCCCGACGGGTCCGCATCGCGTGGAAGGCGTCCACCGGCATGTGGAAGGACGGCTCGTCAAGGACCTGCAGCAGTTCCCTGGCGATACTGGACTTGCCTGAACTGGACGTCCCGTTCAGGAAGATGATCAGTCCGGTCCGGGACGACGCGGGGTCCGCACCGTGGTCGGCCGGTACGGACTCGTCCCTGCTCCCGGCGTCGGGCATCTCGGGCTCCTTCGCTGTCGCCGGTGATTCTGATCATCATCGTCCATGGGCGACCGCGGGAACAGGGATCCCCCCCGGCCGCCGGCCGCCGTCCAGGACGGGTCGTCGGGATGCCGGCGGATCGGTGAGACGCGGGCCGCGGCCCCGGAACCCGGATGGCCCCCGGCCGGGGCGGGGACCGTACGACGGGGGCCGAGGGCCCGGATGCCGGATCAGTCCGTCGCCGGGATCCGCGGCGCCGGCCCCTCCGGCGCCGGAGCGTCCCCGGCCGCGCTCACCGCGGCGGTGATCTCGTCCGCCACCGCGGACGGCTGCGGCAGCACCAGGCCGATGACCAGGTACAGGACGAGGGAGGTCACCAGCGGGGTGGCGACGGTCAAGGTCTGGTCGGTGCTGTCCAGGACGTACTTCACCAGGACGAAGCTCGCCAGGCCGCACGCCCAGGAGATCAGCGCGGCCAGGGAGCCCCAGCGGCGGAACGCCGGGAGCAGGCCGAGCAGCATCGGGATGGAGATCGGACCCATCACCGCGGCGACCAGGGCGGTGATGATGCCGAGCGGACCGCCGAAGTGGCTCGCCTCCATGGCGACCACCATGCTCACCGCGATGAAGGACACGGTGCAGATGCGCGCGGCGAGCAGTCCGCTCCTGGCACCCGGCGACCGGCCCCCGCGGGCGACGGCCGGGATGATGTCCCGGACGACCACCGCGGCGATGGCGTTGGCGTCCGAGGAGGCCATGGCCATGGTGTGCGAGAACATGCCCGCCAGGGTCAGACCGACCAGCCCGGCCGGGAGCAGATTCTCGGCCATCAGCGCGTAGACCTGCTGCGGGTCCGCGATGCGCGGCATCAGCACCGGGCCCACGACGGAGGGGAAGAGCAGGACCGCGGGCCAGATCAGGTAGAGGACCGCGGACAGGACGGCCGAGCGCCTGGCGGCGGGCGCCGAGTCCGTGGCCATGTAACGCTGGGCCAGGTTCCACATGCCGCCGTTGTACTCGAAGAGCTTGACGACCACGTACGCCGTGAGGAAGCCGGCCGTGTACGGGCCGACCAGCGGGTGGGTGTGGTCGGCGGGCAGGCGGTGCCAGACGGAGCCGAGGCCGGAGAGACCGCCCACGTGGTTCAGCGTGATGATCACCATGGAGAGCGCGGCGACGCCCTGGATGACGAACTGGCCGAAGTCGGTGAGGGCGTCCGCCCACAAGCCGCCGACGGTGCAGTAGACCAGGGTGACGACGCCGGTGATCAGGATGCCGATATCGAGCGAGACGCCGGTGAACACGTTGAGCAGGATGGCGACCGAGGCCCACTTGGCGGCGACGTCGAAGACCTTGAGCAGCGCGCCGCTCCAGGCCAGCGCCTGTTGCGTGGCGATGCCGTACCGGCGGGCGAGGTACTCGAGCGGTGAGGCGACGTCGTAGCGGCGGCGGAGCCGGTTCCAGCGCGGCGCGAAAAGCCAGGCGCCGACGCCGGTCGCGAGCGCGAGCGGCAGGAACGCCCAGACGTAGACGGTGATGCCGTAGCTGTAGGCGACGGCCGCGTAGGCGACGAACACCGCGGCGCTGTACCCCGACATGTGGTGCGAGATGCCGGACAGCCACCAGGGCATCCGGCCGCCGCCGGTGAAGTAGTCACTCACGTCGCTGACGCGCTTGTGCGACCAGACGCCTATGAGCAGCATCACCACGAAGTAGCCACCGAGGGCCACCCAGTCCGGCCAAGCCATGCGACCTCCTCGTGCCGACGGCCGTCGGCGGTAGCGAGCGGTAGGGGTGCAGGGGTCTCGACGGCACCGACGCCGGACCTCCATCGACATGGACGGAAGCTTGACCAAGGCGTCCACATATGTAGACTCGGTTCTCATCCATGCTTTGCAGCGCGCACGCTAGCCTGGCGTACAGGGGCGGTCAATGTTTCGGGAGGTTTTCGTTGACGGAGACAGGTGACGGCGGCCGCGGGCCGGTGAAGTCGGCGGAGCGCACGGTCCAGATCATGGAAGTGCTGTCGGCCTCCCCCGAGCGGCTCACCCTCGGTCAGCTCCAGGAGCGCACGGGATACCCGCGTTCGAGCCTCTACGCGCTGCTGCGCACCCTGGTGGCCCTGAAGTGGATCGAGGTCGAGGAGGGCGGCGAGGCGGCCGGCTTCGGCATCGGTCCGCGCGCCCTGCTGTGCGGCACGGCGTACCTGGACCGCGACCCGGCACTGCCCTACGCGGTGCGCCGGATCGAGCAGTTGCGCGCGGACGTCGGCTACACCACCCACTACGCCCGGCTGGACGGCTCGAACGTCATCTACCTGGCCACCCGTGAGGCCACGGACTCCCGCCGGCTGACCTCCCGCGTGGGCCGGCAGCTCCCGGCGCACGCGACGGCGCTGGGCAAGGCGCTGCTCGCCGAGCTGACCGCGCAGGAGGTGGAGGCGGTGCTGCCCGAGGGGCCCCTGGAAGCGCTCACACCGCACACGGTCACCCGCCGCCCGGCCCTGCGGGAGGAGCTGGAGCAGACGCGCACGCGCGGCTGGGCGCTGGAGAGCGAACAGAACACGCCGGGGCTGTGCTGCGTCGCGGCGGCGGTGTCGTACCGCATCCCGGCGACCGACGCGATCAGTTGCTCGATCCCGCTGGACCACGCCACGGACCAGGAGATCGAACGCGTCGCGGAGGCCGTCAGCCGGCACGCCGCGGCGCTGGCGGGGACCCTGCGCCGCGACGGCATCCGCTGACGTACGCCCCGGAGAAGGGCATGCCGAAGCCCCCCGGACACGCCGTGCCCGGCCGGCGGGCGCTCGGCCGTTCCTCCGTGCCCCGCCGGTGTCACCGACGGGGCACCGCCGCTCTCACCACCGGAAGGCCGGACGCCTCACCAGCGGGGGACCTTCTTCTCGTACGACGGAACGATCCGCCGCATGTAACCGGTGTCGTCGCGGTTGCGCAGGCCGCAGGAGAGGTACTGCTCGTGCAGACGGGCCAGCGCGTCGCGGTCGAGCTCGACGCCGAGGCCGGGGCCGGTGGGCACGGCGACGGAGCCGCCGCGGAACTCCAGGACGCCGTCGACGACCACCTCCTCGCTCTTCCACGGCCAGTGGGTGTCGCAGGCGTACGTCAGGTTCGGCGTGGCCGACGCCAGGTGGGTCATGGCGGCGAGGCTGATGCCCAGGTGCGAGTTGGAGTGCATGGACAGGCCCAGGTCGAACGTGTCGCAGATCCCGGCGAGCACCTTGGAGCGCTGAAGGCCGCCCCAGTAGTGGTGGTCGGAGAGGACGACCTGGACCGCGTCCAGGGCCACGGCCGGCCTGAGTTCGTCGAAGGCGACCACGCACATGTTGGTGGCGAGCGGCATGGGCGCCTCGCGGGCGACTGCGGCCATGCCCTCCTGTCCCGGCGTGGGGTCCTCCAGGTACTCGAGGACGCCGTCCAGCTCACGGGCGACCATCAGCGAGGTCTCCACCGTCCAGGCGGCGTTCGGGTCGAGCCGCAGCGGCCGGTCGGGGAAGGCCTCGCGCAGGGCGCGGACCGCCTCGATCTCCTCCTCGGGCCGGAAGACGCCGCCCTTGAGCTTGATGGCCGAGAAGCCGTACTCGTCGATCATGCGGCGGGCCTGCGCGACGATGCCCTCGGGGTCGAGCGCCTCGCCCCAGGGGTCGGCCTCGTCGCCGGGGTGCGCGGCCCACTTGTAGAACAGGTAGGCACTGAAGGGCACTTCGTCGCGCACGGCGCCGCCGAGCAGGTCGGACACCGGCCGCCCGGCCGCCTTGCCCTGGATGTCCAGGCAGGCGACCTCGAACGGCGAGAAGACCCGGTCCACCGTGCTGCTGGTGGTGATCATGCCGGTGAGGCCGTGGCCGTCGCTGCCGGTGTCCCCGCCGAGCGCGGCCGCGACCGCGGCGTGCATCCGGCCGAGCCGGTGGACGTCCAGGCCCACGAGGGCGTCGGCGGCCTGCCGCAGCCGGCGCAGATGGCCCTCGTCGGCATACGTCTCGCCGAGGCCGGTGATCCCCTGGTCCGTGTGGACCTCCAGGACGGCCCGAAGCGCGTACGGCTCGTGCACGCCCACCGCGTTGAGCAGGGCAGGGTCGCGGAAGGCGACGGGGGTGACGGTGACGCCGGTGATGCGGATCGCGTCGCTCATCGGGTGCTGTCCTCCACGAGGGCCAGGCCCGCGTCGGTGATCCGGCGCAGGGCGTCGAGGTGCTCGGGGGCCGGGTCGACCAGCGGGGCGCGCACCCCGCCGACGTCCAGGCCCTGCTGGCGTACGCCGGCCTTGACCAGCGAGACGGCGTAGCCGGGGACCAGGTCGCGCAGCGCCACGAGGGGGTGGAAGAACTCCCGTTGCAGCCGCTCGACCTTGGCCGCGTCCCCCTTCTCGACCGCCTGGTAGAAGGCGTTGGAGATCTCGGGGGCGAAGCAGAAGACGGCGGAGGAGTACAGCTCGACGCCGATGCCGCGGTAGGCCGGGACGGTCACCTCGGCGGTGGGCATGCCGTTGAAGAACTGGAACTCCTTGCCGGTCCCCGCGAGTTCGTGCCGCACGGCGGTCACGATGCGGGAGAGCCGGTCGAGGTCGCCGACGCCGTCCTTGAGACCGACCACCTTCTCGTGGCGGGCCAGCTCGGCGGCGGTGGCGGCGTCGAAGCGGGCGTTGGAGCGGTGGTAGACGATGAGCGGCAGGTCGCTCGACCCGGCGACCTCCCGGGTGTAGGCGGCGAGTCCGGCCGCCGGGGCCTGGACCAGGTAGGGCGGCAGCAGGAGCAGGCCGTCGGCGCCCGCGTCCTGGGCGATGCGCGCGTACTGGCGGGCCAGGGGCAGGGGGCCGCCGGTGCCGGCGTACACCGGGACGCGGCCGGCCACGGTGCGCACCGCGGTGCGCACCGCCTCGCCGTACTCGTCGGGGCTCAGCGCGTGGAACTCGCCGGTACCGCAGGCGACGAAGACCCCTCCGGGGCCGGCGGCCAGGCCGCGGCGCAGATGCTCGGCGAGCACCTCCCCGTCGACCTGTCCGGACGCCGTGAAGGGCGTCACCGGAAAGAACAGCACGCCGTCGAACATGGGCACTTGGCACTCCTCCGTCGCCTGCATGTTGTCTACATATGCAGACACGCTCCACATTTGCGAACTTGCCTTGGAACTGTAAGACTCGGCCGGAGCACGGTCAAGACGGTCCGGGACGCGCCCGGCCGCCGCACCACCGCTACGGAGGAGATGAGGCGAGTGACCCAGCGCATCGTGATCACCGGGGCCGCGGGAGGTGTCGGCGGCCTGCTCCGTCCTCGGCTGGCCCGTGCGGGACGGACCCTGCGGCTGCTCGACGTGGCGCCGGTGCCCGGCGCGGCCGAGGGCGAGGACGTGGAGACCGCACGGGTGTCGGTGACGGACCTGCCGTCGATGTGCGAGGCACTCACCGGAGCCGACGCGGTGATCCACCTCGGCGGGCTCAGTGTCGAGGGGCCGTGGGACGAGATCCTCGACATCAACATCAACGGCACGCGTACGGTCCTCGAGGCGGCCCGCCGGGCCGGTGTGCCCCGAGTGATCATCGCCAGCAGCAGCCACGCGGTGGGTTTCCACCCCCGGGGCAGGGGCGAGGCTCCCGACTACCTCTTCCCCCGCCCCGACACCTACTACGGCGTGAGCAAGGTGGCCGCCGAGGCCCTGGGCAGCCTCTACCACGACCGCTACGGCCTCGACGTGGTCTGCGTCCGCATCGGCGGATGCTTCGAGCGCCCCATCGCCACCCGCCAGTTGGCCACCTGGCTCTCCCCCGACGACTGCGCCCGCCTGATGGAGGCGCTCATCGCAGCGCCCTCCCCGGGCTTCCGTGTGGTGTGGGGCGTCTCGGACAACACCCGCCGCTGGTTCTCGCTGGACGAGGCACGCGCCCTCGGCTACGAGCCCCTGGACGACGCCGAACGCTTCGCCGGCGAACTCGCGGGCCGCCACGACCCGCTGGACGAGATCTACCTGGGCGGCGCCTTCTGCTCGCCGGATCTCGACGCGGCCGCGGACGACTGACGCCAGGCACCCGGCTCCCTTCCCTTCCGTGCGGTTCCGTCCCGACCGCCCCGTTCGACCCGGAGGTCCGAGCGATGAGGGACATGACGTCCGCCCCGCTGCGGGGCATCAGCCCGCGTACCGGTGAGCCCGTCGGCGACCCGGTCCCCGTGTCCAGCGCGCAGGACGTCGACGCCGCGGTCCGCGCCGCCGTCCGGGCCTTCCCCGTCTGGTCCACGTCATCGTCGGCCCGGCGCCGTGGCCGCGAAGGGCTGTGGGAGGCACCGGGGAAGCATGCGGGACGAGCCCCTCACGGCTGTCGCGACGCACCGGCGGCCGCTGCTGACGGGCTGTTGACCCGTGGCGACGCCTTGGGCAAAACTACCCGCCATGTCCACCCCTCAGCGCCTGGTCCAGGACGGTGTCCGCCACTGGGGCCGGCTGCCGGACCGGCCCGCTGTCGCCAACCCCCTCGACATGTACGCCGGCTTCACCCGCCGGGTGAAGAGCCTGCGTCTGAAGGAATGGGTCGGCTTCACGCTGCTGCATCCTGACTGGTACTCCTCCTTGATCATCCAGGACGCGCACTACCTGGCCAGTTCCGAGATCTACGCCTACGACCGGACGCGCGGCGTGCTCCACCAGCACGCGGCCAACGCGTCCGGCGGCAGCCCCACGCTGCCCGCCGAACTCCTGGAGAGTGCCTGCCTCTTCGAGCGCGACGGCTACCGGATCGCCTGCTCCTTCTCCCGCGCGTCCGCGCGGCACCGGATCGAACTGGACATCGCGGCGACGCCGAAGGCCCCGGCCGTCCGCGGTGAGCTCGACCTCGACGCCATGGCGGCCACCGCTCCCCTCTCCGTCAGCTCCCGGCTGCCGAGGGGGAGCATGTACACCCACAAGGCCGCCTTCCCCGTCTCCGGCGTGCTCCACGTCGGAGACGCCGAGATCGCCTTCGACCCCACCCGCGACCTGGCGATCCTCGACGAGCACCGTTCGCTGCTCCCGTACCGGACCGACTGGCTCTGGGGCACCTTCGCGACCTTGACGGACGCCGGCCCGGTCGTCGGGGCCAACTTCGCGGCCCGGCCCGAGCTGCCCGGCGAGCCGGAGGAGTCCTGCCTGTGGACCCCGCGCAGGTGCGAGCCCCTCGGCGGCGTGGTCTTCGAGCCCGCGTCGGCCGATCCGTCGGCCCCCTGGCACATCGCCTCCCGGGACGGCCGTATCGACGTCGTCTTCGAGCCGGAGGGCCGCAAGCAGGTGAAGCACAACCTCGGACTCTTCGCGGTCGACTACTTCCAGCTCTTCGGGCACTACCGCGGTGTGCTCCGCGGAGCCGAGGGCGACATCGAGATCGAGGACGTGCACGGGGTCTGCGAAAGCATGAAGGCCCGCCTGTAGACCGTGCGGCACCGCGTCAGGCACGCGTCAGTCCCCCGTCAGACGGTCCTGCCACTCTTGTTCACGTGAACGGGCCCGGGGAGACCGGGGACCGGGAGCGAGGAGAGGTGCCCGGAGCGGTTGATCGGGGACCGGCGAGCGCGTCTCGAGGTCGGACCCCTTGAGGGTCCACGCAGGTTCGAATCCTGCCCTCTCCGCCACACTGGTGTGACCCGGCGCCACGGGACGCACCGCTCCGTACGACTGGCCACGACGGGTCAGGCGCCGCGCCGGACCGGGCCGACGAGGACGCCAGGAGCGACGGCGAACGCGACCTTGTCGTTTCCGCGAACGCGCGGGCTTCCTGGCCCTGTTCTCGTACCGCCGCGGCGAACGGACATGTGGCGCAGGGGGTGCCCGGCCGCCGCGCAGGGGCGTGTCCGGCGGCGATCGCCCCGCCCTGTGTGCGGCGGAACCGGACTGCCCGCCGTCCCGGACGGGTCCGCACGTCGCGGAGCGACCCGGCTCACTCCTGGTGGTCTCCCTGTGGACGAGGCGTTGACGCGCGGGTACCTCGATCAGGTGGGAACTCCGTCGGGCTGCCGGAAACGGCCTGGTCACCTGCTTTCCTCTTGAGTAGTTCCGCCGTCCACAGAGGAATGAGGACCCATCGATGAAGCGTCTCGCTGTCTGCGCCGCCGCGACGGTCTCGGCCATCGCTCTCGCTGCCGGGCCGACCGCGGCAGCGCCCTCCCCGGGCAAGCACGGCGAAGCCGCCCGGCACCACGCGCCCGCGAAGCCGGCGAGCGAGTCGGCTCGGCTGGCCCGTTCCATCCTGAACACGAAGGGCATCACCTACGCCAGTGCGCACGTGGGCGGCACCGACAAGGCGTCCCTCCCGAAGCAGAACCTGGTCGACGTCTCCCATGGGCGCCTGGCCAGGACGAGCCCGTGGGGTCACGAGAAGGGTGCCCGGGTCGCGCTCGACACGCGGATGCTCAACGGTGTCCTGAAGCTCGGCACCCAGTACCACTACAGGTTCGAGATCTCCGAGTTCGTCGGCGGAGAGCACAGCCGCGGCTCCAAGCACTACGCGGGCCGCGCGGTCGACGTCACCTGGATCAACGGCCGTCACGTGGGCAGGAAGGCCGATCACCGCGGATTCATGAACGCGTGCCGCAAGCTCGGCGCCACGCTGGTCCTCGGCCCCGGCGACAAGGGCCACAGCACCCACGTCCACTGCCAGTGGTAGCCCGCCTCCGGCACATCAGGTGATGAGCGGCAGCGCCCGCAGGCTCACGGCGGGGCTTGGGGGGAGGATGCTGCGGGCGAGGCGCCGAGACGTGCGCGTTGCAAGGTCGTCAGCCTGTGGATGTACAGAGCAGCCGCGACGGCCGTGGGGATGACGAGGAGCCGGAGGATCAAGGCCGTCCATCCTGTGGTGTTGAAGGTGTAGTCGCCGTGGGGTCTGTCGGCCCAGTCGCTGTGGTCGACCCTGTTCCAGTGGCACGTCCTCCAGAATTCCGGCCAGGTGACGAATGCGGCCAGCCAGAGACTCCACCAGAGGTCGAGTCTGGTGGCCGGGGCCGTGATCTCGGCCTGGGCGGGCGGGCTGGAGGCGTGCCAGATGTCGTTGGCGATCTGCTTGGGCAGGTAGAGATTGCCGATGGGGATGAACCAGGCGAGGACGGCCATGGAGGGGTGGTATCTCAGCCGCCCGGGAGCGAAGCGCTCGGCGACGGCGCGCGCTCGGGCGAACCAGATCAGCCAGCACACGATGAGAACGGCTCCGGAGACGATCTGGGATTTCCCCCAGAGGTCGGTGGCGGGTCCGCCGTCCCAGTACTGGTAAGCGTCATTTCCGTGCAGGGTGAGCACCAGGTAGATCTGCCGGAAGGCTGTGCTCGTGGCCACCGCGGTGAACAAGGCGAGCGCCGCGTACACGGCGACGGTGGCGGGATCTGAGCCGTTCGCGCCCTTGCGTTCTTCGGCCGGCGTGGGCCGGGGCTCCCCGTCATCCCGTGCGGGGGCGGACCGCTGCCGCGGCATGTCGGGGATGGTGACCGGAGCGGTGACCGGCCGGGCCGGCTCGGTCACCGCCGCGTCCGGCGACGGAGGCGTGCGAGCCGGGGTGGTGTCGGGGGTCACCCGGGTGTGCGGGTCTTCGTGTTCGAGCAGTTGTGCCGCGTCCTGCCCCAACCGGGCCAGGACGGCGGCCGGCAGCCATGGTTCGAGGTGACGGTACTGCGTCTCTTCCCGGGTCTGGAGCGTGTGGACGGACGGCCGGGTGGTCGGGTCCTTGGCCAGGCAGTCCCGGATGAGGGGGCGGAGTGGTTCGGGGACGCCGGTGAGGTCCGGTTGCTCGTGCACCACGCGGTACATGACGGCGTGGGCCTGACCTTCGGGCGCGACGAAGGCCATGTGTCCGCTGGCGGCGAAGGCGAGCACGGCGCCGAGCGAGAAGACGTCGCAGGCCTGGGTGAGACGCTCGCCGCGGATGTGTTCAGGGGCCATGAACCCGGGCGTGCCGACGACCGATCCGGTGGACGTCAGTCCGCTGCTCGTCAGGCCGTCCAGCGCGCGGACGATGCCGAAGTCGATCACCCTCGGACCATCGATCGTGATCATGATGTTCGAGGGCTTCAGATCGCGGTGGACCAGCCCGGCGGCGTGGATGTCCGCCAAGGCACCGCACAGTCCGGACGCCAGGCCGCGCACGGACCGTTCCGGCAACGGGCCGTGCTGGTCCACCACGTCGGCGAGCGTGGGCCCGGGGATGTAGGCGGTGGCGACCCAGGGCCGTTCCGCGTGCGGGTCGGCATCCAGTACGGCGGCCGTCCAGTCCCCGCCGACCTGCCGGGCTGCGGTGATCTCGTTCGCGAACCGGGTTCGGAAGTCCGCGACCGCCGCCAGTTCGGTGCGGATCGACTTCACCGCCACCATCCGCCCCCTCGACGACCGGGCGAGGTACACCACGCCCATCCCGCCCTCGCCGAGCCGGCCAAGCAGCCGGTAGTCCGCTATCTGCTCCGGATCGTGCTCCCGCAGCGGTAACACAGCTGGGCGTCTCCCTTCCCCACGGGCGCCGCAGGGCGCGTGAACAACCAGTCAGGTTAGTGGCGACGGCGCCAGAGGACCGGTGGTTTCGCGGAGCGGCTCGATCCCGCCAGGGCTGACGCGCTCGCTCCCGACGCGGCTGTGTCGCTCAGGTGTCCCCCTCGGACCGGTCCCACGACCGGCGCCCCGCCGGTGGTCAAGATCGGAGCGCGCGACCGTTTCGCCGCCCCATTCGTCGTCGAGGTCCGCGCCGGACTCGGCCGCGCCCGCCAGGAGATGGAGGGTCCGAGGCCGCCGGCCTCGCCGGCGAGAGCGACTCCGACAGCAGCACCGGCCGTGCCGAGGTCCGGCCGCATGCCAAGGGCACCGCCCGTGGACACCTGGTGCTCCACATCCTGGCCGCCGCGGGCGGCGTGCTGCCGTTCTGGCTCCTCACCGTGGCCGCCCCGGCCCTCGGCCGTCCGCGCGGCGACCACCCCATTCCCTGGAGGGACCCGCCCCCGGACGTCATGGGTGTTCCCGGCAACGCCTGCCCCAGCCCCGTTATGTTTTTCGCGGTCCTGCAAGAGGGCCGCTGGCCTCCGGGCCCGGCATGACTTTTGCCCCCTGTCGAACGGATGACCTGGGGGTGGTGTCACCGAGCCCGAGGAGTGCCGTCGGAGACGCTGATGAGAGGTCCGGCCACCGCTCGGCCGGGCGCAATGCCCGGTCGTTCACGGGCGGCAGGTCTGCATAACCCCGCGCCCGTCGCCAGGCCGCTGGGTGGGCAACGGTGCGTGAGACCGGAGTGTGCCGTGCGCGTCCTGCGCTGCGACCTGGCGGGGGGCGAGGAGCGCGGCGAGGTCACCGGTGGCCTCGGGTCCGGTGGTGGCGAGCCGGGCCGCGAACGCCGGCCGGCCGATCCCGGCGAGCGGCGCGGCGTGCGCGAGGACCGGCGGAGGCGGAAGGCCGGCACCGGACTCGCGGGCGGCCGGGTCGCGGGCGTTCCCTCGGCGCGTGGCCAAGGCGCCGGCGAGCCAGGCGTCGACGTCGGCCCGGACGTACTAGCCCGGCCGGCGGGTGACTACGTCGCGGACGGCGTCGTCCCCCGTCGTGGGGCTCGGTCCGCTCCGGCGTGCCGGGCCCGCGTGGTGCGCCGGGAACCTATCGCGCGGGCAGCGATCGGGGCGGCTTCGAACCGGGTCGTCCGGCACCTCCCGGCGGCACGTGGCGATCAGCGGGAGGAACGCGGAGAACCGGTTCTCGTCGTGGTGCTCAGCGGTGTTCCGTCAAGCCCGCCGAACCGGCCCGGCGCGTCGTGATCTCGCGCGTGCAGAAGAGCGCGATGGCCGCCATGCCCACGGCGAACAGGGCCCATTGCCGTGAGACGAACGGGACGTACTGAAAACCGAACCGATGACCGGACAGCATCGTCGTCAACGTGCCGACCACCGCGGCGGCGTTGACACCGACGAGGGTGTAGCCGATGCCGCGCGTCCGGCGTCCCGTCCGGGGGGTGAGGGCCGCGGCCATGGCCAGGAGGCCCACCAGCGTGAGCGTGGAGATCCCGCCGACGGACAGCCAGAAGCCCCCGTCGATCCCGCCGACGGACGCGTCGTCGGCCAGGTCGGCCGCGACCACCGTGGCGTAGGCGCAGAAAAGGAGCGCCGGGGGGAGGAACCGGAGCGGCAGAGCCATGCGTGCCTGCCAACGGGGTCGCGCCCGCACGGCGAACCACACGATCAGCCCCCCGGTGGCGACGGCGACCGCGCCGGCGCCGCTGGCCACGTCGCGACCGTCGTCGACTCCGTCGATATTGACCGTGGTCACCGTGGCGGCCACCAGCGTGACGAGGAACCAGACCGCAACCGCGATCCGGTTCCGCCCCGCCACAGGCTTCCTGGTGGGGCCACCGGGGGACGGCGACGGCCAACCCTCTGTCAGCGGCGCGGTGGCCGTCGGGGCGGGCTCGGGCGCGTCCGCGAGCCCCCGCAGGGCCTGGGCGGCGTCGGCGGCGCTCGCATACCGCTCGGCGGGATCCTTGCGCAGGAGCCTGAGCAGGAGAGCGTCCCAGGCCTCCGGCACACCCGCGGCCACGGAACTGGGCGCGGGTGGCTGCTGGCTCAGGTGCGCCGTCAGATAGCCGACACTGTCCGGGGCCTGGAACGGCAGCCTGCCGGTGACCAGCTCGAAGAGCAGGCAGCCCAGCGCGTACAGATCGCTCCTCGGTTCCGGGTAGCCGCGTGCCTGCTCCGGCGCCATGTACGGGGGCGTGCCCACGATGAAGCCGGTCTGGGTGAGCCGGTCGGCGGTCGCGTAGGGATCGGCGGCGCGTGCGACACCGAAGTCGAGGACCTTCACCGTTCCGGCGGACGTGACGAGGATGTTGGACGGTTTGATGTCCCTGTGCATGATGCCGTGAGCGTGTGCGTCACCCAAGGCGTCACAGATCTGAGCACCCCACCGGGCCGCCTCAGCCAGGTCGACGGAGCCTTCCCGGAGCTTGACATCGAGCCCTTCGCCGCGCACCAACTCCATGACCAGAAAGGGCGCGATGCCTCGCTGCGTACTGCTCTCGCCGAGATCGTGGACGGTCACGACGTACGGGTGCTGCAGCCGGGCTGTGATCCGCGCTTCGCGCAGAAAGCGAGCGCGCGCCTCGTCCCCACGGCTTCCGCCGCCGGCGAGCAGGGAGATCACCTTGACAGCCACCTGCCGGTCCAGCGTCTCGTCCCGTGCCTCCCAGACCTCGCCCATGCCGCCCTCGCCGAGCTGCCGGACCAACCGGTACCGGCCTCCCAGAAGTTGGCCCTCCACCGCGTCCTCCCGTCGTGGACTCACCTGTGCGACTGTGCCCCGAGCACCTCGATCATGGCACTCGGCGCGGAGCGCCACCCGCGACATCCGGGATTCCGAGGGCGCTGTCAGGTCCTCCCCGTGCCGCACGGGCCGCTTCCGTCAGCTCCGCTACGACACCACTGGAAACCCACTGCGCGCCGGCCCTGCCTGGGGCGACGGCGGCCGAGGGCGCGCGCGAGTTCGCCGACCGGCGCCAGCGTGTGTCCGCCATCGCCCGCGCACCACCACACGACCTCGCGCTCCCGCTCCGAGCCGTGGACGCCGAGGTCATGCCGGGGACACACCGGCCAGACCTGCCAGGTCCGTTCGAGCAGGCTCTCCTGGATCAGGATCGCCAGGCTGGTCAGTGCCGTGGTCGGGTCGTCGCACATGTCCGGCAGGATGGGACCGCCCCAGTTGAGCCGTTCGCCGTCGGCAAGGCGGACACCGGCTCCCACCGGGAACCAGTCCTCCAGAACCTCGATCTCCGGTTCGCCCTCGATCCCGCGCGTGGGCAGGTCACGGGCCACGATGCGCAGCGCGGCGCGCAGCGTCTCCAAACGCTCGGGAGCGAGGTCGAAGCCGGGATCGAAACCCGTATCGTCCAGGATGCGCCGGGCCAGCGCGGTCATCTCCGCCGGCGGCACCTCGGCCGGTCTGCGCTCGACGACCTCCACGATGGCGTCGGTGTGATGGAAACGGTCGAGCAGTTCGCAGGCGAGGGCGACGACGTCCTGGGGGTCGAGGTCGCCCTCGCGCAGGCCGAGGTAGACCCTTCGCTCCAACTGCCCGGTATCCGCTCCGTACTCAGCCATGGCGTTGCTCACCGGCCCAGTATCCCCGGGCGGCGCGGTTCCCCGCCGCAGGGTTTCCCGGCATGACGCCTGACGCGCTCACCAGGGGAGCGCGGGCGTCGACCAGCCCTACGACGTCCACCAGTTGCTCGAACCGCGGGATCGTACGGCGGACGGGGTCGGCACGGGCCTCGAACTCGTCCTCCTCACGAACGCGGTCGGCTGCGAGGTCCTGCCGCGGCGCTACGGCCACGGCGTCCAGTGCCGGGAGGAGAAGCCCCCGGTCTGCCGTTTCGTCGTGGCGCACCACGATCTTGACCGCACCGACCGGAACCGGCTGGTGGGCGACTGGCCGCGCCGGGTGAGGGCCGTCTGGCAGTCAAGGGGCTTCGGATGGTGGTCCAGCACCAACCGCATCGCCGACCTGGTCGAAGCCGTCCTCACCCGCCCCCTCGCCGCCTCGGCCTCCGGCGGGGCCGGCAGGGTCCGGTCCTCGTCGGTGCGTGTCCGGATCGCAGGTGGTGCGGGGCGACGCGGGCTTCGGCGGACAGGACCCGCGTGCCGACGTCGCACCGGTGCGCGGCACATGCGGAATCTGCGGGAAGGGGCACTGGAGGGGAGCCATCGGGGCACGCCCCGGACGCCGCGCGCCGGCCGCCCGCCGGTCAGCCGGCGTCGGGTCCCCCGGACGCACCGCGGCGGGCGGCGGACGCCCCAGACCCGGAAGGTTCGCCGGCCGGTTGGCCGGCCCGCGGGTCGCTCGACGAGGGACGCGCCCCGGATTCCAGGCGGAGCATGGCTTCCTCGTCGGCGCTGCCGGGGACGGCCTGGTAGACGACCATCCGCTGGCCGCCGGTCCGGGCCAGTCGCATGACCTCGTAGGTCAGGGTCATGGTTCCGACCTTGGGGTGCCGGAAGTTCTTCTGGCCGCCGCCGCGCTCACAGACGTCGTATCGCTCCCACAGACGTGCGAACTCGGGTGATTTCAGGACCAGTTCACCGACGAGAGTGGTCAGTTCGGGGTCGTCCGGATCGGCGCCGGCGACGGCCCGGAGGTGGGCCACCGAGAGGGCGACGGTGTCCTCCCAGGGCTCGTAGAGCGTTCTGCCCACCGGGTGGAGGAAGAGGTAGCGGGTCAGGTTGCGCTGTTCCTCCGGCCAGTCCCAGAGGCCGGGAAGCAGCCGTCGTCCCGGTGGGTTCGCGGCCAGGACGCGGTTGTACCGGCTCACGATGTAGGCAGGCAGCGGGCGCACCGAGTCCAGCATGCGCAGCACCGAGTCGCGGACGGTGTGGTCCGGGGAGGCCGGCAGTTCGGAGGTCCGCCCCGAGGCCAACTCCGCCAGTTCGTGCAGCCGTTCGTAGGCGTCGCCGCGCAGCCGCAGGGCGCGGCCGAGGGCGTCGACGACGGCGGCCGAGGGGTTGGTCTCCCGGCCGCGTTCGAGGCGGATGTAGTAGTCCACGCTCACGCCCGCCAGCGCGGCCAGCTCCTCACGACGGAGCCCGGGTGTGCGGCGCAGGCCCGCGCCGGCCGGGAGGCCGACGTCCTCCGGGCGTATCTGCGCCCTGCGGGCCTTCAGGTATCTGCCGAGTTCGGTGCCCCGCACGTCTGTTGTCGCTGCCATTCGGTCAATTGTGACAGGTGCACAAGGGCGTTGGGGGGCCGTGTCAGGGCCAGGAACACCACACCCCGGGTTCGGCGCGGTCTGCCGCACCGGGGCGGGCGGGCCCAGAGTGGATCAGGAGCGGGCGGCCCGGCGGCGCGGGCCCAGGGGGTGCGTGACACCGGACCGCGGTCCCGTCGTCCGAGGCCGCCCGCCCTTTCGTCCCCGACGGACACCGTCGACCGATGCCTGATCGTCCAGGAGGCCACCATGCCGGGCACCCCTCTGTCCTCACCGTCCGCCGCGCCCGCCCGGGTGCGCGAACCCGAGCGGCCCGCGCCGAGGGTGCGGCGCCGCCGGCCGGACCGGGCCCGGCCGGCGGCGGACGGCGAATCGGCCGCCTCGCCCGGACGGGCAGGTGTCGCGCTGGTCGCCTCGCTGCTCGGGTTCACCGTGATCACCATCGATGTGTCGGCCGTGAACATCGCGCTACCCGCGATCCGGGCGTCCCTCGACGGCGGGATGGCCGGGCTGCAGTGGGTGGTGGACGCCTACACGCTGATGTTCGCCGCCCTGATGCTCTCCGCCGGTGCCATCGCCGACCGCGCGGGCGCGCGGCGCGCCTACGCCTGGGGCGTCGCCCTGTTCACCCTGGCCTCCCTCGGCTGCGCGCTGGCGCCGGGCATCGGTGTGCTGGTCGCCGCGCGGGTGGCGCAGGGCGGGGCAGCCGCGGTCGTGATGCCGGCCTCGCTCGCCCTGATCCGGCAGGCCCACGAGGACAGCAGGGAGCGCGCGCGGGCCATCGCGCTGTGGACCGTCGGGGGTTCGGTGGCGATGGCCGCCGGCCCGGTGCTGGGCGGGCTGCTCACCGAGTCGGCCGGCTGGCGGGCGGTCTTCCTGCTCAACCTCCCGGTGGGGGCGGTGATCCTCGGCCTGCTGGCCCGGGTGCCGCGCTCGCCCCGGCGACCCGCCGCACTGGACGGCGCCGGGCAGTTGACGGCCGTACTGGCCTTGGCGGGGCTGGCCGTCGCGGTGATCGAGGGCGGCCACCTGGGCTGGACCAGCCTCCCCGTGCTGGCCGCGGCCGCGCTCGCCGTCGTCTCGGGGTTCGTGTTCCGCCTCGTGGAGTCCCGGCACCGTCAGCCCATGATCCCGCCCGCGCTGCTGAAGGACCGCCGGGTGGCCGTCCCGCTCGCCGTCGGCTTCGCCGTCAACGCCGCCTTCTACGGCGGGATCTTCCTGCTCGGGCTGTACTACCAGCAGTTGCGGGGTATGTCGGCGACAACGGCGGGGCTGATGTTCGTGCCGATGTCGGCGGTGGTGACCGCGACGAACCTGGTCTCGCCGCGGCTCGCCGAGCGGATCGGGCGGCGGCCGGTGATCGTCGTCGGCCAGCTGGTCTTCACCGTCGCGATGCTGGCCATGCTGCCGCTGGCCGCGGGCACCGCGGTGTGGCTGGTGCTGGTCCTGCTGCTGCCACTGAGCATGGGCGGGGCGCTCGCGGTGCCCGCGCTGACCGCGCTGCTGATCGACGCGGTCCCGGCGGAGCGCGCGGGAACCGTCTCGGGGCTGCTCAACTCCCTCCGTCAGCTGGGCGGTGCCCTCGCGGTCGCCCTGTTCGGCAGCCTGCTGTCCGGCGCCGGCGACGGCTTCTCCCTTCCCGGTATGCGCCTCGGGCTGCTGGCCGTCGCCGCGCTGCTCCTCGTGACCACCGTCCTCTCGCGGCTCCTCCTGCCGCGCGACTGACACCCCGTTCGCGGTCCGCCGACCGGCGGCGACCGCGATGACGTCGCCCGGGTGTCGCGGCCGAGCACGCGGCGGGACCGGTCGCTCCGCGAAGCCGCGTCGGACGGGGCGGGCAGGACCTGGTGCGGCCTCTGCCGGGCATCGGCCTCGTTCCCGTTCCGCGGCCCCCACCGGCACGTCATGCGCGAACCGCAGCCCGCCTCCCCCGGCAGCCACTCCCGCTGGACTCTGGTGCACAGCGCGCAGAGCGTTCCGCACGGCACCTCCCGGTCAGCCCATCGGGCGCGGCCGGGACACCGGAGCCGCCGCCCTTCCCCGGCGACAGCGGTGCGGTCCCGTCTCGCGGTTCATCCGGCACGACCCACCGCGACGCCCCCGTGACGGCGGAGACGCAGGGTACGGAAAGCGGGGCAGCGGGGCAGCGGGGCAGCGGGCGAGGGTTCACGTGGTCACCGCTGCGGCCGTCCCGCACCCGATGTGTCGACGGGGCCCCGCCGCGCGGGAGTCCGATCCGGATGCGGCGCGGCCCGGCCCCGGCGGGTGACCGCGGCCGTCGGGCGGCGGATCAGCGCCGGCCGGCCGCGGCGGCGCACACCGCGGAGTGGACCGCGCGGGCCAGCCGGGCGCCCCACAGGGAGCGGGGGCCTGCGAACGCCTCGGGTTCCTCACCCGGTCGGGGATTGCGGGCGGCGACGCAGATCGCGTCGGTGGGCGTGCCCGAACAGTCGTAGCCGGAGTCGAGAAGAGCCTGGACCTTGGCCTCGGTGGCGGTCGTCGCCGCGTTGACCAGGGCGGCGTCGGTGAGGGCGGCGGGGACGGCCACGATGATGTTGATGGTGCCGGGGGCGGGCGGCACGGGGGTGCCTGGCGTGGGGGTGGCGGCCCAGCCGTGGACACCGAGGCCCGCGGTGACCACCGCCTCGACGCCGCCGTCCAGCGCGTGGCCGTGACGGAGGACGTCGGCGGCCGTCATCAGGCCCACGCCCGGCCCCTGTGCTCCGGCGTCGTGGGCGAGGCTTGCGAGGTGGTCGCCGGGGTCGGTGCGGCTGTAGCCGTGCGAGACCTGGGCGTTGAGGACCCAGGAGCGCTCGCCGATGCCGCCGCCGAGGACCGCGCTGCTGATCATTCGCCAGCCGGCACCGGCCCGCCAGAGCAGGGCCGACAGTTGCTCGTCGCATTCGACGCGGGTCAGCGTCTCCAGCGGAAGGACGCCGACGGCGGCGCGGGACGACGGCGGGGCAACGGTCACTGAGCTGGACTCCTCCGGGCGGATGGCGCTGATGATCGTACCGAGCGCACCTCAGTGCTTCGAGTACGCGCAGGAGTACCTGCGCAGGGGCCAGGACCGCGACTGCCCCTGGACCGAGACGAGTCGGCGCGTCGACCGCACCGCATTCCGCCGCATTCCGGGCGTCACCCACGGGTGTGATCGTCTTTCGGCCGTCGCGCGGGGTGGGCGGCCCGGCGGACCTCTCACCGCCGCAACGTTTCTGCCCGCGCCGTGGAAGACTCCCCAGGCGTGGCGCGCGATGTCCGCCGAACACCGTTTTGCGCCATATCCGCTGTTTACCCGACATTGCCTCCCTCTCTCCGCGAACGTGAGCACACGGTCGGCAACCCGACCGACCTCACAACCGAGTCCGTTCACGGGCCCCGCCGGAAGATCCGTGCTCGAAGGAGAACGATGTCCAAGCACCACCTCGCCCGCGCCGCCCTGTGCGCGGCGGTCGCCACCGCGCTCGTCGGCGCCCTCGCCGGCTCCGCCTCCGCCGCGGACCGCGCCGACCAGGACCTGGTCAACAAGTCGGACGGCGGCCGCCTGGCACTCCTCGGCAACTCCACCGGGGAGGGCGCCACCGCCATCACCCTGCGCGACCCGGGCTGGCGGTACAGCACCGAGGCCTGGGACGAGGTCGACGGCAGGTGGGAGAACGCGGGCTACACCCTCACCTTCAAGAACCGCGCCGCCGGCAAGTGCCTCCAGCCGTCCTCCGCCACGCCCACCCGGGGCACCACCATCGTCGTACGGAGCTGCGACGGCTCGGATCTGCAGCGATGGGTCCTGCGTCCCGAGTACGACAACAACTCCCGCTGGTGGCTGTGGCGGCCCAAGGTGGACACCAGGCTGGCGGTGGCTCTGAACCGCTACAACGACGGCAGTTGGGACACCCTGCACCTCGACACGGCATACCCCAGCGACGACAGGCTGTGGCGGATCACCCCCAACGACAGCAGCTGGTAAGGGTGTCGGGGTGCTCGCGCGCACCGGCCGCGAGCACCCCGTCCGGCTCCGGAGAACAAAGCGTCCGCGGTGGTCCGCGCGATCAGGCCGCCCTCTCCGGGCGGACGGCGGGGAAGACGGTCGCGAGCCGGTCGCACAGGGGCGCCGCGGCGGGGTGGGGGTCACGACGCGGGACGACCGTACGGATACCGCGGGTGGGGGCATCGACGAGGTCCACGGTGGTGACGTCGCCGCGCAGGGCGCGGGTCAGCACGCCGGGCACCAGCGCGATGGCGTGACCGGTGGCGACGAGGGCCAGTTCGCCGGGGAGATCGGCCGCCGTGAGGTCGATGTGCACGCCGACGCCGACCCGGGCGGCATGCCCGCGCAGGAGTGCCGCCGAGCCGTCGTTGTCCTCGGCCCAGACCTCGTCGGCCAGCGCCTGGAGGGGCACGGGGCCGCGCCCGGCGTGCGGGTGGTCGGCGGGCAGTACGACGACCATGTCGTCCAGCCCGAGGAATCGGCGTTCCACGCGGGGGTCGTGGGGCAGGCCCGGAGGTGCGTCGGTGACGACGGCGAGGTCGAGTGCGCCGGTGACCACCCGATGGTGCGGCTGGACGCTCAGGCCGGGGAGCAGACTCCACCTGAGGGGACCGGCCTGTTCCAGCAGGTCCCGGACGGCCTCGGGAACGACGCCCGCCGCGAGCGAGGACGTGCGCCGACGGTCAGCGGACGGTCGTAGGGGATACTCGCCGCCGGCAGCCGGGAGGTGCTCGGCCGAGTCCGCCCGGTACGGGAGACGCTGGGCACCGTGTGCCACGTCGACGACGTCCCCGCCGCAGCCGGCACCGAGCTGATCGCCGGCAACCGCCTCGCGGGCGCCGCCCCCGCCCCGCGTGGCGCACTGCGGCGTGCCGATGCCCCCGGCCCGCCGCGTGCCCAGCTGCCGGATGTCCTCGAACGCGGCCGGCTGGGCGGGTTCGCGGCCCGTCAGCGTCCCCCGCGCTCCGCTCAACCGGCCGTCTGGGCGGCGGCGTCCCTGCCCGGCGCGCCGGGCATGGACGTGGCCCGCGCGGCATCCGCGTCCGGAACCCCCTCGCACTGCGCACGGCCTGGCCCGCACCGGCGCCCCCGTCCCCCGTGAGGCCGAGATCGCCGTCACCACCACGCCCCCGCCGTGGACGACGCCGTGCTCGAACCGCTCCGCGCGTACATCCGCGGGCACGCCACCGGAGCCCCCGCCCACTTCCGTGACGCGTTCCTGCCCACCGGGCACATCGAGGGAATCCGGGACGGCGCGTTCGTCTGGTCGGGACTGGACGAGTCTGCGCACCCTTCCCGGGCCGGCCGGCCCCGGACGAGTCGACCCGGTCCCGCCGTGTCGACGCCGTCGACGTCCACGGCAGCGTGGCGACCGCGACCATGACGCTCCGGCACGGCGCGGACACGATCACGGACGTCTTCCTGCTGGTCCGCGGCGACGGCGGATGGCGCATCGCCAACAAGTCTGTCACCGGCACCCCGCCCGATGAACGCCCGTGCCCGGCACCTCGTCCCGAGGGGGCGTGCGCGCGGCCGCGCGGGTACCTAGGGTGTGTCGTACACGGGTTTGCGGTGAAGGAGTGGAACTCAGGTGCCGGGGACGGGCCTAGGGTGGTTCTGAACCATGAGGGATGTATCTCGGCTGGCCGAGCCGATGTCGGCGGATCCCGGGGACTGCGCCGTGCTGGCGGCGTGGGAGCGGTTCGTGCGGGGGGAGGACCGGGTCCCGGGGGTTCGGCCTCTGGTGGCGGTCTCCTGGCATCGTTGTCGGGAGCAGTACCGGGTCGATCCACATCTCGCCGAGGCCCCGGTGGCCGTCGCGCAGCCGGGTCATCCACCGGAGCACGACGTGGTCTTCGCCGAGCTGGGTTTCCGGGCGGCCGCGGTGGCGCACGAGGTCGGTGGGCTCGGTGGTGTCGTCACGGTCACCGACTCCTCCGGCCGGATCCTGGCCGAGTGGGGTGACCAGGCGACGCTGGCGAAGGCGTACGAGTCCCGGCTGGCCCCCTGGTTCTGCTGGTCCGAGTCCGCGGCCGGGACGAACGGCATGGGGACCGCGCTGGAGGCGCACGGGCCGGTGCCGATCAGTGGTCCGGAGCACTGGTGCCGGGCCTTCCACCACTGGGGCTGTGCGGGCATCGCGGTACGGGACGTGGTGACCAGGGAACCGATCGCGGTCCTCGGCATCTGCTGCTGGCACAGCCGGCTCCCCGCCTCCGCGGCGAGCTGGCTCGCGCACGCGGCCGTCATGGCCCAGCACCCGCTCAAGCGGCGCGCCCGGGACAGCGGCGCCGAACTGGTCGCCGCCTACACCCGGGCCCGGACGCACTCGCGCGCGCCGCTGGCCGCGCTGGACGCCGCGGGCCGGGTGGTGATCGCCGACGACCTGGCGGGAGTGCTCCTCGGCGTCCCGGCCGCCACGCCGGCGATCGACCCGACGCTGCGCTGGAACCCCGGGCTGCCGGAACTGATCGCGGCCTGCCGGCACGCCGCCGGGCAGGCGGCGCACGATCCCGGCTGGGTCGGTTCGACGCAGATCTACGGCCACCCCTGCGACGAGCCGACGTCGATCGGCATCCGGCCGGTCTTCTCCTCCGGGCATCTGATCGGGAACCTGGTCTCGTTCGGCCCCTCCGACGGGGCCCGGGTGCCGGGGGCGGAGGACACCGCGCGTCCCGCGGTGCGACCGCGCCGGCTGGTGGCGGTGCACGGCAACCGGATGGTGCTGCTGCGGCCCGCCGAGGTCTCCTCCGCCGAGTCGCGGGGCAACGACGTGTGGCTCCGCACGGATCAGGGACGCCTGCGAGCCGCCTGTTCGAGTCTGGACAAGCTCGACGGCGAGCTGGCGGACGACGGCTTCCTGCGGGTGCACCGGCGGTACGTGGTCAACCTCGGGCGGGTGCGGGAGGTCGAGCGCGGCTCCAAGGGTGAGCTGTCCCTGGTCATGGACGACGGGACGAGGGAGATGGTGCCGGTCTCCCGGCGGAACGCGGCGGCCGTACGCCGCGCGCTGGGCATCTGACGTCCACCGGCAACCGCCCTTGTTCCGGGAAGGAGGTCCCCGTGTCGGACACTCGGAACGCCGTCGCGGGCGAGCAGAACGTGACGAGCGCGGGCCGCGGCCTCGGTCTCTCCGCCGCGGCCGGCCCCCGCACCGGCCCGGTCGGCGGCATGCGCAACCACGACTGGTGGCCGAACCGGCTCGACCTCTCGGTCCTGCGCGGACACCCCGCCACGGCCGACCCGATGGGCGAGGACTTCGACTACGCCGCGGAGTTCGCCGGCCTCGACCTCGATGCCCTGGCACGCGACGTCGACGCGGTGCTGACGACCTCGCAACCCTGGTGGCCCGCCGACTACGGGCACTACGGACCGCTCGTGCTCCGGATGGTGTGGCACTGCGCCGGCACCTACCGCGTCGGCGACGGCCGCGGCGGCGCGAGCTGCGGCATGCAGCGCTTCGCGCCGGTGAACAGCTGGCCCGACAACCGCAATCTCGACAAGGCGCGCCGGCTGCTGTGGCCGGTGAAGAAGAAGTACGGACGGAAGATCTCCTGGCCCGACCTGATGGTCTTCGCGGGCAACCGCGCCCTGGAGTCGATGGGTTTTCGCACCTTCGGCTTCGCGGGCGGCCGTGCGGAGGTCTGGGAGTCCGACGACGACGTGTACTGGGGCCCCGAGCGGGTCTGGCTCGGCGACGAGCGCCACGGCGGCGTACGCGAGCTGGAGCAGCCGCTGGCCGCCGCGCAGATGGGCCTCATCTACGTCAATCCGGAGGGCCCCAACACCGTCCCGGACCCGCTGACCTCGGCGCGGGACATCCGCGAGACGTTCCGGCGCATGGGGATGGACGACGAGGAGACCGTCGCGCTGATCGCGGGCGGCCACACCTTCGGCAAGACCCATGGCGCGGCCGACCCGGAGGCCTGGCTCGGCCCCGAGCCCGAGCGCGCCCCACTCGACCAGCAGGGCCTGGGCTGGCGGAGCGGCTACGGCACCGGAAAGGCCGGTGACGCCATCTCCAGCGGCCTCGAGGGCACGTGGACGCCCACCCCGACCCACTGGGACAACAGTTTCCTCGAGACCCTGTTCGGCTACGAGTGGGAGCTGGAGCTGAGCCCCGGCGGCCTGTGGCAGTGGATTCCCAAGGACGGCGCCGGGGCCGGCACCGTGCCGGACGCCCACGACCCGGCCGCGACGCACGCCCCGACCGTCCTGACGACGGACCTCGCGCTGCGTATGGACCCGGTCTACGAGCCGATAGCCCGGCGTTTCCTGGAGCATCCGGACCAGCTCGCGGACGCCTTCGCCCGGGTGTGGTTCAAGCTGACGCACCTCGACATGGGCCCGATCCAGCGGTACCTCGGCCCGCTGGTCCCCCGGGAGCGGCTGCTGTGGCAGGACCCGGTACCGGCCGTGGACCACCCGCTCGTCGACGCGGCGGACATCGCCGCGCTCAAGAGCCGGATCCTCGCCTCCGGGCTGTCGGTCGGCCGGCTCGTCTCGACGGCGTGGGCGTCGGCCTCGACGTTCCGCGTCAGCGACAAGCGGGGCGGGGCGAACGGCGCCCGCATACGGCTCGCGCCGCAGCGGGACTGGGAGGTCAACGAGCCCGACGCGCTGGCCCGGACGCTGACCACCCTGGAGGGGATCCGGGAATGGTTCGACAGCGAGCAGAGCGGGGGCAAGAGGGTCTCGCTGGCCGACCTCGTCGTGCTCGGCGGGGCCGCCGCCGTCGAGCGGGCCGCCGGGCGAGCGGGCCACGACGTCCGGGTGCCCTTCGCGCCCGGACGCACGGACGCCCCTCAGGAGTGGACCGACGTGGCGTCCTTCGCCGCGCTGGAGCCGGCCGCGGACGGGTTCCGCAACTACTCCGGCAGGGACGGCCACCGCCTGCCCCCGGAGTATCTGCTGATCGACCGGGCGAACCTGCTGAGCCTCAGCGTGCCCGAGACGACCGTCCTGCTGGGCGGCCTGCGGGTGCTGGGCGCCAACCACCGGCAGTCGCCGCTGGGCGTCTTCACCTCGGCGCCGGAATCGCTGACCAACGACTTCTTCGTGAACCTGCTCGACGTGGACACGGTGTGGGAGCCGGCCTCTTCCGGCGCGCGGACCTTCGAGGGCCGCGACCGCGCCACCGGAGCGCTCAGGTGGACCGGCAGCCGTGTCGACCTGGTCTTCGGCTCGAACTCCGAGCTGCGCGCGGTGGCGGAGGTCTACGCGAGCGACGACGCGCGGGAGAAGTTCGTACGGGACTTCGTCGCCGCGTGGGACAAGGTCATGAACCTCGACCGTTACGACCTCCGCGGGTCCCAGCGGTCGTACGGAGCGGACGAGCGGTAGGGATGAGCGGGTGAACGGCATGCGCCGGCCCGGACTCCCGGTCGCCCTTGTCCGGGTGATCCGTCCGGCGTAGCGTGTTTACCGAGGAATATTCCTATTCTTTTTCGGTGTGATTCACCAGATATGCAGAAAAGAAGGAGAGGTAAATTCGACCAGCGGTTTTGGACGAGGAGAGTGAAGCCCCGATGACGACCACGCGGGAGCGAACCGACCTGCTGGACCAGATCGGGTTGAACGCACAGAACAAAGCGGCGCTGGGCCAGGTGCTGGGCACCGGAAGCATCGGCCGCGCCACCGAAGAACCGGACGGCCACATGCGGGCCACCATTCGCATCAATCCCGATGAGCTTTCCTGGGATCCCTCCATTCTGGTCATGCCACATGGAGGAGACATCGAGCTGGAACTCGTCAACGACGACATGAACACGCACTGCGCGCTTCTGCCGAGCAACGGCGACCGGAAGTTCATCTGGCTGGTGAACCACTCGCGAGGACAGGCGCACCTGAACCTCGACGGACCGGGCTACTACTGGTTCGGCTCGCCCACGGGCAACGACGAGGGCCGGGGACTGACCGGGTCCATCGTCGTCCTCGGGGACGCCCCGCCGGAGGCCCGCCTCGACCGTCCGGAACAGCCGCGACCGTAAGGGAAGGAGGCGGAGCACATGACCGTCGACTACGTGGACGCGGGCGAGGCCGTCGACCAGGGCAACCTGAGCGGCAAGGTCGCGGGCGGAGAGGTCGCGCCGCCGGTGGTGGCCGACGTCGACTACGAGCGCATCCTGCGGGCCCGCGAGGAACCCCAGAACTGGCTGACCTACTACGGCGCCTACAACGGGCAGCGTTTCAGCACGCTGGACCAGATCAACACCGAGACCGTCAAGCACATGGTCCCCGCGTGGGTCTTCCAGGCCGGCACCACCGGTCTGATCGCCGGCGCGTCGACCTACTCCTTCGAGGCCGCCCCGATCGTCGTGGACGGGGTCATGTTCCTGTCCGGCTGGGACGGCTGGGTCTGGGCCCTGAACGCGAAGACGGGCACGGAGATCTGGCGGTACAAGCACGCGGTCCCCTTCGACGTGTCCTTGTGCTGCGGGAACGTGAACCGCGGTGTCGCGGTGGCCCAGGGCAAGGTCTTCTTCGTGACGCCGAACGCCCGGCTGGTCGCGCTCGACGCCACCACCGGCAAGCAGGTCTGGGCCAGGACCTACGGCGACGTCCGGGCCGGCGAGAGCGCCACGGTCGCCCCGCTGATCGTGAAGAACATGGTCATCGTGGGCAGTTCGGGCGGCGAGTTCGGCGTGCGCGGTCATCTCGACGCGTTCGACCTCGAGAGCGGCGAGCACCAGTGGCGCTGCTACACCGTGCCGAAGCCCGGGGAGCCGGGTGCGGAGACCTGGCCGGCCGACGGCGAGGCCTGGGCGCGGGGCGGGGCGAACTGCTGGGTCACCGGCACCTTCGACCCGGAGACGAACCTGCTGTACGTCGGCACCGGCAACCCGGCGCCCGACTTCGACGGAGCGGTCCGTGAGGGCGACAACCTGTTCACGGACAGCATCATCGCCGTCGACGTGGACAGCGGTCAGATCCGCTGGCACTACCAGTGCACCCCGCACGACCTGTGGGACTACGACAGCATCGCCGAGTGCATCCTGTTCGAGCAGGGCGGGCGCAGACTGCTGGGCCACTTCGACAAGAACGGCTACTTCTTCGTCCTCGACCGCACCAACGGCGAGCGGGTCTCGATCACTCCCTTCGTGGACCGCATCACCTGGGGAGCGATCACGCGGGACGGCCAGGTGACGGCCAAGGTCTACCCGGACGAGGAGGGCGTCCCGGTCCACTTCTACCCCGGTCCGGCCGGTGCCAAGGAGTGGACGCACGCGTCCTACAGCCCGAGGACCGAACTGTTCTACGTCCCGGTCCAGGACACCGGTGCCACGGCCACCCGGCGGCGCCGGGAGTTCAAGGAGAGCATCCCCTACTGGGGCGCGGGCGTTCAGGTGGACATCGAGGACATGGCCGGTTCCGTCAGCGCGTTCGACGCGAACGGCGAGGAGAAATGGCGCTGGCGCAACGAACTGCCCATGTGCGCCTCGACGTTGGCCACCGGCGGTGACCTGGTGTTCGCCGGGGAGCCCTCCGGTGAGTTCGACGCGCTCGACGCCCGCACCGGGGAACCGCTGTGGAAGTTCCAGTGCGGCAGCGGTCACCACAGCAGCCCGACCACCTACATGGTCGACGGCCGGCAGTACGTCGCCGTGCCGGTCGGCTGGGGCGGCTGGGCCGAGGGGTTCCTGCCCGGCATGCTCGGCGCGGGGCACGGAAGCGCCCTGTTCGCCTTCGCCCTTCCGGAATCGTCGTAGCGCGTGACCGGAGCCTGCCGCGATGGCAGAGAGGAGGTGGATCCATGGAGTGCGAGCTCGCCGTGTGGGAGACACCGGAGTTCGACGAGATCGTGGTCGCGGCCGAGGTGACCATGTACCTCGCCCGACTGGAGGAGTAGCCGACGTGAGGAGCGGTCCGTCGGGGTGGCGCCGGAAGCCGATCCGGCGCCACCCGGCGCTCGGACCCTCGGACATGCTCGGGGCGAACGGCGAACGGCGAACGGAGGTGCGAGTCGTGTTGCTGCGCGTGCTGGGCTCGGCGGCGGGCGGCGGGTCCCCGCAGTGGAACTGCGGCTGCCCGGTGTGCGCCGCGGTCCGCTCGGGGTCCGGTGTCCCGCGCACCCAGTCGTCGGTGGCGGTCAGCGCCGACGGCCACCGGTGGTTCCTCGTCAACGCCTCCCCGGACGTCCGCACCCAGATCGAGGGCTTCCCCGGACTGCGGCCGCGCGAGGACCGTACGACGCCGCTGGAGGCGGTGCTGCTCACCGACGCGGAGCTGGACCACACCCTGGGCCTGCTGATGTTGCGCGAGGCCCGCACCCTGCTGCTGTACGCCACCCCCGCGGTGCACAAGACCCTGTGGGACGGCTCGGGGATCCTGCGCACGCTGGAGCACTACTGCCCGGTGGAGTGGCGCTCGGTGATCCCCGGCACGGAGTTCCCGCTGGCGGACGGCCTGTCGTGCCGGGCGTTCGACGTGCCCACCACCAAGCAGCCCCGGTTCGGCGGCGGGCCGGAGCCCGACCGCGTCGTGGGGTACCGGCTGACCGACGAGCGCACCGGCGGGACATTGGTGTACGTGCCCGCCGTGCAGGCGCTGACCCGGGCGCTGCGCAGGGAGATCGAGGGCTGCCCGTGCCTGCTGGTCGACGGGACGTGCTGGCGCGACGACGAACTGGTGCGGCTGGGCCTGGCGCGCAAGACGTCCCGGGAGATGGGCCACCTGCCCCTCGACGGACCGGACGGCAGCCTGGCGCAGCTCGCGTCGCTGGGCGTGCGGCGGACGGTCTTCGTGCACATGAACAACACCAATCCGGTCCTCCTGGAGGGCACGCCCGAGCGGCGTACCGTGGAGGAGTACGGCATGGAGGTTGCCATGGACGGCCTCGAGATCCAGGTGTAGTGCCGTGACGACGACGGCCACGGCGACGAGCGCGGACGGTTTCGTGGAGGCGCTGCGGGCCCACTCACGGCGGTACCACGACCAGCACCCGTTCCATGTGCGGATGAACGCCGGCCGGCTGAGCGGCGAACAGGTCCGGGGCTGGATCGCGAACCGCTTCTACTACCAGGAGAACATCCCCCGCAAGGACGCCGCGATCCTGTCCAACTGCCCCGACCTGGAGGTCCGCCGCCGCTGGGTCCGGCGGATCCTCGACCATGACGGCACCGCCGCCGGGGAGGGCGGCATCGAGGCGTGGCTGCGCCTCGGCGAGGCCGCCGGGCTGAGCCGCGAGGAGATCCTGGACCACCGGCATCTGGTGCCGGGGGTGCGGTTCGCCGTGGACGCGTACGTGAACTTCGCCCGGACCCGGCCGTGGGTGGAGGCGGTGGCGTCCTCGCTGACCGAGATGTTCGCACCCGACCTGATGGCCGCGCGGCTGGCCGCGTTCGAGCGGTGGTACCCGTGGATCGCCCGCGAGGGCCTCGCCTACTTCCGGGCCCGTCTCGAACAGGCCCCGCGGGACTGCGAGCACGCCCTGGAGGTCGTCACCGCGCACTGCGTGAGCGCGGAGTCGCGGGCGCGCGCCGTGGACGCGCTGTCGTTCAAGTGCGACGTCCTGTGGAGCCTGATGGACGCCGTCGACCATGCCTATCCGGAGTGACGATCATGGACGCGACCCCCACCGGAACGCACCGGACGAGCACCGTCGCGGTGACCGGCTCGGACCGGCCCCGGCTGGCGCGCCATGCCCGGCTGGGCTTCGACCGCACCAGGCAGCGCCGGATCCTGCTGCACCCCGAGGCGGTGGTGGTGCTGAACGACAGCGGCGCGGCCGTCCTCGACCTGTGCGACGGCCGGCGCACCGTCACCGAGATCGTGAGCGAGCTGAGCGGGCGCTACCAGCGCGTTCCCGACGCCGAGGTGCGGCTTTTCCTGTCGCGGCTCGTCGCCCGGCGCTATGTGGAGCTGGGCGGACGCCGCGGCGAGGGAGCGGGCGATGGCGATGGATAGCCCCTTCGGTCTGCTCGCGGAGCTGACGTACCGCTGCCCGCTGGCCTGCCCGTACTGCTCGAACCCGCTGAACCTGGCGGACTACGGCGACGAGCTGACCACCGAGGAGTGGCTGCGGGTCCTGACGGAGGCCGGTGGTCTGGGGGTGTTGCAGTGCCATCTGTCCGGCGGGGAACCGCTGCTGCGACGCGACCTGGTGGCGATCGTGGCACACGCCCATGACCTGGGCCTCTACACCAACCTGATCACCAGCGCCCTGGGGTTCTCGGGGACGAGGGCAAAGGAGCTGCGGGCGGCGGGCCTGGACCACGTGCAGGTCAGCATCCAGGCCGACGAGCCGGCGATGTCCGACCGGATCGCCGGGGTGCCCTCCTTCCGGCGCAAGGTCGAGGCGATGGGCGTGGTGAAGGAGCTGGGCTGGCCCCTGACCATGAACGTGGTGCTGCACCGGTACAACATCGACCGTGTCGCCGAGGTGCTCGCGCTGGCCGAGGAGGTGGGCGCGGACCGGGTGGAGCTGGCCAACACCCAGTACTACGGCTGGGCCTGGCGCAACCGCGCCGCGCTGCTGCCGAGCCGGTCGCAGCTGGAGGCGGCGGAGGGTGTCGTACGGGCCGCGAGCGAGCGGCTGCGGGACCGGATGGCCATCATCTACGTCATCCCGGACTACTACAGCCGCTATCCGAAGCCCTGCATGGGCGGTTGGGCATCGCGGCAGCTGACCGTCACGCCGAACGGCGACGTCCTTCCGTGTCCGGCCGCCCAGTCGCTGCCGTTGCCGCGGGCCAGTGTGCGCGAGGACTCGCTGGAGCGGATCTGGACCGACGCGCCGGTGATGAACGCGTTCCGGGGGACCGACTGGATGCCGGAGCCCTGCCGCGGCTGTCCCCGGCGGGAGGTGGACTTCGGCGGGTGCCGCTGCCAGGCGTTCCAGCTCACCGGCGACGCGGCGCGCACCGACCCGGTCTGCCATCTGTCGCCCGACCACGAGCTGGTCACCCGGGCGGTCGAGGCCGCCAACTCCCCGTCGGGGAAGGGTCGTCCCCCGCTGGTCCCGCGCCCGCACCAGGTGCGCCGACCGGCCGGGCAGGCGGGCCGACCGCCGAACACACGCGTGGGTTAGCCGCCGAACACGAGCGGCAGCGCCGCCGCGGCGATGATCAGGGTGACGCCGCTGAGCAGGTCCGAGCGGATGCGGACGAGGCGCGCCGCGGCGCGGCCGAGGCGCAGACCGAGCAGGGACATCCCGGCCGTGATGACGCCGAAGACGGCGGCCGACAGCCAGGGCGAGAGCCCGAGGATACCGAGGCTCGCCCCGGCGATCAGGTTGTCCAGGCTCAGCGTCAGCGGGATGCCGAACAGCGCCCAGGGGTGGTCGAGTTCGTCCGGCTCGGGGTGGCGCAGGGACGAGACGACGAGGTAGAGGCCGTACCCGCCGAGCGCCGCCGCGCCCACCACGTCGGCGTAGCCCTCGATGGCCTCGCCGATCTCGTGGCCGACCAGCAGCCCGATCAGGGGCATGACCGCGTCCCACAGTCCGAAGGTCCCCGCGACCTGCGCCGCGCGTCTCAGTCCGAAGGGGACGGTGCCGAGCACGATCGATACCCGGAAATTGTCGAGACTGAGTACGAAACCCAGGCCCAGCATTTCCCAGATCATGCACGACATGATATCTCGGGCGGCCCGTCGGATAAACCCGACGGGCCGGTTCCCGAGCAATATTCACTCAGCGAATTCTGTGATTACCGTTCGCTTTTGGAAGGTCGTCCGGTCACGTTGTTCAGAGCATCGAACCGGTCTGGATGAACCGCGTGTGCCAGGACAGGGCTTCCTCCAGCAGGTGCGGGGTGTGCCGCCCGTAGGAGGAGTGGAGGGCGCGGTCGTAATAGTCCTGGAGGGCGGGGCGGTAATCGGGGTGGGCGCAGTGGTCGATGACGCGGCGGGCACGCTGCTTGGGCGACAGACCGCGCAGGTCGGCGAGGCCCTGTTCGGTGACGATGACGTCCACGTCGTGTTCGGTGTGGTCGACGTGGGACACCATGGGCACGATGGCGGAGATCGCGCCCTGCTTGGCTCGCGAGGGGCTGAGGAAGAAGGAGATCAGACCGTTGCGGGCGAAGTCGCCGGAGCCGCCGATGCCGTTCTGGACGCGGCTGCCCATGACATGGGTGGAGTTGATGTTGCCGTAGATGTCGGCCTCGATCATGCCGTTCATGGCCAGGCAGCCGAGCCTGCGCACGACCTCGGGGTGGTTGCTGATCTCCTGGGGGCGCAGCACGATCTTGTCGCGGTACTCCCCCGCACGGGCGTTGAACCGCTCGGCCGCCTCCGGGCTCAGCGAGAAGGCGGTGGCCGAGACGCCGACCAGTTTGCCGGTGTCGATCAGGTGCAGCATGCCGTCCTGGATGACCTCGGTATAGGCGGTGAGGTTCTCGAACGGCCCCTCGCCGAGCCCGGCGAGCACGGCGTTGGCGACGTTGCCCACGCCCGACTGCAGCGGAAGCAGGTTCTCCGGGAGGCGGCCCCGCGCGACCTCGTGGGCGAGGAAGTCGAGGACGTGCTCGGCGATCCGCCGGGAGGTGTCGTCCGGCGCGGAGAAGGGGGTGTTGCGGTCGGGGGCGTCGGTCGGTACCACCGCGATGATCTTCTCGGTGGGGCACCGCAGGTACGGGACGCCGATGCGGTCGGTGGGCCGGATGATGGGGACGGGCGTGCGGTGCGGGGGCAGGGCGGTGCCGTAGTAGATGTCGTGCATGCCCTCCAGCTCGGCCGGCTGGCGGGAGTTGACCTCCAGGATCACGGCGTCCGCGCGCTCGATCCAGGTCTTGTTGTTGCCCACCGAGGAGGACGGGATGAGCCGGCCGTCCTCGGTGATGCCGCTGACCTCGACGACGGCGATGTCCAGCGGGCCGAGGAAGCCCTGCCAGACCGTCTGGGCGACATGCGAGAGGTGCATGTCGAGGTATTCCATCCGCCCCTCGTTGATCTCCCGGCGGGTGGTGGGGTCCGACTGGTAGGGCAGGCGCAGTTCGATGCCCTCGGCCTCGGCGAGCACGCCGTCGAGTTCGGGGGCGGTGGAAGCGCCCGTCCACACGTTGACCCGCATCCGCTCGCCGCGCGCGCTCGCTGCGGCGATGCGGTCGGCGAGGGCCTGGGGCACCGCCTTGGGGTAGCCCGCGCCGGTGAAGCCGCTCATGCCGACCGTCGCGCCGGCCGGGATCAGCGCGGCGGCCTCCTCGGCGGTCATGATCCGGCCGGCCAGCCGCGCGTCCTGGATCCGGGACGCGGCGGGGTGCGCGGCCGGCCTGCCGGCACTCGGCGTCCCTGCGGTCGCGCGGGTCGGGTCTTCGGTCAGCATCAGTTCTCCTTGCGCAGGACGAGGCGCAGTGATTCCAGTACGGCGGGGTCGTCGATGGTGGCCGGCACCGGAGCGTCGTCCCCGTTGGCGAGCGAGCGCATGGAGGCGCGCAGGATCTTGCCGGAGCGGGTCTTCGGCAGGGCCGCGACCACCGTGACGTCCTTGAGCGCGGCGATCGGGCCGATCCGGTCGCGCACCGACCGGATGATCTCCTGCTCCAGTCCGCCGGGGTCGCAGGTGGCGGTCGCCTTGAGCACCACGAAGGCGCGCGGCACCTGCCCCTTGAGCGCGTCGTACGCCGCGATGACCGCGCACTCGGCGACATCCGGGTGGGAGGCGACGACCTCCTCCATCGCGCCGGTGGACAGCCGATGCCCGGCGATGTTGATCACGTCGTCCATGCGGCCCATGACGAAGACGTAGCCGTCCTCGTCGCGGTATCCACCGTCACCGGTGAGGTAGTAACCAGGATAGCGGGACAGGTACGACTCCACGTAGCGGTCGTCGTCGCCCCACAGGGTGGTGAGCGTGCCGGGCGGCAGGGGCAGCCGCAGGGCGATGGCGCCCTCCTCGCCCGCGGGGCGGTCGTTGCCCTCGAAGTCGAGGATGCGCAGGTCGTAGCCCGGCATGGGCACGCTGGGCGAGCCCGCCTTGACCTCCATCGGCTCCAGTCCCCGCGGGTTCGCGGCGATCGGCCAGCCCGTCTCGGTCTGCCACCAGTTGTCAATCACGGGCACGCCGAGTGTCGTACGGGCCCAGTCGTAGGTGTCCGGGTCGAGGCGTTCGCCCGCCAGGAACAGGCAGCGGAAGCCCGTCATGTCGTACCCGGCCAGCAGCTCGGCGTGCGGGTCCAGCTTCTTGATCGCGCGCATCGCCGTGGGGGCGGTGAGCAGGGCCTTCACGCGGTGGTCGGCGATGACCCGCCAGAAGGCGCCCGCGTCCGGGGTGCCGACCGGCTTGCCCTCGTAGAGGACGGTCGTGGCGCCGACGAGGAGGGGGGCGTAGACGATGTACGAGTGCCCGACGACCCAGCCCACGTCGGAGGCGGCCCACCAGACGTCGCCGGGGCCGATGTCGTAGACGTTGGCCATGCTCCAGGTCAGGGCGACCGCGTGCCCGCCGTTGTCGCGCACCACGCCCTTGGGGCGGCCCGTGGTGCCCGAGGTGTACAGGACGTAGAGCGGGTCGGTGGCGGCGAGCGGCTCGCACTCGGCCGGCGCGGCGGAGGCCATCGCCTCGTCCCAGTCGACGTCGCGCAGGGACAGCTCGGCCCGCACCTCGGGGCGCTGGAGGATCACACTGATGTCGGGCGTGTACCGGGCCAGCAGCAGCGCCTGGTCGAGCAGGGGCTTGTAGGGGATGACGCGACTGCCCTCGATGCCGCAGGAGGCGGACACCACGACCTTGGGGCGGGCGTCGTCGATGCGCAGGGCGAGTTCCCGCGGCGCGAATCCGCCGAAGACGACGGAGTGGACCGCGCCGAGGCGCGCGCAGGCCAGCATGGCGACGACCGCCTCGGGCACCATCGGCATGTAGATGACCACGCGGTCGCCCCGGCCGACGCCGAGGCCCCGCAGCACGCCCGCGAAACGGGCGGTGAGCTGCTGGAGTTCGGCGTAGGTGTACTCCGCCTTGGTGCCGGTGACGGGGCTGTCGTAGATCAGCGCCGTACGGTCGCCGTGGCCCGCGTCGACATGCCGGTCCAGGGCGTTGAAACAGGTGTTGATCCTTCCGTCCGGGAACCACCGGTACAGGGGTGCCCGTGCGTCGTCCAGGACGCGCGACGGTTCCTCGTACCAGGTGAGCGCGGTGGCGGCATCGCCCCAGAAGCCCTCTGGGTCGGTGATGCTGCGCTGGTACTGCTCGCTGTAGACGCCCATGTGCGTCGTCACTCCTCGGGGTAGCACGCGTGGACAGCCCGCCTGTCCTGCGGAGGGAGCGCGACCTGCCGCCTCCGGGATGCTCGGCGGCTCGGCGTCGCACCCGGGTACCTCGGCCGGTGACAGGCATCATCGGGCCGGGGCGCAGGTCGTACCACCTCCATATGGAGACCCTCCTCGCATTTTCGCCAGTCTGAGTGCGACAGTGTTCACATGAGCAGGAACACGCGGGAGCCGCGCGGTGAGGGCCGAGTCGACTGGGAACCCTCCCATCTGGTCGCGCTGCTGGACCGCAGGGTCGCGCTGCGGGAGGCGGCGCGCCAGGTCTGCGCGCTGACCGGCGCCGATGTCGCGCTGATCGGCGAGATGGAGGACACCGGCGTCGCAGTGGTCCGGTCCTGGGCCGGCACCCACCACACCGGACTGCACAATCTCGTCGTACCCACCGGGCTCGGCCTGGGCGGCAAGGTGCTCGCCACGAACCGGCCCTGCCGCGTCCACGACTACGCGCGCTCCCGCAGCATCACCCACGAGTTCGACGACCCGATCAACGCCGAGGGCATCCGGGCCATGCTGGGTGTGCCGATCCAGCGCGGCGACGAGGTGCTGGGGATGGTCTACGCCGCCTACCGCGATCCCGGGGACTTCGGCACCCGCGCCACGGCCGCGCTCACCCGGATAGCCGACGCCACGGCGCTCTCCCTCGCCGTCGCCGAACTGGCGGACGCCCGGCGCGAGGCGGACACCCTCGCGGAGCGGCGCCGGATCGCCGTCGCGCTGCACGACTCGGTGGGGGCGATGCTCTTCACCGTCGGCGCGCAGGTGCGGGATCTGCGGTCCGACGGTGGCACCACGCCGGAGCTGGCCGAGCGGCTCGGCACGGTCGAGCGGGGGCTCGCGGAGGCGTCCACGGCGCTGCGCCGGTCGCTGGCCGCCCTCAGCGACCTGCCCGCCGACCGTTCGCTGTCCGCCACCGTGACCGCCGACTGCGCGGCGTTCGAGGAACGGACCGGGGTCACCGCCCGCGCGATCACCCTCACCCCCCTGCCCGAGCCGGACCCCTCCCGGTTCCGTATCCTGCTCAGCGCGATACGCGAGGCCCTGCTGAACGTC
Organism: Streptomyces hygroscopicus subsp. hygroscopicus; assembly: GCF_030269125.1. Taxonomy (GTDB): domain Bacteria; phylum Actinomycetota; class Actinomycetes; order Streptomycetales; family Streptomycetaceae; genus Streptomyces; species Streptomyces hygroscopicus_C. Next base: position 114,060 of record NZ_BSSM01000004.1, on the reverse strand, counting down.
GAGAAGCACGCCCGCGCCTCGTCCGTCGTCGTGACCCTCATGGCGGCCGACGGGGAGCTGACCGCGGTGGTGTCCGACGACGGCGTGGGCCTCGCCGGTTCCCTGACGCCATCGGTCGGCGGCATCGGGCTGGGCGCCGTGCGCGAGCGGTTGGAACGACTGGGAGGAGACGTGCAGGTCGTGGAGAACGACGACGCCGGGGTCACCGTACGGATCCGGATGCCGCTGCGGTGACCGCCTCCCGTTCCCGGCAGCCGGTCCGGGTCCTCGTGGCCGACGACCACCCGGTGGTGTGCGACGGCGTGAAGCTCCTGGTCCGCCACGACCGGCGGATCGACCTGGTCGGCAGTGCGCAGACCGGTGCGGAGGCCGTACGACAGGCCGTGGCGCTGCGCCCCGACGTGGTGCTCCTCGACCTCCGGCTCCCCGACATGCTCGCCCCCGAGGTCATCGACCGCCTCCACGAGGAGGCGCCCGGCGTGCGGGTCCTGCTCTTCACCGCGTACGGCGACCACGCGGGCGTGCGCACGGCCCTCGACCACGGCGCCGACGGCTGCCTCCTCAAGGACGCCGCCACGCCGGACCTGACGACGGCCCTGCACAAGGTCGCCGCCGGCACCCCTGTCCTCGATCCGCGTCTCTCCGCCCCCGACGACGCCGATCTGCGCCGCCACCTCCAGGAGGCAGGCATCACGCGCCGCGAGTACGACGTGCTCCGCCTGGTCGCCATGGGCCGCACGAACCCGGAGATCGCCGAGGAACTCAACCTGGCGCGGAACACCGTGAAGACGTATCTGCAGGCGGCGATGCACAAGCTCGGGGCGCGCAACCGGGTGGAGGCGATCGCGAAGGCCGGGGAGGCGAGGCTGTTGTGAGGCGCGGGGTGAGGCGTCGGCATCCTGGTTCATCGTTTCGGTTTCGTGGCGCCGTGACTAATGTGACCGGGTGACAGAATTCGTCTTCCTGGACGACACCACAGTGTGGCGGAAGGACTGCGGGCGTCGGCTCGTCGCCGCGTACTCGGCGGCCGGGCTCGGGACGGCCGCGGCCGAGAGGTACGTGGACAAGGGCCGCGCCCTCGCGGGCGACTGGACGGTCGCCGCGATCACGGACGCCGGGGTCCGGGTGGGGTTCGTGGCCGTGAGCGTGGCCGAGGACAAGGGGGCGCTCGCGGGGCGTATCGGGGATCTGCACGTCGACCCGGACCACGCCGGCCGGGGACACGAGCAGGCCGCCCGGGAGTGGGCGCAGGCGTGGTGCGCGGAGCGGGGCGCGCGCCGGGTGGGTGTCCGGCTCGTCGGCCCCGGCCCGGCTGAGGTGTTCGCCGGTTACGACGTCCACGGGCAGGTCAGGGCGCGGCACGTCGACGCCCCGCCGGAGCAGGTGGGCGGTGTCACCGCGCGGCCGATGGCACGGGACGAGTATGCCGACTGGCTCGCTTCCGAGAAGGACGGCTACGTCGGCGACATCGTCCGGTCGGGTGCCATGGGCCACGAGGACGCCGTGCGCAAGTCGGACGACGACTTCGCCGCGCTGCTCCCGGAGGGGCTGGAAACACCCGACCACGCGTTCCTGGTGCTGGAGGCGGCGGACGAGCCGGTCGGCACGGCGTGGCTCAGGCACGCGTACCTGCCGGGGGTCACCTACGGGTACTCCTTGCACATCCACGAGGGACACCGCGGCAGGGGCTACGGGCGGGCCGCGATGGCCGTCGGCGAGCGGGCCGCGTTCGAGGCCGGCGACTCGGCGCTGATGTTCACGGTGTGGGGTGGGAACGAGGTGGCCATGAACCTGTACACGAGCGCGGGGTACCGGGTCGTGGACGAGGCCCGTTCGGTCGAACTGCCCTGACGGGGCGGACGGCGGGCTGCCCCTCGGCGGATCCGGGCGCACACCGGCACGCCCCCGGGGGGGGCGTGCCGGTGATGGGGCTCACCGCCGACTGCGGCCGCTGACGGTCCCTGGTCCGGAAGGCGCCGGCCGGGAGGGCCGTGTCAGCGTCGCCCGCGACGGCCGGGGCCGGCCCGGACGGACCGCGGTACCTCGGCAGTCGCCTCCGCGCCTCCGGGAGAACGCGTCGACGCGGCGAGGAGGACGGCATGGAGTTCGACGTGACCGTGGAGATCCCCCAGGGTTCCCGCAACAAGTACGAGATGGACCACACGCTGCACCGCATCCGCCTGGACCGGCTGCTGTTCACGTCCACCAAGTACCCGGCGGACTACGGCTACATCGAGGGCACCCTCGGCCGCGACGGCGACCCGCTCGACGCGCTCGTACTGACCGGCGACGGCCCGGACGAGAAGGTGCTGTGCGTTCCGGCCCATGACCCGCGCTACGCGGACGTGCAGGACATCGAGGAGATCTCGGAGGTCGACCGGCGAGGCGTCCCGGCGGCGCGCGGTCGGTGCCGGGAGCGCGCGGGCGTGAGCCGGGCCGGCAGCGGCAGGTGTGCGCTGGATCGGGAGCGGGGGCTGAGCCGGACGCGGAGCCGACGGGCGTGAGCCGGATCGGCAGTCGGCGGGCGTGAGCCGGATCGGCAGTCGGCGGGGGTGAGCCGGGCCGGCGGAGTCACCCGGGGGCGCGTGCGTGCTTCCCGGAGCGGGGTGGGGCCGCCGTCCGGCCCGGCCGGCGGTCGACGCGGCGGCGGAGCGCGGCGGACGGCGTCCGGTTCGCCCCGGACCAGGTGGGTGGCGGGTGGACCGAGGGGCCTTGGTGCGCGTCCGCCGGCCTCAGGCTCCGGGCGGGGGTCCCGCAATGGCCGTAGGTCCGGGCGTCCGTGCCCATGTACGCCGCCGGAAGGGACCCATGGCCCCAACCGATGCCGAATCCGGTCCCGGGCGGCCCGCCGCGGAGGCCCCTTCGCCCCTGTCGGCGCGGCCCCCGCCGGAGGCACCGTCGGAGTCGAAGGGGTCGGCACGAGGCGGAGGTCTCCATGATGAGCGGCTTGATGAGCGGCAGACGGCATCTGTGGCGGTGGCGGCGCAATCCGCTGCGCCGGCGCGAGGACGTCGTGGAAGCGTGGATCGTCCTGGCCGTGTGGGTGCTCGTCGCGGTGGTCGGTGCCGTGGTCGCGCCGTTGGCGTTCCGCGCCGCCGAGCACCGGTTCGCGGAGCAGCGCGCCCACCGGCACCCCGTACGGGCGGTCCTGATGGACGACGCGCCTCACGGCGTCACCGCGGAGTGGTCGGCGGACGGACGGGTCCAGGACGCGGTGCGCTGGGTGGCGCCGGACGGTACGTCCCGTACCGGGCGCACGCTGGTGGACCCGAGTCTCGCGGCGGGCGCGACGGTGCCGCTGTGGCAGGACGACCGGGGCCGGCTCGTCACCACGGCCCCCACGAAGCCCGGCGAAGGACGCGTCGAGGCGGGCTTCCTCGCCGTCGGTGCCGCGCTGGCCGCCGCGGCTCCGGTACTGGGCGCGGGCGCTTTCGCACGGGCACGGCTGGACCGGCGTCGGCTGGCCCTGTGGGACCGCGAATGGGATCTGGTGGGGCCCCGGTGAAGTGGGGCCCGGTGAGGAGCCTCCCCGCCGTTGTCGCCCCGGTGCTCGCGAAGAGCGGAGACCGGGGCGCGGCCGTCACGTGTGCGGGACGACCGCGACCGGGGCGGCGATGTGGTGCAGGGCGGAGTGCAGGACGTGGCCGAGGTGGAAGCCGAAGGCGCGGCTGCGGATGCGGCGGCCGACGGCCACGAGGGAGGCGTCGTGGGAGTGGTTGACGAGGACCTGAGCGGCGCTTCCGCAGCGGCTCGCCTCGATCACCTCGACGTCCGGGAACTTCTGCCGCCAGGGCCGCAGCACCTTGCCCAGGAGAACGGCCTGGCCGCGCTGTAGGTCGTCGTAGAGTTCGGCGTCGCCGTAGAAGCGGTAGAAGGAGGTCGGCGGCTCGGGCCAGGCGTGGACGGCGCGCAGCGGGACCTCGCGGCGCGCGGCGGCGTCGAAGGCGAACTCCAGCAGCGCGTCGGCCGGTTCCTCGATGTCGAGGCCGAGCACGACGGGGAGGGAAGACTCCTCGCCGGACGCCTCGGAGGGCGCGCCCGCCGGCCGCGCCCCCTCCCCCGCGCGCACGAGCACCACCGGGCGCTCGGCGCGGGCCACGACGGCGAGGCTCACCGAGCCGACCAGGAACCCGCCGAGCCTCCCGAGCCCCCGGGAGCCCAGCACCAGCAGCTCGGCGTCCCCCGCCGCCTCGCACAGCACGTCGGCCACGGTCCCCGTGAGCTGCGCGGTGGTCACCTGGAGGCCGGGATGCTTCGCGCGGATACCGGTGGCCGCCTCCTCGGCCATCCGCTCGGCCCAGCGCCGGTAGCTGTCGACGTCGAACAGCGGGGTCCGGGCCGCCATTCTCGGCGTGGGTTCCTGGACGTACACGATCTTCAGGGGCAGGTCGCGCAACAACGCCTCGCGCGCCGCCCATTCGGCCGCGGTCCGGCTTTCGGGCGAGTCGTCGATGCCTGCGGTGACGGTTCGGGACATGTCCGCGCCTCCGGGGTGGGTTCCGGCACCGGTGGGATGCCGCCGACGTCAGGGCCCGGTGAGGAGGTTCTTCACCTCGACCACGTCGGTGATCCTCTCGACCTCCGCCAGCAGGCGCTGCGATGTCGCCGCGGGCATCCGTCCGGTCAGTTCCACGATGCCGTCGTGCACGGCCACCTGCACGGCGTCCCGCTCGCCCGGCGGACAGCAGGCCCTCACCGCGGCCTCGACGTCCGCCCTGATACCGGCGTCGTCCCTGATGAGCGCCTGGAGCAGGGCGTCCCTGCGCACGACGCCGACCAGCCGCCCCCCGCGGTCGGTGACCGGCATCCGCTTCAGCCGGGACAGCGCGGCGAGCCACGCGGCCTCGGCGACGGTCGCATCCGGCAGCACCGTGATCGCGGGGCTGGTCATCAGGTCGGCCGCCGTCTCGCCGCGGGCCTTGCCGTGCACACGGCGCTCGCGCAGTCTGCCGATGGGTCCGGGCCGGTGACCGGACGCCTCGAAGGCGACCTTCGCCAGCAGGTCGGACTCCGACACGACGCCGATCACATGGTCCTCCGCGTCGACCACCGGCAGCGCACCCGCCTGCTCGCGGGCCAGCACCCGGGCGATGTCGCGGTACGGCAGGTCGGCACGCACGTGCCCGGCCGGTACGTCCATCACGTCGCGCACCACGGGCCGGCCGGGTGCGTGCGGGGCCGTCGGCCGCTGCGGCGCCGCCGGCGTGCCCTCCTCCTCGGCCGCGTGTCCGGCCGCGGCCGTGGCGACGGCACCCAGGTAGCGGAGCAGCACGTCCTGCCGGGCCGCTTCACCGGGACTCCAGCGACGGCCGGGCGTCTCCCGGCGGGCGTCGGTCTGGGCGGAGAGATTCTCGTGCGCTTCCACGGCGGCCTCCTCGGTCCGTCGGCTGCCTACCGTCCCAGTCTCGCGCGCCCGCGGTCCGTGCCAAGAGCCGAACGGCCCCGAAGGGGCCGGCCGGCGCCGGCCCACCCGGTGCGGGGCGGGGCGGGAGCGGTGAGACTGAAGGGGCAGCCGACCGGCAGGAGGCCGCCGATGACCCTGCGGGACTTCCTGGAACGGTTCCGTCCGACGGGGACGCCGGGAGCGTCCGCCGCCGGTGTCCCCGCCGACCGCACGGCGGAGCGCGCGGCGGAACTGGAGCCCGCCCTCGCCCGACTGGCCGATGCCCAGGAACAGGCGGCGCGGATCCGGGCCGACGCGCAGGAGGCCGCCGCGGCCCTGCGCCGGGACGCCGCGCGCACGGCGGAGCGCGTCGTGGCCGCCGCCCGGGAGCGGGCTCCCGCGGTGCGCCGGCAGGCGGCGGAACCCGTCCTGCGGGAGGCCCGCCGGGAGGCCGAGGCCCTGCGCGCCGCCGGGGAGCGTACCGCCGCGGAGATCCGCGAGCGGGCGGCGGAGCGCATGCCGTCCCTGGTGGACCTCGCGGTGGCCGACGCGCTGCGCCCGGCGGGCGGGTCGCGAGGGGCCCCGTGAGCGCCGGCTGGGTCGCCGCGGCGGTGCGGGCGCGGGCACTCGCCGGACGGTGCCCGGGGCCGGACGGTGCCCGGGAGATCGCACGCGGCCCGGCCCTGGGGGACGCCCTGCGGCTCCTGGCGCCGACGCCGTACGGGCGGTACGCGCGCACGGTGGTCGACCTGCCCGGTGCGCAGCGGGCCGTGACCGCCACGGTCCTGTGGCAGCTGCGGGTGCTGGCCGGATGGCTGCCGCCGGGCGGTGCCCGGCTGCTGGTTCCGCTGGCCGCCGGGTTCGAGATCGCCAACGTGGTGGCTCTGCTGCCCACACCGGACGACCGTCCCGGCAGGGCCCCGGAGCCGTACCGGCTGGGGGCGCTGGAGACCGCCTGGCGGAGCCTGGAGGGTGCGGGGACGCCCACGGAGCTGCGGGCGGCGCTCGCCGCCTCGCCCTGGGGCGACCCGGGAGCCGACACGCCCTGGGCCCTGGTCACGGGCATGCGGATGGCCGCAGCCCGGCGCACCGATGTCGCCGTACCGGCCGCACGGCGCTGGGCGCGGGCGCGCGCGGCACTGCTGGCGGCGCGTGAACGCTTCGTGCACGGCCGCTCGCTGCCGGCGCCCGTACGGCGCGACGCGGCGCGGCTGCTCGGGTCCCGCGCGTCGGACGCCGCCTCCTACGAGGACTTCCGCGACCGTCTGCCGGCGTCGGCCCGCTGGGTGCTGGCGGACGTGGAGGAGCCGGACACGCTGTGGCGGGCCGAGGCCCGCTGGTGGCGAACGGTGCACGCCGATGGCACGGCACTGCTGCGGGAGGGCCGCCCCGGCCCGGGGGTGGTCGTCGGCGCGGTCGCCGTGCTGTCCGCGGACGCCTGGCGGGTGCGGGCGGCGCTGGAGTCGGCGGCGCGCGGCGGCGGGGCCCGGGAGGCGTTCGATGCCCTGGTCTGAGGCGATGGCGCCGGTCCGGATGCGCCGCGTGGCCGTGGTCGTGCCCCGGGCCGCCCTGCGGGACGCGCTGGTGCGGATCGCGGAGGAGGGCTGCGTGGAGCTGGACCGGGCCGAGGAGTCCGCCCCGGGGGCGGCGGGTGCCCGGCTGCAGCGGGTACGGGGGCGGGGCGCGGGGGCCGAGGACGCCGCCCCGGCCGTCCTGGCCGCTGCCGCACCGGACCTCGATCTCCTGGAACGGCGGGGCGACGCGGCCCTGTTGGCGGGCGAGGCCCAGCTGGAGGAACGGATGGCCGCCGCCGTGCGCGAGGGGGAGGTCGCCGCGCTGGCCGGGTGGTGCCCGGCCAGCGAGGTGCCCCGGGTCGCGCGGCGGCTGGCCGAGGTGGGCGGTGCGCTGCTGCCCCTGCCGTCGCCGCGCGGCACCGATCCGCCGACCCAGCTGCGGCCGCACCGGACCGCGTCCTTCACCCCGCTGGTGACGACGTACGGCACCCCGGCGTACGCGGACCTCGATCCGTCGTGGCCCGCGGGGCTCACCTATGTCGCGCTGTTCGGGATCATGTTCGGTGACGTGGGGCACGGGGCGCTGCTGCTGCTCGGTGCCCTCGCGCTGCGCCTCGGCAGGCCCCGCCGAATGGCCCGGCTGGACCGGCTGTGGCCCTTCCTGGCGGGCGCGGGTGTCGCCTCGATGCTCGCGGGCGCCGCCTACGGCGAGTTCTTCGGACCGACCGGGCTGCTGCCGGTGCTGTGGCTGAGTCCGACGGCCGAGCCCGCGCGGCTGCTGGCCGCCGCGGTGGTCCTCGGCGCGGGCCTGCTGGCCCTCGCGCACGCCGCGGGAGCGGTGAACCGGGTGCGGGAGGGCGGCTGGGGCGCGGGACTGTACGCGGCCTCCGGCGGTGCCGGGCTGCTGTTCTACCTGGGGCTGGCGTCGGCTGCGGGCGCCCTCGTCGTGCACCGGACGGCCCTGGCCATGGCCGGTGCCGCGCTCGCGGCGGCGGGGCTGGTGCTGGTGGCGGCCGGGCTGTACCGGGCCACGACGGGCGGCGGAGGAGGACTCGCCGAGACGGCGGTACGGCTGTTCGACATCGTCGTGCGCGCGGGCACCAACACCCTGTCGTTCGCCCGGCTCGCGGCCTTCGGGCTCACCCACGCCGCGCTGGCCGGCCTGGTGTGGCACGGCACCACGGCACTGGCGGGGCGGGGGGGCGCCGCGGTCGCGGGCGCCGGCCTGCTGTTCGTCGTGGGTACGGCCGTCACCTTCGCCCTGGAGGCGCTGGTGGCCGGTGTGCAGGCCCTGCGGCTGGAGTTCTACGAGCTGTTCTCCCGGCTCTTCGGCGCGGAGGGCCGCCCGTTCCGTCCCTGGCGGGTTCCCCGGGCGGAATCCGCAGACCCCGCTGCGAAGGTGGTCCCATGCTCACCTGGCTGATCGTGCTGCCGGTCCTGGTCGCGGTCTTCGGCGCCGTCCGGCTGCTGCGCCGGCGCCGGACCGGACATGCCGTCCGCTGGCTCCTGGCCACGAACCTCGCCCTGCTGGCGGGTGCCCTGGTCGTCCTGTGCACGGCCCTCACGGGGCCGGCCGGCGCCGCGGCGCCGGCCGCCGCGGGCGGCGGGAGCAACGGGTCCGCTCTGATCGGGGCGGCCGTCGCGGTGGCCGGCGCGTCGATCGGGGCCGCGATCGCCGTCGCCTACACGGGCGCCGCTGCGCTGGCCGCGCTGAGCGAGCGGCCGGAGATGTTCGGCCGGGCGATGGTGATCGTCGGCTTGGCGGAGGGCATCGCCGTGTACGGGCTGGTGGTCGCGATCCTGCTCATCGGGAAGGCCTGACGATGGGCACCGTCGCCGCCATCGGTGCCCGGGTCGCCGTGGGCGGGCTGGCCCTGGCCGGGGTCGAGGTCCGCGTCGCCGAGGACGCCGACGCGGTACGCCGGGCCTGGCGGACGCTGCCCGGCACGGTCGCCCTGGTCGTCCTCACGCCCGAGGCCGCCGACGCGCTGGGCACCGAGACCACGGTGCCGGCGCCGAACCGGCCCATGACGGTGGTGATGCCTCCATGACCGTACCCGCGCTCCGCGCCCTGCCAGGGCACCCGGCGTGCGCAGGCACCAGCGACCGCACACCCGGCAGGCACCCCCTCGCCGACCCCCGCCCCCGCACGACCGCACGTCCGCGCACCCCGACCCCGCCACCCCTGCCCCGGCCGGCGCGCACCAGCCGCCCGGAGACCCGCGCCGCCCGCCGGACACGGCTGGGCCCGTCCGGCTCCCCCGGCCCGGCCGTGCCCGAGCCGATCGGCGCCCCGGCGCCGTGCCCCGCTCCGAGCGCGGTGATCCCTCCGTGAGCGCGCCCGTGGATGCCCTGGACCCGGTCCGGGCCGAGCTGTTGCGTGCGGCGCGTGCCTCGGCCGATGCCGTCCTGGAGCGTGCGCGGGAGGATGCGGACGCCACCCTGCGCGGGGCCCGCGCCACGGCCGATGCGGTGCTGGCGCGGGCGCGGGAACTCGGTGGGGCCGACGGCGCGGCCGGGGCCGCGCGGGAACGGGTCCACGCGGCGCAGGACGCCTGGGCGGCGGAGCTCGCGGCGCGCGCCGAGGTCTATGCCGCGTTGCGGGACGCGATCCGCGCGGGTGTGCGGCGAGCCCTGGCGAACGACGCCGCGGCTTCGTCCGCCGTCACGGCCGCGGCACGGGACGCGCTGGGACCGGGGGCCCGCGTCACGGCCGCGGCGGAGGGCGGCGCGACGGCCGATTCGCCCGGCCGCCGCGTCGACCTGTCGGCCGACGCCCTCGCCGACCGCGCCCTGGACCGGCTGGGGGCGCGCGCCGCGACGCTCTGGGAGCCGCCGTGAGCGCCACCGACGTCCCGGCACCGGCCCCCGGGGCGGGCCGTTCCCGGATCCTGCGCGTCTGCGGTCCCCTCGTGGAGGTCGCCTGTCCCGCCGACGTCGCCATGCACGACCTGGTCGCGCTGGGCACCGGCCGGCTCCCGGGCGAGGTCGTCGCCATCGACGGCGACACGGCGACCGTCCAGGCGTACGAGTACACCGGCGGGCTGGCCCCCGGGCACCCGGCCGAGCCCCTGGGGACGCCGTTGTCGGTGCGGCTGTCACCGGAACTGCTCGGCGGCGTCTTCGACGGTCTGCTGCGTCCGCTGGCCGACAGCGGCGACCTGCTCGCGTCGGACGCGCCCGCGGCCGGTGCGTCCCGGCGGCCGTCGTGGCCGTTCACTCCCCGGGTGACGCGAGGAACCGGGGTGGCGGCCGGTGAGGTCCTCGGGGAGATCGGCGCGCGGGTTCCGCTGCGGCTGCTGGTGCCTCCGGGCCTGGCGGGCGAGGTGGGGTGGATCGCGCCGGCGGGCGAGCACCCCTCGGACGCCGTGGTCGCCGAGGTCGGCGGGCAGGAGGTGCGGATGGCGCAGCCCTGGCCGGTGCGCAGGCCGCGCCCGGTCGCCCGGCGGGTGCCGGCCGACCTGCCCCTGAACACCGGTCAGCGGGCCGTCGACCTGCTCTTCCCCGTGGCCCGGGGCAGCACGGTCGCCGTCCCGGGCGGTTTCGGCACCGGCAAGACCATGCTGTTGCAGCAGATCGCCAAGTGGTGCGACGCGGACGTGATCGTGTACGTCGGCTGCGGCGAGCGCGGCAACGAGATGGCGGACGTCATCGAGGAGCTGGGAGCACTGACCGATCCGCGGACCGGGGGCCGGCTGGCGGAGCGGACCGTGACGATCGCGAACACCTCGAACATGCCGATGATGGCGCGCGAGGCGAGCGTGCACACGGGAGCGACGGTCGCCGAGTACTTCCGCGACATGGGTCTCCACGTCGTCCTGATCGCCGACTCGACCTCCCGCTGGGCGGAGGCGCTGCGCGAGTTCGCCTCCCGCATGGGCGAACTCCCCGCCGAGGAGGGCTATCCGGCCGGACTCGCCTCGCAGCTCGCCGCGTTCTACGAGCGGGCGGCGGCGGTCCGCACCCTCGGCGGCGCCGACGGGTCGGTCACGGTGATCGGCGCGGTGTCCCCGCCGGGCGGCGACCGCACCGAGCCGGTCACCGCGCACACCGAACGGTTCGTGCGCTGCCTGTGGAGCCTGGACCGCGATCTCGCCTACGCACGGCACTATCCGGCCGTGTCCTGGTCCGAGTCCTTCTCCCGGGACGCCCCCGCGCTGGCCGCCGCACACGCGCGGGGCGGCGACCCGCGGTGGGCCGAGCGGCGCGGGCGCGTGGCGCGGCAGCTGGCGCAGGCCGACCGGCTCGCCGACCTGGTGGAGCTGGTCGGCATCACCGCGCTGCCGCCCCGGGAGCGGGTCGACGTACTCGCCGGACGGCTGCTGCGCGAGGCCGCGGTCCAGCAGAACGCGCTGAGCCCGGCGGACGCCTACAGCACGCCCGAGAAGACCGCAGCCCTGGTGGACGCCGTACTGACCGTGATCGACCGCTGTCTGGAGCTGGTGGAGGCCGGTACGACCGCGGACGCCGTCGAGGCGGTCGACTTCACCCCGTTGCTGCGGGCCCGTGAGACGGCGGCCCCGGCCGAGACCGCCCCGGTGACGGCGGCCCGCGACCTTGTGCTGGCCCGGCTGAAGGAGACCGCGTGAGGACGTTCCGGCCCAAGGCCCAAGGAGCCGGCATGACGACATCCCGGCCCCAGGAGGCGGTATGACCGGTCCCGCGCCGATCGAGTACACGGGCGTCCGCGAGCTGCGGGGCCCGCTGGTGGTCGTCGAGGGGGTGAGCGGTGTCGGCTGGGACGAGTTCGCCACGATCGTCCTCGACTCCGGTGAGCGGCGGCACGGGCTGGTGCTGGACGTGGACCGCGACCTGGCGGTGGTGCAGGTCCTGGAGGACACGGCCGGGATGAACCGCACCGGCACCCGGGTCGCCTTCTCCGGGTCGCCGCTGCGGATCCCCGTGGGCACCGGTTGGCTGGGCCGGGTGTGCAACGGGCGGGGGGAGGCGGCCGACGGCGGCCCTCCGGTGCTGGGTGTGTCCTCCGCGGCGGTCGGCGGCGCGCCGATCAATCCGGTGCGCCGGGAACCGCCCAACGAGCCGGTGCTCACCGGCGTGGGCGCCGTGGACGTGCTGACCACGCTGGTGCGGGGCCAGAAACTGCCGGTGTTCTCCGCGGCCGGGCTGCCGCACCTGGAACTCGCGGTGCAGATCGCCGACCAGGCGACCTGCGGAGGCGAGCCGTTCGCCGTGGTGTTCGCCGGGATGGGGCTCACGCACGCCGACACGGCGTTCGTGCGGGACGCCCTCGCCGCGCGTTCCGCCGCCCGGGAGCTGGTGCTGTTCGTCAACACCGCCGACGACCCGGTGATCGAACGGATGCTCACCCCGCGGCTGGCCCTGACCGTCGCCGAGCACCTCGCTTTCGCGGAGGGCCGCCACGTGCTGGTGGTGATGACGGACATGACGGCCTACGCGGAGGCGCTGCGCGAGGTGTCCGCCGCGCGCGGTGAGATCCCGGCCCGGCGCGCCTATCCCGGCTATCTCTACAGCGACCTCGCCTCCCTCTACGAGCGCTGCGGCAGGATCAGGGGGCGGCCGGGCTCGGTCACCGTCCTGCCCGTGCTCACCATGCCGGGGGGCGACATCACCCACCCGGTGCCCGATCTGACCGGCTACATCACGGAGGGCCAGATCGTGCTGTCCGCCGACGTCCAGGCCGCCGGTGCCTATCCGCCCGTGGATCCGCTCGCCTCGCTGTCGCGGTTGATGCGCAAGGGAACCGGTCCCGGGCTGACCCGTGGCGACCATCCGGCCCTCGCGGCCCAGCTGATCGCCGCGCTGGCCCGCTCCCGTCAGGTGGCGGAGCTCGCCGATCTCGTCGGCAGGTCCGCGCTGAGCCCGGCCGACCTGCGCCACCTGGAGCTGGAGGACGCCTTCCGCAGCCGGTTCCTCACGCAGGGCCGCGACGAGAACCGGTCGCTCGACGACTCCCTGGACCGGGCCTGGGAGGTGCTGCTGACCCTGCCGCGCGGCCAACTCGGCATGCTCCCGGCCGAACTGCTCGACGCGCACGCCCCGCCGGCGGACGAGGAACCCCGATGAGCCCGCGTGCGCGTCGGACCCCGGCGGGACGGGCCGGACGGCTGCGGCTACGCCGCAGTCTCGCCACGGCCACGCGCGGGGCGGACCTGCTCGAACGCAAACTCCGGCTGCTCTCCGACCGCGAGCACACGGCGCGGCTGGCCGCACGGGAAGCGGAGCGGGTGTGGCGGGAGTGGCTGGCCGAGGCGGAGACCTGGCTGGTGCGCGGAGTGCTGCTCGGCGGTGAGAGCGCGCTGTCCGCGTCCGCACCGGCGGACCGGGCGCGCGTCGACGTCCGCTGGGCCGTGCTCATGGGCGTGCGCCACCCGGTGGCGGTGGACTGGACCGACCCGGTCCGCACCCCGGCGGAGCCGACCGCGCCCAATACGGCGCTCGCGCACGCCGAGAGGGCGTACCGCGCCGCCGTCCGCGCCGCGGCGGAGCTCGCCGTGCACCGGACGGCCGCCGACCTGCTGGCCGCCGAGACCGGCCGGACCCGGCAACGGGTCCGCGCCCTGCGCCGCCACTGGATCCCCCGGCTGCGGGACGAGCTGGCGGCCCTTGAGCTGGCGTTGGAGGAGTCCGAGCACGAGGAGGCGGTACGACGCCGCTGGGCCGCCACCCGGGCGGGCGGGTGAGTGACACCGGGACCCGGGGCGCCGACGCCCGGGGCGAACGGGCGGCCCCGACCGGCAGAGAACCCGCCGAGCGCACGCTCCGGACAGAAGCTCCCGCGGCGGGGCGCGCCGCGGACGAGGCGGCCTGACAGCGACCCTGCGCCGGACACGCCGACGGCGGGCCCGGTGCAGGGCCCGCCGATCGCCGCGACCGGTGTTCAGCCGCCGTGCCGGATCTCCACGTGCTTCGCCTCCCGCTTCTCCGTGCCCAGGCCCACGCTGACCGTCAGCATGCCGTCGGTGTAGTCGGCCTTGACGTCGTCCTCGTCGGCACCGGGCGGCAGCGACACGCTGCGGCTCATGGAGCCGTACCGGATCTCGCTGTGGTTCTTCGTGACGTCCTTCTCGCTGCGTTCGGCGCGGACCGTCAGCACTCCGTCGCCGACGAGGACGTCGATGTCCTCGGGCGCCATGCCCGGGAGCTCCGCCCGTACCACGTAGCGGTCGTCCTCCCTGTAGTCCTCGATCCTCACCGTGTACAGATCACCCATCGTCGGCATCGCGAACCGGGCCGGAAGGTTCTCGAACCAGTCCGGGATCTCCGGGAACGCGAACCTCTGCCTGCGGGTCAGTGTGGCCATCGCCGTGCCTCCTCGGCTCTCGTGCTGTCCGCGGACACCTTCCAGTCCACCGCGCGGGCCCCTCCGCCGCTGAGGCCGAACAGCCCATACCCCGGGCCCTGAGGTCCCTTTCGTCCCGATTCCCCAGCGTCGTGCCGTTGGGTCCCCCCGGGGGCCGATGGTCCCCTGGCAAGGCCCGCGTTTCCGGGCTTTGATGGAAGTCGCGGCGGCGCTCCGCCGCAGTGAGGAGAAGAGGACGATGTCCGCTCCCGTACCCGCGAGCCAGGACGACCCGGCCGCCCGGAGCACCGGTCGTCGGCCGATCGTGGTGGGCGTCGATCCCGACCGCGCCCATCGCATGGCGCCGGCCTGGGCGGCGGACGAGGCGACTCGCCGTCGGCTGCCGCTGCGCCTGGTCCATGTCGAGGGCGTACCGACGCCCGGCGATCGCAAGGAGGCGGTCCCGCCCTCCTGGGAGGGGTGGAACGCGGCGCTGCACGAGGCCGGGAAGCAGGTGCTGGAGGAGGCCGCGGAGTTCGTCACGGCCCGGCATCCGCACCTGGAGGTGGACACGCTGCTCGCCGAGGGCGACCCGGTGTGGACACTGTGCGAGCAGAGCCGCGACGCCGCCTCCCTCGTCCTCGGCTCGCGGCACCTGAGCCGCCGCCAGGAGGTCTTCGGATCCGCGTCCATCGCCCTGCCGGTGATGGCCCGTACGCACTGCCCGCTGGTGGTCGTGCCCGAACCCGAGCACATCACCCAGGACCGGCCGTACTACGTCGTCGGCGTCGACGGCAGCGAACGCTCGGCGGCGGCGGTCGACGTGGCGTTCGAGGAGGCCGCCCTGCGCGGCGCCGGGCTGCGGGCCCTGCTCGTGTGGGAGCACGGCCCGCTGAGGGTCTTCGACGAGAGCGGGCCGCAGGAGGAGTCCCGACGGCTCCTCTCGGAGATCATGGCGGGCCGACACGCGCGCTACCCCGAGGTGGAGCTGCACCACGAAGTGGTCGCGGGCCATCCGGTCCAGGTCCTCACCGAGGCCTCGGCCCATGCGCTGGGCCTGGTGGTGGGCACCCGGGGCCGCGGCGGCTTCGCCGGCATGCTGCTGGGCTCCGTGAGCCAGGGCGTGCTGCACCACGCCCGCTGTCCTGTCATCGCGGTCCCGACCCGCGGGTGAGCGACAGAGCCGGTACGAAGGGAAGCCACCGTGACCGCAGAGCCCCTCGCCGTGAGCACGGCCACCGCGCTGGTCGCGGACGCCGTCGCGGCGCCCTCCCTGGGCAACGCGCAGCCCTGGACGTTCCGTTACCTGCGGGAGAGCGGGGTGCTGCGGTTGTACGCCGACCTGCGGCGCACGCTCCCGCATTCCGACCCGGAGAACCGGGGCCTGCACATGGGCTGCGGCGCGGCACTGCTGAACCTGCGGGTGTCCGCCGCGGCCGCGGGACTCGCCCCGGACGTCCGGCTGCTGCCCGACCCGGCGCAACCGGAACTCCTCGCCGAGGTGCGCCTGTCCGGCACCGGATCACCCGACGCCGCGCTGGCCGTGCTCCACCCGGCGGTCCCGAGGCGGCACTCCAGTCGTCTCCCCTACCGCGACGAGGACATCCCGGCCGCCGTCAGGGAGCGGCTGTCGGACGCGGCCCTTGCCGAGGGGGCCCAACTGGTCTTCCCGGGTGCCTGGCACGTGCGGTCGGTCCTGGAGCTGGTGCGGGACGCCGAGGGCCGGGAGGCGAGCGATCCGGCGTGGCGTGCGGAGACGGCGCGGTGGGCGCACACGGAACCGGCGGCGCCGGGCGCCCCCGGGGCGTCCGACGGCATCCCCGCCGAGGCGTTCGGCCCCCGGCAGCACGGCACCTCCGTTCCGGTACGCGACTTCGCCGCGGGCCGCCCGGTACCCGGACGCGGCCAGGCCGTCTTCGAGCAGAACCCGAACATCGCGCTGCTGGGCACGGTCGAGGACGGCCCGGTGGACTGGCTGCGCGCCGGTCAGGCACTGGAGCGGGTCCTGCTCCGGGCCACCACCGACGGGCTGGTCGCCTCGCTCACCTCCCAGCCCCTGGAGTGGTCCGAGGTCCGGTGGGCCGTCCGTGACCCCGTCTCGGCCATGGCGTACGTCCAGATGGTGATCCGGCTCGGCTACGGCCCCGAGGGCCCCGCGAGCCCGCGGCGGCCGGTGGCCGAAGTGCTCGATGTCGTCTGATCGGACTTCACCGCGCGGTGGGGAGCGATCGCACGGGCTTCCCGGCGGCGCCGGCCGCTCCCGCCGTACGCACGACGGGACGCGTCCGGTGTCCGCGCCGGCCCCCGGGCCGGACCGGCGCTCGCCCAGGCCGGCCCCGCCCGCGGACGGGTGGAACGGGTCCACGCCGCGCCTTCCCTCGCTGTCCGTTCCCGACGTCTTCGCCGCCCTGGACAGCTCCCCACGCGGCCTTCCGTCCGCCGAGGCCGCCGCCCGGCAGGACGGCCACGGCCCCAACGTCCTGCCGGGCGCGCGGCGCGGCCGGCTGTGGCGCCGGCTGCTCGCACAGTTCACCGACCTGTTCGCGGTGGTCCTGCTGGTCTCCTCGGCGATCACGTTCCTCGCCTACGGCCTCGGGCGTCCCCGCGATCCGGCCACCCTCCAGCTCGCCCTGGCGATCCTCGGGGTGGTCCTGCTCAACGCCGGCATCGGCTTCGCCCAGGAGTACTCCGCCGAGCGCACGGCGCAGTCCCTCCAGGCGATGGTGCCGCACACCTGCCGGGTGCTGAGGGACGGGGAGCGGCGTGAGCTGCCGGCCCGGGACCTGGTGCCGGGCGACGTGGTGGTCCTGGAGGCGGGGGACGCGGTACCGGCCGACTGCCGGCTGGTCGAGGCCCAGGAGGCCGCGGTCGACAACGCCCCGCTCACCGGGGAGAGCGAGCCGGTCGGGCGGGTCGCCGGACCCGTGCCGCCGGGACCGCCGCTACGTGCGCGCAACTGCGTGTTCATGGGCACCGACCTGGTCGCCGGCACGGGCAAGGCCGTCGTGTACGCCACGGGCACGGCCACCGAGTTCGGGCGGATCTTCCGGCTCACCGCGGCCGCCCCGAGGCAGCGGACCCCGCTCCAGCGGCAGGTGGCCGTCATGGCCCGCCGGGTCGCGGGCGTGGCGCTCGCGACGGGTGCCGTCCTCTTCGCCGTACGGGTGCCGGAGGGGCAGCCCTTCGTCGACACGTTCGTCTTCTCCCTCGGGGTGATGGTGGCGCTCGTCCCGGAGGGGCTGCCGGCCACGCTGTCGGTGTCGCTGGCGATCGGTGTCCGCCGGATGGCCCGCCGGCACGCGCTCGTCAAGCAGCTGCTCGCCGTGGAGGCACTGGGCTCGACCAGCGTGATCTGCACGGACAAGACGGGCACCCTCACCCAGGCCGAGATGACCGTCGTACAGCTGTGGGCGGACGGTGTGCCGCACCCGGTGACGGGGGTGGGGTACGCGCCGGTGGGCGAGGTCGCCGACGCGCCGGGGGTGCGGGAGCTGCTGCGGGCGGCGGCCCTGTGCGGCAACGCCCGGCTGGTGCCGCCGGCCGGGCGCGAGACGTGGCGGGTGCTCGGGGACCCCACCGAGGGCGCCCTGCTCGTGGCCGCTCGCAAGGCCGGTCTGGATCCGGCTCGGGAGGAGGCTCTGACGCCCCGGGTGGCGGAGTATCCGTTCGACTCCGGGCGCAAGCTGATGAGCACGGTGCACCGCGATGGTGACGGCACGTTCTTCGCCTGCGTCAAGGGCGCGCCGCTGGAGGTGCTGGCCCGTTGCGACGCCGTCGGCGTGGCGGGGGCTGGGACCGCGCTGACGCAGGCGTACCGGGCCCGGGTGACCGCGGCGGCGGACGGCATGGCCGGGCAGGGTCTGCGCGTGCTCGCGGTCGCCCGGCGGCGGGTGGCCGGGCGACGGCCGCCGCTCGCGGAGGTCGAGTCGGGGCTGACGCTGCTGGGGCTCACGGGGATGTACGATCCGCCGCGGCCGGAAGTGCGGGAGGCGGTCGACGCGTGCCGGCGGGCGGGCATCCGCATCGTCATGGTGACCGGTGACCACCCGCTGACCGCGGAGGCGGTCGCCCGCCGAGTCGGCATCGTGCGCGGGCCGGCGCCGGCCGTGGTGACCGGCGCCGAGCTGGACGCGCTGGACGACGCCGGTCTGGACGCCCTGCTGGCCGGCCGCGCCGAACTGCTGCTGTGCCGGGTCGATCCCGAGCACAAGATGCGGGTGGTGACGGCGCTGCAGCGGCGCGGTGAGGTCGTCGCCGTCACCGGCGACGGAGCCAACGACGCGCCGGCGCTCAAGCACGCGGACATCGGCGTCGCCATGGGTGCCTCGGGTACCGACGTCGCCCGCGAGGCGGCCGTGATGGTGCTGCTCGACGACTCGTTCGCCTCGATCACCACCGCGGTCGGCCTGGGCCGGTCGGTCTACCGGAACATCCGCAAGTTCCTGATCTACCTGTTCAGTCACAACATCGCCGAACTCGTGCCGATCCTCGCGGCGACCTTCGCCGGGTTCCCGCTGGTGCCGATCACCGCCGTGCAGATCCTCGCCATCGACCTCGGCTCGGACGTGCTGCCCGCCCTGGCCCTGGGCGCGGAGCCGATGGAACCCGACGTCATGGACAGCCCGCCCAGGCCCCGACGGGAGCGGCTCTTCTCGACGGCCGTCATGGGCCGCGTCCTCTTCCTCGGCGGTATCCAGGCCGTCGGCGTGTGCGCCGTCTTCTTCTGGCACATCCACGCCTCCGGCATCCCCTACGCGCAGTTCACCAAGGCGGACCCCGTCTACCGGGAGGCGATCACCATGGTTCAGGCCGGCATCGTGGTCAGCCAGTTCTTCAACGCCCTCGCCGTACGCACCGACCGGCAGAGCGTGTTCCGGGCGGGCCTGCTGGGCAACCCGTGGCTGCTGGCGGCCGGCTGCTTCGGCATCGGGCTGATGGCCGCCATCAGCTACGCGCCCCCGCTCCAGGCGGTCTTCAACACCGCGCCCCTGACCCTCGCCGAGTGGGCCGTGCTCGCCGCGTTCGGGGCTCTGCTGCTCGCCGCCGAGGAGGTCCGCAAAGGGCTGGTGCGACGCCGCGGCCGGCGCCCGGGGGGAGCGGCGGGATGAGGGTGATCATCGCCGGCTGCGGCCGGGTCGGTGCCGCCCTGGCGACGCAGCTCGTCACCGAGGGTCACGACGTACGGCTCATCGACCGGCAGCCCAAGGCCCGCGGGCTGCTGCCGCCCGGGTTCCAGGGCGCCTTCCACGTGGGCAACAGCTTCAGTCGTTCCGCGCTGGAGTCGGCCGGCATCGCCCACGCGGACGCCTTCGTCGCGCTCACCTCCGGGGACACCAGCAACATCGTCAGCGCGCGGACGGCCAGGGACGCGTACCGGGTCCCGGTCGTCCTCGCCCGCATCCACGATCCGCGCCGCGCCGACCTCTACCAGGAGCTGGGCATCCCGACGGTCTCCAGCGTCCGCTGGGCCGTCAACCGCTTCCACCAGATGCTGCTGCACCGCCATCTCAGCCCCGAGGTCTCCTTCGGCAGCGGCGAGACCCTCCTCGTACGCTCCCGGCTGCCGTCGTACCTCACCGGGCGGCGGTTGTCCGAGTTCGACGTCGACGGCGAGATCCGCGTCGTGGAGGTCACCAGGGGAGGACATTCGCTGCTGCCCGCCCACGGTGTGCTCGCCGAGCCCGGGGACCTCGTCACCTTCTCCGTCGCCGCGACCGCGCTCGGCCGGCTCGGCGGCTTTCTCGACAAGGAGCTGGGAACGTGAGGGTCCTGATCGCGGGCGCGGGCCGGCTCGGCACCCAGATCGCCCAGGTGCTGTCGGCCGCCCGCAACGACGTCACCCTCGTCGAGTACGACGACGACCGCGTGGCCGAACTCGACGGGCTGAACCAGGTGCGTCTCCTCACCGGCGACGCCTGTGATCCGGGCACGCTGGAGCGCGCGGGGGCCTTCGCCTGCGACCTCGTCATCGCCACCACCGGACGCGACGAGGACAACCTCGTCATCGCCCTGCTCGCCAAGGGGCGGTTCGGCGTGGCCCGGGTGGCCGCGCGCGTCAACGACGCGGAGAACGCGTGGCTCTTCGACGAGCGCTGGGGCGTGGACGTGGCCGTGCCCGCCGCCACCCCGCTGATCTCCCTGATCGAGGAGGCCACCGGCGCGACGGACACGGTGGCGCTGCTCAGGCTGAGCAAGGCGGGCGTGGAGGTCATCGAGACCGCCATCACCGCGCGGTCCCGAGCCGCGGGGCGCACCCTGGGCGAGATCCAGCTGCCCGCGGGCACCGTGGTCGCCACCGTCGTGCGCGACGGCCGGCCCACCGTGCCCGGTCCCGGGGTGCGGCTGCTGCCCGGCGACGAACTCCTGCTCGTGTCGCACGAGGCGACCGAGCGGGAGATCCACGCGGCCTTCCAGTGACCGGGGCCCGGCCTTCGGCGGGCGAGGCCGGGCGTGGCCCCCGACGGCTCACCTCCGGTCGGTCCCCGTAGGGGGCGGCGGTGTGGCGGACCGGGGTTCGGCGAACCGGTGCCACTGGCCCGCGAAGTGCAGCCGGAAGCCGCGCACCCGCGGCGCGGCGAACGTCTCCCCGACCCGGGCGGCCGCATCCCGGCGGTGTGTCGGCGGAGCCGCCGACGCTCACCCTCCGCCGGGCGCGTCCCTGGCGTCATCCGTCCGGTAGGTGAGGTTCCCGGACACCGAAACCACCCCGTCGACCCCCCGGCACAGCTGCTCCACGACAGGGATCTGACTGCGGAACTCCACGACCCCGGCGAGCGTGACCCGTCCGTCGCGCACCTCCGCCGTCACATCGCGGGGATCGAGGAGAAGCATGCCCCGCAGAAGATCCCGGTTGATCTCCTCTCGGATGGCCTCGTCGCGGCGCAGGAAGACCCGCAGCAGGTCGGCGCGGCTGACGATGCCCACGAGCCGGTCGGCCTCGTCCACCACGGGCAGGCGTTTGACGTGCTGGACCTCCATGAGGCGGGCGGCCTCGACCACGGTCCATTCGGGCCGGGCGCACACCGCGGGGGCGGACATCAGTTCCTCGGCACGGGCGCCCTCGGCCTTGGCCCGTTCCCATGCCTCCAGGTGCGGGATCGGGGTCAGGCCCGACGGGTCGGCCTGGTCGGCGCTCTTGCGCAGCAGGTCGGCCTCCGACACCACGCCCATCGGACGTTCCATCTCGTCCACCACGGGGACGGCGGTGATGTCGTTCTCCTCCAGCAGCCTCGCGAGCTCCTTGAACGAGGTGTCGCGCCGGGCCCGGACGACGTCCCGGGTCATGAGTTCCTCGACCGTTCGGTGGTGCATGTCGCCTCCCGGATACGGGGCGCCCACCTCGCGGATACCGGGCTGCGGCCCCGTACGGCGGTGTGGCCCGCGTGGCAGGTCGGATACAGCACCATTCTGCGGAGCCTGGGGCGATCATGCGAACTCACCCCGGCGAACCGACCCGATCGCAGGATCGCCCGGTCGGGGGTCGTCAGGCCGGTGCGCGCTCCGGAAGCCCCCGTCAGGCCTTCCAGGTGCCGACGCGGTCAGCGCGGCGCAGCAGCTGGCGGGCGGTCGGCGCGTCGAGGCCCTCGCCGCGTTCGGTGAGACGGTCGGCGACGGTGGTGCGGAGTTCGACGGGCTTCTGGTTGTCGTACTTGAACTTGGCCCGTACCTCGACGACGTCCAGTCTCAGGCCGCGGATGCCGGGCAGCATCCGGCCGTACGGCGGCCGGTCGACCTCGACGGGGGCGTGGTCGCCGTCGGGCTGGAAGTGGGCCAGCTGGCGGCGCAGCAGCTCGGCCTTGGCCTCGGGGTCGTCGATGATGTGGGCGCGGCAGGTGAACTGGACGGCCGCGTAGTAGCTGGTCGGCACGCCGTCGGTGGGCGGGATGCCGGGCGCGGCGCGCCAGGGGCCGGGGATGAAGGCGTAGTCGCCGCTGACGCCGAAGGTGACGTTCGGGTCGCGCTCGATCGCCTGCCAGACCGGATTGGGCCGGGCGAGGTGGATCAGGAGCTGGTCGCCGTCGGTGGCGAAGTGGGTGGGGACGACGACGGGCGCCTCGCCGGGCAGACCGTTGACGCTGAGCTGCCCGAAGTCATGGCCTTCGGCGAGCCAGGTCCGCCATTCGGCGTCGTCCAGACCGGCGTCCCAGGGCTTGATGAACATGCGGGTCTCCTCGACGGTCGTGCGGCAGGTCGGGCGACACCGGGCACGGCACGTCCCTCACCAGCGGCGGAACGAGGGGACCGTACAACAGCTCGACCGGCCGACGTCAACCACCGCACCGCCTGGTCCACTTCACCGCGCCCCGGCGAGAACAAGGATCGGACGGCGGAGGTCCCGGAATTCGGTGTCCGGGACGGACCCACGACACGATCATGGAACGGCCAACCGAACCCGCGCTCTCCGAGGAAGCACCCACCATGCCCGTACCGGCCGACCCGACCGTCCTCCACCCGATGCCCGAGCAGCCTCGGGTCGTCCTGCTCAAGCCCCTGGTGAAGTCCCCGCTGATCGAGGTCGGCGAGTACTCGTACTACGACGACCCGGACGACGCGACCGCGTTCGAGACGCGCAACGTGCTCTACCACTACGGGCCGGAGAAGCTGGTCATCGGCAAGTTCTGTGCGCTGGGCACGGGCGTGCGGTTCATCATGAACGGCGCCAACCACCGCATGGACGGCCCCTCGACCTTCCCCTTCCCCACCATGGGCGGCTCCTGGGCCGCCCACTTCGACCTGCTCACCGGCCTGCCGAACCGGGGGGACACCGTCGTCGGCAACGACGTCTGGTTCGGGCACGGCGCGACGGTGATGCCCGGCGTACGGATCGGACACGGCGCGGTCATCGCGACCGGTGCCGTGGTCACCGCGGATGTTCCGGACTACGGCATCGTCGGCGGCAACCCGGCCCGCCTCATCCGCACCCGCCACGGCTCCGAGGACGTCGCCCGGCTGCTGGCGGTGGCCTGGTGGGACTGGCCCGCGGAGCACATCACGGAACACATCCGCACCATCATGTCGGGCAGCATCGCGGATCTGGAGGCCGCCGCCCCGCGGGTGTGAGGGACAGCGGAAGGAAATCCGGTGCCCCGGATCGTGAGTACGGCTAGAGTCACCAGCATGCACTTCACTCAGATCTACGGCTGAACGGCTCGGGGCAGCGCCCCGGTTCTCCTCCGCATGCCTCGGCGTGTCCGCCACCAGGACCTGGTGCCGTCGGCACGCCGGCCTGCCGTACCCCGTTCGCCGTAGACCTGGAACGAGTGAGTCCTCTTGTCCCCCATGCCCTCCGCGTCGCGCCGCCGTATCCACATCGCCATGGTCGGCATCCCGATCGTCAGCCATGTCCTGCCCAGTCTGGCGGTCATCCGTGAGCTGGTGGCACGCGGCCACCGGGTGACGTACGCCAACGACCCGGCGGTCGCCGACCTGATCGCGGGCACCGGCGCCGAACTCGTCCCCTGCCCCTCCGGGCTGCCGTTCGCCGACAACACCTGGCCCGAGGACCCCGTCGCCACGATGGACCTCTTCCTCTCCGACGCCATCCGGACCCTCTCCCGGCTGCACGCCGCCTACGTCCAGGACCCGGCGGACCTGTACCTGTACGACATCGGCGCCTACGCCGGGCGCGCCCTCGCCGAGTCGCAGGGCCGGCCCCTGATACAGCTGTCCCCGACCTTCGTCGCCTGGGAGGGCTACGACGAGGAAGTCGCGGCGCACATCCGGCAGTTGCCGGGCGCGGACGCCTACCGGGCGAGGTTCGCCGAGTGGCTCGCCGGGTGCGGGGCGTCCACGACCGATGTGGACTCCTTCTCCGGTCGGCCCGCGCGGGCGCTGGCGCTCATCCCCCGGGCGATGCAGCCGCACGCCGACCGGGTCGACACCAGCACCGTGACCTACGTAGGACCCTGCTTCGACCGGGCGGCGACCGGGGACGGCTGGACCCGCCCGCCAGACGCCGAGAAGGTGCTGCTGGTCTCCCTGGGTTCGGCCTTCACCCGGCAGCCCGGGTTCTACCGCCAGTGCCTCGCGGCCTACGGCGATCTGCCCGGCTGGCATGTCGTCCTCCAGATCGGCAAGTACACCGACCCGGGGGAACTCGGCACCATCCCGTCCAATGTCGAGGTCCACTCCTGGGTCCCGCAGCGCGCGATCCTCGACGAGGCGGACGCCTTCGTCACCCACGCCGGCATGGGCGGCTGCGGCGAGGGCCTGCTCGCGGGCGTCCCGATGATCGCCGTCCCGCAGGCCGCCGAACAGTTCATGAACGCCGACCGGTTGGTGGAGCTGGGCGTGGCCCGCCGTATCGACACCGCGGACGCGACGGCCGACGCACTGAGGGCGGCCCTGGAGGACCTGCTCGGGGATCCGGAGGTCGCGCGCCGCTCCGCCCGGCTGAGTGCCGAGGCGCGGGCCGAAGGCGGGACGGCGCGTGCCGCCGACCTCATCGAAGGGTTGCCGGTCTGAGCCATGGTGTCGGGGGGCAGCGGGGTCGCGGGACCGCCGTCCGGAAGGCCGGTGGTCCTCTCCGGGGCTCCCTCCCGCGACGCGGGCCCGGCGAACGGGGAACGGGATACGGGCCAGTGGGTACGGAGGACCCGGACGCATCAGGTCGTCTCCCTGCGCTGGCGCCTGATCGGTTCCCCCACCCGGTGCAGATGGGTGAGCGCCTCGCGGTAGGACTCGATCAGTCCGGTCTCGTAGTACGGCACGCCTGTCTCCGCGCAGTACGCGCGCACGACCGTCCGGGCCCGTCGCAGATGGGGCGTGGGCATGCTCGGGAACAGGTGGTGCTCGATCTGGTAGTTCAGGCCGCCGAGCATCACGTCGGTGAGCAGGCCGCCGCGCACATTGCGGGAGGTGAGTACCTGTCGTCGCAGGAAGTCGGGCCGCTCGTCGCCGGTGAAGGTCGGCATGCCCTTGTGGTTCGGCGCGAAGGTGCAGCCGAGGTAGACGCCGAAGAGGCACTGGTGCACGGCGAGGAATGCCACTGCCTTGCCCGGGGGGAGCACCACGAACAGCGCGGTCAGGTAGGCCGCGATGTGCAGGAAGAGCAGGGAACCCTCCAGCAGCCGGTTCTTCATCGACGGCGAGCGCAGCGCCCGCACGCCGGCGACATGCAGATTGAAGCCCTCCAGTGTCAGCAGCGGGAAGAACAGGGCCGCCTGGCACCCACCGATGAGGCGGGACACGCCGCTGCTGTTGCGGGCCTGGTCGGTGGACCAGACCAGGATGTCCGGGGCGACGTCCGGGTCGAGTTCCTCGTGGTTGGGATTGGCGTGGTGGCGGGTGTGCTTGTTCATCCACCAGCCGTAGCTCATGCCTATGCCGAGGTTGCCGAAGAGCCGACCCCAGACCTCGCTCGGCCGGCGCCGCCGGAAGACCTGCCGATGAGCCAGATCATGCGCCACCAGGGCCACTTGGCCGAAGACCAGCGCCAGGAACGCGGCGACCGCGAGTTGCCACCAGGTGTCACCGAGCGCGAGGAAGACTCCCCAGCCCGCCGCCAGCAGCCCGATCACCACACCGAGCCGCACCGTGTAGTAACCGGGGCGCCGCTCCAGCAGACCCGCTTCGGTGATGCGCCGGGAAAGTCCGGCGAAGTCGCTGCCGGCCCGCGACGGGGAGTTGTGGGGGCGGGCGGCAGGTGCTCCCGCGATCACGGGTGCGTCAGGGGAAATCGTCATGCCATCGAGTCTGGCGACAGCCGTTCACGCGAGACAGCCTGCCAGCCACCGGACCGACAGGGGGCTTCCCCCAGGTCACGGGAGGGGGGTTAGCACCCCTCCCAGGGAACGAGCCACCTCGGAAGCACTGCTCGAAGGCGGACCGATCCGGGGCGACTGTCGGGTACCCGGACCGCTCCGGGGCGACTGTTCGGCAGCGGGGCCGCTCCGGGTCGTCGAGTCGGCGAGTCGGCGAGTCGGCGACGTTGTCGGGAGTCGGACGTGGGCTTGTAGAGGCGTACGGTGGCGGCGATCTCTCGTACCGTCGCGTCCTAGATCTCGCCGGGGACACCCTTGGCACCGAAGAACGCCCAGGAGACCAGGTCCCCTTGGGCGTTCTTGCAGGAAGCCGGTGACGCCCGCGGCGAGGACGACGGCCGCGGCGGCGATGACGGCGACGAGCTTGGTACGGTCCCCGCCCCCGTCGGCACAGGCGCGGGGACCCCGGCCGGCCGGGTGGGCGCGCTCCAGGGTGGGGACTGCCGGTAGGGGTTCGGGCTGGTGGTATCCGGCCCGCCGCTACGGGTTCGGCTGATGTTCGGCCGGGGGCTGCTGCGGGTCCCGCCCGCCCCCGGCTGCCGCTCTCCTGGCCACAGGCGAGGTAACGATACGGCGGCTCTCCGCCAGCCCCGGACGAGGTGATCGTCGTCGGAGATCCGGGGATCGCCTCGTGCCCAGGTCGACCCACTACCGGGCACATCGGGGCGAGGACATACGCGTCCGGCTCTGCGGATACCTACAATGACATCAACAGCGGCCCGGGGAAGGGAAGTTGACGATGGCGGACGAGTACGGACAGGCACCGAGCATCGCCCGGGTGTACGACTATCTGCTCGGCGGCAAGGACAACTGCGCCGTCGACCGGGAGATCGGCGACCGCTTCAAGATCGACCTGCCGGGGTCGGTCGCCATCGCCCACACCAACCGAGGGGCACTGGTCCGCGCGGTGCGCACGCTCGCACGCGCCGGCATCCGGCAGTTCGTCGACCTGGGAAGCGGGCTGCCGACCGCCGACAACGTGCATCAGGTCGCCCAGCGCCATCAGCCCGGGGCGGCCGTGGTCTACGTCGACACGGACCCGACCGTCCTCGCCCACGGCCGGGCACTGCTGGCGGAGAACGCGTCCACGACCGTCGTCCAGGGCGATGTCCGCACCCCGGACGCCATCCGCCACCACCCGGAGACGGAACGGCTGATCGACTTCGGGCAGCCAGTCGGCATCATCCTCAGCGCCGTCTTCCACCACCTCGACGACGACGAGAACCCGGCCGAGGCCGTCCGCTACTGGAGCGACCGGATCGCGCCCGGCAGCTACGTCTTCATCTCCCACTTCCGCTGCGGACACAACGAGGAGACGGAGGCCGCGCAGGCCGAACTCATCGGCGCCTTCGGCCGCGGCCGCTGGCGCACGGACGCCGAGATCCTCGCCCTCTTCCGGGGCCTGGACCTCCAGGAACCGGGCATCGTCCCCGCCGTCCAGTGGCGCCCCGACCCCACCGAGGAGTCCCGAGTACCGACCGTCTGGGAACGGCTCATCGCCGCGGGACTGGCCAGGAAGGCACAGGGCGTGTCCGTGTGACGCCCAGGGCGGCCGATCGGATGGCGCCCGGATCGGTCCTCACGCCCGGCGAAGGGGCCGGCGGGCCACCCTCCCCGCACGTGCCGGCAGGCGGCCGGTGCCCGATGCCGTGCGCGGCTCACCCATACAGGCGAAACTGTACAGGTAAGACTGTACAGGTTAAGGTGCGGGTTATGAGGGAGAACCCGAGCCTGTCGCCGTCGGCGGTGGAGGCGTCGCGTGAGGTCCGCGCGGTGATCAGCCGGCTGCGGCGGCGCATCCTGAAGGCATCCGAGTCCGAGGACATGACCTTGGGGCAGGCGTCGGTGCTGGCCCGGCTGGCCGACAAGGGCGGGGTCACGGCGAGTGAGCTGGCCACGTCCGAAGGAGTGCGGCACCAGTCGATGACGGCGACGGTCGCCGCGCTCGCCACCCTGGGTCTGGTGGAGCGGACGCCCGACCCGGACGACGGGCGGCGCCTGCTGATCAAGCTGACCGCGGAGGGCCGGCGCCGGGTGGAGAAGGGGCGGCAGGCCCGGACGGAGTGGCTCGCCGGCCGGTTGCAGGACCGCTGCACGGAAGAGGAACGCCGGAACGTGATCGCCGCCATGGCCGTACTGGAACGGCTGACCCATGACTGAGACGGAACCGGGGGCGATACGGGAGACGGACAAGCCCGGTTTCGACAGGCGGCTTCTGCCGCCGATGATGCTGGGTTCGGTCCTGAACCCGATCAACTCGACCATCATCTCCGTCGCGCTCGTCCCGATCGGCAAGGCCCTGGGCGCGCCGCCCTCGCAGACCGCCTGGCTGGTCTCCGCCCTCTACCTGGCCACCTCGCTCGGACAGCCCGTCGTCGGCCGGCTCATCGACCTCTTCGGGCCGCGCAGACTCTTCCTGTTCAGCACCAGCCTCGTCGGGGTCGCCGGCGTCGTCGGCACCCTGGCCCCGAACATGGCGGTGCTGATCGTCTCCCGTGTCCTGCTCGGCTTCGGCACCTGTTCCGGCTATCCCGCCGCGATGGCCCTGCTGCGCAGCGAGGCCAAGCGCACCGGGCGGGACAGCCCCGGCGGGGTGCTGACCGCCCTGGCGGTCGCCAACCAGACCATCGCGGTCATCGGCCCGCTGCTCGGCGGTCTGCTGATCGCGTTGGGGGGCTGGCGCGCCACCTCCGCGCTGAACGTGCCGCTGTCCGTCGCGTCCGTGGTGCTGGGCCTGCTGTGGCTGCCCAAACCCGTCGCCGAGGGGACGGACGAGTCCCCGGGGCGGCGTGGCCGGCTGGTCGCGCAGCTCGATCTGCCGGGCATGGCGCTGTTCGCCGCGATGCTCACCGCGCTGCTGCTGTTCCTGATGAACCCGCACCTGCGCGACGGGTACCTGCTGGTGGCCGCCGCCGCCCTCGGGGCCGCCTTCGCGGTGCGGGAACTGCGGGCCGCCACCCCCTTCATCGACCTGCGGGTGTTCGGCGGCAACACGCCGCTCATGACCACCTACGGCCGTGCGCTCGTCGCGTACGTCGTCGCCTACGCCTTCCTCTACGGTTTCAGCCAGTGGACCGAAGAGGGCTACGGGCTGACCCCCTTCCACACGGGGCTGGTGCAGATCCCCACGTTCCTGGTGGCGATCGTTGTCTCGATCGCCTCCGGGCGACGGCCGGGCGTGCGCGGGAAGCTGCTGGTCGGCGCGGCCGGGCAACTCGTCGCCTGTCTGGTGATGCTGACACTCGACGCGGGCAGCGCGTTGTGGACGCTGTTCCTCGTCACCCTCGTCTTCGGCATCCCGCAGGGGCTCAACAACCTGGCCCTGCAGAACTGCGTGTACTTCCAGGCCGATCCCGAGCGGATCGCGTCCTCGGCCGGGCTGCTGCGCACCTTCGCCTACATCGGCTCGATGGTCGCCTCCTCCGCGACCGCCGCGTCCTTCGGGCAGCGCGCCGACACCGGCGGCATGCACCAGCTCGCCTGGGTCATGCTGGGCGCCGGCGTGCTCTACCTCCTGCTGACCGTCCTCGACCGCAGGCTCGGCCGGGCACCGTCGGCGGACACCCCAGCGGCGAGGTAGCGCTCCCGGCACCAGGACCGCACGGACGTACTCCCGTACGAGACAGGGGACCCGTTGCTCCGGAGGATGGGCAGTCGTTCCGGCTTCCGCCGACCACCGGCCCCTGCCGCGGCGAGGTACGGACGGTCGCCGACGTCGGCGCCGTCCCCGCGCCCGGCGACCGGGCATGGGACCTCGAGGAGTGGGTGCGGCCGTGGCACTCCGGCGACGACTGGTGGGATTGATCCGCCTGTTCCGCGCAGTCGCAGGGTGCGGAGGCGCTGGTCATGCAGCCTCGGGGCAAGCCGGTAGGGGTACGGTCCGCGCCGCACGAACGACCCGGAGCCGAAGGCGGGTCCGAGGTGGTACGAGAGGGTTCGCGGACGGAGGTCTCAAGCCCGCGCGCGGGCGGGTACCTCCCGGGCGAGGACGACCGCGACGGCGCCGAGAAGGCTCCCGGTGGTCCACCGTTGCCACTTGGCCCATGCCGGGCGGCTCTTGAGCAGGCCCGCGATCGATCCGGCCGCGAGCACGATCAGCGCGTTCACGGTGACGCCTACCGCGATCTGCACAGCGCCGAGGGTGAATCCTTGGGCCGTGGTGTGGCCGCGTGCGGGATCGATGAACTGTGGGATGAGCGCGAGGTACAGGATGGCGGCCTTCGGGTTGAGCAGGTTGGTGATCAGCCCCATCCTCAGCAGCCTCCAGTGCGAGTCGCGCTGGAGGCTGCGTGGCTCGAACAACCCGCGCCCTCCGGGCCTGAGCGTCTGCCAGGCCAGGAACGCGAGGTAGGCCGCGCCGACAGCTTTGAATCCGATGTACAGCCACGGGACGGCGACGAAGACCACCGCCAACCCCACGTTGGCCAAAGTCATGTACACAAGGAAACCCACCGCGGTCCCGACCAGCGAGACAAGCCCGGCCACGCGGCCCTGGCTGACGCTCCGAGACACCAGGTACACCATGTTCGGGCCCGGGGTCAGTGCCATGCCCAGTTCGACCAGAGCCATTCCGCCGGCCGCCGCCGATGAGATCATCACACACGCCACCATGTCAGACCGGCGCAGCGGGCGTCACCCCGCATCCGGTCAGCGGTGCTCGGCGGTGGGGGCGCGCAACCCACGGCGGCTGAGGTGGCCCACGTCTCGGCCGCATGCCGCACACGAACCCATGAGTTCCTGGTCAACGAGCCTCATCCGCATGGGTGCCGGGCCGAGGGCCGTACATACACCCGGATCCTCTGGGAAGAGATCAAGACGCGTGGTCGCACCGGTGCCCACGGAGCCGTCCGCGCCTGCCTCCAGCCGTGATGCGCCACCTCGACCGCGCCGGCAGCCCGTCCGCCGTCGCCGCCACCGGCCTTCACTGCCATGGAGTTCCCGCAGGCCCGTGGGGCACGCCCTCGGGCGCCTCGGCCGGGGCGGACACGCCGCGACCAGGCTTCCCGAGTCGCTCCGGGGTCCGGAGCGCGGCGGCTCCGTCGGCTCACGTCTGGCGCATCGGTGCGTACTCCGCCTCCTCCAGGCCGAAGGTCCAGGCGACGCCCTCACGGGCGGTGCGGGTGCGGGGAGGGACACGGAGCCAGTAGGTGCGGTGGGTGCCATCGGGTTCCGGGGTGGAGTTGACGACCTCGACCATCACCTGCGGCTCGTCGCCCTCCAGTTCGAGGCGCCAGAGCACGCCCGTCTCGTCCCGCTGCATCGGCTCGGCGCCGGACTCCTTCAGGTAGCGGTCGTAGCCGTAGTGCTCCAGCATCACGCGGCGCAGCTCGGCGTTCTCCTCCTCGCGGATCCTCCGGGGCGTCAACTCGGTGAGTTCGTCGAGGAACTCGGCCGGGACCGGCATGCCGCGCCAGGCGTACAGGGCGAAGTCGTCGGGGAAGGCGAGCGCGGGGCCGTCGCCCCGGTCGAGCCGGCCCGCCTCGTCCAGGTGGAGTTCCACGGGACGCTCGCAGACGACCGCCGTCTTCTCGTACGGCCACCACCAGCCCGCCGCGCGGGCCACCGCGGCGATCCCGGCGAGCGCCTCCCCGCCCTCCTGGCCGTCGAACGCCGCCAGCCAGGCCGCGTCCTGCTGACCGAGGACCGCGTCGAGGAGTACCAGGCGGACCTCCTGTTCGGCGGCCACCGCGTCGGCGGAGGCGCCCGGAGCCCCAGCGGAGGTGTCCGGCACCCCGGACGGTCCGTCTGCCGAGGCAGCCCGGTCCTCCGTCACACCGGCCCGTATCCGCTCGGTCAGCATGACCATGCCGTCCCACAGCTGAGCACCGGTCAGGGCCCAGTGCCCGGCCCAGCCGGCCGGGCCGAGCCGGTCGAGGAGGCGCCGGCGCGCGGTCGCCCACGGGCGCGTGCGCACCGCGACGCGGACGCCGCGGCCGGCCGTGCCCCGCGCCGTGAGCCGGGCCGCCAGGGCCGCGCCCTCGCGGGGCGAGTCCGCCCAGACGATGGTCTCGGGCTCCGGCAGGCCCGCCAGCCGGTAGGCCAGGCGCACGCCCTCCTCGGCCGCCGCGCGGTCCGCGGGACCGGTCGCCGAGGCAACCGCCCGCCACGTGCGGGTCGTCTCCGCCGTCACCGCTCCACCGCCCGCCGTCACCGATCCCCGAACCGTCCCGTCAACCGCCGTCACCGATCCCCCAGCGCCCCCACCGATCGAAGTCACCGATCCCCCGACTCCCCCGTCAACCACCGTCACCGATCCCCCGACTCCCCCATCAACCACCGTCACCGATCCCCCGACTCCCCCATCAACCACCGTCACCGATCCCCCGACTCCCCCGTCAACCACCGTCGTCGATCCCCCTGTTTCCCCACTGGTCCCCGCCACTGTCGCGCCCGCCGCCTCAGTCCGCCACGACGCGGACCGCGCCGGGCACGTACTCGCGCTGGCGCACCACGCGGTACCAGCCCTTGGGCAGCGGTATCGCCGCGTGCTCCTCGTGCACCACCCGTCCGCCGTCCGGGAGATGGAGGTACGCGGTGCCGAACGGGCCGCTCTCGCGGACCAGCGTGCCCGGCCCGACCACGGCGTGCGCGTGGCCCGTGACCTCGCCCAGGGCCAGCACCAGCCTGCCCCGGGCGTCCCGCGGCTGGCGCGGCAGCCGGTCGGTGCCCGGCGGCACCGCCTCCTCCGCCACGGGCACGATCAGGACGTCCCCTTGCCGGTACATACGTGTCTCCCATCCCGGTCGGTGCCTCGCCGACCGATGTCCACGACGCTACGCGGAGGGTCTGACAACGGCCCCGCGAGCGGCCTCCCACGGCCCGTCATCCGCGTTGTCGGTGCGGGTTGGTAGAACTTTGCCAACCACCGCACGATCACGGTCCCAGGAGGCCAGCGCGTCATGTCCTACGTCGAGCATCTGAAGGAACTGCACGGCCTCCCGGCCTTCGACTTCCCCGCCCCCGACGCGGCTCGGGAGCTGCCGGAGGCGGACGCGGTGGCGTGGCGGCTGAGCACCGATCCCTACGACGACGACTCGGAGGAGGAGTTCGAGGAGCTGTGGGACCGCTTCCTGGAGACCGTGGACCCCGCCGGTGTGCGCGCCATCGTCGTCGGCCGGTGGGGCGAGGCGTACGACAACGACTCCGAGTTCATCGTGCGCCGCCTCGTGGCGGCCCGGGAGCGGCTGACCGGCCTGCGGGCCGTGTTCATCGGGGATCTGGAGCAGGAGGAGGAAGAGATCTCCTGGATCGAGCAGTCCGACGTCACCCCGGTCCTCGACGCCTATCCGCTGCTGGAGGAGTTCGGGATCCGCGGCGGCACCGGACTGCGCTTCCCGGCGGTCCGCCACCAGCGGCTGCACACGCTCCGTTTCGAGACCGGCGGTCTGCCCGGCGAGGTCGTACGTGGTGTCGCCGCGAGCGAACTGCCCGCGCTGGAGCACCTCGACATATGGCTCGGCGTGTCCGAGTACGGCGGCGACGCGACGGTGGCCGACCTCGCCCCGCTCCTGGCCGGGGGCGGCTTCCCGGCGCTGCGCCGGCTGGGCCTGCGCAACAGCGAGATCCAGGACGAGATCGCCGCCGCCGTCGCGGGCGCCCCGGTCGTCGCCCAGCTGGCCTCGCTCGACCTGTCCATGGGGGTGCTCACCGACGAGGGGGTGATCGCACTGCTCGACGGGCAGCCGCTCACCCACCTCACCCGGCTCGACCTGCGCCACAACTACGTCACCGAGTCGGTGGCCCAGCGGGTCCGGGCGGCGCTGGAGCCGTCCGGTGTCGAGGTCGACCTGTCCGAGCCCGGCGACACCTGGGAGCACGACGGCGTCGTGCACCGCTACACCGCGGTCGCGGAGTGAGGCTGCCATGACCTTCGCCGATCACTTCGACACTTTTCACGGACTGCCCGTCCTCACCCTGCCCGAGCCGGGAGAGGAGGCGCTTCCGGCCGCGGGCGACGTGGCCTGGCGGCTGGACTGCTTCGAGGCCGGGGACATCCCGTTCCCCGAGCTGTGGCAGAGCTTCAAGGAGCGCGTGCCGAGCGCGGACGTGCGGGCCCTCGTCATCGGGCCCTGGTGGGAGGACGAGTACGGCGAGCTGCGTCCCGTGCTGGAGCTGGTCCTGGCCGACGCCGCCCGTTTCCCCGCGCTGCGCGCCCTGTTCCTCGCCGACGTCACCGGCGAGGAGTGCGAGATCTCCTGGCTCCAGCTCACCGACATCACCCCGGTCCTGGAAGGCTTTCCCCTGCTGGAGGAGCTGGGCGTGCGCGGCGGCGACTCGCAGGGGCTCGGCGAGGAGGCCCTCTCCCTGCGCCCCGTGCGGCACGACGCGCTGCGTGTACTGCGGTTCGAGTCGGGTGGCCTGCCGGGGCAGGTGGTGCGGGCGGTCGGTGCCTGTGAACTGCCCGCCCTGGAGCGGCTGGAGCTGTGGCTCGGGGTGGAGGCGTACGGCGGTGATGCCACGGTGGCCGACCTGGCGCCGATCCTGTCCGGGGGCCGTTTCCCGGCCTTGCGCCACCTCGGCCTCCAGGACAGCGAGTTGCAGGACGAGATCGCGGCGGCCGTCGCCTCCGCGCCCGTCGTGGCCCAGCTGGAGTCGCTGAGCCTGTCGATGGGCACCCTCACCGACGCCGGTGCCGAGGCGTTGCTGCGCGGCCAGCCGCTGACCCATCTCAAGCGGCTCGATCTGCACCACCACTTCCTCGGCGAGTCCATGGCCGAGCGGGTCGAGGCGGCCATCGGCTCCGCCGGGACCGACGTGGACCTGTCGGAGCGCCTCGCTCCGCACCGGTGGCGGGGCGAGGAGTGGCGTTATGTCGCCGTCTCCGAGTGACCCGGCGTCCGGTGCGAGCGTCCGGTTCGCCGTCGTCGGCAACCCGGAGAACCGGCGGACGACCATGTTCGCCGACGCCGTGCGCGCCGCGGGGCACCCGGCACCGCGCGTGCTCGCGTGGCGGGACGTACTGCGCGGCCGGTACGCCTTCGCGCGGGGCGAGTGGGTACGGAT
Organism: Streptomyces hygroscopicus subsp. hygroscopicus; assembly: GCF_030269125.1. Lineage (GTDB taxonomy): Bacteria > Actinomycetota > Actinomycetes > Streptomycetales > Streptomycetaceae > Streptomyces > Streptomyces hygroscopicus_C. The sequence continues at coordinate 79,137 of NZ_BSSM01000004.1, read as the reverse complement.
CGACTCCCCCGGCGAGGACGCCGAGGTCGACCGGCTGCTGCGCGGCGTCGACGATCCGACCCGGGTCGAGGGCACGGCGCTGTGGTACCGCCGCTTCACCTCCCTGGTACGGGAACTGGGCCGAGCGGCGCGTCGTGCCGGCGCGGTGACGAGCGCGGACCCGGAGGAGATCGCGGTGATGTTCGACAAGCGGCGCTGCCATGCCCGGCTCGCCGCCGCGGGAGTCCCGGTCCCACCGGCGCTGACCGGTCCGTTCGACGGCTGGGACGGGGTTCGGCGGCGCCTCGGGGAGGCTCGTTTCCAGCGGGCGTTCGTGAAGCCCGCCCACGGCTCGTCGGCCTCCGGTGTCCTGGCGCTGTCGGTGGCGGGTCCCGGCCGGGTCAAGGCGACGACCTCCGTGGAGCGGGGCGACGACGGGCGGCTGTACAACTCGCTGCGGGTGCGCGACTACACGTCGGAGCGCGAGGTCGCCGCCCTGGTCGACGCCCTGGTCCCGGACGGGGTCCACGTGGAGCGGTGGCTGCCGAAGGCCATGCAGGGCGGCCGGGCGGCCGATCTGCGGGTCGTCGTGGTCGCGGGACGCGCCACGCACGCCGTCGTACGGACCAGCCGGCACCCCATGACCAATCTGCATCTCGGCGGTGCCCGGGGCGATCTGGACGCGGCCCGCGAGGCTATCCGGGCCGCGGGCGGCGACTTCGCCGAGGTCGTCGAGGTGGCCGAGCGGGCGGCCGCGTGCTTCCCGGGCACGCTGTGCGTCGGCGTGGACATCCTGCCGGCCACCGGCTGGCGCCGCTTCGCCGTCGGCGAGGTGAACGCCTTCGGGGATCTGCTCCCCCGCCTGACCGGCCTGCCCGGCAGCGGCGCCGAGCACCTGGACACCTACGCCGCGCAGGTCGCCGCGGCCCCCGCCGTCGCACGGCCGACGGCGTGTGGCGAACAGCAGCCGGAACACGAGGAGCACCACCGATGACATCCCCGCTCGACATGACCGGGATCGTGGGCAGCCACGATCTGCTGCTGGTCACGCTCGACACCCTGCGCTACGACGTGGCACAGGAGTTGGCCGAGGCCGGGCGCCTCCCGAACCTGGCCCGGTATCTGCCGGACGGCGGCTGGGAACGCAGGCACGCGCCCGGGAGCTTCACCTACGCCTCCCACCAGGCGATGTTCGCGGGGTTCCTGCCGACGCCGACCGCGCCGGGCCCGCATCCGCGGCTGTTCGCCGCCCGGTTCGCGGGCAGTGAGAGCACGGCGCCGGGCACGTTCGTCTACGACACCCCCGACCTGGTCTCGGGTCTGGCCGCCGCGGGCTACCGCACCGTGTGCATCGGCGGTGTGGGCTTCTTCAACAAGCAGGGGCCGCTGGGCTCGGTGCTGCCGGGGATGTTCCAGGAGAGTCACTGGGAGCCGGAGTTCGGGGTGGCCTCCCCCACCTCGTTCGAGGCCCAGGTGGCGTGCGCCGAGAAGGTCGTCGCCGGTCTCCCCGAGGAGCAGCGGCTGTTCCTCTTCGTGAACGTGGCGGCGCTGCACCAGCCCAACTGGTTCCATCTGCCCGGCGCCACCCGCGAAGCGGGAGACACCCGGGAATCGCACGCGGCGGCCCTGGAGTACGTGGACCGGCACATGGGCCGGCTCCTGGCCGCGGCCGGCAGCCGCCGTCCGTGCCTCGCGATCGTCTGTTCCGACCACGGCACCGCGTACGGCGAGGACGGTTACACGGGCCACCGCATCGGCCACGACGTGGTCTGGACCGTCCCCTACACCCACTTCTTCGTCGACGAGGCACGATGACCGGCAACGCCGCGACGGCCACCGCCGTCCGCCCGTACCAGCAGTACGTCTACGCCTATCCGCACAAGACGGCCTACCGCCCGCTGGCCCGCGAGCAGGCGTCGCTGCGCGCCCTGTGGGCGGACGAGCCGAAGGGCGCGCTCTCGCTCTACTTCCACATCCCCTTCTGCGAGGTGCGCTGCGGCTTCTGCAACCTCTTCACGCGGATCGGCGCGCCGGACGGCCTGACCGGTGCCTATCTGGACGCGCTGGAACGGCAGGCGTCGGCGGTGCGCGAGGCGTTGGGCGAGGGAGCGCGGTTCGCCAACGCGGCCTTCGGCGGCGGCACTCCGACGTTCCTGGAGGCGGCGGAGCTGGAGCGGCTGTGCGATCTGGCCGAGCGGGGGCTGGGCGCCGATCTCGCCGCGGTCCCGTTGTCGGTGGAGGCCTCGCCCGCCACGGCGACCGCCGACCGGCTGGCGGTGCTGGCCGACCGGGGCACCACCCGGCTGAGCCTGGGTGTGCAGAGCTTCGTCGACGCCGAGGCGCGCACCGCCGTTCGACCGCAGCGGCGGGCGGACGTGGAGGCGGCCCTCGCCCGGGTCCGCGACGCGGGCATCCCCGTGCTGAACATCGATCTGATCTACGGGATCGACGGACAGACCGAGGAGTCCTTCACCCGTTCCCTGGACGCGGCCCTCGCGTGGCGGCCGGAGGAGCTGTACCTCTACCCCCTCTACGTGCGACCGCTCACGGGTCTCGGCCGACGGCGCGAGCCCGTGGTGTCCGGCGAGGCCGAGTGGGACGAGCAGCGGCTGCGGCTGTACCGCCACGGCCGGGACCATCTGCGCGCGCACGGCTACGAGCAGGTGTCGATGCGGATGTTCCGCCGCGCGGACGCCCCGGACACCGGCGCGGGCGACTACGCGTGCCAGACGGACGGCATGGTCGGTCTCGGCTGCGGCGCGCGGTCGTACACCTCCCGGTTGCACTACTCGTTCGACTACGCGGTGGACATGCACCGCATACGCGGGATCATCGACGCGTACGCCGCCCGCTCCGCCGACGGTTTCCGGCACGCGGACTTCGGCTGGGAGATGACCGGGGACGAGGCGCGGCGCCGCCATCTGCTGCAGTCGCTGCTCCAGGCCGAGGGCATGCCGGTGGCCGGCTACCGGACCCGGTTCGGCAGCCTGCCGGGCGACGACTTCGCCGCCGAGCTGGCGCGGTTCGGCGACCGGGGCTGGCTGGACGACACCGCGGGCCCGGAGCTGCTGCGGCTGAGCCCCGAGGGGCTGGCGCACTCGGACGCGGTGGGCCCCGCGTTGTTCTCCGCCGCCGTACGCGCGCGCATGGCCGCGTACGAGCCGAAGTGACGGGGCGCGCATGGACCTGACGATTCTCTACCGGGGCCCGCTGGCGTCGTGCGACTACGACTGCCCGTACTGCCCCTTCGCCAAGCGGCGGGACAGCCGTGACCAACTGGCCGCCGACCGGGCCGCCCTGGAGCGCTTCGCCGGCTGGGCGGCGGCACAGGAGGGCGATCGGCTGTCGCTGCTGTTCACGCCGTGGGGCGAGGGCCTGGTGCGTTCCTGGTACCGGCGTGCGCTCGTGGAACTGAGCCGGTTGCCGCACGTCCGGCGGGTGGCGATCCAGACCAACCTCAGCTGCCGCACCGACTGGCTGGAGGCGGCCGACCTGGACACCCTCGCGCTGTGGTGCACCTACCATCCGGGGCAGACGCCGTACGACCGCTTCCTCGCCAAGTGCCGCGGTCTGGCCGCCCGAGGTGTGCGGTACAGCGTCGGAGTGGTCGGCCTGCCCGAGCACCTGGAGCACGCCCGTCGGCTGCGCGCCGACCTGCCCGAGCGGGTCTACCTGTGGGTCAACGCCGCCGAGGGGCACACCTACACCGACGCGGAGGCCGATCGGTGGACCGCGCTGGACCCGCTCTTCCCGTACAGCCGCCGTCCGCACCGCAGCGCGGGCCTGCCCTGCCGTACGGGCGAGTCGGTCGTCTCGGTGGACGGCGAGGGCACGGTGCGCCGCTGCCACTTCGTCCGCGCGGAGCTGGGCAACCTCTACGACGGCTCCTACCGGCGGGCCCTGCGGCCCCGGGTCTGTCCGCTCGCGGTCTGCGACTGCCACATCGGCTACGTCCATCTGGAGACGCTGCCGCTGTACGACGTGTTCGCGGGCGGGGTGCTGGAGCGGATTCCGGCCTCGGCCCCCCGCCGGGAGCAGGTCAGCGGCGGTCGAGTCCGCACCGGCGCTGGAACGCCGTCGCCACCGCCATGAACGCGGCCGGGACCACCGTGACACCCAGCAGCACTCCGACGTGCGCGGCGTGGGACTGCTGCACGGCGCGGCCCTCGGTGGTGGACACGAAGCCACCGAGGGCGAGCACCGCGGAGTAGACGTAGGGGCCGAGCGCGGTCCCGGCCGCCTCGGTGGCGGTCCACACCCCGGTGTAGGCGCCCGCGCGGGCGGAGCCGCGGGTCCCGGCCGCGGCCACCGCGTCCGGGACCATCGAGAAGGCGAACAGCTGGAGCCCGGCGAAGGCGGTGCCCATGGCCGCCACCAGGACGGCGGACCCGGCCGCGCCGAGCCGTCCGCCGGCCACCAGCGCGAGGGAGCCGGCGGCGAAGACGGTCTGGGAGAGAAGGAGTCCGTTCTGCTTGCCGATGCGCCTCGACGCGCGCAGCCAGCCGGGACCGGCGACGGTCGCGGGGATCAGGAAGGCGCCCATCAGCACGGCGGTCAGGCCGCGGTCGCGCAGGACGTACTCGGTGTAGAAGGGCACGGCGGCCAGGAAGAGGTGTGTGGTGGTCCCGGTGCACAGGTACGACAGCGCCAGCGCCCGGAAGTCGCGGTCGCGCCAGGCGGTCCTGATGTCGTCGCGGGCGGAGTGGGCGCGCTCGTCCGGGGACCGGAATCCGCATCGGTCGGTCAGCCCGCGCACGCCCGTGAGGGCGACCAGTTGCGAGACCACCAGGAGCCCGGCCAGCAGCAGCGCCATCCGGGCATAGGCTCCGCGGCCTCCCGAACCGACCAGAGCCGGTGCCGCGACGCCCGCGACGAGCAGTCCCAGGGTGAGGAAGACCATCCGGAACATGAAGACGCGGGTGCGTTCGTGGTAGCCGATGCGCAGGTCGGACGGCGTCGTCAGATACGGCACCTGGAAGCAGGCGAACAGCAGGTTCCCGGCGACGCAGCAGCAGCCGACCCACAGCGCGGCCGGTGTTCCGGACAGGCCCGCGGGGACGGAGAACAGGGCGATCCATGCCGCCGTCAGCCACAGCCCCACGCGGAGCAGGCCGCGCCGGTGCCCGCTGCGGCGCGCCTGGCGGTCCGTCAGGGAGCCGAGGAGGGGGTGGACGACGACGTCGACGATCTTCGGCAGCAGCAGGGTCGTACCGGCGAGGAAGGCGGGGACGCCGAGGGTCCGGGTGAGGAAGTAGAGGAGCAGCAGGCCGGGGACGGTGACCCACACGCCCATGCCGACGGAGCCGGCCGCGTAGAGGGTGAGGTCGGCGGCCCGGGGGCGGATCGAGGCGGCGGGCTCCCCCGTCGTACGGGTCACCGCGGTCACGGTGCCTCCGTGTGGCGTCTGACGACGCCGGCGGCCATCTCCGCGCCCTCGAAGGCGCCGGAGCGCGCCCGGCCTGCGAGGGCGCGGGCGACGATCCGGTCGGTGAGGGAGGGCAGATGGCGGGCCAGGAAGAACTCGACGGCCCCGCGGCGGGTGGTGGACAGGTCTCGACGCACCCGGCGGCCCAGGGCGGCGCGGAGCACGGTGTCGACCACGCCCTCCAGCGGCTCGTAGCTGCTCATGCCGTCCAGGGAGAGTCCGGCCTCGGCGGTCGAGTCGTGGATGGGGCTGCGTACCGCCGACGGGTACACGCAGGTCACGCCGACGTGGGTGCCGAGTTCGAGGCGCAGCGCGTCGGCGTAGGCGACCAGCGCCCGCTTGGAGGCGCCGTAGGCGGCGGCCAGGGGCAGTTGCAGGGCGGCCATGCGTGAGGAGACCATGACGATCCGGCCGCGGGAGGCCACCAGGGCGGCCACGCACGCGGCGGTCACCCGCCAGGCGCCGAGCAGGTTGATGTCCAACTGGCGCCGCACCTCGGCCCCGGGCGGGAGTTCGGCCGGGGCGGGGCCGCCGACGCCGGCGTTGTTGACGAGCAGGTCGAGGCCGCCGAGCCGGTCGATCGCGACGGCCACGGCGGTCGCCGTGCCCGCGTCGTCGGTGATGTCGCAGGCGAGCACCTCCACCGGGTCGTCCGGGCGGGGCGCCCGGTCCAACCCGACGACGTGGGCGCCGAGTCCGGCGAGGCGGGCGCAGACGGCCCGGCCGAAGGTGCCGGAGGCTCCGGTGACGAGGACACGCAGGCCCCGGGCGTCGCGCAGGCCCCTTCGCGTCATGGGTGCTGCCTTCATACGGGGCTCCCTTCGGGGGCCGGTGCGGTGAACGGGCGGGCGCCGCGCCGCAGTCGGGCGCGTCCGGCCGCGATCTCGCGGGCCACGCCGACGAGATACCGGTCGAAGTCGATGCGCATCTGCGGGCGCCGGTCGCCCCAGCGGGCGACCGCGGCGCGCAGCGCGCGGTCGACGGCACGCCGCTGCTCCTGGGGCGCGGGCAGCGCGTAGCCGCCGGAGAACCAGGCGGCGGCCAGCTTGGCCTGGGCCTCCACCACAGGGAGCGCCGCACCCGTGGACTGCATCAGCCCGACGAAGGCGAGGCTCGGGTCCTCCAGGTGGAACACCCTTTGGTACAGCGGGAGTCGCTCCGGATCGTCACCCACCCAGCGGGCGGACAGGAAGGGGATGTGGACGCGGTAGCCGGTGGCCCACACGATCACGTCGACCGGTTCCGAGCGGCCGTCGGTGAAGACGACCGTGTCCCCGGCCAGTCGCTCGATCCCGGGCCGGGCGGCGACCTCGCCATGGGTGAGGCGGTGCAGGATGGTGTCGCTGATCGTGGGGTGGTTCTGGAACAGGCCGCCCTCGGGCGCGGGCAGGCCGTAGCGCTGCGGGGTTCCGACGGCCAGCCGCAGCATGGTCCCGGCGACGCGCTGGCGCACTCGCCACGGCAGCGCCGCGAGGGCGCCGCCGGTGGCGTCGGAGGGCCGCCCGAAGAGGTACTTGGGGACGATGTGGACACCGCGGCGGGCCGACAGCAGGACGGGTCCGCGGGCGACGTTGGAGGCGTCGACGGCGATGTCCATCGCGGAGTTGCCCATGCCGACGACGAGCACCCGCCGGTCCCGGAAGGCGTCGGGGCCGCGGTAGTCGTGGGCGTGCGTCTGACTGCCGTCGAAGCTTCCCGGGTACGCCGGTTCGGGCCAACGGGGCTGCCAGTTGTGGCCGTTGGCGACGACGACCGCGTCGTACCGGTCCTTCTCCCCGGAGCCGGTCGTGACCGTCCAGCCGTCCTCGGCGCGCTCGACGGACGCGACCGCCGTACGGAAGCGGATGTGCCCGGTGAGGCCGAACTCCGCGCTGTAGTGGGCGAGGTAGCCGGCCACGAGGTCGGCCGACGGATAGTCCGGCCACTGCCGTGGCATCGGGAAGTCGGCGAACTCGGTGCGGCCCTTGCTGGTGTTGAGGTGCAGCGAGGGGTACGCCGGGGACAGTCCGCTCGCGTTGTCGCGCGCCCACAGACCACCGGGCCGGTCGCCCTGCTCGTAGGTGACGACGCCGACTCCCGCGTCGAGCAGGGCCTTGGTGGCGGCGAGGCCGGCCGCACCGGCGCCGATCACGGCGACCCGGTGGGAAGGGGGCATGGCGGATCTCCTCGGGGCGGGGCGCGGGCCGGCCGGGTCGTGTGACGACCCCGCGGCCGCCGCGTTGTGACTGCGGCCAACCGTAGGTCCGATCACCGCGCCCGAACATGTCCCGCACCACGTGATTCGGCCACTGACTTGTGCCGTGCCACAACCGGTGCGAGCATGCCGCGCATGCGGCAGGAGGGCTGGGACAGCGTGGTCGACCTGATCGAGCGGGTGGTCGGCGAGGACGACCTCCTGCCGTCCGTGGTCACCGGCGTCCGCACGACCGTGCGCGAGGTCGCGGGGCTCGCGCCCGCCGACATCGCCGGGCACACCCGGGCCCTGCTGGCGGCGGCCACCCGTGCGCTGGCCGCCGGACGGGGCCCCACGGAGGCCGAGCTGTCCTTCGTGGCGGAACTCGGTGACACGCGCGCCCGGCAGGGCGTGCCCATCGAGGCGGTGCTCGGCGCCATCCACGTCTCGGAGCGCGCCATCTGGTCACGGGCCCGGGAGGCGGCCGCCGAGGCGGGGATCGAGGCCCGTCTGCTGCTGGACGTGCGCGAACTGTACGACGACTGGGCCGAGGCGGTGCGCGCCCGGCTGATCAGGGCCCATCGCGCCGCCGACACCGGCCGGCGCGAGGCGGACGACCGGAACCTGACGATCCTGCGCCGACTGCTGGAAGGCGGCTCGGCGGCCGCGCTGGCCGCGGCCGAGGCGGGGCTGCCCGTGACCGGGGGCCTGTGGGTGCTGGTCGCCCGGCCGGGCGACGCGGGGCTGGAGCAGGCCCTGCGGGATCGCCCGCAGGGGCTCACCGGGCACCTCGACGGGCTGCTGGTCGGTGTGCTCCCCCAGGCACCGGGCACGCGGGCCGGTGTCGCCGCGGGGCTCGCCGGGCCGGCCGAACCGGAGGAACTCGGCGCCGCGCGACGACTGGCCCTCTGCGCCCTGACGGCCGCGGAGTCGACGGGGCGGACGGGGGTGGTGCACGTCGCGGACGTCGCGGTGCTCGCCGCGGTGGCCGACCGGGCCGACCTGTCCGCCGTGCTGACGGAACGCCACCGCCCCGCGTGGGCCGCCCTCGGCTCCCACGCCGAGCCGGTCGCGCTGGCCGTTCGCGCCTGGCTGGAGGCCGGGCGGGAGGTGGCAGCGGCGGCGGAGCGGTTGTTCGTCCATCCGAACACCGTGCGGAACCGGGTACAGCGGTTCGCGGAGGTCACCGGGATCGATCCGTACGACACGTTCGGGGCCCTGAACGCCTGGTGGTTGTGCCGGGCGTGGCTGGTCGCGGCCGAGGGGGTGGAGGGGGCGGGCTGACGGTGGCGGTGCGGCGCCCCCGGCCCCTCTCGGGGAGAAGCCGGGCATCGGTGATCAGCACGGGGAGTCGCCGGGTGCCCGGCGCCGGGCCCTACCGTTCGTTGCCCGCCCGCAGCCAGGCGATGTAATCCGCGGCCGCGGCGGCGGTGTCGTACTCGGGGCTGAACCCGGTGTCCTCACGCAGGCGGGTCGTGTCGAGCCACCGCGACGGCACGGCCCCCCGTGAGGGCAGCTCGGCGTGGAAACCGGGCTCGACGGAGGCGATCGCCTCGATCACCTCGGCGTTGCTCGTCGCACGGCCCGAGCCGACGTTGTACGTCGTGTGGCGCAGTCCCGGCGCGAGTTGCAGGAGCGCGAGCGCCCGACCGGTGTCCTTGACGTAGCAGAGGTCGAGGGCGTCCTCGGCGTACGGCCGGTGGGCGAGGCCGGACAGGTCGGGTGTGCCGCGACGAGCGGCGGCGTGGGCGAGCGACGGGGCCGGGAAGAACGGATCGGGCAGGTGACCGCCCGGCCCCCAGGTGCCCGAGATGCGCGCGGTGACGATCTCGATGCCGGTCTCGGCCGCGAGCTGTCCGGCCAGCAGCTCGGTGATCTTCTTCAGCGTCGGGATGGCGTGGAAGTGCGCCATCGGCAGCGGCAGGTCCTCACCCAGCGCGCCGTCGACGGCCACACCGCCGTAGACGCCGATGGTGCCGGCGACGACGACACGCCGTACGCCCCATTCCTGTGCGACCCGCACGACGTTGAGGAAGCCGTCGAGCGCGCGTCGCGCGGTCCCGACCGCGTCGTCACCGCCCGTCTCCCAGGGCAGCGTGATGGCGAGGTGGACGATCCCGGTGATCGCGTACCGGCGGCCCACCGCGCGCAGGCTCTCGAGGTCGGCGATGTCGCCCTGCGCCATGGCCACGGGCAGGTCGGCCAATCGCGGCGGTACCGCGGGTGTGCGGCGCTGGAGGAGCACGCATTCCTCGCCCGCCCCGTGGAGCGCTCGAACGGTGTGCGAACCGATGAAACCGGCTCCGCCTGTCACGAGAATCATGACTGTCTCTTTCGTCGGCACAACTGATTGTCAGTACTACTGATTATCAGCCTAGGGGTAACATGCTCGTCATGCCAACCCCCGCCCCGCACCCCATGGAGCCGCACGACGCGCTCGGGTATCTCGTCAAGCACGCACACCTGCGGCTGACGACGCTGGCCGACGCCGCGCTCGCCCCGCTCGGCATCGACAGCAAGGACTTCGGTGTGCTGCGCGTGCTCGTCGGGCGCGAGCCCATGTCGCAGCAGGCGGTCGCGGCCAGGCTCGGCGTCGACCGCACCACGATGGTCGCCCTGATCGACGCCTTCGAGGCGAAGGGCATCGTCACCCGCAAGCCCGATCCGAACGACCGCCGGCGCAACGCCGTCGAGCTGACCGGACCGGGGCTCGCGCTCTACCGGAAGGCCGACGCGGCGTACGTCGCCGCGGAGGACGAGTTCCTCGCCCCGCTCGGCACGACCGAGGCCGCGCGGTTCCGGCAGGCGCTGCGGGCCGTGCTCGCTCCCCGGGAGGGGCGGGACGGACGTGACCGATGACGCCGGTCGCGTCCTGATCCGGCGCGCCGGCGCGGCGGACATCGACCGCCCGGTCGAGTTCCGGGCGCTGATGATGTCGGAGATGGGTGAGGACGTGGACGCCGGTCCCACCTGGAGGGGCGACGCCGCCGCGTGGTTCGCCCGCCGGATGGAGGAGCCGGACGCCCTGGCCGCGTTCGTCGCCGAGTGCCCGGTGCCGGCGTGGTCGGCTGCGCCGTCGGCACCGTCGACGATCACGCCCCGAGTCCGCGCAACCGCGGCGGCCGGCGCGGCGAGATCGCCAATGTCGTCACGTCACCGGACTTCCGCGGTCGCGGGCTCGCCCGCGCCTGCGTGAGCGCGCTGCTCACCTGGTTCGCCGACGAGACGACCGTCACGACCGTGCGGCCGGCCGCCACCTCCGACGGCGAGGCGCTCTACCGCGGCCTCGGCTTCACCGAGCCGCGTGACCTCATCCTCCGGGTTCGCGTCACACGCCAGTCGTCCTGTCCGGTGAGGCTGAGGACGGTGACGCGGCGCACGGCCGACCGATGCCCCGACGCCGCGCCCGCGGAGACGTGGAGGCAGGTCCGGGCCCCCGGCGGCGCTTGCTCGGCAGGCGTCATGTCACCGCGTCGGGGCAGGGGGTTTGCGGTACATGCCGATGAGGAGGCCGTAGCTGGACTGGCCCGGCCCGTCGTCGGTGGCGCCCTCGGCCATCTCCGTCAGGACCGCGGTCAGTCTCGCGGCCTGTTCGGGTGTCAGGCGCAGGTGCCGCAGGATCAGCAGCGGGTCCGCGGCAGCTGTGAGTTCGTCGGCGAAACCGGCGAGCGCCGCTCTGGTGGAGCCGCCGGTGGGGTCGTCGATGTCCATGCGGAGCGCGGTGCGCTGGTAGTACTGCTCGACGCCCCCGCGTACCCGCCGGCTCTCGACGACGCGGACAAGACCCGCCTCGCGCAGGATCTTCAGGTGGTGCCCGACGCTGCCCTTCGCCACGCCGAGCGCGGCGGCGAGCTGGCTGGTGGTCGCGGACTGCCGGGCGAGGGAGAAGAGCAGGCGTTGCCGCAAGGGGTGCCCCAGCGCCTTGTGCTGCTCGGGCGTGGAGACACGCATCGACGGATCCTGAGTGGCTTCGGCCATGGAGAAAGCGTCTAGGATTCTTGACGCTTTGGCAAGGCCAGTGCTCTACTGACGCCCGAATCCAGTGACCAGGGGGGCAATTGATGGAACACACCGAGATCGAACGCATCGTGGCGCGGATCCGCGAACTGGTCGCCACCCGTTACGTTTTCCCCGACCTCGGAGAGCGCATCGCCACTGCCTTCGGTGAGGCCGCGTCCACCGGCCGGTATGCCGGCGCCGCGAGCCCCGCGGCGCTCGCGGAACTGGTCAGCGAGGACCTGCGGCGGCTCAGCGGCGACGGCCACCTCAGGCTCATCCACCACTCCGAGCCGATCCCCGACCTCACGGACGAGGCAGCCTCGGCCGCGATCTTCGAACGACGTTCACGGACCACCATGAGCGGCATCGGACGGCTCGAACGGCTGGATGGGAACATCGGGCTGCTCCAGATCGAGCCGGCGCTCTTCGGCGCCCACCTGGTCGGCGACGACATCGCCGCGGCCATGCAGATCCTGCGCAACACCCAGGGCCTCATCATCGACTTGCGCGCCTGCATCGGCAGTGATCCCGCAGCGGTCGCCTATTTCTGCAGCTACCTGCTGCCGCCGGGTACGCACCTCAACGACGTCTACGACCGCACCGAGGACCGCACCACCCAGTACTGGACGCTCCCCCACGTCCCCGGCCCCCGCTACGGCACGGATCGCCCCGTCTACGTACTCACCAGCCGCCGGACCTTCTCCGGCGGCGAGGAACTGGCCTACGACCTGCGCCACACCGGCCGCGCGGTCATCGTCGGCGAAACCACCGGCGGCGGCGCCCACCCCCGCATCGGCGTGCGCCTCCACCCCCACCTCGAGGCCAGCATCCCCACCTGCCGTTCCATCAACCCCGTCACAGGCACCGACTGGGAAGGCACCGGCGTCCAGCCCCACATCCCCACCACCGCCCAGGACGCCCTCGCTACCGCCCACGCCGCTCTCACCCGCGCATCGGAGGGCACCGCCCTCTGAAGCCCGGCACCGCCGGCACCGCCGAGGCCGCCGCGCGCGGACGGCAGCCCGCGAGCTGCGGTCCACGAGCGGCGGTCCGGCGGTCGTCCGTCAGCCGTCCGACGGCACCTTCAGCCTGTCCCAGCTGGCCCTGCCCGGGATGCCGTCCGCGTCCTTGCCGCGGAAGCCGAGCTTGTGCTGCCAGGCGGCGTAGGACGTGCGGTCGGCCTCGGTCCACTCGGGGCCGGGGCCCTTGGCGTAGTGGTCGCAGCCCTCGGCGACGAGGCGGCGGCCCATGGCGGTGATCAGGGGCGACTTCCGGCCCACGTGGAAGAAGCCGCTGCCGGGGAAGGGCGCGTACTTCGGCTTGGGGCCGGGCTTGGGGCCCTGGTTCGTGCCGCCGCCCCCTGCGGCCAGCCGGGCGGCGATGCGCCCCCGCATGCCGTCCATGGTGAAGCCCCGCGGGTCCTGTTTGCCGGGCTGCCACTCCTTGTGCCCGATGACGGAGCGCTCCGACCAGCCGTGATGGCGGCAGATCGCGGCGGAGACCTTTTCGATGGCCTCCTTCTGCGCCTCGGGCCACGGGTCCTTCCCGTCGCCGAGGTTCACGCACTCGAAGCCGTAGAAGTGCCGGTTGCCGTCGACGTCGGCCTGGTTGTCGTGCGGCAGCGTCGTCTCGTCGACGACCGCGCGCAGGACGTCGCTGTCGCCGAGCCCCGCGTGGTTGGCGCGGCCGTTGCCGACGAGGTGGACGTGGCCCTCCTTGTCGATGACGCCGTGACAGAGCGGGCCCGGCAGGCCGGAGTAGCCGTTGTAGCAGATGTTCACGGAGTTCTCGGTGCCCGAGGTGACGGTGTGGTGGATCATCACGCCGTTCACCGGACCCCAGGGGCCCTTGGTGTTGCGATTGTGGTGGCGCCAGTCGCGCACCTCGTGGACGGTCAGGCCCTCGGCCCGCAGAACCTCCAGCAGCTTGGACCCGCTCATCGGCTGCGCCATCACTCGTCTCCTTCCGCGGCGGCCTCCGCCGCCGCCGTGGTCTGTGAGCGGCCGCCGGCGGGGGCGGCCTCGGCGGCCTGCTCCTCGCGGGCGGCCCGGACCTCGGCGTCCAGGGCCGCCTTGTCGGCCGCGGGGATCTCCGCCGCGAGCGGGCCGAAGGCGTACCGCAGGTCGGCCGTGCTGCCCTCGCCGGTGACCAGCGCCAGCGGGGCGAAGTGCCGGTCGATGCCCGCCGGGGCTTCGAGCAGCGGGCGGCGCGCGGCGTCGGTGGCCCACTCGACGCTGCCGGTGGCGGTGCGGGCGGGGATCAGCCAGTGATCGCCGGTGCGGTAGGTGCCGCCCCTGGCGAAGTAGATCTCGACGCCGTCCTCCAGGGGCAGCCACTCCCCCTCGGCGACCGGCACCGCGCCTCCCTTCAGGGACGTCGTGCGGCCCTTGCGCCGGGGTCCCTCGCGGTGGTCCCAGCGGCGCAGGAACGGGTGCAGGTGCGGCAGGCGTCCGACGCGCGGGTCCGGCTCGGCGGACAGGCGGACGCGGCGGCCGGGCAGGTCCAGTTCCTCGACGCGCAGCAGGGGCAGCGCCTCCAGGCGGGAGGCGTACGCGGTGTCGCTGAACTCGACCAGGTCGCCGACCTCCAGGTCGAGCTTGGAGTCGAGGCCGAGGGTCGCCAACCGCGCCCAGGTGCCGTCCAGTTCGTCCACCGGGAAGACGACGGAACCGTTCTCCCGCGACCATGTGAAGGTCGCGTCCCTCGCCTCGCCGCCCGCGTGGACCTCCACCCGGTACAGCTGGTTCTCCGGGCCCCGGTAGCGGGCGTCGGGCCGGACCAGGCAGGGGTCCTCGTCGGCGTGCTCGGGGCGTTCACTGCGGGCGGCGAGCCGGGCGGAGGGCGCCGACCGCGCCTTCGCCCACTTCTCGAACGCCTCGCGGACGGCGGCCGGGCCCGGTTCGGCGTCCGCGATGTCCAGCGCGGTCAGGGGCAACGGCAGCACCTGCCAGACGACCTTGGCGCGGGCGGCGGTGTCGGGCAGCGCGGCGCCGAGGGCGACCTCGCGCAGCGCCGGGTCCTCGGCCGCCGAGACCGCCCGCTCCCACACCGCGAGGTAGACGAGGAAGGGGGACTGGGCGGGCGAGGGCAGCCGGTCGCCGGGACGTTCCGGGTCGCGGAAGCCGTCGGGCTGGTTCCAGTAGTCCCAGTAGGCGTCCGTCTCCGCGCTCCGCTGCTCCTCGGTGTCGCCGTCCGGCACCGGGACGCCCGGTGCCGGGCGGTCCGCGTCGCACAGGATGCCGTCGACGTAGTAGCGGCCGCCGTGGATGTACAGGGTGTCGATGTCGTGCCGGCCGCCCACGTACTCGATGCGGAAGCCGGTGGCGCCGGCGGGTCCGCCGTGCCGTCCGATGAGGTCGGCGGTGAGGGTGCGGGCGTGGTGGAGCTGGATGGCGGTCTGTTCGTTGAGGTCCGCGTCCAGCTGGACGCGGCCCTGCTGGGCGAGGACCGCGGAGTAGTGCCGCTCCGGGCGGAAGGTGGAGCGGGAGAGATCAGCGTGCATGAAGGGGGTCCCCCTGGTTCGTCGGTCTGCGGACGGGTGGTACGGCGGCACTGCTCACGTCACGAAGAAGATCCCGGCGTCCGCGACCGCGGGGGTGTACTCCGCGAGCCGCGCCCTGAGTCCGTCCTCCCGCTGCGGCCGGTACAGGTCGTGGAAGGCGCCGAGTTCACCGCCGTCGTCGGCGCCGCGCCGGATCTGCTCCGGGCCGCCGTCGGCCAACTGGCCGTACCAGGGCGCCCCGTAGCGCTTCGAGGCGAGCAACGGCCGTACGGTGTCCGCCTGTCCGGCCCCGGCGAGGTCGGGTTGGCAGCGGTGGCGGCGCGGGGTGCGCGAACCGGGCGGGACGTAGCAGTACCGCAGGCAGCCGATGCCGCGCCGGGCCACGTGGAGCCGGCCGGTGAAGAGGGAGTTCTCGGCGATCTCCACGGCGTGGGTGTGCACGTCGCCGATGACGGTGGTGCGGTGCAGGTGCAGGACCGCGTGGGCGTGGCGGCAGTCGGGGGCGGAGAGGGCCTCGCGGTCGTCGCCGGTGGCGTCCAGGACGCTGTCGCGCAGATGGATGTCGAGGGGGTCCTCGCCCACCTCGTCCCCGATGACCTCGATGGTGCCGAGGATGCTGTGCTCGATCCGGACGCAGGCCGTGGTGCGGTCCAGGACGACGCTGGGCTCGTCGGGTGAGTGCGGGGCGCACTCGGGCTCCAGGGACCAGCCGGGTACGAGCGTGCAGTGCCGTACGACGAGGGCGCCCATCGGGCCGGTGACGTTGATGCCGCGCCCGGCGACGAGGAGTCCGTCGAGGACGACGCGCGGCCGCTCGTCCGGGGCCCGGCCGTCCGGTACGGCACGGATGTTGAGCGCGTCGGGGCGGTTGCTGTACCAGTCGAGGAGCCGGATCACCGGCCGGGTGCCCTCGGCGGCGCGCAGTTCGAGCCGGTCGCCGGGGTCGAGGTCGAAGTCCAGCTGCTCCTGGTAGGCGCCGCTGTGGGTGATCTCGATGATGCCGGTGCGCCCGGGGGCGCGCCGGTCCTGCCAGGCCCGGTAGGCGTCCATGATCCGCCGGTACGGCTGTCCGGGCCCGACCCGGTAGAAGTCGGCGTCGGGGCGGGGGCCGCGGTCGGGGCGCTCGTACTCGCCGCCGCCGAGGTCGGCGGCGAAGGCGTGGTGGTAGTCGACCCACACGCCCTGCCGGGGCGCCGACCGGGAACCGAAGGCGATCCGGCCCAGCTCGGGGTCGACGGCGATCCGGCCGCGTCCGGGCCGGTAGCGCCAGTCGGACAGGTCGGCCACGACGATGTCCGCGAGCGGCACCGGCCGGTCCTCGCCGTCGCGCCGGATGCACAGGCTCTTCCCGGGCCCGTAGTAGTCGGCGAGCCGGTCGTGCAGCAGCCGGCGGGTGATGAACGCCGGCACGTTGTCCACGGCGGCGATGTGCGCGGGCGAGGGCTCGGGCACCGGGCGGGTGAGCAGCGGGGTGTCGTTGCCGAGGATGGAGAACGTGTAGAGGTTGCGGGCGCGGTCGATGCAGTAGGCCGGGGCGGCGGTGAGCGCGTGCGGCCTCAGCCGCCAGACGAAGAGGCCGACCCCCGCCGGAGACCAACCGCCTTGGCGTCGGGCGGAGTCGGCGCGACGCACGTCGACCGTGCGGGCCGTCGTCTCGAACGGGCCGCCGGCGAGGGCGAGGGCCGAGCCGTCCCGCAGGTCGAGCAGCCGGCCCCGGTCCCCGCGGGCGCCGGTGACGCCCAGCCTGACCGGCTGGGTGTGGGACACGTGCCGGGAGAGTTCGACGGCGCGCGCGGGCCAGTCGGCGATGCGCTCGGAGAGTTCCTCCAGCAGGTGCAGGGTGCCCTTGCGGCGCCGGTGGCCCACCGTCTCGGCCACGTCCCGGCGGGGGGCGACGGCCTCGGCGAGCGCCCCCCGGCCCCCGTGGTGCGGGCCGGTGAGCACTCTCTCGTAACCCGGCAGGGTGCGGTAGCCGACCAGGTCGCCGAGGTACGGCAGCACCCAGGGCGCGGCGGTCTCCACGAACAGGTCCTCGTAGCCCTGCCGGACGCCGTCGCGGACGCGGTCCAGCTGCTCGGTGATCACGGCGAGCAGGGCCCGCAGCGGCTCGCCCTCCTCGGCGTCGCGCAACCGGTGCCAGCGGGGCAGCAGTTCGGTGAGCCCGTCGGGATGCCGGTCGGCGGGCATCTCCCACTCGGCGTCGGGGGACATCACTTGACCTCCGTGAGAATCAGGGTGTCCGCGGCGCGCGCCGACAGCATGGTGAGCTGGGCCGGGCGGATGCCGCGGAAGACGACCACCGTCCGGCCCTTGGCCAGGGGCCGGGTGTCGGTGATGTCGGGGTTCAGGCGCAGGAGCCGGGCGAGCGACATGCCGTGCCGGGCGCAGACCGAGGACAGGGTCTCGCCGTGCGCGTCGCCGACGGTGTAGGTCTGTTCGTGGTACGACGCCGGGTGCGCGGGGACCGACGACCGCGGGGTACCGGGGTCGGCGAGCAGGGCGGTGAGCCGGTCCGGGGTGGCGGAGGCGGGTACGCCCGTGAACACGTCCACGTCCACGTGGTCGACGCCGGGCACGGAGTGCGCGGTGGCGAGGACCTCGGACAGCCGGGCCGGCTGGGCCAACTCCCGTCCCTGGTAGCCGAGTCGGAGCAGCAGCGCCTGGCGCAGCCGGGGCTCGACGATCTCCCAGGCGTCATCGGGGGCCAGTGTCACCCTGGCGGCGATCAGCAGCAGGACGAGTTCGCGCGTGTCCACCCGGGTGGGCAGGTCGGGGTCGCCGTACTCGGTCAACGCCCCTTGCAGGGGCCGGAGGTCGTCGTCGGTGAGCGGCACGTCGTCGGTGCCGGCGACCGTGACATGCAGCACCCGCCGCCGTCCGTCGAAGAGCTCGCGGGCGGTGGCCCGGCCGATGCCGGCGCGGGAGCGGGCGAAGTCCTCGTAGTCGGCCGGGGAGACCAGCCGGTCCAGGGCGGAGACGGCGAGGGGGATCGTCCGGCGGGTGAGGGCGGGGCCGTCCGCGTCCGAACCGCCGGTCGCCGGGCAGGGGTTGGTGACCGCGGTGACGCCGAGGGGGCGGGTGAGCGGCTGGGTGATCCGCTCGGCGGAGACGTTGGCGGCCTTGCCGGTGCCGAAGCGGTAGCGGGCGCGGACGTTCTCGTGGCCGCTGGGCAGCCGGGCGCCGTGGACGCCGTCGCCGAAGGTCACGGTGGTACGGCCGTCGGAGGCGGTGCCGGTGATGTACACCCGCTCGGTCGGGCCGCGCCCGGCGAGACTGTCGGCCTCGTGCCAGAGCACGCCGTCCACCCGGATCTCCAGCACCGGTGTCGCGCCGAGGGGGTTGTCGGCGGCGAGCCAGGTCAGCGGGGACTGCCACAGGGCGAAGGTCTGGTTGACGCGGCCGGAGTCGCCGCTGCCGATGGCCTCCTCGCGGCTCTCGCCGTGGGTGGCCGCGACGACGTTGCCGAGGACGCGGACGCTCGCCCGGCGGTAGCGGTGGACGAGGTTGCTCGTGAGGGTGAGGCGGGTGTGCACATGGTCGCCGGGGAGCCGGGGATCGACGGCCGGGTCGGCGGCCGCGACGACGACCACCTCGCTGGCGGTGACCCCGGCGGCGCCGGGCACATCGGTGCGTTCGCCGCTCACGATGAGGGCCCGGCCCGGCCGCAACCCGTCGTAGAGCTGGGCGAGTTCGATCTCGTCGCCGTGCACGTCCTCGCCGAGCGGCTCGTCGGCCGGGCGCAGTTCCTCGCCCGCCGCGTGCACGGTGGTGTCCCGGATGTGCGAGAGCAGCACGTCGAACTCGTCCAGCCACGGGTCCGCGAGGGTGAGTTCGGTGCCGCGACCGGTGATGCCGTAGTTGGAGTAGGCCGCCGTGCGGGCCGCCACCACCTGGGTCGTGACGAAGGCGAGTTCGGCGTCGCCGGGCACGCCGGTGCCCTTGGCGGGGCGCTCGATCACCACCCAGCCGCCGACGGTGATGCCGTCCTGGACGCTGTCCAGTTGCAGGATGCGGCGGTTGAGGGGCGCGGGCTTGCTCGCGATGACGATCTCCACGTTCGGCTCGGTGCTGCCCACCGTGTAGGTGACGCCCACCTGGTAGTCGCCGTGGGTGAACTGCCTGCTGCCGCCGGGCTTCAGGGAGAACTGCTCGGCGGTGCCGTTGGTCAGCGCGACGTGCACGGTGCCGTCGTCCTCGGGACGGGAGACGAACAGGCCGCGATCGGGCAGGCCGGGGTGGAGGCGGACGGTGACGCCGGGTTCCTCCGCGGCGGCCGGGCGGCGGGTCAGCCAGCTCAGCTCGTGCTCCCGGGCGGCCCGCGTCGACAGGTCGACCTGGCCGGGGCCGAGGGTGAAGGTGACCTGCTGGGTGGTGGGCAGGTTCTCGGCGCGCTGGTCGGAGCTGCTGCCCTCGGCGTACTGGAACTCGGCGCGCACCGGCACCTTGCCCGCCGGGTCGTACACGACGCGCATGGTCGCCAGCGCCGCGCCGGTCAGGGGCCAGTCGGTGGTGCGGATGACGCGGCCGCGGGCGTCCTGGACCGGTTTGAGCGGGGCGCCCGCGCCGAAGGGGGCCGCGGTGACGCGCATCGCGAGGAGCGCGCGCAGCAACTGGCCGCTGCCGGGGCCGGCGGCGGCGCGCCAGGCCGGGTAGAGGCTGCCGAGGCCGGGGTCGAGGGCGGCGAGGAGGCGGCCGGTGTCGGAGCCGGGGCGGTGGCCGCCGGTCCCCGTGCGGGGGCTGGGGGCGGTGGTTCGCAGGGCGGGCAGGACAGTGCTCAGGGCCTGGAGAGCGGCTCGGCGTGGGTCGGGGAGATCAGGTGTGCCCTCCTGCGGCCGGGCGGGGGTGGGGTCGCTCACGCGCGCCCGCGGGGTGGCGCCGCGCCCGCCCGCGCCCCCCTCGGCGGCACGGCCGCCCGCGGGAGCGGCCGGTTGGGCGGGAGCCAGCTCCAGCGCCCGCCGGGCCAGCTCCGCGAGGACCGCCTCCAGCCGCTCGAACCACGCGGACACCTCCTCGTACGGCTCCGCCAGCACCTCCGCCTCGCGCAGTCGGGCGACCGGGTAGGCGAGGCGGGACGCGAGACCCTCCGGGGTGCCGATGCCGTCGAGGTCCGTGCGCAGCGGGGTGAGGACCTGGTCGTCGAAGTCCTCGATCAGGCGGCTGACCGGGCGCGGGTCGGGCACCTCGGGAGTCGGCGGCTCGTCGCCGGGATCGCCGGGCGTGGCCGGCTCGGCGATCCAGCGCCGTACCTCGTCCACCAGTTCCTTGAGCGTGGGCGGGGCGGACCTGGGCAGGGTGAGCGCCGTGACCTCTTCCTCGCGGTCGACGCGGACGCCCGCGATCGGCAGCAGCTTCCGTTCGCCTCCCGCCCGTTCGCCGAAGACGAAGAGGAGCCGGTCGCCGGTGCGCAGCGAGTTCGCCGTGCCCTCCACGAACAGTTCGGAGCGGTGGTCGAGGTCGTCCGGGGTGATGAGGGAGGGACGGCGGCGGCGCACCGTCAGCTCGTTCCAGTCCCAGCGGGCGGTGAGGTCCGCCGACGTCTCGAAGGTGAGCGACTGCTCGTCGGCGGAGGCGGGCACGCTGTGGCTGCGGGCGCCGCGCGGGATCGTCACGGGGAGGGTCTCGGCGCGCGGGTCGCGTTCGAGGGTGTACGCCAGATGGGTGCCGGCGGCCACTCCGGGCCGCGGCCGGTGTCCGACGAGGCGGCCGAGCAGGACCAGCGAGCGGTGTTCGTTGGCGGTGCGGAGGTACGCCTCGTCGGCGATCCGCTCGGAGTGGAAGGTGAGCAGGTCGCCGAGGACGGCGGTGGCGTCCAGCAGCCCGACGGCCGGGTCGTCCGGGGTGCGCACGGTGAGCCCGGCGAGAGCCGGGTACGCGGGCGAGGCGAGCCGGTCGAGGAGGGCGGCGAGGAAGGAACCGTGGTCGCCGACGCGGTAGTCGAGGGCGGTGCGGCCGGGCGGGTTGTGGAGCGGAGCGGGCGCGAGGCGCTCGTCGTGGCCGCCGCACGCGCCGCCGCAGGAGCATGCCTGGGTCATCGGTCGCCTCCCAGGGTGATCGCCAGCCGTCCCTGCTCGGGCCGGTCGGGGTCGTTGTCGCAGGTGGCGATCTCCAGCGGGCCGAGGCGCAGCACGCCGTCCTCCTTCTCTCCGCGGTCCGGTTCGAACAGCCTTCGCAGTCGGGTGACCTCGACGGCCTCCACACCCGGGACGGCCGCGGCGACGGCGACCAGGCGGCTGAGCCGCACGGGCTCGCCGAAGGTCAGCGCGTCGGGGTGGAAGAAGCCGAGGCGTCCGCCGGGCAGCCGGCCGCTGCCGAGGACGCGGTACAGGTCGGCGAGGATCTGTCCGTGCTGATGGCCGGGCAGCGCGCAGACGCGCAGCGCGATGTCGAGCGGCACGAGCCGGGCGGGGCCGACCACCAGGTCGTGGCCGATGCGCCGGTACGCCTCCAGGGCCTGCGTCACCGAATCCAGCAGGGGCCGCGACGGTGCCTCGCCGCCGTACGCGTCGATCGCGACGTGGGCCTCCTGGGTGCTGCCGGTCCAGCGGATGTCGGCGGCGGCCCGCTGGACACCGGGCAGGGCGGAGGCGAGCGCCGCGTAGTCGGCGGCGGTGACGGCGCGCAGCCGGGTGCGGCGCAGGTCCAGGGGCGCCGACTGGCGTACCTGTTCCAGGGGTTCGGGTTCGGTGCCGCCGGTGGCCGGGAGCGGGTTGCGGACCGTGGCGGCCGGTACCGGCTCGCCGGGCTCGCCCGCCGCCACGACGAGGTGGTTGATCGCCTCCGCGCCGACGTTGCCCGCGCTGCCGCCGCCGAGCCGGTAGCGTGCCGTCAGGCGTGCCCCGGGCGCCGGTTCGGCACCGCCCCGCCCGTCGCCGAAGCGCAGGGCGAGCCGCCCGTCGTCCTCCTGTTCTCCGACGAAGTGCCGGTCACGGGGCTCGCTGTCGAGCAGGTCGCGGCGCGGTTCCCACACCGCGTCCCCGTCGGCCAGGCGTACGGCGGGCAGGGCGCGGCGCGGGTCCTGGGCGAGCGCGGCGCTCGCCGGTCCGCGCAGGACCGGCTCCTCGGGGTGGAGGCCGGCCGCGTACGCCGGGCCCCAGCTGTGCGCGATCTCCCAGGCGATGTGGGGGTCGAGGACGGTGCCGGCGCGGGCCCGCGCGGTGAGGACGGCGATGCGCCGCAGCTTGGCGTCGAGCAACTCGTCGCTCCGGTGCAGCAGTTCACGCAGGGCGCGGACGGGATGGCGGCGCAGTTCCAGCCGTTCGAGCGGCTTCAGGCCGAAGACGACGGCGAGTTCGGCGACCTCGTCCTCGCCGAGTCCGTCGCGGTCACGGGCGCCGCGCCACAGGTCGACCAGGCGCTGCCGGAGCCGGCCCGGGATGGCGGCGATCCGCTCGGCCTGTCCCGCGGCGACCGTCGCCGGATCCGGGAAGGGTACGGCCTGGGTGACCGGGGCACGGCCGAGGACGGGGCGGAAGCGGGGCCGGATGCCCGGGTAGAGGCTCTGGGCGAGCAGTGTCCGCAGGGCCGCGGCCTGCGCGTACGCCGCCGCGGGTACCACTTTCCCACCGCCTCCGGCCGGGGGGACCGCCGTCTCGCTTCGCCCGTGCCGTCGCCCGGCCCGTTCCAGACCGATCCCCGCGCGCCGGACGGCCCGCTCCCCCACGACCTGGAACAGCTCGCGGACGTCCTCGGGGGCGAGGACGCGGCCGCTTTCCACCCGGTCCGTCAGCGAGGTGACGAGCAGCGCCGGGGCGTTGCCCGCCGTGCGGTCGTCGCACCCGAAGCCGGGCGGACCGCAGGGCGCGACGACGGCCGGGACCGGTGGCACGGTGACCGTCTGCGTCGTACCGGAGCGGCCGTGGTCGACGAGGACGGTGTTGCCGCGGGCGAGGGTGACGTCCTCGACGGGCAGGCAGTCGCGACCGCCCCGGGTGCTCAGGCAGAACGGGAAGCGCAGGGCGTCCGCGGCGGCCCAGGTGACCTCAAGGACGGGCTGGTCCTCGATGCGGTCGAGGCCGGGGGTGACGGAGGTGAGGCGGACGGCCTGCCGGTGGGCCGGGTCGGCGTCGCCGGGGGTGCCGGTGCGCGGGCCCTTGACCTCCTCCAGGATCAGCACGTCACCCGGCTTCAGGCCGAGCCTGCGTTCCCGGCGGGTCTCCGGGTCGGTCCATTCGTCGCGCAGGGTGGCGGCGGTGGCCCCCGCGGGCAACACGCACACGTCGCCGTCCCAGGTCCACAGCCGGATCGCGTTGTGCGCGGCGCGCAGTTCGAGGGGTTCGGCGGTGACGACGGGTTCGAAGACCTCCACGGAGCCGCGCTCGTCCAGGTCGCCGAGGACGTCTTCGTCGATGACCGTGCCGGGTTCGGGGCGGTCGTGCGGGTCGAGGCGGCGCACGTCGACCGAGGCGAAGCGGTAGGTGCCCGGCGCCAGCGTGCGGTCGGCGGCGGTCTGGACGGTCACATAGGTGCGGGCGTTGCAGCCGTCGTGCATCGCGTAGTCGATGAGCCGGACGTGCCGGCGTACGGAGACCCGGCGCCGGGCGGTGTCGAGGTAGGCCTCGGTGGCGACCGCGTCCTGCTGGTAGCCGATCTGGTCGCCGGTGTACGCGAGGAGTTCCACCAGCGTCGTGCCGAGGTCGGCGGGGTTGCGCTCGGCCCAGTCGGGTGTGGTCAGCGCGAGCCGGTCGAGGAGGAGCCCCCGGATGGTGTCGTAGTCGCGGGCCGTGTAGTCGATGACGGGCGCGGACGGGAAGGGCTCGGTGTCCGCCGGCTCGTCCGCGCAGTCGAAGGGGGTCGGGCAGTCGGGCCGAAAGGCGAACTCCGCGCTGAAGTACCGCTGGTCGAAGCCGTGGTAGGGCGCATCGCCCGGCCTGCCGTAGGGGTCGGCCTCCACCAGGGACAGCCGGTAGCGGGAGGTGTCGCCGGCCCGGTCGAGGGTGACGTGGAGCCGGTCGTCCAGCTCCGGGTCCTCCTCGCGTTCGACGCTTACGTCGACGGCGGTGATGCCGGTGACGCGCCGACCGCCGTCGATGCGGACGTTCTCGGGGCCGAGGGAGGCCGGGGCCTTGCCGAGGAAGGTGACGGTGAGCAGCAGCCCGTCGTCACTGACCTCGACGGCGTCGACCCCGTTGAGCCGGGCCGCGCGTACCCTGGCCCGCCGGGTGGCTGCCGCCCTCATGCCGCCCTCCCCTCGAACAGGTCCTCCTGGACGGCGCCGGTGGCGCGGACGACGTACGACAACCGGACGCGTACCGTGTCGCCGCCGCCGTCGATGTCGAGGGAGACCACCTCGATCAGGTCGCCCAGCCAGCGCTGCAGCGCGGCCTGCACGGAGAGTTCGAGGGTGCTGATCAGTTCGGGGCCGGCCGGCGCGAAGACCAGGTCGAGCAGTCCGCAGCCGAAGTCGGGGCGCATCACGCGCTCGCCGGGGCTGGTGAACAGCAGTTGTTCGACGAGGTCGTGGACGTGCTCGGCGGGGCGGGCGTGCGCGGTGCGGCCGCGGCGGTCGGCGTGGAACGGGAACGCGATGTCGCTGCGGGGGCGGGCTTGTTGACTCAGCGGCCTCATCGGACGGTGACCTTTCGCTGCGCGGCCTGGACGACGGGTGGTCCCTGGGGGACGAGGGCCGCGCTGAAGCACTGGGCGGCACAGGTGTCGAGCAGCACGGGCGCGCCGTTCGCCGTGACGCCGGTGGTGGTGGCGGTCCAGCGCACGGACGCGCACGGCGAGGGCACACCGTCGACGGTGTGCGGGCAGCCGGTGACGACGTAGGTGTGGGCGGCCGTGGCCACGGCGGCGCCGCCGACGTGCGCGCCGCCGGAGGGTGTGGTGGCGGGCGCGGCGCGGCCGCCGTGCGGGCAGCCGATCACGGTGCCCGCGTGGAGCAGACTCCCGGACAACTTCTCTCCCCCGTTTGTCTATCGCTTGGAGTGGACGGTCAGCTGACCCTCGTTGATGGTGACTTCGCCGCCGCGCAGGGTGATCTCGGCGCCCGCGCCGGTGGCGATGACCACGGCTTCCTTGGTGATGCGGATGTAGGCGCCGCCCTGGGCCTGCAGGAGGACGCCCTGTTCGGCGCCCGCGGTGTCATTGAGGACGAGCTTGTGGGCTCCCTGGGTCTGTACGACGACGGGTTTGCTCGGCGCGTTCGCCTGGAGCTCGCGGCGCGCGTCGGGCGGCAGTTCGCTCGCCTCGCCGTACCAGCACCCGGTCCAGACCGGGAAGCTGGGGTCCCCCTGCTCGAACTCCACCCATACGCCGGCGCCGGGCGGCGGCACCACGAACTGGCCGGCCTGCGGGCCGGTGAACGGCAGGCAGGGCAGCGCCCAGGTGGACGGCTCGTCGCCGAGGACGTCCGGGACCTCGGCCGTGATCCGGCCGAGGCGCAACGGGTCGTCGTTGCTGACCACCCGGCCGCGGAACTTGCCGAGGTAGCGATTGCTGGGTGCCGCCATGGTCGGGGTGCTCTCCTGGTCGGTGGGTCGGGTGTCTCACGGCCGGACGGTGTCGCCGCGCGCTTCCAGGCCCTCCCGGGAGAGGGTGAAGTTCTGCTGGAAGGAGCCCGGACGGAGGTTGTGGGTGACGGACTTGACGTAGTAGTCGCCGTCGTACGCCCGTCCGGCGCCGCGGACGCCGACGAGCCGTCGCGGCTGGAGGAGGTAGCCGTGCCGGTTGACGTCGAGCGAGCCGGAACCGGAGATGACGTCGGCGGAGACGGCGGCGCGGGCGAGGAGTTCGGCCTCGGCCTGCTCGCGCTGCTGTTTGGCGGTGCCGGAGAGGGTCCTGCGTTTGAGCGCGGGGCTGGCCCGGCGGCCGAGCGGCGGGCGCAGGGGGCTGATCGGCGGCTGGGGCAGGAGGGTGGACTGGCGGGTGCCGGGGTCCTGCCAGCGCGCCTGGGGCTCCTCGCGGGCGGTGCCGTCGTAGGCGAAGGTCAGCTGGTCGACGGTGGACTGGGCGTCCATGTTGACGTTGAGGGCGTGCTGGCGCAGGCCGAGCCGCACCTCGGGGCCCCAACGTGCCGCGGACCGGCCGGGGGTGGGGCCGGGCTCCAGATAGAAGGTGTAGCCGTTGGCGCGGGCGAGTTCGGTGACGTACTGGAGGTCGGTGCCGGTCTGGTAGTGGACGCGGAGGTCCTGGTGCGGGGGCTGGGCGATCTTCTCCCGGTAGACGTCCGGGCGGACGCCGTAGTCCGAGTAGCGGCGCAGGACGGCCAGCACCCGTTCGGACGGCGGCAGGTTGGGGTAGCGCGCGGTGCGCTCCTCCAGGTCCATCAGGAGGGTCAGGTCCTCGCCGGTGACGGTGAGGGTGGAGTGTCCGGGGATGTTGCTGGCGCCGACCTCCTGGCGCACGATCAGGCCGTCGAAGAGCACCTCGGGGGTGCCGCGGACGCTGACGGTGAGGATGACGCGGGTCTTGGGGTCGAAGTAGCCGTCGGGCAGGAGCCGTTGGTTGAGCAGCCCGTTCTTCGTCAGGTCGAAGGCGAACTGGAACCCGCTGCGCTCCCCGGCGGTGGCCGTGATCTGCGCGGACAGCAGCGCCTCGGCCACCTCCAGGGGGACCGGGCGCGCCAGCTTCGCTCCCATGAGGAGCTGGATGTGGACGGGGCCCTGCCCCACGGGCTGTTCAGACACGCCGCTCCCCCCGTGGGAACCCGCCGGCGAGCGGGATGCCGATGACGCGTCCCGCCTCGTCCGTCAACTCCCGCGGGTCCAGCACGGGGTTGGCGTCGGCGATCCGCCACCACTGGCCGGGGTCGCCGAGGAAGCGCTGCCCGAGCAGGTCGGGGCGCTCACCGGCGCCGACGACGTGCGGCTCGGTCTCGTCGTCCAGAGGGGGCAGCAACCGGCGCTTGGTGTACCTGACTTCGGTGCCGTCGGCCTGCTTGTGAACGCCGATCTCGGCGTCGTGGTACCGGCTGGTGCGCGGGTAGGGGTGGGCGCCCGGTATCGAGTCCAGGGCACTCTCGTACGGCTCGATCTCCGCCATCTCCTCCTCATCCCCTTCCGGTCACGAGGCCGGTGCCGCCGAGGCCCAGCGCGCCGAGGCCGCCACCCCGCGCGGCGGCCGCGAGCCGCTCCTTCTGCGCGAGGTGCGCCATGTACAGGTCCGCGCCCCGGTGTCCCGCCGGCAGATCGCTGACCGTCAGGATCTTCATCCCGATGCTCAGCGAGGCGCGGATCGGGTTGAGGTCGATGTCGAACGCGGACTCGTTGACGGACAGTTCGGTGAGCCTGACGGGCATCACCCGCTTGCTCCCCCACGTGAACAACGTCAGTGGCATCTCGATCGGGCTGATCTCGATGCTGCCCTTCTGCGTCAGCCTGCTCGCGGCGCGCAATTGCGCGGTGGTGGGCTGCACCAGCATCTCCAGCACGGCGAGCTGCGGATGGATCCCGTCCGGCGCGGCGATCTCCAGCTGATCGGTCGAGTCGATCTCGGCGGTGAACTTCCACGTCTCCTGCGCGGGCCCCTTGAGCCTCAGTGCCTCGTTCCGGTCCCCGCTGCCGGTCCCCCCACCACTGGCGTCCCCGCCGTCCCCGGCCGACTGGGGCGCGATGCCGCGTTCCAGGGTGTCGGGGTTGAACTGGAGGACGATGACGCGCTGGGGGGTGCCGTGGTCGGGGTCCAGGACGACGAGGCCGGAGCGGATGGGTTTGGGGATGTCGGCGTAGCGGGTCATGCCTTCTCCTGCCAGTCAGTGGGTCCAAGGCTCGGCTAAATACCCAAACCGCCTCCGCCGAGTTGACGAAGAGCCATGGCCCACCAGTTCTCAGATAGCTCGAACGAGAATGGGTCGATATCCATCAGCGTGCCCTGGAGATCGTCGAACAGTTCTTCCTTGACGGCAGGATCAGCAGCGATCCCCTGGGTGTACCTCTCGATGTGATAGAGGAACTCCACGAACTCCGGGAGATTGTTGTTCACAACCTCACCGCGAGGTTTTGTTCCTTCGAATTGCACCAGCATGACGAACCTCTCGTACGCGGAGAGCGAAAACCGCATCCCCGAATCACCCGGAGGTCCGCCAACGATCACCTCACGGTGCTTCTTACCGTCACGAGTGGTTACATTGATGACACGAAGGAACTCGGGCCCGCCCTGAACCTCGGTCGTAAAAAACGGCGCACTGAGACGCGGAAGTCCAACGCTTGTCAGGACCTCTGCGTCCTCGGGTGCGAGCCCAAGGCGCTCCACTTCTTGCTCGGCCAGCGTGACGACGTTCTCGCGGCCGTAGAGATTCACCATCTCCTGGTACGTGATCATTTCTTTTTCTTCTTCTTACTCGGTGGCTTCGGAGCGGACTTCCAGGAAACGTCGATGTTGATAATCGTGCCTGCGGGAACCATCTCCCTACCAATTTTAAGCTGATTGACGACGTCGTTCCCCATGTCCAGGTTGGTCTGCCTGTCCAGGAGATAAAAGTTCTTGTAGCTGTCAAGCCCGCCCAGCTGCAAGTCGTGCTCGTGATCCGCCTGCATTTTATTGATGCGCCGGCTGATCCCGGACTGCAGCGCTGGATCCGTACTGCTGAGCCTGGCTCGCCTTTCGACCGCCTTTTTGAAGTTCACGGTCATGTTGGTGAGCCGACGCGCATCTTCCTTTCTCTGCGGGATCTCCGCCTCAAGTTGCCGAGCCTCCTCCTCCTTGCCTGCCTTTCTGAGTTTATTTGCCTTGACCATGACCATGTACTCGAAGATTCCGGGCGAAGCCTCCTTACGGAAGGTGGCGCCGGCCTGGCTGAATCGCTTCAAGGCAAGGGCCTTGCGGGTGAACCCTACCAAGTCGTAATGGTCGTACCGGTGGATCGTGATCTCGCGCTTTTCAAGCTCATGGTCCGGCTCCTCACCAGGTTGACCCCTCCGTCGACGATCCTTGACCTGATTGAGCGCCTCGTCTTCGAGAACCCGCTGAAACTTGTCCTCGTATTCCCTGTCCAGGGCCTCTTCGCCGCTGTCCGGATCTTTCCTGGTCGGCTCCGGAGTATCTGGCTCGTAATCCGGCTTGTCGTGATTTTGGACGTCTCTCTCGGCCGCCCTGATCTTCTGGAGGGGCACGTCGTCCAGGTTGGCGCGCTCCGCTTCGTCCAGCTCTGCCAAAAGCCTTTCCATCTTCAGAGCAAATTCATCTACGCTCTCTCCCTCATGGAAAAGCAGCCAGTCGTCGAAGTGCTGGATGCCCAGCGCGGCTTCGAGGCGCTCCTTTTGGTCCGGGTTGCCCTTGAAGTGCAACCGCAGCATGGCACGCATGGCGCGTGCAGCTTCAGCAGACGGGTTCAGTGTCGCCATGACGGAAACGGGATTTCCGTCCATGACCTCCAGAGCGGTCAACCGGTACCAGACCCTGAAGCCACGCAGTGCGGCTTGCAGCACGAGCGAGTTGACGCCCTTGTCCGTCATCCGGTTGATGCGCGGTTGGAGGCGCGCGACGATCTTGCGCAGCCGCTCGTCCTTCGAGTCCTTCGAGTCCTCTTCCTTCTTCCGCCGGTCCTTCTTCTCCTGCCTCTTCCTGGCCGAGTCCTCGTCCCTGGACCTCGGCCCCTCATGCTTGTCGCGCTTGCGCCTCGGGCCCTTGGGCTCGTGCTCGGGCTTCCGCTTTCCCTTCTCCTTCGGCCCGCGGTTGTGGCCTTCCTCGTCCTTGGTCTTCGGCTTGCCGGACCTGCCGCTGTCCTTGTCCTTGGACGGGTTCCGGGAGTTTTCCCGATCCGCGCCCGGCTTGCGCCTGCCCGGGGCGTCCTCGTCCCCGGACCTCGGTTTTCCGGGGTCCTGGTCCTTCGGCTTGTCCGGGGCGGACTTGCCGTCCCTGTCCTTGGGCTTCGACGTGCCGGGGGTGCCCTCGTCCCCGGACTTCGGCCTGTTAGGGTCCCGGTCCTTGGGTTCGGAACCGGACTTCGGCTTCGGCCGGGGCTCCGCCTTCGGCTTGGGTCGGGCGGACGCCGTGGGACTGGTGTCCGGTTTCTCGGTGGGGTCCTTCGGGCGGCCGTTCCTGTCCTTGGCCGTGGGGTCGGAGTCGCCGGGCTTCTTGGACCGTGCGGGCGTGCCGGCCTTGTCGCGGGCCGCCTTCGGGTCCGTCTCTCGGGGGGCCCTGGCGTCCGCGGCAGGCTTTCGGCCGGCGGGCTCCTTCTCCTCGGGCTTCCTCGTGGAGCCCTCGCCCCCGCCGTCCTCCGCGCCCGCGCGCCTCCGGCCGCCCGGCTTGCCGAACCTGTCCTTGGTGAGTCTGGCCGCGACGCCCCGCAGACGGCGGCCCACCTTGGCTACGTACTTGCCGATCTGGTTGAGGAGGGCCTGGTAGAGGACCTCCAGGAGGGCGACGACGCCCGCGGCGACGGCCTTGGCGAAGAGGATGCCGGCGCCGCCCACGCGGACCGCCTTGAGCCAGGTGAGGACCGCTTCCAGGGAGCGGAGGATCGCGCTGAGGGCGCCCCAGGCCGTGCGGATCGCGTCGATGACGGCCATCACCCAGCCGGCACCGGGAATGAGCTTGGCGACGACCTTGGTCATCACCAGCTCGCCGATGATGAGCGGCAGTTGCGGGACGACCGCGTCCCATGCCTCCTTGACGATCTGGTCCAGGGAGATGCCGCCCTTGACCAGCTTGTCGATGATCGCCTTGGGGACGCCGATGATCTCCTGGATCTTCTCCCGGAACCATGACCTGACGGCCGTGGACACCTCGCGGAATAGGTGGTTCTTCGCGCCGTCCACCGCCGAGTTCTTCGCGCCGCTGAGCCAGCCCCCGGGGTCGGAGAGGAAGTCGACCGCGATCAACATCCAGGCGCCCAGCGCGCCGAGAAGCTTCGAGGCGAACTCCAGGACCGACTTCACCGCCGCGACGACCGCCTTGACCGCCGACTGGAGCGCCTTCTTCAGGATGTCCAGGAGGCTGCTGAGCAGCTTGCCGATGGCGTCCAGGAGGTCGGAGACGGCCTGCTTCAGCGCCTGGGCGAGGCGGTTGACGAGGGCGATCGCCGCCGAGATCAGGTCGGTGACGAACCTGCGGATTCTGGCGGCGAGTTCGATCACCGCCCGCACCATCGCCACCGCGAACTCGATCAGGTCCTTGATGAGGTTCTTGATCGCGTCGACGATGTTCCTGCGGGCTTCGTCGATCCAGCGCTCGACCGTGTCCTTGAAGTTCTTGATGAAGCCGACGACCGCGTCCCGCGCCGCCCGGATGACGCGGACGATCGCGTTCTTGATCTCGATGACCTTCTGCTTGATCCAGTCGAAGGCCTTGCTGACCCAGTTGCCCGACTCCTGGGCGGCACCGTCGCGCTTCTGGGCCGCGTCGCGTTCGGCCTTGTCGCCCTCGTCCCGGATCTTCTTGTCGCTGCCCTCCTTCTCCTTGTCGACGTCGTCGTCGGTCTTCTTCTCCTTCTCCTCGACGTCCTTGCGTACCTTGTCGTGCCGCTCGCTCTTCTTGTCGCCGAGGGACTTGAGCCGGTCGTCCTGCTCCTTGCGCCAGTCCTCGCGCTTGGCGGTGACCTCGCCCATGGCCTTCTGGCGCTCGCCGGCCTGCGACCTGGTGTTCGCCTCGATCTCGGCGTCGACCTTCTTCTCGTGCCGGTCCTGCGCGTCGCGGACGTCGCGGTCCTTGGCCTGCCTGCCTTCGGACATGCTCTTCGCACCGTCGGTGAACGCCGCCCGGAACTGCGGACCGCGGTCGTGCTCCGCCACCTCGGAGGCCGCCTCCGGAGGCACCGCGCCGGTCGCCCCGCCGCTGTCGACCGCCCCGCCCTGACCGCCCCGCGCGCCCGGCACCTTGGCGGTCATCCTCTCCTTGGGGGCGTCCGGGTAGACCTGGTCCTCGCCCATCCCCCGGCCGGCGTCGTCACGGGCCGTGCCGATGGTCTCCCGGCCCTTGTCGTCGACATGACCGTCCTGCTCGCCGGCCGTCCGCTCCGCCGCGCCCTTCATCCCGACGCCCGGCGCGTTGCCCGCCCGCGCCTGCTTCAGGGCCTCGTCCTTCGTCGGGAGCCCGGCGAACTTGGCGGCGAGCGCCTGCGGATCCACCACCGGCTTGTCGGCGCCGAAGAAGCCGGCGATGCCGTTCACGATCTTGCCGCCGATGAAGCCGAGCGCCATCTTGAAGGTGTCCCAGCCCCCGGGCTCCTCGGCCTTCTCCGCCTCGATCTGGCCCTCGGGCTCCTTCTCGCCGGTGACCTCGGCGTCCTTCTGCTCCGGCGCCTGGGCTTCCTGCGGCTTGTCCTGCGAGTACTCGGCCGGGGCGTCCGTCCTCGGCTTGCCCGACAGCGTCCGCGGCGCGCCCGCCGGGCGCTGCATCGAGGGGGGTGCGGACGCGAGCGCCTTGTGCTCGTCGCCGACGGATCGGTCCACCGCGCCACCGACGCCGCCCATGGCCTGAAGCGCCGTGTGGGGCTTGAGTTTCGAGGCCGTCGCCAGGCCCGCCTCCGGGGAGACCCCGGAGAGGTCGGGGGCCGGCGCGGAGTCCTTCTTGCCCTTGGGCCGAGCCGGGGCGGCCCCGCCGCCACCGCCACCGCCGCTCCGGGCGGCTCCTCCCGTGGCCGCCTCCGGGGCCGGCGCGGACCGCGGCGCGGACTCCGGCCCGGCGGCCGACTCCGTGGCCGTCCTCGCGGGCTGCGGTGCGGACTTCGCAGCGGCGGGTGCCGACCGGGGCTCCGGCGCCACCGTCGCCGTGCGGGTCTCTCGTGTCGGTTCCCCGCCCGCACCGGACCTGTGCGACGCGCCGGACGGCGGCATGGAGCCGGTCGCTCCGGCGGGCGGGTTCTGCGTGGACTCCGGGGCCCCGGCCGCCTGTGCCCCCACTGCCTCCCGTCCCGCGTTCCCGGTCGAACCGGCGCCCGCGCCCGTCTCCTTCGCCTCGGTGTCCCCCTGCGCCGACTGACCGCCGGTCGCCTTCGGGGACTCCTTCTCCTGGCCGCCGCCCTTGTCCCCCGCGGCGGGGGTGCCCTTCTCCTCCTTCGCGGCCGTCTCCCCGGCCGCGCCGCCGCCCTCGGAGGCACCCTCGGCCCTGCCCGGTGCCTGCTGCACCGTGGTCTGCGCGGTGACCGGGCCCGCCTTGGGGTCGTCACCGCCCTTGGGGTCCCGGGTGCCGGACACCGGCGGCAGCGCGGCGGCCTGTTCCACCGCGGGACCGAGGCCGGCCGGCCCGGCACCGCCGTCCGGCCCGCCCTCGGTCTCCCGCGCGGACGACCCCGGCTCCGGCTCCGCGCCGGGCTCGGGCGCTTCCTCCTCCGGCCCGGCCGCCGCCTCCTCGTCGTCCTCCGCGTCACGCTCGGCCTGCACCTGGTCCGCCTTGGTCGGCGGGGCAGCGGGGAAGGACGGGACCGACGGGGCCGCGGACGCGCCCGGGTCGAGCTTCTCCGCGGTCGGTACGGCGGACACGTCGAGGTCCTGCGCGGGCAGGAAGTCCTCCGGCTGGAGTCTGACGTCCCAGGCGCTCCGTTCCCCGCCCCCGGCCTCCACCTCCGACTCGCTGCCGGATCCGGAGGGATCGTCGTCGGCCTCCTCCTCGGGGCCCTCGACGTCCTGGTTGCGCCGGCCCTCGAGGGTGCTGAACGGGCCCGGGAGCCGCGTGTCCGTGCCGGATACCGTCGGCGAGCCGGTGGGCTTCTCGCGGCCGCCCTTGTCCTGCGGCTTCACCTGCTGTCCGGCCACGGCGGCCTCGGCCGCGGCCGGGCGGTTCCGCGCCGCGGACTCCTCCTCGCTCGCGGCCGGCGTCCGCGTCTGCTCGGTCTGCTCGGTCTGCTCGCTGCCGCCCGCTTCCTCCTTCCCGTCCTGTTCCCGCCCGGCCGGTGCCGCCGTGTCCGTGTCGCCGCGCTGTCCGCCGCCCGGCGCTCCGCCGGAGGCGGCGGACGGCGCGGTCCGCTCCTGCCGGCCGGGGGCCGCCGCCCGTGCCGGGCCCTGAGTGGAACCCTCCGCCCCCGGTGTCCTCTCCTGGACCCGGTGCGGTGCGTCCCCGCCCCGCGGCGTGGTCCCGTGCTCGGGCGTGCCGCCGTTGCGCGGGGTGCTGCCGGCCGCGCCCTCGTCGCCGTCCCGCGCCTTCTCCGGTCCCGGTGCCAGGCCGGGCCGCTCGTCCTGCGCGCGCCGCTGCTCCCGCCTCCGCAGCGCGTTCTCCCGCTCGGTGCGCACCTGCTCGGCCGCGTCCGGCTCGATCTCGGGCGCGTCATGCCCGTCGGCTTCCAGATCCTGGTCGCGCACGTCGTACGCCCCGACCTCCTCGACGAGGTCGAGCACCCGGTCCTGTTCCGGGGCCAGCAGCCGGTTCTCCAGACGGACGAGGACGCCGTCGAGCAACTCCTCGGGTAGGCGGGCGAGTTGCTTGCGCGTCCGGTGGGACAGGTCCTCCGGGTCGCCGCGCAGGGACCGTACGACCGAGTTCGCGAGCCGGTCGAGCAGGGTCGCCGGGTCCATCGCCTCCACGCGGTTGCGGTCGGCGTCCACCGTGGCGTACCGCAACCAGCCCGGAGTCGACTGGTTCTCCGTGACCCGGGGCGCGGACTCCTCGGTGGCGGGGCGGACGAGGTCCTGGGCGGCGGACTCGGCCTCCTGCTCGATCGCCTGCCGGGGCAGGCTGACCGCGCCCGGTTCGCGGCCGGCACGCAGGGCGCCGAGGCCGTGCGGGTTCTGGACGGTGTGGAGGAGTTCGTGGGCGAGGAGGCGACGGCCCTCGTCCGTGCCGGGTTTGAAGGCGCCCGCGCGGAAGAGGATGTCCTGGCCGACCGCCACGGCGTCGGCGCCGAGGAGTTCGGTCAGCCGGGCGGCGTCGCGGTCGGTGTGCAGACGGACGCGGCTCAGGTCGTGGCCGAGCCGGTCCTCCAAGTCGCGGCGGACCCCGGGGTCGAGGGGCTGGCCGGCGCCGCTGACGATGTTCTTGGGTTCCGGGGTACGGGCCTTGGCGGCGCGTTCCCTGCGCTTGCGGCGGCGCTGTTCGGCGGACTGCTGCGCGCCGGGGTCCTGGGTGTGGGCGCTCATGGGGTCACCTCCCCGTGGCCGCTGAGCCCTTCGTGGACGGCGCGGGCCAGTTCCTGGCCGAGGCGGCGGTCGGACAGGCCGGCGGGAAGCGGGGCGAGGCCGGACAGGGCGTCGACGGTGAGGGGGCCGTACGACGCCAGCGGCACGCCGTGCAGCCGTACCAGGCGGCCGAGTTCGCGTTCGAAGGCGGCCGACACCCGGGCGGGGTCCGCGCGGAAGCCGTCCAGGACGAGTTCGCCGATCTCCACGTGGATCGCCCAGGGCCGCTCGTTCACACCCATCCGCGCACCTCCGCGGGGGTCAGTGAGCGCTCCAGCTTGAGGTATTCGGTGCGCGCGGCGGCGAGCATGTGCCGCATCCGCAACCGGTCGCCCTCCTCGGCGGCGAGGAACGCGCCGGACAGCGCGATGTTGCGGATCGAGCCGCCGGCGACGGTGAGCCGGGCCAGCAGGTCCGTGTCGATGTCCTTGAGGGGGGCCTGCGGGGGCAGTACGCGGCGCCAGATCTCGGCGCGCTCGTGTTCGGCCGGGAAGGGGAAGTCGACCACGAAGCGGATCCGGCGCAGGAAGGCCGTGTCGAGGGCCTGCTTCATGTTGGTGGTGAGGATGGCGAGACCGCGGTAGGCCTCCATCCGCATCAGCAGGTAGCTGACCTCCAGGTTGGCGTAGCGGTCGTGGCTGTCCTTGACCTCGCTGCGTTTGCCGAAGAGGGCGTCGGCCTCGTCGAACAGCAGGAGAGCGCCGCCGCGTTCGGCGGCGTCGAAGACGCGGCGCAGGTTCTTCTCGGTCTCGCCGATGTACTTGCTGACCACCTGGGAGAGGTCCACGACGAACAGGTCCAGGCCGAGTTCCTTGGCCATCACCTCGGCGGCGAGGGTCTTGCCGGTGCCGGAGCCGCCTGCGAACAGGGCGGTGACGCCGAGCCCGCGGCGCAGGGTCGCCGCGAAACCCCACTCCTGGTGGACGGTCGGCCGCCGGCGCACGTGGGCGACGATCTCGCGCAGTACGGCGGTCTGGCGCTCGTGCAGCACGAGGTCGGTCCAGCCGGCGCGCGGCTCTATCCGGCGGCCCAGCTCGTCCATTCCGATGCGGGCCTCCTCCAGCCCTGCCCGCCAGGCGAGTTCCGCGGCGCCGGCGCCGTCCTCGTGCGGCAGCCGGCGGCCCACGGCGGCGGCGACGGACCGTACGACGTGCGGTGGCAGCTGGAACTGTGCGACCAGGGAGCGCAGTTCGCCATCGTCCAGTTCGGCCGCCTCGTCGAACGCGGCCGCCCACAGAGCGAGTTGCTCGTCGTCGTCCAGGCGCGGTACGGCGACGCGCGTGCCTCCCGGGCGTCCCGTGGGCAGCGGGTCCTCGCCGGAGACGACGACGGGTACGGCGGCCCCGGCGAGGAACGCTCCGGTGGCCGCGCGCTGGTCGCGGTCCAGGTCGCCGGCCTCCACCAGCAGCGCGGCGGGCAGCAGGATCGCCTCCCGCTGCCACAGACGGGCCAGCCGGTCACGCTCGACCGGGTCGGTCGGCACGTCCTCGGCGCTCATGGCGTAGAGCCCGAGCCCGCGGCGCGCGGCCGCGGCGGCCGCTATCTCGGCGCGGCTGCGCGGGTCGCCGCCGGTCACCTCGACCACCGGCGGCGTGTCGGCGCCCCGGCCCTCCCGCGTCCAGCCCTCGGCGAGCCGGCTCGCGGCGAGGTCGTACGACGGCGGCAGCGTGTCCGGCGCGGTGGTGCGGCGCAGCCGGCCGTGCAACCGGGCGTCGAGATAGGGCGAATCCAGGAGGAAGTGCAGGATTCGCTCGTCCAGCCGGAGCCGGGAGACGGTGAGCCGGGTCTCGTCCTCCAGCTCCACGATCCGCCAGCGCCGCAGGGGGGCCACCGGGGTGAGGGCGCTCCAGTGCGGTTCGCCGAGGGCGGCGAGGGCGAGCGAGAAGGTGGGGTACGAGCGCCGCGGATCGCCCGCGGCCGCCGCGCACCGGGCCGCGGTGGTGGGGTCGAGTTCGTCGGCGGCGGTGAGCAGGACGAGGTCGCGCTCGAAGGGGGTGAGCCCGAAGAGGGTGACGAGGGCGTCGAGCGGGTTCGGGGCCGCGGGCACGGGGAGGACCGCGGCGGGAGGCCCCTCCGTGGCCTCCTGGCCGGCGGCCCGGACCGCGTGGGCGTCGACGCGGGCCAGGACGCGCTTGATCCCGGCGGTCAGCGCCGAGTCGCCGCCCGCGCCGGTCGTCTGCCGTTCGTCGTACGTGCCCATGTGCTCACCCGCCCCCGTCGTGTCGCCCATGCCGGATCAGTTCTCCTCGCCGTCCGCCCGGCGAGCGGGTGGTTGTGCCCGCTTGGCCGTCCGGGGCGTGCTCTTGCGGGCGCGCGCGGGGCCCTTCGCGGGAGCCTTGGCGGGTTCCTCGGCGAGGGCCTTCGCGGGGGCCTTGGCCGGAAGCCCGGCCGCGGTCTTGGCGACCGCCTTCGGCGGCGCGGGGTTCTCGGCCCGGACCGTCCCTTCCGCGCGGGCCCCGACCCGCGGCGGCACCGGTGCTCCCGGCGCGCCGAACGGCAGTACCCGGACCTGCGGGCGCTCGACCGGCTTGGCCGGTGTCGGGGTCTCCAGGCCGTCGATGAGGACCAGGGATGCCTGGTAGACGACGGACAGGGCGTAGGGGGTCTGGTAGAGCATCCCCCACAGCTTCGAGGTCTCGTCCACGTCCATCACGTTCGGCGTGAACCGCACCCGCTGGGCCGTCTCGGCGAGGTCGCTGCCCGCCAAGTACGGTTTCTCGCCCGCCAGTCGGATGACGTCCCTGGGCAGGACCGGGATCTCGTGCAGGGTGCGCACGACCGATCCCAGGAGGCGTTGTCCGACCAGTTCGGTCTCGTCGCCGTACGCGCTGATCACGTAGTTCAGGTCGAGTGCCGTGCTCGCCCGGCGCACCAGCGTGCCGTCGGGGGCGCGGGTGGGCAGGTCGTCGTTGCGCCGCGAGGGGTCGGGCGCGACCTGGTAGAGGAAGACGGAGATGGTGGGGTCGGTCGGCGGCTCGGCGGGCGGCTTGCGCGGCTCCACCTTCACCGCCATGTCGATCTCCGGCTGGAGGTGGGACTCGATCAGCAGGGCGAGGGCCTGGCTGACATGGGCGATGGCGAGTGCGTTGCTCATGGCATCAGTTCCCTGTTCCCCTTCGTCGTCCTACGACCTCGCGCCTCGTGCTCACTCACGCCCCCGGGCCAGGTAGTCCGCCAGGCTGAGGGTCGACCCCGCCCGCTCGGCGGCGCGTCCGCCCTGCCGTGTCCCGCCCGGTGCGGGCGGCCGCGCGGCCGTCACCTCCAGCCGGCCGATCTGCACGCGCACCACCTGTTCCGGTGTCCGTCCGGTACGGCGCCCGGTCTGCCGTACCGCGGTACGGGCCGCCGTCGTGTCCGCGGCGCTGGGGCGCGCTGCCATGGGCACGACGGCGGCCGGAGCGGCGTCCACCCCCAGGGGGGCGGGGGTGGACGCCGCGGCCCGGTCCCCACCGGTGTCGGGGCCCGGCCGCCCGGTTGCCCGCGTCGCTCCGCGGGCCGGGTGCGGCCCGGCGGTCGCGGGTGCCGCGGGGCGGAGCAGCGGCGGCTCGGCCTGGAGGGGCGGGGTGGCGCGCGCGGACTCCCGTTCCGCGGCGGGTCGTTCGGTGTGGACGACGGTCCGCTCGTGTTCCGTGTACCGCCGGACCTCGGGGGCGGGCCGTGGCCCCTCCGAAGGGGGCGCGGCCGCGGGAGCGGCGGACGGCCGTGCCGTGACGCCGTCGGTGTCCGGTTCGGCACCACGGGACCTGACCGCCTCGACGCGTTCGAACGGGCCGGGCAGCCGCGGCCGTACCCTGACGGTGTCCGGTGCCGTGACGGCGTGCCGGGCGATCAGCCGGTCGAGGAAGTCGGGCACCCGGGCGGGGTCGGGCACGGAGGGGTCAGACATCCGCACACAGCTCCAGGTAGTAGCGGCGGCGCAGCGGGCTCAGCGCCAGGATCTCCGGCTCGCTCCAGCCGTAGGCGGTGGCGAGCAGATGGACGTCGAGCAGCACGTCCCTCGCCCAGGCGTCGAGTTCGGTCCACAGGTACGACGCGATGTCCAGCTCCGCGCGGGTCGGCGCCCCGCACTCGGGGCAGCCGACGCTGAGCGTCACGTCGGCGCCGGGGTCGGCGGCCTCGACGGCCTCGGCGATCCGACGCTGCACCGGTGCGGGGAGGGCGTCGGCGGCGCGGGGCGCCCCGTCGTGGGCCGCCGAGACCAGGCAGCGGGCGAGGAGGGCCGCGCGGGGGTCGGCGGCGCGGGCCGCGGCCGTGAGGTCGGCCCCGGCGGGCAGCCGGAAGACGATGTCCCAGCCGTCCTCGGCCACCTGCACGACCGTTCGGCCGGGCCGGTCGAGGGATTGTGCGAACTCCCCCGCGTCCAGCTCGAATTCCATGTCGGCGCCGCACGCGTGGCAGTCCAGCCGTACCTGCATCCGCTCCCCGAACAGGGCGCGGCGCAGGACGAGCAGGTCGTGCTCGCGCTCGCCCAGCGGTACGGCGGGCAGCGCCGCGGCGTCGAGGTCCGGGCGCGCCGTGCCGTGCAGCAGCAGGGCGCGCCCGGCGGGCGCCTCGGCGAGGCCCGCCTCCCAGGTGGCCAGCAGCGTGGCCGCCCCGGTGTTCGCCATGTTCCCCCCTGGTTCCTCTCACCTCACCGCGCGTCGTCTCAGGCCGGGTTGAGGAACGAGGGCTCCTCGGGCTCGGGCACCTCGTAGTCCCGCTCCCAGCCCTCGCATTCGAGCTTCAGCGACTGGATGGCCACCGCGTTGGCGTTGGCGTCCATCTCCCCGAGGACCTGGTACTCGCTGGGCCAGGTCCGGTACAGCTTGTGCGAGACGGCGACCTGGCCGGCCTCGTTCAGGACCTGGATGACGATGTCCTTGCGGAAGTCGGCGAGGGAGACCTCCGCGCCGAGGCCCGCGCCGACCTGCCAGACCTTGTTGGCCCAGCGGTCGAACTCGGGATCGTGGGTGACCCCGCGCTCCAGCGTGATGCCGTCGAACTCGGAGCGTCCCGGCGACTTGCGCGGGGAGCTGGGATCGCCGCCGTGGCGGTGCTTGACGACCTCGGTGGTGCGCTTGAGCGGGCTGATCTTGCTGATGCCGGCGACCGTACGACCGTCCCACAGGACCAGGAACTTGAAGTTCTTGTAGGGGTCGAAACGATGGGCGTTGACGGTGAACTCTGCCATCGGATTCCTTCGGCTCTCCGGAATTCCCGCGGGGACTACAGCTCGAACTGGCCGGACGTCTGCTGGATCTTCACGATCACGAACTCGGCGGGGCGTACCGGTGCGATGCCGACCAGCACGTTCACGACGCCGTTCGCGACGTCCTCGTCGGTGGTGGTGTCGCTGTCGCACTTGACGAAGTAGGCCTCGCGCGGGGTGCCGCCCTTGAAGGCGCCCTGCCGGAAGAGGGTGTGCAGGTACGAGGAGGCGGTGAGCCTGATCTGCTGCCACAGGTTCTCGTCGTTCGGCTCGAACACGACCCATTGCAGGCCGCGTCGGAGGCTTTCCTCGACGTGCAGGGCGAGCCGCCGCACCGGCACGTACTTCCACTCGCTGTCGAGCGCGTCGGTGCCCTCCAGGGTGCGGGCGCCCCAGACGGTCGGACCGGTGAGCGGGAAGGCGCGCAGGCAGTTGACGCCGAGCGGGTTGAGCAGTCCGGTCTCCCGGTCGGTCAGGTCGACGGTGAGGGAGTGCGCGCCCGCGAGGCGTGCCTCGGTGCCGGCCGGGGCCTTCCACACGCCGCGCTCGGAGTCGGTGCGCGCGATGACGCCGGCGACCGCGCCGGAGGGCGGGAAGGCGCGCAGCCGTCCGGTGAGCGGGTCGGTGAGCTGGAGGTGCGGGAAGTAGAGGCCCGCGTGGTTGCCGCGGACGGCGTCGAAGGCGGCGACGCCGGCGCGCGCGGTGTCCACGCTGACCCAGCTGGAGGGGGCGTCCACGAGCAGGAAGACCCGCCGCTCCTGGCACAGGCGCTGGGCGGCCGAGACGACCGTGACGGCGTCCTCGGTCCTCTCGTAGGCGGCGAGTTCGGGCAGCACGAGGAGGTTGACGTCGGCGACCTGGCGCAGCGCCTGGATGCCGGTCTTCTCGGCCTCGGAGCCGATCAGGTCGCGGGGACCGGGCGCCTCGCCGTCCTCGCCGCCCGCGAGCGGGAGGACGGGCGGGTTGACGGAGGCCTCGAGGCCGAGGTCGTTGGCGCACTCGCCGAGGAAGCGGACGACGTCCGCGGGGTCCGTGGAGCCCGCGACGACCTGGATGCGGCGGCCGAAGGCGGTGACCTCGGTGCCGGCGAAGGCGTGCTTGCCGGGGGCGTCGGGCAGGGCGCGCAGCTTGCGTTCGAGCAGCAGCGCCAACTCGGCGACGGAGCACGGGGCTTCGCCGTCGATGTCGGGGTCGTAGAGGGTGAACTCGCGCTCCACGTCGCCGATCTTGACGGTGAGGTCGACGGCGAGGTCGGGCAGTCGGTGGCCGAACGGCTTGGAGACGGTGCCGGACGGGTCGGGGCGGCCCTCGCCGACCGCCTCGACGCGGATCAGCCGGGAGCCGGCGTTGACGACGGTCGGCGCGTAGCGGCCGCCGGCGGGGTCCATGGACAGACCGGTGAAGCTTTCGCGGGCCTCGCCCCGGGCGTCGTGGACGCGCAGGTTGAAGGTGTCGTCGGGGTGCGGCGTGTCCTGGTCGACGGCCACGCGCAGTCCGTTGCCCCACACGCCGGGTTCCTTGGCGTGCACCTCGAGGACGTCGCTGTCGCTGTGGCCCTCGGTGGACCTGAGGGTGACGCAGGCGGCCTTTCCGCTGCCCGCCTTGGTGACGCGGACGACGACGGCGACGGTGCCGCCGTTGCCGAAGAACTGGTGGACCGCGTAGCCGACCGCGCTGCGCGCGCTGAGGCCGCCGAAGCGGCGCTCGAACTCCGCGAAGCTGGTGACGCGCACCGGCTCGTTGAGCGGACCGCGCCGGGTGTGGCCGACGAAGGCGGTCACCGACGTGGTCAGGGTCGAGATGGTGCGGGTACTGCTGGGAAGCTCTTCGACGTAGACGCCGGGATACGTCGGCTTGGCGGCGCTCACCGCGCTCATCGGCATTCCCCCTCCTGTCCCTGTCTCGGGCACCGGGCAATGGCACCAAGAGGCAGGCGGCAGAGAGACAGGTTCCGTTTCGGCGCGGCAGACGACCCTACGCAACCGGCCGGTCGACGCTGGACGTGCACACACG
This sequence comes from Streptomyces hygroscopicus subsp. hygroscopicus, assembly GCF_030269125.1. GTDB lineage: Bacteria > Actinomycetota > Actinomycetes > Streptomycetales > Streptomycetaceae > Streptomyces > Streptomyces hygroscopicus_C. The sequence continues at coordinate 36,870 of NZ_BSSM01000004.1, read as the reverse complement.
CATCAGATTCCCCCGCCAATGCCCGGCCGGCGGTCGGCCGTCCGGGTCAAGCAACGCTTGTGACTCCTGATGCTCGTAGACGGAACTACCTTGATGCACGCGCAGTTGACGCAACAAGGAGCCTTTCGGCCACCCCAAAGGAAGGTTTTGTGAAGGTAAATACTTGGTATTCTTGCATTCCGCCCGCATGTCATTGACAGCGGAAACAAAGGATCTTCACAGAGAATGCGGGAGGAATATGACACCCCGTACCGGCATCACGGAATTCGACCTTCTCCCGCCGGGCCGTCCCCGGGCGTACGCATCCCGTGATGGCGGGTTTCACGGGTTTACGCCATGCCGCGGGCTGCCGGTGCCATGAGCAGGCGGCGGAGCATCCGCCGGGCGGTACGAGCACGTGGGCCACGAGTGCCCCGGCTCACCACGCCGAAACCGGGTTCGGCCTCGCGCTCACCGGCCTCGACGACTACGGGACTCCACCCGGGGCACCGGGGCCCCGTCGGACGCACGACGGGGTCCCGGTGGCCGGGCTCCTGCCGGTGACGCACCCGGGTCGGGCCGGACGGACGGTCGACGCGCCCGCTCGTCCTGCGCGGGCTCGCCCCGGTGATCGGCTGCGGGCGGCACTGTCCGCAACGCGCCGCCGTCCGGCCACGTCCCCGGCGAGCGCCAGGGGCAGCGTCGCGGGACGCTCGTAGTGGGCATCGACAGGTCGGTCTCGTCGTTCGGCCGTGACAGGCGGCCGGACTCAGCCGTGCCGGCCCCAGTTCCCCCGGTGGATGACCTCGTCCGCGTCCCGGCGCCGCTCTTCGACGTGCGGGCTCTGCGACGGCAGGTCCGTGGCGCGGTAGCCGATGGTGAGGGCGCCGATGGGGGCGTACTCGTCGGGGACGCCGAACTCCTCGCGGAACGGCTGGATGTGGTCGGGCATGATGCCGAAGAAGCAGGCGCCGAGGCCCTCGTCGACGGCGGTCAGCAGCATGAGGAGCGCGGCCATGCCGGTGTCGATGTACCAGTACGGCGCGGGCCAGTGGTCCTCGGAGCGGTCCTCCCAGCCCTTGCCGGGTTCGGCGTAGCGGTCCAGGTACGCCTCTTTGTGGGCCAGGGGCACCACGACCAGCGGGGCGTCCTGCATGGTCGGCGTCTTCTCGGCCCGGACGGGGACGAAGGGCCAGAAGCGGGCGCGGTCCGCGGGGTCGGTCAGGGCGAGGAAGGCCCAGCCCTGGGAGAAGCCGGCCGAGGGGGCGCGCAGGGCGGAGGCGAGGATCCGCTCGACCACCTCGGGCGCCAACGGCTTGTCGGAGTAGTGCCTGACCATGCGCCTGCGGCGGATCACCTCGGAGAATTCCATGGCGGCCGATCATGCCACGCACGCCTGTCGGGTCCAGGTCGATTCCGGCCACCGTCCGGGCTCAGAACAGCAGCACGACCTTGCCCGACAGACCGCCCGCCTCGAAGCGTTCATGGGCCGCGCGCACCTCGGTGACCGGGTAGTACGCGGCCACCCGTACCTCCAGCCGCCCCGCGTCGACCAGGCCGACCAGCTCCGCGAGGTCCTCACCGCTCTCCTGGACGTAACTCCTGGCCGCGCCCGGCACGTCCGGCAGCGGCTCGTCGGAGACCGAGACGTACAGCCCGCCGTCGGCGAGCGCGGAGGAGACGTCGACGCCCGCGGTGTCGAGCACCGCATCGTACGCCCCCGCGGGCAGCTCCGCGACGGAGTGCGTCACGGCCGAGGCACCGAACTCCCTGACGACATCGATGTGTTCGGGCCGGGAGACCAGTCCGTCGACCGCCACGTCGGCCTGCCGGGCCAGTTGGACCGCGAGTCCGCCCACCGCGCCCGCCGCCCCGGTGACCAGCAGACGGGTGCGGGTCTTCGGGCGCAGCGCCGCAAGGGCCTGCACCGCCGTGGTTCCGGCGAGCGGCAGTGTCGCGGCCTGCGCCAGGGTGAGCGTCGCAGGGGCGTGTGCGAGGAGCCGTTCCGGCAGGCGGACCAGTTCGGCCCAGGTGCCCAGGCCCGTGGCCGGCTGCGCGGACATCGCGATCACCCGGTCGCCGACCGCGAACCTCGGCGACGGGCTCGCCACGACGACGCCGGCCAGGTCCCAGCCGAGCGTCCCCGGCAGGGCGGGGCCCACGTCCCATGCCCGGGTCTTCCGGTCCACCGGGTTCAGGCTGCTCGCGACGGTGCGTACCAGCACCTCGCCGGCGCCCGGCTCCGGGTCGTCGACCTCCCGTACGGTGAGCACCTCGGGCCCGCCGTGGACATCGATCCGTACTGCGCGCATGGCGGCAACTCCTCACGTTCCGGGCCGTGTTCGGGCCGGCGGCGACCGCGGTGGCCCCCATCGGAGTTCACGCTAAAGTCTCACATCAGTGTGAGGGTCAAGCCGGGGAGGCCGCCATGCGGATCGGCGAGATGGTGCGGCGCACCGGGGTCGGCGAGCGGTTGCTGCGCTACTACGAGGAGCAGGGCCTGCTGGCACCGGCACGCCTGCCCAGCGGCTACCGCGTCTACGGCGAGCGGGATGTCGAGACGGTCCGCCGCATCCGCACCCTGCTCGCCGCCGGGCTCACCACGGACACCATCGCGAGGGTGCTGCCGTGCGTCCGCGAGGAGGGTGAGCGGCTGGTGCCGGTCTGTCCGGACCTGGTCGCGGAACTGCGCCGGGAGCGGGAGCGGATCAGCCGCGCGATCGATGCTCTCCAGGCGTCGCGCGGCATGCTGGACCGCGTCATCGAGGCGGGCCCGCAGCCGGTGGCGGCGGGCTCCCGGTAGGCCTGAAAAGGGCGGTGGCGGGGCGTACCGCCCGTACAATTCGGTGCCGAACGACCGCGGGCCGCACCGGGCCCGCGGTCCCGAACACGAGGTGAGGGAGCGACCGTGCCCAGCGAGCGGTCCATCAGCGAGGCGGAGAAGCTCGCGGAGGCGAAGCTCGGCGGTATCGCCCTGCGCCGGGAGCAGATGGCCGCCGTGGCCAACATCTACCGGGCCGCCTCGGCCGTCCGCCACCACCTGGAGAACTCCGTGCTGCGCGGCTCCGACCTGACCTGGACCGCCTTCGTGGTGCTGTGGGTCGTCTGGGTGTGGGGCGAGTCGGAGACCCGGCACGTGGCCGAGGAGGCGGGGATCTCCAAGGGCACCCTGACCGGGGTGGCCCGCACCCTGGAGTCGCGCGGTCTGCTGCGCCGCGCCGGTCATCCCACCGACGGCCGGCTCGTTCTGGTGGCCCTCACCGAGGAGGGCGAGGACTTCATGCGCCGGGTCTTCCCCGCCTTCAACGAGGAGGAGTCCTTCGTCACCGCCCGCCTGAGCGACGCGGAGTGCCGCACCCTCGCGGACGGCCTGCGCCAGGTGGTCCTCCAGGTCGAGGAGCAGGGCGAGGAGCGGCGCAGGTCGCTGCTGAACGGCGAGCCGCCCACGCCGCGCCGCAGCGGGCGACGGCCCGGGAAGTAGCCCCGGGAGCGCCGCCCGCCGGGCCGGGCCTACCCGGTCGTCCGCCGGGCCTGACCTACCCGGTCGTCCGCCGGCCCGACCACTCGCGCGCCGCCTCCACCAGCGCGTCGAACAGCCGCTGCTGGGCCGGGTCCTCCGCCGCCGTGTCCTCGGGATGCCACTGCACACCGACGAACAGCCCGTCGTGCGCGGTGAGTTCGACCGCCTCCACCGTTCCGTCCGCCGCACGCGCGGTGGCGGTCAGCCCCTCTCCCAGCCGGTCCAGGTGCTGGTGGTGATAGCAGGACGCCTCCGTCTTGTCGGCCCCCGTGATCCGTGCGAGCACCGAACCGGGGGCGAGGGAGACGGGGTGCCTGAGGTGGCGGTGGTCGCGCCCTGGGCCGCCCATGTCCTGGTGGAGCGTGCCGCCCAGGACCGTGTTCACCACCTGGAGCCCCCGGCAGACGGCGAGGAGCGGCAGCCGGGCGGCGAGGGCCCGGCGGGCGAGTTCCAGGTCGAAGGCGTCCTGTTCGTCGTCCACGTCGTAGACGGCCGCATGGGTGTGGGCGGCGCCGTAGCGGTGGGGGGCGAGGTCCCCGCCGCCGGGCAGCAGCAGAGCGTCGAAGCGGAAGAGGCGGGAGGCCACCTCGGCGGGGTCCGCCGTGCCGCCGGGGGCGTGCGGGTGCAGGGTCGCGGGTTCGCCGCCGGCCCGCCACACGGCCTCGACCAGGGCACGCGCGTTGACCTCGGCGGCGTGCCGCAGGGCCGAGGTGGTGGCGGAGAAGCGGGCGGGTACGGCGATCAGGGGTCGGTGGGTCACAACTGGATCCAGGTGGTCTTCAGCTCGGTGTACTTCTCCAGGGCGTGGACGGACTTGTCGCGTCCGTTGCCGGACTGCTTCATGCCGCCGAAGGGCACGGTCAGATCGCCCTCCTCGTAGCAGTTGACCCACACCGTCCCGGCCCTGAGCGCGCGGGACACCCGGTGCGCCGTGGACAGGTCGGAGGTCCACAGGCCGGCGGCGAGGCCGTACTCGGTGGCGTTGGCGAGGGCCACGGCCTCTTCCACGTCGTCGAAGGCGAGGACGGACAGCACGGGCCCGAAGACCTCCTCACGGGCGAGCCGGCTGTCGGGGGCGACCCGGTCGAAGACGGTCGGTTCGAGGTAGACGCCGCCGGTCTCGGTGAGGGTGCGCGAGCCTCCGGTGCGCAGCCGGGCGCCGTCCTCGGCCGCGGCGCCGACATGGCCGAGCACGCGGGTCAGATGGTCCTCGCCGACGAGGGCGCCCATCTCGGTCACGGGGTCGAGCGGGTCGCCCACCCGCAGGGCGCGGGCCCGGCCCACGATCGCCTCGGTGACCTGTTCGGCGACCGAGGAGTGGACCAGCAGCCGGGAGGGCGCGGTGCACATCTCGCCCTGGTTGAAGAAGATGCCCCAGGCGGCGGTGGCGGCGGCCTTGTCGAGGTCGGGGGCGTCCGGCAGGACGATGTTGGGGGACTTGCCGCCGAGTTCCAGCCAGACCCGCTTGAGGTTGGAGTCGGCCGAGTAGCGCAGGAAGTGGCGGCCCACGGCGGTGGAGCCGGTGAAGGCGAGGACGTCGACGTCCGGGTGCAGTCCGAGGGCGCGGCCCGCCACGGGTCCGTCGCCGTTGACGACATTGAGCACGCCCGGCGGCAGCCCTGCCTCCAGGGCGAGCCGGCCGAGCAGCAGCGCCGACAGGGGTGAGTTCTCCGAGGGTTTGAGGACGACCGTGCAGCCGGCGGCCAGTGCGGGCGCGATCTTCCAGCCGGCCAGCGTCAGCGGGAAGTTCCACGGCACGACGGCGCCGACGACACCGGCGGGCTCGCGGGTGACCAGGGCCAGCGCGTCGGGCGCGGTGTGCGGGGACTCGTCGGTGAGCTTGTCGGCGAGCTGTCCGTACCAGCGGAACGTGCTGGTCACGGCGCGCAGCTCGATGTCGTACGCCTCGCGGACGGGCTTGCCCATCTCCAGGCTGACCGTCAGGGCCAGTTCGGCCCGGTGCGCGTCGAGGAGGTCGGCGAGGCGCACCAGGGTCCGGCCGCGGTCGGCGGGGGCGAGGCGCGGCCAGGGGCCGTGGTCGAAGGCGCGGCGCGCGGCCGCCACGGCGGCGTCGATCTCGGCCGCGCCACCGTCGGCGGCCTCGGTCAGCACCCGGCCGTCGCGCGGCGACACGACCGCGAACGTGCTGCCGCCGCCGGCCTCCTCGGCGCCGTCGATCAGATGGGTGCTCGGCGGCTGGAACTCCTCGGCCCGGCGGAGCCAGTCGTCGTGCGTGGATACGGTCATGCGGTCCTCCGGGTCATGGGTCGTACGGTCCTCCGGTCCGGGGAGGGGGCCGCCCGCCGCGGGTCGGTGCGTGCGGGTCGGGCGGCCCGGGGATATCGGCGCGGGGCGGTCGGCCCGCGGAATCAGAGCAGGTCGGGGGTCTGGCGTCGTCGTCGCATCCGTTCGTTGGCCACGCCCAGCGCCAGCACCACGGGCACGGTGGCCACCAGCCAGACCGCGGTGCTCACCTCGCCGCCGATGAGAGTGGTGAAGTTGGCCAGGATCAGCCAGATCGCGCCCGCGAGGCCGATGGCGCCGAGCACGGGGGCGAGCAGGGTGTGCCACAGGCGGGTGTCCACGCGCCGGCGGCGGAAGAAGACGACGACCGACACCGAGGTCAGCAGGTAGAGCAGCATCATCGCGAGGACGGCGAGCCCGCTGAACCACGAGAAGAGGGTGAGCACCGGGTCCTTGCCGGCCAGCGCGAACGGCACGACGAGCAGGACCGCGATGACGGTCTGGACGCAGCCCGCGGCCCAGGGGGCGTGCCGCCCGTTGATGCGGCACAGGCCGACGGGCAGCTGCCGGTCCCGGCCGAGGGAGAAGAGGTAGCGGTTGGCGGAGTTGTGGAAGGTCAGGATGCCGGCGAACAGGGAGGTGGCGAGCAGGACCGGCAGCACCTCCCCGGCCCAGCCGCCGAACTGGGCGGCGATGGGCGCGAAGACGAAACCGGCGGAGTCGCCGTGCGCCAGCGCGCGGGAGGCCGCGCCCGGTGCCTTGGAGGGGCCGTAGGCGGAGATCAGCATCCAGGAGACGAGCGCGAAGAAGCCGGTGACGACGATGACCGACAGATAGGTGGCGCGGGGCACCGTCTTCCTGGGCTCCTTCGCCTCCTCGCCGTAGATGGCGGTGGCCTCGAAGCCGAACATCGACGCCACGGCGAACATGATGGCGACGCCCGGTGCGCCCTGGAGGGCGGCCGACGGGGAGAAGCTGCTCGCGACGCCCAGTCCCTCGGGGCCGCCGCCCCTGGCCAGGGTGACCAGGCTGAACACCAGCAGGATGCTGAACTCGGCGAGCACGAAGACGGCCAGGACACGGGCGCCCATCTCGATGCCCGCGGCGCCCAGCGCCTGGACGACGGCCATGGTGACCACGGTGTAGACCCACCAGGACAGGTGGATACCGGTGTGGTCCGCGACGAGCGAGCTGGCGATGGAGCCGTACAGGCCGTACATGGCCGCCTGGATCACGCAGTACGCGAAGAGGGCGACGCTCGCGCTGCCGGCCCCGGCCGTCCGGCCGAGCCCGGTGCCGATATAGGTGTAGAAGGCGCCGGCGTCCACGACGTGCCGGCCCATCGCGACGAAGCCGACGGAGAAGAGGAGGATCACGGCGCCGGCCAGCACGTAGGCGGCCGGGGTGCCGGAGCCGTTGCCGATGGCGACCGAGATCGGGGCCGCGCCGGCGATGCCCGTCAGCGGGGCCTGACCGGACAGGACGAAGAAGAGGATGCCCAGGACGCCGAGGGCGTTGGGCTTGAGCGTGGCTGCGGTGGGGGCGTCCTTCACGGTCCGCGGGGCGGAGGCCGTCTGACTGTCCACTCGGATCACCTGCCAGAGAAGGGGAAAGGATCGTTTCAGGCCAAACGAGTTGCCTCATCGTGGGGCCGAACTATCCGTTTGACAAGGGGGTGGGAGCAGGGAATCCCGTCGTGCGTCGAATCCTTACGGCGCCGTGACCGGCGGGCACGGCGCCGTGACCGCGGGGCCCGCCGAGGGGCCTGCGCGCGGGGGCCGTCAGCCCTCGGCCGCCCGTGCCTCCAGCAGGGCCCGCAGCTCCCCGAGGGCTTCCTCGGTGACCTCCCGCTCGCCGAAGACGAGCTGGTGCAGCACCAGGCCCTCCAGCGCGGCGAAGACCAGCCGGGACAGGCCGCGGCTCACCGTCCCCGGCAGGATCCGGTCCAGCTCCCGCGCGCTGGCCTGGAAGTACTCCTCGTACAGGGCGCGCAGGTGCGCGAGCAGCTCCGGCCGGCGCCGGGCCTCCAGGAGCAGCTCGTACTGGAACGCCTGGAGTTCGGGACCGGAGTCGACCATGTCGGGCAGACCGCCGGCGAAGTCGGCCGCCCGGCCGGTGCCGATGTCGAGGGCGCTGCTGTGCAGGGAGGCGCGGATGGCGTGGGTGACGGCCTCCTCGATCAGCGCGTCACGCGAACCGAAGTGGTGCACGACCAGGCCGTGGGTGACCCCGGCCTCCTCCGCCACGGCCCGGTAGGTGAGCTTGCGCAGCCCGCCGCGGGCGACCACGCGCACGGCGGCGTCCAGGAGGGCCACCCGCCCCGTCCCGTAGTGGTTCACGCGCTTGCGGGTCGGGCGCTCACCGGGGTGCGGGACGGAGTCGGTCATGGTCCCGACCCTACCCGCGCCGCCGCGCTCACCGCTTCGGCGGCCTGATGCCGCGGAACTCCCAGTCGCCGCCGAGCGCGGTCGACAGCACCTCCTCGGACTCCGTGGGCTGGGCACCGACGTCACCGCGGATCGGCGCCGGTCCCGTGACGATGTGGTTGGTGAGCCTGCCGAGGCCCTCGACCTCGACCTCCACGACGTCCCCGGGCCGGACGGGGCGGGAGTTGGCCGGGGTGCCGGAGAGCAGGACGTCGCCCGGGTGGAGGGTGATGGTGCGGGCGATGTCGGCGACGAGGTAGTGCATGTCCCACTTCATCTCGTCGGTCGAACCGTCCTGGACCACCTCGCCGTTGACGTAGGTCTTCAGGCTCTTGCCGCGGAAGTCCCAGTCCGTGACCAGGCCGGGGCCGAGCGGGCAGAGGGTGTCGGAGCCCTTGACCCGGAGCATGGAGCCGGCGTCGGTGTCGCGGAAGTCGTGCAGTCCGTAGTCGTTGGCGACGGTGTACCCGGCGATGTACTCCCCCGCCTGGTCCGGGGCGATGTTGCGTGCCGTCCGGCCGATGACGATGGCGACCTCGCCCTCGTAGTTCAGCCACTTGCAGCCCTCGGGCCGCACGACGGCGCCCCGGTGGGCGTTCAGGGCCGAGGTCGGCTTGTGGAAGTAGGTCGGGGTGTCGGGGAGGCCGATCCGGAACTCCTCGACCCGGCTGCGGTGGTTGAGGTGGACGGCGATCACCTTCGAGGGGACGACGGGGGGCAGGTGCCGGGCCTCCTCGGCCCTGACACGGCGGCCGTCACCGGCGACCAGTTCGTCGCCGTCGACGGTGACCTGGACGGTCGCGCCGTCCAGGAGGATGCGGCGGTATTCGGGCATGTCGGTCTGCTCCTCAGAGGCTGTGCGGAGTGGCGGGGGCGGCGCCGGTCCAGCCGTCGGCCGGGCGGTCGAACCAGAGGTGCACCTGGCCGGTGCCGATCGAGTTCTCGTACGCGCCGTACTGGCGGGCCCTGGCGGTGCATGCGTGCTCGCCGAGGGCGCCGGCCATCATCAGGTAGTGGAAGAACCGCGCCTCGGGCTTGAACTTCCAGAACTCGTCCATGGTGTCGAGGACCTTGTCGTGGCGGCCCTCCTTGAACCAGTCGATCCGCTCCAGGTCGGCCTCGCGCGCCTCGGGCGTGAAGATGTGCGCCGGATCGCTGGCCTCGTGGTCGCGCAGCTCGCGCAGCGGCCAGAAGGTGTGCGAGAGGGCGCCGGAGGCGATCAGCAGCACCCGGCGGCCGGGTGTGGCGGCGATGCCGTCGGCCAGCGCGCGGCCGAGGCGCAGATGGTCCTCCATGTCGCCGGTCTGGCAGACGCCGATGCTCACCCACCGCTTGTCCGGCAGGCCCTCGCCGAGGAGCTTCCAGAGGTTGATGGTGGCGTAGAAGACCGGCAGATACGCGTCGTCGACGGCGGTGATCCAGGTGCCGTGCCGGTCCGCGAACCCCGCGATGTTGCGGGCGAGTTCGGGGTCGCCCGGAAAGTCGTACGGCATCCGGCTCATGCCGCGCGGCAGTTCCTCGGAGGTGAACAGGCCCGCCCTGCGGTCCTGCGCGGTGACGACGAACTCGACGGTGGTGGCCCAGTGCGAGTCGAGGACGACGACGGTGTCGTAGTCGTCGCGCTCGAAGACCTCCTCGCGCAGCTGCCGGAGGCCGGTGACGAGGGTGATCTCCTCGCCCTCGTTCAGCTCCCTGCGCGTCTCCTCCGGGAGCACGATGGTGGGGACGTGGGCGAGCAGCCCGGCCCCGACGATCTCACCCATGGTCCTGCCATCCCTTCGGCGCGGTGACGGTGTTCTTCAGGTCGCAGTAGAAGTCGAAGCTCCACGTGCCTCCCTCGCGTCCGACGCCGGACTGGCGGGAGCCGCCGAAGGGGGCCTGGAGGTCGCGGACGAAGAAGCAGTTGACCCAGACGGTGCCGGCCACCAGTCGCGCGGTGACGCGTTCGGCGCGCGCGGGGTCGCCGGTGACGACGGTGGCCGCGAGCCCGAACCGGGTGCCGTTGGCCAGGCGCACCGCCTCGTCCTCGTCGGCGAAGGTCTGGAGGGTGAGAACCGGTCCGAAGACCTCCTCCTGCACGATCTCGGAGTCCTGCGCGACATCGGTGAGCAGGGTGGGCGCGTAGTACTGGCCGTCCCGCCGGTGGCCGCCGACGACCGCGCGGGCCCCGGCGGCGAGGGCCCGCTGGACGAAGCCGTCGATCTTCTCCAGCTGGCGCGGGTGGATGGTGGGTCCGATGTCGGTGGCCTCGTCGCGGGGGTCGCCCTGGCGCAGCCGGGCCGCCTTGTCCACGAAGCGCCTCGTGAACTCCGCCGCGACCGTCTCCTCGACCAGCAGCCTGGTGCCGGCCAGGCACACCTGGCCCGCGTTGTCGTACTGCTCGACCGCGAGGTCCACGGCGAGGTCCAGGTCGGCGTCCGCGAACACCAGCAGCGGGGACTTGCCGCCCAGCTCCAGGCTCAGCGGCGTCAGCCGGGCGGCGGCGGACGCGGCGATGCGCTGCGCGGTCGGCACCGAGCCGGTGAAGCTGATGCGGCGCACGTCGGGGTGCGAGGTGAGGACGTCGCCGATCTCGGAGCCGTAGCCCTGGACGATGTTGAGGACACCGGCGGGCAGGCCGGCCTCCGCGGCGATGTCGGCGAGCAGGGAGGCGGTCAGCGGGGACCACTCGGCGGGCTTGAGCACGACGGTGTCGCCGGCCGCGAGGGCCGGAGCGACCTTCCAGGTGGCCAGCATCAGGGGCGCGTTCCACGGCGTGATCAGCACGCAGGGGCCGGCCGGGTCCCAGCTGACGTGGTTGGTGTGGCCGCGCGTCTCGAAGTCCTCGTGGTCCAGGCGCAGCAACCAGTCGGCGAAGAACCGGAAGTTGTGGGCGACCCGGGGCATGACACCGCGCCGGTGGGAGCGCAGCAGGGCGCCGTTGTCGGTGGTCTCCACGACGGCCAGCTCCTCCAGCCGCTTCTCGACGCCGTCGGCGATGGCGTGCAGGACGCGGGCGCGCTCGGCACGCGGTGTGGCGGCCCATCCGGGGAAGGCCGCCTTGGCGGCGGCGACGGCCGCGGCGGCCTCCGCCTCGGTGCCGCGGGCGATCTCACCGATGACCGCGCCGTCGATGGGTGAGGTGTCGGTGAAGGTCCCGGCGGAGGCGACGCGTTCGCCGCCGATCCAGTGCCGGGTGTCGACGGTGACCCCGGCGACGGTGGTGAAGGGGGTGCTCATGGCGTGGGGCTCCTCGGGGTGGTTCGGGTGCGGGGTCACTCGGCACCGGAGGTGCCGGACTCCAGCAGGCGTCCGCCGTCCCAGACCACCCCCACCTGCCGGTAGTACGCGGCGATCGGCTCACGGATCTCCAGCCGGGCCAACTCCTCGGTGGGCGACTCGAAGAGCTCCAGCTCGGCCTCTCCCACCCACGCCTGGCCGCCCTCGAAGGCGGCCGCGCCGGCCTCGACCAGCTCGTCCAGGGCGAGGCCCTTGCCCTTCTCGATGGAGGGCAGCCACCGGTGGTGGGCCATGGGGTGGGAGTTGACGAAGCCGTTGGTCTCCGAGGGCTCCCGCAGGGTGACGACGGCCTGCGCGAGGCGCCGGTCGGCCGCGGCGAGGGTCGCCCCGAAGCGCGCCCCGGCCTCGATGCGCGGCGCGGGCCCGTAGGGGTGCGGGCGGGTCTGGTGGATGGAGCCGAACTTCTTGGGGTAGCCCTGGTGCAGCCCCCGGGCGATGGCGAAGTCCTTGTCCACCCAGATGTACACACACCGTGTGTAGGTCCGCCCCCGGTACATGCAGCGCACGACCGCGAACGCCTCCTTGTACTGGGCGCGCACCGGGTCGAGCAGTTCCTCCCCGAAGGCACTGCAGGACTGCCAGTCGGCCCAGATCAGCGCGACCGCGCCGGGATCCTCCTCGGCCAGCTCAAGGGGTTCGGGGAGCAGTTCGCGCACCCGTGCGGGGTCGGTGCGGTACTCGACGGTGAGCAGGTCGCCGGAGTAGCGCCAGGGCGGGGAGGGGATCAGCGAGGAGGCTCCGGTCGCCGTCTTGGGGTGGAGGAATCCACGGACACTGGTCACGGACGTTCCTTACGCGGTGAGGGCGGGTTGCTGGAGGAGTTGGGCCCGGTACCGGGCGGCCGCGGTCGCGGCGGCCGGGCCGCCGAGGGCGACGACCCCGACCAGGCGGCCGTCCGCGTGGTAGCCGGCGAGGACGTCGCCGTCCGGGTCGCCGTCCAGGACGCGCACGTCGTCCCGGCCGAGGGCGGGGGCGCCGAAGGACTGGAGCCTGAAGTCGTGCTGGTCGCTCCAGAAGGTCGGCAGGGGCGCGAACGGCCCGAGTCCGGCGTCGCCGCCGGTGAGGTGGGCGGCGAGGACCCGGGCGGCGTGCTTGGCGGTGTCCGTGGGGATCGACCAGTGCTCGACGCGCCGCGGTACGCGGTCGTAGCGGGCGTTGGGGAAGCGGGCCACGTCGCCGACGGCGACCACGTCGGGGCGTCCGCCGGCCCGCAGGTGCGCGTCGGTCAGGACGCCGTCGGTCAGGTCGAGACCGTTGCCGTCGAGCCACTCGGTGTTGGCGACGGAGCCGACCGACTCGACCACCACGTCGGCGGGGAGCACCCTGCCGTCGGACAGGACGACCCCGGTGACCCGGTCGCCGCCCTCGAAGGCGGTCACCCCGGCGCCGAGCGCGAAGCGTACCCCGCGCTGTTCATGGCGCTTCAGCAGTGAGGTGGCCAGCAGCTCGCCGAGCGGTCCGACCATGGGCAGCGGCAGCGGGTCGACCACGGTCACCTCGGCGGCGCCGAGGGCCACGGCGGTGGCGGCCACCTCGCAGCCGATGAACCCGGCGCCCACCACGACCACCCGTGCGCCCGGCCGGGTCAGCGCCGCGCGCAGCCCCCGGGCATCGTCCAGGGTGCGCACGGTGTGCCGACCGGTGAGCGGCCCGGGGCAGCGCAGCCGCCGCGGCCGCATCCCGGTGGCCACGACGAGTCCGCCGTACGGCAGGGTCTCGCCGCTGTCGAGTCGTACGACGCGCCGTTCGAGGTCGGCCGCGACGACCTGGGTGCCCAGGCGCCAGGACACATCGGCGACGCCGGCGCGGGGCCGGAAGGCGAGCGACTCGAAGGGGGCCTTGCCGACCAGGACCTCCTTGGACAGCGGCGGCCGGTTGTACGGCATGTGGGGCTCGTCCCCCACCAGGGTGATCGGCCCCTCCCAGCCGGCGGCGCGCAGCTGCTCGGCGGCGCGCAGACCGGCCAGGGAGGCACCGGCCACGACGACGGTCGCGCTCATGGCTCAGGCCTCGATCCGGATGGCCTGGAGCGGGCAGACGTCGGCGGCCTCCTCGACCTGCTCGCGCAGGGATTCGTCGGGGTCGGGGACGTAGGCCAGGTGACCGTCGTCGTCGAAGCGGAAGACGTCGGGCGCGGCGAAGACGCACTGACCGTGGTCCTGGCACTGGTTCATGTCGACGACGACCTTCATGGCCGGTCCTCCTGGTGCTGGGGGGAGCGTCGGAAAGAGAGGGGGAGCAGAGGGGAAGTGGGGCCCGGACGGCGTGTCCGGGCCCCGGCCAAAGGGGTGCGGCGACCACGGCACGACGGCCCTGGTGTGCGTCCGCGCCCCCAACTCGTTTGGCATCAAACAACATAGGAACGGGCGGCCCCCTGGTCAATAGCTATCCAGGTGGATAAATTTCTGCGCCGGAACCCTTGCGGGAAAGTGACGGGCGTCCCTACCGTTTGGCACCAAACGAACGACGGGTCCGCCGCGCCTCCCGCGGTGCGCCGCCGTTCCCTCCCCCTCTCCGTCCCAGCGCCCCGAGCCCTGGGAGGCGCCCCCTTCCCCTAGAGGAGACACCGGTGAGCGCATCCGACACCCCACCCGTCCGCCGCCATGTGGAGCGGCTGGCAGCCGAGGGCATCGACGTGGTCCGGGTGACCTATCCCGACCTCATCGGCACCGAGCGGGCCCGGGACGTCCTGCTGGACCACCTGCCCTCCGCCTGCGAGCACGGTCTCGCGTTCTGCCGCGCCGTCTACCACACCAGCCCGCAGGGCGACGTGGTGCCGGTCGCCGGCGGGCTGGACGCCGGTCTGCCCGACATCTGCGTGCGCCCCGACCTCGACACCCTGACCGCCCTGCCCTGGGAGCCCGGGGTCGCCGCCTGCCTCGGCGACGTCACCGACCCGGCCACCGGAGCGCCCGCACCCGAGTCCCCCCGCGATCTGCTGCGCGCCGTGGTCGAACGCTGCCACGAGCACGGACTGCGCCCGGTGGTGGGCCCGGAGCTGGAGTACTTCCTGTGCGAGAGCACCCCGGACAGCCCGGCCGGCTGGCGCCGCTACAGCGATGCCCGGGGCGTCGTCTACACCGCGGGGCTGCGCGCCGACGGCGACAACCACCTGCTGCGCACCCTGCGCCTGCTGCACGGCATGGACATCGGGGTCAGCAGCGGCAACCACGAGTTCGACGGTTCGCAGTTCGAGATCAATCTGACCCACGGCGACGCCCTGGCCGCCGCCGACCGCGCCTTCCGCTTCAAGGCCGCGGTCAAGGAACTGGCCCGCAAGGAGAACCGCCTGGCCACCTTCATGGCCAAGCCCTTCAACGACGCCGGCGGTTCGGGCTTCCACCTCCATCTGTCCTGTGCGGACGAGGAGGGCGGCAATGTCTTCGACGGCCCGTCCGGCCCCTACGGCCTGTCCGCCACCGCCCGCCACGCCCTGGCCGGCGTGCTCGCCCACGCCCCCGCCCTCGCGGCCCTGGCCAACCCGACCGTCAACTCGTACAAGCGGTTCGGGCCGGACACCCTCGCGCCCTGGCTGATCGACTGGGGCCTGGACAACCGCAGCGCCATGGTCCGCGTCCCGCCCGAGCGCGGCTCCGGCGCGCGCTTCGAACTGCGCCTGGGCGACGCGAGCGCCAACCCGTACCTGCTGATCGCGGGCACGCTCGCCGCCGCGCTGCTGGGCGTGCTGGCCGGCGAGGAGCCGCCCGCACCGCTGGAGGGCTACGGCTACGACACCGCCAAGTCCCCCATGCTGCCGACCACCCTGCCCGCCGCGCTGGACGCCCTGGAGGCGGACGCGGCACTGGCCGAGGTGCTCGGCAAGGACTTCACCGCTTCCTACCTCTCGTACAAGCGCGACGAGGTCGCGCGCTTCCACCGGCACGTCACCGACTGGGAGTTCACCGAGTACGCGTACCACCTGTGACCGAGTACCGCCACCACCCCTGCCGCCGAGGAGCCCACCGCCCATGACCATTCCCGCCCTGTCCGTGCCCGAGGCCGTGCGCGAACCCCTGCCGCTCGCCGACGTCGACCTCGCGAACCTGGACAACTTCACCGACGGCGTGACCCCGTGGCGCATGTTCCACACCCTGCGCCACGAGGACCCGGTGCACTGGCAGCCCGAGGAGGCCCCCAACTCCGGTTTCTGGTCCGTCACCCGGCACGCCGACATCGCCCGCGTGGACCGGGACGCGGAGACCTTCACCTCGATGAAGTTCGTCAACCTCGAAGAGGTCGACGAGGACCAGATCAAGAAGCGCGCGTCCATCCTGGAGCTGGACGGCGTCCGCCACCGCGCCCTGCGCAGCCTGCTGCAACGGCAGTTCGGCGCGAGCGTCATCAACGGCTACGCCGACTTCCTGCGCGGTCTGACCGCCACCACCCTGGACGCGGCCCTCGCCAAGGGCACCTTCGACTTCGTCAAGGACGTCTCCGCCGACTTCCCCATCAACGTGCTCGCGCGGCTGCTGGACGTGCCCCCGGAGGACAACCAGCAGCTCATCGACTGGGGCAACCGCATCATCGGCAACACCGACCCCGATTACGCGGACGTGCTCCTGCACAGCGAGGAGAGCGAGAAGTACCGCGATCTGCCCTTCCGCTCCCCCGCGTCGCTCGAAGTCTTCGCCTACGGCCGCGAGCTGGCCCGGCAGCGCAAGGGCGGCGACGGCACCGACCTGATCTCCCGGCTGGTCAACGAGACCCCGCGCGACGGGGTGCCGTTGTCCGCGCAGGACTTCGACAACTTCTTCCTGCTGCTGGTCGTGGCCGGCAACGAGACGACCCGCCACACCATCAGCCACTCCATGCTGGCCCTCCTCCAGCACCCCGAGCAGCTCGCCCGTCTCCAGGAGGACCCGTCCCTCATCCCGACGGCGGTGGAGGAGTTCCTGCGCTGGGCCTCCCCCGTCTACCACTTCCGCCGCACCGCGACCCGCGACGTCGAACTCGGCGGGAAGCGGATCAGGGAGGGCGACAAGGTCGTCATGTGGTTCGCCTCGGGCAACCGCGACGAGGACGTGTTCGGCGATCCCTACACCCTCGACGTCGCCCGGCGGAACAACGACCACGTCACCTTCGGCAAGGGCAGCCCGCACCTGTGCCTGGGCAACCTGCTGGCGCGCACCGAGATCCGCATCATGTTCGAGGAGCTGATCCCGCGCCTCGCGGGCATCCGGCTCGCCGGTGACGTGCCGCGGGTGCGCTCCAACTTCGTCAACGGCATCAAGCGGCTCCCGGTGGAGGTGACGCCGGCCTGAGGAGTCAGGCCACCCCGGGGACCGGGCCGTCCGGCAGCTCCAGCAGTTCACATCCCAGTTGGTGCAGCGCCCGGTCTATCCCGGGACGGGTGGCGAGCCGGGGGGTGCGGGCCACGTCGTTGACGACGGTCAGGACGGTCTGCACCCGGACGCGGGCCTCGGACGGGCCCATGGCCGGGTGGACCGCGTGCAGCAGTTGCAGCCACTCCGCGATGTAGTCGCGCTGGAACTGACGGGCGCGCAGCCGGTCCGCCTCCTGGAGGTGCTCGGCCTCGGTGGCGATCACCGTCACCAGGTGCCGGGAGACCAGCGCGTTGCGGGTGTAGCGCCACACCAGGCGCCGTAGCGCGCCGGCGTGGTCCTGGGCCGAGGCGAGCACCTCGGCCAGGTCGACCCAGAGCCGTTCGACGCCGCGGTGCACGGCGGTGGCGAGGAGCTCGTGCTTGCTGGCGAAGTGGTGGTAGATGCTCTGGCCGGCGATCCCGACGGCCGCGCCGGTGTCCTCCAGGCTGACCGAGGCGTAGCCGCGCTCGGCGAACAGTTCGGTCGCGGCGGCGAGCAGGGCCTCCCGGCGCGAGCGGTGCCGCAACCGGCCCCCGGGTGCGTCGAGCCGGGGTTCGCCGAGGCGGGGCGGGGCCGCCGTGGCGACGCGGTGCATCAGACGCGCGACGAGGTCCGGCGTGGCGAGTTCCACGTGCTGGTAGGCGAGGCCGGCCGCCACCCCGAGCGTGCCCCAGGACAGCAGCTCGGTGTGGGCAGGGTCCAGGTTCGGCCGCGCGGCGGTCAGTTGGCCGGCGAGGGTGCGCCGGGCCGCGTGCAGCCGGCGGGCGAGCTCCGCGTACTGCTCGGCGGGCAGGTGCCGGGCCTCGCGCTGCCACAGCACGCCCAGCTCACGCCGGGCCAGCGCGGATGCCGCGAAGTCCCGCACCAGGACGTCGAGTTCGCCGGGACCGGCCGGGTAGAGCCCGGCCAGGCAGGAGTCGAGGGCCTCGGCGACGACGGCGTGCAGCAGCTCCTGCTTGCCGCCGAAGTGCCGGTAGAGGGCCGAGGGGCCGATGCCCACGGCCGCCGCGATGTCGCTCATCGCCGCGTTGGCGTAGCCGTCGCGGGAGAACAGCTCCCGCGCGGCGGCGATGATCAGCTCCCGGCGGTTGCGCGGACGCGTGGCCCGCACGAGCGGCGGGACCGGCTGCGCGGCGGACCCCGCGGGAGCAGCACCGGGCCCCGCGGGTGCAGCACCGGGCCCCGCGGGTGCAGCACCGGCTTCCGCCGCCCCTGTGCGGCCGACCGCCGCCGCGGACTCCGCGGCTCCCGCGCGGACGCCCGCCGTCTCCGCCTCGGTCCCGACCCTCACCGTCACCTCCAGACAGGCGAGCCGACTCCTCCTGGACCGGCGACCTAGCCGAGTTCCAGCGAACGGCCGATGATCTCCTTCATGATCTCGGTCGTGCCCGCGTAGATCCGGCTCACCCTACTGTCCTGCCAGGCCCGCGCGATCGGGTACTCCAGCATGTAGCCGTACCCACCGTGCAGCTGGACGCAGGCGTCCATGACCCGGCCCTGGAGTTCGGTGCACCACCACTTGGCCTTGGCGGCGTCGACGACCGTCAACTCGCCCGAGTTCAGGGCCAGTACGCACCGGTCGAGGTAGTGCTGGGCCACCTCGATCTCGGTGGACAGCTCGGCGAGCCGGTGCCGGATCACCTGGAGGGTGCCGATCGGCTTGCCGAACGCCTTGCGCTCACGGACGTACTCGACGGTCCACTCGAAGGCGGCCGCCGCCTGGGCCAGACCGGCGATCGCGACCGACATCCGCTCCTGCGCGAGATTGCGCGTCAGGGCGAAGAAGCCCTCGCCCTCCTCTCCGAGCAGGTTGGCCGCCGGCACGCGCGCCCCGGTGAAGACCAGTTCCGCGGTGTCCTGGGCGTGCAGACCGACCTTCTCCAGCTTGCGGCCGCGCTCGAAGCCCGGGGTGCCGCGCTCCACGACGATCAGGCTGAGCCCGCGGTGCGGGTGCTCGCCGGTGCGGACGGCGACGACGACCAGGTCGGCGTTGATGCCGTTGGTGATGAACGTCTTCGCGCCGTCGATGACGTAGTGGTCGCCGTCCCGGACCGCCTTGGTACGGATGCCGGACAGGTCGGAACCGGTGCCGGGCTCGGTCATGGCGACCGCCGTGATCAACTCGCCGGAGGCGATACCGGGGAGCCAGCGCGCCTTCTGCTCGTCGTCGGTCTGGTCGAGGAAGTAGGGCAGGCACACGTCCGCGTGCAGGGTGGGCCCGAGGATCGCCGGGATGGCCCCCACCCGGGCACCCTCCTCGTGCAGGATCGTGTTGTAGCGGAAGTCCTGGATCCCCGCGCCGCCGAACTCCTCGGGCACGGCGATGCCGAGCGCGCCGAGGGCGCCCAGACCGGTGAACAGCTCACGGGGCACGATGCCCGCCTTGTCCCAGTCCGCGTAGTGCGGCACGACGTGCTTGGCGATGAAGGCCCGCACGCTCTCGCGGTAGTCCTCGTGCTCGGCTTCGAAAAGGGTTCGCTTCATGATCATCTTTCTCGGGGGATCGAGAACCGCGGATGGTGCCGCCGTACGGCCGAATGCGCCAGCGGAGACTACTCGGGATTCACTTGAGGTGGAAGTGGTGAAGCAGCGGCGGGTGAGGCGGGGTGGGGTGGTACGGGACACCCGGCCCGCGCTCTGATCCCGGTTCACAAAGCCGCGCCCCCGACTGTGCCGCTGGTCACATCGGGTCCGACTACTGCGTTTTACTAGGACGTCCTAGTATTTCCCTGATCAGCGTCCCCCGACCTGTCCCGGAAGGCCCCCGATGAGCGAACTGCACTCCCCCGTGCACCCCGTACGCCTGGTCACCGCATCCGCTCTGTTCGACGGGCACGACGCGTCGATCAACATCATGCGGCGGATCTTCCAGTCCCAGGGTGCCGAAGTGATCCACCTCGGCCACAACCGATCGGTTCAGGAGGTCGTGAACGCGGCACTGGAGGAGGACGCGCACGGCGTGGCCGTCTCCTCGTACCAGGGTGGCCATGTCGAGTACTTCGAGTACCTGGTCGAGTCGCTGCGCGAGCGGGGCGCGGAGCACATCCGGGTGGTCGGCGGCGGGGGCGGCGTGATCGTGCCCGAGGAGATCACCCGGCTGCGCACGCACGGGGTGACCATCTTCTCGCCCGAGGACGGGCAGCGGATGGGCCTCGCCGGGATGATCAACTCGGTGGTGCGGGACTGCGACTTCGACCTGTGGGAGGGCAGGCCGGCGGACGTCGACGCCGTGCTCGCGGGCGACCGGTTCGCCACCGCCCGCGCCATCACGGGCGCCGAACTCGGCAAGCTGTCCCCGGAGTTCCTCGCGCGGCTGCGGGACGCGGCGGCGGGACGGGTGGTGCCCGTCCTCGGCATCACCGGCACCGGCGGCTCCGGCAAGTCGTCGCTGACCGACGAGCTGGTGCGCCGCTTCCGCGTGGACCAGCAGGACAAGCTGCGCATCGCGGTGATCGCGGTCGACCCGACCCGCCGGCGCGGCGGCGGCGCGCTGCTCGGCGACCGGATCCGGATGAACTCCCTGGACGGGAACCGGGTCTTCTTCCGCAGCCTCGCCACGCGCGGCAGCCATGAGCTGCCCGAGCACCTCACCGAGGTCATCGACGTGGTCAAGGCCGCCGGGTACGACCTGGTGATCGTGGAGACGCCGGGCATCGGCCAGGGCGACGCGGCGATCGTGCCGTTCGTCGACACCTCCCTGTACGTGATGACCCCGGAGTTCGGCGCCGCGTCCCAGCTCGAGAAGATCGACATGCTCGACTTCGCCGACGTGGTCGCGGTCAACAAGTTCGAGCGGCGCGGCGCCAAGGACGCGCTGCGCGACGTGAGCCGCCAGCTGGTGCGCAACCGTGAGGCGTTCGACAAGAAGCCCGAGGACATGCCGGTGTACGGCACCTCGGCCGCGACCTTCCACGACGACGGGGTCACCGCGCTCTTCCAGCACCTGAAGTCGGCCCTCGACGAGAAGGGGCTGCATCTGCGGGAGGGCACCCTCGCGCCCGTCTCCGTGCGCCACTCCTCCGGCATCCGCCAGGTGGTGCCGGCCGACCGGGTCCGCTACCTCGCCGAGATCACCGAGACGGTCCGCGCGTACCACGCCGAGACCGAGGTGCTGGCCGAGGCGGCGCGGCGGGTGCAGCGGCTGGACGCGGTCAAGGGCGAGCTCACCGCGGCCGGTTCCGACGCGGACAACGTGGACGCCCTGCTCACGGACGCCCGCAGGCGGCTGCCGCACGAGGTCACCGAGCAGCTGGAGAACTGGCCCGCCGTCGTGGCGTCGTACTCCGGCGAGGAACAGGTCGTGAAGATCCGCGACCGGGAGATCCGCACCAGGCTGACCCGCGAGTCCCTGTCGGGCAACAGCATCCCCCGGGTGGCACTGCCCCGGTTCACCGACCACGGTGAGCTGGTGCGGTTCTGGCGCCGGGAGAACCTGCCGGGCTACTTCCCCTTCACCGCCGGGGTGTTCCCCTTCAAGCGCGACGGCGAGGACCCGGCGCGCATGTTCGCCGGCGAGGGCGACCCGTTCCGCACCAACCGGCGCTTCAAGCTCCTGTCGGAGGGCCAGCCCGCCACCCGGCTGTCCACCGCCTTCGACTCGGTCACCCTCTACGGCCGCGACCCGGGCGAGCGTCCCGACATCTACGGCAAGGTCGGCACCTCCGGTGTCTCGGTCGCGCACCTGGACGACATGAAGGCGCTCTACGACGGCTTCGACCTGACCGCGCCGACGACCTCGGTCTCGATGACGATCAACGGTCCGGCGCCCACCGTGCTGGCGTTCTTCCTCAACACGGCGATCGACCAGCAGATCGAGCGGTTCCGCGCCGCCGAGGGCCGCGATCCCTCGGCCGAGGAGGCGGCCGGGCTGCGGGCCGACGCGCTGGCGAGCGTGCGCGGCACCGTGCAGGCCGACATCCTCAAGGAGGACCAGGGACAGAACACCTGCCTGTTCTCCACCGAGTTCTCGCTGCGGATGATGGCCGACATCCAGGAGTGGTTCATCGCCAACAAGGTCCGCAACTTCTACTCGGTGTCCATCTCCGGCTACCACATCGCCGAGGCGGGCGCGAACCCGATCAGCCAGCTGGCCTTCACCCTCGCCAACGGCTTCACCTACGTGGAGGCGTACCTGGCGCGCGGCATGGACGTGGACGACTTCGCGCCCAACCTGTCGTTCTTCTTCTCCAACGGCATGGCCCCCGAGTACTCGGTGCTCGGCCGGGTCGCGCGCCGCATCTGGGCGGTCGCGATGAAGCGGAAGTACGGCGCGGGCGAGCGTTCGCAGAAGCTGAAGTACCACGTCCAGACCTCGGGCCGCTCCCTGCACGCCCAGGAGATGGACTTCAACGACATCCGCACCACGTTGCAGGCGCTCATCGCGATCTACGACAACTGCAACAGCCTGCACACCAACGCCTACGACGAGGCCGTGACCACCCCGACCGAGGAATCCGTCCGCCGGGCCCTGGCCATCCAGCTGATCATCAACCGCGAGTGGGGCCTCGCGATGAACGAGAACCCGCTCCAGGGCTCGTTCATCATCGACGAGCTGACCGACCTGGTCGAGGAAGCCGTGCTGCTGGAGTTCGAGCGGATCAGCGAGCGCGGCGGCGTGCTCGGCGCGATGGAGACCGGCTACCAGCGCGGCCGTATCCAGGACGAGTCGATGCTCTACGAGCAGCGCAAGCACGACGGCTCGCTGCCCATCATCGGCGTCAACACCTTCCGCAACCCGCACGCGGAGGGCGCCGAGCCGGGCGCCATCGAGCTGGCCCGCGCCACCGAGCAGGAGAAGCGCTCCCAGCTGGAGCGCGTGCGGGACTTCCAGTCCCGGCACCAGCAGGAGGCGCACGCCGCGCTGACCGCCCTCAAGGCGGCGGCCGTCAACGGGGACAACGTCTTCACGGTGCTCATGGACGCAGCGCGGGTCTGCACCCTCCAGCAGATCACCGAGGCGTTCTTCGAGGTGGGCGGCCAGTACCGGCGCAACGTCTGACGCACGGGGCGAGGGGGGTGCGGGCCGCTCGGCGCCCGCACCCCCCTCGTGCCGTCACGCCTCGTAGGCGAGCAGCGCCATCATCCCCGCCTCGCCGTGGTAGGCGTTGTGGCAGTGGAGCATCCACTGGCCGGGGTTGTCCGCGTCGAAGTACACGGACACCGTGCGTCCGGGCAGCACGATGGTGGTGTCCTTGCGCGGACCGCCGGTGCCGAGCTGGTAGGTGTGGCCGTGCAGATGCATCGGGTGCCACATGCCCGTCTTGTTGACGAAGTCCAGCCGGACGCGCTCGCCCTGCTCGACCAGGACCGGATGCGCGGTGGGGTGCTTCATGTCGTAGCGCTTGCCGTTGATGCCCCAGTCGTACCTGGCCATGCCGCCGGTCAGCTCGATCCGGTGGACCCGGTCGGTCCTCCTCGTCGCCAGGCGGACGTCGTCGGCCGCCTTCAGCCCGGCGGCGTTCATGATCATGCCGTCCAGTTCCTTCGGGCGGACGCTCGGCTTCGGCGCGGCGCCGGAGCCGGTGCGCACCAGCGCCATGCCGCTCGCGTTCTTGCCCTCGGCGACGGCGACCAGCGGGAAGACCCCGTCGGCGAGCGTCACGAGGACGTCGTACCGCTCCCCCATGCCCACCAGCAGCGCGTCCACCTCCTGGTGGGCGACCGGGAAGCCGTCGGTGTGGGTGATGGTCAGCTTGTGGCCGCCGAGCGCGACGCGGTACGCCGTGTCGCCGCCGGCGTTGACGAGGCGCAGCCGCACCCGCTTGCCGGGCTTGCCGGTGTAGACGTCGGGGTCGGCCGGGACCCGCCCGTTGACCAGGTGGTACGGGTACTTGACGTCACCCGCGTCGCCGCCGAGCAGAGTGCTGCGCGCGCCCATGAGCATGAACTTCATCGAGCCGGACGACGCCTCGCCCCCCTTGCCCGAGCCCCCGCCGCTCATGTCCATGCCGCCCATGTCGCCCATGTCCATGCCGCCCATGTCACCCATGTCGTGGCCGGACGAGCCGCCGTGCCCCGAGCCGCCCATGTCCATGCCGCCCATGCCCTGGCTCAGTTCGGCGAGGACCTGGTCGGGGGTGCCGGTGACACCGTCGACCCAGTCGTCCAGGACGACGACCCACTCGTCGTCGTACGACAGCGGTTCCCTCGGGTCCTCCACGATCAGCGGGGCGTGCAGGCCGCGGTCGAGCTGGACACCGACGTGCGGGTGGAAGAAGTAGGTACCGGGGGTGTCGGCGAGGAAGCGGTAGGTGAAGTTGCGGCCGGCGCGGACGGCGCTCTGGGTGGCCGGGGGCACGCCGTCCATGTCGGCGCGCAGGGCGATGCCGTGCCAGTGGATGGACGTCGTGGTCCGGTCCGGCAACTGGTTGGAGAGTTCGGCGGCGAGGGTGTCGCCGGCGGACACCCGGATCTCCTTGCCGGGGGTCCGGCCTCCGAAGGCCCAGCTCTTCGCCATCACCTTGCCGCCGAGGTCGAGCATGGCGGGCGCCGCGGTCAGGGTCACGTTGCGCACCTTGCCGGTGCCCTTGCGCTTCTTGTCGGTGGTCGCGACCACCTTGCTGTCGGGGCTCACCAGGGCCGGCGTGGAGCCGGAGCCGCCGCACGCGGCGAGCGCTCCTCCTCCCGCGACGGCGAGACCGGCCAGCAGGGCGGAGCGTCGGTTGATGCTGTTCATGTGCGATGCCTCTTCTCGAGATGCGGTCGACCTGCGCGCATGCGGCATCGCCCCCGCGATGTCCGGGGAACGGGCCGCGAGAAGGCGGCCTAGATCAGCAGTCGGGAGAGGACGGAGAGGTCCGGCGGCGCGCGGTGCGGGTTGCCCGGAAGGCCGCGTCCGGCGAGGACGCCGTGTCCGGGAGCGCCCGGGACGGCAGGGGTCCGCACGGTCGGCGGCGCGAGCCACTGCGGTGAGCCGACGGCGCCGGAGGTGCAGTGCTGCATGTCGGCGCCGGAGCAGGCGCCGTCGGCGTCGTGGTCCATGGCCGAGGTCAGGGCGGCCGTGTCCGGTCCGGTCATGCCGTGCGCGGCGTGCTCCGTCCCGGACATAGCACTCATGGCGGTCGCGGGTGCGGCGGGAGCCGCGCCCATGTCGTGGTGGACCAGGACGACGAAGGCGGCGAGCAACGCCAGGACGGCGGCCCACGACCGGCGCGCCGCGCCGCGGTGGGAACCCGTCCGCCGGTACGTCACCTGTCGCCAACCCCTTTCCGGCCCCCGCCTCGCCCGTCACACGCTCCAGGCACGTCACTATACCCCCTAGGGGTAGGCCGTCCACTCGACCCCGCGGAGACGATCAGATGACTAAGTACCCCTGGGGGGTATATCGTTCATCTCGTCGGGAGGCCGGGCTACCGCCCTTCCGCGGACCGAACCATGCTCACACCCGAGGAAGAAGCCATGACCGAACAGACGAACTCCGGCTCCTGCTGCGGCTCCTGCGGCACCGGCGCGGCGACCGACGTGCAGGTCCACGGCAGCGGCGTCACCACCGTGTACAAGGTCTCCGGCATGACCTGCGGCCACTGCGAGTCCGCCATCTCCAAGGAGGTCTCCGGCCTGGACGGCGTCACCGCGGTCACCGCCGTCGCCGACACCGGCGAGGTCACCGTGACCTCCGCCGCCCCGCTCGACGAGGAAGCCGTCCGCGCCGCCGTGGACGAGGCGGGCTACGAACTCGTCGGCCAGATCTGAGGCCCCGCGCCGGCAGGCGCGGTGCACCCCGGGCGAAGACCCCTCCGTTCCCCATGGGACGGAGGGGTCTTCGCCTTTTCGCACCCCTCGACCGCATGACTCAACTCCCCTACGTGATCCCCGAGTTCACGCTCTTACATACCCCCCATGGGTATGCTACGGTGCACCGCACAGGTACCCCCCAGGGGTATACAACAAGAAGGGTGGAGTCATGTCAGCGGTCAATCCCCGGCGCTGGTGGGCACTGGTCGTGCTCGCCGCCGCCCAGTTCATGGTCATCATGGACACGTCGATCATCGGGGTGGCGCTTCCCGAGATGCAGAAGGACCTCGGCTTCTCGCAGGGCGAGCTGCAGTGGGTCTTCAACGCGTATGTCATCGCCTTCGGCGGCCTGCTGCTGCTCGGCGGCCGGCTGTCCGACCTGCTCGGCGCCCGCAAGGTGTTCATCACCGGCTGGAGCGTGCTGGTCGCGGGCTCGATCGTGGCCGCCGCCGCGCAGAGCGCGTCCGTGGAGGTCGTCGGCCGGGCGGTCCAGGGCGTGGGCGGCGCGCTGATCGCGCCCTCGGCGATGACCCTGCTCATGATGCTCTTCGCCCACGACCCCAAGGAACTGGGCAAGGCCATGGCGCTCTACGGTGCCGCGGCGCCCGCGGGCGGCACGGCCGGCGTCTTCATGGGCGGTGTGTTCACCCAGTGGCTGAGCTGGCCGTGGGTGTTCATCATCTACATCCCGATCGGCCTCGGCACGCTCGCGGCCTCCAAGCTGCTGCCGGCCGTCGGCGGCCGTCGCGGCGGCGGCGTGGACGTGCTCGGCGCGATCTCCGTCACGGCCGGTCTCGCGCTCGCGGTGTTCGCCGTCGTCCGCGCCCCCGAGGCCGGCTGGTCCTCGACCGGCACCGTGCTCGAACTGGTCGGCGCGGTCGCCCTGCTCGCCCTGTTCTTCGTCATCCAGAAGACGGTGCGCGAGCCGCTGATGCCGCTCGGCATCTGGCGGGTCCCGCGCCTGGGTTCGGCGAACCTGGCGATGGCGCTGCTCGGCGCGGCGTGGATCCCGATGTGGTACTTCCTCAACCTGTACCTCCAGCAGGTCCTCGGCTACGGGGCCTTCGCCTCCGGTGCCGCGCTGCTGCCGATGACCGTGCTGCTGATGATCTTCATGACGGCCATCACGGCCCGGCTGCTGGCGAAGTTCGGCGCCAAGCCGTTGATCGGCGGCGGCCTGCTGGTCCTCGCCGCGGGTCTGGTGTGGCTGGCCCAGGTACAGCCCACGGGCACCTTCGTGGTGGACGTCCTGCCCGCGTCGCTGGTCGCGGCCCTCGGCATGTCGCTCGCCTACATCCCCGCGATGATGGCCGCGATGTCCGGCGCCCCGCAGGAGCAGGCGGGTCTGGCGTCCGGCATCGTCAACACCACCTACCAGGTGGGTTCCGCCCTCGGTCTCGCGGCGCTGACCGCCGTGGCCACCTCCGAGGGCGCGGGCAGGCTCGGCGACCTGCCCGCCCTGACCGACGGTTTCGGCGCGGCCTTCCTCTGGGCCGCCGCGATCGCCGCCGTCGGCGGTCTGGTCACCCTGCTCGCCATGCGGGGCGACCGGGCGGCGACGCAGGCCGACCCCGCCCGGGAGGCATCCGGCGAACGGGCCGGTGTCTGACGGGCACCCTCACGGTGGACCGGCACGGCATCCTCTGCCGGGGCCGCCGTCCATCCGGACAACGAACCCCTCGACGGGCCGTCCGGCCCCGGGCAACCGGAGCGGACGGCCCTGTCCCGTGTACGGAGGAGCCCCCTGATGGACATGCAGACCCGCGCCGTGCAGGTGCGGCACGACCCCCCGACGGCCGGCGGCAGGCCGCTGAGCGTCCCGATCGTCCAGTCCTCGGCCTTCGCCTTCGACTCCGCCGCCGAACTGGCCGAGGCCATGGGCGGACCGGACAGGGCGTACGTCTACTCCCGACGCGGCAACCCCACCGTGCGGGCACTGGAACGGACCCTCGCGGACCTGGAGGGCGGGGCCGCCGCGATCGCGTTCGCCTCCGGGATGGGCGCGATCAGCGGCGTACTCCTGGCACTGCTGCGGCCCGGCGACCATGTGATCGCCGGGCGCTGCCTGTACGGCGGCACGTACTCCGTCCTCTCCGACCTCGCCGCGCGGTACGGCGTCGACGTGGACTACATCAGCGGTGACGACCCGGCCGAGTTCGCCCGCCTGGTCCGCCCCGCCACCCGGTTGCTGCACCTGGAGACCATCGCCAACCCCACGGGGCGGGTCCCCGACCTGACCGGCCTGCTGGCCGAGGCCCGGCGGCACGGCGTGCTCGGCATGGTGGACAACTCCCTCGCCTCGCCGGTGCTGTGCCGTCCGATCGAGCACGGCGCCGACGTGGTCGTGCACTCCACGACGAAGTACCTGGCCGGGCACTCCGACGTGCTCGGCGGAGTGGCGGTGTTCGCCGACGCCGGCGTGCGGGACCGGGTGTGGCCCCGGACCGTCGAACTCGGCGCCTGCGCCGACCCGTTCGCGGCCTGGCTGACCCTGCGCGGCCTGCCCACCCTCCCGCTGCGCATGCGGCAGCACTGCGCCGGCGCCGGCATCCTGGCCCAGCGCCTGGCCGCGCACGGGCGCGTGGCCGCCGTGCACTGGCCCTGGCTCCCGCGGCATCCCTCGTACGACCGCGCGCGGAGGCTCCTCGACGGGGGCGGCGGCATGGTCTCGTTCGACCTCACCGGCGGCCGGGAGGCGGGACGCGCCTTCATCGAGCGGGTCCGGGTCGCGCGCCTGGCGCTGTCGTTGGGCGGCGTGGAGACGCTGGTCACGCACCCGGCGTCCACCTCGCACCGGGAGCTGGACGACGCGGCGCTCACGGCCGCCGGGATCGGCGCGGGCACCGTGCGGATGTCGGTCGGCATCGAGCATCCGGAGGACCTCTGGGCGGACATCGCCGCGGCTTTGGACCACCCATAGATTTGGGTTGACAAAATAAACGGCTGATTCGTAGATTGAGTGAGGTCCAGAGAACCGGCTCGTCCGCCCAGAGGGGGGCTCCATGCGCTACTTCGAGGACTTCCGCACCGGTGACGTCCATGAGTTGGGCACCGTCACCGTCACCGAGGAGGAGGTGCTGGACTTCGCGCGGCGCTTCGACCCGCAGCCCTTCCACACCGACCCCGAGCGGGCGAAGCAGTCGTCCTTCGGGGGGCTGATCGCCAGCGGATTCCACACCTCGGCGCTCTTCATGCGGCGCTATGTCGACGGCCTGCTCGCCTACAGCGCCTGCGAGGGCTCGCCCGGCATCGACGAGGTCCGCTACCGCCGGCCGGTCCGGCCGGGCGACGTCCTCACCGCGCGGGTCGAGATCCTCGGATCGCGCCCCGCGCTGGGCAACCCCGCCACCGGCATCGTCCAGCCCCGCTGCGAGCTGGTGGCCGCCGACGGGACGGTCGTGTTCAGCATGATCCTGCACAGCATCTTCCGGCGGCGTCCCGCCGCAACCTCCACCGCGGCCCCGTCGTCGATGTCCGCGGCGCAGGACCCGGTCGCCTGCTGTGCCCGGCAGCGCTGAACACGGCCGTCCGCACACCCATCGCTCGCGCTGACGAAGCGCTGCCCCGAAGGGAGACCTCCCGTGGAGGCCGTATCCCGCACCGCCCAGTGGACCGCCGCCGCGCGGGCCCTGGAGACCGAACGCGAGGACCGGCTGTTCGCCGATCCCTACGCCCGCACCGTCGCCGGCACCACCGGCTTCGAGTTGCTCGACCGCTACGCGGGCGCGGGCACCGTGCCGTTCCTCGCCATCCGCACCACCTACCTCGACCGCGCCATCGAGCGCGCGGTGGGCGAACGGGGGCTGCGGCAGGTCGTGTTCCTCGCCGCCGGCATGGACACCCGCCACTACCGCCTCACCTGGCCCGACGGCATCACCCTCTACGAACTCGACCGGCCCGCGCTGCTGGAGGCCAAGGCCGCCATGCTCGCCAGGGAGCCGGAACCGGCGGGGCGTGAGCGCCGCACCGTCGCCGTCGACCTCAGGGAGGACTGGACCGGCTCCCTCAAGGAGGCCGGCTGGCAGGCCGAGCGGCCCACCCTGTGGGTGGTGGAGGGCCTGCTCTTCTTCCTGCCGGAGGAAGCCGTACGCACCCTGATCACGACCCTGTGGCAGCACAGCGCCCCCGGGTCCGTCCTGCTCGGTGACGTCATCAGCGAGGCCGCGCTGCGCAACCCGCTGTCCCGGCCCTTCATGAAGGCGCTCGAAGAGGACGGCAACCCCTGGCTGTTCGGCACCGAGGAGCCGGAGCAGTTGCTCGTCTCCTGCGGCTGGACGGTCCAGGAGGTCAAGCAACCGGGCGAGGAGGGGGCCGACTTCGGCCGCTGGCCCTACCCGGTGCCGCCACGCGAGACCCCGCGCGTGCCCCGTTCCTTCCTGTTCACGGCGACCCGAGAGGAGACCGCCTCATGACCCGGCCCTCCGGCCCCGGGCACACCGACCCCACGACCGACTTCCACCAGCGCATCATCGACGACGCCGCGGCCGCCGTGCGCGGACTGTCCGTGTCCCTCGGCGAACGGCTCGGCCTCTACCGCGTCCTCGCGGAACAGGGCCCGCTCACGCCCGGGGAGCTGTCCCTGCGCGCCGACATCGCGCCGCGCTACGCCGAGGAGTGGCTGCACGCCCAGCTCAGCGCGGGCTATGTGGAGCGCCACCCGTCGTCCGACAAGTACACCCTGCCCGCCGAGCACGCCTCCGTGCTCGCGCAGCCCGAGGCGCCCACCTACGCCGCGGGGTTCTTCACCGCGCTCAAGGCGCTGTACGCCACCGAGGACCTGCTCCTGGACGCCTACCGCAGCGGCGAGGGCGTCGGCTGGGCCGAGCACGACCCGGCGCTCGACACCGGTATGGGCAGCTTCTTCCAGCCCACCTACCAGCACCGGCTGCTCAGCGACTGGCTCCCGGCGCTGCACGAGGTGAGCGACAAGCTCGCGGACGGCGGCACCGCGGCGGACGTCGGCTGCGGCGTCGGGCACACCACCCGGCTCATCGCCCGCGCCTTCCCCCACGCCCGGGTGTACGGCTTCGACTACTCGGAGGAGGCCATCGCCATCGCCCGGCAGCTCGCCGACGACGAGGGCCTCGGCGACCGGGTCGTCTTCGAGACCGCGTCCGCCGACGACTACCCGGGCACCGGCTACGACCTGGTGACGTTCTTCAACTGCCTGCACGACATGGGCGATCCGGTGGCCGCGGCCCAGCACGTCCACAAGTCCCTGGACCCGGACGGCACGTGGATGCTGGTGGAGTCCAACGTCTCCCCCGCCGACATCCACACGCACACCCCGCCGGCGCGCATGTTCATGGCGCTGTCCGCGGTGATGTGTCTGCCGGTCGCCCTCGCGCAGCGCGGCCCGCACGCGCTCGGCAACCACTCCGGCGAGCGGGCCTTCCGCGCGATCGCCGAGGAAGCGGGCTTCACCCGCTGGCGGCGGGCGACCGAGACGCCGGTGAACGCCGTCTACGAGGTCCGGCCCTGACCGGCTCGGACACCGCACACGCAGCGGACAGGAGAAACCATGGCCACCACGGCCCTTCCCGTCAACGACCGTTTCCTGGAGATCCTCGAACGGCTCAGTGAGAAGTCCATCGAGGACTACTACAACCCGTACCAGCAGTTCGCCTGGCCCGACGCGCTGGACGAGAACCGCATGTGGATGAGCCCCGATCTGCTCACCGTCCACGGCACCCCGCACTACGACCAGTTGGACCAGCAGACCCTGCGCAGGCTGTCCAAGTGGGAGTCCATCAACTTCTACAGCCTGAACGTGCACGGCATCCGCGAACTGCTCATCGAGGTCGTCGGCCGCATCCACATGCCCGGCTTCGAGGTGCCCTCCGACTTCTTCCACCACTTCATCGGCGAGGAGAACGAACACATGTGGTTCTTCTCCGAGTTCTGCCGACGCTACGGCGGCAAGATCTACTCGTCGATGACCATGACTTCCGACTCCGACTGGGAGCCCGAGGTCGAGAACTTCCTGGTGTTCGCCCGCATCCTGTTCTTCGAGGAGCTGGTCGACCACTTCAACACCCGGATGGCCCAGGACGAGACGCTCTGCGACACCATCCGCCAGGTCAACCGCATCCACCACCAGGACGAGTCCCGGCACATCGCCTTCGGCCGCGAACTGGTGTCGCTGCTGTTCAGGCGGATGCGCGAGGCGGTCGGCGCCGAACGGCTGCGCGAGGTCGAGAGTTACCTGAAGCGCTACGTCGTCTTCAGCGTCAACTCGCTCTACAACCCGCACGTCTACCGCGACGCCGGCATCGCCGACCCGCTGGGTCTGCGCAACGCCCTGCTCGCCGACGAGCGCAGGCGCGAGCAGGAGCGCCGGGCGATCCGCAAGCCGCTCGCCTTCTTCCGCAAGACCGGGATCTTCTCCGACGACAGCCTGCCGGTCCTCTGATCCGGCGCGGCTCAGCCCCTCCGGCGCGTCCCGCCGATGACCGGGACGGCCGGTCCAGCGAACCGAGAGGTGGTCCACCACCGTGCCCGACACCCTATCCACAGCG
This sequence comes from Streptomyces hygroscopicus subsp. hygroscopicus, assembly GCF_030269125.1. GTDB lineage: Bacteria > Actinomycetota > Actinomycetes > Streptomycetales > Streptomycetaceae > Streptomyces > Streptomyces hygroscopicus_C. The sequence goes on along the minus strand of NZ_BSSM01000004.1, from coordinate 4,847 downwards.
CCCCCGTGTTCCCCGGGAGAGCGCCGTGGCCTGCCCTCCCTGGGAGCGGAGGCCACGGCCCTGCTCCGGCTCCTCGACGACACCTTCGAGAAGTGGGGCGTGGCCGCCGGGGCCCGTCCCATGACCATGCCCCCGCTGCTGCCGGCCGCCGACCTCAAGCGGCTCGACTACTACGAGAACTTCCCCCACCAGGCCGTCGTCGCCACCGCGATCGACGTCGACCGCCGCGGCGAGTACTGCGCCGAGACGGGCTGCTTCCCCTGCGGCTCGCTCCAGCCCGCGGAACTGGGGCTGCCCTCCGCCTCCTGCTACGCCGTCTACCTCGACCACGAGGGCCGCGAGGTCGCGGACGACACCCTGGTGACCGTGGTCGGCTGGTGCTTCCGCAAGGAGGAGCGCTACGAGGGGCTGCGCCGCCAGCTCGGCTTCCGCATGCGGGAGATCGTCGCCCTCGGCAGCCGCGAGCACGCGGACGCGCACCTGCGGGCGTTCACCGAGCGCATCACCGCCTTCGCGCGCGTCCTCGACCTGCCGCTGCGCAGGGAGGCCGCCAGCGACCCCTTCTTCGACAAGGGCGGCTCGAAGGCGCTGCTGCAGCGGCTGTCGCCGGTCAAGCACGAGTTCCTCTTCGAGGACCTCGCGATCGCCTCCGTCAACACCCATCGCAACTTCTTCGGCGACCGCTGCTCGATCACCCTCGCCGGCACCGGCGAACCCGCCTCCACCAGCTGCGTCGCCTTCGGCCTCGAGCGCTGGCTGTCGGCCCTCACCCGGCGCCACGGCAGCTGGGCCGCCGCCACCGACGCCGTACGCGCGGCTAACGACCGCCTCACGCCGGTCGGCCCGGTGGTGTGAGGTGCCGGCCCACCCCACCGCCGAGGGCGGCGGTACGGGCTGGGCGAACCTCGGCATGGACATCGTGTCCGTCAAGCGCGTCCGCCTGCTCCTCGACGACTACGGCGAGGACTTCTTCCTGCGGATGCTGAACCCCGGCGAACTCGACGACTGCCGTACGTCCAGCGGCCTCGATCCGCTCAGCCTGTGCGGACGGATCGCGGCCAAGGAAGCGGCGTTCAAGACCCTGCGCGTCCAGGGACGGCTCCTGCCATGGCGCGACATCGTGGTGCACCGCTCGGACGGCGGCTGGCCGCTGGTCGAACTGCGCCGCGCCGCCGCCGAGATGGCAGCAGAGTCCGGCATCCAGGACATCACGGTGAGCATCAGCCACGACGTGGACTACGCGGTGGCCGTAGCCGCTCCGATCATCGGCGATCCCCGGCACCGGCCGTGAGACGCCCGCTCCCCCACCCTTCTTCGATCCTCGTTAGGAGTACCGCCATGACCGACGGCCTGCAGCAGGTGAAGGACTGGATCCTCGAGCGCCACCCGCAGCGCGACGACATCCCCGGCGACCTCGACCTGATCGAGAACCGGCTCATCGACTCGCTGTCCTTCGTGGAGTTCGTCTTCCTGCTGGAGCAGTACAGCGGCCGTGCCATCGAGATGGAGACCCTGGAGGTCGACTCCATCCGCACGCTCGACGCCATCGAGGCCGCGTTCTTCCTCGCGGAGGTGAAGTGAGGTGAGCCGGCGGCTCTTCACCTCGGAGTCCGTCACCGAGGGCCACCCCGACAAGATCGCCGACCGGATCAGCGACACCGTCCTGGACGCGTTGCTGGCCGAGGACCCGGCCTCCCGCGTCGCCGTCGAGACCCTGATCACCACCGGCCAGGTGCACATCGCCGGCGAGGTCACGACCCGCGCGTACGCCCCCATCGCCCAGCTCGTGCGCGACACGATCCTCGACATCGGCTACGACTCCTCGGCCAAGGGGTTCGACGGCGCCTCCTGCGGGGTCTCGGTGTCGATCGGCTCCCAGTCGCCGGACATCGCGCGGGGCGTGGACTCCGCCTACGAGGCCCGCGCGGAGGGCAACAGCGACGAGCTGTCCCGGCAGGGCGCGGGCGACCAGGGCCTGATGTTCGGCTACGCCTGCGACGAAACGCCCGCGCTCATGCCGCTGCCGATCGATCTCGCGCACCGGCTGGCCGGCCGGCTGACCGAGGTCCGCAGGCAGGGCACCTGTCCCTACCTGCGGCCGGACGGCAAGACGCAGGTCACCATCGAGTACGACGGCGACCGCCCGGCACGCCTGGACACCGTCGTCGTCTCCTCCCAGCACGCCGCGGACATCAGCCTGGAGTCGCTGCTGGCCCCGGACATCCGGGAGTTCGTGGTGGAGCCGACGCTCAAGGCGCTCGCGGAGCAGGGCGTGGGTCTGGAGAGCGACGGTTACCGGCTGCTGGTGAACCCCACGGGCCGCTTCGAGATCGGGGGCCCGATGGGCGACGCGGGTCTGACCGGCCGCAAGATCATCATCGACACCTACGGCGGCATGGCCCGGCACGGCGGCGGCGCGTTCTCCGGCAAGGACCCCTCCAAGGTGGACCGCAGCGCGGCGTACGCCATGCGCTGGGTCGCGAAGAACGTGGTCGCCGCCGGTCTCGCCCGCCGCTGCGAGGTCCAGGTCGCCTACGCGATCGGCAAGGCGGATCCGGTCGGTCTGTTCGTGGAGACGTTCGGCACCGAGTCCGCGCCCGTCGAGCGCATCCAGGCCGCGATCGCCGAGGTCTTCGACCTGCGTCCGGCCGCGATCGTCCGCGACCTGGACCTGCTGCGCCCGATCTACGCGCGGACCGCCGCCTACGGCCACTTCGGCCGTGAACTGCCCGAGTTCACCTGGGAGTCCACCGACCGGGCCGCTGCCCTGCGGCGGAGTGTGGAGGGCTGAGATGCGCATCGCTGTCACGGGCTCCATCGCCACCGACCATCTGATGTCCTTCCCGGGGAGCTTCTCCGACCAGCTCCTGGCCGACCGACTGGACCGCGTCTCCCTGTCCTTCCTCGCCGACCAACTGGAGATCCGGCGTGGCGGCGTGGCAGCGAACATCTCGTTCGGCCTCGGGCTGCTCGGTCTGCGGCCGGTGCTGGTCGGCGCGGTCGGCGCCGATTTCGAGCCCTACCGGGTCTGGCTGAAGCAGCACGGGGTCGACACCGACTCCGTGCTGGTCAGCGAGGACCACCACACCGCACGTTTCGTCTGTACGACGGACCGCGCGCAGAACCAGATCGCCACCTTCTACGCCGGCGCGATGGCGCAGGCCCGCACCATCGATCTGCGGGCGGTCGCCGAGGGCACCGGACGTCTCGGCCTGGTCATGGTCTCGCCCGACGACCCCGAGGCCATGCTGCGCCACACCCGCGCCTGCCGGGACCTCGGCACCCCCTTCGCCGCCGATCCCTCCCAGCAGCTGGCACGCCTCGACGGCAAGGAAGTGCTCGAACTCGTCGAGGGGGCCCGCTGGTTGTTCACCAACGAGTACGAGGCCGCGCTGCTCCTGGAACGTACGGGCCTCACCGTGCCCCAGGTGCTGCGCCGCGTCGGCTGCTGGGTCACCACCGAGGGCGCCGCGGGGGCACGCGTCCGCCGCGAAGGCCGTCCCGACCTCACCGTGCCCGCCGTACCGGTCCCGGGTGTGGTGGATCCGACCGGGGTCGGTGACGCCTTCCGCGCGGGCTTCCTCGCGGCCACGGCGTGGGACCTGCCGGAGCGCTGCGCGGCCCAGCTGGGCTGTGCCGTGGCCGCCACGGTGCTGGACCACGTCGGCACCCAGGAGTACCGGCTGTACCGGGACCCCCTGCTCACACGGCTGCGCACGACCTACGGAGTGGGCTGCGCGGCCCAGCTCGCGACGCATCTGCGGGACCTGACATGACGGCCGCGCGGATCGAGGCCCTGCGCACGGCGCTCGCCACCCGGGTGGTGGTCGCCGACGGGGCGATGGGCACCATGCTCCAGGAAGCACAGCCGACGCTGGACGACTTCCAGCAGCTGGAGGGCTGCAACGAGATCCTCAACGTCACCCGCCCCGACATCGTCCGCTCCGTCCACGAGGCCTACTTCGCGGTCGGCGTGGACTGTGTGGAGACCAACACCTTCGGGGCCAACCACGCGGCGATGGCGGAGTACGAGATCTCCGACCGCGTCCACGAACTGTCCGAGGCCGGCGCCCGGATCGCCCGGGAGGCGGCCGACGGGCACACGGCCCGGGACGGGCGTCAGCGCTGGGTGCTCGGCTCCATGGGCCCCGGCACCAAGCTGCCCACCCTCGGCCACATCGGCTACGGCACGATCCGGGACGGCTTCCAGGCGAACGCCGAGGGCCTGCTCACGGGCGGCGCCGACGCGCTGCTCGTGGAGACCACCCAGGACCTCCTCCAGACCAAGGCGTCGGTCATCGGCGCCCGGCGCGCCATGCGACGGCTCGGCGTGGACGTGCCGTTACTCGTGTCGATGGCCTTCGAGACGACCGGCACGATGCTGCTCGGCTCCGAGATCGGCGCCGCGCTCACGGCCCTGGAGCCGCTGGGCATCGACATGATCGGCCTCAACTGCTCCACCGGACCCGCGGAGATGGGCGAACATCTGCGCCATCTCGCCCGCAACGCCCGCGTCCAACTGCTGTGCATGCCGAACGCCGGCCTGCCCGTCCTCGGCAAGGACGGCGCCCACTACCCGCTGACCGCTCCGGAGCTGGCGGACGCCCAGGAGACGTTCGTCCGGGAGTACGGCCTCTCGCTCGTCGGCGGCTGCTGCGGTACGACCCCGGAGCATCTGCGTCAGGTGGTGGAGCGGGTCCGGGGCCTGACTCCGCCGGTCCGTGACCCGCACCCCGAGCCGGGCGCCGCGTCGCTGTACCAGTCGGTGCCGTTCCGGCAGGACACGTCGTATCTGGCGATCGGCGAGCGCACGAACGCGAACGGGTCGAAGAAGTTCCGCGAGGCCA
>NZ_BSSM01000003.1 GCF_030269125.1 Streptomyces hygroscopicus subsp. hygroscopicus | reverse complement strand
CTCACTGGGCGCCGGACACTACACACCCGACGTCGCCAAGATCACCATCAGCTACGGCGACAACCCGACGCAGTACCCGGCCCTCATGGCAGACGGCGCGTTCGTCTACACGGCGGCCATCTCCGGCATCGAAGGGAACTCCCCCTCCCCGGCCCCCTACGTCCACGCCTACAACGCAGCGGGCCAGGAGATCTACAACCAGCAGACGGAACCCACCGCCAAGCAGTAACACCCGTCGCCACAAGCCCGCGCTGCGGCCCCGGCACTCTGCCCAGGGCCGCAGCGACCACAACGACCACGCACTCCCCCCAAAAAAACGCGGGTCCGGTACGCCCAGCCCTGCTCCCCATCCTCCTCGGGAGACCACTGCGAAGCTTCGGGCACCGTGGCCTGTCGCCGCGGCGGTGATCCATCACGCCCCTACCTCGTGACAACCCGTCACCACACCACAAGAAGTGGACCAGAACCCGAGATTGGACTGGCAGCGAGACCTGGGACAGCGGGGTGGTCAACTCGGCACCACACCCCGCACACACGAAAACGAACAAACATCCTCCGCTTGGGAACCAGATGTATCGTCGCAGCTCGCCGACAGCCAGCCAACATGTTTTCTCGTCCGTTGTGGGAACGGCACCTACCCCCGTCGCGGCGTACCCAACGCAGCGCGGGCAAGTGCCAGCCGCCGCCCCTGACTACGGCAAGCGACTCACTCAATGTTCGAATTCCCGGAGGGCTGCGCCGCCTCCCTAAGAAATCGTCTCAACTGGCTTGGTCACTAGGCTGACGGCCGTGACAGCGATGGTGGAGCGTCTTGTGCCGGACGGGTTGTGGAAGTTGTTCCAGCGGGTGGTGCCCGCCGCACCAAACCGGCCGCAGGGTGGTGGCCGGCGCAGGTACGGGGACCGGCAGGTGCTGGCGGCAATCATTTTCGTGGCCACGACGGGTTGTACATGGCGTCAGCTGCCGACGGGGTTCGGCCCCTCCGGACCCACCGCGCACCGGCGGTTCACCGAGTGGAGTCGGGCCCGGGTGTGGGGAAAGCTCCACCGTCTGGTGCTGGACGAACTCGGTGCCCGCGGTGAGCTGGACTGGTCGCGGTGCGCGATCGACTCGGTGAACATGCGGGTGATGAAAGGGGGGACCTGACGGGCCCGAATCCCGTAGATCGCGGTAAAAAGGGATCAAAGATCCACTTGATCACCGAGCGGACCGGTCTGCCCCTGTCCATCGGCATCTCCGCAGCGAACATGCATGACAGTCAGGGCTTGGAACCCCTGGTGCGGGGTATCCCGCCGATCCGCTCCCGTCGCGGACCGCGCCGTCGGCGGCCCGCCAAGCTCCACGCCGACAAGGGCTATGACTACGACCGCCTGCGCCGATGGCTCCGCACTCGACGCATCGCCCCGCGTATCGCTCGCAAGGGTGTTGAGTCCTCCCAGCGGCTGGGCCGCCACCGTTGGACCGTCGAGCGGACGGTGGCTTGGCCGGCCGGGTGTCGCCGCCTGCACCGTCGCTACGAACGCAAGGCCGACCACTTCCTGGCCTTCGTCGGGATCGCCGCCGCTCTGATCCGCTACCGCAGGATGGCGACCTGACCGGCGAGGACGGCAGGGCTGGCATGATCCATAACGCATTCGGATGATCCCGCCCTGCCGCTGGCCTGCTGCCCAGCAGCGATCCATACCAACGAGGTACCCTATGACCGACTATCTGGCTGCCACCATGGCAATGCTTGGACCGGCCCAGAACCGCTATGCAGAGCCCTGGGCATGGGACCGCCTCCACGCCGATCTCGGCATACGGCTGCCGGCCGACTACCGGGTGATCGTCGACGCATACGCCCCGATCCAACTCAACGGTCATCTCTACTTGTCCCACCCCTCGACCGAGCGGTGGAACCTGGCCCAGTGGATCCGGGACACCATCCAGACGTGGTCAGAAGTGCCCTGGGACGAGCTCGACCTCGACGCGGACGAGGACCCCCGCCAGCTCTTCGGACTCGAGGAGTTGAGCTTCGGCACCCGCAACGGCCTGTGGCCGATCGCGAGCACCGACCGAGGAGAGACGATCTTCCTTGACGCAGCCGCCGATGCCACCAGGCTCGTGGTCAACTATGACGAAACCTGGGCAGAGCACCGCATGAGCTTCGCCGAATGGCTCTATCGCTACCTGGTCGGCGAAGACATGACCGGCCCCGACAGCTCAGCTTTCTATCCAGGTCCTGTGAAACTGCAGCACCTCCCGATGTCTGCCGGCGAACGTCCCGAGCCTTGGTACGGCCCAGACCGAGGCATGTGAGGGGCTGGCACCTACTGGCAGGGGAAGGCCCCAAACGAGATGACCTCTAAGTCGTGAACATCTGCTGCCGGTTCTTCGTGAACGAAGCCACGCACCACATCCCCGCCGAGGGCACCGAACAGAACTTCTCCTTCATCAGTCCCGCCGCCAGCCTCCGCGTCCAGCAGACGGTCAAGGACTCGCCCTCCATCGCCCCGCAACTCAGGCGCTCCCGGACCCCCACGATGCTGATGATCGCCGAGTGCTCCTCCCAGGTCCGTCAATGGGAGACCACCGTCCTTGCCGATGACCCCGCCATCCAGCGCACGCAGTACATGCCCGAAGTCGGACATCACATGTGGAACGGCCTCGACGACCACAACGACCGGGCCGTCGCCGTCATCACCGCGTTCCTTCAGGGCAGGCCAGCACCCCCGCCGGACTACCCGACCCGCGACGAGATCCCCACCTTCCTGCGCGACCGCAGATGAAGACGTCGCAGCCCGGCACCGGTAAAGGCGGGCGAAACGGCGAAGCCGCCTGGGCCCTGCCGCGGGCGGCGGCAAGAGCGCCGAGGGTGCGCGGGACGAGGTCTCAGCAGATCCGCATGAAGACTCATGAACCGCCCACTGAATGGTGCGTGTCATGGGGTTTCTGACGCGGTCGCGATAGCGATAGCGACGAAGTCTTCCGTCATCTGCGAGCTTCGGGAGGACGGCCAGGCGATGAGGATCGGAGTCGGGGGCGCGTCGCTGACGGGGATGGACGTGAGGTCTGGATGGCGGTAGCGGTCGGCGCAGAGAGCAGGTGCCATGTACACACCGGTGCCATTGGCCAGTAGTTCGATCCTGTCCTCGATGTTCCGCACGGGACGTCCGTTCTGCCCTGCGGTCTCAAACCGCAAGTTCTCATAGGGCTTCAAGTCCTCTAGCGTGACCTCGGCAAGTTGTGCGAGTTCATGCTCTGAGGAGACCCTGATCAGGGTCGGTTCCTTCCCGAGTACCTGAGTGGTCAGTCCTTCTGCGGGCAACGGTGGGAGCACGACGGCTACGTCCACTTCTCCCCTGAGAAGCGCGGCGGCCTGGGTATCCGCGTCGAGGGCCACTGTCCTCACCTCGACGGTCGGGTGTTCGGCTCGGAAAGTGCGTACCGCTGGGCGGACAGAGACGGCGCGGTGGTGTCCGACGGTGAACGTAGGGCGGCCGGTTGTGAGGCCCTTGACGTGTTGTGCCAGATCAGCCGCGGCCGCCAGTAGCTTCCGTCCGTCCTTGAAGAGTTTCCGGCCCGCCGGAGTCAGTTCGAGCGAGCGAGGGTGGCGGATGAAGAGCGGGCCGCCCAGTTCTCGTTCGAGGGTTTGGATCTGGCGGCTGAGGACGGGCTGCGCGATGTGCAGTGAGGCCGCGGCGCGAGTGAAGTTGCCCTCGTCCGCGACCGTGAGGAAGTAACGGATCTTTCTCAGGTCCAGGTCGCCATCCATACCTTCAGGGTATGGCTCTTGTTCAAAAGTGGTGTTGGACGGGACAGCCGGTCAGCCTGCAGTGTCGTTGGTGTCTCCACGACGACCTCTCATGAAGGCGAGAACTACCCATGACCGCTCCTGCCGCGCCGGCCCTGTCCACCCAGTCCGAACTGAGCGACGAACGAGTAGTGATCATCGGCGGTACCTCCGGCATCGGATGGGCGACCGCGCTGCGCTCGGTCGCGCTGGGTGCCAGCGTCGTCGTCGCGTCCCGACGTCCTGAGGCAGTAGCAGTGGCCTTGGGCCGGCTCCCTGAGTCCGTCGAGGGATACACACTCGATGTTCGGGACGTCGAAGCTGTGCGGACCTTCTTCGCTGACATCGGTGAGCACGACCACCTTGTCGTCACCGCAGGGGACGACCTGCTGTTCGGTGCTCTTGCCGACACCGACCTTCGAGCGATGCAGGAACTGGCGTCGGTTCGGGTGTGGGGAGCGATCGCGGCCACCCAGGCAGCCCTGCCCTATGTGCGCAAGTCGGTGACGCTCAGCGGCGGTGCCGGTTACTTGCGGCCGACGCCCGGCTTCACTGCGTGCGCCACCATCCTGGGAGCCATCGAGGCCTTCACGCGGGCCGCCGCGGCCGAACTCGCGCCGGTCCGGGTCAATGCCGTCTTCCCCGGGCTGGTCCGAAGCCCCCTGTGGGACGGCATGGCGGAAGCCGAGCGTGAGCAGTTCTACAACGCGACGGCTGCGGAACTGCCCGTCGGGCGGGTCGGCGAGCCCACGGACATCGCCAAGGCATTCACACATCTCATGTCGAACGGATACACCACCGGCCAGACCCTCGTGATCGACGGTGGAGCCACCATCGGCGCAAGGTGAACGCATCTACGTGACGCCAGGAGTCCTCGACCGGAAAGACCTTTGAGCCTTGTCCCACCGCAATGCACCACTGTCCGTCGAAGGCCGGCGGCGTCTCGTGGAGCGCTGCCAGACCCGACCGATCGCGCGCGCGGGGCCGCTGAGATGGGTATGAACAGGACAGGATCACGGCAGAGCGTGCGCTTGAGGCGCCCTCCCCACCGGCAGTCGCGCCACTGCCGGCAAGTCCGGATCGGTCAGTGGGATACAGCACCGACAGCGTGTGCACGGCCAGCTCCACGGGCGGAACTCCTCGACGGCGCGGACCGGGTGTTCCAGGGGCTGGAGCGGTTCCCGGGCGTGGGCGGCTCGGCACGGCCTGGGCGTCGGCCGGCACTGACCGTGCTCGTCCTCGTGACCGGCGTTGTCCTGCCGACGGCACTGTCCTGGCCGTCCTGACGCCAGCCCAGTACGGCGCGGTTGGGGCCGGTGGTGCAGGTCGGCCCGCGGTGGAGATAGCAGCAGCCCGCCCAGTCAGGCAGAGGGGCGCCGCCTGGCCCCACCCCCACTGCCGTTCAGCGGGATCAGGGTCTCCAGATGAGCGCCCTTGACCCAGGCGCCCAGCAGGTCGCGGTGCAGGGCCACGATGTCCTGGCGCAGCGCCAGGCCCAGTGCGTCCCTCGTGAACGAGCGGCAGGTGGTGACGAACAACGCGACGTCCGCGCCGTGCTCGAGGCGGGCGGTGCCGACGAACTTCTGCATGTCCTGCGAGGGCACGCTCCGGTGCGGCGCGTACTTCTTGCACTGGACCACCAGCTTGCGGCCGTCGGCCAGGTAACCGATGACGTCCGCGCCCAGGTCGCCGCTCTTGCCGCTGACGACAACCTTCGTGCAGCCGTCCCGCCGGCACAGTTCGGCGACGTACGCCTCGAACTCCTGCCACGACAACGCGTCGACCTCGGCCATCGACAACTCCCGCACTCGGGCCTCCTCCTGCGCGCGCCACGCCCGGTCCTGGCCGACCTCACGACGGTGCGCCCGCAGCACCGTCCATCCGGCCCCGCCCACCACGACCGCGGCGAACAACGCCACCAGGACCGGCCAGACCACCGCCCAATGCCCGGCCACCCACACCACGGCGACCACCGCCGCCACCGCGCCCCAGCCCTGCAGCTGCCTGCGCGTCCGCTTCTTCAAACGCCGGCGCCGTCGACGTGCCGCCATCACTCCCCCGCTCGCCCCACCCGTGCACCGCCGTGGGCACCGCCGGCCGCCGTCCGGTCCGTACGTGTGCGGGGGCTCATCGGCCGGCCTGGGTGACGCCGCCGGCCACCTGTCCCAAGACACTCAACAGCCCCTGGCCCGCCGGGGTGGGGGCGATCAGGACGCCCAGCGCCAGGACGATGACGACGGTCAGCTTCTCGTCGAAGCGGCTACGGGCCTCTGTACGCCGCCGCAGCCGGAAGAAAACGATGACCGCGAGCAGCACCGCCACGTTGATGGTCAGCAACCCTCTGGACCTCCCCCACCGACCGGCCACCACCACGAGCAGAACGGCAGGACGCCGCCCCGGCCTTCTTGTGTAGCGGCGGCTTGACGATGTTCGGGACGAGTTGCCGACGAATGGCACAAAGCCATCGGACCTGGCCGAATACCGCGCGTCCCGGCTCCTGGTCGGCGATGTGCATCGTCACGTACAGGTCCCCGGGCGCGCCACCCTGCTTGCCAGGGGCCACCGAGTTCGCGGATCCGGCTCTTCTGGCCGTCCCTGATCCCCGCGGGGATGCGGACTTGGTAGGTGTGCCGCTCGCGGATGATCTGGCCCTTGCCCTCACATGTGGTGCAGGCCCTCGCACCGGTGCGGTCGGGCGAACGCGCGCTCGACAACCCACCGGACCTTTCCCAGTCCGGACCACGGGCGACGCCGCGCCGGGCGACCAACCGATGTCCGCGGTCACGCGGCCCGGACGGCTCGCCAGGCGCGGGCCGGCTGCCGCGACTCCGAGCGCGCCTCCGGCACCGAGGGGGACGGCGCAGGCCGCGTTGTCCACGCAGGTGCCGACCGCGCCCCTCGACCGGGTGACCCCGAGTTCGTCGCAAAAGTCGGCGAAAGCTCTGGAGCCGTATCGCGCTCCGCGATCGGAGCGGAACACCGGCCCGCCCCGTCCAGGTCGCCACGGGTCGCGGCCGCCATCCGCGGGGCGTCGGCGACGAGGTCCGTGCGCATATGGTCGGCGATTGACCAGCCGAACGACCTCCCGGCTGACGCAGTCCAGAACGGTGGCGAGGTAACGGAACTCCCCGCCCCCGAGGGCGTGTCAAGTGATGTCGCCCGTGTATCTCCGGTCCTGTTCGGGAGCGGTGAGGTCCCGCCGGAACAGGTCCGGGATCTGCGAGGCCTCGGCGTTCAGCGGCGTCTCACCCCACTTGCGCCCCCGCCGCCGTCTGATGCCCCCACAGGTTCAGCTGAAGGTGCGTCGGTAGGTCTGCGGGCTGACGCCGGTGGTGCGTTTGAAGCGGTCGCGAAACGTGGTGGGCGAGCCGAAGCCGACCTGGCCGCCGATGCGCTCCACGGAGTGCTCCGTGGTTTCCAGCAGGTGCTGTGCCTGGCGGATACGGGCCCGGTGGAGCCACTGGAGCGGGGTGGTGCCGGTCTGGTCACGGAACCGCCGGATCAGGGTCCGGGTGCTGGTCCCGGACTGCGCGGCGATGTCGGCCAGGGTGAGGTCGCGGGCCAGGTTCTCCCGCAGCCAGGTGAGCAGCGCCTCCAGTTCGGAGCCCTGCGGTGCGGGGGCGTGGTCGTGGACGATGAACTGCGCCTGTCCGCCCTCGCGTTCGAGTGGCATCACCGACAGGCGGGCGGCGTCGGCGGCGACCGCCGATCCGTAGTCCCGGCGGATCATATGCAGGCACAGGTCCAAGCCCGCGGCCGCGCCGGCCGAGGTGAGGAACTGGCCGTTGTCCACGTAGAGGACGTCCGGGTCGACGTCGACGTCCGGGTGGAGGGCGGCCAGCAACCCGGCCGCGCGCCAGTGGGTCGTGACGCGCAGCCCGTCGAGGAGCCCGGTGGCGGCCAAGGGGAAGGTGCCCACGCAGATGGAGGCGATCCGGGTGCCGTCGGCGGCGGCCGACCGCAGCGCGTCGCGTACGGCGGCGGAGAGCGGGACCGTGGGATCGGTGACGCCCGGCACGATGATCGTGTCCGCGTCCCGGAGGCCCTCCAGACCCCAGGGGGCACGCAGGGCGAAGGCGCCGGCGTCGACCTCTTCGCGCTCGGCGCACACCCGGACCTGGTAGCCGGGCCGCCCGTCGGGCAGACGGGTCCGGGAGAAGACCTCGATGGGGGTGGACAAGTCGAACGGGATCACCTGGTCCAGCGCGAGAGCGGCGACTGTGTGCATGGCCAGAACCTAACTCATCGCCGCACGGCGGATCCGGGCCGGTATCCGGGAGACCACATGTCAACGCACTTCCGAAGTCCTCGGAGACGCATGGCAATTTCCCGTTGGAAACTGTCACTCGTGCCACTGGGCGACCGGGTCGGCGGACGGTTGACTTCAACGCGTCGGAGAGAGATCGCCCCCGAAGGAACGCTCATGCACATCCAGATCGTCTTGTTCGACGGTTTCGACCCGCTCGATGTCGTCGCCCCCTACGAGGTGCTGTACGCCGGCGGGTCGGCGTCGGAGGGCGCGGTGACCGTCGAGCTGGTCACCGCTGAGGGCCCTCGTGAGGTCGTCAGTGGCACCGGAGGACTGACGCTGCACGCCGCCGGCGCCCTCGACCCGGAGCGCGCCGACATGCTTCTGGTGCCCGGTGCGTCCGGCCGCGTGGGCGAACCCGGCGAGGTCCCTGAAGAAGAGGTGGGCGCCGGCGAGTGGAAGCAGGACGAGTTCATCCCAGTGCTGCTCGGCCGCACGCTGACCACTGAGCTCCCCGCGCTCCTCAAGCGGGCGATGGACGACCCGGACATCACCGTCGCCACCGTCTGCGGCGGCTCGCTCGTCCTGGCCATGGCCGGCCTGCTGGAGGGGCGTCACGCCACCACCCACCACATGGGCCTCGACATGCTGGACGCCACCGGCGCCCACGCGGTCCGCGCCCGCATCGTGGACGACGGCGACCTGATCACCGGCGCCGGCGTGACCTCCGGTCTCGATCTGGGCCTGTACCTACTGGAGCGCGAGGTGGGCCCCCGCGTCGCGCACGCCGTCGAGGAGCTCTTCTCCCACGAGCGGCGCGGCACCGTCTGGCGCGCCCAGGGCCCGGCGCCCACCGCCCTCTGAGCACCCGGCCCTTCGCAGACCAGTCGCTCACCATCCGCCTTGCACAGTCAGGAAGAACGTCAGCATGTCCGTCGAAGGCACCTGGAACCTGTCCATCTCCACCCCCATCGGCAAGATCAAGGCCGTGGTCGAACTCCGTGAGCAGGACGGCATCCTGACCGGCGTCGCCCGCGGAGCCGGAGAGGAAGTAGCACTCGCCGACATCACCCTCACCGACGACCGGCTCACCTGGAAGCAGGCCATCACCAAGCCCATGCGGCTGAACATGACATTCGACGTGACAGTGAACGACGACACCCTCCAGGGCACCTCCAAGGCCGGCCGTCTTCCGTCCTCGAAGGTCACCGGCGAACGCCAGAGCACCCCGGAGCACCAGGCGTGACCAAGCTTCTTCTGTCCTTGCACGTCCTGGCCGCCATCATCGCCGTCGGCCCGGTCACCGTCGCCGCGAGCATGTTTCCCGCAACGCTGCGCCGCGCCCTCGGCGACTCCGACGACAGCGACGCCCGCACCACTCTGGGGACACTGCACCGCATCTGCCGGATCTACGCGGGCATCGGCATCGCGGTTCCCCTCTTCGGCTTCGCCACAGCCAGCAGTCTCGGTGTCCTCGGCGACGCCTGGCTGATCGCCTCGATCCTGCTGACCGCGACGGCCACCGGCGTACTGACACTCCTGATCCTGCCCGCCCAGGACCGCGCTCTGGCCGAGACGACGGGTTCCGCCTCGCAGTTGCCGGCGCTGACCCCCCTGACGCCGGGCCGCCTCGCCATGGCCACCGGCATCTTCAACCTGCTCTGGGCCACCGTCACCGTACTGATGATCATCCGTCCCGGCTCCACCACGGGGGCATGACCGTGAACCTCCGGCCTCCGCCCCATCTGCGCATCGCGGCTCACGCCGAGCTGATCTCCCTGATCGTGATGCTGACCAACGTGTTCACCGTTCACCTGAAACCCATCTCGTCCTTGATGGGTCCCACACACGGCTGCGCCTACCTGTTCGTCGTCATCACGACCTGGCGCCTCAAGCGGGCCCCGGCCGCAGTCAGGGTCCTGGCCCTCGTTCCGGGCGCCGGCGGGCTGCTCGCGCTGCGACAACTCGACCGCGGCGATTCGGCCCGCCCCCAGGAGGAAGAAGTGATCCCCTCATGAACCTTGTGTCACCGTTGATCGTCGGCATCATCTACTGCCTGCTGATGTCCCTGATCAAAGAACCGCACCGACGCCACTTCAACGCGATCATGGTGGGCGGAGCCGGCGCTGCCTATCTGAGCGGGGGCGGATTCGGCCCGTGGGAGCTGCCATTCGTCGCACTCATGGCCTACGTCGCCTACCGCGGCCTGGACTCCTGGACCTTCATCGGCGTCGGCTGGCTGCTCCACACGGCCTGGGACATGGCTCACCACCTCAAGGCCAATCCGATCCTGCCGTTCCACCACGGCTCATCCCTGGCATGCGCCATCTGTGATCCGGTCATCGCCCTGTGGTGCTTCCGCGGAGGACCTTCCCTGATCGCGCTCGTCCGCCGCGGGTTCAGGTCCGGCCGGACAGCGGACCACGCACACGATCACGCGTCTGCCCCCTCCTGACCAGACCGCCCCGGCACCTGACGGTGGGACGGGGAGCCGGAAGAACCGATCGAGGTCTGGACGCTGCTCGAAGACGACGGTTCCACCAGGTCCGGGCGCCCCCGGTGCCGATCAGCAGCGAGCCGCCGGTGAAGCCCCCCACTGCGCGCCGGTCCTCCTCCGGTGCGTAGGAGGTGTGGTGGAGGGTGTGGCCCAGGGTGGCCATCGCACGTAGCACTGGCGTCGGCCGGGACCGGGTGGCGGGCACCGGTGAGGCGGGCCAGTTCCAGGCCGCAGGTGACGTAGCCGTTGTGCAAGTGCGTCTCCGCCACGCAGGCGATGCGTACTCCTCGCCGGGCGGCGGTGGCGATCACCTGGTCGACGTCCCGCGGCGGATCGACCACGACCGCCGCTCTCGGACCGCCGGCCAGGAGACTGCGATCGTCCCGCCGTATGCGACGGTCATCCGCCGGTTCTGCTTTCGTCAGTCCTCACGTACCGCGGCTTTGGCACGGTCGCCGTTGTTCACCGCGTCCTCGCGGTCGGGGAAGGTGACCGGCAGTCCTGCGGCTTCCCATGCCTCAAGGCCGCCCGCCACGCTGTAGACGGAGGACCGGCCTGCGCGGATCGCCTGCGCGCCGCCCTGCATGCTGCGTGTGCCCGTGCGGCATACGAAGGCCAGTGGGCCGTCAGGCAGATCCGACAGCCCGGCCGGCAACGCGCTGAGCGCGGCGTGGACGGCGCCGGCCGGGTGACGCGCTGCCCATTCGTCGTCCTCGCGGACATCGACCAGCGTGAGTTCCCCGTTCTCGACGCGGCGACGCGCCTCGGCAGGAGACAGGTCGGCGGGCGTGCGACCGTCGCCGGAGCCCGGACTCTGCTGTGCGGCGGGCAGGACCGTCCGGATCGCCTCGTAGTTCGAGGCATGGGCGACGGCTATCCGCTGTCCCAGCATCGGGCAGACGTTCATCGCCTCTTCCCAGTGAGCGGTGGACTCCCATTCCGCAACGTTGACGAGAAGGAATTTGCTCCCCGGAACGATCGTGCGGAACATGTACGTCCGAATGAAACCGGGTTGAGTGGCCATCACGTCCGCGGCGTCCTGCCAGGCGTCGAGATAAGTGCCTTCCTTCTCCTCGTCGATCTCAATCGGAATGATCACGACATGGCGATTTTCCATCTACCGCTCCACTGTCCTGTAAGGCACTTGCGGTTTCTGACGCACCGCTCGAGCCGGAGAGGTTCCAGGCGAATGAGGGAACACGACTGAGTCCGAGAGCAGCCGACTTCGGCTTGTGAGCCGGCACTTTCTGGATACAGCTTGCGCACACATGCCCATGAGCGGCAAATGGTCTTGCTGAACCGGCAAGCCGGTCGGTGCGGTCCCTACGCCGTCGGCGGATCGGGTGGCCACCGCCGGCGGCCGGATGCTGGGGCGAGCCGTGCGCCCTCGCGGACCATCGGGCGATGTGGCCGCCGAACAGGAGCAGACCATCGAAGGCTGAGCAACCCGGCAGGGGAGTCGATGGTCAGCAGGCCGATCAAGGCCGGACCACCATCAGCGGGGCAGTCGTAATCGCGGCCAGAACATCCGGCAAGGGGTCTTGCTCCCCGTTTCCCGGAAGAGCGCGGCAGGCTGATTCGTCGGCCCGGCTCCTTCCTCAATCGCACCCTCACTGTGCGCCGCATCGCCCGAAAGCGGCAAAGGTACTCGGTGTACGCGAGACGCGGACCGTGTGATCCGATTCGTTGCAGGAACAGCAAGCTTGTTTGCCATGAACGGTGGTGCGGGGTGACGGTGCCGATATGGGAACCTATGAACTCGAGACCACCGAAGGCCGTACCTGGGACGTCGTCGTGATCGGCGGAGGTGTCGCCGGCCTGTCCGCCGCGCTGCTGCTGACTCGCGTACGGCGCTCCGTCCTCGTCATCGACGCAGGCGAACCCCGCAACGCCCCCGCCGCGCGAGCCGGCGCCCACAACATCCTTGGCCGCGAGGGCGTTTCCCCCCTGGAACTCCTTCGCGTAGGCCGGGAGGAAGTGGCCTCCTACGGCGGAGAAGTCGTCAACGGCCGGGTCGAGCGCGTCGAGAGCAGCGGCGGCACGTTCGCCATCACCACCCAGGACGGACAGCGCGCCCGTGCCCGGCGCGTCCTGGTGACCACGGGCTTGATCGATGAACTGCCGGACATCCCCGGCCTGGCGGAGCGGTGGGGGCACGACGTGATCCACTGCGTGTACTGCCACGGCTGGGAAGCCCGCGACACCAAGGTCGGCGTCCTGGGCAACTTCCACCAAGCCCTGCTGTTCCGTCAGATGACCGCCCAGGTCGCCCTCTTCGCCCACCACGCGCAGGCAGAACTCACCGACGAGCAGTGGGAACAGCTCGCCGCCCTCGGCATCGAAGTGATCCACGGCGCCGTCACCGCCCTGGAGACCGACACCGAACAGGACAAGCTGACCGGCGCCCGCCTGGCCTCCGGCACGGTCATACCCCTCGACACCCTCGTCGTCGCCCCCACCTTCACCGCCCGCGGCGGCTTCCTCGAAGACCTGGGCCTCACGCTCAACCCCCACCCCGCCGTCCCCGGCGTCCAGGTCGCCGTCGATCCCTCGGGATTCACCGGCGTCCGGGGCGTGTGGGCCGCCGGGAACGCCAGCGACGTCCTCGCTGCCGTGCCCCAGTCCGCCGGCGCCGGAAACACCGCGGGTGGCGCCATCAACATGGACCTCATCCTCGAAGACGCCCGACGTGCCACCGAGGCCCGCGAAGCAGCATCGGCAACGCCGTTCGACGGCACGATGGAAGCAGAAGTGTCACGACGCGTTCTGGGCACCCGCGCCCACGGTCTGGAAGGCCCCGCATAGCGAACGGCGAAGCGCTTCCGGAACACGTCGTCATCGCCACCGGCAGGCCCTGCCCGGGAGGCACCACCATGCGGTAGGGCCTGCTGCATAGAACGAGGTCCTGCGGCGGGCCGCGGCCTGTCCGTCGCAGGCACGTCTGCCGGGAAAAGGATCTACCCGCTCGTGAAGGAGCCGGCCGTGGACGGGGTGCCCGTCACTGCCGGGACAACCGCGGGTGGAGCGTGTCCGGCAAGAAGCGCGGCAAGGGCAGGAAGGCCGGCCCGCCGGTGCACGACGGCCTGGTCCGCCGTGACTTCACCGCGACCTGCGCGAACCGGCTGTGGCTCGCCGACATCACCGAGTACGCGACCGGCGAAGGCAAGCTCTGTCTCCGCGCGATCAAGGACGCCTTCAGCAACAGGATCGTGGGCTGCTCCATCGACGAGCGGATGAAGTCCCGCCTGGCCGCGGCCGCCCTGGACAACGCCGTGGCCCGGCGTGGAGACGTCGACGGGTGCATTCTGCACCGTGATCGCGGAGCGCGATACGGATTCGACTGATCGTCGCAACACCTTGATCGGGAGGGGGAGCGATGGGCTCTGTGGAGCGGCACAAGCAGGTTCGTGCGTGTCGGGGTTGATGCCGTCGCCGGGCAGGCCGTCGGTGGCCTGGCGTGAGGACAGGGCCAGGTTCTGGGCGGCGATTGCCCGGGGTGCCAAGACCGAGGATGCGTGCAGTGGTGCCGGGGTGTCCGGGCCGGTGGGATTCCGCTGGTTCCGGCACGCTGGCGGCGTGAATCCGTGTCTTCCTGATGAGGTGTCCGGGCGCTACCTGTCTTTTCGCGAACGGGAGGACATCGCCGTCTGGCATGCCCAGGGCGCCGGCGTCCGCGAGATCGCCCGCAGGCTCGGACGGGCGCCGTCGACGGTCTCTCGTGAGCTGCGGCGCAATGCCTCTACCCGGACCTACAAGCTGGATTACCGGGCCTCGACCGCGCAGTGGCACGCTGAACGCCGGGCTCGGCGCCCGAAGACAGCCAAGGTCGTGGACAATCCGAGGCTGCGAGCCTAGGTCATATGGCGGGTTGCCTCCAGGCGATCCGCGCTCACCGGTTTCTCAGGCGCGCCGTCAACCGGGCCAGCAGGGGCAGTGCCGCCGCGAGTGTCGCGCGTTCCTCGGCGCTCAGCGAGTCGCTGATGGCGCCGCCGAGCGTCTCCGCGCGCCTGCGCCGTTCCTCGGCGAGGCGCTCGCTTCCCGCGGGAGTGAGGTGCAGCAGGACCTTGCGGCCGTCCGCTGGGTGCGCCTCGGTACGTACCAGGCCCTGAGTCACCAGCCCCTTGACCGCCTTGGCGACCGCCTGATGGCTGACGCCCCGCTGCTGGGCGACGTCGGCGGTGGTCGTCGGGCCGTCGCGGTCGAGACAGCCCAGGACGGCGGACTCGGTTGCGGGCATGGTGTCGGCGGTGCGCACGGTGCGCACCAGTTGTCCGACGGTGAGGCGGAGTTCCTCGGCGAGTCGGTTGTCGTCGTCCATGGCGGCAACCTACCCCGATTTCCGCAACCGGTCTGTACAACCTGGTTGTGCTACCTCTCGCACAAAGCCGTCCGCCCAGCCGCTCCTGCACGGCCACACCTCGCGAGATATACAACCAGGGTGTACAGTTTGGTTGTAGAAATATGCGGACCGAGAGGAACCCCGTGAAGCTCACCAAGCACGCCCACGCCTGCGTCACCGTCGAGAAGGACGACACCCGCCTGGTGATCGACCCCGGCACCTTCACCCCGGACGCGGCGGCCGCTGTCGCTCAGGCCCAAGCGGTCCTGATCACCCACGAGCACTTCGACCACTTCGACGAGAAGCTGGTCGCCGCCGCACTCGCCGACCGGCCCGAACTGCACGTCTACGGCACCGCCGCCGTCACGGCGGCCCTCGGCGGCCAGGACAGCCGTGTGCACACCGTCGCCGCCGGCGACACCTTCACCGTCGGCTCCGTCCCCGTCACCGTGCACGGGCACCGCCACGCGCTGATCCACGCCGACATCCCGTGCCCCGACAACGTCGGCTACCTCCTCGACGAGGGCGCTCTCTACCACCCCGGCGACGCCTACTTTGCACCCGACGCCCCCGTGCGCACCCTGCTGCTCCCCACCAGCGGACCGTGGACGAAGCTCGGCGAAGCCGCCGACTACGTCCGCGCCGTCAAGCCCGAACACATCATCCAGATCCACGAACTCATGCTCAGCGAACTCGGGCAGAACTCCGTCGCCAACCTCCTCGGCGAGAACGGCCTGACCGGCACCGCCATCCAGCGCCTCGCGCCGGGCACCACCGTCCAACTCCAGGCCCAGTAAGGCTCTGGGCTCCCGCACGTTGGAGCGGCATGCGTTTCGCGACCATCCGCACCGGCGACACCCTCACCGCCGCCCGCATCGGGGCGACCGCGCCAGTGTTCCGGTCTCGGCGGGTGCCGGTGCTCGGCTACCGTGCCATTGTGAGCGAGCCGTTCGCCCAGGGCGAGGACCATCCGGCGTGTGGCATCTGCCCGTCGAAGCGCTTGCCGCGCGAGGCGTTCGTGGTGTATTCGCGGCCCTCGTGGGAGTGCCCGTTCGATCCGGCCGATGGCTTCCGCTACACGCTGGACGACCGGACGCCGGCGTGTGTGCACCCGGACAAGGTGGGGCTGGATCCGGACCGGATCGCCCCGCCGCCCAGGACGGAGCCGGAGCCGGAGGCCGAGGCGGCGGCTACGCCGCGGCGTAGCCGATGGCGCTTGTCATTCCGCAGTCGGTGATGCCGATGGTGGCGACATGACGTCGAGGACCTGGCGGCCCCGCTCGGCTTCGCCGTCGCAAGGCCGGGATCCAGTAGCGCTCGCCGACCGAGCCGAAGGCCGCCTCGTACGCCTGGTGCGTGAAGTCACCGGTGGAGAGGGTCGGCGGCGCCAGGGCGGTGCTGGGAGCATGGCGCGCATCCGCTTCTGCGAATCGCGCGGGGGCCCGGCCGCCGAGAGGCGCCTCGGCCCGGCGCCGCGACTGAGCGCGCTCCTTGCCGTCCTCGGCGGGCAGGACGCTGACCTGCTCAGCGAGGATGCGGATCAGAAGCCAGCCCAGCCCGCCGCTCCGGCGAGCCGGTCGGGCGGGAGGTGCAGGGGGTGCGGTGCGCGCCGCCGACAGCCGCCTGACCAGCTCGATCAGACGTCGGGCACCAGTGACATGTGTCCCGCAGTGGGATCGCGGGCGGTTGCGTGATCCTCAATCCTCAGGGGGTGCGCATCGCGTCGGTGGCCCGCGGGGACATGCGGCCGTGCGCCGTGTCAGTGATCCTGGAGCGTCTGGTCATCACGGTCGGGATCGGTCGGGCACAGCCGTACGCAGCATTCACCGGGTTCGGGGGCCAGGACGGCCTGGATACCGTTGACCTCCAAGCCGGTGAGGTAGCCGCCCAGGAAGGCCTGGTTCATGCCGCACACCAGGTCAGGAGCTTTCACGGCCAGCGGATGGAACGGACAGTTGCGCAGCCGGAGCCGGGTGGGGGCCTCCCGGACGGGTTCGTAGCCGTACACCTCCAGCAGCGCCTCGCAGGCGGTCAGCCCGCGCTCGGGACCCAGACGCCCGGGGCGGGTCTCCTCCCGTGCGGCCTCACCCAGCTGCCGGCCGCGCCGCCCGGCGGTCCGCATGGCCGACTGAACAGCGTTTTCGTCCGCTCCCTCGGTCAGGACCGCCTCCAGGAGAAGGTCCGCGAGGAGTTCGTGTCGCCGGTCGGGGATGCTCACGGTGATCTGGGCGTCGGTGGGCTCGTACACCTTCGGCCGCCTGCCGACCTTGCGGATCCCACCCGGCGTCTCGTAGCGGGCGCGCAGCAGGCCGGCGTCGACGAGCTTGTCGAGGTGGAAGGCGGCGAGCTTGCGGGAGATGCCGACGTTCGCGGCGGCCTCGTCGCGGGTGACGGCGTGCCCGGCGCGGCGGATGAAAGCGAACATGCGCCGTCGCGAGTCCTCACTCAGGACGCTGACGGAGTCGATAGCGCTGCCGACCGTGTCGGCCGGAACTGTCTGCTCGGAAGCCACGACACCACCGTATCCCCCATATGCGTAGGCACAAGTGTTCCCGCTGCCCTGCTCTCCTGCAAGTCTTGACGACCATCAGCAATAAGACCAAGACTTGTTAGTGAAACGAGCGGAGGAGGTCACGATGACTGATGCATCCCGGCTCCAGGCAAAGCGTCCGGTCAGCGCCTTGCTCGCCGGCCCATACGGCCACCCGTTCCACCCGATCCTGGTCACGGTGCCGATCGGCGCCTGGGTGACCAGCCTGGTGTTCGACATCGCCTCCCACGTGACCAACCGGCCGGGATTCCTCACCCAGGGCTCGGAGTGGCTGATCGCGGTCGGGGTGATCGGCGCCCTGCTGGCGGCCATGGTCGGCTTCCTCGACCTGTTCGCGATCCCCGCCCGGACGCCGGCCTTCCGCACCGCCCTGGTCCACATGACGCTGAACCTGCTGGTGACCATCGCCTACGCGGTCAACTTCCTGTGGCGTCACAGCACCTACAGCAGCGGCAGAAGCGTCGACTGGGGCAGCCTCGGTCTGTCCGCGGTCAGCCTCGTTCTCCTGGGGGTCTCGGGATTCCTGGGCGGCAAGCTCGCCTACCGCTACGGCGTCCGCGTCGCCGACGAAGACACCCAAGCTGAGGGATACACGCCCGGCACCAGCGCGCGAAACGTCCGCCCAGCCGCCTAGAACCGCACAACCCCCACTACAGGCCGGCCTCTCCGGCCGCCTTCGACATTCTCATTCGGGAGTTCCCCATGGACATCGCCGCACTGATCACCTGGGTGGTCACCGCACTCGGCGGCTTCTACATGCTCGGCACCTGGATCCAACGCGGCGGGATCAGCCAGCAGCAATCCGGCACCAGCCGCTTGCCCGCCCCCGTCGTCTTCGGCCACTTCGCCCTGGCCGCGATCGGACTGGTGGTATGGATCGTCTACGTCATCGCCGACAAAAGCGCCCTGGCCTGGATCTCCTTCGGCCTGCTGCTGCCCGTCGCCGTGCTGGGATTCGTGATGCTGGCCCGATGGATCCCGGTCTACCGCGACCGCGCCACCACCCAAGCTCCGGCCGCCGCAGCGGCTTCATCAGGAGCCGGCGGAACCGTTCCCGCCGAGCGTCACTTCCCGGTGGCGGTCGTCCTGGCCCACGGACTGTTCGCCGTGGCCACCCTCGTCCTGGTCCTGCTCACCGCCCTCGGCATCGGAGGAAGCTGAGATGACCGAGCGCCCCCTCCACGCCACCACCCGAACACACCCGCAAGACGAGGAGGACGCGGCTCCTGCCCGGCCCGCCCTCCGGGTCGTCCACGAGCCCGCCGGCATCGACCCGGCCACCGCAGAAGCGGCGGCCGGCCGGTTCCTCCACTCTCTCGGCATCTCCGCCGCCTCCTGACCCCGACAGATCCGGTCGAGCGCGGCGAGCTGATCGGCGCATTCCGCCTCGGTCACGACCGAGACCGCCAAAGGCCGCACCACCTTCGCCGAGGTCGAGGAGTCCGAGGCCGACCGGGCCCGCTTCGAGACCTGGGTGGCCGAGATCAAAGCCCGCGACTACTTCGCCGCCCCGATCGGCACCGAGGTCCGTGCCGAACTCGACCCCGCCCGGCAGGCGATGAAGAGGTTCGAGGCCGCCGCCCTCGCCGCCGAGACCACCGCGGCAGTACCGGCCGTGCCGCGGTACGGCTGCGCGCCGTGGAAAGCCACCGCCCGTGAACACCTTGTGGTCCATAGCCCTGACCGTCACAGGCGGCCTGCTGCTCCGGCTCCTCATCCTCGCCGCCCCGGCCCTCGCCCGCCCGCGCGGCGACCTGCTGACCGAAGCGATCCGGCTGCTGCCCGACCTACTGCGGCCCCTCCCCCGCCTCGCCCGCGACCGGGCCCTCCCGCAGGGTGCGGTGCGACTGTGGCTGCTGCTCGGCTACCTCGCCATGCCCCTCGACCTGGTACCGGGCTTCATCCCCGTCCTCGGCTACGCCGACGACGCCCTCGTGGTCGTGCGCGGAAGGCCCCGTGAACCGCGTCAAAGAAATCAAGAGGCAACTCTGTGGACGAGCCGCATGCGAACTACTCCGCAAGGTGATCCTGCTTCAGTGACCACGTGACGCGCTCTCCAGGCGCAGAGCAACGACGTGGCACCCGTCAACCCCGGGGCGCGGCACGTCTCGACCAGCCGCGCGTCTCCCCCTCGTCGATGAGGCGCCGCCCGGCCCTCCAGAGGGAGGCGGACGCCTCCCCGATCACGGCCTTGCGGGCCCGGACATCATCAGCGGTGATGCCCGGAGTACGCCATGTGCCGCCACGTGCCATCCAGTTGAGGAGGAGTGGCTGCAGCCGGTCCATCGCCTTGGCGAACTTGGCTTCCGGAGTGCGACGTTCCTCGAACTCGTCCCACAGAAGCCGCATACGCTGAGCCTGATCCGCCGGAAGCAAGCCGAAGAGCTCGTCAGCAGCGGCAACTTCCCGTTCGTTCTGATCGCTCCCCGCAGCACTGTCGTACAGGGGCGTGTCGCCGGCATAGATCTCCACAAGATCATGCAGGAGAACGAGCTGGATGGTGTGGCCTACATCGATAGGCCGGTCGGAGTACTCGGCGAGGATCGCAACCATCATCGCCAGGTGCCACGAGTGCTCCGCGTCGTTCTCACGGCGGTCGGCCGCGGCGAGGGGAGACTGACGAAGGATGGTCTTGAGCTGGTCGATCTCGACGAGAAAGGTGAACTGGGCATGCAGTCGATCATCGAGGTCGTCGGGGAAGGGCGTCTTCTCGGCAAGTAAGCTGCGGCGCTCGTCACTCATGGGCTCATCGTGGCATGCACTGCCCGGCTCGAAGAGTGAATCTCGCTCCGGAACCACAAACGAACGGCGTTTCAGACGTCAACCGCCTTGGGTCACTTTCCACGACCGCTCCCCAGGTCTGTGCCGGAAACGAGCTTCGACAGCAAGGGCCCGCGGGAGAGGCCCGGTCAGCAACGCTGGAAGCGTGGTCCGCATTCGCTTCCGCGCCTCCTGCGGGCCCGGCTGCCGAGGAACGCGTCGGCCCGGCGCCGGTACGACGTGTGCCGGGCCCAGACGTACCGGGCCCGGCAGGCGTCCGACCGGATCATGACCCTTGCAATGACGCTTGCCCATGCCGAGTGAAACGGCGGCACCGGCATGATCAGCTGCTGACCTGCCCGGAGTGCGGCGCGCTTTGCGCCCTTCACGTGCGTGGACAGTTCCTGGCCCGCTTGTCCACCCTCCGACCTCGCTGGTCTACTTTTCCGTAGTCCGGGACTGACGGGACGGAATCTGGGCCAGGATGGACCCGTGATGAGCGAAGGCGAACGGGAACTGTGGTTGCGCGTATCAAGTTCGGAAGACGAACTGCGGTCTTTGAGGGACTGGTTACGTCATGAGGACGGACTGCGGGGCAGGGTGCGGGCATTCCAGTCCCCGCTCTCTCCGGGGGAGATGGGCGGAGCGCTGGACGCGCTCGCGGTGGCCGTCGGATCCGGAGGTATGGGCGCGGTGCTCGCCAACTGCCTGTCCACCTGGATCAGCCAGCGACGCTCTGACGTGCGGATCACGGTGAGCACGCGGGACGGCCGCACCGTAGAGGTGGACGCCAAGGGCGTCGACCCGCAAGCGCTCGCGCGGGATATCGAGCGCATGCTCAACAGCGATGAAGCAGAGGGAAATCCGCAGTGACGCGGTTGCCTGACCCAGACCGCTCGCGCGCCATTCTCATAGGCACCGGCACCCACGCCGACGGATCCGGTCTGCCCAGTCTGCCCGCCATCGGCGCCAACCTCGCAGACCTGCGGCAGGTGCTCACCGATCCGGCCACCGGCTCCCTGCCGGTGGAGCATTGCATCACCGCAGCTGATCCCGCCACCGCGGGCGAGGTGGGTACCCTCCTCGCCCGCGCGGCCGCGGAAGCGACCGACCTGCTGTTCGTGTACTACGGCGGGCACGGACTGGTGGACGACCGGGGCAGGCTCCACCTCGCGTTACCCCGCACCGATGCAGCAGACATCCGCTGGACCGCGCTGCCGTTCGAAACCTTGCGGGAGGAACTGCTCGACAGCCCGGCGGCGATCCGAGTGCTGGTCCTGGACTGCTGTTTCTCCGGACGGGCCATCGAAGCGATGACGAGCGGGCACAGCACGGTCGCCGGGCAGATCGACGTTGCCGGCACTTACACGCTCGCCTCCACCTCCGCGAACGCCGTCGCCTACGCGCCCGAAGGCGCGACGCACACGGCATTCACCGGCGCCCTGCTCAAAGCCCTGAGAGGGCCGGTGGCGCTGAGCCTGGACGACCTCTTCGACGAGGTGCGACGCGATCTCGCAGTGCGCGATATGCCGCGACCTCAGCGCCGGGTGGTCAACAACGCCGGCAATCTCGTCCTGGTGCGTCCCCCTGATCCCACTGCGCCTCGCCCTGCCCCTGTGGGCGACCCGCCTCCCACCGCGTGGACAGACCCTGGCGCCTCTGCTCCGCCTCTGCCCCTGTGGCACCAAAGCGGCGTCCCAGCCTCGCCGCGGCCCCGGCGTCCGAAGGTGAAGCTCCACATTCCGGCGGGGGCGTGGCTGCTGCTTTGCTTCTCGCTGGCCGGACTGATCGGATGGTATTGGCTGGACGCGGAGACGCACTGGGACAAGGACAACCTCCGAGAGGCGGTGCAGCGAGCGGCTGTGGAGCTGGGCAAACGGCCGAAGTTCGCCGACGCACCTCTCGAGGGCTACATCGCACAGCTCATCGACGAGTCGGGCAAAGGGCCACCCCACGGATTCACACCCTCGGTGAAACACGTTACGAAGACCGACAGCGACGGCACCGTCAGCGACAGCAACGCTGGTGACTACGAAGTCACCAGCCAAGACGTTGGCCTCGCCTTCTGCATGCACGTCACCACGACTCTCAAGACTCCCGGCCACGACCTGATCTCCGCGACCGTCACTTTGTCCGCCACGGTCACGGATGGAACCTGCCCCACCGCCGGCCCCTCAGGCGCCGGTAACGGATCGACTCCGTCATCGACACCCTCGAAAACCGCTCTGGGGCCTGTCCGGCGGAGATGGGCCGGCTCCCCGCCGTAGACCGGATGCGCTTCGGCACCGCGGCTCCGGGGCAGCACCGGGCGGAGCTCGATGGCCGACACCGAACCGGCGTGCTGCCCGGATACGCAGCGGCGGCGGTCGAACCAGAGCACGGGCGGCACCCTCCTTTTCAGGCTGCCGGCGCGGCGGCCGCTGTCCTGCAAGTACACCTCGCGCAGTGCCTCGGCGGCGACCTGCTGAAGTTCCTGGTCGCCGGCATCGGCCCCCTGGACGTCGAAGGAGGGGGCGGCGCGCTGGGGCCACCCGCGAATCGAACGATCACAGCGGCACCCGCGTCCGGCAGGGCTCTCCCGCCTCACCACCTTGACGGGGGCTCCCGGGGAGGACCGTGCGCGGAAGGAGCACCCTCGCCCGGACACGAAGCGTCTCGAGAGCTGTCTTCCGCGCGCGTGGGCGGGGCCACCGAGGCATGGTGCCGCCGTTTCCTCTACCCGCGGTAGAGGGGCGCGGTAGAGTGAGGGGTATGGCAGCAGACGAGACGAGCATCAAGGTGAGTACGGCCGCGCGGGACCGGCTCGCCCAGCTGGCGGCCGAGCACGGCACCACCATTCGCAGCCTGGTGGAGGACCTCGCGCAGGGCACGCCCACGCAGGCCGAGTACGCCGAGCGGGCCGAGCTGGCCCGAGCCGAGCTCGCCTCCGCCCTCGGCAGCGCGCCGAGCCCGGAAGCCGAGGCGAGGGCGAAGGCCCTGCTCGAGCGTCTGGGCGGCGCCGCGCACAGCTCGCAGGCGGCCGCATAGTGGCGACGATCGCGGTCGTCCTGGACCACACGACCGCGGGTGCGTTGTACGACCCGAAGGACCCGTTCAACGAGGCGGTCGCCGCGTTCTACGTCCAGGCATCCGGCGGACTCGGCGACCTGTACGCGCCGGTGCTCTCCCTGACGGCCGGCGACACCGACCGGCCTGGGCTGCTCGGCTACATCAAGGGCCTGCGGTTCATCCGGATCGAGGCCTTCGACACCGACGCCGCGGTCACCGCCACCGAACTGCTGCGCTTCGGACACTCCTGGGCCGCCGTCCACGCCATCCACGCCGCCCGCCCCTCCCCCACACACCCCACCGGCCGGTACCTGCTCACCCTCACCCCCAAGGCGTACGCGGGTACCGGCGTCCAAGCCGTCCACCCCGACCAGTAGCCATCAGCCGCCCCGACCGGCTGAGGACGATCGCCCTCGCCTGCCCTGCCGTCGCGATCGCCGCATGCACCCGGAGCGTCTTGGGGGCACCGACCTCGGAATGGGCGAGGTGGACGTGTCCGGGATACCGCCGCGGCGGCTGGCGGAGCTGTCGCGGTACGGCGTCGACGGCGAGGCGTCACTGCTCAAGCGGCACGGCGAGTCCCGGCGCCTGGCCACGCTGCTGGCCACCGCGGTCTACCTGACGTCCCGCGCGGTCGATGACGCCCTGGATCCACTGGAGGTGCTGATCGCGACGAAGCTGCTCGCGCGGGCGGAGCGGGAGACGGCGAAGGAGAAGCTGAAGACTCTGCCCAGGGTCGAGCGGGCCGGGATACGGCTGGCCACCGCCTTCCGGGTCCTGTTCGACACCACGGCTGAGCAGGTCGACACCGACACCGGGGAGATCAGCCCTCCGAAGGCGGAGACGCTGGAGGCGATGTGGGCGGGGATCGAGCAGGTGGTGCCGCGTCACGAGCTGGCGGCCGCGATCGCCGCGCTGTTCGAGCTGACCCCGCCGCCCGGCGGCCCGCGTCCGCTGCGCGGCCCGGACGCCACCGACGAGGAGTGACCCGGCCTGGCCTGCGCCGCCGGATGGGAGGACCTGGAGGCATGGCCAGGAGGAACGTCCGGCGGTGCAGCCAGTCCGCTGCCCGGCTGCCCGAGGGCAGCAGGCGGTCGCGCCGGTACCGCTCGGCGGTCTGCCGAGTTGGACGATGTCGCGAAGGCGGCGGTCGCTCGCGTTCTGGCAGACCGAAGCTACTCAGCGCAGTACGGCTGCCAGCAGGTCGGCTCCCAGCGCCGTCAGATCGGGCAGATTGACGGTGTAACGGACGTAACGCCCCTGCCGCCGGGCCGTGAGCAGGCCCGCGCGGCGCAGGACAGCGAGGTGGCGGGAAACCTCGGGCGATGAAAGTTCCCAGGCGTGGGCCAACTCACCGGTGGTGTGCGGGCCGCGGGCCAGGGTGCGCAGCAGCCGCAGCCGTACCGGATGCGCGAGTGCCTCCAGCCGTAGCGTGACCGTTTCCAGCGATACCGGCTCCGATGGACTCGCCTCGGCCACGGGGTACTGCACCACCGGCTGCCATCCGGGCGCGTGGACCACCACCAGGTGCGGGCGGCCGAAGACACTGGGGATGAAGGTGACCCCGGTGCCGTGGGCGGCGGTTGCATTGTCCTGCAGCTTGTCCACGACGATGCGGTCGCCGTCCGGCGCCAGGGCCACGGCGCCGGAGACCGATGCGAGTGCCGCCCCGGTGCCCTGGCGCTTCAGCAGGTCGTTCTTCAGGCGCAGGTCGGTGGCGAGCTGCGGGACGACGCCCGCCCAGGCGGTGTCGAAGAAGGCCTCGGCGCACTGTTCGAGGGTGTCCCGCACCCGTGCCCGTACGGCCGCCGGGTCCGCGAGCAGCCTTTCCGCGAAGGCCTCTTGGAGCGCGCCGCGGGCCTGGGCGAGGTCCAGGGCGCGCTCACGCGCCGTCGCGTCGGCGAGCGGCGACGGCGCGGCGAAGTGGACCCGGTTGCTGCCGCACGTGGTAATGAGCGCGGCGGTCACATACGTTTCATCGTCGATCCGGTCCACATCGTCCAACTCTTCGGCGAGGGCAAGCCGGGGGCTAGCGGGGACCAGGAAGTCGGCTCGTGAGGAACGCCAGAGGAACTCTGCCTCCCTGAGCCGCTCGGCCAGCTCCGGCCGCAGCCCGGCCCAGACGTCCCCGGCCCAGCCGGCGAACTGCGGGTGATGCGCGGGTTCGGCCAGCACGTGCAGCATCGCGGTCAGCTCGGCCAGCGGAGAGGCAGCGAACCGCAGTCGCCCGGACGGCAGGCCGCCGATGTCGATCCTCAACGTCATCCCCTCATTATCGCTGGTCGGCTGGCCGACGACCGCGTCGATTGACGATGTCCGTCAACCGACATGGGCGGCCCGGCGGCCGGACGCACCGTTGACGCCATGGCAACCACCACCAAGGTCCAGCTGCGCGCCCTCGTCCGTGCCTCCGGAGGCCCCCGCTATGCCGTCGCCGTGGCCGTGGACGCGCTCGGCACCGGCCTGCTGCGGCCCTTTCTGCTGCTCTACGGGGTGACGGTGCTGAGGCTGTCCGCGTCGGCCACCGGCATCGCCATGACGGCCGGCATCGTCGCAGGGCTGGCGTGCATGCCCGCTGTCGGCCGATGGCTGGACCGGGGCGCACGCAGCACGGTCGTGGCAGCGTCGATGCTGATACGGGTGCTGGGCGTGGCGCTGCTGCTGGCCACCCCGGCGGGGCACGTCCGGCTGTTCGCGGCGGCGGCACTCTTCCTCGGCATCGGCAACCAGGCATGGCCGGCCGCCCACGCAGCCCTCGTGGCCACGGTCGCCCACGGCCGCGAACGCGACGCGGCTCTCGCGGCAGGCCGTGCCCTGCGCAACGCCGGCATGGGCGCGGGCGCCCTCGTCGCCACCGCCTGTCTGGCGGGCGGCACCACCGCACTGCAGGCGCTGGCAGCCGTCACCGGGCTCGCCTATCTCACCGCGGCAGCCCTGGCATGGTCGGTCCACCTGCGCACGCAGCCGGCTGCTACCCCGGCCAAGGACAGGGCCCATGTGCCCGCACCTCGGATGCGCACGCTGCTGGCCGCCAATGTCGTCTACGTCTTCTGCCTCAACGTCCCCGAAATCGCGCTCCCCCTGGTCCTGGTGACCCAGTTGCACGCATCCCCGGTGTGGTCGGCAGCCATCTTCGTGGCGAACACGGCGCTGGTGGTCATCCTGCAGGTGCCGGTTACCGTCCTGTTGTCCCGCTTCTCCCGGCGCATCGTGCTGGCCCTCGCCGGCGTGGTGATCGCCGCGTCCTACCTCGGCTTCCTCGCGGCCACCTCACTGGGACACGGCTGGCGTGCCCCGGTCATCGCCGCGGTGTCCGTGCTCTGCACCGTCGGCGAGATCGCCTACGCCGGCAGCGCCACCGCGCTCGTCACCGCCCTCGCCCCGGCCCATGTCCTGGGACGCGCCCTCGCCCGCTTCCAGCTCTCCACAGGTTTCGGCCTCGCCGTCTCCCCGGCGGTCATCACCGCTCTCGCCTCCCACGGCCAGGCCGTCCTCTGGGGCAGCCTCGCCGCTACGACGTTGCTCTCCGCCACCGCCGTTGCCACTGAGAAGGACCAAGGAACGCGGCTCAGCGGTTGCTGCCCGCGGGCGCGAGCAGGCTCGTGAGCTCGGCGATCGACGTAGAAGGCCGGGCCTTCCGCCGGTACCCGGAAGCCTTGCAGGACGTCCTGGCGGGCAGTCGTGATCACTGTCCTAGGCCCTCACCTCCTGGTACTGGCCCAGGAAGAGCGGCGTCCCGTGCTCCACCCGCCACAGGAACAGCCCGGGTTCCTCCTCCACCTGCCCCGTGTGCGTCCGGAAGGCGATCGTCCGGGTGATGCCCCGGTACGACACGGCCCGCAGCCGTCGGGTGAGGTCGCTCCGGTCCGCGGGGCCCGTTCCCGCGGTGGCGAGGACGCGCGCGACGAGACCGAGGGCGTCGTAGGCCTCGGCCGCGCCCCAGCCGACGTTCTGGACGCCATACCGCTTCGTGAACGACCGCACGAAACCGGCGGCCGGCGTCAGACGCGCCGGGTCCACGAACGTCGCCGAGAAGACCCACCCCTCGGTCGCCGCGCCGGCCGCTCGCAGGAACTCGGGTGTGAGGACGGCCTGGGTCGCGGCGGGGGTACCGGTGAACCCCGCCGCCCGCAGCGCCCGTGCGCAGGAGGCGGCGCGCCGCGAGGAGTCACCGCAGTAGACGACGGCCTGTGCGCGTGCCGCGAGGGCGGCGGCGACGGCGGGGCCGAAGTCACCGGTGTCGGCGGCGACCTGGTGCCGGATGACCGTGCCGTGGGACGGAGGGTTCGCCTCCAGGTTCTGGGCGATCAGCCAGCTGTAGTCCCGGGCCGCCCGGTCCTCGACGAGAAAGGTGCGGCGGGCCGGGCGCAGGCTGGTGAGATAGCGGACCAGGGGCGCGCCGATCGCGGTGTCGGAGGGGCGTAGCTGGAACACGGACGACGTGGGGTTCTGCGTGTCCACGGCGGCGTACAGGGCGTCTGAGCCCGCCCAGGCCGTCACCATCGGCAGCAACGCCTTCTTGTACCGGTCCGCGGCCGCCAGGGCCGTGGCGTCGGACGTCGGCCCGATCACCGCGCACACGCGGCCGTCCGCGACGAGGCGCCGGGCCACCTCCTTGGCCCGGCCGGCGTCCCCCGCGTCGTCGACGACCGTGAGGTCCAGGTCGAAGCGACGGTCCGCGCGCGCATTGTGCTGCTCCACCGCCAGCCGGACCCCGCGCTCGACCGAGGTACCGAGCGTCCTGCCGGAACCGGAGAGGTCGGCCTGAACGGCGACGGTACGGCGCCGGCGCGGGGCGGTGGTGGACGGCCCGTCGCCGCGACCGGTCAGCCAGGCGGCCGCGGTGCCGCCGGCGGCCAGCACGCCGGCGGCCACACCTCCCAGAACCAGCAGGCGCCTGAGGTTCGGCGCGGGCGACTCGTCCACCAGCGTGCCGGGCGCCGTAGGCCGTTCAGGCTCGGGCAGGCGCAGCACCTGGGCCGAGCGTTCGGCGATCACTGCGGGCAGCCCTGGTGGCAGCCAGTCGTCGGTGCCGAAGTCACCCAGTCCGGCGCGCAGTTCCGGCACGGTCGGGCGGGCGGCCGGGTCCTTGGCGAGACAGCGGGCGACCAGGCTCCGCAGGCCATCCTCCGTGATGGCGCCGAGGTCGGGGTGCTCGTGGACCGTGCGGTAGAGCACGGTGGGCGCCGGCCCGCCGCCGAACGGCGGCCGACCGGTCGCCGCGTAGGCGAGGACGCAGCCCAGCGAGAAGACGTCGCTGGGCGGGCCCACCTCCTCGTCGCGGGCGCGGGCCTGTTCCGGTGAGAGATAGCCGGGCGTGCCGATCACCACGTCGGTCGCGGTCAGGGCGGTGGCTCCGCCGACGCGGGCGATGCCGAAGTCGATGAGACGGGGCCCGTCAAGGGCGAGCAGCACATTGCCCGGCTTGACGTCGCGGTGCACCAGACCGGCCGCGTGGACGGCGGTGAGCGCCTCGGCGAGCCGGGTCCCCAGCGCCCGCACCGTGGCCGGGGGCAGCGGCCCGTGCCCCGCGACGGTCTCGGCGAGCGAGGGCCCGGGGACGAAGGCAGTCGCGATCCAGGGCTGGGCCGCCTCCGGGTCGGCGGCCGTGACGGGCGCGGTCCAGCGGCCGTCGACCCGCGCGGCGGCCTGTGCTTCGCGGCGGAAGCGGGCCCGGAAGCCCGGATCGGCGGCGTGCTCGGCGCGGATCACCTTCAGGGCGGCCAGGGAACCGCCCTGCGAACGGGCGAGGTAGACGACGCCCATGCCACCCACGCCGATCCGCGCGAGCAGGCGGTACCCGCCGACCGACTCCGGGTCCTGGGCGGTGAGCGGACGCACCGTCACTTCCCCTTCGGCTGCGGCGCCCTGTCCGGGGCGGGCCCGAGGTAGTGGAAGGCGCCGTCGCGTACCTGGTGGACGAAACTGGCGGGGGTGCTGAGCTGCGAGAGCTTCGGGTCGAAGGCGAAGTTTCGGGTGATGCCCTGGTACCTGGCGGCCCTCAGCGGAGCGATCAGCGCCTTGCGCGCCGGGCGCTTGCCCTTGGTGGCGGTGAGCTGCCGTATCAGCAGGTTCGCCGCGTCGTAACCCTCGGCAGCCCAGAACCCGGGTGGCCGGCCGTACCGCCTGCGGAACGCCTGGGCGAAGGAGCGGACCTCAGCCGCGCCGGGCCCGATCGCTGCCGCCACGACCGTCCAGCCCACCGCGCTCTCCTCAGCGGCGAACCGGGGGTCGAGCGCGGGTTCGGCCGCGTACTTCGGCCCGTCGAAGCCGGCCAGCCCCTTGGCCGCCCGGATCGCCCCCTCCAACGGCCCGGCGTAGACGAACGCCTTGATGCCGGCCCCGTGCATGTCCTTCAGGACGGGCCCGAAGTCGGTCGTGCCGGCGGGGACGACGCGGGGGTGGGTGGCGTCGCCGTATTTCCGGATGATGAAGTTGACCATCTGGACGGTCTGCCAGGACACGTCACCGGCGGTGCGGTCCAGCAGGATGCCGACGGGGGTGGCCGCACTGGTCGCTTCCAGTTGGAAGGCCAGTTTCATGGCGACGGTGCCGTGCAGGGGACGGCCTCGTACGAAGGAGCGGATGTTCTGGTACAGGTTCTGCCCGGCGGACATGCTGATCACGGGCAGCAGGGCCGCGTCGTACTCGGGCAGCGCGGCCTGGGTCGTCTCGTCGGTGCTCGAACCCAGCACGGCCAGCACGTCCGGGTCGTCGACAAGCCGCCGGGCCGCGGCGGCGGCACGGTCGGCCAGGCCCGCGTCGTCCGAGGTCCTCAGCCTCAGCGTGAACGGTTTGTCGCGGCGGGCGTTGAACTCCTCCACCGCGAGCCGTGCTCCCTGCTCCTGGGCCCGCCCGGCCGCCCGGCCGGCACCGCTGAGGTCGGCCTGCACACCGAGCGCCCAGCCGGGTGCGGCGGGCTGCTTCTTCCCGGTGCCCGCCTCGTGGCGCAGCGCGGCCCAGGCGGCCACGCCTCCGCCCGCGGCGAGCACCGCGGCACCACCGGAGGCGACGGCGAGGAACCTGCGGCGCGAGGGGGCGGGCTCGGGCGGCGCCTCGGCGAGCGTGGCCTCGATGTCGGGCAGGGCCAGCATCGCGGCCGACCGTTCGACGACCATGCGGACGACGTCGGCGGGCAGCCACTCGGCGGTGCCCGGGGACGCGTCCTCCACGAGGGCGGCGTCCAGTTCGGCCGCGGTGGGCCGCTCGGCGGGGTCCTTGGCCAGACAGCGCAGCAGGACGGCCTCCAGCTCCTCGTCCATGCCGTCGAGGTCGGGGCTGTCGTGGACGACGCGGTAGAGCAGGGCGTCGACGGCGCCGCCGCCGAAGGGCGGCCGGCCGGTCGCCGCGTAGGCCAGCACGCAGCCCAGTGAGAAGACGTCGCTCGCGGGCCCGAGGCGGTCGCCGCGGGCCGTGGCCTGCTCCGGGGACAGGAAGCCGGGAGTGCCGACGACGAGGTCCGCGGAGGTGATCGCGGTGTCGTCCAGGGAGCGGGCGATCCCGAAGTCGATGAGGCGAGGGCCGTCGGCGGCGAGCAGGATGTTGGCCGGTTTGACGTCCCGGTGCACCAGGCCGGCGTCGTGCACGGCGGCGAGCGCGCGGGCCAGCATCTTGCCGAGCAGACGTACCGTCCGCACGGGCAGTGGGCCGCGCCGGCCCACCACGTCGACGAGGGGCGGGCCGGGCTCGAAAGCGGTGGCCAGCCAGGGCTGTTCGGCGTCGGGGTCGGCGCTGGTGACCTTGACCACCCACGGGCTGTCCACGCGTCGCGCGGCGTTCGCCTCGCGGCGGAAACGGGCGCGGAAGGCCTCGTCGTGCGCGTACCCCGCCTGGATCACCTTGACGGCGGCGAGCGCGCCCGACTCCGTACGGCCGAGGTAGACGACGCCCATGCCGCCCTCGCCCAGCCGGGCGAGCAGGCGGTGGCCGCCGACGAAGGACGGGTCGGAAGGGTGCAGGGAGCGGTCGGTCACTTCTGGGCCCCCAGTTCGGCGTGCACCTTGGTCTCCATACCGGCCACCGCCCGTGCCTGGACGGTCAGCAGGTCGCCCTGGGCGAAGCCCTTGCCGCCCTCGACGACGACGGCGATCGTCACCGGACCGAGCCGGACCTGGTTCCAGACGTAGTACGACGCCCCCTTGCCGAGCGCCGGATCGTCGTACGTGCCCATCTCGAGGAGGTAGTCGTCGGCGGTGGTGTTGCCGTTCGTGCCGTAGCCGGAGCCGACCGAGTTCAGACCGCTGATCCGCTCGGTGGCACGCAGTTGCTGGTCGGGGCAGCGCAGCGCCTCCTCCAGTGTCTCGGCCATCTCCTGGTCGGCCTGCGCGACGGTGCGGTGCAGGGTGACGGTGGCGGCGGTGCGGACCTCGCCCCTCGAGTCGGAGGCGGGCAGCCGGCTGTAACGGGTGAAGGTGGCGAGGACGTCGCCGGGCAGGGACTCCTGGCGCCAGACGCAGTCGGTACCGAGGACGGGCCAGGCGGCCGGGTCGCTCTCGTACGGGCGGCGCTTGACGTAACCCGGGCCGTAGCTGTCCGGACCCGCGGTGATGGCGCGGACCAGGTCGAGGGCGGAGGACCGGGTGGTGGGGACGCGCGCGGGGTCGACCGTGATGCGCGCGGTGGTGTCGCCCGTCCCGCGCTGTCCGGCCGGTGAGGACACCGCGGCGGAGGAAGCGGCCGGACCGGTCCGGTGCCCGCCCTCGTTCAAGCCGGAACAGCCCGCGAGCAGTACCCCGCAGACGCTCAGCGCCGCATGTCGCCACCCTGCGCGTGTTCGCGTCGCCGCGTACGTCACGAAGCCCCCCTCACCATGCGCCTGTGCCACTGTGTGACCGGGACGAGTGTAGGGGAGACCGGTCAACTCGCTGTGCGGGGAGGGAGATTGGCGCACTCGCATGACGCGTCCGGAGCGCGCCGGTGAGCCACCCGGCGAGCGCGGCCGACGGGAACCGGCCCTGTCCTGCGTGCCGAAAAGCCTGAGCACCGGCCCGTCCTGCCGCGGCGGGGTGATTCCCGCGAGTTGGCGATGGCGGGGGATCGACGAGGCGCCGCAGCCCAGGGACACGGCACCGGCCGCGCCCCCTCAGCGCCCCGGCCGCAGGCGGCGCAGGCGGCGCAGGCGGCGCAGGCAGCGCAGGCAGCGCAGAAGGTGGCCCAAGGGTGCGGGCCGGTGCTCCGGGGCAGCAGGCCGCTACTCGGACTCACGGGAGGCGACGGCCGCGAGCGTGCAGGTGCGCCGTGAAGGCCGCCGCGTCGGCCTGCGGCCCGCCCGGCCGGGCGCGGCCGTTTGTCGATGTATCCGGCGAAGAGCCGGGACATCCACTCCCCCAACGCCTCTGCCAGGTCCGGCAGGTGGGCCGCGACCACCCTGCGCCGCTTGTCCGGCAGCGCACTGGCCTGAACCCGCAGCCGGTCCGGGTCGAACCCCTCCGGGGCCGGGCCCACCGCGACCAGGGTGGCCGGCAGATCGGCCTGACGTCGCGAGGAACGACAAGCCCCCTACCCACCAAACGCCATCAACCGTCTCGGGGTGGAGGGGCATTGATCGCATACGTCGGGCCTGCGTAGAATCCATGGCCTCGTGTGCCGGTGACGGGCGGGTGGAGGGCGACACATGACCCTGGCTGACAAGGTCGAAAAGCGCTTGGGCGGCGAGCTGTTGCCGACGGAGCGCGTGCTCTACGGCGTCCTCGGCTTCAAGACCGGCGGAGTGCGCAAGACCATGGTTGGCGGTGCGCTCGGGATCGGCGGAGTGGCCGGCGCGGCTGCTATGGCGATGGCTACGACGCGCGGTGGGGCCGATGTTCCTGAAGCGGCACTGCAGCTCCCGGGGCGGTACATCGTTGGGCTCACCGATCAGCGCTTGCTGGTCTTCTCGATCGGGGGCGTTGTCGTCGGCAAACCAAGGAAGCTGCTGCACGCCTTCGCCCTGGACAGGATCGTCTGGGTGTCCGAGCCGGAACTGATCACCGGTGTAGCGCAGGCGCTCCGGGTCTCCCTCGGGGTGGCAGAAGAAGGGGTGTTGAGCTTCGAGTTCCCCAGGCTGCAGGTTCCCGATGCCCGCAACATGGTCAATCGGATCAGGCGCAGCCTGCCCGCGGAGCAAGAGACCCCGGAGTAGACGGAGGCAACCAGCCGAGCCAGGCCCGCATCCCAGCCGACCGCTCGCGGAATGTCGGCGGCTGCGGCCAGGCCCGCCTCGCCCTTGTGCAAGTACGACGCGGGCAAGAAGATCAACGGCCGCAAGCGCCACCTCGTCGTCGCCGCCCGCGGTCTGCCCCCTGCTGGTCATGGTCACCCCCGCCGCCCATCACGACGACGCAGCCGGGAAGGAAGTCCTCTTCCGCCTCCGCCTCATGCACGCCGAGATCGCGACTGTCAAGGAAATCGCCGGCACGGAAGACGAGCGCCGGTGGGCATGCGCGCGACTACGAGAGGCTTATCCAGCGCGCGGAGACGCTGATCACCTTGGCTGCGATCACCCTCGTGACCAGGCGCCTCACCCGGTCCGGCCCAAGCGCTGCATGGGTGGAGAAGCCCTCGTTCAGCTGCTGAGCAGAGCAGCCGTATTCCCTTGCACATCCCAGTCGAACACCGGAGCATAGGGCGACTGAAAGCGATTTTTCTATCGACAGGCACCCATAAGTGATGCTTCCCGATGAACAACGCCGGACCCTCACCGGCCCCGAGGGACTGCCAGTACTGACCTACGTCCGAGGCACTCGCGACAGCTATCCCTGGGCCGACCTGGCCGAGGTAGTGGGCCCTGATCCCGTGCCATCCATCCTCACCCATATGTCCGGATGGGCGGTCTCAGGATCCGTGGAACTTGGCGAACAGCTGATCCAGCACGGCGCGAGCATCATGCGCCACGCCCACAGCATGCAGCGCGACCTGATCTCAGACCCTCCCCCACCTGAGTGGTCGAACATCAGCCTTCCGGACGGGGTCCACTTCGCGCCCTGCACTCGTCAGGCGCATCACTTGTTTCCAGCGTGGCGCGCCGCGTTCTCGCCCGAACACCCGGATCACTACCACGGAAGCGACGAGCAAGCCCTTGAAGCGCAGTTGACCCCGCTGCTGACTGGCCAAACGCTGGGCCCGGTCATGCCCTGCAGCACACTGGCGGTTGACGAAGCAGACCATGTGACCGCTGGAGTCATCGTCACGAACCGCGACGGCCTCCCCTGGATCGCAACGGTCTTCCGCCAACCGGACCCCTGCTATGCCGGCCTCGGCGCTGCGCTCCTTCGCCGGACGTTGGCAGACGGCGCGGCCTGCGGCCTCACAGAGATCGCGCTGGTGGTGAGTGACGCCAACCCTGCCCGTCACCTCTACGAGAAGCTCGGATTCCAGCTCACCAGTACCTCCCTCACTGTCCTCGTCCCCTGACCTGAAGCCTGCCCCGATCCGCGTCCAGGGCGGTCACGCCACCTCCAGCCGCTGAAGACCGCCCCTGCACAGACACCCGGTTCAGAGACAACGAGAGCATGATGGTCACGGACGGCGCTGGCTGCATGCTGTGGTGCAGCCCGGGACGACCCGCAAGCCGCGCGGACATCGATCAGGCCCGGCGCTAGGTGTTCTGTCCGGGGAGGTTGTGGACGGGTGAGCCAGGTCTCGGCTGAGTGATCTCGAACGGGTGAGGGCCTTCCTGTTCGGTGTGGACTGCGACGTCGACAACGGTTCCGTCCTGGCACAGGAAGAGATCTTCGGGCCGGTGCTGTGCGTGCTGCCGTACGAGGACGGCGGGACTGAACGGGTGCCTCCAGCCCCAGTCGCTCTGTCTGTGACGGGTCCCGCGACGCGAGGACGGGCTGCGACGGTTCAAGGGCCGGAGCCCGTCCGGGGTGAGTCGCACACCCCGGCGGGGCCCGCACGCGGCGCCCCTGCCGCAAATTTCCTACGCCATCCGTGACACCCGCCGAGCCCACGGCCGCGAGGCTCGTGGGGGCGGCGTCAGTCGGTCGCGACCCGGATGGCCGGGGCGGCGCCGGAGACGCGGTGGGATCCGATGCCCCGTCACCTGGGCCAGGTCCGCCCCTCGCAGACACGGCGCCACAGGTTGGTGCCCGGATGTTCCGGCACGTCTGCCGGGAGCCGCCGATCGGACAGGTCGCGGGCGGGACCTGATCGGCGCTGTCGCCGAACATGCAGTACGGCCCTTCCCTGGGGAAGCGGCCGACGGGGCCACCCCGGTGTCCAGGTGCCGGACGGTCGGTGCGCCCGGCGTCGTGCTACCCGACGGCCAGTCCCACGACCCGTCACGAACAGGTCGCCACCGCGTGGGATCCGCACCCGCAGGACGGGAGGATTCCGCACCCCATGTCGTCTGCGCTCAAGAAGGTCTCAGGATCCATGAGACGGGGGAACTGCATCAGCCTGTCGAGCACGGGGGCCGGACCCGAGAGGACGGCGGCCAGGGGTGCGCCCCGGCCTGCGAGACTGTCGAGCACCACATGCACGGTCCCGGCCAGTCGTGGACCGTCGGCCGTAGCGGCGTCCTGTGCCGTCAACGTCTCCACCTCGACATTCCAGAGATCTCCCCCGATTCTGTACGCCGCGTCCGGAGCGCCCGCCAGCAGGACCGTGGCGTGCGGCAGGGGGCCTGTCCTCACCGCGACGGCCGCAGCCAGAAGCAGCCCGTAGGCGATGACCAGACGAAATAGGTCGGTGTCCTCCGGTTCGGCCGGGCCGCAGACCGTCGCCAGATCCCGTTCGTGCAACCAGGCGTCCCACAGCACGTGCAGCGAACGAACCGACCAGTGCACCTGGCGTTGGGGTACAGCACCCGACAGGTCTGTGTCATCTCGGCCGATGCGGGCGCCGAAACTCACGTACTCCTCGTGGCCGAGCCGCGCGAGTGCCGCGAATGTCTCTTTCGGTGTCTGCCCCGCACTCCGAGTCAGCCACGCCGTAGGTGTGCGGCTGGGGACGAACAC
The DNA here is from genome assembly GCF_030269125.1 of Streptomyces hygroscopicus subsp. hygroscopicus. Taxonomy (GTDB): domain Bacteria; phylum Actinomycetota; class Actinomycetes; order Streptomycetales; family Streptomycetaceae; genus Streptomyces; species Streptomyces hygroscopicus_C. Next base: position 554,082 of record NZ_BSSM01000003.1, on the reverse strand, counting down.
CTGTTCTTCGTAGAAGGCAAGTTCCCTGCTACCGGTGAGCCTTGCGATGTCATAGCGTCCAAAGTCCACCAAGTGGCGCACCACGTCCTGCACACTCCACTCAGCACACCGAGTGGGGGCGGACCACTGCTCGGGCTTCACTTTCTCCAGTCGGTTCACCATGCGGCGGCGAAGCACGAACAAGGCTTCACGTACGACCTCAGGGCCGGTGTCAAGTCCGCTCCGCTCCGACAGCTTCATCCAGTGTCTCCTATGCAAAGTCGGGGGGCCGTGTCGATCCTTGACTCGCCGAGGCTCGCACAGTGGATCGACACCATGATGCGGGTGGGCCCGCCTTCGCGCGCGAGGTCTTCGACGGAGGTACGAGGCCATGGTCGTCCTTGTCGGCGCAGGGCAGGCTGACGGGCGGGCACGAGGTGGGGGTGCCCCGACGACGGTAGGCATCGCCTGGTCGCGCACCATGAGCCGTGAGCGCCTCCGGTGTGCGGAGGCAAATCCCGGGGATCGCGGTCTCCTCGATGTCACACCGCCACGGGCGGGCGTTCTCCCGCCCAGCAGCGGCCGCTCGGCAGCACGTTCGGCCCGGAGGTCACCGGTGCGACCGGAGCGGCCCCTGACAGGCGGGGTTCCGTACACCACTTCCCAGGACGCGCCCCCGGGTCGGCCCAGGGAGGAAGCGGACCATCGGTCGGAGGACGTCACGCGTCCACCCACCTCGGTTGACGCGCCGAGACACCATGCTTAGCGTCCTTGGTGCATGCCACACATGTTCTTCCCGGCGATGAGGACTGCTGTCATGGGAACCAGGAAAGTGATAGCGGTGACCGGCGCCACAGGCGCGCAGGGCGGTGGTCTCGTACGGTCGCTCCTCTCCGACCCGGACACGCGGTTCACGGTCCGAGCGCTCACCCGGAACCCCGGTTCGCCCGCCGCCAGGGAACTCGCCGAGCTCGGCGTCGAGGTGGTCCGGGCCGACTTCCATGACGAACCGACCGTGCACGCGGCGTTCGACGGCGCGTACGGCGCCTTCCTCGTCACCGACTTCTGGGCGCATGGCTCGGCGGCGAAGGAGACCGAGGAGATCGGCGTCCTGGTCCGGGCGGCCGAGACGACGGGCCTGCGGCACGTCATCTGGTCGACCCTCGACGACACCCGCGAGCTGCTTCCCCTGGACGACGAACGGATGCCGGTGCTCCAAGGCCGCTACAACGTGCCGCACTTCGACGCCAAGGGCGCGGGCAACCACCTGTTCAGGCGGGCCGGCGTGCCCACCACGTTCCTCAGCACCACCTCGTACTACCAGGGCTTCCTCGGTCCCCTCGCGCCGCGCCGCGCCGAAGACGGTGCGCTGACGGTGACCATGCCCTTTGAGGACGGCAGGCTCCTGGCCCTCGTCGACGTCGCCGACATCGGCCGCACGGCCCACGCCCTCCTCAAGGGCGGTGAACGGTTCGTCGGCGAGACCATCCGTCTGGCCGGTGACCACCTCACCGGCGCGCAGTACGCAGAGAAGCTGGGAGCCGCCCTCGGCGAGCCCGTCCGTTTTCGCTCCGTGCCCTATGACGCCTTCCGCGCGCTCGACACTCCCGCGGCGCGGGAGATCGCCAACATGTTCCAGTACTACGGCGACTTCGACCGCGAGTTCACCGGTGCCCGCGATCTCGGCAGGCTGCGTTCGATCAACCCGGCGCTGCGCAGTTTCGAGGACTGGCTGACCGAGAACGTGGCGAAGATCCCTGTGGGCTGACGGCCCGTCGGACGCTGCCGCCGCGCGGAGCCGCCCAGGGCCGGACAGCGGCCGGACAGCGGCCGGACACCGTCGCTCATCCGGTGCGGGACGGTCTGGATGACTGCAGCATGCATACCTCACGGATGCCGACGGCGCCGTACGCTCACTGCGCCCCTCCCGTCGACGTGACACCGCTGCCGGGCGGTTCCCGGAACACCCGGCCGGTGACCAGGTGTTCCGGTGCGCCGCTCAGGCCCAGCAGCCGTTCACGGTGGCGGCTGGGCCGTCCATCGCGTCCTTGGTTCCGGTGGGATCGGCGGTCGCGCCGTTCTCGATGAACGAGAAGACCCTCCACTCGCCGTCGTCGGTCCTTGCCAGACCGCTCAGGCCGATGGCTCCGGTCGAGGACGACTCCGCGGTCCGGACGCGGCCCGCGCGGGTGTCGTCGCCCGCCTCACCGGTTTCCGATGCCAGGTGCCGACGATCGGCTCGTGCGCGGGCTGGGCCGACGTCGGCACGGCGCGGGCCACACCCACGGGAAAAGCGCGGCACTTCGCCGAACTGAGCAGCAATCAGACATAAACGGGAAAGGCGGCATGCACGGACGGGCACCATGACCGTTTCCTTTTGCTTTCGCCTGTTTGGCATGGTCAGCTCGAACAGTCAGTCCGAACTCTCTGAGGAGTTGATTCCCATGCGCCGTGCACTCGCCGCATGCCTGCTCGCCATCGGTGTCACCCTGCTGGGTGCCACCTCCAGCTTCGCCGCGACGACCACGACGGGAGCCAGCGTGCAGCCCGCCGGCTACTGCGGCGAATACGGCTGCGGCGGCTGGTAGTTCTCCCTCCCGTCGAGGGGCGACTGAGCCCGGAGCGGAGCGGAAGCGCGCCGGAACAGCCACGCTCCGGTGTCGAACGGCGAGCCGGTCGACACCGGAGCGCGCGCGATCTCAGCCGCCTGCGGGCGCGGTGCGCCGAGGGCTACCGCACCGCGCTGTGGGAGCCCGTCATCAGGGCGGCGAGGTCGTCGGGGGCGAGGAAGGACGGCGGGGGCGGCGGACCCCAGTCGAACAGGCCCTTGGTCCCTTCGAGCACCTCGGGGGTCCACAGCTGGTCGTCGACGACGCAGTCCATGTCGGAGTAGTACTCGCTGAAGTTCCCGGCCGGATCCTTGAGGTACCAGAAGAAGTTGGACCCCGCGTGGTGCCGGCCAAGGCCCCACACGTGCCGCTCGGGGTGGTCCTCCAGCATGGCGAAGGCGCCGCGGCCGATGTCGTCGATGTCGTCGACCTGCCAGGAGGTGTGGTGCAGGAAGGTGACGGGCATGGCGATGACGAAGACGTTGTGGTGATCGGTGGAGCAGCGCAGGAACGCCCCGTGGTCCTTGACGTAATCGGAGGCCTTGAAGCCGAGCCCGTCACGGAAGAAGGCGGTGGTGGTCTCGAAGTCCGTGGTACCGAGGACGGCGTGCCCTAACCTGCGGGGGCGCACCGGGCCCGTGCGCAGCACGCCGGCGGCCCGCGAGCCGGTGCGGTCGGCGCGGCCGGGGCCGTTGTACAGGGGTGCCGGCACCGGGTCCTGGACCAGCCGGGGAACGACGTCCAGGACCGCGCGGACGCCCGTGGCCCTGTCGCACGCGGTCAGCGTCGTGCCCTCGACGCGGGATGCGACGCCCAGGCGGTGCAGGCGGGAGGCGGCGGCGGCCAGATCGTCGGGGGTGTCCGCGCCGACACGCACCTCGACGAGGCGACGCGTGGGCGCGTGCACGATGTGCAGCTGACGGCCGGCGTCGCGGGTGGCGAACCAGCCGTCGGCTTCCGGTGCGAGACCGAAGTCCGTGTAATAGGCCGCGGTCTCGGCGACGTTGGGGACCCCCATGGTGATGGAGGTCAGACGGTGCAGTGCCATGGGTGACTCCTGTGTCCGTCGATCGGGTGGGTGCTCAGGCGACGAAGGTCTGGCGCAGCTCGCCGATGCCCTCGATGGTGCTGACGAGTTCGTCCCCCGCCGCCAGCCAGCGCTGCGGATTGCGCCCGAGGCCCACGCCGGCCGGGGTTCCGGTGAAGATGATGTCTCCGGGCAGCAGCGGCAGCACCGCGGACAGCCGTGCGATCAGCGTGGGCACGGAGAAGATCAGGTCGCGGGTACGGCCCTTCTGGACCTCCTCGCCGTTGACGGCGCAGCGCAGTTCCAGGTCGTCGCGGTTGGCGAACTCATCCGGCGTGACCAGCCACGGGCCGATCGGGGCGAAGCCGGGATGGGACTTGCCCAGGCTGAACTGAGGTGCCGGTCCCGCCAGTTGCACCACCCGCTCGGAGATGTCCTGCCCCACCGTCAGCCCCGCCACATGCGCCCAGGCCTCGGCCTCCGGCACGGCCTCGGCACGGCGGCCGATGACCGCCACCAGCTCGACCTCCCAGTCGGTGTGCCCGTCGGCCGGGAGCTTCACCTCGGTGACGGGACCGGTGATGCTGGTGACGAACTTGGTGAACACCGGCGGCAGGCCCTCGGGAACCGTGAAGCCCGACTCGGCCGCGTGGTCGCGGTAGTTGAGGCCGATCGCGAGGGTCTGGCGCGGGGCCGGCACCGGAGAGCCGAGTGCGGCCTGCTCGAAGGGCTCGCCGGCCGGCAGCTCCGCGCGCTCGGCCCAGGAACGGAACTCCTCCCAACGTTCGTAGACGGCCTGTGGATCGGCCGGGAAGGTGCCGTCGCTGGCCCGTTCGACGTCGACGGCCAGGCCGTCGTGGATCAGGACGAGACGGCCGGAGAGGTTGGCGATGCGCATGGGTGACTCCCGAACTCAGAGGCAGAAGGCGACAGCACTCGCAGGAACACGCGCGACGGGCGTCCGCCGACGCTGGGTGATCACGCCGACTACCAGGCGGTCCAGGACCTTGCCGCGCCCGCCGGCAATTCAGCATGATGATTATCTTGATGTTGCGCCCACGGCATGCGGGCGTCAAGAGGACGGAGCGATAAATCATCATGATGAATATCGATATCAGCCACAGGAGGCCGCGGTGACCGTCGTCCCCGGCCGCCCCGCGGCCTCCGGACGGGCCGAACGGGCGGCCGAACGGGTCGCGCAGCTGGTCAGCAGCGTGCCACCAGGCTCCCGCCTCGGCACGAAGGAGGAGCTGCGCACCTTGTGCGAGGTCTCGGTCGGTACCTTCAACGAGGCGCTGCGACTGCTCCAGGCCCGCGGACTGGTCACCGTGCGCCCCGGCCCCGGCGGCGGACTGTTCAGCGCCGAGCAGTCGCCCATGGTCCGGCTCGGCAACTCCGTCCTCGCCCTGGACACCCGGCAGAACGACGTCGCCGACGCCGTACGCATCCGGGACGCACTCGAACCGCTGATCGTCGAGGACGCACTGTGGCACGCCTCCCCCGCCGACATCGCCAGGCTGCGGGAACACCTCGCCGCCATGGCGGCGGCCGCCGACGAGGGGGACGCGGCCGCCTTCGTCCGCGCCAACTGGCGGCTGCACGCCGCCATCGCCGCCATCAGCCCGAACGCCCTGCTCAGCTCGCTCTACACCAGTCTGCTCGAGCTCATCGAGAGCCACACGCTGTCCGTACTGCCCGACGGCGATCAGCCGCTCGGCGAGTACGTCGCACGGCGTCATGAGCTGCATCGCGCGCTGGTGGACGCCCTGGACCGGCGAGACCGCGAGGAAGCACTTCGGCTGACCCGTGAACACAACATCAGTCCGGAGGGACAGCATTGAGTCCCTGCACCTCACCCACATGTCGTGGAGATATGGCCAGTTCTCGACCATGCTTCCACACTAAGAAAAATTTATTGACTAAGCTCATCTCAGGTGTTGTCACTCAGTCATGTAGAGAGTGGGCGGAGACATGAGCAAGCTTGAGATCATCGTGGCCAGCACGCGCCCCGGCCGGGTCGGGCCGAGCGTCGCCGAATGGATCGAGAAGGAGGCGGCGGAGCACGGCGGCTTCACCGAGACAGAGGTGGTCGACCTGGCGGAGGTGAACCTCCCCTTCATGAACGAGCCCCACCATCCGCGCCTCGGCCGTTACACGCACCAGCACACCCTCGACTGGAGTGCGAAGATCTCCGAGGCGGACGCATTCGTCTTCGTGATGCCGGAGTACAACTTCGGCTACAACGCCGAACTGAAGAACGCGATCGACTACCTGCACAACGAGTGGCAGTACAAGCCGGTCGGCATGGTCAGTTACGGCGGCGTCTCCGCGGGCACGCGCGCGGCGCAGATGATCAAGCAGGTGGTCACCACCCTGAAGATGACGCCGGTCTTCGAGGCGGTGTCGATCCCGTTCGTGAACCTTCATCGACGAGGACAAGCGGCTGGTGCCCAACGACATCATGCGCGGCGCCGCCGACGCCATGCTCGACGAACTGGTGCGCATGACCGAGGCACTGCGCCCGCTGCGGGAGTCGGCCGCTTCGTGACACCGGGGCAGGTGCCGACGGGCGAGGACGGCCATGCCGTCTGCGCCCGCTTCCATACGGCGATCGAGATGATCGGTGCGCGGTGGACCGGTGCCATCCTGCGGGCACTGTTCTCGGGCCGGCTGCGCTACACGCAGATCAGGGGCGCGATCCCGGGAATCAGCGACACCATGCTGGCGCAGCGCCTGCGCGGACTGCAACGCGACGGACTGGTGGAACGCCATGTGCTCTCCACGACCCCCGTCGAGGTCGAGTACCGCCTCACCCGCAAGGGCCGCGAGCTGGAACCGGTCCTGGACGCGCTCGCCGTCTGGTCGCACACCTGGATTCCGGTACCCGGCGCGCGAGAGCCCTGACACCCCCGACGGCTGTGGGGCGCTCCCCACGGACCGCCGTACGCGGTCCTGGTGCGGTCTCCATGGCTGAACGCGGTGGCGGAAAAGAGGGTGGGAGACGGTCCGAGCCCGGCTCCGGCGGGGCGGCAGTGCGCCTCTCCCCCGCGAGCACGCCCGCTTGCGGGGTAGCAGCCGGTTCGGTGCCCTCGCCAGGTCCCGCCGGCTCCCGGCGTGCCCTCGATGAGTCATGACGACCACCGCTCCGCCACCGCGCCCGACCACGGGGTCGCGCCTCCTGCGCGGGGGGACAGCCGACGCTGGTCGGTACTCGGCGTCATCGCCCTGGCCCGGCCGATGGTGGTGCTGGACGCCACCATCGTGAACATCGCGCTGCCTCGGCCCAGCGGGACCTCCGTTTCGGCAACGGCAACCGGCAGTGGGTGGTCACCGCCCACTCCCTCGCCTGGAGTCCCGGGGAGCGGCGGACCGAGGCCGACGGCGTACGCGGGGTATGCCGGTGGTTCTCGCACATTCATGTCATGACCCAGTCCATGTGACGGCCATACGTTGCCCCGGTGAGTGAGCGCGACGACGATCGGCCGGCTCCGGGGTGCCGGAGCCGGCCCGGTGCTGCTCGCCGGCCGGCCCGGTCAGGCCACGAACTCGCGGGCCATCTCGATCAGGGCGCGGGCCGCGGCGCCGGGTCTGTGCCCGCTCGCCACGGCGAGCGAGAGCGGCCAGTTCAGGTCGGCGTCGTGCACCGTGAGCGTGGCGACGTCCTCGGCCGCCCGGAGGGCGAACCGGGGCAGCAGGGCCACGCCGAGGCCGTGCCGTACGAAGTCCACTCCGGTGGCGACATCGGTGATCTCCACGGCGACCCGGCGGGCCACGGACGCGGCGGCGAAGGCGCGGTCGGCGACCGTGCGATTGCCGTATCCCACCGGGGAGTCGACGAAGTCGAGCCCGCTCAGGTCGGCGAGGGACACGCTCTCGCGCCGCGCCAGCGGGTGGCCCGCCGGGACGACCAGGTCGAGGACCGAACTGGTGAGATCGGTCAGCGTGATGCCCGCGGGGCGCGGGCCCGGCAGGGAGACGAAGGCGAGGTCGAGGCGCCGTTCGAGGAGCGCTTCCACCAGGCCCTGCGAGCCGGACGGGAGCGCGCTGGTCTGGAGCAGCACACCGGGGTGCCGGCGGTGGAACTCGCCGAGCAGCGCCGGGAGATCGAGCACCCGGACCGAGGTCAGTGTCCCCAGCCGCAGGGTGCCGCGCAGCCCGCCGCGGACCTCGGCGACCGCGTCCGCCGCCTCCTGCGCGGCGTGCAGCGCGGCGCGTGCGCGCGGAAGCAGTGCGGCGCCGGCGTCGGTGAGGAGCACCCGCTTGGAGTTGCGGTCCAGCAGCGGCGTGTCGAGTTCACGTTCGAGACTCTTGATCGTGCTGGACACCGCGGACTGGACGATGTGCAGCCGGGCCGCGGCGCGGGTGAAGTTCCCTTCGTCGGCCACGGCGACGAAGCATGCGAGCTGACGCAGTTCCATCCACCAAGTATCTCCCATAGAGATGGTCACGGTCTCCAACTTTCGTTGGACGAGATGGTTCTCGCGAGCCATTCTGTTAAACGCTCAAACAACCGCTCGCCTCAGGTCTGGAGAAGCCCGTCATGGCGCAGTCGATCCCCGCGTCCCACAAGAAGCCCGCCGCGACAGCCGGTGCGCACGGTCCCGCCCGGCGCCGCGCCAGTGCCCGGCGCCACGGCATCGGGTTCTCACTCATCGCCTTCGCGTTCCTGACCTCGATGGCGTTCTCCACCGTGCCCACCCCGCTGTACCCGCTGTACATGGCGAAGGACGGGTTCTCCACCTTCATGGTCACGGTCGTCTTCGCCGCCTACGCGGTGGGCGTCGTGATCAGTCTGGTGCTGGCCGGTCACATATCGGACTGGGTCGGCCGCAAGAAGATCCTCATGCCGGCGATCGGCCTGGAACTGATCGCCGCCGTGCTCTTCCTGACGAACACGTCGCTGCCCGTCCTGCTCGCCGCCAGGGTCATCACCGGGCTCGGCGTGGGCATGGTCACCGCCACCGCGACGGCCCACCTGCACGAACTGCACACCGCGCACCGGCCCGGCGCCTCCCCCCAGCGCTTCGAACTGGTGTCGACCGCCGCCAACATCGGCGGCCTCGGCATCGGCCCGCTCGTCGCCGGCGTCCTGGCCCAGTGGGTCACCGGCCCGCTGCGCACCCCCTACATGGTGTTCGCCGTCCTGCTGCTGGCAAGCATCGCCGCGATCGCGCTGACGCCCGAGACGGTCGAGGAACAGTTCGTCAGGCCCGCCTACCGGCCCCAGCGCATCTCGGTGGACGTCGACGACCGGGCCGGATACACCGCCGCCGCGGCCGCCGGATTCGCCTCCTTCGCCGTCTTCGGCCTGTTCACCTCCGTGGCACCGGGATTCGTCGCCGGCTCGCTGCACCACTCCTCCCGCGCGCTCGCCGGTCTGATCGTCTTCGCCGTCTTCGGCGCCGCGGCCGCCGCGCAGAGCCTGACCTCCCGCCTGACCACCGCAGCCAAGCGGAAGCTGGGGATGTCGGCCCAGGCGGTCGGCGTGGTGACGCTCGTCATCGGGATGCACACCGCCACTCTGGCCGTCTTCCTCGTGGGCGGAATCGTCGCCGGCATCGGCGCGGGCGTGCTCTTCAAGGCGTCCCTCGGCACCGTCGCCGCACTGGCCGTGCCCGCCAAGCGCAGTGAGGCCCTCGCCGGACTGTTCCTGATCTCCTACCTCGGACTGACGGTGCCGGCCGTCGGTATCGGTGTGGCCACCCGCTCCTTCGCCGCGGTCACGGTGATGACCTGGTTCGCCGGCCTGCTCGTGGTCCTGCTCGGCGCGGTCGCCGTCCTGGCCCGGCGCCGCTCGGCCACCGCCTGACCCGCCCCCTCACCTCTCGGTCACACCCCACCTCTTCACCCGACAGGAGCGGCACAGCAGTGGACATCGCCATCATCGGAGCCTCCGGCCGGCTCGGCGGAGCGATCGCCCGCGAGGCGCTCGCCCGAGGACACGAGGTGATGGCCATCGGCCGCGACCCGGCCGCGCCGGCCGCGATCAGGGGAGCCCGAGCGGTACCCGCCTGCCTCGACGACCGGGACTCGATCGCCGACGCCGTCGCCGGCAGCTACGTCATCGTCCCGTCGGTGACCGACCGGACCACCGCCGACCGCTCGCGCATCCCCGCCACGGCCGCCCTGCTGCTCGAGCCCGCCCCGCGGGCCGGCGTCCGGCGCATCGCGTTCGTCGGCGGGGGCGGCAGCCTCCACGTCGCCCCCGGCCCGCGGGCCGTGGACGCGCCCGGGTTCCCCAAGCGGTACCGGGCCGAGGCACTGGCCCAGGCGGAAGCGCCGCGAATCCTGGAGGGCGCCGGGGACGACGTCGAGTGGACTTTCACTCCTCCGCCGCAATACCTGCTCCCGGGAGAGAAGACCGGCCGCCACGTCGTGCGGGCGGGCGACGAGGCCGTCGTCAACGCCGACGGCGACAGCGCGGTCACCGAAGGGGACTTCGCGGCGGTCCTCGTCGACGAACTGGAGCAGAACCGCTTCCCACGGCGCCGGTTCACCGCCGGTTCCTGAGCCCCGTACCACCGCGGGCCGCGCGATCTTGCCCGGCCCCTGAAGCCGACCCAGACCCTGAAAGGCAGGAATCCCCGTGACCGCCATCCGCTTCGGCGTCTTCCTCAGCCCCCACCGTGACAACGCGCTCGTCATCGACAACGCCCAGGCCGCCGAGGGCAGCGGATTCGACTTCGCCGCCGTCCAGGACCATCCGTACGTCCCGGACTTCCTCGATCCCTACGTCCTCATCGGTCATCTCGCGGCCCGCACGAGCACCCTGCGCTTCCTCACCGACGTCGCCAACCTGCCCCTGCGCCCGGCTCCCCTCCTCGCGAAGACCGCGGCCAGCCTCGACGTGCTGTCCGGGGGCCGGTTCGACCTCGGGCTCGGCGGCGGCCGGTCCTGGCCGCAGATCGCGGGCCTCGGCGGCCCCACCTGGACCCCCGGTCAGACCGTGAACGCGATCGACGAGGCGATCACCGTGCTGCGGGCCATGTGGGAACCGCACCCGTCGGTCACCCTCCCGGGCACGACGTACTCCCTCGACGCCGTCGCCACCGGGCCCGCTCCCGTCCATCCCGTGGGGATCTGGCTGGGTGCCTCCGGCCCCCGCATGCTGGATCTGCTGGGCCGCCGCGCCGACGGCTGGATCGCGCCGCTGGCCACGCCGTTCGAGACCAAGCCGGCCGCGCAGGACGCCATCGACGCCGCCGCGCGCGCCGCCGGCCGCTCCCCGCGGGACATCCGCCGGGTGATCCAGCTGGTCGGCTCCGTCACCGGTTCCACGACACCGGTCGAGGTGCCGCTGTCCGGGCCCAACGGCCGCCCCCTGCACGCCAACCCCGACCAGTGGGCCCGCGTCATCGCGCACTTCGTCACCGAGCAGCGGTTCGACGCGGTCAACCTCGTACCGGAGCGCGAAACCCCGGATCAGATCCGCCTGTTCGGCGAGCGCGTCATCCCTGCCGCACGCCGGCTCGTCGCCGGACAGCGCCGCGCCGCCTGAGCCGTCCGCATCCGCCGGTACCGCGTCCGCGAACCCTGCCTCGATCGGACTTCTCCATGACACACCCGACCTCCGAGTCCCTCCCCGCCTCCGGTCGCGTCGGGCCGGACGTCCGGCCCGACGCGGCCCGGAACGGCGCCGGCCCGGCGACGGCCGGCGCGGGCTGGGTGCTCATCCTGGCCGCCGCCGCGCAGTTCGTGCTCCAGCTCGACTTCAGCATCATCAACGTCGCTCTACCGGCGATCCAGCGCCAGCTCGGTTTCACCGCCGCCGGTCTCCAGTGGGTGGTGACCGACTACGCGCTGACGTACGGCGCGCTCCTGCTGGCAGGCGGGCGCGCCGCCGACCTGATCGGACGCAGGCGGGCGCTGCTCATCGGCCTGACCGCGTTCGGACTCAGCTCGCTCACCGGCGGCCTCGCCACCTCGGGGCTGATGCTGGTGGTCTCTCGGCTGTTCCAGGGCGCGAGCGCCGCCCTCGTCGCGCCGGGCGCGCTCGGCGTGCTCACCGACGCCTACACCACGCCCCAGGCCCGCGCACACGCGCTCGGCGTCTTCCAGGGCAGCAGTGCCGCGGGAGCCACGGCGGGAATCGTGCTGGGCGGGGTGCTCACCGAGTACCTCGGATGGCGTTCGGTCCTGCTGGTCAACCCGCCGGTGATCGTGGTCCTGGCGTGGCTGATGGCCCGTAAGCTCCCCGCCGACCGCCCGGGGTCCGCCGCCGGCCGGCTCGACCTGCCCGGTGCGGCGCTGGCCACCACCGGGGCCGGCGCGCTCATCTACGGGCTCGGCGAGGGCCAGCAGCGCGGCTTCGGCAGTGCCCAGTCGTTCGGGCCGCTCCTCGCCGCCGTCCTGCTGACCGGTGGGTTCGTCCTCGTCGAGCGCCGCTCCGCGGAGCCCATGCTGCCCCTCACGCTGCTGCGCGACCGCGCACGGCGCACCGCGCTGGTCGTGATGGTGCTGCTGGGCGGAGTGGTGGCGGCCTATGTGTACTTCGTGTCCCTGTACCTGCAACGGGTACGCGGTATGTCCACACTGCTGACGGGCCTGGCCCTGGTGCCGGCGACCGCGATCGTGATGGCGGTGTCCGTTCTGCTCACCCGCCGTCTCCAGCCCCGGCTGGGGCTGCGCCGGACACTGCTGGTCGCGCTGGCGTTCGTCGGCGGCGGCCAGCTGTGGCTGTCGACGCTCACCGCGCACAGCGCCTACGCCACCCACGTCCTGCCGGGCATCGTGCTGACGGCCATCGGCATGGGGCTGGCCTTTCCCACCAGCTCGGTTGCGATCACCTCCGACGTCCCGACCGCTCAACGGGGGCTCGCCGGAAGCATGTTCGTGACCGCGCAGCAACTGGGGTCGGCCGTGGGGCTGGCCGTGCTCGCCACGATCGCGGCCGCGCGTACGGGCGACGCTGGTTCACCGGCGGACGGGTACGCGCTGTCGTACCTCGTCGCCGCGGGTGTCGTGGTGCTCACCGCGATCGCGGTCGCGGTGCTGTTCCCCCCGTCGAAGCCCGCCGGCGCCACGGCGCCCGGAACCGACACGAACCGTGCCTGAGCAGCGGGTTGTCGGGCTGTCCCCACTCCCCGGCATGGGGGTCGCCCCGGACCGCCCGCAGACAGCCCCGCACCGTGATCTGAGGGCGGCCTTACAGCCACGAAGGACGCGCGGTTGACACAGTCGTCACATCCTCGCGCGGCCGGCTCCGTGCCCGGGGCAGCCGACGTACCGCATGCCAAGGAGTGAACATGAGCGACCTCGCCACCGCAACCGCGTCCCGTGGTCTTCTGATCGCGGGCAAGGACGTGCCCGCGCTGTCCGGACGCTGCACCGACGATGTCGATCCCGTGACCGGCGAGGTGTATCTGAAGGTGCCCGCCGCCGGCCCCGAGGACGTCACCCGGGCCGTGGAGGCCGCGCACGCCGCATTCCCGGCGTGGGCCGCCACCGCGCCGTCGGTGCGCCGCGGGCTGCTCCAGAAGGCGGCGGACCTGATGGAGGCGCGGGTCGCCGAGTTCACCGAGATCATGGTCAGTGAGACCGGCGGCACCCGGACCTGGGCCGCGTTCAACATCCGTATGTCCGTGGACCTCATGCGGCAGGCGGCGACCATGGCGACCCGGCCCACGGGTTCGCTGCTGGCCAGCGACGTCGCGGGTGAGTGGTCGATGGCAGTGCGCGAACCGGCGGGTGTCGTCGCCGCGTTCGTGCCGTGGAACGGTCCGCTGATCCTGTGCACCCGGGCCATCGCGGTCGCCCTCGCCACCGGCAACCCGGTGGTGATCCGCCCCAGCGAGGACGCTCCCGTGACCTCCGGGTACTTCCTCGCCGACATCCTCGCCGAGGCGGGCGTGCCCGACGGTGTGGTCAACGTCGTGACCAACGACCGCGCGGACGCGCCCGCCGTGGTCGAGGCTCTCATCGCGGACGAGCGGGTGCGCCGGGTCAACTTCACCGGCTCCACCCCGGTCGGCCGGATCGTCGGCCGGCTCGCAGGGGAGCACCTGAAGCCCGTCATCCTCGAACTCGGCGGCAAGAACCCGATCGTCGTGCTGGACGATGCCGACCCGGCCTACGCGGCCTCCGGCGTCACCGTCGCCAAGTTCATGAACGCCGGCCAGATCTGCCTGTCCGTCGACCGGGTCGTCCTCCAGCGCGGCATAGCGGACGAGTTCGTCGCGGCCTTCCTGGAGAAGGTCCGCGCCCTCGGCCAGGGTGACCCGCGCGACGAGCACACCCTCGTCGGCCCCATGATCAACACGCGGGCCGCCGAACGCGTCGCCGCTCTGGTCGCCGACGCCGTCGAGAAGGGCGCCACCGTGCTGCACGGCGGCGGGCCCGCCCAGGGCGCGTTCTACCCCGCGACCGTCCTCGACAACGTCACGCCCGACATGCGGATCTACTCCGAGGAGGTCTTCGGCCCGGTCGCGACGATCTTCCGTGTCGACACCGTGGACCAGGCGGTGGACCTGGCCAACGACACCGCGTACGGGCTGTCCAGCGCGGTCTACACGGAGAACGCCGGCAGGGGGCTCGCCGTGGCCCGGCGGCTTCGGCACGGCAACGTCCACATCAACGACCACTCGGTCGCGGACGAGCCGCAGGCGCCGGTCGGCGGCGTCAAGGACAGCGGCTTCGGCCACTTCGGCAGCGACTGGGGCGTGGAGTTCTTCACGGAGACCCGCTGGGTCACCCTCACCGACCGGCACTCCGTCTACCCGCTCTGACCAGACCGGCCGTTCCGAGCGGGGATGCCTCCCCGTCTCCCCCCTCGGAACGGCCTCCCCGCGTGTCCGCCGTTCGCCCCACGCCCTGCGAGGAATTGGTCCCATGTCCCGCACCCGCCCCTCGAACGCCGACCCAGGGAGCAGACCGGCCCTGCCGCCTTCCGTGAGGGAACTGCTCGTCCTGCGCCCGATGCCCTCCCGGCACCGCAGCGCCGCGATCGCCGCCGTGTGCACGGCCGCTCCCATCGTCACCGGGCAGGCGCTGGGGCAGCCGGTCGTCGGGCTCGTCGCCAGCACGGGTGCGCTGGCCGCGCTGTACGGCGGCCGTGGCACGCCCCGGCAGGAGGCCGACGCGGTGGCAGGCGCCGCACTGGCGCTCGCCACGGGCATGGCGATCGGCAGTTCCCTCGCCGGGCACACCCGGCTCGCCGTGCTGGGCACCGCCCTGTGGGCCGCCGTGGCCGCGCTGCTCTTCGCACTCACCCAGGTTCGACCGCCCGGCATCGTCATGCCGGTCCTGGTCTGCTCGGTCGGGACCGGACTGCCGCCCGGACACACGGGGCAGCGGGTCCTGGCCGTGGCCGCCGTCGGCTGTGCCGCCACGGTGCTGTCCTGGCTCCTCGCCAGGGTGTCCGCCGTCGGACGTCCGTCCTCACAGGTGGCGGAACCGAGGAGCCACCTGCTCGTGGCCCCGAAGTCCCTGCCGTTCTCTCCCCTGCCCTGGATGGCCGTCAGGACGGGAGCGGCCGTGGGACTCGCCGGTGCCGCCTCCCTGCTGTGCCAGGTGGGGCGTCCGTACTGGGCCATGGCCGCCGCCGCGGCGGTCCTCGCGCGCGGCAGCCACGCCGTCAGCGCGAACAGCCGGGCCGCGGCGCGCGGGGTGGGAACCGCCGCGGGCTGTCTGCTCGCCAGCGCCCTGGCCGCGACGCATCCGAGGGGCGTCGCGATCGCCGTCGTGCTCGCCGCGCTCACGTTCGTCATCGAGCTGGTCGTGGCCCGCAACTACGCCATCGCCATGATCTTCGTGACCCCTCTCTCCGTTCTCCTCGTGACCTCCGCGACCGGCGCATCCGCCGTCCTCACCATCACCGCCGACCGTCTCCTGGAGACGGTGCTGGGCTGTGCCGCCGCCGTCGTGGCCGGTCAACTCGTGACCCGGCGCTGGGCGGTCCGGCACCGCCGGGAAGCCGTGACGGACGTGCTCAGGGCGGCGGCCGGACTGGTCGAGGCCGGGCCCGTGCCGCGGCGGGAGGCGGAGCTACGCGACACGGTGGCCGTCCTCCGGCTGGTGAGCGAGCGCACCGCGGGCGAGCGCCGGGGCGTGCGGGTCGCCGCGTCCGCGCTGGACGAGGTGGCGTCGGCCACGCTCTCCCTTGCCGGACAGGTGCTGGACCAGCCGGCCGCCGTACGCGCGGACTCCGCAGGCACGGCCCGTGCGTTGCGGCACCTGGCGGAAGTGGTGGACCCCTGCGAGCCGGCCACCGGCGACCGCTCGGTCCGTGCCGACGGGCCCGGCGCCGCCGTGTCGCCCGCGCTCACCGTGCTGTCACGGGCGCTGGACCGCTGGCAGACGACGGACCGGGCACCGGTGCCGGGCACCACCCCGGCCTCGGGTCCGCTGCCCGGCGGGGGCGCCGCGGTGAGCGGGGACGATGCGCGCTGATGTCCCGTGGCCCGGCACTGGAACCCACGACCGTACGTGCCGCCGCCGAGGCCGTACCGCGTCGGCATGGCACGGAGAAGGCAGCCGTGCCGGACGTCGCCCGTACCTTCGGGGTGAGCCATGGCACCGTCTCCCGGTACTTCCCCGCCGAGCAGGCCCAGTGGGAGACGGTCGTCGCCGACTGGCTCGCGCGGCGCGACGGGCGGCTGCCTGGACACCGGGACGGCTGTGCGGAGGCGGCTGCGGGACTGGCTGACGGGGCTGTTCGCCGGTGACCAGCCATCTGAACGGCCCGCCGGGCAGGTGCGCGCATCGTCGCCGGCGGTGTCGCGTCCGGGGGCCCACGCACGCGCCCCACCGCGGCGGCCCGCGCGGTGCTGACGGCCACGCCGGCCTTCCGCCGCCCCACGCACGTGGTCCGGTGGCGGGAGGAGGGTGCCGCCACCGCCTTCGACGCGGTGTGTGCGCCTCCGCGACCCCGAGCAGCGCGCGGCCACCGAGGCCGCCGCCCGGCAGACCGGTGTCAGCCTCCAGGAGTACATCCTGTCGGCGGCCTACGCGCGCGCCATGGTGGTGGAGCACGGTTCCTGGAAGGCTTCCGGCTCTCCGCGGCAAGCAGTGGCCAGGCGTTCGCCGAGGACGCCGGCGGCGCCGCTCCCGCCGCACGGCGGCGCGAGCCCGAGCGGGAGGCGCCGTACGAGCCGGGACGGCTGGGGCGAGGGACACGCGACGTGACGCAGTCCGAACCGCTCGCCCTGGACGTCACGCTCCCGCTCACCTCGGCGAGGCCGTGTTCGGAACACTCGGCCGAGGCGTTCGCCTGGCACGCCACCGACGCATACCTGATGCTCGACGGACACGACCTCGACCACCTACCGAGGGCCGCCGTGGCCTTGGCGCGCGACACCGCGCCGGGCACGCTCGGCGTGCCCCGGACCGCCCGCCGGCCGCGCGAGTGGTCCGTCCCCTGACCTACGGCGCGCAGCCCCGGACGACGGCGGTGACGAGGTCGTCCACCCCGTGTTCGATCAGCTCGCCCGGAAGCGCACCGTCGCTCTGCAGGCGGGCGCAACCGCGCAGTGCCGCGAGGACCGGGAGGGCGACGCGGTCGGGCGCACCCTGTCTCACCTCGCCGGTGTTCTGTCCGTCGGCGACGAGCATCACGACCTGGTCGTACCAGTTCCGGGCGGCCTCGTGCAGCCGCGGTGGCCGCTCGGGGCCGCGGCGGTCGTCGAACATCAGGTCGAGCAGCGTGCCGTTGGCCGCGGCGAAGCCGAGGTAGGCACGGGCCACGGCGCCCAGCCGCTCGGGAAAGGTCTCGCCGGCGTCCGCGCACGCCTGCTCGACCGCCCTGGCGAGCCGCTGGAACCCGCGCAGCGCCACGGCGTCCAGCAGGTCCTGCTTGCTCGTGAAGTGGCGGTTCGGCGCGGCGGGGCTCACCCCGATGTCACGGGCGAGTTCGCGCAGGGACAGGGCCTGCACTCCTCGCTCGCGCACCGTCTTCTCGGCGCGCGCGAGGAGCGTCGCGGGCAGGTCACCGTGGTGGTAGGAGCGGCTTCTCATGTGTAGCGCGTCCACTCCTCGACCGTGCGAAAGCCCAGGTACTCGTACACGGAACGGCCCATGGCGGACGAATGCAGAAAGGCCAGGCGTGCTCCCCGCTCCCGTGCCGCGGCCAGGATCGCGGAGGTGACGGCGGCGCCGTACCCCTGCCTGCGCCGCTCGGGGGGCACCGAGATGTTGAAGATGCCGACGCACCCCCCGGCGCGCAGCGCCAGTCCGGTCGCCACCACGGCGCCGTCGGCTTCGGCGAGGTACCCGGTCGCACCGGGCAGAGCGAGTATCTCGGCGCTGCCCAGCCGGTTCATCACCTGCGCAGGGGCCTCGAAACCGGCAGCCAGGGCGGCGGCGAACTCGGCGCTGTCGCCCGGACCGAGCTGCCGCACGACGAACGCGGCCGGGAGGGAACCGTCGAGCGTCGCGCCAGGCCCGTCGAGCCCGCGCACCATGAGGGGGGTCCGCGTCACTTTCGCCAGCCCGTGTGCGGCGGCGATCTCGGCGATCTCGGTGTCTGGACCGGTTCTGACCTGGATGCACCACGGCACGCCGAAACGTCCGATCTCCTCGGCGGCGCGGGCGGCGAGGTCGCCGACCAGTTCGCGGCGCGGGGCGGAGCGGACGTCGAAGACCCCGTTCACCGACGCGAGGGGGGCGCCGGTGGCCAGCAGGGCGAGTCCCGGCTGGGCCTGCGCCCGCAAGCCACCCGGGACGGCTCCGGCGATGGCTGCGACGCCTTCCAGCCAGGCATGGGCAGCCTCATCCACCATGTCAGGTGTTTGCATGCCATGGACTTTAACAGTCACCACGTGAGTCATATTCGGTCACTCCGATGGCACCCTGTCGTCCTCGTGGGCAAAGAGACAGGCCGAGTCATGGGCCGCCGGACCGGTAGTGAGAAGCAACTCCGCAGGGACCGCCGGCACCGGGTCCTCCAGCGCACACCGCTCCCGTGCCTTCCAGCAGCGGGTGCGGAACCGGCAGCCGGAGGGGATGTCCGTGGGGGACGGCACGTCACCGGTGAGGAGGCTGCCGCCGCCCCTCCTCCCGAACATCGGTGCCGTGGCCCGCGCGCTCACGGGCAGGTGCGTAAAACCGTCGGCCGCCCGCTGTCGTCGTGGTGCTCCGGCCCTGCCGCACCGGGTCGGTGTCGACCGGCCCCGGGAGCTGTACGAGGGGCGGGGCGTCAGTCGCCGCCGAGGTCGGCCAGATGCAGCTGACCGCGAGAGGTGACGCCGAGTTTGGGGAAGATGCGGTGCAGGTGCTGGCCGACCGTGCGGTGGGAGATGAACAGCCGTGCGCCGATCTCCCGGTTCGTCATCCCGGTGGCGGCCATCTTCGCGATCTGCAACTCCTGCGGAGTGAGACTGTCCAGCGTGTCGTGACCCGGTCGGCCCACCACTTCCCCGGCCGCGCGGAGTTCGGTCCGCGCGTCCTCGCCGAACGCCTTGATGCCCAGCGCGTCGAAGCTCTCGATGGCTGCCCGTAGCGGGCGGCGCGCTTCGACGACCCGCCGCTGGCGCCTGAGCCACCGCCCGTAGGCCAGCTGGAGCCGTGCCCGGTGGAAGGGCCAGCTCGCCAGCAGCCTTGTGTCCAGTGCCTGCTGGTAGAGGGCCTCGGCCGTGTCGTCCGAAGCGACAAGGGGATGGACGTACAGGGCCATGGCCCGCAGGTACGGCGCGTTCGTCCGCTCCGCCAGCACGTCGAGGCGGGCGGCCTGGCGCTCGGCTTCTTCCTGGCGGCCGGTGCGGACCGCCGCCTCGATCAGGTCGGCGAGGCCTACGCACCCCACGAACGGGTGGTAGGCGATGTCATTGGGGTCCAGAGACCGCGCCAGCTGCTCGAACGCCTCGTTGTACTGGTTGCTGACGATCGCCTGGAGGCCCCGGGCGAGCTGGGCGAAGCCCAGGATCGACTGGGCACCCACCGACAGCAGTTCCGCCTCGGTCGTCCGTACTATCTCGTTCGCGAGGTCCGGCTCGCCCCGCTCACTGGCCAGCGCGGCGGTGGCCAGGTCCGCGACGAGCGCCCAGCGGGGCCGACCGGTGTCGCGGGCCAGCCGCCTGGCCTCGTCCGCCGCAGTCCTCGCCAGCCGGTGCTTGCCGAGGTGGATCGCCGCCCACGCCTGGGACGCCAGCGCCTCGCCCAGCAGGCCGAGGCGGCCCTGCCGGCGCAGACCGTCGACGGCCGCGCACAGGTACGGCCAGGAGAGGTCGAACGCCCAGACGGCGGTCAGCGACGCTCCCAGAGCATGCTGCTCGGCGGGATCGTCCACGGCCTCCGGGGTGAGCCGGCGGGCCCGGTCGATGACCCACGCCGCCTCTCCCACCGGGTCCGCGCAGGCGGCGATCGACAGGACCATGGGTTCGTTGTCCCGGGTCTGCAGGCGCCGTGCCGTCGCGACGACGATCTCGCGGGTCTCCTGGGTCGGGTTGCCGTACCAGCAGCTGATGGACAGCGGCCACAGTGCGCGCAGCGCGAGTCCGGCTCCGTCGCTCTCGCTGTCGGCCAGCTGGTCGGCCACCTCCGCGAAGGTCCGCACCCGCTCCGGGCTGTACCAGCTCTCCTCGTTGAGGGCCTCGGTCCACAGGGTGAGGCGGAGCCGCTGCCCTCGTTCGAGATTCGCGGACTTCACCTCGGCCAGCTGCCGGCGGGCCGTGGTGACGTCGCCGAGTTCGAAGTTGATCTCCGCGGAGCGCAGCAGGAGGCGGCCGCGGTGGGTGTGCGGGGAGCTGAGCTGGGCCGCGTGCCGCAGCGCCTCGGCCGCGGCCTGCGGAGCGCCCCGGCGCAAGGCCCTGACGGCGGCCGCCTCCAGGTCCAGGGCCACCTCGTCGTCCACGCCGGGGGTGGCGATCGCCCGGTGCCGTGCCCGGCGTTCCTGCTGTCCGGCCAGTACGGTGGCGAGGGCGGCGTGCCCGGCCAGCCGTCGGGAGGGGGTGGCGGCGTGGTAGACGGCGGAGCGGATCAGAGGGTGCCGAAAGCGGACCTCGTGTCCGCGCACGTCGATGAGGCCGGCGTCGACGGCGGGTTCCAAGGAGTCGACCGACAGCGACGTGCCGTCGAGCAGTCCCGCGGCCTGGAGGATCTCGCCGAGGTCGCCCTCGTCGTCGGCCGCGGCGATCAGCAGGGCGGTCTGCGTGGACTCCGGCAGCGCCGCTGCCCGCGAGAGGAACGCACGCTCCAGGCGCCGGGTGGTCGGCAGCCACGGGGACAGGACGGGGTTGGTGTCCGCTTCGTCGGCGAGGGCCGCCGGGAGTTCGACGAGGGCCAGCGGGTTGCCGGCCGCCTCGGCCAGGAGCCGGTCGCGCAGGGCCGGCGTGAGTTCCGGGGCGCGGGCCCGCAGCAGGTCCCGGGCCGCGTCGACGTCCAGCCGGGCCAGCTCCAGCTCGGGCAGCCCCGCGTCGTCCAGCACGGTGTCGTGTCCCGCGCGCACGGCCAGCAGCATGACGGCCCGCTCCGCTTCCAGCCGTCTGGCGACGAAGGCGAGGACCTCGCCGCTCGGTCTGTCGATCCACTGCGCGTCGTCCACGACGAGGAGGACAGGGGACTCGCCGGCCAGCGTGCTGATCAGTTCGAGCGAGGCGAGCCCGACCGAGAACATCTCCGGGGCCGCGCCCTCGGTCATGCCGAAGGCCGTGGCCAGCGCCTGGCGCTGCCGTGGCGGCAGGGAATGGCTGTGCTCGAGCATGACCGGGTTGAGCACCTGGTGCAGTCCGGCGAAGGGGACGGACGCCTCGGACTGCACGCCGAGCGCCGACAGCACTCGGCACCCCTGGGCGACACCGGCCTCACGGGCCGCGCGCAGCAGGCTCGTCTTGCCGATGCCGGCTTCTCCGCGCAGCACCAAGGAGCCGCCCGCACCGGCGGAACTCCGGGTCATCAGGTCCGACAACAAACGGAGTTCGACCTCACGCCCGTACAGCATGTCCCCCAGCAGCTCCCGTCTCTCCCGCGGTGCCGGTCCACTCGTCGACGCAGCCGGCGCTGTCAGGACGTCCCGACCCTCACCTCCGCGGTGGCCAATCGAACACAGTGTCCAAAAGTTAGCATGTTTCTATTCGGCTGACAGGGGGAGCGTTCCGGTACCGATCTTCAAGACAGGCTCTCGCCAGGGGCGATTCCATCGACCACGCGATGGCCGTCGACGGGGAAACGTAACGGAGGATGGCTGGAAAGCACCCGCTGTTTCCGTGCGGAGACAGCGAACGTACATGGACGGGGAGTCCTCGAAAGGTATCCCGGAGCGGTACCGGTAATTCCGGGAAGAAGGGAAAAGGGAGAGGGGCGTGAGAGACTGTCGTCCTCTCACGCCCCAGGACGCCACACAGGCGTGCTTCGGGTCAGGCCGCCGGGGCGAGAACCACGGCCGTGCCGTAAGCGCAGATCTCCGTGCCGGAATCCTGGGCGGTGTTCACGTCGTAGCGCACGGCGAGGACCGCGTTCGCGCCGCGGGCACGGGCGGCCTCGACGAGCCGCTCCATGGCCTCGGTGCGGGCCTGCACCAGCGTCTTGGTGAGCCCCTTCAGCTCACCGCCGATCACGGACTTGAGCCCGGCGCCGAGCTGGGCGCCGATGTGCCGGGAGCGCACGGTCAGCCCGAACACCTCGCCGATCACCTGCTTCACGCCATGGCCCGGAACATCGTTGGTCGTGACGACCACGATGTCCGAGTCATGTGCCGATCCGCCGGTGTAGTCCTCGATGGACATGAAGTCTACCTTTCAATATTGAGTCATATAGCGTGGCCATGCCGCGCTGACATCGCGACACATTACCGATGTTGACAGTGATCCTTGACATCGCTCAGTGTCCGTACAGGTCGGCCACCCACCCCGGTCCAGAGCCCCCTTGGCGGCGTGCGGCAGCGAGGCCACGACGGCAAGCCGTTCCGGTACCTCGTAGGGGGCGAGCGCGTCACGGCAGCGGGTCGGGAGGTCTGATGCGCCCCGCCAGGACGAGGCCGTGGACATCCTGCGCCAGTACGGCGTCCCGTGCGCTCCGGTGCTCAGCATGAAGGAGATCGCCTACGATCCCGCGTTGCGCAGCAGCGGCAGCGTCGTGGAGGTCGAGCACAAGGAGCGCGGCACCTGTCTCACGGTCGGCGGCCCCATCAGGCACGAGAACAAGGTCGTCGCCTCCCACGACTGACCCTGCGGCGGGCATGAGAACGCGTCCCCTCCCCATGAGACGGGAAAGGGGGCGTGGCACCCGCCCCCCACAGCAGCCGTCGGGAGAGCCCCACACGTGTGAAACCCCCTGTGAGTACCGGCTCTCCGTGAATCGCTTGATCGAGTGATGCTCCGACAGATCGGTGTCGTCAGCATGGGGGTCGCACGACCGTGAACGCGCCGCACGTCCCGCGGCTTCGGGCAGGGAAGAGGACCAGAGGAGATGACCAGGATGACCATGCCACGCCGGAACCGCCTCGGCTACGTCGCCGCCCTCGCCGTCGGCGTCTCGCTGTTCGCGGCGGCCTGCGCCGGTGCGGGGCAAGGGCGGCCGAATGCCGGGAACAACCAGGAGGGCCGGGCGGCGGGCCCCGCCGCGCCTGCCGTGAGCCTCACCTCGCGGCAGGCGCGGCACGCGCTCCTCACGGAGGCGTACCTGGGGTCCCAGTGGACCGAGGCCGAGGACTCCGGTGACCGACGCGACGGTCTGCTGCGGGGCACGGTGGACACCCAGGACTGCCTCACCCACGAGGAGTACGCCGCCGCCTGCCAGCAGCTGCTGGACCGGCTCAGCGGCGGCCGGGTACTCGGCACACCGCTCGCCGGCACACAGGCGGTGGCCGTGTTCGACGCCGACAACGGCAACCGGTTGCGCTACGAGGTGGGTACCTACCCCGCCGCGGAACTCCGCTCGGCACGAAGCTGGTTCGGCGCCCTGCCGCAGAAGTGCGGGGTCTTCACCGCAGTCCGGCCCGACGGCAGGACCGAAGACGTGCGGGTCACCTCCCTGCCGGTGCCGGAGGGTGACGGCACGCGGCAGGCCCTGTCAGTCGTCGCGAAGGGGACGACGGAGGGCGTGCCGTTCACCATGTCGCTCGACGTGGCGCTCATGACGTCCGGCGACAGCGCGATCAGCCTGGTCAACGGCGGTCTCGCCGACGCCTCCCACCTCACCACCGGGCTCGCCGTGCGGCTGGGGGCACCGCGGCTGACCACGGTGCTGGCCGGCGGGACTCCCCCGCCGCAGCCCGCCGGTCTGCTCGACTGACAACGGACAAGGGCATGTAACGTCAACCTCCAGTGACATCACATGTGTTCCGATGATGACTTGGCTGGTGTCCCTCTCGTTGTAGGCTGCTTCCGGCCTCCAAACTCACTCCGCGAAGGCAGTCATGCGTATCGGATTCGCACTTCCCCAGTTCCACCGTCAGGCGTTCGAGGTCGCTCGGGTCGCGGAGTTCGCACGGGAGGTGGAGCGGGCAGGGGCCGCCAGTCTCTGGGTCGGGGACCGCAACCTGGCCGCGGTGGAGCCCCGCGTCGGCTACGGCGGGCAGGGCACCACCATCCCGCCGGAGCTGAACCCCGCCGCCGACCCGTTCGTGCTCCTCGGAGTGGCCGCCGCGGCGACGGAACGCGTGCTCCTCGGTTCCCATGTGCTCATCGCGCCCCTGTATCCGCCGGTACAACTGGCTCGGGCGCTGACCACCATCGACCTGATCAGCGGCGGACGGCTGCTGGCCGGCTTCGGCATCGGCTGGTCACCGGAGGAGTACGAGGCGGCGGGCCGGGACTTCGGCCGGCGCGGGGCGCTGCTGGACGAACTGCTCGACGCGCTCGAATCCGTGTGGACCGAGGACCCCGCCGAGTACTCGGGGTCGCTGCTGTCGGTGCCGCGGCACCACGCGCCACTCAAGCCGGCCGGGGTGCCGCGTCCCCCGGTGTTCCTGGGGGCGCTCTCCGAGCGGGCGCTGCGCCGGGTCGCTCGGCGCGCGGACGGCTGGCTGCCGCTGTGCGTGGTCCCGGACTACGTCGACGTCGACGGCCTGGCCGCCCAGCGCGCACTGCTCGACGAGTGGGCCCGGTCCTCGGGGCGGGAGCCGGCTGACGTCGACACCGTGCTGCGCGTCAACGTCTCCGCGGGAACGGGCGTGCCTGTGGTGGCGGAGGCGATCCGCTCCGTGTACGACGCGACGGGCATCGACCACTTCATGGTGGACACGATGTACGAGGCGGAGACGGTGGAGGAGTCCTTCGCCTACGCGCGTGAGCTGCTCACGCTGCTGCCCGCCGAGTAGGAAGACGCATGCCCACGCGGCACGCACGGAGACCAACGCAGGGCGCCTCCCGGACCGGACGGGTGAGGAGACCGGGAACCCGGCGGGCGAGGAGACTGCGGAGCCGGAAGACGGCCGGGCCCCCGGCGAGCGCTGAGTCGCCGCCGTATGAAGCGCGCGTTGCCCTCAACGTGTTCGCGCCGTAGAGCCGCCGCCCGTTGGCGAAGAAGGTGGAGTGCCCGCCACACCGCTCAGGTCGACGGACTCCACGTCCTCGGCGACCCGGGATGTCGAACTCGCGGCGGGCCTCCAGTCCCACCACGAAGAAGAACGTCATCAGACCGCTGTCGGTCCAGCCGCGCGCGGTCAGCAGCAGACCGTGTCCGTCCACCGGCGTTCACGGTCACCGGTGTGCCCCAGAACCTCGCGTACCCGTGCAGGTCGGCATTCGCCCAGGAGAGGGCCGTGGCGACGGCCAGCAGCAGGACCGCCCCGCCGGCCGTCTCGGTGCGCGGGAACTCGCCCGGCGCGGTGGCCTCGGCGCGGGGTTCCCGTGCTCATGGCGTCTCGGGCGCGGCGGGCTCCGCCGCCTCGGCGCGGTCCATGACGCGGAACAGCAGCACCAGGGACGGCAGGATGACGACGCCCGCCGCGCAGGCGACGCCGACGAGCACCCAGAGGGTGGCGTCCGGTGACGCGGCGTCCTGGAGGGAGAGGTGAGTGCCGAGCATGTAGGGGTACTGGGACACGCCCCAGCCGCTGACGATGAGGGCGACGGCCGCCGCCGCCGTCGCCCTCAGGCCCCGGGTGCGCTCGGCACGCAGCAGGGCGAGGCCCAGTAGTCCGCACAGCGCGGCGAGCAGCGCGAGAGGCAGCGCGCGGTGGCTGAGCTGGTGGAACAGGCGGGGGGCGTCCGCCCGCAGCAGGAAGACGCCGGCGATGCTGACGACACCGGTGACGGCGCCCGCGGCGACTGCCCGGTCGCGGAAGTAGCGGAGCAGGTGGGGGTCCGCCTGCTGCCGGGCGGCTACCGTCAGGTAGGCGGCGGCGAGGTAGGCGCAGGCCAACACGGCGAGCACGCCGCCGAGGGCGCTGGTCGGGTTCAGCCAGCTGGTGACGGCGTTCCCGTTGCCGTGGGTGGGCACCCGCCCGGATGCCAGGGCACCGGCGACGGAGCCGAAACAGTAGGGCGTGAGCACCGAGGACAGCGCGAACACCGCTCCGTACACGCGCTGTTCCGGTGTACGGATCGAGGCCTTGCGGAACGCGAAACCGGCTCCGCGCAGCACGATGCCGAGTGCGGCGATCCCCAGAGGCAGGTACAGAGTGGACGTCATCGCGGCGAACGCGGTCGGGAAGCCGCTCCACAGCATGACCAGGCAGTAGATCAGCCAGGTGTGGTTGGCCTCCCAGACGGGGCCGAGGGAGTCGTCGATCAGGCGGCGGGGCTCCCGGCCGCGGCCGGCCCCGCCCGCGATCAGGTCCCAGAACCCCGCCCCGAAGTCGGCGCCGCCCAGGACGCAGTAGGCGATCACCCCGACGAAGAGGAACACCGCGACCAGGTCGGCCATCTCAGGACGCCTTTCCCGTGCTGGTACCGGCGAAGCGTTCCGGCCCGTACGGCACGGACACGGCTTCGTCGCCCTGTTGTCGCCAGCGCCGGGTCATGGACCGCAGCACCCACAGGGCGGCGGCACCGACGACCAGGTAGATCAGGAGTACGGCGCCGAAGAAGGGCCACAGGTCACCCTTGGTCGCCACCGCGTCCCGGGTGAGGAGGTGACCGACGACGATCCAGGGCTGGCGGCCGACCTCGGTCACCACCCAGCCGCTCTCCAGACAGACGACCGCCACGAGCCCGCATACGGAGGCCACCCGCAGGAACCAACGGCCGGCCGTGAGTTGGGAGCGGCGCCGCCACCACAGCCAGCCGAACCACAGGACGACGGCGAGCATCAGGAAGGAGGTGCCCACCATGACGTCGAACGCCCAGTGGACGATGTTCGCCTGTGCGTCGTCGGGCCGGACGTCGGCCGGGACGGCCTCCAGTCCCCTGATGGTCGTGGACGGCTTGAAGCCGGCCAGCAAGGACGCCATGTCGGGCACCTTGATGCCGTAGCGCACCTTGCCGTCGACCAGCGCGCCGCCCAGGGTCTCGGGCACGTGGGAGCCGGTGACGGGCAGGAGTTCGATCGACGCGAACTTCGCGGGCTCGTCGTCGAAGACCTGCCGGGCGATGGTGTCCCCGACGAGGATCTGCAGCGGCAGGGCGCAGGCGGCGGTGACGAATCCGGTGAGGAAGCCCACCCGGTGGTAGCGGTCGCGCCGGCCGCGCAGCATGCCCACCGCGTAGACCCCGGCCACGACGAAGCCGGCGACGATGTACGCCGCGAGGAACATGTGCCAGAACTCCAGCCAGAAGGCGCCGTTGAAGAACACCTCAGCGGGACGTACGGCGACCACCTTTCCGTGTTCGACGGTGATGCCGCCGGGCTGGTTCATCCAGGCGTTGGCGGCGACCACCGAGGCCGTGCCGCCGATGCCCGCCAGACAGACGGGAACGCCGGTCCAGAAGTGCGCCCAGGGCCGCATCCGGCCCCAGCCGTAGATGTAGAGGGAGACGAAGATGGCTTCGAGGAAGAAGAACAGGCCCTCGATCGCGAAAGGGAAGCCGAAGGCGGAGCCGTAGTCGCGCATCAACCTGGGCCATAGGATGCCCAGTTCGAAGGAGAGGACGGTGCCGGTGATGGCGCCGACCGCGAACAGCACGGCGGCCGCCTTCGACCAGCGGCGGGCCAGCAGCAGCGCCTCGGCGTCGCCCTTGCGCAGCCCCCGGTGGTGGGCGATGAGCATGAGCGTGGTCAGGGCGATGCCGAAGGGCACCAGGATGATGTGGAACCCGAGGGTGAAGGCCATCTGCTCGCGGGCGGGCAGCAGTTGCGCGGGTTCCGCGGCGGCGGCCAGGGCGGGCAGGTGGGCGAGCGACTCGGCTGTCGTCATGGCCGGGATCAGTCCTCGGGGCTGGGCGCGACTCGCACCTTGATGTTCTTCATCAGGGGCTGGTTGCTCTGCCGGCTGTAGTCACTGGCCGCGATCAGCACGTTCATCTCCGGCATGTATCCGGCCGCGCAGCCCCGCGGCATGCTGTACTCGATCGCCCGGTAGCGCTTGAGATACCGCTTGCTGCCGTCCCGGGCGGTGGCCGTGATGTCGACGAGGCCGTCGGGCTTGATGCCGCGGGCGCGCATGTCGTCACCGTTCATGAGGACGAGGGTGCGCAGGTTGCTGATGCCGCGGTAGCGGTCGTTGTCGGAGTAGATCGTGGTGTTCCACTGGTCGTGGCTGCGCATGGTCTGAAGGATCAGCACGTCGTCCTGCGGAGGGGCCTCGGGCAGGGGCGCGGCCGAGAACTCCGCGCGGCCCGAGGGAGTGAGGAAGACCAGTTCGCGGGCGGGCTGCTTGATGCGGAAGCCCAGCGGGAGCCGCACCCGGCGGTTGAAGTCCTCGAAACCGTCCAGCACTTGGGCCATGGTGTCGCGGATGCGGTCGTAGTCCTCGATGTACGACTCCCAGGGCGTCCCGCTGTCCGGGAGGGTGGCGCGCGCCATGCCTGCGATGATGGCCGGCTCGGAGAGCAGGTGCGGCGAGGCCGGCTTCTTCATGCCGGCCGACAGGTGCACCATGCTCATGGAGTCCTCGACGGAGACGGACTGCGGCCCGCGTCGCTGGTGGTCCTTCTCGGTGCGGCCGAGGCACGGCAGGATCAGCGCCTTCCGGCCGTGCACCAGGTGGCTGCGGTTGAGCTTGGTGCTCACGTGCACGGTCAGCTCGCAGTTGCGCAGGCCCTGGGCGGTGTACGCGGTGTCGGGCGCGGCGAGCACGAAGTTGCCCCCCATGCCGACGAAGACCTTCACCCGGCCCTGGTTCATGGCTTCGATGGCGGCCACGGTGTCCATGCCGTGTTCGCGGGGCGGGTCGATACGGCAGACGTCGGCGAGCCGGTCCAGGAACTCCGGTCGAGGCCGGTGGTCGATGCCGCAGGTGCGGTTGCCCTGTACGTTGCTGTGCCCGCGCACCGGGGAGGGACCGGCGCCCTCGCGGCCGAGGTTGCCGCGCAGCAGCAGGACGTTGACGATCTCACGTACGGTGTCCACGCCGTGCTCGTGCTGGGTGAGGCCGAGGCACCAGCTGATCAGGGTGCGGTCCGAGCGGGAGTAGATCTCGGCGGCCTTGAGGATGTCGGCCCGGGTGAGACCGGACTGCTGTTCCAGCTCCTCCCAGGACGTGGCCTCGCACAGGGCGCGGTAGGACTCGAAGCCCTGCGTGTAGCGCTCGATGAACTCCTTGTCGAGCGCCTTGGGGTCGGTGCTGCTCTGCTCCAGGACCGCCTTGGCGATGCCGCGCAGCAGGGCCATGTCGCCGCCCGCGCGCACCTGGAGGTTGAGGGTGCTGGTGCGGGTGGCCTTGAACAGGGCCATGTCGGTGAACTCGTGCGGCACGATGGTGCTGGTCGCGGCGGCCTCGACGAGCGGGTTGACGTGCACGATCTGTGCGCCGCGGCGGTACGCCTCGGCGAGCGCGGTGAGCATGCGGGGCGCGTTGGAGGCGGCGTTGACACCCATGATGAACAGGGCGTCGGCGGCCTCCCAGTCCTTGAGGTCGGCGGTTCCCTTGCCGGTGCCGAGCGCCGCCTGGAGCGCCCGGCCGGAGGCCTCGTGGCACATGTTGGAGCAGTCGGGCAGGTTGTTGGTGCCGAACTCGCGGGCCATCAGCTGGTAGAGGAACGTCGCCTCGTTGCTCAGCCGGCCCGAGGTGTAGAAGGCGGCCTCGTCGGGGCTTGCCAGGGCCCGCAGTTCGCGGCCGATCAGGTCGAAGGCGTCCTGCCAGGTGATCGGCACGTACCGGTCGCTGCTCGCGTCGTAGACCAGCGGCTCGGTCAGCCGGCCCCGGTCCTCCAGCGCGAAGTCGGACCACTCGTCCAGCTCCGCGACGGTGTGCTGGGCGAAGAAGTCGGCGCCGACCCGCTTGGCCGTCATCTCCCAGGTGACGTGCTTGATGCCGTTCTCGCAGATGTCGAGCTTGAGGCCCTTCGTGTCGTCCGGCCAGGCGCAGCCCGGACAGTCGAAGCCGCCGTTCTCGTGGTTCATCTTGTGGATGGCACGGGGCCCGTCGAACAGCGCCCGTTCCTTGATCAGCACCCGGCCGACGCTCTTGGCGGCGCCCCAGCCGGCTGCGGGGTGGTGATAGGAACGGTGGCGGGGCCGCTTGTCGTCGGCCGGTCCGTCTCCGCCGGTGGTTGAGCGGCCGACGGCGCCGTCCCGCGGATTCGGCGTCGGGTCGACTTCGGATGCGGTCATGTCGTGCGCTCTCTTCCTGGAAGGTCCGTGACTGAGGGATGACACGGGGACGGATGAGGTCGAGTCGGTGGAGTTCAGGGCTCCACCGGTACGGCGGTGACGCGAGCCGTCGAGCCCGCCCACGTGGCTGCCAGAGCGGCGGTGACGAGCAGAACCGGCACCAGCGGGGCTCCGGTGTGCAGCCAGCGGTACGCGGCACCCTCGGCGGCCGCTCCGGCGACCAGCGAGAGCACGACGCCGACATTGCGGACCGACAGGCGTCCCTGGCCGACGAACGCGGTGACGATCGAGGTCAGCAGGCCGGTCAGATAGGCCGTGGTGACGTCACCGCCGGCGGTGACCCGGACGCCGGCGTTCTGGCAGCCCATCGCCATGGCGGTGAGGAGCAGCAGCAGGACGCGCCCGCCGCCGTGCGGCGCCCCGTGCCAGATCAGCCATCCGCCGGTCACGAGCCACAACGACAAGACTTCCAGGAGCAGCCCGCCCCGGATGCCCGACCCGGGGACGCGCCCCCGGCCCGCCGACACCACTGTCCCGGCCGCCGCTCCGACGAGGTAGCCGAGCAGGGCTACGGCGACGGAGCCGGCGGTGGCCGGTTCCGCGCTGCCCAGACGCAGGCCGAGCAGCGCGGAATTGGCGGTGACGACGCTGGTGAAGACGCCGAGGGCCAGGAATCCGAAGGCGTTCGCCGCGCCGGCCGCGAGGGTCAGCAGGTACCGGGTGGTACCACTGTGCCCCGGCCAGGGGGCCGGCTCTGCGCTCACTTGGCGAGGAAGTCCAGCAGGGCCTTGTTGACTTCTTCGGGGTGGGTCCAGGCGATGTTGTGCGGGCCGCCCTCGACGGTGACGAACGTCAGGTCGTCGATCAGCCCGGGAAGCCGCTTCGCCGTGTTCTCGTACGGCAGGATGCGGTCCGCGTCGCCGTGCACCAGCAGCGTCGGCACGTCGATCTTCGGCAGGTCCTCACGGAAGTCCGTCAGCCACGTGTCCACACACGCGTGCGCCGCCCAGGCCGACGCCGCCACGGCCACATTGAAGCTGTTCTGCCACGCCTGGTCACTGATACGCGTCCCCGCGTACATGTCCACGTTGTAGAAGTTGTCGAGGAAGTCCTTGAAATACGCCGGACGATCCTTCAGGATCGCCGCCTTGATCCCCTCGAACACCGAGGCGTCCACGCCCTCCGGATTGTCCTCCGTCTTCAGCAGGAACGGAGGAATGGCCCCCAGCAGCGCCGCCTTCGACACCCGCTCGGACCCGTAACGGCCCAGATAGCGCGTCACCTCCCCCGTGCCCATCGAGAATCCCACCAGCGCCACGTCCCGCAGGTCGAGATGCTCCAGCAGCACCTTGAGATCCGCCGCGAAGGTGTCGTAGTCGTACCCCACGGTCGGCTGACTCGACTGGCCGAACCCCCGCCGGTCGTACGTGATGACCCGGTATCCGGCCTCCAGCAGCACCCGCTCCTGCTTCTCCCACGAATGCCCGTTCAGCGGATACCCGTGGATCAGGACCACCGGGCGACCGGTGCCGTGGTCCTCGTAGTACAGCTCGATCGAGCCGTGGTTCTCCTGCCCCACCGTAACGAACGACATGACACACACCTTTCGTCGATTTCAGGCCCAGCTTGGTGTCATCGGCCCGGTCTCGCATCACATGAACGTGTGAGGAACACTCCCGTCATGCGTACGGCCGGTTCAGTCGTCGCCGAGGCACTCCCTGAGGAACGCGTCGACATCGATGTCCTCCTGCCCGCGGGGCACCAGCCGTTCGGTGGCCCGCAGGAAGTCGCGGACGGCGGACTTGCGCACCTCGATGAGCACGGCGCCGGAGGGCGGGCTCAGGGTGATGCGGGCCTTCCGGCCGGCCGAGGCGGCGTCGGGTGACATGTGGATGTCCCCGGCACCCACGGGGAAGTAGAGTCCGTCGGCGAGCAGGTCCCGGGCGAAGACCCAGGTCACCTGGCGCTGGTGGGGAAGGAAGAAGGAGACGCGCACCGCCAGCGGATCGGACCGGTCGTAGTCGAGGTGCGCCCGGACGGGGACACGGAGTGTGCCGGCCGGGGCCAGCCACACCCAGATCTCATGACGGACCGTGGCAGAAGGATCGCCGCTCGGTGTCGGGCCGGCCGGACGTGCCACGTGCTCACGATGCTGGTCCATCATCTGCTCCGTTCGCTCTCCTGACGACCACGGGACCCAGCCTGTCCAAAGCACCGCTGCCGGTCATCCGTCATTTGACGGCATAGTGAGAAATTCCTTGCCCGTACGGGTCGACGTCTGCGAAACCACGCCACTTTGGGAAAGCAGGTTTCCCTGAAACGGGTGCCATCACGGGGGCAGGCTCAGAAGTCGCTGTGAGGCTGGACGGGTATGACGGCACACACGGTGGTGCCCTCCCCCGGCGCGTGCCGCACGCTGAGCGACCCGCCCAGTACGGCCACCCGGTCGGCCATGGCCGCAAGGTGCGCCGAGTCCGGTCTCGGGTCGGCAGCGACGCCGTCGTCCGCCACGGTGACCACCAGATCCAGATCGAGGTCGGTCACGACCTGCACTCTGCTGGCCTGGGCCGCGTGCACCGCCCTGTCGAGCGCTTCCCGGACCAGGAAGTACGTGTGCATCTCCACCGCGTCCGGCAGCCGTTCCCGCAGGTTTCCGGCGATACCGACAGGCGTCGGCCACCGCTGTGCGAGCGCGCCGAGCGCGGCCGGGAGTCCGCGCAGCCGGAGCAGGCCCGGATACAGCTCGGCCGTGACGTCCCTCACCTGGGCCAGTGCCTCCTCGGCGTCCCTGATCGCGTCGTCGAGCAGCGTGGCCGCCCGGGAGGAGACGGCTTCGTCGCCGAGGTGCTCGCGAGCCAGGTTCAGGCCGAGCAGCAGTGACGTCAGCCGTTCCTGGGCACCGTGCTGGAGCGCGTTCGCGGCGGCGCGTTGCCGGCCGGCGCCGATCCGCGCGCCGAGTGCCCGCTGTGTCTCTTCCACCTTGGGCTCTCGGGTGGCGGTGGGGATGCCGTCACCGGTGTGGAAGACGTACACGGCGACCAGGCCGCACGGCCGGGCCAGGGAGATCACGGACCACTCGACCGGAAGAAGAGAGCCGTCCGCGTGGGTCAGGGTGCCGCGACGGCGGGGGCAGGAGGGCCACCGTTCCCCGGCGCGGCGGTGCTCGGCGGGCCTGCCGTCACTGCCCAGCAGGTCGGAGGGACGCTCGTAGCCCATGAGATCGGCAACCGGTGGATTGGCGTAGGACACCCGGTGATCGGCGTCCACCGCCCACGCCGGCTGCTGAATGACGTCAAGGAGGTTTCCCAGATCATCAGCGATTGACGTCATCGCGCTGCCCCTTCCCCTAGGGATTCCGAGAACGTGCCTCGATCACGGCCCCGACGGATCAGGCGTGTTCCCCGACCGCGATCCGGCCCCCGTCCCCGTGTCGGTCACGTCCGCTGCCCGGCTGATCCGTGGTGCCCGGCCTCTTCGCCGCTGATGACACGACTGTCGCAGCCGGCGCCCACGCAAGGCATCCGTCATTTGACGTCAGTAAGAATCCGGCCAGATCAGGGGCCTTCTTTTCTCTTCCGGCCAAAGGGGGTGCGGGGCTTGACAGCCCCTCGCGCGTAACCGCGTACCCCCGGGCAGTTCCCCGCTCAGCGGGACAGGGCGTCACG
The DNA here is from genome assembly GCF_030269125.1 of Streptomyces hygroscopicus subsp. hygroscopicus. Taxonomy (GTDB): domain Bacteria; phylum Actinomycetota; class Actinomycetes; order Streptomycetales; family Streptomycetaceae; genus Streptomyces; species Streptomyces hygroscopicus_C. The sequence continues at coordinate 520,279 of NZ_BSSM01000003.1, read as the reverse complement.
CAGGGCCGCCCGAGACGTGATGCCGAGCTTGGGGAAGATGCGGTACAAGTGGGAACCGACGGTACGGGGCGAGAGGAGCAGCCGCTCGCCGATCTGTTTGTTGGTCAGGCCCTCCGCCGCCAGCAGCGCGATCTCGGTCTCCTGCGCGGTCAGCCCGGCGGCCGCGGCCGCGGGGACGACCGGGTGCGGCTGTGGCTGGCCGGCGGCGCGCAGTTCAGTAGTGGTGCGTGCGATCCACGGAGCCGCGCCCAGTTCGTCGAAGATCTCCAGGGCCGCGTTCAGATGTCGGCGTGCCTCGATCGGCGCCCGCGCCCGGCGCAGGCGTTCGCCGTACAGCAGGCACACACGTGCGTAGTCGAACGGCCAGTCCCGGGCGCCGGGGCCGCCGACGGCCTCTTCGAACAGCGCCGGGGCCTGCGCGTCGGAGGCCACGAGGGCGCGGGCGGCCAGCGTGAGCATGCCCAGGCGAGGCGACACCTCCCACAGGGCGGCCTCGCACATGGCCCGTACGTGGGCCTCGGCCTGCTCACGCCGGTTGGTGCGCTGGGCGGCCTCCACGAGGTCGAGCGCCACCCACAGGGCGTGCGGGGTGTACGCGGCGAGTGTGCCGGCCGGGCTGAGGTCGCAGGCATGGTGGAACGCGGCCTCGAAGTCCCCCCGCCCGATCGCGCCCAGGGTTCTGGCGTGGTGGGCGAAGCGGGCCGCGCCGTAGGCCCGGCGCTGGGTGGTCACGCGGGTCAGTTCGTCGGCCCACTTGTGCATGGCGGTGTCCTCACCGCGGACCGCGGCGAGCAGTGCCTCGTGGAAGAGGAAGTAGTAGCTGATGAAGTCGTAGCCGTGCGCCTTGGCGAGGGCGAGACCTTCGTCGGCGAGGCGCTGCCCCTCCTCCCAGCGGCCGGTGGCGAAATCGTCCAGGCACAGATGCATCAGGCAGGCCAGGCTGCTGCGGACGGTGCCGCCCGCCCGGCCGCTCTCGATGAGCCGCCAGGCGCTGGCCCGGCAGCCGCCCAGCAGGTCCATGTAGACGGCCGAGGTGTTGACCCGGACGATACTGGCGGGATCGAACTCGGTGCTCTGGCGGTCGATGAGCGCGGTCAGCCGCCGCCGGGTCTCCGCCGTGGCCCGAGCCGTGTCCGGGAACGCCTTGCTCATCACCAGGATGATCTCCGGTGGGGCCGGGACAAGCCGGTCGATGGCGTCGAACACCGGCGCCCAGAACTCCTCTCGTCCGGCCCACCAGCAGATGAGCAGCAGGGTGTACAGGGCGTCGGTCAGGTCGGTGTTGGTGGCGTCGTACCCGTGGTCGCCGTTCTCGATGGCGGAGACGACCAGGCTGTGGGCGGTCTCGATGACGCCGTCCCCGTTCATCAGGATGAACGCGGCGGCCGCGGCGGCGTGCAGGGAACTCCCGAGGCCGGGGTCGAAGGTCCTGGCCTGGTCGAGCAACTGGGAGGCACTGCCCAGTTCGCCCGTCACGTCAGCGCCGAGGTAGGCGGCCTCGGCGAGCCGGCGGCCTCGGTCGGCGGCACGGGGACTGAGATGCGCCGCCCGGGTGAGGGCGGCGATCGCGCCAGTGGCGTCCCCTCGGTGCAGCTTGCGGCGGGCCGCCTCCTCCAGGAGGGACGCGACTGCCTCGTCGGGCTCCACGGACGACTCCGCCAGGTGCCAGGCCCGGCGCTCGGTGTCACGGGTGAAGAAGTCGGCCAGCCTGCGGTGCACCCGTCGTCGTTCCACGTTCGTCGAGGACTCGACCACGGCGGAACGCACCAGCGGGTGGCGGAACAGGACCCGGCCGGCTGTCCCGTCGACCTCGATCAGCTTCGCCGTCTGCGCCGGGAGGAGCGCAGTGGTTTCGGTGTCCGCGGTCGCGGTGCGCAGCAGCCTTAGATCGCCGCTGCCCTCCAGTGCCGCCAGCAGAAGGGCGTCCCGGGTGGACTCGGGCAGTTGTCGGATGCGTGAGGCGAACAGCGCCTCGATGCCGTCGCTGAGGGGCAGCACCTCGGGGAGCGCGGCACCGGCCGACATCTGGGTGGGGTCGAGGGCCTCGGCGAGTTCCAGCAGCGCGAGCGGATTGCCCCTGGCCTCGGTGAGGATGCGCCGCCGTACCCGCAGCGCCATCTCGGGAAAGGCGCTGCGCAGCAGCGCGTCGGCCGCCGCGTCGTCGACCGGCAGCACGCGCAGCGCGGGCAGACCGGTGGGGTCGAAGCGGCTGTCCTCGCCCGTCCGGGACGCTGTGAGCAGTCCGATCCGGCTGCCCGCGAGGTGGTGCGCAAGGTGTTCGAGGACGATCGTGGTCGGCCGGTCGATCCACGGCAGGTCGTCCACGATGAGCAGCAGCGGGCGCTGCCGCGCCTCGTGCCGCAGGACGTCGAGACAGACGCGGGCGATGACCGCGCGATCCGGCACCCGCCCGGACCGCAGGCCCAGCGCCACCATCAGCGCGTTGCGCTCGTCCTCACCGAGACGGGCGAAGCCCGCGGCGAGAGGCAGCAGCAGTTGGTTGAGCACCGCGTAACTGACGTCGGCCTCGAACTGCACGCCCGTGACCCGGATGACTCGGGCGCCGACAGCCTCCGCGCCGGCCTCCGCGGCATCCAGCAGAAGGCTTTTGCCGACCCCCGCCTCCCCGCTGAGCAGCAGTACGCCCCCCTTTCGGCGGGCGCGGGAGAAGAAGACGCCGAGCACGCGCAGCTCCGCGTCACGGCCGAACAGCCGCACCTTCGCCGCTTCTTGATCCCACATGGAGTACCCCTGGCAACAACGTACAGTACCTATCAATACTGCAGCTAGTTGACTTGGATACTCGCCAGAACATGTCTTAGGTAGGACGCAGTGTAGTTGACATGGGTAACCTAGTTGTCATCAGGTTAGCCGCTTGAGGCAGGGAAAAGGGCGAGGGGCCGACCAGCCGGGCGGCCCCTCGCCTGGAACGGTGCGTGGCGTCACGCACCGGCCGGGTGAACGGTCAGCAGGTCCGCCAGATCGATGCGGGTGAGGAACTCGCGGCGGATCCGGTCGGCGACCTTCGAGACCTCCTCGGAGCCGTCGTTGGCCGGGTCGATGTGCACGCGGTAGGGACGCTTGCCCTCGGGCAGGGCCACGATGCGGGCGATCTCGTCGGAGACCAGCGATGCCTCGGCGCCCTCCGGGGCGAGCGCGGCCAGCTTCTGGGAGACCTGCTGGAGCAGGCCCGGGTACTTGGTCTCGTACTCCACCTCGACGGCGCCGTCGGCCGGGTGGCCCGAGTGCGCGAAGTGGTTGGTGCCACTGGTGAAGGAGCCGGGAACCACGATGGAGGTCTCCACGCCCCATCGGGCCAGCTCACCGGCGTAGCTGACGGCGAGGGAGTCCATCGCGGCCTTCGCGGCGAAGTACGGGGCGAGGTAGGGCGGAGTGCCACCCTTGACGCTGGAGCTGGAGACCCAGACGACCAGGCCGCGGCCGGCCTCGCGCAGGTGCGGCAGCACAGCGCGGTTGACCCGCTGCGTGGAGAGCACGTTGATGTCGTACAGCTGGGCGAACTGCTCCGGTGTGAAGGCCTCGGCGGGCCCGGTGACCATGTGACCGGCGTTGTGGATCACGACGTCGATACGGCCGTGCTCCTCGATCACCTGCTTGATCGCCGAGTCGACGGACTCGTCGGAGTTGACGTCCAGTTCGATGGAGCGCAGGTCGGCTCCGTGCTCCTCGGCGTAGTCGGCGGCCGCCTGCACCTGCGGCGCGTTCCGGCCGGCGGTCTCGCGCATACCGGCGTAGACGGTGTTGCCGGCGTCGGCCAGGGCGCGGGCGGTGAGGGCGCCGAAACCGCTGGAAGCACCGGTGATGACGACGATGTTGCTCATGGGAATCTCCTTGACCGCGAAGGCGGTTTGTCAGGGAAGTGAGGGAGGACGTCGCTGAGAGAGCGAGCGCGGAGGGGGTGGGACGCGGCCCCGGGCCGGCGGGGGCGGCCGTGGGAGGCGGCAGGCAGGAGCCCGTGGGACCAGGAGCCGGTGGGATCGGCCGGCACTCGCCGGACGGCTCCGCGGGGACCGGCAGGGGCGGCCGGTCGGGTACCGGTGAGCCGGCGAGTCAGGCGCGGAAGCCCTCGGTCAGATGATGCCGCCGTTGGCGTAGATGGTCTGGCCGTTGATCCAGCGCGCCGGGCCGGCCAGGAAGACGATGGCCTCGGCGATGTCGTCCGGGGTGCCGATGCGCTCCAGCGGGGCCGCCTTGGCGAGGTTGTCGAGCGCCGCCTGGTCCTTGCCCTCCAGGAACAGCGGGGTGGCGGTCGGGCCGGGGGAGACGGCGTTGACGGTGATGTCCTTGCCGCGCATCTCGCGGGCGAGGACCAGGGTCATCGCCTCGACCGCGCCCTTGCTCGCGGCGTAGGCGCCGTAGGTGGGGAACTGCAGGCGGGTGAGGGACGACGAGAGGTTGATCAGGGCACCGCCGCCACGCAGCCGCCGTGCCGCCTGCTGGGAGACGACGAAGGTGCCGCGGATGTTGGTGCGGTGCATGCGGTCCAGGTCGTCCAGGTTGAGCGTGGCGATCGGCGAGAGGAGCATGATGCCCGCCGTGTTGACCACGACGTCGATACCGCCGAACTCCGCCTCGGTGGCGTCGAAGGCCGCTGCCATGGCCTCCTCGTCGGCCACGTCGCCGCTGACGGCGATGGCCTTGCCGCCCTGGGCCTTGATGGCCGCCACCGCTTCGTCCGCCTTGGCCTTGTTGCCCACGTAGTGGACGGCGACGGCGTAGCCGTCCTTCGCCAGGCGGTCGACCACGGTGAGGCCGATGCCACCGGTACCGCCGGTGACCAGCGCGACGCGGGTGTTGGTGTCCGTCATATCAACCAGTCCTTCGAGTGATGTGGCAGCTGCTCGGCACGCGTTCGCGCTTCGTCATCGCTGCTGTCGCTTTGACGTGAACAACGATAACAGAGCTACGGATCGGCGACAACAGCTTTCCGTGAGCACCGATAACAACGTCGAGTGGAGGGTCCGGAAGATGCTGGATCCGAGCCCCTCGGCGCACGACCAAGTCTTCCTTGGTCACTTTCCGGCCACCATCAGGCAGACCGTGCAGCGGATGTGTGGCCTGCCCACATTCCTGTGTGGGGTTGGCCCGACAGTCGGGCAGTCGAAGGCGTAAGGCGGCAGCGCAGGATTCACCCCGCGGCGGTCAGCTCCCGCAGCCGCCTCAGCGCCCGCTCGCTCGGGGAACCCAGCTCCGTCTGGTAGACGAACAGATGCTGTCCGGGAGCGCCGTCGATGTCGAAGATCTGGTAGCCCAGACTGAGATCGCCGACGAGCGGATGGTGCAGACGCTTGACGTCGCTCGTCTTGTCCCGGACGTCGAAACCGCACCACAAGCGGTGGAACTCGGCGTCGGCGGACAGTTCCCCGACCAGTTCGGCCAGCCGGGGGTGGTTCGAGGAGGCGCCCGCCGTGGCACGGAGCCAGGCGACGCCCGCCTCGGCGACCAGCTGCCAGTCCCGGTAGAAGGTGCGGGCCGCCCTGTCGAGGAAGGTGAACCGAACGAGGTTCCCGTGAGGCAGGACCGGACCGTACAGGGCACGCCCGAGGGCGTTGGCGCAGAGCACGTCGAGGCAGGACCCGAGGACCAGGGCGGGGGTGGTCTCCCAGGCGTCGATCAGCCGGGTCACGTGCGCGGAGACCTCGGCGTCCAGCACGGCGGGCTCACCCTGGTCCCGGACCAGAGCGCGCATGTACCGGACGGCGTCGGGATTCAGCCGCAGCGCGTGGGCGAGGGCCTGGAGCACCTGGTCCGAGGGGTATCTCTCCCTGCCCTGTTCCAGGCGGGCGTAGTACCCCTCGCTGAGGCCGGCCAGCCGGGCGGCCTCCTGCTGCTTGAGTCCGGGGGTACGGCGCGTGGCGTCGTCCGGCAGCCCCGCCTCCCGAGGGGAGACGGCAGCCCTGCGGGCGCGCAGGAAGCGGCCGAGCTGGTTGACGCTGTCCATGTGCGCCAGGCTACTCGGGCCACGAGTCACCGGTGGAGAAAATATGCATGACAAACGCACGCATGACACCGGCCGGGCAGACGACGGGCCGGAGTCCCTGCGTGGTGGATGACGTCGCCCACGGTGGCCTGGAAGGCGCTTGGCGAGGCGGTCCAAGAAGGCGCCTCCAGGCGCGGGCGGCGCCGTCTCATTCTGCGGGCACCAGGTTGCCCGACACTCCGGTGCTGGTCACCGTGGAGAGACGCCGACCGGGCGACGTGGTCCAGGGAAACACCGCACACCGGACCGTACGGCCGGCGGAGGAGGTTCTTCGACATGACCCGCGAGCAGCCCTTCGTCTCCGGCGCGCAGGAGCGGACCTTCGCCTTCGACGGGCACGGGAGATCGGTCGGGACGCGAGGCGGGCTGCCGGGGGACGGGCTCGGGAAAGCGCCCGCCCACCTCTTCCTCGCCGAACTGCTCGACCGGGCGGGCTGTGACGCGTCCGCGGTGCTGCAACTCGACGTCTGGCGCGACACGTTGCACACGCACGTCGCCGTCGCAGGAACGGCGCCCACCACCGAGTTCGCGCGCGCCCAAGCCGCCTACGCACGCTCGGCGTTCGAGCACGCGCCCGCCGGAATCGAGCTGTACGACACGGACTTGCGCGTGCTGCGCAGCAACGCGGCCGCTCTGCGCATCCGGGGTCGACCCGCCTCCGAGGTCCTGCACCGCACCGCGGCCGACCTGGACCCCAGTCTGCCGACGAGCCGTCTGCTCCACGAGGTGCTGAACGGCCCCGAGCAGGTGGCCGAGCGTTTCGTGAGCGTGCCGACCAAGGGCGGCGGACACCGCGTCCACCGGGTCACCGCCCTGTGCCTGCGCGACGGCGCCACGGTGGTCGGAGCTGCCACGCTCTTCCACGACGTGACGAGTGAGGCACGCTCGCGCGCGGCGGAACGGCTGCTGGCGGCGGCGCACCGCGCGATCGGCACAACGCTCAGCGCGGTCCGCACCAGCCAGGAAGTGGCCACGACCCTCACCCAGGACTTCGCCGATGCCGTGTCGGTCGACCTGGTCGATGCGGTCCTGCACGGGGCGGATCCGCCTGGCGCGCCGCTCGACGCCTCGACCCCCCTGCGCCGTACGGCGTTCGCCGCCCCCGGCGGGCTGGCCGGCGTCTACACCGTGGGAGAGCCCAGCAACTTCGTCTTCCCCACTCCCTACACCCAGGTACTCACCGACCTCACTCCCCGGCTGGTCGACCCCTCCGGCGCCCTCTCCGACTGGCTCATGCACGACGCCGCGCGCGCGGGCGCGCTGCGCGCGGCACATATCCACTCGCTGATCGTCGCCCCGCTCACCCACCAGCACCGGGTCCTGGGGCTGGTCTGTCTCTACCGCGGGCCGCGGCATCCCGCGCCCTTCGACACGCAGGACGTCGCACTGGTCGAGCAGGTCATGGCGAAGGCGTCGGCGCACGTCGAGAACGCGCGCAGGTACATGCGCGAGCACACCACGGCGGTCACCCTGCAACAGCGGCTGCTCCCCCGGTCGCTGCCCGAGGTGACGGCGGTGAGCACGGCCCACTTCTGGCTGCCGGAACCCCGGCGGACCGCGTGGTTCGACGTCCTGCCGCTGTCGAGCGCCCGGGTCGCGCTGGTCATCGGGGACGTTCCCGAGCAGGGGCTGGACGCCTCGGTGGACATGGGGCGGCTGCGGACCGCGGTGACGACACTCGCGGCCCTGGAACTGCCACCGCAGGAGGTACTCGCCCATCTCGACGACGTCGTGCCGCGGCTGGCCCTGACCGGGACGACGGACGCCGACCCGGACATGGGACTGCGGACAGAGCGAGCCCGCTGCCAGTACTGCGTCTACGACCCCGTCTCCGGTGACCTTTCGGTGGCCTCGGCCGGGTGGCCCGCCCCGCTGGTGACGGCGCCCGACGGCAGGGTGCGCGAACTGCCCGTACCCCCTGGCCCGGCGCTCGGCGGCGGCACCGGTTACGAGGTCGCCCGCACGCGACTGGAACCGGGCAGCGTGCTGACGCTCTACTCGGCCTCACTCCTGCCCGAGTCGCCGCACGACGATCCCGCCGCCCTGCTCAGACAGGCGGCGGCAGCCGCGCCGGGCGACGCCCGGAACACCTGCGACTCCGTCGTGTACCGGACGATGAGCGGCTCACGCAAGCGGGGCGCCGCCGTGCTCACCGCGGTGGCACACCGGCTCCCCGCCGAGAATGTCAGCACGTGGACGGGCTCCCGCGAACCGGCCGACGTGGCCGCGTCCCGACGGCGGGTTCGCGCACAACTGGCCGACTGGGGGCTGGCCGATCACTCCTTCGCGACCGAGACGATCGTCAGCGAACTGGTCACCAACGTGCTGCGGCACGCCTCCGGGGCGCCGCAGGTCCGGCTCATCAAGGACAGCGGCCTGACCGTGGAGGTCTCCGACCGTTCCGCGACCGCGCCCCATCTGCGGCATGCCCGGACCCAGGAGGAGAACGGCAGGGGGCTGTTCATCGCGGCGGCGCTGGCTCGCCGCTGGGGTACCCGCTACACCTCGGACGGCAAGTGCATCTGGGTGGAGCAAGACCTGACTGGTACAGACGTCATATGAGTGCCGTATCCGCATCACACTTGCTCTCATCAGTTGAACCGTCACGGACTAGGATGCTGTCATGAGTGAACCCTTGCGAGCCGTGCTCGGAGAAGACCAGGCCATTGTGCGCGAGGGCATCGCGACCATTTTGCGTAACGCCGGCATCACCGTGATCGCGGCGGTGGACAACGCGGTGGACCTGGTGCGGGTCGCCAAGGAAGAGCGCCCGGACGTCGTGATCACCGACATCCAGATGCCGCCCAACCTCGCGGCGGACGGCCTGGAGGCCGCACAGGAGATCCGCAGCGCGCAGCCGGAGACCGCCGTCATCGTGCTCTCCCAGTTCCTCGACGCCTCCTACGCGCTCGATCTGGTCGGTGACGATCCCAGCGGCGTGGGCTATCTCCTCAAGGAGAAGGTCGCGAGCCCACAGGTCCTGACCGACGCCGTGGAGCGGGTGGTGGCCGGCGGGTCTGCGCTGGACCCCGACGTGATCTCCACTCTCGTCGGGCGCAAGCGCAAGGAAGATCCGCTGGCGGCACTGACGCCCAAGGAACGGGAGGTGCTGGCGCTGATGGCCGAGGGACACTCCAACAGCGGCATCGCCCGCAAGCTCGTGGTGACCGTACCCGCCGTGGAGCGCCATGTGACGGGGATCTTCATGAAGCTCGGTCTCAGCCAGGCGACGTCCAGCCAGCATCGGCGGGTGCTGGCCGTGCTGCGCTATCTCAAGCAGTAGAGCCGAGCCGCGCGGAGTTCAGGCGGTCGGACCGAAGATCGCCTTCAGGTCGGCGTCGAACAACCGGTCCTTGGCGATGAAGGACTCGATCCCCGCCTGGCGCAGTTCGTCCGCCGACCAGAACGACTGCTCGGTGGAGGTGAGCACGATCCGCGGCGGCCGTGTCTCCGCCCGCAGCATGCGGGCGACAGCCACTCCGTCGTGATCAGGCAGGTGCAGATCAAGCAGAAGACCGTCCGGCCGGTGTTCGCGTACCGCTGCCAGGGCCGAGACGCCGTCCTCCGACTCGGCGACGACATGCATACCGCGCGCCGTCAGCAGCATCTTCGCGATGCGACGGAACCCAGGGTCGTCGTCGACGACCACGATGTTGACGGACATGTCATCCAGGATGCCCGGCGTCGCGCGGTCCGGGCCATAGGGGCAGCCCCACGGTTTGCGGTTCATTCCGGTACGGGAATCTCCGCACGTACCGAGGTGCCCCGACCCGGCGGTGAGTCGATGACGAGAATCCCGTCGAAAGCGCTCACCCGGTCGCCGAGGCCGGTGAGACCGCTGCCGGCTCCGTGCGCCACGCCTCCGATTCCGTCGTCGGCGACCTCGATGCGCAGGACACCCCCCAGCTCGATCCGTATGCGGATGTGCGAGGCGTCCGCGTGTTTCACCGCGTTGGTCAGTGCCTCCGCGATCACGAAGTACGCGTTCGACTCGACCTCGACCGGCAGCCGGCGCAGGTACTCCCCCTCCACGGTCGTCGGCACGGCGCAGCGCTCGGCCAGGGACTCCACTGCCGCCATCAGTCCCTTGGCCTGGAGAACGGAAGGGTAGACGCCGTAGGCGAGCTCGCGCAGCTCGTCGATCGCGGTCTGGGCGTCGGTGACGGCCTGGTCGAGGAGCGCGGCGGCGTCGGTAGCGGCGTCCGGCAGCAGGTCACGGGTCAGGCGCAGGCCGATCAGCAGGCTGACCAGCCGTTGCTGAGCCCCGTCGTGCAGATCACGGGCGGTCTGCCGGCGCACCGATTCGATGCTCTGCATGATCCGGCGCTGCGCGGCACGCGACTCGTCGGCACGGATGCGGGCCGCGTCCCGTTCCCGCCGGGCTCGTTCCAACTCACGGTTCTCGGTCGCGTCGAAGAACGAGTAGACGACCCCTCGCCCTTCCCGCAGATCGATGGGAGCGGCCCACCAGGAGGCGGGGAAGAAGGAGCCGTCACGCCGCTTGAACCACTCGTCGTTGCCGTGAGCCGGGATTCCGGTCGTCGCCGGTTGGAGCATCGGACACTCGGAAGCCGGGAAGGGGGTGCCGTCCGGCCGGTGGGGGTGCAGCGTCTCGTGGCTCGACAGACCCACCAGTTCCTCGGCGTCGTCATAGCCGAGCGCCGCCACACCCGCAGGATTGGTGTAGAGGATGCGCCCCTGGTGATCGACGACCCAGACGACCTGCGAGACGCTGTCCAGGATGGCGGGCAGGACCATCTGGATCGATTGCACTCTGGAACTCCTCTGCTCAGCCGCGGACTTTCAAGACATACCGCGACAACCGGCACAAGACCAGGCCGCACCTTCCTAGGCCGCCCGACATCTGCTTCTCCTGCACAAACCCTCGCCCAGGCGGCTCGGTTCAGGGCAGGATGGCGTCCACGTAACCACCGTCGACACGCAGCGCGCCGCCGGTGGTCGCCGATGCCTGCGGGGAACTGAGGTAGACGACCATGTGGGCGATCTCCTCGGGTTCGATCAGCCGTTGCAGCAGGGACTGCGGCCGGTACTCGCGCATGAACACGCGCTGCGCCTGCTCCCAGGGGAGCGAGCGGTCGACCAGCCCGTACACGAAGTCCTCCACTCCCCCGGTACGGGTGGGTCCGGCGATCACCGAGTTGACCGTGACCCCGGTCCCGGCCGCCTTCTTGGCGAAGCCGCGGCTGACCGCGAGCAGCGACGTCTTCGTCATGCCGTAGTGAATCATCTCCGCGGGGACGACCACGGCCGAGTCACTGGCGATGTACTGGACGCGCCCCCAGCCGCGCTCGGTCATCGACGGCAGGTACATCCGGGTGAGCCGTACCGCGGCCAGCACGTTGACCTCGAAATAGCGCCGCCACTCGGCGTCGTCGATCTCCAGGGGGTCGGCGGAGCCGAAAACGCCCAGGTTGTTGACCAAGATGTCGACCTGTGGAAGGACTTCGGCGAGCCGACCGGCGCCCTCCTCGGTACTCACGTCGGCGACGGCCGGCACCAGGTCCGCCCCCGGTACCTCACGGGTCAGCCGGTCGACGGCCTCCTCGACCCGCTGCTCGCCGCGGCCGTTGACGGCCACCCGTGCGCCGGCCCTCGCCAGTTCCTTCGTGATGGCGGCGCCGATGCCCTGGGTGGAGCCGGTGACCAGAGCCGTCCGGCCCGTGAGATCGATGTGCATGTCCCGCCGTCCTCTTCCCGCTCGTTCGTGTGCCTCGGCGCACCTGTACCCGCGGGAGAACGTCTGGCACGGCCGCCCTCGGCAGACGGACCAACGGACGGGACAAGTCGCCGGACAGCACGAGATGTACACCTCGCGGGGGCGCTGTCCGCCGACCCGTCGCACACCGAGGTGGGCGCTGCCCCCACGACAACACCGCAACTCGGCGACGGCGGAACGACCCGGACGGGGGGTGTCCGGACGTTCCGCCGTTGCATGAAGCATAGGGCCGAGACATCACTTGGTGAGTGTACGTGATACGTACACTCGGACGACTGATATTGATGTCACGTGTCTTTCTCTGGCCGCATGATTGTCAAGTGTGGTTACCATCCCCCTCCTGGGGATGTCCCCAGGAGAAGGCCGTGGCACCCATAGGGCCTGCCCCATCGCACGGTGCTGGTCCGCGAGGAATCCTGGAATCCATCGCGTCGGCCGCGCGAAGGCGTCCGGCTGCCGGAGCGTTCCCCGACCCGGCAGCCGGTCGTCACCAAGTACGAGCGAGGGATCGAAGGTGTTCAACCATGCCAACTGAGCGCGCTCTTCTGGCCGGCGGCTGTTTCTGGGGCGCCCAGGAACTCCTGCGGGGCCTTCCCGGTGTCCTGCGTACCCAGGTCGGTTACACCGGCGGTGACACGCCGAACGCTACCTACCGCAACCACGGTGACCACGCGGAGGCAGTGGAGGTCGTCTTTGACCCCGAGGTGCTCACCTACCGCGAACTCCTTGAGTTCTTCTTCCAGTTCCACGACCCGACCACCATGAACCGGCAGGGCAACGACATCGGACGCAGCTACCGCTCGGCCGTCTTCTACACGAGCGAGGAACAGCGCCGAACCGCTCTGCGGACGATCGCCGACGTCGACTTCTCCGGCCGGTGGCCGGGCAAGGTGGTGACCGAGGTCGTACCGGCCGGCCCCTTCTGGTCGGCCGAGGAGGAGCACCAGGACTACCTGCGCAAGCACCCCGGCGGCTACACCTGCCACTGGATACGGCCCGACTGGCGGCTCCCCGCCGAGGACGGCCGGCTCACCCGGGCCTCCGGACAACCGCACGGCCAGCCGCCGACAGCGGCCTGACCCACCGTCGGCCGCGGCGCACAGTGGGGACACCTGGGCTTCCGCGGCTTGGGTCACCGGGCACTCGTGAGGGAAGGGAAGGGTGCCCGGTGACCCCCTCCATCCGACCCGCCTCCCTCCCCCTCCGAAGGAGAAGACCAGCCATGACGGAATCGCGTCCGCCGTTCCCACCGTTCGACCGCGACAGCGCCTGGGCCAAGGTCCAGTCCGCCGAGGACGCCTGGAACACCCGGGATCCGCGCAAGGTCGCCCTCGCCTACACCCCGGACTCGATATGGCGCAACCGGGACGAGTTCGTCACGGGACGTGAGGCGATCATCGCGTTCCTCACCACCAAGTGGGAGCGCGAACTGGACTACGTCCTGCGCAAGAGTCTGTGGGCGTACGACGCCAACCGCATCGCCGTGCGTTTTCAGTACGAGTGGCACGACCGCGAGGGCCGGTGGTTCCGCAGCTACGGCAACGAACTGTGGGAGTTCGACGACAACGGACTGATGCGCCGGCGTGAGGCCAGCATCAACGACGTGGAGATTCCCGAGTCCGACCGGCGCTTCTTCGGGCCACGGTCGGAGGCCGAGCGCGGCCCCGATCACGACTTCCCCATGTACTAGGGCGACCCGCCCTGTTCATGCGATCCACCTGTCCCCCACCGCACCGAGAGAAACCTGCATGCCCCGCGTGTCGAGAACTCCGTGGACATGGGCCGTATTCGCAGTCTTCGGCCTATGGCTGGGGGTGATCTGCTACTGCATCGGGCAGCAGAACGGACGTGCTCCCGCCCCGCGTGGTTCAACCTCCGTGTCCCGGCTGCGCGGTGAGGCGGCCGCGGCCGTGCAGAACCGTGACGCGGCCGCCTTCGAGCGGCTCTTCCGCACCGACAGCGCGGGCCCGCACTACGCGCGTCAGTACTTCGACGAGTTGTTCGCGGGCCCGGTGGCCGGGCTGAGCGTCACCGTGGTCGACCGCCAGGCTCTGCGATTCCTCGTGCTCCGCGGCGAGTCGACGGGTGGCTCGCTCTGCTCGTCCTGGACGATCCAGTACCTCGACGGTCGCAGTGTCCTGACCACGGTGCCGCCGTTGAGCGATCCGTGCGCGACGTCGGTTTCAGAGCAGAACCCGCCGTTCGCCACTGTAGATGTTCATGGAGTCGCCGCGTAGGAAGCCCACGAGCGTCATCCCGGCCTCCCCAGCCAGCTCGCACGCCAGGGACGACGGGGCGGAGACCGCCGCGAGCACCGGAATGCCGGCCATGACGGCCTTCTGCACCAGCTCGAACGACGCCCGTCCCGACACCATCAGGACGGCCCGGGACAGCGGCAGCAGCCCCTTCTGAAAAGCCCGCCCGACCAGCTTGTCCACGGCGTTGTGCCGGCCGACGTCCTCCTGGAGGTCCAGCAGGACACCTCGCTCGTCGAAGAGCCCTGCCGCGTGCAGCCCGCCCGTCCGCGAGAACACCTTCTGCCCCTCCCGCAGCCGGTCCGGCAGGGTCGCGAGCAGTTCCGGGGACAGGGCGAGGGCGGGATCGTCGGACAACTGCCAGCGCGCGGTGGTCCGTACGGCATCGAGACTTGCCTTGCCGCACAGGCCGCACGAGGACGTCGTGTAGAAGTTGCGTTGCAGTGTGAACCGCTCGACGGAGACTCCGGTGGCTGTCCGTACGTCCACCACGTTGTACGTGTTGCGTCCGTCCTGCGTGGCACCGGCGCAGTAGGTGATGGTCCGCAGGTCCTCAACCGAACTGAGCACCCCCTCGCTGACCAGGAAACCGGCCGCCAGCGCGAAGTCGTCGCCGGGGGTGCGCATGGTGATGGCCAGGGCCTCCCCGTTCAGCCGGATCTCCAGCGGCTCTTCGACGGCCACCGTGTCCGCCCATACCGAGACATTCCCGTGGCGCACCCTGACGACCTTGCGGTTGATCGCGGCTCTCCCCATGACCGGCACGTCCTCACCATGTGTCGAATGGCCTTCGCACGCACTCGGCACGTCTCCGTAGGGGTCCGGGCGTGGTGAGACAGCGGGCGTCCGGCGCTTACGTGCGTACCTGCCGGACTGGTTACCGCCGGTCTCTTCGGCCGGAGAGGTCGTGGCGTAAGAAGCCTGCCGCGCGACCGCCTGCCTCACCGTGGACGGGGATCACGCTTCCCTGGACAACCCGGCCCCTCCCACGGAGCACGGCGAGCACTGCGTCGTACCCCGTCAACGTAGGCAGGGACCCGGCGCACGGGCATCCGTCATTTGACGGCGTCCGCGCCGGACGCACCGCACCCGGCCACCACCGGACGAAGCACATATTCGTGCGATGCCCGCACCTGCCCCGGGCGGACACACTGCGGGACAGTGGCGAAAGGAGTCGCGGTGAGTCCCCAGCTTCGCACCACCGTCCAGCCGGACGCACAACGTGCCACCGGCCAGGACCCAAAACGGTGGCACGCCCTCTGGGTCACGCTGGTGGCCGGTTTCATGATCCTGCTTGATGTGACGATCGTGTCCGTGGCCCTGCCGTCCGTGCAGCGCGACCTGGGCGCAACACCGTCATCCGTCCAATGGGTCGTGTCGGGGTACGCGCTCACCTTCGCGCTCGCCCTCGTGGTGGCCGGGCGGCTCGGAGACGCCGTCGGCCGACGCCGCATCTTCCTCGTCTCCCTGTCGGCCTTCGTGGTGTGCAGCGCGGCGGTCGGCGCGGCCCCCAGCATCGGTCTCGTGGTGCTCGCACGGCTGCTCCAAGGAGTCTCGGCCGGCTTCATGGCACCACAGAACTCGGCCCTGATCCAGCAGCTGTTCACGGGTTCGGAACGGGCGCGGGCCTTCGGTCTGTTCAGCGCGACGGTGGGCATCTCCAGCGCTGTCGGACCCATTACGGGCGGCGTCATCCTCGCGCTGGCCACAGGCACACACGGCTGGCGCTGGATCTTCTACGTCAACGTCCCCATCGGTGTGGCGGCGGTGCTCCTCGGCCGCCGGCTGCTGCCCCGGTCGTCCCCGGGTACCCGGGGACACCTGGACCTCGCCGGCGTCGGTCTGCTGGGCACCGGTGTCCTCGCGCTGATGCTGCCGCTCGTACAGGCCGACTCCGGAGGTCCGCGCCGGCTGTGGTGGCTTTTCCCCGTCGGTGTGCTACTGCTTTACGGCTTCGCCCGCTGGGAGGACCGGGTCTCCGCACGCGGTCTGGAACCCCTGGTGGCACCCCGGTTGATCCGTGGCGTCCGCGGGTACGCGGCGGGAGCCGCGCTGGCCACCGTGTACTTCGTGGGTTTCAGCGGCATCTGGCTGGTGTTCGCGCTCTATTTCCAGGACGCACTGGGGTACTCCCCTTTGCAATCGGGCCTCGCGGTGACTCCGTTCGCCATAGGCAGCACGGTGGCCGCGGTGGTGGCCAGCCGTCTCGTGGAACGCCTGGGGAGGCTGCTGACGGTGCTGGGGCTGGTCGCGGTGACGGCAGGCCTGACGGCTGTCGCGCTGCTGCTGTGGCTGGTACCGCCGGGAACAGCGATCTGGGCGCTGGTGCCTGCGCTCCTGGTGAGCGGTATCGGCAGTGGCTTCGTCATCTCCCCCAATGTGACGATGACCCTGCGCGAGGTGCCGGTCAGCATGGCGGGGGTCGCGGGCGGCGCGCTCCAGACCGGCCAGCGGCTGGGCGCGGCCGTCGGTACGGCGGTTCTTCCCGGGCTGTACTACTTGGTGAAGGGTGACCACGACGGCCCGTCCGCCGCGGTCGCCCTGTCGGTGAGTGCCGGCATTCTCGCGGTCCTGGTCTCTCTCGCACTGGCGGTGACGGACTGGCGTACCGATCGGCGTGAGGGACGGCAGGCGGCGCCTCCGCCCTCGGCCGACGAGGCCCACCCGGGCTGAGCCATCCGGTCCCCTGTCACCGCTCACCGAGTGACAGGGCCTACCGGTCGGCC
The DNA here is from genome assembly GCF_030269125.1 of Streptomyces hygroscopicus subsp. hygroscopicus. GTDB lineage: Bacteria > Actinomycetota > Actinomycetes > Streptomycetales > Streptomycetaceae > Streptomyces > Streptomyces hygroscopicus_C. The sequence goes on along the minus strand of NZ_BSSM01000003.1, from coordinate 503,560 downwards.
GTGGCCGCCTCCGCCTCGTACCGCTCGACGATGTCCTGGCGGACCAGGCCCCGGGTGTTGACCTCGATGCCCTGTTTCCGGGCCCATTCCCTGATCCGGGCGGCTTTCGACGTGTCACCGCGCTGCGGCGTCCGGCGGCCTTTGGGAGCGCCCTGGCGGCGGGCTGCCTGGACGAAGGGTGCGAGTGTGTCAAGAAGTCGCTGATAGCTCTCCGGAGCCAGGTCTATGTCGTAACTGACGCCGTCGACACTGAACGAATGCGCCGAGATGTTGTCGCCGGTTTTCCCCGTGAGATCATCCGTGTAGATGGTGACGGTGGCCCGTGCCATTGAGCATCTCCTCCGGAGGAACCATGGGACCGGCGTAACGGGATCAAGTTCTTCGGTCCTCTTGGTGAGCATGCTAAGCCGCAGGCCCGGATGACGGCTCCGCCAAACAGGACGCCGTACGTACACCACGCTCTCAAATCGGGAGAGTTATCCCGAGTTCCTGCATGGCACTGGAGGGCGGCCCGCCTTCGGAGCGTTCCGTCTTGTAGCCCTTGACCCGTGCCGACAAGGTGCGCGGGTCCACGGCCTCGGCGGGCGCTCCCTTGGCGTAGAGACCTTCCGGTTCGCTGTCGCGGTCGTGCGGGAGCAGCCAGAACACCCGGCGGCGGAACGTCCCCGAGGAGCGTGACGGCTTTGCCTCCATGCTCAGGCAGGCGTACCCCACCATTCGTCCGTCACGATGGTAGGCCGGCTTCCCCCGCCGGGTGGGCAGCCGGTCGAGACTCTGCCGAACGTAGTCCAGCTGCGCGATGTCCTCCAGCCAGACGAGAGCCGTCTCGTGGCTGATCTCGTCTTCGGTGATCAAGGAGCTCATGCGACGGCTTCCCTCTCCTCGTCGGTGAGCAGACCGATACCCGGGTAGTACTTCCGCTGGTTGGACAGGATCATCTCCTTCGGTGACGCCAATCCGACGAGCTCCCGGGCCCGGGTGGCGAAGGCACGAGAAGACATGGGCGGCACTCCCTCATTGTGACACCAGTCCTTGTACGCCTTGTAGAGACCCGTCTGCTCGGCCCGCAGGTCGGGAGCCAGGACACAGCACTCCTCGAAGAAGCGGCCCGTGTGGTCCTCCGTCTCCGCGTAGGCGTTCGTGGCAATCCTTACCCGCTCCGGGCCCGTCAGATCCCTGGAGCCCTTCAGATAGCCACGCGCGCCGTCGATCAACCAGCCGAGGATGCCGGGGCCCTCCTCCGTGACCAGGATGTCGGCCAGGTTGTCGATCTTCCGGTCGTCGGAGACGACCCGCTCGAAGGGGATGAGCCGCATACGCCGCCAGAAGGCGAAGCCACCCGTCCCGACCTCCGGACGGTGGTTACCGAGCAGCCAGAGCTTGTGGGTGGGCTGGAAACTGAAGAAGTCCTGGCGCATACGCCGGGCCTTGATGCGGTCACCACCCGTCAGGAGCTTCACCCGCGCCTCGTCGAACTTGTCCCCGGGTTTCACTTCCGAACAGACGATGACGCGGCGTCCGTGGAGTTCGGCCAGATCGGTCGGGTGTCCCTCGTAGGGCCTCGCCATCAGAAATCCGGGCGGCGCTGCGTCCGCATAATCCCCGAGAAGCCTCATCAACACGTCCAGGAGGACGGACTTACCGTTTTTTCCTGATCCGAAGAGAAACGGGAGCACCTGGCCGCCGACGTCGCCGGTGACCGAATAACCGAGCAACAACTGCAAGAACTGGATCATCTCCGTCCCTTCGGCGTCGTCGCCGAAGGTGTCGGTCAGGAACCGGTTCCACCTCGGGGTGGCCACGTGCTGCGGGCCGACCGTGGTGGAGCGGGAGTGGAAGTCCTTGTTCGGATCGGGAGCCTTGATCAGTCCCGTCTTCAGGTCCACGATCCCGTCCGGGGTGCACAGCGCGTAGGGATCGGCATCCAGCCGCGCCGCGTTCAGGACCATGCCAGGGGCCGACTTGGCCTGCGCCAGCATCGCGTTGATGCCCGCCGTGGACAGCGAACGCTTGCGGTGCTGCACCAGGGAGGCCGCCGTGAAGGCACCCCGCGGGTCCTGGAGCGCGATGTTCTCGGCCAGGTCCCCGGCGGCCCACAGGACCGTGTCGTCCTCGTCGATCTGCCAGCGGGTCGTGTCCCACCTGTACCAGCCGATGCCCGGGACATGCCGGTAGTCGTTGGCATACAGCTTCACGAACAGTTTGGCGTTGCCGCGGTCCGACAAGGTGTCAGGAAGCAGACCCGCAGCGGTGACACTCGGGTCGCTGACACGACCGGAGTCGTTCTGTGCCGGCAGGGGCACGGCGACCTGACTGCGGATCTGGGCCGCTACCGCGGCGGGATCGAAGTCGAAGAGTTTCGGGTTGCTCAACGATGTCACAGGTGTCCCCCGCTGTTGTACAGGGGCCGTTTGGAGCCGGCCGTGAGGCCGCTGCTGATGATCTGTTCAGCCCGACGGCTTTGTCCAGGCCGGACTGCCTCGGCGGTCTCGGTGAGGATGTGTTCGGCCTCCGCCTTCGTCATACGTCCGGCCGCCACCAGGCCTCCGAGGGTGTACGCGGCGCGGTTGAGGGCCTCCGAGAAGCCCGCGCCCTCCGCCAGCCGCCCACACGCCCACACGGGCGCCAGAACGGCTTTCAGAGCCCTTTCGGCACCGGTCGCTGCCCCACCCGCCGCCAGGACCGCCTGCTGGGCCCTCGGCGGTACCGGACGCGGCGCCGGGATGTTGGGTGCGGGCAGGTGCCCGGTCCGCTCGAGCTCCTGCGCCAGCCACTTGGGCAGTTCCGCCGGTTCCCGGACGCTGCCGATGGCAGTGTACGTGCCCTTGTCGGTCACAGTGCCCGGCGCCACGATGTAGCCGCCGTGCGCACGCACGTCCACCTGCCAGGCGAGGGCGCGTCCCTTGCTTGACCCGGACGAGCACTGCCAGCGGCGGTAGTCCACGGCCCGGTACCAGACATGCATCCCGCCCGACGGGGTGCGCACCCGCAGGGTCGTGTCGTCGTCGGCGGGGCTCTCCTGGTCCCGGAGCGCCGCGAGCACCGCGAGGGTATGGAAGCCGTTCGACAGCCCGCTGAGGTCGATCTGCTCACCGATGGTGATACCCGGGAGAATGCGATTGCGGTCCGGCGGCTGGACAGCGTGGGCATCGATGTCAATGACCACCAGGTTGGCGGGCCCGCAGGCGACTCCGACACCGAAGTCCGGGTTCGTACCCCACCACTGGTCGATACGGCGCTGGTCGAGGGTCGCTGCGTGGAAGCCATGGCACCAGCGACCGAGAGGCAGACAAACGCATTCGGCAGCCGTGTGCGGAGTGGCGCGGCAGGCCGCGCAGTTGGCGGCCGGTGTCTTGCGGCCAGGAGCCAGCGGATGTACGGGCCAGCCCCGGCGGGCACACCAGCGGGCCGTCGCGAGGGAGGAGGAAGCGACTGAACGTTCCCGGCGCACCTGGCTTGGGCCGCTGGTTGAAAAGCCCAGTTCAGCGGACATACAGACCCCCTACCAGCGACCGAAGCTACCCAGTGACGCACACAGACTAGCGAACGTAAGCGCAGGGAGCATGGAATGCCCACCCGTGGGACGCGGACGCGTGGGAACGCTCGCGTGCTCGCCGAGGCGCCAAGCGACTGAGGCAGTGGGGCCAGCGACTGAGAAGTTTCAGTCGCTGCTGTTGAGTCGCTCAAAAAACCGCAGGTCAGATGGGGTAGGCAGATCCAATTAGCGACTGTAGCGACTGAAGCCTTCTATCTATGACGCCCACGCGCACACGCATAATCCCCTCATATATAGGGACCTTCGGTCGCTTCGGTCGCTGCACTGCCCAGCACACCCCCTCTGACCTGGGCTTTTCTGCCCTACTGAGCCAGCTACTGAACGCTTTTCCCGGTCGCTGTTCTTCAGTCGCTGCGAGGTGACGGGCTCACGACCCGAGGTGGGCAGCGACTGAAGGGCAGCGACTGAACCCCCACACCGGTCGGCCAAGGTGTATGCACTGCACAGATGTTGGATCTGGGTCGCTTCGGTCGCTTAGTCGCTGCGTCCCCGTTGATGTCGCACCAGCTCCCACCGGATGCGTAACCTCCAGGCGCGCTCGGGAGTTGATACCGGCGAGGGGATGCTGTCTGAAGACGGACAGATGAATCGGTGGTAGGGGGACGAGGTTCATGCGCAGCAACGGTTGGGGTACCGGGGCGCCCCTCTGGCTGGTCAACGCAACCAAGACGGAAGCCTATAAGTGTAACACGCCGGACACTTCTCAAGTGCGGAGGTATCCGTCGGCGGCCCCCGGGCTGTGGGCTGTGGGCGTTCCTTCGCCGGGCGCTGCTACTTTGGCGGCACTACTCTCCCACCCCGACCTCGCCCCCTGCGGCAGGCCGCCGTCAGCACGATGAGGCAACCGTCGAAGACGTCGGGCTGGACTGGATTTGATGTAAGCCGCGCCGGACCGCAGTGACCAGGTCGTCGGTCCCGCCCAGCACGACCGGACCGCCGAGCTGTCCGGTGCGCGGTCTGGATCAGGTCGCCGTAGTCCTTCCAGGAGAAGCTTTGCGATGGTCGGGGGTAGGCATCCGGGCGGGGGCCGGTAGATCAGCCGGGAGGCTGGGTCAGCCTTGTGACAGACGACGACGGCGACCGATAAGCGGCGGCGGGAGCGGCCTCGGGTACGAGTCATGGGGGCGGTCACAGCGGACCAAGTGCGGGTGGTCAGCTGATTGATGGAGAAGCCGGTCTCGTCCTCGAAGACGAGCCAGGCACCGAGCACCGCCACGGTCCTTCCCGCTCGGGCCAGGTCGCCTTTACCGTCTTCTCCCCCACCGGCCATTCTGCCTCGTTGTGCTTGAGCGCCTGGTGCGCGGGGACCTGGCAGCACAGCTCCAGTTGTACTGCTTGAGCGGGGTGGCCACACCTTGCCCGGGGTAGCTCTTGTGGAATCGGTGTCTGATGAGGGCCTTGGGACGCGACAGAGCCCAGGTCTGGTCTGGCCAGTCGTGCATCGTTGGCTCTTTGTGCAACTCCTGCGCCAGCATGGCGAACAGACCATCGCTCACCAGCGGCAGCCGCGCCGGGCTTGTCGTGGCCATGAGTCTCAGCGCTCAGTGACCAGTCTTTGTGCACTAGTGCTGCACTGACCGGACGCTGCTCCGCAGGCCGTGGGCGATGATCGCGCTCTCCTCGTCGTACCGGAGTCGCTCGATAGCCTCCCTCCACAACTTTCCGGGAAGGCCGGAGCTCCCCCGGTCCGGCCACTGGCCTGGGCGTAGGCGGGTCATTTCCTCTTCATTGCTGATGAAGGCCGGGACGCAGTGTGCCAGCAGGTGATCGATGACCATCGCTACTGCAGCTTGGGCGCCGCCCGTCTCGACGATGCGAGGACTGGTTCGGGGACGTCCGAGGAGTGGCGGATCTGTGTGCACGTGCTGAAGTGCGGCTCCCACATCCCAGCCAGGAGGTAGAGCGGACGAAGCAGTGGTTCGGCGTGCGTCAGCAACACCAGCTCGGCAAACGGAGGTGGGCTTCTCCCCGCCGCCTCGACGGCCGCGACGCTGCTGCCTATTACGGCGTAATAGCTGTCGGCGCAACAGTGCACCGGGCCGATCGGGCCCTCGGGTGTGCGTGACGGGTGCCCGGGTTGTTGGTAGCAGCGCAATCGTGGACCGGAGGCAACGGACGAAAAGTGGACCGTCTGTTAGTTGATGTCCATCATTCTCGGATGTAGCCGACCTCGTCGACGACGATCAATGGGATCCGGCCGAGCCGTACCGGCTCGTCGTCCAGGCGGCTGGTCTCGTGAGCCTCCGCGAGGCGGACCAGGCCTGGGTGCCAGGCCGGTGGCCAGGTGGGTCTTTCCGCTCCGGGCGGGTCGAGGAAGATGATGTTCTCCTTGTCGGCGACGAAGTCGAGGCTCCCCAGAGAGGTGCTCGTCTCCCGTTTCACCGAACGCTGATGGTCGAGGTCAAAGTCGAGGTCCAGGTCCTCCAGCGACTTGCGGGAAGAGAAGCGGGCCGCGTGGATGCGGCTCTCGGCTCCTGCGCGTCGCGGGCAGTGCCCCCCGCCGAAGGCAGGCGGCCAGACGATACTCATCGAAGCTTGCTCGGCTTTCGCCCGCTCGGCCGGCCTCGACGTTGACTCCCGCAGCGCGGGAGCTTTCAGTCCCCCGGGTCAGGTAGCGAGTTCGGAGGTGACGTCACGGCCCGACGACGCGGCCGTGGTGGTGGTCATGCGATCTCCTCCTTGCCCGGCAGCCCTCGATGACGCCGAAGGTCCGGTCGTAGGTTCGCCGCCGAGGTTCGCCACCGAGTGGGCCGGGTCGGTGATGGTCAGGTGGCGGGCCCAGCAGCGGAGGTGCCGGGCGACCTCGGTGCCCTCGCGGAACACAAGGACCTCGTCCAGTCCGGCCTTGACCTTGATCCGGCGGCCGACGGAAAAGGGGTGGACCGAGTAGCCGCAGGTGTCGCGGTTCGCCGGCCGCAGCCAGTCCTTCAGCTGGATGTTGAAAACGGATGTCGAGGCGAACACACGGCCCGGCAGGAACGAGGTCTCCCGATAGCTGTTTGCCCGCTTGCTCAGCTCTTTCGCTCCCGGGTACCCGGCCGGTACTGAACGATCTGGATCCCCAGCAGTCCCGTGAGCGCGGCGAAGTCCCGGGGCCTGCTGCACCGGCAGGAACTGATCGCCCCCTCGTTGTCCCAGACCAGAGCCTTCGGAACCGTCCCCAGCCGGTTACTGACCTCTAGAGGGTGATGTGGTCGCGATGGTGTGGGAAGGCCGGTGTCGGCGAAGCAGCCGTCGAGTACGTCGTGTCGGTACTGGAGGTGGCGTGGGCCGCGCCGGGCGGCGGTGATCAGATCGTCGGGATCGGCGATGTTGCGGCGCATACCGGGCGTCCGTCGGACCGGGCATCGGGGCAGGGCCGGTAGATCAGCATCGAGGGTTCGTCGGCCTTGTAGCAGACCAGGGCGGCGACCGATGAGCGGCGGCGGGAGCGGCCTCTGACGCGGATGACGGGGGCGTAGTCGCGGCGGGACCAGGTGCGGGTGGTCGGCGGCGTCATCGAGAAGCCGGCCTCGTCCTCGAAGACGAGACAGGCGTCGAGCGCCGCCACGGTCCTTCCACCTGTGGCCAGGTCTCCTTCACCCAGCCAGCCACCATGTTCTCGTCCTGCTTGATCGCGCGGCGAGCGAGAACCTGGCAGCTTCATCCGTGCCGCTTGAGCAGGGCTGTCACTCCTTGCACGGTGTAACTCTTGTGGAACCGGCGCCCGATCAGCGTCTTGATCCGTGACAGGGTCCAGGTCTGGTCCCGGCCAGCCGTGCGCCACCGGATCCCTGAACAGCTCACGCTCCAGCACGGCGAACAGGTCGTCGTTCAGCAGCGGCAGCGAGGCCGGGCTCTTCGAGGCCAGGGCTCTCGGCCCGCTCTATCACCAGGCTTTGCGCCAGCGCTGCACGGACCGGACGCTGCCCGAGGTCGTGCGCGATGACCGTGTTCTCGTCGCCGTGCCGGAAGCACTCGGCCGCCTCCAACCGCAACTTCTCATGGGAGAACCGGCGCTCGCCGGTCAGACCACCGTCCTGGGCATACCTCATGTACTCGGGACACCGCAGAGATCATGAACCGTCAGCCCTCCGATCTGCTCGCCCACCACCACGGTCGTCGTCATGTCTTGCCAGACATCGAGCAGTTCCCTAACCCTCGGCTCGACCTCATCCACGATCGATCCTTTCGTCGCCCCGTCATACTTCGGCGGCCGGTCACTGCACACTGCCCGCCGTACCGTCGTCCGTGAGGTCCCGAGCGATCGCCCTGATCGGCATGCCCTCGGACCGATGCAGCTGCCGGATCTCCGCCCAGTCCTCCACGCTGATCACCCGTCCACGAGCCAGACGCTTTCCGGGCGGGCCACCTTCCATCCGCTGGAAGCGGTACATTTGGGGGCGTTGCCGACAGCACGATAAATGTGATCACTGCACCCCGCCACCGGAACACTGCTGCCTATTACGGCGTAATAGCTGTCGGCGCAGCAGTGCGCCGCGCCGATCGGGATCTCGGGTGTGAGTGACGGGTGCCCGGTTATTACGGCGTAATAGCGGAGTGGCGGAGCCCAGGCGCGGGATACTTCTAGTGCGGGCCGCCTCTTCGACGCAGTGCACTCCCCTATGCACCAGTGTCCCGCGCCGCGCTGTTGGACAGGATGATGAGGTCGCTATTACGACGTAATAGCGAGCAGCGGGCGTTCGTCTCGGGTTGGTCGTCCGGGGTGGTGACGGGCGGCCAACCCGATGGTGTGGCTGCGGGCGATGTTGCGGCTGGTCGGGGTGGTGACCTCGTGCTTGTCGGGTGGCGTCACGGCGGACGACTTCATAGCCGCCTTTGTCTACGACGGCGACCGAGGCCGACTCCGAGATCGTGCACCCGATCCCGCGCTTTGGTGCATCTTGGTGGGGAAGCCTCCCTGGACTGGCCCAGGCCGTGCTCCCGCTCGGCGGTTCCTCCTGTGTCTGGCCGGCACGCCGGGCGTCTGCGGCGTATAGACCGTCTGCCACGGCCCGTGGTCCGTCGGCAGGTTCCGCCACAGCAATGGTTCCAGCACCGACCACTGCTCGTCAGAAAGATCCCCTCGCCCCGCACCAAGATGGTGGGGTGGGAGGTGTTGGCGGACGCCCTGACTATTACGCCGTAATAGCACGCTCGGTCCGCGGCTCCCACGGGGGAGGCTCTGGCATCCCACTCTCGGTCTGGCGCTTCCCCCTCGCTCAACTCCTGGTTTCCTTGCCGTTGCCCCATCCCCTGGTCTGTGCAGCCGTTACAGTAGACGTAAATAGACGAGAAGAAACCGGGAGTGGCGTGCGCGATGGAAATCGTCCTGACCGTCAAGGAGCCCAGCGAGGAGTTCCAGCGAGACCTGTTGCAACTGCTGGCGAGGCATGCGGGGCAGGTGCGAGTGGACACCGAATGGGATGTGGAGCGTGCCGCACGCTTCTATGAGGCGTTGCCCGGAAGGGCTCGTCGAATCGTTCAGGGTGCCGTGGCAGGCGGAGGCTTCGTATCCGCCGAGGCGCTGCGTCATAGTCCCGGTGCCAGTCTCCGAGGTCACGCCGGAGCGTTGAAGCAGACGTTGGAGCGAGGAGTCCGCTTGGGATGGTGGCCTGGTGGGATGTCAGCGCCAGTTGTCCCTGTGGGGCCTGGCTTCGGGAAGGTGCAGGGCTATCGCATGCCGACTCAACTGGTGGAGGTGTTCAATGCTGCGCTTTCCCACGATGACGGGGACACCTCGACCGAGGAGAGAGGGTCCGGAGTTTCACTGGACTAGGCCGGTGGTGGTTCCTTCCGCTGTGACGCGGCGGTGTGTGAGGCCCTGCGTCCATCGCGCTTCCACATCGGCGAACTTCCATACGACGAGGGCGATGGCCCAGGTGGCGAAGAACAGGCCGGCGACGATGAAGCCGACCGTGTTGAGGTCAAGGCTGGAGATCCAGTCCCAGAAGGCGCCGTGCAGGTTCATCTTGTCGGTGAGCAGGCCGAGGAGTTCGACGGAGCCGATGACGAGGGCGACGGCGACGGACAAGCCGGTGATGGTGAGGTTGTAGTAGACCTTGCGGACGGGCTTGGAGAACGCCCATTCGTAGGCGAAGTTCATGAACGAGCCGTCGATGGTGTCCAGCAGCGACATACCGGCGGCGAAGAGGACCGGCAGGCAGAGGATGGCGTACCAGGGCAGCCCGGAGGCCGCGCCGGAGCCGGCGAGGACGAGCAAGGCGATCTCGGTGGCGGTGTCGAAGCCTAGGCCGAAGAGCAGACCCAGCGGGTACATCTGCCAGGGCTTGGTGATGGACTTCATCAGCCGGCCGAGGAGACGATTGAGGAGCCCCCGCCTGTTGAGCTGCTCCTCCAGCTCGCTCTCGTCGTACCGGCCGGTGCGCATGCCACGGAAGACTTTCCAGATGCCCATCATGGCCAGCAGGTTGATGATCGCGATGACGTAGAGAAAGGCACCGGAGACCAGGGTGCCGAGCCAGCCGGCGAACGTGTGCAGTGTGGAGTTGTCGTTCTGGAGGGGGCCGGCGAGTCCCTTGACGCCGGTGGCCAGGAGGAGGGACAGGACGAAGACGACGCTTGAGTGCCCCAGGGAGAACCAGAAGCCGACTGACAGGGGGCGTCTGTCGGAGTCCATCAGCTTCCGCGTGGTGTTGTCGATGGCCGCGATGTGGTCGGCGTCGAAGGCGTGCCGCATTCCCAGGACGTACGCGGTGACACCGATGCCCGCACCGAATCCCTTCTGTCCCACGGTGAAGTGGTGGGGTGTCACGACGGTGAGGAGGATGCCCCACCCGATGACGTGCAGCGCGGTGACCACGGCGAAGACGCCTGCCAGCCGCGACCACTCCGTTCTGGTCAACGCGCCCCGAACCGTGGACATGCGACTGGGGGAGGGGAGGGGGCCGAGCGTCGGAACGGGAGCGGACATTGTCGTACCTCTTCGGGGTGCGTGCCTATGCGTGCTGCCGGGTGCCGAGGAGCGGTCATGGAAAAGCCGTGCGGACCTGCGAACAGCCCCGCACGGCTTGTTGTCGTCAGCCCTCACGCCGCGGGCGGCACATAGGGGAAGGTCTTCGAGGGCTTGGCCGTGATCGATTCCTTGCCGATGCCCAGGCTCAGCGGTGTGTTGCTCGCGAAGGAGAACATGACATCCGGGGCGTTGTCCGTGAGCGTACGGCCGTTCCACTGGGCGAACCCGTAGGACGCCGTGGTGCCGACCACGTAGGGCAGCACGTTGGGGAGGATTCTGTCCACGACGGTGTGAGCGTAGGCCTCGGGGTCGTCGGAGGTGCCGTAGGCGCGGACGACTCCTGCCACCGATTCGGTGAGTGCCTTTCCGTACAGTTCGACGTCGTCGGCCGGCCCGTTCTCATTGAGACGGTCGCCGAGGGACTCGTTGTACTGGGTGAAGAGCGGGTGGATCATCGGCAGGCCGGCCCGGTTGATCGGACGCCAGCCGCCGGCGTCGGTGGCCAGGTACGCGACAGCCCACACATCGATCTTGCGGTCCGCACCGGCGATCGGCAGCAGTGCCTCGTCGGCGATCTCCAGAACGATCGAATAGACGGTGTGGCCCGCGAACAGGTTCGTCGCCTGCTTCGGGTCCCACGCGGACAGATCCACCGTGGTGCCGTCCTGGAAGGCGTGACCGACGGCGTGCAGGACGTCGGGCTCGATCCAGAAGGGGTCGCCGGCCTTGCCGACCCAGGCGCGGCTTCCGCCCGGGAGCTTCAGGGTCTCGCCGGTGCGGCCGTGTCCGATGACCGTGCCCTCGGCGAAGCCGTCATGGGCGTCCGGCCCGGCCAGGCGGCGAACCTCGTAGGTCTGCACGCCGTTCGCGTCGGCGTCAGCGAAGGTGAAGCGATAGGTGACGTCCTCGACGGCGTCCTTGTTGGTGTCGATCTTGAACTCGTACTTGCCCTCCGGGTGCAGGCCCCGAGGGATGTCCTCGCCGGCGAGGGAGTGGCTGTGATCCGTGATGAACACGGTGCCCTGCTCACCTCGGAACACATACAGATCCGTGATGTCCAGGCGGGGGTCCTGGCGGGCGATGGGGGAGTCGAGATGGTGGGACATGGTGTTCTCGCTTTCCTGTCTGAACGGTGTTCTACAGTCTGCTGAGGTGCTGTTCCGCGATCTGTCGAGACGGCTCCAAAGTCGGTCGAGTGCTGCCCATACGACTCCCATGGGGATAACCCGACAGCTTGTGCACCGACCCGCCCCGAGCTGGTCAGGAGGCGACCTCGGCAGGCTGGTCGACTTCCTGCAGATAAAGGCGAGCCAGTTGGACCCGTGAGCGGATGCCCAGCTTCTCGAAGGCGTGACGTACATGCGTGTTCACGGTGTGTGGCGACAGGAACAATCGTTCCGCTGCCTGCCGGTTGGTCGCCCCATGCGCGATCAGGCGCACGACGCCCAGCTCGGACGGGGTCAGTCCGCGCCATCCGGCGTCCGATGCGGCGGCCCCCGCGGCGGGCTTGATGCCCATCTTGCGCAGTCGGCTGCGCGCGCGCCGGATGTCCCGCTCCGCGCCACATGTCTCGTACTGCTCCAGCGCCCGCCCGAAGCAGGCTCGGGCTTCGGCGGCGTTGCCTGCCGACAGGAGTGCCCCGGCGTCCTCCCATGCCTGCGCCCCGAGCAGAGGCCGGGTGCTCCCATATCCCTCGGCCGCGTCCGTGAGCCGAGCCGGGTCCCCGTCCAGGAGACCACGAGCATGTGCCGCTGCGGCTGCGAAAAGAGGGAAGGCGGGGTTGCGTTGTGACCGATACTCGGCGAACTCGACGGCTGTCAAGGCGACTTGGGGAAAGCCAGAGGCCAGCGCCGCCCGGACGAGCAGCACGGCGTCTCCGGGGTCGACGACAGCCGCATGGAGGAAGCCGTGCCGCAAGTGATGCAAGGCGAGGATGAGTTGACGGTCAGTCAGTCTTTCCTCCCGGTAGGCCGACGTGAGCAGGGTGATCCATGCTCCGATGCGGCGCTGTTGTGGGGTGCCACTCTCCAGGAAGGCGTCGGCCTGCGCGGCGCATGCGTCGATGCCCGCGTCGTCGCCGGTGTGAAAGGCCACGTTCGCCCTGATGTACAGGGCTGTCGCCTCTCCGGTGAAGGCCAGGCCGGTGGCCCTGATCACTTCCTCAGCGGCTGCCAGCTCCCGACTCACCGCTGCCAACCGCCCGGCTTCCAGCAGGAGCCGGGCATGGGCGGTGTGCCACAAAGGCAGCAGCGCTTGCCGGCCGTGCTGCTGTGCCTCTTCGAGCCCGTCTTCCGCCAGGTCCCGGGCGTCGTGGTCGTTCCCGGACAGGCTCAGGAGCGAGGCGCGCCAGCTCGTGGTGAGGGCGACCTCGGGCAGCGCGGCTGCCTGAGCCGGATCGAGGTGCGCGATGCCCGCTGCCGCCGCCTCCGCATGCCGGACCGCATCCGCCCAGTTCTGCCGGTGGGCGGCACTCATCGACTGCAGGGTGCGGTGGGTCAGTTCGCCGACCGGGTGCACACCACGCGTGCGCATCAGGGATTCCGCGATGGCGCCGCCGGCTTCTTCGACCTCGCCTGTCAGCAGGCGGTTGAGCATGGTGATGGACAGCAACTGGTCCTTCAGGGAGACCGGAACGTCACGACGGCGATGGACGTGGCGAACGTGAGCCTCCGGCTGCTGAACGACGAACTGGCTTCCCATACGGGCGAGTTCGAGGCAGACCTGGGCGTAGGTCACCGGGTCGGGCGGCGTCTGGACCACCTCGCGGGCCAGATCACGCGCCTCGGCGATCTCGCCGGTCTGCCAGAGCAGAGGAAGGAGTTCTGCCGACAGGCGCTGACGCTCGGGGCATATGTCCTCGATGAGTTGCATGGCATGCGCGAGGTACCGGACAGCGGTGCCCGGCGCGACGAAGGCAAGCTCCTGTGCGGCGTTCCGAAGGATCCGGGCCGCCCAGGCGTCGCCGGGTTCGACGGCGCCGATCAGGTCGGCGGCCACTGAGACCGTCGGCACGCCGGCCTTCAACCGGACCTCCACCGAGCGCCTGCGGACGGACAGGCGGACGGGCCGGGGGATGGTGCCCGCGACCGCCTCGCGCAGCGGGGCGTGCGAGAAGGACAGCCGGTCGTCTCCGGCGTGCAGCAGCCGGGCGGCCAGAGCCTCGCTGAGGGGCGCGAGCAGTGCGGCTTCGGGACGGGCCAGTACCTGGGACAGGTGCTGCACGGTGAAGGAGTCACCCAGCAGCGAGGCGATCAGTACCAGCTCCCGCGCGTCGCCGGTGAGCTGGTCGAGACGGCGAGTGACCAGCCAGGTCAGCACCTCCCGTACTTCGGCCGGGCCCGCGGGTCCGCATGGGTCGGTGGGGGAGACGTCCTGGAGGTATGCACACAACTGCCGTACCGTTCCGGGCAGCCCGTCGAGGTAGCGCAGATACGGTCCGGCAGCGGCGGCCTGTGGCCCCAGCAGGTCCTGCGTCATCTGCCGCACGGCTTCTGGGGCGAGCGGGGGCAGTTCGAGCTGGGTGGCCTGCCGGCTGAACAGGTCGCGGCGCAAGGACTGTACGGCCGGTTGGTCCGGGTGCGCCCGCGAGGTGAGCACCCACAGCAGTGGAAGGCCGGCGAGCTGTGTGCTGAGGGTGCGCAGCGCGAGCACGGTGAGATCGTCGCAGTCGTGTACGTCGTCGAGGAGCAGCACCACCGGCCGGTCACGGGTGAGTTCGCGCAGCCGAGCGGCGACTTCGCGCAACACCCGGTAGGAGGCGTGTTCCTGGCGGGCACGGGTACTCAGGTCTTCGGTGAGGTCGTCACTCTCGACGGTGAGTGCGTCCAGCAGCGGTGCGAGGGGAGTCATCGGCCCGCCTGCCACGGCGGCACCGGTGAGCACTCGGGCTCCGGCCAGAGCCGCCTCGTTCCCGGCACAGGCCAGCAGACGGGACTTTCCGGCTCCGACCGCTCCCTCGATCCACAGGATCCCACCACCGTTGCGGTGGACGTGCCGGCGTACCCATTGGGTGAGCCGTTCCTGTTCCGTTCTGCGCCCGCGCACGGGGAGCGAGGTCACCGTCTCGACGGCGTTGGACGTCGTCCACAGGGTGTCAATCGCCTGGCTCAAGGCAACCTCCAGGGGTCCGTGTTCGCTGCGACCGACGGGGCGCGAAACCGCAAGGCATCAGTGCCGGGGGAGCCGGCAACCGATCGGTCGGCGACGGGGCGCACGACACTCCGTCGCCGACCGGTCGGGCACAAGACCGCAATCCCCACTGCCGGGAGGGCGGCCTTCCCGCGTCATCCCACATAGTCGGCACACGCACGCCGCTCTGGCTGTCGAGACCACCTGAGAGCTGGTCCGGGCGTTCCCCAGGACAGATGTCGGGACAACCCCACAGAATGCCCCCGCTCCGGATTTCCAGGCCCGTCGACTGAGGGGAACAGACGTTTCCCAGGGCATGCGTTTCCGCAGGTCCCGCAGCGTGACTGTGGGGTCTTCCCCAGACCGGCCGCCGGGATGTCCCACGCGTGTTGTCCGGGCCGCACTACAGCCGCGGCCACGAAGACGTCGCGACACTGGAGGCGGCCGTACACCGGAACGTGACCGTCGCTCGGCGGACGGTGGCCGGTCGGTCCGGCGACAAGGACGATGACGCCGGTATGTCGATGAGAGCACTGCCGGACGTGCCGGCCGCACCCGGCCCGGAGAAATGGGAAGTGAACAGATGGCACAGCTGCACACTGCGCGGTTCGAGGATCAGTCTGTTCCTCGCCGGGCGATGGTGAGCGTGGTCCGCGGGATCCGTGTGGGCCGCCCTGCCTCGATGCTGGCCGGAGCCTTGATCTCGGTGAGCGTCGGTACCACTCTCCTGGCGACACCAGGGCTGACCCCGACCACCGTGGGGATCGTCTTCGGTGTGCAGTTCGCCGTGCAGGGTCTGCTCCAGCTGTCCTCCGCGCAGGAGGCGAACGTGCCGCGCCCCGTGCGCTGGCTGCTGACTGCCGGCGGGCTCGTCGTCCTCTTTCTGGCTGTCTCCTTCTTCCGCGGCCATGCCGACTCGGTGTTCCTTCTCGGGCTGTGGACGGGTTTCGGACTGCTCCTACGTGGTTTCACGATGGCCGTCTCGATGACGCCGTCCTCGGTCAGCCATGTCGTTGCGTACGACGATCTGCTGAACGCGGTGATCGTCTCCGGCGGCCTCTTCATGACCGCTTTCCCCTTCTCATCCCTGGGCCAGCTGGCCTACGTAGCCGGTTCTGTCCTGGCTTTCACCGGTCTGGTGGAGGCTGTTGGTGCTTCGCGTCGTCCCAGCAGGATGCTGCGTCCTCTGCACTGAATTAAGCGGCTCACTGCAATCCGTGGTTTTCCAGGGAGCGATTCGCCACTTTGTGTCGGGCAATTCCAGCACGATACGGCGCGCGATCCGCTCGGGTTACAGGAGGTTTCAAATGTCGAAGTGCGGCATCACCGTCCAGATCACCCACTGGGTCGGCCGGCGCTTTCCGGTGCCGATAGCGTGTGAGTTCTCGTACGACTCCGCGGATCCCCTTGCCGTCACCATGATCCTCGACTCCGATGGAGAGTATCCGGTGCGCTGGGTGTTCGCTCGTGAGCTGATGACCGAGGGGCTTACCGCCCGATCGGGTCAGGGCGAGGTGGAGATTTGGCCGACCCACAGCGAGGGACAGCGCGCTCTGTGGGTCCGGGTGGCAAACGCCCGTACCCGCCGCACCGCGTTCTTCGAGATGCCCGCCCAGCCCATCGCCCAGTGGCTTGCCAGTTCCTATGCGCTGGTCCCGCGGGGCCGGGAGATGGCCGAGGTGAACTGGGACAAGCTGGCACAGCTCATCCAGTGATCTCACTACAGTTCGATCAAATGGCCGAGTGAGTAAAACTCAGGGGCGTATGTACCGCGAGTAAGTCAAGTGACTTCGCGAAGCAAGCCATGGGTTCACTTTCGGTCGGTGTGGAGACAGTGCAAGAGTGGTCGTGACGCCGGACCGGCCAGGCAATGGGACAAGGCGTAGTATCTGGGGGAGCGTCTGAGACACGCCCCCTCAGCAACGCGTGACACACATCGACATAGAGCCTTCGTCCGAGAGCCGAACCAAGGAGGGTCTGCGGCATGCCTGACGCCAGCCTGACCACCACTGAGCTGTTGACACAATACAGTTCACAGTTGACAAAAGACCTCGAACGCAATGTCCAAGAGCAGGATCAGGTTCGAAACGAGATCGAGGCACTGCAGTCCCGCCTGCTGACTCTCCAGCACGATCACACCGTCCTCGCGACCATGCAGCAGGCTCTGGAAAGTGGCATCCCGCTCCAGCAGGTCCCCGTGTCGGCGACCGGTCAGGGCTACGACCTGCCCGCTGCCTCCGCGGCCGGCGGCGCGCGGAGAAAGCAGCAGACGCCGACCCTGGTGGCCCTGATCCGCGCGTACCTCGCCAAGCAGTCGGAGCCCTGCTCCGCGGCGGAGATCGCGACCGCGCTGAGCGAGGCGCACCCGGACCGTGTCATCAAGACGACCGTGGTGCGTACCACGCTGGAAGGCCTGGTCGCCCGGAGCAGTGCCCAGCGGCTGAAGCAGGGGCACTCGGTGTTCTACCTGGGCCTGGAGAAGGACGGGGACCAGAACGCGGACGACAGTGGAGAGGGTGACGACCCCTCCGGCGAGCGGTTCCCCGCTGACCGCTGAGGTTCGCGTTCCGAGTCCTGACGGGGACCACGTTCTGGCGCGTGCGCTGCGCGTGGTCCCCCTCCCCACCAGCGAAAACAGGAGCTCCCAAGATTGTCATGGATATGACAATCTTGGGGTGGTTGCAGTGTCAGTCATCTGACAGATGCACCGGGACGGTCGCCGAAAGGAGCATAAACGGAGTGAAACCCCGCACAGCGGCAGGTAGTTCGAGCCGCGCGGGGAGGGAGAGGAGGAAGAAGATGCGTACCCGACTGCTGCCCTTGCTGACCGACTGGGAATGGCAGGAGCGAGCTGCCTGCCGTGGAATGAGCAGTACCGTCTTCTTCTCCCCTTCGGGGGAGAAGGGTCGCGACCGCAAGAGGCGCGAAGAGCGGGCCCGTCGTATATGCGACCGGTGCGAGGTGATCGAGGCGTGTGCCGCCATGGCCCTCGACTACAAGGAGCGGTACGGGGTGTGGGGCGGGATGTCTGCCGGTGAGCGCCAGGACATCCTGAGCGTCGGCAAGACCTCGCGCGGCGACAGGTGAGTGTACGCGTTACGTACACCCACCCGGAATTGGTTTGAACACGCATCGGCATCGCCTAGGGTCGTTCGCGGAAGCAAGCATGCCGCGCCCTCACTCCGTCATCCCCTCGGAAGTGGCGAGGAAACCGCCGTTCCAGCGGCCAGCGCGGCTTTGGCTTCCGGACCCCCTCTGGCGACTCGTGGTGAATCTATGCTCTACAACGGATCGAACGTCGGCAGCAGTACGGAGACGCCGACCGCGCCGGGTCATGCCCCGTTGCGTGCTGCAGTCGAAGGCCCCGTGCTGCTGCCCGACGACATCGGTTACGGGCAGGAGTGCCGGACGTTCAACCTCTCCCGCGCACTGACTCCGGCCGTCGTCGTCGGTGCCGCGTCCACGCGCGACGTGGCTGCCGCCGTACGCCACGCGGACCGTCTCGGCATGCCGGTCGCGGTGCGCAACCAGGGCCATCAGATGGTGTTACCGACGGCCGAGGACGCCCTGCTGATCACCACCAACCGCCTCCAGGAGATATCCCTCGACTCCGGGCGCCGCACCGTACGGGTGGGCGCCGGGGTCACCTGGGCCCAGGTACTCGCCCACACGGGCCGCGTCGGACTGGCACCCATCGTGGGTTCCGCTCCGCATGTCGGCGTCGTCGGTTACACCCTGGGCGGCGGACTGAGCCCGCTGCTCGGCCGCAGACTCGGCTACGCGGCCGACCACGTGCGCTGGATGGAGGTCGTCACCGCCGATGGCGCCGTCCGCGAGGTGACGTACGAGAGCGCTCCGGACCTCTTCTGGGCGCTGCTGGGTGGCAAGGGCAACTTCGGCGTCGTCACCCGGATCGAGTTCGACGTCTTCCCGGTGCCGCGCTTCTACGGCGGCGGCCTGTGGTTCCGCGGCGAGGACATGCGACCGGTCCTCGAGGCGTGGCGCGCCCTGACACCGGCCCTCGGCGAGGACACCACCACCTCCTTCTCCGTTCAGCGGCTCCCGGATGTCGCCGCGCTGCCCGAGCCTCTGCGCGGAGCCTTCGTCCTGCACATACGACTGGGGCATCTGGGCGACGGCGCGGAGGGCGCCCGGATCGCCGAGCCGCTGCGGGCTGCCGCCACGCCCGTCCTCGACACGCTGGCCGAGCGGCCCTTCGCCGAGATAGGCGAGATCCACAGGGACCCGGTGCGCGCCATGCCGCTCGTCGAAGCGGGCTTCGCCCTGCGGGAGTTCTCCGCCGCGACCCTCGACCGGTTCGTGGAACTCACCGGCCCCGACTCGGGCTGCCCGCTGAAGAACGTGGAGGTGCGGGCGCTGGGCGGCGCGTTGGACCGGGAGCCCGCCCGGCCCAACGCGGTCTCCTCCCGAGGCACCCCCTACATGACCTTCGCGGTGGGCAGCGGCTCGCCGGTGCAACTGCGCGCCGCGAGCGCGTTCATCGGCAGGTACACCCGTGGCATGGCCCCCTGGCGGGCCCCGCACCACCTCGTCAACTTCCTGTCCGCGGACGACGCCCCGAGCGAGGCCGATGTCCGCGATCTCTACGGCGCCGAGCGCTATGCCCGGCTCGCCGCCCTCAAACGCGTCTACGACCCGGCCAACATGTTCCGGCTCAACCACAACATACGGCCGGCCGCGTAGACGATCCCGCCCCGGTGCCCGGGAGCGGAGAACACCCTGCACATGTTCGCCTCGCCTGGCGAGGCAGTGAAAGGAACCCAGTGGCCGAGCTGTTCTACGACGCTGACGCCGACCTGTCCATCATCCAGAACCGCAAGGTCGCGGTCATCGGTTACGGCAGTCAGGGTCACGCGCACGCCCTGTCGCTGCGCGACTCCGGTGTCGACGTGCGTGTCGGTCTGCACGAGGGCTCGAAGTCCAAGGTCAAGGCCGAGGAGGAGGGCCTGCGTGTCGTCACCCCCGCGGAAGCCGCGGCCGAGGCCGACGTCATCATGATCCTCGTCCCGGACCCGATCCAGGCCCAGGTCTACGAGGAGTCCATCGCCCCGAACCTGAACGACGGCGACGCCCTGTTCTTCGCCCACGGCCTGAACATCCGCTTCGGCTTCATCAAGCCCCCGGCCGGTGTGGACGTCTGCATGGTCGCCCCCAAGGGTCCGGGCCACCTGGTGCGCCGCCAGTACGAGGAGGGCCGCGGCGTTCCGTGCCTGGTCGCCGTCGAGCAGGACGCCTCCGGCAGCGCCTTCGCGCTGGCCCTGTCGTACGCGAAGGGCATCGGCGGCACCCGCGCCGGCGTCATCGAGACCACCTTCACCGAGGAGACCGAGACCGACCTCTTCGGCGAGCAGGCCGTCCTGTGCGGTGGTCTCACCGGGCTGGTCAAGGCGGGCTTCGAGACCCTGACCGAGGCCGGCTACCAGCCGGAGATCGCGTACTTCGAGTGCCTGCACGAGATGAAGCTGATCGTGGACCTCATGTACGAGGGCGGCCTGGAGAAGATGCGCTGGTCCATCTCGGAGACCGCCGAGTGGGGCGACTACGTCACCGGTCCGCGCATCATCACCGACGCCACCAAGGCCGAGATGAGGCAGGTCCTGGCCGAGATCCAGGACGGCTCCTTCGCCAGGAACTGGATGGACGAGTACCACGGCGGTCTGAAGAAGTACAACGAGTACAAGCAGCAGGACTCCCAGCTGCTGCTGGAGACCACCGGCAAGGACCTGCGCAAGCTGATGAGCTGGGTGCAGGACGCCGATGCCTGAGACTGACGTGCACGGGGCCCGGGACACGCGGTTCGCCGCGCTTCTGCTCGACAGCCACCAGCGCCTCGTGGGCAGTCCGCTGTGCCCCGGGACGTGGGCGGACGAGGCGGAGGCCGCCCGCTGGCTGTACGAGGAGGCACCCTTCGGACTGCTGGCACACGACACCGCGGACGACCCGCTCTTCGTCTACGCCAACCGCACCGCACAGCGCTGCTTCGGCTACACGCCGGAGGAGTTCGCCGCTCTGCCGTCCCGCCTGTCCGCCGCGCCCGACGCCCAGGAAGACCGCGACGCGTTCGTCGCCGCGGTGAACCGGCAGGGCTTCGCGGACGGTTACCGGGGCCGCAGAGTCCGCAAGGACGGCAGCCTGTTCTGGATCGAGGACGTCTGCATGTGGGACCTGGTGGACGAGAGCGGACGCAAACAGGGACAGGCCGCGGTCTTCCGGTCCTGGTCCGAGATCACCGGCCAGGGCTGACCCGCCCTGGAGGACACAGGCAACGGAGGGCGACATGACTGGCACATCCGGCACGCAGGCGCCGCACGGGGATACCTACGAGCACACCGAGGCCGTCGAGGTGTTCTTCGACGACCTGGACGCCTTCGGCATGCTCTACCACGGGCGGTTCGCCGCCCTGCTGGAGCGCGCGATCACCCGGTACTTCGCGGGCCTGGGGATGTCGCTGGGCCATCCCGACGTCAACGTGGTGGTGCGGGAACTGCTCGTCACCTTCGAGCGGCCGGTCACCCGGATCGGTCCGGTCGACGTGACGTTCTGGCTCGACCACCTGGGCGGGACGAGCGCGCAGTTCGGCTTCCGGTTCCATTCGCGGGGCGCCACGCACGCGCGGGGACGGCGGGTCATCGTCAAGATCGATCCCGAGACCGCCGTGCCCGCGCCGTGGACCGAGAAGACCCGCGCGATCCTGGAGTCGGAACTGCTGAGCCACCGCTGACCGACTCCACCACCCTCCGGTGAAGGCCCCGCCCGCGCAGCGCGGGCGGGGCTTCGTCACGGGCGGGGCCCGTCACGACCACACGGGGGTACGGGCGTGCGCCGCGCGCGGGGAGGCCAGGCGGTGGGTCGCGTAGATGAGGAAGGACAGACTGAGGGCCGCCAGGATCACGTAGACGGTGTCGTTGTCGAAGCTGTCCCACGCCGTGTGCAGCGCCACCGCGATGGCGTACACCAGGACGAAGACGCAGATCGCCCGCTTGCGCCGGTCGCGCGGGGCCGCTGCGGCCGACCACAGGGCGGCGGACGTGATCCCGGTCCACGCCATGTGTGCCGCGGGGCTCAGCAGGCCCCGCACCACCAGCAGGTGGTCGACGGCCGCCAGATCGCCGTTGGACTCGATCAGCTCGACGAAGGCGTAGCCCATCGTCTCGAACACGGCGAACCCGGCGCCGGAGGCCACCCCGACGAGCAGCCCGTCTCCGGGATGCCGGGCACGGATGAGGCATACGAGGACCACGGGGACGATGAGCTTCGCGGCCTCCTCGATCAGGCCCACGGCGACCATAGGGAGGAAGTCCATCAGCCGGAGCGTCCGGTACTCCAGGAAGCCGGCTGTTGTCACGCCGATCGCCCCGCCGGCCAGCGCGGTAGCCCCCACGACGCCCATGCTCACCCCGAAGTCCAGGCGTCGGCCGGCGACGAACGTGACGAAGGCCGCCGGGACCAGGGCCGCGCCGAAGAAGATCAGGGCGGGGACCAGGTTGGGATTGCGGGTGGAGATCAGTGCCGAGTGGATGAGCCAGAAGAGCAGCAGGCCCACCAGGAGGACGGCGAGCCACCCCCAGCGACGGCCGAACCGGAGGAGTCGGCCCTGCTCGCTGCCGGCAGACTCTTGTACGAGGGACACGGACACGGATTCCTCCCCAGGAGACGCGTTGAACACCCCAGGGTGTGCCCGTAGACGACCGTTCGGCATCACACGTTTATGTCAACATGACCCGCACGCCGAGTCATGTGTAGTCAAGTAACACGCGCGTGCCTGGGGGGATGGACGGTGAACGACCGCCCGTCGAGCGCATCTGTTCGAAACTCAGTCGCTTCAGTCGCTTCAGTCGCTGGGCGGAAGGCGGAGAGAGTGAATGCGCAGACTATGGATTCCGGCGCGCAAGAAGCAGCTCATCGCGAATATCAGCGGCATCTGGACCGTTGCCGACCGTGTGCGGCGGGGGACCCCTGCGCCGCGGAAAAACACCTGCGCCGGCTGTACAACAACACGCTGAGGGCCCGGCGGGAAAAGCCCTGACCGGGATAACGCCAAAGTCGGAGAAGCGTTCACAGAAGACCGGCGGATGCGGACAACGGAGAGCCGCAGCGCTGCCCGCACCCACCGGTCGGGTTGCCGCTTGAGCGTACTGGCCTGTGCATGGACGCCCCCTACGACAGTGCCTGACCCAAGTGGAACAGGCGAAGCCGCCGCGACCGATCCGCGACGACGTCACCGCCACCCGAGCTTAGGCACCGTGGGCCGGGGTGTGCAGGGACGCGATACGTACAGTCAGCGGGTTGCCCAAGGGTACGAGCCCCGGTAGGCCGCTAGTTCATGGGCTCCAGGAGCAGCACCGGGATGACCCGGTCGGTCTTGGAGCGGTAGTCCTCGTACGAGGGCCAGGCGCGCACGGCACGGTTCCACCACTCCTGCCGCTCCGCCTCCGTCGTCCGCCGCGCCCGGTAGGACCGGTGCTCGGTGCCGTCCCAGACCTCCACCTGGGGGTGCGCGAGGAGGTTGTGGTACCAGGCGGGATTCGTGGCCGCCCCACCCTTGGACGCGACCGCCGCGTAGCGGCCCCCGTGCTCCACCCGGATCACCGGCGTCTGCCGCTGCCGTCCTGTCTTCGCGCCCCGCGTGGTGAGGATCACCAGCTGGGCGTGTGCGCCGTCGTAGTCCACCGCGATGGCGTCTGTCGTGCCCGCCTCGGTCGCCGCGGCGACCAGGCGTGCCTGATCGTGCACCCATACCTGGTCCGGCATGACACTGAGGTCCATGTCGGCGGTGGGCTGCTCGGCATCACGTTCTGCCATGGATGTCTTGCCTCTCTCAGTAACTGACTCAGATGTGTGTCAATCTCTACCACTCTTTAACACCAGTCTTGGCATATGGATTGACGTCCTCCAGTACACTTATGTACGACAACCGCCGCGCCGGGTGTCTCCCGCGGCCATCCCGTGCCTCGCGGCGCTCTCCTGTTCTTCCCAGAAAGTTCCGACATGCCTCACAGTTCGACCGACCGTGCCGACGTCCGCGACATGCTGGTCGTGCACGAGGCCTTCCGGCAGAGTTATGCGCGCCTGCCCGAGTTGGTTCGGGGAGTGGCCTCGGGCGACGGCGCGCGTGCCGCCGTCGTCGCCGACCACGCGCACCTCGTCGAGGAGTTCCTCCACCTGCACCACAAGGGGGAGGACGAACTGCTGTGGCCCAAGCTCCTGGAGCGCGCCGGCGACCGGCTCGGGGAGACGGTGAGGCTGCTGGAGACCCAGCACGAGGAGATCGCGACGCTGCTCAACGAGTCGTCCGAACGGCTCGCGTTCTGGCGGGATCTGCCCACCAGTAAGAACGGTGAGCAGCTCGCCGTCACCCTGGAGCAACTGGGCCTCGTGCTCACCGAGCATCTGGGCATCGAGGAGAAGGACGTCCTGTCGATCGTTCCCGAGTACGTGACGGCCAAGGAGTGGCACGAGCTGGGGGACCACGCGATCAACGCGCTGCCCAAGAGCAAGCTGCCCATCGTCTTCGGCATGCTCGCCTCGCTCGCCGATGACGAGACGGTCAAGCTGATGCTGTCGACAGCGCCGCTCGTCCCCCGGCTTCTGATGCCCGTCGTGGGTCCGAAAGCCTATGCCCGGCACGCTCGCAAGGTGTATGGCACGGCTGTCTGAGCGGGCCGGCCCGGGTGCTCACCGTCCCGGCGTGTCCGTCATCGAGCCGCGTCGCGGCTGCCGTTCGGCTGCGGCGGTCGCGACGCACCCAGGTCCTGCCGGGCGAACGCCCGCTACGCGCGGCCGGACGAGGCCGGGACACCAGTGAGGAGGACCTTGTGACGGTGGACGAGCGTGTGCACGCCGACACCGGTGAGGCACCGTCGCGCCGCCCGCGCCGAACGGACGCCGTTCGCAACTACGACGCCCTGGTCGCCGCGGCTCGTGAGGAGTTCCAGGAGAACGGCACGGACGCCTCCCTGAAGGCGGTGGCCCGACGCGCCGGCGTGGGGATCGCCACCCTCTACCGCAACTTCCCGACCCGTACGAGTCTGTTGGAGGCGGTCTACGCCGACGACGTGAACGACACGGTCAACGCCCTGTGCGGCAGCGCGGCCGCGGCGGGCCGCGCGAACGGCGCGGATGGTGAGGACGCCTGGCGGAGGCTGGAAGACTGGCTGGACCGGTTCGTACGGACCGTCGCCGAGGACGCCGCGCTGCGCGAGGTCTTCAGCCCTGAGGCGCTGTGCCTGTCGCCGTGCCGCCGGACGCTGTCCGAGGCCGTCGAGGGCCTGATCACGCGGACCGGAGCGGCGCTGCCCACCCGGTGCGGCATGGCGGTCGACGAGTTCCTGCGCACCGTGGTCTCCCTCGGGGTGTCGCCGTTGCTGACCAGGACCCAGCGCGAACACGCCCTGGCCGTCCTGCTGGACGGGCTGCGGTACGGCGCGAAGCCCGCCGACGGGCCGGATGGTCCGCCGACGCCCGAGAACGAGAAGACGGAGCGCACATGAAGGACGGGGCAAGCCCCTTCCGCTTCTCCGCCGGCGTCACGCTCACGGCGCTGCTGGTGGCGGCGGCACGGGCCATCGAGACCCGGCACCCGCAGGGCATGATCAAGGATCCTTACGCCGAGGTGTTCGTGCGGGCCGCCGAGACACCGGTGCCGCTGCCCGTCTCGATCGAGGAGGTCCCGGACGGCGACGACGACCCCGTGTGGGGCCGCGGCGGGCAGTACTTCGCCTTGCGGACCCGGGTGTTCGACGACTTCCTCCAAGACGCCGCGCACCACGACGGCATCCGTCAGCTCGTTCTGCTCGGCGCGGGGCTGGACACCCGTGCCCTGCGTCTGGACTGGCCGCCCGGCACCACGGTGTTCGAGGTCGACCGGTGCGACCTGTTCGACTTCAAGCAGGACGTCCTCACCGCCGCGGGCGCCAGGCCGGCGGTGCCGTACCGGTTCGTGGCCGCGGATCTGGAGACCAACTGGGCCCGGAAGCTGCGGGAAGCCGGGTTTGATCCGCGGCAGCCCAGTGCGTGGGTGATCGAAGGTGTCATCCCCTACTTGCCCGCTTCCGTGGAACGCGACCTCCTCGCCACCGTCTCGGCCCTGTCGGCCGAGGGCAGCGTCGTCGGCTACGAGATCCTGCGAGGTCAGGAGACCGACGAGATCCGCAACAACTCTCTGTACGCGGACACCGAGGAGAAGGTGGGCGTCCATCTCGGCGGGCTGTTCAGCGGGGACGCCCGGCCCGACTCCGCGGCGGCCCTGACCGCGGCGGGCTGGGAGATGTCCGGGGAGTCCGTCTACGGCTTCACGCGGCGTTACGGTCGCGGCCCGCACCCCGGTGTCGACGACGCCATCTCACACGCCCGCTGGTTGCGGGGGCGCAGGGTGCGCGTACCGCGTACGGACTGACCCCCACACACACGACGGCGCGGCGGCCGGGGCACCCGTCGTCGCGGGTCCGGCCGCCGCGCCTTCCTTTGCCGTCACCGGCCGACGGCGGGTGCCGGAGCCTGCGGCAGGAACAGGGTCCCGCGGAAACTGCCGCGCAGAGTGCGCAGGGCGACGACCGCCCATGCGGTGAGCAGCAGGACGTACAGGGCGCATGCCGCGACGTCGAGGGCGTCCGAGTGCAGCCGGACGGCCAGCGCACAGGTGCCGGTGACGCAGGTGCCGACGGGGAAGGTGAAGCTCCACCAGGTCAGCGCGAAGGGCATGTGCCGGCGCATGGTCCGCAGGGTCAGGCGGGCGGCGAGCATCAGCCACATCATCGCGAAGCCCCAGGTGGGCAGGCCATAGACGATTCCGAAGACGGCGGCACCGGTCGCGTACGGGGCCGGCAGGGCGTCGTGGGCCACCACACCGAGCGCGTTCGCCGCCGTCACCGACTGGCCCAGCGGGCCGAGCACGATCCACAGCGTGGGAACCATCGCCGCCGCCCCGAGCTTGTGGTGCACCAGCCGGCCCCATACCTGGGTGATGATGACGATGCTGGTGAACAGGCTGATGCCGAACATGGCGTAGCAGGCGAGCAGCAGGGTCAGCCTTTCCTGGCCCGCGGGCACGTGCGGGACCAGGGCCGCGCCGGTGGCCGCCGAGACCATCGGCGGGACGACCGGCATCAGCCAGCCGCCGAAGGCGGAGTCCTCCCGCACCTCGTGCTCGGTCATGGCGAGATAGGGGATCCACACGCTGGTGACCAGGCCGAGCAGGGTGCCGGCGGTCCACAGCACGGCGTCGATGCGCACGGCCGGCTGCATGCCGATCCACTGCCGGCCCAGGGTGAGGGTGCCCGCGCCGACGGTCATGAGGGCCATCGCGGGTGCGCCCCAGAAGTGGGCCATCACCGGGTTGTGGGCGTGGCGGCGGGCGAGGTCGCGGTGCCGGGTCCAGTGCACGGCCCAAGCCGCGGTCAGTGCCACGAGGATCGCGGAGGCGAGGGCCCAGACCACCGTGCCGAACACGCGCAGGCCGGTCACGTGGAAGGGCAGGACTGCGGCGGCGTTGGCGACGATGCCGGTACCCATAACCGAGGCATACCAGTTGGGACCGAGGTTGCGGAACATGTCCGAGGGCCGGTCCAGCTCCGGCAGGAGCCGCCGGGGGGCATGGCGGGGCTGCGATGCCTGGGTTACAGGGCTGAGAGAAGTAGTCATATAGGAAACATCCATCAGAGCGAGGAGCGCTGGTAGAGGGTCTCCCTGTATCAGCTCATAAGCGTGATCTATGACAGAAGTGATGTCACTTGCTCCCGCATGTGAGATACGCGGAGGAGTGCCTTATCGCGTGAATGTGTGATGTTCGTTCCGCTGCTTGCACGACAGCATGAGGTCCCGGACAGCAGTGAGGAGACCTCGGATGTCTGGCTACCCGCATCGCAAGGACGACATGGCGGACCACCCGGACGCCTTCGAGATGCGTGGGCGCTACGCCCGTGTGCTCGGGGCGCACGACGTGGCCCTGGTGAACGGGCCGGTCTTCCTGGTCGGGCTGTTCTACGCCGCTTCCCCGTGGATCCTGCACTTCGCCGCGCGGAGCGGTGATCTCGCGGTGCACGCCCTGATCGTGGGTGGCGCCGTCTGCCTCCTGGCGCTGGGCTTCACGGTGGCCCCGGAGCGGATGACCAGTATGAGCGGCGCGCTCGTGGTGATCGGTTTCTGGACGGGCGCGTCGCCGTGGGTGGTGGGCCGGCACCCGGGCCGTCCCGCCGTCCTGGACGGGACGATCTGCGGCGCGCTCGCCCTGGCGCTGGGAGTGGTGTCCCTGGCCATGGTCCGCCGCGCCAACCGACTTCTGTGACCAGGCGGTTCCCCGTGTTCTTGACACGTCGCTCTCCGAGGAGAAGAAGCCCCATGACCGATCCCGTTCCGCCGCGTCACGATCCTCGGCAGGACTGGCGCACCGAAGGAGTGCCGGGCGGATCGTCACCCTCCCCGGACGGACGCGGGGCGGGGCGCGGCTGCCTGGTCCAGCTCCTCGTCCTCGTCCTCGTCTACGCCGCGTTCGGCTTCCTGTACAGCGGTGTGCGCGGGGACGGCACGACCTCGGTCGACTACACCGTCTTCACCCAGCAGCTGGACGCGGGCAACGTCGCGAGCGTCTACTCCCGGGGTTCCGAGATCCAGGGGACCCTGAAGAAGCCGGGTGAGGTGCCCGGAGGCGGCAAGGGCGGCACGTACACGCACTTCAAGACCTACAAGCCGGCCTTCGCCGACGACGCGCAGCTGTGGTCCGAGATCACCCGGCAGAAGGTGGCGGTG
The DNA here is from genome assembly GCF_030269125.1 of Streptomyces hygroscopicus subsp. hygroscopicus. Classification (GTDB taxonomy): domain Bacteria; phylum Actinomycetota; class Actinomycetes; order Streptomycetales; family Streptomycetaceae; genus Streptomyces; species Streptomyces hygroscopicus_C. The sequence goes on along the minus strand of NZ_BSSM01000003.1, from coordinate 475,157 downwards.
GCCGCCGAGCCCCTCGCGCAGGGGCCGGGCCTCGGGGAAACCCTGCTGGTGTCGCTGCTGCCGACGGTGCTGCTGATCGCGGTATGGGTGTTCGTCGCCCGGCGCATGGGCGGCGGCCTGGGCGGGGGCCTCGGCGGTGTGCTCGGCCGCAAGCCGCCCAAACCCGTCGGAATGCGGCCCGACGGCGGGCGCACGACCTTCGCTGACGTGGCCGGCATCGACGAGGTGGAGGGCGAACTCAACGACGTCGTCGCCTTCTTGAAGAACCCCGACGCCTACCGGCGGCTCGGCGCGAAGATGCCGCGCGGTGTGCTGCTGGCGGGCCCGCCCGGAACGGGCAAGACGCTGCTGGCGCGGGCGGTGGCCGGAGAGGCCGGCGTGCCGTTCTTCTCGGCCTCGGCCTCGGAGTTCATCGAGATGATCGTGGGTGTGGGCGCCTCCCGGGTGCGGGAGCTGTTCGCCGAGGCGCGCAAGGTGGCGCCGTCGATCGTCTTCATCGACGAGATCGACACCATCGGCCGGGCGCGCGGCGGATCGAGCGTGGGCGGTCACGACGAACGGGAGCAGACGCTCAATCAGATCCTCACGGAGATGGACGGTTTCTCGGGGTCCGAGGGCGTCATCGTCATCGCCGCGACCAACCGGGTGGACGTCCTGGACGCGGCGCTGACCCGGCCGGGGCGTTTCGACCGGGTGGTGAGCGTGGTACCGCCGGACCGGGGCGGCCGTGAGGCCATCCTGCGCATCCACACCCGTGCCATGCCGCTCGCCACCGACGTCGACCTCGCGCGGATCGCCCGCTCCACTCCGGGGATGACCGGCGCGGAGCTGGCGAACCTCGCCAACGAGGCGGCGTTGCTCGCGGTGAAGCACGGGCAGGACCGGGTGACGCAGAAGAACCTCTCCGAGGCCCTGGAGAAGGTGCAGCTGGGTGCCGAACGGCCGCTGGTGATGCCACTGGAGGAGCGGCGCCGGACGGCGTACCACGAGAGCGGGCACGCGCTGCTGGGCATGCTCCAGCCGGGCGCCGACCCGGTCCGCAAGATCACCATCGTGCCGCGCGGCCGGGCTCTGGGGGTGACCCTGTCCACGCCGGACACGGACAAGTACGCGTACACCGCGGAGTACCTGCGCGGCCGGATCATCGGCGCGCTGGGCGGTATGGCGGCCGAGGAGGTCGTCTTCGGGGTCGTCACCACCGGTGCCGAGAACGACCTGGAGCAGGTCACCGGCATCGCGCGCGGCATGGTGTCGCGCTGGGGCATGAGTGAGAGGGTGGGCCGGCTGTCGGCGCTGCCGGGCGACAGCCGGCAGCCGTACGGCCTGCTGGCCGCGCCTCGCACCCTGGACGTGATCGACGCCGAGGTGTGCCGGATCGTCGAGGAGTGCTACGAGGAGGCCCGTACCACCCTGCGCGCCCACCGGGACCAGCTCGACGCCCTGGCCGCCGCCCTGCTGGAACACGAGACGCTGGACGAACCGGACGCGTACCGCATCGCCGGTCTGCCGTCGACGGCCGCGGGGAGCGAGCGGTGACCCGTCGCTGCGCCGGCGAGCGGCGGGGGCGGGCGACCGGGGCCGGGCGTGCGCAGGGTGTCCGGCCCGCCGGACGCCGCCGGGCCGGACTGGTACAGGACCGGCGAGCGGGGGCGGCGGAGGCATCCGGCGGGCACCAGGACAGGCGGCCGGCCGGGAGCGGCCGCCCGGACGGGGCCTTGCCCGGCGCGGCCGGGCGGATGCCGGGACGGCCGGCGCCGGCGGCCGGTCGCACCGGGGTGGCGTCGTGCGGATCGGCCGGGGTGCGGAGGTGCCGCGAAGCTGTGCGGCGGCGGCGCGTGTTCTTCGGTGGGGCGGCTGGGTGGTCGGGTGTGGGGGAGTGGCCGCGCTCGTTCCCGCGCCGGGGTTCCGCCCCGGCGCGGGCGAGGGGCGGGCTAGTCGGTGCCGGACGGCGTGCCGGAGGCGAGGCGGGTCAGCCACTCCGCGAGGAGCAGGTGCTCGCCCGGGGTGAAGTTCCCCTCGTCCCCGGCCTCGTCGAGCAGGGCCTTCAGTGCCACGGCGTGCCGGGCGCCGCGGGCGGCACGCGTGTCCTCGGCCTGCGCGGTGGGCTCCGCCTCCGTGACCAGGGCCCCGAGTACGGCCTCCCGCGTGCTCGGCGACAGGGCCTCGTGCTCGGCGAGCCGCCCGGCCTCCTGGGCGCCGATCAGGGTGACCGTGACGCCGATGCCGGTGGCCTGGATCATCTCGGCCGCCGCCTCGACGCCCATGCGCAGCCGGCCGGACTCGGCGACCCGGGTCACCAGATGCAGCAGGATGCCGTAGGCCTCGTTCATCGCCGCGGCGCCCTCGCCGGGCCGGTGGTCGGTGTAGAGGAGCCGGTACAGGGCCGGGTTGGCGAGTCCGAAGGCCACGTGCAGGTCCCAGCCGCGGCGCAGCTGCTCCACCGGGTCGCCGGAGGCGAGGTTGGCCTGCTTCTCGGCGAGATAGGTCTCCAGACCACGCCGGGCGACCTCGTCGAGCAGTCCCTGCATGTCGCCGAACTGCCGGTAGATCGTCTGTGCCTGTACTCCTGCGGCCGCGCTGACGGAGCGGGTGGAGACCGCCTCCCGTCCGCCTTGGGCCAGCAGGTCCGCCGCTGCCCGCAGGATGCGCTCGCGCGGCTGCGGGGTCGTGTCGATGACTGTCATGCAATCAATGATAACGCTTGACCGTGATCGATGCTGTGTTATCGTCGATGTATCAAGTTCGTGAGCGCCAATCCGTCCGTCGAGGACCGGCTGCCGGCGCCCTCGACCAAGAGGAGGATCAATGTCTGCTGAGACCTCGCACACCGTTCTGGTCACCGGTGCCGGCACCGGTATGGGAGCCCTCTCGTCCGTCTCGCTCGCCCGAGCCGGCCACCGCGTCTTCGCCTCGATGCGCGACCCCCGGGGCCGCAACGCAGAGAAGGCACAGGCCCTCCTCACCCAGACCGAGGACGTCCCGGGCGAGCTGACCGTGGTCGAACTCGACGTCCTCTCCGAGGAGTCCGCCGCCGGCGCCGTCGAGGAGGTCGTGCGGCAGGCCGGCGGAATCGACGTCGTCGTGCACAACGCCGCCCACCTGCTGGTCGGTGTGACCGAGGCGTTCAGCCCCGAGGAGGTCATCCGCGCCTTCGACGTGAACGCCGTCGGCGCCCTGCGGGTCAACCGCGCCGTCCTGCCGGTGATGCGGCGTCAGGAGTCCGGCCTGCTGCTGTGGATCGGCTCGGGAACCACTCGCGCCATCCCGCCCTTCCTCGCCCCGTACTCGGCCGCCAAGGCCGCCTTCGACGCCTTCGCCGAGTCGACCGCCTGGGAGGTCACCGCCTACGGCATCGAGACCACCGTCCTGATGCCCGGCGTCTTCACCCACGGTACGGCGCACTTCGCCAACGCCGCCTTCCCCGCCGACACCGAGCGCACCGCCGCGTACGAGAAGATCGCGCCCTTCCTGGCCTCCATGGGCGAGGACACCGAGCGCATGATGGTGGGTGGCGTCAGCGCCGACCCGCAGATCGTCGCCGACGAGGTGGTCCGGGTCGTCGATCTCCCGGTCGGCCGGCGGCCGCGCCGCACGGTCGCCGACGGCTCCGACTACGGCGCCGAGATCATCAACGGCGCCGCCGAGGAACTGCGGCTGCGCCTGGCCCGCCGGATGGGCGTCACCCGTCTGCTCGACCGCATCTGAACCGCCTCGCGTTCCTCGCGCCAGGAACCCCACCTTCGTCCAATCCTGAACGCACCACGCTTCCCATGAGGAGAACGTCATGACTGTCAACCGGCGCAAGCTCGGCAACTCCGGCCCCGAGGTCTCCGCCATCGGCCTGGGCGCCATGGGCATGTCGGACCTGTACGGTCCGGCCGACGACGCGGAGAGCATCGCCACGCTGCACGCCGCGATCGACGCGGGCGTCAACCTGATCGACACCGGCGACTTCTACGGCTCCGGCGCCAACGAGATGCTCATCGCCCGTGCCCTGCGCGAGCGGCGGCGCGAGGACGTGGTGCTCAGCGTGAAGTTCGGCTCCCGCCGCACCCCCGACGGCGCCTTCCAGCCGGTTCCTTACGACGTCTCGCCGGAGGCCGTCAAGGACCGCCTCGCCTACTCCCTGCGGCGCCTGGAGACCGACTACATCGACATCTACCGTCCGGCCCGGCTGAATCCGGCCATCCCGGTCGAGGAGACCATCGGGGCGCTGGAGGAGATGCGCCAGGCCGGCTACATCCGCCACATCGGCCTGTCCGAACTGGGTGCCGAGACCATCCGCCGGGCCGCCGCCGTGGCCCCGATCAGCGACCTGCAGATCGAGTACTCGCTGATCTCCCGCGGCCCCGAGGAGTCGATCATCCCGACCCTGCGGGAACTGGGCATCGGCCTGACCGCGTACGGCGTTCTCTCCCGCGGTCTGCTCAGCGGCCACTGGTCGCCCTCGCGCGAGCTGAGCGGCAACGACTTCCGTGCCCACTCGCCGCGCTTCCAGGGCGAGAACCTGGAGGCCAACCTGCGCCTGGTGGACGCCCTCGGCCGGGTCGCCGAGCGCCTCGGCGCCACCACCAGCCAGGTGGCCATCGCCTGGGTCGCGGCCCAGGGCGACGACATCGTGCCGCTCGTCGGGGCCCGCCGCCGCGAGCGCCTGACGGAGTCGCTGGGCGGCGCCTCGCTGGTCCTCGACGCGGCGGCGCTGGAGGAGATCGAGGAGGCCGTCCCGGCCGGCGCCGCGTCCGGCGAGCGGTACGCCGCCCCCCTGCTGGCCACGCTGGACAGCGAGCGCTGAACCCCGGCGGGGCGCCGGACGACCGGCAACACCGCTGTGACGGTGCCCCGGGCCTGGACACCCAGGCCCGGGGCACCGTCACAGCGATGTGCTGCCTCCCGAAGACCGCAGCGAGCGGGGTGTCGTACGGACTGCGGCGTACGAGCGCGTTCCGGTGAGGACCTCGTCACACGGTTCGTGGCCCGTCGGCGGCGTTCCCGGCGACGATCGCGTCGTGATCCGGGAAGAGAGTGGCGATGGCGGAGCCGGTGAAGTCGCCGGCCCAGCCGTCCGCCTGGTGGAAGAAGCGGATCGCGGTGAACGACGGGCGAGTGCCCATGTCGAACCAGTGGGTGGTGCCACGCGGCACGCCCAGCAGATCGCCCCGCTCGCACAGCACCGCGTGCACCTCGCCGTCGATGTGCAGGTAGAAGACGCCGGAGCCGGAGGCGAAGAAGCGGACCTCGTCGTCGCCATGGGTGTGTTCGCGCAGGAACTTCTCGCGTGCGGCCCGAGCCTTCGCGGGGTGTCCGGGGTCGTCGCCGTCCGGACGCAGGCCGAGAACGTCGACCGTGGTGAAGGCATCCTCGGCGCTCAGCCGGTCGATCCAGGGGCCGTACGCCGCGAGCACCGTCTCGGTGTCGGCGTCGTCCGGCACGTCCCTGCGCACGGGCCACCGCTCGAAGCGCACACCGAGTGGCGCAAGGGCTGCGGCGATCTCGACGGGGTCGGACGTGCGGCGGATCAGTAGCTCGGGACCGGTGTCCGGCCAGGTCGTCAGCAGTGTCATGAGGCAAAAGTAACTCACCTCCGAGTGGCCGGACAGAGGACGCATGACACAGGTAACTGTCATATGTTCCAAGGGTTGAGTCAGCAGCGTGAGAGGAGTCTCCGTGAAGCAGGACCCGATCGCCGACGCGATCGCCGCGATGATCCCGGCAGCACGGACGGAACTCGCCGAACTGGTGGCGTTCCGGTCCGTGGCGGACCCCGACGTCAGCCCGCTCGGTGAGTCGGAGCGGGCCGCGCGGTGGATCGCCGCCGCCCTGCGCGCCGAGGAGTTCACCGACGTCAGCGTCGTCGACATGTCCGACGGCCGGCAGTCGGTGTACGGTTTCCTGCCCGGCCCGCCGGGCACGCCGACCGTCCTGCTCTACGCCCACTTCGACGTCCAGCCCGCCCTCGACGAGTCCGCGTGGACCAGTCCCCCCTTCACCCTGACCGAACGGGACGGTCGCTGGTACGGGCGCGGCGCGGCGGACTGCAAGGGCGCGGTGCTCATGCATCTGCTCGCGCTGCGCGCGCTCAGGGCGCACGGCGGGCCGCCGGTGAACGTGAAGGTGATCGTGGAGGGCTCCGAGGAACAGGGCACGGGGGGCCTCGAGGACTACGCACGCGCCCATCCCGGACTGCTGGCGGCCGACGCCGTGCTGGTCGCCGACGCGGGCAACGTCCGCTGCGGGGTACCGACCGTCACGGCGGCGCTGCGCGGGATCACCATGCTGCGCGTCCGGGTCGAGACGCTGCGCGGCGACCTGCACTCCGGGCAGTTCGGCGGGCCGGCGCCCGACGCCCTGCTGGCGCTGCTGAAGATCCTCGACTCGCTGACCGGCGACGACGGTGCGACCCGGGTGCGGGGACTGTCGGCCGACGGCACCTGGCCGGGCGTGGACTATCCCGAGGCCGACTTCCGCCGGGACGCCGGTCTGCTCGACGGCGTGCGCCTGACCGGCACCGGCAGCGTCGGCGACCGGCTCTGGGCCCGCCCGTCCGTGGGCGTGATGGGGATCGACTGCCCACCGGTGGCGGGCGCGACCCCGACGTTGCACGCGACGGCACGCGCCGCGATCAGCCTGCGCCTGCCACCGGGCCAGGACGCGGTGACGGCGACCTCGCTGCTGACCGCGCACATCAGGCGGCACACTCCGTGGGGCGCGCGTGTGTCGGTCGAGCCGCTGGGGCAGGGCGAGCCGTTCCGGGCCGACACCTCGGGCGCGGCGTACAGGGCCATGGAGGAGGCCATGGCCGTGGCGTACCCCGGGCAGGCCGTGCGTCTCGGCGGCTTCGGCGGCGGCATTCCGCTGTGCAACGCCCTGGCCGACCTCTACCCGAGGGCCGAGATCCTGCTGATCGGCCTCAGCGAACCCGAGGCGAACATCCACGCCGTCGACGAGAGCGTCAGTGTCGACGAACTGCGCCGACTGGCCACGGCGGAGGCGCACTTCCTGCGCACTTACGCGGCGGCGAAGAGCCGCTGTGGCGCGTGAGCGTCAGCGGACGGGAACCGCGCGGCGGACCGGGGCACCGGAGGTACCGGCCGGGCGACGACGTGCCCGCGAAGCCGTGGCAGTGCTCAGGAGCGGTGAGGGCGGTGACGTCGGCAACAGATGCCCTCCAGCGGATGGGGCCGGTGCCTCGGGCCGCACCGCATCGTGCGTCCGAGACCGCACGGCCGCGATCCGCGGCCCCGTCCGGCCTCACTCGGGAACAGGTCTCTTCAAGCGCCCGTGCCCGGCGCGAGCACGGTGAGGGACGCCCGGGTGTCGGTGCCGGCCACCGGCACGGCGCCGCCTGTCCACCGGACCCGCAGGGAGTCCCGCTCGTTGGGCGGGGTGACCAGAAGCCAGGCGGCCTTGGCCGACTTCGCGCCGCTGACCCCGGGGTTGCTGAAGGAGAGCCCCGACCATGCGCTCAGGCCCGGAGCGAGGGTGATCGGTGACACCCCGCCGGGCGTGCGGGACGGATCGGGGCCCAGTTGCCGGCCCGCCGCGTCCGTGAACGCTGCTCCCGGATAGCCGGTCACGGTGCAGACGCGGTCGGAAGTGTTGGTGAGCACCAAGGGGTAGTGCTCCTGTCCCGCGCCCGGGTCGTCGGAGCCGAGTGAGGCGCGCAGCTCGGAGGTGTGGCACCGCCCGCCGGAGGAACCACCCGCGGACGCGCCGGCGGACGACTGTGTGCCGCCGGCGGCGGAGGAGCCGCCCGCCACCGGCGCTTCCGTGCCTGCCGCGGACGACGCGGCAGACCCCGTCGTGGCCGTGTCCGAGGCCGGTCCCGGTGCCGCCGACGAACCGTTGCCGCTGCTTCCGCAGGCGGTCAACAGGGCTGCCAGAACCGCGCCGCCGGCAAACAGGGCGGTGCGGCGCAGTCCGTGAGGACATGTCATGATCGCTCCGTCGTCGTGAAAGTAAGTTAGGTTTCCCTCTTGCCTGAGAGTGTCATAAAGGCTTGTTAGTTGCTTACTTGAGTCCCTCAGCTGGGAAGCTGACTGAACGTCTCACGGCTACTCAAGAAGTTGTCTCAAGGGTTTAAAGTCCAGGGGGCAGTGTGGTTCCGACCCCGGAGGCATCACCTCGCCCCGCCCACCCATGCGCCGTCCAGTCCGAGTCCCCGGGCTGCGTGGGCGGGCCCACCCCCACGATCGAGATGGATGCGATGTCCCAGAATGCTGCCGCTGCGGCTGGTGCTCCCTTCACCGCTGACGACGTGACGAACCTGCGCATGGCGGTCGCAGGCCCCGTCCTGGAGCCGTCCGACGCCGCCTACGCGGCCGAGTGCGCCACGTACAACCTCGCCCAGCCGACGTCGCCCGTCGTCGTCGTCGGTGTCACCAGCGCCGCGGACGTGGCCCACGCCGTCACCTTCGCCGGCCGGCACGGCCTCGCGGTCGCGGTCAAGAACGCCGGTCACCAGGTGGTGCCGTCGGTCGGCGCGGACACCCTGCTGATCACGACCACCCGCCTGACGGGCCTTGAGGTGGACGAGATCGCCCGCACCCTCGTCGTCGGGGCCGGAGTGCGCTGGCACGAGGCCCTCGCCGCCGCCGACAAGGTCGGCCTCGCGCCACTGGCCGGCTCCGCCCCGGGCGTCGGCGTGGTCGGCTACACCCTCGGCGGCGGCCTCAGCCCGCTGCTCGGCCGCGCCTACGGCTACGCGGCCGACCGGGTGCGCCGGATGGAGGTCGTCACCGCCGACGGTGTGATCCGCACCGTGACCCCGACCGAGGAACCGGAGCTGTTCTGGGCCCTGCTGGGCGGCAAGGGCAACTTCGGAGTGGTCACCCGCATCGAGTTCACCGCCGTGGAGATACCCGGATTCTACGGCGGCGGTCTGTGGTTCCGCGGCGAGGACATGGCCGAGGTGCTTGAGGTCTGGCGCACCTGGGCGCCGACCCTGCCCGAGGCGGCGAGCACGTCCTTCGCGGTGCAGCGGCTGCCCCAGGACGACGCCCTGCCCGAGCCGCTGCGCGGCGCCTTCGTCCTGCACGTGCGCTTCTCCCACCTCGGCACCGCCGCCGCGGGTGAGGCCCTGGTCGCCCCGCTGCGGGCCGCCGGCACCCCCGTGCTGGACTCCCTCGCCCCGCGCCCGGTCCAGGAGATCGGCGCCGTCCACGTCGACCCGGTCGATCCGCTGCCGTACGTCGAGACCGGCTTCGGCCTGCGCGAGTTCTCCGCCGAGACGCTGGAGGCGCTGGTGGACGCCGTCGGCCCCGAATCCGGCTGCCGGCTGGTGACCGTGGAGGTGCGGGCCCTCGGCGGCGCCCTCGACCGGGAGCCGGCGACCGCCAACGCGGTGCCCTCGCGCGGACTGCCGTTCGTCAGCTTCGCCTTCGGTGTCGCCGGCCCCGCCGAGCTGCCCGCCATGGACGAGGAACTGGCGAAGTACGCGGCGGCCCTGGCCCCGTGGGCGGACCCGCGCAACGTGGTGAACTTCGTCGCCCCGGACGAGGCCACCGCCGAGGCGGACGTGCGGCGGCTGTACGGCACCGAGCGGTACGGCCGGCTCGCCGCGGCCAAGCGAGCCTACGACCCGCACAACGTCTTCCGCCGCAACCACAACATCCGGCCCGTCTCCGCACCCACCGGGGCGTGAGCGTTCCGGCCGGCCGGCCCGACGGCCCGGCGGCCGGGAGCGCACCCCGGTTCCGCGGAAGGGAGGACAGCATGCGCGCATCCCACGCGTGTGAAGCGGAGACAGCCCACGGTGGCCGCGGTCACGCGGGCCGAACGGCACGCGTGACCAGGGAACCTGTGAGGACGGACGAGGCGGGGGAGACGGGACCGCTCCGCGGTCGGCCGCGGTCGCACGAGACGGTCGACGACCTCGGCTTATCCGCCGCCGAACAGCCCCGCCCGGACCGTCCCGACCCGGCGGTCGCGGGCGGGCCGGAGCGAACCGCGACGAGCCGCCCGGTGGTCGGCGTCCTGCCGACCGGTGACGCCATCTCGGAACTGGCCCTGGACAGCTTCGTCAAGCAGTGCCCGTATCTGCTGTGGACCGGCGACGCCAGGACGGCCGAGGTCGCCGTGGCGTCGCTGCACAGCCCCGACACCGGCGCCGTGACCCGGCTGCGCACGCACGCCGGCGAGCGGAGCGCCCTGGTCCTCGTGGTCGGCGGGGAGTGGCGGGCCAGCCTCCACCAGGCCATCGAACTGGGGGTGCGGGCGGTGCTGCCGCGTGCCGGATTCACCTGGGAGGCGTTCACCCAGACGGTGCGGCAGGTCCGCGCCGGCCACGCGGACCTGCCGCCCGCCCTCCAGGGCCGGCTGATGGACCAGATGCAGTACACCTACCGGGAGGTGCTCGTGCCGCGCGGCCTCACCCCGGGCGGGCTCACCGAGCGCGAGGCGAAGGTGCTGCGACTGGTCGCGGACGGCCATGAACTGCAGGACATCGGCAACCAACTCGGCTACTCGGAGCGCACCATCAAGAACGTGCTCTACGGCGTCATCAAACGGCACCGGCTGCGCAACCGCTCCCACGCCGTGTCCTTCGCCATCCGCTCCGGACTGATCTGACGGTACGCACGCGCGCCGGCCGGACTCCGGCGGGCGCCGAGCCGTCGACCTTTCTGATAGCCCTGTTCGGGCTGGAGCGCCTGGACGCCGCCGAACCCGAACCCGAACCCCTCCCCGAGCCGTCCCGGGCCGAGGCCGCAGCGGCCGGCCCGTCCGGGCGGCGCGCACGGCCGACGATATCGCGGTCGGCATCCGCAGGGCGGAGAACGCCCTGGCCTACGGCCCGGGATGGGTGCCTGTCCGGTCCTCACAGGCCCAGCTCGACCGCGTGGGCGTGCTGCGACACCGGCGGGTGCGGGTGGAGGACCTGCTTCCGGACCTTCCCTTCGGGCACGAGCTGTAACTGAACCCCGCGAGCGCCGTGGCGTACGTCGCCGATCACATGACGCTGCTCGGCGAAGACGAGGGCGGAGAAGAAGGCGAAGGCAGGGAGGAAGGCGGAGACGAGGAGGGAGGCGGGGAGTGACCGCCCCGCCTGCCTCCCCGTCTTTCCTCAGCGCGGGGACAGGCCCCGCACCAGCAGATCCAGCAGCGCGCACACGAACAGCGCGATCCCGATGAAGCCGTTGACCTGGAAGAAGGCGCGGTTGAGGCGGGAGAGGTCGTGCGGGCGGACGATGGAGTGTTCGTAGCCGAACGCGCCAGCGACGATCAGCAGGCCAAGCCAGAAGAAGGCGCCGGCGTGGGTGGCCAGGGCGAACCAGACGAACAGGGCCGTGGTGATCGTGTGGCACACCCGCGCGCCCCAGATCGCCGCGGGGATGCCGAAGCGGGCCGGGACCGACTTGACGCCGACGCGCCGGTCGGTCTCGACGTCCTGGCAGGCGTAGATCAGGTCGAAGCCGCCGATCCAGATGCCGACGGCGAGACCGAGGATCACCGCCTTCCAGGACCAGGAGCCGCTGACCGCGAGCCAGGCGCCGACCGGACCCATGGACTGGGCCAGACCCAGGAACGCCTGCGGGAAGTTGGTGAACCGCTTGGCGTACGGATAGACCACCATCGGGACGACGGCGACGGGCGCCAGGGCCAGACACAGCGGGTTCAGCAGGGCCGCGGCGCCGAGGAAGACGACGACCGCCACCAGCGCGCCCGTCCACGCGTGCCGCACGGACATCGCACCGGTGACCAGTTCCCGGTGGGCCGTACGCGGGTTGCGGGCGTCGATCTCACGGTCGATGATCCGGTTCGCGGCCATGGCGAAGGTGCGCAGGCCCACCATGCAGACGGTGACCAGCAGCAGTTTCACCCAGTCGACGCCGCCGTCGTGCTCGTACATCGCCGACAGCGTGGCGATGTAGGCGAAGGGCAGCGCGAACACCGAGTGTTCGATCATCACCAGCCGCAGAAAGGCTTTGGTACGCCCCGGCTGAGGGACCGCCGCGGATACTGAACTCACAGGACGACTCCTTGCACGAGCGCGCCGTAGCGCGCATTCGAAGTGTGAAGATCGTACCTGTCAAGATGAGGCAAGACGTGACTGTCACGTGTGACTCAGGTGCCGGTTGTACATGGTGGATGCTGACTCGGTGCTTCGTGCCCACTCGGCGCGTCGGTCCGCGCCCCGGCGCCGGGTGCGCGGACCGTACGTCGCGGGCACCGGATCGGCCGGTGCGTCGCGCGTCAGGGCCGGATGATGTTCTCCGCCTGCGGGCCCTTCTGGCCCTGGGTGACGTCGAACGTGACCCGCTCGCCCTCGACGAGCTCACGGAAGCCCGTGCCGGAGATCGCCGAGTAGTGGGCGAAGACGTCCGGCCCGCCGTCCTGTTCGATGAATCCGAAGCCCTTCTCCGCGTTGAACCACTTCACCGTGCCGCTGGCCATGCTGTGTTCCTTCGGTCGTGCTGGGTGAGTCCCAGGTGAACTGAGATCGGGTGGCCGTCGGCGGTGACGCGGTACGACCCCCTGGGGAACCACCCTGCCGTGCCATGAAACTTCCGGCAACCGATAAGCGAGGGGTCTCGCCTGGGCGCGCGGCCGGTGGCCCAGGGCCGTCCGAATGGACAGGTACGCGCACCGGGCGGCGTCCCGCGGTGCGGGAACGCGGTGCGGGAACGCGGCGCGGGGCAGGGCGGGGCAGGGCGGGGCAGGGCGGGAGCGGCGGACAGGGCCCGGGAAGGCGCTGGAGGGCTGCCCGCCGGACGGTCGGCCCGTAGCGCGGCTCACGGGTGGTCCACGCGGGCTGCGCCCTTCCGGCCCCGGACGGCCTGCCCGCTCTCGCGGTACAACGTGGTTCCGCGCGTGGGGCCGTGGGAGTCGAGGTCCCCCTGGCAAACGTGGGAAGCCGAGCCGCGTATCGAGCCGCCCAGGGCCCGGCCGCGGATGCCGTCAGGAAGCCGGCGCGGGCGAAGGGTGACCCGTCTGCCGCGGGGAAGGGGCACGGCCAGGGCGGGCCGGTGGGGGCCGGCGTCGAGTATCCGCGTGGAGCGATCGATCCGCGGCCGGACGGCGGGCGGGAAGGCACCACCACTTCGGCGAGGAGCCAGACGGGTGGTGCCGGGACTGCGGATCGGGCGAGGGCGTCGCTGGTTCGCGCAGAGCCCGGCGTGCTGGGAGGAAGGCATGGCGAAGCCTTGTCCTCCGGAGTCGGGCGGGGAGGCTCCCGCCCCGCGGCACGCGGAAGCCGGACACGTTCCGGTCTGTCAGCCCATGAGGCCGACGTGCTTGGCATCCGGGGGGAACGCGGCTTGCCGGGGTCACTCCTCGAAGGCCGCGCAGGCCCGCTCGAACTGGTCCACCTCGGCCTCCAGCAGCGCGACGAGTTCGACGGCCCGTTTCGCCACGGTGGTCCCGAGCGGGGACAGGCTGTAGGTGACCTTGGGGGGGATCGTGGCCTCGACGTGCCGGTTGACCAGACCGTCCCTGCGGAGCGTGAGCAGAGTCTGCGACAGCATCTTCTCGCTGATGCCCTCGATGCGGCGCCGCAGTACGTTGAACCTGCACTGCCGCTCGTACAGGGCCGACAGGACGAGGATGCCCCATCGGCCGGTCACGTCCAGGAGCACCTGCCGGGACAGGCAGTCCTTGGAGAAGACACTGATGGTCGACTCGTCTTCTGTAGTCGTCATGATCAGACACTATCCAGCCGGAACCCAACAGGCACTTACTGTACAGAGGGGAACACGTGACTGTCAGCCCCTGAGTGCCACAGGTCCGGCCGGAAGCGTCTCAGCTCGCGAAGCGGAAGCTCTTCCCGACGAACCCGCCGAAGCTGTGCAGGTCCCCCGCGGGCAGCGTGAGCGTGGAACCGGTGCACCCGGTGCCGTCGTAGACGAGAGCGGTCCGGTAGCTGTAGTTCAGGTCGGCCTGCACTGAGAACGGCAGGGTCACGCACGACGTGTCGACTTGGGACGGCGAGTACTCCAGAGTGGGGCCGGTGAACCCGCCCTGCCAGAACGTGAGGTAGCCGGGCGTGCCGGGATCCACCGCCGCGAAGGCGGGAGAGCCGGACAGTCCCAGCGCCAGGACGACGGCGCTGGCGGCCACGGCGGCGGATGCGAGGCTTCTCTTCAGGTTGGGCACAGGAACCTCCGATAGGGAAGCACTGGGGTGAGTCGGGGACAGTCAAGGTCAGCCGACTCATGTGTCAGCGGAAATATAGGATGTGACACAGTCGACGCGACCCCAGTGACTCGATATTGGCCGAGTGATGGTCGGTCTCCGGCTGGATGGTGCCGTTGCCGTGAGGGCGCCCTCGGGGGCTCTTCCCCCGAAGCTTCCCGGCGTCACCCTCCCCAGGGGAGCGGGCCCGGTGCCGGGCCCGCTCCCCCTCACGGTCCCGCGGTCACGCCCGCCGCAGGCGCAGTGTCACCAGCTCGAACGGGCGCAGGCGTACGGTGATCCGATCGCCGTCGCGGTGCGGGGTGCTCGCGTCCGCGAGGGGCCGCTCCAGCAGGTCGGTCACGGCGAGGTCGGCGACCTCGAATCCGGCCGTCAGGGTGGCGCGGACCCGGCTGCCGTGGGCTTCGTGGAAGCGGACGACGACGTCTCCGCTGCCGTCGTCGGCGAGTTTGACCGCGGTGATGACGACGGCGTCGTCGTCGACGGTGACCAGCGGGGCGACGTCCTGGGCGCCGGTCGTGCGGCGTTCGGGGAGGTTGATCCGCCAGCCCTCGCGGACCGCGTCGCCGATCGACGCGCCGGGGACGAGGGCGTGGCGGAAGCGGTGGACGCCCTGGTCGGTCTCGGGGTCGGGGAAGCGCGGGGCACGCAGCAGCGAGACACGGACCGTGGTGGTGGTGCCCTGGTCGCCGTGGGTGCGGACGGTCCGGGTGACGTCGTGACCGTAGGTGGAGTCGTTGACGACGGCGACCCCCCAGCCCGGTTCCTCCAGGTGAAGGAAGCGGTGGTTGCAGGCCTCGAACTTGGCCGCTTCCCACGAGGTGTTGGTGTGGGTGGGCCGGTAGGCGTGGCCGTACTGGGTCTCGGAGGCGTAGCGTTCGGCGTGCAGGTCGAGCGGGAAGGCGAGCTTGAGGAACTTCTCCGTCTCGTGCCAGTCGACCTCGGTGTCCACCACCAGTCGCCGTTCACCCGGCGGCAGGGACAGCACCTGGGTCACCCGGGAGTCGCCGAAGGCCCGCACGACCTGCACGGAGGTGCCGTCCTCGCCGGGCGTGAGCGACTCGGTGCCGGTGAGGTCGGTGACGGTGTTGCGGTAGAACTCGTCCACGTCCCACGCGTCCCACATATTGGGGAAGTCGGGGTGGAGCTGGAGGAGGTTCGCCGCCCGGTCCGGGGCGATGGTCTCGCGCTCGGCGCTCAGGTCGTAGGCGGAGACCACCAGACCCCGGGCGTCGATCCCGATCCGCAGCAGGCCGTTGTCCAGGACGAAGCCGCCGTCCTCGCGGGAGGCGAGCTGTGTGCGGCCCGTGAGAGACGGCGCGGCGGCACCGCCCGCGACCACACCCGCCCGCTCGTGCGGGGCGGAGTTGAAGACCAGCTCGGTGCTGCCCTCACCGGCCAGCGCCCGCTGGGCGCCCTCGATGATCGCGGTCAGCTCCCGGGCGATCCGCTCGTACGTCGCCCGTGCCTCGCGGTGCACCCAGGCGATGGACGAGCCGGGCAGGATGTCGTGGAACTGGTGCAGCAGCACCGTCTTCCAGATCCGGTCCAGCTCCTCGTACGGATAGGCGTACCCGGCCCGCACCGCGGCGGTGGCGGCCCACAACTCCGCTTCGCGCAGCAGGTGTTCGCTGCGCCTGTTGCCCTGCTTGGTCTTGGCCTGGCTGGTCAGGGTGGCCCGGTGCAGCTCCAGGTACAGCTCACCCACCCACACCGGCGGCTCGGGATACTCCGCCTGGGCCTTCTCGAAGAACGCCCCCGGGGTCTCCCACACCACCTGCGCCGAGCCCTCCAGATCCCGCATCCGGGCGGCCTTGGCGACCATCTCCCGCGTGGTGCCGCCACCCCCGTCACCCCAGCCGGTCGGGGCCAGGGAGTGCCGGGCACGCCCCTTGTCCTTGAAGTTCTTCGCCGCGTGGGCGATCTCACTGCCCTTCATCGAGCAGTTGTAGGTGTCCACCGGCGGGAAGTGGGTGAAGATCCGGGTCCCGTCGATGCCCTCCCACTGGAACGTGTGGTGGGGGAACTTGTTCGTCTGCGACCAGGAGATCTTCTGCGTCAGCAGCCACTTCGACCCCGCGGCCTTGATGATCTGCGGCAACCCGGCCGCGAACCCGAACGTGTCCGGCAGCCACGCCTCCTCGTTCTCCACCCCGAACTCGTCGAGGAAGAACCGCTTGCCGTGCACGAACTGCCGCGCCATGGCCTCCGACCCGGGCATATTGGTGTCGGACTCGACCCACATGCCACCGGCCGGCACGAACCGCCCCTCCGCCACGGCCTCCTTCACCCGCGCCCACACCTCGGGCCGGTGGTCCCGCACCCACGCCCACTGCTGCGCCTGCGACATCGCGAAGACGAACTCCGGCTCGTCCTCCAGCAACGCCGTCATGTTCGACGTCGTCCGCGCCACCTTCCGCACCGTCTCCCGCAACGGCCACAACCAGGCGGAGTCGATGTGCGCGTGCCCGACAGCGCTGATCCGGTGCGCCGAAGGCACCGCGGGAGACGACAGCACCCCGACCAGCTGTTCCCGGGCCCGGCCCGCGGTGCCGTTGACGTCCTGAAGGTCCACCGCGTCCAGCGCGCGGTCCACCGCCCGCAGGAGGTCGTAGCGGCGGGCCGAGTCCTCGGGCAGCTCCGCCATCAGCTCGCCCAGGACCTCCAGGTCCATCACCAGCCGCCACACCGTCTCGTCGAACACGGCCAGATCCATGCGCGTGAGGGTGTACTGGGGTTCGCTGCCGGCGGTCTCCTTGTCGCCCAGCCGCGTCGGCAGGAAGGGATGGTAGTCCAGGATCACCGGGTTCGAGGCCGCCTCGATGTGCAGGCGGACCTCCTCCCCGCCTGCCACCGGCGTGCCGATCCGTACCCACTGGTTCCGCGGGTTCAGCCCCTTCACCGGGGTCCCGTCGGGGCGGTAGACCAGGCCCTCGCACTGGAAACCGGGCATGTTCTCGTCGAAACCCAGGTCGAGGATCGCCTCCACCGTCTTCCCGGCCCACTCCTGCGGCACGGCCCCGGTCACCCGGAACCAGCTCGTCCCCCAGGGAGCACCCCAGCGGGTGCCCACCGCCACCGGCTCCACCTCGGCGGCCAGGCCCTCCTCGACCGGGACCGGCTCACCCGGCGCGTTCCACACCGCGACCTCCAGCGGCACGGACTCGGGGTACACGGCAGGGCGGATACGTTCGTCCAGGACACGCTTGAGGCGGGCTTCGATCAGCGTGCGGTCGTCATGCATGCGGGATGCTCCATCGGTGCTGCGGGGTGAGGGTCTGTTCGGCCGTGACGGTCTCGGTGATACCGCGGGCCAGCAGATGATCCTTGTCGTCCGCGCGGACGTCGAGGACCGTGGTGGGCCGGGCGCCGTCGGCGGTCAGCCGGAAGAAGGCGTCGTACACCGTTCCGCCCGGAGCCAGCGAGGCGCGCTGCTCAGGGTCGGCCGGTACGACGAGGGCGGTCGTGCGGGGTGCCGGGGCCGGGTGGGTCCGGCGGGCCGCGTCGGCCAGGACCCGTGCGGTGTCCTTGGGCCGCCGGTCGTTGGTCAGCAGGCCGAGGGAGTATTCCAGTTCGGGGAAGTCGGCGAGGTCCCGCGAGACGTCGTGGGAGCACCACCAGGTGATGCCCCACAGGTCGGGACAGTCCAGGGCGTTCGCGACGGTCGCCTCGGTGAAGGCGGCGGCGTGTTCGGCGGGGATCAGCGGGGCGGGGGCGCCGACCTCCTGGAGCCAGACCGGGCGGTGCGGGTCGTCGGCCCAGGCCCTGGAGAGTTCCACCAGGTAGGCGGCGTGGTGCTCGCTGGGTACGGAGGCACGGCCGTGGCGCTGGGCGGTGCCGTTGAACACCCAGGAGTGCACGGCGGTGACGCCGCCGTAGCGGGCCGCCTGGGCCGGGGTGAACGGCATGTCGTGCTGGTACCAGGTGGCGTCGTACTCGGCGTGCAGGTGGAGCCGGCCGGGGGCGCCCTCCTCGCAGGCGGCAAGCATGCGTTCCAGCCAGGTGTCGATCTGTTCGGGGGTGGCCCGGTCGGGGTCGGGGTGCGGACCGGCGCTGAACTGGTTGATCTCGTTGCCGACGGTCATGCCGATGAAGTTGGGCCGGTCGGCGAGGGCGCCGG
Organism: Streptomyces hygroscopicus subsp. hygroscopicus; assembly: GCF_030269125.1. Classification (GTDB taxonomy): domain Bacteria; phylum Actinomycetota; class Actinomycetes; order Streptomycetales; family Streptomycetaceae; genus Streptomyces; species Streptomyces hygroscopicus_C. Next base: position 456,910 of record NZ_BSSM01000003.1, on the reverse strand, counting down.
CGAGGGCTCGCAGATAGGCGGCCTGGCCGTCGATGACCTCGGGGTCGGTGAAGAGATTGCGCCGGTGCCAGGTGCGTGTCCAGGCGGGGAGGAAGTCGAAGCTGGACAGATGGCCTTGCAGGCCGTCCACGTTCACGTCCAGGCCGCGTTCGGCGGCGGCGTCGGCGAGGGCTACGAGTTGTTCCACCGCGCGCGGCCGGATGAGAGCCCGGTTCGGCTGGAAGTACGGCCACAGGGGGAAGACCCGGAGGTGGTCCAGGCCGAGCCCGGCGATCGAGTCCAGGTCGGCGCGTACGGAGTCGAGGTCGAAGTCGAGCCAGTGGTGGAACCACCCTTTGCTGGGGGTGTAGTTGACGCCGAAGCGCACGGCAGGAGGCATGGATGTCCTTGCGGGGATTCGGTACGGTGGTCAGCCCTTCACGGCGCCCTCACCGACCCCGCGGAAGAAGTACCGCTGGAGGCAGGCGAAGAGGGCGATGAGCGGGGCCACGGCGATGATCGTGCCGGCGGCGACCAGCCGCTGGTCGTTGGCGAAGGTGCCGTGCAGATAGTTCAGGCCGACGGTGAGAGTGAACTTGTCCGGGTCGCCCAGCACGATCAGCGGCCACAGGAAGTCGTCCCAGGCACCCATGAAAGCGAAGATCGCCACGACGGCGAGCGTGCCCTTGACCGAGGGCAGCGCGATCCGCAGGAAGCGCTGCCAGACGTTGGCACCGTCGACGAAGGCCGCCTCCTCGATCTCGTACGGCAGGTTGAGGAAGGCGTTGCGCATCAACAGCACGTTCATCGCGCCGACGCAGCCGGGCAGCACCACGCCGATGAGGGTGTTGTTCAGGTTCAGCGACCGCATGGTCGTGAACTGGGCGATGATGATGCTCTCGGCGGGTACCAGCAGCGCCAGGACGAAGACCAGGGTCAGGGCCCCGCGGCCCCGGTAGCGCAGCCGGGCCAGGGCGTAGCCGGCCAGGGTGGAGCCGACGCAGTTGGTGACCACGCTGGCGACGGCGACCTTGAGGGAGTTCAGAGCATAGTTCCAGACGGGGATGACGTCGGCGACCCGGCTGTAGTTGTGCAGGGTCGGATGCTCGGGCAGAAACGACGGCGGGGAGCTGTAGATGTCCTCAGTGGGGCCCTTCAGCGAGGTCGACAGCTGCCACAGGAACGGACCGATCGTCAGGGCCAGCACCGCGAGCAGCAGCAGGTAGCGGAGGACGAGTTCCCAGGGACCGACCTGCCGGCCGGATTCGTCGGTGAAGCGGGGGCGGCGGCCGGTCCGCCGGGCGGTTTCCTCCGTCGGGCGGACCGGGCGGGCGATCTCCTCGCCCGGTGTGCGAAGGGTCTCGGTCATGCCTGGGCCTCGTCCTTCCGGTCCGCGCGCATCACCAGCAGCATCAGCACCACCGTGATCACGAATACCACCACGGAGATCGCGGAGGAGTAGCCGACCCGGCCGCTGAGGCCGGTGCCGGTGCGCTGTACGAGCATGACCAGGGTGGTGTCCTCGCCGGCCGGACCGCCGGTCGGGTTCGCGATCAGGTACACCTCGGAGAACACCTTGAAGGCGGAGACCGCGGAGAGCGCCGCCACCAGGACCATCGTGGACCGCAGGGCGGGCACGGTGACGGTGAGGAAGCGGCGCACCGCGCCCGCGCCGTCCACGGCGGCGGCCTCGTGCAGTTCGCGCGGCACGTTCGCGAGCGCCGCTAGGTAGATGATCATGTAATAGCCGATGCCCCTCCACACCGTGACCGCCATGGCGCTGAGCAGGATCAGCCACTGGTCGCTGAGGAACCCGACCGGGCTCGCGCCGAGCGTCTCCAGCAGCGAGTTGATCAGTCCGCGCTCGTCCAGCAGCCACACCCAGATCAGGCCGACCACCACGATCGAGGCAACGACCGGTGTGTAGAAGGCGGACCGGAAGAAGGCGATACCGGGAATGTGCTTCTGCACCAGTAGTGCGAGCAGCAGCGGCAGGAGCACCAGTGCCGGGACGACTCCGATGATGTACAGCGTGCTGTTGCGCAGGGCGATCCAGAACATGTCGTCGTGGAGCATCTCGCGGTAGTTGGCGAGACCGACGAAATGGCCCGGAATCAGTGTGCGGCGGTCGGTGAAGGAGTTCACCACCGTCGACACGAACGGGTACAGCACGAACGCGGCGGTGACCAGCAACCCGGGTGCGGCGAACAGCCACGGACTGGTGGGCAGCTGACGCCGCACCCGGGAGCCTCGGCGGGCGGGGAGGGAGGAGGCCACGGTGGATCAGCCCTGCTTGAGCAGCTGGTCGCACGCCTTGACAGCGTTGTCGAGCGCCTGCTTCGGGCTCTCCTTGCCCTGCAGCGCCTTGGCGACCTCCTGCTGGAGCGCGGTCTTCATCTGGTCGCTGAACAGCACCGGCGTGTAGTTCACGGCCGTCTTCAGCGACTTGGCGGCGGCCACCCGGACCCGGGTCTCGTCGGTGCCGTCCTCCTTGGTGAAGTACGGGTTGTCCAGGGAGCCGGCGGTGCTCGGGAAGATGGCGACCTTCTTGGCGAAGGACATCTGGTTCTTCGCGTCGGTGACGAAGTGCGCGAAGGCCACGGCGGCGGGCTTCTGCTTGGACTGGGAGTTCACCAGCAGGCCCATCACGTACATGTTGACGTGCCCGGTGTTGGTGATCTGGTCGGTGATGCCGATGTTCTTGTACAGGCTCGGCGCCTGCGTCTTGAAGTTCTTCAGGTCCAGCGCGCTGCCCGGGTTCATGGCGACGGCACCGGTGAGGAACTTCTGTCCAGCCGACTCGGGCGTGGCGGTCAGCGCCTGCGGGTCCAGGGCCTTGGCGTCGTACAACTCCTTGTATTTGGTGAGGAGTTCGACCCCCTTGGCGTCGTTGAAGGCGAAGCCGGTGCCTCCCTTGTTCATCAGCTGGACGCCGTAGCGGCCGAAGTCCTCGATGGCCGGGACGTTGGAAAGGGTGGCGACCTTGCCGTCGGTCTTCTCGGCGATCTGCAGACCGTCCTTGAACAGTTCGGTGTACGTCTTCGGCGGCTGGTCGGGGTTGAGCCCGGCCTTCTTGAACAGGGCCTTGTTGTAGAACAGTGGGCCGGTGTTGAGGTACCAGGGGAACGCCCAGGTGCCCGGCAGACCGGGGATGTCCGTGCTGCTCCATGCGCCGGGCAGGTACTCGCCCTGGTACTTCGCCGCCGCCTTGTCCTTGTCCAGGTTCAGCGCGAGGCCCGCCTTGGCGAGTGGGGCGGCGAGGTCGGGGGAGACGTTGACGACGTCGGGCAGGGTACCGCCGGCCGCCTCAGCGCTGATCTTGTCGGCGTAGTTCTCGGCGGGCTGGTCCACCCACTTCACGTGGGTGCCCGGGTACTGGTGCTCGAAGTCGGCGATCAGGCTCTCGAAGTACGGCTTGAAGTTGGCGCGCAGGTTCCAGGTCTGGAAGGTGATGTCGCCCTGGATCTTGCCCGAGGCGTCGCCCGAGGAGCTGTCGTTCCCGGAGCCGCAGGCGGTGAGCGGCAACAGGGCCGCGGTGACGACAGCGGTGGCGAAGGTTCTGCGGGATATGCGCACGGCTGGGCTCCTTCGAGCGGTGGGCCAAGGCGACGATGCCGGCCACGGGTTCAGGGGCAGACATTGCATCCTGCGGCGGAAAAATGTCAACGGATTCGGCTGAAAACTTCAACGCATCCAGGAAAGTGCCAGGTCAGGAGGGCTGATGTGAGCCGGACAAGTGTATGGGCATGGCTCTTGTCCCCATCGCTAATGCGCTTTAGGCTGGTTCCGCTCAAGCGCATTAGTGTTCGGCGTGAGGGGAATGGGAGCGGAAGTGGCGGACAAGCGTGCACCGGCTCGCCGGCCTACGATGAAGGACATCGCGCGGCGGGCGGGGGTCTCCGAGAGCGCGGTCTCCTTCGCCCTCAACAACCGTCCCGGCGTCTCGGAGACGACCCGGGCCCGCGTGCGCCGGGTGGCCGAACAACTGGGCTGGCGGCCGAGCACCGCCGCACGCCAACTGTCCGGCGAGGGCGCGGCGACGATCGGGTTCGTACTGGCCCGGCCGGCGCACACCCTCGGCGTGGACTCGTTCTTCCTCCAGTTGGTCTCGGGCATCCAGGAAGTGCTGGCCGAGCGACACCTCGGCCTGCTCTTCCAAGTCGTAGAGGACATTGCCGACGAATGCGCGGTGTACCGCGCCTGGTGGGCCGAGCACCGGGTCGACGGCGTCCTCATGGTCGACCCCCGCACCGACGACCCCCGCCCCGGCCTCCTCGACGAACTCGGCCTGCCCGCCGTGGTGATCGGGGGTGCGCCGAACGGGCTGGACCCGGGGCTGTCGGCGGTGTGGGCCGACGACGCCGGCGCCATGGCCGCCGTCGTCGCGGAACTGCACTCCCTGGGCCACCGGCGGATCGTGCACATCGCCGGGCTCCCCGGTCTCGCGCACACCCAGCGGCGGGTGCGGAGCCTGCGCGCCGAGGCGGAGCGGCGGGGGCTCGCCGAGGTCCGCTCGGTGACCACCGACTACTCCGACGCGCAGGGCGCCGCCGTCACCCGCCGGGTGCTGAGCGCCGAGACGCCGCCCACGGCGCTGATCTACGACAACGACGTGATGGCGGTCGCCGGCGTCGCAGCCGTGGCCGAACTGGGCCTCGCCGTACCGGACGACGTGTCGGTGGTCTCCTGGGAGGACTCCGCGCTGTGCCGGATGGTCAAGCCCTGCCTGTCCGCGCTCTCCCGGGACACGGTGGCCTTCGGCCGTACGGCCGCCCGGGAACTGGTGTCCCTGCTGGACGGAGCCGCCCCCGGCACGGTCCAGGTACCGCTGCCCGAACTGATCGCCCGGGAGAGCACCGGACCGGCACCAGGCTAGGAACGAGGCCGCCGCCCGCGGGTGTGGGGTGATCCCCATGCCCGCCATGTCCGGTCGTGGGGATCACCCCATGGCCCTCTCGCGGGTCGCCCGGCGAGAATCGGGGAGCCGGCCGAGACGCCGCGCACGGAGCCTCGGGCACCGCACGCTCCAGCCCACGGTACGAGCCCTGCTATGTCGCAGGCCAGGAACGGAGGACCTGCCCATGACCGCGACAGCGGAGCAACTCGTCGATGTCCACGCCCACTTCGTGACCCCCGACTACGTCGAGGCGGCCAAGGCCGCGGGCCACCTGCTCCCCGACGGCATGCGGGGCTACCCCACCTGGTCGGCGGCCGAGCACCTGGACCTCATGGACGCCCATGGCGTACGCACCAGCGTGCTGTCCGTCTCGTCGCCCGGTACGCACTTCGGCGACGACCGCGCCGCGCGTCTGTTGAGCCGCCGGGTCAACGAGTTCGCCGCGGACCTGCTGCGCGCACACCCCGGCCGCTTCGGGCACTTCGCCTCCCTCCCCCTGCCCGACGTGGACGGCGCCCGTGCCGAGGCCGCCCACGCCCTCGACGTCCTCGGCAGCCACGGCGTCGCCGTCGAGACCAACCACGACGGCGCCTATCTCGGCAACAGCCGTTTCGAGCCCCTCTGGCGGGACCTGGACGAGCGGGGCGCCGTCGTCTTCGTCCATCCCACCTCGCCGCCCTGCTACGAGGCCGTCGCCCTGGACCGGCCCCGGCCCATGCTGGAGTTCCTGTTCGACTCCACCCGCGCCGTCTCCGACCTGGTGTTCAGCGGAGCGCTGCGTCGCTTCCCGCGCATCCAGTGGGTCTTCACCCACGGCGGTGGCGCGCTGCCGTTGCTCGTCGACCGGATGGAACTGTTCCGGACCGTGTTCGGCATCGGCGACCAGCACGGTCCCACCGTCCAGGAGCAGTTGCGCGGCCTCTGGTTCGACATGGCCGGGAGCCCCTTCCCGCACCAGATCCCGGTTCTCACGACGACGTTCGGCTACGACCGCCTGCTCTATGGCAGCGACTACTGCTGGACCCCGGCCGCCGGAGCCGTCGCGCAGATCGCCTCCGTCGACACCGCCGAACAGCCGGCCGGCGGCACCTGGCGCGCGCTGACCACGCGCAACGCCGCCCGGCTGCTGCCGGACCTGGTCGCCGGGCACTGAGCGGACCGCCCACCACGCCCGCGAGGAGACGCGGCATGGCCACGTCCCACCGGACGGCCGCCGCGGTTCAGGGCACGGGCCCGCGCCCTGCGGTGGCCCGGGTGAGAACGGCGGTGCTCGTCGCGGTCGCGGCCGGGGGATCCGTACGGCGCCGTCGCGTGCTACGGCGCCGAACAGCCGTGGCCCACCGGCCCCGCCGCCTTCCCTCACCACCGTCGTCGTCAACGTGACCGGTTGCGCGGCCATCGGTGTCTTCACGACGGTGACCAGCGGCATCCGCCGGCGCCGCCCCCTCCTCAGCTCGTTCTTCGCGACCGGTGTCTCGGTGGCCTCACCACCTTCTCCACGTATGCCGTCGAAGGCTGCGGGCTGGGGGGCACCCGCCATATCGCCCTCTCCCTGGCCGCGGCGGCGACCGTGTGCGCGGCGCTCGCGACGGTCGGGTGCGCCGCGACGGTGACCCGCCGGGTCCTCGCGCGCCCGCCGACGCGCGGCACGACCGGAGGCAGGCCGCGCACCGGCTCCTTGCCGCGGCCGGCGGGCTGGTGGGCGCGGTGTCGCGCTGCCGCACCGACCGAGCCCCGCACGCGCGGACGGGCGGCGTCCTCTCCTGCGGCAAGTTCCCGGTCAGCGTCACCGCCTGCCTGCTCCTGGGGCGCGCCGTCCGACCCGGTCGGCACAGGTGCCGCGCCCGGACCGGTGCGGCTGCTGCTCGGCACCGGGCTGTGCGGGGCACTCGGCACGTTCTCGACGAGCTGCGCTCGTGGGGACCGCGGTGGGCGCGGTGGTGTGGGACCGAGGGGGTGACGGCACCGGCCGGGGTGCTCATGACGTGCGGTACCCCGTCGAATGACTGATGCCGGCCCGTGTGCCGTCGGGAAACCTGGTGAGGGAAGGGACCACCACCAGGAGCCGCACGGAGGAAGACATCGTGTTCGATGCGCCCGGACCGGAGCGACCGGACGGCCACCGACTTCTGCACTGGCCGATCGGTTACTCCCCGGACTTCTCTGACCTCTGGGCCGTCGGCGAGACCGACATCGACGCGCAGCCGGAGGCTGTCTTCGGACACCTGGCCGACCTGTGCAGCTGGGCACGGGACGTCACGCGGATCGACGACGGGCCCACGGCGGACGCGGAGCCGCCAGGGTTACGGACCGACAGTGAGTTCGCCTACCGGCTGGACGGGCTGGAGGTGCGCGCCCGGGTCGGCGAGTGCAGCCCCGGAAGCCGCCTGGCGTGGTTCGCGCAGGGCACCGATCTCGGCCTGTACCAGGAGTGGCTGCTCCTCGCCCGCACCGGCCGGACCCTGGTTCTCCTGGGGTTCGCGGCGCGCGGCCCGGCCGCCATCGCGCACCGGGAAGCGGATCCGGCGTGTGCCCGGCGCATCGTGGAGGGATGGCTGACGGCTGTTGAGGCGCGGGCGTCGCGGGGCGGCGGAAAGGGCTGAAAGGGGAGGAGGAGTGGCCAGTGAGACCTGCCACGACCTTCACGATGACGCGGGCCACTCGCCGGTCGACCGGGGACGGAGTCGGCTCGGGCAGTGTTCAGGCATCGTCGCTGCCGATCGCGTCCCGCAGGGCCGCCCGCTTGGTGATGCCCAGCTTCGGGAAGATCTGGTACAGGTGACTGCTCACCGTCCGCGGTGAGATGAACAGCCGCTCGCCGATCTCCTTGTTGGTCAGACCGGACGCCGCGAGCCGCGCGATCGAGACTTCCTGCGGGGTCAGGGAGGCCACCCCCTGGGCGCTGGCGGCAGTGCGCGCGGCCTGCCCTGCGGCCCTCAGCTCTCGCTCGGCGCGCACCGCCCAGGGCGTGGCACCGAGCTTCTCGAAAGCGTCGAGTGCCTGCTTGAGCTGGACCTTCGCCTCGCTCACCGTCCGTGAGCGGCGCAGCCGTTCGCCGTACAGGAGACGGACGCGCGCGGTGTCGAAGGGCCACTCGCCGGTCCGGGGCATCGTCAGGGCGCGTGCGAAGAGGTCTGGGGCCCCGTCATCGGCGACGAGCGCCGCGGCGGCCGCCTCCCGCATCGCGAGCCGGGGAGAAAGCGCCGCCGTGCCCGACTCGCGCAGCGCGCGCACGTGCCCTTCGGCCTCGGCCCTGCGGTCGGTACGGACGGCGGCCTCGACCAGCTCCAGAGCCACCCAGAGACTGTGCGGTACGTGCGAGGCGAGCGTCCCGGCAGGGCTGATCTCCGTCGCCCGCTGGTAGGCCGACTCGTAGTCGTCCTCCCCGAGGTGGGCCAGGACCAGGGCGTGGCGGGCGAACGTCTGCGCCATGCCCACGCCGCGGGGCACGGCCCAGCCGAGCATCTGTTCGACGAGGGCCCGGCTGGTCTCACACCTGCCCTGGACCGCGGCGAGGAGAGCCTGGTGGTAGCGGAAGTAGAAGCTGAAGAACCTGCCCCCGAACTCCTCGCACAGAGCGAGACCCTCGGTCGCCAGTTCACCGGCCTCGGCCCATTCGCCGCGGACGAAGTCGTCGAAGCAGACATCCATGAGGGCTACGAGCCGTCGTCTGCCGGGCCCGTCGGCCCGGCCCTGCTGGATGGTCCGCCACAACGCCTCCCGCATCTCGGCCAGACGATCCGCGTAGATCGCGCTCGCCGCCACGTTCTGCACCACGCCGGGATCCCGCTCCTCATGGATCGTCGCGAGCCTGGCGTCCAGCATCGGCAGCAGGGCCACCCCGGTGCGGACGGGGTCGGCGGCGTACAGACCGGTCGTCATGACCAGCAGTTCCGGCGGCTCGGGTCGCAGCCGGGCCACCGCTCGGTGGAAGACGGTCCACAGTTCGGCCCGCCCTCCGACGAGGCAGACCAGGGCGAGGGTGAACAGCGCGGTGACGAGTTGCTCGTCGTCGGGGTCCGTGTGGTTCGGCCACGACTCGATCGCCTCGGCCAGCAGGCGGTGGGCGGTGTCCACGTGCCCGTCCGCTTCGAGCAGTTGGAGTGCCGCCGCCGACGCGTAGTGCAGGGAAGCGGACGGCTGGTCGTCGGACTGGCGCACCCCCCGCAGCAGTTCCGTGGTACTGGCCGCCGCCAGTCCTTCCGCCCCGATGTAGGCGGCCTCGGCCAGGCGGTTGCCGCGTGCCTCCGCGGTGGGGCTGAGATCCGCGGCCCGGCACAGCAAGGAGATGACGGCCTGGTAGTCCCCGCGCCCCCGGACACGGCGGGCCGCTGCCTGGAGCAGCGCGGCCACCTCCTCGTCGGGTTCGACGGTGGCTTCCCCCAGGTGCCAGGCCCTGCGTTCGAGGTCGTCGCGGAGGACCTCCGCCAAGGTCCGGTGGGCCTGCCGGCGTTCGGCGGAAGTCGACTCCGACACGACGGCGGAGCGGATCAACGGGTGCCGGAACGTCACCGTGTGCGAGGCGGCCGTGACCCGGACGAGCTGGTCCTGTTCGGCGGGTGCCAGATCGTCCAGCCGGTAGCGGCCGTCGCCCGCTGCCTGCAGCACCCTGAGGTCACCGGTGCTCTCCAGTGCGGCGGTGAGCAGCAGGGCCCGGGTCGCGGCGGGCAGGGCCGCCACCCGGGCCGCGAACAGTCCCTGCAGGCGTTGGTTCAGCGGGAGTATCCGGGGCACGGGTTCGGTGGGGCCGCGCCAGCTCTCCCGCACGGCGTGCGGGAGTTCGAGCAGGGCGAGCGGATTGCCCTGCGCGGTGCTCAGCACCCGCGCCCGGACCTGGGGGGCGAGACCGGGGAAACGTTCCGTCAGCAGTTGGGCGGCCGCTTCGTCGTCCAGCGCCCGCACCGGCAGCTCGGGCAGGCCACTGATGTCGAAGGAGCCGGCCGAACCGGTCCGGAACGCGGCCAGGAGCCCGGCTCTGCTTCCGATCAGCCGACGCGCCGCGAAGCTCAGCACCGCGGCGCTGGCCCGGTCCAGCCATGGCAGGTCGTCGACGATCAGCAGCAGCGGTGCCCGAGCGGCCACCCTGCGCAGCAGCAGGGTCACCGCGTTGGACAGCAGGAGCCGGTCCGGAGCGGGGCCGGTCGCGAACCCCAGGGCGACGCGCAGTGCCCCGGCGTGTTCGTCTCCGAGCGTGGCGAAGTCGTCGATGAGAGGAAACAGGGCCTGGTTGAGCCCGGCGAAGCTTACCTCGGCCTCGAACTCGGCTCCGGTCACGCGCAGGATCGTCGTCCCCGACGCGCGGGCCGCGTCGGCCGTCGCCTCCAGCAGGGCCGTCTTGCCGACTCCCGCCTCTCCGGACAGCAACAACGTGCCGCCGTTCATCCCCGTCTGCTGGAGGAAACGCCGTAGGAAGTCGATTTCTCGCAGGCGTCCCACGAGTATGTCGGGTCGGTCGCCGGGTTGGATCACCCGCGAAGTCTCCCTTGGCTGCCGTAGGCGTTTCAAGGCGGTTCGCACAGGCGCGTCACACCCACCGCCGACGGTGTTTCCGCCTGAAACCACCTTTCCGCGGAGAAATCACCTATCGACGCGGAACCGGCCGGGCGACGCGCTCCGTCCGCGAGCGGGCTCCCCGGCCGCCGGCCGCGCCGGCGTTCCCCACCGAAGCCCGGCCGACAGCCCTCTCACACCCGCGACGCGCCGGCGCGTCCGGCGGTGTCACCGGTGCCGGCGAGCTTGTAGGTGATCGGCTCGCGCAGTCGGAAGCGCCGGTAGAGCAGATGGTGCACCGACGCCCCGAGAACGGCTCCGACGACCGGCGCCACCATGTAGATCAGCAGATCGGTGAACCGGCCGGCGAGCACGGCGGGTCCGAACTGCCGCGCGGGATTGGCGGAACCGCCGCTGAGTGGGCCGAAGACCACGATGATGAGCGCGACGCACGCCCCCACCGTGGCCGGCAGCCACCGGCCGAACGCCGGATAAGCAAGCAGGAAGCCGACGGCGAGAGCGAGGACGAGGACGCAACCGGCCTCCGCGAGGAACACGGCCGACGCCGACCACCCGGGAGCGGGCCGCAGGGCCCCGAAGCCGACCGCGGACACCACCGGTCCCCACACCAGCCGACCGAGAGACGCCCCGAGCAGTGAGCCCGCCAGTTGCGCGGCGACGTAAGGCAGGACGCTCATCCCGGGGAAGACGTCCATCAGCCATACGGCGACGGTCACCGCGGGATTCATGTGTCCGCCACTGCGGCGTCCCCACGGCGAGAGGATCAGCCCGGTGATCAGCAGTCCGGCGACGGGCCCGATCACCCAGAGAGCGAGGGACAGATCGCCGATGTACAGCGGCGACGCGGGCACCCGGAGCCAGCGCACGATGGTCACCACCAGGAAGAGCAGCACGGTCGTGAGACCGAACTCGCACCACACCTGTGCGGTGGACACGGCGGCGGGACGACGGGCGGACGCGGTCATGCGGGTCACCTCGGCACGGCGATGGAAGCGGGACGCTCACCGCGCAGCCTTCCAGCCACGACGACGGGGGGAAATCGAGCCTGCACCAGCCGGTGCGTGGGGCGATCCCCACAATGCCGTCGCGAAGTCACCTCACAGGCGCCGGGTGAACTCACCTACGGCACCGATACCCACCCTCGACTGTGCTACCTGCTGTTATGTGTTGCATGATGTCAGCATGCCCACGCAACGCATAGGTCTCGTCGTTCATCAGGGACGGGCCACAGCCCGGGAGACGGCGCTGACCGTGCACCGGTGGAGCGAAGCCCGCGGTGTCCCGTGCACCGACATCGACGTATGGACCGAGGACCACGGTCGGCGCGGCGGACGCAAGGAGGCCGAGGCCGCGGGGAACCCCGACCTCGTCGTCACGCTCGGCGGCGACGGCACCTTCCTGCGGGGCGCACGGATCGCCGTCAAGAGCGGGGCGAGCGTCCTCGGCGTGGACCTGGGCAAGGTCGGCTTCCTCACCGAGGTACTGGCGGGCGAGGTGACGGCCGCTCTGGACGCCGTCCACGAGGGCCACGCCGTCGTCGAGGAGCGCATGACCCTCACGATGCGCGCCTCGCGGCCGCTGGAGATACCGCACGGGATGGACGCCCTGCTGATGTACGGGCGCGGCCCCGCGCTGCCCGCCCCGGACGTACGGCCGGAGACCATCGAGGGCCAGGGCTGGGGCGTCGCGCTGGACGTGAACGCCCTCAACGACGTCGTCCTGGAGAAGCTCGCCCGCGATCGCCAGGTGAGCGTCGGCGTCTACATGGCGGGCCGGCTGCTGGCGTCGTACTCGGCCGACGCGCTGGCCGTGGCCACCCCCACCGGGTCCACCGCCTACAGCTTCGCGGCCGGCGGCCCCGTGCTCTCCCCGCACATGGACGCGGTGGTCTTCACCCCCATCGCGCCGCACATGACGTTCAACCGCAGCATAGTCGCCGCGCCCGACGAGCCGGTCGCCCTGCGCGTCCTGCCCCACTCCGGGCAGGCCGCGGTGAGCATCGACGGTCAGCTGCGCGGGGTGCTCGACCCCGGTGACTGGATCGGCGTCTTCCGGGCTCCGGACCGGGTCCGGTTGATCCGTCTGCACCCCACGGACTTCTACGGCCGCCTGCGGGGCCGCTTCCGTCTCACCGACGCCCCCGCCACGGCCCAGGACGGCCCCTCGGCACCGTTCTTCCGCCCCGACACTCCCATTCCGCCCGATCTCGCCGGCATGCGACTGCCGCCCCCGGCGGCCGCGCGGTGATCGGGCCGTCGGCGGCGGGTGGTCGCACGCCGTCTGACGAGCGAGCCGGGGACCGCCACGACCGCTCTCCCAGCGGCCGGTCCTGTCCGGCCGGCCGCCCCGTGGCGTCGGCGAGGGCCTAGCTGATCCGCAGGCCGGCGATCAGCCCGTCGCGCAGCTCGAAGACCATGGGCCCGGTGCCGTTGTAGCCGTTGCCCGAGACCTTCAGCGTCAGCAGGTAGCGGCCGTTCGCCGCGTCCCGCCGAGCCGAGACCAGATCGAAGTGCGCCTGCACGCCTATGTTGTCGGTGCGGTTCCAGTCGCTCACCCCGCGGCGCCCGTGGAACTCGCGGCCCCAGTCGTTCAGGTACGCGTCCGGCGCGAACGCGGCCACGAAGGCCTCTGAGTCACCGGCGTTGGTCGCTTCGACGAACACCCGGATGGCGTCGGGAAGTTCGATGTCGGTCATGGCAGCCGCTCCTCACGGGAATGGATCACTGGGCCGGACCGGGAGCCGGCACCTCGAAGAGTTCGTACTCGCCCACGACGGAGAAACCGAGCCGTCGGTAGACCGGCGCGCCGTCGCCGGTGGCCTGGAGGGTGGCGACGCGCAGACCGTTCTCCCGGGCGGCCTGCACGGCGGCCTGGGTGAGGACCGCGCCGATCCCCTGCCGTCGTCGCGAGGCGTCGGTGGTGACGACGTAGATGCCGGCGACGCCGTGAGCCACGTACAACAGCGCGGTGCCCACCGTGCGTCCGTCGAGCCGGCCCGCGAACCGGGTGATCCGCCCGGCATCCGTCCGCTCCCGTTCGACGCGGACGAGGTCGTCGTGGAGTTCCGGAGCGAGACCGAAGGAAGGACCGTAGGCGCCGACCCAGTCGGACAGCTCTTCCGCGGAGTCACCGATCGGCCGCACGCGCAGGGCGCCGGGGCCCTTCGCGTGCCGCACCTGGTCCGTCCGCACCGTCATGATCGGCATGGACCCCTCTTGTGTGGCCCCGCCGTCGACGAGTCGCCGACGCACCCCCGGCGCGCTGTCAGGACCGACCCACCAGGTGAAGGGAAGGCCGTCGAACCGCCTGACCGCCTCGGCCACGGCTTCCTCGGCGCGGCCCTCGTCCCGCAGGCGCATCACACCGTTGAGCTGGCCATCGGCGAGCCCGCTACGGAACAGGGACAGGTGGTCTTCCTGCCGCTCCTGCACTCCCCAGCCAAGCCAGTAGTCACGGCAGTTGGCAAGCTGAGGCTCAAGGGCTGCTGTGTCGGCGAATCGAGTCACGAACCGAATATAACTTAATGGATGTCATTATTGGCCGCGATGTGACATTACCTGTGTCAGGCAGTGGGTCCCGAAAACAGGTGGTACTCGGAGACGGCCTCGAAGCCGAAGCGCCGGTACAGGGGCTCGCCCATCGCGCTGGCCCCCAGGGCCGCGAGCCGCATCCCGCGCTGCCGCCCCGCTCGCAGCGCCGCCGTGGTCAGCGCCCCGCCGACGCCCCGCCGCCGGTACGCCTCCGCGACGTGGACCAGGAAGATGCCGGCCACCTCGTGCGCCATCATGACCACCGTCGTACCGACCACCCTGCCGTCGAGTACCGCCGCGAGGCGGACGATGTCGGCGTTGTCGGGCCGCCCGGCCTCGACGCGCACCACACCGTCCTCCAGGCTCGGTGAGACTCCCATCGAGGCGCTGTAGGTGCGGACCAGGTCCCGCAGCCGGTCACCTCCCCCGACCTCTTCGACCCGCAGACCGGGCGGCGGCTCCTCGGTCTCCTCGACGTCGGCGAGTGACCGGCTCATCAGGGGCACGGCGCCGAGGGACACCGCGCCCAGCCCGGTGAGGGCGTCGGCGGTCCCCTCCGGGCTGTCCGGGCCGACCCACCACCACCAGGGCACGCCCGCGAGCCGGGCCCGCGCGGTGGCCATCGATTCCTCCACCGCGTCCAGGGACCTCAGCCGTACGACACCGTTGAACTGGGGCTGGGCCAGCCCGCTGCGATAGTGGTCCGGGTCCCCCCACTCGCTCAGCTCCGCACCCCAGCCCATGAGGTAGTGCCGGAAGTTTGCGGTCACCCGGTCCGGATCCCCGGTGCCGACCCCTTCGGACGGGGCCGGTGCGCCGTCTGCGGTCGGTATCGCTGTCATGTGTCACCTCGTGCTCGTCGAACGACATGCGTTCGTTCGCTGACTTGGGCCGGCGAGGAGAAGGCGCGGGACTGTCGAACACCGGCCGGACGAACTCCGTGCGGCCCGCGGTGCCGCTCGTCGCCGTCGAGAGTGACGGTCGTGGGATCCGTGGGCGGCCGAGGCCGACGCGAACCCGGATTCCACGCGGGCACCGCACCGATGAGGTGACCCTACCTGCTCGGGTCGCCATGTGCCCGGCCGGTGCCGCGTGCGCGGTCGTACGGTTCAGTCAGCGTGGGCCGCGGACTGGTCGGCCAGGGACCGGCCGAGTTCGCCGAGGCGGGAGGGGTCTCGCTGCAGCGCGCGCAGTCCGAGAAACCTGATCAGATCGAAGAACACGTCATCGTCCTCGATCTTCTGATCCAGCAGCATGGCGAGTGAGCCGGGCTCGTCGTACGGCAGCCTGCGCACGGGCTGTTCCGGGCCGGTGGGCCGTACGGCGGGAGCGGCGGCACCCGAGGTCGTCCGCGGCTCCGGAACTGCCGTCTCCGGCACGGCCACAGCGGGTGTCCCGCCCGTGACCGGGACCTCAGCGGCCGGTGGCGCCGAGCGGCTCGGGGGAGGAGCGGTCGCGGGGGCCGGGCGCGTCGCCGGGTCATGGGGCTCCGGCTGCCTGGAGCCGGACGACCCAGTCGGTACTTCGGAAGCCGCCGGCGCCACGGGCCTCTGCTCCGGTTCGGCTTCCTGCTCGGGCGCCGGCTGCCGGGGGGCCTCGCGCGCGAGCCTCTCCGCTTCCCTGCGGGCCACGCGCTCCGCCTCGGCCCGTGCCCGTTCCGCCTTGAGCGCGTCCAGGGCCGCCTCCTGCTCCTCGGCCGGCTTCTTGCCGACGGCGCGGAGCAGGTCGATCGGCTCCTGGCCGATGCGCGCCTGGAGTTCGGGGGTGAGCGTCAGCAGGGCGAGCCGCTGGGACACCCACCCCTGGGACCGGTGCAGCCGCTTGGCCAGCGCGGTCTGACTGCCGTGGATGGCCAGCAGCCGCTGCAGGGCCCGTGCCTCGTCGAGTTCGCCGAGGTCCTGGCGGTGGATGTTGGCCACGAGCGCCGATTCCAGGAGTTCTTCCGACGTGTTGCCCTGGTCGTCGCTGACCATGACCTTGACCGTGGGCAGCCCGGCTTCCCGGGCGGCGGCGAGCCGGCTGCTGCCGTCGATGACGACGTATGTGGTGTCCGGTTCGAGGTCGCCCTCGCGGTCGGGGTTGGCTTTGAGGTAGGCGTCCCGGTTCATGACCGTGATCGCCTGCTTCTGGCCGTGCGTCTTCAGGCTCCCCGCAAGGTCGGTGAGGTCGCCGAGCTGGGAACGGGGGTTGTCGGGGTTGGGGCTGATCCGGTGGATGGGCAGCTCGGTGGGTGGGGCGATGCCCTCGGTCGGGACACCCGTCGCGGCGGCCACCGCCTGTCGGCGCGCGCTGACGGTGCGGGCGCCGCCGAAGCGACCCGCCCCCAACTGGTCGGCCTTGCTCATGAGATCTCCCGGGCCAGTGCGCGCATGCCGATGGCCTGCTGGGACTTGGGCGCGTAGGAGAGCAGGGGCTGCTTCATCCGTACGGCTTCCTTCTGCTCCTTGAGGTCTCCGATGAGGCCCACGACCCGCGGATCCTTTATGTCGACCCACCCCTGGAGAGAGGAGGTGGCGATGTAACCGCGGCGCGAGTCGTAGAGGTTGACGACGATGCCGAGGTAGTCGATGTCGACCTGGAGGTCCGCGCGGAGGTCCTCGATCTGCGTGGTCAGCAGCTCGTAGGCGTCGGCGGAGCTGTCCTCGGCCTGGACGACGATGAGCGCGCCAGACTGGCCGGGCTTCTCCCCGTCGCGGCGCCGGCCGTAGTAGGCCGCCGCGTCCATGCTGAGGCCGAGGCTCGGAGGGCAGTCGATGAGGATGACGTCGTAGTCGGACTCCAGGGACGTGAGGGCGCGTTCGAGGGCGGCTTCCCGGGCCCGGACGGCGGACAGTCGCACATCGAGGAGGAAGGCGTCGTTGCACGCGGGCAGCAGGTGCAGCCGGCCGCCGAACCTCTCCTCGTCGATGGAGACGACCAGGTCGCGCAGGTCGCCCTTGGGGTCTCCCGCCATGTGGTTGGTGAGACTGTCGCCGTTCATCGGCAGGGGAGTGGCGCCGAGTTGGTTGGTGAGGTGGCACTGCGGGTCGAAGTCGACCAGCAGGACCCGCATCCCGAGTCCGGGCAGGTTCTCGACCTCCAGGGGGTCGTCCTGCGACTCCGCGCCGTCGGCGTCCGCCTCGCTGTCCCGCAGGGCCTTGGCGAGCGCCTTCGCCACGCGGACGGGGTGCAGGGCGTCCGGCGACTCGGCCAGCGCCTCGCCGACACCGGCGGTGATGGCGGTCTTGCCGACACCGCCCTTCTGGTTGCAGATGACGATGCGGCGGGTCACCGAGGGACGTACGACATCGGGCGCCGGGTTGGTGTCGAGCCACAGCTGGACGGACTGCGCGAGGCCCTGGATGAGCGAGACCCGGCGGTCCTCGGCGGAACGCCGGAACTCCTCCCACTGCCCGGGAGGCAGGAAGGTGGAGAAGGAGTCGGCGCCCGCGGTGTCGACGGGCGCCGTGGCGGAGGCCAGCGCGCACCAGTCCCGGACGCCGTGTTCGACGGCGGTCTGGATCTCGATGCCGAGCTGGGCAGCTCTGATCTTGAGGTTCTGCCGGAGCCAGCCCGGCAGTTTGGAGACGACCTTCTCGCGGTCGCTGGAGGTGGCTGGAGAACTCATGGAGGACACCTTACTAACGCCGATGATCAGTTGAAGCACCGACGCGTTAGTTTTCAATGCCGTGTCGGTCCGTCAGTCCCTTTTGGCGCGTGGCGGTTCCGGCCGAGCAGCCGCTGCCGGGCGCGTTCGCCGTACGCGACCAGGGCGAAGACGCAGTACACGAGTACGCAGTTGGCCAGGATGAAGACGATGTCCGCGGTGGTGTGGAGGCGGGGCCAGGCGGCGAGGACGAGGACGAGCCCGATCGGCGTACCGGCGTACACCGCCAGGAGGACCGGGCGGCGGGCGGCGAACCGCTGGACCGGGGTGGGAGGCCGGCCGGCTCCGGCCGCCGCGCCGAGGACGGCGCGGGCGAGGGCGGCGACGAGACCGGAAACCCGTGCGACAGACCGGGGGGAGCGTGTGGTCATGATGCCTCCTCGCGCACTGGCAGGGTGAGATCGACGGCAGGGCCCTCGGCCTTCCGGACGCGGGCACCGAGCGAGCGGCAGATGGACAGCATGCGGCGGTTGTCCCGGTCGGTCAGCACATGGACCGATGCCATGCCGAGGCGGTGAGCCTCTCGAAGGGCCCGTCGCACCAGGCTCGTGCCCAGTCCGACACTCTGCCAGGCGTCTTCCACCAGGATCGCCAGTTCACCGGTCCGGGCCGCCGGGGTGTGGAGCAGGTGTGTGGCGGCGATGACGAGGTCCAGGTCGTCGGCGGGCCGCGTCACCCACGTCAGTCCCCGCTCCGGAGCGGTCAGCGACCGCCATTCGGAGGGGGTCAGTCTCTGCCGCGCCGTCTGGTAGCGACGGTGACGTGACTCCGGGCTGCAGCGCGCGTGCATCGCGTTGACGGCGTCGAGGTCGCCCGTCACGGCCGGCCGGGTCAGCGTGGACCGGCCGTCGAGGGCGAGGATGGGATGGTCACCGGGCTGAAGCGCGGCGGGGGCGTACGACACGGAGGTACCCGTTCTTCACGGAGTGCAGGGTCGGGCTCGGCAGTCAGGACACGCGTGACGGGGACCGCCCCGCCTGTACTCACATGTTCGGGCTAGTGTGCGATGGTGCTGACAGTATGGTCAATTCGGCTGAGTTAGTTGGCTGTTCCACGTCGTCAGGACAAATACAGGATGATTCACTGAGTGACATCGTCGTCATCGGCGGAACGTCCGGTCTTGGCAAGGAAGTCGCAACCGTTCCGTCAACGGGATCGACCTCGCCTGTCGAACGGGGTGGCTGCTGCGCTGATCCCGGGCGCGGCCGACGGCGGGGGAAAGGCGGGTGGCGGACTTCAGGACGACGTGAGGCCAACCGTGCGGTACGGGGCCGGTCGGAACAGTGCGCCCCGAGGCGCGTACTCCCGGCCGGCTGGGCGTAGCGTGTGGGGACGCGGCGGAGCGGCCCGTCCGGTGCGCCGGCCGTGGCCCGGTCGACTGCGCCGCCTTCCATTGTTCCGAGACAGGAGCGCTCCATGACAGCACGTCCTCGCCGGCCCGGAGCATGCCGTCCGGCGGCCCTGCGCAGCGGTGCCCCGCTCGTCACCATGATGTTGGCCGCCGTCGCCTGCGCTACACCGGTCGCCCACGCGCGCCCCGCGGAGCCGGTCCGGGTCATGACGGCGTCCGCCCCGGTCACCTCGGCCACCGCCTGCGCCGACCGGGTCTACAACGGCATGACCCAGGCACAGCGCATAGGACAGCTCTTCATGGGAGGGGTGTCCGCCTCCCGGCCGAGCGCGACCGATCTGCGCACCCTCCGTGACCACCACGTGGGCTCGGTCATGCTGACCGGGCGCAGCAGCGTCGGCACCAAGGCGACACGCAAGGTGGTGGACGGCTTCCGCGGCCAGGCGGACGAGGTCTCCGGCCGGCGGGTGGGCCTGCTGGTCGCGACGGACCAGGAAGGCGGCCAGGTGCAGGTGCTGAGCGGCCCGGGGTTCTCCACCATCCCGACCGCGCTGACACAGGGCGGCTGGTCGACGTCGACGCTGAAGAGCCGGGCCGCGGGGTGGGCGGCCCAGCTGAAGTCCGCCGGGCTGGACCTCGACCTGGCCCCCGTCGCTGACGTGGTGCCGGTCAGCCTCGGCACGCGCAACGGGCCCATCGGGCGCTACCACCGCGAGTACGGCCACACCCCCGACATCGTCGCCTCGCACAGCGGAGCGTTCGCCGCCGGGTTCAAGCAGGCCCATGTGATGACCACGTTCAAGCACTTCCCCGGTCTCGGCCGGGTCATCGGTAACACCGACACCACCGCGAACGTCGTCGACTCGGTGACGACCGCCACCAGTTCCTACCTCACGCCGTTCAAGTCCGGGATCCAAGCCGGTGCGCCGTTCGTGATGACCTCCTCGGCCACCTACACGAAGATAGACGCCCATCACATCGCGGCCTTCTCGCCCACGGTCATCCGCAAACTCCTGCGTACCCAGCTCGGCTTCCAGGGTGTCGTCATCTCCGACGACCTCGGACAGGCCGTCGCCGTACGGTCCTTCACGCCGGGTCAGCGAGCCGTCGACTTCCTGTCGGCGGGCGGCAACATGATCCTCACCGTGAAGCCGTCCATCGTTCCGGCGATGGCGCAGGCGATCAGCGACCGGATGCGGACCAGTGCCGCGTTCCGCGCCGACGTCGCCGACAGCGTGCACCGCGTTCTGCTGGCGAAGGCGGGTGCCGGACGACTCGGCTGCGGTTGAGCGGCGGCCGGAGGACGGTCGGGGCATTGCGTCACCAACCTCCGTGGACAGAACAACTAGCCGAGGGCGGGTAGGCCGCCCATGGCGCCGAGGACGGCGCCGTTGACGTAGCTGGCGTCCGGGGATGCCATGAAGGCGACGGCTGCGGCGATCTCTTCGGGGTCGGCGAGGCGCTTGAGGGCGACGGCCTGTCCGGCGGATTCGAAGGCGTCGCCGTAGACGGCGGTGCCTTCGGTGCGGGTGGGACCCGCGGCGACGGCGTTGACGCGGACGCCGTCGGGGCCGTATTCGGCGGCCCAGACGCGGGTGAGGGATTCGAGGGCGGCTTTGGTGGCGCCGTAGATGCCGCTGCCGGGGCCGGGTGTGCCGGCGGCGCCGCTGCTGATGTTGATGATGGCGCCGTGTCCGCGTGCGGTCATGCCGGGGGCGAGGGCCTGGACGAGGAGGTAGGGGGCGCGCAGGTTGACGGCGATGTGGGCGTCGAAGGTGGCCGGGTCGGTGTCGGCGGTGTGGGCGAAGTGGAAGACGCCCGCGTTGTTGACCAGGATGTCGACGTGGCCGGCGCGCTCGGTGAGCGCGGTCACCTGTGTGGGGTCGGCGAGGTCGGCGGGTTCGAAGCGGGCGGTGGCTCCGAGGGCCTCGATCCGCTGGAGGGTGTCGGCCGCGCGGTCCTCGTCGCGGCCGTGGACGATGATGTCGGCGCCGCGTGCGGCCAGGGCCAGGGCGGTGGCGCGGCCGATGCCCGCGGTGGCTCCGGTGACCAGGGCGGTCTGCCGGGCGAGGTCCTTGTTCATGATCGTGCTTCTTTCTCCGTCGTGCGGTCGTTCAGCGGGTGCGGCGGGCGGTGAGGACGGTGTCGTGGACGGTCACCCGCGTGCCGTCGGGTGTGGTGGCCGCGCGCGGGCGCGCGGTTCGGGTGAGGACCTTCCACTCGTGTCCGGGGAGGTGGGCTGCGAGGTCGTCGGCGGTGTAGAAGAGGCCGGCGTCGGCCGGGCGGGGCATGGCGGTGTTGAGGTCGCCGGGGTGGTGGCCGACGATCACCAGGTGCCCTTCGGGGGCGACCCGGGCGGCGAGGGCTGCGAAGACCGCTTCCCGCACCGGTGGGGGGAAGTGGCTGAAGGATGTGGTGACCAGGTCGTAGAGGGGCCTTTCGCCGGGCTGCCAGCGGCGGATGTCCGCCTGCTGCCAGGTCATGCGGCCGGCCAGGTGGGCAGGGGTGTGCCCGGCGGCCCGGTGGAGGGCCTGGGAGGAGAAGTCGACGCCGGTGACCTGCCAGCCCTGTCCGGCCAGCCAGATGGCGTCCGCGCCCTCACCGCATCCCACCTCCAGCGCCGCCCCGGGCGCGAGGGGCGAGACCTCCTCGACGAGCGCGGAGTTGGGCTCACCGCTCCACACCTGGCCGGTGCCGCTGTAGCGCCGGTCCCAGAAGGCGGCACTGAAACGCGGGTCGTTCTCGGTCATCACGGACTCCTTCGGACGGCAGGGCAGGGTCATGCGTGGGTGGTGTCGGGGGCGGGTGTGCGGCGGGCCCACACGCCGAAGAGGATGAGCCCGGCCGGCGGGAAGGCCGCGGTGGCCAAGAGGGTCGCGCCCAGGCCGCCGGTGGTGGCCAGGACGCTGGTGAGGACGGCCAGGCCCATGGCGCCGCCGAGTTGCTGCAGGCCCACGAGGGCGCGGCGAGGGCCGATCATGGAGCCGACCCTGCCGCTCGGCAGGATCATCCCGCCGAAGGCCAGCGCGTAGGCGGTGACCACCCAGGACAGACCGGTGCTGGAGAAGCCCGGTTCGCGGCCGATGTCGGGCAGGGGCGCGTTCACGATCGAGGTGTCCACGACGAACATCAGCTGCGTCAGCACCAGAACCACCCCGGCCGCCGCCACCGAGCCGCGGCGAACGCCCACCATCGCACCGGTCGGCGGCGCCGGCGTGGTATCAGGCCCACCCGCCGGGGCGGTGGGCGAGTTGCCTCGGGTCATCGCACGGTCTCCTGTCCTGTGTCATCGCCCGCGTCGGGGCGCCTGCTCGACACAGTCGGACCACGCCGATCAACATGCAAAGATCCTTGCTGCGGTGGCAAGGTAGGGGCATGGACGAAGAGACCGCATCGACGATGGAGGCGGTCGGGCCCCGCCTGAAAGGGCTGCGCACTCAGCGCAACCTGTCGCTGACCTTCCTCGCCCAGGCCACCGGGATCTCCCTGAGCACGCTCTCCCGTCTGGAGAGCGGTCAGCGCCGCCCCACCCTCGAACTGCTGCTCCCTCTGGCGCGCGAGCTGCGCGTGGACATCGGCGAACTCATCGGGGCGCCGCAGACCGGCGATCCCCGCCTGCGGCTCAAGCCCGTCACCCGCCACGGCATGACCATGCTGCCCCTGACTCGGCGAGCGGGAAGCCTGCAAGCGTACAAACTGATCATCTCGCCCAAGATGCGCTCACCCGAGCCCGAGCAGTCCAGCCATGAGGGCTACGAGTGGATCTACGTCCTCGACGGCCGCCTGCGCCTGGTCCTGGGGGACAAGGACCTGGTCATGGGGCCCGGTGAAGCGGCCGAATTCGATACCCGCACCCCCCACTGGTTCGGCAACGCCGACGAGAACCCCGTCGAGATCCTCAGCCTCCTGGGCCACCAGGGAGAGCGCGCGCACCTCCGGGCCCGGACCGTACGGCGCGACGGCACCGCAGCGGGCCCCGAGTGACGCGCGCACGGCGGGAAGGCCACCACGCATGTGTACCGCCGCCGTCCGCTCGGCGCGCGCGGGTACGAGGGACCCGTACGGCCGTTGGCGTTGTCAGGGCGTGGGCGCGGTTCGCATGTCGGCGGGAGCGGGCGGCGGTATCAGGCCCGGGTGACGGCCTGTCGGCCGGCACCGCGCGGCTGGGGCGCGAGCCCTCCGCTCAGGACTGACGGGCAGAGAACTGGCGGCGCAGATAGCCGTACCAGGCGTGGGCGTACGCGGCACTCACCGAGGCTTCGGGGGCGAAGAGGTCAAAGGCGTGGTAGGCGCCGGGGTACAGGTGCAGTTCGACGGGCACGCCGCCGGCCTGGAGCCTGGTCGCGTAGCTCAGGTCCTCGTCGCGGAAGACGTCGAGTTCGGCGGCCGCCATGAAGGTGGGCGGCAGGCCGGTGAGGTCGCTCGCGCGTGCGGGCGCGCAGTACGGCGGCACCTCGTCGGCGCCGGTGCGGTCCCCGAGGATCAGGTTCCAGGCCAGGATGTTGGTCGCGCGGTCCCAGATGCCGATGCCGGTGACCTCGTGACTCGAAGCGGTGGTGTTGCGGTCGTCGAGCATCGGGTAGCTCAGCGCCTGGAACAGCGGCGCCGGCTCGCCATGGTCGCGGATCATGAGCGCGGTGGCCGCGGCGATGCCGCCGCCCCCGCTTTGCCCGGCCAGGGCGACCCGGCCCTCGTCGATGCCGAGCGCGCCTGCCTCACCGCGGAGCCGGCGATAGGCGAGCAGTCCGTCCTCGGCGGCGGCCGGGGCGGGAGCCTCCGGCGCGAGCCGGTAGTCGACGGAGGCGACGATGCAGCCGACCTCCCGGACCAGGTGCTTGAGGGTGGGATCGTCCTGGGCCGCGTATCCGAGGACCTGCCCCCCGCCGTGGAACCAGAGCAGCACCGGAAGCGGCCCGGCCGCCTCGATGGGCCGCAGCAGCCGGAGGGAGAGGGTGGATCCGTCCGGGCGGACCACGTCGACCTCTTCGACGGACACGGACGGCTCATCCGGTATCTGGGCCGCGATCGCCTCGGCGAAGGCGCGGACGCCGGCGCGTGTGCCCTCCAGGTCGCCGAGGTCGAACACCCCCGCCTCCGTCATCGGCACCGCCTTCAGGGCCTCGGCGAGTTCGGGGTCGATCCGCTCGTGTGTGTTCTGGGTGTTCATGTCGTTCGTCTCCTCGCGGCTGCACAGCAGCCGGTCGTGCAAGGGATGGTGGGTCGTCTGGACGCGCGGGGGGCGGGCGGACGGAGAAGGGGCGGGCTCAGCGCGGGGTGGTCGCGGGGGCGTCGAAGTAGTGGCCTTGGCCGAGGTCGTCGACGAGGCCGGGCCGGACGGGCTTCCATCCCAGGAGGTCCCGGGTCAGCGCGCTCGACGACGGGTTGTCGGCCTGGGCATGGGCGCTCAGGAAGCCGAAGTGGGCCTCGGCCTCGGCCGGCTGGATGCTGACCACGGGGAGGTCCAGGCCGCGCCCGATGGCTTCGGCGATCTGACGGAAGGTGATCCCTTCGTCGTCGACGGCGTGCAGCCGTGATCCCGCCGGCGCGGATTCCAGCGCCAGCCGGTACAGGCGTGCCGCGTCGAGCGTGTGCACGGCGGGCCAGCGGTTGGCCCCGTCGCCGACGTAGGCGGAGACGCCCTTGGACCGGGCGATGGAGATGAAGGTCGGGATGAAGCCGTTGTGGTCGAGTGTGCTGTGCACGGTCGGAGTGAGCCGGACGACGGACGAGCGGATGCCGCGTTCGGCGAGTGCGACCACCGCGTTCTCGGCGTCGATCCGTGGGCCCCCGTCGAGCGCGTCGGCCTCGGTGAGGGCCTCCCGCAGTCCCGCGAAGGCGAACACCACTGTCCCCGAGGTGGCCACCAATGGCTTGCCGGTGCCGGCGAGCGCGTCCCCGAGGGTGCCGATGGCGCGCAGATCGGCCGCGATCGCGCCGTCGAAGTCGCCGGCGAACATGGCGTCGTGCTTGAAGGCCAGGTGGACGACGCCGTCGGCCGCGGCGGCGGCCGCGGCGAGGCCGTCGAGATCGTCGAGGTCGCCCCGGTGCACCTCGGCACCGGCAGCCGTCAACCAGGCGGCGGACTTGTCCGAGCGGGCCAGCCCGATGACGTGGTGTCCCGCTTCGAGGAGTTCGGGGACGACGGCGGAGCCGACGTGTCCGGAGGCTCCGGTGACGAAGACGCGCATGGCGTTCCTTCCTGCTGCGGGCTCCCCACCGGGGCGAGGAGCCGTGATGTCAGTCCGTGACATCACCGTAGCACCGATGTCAGTCTCTGTCGTCACTCTGATGTCAGAGTCTGTCATCGCGGGTGGGGAATCACCACGGCGTTCAGCGCCAGGCCGACGCGTCGAGCGGGTCCTCCATGCCCCGCCGCAGACAGCGGAATGCTCGATGAGCCGGCGAGGGGAGGAGCCGTGGAAATCACCGTCCAGTGGATACGGACGTCCTGAGGCCGGCGTACTCGTCCGGAGGAGCCGGGACCGGCCCGCGGAGGTGAGGGGTCCGTTCCCGTGCCCGGGAGGCGTGGGCGGACAGCCCGGTGCCGACGGCGGACGGTCATTCGGCCGGGGGCCGTCGTCAGGGCTCGTCCACCCGTCCGGTGCCCCGCACCACGATGGGCACGTCGTGCTCGGCCGAGACAGTCTGCGCGAGTTCCTCGGCGATCCGGCGGAATTCCTCGCGCAGACGGGTGTCACCGCTGTCGTACAGCACCAGTTCGTGCCGGGCGTCCACCGGCGTGGACGGCGAGGGCGCGTCGGCACGTTCGCGCCGGCCGCGTATCCAGAGGCCGCCGCCCGGCATGACCTCGTGCGACCTCTCCGCGAGACCGCGGCACGTGGCTGGCCTTCATGTCTTCCCACTTCACATCAAGATGTGCTCGGCACGGCTTGCGAGCGCAGGCGCAGGCTAACGCGGTCATGGGCGCGGCGGACCGACGCGGGGGAGGCGTGTACGAACGGGAACCGAGACGTTCCCTCGATCGAGGGAACACCCGGGAGCGAGCCGGCCAGGTCCATTCCCCGGTGAGGCAATGGCCCGCCGTGGCGTCGGCCGCGAACGGTCCTACCTGGCGACGAGCTGGGGCGGAGCCTGTCCCCAGGCCGCGACGGTGCCCAGACACAGGTCCGTGAGTCCTCCGCTGCGGACCTCCACCAGGAACCGTTCCAGTTCGGTGGTGGTGATGCCGAAGGTCTCCTGGAGGTCCGACCTCAGCTGTTCGGCGCTGAGCTGCCAGAAGCGGCCCATGGGGGTGGGGCCCACCGAGGACGCCGACGCCTCCGTCCCGACGGCCGTGAGGCCGGCCGCTCCGAGCACCCGGGGAAGGTCACGGGCCCATGTGCAGTCGGTGCCGATCCGCGCCTGCACCGCGGCGCACATGGCGAGGCTGACCTTGCGGTAGAGGGGGTTGGGAGAGGACCCCAGCGGGAACTGGGCCAGGTCCTCGACGACGAGCCAGCCGCCCGGCTTGAGCCAGCGGGCGACCCTCGTGAGGTCGGCGTCCCGGCTGCGCAGGTGGGAGAAGACCCAGCGGGCGTGGATGAGGTCGAAGGAACCCGCGGGGAACTCGTCCCGTGTGACGTCGTGCTCCCGCGCCTCCCAGCCGTTTCTGCTGCCGGGATCGGGGAAGAGCCGGGTGTCGATGTCCGTTGCGACGACTCGTCCGCGCGAGCAACGGGCCGCCAGCCAGCGGGCGGTGGTCCCGAGTCCGGCTCCTATCTCCAGGCAGTGCCAGTCCGCCCGCAGAGGCAGGCGGCCAAGGCGCCGGAACGTGTTCTCGTCCAGGGCCTGGGCGAGCGCTTCGAGACGCTCGGCCTCGTCCGGACGCAGGTGCGAGAAGACATGGTCGCCGTACACCTCCCCGGAAGGGGCCGGCGGGCTTGCTGTGTCGGTCACTTCTCTCCTCGCTGATCTCTTCGCAGAACAGCGACCCGGCGAAATACGAATCGCTCAGGGAAACGGATCAGGCGGTGTCCCATTCCATGGAATGCACGCGCTCCATCACCTTCCGTACTCGGGTGAGGACGTCGTCGCGGTCCGCCTCGGACGACTCGGCCACGCTGAAGGACAGAGCGAGAAGTGAACCGAACCGTCCTCCGTTCTCGTGGGCGAGCGCGACACTTCCCTCCCACAGGGCCGACCGCAGAAGCCCCGGAGTCAGTTGCAGATCACCCGCCGAGCCGATGACGAGGCGCCGCGCGAGGCTCCGCTCCAACGCGGTCGGCGTCCACTCGCCCGTGACCCCGTCGTGTTCCAGTGCGGTGGCAAGCTCGGCCAGGAGACTGGACGGAGAGGCGGCCGGACTGGCCAAGGCAAGGGGCTCGGGCATATGTGGTTCCTTCGAGGGGCACCGGTGTGTTGAGGAGAAAGAATCATGTGTTTCAGGAAAGTGACAGTTCTGATGTCCGAGTCACCTGGTAGTGATCACTATGCCAGGCGATAGGTGTGAGGTGGTAGGCGGGAACAGGGACATGACATGTTGCACCCACCCGTTGACCGGGTCTCCCGGAGTGAGACCCGGTCAGGGCGTCACCCCCGTCACTGGGCCCGCAGCAGCTCCGCCGCTCGCTCCGCGATCGCGTACACCGTGGCGTTGGTGTTGGCGGACACGATGGTCGGCATGACGGAGGCGTCGGCCACCCGCAGTCCCTCGACGCCCCGTACGCGCAGCTGCGGATCGACCACGGCGCCGTCGTCGGTGCCCATGCGGGCGGTGCCGCTGTAGTGGGCGTACGTGCGGATGTTGCGGCGGACGTAGGCGCGCAGGGCCTCGTCGTCCTGGACGTCCGTACCGGGCAGTGCCTCCTCGCCGCGCCACTCGGCCAGCGCCGCGGTCCGGCCGATCTCCCGTACCGTGCGCAGACCGTGCACCAGGGCATCGACGTCCCGGGGATCCGTGTAGTAACGCGGGTCCACGACGAGCGCGCTGCCGGGGGTCGCGTCGGCCAGCCGGACCGTGCCCCGGCTGAACGGCCGCATGAGCGCGACCATGAGCATGTACCCCTGGTCCATCGCGGGTCCGGGCAGAGTGTCCTCGCGCAGCGGCACGTCGACCATCTGCAACTGGACGTCGGGGCCGTCCAGGGACGGGTCGGTGCGGATCAGCCCGGCGACCTCACCGTGATTGCCCGTCGAAGGCGGAACCGGGCGGGAGGACTGGTAGACGACTCCGGTGAACGGGTGGTCCTGGAGGTTCGCCCCCACCCCGTCGAGGTGGAGCCGCGGCTCGATGCCCACCTCGCGCAGGTGGTCCCCGGGGCCGATGCCGGAGAGCATCAGCAACTGGGCGGAGCCCAGCGCGCCCGCAGTGAGTACCGTCTCCCGGGTCGCCCGCGCGCTGTGCGGCTGCTCACCGACCCCGTACTCGACACCCGTGCACCGTCCGCCGTCGAAGGTCAGCCGGTGCGCGAGGGCGTCCGTCACCACGGTCAGGTTGGGGCGGTCGAGGACGGGCCGGAGATACGCGGTGGCCGCGTCCAGGCGGAGACCGTCGACGATGGTCAGGTCCTCCCGTCCGAAGGCCTCGTCCAGACCGCTGGTGAAGTCCTCCGTGACCGGGTGGCCCGCTTGCCGCACCGCCTCGAGGAATGCCTCGGACAGCGGGTGGGGCTGGGCGGCGGGAGCGACCCGCAACGGTCCTTTCATGCCGCGGTATCGGGGGTCACGGCCGGGTACGCCCGTCAGGTTCTCGCTGCGCTTGAAGTACGGAAGAAGCCCGTCGTACGTCCAGCCGGTCGCGCCGGCCTTCTCCCATGCGTCGTAGCTGGAGCGGTGCCCGCGAAGGAACGTCATGGCGTTGATGGAGGAACTGCCGCCGAGGGCCCGCCCGCGCGGCAGGGGCACCACTATGCCGCCTGCGCCTCCCTGTGGAACGCTGTGATCGGCCCAGTCGGCGTCGGAGCCCATCAAGGCGGGCCAGGCGGGTGGAACGGCCATCAGGTCGAGCGGTTCGGCGCTGCCCGCCTCGATCAGGAGGACGCGGACCTCCGAGTCCTCCGAGAGCCGGGCTGCCAGTACACATCCAGCCGTGCCGGCACCCACCAGGATGTAATCATAAGTTTCTGTGTGCATCGTCCAGCCTTCTCCAGGTGCGTCACGTGGCTGCTCAGTGACTTATATGGGCAGGAACATACATTACTTTACATGTCTCGTGAGCGCGCAAAGGGTTAAGTGAAAGGTCTCAGTTAGGTGCCATGAGGCGGTCGTCGCGAGCGTCGCGGCCGCTTCCCCGGGGAAATCACCGTCAGATGACGGATGGGAAAGAAGCCGGAGCGGCCAGCATCATGAAGCGGTGGAACGAGGTGGTGCGGGGCGACCCTGTTCCCCGAAGCGGGAAGCGAGCAGATGAAACAGCCGGAAACAGTGAAGTACCACCCCTCACACTCGTCGTCGGGAAGCGGGTGGACGGAATGAGAAAAGCGCATCTCACGTCCGCCGCGACGTATTGGGTCGCCAAGCGGTTTCCGGTGGCCATCTGGTGTGAGTTCTCCTACGACGTGCGGGACCCGTACGCCGTCACGCTGATCCTCAATTCGGAGGGTGAGCATCCGGTACGGTGGGTCTTCTCGCGGGAACTGCTCGCCGACGGACTGACGAACGGCGCCGGCGAGGGTGATGTCGCCGTGTGGCCGGAGAACGACGGGGCCGACGGGTGGTTCCTGTGGGTGGAAGTCGGGCGTGCCCCCCACACTGCCCGCTTCGAGTTGCCGGCCGAGACGGTCGCCGAGTGGCTCCTTCAGACCTACCGCCTTGTGCCCGAGGGGCAGGAAGCGGAATGGGTGACATGGGATGAGTTGACTCACTTGATCGAATGAGACGCTCAGCTTCTTCTGTACTTACAGCTGCGCATCTCACCAAGGGGTGTCACACTGAGTTCATGTACTGACCTCCGTGACGTGTGTCCCGTGGCGGCAGTCCGAGAGATACGTCGGAGCGTGATCTGCACTCGGAGCCGACCCAAGGAGGTGCCGAATGCCCGGAACCGAGGCGACCGCCACCACGGACTTGGTGACGAGCTACAGTGCCCGGTTGGCGAGTGATCTGGAGCGGAATGCCGAGGAACAGGACGGAATCCGCGCCGAGCTGAAGCAGCTCGAAGCACGACTCGGTGCCCTGCAGCAGTCGCATGCCGTGCTCATGACAATGTGCCGGGCTCTGCGAACCGGAATCCCGCTCCGGAATCCTGCTGCCTCCGCCGGTGGGAACACGGCTGCCCGCGCCTCGTCGGGACGGGGCGCCGACGGGCCGAGGCACCGCGTGCCGACCCTGGTCAGCCTCGTCCGGGCCCAGCTCGGCGAGCGGTCCGGACCCTGTTCGTGCCGCGAGATCGCGGTGACGCTGAGCGAGGCGCATCCTGACCGGGCCATCAAGACCACCGTGGTCCGGACGACCCTGGAGGGGCTCGTCGCGAGGGGTGAGGCCCGGCGGATCAAGATGGGGCATGCGGTGCGGTACGTCGCGGTCTGAGCCGGAGACCGGGTCCCGCCCTCCGGGGTGAGGAAGCACGGGACCCGGTGGCGGTCACTGGAAGTCGCAGCCCGGGTTGGGGGCGTCCTCGGACAGCGGCGCGCCGTGGGGCAGGACGTAGAGGACGTCCAGGACGACCGGGACGGTGCCGAGGTTGCGGCCGATGTGTACGTGGTCCTCGCCCGCGGGCTCCTTGATGAAGCTGCCCTGCTTGTAGACGCCGTCCGAGGCGCACGAGGCGTCGAAGTGGCTCAGGGTGCCCTGTTCGACGTAGCCGATCAGCGTGCCGTCGTGGTAGTGCCAGCCCGTGCTCTGCCCCGGCGACAGGGTGATGCGCCGCAGGATGTAGTCCTTCGAGCCGATGGTGGTCTTGGAGATGATGGTTCCGGTCACGCCCGGTCCGGCCGGCGTGGCGGAGGCCGGCACGGCCACGGCACCCAGCGAGAGTCCCGCGACTGCGGCCGCGGCGAGGCCGGCACGGGCCATATTCCTGGTCATTGAATAACCTTTCGACATATGTCGTTGGAAGCGGGACTCATGTTAGTGCCTCTCGGAGGTCGAAGTGACATTACTTGTTGAGCGTCAGTGGTGACATGTCGGTGTGGCCAGTTGGGTGCTCGCATGCGGTGAAGACGACATGGACGCATGGTGCACAGGCTGTGTCGACAGCCCGCCGTCACTCCGCGTCCAGGATCAATGCCGCCGACGGCACGCCCGCTCTCCTACTGCGACAGCGCGTCCCTCAGCGCCGCACGGGAAGTGATGCCCAGCTTCGGGAAAATGCGGTAGAGATGGGTGCCCACCGTCCGGTGCGAGAGAAAGAGCCGCTCGCCGATCTGCTTGTTGGTCAGTCCCTCGGCGGCGAGCATGGCGATCTCCACCTCCTGGGCCGTGAGACTGCCGGTCCCCGTGCCCCCGGCGACCGGCAGCGGGCGGTTGCGGCCGGCGGCCCTCAGCTCGGCGCCCGCCCGATTCGCCCAAGGGGCGGCCTGGAGCCGCTGGAAGACGGTGAGGGCGGTGATGAGGTGCGAGCGGGCCTCTGCCACGTCGCCGACACGACGCAGACGCTCACCGTAAAGGAACTGCACGCGTGCGTAGTCGAACGGCCAGTGCTGGGCACCGGGGGCCGACACGGCGCGCTCGAACAGGGCCAGTGCCTCCTCGTCGGGTGCCACGAGCGCTTCGGCGGCGAGGGTGAGCAGGGCGAGCCGGGGTGAAAGATCCGGCAGCCCAGACTCCCGCATCGCCCGGGTGTGCGCCTCCGCCTCCGCGGTGCGCCCGGTACGTAGGGCCGCTTCCACGAGGTCGAGGGCCACCCACAGGGCGTGGGAGGTGTAGGGGGCCAGCGAGCCCGCGGGGCTGAGCCGGGAGGCGTGCTGGTAGACGCTCTCCCAGTCCCCGCGTCCGGCGGCGGCGAGCGCTCTGGGGTGGTGTGCGGTGCCGGCCGCGCCATGGGCCCTGCGAGCAGTGGTGACACGGGTGAGTTCGTCGGCCCACCGGTCCACCTCCGCGTCGCCGCGGGCTGCCGCGAGCAGGGCCTTGTGCAGGTGGAAGAACCAGGCCACGAAGGTGTACCCGTGGCCTTCGCAGAGTGCCAGGCCCTCGTCGGCCAGCCGTTCGGCCTCCTCCCAGCGTCCGGCCGCGAAATCGTCGAGCCCCAGGTGCAGCAGCGCGCTCAGCGCGCTGCGCACGGCCCCGCCCGCCCGTCCGTTCTCGACGAGGCCCCACGCCTGCGCACGACAGCCACCGAAGAGGTCCAGGTAGATCGCCGAGGCATGGAGGCGGACCAGCTGATGGGGCTCCCGCCACTCCTGCCGGCGGTCGATCAGTTCGGTCAGACGCCGCCGCTCCCCGGGTGTGGTGCGGGCGGCGTCGGGCAGGGCCCTGCTCATGAGGAGCAGCAGCTCCGGGGGCTGCGGCCGGAGCCGGTCGATCGCGGCGTACAGCGGCGGCCAGAAGTCCTCCCGGCCGGCGAACCAGCACATCATCAGCAGCGCGTGCAGGGCCTCGACGAGGTCGGGGCGAGCGGCCTCGTAGCCGTGGTCGCCGTTCTCGACGGCATCGACGAGCATGGCGTGAGCCGTCTCGACGTCGCCGTCACTGTCGATGAGCACGTAGGCGGCGGCCGCCGCCGCGTGCAGCGAGCCGCCGGACCGAGGGCCGACGGCGCGGATCTCGGCCAGCAGGCGAGCGGCGGTGCCCAGCTCACCGGTGAGGTGGGCGGCCAGGTAGGAAGCATGGGCCAGCCGCCGACAGCGGTCGTCGGCGGCGGTGCTGAACCGCGCTGCGCGGACGAGAGCCGCCAGCGCACCGGTCGCGTCGCCGCGACGGAGCTTGCGACGGGCGGCCTGCTCCAGCGGGCTCGCGATCGACTCGTCGGCCCCGCTCGCCGCCTCGGCGAGGTGCAGGGCACGCCGCTCGGGGTCATCGGTGAACAGACCGGCGAGCAGCCGGTGGATCCGGCGCAGGTCGGCTTCCCCGGCGGACTCCACCACAGCCGAGCGTACGAGGGGGTGACGGAACTCCACCTGCCGCGAGGCGAGATCGACCTTGATGAGTTTCGCGCTCTCCGCCGGTGCGAGGTGTTCGAGGGCGGGTTCGGCGCCGGCGGCCCGCTGCAACACCCGTAGATCGCCGGTACCCTCCTGGGCCAGGATGAGGAGGGCTTCCTGCGTCAGGGCGGGCAGCAAGGCGACACGCGCCGCGAACACCGACTCGACATGGCGGGTGAGCGGAAGGACGTCCGGCAGCACCGCGACGCCGGACAACTGGTCGGGGCCCAGGGCCGCGGGCAGTTCCAGCAGCGCCAGCGGATTGCCGCGGGCCTCGGCGACGAGACGGTGCCGCACGCCGGGTGCCAGCCGGGGGAACGCCGCGCGCAGCAGTTCGTCCGAGGAGCGCTCGTCGATCGGCCTGACCTGGAGGGTCGGCAACCCGCTGCGCTCGAAGTGGTCGCGTTCGTCGTTGCGCGTGGCGGTGATGAGACCGACCCTGCTGCCGGTCAGCCGCCGGGCCACGAAGCCGAGCGCGACCGCGCTCGGGCCGTCGGCCCAGGGCAGGTCGTCCACCACGAGCAGGAGCGGGCGTTCCTCGGCCTGGCGGCGCAGCAGGGTGAGGCAGGCGTTGAGGATCACCAGCCGTGGTGGAACCGGCCCGGTCCGCATACCGAGAGCCGCCTGCAGGGCATCCCGGAACACGGTGTCCAACTCGGTGATTCCCGAGGCCAGGGGGAGCAGCACCTCGCCGAGCAGCGCGTAGCTGACGTCCGCCATGTACTGCACTCCGGTCGCCCGGATGACGCGTACGTCCTGTGCATCGGCGCGCTCGACGGCGGCGTCCAGCAGGCGTGTCTTGCCCACGCCGGGCTCGCCGTACAGGAAGAGCGAAGAACCCCGACGCCGAGCCTCCTCGAGAAAGGTCTCGATCCTCCGCAGCTCTTGGTCCCGGCCGAACAGTGTCGACGGAGGAGTCGCATCGTCCATGGGCCTACCTCTGGAAGGTCCCGCTGTCACCGTGGGCAGCCTAGGGTGTACAGGTGAGCCATGGCGACTGACTGACTCTTTCGTACATGTCCAACATACATGACTTTACGATTGAACATTCAAGAGCCATGTCATTATGGTGGCGAACCTCCGCACGTGACATTTCACCTTCATGGAGCGCCCGCGTGAGCACCTCTAACAGTATGGACACATCGGCACTGACGGGCGACTACGCCATCGACCCGGCCCACAGCATGATCGGTTTCGTGGTTCGGCACGCTATGGTCACGAACGTCAAGGGCAGCTTTCAGGACTTCACCGGCACGCTGCACCTGGACGGCGCCGACCCCACCGAGTCCGCCGCCACGATCGACGTCCGGATGGACAGCGTCGAGACCGGCAACGCCGACCGCGACGGTCACCTGAAGTCGGCCGACTTCTTCAAGAGCGACGAGTTCCCGGTCATGACCTTCCGCTCCACCAAGGCGGAGTACCTGGGCGGTGACGACTACCGCATCACCGGCGACCTCTCCCTGCTCGGCGTCACCAAGCCGCTCACCATCGACCTCGAGTTCAACGGCGCCGCGAAGGACCCGTTCGGCAACGAGCGCGTCGGCTTCGAGGGCAAGGCCGAGATCCTCCGCTCGGAGTGGGGCCTGACCTGGAACGCGGCGCTGGAGACCGGTGGCGTCCTGGTCTCCGACAAGGTCAGACTGGTCTTCGACATCTCGGCGATCAGGCAGGTGTGACGCCCGGCAGTGCGAGCCCGTACCGGCTGCTGGGCCCGCTCGGGTGACCGCACGACGGTCACACGCGGCCGAAGGCCCCGCCGGGTGCCCGGCCGCGCGTCATGACGGTTTCGAAGCCTGGTCGTCAGTGCACGCGGACCCCGGTCCGGAACACCCCGGCGACCTTCAGGAGGGCGGCGGGGTCGTTCGCCGGATCGCCGTCGACCACGAGCACGTCGGCATCGTAGCCTGCGGCGATCCGCCCCTTCCGGTCGCCGAGGCCGGCCGCCTCGGCCGCCCGTGAGGTGACCGCAGCCAGTGCCGCCTCCGCGGTCAGGCCGAGCGCGCGCAGCTCGGCCACCGCGTGAGGCAGCACGTTGTGCGGCTTGAAGGGGGCGATGCCGGCGTCGGAGCCCACCACCACGCGGGCCCCTCGTGCGTGCAGCGCCCCGTAGCCGGCCTGGATGCGGGCGAGCTGTGTGGCGATGGTCATCGGCGGCGTCCCCGGCGCCTCCGGGTCGACGCCCAGCGTCACACTGGCGAACACCCCGCTGCCGGCGATGGCCGCCAGTACTTCCTCGTTCGGATCGCAGCCGTCGGGGGTGAGGAAGCTGACGTGTTCCAGGGTGTCGACACCCGCCTGGACGGCGTCGAGGATGGCCCGGTTGCCGTGCGCGTGCGCGGCGACGCGCAGGCCGAGCAGGTGTGCCTCCTCGACCACCGTACGCAACTCGTCGATGGTGTACTGGGAAGCGTGCGGGGCTGTCGAACCGGGTGTCATGTTGCCCCCGCTCGCCATGATCTTCACGACGCCGCATCCCCGCGCGTGCCGTTCCCGGACAGCCTCGTGCAGATCCGCTGTCCCCTCGGCCTCCCCGCCTAAGAAGTGGCAGTGGCCGCCGACCGGGGTCAGCGGAGGGCCGGCGGAGACGATGTGCGGACCCCGCCCAGGATTCTGTTCGAACTCCCGGACGAGCGCCATCGCCAGATAGCCCCGGTCACCGAGGTCGCGGACCGTGGTGATGCCGGCCTCCAGCGCGCTGCGTGCGGCACGGCGCATGTGGTCGAGCAGCTCGTCGTCGTCCCTGTCGCCGAGCGCGGTGACAGGGTCGGCACTGGCGTCGAAGGCCAGGTGCACATGGGTGTCGATCAGTCCAGGCAGCAGGCAGGAGTCGGGGCCGTAGTCGATGAGTTCGGTGACCGAGAGATACGCGTCCATGTCGTCGACACCGGTGACGTCGATGATCCGACCGTCTTCGACGTACAGCGAGCGGGGGCCAGACCATCTCGTGCCATCGAACATGCGTGCAGCACTGATCACATATTGACTCATGTGTGTAACGGTAGTGACAGTATGGCGTGGCTGATAAACACTTTAGGTAGTCCTAACACGTCCTGGCACTGATCAGCGCGGGAGAGGATCATGACTGCCGCAACTGTTACTTCCGCGCTGTCGAGAAGGGCTGCGATGAACGATGTGCCCTACGTGGGCCGCAGGCGCCTGCTGAAGATGTTCGGACTGGGCGCCACCGCGACGACCGCGGCGGTGCTGCAAGCCGATCCCGTGCTCGCCGCGACGCTGGGGCACGACGAACGCTCCGGCGTCTCGCCCACCGGCTACAAGGCTCCTACCGGCCTCGCCGGCGACACCCCCGCCAAGGCCACCGCGGATTCCTGGATCACCTCCAACAGCCGCACGCTCACGGAGCTGAGCGACGAGATCTGGCAGTACGCCGAGCTGTCCCTGCGGGAGTGGAAGTCCTCCCAGGCCCACGCCGCACTGCTGGAGCGCAACGGGTTCCGTGTCACATGGGGCTCCGCCGGCTTCCCGACCGCGTTCGTGGCCACCTACGGCTCGGGCGGGCCGGTGCTCGGCTTCAGCGCGGAGTACGACGCCCTGCCCGGCCTCTCCCAGAAGAAGGGCGCGTCGACGCACGACCCCCTCGTCTACAACCACGACGCCTACGGACCGACGTACGGCGGCGGTCACGGCGACGCGCACAATCTCCTGGGCGGCGCCGCCACCGCCGCCGCCATCGCGGCCGGCAAGGCCATCGAGGCACACGGCCTCAAGGCCACGGTGAAGCTCTTCGGCAGTGCGGGCGAGGAACAGCTGGTCGGCAAGGCGTACGCCGTCAAGGCCGGGGTGTACGACGGCCTGGACGCCGTCCTCGACTGGCACCCGTTCAACGTCACCATGCCGTTCTGGAACACCACCAGCGCGCTGCTGTCGGCCACCTTCACCTTCCTCGGCGCCTCCGGCCACGGCGGCACCCCCCTCGGCAACAAGAGCGGTCTCGACGGCGCGCTGCTGATGGCCACGATGTCGGAGTACCTGCGGGAGAAGAACGTCGCGCCTTCGGGCCGCTTCCACTACGCCGTGATCAACGGCGGCGGCGCCCCCAACGTGACCCCGGACATGTGCTCCATCTGGTATTACGTCCGTGAGGGCAGCCCGGCCCGCGCCCAGGTGCTCTACGACAAGATCGTTGACTGTGCCAAGGCCGCGGCGCAGGCGAGTCAGACCCGGCTCGTGCACAAGTTCCACTCCGCCACCTGGAACCTGCTCGCCAACAAGGCGGGCGCGGAGCTGGTGTACGACAACATGAGACGGATCGGCGCGCCGCAGTTCACCGAGGACGACCACGCCCTCGCCAAGGCGATCCAGAAGTCGCTGGGCAAGCCCGAGACCGGCATGTCCATCACCATCACCCCGCTCGCGCCGCCTGCCGCCAACTACACCGGCGGACTGGCCACCGACGCCGCCGACGTGAGCTGGCAGGCGCCGACGGCCACGCTGCTCGCGGCGGCCTACCCGCCCGGACTGCCCAACCACAACTGGGGTGTCACCGCCACCGCCGCGACCAACATCGGTCACCAGGCCATGCTCTCCGCCGCCCGCTACATGGCCGCCTCGGCCGTCGACCTCATCGAACAGCCCGACCTGCTCCAGGGCATGAAGGACGAGTTCAAGGAGCGGACGAGCGGGGTCGCCTGGAAGAGCATGATCCTCGACGGCACCCAGCCGCCGCTGTACGAACCGCCCGCCGAGTTCCTCAAGGCGACCGGGCAGTCCTGGCCGCCTCCCGGCGTCACCTGGCCGATCCCGCAGATCGTCGCCCAGGAGCAACTCGGGACCACCGGCCCCGCGCTGCCACCGGTGACCTGACCCGAGCGGCGCCACACCTCGATCCCGTCTCCAGAGAAGGAGCCTCGTCCATGAACATCGGCATCGGCCTGCCCATCGGCGATCCCGGCCAGCTGACCAACTGGGCCCGGCGGGCCGATGCCGGTCCGTTCAGCTCACTCGGCCTGCTCGACCGGGTGGTCTATGACAACCCCGAACCCCTCGCCGCCCTTGCCGTCCTGGCGGGTGCCACCTCGCGCATCCGCGTACAGACCGAGGTCCTCCTCGCCCCCACGCGCGACACGGTCCTGCTGGCCAAACAGGCGGCCACCATCGACCGGATGACCGGAGGCAGGCTCGTGCTCGGCCTCGGCGTCGGCACCCGGGGCGACGACTACGCGGCCGTCGGCGCCGACATGCGGACCCGGGGCCGTCGCCTGGACGAACAGCTGGCCGTCATGCGCCGGTTGTGGTCCGGCGCCGACCACGGCGACGGCGTAGGCCCGATCGGACCGCTCCCCAGCCGCCCCGGTGGTCCCCAAGTGCTGCTCGGCGGCTTCCGCCCGGCCGCGCTGGAACGCGTCGCCCGGTGGGCGGACGGCTACCTGGCCGCAGCGCCGCTGCCGATGGTCGCGGACCTGTTCGACACCGTCCGCAAGGCGTGGCGGGAGCACGACCGTGCGGGCAGTCCTCGGCTCGTCGCGCAGGTCAGCGTCGCCCTCGGGCCGACGCGTGTCGTCGAGCAGGCCCGCGACGCGCTCACCGACTACTACGCCTTCACCGGCATGGCCGACCGGATGGCCGCCGACATGCTCACCACCCCGGACACGATCCGCGCGGCCGTGACCAGCCTCGCCGACCTCGGCGCCGACGAGGTCATGCTCTACTGCTACGGAACCGATCCGGACCAGGTGGCCCGGCTCGCCGACGTCGTCTGACGCGCCGCGGACCCGCCGCACGTGCGGGCCCCCGAGCAGCCGCACCGGGCTCCTGGTCCGCACCCCGGTCAGGGTGAGCCGGTCGCCGTCCGACGAGGAGGAGGCGGCCCGGCCGCCCACTACGGGTGCGCCGCGCATGACGACCGGGGCGTGCCGCGGGACGCCGGCCCGCAGGAGCGTTCACCGCCCGGCGACGCTCCCGCCGCCGTCCACGCCGAGCACCTGCCCGGTGATGTAACCGGCCTCCTCGCCGAGCAGGAAGGCGATGGCCGCGGCCACCTCCTCCGGGCGGCCGAGGCGTGCCGCCGGGACCGAACCCAGCACCGCGGCCTCCTCCGGACCACCGACCGGATGCTTCTCGCGGAAGAGCTCGGTCTCCACCGGGCCGGGGGCGACCGCGTTGACCGTCACCCCGTCCCGCGCCAGCTCCAGCGCCCAGGTACCGGTCAGCCCCACCAGCGCGCTCTTGGCCGCCGCGTAGCTGCTGCGCAGCCGCGAGCCGTACTGGGCACGGCTCGTCACGTTGACGATCCGGCCCCAGCCGCGCTCCCGCATCCCGCCGACGCAGGCCTGCGTGACCTGCACGGCGACACGCACATTCAGCTCGTACACCGTGTGCAGCGCGTCGAGGGTGATGTCGCCCAGCGGCTGCGGCAGCACCGTGCCGACGTTGTTCACGACCGCGTCCACGTGCTCCTCGCGGGTCAGGGCCGCCAGCAGCTCACCCGTGGCGTCGGAGTCACCCAGGTCGCACGCGTGCAGCACTCCCGGGAAGTCACCGTCCGGGACGCCGCGCGCCACGCCCAGCACGCGGTGGCCCAGGCCGGCGAGCCGGTGGGCGGTGGCGAGGCCGATTCCCCTCGACGCTCCTGTGATCAGCACGGTACGTCCGGACACCAGTGTGCTCCCTCTTCCTCGAACGACCAGTCGCTGATCATTTCAACCCGTCACGTCCGTCGTTTCGCGGATCTTGATCCGTTGTGCGAAGTATCCGATGTACGCACGTGCCGGAAACCTTGTACACGAGGGCACGGTGGATGCGGCGAGCATGGTCGAGAGCGCGGCGTGGAGCCGCACCGCCTCCGGAGTCGCCCGGCCGCGCGGACGCCTCCGCGCAACAGCGGCCCCACGGCAGGTCCGGGGCGTCGGCGCGGGTCAGGTGCGTGGGGTGACCGTCCGCCGGGGTCGTGGCCGGTGGCCGGATCGGTGGCCAGGATGTCGTCCGTCGTGCCGACGACCATACGGGTGCCGTCACCGCCGTCAGCGGCCCCGTCGCACCCGGTCAGCAGAGCGCAGGCAAGCCCCGCGACAAGGGGCAGGACCGCCCACGGACT
This sequence comes from Streptomyces hygroscopicus subsp. hygroscopicus, assembly GCF_030269125.1. Lineage (GTDB taxonomy): Bacteria > Actinomycetota > Actinomycetes > Streptomycetales > Streptomycetaceae > Streptomyces > Streptomyces hygroscopicus_C. The sequence goes on along the minus strand of NZ_BSSM01000003.1, from coordinate 416,921 downwards.
GTGACGCGCGGGGTGAGGACAGCCGGCCGGGCCGTGCTACGCCTCGGCGAGCATCCGCGCGAGCCGCTGCGGCTGGGACAGGAAGGGGGAGTGCGCCGACATCAGCGATTCGACCACGGTCCGGTTCTCGGGGAACGCCCGGTCCGCCTCGGCGACGAACAGGTCCTGGAGCGCGGGCGGGACACACCGGTCGTGGGCGCAGCGGAAGTACGTCCGGGGCACGGAACCCCAGCCGTCGGCCGTCAGCCGCGTGGTCTGGGCCGCCAGACCGAGGGGCCCGTCGGAGCCGAGCAGCGCGAGCGCCGCGTCGGCCGTGGGCTCCGGGACGTCGCCGTAGAAGGTCTCCCGCAGGGCGCGCAGTACGTCCTCGTCGTCGCTGCGGGTGTCGATGCGCAGCGCTCCGGTCGACGTGGCGTCACCGACCAGCAGCTCGGGCAGCAGGGAGTCGGCGGCCTCCGGACGCTCCATGTAGGCGAGCGGAGGGGTGTGGGACGCGGGCATGTATCCGCTGATGTACACCACCCGGGCGACCAGACCGGGGCTCTCCTGCGCCACGCGGGTGATCACCGGGCCTCCCATGCTGTGCGCCACCAGCGTCACCGGCCGGCCGCGGCCGATGTGCCGCACCTGCTCGGACAGGACGCGGCGGCGCGGGCGAGATCGACGTGGGCGAGCGGGGAGAACTCGGCGGCGAACGCGGCGTCGTCGAACGGCCTGCGCGTCAGTGCCGCGGGCCGTCTTGCCCGCAGTCCGTGGCCCGGCAGATCCACGGCGAGCGCGGGCCGGCCGAGGGCGGCCAGTTCCACGAGCACGTCGTTCCAGCACCAGGCGCCGTGGAAAGCGCCGTGCACCAGCACCAGGGGACCGGGGTTCATAGGTGTTTCCTCCGGGTCGGGAGTGTGCGTCCGGCGGTCTGGGCACACCTCCGCCCGGCCCGCAGGACGACTTTCCGCCTCCGGCACTCCGGTGGCATGGGTCAAGTGACCGTGGTGACGACGTCGGCTTCAGGCGGTCCCGGTCCCAGCCGTCTCGTAACGTACCGGCAGGGTGAGCAGACCGCGCATCATGCCCACCGGGATCCACCGCAGCGACTCCGGGGGCACCGCCGGTTCCAGGCGGGTGAAGCGGGCGAGGACCGTGCGCAGCGCGACCAGGGTCTCCAGGCGGGCGAGCGGAGCGCCCAGGCAGTGGTGGATGCCGTGCCCGAAGGACAGGTGACGGGCGGACGGGCGGGTGACGTCGAGGGCGGCGGGGTCGGCTCCGTCCGGCAAGGGAGCGGTACGGCTCGCGGATGCCAGGGACACCACCACGACGGTGCCGCGTGGAATCGGCACACCGGCGAGCACCAGGTCCTGCGCGGCGTAGCGGTGGGTACTGAATTCGACCGAGGTGTCGTACCGGAGCAGTTCCTCCACCGCGCCGGGCAGCAGGTCGGGGCGTTCGCGCAGCAGCCGCAGCTGGTCGGGGTGGCGCAGCAGGGCGACGATGCCGTTGCCCAGCAGGTTGACGGTTGTCTCGTGACCCGCGATGACCAGCAGCAGCGCGGTGCCCACGAGTTCGTCCTCCGACAGCCGCCCGCTCTCCTCGTCGTGGGCGGCGACGAGGGCGGACAGCAGGTCGTCGGCAGGTTCCCGGCGCTTGTCCGCGATGAGCCCGCGCAGCAGCCGGTGCAGGCCCGTGACCGCCTCCTGGTGTCCGGCGCTGCCCAGTTCGAGTACCTTGCTGCTCCAGGCGCGGAATTCCGCGCGATGGGCCGTGGGGATGCCGAGCAGTTCCGCGATCACCGTGACCGGCAGCGGCGCCGTGAACGAGTCGACCAGATCGGTCTCCCCGGACGGCGGCAGCGCGTCGATCAGGGCGTTCGCGATCTGCTCGATGCGCGGGGCCAGAGCAGCCGTCCGCTTCGGCGTGAAGGCGGCCGAGACCAGGCGGCGCAGCCGGGTGTGCTCCGGCGGGTCGGACTCCAGCATCTGGCCGCCGAGCCCGACGCCCGGCTGGTTGAGGACGTAGCCGGCGGCCGTGAGCGTCTCCGCCGCCGGCGACGGGTCCTTGAGCAGCGCCGGGTGGCTGAGAGCTTCACGGGCCGCGTCATAGCCGACGACGAGCATGCCCTCCAATCCTGAGGGGAGCACGACCCGGTGCACGGGGCCCAGCTCGAACAGTCGGGCGTACTTTGCGTGGGCGTCCGCCTTGAACGCGGCGTTCAGCAGCACACGGCCCTGATCGGGAGGTGCGGGCAAGTCCGTCATGGACGGGAGCGTACGCAGGCCCCGGCGGCGTGATCCGGGAAGTCGCGGGGGAAGTTGACCGTATGAGCCCGGAACGCGTGACAGAAGGGCAGACACCGTCACCTATGGGGGACTGTCACCAGGTGTCGCGTTCGGTCACCGGTGTCACGCTGTAGGCCGTGGCGGACAGGAGCCCGGTGATCGTCGCGCCGATGGCCGGCGGCACCGTGCGGACTCCGACGCCTCTTCAGGCTCGGGACCACATCCGGCCGTACCCGCCTGACGAAGCTACCGACTTTCGGGCCACGTGTCGGAGTCTGCGGTCAGGCGCATGGCGGCCTCCTCGGCCGACGCGTCCCCAGTACCTGGTGATGCTCGTCCTGTGGGAGCAGGACCAGATCTCGGTCCGTGACCTCGGAGCCGCTCTCCGCCTTGAGTCCAGCACCCTGTCTCCACTCCTCAAGCGGCTGGAGGCGGCCGGTCACGTCCGCCGGGAGCGCCGCTCCGACGACGAGCGCACGGTCACTCTCACTCTCACTCCGGCCCGGCTCGCCCTGCGCGACCGTGCGTGCGCCGTACCGCTCGCCATGGGCGAGGCGATGGGCCTGACCGAGGAGCAGGACTCGACCGTCAAGGAACTGCTGCGTCTGCTCACCGACAACGTTTCACGGAGCTGACGGCCACCTGACTCCTCGGTCGATGCTTGGCGGGACCTTGGTGGTTATGTATTTTGGTGCACCGTTCACCGAACATAGATACGTTACTTACTGAAGGCGCAAGACGTTCTCATCCTTTTCACCGCTGGGCGGAGCATGAGGGTACGACGGTGGCACGGCCGGCGACTGGGGCTGACGAGTCTCACGATCGCGGCGAGCGGTCTGCTCGCCTTGCTGATAGGTGTGGCGTTCGCCGTCCTGCTGTGGGCGATCGACGACGCCAACGACTCCACGTCGGCGAGGCGTGCGTCCCGGACCGCCCTGGTCGAGGCGGGCACCATGGAGCAACTGGTGCTGGACCTCGAGACGGGCCAGAGGGGCTTTCTGATCACCAAGCAGGAGACCTTCCTTGAGCCGTGGGACGAGGCACGCCGGGACCTCCCCGCGGAGACGCGGAGATTCACCGACGGAACCACCTCACCCCACCAGCGACGAGCCGCCACGCAGATCGCCCGGAGTGTCCAGTCGTATCTGAACGACTACTCGATCCCGCTGGTCGAGGAGGTGCGGCGCGGCGACCCGGCCGCCTCCGGAGTGGCGGCGACGCAGGAGGGCAAGCGACGGGTCGACGCGCTGCGGGCCCGGTTCGACCGGTACATGGCCGACGAGCGCACCCAACTCGCCGCGCGCGAGGACGCGGCCGGGGCGAACGGGCGCCGGGCGGTGATCGCCGCGGGCGTGGGCCTGGCCGCCTCGACGGCGCTGGTGGCCGCCTTCACGGTGCTCCAGCACCGCGCCGTCGTACGGCCGGTGCGCGGGGTGGCGGCCGCCGCCCAGCGGCTCGCGGGCGGCGACCTCGCCGTGCGGATCTCTCCGAGCAAGGTCTCCGAGATCGGGGCGCTCGGCACGTCGTTCAACACCATGGCGGCCTCCATGCAGGACAGCCGCAGACGCATCATGGAGAGCGTCGAGGAGGTGCACCGCCGTACGGCACGTGATCTGCACGACGGGGCGCAGCAACGACTCGTCAGCCTGATGATCGGGCTGCGGCTGGCGCGGGAGATGATCCCCGACGCGGAGGGGCCCGTGACCGAGTTGCTGGAGGACTCCATCGCCAACGCCCAGACCGCGATCGACGAGTTGCGGGAACTCGCCCGGGGAATCTACCCGCTCACCCTCACGGTGAAGGGACTGGCGGGGGCGGTGGGGGACCTGGCGTCCCGATGCCCGGTGCCCGCCGTCCTGGACAACAGGTGCGACCGGCGGTTCGCCTCCGCCGTGGAGTCCAACGCGTACTTCATCGTGGCCGAGGCCGTGACGAACGCGGTCAAGCACGCCCAGGCCTCCCACATCGACATCCGCCTGGAACTCGCCGACGACGTCCTGCTCATCCGGGTTGCCGACGACGGCGTGGGCGGCCTGGACCGGGCCACCCCCGGCAGTGGCCTGACCGGTCTCACGGACCGGGTCTCCGCCTTCGACGGCACGCTGACCATCGAGTCACCGCCCGACGAGGGCACGTCGATCCTGGTGCGGATCCCGCTCCCGGACTGAGCCGGGAGGAAGGCGCGTCCAAGGGGCACCACCCGCGTCCACGCGCCCCTCCCCCCCGTCTCCCAGCCGGCCGCCGGGAAATGGTGCCGCGGCTGCGGCGCGGCCGGACCGGAGTCCACCCGGGCCTCACTGATCCTCCGGCCCGCCAACCCACGTGAGGTCTTCTGCCGCACAGAGCCTAGCGGCCCGCCCCGCCCGCTGGGCCGGGATCGTCATGCGGGGCGGGCTGCTCGTCGGCCGCGGACCCGGGACCGGCGGGGGTCTCGACCAGCCGCCTCAGCGCGGCCTCGCTCGGCGAACCCGGCTCGGCCTGGTACGTGCCGAGCTGCTGGCCGGGGCAGCCGTTCACGGTGAAGGACTGGTAGATCAGGGTCAGTTGCCCGGCGTCGGGATGCAACAGTCGGTTGGTCTGGTGGGTTTTGGCGCGGACATCGTATTCGGCCCACATGCGGGTGAAGTCCTCGCTGCGGCGCAAGAGTTGACCGACCAGCGCCCGCAGGGTCTCGTCCTCGACGTTCAGGGCGGCCGTCGCCCGCAGGCCGGCCACACGGGTTCGGGCGATCTCCTCCCAGTCCAGGTGGAACCGCCGGGCCGCCGGGTCGAGGAAGACGAACCGCAGCAGATTTCTTTCCGTGCCCATGACGGACAGCAAGGCCCTCGCCGCGTCATTGGCGGCCAGGATGTCGAAGCGGGGGCCGAGGATCACCGCCGGCGTGCTCCAGGAGCCGATGAGCCGGACCAGATGGGAGGGAGCGCGGTCGTCCGCCGAGCCACGGCTGCCACCGGTCCCGCGCAGCCCCTGACGCGCCAGCCGGTGCAGATGCTCCGTCGCCTCGGCGTCGAGTCCGAACACCCGGGTCAGCGCCTTGAGAACCTGGTCGGAAGGGTGTTTCTCCCGGCCCTGCTCCAGGCGCGCGTAGTAGCCCTCGCTCACGCCCGCCAGCATGGCCACCTCATGGCGCCGCAACCCCGCGGTACGGCGGGGACCCTCGTCCGACAGACCCACCTGCTTGGGCGAAGTGGCGGCTCGGCGAGCCCGTATGAACTCACCTAGCGGGTTGACGCTTTGCATTTAACTAAGGTTACTTGCTGAAGTGACACACTAAACGTCGTATCGTGTCCGCTGGGTGTACCTGCCGCGTCCCCCAACCGGCCCGAAAGGGGTGTCCCTGGGGCGGAGCGCGCCCGAAGGTCCGTCCGGGGATCGAGAGCGACCGGGTGCCCAGAGATTGCGCGCTTTTTACTCGCCGGGCAGCCGTGTCCGCCCGCGCGGGGTCAGGACCGCGTCCGGGACCACCACGCGCACGTGCCCTCGGTGACCTCCGCAGGACGGTACTCCACAAGGTTTGCCGCGCTGGAGTCCCGTCCTCGCATGGCTCGGTCACACACATTAAGTTACTACATGTGACGCACATATCTTATCGGGCGCACATATCGCGAAGTTGATGAGTCTCACCTAGAGTTACGTTTACTTGCCTGCTTTCCCGACACCGGAGGGTATGACTCATGACCGGAGAGGTCCCCCAACCGGTTCCCCAACCGGTCCTGTCCCCGTTGACCAGCGCGGCGATCTTCCTCGTCGTGACGATCGACAGGGGAGGCGAGGGAACGGTCCGCGACCTGCTGTCGGACATCGGATCGTTGCAGCGCGCGGTGGGTTTCCGCGCGCAGCCGGAGGGCAGGCTCAGCTGTGTCACCGGCATCGGTTCACACGCCTGGGACCGGCTCTTCTCCGGGCCGCGCCCCGCTCGGCTCCACCCCTTCCGGCAGCTGAGCGGCCCCGTGCACCAGGCCGTGGCGACCCCTGGCGACCTGCTTTTCCACATCCGTGCCGCGCGGCTCGACCTGTGCTTCGCGCTCGCCACGGAGATCATGACTCGGTTGCGCGGAGCGGTCACCGTCGCGGACGAGGTCCATGGCTTCAAGTACTTCGACGCACGCGATCTGCTCGGTTTCGTCGACGGAACGGAGAATCCGACGGGTGCGGCGGCGCGCGTGGCCGTCGTCGTCGGTGCCGAGGACCCGCCCTTCGCGGGCGGCAGCTACGTCGTCGTGCAGAAGTACCTGCACGACCTCCGGGCGTGGGAGGCCCTGTCCGTCGAGGAGCAGGAGCGGGCGATCGGCCGGCACAAGCTGTCCGACGTGGAACTGCCCGACGACGTGAAACCGGCGGACGCGCACACCGCCCTGACCACCGTCACCGACCCGGACGGCACCGAACGCGAGATCCTGCGCGACAACATGCCCTTCGGGTCCGTGGGCCGGGGGGAGTTCGGCACCTACTTCATCGGCTACTCGCGCACCCCCGAGGTGACGGAGACGATGCTGGAGCGGATGTTCCTGGGCACCCCCTCGGCCCGGCACGACCGGATTCTGGACTTCTCCACCGCCGTCACCGGCTGCCTGTTCTTCACGCCCACGGCGGACTTCCTCGAAGACCTCCCCGAGCCGCCGGACGTCATGCCCGCGGCCGTCGTCACCCCGACCGACCACCAGGTCCGATCCCGAGGGTCCTCCCTGGGGATCGGCGACATGAAGCGGAGCCCCGCCGATGAACAACCTGCACCGTGAACTCGCTCCCCTGTCCGCCGCGGCCTGGGCCGACCTGGAGGACGAGGCACGCCGTACCTTCAAGCGCCATGTGGCGGCCCGCCGTATCGTCGACGTCCCCGAGGCGGGCGGCACCGGGCTCGCCGGAGTGGGCACCGGTCATATGGAAGCGGTCCAGGCACCCGCGGAGGGGGTCACCGCCCATACCCGGGGCTTCCAGCCGCTGGTCGAACTGAGGGTCCCCTTCACCATCGACCGCCGACAGGCCGACGCCGTTCTCCGGGGCGCGAAGGACGCCGACTGGCAGCCGGTGAAGGACGCGGCCCGGCGCCTGGCCTTCGCCGAGGACCGCGCCGTCTTCGAGGGCTACCCGGCCGCCGGTATCACGGGCCTGCGCCGCGGCACCTCCCACCCGGCACTGTCCCTTCCCGCCGACGTGCGCGACTACCCCGACGCGGTGACCCGGGCGGTGACGGCCCTGCGGCTGGCCGGCGTGGACGGTCCCTACACGCTGGCGCTGAGCGCCGACGCGTACACGGCCGTCAGCGAGACGTCCGACCACGGCTATCCCGTCCTCAGGCACATCGCCGGGCTGCTCGACGGGGACATCGTCTGGGCACCGGCGATCGACGGCGCCTTCCTGCTCTCCGGCCGCGGCGGCGACTTCGAGCTGCGGCTCGGCCAGGACGTGTCCATCGGCTATCTGTCGCACGACGCGACGAGCGTCACGCTCTACTTCGAGGAGACGCTGACCTTCCTGGCGTACACGAGCGAGGCCGTGGTGGCCTTCTCGCCCGCTGCGACCGCCGTCTGATCCCGGCGGCCCGCACTGACGGGGCTCAGGAGCCGGTCCGGTCCCGCCGGCGCCGGGGGAGGGCGGCCGGACCGGACCGGCCGGCGGGTCCGCGGGCGGCGGCGCGGGCCGGCCCGTCGGGCAGCGTGAAGGCGAAGACCGCCGTCGCCGCGGCGATCGCGGCCAGGACGAGGTACGCGTGCTGGTACGCGGCCATGGGCGGGGCGGCGGCGGTGCCCGGCGGGGTGCCGAGGACCAGGGCCGTGGTCACGGCCGCCGGCGCGAGCGCGCCGCCGGTCTGGCGCACGACGGTGTTCAGCATGGTGGCCTGCGGCAGGTCCGTACGGTCGACGGTGGCCAGTGAGGCGATCGTCGTCGGTATGAAGAAGCAGCCGATCGCCGCGCCGAACAGGAACATGCAGCCGCGGAAGGCCCACAGGCCCGTGCGGTCGTCGCAGGCGGCGAGGAGCAGCAGCACCGCGCTGACCCCGGTCAGACCGCAGCCCACGATCAGGCGCGGACCGACCCTGGCGTACAGGACACCGGCGAGCTGGACGGTCAGCAGGACGCCGAACGCCTCGGGGAAGGTGGTCAGGCCCGACTCCAGCGCCGTACGGCCCTGCGCCTGCTGGAGGAAGAGCGGTCCCAGGTACAGGGCGCCCATGATGGGGATCAGGCCGATCAGGTTGATCAGGTTGGTGTCCCGGAAGAGCCGGTCGGCGAACAGCCGCAGCCGCAGCAGGGGTTCGGCCGTGCGCAGTTCCACGGTGACGGCGGAGGTCAGCAGCACCGCGCCGAGCACGAGCACGGCGAGCACGGTGGGGGAGGACCAGCCGCGGTCGGGCCCCTCGCACAGGCCGAACATCACGGTGCCCAGGCCGGCCGCGCTGAGCAGCAGGCCGGGCAGGTCGAAGCGGCCGGGTCGGGCTCCCCGGCCGCCGGCCAGGAACAGCGCGCCGAACACCAGCGCCGGCAGGCCCACCGGCAGATTGACGTAGAACACCCACCGCCAGGACAGATGGTCCACCAGCAGCCCGCCGAGGACGGGGGCCGCGGCCGGGGCGATCTGCTGCGGAACGATCATGTAGCGGGAGACGCGGAGCTGCTCCGCGGGGGTGAAGGTGCCGAACAGCAGCGCCGTGGAGGCCGGGAAGAGCACGCCGGCCGACAGCCCCTGCACCCCGCGCCAGGCGACGAGCTGGACGAGTCCGGCCGCAGCCCCGCACAGCAGCGAGGAGCCGAGGAACCCGGCCAGGGCGGTCAGCAGGACGCGTTTGCCGCCGAACCGCTCGACCAGCCACGCCGACGCCGGGATGGCCATGGCCAGGCAGACCGGGTAGACCACGACCACTCCGTCCAACGCGGCGGCGGTCAGCCGGAACTGACGGGCGATCGAGGGCAGGGCCACCGTGGTGATCGCCCCGTCGGCGATCGCGACGAACGTCACGCTGACGCACACGACCGGGACGACCAGACGCTGGCTGAGGCGGGGCGGCGGGGCGGACCGCGCGGAGTGACGTCGTCGCATATGCTGAGCATACTCACTATGTGCCTTCTCAGGATATTGGCTTCCATGGCAGGGAAGCGGCGCCGAAGGTGCGCGGGAGCGGCGCGGGACAGGAGAGACTGGGCACCATGGCAGTGCACGGCAGCAGCGACGTCCTGGTCGACGAGCTGTTCGAGACGACGTACCGGCTACGGCAGTTCGTGGAGGGCAGACTGCGGGAGAAGGGGGCCTCGGTGGCCCGGCTGCGCGCCCTGCGCATGCTGGCCCGGGAGGGGCAGCCGCTGCGGATGAGGGACCTGAGCGAGATGGCCGGCATCGCCGCCCGCACCGCCACCACGATCGTGGACAGCCTGGAACGCGACGGCCTGGTGGAGCGGGTCCGCCACCCGCGGGACCGGAGGGCCTCGCTGGTCCGGCTGACCGAAGAGGGGATGCGCTGTCACCGCGAGGCGGAGGAGATCGACCGCCTCGCGCTCGCCGAGGCGACCACGGCCCTGGACGAGGAGGACCGCGCACAACTGCGGTCCCTGCTCGCGCGCATCCGGGACCGCACCGTCTGACGGTGCCGGCGGCCCGGGAACGGCCGACCGGCGCGGGGCGTCGGTCGAGCGGGGCCGCCGGCTGCGGCGGGGGAGTGCCGCCGGACCGCACGCGTGGTGGGTCGCGGGGTACCCAGCCGCACTGCGAGCCGTGCGGTGAGGCGCGAGACGTCGCCCAGGGCGCCGTTGACCACGGTGGTCGCGCCGGTGCCCGAGGCCACGAGGGCCACGTCGAGCGACACGGTGAAGGGCACGCCCCGCGTGCTCCCCTCGGCGACGACCAGCGGCGTCTCGGTGGGAAGAGCCGGCCGGGCGGCCCGGAAGACACCGCACATCCGCGGCAGCGAGGCGAACCACGCCCCGCGGCGGTGGGTTCGGCCGCGGGGCGGGTGCCGACGCCGGAAGCCTGGCGAAGCAGCACGGTGCTCGGGGCCCGGTGGTGCTCACGGCCGCCCTTGTGCTCGCCCGCACAACCGGGCGGCGGCCAGCGGCCGGCGCACTTGGCCGGTGGCCGCGCGCCGGGCCGGCCGCGGATCGTACGACGGTGGCGGCGGCTCAGGCCCCGGGCACCGAGAGCTGTGCCTACGCGCCGCCGCGGTCGTCGCTCCGGCGGCCTGAGAGCCACGGCGTCACGGGCGGCGTGACCCGGGGGCCACCGTCAGGGTGAACCCCCGTCGTGGTGTCACGCCGGTCGGCCGGCCGGCACCGGCAGCACGGCACGGACGGTGGTGCCCGCAGCCGAGGAACACGTCACCGTCAGCGTGCCCTCCAGCAGGGTCACGCACTCCGTCATGGCGCCCATCCGGGCATCGGCGCCCGCTCCGCGCGGCGGACAGGCGTCACTGACCACGCTCACCACGAGACCGGAGCCGATATGCGTCAGCTCCACCTCGCCACGGCTCGCGCCGGAGTCCTGCACCGCGTGGGCCAGCGCCTCCGCGATCAGGAAGTACACGTGGGTCTCCACCGCCCGGGGCAGCCGGTCCCGACCCGAGCGGACGGTCACGGTGACGGGAACCGGACTCGCCGCCGCGAGGGCGGAGACGGCCGGCCCCAGTCCACGCAGCTGGAGCACCTGCGGGCACAGCCCCGCCGCCACTTCCCGAACCTGTGCGAGCGCCGTCTCGGCATCCCGGATCGCGTCGTCGAGGAGTCCGGCAGCGGCCGTCGAGGGAGCCTCGCCCAGCTGCTCGCGAGCCATCCGCAGACCGAGCAGGAGGGACACCAGCCGTTCCTGGGCCCCGTCCCGCAGCAGACGCGCGGCCTGCCGGCGTCGCTCCGCTGCGGCGTCGGCGGCAGGCCGCGCCGCGGCGTCCGTACCCTTCCGCACGACGTCCTGGCCGCGCGTCACATTCTCGGCGATCGACTGCGATGAAGCCGTCATGACGTCACCTTGGCACCGGCCGTCGGGCAGCGATAGCGGTCTTCGCCGTATGACCTCATAAGCCACGTTTATGAGCCGCTCATGCCTCATCCGGGCTCTGGGGCCGGTCCAAGTCGACCCGGCGCAGCAGAGCGAGGAGCACCAGGGTGACGGCCGCACTGGCCCCCGCGGCCAGCGCGTGGCCGCCCGCGTACGCCAGGCGCGGCACCGCCGGATCCCCGGGCGGCAGCCGGAACATGGACTCCACCAGCAGCAGCGCACCGGAGCCGAGCCCGGCCAGCGCCACACCGCTCAGCGGGGCGATCACGAACAGCGCGCGCAACGGTCGGGGGCGGTCCGCGACGGGACGCACCCGTCCACTCCGCGCCAGGAGCGCGGTGAGCGCGCAGGCGACGGCCAGCACGAGCAGGTCGGCCCCGATGGTGTCACTGGGCCGGTGCCAGCCCGCCGCCACCGTGTAGGCACCGACGAAGGTCGCCCACAACGCGCAGACGCCGACGGCGACGCCCCGCAACCGGTAGGGAACCACCAGGGTGAGCCCGAACAGCACGCTCATCGCGATCGTGGTGTGCCCGCTCGGGAAGCTGTTGCCGAGCAGCCGCCGCGGGGCGTCCACGAGATCCGGACGGTGCAGCACGTACCGCTTCAGCACCTCGGCGAGCACCAGGGAGACGCCCACCGTACCGACGGCGACCGCGGTCAGGACGGAGCGGCGCCGCACCAGCCCGATCAGGGCCAGCACTGCCACCGCCACGCCGAGCGAGGACAGGGTGATGTGATCCAGCATGTGGTCGGCGGTACGGGCGGCGGCCAGGGTCTCGTCCTCGCGTCGGCCGGCCAGCGCCGCGTTCTCCCAACGCTGTCCGGCCGCCGTCCGCACGAACGCCGCGTTGACGCCGGCCAGCAGCAGCGCCGCGCCCGCGGCGACGGCCTCCAGTCGTCCGCGCACGCGCGTGGCGAAGGGCTTCTCGTCTTTCCCACCAGGGCTCACGCACTGATGTTAGGTCAGTGTCCTCATGTTTTTCTCACCTGAACACATGATGTGTCGGGGATGTCTTAGGTCTGCGTCGCCCGGCACTGCCAGTGGAAGTTCGGCTTCGACGACGCCGATGCCACCGAGGTGTGGACCGGCCCGTGGACGTACGACGACGAGCACGCGGTCAGCACCTGGGACCAGTAACTCGGTGAGGCGGTTCGCACGGGTAAGCGCTGGCTGCCCGCCATGGGCAACAGCGACGCGCACAGTGCCCCGAACGTCATCGGCCTGCCGCACGACGTCGTCCGCGCGGACGACCTGGCCACCGACTCCGTCATCGACGGCATCCGCGCGGGCCGCGTCCATGGGGAACGCGCTGCTGTTCGGCCCGATGGCGGCCCTGACCAACCCCGTCTTCCTGGAGGTGACGACGGGCGCGAAGGACTGAGGGCGCGGAACGGCGTGCGTCCCGGGGACCGGCGGAGGCACCTCGCCCCGCCGGCCCCGGCGCGTTCAGGAGGGCAGGGACCAACTCTGGTTGGCGGCTCCGGTACAGGACCAGATCTGCAACAGGGTGCCGTCGGCCGAGCTGGGCCCGGTCGCGTCCAGGCACTTGCCCGACTGCGGATTCACCAGGGAGCCGTTCGCACCGGGCTGCCAGACCTGCGAGCCCGTGCCGTTGCAGTCGTAGAGCTGCACCTTGGTGCCGTTGGCGGTGCCGGCCGAGGTCACGTCCATGCACTTGCCCAGCGCGCTGAGCGTGCCGGCGCCGCCCACGGTCCAGTTCTGCGCGGCTGTGCCGTTGCAGGTGTAGAGCTGGACGGCCGTGCCGTTGGCGGTGTTCGCGCCCGCGATGTCCACGCACTTGCCGCCGTACCCGTGGATGGGGCCGGTGGCGTTCGCGGGCGGGGTCACCGGGCCGGACTGTCCGGCCGCCCACGTGATCTCCTGGAGGAGCAGCTGGTTCTGCTGGGCGCTCGCGAAGGTGGAGGACAGGGCGGTGTCGGTCGAGTAGTCCATCGCGTTGTGACCGAAGTTGTCGTAGACCATCCGGTAGTGGCGGTTGGACCACACGATCGGGTAATAACCGCTGTTCCAGGTCTGGTTGGGATCGGTGCCGACCGGGAAGGTCGACGGGTCCAGCGAGGCCAGGATGTCGATGTCCGGGTTCTGCCGCAGGTCGTTCTGCCAGCTGTACCACTCGCTGACCGAGGACGTGATGGTCGCGGGCAGACCCGCGGTCACCGGATGGCCGGCGTCCTCGATCCGCAGCGTCTCGGACGTCGGCCCCCAGGAGTTGCTCCGGAACGTCCCGGTGCCGAGGAACGTGTCGTGGTACCAGGGCCAGTCGCTCGTGTCGTCGTCGTACGCGGAGACGTGGAAGCCGACGAAGCCCCCGCCGTTCGCCATGTAGGTCTGGAAGGCGGTCTGCTGCGCGGCGGTGTGCGGGTAGTCGTCGAGGAACATCACGACCTGGTAGCCGGCCAGGTTCGCGGTGTTCAGCTGACTCCAGTCGGTGGTGGCGGTGTAGGTGAAGCCGTTCTGTGCGCCCGCCTGCGGGAACCACGCGTTGGCCTCGTGGTCGAAGCTGATGTGCGCCGCGTCGTAGGTGCCGTCGTAGAAGGCGATCACCTTGAAGGGCGTGGCGGCGTGGGCGCGGTACGCGGGTGCGGTCTGGACGCCGAGCAGGACGACGAACAGGGCGAGCAGTCTCGACAGGGAGCGGTGCAGGGGGGTTCGGGCGCGGAAGTGCATCATGCGGGGACCTTCCTGGGCAGCGACCGTGGGGAGCCGTGCTGTGGTGCCGCAGTGCGAGGTGGTGGGAGAGTACATGCGAACACTGGTCTAGGCCAAGATGTCCGTCGGTGGTCGTACGGCACGGGTCCGCCGCCTCCGGCGGGCGGACGGCGGGCCCGTGGGCGGTCGGTACCTCAGCCGCTCCAGCCCGTCGGCCCAGGAACCGTGACGGTGCCGTCGGCGGACGCGACCGGGGCGAACACGGCGGACGCGGAAGGGGCTCTGCGCCGGCCGGCCGACGCCTCGCCGGCCCGTCGGTCGCGGGCGAAGGGTACGTGCCCTCCGGCGGGGTTGCCCTTTCCGGCTTCGGTCGGCTGGGCGGCGGCGAGGCCGCGCACTTCTTCACCGCGCAGAAGGCGCTCCACCCGCACGAGTCCTGACACCGCGGTGGCCGGCGCACCCGCGTCGGCCGGCCACCGGCTCGGACGTCGGCCCGGCGACACCGAGCGCGGTGTCCCGCCGGGCCCGACGCGTGAACCGCCCGAGCACCTTCCCCTCGTGCGTCACGCCCATCAGGACGTCGGCCGGTCCGAACCGCTCAACAGCACGTCCGCCCCGCCCCTCGCCCTGGCCACGGCCCGCTCGTCGAGGCCGCACAACCGCAGGCAGGACGACGCGATGGCGTCCGTGTCGGCCGGCTCCGGCTCGCGGGAGCGCCGTATCTGGATGACGACCTCCACCAGCTGGATCAGCAGCTCGCCGATCCGTTCGGCGGGCATGCTCCGCGCGACGTCCCCGGTCGCCGCCAGCGCCCCGAGGGCACCGTAGCCGGCCTGGAGCCGGTCCCGTTCGGACCGGAACGCGTCGAACCGCTCCGCCCGCACCTCCGGCAGCAGGTAGAGCGTGCCGATGTTGTAGCTGGTGCGTGAGAGCGTGCGCACGTCCATCGCGGCCACCGCGTAGAGCGCTGCGGCCGGCTCGGCCCGCTCGGGCACCAGCGCCCCGATGCGCTCCATCATCCGCAGGCTGGGCCGTACGGACGTGGCCAGCAGCTCGGCGAGGATGTCCTCCTTGGTGGCGAAGTGGTAGTACAGCGAGGCCTGTCTGATGCCCACCCGCTCGGCGATCATCCGGGTGCTGGTCCCGCCGATGCCGCGTTCGACGAACAGCGCCCCGGCGGCGTCGAGGATCTGGTCCCGCGCGGAGGTGCCGGGATCGGACGATGGCGTGTGCCGGGGCCTGCCCTGACGGGGGCGCGTCGTCGTCATGGGGCCCATCCTGCCATCACCCCGGCACGACGCCGTCCCCGGTCACGAGGAGGCCGTATAGCTCCGCCAGCCGCCGTGACGGGTGATGTCGGGCGCGCCCTCGACGGCGTACGGCTCGACGAGAAAGCCGCTGATGTGCCGCCCGTCGGCCAGTTCCACGGTGCCGATGGTCATCGGCGGCGGAACGGCGGCGGTGAACGTACCGAACCCGGCCGCCGGAAGCCGCCAGACCTCGCCCTCCACGCCCGGCCCCGTACCGCCTGCCGTGTCCTCGGCGACACGGACCAGGCCGGGCTTGGGCGGCGCGGTGGCCAGGGCGTACAGCCGGTAGCCCGCGGCCGTGCGTGCCGGGCCCACCAGTGTCCCGCCCGCTTGCACCAACTGGGCGTTGAGCGGCTGCCCGGTGAGGTGGGCGCCGACCACGAACAGGTCGAGCCCCGGATCCGCGAACCGCTCGGCCAGTGCGGCCAGCGCGCGGTCGGAGAAGGCCGGCCCGGTGAACATCACACCGAACGGCAGACCGTCCACGAACCCCGCGGGCACGGCGAGCGAGGCGCAGTCCAGCAGGTTGGCGAAGTTCGTGAAACGGCCCAGTCGGGCGTTGGCGCCGACCGGGTCGGCCGCCACCTGGTCGAGGGTGGGGTGCCAGGTGGTGGTCGGGGTCAGCAGAGCCGAGCAGCCGTCGAGCACCGCCCGCCCGGCGGCGCCCAGGGCGGCGAGGCGGGCGGTGTCGGCGGCCCAGTCGGCCGCGGTCTTCTGCCGGCCGGCCAGCACCGTGGCGGCGACGGTCGGATCGAGGTCCGTGCCGATCAGATCGCGGTGCTCCTCCAGGTGCGCGCCCACGGCGGCGTACCGCTCGGCGACGAACGCGCCGCCGTACAGCAGTTCCGCCGCCTGGAGCAGCGGGGTGACGTCGGCCTCGACGATCTCCGCCCCGGTGCTCGCCAGGCGGACGACCGCGGCGTCGAAGGCCTCGCGCCAGCCCTCGGCCAGCCCCCGGAGATGCTCCGGGGCCGGGACGGCGACCCGGGGGCGCGCGGGCGGGGGCGGGAGCTGGGCGCCGCTGCGCGAGAGCGGGTCGGCCGGGTCGGGTCCCTCGGCCAACTCGACCGCCGTGCGGGCGAGTCGCAGGTCACGCGCGAAGACGGTCACACAGTCGAGGGTGTAGCAGGCGGGGACCACACCGGTCACCGGCACCAGACCCTTGGTGGGCTTGACGCCGACGATGCCGTTGAGGGCGGCGGGCACCCGCCCGGAGCCGGCCGTGTCGGTGCCGAGCGCGAGGTCGGCGATGCCCAGCGCGACCGCGACGGCGGAGCCGGAGGACGAGCCGCCCGAGACGCGCTGCGCGTCCCAGGCGTTGCGTACCGCCCCGTACGGGCTGCGGGTGCCGACCAGGCCGGTGGCGAACTGGTCCAGGTTGGTCTTGCCGAGCACCACCGCGCCGGCGGCGCGCAGCCGCGCTACCGCGGGCGCGTCGGCCCGCGGGAGGTACGCGTACGACGGCGCGCCCGCGGTGGTGGGCAGGCCGGCCACGTCGATGTTGTCCTTGACGGCGGCCACCAGGCCGGCCAGCGGCAGCGCCGGGTCGATCCCGGCCGCCTCGGCGAGCACCTGCTCGCGCGGCCTGAGGTGGATCCAGATCTCGGGACGGCCGACGCTCTCGATGCGCTCGTAGGCGGCCTCCACCCGCGCGGTCGGTGTCATGAGGCTCATGCCCGCACCGCCGCGAGGACCTGGCCGGGCGCGACCTGTTCGCCGGGCTTGACGTAGACCTCCAGCAGGGTTCCGGCCGCGGGGGCGTGCACCTTGGACTCCATCTTCATCGCCTCCAGGGAGAGGATCGGATCGCCGTCGGCCAGGGCGGTGCCGGGCTCGGCGGTGATCTGCCAGACGGTGGCGGTGAACGGCGCGGTGACCGGGACCGCGCCGTCCGGGACGGTGACAGCGGCGGCGGCGGTCACGGGTTCCGGACCGTCGTCGCGGTCGAACTCGCCCGCGGCCCGCCAGCGTTGCCTCTCCGCCTCGAACGCGGCACTCTGCCGCTGCCGGAAGGCGGCGATCGAGTCGGCGTGGGCGGCCAGGAAGGCGTTGTACCCGGCGATCGAGAAGGTGCCCTCCTCCGTGGCGAAGTCGCCGCGTCCCGCGTCGGTCTCCGCGCGGAGTTCCAGCAGTTCCTCCGCGGTGACCGGGTACCACTCGATCCGGTCGAAGAAGCGCAGCGCCCACGGGGAGTCCCGGAACAGGCCGCCCCTGCGGTACCGGTTCCAGACCTGCACGGTGCGGCCGACGAACTGGTACCCGCCGGGGCCCTCCATGCCGTAGACGCACAGGTAGGCGCCGCCGATGCCGACGGAGTTCTCCGCGGTCCAGGTGCGGGCCGGGTTGTACTTGGTGGTCACGAGGCGGTGCCGGGGGTCGAGCGGGGTGGCCACGGGCGCGCCGAGGTACACGTCGCCGAGTCCGAGCACCAGGTAGGAGGCGTCGAAGACGGTGCGGTAGACGTCGTCGGCGGTTTCCAGGCCGTTGACGCGGCGGATGAACTCGATGTTCCACGGGCACCACGGGGCGTCGTCCCGGACCCCGGCCATGTACCGCTCGATGGCCAGGCGGGTCGCCGGGTCGTCCCAGCTCAACGGCAGCCGCACCGTGCGGGAGGGGACGACCAGCTCGTCGGTGGGCGGCACCTCGTCCTCCAGCTCACGCAACAGGACCGTCAGGTCACGGGCCTTCAGCCGACGGGCGTCGGTGTGGATCTGGAGGGACCGGATGCCCGGAGTGACGTCGACGACACCGTCGGGCGCGTGCGCGGCGAGGGTCTCCTGGAGGGCGTGCACGCGCATCCGCAGGCCGAGGTCGAGCACCATGGGGCCGTACTCGACCAGGACGTTGTCGTCGCCGTCCCGGCGATAGGTGACGGCCGGGCGGGCATCGGTGCCCTCCAGGCGGCCCAGCACGCCGTCGTCGCCGTCACCGCCCGCGCCGATCAGCGCGGGCGAGGCGCGGCGGGCGTCGAGGCCGGCCGCCTCCGCCTCCCTGACCGGCACGAAACGGACGGCGTCCCCCGGGCGGAGCTGGCCGAGCTTCCACAGTTCGCCGCTGGCGACCACGGCGGGGCACACGAACCCGCCGAGGGACGGCCCGTCGGGGCCCAGGACGATCGGCGTGTCCCCCGTGAAGTCCAGCGCGCCCACCGCGTACGGGGTGTCGTGGATGTTCGAGGGGTGCAGTCCCGCCTCGCCGCCGTCCTCGCGGGCCCACCGGGGCTTCGGTCCGATCAGGCGGATACCGGTGCGGGCCGAGTTGTGGTGCACCTGGTAGTCGGTGGCGTAGAGGGTGTCGATGTCCTCGCGGGTGAAGAACTCGGGCGCCGCGTGCGGGCCCTCGGTCACACCGATCCGCCAGTGCGTGACGATCGCGGGCCGGCGCCCGGACGGCGTCGGGCCGCCGCCCGCGGCCGGGGCGGTGCCGGGCCGCAGGACGTCTCCCGCGCGCAGCGCCCGCCCGCCGTGCCCGCCGAAACCGCCGAGGGTGAACGTCGAGGCGCTGCCCAGGTAGCCGGGTACGTCGAGCCCGCCCCGGACGGCCACGTAACTGCGCAGGCCGGGCCCCTGGCAGGCGCCGAGCACCAGGGTGGCGCCGGCCGGCACCGGCACCGGTTCCCACAGGGGTGCCGCGGTGCCGTCCACGGTGACCGGGACGGGCGCGCCGGTGACGGCGACCACGGCGGAGTGCGAGAAGCGCAGGGACAGTCCGCCCGCGGTGACCTCCAGGCCGGGCGCCGTCTCCGGGTTGCCGACGGCGAGGTTGGCCTCGGCGAACGAGACGGCGTCGAAGGGCCCGCTCGGCGGCACGCCCACGTGCCAGTGGCCGAGTCGGCCGGGCAGGTCCTGCACGGTGGTCATCGCCCCGGGCACCAGCACGTCGATGCGCGGCTCGGGGTCGGTGGTGGTGTCGAGCGTGCTGGTGCTGTGCGCCGTCCCGCGCACCTCGTCCCGTACGGTCAGCGCGCGCAGCAGCCCCAGGTTGGTGACCACGCCGTCCACGCGGCTCTCGGCCAGGGCCCGGCCGAGCAGGTCGAACGCGGCGTCCCGGGTGGGGCCCTCGGCGATCACCTTGGCGAGCATGGGGTCGTAGTACGGCGAGATCTCCAGACCGGTCTCGGCGAAGCCGTCGACGCGGACGCCGGGCAGGGCGTCCGCGCCCTGCCCCGGGAAGGCCGCCCGCGTGATCAGGCCCGAGGAGGGCAGCGAGTCCTTCCCGGGGTCCTCGGCGTAGACCCGGGCCTCCACGGCGTGCCCGGAGGGCGTCCACTCGCGCTCGAACACCGCGTCGTCCACCTCGCCGTCACGGGCCAGCAGCAGCATGAGTTCGACGAGGTCGACGCCGTACGCCTGCTCCGTCACCGGGTGCTCGACCTGGAGGCGGGTGTTGACCTCCAGGAAGGCGGCCTCCTCGCGCAGCGGGTCGTAGACGAACTCCACGGTGCCCGCCCCCCGGTAGTCCACCGAGGCGAGCAGCCGGCGCGAGGAGTCGTGCAGCAGCGCGCGCACCCGTGCGGGCAGGGCCGGGGCCGGGGCTTCCTCGATCACCTTCTGGTTGCGGCGCTGGAGCGAGCAGTCCCGGTCGCCGAGTACGGCGATCCGGCCGGTGCCGTCGCCGAAGACCTGCACCTCGACATGGCGGGCGGGCCGCACCAGGCGCTCCAGGAACACCCCGCCGGAACCGAAGTGGGACTCGGCGAGCGCCGCGACCCGGGCGAAGGCGTCGCGCACCTCGTCGGCCGTCGCGCAGGCCTGCATGCCGATGCCACCGCCGCCACCGGTGGCCTTGACCATCACGGGCAGTCCGATCGAACCGGCCGCCGTGACGGCCTCCTCGGCGCTCGCGAGCAGCTCCGTACCGGCCAGCAGCGGCACGCCGGCCGCCTTCGCCAGGGCGCGCGCGGTGTGCTTCTCGCCGAAGGCGGTGATCTGGTCGGCGGTCGGCCCGGCGAACACGATGCCCGCCTTCTCCACGGCACGGGCGAAGGCGGTGTTCTCGGAGAGGAAGCCGTAGCCGGGGTGGATGATCCCGGCGCCGTGGGCGAGCGCGGCCTCGATGATCGCGTCGCCGCGCAGATACGACTCGCGGGCCGGCGCCGGGCCCAGGCGGACCGCGTGGTCGGCCTCGCGGACGTGGGGAGCGGCCCGGTCGGCGTCGGAGAAGACGGCGACGGTGGCGAGTCCCATCCGCTTGGCGGTGCGGATGACGCGGCGGGCTATCTCACCGCGGTTGGCGACGAGTACGGCGGCGGGGCGGGTCACGCGGTTCCCCCCAAAGTGCCGGCGGCCGCCGCGGACCGTGTGCCGCCCGCGACGGCCGCGGGGTCCACGACGAGCATCCGCAGCGGCGTCGGGTTGAAGTCGTTGCACGGGTTGTTCATCTGCGGGCAGTTGGACACCAGCACCAGCACGTCCCTGTCGGCGCGCACCGCGACCCGGCGGCCCGGCGCCGACATGCCGTCCACGATGCCCAGCGCGCCGTCCGCCTCGACGGGCACGTTCATGAACCAGTTGAGGTTGGAGACGAGGTCCCGCACACCGAGGCCACGCCGGCCGGCCTCGGCCAGGAAGTTCTCCCGGCAGCCGTGCTGGAACATCACATGGTGGCCGTAGCGCAGGGTGTTGGACTCCTTGCCGCAGGCACCGCCGATGGTGTCCTGGCGGTCGATCTCGTTGGCCACGACGGTCATCAGCGCCCTGCCCTCGTTGCTGCGCAGCACGGTGCCGGTGCGCACATACGCGTTGCCCTGCCAGGCCAGGGTGTCGGGCACGCTGTAGCGCTCCTCGGGATCGTCGGCGTCGTAGAGCAGGCAGTCGGCCGACTGGTTCCCGCCGACGTCGACGATCGTCAGGACGTGTCCCCGGCGCACCACCGCCGACCAGGGCGCGTTGGGGGCCACCGTGTCGTCGAGGACGACGGCGCCCTCGACCAGGCTCGCTCCCCGGTCCAGCGGGGAGCCCGGCGCGTGGACCGCGCCGACGGGGACGGTGGAGGCGACGGTGCCGCCCGAGGCCGTCGGAAAGGTGACCGGGGTGTTCCCGGTCCGTGTGGTCGCCATGTCACAGCCCCCTGGCTTCGCAGTAGTCGACGGTGTTGAGGTAGGCCCGGTGCAGCTCCGGCGTGGCGGTGAACCGCGGCTCGTCCGGACCGGTCGGCGCACCGCGCCAGGCGTGCACGCGCAGCGGGCCGACGACGTAGTCCGGCCGCGGGTCCAGCGGGTGGGCGACGTTGGCGACCAGCACCAACAGGGGCATCTCCGCGACGAGTTCGACATGCGTGCCCGGCCCGGCGCTGCCCCGCCAGCCGAGGGTGCCGTCCGCCCCGACGCGTACGCCCTGGAAGAAGGACACGCCGGGCGGCAGGTCGCGGCGGCCCAGACCGTGCTTGGCGGCCGCCTTGAGGAAGAGTCCCCGGCCGGACGGCGCCGGTCCCTCGGGGCGGGCGTCACCGTACTTGCGCTCGTTCCAGGCGTCCGTGCTGGTGCCGCAGAAGGCGTCGTGCCGGCCGGAGGAGTCGTCGCTGACGACGGCCAGGACCCGGCCGTCACCGGACAGCAGCGGATGGTTCTCGCCCAGGTACGCCTGCCAGGGGATCTTCAGGGTGTCGGCGACGTTGAGCCGCTCCACCGGCTCCAGCGCGTTGAAGAGCAGCAGGTGGGCGCAGGCGTCGCCGGTCGGGTCGTCGAAGCGCAGCCGGGTGCCGCGGGCGAGCGCCTTGTGCGTGTAGCCGCCCGGTGCCACCGTCTCCGCCCAGACGAGGGCGGCCGGGTCCACGCCCGGCGGGCGGTACGGGCTGCCGGACGCCGGAAGGTACGGCATCCACTCCCCGGACTGCCCGCCCTGGGCACGGGCGTCGTCGCGGGCGCTACGGACGCTGTCGGTCAGATGCAGGTCACGGGCGTGGGCCGGAACCCGCTCGGTGGGGTAGCGGCCGTGCGGCGCGCTCGCCGCCGGCCTTTCCGCGGTGGTCATGGATGTCCCGTCGTCCCTTCGTGGTGGTGCGTGGTGGAAGCCGCCGCTCGTCCCGCCGGGCCCTCAGGCGGGCTCGGCGACGGCCTCGGCCTCGCGGGGAGGCTCGGTGTGCGTGTGGGGCACGTGCCTCAGCTCGATACGGCGGTGCAGCCGTCGGGAGAGGAAGTAGGCGGCGCCGGCGGCGAGACTGAGCCCGATGAAGAGCGGGGCGCTCCACCGCAGCCACCAGGTGCCGCCGGTGAGGTCGTAGATCTCCGCGCGCGGCCAGACCAGGTCGACCGTCATGCCGGCCTGGTAGAGCACCGCGACCGCGTTGACCGCCACTCCCCACCGGCCCAGTGAGAACAGGGGCCGCCCGGTCTCGTCGACACCCGCCGGGAGTCCTCCGGTGGCCCGTCGCCGGATCCGGCTGACCAGCAGCGGCAGAGTGACGCCCAGATAGGCCAGGTACAGCATGGCGATGCAGAGGCTGGACAGCGCGGTGAAGATCGCCGACTGGCCGATGTTCACGACGAGCGCGGCGGCGGCAGCGACGCCGACCACGATCGACGTGGTGACCGGTGTGCCGGTGCGGGCCGAGACCTTCGCGAGGCGCCGGTGGAACGGCAGGGCGCCTTCGCGTGCCATGGAGTACATCATCCGCGCCCCGGAGGTCTGCACGGCCAGGGTGCAGGCGAACACCGCGACCGCCACGCAGCACAGCAGCAGTCGGCCCGCGACCCCGCCGAGCCGGTCGGTGAGCACCCAGGAGAGACCGCCCGCGGCCAGTTTCCCGTCGGTCAGGCTGCTCGCCGCCATGAGCCCCGAAAGGATCAGCAGCGCGCCGCCGACGCCGGAGGTGATCAGCGCCCGCAGGATGGTCCGGGGAGTGGTCCGGCGCGGGCTGTGGGTCTCCTCCGCCAACTCGCCCGCCGAGTCGAAGCCGACCATCACGTACGCCGCCATCAGCGAGGACGCGAGGAGCGCCCCGAGGTAGCCGCCGTGCCCGGACCGGCCGGTGTCGTGGAGCACGACCTGCGGGCCGCGCTCGGGCAGGAAGAAGAGCGCCAGGACCAGGGCGACCACGCCGATGATCTCGACCGCCACACCGAAGCTGGTGGCGGCGGCCATCTGACGGATGCCCAGGACGTTGACCACCGTGGTGACCACCAGCAGCAGGCAGCCCAGCAGGACCGCGTTCCGCGCGCCGGTCGGGGAGCCGACCGAGGGGTCGGCGCCCGGCCCCCCGACGATCTGGAAGCCCGACCAGATGCCCGGCAGCACCGCCTGCGCGGCGATCGCCGCCGCCGCGACGGTGAGGATCTGCCCGAGGATCATGACCCAGCCGACGAACCAGCCCACCGTGGTGCCGGCCAGTCGGCTCGACCACTGGTAGATCGCCCCGGATATGGGCCAGCGCGCCGCCAGTTCGGCGAAACAGAGCGCGACCAGCAACTGGCCCGCGAAGACCAGCGGCCACGTCCAGAAGAACGTCGCACCGCCGAGGCCGAAGCCGAGACCGAACAACTGGAAGACGGTGGTGAGGATCGAGACGAAGGAGAAACCCGCGGCGAAGGAGGCGAAGCCGCCCACCTGGCGGCGGAGTTCCTGCTGGTAGCCGAGGGGAGCGGGCCTGTTCGCGGCGCCGCCGCGCAGGCTCTGCCCTGAGGGGAGTTGGGGCCGGCTCATCACCGCACCTCCGATCGATCGACGGATACCTGTCGCTTGACAGGTATGGCGATCGTCGGCCGGGGCGGTCTCGCGCCAGGGTCGGGGGAGTTAACTTCCTGTATCCGAAGCCGCGGAGGAGGCCGCCCGGGGAACGGACGCCGCTGGTCCGTTCCGCCCCGCTGCACCGAACCCGCCCCTCGACGTGACGACGGGCGGCACGACCCCCGACGGGGTCATGCAGGCCGTCGTCACGCCCGCAACGGCGTGACTGCCGGGACCTAGGGGGCTGACGAGGGCGTCCCTGTACTGTCGATCTTCAGCACCATGTCTCACCGAGCGACCGGAGCGACTGAACCCGAAGGTCCCCGGAGACAGCGCGAACGCCGCCGCGCGTACGCGATCCGTACGGAGAAAGTGCACTCTCCGTACGTTTCCTGGGATAGGGTGTCGCCCGGAGGTACCTCGTGTCCGAGTTGTTCGACGCCGTCGACGCGCTGGTCGCGTCTCGTTCCCCGCTGCCTCCCGCGGAGGAGCGCAAGCGGCTGAGGGTCGCGCACGGCCTGACGCTGGACGAAGTCGCCGCCGCGCTGAAGGTGCGGCGGGCCACGGTGTCCGGCTGGGAGTCGGCCAAGAAGCCGACCGAGCCGCGAGGCCCGGAGCGCGAGGCGTACGCGCGACTGCTGACGCAACTCGCGAACCTCTACCCCCCACCCCCGGCGCCGGAGCCGACCGCCCCCGCGCCGGCCGCCTCCACGGTCGCGTCCGCCCCGCCGGCCGCGCACACCCAACCCACCGGCCCGGCCCCCCAAGGCGCGGCGATGACCGCACACGAGGCCCCCGCTCCTGTCGCCGCCGCTCCGGCCGCCGCGACACGTCCGGCGCGCACCGCCGCGCCGGCGTCGACGGCTCGCCGTCCGGACACGCGGAAGGACCTTCCGGACGCGCGGAAGACAGCCCCGGCCGGCACTACGGCGGGCGGCACCGGCCCGCGGTTCGAGAACGGACCCCTGGCGGTCGTCGACGTGAAGGACGGCCAGGTGCTGGCGTACTGCACCGGCGGCCTCGTCCTGGACGTGCCGGCCAAGTCGATCCCCGCCCTCGCGGAATGGACGCTGGGGGAGGCGAGGCTGGGGCAGCCGAAGCTGTCCGGGCCGGGCAAGGACGCCGACCCGCTGCTCGTGCTCACCGAGGCCGCGCTGAAGCGCTACGGCCTCCCCGTCTCCCTCACCGACGGGGAACGGCTCGCCGGGCGGCTCCCCGAGGGCCACAAGGTCATCAAGCAGCTGGCGCGCGCCGACTGGAAGCTGACCAAGCGCGGGTTCGGGCCGTGGGCGCGGATCTACCGTCCCGCGCAGGGCTCGAAGCGGGCCTGCGTCCAGCTGTGCGTCCCGTCCTGGCACGCGCTCGACTCCCGTCACTGGGGCGAGGCCGGACAACTCCCGGCACCCGAACTCGCCCGCGTCCTGGGCGTCTACGCCTCCCGCGTCATGACACCGCGCGGCTCCACCGCCGTCACCGGCCTGGAGCTGATGACCGCGCTGCACCCGCCGACCCGCGCCTCCGAGCCCGGCGCCGACGGCCGCCGGTACTCCGAGCACAACCCCGGCAGCCTGGGCAAGGACCCGGTGGACTGCGCCCCGTGCGAGGCTCCCGACGGCCACCCGCTCCTGAAGGACCTGCCGCGCTTCCACGTCCGCGGCCCCGCGGAGAAGCTGTTCGAGGAGGCGTACGACTGGGCGCGACCGATGACCGATGCCGAGTGCACCTTGCGGCACCTGGTCGGCCTCGACGTCAACATGGCCTTCGCCGCGGGCGCCAACGGCCTGACCGTCGGCCTCGGCGCGCCCACCCGTGTCGGGAATCCGGTGTTCGACCCGAAGCTGCCCGGCTCCTGGCTGGTCGACCTGTCCCATGTGGACCTGTCACGCGTGAGGATCGCCAAGGACCGATGGGCGGACCTGGACGCCGGCCTGCTGCCCAGTCCGTTCACGCCGAAGGGCGATCGCCCCGAGGGACCGGCCTGGTACGCGACACCCACCGTCGCGTACGCGGTGGAACTCGGCTACGAGGTCCGTCCCGTCGAGGCATGGGTCCGCCACGAGAGCGGCCGCTACCTGGACGGCTGGTACAACCGGTTGCGCGACGCCTTCCTCGCCACGATGGCCGACCTCGGCGTCCACGCGGACATGGCACCGGCCGACTTCCTGGCGGCGATGGACGGCTACCGGGAGCGCGACCCGGAGCTGGCGATCGTCGTCTCCGCGATCAAGGCGACGGTGAAGGGCGGCCTGGGCAAGCTGCGCGAGCGGCCCCGGGGCGAGGGCTGGCGACCGGGCGAGCCGTGGCGGGCGCTGGAGCGGCCGACGTGGCGCCCGGACATCCGCGCGGCGGTCATCTCCCGCACCCGGATCAACCTGCACCGCAAGATCGTCAAGCACGCGGCGTTCACCGGGCAGTACCCGGTCGCGATCCTGTCCGACTGCGTCGTCTACGCCTCGAACGGGCCGAGCCCGCTGGACTTCCTGCCCTACCGGGACGGCAAGGCGCTGCCCGGCGGCTTCAAGCTCGGCATCAACCCGGGCCTGGTCAAGCACGAGGGCACCCAGAGCGTGCTGTGGGGCGAGGAGGTCCGCGAGCGGTTCGACGCCCCGGACCTCAATCTCGCCCGGTACATCAAGGACGGCACCGTCACCGACGTCGACAACGGAGAGTAGGCGAGGTCGATGAGCCTGTTCGGGGACGGCCTGGAGGCCGCGGTGCAGAAGGCGTTCACCCGCCCGGCGCCCAAGAGCGCGCCCGCGCGGATGCGGTACCTGGTCAAGCAGCTCAAGGGCACCAAAGCGGTCGCCCGGACGCTGGGCATCTCCCAGCGCACCGTCGAACGGTACGTGAAGGACCAGATCAAGAAGCCCCGCCCCGACCTCGCCGCACGCCTGGAGCGCGAGGTGATGAAGCGGTGGCAGCCGCAGGTGAGGGCCAGGGCACGGCGGACGGCGGCGACGACGGGCGGCATCATCATCGACACCCGCGCCCGGATCGGCTACACCGCGCCGGTCGGTTCGACCGACGACGCCCGGATCCGGCACCTGACCATCGCCCTCCCGCCGCAGTTCGCCGCCCGCCTCTTCGACGCCCAGGAGGCCGGCGCCGGGGAGCGGCAGTTGCAGCGGATCGCCGCCGAGGGGCTCAAGGAGGTGTACTTCCAGGACAGCGGTCGCCGCGCCGGCCAGCTGGAGGAGGTCCGCTTCACGGACATCGAGCACGTGGAGTTCGACCTGTAGCGGGCCGCGCCCCGAACAGCCCACGAGCCGCGGTCGGGGGCACTTCCGGGAGGCCGGCCGGCCTGGATCGTCGAGCGGGGCCTCGTCCTCGTGGGCGGCACCGCCTCGGAGGTGGAGGCACTCAGCCAAGGACGGAGAAGTGGTCGGCGGCGCCTCCACGCCACTCGATCATGAAAAGGGTGGCGTCGTCGCTCGTGCGCCCGCCCCGTTCCCTCTTCAGGGTGTGGGAGAGTCGGCGCAGATCCGCCCGCAATCCCTGCGAGGGCTCTTCCCCCAGGCGGTTGACGCAAGCGATGAGTCGCTCCTCACCGAACGGCTCCCCGCCGTGCACGCGCTCCTCGATGATGCCGTCGGTGTAGCAGAGCACCCGGTCGCCTCGCTGGAGCGCGTGCTCCATGATGCGGGGCAGCTCACCGCCGAAACCGACGGGCAGCGTCGTCGCGCTCTCCAACTGCCCGACGACCCGGCCGTCGTGGATGAGCAGCGGCGCGGGGTGGCCCGCGTTGACCAGCTCCATCTCACCGGTGGCGATGTTCAGGTGCATGAGCTGCGCTGTGGCGAAGTGGTCGGGCCCGAACTGCCGGGAGATGGCGTCGTCCATGAACGCGTACTTCTCGGCCAGGCTGATGAACACGCGCCGGGCGTGCCGGTAGGCGCCGATGGCCACGGTCGCCATCGTGGCGGCGTCCAGGCCGTGGCCCATCGCGTCGATCACGGCCGCGTGCAGGATGTTGTCGTTGAGGGCGTAGTCGAAGCTGTCGCCGGCGACCCGGTAGGCAGGCTCCAGGATGCCGGCCACCTGGACCTGCGGCACGGACATCGTCAGCGGCGGCAACAGGTTCCACTGGATCTCCGCGGACACGCTCATCGGCTCCCGACGCCGGGCCAGGAAGAACTGGTCGGTGTAGGCGGCCTTGGTGACCAGCATGTCGGCGACCAGACCGGCGAGCCTGTTCATCAGGCGCCGGTCGTCCTCGCCCAAGGAGTCGAGCGTCAGTGCCATCACGCCCACGTGATCGCTTCCGTCCAGCAGCGGCAGGTACACCCGGACGCCCCCGCCGCCCTGTGGCACTTCGACGGTCTTCCCGCTCAGGAAGGCCCGGCCGGCGGGTGTGGCGGCCATCGGCTCGGGCTGGCCGGCGTGCAGCTTCCTGCCCGGCAGCGGTACCAGCAGCTCCTGCGCGTAGTCCTGGAGCAGGATGGAGAGGTCCCGGCCACCGATCCTGGTCACCTCCTCCGCGATCAGCGGGGCGACCAGCTGCGGCGGCAGCAGCCGCGCCCTGTCCAGCAGCCGCCCCAGCAACTGCTCGCCGAATCCCCCCGACCGGTCCGCGCCGTCTTCGCCCATGGCCTGGATCGCCACCTCTCTCCCTGCGGCCACCCAAGGTCACCGCCCTTCGCACAACGTGACGCGAAGGCGCATCCGAGCGGCTCATTAGGCCATGCGCGGCATGTCGGCCCAGACCGACTCGACCCCAGCACGTCCGTCGCCGCACGCGGTGGCTGGTCGCCACCGGCGGCTGCGAGGGAGAAGGACTTCGGCGGAGTCCGGGCCTCTGGCCCCTTTGTCCGGCGAGGGGGGTACCCGATCAGCAGGTCACGAGGAGTCGGAGTCGCGCGCCTCTGGGCTGTCGGCTCGGCCCTCGTCCCCGGCGGCCGGCCGATGCGGCGCTGGCACCAGACGACGCAGCGCCTGTTCGCTCTGCGAACCCGGCTCGGCCTGGAAGGTGCCGAGTTGGTGGCCCGGCGTGCCATTGATGGTGAACGACTGATACGTCAGCTCCAGGGGGCCCGCCTCCGGGTGCAGCAGCCATCCGATCTGGTGCCGCTTGGCACGGACGTCGTACCTCGCCCACAGGCGGGTGAGGTCCTTGCTCCGGGCGGACACCTGTTCCACCAGGGCGCGCAGTTTCCGGTCTCCCGGGTGGAGCGACGCCGTCGCGCGCAGGCTCGCCACGCAGGTCCAGGCGAGAGCCTCCCAGTCCTGGTAGAACCGCCGGGCGGAGGGGTCCAGGAAGATGAAGCGAGTCAGATTCGTCTCCGGGCCCAGGACGGAGAACAGTGCCCTGCCCAGTCCGTTCGCGGCCAGGATGTCGAACCGGCGGCTCATGATCAGCGCGGGAGTGTCCCAGGCGTCGATCAGATGAAGGAGATGCGGGGCCACGTGATCTTCGGCCGGGGACGGCTCGCGGTTGCACAGTCCCTGCTGGGCGAGCCGGTGCAGATGCTCGGCGGCTTCCGTGTCCAGCCCGAACACCCGGGTCAGCGCATTGAGTACTTGGTCGGATGGACGCTTTTCACGCCCTTGTTCGAGACGTGTGTAATACCCCTCGCTCACGCCGGCCAGCATGGCCACTTCATTGCGCCGCAGTCCCGAGGTACGCCGGAGTCCTTCGCTCGGCAGACCGACCTGAGCGGGAGAGGTGGCAGCCCGACGGGCTCGTATGAACTCACCCAGAGGATTGACGCTATGCACTTGACCCACCTTACTTGCTGGCGTGACACAATATGCCTCTACATGACTGTGTGGGTGTACGTGCCGAGCCCCATGGTGTTACTGAGTGAGGGAGATGTCATGCCGGAGGACGAACCCTATTGCCCGACTCCTGAGCGTCCGTCGGCTGCTGAGATGGAAAACTGGCGGGCGGCACCTGGTGAGCCGACCGCCGAGTGTGTGCTGTGCCGGGAACCCACCGAGTACCGGTACGACGTTCCCGGCCTTCCGCTGTGCCCGCGCTGTGAGTGGCAGGAGGCACAGCGGAGCGCCTGCTCCGGCTGAAGGCAGGAGGACCCGGCGCGGATCTCGACGGTTCCCACGGCCCACTGGTTCATGCCCTTGTAGAGCAGCAACCAGAGCCTCGCGCCGGGTGCTCGTGGCGGGGCATGGCGGGGTCGGTCCTCTCCAGGGATGCGGTCGGACATGCGGGCCCTCGGGCGGGTTCAGGCCGCTGGGTCGGGCAAGTCGCTCGCGGATCACGGTGAGGCGGGGAAGCGCGGAACTTCCGCGCTTCAGCGAGGCTTCGCGGGGTTGAGGAACTGCTGGAACTGCCTGTCGAACTCCCTCGGGTCTTTGCTCAGCGACGCCTTGACCATTGCGGTGAACTCGTCGACGACGACCTCGAACGCGCCGGCCTCGACACCGTCGAGGGCGGCGCGTGCGACGTCGGCCGGGGGCATCTTGGGTACGTCGTAGCCCTTCATCATGTCGGTGTCGGCCGCCCCGAGGTGTACCGAGGTGACGAGGGTCCCCTGCCCGGCCAGCTCCTGGCGCAGCGCGCTGCTCATGCTCCAGACCGCGGCTTTGGAGACCGCGTAGGCGCTGCTGCCGGGAAAGACGAACCAGGACGCCGAAGAGGCGATGTTCACGATGGCGCCTCCACCGTTTCTCGCCAGGACCGGGGCGAAGGCGCGGACCATGGACAACGTTCCCCAGAAGTTGACGTCCATCGTGGCGCGGACACCGGCGAGGTCGCCGAGCAGGGCCGCGCCGCCGATGCCCGCGTTGTTGACGAGGAGGTCGACGTCGCCGGCTGCCTGCGCGGCGGCTGCGACGCCGCCGGGATCGGTGATGTCGAGGCCGAGAATCTCCACGCCGTCGAGGTCGATGGACTCCGGCCTCCGCGCGGTCGCGTAGACCTTCGCCCCTCGCTCGACGAGCTGGGCTGCCAGGTGGAGGCCGATGCCGCGGTTGGCTCCGGTGACGAGCGCTGTGGCTCCGCTGATGTTCATACGATTACGCTAGAACCTCACGTCGACGTGAGGTTCAAGTCCGGCCGACCAGGAGACACGATGCGCATCGGGAAGGTCGCCGCACGCGCGGGGGTCAGCGTTCGCGCCCTGCGCTACTACGAGGAGCAGGGTCTCGTCGTTCCTGCCCGCGGCTCCGGAGACCAGCGGCGGTACTCCGAGTCCGACGTCGAGCGCGTGAGGTTCATCCAACTCCTCTACTCGGCCGGACTGCCCAGCAAGGCGATCCTGCACATCTTGCCGTTCATGGACACCCTGGTCGCCACACCGGAGATGACCCGACGACTCACGGATGAGCGTGACCGCATCCAGGCCCGGATCCATGACCTGACCCGGGCACGTGAGCGGCTCGACGAGCTGATCCGCCTCGCCGCCGACTACACGGCGTCCTCACCGGCGCAGTGCACGCCGCAAGCGGACGCCACTCCCTCTGCCCGAGCAGTCCGGCCGCGACACCGCTGAGCGGTGCCGCCCAATGGCCCCGCCGTCGGCCCCTTCAGCCCGGCCCGTGAGCCGAACAGGCACCGCCACGCCACTGCGCACGGTGCTGTCCACTCTGCCGGACCTCCCGTCTCCGGATCACCGCAGGCGTATTCCGCCTGACGCCGTCAACTGCGTGGTCGTTGCGAGAGGATGGGGTGGTGATCCGCCACGACCCCGAGATACAGGCCCTGTTCCGCCGCTATTGCGCCCCTGGGCGCCGCTACCTGAAGCTCGGCGGAGCGGTACTTCGTATGTCGCGCGAGGAGTACGAGCCGTTCGTTCATGCCCTGGCCGCTGACGCGAACGCTGTTTCCGACGCCGAGCTCACCATCCTCCTCGAAGGCAGCTGGCGCGAGCGGCGGACCGCGGCATGGCTCGCGGCCGTCTCGCGCCGTGCTCACTTCCGCGAGCGTCTGGGAGCGCTGCTGCTGGAGAGCGAGTTCTGCTGCGCGGGTGGGGCCTACTGCGTGGCGCTGGCGAGTTTCGGCACCGCACGGGACGCCGACTTGCTCGCCGCCTACCTGGATCGCTACCTGCGCCGGCCCGACCTCGCCTACGACCAGCCGACAGCCATGGGCGCCCTGGCGTACACCGACTCCGTCCTGAACGGCGACCGGGCCGGCCACTTCCTTCAGGAGGGCGGCCTGTGGCGGCAGTGGTTCCAGGGTGCGTCCCACATGCACGGCGATGACGGCATCTCCACCTACCTGGGCGGCATTCGCCTCGCCTGCGCCGTCATCGACGAGTGCGCCGGCACCTGACCCCATGCGAACGGGGCGTCCTCGCCGTCAAGCAGGCATCCTGGCAGCCATGCGCATCTTCCGTACGTACGCCCGTGCCTACGCCGACGACCTGGATGCAGTGCTGGAGCCGCTCACCTCGGTTACGGGTGAGCCGGTCAGCACCCGCTTCACGATGCCGGACGGCCTGGAGTTGGCCACGGTCGGCCGCGTTCTGGTGGTGGCGGGCGATGAGCGAGTACTGGCGCCCTACAGGGCGACAGTGGCCACGCTCGTCATCGATGACCTCGACGAGTGCCGGGCGCTGCTCAACCGAACCGGAGCGCGGATCGTGCGCGGTCCGCAGGCCGTCCCCACGGGCAGGAACCTGACCGCGAAGCTGCCAGGTGGCGTCCAGATCGAATACGTGGAATGGGACGAGGCCCAGTGGGAACGTGCCGGAGGCCGACCAGCCTAGGGACTCTGGGGGTGATGCCGCGGCGGGACCACGTGCTCGCGACCGAGCCGTACAGCAGCCGGAGTACACCGCCGGGGCCGCCGCGCGCGCCGCGCGGCACATGGCGACCGAGGTCGCAGTCGGCCGGTCACACCCTCAGGGCCGTCGAGCAACTGGCCGACGGCTGAAGCAGGGTGCCGGACACCAAGTGCTGACAGAACTCAGCGGATTCGCCCTGGAGGTGTCGAGCCGGGCGCTGCCCTTGGCGAGGCGCGGCTCAGCCCGTCTGCTCGGCACGGGTGTCGTACGTCTCGCGGGCTGGCAGCCCCGCTCGTACGGGTCCTACGACGACGTCGCGTCGGTCACAGTCTCGGCAGGCGTCACGGCTCCCACCTCATTTCTTTCATGCGGGTGGCTACCTTACCCGGAAGTGGCTACTTACCAATGGAGAGTTGCCAGGTCAGGGTGATGGCGTGCCGCGAAAGCCGCGGCGGAAATGGGGAACCCCACATGTCCATCGTCGTCACCGGAGCCACCGGCCAGCTGGGCCGACTCACCGTGGAGGCACTGCTGCGGCGTGGAGTGCCGGCCGCGGACATCGTCGCCACGGGCCGGGACACCGCCCGGATCAAGGACCTGGCCGACCGTGGTGTCGTGACGCGCCGGGCGGACTTCGCCGACCCCGACAGCCTCGCGGTGGCCTTCGCGGGGGCGGAGAAGCTCCTGCTGATCTCGGCCTCGATCCCCGTGGACGAGCGCCTGGACCATCACCGCCGCGCCATCGACGCAGCGCTGACCGCCGAGGTGCCCCTGATCGCGTACACGAGCATGACGCGGGCCGACACGGCCCGCACGATCCTCGCCGAGACCCACCGCGCCACCGAGGAGTACCTGCGCGAGCGCGACGCCCCAGCCGTGGTGCTGCGCAACAGCTGGTACCTGGAGAACTACACCGGCCAGCTGCCCCTGGCCCTCCAGCACGGCACCTTCCTCGGAGCGGCCGGCGACGGCACGGTCAGTGCCGCGACCCGCACCGACTACGCCGAGGCCGCCGCGGTCGTCCTGACCACCGAGGGCCACACCGGCGCCGTCTACGAGCTGGGTGGCGACCAGGCGTTCACCCTGGCCGAACTCGCCGCCACCGCCTCCGCCGCGACCGGCACGCCCGTCGCCTACACCGACCTCCCCGCAGGTGCGTTCGCCCAGGCACTGAGCGACGCCGGCGTGCCCGCCGAACTGGCCCGGATCCTCGCCGACTCCGACCTCGGACTGGGCCGCGGCGAACTGTTCACCGACACCGGCGACCTGCGCCGCCTGATCGGACGGCCCACCACCACCCTCGCCGACGCGATCACCGCCGCCCTGCGCTGACACGGACCCGCCCGCGAGCACCGGAGAGAACCACACCCGCGTCGACCGACCGGAAGGGCCGACTGGTGGGCGCGAGGGCAAGTCGGAAAGGGCTCCATGCCCGGGTGGTGCCGGCACCCTTCCGGGTCTGGTCCGTGTGACCGTCACGGACGAAGGCGAGCACCGCCGCGCGTCCGGTGACCGGGCCGAGCACTCCCTGTCCGGGCATCGTGAAGATCACCTGGTGTCTTCGGCCAGGACCGCTTCCGGCTCGGCCAGTTCGGCTCGTCCGGGACGCGGGCGTGGTGCGCCACCGTCTGCTGGAGTCCGGCGGTCAAGGGACCACCGTCAGCACGATCTTGCCTTGGAGGTGACCCTGCGCGGCTCGCGCGTGTGCGCTGCCCGCCTCGGGCAGCGGGAAGGTGCTGTCCACACCGACCCGGAGCTTGCCCTCGTCGAACAGGCGTCCGATCTCGGCGAGCTGGGGGCCGTTGGAACGCACCTGAATGTTCGAGACCGTGATGCCCAGACGCGCCGTCTCTTCCGGGTCGTACCGGGCGAAGAACACCGGAAGCATGGTGCCGCCGCGCTTGAGCACGGTCAGGAAGCGTGAGCTGTCCGGGCCGCCGACGGTGTCGATCACCAGGTCGACACCGCTGACCACGTCCGCGGCCCGCGTCCTGGTGTAGTCGATGAACTCATCGGCGCCGAGCCTGCGCAGGAACTGCTCGTGCCGGCCCGACGCCACCGTGATGACGTGTGCCCCCTTCCATTTCGCCAACTGCACCGCGAAGTGGCCCACTCCACCGGCCGCCCCGTTGACCAGCACGGTCATCCCTGGCGTGATCGGCACCGGCCGGTGCACCCGGCCGGTGAATGGAGACGGCACGTCGTGGCCGAGCTCGACCAGGTACTGCCAGGCCGTAAGCAGCGCCATCGGAGCCCCAGCCGCCTGCACGTGGTCGATACCGGCCGGCTTGTGGGCCAGGTCCGCGGCCGGCGCGGCCACGTACTCGGCGTACGTCCGGCCGTCGAGACCGGGGAACCGCAGCATGCCGAAGACCTCGTCACCGACGGCGAACCCCCGCACGTCCGGAGCGACCGCCTGGACCACGCCCGACATGTCCGTTCCCGGGATCAGGGGGAACTCCAGCGCCGGCCTCATCTCGGCCGGCACGACCTTCATCCCCTCACGCAGGTACCAGTCCGGCGGGTTGATGCCCGCCGCGTGCACCCGGACGAGCACCTCGCCCGGACCGATC
Source organism: Streptomyces hygroscopicus subsp. hygroscopicus (assembly GCF_030269125.1). Lineage (GTDB taxonomy): Bacteria > Actinomycetota > Actinomycetes > Streptomycetales > Streptomycetaceae > Streptomyces > Streptomyces hygroscopicus_C. The sequence continues at coordinate 381,764 of NZ_BSSM01000003.1, read as the reverse complement.
TCGGGAACCGGCACCTCGTCGTACCGCAGAACTTCCGGACCGCCCGCTTCGTGGAACCGGATCGCCTTCATCGCGCCTGTCGCCTTCCTGGGGGAACGTTGCGCCTTCAGTCAAGGCCCAGGACTCCACGGCCGTCCAAGACCGGTTCGGCAACCCCGTCATTCCGAAACGGCATGACGCGTACGCTGCAAGGGTGAACGATCTCGGGAAGGACCTGGAACTGCGGCTGGTGCGCTACTTCACCGTGGTGGCGGCGCACCAGCACTTCGGCCGGGCCGCCGCCGACCTGCACGTGGCCCAGCCGGCGCTGAGCCGCCAGATCCGACGGCTCGAGAAGTACCTCGGCGCACGACTGCTGGACCGCGTACCCCAGGGCACCCGGCTGACTCCGGCCGGCCAGAGGTTCCTCCCCCGGGCCCAAGCCCTGCTACAGGCCGCCCGCCAGGCCGAGCTGGCCGTGCGTGAACAATCCGGGACCGAACGAATCGCCATCGGCTACGTCGAGGACCTGGTGATCACCGCCGCCGTACGGGAACTGCGCCGCCGTCACCCGGACGCCGAGATCGCCACCCGGTACCTGAGCTGCCGTGACGTCGGGGCGCTGTCCGACGAGCGCGTCGACGCCCTGATCGCGCGGGCCCCGCTGCCGCTCGCCGCCGACGACGTGTTCACCACCCCGTTGTACGAGGAGCCCCGGATGCTCGTGGTCCCGCGCGACCACGCCTTGGCCGACCGCGCGTCGGTGACCGCGGAAGAACTGGCCGGCGAGGAGGCGGCGCCGTGCGCGTTCGAGACCGCGGACTGGACCTCCTACCGGATTCTCGGGGCCGGCGTGCCGCCGATCGACAGCTACGAGGACAAGCTCGAACTCGTCGCGAGCGGCGGGGCGATCGCCGTGCTGCCGGTCGGCGATCGGCGTAGCTCACTGCGTCCCGACCTCGTCACCGTCCCGATCGAGGGCGCTCCCCCCAGCCAGGTCGTCCTGGTCAGCCGCAAGGGTGACCCGAATCCGATGATCAGGAATCTCCGGCTGGCTGCCGAGGCCGTCCTGACCGCCCCGGCAGCCTGACCGGGACCAGCCGGCCCGCTTGGCACTGAACCGCGCCAAGCGGTGCTCACGCGCGCGGTGTCCAGGCGGCCCGCTCGCCCACCCACAAGGCCGGATGCCGGTCCGCGGAGAGCGGCGGGCGCACCTCCCGCACCTACTTCGGCCCGGACTCGCCTCGGAGGTGGACGATCAACGCCTCAGCCCCAAGAGGATTGCCGTCGGCCCATCTGGAGGTCGGCACGAGCTGGTTCGTCGTCACGTCGTACGGTGTGGTGCTCACCCGCGGCAACGGCCCGCAGCGGATGTCCTGTTGGTCGCCGAAGGACGACGAACTGACCGAACTCGTCGAGGCTGGAGCGGTTTCCAGGGCGACCTCTGGCCGGACGACGAACGCATCCTGGTGTCCGGGCCGCCGATCCAACCCCCGGCTCGGCCCTGCTGTCGGTACCCCTGGCATCCACTGGCCCACCCATCCCCCGGCCACCGCACCCGTGGGCGCACGGCCACCCCTTCCTGGTGCAGGTGCGCGGCGGCCCGACGAGTTCCACCGGCGTCACCGCCGACCTGGACGGACCCGCCACCGCGAGGCTCCGCCAGAACCTCGCCCACCGTCTCACGGGGCGATCCCGGCACCTCCACCGAAGAGGTACCCGGTCAAGGCTTCGTGAGCAGTCCACCAGGACTCCGCCGCCGCGCGTGCAGCGGCATCACCGAGGCGGGCACCGACCCGGTCCGAGCCGTCACCCCGAGACGGGCATGACCAGCGTGTTCACGAAGTCGACGGCGCCTTCCCGCTGGTAGAAGCGCAGGGCGGCGTCATTGCCCGCGATGACGGATATCTTCATGACCTGGACTCCCGACCCGGCGAGACGCTCGCGCGCGGCCCTGACAAGGGCCTGCCCGACTCCGGCACCTCGGACCTCGCCATCGACCACGAGGGTCTCCAGCACACCGACCCGGTCCCCCCACTGCCATGAACCAGGGGCGTCGAGGACGCGCACGACCGCATAGCCGAGCAGTTGGTTCCCGTCCCGAGCGACCAGTACCGCGGCGAGCGGCTCCCGCAGCCATTCGAGGTACTGTCCCCGCCGCAGGCGCCACGAGTCCTCGGGCGAGCGAACCGCCCCGAGAGCCGCCAGGTGTGCGGCCTCCCGACCGTGGTGGGCCAGGAGTTGCCCCCAGAGGGGCTCCAGGCAGTCCACCTCGGAAGCGGCCAGGACGTCGATCACGGGATTCATGCCAGGAAGCGTAGCCAGGGAAGGGCCCTGCGGCCCGGATCTCTCGCGGCGGCCCGTGGCGCACGGCTCGTCTCGGAGGACCAACTCGGCTTCTCCATGAGGCCGTCGCAGGCCAAGACCTGGTCACAGCGTGGCCGGGCCCCGTGATGCGGGTCCGCGGCCGCTCTCGCAGACGCATCTCCACCGCCGCCCCGGCCTGTTGTGCAGACCGGGCCGCCACTCACGGCTGATCTACCGGCCTCGCCGCGACGACGGCGACCGCGACGGGCGCGCGGGCTTCTCCCGGCGCGAGGACGCGACTTGCTGATGGCAGCGCACCAACCGCTCGGCGGCCCGATCGTCCTCATCCGGGACAACCTCGACGTCCACAAGGCCGACGACCTGCGAGAGTTCGCCGCCACCCGTGACTGGCTGACCAGCTACCACCTGCCGCCCCGCGCATCGAGTTCACAACGAAACCGGCCGCAACGGACACCTTTCACGTTCCTGAAACGTGATCGCCGCGTTCCCACCGAGAACGCCCTCTACCGTGGAGGCTCAGCCCACCCGGCCACTGTCGTCCGAAGGCAACGCACAACCCGCCCGCGTACGACAGGAGCCCCGTGCCCCGGCCCGCCGCACCCCTCTGGCTCGCCCATGCCCTGCGCGCCCAGCGCGGTCCCGTGCCCTGGAGCGCGGTGATCCGAGGGGCGCTCGCCGCCGGGCCGCTGCTGCTCGCCGGCGTCGGTACGGGACACACCGCCCCCGGTGTCCTCGCCGCCATCGCCGCGATGCTCGCCGGCATCAACGACCGGCCTGGCAGCCGCCGGGCCTCCGTCAAGCGGCTCGGGGTGCCCGCGCTCGCGGGGGCGCTCGGGCTGCTCGCGGGGACGTGTGCGGGGCGGGGGCTGGCCGCCGTACCGCTGATCCTGGTGCTCGCCCTGCTCGGGCTGGTCGCCGGGAGCATCAGCGCGGTCGGGGCCGTCGCGTCCGCCGCGGGAACGCAACTGCTCGTCGGCGCCGCGCTCGGCGCCGGGATGCCGGCGGCCGAGAGCGGGTGGCAGCGGGCGCTCGCCTTCCTCGCCGGGGCCGGCTGGCTGCTCGTGCTGCGGCTCGCCCTGCCCACGCCCGGCTCGTTCACCGGGGACTTCCGGTTCGACGGGGAACGCACGGCGGTCGCCGAGGTGTACGACGCTGTCGCCGCGCTCCTCGACGCCGTGGGCGGTGAACAAGCCACCGCACGGCGGGCCGCGCTCACCGCCGCCCTCGACCATGCCCAGGACGCCCTCGCCGGACCCCGGCTGCGCCGGTACGCCGGCTCCGCCACCGAGCGCCGGCTGCACGCGCGGTTCGCGGCCGCGCTGCCCCTCGCCGAGGCCGCCACCGCCCTGTTCTGGTCGGGGGCGCCGGTCTCGGCGCGGGCCGCGGAAGGGCCCCGGCGGCTCGCCGCCGCCGTCCGCGGCAACACCGGCCCCGGCCCGCTGCCGGCCCCCCACCGGTCGGCCGCCGCCCTGCGCGCCCTCGACGAGGCCCTGCTGCGCGCGGCCGAGGCCTTCGACCGGGGTGAGGGCGCCGACCGGGGGCTGGTGGGGCGCCGGCGGAGCGCCCGGAAGGCGCTGCGCGCCGCGATCGGCACCGGCGGCCGCGAGTACGGGTTGCGGGTCTGCGTCTGCTTCGGGGCCGGCGCCGCCATCGCCCAGGCGCTGCACCACACCCGCTGGTACGGCCAGCACTGGTACTGGCTGCCCGCCACCGCCGCCTTCCTCGTCAAACCCGACCTCGGGCCGCTGGCTTCCCGAGTGCTGTGCCGGGCCGCCGGGACCGTGCTGGGCGCCCTGGCGTTCGCCGGACTGGCCGCGCTGCTGCCCCGGCCCGCCGGCCTGATCGCCCTGGTCACGGTGTGCGGGGCGCTTGTTCCCGTCGCCACCCGGCACTTCGCCGCGCAGACCGCCGTCGTCACCGTCCTCGTGCTCGCCCTGGTCATGGCCGGCGGCGAGCCGCAGGCATGCGTCAGCCGGATCGGCGAGACCCTCCTGGCCTGCGCGCTCGTGCTCGTCGTCGGGCATCTGCCGATGCCGGGGCAGCGCGGCGGCAGGGTACGGGCGCGGCTCGCGGCGGCCGGGAGTGCCGCGCACGCCTATCTGGTGCACGTCCTCGGCGAGTACGACGACCGCGCCGAGCGGTGGGCACTGCGCCGGGAGGCCTACCGCACCCTCGCCGAGGCCCGTACCGCCATCGCGCTCGCCGCCGCCGAACTGCCCGCTCTCGCCCGGCACACCGCGGGCACGGACGCCGTCGCGGATCTCCTGGAGCGACTTGTCGACACCACCACGGCCTGCGCCGTCCACCTCGACGACATGGGCCGGCTCACGCCTCGGCACGTCGGACAACTGCGGTATGCCCTGCACGAGTTGGGGTTTCAGGAGACCGAGATGCCGTTGCCGGCCGCCGCACAGCCGTACGGCGGGCCCCTACGTGCCACTTCCCACCGGACTCGACACCACCGGCCGCACCACTCTCGTCCATCATGAGGAGGAACCGGTCGGCTTGTGCCAGGCCACGGCGATCGTCGCACGCGGCCCGGTCATCGAGACTGCCACCACGGCCGCGTCGTACTGCGTCGGCGACCCGGTCGGACGCTACGACCTCGACGGCGGATTCGGGGGCCACCACCTCAACTCCCCCGTGGTGAAGCTCACCTGGGTCCGACAGACCCCGTCCGGCCTCTCATCCGGCAGCCCTTCCCCGCGGCCGCCCTTTCCTCAGCAGGCGAGAACCCCCGCACGCGTGAGCGGACGGTGCGGGACGAGCCATCACAGGCTGGTCCTCAGCCGGCACGTTGAGTACTTCAGCCGGCCGCTCCTTGCTCAGCGGTCGACCTCGGGACGTGTCCGCCGGGTGTGCGGCATGATGGCGACCATGCGTAGCGGGGTGGGCGGGGGGTTCCGCCGATGGTGGCCATGGCGCAGGCAGGACGGGTCGGCGCTCTCCGAGATCGAGGCGGAGATCACCGCCTTCGGCGAGGCGTTGGACGTCCATTCCTTCAGCCCCGGCCAACCCGGCGCCACCGATGGGATGCGGGCCGAACTGGCGCGTGCTCTCGACGCGTACGATCAGGCGAAGCGGGACGCCGCCGGCGACCGGTCGCGGGCGGACACGCTCGATGTCCTGCGCACGCTGGACGAGGGCAGGCACGCGCTGGCCTGTCTGGACGCCCTGATCGCCGGCCGGTCTCTGCCGGAGCGCATGCCGCTGTGCTTTTTCGACGCCCGGCACGGGCGGGCCACCCGGCAGGTCCGTTGGGCGCCTCCCGGGGGAGCCGCCCGCAGCATCGCCGTATGCGCGGCGGACGCGGTCCGCCTGACGGAGAACCCGAGTCCCGGCACTCCGAGACAGCGGGGCGCGGGCAGCGGAGTCCGCACACAGCCACGCGACGCCGAGCCCCGCCAGACGACGCCGACGGGTGTCTCCCAGCCGCAGGTCGGCGGGAAGGTAGGCAGCGGCGAGCAGACCCACCGGCTGAAGATGCCGTCGTACCGCCCGGCTGTGATGGTCTTCTCGACCGACGGGCGGTCACGGGTCCACCTGCGCATCGAGGGCAGCAGGAAGGGGCGCTCCTCACGCCTGTACCGGCTGTCCGGCGACGGAACCCCCTTCACCGCCCGGATTCCGCTGCCGGACGGGAACAAGGCGGTCTCCTTCCGCGTGTTCGGCGCGGGCGAACAGGAGGCGTGGACGGCGACCGCGGCACCGCTGCGAGAAGTCCCGCGCTTCCACGACGACATCGACGGGACCGGTTCGGATGTCGTGCACTACCGAGGGGAACCGGGCCCAGGCGTTCTGCACTACGCGGGGTCGAGCCTGATCCAGTTGGAGGCGCTGGACGACCGCCTCGCCTACTGGGCGACGGTGACCGAGGGGCGCGCCGGGGAGCATGCGTTCCAGTGGCCGGGCCGCGGCTACTACCAGGTGCGCTCGTTCGGAGCATGGAGCCTGTCCGCCACCTGACGACGCACGGGCCGTCCCCGGCCGACTGCGACGCTCTGAGTGGCCGGCCGAAGCGCCGGGTCACATGAGTGCGTGAGCCGAGGCGCGACAGTTGCCACCGAGGCATACGTTTGTCACCAAGACAAACATCTTGTCGCCAGGGACCTTCGGGGCGCGCCGGTGAGGGGCGGGAACGAGATCTGGATCGCTCCGGAACGAGGCCCTAGGGTCGGGGACGGCCTGCCGTCGACCTGCTGGGAGCAGTACTGCGATGACCGCATCCCTCAACGCTGCCGAAACCGCCGCGCTGGCCGCCGTGGACGAGGCCGCCGTCGCCCGGACCCTGCTGGAACTGCTCGCCGTGCCGAGCGTGACGGGCAGCGCCGCCGAGTCCGAGATGCAGCACTTGCTGGCCCGGCATCTCCGACGGCTCGACCTCGAAACCGACTTGTGGTCCATGGACCTGCGGGAGCTGCGTGCGGATCCCGGCTACCCGGGCGCCGAGGTGCCGCGCGACGAGGCGTGGGGGCTGGTGGGCGGCACCAGCGACGGCGGTGACGGGCCGGTACTCGCCTTGCAGGGTCATGTGGACGTCGTCCCTCCCGGCGACCTGGCACAGTGGGCCGGTGACCCCTTCGTGCCCCGGGTCACCGGCGACGTCATTCACGGCCGCGGCGCCTGTGACATGAAGGCCGGTCTGGCGGCCGTACTCGCGGCTGTGACCGCCATACGCGCCGCCGGGGTGCGCCTGCGCGGCCGTCTCACAGCGCACTTCGTGGTCAGCGAGGAGGACGGCGGGCTCGGCGCGTTCGGCACGCTCCGGCGCGGCCACACCGCGGACGCGTGCATCATCGCCGAACCGACCGGCGGCATGCTGATGACGGCGAACGCAGGGGCGCTGACCTTCCGCATCGAGGTCCCGGGCCAGGCGACCCACGGCAGCACCCGCTACGCCGGGGTCAGCGCCCTCGACGCCTACCTGCCGCTCCACCACGCGCTGGCCCGCCTGGAAGCCGCCCGCAACGCCGACCCCCACCCGCTGATGGCCGCATATCCCGTTCCCTACCCACTGTCCGTCGGCACAGTCCGCGCCGGCGACTGGGCCAGCAGCGTCCCCGACCTCCTCGTGGCCGAAGGACGACTGGGCGTCCGGCTGGGCGAGGACACGGCCGAGGCCCGCATCCAACTGGAGGACTGCATCGCCCAGGCCTGCGCCAACGACCCCTGGCTGCGCGCCCACCCGGCCAGGGTGACCTGGCCCGGCGGCCAGTTCGCCAGCGGACGCATGCCGGACGGTCACCCCCTGGCGGCCCTGGTCGGTCACGCCCATGCCGACATCACCGGCGGCAGGCCGCCTCAGGAACAGGGCGCACCCTACGGAAGCGACCTGCGGCTGTATGCCGCACACGGCATACCCACGCTTCAGTACGGGCCCGGCGAAGTGCGCTGGGCGCACGGCCCCCAGGAGCAGGTGCGTCTCGCTGACGTCCTGACCGCCACCCGCACCCTGATCCTGGCCACGCTGCGCACGGTGGGCACGAAGTAGCCCCGCGTGCGCGCGGGCACCACGCGGGTACGACCGCCCGTCCAGTCCGCCGGCAGGCACGTCGGCGTAGCTCACCTTCTGACCGGAGGAATCCATCCGTGCCTGCATCTACCCGCCCACGGCGCGGCCACGATGATCCGGTGTCGTCGGTGGCGTTCAGCCCCGACGGCAAAGCCCTGGCCAGCGGCGGCTACGAAAAGACCGTCCGGCTCTGGGACGTCGCCACCCGCACCAGCACCGCGACCCTGACCACCACCGCCTCATGGCTGGCGTTCAGCCCCGACGGCAAAGCCCTGGCCACCGGCGGCAACGATGCCCTCTCCGGCGGCAAGGACCACACCGTTCGGCTGTGGAAGCTCGCTTGAGTACCACCTGAACGCACGCATCGTCCGTGACAGGACGCCGGCGTGGTCGGGGATGCGGCCGCGGAGATCCGTCGGGAAGGCGGCGGCAGTCGCCGCGCCCGGGTGAAGGACGGGCTGACCGTCGCGGTCTTCCGGCACGACGAGTCCAGGGCCGGAAAGCCGCTGCTGCGCGAGCGATGGGGCACCTCAGCGATCCGTTCGTTCGGCGCCGGCACCGGCACCGTGACGCAGCCGGGCGATCAGAGGCCGTGCGGTATGCGCTGAGGGGCGCGCGCCCGGTGTCCCGGAAGGCGGCGGACGCGGTCCGGGTGGTCCGGGCTCGGCCGGCGACGCGACCGACGCGGGGACAGCCGAACGCAAGGGTGTCTTTAGCCAACTCGTGAACGCTTCCCGCGCCAGTGGGGTTCGCGAGGGGGCGATCGGATGTCCGTGCGGGTGTGCGTCATCGGGGCCGGGGTCTGCGGACTCGCGGCCGCGCAGGTCCTCAGTGAGCGGGGCATCCCGTTCGACGTGTACGAGAAGGGCTCCGACATCGGGGGCCAGTGGCGTTTCTGCAACGACAGCGGCACCTCCGCCGTCTACGACTCCATCGAGCTGAACAGCTCGCGGGACATGAGCGGGTTCCCCAAGTTCCCGATGCCCGAGGAGTACCCGCTGTTTCCCGGGCATCCGCAGATGCTCGACTACCTGAACCGCTACACCGAGCACTTCGGCCTGCGACCGTCCATCCGCTTCCGGACCTCGGTGACCGGCGTGGTCAAGGACGGGGCCGGATACATCGTCACGCTGGACGACGGGCGGATGCACCGCTACACCCACGTTCTGGTCGCCAACGGCTTCCACTGGGACCCTAAGCGGCCGGAGCCCGCGTACGAGGGCGAGTTCACCGGCACCCAACTGCACAGCAAGGACTACAAGAGCGCCGATGAACTGCGCGGCCGGCGGGTGCTGGTCGTCGGATCCGGCAACACCGCCTGCGACCTCGCCACCGAACTGTCTGCCGTGGCCGACCGGGTGGTCTCCAGTGCCCGGCGCGGCTTCTGGATCACCCCGAAGCGCCTCTTCGGCAAGCCCGCCGACAAGGTCAACCTGCCGCTCGCCACGTTCGTGCCGCCCTTGGCGCAGAGCCTGTTGCTGACCGCGATGCTCTGGGTGACACAGGGCAGGATCAGCCGGTACGGTCTGGCGGCCCCGGGTCACCTCGCACTGCGCACCCACCCCGCCACCTGCGAGGGGTACCTGCCGGCGGTCAAGGCCGGGCGGATCGCGGTGCGGCCGGGCATCGAGCGCTTCGACGGCGGCAATCGGGTGCGGTTCACCGACGGCTCGGTCGAGGAGTTCGACGCGATCGTCTGGTGCACCGGTTTCAAGTTCAGCTTCCCGTTCCTGCCCAAGGAGCTGACCCCGGTGATGATCGGCCCGATGCGGCTCTTCCGCCGGATCGTGATGCCGGAGCACGCCGGGCTGTTCTTCCTCGGCTTCGCCAAGACGCTGAGCGCCATCACCCCCGTCGCCGAGGCACAGGCCGAATGGACCGCCGATCTGATCGAGGGACGTACCCGGCTGCCCGGCCGGGAGGCCATGCTGGCCGAAATCGCCGCCGACGAGCGGAGGGTGCGCCGGCGCTACTCCGCGACGCCCCAGCTCACCGTCGAACTGGACGTCTACCGCTACCTGCGCCAACTGCTGCGCGACCGCCGTCACCACCTCGCCGTCGGCGGTCCGCTCCCTGTCCACCGCACCGGTGACACCACCGGCCGCGTCCCCGACCCCGCCCGCAGGCCGGGCCCGGTCGGATCCCGTTGAACACCAGGAGTCTCCATGACGATTGGCCCCGCCCCGGCCGAGACGCACCGCATCTGGGAGAAGTGGATCGCCTTGTGGAACGGCGACCTCTCCATCGGCGAGGAGCTGCTCGCCGAGCGGCTCACCGTCCACTCGCCGAAGCTGTCGGACAGCATCGACCCGAGCCTGATCGGCGACCGTGGTGGCGCCCTCGCGCTGATCGGCGGCGTCCACGGCATCGCAGACCTGACCTACACCACAGAGGTGGGCCCGGTCGCCGAAGGAGCCTACGTCACCGGCGGCTGGCGGTTCGCCGGCACCTACCGCGGGGGGCTGCCCGGGGCCGCCGCCGCGCCCGGCACGCCGGTCACCAACCGGGGCATCGACATCCTGCGGATCCACCAGGGCCGGGTTGCCGAATGGTGGAGCGCCGCCGAGAACCTCGGACTGCTCGCCGCTCTGGGACTGCTCCGTGCGGGCTGAGCGGACAGGCGGCGCGCTCGCCGCGCGCCTGGCGAGCCGGCTGATGCGGCTGCCGCCGGCCGTCACCCGGGACGTCCGCGTCACCAGGGGCATACGGGTGCCGATGCGGGACGGCGTCGACCTGCTCGCCGACCACTACGCGCCGGCCGGCGGCGGCCGCCCGCCGACCCTGTTGGTGCGCAACCTGTACGGCTGGGATCTGCCGGTGGGCCTGCTCTACGGCCGGCTGTACGCCGAGCGCGGATACCAGGTGCTGGTGCAGCGCTGCCGGGGGACCTTCGGCTCGGGCGGAACGCTCGACCCGTGGCTCCAGGAGGCCGCCGACGGCCGGGACACCGCCGCCTGGATGAGCGAACAGGACTGGTTCTCGGGCGAGTTCGCCACCATCGGGGCGAGCTACCTGGGCTACGTGCAGTGGGCCCTGCTGGACGACCCGCCGCCCGGACTGCGCGGTTCGGTGGTCCAGATGGGGCCGCACGAGTATGCGCGGGTCGCTTGGCCGGGCGGCGCGTTCGCCCTGGACACGATGGCCGGCTGGGCGTCGATGCTCAGCCGGCCGAAACGCGGACCGGTCCGGGACACCGTGCGCCAGCTGCGGGAGGAGCGGAGACTTCAGCGGATCGCCTACCGGGAGCTGCCGCTCGGCCCGGCCATCGCGCGGGCGCTGGGCCGCGACTACCCGCACCTCGACGCCTGGCTGGCGCACGAGGCCGAAGACGATCCGTACTGGTCCGCCGCTGACCGCAGCGCCGGGCTGGTACGGGGCCCTGGCGTTCCCGTGCTGCTGCAGGGCAACTGGTACGACGCCTTCCTGCCGCAGACGCTCCAGCAGTACGCGCTGCTGCGGGCCGGCGGCGCGGCACCCCGGCTGACCATCGGACCGTGGACGCACACGGCGGTCGGCCGCTGGTGGCCGGTCTTCATGGCGGACTCCCTGGACTGGCTCGCCGGAGTCTTCCCCGAGCACCAGGCTGTCACCGGCCACGGGGTCCGCCCCGGCCGCGATGTCCGCCCCGGCTACGGGCTCCTCCGCCCCGGCCACGGAGTTCGCCCCGACCGAGAACTCGTGCCCGACCGAGGCCCCGTTTCCGGATCGGACCACGGGGCCGCCGGCCGCCCCGCCGGCCGCCCTGCCGAGCCGGACCCGGTGCGCCTGTTCCTGCTCGGCGCCGAGGAGTGGCGCGGCTTCGCCGCCTGGCCGCCGCCGCAGGCGGTCTCCCGAAGCTGGTACCTGCATCCGGGCGGCCGGCTCGACCCCGCCCCACCGCCGCCGAGCGGCCCCGACCGCTACCGCTACGAGCCGGCGGACCCCACCCCGGCCGTCGGCGGCGCGTGGACGGGCGCGGGTGCCGGGCCGCGGGACAACCGCGCGCTGGAGGCCCGTCCGGACGTACTGACCTTCACCACCGACCCGTTGGAGGCAGACCTGGATGTCCTCGGCGAGGTCTCGGCCGAGCTGTACGTACGCTCCGGCCTCGCGCACACCGACTTCTTCGCCCGGCTCTGCGACGTGCACCCGGACGGCCGGTCGGTGGACATCACCGACGGGCTGATCCGTGTACGGCCCGGGTCCTCGGCCGCCGGCCGGATCGATGCGGACGGAGTGCTCGCGCTCGCCCTCGACCTCGCACCGACCGCCTGCCGGTTCCGGACCGGCCACCGCCTTCGGCTCCAGGTCTCCAGCGGGGCCCACCCCCGGTTCGCCCGCAACCCCGGCAGCGGCGAGCCGACGGCGAGCGCCGTCCGTCTGCTGGCGGCGGACCAGGAGATCCACCACGACCCGCGGCGGCCCTCCGCGATCCGGCTGAGCGTGCTCCCGCCCGGAAGCTGATCCCTCGGACCGCCCCCGGCGAGACCGTGCCCCGCCGCTCGGCTCGACCGCGGGTCGAGGCAGTCCCCGCGGGGTGGTCAGTGCTGCTCGAAGTGGCTCGGCCTGCCGTCCCGTTCGACCGGGGCGCGACGCCGATGGAGGGCACCACGATGGGCGGTGCGGTGCGGTGCGGTGCGGTGCGGTGCGCGGCGATGGTACGTGGCCGATGCGCGCGGTGCGCGTCACCGCCGTCCCGGCTGCGCACCGCGCGATGGCCGGGCGCACCGGGTAGCCGAACTACCGCGGGCTCAGCCCGGTGAACGGGGCTATCCAGGAGGGCTCAGACGCCGTGATCACACCAGCTGGTACGAGATCATCTGATCTGTGAGGAGCGCCAGTTGTAACATCACACGCCGTCGGGGAGGGCCGACCGTTGGCGGACGCCTCCTCCGGCACACCACTCCCGGCGGAAGGCGAACCCATGCCAGCAGAGGAAGTACGGCTTTCCCCCGCGAGAAAGAAGGCCGGGTACAGCGCTGCCGCCTGGCTGATCGGTTGGGTGGTCTTTCTGGGATCCGGGTATCTGACCTCGCTGCTGCTGTTCGGTACCTGGGCGAACTGTGATATTGGCGCCAACGGTGTCGGCCAGCTCTTCTCATTGGTGGTCACGGCGACCGGCATGGCGGCGGTGTCAACCGTGCTGTGGGCTGGGATGCGCAAGGCGACCGGTCACCGACGGTTGCTGTTGCCGCTGGCGTTGACGGCTCTCGCCACAGCAGTGCTGCTCTGGCCGATGTTGGCCGTGTGGTACGTGTCGCCCGGCCATCCGGAGAGCATGTGCGAACCGGGCGGCAGGCCAGTGTGGTGGCCCAGTTGGCTCCCCTTGTGAGGCGGGCCATCCGTAGAACAGCCCGAAGCTGCGATCGCATGGCGTGATCACACCACTTGACCGTCCCTGTTCATCCGCAGTCGCGCACCTGGCACAGAGCGATCCTGCCGACACCGGGTAGGTCCGATATCCGTCTCTTGAGCGTTGTGCGCTGCACATCGGAGAGACTGTCAGGGAATCTGACTTCTAGGTAGGCCTTGTCCGAACCGCCATCCTGGATGATCCACACATTCACGGCTCCGAACGGCTTCAGGCGTTCAGTTACTTGTCCGAGGTCGACCCGCGTGCTCCAGGTAGCGTCGATCACCGCCTGATAGGTGTGAGGCCTTGTCGAAGCGGGACTCACGTAGAAGTGCCAGCACCACAGCGCGGATCCACACACGACCGAGGGTGCACGGGGGGTCGGCGGCAGCGAGGGGTGCCGGGTCGGGGCGGGGTGAAGGCGAGGACCTCGCTGGTGCGGCCCAGGCCGTCGGCCGCCAGCACCACCAGCACCCACACAGTGGCCACCGCCCCGACCGCCGTGGTGTGGCGGCGAGCGCTCGGGCGGCGGCCGGGGCGAGGTGGTGGGTCAGGCGGGGAGCCGGCCCGGCCAGGAGCGCCGGGGTGAGCAACGGCACGTAGACGGTCAGGTACACGAGCGGCGGTGGCCCTTCCGGTCAGCCCCGTGGGCCGAGCAGGGCGCGCAGCGCGGCCTGCTCCTCGGCATCGAGGGTGTCGACGAACCGCTGCGGCACCTCGGCGGGACGCGTCCCGTGCCGCAGGGTGGTGTTCGTGTGCTCGCCCGCCGATGCCGCCTCAGACAGACTTGGTCTCTCCACCGTCGACGCGGAGGTTCTGTCCGGTCATGTAGGCCGACTCCTCGCCGGCGAGGAAGCGTACGATCCGAGCGGCTTCCGCGGTGCTCTGCGCTCGGCGCAACGGGATGCCGCTCGTCCACTCGGCCGGGACGACGCTGGGGTCGTCCTTGGTCAGTCCGGTCAGGACGTTGTTCATCCGGATGCCCTGCGGGCCGTACTCGTTGGCGTACAGCTTGGTGAAGGAGGCCAGCGCCGCCCGCATGGTCACCGAGACGGGGAACATCGGGCCGGGCTCGAAGACGCCTGCGGTGGAGATGTTCACGATCGCGCCGCCACCGGAGGCGATCAGATGGGGCGTCACGAGGCGGGCCATGCGCACGACGTTCAGCAGGTAGAGGTCGACGCCCTCGGACCATTGCTCGTCCGTGATCTGGAGCACCGGGCCGCGTGCCGCGTGACCGCTGCTGTTGACGACCGCGTCGATCCGGCCGTACTCCGACACCGCGAGGTCGACGCACGCCCGAAGGTCCTCGACGCTGGTGTTCGAGCCGTCCAGGCCGACACCACCGAGCGACTCGGCGAGGGCTCGGGCCCGGCCCGACGGCGACATCGCGACCACCCGGTAGCCGTTCGCGGCGAACTCCCGCACGCAGGCGGCGCCGATTCCGGATCCGCCACCGACGACGATCGCGACCTTCTCGGAGGCGGACGAGGAGGTCTCAGTCATGGGTGTATTCCTTCAGGCGAGTGGTGGCCAGGGACTCGAGCGCGTCGGCAGCCAGCTCGGCGTACCGGGTGAAGTCGGTGTCGTCGCCGGCGGCCGCGGCCACGCGGAAGCCGTCGGTGAGCGCGCGCCCCATGACGGCGATGTCGTGCGCCAGCTCCGCCGCGACATCATCCGGCAGCTCCGGGTACGAGGCCCGCAGCCGGGCGGTGACGAACTGGAACATCTCCTTGCGGATGGCGAGGTACCGCTGCCGTGCGAGGTTGTCCTCCAGGCGCCGCTCGAACGCGAACACGAGGCCGATGCTCCAGAACGCGGCGGCCGGCTCGGCCAGGCTCGCGGACGCTGCCGCCGACTCGCTGATGCTGTGTCGTAGGAGGTCGCGCACGGAACCGGCGGACGCGTTGGCCTGCTTCCAGACCTCGAAGCAGTAGTCGAGCAACTCGACGAAGAGCCGCTCCTTGTTCTGGAAGTGCCAGTAGACCGATCCGATCGGCAGACCGGACGCGCGAGCGACATCGGCCATGGTGGTGCCCTCGTACCCGGCCTCGACCGCCCGCGAGAGCACGGCCTCGAGAATCGCCCGTTTGGACCCCTCGGTAGCCCGGTGGACCTTCCGTTTGGCGGCCATCAATCCCCCTCGCTGCTGCGGACTGCAGTTCTACCAAATCTCACATCGACCCTTGACGCCGACCGTGCTCGCCGGTCACTGTAACCCCCAGCCTAGAACCTAGAACCTAGATTCTAGGCATTGGTGGTGGGCCACGGCCAGGACGCGGTCCCCCCGACTCCGCGGGCGGCAGGGACGCCGGTCCGCGCGATCCTCGACGCAGAGAGGCCGCCCATGAAGGTCACCGACCAAGTCGTTCAAGGGAAGATGAGTGGACTGCAGATCCGCGCCGTCGTCATCGCGATCGCCCTTGTCGTGCTCGACGGCTATGACGTCTCCCTGACCTCGTTCGCCGCCCCGTACATCGAGCAGGGCTTCGGGGTGTCGAAGGCCCAGCTCGGACTCGTCATGTCCGGAGCCCTGGTCGGCATGCTCGTCGGCTCGATCATCATTGCGCCGCTCGCCGACCGCATCGGCCGACGCAACATGGGCGTCATCTCCACGTTCACCATCGCGATCGGCATGCTCATCGGCCCGTTCGCCACGCCCGAGACCGGGACCGGCCCCCTCGTCGTCAGCCGCATCATCACCGGCATCGGCATCGGCTCCCTGGTGGCCGTGGCCGGCGTCATCCTCGCCGAGTACACGGGCAAGCGCGTGTACTCCCTGGTGATGGCCGTCTATGCCGCCGCGATCAACATCGGCGGGCTGCTCGGCTCCATGATCGTGGGCCCGACGCTGGGTGCGCACGGCTGGCAGTTCGGCTGGTGGGTCGGGTTCGCCCTCAGCGCCATCGCCGCGGCCGCCACGTTCGCCTTCCTCCCCGAATCGCTCGCCTGGCTCTCCGAGGGCCGTCGCACGGACTCACTGCAGCGGCTCAACGCACTCCTGACGAAGATGCACCGCCCCGCACTCGAAGCGCTCCCGGAGTCGGACTCGACGAGCGTCAAGGTCAAGGGCTCACTGCGCACCGTGTTCACCGGCAGGTCCGGCTACTTCACGCTGCTGATGATCGTCGGGTACGTCGCGTACATGCTCAGCTTCTACTTCATGACGAACTGGGCCCCGAGCGCCGTCGCGGACGCCCATCACAACCCGGCGCTCGCCCCGCAGCTCGTCACCGCCTTCAGCGTCGGCGGCATCCTCGGCAACGTGCTCTTCGGCTACCTCGGCGGAAAACTCAACGTCCGCTTCGTCACCCCGGTCTTCCTGATCCTGGCCACCGCCACCCTTTCGCTGTTCGGCATCGCCGGGCCGGGGATGCCGACCGCCTGGTGGACCCTGTTCCTGGCGTCGTTCTTCGTCTGCGCCGGCACCGCCGCCTTCTACGCGATCGTCCCCACGCTGTACCCGACGCTGGCCCGCTCGACCGGTTTCGGTGTCGTCATCGGCGTCGGCCGGTTCGGCGGCATCGCGGCGCCGATCGTCGGCGGCGCGGCCTTCGACGCGGGCCTGGGGATGGGGGCGGCCTTCACCGTCTTCGCGATGCCCATGCTCGTCGCCGGCCTCTGCGTTCTGGCCTTGCACCTGGGCCTGCGCCGCTCCGACGCACCGGATGCCGCGCGGCCCGTGTTCGCCGGTACGTCCGCGTAGCAGCCGGCCGTTCGCCACTCCGGGAAATCCGCCACTTCCGAGAAAGAGGAACCGCTCCATGCCGCTGGCCATCGCAGCGCTCTCCCATGCGCCGTCCTTCGGCAATGTCGACCCGGGCGGGGAGACATTCGCCGAGATCAATTCCGCCATCGACGAGGTCAGGAGGTTCGTCGCCGAGTACGACCCCGACCTGGTCGTGGTGTTCGGGCCCGACCATTTCAACGGCCAGCTCTACTCCCTGATCACACCGTGGGTGATCGGTGCGGTCGCCGAAGGCATCGGTGACTACGGCACCACCGCAGGGCCGCTCCCCGTCGACGGCGACGCCGCCCGAGACTTCCACACGGCAGTGCTGGGTGAGGGCATCGACATCGGCCGCAGCGAGCGGATGAAGGTCGACCACGGCCTGGTCCAGCCGCTCGACTTCGTGTTCGGCAAGGGCTTCACGCAGCCGATCGTGCCGGTGTTCGTGAACGCGATCGGCCTGCCGCTCTCGCCGATGCGTCGGGTGCGGCTGATGGGCGAGGCGTTCGGCCGGGCCGCCCAGGCGATGGACGAGAAGGTGCTGTTCCTCGCCTCGGGCGGCATCTCCCACAGCCCGCCGATCCCGCGCTGGGACGGCGCCCCCGACACCCTGCACGAGCGCCTGATCTCGTACGCGCCCTCACCCGAGGAGCGGCAGGAGCGGGAGCAGTTGATCGTCAAGGGCATCCAGGCGATCGCTGACGGCAAGGCGCCGAGCGACCCGCTGAACGAGGAGTGGGACATGCTCGTCCTCGATGTGCTCCGCTCCGGCGACCTGACCCCGGTCGACGGCTGGGAGAACGGCTGGTTCACGGCGGAGGGCGGCTCGGCCGCGCACGAGATGCGCAGCTGGATCGCCGCCTACGCGGCGCTGTCGACCGCCGGCCCGTACCGCCTCGTCGTCGACCACTACTGGGCCGTCGAGAAGTGGGGCGCCGGCTTCGCGATCCAGGCGGCGGTGACCGCATGAGCCAGGCGGGAAAGACGCACTTCGCGACCTTCTGGGAAGAGATCGCGGACCTGGAGCACACGCTGCGGTACGTGGACGCGAGCGGCTACCGCACCCGGGTGCTCGACCTCCCCGGAGCGGCCCCCGACGCGCAGACGGTGGTGCTCGCCAACGGCACCAGCGGCCACATCGAGGCGTGGACGCAGAACATCCGCGCGTTCGTGGAAGCCGGTTTCCGGGTGGTCGGCTATGACTACCCGGGCCACGGGTACTCCTCGCTGTCCGACCACCCGCTGGAGATCCGCGACTACGAGGAGCACCTGCTCGCGCTGCTCGACGCACTGGCACTGGAGCGCGTGCACCTCGCCGGTGAGTCGCTCGGCGGCTGGCTCGCGCTGAAGTTCGCGCCCAAGCATCCCGACCGGCTGTACACGGTGATCCTCTCCGCCCCCGGCGGGCGAGTGGTCGGGGAGCCGCAGCTGGACAGGACGCAGTCGGCGAGCACCCAGGCGGTCAGCGAGCCGACCTTCGAGAACGTGAAGAAGCGCCTGCAGGTCGTGATCCACGACCCGGAGAACATCACCGACGAGCTCGTCCGCGTCCGCCAGGCGATCTACGCCCGCGACGGGTTCAGCATGGCGTACGTGTCCGCCCTGCGGGAGCCGGAGCGGCGCTGGCGCAACCGGGTGACGGACGACGACTTCGCGGCGGTCCCGGTCCCGGCGCTGATGGTGTGGACCGACAACGAGCCGACCGGCGACGAGGCCGAGGGCGAGCGCCTGTGCGGGCTGATCCCGGACGGCGAGTACCTGCTGATCCGCGGCGCCGCGCACTGGCCGCAGTGGGAGGGCGCCGCGGAGTTCAACGCCGCAGCGGTCGCCTTCCTGAAGAAGCATGCTTGACGAAAGGACCGGAGTGAGCGTCGCCCAGGAGACCATCACCCAGATAGCGCGCGAGCTGTTCGAGGCGAAGCGCGATGTGTACACCGTGCCGTACGTGAGCCCCCGGCTCCCCGAGCGCGATCTCGACGCGGCCTACGCGATCTCCGCCGAGTTCGCCGCCCTGCGCGAACGCGAGCTGGGCGTGAAGCGGGTGGGCCGCAAGGTCGGCCTGACCAACCCCCTCGTCCAGCAGCGCGTGGGCATCGACGAGCCCGACTACGGCATCATCCACGACGACATGGTGCATGCCTCGGGAACGCGCCTTCCGCTGTCCAGGTACAACCGCCTGCTGATCGAGGCCGAAGTCGCGTTCGTGCTGAAGGCCGACATCCTCGAGGCCACACGCGAAGGCGTCGAGGCCGCGATCGACTACGTGACCCCCGCGTTCGAGGTCGTCGACTTCCGCTACGGCGGATCGGTCGGGCAGATCGTCGACACCATCGCCGACAACGCCGGTTGCAGCGGCATCGTCGTCGGCGAGGAGCGGCACCCCTACGGCGAGGTCGACCTGACCAAGGTGGAGATGGTCATCACGGGCGGCGACACCGAGATCACCCGGGGCGTCGGCAGCAACGTGCTCGAGGACCCGGTCAACGCGGTGATCTGGCTGGCCCGGACCGCGATCCGTACGGGCGAGCCGCTGCGCGCCGGCGAGGTGCTGCTGTCCGGGTCGATCGGCTACATCGAGCCGTGGCCCGCCGACGTCGAGTGCGTCGCCACCATCACCGGACTCGGTCGCGTGGTCGCGACCGCGGATTCGAAAGGCTGAACATGAGCGACTATCGTCCCGTCGACGCGACCACCCGCGTCGAGATCGAGCAACTCATCGCGGAGATGCTCTACCGCCTCGACCACAACCGGGCGGACACCACCTGGGAGCTGTACACCGAGGACGGCGTATCGGTCGGCCCGATGGGTGACATGGACCGCGAGGCCATGAAGGCCTGGGGTGCCAAGCGCGTCCGGCAGACCGACATCGTCGGCCGGCACTTCATCGGCGGGATCCGCCTCGTACGGGACGGAGACGAGGTCGAGGGAACGGTGCAGTACCTGACGTTCCGCGACACCAACGAGCCGCAGACGCAGCCCGCTTCGGTCGGCGAGTTCCGCGAGCGGTACCGGAAGGTCGACGGGCAGTGGCGGTTCGCCCGCCGCGAGATCGTCCCGGTCTTCGGCGGCGGGGCGGCCGCGGCGCACGCCGCGCGGCTGGCCGGGCGGGAAGGGTCGGCGCAGTGAAGCAGGCAGCGCCCGGCGGCGCCCACCCCGTCCTGTACCACCAGTCGGTCCCCTCCTTCGCGATGCCCGAGTGGGCGGCGGCAGCCGGCTACGACGGGGTGGTCCTCGACCTCCAGCACGGCGAGCTGGGGATCGAGGCGGCATGCGGGATCCTGCGCTCGATTCCGCGGGACAACGCGTACGCGTACGCGCGCGTGGGCTCGCTGGATCCCGCCCCCATCCTCCGGCTGCTCGACAGCGGGGCCCGCGGCATCGTCGCCCCCACCGTCGAGTCCCGGGCCCAGACCGAGGCGCTGGTCGCCGCCACCAAATACCCGCCGGTCGGGAACCGCAGCCTTGGCCCGTCCAGGCCGGCGCTGTACTCGGGTGATTCGTACACCGAGGGCGGCAACCGCGCGGTGTCCGCGATCGCGCAGATCGAGACGAAGGCCGGCGTCGACCGTGCCGAGGAGATCGTCTCGACCCCGGGCCTTGACTCGGTCTACATCGGGCCGGCCGACCTGGCCGTCTCCCACGGCCTACCCGGGCGCGGCGACTGGGAGGACGGCCCCGTGCGCGAGTCGATCGCGTACCTGCGCGAGGTGACGACCGCGCACGGCGTCACCCTCGGCATCTACTCCGGCCAACCGGAGTACGCGGCCGGCCTGTTCGCCGACGGCCTCGTCGACTACGTGGGCCTGGGCATCGATCTCGTCCTGCTGAACCGCGCGTTCGGCGACACCATCGCCGGGCTGTACTCGGCACGATCCGCAGGGAGCAACTCATGACCACCGCTTGCGACGTTCTTGTCGTCGGTGCGGGGCCCGTCGGCCTCACCCTGGCCAACCTGCTCGGGCAGCAGGGCGTCGGCGTCCTCGTCGCCGAGCGGGAGCACGAGCTCATCGACTACCCGCGGGCCGTGGGCATCGACGACGAGGCACTGCGCGCGATGCAGACCGCCGGCCTCGTCGAGGAGGTACTTCCCCACACCATCCCCGACCAGAAGATCTACATGGTCAACGGGGACCGGACGATCCTCTCCGAAGTGAACCCGACGACACGGGAGTTCGGCTGGCCGCGCCGCAACGGCTTCGTCCAGCCGCTGGTCGACCAGGTGCTGCTCGCCGGCCTGGACCGCTTCCCGAACGCCGCCGTACGCTTCGGTGCCGAGGTCGTGGACCTGACCGAGGACGCGGACGGCGTGGTCGCCACCCTCGGGAACGGCGAGACGGTGCGCGCGCTGTACGTCGTCGCCGCCGAGGGCGGGGCCTCGCCCACCCGCAAGCGCCTGGGCATCTCGTTCGAGGGCGAGACCCGGCCGACCGACGGCATCGTGATCGACGTCGCCAACGACCCGATCGGCACGCCGCACGCCGTTTTCGGCGGGGATCCGACCCGCAGTTACGCCTCCATCGCGCTGCCCCACGGCATCCGGCGCTGGGAGTTCACGCTCTTCGAGGACGAGACGGAGGCCGACGTCGAGGACGACGAGTTCGTCTTCGGTCTGCTGGCACCGCACGTGCCGGACCCGTCGAAGCTGGACATCATCCGCCGCCGCGTCTACCGGCACCACGCCCGCATCGCCGGTCGGTTCCGCCACGGGCGGATATTCCTCGCCGGCGACGCCGCCCATGTCATGCCGGTCGTCGGCGGCCAGGGCTGGAACTCGGGGATCCGCGACGCCTTCAACCTCGGCTGGAAGCTGGCCGCCGTCGTCAAGGGCCTCTCGACCGACGGTCTGCTGGACACGTACGAGACCGAACGGCTGGGCCACGTCACGCAGATGGTGGCCGTCTCCCTCGGGATGGCGAAGGAGATGACCGACCACGATCCGCAGAAGGCCGCCGAGCGCGACCGGATCGCCGCCAACCGCACCCCCGAGGAGCGGGAGGCCCAGAAGCGGCAGGCGTTCAAGCCCCAGCCGAAGTTCGACCAGGGCGTGGTGGTTCACACGCCGCTGCCGACGTTCAAGACACTGCCCGACCGCGATGTGCCCCGCCTGGCCGGGTCCATCTTCCCCCAGCCGACGGCCACCGACGCCGACGGCGTCGAGATGCTGCTCGACGACGCGACCGGACAGGGCTGGCGGATCCTCACCTGGAACAACGACCCGACGGCGTTCCTGTCGGACCGGCGGCGCGCCGCGCTCGACCGGCTCGGCGCCCGCCTCGTGCAGGTGGTGCCGAAAGCGCAGTTGCCGTGGGCGCGCAAGCATGCCACGGCCGACGTCACCGTCATCGGCGACCTCGGCGGAGAGTCGGGCCTGCAGGCCTGGTTCGACGCGCGCCCGGTCGGCGCCGTCATCATCCGCCCCGACCACGTGATCGCCGCCGAGTGCCTGGCGCAGGAACTCGACGACGTCGTTGCCCGGGTCCTCGGGGCGGCCTGCATCGCGTGATCCCGCTCCATCCCGGAGAGATCCCCGGACACGACGGAGGGCTGACGACCGATCCGGGCGAGGCCGCCCCGATCGACGACGTGTACCGGCGTGACGGGCGAAATCACCGCCACCGGCGTTGTCCGGGAGACCCTTCGGTCGATCAGGATCACGGGGTCGGTCGGGTCCGTGCGGGCACTTGGATCAGCTGCCGTACCAGCAGGTTCGCCTCGCCGCTCTGGAAATGAGCCAAGGTCTGCGGCCGGCTCGGCTCGCGCGCGGCTCTCTCACCGTCGGTCAGCCCTCCGTTCCGCGCTTGCCTCACGGCCCGAGGGCTACCGGAGCAGACCGGTCGCGGCCGGGCGAACGGCCCGGCATCACCCGATCGTGTTCGGCAGCAGATCCTGACGCTTCCCTGGCCCCGCCCGCGGCCGGACCAGAGGCACGGAACGTGCGCCGGTAGGCCGACGGGGAGACCCCCGCTTCGGCCGCCAGGTGCCGCCGCAGCGAGGTGGCGGTGGCGAAGCCGACCTCGTGGGCGACCCGTTCCACCGGCAGGTCGCTGGACTCCAGCAGGTGCCGTGCCCGCCGCAGCCGCTGCTGGGTCAGCCAGCGGACGGGGCTCAGACCGGTCTCCTCCCGGAATCGCCGGGCGAAGGTACGGGTGCTCATCGCCGCGTGCGCGGCCAGGTCGTCCAGCGACAGCGGCAGGTCCAGCCGCTGCAGTGCCCAGTCGCGGGTCGACCCTGTGCCGGTTTCGCTCGTCGGCGGCAGCGGCCGCTCGATGTACTGCGCCTGCCCGCCGTCCCGGTACGGCGGCACGACGCAGCAACGCGCAACGTGGTTGGCCACCTCGCTGCCGTGGTCCTTGCGCACCAGGTGCAGGCAGACGTCGACACCGCTCGCCGCCCCCGCGGAGGTCAGCACGTCACCGTGGTCGATGAAGAGCACGCCGGCGTCCAGCTCGACCTGGGGGAACAGCTCCTGGAAGTGGTCGGCGAGCGCCCAGTGTGTGGCGGCCCGGCGCCCGTCCAGGAGACCGGCGGCCGCCAGCAGGAAGGCGCCGGTGCAGATGGACACGAGACGGGTGCCGGGGCGGACGCGGGACAGGGCGGCGAGGGCCTGCGGGTCCGGGGCGGTGGCAGAGGCCCGGGAGATCGCGTACGGAGGGATGACCACGGTGTCCGCCTCGGCCAGCACCTCGGGACCGTGCCCGGGGGTGACGGTCAGGTCCGCGTCGGTACGCACGGGCTGCCCGTCCACGCTCGCGGAGAGCACCTCGTAGCGGCCATCGGCGGAACCCAGGACCCGGTGCGGGATGCCGAGTTCGAAGGGGTAGACGCCGTCGAGGGCCAGGACGACGACCTTGTGTGCGCCGGGCCGGGGGGCGGGGTGGGTCCAGCGGTCCAGTTCCGCCGCGCGCTCGGCCAGGTCATGGGCCCGGAAGGGCGCGACGGCCGCGGGGCGGGCGGGGGGAGTGACGATGGGCATGGCAAGAATGTATCGGAGGATGACCTTCTTGCCATCGCTCCGGCCGGACCGTGCGGCCAGGATCGAGGCATGACTTCGACGGAGACCCCTGAGAACCTCAACTCCCCGGACCCGGCCGCCACGGACGCCCCGGACCCCGCCGCCTCGAACGGCGCCCCCGTGATGCTCGCCCTGCACCAGACGGACCTCGGCGGCCCCGAGGTCCTGCGGCTGACCGAGCTTCCGCGGCCCACGCCCGGCCCCGGCGAGATCCTCGTCGCCGTGCACGCGGCCGGACTCAACCCCACGGACTTCAAGCACCGCGCCATGCGTATCTTCCTGCCGCCCCCGCCGCTGACCCTCGGTTGGGACGTCTCCGGCACCGTGGTGGAGACCGGCTTCGGCGTGACCCTCTTCCGGCCCGGTGACGAGGTGTTCGGCATGCTGCCCTACCCGTACGGGGCCGGCTCCCACGCCGAGTACGTGACCGGCCCCACCCGCGCCTTCGTCACCAAGCCGGCCGGGATCGACCACGTCCAGGCGGCCGCTCTGCCACTGGCCGCGCTCACCGCCTGGCAGGCCCTCGTCGATACCGCCGACCTCCAAGCCGGGCAGCGGGTGCTGATCCACGCAGCGGCCGGCGGCGTCGGTCATCTCGCCGTTCAGATCGCCAAGGAGCGCGGCGCACACGTCACCGGGACGGCGAGCGCCCCCAAGCACGACTTCCTGCGCGGACTCGGCGCGGATGCCTGCATCGATTACCGCGCTGAGGACTTCACCGACACCGAGGAGCGCTACGACGTCGTGCTCGACACCCTCGGCGGCCAGACCGCCACCCGGTCCGTGAGCGTGCTACGCCCCGGCGGCGTCCTCGTCTCCCTGCTGCCGGGTGCCGAGGACACCCTGGCCGCGGCGGAGAAGGCACAGGTCCGCGCCGTCACCCTGCTCGTCGAGCACGACCAGGCCGGGATGCGCGCCGTCGCCGAACTCGTCGACCGGGGCAGGCTCCGCGCCCACGTCTCCGCCACCTTCCCCCTCGCCGAAGGCGCCCGCGCCCACGCTCAAGGAGAGACGGGTCGCACCACGGGCAAACTGGTCATCACCGTGCGCTGAGGCGGGACGGCCAGGGGATCGTTCCCGGCCTTCGCGTGAATGTCCGTGATCGCGCGCATGAATGAGCCGGCGCTCATCGCTGAGCGCACTTCAGACGCTTCGAAGTCATGGGCGGTAAGGCCGCATGGGCCGTAGGTGTGGGCGCGGGCTTCCGGATGGCGGTGCAGCGGTGGTCGAGCGCACCTCGGTCGGAGCACATGGTCAGACGCGAGCTGTTCTCCCAGACTCCCGCCGGCACACGGCCCCGCGCCACCCGGATACCCGGCCGGTCGTCGCCAGGTGTCGAGGTGGCCGCGGAGCGGGTCCCTCCGGGCGTCGAAGTGCACCAGGGCCGCCGGGCCGTGTGCCGGCGGCGAGCCCGTCCTGCGGCTCGCCGCCGGCACACGGCCTGGGGTGCCGCTGCCCGCGCTCGCCCTAGGCCGCCGCAGACCTTCGGTCCCGGTGACGGTGCCGCTGTCCAGGGCGGCGATCCCCGGTCCGTTCCCCGCCGCAGCCGGCTCGTGTCACAACTGCGGGTCGGGCCGGTCCACGACGCGGGGCGGCAGCGCGAGCGAGCGGGTGTGCCGGGCGATGTCGGCCAGCGGAGCGAGCCAGGTGTCGGCGCAGCCTGCCACGCGTTCCACGAGTTCCTCCAGCGCGGCGGCCCTGGACGGGCGGCCGCTGAGGAAGGGGTGCGTCGTGAGGACGAAGCAGCCGCCCTCCTTTCTCATCGCCTCGAACTCCAGGGTCCAGATCTCCAGCGCCTTGCGGGGGCTCTCGATCAGCCCCGTCCCGGAGATGTCCGGCAGGTAGCAGTACTGCTCCCAGTCGTCCAACGCCCACTGGACGGGGACCTCCACCAGGGAACGGCCGCCGGGGACGGCCAGTTCGTAGGGGGTGTCGGCGTCCATGAGGCTGCTGTCGTAGAGGAAACCCCGGTCCGCGAGCAGGCCGGGCGACCGGTGGGTGAGTTCCCACATGGGCGCCCGGTAGCCGACGGGCCGTACCCCGGCGACCTCTTCGAGAGCGTCGAGCCCCTTGTCCAGGAAGGACGCCTCGGTCGCGGCGTCGGTACCGGTGAGCGGTTCGTGCAGATAGCCGTGGTGGGCGATCTCGTGTCCGGCCGCGACGACGGCCCGCACGGTGCCGGGGTGGCGGCGCGCGGTCCAGCCGGGCACGAAGAACGTGGCGCGGACGCCGTGCCGTTCCAGCATGCGCAGCAGGCGGGGTACGCCGACCAGCGGGCCGTACGACTGATGGCTCATCAGCGACATGCGGTCGGCGGCCTGCGGGTGGGTGCTGAGCACGGCCGACTCCGCGTCCACGTCGAAGGTGAACGAGGCGGCGGCCCGCTTGCCCGCAGGCCAGGTGACCGGCGGGGCGGGGGCGGGGGTCACGCGTCCGCCCCGGGGCGCAGGGCGGCCAGGGACACGAACTCGTAGGCGAGGTTGGCGGCGGCGACGCAGGTGATGTCGGCGTGGTCGTAGGAGGGTGAGACCTCCACGACGTCGGCGCCCACCAGGTTCAGCCCGCGCAGTCCCCGGAGAATGCCGAGGAGTTCGCGGCTGGTCAGCCCGCCGGCCTCCGGGGTGCCGGTGGCGGGGGCGTGGGCCGGGTCGAGTACGTCGATGTCGACGGAGACGTACAGCGGCGCGTCGCCGATCCTCTCGCGCAGCAGCGCCACGACGTCGGCGACGGTGAGCCGTTCGAAGTCGGCGCAGTGCACGATGGTGAAGCCCAGTTCGGCGTCGTCCGTGAGGTCCCCAGGGTCGTAGAGCGAGCCCCGGATGCCGACGTGGGCGCTGGCCCCCGGCAGGAACAGTCCCTCCTCCGCGGCGCGGCGGAAGGGGGTGCCGTGCGTCAGGGGGGCGTCGTAGTAGGTGTCCCAGGTGTCGAGGTGGGCGTCGAAGTGCACCAGGGCCACCGGACCGTGCACCCTGTTCATGGCCTTGAGCAGCGGATAGGCGATGGTGTGGTCACCGCCGAGGGTCACCAGCCGGGCACCGTCACTGATCAGTGCGTGGGCGCTTTCCTCGATCTCCTTGGAGGCGGTGGCGATGTCGTACGGATTGCAGGGCAGGTCGCCCGCGTCGACGACCTGCTGACGGCCGAAGGGCAGCACGTCGAGGGCCGGGTTGTAGGGCCGCAGCAGACGTGATGCCTGGCGGATGTACGAGGGGCCGAAGCGGGCACCCGGCCGGAAGGTGACCCCGGCGTCGAAGGGCACACCGGCGACGGCCACGTCGTAGCCGTCGACGTCCTCCAGCCGGGGCAGCCGGGCGAAGGTGGTCAGGCCCGCGTAGCGGGGGCTGGTCTGGCCGTCGGTCTGGCCGACGGGCGGGGTCATGCGCGGCACCGGCTGGTTCCTCCGTTGATCTGCAGTGTCTGGCCCGCCAGGGAGCCGATACGAAAGTCGGTCAGGAAAGCGACGGCCGCCGCGATCTCCTCCGGGCGCCCGATCCTGCCCAGCGGGATGCCGGCGGCGTAGGAGCGGCGCATCTCGTCCAGGGACAGGCCGGCCGCTTCGGCGTCCACCCGCAGTTGCGGGGTGTCGGTGACGCCCGGGGCCACGGCGTTGACGAGGATGCCCTGGGGTGCCAGCTCACGGCCGAGGCTCTTGGTGAGGGAGATCAGCCCGGCCTTCGACGCCGCATAGGCGGTGGCTCCGGGCCAGCCGGTGACTCCCCACTCCGAGGACACCACCACGATGCGGCCGCGCCCGCGCCGCCGCATCCCCGGCAGCACGGCCTGGATGACGTGGAAGGTGCCGGTCAGATTGGTGTCGACGACCTTCCACCAGTCGTCCTCGTCGTGCGTGGCGAGGTCGCCCATGGTCATGTAGGCGGCGTTGCACACCAGGACGTCGATGTCGCCGATCTTCTCGCCCAGCCGCGCCACGAGGCTGTGGACCTGGGCGCGGTCGCTGACGTCGGCGGGCGCGCACACGCCGCCCACGGCGGCCGCCGCCTCGTCCAGGCGTGGCCCTGGCACGCGGTCGTTGACGGCGACGAGGGCCCCGTCGGCGGCCAGCCGTGCCGCGATGGCCCGACCGATGCCCTGGACCGCTCCCGTCACCAGGGCACGGGTTCCGACGTGCGGGCGCTTGGACTCGGTCGGTGGAGCCCCGGCCGGTGGGTTCACGGCCGGTGGGGTCCGGGTCGGCATCAGATCACCGCTCCGCTGTTCGGGGAGAGTACTTCTCCGGTGCAGAATGTGCCCTCGTCGAGCAGGAACAGGACGCAGGACGCGATCTCCTCCGCACGCGCGAGACGCCTCGCGGGCAGCGTCTCCAGATAGGCGGGGGCGCGCCAGGGCGAGTCCGGGGCGAGCAGCGGCGTGTCCGTGGGGCCGGGCGCGACGGCGTTGACCCGGATGCCCCGAGCGGCCGTTTCCGCGGCGAGGCTGCGCACGGTTCCGATGACGGCGCCCTTGGCCGCCGCGTAGTGGGCTCCGTCGTCGCCTCCCCCGATGGCGAGTTCGGAAGTGATGGCTACGATGCTGCCGCCCCCGCGCTCCGTCATTCCGGGCAGCAGCGCGCGCACCGGATTGACCAGCCCCCCGAGGTGGACCCGGAGCATCCGCGTCCACTGCTCGGGTGTGATGTCGTCGACGGCGGTGGCCTCGTAGTGGCCGGCCGCGGTCACCAGGGCGTCGACCGGGCCGAGCCGGGACTCGGTCAGGCGGACCGCTTCCCTCACCGAGGCCGGGTCGGAGACGTCGCCGGTGAGCGCCAGGGCAGTCGACTCCCCGGAGGAGTTGTGCAGGTCGAGGCCCGCGACGAGCCATCCGGCCTGTGCGAGGGTGGCGGCGCAGGCCGCTCCGATGCCGCTCGCGACGCCGGTGACCAGCGCGGTACGGCGCCGGGATGGTTCGAGGAATGCCGATCTCATGGCTGCGCGGGCTCCTCGGCGGTGGACGGTTCGGCGGCGACGGAGGACGCCTGTCTCGGAACCGTCACGGGTTCCGGCGCGGCGGCCAGGCGTTCGGCCAGCGGCTCCCTCATGCGGGAGCGGACCGACAGGAAGACGACCACACCGACGGCGGTGAGGATCCCGGTGGTGAGGACCATGCTCCAGCGCAGGTACCACTCCTGGCCCATCGAGGCACGGGGCCAGGCGATGTTGACGGTCTGGGCGATCGTCCACAGCGCGGCGAGCACCGTGACGGGGGTGCCCCACCGGCCGAGGCTGAAGGCGCCGGGCCGCCAGGTGCCGCGCAGCCGGGCGATGAGGGCTCCGACGACGGGGATGGCGAAGGAGATCTGGAAACCCATGGTGGTGAAGTTCACCAGCACGCTGTACAGCTCGGATCCCGCGACGAGGGTCAGGACCCCGGCCACCAGGGCGGTCAGCGCGATCGCGTTGACGGGCAGGCGTTCCGGGCCCGCGAGCCGGGCCAGCCGGCGCGAACCGGGCAGCGCGTTGTCCCTGGCGGAGCCCCACAGGCAGCGGGAGACGGCGGCCTGCACGGCGAGGAAGCTGGAGACGAAACCGATCACGAACATCAGCAGCAGGGGCCGCCCGACGGCCTCACCGAGGTGGCTGGTCAGCGTGTACGTCACCGGGTCGCCGGTCTTCTCGGCCATCACCCTGCCGAGGTCCGGGATCGAGAGGATGATCGCCATGCTGGAGAACATCACCAGGGCGGCGACGGACAACAGGGCCAGGATGATCGCCTTGGGCACGTTGCGCTCGGGGTTCTCCACCTCCTCGGCGATCGCCCCGGCCGACTCGAAGCCCACGAACGACCAGCCGACGAAGGCGACGGCGATGAGCATGGGGCCGCCGAGCCAGGAGCCGGTGCCCTGGGTGCCGAACCCGTCGAAGAGCACGCCGACCGGGTTCACCCGGTGGAAGAGGAGGAGGTAGGTGCTCAGTCCCACCGAGCCGGCGATCTCGCACAGGATGCTGGCGATCACCATGACCTTCAGCACCTTGCGGCCGATCATGTTGGCCAGGCTGCCGATCGCCAGGATGGCCAGCGCCGTGCCCGCCGTCTGCGCCCGGCTCGGCGCCCCCACGCCGAGCGCCTCGAGGAGGAATCCGGACGCGCCGTAGGCGAGGGTCGACAGGGCGATGGTCAGTCCCCAGACATAGGCCCACGCGGCCGCCCAGCCCCAGGACGCGCCCCGCACGTGCCGTGCCCACTGGTACACGCTGCCGGCGAAGGGCCAGCGGGAGGCCATCTCCCCGAAGACCAGGGCGACCATCAGCTGGCCCGCGAGGACGACGGGGAACGCCCAGAAGAACGCGGGACCCGCGGTGAACAGACCGAGTGTGAAGATCGCGTACAGGGCGACGATCGGCGACACGTCGGCGAAGGCCAGGGAGAACGCGGAACGGAAACTGAATCCACGGTTGAGCTGCTGCTCTCCGGCTGCGGACACGGGAGCGTCGTCCGCGCCCGCCACCGCTGGTGATCTGTTGCTCATGGGGTAGCTCCTCGTGTCTTCACTGATCCTCGGTGCGAGGGTGGCCTGCGGTGGTGAGCAGTGTGATCGTGCGGGGGCCACCCGATCCACGAGGCGATCGCAAAGTCCGGGGATTGCTCTTTGAACGATCACATAAGAGTATTTCGGCGAAGAAACAAACCTGGGGAAGCCAGGTAAGCCGGGGGTGATCATGAGGACGAGCGTCGCGGACCTCCTAGGGCTGCCCCACCTGCGCCTGAGCCTCTTCGCCGGGGGTGAAGGGCTCGGCCGCACCGTGTCCTGGGCGCACGCCTCCGACCTGGACACGGCACGGGACTGGATGGCCGGCGACGAACTCCTGATGCGCAACGGGTTCACGATGCCCTCCTCCGGTCCCGAACAGGCCCGGCTGCTGCGGGGGATCGCGGACGCCGGGGCCAGCGGCCTGGTCATCGGTGAGGATCCGCGTACGCCCCCGCTGCGCAATGAACTGGCCGTGGCCGCGGAAGCCTGCCGCGTGCCCGTCCTGATCGCCCCGTACGCGGTCAGCTTCGCGGCGATCTCGCGGGCCGTCGCCGACGCCAACTCGCGCGCGGACGCGGCACGGGTCGCCCAGGTGGAGCGCGTGTACGCCGCGGTGCGCGACGCGCTCGGCGGCACCCCCAGCGAGTCACCCGTCGTCCGCGTGGCGCGGGAACTGGGGTGCCGGCTGCACCTGCTGGATCCCCGCACCGGACACCCTCTGGGCGCCTCCCGGCCGGAGCCCGCGCCCGAACTGGTCCGGGCCGTGCTCGACGCCGTGCGGGAGCGCGACGGGAGGATGCCGGGTGTGGTGCACCTGCCGCTGCCCGGCGGGGCCCGTGCGCTGATGGTGGAGATCCCGGCCGCGGAGCCCACCGTGCTGGTCGCCGTGGACCTGCCCACCCCGGCCTCGGACACCTCGCTGCTGCACCACCTGGCGACCGTCGCGGCCCTGGAGGTCGCGCGGCACAGCATGACGATGGAGCACCGGCGGCGCATCGGGGCCGAGTTGCTGGCCCACATGCTCGATGGGCGGACCGACGAGGCGACCGCGGAACGGGAACTGGCGGACTTCGGGCTGGAACCGTCGGGCTGCGTGCTCGTGGCCGTACGGCGCGGCGACTGGGCCGGGCAGCGCGACCTGCACCTCATGTTGGAGCGGCACCGCATTCCCTGGCTCCTGCTCAGCCGGGCCCCGCTGCTGTACGCGCTGCTGCCGGACGAGGACAACGCTCTGGCCGCCGTGCGCCGCAAGCTCGGTGACTCGGCGGTCTTCGGCATCAGCGACCCCCTCGGCACCACTCGGCGGATACCCGCCGCGCAGCGCGAGGCCATGTGGGCACTGACCGTGGCGGCGTCACGGCCCGACCGAAGCGCCCGCTACGGCGACGACCACGGGTACACCGTGCTGCGCGGCGTCGACGAGGCGCGCCGGCAGGTGGAGCGGACCCTGGGTCCCCTGCTGGCGTACGACGAGCGGCACGGCACGGAACTGGTGGCCTCCCTTGAGGCGTTCCTGCGCTGCCGCCGGTCGTGGCAGCGCACGGCGGCGGCGCTGAGCGTGCACAAGCAGACCGTGATGTACCGGATGCAGCGGGTCGAGCAGATCACGGGCCGCACCCTGGCCGAGACCGCGGACCTCGCCGAACTGTGGCTCGCGCTCCAGGCGAGGGAACTGCTGGACGGCCCCTCCCAGCGGGGGGCCGCCGCGCACGAACCGGACTGACCGGGCCCCGCCCGCCCCGGCGAAACGGACCGCCCTCGCCCGCCGCGACACGAACTCGCCCAGAGACCAGGGCATGTGACGTCGCGTCAGCCTCGGAGCGGCATATCCTACGTCCCCGTCCGGGGCCGACGTTCACCGGCTTGCGGCCGGGCGTCACCTCACGCGGCTCCCACGCGTCCCACTCCTCCTCGGCCGGCGTTCGGTACTCGTCACCGGGGCGAAGCGGTCCGGC
Source organism: Streptomyces hygroscopicus subsp. hygroscopicus (assembly GCF_030269125.1). Classification (GTDB taxonomy): domain Bacteria; phylum Actinomycetota; class Actinomycetes; order Streptomycetales; family Streptomycetaceae; genus Streptomyces; species Streptomyces hygroscopicus_C. Next base: position 349,450 of record NZ_BSSM01000003.1, on the reverse strand, counting down.
TGGAGCGCGCTGGCTGGCTCGTCGTGAGGACGAGGACATCGACCCGCGCAAGGAGCCCCGCCTCGCCCCTTCAGGCGGGGTGTTGCAACTGGAACTCAAGCCCCCAGGGCGGGGTCCTTTCGGCTACGGGGCTACATGGTCGGCGCGGTCTGGTGCCACGGGGCCGGGCCTGTCTGCGATGCCCAGCCCGCGAGGGCCTGCGCGTCGTAGAGGCGTATGCCCTGCGCGCCGGCGTAGCCGACGGCCTGCCGGGTGAAGGCGCTCGTGGTGACCATGACGGGGATGTGGGCGTGGTGCACCGTGTAGCAGGTACCGCCGAACCGCTGTGCGTCGGGAGATCCGACCTTGTGGGTGGGCCCGTACCGCTTGCACTGGATCACAACCCGGCGCCCGTCCGGCGCGGTCGCGACGACGTCCGCCCCGAGGTCTCCAGCACCCCCGCTCACCTCGACGTTCGTGCATCCGTCCCGCTGGCACAGATAAGCGATGGCCTGCTCGAACTCGGACGGGCCCATGGCGTGGTAACGCGCTATCTCCCGCGACTGCACCTCGCGGATCCGGGCCAGCCGCGCGGCCTCGATACGGCGCTGCTCGGCCTTGCGCGCGCGGCGCACCACGTAGACCGCTCCACCGGCCAACCCGGCCAGGAGCAGCGGTATCCCGAGAGCCGGGACCTCCTTGACGAGTTCGAAGAGAACGACGAGCGGGACACCGACCCCCCAGATGGCGACGAGGACGACGTGCGAGCAGGACGAACCGCGTCTGGTGCGGCGTGGTGACATCGGGTTCCCCCCAGGAACGAGATCAGCGGCGGAAGCGTAGCCGTACCACGGGGGACCACCGCACAGTTGGGGGAGGGCTTTGCTGCCTGACCCAGGCAGTACGAAGTCTCCGCCCACCCCAGCGCGGCGCCCTCCGCATGCCCGCCGATTCTGGTACCGGGGGCATCCGCATCCCGGCTACCACCTCCGTCCGCCTCATAGTGGCCGGCGTCCCCCAGGGCGGTGGCGCCCGCAGCGGCATACCGGGCAGCGTGCAGCCGAACCGGGCAGCCTCCCCGTACGGGCGCCGTATCGGCCGGTGAACACGCCCCTCGCAGTGCATCGGCTGAGGCGGAAACAACCACTGGGTTCGCAGAACGAGTTCCCCGTCGCGTCCGGAGTGAGAAGCGCAGCCTGCACTGGGCATCACTACTGCCGTAACGACGAGGAGGGTACGAATGCCTGATCAGTCATCACGTCATGATCGGTTACGCCTTGCGCGACAGCGCCCACGGCCGGACAGGATTCGGCGGCGGAGCCGCGCCTCACGCGGGTGGCAGCGCTTCCCGTGGGCCACCACCGCGACAGCGCTGGGCGTCATCGCGGCCATTGTCGGTCTGTTCTTCAACGGCATCGCCACGTACTACGGGGCCAAGGTCTCGGCCGACCAGCTGAAACAGTCCAGGGAGGACAGCGACCGCCAAGCGCGCCAGCAGGCGGGACGGATCACCTTCTGGATAGAAGATGAGAACGAGGTGGGCGCGACGAGGAACATCCACGTCGTCAACAGGTCGCCTGACGCCGTGTCCGAGATGTCTCTCGCTTTCTCTGTCGAGCTGTTCGGTAAGAACTACCGAAAGCCGTTCGTTCTGACCTTGGACACCCTCCGACCCTGCGCTGAGGCCATCTACAAACCGGGGGACCTGGGCGTCTACCTCGGCAGCGGCGGCGCCGCGAAAACGGAGCTGTCCGGCACAGGCTGGGGGCCCTGGTATCTGGAGTTCCTCGACAGCAACGGTAAAGCGTGGATGCGGTCTCACGTGGGTCTGGTTGAGATCCCGGCCGTTTCAAAGGACGTAGCCGGGTTCCTGTCACCTTCGCCGAAGTACCCTCCGCAGATCAAGAAGGTCGACAACTGCTCGGACGGCGGCCAGTAGTAGCCAGCGGTACACCTGATGGGACGCTGGTCACGGCCATCATCTACGTGCTGGTCAGCGGATGTGCAGGGCGGTCCCTGCCGTCGTGCTTCGGGACATCGAAGTCGACCGCGCACCGCCGGTTCATGATCTGGTCGTTAAGGGGCGGACACACAGTTCGGACTCCCGTGGACCGGGGCAAGAGGGAGGACCGCCTTACGGTCCAGTGGTGTCTCAGTCCCCCCAGTTCGCGTGATCACCCATCTCTACGTCGTCGCGCAGCTCGTCCGCCGCCTGGAATCTTGCCTCCTCACCTTGCTCGTAGAACGGGAAGTGGGCGATCGTGGCCGCGACGCACTCGTGGAAGAGTCCAAGGTCTTTGTTCACGTGGTTGACCGTTGCGGACTCGGGCGTGGGGATGTGAACCACGCGACGCGACGCCACGTCGATGCCGAGCCGTCCGAACAGACCGCTGGTCCCGAAGAAGACCAACCCGCTCTCACCAGTCCCGTCCAACAGCGCCGCCTCGCCCAGCGGTTGGTACTCATAACCGATCAGCCCCGTCGGGATGCCCTTCTGCCGTAGATCGCCGGCGATCTCGTCGGGTACGTCTGCTGAGCAGCCGACGCGTACGACGGCGTACCGGGGCAACGGCAATGGCGGCAGACCCCGAATCACCCGAACATCATCCTCGCGCTCCGGCCGCCGGGAAGCCGCGAGCAGGGTCTGTCGCCGCGTCGTTCGGCGTGGGGCGAAGGGCACGGACGCCGGCGCCGTCGCGGTGGCCCCCGAGGAGGCCCGGTTCGACGCGCGGCGGAACTCGTGGCACGAGGACCTGGCCGACATCGACGCCTGACTGCGGTCGCTGACCTCCGAGCAAGTGCCTGGTTCACGAGCGCGTCTCGCTACCGGGTCTCTACTCTGAGCAGATGTCGAAGGTCAACTACAACGATGACGTACCGGGCTGGAGGAATCTCGGCCCCCTGATCGAAGACCCGAAAAAGCCCTTCGTCCGGCGTGTCAGGCGTGGATCGACCGGCGAGGAAGCAGTCCTGAAGTACCGGTCACCCAAGAACCCAGATCATCCGCGCGCTGAGCGTTTCCATAACGAAGCCCTCCAGATGCGGCGGCTCACGAGCGAAGGCGTCGCCAGAATCCTCCCGGTCCTCGACATCGCCGTGGGCGACGAACCCACCTGGTACGTGATGCCGAAGGCCCGTCTGCTCCAGTCGGTCTTCGGGGAGACGACCACACTGCAGCAGATCGTCGGGCACGTTCAGGCTCTGGCGCAGTCGCTGTACGAGCTCGCCGGTCGGGGGATCTATCACCGAGACATCAAGCCCGAGAACCTCTTCTGGTACGACGACGGACCAGTACTCGCGGACTTCGGCATTGCCTATTGGGGCGAAGCGGGTGCGACCCAAGTGGGGGAGAAACTGGGGCCCCTGTGGTTCATGGCGCCCGAGATGCGCAGCATGTCCGAGCGGGAGGAAGGCCGCCAGGCCGATGTCTACTCGCTGGCGCAGACCCTCTCAGCGTTCATCCATCCCCTCGGCACGCTGCCGCTGCCGGGAACCTTCCGCGCCGGGGCCGTGGACTACGACCTCAACCGAGGCTGGAAGGGAGACCATGATGCTCTGGACGCACTTGAACACGTACTTGAGGCTGCCACGAGAAACGATCCCGCCGACCGGCTGACGATCGACGGACTGGCGGAGGAACTGGACCTGTGGCTCCGCTCCGCCCAGACCCCGTTGGTCAAGAACACCGGCTTCCGTAGTGGCTGGGACCCGCAGGACGACCACGTTCGTGACAAGGCGGAGATACGCCGCATCATGCGGCGGGCGACGCGAAAGATCGCGGCGGCCCTCGGTGACGTGGCCGGCCACCAGGAACACAACGCCCGGGATTCAGAGATACCGCGCTGGCTCGGGACCTACAGTTGGCCGCGGAATTCGGAGGACGGATCCGAGCCCGACGGCTCGCTCACCTTCTCCGCCGGGCTCGCCGATGACTCTTACCGCGTAGTGCTGGGAGCGGTGTACTGGGGCCGCGAGGTCTCCTTCATTGCCGAGACCCAGCGCGCCGAAGCCGGTGACTGGCACCTGGAGCGCAGCTGGCCCGAGACGGACTGGGCCCGAGTACGGCTTCCATCCGCTTCGCACGCGTTGGAGACGCTGGTGGAACAGGTGGTGCGGAGTTTCGACCGCTGAACTTGATGAGTGATGCCGGAGCGATTTGTCGGACGTGGTCCGATCGGCGCTGGCAGTCATCTGGGGCGTGGGATACACGCCGTCTCACCGACGCGTGGCCTTCGGCGGTGGTTGGCCGGCCTGGGGTCGGGCCTGGCGGGGACATCGTCAGTCGGACCAGGCGACCGGTGGACGACGTCGTGCACGGGCCGGAAGACCGACGTCGTGAACAGCCGCTGGATCTCGTCCCACCGTATGCCTGTTTAAGTCCTCATATACCTGGGCAGTTGGAAGAAAACGGAAACAGGGGGGATCGTGAAGAAGCGAACGCACCTCACTCTCGGGTCCGTCGGTGCAGTGAGCTTGCTGTTGGTGTCCTCGACTTCGGCATACGCCAACTGGGGTAGTCGCATCGAAGGTGGACGTCCGGGGTTCGCATCGCGAACGTGGACGGACGGGTCCTATACGGAAGTCACGTTCAGGGGTTGCGACATGACGGAGCCGCCCGGTGTCGTTGGCGAGAGTGTGGACATTCAGCTTTACACCGCCGGTTTCAAAATTGGCTCCCCGAAGCACTTCACCAATTGCTTTAGGACGTCAAGTAGTACTGCAACCTGGACGGGACTGCCGAAGAGCATCTACTACTTCAAGATCGTAAAGATCAATGGCAACAGCAGCACGATGTACGCGGTGGACGTCGATCAAGTCCGTGTAGACACGACTCAAGCGGACTGACGCGGCGAAACCGCCTCCGATGACCCTCGCGGACCATCGGACAGGCAGGTCGGGGCGCCCGCGGGCCTCACCCCCGGCGGTGGGAGCCGCCGATGGTGACCATGACGTTGGACGGCTTGGTGTCGTAGTGCACGACATTTGCTGCGGGCGTGGCCATGAGGCGGCACAGATCGCCTCGGCGATCTGCAAGGCGCGCCCCAGGGGCTGGGGCCGTGCCGCTGCAGATGCCGGGCGAGGCTGGTGCCCTCGACGGGCTCCATCACGCACCCTTGCCGCGGGTGCTCAGACAGACCGGGCGCTCATCCCAGGCCCGGAAGGCTCCGCAGCTCGCTGATCCTCAAGATTCGTGCGAGCAGCACGAACACGAGGAACATGGTGAGGCCGCCAGCAGCAAGGCCCAGAGCGGGTGCCCAGGTCGTCGAGGTGACGGTGTCGGAGCATGAGCGGGCCACGAACCAGCCCAGCGTTCCCGCCGCGAGGGCAGAGGCCGTCAGCCTGCCGTAGGTGCGGCACAGTCGCTTGCCGTCCAGCCGGCCTTCGAGGCGTCGTCGCAACAGCAGCGCGGTGATGAGCAGACCGATGGCGTACGAGGCGGCGTAGGCGCCGGCCAGGCCCGTGACGGCCCATCGCGGGGGCATCAGCAGATGGCAGGCGGTGGCCAGGGCGATATTTGCGGTACTGATCCACACGGCCATCCAGAACGGGGTCCGGGTGTCCTCGAAGGCGTAGAAGCCGCGCAGCAGCATGTACTGCGCCGAGAAGGGGATCAGGCCGAGTCCGAAGGCCTGGAGCATCTGGCCCAGCGGCACGATGGATGCCGGATGGGCTGCTCCGTGAGCGAAGATCACCTGCGCCATTTGCGGGCCGAGGGCGACGAAGAAGAAGGCGGCGGGAACGATGACGACGCCACTGATCCGCAGGGCTCGCGAGAGGTCGCCGCGCATGTCGTCCAGGCGGTGTTCGGCGACGGCCTGGCTCATTCGCGGCAGCAGGGCGGTGACCAGCGAGACAGTGATGACCGACTGCGGCAGCGACCAGATGGTCTGCGCGTACGTGTAGGCGGAAAAGCCCACGCCGCCCTTGGGCAGTGCCGTGTCTGCGGCGGAGGCGTAGCGGGTCACCACCGTGCTGGCTACGAGGTTGGTGAAGACGAACAACAGGGTCCAGCGGGCCGCGCTGATGCTCTTGCCCAGACCTGTGCCGCGCCAGTCGAAACGTGGGCGGAAGCGGAAGCCGGCGGCTCTGGCGAAGGGGATGAGGGCGAGCGCCTGGATCGCGAGGGCGAGTGTGGTGCCCGCGCCGAGGAGCGTGACCTGGGTCTGGGTGATGTCCTGGACCGAGTCCGGGACGGTCATCATGCCGAGGTATACGCCGAACATGGAGATCAGGACGACGTTGTTGAGGACGGGGGTCCACATCATCGCGCCGAACTTGTTCCGGGCGTTGAGCACTTGGCCCAGGATGCTGAACAGTCCGTAGAAGAAGATCTGCGGGAGCAGGAACCGCGCGAAGACCACCGTCAGCTGAAACGCCTCGTGGTTGGCCGGTGAGTCGCTCTGGTAGAGGCTGACGATCTGCGGCGCCGCCCAGACGGCCAGCAGCGTGCCGATTCCCAGCACGGACATCGTGAGGGTGACCAGACGCTGCTCGAAGGCCCGTCCGCCGTCCGGCTGCTCCATCCTGGCCCTCACCAGCTGCGGAACCAGTACGGAGTTCAGCGCGCCGCCGATGAGCAGGAAGTACAGGCTCGCCGGCACCACGTTGGCCTGGTTGTACGTCGTAGCGAGCAGTCCCGTTCCGAGTGCCCCGGCCTGTAGGACTGTTCTCAGCAGGCCCGTTGCCCGGGACACCACTGTCCCCGCTGCCATCAGCATGGACGAGCGCATCAACCCGTCCTTTGCCGCGCCGGACTTCGTCGCGGCGTGCCGCCCTCGCCTCTGCTTCCCCGGTAAGCGCGTTCTCGCCGCGCCCGGCGTCCCCTCCACCATGTGCCTAATCTACGGCGTAGAGGTCATCGCGGGGTCCGTGCGGACAGCAGCCGGGCGACAGCGGCGCCAACCGGCGCGAGCGCCGGTCCGACGACCTGGAACGCAACGCCAGGGGCCTCGGCCGCTTGAAGTCCGGCGAGTACACGCGGCTCGGGCTGGTCAGCCGGTACGGGTTCACCACGCTCAGCCACAGGTCGGCCGGCGACAGCCCGGTCCGGCCGTTCCTGAAGATGACCGTCGGGTCCCCGAAGCCGAGGTCGACGCCCTGCGGGACAGTCGCGTGATGTTCGGTTCGCCCGGCAGCCGCACGGCTCGCCGCCGCAGCCCCGCAGCAAGTGACAGGTCAGCTCGGGCACCGCAGCGATCGCCGCCTCGTCCAGCGGCAGCCCCACCGGTACGTCATCATGAACGTCCCCGGCTGCCCGGACGCGGCCGCCATGTCCTGGCAGTCCGGCCAGCACTCGCCGTCGGCCCGGACGAAGTTGCCGGGCGCGTCCACCCGGTAGGCGCCGAGAGGGAGGACCTGGCCGTCGACGTTCACCTCGGTCACGCCGAACACCGGGCCCGGCAGGTACACCTCGCACAGCTCGAAGGGCGCACTGCACCCGTGCACGCACGCGGGGAACGCGACCGCCACTGAGGATCTACCATCCTGACGTTGCTGGTCACGGGGCTGGCGTGAGTCGTTGAGCGCGTACTCGTACTGGTCGCGGGCGGCTGCCTGCGACCGAGATCATCTGCCAGCGGATCCTCCCACCACGTCGAGGGGCGGCACGAGGCCGAGGTCGACGTCGACCGTCCGGCAGTGGACCAGAACGTGTCGCGGCGTGATACGTAGTGGTCCGACCTGAGCCTGTCAGGCATCGCCGTCAGCCACGCATACTGCTCTGAAGCGCGAAGATGACGGGCCAAACGGATTCGGGGGGCGGATGCAGCCGCAGGACGTGCTCGAACAGCGTTACGAACTCACGAAATTGCTGGGGCGCGGCGGGTACGGCCAGGTTTGGCAGGCCTTCGACACCAGGGTGAAACGTCAGGTGGCCGTCAAGATCACCTATCCGCAGTCGGCCGAAGAAGCGCGACGTTTCGCTCAGGAGGCCCATCTCGCGGGCAACCTCACCCACCCGAACATCGCAGTCTTGTACGACTACGGTGAGGCCCTGCACGAGGGGCAGGCTCTCATCTATCTGGTGATGGAACTGGTCTCGGGCGAGACCCTTGCCAAAGTCCTCAGCCGCGGCGTTCCCCCGCTCGCGTCCTGTCTCGCCTGGGCGAAGGACATCTGTGAAGCGCTGGGCGCCGCACACGACAAGGGAGTCGTGCACCGGGACATCAAGCCGGCCAACGTGATCATCATGGAAGGCGGAGGAGGCACGGCGAAGGTCCTCGACTTCGGTATCGCCAAGTACCAGGCGGACACGGGCATCACCACTGATGGAAAGATCATCGGCTCCTGGCCGTACATAGCGCCGGAACGGCTGGACAGCGGCGCCGCGGTCGACGGACGCGCCGACCTGTACTCCCTGGGCTGTGTCCTGATGGAGATGCTCACGGGGCAACCCCCCTTCACCGGACGGGGAACCCACGAACTGCTCGGGCAGCATGTCGCCGGCACACCGCCCCGCCCCAGTTCGCTGCGCCCGGGGCTGCCCGAGGTGGCGGACCGACTGGTCATGGACCTCCTGGCCAAGGATCCCGCTCAGCGGCCGGCAAGCGCCCAGCAGGTGGCGGACCGTCTGGCGGACATCGTCCGGCAGGCCCGGTATCCGACCTCCGACCACACGACACCCGCCCGCGAGGACCCGAGCCCGCCCCCTGGCTACACCCCCACGCTCCAGCAGGTTGAGGGCGACCCCGTACGCGTGGCCCTGGAGCGACGGCTCGACCGGGTCCTGGCCCACTACGCCACCACCGACGAGGCAGAGTTCGTACGGATGCTCGATTTGCTGGTTCATGACCTCGGCGAGGCACTCGGAGCGGATGATCCCCTGTCCGTCGAGGCGGGCTATCAGCGCGCGATGCACTCCTGGCAGTCGGCGCACGACCCGGGCGGTCTGGAGAGCATGCTGCCGCAGCTGATCAGGGTGCTGGGCCCCGAGCATCGCCGCACCATTGATGTCCGGGCCGTCCTGACCGGAAACACCGCGGCTCGCGGGCACGTCGACGGCAGGCGGTACATCCCCGAACTCAGAGAGATCATCGCGCAGGCCACCCGAGTACTGGGCGCCCGCGATCCCATCACCCTGATCGCCCGACTCGACCTCGCCGAAGCCCTGGACCGCGAATACGACGCGTACGGTCGGCCCTTACCGCGGAACGGACCGCGCGACGACGAGCAGGCGGCCCGCCGCCGTGCCCTGCTGGAACCACTCCTGCCCGACCTCGAACAAGGGCTGGGCGACGACGACTCTCGCATCGTCGAGGTGAGGCTGCGGCTGGCCCTCGACACCTACCAGGTCGGCGACTACCGCGCGGCTCTTCCTCTGTACGAACAGCTGTTGCCCACCAGTCCCGCAGCCCTGGCGAGGAGCGACGTACGCCTGCGGATCCAGCACGCACACTGCGTATCCGAAGCCGGAGAGCCAGAGCGCGCGTTGTCCCTGCTGGAAACCCTGCTCAATACGCTAAGAAACAGACCTGGCAACGAGTACCAACGGCAGGCGGCGCTGGCAATCGCCCTGCGCACAGCACTTAAGAAGCAGATCCGGCAGAAGAGGCGGGCCGGCAACCGCACCTGGTTTCGCCTGTGAGCTTGTCTGCCTTCCCAGAAGTTCCACGATTGTGAAGTCGCTGATCAGGCAACTGGTGTGACGGGTCCTCGGGGGTGCTCGTGTTCGTGGGCGGCAGTCTGCGCAGTAGATCGTCTGGCAGGGCGATTCACCAGTTCCTGCCTGCCGTGGCCAGGACGCCTTCTACGATCCGATGCATGCTGGATCCCGAACTGCTGGAACGGATGACCGCGCGACGTGCGGAACTCGACGAACTCGAAGAAAATCCGGCCGTCCAGCTGGCCAAGGTGCGGGCCGAGCGCGACGAACTCGCATCTCCTGGGTCGCTTCCCTGGACGCGGTCCGCCTGGGCCGGGTGGACGACGCCACCCAGGTCACCGCCAGCCAACTCCGGGACGGGGGAGCCCGGTTGATTATGGCCAGGCACTGGCAGCCGGGCGATCCCGAGATCCTCACCGTCATGGACTCCGGCTGCGGCGACGGCAGGGCGGGGCTCGGCAGGCAGGCGTCCGAGACCCGGGTCGCACTACCGCGCCGGGCGGAACGGCTGGAGGAAGCGGATCCCGTCCTCGACGGTGCCGTCCATCAGCTCCAGCAGTTGGGGAACCAGTGTCTGCATGCGGGCTGCCTGGAGGTGGTTCTCGAGGGCGTCGCGGGTCTCCCAGCGCTCGAGGATGACGAACGTGCCCGGTTGCCCTTCGACCTCGTGGGCCTCGTAGTCGATGTTGCCCGCGTCGTTGCGCGAGGGGGTGACGGCGGCGGTCATGAACGCCTTCATCTCGGCCTCCTTCCCGGGTTTGGCACGGGCCTCCCACAGCACGGTGACGTAGCGGTTCGACGTGGCGGTCATGCTGACTTCCTTCTGACTTTCCGGAACAGCACCCTCTGTGCTGCGCATGGACTCGATCCTGCGTCCCGGAGCGCGTCGGCGGGAGCCACGGGGCTTCCTGGTACACCGCGTACCACCCGGCTGTGCGACGGGTGACAGATGATGGTGTGCATGAATCAACTCGGTGACGCGTTGCGGGCATGGCGGGATCGGCTGGATCCCGCGCAGGTGGGGTGGGCGCACGGGTCAGCCCGTCGGGTCCCTGGTCTCAGGCGTGCGGAGCTCGCCATGCTGGCCGGCATCTCGGTCGAGTATGTGGTCCGGCTTGAGCAGGGGCGGGTGCAGACGCCCTCGGCGCAGGTGTGCTCCGCACTGGCCCGCGCCCTGCAGCTGTCCGACGACGAGCACGCCCACCTCTTGCGCATGGCCGGCCACGTCGCAGACCCCCGGCGGGTCCCGCGCGTGGTCCCGGCGAACCTGTACCGGATCATGGACCAGCTCTCCGCCAATCCGTTGGCGCTCTACGACGCCACCTGGCGGCTGCTGTACTGGAACCCGCTGTTCGCGGCCACGTTCGGTGAGCTGGCTGTCCGTGAGTCGGAGGAGCGCAACGTCCTGGTGTGGGTGTTCCTGGGAGAGCTGCCGCGGGTGCGGCAGACGGCGTCCGAGCGGGCGGCGTTCGAGGAGTCGCTCATCGCCGACCTGCGCGCGACGACCAGCCGGTACCCCGACGATCCCGAGCTGCCGGCGCTGATCGAGAGGCTGAGCCGCAGCCCACGGTTCCGTGAGTTGTGGAGCCGCCGTTCGGTGGGCGGTCACGAGAGTGCGCGCAAGTTCGCCGAACACCCCGAGGTCGGAGACATCGCCCTGGTCTCCGACGTTCTGACCACCCAGGGCAATCTCCGGCTCGTGGTGTACACACCGCAGCCGGGCACCGACGCCCGCAGCAAACTCGATCTGCTCACCGCCGTCGGCGTCCAGAAGATGTCCCTTCAGCAGTGAGGGCCCCGCTCCTGTGGGTGGTACGCGCCGTACCAGGAAGTGCCGTGGCTCCCGGTCAGGCTCCCGGGGGCGCAGCATCGAGTCCGTGAACGGCGCACCGCGGCGCTGTTCGGAGCGGAGAACCTAGCGTGACCACCACGTTCATCACCGGAGCCAACAAGTCCCTCGGTCTGGAGACCGCCCGTCGTCTCATCGAGGCGGGTCACACCGTTGTCGTCGGCGCCCGTGATCCCGAGCGCGGCCTGGCCGCGGCGGCGTCGCTGGGCGCCCGGTTCGTCCAGATCGACGTGACCGACGAGGACTCGGTCGAGGCCGCCGCGGCCGACGTCGCCGCGCACGAGGGGGTCGTCGACGTCCTGGTCAACAACGCCGGCGTTCTCGGCCGGGTCGGGCCCGTCGAGGATTACACCGGGGCCGACATGAGTGCCGTACTCGACGTGAACGTCGTCGGCGTCGTGCGCGTCACGCACGCCTTCCTGCCGCTGCTGCGCAAGTCGTCGCACCCTGTCATCGTCAACGTGTCCAGCGGAATGGGCTCCTTCAGCATGACCCAGGACCCGGCCCGGGTCGAGTCGCGGTACGCCCTGCCCCTCTACGCCGCGTCGAAGGCAGCGGTCACCATGCTCACGACGCAGTACGCCAGGGAACTCAAGGACGTGAAGGTCAACGCCGCCGACCCCGGCCAGACCGCCACCGACTTCACCGGAGGCATCGGGCACAGTATCGCCGAGGGCGCCGACTCCATCGTGGCCCTCGCGACGATCGGCCCGGACGGCCCCACCGGACAGTTCATCGACCGCTCCGGCACCCTCCCCTGGTGACCCTGTTCCAGCCCCGACCACCGGCCCGCCGGCCGAATCGAGGGACATGCGCGGCGGCCCGGAGCGCCAGAGGGCCACTGCTCCCCGCGCGTGTCCGACCTGGGGCGTGATCCAGATCGGCCCCGCCACCCGGCGGGGTCCGGCCGCGCAAGCTCGGGTGTGGACAGCGCGCGGGATGCGGGCGATGGGCCGTGGTCGTCGGCGGGGTCATCGAGACCGGTGACGAAGGCCGCAGTGGACGATGAAGCCGTTCTCCACCGCGTCCTCGCCGGGCGTCCAGAGTCGTTCGGCGGGGTGCACGGTGCCGTCGTCACCCTCGCTGGTCACGAGGTCGTGGAGGCCGGTGGCGGTCATGCGCTCGCTCCGGTGCCGGTGCCGGTGCCGGTGTCGGTGTCGGCCGCCGTCTTCAGGACGCGCGGCAGATGGACGCGGAGGTGTTCGACGTCGACCTGGCGGTCGCGGGCGCGGACTTCTCGGGCAAGGAGTTCGGTAAGTCCGGATGCCCTTTCCGGACCAGGAACGTGGCGGTCGACTGTGATGCATTCCGACGTCCAGGACGTGCAGGACGTGCCGGACAGGCGGGTTGATCGGTCCGCGGGCCTTGATCGCTACCGAGCCTGCTGATTGGCTGGCCTGCATGACTGAGTTAGGACCCGTCGCCTGGCCACCTGCCCCGATCAGGACCGAGAGGCTCGTGCTCCGTGAGCCCGAGGCCCGGGACCGTGCGGCGGTGATCGAGTTGTTCACCTCGCCGGAGGTGGGTACTTACATCGGCGGCCCCCGGCAGCGCGACGAGTTCGAGCGTGCGCTGCCCGAGACACCCAAGCGGCGCCCCGGCTTCTTCGTGGCCGATCTCGGCGGAGCGATGATCGGGATCGTCACGCTCGACCGGCGCGACCCGGAGCATCCGGTCCACGTCCGCCCCGGGGCCTCGGAGGCCGAGCTCGGCTACATGTTCCTGCCGCGGGCGTGGGGACACGGGTACGCCGCGGAGGCGTGCGCGGCGGCCCTCGACTGGTGCGCCGGAGCGCTGCCCGGCGAGCCGGTGGTGCTCACCACCCAGACCGCCAACGAACGCTCGATGCGCCTCGCGGCGAAGCTGGGGTTCACCGAGGTGCAACGGTATGAGGACTGGGGCGCCGAGCAGTGGTTCGGCATGTGGTCCCCGGTCACGCTGTCCGACTGAGGTCGTGCCCGGCAGCGTCCGCATGGCCGGAACCGCCGCGAGCGCGGCAGTTGACCTACCGACGCCGACGCCGACGCCTACCGACGCCGACGCCGACGAGCGTTCCCCATTGCGCCGATCAAGGGTGGAGTCGGCTGACACCGGCCGCCGGCGCGGTCCTCGCGAGACGTCAGCCGCCTGTCTCGACCAACCAGATGCCCGAGCGGCCAAGTTCAGAGAAGCAGGCGTGCCGCCCCTGCGGAGTGGGCTCCCGGTACTCCTCCTGGGGAGGCGCCGCGCGACGACGGTCGTGGTCGGCCGCTGCCCGTGCCGGAGCGCGTCCTTGAGGGTGTCCTTGGAGTGGATGACGCCCGCCCAGCGCAGCAGGTCCCAGGCGCTGTGGGTGCCGACGTATGCCTCGCCGCTCTCGCGCCGGGCCGGGCCCGCAGGTGGAAGGCGTCCTCCGCCACCGGATCCCGGTGTGCAGCACGAACAAGATGCCCGGCGGGCGACCACGGTCGTCCACTGGCAGGTTGCCGGGATGGCGCGTGGACGTCGTTGCCTGACCGGCAGTAAGAACCCCTAACGGAATGCTCTACGCGGACTTGAGAGCTAACTCAGGGGACGTGAACGAACGGTTGCTACTGTCCGGACGTGACTCTGACTGACCTCAACAACGGCTTTCGTGACGATGAGCAGCGGCGGCACGTCCAGAGGGTCATTCATGATCGCCTCGCAGACGACCGTGACCCGCAGGAATGCCGCTTCCTCATGCGGTTCTGGTGGCAGCTGGTCATGTCGTACCAAGAGGTGTCGATGGACGAGCTCAGCCGGAACGTCGGCACGCCGAAGCTGGACGTGATCGAGGCACTGATCAGCGCCATCAGGTCGTCCCATGCCGACATCGACGCCTGGATCACCACCACACAGCAAGTCTTCCCGGTGATCCAAGATCGCGGCTTCAGTGCTGCCCAGGACAACGAAAGCTAACGCGCCCGGAGCTTCTTCAGCCGTCGCCAGCAGAGGATGCTGCAAACGAGGCTGAGGAAGGCTTCGTGGATGTCATTGCGTATCTCCCAGCGGATGCGCAGGCGGCGGAACCAGTGCAGGTGGGCGAACGCTCGCTCGACAACCCAGCGTTGGGTGCCCAGGCCAGAGCCGTGCTCGGTGCCGCGGCGGGCGATCTGCGGCTTCACGCCGAGGTCCCAGAGCAGGCGGCGGTACTTGTCGTGGTCGTAGCCCCGGTCGGCCAGCACCACATCAGGGCGGCGCCGGGGCCGGCCGCGCTTGCCCCGCACCGGTGGTACGGCCTGGAGCAACGGGATCAGCTGAGTGACGTCGTTGCGATTACCGCCGGTCAGAGTGGCGGCGAGTGGGATGCCGGTCGCGTCGGTGATCAGGTGGTGTTTGCTGCCCGCCCTGCCCCGGTCGACAGGGCTTCGTCCCGTCTTGGGGCCCCCTTAACGCGCGGATGTGGGAGCCGTCGACAGCCGAACGGGAGAAGTCCAGGGCATTCGCGCCGCGGAGCTCGGCGAGGAGGACCTTGTGTAGCCGTGGCCACACCCCCGCCTCGGTCCATTCGGCCAGGCGCCGGAGCCGAAGCCGAGTTCCTGCGGAAGATGTTCCCAGGCGATCCCGGTGTGCAGCACGAACAGGATCCCCTGGAACACCAGCCGGTCCGGATGCCGCTTGCGCCCTGGATGCCGAACCCGACGCTCCACCTTGGGCAACAACGGCTCGATCACCGCCCACAGCTCGTCATCGACATCCCACGGCTTCCGCCGAGCCACCCCACACCTCCGGATCATCGGTCCGGAGTGATCCAACCACCTTGAAGATCATTTCGTTAGGAGTTCTGACGCCTCGACCCGCCCCAACAGGTCATCCGGCACCATCCACGGAGGACCGTTCCCCTTCCCCATGACTCGTTCAACGAGCCGGCTGGGAAGGGAATTTGGCTGTGACCAGGCTTTCCATCAGGTGCTCCGGCTCTCGCAGCTGACGGCCTGGAAAACAGGGTGCGGTCGGCTGAGCTGGGGTGATACGTAAGCGATGTGACAGAGAGTCCTGAGTTTCCCGCCCTGCTGCAACTGATCGACGAGCGGTCGGCCGCGTTCCGGAGTGCGGTTGCCGCCGCGCCCAGCCTTGACGCGCCGGTGCCGTCGTGCCCCGAGTGGACGTTGTTCGATCTGGTGCAGCACCTGGGTACGGGCCAGCGCTGGTGGGCCGCGATCGTCGCCGCGGGCCCGGCCGAGGCTCCGCCGGCCAAGGATGCCGCGGAGGTGCCGCGCGAGCTCGAGGCGCTACTGGCCTGGTACGCCGAGTCGAACGAGCTGCTGCTGAGTGCGCTTCGCGCGGCTGGCCCGGAGCGCGAGTGCTGGGCGTGGTGGGGCGCCGGCGTGTCGCCTGCGAATGCCCGGGGCGTTGCCCGGCGCCGGGTGCACGAGGTGCTGGTGCACACCTACGACGCCCAGCTCGCCGCAGGCGCCGTGCAGCCGATGCCGGTGGACGTCGCGATCGACGGCGTGGCCGAGTTCCTCGACACCTGCAACTCCACCCCGGCGGCCTGGCCGCACGAGGACGCCACCATCCACTACCACGCCATCGAGGGGCGCTCCTGGCTCCTCGCGTTGGACGGCACCGGCGCCTGGCCCGCACCCCTCACGGACGGCGCCGCGCCCGCCTCCGCCTCCGCCACGGGCACGGCCGAGCAACTGCTCCTCTTCGTCTGGGGCCGCCTCACGATGAGCGACCTGAAGATCGAGGGCGACCAGCAGGTGTTCGAGCAGCTGATCGCCTGGGAGCCCGAGGAGTAGCCAGTCAATACCGCCAGCGGACGGCCTTGGGGACGTCCGCGTCGGCGGACATCGCGAACAGCTCCGCCTCCGGGCGGCGGACGGCCGGTACGGCCTCGGCGGTGTCCCGGGGCCCGCGTCGATCCGTCGACCGGTTCGGGGTGTCGAGTCGCCGTGGTCGACGGGGTCCGGGGGTAGCCTGCGGGCTTCCCCCTGGCCCCGCGCGGAGGTGTGCACCCGATGTCCAGGTCCTTCGTCCACCTGCACAACCACACCGAGTACTCGATGCTCGACGGCGCTCAGAAGCTCAAGCCGATGTTCGCCGAGGTCGCGAAGCAGGGGATGCCCGCGGTCGCGATGAGCGATCACGGAAACATGTTCGGCGCGTACGAGTTCCAGCAGGTGGCCAAGGGCTTCGAGAACGTCAAGCCGATCATCGGGATCGAGGCGTACGTCGCTCCGTCGTCGCGGCGCGACCGGAAGCGGGAGTTCTGGGGTCCGGGCGGGCAGCGCGCCATGTCGGACGACGGCGAGGGATCGAAGGACGTCTCGGGCGGTGGCCGCTTCACCCACATGACGATGTGGGCGACGGGTGCGCAGGGCCTGCGGAACCTCTTCCACCTGTCGACGGAGGCCAGCTACACCGGGCAGTTCCCGGCGGGCAAGCCGCGCATGGACATGGAGCTGATCAGTGAGCACGCCGAGGGCGTCATCGCGACGACCGGCTGCCCGTCCGGCGCGATCCAGACCCGGCTGCGGCTGAACCAGTACGACGAGGCACGCGAGGTCGCCGCCGCCTACCAGGACATCCTCGGGAAGGAGAACTACTTCCTGGAGCTGATGGACCATGGGCTGCCCATCGAACAGCAGGTGAGGGAGGGACTGCTGCGTCTGGCCAAGGAGCTGGACCTCCCGCTCCTGGCCACGAACGACGCGCACTACGTGCACGAGGACCAGGCCGACGCGCACGACAACCTGCTGTGCATCGGCGTCGGCAAGAACAAGGCGGACGAGAAGCGGTTCCGGTTCCAGGGCAGCAGCTACTACCTGAAGACCGCGCACGAGATGCGTGCCCTGTTCTCCGAACTGCCGGAGGCGTGCGACAACACGCTGCTGATCGCCGAGCGGATCGGCTCGTACGACGAGGTCTTCGACTACGTCGACGAGATGCCGCAGTTCCCGGACGTGCCGGCGGGGGAGACGCAGGAGTCCTGGCTACGCAAGGAGGTCCTCAAGGGGCTCGCCATGCGCTACGGCGACCCGGTCCCCACCGAGGTGCTGGAGCGCTTCGAGACCGAGATGGCCGTCATCGGCCCGATGGGGTTCTCCTCCTACTTCCTCGTCGTCGCCGACATCTGCAAGTACGCCCGCGACAACGGCGTCCCCGTCGGACCGGGACGTGGATCGGCCACCGGCTCGATCGTCGCCTACGCGACCCGGATCACCGAACTGTGCCCGCTGGAGCACGGACTGCTGTTCGAGCGGTTCCTCAACCCCGAACGCATCAACCCGCCCGACGTCGACCTCGACTTCGACGACCGCCGGCGCGACAAGATGGTGCGCTACGTCACCGAGAAGTACGGCGACGCGTACACCGCCATGGTGAACACGTTCGGCAAGATCAAAGCCAAGAACGCGATCAAGGACTCGTCCCGGATCCTCGGCTACCCCTTCTCCCACGGTGAGCGGATCACCAAGGCGCTGCCGCCCGACATCATGGGCAAGTCGATCCCGCTCGACGGCATCTTCGACCCGGAGCACCCGCGCTACGGCGAGGCCGGCGAGATCCGGCAGATGTACGAGAACGAGCCGGACGTGAAGAAGGTCATCGACACCGCCAAGGGCGTCGAGGGCCTGACCCGGGGCACCGGCGTCCACGCGGCCGCGGTCATCCTGTCCAAGACCAGGCTGACCGACCGCATCCCGCTGCACATGCGGGCCTCCGACGGCGTGAAGATCACCGGCTTCGACTACCCGTCGTGCGAGGCCATGGGCCTGATCAAGATGGACTTCCTGGGCCTGCGGAACCTGGGCGTCATCGACCACGCACTGCAGAACATCCGGGAGAACCGCGGCGTCAAGCTCGCCACCGTCGACCCGCTGGACGGCGACACGGACACCACCGTCATCCCCCTGGACGACAAGAAGACCTTCGAACTACTGGGCCGGGGCGACACCTTCGGCGTGTTCCAGCTCGACGGCGGCGGCATGCGCGCGCTCCTGAAGCTGATGGAACCGACCCGGTTCGAGGACATCGCGGCCGCCCTGGCCCTGTACCGGCCCGGCCCGATGGCGGCCAACGCGCACACCAACTACGCGCTGCGGCAGAACGGCAAGCAGGAACCCGATCCCATCCACCCGGAGCTGAAGGACGTCCTCGACCCGATCCTGGGGAGCACCCACCACCTGCTCATCTTCCAGGAGCAGATCATGGCCATCGCCCGGACCCTCGCCGGATACACCCTCGGCGGCGCCGACATGCTGCGCCGCGCGATGGGCAAGAAGAAGCCCGAGGTCCTGGCCGCCGAGTGGAAGAACTTCCACGCCGGCATGACGGGCAACGGATACTCGGAGGAGGCCACCAAGGCGATCTGGGACGTCATGCTCCCGTTCTCCGGCTACGCGTTCAACAAGTCCCACACCGCCGGATACGGGCTCGTCTCCTACTGGACCGCGTACCTGAAGGCCAACTACCCGGCCGAGTACATGGCCGCGCTGCTGACCTCGGTCGGCGACGACAAGGACAAGGCCGGCGTCTACCTGGCCGACGCCCGCAAGCTCGGCGTCACCGTCCTGCCGCCCGACGTCAACGAGTCCCTGGCCGAGTTCGCCGCCGTCGGCGACGACGTCCGGTTCGGCCTGCTCTCGGTGCGCAACGTCGGCGAGCACGTGATCGAGTCGATCCTCACGGCACGCAGGTCGAAGGGGAAGTTCATCTCGTTCCAGGACTTCCTCGACAAGGTCGACCTGCCCGCGCTGAACAAGCGGGCCATCGACTCGCTCATCAAGGCCGGGGCGTTCGACTCGCTCGGGCACACCCGAAAGGGCCTGGCAGCCGTGCACGAGACGGCGGTCGACGCGGTCGTGCCCTTGAAGAAGGCCGCCGCGTACGGGCAGCACGACCTGTTCGCCGGCCTGGGCGGCGCCGACGGCGGCAACGGCGACTCCGGGTTCGGCCTCGACATGAGGATCGGTGAGGACGAGTGGCCGCGCAAGCAACTGCTGTCCACCGAGCGCGAGATGCTCGGCCTGTATGTCTCGGCGCATCCGCTGGACGGCACCGAGAACATCCTCGCCGCCCAACGGGACACCACGATCGTCGACCTGCTGTCCTCCGGCCGCATCGAGGGCGTCGTGCGCCTGGCGGGCCTGATCACCGGCGTCCAGCTGAAGATGACCAAGCAGGGCAACAGCTGGGCCATCGTCAACCTCGCCGACCGCGACGGCACGATCGAGGTCCTCTTCTTCCCCGCCGCCTACCAGCTCGTCGCAGGGGCCCTGGTCGAAGACAGCGTTGTGTCCGTCCAGGGCCGCGTCAACGACCGCGACGGCTCGGTCAGCGTCTTCGGGCAGGAACTACAGGTACTCGACGTCACCTCGGCGGAACGCGCCGGCGCGGCACCTGTGGTACTCGCCTTGCCCTACCACCGCATCAACGAGCCCGCGATCAGCGAACTCAGGCGGATCGTGAAGGCCCACCCCGGTGAGAACCCCGTCCACCTCTCGGTCCGCGGAACGCGGAAGACGACCGTCTACCGCTTGCAGGCCACCGTGAACGCCACCACCATCGCCTCCGACATCAAGGGCTCGTTCGGGCCTGACGCATGGCGAGGAATCGCGTGACCGCCCGTCGCGCCGGCGACGAGGCGAGACCGGGCCCGCCGCGAAGCCATGTCCTCGCGGGAGGTCGGTCGCGATCCGCCGGCTCGGTTCGGCGTCGGATGAGCGGACAGGCGTCGAGCCCCGCGGGCGCGAAGAAGGGTTCCTGGCAGGCGACGCCGAGCGCGCCGTCCTCGGCCTGCCACGTGTCCGTCCGGGGCACCGCCGAGCAGCACAACGGCGGTGGCGTCACCCGGGCCGTCGGGCGGTCCTTCGGCCGGAAAATAGTAGCCATGGACATAGTAGCCATGTAATCTATCTGGCATGAGCAAGGGTTCACCGGGCCCGACGCCCGGCTTCCTGGTGTGGCGGCTCGCCAACAAGTGGCGCGTCGCGGTCGATCGCGCGGTGGCTCCGCTGGGCCTCACCCACGCGCAGTACTCACTGGTCGCGTCGCTGTACGGCATGCAGCTCGCCGGCGAGCGGCCCAGTCAGCGCCGGCTCGCCGACCACACCGGCCTGGAGGCGCTGTACGTCTCGAAGCTCGCGCGCGCCCTGGAGTCGGCCGGCCTGATCGAGCGCACCCGCGACCCCCGCGACCCCCGCGCCGTACAGCTCGCCCTCACCGAGCGGGGCGGGGCCGTCACGCGGCAGGCCATCACGGTGGTCCAGCAACTGCTCCAGCAATTGCTGGAGCCGATCGGCGGCCTCGACGCCCCGCGGGTACGCGCGTTCACCGACGAGCTGACGACCCTGCTCGACGCACCTCTGGTTCCATCCGCACCGAACGACGAGAACACTCAGGGGACAACACCATGACCACCACCGCACCCGCCGTCGGCCCGCGTGACCTCGCTCTGGCCCACTACGCCGCCCGCGGCGTCCTGGAGCACGTACTGGCCCGGCACGGCATCACGTTCCAACAGCAGGTCGCCCTGCGCGCCGCCATCACCGCCGACGCCCCGCGGACACCGGACGACCTCGTCGCCCAGGTCCAGGACTCCCTCAAGGCCGATCCGGCCGACATCCGCGCCACTCTCGACGAACTGCTGGCCAGGCACCTGCTCGTCGCGGAGGGCGCGCACCTGCGCCCCACGGACGCGGGGAGCGAGCTGATGGCCGCCGTCGGCGAGGAGACCGCCCCCATCTCCGCCCGTATCTGGGGCGGGATACCCGCAGCGGACCTGACCGCCGCGGGCCGCGTCCTCGCCCTGGTCACCGAGCGCGCCAACGCGGAACTCGCGGCGCTGATCTGACGGAGGGTCAGCAAAGTCCGGGGTGCCCCCGGACCATGCCCCTGCCCACGCCTGTCCGAGTGGCCTCCTAATATCATTTCGCATTCTTCGACGGACACTGAGACCCGCTTGACCGTGCCCGCCGTCCAACGCCCCACACGACACGACGACCGCACCGCACGGCGTGGAGTCGTGTATCGAGGAGGAACGTTTCATGAATGCCCGGAGGATCGGCGTGGCAGCCGCGACAGCGGTGGCGCTTCTGGCTGCCCGCGACCTCGTCCAGAAGAAACACGCACTGCTCCGCAACTTCCCGGTGATCGGGCACGCCCGGTACCTGTTGGAGAGGCTCGGGCCCGAGCTGCGGCAGTACATCGTGACATCCAACGAGGAGGAGCGCCCGTTCAGTCGTGACCAGCGCACCTGGATCTACGCGTCGGCGAAGGAGGAGAACAACTACTTCGGGTTCGGAACCGAAGTCGACGTCGAGCACGTGCAGGGGCACCCCTACCTGAAGCAGCGCACGTTCGCCGGCCCTCTGCCCGACGCGCACGACCCGCAGGCGCCACTGCCCTCGGCCAAGGTGCTGGGTGGGCCGCGCGGGCGTGCCAAGGCGTTCCGGCCGGCGAGCGTGGTGAACATCTCGGCGATGAGCTTCGGGTCGCTCTCCGGGGCGGCCATCACGGCGCTCAACAAGGGGGCGGCGCTGGCGGGCACGATGCACAACACGGGCGAGGGCGGCCTCTCGCCGTACCACCGTAACGGCGGCGACATCGTCCTTCAGATCGGTACGGCGTACTTCGGCTGCCGCAACGAGGACGGCAGCTTCAACCTGGACAAGCTCAAGGACGTGGTCTCCGGCGCTCCGGTCAGGGCGATAGAGATCAAGCTCTCGCAGGGCGCCAAGCCAGGGCTGGGCGGGATGCTGCCGGGCGCGAAGGTGACTCCCGAGATCGCCGCGATCCGCGGCATCCCGGTCGGCGAGGACTGCGCCTCCCCGTCGCGGCACACCGCGTTCAGCGACGTCGACTCGATGCTCGACTTCGTCGAACTGCTCGCCACCGAGACCGGGTTGCCGGTCGGGGTCAAGAGCGCGGTCGGGGAGATGGGCTTCTGGCAGGAGCTGGCCACGCTGATGGCCCGTGGTGACCGCGGTGTCGACTTCGTGACCGTCGACGGGGGTGAGGGCGGTACCGGGGCGGCGCCGCGGATCTTCGCCGACTCGGTGTCGCTGCCGTTCCGGATGGGCTTCTCCCGGGTCTACGGCACCTTCGCCGAGCGGGGACTGACCGACCAACTGACCTTCATCGGCTCCGGCAAGCTCGGCCTGCCCGAGAACGCCGCGGTCGCCTTCGCCCTGGGCGCCGACATGATTAACGTGGCCCGTGAGGCGATGCTGTCCATCGGCTGCATCCAGTCGCAGAAGTGCCACACCGACACGTGTCCCACCGGCATCGCCACCCAGAACCCGTGGTTGGCGCGCGGCCTCGACCCGGCCTCGAAGGCCACCCGGGCCGCTGTCTACCTGCGTACCCTGCGCAAGGAGCTGATCAAGGTCTCGGCGGCCGTCGGCGTCGCCCACCCGGCACTCATCACGGCCAACGACATCGAGATCATGAACGGCGGCTACGAGGCCCGTACCCTGGCCGGCGTCTACGGCTACAAGGACGGCTGGGGCGAACTCGCCCCGCACCTCGCGGACGAGATCACCGCGCTGCTCGCCGTCGGCCCGAACGCCGCTCCGAAGCCGGCGGTCTGACGCGCCGACAGCGAGCAGGTCCCACACCCGTGCGGACGAGTGCTCTTCCTTCGCGCTCGTCCCGTCCCACGCGCGCGAACCGGTGGACAGCCGGTTCCGCCGGCACCGGCGTCCGTCCCCGGCCCCGTAGGAACCGCGCAGCGCTATGGGCGTCGGCCGGAGCGCAGGACATCGGCCAGCCCGTAGGCCGGGGCGAGCGCGGGGTGCGGTGCCGCGCCCGCCGCGTGGACGGAGGGCGGCGCGGGACGTCCGAGGGCACGGACCACCGCGCGGACCTGGGCGGCCGGGTACGTCGCCGCGTAGGCCCCGGCGCGGTCACCGGCGTAGGCACGGGCCAGGGCGTCGCCCACCGCTCGCGCATGGGCCTCGGCGAAGGCCGCCGCGTTCGCGTCCGTGCTGAGTTCCGCGTACCGGTGCCCGTAGGCGTCGGCCTCGGCCGGGGTGTGCCCGTGGGCGAGGGCGTAGGAACGCGCGTTGGCGTGCGCCTCGGCGTAGGCGGAGCGGTGGTCGTACGCCGCCCCGTACACGCGCAGCAGCACCGGAGGCAGGGCCGCCCGCCAGCTGTCGCAGGCCACCGGGGCGCGGATGGCCGCGCGGTGCAGGGAGGTCAGCGCGGCCACCGCGCCGGACCCGTCGTCCGGCCAGGCGGCGGCCAGCAACGGCAGGACGGTACCGGCCTGCCAGGCGTGCACCGCCCACAGCCCGGCCGCCGGCGGCCCGGCCCGCAGGGCGCCGTGCACCGCACGGGCCCAGCCGTCCGCGGCGGAGCCCGGCAGCTCCTCGTACAGGGCGGTCAGCAAGGGCCACACCCCGTCCGGTACGGAGGCGTCCGCCGGGGGTGTGGGGGCGGCGGTGGCCAGCGCGGTGCGGAAGGCCCCGGCCCCCGCGGTGTCGGTGCTCACGTGCGTCCTCGTCTCCTTCCCCACCGGTGCGGCGGGAGTCAGGCCCGCGGGCGGGTGCCCTCGATGGCCACGCGGTGGCCGTGCCGGGTGTGCGGGAAGTAGTCCCACACCGCGTGGTGCTGGACGCAGCGGTTGTCCCAGAACACCAGGGTGCGGGGCTCCCAGCGGACCCGGCACTGCAACAGCGGGGTGCGGGCGACGTGCGCGTACAGCAGGTCGAGCAGGGCGGCGCTCTCGGCGCGGGACAGCTGGGTGATGTGCGAGGTGTAGGGGGCGTTGACGAACAGCAGCCTGCGGCCGGTGTCGGGGTGCCGGACCACGACGGGGTGTTCGGTGCGCGGGACGTCGTACTCCGCGGGCGGGGTCAGGCCCGCCGCCGACCAGGGCAGCGCGCCGTCGTGCAGGGCGGTCAGACCGTCGAGGAAGGCGCGCAGGGCCGGGGAGAGCAGTTCGTAGGCCAGGTGCATGTTGGCGAACAGGGTGTCCCCGCCGCTGCCGCCCTCGGGGACCGTGGTGAGGTACAGCATGGAGCCCAGGGAGGGGGCCGCGTCGGCGGTGCCGTCGGCGTGCCAGCCGTCACCGGCGACCGTCCGGGACTCCTTGGTGGCCTTGATCTCCAGGATGTACGGATCGGAGCCCTCGGCCGGGAGCGCCACGGGGTGCAGTTCGCCGAAGAGGCCGGCGAACCGCTTGTGCTGCTCGGGGGTGAGGTCCTGGTCCCGGAAGACGAGCACGTGGTGGGCGAGGAACGCGTGCTTGACCTCCTTCTCCTCCTGCGGTGTCAGTTCCCGCGAGAGGTCCAGGCCGGACACCTCCGCGCCGAGCACCGGGGTGATCATCCGGACCGAGAGGGTCTCGTACGGCTCCGGCGGCCGGGTCGTGAGGCGCTCGACGGCCTCCAGTGCGTACTCCTCCACGTGGTTCCTCCTCAGGAATGGGGGTGCGAGGGCTGCGAAGGGCGGTGCCAGGGATGTCCGGGCCGGGTCATAGGCCGCGGTCGAGCAGGTCGGCGACCAGCAGGCGGCCGAAGGCGAGGTTGCCGTGGATGGGATCGTCGGCCTCGCAGAACGCGGGGCGCTGGAGCCCCGAGCGGTCGGTGACCCGGGCCCGCAGGTCGACGACCTCCACACCGCGCTCGACGAGTTCGGCGCACAGGACGTGCTGGGCCGCGAAGAAGACCGCCGGGTCGGACATGGCGGGGACCCGCTGCGGAGGCATCAGGGCCAGCACGCGCAGGCCGAGCGCGACGGCGTGCTCGTAGAAGGCGAGAGCGCCGCGTGCCGTGGTCCGCACCAGGGCGGCGAACAGGTCGCCGCCCAGGAACCCGGGCGCGTGGGCACCATGGGCGTCGCGGTGGATTGCCCAGTTCTCCCGGGTGGCGACGGTGTGCGCGCTCAAGCCGAAGGTGCACACCAGCGGCACCGGCGACCGGCCCAGCGAGGGTGCGCCCAGCGCTTCGAGGAACCGGCGGTACAGGCGCTGGGCCTCGGCGTCGCGGAAGACGACGTCGGCGCCCTCCGGGTCGAAGAAGGGCCCGAGGAAGTCGCGCCCGGAGCCCACCGGACCACCCTGGAAGGACAGCCCGGCGGCTTCGGCGGCCCGCCCGACGCACGCCGCGTGCGAGTCACCGAGGAGCAGGAACCGGGCCGGGGGTGTGACCGGGGCGGTGGCCGGGGCTGTAGTAGTCGAGTACGGCGTCGTCACACCAGGGGTCCTCTCCGCCGGAGCCGGGGGTGGGGGTGGGGTTCGGGTCGGTGACGTGCTCGGCGTGGTCGGGCCGACCACGCAGCGCGTCGAGGAAGTGCCGCATCACGAAGGCCACGCCGTCGGCGCTGACAGTGCGCAGGTTGGGCTCGTAGAACGCCGCCCGGTACGGGAAGCCGGTGACGATCTCGTAGGAGGGGAAGTAGTCGACGTACTCCAGCTCGGCGGCCAGCTGCCCCGCCGCCGCCCGCAGGACGGACTTGGAGTGGGTCGTGGCCACGAGGGCGTGCGCGCCGGTGGCGGTCGCCGTCAGCGGCACCGGCGAGACCGTGAGAACGGCCCGCAGCCGGGAGTTGGCCTCCCGGGCCAGGGCGAGGGCCGCCGTCAGATCGCGCTGCACCTCTGCGACCGTGTGGTTGCGCAGGCGGTGGCGGTCCGGGTCGAAGGAGCCCTGGACCGTCCCCGGGCACATCGGCAGCACGGTGCCGTCCGTCGCGTCGTGCCAGGCCTCGGTCAGCCCGAGCGTGAAGACCAGCACGTCGGCCGCGGCCAGGGCGCGGCGGATCGCGTCGAGGGTGACCTCCCGGGAGGCGAGCGCCTCCCCGGGCGAGGAGAAGCCGTCCGGTTCGACGGCGGGGCGGTACGGGTCGTGGAAGCGACCGTCCGCATCCCGCCAGACCTCGGCGGGTGGCGTCTGCCGCCCGAGCGCCCAGGCGAACCACTGGTGCAGCCCCGCCGCGGTGTAGATGTTGCCGGTGCGGAAGGAGAAGCGGCGGTAGCCGCGGGCCCGCCGGGCCTCCTCGGTCAGTCCGGGCGGCGGGGGCTCGGCGTCGTACCAGTGCATGCCCTCCCGCAGCAGGGCGGGCCCGATGTGCCCCGCGAAGCAGGAGCCGGCGGTGATGACCGGGTCGTCCTGCCCGATGGGGGACTTCGGCGTCCAGAGGTCCTGGATGTCCGCCGCCCGCCGCTCGGCGACCGCGGTGCGCCAGAAGGAGCGGTCGGGGAGGCGCGCGTAAGGGTGTGGCATCAGGGGCTCCTCCTGGTGGTCTGGTTGTCCGCCGGACGGGTGGCCGATCCGCTAGTCCGGGCGGGAACGGGCGGGTGGGACGCCTCCCGGGTACCGGGCGGGCCGAGGTCCGCGCCGATGAGGGACGCGATCTCGGCCGCTCGGGGCGGGCCGACCAGCCCGTAGTGGTCGGTGTCGACGCGCAGGACGCGGGCGGACGGCGGCAGGTGGTCACGCCAGCGCGCCGCCGTGGCGGGCTCCGGGGCGAGGGCGTGCGCGTCCGGCACGGGCCGCCCGGCCAGCCACAGGGCGGCCGGTGTACGGGTCAGCCGCGGCGGCCGGTGCCCGGCCATGGCCGTCAGGTTGGCCCGGCAGCAGCGGGCGAGGCGCTCCGCGTAACCGCGACCCCGCTCGGTCGGCGGTCCCGCGTTGCCGGCCAGTTCGCGCGCGAAGACGGCGTTCAGCTCCCGCTCGTCGTGGACGGCCGGCCGCCGTCCGGCGTCGGGCGGCGGCGGGTCCAGCAGGTAGAGGCCGGGCACCGGGTCGCCGTCCGCCTCGGCGAGGGCTGCCATCGACAGCGCCGTCCAGGCCCCGAAGGACCAGCCGACCAGGCGCAGCCGGTGAGCGGCCGGCGGGAACGCCGCCCGGACGGCCGCGAGATAGCGCGCGGCACGCTCGTCGATGGACCAGGCCGGCCGGCCCGGGTCGCGCAGCGCCGGGTCGGGGATCAGACAGACGGCCGGCCCCGGCGGCAGCGCCGACACCAGCGGACGGTACGCCTGGATGTCACCGCCGACGGGGTGGACCAGGCACAGCACGTCCGGGCCGGTGCCGCGCTGCCACACCTCGATGTCCACCGGCGACGCCGTGCCGCCGGGTACCGGGTGGGCCCGGGTGCGCAGGTGACCGGCGATCTCCGTGAGCGTGACGCGGTGACTGAGCCGGGACAGGTCGAGGTCGGCACCGAAGCGCCGTTTCACCTCGTCCAGGAGGTCGAGCAGGGTGAGCGAGTCGGCACCGAGGTCGTAGAGGGAGGCGTCGGGGTCGACGCCGGGGAGGCCGAGCAGATGGGCGGTGGTGACGGTGAGCTGGCGCAGGGGATCGGGCGGCGGGGGCGCGGTCGTGGTGTCCGGCGTGGTGCGGCCGGTCGGGGCGGGGGCGGCCGGTGGCCGTGCCGTGACCGGTGCGGATGCCCTGACGCCGACGGGTGCCGTGACCGGTGCCGGTTCCGGTGCCGTGGCCGGGGCCGGGGCGGGTGCCCGGGGTGCCGCTGCCGGCGGTGCCCCGGCCGGTATCCGCTCGTAGAAGACGCGGGCCTCGGACAACGGCGTGGTGTTCACCATCAGGTGCGGCAGCCCCAGCTCCAGCGCCTGCCCGAAGACGGCCGCGCCCTCCTCCGGGGTGAGGGCGACGGCGAGGTGGTGCTCGTGCCGGTCGTCCGCCGCCCTCACGTCCCACGCCATACCGGCCTCCCGCCAGGCGTCCCAGCCGATCGACATCCGGGTGGTGCGGTCGGCGCCGGTGCCGGGCGCGTAGTGGGCGAAGGCGTCCAGGAGGCCGTTCGCCGCCGCGTAGTCGAAGAGACCGACGCCACCGAACCGGGCCGACATGGACGAGCAGTAGACGGCGTGGTCGGGGCGGTACACGGCGATCAGGCGCTCGGTGAGCAGGGCGGCGCCCAGCTTCGCCGCCGTACTCCGGCGGGCGCTCGCCCGGTCGCGGCGCACGAGCAGTCCGCCCGCGGCGACGCCCACGGCGTGCACGATGCCGACGAGTCCGTCGAGATGGGGTGCGAGCCGGTCGGCGACCGGCTCGGGCGCCTCGTCGGCGAGGTCCGCCCGCACCAGGGTGACCCGGTCGGCCCA
Organism: Streptomyces hygroscopicus subsp. hygroscopicus; assembly: GCF_030269125.1. Taxonomy (GTDB): domain Bacteria; phylum Actinomycetota; class Actinomycetes; order Streptomycetales; family Streptomycetaceae; genus Streptomyces; species Streptomyces hygroscopicus_C. Next base: position 321,007 of record NZ_BSSM01000003.1, on the reverse strand, counting down.
CGGCGCCAGCACCGCGGGCGGGTCGGGCCGGCGCCCGACCAGGACCACCCGGTTGCCGGACGACTGCCGCAGCAGGTCGGCGGCGATGGTGCCGCCGATGCCCCCGGTGCCGCCCAGGACGAGGTGGGTTCCGATGCGGCCGGAGCGAGGGCGGGAGTCCACGGCGAACGGCGCGTCGACCGTCTGCACGGTACGCCGCCACCAGTACCCGTCCCGCAGCGCGAGCACCGGCTCGGACCGCGCCGCGTCCCGGTCCCGCTCCTCGTCCGGCAGATCCGGCAGGTACGACGCCCAGTCGGCCGGTTCGGGGCTCGGCAGGTCGGCCCAGCGCAGGGAGAGGCCCAGTTCCTGGCGGGGGACCCGGACCGCCGCGGCGAGCAGCCCGGCCTCCGGACGGGCGACCTCGCCGGTCACCGGCTGTGCCCCGTACGACAGCAGCCACACACGCGGCCGGTCCGCGGCGGGTACGTCCGCCAGCGCCCGGCACAGGGCCGCCACCGTGTCCAGGCACGCCCACCGGGCGGTCTCCAGGGAGCGCGGACCGACCTCACCGCGGACCGCCGAGGGCAGCGCGTGCAGCCAGTCCACGCCGGCCGTCCCGGCTGCCGCGCTCACCTCGGCGAGCACGGCGGCGAGCTGGGCGGGATCAGCCGGGTCGGCCTCGTAGCCGGTGCCGTCCCGGCGGACGAAGGTGTCACCGGCCCGCACCAGCACCACCCGCGCGTAGTACCGCTCCAGCCCCCGCCAGCCCTCGGACCCGGTTTCGCACGGTACGACGACCACGGCGGTACGGCCCGACGCGGCCCCCCCACCCGAGCGCACCCCGGCCCTGCGCAGCCGCACCCACAGCGGCTGGTGCAACCAGCGGTCGGCGGGGAGCCGGGCGGGCCACCCGGTGCCGCCGGCGGCGACCGGAGCGGCACCGCACCCCGCGGCGTCGTGGCCGGTGCCCCGAGCGCTCTCCGGACCGGTGTCCCGCGCCCGCTCATGGCCGACGCCACCGGTCCCGTCCCCGCCCGGTGTCGCGGCCCGGCGCGGGAAGTCGTACTCGGCCAGGTCGAAGGCCGGCGGGGGGAAGTTCCACGGTGCCGGTGCCGGGCCCGGGGGCCAGGCGATGGTGCGGCCCGTCGTCCAGGCGTCGGCCAGTTCCCGTGGGTCGTGCTGCTCGGCGACGACGTGGACGTCGGACGTCGGCGGACGGGTGGGCGTGAGCGAGCGCAGCCAGGACACGGCCGACTCCACGTCGGGGCAGACCGCGGCGGCCCGGTGCGCGAGGACGGGGCGGCCCGCCTGGAGGTGGCGCAGTACCCGGGGATAGTGCTCGGGGTGTGCGGCCAGGTGGTCGGCGATACGGCGGCCGTCCGCGCGCAGCGCCTCCGGGCTGCCGGCGGAGAGCGGCAGACAGGGCACCACGGGAACCCCGGCGTCCGCGCCGCTCTTCCCGTCCGGTGCCTCCAGCAGCACGTGCGCGTTGGTCCCGCCGATCCCGAAGCTGCTCACCGCGGCCACGCGCGGACCCGGTACCGGCCAGGGCTCCGCTTCGGTGGGCACGCGGAACGGGCCACCCTCCAGTTCGGGGTTGAGCCGGTCGAAGTCCACGGTGGGCGGGACGATCCCGTGGTGCGCGGCGAGCACGGCGCGGACCAGTCCGACCACCCCGGCCGCGGCACCGAGGTGCCCGATCTGGCTCTTGACCGAGGACAGTGCGAGCCGCGCCCCGTCCTCCAGTCCGTACGCCTGGCGCAGGGCGGTGGCCTCCACCGGGTCCCCCAGCCGGGTGCCGGTGCCGTGCGCCTCCACATAGCCGAGGTCGCCGCCGCCGCGCCCACCGCGTCGCAGGGCCGTCTCGATCGCGTCGCGCTGGCCCGGCACCGACGGGGCGCTGTACCCCAGCTTGCGGGCGCCGTCGTTGTTGACGGCCGAGCCGGTGACGACGGCGTAGACGGTGTCGCCGTCACGGCGTGCCAGGGCGAGCGGTTTGAGGACGACGACGCCCACTCCGCTGCCGCCGACGGTGCCGGCGGCGTCCGCGCTGAAGGGCCGGCAGTGTCCGTCCGGGGAGAAGATGTGCTGCGGCCGGTAGGTGTAGCCGTCGGTCAGGTCCGGGTCCACGAGGACACCGCCGGCGAGCATCACGTCCGCGTCGCCCTGCCGCAGCAGCCCGGCGGCGACGTGCACGGCGACGAGCGAGCTGGAGCAGGCCGACTGCACGCTGAAGGCGGGGCCGGTCAGGCCCAGATGGTAGGCGGCCTTGCTGGCCAGGAAGTCCTTCTCGTGGTGCAGGGCCAGCCGGAAGGAGTCGGGCAGGGCCGCCGGATCGGCCTCGTGGAGCATGCGCCGGCCGTAGGTGTCCTCGCCGCAGGAGGCGACGATGCCCACGCGCCGCGCCGTGGGATCGGCGAGTCCGGCGTGCGCGAGCGCCTCCACGCAGCTCATCAGGAGGTGCCGTTGCTGCGGATCCATCAGCCGGGCCTCGGCCGGGCTGATGCCGAACCGCGCCGGATCGAAGGACAGCGGCCCTTCCAGCTGGCTGCGGGCGCCGACCCGGCCGCCGGAAGCGGGGAAGTGCTCGATGCCGCGTCCGCCCGAGACCACCAGGTCCCAGAAGGCGGCCAGGTCGGGGGCGCCGGGAAGCCGTACGGCCATGCCGATGACGGCGACGGGCTCCGGACGGCCGGGGGTGTCCGCGCGCGCCTGACCGTCGTAGGCGGCGGGAACGACCGCTGCTCCGGCCGTCCGCCGCGTCGTGGACGGCGGTGTCGCGGGCCCCCTGCGGGACTCGACGGCGCGGGCCAGCTCCCTGATCGTGACGTGCTCGAAGAGGTCGGGCACGTCGAAGGGGAGGTCGCCCTCGCCCGCGCAGCGCAGGTGGAAGCGCATCAGGTCCAGGCTGGTGGCACCGGCGTCGAAGAACCGCTGCCGGGTGTCGACCGTCTTGCCGGTGGCGTCCGCGAACAGGACGGAGAGCCGTTCCTCCAGCGCGGCCGGTGGCGTCTCCTGGACGCCCCCGCTCCGGGGCGCCAGGTCGTGGCCGGGAGCACCGGGGGCCGCCCGGCGGTCCAGTTTCCCGCTCGGGGTGCGCGGCAGCGCGGTGAGCCGCCGGAACCGGGCCACGCGCGCGTGGGCGGGCAGCCGTTCGGCCAGGTGGCGGCTCAGGTCCGCGGGGTCGGGGTCGTCGTCCCGGCACTGGAGGCAGGCCACCAGGACTCCGTCCACGAGGGACACCACCGCGTTGGTGATGCCGGGGTACTCCAGCAGCGCCGCCTCCACCTGGCCCGGTTCCAGCCGGTGGCCGCTCAGTTTGACCTGGGCGTCCTCGCGGCCGGCGTAGTGCAGCAGGCCCTGCGCGTCGAAGCGGGCCAGGTCACCGCTGCGGTAGAAGGTGCCGGCCTCGGGGTCGTCGGTGAAGCGAAGGCGATTGAGGTCGGTGTCGCCGAGGTAGCACCGCCCGGCCATGAGTCCGCCGAGCAGCAGGTGTCCGGTGGCGCCGGGCGGGACCGGATGGCCGCCCTCGTCCACCACTCGCAGCACGGCACCCGCGACCGGCCGGCCGATGGCCGGACGCAGCGGCCAGGCGGCCGGGTCGCCCTCCAGGCACAGACCGCTGACGACATGGGTCTCGGTGGGGCCGTAGTGGTTGAACAGACGGGCTCCGGGCAGGCCGGCGAACCAGCCGCGGATGGCGTCGGTGCACACCAACTGCTCGCCGGCGGTGATCACTTCGCGCAGCCGCGAGGGGTGCCGCCCCGTGCGCACGCCGTGCTCGGCGAGCAGTTGGAGCGCCACGTACGGCAGGAAGATCCGCTCCGCGCCCCCGGCCTCCAGCTGCTCCAGCAGGGCGGGCATGTCCCGCCGCCACGCGGGGTCCACGAGGCGGAGGAGGCCGCCCGCGCACAGGGTGGTGAAGATCTCCTGGAAGGAGACGTCGAAGGACAGCATCGAGAACTGCTGGGTGACGGCCGGGCGGGACAGGCCACCGGCGCCGCGCTGCCAGTGCAGCAGGTTGCACAGGGTCCGGTCGTACACCTGGACACCCTTGGGCGTGCCGGTGGAACCCGAGGTGAACAGCGTGTACAGCGGCCGACGGCCCGCGTGCGCCGGTGTGGCCGCGCCGGCCGGCGGCGCGGGGGTGCCGGCCAGCACGACGGCGTGGCGTGCCAGGTGGGGCGGTGCGACCGGATCGGGGTCCGCGACGCGCTCGGGTGGGACGAGGACGCACACCGGGTCGACCTGATCGAGGACGTGCCGCAGCAGGGAGCGCGGATAGGCGGGGTCGAGCGGTACGACGGTGAGGTTGAGTCGGGCGGCGGCCAAGAGCGCCACCACGTGTTCCGGCGAGGGCGGCAGGTGGAGGGCGACGGCGGCCGGTGCCCCGGGGTCGTCGGGGAGGTCGTGGCGGGCGGCCAGGTCGGCGGCCAGGGCCGCCGCGTGCGCGTCGAGTTGGGCGTACGTCAGCGTGGTGCCGCCGGCGGCGACGGCCGGGGCGTCGGGGGTGCGCCTGACCTGCTCGGCGAAGCCCTCGGCGACGGTGGTGAAGCCGGCGGCGGGCTCGGGGCCCCGGCCGGTCTCGGGCAGGCCACGCCGATAGGACGCGACCAGCTCGTGCAGGGTGGTGTCCGCGCCGTCGGCGAGCAGGTCGACCGCCTCGCGGAAGAGCCGGGCCGCCGCTTCGGCCCGTTCGGCGCCGATGTCGTCGCGGTACTCCCACAGGCAGTCGAACCCGGCCTCGTCCTCCACCACCGACAGGGTCAGCGCGCACTTGGCGCCCAGCGGCCCCGGCCACAGCGGCCGCACCTGGCAGCCCGGCACCCGGAAGGCGTCGAACTCGGTGTTCTCCAGCACGAACAGGAAGTCGAACAGGGGCCTGCGCCCGGCGAACGCCTGGTCGGCCAGTACGTCGGCGAGGGCGACGTCCTGCCCGTCCAGCACCGCGCGCACCGACGCGGCGTGCCGGTGCAGCTGGTCGCCGAGCGGGGTGTGCGGCTCCAGGTGCGACGGCACGAGCACGGTGTTGGCGAACATGCCGACGCACGCCTCGAACTCCGGCCGGTGCCGGCCTGCCACGGGCGCGGCGATCAGCGGGCGGGACTGGCCGGTCACTCCGTACAGTGCCCAGGCGAAGGCGGGCAGCAGCAGCTCGAACCTGGTCATGCCGCGCTCCGCGGCCACCCGGTCCAGTGCGGCCCGGCGTCCGGTGTCCAGGGTCGTGCGCAGCAGCCGGGCGGCGGGGCGTTCGCCCAGCCCGGCGGTGTCCAGGGCCGGTGACGGGTCCTCGTGGCCGCGGTGGTGCTCGCGCAGGCGGGAGCGGCGGTGTCCGTAGGCGGGGCTCGCGTGCCAGGCCCGCTGCCAGTGCGCGAACTCCAGCGGGGTCACGGCGGCCGGAGCCGGCCGCTCCGCCCCGCCGGCGCAGGCGGCCGTGAGATCGCGGAAGAGGATGTTCAACGACCAGCCGTCCACGGCGATGTGGTGCAGATGCAGCAACAGGACGCCGCCGTCGTCCCCGGGCAGCCAGGCGGCCCGCAGCATCCGGCGGTCGCGCAGGTCGAAACGGCGGGCGAAGAAGCGGTCGGCGGTGTCCCGCCAGGACTCCCCGAGCCGGGCTTCGAACGGCTCCCGGGGATCGGACTCCCAGGGATCGTAGGGCGCGTCGACGTGCTGCCGCAGTCCCCGGGCGGTGGGCGCCAGCCGGGTGCGCAGCGCCGGGTGCCGCTGTACCAGCGCACGGACGGCGGCGCGCAGGGCATGGGTGTCGACCGGCCCGCGCACCTCGAAGGCGAGCGGCACGTCGTACGAGGCGTCCAGGGGATCGCGCTGGTGCAGCAGCCACAGCCGTTCCTGCTCGCTGGTGGCCGGTGCGGTGGGCTCGTCGGCGGGCGCGGGCACGGGCGGGTGGTCGCCGGCGGACGCGCCGGGGTCCCCCGCGGCGGCGGCGAGGGCGGCGAAGTCCCCGCGCAACACCAGTTCCTGCGGGATGTCGACGGCCAGGCGCCGCTGGATCTCGAAGCGCAGTCGCAGAGCCTTCAGCGAGTCGCCGCCGCTGGGTATCCAGCGGTCGTCCGGGCGCAGTCCGGTGACCCCGAGCACCTCCTCGGCGAGATCCAGGAGGCGCCGCTGAGCGGCCGTCACGGGTACGGCGGCCCCGGCCCGCCCGCGCCAGGGCTCCCCGGCACCGGCCAGCAGGGCGGCCTGGTCCACCTTGCCGTTGGCGGTCCGGGGCAGCGCGTCCACGAGGTGGGTGTGGTGGGGGCGCATGTACGGGGGCAGGGCGGCGGTGAGATGCCGGTCGTACGCGTCGTAGGCGTCCTCGGCGAGGGCCTGCCCCGGCACCAGGAAGGCGAGGAGCTCGTTGCGGCCGTCCTCGTCGCGCCGGGTGCAGACGTACGCCTGGCGGATGGCGGGGTGGGCCAGGACGCGGCGTTCCACCTCGCCGGGTTCGATGCGGAACCCGCGCACCTTGACCTGCCGGTCGGCCCGGCCGACGTAGGTGATCCGGCCCTCGGTGTCCTGACGTACCAGGTCGCCGGTCCGGTACCAGCGCTTCTCGCCGCCGTCGGGGTCGGGCAGCCGTACGAAGCGCAGCGCGGTCTCTTCGGGGAGGTGGTGGTAACCCAGGGCCAACGCGGGTCCGGACAGCAGGAGTTCGGCGACCTCACCGGGTTCTGCCGGGCGCCCGTCGGCGGTGCGCACGGTGACGCCGGTGCCGGGCAGGGCGGTGCCCACGGGTATGAGGTCGCCGGTGAAGTCCCTCGGGATGGCGTGGCACAGGGCGAAGGTCGTCGCCTCGGTCGGCCCGTACACGTTGTGCAGGACGGCGCGGGAGCCGGGGTTGGCCTCGTACCAACGGCGGACCAGGCGGGCGTTGAGCTGTTCCCCGCCGATGAGCACCTGCCGGGCGTCGGCGAAACAGCCGGGCACCTTCTCCACGACGGCGTTGAACAGCGCGGTCGTGAGGAACAGGGTGTCCACGCGGCGGTCCCGCAACTCGGCGGCCAGCAGCCGGGGATCGTGCAGCGCGCGCTCACCGAGAACGACGCAGGTACCGCCGGTGAGCAACGGCGCCCACACCTCGAAACTGATCGCGTCGAACGCCGGGTTGGCCAGGCAGCCGTATCGCGCCCCGGCCCCGAGCCGGACGTATCCCGGCTCGGCCAGCCTTCGCACGCCCGCGTCGGTGACCTCGACACCTTTGGGACGCCCGGTGGTACCGGAGGTGTAGAAGAGGAAGGCGACGGGGGACGAGGGCGGGACCGGGACGTCGGCCGGTGGAGGGGTGTCCGTGGCCGGCTCGTCGTCGCCGACCAGCCGGGCCGCCTCCAGCGCGCGGACGCCGGTGGGCGGGGCGAGCGGGTGCCGGCCGTCGCCGTCGTACACGACGGCGACGGCCCGCGCGTCGGTGAGGATGTGCCGTCGCCGGTCCGGCGGGCTCAGCCGGTCGAGCGGGACGACGGTCGCACCGAGGCGGCGGATGCCGAGCATGACGCACACCAGCCGCCACGATCTGGGCAGGCACACGGCGACCGCGTCGCCGGGCCGTACCCCGGCCCCGCGCAGCCGGCCGGCGACCCGTCCGCTGACCCGTTCCAGCCCCGCGTAGTCGAGGACGAGACCGCCGTCCTCGACAGCGGGCAGGTCCGGCGTACGGCGGGCCTGGGCGAGCACGGCGTCGGCGAGGCAGGAGGGGGCCGGGGCGGCGGGGGCGCCGGGCGGCGCGGCAGCGGGTGCGGCGGGAGGCGCCCCGGCGCGGCCGTCGTCGGCGTGTCCGGACTCCGCCCGGCCGGGGCCGGTGGGCAGGTACTCGGTGCGGTCGGCGTCGGTGTTCATCGCGCCTCCCCGCCGGGATCGGCCACGGTGGCCGGACGAGGCGGAGCCGGTGGGCCGGACGGACGGGCGCCGTGGTGGTGGAGTTCCGCGATGAGGATGTCGGCGACGCGGCCCAGTTGCGGGGCTTCCAGCACCTCCCAGTGGTCGCAGTCCAGTGTCTCCACGCGGAGGCCGCCGGTGGCGCGCCGCTGCCAGAAGTCGCGGACCTCCGCGTGCTCCGGGGTGTCCGTGCCACCCGCGACGGCCTGGGCGAGGACCAGCCGGGCCGGGGAGGCGGCCGGGTCGTGGTCACGGGCGGTCAGGCGGTTGTGGTTGTAGATGCGGAAGTAACGCTCGATCTGGGCGTCGTCGATACCGGGGTACATCCCGTTGAACCTCACCAGCTTGTCGCGGAACTCGCCGAAGTCCACCGGGGTGATGCCGGCGCGGGCGGCAAGGTCGTCGGTGGCCTGCGTGTCGAGCAGGACGACGCTGACGTCATCGCGCCCGGCCCTGGCCAGCAGGCGTCCCATCGCGTGGGCGACGAGTCCGCCGTAGGACAGACCGGTCAGGACCAAGGGGCCGTCCCCCAGCGGTTCCAGTAGCCGCAGATACCTTTCCGCCATCGCCTCGACCGTCGGCAGCGCCTCCTCACCGGGATTCACGCCCGGTGACTGGATGCCGGACAGGGCGACGCTCCCGGGCAGGTGACGGGCGAGCGGCAGGTAGCAGAAGGCGGTGCCGCCGGCCGGGTGGACGCAGACCACCCGGGGCCCGGAGCCCGCCCGGAACTCGATGACGCTGCCCGTCTCCGGGACCGTGCCGTGCTCGCGCAGGCGTCCGCCGAGTGCCTCGATGGTGGGATGCAGCACGATCTCGGCGACCGGCAGCGGCCGACCGAATGCCTCGGTGACGGCGTGCGCCATCTTGATGGCCGACAGCGAGGTGCCGCCGATGTCGAAGAAGTCGTCGTCGATGCCGATGTCGGGGTGGAGCAGGATGTCCTGCCAGATCCGGTACAGGCGGTGTTCGACGCCGTCGCGCGGACTGGCCGTGTTCACCCGGCCCGCGCCGTGCTCGCCGGCCAGGCGCAGCAGGGCCGGACGGTCGAGTTTGCCGCTGCGGTTCAGCGGGAGGGCGGGCAGGTCGAGGAAGACGGCCGGGATCATGTGGTCCGGCAGCCGCCGGGACAGGGCCGTGCGCCACTCGTGCGCGGTGCGGGCAGCGGTGGCGCCCCTGCCTATCCCCGCGACCAGCCGGGGCTGTCCGGCCGGGTCGCGGTCGGTGAGGACCACGGCCTCGCGGACACCGGGAAGGGCGGTGAGCGCCGCCTCCACCTCACCCGGCTCGATCCGGAACCCGCGCAGCTTGATCTGGTCGTCCGCGCGTCCCGCGTAGTGGGCGTTGCCGTCTGGGAGCCGACGGGCGAGGTCTCCGGTGCGGTAGACGCGTTCGCCGGGGACGAACGGGTCCGGAAGGAAACGTTCCTTCGTGAGGTCGGGGCGGTTGATGTATCCCCGGGCGAGGCAGGCGCCGCCCAGGTAGACCTCGCCGACCACGCCGGGCGGCACGGGCCGCATGCGGGCGTCGAGCACGTACAGGCGGCTGCCGGCCAGCGGCCGTCCGATCGGGCAGGGCCGGTCCAGCGGTCGGGGGCCGTAGTAGGCGGTGCTGTACAGCGTGGCCTCGGTCGGCCCGTAGCCGAAGCAGACCCGCAGGTCCGGCAGGTACCGGGTCAGCCGGTGCAGGGCCGCCTCCGGGATCGGCTCGACACCGGTCAGCAGCGTGCGCAGCCGCAGTCCGCGCAGCCGCCCGGCCGGATCCTCGTCGATCCACTTCACGTACGCCGGCGGCAGGAACGCCTGCGCGATGCGGTGCTCGCGCATCCACCCCAGCAACTTCCCCGGGTCACCGCGCAGTTCCTCGGGGACGATGTGGAGCACGCCCCCGGTGGTGAGCGGTAGCAGCAGTTCGTGGACCGAGGCGTCGAAACCGATGCTGGACCAGGCGGAACCGGCCTCACCGGGCACGGTGCCCATGCGGGCGTGCCAGTTGGCGAAGAGACCGAGCACGCTGCGGTGTTCGACCGCCACGCCCTTGGGCCGCCCGGTGGAGCCGGACGTGAAGATGACGTAGGCAAGGCGGTCGGGCGTGTGGCCGACCCCGGGCGGCGGGTGCTCCCCGGTCGCGGCCTCCGCCTCCGTCGCGGCCAGGTCCAGCCACCGCTGCGGGCGCTCTCCGGCTCGCCGGTCGCTCAGCACGACCCGGCAGTCGGCGTCCTCGGTCATACCGGCCAGCCGCTCGCGGGGCTGCCCGGGATCGAGCGGCAGCCAGGCGGCACCCGCTTTCAGGATCCCGAGGATGCCCACGACCAGTTCCACGGACCGGGTGGCATGCAGCCCCACCACGTCACCGGGGCGGACGGAGCGGGCGACGAGGGCATGCGCGAGCCGGTTGGCACGGTGGTCGAGCGCCGCGTACGTCAGCGTCTCGCCGCCCGGCGCGACGACTGCCGGCTCCTCGGTACGGGCGCGGACCTGTGCCTCGAAGAGGGGGACGAGGCCGGGGGCGGAGAGAAAGGGGTTGGGGACGGGGAGAGGGGAGGCGGGGACGCCGGACGCGCCGGGCGCGGCGGAGGCCGTCGGTCCTCCGGGTCCGCGCGGTGCCGGTACGGCCGGCCCGTGGTCGCCCGGTGCCAGGACCGCCGCCCCTCCGCCCGCCCGGAGGGCCCCCGTCGCGTCCCAGTCGGCCGACAGTGCCCGCCACTCTTCCGCGTCCATCAGTTCCAGCGCCGCGATGTCACGGTCGGGATGGCGGGCCATGTCGGCGAGCAGGCGGCGCAGGTGGTCCGCCCAGCGCCGGGCGGTGGCGGCGTCGTAGAGGGCCGTCGCATAGTCCAGGTGGCCTACGATCCGGTCCCCGGACTCCGCCAGCGACAGCGCGAGGTCGAACTTCGCGGGGGCGTGCCGGATGGGCAGGGGCTCCGCCGTCACACCGGGCAGCCGCAGCAGGTTCCGCCGGTCGGGTGACCAGGCGACCATGGTCTGGAACAGGGGTGTGCGGGACGCGCTGCGGGGCGGGTTGACCAGTTCCACGACGCGTTCGAAGGGCAGGTCCTGGTGGGCCAGGGCGGCCCGCAGGACCGCGCGGGTCCGGGCGACGGCCTCGGCGGCGCTCGGGGAGCCGGACAGATCGATGCGCAGGGCCAGGGAGTTGACCAGGAAACCGATGAGACCGGCGGCCGCGGGGCCGCGCCGGTTGGCGACCGGGCTCCCGATAACGATGTCAGAGCACCCGGAGAGCCGGGAGAGGAGGATCGCCCAGCCGGTCAGAGCCGTCACGAAGAGGGTGGCGCCGTGCCGCCGGGCCAGCGTGCGCAGAGCCGCCGTGGTCTCCTCGTCGAGTGTGAATTCGGCCCGTCCGCCGTCGTAGCTCTGCTCCGGCGGGTGCGGGCGGTCCGTGGGCAGGTCCAGTGAGGCGGGTGCGTCCTTGAGGGCATCCTGCCAGTACGTCTCCTGCGCGCGCAGCGCCCCGCCGAGCACGGCGTCGAGCTGGGCCCTGACGTGATCGGCGTACTGGGCCGGCAGCGGGGGCAGCGGGTCGGCACCACCCTCCGCCAACGCCTCGTAGAGGAGACCCAGTTCGCGCATCATCACCTCCATCGACCGGCCGTCGTAGACGCTGTGGTGGAAGGTCAGCAGCAGGGCATGGCGCTCGGGGCCAAGGGTGATCAGCCGGCCGCGTCCGAGCGGACCGGCCGCCAGGTCGAAGGAGGTGCGGGCCTCCGCCTCCTGAAGAGCGAGGACGCCACTGATCGGGTCGGGCGAGCCGCTCAAGTCCTGCAAGGTGAGGGAGAAGCCGGAGCCGGGCGCGTCGATGTGCTGACGGACCTCCCCGTCCTCCGCCAGGAGCCGGGTGCGCAGCGTCTCGTGGCGCCGGGTCAGGGCGTCCAGCGAACGCGCCAGGACGTCACGGTCGAGGGGGCCGGCGAGTTCGAACGCCAGGGTCTCGTTGTACGCCACGTCCGCCCCGGGGAGTTGGGCGAGGAACCACAGACGCTGCTGGGCGTACGAGGCCGGATGGGAATCGGATGAAAGTGGGGGTGGGTTGTGCACCGATGAACCTGACCTTCCCGTGGAAAGGAAGTGAACGGCCCTTCCCACACGGGAAAGCCGCGCCTGAGTACCTGCGACCGCACAACTGCCGTGATCATCGATCACTGATTGATGCCATGTCAACAGTCATGTGTTTCCGGTTCACGCAGCGCTGATAACGCCTGTGAGTGCACCGGAACAGTGGCGCGAGAAGAAGAAACTCATGTCACTACCCCAGTCAGTGACCAACCATGCCGCCGCGGTGTCGACCGGCTCCGCACGCCTCCCGGCTGGTCGGACCGAGCACCGCTTCGGAGCGCTGCGTGACCCCGGGCGAGTGGGCACCGGTCCGTGACCGACTCTCCCCGGCGAGGTCGTTGGCCGCCCGACGAGCAGTCCCCATTCAGCGCGGATGACAAGGAACGGCGTCGTACGAGCAGGTTTCGGCATACGAGTGGCTGAGGGGTAACGCGGACCGTGCCGTCACGCCCCCGCGTCACCGGGCAGGCCGCTCCCCGGAGCCCCGCACGATCAGCCGTGTCGGGACCGTGACCGTGCGGGCGCGGGAGCGGTCGCCGTCGAGTCGGGCCAGGGCGGTGGTCGCCGCCGCTCTGCCGATCTCGTCGGCGTCCTGGGCGACGACGGTCAGGGCCGGCTCCAGGGCCTCGGCGAGCGGCACGTCGTCGAAAGCGACCACGGCGACGTCCTTCCGCTTGCCGCGGACGAGTTCGGTGATTATCCCGAGGGCGACGATGTTGTTGCCGGCGAACAGGGCGGTGGGGGGGTCGCCCAGGGCGAGGAGCTGGGCAGTCGCGGCCGCGGCTTCCTGCTGGTCGTGGGCGTTGGTGAGCAGGGCGCGGTCGTACGGGAGGCCGGCTTCCTGGAGGGCTTCGCGGTACCCGGCCAGGCGCTCCCGGCGCGTGTAGAGGTTGACCGGCAGGTCACCGACGAAGCCGATGCGCCGATGGCCGTGGGCGATCAGGTGAGCGACGCCCTCGCGGGAGCCCGCGCGGTTGGAGCTGACGACGCTGTCCGTGGACAGACCCGCTCCGGGACGGTCGATGAAGACCACGGGCAGTCCGGCGGCACGGTGCTTCCTGAGCGCGGAGTGGTCGGCACCCACGGACGGGACGACCATCAGGATGCTGACACGACGGGCGAGGAACTTGTCCGTGAGCGCGCGCTCGCGGTCGGGATCATCCGCGGAGGAACCCATCAGGAGGGTCAGACCACGGTCGCGGACGGTGTCCTCGATGCTGCGGGCCACGGCACCGAAGAAGGGGTTGCCGAGGTCGGGGATGACGAGGCCGATGGTGGTGTCGGGGCCGCCGACGCGGATGTTGCGCGCCATGAGGTTTGGCTGGAAGCCGAGTTTCGCCACGGCGGCGAGCACCTGTTCCCTGGTCCGGGCGGATGCGGGGCCGTCCTCGTTGAGGACGCGGGAGACCGTCTTGGCGCTGACACCCACTTCGCGTGCGACGTCGGCCAGCGTGGGGCGGCGGTTCGCTGCCATGGAGGAAGCCGTCTCCTGTGCTCTCCGGTTCCGGCCGCGGCCTCGGCCGGAACCCGTGAGTCTGGGTGCGTGTGGTCAGGTGGCCTGGACCCCTGCGGCTTTCGCCGCCTCGGAATCCGCGACGACAGTATCTCCTGTGTCGTCGACGGCGAGCGCGCCGGTCATGATGGCGACGACCTCCGCCATGGAGTAGTCGGACGGCTTGATCAGGGCGGCGCGCCGGCCGAGCCGGTGAACGTGGACGCGGTCGGCGATCTCGAAGACATGAGGCATGTTGTGGCTGATCAGGACGACCGGCATGCCCTTGTCGCGGACGCGGCGGATGAGGTCCAGGACCTGACCGGATTCCTTGACCCCGAGCGCGGCGGTGGGTTCGTCCATGACGACGACACTGCGGGCCCAGGCGACGGAACGCGCCACGGCGACGGCTTGCCGCTGTCCCCCGGAGAGCGTCTCCACCGCCTGCGTGAGCGAGCGCAGACCGATCTTCAGGTCGGCCATGTGCTCGGCGGCCTCCTGGCGCATGCGCTTCTTGTCCAGCATGCGGAAGGCGCTGCCGAGGACGCCGGGGCGTCGCAGTTCGCGCCCGAGGAACATGTTGGAGGCGATGTCCATGGAGGCGGCGACGGCGAGGTCCTGGTAGACCGTTTCGATGCCGTGGGCGCGCGCGCTCTGCGGCCCGGAGAACTGGATGGGCTGTCCGTTCAGGCGTATCTCGCCCGCGTCGGGGACCACGGCGCCGGTGAGGGCCTTGATGAGGCTGGTCTTGCCGGCTCCGTTGTCGCCGATGACGGCGAGGACCTCGCCGGGCAGGAGGTCGAAGTCGGCACCGTCGATGGCGGTGACGTGGCCGTAGCGCTTGACCAGGCCACGGGCCTGCAGTACGGGAGTCGGCGGGATCGTGGCGGTCATCGGGCCTTCTTCCGGGAGATCTGGTCGACGGTCACCGCGAGGATCACCAGCACTCCGGTGATCAGGGTCTGGTAGATGGAGGCGACGCCCATGAGTTGCAGGCCGTTGCGGAACACGCCGACGATGAGGACGCCGATGAACGTGCCGAGCACCGAACCGCGTCCACCGAAGAGGCTGGTGCCGCCGAGGACCACCGCCGTGATGCTGTCGAGGTTGTCGGTCTGCCCCGCCTGCGGATCGCCCACTCCGGTACGGGAGATGAGCAGCAGGGCGGCGACCCCGTACAGGACGCCCGCGACGGTGTAGATGCCGATGGTGAGTCGGGAGGTGTGGATGCCGTTCAGGCGTGCCGCCTCCTGGCTGTTGCCGAGGGCGTACACGTGCCGTCCCCAGCCGGTGTTGCCGAGCGCGTGGGCGAGGAGGAGGAACAGGGCGATGGTGACCAGGGACCCGTAGGTGATGTCGGTGTGGCCGAGCGGGAAGGTCTGCCCGAGGGCGGTCAGCGGGCCCGGCAGACCGCTGATCGTCTGCTCCTTGGAGTAGATGTGGGTCAGCGCGAACGCCACGTTGAGCATGCCGAGGGTCACGATGAACGGCGGTAGCGGGATCTTCTGCACGAGCAGCCCGTTGAGCAGACCGAATCCGCCGCAGACCCCCAGGCCCAGAGCGATGGCGAGGAGCGGGGGCAGGGAACCCTCGGCGGCCGTCTTGGCGATGAGGATGCTGCCGAACGCCATCACGGCTCCGCACGACAGGTCGATGCCCGCGGTGAGGATGATCAGGGTCTGTCCGATGGCGAGGGTGCCGACGACCATGACCTGCTGAACGATCAGGGAGAAGTTCCCGCCCGTGAGGAACTGGTCCGAGGAGACGGAGAAGAAGGCGCAGGCGAGAAGGAGGGCGACGAGCGGGCCGGTGGTCGGCGCCGTGAGCAGTCTGCGGGCCGCGGTCGGCGCGGTGAGCCCGGCGTAGGGCGAGGATGCGCTCGGGGGTGTGGAGGTAGCGGTCATGCGAGGTCCTTGTCGGAAGACCGAAGTCCTTGTCGGAGGAGAAGCGGGGCGGCCGCCCGGCCGGGGACGAAGTGGTGGGCAGCCGCCCCGCCGGCGGATTCGTACGACGAGGGGGCGGACGGCGCGGCTCAGCCCCAGCAGTTCTCCAGCCCGTAGCCGGTGTCCTTGGAGGCGACGCCCGCCACGGCCTTGTCGGCGATGAGGGTGGCACCGGTGTCGGTGGAGCCGGACGCCTTCTTGCCGTCCTTGGCGTACGCCACGACGGCCTTGACGCCCTCGGCGGCCATCTTCAGCGGGTACTGCTGCGAAGTGGCCGCGATCTCGCCGTCCTTGACGGCCCGGGTGCCGGTGCAGCCGCCGTCGACGGAGACGATCAGGACGTCCTTCTCCCGGCCCTTTGCCTTGAGCGCGGTGTACGCGCCGAGCGCGGCCGGTTCGTTGATCGTGTAGACGACGTTGATGCCGGGTTCCTTCTGGAGGCAGTTCTCCATGGCGGTCTGGCCCTTGGCCTGGTCGCCGCCGGTGTCCTGGGCGCACACGACGTCCTTGTCGGTGGCGCCGAAGCCCTTGAGGAACCCGTTGTGCCGCTGGACGCCGACGGAGACGCCGGGCGCGAGGTCGAGCGTGGCGATCTTCGCCGTCCTGCCCTTCATGGCGGCCTTGGCGTACTCGCCGATCAGCTCGCCGGCCTTGACGTTGTCGGTGGCGAAGAGGGCGTCGACGGCGCTCTGCGGCTCGGTCGGGGTGTCGAGTGCGATGACCATGACGCCCTTGGCCTTGGCCTTCTCGATCGCCGGCACGATCGCCTTGGAGTCGCTCGGGGTGATCAGGATGCCCTTCACCCCGGCGGCGACCATGTTCTCGATCGCCGTGACCTGTCCGGCGTTGTCCCCGTCGAACTTGCCCGCAGCGGAGATGAGTTGGGCACCGTCCTGCTTGGCCGCCCGCTCCGCGCCCTCCTTCATCTTCACGAAGAACGGGTTGGTGTCGGTCTTGGTGATCAGCCCGATCTTCACGGTGCCCGAGCCGGAGGCCGCCGAACCAGCCCCGGAGCCGGATCCGCAGGCCGTCAGCGCGAGGGCCGCCAGCGACGTACAGATGGCGACTCCGAGCAGGGAAGAGGACGGACGAGGGGTGCGAGACATGAACGACTCCTGCGGGATTGCGGGCGAGCGGCGGCATCGGAACACGTGGTCCCGCAGTGTCATCGTTGACTTGTGTCATCGTTGACACTGCATGGCGAGGATGATGGACTCCGGCTCCGGGAAACGTCAATGCCTCGCGGCTGTCACAAATCGGCAAACTCCGGCGGGCGTTGGCTGCCGTGCCCAGTCCTGCAGCCGCACCGCAAGGCGGCCGGCGCGCCCGCACACCTGTACGTCCGGCAGAGGAGAGCAGCCCATGAACCCGCGTCAGATCACCGTCCTCGGAGAGTGCGTCGCCGACGCGTTCACCGAACCCGCGAGCGCCTCGAACGAACTGGCTCTGCGTGTACTGCCGGGTGGCGGACCCGCCAACACGGCGGTGTCCCTGGCCCGCCTCGGTACTCCGGCGCGCTTTCTCGCGCGCCTGTCCGGCGACGTGTTCGGCCGCCTGTTCCGCGCCCACCTGGAGGCGTCGGGGGTGGACCTCTCGGACGCCGTAGCGGCCGTGGAGCCCAGCACGTTGGCGGTGGCGGAGCTGGACGCCGGGGGACAGGCCGCGTTCTCCTTCCACGCACAGGACACCGCCGACTGGCAGTGGACGGCCGGTGAACTCGAACGGGTCGACCTGTCCGGCACCGCTTGTCTGCACACCGGTTCCCTGGCCCTGGTCCGCGAGCCCGGCGGGGTCGTGGTGGAGGAGTTCCTGGCGGCGGCCGCGCCTCGCACGACCATCAGCATCGATCCGAATGTCCGGCCGCTGCTGGTGCGTCCCGACGTCTACCGGGCGCGGCTGACGCGCTGGTGCCGCCTCGCCGATGTGCTCAGGCTCAGCGAGGACGACCTCGCGCTCCTGCTGCCGCGGGTGTCTCCCGAGCAGGCGTGCGACCTCTGGCACGCCGCCGGGGTGCGGCTCGTCGTGATCACACGCGGTGCCGACGGCGCCCTGGCCTCGCTCGACGGGGAACGGCTCCACGTACCCGCGCCGGTGACGCGGGTGGTCGACACGGTCGGGGCGGGAGACTCCTTCACCGCCGGCCTGCTGCACCACCTCGGCGCCCGCGGACTGCTCGGTGGCCGGCTGACCGAACTGCGGCCGGACGACGTGGTCGACGCCTGTGCCTTCGGCACCCGTGTGGCGGCCCTGACCTGCTCGGTTGCCGGTCCCAACCCGCCGTGGCGGGACCAGTTGGCGGGGTCCGAAGCCGTCGACACCGTCTGAGGGGCGGGCGGACCGTCGCGCCGGAACCGTTGACGAGTCGGCCGCCCTGCGCTCATCATCGGACTCTCGCTGTCATCGATGACACAAGTCGACGATGACATCTCCGGCCGGCCGTGGACGACGTGGCCGGCCAGGGCATCCCCCGCTGCTCGTCCGCGCCGGACAGGCAGCGCTCCGCCGCGCGGATCGCCGACACGGGAGACGCCATGCGTTCCGTACGCATACGCCGGCACGCCCGCACACGGACTGATCGCGGCGGTGGCGCCCGTCCGCACCCTTGCCGGGACCACGCTCGCTCCGCGGGCGAGAACGGCTCGGTGGGACGGGACCAGGCCACCGTCTGGCACCTCGACTCCTCCCGCGACTGACAAGGACACGGAACCGTGAAGAAGACCCTGCTGGCCGAGTTCACCGCCCGCGAGGGAGCCGAGGACGAGGTCGCCCGTCTGATCGTGGAGTACGCCGGGAAGGTGCGCGAGGAGGAAGGCAACCTCGCCTTCGACGTCCATACCAAGGCTTCCGATCCGCGCGCCTTCTGCGTCTTCGAGGTGTACCGGGACGAGGACGCGTTCCAGGCCCACCTCGACGCCCCCTACGGCGCCCCGTTCAACAGCGCACTCAGCCCGTTGATCGAGGAGGACGCCTCCGTTCTGACGTTCCTCGACCCGGTGGCGTGAACGTGCCGGGGGGCACGGCGTTCCGGTGAGCGTGCGGGAGCAGCCGGAGCGGTCGCTCTCGTCACGGGCACCGACTCGCCGTCAGGACAGGGAACACCTGCGAACAGCACGGCTCGCTGTCGGCTGTCGGCGAGCCGGTCGGTGGGTTCCGTCCCGGACCGTCGTGCCGACCGGGCCGCCGGAGGCGCGGAGGCGCCGGGAACGCGTTCACCAGGCCCGCGCGCCGGTGCTCGATGCCGTCGCGCATGACCCACGAGGTATACGCACGAGATGCCCGCCGGCAACGCGCTCGCCGCCTGGCTCGACCGCGTTCCGGTGTCCGCTGAACCGGCGGAAGCGGGCGGCGACTCCCGGTCTGTCGTGGCCGCGAGACGGGGGGCACCGCGGCCGGCGGAAGGAGGGGGACGGCGACCGCGAGGGCAGCCGGGAGTGACCCTTCGTTCGCCCTCTTGCCCTTTCCCTTCGGAAACGCCTGCGGCACAGTCGCTTCCTGAGACCGATGCGACAGTTCCCGTTCGAACGGATCTTCTATGCGGCGTACCCCAGAGTCCCGACGGAGCACCGATCGTGAACAGACCAGGACACACGGCCCCGTTCGTACCACCGGCCCCCTCCCGGCGCGCTCGCCGGGCGCCCTCCAAGGCGCGATAGGGAACGCCGCCGTCTCCCGCATGATCGCGCGCGAGCGGAATCCGGGCGACGCCGCGGAGACCCGCGGGAACGGCGGGGCAAGCGGGCCCGACGCCGTACGGGAGGCCGCGAGGGCGGCCGGACGGCGCGGCAGGCGGCTGCCGACCGGGTTGCGTACGTCCATGGAGAGCGCGTTCGGCACCGGTCTCGGCCACCTCAGGGTGTCGGTCGACGAGCGGGCCGCCGCGGGCATCGACGCAAAGGCGTACACCGTCGGCGACAACATCGTCGTCCAGAACGCGAGCGTCCTGCGTGACGTCGAGACGATGGCCCACGAGATCCACCACACCACCCAGCACGACGCCCCGAGCGGCCTCAGCGATCCGAACGGCAAGTGGGAACGCGAGGCATCCGAGGTCGGGGCTCGGGTCGCGCGCGGCCAGAGCGTCCACCGCCGTGCCGGGGACGGCGAGGAGCACGGGGGCGGGGACGCGGGCGCGATCCAGCGCCGGGTCGGCTTCGAGTTCGAGTCGCTGTGGCAGGTGCGGGATCACGGCGACCTCACCGAGCAGGACGAGCGGGACTACCAGACAGAGGTCTCGGAACGCGACGCCGTCATCGACGCGAAGATCCTGTGGAAGATGGCCGACCGGAAGCAGGTCTGCGATCTGCGGGACGCGGCCGAACAGGAGTCCGGACAGGACCTGCTCACCACGTGGCTCACGCGCCTGCCCGGGGGCGATCCCGACCAGTTCCAGCTCACCGCCGAGGGCAGCGCGCGGATCGCGCGGGCGAAGCGGGAGCACCCCGACAGCTACCAGCGGCACGCGGCCGACGCCGTACCGGCCCTGCTCCACAACAACCGGATCCGGGAGACCCCCCTCCCGGGTCGCAACGTCCCCAAGATGGGCACGCTCGGCAGGGGCACCGACTACCGGCTCACCTCGGACGTCAGCCCGACGGGCGGCTCGGCCCTGGAGTGGGTGACCGATCCGCTCTCCACGAGGGAACAACTCCTCCGGGTGATGGGGGAGATCACCGCCCTGTCGACCGCCCTGGACAGCCGGAAGGACAAGGAGTCCTTCCGGCTCGACGAGGTCGACCTCGGCAGCTTCACGGCGCTCCCCGGGATGATGGTGTTCCCGCTGAGGGGTGCGCTCCTCTACGAGCCGCAGATGACCGGCGGGTTCAAGCTGGCCGAGCTGCCCCGGCTGGTGGAGTACCTCGACGTGCCCGCGAAGGCTCCCAGGTTCTTCGGACGCTCCGCCCACAAGCAGCGCATGGAGGCCAAGCAGGATCTGCACCGGGACTCCGTCGCCTCGATCGTCGGCATCCGCCGGCAGGCCGAGGAACAGGCCAGGGAGCTTCCCCGGGGGATCATCGGGGACGCGTCGACGGACGGTCTTGTCGGTCTGGTCACCCTGATCGGCAGCTATCTTTCGTACGGCTCCAACCTGGAGGTCAATCCCAACTCGAAGTCGATCGCGGGCGGTCTGATGTCCCGCACCTCCTTCGCCCACAACTTCACGCTGCTGCCCGACACGTTGCGGGCGTACTTCCAGGAGGATCCGAACAGGTTCGTCGCGTTCGCCCTCAAGGCGGCCGGCCTCCCGGAGGACGGGAGCGAGCCGCTGTACGGCAAGCCCGTCGCGCACGGTGACGCCGGCCGCCGCGAGACGAGGGCGATCCCGCTGACCCGCGCCGAATGGCTGATGGGCATGCCGGCCGGCAAGGATCTGCTGCGCAACTACAAGCACCTGACCGAAGCGGAGAAGGACCAGGTCTCCGACCGCAGGGCGGACTGGGAGTACATCCACGGCTCCCTCGGCGCGCTGGGCACGGTGGACGACAAGGTGGGCAGGCCCGGCAAGGAGGAGGGCGCCCTGGTCGCCGAGCTGCGCCGGATGAGGGAGCGCGTGCCCACCGCGGACCTCCTGCCCATCGCCCTCGCCGCCTTCGACCTGGTCCAGCGTCTCAACGAGGGGAAGTCCCCGAAGTACAAGAAGAAGTGACGTCGGCGGGGCCCGGCCCTTGTCTGGACGGGTACGCGGGTCATGGCGCCGGTCCCGCTGAGCAGCCTTTCCGGCGACGACCGCCTGCCGGCCGCGCACATTCCGGGCCGCCGCCCCTCTGCCACGCCGCCGACCGGCCCGCGACCACCGTCGTCGGCATCCGGCCGTGTAAGGACGGGCACACCCATGTGTCCGAAAGTGAACGCCCCACGGCGGACAGGCATATGCGCGCGCGTTCGAGAAAGAGTGCCGACAGGGCGCCGCGCGCCTGTCCGAGAGAAGCGTCGCCAACGCGGCGAGTGAGGAGTCGAGGAATGAACACCGCGGCCGAGGAATTCGAGCTGGACGTCGTCGAGCTGGCCGGAGACGAGAGCACCGACACGGCGGTGGTCACGATCAGCTACCCGTCGAACCCGTGTGACTGCATCTGATCCACGCAGGCGGGGCGGCCGTCTCGACCGCCCCGCCCCACGACATGGAGCGAGCATGAAGGCGACGGGTGGGACCGAGGGGGCCGCGGTGGTCTTCCGGTGCGCGGACCCGGTCCTGCTGCGGGCCGCCGTTCCGCGGTTCCTCCCGCCGAAGGACGCGGACGAGGAGGCGGCACCGGACGACACGGGGTTCCTGCGCGCCGTCGCGGACGACGCCTTTCTCCGCGAGGCCCTCCTGCTGTCCACCACGTCGCTCAGCGCGACGCTGGACAAGGTGGAGGCCGGGCAACCGGTGCCGGAGCGCAGACTCCGCCGCGCGGTGCGGGCGATCACCCGCTACCGCCTTCGTCTGTCCGGCCGGGCCACCCCCTTCGGCATCCTGGCCGGCGTCGCGGCCGGCGGCTTCGGACCCGAGCCGGAAGTGCGCTGGGGGACGGGCCACCGCAAGAGCGTGTACCCGGACGCCGAGTGGCTCATGGAAGTCCTCAGGGAACTCGAAGGCGATCTCGGCGTCCTGCGGATGCTGCACGTGACGACGAGCGACCTGTGCTGGGCGCGCGGCGGCCGTCTCGTCGTCCCCCATGCCCCCGCCGTGGACGGCCGTGCCGTACGGCAGATCTCGTTGCGTCACACCGCCGCCGTACGCGCCGCGCTCACCGCGGCGGCCCGGCCCGTGGCCTTCACCCACCTGGAGAAGACGCTCGCCGCCCGGTTCCCGGCGGTCACCGACGCGGTGGTGGCGAACCTGCTGAGGCAACTGGTGGCCGCGGGGGTCCTGCTCACCGACCTGCGGCCGTCCCTGGCCGCGGACGATCCGCTGGGCCATGTGCTCGGGTTGCTGTCCGGGCCGCTCGACGAGGCCACCGCCGCCAGCCGCCACACGGTGGCCGAACTGGACGCGGTGCGCCGTGAATTGGCGGAGTACGCCGGGACCCCGCTCGGCGGGGGCCGCCCGGTCCTCGGTTCGGTGACCGCGCGCATGGACGCGCTGCGGGCCTGCGCGCAGCCGGTCCAGGTGGACCTCGGCCTCGACGTGCGCTTCACTCTGCCGGCGGCCGTGGCCGGCGAAGTGGAACGCGCCGCGGAGGTGCTGACCCGGATGGCGGCCCGCCGGCCCGGCCCGGACTTCCTCGCCGCGTACCACACCGACTTCCTCGAACGCTATGGCACGCACCGGGCGGTCCCCCTGCTCGAACTCCTCGATCCGGACAGGGGACTGGGCGCACCGGCCGGGTACCGCCATCCCGGCAGCGCCGCGAGACAAGCGGCACCCAGTACGCCCGGACCGGACGACGTCGACGCGCTGCTCGTCGCCCTGGCCCAGGAGGCATCCCTGCGGGGCGAGCGTGAAGTGGTACTCGACGACACCCTGACGCGGGCCCTGTGCGGCGAGGGCGGGGGAGCGGACAGCGGCCTCCCCGCCGCGTCCACCCTGCAGTCCTTCGACCTGCTGACCCATCTGCTCGCCGACTCCACCGCCTCCCTGGCCCTCGGCGACTTCCGGCTCGTCGTGCTGGGCGTGAGGACGCAGGCCGGCGCCTACGCCGGGCGGTTCGCCCCCCTGCTGCCCACGGGCCCGGACAGCCACGCACACCTGCTCCGCACCCTGCCCGCACACCAACCCGACTCGGTGCGCGCGCAGTTGGTGTTCGCACCCCTGCAACCGAGAGCCGCCAATGTGGCACGGACGGCGTACTGGGGCGCGACACGCATCGAGGCCGGGCTCTTCGCGGACCGCGGGGACGAGCAGGTGCTCGGATTGCACGACATCGCGATCGTGGCGACCTCCCGCCGGCTGGCCGCCGTGGCCCTGTCGACCGGTCGTGAGATCGTGCCGACCCTCGCCGGCATGGTCGCCACCGACGCCCACGCCCCCAACGCCGTACGACTGTTGAACGACATCGTGCGCAGCGGTGACACGGCCGCCCCCGGCTGGCACTGGGGAAGGGCCGAAGCACTGCCCTACCTGCCGCGGGTCCGCTACGGGCGGACCGTGCTGTCCTCCGCGCGGTGGAGGCCGGTCCAGCCGGCGCTGCACGACACCGCCTCCTCCGACGAGCAGTGGGCGACGGACTTCCAGCGGTGGCGCAAGCGGTGGCAGGTGCCGGACCGAGTACGCGTCGCCGACAGCGACCGGAGGATCACACTGGATCTGGACTCCCCCTCGCACCTCGCGCTGCTCCGCGGCGAACTGCGACGCCGTCCGTCCGCCGTGCTGGAGGAGCTGCCGGCGGGGGGCGGCACGGGATGCGGCTGGCTGGCGCCCGCCGACGGGGGCGCTCCGGCGGTGGACGGCGTCGCCGAAGTCGTCTTCTCCCTCGTACGAGCACCGGGCACCGTACCGGCCGCGACCACGCCGGACACCCCTGGTCCGCCGAATGCCCCGGACTCGCCGCAGTCGCCCCGAGCCTTGTCCGGCGCACACGGCGCACACCGGGGCGCATCCCGGTCGCCCGACCGCGCCGTGCCGTTTCTGTACCTGCCCGGACGCACGGTCCACCCACCGGGATCCGAGTGGCTCTACGCCAAGGTCTACTGCGCCGCCGAACGCCACGACGAGATCCTCGCCGACCGCCTGCCCGGACTCCTGGCGGAGCTGCCGCCCGAGGTGGACCGCTGGTTCTACGTCAGGTACCACGACGACGCTCCCCACCTGCGGCTCCGCTTCCACGGAGACCCCGGCGCCCTGACCGGCCGCCTGCTGCCCCGGATCACCGCCTGGGCGCGCGACCTCTCCGGTACCGGCACCCCCCATCGGCTCGTCCTCGACACCTACGACCCGGAGGCCGAGCGGTACGGCGGTGCCGACGCCCTGCCGGCCGCGGAGGCGTTCTTCGAAGCCGACAGCCGTACCTGCCTCGAAGAGATCCGCATGATGCGCGAACTGCCGGCGGACATCGACCCCCTGGTCGTCATGGCCGCCGACTTCATGGACCTCGCCCACCGCATGCTCGGCCCGGAGCGCGGGCACCGCCGCCTGATCGACACCGCTCCCGCCGCCACCCCCGTCGTCGTCGGCCGCGACGCCGGCACCTCGGGCCCGCGGCCGGAAAGGGTCCTCGACCCGGCCGACGGCTGGAGCGTGCTGCGCTCGACCTCCTGGGGCGAGCGCCTGACCGGGCTCTGGGCGGAACGAGGCGGCGCGCTGGAGTACTTCACCGACCGGCTGAGGGCGGACGGGACGGCCGGCGCGGCCACCGCGGCGGACACTGTCCTCGCCTCCGTGCTGCACATGCACCACAACCGGGTGCACGGTATCGACCGGGCCCATGAGAGGCAGGCGCTGGCGCTGGCCGCCCGAGCATGCCGGGCCGTCGCCGCCCGCTCCCGCGCGGCAGCCGGGGAGGGCCGGCCCGGATGAGCCTCAGGGACGACGCGGCCCACACGGTCGCCTCGATCGCGCGGCGGTTCTCCGACGTCGACGCCACCGCGGCCGCCTGGCAGGCCACCGCTCGCGGCACGACCGCCCGCACCACAAGCCTGGCCGACGGACTGCCCGGGATGGCCCTGCTGTTCGCCGAACTGTCCCGGCACGACGACGCTTTCGCACGCACGACGCACACCTGGCTCACCCGGGCCGCACACGCCCGACCGGCCGCCCCGGCCGTCGGTCTGTACGACGGGACCGCCGCCCTGTGCTTCGCGGCCCACGCCGCCGCCGGCGGTACGGGGCGCTACGCGGGCACCCTGGCGCACCTGGAGCCGAAGGTCGCCGCGCAGGTCCGGACGCGCACCGACGCGGAACGCCGACGGCTCGCGCAGGGGAGCTGCGTGAGCATCACCGCTTACGACGTGATCACCGGACTCACCGGACTGGGAGCGCTGACCCTGGCCCGCGGGCAGGACCGTCCGACCCGCTCGGTGCTCGACGCGCTCGTCGCGCTCACCCGCCCGCTGACCGTCCGGGGGCGCTCCCTCCCGGGCTGGTGGGTCGCCCAGAGCACGACCGACTACGCGCCGGCCCCGGTGCACGACGGACATGCCAACCTCGGTCTGGCCCACGGCATCGCCGGACCCCTGGCCCTGCTGTCGCTCGCGTGGCGCGAGGGAGTACGCGTCGCGGGCCAGCAGGACGCCGTCCACGTCCTCGTCCGCTGGCTGCGCGAGCAGCGTCTGTCCGACGCCCCCGGGTGGCCCGTGATGACCACCGAGGCCGGGCCCCTCACCGGCAGTGGCCGCCCCTCGTGGTGCTACGGCACCCCCGGCGTCGCCCGTGCCCTGTATCTGGCCGGTGGCGCCTTCGGACAGCCCCGATGGCGCAAGGAGGCCGTCGCCGCCCTGAAGGCGGTCCTGCCACCGGCGTCCGGACCGCTCCCGCCGGCCGACCCCGGCCTGTGCCACGGCCGGGCGGGGCTGCTGCTCATCACCGCGCGCATGGCCGCCGACGCCGGCGACGCGGAACTCCACGACCGCCTCGACGGCATCGCCCGGCACCTCCTCGATCTCGCGGACGGCGACACGGACCCTCCCTTCACCGCGTCGCCGCGCCCGGGACGGCCGCCCGAGGACGCGTTCGGGCTGCTGTCCGGCACCGCCGGAGTGGCCCTCGCCCTCCTCGCCTACGCCACCGGCGAGGCGCCCCGGTCCGGCTGGGACCGCGCCCTGCTGGTGGCCTGACCCGTGAGACCGTACGACCCACCGAGAGAGCCAGGCAGCATGACCTCGACAGCGCTGGACGACTGGACCGGCTCCACCACCGCCTTCCTCACGCGGCAGTGGCGGACGGCACCGCGTGTGTACCGGACCTCGCCCGTACCGCCGCTCACCGTGCGGGACGTCGACGCGGCGATCCGCGACCCCCTGCTCCGCACCCCGCACCTCGCGCTCGTCAGGGACGGCGCCCCGGTGCCCGAGACGGACTACACCACCAGCCGCACGGTCAACGGCACGGTGCTGGCCGGATTCGCCGACGCGGGGGCGATCCTCCGGGGCCTGCGCGAGGGATGCACCCTGCTGTTGCGCAACGTGGAGCACTGGCACGCGGGCGTCGCCGCCCTGGCCGACCGGTGGCAGGAGGCCCTGGGACGGGCGGTGGAAGGCTTCGTCTTCGTCACACCCCCCGGTGCCCGGGGGCTCGCCGTGCACCGCGACGACGCCGACGTCCTGCTGCTCCAGATCGGCGGACGCAAGCGGTGGACCGTGCATCCCGGCCCGGCCGACGGCGACTGGGCTCCGGGCGCGGCGTCGAACGTGGGCGCGCCCCTGCTGAAGGACACCCTGGCCGAAGGCGATGTCCTCTACATCCCCCGCGGCTTCGCGCACAGCGCCACGGGCGACCGGGGACTCTCCGTCCACCTGTCGATGACGATCCGCGAGGCGGGTGCCCAGGACGCCTACGCGGCCCTGCAAAGGCTGCTCCTCACCGGCTTCACGGCACAGCCCCGCCCCCTGGACGACACCGCGCTGACCGCCCACGTCCGGCGGCTCACGGACCGGATGCGCCACGCCCTCGACGAACTGGACCCGCGCGAGGTCGTCACCGCGGCACGCCGCGCACGCATCCGCCCCCGCGGGACGCCCTCCGCGGACGACCTCACCGGCCTCGCCGCGCGTCTCGACACCCCGCGGGACGGTTCCTCACCGGACGGCACGGGGTGTCCGGACCGCGGGTGACTCCTCCTGGAACTCGCCGAGTGCCGAGTGCTGCCGGGCGAAGAGGTCGAGGGCCACCTAGCGCGTCGTGGCGTCCACGTCGACCGCGGTGCTTCCCGCTGATCCTGCTGGAGATGTCGCTGATCTACTACGGCACCCTGTACGGCACCGAGTTCCGTGCGGCGGCCGTCCGGGCGGCCCGGCCGGCGTACGAGAAGTTCCTCGCGGACGCCGACGCGTTCGCCGGCCCCCAGGAGGCGGCCGCGTTCCTGCTGACCCCGCTGGAGGAACCGGCGCGGTCCGCCGCCGCCCGGGTGGACGAGGCGCGACCGGAAAGACGCGGTGGTCGATCACTGCCGGGTCAGCGAGTCCAGGAGCCCGCGGCCGTACTGCCACGAACCCAGGCCACTGGCGAAGTTGATGTGTCCGCACGCGCCCGCGAGGTGCCATCGCGCATCCCACCGCGCCGCGAAGCCGGCGGCCGCCTCGGGGGTGCAGTACGGGTCGTTGGCGCTGCCCACCACCAGGGCCGGGCACGGCAACGGTTGTGCCGACACCTCCATGAACGTCGCGGCCGCCTGGCGTGGGAAGGCCGGCCCGTGCGGGTCGGGCGGCGCGACCAGGAACGCGCCGTCCGCCGGGCTTGAGGGGTTCCTGTTCAGCCAGGTGGACGCCGCCCAGCAGCCCAGGCTGTGGGCGACCAGCACAACGTGGCTGTCGCGCCGCGAAGCGTCGTCGTACGCCTCCTGGACAGCGTCGACCCAGTCGTCCAGATCGGGGGCGGACCATGAGGCAGGGGAGATCCTCACCGCTGAGGTGCCCCACCGCCGCTCCCACAAGGTCTGCCAGTGCTGTTCGTCCGAGCCGTCGATACCCGGGATGACGACGTACGCGACCACTGCCCACCACCGTTCCACTTTTCGCTCCCTGCCGTTCCGGGGGCGCCTGGCGCAGATTCTGTCGGATGCGTCCCGGGTGGCAGCGCCGGACTCTCGCGGCCCGCGGCCAGCGCGCGTATCCGACGGCTGGAGGAGAACGGCGTCGGCACGGGCTACCGAACCGTTGTCGACCCGGCGGCCCTCGGTCTGAATATTCGCGCGGAAAGCGGGCGCCCGCGATGCCGGCTCGCCCTCCGCTATTCGGTCTTGCTAAGTACTGCTAGTCAGCGTTACTGTGTACCGGTACTCAATAGCGCTGACTAGCGCAGGGAGGAGGTGTTCCATGGCCAAGCTGGAGACGGAGATGCTCAAGGGCACGCTGGAGGGCATCATCCTCGCGTCCCTGGCCGGGCGGCCCGCCTACGGTTACGAGATCACGGCGCGGCTGCGGGAGCAGGGTTTCTCCGACATCGCCGAAGGGACCGTCTACGCGCTGCTCCTCAGGATGGAGAAGCGCGGCCTCGTGGATGTGGAGAAGGTGCCCTCCGAGAAGGGGCCGCCACGCAAGGTGCACTCCCTCAACGCTCAGGGGCGGGAGTACCTCGAAGAGTTCTGGAGGGCCTGGAGCTTCCTCACGGAACGACTGGAACAGCTCCGAAAAGGGGGAGAGTAAGCATGTCCGATGCAGAAAAGGGTGGCCTCCTCGCGAAGCTGATCGGGCCCAAGAAGCGCTGGAGGGCGTACAAGGCGCGCGTCAAGGAGCTTCCCGAGAGCCACCGCACGGCGGTCGAGGCGATCGAGCGGTACCTGATGCACTTCGTGCCGACCGACGGCGACAGCGCCGAGTCGATGTTCGAAGACCTTGCCGACCTGTTCGAGCAGGCCGTGGCGGGCGGAACGCCGATCCGCGAGATCGTCGGGGAGAACCCGGTGGAGTTCGTCGAGACGTTCGCCCAGAACTACTCGGAGGGCGGCTACGTCCCCGCCCGCGCTCGGAAGCAGCTGGCCGACGACATCGAGCGCGCCGCCGGGTACGAGACCGGAACAGAAGACCAGACGGTCTGATCGCGCCTGAGCACATCGCCCTCCCCGGGGCCGAGCACCGCTTTCATCGCCTGTCCGCACCACGCGGCCGCACCCTCGTGTCTGCCGGCCGCTTCTGCCGCATGCCCGCGGCACCGTCGAGACCGACCAACGCGTGCAAGGAGATTCATGATGGGAAACGGCGACAACGGCTTGTCCGAAGCAGGACTGCGCCGACTGCGCGAGGTACTGGAAGCCCATGTCGAGTCCAAGAAGATCCCCGGACTCGTCGCCCTGGTCGCCCGGGGCGGCGAGACCCACGTCGAGGCGATCGGAACGATGCGCCATGACGGCGGCGTGCCGATGCGCCGGGACACCATCTTCCGGATGGCTTCGACGACCAAGCCGGTCGCGGTCGCAGCGACCATGGTCCTGCTGGACGAGTGCCGGCTGCGGCTGGACGAACCGATAGACCAGTGGCTGCCGGAGCTGGCCGACCGGCAGGTGCTCAAGCGGCCCGACAGCCCGCTCGACGACACGGTGCCGGCGCGGCGTCCGATCACCGTACGGGATCTGCTCACCTCCACCTGCGGGCTCGGGCTGGACATGACGGCGATGGGCTCCCCGATGATGAGCGCGTACTTCGAGCAGAAGGTCTACGGCGAGAACGGATGGCTGCTGCCGGCAGTGGAGCCGGACGAGTGGATGCGCCGCCTGGGCAGACTTCCGCTGATGTACCAGCCCGGAGAGCGGTGGCTGTACAACGTCAGCGACGATGTGCTCGGGGTGCTGGTGGCCAGGGTCACCGGCCAGACGTTCGAGGCGTTCCTGCGCGAACGCGTCTTCGACCCGCTGGGGATGAAGGACACCGGTTTCCACGTGCCGGCCGACAAGATCGACCGGTTGCCGCCCCTTTACGCCCCCGATCCGCAGACCGGCGAGTTCCGGGTGGAGGACGAGGCCCAGGGGGGACACCACAGCAAGCCTCCGGCGTTCCAGTCCGGCGGCGGTGGACTCGACTCGACCGTCGACGACTACCACGCCTATTTCCGGATGCTGCTCAACCATGGGATGCACGGCACCGAGCGGATCCTGTCCCGGCCCGCCGTCGAGCTGATGACCACCAACCGCCTCACGCCCGAGCAGACATCCGCCCTGCAGTCCTGGGCGCGCAGCGTCGTCCATCTGTCACACGGTCAGGGGCAGACGGGAGGGTGGGGCTTCGGGATGACGGTGCGCACCTACCGCGGCGACTACGCGCCGATCGGCCAGTTCGGCTGGGACGGCGGAGCCGGCACCACCGCATACGCCGACCCGCACCACCAGCTCGTCGGCATCCTGCTCACCCAGACCGGGATGTCCACCCCGGATTCGGCGCGGGCCATGCAGGACTTCTGGACCACCCTCTACCAGGCAGTCGACGACTGACCTGTCCTCCTGGTCGAGTCGGACGGCGACGTCAGAGTCGGAACGCCGTGGTCACCTGCTCAGCGAGATCGTCTTCCGTCGTCGTGGTGTCGACATGGATGGCGCGCAGTCCAAGACGCTCGGTCTCCTCCTTGAGGCGTCTTGTGAACATGCGGTCGCGTTCGGCAAGGTTGCGGCCGGCCTTCGACGGGTCCCTGGTCTTTTCCAGGAACCCTTCCCCTGGTACCGACCGGCTGCGGATGGCGGCCTGGCGGAACTCGGGTGTGGGAAGAAGCCAGACGGCGTGCTCAGGAGCAGCGAGCAGAGGCTTGACGAGGTGCGGCAGCAGCCGGAATCCCTCGACGATGACGCACGGCTTCGGCGGCAGGCGGAGGAGGTCTTCGACGATCAGACCGAAGCCCTCACCTCGAAACCAGTGGAACGTCTCGAGCATGACTTCCGGAGACCGGTCCACCCATCGCTGGTCCATGTCCATGGCGATGAACTCGTGCAGAAAGGGGGCCTCCTCGGGGGTGGTCCGCCCCGCGTGATCCCGCATCACGTCGTCGGTCGCGTAGAGGCGCCAGCCGTAGCGGCCGGCCAGTCGGCGGGCGGTCGTCGACTTGCCCGCCCCGCTCCCGCCGCCGATCCAGAAAACGTGCCTCAGCCGTGCCGGAAGTCCCGCGGTGTCGGCCACCTCTTCGTACCGTCCGGGCTGCATCTGTCT
This sequence comes from Streptomyces hygroscopicus subsp. hygroscopicus, assembly GCF_030269125.1. Taxonomy (GTDB): domain Bacteria; phylum Actinomycetota; class Actinomycetes; order Streptomycetales; family Streptomycetaceae; genus Streptomyces; species Streptomyces hygroscopicus_C. The sequence continues at coordinate 289,937 of NZ_BSSM01000003.1, read as the reverse complement.
CCGATCCAAGGGGATGACCGAGGCGAACCTCGTCGTGGTCGTCGTTGTCGGCGGCCTTCTCCGAAACTACCGGCCGGGGCCTTGCGGACAGGCGATCGCGGCGACGGGTCCAGCGCATTTGGGGAAGACGACCGTGCCGAAGCAGAGTCCGCCTCCGGGTCGGGGCGTCACTCCAGTTCCATGAGGATGTCGGCGCGGGCGTCATAGTCGGCCACCGGCAGTCGGTCACGGCTGATCCTGACAAACCCGGCTTCCTCGTAGAGGTGGATGGCGGGAGCCAGCTTGCTGTTCGTGCCGAGGAAGAGCCGGGTACCACCGAGTGCCTGGGCGCGGTCGATCGCCGAGGCGATGAGTTGGCGGCCGATGCCGCGTCCCTGCGCGGCGGGGGCCACGGCCATCTTCGCCAACTCGAGCACGTGCACGGGGCTACAGGCTGCCGCCCGCCGGCCAACGCCTGGCGTTCGACGCCATGAGGGCGAACTCCCGTTGAGCGAGGGCACCTTGGTCCGGCCGGAGGCCGAGCACCCGTAGAAAGAAGGACCGGATGGCCCCGGCGGCGTGGTTTTCATGAGCGGATGTGCCCGCAGGGGCCGGCGTCGCGCCTTCTCGGCGATCGGACCGGGCGGTGCCGGTGGCGGTGCGGCCGCCGACGTCCAGGACCCGCCGACCGGGCACGCGCGTCGTACGCAAGGACGTCACGCTCGGGCAGGGCTGCGCGCCAGGTCACTTGGCGCGGGCAGCGCCCTCCTGCCTTCGCCCGTAGGTCCAGACCGCCAGTTGGGACCGGGAGGAGAAGCCCAGTTTGGTGAGGATCCGTTCGACGTGGTTCTCGGCGGTGCGCTGGGCGATCATGAGGTGGGCGGCGATCTGCTTGTTGGTCAGGCCGTCCGCGACCAGGTCCGCGACTTGCCATTCGCGCCGCGTGAGGGGCGGGCCCGAGTCGGGATCGCGTTCCCTGGTCGCGGGCGGCGACTCGTCGAGTACGTATGCCAGGGCCTGGGTCACCGTGGCGTCCGCGCCGCGCCGGAAGGCCCGGTCGAAGTCGGCGGCGGTGAGGGCCGCGCGCACCCGCTCCTCGAACCGGCGGCGCTCGTCGCGCATGAACGGAGCGGTGCTGAGGGTCCCTCCGATCGACTCCCACAGCAGGTGCAGCACGCCGAGCAGCCGGGCCGCGTGTCGCGGGTCGTCGGCGCTGCTCCAGGCGAGGACCTCCACGCACATGGCGATGTCCCACCAGTCCTGGAAGGGACGCATGAGACGGATGGCGCGGCGGGCCAGCGTGGCCGCCTCCCGTGCCTCGCCGGCCCGCCGGGCCAGCAGACTCCCGGCGAACAGGGCCATCCCCCTCAGCCACGACTCGCCGTGCTCCTCGGTGACCGCCTCCGCCTCGTGGCACAGCCGCGCCGCCCGCTTCATGTCACCCGCGTGGGCGTGGACGATGGCGAGCTTGACCGTGCACTCGACAGCCGCGTCGAGACGGCCCGCCGCACGGAACGCCGTGGCCGCCTCCTCGAACAGCTCGGCGGCGCGCGCGTAGTCCTGCTGCCAGGTGGCGAGCACGGCACGATGGTGCCGGGTCCAGGACGCAGCGTGCACATCGCCGTGGCGCTCGGCGACCTTCGCGGACTCGTCCAGGGCGGCGAGGGTCTCGCCGGCCATGTGGCCTTGCAGGATGCCCAGGTAGGCGTAGGTGCCCAGGGCCAGCGAGTGCAGCGGGGCGGCGCCGGCGTCCGGGGCGGCCAGCAGGCGTCCGAGCCGGCGCCGGCCCTCGGCGAGCGAGCCGGCGGTGATCCAGTAGTGCCGCGGGGAGACCGCGAGGGCCAGGCCGGCCGCCGTCTCGCCGGGCTGCTCCAGGCAGTACTCCAGGGCGGCCCGCAGATTGGCGTGGTCGAGCCGCAGCCGGGTGAACCACTCCACCTGCCGAGGGATGAACCACTCGTCGCCGGCCCGCGCGGTCAGCCCGAGGAAGTGGTCGCGATGCCGACGGCGCAGAACGGCCGACTCCCCCGACTCGGCCAGGCGTTCCAGCCCGTACTCCCGCACGCTCTCCAGCATCCGGTAGCGGGACCGGTCGTCGTACTGCCGGTGGATCAGCACCGACTTCTCCACCAGCCCGTCGAGGACGTCGAGTAACGCGGTGGCGGGCAGGCCGCCGTCGGCGCAGACTCCCTCGACGCCCTCCAGATCGAAGCCGCCGCGGAACACGGAGGACCGGGCCCACAACGCGCGTTCCTCGGCGCTGCACAGGGCGTGGCTCCAGTCGATCAGCTCGCGCAGGGTGCGCTGCCTGGGCACGGCGGTGCGGCTGCCGGTGGTCAGGAGCGCGAAGCGGTCGGTGAGCCGGTCGAGGATCTCCTGCGGGGTGAGGGTACGCAGCCGGGCGGCGGCGAGTTCGATCGCGAACGGCAGTCCGTCCAGCCGGTGCACGAGCCGGGCCACCGTCTCGGCGTTCTGCTCGGTGACGGTGAAACCGGGGCGTACGGCAGCGGCCCGTTCGGCGAAGAGCACGACGGCCGGGCAGTCGAGGAGTTCACCGAGGGGGCGCTGTCCGTCGGGGTCCACGACGGACAGCGGCTCCACCGGGAAGACGTGTTCCGCGGTGACGCCGAGCGTCTGACGGCTGGTCGCCAGGACACGCACTCCGGGTGCCGTGCGCAGCAGCGTTTCGACGAGCCGGGCACAGGCGTCGACGAGGTGCTCGCAGTTGTCGAGCACCAGCAGGACCTGTCTGTCGCGCAGATGGGCCACGAGCGCCTCGGTCGCGCCGGCCCGGTCCCGCCCCGGGTTCGCCAGGCCGATCGCGGTGCCGACGCTCTGCGCCAGCAGGTCGGCCTCCCGCAGGTCCGCCAGTTCCACGACGTGGATGCCGTCGGGGAAGACCCGGCCCGCGTCCCGCGCCACCCGCAGCGCGAGCCGGGTCTTGCCCACGCCGCCGACCCCGGTCAGCGTGACCAGGCGAGCGCTCGACAGCAGCCGTCGGACCCGGGTGATCTCGGCGCGTCGGCCGATCAGCGTGGTCAGTTCGGCGCTCACGCCGCCGGCCGTCGTCACGAGTGCCCCCCGTTCCCATGTGCGATCACTGTAATGGCTGTTGGCTTTGAGTATTTCCCCCCTGTTCCCGCCGGACGGCCAGGCCGAGACTCGTCGCCGGACAGTGCCGGAGATCTTGCGAGGTGGATGTGTCGACGGGGCCGGAACGAACGGAACAGCTGGGCGAACTCGTGCAGTCCTACCGGGGTGGTCCGCCCCGACGGCCGATGGTGGTCATGGTCATCGCGGTCATCGTCTTCATCGTGCTGTGCACCATGTGGGGCGACTACTCCTCGGACGGGGGGTTCCTGACGTCCTTCGCCCTCGTCATCGCGGTCATGGTGCTGTGCGTGGCGCTCATCGTGCGGCACACCCGCATACGGATCCACCTGCACGAGGAGGGCTTCCGGATCGAGCGGCCGGGACGGCGGCCCCTCGGGCACACGTGGCGGGAGATCGCCTCGATCAACTCCGAGCGGGTCCGGGTCTTCATCAACTTCTCCCACTCGCACGACGTACTCAAGACCGTGATCACGCCCTACGCGGGCCCCCGGATCCGTTTCCGGGCGCTGGACTTCTTCGCGGTCACTCCGGGCAAGAGCCTGTGGTCCGCGCGTGACACCGCCGAGGTCTTCGTCGCCCAGGCCGCCCAGCGTGTCGGCGCGGACCGGGCGGCGCGGTACCTCGCCGAGCTGCGCGAGGGCGGTGAAGTGCGGCTCGGGCCGCTGGCGTTCACCAGGGCCGGCATGACGATCACTCCGTTCACCGGCGTCGTCCCCTGGTCCCGGATCAGCTTCGTCAAGGCGAATCCGGAAGATGGTGTGCACCTGCGGGTGGCCGGTCTCGCCAAGCTCGTCGGCAGTACCGCTCTGTCGTCCCGCGCCACCAAGGCGGGTTACCGCACCAAGGGTGACCTGCTCGAGGTCTGGGACCTGATGCATCGTCCCGGCACGGACTACGTCGCGTTGCGCGTCATGCTCGCCGAGGCACCGAGCCTGCCGGCCTGAGCCGACAGGAGTTCTCGTCCTGAAACGCGGAGACCGGCACAGCACCGGACCTCGCCGCAGCCGCGGCGCCCGCCCGCGGGCGGCCGCCCCGCCGGTCGTCGTGGCCCTGGCCGTCGGGCTCGTCGGCTGCGGCAGAGCGGGCGGTCACCCGGCATCGCCGTCACCGGTCCCGGACACCCCCAGCCCCACGGCGCCCACCTTGGGCGGCACGAGCGGGAACCGGTGCGAGGGAAAGGTCCCGTACGACCCCGGGGCACACTACGCCGGCCAGGGCCCGCACCCGGCGGTCCTGATCCAGCTGGACGACCCCAGCGGCGATCTCGCCACCCCCACTCCCTCATGACTCAAGCCGGTCCTCGCCGGCCCGGCCCGTTGAAGCCCCGCGGCCGGACGCCGGACGGTGTGCACCTGCGGGTGAGCCGCCTCGGCAAGCCTCGTCGACAGCGACGGATTCGAGTATTTCCCCCGTACCCGTGCGCCGCGGACACGCCGAGACTCATGCCCATGGAACGAAAAGTACCGTCGGCCGTCCGCAGGACGGCCGACCGCGGGAACCTCGGCGGCCTCCTCGCGATACACCGCCCGGCCGTACGGAACGTCGGCAGGTACGCCGTCGGGTGCGTGGTCTCCTGGGCGGCCGTGGGCGCGGTGATCTCCTCGTGGGCGAACGGCGACGTCTTCCTGTGGAACGGCGGGCAGGTGTCCCCGGCGTTCGTCCTCGTCCTCATGCTGCTGATCGCCGTCGCCGTGAGCTACCTGTTGGCTTCGGCCGTGCGGGAGCGTCGGGCCGCCCCGTCCGCGTACGTCTTCGTCGACGGGCTCGTCGTCAGCGGTGCCGACGGGCAGGCGCTGAGCGCACGCTGGGACGCGCTGTCGCGCATCGAGGTGGTGGAGCAGCGGGCCCCCGACTACGTCCGAGGCACCAGGGTCGTCCGCCGCGCGTACATCCTGCACGGCCAGGACGGGACGGCATGGCCGATCCACCACGAGTTCGGTAACAGCGCCGACTTCGTCGCGCTCGTGAACGCGGCGCTTGACGACTTCCCGGTGGAGTCCTGACATGGGACGTCGGCCGAGCCGGCGGTGCGGGCGGCGACGAGCCCCCCACCAGGCCGGCACAGCCGCTGAACCCGGCATCGCGGTCGACTCGACCGGAGCCGGCATCAGACGCCCGAATCGATCGCTGTCCTCCGGCCGGCTGGGACGCTCCGAGTGGCCAGGTGGCCGCCCCGGTGCTCAGGCGGGTCACCGCGTCCGGGGCAGGCTCGGCAGACTGCCGGGGGGACGGAGTGGGCCTTGCTGTCGGATGCTGTCGCGCAGCGCTGCCCAGGCGGGCAGCAGGAGGAGCGCGAGGGCGGCGGTCCAGGCCGTGATCGTCGCGGGGATGGTTCCCATCCCCACCAGCGGATTCTCCTGGCATGCCGGGTGGCTGGTGCCCCAGCGCACGCAGGCGAAGTGGTCGTGTGAGGCGAACGCGGCCAAGGGGAGCAGCATCCCCGAGCCGAGGACGGCGAGCACTCCGTGGAGGGCGCGCAGGTCATGGTGCGCGTTGCGCCGTGCCACGAAGAATCCCGCGGCCAGTTGCAGCAGCATCGCGACGGCCACGTGGTAAAAGGTGAAGACCGAACCGAGCCACTGGATCGGCCACGGGAAGACCAGGGCACTGACGACGTGCACCGCCCAGAGCGCGAACCCCGCGGCCGCGCCGAACGCGACTCCACCCGCCAACGCCCGCAGGGGGCGGAGGCGTTGGGGGGCGAGGAGCGCCGCAGACGCCTGCGTGGGCGACGGCCACAGCAGGAAACGTCCGGGTCCCGCGGCGGGGGCGCCGTCCCTGACACGGTGGAGGAGCCGTGCCGCGAAAGGCGCGGCGAGCGGCATCGCGGCGGTTGCCGCGACCACTGTGATGACCGCCGGCGGGGGTGGCAGGACGGCGGCCACGGAGAACACATAGCCGTAGTAGTCCAGCGGCGTCGGCAGCAGGTTCAGGGGCCTCGGCAGGGTCAGCAGCCCGAACCCGGGCCCTCCGGCGGGATAGACGTGTCCGAGCCAGACAGCCAGCAGCGCCACACCGGCCGCGCAGCAGCCGGCGATCGGCGCGAACGGGCGGCGGGCGGCCAGCACGACGGGTGCCCACGCGCGGGCGGTCACCGCGTTCCACCGTACGAATCCGTAACCGACGGCTGCGAGGAGCAGCCACCACGACATCTGCACCGCGAGGGGGTCGGCGATGCCGAGGGCGAAGGCCGTGCGGTGCTGATCGTCCCCGAACGTGCCCAGGGCGAGGCCACAGCCCACGGCCAACCCCGTGCGGTGGGCTCCCGCCCACCTGGTGTGATCCAGGTGCGCGGCCAGCGTCGCGCGCCAGATGCCCGCCGCCACGCTGCCGCCCAGCAGCACGGCGGGGACGAGGGCGCTGAGCACGCTGCCGCGGTCGGTCAGGCCGACCGCGGCCCCGGTCCACTGCGCCACCTGCAAGTAGACGAGCGAGCAGGACAGTGCCAGTCCGAACGCGTCCCAGGAGGAGAAGGGGAACAGCAGGCTGGTGTCGCTCAGCGCGGCCAGCCGTTTCGCGGCGGAGGGGTGCGTGCGGCGCAGCAACGGCCGACGGGGCGCGGCCCGCTCGATGCCGTGCTGCGCGGCGAGCAGGCGCCGTAGCGAGTAGGCGCCGTGCGTCCACATGGCGACCCGGGCGTCCGCGTACAGCTCGCGGCTGCGCAGCACCGCGCCGACGGCATGCGCGACCGTGACCGCGAGAGCGCACTGGGCGGCGACGAGCAGCGTCTGGAAGATCGCGACGCCCGGCAGCACCAGCCAGCCGACCAGCAGGGCGAAGGGCGCGGTGACCGCCATCGGGAGTGCCACCGCGAAGACGAACAGCCGGTGGCAGATGAGGGTGAGGAAGGCGATGTCCACATCGCGGTTGCGCAGGTGCGCCAGTTCGTGCAGGACGATCGCGCGAAACGCCTCGGGGTCGATGCCGTGCAGACGCAACAGGCCGCCACTGAGCATCACATGGCGCCGGCCGATCCTCCCGAAGGCGAGTCCGGTGGGGCGCTGGTCACGCAGGTCGACGACGAAGCGCACCGGGCACCGCAGCTCGGCCAGTGCCATCAGTCCGGTGAGCGTGTGCTGGATGTCGGGGTACAGGTCAGGCCGGAAGGGCCGCAGCCGGCGGCGACGCAGCCGGTAGACCGGTAGCAACCAGTAGGTGATGCCGACGGTCAGCCACAGCGTGGCGAAGGCCGCCAGCCCGACGGTGCTCCCGCCGCCGGCGTCGTCCGGAAACTCGCACATGCGGGCGAGCGCCGCGGGATCGGACGCGGCCACGGCGAAGTTCCTCCGCCCGCAGTCGAGAGCTCTGGTGAGTGAGCCCACGCTGCCGCCGCCGAGCGTGAAGTACGCCGCCGTACCGGCCATCGCGCCGAGTTCCGTCGCCATCGCCACCGACGTACTCGTGATCAGCAACGCGAACCGCAGGGAAGTACCGGACGGCAGGCGGAACGGGTGCTGCACCCCCCTCGGGCCGCCGGCCGCCATCCCGCTCCAGAGCCCCGTCACGAAGGGTCGTCCTCCCCGCCGCCGCTTCCGGACTGATCACCGTCCCCCGCGGCACCTGCGTCCCACCCGGCGACGACCCCGCCCAGGACGGCGTCGGCGAGGAGCCGTGCCTGATCCGGCGGCAGGCCCAGCGCGACCGCGTGGTCGTATGCGAGGCGTCGCAGCAGTTCCAGGTCCACGGGCCCCCGCCCCTCCCGCACAGCGGACCGCGCGGCGTTCGGTGCGGCGTACGGGTTGTCCGTGACCCCCCTCGGACCACCAACCGCGTCATCGGCCGGAACACCGCCCAGGCCGTCGTCCGCCCGCGCCCGCGCCCGGCGCCTTCGCCACCAACCGCCCCTCCGCACCTCACGCACGCGGTCGGTGACGATGTTCCCGACGACCGACGACGCGACCGGCAACGCGAACAGCGTCCACGAGCCGACGGCGAGAGCGTCGATACCAATGCCCAGCGGCTCGGCACGTGCCTTCCAGGACGCTCGCACCGGATCCTCGAAGTAGGCGTCAGCCGTCTCCTCGAAGAGCACCAGTTCCTGCGGAGCCAGCCGCCGCACGGCCTCGCGGGCCAGCCCCCGAGTCCGCTCCCTCTCGTCGCCCTGCAACGCACTCATCCGCGGGCCCCGTCCCCTTCGTCGTCAGCCGCGTCGACGCGGGTATTCTTCCCAACTCCCTTTGTACACAACACTGGTGGACCGCGACGAGGCGCTGGCGGCTGCGCCCCGACCGCTCGTCCGCGGCTGGTGACGGGCTGTCCCCGCCAAGCCGTCATCGGCACCGAGGAAGCCGCTGACGACCTCGTCGCACTGCGGCTGGGTGATGAACGGCGACTCCGCGCCGGCGGGGGGCCATCCCCCGCCGATCACCCCCGACCCGGCGACCCGGCGGAGGCCGGGCCCGGCCGGTCAGCCCGCCGCCATCGTCTGGGCGAGATCCACGTCGCCGGCGTCGACCAGCGCCCGGCGCGTCCGTTCCGTCTCGGCGGGCGCTCGGCCTCGGGCAGCGCTGCGGCGGCCCGGAGCAGGCCTCGGTCGTGCCGGCGCACGTCAGCGTCGTGCGGGGGACCGGGCCGGGGCCGGGGGATCAGGCGCGCGGCCAGGGGCATGGCGTCGGGGCTGCGCGGGTGGCGGCATGACCGGATGCCGGCGGTGTGCTTCCTCGTGCGCGGTCCGCGCACCCGACAGGCCACGGGGCCGACGGCGTCTCGCGTCGGGTTCCGTGTCCCTTTCGTGCCGGGGACGTGGCCCCGCTCAGGGAAAGCACCGCACCCGGGCCCTGCCCTGCTCCGCCCGCCGCCGGGCCGACGTCCTGTTCGCGATGCTCCGCGACGGAACCTCCTGGTGGTGAGGCCGGCGCCGACGGCCGCGGCGGCCATCACCGCCTGTTCGGCCGGCCTGCGCTCGATCCGACCGGGACGGACGTGTCCGGGCGCCACGGAGCGGGTGGAGGGCTGTGTTCCGGTACGGGACTCAGATGATTTCCAGCACCGTCGCCGCGAAGTTGAACCCGATCCCCGCACCCACCAGCATCACCAGGTCCCCGGAGGCCAGCTTCCCGTTCTCCCGCAGGTAGGCCAGCCCCGCCGCCTGATCACCCGCACCCAGGTGGCCGACGGTACGCCCGTAGCTCCAGAGTGACTGTTCCTCGGTGTAGCCCAGGATCTCGAAGTTCTCGGTGAGCCCGTTGCCACGGTGGAGGAACGGAACCACCGCGTGGCGGATGTCCTTGGGGCCGACCCCGGCGTCGCTCAGCGCTCGGTCGTGGCAGGCGAACAGTCCCTTCTCGTACTGCCCCCACGCGGCCGGTGCCTCGGGAAGGGTGAAGAACTGCTGCACGCGCTCCGGCACCGGTACCGGCTGGCGCATCCCGGGGGCGGGCGCGAAGTCCGTGGTGCCACGGGTGACCCGCTCCAGCGAGTTGTCCGCACCGACGGCGAAGGAGACGATCCGGGCGAAGCCGCCCTCGGTCGACAGGACCACAGCCGTGCCGGCGTCCCCGAAGATGATGTTGTCCAGGGTGTTCCACCGGTCGATGCCCGGCGGGGCGTAGCGGTCGCCGGTGGTGACGAGCGCCGCGTGGGCGAGGCCGCCGCGCAGGTAGGCGGAGGCGAGTCGCATGGCACCGAGCCCGCCCAGCGACTGCTGCTGGACGTCCATGGAGAAAGGATGCGCGCCCACCGACTCGTTGGCGACGTAGGCCGCCGACGGCCACAGGTCCAGGCCCTGGAACCAGTGGCTGGCGTGCAGCACCAGGCCGATGTCGGCGGAGTCCAGCTCGGACTGCTTGATCGCCGATCGTGCCGCCTGTGCCGCCATTTCCGGGCCGGCCTGACTGGTGGAGACCGCGATGCGCTCGAAGCCGAGCTCCTGGTGCGTGGGCGGCACGAAGCCCTCGGCGATGGCCTCGCTCACGGACACGGTGTCGGCCAGGGACACAGCTGTGGCCGCGATGTAGACAGTGGGCTCGTTCTTCATGATGATCTCCAACCACGGAGGTTGATGGGAGCGGGGGCGGGAGCGACCATGCGAATACCGGTCCGACCCGTCCTGGGGTAGCAGATGTTCAAGCCGTGGGCGAGACGAGGCCGATATACCGGCAGTTGAGCTCGCTCTCGGGTCACGGACAACACGGGCATGCTGCTGAACGGCTCTGACATACCTCTGATGCGCGGCTGATATCCGACCCGTTGATCGCCTGGACGCGTGGCGAACGGCGAGCCTCCCGGAGCGCGGCTCCGGCGCACCCCCGGACCGACACCGCTCGACCAGACCTGCGCGAAGGCTCTGCGAGCGGCGCGGGGCGCGGTGCGCTGCCGCCCTCACCAACAGTTCGGAGGCGCGGCACAACCACCGTGACGGGCGGGGAACCTCCAGATCCGGTTCGAGACGACCACGCTCTGTCCCGCCGTGAGCACGGCCGTCGGCCTCGACGGGATGCTCGATCTGCGGGGACACGACCGGCCCGTCACGATCCGCTCCGCCGACCGCGGCGATCTCACCACCCTGGCCATGCCCGTCAGGTCCGATCACTCACCCTGAGAACGAGGGCGAGGAACACGTCACCCCCGTCGTGGCTCTCAGAGCCCAGACGTCTGACGATCACATGTGTTGCATCCACACGTTGGGCTCGATGTAAACGCCCTGGTCTGTCTCCTTGTCGATGCGGAGCAGGCTGAGGCCCTGCGGGATCACATAGTCGCCGGACTCCGGGAAAGCCAGGCCCGTCCACTGCTCCCACTCGGAGACGGTGCCGGTCATAGTCTGCGAGGCGGGCGCGGCGGTGAGGATGCGGGCGCCGAGGCGTTGGTGGGTGCGGATCCACGGATCGAGCGCGGTGCCGTCTGGGCGGGTCCAGTTCATGAACGACTCTATGGACGCCAACGGGTACTGCGACTTCAAGGTGGGGCGGACCGGGGCGATGACGTGCCGCCACCCGGCGTCGACGGCGAGGCCGCGGAGCGCGGTGAGGGTCTCACCGGCCAGGCCGCGGCCTTTCCGCGAGGGTGTGACCACAGCGCCGCAGACGACCAAGGTGTTGATTTCGGCGCCCTGCTCGTGGTTCTCGACAGCACGGATGGCGGCCGCGGTGTAGCCGGATGGCAGTGTTTCGACCCTGCCGTCCCACCGGATCGGGACGCCCCAGCCCGTGGCGACAGGCGTGCCCTGTTCATCGACGAGCATCACGTTCAGATCGGCGAACCACTCCCGGATCCTGCCGATGTACCGCTTGACCAGTCGGTCGGCCGTGACGAACTCGGGGAAACCTTCGCTGAACAGTTCCTCCATCTGCTCATCAGACCAGTCCCGCGCGTCCACCCGTTCGACGATCAAGCTCATGAAGCGGTTGTAGCGCAGTGTCACCCCCGTCGGCGAGGGGTTATCGGCGGCCTGCGACAGGCGCCGAACCGGCATCGCGTTCAGCCATGCGACATTTTCATGCCTACGACTGTCCTGGGGCATACCGCAGCGGCGGCGCTCCGGAATAGTTCTGGGGTGGGGGAGCATTGCCCAGTTCTGGCCAGTTCGTGACGGCTCATCATGAGTTCCGTCGGCCGTGCCGTGCCACCGGTGCTGCTTTTCCGCGTGCGGAGGAAGGGCGGGGCGCACACCGTGGGACACATCGCGTTCCTACAACCTTTGCCTGCCGTTGGCGATCTGAGTGGGCGATGGCGGATCACCGGTCCGCCTCAACGCAAAGCCGCCGAAGGAGCATCCGTGCCGAGACCTCTGCCCCGCAACGCCCTCCGGGCCAGTGCCGCCGCCTTCGCGGCGGGCCTGCTGACCCTGGGCGCGCCTTCCCCCGGCCGGGCCGCGGAAGCCGCGCAGACACTGGATTTCACGGTCTCCGACGGCGGCGACCCGCTGCAGGTGCAGCCGTACCAGGACGACTACGCCACCGCCTACCTGCACGCGCGCAACACCGGGTCGCAGCAGCTGACGGACTTCACGGTGACAGTCGACGCCACGGCCGTCGAAGGCCAGATGAGCCTGAAGCCCCCTGCCGCCTGCGTCGAGAAGCAGCAGCTCCTGTACGTGTGCGACGGCGAGAAGCTGAACTACGGCAAACCGCTCCAGCCAGGCGGCGTCCTGGACAGCCTCACCCTGCGGTTCCAGACCCTCTCGACCGCGCAACCCGGTTTCACGGGCGACGTCCGGATCTCCGCCGAAGCCGGTGACACAACGCTCGGCGGGACGACGCTCAAGGCGGAGGTGCCGGACAAGGGCCCGCTCCTCGACCGGAGCACCCCCAGCGCCACCTGGTCGAAGACCGGCGAGACGGTGCGTCCCGAACTCGGCTTCACGAACTTCAGTGCCCGGCCCCTGAGCGGTGTCTACATCGCCCTGCGCGTCAGCCAGGGGCTCTCGTTCGGCGAGGAGTTCGGCAACTGCGAGTACGGCCGCGTGGGAGACGCCGGCCTCGGAGCCCGCTGCTACGTCGAGACCCCGGTCACAGCGGGCGGCTCCTACGACCTCGACGACTTCTCGGTGAAGGTCGGCAGCACCGCGAGGCGCGAATCGTGGTCCGTGGCCGTGTCCGGCACGACCGACGGATACGACTACAAGCACCTGAACCTGACCGACGTCCACCGCGGCACCGGGCGGGCGTTGAAAGTCACCCCCCGGGCCGGCGGCCCCATGCCGTTCGACCGGAACTACGGGACCGGCTGGGTCGACACGAACAACCCGTTCGACCTCGAAGCGCTGGGGGCCACCGTCCACGGCACGGCCGGCCAGGTGGTGGAGGCGAAGCTGGGCGTCCGGAACAACGGGCCCGCCTCCATCGAGCAGTACGACCGCGGCGAGGGCCCCGGCGACGGCCCGACCTCCGAGGCCCACGTGACGATCCCGCCCGGCACGACGGCGGTGAAGGTCCCGAGACTCTGCCGCTCGGACGACGACTGGCGGCAGGGCGAGCCCGGCGCCAGGCATTACACCTGCTTCCAGGACGAGAACGACTCGTACTTCGACGCCGGACAGCTCACGCCGTTCGTGTTCGGCCTCCGCATCGACAAGCCGGCCGACCTCGCACCCGGTTCCATCAAGGTGACGCTGTCGACCCAGGACAGCAACCCCAAGGACAACACCGCGGCGATCACGGTGACCGCCGACGGCTCCCCGGGCCACGGCTCCGGGTCCTCCTCCTCCGGTGGCGGCTCCGGTTCCGGTGGCGGCTCCGGCTCGGCCTCCGGCGGCACCTCCGGCTCCGCCTCGACCGGCTCCGGCACCGCGGCTTCGGGCAGCACCGGGCAGGGCTCGATGGCCGACACGGGCACCGGCGCGCTGCCCTGGTACGCGGCCGCGGCGGCCCTGGTCGCCCTGATCACGGGCGGCACCCTTTTCGTCGCCGCACGGCGCCGCAGGAACTGAGACGAGGACGGGGCCCGGACTTCGCTGACACATGGCGGTCCGGCCGCGCCACGGTCCCTGAGCTGTCGTGGACGCCGCCGACCGGACTCCGCCGGCCCCGTCGAATCCTCCCGGTCATCCCGTGACTGCCCGTGCACAGTTCTCGGTCTCATGGGACGGGAACGGTTCGGCGGGTGCCGAAGTGATCCGCTCGTACGCTTCGGCCATGAAGATCATCGAGCCCCTCGTCCGGCCCGGCTCCGACAGCGAACCCTGTGTCTCCATAGAGCCGAGCGTTCTGTACTTCGGCACCCCTGTGGTGCTCCTGACCACCGAGAACCCGGACACTTCGGTCAACGTCGCGCCGATTTCCTCCGCATGGGCCCTGGGAAAGGTGGTCGTGCTCGGCCTGGGCCCGGACGGCCAGACCGCGCACAACCTCGCCACCCGTCCCGAACTCGTGATCAACCTAGCCGCCCCCGGTCAGTGGCAGGCCGTGGAGCGCCTGGCTCCACTCACCGGCCGCCATCCGGTTCCCCCGACCAAGCACGACGGTTGCCGTTTCGAGAAGGACAAGTTCGGCGCGGCGGGGCTGAGCAGCCGCCCGTCCCATACGGTCCGGCCGCCGCGGGTCGACGGCTGCCCGCTCCAGCTGGAGGCACGAGCGGAACGCCTCCGGCCGGACGCCTCCGGCGAGTTCCTCATCGTCGAGGCCCACGTGCTGAAGGTGCACGCCGACCCCCGCATCGTCGTCCCCGGTACCGATCACATCGACCCGGCCACGTGGAGCCCGCTCATCTACAACTTCCGGCACTACTTCGGTCTCGGCCCGGAGCTCGGCCATTCCTACCGCTCCACCACACCACGTGGTCCGATGCCCCAGCCTTCCGGCACCGAAGGGGGCGGCCACGCGTGACGGCGCCGTACGTCCGTGACTACGGTGCGGCCGCAGGACCCGCACTGCTCGCACTGCACGGGATCAAGGGGCACGGCGCTCGCTGGCGGCGCATCGCCGAGACGTCTTTGTACGACTTCTCGGTCATCGCGCCGGACCTGCGCGGGCATGGACGCTCCGACCACGCGCCGCCGTGGAACACCGAGGCCCACGTGGCGGACATGCTCGCCGTGCTGGACGCCCGCGCTGTGGACCGAGTGGATCTGCTCGCGCACTCGTTCGGTGGGCTGATCGCGCTGCGTCTGGCCCACGCGGCCCCCGAACGTGTGGGCCGCATCGTCCTGCTCGACCCCTCGGTCGGGCTCCCCGCCGGGCAGTTGCACCAACAGGCCCGCCGCACCCTTTGTCCCGGATCGTTCGCGAGCCCGGAAGAGGCGCGCGCGGAACGGAGGTCGGCGTGGCCGGCCGCCTTTGCCGCGGCCGCCGACGAGGAGGTCGCCGAACACCTCGTACGACGCGGCGATGGACGGTGGCACTGGCGCTTCGAGCCCGCGGCCGTCGTGACGGCCTGTTCCGAGATGGCGGGACCGCCCGTCACTCCACCACCCGCCGTGCCGACGCTCCTCGTCATCGCCGGGCGATCCGGCTTCGTCTCCACGGAGTACGTCCGGGCGTGCCGGGCGACGCTGGGCGAACGCCTGACGGTGGCGAAAGTGGACGCGGGCCACATGCTGTATCTCGAAGCCCCTGAGGAGACCGGCGAGCTGATCCGCCGCTTCCTGAGGTAGCCGTGAGCGCCGCACGATGACGATCGAGGACGTCTTCGAGGAACGCCGCAAGATCCCGGTGGCAGCGATCCTCACCCCGGTACCCGTGGGATGGTCCCCCCAAGGCTCGCGCCGCGCGAGCACGGCCGGCTCTGCTCCCCGGCGCCGGCGGGGGCCTGGGGACAAGGCGCCCTTCGGGGGTGACGTCCTGTTCCCCGTGGCGCAGTGGTGGTTCTGTGGTTCGGGGACGTTCGCAGGGCCGGGCGCCGCCGCGGCCTGGTGACAGCCCGGGTGTCTGGTGTCCTCGCGAAGCGGCGGATCGTGCTCGGACGCCGGAACGTCGAACCGCCTGTGATCGTCTGGACAAGATGTGTGCAGGTGTCACCGGCAGGAGGAACCCAGGATGAAGGACGCAGGGCACGGGCGTCGGCCCAGCTCTCCCCCGGCTGCTCTCGCTCCCTGGTGGGCGGGGCTCGGTCCGCTCGGCGGCGGCATCCTCGTCGTGACCGGACTGTCCCTATTGGCCTGGCTGTTCCTCGGCGGACACAGCGCCGACGAGGAATGGGGCCTGTACTACGGCGCGGGCAAGGTCGTGGCGATCGGCGCCGTGATCGCCGGTACGGCGCTGGTGTCGAGGGGCCGCACCGGCGGGGCCGGGGACAGGGCTGATTCGGACGGCGGGGCGGGCTGACGGGAGCCGAGCGCGCCCACGGGGCGGGGCGTGTGGGGTGTCGGAACTGCCCGCATGCCTGGTGCCGGTGATCACCAGTAGTCGAAGAGGCGGTGCCGGCGGTGGCTGTGGCCGGACAGGGTGTGCCTGCCCGGCGGCCCGCCGCGGCGGTGGCGTGAGGTCCGGCGGCCGCCGGTCTGCCGCACGCGGTCGACGCCGTCGCCGACCTGCCCGCCGCGTCGCCGGCCGTGCTCCGGCCACCGGCGCCCCGGAAACCCGCCGCCGTACCGCGGCGGTCCGCCGTCGCGCCTGCGGACGCGTCCGCCGCCGGCGGCGCGGGCATGAACGGCGCCGACCCGGTCACCGTGGCCGTCTGCGGTTGTCGGCGTGGCGAGGACGCGGCCGGCGGGCAGTGTCGCTGAATGTGGTCGGCCGCAGCTGGACCACTGACGGGGCTATGACTGACGGCGCGCGAAAAGGACCACTCAAGATCGTGTCCAGGCAGCCCTGGGCCTGGTGAGTGTGGACGCGCAATGTTCTGGGGGTGGACTTCACCCGGGCGCCGGCGGAGCCGGCGTCCGAGAGGGCCCGCCGCCGGAGGCTCCGCAGTGAGGGCGTCTGGAAGACTCGTTCGTATGCAGCAGTTTCCCGTGAACCCCGACAGCGTGAACGGACCCTTGACGCTCCTTGACGACCAGGGGACGAGCTGGGTTCTCCACCGAAAGCGGCTTGACCTCCGGGTCGTCCGTCGGCTCGTCAAGGACGCCTGCACGCCTGTGATCTGGGGAGACATGGGCGGTACGAGCCCCCGGCTGACGACGGAGACCGAACGTCCCATGCTCTGGGACCGGCTCAAGGGCGAGTACATGGGCCCCGGCGGAACGTCGCCGACCGGCCGATACCTCGCCCACGAGTTCCGCGCCGAGCCGGGACGCCGCATGCTCTATGTCGAAGACAACTGCTGAGGTTCCGCACGCGGTGAGCCGCGGGCTCCGGCCTCGTCGAGATCAGGGAGAGTCGCGCCCGGATCCGCCTCCAGGACGTGGAGTGGGACGGCCGATTTCCCGACACGCGGCGTGACCGGATTCAACCTTTTCCGGCTTCCTCCTCCCCCGTACGGTCATGCACGGGAAAGGAGCCCGATATGCCCACATTCACTCCTTGTTCTTCACGGAGAATTCCCGTAATCAGGACAGCCTTCACGGTTCTCGCGATCCTCGCCGCCACCTTCACCGTTCAGGTGGCACCCGCAGCGGCCGACGAGTCGATCTGCGGGTTCAACGTCGGCGGCGACATCCTCGCCAAGTACACCAGTCTCGACCGGGACAAGGGTGTCCTCGGCTGCCCGGTCGCCGGTGAGCTGCCCAATCCGGACGGTGTCGGCAGACGGCAGGAGTTCAAGGGCGGAACCATCTACTGGAAGGCCTCGACGGGTGCGCACCCCGTATGGGGTGCCATCGGTGACAAGTGGCGCGAACTCGACTGGGAGGCCGGGCCCCTGGGCTATCCGGTCGACGACGAGTTGACCAACCTTGACGGGGTGGGCAAGGGGCAGCAATTCGAGGGCGGCATCATGGCCTGGCATCCCTCCTACGGGGCGCACCCCGTGTGGGGGCAGATCGGGAGGCTGTGGAATCGTTACGGCAAGTTCGCCAGCCGGTTCGGATACCCCGTAACGGACGAGCGGCGCGACGACACCCTGAACGGATACCGGCAGACCTTCTCCGTCCGCAACACGGACCTGTTCTGGAGCGCCGGAATGGGAGAGGGCGCGGAAGTATGCGCCGGGGAGTGCGTCGGCTACGTCCTGAGTGCGGGGGAGCGGTGGGTTGATTCGGTCTCCGTCAAGTTCGCACTGCCCAACGGGGATGCTCGGCATATCGAGGTGAGCGTCAAGCCGACGCAGACCGGATACGACCAGGCGTCCACCGACTACGACTCGCTGTGGCAGCAGGTGTGGAACGTGGTACCCGGACCCTTGCCGCTTGACGGGACGCAACTGAGCCAGACACAGCTCGACTCGACGAGGGATCAGCTCGCCTGCCATGCGAAGTGGGACTTCGAGCTGTTCGGCGAGCACCTTTCCCATGACACGTGGGACCTGGAGTCCTGGCGTTCGCACAAGGGCGAGGATTACGCGACGAGCACGCTCGCCCTGCTCCAAACCTGCAACTGGGACTGACCACTTCGACGCACCAATACCCCGGCCGCATTCCCGCCGAGGCTGTTGCGGTCGCAGGGCCGGCGTCGTTGCCGAGGCTGAGCGAGGAGCAGGCAGCGCAGCCGGCGGCGGAGCCGGCCAAGGGGCCGGCAGCACGGGGCTGGGAGGACCGGCGCCGGTCGCTGACATGGGGTCAGGGCGTTGACGGTCGGCGGTCCCACCTGACCTGCACGGTTCAGGGCGTCCGCGAGCTGCTGGTCCGTAGACGAGCCGCCGCTGCCGGCCGTCTGGCCGATCCCGCGGGAAGCGGACCGGAGAGGACGATCCGGGTCAGGCGTCCTCCGTCGGCGCTGCCCCTGTCGGCGCGTCCTCCGTCGGCCCGGCCTCCGTCGGGGCGTCGTCGCCGAGGGCCTGGAGCACCACGGAGTGGGCGGTCAGGGCGTCGGTGAGCAGGGGCGATTCCGGGGGAAGGTGCTCCGAGATCCCACGGGCGATGCGGACGGCCTCGGTACTCGCCTGGAGGGCCGGCTCCAGGTCCATGCCGGCGCTCACCCGGACCAGAGCCAGGATGCGCAGCACGTTGACGAACTGCGGGAGGTACGCCGAGTCCGCCTCGGCCAGTCGCCGGAGCATCAGCAGCGCCATGTTCAGGGACTGGACGGCGTGCTCCGGATGACCGGCCTCCGAGAGCCTGATGCCGACGAGCGTCGCCGCGGTCGCCAGGTGCGGACGGTAGGAATCCGGATCGGCGCTGGCGGGTTCCGCGAGGGCGAGCAGGGCACCGGTGGACTGGCGTACCGCCTCCGGTGCCTGGCCCGTCTCGACCAGCAGGGTGCCCAGCAGGTTCACGGAGTCCAGCAGTGGTGACGCGTCGGCGGGAGTCCCGGTCCGCGCGAGCCCGCGGCGCAGGTCGACCGCCTCGGAGAGGTACGCCATGGCCTGCTCCCGGCGGCCGGCACCGGCGAGACGTGCGCCCACGGAGTGCAGGTCGGTGGCGAGCACGGGCGCCTGGGACGCGTCGGCTTCGGCCAGCCGTCGCCGCACGGCGAGCAGTTCCTCGGCGGCGTCCAGGGCCTCGCCGTGGCGTCCTTCCCGGGTGAGCCAGTGGTCAAGGGCGTGGAGGGCGGTGGCGTGGTCGGGAAGATGAGCCGGATTGGCGGCGGCGATCGGGCGCCAGAGCCCGACCGCCTCCTCCGCGGGCGCGAGGCCGTCGTGCGGCTCCGCGAGCTGGGAGAGGCGGATGCTGAGGTTGGTCAGCGACCGTGCCCGGTCGGGCTGGTGGCGCTCCGGGTCGGCGGCCGTGAGCCGTTCGCGTATCTCCAGACCCTTCCGCGTGGCCTCCAGGGCGTCGTCGGGCTGCCCCAGACGGGCGAGGACGTTGCCGAGGTTGTCCCAGGCCATGGCCAGATGCGGGAGGTGGGCTGCCGGGTTCGCCTCGGCGAGTTCGCGGTACAGGCGCACGGCGTCCTCGGTGGCCTCGCGGGCCTGCCCCGCCCGGCCGGCGGCCTTCAGCCACTGGCCGCAGTTGAGCAGCGTCATCGCGAGGTCGGGCAGGTACCGCATCCGGTCGGCGCCGGCCAGTCGCCGGTTGAGCTCCAGCGCGTCCTGCACGGCGTGTACGCCCTCGTCCAGGCGCCCGGCCTGCGACAGCGCGTTCCCCAGGTTGGTCAGCGCGGTCGCCAGCGCGGGCAGGTGCGTCCCGGGGTCGCCGTCCGCCAGCGGCCGGAGCAGTTCGACGGCTTCGGCGGAGCACTCGGCTGCTTGTGCCGCCCGGCCGGTGCGCACCAGGTGGACACCGAGGTTGTTCAGTGCCATCGCCAGTCCCGTGGAGTGCTCGGCGCGGTCCGCGGCGGCCAGCGCCCGGTACGCGTCGACGGCCTCCCGAAGGGGCTCGGACGCCTCGTCGAAGCGGCCCGCGGTGGTGAGCTGCGCGGCGAGGCTGTTGAGGGCGTCCGCCAGCGCGGGCAGGGCGGGCAGCGCGGCGGTGCCGTCGGCGTCGGTCCGGCGGAGGAGCGCCACCGCTTCCCGCGCCGCGTCGGCGGCCTCGTGGACCAGTCCCGCGTTGCCGTACCGCCAGGCGAGGTGGGAGAGGAGCGCGGCCTGCTCGGCCGGGCCGAGGTCTCCGGTGCCGAGCCGGTGCCGGACGATGCGCCGGGTCACGGCCGCCACGCCGGTGTCCAGATCGACGTGGCGACCCTGCGGCAGGTGCGGTGCGATGAACTCCAGCACGGCGTCCGGCAGACCGTCCAGGTCGCACAGGCGGCTCAGCGCGGCGCCGCCGGCGGCCCGTGCGAGGGCGGGCCGGTGCAGCAGCATCGGGATCAGATGGCGGTCGACGACGTGCGGCCAGCGGCGGGCGGTTTCGACGAGCACCGTGAGCACCTGACGGGCGTACGGCGGCGGCCGGCCGTCCTCCGGGTGCTCCAGCAGCATCGCCGGGGCGACACCGGCCCACGAGTCCGTGGCGTGGTAGCCGTACCGGTCCTCCCGGCCGGGGAGGGTGAGGGCGAGGAAGTCCTCGGCCAGCCGGTCGGGTGAGAGACTCTCGAAAAGCAGCTGCTCCGCCTGCGGCGGGTAGCACCGCGCGTGGTCGCGCAGGACCTGCCCGGCGGTGGCCGCCTCGGCGGCGGCGGTGCGGGTCAGGGCCTCGGTGGCGGCATCGGCCGTCAGCGGCGGGGTGAGCGTGGCGACGTACACCGCGCGGCGCATCTCCCGCGGGCCGGTGCGCACCGGCCCGCGGCCGCCGTCGTGGCTGGACCGCCAGTGGTCGTGCTCGCGGTCCAGCAGGTAGGTGGACAGGGCGGCCAGGTCGCGGCCGGACGGCGGGGTGACGCCGCGCACGGCCGCGTCCACGTCCACCAGCGCCTTCATGTGGACGGCGAGCATCAGGTCGAACGGGGGATCGCCCAGCTCGGCGGGAACCCGGACCGAGGCGGTGTCGGCGAGGCCGAGGGCGGCGGCGAACGCGTCCCGGGCCGAGGCGTAGACAGCGCCGCGCGCCTCGAGGTGATCCGGCAGGCCGGGCAGGCGGACGGCGT
This sequence comes from Streptomyces hygroscopicus subsp. hygroscopicus, assembly GCF_030269125.1. Classification (GTDB taxonomy): domain Bacteria; phylum Actinomycetota; class Actinomycetes; order Streptomycetales; family Streptomycetaceae; genus Streptomyces; species Streptomyces hygroscopicus_C. The sequence continues at coordinate 268,965 of NZ_BSSM01000003.1, read as the reverse complement.
CGGCGTCGAGGATGTCGAGCTTGGACAGCTGGTGGGCCAGGTCCTGCCACCAGTCCCCGGCGGGCCGGGACAGGAGCAGGATCCGCAGTCGGTCGCGTGCGGCAGCGCTGTGCTGCCGGATCAGGGTGATGAGATCGGGCAGCGGCCAGCGCTCCGCGTAGTCGACGACGATGACCAGGCCGGGCGGGCGGACCGTCAGGCTTTCGTCCCCGCCGCCGGCGGAGGCGACCTCGCTCCGGTGCCGGGCCTGTGCCACCGTCCAGCCCGCCCCGGCCGACCGGGCGGCGAACTCGGCCGCGAGCCGGGTCTTGCCCTGGCCGCCCTCGCCGTGCAGCAGCCGCACCGTGAGTCCCGGTGCGGTGTCGTCGCGCCACGCCTCCAGCAGCTCCAGTTCCGCACGCGGAGCGAAGGGGACCAGCCGGTGGCGGGCTGTCAGCAGGCGGCTGGGCACGCGCCGCAGGTCCGGCGGGACGGTCCCGCCTCCCAGCGGGTACGGCTCGACCCGGTACGGCGGGGCGCTGCGATAGATGTAGTTGTACTGGTCGCCACCCTGGACGGCGTTGATCCGGCCGCCGCGCACCGAGAGGTTCTGGATGAAGACCGTGCCGTCCGGCCCGCTCATGCCTCGTCCACGTCACCGTCCGGGCGGGGCCTGTCCATGTAGTGGTTGTACTGGTTGCCGCCCTGCACGGCGTTGACGACGGAGCGGTCGTACGCGCGTACGTCCTGCGTCCAGCGGCGGCCGTCCTCCGGGAGCCGTTCCCGGATCCGGTCGATGAGCTCCGTCAGCTCCGGCGCCGCGTCCGGGTGGTCGCGCAGCAGGCGCAGCAGCCGCAGCCGCCACGGGCCGATCAGCTCGGCGCGCGCCGAGGCGGCGTCGTCTCCGCTCACCAGAACCGCGTCGTTGTCCAGTTGGCTCTCGATCTCGCGCAGGCCGTTCCCGCCGCGGCGGAACAGCCGCGCGAAGCCGCCGCGCCCCGTGTGCCACGCGTCCGTCGCCATCGCCGCGACCAGCGTCGAGGCACCCGTCATCGCCAGCGCCTCCGCCATCTGCTGCGTGTTCTGCGGATCAGGCACGGTCTCCCCCCTCCGGCCGCCGTACGAACCAGACGGCGGCTTCGTTCCGGGAGCAAGTACACCGCACAACCCCCATGCGATGCACGGGACTTGGCAAATCGTTGTCTCTGCCCGGCGCTCCCTTCCACGTGAGCGCCCAAGCGCGGACGAAACCACCGCCCGACACGAGGTGCCCCCGCTCCGGCTGCTTCACCGGCTTCGACGACGACTACGACCTCCCGCCCGAGACGCCCTTCGAGTGGCGCTGCGGCCCGGCCACGCCGACCACTGCCGTCGTCCCGCCCACCACCGGCACCGGCCCGCGGGTGGCTTCGCCGAGATCCAGGGGCAGGGCACGGGCCGCCCGCGCGCCGGCCACCAGGGCGGCGAGCTGCCGGTACTCGGTCTCGTCGACGACCACGTGGCTGACCGTGCCGTCCGGTGCCTCCCGGACGAACTCCACTGATCCCCCCTCGGGCAACGCTGCGAGGACCGCGCCGAGATGGGGCCAAGGCCGGGCCGCGCGGGCGTGGGCCGCGTTGCGGGCCACCAAGAAGGTAATGGGGGCTCGTCATGCCCTGTCTGCCGCCTGGTCCCCTCGGCTCCTGCCGCTCCTGCCGCTCCTGCCGCTCCTGCCGCGCCTGGCGCGCCTGGCGCGGCGGATCGCCGACGCCGAGACCATCGGCATCCGTCCGCGGCCCCCCGCGACGAGACACGCGGAAGGTCTTCGCACGGGCCTCCTCCGGCCGCCGGCGCGGGCGCCAGGCCCCGGCGTGCGTCCCGGATCCGCACTCCTCCTCCACGACCACGACGCAGACGGGCGCTCGCGATCACAGCCCAGACGGAGGCCGGATGCCGGCGGCAGGACTAATGTCCGTGCTCACCGTCGACAGGAGAGCCGTGAACACGCGCGTGCAGTGGCCGGGAGTTCGGGAACGCGTCATCGCGGTGGAGGAGGCCGAGCGCCGAGCCCGTGGCCGTGGGCCCTCTCGACGCCCGACGTTCGAACCCGCCCTGACTCCCGCCGCCATCGCCGAGGTGGAAGCGCATTTCGGTGTCCCGCTGCCCGATGAATACCGTACGTTTCTGACGGAGGTCGGAGCCGGTGGCCCCGGGCCGGCCTTCGATCTCACGTCGTTGCGCCGAATCGACGGGAAGTGGGGATGGGTCTGGGAGAACGACGAGGACCATCCCTGGCTGCTCGACCCCAGCGGGCCGTTCGTCGAGACGGAGGACTGGACCGACCAGCAGATCGCGACTCTTCGCGCCGCCGGGTACGAACCCACCCCACGTGACGAGGACGACGACTACCTGGACGACTACCGCAAGGTCTTCGGCGACGCCGGCGAGGATCTCTGGTTCCTGGAACGCGGACGGGGTGCGATTCCCATCAGCGACAACGGATGCGGAATGACCAGCTGGCTCATCGTCGTCGGCCCCCACCGCGGGGAGCTGCGCGACCGGGACTGCGCGGTCAACCCGCCCTTCGAGCCGTGCACCGATACGAACGGAAGTCCTCACACCTTCCGCAGCTGGTACCTCGAAGGGCTTGAGCAGCGCGAGAGGCAGCTCGATGATCAAGGACCGGGTGACCATGGCCCGGCCCATGCGCGGTGACCTGCTCAACCCTCCCTTCAGAGCAACCGCGCCTTGTGAGATCCAGGGCCTGGGGGCCGGGGCGACGAGTCCTGGAAGCCGAAGAGGCCCCTACGCGGCCTACAGCGTCTGCGCCGGGCAGGGCGGACACGGAACTCCGTTCGGGACGACGCTCGGAGCCCCCTGTCCGACGGAGCCTGGGCGGAAGGGTATGGCGACATCGGCCACATGCTCGCCCGGCTCGGCGGTCGCCCAGTTCGGGTAGTACACCTCCCGGTTGGAGGCGCTGACGGCGTACTCGTGCTCGGCGAGCCACGCGCCGACGGCGTCATGGGCGGCAGCCGTCGCGGAGTAGCCTTCATGCCGCTTCGTCAAGGGGGTGTACGCCTCCCGATGCGCAGGCTCGACGCGTACCCCGATCCGGCCGGCCGGATCGACCGCGCTCTGCGTGGGAGCGCAGATCTCGACCGGGCCGTCGGAGTCCTCGCTCACCAGGCCGTGGTAGACGGCGAAGAGCGGTCCGGACAAGCACGCTCCCGCCTGCCGCAGGTGGGAGAAGAGCAGCTCGCTCGACTCCGCGAGGAAGCCGGGCAGGTCTGCGGCGGTCACGTGGCGCTGGGTGAACAGGACTTTCTGCTCCGGCACATCGCGTTCGGAGATCTCGTACGCGGTCGGACTCCTTCCGGCCAGAACCTGCCGGGCATAGGTCACGGCGTCCCGGCGAGCGGTGTGAAGGGACTCCTGCTGTCGCCAGTACGCGGCGAGCAGCCGTACCGATTCCTCACCGCTCGAATCGAGCACCTCCGCGATCCGCGCCAGCGGCATACCGGCGGCGCGCAGCAGTGCGATGCGGCGGGCCCGTTCGACCTGGGCGAGACGATAGCGGCGGAAACCTGTCCGCGGATCGACCTGGGCGGGCGGCAGCAGCCCCCGCTCCCCGTAGAGCCGCAGGGCCTTGAGACTGAGCCTGGTCCTCGTGGCCAGCTCGCCGATGGTGATCAAGTCCTTTTGCACGGGGCCACTGTGCCCCCTGCCCCTGGGGGAGGGACAAGCGCGGAAACCCGGTCGGGCTGACTGACCGTGACCGGCTCACGGAATCCGCCCGACGGCCGGTTCACCATCCGCCTGTGAGCCGTGACTTCGGTGTCCGGAGCGATGCGACGCGAGCAGGACCGGGGTGCTCCGACGGGCCAACGTTGGAATCGTGTGACGAAAACGAGGGAGGGCGCTGAGGACACCGCGCTGACGGCGGCATGTGCGGCAGCGGCCGCAACACCACGTCGCCCACCCTGCCTGTCACGCGGCCCGGACGGCTGTGGTCCCGGTCGAGCGCCATGGCCATGAGCGACTGACCGGTGACTCGGGCGCCTTCTGGGAGGCATGGGAGGTCTGCGCCGGCTCTCGTACGTCGACCGAGGAGGAGGGCCACGAGGGCATGGGCGAGCCGTTCGGGTTCGGCGATGCTCAGCAGATGCGCGACGTCTGCCGCGGCTGGCTGCGCTCCATCCTGGACCTGGCTGACTTGAACGCTGCTCGAAGGCCAGCCGACCCGCGGTATCCCATACGACCAGCTCGCCGCCCGGCGCGGTCGCGGTCCGGCAGCCGCACGGTCCCCGCCACGATCTCCGGAAGCGACGCCGCCATCTCGGTGCCGCGCCTGGAGCGCAGTACGACCCTGCCCGCGTCGACGGAGACCAGCGTCCTGAAGCCGTCCTTCTCCAGACTCTGCCGTCTCTCATGAGACATGGGCCCCTTGAGACGACTGGGGCTGCGAGTGCGGCGGTGGGGGTGGACAAGGCAGGCCTCGTCGAGTCGCGTGACCAGACGGCGGTGCCCCGGGACGGACGTCGGAGCCGATGCATCTCCGTGTACGAACAGCTTGACCACCGCGCGATACCAAGCGCTGATTGACGCCTGCTGTAACGGTCCCCAAGCTGGAGACGGGGTCGGCGGAAGGGGCCGAGATCGTGAGCGGTGGGCAGAGTGGACTTCCCCGGCTGCTGATCGCGGCGGAGAGGGCCGCGCCGGTGGATGCCGTCGCGGTGGTCGCTGAGGACCTGCGGCGGCGGTTCGGGGCCACGGAGGTGTCGTTCCTCATCGTGGACCTGACGGGGAAGGCGGTGGCGCGCCTGGCGACTGCCCCCGGTGCGAAGGGTGGGCGGGAGGCGGAACGGATTCCCATGTTCGGCAGCGTCTACGAGCAGGTGATCCGTACCCAGCGGCTGTTCCAGGAGGCGACCGGCCAGGGACTGCGGGTGATCGTGCCGGTCACCAACCGGGGGGACGCCATCGGACTGCTGGAACTGCTCCTGCCCATCAGCCCCGGCGACGACGTCCTTGACGAGGTCGGTGAAGCCGCCCACATCCTGGCCTACGTCGTGATCGCCAACGGACGCTTCACCGACTTCTACACCTGGGGCAAACGCTCCAGGCCCCCCACGCTGGCAGCCGAAATCCAGTACCAGCTCCTTCCCCCGTCACTGTCGTGCGAGGCTGCTCAGTTCACCTTGTGCGGGAGCTTGGAGCCCTCGGAAGACCTCAACGGCGACACCTTCGACTACGCGCTGGACCGGGACACCCTGCACGTGTCGGTGACGGACCCCATGGGCCACGACATCAATTCCGCCCTGGCCGCCACCGTCCTGGTGGGCGCCTTGCGTGGCGCCCGTCGCACAGGAGCCGGCCTCGCCGAGCAGGCCCACCTAGCCGACCAGGCCCTGGCAGAACACGGCCGCGGCCACGCCACCGGGCAACTGCTACGCATCAACCTCCACACCGGTCGCGCCCAACTCGTCAACGCCGGCCACCCCTGGCCACTGCGCGTACGGGACGGGACTGCCGAAGCGATCACCTGCGAGGTGGACCATCCCTTCGGGTTGGCCGTGTCCGCGCCCCAGCCCTACCGTGTACAGGACCTCGACCTGTGCCCCGGTGACCGTCTGCTCATCGTTACCGATGGCATGCTCGAACGTCATGGTGAGACGGTCGACCTGCTCGCCCTGCTGGAGCGCACCCTGGACCTGCACCCGCGGGAGGCGGCGCTGACGCTGACGTCCGCGGTCCGGGACGCGGCCGGGGGCCGGCTCGCAGATGATGCAACCGTGATGTGCCTGGACTGGCACGGCCCCCAAGAGACCCTGCGGCACGTCAGCTCCGGCGCGGACACCCAGCAGGCTTCAGCCGGCCGCACGAAGCGTTAGCCGTCCGGCACGCTGTCCTGGACGGACCCACGCGGCCAGTGCGTGGCTCTCGCGCCTCACCCCTTCGTGCGTAAGCCCGAGAACCATCCCACTTCGGCTCGCCTGCCCGGTCCGGCCGCAGATCAGGACTGGAGGCCGGGGAGGCGAGCATCGGCTCCGGCCGTGTCCAGGTCATGCTCGATGCCTTTCACGGTGGCTGGTCGCCTTCCCGAATTCATATCCATCCACATCAGATCAAATAGTGACAAAATCGACACGCAGGGAGGTGATGGCTGGGAGGCAAGGATGGACCTGGACGCTGTCGCCGATGAGCTGTACGCCCTGGCCCCGGGCGACTTCACGGCCGCCAGAGACGAACGTGCCAAGGCCGCGCGAGCAGCCGGCGACCGGGAACTGGCCGAGCGGATCCACCGGCTGCGCCGCCCCACCCTGGCGGCGTGGGCGAGCAACCTGCTGGTGCGCGAGCAGCCGGACGAAGTACGGCGTCTCCTGCAACTGGGCGAGGCGCTGCGTCAGGCCCACCAGGATCTCGACGGCGAGCAGCTGCGGGAACTGTCGGCGCAGCAGCACCAGGTCACCTCCGCCCTGGTGCGGCAGGCCGGCCGGCTCACCGCCCAGGCCGGGCAGCGCATCAGCGACGACGTGCGGCAGGAGGTCCAGGACACCCTGCACGCGGTACTGGCCGACCCCGACGCGGCCGAGCAGTGGGCGAAGGGCCGTCTGGCGAAGCCGCTGAGCGCCCCGGCCGGTTTCCCCACCCTCTCCCGGCAGCCCGCACCGCCCTCAGCCGCCCGCCGAACCGAGCCCGCCGGCGATCCGGCCGATCCGGATGCCGCTCGCGCACGTCGCCGCGAGCAGCAAGAACGCCTTGAGCGGGCCCGGCAGCAGGTCACGGACGCCGAGCAGGAGCTGCGCGACCGGGAGGCGGAGCTGGCCACCGCGGAAGAGGAGCTGAGCCGGGCGGACGAAGAGCAGCAGCAGGCCGAGCGGCGCGTCGACGACCTGTCCCGGCAGCTGGAGGACGCCGAACGCGAGCAGCAGCGGGCCCGGGAGGCCGCCCGGAAGGCCCGCGACCACAGGCGGGCCGCCGACCGGGCCGTCCGCGAAGCCCGCCGCCGGGCCGAGGACACCACCGCGCACGCCCGCAAGCTCGCCGAACAGACCAGAACCGTCCTACCTGCCTGCGATTGAAGATCACGCCAACAGCCTCCGCGCGGACCGGGAGCGCGCGATGGCGATGGACGCGACCGGCTTCGGCATCGACAACCTCACCGCCCAGATCACCTCCTACGAAGACGTCGCGACGAAGACGCGCGAACGGATGACGGCCTTGCCCGAGGACGAACGGTCCGAGCCGGAGGACGCTGCAACTGGACCAGATCAGCAACAGGAAACTGACCGAACGGATCAGCGAACTCACAGAGGCCGACAGGAAGCTCGAACACGAGCACGGTGGCCCGGCTGGCGGAGACGAACTCGGCGATGGTGTGCTCGCGGGTGGCGTGCTCCTTGACGAGGCCGGTCCGGCCAGCCCCGCAGGACTTGCCGCATATAGTTGTAACAGCTATCGTTACGACTCGGAGTGGAGGGGCGAGGGAGGTGGAGTCCGACGTGAGTGCCAACAGCAGACTGACCATCGCGGCGCACACCCTGACATGGATCGGGCTGTATCAGCGGCGTGGCCACGAGGTCGCCACCTCCGAGCAGATCGCGACGAGCGTCAACACCAACCCGGTGGTGATCCGCCGCCTGCTGGGCGAGCTGCGCAAGGCCGGCCTGGCCGATTCGCGGCGGGGTGCGGGGGCGGGCTGGATGCTCGCGCGGGACCTGGCGGCGATCACCCTGCTCGACGTCTACCAGGCGATCGAACCGGGACCGGTCTTCGCCCTGCATCGCGCGACACCGGACCCCGAGTGCGTCGTGGGCCACGGCATCGGGCCGGCGATGACCGCCGTGTACGACGATGTGGAGGCCGCCCTGCGCAGGGAGCTGGCCAAGACCACGCTGGAGGACGTGCTGCGGGACGTCTTGAAAGCCGCCTGACCTCGGACCGTCGATTCCCCTGATCGAGGGGGATCGCATTCCCGCGGCATCGATGTAACCAAAATGGTTACATCAAGAGATTGGAGAGTCTGATGGGACAACTGGACGACAAGACCGCCCTCGTCACCGGCGCCTCCAGCGGCATCGGCCTGGCGATCGCCCGCCGTTTCGCCGCCGAGGGCGCGACCGTATACCTGACCGGGCGCCGCAAGGCCGCGCTGGACGCCGCCGTCGCGCAGGTCGGTCCCCGAGGCATCGCCATCCAGGGCGATGCCTCGGACCTCGACGACCTCGACCGGCTCTTCGCCGAGATCTCGAACCGCAGCGGCCGCCTGGACATCGTGGTGGCCAACGCAGGGGTCGGGGACTACGGCCCGCTCGGCGCGATCACCGAGGAGGAGTACGACCGCACTGCCTCGATCAATCTCAAGGGCACGGTCTTCACTGTCCAAAAGGCGCTGCCGCTGCTGACGGCCGGCGCCTCGGTGATGCTGCTCTCCTCCAGCTCGGCCCTGCGGGCCGCCCCGGGCCTGGGCGTCTACGCCGCCACCAAGGCCGCGATCCGCAGCCTCGCCCGCACCTGGGCCGCGGAACTGGTCGGCCGCGGAATCCGTGTCAACGCCCTCACCCCCGGCCCCGTCGAGACCCCGGGCCTGGACGAGCTTCTCGCCGCTTTCCCGCACGGCGATCGGCCCACCGCGGCCGAGCCCGCCCCACCGACCCCGCTCGGCCGCCTCGGCCATCCCGACGAGGTCGCCGCCACCGCCCTCTACCTGGCCGGCGATCAAAGCAGTTTCACCACCGGCGCGGAACTGCTCGTCGACGGCGGCGCCACACAGCTCTAGGCGCCACATCGGCGACAGGGACACATTCGACGCTCCGGGGCGTCTGACCCGCGTACCTGCGACCGTCGCCAGGGCGACGGCTGCGACACAACGACACGGCAAGAAGTGTGCAACTCGGCGGGCCGCTGAGCGGCAAGCACTTCCTGTTCCAGGGCCGGGGCCCGACCGACACCTCAAGCAGACGAAGAGACAAAGGACAATGGCAACAGATACTCAGACCTCGCGGACCGTGGCCGAGAAGTTCCTGGAACGCCTCGGCAGGCAGGACCCCGACGGCATCCAGGAACTGTTCTCCGAGGAGATCGACTGGCACGTCCCCGGCAGTGACGCGCTGCCCTGGACCGGGCGCCGTACCCGCCGGGAGGAGGTCGCGCCGTACTTCACCACGATGTGGCCGCACTTCGCGCACGGCAGGAGCAAGGTCGTGCTGGAGCGCTTCATCGTCGACGGTGGTGACGTGGTGCTGCTGGCGGTCTTCACGCACACCGTCGCGGCCAGCGGCAAGGAGTTCACCACACCGGTGGCCATGCACCTGGCGGTCGAGGGCGGCCAGATCGTTCGCATGCACCTATACGAGGACACGCTGACCGTCGCCGAGGCGTTCAACGCCGGCTGAGCGGAGGGTACTCAGGGGCCCCGCGGCCCGGGGCGGCCCGGCCGGGCATGTACGTAGAGGGTCAGTCGAGAGACGGTCAAAGCCGAAACGGATGGCAGAACTCGCCCCCGGCCGATCGCTGCCGGTCAGCACGGTGGGGTGGTCGGCCTTCGGCGCTGGCTACCGATCAGGTCCCCCGGCGACGGCAGAGCGTCGGCCGGTGTCGCCATGTCGACCAGCAGCCGCCCGCCGGGTCTGCCGCGCTGGGGACTTGACCGGCACCCACGAACTTTCGCGCCCCCACCGTGTCCTGCCGGCCTCCTCGCTCGCCTGTCTGGCCGGTGTGACCATCACAGGGGCGTTGCTGGACCGATTCCCGCAGCTTGCGCTGCTCACCCCCGTGGCCACGCAGGCAGTGGGCATGCTCGGCCTGTACTCGGTCGGCACTCATCCGGTGACGGCGGTGATGTTCTTGATCCTCATGGGCGGAGCGCTCGGGCCGGTGTGGATCTGCACCCGGGCCAGCGGGCATCTCCAGGCCGTGGGCACGGACGCTGCCGGCCGCCGCCAGTACCTGTATCACCCACAGTTCCGTGCGGAGCAGGAGCAGGCCAAGCACGAGCACGTGCTCGATGTCGCGGAAGTCCTGCCCGTGGTGAGGGAGGCGGTCGAGGGTCATATGAGCGATCGGGGGCTGACCCGGCAGCGGGTCCCGGCCACGGCGGTACGCCTGCTCGACCTCGGCTTCTTCCGCGTCGGCAGCGACCGCTACACCGAGCTGAACCAAAGCTACGGCCTCACCACGCTGCTGCGCGAGCACTCTCACCGCCAGGCAGGGGCCGTGCTGTTCGCCTTCACCGGCAAGCACGGCAGGGAGATCATGAAGACGGCCGCTGACCCCGCCACCTGCCGCACCCTGACCGCGCTGCGGCAGCGCTGGGGCGGCGGCGACCGACTTCTGGCCTACTGGCAGCAGAACACCTGGCACGAACTCAGCGGCGACGACATCAACGCCTACCTCAAGGAACTGGCCGGCCTGGAGATCACCGCCAAGGACATCCGCACCTGGCACGTCACCGTCATGGCCGCCGTGGCCCTCGCCGTCTCGCAGCCCGTCGCACCCAGCGAGACCGCCTGCCGCCGCGCCATCGCGCGGGCAGCGCGCGAGGTGGCCGGGTACCTCGGCAACACCCCCGCGGTCTGCCGCGCCTCCTACATCAACCCGCGGGTGATCGAACTGTACGAGGAAGGGGTGACGGTCGCCGCCGCGCCGCCCCGGCTCGGCGACGAAGGACCCTACGGCGTCCCCGCCACCCGCGGACCCGCCGAACGGGCCGTACCGCGCATGCTCCGCCCCGGTCACCCGCCGGAGACCCGGTGAGCGGCCGCCCGTCACCTCTCCGAACGGCCGACCGACCAGGTGACCGACTTCCCCAGCACGGCCCAGCCGGCCGGTGCGGGGCCGGGCGACGACGTGCCCCAAGACGACGACGGTCTGGCACCGTGCCCCGGCGCCCTGGAGACGGTGAACCGCACGTCAGCCCAGTTGCCCAACGGCCGCCAGCCCTGGCCGCAGAGGGCCCCCCAGACAACCGCCCCCAGGGCCGCATCCGCGCGTCACGCTGCTCCTGCCCGCTCGCGGTGGTGCCGCCATCAGCAGAACACCGTCACGGCCAGCGAGGCGGCGGCGGTGACGAAGTAGAAACCGGGAAACGCGAGGTTGTACAGCACGCGGGCGCGCAGATGGAAGGCGAGCGCGCCCAGGTAGAGCAGGACGAGACCGCAGGTCGCGGCGGCGCCGAGGGGGCGCAGTGCGGCGTCGAGGAGGCCGAGGAGGAGGCCCGCCGCACCAGCCAGCTTGAGGGTGGCCAGCCAGGGCAGCCAGGACCGGGGGACACCCACCTCCGCCGAGTTGGCCAGCACGAAGCGCGCCCCGGCGAGGTCGGCGGCGGCGATACCGACGTTGACGGCGGCGGTGAGCAGGGGGACGACGACGAGCGCGAGCTGGGTACCGGTCATGACTTCAGGGTGTGCGGGCACCTCCGCACCGTCCAATACCTGCTTCTATAACCTGGTGGCATGGACGTGGACACACGCTTGCTCCGGTACTTCGCCGCAGTGGCGGAGGAGGGCAGCCTGACCGGGGCGGCGGAGAGGCTGTTCGTCTCGCAGCCTGCGCTGACCAAGCAGATCAGACGCCTGGAGGACGATCTCGGGGTACGGCTCTTCGCGCGTTCGCGATCGGGGATGGCGCTGACCGAGGCCGGCCGTGAGCTCGCCGCGCGGGTGCCCGCACTGCTGGACGGCTGGGACGAGGCGGTGCGGGCAACCGGCCGGGCGGCGCGGGTGCTGCGCCTGGGCTTCCTGGACGCGGGCGCGGTGGGTGCCGTCCCCGAGGTCATCGCCGAGTTCCGCCGGGCGCAGCCGGAGTGGCGGGTGGAACTGCGGCAGTTCGACTGGTCGGAACCGAGCGCCGGCCTGGCCCGGGGGGAGGTCGACGCGGCAGTGGTGCGCCTGCCGTTTCCGGGGCAGGAGCGCTTCGCGGTGCGGGAGTTGTTCGCCGAAGAGCGGGGAGTGCTGCTGCCGGCTCGGCATCCGCTGGCGGACAGGGAGACGGTGGAGTTCCGGGAGCTTTGGGACGAGCCGTTCGTCGCGGCCGGAGCCGAGACCGGAGCCTGGAGGGAGCACTGGCTGGCGGCGGAGGAGCGGGACGGGCACCCCGTGCGGGTCGGCGCCGTCACCAGCCGTCCCGACGAGTGGCTCGGAGCGGTGGCCGGCGGCTGCGTGGCGCTGGCCCCCGCGTCGGCGGCCCGTTTCTACTCCCACCCGGATGTCGTGTTCCGTCCGGTCCGCGGGGTCTCACCGAGCCGGGTGGGGCTGGCCCGGCCCCGACAGCGGACGCACGAGGCGGCGCTGGACGAACTGCTCCAGGCCATCACGCGGCGGCTGGGCCGGGGATGAGGACGGGGCCGGGCAGCACACCGGCGCGCTGCCCGGCCGGATCGGCACCACTGCCCGCGACAGTCGTTCATGGCCACAGCGCGGCGGTGTTCCCAGCGGCTGTGATGGTGACCCCGCTGCTCCTGGACATCGCCCAGCAGGGTCACCCGGCGGCAAAGGCCACCGTATTGACGCTGATCGATGAGGCCCTGTCGTCCTATCCACACGCCGGGTACACGCGGGTGGCGGCTCCTGACGGCGCCGCGGTTCCCCTCTGTCGTGCCATCGCCCACTACCTGCGAGCTCGCACCGACTTCCTCGTCGGACTGGGCAGGAGGGGCAAGTCATTGCTGGCGGACGCGGCCGCGCACTGACGCTTCGAGATCCGCGAGTGCGTCGCGGACGGCAGCGGCACGGCAGCCTTCGGCACCCTGGCCGGTTGTCTCGCCGACGGCGTGCGGTCGGCGGAAATGCATGTCGCCGGTGCCGTTACTGTGCTGAGCGAGTCAACCCTCGATTACCCGCCCGCGGAGGGCTCTCTCGAAGCCTGCCTGCGTTGATCGCCCGGCATCCGCGCGAACTGCCACCGGGTGCCGTGCTGTTTCCAGCGGGGTGCGGGGAACGCGTGCACTGACCGACTGACCGACTGACCGACTGACCGACTGACCGACTGAGGGACTGAGGGACTGACTGGCATGGCGAGCTGGCGGCGCCTGCGGGACGGGAACGACGCCGGTGTGTGGCAGCTTCTGCGCCGGAGACCACAGTCGAAGCCCATCCCATGCGGCTCGGTGCGCGACGCGTACCCGGGCGCCTGCCCGGCCTGTTTCAAGCACTACGCGCCCTCGGACCGGCGGCGCGGGGCCTCGCCGTCCATCCGCCCCGCCCGCTGAACTCCAGCTGGAAGATATGGCGTTAGTTACGGGCAGATCATCCTATTAAGAGATGATCAACGAGAAAGAGGACACCCATCGCTTCTGGTCGGCGGACAAGGGGTCCTCCCTCACGGCGATCGTCCGGCCCCGCTTCATGTGTGCTACCGGACGTGCGCCGCGCACAACTGGTCAGTATGACGGTCCGCTGACCGGATCACAGGGGGGCGAAGTTAGAGTCACGGGCGGCAACGACCCTGGGTTTAAGGGGAGTTCACGAAAAAGGGGGAATCCGCGTGCCGGGATCGAAGTCCGAGACACCGCCGCTCTGGCGCAACCGGGACTACAACTTGTGGTGGGGCGGCTCCGCCGTCTCTCAACTGGGGAGCAGCGTCGGCCAGTTCGCCTACCCGCTGCTGATCCTCGGTGTCACGTCATCCGCCTCCTCCGCGGGCATCGTCGCGGCCTGCGCGAACGCCGGTTATCTCGGTGCCTCGTTACCCGCCGGGGTGGCGGCTGACCGCGTGTCGCGGCGTGCTCTGCTGATTGTGTCCTCTGTGGTGCAGCTGGTGTTCATGGCCGCCGCAGGCGCCGCTGTGGCCGCCGGACACGTGTGGGTGCCGCAGATAGCCGTCACCGCACTGGTGCAGGGAGTCATGTCGGCCGTGCACGACGCGGTGACGACGCCGGCCCTGCGCCGAATCGTTTTGCCCGCTCAGCTCAAGGCGGCCTTCGCCAGGGAGCAAGCGCGTGACATGGGAGCGCAGCTCGCGGGGTCGCCGTTCGGCGGAGTGCTGTTCGCCCTGGCGCGCTGGATCCCGTTCATGTTCGATGCGGTGTCCTACCTCTTCGTCACGCTGGCCGCGCTGTTCGTCCGCAGCTCCCTGGGGCCTGACCGAGCGGAGGAGGCGGGAAACCGACCGGCCTCTGTGCGGCGGGACCTGGGGGAGGGGCTCCGGTTCCTGTGGCGAAATTCCTTTCTTCGGTTCCTGCTGCTCTGGGCGGCACTGTCGAACTGCACGCTGGCCGGTCTGGCGTTCATGTTCGTCGTGGCGCTGCGGGACCACGGCGCGTCGGCGTCGGTCATCGGAACCTCTGAGTCGATCGTCGCGGCGAGTGGCCTGTTGGGCGCGCTGGTCGCGAGCAGGCTCGTGCAGTGGGTGTCGGGCTATCGAATCGTTCTCACGATGTCCTGGCTCATGGTCGCCGGCACGGTCGGTGTCGCCGCACTCGCGGCCCGGCCCTGGCTGGCCGCGCTGTGTTTCGGGGGAATGGTGTTGTTCATGGCGCCGCTCAACGTCACGTTCAGGGCTCAAATGGTAGGGATCGTTCCCGACCGGATGTCTGGCCGGGTGATGACGGCGGTCTCGATGGCGGCCCAGTCCCTGAAATGGTTCGCCCCGCTGGCCTGCGGAGCGTTGGCCGACAGCTTCTCGCCGACCGTGCCCGTCCTCGGCCTCGCGGGCGTGTTCGTGCTGCTGGCGGTGGCGAACCATCTGGCCCCGGCCCTCCGGGGCTTCGACGACCCCGGTTCCCGCGCCCCGGACGCCGCCGACGAGCCCGTCGGTCCGGACGCCGCACCGGAACCTGCGAGGCGAGGGAGGGCCGGGCGCCAAGAGGACCCGGCCCCGTGAGATGAGGAGGAGCGACTACGAGCAGATCGCCCTCCGGCTCACCGGTCCGGTCTGCCGCGGGTCTTCACCGCGACCTGGACGTCCTTGCAGCCGACACGCCCGCCCCATTGCCTCCGACGTCCGTCGCCGCGCCGACCAGCTGCCGAAGGACAGCGCAAGGCCGGGCGCCGACGACTGGTCAGCCTGATACGTCCCAGGCACCGCGCATGGCCGAGCGATTGGTCGAGGACATCTTCAGGGCCTTGGACGAGCAGACCGTCGTGGTGCCCGGCACCGACGCGGCCGCACTGATCGTCCCCGGCCTCGCCAACTCGCTCCAAGCCGTCCTCGACCAGCGCAGACTCCTCGCCGCGCGACGACCAAGTCGCCGGGTACCTCCATCCACGGCGCACACGCGCCACGGCGCGGCAACCGTCAGCTGAGGCGCGCGATGTTCCTGTCGGCGTTCACCGCGCTGAGCGAAGACATCGAGGCGCCCCCGGCGCCGACTGGCCGAGCGGGCACCACCTGGTTCTCGTCATTTGCAGGTGGGTTCGAGTCAAAACGTGGTCCGACCCTGGATCCGGGCGCTGACAGACACCCCTGCGGCGGGCACGATGTTCCGACATTCAACGGGGGTCGTGATGAGCGCTGCCGAGGGTGGAACCGAGCTAGGGGAAGAAGGCGGTCCGGGGGGCCGGGAGGAAGACGCAGGCGGCGCTGAGTCGGCGCTGCGTGTCTTCACCGGGGATGAGCGGCCTCAGGCCGGGCTGCGGGCCGCCGAACGCACACTGGCCTCCACGAGGGAGCGGGCGCGGAGCGACCACGAGGCGCGCACGAATGCCCGGCGGCGCCGGCTCGCCGCCCACAACCCTGAGCACGTTCGTCACACTGAGACGCTGGACACCTGCTTCCCGATCTCGCTCACCTCCAAGCCCAGCCGGATCGACGTCGTCGTCGGCACGGGCAGCGGCTGGGAGAGTCCCCTCGCCACGCTCGGCGGTCCGCTGACCGGACCGGTGCTCGTCGAGGCCGGCCCGAGCGACCGCCGTGTCGTGCTCGGGGACTGCGATCCGTGGATCGACGTCCTGCCCCGGGTGTCGACCCGACTGCGTCCGAGCCTCAGGTGACCGGCGACTTCGGCGCCCCGGCCGGACCCGCGGGGCTTGCCGCGTACCGCTTCCACCGGCTGCTCACCGTGCCCCGCCGCCCGGAGGACCCGCGCGCCGAGGACCGTACCGCGGCGCAGCTCACCGCCGCCGTGGCGGCGGCCCATGCCGTACTCGGCCACCTCAGGGGAGAGAACACGCACGAAGGTCCCCCCGTGGGGCTCGCCGCGGCGTGGGTCCGCCCGGGGCCCCACCAGCCGATGCACTTCCTCGTGGGCGGCGCCCCGCACTTCCCGCCCGCCGGGCGGGAACCGCGTCCGGAAGGCGAGCATCCCCTGAGCTATCCGCCGGGGGCGACCGCCCGCGCCGTCCCGGCGGGTGAGGCTTCCACGCTGCTGGAGCGGATGCCGTACTGGCTGCCCTGCCTCGGGTCCCACGACGCCTTGCGCATGGGCGACGACGAGCGCGCCCTGCCGACGGAGCGGCGCGGTTCCTTCGACGACGCCGTGGCCCATCTCCCGGAAGCCTTCGCCTGGCTGGTGCTGGCCGAGCCCG
Organism: Streptomyces hygroscopicus subsp. hygroscopicus; assembly: GCF_030269125.1. Taxonomy (GTDB): domain Bacteria; phylum Actinomycetota; class Actinomycetes; order Streptomycetales; family Streptomycetaceae; genus Streptomyces; species Streptomyces hygroscopicus_C. Next base: position 252,541 of record NZ_BSSM01000003.1, on the reverse strand, counting down.
TCCCGTACGAGCGGCTGGAGCGGGAGCGCGGCGCGCTGGCCGTGCGGCTGCCCCGGCTGCGGCAGCGGGAGAGCTCCGAGGCCGACCGGGTGGCGGCCGAACGGGCCGAGGCCCGTTATCGCGAGCTGACGCGGGCGCTCGCCACCGGGGTGTGGAACGTGCGCGTACTGGTCGGTGCCGAGCGGCCCGAGTCCGCTCTCGCCTCGGCGGCGCTGCTGTGCGGCGCGGGTGACCTGGACGATCTGCCGTACGTTCTCGTACCCGCCCGGTGTCCCGTGCCCCTGGCGGACGCGCTGGCCGTGTCCGCTCCCGCCGCCACCGGATCCGGACCGCCGGGAACCACTCCTTTCATCGCCACCGCGGAATTGGTCGCGGCGCTCGCCAGGCCGCCGGAGCGCGAACTGCCCGGCATCCGTACGGTCGCCCCGAACCGCTTCGACGTCACCGCCGACGACCCCAGGGAGGGCGCCGTCGACGACGGCTTCCTGATCGGCGACATCCTGGACGAGTCACTGTCCGCCGCGGGCCGGCTTCACGTGTCGCGCTCGACCCTGAACCGGCACGCCTTCGTCTGCGGGGCCACCGGGTCGGGCAAGTCCCAGACGGTACGGAGCCTGCTCACCGCCCTGTCCACCCACGAGCGGCCGGTCCCCTGGCTGGCGGTCGAGCCGGCGAAGGCCGAGTACGCGCGCATGGCCGGGCGCCTCGCCTCGGCGCGCGGAGCGGAGGCGGCGCGCCGGGTCACCGTCATCCGGCCAGGGGGCGTGGACGTCCCGCCTGCTTCGCTCAACCCGCTGGAGCCGGAGCCGGGATTTCCGCTTCAGAGCCACGTGGACCTCGTACGGGCCCTCTTCCTGGCGGCGTTCGAGGGTCACGAGCCGTTCCCGCAGGTGCTGGCCAGGGCCTTGTCCCAGTGCTACACGGCGGCCGGGTGGGACCTGGTCACCGGCGAGCCGCGCCCGGCGCACAAACCGAAATACCTGCTGGACGAGCCGGACGAGCCTCGTGTGGCGGTCTACCCCACTCTGGGCGATCTCCAGTCGACCGCTCGGCAGGTCGTGGAGATGATCGGGTACGGCAAGGAAGTCACCGCGGACGTCAGGGGGTTCGTCGACGTCCGCATGGGTTCGCTGCGGGAGGGCACGCCGGGCCGGTTCTTCGAGGGCGGCCATCCGCTGGACATCGCGGGCCTGTTGAGCCGGAACGTGGTCCTCGAACTGGAATCGATCACGAACGACCAGGACAAGGCCTTCCTCATCGGTGCCGTACTGATCCGGCTCGTCGAGCACCTGAGGGTCCACCACGGCGCGGGAGGCGTGCCTCTGCGTCACGTCCTGGTGGTGGAAGAGGCGCACCGGCTGCTCAAGAACGTCGAGAACGGCCCCGCGGCCGCGGCCGTCGAACTCTTCGCCTCGCTCCTCGCCGAGATCCGCGCGTACGGCGAGGGCGTCGTCATCGTGGAACAGATACCCAGCAAGATCCTGCCCGACGTGATCAAGAACAGCGCGCTGAAGATCATGCACAGGCTTCCCGCGGAGGACGACCGCCGGTCCGTGGGCGCCACCATGAACCTCCAGCAGGAGCAGAGCGAGAACGTCGTCGCCCTGCCGCCGGGACGCGCCGCGGTGGCCGCCGACGGTATGGACCGGCCGGTGCTGACGGCGATCCCGCACGGTGAACACGACGAGAGCACGAAGGGAACGTCGACGGCGCCACCCCTGCTCACCAGTCGCAGCCCGCTGTGCGGGACCACGTGCCGCCGCGAACCGTGCACCCTGCGCACGATGAACGACTCCCACCACCGCTCTGTGGTACCGCTCCACCTGATCTGGGCCGAAGTGGCCGCCATGGCCCAGGCGATGGGCATGGCCGCTCCCGGACCGAGCGAGGTGGTCCGTTCCTCGCTGAGCGCCCTGTCCGAACGTGACCTGGAGTGCACCCTCGTGTACGCGGTCGAACGGGCCGTCGGCGCCCGAGAGTCCCTGATGCGGGACGAGGTCGACCCGGCGGACTTCGCGGAGCGGCTGCACGCGGTGCTGTCCTGCGCCCTGCGCGGCACGGACCCGCCGACCGGGGACCGGCGCCGCTACACGTACGCCAACTACCGCTTCCGGGACGTCATCTCGGTGATCGCGCGAGCCCGTAAGGCGAATCCGGACGGCCCGCACAGCTACCCCGAACACGCGGCTCAATGGGCGGCCCGAGGTCTGGTCCTGACCGGGACCTCGGGCGCGGATCACCGCCTCCAGGTCCACGCCCTCCCCGGCTACGGACCGGAGAAGCTCCACGCCCGGGTCGGCGACGTGGACCGCAGCGGCCTGCGCGACGCGGTGGCGGCGGTGACGGGCGGCACGACGAAAGAGCACGTCACACGGGCCTTCGAACTGGCCTGCGCGGACGGTCCGCTGCTCAGCGCGGTGGTCGCCGAGACGGCGGTGCGTGTCGCCATGGTGTGCGCCGAGGGAAGGGAGACCCGTTCGTGAGCGAACTCAGCGGCACGTTCGACGCGCCGCCCCCTCCACCGCCCCCACCGCCGCCGACCGACGCGTACCGGGACGGGGACGAACCGGACGAGGCGGGGACCGAGGACACCGGGTCCCAGGACACTTTCCAAGAGGACCCGGACGCCGAGACCCTCGAACCTGAACCTGAACCTGAACCTGAAGCCGAACCCGAAGCCGAACCCGAACCCGAAACCGAACCTGAACCTGAACCGGAAACAGGCAGCATCCCCACCCCCACCTCCGAGCAGCCGACGGACGGCGACGCCGGCATGCAGGAGGCGCAGGCGCAGAACGGACAGCCCGAGACCGAGACGTCGTCGGGGGGACAGGGCCCCCCGGACGGCCCCGACCGCCCCACCGCCGAGGCATTCGACGACCCCTCCGAAACTCCGTCTACCCAGGAGGACCTCACTCCCGAAGAACCCGCGTCGGACTCCCCCGAACCGGAGCCCGAACCCGAGCCCGAGCCGGAGCCCGAGCCCGAGCCGGAGCCCGAGCCCGAGCCGGAGCCCGAGCCGGAGCCGGAGCCGGAGCCCGAGCCGGAGCCGGAGCCGGAGCCGGAGCCCGAGCCCGAGCCCGAGCCGGAGCCGGAGCCGGAGCCCGAGCCCGAGCCGGAGCCGGAGCCCGAGCCCGAGCCCGAGCCCGAGCCGGAGCCCGAGCCCGAGGAGGAAGCCGAACCGGACACAGAAGCCAGGCCGGAACTTGAAGCCAAGCCGGAGCTTGAAGCCAAGCCGGAACTCGAAGCCGCCCGGGTACCTGAAGCCGCCTCGGAAACCGAAACCACACCCGTACCCGCCCCGGAAGACGCATTCGAACGCGAATCTGACCCCAGGACCGAGGAAGGGCCCGAACAGGAACCCGAACCAGGACCAGAAACGGACACCCGGGACCCGGGGGGCGGCCCGCCCGACGGCCCGACGGAAGACCCGCCCGACGGCCCGACGGAAGACCCGTCCGAGGTGCCGGAGGAGTCCGAGCGCCCAGAGAAGGACGATGCCGCAGAGGAGGCACTGGAGGAAGCCGCTCGGACCGATCGGTCCGGCATGCCCGAGGAGTCCGACGCACTACGCCGGGACACTGACGATGGACCGGCGGGCGAGAGAACGGACGAGCAGGCATCACCGGCCGATGAAGCGGCAGAGGCCATGGCCGCAGTGGCGAAAGGTGTGGGCGACCTCGCCCTCGCCGTGGCCGAGGCCGGCGCGGATATCGCCGCTCAAACGGCGAACGCCCTGGACGAGGCGGCTGCCCGCGCGGCCTTCGATTCCTGGACCGACGATCTCCGTCAGAGCATGGAAGGAGATCACGGCCCGGACAGTCCCGCTGACGCTTCAGGGTCCGGGGACGAAGGCAGTGCGAAGCCGTCACCCGAAGCCGCGGAACCTACGCCCGAAACGCTCTCTCCCGCTCCAGAGGGACTGGAATCGGGATGGCCGGATGCGGGGCCGCCACGTCCGCGGGCGAGGAAAGTGCTGGAGAACGAGGACGTGTCGGCAGGCCCGGAGCACGGGTTGCGGTCAAGGACGAGCGGGCGATTCGAAGGCTCCGCCGACACGACGTCGGCCGCCGAGCCTTCCACCGGACCCGAGGCGCTCGCGACGCCCGATTCTGGCCTCACCGGGCATGACGCGCCGGACGCCGCGCAGGCTCCGTCCCCGACGGACGTCATGGATCTCCCGGGCCCACCGGAGGTCGCTGACGCGGACACCCTCCCTCCGGCCGAGACCGACGACGCCCGAGAGGCACCGGATCCTTCTGAACCACCCGGTCTACTCGAGCCGGCTCCATCGGGGGCTCCCGACCATCCGGATGCTCCCGGAGCTTCTGAAGCACGGGCGGAGTCGGCATCCGTCTCGTCAGCCACGCTGGACGAAGCGCCTGGACCCGTGGAGCCGGACGTGTCCGCGGAGCCGGCCGACAGCGACACACCAGCGGAACCGGAAGAGCCGTGGGATTCCACGGCGAATGATGTCGACCAGGAACTGGCCCCGCAGGAAGCGAGGGCAGAGTCCGTCGACTCCATGGATGCCAGAAGGCGCGAGGCGCAGGCCAACGGACTTATCGACGAAACAGGGCGCGTTCCGGTCGAAGAGCTCGAATCAGGCGACCGCGTGCGGGGCTGGCCGTGCGATGACACCGGGTATGAGATAAGGGGCGAAGACCTGAGGGTCCTGGGACTTTCCGACACCCAGGTGGAATCCTGGCAGCGATTCGAGGCGCCGCTGGGCATGACCCCCGAACAATTCGAGGGATTCACGGGAAGCCTTAAAGAAGCGCTGACAGTGGACGGAATTGATCCAGAGCAGGTCGATATTCGACTGCAGGGCTCGTCGGCGCATTTCTTTTCCGGATCCCACAAGGATTTTCCCACTGAGCAGAGCCTGGCCGAACAGCCTGAAGCGCGAGCCAGGCTGGAGCAATGGATGGGCGGTAGAGCAGAATCCGAACGGCCCGCCCGAATCCCGTTCGACGCCAAGCACGTACTCGGAGTGGTGGACGGCGATGGCACACCCGAACCGCCGAGTGACTATGATGTCCAGCTTTCCTCTGATGCCATGGTCGACAAGGCCAAGGAGATATGGGAAGCTACTGACCCTGGCACGCGGAGCCCGCACCTCATCCACCCGAAATACGATTTCGTGAACAAAGAAGTTGCCGCACAGGCATTCCCTGCGCTGCAGGACTGGAAGGCGCGCTGGGAGGGAGAACTCGGCCGCGAAGTTGCACCAGCGTTGTTCTTTTCGGCCGGACCTCCGGACAGGACGAACGTAGGCAGCGGAATCTCCACGCATTTCCGTGAGAATGATTGGATCATCAACCGCCCGGGAGGGGATGTCAATGAATGATCAGCTACGGATTCGAATGAAGGGCCACCTCGGGGGACAGCTCTCCAGGTTTCGGGAGCAGGTGGGGCTGAGCCGGCGTGGTCGCCTTGATGATGACTGGGATGAGGAATTCGGACAGCGAGACCTGCGATCTAAAGAACAGGGTCATGTGAAGCTGACGCTCTGGCGTTACGCCGACGACGACTGGATGATTGCGCTCACCTACGAGCGGGATCCGCTACCCTCGGACGAGGCTGAAGCCTTGCGTCGGAACATCCTGGACGCCGCTGCTGCGGCCGGGCTGACGGTAACCGCCCAGTTCCCCACGCAGACTTTTCAGTGAGCAGTGGAAATGACGAAAGCGGAATTTTACGTTTCGGCTGACGTGGAGGCCGACGGCCCTGTGCCGGGTCCGTTCTCGATGTCAAGCTTCGGTCTGGCAGTCGCGGGTCTTCACGACGGCACCGCGTTCCGGACGCTCGACCCGGTTGAGCGCACGTTCTATGCCGAGCTTAAACCGATCAGTGAGGCATACGACCCGGAAGCCCTGGCGGTCAGCGGTCTGGATCGGGATCGACTGGCACGAGAGGGGCAGGAGCCCACCCTCGCCATGGATGCTGCGGCTGCCTGGCTCGCAACTGTCTCCGGCGAACTGGCCGCCGCTCCAGTTTTCCTGGCCTACCCCCTGGGCTATGACTGGATGTGGATGTACTGGTACTTCATGCAATTCGCCGCTGGCGGTTCACCGTTCGGGCATTCTCGGTGTCTGGATCTCAAGACTCTTTACGCGGCCAAGTCCGCTTCGCCGATCATCGAATCGACGAAGCGCTCGATGCCGCGGCATCTGCTCTCTTCGCGGCCCCATACGCACCATGCGTTGGACGACGCGATCGAGCAGGCCGAGCTGTTCCAAAACATGATGCGTTGGAACCAAGCCGAGCTGTAAGTGACGGTCGGATCGGCCGCAGGAACAAGGTGCCGTTGTTCGATGCGCAGTGGGCGCGGATCGAGCCGTCGCTTCCGGGGCGGGCGCGAAGCGGGGTGGCCGCCGGCGAGGCCACCGTGAAGTGATCGACGCTCGCCTCCAGGTTCCGGACCGGCACGCAGTGGGTGCGTCCGCCGGAGAGGTACGACGACCGGCGAGGCGTCTGCAACCGGCTGCGGATGTGCGCCGTCGACGGCACGTGGGAGCGGATGTGCACCGGCCCGTGGTCCAGGCCGACGCGGTCGAGGACCTGAGCTGTGCGGTCTCGGTGGACTCGACGATCGTGCGGACTCACCAGCACGCGGCCGGGCCCGTACAGAGGTGCCCCGGCCGGCGAGCCGGACGACCACGCCATCGGCCGGTCCCGCGGCGGACTGACCACGACGATCCACCTCGCCGCTGATGGCCGTTGTCGGCCCCTGGTCTTCCGTCTCACCGCAGGCCAGGCCGGTGCCGCGCCCGCCTTCACGGAGGTGATGGCCCGCCTGCGCGTTCCCCGGCGCCGGGGGCGGCCGCGCACCCGGGCCGGACGTGGTCCTGGCCGACAAGGCGTACTCCTCCCGCGAGATCCATGGTCACCTGCGCAGACGCGGCATCCGCGCGGTGCTCCCGTAACGAGCCGACCAGCAGGCCGACCTGACTTTGAGCATCTTGCTCCGGGACGAGGCAGGCTTCACCCGTCGGAGGCCCAGGGGACGCATCTGGGGCCGGCGCGGCCGCACCCCGCGGGTGGCGGTGAGCGGACGGCTGGCGGGACGCCCGTCCGCAACCGGGCTGATTGCCATGCGCACCGGCTCCCGCACCCGGCTGTGCCACCGCCTGTGTACCCACCAGGCGGGCAAAGGCGGACGTCGCAGCATGGGCGAGCGGGACTTCACGGCGCTGATCGACGGCGTCCACCAGCTCGTCAAGGTGCCCGCCGTGCTGGTGTGGGACCGCCTGACCACAACGCCTCCCGCGCCGTGGGAGCTGGTGGCAGAGCGTGAGTGGCTGACGGTGTTCCTGCTGCCCGCCCGCGGCCGCCGGCCCCCTGCCTCGCCTGCGGGCTGACTCGTGCCGCACCCCACGCAGGGGGCCGGCGTAAGGGCGGAACGCTGCTCCGGAGCATGGCGGACACCTCATGACGTAACCCTGGCTGGTCGATGTCCGCCATCCCTCCCGGCTCGGGGCCCTGGAGGCCGCAGCTGGAGCAGATCCGTTCGCGGTCGACACCGTTCGTCCTCGCCTGCGCCCAGCGGTCCAGAAGCTCGGTGTAGGTGCGGGGCAGGAGCTACCTCTCCCCGGTTCAGGTGAGCGACTCCAGGAAACCGGCGCAGGCGAAGTCGAGTTGCTGGTGGCTTTCCGCACCTGGGCAACGGCGCCCCTCTCGCGCAGTCACCGTTCGATTCCCGAGCCGGGAAACGATCAGCGTCCCTGATGGATCGAGGCCCAGAGCGAGAAGATCAAAAAGATGAGGAAGACGAGGCAGCCGCAGCCGCTGCCCTCCGCACATTTGACATGCCGGCTATCCGACCGGTCTCAGCGCCCGCGCGAGCGCGTCGACGGTCACCCCGACGATCGCCCGGAGTTGCTCCGGGCTCGACCCGGCCCTACCCATCACCGCGAGAGACTGGTTCACGGCCGCTATGTGTACGGCGAAGTCCTCGGCGTTCTCGTCGGACATTCCGCCGGCCTTCAGCGCGGTGCGCAGGCGCGGGCGCTGGAGGCCGAACAACTCTTTGACATGCTCTGCGACGCTCGGGCTCAGCGCCGGACTCGCCATGACCGACTGGGCCATCAGGCATCCGTCGGGCACGGCGGGGTCGGCGATGCGCCTCAGGGTGACGTCGAAGAACGCACGGACGGCGGCGACGGGGTCCTCGGCCGCGCACGAGAGGGCGGCGTCGAACTTGTCGCCGTAGCGCGTGGCATAGCGATCCAGGCAGCGAAGGAAGAGCGCGTCCTTGTCGCCGAGCGAGGAGTAGATCGAGCTGCGGTTCAGGCCGGTCGCCCGGGACAGGTCGTCGAGCGAGGTGTCGGCGTAGCCGGAGCGCCAGAACTGGATCATCGCGGCGTCGAGCACCGTGTCCATGTCGAACTGCTTCTTGCCTGCCATGCGGCCCATCCTCCCATCTTGGACTGATCAGTTCAAGAAGTGCTAGCGTCGAAGCACGGTCCACCCGCCTCGATGGAGGATTCCCATGACCAACCCCGTCCCCACCCTGCCCCTGCATGACCTGGCCGGATTCACGCACCGCTGGGTCGACGCCGACGGCGTCCGCCTGCACGCCGTCGAAGGCGGTCGGCCGGACGGACCGGTCGTCGTCCTGCTCACCGGGTTCCCGCAAACGTGGTGGGCCTGGCGAAAGGTCATGCCTGCTCTCGCCGATCGGTTCCGGGTCATAGCGATCGACCGGCCGGGCCAAGGCAATTCCGAGCATCCGGAGCTCAGCTACGACACGCACACGGTCGCCGCGCACGTCCAGGCCGCCGTGAACGCCCTCGGCGTGCGGGACTACTGGCTCGCCGGGCACGACATCGGCGCCTGGGTCGCCTTCTCCCTCGCCCTGAACTACGAGAGCCGACTGCACGGGGTCGCGCTGCTCGACGCCGGAATTCCCGGTATCACCATGCCGGAAGCGATCCCCCTCGACCCGACTCTGGCGTTCAAGACCTGGCACTTCGCGTTCCACGTGGTGCCCGATCTTCCCGAGACGCTGATAGCCGGCCGCGAGCGGGAGTACATCAGCTGGTTCCTGAGGACCAAGTCCCTCGCGCCCGACGCGTTCGAGGAAGCAGAGCTCGACCACTACGGCGCGGCCCTCGCCGTCGATGGCGGCCTGCGCGCCTGCCTCGCCTACTACCGCGACGCCGCCGAGTCCGCGCGCAAGAACCGCGCGGCGCTCGAGCAACGGCGACTGACCGCGCCCGTCCTCGGAATCTCCAGCAGCCACGGCTCGATCCCGGATATGGCGGCCTCCATCAGCCCGTGGGCCGAGAACGTGACCGGCGTCATCGTGCCCGACGCCGGTCACTACATCCCCGAGGAGCAGCCCGAGGCCGTCGCCGCCGCCCTCACCGACTTCTTCAGCGGCCGTTAGTGCTCTAGCGGGAGGGCGATCCCCATTGCCGTCGTGGGCCCGTCAGTTACGGGCCCACGACGCGCGCCTACGGACGTGCCGTGAACCGCCCGTCGCCCCGCTTGTGCAGCCAGCCCCGGGCGGCGAGCTTGGTCATCTTCGCCCGCAAAGGTTCCTTGCATGAGGGGTGCACCGTGGCTGACCTGCCGCAGACTTGCAGTCGGAGACATGGACGGCACGCCACGGCGCGACGCTGGGCCTGCGGCAACGGTGCGACCGCACGCGGATGCAGAGGCCCGGGACATCGAGGACGGATAGCCGCAGACCGAGCGATCACGAACGGTCCGGGTGCCGGTGACCTGTCGGTCAGAGCTGGTGTCGGCGGGCCGGGTCACCGACCGGCGAGTGTCGCGAGCCTGCGGATGAGCGTGGCTCGCTCCGGTTCGTTGCTCGCGAGGTCGAGGGCGGCTCGGTAGGCGGCGGCCGCCTCGGTGGTGCGGCCGAGTCTTCTCAACAGGTCGGCCCTCGCGGCGGGAAGCAGGTGGTAACCGCGTAGCTCCTCGGTGTCGGCAAGGGCGTCCAGGAGTGGGAGGCCCGCCTGCGGGCCGTCGCGCATGGCGATGGCCACGGCTCTGTTCAGTGCGATGAGCGGGGACGGATCGATCTGGAACAGCACGTCGTAGAGTGCGGTGATCTGCGGCCAGTCGGTCGTTTCGAAGTCGGTGGCCTCGTCGTGCAGCGCCGCGATCGCCGCTTGCACCGCGTACGGTCCGACGCCGGGACCGGTCAGGGCCGGCACGACAAGTCGCTGTCCCTCTGCGATGAGGTCGGCGTCCCACAGAGCGCGGTCCTGGTCTTCGAGCAGCACCTGGCCTCCCGCGGCGTCGGTCCTGGCCGCGCGCCGGGCATCGGTGAGCAGAAGGAGCGCGAGCAGCCCGGTCACCTCTCGTTCCCCAGGCAGCAGCCGGTGCAGGATCCGGGCGAGCCGGATCGCCTCCTCGGCCAGGTCGGGGCGCATCAGGTCGCCGCCGGAACTGGCGGCGTACCCTTCGGTGAAAACGAGGTAGACGACTCGGAGCACGCTGGGCAGCCGCGCGGGCAGTTCGTCCGGTCCCGGAACGCGGAACGGGATGCGCGCGGTGCGGATCTTGCGTTTCGCGCGCACGATGCGCTGGGCCATCGTCGCGGTGGGCACCAGAAACGCCCGTGCGACCTCGGAGGTGGTCAAATCCGCGAGAAAGCGGAGCGTCAGCGCGGCTCGGGCCTCCGCGGAGAGCGCGGGGTGACAGCAGGTGAAGAACAGTTGCAGCCGCTCGTCGGGGATGTCGCCGAAGCCGGCCTCGGGCGGAACCGTGGGGGCGGCCCGGTCGCTTTCCACCTGCAGAGCCGCCAGCCGCTCGGCGTACGCGCGATCGCGTCGGATCCGGTCGATGGCCTTGCGGCGTGCCGTGGTGAGCAGCCACGCCAGCGGCTTGTCCGGCACTCCGTCGACCGGCCACCGCCGCAGTGCTGCCTCGATGGCCTCGGAGGTGGTCTCCTCGGCGAGGTCGAGGTCCCCGAACCGGGCAGCGAGCAGGGCGAGCAGCCGGCTCCGGTCCTCACGGAAGACGGCCTCCACGGAGCGGGTCGCTCGCTGCCCGTTCACGACAGGTCCGGCTCCCAGACGGTGCGGACCTCGACGGTGCCGTACCGGGCACCCGGGCAGCGAGCGGCCCAGTCGAGCGCGGCGTCCAGGTCGGGAACGTCGATCAGGTAGTAGCCGCCGACGATCTCCCGGGTCTCGGCGAACGGCCCGTCGGTCACGACTCGTTCACCATCCACGCGGACGCGTACGGTCGTCGCGTTCGAGATGTCCAGTGCGTTGCCGTCCAGCTTGACGCCGGCATCGGAGACGGCCTTGTCGAACGCCATGAACTCCTCCACGGTCGGCCCATCGGCCGGACGTTCTCCGGTGGATTCGGGGGACGGCGTGTTGATCAGCAAGAGGTACTTCACGGTGCGCTCCTCCTGGGGCGTCGGGCTGGTTGCACAGGTATGACGAACGGCCGCGGGAAGGATCGACAGGACGACCAGACAATCTTGACGTGAATCTTCGGCGACCGGGGAGCGCCGCCGGCGAGCGCCGCCCCCCTCGACGGAAGCGACTGCCATCGTGGGCCCGCCTCAGGCTCAGGAGAGGGACGTGACCGACCTCGCGCGCGCCCTCGTCTTCTGTTCCGGCTCCGTGATGCCGTCGCCCGGCGCACAACCGTACGGCTTGAGGGTGGACGGGAGCGTCACCTACGGCGCCGACGTAATCATCAGCCACACCGGCCCCCCGGCCTGCTCGCCGGAATCACTCTGGGTACCTCGCCAACGAGTATGAGCAGAAGCCGATCGACGCCCCCGGGCGATGTGGTCGTAGATCTGACCAGCTACTGAGCTGAGCGGCGGGGGAGTGGCGCCTGCCGGCGGGCGAGGGCACGATGCTCGCCGGGACGATTGAGGATGCGGGTGTAGCCGCCGACCAGCGGACGCCCCGTCAACCGGCCGCGCTGTCCTCGGTCTCCGGCGCCGGCCAATGCACGGCCTTGTCGCGGAAGGACGCGTGAACGGGCACAAGGTCTGTGCCGCTGGTGTCGTCAAGGGCGGTGACGTTGATGCCGGTCTCCGGGACGTCTCTGTCGATCGCCGCGACGCGGCTGCCACAGGTCGGGCAGAAGCCGCGCTTCGCCTCGCCTTCGAAGGTCTCGAACCATGTCGGCTCGCTCTCGCCGGTCCAGGTGACCGTCTCGAAGCCCACCCACCACATCACGGGGGCGCCGCCGAGCTTCTGGCAATGCTCGCAGGCGCAGGTGTGAGGGAAGACCGCCGGACCCCGGGTCGTGAAGCGGATGCGGCCGCACAGGCAGCCGCCAGTACGTCCCTCGGCTTCTTCGGCTCCCTGGAAGTCGGCGGCGGGGGTGACGTCCATCAATGCTCTCCCAAGCCGGATAGGCGAGTCGGGCCCATCAGTGTGCCATCGCTTCCGTGATCGTCAGGACGCTGTGATCGGGCCGGTCCCGGGGTGCTGTGGGCGCGGACCGGGGATGGGACGCTGTCCTTGTTGCCGCAGAGCGGCTTCGACTGCGGCCTCGGGAGCGATGGCGGCGGCGCGCGCGCCCCGGCCGAGTATCTGCACGAGATCGTCGTCTCCGACGGGACGGGCACGGCCGGGGGGGGGCTCCCGGACGGGCAGAGGACCGGTCCGCGGATCCTGGCGTAGGCGGAGGTCGCGGGCTGTCTGCGGCAGGAGCAAGTGAGCCTGATGGACCTTCAGCGCATCATCGGCGTCGCGGGGGCTGGAGGAGTCATGAGGAAATCGGGCCGACAGCTCTCTTGACGCCGCCTTGGCTGCCTGAGTTGATGTGGGACTAACGTTTGGGAGCGCTCCCATCTCATTCGACCCGAGGAGTCCATCCGTGCCCCATACCCGTAAGGCCGGGCCCTTCCTCGCCGCAGCGGCCGCGACCGCCGCCCTCGTCGGCCTGTGCGCAGCGCCGGCCGCCGCGGCGAAGGCGTCCCCCGCCGACGATCACATGCTCGCCCAGGGCACCAGGTTCTACGTCGAGCCCGCGAGCAAGGCGGCCAAGCAGTCCCTCGCCGACCTCAAGGCGGGCGACAAGGCGGACGCCGCCGCGATGGCCGCGATGGCCTCGTACCCGGTCGCCCAGTGGTTCACCGGCACCGCTGACCCCGCGCAGACCACGGACGACATGGCGAAGCTCCAGGCCAAGGCCGCGGTGGAGAAGCGGGTGCCGGTCACCGTGGCGTACAACGTCCCCGGCCGCGACTGCTCGCAGTACTCCGCGGGCGGCGCCGCCACCGGCGAGGAGTACGCCGCCTGGGTCGACGCCCTGGCCAAGGGCATCGACGACCACAAGACCGTGGTCATCCTGGAGCCCGACGGGCTGGCCCTCTCGCCCGCGTACTGCGGCGGCACCGCCGAGCAGCAGACCGCCCGGCTCGCGGAGATCAACGGCGCGGTGGACCGGCTGGAGCAGCAGCCCGGTGCGGTCGTCTACCTGGACGCCGGCCACAGCTCCTGGCAGCCCGTCGGCACCATGTCCAAGCTGCTGATCGACGGCGGGGTGGCTCGGGCGCAGGGCTTCTTCCTCAATGTCTCCAACTACCAGACCGACAGCGATCTGGTCCGCTACGGAACGCAGATCTCCAAGTGCGTCTGGTACCTGCGGAACACCGCAGGCGCCCAACCGAGCGACTGCGCGGACCAGTCGTGGCCGGCTGCGGACGCCGACGCGTGGTACGCCTCGCATGTGCCCGCCGACGCCCAGCTGACCCACTTCGTGATCGACAGCAGCCGCAACGGCCAGGGCCCGTGGACGCCGACCGCCTCCTACCCGGACGCCCAGGAGTGGTGCAACCCGCCCGGCCGCGGCCTCGGCGTGCGCCCCACCACCGACACCGGCAACCCGCTGCTCGACGCCTACTTGTGGGTGAAGGTGCCCGGTGAGTCCGACGGCAGCTGCACCCGCGGCACCGCCGGCCCGACCGATCCGGAGTACGGCGCGGTCGACCCGATCGCCGGCGCCTGGTGGCCCGACCAGGCCCACGCTCTGGCCGCCAACGCCTCCCCGGTGCTGACCTTCAACCCGGACCTGCTGCACCGCTGAGCGGGCAACCGCGCCTGAGCCGACGGCCATGCCCCGCCCCCGGGGCGTGGCCGCCGGCGCCGACCCCGTTGAACGCCCGGTCCCAAGCCAGGGATGCGTGGGATGTCCGTCCAGCGCTCCGTGGGGGAGACGCCGGCGCCGGTTCCGTCGGCACAGAGCGGCTACAAGGCTTCCGTCTGCGCAGAGCGGCTACAAGGTCGCGGTCGACACCGGGCACCGGGACCGGCGCCGCCCTCGGCGACCGCCCCGAGCGCCGCGCCGCACCCCGCTGCCCCGGCCGACCGTGTCGGACATCCCCGACGCCCCGTGCCGGCCGTTCGGCCACCCCGCTCGGCCACCCCGCTCGGCTACGGGGCCGCAGGCAGGCGCAAGGGCCCGTGGCCCGATCGGCCTCGGCAGCGGCGATGCTCGTCACGCTGGTCGGCGAGTTGTGCGACGGCCTGGCGGACCGCGACCGGGGCAATCTGGGTCTTCGAAGTGGGGCGGTGCGGAGGCATCCGCGGGCTCGGCGGGTGGTGGCGCAGCGTCTCAGCAGCCGCTGGTTCTCGGCGTTGCGGAAGCCGAACGCACTCGTGCGACGAGCTTGATCACGCGGTTGATGCCTTTGCTGTCGGCGTTGTGGTGCCCGGTGTCGATGAACGCGGCGATCTCGGTCCACCAGCGGTCCGCGGTGACGGCGAGCTGCCGCACGTCGGGGATGTCGGCGTCCGCGCACCAGGTGGGAACTTCCAGCGGGCGTGGCCGACTTGGTGCCGGTCGGCGACGGTGCGGGCCAGGGCGAGGAGGTTGCGCAGGTTCTCCTCGGCGATCCACGCGGTCAGCAGTGTCTGCCCGGTCTTCCCCTCGCCGAGCGGCGTGTTCCACATGCGCGTGAACGGGCCGTCGGTGAGATCCTCGCGGTTGCGTAGGAGCCGTCGTCCGTCTTTCCACTCCGGGACGCGGGGCGTTAATGATCAAGATAGGCCATGTAGCGAAAGCGGACCGTCTGTCAGACCTGTCTGGGAAGCTTCGGGCATGGAGATGAGAGTGCAGCTGACGATCGATTGCTCCGATCCGCAGAGAATGGTGGCGTTCTGGGCCCAGGCCCTGGGCTACGTGCCCGAGCCCGCGCCGGACGGGCACGCCACGTGGCGTGCCTACTGGGAGGCCATGGGGGTGCCCGCGGAGGAGTTGCCGACGGGGGCCGGCGACATTCCGGAGTCGATCGTCGATCCGGTGGGTCGCGGACCGCGCGTGTGGTTCCAGCAGGTTCCGGAGCCGAAGACCGCCAAGAACCGGTGGCACTTCGACCTCAAGGTCGGTGGCGGCCGTGACGTCCCGCTGGACGTCCGCGCGCGGCGGGTCAGGGCCGCGGTGGATCAGCTGGTCGAGGCCGGTGCCACCCTGCTGAGGATCAAGGACGAGCCGGACACGGGGCTCTACGCCGCGGCCATGCAGGACCCCGAGGGAAACGAGTTCGACGTCGTCTGAGGGCCGTTGCGACGGTGCTGGTCACATCCGCTCGCTGACGGGCACGACCGGCACGGTCGCCTCGTAGCGGACAGCGAGCTTGTCGTAGCGCGTGGGGGCAGCGCGGTTTCTCTTGAGGCGGTTGATGGCACACTCGATCGCGTGGCGTTCGCGGGAGCCGGTCGGGTCGAAGCGTGGCGGTCGGCCGCCACGGGAGCCGAGCTTCTGGCGGTTGCGTGCCTGGTCGGCCTTGTCCCGGATGGTGCAGTGGGCCCCGCGGGGGCGCAGCGACCACGTAGAAATGTCGATCAGCTCTTGAGTTGTTTGTCGATCACGAAAGCCATCTCCCGCAGAATACTGTCCGATTCCCCGGTCGACTCGCCTGGATTTTTCACCCGACGGAGTTCGACCACCACGTTGTACCGTCGGAAGTTCAGCTGGCAAACCTGCCAGATTTCCTTGTCCGACAGAATGTCCTGGGTGCTGGCGATCGATTCACCGATCGTCGCGTCATCCCCAATTCCTGGTTCGTAGCTATGGATGAGGGTCTGACCGCTCTGGACGTCAGGCCCCTTCTTCAACTTATCCAGAAGCTCAGTAGCCTCTCCACGATCCCCCTGCCGACTGACGATAATGGAAACCTCGGCTTTTTGTGATCTGCTCGTCCAGGAGCAGGAGGTGATTTCGGGTCCGATTTCTGGCGGGCCACCTTCTTTTGCGTCGGGTACCCATCTCCTGAAATTTGGGTTTTGCCAGATCGTGCCACAGACGTATGGCGGTGACAAGAACTTACGATCATCCAACTCGCGCTTGGTGAAGTATGTCGCGACAGCTGCCAAGGCCAGGACGGTGGCGGTGATCCGGGCCGCACGCCACAACTGTTCTTTCGATGGACGCCATCTCGGGGGACGGCTGTAGGTGTGCACCCCACCGTGGACGATGCCTGCTTGGATCACCGGGCCATGGAAATCTCCATCCTCGATCTTGTTGTGTACTTCCTTCCGCGACGCGAGCGGTGAATCTTCATGTGGTGTGTGCTCATCCGCCAACCTGACCCCCGTGCCCCGACCAAGGCGAAGTGATACCTCTGAACTATGGGGTACCTGCGTCAGATCGTCTACGAGATCTTTGGACGATGTCTCTTACGACCGACACTCCAGCCCCGGTTCGCGATCTCGCGGTCGGGTGACCGTTTCGGGCTCCGTGGACGGCGCGGGCCGTGGAGGGACTGCGGCTGCTCGCCAAGGCCGACCGCATCCTCGCCGAACTCGCCGGCGGGCGCACAGACCGCACCTGGGACAGACGCATGCGCGCCCACCCGCCCCGCCACCTGCTCGTCCTCGGCGACTTCGCGATGCGCCGACTGCCCGCCCCCAGACCGACGACCTCTACGAACTCGTCTCCGAGCGGCAGGGCCGGTCCCTGATCATCAGGAGTAACAGGGAACCCAGCGACTGGTATCCGCGGTTCCCTGTCGTCGCCGAGTCCCTCCTCGACCGAAGCCGAGCGACTCCTGCTGATCCGCTCCTCCAGGCCGGGGGCTCGACGGACCGGCTCCGCTCGTGGACGTGTCACCGGCACGGGGGTGGGCACCCGCTCACGAGTTCCGGCCGAAGGGACTCGGCTACGGCCGGCCGCCCTGGTCTCCCAGGGCGTTCAGCGCTTCGTCCGTGAGCCGGTACACCGACCACTCGTCCTGGGGGCGGGCGCCCAGTGCCTCGTAGAAGTCGATCGCGGGGCGGTTCCAGTTCAGAACCGACCATTCCAGGCGCTCGTAGCCGCGTGCGACACAGACGCGGGCGAGTTCCGTCAGCAGGGCCTTGCCGTGGCCGCCGCCGCGGGCCTCGGGTCGGACGTAGAGGTCCTCCAGGTAGATGCCGTGCACGCCCCGCCAGGTGGAGAAGTTGAGGAACCACAGCGCGAAGCCCACGACCTCGCCGTCGGCGTCCTCGGCCACGTGTGCGTAGGCGGCCGGGCGCTCGCCGAACAGGGCCTCGGTGAGCTGTTCCTTCGTCGCCCTGGCCTCGTCGAGTGCCTTTTCGTACTCGGCGAGCTCGCGAATCAGGCTGTGGATGACGGGGATGTCGGCGGGGGTCGCGGTACGGATCATGCCCTGAGTCTCACACGTGGTGCCCGCCGGGTCCCAGGCCGGATGCCGGAACGGGGGCGGGCGCGGCCGGCGCGCCGGGGAGCAGTACCCCGAGGACGGGCTCGACGGCGCCGGCTCCCCTGCGGGAACGTCGGTTACCTCGGCGGATCCTGACCTGCCGGGGTGGCGGCCGACCGCGTGTTGCGGCGTACCGGGCCAACGTTCGTCCGACGCGCACCGCGACGATCCCGAGCTCGGGCACCGCTTCCTTCCCGACGAGGCCCAGGCCGCCGGTGAGGCGATGGCCGAGCGTATCGCCCGGCGGATCCGCCGGGACGATGGCTGGTGGAGTGCCTTCGGCAAACGCAGGGGCCACGGGAAGAACGCCAAGGCCGAGCCGCCGGTCCACGACGACCTGGTGCGGCGGATGGTCGCCTCAGGCTTAGCCCTGCTGGTCGGCGGCGGCATCGAGATCAGGTACACGCGCTACCGGTCGATGCGCACCTACACGCAGCTCATGATTGCCTACGACAGCGGCTGGATGCTGACTGCCCTGACCGGCTTTCTGATGGCGCGGCAGGGCTACAGCGCCGGGGGCGAAGTCTGGATGGGCTACCAGACGGCCGCCCCCATCATCTTCGCCGCACTGCTGGTCGCCGCTGCCCCTACGCAGATGGCCTCGGGCACTCGGCGCGACCTCGACCGAACACCGTGTCGATAGGCCGGATCCCAGCTCTTTCGCACGGTCGGGCCGTGCCGCGGGGCCCTTGGCAGGGTCGGTCTTAGGCGTCGTGTGGTGCGCGATCGGGGTGGCCGGGGTGCACGGCCGGCACGCCGGTGCGGTACCGCGTCGCGGCAGTGCCGGCCGCCGCGGCCGTGCTGGTAACCGTCCTGGTAGCGGGGCGCCGGGCGGCGGGCCGAGAGCCCCGCCTCCCCGGCCGGGCTTCGTGCCGCTGATCGTCGTGCAGGCCGTGCTGATCGGCTTCGGCTGCGGACCGCTCAACGGGGTGCTGGGGCGTCCTCGGCTCGTCTTCGCCCGCCAGCCACCTCGTTTCCGCCCTGTGCGGGCTCACGACGGTTCGCGCCGCAGGGGCCGTGCGGCCCCTTGGAGACGAGGAAGGCGGAGAGGGCGAGTCCGGCGTGCAGCGCATGTGTCGGGGTCCGGCTGCACAGTCGTATGCCGATCAGCCCCAGGCGGCTCGCCGCAGAGTACTGCCCCTGGTGGACGAGCTGCGGGAGCGCCACGGCGCCGTCATGATCCGACTGCGGCCTGGCTGGTTGCACGGCCCTCACGTGGAGCTGACCGCCCACCGGAGCCGCCGGGGGCCGCTGCCCCGGCGGGAGTTGCCGCGGCGTGGGACGGCGGTCCGGTCGATCCCCGCCACGAGCTGAGCCCCCGGGCCTACCTCGACCAGGCACGCGCCCTGGGGCGGCCCGAGCAGGCACCGCCGCCCTACCCGCCGCTGCACGAGCACGGCACCGCCCTGCCGCTGACCGAGGCCGAGCGCACCGCGCCCTGGCCGGGCGCCCTTGCCCAGCTGCGGGAGTACGCGCTGGGGCCGACTGCTCGAACCGGTGTGCCGGACGAGCGACTCGGCAACATGCGTCAGCCGACTACGACGTTAGTCCTGACCGAAGAGGGCGCGGGAGTACGCGACTTCCGGTTCGCGCTCCATCCAGATGTTGCCGGTGGGGTCTCCGTTGTTGCGTTGCCGGACCATCCGGTCTGTTTCCGCTGCGCTCTTCGAGACGCACGACGAATGGATCGCCTTACCTCGCCGCCACCTCCCCGAAGGCGATATGGGTGATATTCACCGTAAACTCCACCGTGCTACCCAATGCACCGCAATGCAACCGCCAGTTGATCCCCAACGCCATGACGATGGCCACTACCTGGCGGATGCGTTGGCACTCGCTTCGGTATCCTTCCGTGCAGGTCGTCGGAGCCCATTTACCCAAAGATTGCTGGGCAGTTGACCTCGGGGTTTCGTGGTAGCGTCTTGTTCGGAGGGACAGTGCAACCTGAAAGGGAAATCGTGAACACGGAGAAGATCGCCGCTCGCCGCCTCTCGCTGGAAGAGGTGACGAAGCTCGGCGTGAACGACAGGCTCTTCGTTTCCGCCGACACCGCAGAACTCAAGCTTCCCGACTGCTATGTCCCTGCTTTTCTGACCAAGTCCGGTGAGGATTTCGAGGGTGGCTCGATCACGGCGAGAACCGTATTCCAGGAGGAGGTGTCCTGCCTTCCCGACGACGAGAATGAAGCCGGAATCTACATGGCCGACGAGAACGGCTCGGTGACCATCGAGGTCATCCAGTCCGCCGGCGTCGTGCTGGACCTGGCGCTTTTCGTCCCGGGTGGGGACAAGGGGGCCCTCTCGGCCCTTTACGCTGCGGCCCGGCAGGCGTTCGGCGCCGACGTCGTGCAGATCTGGCGCCAGGGCCTCAAGGAGGTTCCCGACGTGAAGGTCGACATCTTCGAGGAGCAGATTCCCCGGGGGCGCAAGGGGAGCGACAGCCCCAAGCGCGACCGTCGCGCGATCGACACCTACCCCACCCGTGCGGACTTCATCGAGTTCTCCCCGGGGTGGAAGCCGGTCGTTGAGATTCACAGGCCGATTGTTGACGACACCCCGACCATCTGAGGCCGCGTTACTTCTCGGTCCCGGCCTGAGGGAACGCCGAGAACGCATGCGCCGGACCCGGCCGACCCCTGATCGGCCCAGGGAGCCGTCGGGAAGACTCGGAAAGACCAAGATCAAATCCTGAAGTCATTCTGCGACAGCCCTCAGGGCTTCGGCGTGGGCGAGTGACGTCCATTTCGTGCTCAGGCTGCTCTGGTCGCCGGACGGGACCGGCCTACACCGCCGGCAGCGGTGCGTCGTCGCGCCACTTGAGGATCTCGTCGAAGCCGACCACCGCGCCGTGCCGGCCGGGCCTGGGGCCGAGGTGGACGTGGTCGGCGAGTTCGCGGATCAGGCAGAGGCCGCGGCCGTGCTCGGTCGTCCGGGCGGCCGGGGCGCAGTTCGCGGTGTGCTGGAAGCCGGGGCCGGAGTCGGCCGCCTCGATACGGCACTTGTCCCCGTCGAGGTACGGAGCCGTCGGCCTGGGCGACGAAGACGCGCCTGGAGCAGGCCCGCGTCATCGCGGCCGCCAACGAGTCGCGGTCGCCGCCTGCACCGAGACGGTGGTCGCGGCCCCCGCACGTGTCATGGCCGCCGGAGAGGCGATCGGAGCGGTCGGCGGTCTGGCCGGCGGCGCCGACTGCATGGCGATGGGCTGCGGCGAAGGTGAACCGACAGCCGAGGACGACGCCGACTCCCCACCCTCCACGGGCGGTTCGGGCGGCTCCGGCGAAGCTCCGAAGGCCCCGGCCGACGCCGCACCGCACGAGGCCGGCAGCGGCTCGGGCGACGCGGCGGCCGCCTCCGGCGCGGGCAAGGAATCCAGCACCGACTCCGTCGGCAGCAACGCGGCGGCACCGAAGAAGGCCGACGCCCAGGACAAGGCGGCCGCATCGAGCAAGGCCGCGGCCGCACCTGACGAGCCCAGCACCGGCAACTCGGGCACCACCGGCAACTCCGGCGGCGACCGCTCGCGCTGCAGCGTCTCGCCCAGCACTCCCGTCCTGACGGCCGGCGGCGAGACCAAGGCCATCGGCAAGATCAAGACCGGTGACAAGGCCGAATCGGCCGATCCCAAGACGGGCAAGCGCAGCGGCCGGCGCTCGCACCGATCCGTCACCAGCCTTTTCCTCAAAGGGGGACGGGCCGGGAGAACACCAGGACGAGACGCCATGGCGTGAGCCTCGTCGCCCGCCTGGTGGAGGTGGTGCAGGCGGTGGGGGCCTGGGCCGCTCTCGGGGCGGTGTCACCAGCCAGATCCACCTGAGCGCGGACGGCTGCTGCCGCCCGCTGTCCCTGATCGGCCGGGCCGCCCGTCTGCGCGATGTGACAAAGACCGACAGGTGGCCCCGGGGCGTCCGGTAGCAGGCGGCCAGAGGCTGGCGAAGACTTGTTGCTGGCCCTGATGAGGGCTGGCAGATGGCCCCGACGGACATCGGGCCGCAGTCAACGCCTGGCTCTTGACCCTCACCTGGCGTCAGGCTCCATAGTCGGTGCCGTGGAAGATCACTGGACCGTGGGACGCGTGGCCGAGCTGGCCGGTGTGACCGTCCGCACGCTGCATCACTATGACGAGATCGGGCTCGTTCGGCCGTCGACGCGGACCGTGGCCGGGTACCGGGCATATTCGGCGGGCGACGTGGAGCGGCTGCGGGAGGTGCTGGCCTATCGGCGACTGGGCTTCGGGCTGCGCGAGGTTGCCGAACTGGTCGGCGACCCGTCCACCGACGCGGTCGCGCACCTGCGCCGACTTCGCGGACTGCTGCTGGAACGGCGTGATCGCGCTGACGCCATGGTGACGGCCATCGACAGGGAACTTGATGCACGGGCGAAGGGACTGAAGGTGACTCCGGAGGAGCAACTGGAGATGCTCGGCGCGCGGCTGTACGACGCGATCGGCGGCGCTTACACCGCGACACGGCGTACGGAGCCGCGGATCGCCGCACAGATCTGGGACGCGCTCGGGGACGCGCGGACGGTGCTGAACGTCGGGGCAGGCACTGGCTCCTATGAGCCTGCTGATCGCGACGTGACCGCGGTGGAACCGTCGGCGGTCATGCGGGGGCAGCGGCCTGCCGGTTCGGCGCCGTGCGTGGCCGCCGCCGCGGAGAGTCTGCCGTTCGAGGATCACTCCTTCGACGTCGCCATGGCCGTCTCCACCGTTCACCACTGGGGGGACCCGATAGCCGGGTTGCGCGAGATGCGGCGTGTGGCCCGCCGAGTGGTGGTGCTCACGTTCGACACTGACGAGCCCGGATGGCAGGACCGGTTCTGGCTTACCCGCGACTACCTGCCCGAATTCGCCGACGTCCTCGCAGGATTTCCCTCGCTTGCTGGGATGGCCGACGCGATCGGCGCCCGTGCTGAGCCGGTGCCCATCCCGTGGGACTGCGCCGACGGCCTGTTCGAGGCGTACTGGCGCCGCCCGGGGGCTTATCTGGAGGATCACGTGCGCCGTGCGATGTCGGTGTGGACGCGGGTCGGGCCGGAGGCCGAGCAGCGGGCGGTACGAAGCCTCAGCGACGACCTCGACTCTGGCCGGTGGGCCGAGCGCAACAGCGACATCGCCGACCTCGACGCGGCAGATCTCGGCCTCCGCCTGCTCATAGCTTGAACCGTGGCGGCCTCCGCCTGCTCATAGCTTGAGCCGTGGCGCGGTTATCCGGCCGGGGATGCCGACCCGGACAGCAAGGCTTGGGGTGCGGCGGCCCTCGACTGGTGCGCCGGAGCGCTGCCCGGCGAGCCGGTGGTGCTCACCACCAGACCGCCAACGAACGCTCGATGCGCCTCGCGGCGAAGCTGGGGTTCGCCGAGGTGCAACGGTATGAGGACTGGGGCGCCGAGCAGTGGTTCGGCATGTGGTCCCCGGTCACGCTGTCCGACCGAGGTCGTGCCCGGCAGCGTCCGCACTCACTGCGATGAAGCCGGGTGAGCGCGAGGAGGTCAAAGGCAGAGCTTCTCCTTGGCTCAGACCCCGCACAGCGTCCGTGCCGCCCAGGCCGACCTGCTCGACGCCCTCCCGGAGTCCGTCTGCCCGACGTGGAGGACTGTACGGGTTTGGTGAGTTGTGAAGCCGACCTGGGCCCGTGCGGGCTGTGCCCATCCTGCTCTTTCCGGCGTTTCCCGCGCGCGCTTCGGCGAGTTGCTCGCGGAAATCGCTCATCGTGGGAGGCCGCTCGTGAGTCCGCACTCCGTGAAAGGCGTGGCGGGCCACGTCAGCGAGCGGCCGGAGGGGGCGCAAGCCCAAGCCGGTCTTCGTCGATCGGCTGTTGGTCGCTCTGGTCCACCTGCGCCACCAGTTGCCGCACGCGGTCCTCGCCGGACTCTTCGCCGTGGACCGTTCCACTGTCTCCGAGGCTGTCCGTCAGATCCGTCCGCTTCTCGCGGCCCGCGGGTTCGCCGTACCCGACCGGGCGGGACTGCGGCTGAAGACCCTGGAGGACGTCTTCGCCTATGCGGACGCCGAGGGCATCGAGTTGCGGACTGACGGAGCCGAGACCCAGGTCCGCCGCCGAAGGCAGGGCGCCCTGGGCCGCCGGGCGTTCGTCTCCGGCAAGCGCAGACAGAACACCGTCAAGACCACCACGTTCAGCGACGGCCAAGGCCGCATGCTGCTGTCCGGCGTGGTCCGGCCGGGCCGCATGCACGACCAGACCGCCCTACGCACGGAAGGCGTCGCCGAGCAGTTCCGGACCCGTCCCACGGTCAAGGCCCGGGTCGACTCCGGGTACCAGGGGCTGGCCAAGGAGTTCCCCGACCAGGTCAGCGCACCCCCGAAGAAGCCCACGGACAAGGTGTGCAACGGCGACAGGTACGCCTGGCAGGAAGCCAGGCGCCGCCAGTCCTCGGCCCGGATTTGCGTCGAGCACACCAACGCCGAGCTCCGGCAATGGGCGCCCCTGCGGAGGTTCGGCGGACGACGCGACGCTTATGCCGAAACCCACTTTGCGATCGCCGGTCTCGTCTCCGACCGATCCGCCCAGCGCGCTACCCGTCGGCAGACGAGAACCGAACTCGTCCTCGTCCGTGGCACCGCTTGCTGATCACCCACCAGCCAAACCGCCAGGCCAACACACCCAGATCTCAATTTCCCCCAAGGTCGTAAGAGACACCGCGTTCGTCGAACGCCTCAGCGCCGCGAGCCGGAGCGAGTTGTCCGGACCGCTGAGCCGGTCCCGGCTGCCGTCTACGAGGCCCTGCCCGAGGTGGAACGGGTGCTCCTGGGCGCACCGCGCGCACTTCGTGCGCTCTGGTTCCGGGGCTGGGCGCGGGGGCCTGTCCCCCGTGAGAGCTACGCGCAGGTGTCCACCGTGAGGTGACGATTCCCGACCACCGTTTCCCTAGCGTTCAGTTCAGCCGCGGCGCTCCGGCCGCGGACCGGACAGGGAACCGGGAACGGAACCGAAGAAGGAGTCGTCGTGAAACTGGTGTGGCAGATCCTGGCCGTGGTCGCGGTCGGTGCGGTCGGCGGTCAGAGCGTCACTGCGGTGCAGGGCAACCCGTGGCTCTCGTTCCTCCTGGCCGGCCTGACGGTCGTGCTCTCCGTGCTCGTCTACCGGTGGGTCGTGGGGCGTACCGAGCGGCGACCGGTCACGGAGCTTGCCCGGGAGGGAGCGCAGGGGGCGCTCTTGCGGGGCCTGGCCATCGGTGTCGCGATGTTCGGGTGCGTCATCGCGAACATCTACCTCCTCGGGGACTACAAGGTCCACGGCTTCGGCTCGCTGACCGGAGCGGTCGCGCTGTTCGGCTTCATGGCCGGCGCCGCCGTCACGGAGGAACTGATGTTCCGCGGCCTGCTCTTCCGGCTCGTGGAGCGAGGTCTGGGCACGTACATCGCGCTGGTTCTGTCCGGTGCGGTGTTCGGCGCGGTCCATCTGCTCAACAAGGACGCCAGCCTGCTGGGTGGCGTCGCCATCGCGATCGAGGCCGGCGGCATGCTCGCCGCCGCGTATGCCGCCACCCGCTCCCTGTGGCTCCCGATCGGCCTGCACTTCGGCTGGAACTTCGCGGAGTCCGGCATCTTCGGCACCGAGGTCTCGGGCAACGGTGACACGCACGGGCTCCTGGACGCCTCGACGTCCGGCACAAAGCTGATCACGGGCGGCGAGTTCGGCCCGGAGGCCAGTGTCTACTCGGTGCTGTTCGGTGCGTTGCTGACGGTCGCCTTCCTGTGGCTGGCCCACCGGCGCGGCCACATCGTTCCCCGGCAGCGCGCCGAGCGTGTCAACGCCCTCGCTACACTCGCCCGGTGATGAGGTTTCAGGGGGCTGGTCGGACGTGGCGCCGGCTCGACGTCACCGTCCGCGACCTTCCGCTCGGCTTACTGTTCCTGGTCGCTTCGTTCCTGCCGGGACTGCGCGGCCACGGGACGGAGGTCGGGGACCTGCCGACCCGCCCGTTCGACGTGCTCGCCGTCGTCGCCCTGGGGCTCGAATGCCTTCCTCTGGCGGTGCGCCGGCGGTGGCCGGCCGTCTGTCTCGCCCTGGTGACGTGCGGCTTCGCTCTCGATCAGCTACGCGGCTATCACTCGACCGCCGGCACCACCCTGCCCATCGTGCTGATCAGCGCGGGATCCCATCTGGAACGCCGTCGGCGCACCACCGTCCTCCTTCTCTCCGTGGCGTACGTGCCGCTGGCGACAGCGCTTTCCCGGCTCGGTTCGGGCGGGGAGACGCCGGAGGAGTTCGTGACGTTCTACCTGGTGCTGGCCCTGGCCTGGGGTGCCGGGGCATGGCTGCGGTCCACTCGGCTCGCGGAGGCCGAACGCCGTGAGCGCGTAGCGGCGGAGACCCGTACCGCCGAACGCACCCGGATCGCCCGCGAACTGCACGACGTGGTGACCCACCACGTGACCGCAATGGTCGTCCAGGCCGAGGCCGCCCGCTACCTGACTGCCGCACCCGAGCGGCTCGAACAGTCCCTGACCGCTGTCAGCGACACCGGCCGTCGCGCCATCACCGACCTGCGCCACCTGCTCGACCTGCTCAACCCCGATCACGGCATCGGTACGGCGGAGCGCAAGGAGCCCAGGACACCGGCCGTCGGCAGGGTCCTCACCCTCGTCGAGCAGACCCGCCGGGCCGGACAGCCGGTGGACTTCACCGAGCAGGGCACACCCCCGGCATCGACCGGCAGCGCCGACCTCGTCGCCTACCGGGTGGTGCAGGAAGCACTGACCAACGCACTCAAGTACGCTCATGGCAGCCGGACTTCCGTCCAGGTGCGGCACAGTGACAGGGAGATCACCGTCGAGGTCAGCACGGACGGAGCCGGTTCATCCAGCGCGGCGGCCGTCGGCAGCGGGCGGGGCCTGGTCGGCCTGCGCGAACGCGTCGACGTCCTGGGCGGCGACTTCAGCGCCGGCAGCAGCACGGACGGCGGCTTCACCGTACGGGCACGCATCCCCGCCGGCGGCACCTCGTGAGCGCACCGATCCGGGTCCTGGTCTGCGACGACCAGATGCTGATCCGCACCGGCCTGGTCACCATCATCGACGCCCAGCCCGACATGGAGGTGGCGGGCGAATGCGGAGACGGGCGAACCGCAGTCGAACTCGCCCGCAAGGTGCGGCCCGACGTCGTCCTGATGGACATCCGCATGCCGGTCCTCGACGGCCTGGAAGCCACCCGTCTGCTGGCCGGCGCCGGAGTGCCCCACCCCGTCACAGTCCTCGTGGTGACCACGTTCAACCTGGACGAATACGTCTACGAGGCACTGCGCGCCGGCGCCAGCGGCTTCCTCCTCAAGGACGCACCCCCGGACCGGCTGCTCCACGGCATCCGGACCGTTGCCACCGGCGCGGCCCTCCTGGACCCCGACGTGACACGCCGGCTCGTCGGCCGCTACGCCGCCCGCATCCGCCCCGCCGAGAACACCCCACGCGACATCGGGCTCACCCCCCGCGAACTGGAAGTCCTCCGCCTCATCGCGGATGGCCTCTCCAACAGCGAAATCGCCGCGGCCCTCGTCATCAGCCAAGAGACTGTCAAGACCTTCGTCTCCCGCATCCTCAGCAAACTCCAGCTCCGCGATCGCGTCCAGGCCGTCATCTACGCCTACCGCCACGGCCTGGCGACCTGACACCGCCGTACGGCGGCGGCCCGGTTCGGTGAGCCCGGCCCGACCGCGGACGAGCCCGAGCCGGTGCACAAGCCGCGCGGGTACGGGGGAGCGGGGCCGGCTGCCGCCGTCGGACGCGGACAAGGAGGAGGCGGGACGGCGGGCGAACGCCGGCCGGAGGGGATCGCCGGCCTTCCCCTCGGCCGGCAGCAGCCTCGTGGGCCTCGGCAGCTTTGCTGCGCGCCATGAGATGAGACTGTAAGATCAGCCGACTCAGGGGATCGCGGCACCGGGGCTGGGGAGTCGGGCGGGTGCGCCTCCCTTCCACGCTCTCGGGGAGGGACCGTTTTGGTCGGTCGAGATTTGTCATGTTCCCGTCTTGCATCGCGCCGTGTGGGCTTCGCCGTCGTGGCGACCGCGGCTGTCGCGGGGGTGATGAGCCCTGCGGCGTCGGCCGAGCCGGTGCCGGCGGCCGACGAGGTGGTGATGGCGCCGTACGGCAAGTCGGTCCTGCCCGAGTACCTCTATTCCGCGGGACGGACCGGGTTCCTGCACCGCGCGTACGGTCGGGGTTGGCGGTGGACCGACTACGCGACCGGCGAGTCGACGGCACCGGATATCCCGGCGGACGGCAGCGTAGGACGGATCTTCGACACCCACGCCGACACGATCGCCTATCAGACCGGCACGAACGGTGTCGTGCTGATCGACCCGGCCGACGGCACCAGGCGCACCCTCCAGCTGCCGGAGGGCTTCACCCTCCGTTCCGTGCAGGGTGACACCGCCCTCGGCGTCGCGAACGGCGAGTGCCATCTCTTCCGTCTCACATCTGACGGCTCGCTGGACGACCGCCCGGTGACGGACGTGCCCAGTGGCGCGACATGCGGAGCGACTTATCTCCCGGACGCCGGTGACGGAAACGGTGTCGTCGTGCGCTACCGGTCGGCCGCCGGTGACGGCGTCGGCCTGGTGGACCTGTCGACAGCCCGGATGAGCGTGCTGCCCGTGCCTCAGAGCTACATGAGGAGCCTGCAGATCACCCCTCAGGCCGTCGCCTGGTACGACTCCTCGGTCGGCGCCGAGCAGATCGTGTCGCGCGACGACCCGCAGGCCACGCCGTGGAGCGTGCCGAACCCGTCCGCACCGAACAGCAGCGTGTTTCGCCTTGTCGGCTCCCGGATTCTGCGGATGACCATGGATTCGGACCTGACCGTCTCCGTCGTGTCGTCCGACGGGGTCGTGACCAAGCCCCTGGACCACGGTGGGGCGGTCTTCGCCAACTTCGTTCCCGGCCCGGACGGCGATCTCCTCGTGAGCGGTGAACTGAACGGCGAGTACGGGGTGCACCGCTTTTCCGAATCCCCCGACGGCGACCTGCGGCGCAGCGTCGCGCTGGACATCCCCTGGGTGCCCTCGCGGACCGGCTCGCTCGCCCTCTTCCAGGGACGCCTCGACACCGCGGACACCTACAACGACAACCTGACGGCCTATCACGAGCGGAAGTTGGCCGTGTCCGGCACGCCCATGGTCGTGAGGAGGGAGGACCTCGGCGTCGCCGACTTGTGCGGGGTGAGCGGCTGTCCTCTGTATCCGACCGGCGACGGTCGCGTCCTCTACCCGACCGTGTACGAGGGGAAGGCCGTCCTGCGTCTCGTCAGCGAGGCGCACCCGGCACCGGGCACGACGATCGCCACGGGCCTGACCGACCTGACCGTCGAGAGTGTCTCCGGACGGTACGTCGCCTATCGCACCGCCACCGCGACCACGGTGCGCGACCTCGACTCGGGCGCCGTGGTGCGCACCGTCTCGGCCGCGCCCGGGACGCTGTGGGGCGCCACCCTGTGGCAGGCGGCGGGGGCGGGCAAGATCACGGCCACCGACGTGCGTACCGGCACGGTGAGCCGGACGCTGTTCGTGGGCACCTCGTGCACCCCGTCGTCCGTGCAGGCCACCGGCCGGTACGTGTACGTGGAGTGCGGCGCCGGCGGGGACACTGCCGTCCTGGCGAGCCTCGCCGACGGGAAGGTGCGCGTTCTGCCCACCGGCTCGGCACCCGGGCTGCTCGGTGATGGCTTCGTCGTACGCGTCGGCGCCGACCGGCAGGTCACCCTCACGGACGTCACTTCCACGACGCCGACGACCCGCGTACTGGGCACCGCGCGCGGTGCGACTGCCGGCACGGACTGGACGGTCGACGCGTACGGCGGTCAGGTCGCGTACGTCGACGCGGACGAGAACGTGCACGTCGTCCCCACGGGCATCGCCGCCGGGGCGCTCGGCGTGACGGACTCGTCGGTGCCGGCGAGCGCGGACGTCGCGTTGGACGGACCCGCGTGGAAGCCCCGCTGGTGGATCTCCAAGCCCGTCAGTCACTGGCAGCTCACGATCACGAACCGGACGACCGGGAAGACGGTTCGTACGCTCACGGATGGCGAGACGCGCGGCCAGATCACGCCGAGCTGGGACGGCTGGACCGGCGTGGCGGGCGTCGGCGCCCCGGACGCCACCTATGCCTGGACCCTCACCGCCTGGCCCACGGACGGGCAGGGACCGGAGGTGACGAAGTCCGGTTCGGTGAAGATCACCGGCGCCCAGGCGGCGTACCACGACTTCGTGGCCCGCGACCGCGGCGGCGATCTGCTCACCCTCAACTCCGCCGGCGCCTTCACGTTCCAGCAGAGCACGGGCACGGGCACCTTCTCCGGCAAGACCTCCGCCAGTGGTTGGCCGACCTCCGCCGTCGCGGTGCCGTTCGGGACCGGCGACGGCCAATGCAACAACGTGCTGGTCCGGCTCAGCAGCGGGGAACTGCGCGGCTACCGCCCGGGGTGCGGCGCCCTCAAACCGAGCACGCCGTACACCTCGCTCGGCACCGGCTGGAACGCCTATGACAGCCTCACCGCCCCGGGCGACCTGACCGGCGACAGCCGCCCCGACCTGCTCGCCCGCAAGAAGTCCACCGGTGACATCTA
The DNA here is from genome assembly GCF_030269125.1 of Streptomyces hygroscopicus subsp. hygroscopicus. GTDB lineage: Bacteria > Actinomycetota > Actinomycetes > Streptomycetales > Streptomycetaceae > Streptomyces > Streptomyces hygroscopicus_C. The sequence goes on along the minus strand of NZ_BSSM01000003.1, from coordinate 222,323 downwards.
CCTGTTCGCCGCGCGGAACGACGGATCGCTCGCGGCGGGCAAGAAGATCCGTACGGCCTGGACCGGCTACACGAACATCGTGGGCGCGGGAGACCTCGACGGCGACGGCTACGGCGATGTGCTGGCGCGGGACAAGGCCGGCACCCTCTACCGCTACAACGGCACGGGGACGGGCCTGTTGAAGGACCGCGTGAAGGTCTTCTCGAACTGGGGCGGGTCGTACAACGCCATCGTCGGCGTCGGAGACATCAACGGCGACGGGAAGAGCGACCTCGTCGAGCGGGACACGACGGGCAATCTGTACCGCAACAGCGGCGACGGCAAGGGATCGTTCGGGGCGCGCGTGAAGATCGCCACCGGCTGGCAGGGCTACAAGGGCATCTTCTAGTGTGATGCGCCAGGAGTCCTGAGGGTTGGTTCTGCTCTGTTCTCTAGCGGGTGGTTCCGACCTTGGTGAGGTAGTCGGCGAGGAGGTTGAGGATCTCGTCGGCTGTCTCGGCCCAGGTGAAGGGCCGCGGGTTCTCGTTCCAGGTGTTGATCCACGCAGTGATGTCGTCCTCCAGTGCCTTCACGGAGGTGTGGACGCCGCGGCGGATGAGCTTGTCGGTCAGCAGGCCGAACCACCGCACCGCCTTCTCGGGCGGGTGGTGGTACAGGCCGACAACGTCGACGACCTTGGCGACGCCAGTGCGTGTCCTGGCCCGGGAGCGACTCCTGGGTGGCCACGACGACCTCCTCGGCCTGGTCGAGGAGGATCGAGGGTGGCCGGCCCGAGCGCGGCTCGTCATGCAGACCGTCGAGGCGTTCTGCGATGAAACGGGCCCGCCAGCGGTCAACGGTCGACCTGTCGATGCCGAGGTCGGCTGCGGCCTGCTGGTTCGTCCCGCCCTCCGCGCAGCGCAGCGCGATCTCGGCTCCCAACGCGAGGAACTGCGCGGTCTTGGCCTGCCGCGCCCACTGCTGCCGCTGCTTGCGCTCAGCATCGTCGAGGATCAGGTCGACCTTCGGCCGACCGATCCAGCCGGCGTCCTCAAGCCCCAGCCATCCGCTCTGCGGCGAATGCCCGACGCCACTTTCCGACCCTCTTGGCCTGGGCGCGGACGAGCCGTGCGACACCCCGTTCGACATGCCGTCAGCTCACGCCAGGATGATGCGGGCCTTCTCAGCCGAGCGCCGGTTCGGCATTTTCGTCCGGCGCACCAACTCGGCGCGCTCGACCTCGGACAAGGTGATCGCCACAGCAGAAGGCCCCGAATGCGAAGGGCACTGGCGCATCACACCAGGCAGGACTGCGGAAGACCCCCCTCGCGCACATCTTCACAGCCACTGCCATCAACCTCGTCCGTATCGACGCCTGGTGGACCGGGCAACAACGCGCCCCCACCCGGACATCACACCTCGCTGCCCTCGACCTTGCCGCATTAAGCGGTTGGCGCTGCCCACCGGGCCGCGTGCTCCTGGACGAACTGGGTGAAGGTGCGCGGCGGATGGCCCGTCAGATCGAGCACCGCGGTGCTGACCTCGTCGTCCCGGCCGGTGCGGGCGCCGGCGTCGGCGGCGGCGAGGATCGCGGCGAACTGTGCGGGTATGCCCGCGGCCCGCAGATTGGCCGCCTGCTGGTCCTCACTGGCGTGGATCACCCGGACCGGGCGCCCGGTGCCGGCGGCGATGATCGCTGCCGCCTCCGGGTAACTCAGCGCCTGCGGGCCGGTGAGCAGGTAGTCATGCTGATCGCCGGGAATGGCGTCAAGGTCGGACAGCAGGGCCGCGGCGGTCGCCGCGATGTCCCGCGTGTCGATCCAGCCCACCCGGCCGTCACCGGCGGCGGTGCGGATCTCACCGTCTCGCCGGATCCGCTCGCCCAGCGGGTGTGGGCTGAGGAAATTCTGCATGAACCCGGACGGGCGCAGCACGACCCAGCCGGGCTGGGCCCGGACCTGGGCGGCCAGTTCCTGTGCGCTGGGGGCAAGGGGGATGGCGGAGCCGAGAAGCACCACCTTGCGCACGCCGAGGCGCCGTGCCTCGGCCAGGAACGGCCCGACCGACGGCATCGGGTCCCCGCTCTGCACCGGAGGCACCAGGAAGACCCGGTCCTGTCCGTCCAGGGCGTCCGGATGGGTGGCCGGATCGTCCCAGTCGAACCGGATCGCGTCCGGGTCCTCGGCGGCCGGGTTGCGGCTGGCCACTCGAACCGGCACGCCTCTGCCACGCAGCAGTCGTACCAGTTCGCGACCGGTTTTCCCGGTGCCGCCGGTCACGAGTACGCCGGTCATCGGGTCGGCTCCTCGAACGTACTGGGCACGGTGTCTCCTTCGATCAGGGCCGACACGAACGTGCCGACGGCGAGGACGGGCAGCCGCGCCGACGGCAGATCGTTTGATGCTTGTCGAATCATCACGTGGTGCGACAGTAGGCTAAAGTTCGATGCACGTCAAACGATGAGGAGGCGACGGATGCCGCGTGTACTACCCGAACCCTCGGTCGACTCCTTCGATCTCACGGTGATTCTCAGTGCGCTGGCCGAACCGGGCAGGCGAGCGTTGATGACCGAGCTGTATCGCGGTCCGGAGCCGATCGACTGCGCGGTCATCGCCGAGAAGGCCGACCTCGGCCTGAGCAGCCCGACGATCTCCCATCACTACCGCGTCCTGCGGGAAGCGGGCCTGATCAGGACCGTCGCAGAAGGACGCAAGCGGATCGTCACAGTGCGCCGCGGCGACATGGAGGCGCGTTTCCCCGGCCTGCTGAGCGCGGTGCTCACGGAGCGATAAGCGAGTCTTGCGCCGTCTTGTTCTTCGGCTGGGTCAGGATCGCTGATCGGCGGGGGCGGTCGGCGCGTGTGGGCGGGGCTGTGCGAACAGCCCGGGTTCGATCTCGTCGAGGAAGCCGAGCTGATCAGGCGTTTGAGCTTCGCCCGGGTGCCTTCGTCGTGCTTGGGGTATCAAGGGCAGATCCAGCGCGAGGCACAGGTCGCGGGCGCGCGGCGGCCGGCGTTCGTCGTCGAAGACGCCCATGATCTGCTGGTCGGCCGCGCCCTCCGGCAACGCCGGGCCGACGGCTGCTCGAGAGCGAGGTCGGCGGCCATCGCGCGGACGGCCCGGCCGCGTGATCGAAGTCGTCCTGTCCGCCGTGGGTGCCGAAGTCCATGCCATCGCCCTGGACTGGGACCCCGCAGGGCACCGAGAACTGCTGGTCATCCGGCCTGGTGAGGCGAGGGCGGCAGCAACCTGGCTGCTGGCCACAGCGGCTGATCCCGCGAACACCCTGACGGCTGCGCACATGCCGGCACTCGCCGAGGCCGGTTTCGAGGGTGACCGCAGGTAAAGCACGGCTGGCAGGTGTAGGGCGCCGCAGCGGGTGCACCCGGCTTACGCGGGCATACGTGAACCGCGTACCGATTGCCGCCAACGGTTCGGCAAGAAGCCGGGGGCGCACGGGGCCGGTCGGCCCGCACCACTCGGTTGTCGCCGCGGGGCTGCCCGACGACAACCGAGGTGGTCACCTCCGGTGATCGGGCTCGCCAGGGCACATCCAGGGCGCATGCCCCGTGATACGGCCTCCCGGCCTCCCGGCCACTCGCCCAGCCGAATCCACTCGGCCCCGGCGCCACCGTTGAAGCGGGAGCGTATTTCGCGGGCGGCCGGGCCGGCGATGTGCACCGCGGCAGCGGTGGCGTCAAGGCTTGGGGCGTGGCGGCCGCCGCCGCGGCGGCGAGCCAGGGGCTCCCCGCTTCTCGGCGCGCGGCCGAATCCACGAAGGCGCGGCCGACATTAAGAGCCTGAGCGATGCCGACGTGACGGTTCTCAGTCACGACACGAGCCCCACGGGCCTCCGTGCGCGTCGCCCCCATGTCGGTCCTGCTCCATCGCCCCGCCTGGACCGGCTGGGCCGTCCGGCCCAGTCAGTGTGCGCCCGCCGAGCCGGAACGCAAACCCGGGCATCACTCTTTCGCGTCTACAGGAGGCTGAACTCCACTCACAGCCCTTGGAGAAAACCTGTCGTGACGGCAGTAGACATTGGCAAACCACGGAGTTACTGTCTTCCTGTACCCAGGAAGTCGAAGTGGGCACGGCAGACACGAACTGCCGTGCGAGCAGGCCGAGAAGGACGCGGTCCACGGGGACCGTGAGCAGCACCCGCGGTACCCAAGCAGTGCAACCGAGTAACCGAAGGTGAGGAGCAGAACGCCATCAGGATCGCCCGGGTGAGAGGAGTCCGCCCGGGTACCGCAGGCCCCGGATTGGAAGGTGGTCCCCGGTCACGCATCCGCGATCCCCGCAGCCCCGCCCTCCCCGGCGGATCCTGCGGACACAGAAGGCCGGCCCAGCGGCCGGTAGATGGTGTTGAAAGCTCGGGGCCCGGGTGCCGGTCGGCACCCGGGCCCCCCGACGCGTTCCGAAAGAAGAGGTCTATGCCCCCTGCCGGTCACCGTCCCGTCGACAACCTTGACGACGACGACTACCCCGCCTACACCATGGGCCGGGCCGCCGAGATGTTGTCGACCACCCCCGCCTTCCTCCGCGCCCTCGGCGACCATCGCCTGATCACCCCCTTGCGCTCCGAAGGCGGTCACCGCCGCTACTCCCGCTACCAGCTGCGCATCGCCGCCCGCGCCCGCGAACTCGTCGATCAGGGCACCCCCATCGAGGCCGCCTGCCGCATCGTCATCCTCGAAGACCAACTCGAAGAAGCCCAGCGCATCAACGAGCAACTGCGTGCCCGAGACAGCGAGCCGCAGCCCAAGACCTCGGCCTGATCGGGGCGTGGGCGCGACATCGGCGCCTTGACACAGTGCGACACCGAGAACCCCGGCGCTCGCCGGGGTCCACCGTCGTTCGAGTCGACTGCTTGGCGTCTACGGATGGCCCGACCGCTGAAGACCGGCCCGCAGTGCGGGAGGGTCGGCTGTCGGGTGGGTCAGTCTGCCGGGGGCCTCCAGGCCGCTTCGGCTGCCTGGCGGTGGCGCGGGAAGCGAGGGCGTGGTTGCGGGCCACGAGCAGGACGGTGATGCCGCTGGAGTCGCAGAAGGTGAGGCCGCTGAGGTCGACGACGAGTTGTTGGCCCTGACCGATGTCCAGCCCAGGCAGGAGCCGGCGGATCCCGGGTGCGCTGTAGTGGTCGAGGTCTCCGGTCATCTCGATGAAGGACCGGAGGGGTGCTCCGCGTGTGGGTGATCATCTCGCTCACTGTTGCTCTTCTCGGTCGGCGCGGGGCACGTGGACGGCCAGGACGGCGGTGTCGTCGTCCACCCCGGTGCCGAACGTGTCGAGGAGGTCGCGGACGGCTGTGACGGCGCCCTGGGCGGTGGTGGGGGCCAGGGTCCGGGCGAAGTCGAGGAGGGCTTCGCCGCCGTAGCGTTCGCCGCGGATGGCGGTGTGGGCCTCGGTGAGGCCGTCGGTGTGCAGGAGGAGGGTGTCGCCGGGATCGAGGCGGAGGGTGATGGTGGCGATGTGGGCGTCGGGCAGGACGCCGATGAGCTGGCCGCCGGGGGTGGGCAGGTAGTCGGCGGTGCCGTCCGCGCAGAGCAGCAGGGCCGGAGGATGGCCGCCGCTTGCGAGGGTGATACGGAAGCCACCCTGGCCGCCGTCGGGGGTGAGCAGGCCGAAGACGACGGTGCAAAACCGGGGGTCGGTGCCGTCGTACTCGTGGTAGAGGACGGTGTTGAGGTTGCTGAGAACCGCGGCCGGGTCGGGGTCGTAGACGGCGGCGGCGCGCAGGGTGTAGCGGGCCAGGGAGGTGACAGCCGCCGCCTCGGCACCCTTGCCGCACACGTCTCCGAGGAAGAGTCCCCAGGTCCCGGCTGCGAGGGGGAAGAGGTCGTAGAAGTCGCCTCCGACCTCGTCGATCGAGGCGATGTGGTAGTACGCGGCCACGTCCAGGCCGGGCACGTTCTCCAGTGCCGGTGGCAGCAGCGTTTTCTGCAGGGTGGTGGCCAGCTGCTGGAGCCGTTCGCGCTCGCGCTCGGCCTCCTGGCGGGTGCGCAGCAGTTCCTGCTCGTAGGCGCGGCGGTCACGGGCGTCGAAGATGGTGGTGCGGATCAGCAGTGGCCGCCCGTCCATGCCGGCCTTGACGGTGGAGGTCACGAGGACCGGCAGGCGGCTGCCGTCGGCCGCTCTCAGCTCCAGCGCGATGCCGCTGATCGTGCCCTGCATGCGCAGGAGCGGCGCGAAGTGCGTCTCGTGATAGAGCCGCCCGCCGACGGTGAGGAGGTCGGAGAACTTCCTTCGGCCCACCAGGTCCGTGCGCTTGTAGCCCAGCCAGTTCAGCAAGGTGGTGTTGACCTTGGCGATCTGCCCGTCCAGGAGGGTGGAGAGGTATCCGCACGGGGCGTTCTCGTACAGGTCCTCAATGCTGTCTTCCAGCAGAGCGGAGAAAGTCTGGTCGTCGTCCGGGGGCTCTTCGGGGTCCGGGTCGGAGTCCTGGTCGCCGTCGGCCCGGCACATCATCGCAGTGTCCTTGCGAACGCGGCGATCGCCTGGGCGGTCTCCTCGGGGGCGCTGAGCTGGGGGCAGTGTCCGGTGGCGTTCAGCGTGATGAGCTGGCTGCCCCTGATCCGGGCGTGGACGAAGGCGCCGACCTCTGGTGGGGCGATGGCGTCGCTGGAGCACTGGGCGACGAGGGTGGGCACCGCCACCTGCGCCAGGTCGGTGCGGTTGTCGGACAGGAACGTCACGCGGGCGAAGACGCGGGCGATCTCCGGGTCGGTGGCGCAGAAGCTGTTGGTCAGCTCCTGCCCCAGTTCCGGGCGCTCGGGGTTGCCCATGATGACCGGTGCCATCGCCCCCGACCAGCCCAGATAGTTTGCGTCCAAGGACTGCAGCAGTTCCTCGATGTCCTCGGCACTGAACCCGCCGTGGTACCCGGCCGCGGGATCGTCGATGAAGCAGGGGGAGGGGGCGAGCAGCACCAGCCCGGCGAAGTACTCGGGGTGTCGCGCTGCGGCCAGCACGCCCATCGTCGCGCTGACCGAGTGGCCCACGAACGTCACCGGGCCGAGGTCCAGCTCCCGGCAGATCTCCAGCACGTCGTCCACGTAACCGTCCATGCTGGAGTAGCGGTCCTCGCTCCACGCCGACAGGTCCGAGCGGCCTGCTCCCACATGATCGAAGAGCACCACTGTGAACTCACGCTCCAGCGCAGGTACCACCAGACGCCACAAGTTCTGGTCGCATCCGAACCCGTGCGCCAGCATCACCACGGGGCCGCCCGGCCGCCCGGACACCCGCACGTGGTTCCTGCTGCGCACGTCCATACGACTCATCCTCGCAGACACAGGATGCCGGGAACCGGCCGCGCTCGTCCGGGGCGGCGATCGTCGGGGCGAGCGCGTGGAAGACCTCCACCAGTTCCAGCGCTTGGTCGTCGTCGCCGATGAAGCCCGCCAGGGCGGTCTCCCCCCGTTGGAGGCGAGCCGGGAAGTCCTCCACGATCTCCTCCCCGGGAAGACTCGGCCGGGACGGCTGCGGAGTCTCTCCGTGGCGCGGGCCTACACACCGCTGGTGTGACCGGCGGCTCTGTTCGGTCCTACTCGGTCCGCAGCGCGGTGGCGGTCTGGGTCCGTGCCGCCCAGCTGGCCGGGAGCAGTGCCCCGAGCAGGGCGATCACGATCCCGCCGGCCAGCAGGGGGATGAGCAGAGCGGCGGTGTAGGTGTGGGACACGCTCGGCGGCAGGTGCCGGCCGATCGCGTCCCCCATCGGGGTCAGCGTCGCCTTCTCCACCGCGACCCCGAGCGGGACCCCGATCAGCCCGGCGATCAGGCCGGTGAGCGACACCGAGGTCAGAACCATCGCGATGGTCTGCTTGGGTGTCATCCCGAGGGCCTTGAAGATCCCCAGATCATGAACCCGCTCCCGGGTGTCCTGCACCACCATGCTCAGCACCCCGAGCGCGGCGACCGCCACCATCATCAGCGTGAGCGTGGCCACCAGGGTGCCCATGATGATCATCACGATGTTCTTGCCCCCGTCCGAGTTCGGCTGGACCGAGGCGTTCAGCGGGGTCAGCGCGGCGGCGGCTGAGGTGGACCAGTCCTGTCCGCTGACGTTCGAGGCCAGCTCGACGTTGAACTGCTCGATGTGCGGGGCCAGACCGGCGGTGGTGAAGGTGGCCGCATCCGTCATGACCGTGTAGTCGCCCACGTTGGTGTCGAAGTTGATGCCGACGACCTTCAGCGGCAGTCGCTTGTTCTGCTGCACCACGGTGACGTTGTCACCGACGTGGATCCCCACCGTCGTGGCCAGCTTGTCGCCGACCACGGCCTCGCCGGGCGCTGAGAACCAGCGGCCGGACAGCAGCTCCATGTGCGTCCAGGAGAAGTCGCCGGTGACCGTGAACACCTTCGGCGGTTCGCCGCCGGGCGGGGCGCCGACGATGGTCGCGCCGCTCTCGCCCCAGCCGAACGCCGCCTTCGTGCCCGGGGTCTCGGCGAGCACGGCGGCCACCTTGGCGGCATCCAGGTGCGGTCTGCGCGGGTCGTTGGGGCCGTGGGAACCCCAGGTCACGCCTACGTCGGCTGTGGGTTCCACGAACTTCGACGCGACGTTGAATCCTGCGGTGCTGGTGTCGAGGTACGTGTTGAACCCGGTCTCCAGCCCCACCGCGAACGTGGCACTCACCACGCCGAACAGCACCGCCGCACCGACCAGTACGGCCCGGGTCGGCCGGGCGAACGGCTGGGCCAGCCCCAACGACATGGCCCGGGGCAGCGGCAACCGCGAGGCCAGACGCTGCGCCGTCTGACTGCCCCCGGCCTTGGGGGCGCGCCCGACCGCCAGAGCGCGCACGGTCGGCATCCGGCCGGCCCGCAGTGCCGGGATCAAAGCCGTGACGGCGACGATCAGCAGGGTTCCCAGCGGCACCACGGCGCTGACCCACAACGGAATCGTGGCACTGGCCGCGCCGAGTTGCTTGGTGGCCCCGCCCAGGATCGGCACAGCCAGGAGGTTGCCGAAGACCGCGCCGAGCACCAGGCCGAGTGTCGCCGGGATCATGGCCTGCGCGGTGTAGGCGCGAGCCACCTGCGAGGGGGTGAAGCCCAACGACTTCAGAATCCCGATACGTCGGATTCCCGAGGCCACAGCCCCGCCGACCACGATCGAGATGATCAGCACCGACATGAACAGCCCGAGGATCCCGAAGCCGATCAGGAACGGCACGTAGGCCCTGGCGTTGCCGCCGGCCTGCTGCTTCGCGGTCAGGTACGACTGTCCGCTCTCGACCGCGCCGGCCGGCGCGGCGGCGGCCACCGCCTGCTTGTCGGTGGCGATGTCGGCGTCGGTCCCGGCCTTGGCGAACCGGTAGAGCATCTGCTCGTCGGACTTGGCACCGGCAGCGGTGAGCCGCGCGAAACCGTCGGCGGTGGCGAAGGCGGTCGCGCTGTTGGTCACCGAGTCGGCGAAGCCGACGACCTTGAACGACGGCTTGCCCGGCAGGGAGGAGAACACCACCGAACTGCCGAAGCAGGCGGTGGCATAGTGCTGCCACGGCAGGGCGATCTCGTCCGGGCTGGTCGGCCAGCGCCCCTGGGTCAGCGCCAGCTGGTCCATCCCGGAGGTGCTACCCAGGTCGGGCCGGGTGGTTACGGTGATCGGATGGTTGTCGTGACCGGCGAGATCCTTCTTGGGGCAGTCCGTGCCGATGGTCGTGTCCAGGGCGGCGGCGATCGGGTACGGTCCGGCCGCCTCGGTGACGCCGGCGGCGTGCGCGGTGGCGGTGGCCTGCGCGGCCGTGACCTTCGAACCGTCGAACTGGACCGCCAGGTGCGCCCCGTTCCGAGAACTGAAAGCGTGCTCGAACGGGGCCTGCACGACAGTCAGCAGGCCGAGGGAGAGTACTGAGGACGTCACCGCGGCGAACGTTGTCAGGATCATGGCGAGGGACTGGACCCGACGCCGGCCCACGCCGGAGCGTACGACCTTGCCCAGGGCGCTCACCGGCTCACCGCCAGCAGCAGGCGGGCCATGGCATGGAATCCGACATCGAAGAGGCGCCGGGGCATCGGCGGCTTGCGCAGTGTCATCCGACCGCTCCCGACCGACGGGTCAGCGGCGTGCGGGCGGCCAGGCCGGCACCGCTGCCGTCGTTGATGACGTCCCGCTCGACCGCGCCGTCCACCAACTCGATCGTGCGGCGCGCGGTGCTCGCGGCCAGCTGCACATCGTGGGTCACCAACAAGATGGTCTGACCCTCGCTGTTCAGGTCCAGCAGCAGCCGGCGCACGTCGTCGGCCGAGCTCGAGTCCAGCGCGCCGGTGGGCTCGTCGGCCAGCAGCAGCGCCGGCTTGTTCATCAGGGCCCGAGCCACCGCGACCCGCTGCCGCTGACCGCCGGACAGCCGCTGCGGGTAGGCCCTGGCATGCCGGTCGATGCCCAGCGAGCCGAGCAGCTCGATGGCCCGCCGCTTCGCTTCACCCTTGCCCATCCCGGCCAGCTGCGCCGGAACCATGACGTTGTCCAGAACTGTCAGATCGTCGAGCAGGTTGAAGAACTGGAAGATCATGCCGATCGAGGCCCGGCGGTACTTCGCCGAACCGGCCTCACCGAGCTGGTCCACGCGGGTGCCGTCGACGGTGACACTGCCGCTGGAAGGCTTGTCCAGACCCGCGACCAGGTTCAGCAGCGTCGACTTGCCACTGCCGGAGGGCCCGAGGATCGCCACGCACTCACCGGCCGCCACGGACAAGGTCACACCGGCCAGCGCGGGCGGGCCGTCATCGTATTTCTTTGTCGCGTCCTGGAGATCGATCATGGGTGCATTCGTCATGGCCATGAACCTAGGAACCGATCGTGATCCCTCGCGTCGGACGGCGGATGTCACCTCCCCCGCGGGCCATCGGCCCGGGGGCGTACCCGCGTACATCCCCGGGGCGACGCGCAGAGCCGACGCCACTGAATACGATCTCCGTGTGGAAGAGCTTCTCCAGCGTCTCTCGACATCGAAGCGCGTGACCTGGCTGATGTCACAGTCCGTGGTGCTGGCCATCGCCGGCTTCTACGCGCTGATGCTCGCCTTGACGACGCCGAGCCCTGCCGACGGCCTGTTCCGGTTCCCCGACCTCGGGCGCTACCAGACGACGGGTCTCTGCGTCGTGCTCGCCCTTCCGATCCTGCTGGTGCGCCGTCTGCCGGCGGCCGTCTTCGTAGCGGTCCTGGGCGAATCAGCCCTCGGCGACGTTTTCGGCGCGCGGCCCTTGGTCGTGTTCATCCTGCTCGTCGCCTTGAGCGGGTACATCGCCGCCCGGCGGCCGAAGGCTGCCGCCGTCGGCTCCGTCGCGGGCGTCGCGGCCGCGTTCGTCAACGACATCTACGTCAGTGTCGGCGACGCGGTCCAGTGGGCCGGGTGGCTCGCGTTGTGGTTCGCGGTCGCGTGGGTCTTCGGAGGGGTGTATCGCAAGCGCCGTGAATACCTCGAATCCCTGCACGAGCAGACCGAGGCCTGCGTCGTCATGGCCGAGCGGCTTCGGATCGCCCGTGAACTGCACGACAGCGTCGCCCACAGCATCGGGATCATCACGGTGCTGTCGGGAGCGGCGGCGCGGGTCGTGGAGACCAAGCCCGAGCAGACGCGGCGGGCGCTGACCGGCATCGAGACCACCAGCCGGGAGACGCTCCTCGGGCTGCAGCGCATGCTCGGGGCGCTACGCCGCGCCGAGATGGACGACGCCATGCCGCCGGCCGCTCCGCTGGCGCCGGCCGGCAGCCTGGCCGACGTCCCGCTACTCGCCGAACGCACGGCCGACGCCGGAGTGCGGGTCCACGTGACCTGGCGGGGCGAGCAGCGCCCACTGCCGCCGGAGATCGAACTGTCGGCGTTCCGGATCATCCAGGAGTCGGTGACGAACGTGGTGCGGCATTCCGGGGCGCGAACGTGCCGGGTCGCGGTCGATTACGAGCCGGAAGGAGTGAGCATCGAGGTGGTGGACGAGGGGGACGACGGTCTCGGCGGGCCGGGCCGTCCGAGGTCCTCGGCGGCGACCGGCGGGAGCGGCTTCGGCCTGGTCGGCATGCGCGAGCGGGTGACGTTGCTGTCCGGCCAGTTCAGCGCGGGCCGGCGTCCGGAGGGCGGATTCCGGGTGGCGGCGAGGCTTCCGGCATGAGCGTGCGGGTGCTGCTGGTCGATGACCAGCCACTGATGCTGGTCGGGCTCGGAATCCTGATCGGCGACACCGACGACCTGGAGGTGGCCGGGGAGGCCGGCGACGGCCGCGAGGCGGTGCGCCTGGTGCGTGAGCTGCGGCCGGACGTCGTGGTGATGGACATCCGGATGCCGGGCATGGACGGGATCGCGGCGACCCGGCAGGCGACCGCCGAGCCGGACCCGCCCAAGGTGCTGGTCCTGACGACCTTCGACGACGACGAGTACGTCTACGGCGCACTGCGCGCCGGGGCCAGCGGATTCCTGCTCAAGAGCATGGCCCTGAACGCGATCCTGGACGCGATCCGCGTGGTGGCGGCCGGTGACGCGTTGATCGCGCCGAGCGTGACCCGGCGGTTGATCGCGGACTTCGCCGGAACGTCCCACCCCGCGGCCCCCGAACCGGACGCCGAGCCCGCCGCGGACTCGAGGCTCATCGCGGGGATCACCGACCGGGAGCGCGAGGTGCTGGCACTGGTCGGACAGGGACTGTCGAACGCCGAGATAGCCGAGCGGTTGGTGATCAGCGTGGCGACGGCGAAGACGCATGTCGCGCGTCTGTTCGCCAAGCTCGAAGCCCGGGACCGCGTCCACCTGGCGATCATCGCCTTCGAGGCCGGACTCGTGCCGCGTAGACGGTAGAGCAGGATGAGAAGAACGATCGAGACCACGAGTTCACCGCGTTCCCGATGCGCCGGCACACGCACCTGGCCGCAGCGGGATTCGAGTCGAGGTTGTCCAGGAAGTCACGGACCCCACCTCGTGCCTCCCCGGGCGGCGGCGCGAGGGAAAGATACTCCCCGAAGCCCTGCTCGCTGATGCGCTGCACCCCGCGTTCGGCCACCACCAGCTCGTCCCGCTCGACCCGCACCTCGGCGAGCTGCTTCACCAACTGCTCCCCCAGGAGATCCAGGCCAGTACGTCGCGCGGCGATCCGCTCCAGCATCACGGCATCCGCCCTCATGACGTCGGCAGCCGCAGAACTGGCAGTGCGGGGGCGCGAGCTCGTGAGTACGGTCCACCGAGCGGTTGGAGCCGGGATCCGGCTCCGTGGCGGGTACCGCCCGCACCCGGAGGTGTCCGGGTGCGGGCACCCTGTGTCCGTACCGACCTGCTTCGCCCCCTCCCCTGCCCACTGCTCCGGACGCCTTCCTTCGGAGCGGGGCCTCGGTGATGGGTTCCGGGATCGATCGTGCCGGCGGCGGCTCCCCCTCCGTGCCCCGTGGGTGCGTCGTCAGCGCGCCGGAGTTGCGGGCGTCTGCTCGACGAGGGTGGCGGTGGCGCGGTCGAGGAACTCGCAGAACCGGCGATGCTCGTCGGCGCTGAAACGGTCGGTCAGGGCGCGTTCCAGCACGATGACTTCCCGGTAGGCCCGGTCGAGCAGGTCTCGCCCGGAGTCGGTGAGGGTGACGATCATGACTTTCGCGTGAGTCGCGGACGGCTTGCGGTCGATGAGCTCCTTGGCCCGCATGCCGTTCAAGACGGTCGCCATGCTCTGCTGGGAGACACCGCAGGCGCGGGCGAGTTGAGCACCGGACCGGCCGTCCGTGCGCGACAGGGCGAGGAGCACCGTGTACTGGGTCATGGTCAGCCCGTAGGTGCGCAGGACCGCCTCATGATGCGCCATGAGCGCCTGCTCGGCACGGCGGATGCGGGCGCACAGGTGTTCCTCGACGGGCACCTCGACCATGTCTCAACTTCCTTACTTGACTCAATTATCTGACACTCGCTAGGTTCGCGAGTATCAGGTTACTGAGTCGACACAGAAGGTTGAACCTCATGAGGGCTGTTGTCCTGGGTCCCGACAACCACTTCCGTACGGTCGAGTGCGCCAAGCCGGTACCCGGGCCGGGCGAGGTGGCCGTCCGGGTCTCCCATGCGGGCGTCCAATGGGGCGATGTGCTCGTGCGCGACGGGCACTTTCCCATCCCCCGACCGTTCGTGCCGGGCTTCGAAGCCGCAGGCCGGATCGCCGCGGTCGGCGACGGCGTGGACCCGAGCCGCATCGGGGAACCAGTCATCGCGCTGGTCGGCGGAGGCGGCTTCGCCGAGGTCGTGCTCGCGCCGGCCGCGCTGGCGATCGGCGCGGAAGGCGTCGACGCACGTACCGCGGCCGCGGCCGGATGGGTCGCCCCGACCGCCTACGACCTGATCAACACCATCACCGGGGTCGGGCCCGGGGACAGTGTGCTCATCCACGCGGCATCGGGTGGGGTCGGCACCCTGGCGACACAGTTCGCCGCCGCGGCAGGAGCCCGACGCATCGTGGGCGTGGTCGGCAACGCCGACCGGGCCGACTACGCCCGCCAGTTCGGCTACCACCAGCTGCTGACCCGGGAAGAGTTCCCCGGGGCCCTCGACGGGGAGTCCTTCGATGCGATCCTCGACCCGGTCGGAGGGGCCACCCGGGCTGCGAACCTGTCGCACTTGGCCCCGCACGGCCGGCTCGCCGTCTACGGCAACATCGCCACGTTCGAACCGGTCGCCGTCTCGACGAACGACCTGCTGACGAACGGGCAGTCCGTGATGACCTACAACAGCAACCTCCTGAGCCGGACCGCCCCGGCCCGGCTGGCGGCCAGCACCACCAGTGCACTGGCCCAGGTGGCCGCCGGCCTGATCCGCATCGACATCACCGCCGAATACGAGCTCGCAGACGTGGGGACCGCGATCGAGAACCTGGCGACAGGCGCCACACACGGCAAGAGCATCATCCGGATGCCGTGACCACGGCGACCGGCCGCTCCCGCAGCGGGCGGAGCCGCGGACTCAGGCGAGATCGCCGACGAAGACGATCTCTGCTGCCAGGAGAGTCCGCGCCCCAGCCACTGCCTTGAGCGGAGCATCTCCACAAAGTGCGGCATCCAGCATGCGGCACTGGTCGAGCGGATCCCGTACGTCGGCGAACCTTGCGATGGGCGACGTTGTCTTCTTCCCCGCCCATGAGCAGGGGACGGCCGGGGCGTCCGCGGTGCGGGACGACCAGGCCGGTGTCGACGCAGCCACCGTCGCCGGCACGGTGACGTTCTGGCCAGGCCCGAGTCGCGCCAGGCTGTGGCATCTTGCCGTCGTGCCTGGCGCCGGGCGGGCGGCGGCTGCCACCAGGCGCGTGTCCGCATCCGCGATGACCCGCACGTCCGCCGAGAATCGGTAGTTGGGTGAGGACGTGCCCACCGTGCGTTCGCGGACCGGGATGAGGGTGCCATCGACGATCCATGACCGATCGAATCCGTCCTGCGGTGCCCGGACGGGCCCGAGCGCGGCCAGCGGGCCAAGACGCTGGATTCCCCCCGGCAGACGGTGGTCGGCGAGATCCCGAACAGCGGCGCAAGCCGGGGGAGCCGGGCCTTTCGCGGGGGCTCAGGCGAGTACGGGATCCAGGAACGTGAGTGTGCCCGCGTCCGCGTCGAGCCTGGCCCGGGTACCGATGGGGAACGTCTGCTGCGGCACGCCGTGCCCGATGTCCGCGCCGACCAGGACCGGGATGCCGAGGTCGCCGAGCCTGTCCTGCAGCAGGTCCTCGACGCGCTCTCGCGTGCCGCAGCCCGTGAAGGTGCCGCAGACGATGCCGGCGGCGCCGTCGAAGTAACCGCTGCGACGCAGCTGGGTGAGGAACCGGTCGAGCCGGAACGTCTCCTCGTCCACGTCTTCCAGCAGGACGATGCCGCCGCGCGCGGGCTGCGAGGTGTCGGTGCCCAGGGAGCAGGCGAGCAGGGTGACCGTGCCGCCCAGCGTGACGCCCTCCGCGGTGCCGCCGCGCAGGGGGCGGGCGTCGGGGAAACGCAGGTCTTTCACGGAGGCCGGGTCGGTGAGCAGCGCGGCGAGCCCGTCGAAGTCGGCCCGTCCCGGCCGGAAACCCCGGATGGCGGGCATCGGCCCGAACAGCCCCGTCCAGCCCAGCTTTACCGCGACCGCCTCCAGCAGAGCCGTCACGTCGGAGAAGCCGATGACGGTACGTGGCGTGGGTGTGCCGACGGCGTCCCAGTCGATCAGCTCCAGGGTGCGCTGGGCGCCGTAGCCGCCGGACGCGCAGAAGACGGCGGTGAACGCCGGGTCGGTGAGCGCGGCGGTCAGGTCGCGGGCGCGCAGCGCGTCGTCACCGGCGAGGTACTCGCCGCCCGCCCGCGCGGAGGCGAACACCTCGGGCTGGAAGCCGAGCCCGCGCAGCGACTCCAGGCCGACCTCCAGGTTCTCCTGGTTGGGCGGTCCGCTGGCGGCGATGACGGCGACGTGGTCACCGGGCTTGGGCGCGACGGGGCGGATGAGCCCCTCGGGGGGCAGGGTGGGCATGTGGCTCCTTGAGATGGAGGGACGGTGTGCAGGATTTGCCCCGGCGGCCGGTGCTGGGCCTGGAGGGGCGGCACCGGCCGTCGGGGCGGTGGTCAGTGGGTGTTCAGGAACGCGGCGATGAGGGCCGCCCTGTCCAGCAGTGATGACAGCGAGGCATGTTCGTCCTCGCCGTGGGCACCGGCGCCCGCGGGGCCAAGACCGTCGACCGTCGGGATGCCGAGCGCGCCGGTGAGGTTGGTGTCGCCCGCGCCGCCGGAGGAACCGAGGGGCAGAGTCATGCCCACGGTGGAGGCGAGCGCGGTCAGTTCGGCCGCCAGGGGGTTGGCGGGCTCCATCGCCCAGGCCGGTCGGTGGGACAGCGTCTCGGTGGACAGGGCGGCCCGCTCCCGTACCGGGGTCGGTTCCAGCAGTGCGGAAAGCAGCGCCTGTTCGGTCTCGGGCGTGGCATAGCGCAGGCCGATCTCCGCTTCGGCGTGGTCGGCGACCACGTTGGCGCGGGTACCGCCGGTGATCGTGCCGACGTTCAGCGCGGCGTCGGGGAGGGCGGCAGCCGTCGCCCTCAGTCGGGCGAGCTGGTCCACGAGTTCGTCGATGGCCGAGACGCCGAGAGCGGCGTCGAGGCCGGCGTGGGCGCTGATCCCGCGCACGCTCAGCCGCACCCGGGCCACTCCGCGGCGGCCGATCTTCAACGCCCCTCCCGGCAGCGGTGGTTCGAGGCCGAGGACCGCGTGGGCGCCCTCGGCGTGCCGGGCCACAAGTCGGCTGCCGTCGGGGCTGCCGATCTCCTCGTCGTTGACCACCACGAGGCGTACCGGACGCCTGGGCGTGGCGCCCGTACGGGACAGCAGGTCCATGGCCAGTTCGACCGCGACCAGGGAGCCCTTCATGTCGAAGACCCCGGGGCCGGTGACCGTGTCGCCGTCCTCGGCCAGCGTGAACGGGCGCCGGGTGACGGTCCCGGCCGGGAAGACGGTGTCGCTGTGGGCCACGAGCAACGTGTGACCCGCGGACGGGCCGCCTCCCGCGTCGTCGTCCTCCGCCTCGCGGCCGTTCCAGTACGCCACCAGGTGGGCGCCGCTCGGTCCCGGCGGCTGCTCGACGCGGTGCGCGGTGGCGGCGAGGCCTGCGGCCAGTTCCCTGCCGAACACGGCTGCGCGGTCCGCGTCGCCGGACGGGGTCTCCAGCGCGACCAGGCGTTCCCAGCGTTCCAGTACCGGGCCGCCGAGGGTGCGGGCCAGGGCGAGGAGTTCGCCCGGCTCAGCCATAGCAGTTCTCCACGGCCGAGGTGACCACCCGGGTCAGGGCGCGGAAGCAGCGGATCGCCTCGTACATCGTCGGCAGCGTGAACCGCACGGTCAGCGGGTCGGTCTGGACGACGCCGGGGATGTAGCTCGCGGCGGGCGCCAGGTGGGCGGCGTCGAAGGACACCTCGTAGGTGTAGCCCTCGGTGGGCGGGGCCGCCGGCCGGGTGGAGGCGGGCAGCGCCGTGAGGCCCGCGCGGGCGGCCTCGGCGATGCGGGCGGCGCTCACCTCGGGCGGCAGGCAGATCGCGGAGTAGCGGTCCACGCAGGTTTTCACCACGGCGTGGGCGGCGTGCGGCGCCCAACCGCGGGCGTCCTCGCAGCACAGGTCGTCGCCGGTGACCAGGACCACCGGGACGCCGTACTCGTCGGCGAGCAACGCGTTCATCCGACCCTCGGAGGCCGGCTCGCCGTTGATCCGCACCGCGGTGATGGTGTTGGGCAGATAGGTGTGCGCGAGGACGCCCGGCTGGCCGGCCCCGGTGTGGTAGCCGACGAAGGCCACCGCGTCCGGGGAGCGGTCGATGCCCTCCATCATGCCGAGAGGCTTGTGCGTGCCGATCAGCAGCGTGGCCCGCTTGTCGAGCCGGTCGAGGAGCAGGTTGCGCTGGTCGGCGTGCGCCTCGTTGACGAGGATCTCGGTGGCGCCGGCGGCGGCGAAGCCGGCGATCGCGGCGTTGACGTCGGCGGTGAGGAACTGCCGGTTGTACTCCCAACGGGCGTGACCGGGCTCGCAGTCGTCGGGGAAGGTGACGCCGGTGACGCCCTCCATGTCGGCCGAGATCAGGATCTTCATGCTGCTTTCTCCTCAGGGGTGGCGAGACGGGCGCGGGGGCGGATGGTCCAGGTGCGCGTGGTGTACTGCCTCAGCTGGTCGAGGTCCACGTCGAGGCCGATGCCCGGCCGGGAGCGGGGCACGGCGACCATGCCGTCCACGGCGCGGATGGGCGGCGTGACGATGTCCTGCTGGTAGTACTTGTCGGAGCCGGAGACGTCCGAGGGCAGGGTGAAGCCGGGCAATCCGGCGAGCGCCAGGTTGGCGGCCCTGCCGATCCCGAACTCGTGCATCCCCCCGCACCACACCGGCACCCCGGCGTTCAAGCACAGGTCGTGCACCGTCTTCGCCGGGCCGAGTCCGCCGAGCCGGGACACCTTGATGTTGACGATGTCGGCCGCGGCCAGGTGCAGCGCGGTGCGCAGCACGTCCGGGGTGGTGATCGACTCGTCGAGGCAGACCGGGGTGTCCAGACGGGCGGCGAGCCGGGCGTGGGAGAGCAGGTCGGAGGCGGCGTACGGCTGCTCGATCATCAGCAGGCCGCGCCCGTCCAACTCCGCGAGCACCGCCTCCTGTTCGGGCTGGTAGGCGGTGTTGGCGTCGACCTGGAGGGTGACGCCGGGGAAGGCGTCCTGGACGGCGCGGACCGGTTCGAGGTCCCAGCCGGGGCGGATCTTCAGCTTGATCCGGCGGTAGCCGTCGGCGACTTGCCGGGAGACCTGCGCGAGGAGCGCGTCGATCGTCGGCTCGATGCCGAGGCTGACACCGGCCGGGACCGCGTCGGCGTGGGCGCCGAGCAGCTCCGCGAGGGGCTCGGCCCGCCGCTGCCCGTACAGGTCCCAGCAGGCCATGTCGAGTCCGGCGCGGGCGAAGTGGTTGCCGCTCACCTTGGCGGTCAGCCGGGCAGCGTCCTCGGGGTGGTTCCAGGGCCGTCCGAGCAGCATCGGGGCGAGGTACTCGCCCAGCACCTGCCAGCAGCTCCAGGTGGACTCGCCGCAGTAGTACGGGTCGGTCGGCGAGGCGCACTCGCCCCAGCCGACGCTGCCGTCCTCGGCGGTCGCGCGGACGACGATGTGCTCCAGGTACGACTTGCGGTGCGAACTGGTCTCGAAGGGATGGACGAGATCGAGCCGGACCAGCGCCAGCTCGATCTCGGCAAGGGTGACGGTCATGTGTGGGGTCGTCCTACCGTGCGGGGCCCGGGTCAGGGGCGGGGGGCCGTGCCGGGTGCGGCGGCACGGGGGATGAAGCGGTATGCGGCGAGACCGTCCGGCAGCCGTACGCAGGAGACGGCCGTGCGGTCGGCGAGCAGCCGGGCGAACGTGCGGGTGAGGCGGCCACGCAGCCGGGCGGCGCGCTCCGGGCCGCTCTCGGCGCGCAGCCGGTACCAGTCGTCGGGCAGGACCACGATCCGGTCGTCGCCGTCGTCGTACACCTGGCCGACGGTCCAACCGCCCGGCGGCCGACAGGGAGCGGGCGCGGCGGGCCGTGCCGGGGCGTCCAGGTGCCAGGAGGCGATGAAGCGGTCGGTGGACTCGCCGGTGGCGGCGCCGAAGCCCGAGGTGCCGTACATCGCGGGCTTCAACGCGTCCACCACCGCACCGAGCACGTCCAGGTTGAAGTGGGCGTTGCGGGTCTGCATCGGGTCGTACGCCCAGCGGATCAGCGTCGTTCCCGCGGCCAGGCAGCGTTCGCGCTGGCCGAGCTTCAGCAGCCGTCCGATGCCGAGGCCTTGTCGCTCGTGCGCCACCACCGCGAGCTGCGAGTACTGGTACAGGCGTGGGCCCTGCCCGTCGGTGCCCCGCTCGCGGGCGAGGAAGCTGTAGGTGAACCCCACCAGCTCCGCGCCGAGATAGGCGCCGACGACCAGGCCGCTGTTTTCCTGAAGGGCGGTCAGCAGGCGCGGGTTGAGGCTGCCGTCGTCGGGACGCAGCCCCATGACCCGCTCGTACAGCGCGACGCAGTCGGCCATCTCCAGCGGGCCGTCCACGTCACGTACGACCAGCGGCGCGTCCTGCCGGGTACCGGCCCCGGACGTCGGTGCAGCCGTCGGGTTCACGACGCGCTCGCGAGGTGACAGGCGGCCTGACCGCCCGCCGGCGCCTGTGCGGGGAGGACCGGCAGCGTCCGCCGGTCGCAGCCCGCCTCCGCGCGGCCCGCTGTGTCGAGACCGGCCCACACCGGGCAGCGCGGGTGGAACCGGCAGCCTCCGGGCACGGCCGTCGGGTCCGGCGGCTCGCCCTGGAGCAGCTGGGGCCGCCCACCGCGCCCGCCCTCCGCGGACACCACCGACAGCAGCGCCTTGGTGTACGGATGCGTCGGCGCGAGCAGGACCTCCTCGACGGTGCCCACCTCGACGATGCGGCCCAGGTACATCACGGCCACCCGGTCGGCGATGTTCCAGGCCAGACCCAGGTCGTGACTGACCACCAGGGAGGACAGGCCGAGGTCGCGGCGCAGGTCGAGGACGAGCTTGAGGATCTCGCCGCGTACGGAGGCGTCCAGCGAGGCCACCGGTTCGTCGGCGACGATCACCGAGGGCTCCAGCGCCAGCGCGCCCGCGATCACCACGCGCTGCTGCTGACCGCCGGACAACTCGTGCGGAAAGCGCGACAGGAACTGCTCCGGAGGGCGCAGCCCGGCCTTGGACAGGGCAGAGTGCACGCGCTGTTCGAGGCCGTCCTTCAGCCGGTGCAGCCGGGGACCCTCGGCGATCGCGTCGAACACGTTCTGGCGCGGGTTCAGAGCGCCACCGGGGTCCTGGAGGACGAACTGGACCTTGCGGCGGTGCGCCTTCAGCGCGCCGCTCGTGTAGCGCAGCGGCACGCCGTCGCACAGGACCTCGCCGGACGTGGGCTTGACCAGCCCGGTCAGGGCGCGTGCCAGGGTGGACTTGCCGCAGCCGGACTCGCCGATCAGGGCGAGGATCTCGCCGCGGCGCAGATGGAGGTCGACGCCGTCCACCGCCCTGGCGGGGCTGCGGCCGGCTCGGGGCGGGTAGGTGATGTGCAGGTCGCGGACCTCCAGCGCGGGCGCCGTGGCCGGGGTGGGTGCGGTGACCGCGCCGGTGGTGGTGACGGTCATGAGCGGGCTCCTTCCGCGGACGGTCCGGGCATGTCCGAGGCCGTGGAGACGTTCGGGAAACCGGGCAGCACCCGCAGGCACGCCGACTGCCGGCCGGGACCGGCCGGTCGCAGCTCGACCGGGGTGCTGTCGCAGACCTCGTGCGCGTCGGGGCAGCGGGCCGCGAACGGGCAACCCGAGCCGAGCGCGGCCAGGTCGGGCGGGTCGCCGGGCAGCCCGGCCGGCGCCCTGCGGGAGGCAGGGTCACCGATGGTGGGGAAGGCGCGGGACAGCGCCCGGGTGTAAGGGTGCCTCGGATCGTCCAGGACTTGCCGGGAGGGTCCGGACTCCACCAGCTCACCGGCGTACATCACCGCGAGCCGGTCGCACATCTGGCCGAGGACGGACAGGTCGTGGCTGATCATGATGACGCCGATGCCCTCGTCCCGCACCAGGTCCGACAGCAGGTCCAGGATCTGGGCCTGCACCATCACGTCCAGTGCCGTGGTCGGCTCGTCCGCGATGATCAGGTTCGGACGGCACGCCAGCGCCATCGCGATCATGATGCGCTGGCGCTGCCCGCCGGAGAACTCGTGCGGATAGCTGCGCATCCGGCGCGCCGGTACGCCCACCGACTCCAGCAGCTCGGCCGCACGGGCGTGGGCCTGCCTGCCGGAGATCCGGCCGCCCTCTTCGCCGGCCCTGCGGCCGTGCAGCAGGATCGGCTCGGCGAGCTGGTCGCCGATGGTGTGCACGGGGTTGAGGGCGGTCATCGCGCCCTGGAAGACGACGGATGCCTCCGCCCAGCGGACCGCCCGCAGCCGGCTCCACCGGGCGGTGAGCAGATCCTCGCCCTGGTACAGCACCTGGCCGGTGACCTCGGCGGCGGACGGCAGCAGCCGCAGCAGGCTCATCGCCAGGGTGGACTTGCCCGAGCCGGACTCGCCGGCCAGGCCGAGCGTCTGCCCGGCGTCCAGCGTGAGGTCCACCCCGCGCACGGCGGGCACCGCGCGCCCGCCGCCGCGGTAGGTGACCTTGAGGTTCCTGACCTCCAGCATCGCCTTCAACGTGTCTTCACCGACCTCGGATTGAGAATCGTCTCCACGGCGCGGCCGGTCAGGGTGAAGCCGAGGACGACGATCAGGATGGCGATGCCCGGCGGGTACAGGTACCACCAGGCGCCGGAGGTGACGGCGCCGCCGCTCAGCGCCGAGTTCAGCATCGCGCCCCAGGAGATGCCGGTCGGATCGCCCAGGCCGAGGAAGGTCAGGGTCGCCTCCGACAGGATCGCCGAGGCCACGGTCAGCGTGGAGGAGACCAGGATCAGCGGGGTGACGTTCGGCAGGACGTGCCGGAGCATCACCTGCGGCCCACCCGCGCCCAGTGCCCTGGCCCGCTCGATGAACGGCTTCGCCTCCACGGCGAGGGTCTGCGCCCGCACCAGCCGGGCCGTGGACGACCAACTGGTGATCGCGATGGCGATGGTGATGGAGGCGGTGCCCTGCCCGATCACTGCCGACAGCGAGATGGCGAGGGGCAGGCCGGGCAGCGCGATGAACCAGTCGGTGAGGTGCATCAGCGCCTTGCCGATCCAGCCGCCGTAGTGCCCGGCGATCAGGCCGACCGCGCTGCCGAGCACCACCGTCAGCACGGTCGCCATCAGACCGATGGACAGCGAGGAGCGGGCTCCCCAGATGACCAGCAGCAGGATGGAGCGCCCCTCCTGGTCGGTGCCGAGCGGGTAGCCGTCGGTGGGGGAGTGCAGCGAGGGCCCGTCCACCTTGATGACGTCGAGGTCGTTGTGGGAGATGAACAACGGCGCGCACAGGGCGAGCAGGGCGAACACGACCAGGATGCCGAGTCCTGCCACGCCGGAGCGGATGCGCAGGAAGGACCTGATGAAGCCGGTGAATCCGTTGTGGCGCGGCTTCGACGTGACCGGTGCGACCGGTGGCGCGGCGACCGGCGGGTCCGCCTTGGTGAGGGGTTCGTGGTGGGTCACTGGGCACGCACCCGGGGGTCGAGGAAGCGGTATACCACGTCGGCGAGGAGGTTCATGAGGATCACCGACGCGCTGAAGACGATGAACGTGCCCTGGAGCAGGGGCAGATCGGGCACCTTGAGAGCCTGATAGCTGAGCTGGCCCAGGCCCGGCCAGGAGTAGACGGTCTCCACGGTGATGGCACCGCCGAGCACCGTGCCCAGATGCATGAAGATCATGGTGACCGAGGGCAACAGGGCGTTGGGCACGGCGTGCCTGCGCCGTACGTCGTCGTCGCGCAGTCCCTTGGCCCGTGCGGTGAGCAGGTAGGGACTGCCCAACTCGTCGATGATCGACGAGCGCATGACGGACACGTACTGGGCGAAGACGACCAGGACCATGGTCAGGCAGGGCAGGACCAGGTGCTTGGCCACGTCGACGACGTGGTCCAGGCCACCGGTGATCGCCGGGTCGCTCATGCCGCCCGCCGGCAGGAAGCCGGGGAAGGGGCCGATGCCCACGCTGAACGTGATCAGCAGGATCATGCCGAGCCAGAAGGTGGGCACCGACCACAGTGTCAGCGATGCGCCGGTGACGATACGGTCCAGCCAACTGCCGTGCCGCCAGCCGGACCTGACGCCCAGCCAGAGGCCCAGCAGCACCGAGATCACGGTGGCGGTGCCCATCAGCAGCAGGGTCGGCCACAGCCGGTCGCCGATGAGCGAGCTGACCGGCTGCTGGAACTCCCAGGAGGTGCCGAGGTGCCCGGTCAGGGTGTCGGTCACGAAATGGAAGAAGCGCTCCGGCACCGACTGGTCGAGGCCGAGCTGATGGCGCAGCCGGGCCATCTGCGCGTCGCTGGTGGGACGGCCTCGGGTGATGGACTGGACGGGGTCGGCCGGCATCAGGCTGAACAGGACGAAGCCGATGACGAGCGTGACCAGGAAGCTGATCGCCGCGGCCACCAGCTTCGTGACCAGGTAACGCGCGAACCCGGAGCCCTTTGGGCGGCCGCCCTCCGGGGCGCCGGCGGGCTTGGCCGCGACGGCGCCGATGACGTCGATGGTGTCTGCCACGGTCTACTCGCGGTCGTCGGAGGAGGAGCGGCGACGCGCCAGGAACACACCGCCGGCGGCCAGGACGACGACCACGGTCACGGACACGCCGATCACGGTGCCGGAGCCGCTGCCGGAGGAGGAGGACGAGGCCTTCGCCGGGGTCGCGTCCAGGTACTGGTCGAAGGAGTTCTGCGCGGGGAAGGCGCCGGTGGAGTCCGCCTTGCCCGCCACGATGCCGTTCACCCGGTCGGTGCGGTACGCGGCGAGGCCGTTGGCGTTGTAGATCATGATGTTCTCGTTGGCCTTGTACAGGATCGCCTGCATCCGCCGGAGCAGATCGGCGCGCTGCTTGTCGTCGAAGGCACTCTGCTGACGCAGGAACAGGTCGTCGTAGTCCTTGTCGCAGAAGAACGAGTCCGTGCTGCCGCCTTCGCCCTTGCTGTCGGGCAGCGCCGCGCAGGTCTGGATGCCCAGCAGGTACGTCGGGTCCGGTCCGGTCGACCAGGAGTCCATCAGGATGTCCCAGTCGCCCTTGGCCAGATCGGCGTTGAGCTTGGAGGAGCTCATCGACTGGATGTCGACCTTGACCCCGATCTCCTTGAACCAGCCCGCGAGGTACGTGGAGACCTTGGCGTCCGCGTCGTCGTCGGAGTGGATGCCGAGGCGGAACTCCAGCTTGCGCTTGGACTTCGGGTCGACCCGGATCCCGTCGGAGCCCTTCTTGTAACCCGCCGCGTCGAGCACGGAGTCGGCCTTGGCCGGGTCGTAGCCGAACTTCTCGGAGCCGGAGGGCTGCCAGGCGTACTGCGGGAGGGACGGTGGCAGGTAGCTGGCGCCGACCTGCGCCAGGCCGTCGCGGACCCTCTTCACGATCGTGGCCCGGTCGATGGCGAGCGCCAGCGCCTCACGGACCTTGACATCGCCGAGCGCCGGGTGGCCGGTACCGATCTTCTTGCCGTCGCGGGTGCGAGCGCCCCCGTTCACCTCGATACCGTTCCAGCGGTTGCCGACCTGCTCGAACGCCTTCACCCCGGACTGGCTCCTGAGCGCCTGGTACTGGGTGGGGTTGAGCCCGCTGACGTAGTCGAGCTGACCCGATCGGAGCGCGGCCACGGCGGCGTCCGTGTTCTTGAACGCCTGCTGGATCATGTGGGCGTACTTGGGTGCGCCCAGCAGGAAGTCCTTGTTCGCGTCGAACTTGACGTACTGCTCGGGCTTGTAGTCCGTCAGCGTCCACGGGCCGTACCCGACGATCGGGAAGCTGTCGTTCTTGTAGTTCTTCAGATCCTTGACGTGCGATTCCCATATGTGCTTCGGCACGATCGGGATGCCCGACACCGGGATGCTGACCGAAAGCATCGTGGCCTGCGGCTTCTTGGTCTTGACGACCAGAGTGGTGGCGTCCGGTGCGCTGACCGAGGCGAAGTTGCCGACCAGCGAGCCGTTGGCGGTGGCCGCGGTGGAGTTCTTCATGATCAGGTTGAACGTCCAGGCGGCGTCCTCGGCCGTGATCGGCTTTCCGTCGCTCCACTTCAGACCCTTGTGGATCTTGAAGGTCCAGGTGAGTTTGTCGCTGGAGGTCGTCCAGGAGTCGGCGAGATACGGCTTGACGGTGCCGTCCTGCTCCACCCTGTCCAGGGCGGGGTAGATGCCCGAGAACACGTCCAGGCTGCCCGCGAAGTAGGCGAGGAACGGGTTGAGGGAGTCGATGCCGATGCCCGTGATCGGCATCCGCAGCGTCCCGCCGCCGTCGTCGGCCGAGGCGGCCGGCGCTGCGACGAGGCCCGCGGCGGTGCCGAGCAGCAGGGAGGCGGTCAGTGCGGCAGCCTTGCGGCCGGTTCTGCGCAAGGGGGTGGACGTGGTCATCGTGAACTTCTCCAGGATGTGCCGGCGGCCGGGGCCGCTAGGGGAATGGAGCGAGATACGAGTGCCGCCGCGCTGCGGGACCCGGTACGAACCGTGCGGGCATGCCAATCAATGCATAGTGCATCTATTGGGGTGTGCGGGTGGTGTGCGGGGGGTGCGGGATGCTGGTCGGTGGGGAGGTGGTGGGAAGAGCGGCCGGGCGGTTCAGGTGGTACGGGGCCCGGTCACCGGCCCGGGGAGGCGGCGAGCGGGTCACTGCGCAGGAAGTCCTCCAGCACCCGCACCCCGAACTCCAGGCTGCTCACCAGGACCTGCTCGTCGACGCCGTGCACGTACTGCCACGCGTCGAAGCCGGGCGGGGTGAGGCCGGGGCCGAAGCCGTAGCACTGGATGCCGAGCCGGGCGAACGCCTTGGCGTCGGTGCCGCCGGACATGATGAAGGGCAGGACCAGTGCCTCGGGGTCGGCCCGGCGCAGCGCCGCCGCCATCGCCGCGAACTCGCGCGACTCGTGGTCGGCGAAGACCGGGGCGGCGAAGCTGTGGAAGGAACGGGAGACGTTCTCGCCGAGCAGCGCGTCCACAGTGGCGAAGAAGTCCTCCTCCGCGCCGGGCAGGATACGGCCGTCCACGCCCGCCGTCGCCTCGCTCGGGATGACGTTGTGCTTGTACCCCGCCTTGAGCATGGTCGGGTTGAGCGTGTTGGCGACGGTGGCCTCGACCAGCTTCGCCGCCTCGCCCAACTGTGCCAGCGACACGGGGTCGGCCGGGTCGACCGTGATGCCCAAGTGGGCGCAGAGCCCCTCCAGCAGGGCGGCCACCGCCGGCACGATCCTGATCGGCCAGCGGTGTGCGGCGAGCGCGGCCAGCGCCCCCGCCAGGGTCGCGACAGCGTTGTCCGGACCGGGACGGGAACCGTGGCCGGCCGCGCCGCGCGCGGTCAGGTCCATCCAGGCGCTGCCGCGCTCGCCGACGGCGATCGGGTAGAGCCGGGAGGTGTCCGGCAGGTGAAGCGAGTAGCCGCCGGACTCGCCGATCGCGGTGGCCACCCCCTCGAAGAGGTCCGGATGCCGGTCGACGAGGAAGCCCGCGCCCAGCTCGCCGGTGTCCTCCTCGTCGGCAACGAAGGCCATCACGACATCGCGCGGCGGACGCACGCCCCGGCGCGCCCACGAGCGGGCGACCGCCAGCATCATCGCGTCCATGTCCTTCATGTCCAACGCGCCCCGGCCCAGGACCACTCCGTCGCGTATGTCCCCGCAGAACGGGTCGAAGCTCCAGTCGGCGGGTTCGGCCGGGACCACGTCCAGATGGCCGTGGACGAGCAGCGCGGGGGCGTCGCGGTTTTCGCCGGGGATACGGACCACCGTGCTGGCCCGGCGCGGGGCCGACTCCAGCACGACCGGCTCGTAACCGGAGTCGGAGAGCAGTTCGGCGGCCCACTCGGCCGCCTCCCGCTCACCGCGGGAGCTGCCTGCGCCGTAGTTGCTGGTGTCGAAACGGATCAACCGGGCGCACAGCTCGGTGACTTCGGAGGTCAGGGCGGCGTCCTCGGCGGTGGAGAGAGCGGCGCCGTCCTGACGGTGAGAGGAATCGTTCATGAGGAGGGGACCAGGTGCCTTCCAGGTGGCAGAGGCCGAGGGTGAACCTTCTGCCGCCGATGGCTCCGCGAGACGAAGGCGCGGAGGCGGGGGAACGAGTGGGACGGGGACGGGCAGGGGACGGTCACCGCGCGGGTGGGTGCCCGTCGCGGGGGGAAGCGGGGGAAGCGGGGGAGGCGAGGGAGTCAGGGGTGTCCGGGGGGCCCGTGTCGGGGGTACCACCGACGGCCCCTGAGGTCCCCGCACCCGGGTCGGCCGCCGGTCGGCCGAGGCCGTAGCTGCCCAGGGAGCGGAAGACCTCCGCCCGGCGCCGGCTGCGCCGGGCGGCACCCTTGGCACCGGCGGCGGCCAGGGCCGCCAGCACATGGGCCGCCGCCGTCACCGCCGTCGGCGAGTGGTGCGGCGACTCGCTGCGCGTGTCCACCGCCAGGACGTGCGAGGCGAAGGAGCAAACCGGGCTGGTGTAGCTGTCGGTCAGCGCGATCACCGAGGCGCCCAGCGCGTGGAACTCCCGGGCCACGTCCACCGTCAGGCGGCTGTAGTTGCGGAAGCTGAACACGACCAGGGCGTCGTCCGCGTGCGCGTCGCTGATGGCGTTGACCGCCGCGCCCGTCGCCGGCTGTACCAGGAACACGTCCCGCATGCTGCTGGTGAGGTCGCTGGTCAGCAGCGAGGCGTACCCGGCCGACTTCAGGTCGCCCAGCACCCACCGCCGCCGCGCCCGCAACAGGGCCGCTGCCGCCACCTCCAGAGCCCCGTTGGCCTGGAGATCCGTCAGCGTGCGGTGCAGGTTGTCCTCCTCCGCGGTGATCATCCGGCGGAGCGCCGACCGCTCGCGCGGCTCGGACTGAGGCTCGCGGCTGGTGAACCGCAGATCCGGCTCGGCCAGCCGCAGACCGACTTCCCGGGCCGCCAGCAGACGCAGGTCGTCGGTGGAGGCGACCCCGGCCGCCGCCAGAAGTCCGTCCAGGTCCGCGGCGGTCGCGTCGGCCGCGCGCAACAACTGACCCGGACGGCGTTCCAACGAGGCCGGGTAGTCCTCCGCCAGCACCGCGAACAAGCGCTGTGCGACGGGCCCGCACAGCTCGGCCGCCGCACGCAGCAGCTCGAGAGTCGGCGTCGGCGCCAGAGGACCGGTCACTGCTCACCCCTCCCATCCAGGGCAGCCCACATCCGGGAGTCCCGGTGTTGAGCCGCGTCTCTGCTGACAGTTAAACGGCGGTGTCAGATTGCTTGATCTAAGCGATGGGTGAGTCTTACTGTCACCGCATGACCTCGTCAAGAGTCACAGGGTCGGAAAACTCTTCGGCCGACTTCCCCAGCCCGGAACGGATCCCGCGTCGCTCCCCGGATGATTCCGGACAGCAGGACGCCGAACAGGGCCGAGGCGGAGGAAAGGCCGACTCCACCGGATCCGGCCGCGCCACGCCACCCGACAGCGTCGACACCGGGGACGTGCTCGCGGCCTCCGTCGCCCGTGTGCGCCGGGCCGCCGGCCTCACCCTCAGCGCGGTGGCCGCACGGGCCGGCGTCTCACCGGCCTACGTCTCGCAGATGGAGTCGGGCGCGGCCAACCCCACCGTCCGCACCCTCTGCCAGATCGCCGACGCCCTCGGTGCCACACCCGCCGAACTCCTCGGCGGCACCCGGCCGGGTTCCGCCGCCGCGGTTCCGCACTTCCCACCACGGTTCGCCCCGGCCCCGCTGCTCGCCCGAGCCGACGGCCACCACGGCATCTGGGACCTGACGGCCCCGGGCGCGAGTCGCGTCGGCGCCCGGTTGCTCCACGCCGACCTCGGCGATCACGACCACCCGACCGCCCACCCCGGCGAGGAGTTCGTGCTCGTCCTCGCCGGCTCCTGCCGGGTGGCGGTGGGGGGCGTCGTACGGCTGCTGCGCCCCACGGACAGCTGCCACTTCACCGCCACCGACGAACACCACTTCACCGACGCCAGCGACGACCTGCTGATGCTCGTCGTCCTCACCGAGGAGTAGCCCCGTGTCCACCGCTCCCTCCCTGCCCGCTCCGCGCGCGGGGACCCCGCTGCCCGACGCACTGGCCGTGGCCGCCTCACCCGAAAGAGCCCCGGAGGTGTGGCCGCTCACCGCCCGCACCGTGGAGGGCCGTCTGCACGTCGGGGGTGTCGCCCTGGAGGACCTGGCCGAGGCATGCGGCACGGCGCTGTACGTGGTGGACGAGGCCGACTTCCGTCACCGGGCCCGGCTCTGGCGCGAATCCGGTGCGGACCGCGTGCACTACGCCTCCAAGGCGTTCCTGTGCGCTGAGATGGTCCGCTGGGTCGACTCCGCGGGGCTCCACCTGGACGTGTGCAGCGGCGGCGAACTCCAACTCGCCCTGGACACCGGCTTCGACGCCGCCCGGATCGTCTTCCACGGCAACAACAAGTCGGTCGCCGAACTGGAGGCGGCCGTGACCCACGGCGTCGGCCTGGTGGTCGTCGACTGCCTGGAGGAGATCGACCGGCTGGCGGACGCGGCGGCCGCCGCCGACCGGGTCCAGGACGTCTATGTCCGGATCGCCCCCGGCGTCGCCGCCGAGACCCACGACTACATGGCCACCGGTGGCGACGACGTCAAGTTCGGCTTCCCCGTGCGCGGCGGCCACGCCGAGCAGGCCGTGCTCGCCGTCGCGGCACGCCCCTCGCTGCGCCTCGCAGGAGTGCATTCCCACATCGGCTCGCAGATCACCGCCACCGACGGGCTGACCCTCGCCGCCGAACGGGTCGCCGCTTTCGTTGCCCTGCTTGCCGAGCGGCACGGCATCACGGTGGCGGAGATCGACCTCGGCGGCGGCGCCGGTATCCCCTACCTGCCGGGCCAACCCCGCCTGGAACCAGCCGTGTTCACGGCTGCCCTGCGAGCGGGCGTGGAGCGGGCGCTGCCCGGCTCACCGATACGGCTCGCCGTCGAGCCCGGCCGGTCGATGATCGGCACCGCCGGGGTGACGCTCTACCGTGTCGGCGCCGTCAAGGACGGCCTGCGCCGCCGGTTCGTCTCCGTCGACGGCGGCATGAGCGACGCCCTGCGCCCCTCCCTCTACCTCGCCCGCTACACCGCGTGGACCGCCAACCGTCCGCCCGAGGGCGAGCCGGTGCACGCCGTGGTCGTCGGCCGCCACTGCGAGAGCGGGGACGTGGTCGTGCCCGACATCGCCCTGCCGGCCGGCGTGACCGCAGGAGACCTGCTGGCCGTCCCGGCCACCGGCGCTTACCACCACGCGATGGCCAGTAACTACAACGCCCAGCCGCGGCCCGCCGTCGTCGCCGTGCGGGACGGCCGCGCCCGCCTCATGGTCCGCCGGGAGACCCCGGCCGACCTGCGCCGCCGCGACGCCCACGGCGAACCGGTGCAGCTGACGGCAGGGTGACGCCGGCGGGACCAGCCCGCCGAGGCCGGCCGGCCGCCTCAAGCCGGATGCGGGAACACCTGCCGTTCACGGCATGCCTGCGCGATTCCCGCGAAGGCCCTCATCGCCGACGCGCAGACCCCGGGACCGTCCACCCGGGCGGCGACAGCCCGCACCCGAGCCCGCGCCGGCCACCGCCCGCACTCCCGCCCAACTCCCCCTCAACCCGGAGTCACCATGCCCACCGCGCCTCACCTGCCCTACGGAACCTGGCCGTCACCGATCACCGCCGAAGCGGTCGCCGACGCCTCCGGATCCACCTCCTGGCCCTGCGGAGCCGGCGACGAGAACTGGTGGTGCGCCTCCGACCCGGCCACCGCCACCGTACGGCTGCTGCGCAACGCCCCCGGCCACGAGAAGCCCGTCCCCGTGCTCGCTCCCGGTGTCTCCGTGCGCAACCGCTCCCTGGGCTACGGCGGCAAGCCGTACTGGGTACGCCCCGCGGCCTCCGCTGCCGACAGCCACCTGGTGGTCTTCACCGACCACCGCGACCAGCGGCTGTACCGCGCCGAGGTGCCCCGTCTCGGGATCGCCGAGGACGACGTGTTCCCCGTGCCCACCCCGCTCACCCCGGCCGACCCGCCCGACCGGGAGACCTGCTGGGCCGACCCGGTGACCGGCCCGGACGGGACCGAGGTGTGGTGCGTGCGGGAGACCACCCGCGTCGCCACCGGACCGCACGACGCCGACCCGGCCGTCCGCACCGTACGCGAGATCGTCGCCGTACCGCTGTCCGGTGCCGCCGCCCACGACCCCGGCGCGCTGCGCGTGGTGGCCCGCTCGCACCACTTCCTCTGCGGGCACCGTCCCTCACCGGACGGCCGGCGTCTCGCCTGGATTGGCTGGGATCATCCGCATATGCCCTGGGACAGCTCCGAGCTGATGGTCGCCAACCTGCACGACGGCGTCGCGGGCGAGCCCGTGCGTCTGCTCGGCGGCAGCCACGACGGCACCGAGGTCTCCGTCTCCCAGGCCGCATGGGCGGGCCCCGACACTCTCTACGCGATGGCAGACCCGGACGGCTGGTGGAACCTGCACCGCGTCGACCTTGCCGCCGGCCGGCCGGCGGCCACCGCGGTCGTCAACGTCCTTCCGCTCCAGGAGGATTGCGCCGGGCCCATCTGGCGGGTCGGCGCGAGCTGGTTCGCCGTCACGCCGCACGGCGTGGTACTCACCCACGGCAACGGCCCCCAACGGATGTCGTGTTGGTCGCCGAGGGACGGCGAACCGAGGGAACTCGCCGACAACTGGAGCAGCTTCCAGGGCGACCTCTGGTCGGACGGCGAACGCGTCCTGGTCCGGGCCGCCGATCCTGCCCTCGGTTCGGCCCTGCTGTCGGTACCGCTGGCGCCCGGGTCCGGTCCGGCACGACGTGTCAGGCCCGAGCCCCGGGATCCGCTGGCTGCTTGGCAGCCTCTGCCCGAGCGCCGCACCGTGTACGACGCGCAGGGCCGCCCCGTCCACTTCGTGCTGCACCGGCCCACCCATCCCACGGCCACCGCACCGGAGGGCGAACGGCCACCCCTGCTGGTGCAGGTGCACGGCGGCCCGACGAGTTCCACCGGCGTCACCGCCGACCTGGAGTACTCCTTCTTCACCAGTCGCGGCTTCACCGTCGCGGACGTCGACTACGGCGGTTCCACCGGCTACGGCAGGGCCTACCGCGACCGGCTGCGCGGGCAATGGGGCGTGGTGGACGTCGACGACTGCGTCACCGTCGCCCGCGCGCTGGCCGCCGAGGGTCTGGCCGACCCGGCCCGTACGGCTGTGCGCGGCGGCTCGGCCGGCGGCTGGACCAGCCTGGCCTGTCTGGTCCATACCGACGTCTTCTGCGCGGGCACGGTCCTCTACCCGATCAGCGAACCGGCACGGTGGCGGGCCGAGCAGACCCACGATTTCGAGTCCCGCTACGTGGACACCCTGATCGGCGTGCTCCCGCGGGACCAGGCCCGGTTCGACAAGGTCTCACCCGCCGCGAACGCACACCGCATCACCGTGCCGCTGGTGATGCTCCAGGGCGCGGACGATTTCATCTGCCGCCCGGACCAGGCCACGCGCATCGTCGAGAATCTCGCGGAACGCGGCGTGTGGCACCGCTTCCTGCTCTTCGAGGGCGAGGGGCACGGCTTCCGCCGGGCCGACAGCGTCCGCCGCTCCCTGCTGGCCGAGGTCGCCCTGTATCGCGAGGTCCTCGGCGCCCACATCGCCCCCGACGTCCCCCTGGACGCCGCCGTCGTCGGTTCGGCATGAATCGCTGTGGCCCGCAGATCCCGCCGCTGGGGCCATGACGAACCCACCCCCACTGCCTCCGCCATGTCCGTTGGCGTGCGGAGGCGCGTGGGCCGCCTCGATGCCGTCTGCACATGTGCCCCCTGCTCGGACTCCGGTACCGGGGTCCCGGGCCGGCGGCGTTCCGTCGGGCGTGTGGTCGGTCGGTCCGACTCGCCGGTGATCGCAGGTCTCATCGATGTCATCGAGCGCCGGAGGGTTCATCCCGGCAGCGGCTTGGGCCGCGGAGGGAAGCCCGCGCGCACGAATGAGCACGAGAGGGTTCCGGGCATGGGAAGACGGCGGCCCGGCACCGCGGGCGCGGTGCCGGGCCCATGCTCTGCCGAGCGGCCGGTCGTCAGTTCTGCCTGGCCTTGAACCGGGGGTGCTTCTTGTTGATCACGTAGGTCACCCCTCTGCGACGCACCACCTGAGCGCCGGGCTTGGTCTTCATCGAACGCACCGACGTGCGTACCTTCATGACAGTCCCTTCGGGCGTCAGCGCCGAACGGTGTCAGTGCCGTAGCGCCGTTGGAAGCGTTCTACGCGGCCCGCGGTGTCCATGACCCGCGGGGTACCGGTGTAGAACGGGTGGCTCGCCGACGAGACGTCCACGTCGACGACCGGGTAGGTGTTCCCGTCCTCCCACTCGACCGTCTCGCGGGCGTCGAGGGTGGAACGGGTGAGCAGGCTGAGTCCGGCCGCGCGGTCGCGGAAGACGACGGGACGGGTGACGGGGTGGATGTCGGATCTCATGGGTGGTGT
Organism: Streptomyces hygroscopicus subsp. hygroscopicus; assembly: GCF_030269125.1. Taxonomy (GTDB): domain Bacteria; phylum Actinomycetota; class Actinomycetes; order Streptomycetales; family Streptomycetaceae; genus Streptomyces; species Streptomyces hygroscopicus_C. Next base: position 187,798 of record NZ_BSSM01000003.1, on the reverse strand, counting down.
CTCCTTGCGGGTTCTCGCCGGGACCGGCGGAGGTGGGGGGTCAGCGTTCTTCGCGGAACAGGACGTGTGCGCCGGCCACCGGGTCGTACTTGCGCAGGACCAGCCGGCCGGGATTGCTGGACCGGTTCTTGCGGGTCACGTAGGTGAAGCCGGTACCGGCCGTCGACTTGAGTCTGACGACGGGGCGTACGGTGCCGCTTGCCATGAGGGGACTCCTTCCGTCCGACACCTCCGCATCTGTTGATGCGGTCATGTCACACAGGCGTGTCAACGCCACCGAGCGGTGGTCCATTCCCGCCGGCCGTCGGCCATCACATCGGCAGGCCGGGCGTCGTCACCGCGCCCCTACGCGAGGAACGCGTGGCGCTCGTCGCCCGCGGCCCCGGGTGTCGCGTCGTGACCGCCCCGGTCTGCCCCGACGGCCACACCGGCGAGCAGCCGGGCGCCGACTGCCTCGCGTCCCGGCCGCGGAAGCGTGCTGTGGGCGGGGGTGCGAAGCACCGGTCGGTGTTCGTCGGCCGGCTCCTGGCCACGCTCGTACACCTCCGGCACGCCGCCACGCACGACGTGCTTGCCTGCTGGTTCGGTGTCGACCGCTCCACCATCACTCGGGCCGTCACAGAGGTGCGGCCCCTGCTCGCCGGGCGAGGGTGCACCCTCAGTACAGGGCGTGCGGCTGCGGACCCTGGCCGAGGTCGTCGAACACCTCGGAGCCGACGGGAAGACCGGGATCATCGACGGCCCCGAGATCCGGGTCCGCCGGCCGGCGGTCGGACGCAAGGACCGGGAAAGGTTCCTCTCCGGCAGGAACAAGCGGAACGCGGTCAAGACCATGGTCGTCACGGACGGGGACGGCCGCGTGCTCTTCTGCGGCCCGACCAAGCCCGGCAGCTGCGCGGACATCACCCAGGCGGCGCAGGGTGGTAACGCGGCGCTGTGCCCGACGATCGGCATCCAGGGCACCCCGCGGGCCCGGCCGTTGGGCACGGGTCCGGCGTGGGGTGAGCCGGTCCCCCCACAAGGGCGGTGGGGGCTCGGCGCTGTGGTCCCAGCCCCGCCCGCCGGTGGCGGGCAGCCGGATGGTGCCCGGACTGACCAGGGCGCAACCGCCGATGATCGTCCGGTGGCGTTGGGTCGATCAAGCGCGGTCGTGGAGCGTGACCTGGTAGCCGTCGGGGTCGGCGAAGGTGAAGGTCCGGCCGAAGGGGCCGTCGATCGGTGCGGAGACGATGGTGTGACCGTCGGTGACGAGCGCGTCGTGGATGGCCTGGACGTCGGTGGCGTGGAACCAGAGCGCGGTACCGATGCCGGGGTGAGCGACGGATGCGAGGTCGGTGCCGGGGATGACGTCGCGGAGTGCGAACGCGATCGGCTTCGTCTCGAAGACGACGGCGTGCGCAGGTCCGGCCGGCGAGCGGACGAAGCCCAGGTACTGCTCGTAGAACGCCTGCGAAGCGTCGAGGTCGCGCACTTGGAGCGAGATGAAGTCGGGGCCGGTGGCGGGCATGATGACGCTCCTTCTTTCCATGTCAGTTTTCTGACATGCGGCAACCTATGTCAGAATGCTGACATGAGTCAAGAACGTGTCGGCGTCGACCTGGAGACGTCACTGGGCTACCTGCTCAAAGAAGCGTCGAGCGCCCTCCGCGCGGCCATGGAGGAAGTGCTGCGGCCGCTCGGGATGAGCGTGACGCACTACTCCTGCCTCGAACTGCTGGCGCAGCGACCGGGCTTGTCGAACTCCGAGCTCGCGCGGGGCGCGTTCGTGACACGGCAGACGATGAACGTGCTGCTCCAGGCCCTGGAACGAGACGGCTACGTGACCAGGCCCGCCGAGGCACCCGTCGGGAAGGCGCTTCCCGCGCGGCTCACGCCTCGCGGCCGACGAAGCCTCGAGAAGGCGAGCGCAGCCGTCAGGTCCGTCGAGGCCAGAATGCTGGCCGGCCTGACCGAGACCGAGCAGTCAGCCGCGTTCCGGATCCTGCAGAGCATGATCCATTCCCTGCGCGGGGACAACGAGGGCGCATAGCTCGTACCGCGGGGCACGTTCTCGTCGCGCCCGGATGGAGTGCAGCCGAGCCTGAAACCCGTGCCGGCGACCTCGAAGACCGGCAGACCCCGACTACCCCCTCTACTGCGATGAGCCGTCAAAGGGACTTCGGGAGTTCTTCTGCGTCGGCTTGGGATCGTTCCGTGTGCCCGGGGAACAAGGAGTTCTCCAAGGCGTCCAGCCCGAACAGCATGAGCATGAGCACTCCCGGCAGGAGGCAGAGCAATCATGACCATGGCGCCTCCCGGTGGAGCAGTGATCACGGGAATGTGGCTGGCGATGTTCACCGGCGCCGACGTCGTCAAGGCCGTCCGCTGGCGGTATCGACTGGCTACTCCTCGGGCACCCAGGCGATCAGCTGGTCGGCCCGCTCGCGCGCCGCGGTGCCTGGAGGGCGCAAGCCCGCTGCTGTCATCGGCCGGCGCCCTCGGGCCACAGCACCCGCACCGGGACGCCGGTCCGTTCGGCGTACGCCACCACATCCGCAGTGCCCCCGTACCCGCGCGCGGGATTCCCGTCCCACACGGCGATCAGCTCATCCACCAGGCCGACGAGGATCTCGGATCCGGCCTGATGGGCCTCGGAGGTCGATTCGACCAGGCCGGTGTGGCGGATCTCGGCGGCGCGGGCGATGAGCCGGTCATAGACGGGGTGGTGCCAGTCGGGCAGACCCTGGCGGTACTCGGCGGCCGGGATGATCACCTTGAGACGGCCGCCGTGCTGGAGGACGGTTTCGGCGAACCAGGAGTCGGGGCCGTCGGCGACGCAGGAGACGCCGACGAGTTCGGCCGGGTCGTACTGCCGAATCTGGTCGGCCAGGAGCGCCCGTACCTGCTTCTCGACCTGCGTGCTCAGTCCGCGGTGGCCGGTGATGCCTACCCTCATGCCGTGGTCATCCCTTCTGCAGATCGACGCCGTGGAGGCGCTCGTCGAAGTCCCGCACCACCTTGGGCGGTGACCCGAAGGTGAGGCTACGGCGCGCACCGCGGGCGCGTTCCACGATCCGGCCGGACCGGTACTGAAGGCCGATCTCAAGCGTGCGGGAGGCGAGCGCGAGCGCGGACTCCACCCGCCCGCCGGCGAGATGGCCGACGGCGATGTCGAGCACCGACAGAGCGCGCTGCTTCCAATGCCCGGTGGTCAAGGCCTCCACGTCCTGATCAAGCACCCACTCCGGCATCCCGGGGCTCCCCGGTCAGCCCCCAAGGCGGAGGGCGCCATCCCTACGACAGTCCGCTTCGACCACCGGACACAGCGAGACCGGCCCCGCCTTCCACCGTGATTCCCCGTCCCCAGCGCGCCGGCGTGGAGCATGTGCCGCATCCGCTTCAGCCGACGGAACGGGGACACCTGCCGCCTGACGGCACCACACGGAGCCGTCCGCAAGGCCAGACGTCGGGTGTGTCAGAGCCGTCTCGTGGTCAACAGAGTGGTCCCGTGCACCGCGTCCACTTCCTTCCGACCGGTCTCGGCGAACCCGACCTTGGCCAGCACTCGGCGAGAAGCGGTGTTCCAGTCCCAGACCGTGGCCCAGAGACGTTCGTACCCAGACGATCTCGCCCAGTCCAGAACCGCCAACGACGCCTCGGTCGCGTATCCCTGACGCTGACTTCGGCGCAGCAGCTCGAATGCCAGTTCCGGTTCCCCTACCGCCCCTCGCCCGCTGTCGACCAGGCCGCAGTAGCCGATGACGTCACGAAAGCCCTTCCGTTCGACGGCCAGCAACCCGGTCGACCCCACCTTGTCGGTGCGGATCGAATCCTCGATCTCCGCGACCGTGGGGTGTCCGTCCGCGTCGATTCGCCGGTGCGGCGGCACTCGTGGATCACGTTCCGTCCACAGTTCACGCTGGGCGACAGCCTCGGCTACCCGCCAAGGTCTGAGCAGCAGGCGACTCGTCTCGAGTACGACCTCGCTGCCCGGCGCGCCAACTGTCATGACAGCAACCATGTCACGGGCGATCGCGCCGTCGTGCCACGGGGCGCCGTCGGTCCTGTTCCTGCCGATCGCGGACGCTCGCGCCACGTTCTTCGTGCCCGGCTGGACCGCGCGCCGCCACCCCGGCACCGTGCGGGCCGTCGTCGCGGCCGGACACGAGATCGCCCACCACGGCTACCTGCACGAACCGTCGGTCGCCCGGCCTGCCGCGGCACCTGCTGTGCCGGGCCTCCTGGGACGCCGGTGCCGTGTGTGCCGACGTGCGCGACGCTCAAACGCGTCTCAGGGTAGTACTGGTGGTACGACGAAGATCTGTGCCTTCCTGCACGCTCGGTGCGATTGCAGGATCGACGTCATGAACACCATTGCGCAGCACTGGATCAACGGACAGTGGACCGGCTCCGGCTCGGTTCTGGAATCGATCAACCCGGCCGACGGCACCGTCGTCGGCTCCTTCTACGACGGCGGCGAGGCAGAGGCCTCGGCCGCCGTGGACGCCGCCGACGCCGCCTTCGCGACCACCGAATGGGCGCGCACTCCCTCGCTTCGGGCGACCGCACTCAGCCGGCTGGCCGACGCCCTTGAGGCCCGGGTACCCGAGGTCGCGGCCATGTTGTCCCGGGAGAACGGCAAGCTGCTGGGCGAGACCACGTGGGAGGTCAGCGGTGCGGTCGGGTGGCTGCGGTACGCGGCGGCGACTGCGCGCACCCAGAACGCCGGGCGCGCCGCCGAGACGGCGCCCGGCCAGTACACCCACTCGGTGCCCGAGCCACTCGGTGTCGCCGGGATCATTTCTCCCTGGAACTCCCCCGTCATGCTGACCGTGCGGGCACTGGGCCCGGCGCTGGCCGCCGGCTGCACCGCCGTGGTCAAACTTCCGGCCCAGACGGCGCTGACCAATGAGCTTTTCGCACAGGTTCTGGCCTCGGTTCCGGAAATCCCGGCGGGCGTGGTCAACGTGTTCACCGAGTCCGGCAACACCGGGGCCCCGTTCCTGGTCACCTCGGACAAGGTCGCCGTGATCAACTACACCGGCAGTACGCCGGTCGGGCGCCGGATCGCGACCGCGGCCGCCACCACGCTCAAGCGGCTCGGTCTGGAACTGGGCGGCAAGGCTCCGATGGTGATCTTCCCCGACGCCGATCTGGACATGGTGATCCCGACCGTGGTGCAGTCGCTGGTGCTGATGAACGGGCAGTTCTGCTGCACCGGTTCCCGCGTACTGGTCCACCGGGACATCGCCGACCAGGTGCGCACTCGGCTCACCAGCGCGCTCGCGCAGGTGCGGCTCGGCTCGGGCGACGACGAGAAGGCCCAGCTCGGCCCGGTGATCGACCGGGCCTCAGCCCAGCGGGTGGACGCGATCGTCGAGGAGGCCACCTCGTATGGCACGGTACTGCTGCGAGGCGGTGTGGTCACCGACGGTCCATTGGCCGCCGGTGCGTTCTACCGGCCGAGCCTGATCGAGGTGGACCGCACCGACGTCCGGATCGTGCAGGAGGAAGTCTTCGGTCCCGTCCAGACGTTCGAGATCTTCGACGACGAGGACGACGCCGTGACCAAGGCGAACGCCACCATCTACGGTCTGGCCGCCTCGGTGTTCAGCTCGGACTCGATGAAGGCCCGCCGGGTCGCCCGGCGCATCCGCACCGGCACCGTGTGGATCAACACCTGGGGAGCCATCAGCGAGGACTTCGAGGAGGGCGGCGTCAAGGGCAGCGGTTACGGCTACCTGTGCGGCCCGCGCGCGATTGAGGAGTTCCAGGCCCTCAAGGTGTATGTGGAGCAGGATCACACCCAGTCCGCTCACTGATCGGCCTCGCTCTGGCCGAGGAGCTTACGGACTCCGGGCACCAGTTGCTTCCGCGTGGTCGTGACCCGCAGCGACTGGCGCTGATCGAGCAGCGTCCCGGGGCCGAGCAGTATATCGCCGACGTGTCCGCTCCGGCCGAGACCCGACGACCCGCGGCCGAGGTGGCGGCACGGCACGACCGCCTCGATGCGCTGGTCGACGACGCGGGCGTGGGCATCACGTGGAACGGCACCACCCGAAGCGAGTCAGCAGACGGATACGAGCAGCGGCTGGCGGTGAACTGTCCGAGCCCGGTGCTTCACCGACGGCCTCCAAGCGATGGCGTGCCCACGCTCATATGCGTGGCGACGACGGTCAGATCGTCCCGGTCGCCCAATCCGCCGAGCTGACCGCCACGCTGGTCGGGGACGCGGTGCCGAAGGTCTACCCAGACCTGTCGCACGGCATGGGCACCGTGAACGCCGACCTCCTCGACTTCGTCAACCGCTGACACCGGCCTCGTACCGGCAGTCAGCTCTTCAGCACACAAGAGAAACAGGGATCAACATGACCGCGACATCGAACGGCTACGTGACCGTCATCTGGGACGCGAAGGCGAAGGCCGGCAGAGAGGCCGACCTCAAGGCGTTCATCACCGCAGCCGTCACCCCCTCCCGCGACGACCCGGGCAACATCGACTACGAGGCCCACGAAGTCGAGGGGCAGCCCGGCTCGTTCGTCATCTACGAGCGCTGGGAAACGCGCGCCCACCTCGACTCCCACCTCGCCGCGCCCCGGATGCAGGAACTCGTCCCCCAGATGCTCGAACTGATCGACGGATCCATCGAGGACGGCATCCGTCTGCTGCGTCCGTTCCGCCCCGCCCACTAGGTGGGACCGGCCGCCCCACCACATTGATCACCGGCGCCAACCAGGGACTCGGACACGAGGTGGCGCGCCGGCTCGTCTCCTGCGCACGGCGACCGCCCCGTCCGTCATCAGCATCACCAGCGGCCTCGGGGCGTTCACGCTGACCAGGACCCGGAGCGTATCGAGTCGCGGTATCCGGCTCCTCGGAGAGCGCGGTCACCATGCTGACCATGCAGTACGCCAAGACGATCCCCATGTCCGCTTCAACGCGGTGGACCCTGGCCAGACCGCGACCGAGTTCACCGGCCGCCTCGGGCAGAGTGTCGAGGAGGGTGCCGAGGCAGCGGTGCGCGTCGCCGTCCTGGGGCCTGACACCCCCACCGGCACCGTGACCGACCGCACCGGCGTGCTCCCGTGGTGACATGTGCGGCAGGCTGACGCAGATGACGGCCCCGAGCCCCGCAGCACCCGTGTGGCGGCGCCGGATTCTCCGGCGCCGCCGGCCCCGGGTAAGGGCCCCGGCGGCTTGATCACCATCTTCCGCACCGCGAGGAAGAACAACGAAGACGTCGTGCCCGGAAACAGGCCGTCGACCAGAACGAACGAAAGGATCATCGTGGGTCACACCAAGTCAGAGTTCGAGGCCCTGCATGCGGCCCTCGACGCCCGCGCCCGCCTTCGGCAGTGGGCGGAGGGCGCCCAGGTGCTCGACCTACTGCGTGCGGCGGCTGCGACAGGATGGCTGGAGGCGCTGACCCGACCCGTCACCGTCGAGCACCTCGCCGGTATCGACGGCATTTCCACCGAGCGCGCCCGCCGCGTCGTCGAGGTGTTCCTTGCCGCCGGAGTGGTCCGTGAGGCTGAGGCGGCGGCACCCGCCGCCTTCGTGTTGGCCGAAGGGTTCGCCGCACTCCAGGCCGGGCCCTCCGGGATACGGACGGACATCGCGCTGGACGCCGTCGGCGCGGCAGGGGACCGAGTCCGCTCAGCGTTGTCATCGAGCATCCGGTACGACTGGCGGGAGGACGCCCTTGTCGTCGCCCGGGACTGGGGCATGCTGCCCTCCGACGCGTCGCGAGCCCTGTTCGGGATGGCTTACGCGGAGGTGCCGGACTACCGCGACCGACTAGCCGCGGGCGGCCCTCTCCTGGATGTCGGCAGCGGGGTCGGCGGGGCCCTGCTCAGCACTCTGACGGCATACCCGGCGCTGCGCGCGGTCGGCGTCGAGCGGGCCGGCGACGTCGTCAAGGAACTGCGGGAACGAGCAGAGGACGCCGGCGTCGACTCCCGTCTGGAGATCCGGCACACCGACGCCCAAGAGCTCGACGACGAAGCCGTCTACAGTGTCTGCTACTGGGCACAGGCGTTCTTTCCGCAGCACACCCGTGAGACCACCCTGGCCGCCATCCGCCGCGCACTCGCCCCAGGCGGTCTGCTCCTCGTGCAGGAACTCGCCCCACCGGCGGACGACCTGTGTTCATTCCTCGACGCGCTCGTCGCCGACTGCCGCGGGGTCCCGCCCGTCGTGAGTGCGGAGGACCTGGCCGCGGAACTGCGGACTGGCGGCTTCACCGACGTGCAGGTGGTGCCCACTCCGGTCGGTCGCCTCGTCCTCGGCCGGCGGGGCAGGGGAGTGCCTGATCAACGGCGGATCTGATGCTCAAGGAGACGCGTCTGATGACGGAGACCGCCGTGGAGAACGAGCGGGCTGAGCAGGTGGCTCAGGCACCGCCGAGTGCGGTGTCGGACGAGCAGCTCGTGGCGATGCTGGTTGACCGGCCCCGGAGCGAGGGTCTGCAACCGACGGGCGAGGGCGGGCTGTCGCGGCTGCTGACCGACGTCGGCCCGGTAGAGGTGAGGGCCTCACCCACGGGGAGATCTCCGCTCATCTCGCCGAGGTCCGTGGGGCTGAGGTGTCCAAGCGGACCATCTCCACCATCACCGACAAGGTCATGGACGGCATGGCAGAACGGCAGAACCGTCCCATCGACCGCGTCTGCCCGGTCCTGTTCGTCGACGCCGTCGACGTCGAGATCAGAAGCGGAGCCGGAAGCAGGCAACGCGCCGCGGCGGCCGCGTGCGTGAACATGACTGTGCCGACGGGGGACGGCAAGGAGAGACGGAGACGCCGGCACCCGGTTCCCGGGTGCCGGACTCAGGGGGGCGTCTCTCCATGCCGCGTCGTGCCGGTCTTTCACCACGCCGCCGGCGGTCTCCCGCACCCGCACAGCCGGTCGGAGCCCATTGGCTCCCGGGTTCCCGCGGGGGCCACAGGACACATGGCCTCCAGCGGTCAACTGGGCCCGTCCGGGCGCCGGGAGAAGGCCGTGTTGCCGGCCGTCGCCACGATCGCGTCCTTGACGAGCAGTACTCGCGGCGGATAGGCCTGCGTCTTGTCCCCGGGGTCGTCCAGCGCGGAGGTGCGCCAGACCACCGCTCCGGTGCGGCTGTCCAGTGCCAGCAGACGGCCGAAGCGGTTGGAGAAATAGACCCGCCTGTATGTCGCCGAGACGGCGGGCGCGGACAGACTCTCCATGTCCGTGACCTTCTGCCACAGTTGTCTGCCGCTGTCCGCCGACACCGCGGTGACCGATCCGTCGGACCGGACGAAGTAGACGACGCCGTCCACAAGGGTGGCCGCGCCGGTCAGCGGATGTGCCAGTGGTATCCGCCTGACCTGCCTGGTTTCCGGGACCACCCGAAGCAGCGCGTTGTACGGCCGTTCGTACCCGGCTTCGTACACGTCCTTCGAGGTCTGGGGGGCGAGGAACAACGGCTGCCCGCCGACAGCGCCGAGCGCTTCCGCCTTCTCGGGCAGTGTGGCGGTTGCGGTCAGGTTGCCGGGTTCCGGCTTCATCAGCTCGACCGGAGCCTGGCCGGGCTCGGTGCCCTTCGAGCACAGCGCGTAGGGGGCGCCTCCCAGCGCCGACGGAGTGCAGTACTCGTCCAGCGAGGGCGCCCGCCACAGTTCCCGGCCGGAAGGCCCGTAGGCCACGAACGACGAGTAATCGGGAGACAGGGTCAGCAGCCCGCCGTCGTAAAGGACCGCGTCCTCGGACTTGTTGATGTCACGCTGCCACCGCCGGTGCCCGGTAGCGGCGTCCAGGGCCACCACGCGCCTGGTCGTGTCATCCGGATCCTCGTACACATAGACCAGACCGTCGCGAACGCCGATCGGCTGTACCCCCTGAGGGCGGGTGCCGGTCCGCCACACGGTGCGGCCGGAGGCCGCGTCGATCCTGGCGACCGTGAAACCCGTACCGCCACAGAACAGGGCGTTCTCCTCCTGCGCGCATCCGGGCCTGTCGTAGTCGAGCGGGACACCCTTCACGTCGTCCCGCAGCTCCGTGCGCCACGGCCGCCAGCCGTCGGGCAGTGACGCGACCCGGGCGGTCCTGGAGACGGCGGTGGTGTCCGGACCCGACGCGAAGACCTCCACCCCGGCGACCAGCCCCGTGACGGCCAGCGCCGCGCCGAGGCCGGTGAGCAGCATCCGCGCCCGGCGGCGCCTGCGGGTTCCGGTGCCGGTCGCGGCGCCCGCGCGGGCGGTGGCCGCGCTCCGGGAAGCGGGGCGGCGGGGTACCGCAGCGGACCGCTCGGTCGTCGCGGACTCGGTGCCCTCGGACTCCGGCAGCGCCTTGAGCATGCGGTGCAGGTCCGTCAGGTCCGGCCGTGCGGCAGGGTCCTTGTCCAGGCAGCGCTCGACAATGCCCAGGAGCGCTTCGGGGACCCCGTCGAGGTCCGGCGTCCCGTACACCACCTGGTACCCGGTGATGTACGGGCTGTCGGCGTCGAACGGTCCCGTGCCGACGGCCGCGAACACCAGCAGTGACCCCAGTGAGAACACGTCCGAGGCCGGGGTGACGTCTCGGGGAGAAGCCAGTTGTTCCGGCGACATGAAGGGTGGAGTGCCGATCATCCGCCCGGTCGTGGTGAGGTTCTGGTTGTCGGCGGCGCGCGAGATGCCGAAGTCGATGACGCGCGGCCCGTCCTCGGTCATCAGGACGTTGCGCGGTTTGAGGTCCCGGTGCACCAGACCCGCCCGGTGGATGTCGCGCAGCGCCTCGGTGAGCCCGAGCCCTAGCGCGCGCAGTTCCCGCAGGTTCAGCGGGCCGTCCCGCTCCACGACTTCGGCCAGATTGAGCCCCGGCACGTAGAGCGTTGCCATCCACGGCCGGTCGGCGTCCGGGTCGGCGTCCACGACAGGCGCGGTGAAGGCACCGCTCACCCGGCGCGCTGCCGCGACCTCCTGCCGGAAGCGCGTCCGGAACTCCTCTTCCTGGGCATGGGGCCCGTGCGCGAGCTTGACCGCGACCTGCCGTCCCGAGGCGGAGACTCCCAGATAGACGACTCCCATGCCGCCCGCCCCGAGCCGACCGAGAAGGGTGTACCCGCCGATGGACTCCGGGTCCCCGGTGCTCAGGGGCGTCATCGCCGATCGTCCTTCCGAGCGCCTGTTTCCCTCACGGAGATCAGACTAGGGCCTGCCGCCCCGCGCCGTGCGGCCCGGGTGAGGGGCCACCTTCCGGCGGTCCGACGGTTCGCCGAGAAGGAGCCGGACCGCTTCCCCCTCTTTGTCCGATCGGAAGGTGACGCCGCGACGGGTGAGCAGGCACCGCAACGCCTCGCGGCCGATCCGAATGAAGCGGCCGTGGAAACGCCGCGGGTAGGCGGCGAGTCGAAACGACATCTAACCGGCGGGCGGCGGTCAGCCGGTGGCCCACGGCGCCTCGGGGAGCTTGGCGCTGCCGTCGCGCCCGGCGAACTCCAGGGTGGTCGGTGTTCCCAGGCCCGGCATCCGCATCGTCACCCGCCGCAGACCGCCGCTGTCGTCCACCCAGTAGGTCAGCGGCGACCGCCCGCCGTCGGGACCGGTGCCGGGCGCGGTGCCCTTGGCGCGCGGCCCGGCGATCCGGTCGTAGTCGCGGCCGGCGATCCGGTCGCGGCCCAGCCAGCGGGCACCGGACTGGGCGAGCAGCATCTGGTTGTCCGGCCGGTCGGCGCCCAGCCCGATCAGCAACTGGAGCCCGGCGTCCAGGGGATCGGCCGTGTAGGAGCGTGGGGACCAGCCCGAGCGCGGGATGTGCTCGGCCTGCTGCCACGACGGGCTGCCGTCCAACGCGGGGGCCAGGCCCAGGCCGTCGCTGTCCCAGACGATCAGGCCGTGGTCGAGCGGTGCGGCGGAGGACGCGGACGATCCGGTGGACCCGGTGGTCTGGTAGCTCCCCACGCCGTGGTGGGTCCGGTAGTCCACCACGCCGCTGACCCGCAGCACCACGCCGCCACCCTCGTCGGCCGTCAGGGTCACTGACACCGGGCTGGCCTGGTACAGGTTCAGCCGCGACAGCGCCAGCCTTGACGCCTCGTCCATCGTGACCGGCCGCTCGGCGCTGCTGCCGGTCAGGCTCCGGTAGGCGGCCACGCCGCCCACCGCGGTGCCGCACACCGCGATCGCGACCAGTGTTCTGAGCCAGCGAGTCCGACGCGGCGTACGGCCGTCGGTCTTCGTCGTCCGAGCCATGCGGTCGCCTTCTCTCATCGGTCTCTCTCGTCGATCGGTCACGCAGTCGGACGGGTTCGCGGACCACCGGTCCGCGAACCCGCCCGATCCGGCCCTCTGCGACGGCCGGCACGCCGGGCGCCGGCCGTCGCGGAAGGAGGACTACTGGTGCTGGTCCCTGCGCCTGCGGACCATCACGACCAGCCCCGTGCCACCCGCGATGAGCACCGCGCAGCCGACCAGGACCAGCGGAAGCTCCTGACCCACACCGGTGGAGGCCAGTTGCGAGCCCGGCGGAGAGCCCGCCGGAGGCTGTGCACCCGGTGCGCCCGCTGCCGGCGGCTTCGGCGGCGGCGGTGCCGACGACGCACTTGGCGCCGGCGTGGGGCTGGGGGTCGGGGCGGCCAGCGGTTGGTTGACCGCCGTCACCGAGACTCCGGTGCCGAGGTTGTCGGAGGTCAGCACCAGCGGCCCGAACACCGGCACGGCCGGTACGGCGTAGCCGGCCGGCGGGCTGACCTCCTGCCAGTAGTACGTTCCCACCGTGCCGCTGCCCTGGCAGATGCCGTCGGCGCCGGTCGTGCAGGGAGCGCCGACCTTGGTGTCCCGCTTCGACCCGTCGGTCTGCAGGCCGTCGGTGCCGTTCGTCTCCTTCCACAGCTGGAACCTGGCCCCGGCCAGCGGGTTGTCGTGCCGGCCGTGCTTGAGCACGCGCAGCACGCCCTCCTGCTGCCGGAAGCCGAAGTCGTAGGTGTGGTTGTTCTCGCCGGGACCGCCGGTGGTCAGCGCCTTCACCGGGTACGCCGTACCGGGCGGCACGGTCCCCTTGGAGTCGATGAAGTGGTTGGTCCCGACGTTCGCGTCGGTCGGCACCCACTCGTAGAGCGGACCGCCCTTGGCGTAGTCGGCCGGGTTGTCGAGCTTGATGATGTAGTCGGTCTTCGGCTTGAGCCCGCCGGTGACGTCGGAGTCGTCGAAGTAGTACTCACCCCGCGCCGTCGTCTTCGTCGTGCCGACCAGGTTGCCTGATTTGTCGTACAGGTGGATCGTCACCCCCGCCACCGGCACCTGGCCCGGATCCTGGATGCCGGTGCGCTGCGGGTCGTACCAGACCCGGTTGCCGATCTGCAGCGGCGCCTGGTCGCAGAGCACCTCCAGGTCGCCCATCGAGGCGCCCTTGCCGAACGGTGCGTTGGTGTTCGCCGGGGTGAGGCGCAGACCGAACTGCGGGTCCTGCGTGCCGTCCTTGCGTTCGAGGAACGACGTGCCGTAGCCGAGTGCCTGGTGGTTGGAGTCGAAGGAGGAGACCGCGATGGTGCTCTCGACCTTGGAGAGCGCCATCCCGGCGAACGCCGTGTTGCGGTGGCCACCCCAGGTGGTGTCGAAGAAACGGGTGCCCCGAGGGGAGAGCCCGCAGCCGTCGTTGGTGTCCATCACGTACATGCCGTTCGACAGGCAGGCCTTGTCGAGGTCACCGCCGGACATGACGTTGGCGACGGAGCCCGGTGCGGGGGCGCCAGGACCGCGGTCGGCGAAGCGGTCGCGGAAGGCGAGCAGCATCGAGCCGTCGGTCTCGAAGAGGATCTTCCCCAACTCCGGTTCGGGGTTGGCGATGGTGCTCGTGCCGCAGGCATTGCCGTTCTGCGTGGTCGGGTACGTGCTGGTCCACGGGAACCAGCCCGCGCCGGGGCACGGCCCCGCGCCGACCGTCGACTGGCGCGGGTAGTCCAGCGGCTGGTCCAGCACCGACTTGCGGAACGCCCCGGTGGTGAGGTCGAACGGCAGGACCACGGCGCGCATGTCCGCGAGCTTGCCGGTGGACTGGCCGGAGCACACCCCGCCGACGTAGCCGGTGGCGTCCTGCACGCCCAGGCCGAACGGGCGCCAGTCCCCCGCAGCCGGGCAGCCCGGGTCCGGGATGGAGTAGGACGCCTTCGGCGCCGAGGCCGTCGCCGCGGAGGCGTCGTAGCGGTAGAGCTTGCGGTCGTTCAGGTTGACGACGAAGAGGTCCTTGCCGTCGTCGGTGATCGCGATACCGCCCAGGCTCTCCTTGCCGGGCACGTCGAGGAAGGCGTCGTCCGTCCCCGGCCCGTGCGCGGTGCTGCCCGCGTTCGGCACGGTGGTGAAGAGCGTCGTCTTGTTCTGCGCGGGGTCGGTGACGTAGACCGCCCCCGGTCCGCCCGAGCCGTAGTCGGTGCCGCGCTTGGCCAGTGCGGAGGAGAAGACCCGCTTGTCGGCCCTGTTCCAGGCGATGCCGTACAGCGTGCCGGTGTCGGCGTTGGTGGCGAGGGTCGTCGCGGTGTTGCCGCCGCTGGAGCCCTCCTGGCCGCGCGCGCTGTACGGGAAGGAGACCAGCGTGCGCTTGCCCCCGCCCTCGTTACTGGTCGGCTGGCATGTCGCCACCAACGGCGCGTTCTTCTGGCAGTAGTCACCCGGGTTCCACAGCCCGGTGGTGTAGGAGACGTTCTTCCCGCCGGAGAGGTCGACGAACTCCTCGTTGCTGCTCAGCTGGGTCGGTGCGCCGTCCAACCCCTGCCGCGAGGCGAAGGCCGGGAACAGCACGCCCGGCTTCGGGTTCACCACCTGCACCCGGTACTTGCCGCCCGTCGCCTTGCTCGCGGCCGGCGCCAGCGTCACCGTGCCGTCCGCCGCGGTGACCCCGTCGATGCTGGTTCCGGCGTCGTCGGTGAGGGTCACCGTGACGCCCGCGATGCCCGGTTCCAGCGCGGGCGTCCACGTGCCGCTGGTGTCCACGGCCCGGATCACCCGGACCGTCACCGATCCGTCCCCCGCCTGCGGGTACGCCGCCGGGGCCGCCACCAGCGAGCAACTGCCGATACCTAAGACGAGCGCCGCAACGCCGCCAAGGGCACGATGACCGAGCACCCCTGACCGCCGCCGCCCCGGCCCGCGCGCGGTGCCGTTGCGTTGTTCACTTGTCTGTGTCATCCCCTGCTCTCATCGTTCAGAAGGGTCTGCTGCCCAACCTCGAAGGAAACACGTCAAGTTGGTGGATATCCGCCTTCCAGGGAGCTTAAAGGGAACCTAAGCAAGATCGTGCCGAATCGCGAATTCTGCTTCTGCCGACCCCTCGCTCGACGATCTCCGCGATACACCGCACCCGGGCGTCCTGTGCGCAACGCGGGGGTTCCGCGGCCACAGTGCGGTTGCTCGCTACCACCGAGTCGGTGTCCGAACGCGATCAGTCCATGGTCAGTCGGCCGGACCTCGCCTTCACCAGCGGCGCGGCAACCAGCTCGCCCCACACGATCACCGTTACGCCTTCGCCACCCGCATTCTTTCTGGTGGCTACGCCCACGTCGTGCGGTGCCGCGCCGACAGCGGGGCGGGGGCGTTCACCGGTGCTGACCTGGAGCCGGCCGTCGTCACCGTCGAGGGGCCCGGCAGTGCCTGCACGCTCGGTGAGTCGATGGTGCACCAGGCCGTGATGGTGCCGCACACGGTCACCCTGTTCGTACGCGGCCGGCGCCGCAGGAAGCTCTCGCACGCGGCCGACGAGCTGATGCCCCCACCGGACAACTGGCCGGCCTGCGCTGACACCCTTCGTTCCGTGGTCTCGGCACGTCGTCCGCTGAGGCGCGAGAGGCTACGGCGAGCACGACCGCACACCGCGCAGAGATCTTGATGAGCAATGGCCTGGCGACCGATCACCCCGCCTGGCATACGTACGAGGACGGCCGCCCGTACAGCCTCCGGTATCTGGATCGTCTCCCACGTCGTCGAACAGCGGACCGAGCGCGTCCCGCACCCGCATCGCCAGACACCCCTTGGGAAACGCTGCCCAGGCCACCACTCGCGTTCCCTCAGGCACCTCCCGACCCGAGTCCGCCCGCATCGACACCCAACCCCTCCGTCCCGAGATCGAGGCGGGCTCGCGACCCGAGCCCCCGACCTCAGGCTCCACCCCTCAGCCACCCACCGAGGCGGAGACCAGACGCATTCACCCAACCGGGCAACGGGGTCTCTCGATCACTCGAAGATCGCGGTGCGTGCGGCAGACCTGCTCGGCCAGGGCTGGGTGCCGATCAGCTCGCTCTTCGATGTCACGCACCAAGCGCGCGTGCGTGCTCTCCGTTGTCGACCAGCCGATCACGGACGACGAGCCAGTCACCTTCACCGGCGTCGCCCGCGCAGCGAACGTCTCGCACTGGCTCGTCTACGCCGAGGGCGTGCGCGAGCACATAGAGGCTGCGCGGCGCCGTCAAGGACGCGCAGCACCCAACGGCGCCCGAACCAGTCGCAGGGAGCCGGCCGGATGGAAGCTGGAGAAGCCGCTGCTCCAGGAGGACAACCGGCGCCTGCGCGAAGAAGTCGAACGACTCAAGCGCGCCGTCCGCCGCAGCCGCCGCCAGCAGCTCGATCAGTTCGGCGCCGCCGACCTCGGCACCCGGGTCGACGAACTCACGGCCGAGAACAGCCTGCGGACCGAGCGCGACGCCGCCCCGGCCCAGGCCGCGGAACTGACACCCGACACCTCAACGAGGTCCAGGACGATCTCGCTGGTGCCCGAGAGGGCCTGCGCCGCATGATCCGAACCGAGAACTCGGCCAACGGCGGCCAGTGATGGACACCGGGGCGGGTGCAGGTCGCGCCCATCGCCGTCGCGCCGCCTTGCTCGCGCGGAGTTACCAGGCGACGACCCCGTTGTCGTCGAAGAAGCCGCCACGGGGGCCGTCGTCGGGCAGGGTGGCGAGCCGGAGGGCGATCGCAGCGCCCTGCTCAGGTGTTCGGTCCCCGGCAAATCCGGTGAAGTCCGTTGCCACGTAACCGGGGCATGCCAGGTTGACGATGATGTTCGTGTCCGCGAATCGGCGGGCGTACTGGGCTGTGACGCTATTGAGCATCGACTTGGAGGGTGCGTAAGCGGCCATGACCGGGCCGGTCTGCAGCGTCAGCGAGCCCATGTTGCTCGACATGTTGACGATCCGGGGCGAGGCAGCTCGGCTGAGCAGCGGGAGCATCGCGTTCGTCACCCGGACAACCCCGAGCACGTTCGTTTCCAGGACCGTGCGCAAGACGTCGAGGTCGAGCGTAGTGGGGTCCTGCGCCCCGTCCGCGAACCGCCCGGAGATTCCCGCATTGTTCACGAGGACGTCGAGTCGCCCAGCTTCCTTCTCGATGCTCACCGCCGCTGCGGCGACACTGGCGTCGGAGGTGACATCGAGGGCGACTCCGAACGCGTCTGTGCCCGCGGCACGCAACCGCTCCACGGCCTCTTCGCGTCGAGCGTCATCACGCGCCCCCACGGCGACGGTGAAGCCAAGAGCTCCGAGACCCTGAGCGATGGCGAAGCCGATTCCCTTGTTCGCGCCGGTGACCAACGCTGTCTTGGTGTTATTCACGCTGCTCATGCTCCGCGCACAGCGTCCGTTTCGTCCAATATCGGTCCAGTACACTGTGATACCCAGCAGGTATCACACGGTGGATAGGGCATGTGCATGGACGACCTGGAGACCCGTGAGTTGCGGTACTTCGTTGCGGTCGCCGAGGAACTGCACTTCGGGCGCGCGGCCGAGCGGCTCGGGATCGCGCAGCCACCCCTGTCGCGCGCCATCCGCCAGCTGGAGCGCCGGCTCGGGGTCCAGCTCCTGTCACGGAACCGACGAGTGGTGGCCCTCACCGACGCTGGCCGTGTGCTGCTGCGCGAATCGCGCGTAGCCCTCGATGCCGTCACGGCTGCCGCGCGCCGAACCCGGCGGGCAGGGAATGAACAGCAGGCACTGGTACTGGTGACGAAGGCCGGCGCATCACACGAACTGCTACAACGCCTGCTCGCCCTGTCGGCGGCCGACACCGATACGGCACCGGTCGACGTCGTCCTGTGCGAGGTCGGCGAGCAGGCGCGGTTCCTGCGCAGCGGGCGCGCGGACGTAGCCCTCATGCACCGTCCGGTCGACGACCTGGCCGGCTTCGATACCGCGGACCTCCACACCGAGGGCCAAGTCGCACTCCTCCCCTCGGGGCACCCCCTCGCCTCGCGACCTCAGCTCACCCTCGAAGACGTCAGCAACGTCCCGGATCTTCCCATCGCCCGATGGCCCCGGCTCGACGGCTCCTACCCCGACGGTCCCGGGCCGGAGGTGCACACCCAGTCACAACTTGCCCAGCTCGTCGCGCTGGGCAAGACCCTGCTCGTCATCCCCGCCTCCAGCCGCGCCTGGCAGTGGCCCGACCATGTCGCGGTCCCCGTCGTCGATGCCCCGGTCATCACGACCGTGCTCGCATGGTCAGCCGGCCACCACTCGTCGGCCCTCGCCGCACTGGTCCGAGCCGCAGCCCAGATCCGCGACACGCCCTGAGCCGCGTCCACGCCGTGAACCTCCACGTCAAACGGCTTCGGAGCGGCCGGCCAGTGCCTTACGTGCCTGCATCCTCATCGAGCTCATGACCTGCATGAGTGCTTGACAGGTGCAGACAAACCCCTCTGTCAAGATCGCGGCGTGGCCGTGTTCGGCCTCTCTGTCAGGAAGGCTGTTCTTGAGCGTGCACTTCCCGGCTTCGAGCCCAATGTGGCGGCCTTGGACCTCTCGCACGTCGTGCTACTGGATGCATGTCCGGCGAATTCCGAAAGCCGATTCCTGGCCCGCTGTCTCGACGAGCTCCTTGTCTCGGGCGTGAGGGGCGTTGTGTCCATGCGCAGGCCCCGCCCCAAGGCGAATAGAATGAGGTGAACTGATAGCCATTGGGCATGTTGGTGCTATTTATCCGAGATCTGGCGCATCGATGAGCTCATCGAAGAAGAAGCCGGTGACGCCTGGCAGCGGCTCTCCTGCGGGAACGGGGCGAAAGGCCCGCGCGTCTACGGGACACCGTCCAGAGCTTGTCCCGGGCCAGCTCCAGGGCTGCGAAGAGGTGGCGCACACCTCCGTAGCGGTTGTAGGTGGCTCGCCGCCTGCGGCGCGGTTCCCGGTCGGGGTCCCTGTGCTTGCCTCCGCGTTCGGCCCGCTGACGGCCCGAGTGCGGTAGTCCGGATCGCGGGAGGTCTTCCAGGTCTTCAGGCGTTGGAAGGAGACGCCTCCTCGCGGAGCAGGATGCGCAGGCCCACTTGGCTGATGTCGTCGACCACCCCTCGGCAACCAGGAAGTCCGCCAGCTTGGTCAGGCTCCAGTCGACAACGGCAGTTCGTGCTCGGTCGGCTTCGACTTCGCGAGCTTCCTGATCTCGCGCCGCTCGGGCAGCGTGAAGGTCTTCGGCCGGCCGCCCTTGTACTTCGGGTACAACGAGTCGAAGCCGTCCGTGCTGAAGTTGTGGATCACATCCCTCATCCGGTCCGCGCTGGTGAACGACACCTCGGCGATCTTCGCACCAGCATGCCCTGCGTGGACAGCAGAACCATCTGGGCCCGCCGCCATGTCACCACTGACCCGGTGCCTCTGCGGATGATCCGCAGCAGGCGCTGTCCCTCGTCATCGTCGATCTGTCGAACCTGAACCCTGTCGGCCACGCCGACCGGTTTCAGTGAACGCGCCGATCGGGATCCGGGTCCCCGATCGGCGCCTCGCGGGACTGCAGTCGGCGGTATCAGCCGAGGTGCCGGGCGAAGAACCTCAGCGTGTTCTCCAGCTCGAATGCCGGGATCTCTCCGTGCTTGCCGGGGTTGGCGTGCAACGTTTTCTCGGCCGAGGCCAAGGCGTCGAACAGCGCCAAGCTCTGAACCCTCGGCACCCGCTCATCGTCCCACTGCACCAAGAACTCCACTGGGACCGTGATCCGCGCGGCGGCCTCGGCCGACGCCAGCACCCCGCCCAAGCCCAGTACCGCCGCGCGCACCCGCGGTTCGGCAGCGACGAACGGAACACCGAGTCCGCATCCCAGCGAAACCCCCCAGTAACCCACCGGGCCGGCGCCAACGTGCTCAAGTTGCTGAACCGCGTCCAGGACGGCCCGCCACTCCGGCACAGTCTGGCGGGCCACGAGCGCCTGGAAGCCGGCGATCAACGGGGCCAACTCTTCACCGGCTTCCAGACGAGCTTGGTTCTCGGTGGCGATCCGGTCGTATTCCTCGATCTTCGGCCGGTCGCCATGGGCGGGCACGTCGACCGCCACGACCGCGAAACCGAGCTCTGTCACGAAGCGGCCTGCAGGCGACAGGATGTCGGGGGCCTTCTTGTGCTGACCGCCACCGTGTCCCATCAAGACGAGTGGACGAGTGGCGACGGCACCTTCCGGCGTCCACAACACGCCAGGAATCTCGCCGAGGGTGAAGAGCTGTTCGCGGACGCCGCCGGACGACGTCTCAGATATGAAGCGCATAGCGTTTCATGCCTTTCGGGATGCCTTTGCGGGCACTCCCTAGGCCATGCGAGGGAGGGAGGCCCGACCTGTCAAAGCGTTGATCGGTCTCACCTCCTCAGTTCGCAGCAGTGCACGGCGGCAGGAACGTATCACGAAGGACTCCACCCTGGCCCTGGGCAGGGATGCCCGCAGGGCAAACGTTGTCTGATGCGGCACGAGAGGTTGTCCCGTAACTGCTGGTCAGAGGTGGGATGATCTTGTCGTGTCTGGTGTGATCACGGCGTCGGAGCCCTCCTGGACAGCCCCCGTTCACCGGACTGAGCCCGCGGCAGTTCGCCAAGCTGACCACGCGCGCTGCGGCGTGAGGGGGCCGATCCTGTCCGCAAGGGCCGGCCGTGGTCGCTGCCACTGGAGGACCGGGTGCTGCTGGTGGCCGCGTACTGGCGCACCAACCTCATCCTGCGCCAACTCGCCCCGCTGTTCGGCATCTCCAAGTCGGCGGCCGACCGGATCGTCGACCACCTCGGGCCGTCTCTCGCCCTCCAGCCCCGGCGGCGGTTCCGCAAGGACACGGTGCTCATCGTGGACGGCACGCTGGTCCGCTGGTCCTCACCCGAGGCCGGCACCCGCCTTGTGGCCGTCGTCGGCAAACCGCTGCCCGGCAACCGCAACGACTGCCGGGCCCGGGAGGACTCCGCTGCCAAGGCCGCCGTCGGCGCATCCCCACGGTGATTGCCGACGGCGGCTGCCGGGGCACCGGCCTGACCATCCCGTACTGCCGCCGTCACAAGAACGAGGAACTGCCGGCCTGGAAAGTGGACCACAACACCTCGTACCGCCGCGTCCGCGCCCGTGTCGAGCACACCTGCGCCCGCATGAAAAGCTGGAAGGTCCTGCGCGACTGCCGCCTCGAAGGCGACGGCGTCCACCACGCCATACTCGGCATCGCCCGCCTGTACAACCTCACCCTCACCGGATGACAGGTAAACCAGCAGGCCACCCAGCCTGCCGCAGAGCATTTACGGGACACCGTCCAGAAGGTGAGGCCGTGCTCGCCGGCCGCAGACATGAAGGGACCGCGGCTGTCGGTGGGAAGCCCTATGGTCGTCCCCACGCCACAAGTGAACAAGTCACCGAGGGGGACAACACGATGCAGGCGAAGGAGACGCTGTTCGCCGATCTCGTCCAGGGGAGGGCCCAGCAATTCCAGGTGCCTCTCTACCAGCGAACGTATTCCTGGGCCGAGAAGCACCTCAAGCAGCTGTGGAGCGACATCCTGGAGCAGGCTGACCTGCTCGGACGGGCGGAGGAGGCCAGCACGCACTTCCTCGGTTCGGTCGTGCTCGCGCCGTCACCGCAGAACGAGGCGACCTTCCCCCGCTGGCTCGTCGTGGACGGCCAGCAGCGACTGACCACGCTCTCCCTGGCGCTGGCCGCCATCCGCGATCACGTCGCGGGCACCGCGCCCGACGAGGCTCAGCGCATTGACGAGCAGTACCTGATCAACAAATGGAAGAACGGGAACGATCACCTCCGTCTCCTGCCGACGCAGGCGGACCGGCCGCGGTTCGCCGCCCATATCCGCGGCCCCCTTACCGATCAGGCCGCCAGCAGCAGTGTCGCCACCGCCTACGCCTTCTTCCGTAAGAAGCTTGTCGAGGCGGACGATCCGGCGGCTCCGCAAGACGTCTTCCGCATCGAGCAGGCGATCACCTCCCGGCTCACCCTGGTGGCAGTGACCGCCGAACGCGGCGACAACGTGCACCGCATCTTCGAGTCGCTCAATAACACCGGCCTCAAACTGAGCCAGGCCGATCTGCTGCGCAACTACCTCTTCATGCGGTTGGGTTCCCGCGGTGAGCACATCTACGAGGCCTACTGGCTCCCCTTGCAGGACAGTCTGAGCAACGACGAGCTCGAACAGCTCATGTGGCTGCAGCTGGTACTCGACGGGGACGACCGGGTGCGCCGCCAGGATCTGTACACCGCCCAGCAGCGGCGCTTCGAGGAAACGAGGATCGGCGAGGCGGAGATCGAGGAGTACATCAAGGAGCTGCACCGGCGCGGCGCCCATTTTCGCCGGCTGCTGCACCCCGAGGAGGAACCCGATCCCGCGGTCAGGGCCGCGCTGCGCCGTCTGGACGCGTGGCAAGCGGCCGTCACCTACCCCGCCCTGATGCCGTTGTTCGACCGGCGCGAGCGCGGCGAGCTGAGCTCTTACGAAGTCGCCCGTGCGATGGCGTACATCGAGAGTTTCCTCGTCCGCAGGATGATCTGCCGGGTACCGACTAACAACCTCAACCGGATTTTCCAGGCGGTGCCCGGACAGCTCCCCCTCGATGTGCCCGTCACCGAGGGGCTGCACCGGCTCCTCTCCTCCGAGAACCGCTTTTGGCCCGACGACGCCGAGCTGCGCGACAAGATCAGGAAGGCGCCGTTCTACCAGTACGGTCGGCCGCAGCAGCGCAAACTCGTGCTGCAACGGCTGGAGGAGAGCTACGAGCATCCCGAACCGGTCGACTTCGCCGCCGCGCAACTCACCGTCGAGCACGTCATGCCGCAGTCACCCGGCAATGAGTGGCTGCGGGAGCTGAGCGCGGACGCGGCCGAAGACGAGACCGCGGAGGAATTGCACGCTCGGTTTCAGCACACTCTGGGCAACCTGACACTCACTGCGGTCAACTCGGAGCTGTCCAATCACCCCTTCGAGCGCAAGCAGGATCTGCTGCGAGGCAGCCACCTGGAGATGAACCGCCGAATTGCCGCCACCGAGCGCTGGGGCGTGCGGGAGATCCTGGCCCGCGCCGACGAACTTGCCGACCGCGCGATCGATCTGTGGCCGGCGCCGCTGCGCGGAGTGGGCCGTGCCGAACGCAGCCGCGACTGGCAGCTCGCCCACCAGGTCCTCGCTGCGCTCCCCCACGGCACCTGGACCTCGTACGGCGATCTCGCAGCGTTCCTCGGTTCCGGCGCCCAGGCCGTGGGCAACCACCTGGCCAACACCCCGGGCGTGGCGTTCGCGTACCGGGTCCTCACCTCCGAGGGCAAGGTATCCGACGGTTTCCGGTGGGCGGCGCCCCAGGACGCCGGGAGCGACGACGTCCGCGCCCGGCTTGCCGCCGACGGCGTCCGCTTCACGACCACCGGTGCCGCTGATCCCGCTCAGCGGCTCACCGCCGACGACCTCGCCGCGCTGCTCGCCGGTACGGACGACGATGAGTCCGGCGACGAGGACACCGCTCGGAGCGGCACCACGGAGACGCCGGGGGAGGAGACGCGCGCCGAGCGGTTCTTCCGCCAGCTCGCGGCTGATGACTCCCCCGAGACGGTCGCTGCGGTCCGCGAGCTCTTCACTCACTGGGAGGGACTCGGCGGCTGGATCGGTCACGGCGCCGGCCGCGTTACTACGAGCGCGTTCCTTATGCTCGGTGAGGCGGGCGGACCGGGCCGCGGCATCTGGCCGGTGACGCTCTACCCCGGTACCGGCCGCGGGGGCACGGCAGAGGTGGTGTTCCAATACCTCGCCGCACGGGAGCCGTTCACCAACCGTGCACTGCGCGCCGAACTCCTCGTGCGTCTCAACACACTCGACGGCGTCGACATCCCGGAGGGCAAGCTGGAGCTGCGCCCCAACATCCGGCTTTCTCTGCTGGAGAAGGACCGCAACTGCGAACTCTTTGCCGAGACGCTTGCGTGGTTCCGGGACCGCTGGGAGGAGCGGAGCACGTCCTGAGGCAGAACGCGGCCGAAGCGGGTCTCACGGGCGGCGATCCGGTTCAGCTTGGCGCGGGCCCGCTTGAAGACCACGGGCAGGAACCGCGGCTTGCCGTCGTCGTCGACGCGGCCAGGCAGGCAGCGATCTGGTCGCTGCGCCGGGAGGTCCAGCGGATCAGCTCATGCGGCACCGCGGCAATCTCCATCACCGGCAGGCGCCCCGGCCTGCCGGTGCGCGGCTCGGTCGCCGGCCAGCGCTGATGTCGACGGCGACACCGTTGCCCGCTCGGGTCGTGCGCCCCTCGGAGACGTGGAACTTCTGCGATCAGTGCGCGGAGTTCGCCTTCAGGGTCATCTGGTGCTTGACGTCGACGTCGACGGTGCTCTCGAGTTCGGGCTTGCCGTTGATGATCTTGATGACGTCGACGTGGATCGACACCCACTCGCACTCGCTGTACCGGTTCACCGTGATCTTGTTGATGGCGCAGGTGGCGTTCGATGCCGGGCCGGCGGCGAAGCCGTTCGCCTGGGCCGGGTTGCCGAGCCGATGGTGACGCGCAGCTGGCCGGCACTCGTCAGGTCGGCCACGGCTGACGGTGCGGCAGCTGTTCCCAGCAGCCCCAACGCCACAGCCGTGAACAAATATCCGGTGTGGCAACTCAGGGGCCTGATATGTTCATGGCGATCAAATCATCAGGAACGACTCTTTTCGGAGTTCTGTGCAACCGCACCAGGGGGAACCTGCATGATTGCGAAGAGAGTCGCCGTACTCGCGGCAGGCGTCTGCACTGTCGTCGGCCTCGTCAACGTGCCGGCTTCACAGGCGGCAACCGGGCCTTTAGTGGCGTTCACCGGACAGGTCGACGCGAAGTTACCGCTCGACAAAGCCCGGTTCACGCTGCGCGCCGATCTCCCTCCCGCAGAGACCGCTCGCCTGGCCAATGGCGAGGAAGTCCCCATGCTGAACCTGCCGACCACAGGGATCAGCACCAACGGGAACTCCTTCACCGTCGCAGTCGATCCGGCCGACGTCCCCGACCGCTACATCGGACCCAACGGTCTGGTGTCGTTGGAGATGGAGATCTTCGACCCGACGAGCAACGGCTATGCCTGGACGACCCAGTCTGTCCGCCTGGTCGGACAGTGGGCCACCCGCCCCGCGTCAGCCCGGCACTGGGCGAACCCGATCGCCCCCGCGCAGAGCGGGACCACCCGCACCATCGCGAGTCTGCCGCCCAACATCAACGTTCACCTGGGCAAGGCTGCCAAGGGAGTGAAGGCGGCACTCGTGTCTCCCCGCGCCGACACCTGCCGCACCACGAAGATCGGCCAGAACGACGCCTGGGCCACCATCGGCGAGGGATACCCGGCCGCCCCGGGGTACGGCACCAAGCGCGGCACGGCGTGGATGACCCACAGCAATGGCTCCGAGGTCACCTACGGCGCGGCGGTCACCACCAACGGCACGAAGTGGTCCGCGTCCGGCAGCGCCTCGGTCGCCAACACAAAGGGTTTCGACTTGTGACCAGCGGCTCCACGCGCGAGGAAGGCGCCGTGCCCGCACGGCGGCCCCGTCGTCGCAAGGGAAAGACCGCGCTTTCTCTGGCCGCCTTCGCAGCGGTCGCGGTGGTGACGGTGTCGCTGCTGACCGGTTGGCCGTTCGGTGACGAGCGTGTAGAGCACGTCAGCGGGGCCGGCCCTCTGCAATCCCACACCGACACGGGCACCACATCGGTCTACGCACCGAAGAAGGCTCCGTGGACGGTGACGTTCGGCAGCTACCTCCTGTGCTCGACCAGCGGGGACCCGATCACCATCGACGGCATCCGCTACCGCACGCCCGTGAAGCCGAGGTCGGTCTCCTTGAAGCTGCGGACCGTCACCCCGCACATGTGGAAGGCGACCGTCGACGCCGGCCAGATCGGTGCCGCTCTGGGCGCACCGCCGCACTTCCAGCAGCGCAAGGCACCCGGCGAGTACAAGGACGTACGGACAGGAAGCCGCATCACCCAGAGCTGCGCCGACCAGGACAAGGAAGGCACAGGTTTCACCGAGCTGCTGTTCGTCCTCGATGTGGGAAAGCAGGGTGGCTACATCAACACCGCATGGATCGACTATCACGTGAAGGGAAATCCCTACACGCTGCGGCTCGACTGGAAGATGGTCGCCTGCGGATCGCGGATCCCGCACACGGTGGGCGGAACTGTCGTATGCGACGGAAAGCAGGACTGAGAGGGATTTGATCCACAGGGATCAAAGACCCCCCTTTCGGCCTTCACCCAGGGTTGAATGCACGGTTGGAAGGCGGCGAGCAGGTCCTCGTCTCGCAAGTCGTCGGGGGCGTGCCAAGGTGAGCGGTGGCCAGGCCGACGACGGATCCGCTCGTGGACGGCGGACGGCGGACGGCGGGCGGCGCGGCCGCTGAGCTGCCGCCGCAGGGCACGACTGGGACGATCCCCGTCAGCTGCCTGTCAGGAACCAATGCCACTCTCTTTCCACGTGAACGGCCCCGGAAGCCCACGGGGCCGGGAGCGAGGAGGGGCCGGCGGCGGGGGCTGGCCCCCCAACCGTCCGCTGGGCCGTGAGTGACTCCCGTACTACTCGATAAAGCCACCGGCTGCAGGCGCAGACACCACCGCTCCCCCTCTCACACAGCACCAGTCACGATCCCACAGGACCCCGGCGCCGGGGAGATGGCCCTGTTGCCTTCGTCGTCAAGGCTGGCAGCGTTCGGGACCGCCGGATCGGCTGTGCAACCAGGGCAGCGAGCCATCCGTCACAGGCTCACTCGTTGGACTGAGGCCGGCTTCATGCCGAGTTGCGCGCAGCAGGCTCGTCCACCCTGTCGCTCCACCCACTGCGCGAGGGCCGTCAGGTCCCGCTGGAACGCCTGCTGCGCCTTGCCTTCGAGCGTGGTCTCGCGGATGTTCTCCCGCCGTTCGGTCGGCTCACGCCTCTCGAACTCAGTGTGACCACATTCGTCCAGGTGCCACTCCACACGCACACCCCATCCGCAACAGCACTTCACGATTTCGGTCGAAGGCATCTGGTCAGTGCTCCGGCGCACCACCACGACCAACCGCGCCTTCGCCGACCCGCACGACCTGATCACCGCCGTCCGGCTGGGCCTACGCCAGCTCCAGTACCGCCACGACGCCCTCGACGGCTGCCTCACCGGAACCGGATTCCTGCGCACCCCACGATGACGACATCGCGCTTTCAATCCCAGTACGTGGCCGTTCAGCCGGTCCCGGTGGCGGCATCCCGGCCGCTCCGGCATGCCGTGCGTGAGCCGCCAGGAAATCACGTAAACCGCAAGAAGTAGCAGGAGTGCGTAAAAGGCCACGCAGGCAAGGATCGCCATTACTGCGCCCAGGCCAACCCGTTCCTCCTCGCATTCCTGGTGCGGAAGCAGATGGAACGCTTGTGCACTGAGCCTTCGCCAACTTGAAGTCGCAGGTCAGAGGGAGGCGGGGTCGTGGGTGATCAGGTCTCCCGGCTGGCACCGCAAGACCTCGCAGATCCTCGACAGGGTCGAGAAGCGGATGGCCTTGGCCCGCCCGTTCTTCAGTACGGACAGGTTGACGACGGTGATACCCACCTGTGCTGACAGTTCGGTGAGTGTCATCCCGCGTTCGGCGAGAAGGTGGTCGAGGTGGATCCGGATCGCGTGTGGTTCCTCTTCGGGCATCAGATGGTTCCTTCGAGGTCCTCTCGCATGCGTACGCCTTCGCGCATGATCTTCCCCATGATCACTGCGGCGAGGCCGGCGAGGACGAGCACGAGCGGCCCGGAGACCGTCGGCCCGGAACCCACGATCGGCGCCATGCTCCCGACGAGCCAGGACTCGGACCAGCCGACGATGAGGCCGGCCAGCGGCGTGCCCGCGGTGACGAACCAGCCGAGAACGGAGAGTCGGTGTGCCACCGCCTCGGTGAACGGCCCCTGCAGCAAGACTGCCTTGAGTAGCCGGGAGAAGAGCAGCAGCGCGAGCGCACCGAACAGCAGCCAGGGCAGTTTGCCCCCGAGGTCGGCGGCGCGCTGACCCACGGAGGGACTGTCCTGGCACAGGCGCGTGGCACTGCTGGACACCTTCACGCCCGTGCCCACCGGCAGTGGATCCGCCAGTGAGGCGTTGTGCCAGAAGTCCGTCTGCACGCAGACCGCCCCGTCATCGAGCATGTGCGTGACTCCTGTGCCGATGAAGGCGACCCCGCAGAGGAACGCCAGCAGAAAGGTCACCGAGGCCAGGGTCCTCGTGAGTCGCGTGTTCATTACATCCCCCACCTATCGACTTTCGATATGCCCAAGATAGAGGAGCATATCGATATTCGACAAGCTCGGGGTCGCTGACGAGACCGGCCCGGCGGGCTGGAGGGGCAGCTGATCACTGCCTCTCGCCAACACTCCCGGGTCCTGCGCGCCACCTCGTCGTCTCAGCGGACCTGGCGAAATCCACTGCTGATCCGAGGCATCTGAACTGTCCACGAGGCTCCTGCCGCCCACGACCAGCGCGAGTACCCCGGAAGACCGTCACACCAGCCCTCTGACCTGCGACTTCAAGTTGGCGAAGGCTCACTGCACTGCTGCGCTTGCCGGTCAGGCGATGCCAGCCTCGCACAACGCCGTGGTCCGCCGCGCTGACGGGAGATGCATCCTGCGGAGCGGAGCTGCCTCAGTCCGAGTGTCTGCGGATGGTGGGCGTGAACTCCCGTGCGGCCAGGGCCCTCAACACCGCGTTGCGACCGCGGTCCGGTACCGTCCACAGCGTCTGGCCCCGTACCTCCCATTGTTCCAGCAGGGCGTTGGCCGCGAGGAAGCCGGTGGTGGCTGCTCGTTCCATGAGTGCCACGGGCAGGTCGGTGCGGACCAGGTCGCCGGCCATGACCAGCCGCGGGTGCGGAGTGCGGACGGTGGGCCGGTCGCGGTAGCCGCCCACCGGGAAGAGGGGGCAGTCCGCATGCCATTCGTGGCGGGTGTTCAGGACCGTGGCCGTGCCGGTCTCCGGATACACCTGGTGGAGTTGGCCGAGCAGGCGCTTCTGCTCGACCTCCCGGACGGCTCCGGGCGGCAGGGCGTAGGCGTGCAGTTCGACGACGGAACCTCCGGTGCGCGCTCTCCAGCGGGCCGCCTCGTCCTCATAGCGTTCCAGCACGCTGATGTTGTCGAGGGTGCCGAAGCCGCTGGTACCGAGGAAGCCGGGCCGATCGGATGCGACCGGACGGTCCAACCACAGGCGGCTGACCAGGAACGGCGGAGCGGTGCGCAGTCGCCCGATCCGCTCACGCCAGGGCGCGTCGCCCAGCTGCCCGCAGTGTTCGACCAGCGAGCGCAGCCCCGCGCTGTCCAGAGCAAGGACGACTCCGCCGTAGGGGCGCTCCTCCCGTTCGGAAGCGACAACGAAACCGCCGTCCGGGGTGGGCGCGATGTGCTCGACGGCCATGCCGGTGCGCACCTCCGTGTGGTGACGGGTGAGGTAGCCGGCGAGCGGGTCCCACAAGGCGGCCGCGAAAGGGGCGCTGGGTACGTCGAAGAGCAGCCCTTCGGCGGAGCCGAGGAAGTAGATGTGGAACATCAGCGCCATCTCGGCCGCGGACAAGTGCCACGGGTCGGCGAAGAAGCTCCGGGAGAACACTTCGAAGGCCAGGTGCCGGGCGCTGGCGGGGAAACACACGGCGTCCAGGAAGTCGTGCGCGCTGATGCCGTCCAGGCGGTCGTACACCTGCGGCACCCGCACGTCGAGCAGCGGGAGGGCCGCCAGAGGGTTCATGGCACGCAGGTCGGCGAGCCGGAAGGAGGGGCTGAGCGCGACGAAACCGAGCGCGCTGAGCGGCGGGGTACGCGGGACGTACCGGAAACTGTCGTGCAGGCCGTCGGCGTGGAGCAGCGGGTAGTCGGGAAGACCGGTGAGCCGCTGAAGGCCGGGGTCGGTGCGGCGCAGGAGTCCGCGCAGGTTGTAGTACTGGCGGAAGAAGGCGTGGAAGCCGCGGCTCATGCTGACCGTGGTGCCGTCGCGCAGTTCGGTCGGCCATCCGCCGACTCGGCCGCCGAGGTACGGCCGCTTCTCGTACAGGGTGACGGACACCCCGCGCTCGGCGAGCACGGTGGCGGCGGCCAGGCCGGCGATGCCGGCGCCGACCACCGCCACCGACGGTGGGGTGCCCTGCACCCGGGGGGCTCCGGACGGGGCGGGCAGCATGCGTGCCCGCCGGTCGCGTCCCCGGCGCGCGGCGCCCTGTCGCGGCGACCTCATGCGTTTCGCCCGTGGTCGTGTGCTCGGCGGGCGAGGAAGGTGTGAGTGATGCCCGTCTGCCAGCCCGGCAGAGGCAGGGAGCGGACCTTGTCGAAGCCGGCCGCGTCGAGCCGCCGCGCGAAACACGAGGCGGTGTCGAAGTCCAGCACGCTGCGCCACAGGTGCCGGTACAGCGGGCCGTCCCCCAGCAGGGTCGCGACAGGTTGTACGAGACCTCTGCACACCAGCGTCCACACCGCGCGGTCGGCGTGCCGCCCGCTCAGGGTGTACTCGTGCACGGCGAGTCGGCCGCCCGGCCGCAGCAGCTCGCGAACGGTGGCGAGGACAGCGTCGGGATCGGTGACGTTGCGGAAGAGGTAGGCGGCCAGTACCGCGTCGAAGGGGCCACGCACCCCCGCTTGGGGCAGCTGCTCGGCAGGGGAGTGGACGAAGGTCACCCCGTCCGCCCACGGCTTGGCCGCGGCTCGCCGGAGCATGCCGGCCGAGGCGTCCACGGCTGTGATGCGGGCGGCGGGCAGGACGGAGCGCAACGCGGCGGTGGAGGCGCCGGTGCCGCAGCCGAGGTCGAGCAGGCGCAGTCCCTGGCCGGCTCCGGGCAGGCCGAGTCGGCGCACCGAGCGGCGCAGGTGGGCGTGGTAACCGGGGTTGGCGGCCACGAGCGTGTCGTACGTGCGGGAGGCGTGATCGAAAGCGGCGGCGAGGTGATCGTCGCGCAGCTGCGTCATGGGGTCTCCGTCGGGGGGAGGTGCGGGGCGGATGCGTCCGGCGCGGGCGGCGGCGCAGTGGCGGGAGGCGTCGGCGGGCGCGAGGGCGTGGCCAGGTCGAAGGGGCGGCGGGGAAGACCGAGCAGCTCCAGGGCGGAGCGCAACATCGGCCGGGCCGGCGTACACAGGCCGATGGACACGTCCTCGTGCAGGCGGGTGTCTCCGTCGAGGAAGCGCAGCAGCCGTGCCATGGGCACGTGGGTGAACAGGCGGCTGAACAGCTCCGGGCCGTCGGCCCGGCCGCTGTCCAGGGCGCGCAACAGGACGGCGTCCATGGCACGCGAGCGCATCCGGTGGGCGGGGGGCGGCACCGGACGGCGTCCGCGGCGCAGGGCGTCGGCGATGGCTCTGGTCTGGCGCTGAAGTCCGGCAAAGGTGTAGCCGGTGGCGGGGCGGGTCGCTCCGCCACCGGCACCGATGCGGAAGACGGAGGCTCCGGTCTGCCGGGGGAAGAGCCCGTCGGTCATCGGGATGAGGCCGGTCTCAGTGGCCAGCACCTGCCGTTCGCCGAGCCGCAGCACCTCGTCGGCGTAATGCCGTACGGCTACCTCGTGCCGCTCCGGAGCGAGGGCATCAGGGGAGAACTCGGTGTACTCCACGAGCGCCTCGCACGGTCCGGTCGGCAGTACGTAGCCGAAGGACAGGCCGTGGGCGGGCTGCGGGGTGCGGAAGTCCATCAGCTCTACGACGGCGGGGTCGAAAACCGGGCGGGCGGTGCGCACGAACCAGCCGTGGAAGCACTGAAGCATGGTCGTTCGGGCGGCCGGAAGCTCGCCGAGGGGGCGGGAGTCGAACACCCAGCGGGCACTGAGCACCCGCGCCCGGCCGCGGGAGTCTCTGAGATGGACATGGGCGCCGCCGGGCACGTCCTCCACCGCTTCGACGATCGCTTCCAAGCGCCGCACGTTGGAGGTGTGTGCCAGGCTCCTGGCGACCAGGCGTTCGAAGTCGTCGGAGCGGATCATGCGGTACCACAGCGGGGCGATGTCTCCCTCGATAGGGGCGCCGGTGCGCGGGCGAACCCTGAGCCGCTGCCACTCGTCCCGTACCGCCGCGTCGAACCGTCCAGGTCCTGCCGTCCAGTAACACCAGGTCCGCGGTGGTGGCCGCAGCGGGCCGGGCGGCGCGTCCAGCAGGACCGCGGAGGGTGTGCGCAGGCCGGCGACGCTCCCGGCGAGCCGGTGGGCCAGCGACAGCCCGGCAGCGCCCGCACCCACGATGGCCACGTCCGTATCCGGCACTGCGTCTCCCTTCGATCCGATCCGACCCGTACGCGGCTGCCGGCGGAGGGGCCTACGGCGTGACGGACTCCGAGCCGAGCACGCCCGGTGCCCGCTCCTGGATGATCTGACCTGATATCCCGCAGTTTGTACCCCGATGGATGCAAGCGCACCCCCTGGCGGCGAGCAACCGAGCGCCCCAGACGGCACGGTGGAGGAGCGGTCGCCCTCGGTCCCGGTCACGTGGGGCGCCGGCACATCTGTTTCCGCACGGCCCGAGCCGGAACTGACGGGTGACGGGAACGACGGAATCGGACAGGACGGAAGGAACCGGGATGCGTCTCACCCACGCGAAGGACCGCTCCGCGACGGCGCCGCCGCCGGTCGCGACGGCGCCCGTGACGTCACTTCCGCGCAGGCCGGCGGCCGGTGACCGGGACGAAGACGACATGACCGATGCGTGGCGGGCGGTCAGCGGGCCACTGCCCGGCGGCCCTGCCGAAGTGCGGGCGGTCGACTCGGACGTGCCCGGCGCCGTCGGCCGGATGCTCGACCATGTGCTGGCAGAGCGCCTGCGCCGCGCCCGACTGGCGGATCCCCGGTTCGCCGAAGAACTGGCCGAACCGATGACGCGCTTCACCCGGGAGGGCGGCAAGCGCACGCGCGCCCAGCTGGTGTGGTGGACGTTCCGGGCCTGCGCGGGCCGCGACCCGATGCCCGCGGGAGCAGCCCTGCGGATCGGAGCCGCTCTGGAACTGCTCCAGACCTGCGCGCTGGTCCAGGACGACGTGATGGACCGGGCGGCGCTGCGCCGCGGCCGGCCCGCACTGCACACGGATCTGTCCGGCAGGTTCGCCGGCCGGCGAGGGCACGAGCGTGCTGAGTGGTTCGGGCAGTCGGCGGCGGTTCTCGCGGGTGACCTGGCACTGGCGTGGGCCGACGATCTGGTGGCGGAAACGCCGCTGCCACCCAGGCCAGGGGCAGTGGTACGGCGACTATGGGGCGACCTGCGCACGGAGATGGTCGCAGGCCAGTATCTGGACGTACGGGGCCGGATGACGGTGGCGCGGTCCCTGACGGGCGCGCTGCGCGCCACCCGCCTCAAGAGCGCTTCGTACTCGGTAGAGCGGCCGCTCGCCCTGGGGGCGACCGTGGCGGGCGCGGACGATGCGACGCTTCGCCTGCTGTGCGGCGCCGGACGCTGCGTCGGCATGGCGTTCCAGCTGCGCGACGACCTCGACGACGTCTTCGGCGACCCGCGGGAGACCGGCAAGACGTGCGGCGGCGACATCCGGGAGGACAAGCACACCTACCTGGCCGCCGTCGCCCGCGCACGCGCCGAGGCCGCCGGCGACGGCGCCGCGCTGGCCGTGCTCGAGCGGTGGCTCGGTGACGCGGCCCTCAACGAGCAGGGTCTGGACGAGGTGCGCGACGTACTGGTCGCCACGGGCGCACGCGCCACCGTGCAGGCCAGGCTCGACCGACTCGCCGCACAGGGACTGCGGTACTTCGACGATGCCGTGCTCGACGCGGAGGCCGCAGCACCGCTGCGCCGTCTGCTGCTCGCCACGGCCGGCGCGCGGCCGGGCACGGATGCCGCCGTACCTCTGCAGCCCGGGGACAGCGGGTACGAAACTCCTGCCTACGACGGCGCGGGGGACAACCAGTGACCCGCACCCTGCCCGGTCCCACCGATCACGTGGTAGTCGTCGGCGCCGGCCTCGCCGGGCTGTCGGCAGCGCTGCACCTGCTGGGGGCCGGGCGCCAGGTCACCGTCGTCGAGCGTGAAAAGCTGCCCGGCGGCCGGGCCGGGCGCCTCGACCTGGCCGGATACCGCATCGACACCGGCCCGACCGTACTGACCATGCCCGACCTGGCCGACGAGGCGTTCGCCGCCGTCGGCCAGAATCTGAACGATCGGGTCGAGCTGATCCCCCTGCACCCGGCCTACCGGGCCTGCTTCGCCGACGGCAGCAGCCTTGACGTGCACACCGGCGCGGACGCGATGGCCGCCGAAGTGGAGCGGTTCGCCGGGGCGGCCGAGGCAGCGGGCTACCGTCGCCTGCGCGAGTGGCTTCAGCGGCTGTACCGAGTTCAAATGCGCCGGTTCATCGACACCAACTTCGACTCACCGCTCGGCCTGCTCACCACCGACCTCGCCCGGCTGGCCGCCCTCGGCGGGTTCGGCCGCCTGGACCCGCAGATCGGCCGTTTCCTGAGCGACGAACGGCTGCGCCGCGTGTTCTCCTTCCAGGCCCTGTACGCGGGTGTGCCCCCGGCGCGGGCGCTGGCCGCCTACGCGGTCATCGCCTACATGGACACCGTCGCCGGCGTGTACTTCCCGCGGGGCGGTATGCACGCGCTTCCCCGTGCGATGGCGGACGCGGCCGCCGCAGCCGGCGCCGAGCTTCAGTTCGGACAGCGGGTGACTCGTCTGGAGCGCTCGGGTGAGCGGATCACGGCGGTCGTCACCGACAGCGCCCGCATCCCGTGCGACGCGGTCGTCCTCACTCCGGACCTGCCCGTCGCGTACCGGCTGCTCGGACGGCGTCCGCGCAGACCTCTGCGCCTACGTCACTCCCCCTCCGCGGTCGTCCTGCACGCCGGCACGGACCGGACCTGGCCGCAGCTCGCGCATCACACGATCCTCTTCGGCACGGCGTGGCACTCCACGTTCGACGAAATCACCCGCACCGGACGACTGATGAGCGACCCCTCGCTGCTCGTCACACGCCCCACCGCCACCGATCCCCGCCTCGCGCCGCCGGGCCACCACCTGCACTACATCCTCGCGCCCTGTCCCAACACCGACATCGGCCCGGACGCGGCCGCCTGGTCCGAGCTAGGCCCGCGCTACCGGGACAAGCTGCTGGGCGAGCTGGAGCAGCGCGGGCTGGCCGGCCTGGGAGCCGCCATCGAGCAGGAGTGTCTGGTCACCCCAGCCGACTGGCACGCGCAAGGGCATGCTGCGGGAACCCCGTTCTCGGCCGCTCACACCTTCACGCAGACCGGGCCCTTCCGGGCGCGCAACCTGGTGCGGGGCACCCACAACGCGATCCTGGCCGGATGCGGCACCACACCCGGCGTTGGCGTGCCGACCGTGCTGCTCTCGGGAAAGCTGGCCGCGGCCCGGATCACGGGCGTACCCAGACGCGGCGGCAGCCGCTGGAGTCACTCCGCAACCGTCACTCTCCCCGACCGGACCGGCGCCCCGGCCGCCACCAGCTGCCCTGTCCCATCCGTGTGCGAAGCCGGCGAGCGCAAGCCGCCGGCCGTCCCGCGCGTGGACGAGGCATCTCGCACCCTGGCCACCACCGTGCATGAGCCGTCGGTCTCCCGGCCGGATCCCGAGGCTGCCGCCAGGCAGACCGAAGTGCCAGAGAACCCCACGGCCGCCCCGACCGAAGGCAGGGCAGGATGACCGAGCGAGAGCTGGACGCAGCGAAGATCAACGATCCGGAGCTGCGCGCCGCCTACCGGCACTGCCGCGCCCTGAACGCTCGACACGGCAGGACCTACTTCCTGGCCACACGGCTGCTGCCCGTGGAGCGCCGATCCGCCGTGCACGCCCTCTACGGCTTCGCCCGCTGGGCTGACGACATCGTCGACTCTCTCCACTCCGGCGCCGGAGCGGATGTGCGAGCGCGAGCGCTGACCCGGCTCCAGAAGGAACTGGAGGAAGGACTGCGACAGGGTTGCAGCCGCGAGCCGGTGGTACACGCTCTCGCCGACACCGCCCGACGCTACGCCATCGACCCCGCCCACTTCCAGGACTTCATGGCCGCGATGCGCTCCGACCTGGTCGTGACCTCCTACCCCACCTACGCCGACCTGCGCGCCTACATGCACGGGTCGGCCGCAGTGATCGGGCTCGAGATGCTCCCCGTACTGGGCACGGTCGGGCCGTGCAAGGAGGCTGAGCCCTACGCCGCGTCGCTCGGCGTCGCCTTCCAACTCACCAACTTCCTACGCGACGTCGGCGAGGACCTCGACCGCGGGCGCATCTACCTCCCCACCGACCTGCTCGCCGCTCACGGCGTCGACCGGGCGCTCCTCAGCTGGAGCCGCGCGACGCGCCGAACGGACCGCCGGATCACCGCCGCACTCAGAGAATTCGAGACATTGACCCGCAACGTGTACCGGGCCGCGATGCCCGGTGTCGAACTGCTCGACCCGGTGTCGCGCCCCTGCATCCGCACCGCAGCCGTCCTGTACGGCGGCATCCTGGACGCCATTGCCCGCGAGGGCTACACCGTGCTGCACCGGCGCGGGGTAGTACAGCGGCGGCGCAGAGCGGTGGTCGCCGCCGATGGGCTGGTCCGGGTGACAGCCGCCCGCTTCCGCGCGCGACCCGGACCCGGACCCAGACACGGCCCGTACAACCGTGCCCTACCCGCAACCGCGTTCCCACCGGCGACGGCCGACCACTCCGCTGGGGAGGTCACGTGAACCGCCGCCTACCGCTGTCCCTGCGCCGCCACGCCGTGCCCTGGCAGGATCAGCGGCCCACCTGGCCCGAGGCGCGGCCTGGGCTGATCGCCGGCGCGCTGAAGCGGGCCCAGAGTCGCGAGTCAGGGAACTGGTACGTCGTCGGCGCCTCCAGCACCCTGCGGGGTGACGGCAAGCTGGGGCGGACCGTGGCGGGGCAGGAGGTCGTGGTGTGGCGAGGGCCTGACGGGCGCCTCGTCGGCGGACCAGGAACCTGCCCGCACATGGGGGCACCGCTGCGCGACAGCCCGGTGCGGTGCGGCGCGTTGGTGTGCCACTGGCACGGGCTGGCCCTGGACGGCCGCTCGCACGCAGGCTGGTCGCCGCTGCCGGTGCACGACGACGGGGTGCTCGTCTGGACACGACTGGACGCGGTAGGCGGCGAGGAGCCGCTGGACGCACCGGTCCTACCGCGGCGACCCGATCCTAGGCGCGCGGTGACAGCCGTCCACACCTGCGTAGGTGTCTGTGAGCCCGAGGACATCATGGCCAACCGGCTCGATCCGTGGCACGGGGCATGGTTCCACCCCTACTCTTTCGTCGACCTGACGGTGGTGAACGTACCCGGCTGTTCAGACGACGGCCCGGACTCCCTCACTGTCGACGTGTCCTTCAAGGTGGCGGGCCCACTGGTCGTGCCGGTACGCGCCGTCTTCACCGCCCCCGAACCCCGCACTGTCGTCATGCACATCACCGAGGGTGAGGGCGCGGGCTCCACCGTGGAGACCCATGCCACGCCCCTTGGCACGGACGACACGGGCCGGCCTCGGACCGCCGTCATCGAGGCGGTGATCGCAGCCTCGAACCGCCCCGGATTCGGTGCCGTACGTTTGGCCGCACCTCTGCTGCGTCCCCTGGCGCGCGCCGCGGCCGGCCGACTGTGGCGGGACGACCTGGCCTACGCCGAGCGCCGCTGGCAACTACGGTCGACTGGCCGGTTTCCAGGCTGAGCGGCTGCGGCGCAAGCCACCCCGGTCAGTCCTTTCGTTTGTCCACACAACTCACGGTGATCAACGGTGGCCACAGCCATCTCCGCACCAGCCCCGACCAGCAAGATCACGATCTACGGCTGGAGTACTTAAGACGGTGCGGCCGCGGGGCGGGGGATACCGAAGTCGACCGCGCACCGCTGGTTCCTGATCTGGTCGCGGGCCGGGGTGTGGGGCCGGCTGCATGAAGCGGTGCTGCACCGACTCGATGACGCCGGCCTCATCGACGTCTCGCGCGTGGTCCTCGACTCCGCTCACGTGCGGGCTAAAAGGGGGGGCGGACTCACCGCGCGAGATCCCCGGCTCGTGCGGCAGCTCGCTCGCATACCGGGGTTGAGGGAGGTTGCTCGCACGGCGGAAGGACGTCCTCGCGGACGCGTAGTCGTGGCGAACCCTTCTGGGGGACCCGAACCTGCTGTCCCGCCTTTCCCGCGCCGACAGCCGGACGGTCCGCACCGTCCTCGTCGACTCCCACGGGCTCCATGTCGCCGGACGTGCCCCGACGTTCGTGGACGCGCTCGCCGCCACGACGTCGGACGACGCACACGCCGCGCTGACGCGGAGGCCGGTACTCGACCTGATCGTGAAGCACGGCGAGATCACGGACCGGCTCGCCGAGTCGGCGGAGGCGCGTCGCCTCGTCATCGTCAGGCGGCCACGGGATCTCACCGCACTCCTCGCGTCCGACTCCGTACGCACCGCCCTCCTGGGGCACCCGGAACTCGTCAAGGCACTCAACGACCGGCCCCAACTCGTTCGTGAGGCGCTCGCGGAAAGCCCTCTGTGGCGGGCGGCCGTCCGCCACCCGCACCTGGGTCCCTTCCTGGACACACGTCTGCGTGACCAGGTGAACCGCACGGTGCGGCTCGTCGGACGGCTCGACGAACTGCCCGCATCCCTGTCGGCAGAGGAGGCCGGCCGGCTCGCGGCGGTACTGCGCCGGCGGGGCCTGGCCGCCCTGCTGGACGGTGAGGGCGAGCCATGGCCCGGCTTCGCCCGGGAGTTCCTGAGCCGTCCGTCCTGGCAGGGGTCCGCCCTGCGGGACGAGGACTTCGCGGATTATGTCAGGCAACTGGCGCACGGCCGGGAGCGGTTCGCTGATCTGCTCGCCGCGCAGGACCCTACGGCCCTGGCAGACGGTCGTCCACGGGGGCGCCGTCAGGCGTTCGGCTGCCGCCGAGCAGGGCGAGGCCGGGCTCGGCCGCCCTGGTGCCGACT
The DNA here is from genome assembly GCF_030269125.1 of Streptomyces hygroscopicus subsp. hygroscopicus. GTDB lineage: Bacteria > Actinomycetota > Actinomycetes > Streptomycetales > Streptomycetaceae > Streptomyces > Streptomyces hygroscopicus_C. The sequence goes on along the minus strand of NZ_BSSM01000003.1, from coordinate 148,746 downwards.
GCTCCCCGGTCGGCTCCCGCAGCCCGCCGGCGCGGGTCCGCACCGGCGGCGCGGGCATCGAGCCGGGCCGCGGTGTCCCGTGCCGAACGGGCCGCCGACTCGGCGGCCGCCACTCGCCTGCGTGACGCGACCAACGGCTCGGCGTTCGCGTGGATCTCCAGCGACGGGGGGCCTTTGTCGAACTTCCTGTTGCCGGACCTCTGCCACTGGTAGTCGTTGTTCCGCCGGTGGGAGCTGATGTCGTAGACGACCGTGTCGACGCGCCCGTCGTCGGCCAGCGCGTAGAAGGAGGCGACGCCTCCACTGCCCGAGTCGAGGTGGGCGTGCGCCGGATGGTTGAGGGACACGAAGATTCCCTGCACGGACGTCCCCGGCCACGCGGCACAGGACACCGAGTTGAAATCAGGACCTCGTTCATGCGCTGGCCGGTCCGGACCAGCAGCATGAGCGCGTGAAATGCCTGCCGGTCATCGAGCCCACCCTCGGACTTGGGGGCCGCGAGTACTCCGGAGCCTGCGGCGATCTTGCTGACCACCTCGTCCTCCAGGACCACCTCGTCCTCCAGGACCATGTCGTCCTCCAGGACCATGTCGTCCGAGAGTTGGTTGGTGAGCCGCGGCTGGTCCTCCAGCCGGAACAACACGGTGTGCGTTTTCAGGTCGCTGAGTTGTCTGTGACCGTTCACGTTTGTTGGCGGGCGTGATCCGGTGCCCCGCAGGTCGCCGAGATTCTGTTCACCGCTGTTGGCGGGTTGAGACGGACTGTAATGGACCCCGCTGGGCAAGACGAGGGCCATCAGCCGCTCATGACCGTCCGATGTCCGCCTCGGCGGCTTCCGAGGGCAGTGAAAAATCGCTCAAGCACCTGACCTGGCCCGTGATGCGGATGCCTGACTGGGCACGATCGACCTCCACCTCCCCACTTGGTTGATGTCGCAAAAACGGGAGTCGTTCGTCTCCGAAGGATGCTCATGGTCAGGGTCGCCGGGTGGGCGACAGCGTTCGCCAGGACATCAGAGCGGCGACGGCCGAGGCAGCGCCGGCCAGTGTGACGACCAGCGCCGGGGCCGCGACTTCGCCCAGCGCGCCTCCGACTGCGGCGGCCAGGCCCTGCAGCGTCATCGTTCCGGTCAGCAGCAAACCGAACGCCTGACCACGCTGCGTCTCGGGCACCGCGTCGACAAACCTGCGGGCCAGTGCGAGCTGATAGGCGACGCCGAAACCCGACACGGCCAGCAGAATGGCCGCGTATCCCGGTGCGGGATACAGCGCGAACCCCAGCAGCGGCAATCCGAGCGCGAGCGCCAGGGGACGGGCCAGCCGCTCCCGGCCCGCAGGACGCACCAGGCGGCCGACGATCAGATTGCCGGCGAACATCCCGGCGGCGACCGCTGCGAACAGCAGACCGGCCGCGTCAGGCGCGCCGACCTGCGCGGCGTACGGGACCAGCACGCCCTCCGCGCCGACCATCAGCGCCGGTGCCAGCCATTGCGCCAGCAGCAGCACCCGGACCGGGGGCTGGCGCAGCAGCGCCCGGTTCACCTGCCAGGTCACGCTGATGCCGGCCGAGACGCCGGTGCGGCGGCGCGGGTGGTCGGCCAGGCACAGTCGCAGCAGGCCTGCCGAGGCCAGGCAGGTCGCGGCGGTGATCCAGAGCGCGCCTGACGCGCCGACAGCGGCGATCAGCATGCCTCCGGCGGCGAAGCCGAGCACCTGCGTGCCGCCGGCCGCCATGGAGAACACGGCACGGCCGAGCACGTAGTGGTCGCCGTCCAGCAGGTCGGGCAGAAGGGCGGTGCGCGAAGCGGAGGCGACGGCACTGGGCACACCCGTGACGAACACGAGAACGAGCAGGGCCGGTACCGGCAGCAGACCGGCAGCGAGCACGACGCTGACCGCGGCGCGCAGCATCTCGTAGCCGACCATGACGGTGCGCGGGGGCCAGCGGTCGGCGAACGCCAGCAGCAGAGCGCCGCCCAGGGCATAGGGCAGGAAGCCAGCCGCATACGCCAGCGCCGACATCAGCGGCGACCCGGTTGCCGCGTAGACAATCACGGACAGGGCAAGCATCCGCACCGTCTCGCCGGTCAGGAAGAGCGTGTAGCTGCCGAACAGCACACGGAACTGGCCCACAGCGAACACCTCGCGGTAGGTGGCCGAGCGTGCCGCGGCGGGCGTGGTGGTCATGGCCGACAGCATCACGGCAGCCCGGCCACGGTGACTATGCTTTCGTGTGGAGGCAAAACATGCTGGCCATCGGGGTGGGACCCGTCGACGTGGCGCGTACCCGCTACGCGATCTCACCATTGGGCGAGGCGATGCAGGCGCTGCGCGTCGCAGCCGGCGTGCAGACCCCCGGCCCGCTCCGGCCGTGGACCGAGCGCATCGCGCCCCGGTACGAGCAGCTGCGCCGGCAGGTGCCCGCGGTCGGGGCGCTGACGGCGCTGTACCGCCGCGGCCACTACAACGCCGACTTCATCCATCCACCACCGTCGGGCCCCGGTGGCGACTTCGCCACCGAGCTGGCCGCCGTACGAGCGACTCCATTGCACCGCGCACGCCTGGAACTGGCCCGCAACCTGCAGGGGCTGCGGACGCCGCCACGCCACGTGCAGCGCATCCTCGACTCGCCGGATGTGGTCACCCGACTCGCCGACGCGCTCGAAGCGAGCTGGCAGGCACTGGTCGAGCCGGACTGGCCCCGGCTGCGCACGGTGCTGGAACGTGACCTGGTCCGCCGCGCCGGGCACCTGGCGACGTACGGCTGGGCAGCAGCGCTGTCCGATCTCGACCCGCGGGTGAGATGGCGCTCCCAGGGGCAGGCCGGGACCATCGAGGTGCGCACGGGCTCGCGAACCGCATGGGACCGGTACCAGCTGACCGGTCAGGGCCTGCTGCTGATGCCCACGGTCTTCGGCACTCTGATCAGCTACGTCGAACCGCCATGGCCCTACGCCCTGGTCTATCCCGCCCGGGGCATCGCGGACCTGCTCGGCCCCGTGGCGCGTACACCAGGCGGTGAAGCCCTGAGCCGGCTGCTCGGCCCGCACCGCGCGGACGTGCTGCGCGCGCTGGACGTGCCGGCAACGACGACGCAGCTGGTCGCCCAGCTCGGCCTGAGCCTGGGCACCGTCGGCAGCCATCTGGCGGTGCTGCGCGACGCCGGTCTGGTCACCCGCACCCGCACCGGCCGGGCTGTCCGCTACGAGCACACGCCGCTGGGCGCGGCCCTGGCGGCCAGCTGAATGCCGCCGGGCGGCACACCTGGCCGCCCGAGGCGGGGTGCCATTGACGAACGACGATCCAATCGACAGATAGCTGAGCATGACGCTCCGAAGGGTTGGAGTGCGCGGCGGATGTCGTTTTTCGAAGTCGCGTGCGCAGGTGAGCCGCTGTTTCGTCGGTGAGTGCACGGCACTGCGGAATCGCGGGACAGTCGAAGTCGCCTGCGCTACGTGCGATCCGACCGGTGGATCGGCTACCCGCGCGCCACCGCGGCAGTGGAACGGCCCCCCTGCCGATCAACACCGCCGACGAGGGTATGGGCCGCCTGGCCTTCCTGCTGCTGGCCCTGTTCGCCGAGATGGAACGCACCTTCACCGCCGAACGCGTTGCCCACGCCCGCGCCGTCGCCGTAGCTGCAGGCCGCCGCATCGGCCGCCCCATCGCCCACCCCGCCGACAAGATCGAGTACGCCAGGCTCCTCAAACAGCAGGGCACCAGCCTCGGGCAGATCGCCGCGAAGACCGGAATCCCCAAGACCTCGCTTCACCGCTACCTCGCGGAGGCAGACTCCGCCGCCGCGCCGTTCGGAGACGCGCAATGACCTTGGTTCCTGACCCGCTGCAGGTCGATGTCCTTGGGCGGAGTGGAAGTCTTGTGCGAGCGGCAGTCGACGGCCCCGCTCCGCAGCCGGGGACGCACCGGGGATAGAAAGCTGATTCGGATCAGGGTGCCCGTCATGGCGAACACCCCCGCCGTCTGGCGGGTTTCTGGGTAACGGGTGTGTCACCTTCAAAGCCGCGCCATGATCCCGATCGCGCTGGTTTGCCGGCAGAAGGGACAGAAATGTTCGAAACGGGGGAGGCGTAGCAGTGCGAGACCAGCTTCTCGGGGGCCGTTACCGGTTGGTGCGACAGCTCGGTGAGGGCGGCATGGGGCAAGTATGGGAGGCGCAGGACGAGACGCTGGGCGGCCCGTCGCGGTCAAGGTGATCTCTCTGCTCGCCGGTGGCGGAAGCCTCGGAGGCGAGGCACGGGCCAGATTCCTGCGCGAGGCACGGATCACCGCCCAGTTGAGCACCCCAACATCGTGACCATCCACGACCTCGGCGAAACCGGCACCGAGGGCAACAGGGTCCCGTTCCTGGTGATGGAGCTGGTCCGAGGCGAGGGCATGGACGCGATGCTGCGCCGAGGTGTCGTCACCCTGGCGGACGCGGCCCGGTGGGGCGCGCAGATAGGTGACGCACTTGCTGACGCGCACGCAGCCGGAATCATGCACCGGGACATCAAGCCGTCCAACATCCTCATCACGCCTTCCAGAACCGTGAAGGTCCTCGACTTCGGCATCGCGAGAGCAGCCGACCCCTACGCCACCGCGGACCGACTCACCCAGACCGGCTTCATCGTGGGCACGCCCCCGTACATGGCGCCCGAACAGGCACGTGGCTTCCCGGAACCGCGCGGCGACCTGTACGCACTCGGCTGCCTGCTCTTCGAGCTGATCACGGGGCGGCTGCCGTTCCAGGCCCCCGACAGCGTGGGTTACCTCACGGCTCACCAGACCCAACTGCCGCCCACACCCAGCTCGGTTACCGCGGGCATCCCACCCGCCTGGGACGACGTCGTACTAACCCTGCTGAACAAGGACCCCGCCCAGCGGTACCCGAACGCCGCCAACCTCGCCCACGCACTACGACAACTCGACCACGAGCCCCAACCCGCACCCCTACCAGTCACCCTCACCCAACATCCCACAACGCCCCGCACGACTCCGCTCCCGCCCGGGGTCTCCGCCCCGGGGCCAAGCAGCGGCTCGCCGCAGCCGAAACCGGCATCGCTGAACAACCCAGCACACCTTCGTCACCCGGCCATGGGCAGGAACCGTGCGGCACTGGAACGGTTCGGTCCCTCAGCCGTCCTAGCCGTGCTGCTCACCGTGACGGTCACGAAGGCGATCGACGTCCCGTTGTTCGTGATCGAATACGGCGGCGAGGGTATCCGGGCGTATGTCTACGCACTGGCGATCACCCTGGCGGTGACGGCGGCGCTCACGCCGCGCTCCAGAGTTCTCACGCGCGGGATCGGGTACGTGACCGCGCTGCTTGCCGTCATCGGTGTCAACCTCATTGCCACTGACAACAGGCCACTCTGCTATGTGACGACTGTCCTGACCATTGCGGCGTACTCCTACCGCGACGTCAAAACCCGGCGAGCCCGGTCGCTCCACGGCACGTCCACGCACACGACTTCGGACATCCGTGCAGGCGACTTCGGACATTGACAGCGGACTGCGGGCAGAGCTGCGGCCGGTGTTTCATAGGTGCTGCGCGACATCGCCAAGCGGCTCGTCATCACCCCCGGTGCGAAGAAGGGGCAGCACCATCGCGCGCCACCGTCATGCGGATGCTGCGCGAACACGACGAGCAGGCCGCCACGGCCGCGAGCACCCGACCACCCGCTACTTCGCGGCTGGTGTCTGGGATGGGACTCCAGGGCCTAGAGTCCCGCGGGTTCACGCAAACTGAAGGGTTCTTGGTGGGAACCCAAGGGTCGGTCGCCATGCTTCACGGTGCTGGTTCCGCGAGTTTGGCTCCAACTCACGACCACGCCGCTTCCTGGCTCTCTGGGCGGCCGAGAGGGTAAGCGGATTAACCAAGAGGGTGGCCGTAGCGCAACTTGTTGAGAGTGGCCCCGCCGGTGGTGTCCACCACTGCCGCGCCGTCGGGGCGCCAACCGGCGGCCTCGTAGAAGCGCCGGGCTCGTTCGTTGTCCTCGAGTACCCACAACACGGCCTGTTCGTAGTCAGCCTGGCCGAGAGTCGTCAACACTGCCGCCATCAACCGCTTTCCGACCCCAGCGCCCCAGGCCTCGGGCATCGCGTAGAGCGTGCCGATTTCCGCGGTGGCAGAACTCTCCTCAGACGGGCTGAAACTTGCGAACCCGACGATCCCGGCCTCGGTTTCGGCTACCAGCACTCCCGATGATGGCCACTGTGTCTCTGCGATACGTGACGTCCAGCTGGACTCTTCGTGGTTTGGGTCCATGGCGTCGAGGTAGTGCTGCGGAACAAGACCGGCAAAGGCCACCTGCCAGGAGCGCACGTGGACACGAGCGACCGCCGAGGCGTCATCAGGCCCTGCCTGTCGAATCCGCATGGCCGTCATTCTTCAAGTCTCCGCGCTCCGGGCCAAGTTCTTTTGCCGAGGGCCCTGTCGAGTGCCCGGCTGCCTGTTCCAGCAGTGCCCGCGCCGAGTCCGCGTAGCGGATGGCAGTCTTCTCGTCGATGCCGAAGATGAGCGCAAGGTGGAGCGGGTCGGCGCCGCCAGAGAAGGGGAGCAGGCCGTGGTGGACTCGCTCGGGGACAGCCTGGACCGCGCGCTGGAGGGGGCGTTCACCCGCCGCATCCCGCAAAGCGCTCAGGCCCACATGAAGTACCTGGTCAAGCAGCTCAAGCGCACCAAGGCCACCGCACAGGCGCTCGGGATCTCCCAGCGCACCGTAGAGCGGTACGTCTCCGGCAAGCTCAAGCGGCCCCGCCAGGACCTGCGCGGCCGCCTAGAGCGCGAGGTCAAGAAGCGGTGGCAGCCGCAGGTGCGGGCCAAGGCGAGGAAGAAGGCGGCCTCCACCGACGGCCTGGTCGTCAGCACGCGCGCACGCTTCGGGTTCACCGCAGCGCCGGGCACCACCGACGACGCCCGAATCCGCGCCCAGGCCGTGCCACCCGAGTACGCCGACCAGCTGTTCACCGCACGCGAGCAGGGCGCCACCGAGCAACAGCTCCAGCAGATTCGCCGCCGCCGGCCTCGCCCAGATGTACTTCCGCGCCAACAACACCCGCGCGCACGGCCTGGGCGTGGGAGTTCACCGACATGAGCAGATCGGCATCGAGCTGTAGGAGGCCAGGCACCCACAAGGCCCCGCACCAGCGCCAGAAGCGCGGTGCGGGGCCTCACGCGTTCGGCGTTCAGCACGCTTCCAGCATGCCGGCGCGCGTCCTACCCTCTGGCCATGCCTTGGACAACACTGGCCAGTGCCGTAGTCGGCGCCTTAATCGCGACTGCTTCCGCCGCGCTGCTGGACCGCAGTCGCTGGCGGCGGGAGCAGGATGACCGCCTCATCAGCACACAACGTGTCCTGTACAGCGAGTACCTCGCGTGCCTCTCTCAGGCCCGCAACGACTTCCGTAGCCTGGCGCGCAACCAGACCGTGGACTTGGCCGAACGAGAGCGCTCCGCCCGCGACAGCTTCGCGCCGTGCTACGGCGTGCGCTACCAGATGTCGATCACGGCCGCGTCGAACGTATTCGTCGCCTCCGAGGACGCTTTTCGCCGACTACGTGACGTGCGGGATCTCGCAGCGGCTGGCACCCTCGCTGGGGACGAGGCGTACTCGGGTGGCCGCGCCGAGTACGAGGCTGCGCTCACTCGACTTCGTGATGCTATGCGCCTTGATCTCGGAGCTGACCGGGAACCCGCGGTGGCCAGGTCAGGTGTCACCCGATAGTGCAGCAGTCCCTACAGTGCGGTCAAGAGGGTGTCTAACTCGGTCGTCACAACCCGATGTTGGACACCCTCCCCTGCGTCCGTGAACCCTCCATTCGGAACTACTCATCTAGCCCTGCCGGCGAGAGGATGCCTTCACGTCTCGGCGTGGTGGAACTTACGGTTTGTGGGTTACCCAGAGCAGTTCCGCCGGCCAGCGGTGCGCCCAGTCGGGTGGGTCGGTCTCGTTGTAGCCGTTGGCTGTTCCGGGTTCGGGCCGCGGCTCGATGAGGTCGTCGATGACGAGACCCGCGCCGCGCAGGACTTTGACCCAGTCGCCGTAGGTGAGCTGATAGCTGGTCGCGCCGTCGTCTTCGGCGATGGTGTTCAGCCCGAAGTAGTCCTGCTGCAGCGTCGTGGTCACGCGGCTGGCGGCTTCGTCGTAGCAGGCTTCGAACCAGGGGCTGGCCACGTTGAACACCAGGCGTCCGCCTCGGCCCAAGACGCGTGCGGCCTGCGGGACGGCCAGGTGCGGGGGCGCCCAGCTGAGCCCGCCGAAGTCGCAGAACACCAGGTCGAAGCTGTCGGCGGCGAAGGGGAGTTGTTCGGCGGCGCCTTGCACCAGCGGGTAGCGGGTCGCTCCCATCGCGCGGGCCGCTGCGGCGAGTTGGGCTTCGGACAGGTCGAGCCCGACCACGGTGGCGCCTTCGGCGGCGAGCGCCTTGGACCACTGGCCGGCGCCGCAGCCGAGTTCGAGGACGCGCTTGCCGGTGACGTCGCCCAGGGCGTGCAGGTGCGCGTCGGGGATGGAGTACATGCCCCACAGCCGGGGTGCGGCGCCGATTTGCGGGTCGTGCTCGTGCTGGTAGGCGCTGCTGATCTGGTTCCAGAGCCGCCGGTTGGCGGGGATGCTGTCCACGTGTCGACTCCAGCACTGCCTGCCGGGGGCCGTCAACACGATTAGGACACTGGCCAGCCCTCGCCTCGGTCCGGCTCTGGCTCGGCCCGTGATCCGCCGGACGAGCCTCGGCCAGTGGCCTGCCTCCGGCAATTCGTGGATGCTCACCTGTGCCCGTGGCACGCACCGGGTGGGTGCGCGCCACGGGCACAGGTGAGCATCCACTCTCACGGTGGTGCGGCTACCGGTGAGCACCGGGTGCGGGTGCATCGCGTGCGCCAGCACGAGGCGCTCGTTGCGCATGACCTCCAAGTGTGTCGGCCGATTCCACCAGGGGGCGGGCCTTGGGTCAAGGCCTGGTTTCCAACCACTTGTGCGCCGAGTCATTGACAGCAATGACGTACGGTCCGTAGGTGTTGCGGATTGGAACCTGGTCAACCCACTGAGCTGCGGGTGGCAATCACCCGTATGAGCAGCCGGGTCATCGGCGTTGACGGCCGGCGGTCAGCTGCTCAGACGGCTGTGTATTGGCGAATACCGGATAAGTGAAAGCTCCGTGGGGTCAAGCCGAGGGGGCATTTAGCGCGCTGGCCCGGCGCTGCGGCAGGGTGCGCTCACTCGCAGTAGACGTCCGCCCGGGGCTGTTGGCCGGTGGCCAGGAACCGCGAGACGGTTTCGTCTCCGCAGGCGTTGCCGTTGGCGAGGTAGGCCTCGTGACCGGTGGAGTTGACGGTGACCATGACGGCACGGCGGCCCAGGGCGGTACGGAGCTTGAGGGCGCCGTTCAGTGGGGTCGCCACGTCGCGCTTGTTCTGGACAAGCATGATCCGGCCGGCCGGTCCGCGGTCGGTGATCCGCACCGGTGCCTGTTCCGGCCGCCACGGCCAGGCGGCGCAGACCATTGCGTTGCGAGGCATGCCCGCGGTCAGGGGGTACTCGGCGCGGCTCTCGTCAACAGCCCTCTGATAGAAGTCGGTTGAGCGGGGCCAGGCGACGTCGTTGCAGATGGTGGCGGCGGCCACGCCGGTGAGGTTCTGCAGGACGGTGTCCGGGGGCGACTGTGGCGTGGGCGGGACCGTGCCCTTGCGTGCGGCCAGGATCAGCCGGGCCAGACTGGCGTAGTCGTGGGGGCTGTAGAAGCTGTTCAGCATGGTCTGGCGCAGGACGTTGCCGTTCAGCTCGGCCGGGTTGGCGCCGGGCCAGGGGATCGGGGCGCGGTCCAGGCGGGAGGCGAGGCGGAGCAAGAGGGGTCGCACCTCGGCGGCCGTGCCGGCCAACCGGTACGGATTGCCGGGGGCGGACGCCCACTTGGCGAACACGGGGAAGTTGTCCTCGACGCCCACCTCAAACGCGGCGAGCCAGGCGCGCTCCGCCCTGACCGGGTCGGGGTTGCCGTTGCTGTCGAGGACGACGCGGTCCGTGCGCTGCGGGAACAGCTGGGCGTAGATCGCGCCGACATATGTCCCGTACGACACGCCCCACACCGACAGGCGGCGCTCGCCCAGCACGGCCCGGATACGGTCGATGTCACGGGCGTTGTCGACCGTGCTGATGTGCCGGATCAACGCGCCGCCGTTGCGGGCGCACGCGTCCGCCATACGCCGGGCAGTGGCCATGTTTCCGGTGACCGATCCATCGGCGTCGGGCCAGGGCCGCAGCGCCGTCAGGGCGAGGTCGCCGTGCCCGACTCGGCAATCGACCGCCGTGGAGGGCGCGTTGCCACGCGGGGCGAACCCGATCAGGTCGTACTGGTCCCGCACGGCCTGAGGCAGCTTCTGCCCCTTCCCGGACGGGTCGTCAAGGCTGTCGCCGCCCGGCCCGCCGGGGATGAGCAGCAGCGCGCCCCGGCGCGCCCACGGCTTCTCGCTGCGGATACGGGAGAGCGCCAGGTCGATCTTCGGGCCGTTCGGGACGGCGTAGTCCATCGGCACTGCGAGGGTCGCGCACTCCTGCTGGGGATCGTGGCCAGTGCCCTCACACCTGGCCCAGTGCAGCGGCCCGCCGGTACTGGCGGAGGACGTGACCGGAGCGAGCAGGCCGAGGACGACGGCGGTGGCGGCGAGCAGTGAGGCGTTGCGGAAATTCTTCGTCATGGACAGAGCTTCGTTGAACTTCGCCGGCCGTCCCATCCGGTCAACACCCCTGTGTTCAGGGGGCCTACCCACCCCCCGGCTCGGGTTCGTCACACATCCCGACAGTCCACCGGTAGGGCTCATCGCCCGCCGACGAGTGGTGCCTGTGCTGCGGCTGGTGGGGCAGTGCGCGGTCGTGGTCAAGGCGCGGGATGTCCGGCCAGGCGGGGCGCGCGCGGTGCGGGACGGCCATCTCCGCCAGCAGGGCGGCGTCGACGGCATTGGGCGCGCCGGGGCACAGCACGGCAGCGAGGATGGGGCGGGTGGTGACATCGACGGCAACGGTTGGTTCGGGCCGGTCGAGGGGTGTCCTGACTGCACCCGTTCAAGGCGACCAGAGCGGCCGACACCGCGCAGAACGCCCCAGGCCAGCGGCCACGAAGGGGCGACCACGGCGGTGAAGGCCACCGCCTCGGTGTGCCCGGAGGGCAACGACGAGGAACCGGGCCGGTACTTTACTCGATCTGCGCACTGCCAGTACGCCGCGCAGCCCACCCCGGATCGTCCCGACGGGGCGGTCATCGCCACAACCGCCCCGGACCGGTGGGCCGGCGAGTCAGTCCGCGTCCTGGACCTCGGCCCCTGACCATCCACGCACAGCCTCACGAGCCCGGGTGCGTGGTGGTAAGCCGTGGTGCGTCTGCTGCTGCTTGCTCCCTCTGGCGCCAGGTTCCTGGCGGGTGTCCGTGGTGGCGGCGGAAGGCGGCCGCGAACGCGAAGGGCGAGCCGTAGCCGACGGCGTCGGCGATCTGGGTGAGGGTGAGATCGTCGGCGCGCAGGAGGTCGCGGGCGAGCGTCATCCGCCATTCGGTCAGGTACTGCATCGGGGCTTGGCCGAGCGCCTCCCGGAACACTCGTGCGAAGGCGGCCCGGGAGAGGCCGCTGATCGCGGCGAGTTCCGGAACCGTCCACGGATGGGCGGCGTTCTCGTGCATGGCTCGTAGCGCGGCGGCCAGCCGGGGGTCCGCGGAGGCCCGGTACCAGCGCGGTGCGGTGGCGCTGTGGCGGAAGTGGCTGCGGATGGCCAGTACGAGAAGCAGGTCCAGGAGTCGGTCCAGCACGATCTGCTGAGCGGGTTCGGTGTGGACCAGCTCGCGGGACAGCAGGGTGATCACCTCCCGTAGGGGGTCGTCGATCGCCGCCGAGAGGGTCATGACCTGGGGCAGTGCGTCGAGCAGCCCGCTGCCTACGTCGCCGGTGAACTGGTAGGCGCCGCACAGGAACACGGTGGCCTGCGGGTTGTCGCCGGGCCCCGCCTGCGCGTGGCGTGCCCGGAACTCCTCCGGTTCCAGGCAGTCGGTGCCCGGTTCGTGTCCGATGCAGTGGTCCGGCCCGCCGCGTACCAGCGCGACGGTTCCCGGTGTGAGTTCCACCGGCCTGCCGGGGGTGTCCAACCAGAGGTAGGCCCGTCCGCGGACGACGGTGTGCACGGCGAGCTGGATCGCGCCGCCCAGCCGAAGTCCCCACGGTGGTTCGGCGACCGTCCGTGCGAACACCGCGCCGGCGGCGCGCGCCCGCACCAGGTGATCAGACAGCAGGTCCATGGGCTCATGGTTGAGCAGGACGAGCGTCAGGGTCAAGGAACGAGAGCTTCACGTAAAAAGCCGAGCGGAACGCGCATGGATTGTCTCGGCTGTGCCGTCGAGGATGGAGCTATGAACAAGGAAGCACCTACCGCACTCGTCCTGGGGGGCACGGGACGGACCGGCTCGCTGCTGGCCGGCGCACTCGCCCGGCGAGGAATCACCCCCCGTACCGCCGCGCGCCGCGGAGCCGACGTCCGGTTCGACTGGGACGACCCCGCCACCCATCCGGACGCACTGGACGGCGTCGACCGCCTCTACCTGGTGACACCGGTCATGCGCGTCAGGTACGCCGACCAGGTCGCCGACTTCCTGGACCTCGCCGAGACGGCCGGCGTACGCCACGTCACGTTCCTGAGCACCTACAACGCCGACCAGGCACCGGAGGGGATCGACATCGCGGCCGTCGAGGCCGACCTCGCCTCCCGGCGCTCCGTGACGCATTCCGTTCTGCGTCCCGCCTGGGTGATGCAGAACTTCGCCGACGATCACCTCCCGGTCGTCGACGGGGTGATCACGGCCCCGAGCGACGGCGGCACGGAGGCTTTCGTCGACGCGGAGGACATCGCGGCGGTCGCGGCGGAGACCCTGCTGGACCCTGAAGCCCACGCCGGCGCCGTCTACTCGCTGACCGGCCCGGAGGCCCTCACCTTCCGCGAGGTCGCGGACACCATCGCCTCCGTGAGCGGACGCCCCGTCTCCTACGACGATATCGACCAGGAGGCGTGGATCAACGGCGCGCTCGCCGCCGGCGTCTCCGCCGACTACGCGGTGATGCTGCGCTGGCTCACCGGCGCCATCGTCACCGGCAACGGCGCCACACCCACCGGCGACATCGAGAAGGTCACCGGCCGGCCGGCCACCACGTTCCGCGAGTTCGCCGAGCGCAACGCCCGTGCATGGACCGGGGAGGCGTCATGAGCAAGACGGTCGGCGACAATGCCCCCTTCGGGGCTGACAGCCCGTTCTTCCGCATCATCAAGAAGGGCCTGGACGGCCTGGTCGACGGGGAGGACTACTTCGACCTCCTCGCCGAGGACGTGGTCTTCGAGTACGTGATCTCCGTGCCGGGGTATCCCGAGCGAGTCGAGGGACGGCAGGGGATCATCGACCTCTACAGCGGCTACGGCGACTACATGCGGCTGCACGGCGCGGACAACCTCCGCATCCACCGCGATCCCGAGACTTCTGTCGTGGTCCTGGAGTACGAAGTGCACGGCACGTCGGTCCGGACTGGTCGGCCCTACGACAACCGCTTCGTCTCGGTCGTGACCGTCAAGGACCGCAAGGTGGTCCATTGGCGCGACTACCTGGACCCCGTCGCCGTGTTCGACGCAGCCGGATGGCCACAAGGCCGCCACGCGTAAAGGCCAACGCGGCAGACACCTGCCAGCCGCAGAGGCTCAGGGAAGGGCGGTACACCAGCGGCGGGGGCGCGTCCCGGCACGGCTGCCCCTGCTGGAGCGGCGGAGATTCCGGTAGGGGGGGTGGGGCCGCAGAAGAGGTACACGGTGCAGAGGCAGCCCGCAGCAGGCAGCTGCCGCTACTGGTGCGGGAAGGGCGAGCCCCTGGAGGACCCGGCGTGCACGCCGGGTCCATCTCGCCGGCGGTGACGCAGGCGGCGCCGGCATCGACGATCTGCCGCAAGGGCGGGTACACCAAGGGCATCCGCAGGACGCCGGCACCGATCGTCAGGCCGATCAGTCCCCCGAGGATGTTCATCTCGGCGTCCGAGGTGTCGCACACACGGGCCCAGGGAGGTGCGGCGGGCAAGCCACCACGCGCCTGCACCCAGCGCCGGGGCGATGAGCATGGGAGAGAAGGCCGAGCTGGGCTGGATGACCAACTGGCGCTGGATGGACGCCGCGCGCGGCGACCTGAGCTCGTCGGCCACGGACGAGCCGCAAGCCGTGGCGCTGCAGCGCCACGGACTCAACGGCGGCCGACGTCCTGGCCGTCAGAACCGGCGGTGAGCCGACCCTCCAGGCCCGTGATGAGTGTGTCGATCACCAGCCGGAACATGTGGTCCTGATCAGGGCCTGCCTGGTCTGCGTCCGTGACCTCGTCCGCGCCGGCGGCGGCACCGGTGGGCTTGAGGCTCGCCCACTGCTGGAGCGAGCCGTTGAGCTCGGCGCCGAGGACACCGACGACGACGGCGACCATGAGAGCGGCGATCTCCGGGACCTCCGGCTTCGACACTCCCGCAGCGGCTACGACGGCGGTGAGCGCGGTCCAGAACGGGTCGTCGGGCTGGATGAAGTCCGGCAGGTGGCTGAACGAGTAGGCCATCAGCTCGGGGTGACGGTGCGCCAGGGTCCGGAAGTCCGTGGCGAGCAGGCGGATGCGCTCCTGCCAGGGTGCGTCCTCCAGCGTCACCGTACGGAACTGGGCGCCGACCATTCTCGTCACGCCGCGCAGCACGGCTTCCTTGTTCGGCACGTGGTGGTACAGCGACATCGGGTTCGCGTCGAGCACGGTCGCGAGTTTGCGCATGGTGAGCGCCTCGACCCCGTCCGCGTCGATGAGCCGCAGGGCGGCGGCGTAGATCCCGGCCTCGGTCAGAGGAACGTCTCTCTTCCTCGTCCCCCGCGGGGGACGCCTCACCTTCTTTTCCATACCACGTACGGTATCAGTTTCGTACACCGTATGGAAATGGCCTGAATCACGGCGCCGGCCTGCGCGGCGGAGGTTGCGCCAGATTTCCATACGCCGCACGGTACCAATTCCATACAGCGTATGTTTCTGTATGGGGCCGCGGTATCGACCTGCGCAGCGCGCCCTTGCCCATCCCCTCCACCCCCTCCACGCAGAGGAGCAGGCATGACCACGTACTCCGCGAACGACCTTCGCCCCATCCGGTCCCCCCGTGGGATTCCCCTGCTCGGCCACACGCCGCAGATCCCCGACACCAACCCGGTGGAGTACTTCGGTGAGCTGTCCAAGCAGTTCCCCGAGGGCATCTACGGCATGGACATCGCCGGTATCGAGCAGATCTTCGTCTACGACCCGGACCTGGTGGCCGAGGTCTGCGACGAGACGCGGTTCTTCAAGCAGATCGACAAGACACCGCTGCAGCACGTCCGGGACTTCGCGGGCGCGGGCCTCTTCACCGCCCACCAGCACGAAGAGGAATGGGCCATGGCCCACCGCGTCCTGCTGCCGGCATTCAGCCAGCGGGCCATGAGGGCCTACTTCGGGCAGATGCTGGAGATCGCTCAGAACCTGGCGGGCAAGTGGGAGCGCCGGGAGGGCCGGCCGGTCAACATCACCGACGACTACACCCGCCTGACGCTCGACACCATCGCCCTGTCAGGGTTCGGCTACCGGTTCAAGTCCTTCGGCAAGGAGGAGCTGCACCCCTTCCTCACCGCGCTGCTGGGCGCGCTGGTGGAGTCGCTGCGGCGCTCGCAGGAACTTCCGATGATGACCAAGCTGCGCAAGGCGGACGCCCGGAAGTACCGCGACAACATCCGGCTGATGCAGGACCTGGTCGAGAGCGTGATCAAGGAGCGCCGCGAGGGGAAGGGCATCGGTGAGGAGGACCTGCTGGGTCTGATGCTGGAGGCCACCGACCCGGAGACCGGCAAGTTGCTGGCCGACGACAACGTCCGCGACCAGGTGCTGACGTTCCTGATCGCCGGTCACGAGACCACCAGCGGCCTGCTGTCGTTCGCGACGTACTCGCTGATGCGCAACCCGCACGTCCTGGCCCAGGCGTACGCCGAGGTCGACCGCCTGATGCCCGGTGACACGGTCCCGGACTACGACACGATCATGCAGCTGGACGTCATCCCGCGGATCCTGGAGGAGACGCTGCGCCTGTGGGCTCCGATCCCGGCGTTCGGCAAGGCCCCGCTGGAGGACACCGTGATCGGCGGCCACTACCAGCTCAAGAAGGGCACGCAGGTCATGATTCTCGAAGGCCCGCTGCACACCCATCCCAAGGCATGGGAGCGTCCGGAGGAGTTCGACATCGACCGGTGGCTGCCGGAGAACCGGGCCCAGCAGCACCCGCACGCCTACAAGCCGTTCGGCAACGGCGTACGCGCCTGCATCGGCCGGCAGTTCGCGCTCACCGAGGCCCGCCTGGCCCTGGCGCTGGTGCTGCAGAAGTTCAAGTTCTCCGACACCGGCGACTACAAGATGGACGTACGGGAGGCGCTGACGCGCAAGCCCGGCAACTTCGAGCTGATCGTCCGCCGTCGTCAGAAACACGAGCGCACCGTCTTCGGCGCCGCCGACCTGCAGACCGGCGACACGCCGACGCAGACAGCGGTCAGTGGTGTCGGGGTGAACCTGACCGTCGCCTACGGCTCCTGCGAGGACCTGGCACGCACCATCGCCGACCGCGGTGAGCGCTCCGGGTTCGGCACCACCCTCATCAGCCTGGACGAGCTGGGCGACAACCTGCCCACCGAGGGCCTGCTCGCCGTCGCCGCCGCCAGTTACAACGGCAAGGCGCCGGACAACGCCCAGCGCTTCGACGCCCTGCTGGCCGCCGGTCTGCCGGAGGGTTCAGTGTCGAACGTGCGGTTCGCGCTGCTGGGCGCCGGCAACACCCAGTGGGTGGCCACCTACCAGGCATTCCCGAAGCGGATCGAGGAAGGTCTGCTGGCCGCCGGCGCCACCCCCATCGTCGAGCGCGGCATCGCGGACGCCGCCGGTGACTTCGACGGCATGGCGAGTCGCTGGATGGACACCCTGTGGGCCACCCTGGCCGAGGAGTACGCCGCCGACACCTCCGAGGCGAGCGGTCCGCGCTACCAGGTGCAGCTGCTCACCGAGTCCGACGTGCGCCCCGCCATCGTCTCCGAGCAGGCGTACCCGCTCACCGTGGTCGCCAACGAGGAACTCGTGGCCGACGCGACCGGTCTGTGGGACTTCGGCATCGAGCCGCCGCGCCCGTCGGCGAAGTCCATCACCTTCGAGCTGCCCGAGGGTGTCACCTACGACACCGGCAACCACCTGGCCGTCTTCGCCAAGAACGAACTCGCCCTGGTGGAGCGCGCACTGAGGCGGCTCGGCGTCGAGTACGACCAGGTGCTCCGGCTCGACCAGCCGGCCGGTGGCCGCACCCACCTGCCGGTAGGCACCCCGGTCACCGCGGGCATCCTGCTCACCGAGTTCCTGGAGCTGCAGGACGTGGCCACCCGCTCCCAGATCCAGACGCTCGCCGAGTACACCCAGTGCCCGTGGACCCGGCCACAGCTCCAGGCGTACACCGCCGACACGCAGGAGGCCGAGGGGCGCTACCAGCAGGAGATCCTCGGCAAGCGGGTCTCGGTGCTGGGCCTGCTGGAGCGCTTCGAGGCGGTCGAGCTGCCGCTGGCGGTGTTCCTGGAGATGACGGGTCCGATCCGTCCGCGCTTCTACTCCATCTCCTCCGCCCCGTCGGCCAACCCGCGCCACGTGCGGCTGACCGTCGGCCTGCTGGAGGGCCCGGCGCTGTCCGGCGACGGCCAGTACCGCGGCACCTGCTCCTCCTACATCGCGGCCCTGGTGCCCGGAGACGTCGTGTACGGCTACGTGCGCGTCCCCTCCCCGACGTTCGCCCCGCCCGCCGACCCCGCCACGCCGCTGATCCTCATCGGCCCAGGCACCGGCGTGGCACCGTTGCGCGGCTTCCTGGAGGAGCGGGCCTGGCAGCGCGAGCACGGCACGCAGGTCGGCGTTTCGCAGGTCTTCGTCGGCTGCCGCCACCCGGAGCACGACTACTTCTACCAGCGGGAGATGCAGGACTGGGAGCAGGCCGGGATCGCGCGGATCCACACCGCCTTCTCCGCGGTGCCCGGCCACCCGGCCCGGTTCGTGCAGAACGCCATCGCCCATGCGTCCGACACGGTGTGGCAGGCCATCGAGAACGGCGCGTGCATCTACGTCTGCGGTGACGGCCGCCGTATGGCCCCCGCCGTTCGCGAGGCCCTCACCGCGATCTACCGCCAGAAGACAGGTCGCGACGACGAGACCGCCCAGCAGTGGCTCGCCCAGATGGAGGCGGACGAGCGCTACCAGCAGGACGTCTTCGCCTGACCGCCGCACGCCGTACGGCGTGTGTCCCCAAGCCGCCGGGAGGCGTGCGGCCCCGTCCTGCGACTCCGCACGCCTCCCGGCCCCCACAAGCCCTCCAGACACCACGCGGCATCCATCGGCCCGAGCCGCCGGGCGGTGCCGCTCACAGAAAGCAGATCTTCATGGACACCATGCTCGCCGGACGCTTCCACCTGGACAGCAGGAGATTCGCCGTGGAAGAAGTCCCGATCCCCGTGCCCGGCCCAGGCGAGGTCCTCATCGAGGTCAAGGCCGCCGGCGTCTGCCTCTCGGACGTCCACCTCCTCGACGGCTCCCTCGTCCCGCTGTTCGCCACCTCCGACACGGTCACCGTCGGCCACGAGGTCTCCGGTGTGATCCACACGCTCGGCCCCGACCTCAAGCACGGCCTGCCCATCGGCACCCGCGTCACCCTGGAGGCCGGCAAGACCTGCGGTAAGTGCGCGGGATGCGCCCGCCACCGCCCCTGCACCCAGATGCTCACCGCCGGCATCGACTACGACGGCGGCTGGGCCGAGTACGTGATCGCCCGAGAGGACACCCTCATCCCCATCCCCGACAGCCTCCCCTTCGACCAGGCCGCGATCATCCCCGACGCGGTCTCCACCCCCTACGCCGCCGTCGTCACCACCGCCGGTGTTCGTCCCGCGCAGTCCGTCGGCGTCTGGGGCGTGGGCGGAGTAGGCGCGCACAACGTACGCCTCGCCCGTCTCGTCGGCGCCGCCCCGATCATCGCCGTCGACCCGCTGCCCAGCGCCCGCGAGCGCGCCCTCGCCTTCGGCGCGGACTACGTCCTGGACCCGGCCGCCCCCGACTTCGCCGACCAGGTCCGCGCGGCCACCGACGGACGGGGTCTGGACTTCGCCTTCGACTGCGCCGGCGTACCCGCCGTCCGCGAGCAGGCCGCCTCCGTGCTCGGCCTGGGCGGCTCCCTCATCCTGGTCGGCATCACGCCCAAGCCGCTCACCATCACCGAGGGCCTGACCTTCAACTACCTGTGCAAGCAGGTGCGCGGTCACTACGGCGGCAGCCCCGAGTCCGTCTCCGAGCTGGTGCGGCTGACCGCGGCAGGCCGCCTCGACCTGGCCCCCTCCATCACGGACCACATCCCGCTCGTCGACGCGACCGACGCGGTCAACCGGCTGGAGAACAAGATCGGTGACCCGATCCGCCTCATCCTCGTCCCCTGACGCGCGTCAGCAGAACACCAGGTCACCTCGGGCAGGGGTGAGTGGGCGCCGGTGCGTGAGGGAGCACCGGCGCCCGCGGCTTTCCGGCAACCGTGGGGAGACAGAACCATGCAGACGACCGACACCCCGGGCCGTACTCCGCAGCGCGGGGATGCCCACGCCAACCGCAGACGCATCCTCGCGGCCGCCCGGCAGAAACTGCGGGAGGATCCCGACGCGAGTCTCGACAGCATCGCTCAGGCGGCCGGCGTCGCCCGGCGCACCCTCTACGGACACTTCCCCAGCCGCGAGGCGCTGGTCGCCGACCTGACGCAGGAAGCAGGCCAAGCGCTGCAGCGGGCGTTTGCCGCAGTCCGCGTCCAGGATGCCGATCCTGTCGAGACGATGGCGCGCATGGTCCTGGCCGCATGGGCGGTGGGCGGCCAGTACCGCATGCTCGTCTCCCTCGGGCGCCGCCACCTGGGAGAGACAGCGATCCGCGCCACCCTGGCACCAGCCCGCGAAGCGGCCATCGCGAGCCTACGACGCGGACAACACCAAGGTGTGTTCGCCCGTCATGTCCCGGCACCTGTCCTCGCCCGGGTCCTGGAAGCACTGATGCTGGCCCTCGCCGAGGAGGACGCCGCGTGCACATGGGCGGACCCCACGGGCGAGGCCGCTGCGACCGCGTTCCTCGTGGCCGCCGGTGTGGCGCCACCGACGGCCGCGCGGCAGGTGCAGGACGTTGTCAGGCAGGGCCGGGCAGCGGGCGCCGGGTGACGTCATGGGCGTCACACGGGGGAGCGCCGAGCATGCGCGGAACCATCTCGGCCAGGTCGGAGGCGGCCTCGGCGCCGTCGAGGTCCGGGCGAACCAGCCGGAGAGCCACGGGAGACAGTCACGGCGCGCGGAGCGGCTGCCGGGGCGGCGGTCGCGGTGGCCGCCGAAACGAGCGGCAGGGCGAGTGTGCCAAGCAGCGTCGTGGATACGGCAATTCGGGGAGAGCGCAGGCGGAAGGAACCTCCGCAGGGTCCTCGGCCGGTCCCACGCCAGCATTTTCAGCAGTCTTCTGGTACTCCAGTCTGACTTCGCGATCTTGTGGCCGCCTGGCCGGGAACGGGTACGGCCAGCGCGTCCTCAACGGCGACGCCTCCTACGTCCACATCAAGTAGACCCGGCACCAAACCGGTGCCTGCCACACTGGTCCCTGACGCCACGTGACCAGCAGGCATCACACCGATGACGGGGGTTCTCCATGCCGCGCTCCGCCTGGCCCCTCCTCCAGGGCCGCACCCGGCCCTTGAAGATGAAGGAATGGGGCGACCTGACCGTCATGGACCCCGACACCGGCACGCAGCCACCCGGCCGCGGGCTCCTGACAGCGGGCAAGGACTGGCTGCACATCGACGCAGGCAGCGCGCCGGAGAACCCCGTCGTCACCCTCTACGCCGGAACAGACCCGGGAGCCGAGAGCGGCTGGGACGAGCTCGAAGAGACCACCGTGGTCTCCACGACCGGCTTCCTCGCCCTGTGCGACAGCGGATACGAACCGGTACGCAAGCAGAACCTCGCCACCGCCGGGCCCGGCCCCTACCTGGTCCGCGTCCACGCCAGCGACCGCTCGACGGACGGCAGGAAGCCCCGCTTCCTCATCCAGATCATCCCCGGCGACCGCACCGGCGCCGAACCCGAACCGGAGGCCCCCACGATCAAGGAGGCCGCCGGCCCCCTCCTGGTCCGCACGTCCTTCGAACAGCCAGAGCCATGGGCGCGCCTGCTCCAGGCCCTCGAAGGCGCCTCGGAGCACTACGAGTCGATCACCGTCATCGACAACCCGATCTATGCAGGCTGCACGGCAGACCAGCTCCAGGCACGGGTCAGCCGCGACGAGGAAGGCTGGCCCGAAAGCACCCTCCTCCTCATCGCCGACGAGCAGGCCCTGGCCTCCGCGGAGTTCCCGCTGGTGGCCGTGGACAACCTGCCCGACGGGGACGACACCCCGTTCAGGATCACCCTCGCCGCAGCCGGCTCGTTCATCGTCAACATCGAACTGGGCAACACGAGCTTCGGCGACTGGAGCCGCGGCGCCGACGCCGACGGCGTCTACCGGGAACAGCACTACTGACAGCGCCTGGACGGTGGCAGGAGCCGCGCAGCGGAAACCCCACCGACGCAGCGGTTCTGGCCGCTGCGACCGTGCGCGGGCCCCGGGGCGGGAAGACGGGGGTGTGGGCGGTGGAGGGCGTGGGCGATCAGAGGGAGGCACAGGTGGCGGAGGACGAGCGGGACGTGGCGCGCCGGGCGGAGATCGTACGGCGGTCGCTGACGCAACCGCGGGGCACCGGCGGCCAGGAGACGGCGCTCGGGCAGGTGCTCGCGCTGGAGGCGTTGCGGTTCGGCTGGCGGCCGGAGGACGTCGGCGCGGGCGGTGCGCCCCACGCGCGGTGGGTGCCTGTCTGGGCGACCGGACGGGGCGCGGACGAGCGGCTGGTCCGCACGCTGCGCTGCGTTGTGGACGGCCGGCTGGGCGTGTGGGGCGGACGGCCCGTCGTGCTGGACCTGGACGGCAGAGGCGGCCTGCGCGTCCGTGACGCGGTGACCGGGGAACGGCGGGCGGGCTTCGCGGCCGGTCACGGGGCCCGTCTGGTGGCGGCTGTGCCGCACGGGAAGCGGCTGCTGGCGCTGACCGGCCGGGAGGAGTCGGACGGCGCCGGGCTGCCGGGCCGGCGGGAGAGCGCGGGCACGCTGCGGCTGAGGGACGTGGTGGACGGAACGCCGGTGGGGGTGCCGTTCGGGCCGGACAAGGGCCTGGCCATGGTGGCCGCCGGGGTCGTCGTGGACGGGCGGCCGGCGGTGATGTGCGACGACCGGGACGGGCTGGTGCGGGTCTGGGACCCGGCCACCGGCCGTGAGGTCGGTGGTCCGTACGCGGGCCACGCCCCGGACGGACCGGCGTCCCTGGCGGTGGCGGAACGGGACGGCCGCACGGTCGTCGTGTCGGTGGGGCGGTGGACCGGGGTCGTACGGGTGTGGGACCCGGTGACGGGGCGTGAGATCGCCGACGACGGCCTCACCGGGCCGGTGCGTGAGGGTCCGCCGGGCAAGGCCGGCCGGATCGACGCTCTCTCCGTGGGGCGGTACGGCGGGCGGACGTATGCCGCGTTCGGCGGCCTCGGCCGCACTGTGCGGTGGCGGGCGCTGGACGGCGCCGGGGAGAACGGTGTCCCCGAGGCGTTCGTCGGGCTTGAACAGCCGGTGGCGAGCGTGGAGTTCGGGGTGGCGGACGGGCGGCCGGCGGTGGTCGGGCTGGCTGTCGACGGAGTGGTGCGCGTCTGGCGGCCCGAGCGGCGGCGGCACGGCGGCGGCGCGATGGACGGACCTGGCACGGCACGGCGGGTGCGGGTGGCGGCGCGGGTCGGCGGGCGATGGGTGGTCGTGGGTGACGACCCGGACAGCGGCGAGACCGGGGTCTGGAACCCGGCCGACCCGCGGGCCGCGGTCGTGGCGTTGACCAGGCATCGGGGAGGGGTGGCAGCCATGGCCACAGTGACGGAAGCCGGGCGGACCCTGCTGGTGACCGCCGGGCACGAGGACCGACTGATACGGATCACCGACCTCGCGACGGCCACCGCGGCGTACCCGCCGATCGACTGCGGCGCCGAGCAGCCGCAGTGCCTGGCCACGGCCGTGGTCGACGGGCGGCTGGCGGTTCTGGTCGGGAGCGCGGAGGGGACCGTACGGGTGTGGGACTTGGCGACGGGCCGGCAGCTGCGGCCCGTGCTGAAGCCACCGCGCGAGGACGCGGTTCCGCGCCGGATCACGGCCCTCGCCGCCACCACGACCTCGGACGACGGGCCGGCCGTCGTCCTCATCGGACGCTCGGACCACACCGTACGGCGCTGGGAGCTGAACCGCTGGCGGCCGCTGGGCGGGCCGATGCGCGGGCACCGGCGCGCGGTGTCGCGGATCGTGCCGGTGCGCTGCGGCGGCGACGTGCTCGCCGTGACCGCGGCCGGGTTCGACCCGCAGTTGTGGGTGTGGGACGTGAGCACGGGGTACGCCCGCGGCGTGCCCCTGCGCGGACACCGGGGCCTGATCACGGCCCTGGCCGCGACCCGGCTGGGCGGACGCCCGGTGGCGGTGAGCGGTGGCCATGACGGCACCGTACGGACGTGGGACGTGCGGCAGATGACCGAGCTGGGCGAGCCGCTGCGTTTCCCCCACCGGGTAGGGAGCCTCGCCGCGCTGGGGGAGGAGGGCCTGATCGTCGGCTTCGGGGACGACCTGACGCTGCTGCGCCCCGCGGAGAGAGCACCTGGCTCGGACGGGTTTTCCTGCGTGGGGTAGCGGGCGCCGCCGCCGCTCCGTGCGCACGGACAGGTGGTTCCGGGGGCGGATTCCAGGGGTGAGCCGGGGTGTTGCGAGCGACGCCTCGGGGATCCGAGACGGAGGAGGGGCTCAACGCCGTGCGTTGCGGATCTTCAACCGCCCGAACCCGATGGTCCCGGAGATCCGGACTCTCGGCCCGTCGGGGCGGCAGACGGACCGGATCGGAGCTGCTCTGCGGGGCGAGAATCCGACCGTACTGCGGCGGCTTGAGTCTGGCTTCGCGGTGATCGGCGACGTTCAGTTCCTGCCCGGCTACTCGGTTCTCCTGGCGGACGAGCCGGGTGTTCAACGGCTGTCTGACCTGCCGAGGGCCAAGCGGCTGTCGTTTCTTTCCGACATGGATCAACTCGGAGAAGCGGTTGAGCAGGTCTGTCGTCGGCTGGACCCCGACTTCCGCCGGGTCGACCTGGAGATCCTCGGCGACACGGACCCGTTCCTGCATGTCCATGTCTGGCCGCGGTTCGAGTGGAAGCCGGCCGAGCTGGTGGGCAAGCCGGTGTGGCTGTATCCGCGTGAGCGGTGGAGTGACGAGCAGTTCAAGCTCGACTCGCAACACGATGTGCTGCGGGATGCCATCGGCAGCGAACTTGACCGGTTGCGTTCGACGGCCTGACGGTGCGGCCTCGCGCGCGAGTTCGGGGCATGACCAGCGCGAGAGCGGGGCTCCGGACTCGTGGGCAACTGGCAGGTCAGCGCCTTGACTTCGGCGATCTGCGACACGGTGAACGTCGGAGGCCGCCCCGACCGCTTGCGGTCGGCCAGGGCGGGCACCCGGCCGGCCGCGAATCGGCCGGGCCGGCGGCGCACGATGTCCACGTGCAGGTGGGTTTCGGCGGCGATCTGGGCGTTGCTGCGGCCTCGTGCTGCCAGGAGCACGATCGTCGCCCGCTGGCGCGCCTGGTGCGGGTCTTGTGGCCGTAGGCCATCTTCTTGATCTGGTGGCGCTCGGCAGCGGTCAGTTCCAAGGGCACGGCGGAGCACACGGGCATGGAAGGAGGGCGGCCCATCCATCCGTGGTGGAGAACGAAGTGGCGGAACCGGCATCCCGCGCGGGCCGTCGGCTCGCCAGGGCCACAGCCTGAGAATCGGGCCCGGTGAACCTTCCTCGTAGAGCCGAATTACTCGTCAGGCGTTGGAGTGAACACCGATGCCGCCGGAGACGGTGAGGTTGTCGCCGGTGATGTAGCTGGCGGCGTCCGAGGCGAGGAAGGCCACAGCCTCGGCGATGTCGGCGGGGGCGCCGATGCGGCCGAGCGGGACGTCCCCGGCCCAGGAGTCGATCACTTCCTGGGAGACACCCATCTTGCTGTAGGCAGGGGTGTTGATGATTCCCGGGCTGACCGCGTTGACGCGGATGCGGCGGGGGGCGAGTTCGAGCGCAAGGGAGCGCATGAGGGGCAGCAGAGCGCCCTTGGCCGCTGTCATCGCGGCCCCGAGCCCTTCGGCGGCGCCCACGGTGAACACGACCGAGGCGCCCTCGTTGAGGAGCGGCAGCGCCTTTTGCAGGGTGAAGAAGCTTCCCTTGACGTTGATGTCGAACAGGGCGTCGAATGCGTCTTCGTCGGTTGACTCGATCGGGCCGGGGCGGGAGATGCCCGCGTTGAGGAAGAGCAGGTCGAGGGAGCCGAGCTGACGGCGTACCTGGTCGATCGCCTGGTCGATGTCCGGCAGGGACCGTGCGTCGGCCCGGACGGCCGTGACGTCTTCGGGAAGTCCGGTGTCGGCGACATTGCCGACACCGGTGACCATGACGCGGTAGCCGCGGGAGTGGAGTAGTTCGGCGGTCGCTTTGCCGATGCCGCTGGTTCCACCGGTGATCAAAGCTGTGGGTGCAGGCATGATGCGCTCCTTTGCGTACTTCTGGGCAGGGGGGTGAGCGGCTCTGTCCGTGGGGCAGCGGGCGGCGCTGCACCACGACCCTTGGCAGCGTACGACTATTTGGCAGCGACTGCCAAACATGATGTGACTGCCGGTCTGGCAGTTCTGAGGTAGCCTGGCGGCATGAAGCAGGAAGCCAAATCAGCGACGAGTGCACCGACCACGCTGTGGGACCGGACACGGCAGCTGGCTTCCCAGGAGATCCTCGATACGGCTCTGCGGCTGTTCACCCAGCAGGGCTACGACGAGACGACCATCGCCCAGATCGCCCGGGAGGCCGGAGTCTCCCAGCGCACCCTCTTCCGCTATTTCGGCACCAAGGAGGACCTTCTCGGCGGCGGCCAGGACCGGTTCGGACAGGTCCTGATGGACACGATCAGCGAACAGTCCGCAGAAGCCGGCGTCTGGGAGGCCCTGCGCGCAGGGGTTGCCGCGGTACTGGCCTTGCACGACAGCCGCGAGCAGGCCCTGGAGCGGTTCCGTCTCCTCCACAACACCGCCTCGCTGCGCGCCGGTTGGCTCGAAAAGCGACTGCGGTTCCAGGAGAACCTGCTGCCGCTCATCGAGACCCGTATGGACGCAGCTACCGGCAACAAGGGCGCGAAGGCCCGCGCGGTGATCGCGACGGCGTTCGCATGCCTGGATGCCGCGTCGATGACTTGGGTCTCCAACGACGGCAAGGGCGAAATCATGGACCTGTACGACGAGTGCATGGCTGCGGTGCGCGGCTGACCCGCAGTGGCCGACCAGCCCGGAAACCTGGACGGAAACTGGGCACATCCGCCGCCACAGACCGGGTCCGCATCCGGAGACACCGGTGGCACGCCCACTCCGCTACCTGGACTCCACAAGACGAGTGCTCAAGTCAACCCCCGAAGAACTTCCGGAGCCGACCACTTGGAATCTCCTTCCCCAAGCGGCATGTGATCGTTTCCCGCTACTGGGGCGTTGCAGTGGCCTCCCGGCGAGGGTGCTTCACGGAGCGGACACCGCCCTTCACCACATCTCTTCCAGCGTCCGGGAGAGCTCGGATGCCGAGGCAGGCAGCGCTTCGTTCGCTTCGTCGAGCATCTCGTCCATCAGATCCGCGAGTCGCCCAGGAATCGACGAGCGGCGTTCGCGCACCGGCACTGGCGGCTCACGCAGCACCACGGCAACGGGATCGGCGTCGGGAGGGAAGTCGCGAGGTGTCCGACCGGTCAGCATCCAGTACAGACATGCCATGACCGCCCACAGATCGACATCGGGTCGTGCGTACTTGTAGTTGATCACCTGCCTGCGGGACATGAAGGCCACACTGCCGCCGAGCGCACCGGAGGGGGTTTGGCCTGATAGGCCGGCCTGGTCGAATGCTTTGGCGAGCCCGAAGTCCGCGATCTTGAGGACTGGTTGGCGGCTGGACCCCGTGAGCAGCAGGTTCTGCGGCTTGATATCCCTGTGCACCAGCCCATGTCCCATGGTGGTCCGTCCGTTCGCGAGCCGTACCGGAACCTCGGCCTGGTGCGCGTATGCGAGGCCCTTGAGGGCTTGGAGCGCCAACGGCACGGCCTCATCGATGGCGAGTCTCCCGCCGTGCCTCAGCACGAGGTCGGCGACGTTGCCTCTTGGGCAGTACTCGCAGGTGAAGCCGAGCACGCCAGCATGCGTGACGCTGCCGTGGAAACGCACGATGTTCGGATGGCGCAGCGCCTGGGTGCATTCGAGCTCGCGCGAGAATGCCTCGCGCGCGGCCGGATCGATACCGCCGTGCAGGGTCAGTTCCTTCAGGGCTACGAGCCTGCCCGAGTCGGTGTCATGGGCCAGGTGCACCACCCCTTGCCCGCCCCGCCCGAGCTCCCTCACCAACCAGATGCCCGGCAGCCGTTCGGGGAGGTCGTCGGTGCGCACCACGACGTGCATGACGGTGGAACCGACCCGCACTTCGTCACCGTGCTGCAGCTTCCATTCGCCGCGGGCCTCATCGACGAGTTTGCCGTTGACGTATGTGCCATTGCGGCTGCCCAGGTCCCGCACAACCACATGCGGTGGTCTGACCACGATCAGACAGTGTCGCCGCGAGACCTCGAGTTGCCCGGGGGCCAAGCGGATCTCACACTCCCGGGCACGTCCGAGGACACAGGAGGCACGGCCCGTGAATGCATACACGTCGGCAAAGTCGGCCTCCTCATCGCTCCGGCCGTTGCTGACGAGGAGCACAGCAGACCACGGCATGGCTCAGCCTTCGCCCCCGGGCGGGACCTCGTAGTCCCAGGACAACTCCCACAGCCACAGACCGCCGGCTACGTCCACCGTGGCCAGCCGGGTGCCGTCCCGGCTCAGCACCACCTTCTGGATACCTGCGTTGTGACCCTCCAGGGTGCGCAGGCAGCGGCCCGACCGCACGTCCCACACCCGGACCATGCGATCCCGACCGCCGGTGACCGCGAACGTGCCGTCGGCCGCGAGAGCGAAAGAGTACGGACTCGGCGGCAGCGGCACTGTGTGCGCCACATGTCCGGTAGCCGTTTCCCACACCCTCAGCCTCTGCTCGTGAGCGGACGCGGCCAGCCGGCCATCGGTGGTGAAGTCGATGTCCGTCTGACCTTCGCCCCACAAACCGGCATTGAAGACCTGGTACTCGAGCATGCCGGTGGCCGTGTCCACCGCGGTCACGAAGGTACCCGCAACGATGAACAGGAACCGGCCGTCCGAACTGAACTCCAGCCGTTGCGCATCGGGGACCGACTGCGCGGTCCAGGCAGGTCGGTCCCGGCCCGGCAGCCACAGGCCGGCCTCGTACTCGTCTTGCGGGTCGTAGCCGCGCTTCGTCTTGGGGCGAGCGCTGCCGAGTGATGCGATGAATCCCTCCGGTCCGAGTGCAAGAGCGTGGACCGGGCCGGCATGGGCCCGCACGGTGTGCAAGTTTCGACCCGTGCGCAGGTCTCTCAAGTGCAGGATGCCGTCCGCCGCGCCGGTGAGGATCCGGTCGCCCGCGACCGCGAAGCAGGTGACAGGCCCCCAGTCCGTACGGAGAGATCTGGGGCCACCGTCAAGGGCGAGCCGCCGGATGGTGCCCGCGAGGGTCCACACCAGCAACATGCCCCCGTCGAGCGCGAATCGGATGTCTCGCGCGTCGACGTCACGGGCGAAGGTGTGGACCCGCTGTGCCGTGGCGAAGTCCCAAACGTCCACCTCACCGGTCCACCGGCCGGTCGCCATGTGAACCCCGTGCTGGTCCAGAGCCAGCGTCGGCGGCTGTGTGAACTGCTCGTCATCTCTGTACTCGAACTTCCGTCCCCCGCTGAGCAGCGTGCCCCGGCGACCGTGCGCGCCCATGTCGGTCCAGGCCGCTCGCACCTCGGGATCGCGGGCGAAGCCGGGCACCTGCTGAGCGGACCTCAACGCTTCGGCAGCAGCAGCGGGGCGCCCCTGTTTCCTGAGGTCCCAGAAACGCTCCATGTGCTCGCCGTACACCTCCGCGGCACGGGTGAGTTCGGGTACGGAGCGGGGCCGTGCGTAGCACCACGGCGCCTCGTAGCCGCCCTCGGGCAGCGGCAGAACCGTGACCCTGCCCCCTCTGGAACCCAGGACTACGATCCGGCCGTCAGCGCTCATCGCAGCGACCTCGACCCATCGGCCGTCCGACGGTAACTGATGGTCGAGGCCGCGCAGAAGGCGGCCGGTCGAAACGTCCCACACCTGGAACGGCCCTCCGGCCGGTGCCGTGAGCAGGACCGGTCTGGTCGTGGCAGCCGCCATGGACCTCGTGGACCGCACGTGATGCGGCACTTCACTCACGAGGGTGCACGTCTCCGCATCCCACACTGTGAGCGGCCCCTTCTGCCAGGCCACAACGGCGGTGCGGGCATCGGCAGAGACGGCTGCCGCGTCCCATTCGAGGGTCTGCACGGGCTCACCGGTCATGGTCCATGCTCTGACCGGCCCCACGAGCTGGGCGAGAAGGAGCTGGTCGTCCATGTCCCAGTAGCGGACGGTGCCATCCTCGAAGCTCTGGTCGAAGGCCGCCGACAGTCCTCGGCTCCCGTCGGGACTCAGCGCCAACGACGTGATCGGTCTGGTGTGCCCGATGAGGAAAGTGACCAACCGCTCCTGCTCGGCATCCCACCGGTGGATCGCACCGTCCGAGCGTCCTGTCGCGACGTAACGGCCGTCGCCGCTGACCGCGACGGCCTGGATGCGCAAGGCCCCGTCACGGAAATTCAGTCTGCCCCTCACACGGGACCGTTTGAGGTCCCATATCTCGACGACCGTGCCGTCACGGACGATCACAGCCAGTGTGCCTGCACCGTCCATGGCCGCCACGGTGACCGGCAGCCCACGTCGGGTCAGCGTGCGCCGGGTGCGTCGCTCGCCCGGTGTCCAGAGCAGGAGCCGACCCGAGACGTCGGCCGACAGCACACGGCTGCCGTCCGTGCTGACCGTGATTGCCGAGATCTCCTCGGAGTGCCCGTCAAGGTCAATGGACGGGCGCGGCAGTCGGCGCTTCCACTCGGCGAGCGCAGCGGCGGCGTCGGTAGAGGAGGGGTCGGCGGCGACCGCCTCTTGGAGCAGTTTCCCTGCCCGGTCGGTTTCCTGGAGCTCCAGCTCCGCCGCTCCCAGAAGGAGGGCGCCCAGTCCCGGTGGGGCAGTTGTCTCGGCAGCACGTGCGGCTTCCAGGTCCGAGACCAACTCCTCGCCCGAGCGCCGTCCCGAACGCCACTCGTGGAGACCGAAGTTGTAGACGGTGGGCAGGTGGTGCGGATCGACCCTGAGTGCCTTTAGCCACAGGCTCCGTGCCTCCTCAGGCGTTCCCAGGTCGAGGAGTGAGAGCGCCTGGTTCGACAGGCTGTCCGCCCGCAGCGCCGCTGCTCTGGGGGTGGGCCGGTCATGGGCTGTACCGAGCGCCTCCACATGCAGATCTCGGAGCGTCGCCGCCAGCACATCGAATCCTGACGGGCGGGCCGTGGGATCCTGAGCGAAACACTGACGCAGCACGGATGCCACGCCGGAGGGCATCTCGGGGAGGCCTGCATAGGCCGCGCCACCGTCCCGGAGATACGCCTCCAAGACTTCCGGCGCCACCTGGCCGTACTGCCACGTACGCTCACCGACGAACATCTCCAGCACGCTCAGCGCCCACGACCACACGTCGGTCGCCACTGTCATGCGCGTCCCGCGACGCCCCACCTTGGCTGCCGCCTGCTCCGGAGAGCAGTATTCCTTTGTCAGGCCGCGGTATGTTGCCGTCGCCTGGCGGTCCGACGGTCGTCGTGCCGCATCCTCACCGGCCACCGTACGCACCCTCGCCAGACCGAAGTCGGTGATCTTGGCTGTGCCGTCGGGTTCGAGCATCACATTCGCCGGCTTGACGTCCTGATGGACGAGCCCGTTGTCGTGTGCGTGTTCCAGCCCCCACGCCATCTGGATGGCGATGTCGAGGATGCGGCCGAGCACCGCTCGACGCCCTCCCCCGTAGAGGCTTCCACTGCGGATTGCCTCGTCCAGACTGCCGCCTGCCACCCACTCCGCAAACACTCGGGGTATGCCGTCGATGGTGCGTACGTACACACAGTTGACCGTGTGCGGGTGAAGGCCGAGTCCCACCCAGGTACCGGCCTCGGCCTCGAAGCGACGGACAGCGTCCGTCGTGGGCACCATTTCGGGGCGCGGCGTCTTCACCGCCAGGTCCATCTGCCAGCCGCGGTGACGCACCCGGTGCACCTGGCCCATGCCGCCGCTCGCCACATCGAGCACCTCGTACAGATCGAGGATGACATCGCCCGGTTCCCAGACCGGGGCCGGCTGCCGCGCCACGGGTTCAGTCGGCGAGCGCGACGAACAAGGGACTGGCTAGCAGCACTGTCTTGCCGCCGTCCAGCTCAGGGTACGGACTCGGCCCGTGCAACAGTCGTTTGGCGAAGAACTCCACTTCCTGCGCCGCGCCGCGCATCAATCCGTTCGCCGTGCGCACGACAGCGAGCGCACCCGGCGGCACCGCCTCCCCATTCCCCGCTGTAGCAGCGGCAAGGACGCCCACGAGCCCTGGCATGGTGGATGGCGCGAAAGCCTGGTCCTGTTCCGCCGACGCGACAGGGCCCGCACCGAGGACATGGCCGCTGGTACCACCGAGTCCGATGATCGTGCGCTCGGTGCTGCCGCCGAAATACACGAGGGATGCCTGAGCGGATGCCGCAGTGACCGGCTGCGCGGACGTCTGCGCAGACGGCAATGGCCCCCACCGCATTGGCAGGCGCCCCCGCACGTACTGACCAGGATCGTCGACGGTGCCCACGTCGCCGAAGTCATCCAGGTATTCAAGCACCCGCTCAAGGCGCGCGATACGATGAGCTTCAGGAGACTCAGCGCTGCGCTTCACAGTGAAGAACTTGAAGCTGACGCCCACCTCGGTGGTGCGTCGACGCGTGAACCCCGCATCGACCTGCGGCAGCAGCATGTCCACCTTGGCATCGCTGATATAGACGTAGAACCGCAGCGACACTTCAATCCTTCCGCCGGGCAGATCGCCACCCCTGCTCCTGGTCAGATTAGCGGCAGCACTGTGAACTAGCCCGGTAAGCAACGTAATTGGCGTCAAATCGACACTCCTGCCGCCTGCGTCGGATCGGACCTCCCCTACCCATGTGAGAGGGTGGTACGTGAGTTGATGTCTGTATTGCTCTGCGGCTGGGGTGGGCAGGCTGATCGGGGGCCGCCTGGCGGCTACTGCCGCGGCTTCAGCACGGTCCCGGCCCGGCGACCGGCCACGGGCCCGCGACGCCACACGTCCAAGCGACGGCAAAACAGACATCAGTTCGCATCCGACCCGCTGGGCTACGGATCAAGGAGTTGCAGTCGAATCCTGCCGAACGCGCGCAGGTCAAAGCCCCCGACGTGATCCCGGGGCATGTCCGCGATGGTGCTGTCCCAGCGTCTCCATGACGGTCTGGGCACTCACCCCCTCCGCGAGCAGCGACGGGTCCCAGTCCGGCCCCGCGTAGGTCGGCTCGTGGCACCATGCCTCCCTCCCTGCATGGGCAGTCATGTGCATGCTCTAAATTGCTCGCACCAACAGTGCAGTTCAGGGGGGCAAGTGAAGAGAGTGCGGCTTGGCGTCGTGACGGCGTTGGTGCTGCTCGCGGCAAATCTGGCGGTGGCCGGGTCCGCGGCAGCCGCGGAGGATGACACAGGCACGGTGCTCCCCATGGCCGGCTTCGACAGCCTGATAGTCGATCCAGTGCATGATCGGCTCTTCCTCAGCGGTGGCAGCACCGACGACAAGATCCTCGTTACGGACCTGTCCGGCGCTGCGATCGGTAAGATTGCGGACGAGCCGGGTGCAACCAAACTGGCGCTGTCGCCGGACAGCAGCACTTTGTATGCGCTGCTGCCGGGCCAGGGTGCGATTTCAGCCATCGACACGACAACACTGTCGGAGGTCGCCCGCTACGACACTGGCGGGCAGGCCGGAACTGCAGACCGTCCCGCCCCTACCTCGCTCGCATTCAGCGCGGGGAAGATCTGGTTCACCTATACGCAGGGCGACAGCGGTGGGCTCGGCTCTCTCGATCCTGCAGATCCAGCCGCGCCGGCCGCCCGCACAGAACTGGGTCAGGGATACGCCGTTCAGTCGAGCCCGAAAGCGCCGGGCACCCTGGCGGCGTCCTTCCAGGTGGCCGGTCAGCCGGAGCTCGACGTCGTCGATGTCACCACTGGCACGCCCCGGATCACGGCGCATGCCCCCGGTGTCTGGTCGTCACGCCTCGTGATCACGCCCGACGGCCAGGGTGTGGCCACTGACCTCAACGGCGTCCTGCGGCTTACTGACCTCTCGTGGGATACCGATTACAGCTCTTTCCCCGCCCGGAGCTGGTCGCTGAACAGCTTCGCATTCGCTCCCGACGGGACCATGGCCATGGAGGGCTGGGACGGCACGGGTAGTTTGGTTCACGAGAGTGTCGTGACCGAACAGCCCCAAGGCACGCAGAGGCTGCGAACCTACGACTTCCCGGACTTCCAGTCCACCGGAATTACGCTGCAGGACATTGCATGGACTCCCGACGGTTCCCGGCTGTTGTCGGTAATCGACACCATGGGCACACTGCGGCTGCACGAGCTACTACGGCCGCGAGCAGCCCAAACCTCGATGGGCATTACATACCCCAACTTGATCCTCAACACGGGAACGGCCCTCCCCGAGAGCGGCGAGGTGAGCAGCGCGCTCCCCTTCTCGGCCGGCGCCGTGGTCCACATCAGCCGCGCGGACGCGGCACATCCCAACGGTGTGGTGCTTCCCGAGGCGCCCCTCACATCCGACGGCCGCTTCGCTTTCCGGGACACGCCGCCCGGTACAGGGACATACACCTATCGGGTGCGATATTCCGGCGACGCTGACCACCTGCCGTCGGACGCCACCGCGACGATACGCGTGGCCAAGGTGCTCAGCGTCGGAACCGACGCCAGCAGCTACGCCTACGGCGCCACCGCGAAGGTCGCTGCGCACCTGAGCGTGGGCTTCAAGGGTGGCAAGGTCTCCATTTACGCTCAGCCTGCTGGCGCCACTAAGCAGCTGCTGAAATCGGGCACCGTGGATTCTTCCGGCAACCTCGCCGTGAGCTACAAGGGCACCAGAGGCACGACGTTCACCGCGGTGTTTGCCGGCAGCTACGACTACTTCGCCACCACCGTCGCCAAATCTGTGGGCGTCCACGCATCGGTTCATGGTTCGCTGAGCGGCTACTACACGACCGCGCTTTTCGGGAGCACGTCTTATCGGGTCTACCACCACACCGCGAAGCAGAAGTACACGGTGACCGTCGCCCCGGCCAAGCCGGGAGCATGCGTGCGGCTGCTGGTGCAGCACTACTACTCCGGCTCCTGGCATACCTCGAAGGACCTGAGCTGCGTTCGCCTGAGTGCGACCAGCAGCTTGACCTACTCGTTCTCCTACACCGGGCCGGTCGGTGACCGGTTCCGTGTCAGGGCGGAGTCCAATCCTCAGGGCACCGATACAGCCAATTTGCCCACATGGAGCAGCTGGGCGTACTTCGCGATTCGCACCTAGTGCCCGCCCCTACCCTTGCGCCGCTCTTGCAGCTCC
This sequence comes from Streptomyces hygroscopicus subsp. hygroscopicus, assembly GCF_030269125.1. Taxonomy (GTDB): domain Bacteria; phylum Actinomycetota; class Actinomycetes; order Streptomycetales; family Streptomycetaceae; genus Streptomyces; species Streptomyces hygroscopicus_C. Next base: position 113,869 of record NZ_BSSM01000003.1, on the reverse strand, counting down.
GGCACCGCAGCGATGCGGTGCCGGAGCTGCTGTCTGTTGCACTCGAGGGCGTCCACGTCGGCCGCAAGCGCGTCGAGCGGCTCATGCGCCAGGCCGGCCTGGCCGGGATCAGCCCACGCCGGGGCAAGGGGTTCACTCGCCGTGACCCGGACTCCGATCCGGCCCCTGACCTGGTGCAACGCGACTTCACCGCGAACGGGCCGAACCGGCTGTGGGTCACCGACCTGACCATGATCCCCACCAGGGAGGGGCCGCTGTGGCTGTCCGCGATCCGCGACGCGTTCTCCCGCCGGGTCGTGGCCTGGGAGACCTCCGCCCGCGCGGACGCGGACCTGGTCCTCACCTCGCTGGAGTATGCCCTGGCCAGCCGCGAAGTCGCCCCCGGCGAGCGCGTTCACCGCGCCGACCACCGCTGTCAATACACGTCCGTCAAGCTCACAACCCGCCTGGTCAGGGCCGGTATCCAGGCGTCCATGGGCTCGGTCGGCGACTCGTTCGACAATGCCCTGGCGGAGAACCTGCGGATGGTCATCAAGACCGAATGCATCCGCGGCCGCGTCTTCACCACCAGGGCCGAAGCCAACCTCGCGCTCTTCGAGTACATCGACGGCTTCTACAACCCTCGCCGCATCCAGAAACGGCTCGGCTACCTCAGCCCGATCGAGTACGAGGAGAAGCACTACGCCGACCAGGCAGCGACCGAACAAGTGAACCCGAAACCACGTCAACCTGCCCTGAACAGCTAGTCAGCCACTCCCGCACTGCGGGGAACCTCAAAGGACCTGGGTACCAAGATGACCCTGCCGGACTCGCCGGCGGTGCTGTTGGCTGGGGTCGCGGACGAAGCGCCGGCGCTGTTGGTGATTGACCAGCTGGATGCGGTCAGCACCTACAACGGCAGGATGTCGGATGCCTATGAGGCCGTGGAAGACGTACTCGCACAGCTGGTCGTCGCCCCGAACGTCAAGGTGCTCCTGGTGGCCCGCACCATCGACATCGACAATGACCGGAGGCTGTCCGACCTGGTCGCCGACCGCGCCCGGACAGTCCGGTTCTCCCTCAGAGTCCTGGATGTGGAACAGGTGCGGGCTGTGCTGTCCGCCAGCGGGACGGATCCCGACGGCTTGGGGTCGGTGACGCTGGAGCTGTTGCGGACTCCGTTGCACCTGTCGGTCTTCAGCCGTCTGTCGTCCTCCGCACGGGCCGCTTCCTACCGGACCTTGCAGGAGCTGTACGTGCGTTACACCGATGAACGGCGCGAGGAGATCGAGCGACAGGTCGCCGCGCTGGACTGGCGGGGTATCACGGGCACGCTGTGCGCCTCCATGAGCGAACGCGAAACCCTCGGGCCGGCCCGTTCGTAGACGAGGAGCCCGTCCAGGCGCCTATGGCTCTCCTCGATGGTTTCGCCCGCCAGCACATCAAGGTGCTCGAGTCGCACGGTGTGCTGGTGCGCGACGGGGAACAGATCGGGTTCTTCCACGAGACTTACTTCGATTTCCTCTTCGCCCGGACGACCAGAGGGCGCACCGCCCACAGCAACCCGGACCGCACCGCGGCCGGGAGGCCGGCCACTGAGTGGACCCGATGGTGCGCACCCGGTGCGGTGGTCCGCACCGACGAGGCCCGCGTCCACCCCACCGAGTGGAGTCCACCGTCCGGGAGTGGACGACACCATGCTCGGCATCCACTCCACCGAGTGGAGCCACCGGGTGGAAGTGGACGACATCGAGGGGAGTGGGGCCGCGCATCCACTCGGTGCGTTTCTCCTTGACCTCGGCTCAGGTTAAGGGGAAACGCACCGCCTCCACCCGGGCCCACTCCACCCCACCGCGTCCACTCGGTGCGCACCACTCCCGCGCGCCGGCCGCACCGGTGCGCGCACCGCCCACCGAGTGGAGGCGCACCGGGTGGACGGTGGTGCGCACCGGGTGGGTGGCTTTGCGGGGCGGGGGTGCTGCTCGCGCTGCACGCTCTGGGCGGTCGGCCCTCAGCCCTCCACGGGAGCCGGCCATATGCCGCCGATGAGCCAGGGCTGGGCAACCGACTCCAGCTCACGCGAGAACTGGTCCCCGCCGCCACCTGCCATCTGCTGCGCCCAATGGCGCGTCGCGCCAGCGGCCCAGTCCGCCACCTGGAGCTGCGGGTGGTCCTTGCTGTTCGCGAACTCGATGGCGCCCATGAGGGGGTTCATGAACTCGCCCGGCTGGCTGCGTAGGTGAGAACCAAGAACGATTGTCGGTGGGTTTCGGCATCACCTGATGCCAGGTTGGCTCTGGACTGTTGCCGAGTTCTGGGAACACCCGCTGATCCGTGTCGTGCGCTTCGGACCCGGGGCTGTGCACCATAAGAACGTTTGATCGATAGCATCGCGTCGCGCTGGTGCAGTAGTCGGTGGTCTGGCGAGATGGGGAAGCTGTGAGCGATGACGTCCTGTCGATCATTCCCAGTGATCCGCAGTGGCAGCCGGATCGCGATGCGGCTGATCGCGTCCCCGAGCTTGTCGAGGATCTGGCTCCCGGAGTCGCCGACGGCGTGGACGTGGAGATCGACATGACGTGGCACGACGTGGTGACCGCCGTCGACTGTGGGGCGAACCTCGAGAGGATCGGTTGCCCCTCGTGTCAGGCGGCCATCGACACGGAGTGGTGGGGTGACCTCCTTGAGGCCCACTGCGACGACGGGTTCACCTCGCTCGCGGTCGAGGTCCCATGCTGTGGGGGATCAACCACTCTGGGCGTGCTGGTTTACGACTGGCCCTGCGGTTTCGCCCGGTTCGAGATCGCCATGCGGAACCCCGAACGCCTCTGGTTCAGCGAGGACCAGCTGACGGCACTGGCGGACCGACTGGGTCATCCGGTGAGGCGGATCCGGGCCCGGCTCGGCTCCACCGCGTCCACCACGGCCTCGAGGCCGACGTCGTATGCGGCGCCGGACGCCCCCCCGCTGCAGCATGTGGAGCGCCCCTCGAGGTACGCCCGCAGGAACCGCACCTCGGACCGCACGTTCGCTCCGCGTTCATGGACGGCCCCCGGGTGATCCCTGGAGGCCAGGACTTGGGCAGCCGGTTCCGCAGGCCTGCTCAAGGGCCGTTGCCCGGACGACGGGTACGGCTGGGGGGCGCTGACCGAAGATGACGCCTGTGGTTGCCCTTCCGGCACGGACGCGCGTAGCTTCTCGGGCCACAACACCGCGTCCAGGGGGAGGCGGTACCGGGCAGGGAGTTGCGGATGGCAGGGCGACGGGAGAACCCGGTCGATCCGGCCGCGGGGCCGGTGGCGCGGTTCGCCGCCGAGTTACGCAAGCTGCGCGCGGAGGCCGGGACTCCCACCTACCGGGTGATGGCCCAGCGCGCGGGACAGGGAGCCAGCACCCTGTCGCAGGCGGCCGCCGGGGAGCGGCTGCCCACGCTGCCCGTGGTACTGACCTACGTCCAGGCGTGCGACGGTGATCCGCGGGAGTGGGAGAGGCGCTGGCGCGAGGCGGCCGCGGAAGCGGCGGCCGAGCCGCGTGAGGAGGACGACGGCGCCGAGGCGCCCTACCGGGGCCTGGCCCGCTTCGAACCCGGCGACGCCAGCCTGTTCTTCGGTCGCGACCAGCTCACCGGCCGTCTGCTCGAACTGGTCTCCTCCCGCCGCTTCACCGCCGTCTTCGGCCCCTCGGGCAGCGGCAAGTCCTCCCTCCTGCGCGCCGGTCTCATCCCCCGCCTGCGCACGGGGGCCGTCGCGGGGGCGCGGCCGGCCGCGCTGCGTGTCCTCACCCCCGGTCCTCACCCGCTGCGCACCCACGCCCAGCACCTGGTGCCCGCCGACGGCGACGGCGGCACGTGGCTGATCATCGATCAGTTCGAAGAGCTCTACACCCTGTGCGCGGACCCGGCCGAGCGCGAGGCGTTCATCGACCGGCTCCTGACCGCCACGGATCCCGCCGGCCGACTGCGTGTCGTGATCGCCGTGCGCGCCGACTTCCTCGGCCGCTGCGCCGAACATTCCCGGCTGACCGATGCGCTGCAGGACGGCAGCGTGCTGGTCGGCCCCATGAGCCGCGACGAACTGCGGGAGGCGGTCGTCAGACCCGCCCAGACCGTCGGCCTGATCGTCGAACGTTCCCTGACCGCCCGGATCCTCGACGAGGTCGAGGGCGAACCAGGCGCCCTGCCGTTGATGTCCCACGCCCTGCTGGAGACATGGCACCGCCGCAAGGGCCGCGCCCTCACCGAAGCCGCCTACGACGGTGCGGGCGGCCTGCACGGCGCGGTCGCCCGCACCGCCGAGAACGTCTTCTCGCGGCTGACGTCCGGTCAGGCTCAGACGGCACGCCACATCCTGCTGCGGCTCATCGCTCCGGGCGACGGCACCCAGGACACCCGCCGCCCGGTCAGCCGCGGTGAACTCGGCGCGGACGGCCCCGGCGACGGTGCGACCGTCCTGGAGCGGCTGGCCCGCGCCCGCCTGGTCACCCTGGACCATGACACCGTCGACCTGGCGCACGAGGCGCTCATCACCGCATGGCCCCGGCTGCGCGGCTGGATCGACACCGACCGCGAGCGGTTGCGCGCTCACCGCCGGCTCACCGAGGCGGCACGGGCCTGGGACGCCCTGGACCGGGAACCGGGCGCGCTCTACCGCGGCACACGGCTGGCCACCGCCGAGGAGACCTTCACCGACCGCGGTGACCTCACCGGCCTGGAGGACGCTTTCCTGACGGCGAGCCTGGATGCCCGCCTCGGCGAGCAGAGGGCGGCCGCACGCACCACGCGCCGCCTGCGGTGCCTGGTCGCCGGCCTGACCGCCCTCATACTCGTGGCCACCGCCACGGCCGTCGTCGCCTTTCAGCAGCGGGCGACGGCCCGTTCGCAGGGTGCCGTCGCCGTGTCCCGCCAGATCGCCGCCGAGGCGGAGCAACTGCGGGGAAACAACTTGCCGCCGCAGGTGCAGAACGTCTCCTTGGCGGCCCAGCTCGACATCGCCTCGTACCGGATGAGCCGGTCGCCACGCACCTATACGAGCCTGCTGAGCGCCGCCAACTCGCCACTGTTCTCCGAGACCCCGGATCAGAGCGGCCCGGGCGACGGGGACGGGCACGGCGGCGGCCTGGTCGCCACCGACGTGTCCCGGCATCTGCTGGTCCTCGTCGGGGCCGACGACGTCGTCCGGCTCTGGGACATTCACGACGCCCTCCATCCCCGGCGTGTGGGCCGGTCCCTGCGCGGATCGGTCGTGGCGCTCAGCGCGGACGGAAACCTGCTGGCAGCCGAGGACGACACCGACGGCACACTCCGGCTGTGGGACACCTCGGACCCACGCCGCCCCACGGATCTCACCGTCTTGGGCCTGCCCGGCAACGTGGTCGGGAACACCGTGGCGCTGAGTCCCGACGGACGCCTCCTCGCCGCGGGCGGGGAGCGGGTCCACCTGTGGGACCTGCGCGATCCCCGGCATCCCGAGCGCCTCGGACACTCCCTGCCCGGTGGCCTTCCCGCCTTCAGCCCGCGCGGCCATCTGCTGGCCACGGCGGGGAGCCTGGACAGCGACACCGCATGGCTGTGGAGCACGTCCGATCCGCGGCGACCGCGCGAGTTGAGCGCGTTCCGCCTGACGCTCGGAACCCAGGACCTGGTCTTCCGGCCGGACGGGCGGATGCTGGCCGCAGACGACGGCGCCATGGCCGTGCGGCTCTGGGACACCACCGATCCCCGACGTCCGCGACACATCTCCACGTCGCTGGAGAACTCCGACGGATCCGATGTCCACGCGGTGGCCTTCAGCCCGGACGGTGGCACGATGGCCGTGTCGGGAGACAACGGAACACAGCTGTGGAACACGCCGGCTGACGACGAGGAACCGACGCGACTGGGGGAACCGCTGGGCCAAACCTTCGGCACCAGCCTGGTCTTCGGCCGCGACAGCCGCAGCCTGATCACGGACGACGATCGGGTCATCCGGGTGTGGAACCTGCCGCCCTTGCGAAGGGCGTGCGACGGGGACACGGTGACCGGGATGAGCCCGGACGGACGCGCCATGGTCACCAGCTGCGGCATGGACCAGGTCAGACTGTGGGACACCGTCGGCGACCGGCCCCTCGAGCGCGGGACGGCTCTCCCGGGCACGTCCGCCGTCTTCGGGCCCCGCGGCCGGCTTCTCGCCGTGGCGGAACCGAAGGGCGGCACGCGACTGTGGGACGTGAGCGATCCGACGCGTCCCCGCCGCCTGGGGCACACATCGGTCACGGGCGGACACGTGGTCGGCGCCCTGTCCTTCAGCGCGGACGGCCGGATTCTGGCCGAGGCCGAGCAGCACGAACTCAAGTTCCTCTCCAGCAGGAACGCTCCGAGTGCTAAGCCCGGCGCTCCTGTCGCGGCGCTGGACGAGGCGGACGGGAAGCCCGACAGCCGGATCAGACTGTGGGACGTCGGCAGACCCGGGCGGCCCCGCCTCCTGGGAACGATCCACCTTCACGAGGATCTCGACGCGACGAGCGGACCGTTCCTCGCGCTGAGCCCCGACGGACACAGCCTGGCCCTGGCGGACTCCTCGCACAAGGTCAGGCTGTGGGACACCCACGACCCGCACCGTCCGACGCGCGTCGCCCGCACCCTCACCGCCGACGTGCTGGCCTTCGCCCCCCGCGGACACACACTCGCCGTGGCCACCGCCGACGGAACGCTCCGCCTGTGGAACGTCGCCCACGTCGCCCGCCCCAAGCCGCTCGGCCGGCCCGCCGACACCTCCGGCGTCGTCTCCGCCCTGGCCTTCGGCCCCGACGAACGCACCCTCGTCACCGGCACCGCGGACGGCATGATCGGGCTGTGGGACGTCACCGACCCCGCGCGTCCCACAGCCGAGGGTGACGCGCTCGTCGGCCACACCGGCGCGGTCGACAGCGCCGTCGTGGGCCCCGGAAACACGCTGGCGACGTCGGGCGAGGACGGGATCATCAAGGTGTGGGACCTGGACATCGACCGTGCCATGCACCACATCTGCGACGAGACCGGCCATGCTCTGGGCCCTGCCCAGTGGCGGCACCGCCTGGGGACCCTGGCCTACCGGCCTCCCTGTACTTGAGCGGACCACACGCGAACACCCCTGGTGCCTCCGACGGCGTGGACGGGGCGGCCCCGCCCTTGAAGGACGGGGCCGCCCCGCCGGATCACCGGTCGGAGAAGTCCGGCAGGATCCTCCGCCTCATGCGACGGTGCTGTCTTCATGCCCGGCCCTGGTCTTGGCCGCGCGACAGCCGGTCGATCGTGCGGATCGTCATGTCACGGGCGGCCTCCACCCGGGCCAGTTCCGCGCCGTGCTGTCCGATCGCGGCCTTCTGGTAGGCCGACTCGACCGCGAACCAGATCCCCACGAGGTCGGTGCGCGCCTTGCAGGCGACGTCCGCCCGTGCCTGGGCGATCTCCCTGCGGGACGGGGTGGCCCCGTTCGACGAGGGAACCTCGTCCATGGGGGTGTGCATCGTGAAGCCCCGGGAGTCCATGCACGCCGACCATCGCGCGAAGACCTTCGTGACCCTGGGGTCGGACATGGACCGCTCGAAGCTGTCGGCCTTGATACGGGCGACGATCCCGTCCGGGTCGGTGCCCGGCCCCTGTGAACCGCGGGCGCCGAGCAGCCTCTCGGCCTTCCCCAGGCATCCGCCCCGCGGGACCGGCCGGCCACGGTACGAGGTGACGGGCGCACCCGACGGGTCCACCCCCGTGAGGACATCCCGGGCCGCCGCCGACGGGAACTGCGGCTTCGGCGCCTTCGCAGCGGTTCCTCCCGAGGAATCGGCGGCCGGAGTGTGGTATCCCCAGGTCCGGGCCTCCGCGGCGTCGGTGAGCCCGTATCGCCGGTAGAGCACGGTGTACTCGTCCAGTGCCTCCCGCTCCGCCGCCGAACCGGCGCGGAGGCGGGTCGCGGCCGGGTACGGCGCGGAAAGCCCCCTCATGCAGGCTCGTACGGCCGCGTCCTGCACCTCGTCGAAGCGCAGCGCCTGGCGTGGGGACAGCATGTACCGCTCCACGGGTAGATGGAGACGCTCCACCGCGACGGTGCGCGGAATCTCCCCCAGCGCGGGCGGCCCGGCCGGCCGGGGAGTCCGGGACGAGCAGGCGGTCAGGGCCGCCACCAGCAGCGCGCCGCCGACGAGCGCGACGCGTCGTACGCGCCACACGCGTCGTACGCGCCGTGGACGCCGCACGCGTCGTACGGCCGGTGCCGGTCGTGTCAGGGCAGGTGCGGAAACGTACGCCATGGCCATCGCTTTCTCGGGAGTCCGCGAACGCGGTGCCCCGTCCCTCGGCGGGGCACCGCGTGATCAGGGAACGTCGGGCTCAGTGACCGAGGCCGGGGCAGCGCGTGTGGTCCGAGACGGCGATGGACGCCTCGTTGTTGCGCAGCCAGCTCGTGAAGTTCCCGCCCTTGAACGGCGACAGCCAGTTGGAGTTCCCGCGGTAGTTCGGCGAGTACCAGATGCCCACGTTGCACCAGCTGCCGTTCTGGGCGGAGGCGGCGTGGTTGCGGACCTTCAGCCCGTGACCGGCCTTGCTGCCGGTGAACCGCTTGGTACCCAGATCGCCGATCTTCGCCGCCCGGCTCCGGTACGGAGCGTTCTTGGCGTTGGGCGAGTAGTACAGGCAGAAGTAGTACGGGGTCGCCCCGTTGCAGTCGGACCTGCTGTTCCAGCTGGAGATGTTCGCGCTGCGGGCGTCGGCGTTCCCTGCCAGGGCTCCCAGCGCCAGTGCCGCCGTGGCCATGAGCACTCCGGCACGGGTTGTCGTCCTCTTCGCGATCGTCATGTTCGTTCGCCCTCTTCCGGCGTTCGTGTACGGGACCGCAAGGTGTGCGGTGCGGCCCTCGAAGCTCCGAAGCGAGGCCCGCCAGAAGCCAGTTCAGCGGCCGGCGCATTGTTCAGCAGCCCCCGGACATCACTCTGAACAATCGGAAAAGCGCTGGCCGCGACTGCGCGGTCCTGGCACCGTCCAGCGACTCCCGCTCGACGGGCACCGTCCAGCGACTCCCGCTCGGCCGCCGGCCGGGCGCGCAGGAGGGTCGCGGCCGGATCCAGGGGCGGAAGAGCCACCGGTCCCGGGCGGTCTCACCGATCCTCGGGCGGCGTCCCGGCCCTGGCGGGGGATGTCGTGTGCCCCGGTGGCCGTCACGCGCAGGGTGTCGTAGCTGGGCACCTTCGTCCCGGGCCCGAACTCCTCGCGGACGTACTGGCGGATCACGCGGTCCTTGGTCCGCATCGACACCTTCGCCATCCGCTTCGTCTCCTCGCGGACCGCCAGGACCGCCTCCCGCACCTCCTCGGAAACCGTCCGGGTTCCGCCGCTGCGGCGCAGCCACCGGTCGTCGGCGCAGCCGACCAGCCCGAACCGGCGGCGGGCGTCTTCCCACCGGATCAGCGTGCGGTAGCCGACCGAGCCCAGCCCCAGCAGCTTCGCGTGAGCAGGGTCCAGGGCCGCGAGTTCCGCCACCTTCGCGGGCGGCGCTCGGTGAGCGTCGTGGTCGCCGGGTCGTACTCGGCTCTCGGTTCACCCGGGCCCGGGTGGAGCGGGTCACCGGAGCGGAACCCGGTCGCCACTTCCAGCAGGTGGGCCATCCGCAGCTCGGTCAGCTCCAGCCGGCCCGCGTTCAGGTCCTCGGACGCCTTGCGCTGGCGGCCCCGGTCGGCCCCCGCCGCCGACGTCCGCGACGACGGCAGGCACTGCGGATGGTTGGCCAAGAACCGGAAGGTCATCCGCTCGCGGGTGCCGTCGTCCTTGACCAACTGGACCCGGCCCAGGTGCGGTTCGCGGCGCTCGACCGTCCACTCCGTCCCGTCCAGCACCAGCCCGGCGCCGGGGAAAGGTCCAGCACCGCCGCCGCGGTCACCGGCCCGCATCCCCGGCGGGCATCACGAGTGAGCGGTCCTGGAGCGGGCCGGCCAGGTCGACGCCCAGCTGCCGGGACCACAGCAGGTGCAGCAGCCGGGCCCTGGGCGACCGGCTCGCAGCCCGTCGCCGCCGCGAGCCCGCCGAACCTCCGCCCGCCTCCGGCCTCGGCGAGCAGCACCGGCCGAAGTCCCAGCGGATCGGACCTCAGCCGGCGCCGCGACGCCATCGCGTCCAGCCTTGCGAAGGCGTGCTCGCGCCAGCGGGCGGCCACCGACTAGCGCCAGCCGCAGGCGACGGCGGCCTCGGCGCGGCCGGCGTCCCACGGCGCGCCAACGAGGCCTGGCCACTCCGGGCTCCGCCCGGCGGCGGCCCTGTCCGGGCCGTACCGCCAGGAGCAGGAGCAGCAGCGCTGGCACCCGGGTTACCGGCCCCTGCGGCCGCCGCTGCGATCCCGGCCTGGACGACCAGGTCGTGGTCGCCGCCATCTCCACCCACTTCCTGGAGGTCGGCTACAGCTTCTACACCGCCCGGGTGGTCCCTGCCCGACCTCCCCGCCCGCCGCCGACCTCCGACCCCCGTGCCCGGCCCCCGGCCGATCCCGGCGAGCCAGCCGCGTACCGGCCCCCGGGCCAGGACGCGGGGGAGTGGGAGAGCCCCCGCAGTGGTGCGCACTGGATGGGGTGTGCACCACCGCACCGGTGCGGTGCGGTGGTGCGGTCAGCGGCGCAGCTGAACTTCTCTGTGATGTCCGTGGAGGAGGAGATCATCGGGTGCCGGGTGCCGGGTGCCGGGTGCCGGGTGCCGGGTGCCGGGTGCCGGGTGCCGGGTGCCCTCCGCGGCCGGGCGCGGCCGGCGCTCGGCAGGTGGCCATGCGCGACAGACGACGGGGAGGGAGCGCAGCTGATTGACGTCATGCGGTTCGGACTGCATCGGGCGGCGGAAGATCCGCCAGGAGTTCAAGCGGGCGACGCCGCGTTCGACCGGTGCCCGTGCCGCGGCCAGGGCCCGGTTGACGGTCTTCTCGGTGGGGGGTGAGTTCCTGCACGGGCCTGCGTTTGATGCCGGTGGTCAGCCAGGGGCCGCCGCCCTGGTAGGCGAGATCGGTCAGAGTCGGTCGCCCTCACGGGTGACGAGGAGCATGGTGACCCACTCCACGAGCGCATGTGGCAGGTCGAGTGCGGCAGGATAGATGACCAACGAGGCCCTTGAGCAGCCCGGTACTCGGCAGGCGCTACGTCGCCGTCGAACTGATGGGGAGACAGTCCGGGCAGGGTCGGGGTCATGGGGCCGGTGCCGGTCCGAGCCTCGTGGGCACGGACCGGCACACGCGGGTCAATCGATCCGTCAGTGGCCGTGGCCGCCGTCATGTTGCCCGTGGCCGACGATCGTCCACGGGCGCATCAGGTCGTCGTCCTCGTGTTCGAGAATGTGGCAGTGGTGGATGTACGTCGCCGGGAGTTCGGCACCGCTCCCCGGAATGGACGCGATCGTAGCCGTCGGCGGGGTGAATTCCTGGATGATGATTCTGGTCACCGTCTCCGGATAGGATTTGAACGTGTCCTTGCTGGACCGTGCTTCGTCCGGGTCCGGCGGTACCGGTGGGCCGGTGAAATAGTTCTCCAGCACCGGCAGGTCCTTCGGTTTGCGGCCACCGTCAATCCACTTGTCGTAATCGGCCTGGTAAGCGGCCGCGTCGATCGGCTGCCTGTCCAGCACCTGGAAGTTGACAAGGTGGACGTGCATCGGGTGGGCGTCGTGGTTGGGATTGATGTACTCCCAGATCTCGGTCGAGCCCTCCTCGATGAAGTCCTGGGACGGCGCCTCGAACGGCACCGCGTTGAACGTCATGGTCCTGAACAGCTTGTGCTGGTACACGACCCATTGCCGCCGACGGGTGTGCGGTTTCGGTTTGACCGGTGCGACTGTCGGCAGCCTGAGTTCCTTGGGCGGCCTCGACCTGTCCCCGCCTCCGGACAGTGGTTTAGTGACCCGGAACTCCATGATTTCCCGGATTTCCGGCCCCTCGCCCGGCATGCCGGGGTAGTGGACCGGCGCATGGTAGTTCACCAGTCTGACCTTCGTGCCCATGCGCACCTGACTGAAGTCGATGATCAGATCGTACCGCTCTGCCGGCGAGATCAGGAAGTTCAGCATCTGCAACGGGGCGCGGAAACCGCCGTCGGTGCCGATCAGCCAGAACGGCAGTTGGGCCTCAGGCACTGCGTCCCTGGGCTGAGTCTCGAACCTCAGCCGCCAAAAGCGCTCGTTCGAGGCGTTGAGAAGGCGCAGCCGGTAGCGTCGCCGCTCGACCTCCAGGAAGGGGTACGCCTTCCCGTTGACGACCGGGGTGTCCTCGCCTTCCTGCAGGGTCATGGTGTAGGCGAGCGAACCGTCCGGGTGGAAGGTCCGGTCCTGCAGGATGAGGGGGACCTCGAATTCGCCTCGCGGTAGCCCGAGCCGCTCGTCGGCGGGGTCACCGATGCGCCAGAGACCGGCCAGGCCGGCGTAGACGTTGAGGCTGGTCATCCCCATGCCGTGATCGTGGTACCAGAGCATGCACGAACGGTCGTGGTTGGTGTAGGCGTAGATCGCTTCGTTGGGTTTGACCCGGCCCGGCTCCAAGGTGGTGTAGGACTCGGCGTGGATACCGTCCGGACTGAAGGACTGCAGCGGCATGCCGTCGGACTGCGGCGCCGTGAAACCGCCGTGCTGGTGTACGACGTTCCACACGTTGACATTCGGGGGAAACGGCACCATGGACTTGTAGGGGGGCGGAGGGGTCGGGGTCAGCTCGTCGCACCCGCTGCGAATGGCGTCGATCACGAACTGGAACAGGTGGGTGGTCGGCAGCTCGTTGCGGTATTTGACGACCGTCGGGTGGTCCGTGGTCACGCTGACGGTCGGCCCGAGATAGCCCATGCCGATCGGTTTCTGCGGATCGTGTGGGTTGTTGGCCCAGTAACCCCACACGGTTGCCGTCCCGAGATCCCGGTGGAAGCGCCACGAGCCCTGCCGCATCGTGATCTCGTAGTAGTCGGCGCCCGGATAGACGGAAGGATCCGAGACGGCCGTCAACGGCCTGGGGAGCGGGTCGACATACTTCTCCAGCGGAGGGGTGTGCGTAATCGGGCCGCCCGGACACGCTGCCGTGTGAGCAGTCGCCGCATACGCCCGCGCTCCCAGAACGCCCTGTGGAAGCATGGCCGCACTTCCCATGGCACCGGCCATGAGAAATCTCCTTCGCTCGAACATTGTCTCCTACCTTCCGTCGCCTCACGTAACATTCATAGGGATACAGAGCCGGTTCGGAAGGTTGCCGAAGCACGCCGGTCCGGCCCGGGAAAGCCACTCATTGAGGCGATCTCGGCAGTAATTCGGCAGGCCTCGGATTTAGAGTCGAACTATTACTACCATTCCGAATACATATAAACCACGTCACCGGTTGCGGCACTCCTGCTGCCCGCCTTCTGCGCGACAACCGGTCCGGGGCCCCCGCAAGATCACCTCCTGGATCATGCGCGCCCCGAGACGCTCATCGAGAGCCAGGACGAGCGGCTGCTTCAGGTCCGGCTCGCCTGCCCGGACATTCCCGGGCCTGCGATCTCGCTCGGGCGTTCGCCGATCTGGTCCGCCACCAGCGTGGATATACCTGCTGTTGGAGTGGATCCGTCGGGCCGAGCAGGACGCACCGAAGCCGATGAAGGGCTTCGCCGGCTTCCTCCGCCAGGACCTCGACGCCGTGACCGCCGGGCTCACCCTGCCGTGGAGCTATGGCGTGGTCGAAGGCCATGTGAACCGGGCAAAACCCTCAAGAGGGCAATGCATGGCCGGGCTTCGTTCGAGCTCCTGCGGACCCGCATCCTCATCCAGTCATGAGCATCACGGAACTCCAGAGAGAGTCAATTCCGGTCATCCCCACCAATAGCGGGTCAAATTGCTCCTGAAAGACCGCCTGCCTCAGCGATGGCCCTGAGGTCTTTCGTCCAGGGCGAGCCGACCATCAGGTCATTGAACGCGACCATGCCGAAGAACAGGAAGAAGAAGGCGACGTAGGGCGAGACCTCCATCCGTCGCCCTGGTCTACCTGCGCCGGCACGACCCGCTGACGCAGATCGCCGCCGGGTTCGGCATATCCGTCGGCACCGCCCACGCCTACGTCACTGCCGTCGTCGACCACCTCGCCCGGCGGGCCCCGGCCTGCTGCGAGTCCTGAGGGAGACCGATCCCGAGCACGTCCTGCTCGACGGCACGCTCGCCGAGTGCGACCGGGGCGGCGACAGCCGGGCCGACTTCTCGCACAAGCACCGCCGACACGGCGTGAACGTGCAGGTCGTCACCGATCCCGCGGGCGAGCTGCTGTGGATCTCGCCCGCACTACCCGGACGCACCCACGACCTGACCGCAGCCTGCACCCACCGAATCATCCGGATCTACGAACGCCAGAGCGTTCCCGTTCTCGCCGACCGCGCCTACATCGGGGCCGGTCCCTGGGTGACCACGCCGATCAGGCGACTCCCGCCAGAGCCTCAACCCGACCCAGCGGACGATCAACCGAGCGCTGTCGGCGGCACGGGCGCCAGTCGAACGAAGCGTCGCGAGTCTGAAGTCCTGGCGAATCTTCCGCAGAGCCCGCTGCGGCCCCAACCGCATGACGGTCAGAGTCCGCGACAAGATCACCAGATCAGTAGGCTGAAGTCTAGTACTCCAGCTGTAGATCGCGATCTTCATGTCCCGGATGCGGCTTGTCGCCGGTAGTGGCTGGTGAGGGATCGCTGCTGATGGAGCCGTCGCCAGTGCGACCAGCCGAGCCGGTGGGCCAGGTCGTGGCGAGGCTGGACGGTGACCGTGATGAACAGGCGCTGGATCTCGTTGCAGGACAGTGGGACCAGGCCGTCTGGGGCGGGGCTGCGGGCGTGTTCGTCGGCACGGACTACCGTGAGGAAGGCGTGGGCCAGCATCGGGAGGGTGACCCAGCGGGTCCAAGAGCGGTAGCGGCGGACCTGGTGCTCGTCGAGTCCCGCCAGCCCTTTCTCGGCCTGGAAGGTTTCTTCCACACGCCACCTTGAACCAGCGGTCTTGACCAGCACAGTCAGCGGGGCTGGACCGGTGGAGTGGCAGCGGTAATAAGCGAGTTCGCCGGTGGTCCGGCTGCGGCGGATCAGGAGCTGGTGGCTGCCGGGCGTCGGCTCGACGAGGTCGACGACGGCCCAGTCGTAGAACCGGTGTCCCTTCGCACCGCGTCCCGCGGAGAGCTTCTGCCAGGCCCGCTTCGGCACCTTCTTCACCAGGACATCGGCAAGGAACCTCCCTGTACTTGTGGCCATTTCGGCCGAGCAGGCCACGGCGAGGACATAGCCGATGCCGCGCTCCTCCAATGCCGCGCGCAGTCTCGGGTTGCCGCCATAGACCTCGTCACCCGTGACCCAGCCGACACAGTGTCCGGCATCCCAGAACCGTTCGATCATCCTGAGGGCCAGGTCCGGCTTGGTCGCGAAGACGGTGTCCTCGGCGAGCCCTGCCGCCCGGCAGCGATCCGGATCGCTCGTCCAGGAACGCGGAATGTACAACTCCCGGTCCACCGCCGCGTGTCCCCGGGCGCCGGCATAGACGAGGTAGACCGCGACCTGGGCGTTCTCGATCCGTCCGGCTGTGCCGGTGTACTGGCGCTGGACCCCGACGGTGTGGACGCCCTTCTTCACGTCGCCGGTCTCGTCGACGACGAGCACCGCGGCTTCGTCGTGGAGGTGCTCGACGACGTATTCGCGCACGTCGTCGCGGACGGCCTCGGCATCCCAGGCGGCCCGGCACAACAGATGCTGCATACCGTGCGGGCTGGCCTCCCCGACCCACTCGGCGATCGTCCAGCAGTTTTTGCGGGGCAGGTTCGACAGCAGGCCCAGCACCAGCCGCCCGGCTCGTAGGCGGGGTTCGTATCGGGCGAACCGGCCCGCGATGCGGCCCATGGCCGCCGCGAACGCCTCCCGCCAACGGGCCGGATCCATGCCGTGACCTGCGGCCACCATCTCATCGTCAGTCCAGACAGCTCACGATGATCAACGGTGGCCGCACTCGTCCACCCACCGGACCCGGCCGGCACCATCACGCTCTACGAGCGTTCGGTGAGCAACTCCGCCAGGCGGTCGGCGAATTCGGTGAGCCAGTCCAGCTGTGGTCCACTGCGGGCGATACGAAAGCCGTGGCGGCGGCCCCAGAACGCAGCCTGGACGGCATGGAACTGGGCCCACCGCTGAACGCGTTCACGGTCGACTTCCGCGGCCTCAGCGAAGACGTCCAAGACGCGGTGGACAGCTTTGTGCAGGTCATCCGCTTCGAGGAGCTTCAGTGCGCGGGACTTCAGCAGTGTGCCGCCGTCGTAGGCGGGATCCCCCGCGTACCCCTTGGGGTCGACAGCCAGCCACGGCTCTCGGGTGGCACGCAGGATGTTCCGGGCATGGAGGTCGCCATGGATGAGGGTGTCCGGCTGGTCCCGGCCCAGCTCCCGAACGGTCGCCACGGCGGCATCCAGCACCTGACGCGACAGTGCATGAGGCAGCTCCTCGGCGTCCTTGCACAGCTGCTCCTCCCAGGCATCGGCCTGCTCACGCAGCCGGGGCAGGCCGCGCGGTGCGGGGATGGCCAGACGGCGATTGAGCCGCCCGGCGACCGTCACCACCTCGTCGCCGTCCTCGACCTCCGCTAGAGTCGACGGCTGAACCCGCTCCAGCAGCATCGCGAAGCGCTCGTCGTCGCGCTCATGCAGCAGGACGGCGCCGCACCCACCCCACGCAACGAACGCATCTGGCTCATGGACGTTGCCAGGATGCGGAAACGACACCTTCAACACGGCGCTCTCCTCAGCCTGCCGCCGTACCGGAACGATGACGCCAACGCCCCCGTGCATGACCTCGCCATCAGGCACGTACCCCCAGCGCCCCAGCAACTCCTCCACGATCCCGGGCAACTCGGCGAGCCATGCCGCCCCGGCCTCACCTTCGCGGTCGACGGTGCTCTGTGCGAACTCCTCTGGCATCGCGATCATCCCGGCACCTTACGCGCCAGCCCGTCGCAGCCACCAAGCCCCAGCCGGCCGCTGCCGACGCCCGGCAGACCGCGTACTACGAAGATCGCGATCTACAGCTGGAGTACTAGAACGCTGCGGAGGCGCACAACGAGAGCCCGCCAGCGCTGTTGATCCTGCAGCTGTAGATCTTCACATCGCGAACGTCTTCGAAGGTCCAGCTGCGCGACGCCTGGGTGCCGGCCCCGGTGGTCACCTTGATCGGATCGGCAGTCGTGTAGACCCACGAGCTGCCGTTCCACTTGTAATATGTCAGGTGCAGTACCGCGCCGTAACCATCGGAGCAGGTGTCGCGTTCCGTTACGTCGAAACCACCTGCGTATGCCTGGTAGCCACCTTTGACGCCGCCATTCGCGTAGTAGGTGTAGCTACCCCACCCCTTGGTCGTTATGGTGCAGCTCCCATCGGCCGGTCCGTTGGCATTGAAATTCAACGTGACGGCGCTGGCTGTCGCGGACAATGCCATAACTGCTGCCGCGGTTGCAGATGCCACCAGGGACGCTCTCTTGATGAGCTTCATGAGCGAGTGAATCCCTCCGTTGTCGAGCGATCGTCGAGCGGTAGAGCAAATCCCCATTCGTGCCGCTCCTCAGCGGTACCCTGCTTTCGCGATCCTGTCATGAGGTGGCGTTGAGGCGAAGAGCGTCAACACGTCGACCGGACTACGTGCGGCGATGCGCATCCCATCCGGTGCAGGTAGCCCGTTACTCGTCGTTATAGGTGCATGACGGGTTCGTTGAGATCTTTTTCCCGAGCACCTCGGCCCATATGCAGATCTCACTGCCTCGGCCTCCGAGGGCGTTGGGGTAAGTGCTGTCCTCGTAGAAGTCTTTGTTGCAGCCGCTTTCCTTGAGGCCGCCTAAGGCTCGGGGTGGTGACGTGCGCAGTCGGATCAGCCTGACAGGGCAATGGCGGATGCAACGGCAGCTGAGGCTGTGGCCATTCGCCGCATGAACAGTCCTCCCCGTTGTTGGTGACTGTCCATGACAAGCTATGGCGGTGCGTCCGCAGGGGACACCAGGGAATCGGCCATTCCGTGCCAGCGGTTGGGACTATACGCTTCGCTGGCTTCGGAACTTGAAAGGGTGATGTCGGGCTGGACGGCTGCACTTGGTTCCTGCTGAGATCTGAGTCAGATGTGGGCTCTGATCTGCTTCACCGGGTGCCCGAGTGTGTCGCCGATAGTGGCCAGTTCCTCATCGCCGAACCAGTCACGTTCGGGGTTCCAGACGGCGATCTCGAAGTGGGCGAAGCCTCACGGGCAGTCGTAGTCCAACACGTCCAACGACGTGGCGGCGCCGCAGCAGGGCACTTCCACGGCCAAGGTGGCGAAGCCATCCTCACAGTGGCTTTCCAGCAGGTCGGCGTACCACTCGGTGTCGATCGAGGCACCGCAGTGCGGGCAGCCGATCCGTTCGAGGTTGTCGCCGCAGTCGATGGGGGTGAGGATGTCGTGCCAGGTGACATCGCATCTTCCCTGTTGGGTAGACGTGTTGAAGGAGGCCGAACAGGGGTGGAAGCCTGCCGGGTTGGCGCACGTTCCGGGCGCCAGAGGATCGTCCGGTGGCGGGGGATCGGTGCCAGATCTGGCCGGGCGGGCGGGCCTGGCTGTTCGGCCGGGCTCTCTCCCGCGGCTTCGGTGAACGTCTTCAGCGCACCAGGAGATTGATGGCGACCTCCAGTCGTTCGAGGTAGAAGTCCCGCGATGCGGCCTGGTGCTTGAGGCCGGTCGATGCGCTGATCATCGTCTGGGCGACTTGGCGGGCCGCCGCTTGTCCTGCCTCGACGGCGATCGCGTTTGTGATCAGTTGCTCGAAACGTTGCGGCGTGGTCTCGACGATCTCCCCCAGGAGGCCGGGGTTGTCCTCGATGACCACCGCCACATCCCGTGTCAGCGGGCCGATGTAGCGGCCCGCCCACTGGTCGAACGCATCGAGGAGGCGCTCCGCAAGGGGTCGGCCGGTGTCGGCCAGGACGTGTTCGACCGCTGCGAGGTCGCGCTCCAATGCCTGGGTGACGGCGGCGCGGAACAGGCTCTCCTTCGAGGAGAAGAGGAAGTACAGCCCGGGCCGGGAGATGTCCGCCGCCCGCGCCACCTCCTCCATCGAGGTCTTCCGGTAACCGAATCGCGCGAACGTGACCATGGCGGAGTCCAGAACCATGGTCCGACGGTCGGTGTCGGCGACCGTCGACGGCGGGGGGCTGGGGGTGGGCCTGTTCATGGACCGAGCATACGAGCGAGAGTCGTACTATACAAACCAAGACTAGTGCGTATAGTCACCGCCATGACTACTCGCGAACCCATCTCCACGCCCTTCACCGCCTCCAGCACCGCGGACGAGGTACTGCGGGGTGTCGACCTCACCGGGGTCCGCGCGATCGTGACGGGAGCTTCCTCCGGAATCGGGATCGAGACGGCTCGCGCGTTGACCGCTGCCGGGGCCGAGGTGACGCTCGCTGTCCGGAACACGACGGCGGGGGACGCCGTCGCTGAGACGATCGAGAAGTCGACCGGGGGAATACGACCCCGAGCCCTCCGGCTGGACCTTGCCGACAGGACCACCGTCACGCGATTCGTTGACGCGTGGGACGGCCCGCTGCACCTGCTGATCAACAACGCGGGCGTGGTCACCGGTGGCCTCGAACGCACACGTGAAGGCTGGGAGCTGCAATTCGCGACGAACCATCTTGGCCACGTCGCCCTCGCCATCGGCCTTCATGACGCCTTGGCCCTGGGAGCGGCCGACCGCGACGGAGCACGGATCGTCTCGGTCAGTTCGACGGCGCACATGCGTGCCGGCATCGACTTCGACGACCTCCACTTCGAGCGTCGCAGCTACGATCCGCAGATTGCCTACGCCCAGTCGAAGACAGCGAACTCACTCTTCGCCGTCGAGGCAAGTCGCCTCTGGGCATCCGACGGCATCATCGCCAATGCGGTGAACCCCGGCGGTGTCGCGACGGGACTGCAGCGGAACTTCACAACGCAACAGAAGGAGTCGCTCGACGCGGCCGAAGCCGCAGGAGTCTTCACGTACAAAACGGTCGAGCAGGGCGCTGCCACCAGCATCGTCGCAGCCGTCGCCCCGGAGTTCGCGCACTCCGGAGGCCACTACCTCGACGATGCACAAGAGGCCTACACCGTGACGAACGACGCCGACCTCGCGCAGCACCCGCACGGTGTCAAGGAATGGGCGCTCGATCCCGCCACCGCCAAGCGCCTCTGGACGGTCTCGACCGACCTGCTCCGCGTCTGACCTCTCGACGCCACAGCAAGCGGTACCGCCGCCTTCTTGGTTGGTCACCGCATCGGCCCACAAGGCCGGTAACACATGGCCTGCGAAGATGGCCACGTCCGATGCGCAGAGCCAAAACCCGGCCGGTTCCTCTCCGAGAGCCCGGTGCGGGCCCCGCCTTCGGCGCGACCGAGACGCTGGCCAGCGCGGCTCAACACGCTGAGTATGACGGAGAAGTACGCGCAGGCGTGGACCGTTAACCCAGTTCTGCAACGAGAGACGCGACCCCTGATGATCAAGGTTGTCGAAGCCTTTGATCATGAACAGAGGTCGCGTTCGCGTGTCATCCTCCCTGATCGGTGTCCTGCAGCACCACTGCGCGGACACCGACTCCGCATACCCGGAACCGGAACCGTCACAGCTCGCCTGCCTGGCGGACGTGTTGGGCCGGCTACCCGATCCGCGCCGGACCCGGGGCCGCCGCTACCCCCTGGGCTCCCTGCTCGCACTGTGCCTGGTCGCCGTCCTCGGCGGAGCCACGTCCCTGGCCGCCATCGCCCGCTTCGCCGCCGACACCGACTCCGAGCTGCGCGAACAACTCGGACTGACCTCCAGCACACCCAACGCCTCCACGCTGGGACGACTCCTCGCCCGCCTGGACGGCGACGCCTTGGACGACGCCGTAGGTGCCTGGCTCGCCCGCTACGTCGACGACCCGGTCGTCGGACCCGGCGACACCCTGGTCGGTCTGGCCGTCGACGGCAAGACCAGGCGCGGATCCCGCACCGACGGCCAAGCCGTCCACCTGCTCGCCGCCGCGCTCCACGCCTGCCAGACCGTGATCGCCCAGCGCCAGGTCGCCGCGAAGAGCAATGAAATCCCCGCGCTCGCCCCGCTGCTGGACCGGATCGACTTGCGCGGCGTTGTCGTCACCGCCGATGCGATGCACACCCAGCGCGCCCACGCCGAGCACGTCATCGCCGCCAGTGGCCACTACCTCTTGGTGGTCAAGGGGAACCAGAAGAAGCTGCGCAAGCAGCTGCGGGGCCTGCCCTGGCATCAGATTCCGCTGCAGGCCCGCACCACCGGGGCCAGACACGGCCGCCGCGAGGTCCGCCGTTTGAAGGTCTGCACCGTCCGGCCAGGTCTGTTCTTCCCGCACGCGGTCCAGGCCATGGAGATCAAGCGCCGCCGCACCCACCGCAAGATGCAACGTGGACTGGGAAGCATTCGTCGATGCAGCGGATGACGACGGCGTCTTCCGAGGCTTCCGAATCCCGCGCGACGGGTGTTCGCCGATACGCCGGGCCCGGCCGAGACGCCGGTGGCCCGAGCCTACAGCGGCGCGACAAGGCGTTGCAGGAGGTGTCGCGGCGGACGATCTCGTAGCCGCCTTCGTCCAGACGGCCACTGAGGCGAGCCAGACGGGGTCGTCCTCGTCGGGCTGGACGACCATGAAGGTGTTGTCGGAGTCGTTGAGGTCGCTGAGCACCATGAAAAGCGCGTCTTCAGAGGGGTCGTCGATGCGGTTGCCGTTCTCGCTGTCGGCACCGTAGAACTGAGCCCCCATCCCCTCGCCTGTTCACCCTGGTCGCGGTCAGCATGGCAGGTGAGGCCGACAGCTCAGGCCGGTCACCACGATTCGCCGATCGCGGCGATCAGGACGGTGACTTCGAAGCGGACGGCGAGTCTATCGAACCGGGTGGCGACCGCCCGATTGCGCTTGAGCCGGTTGATCCCGCATTCGACCGCGTGCCGGGCCTTGCAGTCCTCGCGGTCGACTCGCCGGAGGCCACCCGCCGGCCTCTCCGCGCCGTTTGCGGTTGGCGGCCTGGTCGGCGGGCCCCGGGATCAGGCACTGATACCGCGCCGACGCAGCCAGGTGCGGATAGCTCTGGAGCTGTAACCCTTGTCGCCCAGGACGTGCGAGGGCCGCACGCGGGGCCGTCCCGGGCCGGTGCGGGGCACCCGGATCGCCCCCATCGCTGCGGTGAACTGGGTGCAGTTATTGGTGTTGGCGCCCGTGACGATGAAGGCGAGCGGGCGGCCGACACCGTCGCAGACCAGGTGAATCTTGCTGGTCAGTCTGCCTCGGGAGCGCCCGAAGTCCGGGCTACGAGGCCCCTTTTCGAGCCCCGGCGGCATGCTGGTGGGCGCGGTGCGCGAAGCCGTGGAAAAGCGGAGGAGCGATGATGACTCCGGCCCTCACGGCCCAGGCTCCGTCTCCGCCGTCCCGGCAGTGCGGGTCTCGGCCTTGATGGCGGGGAGCACTTCGGTGAGGAAGAGTTCAAGACTGCTGTCGGCGAGGTCCGTGGGCAGGCCGGGATCGAACTGGGCGACGAATCGGTCGATGGCGAGCACCTCGCGGTGGGTCATGATGCCCTCGACGACCTGCTGCGGGCTCCCCACAAGCAGGCCCTTGGCAATCCACTGATCGTAGACGTGACGCGGCATGCCGCCGGGGAAACTGGGATGGGAGGAGAAGTAGCGGGAGTAGTGCGGGAAGAACTGCTCCCGGGCGCCCTGCGAGGTGCGCGCGACGAACATATGCCCTCCGGTGGCCAGCCGCAGCGACGCGGGATCGTGGCCGGCCTCCTCACCCGCGCGCCGGTATAGGTCGGCCAGACGCGCGCCGTCGCGCGGCCCGGTGAACAGCGCCAGGAACATCGGCTGTCCGAGCGTTCCAGCACGCAGGGCGCTCTGCTGTGTGCCTCCCACTCCGATCCAGACTGGCAGCCTCTCCTGAGCGGGCCGGGGTCCGATCCACACGTCGTTCAAGGGTGCCCGGAACCTGCCTTCCCACGGCTTGTCGGGGTCGTCGCGCAGCTGGAGCAGGAGGCGGACCTTCTCATCGAACAAGGCCTCGTAGTCCCGCAGGTCGTACCCGAACAGGCGATACGATTCGGGGAACACCCCACGCCCGACCGTGATCTCGGCCCGGCCGTGGGCGATCTGGTCGAGGGTGCCGAACTGCTCCATCAACCGCACCGGATCTGCCGTCGAGAGGACGACGACGGCCGTCGAAAGCCGGATGCGCCGGGTCGTCGCCGCGATGGCCGCAAGCACCACCTCCGGTGCCGAGACCGCGTAGTCGGGCCGGTGATGCTCCCCCAGTGCGAAGACGTCGAGCCCCGCCTCGTCCGCAGCCCGTGCCTGGCGCACGAGCGTGTCCAGGCGTCGTCCGGCCGCCTCGGGCATGCGGTCGAGGAGGAGGTCGCCGAGTTCCACGAAAGTTCCTTTCCCCTGTGGTCCTGCCTGGCGGCCATGCACGGCTCTCGGACGGGCTCTTCAGCGGTCCGCTGTCATCCTTGGCCAAGGCCGAGCGGTGCCGCCCGAAGGAGGCGGCACCGCAACCGGAACGGGACGCCCCGCTGGTACCTTCCCGCGTGGGCTGGCTTCACCGGGGGCCCTTGTTCACTGCGGGATGCTCGCCGCCTGTGCCCGGCCGATCGCGTCGACCGGCCACAGGGAGCTGTCCCAAACCGTTGTCAGACGTGTGATCAGTCCCGCGGCGTCGAGGGAGAGCGCGGTGATGCCGCGGGGTGCCGCGGAGGAGGCGTTGACCCACTCGTATCCACCGCCACTACGGCTGCCGACCACGTGGCGCACCGCCGCGCCCCGGCCATAGGGCAGCAGGCCGAGCGCCGAGGTCAGAAACGCCTCCAGCGCGATGCGCCCTGTGACGCTCAGGTGCAGGGCCTGATCCTCGAGCACCGCGTCGGGGTGGAACAGTGAGGTTGCCTGTGCGACATCACCGGTGCCGAGCGCGTGACTCAGCTTCCGGACGGTCAACCGCAGCGTCGGCGACGCCGTCTCCCCGACCACCGCCTCCTTGAAGTCGGTCGGGAACCGGTCGGCCGGTGTGCGCTCCTGTTCGATGCCTGCGATGGTGAAGGCACGCCCGTCCCAGTAATCGATCCATCGCGTGATCTTGCCGTTCCGGAAATTCACGGCTCCCAGGGGGCGAATCTCGTGGCCGAACAGTTCCGGGGTGTCGGTGAAGCAGACCAGGGCGCTGTTCGCGTCACCGAGGATACGGGTGGGGTAGGACGCGGAGGTCCCAGGCCAGGTCGGCATCAGCTTGGCGAACAGGTCGTACAGCGACTGCCAGTCGTACCAGGCCCATCCCAGAGTGGCGTCGATGTAGGTCATGGCCCGCGCGAAGTGGGCCATGGTCGCGTCGACGTCCCTCGCCGTCTTCGCCTCGAAGTAGGACGCGAACAGGCGCACCACTTCCGGCGTCGCGTGGGTGACGTCGACCTCGCGGCCCAGGATGCGGGCGGTTCGCTGGGGACGGGAGGCTGGCGCGGCGTGGGCGGCACCGGCTGAAAGCCCGAGGGTCGCCGCGGCACCCAGGCCCGCGGTCAGCACGGTTCTGCGACGGTGGGAAGCATCATGTGCCGACTGGTCCATGAATCCTCCTGGTGTGGTGAGTGAGTGATTGAGGACATGACATCAGTGACTCATCGAGTCATTCGAGCTATGCGGTCATGCCTCGTACTGTTGCCAAGTGAAACTCGACACATGTCGCGACACTATATGTCGTTCTGCGTGTCATAGCGCTCCCGCGCTGCGAGCACTTCGTCGAAGTGCGTCTCCGCCCAGGTCTTCACCGCGGTCAGCAGCAGCGCAAGGTTCTCACCGAGCGGGGTGAGGGCGTAGTCGACCCGGACGGGCACCGAGGGAGTGACTGTGCGAGTGAGGATGCCGTCACGCTCCAGGGAACGCAACGCCTGGGTGAGCATCTTCGGACTCACTCCGGCGAGGGTGCGGGCCAGGTCGCTGTATCGGAGCGTGCCGGGCGCCAACGCGGCGACGACCAGGCTGACCCACTTGTCACTGAGCCTGCCGAGCAGCTGGTTGGTGGGGCATCCACAGCGGAACGCATCGTAGGCGAGGGTTGGATGCTCACCGTGCGGCGCCTCGACCGAGGTCGTCATGACTCTCCTCCTGGACACATATGCACTTACAGGTAACTACTTCCGCATGGATAGTAACGCCATTACATTGGTTGAAGGCTCTTGATTGAGTGAATGAACAGCTCACACAGTGAGTGTCAGCTATGGTCACTAGACAGGAAGAGTTGTCATGCGTGCAGCAGTCGTGCGGGCTTTCGGAGGACCGGAGGTCGTGGAGGTACTCGACGCGGAGATGCCTGAGCCGGCCGCCGGACAGGTACGGATCAAGGTCACGGCGGCAGCGCTGAACCCGATCGACGCGGCCATACGCTCCGGCGCCTTCGGGGGCGATGACCAGCTCGGCCTCGGCTGGGACGTCGCGGGGACGGTCGAAGCGACGGGTGACGACGCTGGCGTATGGAACACCGGAGACCAGGTGGTGGCCCTCGACTACAGCATGGCCAAGCCGCTCGGCACGCACGCCGAGTACGTCGTCGTCGACGCTGAATCCGTGGCGAAGGCGCCCACGACGGTGGACGCGGTGGCGGCCGCCACCCTGCCGCTGAACGCGCTGACCGCTGCACAAGCCCTGGACGTGCTGGAGCTGTCATCGGGACAGTCCCTCCTCGTGACGGGGGCGGCGGGCGCTCTCGGCGGGTTCGCCGTGCAACTCGCCACACACCGCGGGATCGCGGTGACGGGGCTGGCCCGGAAGAGTGACGAGGGGCTCGTGAGGTCGCTGGGCGCCACCGGCTTCACCACCGACGGCGCAGGGGCATACGACGCGGTCCTCGACGCGGCGGTCCTCGGCGAGGCGGCTCTCGCCTGGGTCCGCGACACAGGCGCCTACGTCGGCGTGATCCCGGGGGCCGAGCCCGCCTCCGTGCGCGAGGTGCGCACCGCGGCCGTACTGGTGCGTCCGGACGGGGCGCGGCTGGCGGAAATGGCCCGACTGGTCGACGAGGGCGTACTCACCCTCCGCGTGGCCGAGACTTTCGCCTTGGACGACGCCGCCAAAGCCCACGCCCGGCTCGCGGAGGGCGGGCTGCGCGGACGGCTGGTCCTGGTGCCCTGACGAAAGCACATGGCGCTGCCGGACGCGTCAGGAGCGGCACGGGTAGCGGCTTTCGTCAGGCGGCGCGCGACTTCGCGGTGAGCGAGCCCGACCCGCGGACTTCGGCGGGTGCCACGAGTTCTCGACAAAACGCGCAATGTCCGCCTCCTGCTGCCCGGATCTGGCCGCAGCCTGGTACTGGTCACCAGCCGCTGGCCCCTGTCGGGACTGGAGGCCGTGGACCTCCTCACGGTCTCGGAGATGGCAGCCGAGGCCCGTCGAACTCCTGCGCCGGATCCTCGGCGGGAACGGGGGAACGCCGAGGCAGGAGGTGGTGGCACAGGTGGCCGTGCTGTGCAGGGGGCTGCCGTTGACGTTGCGGGTGGCGGGGAACCGGCTGGCGGTCCGCCCCGGGCTGGAGCGTGGCCCACCAGGAACACCGGCTGCGCGTACTCGTCGCGGGCGACGTGCGCGTGGTACCGGCAAGTGACCGCACAGACTGCCCGGATGCTCCGCTTCCTCGGCCTCGTCACCGGACCCGAGCTGGCCGCGGCCCACGTAGCCACCCTCGCCGGCACCACCGTCTTCGAAGCCGAAGAAGCGCTGGAGGAACTCGTCGAAGCCGGACTCCTCCGGAGATCCTTCACCAGCCGCTAGTTGTTCTGTCCGGGGAGGTTGTGGACGGGTGAGCCAGGTCTCGGCTGAGGGATCTTGAACAGGTGAGGGCCTTCCGGTTCGGTGTGGATTGCGACGTCTACACCAACCAGAAAGGCCCTCGTGGTCCACCGTAATGCACCCCTGACCGAGACCGGTCGCCAGGCCGGGATGGGCGACCGCTCCAGCCGCCCGCACCGCCAGCCCCGACGAACCCCGGCTGCCGTCGAGGCCCGGGTGCTGCACCTGCGGCGTGAGCGCCGCATCGGCCCACTGCGGCTGGCCGCCCGGTGCGGCATCGCCGCCTCCACCGCCCACCGCATCCTCGTCCGACACCACCTGCCCGTACTGGGCACGCTGGACCGGGCGACCGGCGAGCCGATCCGCCGCTACGAACGCGGCCGGCCCGGCGAACTGGTCCACGTCGACATCAAGAAGCTCGGCAACATCCCCGACGGCGGCGGGCACAAGGCCCACGGCAGGGCCCAGGGCGGCCGCAACAGCTCCGCGCACCGTGACCCCGCACGGCCCCGCAACGGTTCTGGCGGACGAGTACGCCTTATCGCCCGCGACTGCGTCGGGCCGGGTGCGGGGCCGGCCGACCGGGCCGGGTACGCGGATCTTGTTCAGGACGGGGATGAACTGCGGACTGTCCCCGGCTTGCCCCGCAGTGATCTTGAGCGAGAGGGGCCGGCATTGCGGCACACGGGACAGGTGCGTCTTGGTGGTCAACCCGCCGCGGGAACGTCCCAGGTCAGCAGCGGCGAGTCGGGCCCTGCGGCGACGCCTCACGCGTCGTCGTTCTTCCCGCTCCTGGTCCAGTTGCCCGTCTTGTTCCTGGCAGGCGCCCCATTTTCCGCGGCGGCCTTCTCCAGCGCGTCCAGGATCTCGGGCTCCACGATCATCCCCGTAGCATCATGATGGGCCAGGACCGTGGTCGAGTCCACGCTGACCAGCGACAAGTCCACCAGGCCCCGCTTCGCCGCCTCGGCGATCGCACCCTGGAACACCGCGGTGAACACCCCGACATCCCGCCACTGCCGAAACCGGCCGTTAACGGTGGACCAGTGGCCGAATCGTTCGGGCAACTCCCGCCATTTCGCACCGTTCCTGAACCGCCACACGACACCTCAAAGTGCGCCCGCAGGTTCTCCGGGTACGGCCCGAACTCACCGACCGGCAGGAACGGGGAGATGAACTCCGACTCGGCATCAGAAAGTTGAGGTCGAGACACCCCACCGTTTTACTCCAAGGCCCCCGGCCCTCCCGGGCCGGGCCCACGAGATCACAACTCCACACAGGCCCAGGCGCTGTTGGCTGGTTGTGTTCGCCAAACCGATCTCGGCCCGCGGAGCCTTCGACGGCCACCCACGGGTGCAACCGGCGTTCCCCCGGCTGGAAAGAACCTTCGCGACCGCCCGTGAACTTGGCATGGACCTGACCTTGATTTCCCGCTATGCTCTGCCACGCTGCCTGAGAGCGCTCTCACTATCTGCTGTTCCACCCCCACCCTGTTGGAACAACGAAGGGGCCACTCCCTTGAGACGCACAACAGCCCTGCGCACAGCCCTGCCTGCATTCCTCCTGCTGGGCACCTGGGCGACCGCGAGCACCCAGCCGGCCACCGCCGCCGGCTCCCCCTCACCCTCCACCGAGGTACCCGCCTCCGCCTCGCTCCTATCTGCGATGCAGCATGACTTCGGCCTCACCAAGAGCCAGGCCGAGGCCCGTCTGGCCGCAGAGAAGACGGCGACGGCCGTCGAACGGAAGGCGAAGCGCGCCGCCGGGTCCTCCTACGGCGGCTCCTGGTTCGACGCCGACAGTGGCAAGCTGACCGTGGCCGTCACCCGTGGCGCGGACACCGACGCCGTACGCGCGACCGGTGCGACCGTACGCCTTGTGAAGCACAGCGCGCGGCAGCTCGACGCGGCGAAGGCCCGCATCGACGCTCTGTCCGCGCCCACCGGCGTCAGCAACTGGTACGTCGACACCAAGGCGAACAAGGTTGTCGTGGACGTCGTCACCGCGCACCGGGATGACAACGATGTCCGGACGTTCCTGGCGCGGGCGCGCAAGGCCGGCCCGGTCACCGTGCAGCAGACCACGAAGACACCGCGGACCCTCGCGGCCGGTACCGTCGGCGGCGACCCGTACTACACCGGCAACGTCCGCTGTTCCATCGGCTTCTCGGTGTACGGCGGCTTCGTCTCCGCCGGGCACTGCGACCAGCACACCGGCGCGGTGTACGGCTGGGACAACTCGTACATCGGCAGCTTCCAGGGCTCGTCGTTCCCGGACAACGACTACTCGTGGGTGAACGTCGGCAGCGGCTGGTGGACCGTGCCGGTCGTGCTCGGCTGGGGCACGGTGTCCGACCAGCTTGTGCGCGGCTCCGCCGAGGCGCCCGTCGGCGCGTCCATCTGCCGCTCCGGCTCCACCTCGCACTGGCACTGCGGCACCGTCCTCGCCAAGAACGAGACGGTCAACTACAGCCAGGGCGCCGTCCATGAGATGACGAAGACGAACGTCTGCGCCGAGCCCGGTGACTCGGGCGGCTCCTTCATCAGCGGCGACCAGGCGCAGGGCGTCACCTCCGGCGGCTGGGGCGACTGCGCCTCCGGCGGCGAGACCTGGTACCAGCCCATCAACGAGATCCTGAACCGCTACGGGCTGACGCTGCACACCGCGTGACACAGCGCCACTTCGGCCGAACGGGCTTCACCGGGCAAGGGTCGGCGAAGCCCGTTCGGCACGAGCGCACTGTCGCCGCGTCTATCAGGGCTCCATCTCCGGGCAGCAACCATCTGGATCAGCAGCCTCCTGAAACCCAATTGATCACAACCGAAGACAGGCCCTAGTCGCCCGTCGGCGTCCCGCCCGGTGCCGGCCGGGTGAGGAGATCCTGCTCCAGACGGGCGAGGTCGCTCTGCGCCTGGCGGCACAGCACTAGGGCCCGTTGCGGTCGCCGACGGCAAGCTGCTGAAGCTTCTTCAGCCGCAGGACGTCGGACGGCTCCAGTTCCGGCCGGGGCTTCAGACCGCGCTCGGTCAGGTCCGCGGCGGCTTCCGCCTTGCGTCAGCACCGGCGGACCGCCTCGTCACCGTGCTCGCGCTCGTGCTGTCCTGCTCGCCTTCGGCACCCCACGCGCGCCGACCGGGAGCCCGAACTGCTGCGAGCCCTGGACCGCGCCGCCCGCCTCGCCCCGCTGTAGACCCGTTGGGTCCGACAGCTCCAACAGGCTCCGCCCGCCTTGCGGGCGAGGCCTTCTCCTGTCCGTCGCGAGACCGGAGTGCAGTGCGCTGACCTGCAGAAAGGAACATCGTGGCACCTATGAGACCGCTCAACGCCCAGGCGCACGAAGCGAGTTCCACGAGGAACCGGCGTGGCGCGGTGGCTTGGCGCGGCAGAATTAGCAGTTCGTTCACGTCTTTGAGTGCGTGTTTCTGAACCCCAGATCTGAGAGGGCGGTATGTAGGTGCATAGGTGATTTGCCGTCACCTGAATGTGTGGCAGCACGGTATCCCGGGCGGTCGGCGAGCTCGGGCGTGCTGGGCTGAGCGCCGTGAGCGAGCGCAAGCCCTACAAGACCGACCTGTCCGACGAGCAGTGGGCGCTTGTCGAGCCGGTGATCGCGGCATGGAAGGCCGCACACCGCTCGGTCAGCGGTCACCAGGGCCGGTACGAAATGCGGGAGATCGTCAACGCGCTCCTCTACCAGGGTCGCACCGGCTGTCAGTGGGACCTGTTTCCGCACGACCTGCCGCCGCGCGGTGCGGTGATGTACTACTTCACCAAGTGGCGCGATGACGGCACCGACCAGACCATCCACGACCTGCTGCGCTGGCACGTGCGGGAGAAGGCGCGGCGGAAGGCGGACCCGAGTCTGGTGGTGCTCGACACCCAGAGCGTGCACGCGGCGGCTGGGGTGCCTGCACAGTCGACGGGGTGTGATGCGGCAAAAAAGTACCGGGCCGCAAGCGCGGCCTGGCCGTTGACGTGCTGGGCCTGGTGATCGCGGTAGTGGTGCTCGCCGCGTCGGTGCACGACAACGCCGCCGGCATCGCGCTGCTGGACAAGGTCGCCGCCGACACCGAAACCGTTCAGAAGGCCCTGGTCGACCAGGGCTTCAAGAGCGCCGTCGTCGCGCACGGGGAGAAGGTGGGCATCGAGGTGGAGATCATCGAGCGCAACCCGGCGCAGACCGGGTTCGTGCCGATCCCCAAGCGGTGGATCGTGGAGCGCGCCTACGGGATCTTGATGCTGCACCGCAGGCTGGTGCGCGATTACGAGCACCTGCCGCGCAGTTCGGAGTCGCGGGTGTACTGGGCGATGACCGCGGTGATACTGCGCCGGCTGACCGGGGCCACCGCTGCGGCCTGGCGCAGCACATGACCGGCGGGGAACTGACCCTCGGGGCGGTCCTGGCACGTCTGGAGGAGCAGGAACAGGAGCTCGCCGTGCAGGCCGAGACGACGAGGGAGCAGATCGCGCAGCTGACTGCACGGCTGGACGAACTCGGCCGGGCCGTCGAGGAGGTCCGGATCACCCGCAAGACACTGCTGGCGCTGCCCGATCCGCAGCCGACCTGCCGCTACGAGCGCGGCAGGTGTGCGAGGCGATGGACCTGGAGATCGCGCCCAACAACATCAACAACACCCGCCTGAAGCTCAAGCGGCTCGCCGAGCGCGGGATCCTGGTCGAGACCGAGCAGGGCTTGTTCACCCAGCCGCGGCCGTAACCGCCAGGCGACGTCACGGCCGGTCCGCACACTCCTCCCGAAAGTGTGAAACGGACATCAAGTTACGTACCGCCCTCTGAGTAGCTTGGCTCCCTACGCTGGCGCGGCCCACCCGTAACGGCGCGGCACCGCCCGGCACATCATCGAGCAGCGATGCGCTACATGGCACGACTCCCGGGCCGACCGCGTCATCGCACCGCCGTGCCCAGTGCCGCGCCTCTCGCAGACAGAGGCCTCTGCGCCTGCCGCAGTCACGCTCACAGGGCTCCCCCCGGCCGTACACAAGTTCGCTTCTGAGTGACTCACCGCGAACTGCCAGTAGACTCCCGCTGCAGTGGTTCAGGCTGCCGGCACTGATGCCTGGACGGGATTCAAGCAGCGACTCGCGGCCCGCGTCGTCAGGCCGGGGCCGCCGGCGACTTCTTCGGGCGCAGGGTGTCGAGCAGCCGCGGCGACAGGGCGGGCGGCAGGAGCCACAGGCCGACGGTGCCGATGATCGTGACCATCACGGTCAGGAGCACGGCGACGACGTCCTGGTGCGCGGAGTCGAAGAAGCCGGCCATCAGGGAACTGCGGCAGGTACCGCTGGGCAGAGCCTTGTCCGACCAGTAACTCCCGCCCGTACCCGACGACATCGCCACCCCCACCATTCGGCCGTATCCGCACGATCACCGATGGTGAAGCAGCATGCAATGATCAGACAAGACAGCCGCCGGACAAGCCCAGGGCCCTCCCCGTCTTCTGCTGATGCCTGCCAGGGGTCAATCTCCCGCTACGGCGGTTGGCCGGGCGCAAGTGCCGTACACGGCCCCGCTATCGCATTCCCGAGTCGCTCAACCGCGGACAGCTCATCCAATAGGGCGACGTTCAGGGCAAGGCCCGCCTCCGCCAGGCGAGGATCTCTACCGTGACGAGCGTGGGCAAGCACTCTTCCTACCGAGTACCGACCGGCTGGCCTTTTCTGATGCGCGAGATGCACAACAAACTTCCGGGCATCGATGACCGCATCGCGGTGCTGCCCGACCCCGCTGACCCCACTGAGTACGAAGACATCGCGGACGCGCTGTGGGATCTGTTCCTCGTTGTCAAGAATCTCGCTCCGTCCCCGAACGCGACCGGCTGCCAACGACACCCCGGGGGACCTGTCGACACCGAGGCCCCTGCTGGATGGGGCCGCTGTCTGCTGTGTAACCACAACCGACGCATCAGCCATCCCGAAGCGAAAAAAGCGATGGAGTCCGCCACCAGCCACTGAGCGGTACCCGACCCGCCCTACGACCACACGGGCTCATGACTACCCGTCGTGCCCTCAACGAGACGGTAGTGGAGCTGGACTACCGCTCCTCGGACCAGGAATTCCAGAAAACGGCCGACCTGGTCCACGCTGCCTTCATCATCACCCGCGAACTGTCCCGGCCCCGCGTATCAGGATGCCAGCGCCACCCCGGCGCACCTCTGGATCCCGCCGCACACGGCGGCCCCCGCTGCGTTCTGTGCGTCACCCGGGAACACCGCGAAAGCCGACCAGCGGCGCGAACTCGTCAATCACCCTGACCCGTGACCGGCCGTTCGGCGACCGCCGCGGCGGCGAGGCAGGGATGGCGACCTCGGTCAGGCTCATCGCTCCGGACTGCACCAGGCCACGAAAACGCCGTAGTTCCAGCCAGCGCTGCGGATCCAGGACCACGACCACCCCATCTCTGCGACCTCGACCAACTGGCAGCAGAGTGCCGAACCCCGAACCTCAACACATCAGGAAACCTGCACGTTCATCCGTACGCGGCCCTGCACGTTCACGTGTACGCCGACACGCGCCGCTCCTGCCCACACGCTCCTGGGCCTGGGCGGCTGCCCGGCTAATTGTCCCGGAGGGAAGGATGGCCATGATGTGGGAGCGGAGGGGGAACAGCCGTATGCACCGGGCACGGGTGAAGAAGACCAAGCGTGATGTCTTTCGGCACCACATCGGGCCACCCCATCAGTTCAGCAGCGATCTGATGGCTTTGTTCACGAGTTACGGTTCTGGCTCATCTTCTGTGCTGAGTGACGCTCCGTTACGGCTGGACATCGAAGAGCGCAATGGAAGGGGGTGGCGGGGCAAGCACTGCGCGAAGGCGCGTCAGTATGGCTCGCCACTGCTTCCAGTCCTCCGGGTCGACCCAGTTTGAGGCCGGCCCATCCTCGTCGCCGACGATGCGGGCGAGGGCTTCGTCGGCGAGTGCCCGAAGATCGGAAGGGAACACGGGCATCGGTGTTTCCGGGCCGTAGGACATGTCGACGGGTTCGCCTCCCGGGCATTGCGCCGCGATCAAAGCGGCGGCGGCCACTGCCTCTTCCGCTTCCGTGAGATAGCCGGTTGCGTCGATCGTCCGGATGAGGACGCCTCGGATCAGGGCTTCACGCGCCTCGGGCTCGGCGTCGTCGAGCGCGTTGGCGAAGTCTGCGGCTGTGTCGTTGTCGAAGGGACCGGTATCCCAGGTGCCCATGCTGATCTCCTTGCGTATGGTCGCCCGGATCCTCGCATCAAGCACTGACAACACGACTACGGGGCGAGCAGGACCCGTTTGCGAAGCAGGTCGAAGCCTGCGCGGCCGAACATCTGGCGCTTGAGTATCTTGATCCGGTTCACGTGGCCTTCGACGACTCCGGAGTTCCAGGGCAGCGTCAGGCCGGCGATGACGGCGTTGCGGTCTCGGTCGATGCCGGCCGCGCGAGTGTGGAGGCTGGGCAGGTCGTCCTGACGGACGGCGTCGAGCCACTGCGGGAGTCGTTCGCCCTGGCGTTCGATGAGCATGTGGGCGAAGGACCGGACGTGACCGGTCAGGGCGTCGCGTTCGGACCAGTTGGCAAGGACGGCCTTGAGCCGGAGCTGTTCGATCTCGGTCAGCGTCTCGGGTCGGCTGAGGATCCATCTCGTCACCACGCGGGGTGCCGGCGGCTGCGCGGTGACCGGCCGTGGCGAGGTGCGTTTCTCTCGCAGGTAGGCGCTGACCCGGCCGTAGCTGCCGCGATAGCCCAAGGGAACGATCTCCTCCCACAGCCTCCAGGCGTTGGTGCAGCCCTCGTCCCAACATTCGTCCAGGTAGGGCTTGTACTCGTCGAGGACCGAGGTCCTGCTGTGCTGCCACTGGCCACGAAAGAGGTCTTCCGACTTCACAGCGTCGGCGAGGCTCTTGACGGTGCGGTGGGTCATCTGGAGCTGACGCCCGATGGAACGGCGGCTGTGGCCGGCTTCCAGCAGCGCGTGGACCGTGGCGTGCCGGGCTCGGCCGCGGTTGGCGAACCGCTCGCTCCGCCATGGCGAGTCCGTCTTCTCCTCGGGCGGCGCGGGTTCGGCGGCCTTCGCCACGGGATCGGGGACCAGGACGCGGAGGCACTGGCGGTGGCGGGCGACCGCCCGCTCAGCGGCTTCCCCGAGGTTGTGCCATAAGTGCCAACGGTAGGCGACCTGCGTCGCCTGGGGTGCGCGCGGTCCCGGCAGACGACCTCGATCCCTGACCGCTGGGCGAGCCAGGCGGCCAGGCTTGACGCTTCTCGATCAGGCAGGAGATCGATCGGACGACGGGTCTCGACGTCTACCAGGACAGTGCCGTAGCGGCGGCCCTTGCGGGTGGCGTACTCGTCGACGCCGACCACCCGAGGCGTCGGCGCCTCCGGCTCGGGCAGCGCATCGACCAGGCGCAAGACCGTGCTCCGGCTGATGGACATGCCGAGCACAGCAGCCAGGCGGGCGCCGGCTCGACCAGCCAGGGCGAGGCCGACTGCGGTCAGGATGGAACGCAGTCGTTCGGTGCGCTGGCCGTGCCTGCGGGTGAGGCCGGATATCTGTTCCACGAACGTCTGACGTGGGCACTTGGTGTTCCCGCACCGGAATCGCCGGACCCGCAGCTGGAGTACGACGCTTCGTCCGGCGCTCGGGACATCAGCGAGAAACCGCAGGTAGGAGCTGTGAACCCGGGTCGAGCAGACTCCGCATACCGGGCAGGCGGCGCCGGCCGTGGTGCACTGTGCGTCAAGGCGCACGTTCTCGATATCCACGTCCAGCGACCGCACCGCGATGTCCGCGATCGCCGGGAACAACAGCGCCTTCAGCTGGAGTGCAACGTCTTCCACGGCCCGGACTGTCAGCCCAGCTGCACTGACCACCGTCGATTTTCGGGCGACTTCGCATACCGTCCGGAGACGCTCAGCCGTCACTCACCGTGGCCACTGCACGAAAGCTGAGCCAGAACCCATTCTCGATTACGAAGCCAACTGGACCAGGGCGAGGGCCAGAGCAGATGCTCGACTGTGACGGAACGGTGGCTCACAGCTCCCGCGCATATGTGTCCTGGTACGCGGCCCTCCCTCCGAACACGTTCAGTCCGATGTGTCCTTCGGTGTACGTCGAGTCGGTTACGTCGGCGATCTGTTCGCCGTCGAGGTACACCCGGATGCGTTGGCCCTCGGCGAGCACACGGATCGCGTAGGTCGTGCCACGGCGGACCAGGACCGGGACGCGGGCGAGGGCGGCGTCGTCGTCGAAGTAGCCGTTGGCCTTGGCGACCAGACGGATCACCCGTAGGTCGGGGTCGATGTTGAGGCAGTAGGTGTTGGCGCCGTCGGCGGAGGCGCGCCAGAGGAGGGAGAGGGCGCCGCCGGTGTCCGGGTCGGGGCCGCCGAGCCGGACCAGGGTGGTGAGGTCCACGTCCTTCACGGTGCGCGCGGACATGGCGTTGGAGTCAGCGTCGAAGGAGCCGGCGCGGCCCGCGCTGTCGGTCGACCAGTGGCCGGCGGGCGTGACTGTCAACGTGCCGAGGTCCGTGCGGAACTGGCCGCCGGTCGGGGCGGCCGCCGGCGGCTGCACGCGGTCCACGAGGCGGTAGGTGCCCTCCAGCCGGTGGACCTTGAGCGTCTCGATGTGCGCGGTGCCGCCCTTGGCGTAGAAGGCCATGCCGTCGGCGTCCGGGGTGGGGAAGACGAGGCTGGTCACCGCGGCCTGGCCGTCCGCGCCGAATGCCTCCACCGAGGACGAGTCGACGTACAGACGCAGGGTCACCTTGCCGTCCGTCGGCTTCATCGGCGCGCTCGTGCGGCCCGTGAAGAACTGCGTGAAGTCGCTGACGCCTGATGCCGAGCGGTCCACGAACAGTTGGGCGGCTTGGGCGTCGTATCCGACCGTCGTGTGCTGGTCGCCGTCGGTCCGGAGCCTGAAGCCGATCTCGGTGGCGGTGCCGAGGGTGATCTCGGCTTCGATCTCGTAGGCGATGCCCCTGATGCCCGAGAGCGGGTTCGCGGAGGCGGGGCCTACGGAGAGGTTCGCGCGGGTGGTCGTGGAGGTGCGCAGGGCGGTCAGTTCCGGGACCGGGTGCTGTACCAGGCGCACGCCGTCACCCGCGTCGGTGAGGGTCAGTTCGCGGGGGATGCTCAGCTGGCCGTTCCAGGCGCCGGTCGGGGCGCTGAAGGGATAGTCCCAGTTGCTCATCCAGCCGAGCCAGACGCGGCGGCCGTCGGGCAGGCCGTAGTAGGACATGGCGGCGTAGTAGTCGCGGCCGGAGTCGGCGCGCAGGATTGTGCCCGCTGTCTGGTCGGGGGTGAAGGATGTGCCGTTCCAGTCGCCGGTGAAGTACTGGGCGGCTGAGCCGTTCGTGGCGCGTACGGCGCCCGTGCTCAGGGTGAGGACCCACTTGACATGGTTGTTGTCACCGTCGACGGGGAGGGGGAAGAAGTCGGGGCACTCCCAGACGCCGGGTGTGGCCCAGTCGCCGTAGCCGAAGGAGCTGACGTGGGTCCAGGAGAGCAGGTCGGTGGAGGTGAGGAAGCGGATGTGGTCGCCGCCGGAGACCACCATCAGCCACTGGTCGTGCTGGTCGTCGCGGATGACCTTCGGGTCCCGGAAGGTCCAGCCCGCGTCGGGCCCGCCCGGGTTCTCCACGGCTGGGGTGGAGCCGCCGTGCCAGTGCCAGGAGCGGCCTTTGTCCTTGCTGTAGGCGATGCGCACGCCGGCGTTCCCGCCCGGCTTGTCCGGGTGGTAGCTGGTGTAGTACGCGATCAGGCCCGAGCCGCCGTCGAAGAGGCCGGAGGTGTCGTCGGCGTCGACGACCGCCGAGCCGGACCAGCAGTTGCCGTACTCGTTCCAGGGCAGGGCGATCGGCAGGGCCTGCCAGTGGACGAGGTCGGTGCTGACCGCGTGGGCCCAGCGGCCCTCGTCCTGGTGGAAGAGGTGGTATTCGCCGTCGTAGTGCACCAGACCGTTGGGGTCGCTGGTGCGGCCGGTGAGCTGGGAGTAGTGGTATGTGGGGCGGTACGGCTCGGTGAAGTAGTCGGCGGTGCTGGTGAACTCGACGTTCTGGAAGTAGGACAGGCCGTGTGCGGCTGTGGTGCCGACGGTGGCGCCCGTGGCGCGGGACACGCGGGTCTTGAGTGCCCGTACGCCGTCCACGTACACCTCGATCGTCTTGCCGGTGGCGCGGGCCTCGACGCGGTAGGTGCAGCCGGACGCGATGGGCCGCACCGGGCCGGAGGTGGAGGCGAGGCGGGCGCCGGAGGAGCGGTCCAGGAGCACGACGGTGTTGCGGCCGGCTTCCAGGCGTGCCTCGTAGCCGCCGGAGCCGCTTGCGGACGCGCGCAGGACGAGACCGGCCGTGGACGCGGTGCCGGCGGGGGTGATGTCGGCTCTGGCCACCAGGTCGCCGTCGGCGAAGGGAGCCGTGCGCAGGCCGTTCTCGCCGCGGATGCCGCGCAGGTCGGGGGTCCAGGTGCCGGAGCGGGCCGTCCAGCCCTGAAGGCCGGTGAGGAGGTCGGTGGCGGCGAGGTTCTCGAACGAGACCGCGCCGGCCGATGCGGTGACGGCGAGCCGTCCCGTCGTGTGGGTGGAGTCGTGAGCGGTGATGGCGGGGCTGTAGCCGTCGGGTGAGCGGAAGTCGGTCTGCCAGTGCACGCGCAGTTCGGTGCCCTCGGCTTCCAGGCGAAGGCGGTAGACCGTGTCGGCCTTGATGGTGGTCGGGTACGTGCCGAGGGTGACGTTCCCGTCGATGCGGTAGAGCCTCAGCCTGCCCTGGCCCGGGTCGGCTTCGACGCCGTAGCCGCGCGTGGCTGTCGCGTCGGTACGCACCAGCAGCGAGGCCACAGCGGAGGCGTCGTGCAGGAGCAGGTCGGCCTGGAACGCCGTGTCGTACGCCCGGGTCGTGGTGATGGCACGGGCGGTGGCCCCCTGGGACGGGCCCGCGCGCCAGCCGAGTGAGGTCGCCGTCCAGGTGCCGCCGCTCGTGGCCCAGCCGGTGAGGTTGGTGGTGACCGCGGAGAGGGAGGGCGGGCCGAAGGTGACGTTGCCGCCCTGGGCGAGCAGGCCCACCGAGCCGGTGTCGTGACGGTGGTCCTCCACGCGCAGGAGCCGCTTGCCGTCGACGGACACCGTCAGCTCCGGTCCGTCCACGGCCACCGCCAGGTCGTGGGCGCTCCCGGTCGGCCCACCCGGCAGCGGAGCGGCGGCGAGGGTTTCGCCGCTCGCCAGGTCGTAGAGCCGTATGCGGGCACGGCCCGCGTCGAGGGCGGCCACGTATCCGGTCGAGCCGTCCAGGGCGCCCCGGAACACCAGACCGCCCACGACGGACGCGGATTCGGGCGTCATGCGCGCCGTGTACGTGCCCCTGGTCGCGAGTTGCTGCTCGGACAGGGCGAGGGCGGTACCGCGACGGCGGGCAGTCGCCTTCTGGCCGCCGTCCAAGGTGCGGGTCCAGGCCCCCGTGACGGGAAGGGGGTCGGGGATCGGGGTGGGGGCGGGGGTGTCTCCGGCGGCGCTCGGGGTGGCGGCCTGCGCTGCGGGGAGGCCGCCTGCGAGGGGCAACAGCGCGGCGGTGGTACCTGTTGCGAGCAGGAGGGTACGGCGGGACACGCTCATGGCGGCTCCTGAGGGAAAGCAGGGAAGGGTGGGCCACGGCCCAGGGGGACGTCCACCCCGCGGGCCGCGGCCGGATGTAAGACGGTCACGGCCACAGCGGCCGGGGTCCGTCGGTGAAGGCCGACGCCATCTGCCAGGCGTCGAAGTGCTCCAGGGTCACGGCGCCGTCGGCACCGATGCCGACGCCGACCGCCTCGTCGGGGCGGGTGGGGTAGACGCGGGCGGTGAGGGGCCGCCCATTCGCGAAGATCTCCAGGGCGGAGTGGTCGACGAGGACACGCAGGTCCACACGGCCGTCGGAGTCCAACGGAAGCTCACCGTGACGGGGTTCGGTGTCGACCGTCGGATCGAGGCTGCTGCTCTCACGGTGCAGACGGAGCGTGCCGCTCGATCCATCGTGCGCCCTGCTCACCTCCACGACCGTGCGCTCGACGCCGTCCGGTGTCTCGCGGACGACGAGCCGGGCGGTCGCTCCGGGGGCGAGGCGCAGGGCCGTCTCGATGTCCAGCTGGTCTCCGCGTACGGTGTGCAGCCGGGTATACGCGGTCTCCAGCGGGCCGGCGGGAATCCGTAGGTGCTCCCCCCGCAGCGCACCCAGTTCCGGCACCGGGGCCTGGTCCAGCCGGCCGTCCGCGCCGAGCGTGACGATCCTCGGCAGGGACATCACACCGCACCAGCCGGCCTCGGCGTTCGCCTCGTCCGTGCGGCCCTCCTGGAGCCAGCCGAACATGATGCGGCGGCCGTGCTCGTCGCGGGTGGACTGGGGGGCGTAGAAGTAGCGTCCGCCGTAGTCGAGGCGGTTCAGGGCGGTCGGGGTGAAGGTGTCGCCCTGGTAGCGGCCGGTCCAGTACAGGGGGTGGTGGGTGGTGCCCTCGTCCCAGGCGGAGAAGACGAGCACGTCCGTTCCGTCCAGCCCGAACAGGTCGACGCACTCCCACATCGTGCCGGTCCAGTCGAGCTGGCCCCGGTTCTGCGCGGCGTCGCCGGTCAGCAGGGGGCCGACGTACCGCCAGCTGCGCAGGTCGTCCGACTCGTACAGGAAGGCGGTTCCGCCGACCCCGCGGATTCCCGAGCCGATCAGCTGCCGCCAGACCTGTCCTTCCCGCCACACGCAGTGGTCGCGGAAGGCGGTGATGTCGACGCCCTCGGGCGGGGCGGTGACGACCGGGTTCGCCGGGTCCTTGGTCCAGTACCTCAGATCCGCCGACCCCCTGGCCACGCAAGGGAGTTCACGCTCGCTGTGCCGGCCCGAGTAGACGATCGTGGGCACTCCCCCGTCGTCGACGAGGACGCCGGACCAGCAGCCGTCGCGGTCGGGGCCGTCGGTGCCGGGGACGAGGGCGACCGGTTCGTCGCTCCAGTGGACGAGGTCGGTGCTGGTGGCGTGGCCCCAGTGGATGCGGTGGTGGGCGGGGGCGAGCGGGTTGTACTGGTAGAAGAGGTGGTAGACGCCCCTCCAGTGGCTCAGGCCGTTGGGGTCGTTGAGCCAGCCGCCGGGCGAGGTGAAGTGGAAGCGGGGGCGATGGGGGTCGCGCAAGGCGCGCTCGGCCAGCCCCTCGGCGGCAGGACGGCCGGAGGGGAGGGTGAGGTCGTGGGTCATGCGGCGGTGGTCTCCGCTTTCTCGGTGTCGTCGGTGGCCTCGCCGGTCGGCCGGTCGGTGGCCTTGAGGACGCGGCGGGCGATGTCGGAGGCGGGTGCGCGCAGGTGGCAGCGCACCCAGTGCGGTTGTCCGTCGTCTTCGCCGACGATGTGGCGGACGGGCTCGGTGCGGCTGCACGTGCCGTCGTCGCCGTAGGGGCAGGACGTGGGGTTGAGGATCGCCTCGCGCAGCCGGGCGCGCTCGATCGGGTCGTAGCTTCCGGCCCGTTCGGGGTCGGGTACGGCGGACAGCAGCAGGCGGGTGTAGGGGTGGGCGGGGGCGTCCATGACGGCCAGTGCGTCGCCGCCCTCGACGAGTTCGCCGGCGAACATGACCATGGTGGTGTCCGCGAGGTAGCGCGCGGAGCCCAGGTCGTGGGTGATGTAGAGCATGGCGATGTTGCGCTCGTCGCGCAGGCGCCGCATCAGGTTGAGCACGCCAACGCGCACGGAGACGTCCAGCATCGAGGTCGGTTCGTCGGCGAGGATCAGCCGGGGCTCGACGGCGAGGGCGCGGGCGACGGCGACGCGCTGGCGCTGGCCGCCGGAGAGTTCGTGCGGGTAGGACTGGAGCATGTCCTCGGTCAGGCCGACCGTGGCCATCAGCTCCCGCAGTGCTTCGGGTGTGGCGGGGTGGCCGTGCAGGACGAGGGCGCGGGTGAGGAAGTGCTCGATGCGGTGGACGGGGTTGAGCGAGCCGAAGGGGTCCTGGAAGACCATCTGGACCTCGCGGCGGTACGCCCGTGACGCCCGGCGCCGCTCGGCGCGCAGGACATCCTTGCCATCGAGCAGCACCTGACCGGAGGTGGGCTGTTCGAGGCGGGCGAGACAGCGGGCGATGGTGGACTTGCCACTGCCGGACTCGCCGACCAGAGCGGTGATCCGGCCGGCGGGCAGGTCGAAGGACACGTCGTTGACGGCACGGACCCGTCGCCGGGAGAAGACGGTACCGACCTGGAAGTCCTTGGTCAGACCGCGCACGGACAGCAGGGGTTCGGTCATCGGGAGGCTCCTTCCGGACCGCGGGCCTCACTGCGGGCCACCCAGCGGCCGGGCGCGACCTCGCGCAGGTCGGGGATGTTCATGGAGCAGTCCGAGCGGTCCTCGGGGCAGCGGACGTGGAAGCCGCAGCTGTCGGCGGTGCGCGGGGCGTCGAAGAGGCCGGTGAGCTCCCGGCGCGGGCCCGTCAGCGGCGGGAAGGCGTTCATCAGCGCCTTCGTGTACGGGTGCAGCGGCTTGGCGAACAGGTCCTGGGCGTCGGCGAGTTCGACGATCCGTCCGCCGTACATCACGCCCATGCGGTCCGACAGCTCGACCATCAGGGACATGTCGTGGGTGATGAAGAGGATGGAGAAGCCGAGTTCCCGCTGGAGGTCGCGGATCTGCGCCATGATCTCCTGCTGCACGACGACGTCGAGCGCGGTGGTCGGCTCGTCCATGATCAGCAGCCGGGGGCGCAGAGCGACGGCCATGGCGATGACCACGCGCTGACGCATGCCGCCGGACAGCTGGTGCGGGTATGCCTTCAGCCGGCCCGGGTCGATACCTACCAGCTGAAGCAGCTCGCCCGCCTTCTCCCGCGCGGCCCTCCTCTTCATCCGGTCGTGGGTGGTGAAGATGTCGACGATCTGCTCACCGATGGTCAGGACCGGGTTGAGGGAGTTCATCGCCGACTGGAAGACCATGGCGATCTGCCGCCACCGGAAGGCACGCAGCTCCCGTGCGTCCAGGTCGAGGACGTCCCCGCCCTGGAAGCGGATGCCGCCCGCGGTGATCTCCGCCGGGGGCTTCAGCAGCCGCATCACCGCGTTGGCGATGGTCGACTTGCCGCAGCCGGACTCCCCGGCGAGGCCGAAGACCTCTCCGGTGCCGATGGAGAAGGAGACATTGTCGGCGCCCACGACGGTGCGTCCGTCGCCGCGGTATTCGACGCGCAGGCCGCTCACCTCGAGTACGGGTTCCATGGCTCAGGCCCTCCTCTCACGGCGGGCGCGGCGGCTGCGCAGCCTCGGGTTGGTGATCTCGTCGACCGCGTAGTTGACCAGCGCGAGCGCGAAGGCGACGAGCGCGATGCACATGCCGGAGGGAACGAAGGCCCACCACGCCCCGGTCATCAGGGCGCCGTCGTTGCCGGCCCAGTACAGGTTGGTGCCCCAGCTGACGACGCTGCTGTCGCCGAGGCCGAGGAACTCCAGGCCGGCCTGGGCGCCGATGCCGAAGATCACGCAGCCGAGCAGCGTGGTCATCACCACGGACGCCATGTTGGGCAGGATCTCGCGGAACATGATCCGCAGCGGGCGCTCCCCGGTGACGACCGCGGCGGCCACGAAGTCCTTGCCCCGGATCGACTTGGCCTGCGCCCGCAGCACCCGGGCCGAGCCGGCCCAGCCGGTGACGACGAGCACCAGGATCACGGTGGAGGTCCCGGCGGGCAGGAACGCGGCCAGGATGATGAGCAGCGGCAGCCCGGGCAGCAGCAGGAAGATGTTGGTGACCAGGGTCAGCGCGTCGTCCACGATGCGGCCGAAGTACGCGGACGCCAGGCCGACGAGGATGGCTACCGCGGTCGCCGCGAGCCCCACGGTGAACCCGACGAACAGGGAGCTGCGCGCGCCCCACAGGGTGAGGGCGAGCACGTCCTGCCCCTTGGCGGTCGTACCGAGCCAGTGCGCGGCCGAAGGCGCCTGGCTGCCCGTGGAATTGATGAGGGAGGGGTCGCCCGGCTCAAGGACGGGCGCGAGCAACGCGAGCAGCGCGAAAAGAGCGAGCAGGATCAGCCCGGCAAGCGCCTTCTTGCTGTCGATGAGCTGGCGCAGGATTCCCCGCCGGCGGGACGTGGGCGCGGTGGCGGTCGGCGTGGTGGCCGTCGCGATCTCGATGGCGGTCATGTCGGCAACCCCCTTCAGCGGACGCGGACGCGCGGGTCGAGGCGGACGTAGACGAGGTCGACGAGGAAGTTCGCCAGCAGTACCGCCGCCGTGATCGTCAGGAAGATGCCCTGCATCAGCGGGTAGTCCAGGCCCTGGACGGCCATCAGCAGCTGGTAGCCGATGCCGGGGTAGGCGAACACGACCTCGGTGAGCAGCGCGCCGCCGACGACGAAGCCGAGTGCCATGCCGAAGTTGGTGACGGAGGGGAGCAGCGCGTTGCGGGCGGCGTAGCGGAACATGATCCGCGAGGGGCCGAGCCCCTTCGCCTCGGCCATCGTGATGTAGTCCTCCGCCGCCGTGGCGATCATGGTGTTGCGCATGCCGAGCATCCAGCCGCCGATGGAGACCAGCACGATGGTCAGCGCCGGCAGCACCAGGTGGGTGGCGACGTCGGCGAGGAACCCGCCGTTGAAGCCGGGAGTCAGGCCGACGTCGTAGGCGTGCCGCAGCGGGAACCAGCCCAGGCTGACCCCGAACAGGTACAGCGCGCCCATCGCCAGCCAGAAGTACGGGAAGGAGCCGACGAAGATCAGCAGGGGCGGGAAGGCGGAGTCGAGGACGCCGCCGCGCCGCCAGGCGGCGACGATGCCGAGCAGGTTGCCGAGGACGGCGGCGATGACGAGCGCGACGCCGCCGAGCAGCAGGGTCCAGCCGATCTGCGAGCCGATCACGTCGGAGACCGGGGTCGGGAAGCGGGTGATGGAGAT
Source organism: Streptomyces hygroscopicus subsp. hygroscopicus (assembly GCF_030269125.1). GTDB lineage: Bacteria > Actinomycetota > Actinomycetes > Streptomycetales > Streptomycetaceae > Streptomyces > Streptomyces hygroscopicus_C. The sequence continues at coordinate 69,192 of NZ_BSSM01000003.1, read as the reverse complement.
GCCGAGATTGCCGGTGAAGACGTCCTTGACGTAGGAGACGTACTGCTCCCACAGGGGGCGGTTGTCGAGGCCGAAGAGTTTGCGCAGCTGGGCTATCTGGTCGGGCTGCATCGTGCCCTGGGCCTGCGCGAACATCCGGGAGACCGGGTCGCCCGGCATGAAGCGCGGCAGCACGAAGTTCAGGGTGATGGAGGCCCAGAAGGCGAGCAGATAGAACCCCAGGTTACGCAGGATGAGACGCACGGGTCGTGCTCCTGTCGGTGGGGGCGAAGGGGGCGAAGGGGGCGGTGGTGGGGCGGCCGTCCGGGGAGGAGGACGGCCGCCGGTCCGCGCGGGCGTCAGCCCTTGACGGGCTTCAGCGAGGTGAGCACCAGGATCGTGCTGCCGTTGCGGTTGCCGAGGGTGGCGTACGGGTCCTTCGCGGAGGGCCAGCCGGTGAAGCGGGCGTCGGTGTACTCGCCCCACTCGGGGCCGGTGAACAGCGGCACCACGGGCGCGTCCTGGTTGTACAGCTTCTGCAGACCGTCGATCTGCTCGTGCTGCGCCTTCTCGTCGGTGGCGGCGGCGAAGGCATCGATGAGCTTGTCGGCCTTCTTGTCACCGAAGCGGTGGTAGTTCTCGGTGGCCTGCTTGCCGACCGGCTGAAGCACCTTCGTCGACATCACGCCCCGGAAGTACTCGTACGGGGTGGCGCCGTTGTTGCTCCACACGATGCCGGTGTCGAAGGTGCCGGTGTTGTACGACGCCGAGACGGCCGACCAGTCCGGCGTCTTCACTGTGGCGGTGATGCCGACCTTTGCGAGGTCCTGCTTGATGATGTTGGCGACCGAGATCCAGTCGGAGGAGGCCGAGCCGACGGAGATGTCGAGCGTGAAAGGCTTGCCGTTCTTCAGCAGTCGCTTCCCGCCGCTCTCCTTGTAGCCGGCGGCGTCCAGGGCCTTGGCGGCGGCATCGGTGTTGTACTTCGTCCACGTGCAGGAGGCCGAGAGAGAGGTGTCGCGCCACTTGTCGTACGTGCGGGCCAGGCCCGTGCAGTCGGCGGGCTGGGCGTAGCCGTTCATCGCGACCTTGGTGATCTGGTCGCGGTCGACGGCCATGCTGAGCGCCTTGCGCACAGCCACGTCATTGAAGGGGGCCTTCGTGGTGTTCAGCTGCCAGTTGATCATGGCGCCGGTGGCCGGGAACCAGTAGTGGTTGTGCTTCTTGTCCTTGGCGACGAAGGACTTGTCGATGTCCGGGATGAACGTCTGCGCCCAGTCGGCCTCGCCGCTCGTGAAGGCGAGGTTGGCGCTGTCGTTGCCGGAGAAGGCGAGCATCTGGATGCCGGCGATCCGCTGCTTGGCCGGCTGCCAGTAGTCGGGGTTCTTGCGCAGCTCGTAGGACTGGCTCTGGAACTTCTCGACCTCGGTGTACGGGCCGGTGGCGACCGGGTTGGGGTTGGTGAACTTCGCCGGGTCCTTCACCTTGGACCAGATGTGCTTCGGCAGGATCCAGTGGCCGCCGATCTCGTAGAAGGCGGGTGAGAAGGGCTTGTTGAAGGAGAACTTCACCGTGTGGGCGTCGACCGCGGTGACCTTGTCGAGGTAGTCGAAGCCGCCCAGCACTTTCTTCTGGAGCTGGAAGGTGTAGACGACGTCGTCGGCGGTGAACGGCTGGCCGTCCGACCACTTGACGCCGTCACGCAGCGTGAACGTGATCGAGCGGGCGTCCTTGGCCTGCGTCCACTTGGTGGCGAGCCACGGCGTGTCCTTGGCGTCCGACATGCTGTGCACGACCAGCGGCTCGTAGATCGCCTGCAGGGTCATCGGGGCGGCCTGCGGAGAGAGCGGGTTGAAGTTGCGCGTGAAGGTCGCCAGGTCCTCGCGCGGGATGGTGAGCAGCTGGTTGCCGGAGGTGTCACCGGCGGCGGCAGTACCCGAGCCGCCCGTGCAGGCGGACAGGACCAGGGCTGCGGCGGCGGTCGCGGTGACCGCTTTCAGGGCGGTCCGAAACCGCCGTGGGGATGTGGAGGCTGCCATAATGAAGACTCTCTTCTCTCTTCAACACAGGACGAAGACGGGACGGGACTACTCAGCGGGCTGATTCGCGGTCAGACCGATGAGCGTTCGAGCAGCGGGCAGTCGATCGTCACCCGATGGGTGTCGAGCGGCTGCCCTGCTGCGAGAGCGGAGAGCATCTCGACGCCCTTGGTGCCCATGGCTTCGAAGGGCAGGGCGAGCGTCGTCAGCTTGGGCCGCAGATAGGCGGCGATGAGTTCCTGGTTGTCGAACCCCACCACGGCCACGTCATGCGGGATGCGCAGTCCGCGTTCCTTGATCGCGTCGTACGCGCCCATCGCCATCCGATCGTTGCCGCAGAACAACGCGGTCGGCCGGTCGGCGGCCGGGCGGTCCAGCAACTCGCAGGCAGCGGTGTAGGCGCCGTCGGCGGTGGCCCAGCCGGGGATGACGAGGGAGGGGTCGGGGATGATCCCAGCCTCGCGCAGGGCACGCTCGTACCCTTCGCGTCGGCCGATGGCGGCCGGGATCGCCGGGTCGAGGTTGATCAACCCGATGCATGTGTGCCCGGCGTCCAGGAGGCGGCGGGTCGCCCGGTAGCCGCCCGACACCTCGTCGGGCAGGATGCACGGCAGCTCCCCTTCGGCGTCGTAGCAGTTCACGAGCACCGTCGGCACCTCACGGGCGGCCTGCGGCAGAGTGACGGCCCGGTGCCAGGTCGTGGCGTAGAGCAGCCCCTCCACGCGGTGGTCCAGCATCTGGTCGAGCGCGGCGGCCTCCTGGGCCGGATCGCCCTCGCTCGCCGCGATCAGCAGGAACCTCTGGTCGCTCCAGGCGCGTTTCTGCGCCCCCGTGATCACTTCGGCGGCGAAGGGGCCAGTCACAATCTCGGTGATCAGACCGAACCAGCCGCTGCGCTTCGCGGCCAGGGCCCGCGCCCCGGCGTTGGGCCGGTAGCCGAGTTCGTCGATCGCCGCGAGGATCCGTCGACGGGTCTCGTCGGGGATGACGGCGCCGGGCTTGTCGTTGAGGACGAACGAGACCGTGGTCCGCGAGACACCGGCATGGCGGGCCACGTCACTCATGGTCACGCGGCGTGCCTCGTTCGTGGCCACTTCTGGTCCCCTTCGGTCGAGGGAGGCCGCTCGGCGGGCCTCCGGTTTCGCGCTTTAGTAACGCGCGTTAGTTCGGTGTTGCAGGGAAGTTACGGCTGTCTTATGCGGCATGTCAATACATCGTCCGGGAGTAACAGCGTCGGAATCGAGACGCCTCTTCGGTGCGATACCTGTCGGGTGGCGTGATGCGGAGGGCACGGCTCTCAAGGGCGCTGCGGGAACACGTCGATGCGCGCGGGGTCGCGCTCGACGACCGGATCGAGGATCTCGTCGACCCGATCGACCAGATCGTCGCCCAGCGTGACGTCCGCCGCCTTGACGTTCTCCGCGATCTGCTCGGGCCGGGACGCTCCGACGATCGCTGCGGAGACATTCGGATTGCGCAGCACCCACGCCAGGCTCAGGGTCGCCGGTGACATGCCTGCTTCGGCAGCGAGAGGCGCCAGTTCCTGGATCCGGGTCAGGACCTCGTCGCGCAGCCATCCGGCCACGGCGTCGTTGCCACCGTTGGTGTCGGTGGCGCGGGAACCGGACGGCGGTTGCGCTCCCGGCTTGTACTTGCCTGTGAGCACGCCCTGGGCGAGCGGGGACCACACGATCTGGCCGATGCCCAGTTCCTGGCAGGCCGGGACGATCTCGGGCTCGATCACGCGCCACAGCAGGGAGTACTGCGGCTGGTTGGACACCAGGCGGATCCTCAGCTCCCGCGCCAGCTGCGCCGCGGCCCTGATCTCCTGCGGCTTCCACTCCGAGACACCGATGTAGTGCGCTTTGCCGGCGTGGACGACGTCGGCGAGGGCCTCCATCGTCTCCTCGAGCGGGGTGGCGTAGTCGTAGCGGTGGGCCTGGTACAGATCCACGTGGTCCGTGCCGAGGCGGCGCAACGAGCCGTTGATCGACTCCATGATGTGCTTGCGCGACAGGCCGCGGTCGTTCTTCCCCGGGCCGGTCGGGAAGTACACCTTCGTGCAGATCTCGACGCCCTCGCGGCGCACGCCCTTCAGGGCGGCGCCCAGTGCCTCCTCCGCCCGGGTCTCCGCGTACGCGTCGGCGGTGTCGAAGGTGGTGATCCCGGCGTCGAGTGCAGCGCGTACACATGCCGTGGCCGCGTCCTGGTCGACCTGAGACCCGTGGGTGACCCAGTTGCCGTAGGCGATGGCGCTGACCAGCATGCCGCTGCCGCCCAGATGGCGGTAGTCCATGTTCGTGTCCCTTTCCGAGGACGAAGAGGACGGTGGCCTGCGAGGCGTCCGCGACGACGTGCCACGTCGCTCTTGGCCGTCCGAGGGCCCTGGCGCTTGGCAAGTTTTTGGTCCCCGTTGGTGGACGATGGCGCGACAGGCCCTCGGTTTCGCGCTTTAATAACGCGCGTTAGTAGGAGGTTGCGAGGAAGTTACGACCGTTTCGCGCCGCAAGTCAATACCTGCGCAGGGGGCACATCAGGGCACCGGTCGGGCGCCCTTCCCCGGCACGAACGCGCCGGACGCCCCGCCTCGTCCGAACCACCGCGCGCGGGCCGCGGCAGCCGCGCGCTTACCCAGAAAGGCAGGCCACCATGGCCCGACTCGAGACCCCCGGCACCATCACCGTCCTCGGTGAGTGCGTCGCCGACGCCTTCACCGAACCCGCCGCATCCGCCGCGGGCGAACTCGCCCTGCGCGTCCTGCCGGGGGGCGGCCCCGCCAACACCGCCGTCGCTCTCGCCCGGCTCGGTACTCCCACCCGCTTCCTCGGGCGGCTCTCCCATGACGTCTTCGGCACCCTCTTCCGCAGCCGCCTCGGGGAGTCCGGCGTCGACCTGACCGGCAGCGTGACCGCCTCCGAGCCCAGCACCCTCGCCGTAGCCGCCCTGGACGACACCGGTCAGGCCGCCTACACCTTCCACGCCGACAGCACCGCCGACTGGCAGTGGACCGCCGACGAACTCGCGGCCACCCCGCACGACGACGGTGTCTGCCTGCACACCGGCTCCCTGGCACTGATACGCCGACCCGGCGGCAGCCGCATCGAGGACCACCTCGCCCTGGCACGCGAACACGTCACCGTCTCCATCGACCCCAACGTGCGCCCCCTGCTCGTACCGCCCTCCGCCTATCGCGAACGGCTTCCCCACTGGTGTGCCCTCGCCGACGTCCTCCGCCTCAGCGAGGACGATCTCGCCGTGCTCCTCCCCGGCACCAGCCCGGAGCAAGCGTGCGACATTTGGCACGCCGCCGGTGCGCGCCTCGTCGTCATCACCCTTGGCGGACGCGGCGCCCTCGCCTCCCTCGACGGCCTCCGCGTCACCGTTCCGGCACTGGCCGTCGACGTCGTCGACACGGTCGGCGCGGGGGACTCCTTCACCGCAGGTCTGCTGCACCGCCTCGCCGCCCTCGGGCACCTCGGCGGCCGACTCAGCACGCTGAGCCTCGAAGACGTCACAGACGCCTGCGCCTTCGCCGTCCGCGTCGCTGCCCTGACCTGTTCAGTTCCCGGCGCAAACCCGCCCTGGGCAGACGACATTCCGCTGGAGGCCGACGTCGAACGGCTTGCGCCACCGGTGTGAACACACATGTGCGTTCCCGCAGGAACAGACGCCCCGTCGCTGAGCGATCTCGCGGAGACAGTGAGCGACATCAACGACTCGGTATGCCATAGCCAGGGATCCCTGCGGGGTGCGATGGGCTCTGGCGATCCTGCGAGACTGTCGATATGACCGGCATGATCGTGATCAGTGACTACGACCCCCGGTGGTCCGAGCAGTTCGAGGATCTGCGGCAGCGACTGGCACCTCACGTCGCGGATCTGGCTGTGTCCATCGAGCATGTCGGCAGTACAGCCGTTCCCGGGCGCGCCGCCAAACCGATCATCGACCTCGACATCGTGGTGTCCGAGGATGCCGTCATGCCCGAGTTGATCTGCCGGCTCAACGGGGTCGGCTACCGGCACGAAGGCGAACTGGGGGCGAGGTAGACGGTGTACGTGTGCTTGCCTCGGCACCGCCAGCGTCCGCCGGGCCAAGTCGGCATCGGCCAGGTCGAGGCGGGCGATCTCCACGGCACGCACGGCATGGATGGCGGCCAGGCCGACGATGAGCCGGGCGGCGGGACCGTCCAGCCGGTCCAGAACACCGGCCGGCCGGTCGCTGGACAGGGGCCGCGGCAGGTGGACTCCGGCGGACGCCTGTATCCCGGCGGTGGGATTGCGGAAGATCAGCTGCTCCTGCTTCAGGGCGCGGAAGATACTGCGCAGTACGCTGAGCAGTCCGCGGGTCACGTTGCCCCGGTGCCGGGCAAGTTCGGCCCGGAACATCGTCGGCGGTGACCTGTCGCAAGCATTTCCCGGCAGCGGCCCAGGAGGTCAGGGCGGGCCAGGCGATGCGCAGACAGTGGCGGATGCGCCGGTAGCCGGTCGGTGGACGCTGGAACCGGCCGCGACCGCGCATGACCCGTATCCGAGCCCGTAGCTGGTCGGCCATCGGCTCGGGCAGCTGCGCGATCCGCTCGTACAGGCCCGTTCGTCGTGCCTGTCCCGCCGCTCCGCGCCCAGGTCCGGAACCCCCGTCTGGACCGTCCCGGCCAGGGAGCGCACATCACGCTCAGCAATCGGCGCGTGCGGGCCCACCCGGGCCGGCAGTGTATGCAGGACCAGGGCCGCGCCGCCCACCACACTGCGATTGTCGGCGACCCAGGTTCGCGGGTGGCCGGCGGTGAACGTGTCCGACACTTCCTGCGCCGGGGCCGGCAGCGGGGCCAGGGCCGTGGTAGCGATGTGCTGTTCGCGCTTCCAGGCGCGGGGCATGGTGAACAGGGTCAGCTGTCCCGGATCCATCGGCGCCGGTGTCACCTGTTCCTTGGACGCCAACGTCGTCCGGGCTCGTTCGCGTGCGCGGCTGACGGGGCCGGACCGCTTGTGCACGACGAACCCCGGCTCCCCGGCCCGCCGCTTCAGCTGGTGCGCGAGCACCCCGGCGAAGGCGAGCTGCGTGAAGGACACCGCGGCCAACTCGGTGCCGCACTCCCGCACGTAGGCCAGGCAGCCGCGGCACAGCCCTTGCTTGTGCAGAGGCAGGCCCTGCCGACGGCAGCGCGGACACGGTCCGAGCGGGTAGAGGCCGGGATTGTGCCGCCACTCGCCGCAGCCGCCGCACCGAGCCGTGGTGATTCCCCAACTCCCGCAGTCCGCGCATGCGCCGACCGGCCACAAGGCCGGCGGCGGAGCCGCACGCGGCCGCAGCATCCCAACCTCGTCGAGGATCTCGGCCGCGGTCGCCTTCAGCGGCAGCCGCACCTGGTCGAGCATCTCCGGTGCGACCAAAGCCTCACCCTCTGCATCCCGGATCGCCAACGCGCACCGGATCACCCGCATCGCCATGTACGGCCAGTTGGCTGCCAGACCGGCCTTCGCCGCCTGCTGCTCGGCGAGTGTCTGCAGGACTGCTTCCTCGGGCCATGTTCGGGCGCTGATCCGCCGGGCGTGCTCGCGCTCAAGGCGTCGCCGGACGGGAAACAGGGCGTGTTGCCCGCGCATCGCCGCCGGACAAATCCGCGGATCATCGATCAGCCGACGCACCTCGCGGGGCCCGAGACAGGGGCTGGCTGCACCGCGCGGGCGCGGCAGGTTCCGTCCGCCCTGCTGGCCGAGTCCCGGTACGTACAGGTGCAGCTGGGTCGGCGCCGGGAGAACAGCCTCGATCCCGGACCGGATCTCCTCCCGCACCGCGATCGCGCACGGGCGGCACAGGCCATCGCCATCCACATGCCGGATCCGACGGCAGCGGGCACAAACCGTCTGGTCGCGGCGCTGTTTGAGCCAGTTGCAACAGCTCCAGCACAGTCCCACAAGCAGTCGGGGCACGCCCCAGCCCACACACAGCCGACATTGCCGTACGACAGCGCAAGCGCCGCGTCTGGACCGCGCTCTGAAGAAGGTCGCCAGCAGGGCGGGGAGGTGGTCTTGATCGACGGCACCCTCATTGCCACCCAGCGCCGCACCGGGAAGGCCGACCGGCGCAACTACTCCGGTAAACACCACCGGCACGGCCCGCACTTCCTCGCCCTGACCGACGAGCGGGGCCGGCTGATCTGGATATCCGCCGCCCGGTCCTGCCGCACCCACGACAACACCGCAGCCCGCCACGATCACCTCCTGGCCCACCTGCGCGCCGCCGGCCTCGGGGCCCTGGCGGACCTGGGCTTTCGCGGCCTGGACAACGACGTACTCGACCCTGTGATCGTCACCGGCTTCCACGCCACCCGCACGCGCAAGCTCACCGTCGGCCAGAAGACCGCCAACCACGTTCTCGCCGTGGGACGCGCACCGGTCGAGCACGGCTTCGCCCACCTCAAGAACTGGCGGATCCTCACCAAACTCCGCACCGACCCGGCCCGCGCCACCTGCTTCCTGCGCGCCCTGCTGTCCTGACGTACCTCGAAGTCAACCGCTGAGGGATCCACTCAGCAGGCAGTCGCCCACGACGAACTGGAGTGTCCCGGTACCGGGCATGCCGGCCCTTGACCAGTGACCCATTGAGCCGACCCCGTCCGCTCCCCTGGAACCGGTGTGCGTCAGGGCTGAATGGTTTCCAGGTCCTCGAGGAGGCTGGAGTGGGTCGGCTGCCACCCGAGGGCATCGCGGGTATGGGCGCTGGACGCCGGCTGGTCCATGGCGAAGATCGGGCCGAACGGGCCGAAGTTTTCCTGCGGAACCTCCTCGACCGGCAGGCCCAGTCGCCGGCCGATGACTGTGGCGATGTCCCGCACCGTGTCGCCCTCGTCGGCGACGGCGTGCCAGGATGTCCCGGCCGGCGCGGACTCGAGGGCCAGACGGAACAGGACCGCTGCGTCGAGCGCGTGCACGGCCGGCCAGCGCTGGGTGCCGTCGCCCGGGTAGCCGGCCACCCCGGTGCGGCGCGCTTGATCGGTCAACAGACCGGCGAATCCGCCCTTGCCCTCGTTGTGGACTGTGCGCGGCATGCGGACAGCCGTGCTGCGCACACCGCGCGAGGCGAGGTCCAGCAGCGCATTGACCGAACGGCCTCGACCGCCCACCGGTCCGTCGGTCGGCAGCGGATCGGCCTCGACAGAGGCGCGTCCCGGCACCCAGGGCGTGCCAGAGACCGTGACGATCGGGCGGTTGCTTCCGATGAGTTCCTGCCCCAGCGCAGCGACAGCGGCGCTCTCCTCGGCGATGGCCTGGGCGAGCGCTTCCGGACTGCTGTAGTCGCGTCCGAACGCCAGGCTGATCACGCCGTCGCACTGCGCTGCGCCGGACCGCAGGACGTCGAGGTCCGCCAGGTCTCCTCGCAGCACCTTGGCACCAGCGCGCTCAAGGGCCTGCGCGGAGCCGTCCGAGCGAGCCAGCGCGAGAACGGTGTGGCTGTTGCCGAGCAGTTCGGCGACAACGGCAGAGCCGATGGTGCCGGTACCGCCGGTGACGAAGACGTGCATGAGCTCTCCCTGAAAGTGATGGGACTGTTGTCCCATCACTGACCCTACACGGTGACGGGACAGGTGTCCCATCACCTATCCTGGTCTCATGGCTAGATGGCAACCGGGTGCGGCCCAGCGACTCGTCGTTGCTGCCGTCGACCTGTTCACCGAGCAGGGGTACGACGCCACCACGGTGACCCAGATCGCCGAGCGCGCCGGTGTCACCAAGAGCACCTTCTTCCGGTACTTTTCCGACAAGCGCGAGTTGCTGGTCGCCGGCCAGGAGACGCTCAGCAGGCTGCTCGCCGACGGCATCACCGAGGCCCCTGCGAGCGCCAGCCCGCTCCAGGCGGTGGCGGCCGCTCTCGAGCGCGCATCGAGCGCCATGGGTCCGGCGAACCGTGAACTCGGCCCCCGTCTCAAAGCAGCCGTGGCAGCCAGCACCGAACTACAAGAACGCGACGCCCTCAAGAGTGTCGGTCTCGCGGCCGCCATGACAGCCGCGCTCATCGCCCGCGGCGTCCCCGAGACGACCGCGCACCTCGCGGCCGAGCTGGGAGTCCTGGCGTTCAAGCGGGGATACGCCCAGTGGTCCGAAGGCGATCGTGACGACGAGGAAGGGCTCGCGCCACATGCACTGGCAGCCCTGGAAGACCTGCGTGCGGCAACTGCGTCGCTGGGCTGATCGATTCCGCTCGGCTGTCGTCGGCCGGGCCCTGTCGGCGCCATGGGCACTGCACCCGTCGACCGCCTCCGAGACGCGCTGCTCGTCCTGACAAACGTCGGAGCCAATCGCTGACAGATGACCTACTGCAAAGACAGTCACCCACGACCAGCGCGAGGACCCCGAGAGCCGGTCACGTCAGCCCTTTGACCTGTGATTTCAAGTTGGCGTAGGCTCACCGCATCCAGCACCGCACCATTCCGACGGTGCCCGGCACTGTCCCGCGCGCCGGTCCACCGCACCCGGTGCGCGCACCGCATTGGTGCGCCCACCGCCGACCGCCCCCCTTGTCCGGCTCCGCTGCACCCCCTTGTCCGGCTCCGCTACCGCGCAGGGACTCCGAGCTGATGCCGAGTTCCCGGGCCACGGCGGTGACCGTCTTGCCCGAGGAGTCGACGAGCGCGATCGCGTCCCTCTTGAACTCCTCGGTGTACCGCTTCGTGTACTTGCTTCCCACCTGGTGCTACTTCCTCTGGAACCTCAGGTCCCAGTCTCCAGGTGTCCACGATCAAGGGGAAGCTTCACTTCTGGTCCTGGCCCGCCTGCGCGTCCAGCCCGCGCTCCGCCTGACCGGCGCGGTGCTCACCGGGATCGCGGCCCTCGGCTAGCTGGTCGACCGCCTCGGCCTGCCCAATCCGGTGGCCCGCGCGGCCGACAGCGCCGGCTCCCACACCACCCTGTTCCTGATCACCCTCACCCTGGCCGCGCTCACCAGCACCGCCTGGACTCTTGCCGCCCGCGTGCGCGGTGCGCCGCAGGGCGGCCTCAGGCCGCTCCGATGGCATGCAGACCCGGGCCGCTCATGAGCCTGCGGAAGCCGTCCTCGGCGGCCGGGTCGGCCGGGGTGACGGCGATCAGGCACTGGTCCGAGTCGTCGCGGGTGGCCAACGTGTCGTAACAGACGGCCAGTTCGCCGACGACCGGATCCACGACGCGTTTACGGCCGTGGGCGCGTCGCTGCACCGTGTGGTCCTCCCACCAGGCGGCGAACTCCGCGCTGTGGTCCCGCAGGTCCGTGATCACCTCGCGCAGCCGGGGATCGTCGGGGTGGCGGGCCAGGTTCGCCCGCAGGTTGCCGACCGTCTCACGGGCCACCCGCACCCAGTCCAGCTGGCTCTCGCGCATCCGCGGCGCCAGGAACAGCACCCGCGCGGTGTTGCCGGTGGTCTCCCCGGCCGTGCCGAAGTCCGCGCCGAACAGGGCCGTGGCCGCCGCGTTGTGGGCCAGCACGTCGAAACGGAAGTCCACGACGTAGGCGGGGATCAGCGGCATCCCTGCCAGCAGCACCCGCAGCGAGTCGCCGACCGGCGCCGACAGGTGCCGGGACACCGGGGTCTCGTCCCGCGCGACGAGGTGCAGATGAGTCCGCTCGGACGGCGACAGCCGCAGCGCCTGGGCCACCGCGTCCAGCACGGCGGCGCCCGGTGTGCCGACCCGGCCCTGCTCCAGCCTGATGTACCAGTCGATGCTGACGGCGGCGAGCTGCGCCACCTCCTGCCGCCGCAGCCCCGGCGTACGGCGCCGGTCCGTGCCCGGCAGCCCGACGTCCTCGGGCCGCAGCCGCGCCCGCATGGCGCGCAGGAACTCCGCCAGTTCCGCGCGTTGAGGTGACCGGTGACTCGCCATGCCCTCATGATCCTGAGCCCGGCCGCGCCCTGTCGACCCGGGAGCCTGGTATTCCGGATGCCAGGAATCCAAGAGCCTTCCTGCCGGTGTTCCCGCTCCTTGATCGTGGAGCCCCCAGACACCGACACCTGACCCAGGAGGGCACCATGAGAAAGCCGATCCGAGCCGCCGCCCTGGCCGCGGTCGCCGCCGCCGTCACCACCGGCGTGACCACGGCCAACGCCGACACCCACCGCACTGGCCGGGCCGACGACGGAGGGTACGGCTACACCGAGGTCCGCGAGGGCGTCCCGGACTCCGCCGCCCACTTCAAGGTCACCAGCCCCGACATCCGCGACGGCGGTGCCTTCCCGGCCGACGCCTACGCGAACGCCTTCGGCTGCTCCGGCGCCAACCAGCAGATACAGCTGTCCTGGCACGGCGCCCCGAGGGGCACCCGCAGCTACGCGGTTACCATGTTCGACTCCGACGCCCCCACAGGGTCCGGCTTCTGGCACTGGCTGACCTGGGACATCCCCGCCACCAGCACCGAGCTGGGCGGCACCCTGCCGACCGGCGCGGTGGCCGGCACGGACGACGCCGGCCAGACCGGCTACCTGGGCCCCTGCCCGTCGGCCGGTGACATCACCCACCACTACCGGATCACGGTCTACGCCCTGGACACGGCCGGCCTGCAACTGCCCGCGGCGACCCCGGCCGCCGTCACCCGCTTCACCATGTCGAGCCACGTGATCGGCACGGCGACGATCACGGCGACGGCGCGGCGCGCCTGACGGCTCCCCGAACTCAGAAACGCGTGGCGGCCCGGACCAGGTCGGCGACGGCCCGGGAGCGGCTGTGCGGCGGCCATGCGATGGTGCGCACCGCCACCGCGCGGCACGCGCGTTACACGGCGATGGGGCGCACCGGGTGCACACCGGTCGGTGCGGGGTGCGCAGCGAGGGCCTGGCCCACGCCGACGGCCTCCAGCTGGCGCAGGGTGTCGGCGACGTCCTCGTGGTCGTCGGTGAGGAACTGCTGCGCGAAGTCGATGACGGCGCGGGCGATGCCCTCCGCCGTGTCCCGCCCCGGCCTTGGCCCAGATCCGCAGCGAGGTCACGAAGACGCGCCCGAGGGCCTCCAGGGCGAAGGTCCTCGCATGGCTCGCCCGCGTCCGCGCCGGGCAACGCGGTGACCGGGACGACGATCCGGGTGGCGACGTCGACGAGCAGCTCGGGCATCCGCGGCTCCGCGCCGACGAACTCGCGGGAGGCGTCGACGTCGTCGGCCTGGACGGCCCGGAGGTAGTTGAAGGCGCTGATGGCCGCGTGAGGGGGCATCGGGGTGAGCGGTGTGGTGTCGGGCATGTCGGCTCCTCAACGTACGGGCCGCCTCGCCGATCGCGGCGGCCTCGAACCCGATGCTCGAACTGCGGCCCTGTGGACAGAGACCGGCCGCTGGCGGGGGAGATCTCTTCGGGTGACGCGGCTGAACCCGCGGTTTGGCGGCTCGTCGTGGACCGGCACGATCTGGACACCTTCGCGCACAACGCGCTGCGTGCCGCTGGTGCGGTGGCGCCGGGCCGGCTGCACTTGGTCGCCGCGCCGACCTGGGCAAAGAGAAGCTGCCCACGTTGCTGCGCGCAGCCTTGGGTGAGGCGCCGTCGCAGGCGCTGCAGGAGCGGTACGCGCTGCACGCACGGCATGTGACGGCGATGGCCTGGTACCGCGGCGCGGACATGGTCGGAGGCCCAGGGCGCTGTTGGTGGCCGCCGATCTTGACCGGCGAGGAGGTGGCGCGCTGGCGGCGCCTGTCCACCCCTGAGCGGGCGACGGCACGGCTGCCCGCAGACCACCACACGCTGCTGCGCGGGGAGGCGGTCCGCCGGGTCGCCGACCTGACGACCGGGCTGCTGTTGGTGCCGGTTCCGGTGCCGGCTCGCCGAGCCTGCCGCGGCCGGCCGGGGAGCAGGTGTGCTCGGCCGGCACGCGGGGGCGGCGGCGCCCTACTCGCCGTAGGCCTTCGCGAGGGCGGGGCGGGTCAGGACGCGCAGGAAGGGGAGGACGGTGACGGCGACAGACGCGGCGAACATCAGGAACGCGAGCCGCAGCCCGAGCCACTCGGCGAGCAGGCCCATCACGCCCGCACCGATGGGCATGGCGCCCCAGCTGAAGAGACGGCCCACGGCCGTGTAACGGCCGAGCATGGCGTCGGGGACCAGGCGCTGTCCGATGGTGCGGGCGTTCACCGTCCACAGGGTGCCGCCCATGCCGCCGGCGAAGGCCGCGGCGGCGACCGCCCAGAGGTCGGTGGTCAGCGCGGGCACGGCCACCATCGCGAAGGTGCCGACCAGGTCGGCAAACATCACCCAGCGGCGTCCGAGGAACCGGTTCACCCAGCTGACGACGAGGGCACCGACCAAGCCGCCGATACCGAGCGCGCTCAGGAGCATCCCGTACTGACGGGGGCTGAGGTGCATCACCTCGGTGGCGAACAGCGGCATGAGCGCCAGCCAGGCGCCCCAGCAGGCGCACAGCACCGTAAGGATCAGAGACATGGTGCGCAGCAGCGTGTGCCGCCACAGGTAGCGCAGTCCGCCGGTGATCTGCTGGTTGACGCTCTCGGCGGGGCGGGCCGCCGAGGCGTCCTGGGCGGCGCGGAACCGGCCGGTGAGCAGAAGCAGGACCAGGGCGGCCGCCAGGTACGACACCCAGGTCACGCCGAGGGCGAAGCCGGTGCCCGCGGCGAGCAGGAGGCCGCCCACGAAGGGGCCGCAGAACTCGTTGCAGACCGTCTCGGCGCCAGCGATCCAGGCGTTGGCGCGCTCCCGGCCCTCCGGCGGGACCAGCGCCGGGATCAGGGCCGAGGCCGCGGTCAGCGCGACCACCTCGGCCACGCCGAGCACCGCGCCCACGGCACAGAGCACGGGGACGGTGACCCGGTCGGCCAGCGCGGCCTCGGCCAGCGCGCCGAGCGCGAGCAGCCGCAGCGCGTTCGCCCCCCACAGCAGGCGCCGCCGGTCAACGCGGTCGACCAGGACACCGACGTGCAGGGCGACGAGCAGCCAGGGCAGGGACAGGGTGAGCGACACGGCCGAGATCTGGGCCGGGGAGGTGGAGGCACGGGTGGCCAGCAGCGGCAGGGCGATCTTGGTTACACCGTCGGCGAGGTTGGTGATCGCGGTGAAGGTCAGCAGGACGACGGTGTTGCGCATGCTCCGGGCGGCGGCTTCCCGTGACGTGCCGTGTTCGGCGGGCTTCCCGAGCTTGCCTGGATGGGTCGCGGCGCGGCGGGCCGGGGGCCGCGCGGAGCGATCCGACGCGGTGTCGGCGGTCGTCGCCGGTGCCTGCGCGGCCTGGAGTGCTTGATCATCCATCACCGTCCCCTAACCATCTATCGTGTTTACTGGTTATTCCCGAGAGGGTGAGTCTGGCATGCTCGGGGGCTGGCTCGCTACCCAGTCAAGGCGTTAGCCGGTTAGGCCGGGTATAGACTGGGGCTCCTGCCAGGAGGTGGTCCATGTCCGAAGCACCGGCTTCCGCCCAGCTCATCGAGGCCTTCGCCAACACCGTCGACGTGGAACTCGGCACCGACGAGCTGGCCACGGCGAGCGCGCTCTCCGCCTGGCTCGCCGAGCGCGGACTGCTCGACCGCGAACGCCGGATCGGCGCCGAGGACCACGCCCTCTGCCTGCGTCTGCGCACCGGCATCCGGGAGGAGTTGGGCGTCAACGTCGGTGACACCGCCGACGCGGCACTCCTCGCCGGAGCCGACGAGGCCCTGCGTGAGCTGCCGGTGCTCATCACCGTGCGCGGCGGTACAGACCGCGGCGGTGTGCTGTCCCCGGCGGCAGAGCTGACCCCGGTCAGGAAGGCCCTGGCCAGCCTTGCCATCGCCTGGAGCGAGCTGGTCATCACCGGTGAGGCCGTCCGGCTCAAGCGCTGCGCCGAGCACGCCTGCGCCTGGGTCTTCTGGGACGTGTCGAAGAACCGCAGCCGCCGCTGGTGCTCGATGCGCGTGTGCGGCAACCGCGCCAAGGCCCGCCGGCACTCCGCGAAGCAGGCCGCCGCCGCGGCGGCGGACCGGTAGGGCTTCCTGAGCGAGCGAACCGGGGGCGTCCATCGCGCTGCGGCTGCGTGCGCTGAAGCCCGGCGTAATGCCGACGCTGCGCTGGAGCCTGTTCTACGGAGAGGCCCTGATGCTGACCCACGCCCGGGTCTGGGCGGCCGCGGCCCCGAACTCCGTCCTGGAGAACATCTACGGCCCGACCGAGATGACCGTGACGTGGACGGAGTTCCGGCTGCCTGACCGCGGCGAGGACTGGCCCCGGCCGGCCAACGGCACGGTGCCCATCGGCACCCCCTACCCCGGCCAGGAGCACCCGGCGACGCCACCCGGCCCAGGCGCTGCTGCTGACCGACGCCGAAGCCGCTGACTGGGCCGCCGCCACGCGGCATGGAGCTGCCGAAGGGCGACAGGCGGTCGCGCCAGCACTGCGACTCGGCCTGGCCGTACGAGGGGTCAGCCAAGGTGAACCCCTCTCGATCACCGCGATCGCCAACCTCCTCAAGGTCAGCCCGGGGATGTTGTACAACCACAAGACCTGCGCGAACTCCGCTCCAGCCGCACCCCCGTCCCGCTCGACGGCCGCGCCCGGTGAGCCCCGACAAAAGATCGTCTCCCGTGGGAATCCCCCGCCGCCGAGGACGGTTGAAGCGATGGCCCACGAACGGCTGTCCGGTTTGGGGTGGGCTCATGACAGTTGCGGGAGGGCGTACGTGAAGATCGGCGACATCGAGGTTCTGGCGATCACGGACGGGGTGGGCACCGAGATTGCTGCGGAGATCCTCACCCGCCCCGGCGTGGACGACCCGTGGGCCTGCCATGAGCACCACCGGGAGGCGGACGGGAGCCTCGGCCTGCCCCTGGGCGGCTTTCTCGTGCGCAGCGGGGAGCGGACCGTCCTGGTCGACGCCGGGGTCGGACCGTTCGACGACGGCAAGTACCGCGGGGGCCGGTTGCTCGACTCGCTCGCCGCCCACGGTGTCACCCCCGACGACGTGACAGATGTGGTCTTCACCCACCTGCACTTCGACCACATCGGTTGGGCCGCCGTCGATGGCCGGCCCGTCTTCCCCCGCGCCACCTACCGCGCCCACCGTGCCGATTGGCAGTACTTCGTGACGGGTGACGCCGCCCAGCCCGAAGCCGTCGACAAGCTCACCCCGCTCGGAAACCAACTGGAGCTGTTCGACGCCGACTTCACCCTCGCTCCCGGTGTCGACGCCCTCCATCTGCCCGGCCATACGCCTGGCACGACCGCGTACGTGGTCTCCTCCGGCGGGCGCCGCGCGCTGCTACTGGGGGACGTGGTCCACTCGGTGGTCCAGTTCAGCGAGCGCGACTGGCAGGTGATCTGGGACGTCGACCCCGCCGCCGCGTCCGCCGTGCGCAACCGTATCGCCGACGCGGCCGCCGACACCGACGACCTGCTGGTCGCCGCCCACTTCCCCGGTATGCGCTTCGGCCGCATCATCGCCGCGGACGGCAACCGGCGCTTTGTCGCCGTCTAGTACCTCGCCAGAACTTCCGTAATTGTCCTACGCGGTCACGTTCTCGCGATGCCGCTGGCTGACGCCAAGAAAGTGAGTCGGTCGGTTCGGGCCTCCCGCTGGTAGCTGCGGACCGTGTTCGGGTTGCCGAGCGAGTCGAGGAAGGCGTCGGCCGCCGCGCGGACGGTCAGCGCCTTGCGGGTCGGCAGCTGCACGACGGTGGGCACCGCTTCCCCCTTGCCGCAGATAACAGGGCCGCTTCACCTACGGCCCGGAGAGCGTCACCGCAGGTGACGAACCAAGCTCCCGCAGATATTGGGGGTGTTATCCGTGGGACGACTTCCGACGCGTCCGCTCGCCGACGCCGCGTCAGCCGCCCAGTGGTGTAGCCACTGGGCGCGTTCACGGTCGAGCAGGTAGGAGGTGCTGGCCGCTGGATCCACGGGTGGCCGGACACCACGCTGGTGCGCGTCGACCGCCGCCAGAGCAGCCGTGTGCAAGGTGAGGGCGTGGCCGCTGTCCGGGCCGGTGAAGGCCGCACTGTCCGGTACCGGCCCCCGCGTGCCGGTGCTGCTCACCTCGGCGAAGGCGCGGCAGGCCGCTCGGAACATCGAGGCGCGGGCGTCCGGCGAGTCGAGCGGGCCCAGCTTCTGCTCGACGAGGTCGGCCTCGATGTTGTCCAGTTCCTTGCGCAGCAGCGGCAGTACGGCGCCGCTGCGGGCCGTCAGCAGCACCCGGGTGCGCACCCCGGGCCGGTTCAGCAGCGAGTTGCCCAAGGTCTTCACCAGCAACACCCAACGAACCCGAGCACTCGCGCCCTGGCTCGTCTTCTACAACACTGGCCGCCGACACACCGCGCTCGGCGGCCAACCACCGATCAGCCGACTGTCACCAACCTCATGACTGAGTACACCTAGGGCAGCGGTCCGCGCGGCGAACTCCAGACTCAGGCGGGTCTTGCCCTGCCCTCCCGGCGCGTGCAGCCACAGGACGGACAGCCTGGGCCCTTTTTGATCCCGCCACCGCTCCGGTGAACGCAATTCCGGTTCTCGGCCGGTGAAGGGGACGGCGCGGTGGCGTGCGTTGAGCATGCGGCTCGGCAGCATGCTCAGCCACGCGGCGTCGGGCACCGACGGCGGTCGCCACTTCTGCAGGTCGTACACCGGGGGGCCGCTGTCGAAGACGGCCATGTCCCCTCCAACAACCCCGTAGCCGAAGCCTCCCGGATGAACGGTGATGTTCTGCTGGAAGTCCGGACCGCTCTCGTTGTCGCCGCTCGGCATGCTCACTCCGTCGAGTCGTCGCGCGCACATTTCCCGGCACCTGCGTGCCAAGTGTCGCCTCACCTGGCCGGCTTCGTCCACGCACTGCCGTGCAGGTGCTCGCGCACAGGCCGACAAGCGTTGTTCCCCCACCACGGTCATCGCGCGCCGGGGCGGCACCGTCAGGGGCGACGTCGGCCGCGGCCTGGAGTGGTTCGAGTCCACGCGCACTGTCATTCTGCTCTGTCGCTCGGGCTCCTACCAAAGCGCTGCCGCCCAGGGCTTTCACCCACCTCACCCGACAATGGGTCGCCTCCAGCGGATACTCCTCCTCCCCGTGAGGTCGCGGCGGCAATGGGCTGTGACCCATGGCGCAGGGACGCCGTCTGTCGAGTGACAGGTCGGGACGTGGAACTTGCCGGGCAGGACACAGGCCCGGCGTTCGGGAGTACCGGCTCCGGAGCGATTTCTTCCGGCTTGAGGGCGGACCGTGGATACGGTGGGCCACCGGGGCATCTGATATGCGAATGCCGCCGCGCCCTTCCCTGACCCGCTAAGTAGCGGGTCAGGGAAGGGCGCGGCGGTATCTCTGGTGCTTCTCTGGGACTTTGGGCCCGCGGGCGGGCTGCGGACCACGCTCCGCTGGCTCTGCCGACCGGCTGTGGCTGGGCGAAGGTGTCGATGGCGGCGCCGTCCCGTGCGCCGGCGGAGGTCGAGCTGGTCCCCACGCTCCCCGCCGCGGCCCAGGGCTCGGCGGCACGGCCGAAGCCGGTCCGCTCTGGAGCGGGGGTCAGGAGCCGCTGTGAAGGCCGGTGTAGAGGAAGTGGTCGGCCTGGTCGACGGCTGCCTTGGCGGCGTTGGTGTTGGCGAGGGCGTTGAGCATGGCGAAGTCGTGGATGATGCCCTGGTAGCGGACGGTGGTGATGTCGTTGCCGGCGGCGCGGAGCTTGGCGGCGTACGCCTCGCCCTCGTCCCGCAGGACGTCGGCCTCGTCGGTGATGACCAGGGCCTTGGGCAGGCCCTTGAGCTGGTTGAGGCTCGCGCGCAGTGGCGAGGCGAGGATCTGCTTGCGGTCCTTGGCGTTGGGGGCGTAGGCGTCCCAGAACCACTTCATGGCCTTGCGGGTCAGCCAGGGTCCGTCGGCGAACTCCCGGTAGGAGGCCGTGTTGAAGTTGGCATCGGTGACCGGGTAGAAGAGCACCTGCTCGCGCAGGGCAGGGCCGCGGCGCTGCTTGGCCATGAGGGTGACGGCGGCGGTCATGTTGCCGCCGACACTGTCGCCGGCGACGGCGATCCGAGAGCCGTCGACGTTGATCTCGTCACCGTGCTCGGCGACCCACTTGGTGGCCGCGTACGCCTGCTCGATGGCGATGGGGTAACGCGCCTCGGGCGACGGCGTGTAGTCGACGAAGATGACCGCAGCGCGGGCGCCGTTGGCGATCTGCCGCACCAGCCGGTCGTGGGTGTTCTCGTTGCCGAGGACCCAGCCGCCGCCATGGAAGTACATGACGGCCGGGAGCTTGCCGCTCACTCCCGCGGGACGGACGATCCGGATGGTCACCTCGCCGGTGGGTCCCACCTTGAGGGTGCGGTGGCTGACGTCCGCCGGGAGCTTGCCCACGGGGCCGGCCTGCGCGCTGTCGAGTGCCTTGCGGGCGTCGCCGTAGGACAGGGTGTAGATGGGCGGGTTCTTCGCGGCTGCGTCGGCGAACGCCTGGGCGTCCTTTTCCAGCACCGGGGCGGTCGTGGTGGCGGACGGTGCGGCGGGTGAGGCCGACGCGTTGGCGGTGATGGTCACCCCGGCGATGAGGGCGGCTGCTGTTGCGGCGACGGCGATCGTGCGGTTGATGCGGACAGGTGCGGTGCGCATGGGGGAACTCCTGGTGCGTGGTGCAGGGTGTGCGCCACGCGGGTACTGAGGCGGGACCCGGGTGGTCCGGCCGGGTGTGGTGCGGGGGTGTTACGGGCGCCGGATGTGCTTGAGGGCGCTCAGGCGGTGCCGAGTGCGATGCGCAGGGTGGCGACGGCCTGGTTGATGGCGGCTTCGGCGGCGTGGGTCTCGCGCAGGGCGTTGAGCATGACGAAGTCGTGGATGATGCCCTGGTAGCGGACGGCCGTGACGGGGACGCCGGCCTGGCGGAGCTTGCCCGCGTATGCCTCGCCCTCGTCGCGCAGGACGTCGGCCTCGCCGGTGATGACCAGGGCCGGGGGCAGGCCGGTGAGCTGCTCGGTGGTGGCGCGCAGGGGGGACGCGGTGATCTGGGCGCGTTCGGCCTCGTCGGTCGTGTACTGGTCCCAGAACCACTGCATGGCGTCCCGGCGCAGGAAGTAGCCCTCGGCGAACTGGTGGTAGGAGCCGGTGTCGAACGCGGCGTCGGTGACGGGGTAGAACAGCACCTGCTGGACGAGCGGCACGTCCCCGCGCTCCTTGGCCATCAGGGTCAGCGCGGCGGCCATGTTGCCGCCGACCGAGTCCCCGGCCACCGCGATCCGGCTCGCGTCCAGCCCCTTCGACGAACCCTGCTCCACGACCCAGCGGGCGACGGCGTAGTTCTGCTCGATCGCGACGGGGTAGCGGGCCTCGGGGGAGAGGTCGTACTCGGGGAAGACGACGGCGGCGTTCGCGCCGACGGCGAGTTCGCGGACCAGGCGGTCGTGGGTGTGGGCGTTGCCGAAGACCCAGCCCGCACCGTGGATGTAGATGACAACGGGCAGCGGACCGGCGGCACCGACGGGACGGACGATGCGCGCCCGGACGGTGCCGGTGGGCCCGCCCTGCACGGTCACCCACTCCTCGGCGATCTCGGGCTTGGCGGTCTCGCCGGACTGGACCTCGTCGACGGCCTTGCGGCCCTCGACCGGGCCGAGGTCGAACAGATACGGCGGGTTGGCGGTGGCCTCGGCGAATGCGGCGGCGGCCGGTTCCAGTACGGGGCCGGTGATGTTCTCGGGCATGGGGACTCCTTGGGCTGATGCCGGGGCTGCGGCCTCGGCGACCGATGTGTCCGTCCGTTCGGCGGTCACGAGAACACCGTAGCGCTCGATTCAGTCGTGCACAACTTAAACGAGCAAGACATAGTCGAGGGCGCTTGGAATGGGTAAGATGTATCTGGTCGATCACCAGAGGTAAGGACGGCGCTCATGGACCAGAACGCGCGCGACGACGCCGCAGTGGGTTCGCTGCTGCTTCAGGACCAGCTCTGCTTCGCCCTGTACGCGGCCTCGCGGTCGGTCACGACCCGCTACCGCCCACTGCTGGACGAGCTGGGGCTGACCTACCCGCAGTACCTCGTCATGCTGGTGCTGTGGGAGCAGGGCACGGTCTCCGTACGGGAGCTGGGCACGGCGCTCCAACTGGAATCCAGCACCCTTTCGCCGCTCCTTAAGCGCCTCGAGGCCGGCGGCCTGATCCGCCGCGAACGACGCACCGAGGACGAACGCTCCGTCGCCGTACGCCTCACCCCGGCCGGCGCGGACCTTCAGGAGAAGGCCCGCGCCGTCCCGCTTGCCATCGGCGAGGCCATGGGGCTGACCCCCGAGCAGGACGCCACCGCGAAGCACTTGCTCCGCCTGCTCACCGAGAACGTCACCCACGACTGAGGCACCGGGGCGCGGCGCGCGCACTCTGGTTCACCAATTGCTCGTGCCAGATGATCGCGCGACACCACGACTGGGGGACGGCGGAACACCTTCGCCGTGCACGTGACATGAGGAAGGCATACGGAAGGGGCGGTACGGGTGACCCGTACCGCCCCATGGGGCCCGGCCCTACGACTCGATGAACTCCAGGATGTCGGGGTTCAGCACGTCGGCGCGGACGGTGAGCATCCCGTGCGGGTAGCCCTCGTAGCTCTTGAGCTTGCTGTTCTTGATGTTCGATCTGCTTGAGGTCCTCGGTGAAGTCGGTCTCCGAGAACGCCTTGATGCACTCGTAGTGCGCGTTGGCCGCACCCATCATGCCCTGCCGCCACCAGTTGTCGATGACGCCCTGGGACACCTCTGCGCCGGGACGGTTGAAGCCGTAGAACGGCCCGGTAGGGACGTCGACGAAGAACTGGGCGCGGTTGGCGGCGAGCGCCTCACGGAACCCGTCGAACGTCTCCATCGGCAGGCCGCCGGGGTTGGCCTCGGCCTTGAGCATGATCGGCAGCACCGCGGTGACCAGACGGCCTTCGAGACGCGTCCGGCCTTGGCATGGGCGACGTAGCGGGCGACCTCGCCACCACCGGTCGAGTGACCGATGTGCACGGCGTCCTTCAGGTCCAGCGCGTCGGTCAGGGCGACCACGTCGGCCACGTAGGTGTCCATGTCGTGCCCGGTGGCCGTCTGCGTGGAGCGGCCGTGGCCCCGGCGGTCGTGCGCGATCACGCGATAGCCGCGGGACGAGAAGTACAGCATCTGGTTGTCCCAGTCGTCCGCGCTCAGCGGCCAGCCGTGGTGGAAGACGATCGTCTTCCCGGCACGGGGACCCCAGTCCTTGTAGAAGATGACCGTGCCGTCGTCGGTGGGCGGCCTGGGTCCCAGCGGCGCACGCGGTCGGTTGAATACCTGATGGAGTCGAAGTCCGGCCCGGACGATCCCCTGCCGGTCGTCGTGCATGTCGGTGCCTGCGCGATCCGGCAGGGGCGCCGGGTCCCGTCCGTGATCAGCGCGCAGCAAGCCCGCATGGTGCTCACCGACACGGTGATCGGGGCTGAGCCGTGCCCGAGCCGACCGTCTCGGCCTGCCCCCGCTCACCCGACTCGGGATCCACCAGATCGTGCTTGCTGCCGCGCCCACCGCCGGCCTGAGCGCGGTCAAGGTGGCCCGCAGCCTGGCGGGCGGCCTCCGGGTTCGTGCACGGCCGCTACTGGCCCAACCTGCGCGCTTCCCAGCCGTGTGCGGCCATACCAGGAGCCGACGGAGTCCACACCGTGGTCCTCGTCATCGACGAGGACCAGCACCGGCCGCTGGCCGAGTACTGCCACACCATGCTCGACCGGCTGCAGGAGCACTACGCCGCGCGTGCCCAGGCCCGCTGATCGCACCCCGACTGGCCCGGCCCGCCGGAGCGGAAAACCACGGACCGCTGGGCGACCGCCGGGTGCTGCACATCGGTAGGAGCGCACAGGAGCGGGGGAGATGTCCGGCAACGCAGAAACCGACGTGCGTATCGCACCCAGCGCCCTTGAGGCCTTGACGCGGATCATGGCCCGGCAGGGGACGTCAACGGGACGCGACGATCCGCGAACTGCTCACCGAGCACGTCGCAGCGCAGGAACAGAGGCAGCCAGAGGACCGGATCACCCACATCTCCACCGTGCTGCGCTACCCGCGGCCGCCGCGCTGGCGAGGCGACCCCAGACACGACGCCCCTCTGCGGGTCCGGGCACCTGCCGGCCTGCTGAAGCGGGCCCGCGCCGTCTCCCTGCAATTGCCCGGACAGCACCCGCGCGCCCACCAACAGCCATCGCCAAGGCCGAACCCTTCACCGACACCTTCCTCACCGGCCTGCTCCCGCTCCTGCGCCACGGCGCCGAACGGGCCGAGTCGGCCGGGCCGTGCGGCGCGCAAGGGCGCGCAGGCAGAGCGGGGCCGGGCCGGCCGGAGTCAAGGCGGCACCGGCACGCGCCGGGTGCGCGGAGAGGGCGGGGAGCTGCCGCCGAGGTCCAGTCGCCTACGTACCGCCAGGGAGCCGGAGGAGCCACTCCGAACGGGAGGGGCGGGAGCCGGGAGCCCGGTGGGGGGCATCGTGTTCCGGTCGACGGTCCACGCCGAACGGCTTCGCTTCACGCAGGAACCCCGGACAGTCGTCCGCTTCCCCGGCACCGGGAAGCGAGAGTCGACGAGCCACAGCGACCGGACCCACCTGCCGGACCCGGTCGTCCCCCGTCAGGAATACCAGGACGTCACCGTCGCCTACCACCTCGCGACCCGGCTCACCAGGGAACCGGAGGCCGGGCGGAGCGGTGGCGACGACACGGACGGGTGATTCGCAGTGCCGACGGTCGCGGAGTCGGCAACACGGTGATTTCCGCTTCGGGCGGGACAACCTCCTCGCCCGGCCCGGCATCCGCAGACCGCTCCGACCGGCAGGTCGCTCCTCCGCCCGGCCTTGAAGGCCCCGCAGCGTTGCCCTTCTGAGCCCCCGGCCCTTTCATCATCGACGCTTCCTCACATCAGGTCGGGGTGGAGAGCGATGGCAGGGGCCGGGTGGCAATCTCCTGGGCTTCGGCGCGCGTCATGCCGAACATGCACAGGAGACGGCATGCCAGTTGGTCGGTGACGCGCTGGACATCGAGGTCGGGGCTGGTCTCCAGGAGGTGAAGCACGCCGAGCAGGGCGCCGCCGACCATGGCGACCGCGGTGCGCGGGTCGTCGATGTCCAATCGCCCGCTGTCGGCAGCGGCCTGCAGGTCCCGCATCGCCTGCGGAGCCAGCCCGCTTTGGGAGGTCAGGTAGGACATGCCGGTACGCACGAAGATCCTGGCCATCTGCGGATGGGTGTGCCGCAGACGGCCGGTCAGGCGGACGCTGGCGGAGAACACCTCCGCCGGGTCCTTCAGGTCTCCTACGGCGGAGTCCAGCAGAGCTCCATGCTCTTCCAGAGTGAGGGAGAGGGCGGCGTCGAACAGCTCGTCCTTGCTGGTGAAGTGGCTGTAGAAGGTACCGAAGCCGACGTCGGCCGCCTCGGTGATCTCATGGATGCTCACGTCGACCCCCCCTTGCTCGGCGAGGAGCCTCTGCGCCGCAGTGACCAGCGCTGCCCGGGTGCGAGCCTTGCGCCGGTCCATCCGGTTAGGTGCCCGGTTGCCGCCCCTGTCCTGCCCATCGGTAGTCACGGACTCATCCTACTGATGAAGTCAATAGTGATTCTTCCATCAGTATCGATGCTTATTGACGATCCTGATATCTGTGTCGATCCTGTCATCACCAGTGACCGGAGATCGCTCTTGGGAGTCGTCCGGTAGACGCTGCCTCAGCCTCAGGAGAGCCGATGAGTATCCGAGTCGTCCGCACCGCAGAGGGCTGGTGGGTGGAGAGCAGCACAGGACGGCTGCACCGTATTGGCACCCGTGCAGACACCACCGCCGCCTTGCTCGCAGACCGCTTGGCCGTGCAGGAGACAGCCGACCGCGCTGCGGCTGAACCCGACGCCGGGCCTTCCGCGGGAGAAGCCGAGTTGCTGTCGCCCGTCACCACCCCCTGCCGGGTGGTGGCGCAGATGGTCAACTACGGGTCCCACGCAGTGGACTCCGGATTCGACCCGGCCACCGTCCCGCCCGCCTTCTTTCGGAAGGCATCCGGGTCGGTCAGCGGCCCCTACCAGGACATCGTCCGGCCGCCGCATGTGCGGTTCCTCGACTACGAGGTGGAGCTCGGGCTGGTCATGGGGGCTGACCTGCCCGTCGGCACCGAGGTCACCGGCTCCGCCCTCTCCACGTATGTCGCCGCGCTGATCGTCGCCGACGACGTCAGCGCCCGGGACCTGCAGCTGCCCAAGACGCAGTTCTACGAGTCCAAGTCGTACCCGACCTTCACCCCGCTCGGGCCCCGGCTGCTCCTGGTCGATGGCGACGATCTGGCCCGCCTGCCGGACCTGCGGCTCACGCTGAAGGTCAACGGGGTCACGAGGCAGGACCGCACCACCACGGACATGATCGTCCGGCCCGCACGTGCCCTCAGCCTTCTGGCCCGCTTCCAGAACCTGCAGCCCGGTGACGTCCTGCTCACCGGAACCCCCGGCGGCACCGCCCTGAAGTCTCCGGGCAGGCTCCTGACCACGCTCGCCGCCCTGCTGCCCCCGCACAAGCGTTGGCAGAAGTTCTTCGCCCGCCAGCAGGCGAACCCCGACTACCTCAAGGACGGCGACATCGTCACGGCCCGTATCGCGACCGACGACGGCGTACTCGATCTCGGCGAGCAGCGCACCGTGGTGCGCGCCCGCTGACGCTTCCCTGCAGCCCCCGACCAAGACCGGCCGCCCCGGAACCCCCCGTACCGGGCCGCCCTCTTGACCCCATCCCTCACCTTGCAAAGGCGCACCGGTGACACCCACATCCACTGATCTGCTGTGGCCCGCCCACGACAGTCCTGCCGACCTGACCGCCATCGAAGCCGTTCCGCTGCACGAGCGCGGGCTGCCCGCCACCACCTACGACGCTCTGCTGCACGCCGCCCGACTGTGGCCCGACCGCCCGGCCTTGACGGTGCTGCCCGATGCGGCGCGCTTCCAGCAGTCCACCACCATGACCTTCGCGCAGCTGTGCGACCGGGTGCATCGCATCGCGAACCTGCTGCGCGCTCTCGGCGTTTCCCGCCGCGCCGCCGTGGGTCTGCTCGCACCCAACACCGCGGAGTTGCCCGCCGCGCTGCTGGCCGCGCAGGCCGCAGGCATCGCCGCCCCGGTGAACCCGGGTCTGGCCCCCGAACACGCCGAGCATCTGCTCCGACGCGGCGGCGCGAGAGTGCTCATCGCCGCAGGCCCGCAGCTGGATGCGGAGGTGTGGTCCACAGCCCGGCAAGTCGCCGCGGCGATGCGCCTGGATGCCCTGCTGGCCCTCGCCCCCACCACGCCTGAGGGCCCCGCCCCCGCTCTGGAACCCATCGAGGGCGTACACGTCGGGTACCTCTCGGAGCTCGCCTCGTCCCATCCCGCCGAGAAGCTCGTGGACATCGAACCTCCGGCGGCCGGGGACCTGGCTTCCTACTTCCACACCGGTGGCACGACCGGCATCCCCAAGCTCGCCGCCCACACCCACTCCAACGAGGTCGTCGGCGCGTGGATGGTGGCCGCGAGCATCCCCCTGGACCCTGATTCGGTGATGTTCGCAGCGCTACCGTTGTTCCACGTCAACGCGCTGATCGTCACCCTGCTCGGCCCCCTGCTACGCGGCCGGCAGGTGGTGTGGGCCGGGCCGCTGGGCTACCGCGATCCCGAGTTGTACGGGGTGTTCCGGAAGCTGGTGGAGCACTACCGCGTCGCCGCGATGTCAGGAGTACCTACCGTGTACTCCACCCTCGCTCGCGTCCCCGTCGACGCCGACATCTCCAGCATGCGGTTCGCCGCCGTCGGCGCCTCCCCCCTGCCGCCGGCCGTCCGGGAGTCCTTCGAGGAACACACCGGCATCCCGCTGTGCGAGGGCTACGGACTGACCGAGGCGACCTGCGCGTCAGCCCTCGGTCAGCCCGGTCACACCAGACCCGGAACCGCCGGCCGACGCCTTCCCTACCAGCAGGTCAAGACGGTGGAGATCGACTCGGACACCGGCGAGTGGCACGACCTGCCGCGCGGAGCCCCCGGGGTGCTCGCCATCCGCGGCCCTGTGGTCTTCGCCGGCTACGTCGTCGAGCACACGCCCGACGGGCCTCGGCTTGAGGCCGCCGGGAAGATCCGCGATGGGTGGCTGGACACCGGAGACCTCGCCTGCATCGACGCCGATGGCTTCATCCACCTCACCGGCCGCGCCAAGGACCTGATCATCCGCGGGGGACACAACATCGACCCGGTTGCGATCGAGGACGTCCTCCTCGCGCACCCCGCCGTCACCGGAGCGGCGGCGGTCGGGCGCCCCGACCCGCACGCCGGCGAGGTACCCGTCGCCTACGTCACCCTCGCCCCCGGAGCCCGTGTGGATCCCGCCGAACTCCGTTCCTGGGCAAGCGAACGAGTCCCCGAGCGCGCCGCTGCTCCGCGGGAAGTTCTCGTGATCGACGCCCTCCCGCTCACCGCCGTCGGCAAGCCGTACAAGCTCGGCCTTCGGCTGGACGCCACCCGACGCGCGGTTCACGCGGAACTCACCGCCCAGGGCGCGGGCTGCGCCCCCGCACGAATCGTGTGCCAACCCGACGACGGCGGCGTTCGCGTCGCGGTGCCCGCCCCTGCCGACAAAGCGACGCGACGCCGGGTGACCGCGGCCCTCGACCAGTACGCCCTGCACTGGCAGTACTCCCCCGACCTCGTCAACTGATCTGGGCTGCGGGGACTCGCCGCCGGATGGGGCGCGGTATCCCCTCGCGCACAGAGGAACGTCCATGCTCGACGCCGTAATTGTCCCAGCCCTCCGCCTCGTCGGCGTCTTCCTGTTCGTGGGGACGGCCAAGCCGGCGGCAGTCCCCGCGATGCGCGGCGCCGCAGCCCACATCGGCACGCCTGCGACCGGGCCGGATTGCCGGCCGGCCTTCGGATCACCGCTTCGGGTACGCCTCACCAGGGCTGATCCTGCTCTTCGCCGAAGCCGCAGTCGTACACCCGCGCAGCGCCGACCCCGCGACCCGCTGCCTACCAGTCGCCCTCGCAGGCGCATTCGCTGTGATCCATCTCAGTCGGCGGGTCGGCGGTTGTCGACCCACACCCCAGAACCGCGCCGTCAGCGCGCGCCCGTGACCGCCCGGCCGCAGACCGGCTGGGCCCGGAAGGAGCACCATCATGAGCCGCATCGATGTTCACCAGCATCTGCTGCCCCCGGCCTACACGCGGTGGCTGAGGTCGAGGGGCATCCATGCTTCCGGCGGCCGTGAACTGCCGCAGTGGAGCCCCGAGCATGCCATCGCCCTGATGGACACCCACGCCGTCGAGACCGGGGTGCTGTCCCTGTCCACCCCCGGCACCTGGCTGCGTGAGGGTGCCGAGGCCGCCGCGATGGCCCGGCAGATCAACGAAATCGGCGCGGAACTCGTCAAGGACCGCCCCGACCGGTTCGGCTATTTCGCCACCGTACCGCTGCCCGACCTGGACGCCGCCGTACACGCCGCCACACACGCTCTGGACGAACTGGCCGCCGACGGCGTCGTGTTGCTCGCCAACACCGATGGTGTCTATCTGGGACACCCCGACCACGATCCGCTCCTCGCCGAACTGGACCGGCGCTCGGCCGTCGTGTTCGTACATCCTTCGGATCTGCCCGCACCGCCTGTTCCGGGGCTGCCGCCGTTCGCCGCGGACTTCCTGCTCGACACCACCCGTGCCGCCACCAATCTGGTGCTGCACGGTGTCCCGCGCCGCTTTCCCAACCTGAAGATCATCCTGTCCCATGCGGGCGGCTTCCTCCCCTACGCCGCCCACCGGATCACCGCCGCCCTGGTCGCCGAGACCGGCCGCGGCTACGAGGACATCCTCGAGGACCTGCGCGGCTTCTGGTTCGACACCGCCCTGTCCGGCAGCCCCTCGGCGCTGCCCAGTTTGCTGGCCTTCGCACACCCCGACCGGGTGCTCTTCGGAACCGACTGGCCTTTCGCGCCCGAACTCACCGTCGCTCACTTCACCGGCGAGTACGACCGCTACCCCGGCCTGGACGCCGCAGGCCACCGGGCTGTCGACCGGAACAACGCTCTCGCACTCTTCCCCCGCCTCTCCTGAGCCGTCCCCACCCCATGGCCCCGAGCCGCTACATCTCGTGGAGTTGCCCATGAACGACATCGACGTCCCCGTTCTCATCGTCGGCGGAGGCGGTGCGGGGCTCACCGCCTCCATGCTGCTCAGCCGCATGGGCATCGAGTCCCTGCTGGTCACCGCCTGGCCCAGCACCTCCGCCCTGCCCAAGGCCCATGTCCTCAACCAGCGCGCCATGGAGGTCATGCGCGACGCCGGCGTGGCCGACACCATCTACGCCGCCTCCACTCCGGCCGAGCAGATGTCCCACACCGCCTGGTACGTCGGCCTGGCCGGCGACGACGAAGACTACGGCCGCCGCGTCGCCAAGATGGAGGCATGGGGGGCCGGCGGCACCTCTCCGGAGTGGCTCGCCGCCAGCCCCGAGCGGCAGGCCAACCTGCCCCAGATCCGCCTGGAGCCGCTCCTGCGCGCCCACGCCGAGATACTCGCGCCCGGCCGGATCCGCTTCCACCACGAGGTGACCGGACTCGCCCAGGACGACGAGGGCGTCACCGTCACCGTCGCCGACCGCGACAACGGCGAGACCTACCGAGTGCGGGCCCGCTACCTGCTGGGCTGCGACGGCGGCCGCACCGTCGGACCTGCCGTGGGCATCGTCCAGGAGGGTGTACGGGACCTCGCCCGCGTGGTCTCCTTCCACATCTCCGCCGACCTGTCCCAGGTGGCGACCGACCCCGACGTGCTGATCCGCTGGCTGTGGCTGCCCGACCTCGGCATCCCGGGTGTCCTGGTGCCCATGGGACCCGACCGCTGGGGCCCGGATTCCGGGGAGTGGGTCTTTCACATCAACTACGGGTCCGAGGACGACCGCGCGCTGGCCGACGAGTCCGTACTGGCCGATCTGCGCACGGCCTTGGGACTGGACGAGGAGCAGCTGACGGTCCACATGATCTCCCGCTGGTCCATGGAGGGCGTTGTCGCCGACCGCTACCGCGCCGGCCGTGTCCTGATCGCCGGCGACGCCGCCCACCGCCACCCGCCCACCGGCGGCCTCGGCCTGACCTCCGCCATGCACGACGTCCAGAACCTCACCTGGAAACTCGCCGCCGTCCTGAACGGTCAGGCGGGCGACGCCCTGCTGGACACCTACGAGCCCGAGCGGCGTCCGGTGGACGCCACCAACGTCCAGCGCTCGCTGGAGAACGCCATGAACCACATCGCCATCAACGCCCTCTTCGGCGGCGGGCCCGAGGCCGACAAGGAGGAGAACTGGCGGCAGGCCCGCCGCCTGTGGAGCGCCGACCCCGCCGACGCCGACTTCCGCCGCACCTTCCTCACTGCCGTGGCCGCCCAGTCCATGGAGTTCAACGAACTCGGCGTCGAGTTCGGCTACACGTACGACTCGGCGGCCGTCGTCCCCGACGGCACTCCCGCACCCGACAATCCCGACCCGGTCCGCATCTACAAGCCCGCCGCCCGCCCCGGACACCCGCTGCCCCACGCCTGGCTGGAGGACCTCGACGGCAATCGCGTGGCACCGGCTCGCCTGGTCCGACCCGGCCGCTTCCTGCTGATCGCCGGCGAGGACGGCCGTGCCTGGTGCGAAGCCGCCGAGAAGATCGCCGCCCAGAGCGGGCTGCCGCTGGACGCGATCCGTCTCGGCCACCTCGACGGCGACTACCGCGACCTGCGCTCCACCTGGACCGCCGCACGGGGGCACACGCCGCAAGGCGCCGTCCTGGTGCGCCCCGACCGCTTCGTCTGTTGGCGCGCCCAGGGCGCGGCCACCGACCCGATCGCCGACCTGAACACGGTGCTCGACACCCTGCTGGCCCGGTAGGGAAGGCACTGTCACCGGCGCCCCGCCGACCGCTGTCGGCGGGGCCGTTGACCTCCTCCCGCCCCCGCTCGCCTCTCGGTTCCCGTGACAGTGCCGCACACCGCAGTCGCGGGGGAGCCGCCCGAAGTTGAAGGGACACACGCCATGAACGATCCAGGCCCCGCCCCGACGGCCGATGCCCACCAGGGCCTGCACAGCGCACAAGGCGCCCTGCGAGGGGAACACCCCGGCCGCGCCGCCCAGTCCGTCATCAAGGTCGTCGACCTGGCCTGGCTCGAGTTCACCAAGCCCGACCTGGACCGCGCCGAAACCTTCGCCCACGACTTCGGCCTGACCACCGCCGCCCGCACTCATGACGCCCTCTATCTGCGCGGCGCCATGGCCGGCCCCCACAGCCTGGTGATCCGCCGCGGCCCCACGTCCCGTTTCACCGGCCTCGCCTTCACGGCCGCCGACGCCACCGACCTCGACCGCCTGGCCCGCGCCACCGGCCACAAAGTCCGCACCCTGACCGAGCACTGCGGAGGCCGCGCCGTGGACCTGCTCGATCCCTCCGGGATCCCGGTCCGCGTGGTGCACGGCGTCACCGAGCAGACCGCGCGACCGCTGCGACAGCCCCTGGTCCTCAACACGGGCACCACCACCGCGGCCGCCCGTGTCAACGCCACCCAGCGCCCGCCCCGCGAACCCTCCCAGGTACAGCGTCTGGGCCACGTCGTGCTCTCCACCAGGGTCTTCCGGCGCGCCCTGGACTGGTACCTACAGCACCTCGGCCTGATCGTCAGTGACTTCCTCTACCTGGACGGCCAACGCGATCGCGGCCCCACCATGGCCTTCATCCGCTGCGACCGCGGCAGCGAACCCGCCGACCACCACACCCTGGCCATGCATCTCGGCCCCGACACCGGCTATGTCCACTCCGCCTTCCAGGTCGCCGACCTCGACGCACTCGCCGCGGGCGGCGCGTACCTGCGCGAGCGCGGATACCACCATTCCTGGGGCATCGGCCGGCACGTCCAGGGCAGTCAGATCTTCGACTACTGGCGTGACCCCGACCGCTTCATGGTGGAGCACTTCGCCGACGGCGACGTCTTCGACAACACACTCGAACCCGGCTGGGCCGCCATGTCCGCCTCCGGCCTCGCCCAGTGGGGCCCGCCCGCCACCCGCGACTTCCTCGGCACCACCCCCTCGCCCGGGGCGCTCCTGCAGGCGATCTCCGCGCTGCGCGAGGACAACGAAATCGACCGCGCCCGTCTGATGGGCCTCATGAAAGCCCTGAGCAAGTGACAAGAGGGCTGCCGGCCTCCGGTCCGGGAGGCGCCGTTGGAGACGTTGAGGACCAAGGCCGTGAACGCCTTGACCGCTCTCGTGCGCATTGCCGACCTCGGCATCGACGCCCGCCGTCCCCTGGGCACCGGGCAGGTTGGCGAAATCGCCCGCCGACGCCCCGGCGAGGAGGACCCTGCCGCCGCCACAGCCCGCACCAAGGCGGGTCCGGCCGGCCAAGAGGATCCTCGCCCTTGACACCGACAATCACGAACAACATGAACCGGTACCTGAAACGAAAGGGGCTCACCGTGGAAATGGTCACGTCGAAGGAGCATGTAGTCATCGAGCTCGACGGCATGCGGCTCTCGGGGCGCTACGCCGCTCCGGCCGGTCCCCCGCGCGCACTCATCGTCGCCCTGCACGGCGGGTCGGTCACCTCGGCGATCTACGACGAGACAATCCCCGGCGAGGCGCCGTTCCTTGACATCGCGGCCCAACTCGGCTTCGCGACACTGGCGCTCGACCGGCCCGGTTACGGAGCGGCCGCAGCCCTCGACCCCAGTGACGCCCTGTTCGACCGCCAGGTGCCAGTACTGCGGGCCGCCGTGGAGCGCGCGTGGGAACGGTACGGCGCCGGCTCGACGGGCCTCTTCCTGACGGGCAACTCGATCGGCGGGATGCTCGCACTGTGCCTCGCTGCCACAACACCTCAGGTCCCGCTCCTGGGTGTGGCCACGCACGCTGCCGGCCTGCAGTGGATTCCCGGCTTCGTCCAGTGGCTGCAAACGGCAATGGCTGAAGCCCGAGCCTCGACTGTGGACCCGCGTGGGCGCTCCACAGCCGTCTACGGCCCCGACTGGAGTTGGGAACGCACAGTGCTGGCCCATCTCGAGGCGACCTCCGCGCCTGCTCCGGTGATGGAGCTGCGCGACGCGCTCACATGGCCGGAGCGGCTGCGTCGGATCGCTCCTGGGATTCCGGTCCCGGTCCTCATGACCATCGCCGAATACGACGACCGCTGGTCCTCGGCACCGGAGGTGCTCGAGGAACTGCGCAAGCTGTTCACCGCAGCACCGTTCGTCGACGTCCGGCGCCAGCGGTTCGCAGGACACCAGCTGACCGCAAACTTCGTTGCCCGGGGTTACTACCTGCGTGAACTGGCATTCTTCGAGGAGTGCCGGGTCGCAGCGCACACGGCTGCCGAGCGTCGGTCAGTGGGGGGCTGAAACGGGCAGCCGGAGCAGCCCGACGACCATCGGAACCAGCCCGGTGGCAGCACACGATCGGTTTCGACGATCGAAACGGTTATCGGGCGGACGCGGCCAGGTGCGGTGAAGCGCAGGCCGAAACATAAGTGCGTCATGCGGGATCGAGGACATCTCAAGGCTGTTCGCCTATGCGCACAGCCACGGTCGGAAGATGGTGTTCCGTGCGGCGGGGACCTCCCTGAATGGGCAGGCCCAGGGGGACGACATTCTAGTTGATGTGCGTCGTCACTGGACCGGAGTCGAGGTGCTGGACGGTGGGGCCCTGGGCGCGGATCGCCCCGGGTACCACCGTCCTGCGCTCGAGTATCACGTCGGCCCGGCACGGGCGGATCATGGGTCCGGATCCAGCGAGTGCCAGTGTGGCGACCATCGGCGGTGTGGTTGCCAACAATGCGTGCGGGATGAGCGCCGGCACCATTCGCAATTCCTACCGGCTTCTCTCCTCGGTGACGTTCGTGCTGCCGTCCGGAACCATCGTGAACACCGCTCTTCCGGACGCGGAGGCGAGGTTGTGGAAGGCCGAGCCGCAGTTGTGCCGGGACCTTCTGGACCTCAAGGAACGGATCGAGGCCGACGAGCAGCTAGTGGCACAGATCGACGCCAAGTACAAGCTGAAGAACACCAATGGCTACCGCTTGGACGCGTTCTTGGACGGGGCGACGCCGGTGGAGATTCTGCGGGGCCTGGTCGTCGGCTTCCAGGGCACACTGGGTTTCATCGCAGACGCGACGCCTACGAGAGAGCCGCCGCCCGCGTGTTGGAGGGGCTCACGCTGGTCGCGCCCGTTGCCTCGATCACCAGCCAGTTCGTGAGGGAAGCCAAGAAGATCCAGATGCACTGAGCCCATTCCAACTTCAGGCGACAGCCGATCGGCGCTGTGTCACGGACATCTGGTAGACCCTGGCTATGACGTTCTTGGTGGTGGTCGATGGTGATGCGGGCGGATGGCGCAGAGGCGAGGAGACGGGGCCGTTGCAGGCTCTGCTGAACCGGGCTGCGGCCACCCATATCGAGGTCGGTCGCCGTCCGTTGTCGGTCTATGACGAGCTGACCGGCCACCCGCCCCTTCACCACCCACGCGAGCACGAGGGAAACGGCCCTCGGACGGCCCCTGCATCGAAGAACAGCACCCCGGGCCGACTCGCACAGCCGAGCTCCGTGGCGGCCGAGGGCGAACCGGACACCCTGCACTTCGAACGTGTTCGTTACGATCGGGTGATGACTGCGAGAAGAGAGCCGATCAGCCGCCGGGAGCGTCCGGCGAAGCCCGCCCTGTCCCGGCGCTGGATTGTGGACACCGCCGTGCGGATCATGCGGGCGGAGGGGCTGGGGAAGGTCACGATGCGTCGCCTGGCGCAGGAGCTGGACACCGGCCCTGCGTCGCTGTACGTCTACGTCGCCAACACCGCCGAGTTGCACGCGGCCGTTCTGGATTCCCTGCTCGGCGAGGTCGACCTGACCGGGCGGGACGGCGGTGGGGGCTGGCGCGAGCAGCTCCGCGCCGTCATGACGTCGTACACCCGAATGCTGTTCGAGCACCCGCAGCTCGCGCGGGCCGCGCTCGTCGCCCGCCCGAGCGGTGAGAACTACCTGCGTTTGGTGGAGCGCATCCTCGATCTCCTCTCGCAGAGCGGCGCCGGCCGCGAGCAGGTCGCCTGGGGGGTGGACAAACTGCTCCAGGATGCGACAGCCACGGCTGCCGAGCATTCGACGCGTGAGCACGACCCCGCCTCCGA
This sequence comes from Streptomyces hygroscopicus subsp. hygroscopicus, assembly GCF_030269125.1. Lineage (GTDB taxonomy): Bacteria > Actinomycetota > Actinomycetes > Streptomycetales > Streptomycetaceae > Streptomyces > Streptomyces hygroscopicus_C. The sequence goes on along the minus strand of NZ_BSSM01000003.1, from coordinate 33,097 downwards.
GGACGACTGGGACGCCACCGTGCGTGCCCTGCACACTGTGGACGCCAGCACGCATCCGGCGATCACCGCGCACATGCCCGCCCTGATCGGCGGCTCGGTGCCGGACAGGATTCGCTGGAGTTTCGACGTCCTCGTCAACGGCATCACGCACACACCTGTCCCGGGCGCAGGGGACTGAGCCCAGGGCGGGGCCCGCCTGACGGCGGACGCCGCCAGGAGACACGGAAGTCCTCCTCGCTGTCCGCCGCTGCCCAGCGTGGAACTTGTTCGTCGCGAACATGTTCGTTACGGTGGCTGTGGCCGAGACACCCCTTGCCGCCCCGCTGTGCACCCCGCCCTAGCAAGGAGCCTTGCGGCGTCGGCGGCGATGACTCGGCGCACCGAGGTATTCCCCTACTGCTTCCGGAGGCCCCATGAGCACCACTCATTTCCCGATAGCGATCATCGGCGCAGGGCTGGGCGGCCTGACCGCCGCCCGCGTCCTGCACGTCCACGGCATCGAGTTGGCGATCTTCGAGTTGGAGGCGTCGGCGGCGGCCCGTACGCAGGGCGGGATGCTCGACATCCACGAAACCAACGGGCAGAAGGCCCTGCACGCCGCCGGCCTCCACGACGACTTCCTCAAGATCGTCCACGAGGGTGGTCAGGCCATGCGCCTGCTCGGCCCCGACGGCACGGTGCACGTGGCCGAGGAGGACGACGGCACCGGCGGCCGGCCGGAGGTGGACCGCGGCGACCTGCGTGACCTACTGCTGGGCTCCCTGCCCGGCGGCACGATCCACTGGGGCCGTAAGGTCACCGGGGCCCGGACGCTGGGCGACGGGCGTCACGAGGTGACGTTCGCCGACGGCTCGGCCATTACCACCGATCTCCTGATCGGCGCGGATGGCGCCTGGTCGCGGATCAGGCCGCTGGTCTCCAGCGCCTGGCCCGCCTACACCGGCATCTCCTTCGTCGAGACCGACCTGTTCGACGCCGACACCCGCCACCCGCGCAGCGCCGCGGTCATCGGCGGCGGGTTCTTCATCGCCCTGGGGCACGAGCGCGGTGTCCTCGCGCACCGGGAGAGCGACGGCAGCCTCCACGTCTACACGGCGCTCAAGGCCGACGAAGGCTGGTTGGACACGGTCGACTTCACAGACCAGGCCGCTGCCAAGGCCGCGGTCCTCGCCCACTTCGAGGACTGGGACGAGGGCCTGCGCGCCCTGGTCGCCGACGCGGACACGATCACATCGCGCCGTATCCACGCCCTGCCCGTCGGCCACCGCTGGCACCGCGTCCCGGGCGTGACACTGCTCGGCGACGCCGCCCACGTGATGTCCCCCTTCGCCGGGGAGGGCGCCAACCTCGCCATGCTCGACGGCGCCGAACTCGCCCTGGCCATCGCCGCCCACCCCGGCGACACCGAGGCCGCCCTGGCAGCGTACGAGGAGGCCCTCTTCCCGCGCAGCGAGGAGTCCGCCGCCGAGTCCGCCGCCAACTTGGACACGATGTTCGGCGAGTGCGGTCTGGAGCAGATGGTCGCCTTTTTCACCTCCGGCCCGGCAGCCCAGTGAGGCCCGCCCCGACGGCCACCGCTCCCTCAGCCACCGGACCCCTCAGCCGCTGCCCCCGTTATGTTTTTCGCGGTCCTGCAAGAGGGCCGCTGGCCTCCGGGCCCGGCATGACTTTTGCCCCCTGTCGAACGGATGACAATGCCGTTGCTTTTGAGGCTGTCGGCTGGTTGAGCCGGTGTGCTGATAGCCCGTCTGGAGCGGCTGGGGCTGGGCGTCTTGACCCGGTCGTGCCCGCCAGAGCTGGTGGACCGGGTGGTTGGTGAGGCCGGTCGCTCGGAGAAGCGCCGGCGTCTGTTGTCCGCCCGGTTCACGGTGTACTTCGTGCTGGCGATGTGCTTGTTCCCACAGGCCGACTACCTGGAGGTTCTGCGCCTGGTGAAGGCCGGAGACCCAGGACTGCGGCCCTGGACCGGGGTCAACAAGTCCTCGCTGACCAGGGCCCGGCAGCGGCTGGGATGGACCGTGATGCGGGAACTGTTCCGGGCCGTGGCCCGGCCACTGGGCAGGGAAGATGATCTCTTCCACGGGCTGCGGGTGCTGGCCCTGGACGGGACACTGCTGGCCGTGCCGGACTCCGCGGCGAACAATGACGCCTTCGGCAAGTCGGGATCAGCGCGCAGCCCGATGGGGTATCCGCAGGCCCGGGTGGTCGCGGTGGCCGAGTGTTCCTCGCATGCCGTGCTCGATGCCGTGGTCGGCGGGTTCAAGGAATCCGAGCGGATCGTCTCCGACGCCCTGGACGCCCGTGGCGGGACCGGCACGCTGTTACTGGCCGACCGCGGGCTGTGGGGTCTGGCTCGTTGCCACAGGCTGCGGGACCAGGGCACGCACCTGCTGTGGCGGATCGAGCGACGCAAGGCCCGCAGGGTGATCGCCGTGCTGCCCGACGGCAGCTACCTCGCCTGGCTGCGTAGGTTTCAAGCAAGAGCACTTGTCGGTGGATTTCGCCATCACGCAGTGATCGAAAAGCGCGTGAATGTTGGTGAGAAGTAGGAGTACCCCCGGTCGGCGGGGGCTCGATCGTGCGTGCGATGTCGGCTGCGTTCGTGGCAGGATGGCGGCATGTTGATCAGAAAGGGCGATGCCGCGTAGGCGCCCGAAGGCCGTCCGCGCTGAGCGGTGGCGGCCTCGCAGACACGTTGTAGTTCGGCGGATCCGGGGCGTTTCCGCGAGGACTCGTGCAGCTGTCCGCCGCGTTGAGGATGAGCGGATGTGGCCTGGCGCGGTTGCTGACGCGCTCGCCCGTTTCGAGTGGGCATTCAGACAACCTGGCCGCTATCTGAACGCATCCCAGGTCTGGCAGCCCGGACTGGAGGTGGAGTATGCCCGCGATGATCTGGAAGAGGTCATGCTTCACCTCCCTGGCGGTGCCCGGCGCGACCTCGGCCGGCTGATTGCTCGTATCGACGATGAGTTCGAGCGTCGCACTCTGCCGAATCCTGGGCCGGTGAACGCCTTCACGGTGGGCGGCTGGTGGTGGTCAAGGATCCGTGAGCACTGAGGAGGCTCACGAAGCTTCGTGCGCCCAGGTCAGGTAGTGGTCAGCTGTTGTTCGGCGCGGGCGCGGGTGGTCGCGAGGCGGTAGGAATCGGTTCCAGTCTCGATGATGTTGCCGCCGAAGGTGAGGCGGTCGACGATGGCCGCGCAGAGCCGGGGGTCGGTGAAGGTCTTGGTCCAGCCGGAGAAGGACTCGTTGGAGGCGATGGCCACGCTGTTCTTCTCCTCGCGTTCGGTCAGGACCTGGAAGAGGAGTTCGGCACCGCGGCGGTCGAGTTCCATGTAGCCCAGTTCGTCGATGCAGAGAAGGTCGACGCGGCCGTAGCGGGCGATGGTCTTGGTCAACTGCTTCTCGTCGGCGGCCTCGACCAGCTCGTTGACCAGCTTGGTCGCCAGGACGTACTTGACCCTGTGCCCGGCCATCGCGGCCTCGGTGCCCAGCGCGATCAGCAGGTGCGACTTGCCCGTGCCGGAGTCGCCGATGAGACAGAGCGGCAGACCCTTCTTGATCCATTCGCATTTGGCGAGCGTGTGGACCATGGCCGGGTCGATGTTGGGGTTGGCGTCGAAGTCGAACTTGCGCAGGGACTTGTCGCGGGGGAAGCCAGCAGCCTTGATGCGTCGCTCGGAGCGGCGGCGGGCGCGGTCGTCGCATTCGGCCAGAAGGAGCTCGGAGAGGAATCCGAGGTAGGACATCTGCTCTCGGCCGGCGGTTTCGGCGAGCTCGGGGAACTGGGACCGGATGGTGGGCAGCCTCAGCATCCGGCATGCCTGGTCGATCGCGGCCGTGGCGGCCTGTTCGGTGAGCCCTCGCTGGCGGGGAATGGACACGCGGTTCTCCTTCAGGGGGTGGGACGGTCGCGGCGGAGCCGCAGGAGCTGGTCGTAGTGAGCGACCGACGGCATAGGCCGTTTGTCGGGTGGCAGGCGGGCCCGGACGGCAGCCGGCAGCGGGGCGATGCCGGTCCGGGTTCCTGCTGATGGTTCTGGGGCCTCGACAGGGGCGGTGTCGGCGTCCGCTGCCTTGCGGGCTTCAAGAGCGACGGCGTCCGCTGTCATGGCCCCGGTCTTGAGGGCGGCGGCGAGGCCGGTGACCAGGTGCTCGTGTGGCAGGTGCCGGCCGAGGAGGAGAACCTCGATGAGCGCGCGGGTGCCGTCCCGCTCGCCGTGGGCCTTGACGGCAGCGTCCCACCAGGCGTCGTGGACGGGAGTGAACCTGCCTGCGGAGCGGGCCTGGTCGAGCGCGGTCGCTCCCGGGAGGGCGCCGGGCTTGCGCACGAGAGCTTCCAGGTAGTGGTCCAGTTCGAGGCGGGTGCCGCCTTTGGCGATCAGCCGCTCATGCCGGGCGACTTCGTCCCGACCGTCGTAAACGACCAGCTCGGAGGCGTGCAGCATTGCACGGACGTTGCGGCCGATCAGCCGGACCGGCACCGAGTAGCGGTTGGTGCGGACGCTGATCTGGCTGTAGCGGTCGACCCTCAGGGTGAAGAGCCGGCCCGTCTCGAAGGGCTCCTGCGGCAGTGGCGCCAGCAGCGGTTGCTCAGCTGCGAAGTACTCGCCGATCGTGCGAGGACGGGACCGGATCCGACGGTTCTCGTCCTCCTGCTCCCCCACTGGTCGATCACCGCGTTGAGCTCGGCGAGCGTCGCGACCTCGGGCACTGGGACGAGGTGGTTGCGGCGGAACCAGCCGATCTGCCCCTCGACCCCGCCCTTCTCGTGGGCGCCGCGGATTCCGGGCTGGCAGTAGAGAGCTTCCAGGCCGTAGTGGGAGCGGAACGCGGTCCAGCGCTCGGCCTCGACGCGATGCCGGGAGAAGCCCAGCACCTGGGCGACCGCGGCCCTAAGGTTGTCGTAGCGGACCTTCCCGGTCGGCACCCCGCCCAGCGTGTTGAGAGCGTGGACGTGGCCCTCGAAGAACGCCTCCTGACCTGCCGAGGCGAAGATCCGGTGGACGGCCTTGCCCGAGTAGGACAGCCGGAACGCGAACAGGTAGCAGGTCACCAGCTCGCCGGCCAGCCGCACCGTCACGTCGCCGAAGTCGACCTCCGCCTCCGCTCCGGGCTTGTGCGTCTGCGGGACGAAGGCTTCCACCACACCTCGTCCGGCTTGGACCCGGATCTCCTCACGCCGGTCAGCAACGTAGCCACGGACCATCTGGTACGAGATCTCGTCCGCACCGTGCTCGTCCAGCAGCCGCTCGAAAATCCGCTTCACCGTGTGCCGCTGCTTGCGCGGCGCATCCAGGTCGGCCCGCAGCATCTCGTCGATCAAAGGCTTGTACGGATCCAGCCGCGTGGGCCGCGGCGGAAGCTTCTTCCGCGGCTCCGGCCAGGCCGACGTCAACGCCTTCTGCACGGTCAGGAAACCGACACCGTACTTCCGCTGAAGAGCACGGCTCGACAGACCAGCCTTCGCATCACGACGGATCGCCGCGTACAGATCGACCTTGGACTTCAGCAGCACCCGGGCCCCCTCGTCGTGCAGAGCACAACCATGGTCCCGAAGCAAGCACCCAGGCGCTCTCAAAACTCAGGTTCTGGTCCAACTCTTGTGGAGCAGTGACCCTCCGTAGCCTTTAGGGCCTGGGGCCCTTCGTGGCTCGCTGACGGACCTGTTTGGGATCATGCCTGCATGGACTTCGACCTTGCTCCACCGAACGGCGTTGGCCCGCTGCGGATCGGCATGACTCGGGAGTCGGCCAACGCGGCGCTGGACTCGCTCCGCGATCTCTCCGCGGTGTCGGAGTCTGATCGGCCGGGTCAGCAGGTCTTCCGTCCCAGTGGACTGATGATCAGCATCCACTGCATACGAGACGTGCTCGAAGCCATTGAGATTGGGAGGCCGTCGACTGAGACAGACCGAGTCGTCTTCCGGGGCCTGGACGTGTTCGCGATCCCGGCCCGCGAGCTGGTGCAACGCATGGGCGAGTACACCTCGATCGAGGCGGACCCTGACGATCCGGCGTCTTTCGTCGCCTCTGACCTGCTCTTGAGCTTCTGGCGCCCGTTCGCGGCCGACGACGAGCCAGACGAGGAGCAGGGCTACTACTTCAGCTCGGTCCTGCTGGCACGGCCTGGCTACTACGACACCCCTGCTCAGGCCGCGGAGCGACTCCAGCAGAGCTCGTGACTGCCCCGTCAGGACGCCAGTAGAACCCGTTTCCGCAAGAGAGCGAAGCCGGCCCGACCGTACATCTGGCGCTTGATCATTTTGATCCGATTGACATGGCCTTCGACGACGCCGGAGCTCCACGGCAGCGTCAGGCCGGCGGTGACGGCGGCGAGATCGCGTTCAAGACCGTTGGCGAAGGCGTGGAGGCTGGGCAGGTCGTCGGCGCGGACCGCCTTGATCCATTGCGGCAGCTGGTCGCCCTGGAGCTGGGTGAGCATCTTCCCGAATGCGCGGACGTGTCCGGCGAGGGCTTCCAGGTCGGGGCAGTCGGCAAGGACGGACTCGAGCTTCAAGTGCTCGCTCTCCGGCAGGGAATCGGGGTGAGTCAGGATCCAGCCGGTGACCGTGCGTGCGGACGGCGGACGGGCTGCGGGTGCGGTCGGGGATGTGCGGAACGGCTGGAGGTAGGCGCGGACGGCTCCGTAGCCTCCCGTGTAGCCGTGCGTCTTGATCTCTTCCCAGAGGGTCCAGGCATTCGTGCAGCCCTCGGCCCACCGCTCGTGCAGGTAGGGCCGGAAGTCGTCGAGTTTGGTCCTGCGGTTCTGCCACTGCCCGTGGAACAAGTCTTCCGCCTTCGTCGCGTCGGCCAGCAGCTTGACGGTTCGGTAGGTCATGGCGAGCTGGCGCTGGATCGAGCGTCGGCTGTGTCCAGCGGCCAACAGCGCGTGGACGGCGGCGTCGCTTGGCACGGGTGCGATCGGCGAACCGGTGCCCGGTGGGCCACGGCGACCCGCTCCCGGCCGGCGCTGGAGGGTTCGCTGGTGTCGACTCGGCGAAGGTCGCGCGAAGGCACGAGCGGTGGCGGGAGACGCACCGCTCAGCCGCTTCGCCGAGGTTGCGCCAGAGGTGGAACCGGTCGGCGACCTGGACGGCGGTGGGCGCGCCAACGCTGGCACCTTCGGCGAAGAACGGGGCGCGATCGCGGCAGACAACCTCGATCCCCGGATGCTCGGCCAGCCAGGCCGCGACGCTGCCAGCCTCACGGTCGGGCAGCAGGTCCATTGGTCTGCGGGTCTCGACGTCGACCAGCACGGTCCCGTAGACGCGGCCCTTCCGCATCGCGTACTCGTCGACGCCAACCACACGCGGGCCCGGTGGTTGGGGCTCTGGGAGAGCGTCGACCAGCCGCAGGACCGTGTTCCGGCTGACTCTCGCTCCGAAGATGTCGGCCAGCCGGGCACCGGCGCGGCCGGCCAGGGCGAGGCCGACCTCAGCCAGCACCGACCGCATTCGTTCGGTCCGCTGGCTGTACCGCCGGGTCAGGCCCGCGGCCTGCTCGACGAACGTCCGCCGCCCGCAGGAGACGTCTTCGCACTTGAAGCGCCGGACACGAAGTCGCAGCACAACCCGCCGCCCCGCCACGGGGAGGTCCGCCGGAAACCGCAGGTAGGAGCCGTGCACCCGCTCGGACCAGCCACCGCAGCCTGGACACCGTGCCCCTGTCGTTCGGCATCTGACACCGAATCGGATCACTTCGCCATCGTCCTGCACGGACTCCACCCTGATCCCCGGATCCGTCAGGAAGAGCAGCTCTTCCAGCCGGAGCAGTACCTCGCGCACAGCTCAGAACCATCAGCCCGAACGCTGCAGGCACCAGCTCTTTCGAGACGATCTCGCGAGCCGCACCAGCGAGGTCAGCAGTCACAGGGAGTAGCCACACCACAGAAGTTGGACCAGAACCAAAACTCAGCGACATCACTCTCCCGTGGACAAGGGCGCTCTCCACGCTGAGCTACAGGCGCTCTCGTAACTCACCAACAAAGCCACTCGCCCGGATCGAGGCGAACAAGCACAGCAAGGCGGCCGGAACCGTCAAGGCGTCACCGGCCCTGGTCCGTGTGATCGAGTACCGCGTCGACGGTCAGGCTGACATCGTCCGGCTGATCACCAGTCTCACCGACCACGGAAAGTACCCGGCCGCCGAACTGGCCGCGCTCTACGCCCGCCGCTGGGAGATCGAGCTGGTTTTCGACGAGATCAAGACCCACCAGCGCGGCAGACCGGTCCTGAGGTCGCAGACCCCGGACGGGGTGCGGCAGGAGATCTACGCGCACCTGATCGTCCACCATGCCACCCGGGACCTGCTGAACGAGGCCGCCAGGCTTCACCGGAGCACCGCCGAGCGGACCTCGTCCACCCGGGCTCTCCACGTCGTCCGCCGCACGGTGACCTCACCGAGCGGCTTTCCCCCCTCCGCCCGCAGACGGGACCGGCACCTCGGGCTCGCCGAGATCGGCCACAGCCTGTTACCCCGCCGCCGGTCCCGTGACTGCCCCCGCAAGATCCGCTCCTGCATCACCCCGTACGGCAGTAAGGCACCTGAAGAGCCCGCAAGCCACCGCCGCTCCCCGGTCGTCATCACCCTGAACCACCGATGGCACGACCACTAAAACGACGGCATTGTCATCCGTTCGACAGGGGGCAAAAGTCATGCCGGGCCCGGAGGCCAGCGGCCCTCTTGCAGGACCGCGAAAAACATAACGGGGGTGAGTGTGGTGGTGCCGTCGTCGAGGTAGGCGCGTTCGTGGACGCGGCCGGCTGGAAGAACGAGTGGGGAACGACGCCGTGACCGATGAGAGAGGCGGTGCGCATGCGGTGTCCCGCCGGGAAGGGGTGTCGGACACTCCGCGTTCCGCCCGCCCCGTGGTTGTCCGGCAGGCCCGTCCGGGCGCGGCTTGCGCGGGTGCCGGGTTGTCGTACGCGGAGGCTGCCGCGGCGGGGACGGGGTGTGCCCTGTGTCCGCGGGCCGCGGAGTGGACCACCACCAGGGGCGGGATGGGGGCGCGGCGAGGGGGACGCCCTGTCACTCGCCGTTGGTCCGGCCGAGGAGCCGGCGCATCCAGGCGGCCCGGGTAGCGGACGCGGTCCGCGACAGGGCGGCCTGCGGGGCCATCGCGTCGAATCCGTGGAAGCCGCCCGGCCACAGGTGCAGTTCGCACTGGACACCGGCCTGCACCAGCCGGGCGGCGTAGTCGACGGCCTCGTCGCGGAAGGTCTCCACCGAGCCGACGTCGACGAACGCGGTGGGCAGGCCGGCCAGGTCCGTCGCCCTGGCCGGTGCCGCGTAGACGCTGACGTCGTCGCCGCCTCTGCGCGCGCCGAGCAGCGCGTTCCACCCGGTCTCGTTGCTGGTGGCGTCCCAGATGCCCTCGCCTTCCAGTTCCCGGCTGCTCGGTGTCAGGAGCCGGTCGTCGAGCATCGGGCACATCAGCATCTGAGCCAGCAGCTCAGGACCGCCGCGGTCGCGGGCGAGCAGGGCCACACCGGCGGCAAGTCCCCCGCCGGCGCTCGTACCGGCGACGACGACGCGGCCGGCGTCACCGCCGAATTCGGCGGTGTGCTGGTGTAGCCACAGCAGGCCCGCGTAGCAGTCCTCGATCGGAGCAGGGTCGGGATGTTCCGGCGCCAGCCGGTAGTCCACCGACGCCACGACCGCGCCGTTGTCGATGGCCCAGTCCAGCACATTGCCGAGGCCGGTCCGGTTGTTGCCGATGATCATGCCGCCGCCGTGCATGTAGTAGATGACGGGCGCCTGGGGCGCCAGCCCGGCGGGCCGGAGGACGAGCATCGGGACCTCGGGGGCGCCTGCGGGCCCCGGGGCGGAGAACTCCCGCAGTTCCACGGTGCCGTCGTGTGTCAACTCCTCGTCCAGGACGGCGAACGCGGGGTTGGCCCGCAGCGCCCCGATGTCCCCGGGGGTGACGGTCGGCGACACGTGCTGCTGCACCACCGCCAGCACCGGGGCGAGTTCGGGATCGATCGGCGGATGTGTGGTCAACGTGGGCTCCTCGGTGCGGGGTTGCTTGTGCCGGTGAAGGTGTCGGCGACCCAGCGCGCCACCCCCGCCGGATAGGGCGCGCTCAGCCCGAGCACGATGTGGTCGAACCCGCCGTCGAGCGCCTCGCGGGCGGCCTGGCGGGTGTCGTCGGGCCGGTCGTAGGAGACGGGCAGGACGATGGACCGGGTGATCTCGGCGGGGTCCCGGCCGATCTCGGCGCACAGCCGGTCCAGCCTGGCGCTGACCTCGATCGCGTGGTCGATGCTGCCGCCGGGCATGTTCCACCGGTCCGCGTGTTCGGCGACGACCCGCAGCGTCCGGGTGGCCTGGCCGCCGATCACCAGCGGCGGATGGGGCCGCTGCACGGGCCTCGGGGCGCAGAAAGCGCCCGCGAGTCGGTAGTGGTCGCCCGGGAAGTCGAACGGCTCGGTGGCGGTCCACAGCCGTCGGATGAGGGCGCATGCCTCGGCGAGAGCGCCGACCGCGTGGGCGGCGTCGTGGTAGGGCAGGCCGTGAGCGTCGTACTCACGCCGGGCCCAGGGCACGTCGGTGCGTGAGCCCGCGCCGATGCCGAACTCCAGCCGGCCGCCGGAGACGACGTCGACCGTGGCGGCGATCTTGGCCAGCACGGCCGGCGGACGGAACCGGTTGCTCGTGACCATCACGCCGAGACGCAGCCGCTCGGTCCGGGCCGCCAGCGCGGACAGCAGCGTCCACGCCTCGAAAGTGGGACCGTTCGGGTCGCCGCCGAGCGGCATGAGGTGGTCGAACAGCCAGGCGTGCTCGATCTGCGGGATGCCGTCAGCTTCGCGCCAGACCCGCAGCAGGTCCGCATAGCCGACCTGGGACGGCGGGGTCATGATGCCGAAGCTGGGCCGGCGGGCCGGCCGGGGGGAGCCGGTCACTTCGAGTCGATCCTGCCCAGCGGCTCGGCGGCCGCGGCGAGGGCCTCCCGGGCAGCGGGCCACGCCTGGGCGTCCAGGCCGAGAGCCGTGCGCAGATAGGCCAGGGTGGCCTGCTGGACGAGTGCGACGCGCTCGGGGTTCTCGTCGGTGGTGCGGGTGTCGAAGGCGCCCTGGATGCCGCCGAGGCCGTGCTCGGCGCCGAAGAGGGTGAGCAGATCGGTGGTCCCGGGGCTGAGGTGGTAGCCGTCGGTGAACCAGTCCGGGCCGCGCACCGTCAGCGGGGACTGGTCCCGGTCGCCGGCCACGATCAGACTCGGGGCCTTGAGCTCGGAGAAGTCCGGGCTCATGAAGGGGAAGTACTGGGCGGCCAGCGGGGACAGGTCGTCGCCCCCGGTGCCGGGCAGGCACAGCAGGACCGCGGCCCGCACCCGCGGGTCGGCCATGCTCTCGCCGGGTCTGCCGTCGGCGTCCACGACCCGCGCGCCGACCAGGGTGCTCGCCGACTGGGCGCCCCAGGAGTGTCCCGCGACGGCGACGCGGTCGCGGTCGATGCGGCCGACGAGGCCGGGTACCTCGGCCTCGATGGTGTCCAGGTGGTCCAGGACGCCGGTCAGATCGTCGGCGCGGATGCGCCACACCCGTGGAGTGCGCGGGTCGTCCGGGGCGAGGCCGAGGGAGTCGAGGTGGGTGGGCTGGACGACGATGAAGCCGTGCGCGGCCCAGTGCGCGGCCAGCGGTGTGTAGTCGTCCATGGTCAGCGTCGCGCCGTGGGAAAGGACGACGACCGGCAGGCCGCTCCCGGTCGTCGGCGCGGTGACACGCACCTGGAGGTCCTGGCCGCGGCCGGGAGCGGGGAGGGTGACGGGCCGCACCGAGAGGACTGGGGCGATCGCGTGGGGTTGCGGGGCCGGTGAGAACGAGGCACTCATCGTGATGACCTTCCTGACGCGGGCATGGGCGCCCGAGGATGGCGACCGTCTGACAGGGTGAAACGGAACGTTGCTCCGCAAAAAACAATACGGAGCAACGTTCCGTTTCGCAAGCCGGGAACCGTGGAGCAGGGTGGAGACCCCCTTTGCTCGGCCGTCGGGGCGCCGTGGCCGACCTGCTGGGAGTTCGGCGGTGCGGGGACCGGGGGTTGGTGACTCTGTCGCGGGGATCCGTCGTTGACCAGGTGCGGGCGGGTGCTGGATCTGCCTTGCGCTTGACGGATCGGGTGGCGCTTGGGAGGGGCACCGTCGGGATGGGCGGCAGCGCGGTGACCCGGCGCCGGAATCCGGGCAGTCCTGCCGGGAGCACGTCCGGGCGGTGTCCGTCAGAAGACGGCCAGCGGGTTGACGGGGACGCCGGTCAGGCCGTGGATGCGCGGGGGCGCCACCACGAACAGGAAGGTGTGACGATTCACCTCCCGGCAGACGGCGGCAAGTTCCTCCACCTCCGCGACATCGATCAGGGGCATGCCCAGCAGCGGCAGAGCGACGCGGTGCAGCGGGGCGGGAACGGCCGTCTCCAGGGGCGGGTGGGCGTCGCCGAGGTCACCGGCGTACAGGGACACCCCGCGCCGGTGCATCCACCGCACCGCGTCCAGTGTGACGCCCGGCAGCGGCTTCTCGAAGTCGACGACACCGGCCCACCCGCAGCGCAGCACCATGGCGTCCCCGGATTCCAGCCGTACGCCCTGGCGGGCCTCGGCCGCCTCGAAGTCCTCCGGGGTGATCGGGTGTGCGGCGGGCAGCGGTCCGTCGGGCGCGAGGTCGAGCAGGACGCCCCGGGTGGAGATCCCGGCGGCGAACGCCGCCGTGGATCCGTGCCGCACCCCGGCCGGTGTCACGCTCTCGGCGACGGGACGCCCCGGGTAGACCTTGCCGTCCAGGACCTGGTGGCTTAGTGCGTCGATGTGGGTCGAGCTCACGTGATGGTTGGTCACCAGGATCATGTCCACGGTCGCGGGCACGTCACCGGCGTACTGCATGATCTGCTGGACCGGCGAGCTGTCGCGGGCGAGGGGTGCGAAGGGCCCGCTGACGAAGGGCGTCGGCTGGATCGGACGGGCCAGCGACACCGCCCGTCCGGTACGAGCCTCCGCGGCACCCCTGGCCCTGGCCTCCTCGGTGATCAGATTGAGCGTGCCCAGCTCGTCGTCCGTGCCCCAGCGGCCCCAGTTGCTCGGCAGTTCCTCGTTCTCGGCCATGTCGGCGGCGTCCTCTCTGCTGTGCGGTCTTGGTGGTGGGGTCGGACGAGAGCCGGCCGCCGCATCCGCAGGCGCGCGGCGGGCGGCGGGCGGACGTACGCGCGGGGGCCGAGCGCTCCGGTCAGGCTCCCGCCGGGACGCGACGGGCCGCCCTGTGCGCCGAGGACGGCCGGGCGTCGCGATGTCGAGCCGAGTCGCTCGGGCCCGGTCGAGCCGGGCTCGGCCGCGGTAGCGCGGGTCCCATGCCCGTTCGGTGAGGCGGGCGGGCCCCACGGAAAACGCAAATCGGAGCGCCGCTCCGGATCACGTTACGGATCATCGTTCCGTTTCACAAGGGACCGCCCACCCAGACCGCAGTCGATCAGACCCAATGCCGTTGCCCGAGAGGTGCACGTAGTTCCTCTCCCAGGCGCGGTGGCCTCCGGGGTGCTGGTTCGTTGGCACGGACATGCATCCATGGACCGGGGTATCCGATGAAGTCCGGCTCGGGTTGCTCGCCGAGTGGATCGTTCCTGAGCCGGTGGACGAGGTGCTGACCGCGTGTGGTCGGCTGGATGCCAGCCGCGTCCCCTGTCGAGCCGGTTCATGGTCTGCTTCGTGCTTGCTCTGGCGGTGTTCCAGCAGGACTCCCAGGGCCCCGACCAAGTTCTCCGCGACATCGTCGTAGGAGATGGACCAGCCGGTCCCGGACAAGTCGTCGTTCACCAGGGCCCGGCAGCAGCTACCACTGCGGCGCACACCTCCCGGCAGAGACCGCTGAGCACGTCCTCGCCCATGCCCGACCGCCACGCCGGCGGCCTCTCGCCGTGCCCCGCGCCCAAGCCGCCCGATCCCACGGCGGCAGCCGTCTCACCACCGGATGGCACGGGCACCGGCGTATTCACCGTGCTCTCCTCGGCCAGCACCGACACGAGCTCCTCACGCCCCACCCCGGGCCCGCTCGACTCGCTCCCGCGCGGCGTCCACCTCCGCCTGAGCCTGCTCCAGGACCCCAGATCCTGCCTCGCCCGCGCCTCACGCTGTTCCATCAACCCCAGCACCGACGGCATCGCGACCTCCTCGAACTACAACGAGCCGCCCGCTGCCTGCCCCTACCCCTCCGCGATCATGCCCCGCACACGAAGCAGCCCCTGGTCATCGAACAGGGACTTCCTGTGCCGCAACGCACTGAGGCGCTCAGTGGCTCGGGTCCCGGGCAGGACGGCGCAGGGCGGTCCGGTGCGGCGGGCTGTGCGTCGCCGTGCCTGCCGCAGGATCGTGAAGAGTTCGTCCCGGCCGGTCTCATCGGTGATCCCGGTCGGTGCTGAAGCGGGTTGCCGGCCTCGATCGGTCGAGTGGCGATTCGCGCGTCGGTCGAGACGTGGGCGCCGACCGCGCCTACCGCCTGCTCGTCCTCGCCGACGTCTGGGACGACCCCGACCCGCCGCTCCACCGCACCCTGATCGACTCGGTCCTGCTCATGCAGGCCGACATCCTGGACCTCGCCGCCTTCGAGTCCGCCGCTGGCGCGGTGTCCACTCGCTGACCAGGTGCTGACCCGGACCTCAGAGGGTGGGGTGCTGGTCGCGGACAGGACTGAGCGACTCCAGCAGCGACGCGATGTGCAGGAGGGTCGACTCGGCGTGCCAGTTGGCTGCCAGTTGTACGCCGATGGGCAGGCCGTCGCTGCTGGTGCCGAACCGCATGGACAGGGCCGGGAGACCGGTCAGGTTGAACGGGATGGTCGCTGTCTGGATGTGGGTGGCGTCCACCGTCTGGCCGTTGATGGTGAACCGGGTGAGCCCGTGTTCGTGGGCGGGGATGGGCAGGACCGGGAGGAGGAGTGCGTCGTACCGCTGGAAGAACTCGGTGAAGGCGTCCCGGAGACGCTCGATGCCCTGTTCGGCCAGGACGTAGTTTTCCACGGAGGTGTCGGGCCCGGCGAGCATGGACGTGGAGACCTTGGCCATCTGGTCCTCGTGACCATTGGTGACGTCCCGGAAGGCCGGCTTCACCTCCATGACGTGCTGCCGGTTGAAGAGGTCGAGAGGGTTGTCCCGCTCGAGCGCCGGGATGCTCACCTCTTCGACCTGGACCCCGGTGCCCTTGAGGGCTTCGGCCGCCGACCGCACGGTGGCGGCGACCTGCGGGTCGATCGGGCCGAGTCCCGAGTCGACCAGCCAGCCCACGCGCACGGGCCGGTCCGGCGACGTGCCCAGTCCGGTGTCGAATGCACGCGGGACGGTGGCGAATCCGTCGGCGCCGTCAGGGCCGGAGAGCACCGAGTAGGCCAGTGCGAGGTCGCGGACGGCGCGGGCCATCGGGCCGACGTGCCAGTCACGGCGCGGCACCCGCGGCCAGACCCCGGTCATCGGGATGCGCCCGTGCGTTGCCTTGAGGGCGACGATGCCGGTGTGCGCGGCCGGCCCGCGCACCGAGATGGCCAGGTCGCTGCCGAGCCCGAGCGGCGACATGCCGGCCGCGATCGCCGCCGATTCCCCGCCACTGGAACCGCCGGACGTGCGGTCGAGGTCCCAGGGGTTGTTCGTCCTGCCCGTGAGGAGGTTGTCGGACTCGGTCGAGTACGAGAACTCCGGGAGATTGGTCTTCGCCAGGAGGATGCCGCCCGCGTGCTTCATACGGGCCACGCTGGTGGCGTCCGTGTCCGGGACGCGGCCCGCGAAGATCGGGGAACCGCGCTGGGTCAGCACCCCGGCGGTGTCGAACGAGTCCTTGACCGTGAACGGCACGCCGTGCAGCGGTCCGACCTCCACGCCGGCCGCCACTGCAGCGTCTGCGGCCTTCGCGGACTCAAGAGCCCCGTCGGCGAGCGTGACGATGGCATTGACCTTCGGGTTGGTGGCCTCGATGCGATCGAGGTGCGCCCGCACCACCTCGACGGAAGAGACCTCTCTGGTGCGGATGAGCTCGGCGAGTTCGCTTGCGTCGGAGTAGATGAGGTCGGTGGTCACGGTGATGGCCTCCTGTTTTAGACCGGTCTACTAGTCGATGGGACCCGCCGCTTGGACCGGTGCGTCGCAGGCGGTAGGGGGCTTGTCAGGTGTGGAGGACCTGGCGAGTGACAGTCATGGCCCGGTCGAGATGGTGCGCACTGCGATGAATCTTCGCCATCATGCTCGCCCCGAGCCACAGGTCGTAGAGAGCCTCGGCCGTCATGCGAGGGCTTTCGCCGACGGACACGGACCCGTCCGTGATGCCGTCGCTGATCATCTGCTCCAGGCGGTCGACGATCGCGGTGGTCCCGGCTTTCGTCGCCGCTCTCATCACTTCGGAGAGGTCGGAAACCTCCGCGCCGAGCTTGACGACCAGGCATCCGCCCTGGCAGTCGTCCGCGGCCTGCGTGTCGTAGAACCGCTGCCAGTAGCTCATCAGGTGCTCGGCGGAGCTCTTGCCCTTGTCGGCGAGGATGCCGTCCATGGTCGCGAGGTAGTCGTCGAAGTAGCTCTTCATCATCGCCTCGCCGAAGGCGTCCTTGGAGGCGAAGTAGTGGTAGAACGACCCCTTTGGGACACCGGCCGCGGCGAGGACCTCATTGATGCCGACTGCGGCGTAGCCCTTCGCGGCCACGATCCGTCGGGCGGCCTCCAGGAGGCTCTGGCGCGTCTCCACCTTGGTGACTGACATGTGTAGACCGTAGCAACAGATTAGACCGGTCGTCTAGAGCGCTGAAGTCGCTCCATGAAGAGCTGCTGCTGTTCGGGAGCGGGGGCTCGTCCCTCTGTCGAGATCGCCCGGATGCGGCATACGCCGTGCTCATGCCATAACCCGGCCGAACCCCGAGCGCCTGACCGGCGGCGATGCCCTCATGACGCGACAAGGAGCGATCACAAGACCGGCGGAACGCCGGATCCCGCTCCTAGGCGTCGGAGCCGAATACCCGCTTGAGCTCGTCGAGTGTCTCGTCGACGAGTTGGGGCAGCTCCCGGTCCGGGTGCTCGCCCCAGTACTCGAACGCGACCCTGAACGCGGCGAGCGCGGCCTCCGCGGTCACGCGCGCGACACGCTCCTCGGTCCCGCGTTCGCTCAGCGCGTCGGTGACGGTCTTGGCGACCGAGGCGAACGCCATCAGTTCGCGTTCGCGCAGTTCAGGGGTGGTGTTTATCAGTTTTCGCCGATCCCGCGCCTCGTCGCGGCGCAGTTGCAGAACGGCAGCCGCGATGTTCATCCCAGAGGCGGCGGCCTTGACCGCGGGCGCCCCTCGTGAAGGACCTGCTGGACAACGGGCACGAGGTGCTCGGCATGGCCCGCACGGACGACGGTGCCGCGAGGCTGGCGGCGGCGGGCGCCGCGGTGCACCGGGGCAGCCTGGCGGACCTCGACAGCCTGCGGAAGGGCGCGGCCCAGGCGGACGGTGTGATCCACCTGGCTTACCTGCACGGCATGGGGCACATGCCGTTCGGCACCAGGCTCGGGATCCTGCTGGGCGGCAGCCCGCGCGGGATCACCGGCCGGTTCGCGGCGGCGGGGGCGGGTGCGGACCGCAAGGCGATCGACACGTTCGGGTCCGTCCTCGCGGCCACCGGCGGACCTCTCGTCGTGGCGTTCCCGACAATGACGCTCGCATCCGGCTCCCTCGTCACCGAGCGCGAGGCGCCGGACCCGACCTCGCCCGGCGCGGCCCGCATCGGCTCCGAGACGGCGACACTGGCCCTGGCCTCGACCTGGTCCGGACACTCACGGAACGGGCCGTGGCCGAGATGACGGCCGTACTCGACGAAGTCGACGCCTCCGGCGCGGAAGCGGACGCGACATGGGTCGAATTCGTCGCCCGCGTCTGGCCGGTGGCGCACCGGTACCGAGTGCTGTTGGCGCTGCGCCGTGGCGAGTACGGGGAGGCGATCCACGGTCTGCTCGGGCCGGTCGACGAACTCCTCGCCGACCTCGTGAGACGGGGCCAGGACGGCGGCGTGTTCGCACAGCACCTGCCGGCGGGCCTTCTGAGCCAGGTCGCCTACGGCGTCGTGTTCGCCATCGCGGACAGCGACCGGTCGAACGGGGCCCATGGCGCCCGAGCGGCGACGATCACGAGCCTGCTGATGCTGGGAGTTCCCGAGACGCGCGCCCTCGCTCTCGTGGGCGACCGGCCCTGACCCGCGGCACGTGAGCGGAGCCGCAGATCGTCCTGCTCCGGACACGACCCGGCACCGCACCCCACCGGGAATCCGGTGAGAACAACGTGATCGCGACGATGCCGACGGGCCTCCGCCGAGGGTGTCCGCCGCTCGGCCCGGATTGCGCTCGTTTCACCGGTGACGGCGGTGTTCTGCCGCTCGGCGGGGCCCGTTCGGGTCGCCGCCGAGCGGCATGAGGTGGTCGGAAAGCCAGGCGGGCTCGATCTGCGGGATGCCGTCCGCCTCGTGCCGGACCCGCAGGACGTCGGGGAAGGTGACCCGCGCCGGGTCGGAGAAGACGACGACGGGCAGATTGCGGTCGGTCGTCGGCGCCGTGACCCGTACCTGCAGGTCCTGGCCGCGGTCCGGGGCGGCCAGCGCGATCGGGCTGACAGAGACCACCGGGGTGGTGAAGCCGTTGCCGCCGGCGGCCGACGTGGTGTCACTGGTGAGTGAATGCCCCTTCTCGGACAAGCCCAGTGGGCCGTGCTGTGCGGTGTCTGGCATCATTGGCAATCGGAGCACCGCTCCGGATCACGATACGGAGCAGCGCTCCGATTTGCAACTGGGAGATGCTCACGATGTCCACGGCCGACACGCCGCCAGCGCCTTCAGGCCGCCAGCGATCCGACGTCCGCCGAAACGAGCAGAAACTCCTGGACGCGGCCGCGGCCGTGTTCGTCCGTATGGGGATCGACGCTCCCGTGCGGGAGATCGCCGCCGAATCGGGCCTCGGCATGGGCACCATCTACCGCCACTTCCCCACCCGGGCGGACTTGGTGGTCGCGGTCTTCCGACACCAGCTCGACGCGCTCGCCGTTGCCGCCGACAATCCCGCTGCCGCCGACACGCCCTATGAGGTCTTGCGGCGGTGGGTTCACCGGTTCGCCGACTTCCTGGTCACCAAGCACGGCCTCGCCGAGGCGCTGCACTCGGACCAGGCCGGATTCGAGGCCCTGCACAACGAGTTCGTCGAACGCCTGCTGCCCGTGCTCGACCAGCTGTTGAAAGCCTCTGCCTCCGCCGGCTGCACACGGGCCGACGTACGGGCCTACGACTTCATGCTCGCCATCGGCAACCTGTGCATCGGAGTCGAAACTTTCCCCGACTACCAGGCCCGCCGCATGATCGACCTGCTGCTCGCCGGCCTCACCCAGACCGCCCCGGCACCGAGCTGACTTAGCGTCAGCGCGGATCGGCGCGGTGGTGCACCTCGTGCTCGACCGGATCGCCGTCGATGGCTACGTCACCAAGGCACCAGGGGGCGGTGAGGTCGCCGGACGTTCACATGTCGACCGTGGCAAACAGGGGCTCAAACGCTCAGGCATGACGGATGGTTACGGAATTCGGCTGGGCCGCGTGCTGGCCGGAGCCAACCGTCACGACTCCCCGCTCCTCGCCTCGGCTCTGGACTGTCTGGACGACCTGGGACTTCTGCCGGACGACGTCACCGTGCACCTGGACGCCTGCTACGACTCTGGCAAGACCCGCGCCCTGCTCGACGAGCGTGGCCTGCACGGCCGCATCGCGCACAAGGGCGAGAGAGCACCGATCCAGGCAAGTCAGAGGTGGCATGTCGAAGGACCCACGCCTGGCAGAACGCCTTCTACCGCCTCGCCCGCTGCTACGAGCGCCGGGCGACTGCCATCGACGCCCTCTTCGACCTGGCCGACACCATCATCACCGTTCGTAGCCTGATTCGAGGGGCATAGGACCACCCACCGCTGGGACGATCGCCCGATCCGCTGCCGATCAGAGCGCGCCAGTCTGGGGACCCCTCGTCGGCGTTGGCGGCGAGAGGTCGTCGGTGGTCGGTACGCCGGGCTGCGGGCCATGGGGGTCGAGTGCGTCCGCCGACTGCTATCCCGGGGTGCCGTCTTCGGTCATGGTCTGGATACCGATGACGCTGAGGAGCCCGAGCCGGTCGGCGGCGTCGCTGCCAGGAGCGGCGGTATAGGCGACGATGCGCAGATCGCTGCCGGGAGCCGTCAGCACGTCACAGTCGAAGGTGATTGCGCCGACATCGGGGTGATGGACGGTCTTGGTGTCCGACTCATGGACGCCCACGACGCCCGTGTCCCACAGGCGTACGAAGTCGGTGCTGACCCCCCGCAGGTCTTTGATCAGGGAGCGCAGGCCGGCATCGGCGGGGTAGCGGGCGGTCGCCGCCCGGAGATCTCCGACCACGGCCGCCTCGAACAGGGCCTCCTGCTCGGGGGTGTGGCTGACCCGGCTGGGCAGACCGGCGAAGTGCCGCCAGACGATGTTCCGCTCGCGTCCGCGCAGCGCGGACAGGTCTCCGAACAGGGCCGCCCACAAGGGGTTCCACAGAATCAGGTTCCAGGCGGCGTCATGCACGCTCAGCGGTGAGCCGTCCAGCTGGTCGAGCAGCCTTCGGACCCCCGGTGGGACGTGGGCCGACAGTTGCCCGGGACCCGGCGCCGGCTGGCCGCCGAGGAGGTACAGGTATTCGCGCTCGGCTGCCGACAGCCGCAGGGCACGGGCCAGCGCGGACAGGACCTGCGCCGACGGGGAAGTGGCCCGGCCCTGTTCCAGGCGGGTGATGTAGTCCACCGAGAGGCCGGCGAGCTGGGCCAGTTCCTCGCGGCGCAGTCCGGCGGCACGACGTGTCCCGCCCGCGGGCAGTCCGACCGTGGCAGGGGCGATCCGGTCCCGCCAGCCATGCAGGGCTCTGCCCAGTTCCCTGGATCTGCTCACCGTCCCAGTATCGCGCCGCCGCGCCTGGACAGCCTGGTACTGCTGGTCCACTGGCTGAGGCGGGCACTGCCTGTTCGTCTGCGGTGCGCCGACGGTGGAGACATCACCGACCCACCGATCACCGGAGTGAGCACATGACCACCACATTGATCACTGGAGCGAACAAGGGCCTCGGTTTCGAGGCGGCTCGTCGTCTGATCGAGGCCGGGCACACCGTCTATGTCGGGGCACGCGATGCCCACCGCGGTCGAACGGCGGCCGAGATGCTCGGCGCCCGCTTCGTTCAACTCGATGTCACCGAGGAGGATTCTGTGAAGTCTGCAGCCGAATTCCTCCGCGCGCACGCGGGCCGTCTCGACGTCCTGGTCAACAATGCCGGGATCGTGGGCGCGCGCAAGCCGGTCGGCGAGGTCACCGGGGCCGACATGCTGACCACGTACGACACGAACGTCTTCGGCGTCGTGCGGGTCACGCACGCCTTCCTGCCGCTGTTGGAAGCAAGCGACGCCCCGGTCGTCGTCAACGTCAGCAGCGGTCTGGGCTCGCTGGCGGCATGCGCCGACCCGAGCCGGGTGGAGTTCCAGGTGACACTGCTGGACTACAACTCGTCCAAGACCGCGCTGGTCATGGTCACCTCGCAGTACGCCAAGGCGTTCCCCACCGTCCGGTTCAACGCCGTCGACCCCGGCTACACCGCCACCGACCTCAACGGCCACCAGGGCACCCAAACCATCGAAGAGGGCGCGGAGATCGTCGTCCGCATGGCCTCGATCGGCGCCGACGGCCCGACCGGCGGCTTCTTCGACAAGTCCGGCCCGGTCGTCTGGTAGCGGTCCGGTCGCTGGCGATGGCAGCCAGCGGGTCGTGTCGTCCGCTGGATGCCCAGGAAACAGCGCGGCAGATTGGTCCCAGAGCGGCTCGATCAGCCACGATGGCAGTACAGCGCAGATATCCCCGGTGCTCACCGAGCGTTGCAACTCCAGGATCACCAAGATCTGTGCTGGCTTCGCTGACGGGGCGCCCCGCGCCCATCTGCGCGACCTCTTGGCGTCAGCGCTGCTCGCACACCCGTGCGGGATCCAGCGGGTCACGAGCCGGCGCATCCCGGTGTTCGCGCATCACTTCTTCGTCCACGACATGAAACTGCTGCACACCAGCGAGATTCGGATCGTGAGGTCGAGATAACGGTGGCCATCGCCGACCGGATCACTTTCCGCTGCACGCTGATCCGGACCGGAACCGAGCCCTACCGCTTCCAGGCCACACAGGACTCCCTCTTCGCTGCTGCGGACTGACGTTTGTCGGCCTACGGGTGGAGGTCCCGCGACGTTCAGATGAACGTGCTCAGCGCCGAACGATATAGCGCGCTCGGGCTGTACGTGTCGGACAGCAACGGGTCACGGGTCACGGGTCAGGGATCCGGGCGCCGAAGTCCTCGACGCCGGTCAGGAAGTCGTCAAAGGCGACCCTTGTGCCGCGGCCGCCGTCCACCTCCGCGATGTCGTCCAGCATCGCCGCGACGTTCTCGTGCGCCCCCACCAGGTCACGGCCCTCATCGTCATTCGCCCTTCGTGTGCAGCTCCCACGGCTGCATGCCGAGGACATGCGCGATATTCCCCTGCATCTCGACAGCAGACGGCAACGGACGCCAGAGCACGGACAGTTCGATGATCCTGCCGTCCGTGTCGAACCGGGCGTAGTCCATCCCGTGGACCACGGTGTCCTCGATCTGCAGCCGGAAGAATGCGGACTGGTGGGCCTCGCCGCTGAGAACTTCCTCCGTGGTGAGGTCGCCCAGCGCGTAGACGGCCTGCAGAACTTCGGCGACGGCGTCGCGGCCGGTGACCGGCTCATCGAGGATTGGGCTGTTCAGCACCACCTTCTCGGCGAGGCACGAAGCGACGGCGTCCTTGCCTGCGCGGCCGTCCACGCACGCAAGGAGGGACTCGAAGGCGGTGCGTTGCTGAGCGGATGTGGTCATGGCTACTCCTTGATGTGCGAGACCAGCGGGAGCGGGCCGGTTTGCCGACCGGGTTCACCGCGGCTCGTGGTGGCGATGGGCCCGCGAGGCCGGCGGCATGCCTTGGTGCTCCCGTCGAAGGGGCGAGCGGTGGTGACCGCCCGATACGGGCGGCTACCGTGCGTCACTGTCCGGGTAGGCGGCGACGGCCCGCACCTCCAGGAGGAACCCGGGCCGGGCCAGCCCGCTGACCCCGATCATCGACCAGGCGGGAAACGGCTCCTTGACGAAGCGCTTCTTCGTCTCCAGGAAGCCCGTCAGGTGCTCCTGCATGTCCGGGTGGTAGCTGACGACCTCGACGAGGTCGGACATGGCCAGCCCCTCGATCCGAAGGACCTCCTCGGTGCGGCGCAGCACCCACTCGGTCTGTTCCTCGATGGTCTCAGGCAGGCTCCCGTCGGGCCGGTACCCGACCTGGCCCGCGATGAAGAGCAGGCCGCGGGCGCGGACCGCGGCCGAGTACTCGAACCGGGCGAACCCTCCGGTCGTCGCTCCGAAGACCTCGGAGTCCTCCGGGATGGTGACGGTGTACGTGCTCACTGGGGGGTGGTCCTTATGTCGTAGACGGGTTGCGGGGATTCCGCCCGCGGCGGTCGGTGCGGGTTCGGGTCAGCTGCCCCATCGGGAGGCGAGCGCGGCCTCTTCCATGCGGGTCCGTCGAGGCGGGTTGCCGCGCTCGCGGAGCAGTTCTCCGCCGACGGAGTAGCGCGGCCCGTTCGCGGGGTGCCTGGCCGCCTGGGTCGCCATCGCCTCCACGATCGAGCTGACCATCGACAGACGGGGATAGGCCTCGTGGATGGCGCGGGCCTCCTCTTCGGTCACGGCGTCCGGGACGGTTCCGGGGCCGATCACGCCCCCGAAGTCGACGCAGATCCCCTCCCGCAGGAGCAGGCTCAGCGCACCGCGGCGTTCTGCGATCTGGGGCGTGGTGTGCAGGGCGATGGCCTCCCACACGGCATCCACCTCGGCGGCGGGCAGCCCCTGTGCGGTGAGGAACTCCGCCGCCCGGTCGGCGCCCACCACCTCGAACCGCTGGGTGTGTTCCCCCTCCGGCGCCAGCCCGAGGTCATGGAGCACACAGGCGAGGAAGAGCAACCGTTCATCGTGATCACACCCGGCGGCCATCCCGAGGGTGCGGGCCACCAGCCGGGCGAACAGGTAGCTGCGGATGCTGTGGTTGGCGATGGACACCGGTTCAGCACCCATCGCGAGGCTCAGCGCGGCGCGGGCCAGCGGGGTGTCGGGCAAGGACAGGATGTCCTCGCCGCCCGTGTCACACCTCTCGTCGGGGGTCGGCGCGGACGCTGGCTGCGGAGCGGTTCTGGTCATGCCCCAAGCGTCTTCGCACCGCCCGGTCGCCGCGAGTGGCAGAAGTGCCTATCTTCGTTAGAATACTGCCATGTCCGTTCACCGAGTCGTCGTGCTCGCGCTGGCGGGGATGGCCCCTCTCGACCTGGCCATCCCGCTGCAGATCTTCGCCCCGCGCGCGGAGACCCCGTACGAGATCTCCGTGTGCGGACCCGACAGTCCCATAGCCACGAACAGCGGCTTCGCGATGGCCGTCACGAACGGACTGGAAACCCTCGACGCCGCCGACACGCTGATCGTGCCGGGATTCGCCCCAGGCGTACTGCCGCGGCCGTTCCCGCAGGCGGTGCTCGACGCGCTGGTCACGGCCCACGGCCGGGGGCGGCGCGTGGTGTCCATCTGTACCGGTGCCTTCGTGCTGGCCGCGGCCGGCCTGCTCGACGGACTACACGCCACCACGCACTGGCAGTACACCAACGAACTCGAACGCGAACACCCTGCCGTGCACGTCGACCGTGACGTCCTCTACGTCGACGAGGGCGACATCCTGACCTCGGCCGGGGTGTGCTGCGGCATCGACCTGTGCCTGCACATCGTCCGGCGTGACCTGGGGGCCGCGGTGGCCAACCAGATCGCCCGGGGCATCGTCGCCGCTCCCCACCGGGAGGGAGGCCAGACCCAGTACGTACCCGCGCCCGTCGCGGACGCCGGCGACACGGCCCTGGCCGACACTCGGGCCTGGGCGCTGGAACGCCTGGGGGAGCCGCTCACCGTGCCCCAGCTGTCCCGGCGCGCCGGTATGTCCGAACGTTCCTTCATGCGCCGGTTCGCCGAGGAGACGGGCACGACGCCCATGCAGTGGCTGATGGCCGCCCGGATGGGGCTGGCACGCGAACTGCTGGAGGCCACGGACCACTCCGTCGACGTGGTCGCCCGCGACTCGGGCCTGGGCTCGGCCGCCAACCTGCGGCTGCATTTCCGGCGCACACTCAACACCACGCCCACCGCGTACCGGCGGGCCTTCAGCCGCCGTGTCCCACCCGCCCGCACATGACGGCCGCTTACGACGACCGCTACATCACCGGCCCCCGGGGCCTGGACATCGACCACCTGGTCCCGCTCGCCGAGGCATGGGACTCGGGCGCCTACGCCTGGACCGCGGCCGTGCGGGAGGCCTACGCCAACGACCTCGGGGACCAGCGCGCGTTGATCGCGGTGTCGGCTGCCTCCAACCGGTCGAAGGCGGACCAGGACCCCACCACGTGGCTGCCCCCGGCTGCCGGCTACCGGTGCACGTACGTGACCGACTGGGTGGCGGACAAGACCCGCTGGGGTCTGACCATCGACGATGCTGAGCACCATGCGTTGGCCGGCCAGCTCAGCCAGTGCCCCAACACCCCGATCACCGTGACCCTGGCCCGCTAGATGAGTAGTTCCGATGTGGTTCAGTGGTCGTAGGCGGTCAGGGAGCGGGTGATAGGTGCGCCGATGGTGCGGTTGTGCCAGATTGCGCAGGTCATCGCCAGGATCCGTTGGGCGACTCGGACACCGACGCCTTCGATGGTGCGTCCGCCGTGTTGTTCCAGGTCGAGCTGGCCCTTGAGCGTGTCGTTGACCGACTCGATCAGCTGGCGCACCGTCTTGAGCAGGGCTTCTCCCGGCCTTGGGGTGCCGCGGTTGCGTAGGAGGGCCGTAGCAGGCTGATGCCGCGGGCAGCCAGGAAGCGGTCGAGTTCGGCGGCGATGTAGCCCTTGTCGGCCAGGATGAGCAGGCCGGGCCGGTCGGCGGCCAGGTGCGGTTCGTTGTCGATCAGGGCGGCCGGCACCTGCCGCTCGTCGATCTTGGGATCGGCCAGGGCCCAGGTGACCGGCAGGCCGGCCGGGGTGCACACCAGGTGCAGCTTCAGGCCCCAGTAGACAGGCCCCAGTAGAAGCGTGAGTGGGAACGGCAGTAGCCGTAGCCTGCGCATCCGGCCAGGTCGGAGCGCTTGACGGTCTCACGTGAACGGGCGCATTCGACGGGCGTGGAGTCCACGATCCACACATCGTCCAGCCACAGGTCGCAGTCCTCGGCCAGCCACCCCTGACCGCACCCCGGCACCTGCTGACCTGGCGCCCCGACCCGGCCGTCGGTGAAGCCGCCACGTATGTCCCCGAAGTACAGGACTACTACGCCGCACCCCGCACCCTCGTCGAGGATCTGCCGCCCGCCACCACATCCGGCCCGCTCTCCGCCCGTACCGTCACCGCGCCGGTCGCCGACGGGACCCGCACCGCCCGCATCGAGGTCACCCACGACGGCACCACCGCCCACGTCGACCTCGGCCAAGCCCTGCGCGGCCACCGCTTCACCCAGCGTGAGGACCCCGCCGCAGGCGACGCATCCGGCACCGCCGCCTGGTCCGCGCTGCGCGCGCCGGGACTGGTGTGGACGCAGAGCGGCGACGTCACCCTGGACGCCACCGGCCAGGACGACCTCGTCGTACTGGCCCTGCTCGGCCGGCTCTACCCGGAGAACGTCACCCTGCGCCCCGCCGGCCGTTCCGCTGCCCGGACAACCGCGGACGGCACCGGACCGAGCCGCCTGGTGACCCTCGTCGACCCCGTGCAAGCCCACTGACACCCGCATCGCGACGTACACCAAGAAGGTTGAAAACATGATGCTCGACCATGACGGATCGCCCGTCCGCACGGGCCGAGCCGCCGTGAACGGAACGAGTCTGCACTACCGCACAGCCGGGTCCGGCCCCGCGGTGGTGCTCCTACACGGCGTGCCCAAGACCAGCTACCACTGGCGCCACCTCGTCCCGAAGCTGACGCCCAACTACACCGTCGTCGTCCCGGACCTTCGCGGTCTCGGCGACTCCGCCCGCCCGTCGGACGGCTACGACTCCGCGACCATGAGCGACGACATCGCCGAGCTGATGAACCACCTCGGACACCAGACATACGCCGTGGCGGGCGAGGACTGGGGAGCGGTGATCGGCTACCAACTCGCCGCCCGCCACCGCGACCACGTCACCGCTCTCGTGTTCGCCGAGGCCCTGTTCCCCGGATTCGGCTTCGAGGACCACACGGCCCTCACCCCCGAGAACATCTCCAGCGGCATGCACCTGTGGCACCTGGGCTTCTACTTCCAGCCGGACATACCCGAGATGCTGATCGCCGGACACGAGCGCGAGCTGATCACCTACATGATCAAGTACGAGCGCAGCCGGCCCGACAGCGCCACCCCCGACGCGGTCGACGAATACGTGCGCTGCTACTCCATGCCCGGCGGAATCCGCGCGATGCTCTCTATCTACCGGGCCATGCTCGTCGACGCCGAACAGAACCGGCAGACCGCACAGAAGAAACTGGACATCCCGGTCCTGGCCCTCGGCGGATCCGCGTTCATCGGCGACCGCAACGAGTCCCAGATGCGGCTCATGGCCCACGACGTCACCGGACACATCTTCGACGCCGGACACGACCTCGCAGAGGAAGTACCCGACGAGATGGCCGACGTCCTCCTGCCGTTCCTGGCCACGCACCGGTAACCGCCAGCCGGCCGCCGAGGTCGGCGATCTGAAGCGGCCCGGCACGGCGAGGGCCTCGTGCCTGAAACGAACGATCCGGTTCCGCACAGCCACGAGGCCCCCTCGACCCCACCAGCGCCCGGCAGGCGCTCTCCAAGCACTCCTCAGCGAGACACCACAGGCCGGCTCGTCACCGTCTTCGCCCTCGCGTACGGGCTGCAATCGCGACGACGTCCACCGCCACTCTCCCCACCTCTCGGCGCCAGGCCCGGCCATCCCGCCACGCCGGTCACCGAGCGGACGGTGCCGGGCGAGGGTGATCGACGCGTTCGCGCCGCTGGTCGACTCGATGCTGCGGGCGGAGATCCTTATGAAGGCCCCGGTGATCCACGAGCGGCTGGTCAGCGAGTATGGGTTCACCGGCAACTACCAGCGGACCAAGCTCTACGTCCAGCAAGCCCGGCCCCCGCATTGCCGAGGAGCTCGGCATCACCCCGAAGGAGCTGGCGGGCATGCACCGCCGGTTCGAGGTGATCCCGGGCGCCCAGGCCCAGGTGGACTGGGTGATGAGGGCAAAATCCCCGCCCACATGGGCATCGCGAAGGTCTACTCCTTCCACATGACACTGTCGTACTCCCGCGACCCTTTCTGCTGCTTCACCACGAGCCAGGACCTGCAGACCTTCTTCGACTGCCATCGGCGGGCGTTCGCGGACTTCGGCGGTGTGCCGATGACGATCGTCTTACGACCGCACCAAAACGGTCGTCCGCCGGCACGTCGCCTCCGGCGAGGCGGTTCCCCTGCATCCGGAGGCGGTCGGCTTCGCCGGCCACTACGACGTCGACATCGACGTCCTGGCCGCCTACCGGCCCACCGGCAAAGGCCGCGTCGAACGCCAGGTGCTGATCGTCCGCGATCACGTCCTGTCCGGCCGGGCCTTCTCCTCCGTCGAGGAGATGAACGCCGCCTTCACCGCCTGGGTGCCCCAGCGGCGGTCGCAGATCCACAAGACGCACCGGGAGGTCATCGGCGAGCGGGCGGCCCGCGACCATGCGGCCCTCAGGCCGCTGCCGCCGACTCCGTATCTGGTGGCCGAGCGGCATCTGCGGCCGGTGGGCAAGGACTGTCTGGTCGCGTTCGGCGGCAACCTCTACTCGGTGCCCGCCCGTCGCGTCCGCCCACGCCAACTGGTGGAGATCAGGGCCACGAAGTCGCAGGTCATGTTGCACTCCACCGACCAAGGAGCCGACAGCGAGACGCTCTTGGCCGTCCACTGACGAGCCGTCGGCCGCGGCGTCCGCGTCGTCGAGGAGACGCACCGGGACGGACTGCCCACCGGCCAAGGCCGCCGGACCACCACCGGCGACGCCCTGCCCCGCCCCGCCGCGAGCGGTGCGGAAAGGAATTCGGCCCGCTCAAGGCACTGCTGAACCGGGCCGAGGCCACTCGCGTTGAGGTCGGCCGCCGCCCGCTATCGGTCGATGACGAGCTGACCGGCCCCGCCCCTTCACCACCAACTTCCCGACGAAGGAGTCATCTTGAACGAGCTGACCGGCAACCGCATCCGCACCACGGCCGGCAAGCTCGGCCTGCCCCACCTGGCGGAGACCATCAACGAGTACACCCGCCGGGCGGACGAGGCGAAGATGGGCTACCTCGACTTCCTCGACCTGGTCCTGCCCGAGGAACTCGCCGTCCGCGACGACCGGCGCTTCCGCCAGGGCCTGCGGCTGTCCAAGCTGCCGCACCACAAGACGCTCGACGAGTACGACTTCTCGTTCCAGCCCGAGCTCGACCCGCGCAAGGTCAAGGACCTCACCACCCTGTCCTTCGTCGACGCCAAGGCCAACGCCGCCCTGCTCGGGCCCCCCGGGGTCGGGAAGACGCACATCGCCGTTGCCCTCACGGTCGCGGCCTGCCGGGCCGGCTACTCGATCCACTTCACCAGCCTCGACGACATGGTCCGCAGCCTCAGAGCCGCCGAGGCCGCCGGACGGCTGGTCAACAACCTCGGCACCTACCTGCGGCCGAGCGTCCTCGTGGTCGATGAGGTCGGCTACCAGCCCTCGAACGCTCTGAAGCGAACCTGGTCTTCCAGGTGATCTCGAAGCTTACGAGAAGGGCTCGATCATCCCGACCTCGAACGCGCCTACCGGCGCAAGAAGGAAAAGCTCGCGGCCACCGCCTGACCAGTCCAACTTCGCTGTCAGAGGACACGACGAAGTCTCTCAAGGAGCTCTGACAGGCGCGCTCCGCACCCGCGCAGCATTCCCGGCAGGTTCAGGTCAGGGAGCCGAGCCCGTTGTGATGGCATAGCCGATCGCGGCGGCTGCGTCGGCAATGCCCGCCAGGGATGCCTTGTCGTTCAAAGCGGTGACCACCTCTTGGGTCAGCGGGCGAAGGGCATATACGTGGCGCACCGCGTGGATGTCGACCGGGATCTCGTAGTAGTCCTCCGCGAACTTCTGGAATGCCTCCGGTGATGCGTCGACCAGCAGGTGGAACAGCCAACCCGAGCCGTCAGGGTCGGCGTTGTCTTCAGGGAAGTCGATCTCTCCGGCCTGCCAGTGCTCGCTTCCCTCCTCACGCCATATGCAGGCCGTCACCCTGGGCATTCCGTCGTCTGTGAAGGCCGGCTCTTCGACGCAGCTGCGGAACACCTCGGGGACCGAGTCCACTACGCCTGGCCAGGGCGCGTCGTCGACATATGGGCTCATCGCCGACTCGTGGTCGAAGCCTCGAACATACGCGCCGGCCGGAGAGAAGATGACGTCGAACTCGTCCCCCGAGCCGTTACGCATGGAGGCGATCTCCTCCGTCTCGGACCAGGCCCGGCTGAATGAGTAGTAGCGCTCACCGTCAGGGTTCAGCACAGTCTCCAGCATGGCTATCGACCGACACCGGTCCCGCAGCGTCGGGATGTCAGGAAGAGCCTCGGCAACATCGTGAACAGTCATGCGGCCTATCCAAACGCACGCCACTGACAACAGATCGCGCGTTCGCCCAGCGGCAGACCTCGCGACTCAGCCGAGGCCATCCCCTATGCGCCCTACGCCTTCTCGGACGAGCACATCCAGGTCGACAAGGCCAGGGTCGAGGCGATCACTGAGAGCAAGGAATTCACCCCGAGCCAGAAGCACATGGTCCTGTGGTGGATCGGGGTCTCTCCCCAGGGCATGGCGCCGTTGAGGGCAACCGGCGCGGACATCGCCAAGAAGGTCGGGATGACCGCTGACGCCGTCGGAAAAAATAACCGGAAGCTCCTCAAGCTGCGCATTCTGATCGAGCGCGGTTTTATCGGCAAGTACCGGCTCTACCGGATCAGCCCGTACATTGCCTTCCACGGGACTGGGATCGAGCAACGGGAGCGGTCAAGACGTGCAACCCGCCGGACATCCCCGGCTTCGACAACACGACCCCTTTGCTGTGGGAGGTCCAGTGAACAACGACGACAAGCAGAAGCTCCTGGACGTCCTGCACCGCACCGCCGGCATGACCGCCAACCAGCGCCTGATCGTCATGCTCTACGCCATGCACCCCGCGGACCGGGCAAGCGCAGTCATCGAGACCGGCGCCAAGCTCGCCGAGCTTGTCGGCATGTCCCCCACCGTGTTCTCCCGCACCCGACGCCAGGTCGTGGAAGCCGGATGGCTTGAAGAATCCGAGCGGCTCGCACACATCAGCTACTACAGGCTCAGTACGAAGAGCACCGGCGAGGACGTCGTCGTACCTCTGCGTCGGGCAACCTTAACGGCTTCGAAGATCAGGGCTCATGTACGTGAGGTCAATGAGTACCGATCCTGAGTCGGTACTCATTGACCTCACGTACATGAGCCCTCTGTGTTCCGGTCAGGGCAGGCTCATTCAGGTGTTTGACCAGACCTTCTCCGACGTCGAGCGCTGAGTATGACGAAGGTGATCAAGCAACAAGGCGCGCAGTTGGGGCACCGGAGCACCAGCGCCCGGAGCCTCGAGCAACCAGGAACACCCCATGAGATCAAGGCACTTGGCGGGAGAGAAAGAGGCCAACTCGGTCGATACCGTACGAGTCGTCGTAGTCGAGCAGCAGATACCCGGCAAGCTGCCCAGGTCGGCACTCCCGGCGAACACCGGCCCGCACACCCGCTGCTCGTCCGGCAACCGCCGAAATGGCGCGAATGGTTGCTCACCGAGTTCCATCTGCTCGGCGATGTCCTCCAACACGTGCGTCGGCACCGCAGCGGTCAGGTGGTCCAGGGTAGTGCGCGCATCGGCAAGAGTGAGCAGGTTCCGGCGCCTGGAGAAGACACCATTGCGATAAGAGCCCCGTCACAACCCCTTGTCAAGGTCGGCTACCGCACCGACCGCCACCGCAATTCTCCTCGGCCATGCTCGCTACCGCTGCGGATAGGTCTCTCTGCACGCTGCTCCCTCGATCACCGCCCACCGAGGGCGGCCCCTCGCGAAGGAGCCAACGCGATCAACACGCACCTACACAGGGAGATAGCCTGCGGCTCTGCGGTTCCGGTGGGGAGCTGTGTTCGAGTACCGGTCAGGGATGTGGCACGTCCGTGCTTCGGATGCGCATGCCCGCGGCCGAGGGAAGAGGGAGAAGATGGCGCAAGGGGTTCCTTCGGCGCGGCGTTCCGCGGGCACCGCGACCGCGGTGGACGTGCTACTGCGATGGACGTGGATCCGTCGGCGCTCGCCTTCTCAGGACATGGAGGACTTCAGGAACGGGCAGCCGTTGCAGGTCGTCGGATTCACCAAGAGCATTGGCGGAGCGGTGATGACGTCGATCGGCCAGGGCACGAAGATCGCTCGTACCAGGAGCGGATTCCTGCGGTGCGCCTTGGGAGAGGCGCCGGTCTGGACTGACCGGACAGGCGAAAAGAAGAGCACTCCACTGAGACCTCCTTTCGCGTTGAAGCCTGTCGAGGGCAAGGTGCCCATGGCGCCGAAGTTCGAGCGCTACGAGTTGACCACTGCGGACGGGACCTACGACTTGGCGGTGCCGAAGAAGGACGCGGACCTCGTGCGATACGTCTTCGGGCAGACAGGGGACTGAGAGCCCTGCCCGATCGGCTGCCCGGTTCCGACATTGGGCCGGCACCGGAACAGGGCAGCCGATCGATCGAGGGCCCACTCCGCCGCGCTGGCGGCCATTTTCCCGGTTGCGCCTAAAGGGTGTTGCGCAAGGCCGTGAGCTGGGCATCTCCTAAGCGATGTCCCGTAATTGACCTTGGATCTGCTTGCTGACCTGTGGCGTTCGTCGCTCAACCTGCGAGGGTGAGGTTGTGGAGGCGGGAGATGCCGAGCATGGCGTGGTGAACGCCGTCGCCCTT
>NZ_BSSM01000002.1 GCF_030269125.1 Streptomyces hygroscopicus subsp. hygroscopicus | reverse complement strand
CGACGTGCGGGGCGGCGCACAGCACGGCGTGGCCGAGGCCCTTGGGGTCGCCCTGGCGGACGTAGTGCATGGTCGCCAGGTCGCTCGACTCCTGCACCTTGGCGAGCCGTTCGGCGTCGCCCTTCTTCCCCAGGGCGGATTCCAGCTCGTAGTTGCGGTCGAAGTGGTCCTCCAGGGGACGCTTGTTACGACCGGTGATCATGAGGACGTCGTCGAGCCCCGCGGACACGGCCTCCTCGACCACGTACTGGATCGCGGGCTTGTCGACGACCGGCAGCATCTCCTTGGGAGTGGCCTTGGTGGCCGGCAGGAACCGGGTGCCAAGACCCGCCGCCGGGATGACCGCCTTGGAAATGGTGGGGCGGGAAGCCATCAGGTGTTCGTCTCTCTCGTTCTGCACGTCGGGCGCCGGTGCGGCCGGGCTCAGGCGTCGATGAGGCCGTGCTCACCGGTGGGCTGGCGCGGGATGCGGGCCTTGGCGAGGGCCCCCGGCGCGGGCGCGGGCGTCCGGTCCGCCAGCGGGATCACCGCGGGGGTGGTCTCCTGCTGCCCGAGGAAGAGGCGGCGCACCACACGCTCCGCCGCGTTTCCGTCGTCGAACTGCACGAAGCGCTCACGGAACGCGGCCCGCAGCTCGGCGGCCTCGGCGCTGTTCCAGGCACCGGAACGGAAGACCTCGATCAGCTGGTCCTCGTCGGTCGCGGTCGCGCCCGGGGTCTCGCCCGGCTGGCCGGAGAGGATGTCGAAGTAGACACCGCGGGCCTTGCGGTAGACCTCCCAGTCGTCGGCGTAGGTGACGATCGGGCGGTCCAGGCACGCGTAGTCGAACATGATGGACGAGTAGTCCGTGATCAGCGCGTCGGCGGCCAGGCAGAGGTCCTCCACCACCGGGTACGTCGACACGTCCTTGATCAGACCGCGCTCCTGGAGGGCCTCCAGGCGGGGGTCGGCGCCGTAGAAGTAGTGCGTGCGCACCAGGACGACGAAGTCCGGGCCCAGCTCGGAGCAGAAGCGCTCCAGGTCGATGCGGGGGACGTAGCCCTTCTGGTAGTCGCGCACCGTCGGGCAGTACAGGACGGCCTTCTTGCCGTCCTCGATGCCCAGTTCGCGGCGGATGCGCAGGACGCCGTCACCGTCGGTGCGGAAGTAGACGTCGTTGCGCGGGTAGCCGAACTCGATCGCCTCGAACGCGCAGGGGTAGACCCGCTCCCAGTTCTCCGTGGAGTGCTGGTTGGAGGTGAGGCTGAGGTCCCACTTGTCGGCCCGCTCCAGCATCTTGGCGAAGCTCATGTTCTTCGCCGCCGCCGGGTACTTCTGCTGGTCGATGCCCATCTGCTTCAGCGGGGTGCCGTGATGGGTCTGGAGGAAGACCTGCTCGGGGCGCTTGACGATGTTGTTCGGGAAGTTGACGTTGTTGACGAGGTACTTGGCGCGGGCCATGACCTCCCAGTAACGCGGCGAGTTGGCCACCACGTAGTCGACGCCCGCGGGGATGTTGTCCACCATGTCGCGGCGCACGACCCACACGCCGTGCACGTTCGGGGCGAGTTCCTTGGCCTTGTGGTAGATGGCCGCGGGGTTGCAGGCGACGCCGCGGTTCCAGTAGGCCGCGTAGACCGCGAGGTTCTCGTCCACCGGGCGGCGCAGGTGCAGCCGGTACAGCCGGTTGTAGGCGGTCTTGCCGAGCTTGGTCTTGACCTTGGTGGCGCGCTGGATGACCTGCCGGCGGGTGTTGCCGGCGGCGGTCACCGCGGCGTACGCCGTGTAGGAGCCGCGCTCCAGCAGCTGGAACCGGACGCCCTGGGAGCCCTCGGGGAGCACGAAGCCCTTGGGCTTGTAGCGCTTGTACGAGGCCGCCGCGAGCTTGAAGAACTCCGCTCGGTCCTTGGGGACGATGCGGTCCTCGCGGGCCAGCGTGAACAGGTAGTGGCTCGCCGCGCGCTCGAACAACAGGGCGCGCACGGACTCCAGGTGCGGGCGCTCGTCGAGGAACTCGAAGAGGCGGGCGTACTGCTGGAAGATGCCGAAGTGCTTGCGGCCGGGCGTGCGCATGGAGTTGCCCTGGCGGCGCTGGCGGTACTCGACGCAGACGTGGTCGGTGGCGGCGATGCGCTCCGCGGTCAGCATGGTCTTGTAGACCATGAGCGCGTCCTCGTAGATGCCGTCGGTGAAGACGAAGTTGTTGCCGACGTAGAACTCGCGGCGGTAGGCGCGGTTCCAGACGACGGCGAACATGGTGAGGAAGTCGGGCCGTTCGAGGGCCGTGAAGACGTCCGTCCCCGCGCTCGCGAGGAGTTCACCGGCCGCGCTCGCCTGGACGCGGTTGTTCCAGTAGGTGCGGACGTGGTTGAGCAGCAGGATGTCGGGGTTGCCCGTGACCTCCAGGCGGTCGGCTATCGCCTGGAGCGCGCCGTCGGCCAGCGTGTCGTCGCTGTCGAGGAAGAGGATGTACTCGCCGCGGGACTTCAGCGCACCGGCGTCGCGCGCCTTTCCGATGCCCCGGTTCTCCTCGAAATGCACGGGTATGACGCGGCTGTCGAGGGCGGCGTATTCATCGAGTATCTTCCCGCACGAGTCGGGGGAGTGGTCGTCGATGGCGACGATCTCGAAGTCCTCGAAGGACTGGGACAGAATAGAGTCCAAGCACGCACGCAGATATCCCTGGACTTTGTAGACAGGGACGACAACGCTTATTTTCGGCGAAGCGTTTCCATTCGCTACGGGCATGCTTGGGGCTCCTGGACTGTCGGTCAGACTCTCAACCGCCTCCCGGTGCCGGTGCGGCGTGGGGGCGAGAGGCACAAGGAGTGCGAGGTTAAGGGGCGTTTAACCCTACCCTAACGTGCCCCTCCGAATGGTCTCACCGTACGGCCGCGCGGGACCGGGCGGACCCGGGTGTGGCGTGACTCACGGGCGCCCGCGGGGGCGTTCGGGGCGGGGCCGTCCGGGACCCCGCGGGCACGCCTTCCCCGAGCCCGGACGAGCACGTTCCGGCGGGAGGCGCGCACTCTCCCGCGCGAGCCGGTGCCGGAGACCACCGGGGCGGGTGCGCCGCACGGCGGGACCGTGCCGATGGCGGCCGGTCAGGGGCCCGGACGGCTCTGTCCCAGGCCCCCGCACGGGGGTGCCGACCGGGCCCGGCGTGCGGCCGCGAGGGAGGGTGCGGCCGGGCCCGGCGCGGAGCCGGCGGGGTCCCGCGGGCGCAAGCGGAGGGCGCCGCGGGCCCGGCGGCGGGCGGTGATCCGGTTCCCCGGCCGGACCGGTCGCCGCGTGGCCCGGTCGGCCCGTTCCCGGGGGCGTACCGGGTAAGAGAAGGTGAGTCCTCGGTGAGAACACCGCCGTCGGGGAAGGCGAACCGGGCGATCCGGTCATCCCGCCCCGCGAAGGTGCCGCCGGAGTCCGCGGTGCGGATGCCGCGAGGCTCCGCCCGCAGGTGCGGCCCCGATGTGGTGGATTCGACACCGCCGCGCACACCGCGGCCGAAACCGCGCGGAGGCGTGGTCCCGGGGTGTTCCCGGCGCTGTGCGGGACGGCGGCCGTCCCGGCGGGAACGGGCGCCGTCCCGATGACGGCGCCCCTGTTTGCAGGAAGCGTCTGCGATCGGACATCGCGAAGCGAGCCACCCCGGAGATCCGGGAAAAGAAAAGGCGACCGGTTATTCCGCCGCCGCGCCCCGTCCTGTTCACGGACACCGTGCACGGAAGCGCGATCCCGGATTTCCTCGGTTTTCCGGTCTCCGCCGCTCGGCGCGTGCGGTGACCGGCGGGCGTCCGCCCACCGGAACCGGAGCGCGCCGAAGGTCCCGGGTCGCGTACATTGCGCAGCACGGGGCCGGTACGGGCGAAAGGGACGGCAGGCAAGTGGCAAGCGCGAGGCAGGCCGTGGTGGAGGCCCGCAGGATCGTCGTCAAGGTGGGCTCCTCCTCCCTGACCACCGCGGCGGGCGGCCTGGACGCCGACCGCGTGGACGCCCTGGTGGACGTGCTGGCCAAGAGCCGCAGCGGAGGGGAGAAGGAGGTCGTCCTCGTCTCCTCCGGTGCCATCGCCGCCGGGCTCGCCCCGCTCGGACTGCGCCGCCGCCCCCGGGACCTCGCCCGGCAGCAGGCCGCCGCCAGCGTCGGCCAGGGCCTGCTCGTCGCCCGCTACACCGCCTCCTTCGCCCGCTACGGCCTGCGCGTCGGCCAAGTCCTGCTCACCAGCGACGACATGAGCCGCCGCGCCCACCACCGCAACGCCTCGCGCACCCTCGACAAACTCCTCGCGATGGGTGCCCTGCCGATCGTCAACGAGAACGACACCGTCGCCACCGACGAGATCCGCTTCGGCGACAACGACCGGCTCGCCGCCCTCGTCGCCCACCTCGTCCACGCCGACCTGCTCGTCCTCCTCTCGGACGTCGACGGCGTCTACGACGGCGATCCCAGCAGGCCCGGCACCTCCCGGATAGCCGAGGTGCGCGGCCCCGCAGACCTCGCGGGCGTGGAGATCGGCAGCGCGGGCAAGGCCGGCGTCGGCACCGGCGGCATGGTCACCAAGGTCGAGGCGGCCGGGATCGCGGCCGCCGCCGGCATCCCGGTGGTGCTCACCAGCGCCGTGCACGCGGCGGACGCCCTCGGCGGCGGCGACACCGGCACCTACTTCCACACCACCGGCAAGCGCTCCGCCGACCGGCTGCTGTGGCTCCAGCACGCCTCCACCCCGCAGGGCGCGCTCACCCTGGACGACGGCGCCGTGGAGGCGGTCGTCAAGGGCCGCAAGTCGCTGCTGCCCGCGGGAATCGCGGCCGTGGAGGGCGAGTTCAGCGCCGGCGACCCGGTGGAGCTGCGGGACACGGGGGGCCGCGCGGTGGCGCGGGGGCTCGTCAGCTTCGACGCCAAGGAGATCCCGCGGCTGATCGGCCGTTCGACCCACGAGCTGGCGCGCGAGCTGGGACCGGCGTACGAACGCGAGGTCGTACACAGGGACGACCTGGTGCTCCTGCACCGGTGACACTCGTACAGCGGGGCGCCCCCGCGGGCCTCCGGTGGGGGACGTTCCGTAAAACCGCCCCGCGAAGCCTTACGGCCTGCTCAACTTTGTGTGCAAGACATGTTTCCGAGCACTCGGGTGAAGGAGGCCGTCGTGAGACGAGTGCGCCCTGGGGGTACCACCCGAGGTGCCCTGACGAGCGTCGCGGCCGGTGACACCTACGAGGAGCCCAGGGACCTGCCCCGGCTGTGGCACGTCACCCTCAGCGTGGCCGGCGGGAGCGTCCCCCTCACGGATCTGCGCCGGGCCCTGGAGCAGCTGGCCCACGACCACCCCTTCCTGCTCACCAGCAGATACGCGAGCGACCACGCCGAGATCCGGTACTGGGAGGAGGCCCGCGACCTGCATGACGCGGCCGCCGTCGCCCTGCGCCTGTGGGGCGAGCACCGGCTGAGCGCCGGACTGCCCCCGTGGGAGATCGTCGGCCTGGAGGTCATCGACCGCGAGACGTACCACCAGCGCGTCGCCGAGGGCTACGGGCCACCGCCCGCGACACCCGTAGGGGTCCACCCCTTCTGAGCCCTTACCGGCGTTTTCGTCTCGGGGTGTGAAACGTGCGCGGAAGGGCTCCGCACCGCGCACTACCCTTCCCTCATGACCACGCTCTCGCCGTACGACTCGATGTCCCCGGTCACCCAGGCCGCCTACCGGGCCAGGGCCGCCGCCGCCGACCTCGCGCCGCTGCCGCGCGCCGCGAAGGACGACGCGCTGCTCGCCATCGCCGACGCCCTGGAGGTGCGCGCCGGGGAGATCGTGGCGGCCAACGCCAAGGACGTGGCCAAGGCGCGCGACAACGGCACCAGCGAGGCCATCGTGGACCGGCTCACGCTCACCCCCGAGCGGGTCCGCGCCATCGCCGCCGACGTCCGCCACGTGGCCGGGCTGCCCGACCCGGTCGGCGAGGTGGTCCGCGGCTCCACCCTCCCCAACGGCATCGACCTGCGCCAGGTCCGCGTCCCGCTCGGCGTCGTCGGCATCGTCTACGAGGCCCGCCCGAACGTCACCGTCGACGCCGCCGCCCTGTGCCTGAAGTCCGGCAACGCCGTCCTGCTGCGCGGTTCCGCCTCCGCCTACGAGTCCAACACCGCCCTGGTCCGGGTGATCCGGGACGCGGTCGGCGGCGCCGGGCTGCCCGCCGACGCGGTCCAGCTGGTGCCGGGGGAGAGCCGCGAGTCCGTGCGCGAGCTGATGCGCGCCCGTGGCCTGGTCGACGTCCTCATCCCGCGCGGCGGCGCCTCCCTGATCAGGACCGTGGTCAGCGAGTCCACCGTGCCCGTCATCGAGACGGGCACCGGCAACTGCCACGTCTACGTCGACGCGCAGGCCGACATCGACATGGCGATCGACATCCTCGTGAACTCCAAGGCCCAGCGGGTCAGCGTGTGCAACGCGGCCGAGACGCTCCTCGTCCACCAGGACATCGCCGCCGCCTTCCTGCCGCGCGCCCTGGACGCCCTCGCCGAGGCCGGCGTCACCGTGCACGCCGACGAGCGGGTCATGGCCCACGCCAAGGACTCCAAGGCCACCGTGGTCGAGGCCACCCCCGAGGACTGGGAGACCGAGTACCTGTCGTACGACATCGCCGCCGCCGTGGTGGACTCCCTCGACAAGGCCGTCGAGCACATCCGGCTGTGGACCTCCGGGCACACCGAGGCGATCGTCACCACCTCGCAGCAGGCAGCCCGCCGCTTCACCCAGTTGGTCGACTCCACCACCGTCGCCGTGAACGCCTCCACCCGGTTCACCGACGGCGGGCAGTTCGGCTTCGGCGCGGAGATCGGCATCTCCACGCAGAAGCTGCACGCCCGCGGCCCGATGGGCCTGCCGGAGCTGACCAGCACCAAGTACATCGTCACCGGCGACGGGCACGTGCGCCGCTGAGCCGGCGAGCGGGACGGCTCCCCGGCAGGCGGCCGGGAGGGCGTCTCGACAGGTGGATGAATTTCCGTACCGTCTGCCCAAATTGACCCCCCAGGTCTACTCTGGTCGTGTGCCGGAGGACGTGGGGGGCACGCCGTTCCCTGACGGCTGGGAGCCCGACGACGACCACGACCGCGGGGTGTCGGACGAAGAGTTCGCCTCCGTGGTCTTCGACGAGGCCTTCGTACGGGCGGCCACGGTCCATGAGCCGACCGCCGTCGAACGCCTCCTCGCCGCCGCCGAGGCCAGAGCCGAGGCCTCCGAGCGGGCCCGCCGCGCCCGCGCCCGGGGCGAGCGCTACGACGACGGGTACGGGGGCGCCGATCCCGGCGCCGATCCGGACGACGACTGGGACGAGCCGGACGACGTCCACGCCCTCGACCGCGGCCCCTTCGACGGCCACGGCAAGCAGGTCCGCTGGCACCGCCCCGTGGCCTGGGTGCTCGCCGTGGTGATGGGCGTCGGCATGGTCGCCCTGGCCTTCGCCGCGGTCTACCGGGGCACCTCCTCGGGCACCCGCGACCAGCTTCCGCCGCCCACCACGACCGGCCAGAACCAGGCTCCCACGGCGGCTCCCGTCCGCCCCGAGGCGTCGGCGGTGCCCCACCTGCCCTGACCGGCCCCTGTGCCGCCCGGGGTGAGGGCGTGTCAGAAGTTGTGGTGGAGCGGGGCGTTTACCCGGGGCCCACGGAACCCACTCTGAAAGTATGGGCGGGCCTGGAGACCCACCGGAGGGGGCACCCGAGGGCGGCCCCGGCGGTGCCGAGGACGAGTACCGATCCGTCGTGTTCGACGAGTCGTTCGTGCGCGCTGCCCGCCTCCAGGAGTACTCCGCCGAGGAGCGGATGGCCGACCACGCGCCCGCCGTGCGCCGCAGGCCGCCGCACCGGGGGCTCGTCCGGCAGGCGATGATCCTGGTCCTGCTGATCGCCGTGGCCTTCGCCACCGCCGTCTACATGGGTGTCCGCCACCCCTACGACCCCGCCGGCGCCCCACGGCCCGCCGAGCCCCTGCGGATGACGGTGATACCGCTCGCCCCGCAGGCCGAGGTGCCGGGCGGGAGGGACGCGGAGACGCTGTACGCGCACAGCCCGGCCGCGCAGTTCGACGTCGGCGCCGAGGGGATCCCGCTGCCG
This sequence comes from Streptomyces hygroscopicus subsp. hygroscopicus, assembly GCF_030269125.1. Taxonomy (GTDB): domain Bacteria; phylum Actinomycetota; class Actinomycetes; order Streptomycetales; family Streptomycetaceae; genus Streptomyces; species Streptomyces hygroscopicus_C. Next base: position 780,812 of record NZ_BSSM01000002.1, on the reverse strand, counting down.
GCCGCGCGGGGCACCGCGCACTTCTCCGACAGCCAGGTCGTGACCGCGCTGACCACGGCCAAGGACTACATCGTGCGCTCCTCGCTGTATCCCGAGGTGCTCGACGGCCGCACGGCGGCGCCCGCGCGGGCGCTGGTGGACTCCGACCAGCTCGCCCAGTTCGACCAGAGCTTCGACCGTCCGGCGGCGGACGGCCGGCACGCCCCCACCGGCTGGCTGGTGCGCCTCGACCCGGCCCGCGACCGGCTGGCCGACGACCGGATCCGCGTCCAGGGCGATCTGCGTGTCACCGAGGCCGACCCGGCCACCCTGGAGGTCAGCGCCGACCACACCTTCGTCTACGCCCTGCGCCCCGCCGGCCCCGCGAGCGCGCGCGTCTCCCTCTTCACCGTCCGCCGCGCCGTGACCTTCCGCTTCACCCGCGACGACCTGCGCACCCGCCAGGTCCAGCTGATCACGGCCTACGTCGAGGCCGGCCCCCTGTCCTGCGCCGAGGACTCCACGTCCTACCTGCGCCCCCTCCTGGCGGGCCAGACCTCCCGTCCGGGCGCCCCCGCGGGCACCGACCCCTACCGGACCGACAGCCCCGCCTCGCTGTGCGGAACGCTGGCCCCCGGGGCGCAGCCCAGGGCGTGAGGAGCGGCGGGGTCCCGGGGCGGGCTCCCGCCGGGCCCGGCGGGAGCCGTGGGCCTCGCCCGTCCTACTCCGCCGCCGTGGCCGGTCCGCCCTTCGCGGGCGGCGGGCTCTTGAAGCCGTCGAAGCCGCGCTTGACCCGGCCGCCCAGGTCGCCCGCGCCGCCCGCCAGGTCGGTGACCAGCTTCATCAGCGGGTCCTTGGAGTCCTTGACGTCGCTCGCGTAGCTCGCCGCGGACTCGCGGAAGGAGTCGCTGACCTTGGCGTCCTTGTCGTCGTCGCGGCGCGGGTAGTGGCCGTCCATGATCCGCTGGTAGTCCCGGGACCCGGCCCACTTCTTCAGCTCGGCCGCGCGCACGGTGGTGAACGGGTGCGAGCGCGGCAGCACGTTCAGGATCTTCAGCACGGAGTCGCGCAGGTCGCCCCCGGAGTCGTACTCCTCGGCCTGCTCCAGGAACGCGTCGACGTTCATCTCGTGCAGGTGGTTGCCGCCCGCGATCTTCATCAGGCCGCGCATCGAGGCCCGTACGTCCTGGCCCACCAGCAGCCCGGCCCGGTCGGCGGACAGCTCGGACTTGCGGAACCACTCCCGCAGCGCGGCGATGATCGTCATGACCGCGAGATTGCCCAGCGGGATCCAGGCGACCTTGATCGCCAGGTTCGTCAGGAACAGCAGGACGGTGCGGTACACGGAGTGCCCGGACAGCGCGTGCCCGACCTCGTGCCCGACGACCGCCCGCATCTCCTCCTCGTCCAGCAGCTCCACCAGACCCGTGGAGATCACGATGATCGGCTCGTCCAGGCCGATGCACATCGCGTTCGGCTGCGGGTCCTGCGTGACGTACATCGGCGGGACCTTCGGCAGGTCCAGGATGTAGCAGGCGTCCAGCAGCATGTCGTGCAGATGACCGAACTGCCGTTCGGAGACCCGCACCGAGTCGGACAGGAAGAGCAGCCGCAGGCTCCGCTCCGGGAGCAGCCCGCTGAGTGCCTTGAACACCTGGTCGAATCCGCTGAGTTTGCGCAGCGCCACCAGGGCGCTTCGGTCGGCCGGATGCTCGTACGCCCGCGAGGAGATCCCCGGGAAACGCGTCCGCTGCCTGCTGGGCACCCGCTCGTGCCCGTCCTGCCGATCGCCTTCGTGCATGTCATCCCCCAAGTGCGTTGAGTGCCGGTGAGCCCCCGAGGCGGGGCTCAGCCTAGGCGGAGATACCGTGGACGGGCAGACAGCCGAAGGAGTCCAGCCATGGAGTACCACCCCGCAGCCGCCCGGCTGACCGAGGCGGCGGCGAGCGCCGCCCAGCAGCAGGGGGGGAGCGGATACCTGCTCCGCGTCGTCCTGATCGTGATGATCCTGGGCTGCGCGCTGACCGCCTGGTTCCTGCTGCGCGGCTACAAGCAGAAGGACGACTGACACCCGGCCGGAGTTCCACGCCCCGCACCCCCGCTCCCCAACGGCGGAGTCGGCGTGATCGCCGAAGGGCCGCCCGCATACGATGAGCCGACGTCTTTATCCCGCCCACACGCGATAGGTCCTGTCGAAGATGATGCTCACCAGCGCCGCAGCCCCGCTGATCTCCCTCGCCGCCGAAGAGGGCGGCCACCACGACAGCCTGAACCCCGCCCTCACCGGCGGCGCCGCCCTCGCCATCCTGCTTCTGCTGCTGTGGATCACCACCCGCTTCAACCGCGACCGCTGAGCCCGGGGACCGGCCCCGGCCGGATGCCGAAGGCCGGGCCGGTAGGGTCTGCACGCATGGGAGAGCAGGACATGCCTACCGGCCCGGTGCACGAGACCGCCGCCGGCACGGCCGACCAGCCGCAGTACCGCCGGCACCGGCCGGGCCACGGCCCCGCCCGCCCCGGCAAGCGGCGCCTGGGTGTCATGGGCGGCACCTTCGACCCGATCCACCACGGGCACCTCGTGGCGGCCAGCGAGGTCGCCGCGCAGTTCCAGCTGGACGAGGTGGTGTTCGTGCCCACCGGCCAGCCGTGGCAGAAGTCCCACCGCCAGGTCTCCCCGGCCGAGGACCGCTACCTGATGACGGTCATCGCCACCGCCGAGAACCCGCAGTTCTCCGTGAGCCGCATCGACATCGACCGCGGCGGCCCCACCTACACCGTGGACACCCTGCGCGACCTGCGGGCCCTCAACCCGGACACCGACCTGTTCTTCATCACGGGTGCCGACGCCCTCGCCCAGCTGCTGACCTGGCGCGACAGCGAGGAGCTGTTCTCCCTCGCGCACTTCATCGGCGTCACCCGGCCCGGCCACCACCTCAGCGACCAGGGACTGCCCGAGGGCGGGGTCTCGTTGGTCGAGGTTCCGGCGCTCGCCATCTCGTCCACAGACTGCCGTGCGAGAGTCGCCAAGGGCGACCCCATCTGGTACATGGTGCCGGACGGAGTCGTGCGCTACATCGACAAGCGCGAGCTGTACCGCGGCGAGTGAGCCGAGAGGGGCACCGGTGAACGACCGATACGACGCGGGTGACGCCGGCTACGGAGCCGGACCGTACGAGATCGTCGGCTACGACGAGTACGGACAGCCCGTCTACCGCCAGGTTCCGGCGCAGCAGGCTCCGCGCGGGTCCTACGACCCCTATGCCCAGCCGCAGGACTACGGCTACGACCCCTACGCCACCGGCTCCCAGCAGCCGGCGCAGCCGTACGGGTCCTACGGCACCGGACAGCAGCCGCAGGCCCCGTCGTACCCCGCGAACGGCGGCTACGGCGGCTACGACCCCTACGGCAACCAGGCCGCGGGGCACGGGGGGGATCCCGGGTACGACCCCTACGGGCGGGCCGCGAGCAGCGGACAGCAGCCCCGGGTCGCCGAGCAGACGGCGCACATCCCCCAGCAGGCGGGACCGCCCGACGCCCGCCGACCCGACCCGTACGCGGAACTCGCGAGCGGGAACGCGCGGGACACGGACGACGCGGACGGCGAACCGGACTACCACACCGAGCAGTTCGCGTTCGTGGAGGAGCCGGACGGCGACTCCGAGGACGTCATCGACTGGCTGAAGTTCACCGAGAACCGGACCGAGCGCCGCGAGGAGGCCCGCCGCCGCGCCCGCGGCCGGCTCGTCGCCCTCGGCGTCGTCCTCGCCCTCGTCGCCGTCGTCGGCGTCGGCTACCTCTGGTACGCCGGGAAGCTGCCCTTCCTGTCCTCCTCCGCCTCCGGTGCCGGCGCGGCCACGCCGGTCGGCGCCCAGAAGCGCGACGTGATCGTCGTCCATCTGCACAACACCGGGAAGCGCGGCACCTCCACGGTGCTGCTGGTCGACAACACCACCACCAAGCGGGGCACCACCGTCCTGCTGCCCAACTCCCTCGCGCTGACCGACGACGACGGCTCCACCACGACCCTCGCCAAGTCCGTGGACGACGACGGCTCCTCGGGCACCCGCGACCAGCTGAACACCGTCCTCGGCACCGACATCCAGGGCACCTGGCGCCTGGACACCCCTTACCTCCAGAACCTCGTCGACCTCGTCGGCGACATCGACATCGACACCAACACGGACGTGCCCGACCCGTCCGCCAAGAAGAAGGGCACCGAACCGCTCGTCAGCAAGGGCGGCGACCAGACCCTCAGCGGCAGGATGGCCGTCGCCTACGCCACCTACCGGGCCCCCGGCGAGTCGGAGAACGCCCAGCTGGAGCGGTTCGGGCAGGTCATGCAGGGCGTCCTGCGCAAGATCTCCACCGACGCGTCGGACGCCACGGTCACCGTGCAGAGCCTCGCGCAGATCCTCGACCCCTCGCTCACCGACAAGGACCTCGGCGCCTTCCTGGCCAAGCTCGCCGATCTCGCCAAGGAGGGCGACTACGGAACCGCCCTGCTGCCGGTGCAGCCCGACGGCACGCTCAGCGCCCAGACCAGCGGCAGCGTGGTCAAGGACATTTTGGGCGGCGCCGCCAAGAGCCCCGACGCTGGCAGCGCGGTCAGGGTCTCGGTGCAGAACGCCACCGGGGTCAAGGACGACACCGAGCAGGCCCGCGTGGTGCTCCTCAACGGCGGCTTCACCTTCCTGGAGGGGGGCAGCGGGAGCGGCACCCAGCCGGCCTCGAAGGTCGTCTACCAGGACGCCTCGGACAGGCAGAACGCCACCGAGGTCGCCAAGACCCTCGGCCTGCCCGCGGGCTCGGTCACCAAGGGCTCGGTCTCCTCGGGCGCCGACGTCTCGGTGGTCCTGGGCCGGGACTACAGGCCGTCCGGTTCCTGACCGCTCCGGGGCGCCCCCGTGATGCCCTTAATCACGTGGGGTGCCCCCGGCCGTCCGTGAGACCCTTGAGGTTCAGTGACCGCCGACGGAAAGCCACGCAGTGACCGCCACCGATCGTTCCCTTGAGCTCATCAACACCGCCGCCCAGGCGGCTGCCGACAAGCTCGCCCATGACGTCATCGCCTACGACGTCAGCGACGTCCTGTCGATCACGGACGCCTTCCTGCTCGCTTCCGCGCCGAACGACCGCCAGGTCAAGGCCATCGTCGACGAGATCGAGGAGCGCCTCCAGAAGGAACTCGGCGCCAAGCCGGTGCGCCGCGAGGGCGACCGCGAGGCCCGCTGGGTCCTGCTCGACTACGTCGACATCGTGGTCCACGTCCAGCACAGCGAGGAGCGTGTCTTCTACGCCCTGGAGCGGCTCTGGAAGGACTGCCCCGAGATCGAGCTGCCCGCCGACGCCAAGGCCACCCGCGGCAAGGCCGAGGAGCACGCCAAGCTCCAGGCGGCCGAGGCCGACCGGGAACCGGGCGGGGAGTGGTGATGAGCCCCACCGGTGAGGTGAGTGACCGCAAGGACCGGGGCCGCCGCGTCATCCTGTGGCGGCACGGCCAGACCGCGTGGAACGTGGAGCGCCGCTTCCAGGGCAGCACGGACGTGCCGCTGACCGAGACCGGCGTGGGCCAGGCCCGCCGCGCCGCCCGGCTGCTGGCCTCCCTGCGCCCCGACGCGATCGTCTCCTCGGACCTCACCCGGGCCGCGGACACGGCCGCCGAGCTGGCCCTGCTCACCGGCCTCGACGTCACCCGCGAGGAGGGCCTGCGCGAGACCTACGCGGGCGTCTGGCAGGGGCTGACGCACGAGGAGATCATCGCCCGCCACGGTGATCAGTACGCCGCCTGGAAGCGCGGCGAGGCGGTCCGCCGCGGCGGCGGCGAACTGGAGACCGAGGTCGCCGACCGGGCCGCGCCCGTCGTGCTGCGGCACGTGGAGAAGCTGCCCGTGGACGGCACGCTGGTCGTCGTCAGCCACGGCGGCACCATCCGCACCACCATCGGCCGGCTGCTCGGCCTCCAGGCCCCGCACTGGGAGAGCCTCGGCGGCCTCTCCAACTGCTGCTGGTCGGTGCTCGGCGAGGGCGTGCGCGGCTGGCGCCTGCTGGAGCACAACGCGGGCACCCTCCCCGAGCCGGTCCTCGGCGACGACGACTGAGCCCGCCGGGGGCGCCCCGGACCCCGGATTTCACTTTCCGGCAGGTCACAGGCTAAAGTTCTTCTTGTTCGCCCCGCCGAGCGGGAAGAACAGGGCAAGGGGCTATAGCTCAGTTGGTAGAGCGCCTGCATGGCATGCAGGAGGTCAGGAGTTCAATTCTCCTTAGCTCCACAGGAGAAAGATCCCGTCCCCGTCAGGGGGCGGGATCTTCTGTTTGTGCTACTGAAGCGTCGCTGACCGTGTCGGCCCCCTCATGGCAGAATCGGACGGCCGGAAGGGGGCGCGGTCCGACGGGAGCTGATCGATGGGTGCACACAGGCGGAAGTGCGACTGGTGCGGCAGCGGTACGCCCATCGTCCGCGACATGGAGCCGGTCAACGCCGACTACCAGTACTGGTGCGAGGAGTGTGCGCGGGCGCTGATCATCAAAGGCGACCCCATCGAGACGTACCGGGAGCTGGAGGGCGAGCCGATCTACGGCCGCCTGCTCGAGGAGCACTGCACGCTCAAGAGGTTCTACTCCTTCGTCGCCGCCTGAACAGGCGGGGCCTGGACGCCGAGTCGATCATCATTGAATCGGACATTCAAGACTAAGTAGTCGTAACGGAAACCGATTTGGCGCTCCAGCCCAGGACCTGTAATGTTTACGACGTCGCCGGGGGAACCGGGCGAGTGAAACAGAGCAAGGGGCTATAGCTCAGTTGGTAGAGCGCCTGCATGGCATGCAGGAGGTCAGGAGTTCAATTCTCCTTAGCTCCACAGAAGTCGAGGGCGGATCATCCGGAAGGGTGGTCCGCCCTCGGTCTTTTCGTGCCCCGCGTCGCCGCCCGCTCGACGCCTGCGGTACCCTAGGCGCCATGCGTGCCGTACGCCTTCTGCTTAGCGGGCCGCGCTGATCAGTACCGACCCCGGTGGTACCCGTGAGGTCGACATCGGCGCGGCGTCCCCTCCTGCGTGAGGGGATTTTTTATTTCTGCAGGCAGAGACGATCGATGGAGCTTTGAGGATCATGAGCGAGACGAACCCCGCTGCCGCCGCGAATCCGGCGGAGGCCGCCCCGTACCGCTACACGGCCGCCATGGCCGCCGACATCGAGGCACGCTGGCAGGACTTCTGGGACGCCGACGGCACCTACGCGGCGGCCAACCCCGAGGGCGACCTGGCGGGCGACGCGGCCGCCAAGCCCAAGAAGTTCATCATGGACATGTTCCCGTACCCCTCCGGTGCGGGCCTGCACGTCGGCCACCCGCTGGGCTACATCGCCACCGACGTCTACGCCCGGTTCCAGCGCATGACCGGCCACAACGTCCTGCACACCCTGGGCTTCGACGCCTTCGGCCTGCCCGCCGAGCAGTACGCCGTGCAGACCGGCACGCACCCGCGCGTGTCCACCGAGGCCAACATGGAGAACATGAAGGCCCAGCTGCGCCGGCTGGGCCTGGGCCACGACAAGCGCCGGTCCTTCGCCACGATCGACCCGGACTACTACAAGTGGACCCAGTGGATCTTCCTGCAGATCTTCAACTCCTGGTACGACGACGAGGCCCGCAAGGCCCGGCCGATCGACGAGCTGATCGCCCAGTTCGAGGCCGGTGAGCGCGCGATCCCGGGCACCACGCGCGGCTGGAACGAGCTCAGCGCCGCCGAGCGCGCCGACGTCCTGGGCGAGTACCGCCTGGCCTACGCCTCCGACGCACCGGTCAACTGGTGCCCCGGCCTGGGCACCGTGCTGGCCAACGAGGAGGTCACCGCCGACGGCCGCTCCGAGCGCGGCAACTTCCCCGTCTTCAAGGCCAAGCTGCGCCAGTGGAACATGCGGATCACCGCCTACGCGGACCGCCTGCTGGAGGACCTGGAGGAGTTGGACTGGCCCGAGGCCATCAAGCTGCAGCAGCGCAACTGGATCGGCCGCAGCGAGGGCGCCCGCGTCGACTTCCCCGTGGACGGCGAGTACATCACGGTCTTCACCACCCGCCCGGACACCCTGTTCGGCGCCACCTACATGGTGCTGGCGCCCGAGCACCCCCTGGTCGACAAGTTCACCCCCGAGTCGTGGCCCGAGGGCACCCACGAGGTGTGGACCGGCGGCCACGCCACCCCCGCCGAGGCCGTCGCCGCCTACCGCGCGCAGGCAGCCGCCAAGTCCGACGTGGAGCGCCAGGCCGAGGCCAAGGACAAGACCGGCGTCTTCACCGGCGAGTTCGCCGTCAACCCGGTCAACGGCGAGAAGATCCCCGTCTTCATCGCCGACTACGTCCTGATGGGGTACGGCACCGGCGCGATCATGGCCGTGCCGGCGCACGACAGCCGCGACTTCGCCTTCGCGCGCGCCTTCGAGCTGCCCGTGCGCTGCGTGGTCGAGCCGACCGACGGCCGCGGCACCGACACCGCCGAGTGGGAGGACGCGTTCGCCTCGTACGACGCGAAGATCGTCAACTCGCACGGCGAGGGCGTCTCCCTGGACGGCCTGGGCGTCACCGAGGCCAAGGCGCGCATCACCGAGTGGCTGGAGCGCAAGGGCATCGGCCGGGGCACCGTCAACTTCCGCCTGCGCGACTGGCTGTTCAGCCGTCAGCGCTACTGGGGCGAGCCCTTCCCGATCGTCTACGACGAGGACGGCATCGCCCACCCGCTGCCCGAGTCGATGCTGCCGCTGGAGCTGCCCGAGGTCGAGGACTACAGCCCGCGCACCTTCGACCCGGACGACGCGAACACCCAGCCGGAGACCCCGCTGTCGCGCAACGACGAGTGGGTCCACGTCACCCTGGACCTGGGCGACGGGCCGAGGAAGTACCGCCGCGAGACCAACACCATGCCCAACTGGGCCGGTTCCTGCTGGTACGAGTTCCGCTACCTGGACCCGCACAACGACCGGAAGATGGTCGACCCGGAGATCGAGCGCTACTGGATGGGCCCGCGCGAGGGCCGGCCGCACGGCGGTGTCGACCTGTACGTGGGCGGCGCCGAGCACGCCGTGCTGCACCTGCTGTACGCCCGCTTCTGGTCCAAGGTGCTGTTCGACCTGGGTCACGTCTCCTCCGCGGAGCCGTTCCACAAGCTGTTCAACCAGGGCATGATCCAGGCCTACGTCTACCGCGACAGCCGGGGCATCGCCGTGCCGGCCGCCGAGGTGGAGGAGCGCGACGGCGCGTACTACTACCAGGGCGAGAAGGTCAGCCGCCTGCTGGGCAAGATGGGCAAGTCCCTGAAGAACGCGGTGACCCCGGACGAGATCGCCGCCGAGTACGGCGCCGACACCCTGCGCCTGTACGAGATGGCCATGGGCCCGCTGGACGTCTCCCGCCCCTGGGACACGCGCGCGGTGGTCGGCCAGTTCCGGCTGCTGCAGCGGCTGTGGCGCAACATCGTGGACGAGAACACCGGCGAGGTGACCGTGGTCGACGCCGTGCCCGACGAGGACACGCTGCGCGCCCTGCACAAGGCGATCGACGGAGTGCGCCAGGACCTGGAGGGCCTGCGGTTCAACACCGCCATCGCCAAGGTCACCGAGCTGAACAACCACCTGACCAAGGCCGGCGCCGCCCTGCCGCGTACGGTCGCCGAGCCGCTGGTCCTGATGGTCGCCCCGCTGGCCCCGCACGTCGCCGAGGAGCTGTGGCGCCGCCTGGGCCACACCGACTCGGTCGTCCACCGGGACTTCCCGGTCGCCGACCCGCGCTACGTGGTGGACGAGACCGTGACCTGCGTCGTCCAGATCAAGGGCAAGGTCAAGGCCCGCCTGGAGGTGCCGCCGGGCATCTCCGAGGAGGAGCTGGAGAAGGTGGCGCTGTCCGACGAGAAGGTCGTCGCGGCGCTGGACGGCGCGGGCATCCGCAAGGTCATCGTGCGCGCGCCGAAGCTGGTGAACATCGTTCCGGCGTAACGGCGGCGCCTCTCGGGGTACTCCCCTACGGGCAGGTTCGGGGTTTTTCTGGAACCCCGGGCCTGCCCGTTGCGTTTACCGTTGAGGAGTGCCGCGACGCGCGGCGCACCGGTCGAGGAGGAGCGTCGTGGAAGCAGTGATCATCATCATCGCCCTGCTCTTCCTGGCCTTCGTCGTCGCGGGCGTGTACGCCACCGTCAAGGTGGTGGGCGCCGCCAAGCGCGGCGTGGACCGCACCATCGTCCAGGCCAGGCGCACCGTCGAGGACCACACCCTGCGCGCCAGATCCTTCGCCCAGGTCGGCCCGGCCGCCGAGCTGGCCCAGCTGCGCCTCACCCTGCGCACCTCCATGCGCGCGACCCAGGACGCGTTGCAGGCGGGAGCGGCCGAGGACGAGTCGCTGAAGGAGTCCCTGGGCCTGTTCGAGCGCCTCAGCGCGCACGGACACGAGCTGGACGCCGACCTCAAGCGCCTGGAGGCCGAGCCTGACCGGGCCACGCTCGCCGCCCTGCTGCCCGAACTGCGCGCCCGCGCCGAGCGCATCACCAAGTCCGCGGACTCCCTGCGCTGGGCGGTCCGCGACCGCGCCCGCCGCTTCGCCGAGGACGATCTCGGCAGCCTCAGCGCGCAGATCGACATCGAGGCCGACGCCCTGCGCCACTGGACCCGCCCCGGGACCGCCGGGGAACCTGCCGCACAGCCGGCACCCCAGTCCCTCACCCCGCCCGCGCCGCGCCCCTCCTACCCCTGGCAGAAGAACCCCCGCCCCGAAAGCACCACATGACCGCCCCATGACGACCGAGGGCGGCGGGCTTGAGCGGACCGCCCCGGGGCACACGTCAGGGGCCGGGCTGCCGCGTGCGCGCCACGGCGGGTAACCTCCAGCTCATGTCCCGCCATGTCGCCATCGTCACCGATTCCACGGCCTACTTGCCGCACCGGACGATGGAGCGGCACGGCATCACCGCGGTGCCCCTGACCGTGGTGCTCGGCGACCGGGCGCTCGAAGAGGGCACCGAGATCTCCACCCGCGCCCTCGCCCAGGCCCTGCAGAAACGGCGCCCCGTCACCACCTCGCGCCCCAGTCCCCAGGTGTTCGCCGAGACCTACCGCGAGGTCGCCGAGTCCGGCGCGCGCGGCATCGTCTCCCTGCACCTGTCCGGCGAACTGTCCGGCACCTACGACGCGGCCGTCCTCGCGGCCCGGGAGGCACCGGTGCCCGTGCGGGTGGTGGACACCGGGATGGTCGCGATGGCCCTCGGCTTCTGCGCCCTGGCCGCGGCCGAGACGGCGGAGGCCGGCGGTACGGTGGACGAGGCCGTCACCGCCGCGGAGAAACGGGCCGCGGGTACCTCCGCGTACTTCTACGTCGACACCCTCGACTATCTGCGCCGCGGCGGCCGCATCGGCACCGCCCAGGCCCTGCTCGGCTCCGCGCTCGCGGTCAAGCCCCTGCTCCAGCTCGACGGCGGCCGCATCGAACTGCTGGAGAAGGTCCGCACGGCGTCGAAGGCGATCGCGCGCCTGGAGGAGATCGCGGCCGAGCGGGCGGGGGGCGCGGAGGTCGACATCGCCGTTCACCATCTCGCCGCGCCCGAGCGCGCCGCCGCGCTGGCCGATCGGCTGCGGGAGCGGGTGCCGGGGGTGGGGGAGCTGCACGTCAGCGAGGTGGGGGCGGTCATCGGGGCGCACACCGGGCCGGGGTTGTTGGGGGCGGTGGTCTCGCCGCGGTGACGCGGAGGGGCACCGTCACTCGCACGGGTGGCGAGGTTGTCCACAACGCGGCGGGTGTCCCCGGGAATTGACCAAGATCATCGCGAGACGGCGGGACGCTCCATCCTCGTCGCATGGCACTTCGATCACGTTCCCGCAGCGTCACCCCGACCAGCGGCCCCGGCCGTGGGCCCGCCTCCGACGTCCGCACGCGCCACCGCGCGACGGAGCACCGGCGGCTCCGGCACGCCGGGCCCGCGCCCGCGGAGGACCTACGGCGCCGGGCGGAACTCCTCTTCGGAGAACGCGCCGTGCAGCGGCGGGAGGCGGGGAAGGCGCCGCCGGACGTGAGCGCGCCCGAACCGGTGGACTGGCCGGAGCCCTCCGAGCCCTCCGAGCCCACCGGTCCCGTGCCGCCGGACTGGCGGGAGCGGGCCGGGACGGCGCTGCGGGAGCGGCTGCCCGTGTGGTTGCAGTCGCGGTGCGGGGTGGACCGACGCGGGACCGTGGCGCTCGCCGTACTGCTGGTGGTCGCCGCGCTGTTCGCGGTGCAGCACTTCTGGACGGGCCGGCCCCAGCCGGTGAGCGCGCCTCAGGTGGTGCGCGCACAGGCGACCTACGCGAAGGCGCCGTCCGCCGCGGCCGGGGGCGGCACGGCGACTCCGGGCGGGGAGATCGTCGTGGACGTCGCCGGAAAGGTCCGCGATCCGGGGCTCCGCCACCTCCCGGCAGGCTCCCGGGTGGCCGACGCGCTGCGGGCCGCGGGCGGTGTCCGGCCTGGTGCGGACACCGACGGTCTCAACCGCGCCCGCTTCCTGGTGGACGGCGAGCAGCTGGTCGTCGGCGAGCAGGTGGCCGCCGGCGCGCCCGCCGCCGGTCCGGCCGCCCCGTCCGGCCCGGCCGCGCCGGTCTCCCTCAACACGGCCACCGAGGACCAGCTCGACACGCTGCCGGGAGTCGGACCGGTGCTGGCCCGCCACATCATCGACTACCGCACCCGGCACGGCGGCTTCCGCTCGGTGGACGAGCTGCGCCAGGTCAACGGCATCGGCGACCGCCGCTTCACCGACCTCCGCGACGTGGTGCGGCCATGAGCGCCGCCCTTCTCCACGGCGGCGAGGCCGAGCCCCTGCCCGAGCCGGGCCCCCTGGACCTGCGCCTGGTGCCCCCCGCACTCGCGGCCTGGGCCACGGCGGCGCTGACCCTTGACGTTCCGGCCGGCCGGACCGTGGGGATCGCGGCCGTCGCCCTCCTCGGGGGGATCGCCCTGCTGGGCGCGAGCCGGGCGGCTCGGGCTCCGGACCCGCCGGCCGGTCGGCCGGTCCGGGCACGGGCCTCGCTCGCCGCGGTGCTCCTCTGCGTCGCCGCGTCGGCCACGTCGTCCGGGTTGCACGGCGCGGACGTACGGCGCGGACCGGTTCCCGAACTGGCCCGGCGCTCCGCCACCGTGACCGCCGACATCGAACTGACCGGCGATCCCTGGCTGAGCAGGCCCCGGGTGCGGGGCGACCACACGGCACCGGCGGCGGTGCTGGTCCGGGCTGAGGTACGGCGCGTCGAGGAGAGCGACGGGCGGAGCACGCGGACGCGGGCGCCGGTTCTGGTGGTGGTCGACGGTGGTGTGCCGGGGCCGACGGGGGGTGCCGGTCCGCCGCGGGAACCAGGGGGTACCGAGGGGTCGGACGGACGGCCGTCGGCCGGGGGGCCTCCCGACGGGTACGCCGGGGCGCCGGACGGATCGGCAGCGCGGGCTGGGGGTCCCCGGGCACGGGCCGGGCAAGCCGGCTGGCTTCGGCTTCTGCCGTCCACCCGGTTGCGGCTGGGCGGGAGGCTGGCGCCCGCCCTGGTGGGCGGTGACCGGACGGCGGCCGTGCTCCGGGTGCGGGGGCGGCCGGGGGCGAGGATCGTGGCGGGGCCGAGCGGGGCGCAGCGGTTGGCGGGGCGGCTCAGGGACGGGCTGCGGGAGGCGACCGGCGGACTGCCCGGTGACGCGCGGGCGTTGCTGCCCGGACTGGTCGTCGGGGACACCTCGCGGATCACACCCGAGCTGGACGATGCCTTCCGCGCGACCGACCTGGCCCACACCCTCGCGGTCTCCGGCAGCAATCTCACCGTGCTGCTCGCCCTCCTCGTCGGCCCGCCCGGCCTGGCCCGGCTGGCCGAACGCCGGGGCCTGGCCCCGCGCCTGGGCCTCTCCCTGAGGACGACCGCCCTGCTCGCGGGAGCGCTCACGGTGGGCTTCGTGATCGTGTGCCGGCCCGACCCGAGCGTGCTGCGGGCCGCCGCCTGCGGAGCGATCGCGCTGCTCGCCCTGGCCACCGGGCGCCGTCGATCCCTCGTCCCGGCCCTGGCCGCGGCCGTACTGCTGCTGGTGCTGTACGACCCGTGGCTCGCCCGGAGTTACGGTTTCTTGCTCTCGGTGCTGGCCACCGGCGCCCTGCTGGTGCTGGCCCCGGGCTGGAGCGAGTCCCTGCGCCGGCGCCGGGTTCCGCCGAGGCTGGCCGAGGCGCTGGGGGCGGCCGCAGCGGCGCAGGCCGTGTGCGCTCCGGTCGTGGCGGTGCTGTCGGCCCGGGTGAGCCTGGTGGCCGTGCCCTGCAATCTGCTGGCGGAGGCGGCGGTGGCACCCGCGACGGTGCTGGGTTTCGCCGCGCTGGCCACCGCCCCGGTGGCGATGCCGTCGGCCAAGGCGCTGGCCTGGTGCGCCGGTTGGCCGACCGGATGGATCGCCTGGGTCGCCCGGACCGGGGCCGCGCTGCCCGGCGCGGGAGTGGACTGGCCGGGCGGGTGGCCCGGGGCGCTGCTGCTCGCGGCGGTCACGGTGGCCGTCGTCCTGGCCGGGCGGCGACTGGTGCGGCACCCGTGGTGGTGCGGGCTGTTCGGGGCGCTGCTCCTGCTGGCGGTGGTGCGTCCCGCGCCGTTGACCCGGGTGGTGACGGGGTGGCCGCCGCCGGGGTGGCGGTTCGCGATGTGCGACGTCGGCCAGGGCGACGCGACCGTGCTGGCGGCGGGTGCCGGAGCCGGAGTGGTCGTGGACGCCGGGCCCGACCCGGCACCGGTGGACCGCTGTCTGCGGCGACTGGGCATCACCCGCGTCCCCCTCCTCGTACTGACCCACTTCCACGCCGACCATGTGGCGGGGCTGACCGGTGTGCTGCGGGGGCGCGAGGTGGCCGCGATCGAGACGACGGGGTTCGAAGAACCCCGGGAGGAGGCGGAGTTCGTCGGAAGGGAGGCGGCCGCACGGCACATCCCGGTCATCCGGGCCGTCGCGGGAGAGGAACGGCGCACCGGCCCGGTGTCCTGGCGGGTGCTGTGGCCGCCGCCGGCCCCGGCGTACGCGGGGCCGCTTCCTGGGGTTACCGGACCTCCCGCCCGTCCCGGCTCGCCCCCCGCCCGTCCCGGCTCGCCCCCCGCGGGTCCCGGCTCGCCCCCCGCGGGTGCCGGTCCACCCGCCACCCCCGTCCCGCCCCCGACCGGACCGGTCCCCGCTCCGGACTTCGACGGCCCGAACGACGCCAGTGTGACGCTGCTGGTCCGCACGGGCGGGCTGCGGTTGCTGTTGCTCGGCGACCTCGAACCCCCGGAGCAGCAGGCGCTGTCGAGGTCCACGGAGGCGGCCGGGCTGGCCGGTGTGGACGTGCTGAAGGTGGCTCATCACGGATCCGCCTACCAGGACCCGGAGTTGATACGGCTCGTGGCGCCCCGGGTGGCGCTGATCTCCTGCGGCACGGGGAACCCGTACGGGCACCCGGCCCCCTCGACGGTGGCCGCGTTGCGGGCCGGTGGCGCGGTGGTGCTGCGGACCGACCGGGACGGGGCGCTCGCGGTGGGCGGCCACGCGGGGTCCGCCGGCCCGGACAGGGGGCTGGAGGTGACGCGCGACAGAACCTGAAGGCTATTTGTAGAAGACGGCCACGCCGCCGTGGTGCGAGCAAGCGCCCTGGTGGTGGGCGGCGTACGAGTAGGTGCCGTCGTTGCACAGCGCGGTGGCGCCGTTCCCCGCGCCGCCGGAACCTCCCGAGGAACCGGAGCCCCCGCTCCCCGACGATCCGCCCGACGTCCCGCCCGAAGAGCCTCCGTCGCTCCCCGGACCGGTGGTCGGCGCGTGGGCGGTGACGGTCACCTCGACCTTCACCGTCTTCGTCGCCGTCACCGTGGGCGCGGGCTCGGGCGCCGCCGTCCGGGTGGCGGTGGCGGTTGCCGTGACCGTGGCGGTCGGTTGCACCTTGGCGGCCGTCGGCCTGGCATCGGTTCCGTTGTCCTGGCCGCCGGCGCCGATCCCGATGCCGAGGAAGAAGGCGAGTCCGATCGTGGGCAGCACGTACCGCTTGCGCGCCCACCTCGGAGCCGTTCGTGCGGGCGGCTGCGGCGGCATCGGCGGCATGGCGTACGGGTAGCTCATGTGTCCCCCCAAGGTGCGTCGGAGGTAAGACCGTAACTTCGGATGTGATGTTCATGTGAAGTTTTCGTGCCGAAGGTGCCAGTTCGTGATGCGGTGAGGGCGGACGCCGCCCGCCGCGGGGTGCTCCGGCCGCGGGGCGGTCGATCCGGCCGACCGGCCGACCGGAAGCGGGAGTTCACGGCCGGCGGCGCCATGGGGCGCGGGCCTGGCCGATGGGGCGGACCCGTACGGGACGTTCCCGGCGACGGCGTCGCCGGCCCCGCGGAGGGGTCCACTCCTTCGCGGGGTGGTGGGGATCGGCGGACGGACAGAGCGGTGGTGCTCGGGCACCCCGGGCTCCGCGACGGCGTCGAGGGCGAGACGCGGGTCGCCCGCCGGGCCGGCCGCCGGGCCGCCACCGAGGCGAGGAGTCGACCTGGCGGATCGGGTCCGCGGGCGTCCCGGAGAATGGCGGCGTGAGTGATGTGAGACATGTGCTGGTGCTGCCCGACCGGGATGCGGCGGAGGAGGCGGCCGAGGCGCTCGGGGAGCGGTTCGCCCTCGACGAGGAACCCCGGCTGCTGCGGGACGCGCTGGCCGGCGAGGACGACGCCGAGGACGCCCAGTGGCTGGTCGTCCTGGCCGACGAGGAGGGGCTGCTGGACCCCCGGGAGCTGGACGCGTTCGCGCGGGAGTGGGACGGGTGGCGCGAGGAGCCGTGACCCTCGGGGCGCCGGTCCCCGGGGGCCGGGGCGTTGTCGGTGGGGCGTGGGATGCTTGGGGCGATGGCCAGGAAGACTGCGAATGACGACGTTCTCGCCCCGGTGACGCTTGCCGTGGGCCAGGAGGACCTGCTGCTGGACCGTGCGGTGCGGGAGGTCGTGGCGGCGGCGCGCGCCGCCGACGCCGACACGGACGTGCGGGACCTGACCCCGGACCAGTTGCAGCCGGGCACGCTCGCCGAGCTGACCAGTCCGTCGCTGTTCGCCGAGCGCAAGGTCGTCGTCGTACGCGATGCGCAGGATCTGTCGGCCGACACCGTCAAGGACGTGAAGGCGTACCTCGGCGCGCCCGCCGAGGAGATCACGCTGGTGCTGCTGCACGCGGGCGGCGCCAAGGGCAAGGGGCTGCTGGACGCCGCGCGCAAGGCGGGGGCGCGGGAGGTGGCCTGTCCGAAGATGACCAGGCCGGCGGACCGGCTGGCCTTCGTGCGCGGGGAGTTCCGCACGGCGGGCCGGTCGGCGACGCCCGAGGCGTGCCAGGCGTTGTGCGACGCGATCGGCAGCGATCTGCGGGAGCTGGCGTCCGCGGTGACGCAGCTGGTCGCGGATGTCGAGGGCACGATCGACGAGGCCGTCGTCGGGCGGTACTACACCGGGCGGGCCGAGGCATCCAGCTTCACGGTCGCGGACCGGGCGGTGGAGGGGCGTACGGCGGAGGCGCTGGAGGCGCTGCGGTGGTCGCTGGCGACGGGAGTGGCGCCGGTGATGATCACGAGCGCGCTGGCGCAGGGGGTGCGGGCGATCGGCAAGCTGTCGTCCGCGCGGGGCGGCCGGCCGGCCGATCTGGCGCGTGAGCTGGGGATGCCGCCGTGGAAGATCGATCGGGTGCGGCAGCAGATGCGGGGCTGGACGCCGGACGGTGTCTCGGTGGCGATGCGGGCGATCGCGGAGGCGGACGCGGGAGTGAAGGGCGGGGGGGACGATCCCGAGTACGCGCTGGAGAAGGCGGTCGTGGTCATCGCCCGTGCCGCGCGCTCGCGGGGCCGGGGGTAGGAAACCGCCGGCTGGAAGGCGGCCCGCAGGACGCGCCCTCCGTGCGAGGTGGCCCCGGCTCCGTCCCGGCACGCCGAAGGCCCCGATGCCCGCCCTGGGGAAGGGAGAGGCGTCGGGGCCTTCGGTTCAAGCTGCCGGACTCGCACCCGCGTGGCGAACGCAGGCCGCGTGCGAATCCTGGGATGCCGGTCGGGAGCGGATGAGAGAGGGCCCGCTCTGGGTCTTTCCGGCGGTCAGATCAAAGGGGAAGTTCAGCCCTTGATGGACGCGACCTTGGAAGCGAGCGCCGACTTCTTGTTGGCGGCCTGGTTCTTGTGGATGACGCCCTTGGAGACGGCCTTGTCGAGCGCACGCGCGGCAGCGCGCTGCAGCTCGGTGGCCTTCTCGGTGTCACCCGCGGCAGCGGCCTCACGGGCCTTGCGGATCGCGGTCTTCAGGGAGGACTTGACGGCCTTGTTGCGCAGCCGGGCCTTCTCGTTGGTCTTGATCCGCTTGATCTGGGACTTGATGTTCGCCACGAAGGAGCCTTTTCAGGTTCAGGTGCGGGGCCGTGAAGGTCCCGTACCGGTGATCCAAAATTTCTCTGATCGCGCCTCGTGCAGAGAGGGCATGAGGCACAGCCATCTACAGTACCAGTGGCCCTGCGACCGGCCCAAAACGCCCCCCGGTCCCTTCGCGTGGGACCATGGAGTCTACGTATCGATCCGACCCGAGGCATAAGGCGCCTCAAGAGACAGGACCCTGCGTGCCCGCGACCCCTAACCACGTGCCCGAGCCGAGCCGTACCGACCCGGCGCTGATCCGCAATTTCTGCATCATCGCGCACATCGACCACGGCAAGTCCACGCTCGCCGACCGGATGCTCCAGCTGACCGGCGTGGTCGAGCAGCGGCAGATGCGCGCTCAGTACCTCGACCGGATGGACATCGAGCGCGAGCGCGGCATCACGATCAAGTCCCAGGCGGTGCGTCTGCCCTGGGCCCCCACCGAGGGCCCCGACCAGGGCACGACCCACATCCTCAACATGATCGACACCCCGGGGCACGTCGACTTCACCTACGAGGTCTCGCGGTCGCTGGCCGCCTGCGAGGGGACCATCCTCCTCGTCGACGCCGCCCAGGGCATCGAGGCGCAGACCCTCGCCAACCTCTACCTGGCGATGGAGAACGACCTCACGATCATCCCCGTGCTCAACAAGATCGACCTGCCGGCCGCCCAGCCGGAGAAGTTCGCCGAGGAGCTGGCGAACCTGGTCGGCTGCGAGCCGGACGACGTGCTCAAGGTCTCCGCGAAGACGGGTCTCGGCGTCGACGCGCTGCTCGACAAGGTCGTCAAGGAGATCCCGGCCCCGGTCGGCGTCGCCGACGCTCCCGCCCGCGCGATGATCTTCGACTCGGTGTACGACTCCTACCGCGGTGTCGTGACGTACGTCCGTGTCATCGACGGCCAGCTCAACAAGCGCGAGCGCATCAGGATGATGTCGACGGGCGCGACCCACGAGCTGCTGGAGATCGGCGTCAGCTCGCCCGAGATGCTCCCGGCCGACGGCCTGGGCGTGGGCGAGGTGGGCTATCTGATCACCGGTGTGAAGGACGTCCGCCAGTCCAAGGTCGGTGACACCGTCACCAGCCAGAACAAGGGCGCGACCGAGGCGCTCGGCGGCTACAAGGACCCGAAGCCGATGGTGTTCTCGGGTCTGTACCCGCTGGACGGCTCCGACTACCCCGAGCTGCGCGAGGCCCTGGACAAGCTCCAGCTCAACGACGCCGCGCTGGTCTACGAGCCGGAGACCTCCGCCGCCCTCGGCTTCGGCTTCCGCGTCGGCTTCCTCGGCCTGCTGCACCTGGACGTGATCCGCGAGCGTCTGGAGCGCGAGTTCGGCCTCGACCTGATCGCCACCGCCCCGAACGTGGTCTACCGCGTGCTCATGGAGGACGGCAGCGAGCACACGGTGACCAACCCGAGCGAGTTCCCCGAGGGGAAGATCGACGAGGTCTACGAGCCGGTCGTGCGGGCCACGATCCTCGCGCCCACCGAGTTCATCGGCGCGATCATGGAGCTGTGCCAGACCCGGCGCGGCACCCTGCTCGGCATGGACTACCTCTCCGAGGACCGGGTCGAGATCCGCTACACGCTGCCGCTCGCGGAGATCGTCTTCGACTTCTTCGACCAGCTGAAGTCCAAGACCCGCGGCTACGCCTCGCTGGACTACGAGCCCACCGGTGAGCAGGCCAGCTCCCTGGTCAAGGTCGACATCCTGCTGCACGGCGACAAGGTGGACGCCTTCTCGGCGATCACCCACAAGGACCAGGCGTACGCGTACGGCGTGCGGCTCGTCGCCAAGCTCAAGGAGCTGATCCCGCGGCAGAGCTTCGAGGTGCCGGTCCAGGCCGCCATCGGCTCCCGGGTCATCGCCCGCGAGACCATCCGCGCCATCCGCAAGGACGTCCTCGCCAAGTGCTACGGCGGCGACATCTCCCGCAAGCGCAAGCTGCTGGAGAAGCAGAAGGAAGGCAAGAAGCGGATGAAGATGGTGGGTTCGGTGGAGGTTCCGCAGGAGGCGTTCATCGCCGTCCTCTCCAGCGATGACAGCGCGGGATCGGCCAAGGGCAAGAAGTAACCGGAGGCAACGGCCAGGCGCGTCCGCAAACCGGACACCAGGGGGCCCGTCGTGCGAAAGCGCGGCGGGCCCCCGCGCGTGCGCGGCGTCGCCCGGCGCTGACTCCGCGTGGAAAGAGACAGGGTGAAGCCCCTTACGCAGCGGGCGGTCGCGCCTTACTCTGATGCCTGCTCGATAGTTACTCGCGAGTTAAACAACAGCGCTGACCCACCGTGAGTTAACCCAGCCGCACCGAGTACCAACCGCGCCGTCGCGGGCCCCGGAGGATGTCGTGAGCGACACACAGACCCAGATCGAGAACCGTCCGCCGTCCGTCGCGGCCCTCTTCCTTGAGCGCGTCGCGGCCACACCGGACGCCGAGGCCTACCGCTACCCGGTGCCCCCCGCCTCCGGCGAGGGCCCGGACGACTGGAAGACGCTGAGCTGGGCCCAGTCGGCCGAGCGGGTGCACGCGATCGCGGCCGGACTCACCGAGCTGGGCATCGAGCCCGAGCAGCGGGTGGCGCTCGCCTCGTCCACCCGCGTGGAGTGGATCCTCGCCGACCTCGGCATCATGTGCGCCGGCGGCGCCACCACCACGATCTACCCGCAGACCAACGCCGACGAGTCCGCGTTCATCCTCGCCGACTCCGGCAGCCGGGTGCTGATCGCCGAGAACGCGGCCCAGGTCGCCAAGGCGGTCGAGAAGCGCGCCGAGCTGCCCGAGCTCGTCAAGGTCGTCGTCATCGACCCGGCCGGCGCGGCGGACGACGACTGGGTGATCACCCTCGCCGAGCTGGAGAAGCGCGGCGCCGCCTATCTGGAGCAGCACCCGCAGCTGATCAAGGAGCGGGTCGGCGCGATCACCAAGGACCAGCTCGCCACCCTCATCTACACCTCCGGCACCACCGGCCGCCCCAAGGGCGTACGCCTGCCGCACGACAACTGGTCCTACATGGCGAAGGCCATCACCGCGACCGGGCTGCTCGGTCCGGACGACGTGCAGTACCTGTGGCTGCCGCTCGCGCACGTCTTCGGCAAGGTGCTCACCTCCGGCCAGATCGAGACCGGGCACGTCACCGCCGTGGACGGCCGCGTGGACAAGATCATCGAGAACCTCCCGGTGGTGCGGCCGACGTACATGGCCGCCGTGCCGCGCATCTTCGAGAAGGTCTACAACGGCGTCGCGGCCAAGGCCCGCGAGGGCGGCGCGGCCAAGTACAAGATCTTCCAGTGGGCGGCCGAGGTCGCCCGCGAGTACGCCAGGACCGAGCAGGACAACTTCCGGCACACCGGCAACCGCGCCGTGCCCTTCGGTCTCGCCGCCAGGCACAAGGTCGCCGACACCCTCGTCTACGCCAAGATCCGCGAGGCGTTCGGCGGCAGGCTGCGCGCCTGCGTCTCCGGCTCCGCCGCGCTCGCGCCCGAGATCGGCTACTTCTTCGCCGGCGTCGGCATCCACATCCTGGAGGGCTACGGCCTCACCGAGTCCTCCGCGGCGTCCTTCGTGAACCCCGGGGAGGCGTACCGCACCGGCACGGTCGGCAAGCCGCTGCCCGGCACGGAGGTGCGCATCGCCGAGGACGGCGAGATCCTGCTGCGCGGCCCCGGCATCATGCAGGGCTACCACAAGCTGCCCGAGAAGACCGCCGAGGTGCTGGAGTCCGACGGCTGGTTCCACACCGGCGACATCGGAGAACTCTCGCCCGACGGGTACCTGCGGATCACCGACCGCAAGAAGGACCTCATCAAGACGTCCGGCGGCAAGTACGTCGCGCCGGCCGAGGTCGAGGGCCAGTTCAAGGCGGTCTGCCCGTACGTCTCCAACATCCTCGTGCACGGCGCCGACCGGAACTACTGCACCGCGCTCATCGCCCTGGACGAACTCGCGCTCGCGGAGTGGGCGAAGGAGAACGGCCTCGGCGGCAAGGCGTACGCCGAGATCGTGGCGGCGCCGCAGACGGTGGAGATGGTCGACGGGTACGTCCAGCAGCTCAACGCCGGGCTCCAGCGCTGGCAGACGATCAAGAAGTTCCGGTTGCTGCCGCGGGATCTGGACGTGGAGCACGGGGAGATCACGCCGAGCCTGAAGCTGAAGCGGCCGGTGGTGGAGCGCGAGTACAAGGGGCTGATCGACGAGATGTACGAGGGGGCTCGGGAGAAGTAGGAGGTCCCCGTGCCGCTTTCGGGCCGCCGGAGTCCGAATGGTTGCCCCTTGTGACGCAGTCCTAGCACGGTTCTCGGCCAGGCGTGGCCACTTCGGTGACTTCACGCTTATGCGCGACCCCTGTCTGTCACCCTGGCCGCATGGACATGGCGGCCATACCCACGCAGCGGGAGACGGTGGGCCGGGCGCGCGGCCAGGCCGCGCTGCCCGGCAGTCCGCTCGCGCCGGGCTCCGCGCGGGACCTGGTGCGGGCAGCGCTGGCCGAGGCGCCCGTGGCGCCCCGGCTCGTCGACGACGCCATGGCGGTCGTCAGTGAGCTGGTCACCAACGCCGTGGTGCACGCGGGCACCGAGATATCGCTCGACTGGTGCCTGGAGGACGACGGCGCGTTCGTGATCGAGGTCGGGGACCGGCACCCGGCCCGCCCGCCGCGGGACGCGACCGCGGACGAGCCGTCGTACGACACCCTGGAGTACGGCCGCGGCCTGCGCCTGGTCGGGGCGCTCGCCGAGTCCTGGGGGGTCACCTACCGCTCCGGCGCCAAGTCGGTGTGGGCCAGGCTGCCCCCGGGCGGCAGTGAGCCGTCGGCCGGCCCCGGCGCGCAGGACGCGCTGGAGGTCGCCGAGGACCTGGCCCCGCAGTCGCAGCGCGCGGCCAGCGACCGGGACTGGCTCGGCCGGGGCGCGCTGTCCTTCCTCGCCGAGGCGTCCGACCTGCTCGCGGGCCAGCTGGACGAGAGCCTGGTCACGGCCCTCACCGGGCAGCTGATCGTGCCCCGGCTCGCCGACTGGTGCGCGGTGTGGCTGGAGGACGAGGCATCCGCGCGCGGTGGGTCGTACGACGGTCCCGCCCGGGTCTGGCACGCCAGCGAGAACCGCATCGAGGAACTGCGTCTCGCCCTGGAGAAGGAGCCGCCGCGGGCCGGGGACGCGGTGGGCTTCGGGCCCGAGCCGTACCCCTGGCCCGGCGACGCGCTCGGTTCGCGGGGCGCGGACGGTACCGCGCTGGCGTACCGGCTGGTCGCGGGCGGGCGGCCGCTCGGCACGCTGGTCATCGGGCGGTGCGGGCTGGAACGCTTCCCCGACGAGATCACCGGCCTGGTGGAGGATCTGGCCCGCCGGGTGGCGCTCGCCATCGGCGCGGCCCGGCAGTACGCCCGCCAGGCCACCATCAGCGCCGTGCTCCAGCGCGGTCTGCTGCCGGACGCGGTCGCGGAGATCCCCGGGATGAGCAGCGCGCTGGTCTACGAGCCGTGCGACAGGAGTGGCGGCCCCAGCGGCGACTTCTACGACCTGTTCCCGGCGGGCGACGGCCGCTGGTGCTTCGCGATCGGCGACGTGCAGGGCAAGGGCCCGGAGGCGGCGGTCGTGATCGGGCTGGCGCGCCCCTGGCTGCGGCTCCTCGCCCGCGAGGGGTACCGGGTCGCCGACGTCCTCGACCGGCTCAACCAGCTCCTCCTGGACGACGCCACGGAGGCCGCCGACGCCGCGGCGCGTGCCCTGGTCGCCGCGGACGGCCGAGGGGAGGGCCCGCAGACGCGCTTCCTTTCCCTCCTCTACGGCGAGCTGACCCCGTACGACGGCGGGGTCCGCTGCACCCTCGCCTCCGCGGGACACCCGCTGCCGCTCGTCCTCGGCCCCGACGGCACGGTGCGCACCGCGGCCCGTCCGCAGACGCTGCTCGGGGTGGTCGAGGACGAGACCTACACCAGCGAGACCCTCGACCTCGGGCCCGGCGACAGCCTGCTGTGCGTCACCGACGGCGTGACCGAACGCCGCTGCGGCTCCCGCCAGTTCGACGACGCCGACGGCCTCGCCGCCGCCCTCGCCTCCTGCGCCGGCCTCACCGCCGACGAGATCGCCGAAAGGATCCGCCACCTGGTCCACACCTTCGGCGAGGCCCCTCCGGAGGACGACCTGGCCCTGCTGGTGCTCCAGGCGGGGTGAGGAGACGGGGCCGGCGTCGCCGAACGAGCGAGGGCCTCGGTCTCGTCGCCGGTCCGGTGTGCCCGGGTTCTCGGTGCGGGGTGCCGGGCGGGGGCTGCCGCGGTACGTCGGCCCGCCCGCCTTCGGCGGCGACGGGGGCGGCCTCGGCGCGGTCGTCCCGGCACTCGGCGGACCGGCGGCGGGCGGCGACCTCGTGCCCGGACGGGCCGGGCGACGACAGAACGGCAACCCGCAGATCCCGCTGCCCGCCTTCGGCGGCGACCGGGGCCCGGCGGCGCGGGCGGCCTCGGTGACCGGCGGTCGGGGACTGTCTCCGCCCCCGCGCCGGTGGCCGACGACGGGCGGCCCCAGCCCCGGTGTCACGCGGCCGGGGGCGGCTCGTGCGTGGGGCGGGGCGGGCGGCGGGGGCGGTCCCGTGCCGGGGGTGGGGCGGGCGGCGGGGGCGGTCCGGTGCTGGGGGTGGGTGCCGGGGCCGGGCGTGGTGGGCGGTGGTCCGGGCCGGTGTGCGCGCCGGGCGGTCCGTGATGGCCTTCGTGCGGCGGTCGCGGACGGCCTTCGCTCCCGGGGGCCCCTTGCGTGGTGGTTGCCCGTGCCCGGCGGCGCGGAACGGGGTTGGCGCTCCGGCCGCTCCGGCCGCTCCGGCCGCTCCGGCCGCTCCGGCCGCCGCGCCGCTTCCGTCGCTCCGGCCGCTTCCGCCAGTCCCGCCGGTCCCGCCTGCTCCGGCCGCTCCGGCCGCTTTCGCCGCTCCGGCCACTTGCGCCGCTTTCGCCGCTCCGGCCACTTGCGCCGGTAGAGGTTCACTCCGCCACTCCGGCCACTTACGCCGCCCGCCACTCCCGCCACGCCCGCCACTCCCGCCACTCCGGCCACTTGCGCCGCTCCGGCCGCTCTAGGTCTTCCGTCACTCCTGCCACTTGCGCCGCTCGTGCCGCTCGCGCCGCTCCCGCCACTCCCGTCGCCCCCCGCCCCCGCCGCGCTCCGCGACCAGGGCTCTCCTCCCGTGCTGGACAATGGGCGTATGCCTTCCGCACTCCCCGACGGTGAGCCCGTGCCCGAGGACGGTGCGCTGCC
Source organism: Streptomyces hygroscopicus subsp. hygroscopicus (assembly GCF_030269125.1). Lineage (GTDB taxonomy): Bacteria > Actinomycetota > Actinomycetes > Streptomycetales > Streptomycetaceae > Streptomyces > Streptomyces hygroscopicus_C. The sequence goes on along the minus strand of NZ_BSSM01000002.1, from coordinate 755,200 downwards.
CGCGCACGCGTTCGACGGGGCGGGGGAGCGTCCGCTCGGTTTCTATCTGCACGTTCCGTACTGCGCGACCCGCTGCGGGTACTGCGACTTCAACACGTACACCGCGACCGAGCTGCGCGGCACGGGCGGGGTACTGGCCTCGCGCGACAACTACGCGAGGACGCTCGTCGACGAGGTGCGGCTCGCCCGCAAGGTGCTCGGTGCCGACCCGCGTCCGGTGCGCACGGTCTTCGTCGGCGGCGGTACGCCCACGCTGCTGGCCGCCGGGGACCTCGTACGGATGCTGGCGGCGATCCGGGACGAGTTCGGGCTCGCGCCGGACGCCGAGGTCACCACGGAGGCGAACCCGGAGTCGGTCGACCCGGCCTACCTCGCGGCGCTCCGGGAGGGCGGCTTCAACCGGATCTCCTTCGGGATGCAGAGCGCCCGGCAGCACGTGCTGAAGATCCTCGACCGCACCCACACCCCAGGCCGGCCCGAGGCATGCGTGGCGGAGGCCCGCGCGGCGGGCTTCGACCACGTGAACCTCGACCTGATCTACGGCACCCCGGGCGAGAGCGACGACGACTGGCGGGCCTCCCTGGACGCCGCGATCGGCGCGGGCCCCGACCACGTCAGCGCCTACGCGCTCATCGTGGAGGAGGGCACGCAGCTCGCGCGCCGGATCCGCCGGGGCGAGGTCCCGATGACCGACGACGACGTCCACGCCGACCGCTACCTGATCGCCGAGGAGACCCTCCGCGCCGCGGGCTTCTCCTGGTACGAGGTCTCCAACTGGGCCACCTCCGAGGCCGGCCGCTGCCTGCACAACGAGCTGTACTGGCGCGGCGCCGACTGGTGGGGCGCGGGCCCCGGCGCCCACTCCCACGTGGGCGGCGTGCGCTGGTGGAACGTGAAGCACCCCGGCGCCTACGCCTCCGCCCTCGCCTCCGGCCGCTCGCCGGGCGCCGGCCGCGAGGTGCTGTCCGCCGAGGACCGCCGCGTCGAACGCGTCCTGCTGGAGCTGCGCCTGCGCGAGGGCGTCCCGCTGTCCCTCCTGAAGGAGCAGGGCCTCGCGGCCTCCCGCCGCGCGCTGTCCGACGGCCTCCTGGACGCCGGCCCGTACGACGGGGGCCGTGCCGTCCTCACCCTGCGGGGGCGGCTGCTCGCGGACGCGGTCGTCCGGGACCTGGTGGACTGATCACGCGCCCGTGACGAAATCGATCAGCTCCTCCACCCGCCCCAGCAGCTCGGGCTCCAGGTCCTTGTAGGAGTTCACCCGCTTCAGGATCGCCTGCCACACCGCGCCGGTGTTGTCCGAGGGCCAGCCCAGGGCGCGGCACACGCCCGTCTTCCAGTCCTGGCCGCGGGGCACCCGAGGCCACCGCGCGATGCCCAGGGAGGCGGGTTTCACCGCTTCCCACACGTCGATGTAGGGGTGGCCGACCACCAGGGCGTGCTCGCTGGTCACGGACTGCGCGATGCGCCACTCCTTCGTGCCCGGGACGAGGTGGTCCACGAGGACGCCGAGGCGGGCGTCCGGGCCGGGGGAGAAGTCGGCGACGATCGAGGGGAGATCGTCCACACCCTCCAGGTACTCCACGACCACGCCCTCGACGCGCAGGTCGTCGCCCCACACCTTCTCGACCAGCTCGGCGTCGTGCCGGCCCTCGACGTAGATGCGGCCGGCCCGCGCCACCCGGGCGCGGGCCCCGGGGACGGCGACCGAGCCGGAGGCGGTGCGGGTGGGCCGCTCCGGTCCGCAGGCGGGTCGTACGAGCGTGACCACCCGGCCCTCCAGCAGGAAACCGCGCGGCTCCAGCGGGAACACGCGGTGTCTGCCGAAGCGGTCCTCCAGGGTCACCGTGCCCGCCTCGCAGCGGATCACCGCCCCGCAGAACCCGGTGCCGGGCTCCTCCACGACGAGCCCCGGCTCGGCGGGCACCTCCGGCACCGGCCGTGGCTTCTTCCAGCCAGGAGTCAGGTCGGGGGAGTACAGGCGAGGGCGCGGGCCCGAAGGACCCTCGGCGGAAGGGCGGTGGCGGGAGACGGGTGGGCGCATTCGGATGACGATAGGAGAAGCGGCGGGGCGGCGCTCAGGACACGCCGAAACGCGCGGCCAACGCGTCCCGTTGACGTCGTACGAACGCCGCGTCGACCACCGCGCCGTGACCGGGCACGTACAACGCGTCCTCGCCGCCCAGCGCCAGCAGCCGGTCCAGCGCGTCCGGCCAGCGCGACGGTACGGCGTCCGGCCCCGCCTGGGGCTCCCCCGACTCCTCCACCAGGTCGCCGCAGAACACCACCTCCGGATCGCCCGGCACCAGAACGACCAGGTCATGGGCGGTGTGTCCGGGACCGACGTTGGCCAGCAGCACCTGCCGGCCCGGTCCCAGGTCCAGGGTGCGCTCCCCGGAGACCAGGTGCCGCGGCGGCACCAGCGCCAGCGCCGCCTCCTCGGCCTCCTCCGCCGGGAGCCCGTGGTGGACGGCGTCGTGCCGCAGCTCGTCCCGCCCGCGGCGGAACACCGCGTCCGCCCCCACCGCCGCGTACACCGCGGCCCCCGCGAACGCCGGGACCCCGAAGACATGGTCGAAATGGACATGGGTCAGCGCGAGATGGGTCACACGTCCACCGGCGAGCGCCTCGGCCGCGGACCGCAGCCGCGCCCCCTCCGCGAGGCTCGACCCGGCGTCCACCATGAGCGCCGTGCCCGCGCCCAGGACCAGCCCGGCCGTGCAGTCCCAGCCCGGCAGCCGGCACCGCCCCACCCCGGCGGCCAGCCGCTGCCATCCGCGCTCTTCCCAAGTCACCGTCATACCGCGACGCTAACCGCAGGAGCGGCAGCAGGGGCACCGACCTTGCCCTGTGTGTACCCCACGGCCGTACACTGGGCCGGGGAACGCTGGCACTCACATGCGAAGAGTGCCAAGGCGGACAACCGAGGGAACGAGGGGACGACATGCTGGAGGTGCGCGCGAATGCTGAGTGAACGCAGGCTTCAGGTGCTGCGCGCCATCGTCCAGGACTATGTCGGCACCGAGGAGCCGGTCGGGTCCAAGGCCCTGACCGAGCGGCACAGCCTCGGCGTGTCCCCGGCGACCGTACGCAACGACATGGCGGCCCTGGAGGACGAGGGGTACATCGCGCAGCCGCACACCAGCGCGGGGCGCATCCCCACCGACAAGGGCTACCGGCTGTTCGTCGACAAGCTCGCCGGCGTCAAGCCGATGACCGCGCCCGAGCGGCGCGCGATCCAGAACTTCCTGGACGGCGCCGTCGACCTCGACGACGTCGTGGCGCGTACGGTACGGCTGCTCGCGCAGCTGACCCGGCAGGTCGCCGTCGTGCAGTACCCGTCCCTGACCCGGTCCACCGTGCGGCACGTGGAACTGCTCGCGCTCGCCCCCGCGCGCGTGATGCTCGTGCTGATCACGGACACCGGCCGGGTCGAGCAGCGGATGGTCGACTGCCCGGCGCCGTTCGGCGAGGCGTCCCTCGCGGACCTGCGCGCGCGGCTCAACAGCCGGGTCGCGGGCCGCCGGTTCGCGGACGTGCCGACGCTGGTCGAGGACCTGCCGGACGCCTTCGAACACGAGGATCGCGGTACGGTCTCCACGGTGCTCTCCACCCTTCTGGAGACACTGGTCGAGGAGAACGAGGAGCGGCTGATGATCGGCGGCACCGCCAATCTCACCCGTTTCGGACACGACTTCCCCCTCACGATCCGGCCCGTCCTGGAGGCCCTCGAGGAGCAGGTCGTGCTCCTCAAGCTCCTCGGCGAGGCGAAGGATCCGGGCATGACCGTGCGCATCGGGCACGAGATCGCCCACGAAGGACTCAACTCAACCTCCGTGGTGTCGGTGGGCTACGGTTCGGGCGGCGAGGCGGTTGCCAAGCTCGGCGTGGTCGGACCGACCCGCATGGACTACCCGGGAACGATGGGAGCGGTACGCGCAGTGGCACGGTACGTCGGACAGATCCTGGCGGAGTCGTAAGTGGCCACGGACTACTACGCCGTTCTCGGCGTGCGCCGCGACGCGTCGCAGGATGAGATCAAGAAGGCGTTCCGGCGGCTCGCGCGCGAGCTGCACCCGGACGTCAACCCGGATCCGAAGACCCAGGAGCGGTTCAAGGAGATCAACGCCGCTTACGAGGTGCTGTCGGACCCGCAGAAGAAGCAGGTCTACGACCTCGGCGGGGACCCCCTCTCGCAGTCCGGCGGCGCCGGCGCGGGCGGCTTCGGGGCCGGTGGCTTCGGCAACTTCTCCGACATCATGGACGCGTTCTTCGGTACGGCGTCGCAGCGCGGGCCGCGCTCGCGCACCCGGCGCGGCCAGGACGCGATGATCCGGATCGAGGTCGAGCTGGACGAGGCGGCCTTCGGGACGACCAAGGACATCCAGGTCGACACGGCGGTCGTCTGCAACACCTGCAACGGCGAGGGCGCGGCGCCCGGCACGTCGGCGCAGACGTGTGACATGTGCCGCGGCCGCGGTGAGGTCTCGCAGGTCACCCGGTCCTTCCTGGGCCAGGTCATGACCTCACGGCCGTGCCCCCAGTGCCAGGGCTTCGGGACCGTGGTCCCCACGCCGTGCCCGGAGTGCGCCGGGGACGGGCGGGTCCGCTCGCGTCGCACGCTGACCGTGAAGATCCCGGCCGGTGTCGACAACGGCACGCGGATCCAGCTCGCCGGTGAGGGCGAGGTCGGGCCCGGTGGCGGTCCGGCCGGTGACCTGTACGTCGAGATCCACGAGCTGCCGCACTCCACGTTCCAGCGGCGCGGCGACGACCTGCACTGCACGGTGACGATCCCGATGACCGCGGCTGCGCTCGGCACGAAGGTGCCGCTGGAGACGCTGGACGGCCTGGAGGAGGTCGACATCCGGCCGGGTACGCAGTCCGGGCAGTCGATCCCGCTGCACGGCCGGGGCGTCACGCATCTGCGGGGCGGCGGCCGGGGCGACCTGATCGTGCACGTCGAGGTGCAGACGCCGACGAAGCTGGACCCGGAGCAGGAGCGACTGCTGCGCGAGCTGGCCAAGCTGCGGGGCGAGGAGCGGCCGCAGGGCCAGTTCCAGCCGGGTCAGCAGGGCCTGTTCTCGCGGCTGAAGGACGCGTTCAACGGACGCTGACGGGTGAGCCGGGGGCGCGCCCCCCGGCCCGGCCACCTGCCGGGAAGCGCAGGTGCGCGCGGTATATGCCGAGACCGGCACCCGATTCGGACTTGTTCGGGGGACGTGACACCATGCGGTCATGTCCTCCGCACTGACCGATCTTCTCCGTCACCCGATCGTGCAGGCCCCCATGGCCGGCGGCGTCTCCGTGCCGGAGCTGGTCGCGGCCGTGGGCGGGGCCGGCGGGCTCGGGTTCCTGGCCGCCGGGTACAAGACGGCCGACGGCATGTACCAGGAGATCAAGCGGCTGCGGAGCCTCACCGACGGTCCCTTCGGCGTCAATGTGTTCATGCCGCAGCCGGAGTACGCGGAGAGCGGCGCGGTCGAGGTCTACGCCCACCAGCTCGCCGGCGAGGCCGCCTGGTACGAGACCGAGCTGGGCGATCCGGACAGCGGCCGGGACGACGGCTACGACGCCAAGCTCGCGGTGCTCCTGGACGACCCGGTGCCCGCGGTCTCCTTCCACTTCGGCGTGCCGAGCCGGGAGGCGCTGGAGCGGCTGCGGCGGGCCGGCACCGTCACGCTGGTCACCGCCACCACCGCCGAGGAGGCCGTCGCCGTGGAGCGGGCCGGGGCGGACGCGGTGATCGCCCAGGGCGTGGAGGCCGGCGGCCACCAGGGCACGCACCGGGACATCGCGGAGAACGACGGCACCGGCATCGGCCTGCTGTCCCTGATCACGCAGATCCGCGAGGCCGTCCGCCTCCCGGTCGTCGCCGCGGGCGGCATCATGCGCGGCGCCCAGATCGCCGCCGTCCTCGCGGCGGGCGCGAGCGCCGCCCAACTGGGCACCGCCTTCCTCGCCACCCCCGAGTCCGGTGCGCCCGAGGTGCACAAGCAGGCGCTGACCAACCCCCTGTTCGCGCGCACGGAGACCACCCGCGCGTTCACCGGCCGTCCGGCGCGCGCCCTGGTCAACCGCTTCCTGCGCGAGCACGGGCCGTACGCGCCCGCCGCCTACCCGGAGATCAACCACCTCACCGCGCCGCTGCGCAAGGCCGCCGCGAAGGCCGGGGACGCGCAGGGCATGGCGCTGTGGGCGGGCCAGGGCCACCGGCTGGCCCGGGAACTGCCCGCCGCACGCCTGGTGGAGGTACTGGTCGCAGAACTCGCCGAGGCCCGTGCCCGGTTGGCCGAACGTCCCGTGATCGGTGGTGGACAGCGATGACCGCGCCCGTCTTCGTCGTACCGGACTTCACCCCGGACGGCGACCGCTACGTCCTGGACGGTCCCGAGGGCCGGCACGCGGTCTCGGTCAAGCGTCTGGAGGCCGGCGAGGAGGTCGTGCTCACCGACGGCGCGGGGCGCTACGCGGTGTGCGAGGTGCTCGGCAGCGAGGGCAAGGACCGGCTGGTCGTACGGATGCCGGAGGTGTCCGAGGAGCCCGCGCCGCGGCCCCGGATCACGGTGGTGCAGGCGCTGCCCAAGGGGGACCGGGGGGAGCTGGCCGTCGAGACGATGACCGAGGTCGGGGTCGACGCGATCGTGCCGTGGCAGGCCGCGCGCTGCATCACGCAGTGGAGGGGCGAGCGGGGGCTCAAGGCGCTCGGCAAGTGGCGGGCCACGGCGCGCGAGGCCGGCAAGCAGTCGCGGCGGGTGCGTTTCCCGCAGGTCGCGGAGGCGGCGACCACCAAGCAGGTGGCGGCGCTCTTGGCCGAGGCCGACTTCGCCGGGGTGCTGCACTCCGACTTCGAGCACGCCAGCGAGCCGCTGGCCACGGCCGAACTCCCCGCCGACGGCGATATCGTGCTGGTCGTGGGGCCCGAAGGGGGCGTCTCCCGCGACGAGTTGGCGCTCTTCGAGGAGGCGGGCGCGAAGGCGTACGTCCTCGGGCCGAGCGTGATGCGTACATCCACCGCCGGCACCGCCGCCGCGGCCCTCCTGCTGGGCCGCACCGGCCGCTGGTCCTGAACATCGTCCGGGGGACACCATGGAACTCGCCCAAGTACGGCTCCTCGTCACCGACTTCGCGGCCTGCTACCGCTTCTACGCCGACGTCCTCGGCCTGAAGCCGCAGTCCGGTGCGACCGAGGGCCCCTACGAGAAGTTCAGCCCCCACGCCGGGTCCGCCGGCATCGCCCTCCAGGACCGCGCCATGATGGCCGAACTCCTCCCCGAACTCGCCGCCCCCGCCGACGGCCACCGCTCCCTGGTCGTCCTGCGCGTCGACGACCTCGACGCCTACTGCGCCGACATCACCTCCCGCGGCGCCACCCTCCTCCAGCCCCCGACCCCCCTGACCGACCGCATGCGTGTCGCCCACCTCAAGGACCCGGAGGACAACCTGGTGGAACTCCAGGAGTGGTTGCTGCTGCGGGGCTGAGCGGCAACCGCCCCCCGGCACGGGCCGCTTCGGACGACCCGGCCCGCCGAACGGGTGAGTGGCCGTGCACGGGCTTCCGTCCGCCCCCGTGCGGTGGCACGCTGCCGTGCATGGGGGCATTCATGTGGATTCGACCGCGGGTGACCGTCGTCGCCGGGATCGTCGTCGCGGCCGGTGGGGCCCTCGTGGCGTGTCAGCCGGATGTGCTCGGGTCGGCGAGTGTCGCCTACACCACCGGGACGACCGCCACCGCCCGGCTGGAACAGGCGCATGTGGACGTCGGCTGGCTCAACTGCACCGGTGACTCGGGCGGCGGGACCGGCGCGACGCCCTCGCCGGGGGAGACCGCCGTCGTCTCCGTCGACTGCCGGGGGGAGACCCGGGACCGGCGGAGGATCACCGTCGATGGCGAGGTGACGCGGGCCGTGAGCGGGGCCTGTGTGCGGGGCGATCTGCGGGCCAGGGTCGGGGGGAAGCAGGTGTTCCACGTCAGCGGGCTCGGCGACTGCGACGCCGCGTCGGGGCCCACGTACCGCCCGCCCGGCTACCCGACCGTCGGCCCGCGGCCCGCGGTGACGGTCACCGTCACCCGGACCGTCTGGTGCCCGAACGATCCCGTCTGCCTGCCCGTGCAGGGCAAGTGATCGGAAATGGGCACGCGCACGGCGGCCACTGCGTAAGGTGACGGGGTGACTCAGGGCGCTTCGACAGGAACCTCCGGCTACCTCCGATTCCCGCACCTGCACGGCGACTTGGTGACTTTCGTCGCCGAGGACGACGTGTGGCTGGCCCCCCTCGACGGAGGCCGCGCCTGGCGGGCCAGTGCCGACAACGTCCCGGTGAACCATCCCCGCATCTCGCCCGACGGCACCACCCTCGCCTGGACCTCGACCCGCGACGGCGCCCCCGAGGTGCACATCGCGCCCGTCGCCGGCGGCCCCGCCAAACGCCTCACCTACTGGGGCAGTTGGAGGACCCAGGTCCGCGGCTGGACCCCCGAGGGCCACGTCCTCGCGCTGAGCACCACCGGCCAGCCCAGCCTGCGCCGCACCTGGGCCCGCGCCGTCCCCCTCGACGGCGGACCCGCCACCACCCTCCCGTACGGCCCCGTCGGCGAGGTCGCCCACGGCCCGCACCCCGTCCTGCTGTCCGCCCCGATGGGCCGCGAGGCCGCCTGGTGGAAGCGCTACCGCGGCGGCACCGCCGGCAAGCTGTGGATCGACCGGGAGGGGGAGGGGCGGTTCGTCCGGCTGCACGAGGAACTCGACGGGAACATCGAGTACCCCCTCTGGGTCGGCGACCGCATCGCCTTCCTCTGTGACCACGAGGGCACCGGCGCCCTCTACTCCTCCCGCGCCGACGGCTCCGACCTGCGCAGGCACACTCCCCTCGACGGTTTCTACGCCCGCCACGCCGCCGGTGACGGCACCCGCGTCGTCTACTCCAGCGCCGGCCGGCTCTGGCTCCTGGACGACCTCGACGGCGCCGCCCCCCGCCCCCTGGACGTCCGCCTCGGCGGCCCCCGCGTCGACCTCCAGCCCTTCCAGGTGAACGCCTCCCGCTGGTTCGGCTCGGCCGCCCCCGACCACACCGCCCGCGGCAGTGCCGTCGGCCTGCGCGGCACGGTCCACTGGGTCACCCACCGCTCCGGTCCGGTCCGCGCGCTCGCCGCCGAACCCGGCGTCCGCACCCGGCTGCCCCGCACCTTCCGTGCCGACGGCGAGGAATGGGTCGTCTGGGTCACCGACGCCGAGGGCGAGGACGCCCTGGAGTTCGCCCCCGCCACCGGCCCCGCCCTCGGCGCCACCCCGCGCCGGCTCGCCGCCGGACGCCTCGGCCGGGTCCTGGAACTCGCCATGGCCCCCGACGGCAGCCGCGCCGCCGTCGCCGCCCACGACGGCCGGCTGCTGCTGGTCGAGCGGGAGACCGGCGAGGTCCGCGAGGTCGACCGCAGCGAGGACGGCGACGTCCGCGACCTCACCTTCTCGCCCGACTCCGCCTGGCTCGCCTGGACCCACCCCGGCCCCCGCCCGCTGTGCCAGCTGCGCCTCGCGCACACCACCGACCTGACCGTCAGCGAGGCCACGCCGCTGCGCTTCCAGGACCACGCGCCCGCCTTCACCCTCGACGGCAAGCACCTCGCCTTCCTCTCCAACCGCTCCTTCGACCCGGTCTACGACGAGCACGTCTTCGACCTGGCCTTCGTGGAGGGCACCCGCCCCTACCTGATCACGCTCGCCGCGACCACCCCCTCCCCGTTCGGGCCCCAGCGCCACGGCCGCCCGTTCGAGACCTCCGACAAGGAGGAGACCCCCGACAGCGAGGGCGTGCCCGCCACCCGGATCGACCTCGACGGGCTCGCCGACCGCATCGTGCCCTTCCCGGTCGAGGCCGCCCGCTACGGCAACCTGCGCGCGGCCAAGGACGGCGTCCTGTGGCTGCGGCACCCGTTGCACGGTGTCCTCGGCACCACCCGCGCCACCCCCGACGAGGCCGACCCCAGCACCGAACTGGAGCGCTACGACCTCGCCCAGCAGCGCCTGGAACACCTCTCCGCCGACGCCGACCACTTCGAGGTCAGCGGCGACGGCAAGCGGGTCCTGCTGTGGACCGACGGCAAGCTCAAGGTCGTACCCAGCGACCGGCGCGCCTCCTCCGACGAGGACAGCGACTCCAACATCACCGTCGACCTCGGCCGCATCCGGCAGACCGTCGACCCCGCCGCCGAGTGGCGGCAGATGTACGACGAGACCGGCCGCCTCATGCGCGACAACTTCTGGCGTCCCGACCTCGGCGGCATCGACTGGGACGGCGTCCTCGACCGTTACCGCCCCGTCCTCGACCGCCTCGCCACCCACGACGACCTCGTGGACCTGCTGTGGGAGGTGCACGGCGAACTCGGCACCTCGCACGCCTACGTCATCCCCCGCGGCGGCTACGGCGGCGGCCCCCGCCAGGGCCTGCTCGGCGCCGACATCTCCCGCCACGAGGACGGGAGTTGGCGCGTCGACCGCATCCTGCCCTCGGAGACCTCGGACCCGGACGCCCGCAGCCCGCTCGCCGCGCCCGGCGTCGCCGTCCGCCCCGGGGACGCGATCCTCGCCGTCTCGGGCCACCCCGTCGACCCGGTGACCGGACCCGGCCCCCTGCTCACCGGCACGGCCGGACGCCCCGTCGAACTCACCGTCTCGCCCGCGGCCGGCGGCGACCCCCGGCACGTCGTGGTCGTCCCGCTCGCCGACGAGGAACCCCTGCGCTACCACGCCTGGGTCGCCGACCGCCGCGCCCATGTCCACGAGCGCTCCGACGGCCGCCTCGGCTACCTGCACGTCCCCGACATGCAGGCCCCCGGCTGGGCCCAGATCCACCGCGACCTGCGCGTCGAGGTCGCCCGCGAGGGCCTGATCGTGGACGTGCGCGAGAACCGGGGCGGCCACACCTCCCAACTCGTCGTGGAGAAACTGGCCCGCCGCATCATCGGCTGGGACCTTCCCCGCGGCCGGCGCCCCTTCAGCTACCCCCAGCACGCCCCGCGCGGCCCCGTCGTCGCCGTCGCCAACGAGTTCTCCGGCTCCGACGGCGACATCGTCAACGCCGCCATCAGGGCCCTCGGCATCGGCCCCGTCGTCGGCACCCGCACCTGGGGCGGCGTCATCGGCATCGACAGCCGCTACCGCCTCGTCGACGGCACCCTGGTCACCCAGCCCAAGTACGCCATGTGGCTGGAGGGTCCCGGCTGGACCATGGAGAACCACGGCGTCGACCCGGACGTGGAGGTCGTACAGACCCCGCAGGACTGGGCGAGGGGTGCGGATACGCAGTTGGACGAGGCGATAAGGCTGGCATTGGCGGCATTGGAGGCGGTACCGGCGAAAACGCCTCCGGCGCTGCCGACTTAAGGGCGCGGGGGACCACGCGAGCACCCCACGACCCACCCGCACCCGAACGACTACGATGCCCCCCGTACACGCATCCCGGCGAAAGCGAGCGCACGCGAAATGGCTGGAGAACCGCAGGACGACTGCCTGTTCTGCAAAATCGTCGCGGGCCACATCCCGGCCACGATCGTCCGCGAGACGGACACCACCATCGCCTTCCGGGACATCAACCCCCAGGCGCCCACGCACATCCTGGTGATCCCCAGGGTCCATTACCGGGATGTCGCCGCGCTCGCCGCCGGCGCCCCCCAGATCGCGGCGGACGTGCTGCGCGAGACCCAGGCCGTGGCCGACGAGGAGAAGCTCGACAGCTACCGCGTCGTCTTCAACACCGGAACCGGCGCGGGCCAGACCGTCTGGCACGCCCACGGGCACGTGCTCGGCGGCCGTGGCCTCGAGTGGCCGCCCGGATAGTCCGCCGTGTCCGTCCGTGAACTCGTGGTGCTGGGCACCGCCAGCCAGGTCCCGACCCGGCACCGCAACCACAACGGCTACCTGCTGCGCTGGGACGGCGAGGGCATCCTCTTCGACCCCGGCGAGGGCACCCAGCGCCAGATGCTGCGCGCCGGGGCCGCCGCGCACGACCTGAACCGCCTGTGCGTCACCCACTTCCACGGCGACCACTGCCTCGGCCTCGCCGGGATCATCCAGCGGATCAACCTGGACCAGGTGCCGCACCGGGTCACCGCGCACTACCCGGCCTCCGGGCAGCGCTTCTTCGACCGGCTGCGGTACGCCACCGCGTACCGGGAGACCGTGGGCGTCACCGAGGCCCCGGTGGCCGCCGACGGCACCCTCGCGGTGACGCCGTCGTACACCCTGGAGGCCCGCAGGCTGTCGCACCCGGTGGAGTCGTACGGCTACCGGCTCACCGAGCCCGACGGCCGCCGGATGCTGCCCGAGCGGCTCGCCGCGCACGGGATCAAGGGCCCGGACGTGGGCGTGCTCCAGCGCGAGGGACGGCTCGGGGACGTGACGCTGGAGGAGGTCAGCGAGGTACGGCGCGGACAGCGGTTCGCGTTCGTCATGGACACCCGGCTCTGCGAGGGCGTCCACGCGCTCGCCGAGGGCTGCGACCTGCTCGTCATCGAGTCCACCTTCCTGGACGAGGACCGGGAACTGGCGGCGGAACACGGGCACCTGACGGCCGGGCAGGCGGGGGCGGTGGCGAGGGAGGCGGGAGTGCGGCACCTCGTGCTCACCCACTTCAGCCAGCGGTACTCCGAACCCGGGGAGTTCGAGCGGCAGGCGCGGGCCGCCGGCTTCGAGGGTGAGCTGACGGTGGCGTACGACCTTCAGCGAGTGCCGGTTCCGAAACGTCGGTGAACGCGCCGTACGATGCTTTGATGCCCCTCCCCAAAGCAGAACTGCACCTCCACATCGAAGGCACCCTGGAGCCGGACCTCGCCTTCGAGCTGGCCGCCCGCAACGGCGTGAAGCTGCCCTACGCCGACACGGACGAACTGCGCGAGGCGTACCGGTTCGAGGACCTCCAGTCCTTCCTGGACCTGTACTACGAGCTGATGGCCGTCCTGCGCACCGAGCGGGACTTCGAGGACCTCGCCGACGCCTATCTGGCCCGCGCCGCGACCCAGGGGGTGCGGCACGCGGAGATCTTCTTCGACCCGCAGGCCCACCTGGCCCGGGGCCTGGACATGGGCACCGTCGTGGAGGGGCTGTGGCGGGCGCTCGGCCGCAGCGAGGAGAACCACGGCATCTCCACGAAGCTCATCATGTGCTTCCTGCGCGACGAGTCCGCCGACTCCGCGCTGGAGACCCTCGACGCAGCCCGACCCTACCTGGACCGGATCACCGGCATCGGCCTCGACTCCGCCGAGGTCGGGCACCCGCCGGTGAAGTTCCGCGAGGTGTACGAGGCCGCCGCCGCGCTCGGGCTGCGCCGGGTGGCGCACGCCGGCGAGGAGGGGCCGCCGGAGTACATCGCCGAGGCCCTGGACCTGCTCGGCGTCGAGCGCGTCGACCACGGGCTGCGCTGCATGGAGGACCCCGCGCTGGTCGAGCGGCTGGTGCGGGAGCGGATCCCGCTCACCCTGTGCCCGCTGTCCAACGTCCGGCTGCGCGCGGTGGACACCCTGGCCGACCACCCGCTGCCGGCCATGCTGGACGCCGGGCTGCTGTGCACCGTCAACTCCGACGACCCGGCCTACTTCGGCGGGTACGCCGAGGACAACTTCCGGGCCGTGCGCGAGAGTCTCGGGCTGACCGAGGAGCGGCTGCGCGAGCTGGCCCGCAACTCCTTCCTCGCCTCCTTCCTGGAGGACGACGAGGAACGCCGCGCCCGGTACCTGGCCGAGGTGGACGCGTACGCGTTCTGAGCGTGTCCGGACGGGGTCCCGGCATGGGCTATGATTGATCATGTCGAGGCCGCCGGAACTCCGGTAGCCGGACAGTGCGTTGGTGGTCCAAGGAAAGACGCCCCGCTTCCTGCGGGGAAATGCAGGTGCAAGGCCTGCCCGGCGCTCAAGGTGAGCCCCGTCCCGCGATGCGCGGGGCGGGGCTCTTTCCCGTTCGCGGACCCGGCCGTATGCCCGTGCGCGGTGACCGCCGTGGTGCACACTGGCCAGACCCGCACACCAGGGAGCGCACCGTGACCTCGTCGCACACCCTCACCGGAGAGGAACCCGAGCACCTCACCCCGGCGGGGCACCGCCAGGCCCAGGTCGATCCGCTCGCCGCCCGGCGGGCGCCCGGGGACCCGCCCTGGGACGTCTATCTCACGGGCACCGTCTTCCTCGACATCATCTTCACCGGCCTCGACTCGGCGCCCGTGCGCGGCACGGAGTCCTGGGCGCGGGGCATGGGGTCCAGCCCCGGCGGGGTCGCCAACATGGCCAGCGCGCTGGCCCGGCTCGGGCTGCGGACCTCGCTCGCGGCCGCGTTCGGGGACGACCACTACGGGGAGTACTGCTGGGACGCGCTGGAACAGGGCGAGGGGATCGACCTCACGCCGTCGCGGACGGTGCCCGGCTGGCACTCACCGGTGACGGTGTCCATGGCGTACGAGGGCGAGCGGACGATGGTCTCGCACGGGCACGAGCCGCCGCCGGAGGAGCCGGCCCCCGACTGCCCGCCCCGCGCCAGGGCCGCGGTCGCCTCCCTCACGCCGGGCCGCCGGGCCCCCTGGATCGCCCAGGCGGCGCGCGAGGGGACACGGATCTTCGCCGACGTCGGCTGGGACGAGACGGGCGCGTGGGACCTCGCGGGGCTGCCCGACCTCGAACACTGCGAGGCGTTCCTGCCCAACGCGGAGGAGGCGAAGCGGTACACCGGCGCCGACTGCCCCCGGCTCGCCGCGCACGCGCTCACCGAGTACGTGCCGGTGGCGGTGGTGACGCTGGGCTCCGAGGGCGCGTACGCCGTCGACCGCCGGACCGGCGAGGCCGCCGAGGTCCCGGCGATCGCGGTGCAGGCGCTGGACCCCACGGGCGCGGGCGACGTCTTCGTGGCCGGCTTCGTGACGGGCTCCCTGGCGGGCTGGCCCCTGGCGGACCGGCTGGCCTTCGCGGGCCTCACGGCGGCGCTGTCGGTGCAGGAGTTCGGGGGATCGCTGTCGGCACCGGGGTGGTCGGAGATCGGCGCGTGGTGGCGCCGGGTGCAGTCCCTGCCGGGCCAGGACCCGATGGCGCTGCGGCGGTACGCCTTCCTCGACGGACTGGTCCCCAGGGAGTTGGACCGCCCCTGGCCGCTGCGCCGGGCGGTGCCGACGATCGGCTTCCGGCGCTCCAGCTGACCGGCGGACGACCGCGGCCGGACGCGCGGCCCGGACCGGTGGAAAAGTCCTACAGGCTTGTACGTCGTCCGGCGTACCCTGGACAGCGACGAGGCCGCCCTGCGTTGTGCGGTCGTGATCAGGAGGAAGCGCAAGGCCTTCGCGCCGGCCCATGACACAGACACCCACAGCTCACACCCCCGCGCAGGAGCAGGCGAGAGCGCAGCTCACCGTCCCCGCCCAGCACCCCATGGTGACCGTTCTGGGTTCCGGCGACTCCCTCCTGCGTGTGATCGAGAGGGCCTTCCCGGCGGCCGACATCCATGTCCGGGGCAATGAGATCAGCGCGGTGGGCGACCCGGTCGACGTCGCCCTGATCTCCCGCGTGTTCGACGAGATGATGCTGGTGCTCCGCACCGGGCAGCCGATGACGGAGGACGCAGTGGAACGCTCGATCGCCATGCTCAAGGCGAGCGAGAACGGTACGAACGACGGTTCGGAGACCCCGGCCGAGGTGCTGACGCAGAACATCCTGTCCTCGCGCGGCCGCACCATCCGCCCCAAGACCCTCAACCAGAAGCGCTATGTCGACGCGATCGACAAGCACACGGTCGTCTTCGGCATCGGCCCCGCCGGTACCGGCAAGACCTACCTGGCCATGGCCAAGGCCGTCCAGGCCCTCCAGTCCAAGCAGGTCAACCGGATCATCCTCACCCGGCCCGCGGTCGAGGCCGGCGAGCGGCTGGGCTTCCTGCCCGGCACGCTCTACGAGAAGATCGACCCCTACCTGCGCCCGCTGTACGACGCGCTGCACGACATGCTCGACCCGGACTCCATCCCGAAGCTGATGGCCGCCGGGACGATCGAGGTCGCCCCGCTGGCGTACATGCGCGGCCGCACGCTCAACGACGCCTTCATCATCCTGGACGAGGCCCAGAACACGAGCCCCGAGCAGATGAAGATGTTCCTCACCCGCCTCGGCTTCGACTCGAAGATCGTGATCACGGGTGACGTGACGCAGGTCGACCTGCCGAACGGGCAGAAGTCGGGTCTGCGCCAGGTCCAGGAGATCCTGGAGGGCGTCGAGGACGTGCACTTCTCCCGGCTGTCGTCCCACGATGTCGTACGGCACAAGCTGGTGGGCCGTATTGTCGACGCGTACGAGAAGTACGACAGCAAGAACGGCACCGAGAACGGCACCCACAAGGGCGGCCGTGTCAGAACCGGCGCCAAGGGCACCAAGGGGAAGTAGACCGGCGAGCATGTCGATCGACGTCAACAACGAATCCGGCACCGAGGTCGACGAGCAGGCGATCCTCGACATCGCCCGCTACGCGCTCGCGCGGATGCGCATCCACCCGCTCTCCGAGCTGTCGGTGATCGTCGTGGACGCCGACGCCATGGAGCAGCTGCACATCCAGTGGATGGACCTGCCCGGCCCCACCGATGTCATGTCCTTCCCGATGGACGAGCTGCGCCCGCCGGGCAAGGACGACGAGGAGCCCCCGCAGGGGCTGCTCGGCGACATCGTGCTGTGCCCGGAGGTGGCCGCCAAGCAGGGGGCGGACGCCCCGACGCAGCACTCCATGGACGAGGAGCTCCAGCTGCTCACCGTCCACGGCGTGCTGCACCTGCTGGGGTACGACCACGAGGAGCCCGACGAGAAGGCCGAGATGTTCGGGCTCCAGGCCGCCATCGTGGACGGCTGGCGGGCCGAGCACGGCCTGACCGGGCCCTCCCCGGCGCCGACCGTCTCGTAAGCCGGCCGTATGTCCCCGCAGATCGTGATCGGCGCGATCGCGCTGGTCGTCGTCGCCTGGCTCGCCGCCTGCGCGGAGGCGGGCCTGGCCCGGGTCTCCAGCTTCCGGGCCGAGGAGGCCGTGAAGTCCGGGCGGCGCGGCGGCGCCAAGCTGGCGCAGATCGCCGCCGACCCCACCCGCTACCTCAACGTGGCCCTCCTGGTCCGCGTCGCCTGCGAGATGGCGGCCGCGGCCCTGGTCACCTACGCCTGCCTGGAGGAGTTCCCCGCCACCTGGCAGGCCCTGCTGGTCGCCATCGCCGTGATGGTCCTGGTGTCGTACGTCGCCGTCGGCGTCTCCCCGCGCACCATCGGACGCCAGCACCCGCTGAACACCGCGACCGCCGCCGCGTACGTCCTGGTGCCGCTGGCCCGGGTGATGGGCCCGATCCCCTCACTGCTGATCCTCCTCGGCAACGCGCTCACCCCCGGCAAGGGCTTCCGGCACGGCCCGTTCGCCTCCGAGGCGGAGCTGCGCGCGCTGGTCGACCTCGCCGAGAAGGAGTCGCTGATCGAGGACGAGGAGCGCCGCATGGTGCACTCCGTCTTCGAGCTGGGCGACACCCTGGTGCGCGAGGTCATGGTGCCGCGCACCGACCTGGTGACCATCGAGCGGTTCAAGACCATCCGGCAGGCCCTCACCCTCGCCCTGCGCTCCGGGTTCTCCCGGATCCCGGTCACCGGTGAGAGCGAGGACGACATCGTCGGCATCGTGTATCTGAAGGACCTGGTCCGCAAGACGCACATCAGCCGGGACGCCGAAAGCGACCTGGTGTCGACGGCCATGCGTCCGGCGGTCTTCGTGCCCGACACCAAGAACGCCGGCGACCTGCTGCGCGAGATGCAGAAGGAGCGCAACCACGTCGCCGTCGTCATCGACGAGTACGGCGGTACCGCGGGCATCGTCACCATCGAGGACATCCTCGAGGAGATCGTCGGCGAGATCACCGACGAGTACGACCGTGAACTGCCGCCCGTGGTCGACCTCGGCGACGGGCGCTTCCGGGTCACCGCCCGCCTGGACATCACCGATCTCGGCGAGCTGTACGGCCTGGAGGAGTACGACGACGAGGACGTGGAGACCGTCGGCGGACTGCTGGCCAAGGCCCTCGGCCGCGTTCCGATCGCCGGCGCCCATGCCGAGGTCGAACTGCCCGACGAGCGGCGGCTGAAGCTCACGGCGGAGTCCTCCGCCGGCCGCCGCAACAAGATCGTCACCGTGCTGGTGGAACCCGCCGCGTCCGCCGGGGAGGAGAAGCCGGAGTGACCCCGGAGGAGCTGCGCGCCTTCTGCCTGTCCTTCAACGCGGCCGTGGAGGACTTCCCCTTCAACCCGGAGACCTCGGTCTTCAAGGTGCTGGGCAGGATGTTCGCCCTCACGGGCCTGGACACGCGGCCCCTGACGGTCAACCTCAAGTGCGACCCGGAGGACGCGCTGCGGCTGCGCGCCGACCACCCGGGCCTGATCGTCCCCGGCTGGCACATGAACAAGCGGCACTGGAACACCGTCACCGCCGACGGCGGCCTGCCGGACAAGCTGCTGCGCGAGCTGATCGAGGACTCGTACGACCTCGTCGTCGCCGGGCTGCCGAGGGCGGAGCGGCTGCGGCTGGACCGGCCGTAATCGCGTTGCCCCGGGGCGGGCGAGTTCGAAAGCATCCCGTATGACCATTCGATACCCGCGCCCCCTGCGCCCCGGTGACCGTATCGGCGTGACCTCCCCCTCCTCGGGTGTGGCAGGGCCCCTCCGGCC
This sequence comes from Streptomyces hygroscopicus subsp. hygroscopicus, assembly GCF_030269125.1. GTDB lineage: Bacteria > Actinomycetota > Actinomycetes > Streptomycetales > Streptomycetaceae > Streptomyces > Streptomyces hygroscopicus_C. The sequence continues at coordinate 736,503 of NZ_BSSM01000002.1, read as the reverse complement.
GCGCCTCGACGTCGCGATCAAGGAGATCGAGGCGCGCGGCCACGAGGTCGTCGTCGGCCGGTGCATGGACGGCACCACCCACGTCAGCGCCCCGGCCGCCGAACGCGCCGCCGAGCTGACGGACATGCTGACCGACCCGACGATCCGGGCCGTGGTGCCGCCGTGGGGCGGTGAGACGGCGATCGACCTGATGCCCCACCTGGACTTCGAGGCGATCGGCCGGGCCGAGCCGACCTGGGTCGTCGGCTACTCGGACATGTCCACCGTGCTCACCCCGCTGACCCTGCTGACCGGGGTCGCGACCGTGCACGGAAACAACCTCATGGACACCCCGTACCGGGTGCCCGAGGGGCTGGTGTCCTGGCTGGACGTCGTGGCGGCGCCCCAGGGGGAGCCGTTCGCCCAGATCCCGCCCGGCCGGTACCGCACCGGCGGCTGGGACGACTGGACCCGCGACCCGGAGATCCGCGACCTCACCCTGGACGGCCAGGGCGGCTGGACCCGGCTCGACGGCGACGGGGACGTGGACGTCGAGGGGCGGCTGATCGGCGGGTGCGTCGAGACCGTCGCCCCGCTCGCCGGCAGCCGGTACCTCGACACCTCCCGGTTCGCCGGGGACGAGCCGCTGCTGGTCTACGTCGAGGCGTGCGAGGACAACGCCTTCACCATCTGCCGCCATCTGCACGGTCTGCGCCTGGCCGGGTTCTTCGACCGGGCCGCCGCCGTGCTCGTCGGCCGTACCAACGCCCCGGACAGCCCCACCCTCACCCAGCGCGAGGCCGTCCTCGACGCGCTCGGACCGCTGGGCGTGCCGATCATCGCGGACGTCGAGTGCGGGCATGTCGCGCCGCACCTCCCGCTGGTCAACGGCGCGCGCGGCCGTGTGGTGCACACGGCCGCGCGCAGCGAGATCGTCCAGACCCTGGACTGAGGTCAGCCCCCGGACCGGGTGCCGAGCCCGGTGCGGGGTCAGGCCCCGGACCGGCCCCGGCGCAGGCCCAGCCCGATCAGGACCGCGGCGCCGAGCACGATCGCCGCGTCCAGCGCGACCACCGTGCGCACGCCCGACAGCAGATCGCCGGAGGTGGTGGCCAGCACGCCCAGCAGCGGGATGCCGACCGTGATGCCGACCTGCTGGGTGGAGGTCACCAGGCCGGTGGCCAGGCCCTGTTCGGCGTCCGGGACGCCCGAGGTGACCGTCAGGCCGTAGGCGATGATCGCGCCCAGGTGGCACATGCTGGCCAGGGCCACCGCGGCCGTGGCCAGCCACACCGACCAGCCGTGGCGGTCCAGCAGGAGCAGGGTCGCGATCAGCGCGCCCTGGCCGGTCAGCGAGCCGACCAGGGTGCGGCGGGCGCCGAGGCGGCCGATGACCTTCGGGGCGAGGGTGCCGGCGACGACGGACAGCAGGCCCTGGAAGCCGAAGACCAGGCCGGTCTCGAAGGCGGACAGGCGCAGGATCTCCTGGAGGTACAGGGTCAGCACGAAGACGATCGTGGACATCATCGAGAAGGTGACGAGTCCGCCCAGGTTGCCCCATGCCACCGTGCGGCGGCGCAGCATCGGCAGGGAGACCAGGGGCGCGGCCGAGCGGGATTCCACGATCGCGAACGCGGCCAGCAGCAGGAGTCCGGCGATCAGGGCCGCGATGACGTCGGCGCGGCCGAAGCCGTGGTCGGCGGCGGTGGACAGGGCGTAGATCAGGGACAGCAGTCCGGCGGTGACGGTGACCGCGCCGGGCACGTCCAGGCGGGGGCGGTCCGGGGTGCGCGATTCCGGCAGCAGGCCCGGCGCCAGCGGCAGCACGATCAGCGCGAACACCGTCAGCAGGGCCATCGTGGAGCGCCAGCCGAAGGTGTCGGTGAGGGTGCCGCCCGCGACCATGCCGATGGTGAAGCCCAGCGACAGCAGGGTGCCGGAGATGCCGAGGGCGCGGTCGCGGGCCGGGCCCTCCGGGAAGGTGGTCGTCAGCAGGGACATGCCGGTCGGTACGATCGCCGCCGCACCGAGCCCTTGCAGGGCACGCCCGGCGAGGAAGGAGGCCGGGTCCCAGGCGAGGGTGGACAGCAGCGAGGCCGCGCCGAACAGGGTCAGTCCGGTCAGGAACAGCCTGCGGCGCCCGAAGAGGTCGCCGACGCGTCCGAACAGCAGCAGGAAGCCGCCGGAGGGCAGCGCGAACGCGGTGACGGCCCACTGGAGCGCGGCGCGGCTCATCCCGAGGTCGCGGCCGAGGGCGGGCAGGGCCACGTTCAGCACGGAGAAGTCCAGCGCGACCATGAACTGGGCCGCGCACAGCACGAACAGGACGAGCTTGTCACGCGTCGACAGCCGGGGAGTGTCAGGCGGCGTGACCGCTGCGGGGGAGGTCTGGGTGGTGGTGTCGATCGCCATGGCAAGAGCTTCGGACGAGCGGAATACCGGTGGGGAGTCGCAACTTATGGTGGTGGTGGCACCACCAGACGGACCCGACGGGGGAGGGGCGGACGTGTCTGCTGCTGAGGCGACGCGCAGTCATCGGCGTGACGAACTGCGGGAGTTCCTGATGAGCCGGCGCGCCCGCATCAGCCCCGAGGAGGCCGGGCTGCCGGCCGGCGGCGGCAGGCGCAGGACGCCGGGGCTGCGCCGCGAGGAGGTGGCCGTGCTCGCCGGGGTGGGCGCCTCCTGGTACCAGTGGCTGGAACAGGGGCGGGAGATCTCCGTCTCCCCGCAGGTGCTGGACGCGGTAGCCCGGGTGCTGCGGCTCAGCGACGCCGAGCGGCGGCACCTGTACCTGCTGGCCGGGCTGAACCCGCCCGCGCCCCGGGTGACGCCGGGCAAGCGGGACATGTGCGACGGGCTGCGGCGGCTGATCGACACCTGGATGCCGTACCCGGCGCACATCATGGACCTCTACTACAACTGCGTGCTGTACAACGACGCGGCCGCGATCGTGCTCGGCATGCGCCCCGGCATCACCCAGAACTGCCTGATCGACTTCTTCACCGACCCGCTGTACCGGGAGCGCAGCCGGAGCTGGGAGCGCAACGCGCGCACCGTCGTGGCGCAGTTCCGGGCCGCGTGCGCGGCGCGCCCCGACGACGAGGGCTTCCGGGAGGTGCTCGCCGAGGTGAGCGCGGCCAGCGAGGAGTTCAGGGCGCTGTGGGCCGAGCGGGACATCGAGGACCAGGGGCAGGTGCGCAAGGAACTGTCGCATCCGCTGGCCGGGCTGCTGGTCGTGGAGTCGACGGTGCTGAAGGTGCCCGCCCGGCCCGATCTGATGATCGTGCTGCACGCTCCGCTGGACGAGGCGAACACCGCGGAGAAGCTGGAGTGGCTGGCCTCCCCGGAGGGCCGGCGGGGCGCCATGTACCCCGTGGCGGGGTGAGCGTCGTACGACTCCGTACGGCTTCGTATGCTCGGGGCATGACCGACAGCAGCGCGCTTGACCCCGAGGACCGCAAGATCGTGACCCTGGCCCGTTCCGCGCGGGCCCGCAACGCCGTGCCCGAGGGGGCGGCCGTACGCGACGACACCGGGCGCACCTACGTCGCCGGGACCGTGGACCTGCCCTCGCTGAAGCTCAGCGCGCTGCGCACCGCCGTCGCCATGGCGGTGGCGTCCGGCGCCGCGTCGCTGGAGGCGGCGGCGGTGGTCAGCGACGTGGAGTCGGTGCCGGCCGAGGACCTGGCCGCGGTGGCCGACCTCGGGGCCGCGGGCACACCGGTGCTGCTCGCGGGGACGGACGGCACGGTGCGCGCCACCCTCTCCGCCGACTCCGAGTGACACACCGGGAGACCGGCCGGAATTCGGCCTGACCGGGTCGCGGGGCGCGGTGCGTCAGTGAACGCGTACGTCCCGCGGCGGCCTCCGCTCCGTCCCTCAGCCGGGCGAAAGCCGGTTACGACCCGTCAGATCCGCACCGCCGGTCCCGTGCGCCCGCGCCCGCCCGACCGGCCTGCCGCTCGTCGGCGCACCTTCCGGTCACCCGACCGGCACGTCCGGCGTGCCCGGCAGGAGGCGGCCGTGGCCGCCGGGGCCCTCGCGGTCGCCGGTCCCGCCCGCGCACCGTCCGCGGCCGCCGTGGCTCCCCGGTCGGCGGCCGTCACCGCGCGCCGCGGCATCTTCGGCGGCGGCACGGCCACGTCCGCCGCCGCACGGCCGCCGCGGCGATGCGCGGGGCCGGGGTGCGGGGACGGCTCGCGACGGCGCGGATCATGGTGCCGGGGCATCGGACGGTGACCGTGCCGTTGACACCGCGAGTGCCGCGGGACGCGGAGCCCGGTGATCATCCCGGGGCGATCGTCGCGCTGGACGAGCGGATCGACCCGGGGAGCGGATCCACCTCCGGGTGAGCGGCCCGGCGCTGCCCGCGCCCGCGGTGCCCCACCTGCGCCCCAGCCACCACCGGCGTTCGGCCGCACCCCCGCCGGGCGGCCCGGGTGCCGGCCGAGCCGCTGCCCGGCCAGTCGGCACGACTCTTCGAGACCTCGCCCGACGCGCCGTCGCCCGACCGGGTGGCCGTCGCCGCGACCGCGGGTGCGCCGGGGCGCGGGTCCCGGCGCGGACGTCGTTCCACGCAATGACCCGGCTGCCGTTGGTGGCGATGGTGGTCGTGTGGCGAGTGGAAGTGTGTTTCCGTGACGGTGTCGCGACGCTCTGTCACCGGAGGTTCGCGGTGCGGCGGGGGCTTCGGGATCAGGGACAATGAACGGCATGAGCGTTCGCACCCAGTCATCCGAGCAGCCGGCGGAAACCGTCCACCGCGCCGGCTTCGCCTGCTTCGTGGGCCGCCCCAACGCGGGCAAGTCCACCCTCACGAACGCTCTGGTCGGGCAGAAGGTGGCGATCACCTCGAACCGGCCGCAGACCACGCGGCACACGGTGCGGGGCATCGTGCACCGGCCCGACGCCCAGCTGATCCTGGTCGACACCCCCGGTCTGCACAAGCCGCGCACGCTGCTGGGCGAGCGGCTGAACGACGTCGTGCGCACGACGTGGGCCGAGGTCGACGTGATCGGGTTCTGCCTGCCGGCCGACCAGAAGATCGGACCCGGCGACCGGTTCATCGCCAAGGAACTGGCCGGGATCAGGAAGACGCCCAAGGTCGCCGTCGTCACCAAGACCGACCTCGTGGACTCCAAGACGCTCGCCGAGCAGCTGATCGCCATCGACCAGCTCGGCAAGGAGCTGGGTTTCGAGTGGGCGGAGATCGTGCCGGTGTCCGCGGTCGGCTCGAAGCAGGTGGAGCTGCTGGCCGACCTGCTGGTGCCGCTGCTGCCCGAGGGGCCGGCGCTCTACCCCGAGGGCGACCTCACGGACGAGCCCGAGCAGGTGATGGTCGCCGAACTGATCCGCGAGGCGGCGCTGGAGGGGGTGCGGGACGAGCTGCCGCACTCCATCGCGGTGGTGGTCGAGGAGATGCTGCCGCGCGAGGACCGGCCCGCGGACCGTCCGCTGCTCGACATCCACGCGAACGTCTACATCGAGCGGCCCAGCCAGAAGGGCATCATCATCGGGCCGAAGGGCAAGCGGCTCAAGGAGGTCGGCATCAAGTCCCGCAAGCAGATCGAGGCCTTGCTGGGTACGCCGGTCTTCCTCGACCTGCACGTCAAGGTGGCCAAGGACTGGCAGCGGGACCCGAAGCAGCTCCGCAAGCTGGGCTTCTGACCCGCTGGTCCGCCTCTAGTCCACTCCCCTGATCCGCCCCACCAGTACCGCCCCCGCCACCCCGAACCCCGCCGCCACCAGATAGAGCACCCGGTAGCCGCCCGCGTACGCCACCAGCGGCGCAGCCAGGGCCGGGGCCGCCGCCTGGGGCAGGGCGTTGGCCACGTTGATGACGCCCAGGTCCTTGGCCCGGTCGAGGGCGTGCGGCAGGACGTCGGTCATCAGGGCGAAGTCGACCGAGGTGAAGACGCCGAAGCCGACGCCCAGGACGGCCGCCGCCGCCACCGCTCCGGGCCAGGTCTGCCAGCCGGACAGGGCGGCCGTCGCGAGCGCCATCAGGGCGCCCGACCAGACGACGAACGGCTTGCGGCGGCCGAGCCGGTCGGACCAGACCCCGCCGATCACCACCGTCGCCAGCAGGGTCACGCCGTTCACCGCGGTCAGGATCAGGACGCCCCGGCCCGGGTCGGGGTAGTGGACGCGGTCGCGGAGGTAGTAGAGCAGGTACAGCAGTACCAGGGAGTTGCTCAGGTTGATCAGGAAGCGGGTCAGCCAGGCCCAGCCCAGGTCGGGGTGGCGGCGGGGGCTCAGCCAGAAGGACGCCAGGAAGCCGCGCCAGGACCACGGGGGGCGGTTCCCGCGGGGGAGGCGGAGATCCCGGTAGCGCACGACGTACGGCAGGACGCCCGCCAGCGTGCACGCCGCGCAGGCCGCGTAGCCCGCCCGGACGCCGCCCGCCGCCGTCGCCAGGCCCGTGCCCCCGACCACGCCGAGGATCTGCGCCGCGCCCAACCAGCCGCCCACCGCGCCCCGCTGGCGCCGGGGCACCCGGTCCGGGACGGCCGCCGTCACCGCGGCGAAGGCCGCGTTCAGGGTGAACTGCACCAGGCACCAGCCGAGTGCCATCGACCACGGCCCGTCCGCGCCCGCGAGCAGCAGCAGCGCCAGCGCGCCGCCCGCCGCCCCGGACACGATCCACGGCGTGCGGCGGCCCGCACGGGCGGTCGTACGGTCGGACAGGGCGCCGAAGAGGGGGTTCGCCAGCAGGGAGACCACCGCGCCCGTACCGGTCACCCAGGCCAGCAGCGTCTCCTTGGACATCCCGGTGCCGGGCGCGAGGTCCTTCGCCTGGGAGGCCAGGAGGATCTGGAGGGGGCCGAACCAGCCCACCCAGATCGCCCCGTTGGCCAGCGAGAGGGCCGCCGTCCAGCCCCGGCCCACCGGCTCGGCCGGCTCGGCGAGCGCGGCCGGGAGGCGGCCGGTGGTCACCTCTGGGCCCGCAGCACGTCCCGGAACCACCGGTACGACGCCTTCGGCACCCGCTCCAGCGTCTCGTAGTCCACGTGCACCAGACCGAAGCGCCGCGCATGGCCCTCGGCCCACTCGAAGTTGTCCATGAGGGACCACACGAAGTAGCCGCGCACGTCCACCCCGGCCGTCAACGCGGCGTGCAGCGCGCGGAGGTGGGCGTCCAGGTAGGCGATCCGGTCCTGGTCGTCGAGGCCCTCGTACGAGCAGCCGTTCTCGGTGATGAGGATCGGCGGGAGCCGGTCGCCGTAGCGGTCGCGAAAGCCGCACAGCAGCTCGGTCAGCCCCTCCGGGACCACCGGCCAGCCGAAGTCCGTCCGGGGCCGGTCCGGTATCTCCCGCACCGAGAAGGGGAGTTCCGCGGGTATCGGCACCCCGCCGAACTCGGTCTCCGTGCCCAGCGGGGCGCCCACCAGGGTCGGCGCGTAGTAGTTGATCCCGTACCAGTCGAGGGGTTCGGCGATCACCGTCAGATCCGCCGCGATGTCGGCGGGCATCACATCGCCCAGCCCCTCCGGGTACTCGCCCAGCAGCACCGGTTCCGCGAAGAGTCGGTTGAGGAGCGTGTCGTAGAAGTCCGCGGCCTCCGTGTCCGCCGGGTCCGCGGACGCCGCCCACGTCGGGCCGTGTGAGTTGGCGATGCCGATGTCGCCGGCGCCGGCCGCGCGCAGGGCCCGTACCGCGAGGCCGTGGGCGAGGAGCTGGTGGTGGGCCACCGGCAGGGCGTCGAACAGCAGCCGCTTGCCGGGGGCGTGGACACCGAGGGCGTGGCCCAGGAGGGTGTGTTCGGCGGGCTCGTTGAGGGTGATCCACTTGGCGACCCGGTCGCCCAGGCGCCCGGCGATCACCGACACGTGGTCGGCGAACCGGGCCGCCGTGTCCCGCTCCAGCCAGTCCAGGGAGGCGGGCAGGTCCCAGTGGAAGAGGGTGGCGACCGGCCGCACGCCCGCCGCGCACAACTCGTCCACCAGCCGGTCGTAGAAGTCGAGGCCGCCGGGGGAGGAGACCCGGGGCCAGGAGACGGAGAAGCGGTACGCGTCCACGCCCAGGCCGGCGAGGAGGGCCACGTCCTCGGGGTAGCGGTGGTAGTGGTCGCAGGTCACCGCCGCCGTCGAGCCGTCCTTCACCCGGCCCGGTCCGGCGGTGAACTCATCCCACACGGAGGGCTCGCGCTCGTCGGCCGCCCCCTCGATCTGGTGGGCGGAGGTCGACACGCCCCACAGGAAGCCGGCCGGGAACCGAGGGATCGGATTGCCTGCGTCAGTCGCCATGGCCGGATCATCCGTACCCCCGGTAACGAAGTCAACGCCCGTGCCGACAGTGGCCGACGCACGGGCGGGAAGTGGCCAACACCCGTGTGCGCAGCGGCTCCAGTGACCGCGTGCCTGTGGGCCGCATGGCCCAATCGACTGGCATCTCGCGCACCGCCGTTCCGAGACTGTCCCGCATGACTCTCCATCAGCGGTCCACCAGGCCGCGCGCACGACTGCTCACCGTGCTCGCGGCGTGCCTGCTCTTCCTGCTCGGCGGCGTGCCCGGCGCGCTCGCCGACACCCGGCGCGACACGGCGTCCACCGACTGCATCGCCACCCCGGCCGAGTACAAGGCCGCCTGGGACGCGCGCCGGGTGCGCTGTGTGGCGCCGACCCTGTTCGGCACCACCCACACCCGGGGCGACACCACTCTCTACCCGAGCGGCTTCTGGTACGCGTGGGCGGGCTCGAACACCAACCTGGAGCGGTACCTCCAGCTGCGCAGCCGCTACGGCGACCAGCCGCCGAAGACCGGCATCGGCGTCCTGTCCTTCGTCGGCTACCCGGGACTCGACACCTGGACCACGCCGACCGATCTGGCCGTCTACACCGTGCCGGCCCAGGTCCGCGCCCAGGTCCCGGCGTTCGAGACCTGGTTCCGGCTGCTGGACGAGAAGTTCGGCGACACCGGCGCCTACCCGCTCGCCGCCCAGCGCGACCTCGTGCTCGCCTACTCACGCCTGCGCAAGGGCGAGGACGTCGTCGGCGCCTTCCAGGACGTGACCGGCTGCCGCCGCGACCAGCTGCTCCAGGGCGCCGCCCCCTCGGCGGCCATCGGCTGCAACCGCGACTTCCTCGACGCGCTGGCCGCCGCCGGGCCCTCCCCGTACGACGGCGCCTCCTCGCTGGCCTGCTTCGCCGGCTTCCAGTCCGGCTACACCGGCCCGCGCGACGCCGCCGCCCTGCGCGCCGTCCTGTACCAGTGCCAGGACGCCGGGTTCCTCAACACCGGTGTGGGCCTCGGCTACAACACGTACGCCAACCCGTTCGTGTGCAAGCCCGCCGACGAGCAGACCGTACGACAGCGGTACACCGGGCGGGAGTTCATCCTCCCCAACGCGTCCTTCGCCGAGCTGCCGAGCCACGTCGACATCCCGCTGGACCTCGGCGACCCGGGTCGGCGCGGCTTCCTGGAGAAGGGCTACTGCTAGCGATCCCCGCGTCCCGCTAAGCGCCCTCCTTGAGCACCCGGGAGACCAACTCCCGCTGGTCCTCGGACAGCCGGGGGTCGGCCGCGTACACCGTGCGGCCGTCCACCGTGATCTCGTAGCTGAAGCCGTCCGGGACACCGGCCGGCGGGGTGTCCTGGCCGGACGCGAGGGCGCGTCCGGCCAGGGAGTGCCACTCCTCGGCGTCGGGCCGGGCCGAGGTGTCCACCTCGGCCCGGCGCTCGATGCCCGCGAAACCGCCTGTGCGCCTCACCTGAATCCGCATGGGTCCAGTGTCGCAGCGCGGGCGCTACCGCGTGGGCACCCCGACCTGTTCCCAGGCCTTCTGCACGGCCTGGAGCTCGTCGGCGCCGAACCGCTCGCGCGCCGCCTTCACGGTGAGCGTGGCGAAGTCGGCGAACTGGGCGTCCGACGCCAGGTCGCCGCCGGTCAGCGTGTCGTACCAGATCTGCCCCGCCTTCTCCCAGGCGTGGCCGCCGAGTGCCTTGGCGGCGAGGTAGAAGGCGTGGTTGGGGATGCCGGAGTTGATGTGCACGCCGCCGTTGTCACGGCCGGTGCGCACGTAGTGCTCCATGGTCGCGGGCTGCGGGTCCTTGCCGAGGTCCGGGTCGTCGTACGCCGTGCCCGGGGCCTTCATCGAGCGCAGCGCGGTGCCGTGCACGCCCGGGGCGAGCAGACCCGCGCCGATCAGCCAGTCGGCCTCGGCGGCGGTCTGGCCCAGCGCGTACTGCTTGATCAGCGAGCCGAAGACATCGGAGAGCGACTCGTTGAGCGCGCCGGACTGGCCGAAGTACTCCAGGTTGGCGGTGTGCTGGGTGACGCCGTGGGTCAGTTCGTGCCCGATGACGTCGACCGGGATGGTGAAGTCGAGGAAGACCTTGCCGTCGCCGTCGCCGAACACCATCTGCTCGCCGTTCCAGAAGGCGTTGTCGTAGCCCTCCCCGAAGTGCACGGTGGCGTCCAGCGGCAGTCCGTTGCCGTCGATGGAGTGGCGGCCGTACACCTTCAGGTACAGCTCGAAGGTGGCGCCGAGGCCCGCGTACGCGCGGTTGACGGAGGCGTCCGGGCCCGGGTCCGAGCCCTCCTCGCGGACCTTGGTGCCGGGCAGGTCCTGGGTGTGGTGGGTGTCGTAGACGGTGCGGTGCGGCCGGTCGGCGGCGGCGCCCTCGGGAAGCGCGGCGGCGGTCGCGCCGAGCACGGTGGTCAGCCGGCGCCGGGTGCGCTGGTAGGCGTCGTGTTCCAGGGAGCGGCGGGCGGGTGCCGACACATCCGGGTCCTCGGCCTGGGAGAGCCGGTCGAGGACGTGCGGCGGCACGATCGTGCAGAAGACGGGCCCGAAGCCCCCGTTCGTCGTCGTCATGTCATCGACCATTGCACTGAGTGACGTCAAAGTCACTACTCGCAACCATGATTGGTGAAATACCGGGACAGAGGACACGGCGGGGTGTGACGCTGTGGTACGGCGATGCGCCTTTCCGTGCCACCCTCGCGGCGTCGCTGTGGTCTACGGCACTCTTTGCCCTTTTTGTCCCCACGGTCCCGCATACTGGACGGCGTCCCCACATCCTGAACCGCTCGGCTAGGCTGCGCAGCATCATGCGTTTCGGGCTGCTTCTCCTTAGCTGCCGCGGCGAGGGTCTGTAGTCGAGGCCGACTCCCTCCCCGCGGAGCTTGGCGTTGCGTCGTCGGCCGTCCACTCGGACATCCGGACCCCATCGAGGAGCCACGCACCATGGCCAACCGCCAGCAGCCCAGTTCCATGCCGATCCACAAGTACGGCCGTTACGAGCAGGTGGACATCCCGGACCGCACCTGGCCGGACCAGAGGATCACCGTAGCTCCCCGCTGGCTCTCCACCGACCTGCGCGACGGCAACCAGGCCCTGATCGACCCGATGTCGCCCGAGCGCAAGCGCCGGATGTTCGACCAGCTGGTCAGGATGGGCTACAAGGAGATCGAGGTCGGCTTCCCCGCCTCCGGCCAGACCGACTTCGACTTCGTGCGCTCCATCATCGAGGAGGAGGGCGCGATCCCCGAGGACGTGACCATCTCCGTCCTGACCCAGGCCCGCGAGGACCTGATCGAGCGGACCGTCGAGTCCCTCAAGGGCGCGCGGCGCGCCACCGTCCACCTGTACAACGCCACCGCCCCGGTCTTCCGCCGGGTCGTCTTCCGCGGCTCCAAGGACGACATCAAGCAGATCGCCGTCGACGGCACCCGCCTGGTGATGGAGTACGCCGAGAAGCTGCTGGGCCCGGAGACGGAGTTCGGCTACCAGTACTCGCCGGAGATCTTCACCGACACCGAGCTGGACTTCGCCCTGGAGGTCTGCGAGGCGGTCATGGACGTCTACCAGCCGGGTCCGGGCCGCGAGATCATCCTCAACCTGCCCGCCACGGTGGAGCGTTCGGCCCCGTCCACGCACGCGGACCGCTTCGAGTGGATGCACCGCAACCTCTCCCGCCGCGAGTACGTGTGCCTGTCCGTGCACCCGCACAACGACCGCGGTACGGCGGTGGCGGCGGCCGAGCTGGCCGTGATGGCCGGCGCCGACCGCGTCGAGGGCTGCCTGTTCGGCCAGGGCGAGCGCACCGGCAACGTCGACCTGGTCACCCTGGGCATGAACCTGTTCTCCCAGGGCGTCGACCCGCAGATCGACTTCTCCGACATCGACGAGATCCGTCGTACGTGGGAGTACTGCAATCAGATGGAGGTCCACCCGCGCCACCCGTACGTGGGCGACCTGGTCTACACGTCCTTCTCCGGCTCCCACCAGGACGCCATCAAGAAGGGCTTCGACGCGATGGAGGCCGACGCGAAGGCCAAGGGCGTCTCGGTGGACGACCTGGAGTGGGCGGTGCCGTACCTGCCCATCGACCCCAAGGACGTCGGCCGCTCCTACGAGGCCGTCATCCGCGTCAACTCCCAGTCCGGCAAGGGCGGCGTCTCGTACGTCCTGAAGAACGACCACAAGCTGGACCTGCCGCGCCGGATGCAGATCGAGTTCTCGAAGATCATCCAGACGAAGACGGACGCCGAGGGCGGCGAGATCACCCCGAAGGAGATCTGGGCGGTCTTCCAGGACGAGTACCTGCCCAACCCGGACAACCCGTGGGGCCGCATCCAGGTCAAGACGGGTCAGTCGACCACCGACAACGACGGCGTGGACACGCTCACCGTCGAGGCCACCGTGGACGGCGAGGACCGCGTGCTGACCGGTTCCGGCAACGGTCCGATCTCGGCCTTCTTCGACGCCCTGGAGTCCATCGGCATCGACGTACGCCTGCTCGACTACCAGGAGCACACGATGAGCGAGGGCGCCTCCGCGCAGGCCGCCTCGTACATCGAGTGCGCGATCGACGGCAAGGTCCTGTGGGGCATCGGCATCGACGCGAACACGACGCGTGCCTCGCTGAAGGCGGTCGTCTCGGCCGTCAACCGCGCCGCCCGCTGATCCACCCCCATCGGGGGTTTCGGGGCTCCGATCGCCGCGCGTGGCGACCGGAGCCCCGTCGTTTCTCGGCCATAGGGCCGAACAGGTCACAGATCGGTATCGTCCGGGGTACTGACTCAGCCTCCGTGATGTGGCTAACATCACGCCAGCGCGGCGATGGTGCCGTGCGGTGAGGGAGGTGCGACGTGCTGCCAGTACGGGGACGAGACGGCCATGACTCCAGGGTGCCGCGCATCCTGGGCACCCGCATCGCATGGACGCCCGTCGGCGACGGCGAGTTCTACTGTCCCGGCTGCGGGGGCGACCGCAACTACCAGCGGCTCACCGGACGCCGCCGGCTCACCCTGCTCGGGGTGCCGGTGCTGCCGCGCGGGACCACCGGGCCCGTCGTGGAGTGCGCCGCCTGCGGCCACCGCTACGGCACCGAGGTCCTCGACCACCCCACCACCCGCCGCTTCTCGGCGATGCTCCGCGACGGCGTGCACACCGTCGCCCTCGCCGTCCTCGCCGCGGGCGGCACCGGCTCCCGGGCGCCCCTGGAGACGGCCTGTGCCGCGGTCCGCGCGGGCGGCGTCGACGACTGCACCGAGGACCAGCTCGCCGCCCTGGTCGAGGCCCTGGCCGCCGACACCGGGCGGGTCCTGGGCGAGCCCTGCGGCGCCGGCCTGACCATAGAGCTGCACGAGGCGCTGGACCCGCTCGCCCCCCACCTCGCCCCGGCGGGCCGCGAGGCCCTGCTCCTCCAGGGCGCCCACATCGCCCTCGCCGACGGTCCCTACACCCCCGCCGAACGCGATGCCCTGACCACGGTCGGCGCGGCCCTGACGCTCCCGGCCGACGACGTGACCCGGCTCCTGGCGGCGGCCCGCACCCCGTCCTGACCACCCGGCGCCCCCCGCCGCCCTCCCGAACCCTGCGGATGCGCCGCCGGTGTGCCCGGATTACCCCGAACGGAGTAGCGAGGGCCGGCCGGATCGGGGCAGCATCACGGCGTGACTCCGCTGCGACGCGCCGTTCTCACCGGCCTCACGCTCCTCGCCGCCCTGGCGGCCCCCCCGCCGGCCCACGCCGGGCCACTCGACCCCCCGCGGGGCTGCGCCTCTTCCCGGCCCTACACCTCGGGACGGGGCGGATACGCCGCCTACCGCATCCCCGCCCTGGTCCGCACCGGACGCGGCACCGTCCTGGCCTTCGCCGAGGGCCGGCGCGACGGCTCCGGCGACAGCGGCGACATCGACGTGGTGCTGCGCCGCTCCCTCGACGGCGGCTGCACCTGGGGCCCGCTCGCCGTGGTGGCCGCGGGCGAGGGGGACACCCGGGGCAACCCGGCGCCCGTGGTCGACCCGAGCACCGGCGCCATCGTCCTCGTCACCTGCGGAAACCCGGGCGACGTGACGGAGGACCAGATCATGCGCGGGCGGGTCACGGCCGAGCGGGGCCGCCGGGTGTACGTCCAGCGCAGCACCGACGACGGCCGCACCTTCACCGCGCCGCGGGACATCACGGCCGACGTGAAGCGCCCCGGCTGGCGCTGGTACGCCACCGGTCCCGGGCACGCCGTCGCCCTCACCCGGGGCCCCCGTGCCGGGCGCCTCCTCGTCCCCGCCGACCACTCCACCGCCCCGCCCGCGGGCTCGAAGGACACCGGCCGGGAGAGCCGCCACTACGGCGGCCACGCCCTCTACAGCGACGACGGCGGCCTCACCTGGCGCCTCGGCTTCACCGCCACCGGACCCGGCGGGGTCGTCGACGTCAACGAGACCACTGCCACCCAACTCCCCGACGGACGGGTCTACTTCAGCGCCCGCGACCAGTACGGCAGCGCCCCCGGCAATCGCCTCGACACCTACTCGTCCGACGGCGGCGCCGGCCTCGACCGCCCCTACGCCGCGCAGCCCACCCTCAAGGACGTCCCCGTGGTCCAGGGCAGCGTCCTCCAACTCCAGGGCGCACGCGCCCCGTTGCTGTTCTCCGCGCCCTCCGTGCCGACCGCCCGGCGCGACCTGGCCGTGTGGTCCAGCACCGACGCGGGCCGCACCTTCACCCGCCTGACCACCCTGAACGACGGCCCGGCCGCCTACTCCGACCTGGTCCAGCTCGGCACCGGCGCGGTCGGTGTCCTCTACGAGACGGGTTCCTACGACGGCCTGGAGTTCCGCCGGCTGACCGGCGTCGGCGCCCACTCGCCCGCGGGCTCGCCGTCCCGCCGCTGACCCCCCGGGGCGGCGGCCCGGAGCGAGGGCAGGGTCAGCTGCCACCAGTCGGTGAGCCGGTCGGTGACGGTGGCCGCGCCCTCCAGCGCCTCGGTGAGGGAGCACAGCCCGAAGAACGCGCGCACCAGGGTCCGGGCGGTGGGCGCGGGGCGCACATGCGCGGCCAGGTGGCCCGCGTGCCGGGCCTCGGCGAGCAGCCGGGTCGCCGCGGCGGTCCACAGCGCGAAGGGGTCGGGCAGGGGTGCGTCGATGGTGGCGCGCTCGGCCCACAGGCGTGCGCCCGCGCGCGTCAGCGGGTCCTCGGCGAGGGCGCGGGCGATGTCGTAGCTGAGGGCCACGAGCCGGTCGACCGGCGGGACCGCCGCGTCCGCGTAGCGCGCGGTGAGCTGGGGCCAGGTGGCGAAGCGGTCCCTGACGACGGCGAGGGCGATGCCCTCCTTGCTGGCGTAGTGGAAGTAGACGGCGCCGCTGGTCCGGCCGGACCGTGCGCTTATGTCGTTGACGCTGGTGCCCGCGTATCCCTGTTCGGCGAAGAGCTGGGCGGCCGCTTCCAGAAGTGATCTGCGGGTTGTCCTGGCCCGTTCCTGCAACGTTCCGCCTGCCCTCGTCCGGCATTTCCGACGGCTTGAATGTAGTGCGCCCGCGTACGCCGGGAGCAATCAGGAATCACACTCGCGCGGTAATCACGTATTTCCTTCGAGCGTGAACGCGGCTGGGTGGTATGGGAGTCGTTTGCACATCCCATACACCCGGATATCGCCGCAGTCCAGTCCCTCTATGGGGTTATTGCATGATTTCCCGACGGGAAAATATCGTAGTCGTCGCTATCTTTCCGTTTCCTGTGGATCGATCGGGAATGCCGCAATTCATCCACGCGTGCGCCGCACGCCGCCCCCCGTCCCTGCCACCCTAGGAGGTCACTGTGAACGCCAACCCCCGCCCGCTGCTCGACTGGTCGCCCCGAGCCGTCGTCTTCGACTGCGACGGCACGCTGATGGACAGCGAGCGCCACTGGCAGGAGGCCCGCAGCCGGGCCTTCCGGGAGTTCGGCCTCCAGGCGCCGCCCGGGTTCGCCGAGCAGGCCAAGGGCATGCACTACGAGGAGTGCGGCCGGCTGATGGCGGACTCGGTGCACAAACCCGAGCTGGCGGCCGGCCTGACGGGCGCGCTCCTCGACCACTTCCTGGAGCTGGTCACCGACGACCCGGTGACCATGCCGGGCGCCGTCCACCTCGTCCGGACGCTGTCCGGCCGGCTGCCCCTCGCGGTGGCCAGCAACTGCCCGATGGTCGTGGTGGAGGGCAGCCTGGAACGGGCCGGGCTGCGCACGCACTTCCAGCACATCGTCGTACCCGAGGCAGGCGACTCGGTACGTCCCAAGCCCTGGCCGGACGTGTACCTGCTGGCGGCGCGGCTGTGCGGGGTGCCCCCGCTCCAGGCGATGGCCGTCGAGGACTCCCTGACCGGGGTGGAGTCGGCCCACCGAGCCGGGCTGCGGGTGCTCGGGGTCGGTCCCCGCCCGGCCGGGGACGGCGCGGAACGGGCCGACCTGTGGCTGCCGACACTGCGTGAGCCCGAGCTGGTCAGCTGGGCCGAGACGCGCGTGGCCGGCGGGCCGGAGCCGGACTGACCCGGACCGCGCCAGGCGGTCGCGGGCCCGGGACCCGGGCGGCGGGCCGCTACAACAGCCCCGCCGACGCGAGGAACTTGGCGACCTTCTCCGTCTCCTCGCCGGACAGCGGCACCTGCGGCTCGGCCGTGACCGGGCAGGCGATCACGCCCCTCAGGTGCAGGGCCGCCTTGAAGGCGCCGAGCGCCGAGGAACTGCCGCCCATGCGCGCCGGATCGCCCACCCCCGTCAGCCCGAACAGCGCGCACAGCCGGTCCTGTTCGGCCCGCGCCCCCGTCCAGTCGCCCGCCCGGCACTGCCGGTAGAGCCGTACGTACCCGTGCGGATCGACATTGGCGAGCCCCGGCACCGCCCCGTCGGCGCCCAGCGCCAGCGCGGCGTCGGCGATCAGCTCGGAGCCGGTCAGCACGGCGAAGCCGGGATGGGCGCGGGCCCCGGTGACGATCTGCCGGAAGGCCGCCAGATCCCCGCTGGAGTCCTTGACCCCCGCCAGCACCCCGTCCCCGGCGAGCCCCAGAACCAGCTCGGGGGGCAGCTTGGTGTGCACGGCGACCGGGATGTCGTAGGCGATCACCGGCACCGGGCTCGTCGCCGCGATCCTGCGGTAGTGGTGGACGATCTCCGAGGGGTGGGTGCGGGCGTAGAACGGCGCGGTGACCACGACCGCCTCCGCGCCGGCCGCCGTGACCGCCCGCACGTGGTCCAGGACCCGCGGGGTCGTCATGTCGATCACCCCGGCCAGCACCGGCAGTTGCCCGCCCACGTGCCCGGCGACCGCCTCCACCACCCGCCGCCGCTGGGCGTCCGTGAGGAAGGCCGCCTCGGAGGTCGAGCCGAGTACGAACAGCCCGTGCACCCCCGCGCCCACGAGGTGGTCCACCAGCCGGAGCAGCGAGGGCACGTCGACCTCCCGCTCGGGCGTCAGGGGCGTGCACAGGGGCGGGACGACTCCGGTGAGCGGTGCGGGGAAGGTCATTCACGGCTCCTGCGGGCTGGGGGTCGACGGGTCCTCCTCCACAGGATGTGACAGCGGGAGCGGTGCGCCGGGTGCGACGCGGCCGGGAAGTCAGGCATCACCTGTGCGCGGACCTTGTCCGCCTTCCGGCGTCGGGTACGGAGGGGCGGCCGCCCGGCGGCCGGGTCGCGGACGGCACCGGACCGGCCGGCGGGATCGGGCCGACGGGGTGCGGCGGCCCGGGGGCGGCCCGAGCCGGTCCGGGGAGTCACGAGGAGGTCGCGTGGGTGGTGGAGAAGGCGGCCGTCCGGGTCGGGCCGTCCTCGCCGAACATGGTGTCCAGGCGGGCCGCGGACTCCGTGGCGGAGGCGGCGCCGCGGGCGGGGGAAGAGGGCCTGCTCGTAGGCGGTCAGGCGGCCTCGGTGTCGCCGGGCCGGGCGGCGACGGCTCGGGCGAGTTCCGCGCCGTCGAACATGGCCAGGTCGGCGCCCTCGCCGGCGAACGGGGGCATCACGTGGGCGGCGTCGCCCGGCAGGGTCACGCCCGGGACCCGGTCCCAGCGGTGGCCGATGGGGAGGGCGTGGACGCGCCGGGGTCACGTACAGCGAGGCCGGGCCGGGTGTCCAGCTCCTGCGCCGGACGGCGCATGGTGACCTTCTCCAGCCCCTCGGCGCGCATGAGCCGTACGGCGGCGTCCACGACGCCCTGCCGGGTCAGCGCGGGCTTCGCGGGCCGCTCCCGGCGGCTGACCGGCCTCTTCTCGCTGTCATGCCGCGATCGTAACGAGCACGTCGGCGACGCCGGCCGGCGAACGGGCGGCCCGCGCTGACGAGACTCCGGCCGGGCGGGACCGGGTGCCCGGTGCTCGGCCGGAGTCTCCGAGCGGCGGGTCAGACGGTCGCGGCCAGCCAGCCGATGGTCTCGGTGGTGTGCTTGCCGTCGCTCTTGGTGGCGCCGGCGTACACCTCGTTCAGGCGGATGAGGAAGCCCGTGTTGGTGACGTCGTGGATGCGGATGCCCGGCGTCTCCGGGCCGTTGAAGGTCTGCGTCAGCGGGAGGACGACCACGTCGGAACCGGGCGGGAACGGCGTGGGGAACGTGACCCGCGTGAAGGTCGAGGTGTTGCCGCCGCTCGTCTCGATCGGATTGTCGGACCTCAGGGCGATCTTGCCCGTCTGGATGAAGCTCATGGTCGATCCTCCGTGTGGGGGTGGGACTGCGCGGCCGTCCGCGACGGCCGACGGGAGGCTCGTCACGAAATCGCCCCCTTATGCCGGGGTCCCACCAACGAGCGATCACCTTTCGGACATCGCGGGCCCCGGCGGTGCCCGCCGTGCCGGACCGGCGGGGAAGGGCCGTCGGGCCCATGGGGGAGAATGGGGGCATGAGTCTGTTCCGCGACGACGGCATCGTGCTGCGCACCCAGAAACTGGGCGAGGCGGACCGGATCATCACCCTGCTCACCCGGGGACACGGCCGGGTGCGGGCCGTGGCGCGGGGCGTGCGGCGGACCAAGTCGAAGTTCGGAGCCCGGCTGGAGCCCTTCTCCCATGTGGACGTGCAGTTCTTCGCGCGCGGGAGCGAACTGGTCGGGCGGGGGCTGCCGCTGTGCACGCAGAGCGAGACGATCGCGCCGTACGGGGGTGGCATCGTGACCGACTACGCGCGCTACACCGCCGGCACGGCCATGCTGGAGACCGCCGAGCGGTTCACCGACCACGAGGGCGAGCCGGCCGTGCAGCAGTACCTGCTGCTGGTCGGCGGCCTGCGCACGCTGGCCCGGGGGGAGCACGCCCCGCACCTCGTGCTGGACGCCTTCCTGCTGCGCTCGCTCGCGGTCAACGGGTACGCGCCCAGCTTCGGTGACTGCGCGAAGTGCGGGATGCCCGGCCCCAACCGGTTCTTCTCCGTCGCCTCCGGCGGCTCCGTGTGCGCCGACTGCCGGGTGCCGGGCAGCGTCGTACCCTCCCCGGGGACCCTGGTACTGCTGGGCGCGCTGCTTACGGGAGACTGGGAGACGGCGGACGCCTGCGAGGCGCGGTACGTCCGGGAGGGCAGTGGGCTGGTCTCCGCCTATCTGCACTGGCATCTGGAGCGCGGGCTGCGGTCGCTGCGGTACGTGGAAAAGTCCTAGACGGACCTGGATAGTCGGCCTAGAGAGTCGTAGAGGGAGTCGAGCACATGGTGGTACGCGGGATCCTGGGGCGCCAGCGGCGCGAGTACACGGCGCCGGAGCCGCACCCCTCCGGGGCCCGGCCGCCGAAGCTCCCCGGTGAGCTGGTCCCGAACCACGTGGCGATCGTCATGGACGGCAATGGGCGGTGGGCCAAGGAGCGGGGGCTGCCGCGGACCGAGGGGCACAAGGTCGGCGCCGAGCAGGTGCTCGACGTGCTCCAGGGGGCGATCGAGATGGGCGTGCGCAACATCTCGCTGTACGCCTTCTCCACCGAGAACTGGAAGCGGTCGCCCGAGGAGGTGCGCTTCCTCATGAACTTCAACCGCGACTTCATCCGCAAGAGCCGGGACCAGCTGGACGCGCTGGGCGTGCGGGTGCGCTGGGCCGGGCGGATGCCCAGGCTGTGGAAGTCGGTCGCCAAGGAACTCCAGGTCGCGCAGGAGCAGACCAAGGACAACGACCTGCTCACGCTGTACTTCTGCATGAACTACGGCGGCCGGGCCGAACTCGCGGACGCGGCCAAGGCGTTGGCGGAGGACGTACGGGCCGGCCGGCTGGACCCGGCGAAGGTGTCCGAGAAGACGATCCAGAAGTACCTGTACTACCCGGACATGCCGGACGTCGACATGTTCCTGCGGCCCAGCGGGGAGCAGCGGACGTCCAACTACCTTCTCTGGCAGAGCGCTTACGCCGAACTGGTCTTCCAGGACGTGCTGTGGCCGGACTTCGACCGGCGGGACCTGTGGCGGGCGTGCGTCGAGTTCGCCTCCCGCGACCGCCGCTTCGGCGGCGCGATCCCGAACGAGGAACTGCTGGCGATGGAGGGCGACGGCTCGTCCTGAGCCGCGGCTCGGCGATCAGCCGCTCGCGCAGTCCGCACACGTACCGAAGATCTCCACGGTGTGCGCCACGTTGACGTAGCCGTGCTCCGCCGCGATCGCCTCCGCCCACTTCTCCACCGCCGGGCCCTCCACCTCGACCGCCTTGCCGCAGGTGCGGCAGACGAGGTGGTGGTGGTGCTCGCCGGTGGAGCAGCGGCGGTAGACGGACTCGCCGTCGGAGGTGCGCAGGACGTCGACCTCGCCGGCGTCGGCGAGGGACTGGAGCGTGCGGTAGACGGTGGTGAGGCCGACCGAGTCGCCCTTGTGCTTGAGCATGTCGTGGAGTTCCTGCGCGCTGCGGAACTCGTCGACCTCGTCCAGCGCCGCCGCCACTGCTGCCCGTTGCCGGGTCGCGCGGCCCTTCACGGGCGGTCCAGCGGTCGTCACTGTTGCCTCCTCACGTCTCACCCCTGACCCGGGCCATTGTGCCAGCCCGGTCCGCCCGGGGTCAGGCGTTGATCTCCTCCGCCGTGCCGCGCGCGACGGGGATCACGCATTGCGCGGGGTCCCCGCCGGGCTCCGCCGCCGTCGCCGCGCGGGCGCGTCGGCGGGCCAGCGGAGCGGCCAGCACGGTCAGCGCGGCGAACGCGGCGATGGTGAGCAGGACGATCGTCGCGCCGGGCGGAACGTCCTGGTAGAACGACGTGATCGTGCCGCTCACCGTCACGGTCACCCCGATCGCCACCGCGATCGCGAACGTCGCGGCGAAGCTGCGGGCGAGTTGCTGCGCCGCCGCCACCGGCACCACCATCAGCGCGGAGACCAGCAGCAGCCCGACGACGCGCATGGCGACCGTCACCGTCACCGCCGCCGTGACCGCCGTCAGCAGGTTGAGCGCGCGCACCGGCAGGCCCAGGACCCGTGCGAACTCCTCGTCCTGGTTCACCGCGAACATCTGGCGGCGCAGGACGAGGGTGACCAGCACCACGAACGCGGCCAGCAGGCAGATCGCCAGGACGTCGGACTGCGAGACCGTGGAGAGGGAGCCGAAGAGGTACGTCATCAGGTTGGCGTTGGAGCCCGTCGGGGCGATGTTGATGAACATCACGCCGCCCGCCATGCCGCCGTAGAACAGCATGGCCAGCGCGATGTCGCCGCGTGTGCGGCCGTACCAGCGGATCAGCTCCATCAGCAGGGCGCCGAGGACGGAGACCGCCGTCGCCATCCAGACCGGGGACGTGGACAGCAGGAAGCCGAGGCCGACGCCGGTCATGGCGACGTGGCCGATGCCGTCGCCCATCAGGGCCTGGCGGCGCTGGACGAGGTAGATGCCGATGGCGGGGGCGGTGACGCCGACCAGGACGGCGGCGAGCAGGGCCCGCTGCATGAAGGCGTAGTTCAGGAAGTCCATCAGCTCAGCAGTCCCGTGCGGATCGGTTCGGGGGCGTGGGGGTGCACGTGGTCGTGGCCGGGCCGGGGATCGTGCCGGCCGACGGCGCTCGGCGGTGGGCCGTCGTGCAGGACGCGGCCGTCGCGCAGGACGACCGCCCGGTCGATCAGCGGTTCCAGGGGGCCCAGTTCGTGCAGCACGAGGAGGACCGTCGTACCCGCCTTCACCTGGTCCTTCAGCGTCCGCGCCAGGACCTCCTGGCTGGCCAGGTCGACGCCGGCCATCGGCTCGTCCATGATCAGCAGCTCGGGCCGGGCGACGAGCGCGCGGGCGATCAGGACGCGCTGGTGCTGTCCGCCGGACAGGGCGGTCACCGCGTCCTTGGCGCGGTCCGCCATGCCGACCTGCTCCAGTGCGTGCCGCACGGCGTCCCGGTCGTCCCTGCGGAAGAGGCCGAAGCGGGTGCGGGCGATGCGGCCGGACGAGACGATCTCGGCGACCGTGGCCGGGACGCCGCCCGCGGCCGTGGTGCGCTGCGGCACGTAGCCCACGCGGGCCCAGTCGCGGAAGGCGCGCCGGGGCGTGCCGAACAGTTCGACGGTGCCGTCGGTGACCGGGACCTGGCCGATGAGGGCCCGGATCGCCGTGGACTTGCCGGAGCCGTTGGCGCCCAGCAGGGCGACGACCTCGCCGCGGCGGACCGTGAGGTCGATGCCGCGCAGGACGGGGCGGGCGCCGAGGTCGGCCCGCACCCCGCGCAGGGATATGACAGGTTCGGTGGTTTCCATGGGATCTCCCGTCACTCGGCGCCCAGCGCCTGCTGGAGGGCCTTGAGGTTGGCGTTCTGGACGGAGAAGTAGTCCGTGCCGCGGGACTTGGCCGTGATGCCTTCGAGCGGGTCGAGGACGTCGGTCCGCAGGTTCGCGTCGTGCGCGATGGTCTTCGCGGTCTTGTCGCTGACGAGCGTCTCGTAGAAGACGGTGGAGACGTGGTCGGCCTTCGCCATCCGCTCCAGGTCCCGCACCCGCGCGGCGCTCGGCTCGGAGTCGGGGTCGAGGCCGTTGACCGCCTCCTCGGTGAGGCCGTAGCGCTCGGCGAGGTAGCCGAACGCGGCGTGCGTGGTGATGAAGACCTTGGACCGGGTGTGCGCGAGTCCGGCGCGGAACCGCTGGTCCAGGTCCTTCAGCTGCTTGACCAGGGCGGCGGTGTTCTTCTCGTAGTCGGCCGCGTGCCGGGGGTCCGCCTTCTCGAGGGCCTTGCCGACCCCTTGGGCGACCTGGGCGTAGCGCACGGGGTCGAGCCAGAGGTGCGGGTCCCGGCCCGCGGACTCCTCGCCGGGCCGGGTGTCGTGTGCGGCCGCGTGCCCGCCGACCTCGTTGCCGTGCGCCTCCAGGGTGGTCAGGGCGGCGGCGTCGATCTTCGTCCTCACCGAGGACTGGGCGACCGCGTCGTCGACGGAGGGCTGGAGGTTCCTGAGGTAGAGGACGGCGTCGGCGTCGTCGATCGCGGCGATCTGCCGGGGGCTGATCTCCAGGTCGTGCGGCTCCTGGCCGGGTGTGGTGAGACTGGTGACGTGGACGTGGGCGCCGCCGATCCGCTCGGCGAGGAAGGACATCGGATAGAAGGACGCGATGACGTCGAGCCTGCCGTCGCCGGCCGCCGCCGCGTCGTTCCCGGAGCAGCCGGAGAGGGTGCCGACGCCGAGCGCGGCGACGGCCGTGAGGGCGGCGACGGGTATGAGGCGTCCACGTATGTTCATGACAGTCATTTTCAACAAAAATGGAAACCGTTGTCAACAAGCCCTCCCGTGGGTCCCGGGACGGGGGCCGATTTGGTCGTGGGGGAGCCTGCGCCGGTAACCTGAATCATTCGCTGGAAGCATCTCGCTTCAACGCCCGTCGTCGTAATGAAGAGAGCACCGTGGCCGCCGACAAGATCGACACCATCGTCAGCCTGAGCAAGCGCCGTGGCTTCGTTTTCCCGTGCAGTGAGATCTACGGCGGTCAGCGTGCCGCCTGGGACTACGGACCGCTGGGTGTCGAGCTCAAGGAGAACATCAAGCGTCAGTGGTGGCGCTACATGGTGACGTCGCGCGAGGACGTGGTCGGTATCGACTCGTCCGTCATCCTGGCCCCCGAGGTCTGGGTCGCGTCCGGCCACGTCGCCACCTTCACGGACCCGCTGACCGAGTGCACCGCGTGTCACAAGCGGTTCCGTGCCGACCACCTCGAAGAGGCCTACGAGGAGAAGAAGGGCCACGCCCCGGCGAACGGCCTGGCCGACATCAACTGCCCGAACTGCGGCAACAAGGGCCAGTTCACCGAGCCCAAGCAGTTCTCCGGTCTGCTGTCGACGCACCTCGGCCCGACCCAGGACTCCGGCTCGGTCGCCTACCTGCGCCCCGAGACCGCCCAGGGCATCTTCACCAACTTCGCCCAGGTGCAGACCACCTCCCGCCGCAAGCCGCCGTTCGGCATCGCCCAGATGGGCAAGTCGTTCCGCAACGAGATCACGCCCGGCAACTTCATCTTCCGCACCCGCGAGTTCGAGCAGATGGAGATGGAGTTCTTCGTCAAGCCGGGCGAGGACGAGAAGTGGCAGGAGTACTGGATGGAGCAGCGCTGGAACTGGTACACGGGCCTCGGCCTGCGTACCGAGAACATGCGCTGGTACGAGCACCCGAAGGAGAAGCTCTCCCACTACTCGAAGCGGACCGCGGACATCGAGTACCGCTTCCAGTTCGGCGGCAGCGAGTGGGGCGAGCTGGAGGGTGTCGCCAACCGTACGGACTACGACCTCGGCGCCCACGCCAAGGCCTCCGGCCAGGACCTCTCCTACTTCGACCAGGAGGCCGGCGAGCGCTGGACGCCGTACGTCATCGAGCCCGCGGCCGGTGTCGGCCGCACCATGCTGGCCTTCCTGCTCGACGCGTACGTCGAGGACGAGGCGCCGAACGCCAAGGGCAAGATGGAGAAGCGCACCGTGCTGCGCCTCGACCACCGTCTCGCCCCGGTGAAGGTGGCCGTGCTGCCGCTGTCCCGCAACCCGGAGCTGTCGCCGAAGGCCAAGGGCCTCGCGCAGGCGCTGCGGCAGAACTGGAACATCGACTTCGACGACGCCGGCGCCATCGGCCGCCGCTACCGCCGTCAGGACGAGATCGGTACGCCGTTCTGCGTGACCGTCGACTTCGACACCCTCGAGGACAACGCGGTGACGGTGCGTGAGCGCGACACGATGAAGCAGGAGCGCGTGTCCCTCGACCAGATCGAGGGCTACCTGGCGCAGCGCCTCATCGGCGCGTAAGCGCTCCACCGGCAGCGCCGCGGACGGTCCGTCGCCCGTCCGCGGCGGTCAGATCGTCGCGAAGCCGGGCGGGCCGATCGACTCGGCCCGCCCGGCTCCCGTATGTCCCGCGCGTGTCAACGTCCTCGCGGCGCCTCGGCGTTGTCGCTGAACGCCCAGCCCTTCGAGTCGTCCCAGCTCGATGGCCCGGCCCAACGAGGAAGCGGCCGGGTCGGGCGCCTTCACGGTGCCCGACCCGGCCGCCGCGGCCCGAGCCGTCCTCCAGGCCACCGGCCGTCTCCGCGATCCCTGTCATGCCAGGGAGTGGACCGGTCCGGCGTCGGCGAGGAGTCCACGGCCGTCATGGACCTGCCGCCGCGGGGTCTTCGCTGACGTCTGCCGAGGTCAGCTGACCTTCACGGTGAGCGGCGAGGACATGATCCTGCCGTCCTTCGTCGCCACGCGCACCGTCTCGGTGCCCTTGGCGGTGAACGCCCGGCGGATGGTGAAGGTGCCGTTGCGGTTGACGGTCGTCATGGACCGCAGGGTGGTCCACTTGCCCTTCGTCCGGTGCTGGAGCACCAGCGTGGCGCCGGACTTGATGCCCTTGACGCGTCCGGCGAAGGCCACGGTCTCACCGTGCCGGACGGTCTTGTGGGCGGTCGAGACCGTGATGGAGCCCATCGCGGTCGCCGTGCGCGTCGGCATCGGTTTCCCGGTCGCCATGTGGGTGGGCATCGGCTTCTTGGTCGGCATGCCCGCGCTCATGGTCGCCTTGGGGCTGGGGGTGCTGGTCGCGGCGAAGGCTCCGGCCGTACCGCCGGAGAGCAGCGCCACGGTCATCGCACCGGCGCCCAGCGCACGGCCGTAGCGGTGGTGGCGGAGTACGGAGGTCATGGTTGTCTCCTGTCGCTCGATCGTTCGATCGTTCGCTCGATCGGACGTCTCCCAGGCTGACCCGACTTCGCTCCGTCGGCCACTCGAAACGGTGGGTAATCGAGTAAGTGGATCTATGAATGCCCAGGTCAGAAGCGATTTAGGACGGATTCCAGGCTCCCTTCCGCGAGCCCTGCCGAAGCGGTGGGGGCCCCTGCGCCCGTCCGCCGAACGGCCGCACCCGGCCACAGTCCCGCCACCCGCGCCGGCGCCGCGGGCACCCGCTCACCCCACCCGCCGCGGCAGCCGCAGCCCCAGCAGCCCCGTCAGGACGATCCCCGCCACCTGCGTGAGGAGCGTGACCACCAGCGCCTCCCGCATCCCCACGTGCGGCACCAGCGTCAGGTAGAGCGTCCCGAGCGTCGCCACCCCCGAGCGCGAGTCCCGACTGCTGCGTGGTCACCAGCATCCCGCCGCCGACGCCGGCGCGGGCGCTCGGCACCTCGGACAGCACCAGCCGCATCAAATCGGGCAGTTGGAGCGCCTGACCGGACCCGGCCGCCGCCACCCCCGGCAGCAGCGCGAGGAGACCCGGATGCGGCCAGTCCCGCCAGACCGCCAGCGCGATCAGCAGCACGCCGACGCCCTGCACCCCCGACCCGGCCGGGACCACCCGGGTGCCGAACCGTCCGATCAGCCGCGGTCCCACGAGCGAGACGAAGAGGAACACCAACGCCATCGGCGCGAGCGCGAGCCCCGTCGGCACCGGGCCCGGGTGCGCCCCCTGCTGGAGCGCCAGCGCGATCACGAACATGAACCCGCTGACGCCGACCGAGAACGGCACGATCAGCACCAGCCCGCGCCGCGGCGACACGAGCCCGAGCAGGCTCGGCGGCACCCGGGGCGTGCGCCCCGCCCGGTCCGCCCGCAGCTCCACCAGCCAAACGCGCCCGCCGCGAACGGGAACGCGGCCAGCGACAGCCACGTCCACAGCGGCCGGCCCGCCGCCCGGCCCTCGGTGAGCGGCGCGAGCGGCGTCAGCAGCGACACCGCGAGCAGCGCGGTGCCGGGGCCGTCCACGGGCTCCGGGTGCTGGGAACGGGTCTCCGGCACCAGTCGTACGGCGAGGACCAGGCCCAGCACCACCACGGGCACGTTGACGAGGAACACCGCCCGCCGGCCGCTCCCCGCGATGTCGGCGGCGACCGGCCGGCGCAGGGGAGTTGATCAGTCCCCCGCGGACTGGTGCGCTTTGGGTAAAACATTCGAGACCCACAACTCGACAGGGTTGTCCTGTGCATGACTCGCTCGATGGGATGCGTGAGACCACTTCGGTCGACACCAGACCTCTCAGGGGATTTCATGCGCATATCCCGTACCGGGCGAGGCGTCGCTGCCGCCACGACCGGCGCCGCCGCCCTCGTCGCCGCCGCGCTGGCGACCGCCGCCCCCGCGGGCGTCACCGCCGCCGCGGCCCCCGCCGCCGTGCCGCACACCTTCGCGGCTCCGGCCATCGCCGGGCACACCCTCGCCCACGACGTGGACAGCCCGCTCTCCATCGCCCAGTGCCAGGCCAAGTGGCACATCAACTGCTACACGCCGTTGCAGTACCGCACCGCGTACCGCCTCGGCGCGCTGTACCGCGAGGGCATCACGGGCAAGGGGCGCACGATCGTCATCGTCGACTCGTTCGGCTCCCCGACGATCCAGCACGACCTCGACGTGTACAGCAAGCAGTTCGGCATGGCGAGCACCAAGGTCTCGGTCGTCAAGTGGGGCAAGGTGCCCCCCTTCGACCCGAAGAACCCCGACATGACGGGCTGGGCCGGCGAGTCCACCCTGGACGTCGAGATGGCCCACGCGGCCGCGCCGGGTGCCAAGATCGTGCTCGTCGAGACGGGGGTGGCCGAGACCGAGGGCGTCACCGGTCTGCCGGAGATGATGAGCGCCGAGAAGTCCCTGATCGACCACGGGGTCGGCGACGTCATCACGCAGAGCTTCGACGCGACCGAGAACACCTTCCCGGGCTTCGACAAGGGCGACTTCTCCAGCATCCGGAACCTGCGCTACGCGTTCGAGGACGCGGCCCGCAAGGGCGTGACCGTCCTCGGTTCCTCCGGCGACGACGGCCCGACCAACAGCACGCTGGACGGCTCGGGCGACTACCCGATGCGGGTCAACTCCTGGCCCTCCTCGGACCCGTTGGTCACCTCCGTCGGCGGCACCCAGCTGCACCTGGACGACCACGGCGACCGGGTCAGCCCCGACAGCGTCTACAACGACTACGGGGCGGGCGGCGGCGGCGAGTCCCACGTGTTCTCCCGGCCCGCCTTCCAGAACGGCGTCAAGAAGATCGTCGGCACTCACCGCGGCACCCCGGACATCTCGATGTCCGCCGCCGTCAACGGCGGTGCCTGGGTGTACTCCAGCTACGACCCGACCGCCGTCGGCTGGAACGTCTACGGCGGCACCAGCGAGTCCAGCCCGCTCTTCGCGGGCGTCGTCGCCCTCGCCGACCAGGTCGCCGGGCACCGCCTCGGCAACATCAACGCCGCGCTCTACAGCCTCGCCAAGCACAGGGGCACCGGCGTCGTGGACGTCAACGACGGCACGGACAACAGCTACGGCGGCGTCACCGGCTACAAGGCCGTCGACGGCTACGACATGGCCACCGGCGTCGGCACACCGGACGCGCCGAGCTTCGTCAAGGCGCTGGCCAAGGCCGCCCGCCGCTGAGGCTCCCCACCGAGAAGGAGCCGGCCCCGGTGTCCTGCCGGGGCCGGCTCCTTCCTCGTCCGTGGGGGTCAGCCGCGGCCGGCGGCGCCCACCGCCTGCCGTATCTCCGCGGTCTCCAGCCGCTCCGCCGCACGCTCGGCCGTACGACGGGCCCACAGGCCGCTGGTGAGCAGGCCCAGGGCGAGCACGGCGAGACCGCAGACGGTGAGGATCCACCAGCCGGGGCGGGCGGCGGAGACGAAGGCGGCGCGGTACGACGACGCGCCGATGCCGGAGGCGAGGACCGCGCCGATCACCGCGACGCCGAGGGTCTGGCCCAGTTGACGGCTGGTGGAGGCGACGGCGGCGGCGACGCCGGCCTGGGCGCGGGGCATGCCGGAGACGGCCGTGTTGGTGATCGGCGCGTTGACGAAGCCGAAGCCGATGCCGAACAGGACGTATCCGATGAACAGGGTGACGTTCGAGGTCTCCGCCTCGAAGAGCGCGAACATGAGGCCGCTGACCGTCATCGCCGTACCGGCGATCAGCAGCGGCAGGCGGGGGCCGCGGGTGCCGACCAGGCGGCCGGACAGGGGCGCGCACAGGAACGTCGGCGTGGCCATGGGGAGCATCCACAGACCCGCGTGCAGGGCGTCGAGGCCGCGCACGTTCTGGAGGTACAGCGTCGACATGAACAGGAAGCCACCGAGCGCGGCGAAGGCGCTGATCGCGATCACGGTCGCCCCGCTGAACGGCGCGGAGCGGAAGAAGCGCAGGTCGATGAGGGGCTCATCGCGCCGGGGCTCGTACCAGAGCAGCGCGAGCAGGGCGGCGAGGGCGATCACGAAGTACGGCGTGACCGAGGCGGGGCCCGCGTCCGGGGCCTGGATGATCCCGTACGTCAGCGCGCCGAACAGGGCGATCACCAGCACCTGGCCCACCGGGTCGGGGCGGCGGCCCTTGGGGGCGCGGGACTCCGGGACGAAGCGCAGGGTGAGCAGCAGGGCGGCGAGGCCGATCGGGAGGTTGATCCAGAAGATCGCGCGCCAGCTCACGGACTGCACCAACAGGCCGCCGACCAGCGGGCCGAGTGCCATGGATATGCCGACCACCGCGCCCCACGCGCCGATCGCGCGGGCGCGTTCGCGGGCGTCGGTGAAGGTGTTGGTGATGATCGACATGGCGACCGGGTTGAGCATCGAGCCACCGATGGCCTGGACCATGCGGAAGACGACGAGCAGGCTCAGGTCGGGCGCGAGCGAACACAGCACCGAGCCGGCCGTGAACACCGCGAGGCCGGCCATGAAGACGCGCTTGCGGCCGATCCGGTCGGCCGTCGAACCCGCCAGCATCAGCAGCGAGGCCAGGACGAGGGTGTAGGCGTCGATGGTCCACTGCAGACCGGAGGTGGTGGCGTGCAGGTCGCGCTGCATCGAGGGCAACGCCACGTTCAGCACGGTGTTGTCGAGGCTCACGATCAGCAGGCTCATGCAGCAGATCGCCAGCACGAGCAGGCGTCCGCGGTGACTCAGCTCTGGCATGCGCGTCATCGTACGCGGAATTCGATAGTGCGTCTAACTAATGACTATTACACGGGCTGGGGTTGCCCGCCGACGGGCGAGGTCGTCCGGCACCTCGGGCGGTGAGGGACAATGGATCCTCGTCCTACGTTGTTTCCCGCTGTACGCCCGTCCGCACATCCGCCCCGGAGCCGTCTGATGACCCACCCGCTCTCCATCGGCCCGCACGCCGTGACACCGCCCGTCGTGCTCGCACCCATGGCGGGGATCACGAACGCGCCCTTCCGCACTCTGTGCCGCGAGTTCAGCGGGGGCAAGGGGCTGTACGTCAGCGAGATGATCACGACCCGGGCGCTGGTCGAGCGCAACGAGAAGACCATGCAGCTGATCAGGTTCGACGCGAGCGAGACGCCGCGCTCGATCCAGCTGTACGGCGTCGACCCCGCGACCGTCGGCAAGGCCGTCCGCATGATCGCGGAGGAGGACCTCGCCGATCACATCGACCTGAACTTCGGCTGCCCGGTCCCCAAGGTGACCCGGAAGGGCGGCGGCTCGGCGCTGCCGTACAAGCGGAACCTGCTGCGGGCGATCCTGCGCGAGGCGGTGTCCGGGGCGGGGGACCTGCCCGTGACGATGAAGATGCGCAAGGGCATCGACGACGATCACCTCACTTTCCTCGACGCCGGGCGGATCGCCGTGGAGGAGGGCGTGACGGCGATCGCGCTGCACGGCCGTACCGCGGCGCAGCACTACGGCGGCACGGCCGACTGGTCCGCCATCGCGCGTCTGAAGGAGCACGTGCCGGAGATCCCCGTGCTCGGCAACGGGGACATCTGGTCGGCCGAGGACGCGCTGCGGATGGTCCGCGAGACCGGGTGCGACGGCGTGGTCGTGGGCCGCGGCTGCCTGGGCCGCCCCTGGCTCTTCGCCGACCTGGTCGCCGCCTTCGAGGGCCGCGACGACTTCCGCCGGCCCACGCTGCGCGAGGTCGCCGACGTGATGGTCCGGCACGCCCGGCTGCTCGGCGAGTGGCTCGGCGACGAGTCCAAGGGCGTGATCGACTTCCGCAAGCACGTCGCGTGGTACCTGAAGGGCTTCGCGGTGGGCTCGGAGATGCGCAAGCGCCTCGCGATCACGTCCTCCCTGTCGGAGCTGCGCGACGGCCTCGACGAGCTGGACCTCTCCCAGCCCTGGCCCTCCGGCGCCGACGGCCCCCGCGGCCGCACCTCCGGCAACAACCGCGTGGTCCTGCCGGACGGCTGGCTGAAGGACCCGTACGACTGCGCGGGCGTGAGCGAGGACGCGGAACTGGACACCTCCGGCGGCTGACCCCGCGGGGCCCGGCCCCTTGCGCCGGCCGCCGGAACCCAGTTCTCGGCCATGCTCCGGCCGGGCGGCCCGGCGATGCCGTCTCAAGGGGTGGGCGTGACCAGGGGCCACGGGCCGGGCCGCCGCTCGGCGTCCGCTGCCCGGGACCGCTCCGCATCGGTGACGTGGCTCACGCCGACCGAGGCACGCGCGGCGGCACCCGGCCGGCTCGCCCACGCGCTTGCCGGCGAGCCGGTGGTGCGCACCACCCAGAGTGCCGACGCCGACTCGACGCGTCCCGCGGCGGGCGACGCTCCCCGTCGCCCGCCTGGGAGGATCCGGCCGATCACCGGCCCGTCGAGATCGACGACGAGGCTCCCGGGCCCGTGCTCGGGCACCCCGGGCACCCTCGCGTCCCGCACAGCACCCGGGGGACCGTCAGGCGCCCCCCACCGCCGTCAGCAACGCCAGCGGAGCCGCCGCCGAGCGTGATTCGAGGGTGCACGTGTGGGGATAGGGGACCGGTTCGGGGTGGGTGGTGCGGGGGTAGCCGGCGAGGACCTCGGGGAGGCGGTGGGAGGTGGCGAGGGAGGCGGCGAGAAGGGCGTGGGCGATGGCGCGGGATTCGTCGTGGAGGCCGTAGCGGGAGAGGCCGAGGGCGAGGAGGGCGTTGTCGTGGGGCCAGACGGAGCCGCGGTGGGGGGAGAGGGGATGGTAGGCGGGCTGGCCGCAGGCCAGGGTGCGCACGCCCCAGCCGGAGAAGAAGTCGGGTTCCAGCAGGCGGCGGCCC
The DNA here is from genome assembly GCF_030269125.1 of Streptomyces hygroscopicus subsp. hygroscopicus. Lineage (GTDB taxonomy): Bacteria > Actinomycetota > Actinomycetes > Streptomycetales > Streptomycetaceae > Streptomyces > Streptomyces hygroscopicus_C. The sequence continues at coordinate 703,937 of NZ_BSSM01000002.1, read as the reverse complement.
ACCACCTCGCCGTACTCCTTGTCCAGGAGTCCGGTCCACAGCAGGTGCCCCGCGTCCGAGGCCAGCGCGTCGACCCGGCGGCCCTCGCTGTCCAGGGCCAGCGCCGGGAAGGACGCGTCCGGCATCCAGAAGTCCCGCTGGAAGCGGTCCCGCAGGTCGGCGGCCGCTTGCTCCAGGAGCGCGGCGTAGGTCCCGTCGGCCCACACCGTGCGCGCCACCCACGCCGTGCGCCGCAGCGCGTCGTACGCGTAGCCCTGCGCGCCCGCCGCCATCACCGGCCCGCTCGGCCGCGTGCCGTCGGCGTGGCAGATCGCGCCGGGGGAGTCCTTCCAGTTCTGGTTGGCGAGTCCGCCCTCGTCGGCGCGGTAGACGAGGTAGCCGCGTGAGGCCAGCCCGCCGTGGTCCAGCATCCAGCCGACGGCGGCTCGGGCGTGCGTCTCCAGGCGGCGGGCCGGTGCCAGGTCGCCGGTCCGCTCGGTGTACGCGCCGAGCAGGACGAGGAAGAGCGGGGTCGCGTCGACCGAGCCGTAGTAACGCGCGTACGGCACCTGCCCGAAGTGCGCCAGCTCCCCGTGCCGTACCTCGTGCACGATCTTGCCCGGTTCGGCGCCCTGGCCCCGGCCCGCGCCGGTCGCCTGGGTCGCGGCGAGCGCGAGCAGCGTCGCCGCCGCCGAGCGGGGCCGGTAGGGGAGCGCGAACAGAGAGGTGAGCAGGGCGTCCCGGGCGAGCAGCGTCAGGTGCCAGGGGGCTCCGCCGGCCGGCACCCGCAGCTCCTCGCCGTCCGGCCCGGTGGCCGGGATCTGGAGCGCCGCCAGGTCGGTGAGGCCCCGCGCGCAGGCCGCCGCCAGCTCCGGCCACCCGGTAGGGAAGGCCACGCCCTCCACGAACTCGGCTTCCAGCGATTCGCGTTGGGCTTCCACGGCGGAGGGGTCCCGGGGCACCCGCAGCGCCCGCCTGTCCCCGTGCGGCCGCGCCATCACCCGCAGCACCAGTTCCCGCGTGCCGTGCGCCGGCAGCTCCAGCGTCCACACCAGGCGGCGCGCGCCCGTGCCCGTCTCCTCCACCGCGTCCGGCGCCGGGTCCGCCGTGATCGTCGTGCACGAACGCCATTCCGCGCGCCGGTACGCGAACTCGATCCCGTCGTCCAGCACGATCCGGGAGCGCAGGGCGCCCGCCTTCACGTACGTGCGATGGTCCGGGCGCAGCTCGAACTGGTCGGCGAAGTCCGCGTCCGCGGTGATCGCCAGCCGGATCGTCGTCGGCGCCGGGCGATTGCTCGTCACCCGTACCGTCTCCACGAACGCGCCGTCCCCGACCGCCTGTTCACGGAAGAGCGTGTGCGCGGGCGGCTCCGGACAGGTGCCGCGCGGCACGAGGACGCAGCGCGCGGTGGCGCCGTCGGCGACCGGCGTGAGCACCTCGGGCACCGCCCCGTCCACGGTGAGCTGCCAGCGGCTGAGATGCCGGGCGTCGCGCACGAACAGCCCGTCCGGGGAGCCGCCGCCCCGGACCCCGCTGATGTCGCCCCGATCGCCCACGGCGGCGAACGTCGCGCCGTGTACGAGCAGGTGATGCCGGTCGGTCATTCCCCGGTCCCTTCCCTCGTCACTCCTGTCGAACGTGCCGGTGCCCGCCTTGGACACGCCTCGCGACGGGCGCTTGAGCTCTTTATGCAGGTCGCTTGAGAAGCCCTTTATGCGGGCCGGTCGAGCGGCTCTCGGTGCAGGTCGAGCGCGAGCGCGGCGGTCCAGCCGAAGCCGGTCGCGCCGCACGCCTCGCCCGTGTAGGGATCGACGTACTCCGCGAAGCCGGTCGCCTCGGCCAGCTCCAGCACCGCCGACCGCAGCGCGTCGGCCGGTGCCCGCTCGCCGTGCAGCCGCAGCCCCCGCTCCACCAGCCAGCTGGTGTTGAACCAGGCCGGACCCCGCCAGTACCGGTGCGGATCGAAGCCCTCGCCGAGCAGGTCGTAACTGGGTACGAGCCGGGTCGCGCCGCCGAGCCCGAAGTGCGGACCGGTCAGGGTGCGCACCAGCGCGGCGACCGACTCGCGGGGCAGCGTGGGGAGCAGGAGGGGGACGAGGCCGGTGACGCCCCGCTCCGGGATCAGCCCGCCGCCCCGCACGTCCCGGCACAGGAACATCCCGTACTCCGCGCTCCACAGCCGCTCCACCAGCACCGACGTCAGCCGCTCGGCCCGCGCGTGCCGGGCGGCGGCACAGGCGCCCAACTCGGCGGCGATATGGGCGAGGGCGTGCTCGGAGGCGATGAGGAGGGCGTTGAACGACGGGTCCTCCACCGCGAACTCCCCCTGCCCGTCGGCGTACCGGGCGTCCCGGTAGTCCACGGCCAGCCGCACGTACCGCCCGTAGTCCAGATCCGTCGGCCGGTCCTCGGGCGCGCCGTGGTCCAGGTCGGCGCGCCGGAAGGAACGGGCCGGCGCCGGGGTGATCCGCGCGAGCGGCATGTCCCAGCAGGGGCTGTTGTCCATCCCCTGCTCCCAGGGGTGGACGACGGACACCAGACCGCCGCCGCCCAGGTCCCGGCACCGCAGCAGATAGCGGTGCCAGGCGGCCAGCCTGGGATACACGCGGGCCAGGAAGCCCCGGGCATGCGAGAGTCCGGGGTCGGCGCGGTGCACCAGCCAGGCCGCCAGCGCGTGCACCGGTGGCTGCACGATGCCCGACGTCTGTACGGTGCGCGGAGCGCCCGCCGGGTGTCCGGCGGTGCTGGAGCGCCAGAAGTCGGGGCCGGGGAAGTAGGCGCCGAGGGGGACGGAGGGGTTGAAGACGATGTGCGGCACACGCCCGTCCGCCCACTGGGCCGCCAGCAGTGTCTCCAGCTCGGTCTGGGCGCGCAGCGGCGAGACGTGCCGCAGTCCGATCGCGATGAACGCCGAGTCCCACGACCACTGGTGGGGATACAGGCTCCGGGAGGGGACCGTCGAGCCGCCCGTCCAGTTGGCGTCCAGCACCCGCGCGGCCCTCGCGCACAGGGCGGACGGGGTCGCGTACGGCGTTGCGTGGGCGGTGAGTTGGGCGGTGCGGTCCACTCGCGGCTCCCCCGGGGCGACGTCCGGACGGACGGCCGACGGGGTTCGGCCCCGACCGCCGTAGAGTTACGTCTATTTAACACGCAAAACCCACTATGTAATGCACGCTTGGGAAACACAAGGGGGTGCGCATGACCGGACGTCCGAGGAGGAACGGGATGAACTCCAGGAGCGGCAGTCAGGCAGGCGCCGGGGATCTGCTCGAACTGGTGCGCAGCGGGCGGGCGGTGACGCGGGGCGCGCTCCAGCAGGCGACCGGGCTGTCCCGGGCGACCGTGGGCCAGCGCCTGGACCGGCTGTTCCGGGCCGGCTGGCTGCGCGAGGGCGCCGGCGGGCCGGTCGGGTCCCCGCTCGGCGGACGCCCCTCCATCACCCTGGAGTTCGACGGCTCCCACGCGGTCGTCCTCGCGGCCGACCTCGACACCCGGCACGCGCGCGCCGCCGTGCTGTCCCTGACCGGCGAGATCCTGGCCGAGCACTCCGGCACCCTGGTGATCGAGGAGGGCCCGGAGCCGGTGCTGGCGGAACTCGGACTCTGGTTCGGCGAGTTGCTGGAGAAGGCCGGGCAGCGGCCGGACGAGGTGTGCGGCGTCGGGCTCGCGGTGCCCGGCCCGGTCGACACGGTGACCGGCCGGGTGGTGCAGCCCCCGATGATGCCCGGCTGGGACGGCTACGACATAACGGCCCGCCTCTCGCGCGCCCTCGCCGAACACACCGGGGCGCCGCCGGTCCCGGTCCTGGTGGACAACGACGCCAACCTCATGGCGTACGGCGAACAGCGCGCGGGCCATCCCGACTGCGGGGCCTTCGTCCTGGTGAAGGTGTCCACGGGCATCGGCGCGGGCGTCGTGGTCGACGGCTCCATATACCGGGGGATCGACGGCGGCGCGGGCGACATCGGGCACATCCGGGTGGGTGCGGACGCGCTGTGCCGCTGCGGCTCGTACGGCTGTCTCGCGGCCGTCGCGAGCGGTGGCGCCGTGGCCCGGCGGCTGGCGGCCTCCGGGGTGCCGGCCGCCTCCGGCTCGGACGTACGGGACCTGCTGGCGGCGGGGCACCCGGAGGCGGCGGCGCTGGCCCGGGAGGCCGGGCGCCGGGTCGGGGACGTCCTGGCGACCGTCGTCACGCTCCTCAACCCCGGGGTGCTGATGATCGCGGGAGATCTGGCCGGAACACCCTTCCTCACCGGCGTGCGGGAGCTGCTGTACCAGCGGGCGCTGCCGCGCTCCACGGCCCACCTGGACGTGGTCACCTCCAAGCTCGGGGAACGGGCGGCGCTCATCGGAGCGGGGGCGCTGGTCGTGGAGCATCTGTACGCGCCGGAGCGGGTGGAGGAGCGGCTGCGGGCCCTGGGGGTGTGATGGTGCCGTACCATCCGCTTCACGCCGGTATGTCCGGTGGCACGTCGTCCGTGTGGCGACCCACCGGGGTCCGGATGGTGAAATCCGGGGCGTCGCGAGAGCGTGATTCTCGCCACCCCTGATCACGGTTGTGCTCAAATGAGCGAGGGGTGGCCCGGATGCACTTCTCCAAAGGGTGGCACTGGGTGCCACCCTTTGATCGTTCATCGATCGAACTCAATCGTGGCGAGAGTCGCTCATGTGAGCGGAAAACCCACTCTCCCGGGGGGTTTGTGTTCAAGAAGTGAACACATAATCGCGTTACGCCTTGCCAAGCTTTGACTTTTGATCCGCTGGCGGACGGGTGGTTACATGCACATGACCCGCAAGTGGACGTACCCATGGGCCTTCGATCTGGGTATGTTCCTCGCCGTCAGGGCAGCCACCGTGGTCTCAAGGAGTCGAGTCCCGTGTCGGAAAACAAAGCACCCCACGTAGCGAAGTTCGTTTACGACTTCACCGAGGGAAACAAGGACCTCAAAGACCTCCTCGGTGGCAAGGGCGCGAACCTCGCCGAGATGACCAACCTGGGTCTCCCGGTTCCTCCCGGTTTCACCATCACCACGGAGGCCTGCAAGGTCTACCTGGAGAGCGGCGAGGAGCCGGCGGCACTGCGTGACGAGGTGAGTGCGCACCTCGACGCCCTGGAGTCCCGGATGGGCAAGAAGCTCGGCCAGGCGGACGACCCGCTGCTGGTGTCGGTGCGCTCGGGTGCCAAGTTCTCCATGCCCGGCATGATGGACACGGTCCTCAACATCGGCCTGTCGGACAAGTCGGTGCAGGGCCTGGCCAAGCAGGCCGGCGACGAGCGCTTCGCGTGGGACTCCTACCGCCGCCTCATCCAGATGTTCGGCAAGACCGTCCTCGGCGTCGAGGGCGACCTCTTCGAGGAGGCCCTGGACAAGGCCAAGGACGCCAAGAAGGTCAAGGTCGACACCGACCTGGAGGCCGCCGACCTGAAGAAGCTGGTCACCGCCTTCAAGAAGATCGTCAAGAAGGAGGCCGGCCGGGACTTCCCGCAGGACCCGCGGGAGCAGATGGACCTCGCCATCAAGGCGGTCTTCGAGTCCTGGAACGGCGACCGCGCCAAGCTCTACCGCCGCCAGGAGCGCATCCCGCACGACCTCGGCACGGCCGTCAACGTCTGCTCCATGGTCTTCGGCAACCTCGGCCCGGACTCCGGCACCGGCGTCGCCTTCACCCGCGACCCCGCCTCCGGCCACCAGGGCGTCTACGGCGACTACCTGCAGAACGCCCAGGGCGAGGACGTCGTGGCGGGCATCCGCAACACCGTCCCCCTGGCGGAGCTGGAGCAGATCGACAAGAAGTCGTACGACCAGCTGATGCAGATCATGGAGACGCTGGAGAACCACTACAAGGACCTGTGCGACATCGAGTTCACGATCGAGCGCGGTCAGCTGTGGATGCTCCAGACCCGGGTCGGCAAGCGCACCGCGGGCGCCGCGTTCCGCATCGCCACCCAGCTGGTCGACCAGGGCCTGATCGACGAGACCGAGGCGCTTCAGCGCGTCACCGGCGCCCAGCTGGCCCAGCTGATGTTCCCGCGCTTCGACGAGGGCGCGAAGGTCGAGCAGGTCGGCCGCGGCATCGCGGCGTCGCCGGGCGCGGCGGTCGGCAAGGCGGTCTTCGACTCGTACACGGCCGTCAAGTGGTCGCGCTCGGGTGAGAAGGTCATCCTGGTCCGCCGGGAGACCAACCCCGACGACCTCGACGGCATGATCGCGGCCGAGGGCATCCTGACCTCGCGCGGCGGCAAGACCTCCCACGCGGCCGTGGTCGCGCGCGGCATGGGCAAGACCTGTGTCTGCGGCGCGGAGGAGCTGGAGGTCGACACCAAGCGGCGCCGTATGACGGTCCCCGGCGGCCATGTGGTCGAGGAGGGCGACGTCATCTCCATCGACGGCTCCACGGGCAAGGTCTACCTGGGCGAGGTCCCGGTGGTCCCCTCGCCGGTCGTGGAGTACTTCGAGGGCCGGATGCACCCGGGCGCGGACGACGCCGACGAGCTGGTCGAGGCCGTGCACCGGATGATGGCCTTCGCCGACCGCAAGCGCAGGCTGCGGGTGCGGGCCAACGCGGACAACGCCGAGGACGCGCTGCGCGCCCGTCGCTTCGGCGCCCAGGGCATCGGCCTGTGCCGCACCGAGCACATGTTCCTCGGTGAGCGCCGCGAGATGGTCGAGAAGCTGATCCTCGCGGACACCGCGGAGGAGCGCGAGGCGGCCCTGACCGAGCTGCTGCCGTTGCAGAAGAAGGACTTCGTCGAGCTGTTCGAGGCGATGGACGGCCTGCCGGTCACCATCCGCCTCCTCGACCCGCCGCTGCACGAGTTCCTGCCCGACATCACGGAACTCTCCGTCCGCGTGGCCCTCGCCGAGGCCCGCCAGGAGCCGCACGAGAACGACCTGCGCCTGCTCCAGGCCGTGCACCGGCTGCACGAGCAGAACCCGATGCTGGGCCTGCGCGGCGTGCGCCTCGGCCTGGTCATCCCCGGCCTGTTCTCGATGCAGGTCCGCGCGATCGCCGAGGCGGCCGCGGAGCGCAAGGCGGCCAAGGGCGACCCGCGCGCCGAGGTCATGATCCCGCTCGTGGGCACCGTCCAGGAGCTGGAGATCGTCCGCGAGGAGGCCGACAAGGTCATCGCGGAGGTGCAGGCGGCGACGGGCACCGAGCTGAAGCTGGCGATCGGCACGATGATCGAGCTGCCGCGCGCCGCGCTGACCGCCGGCCAGATCGCGGAGGCGGCGGAGTTCTTCTCCTTCGGCACCAACGACCTCACGCAGACGGTCTGGGGCTTCAGCCGGGACGACGTCGAGGCCTCCTTCTTCACGGCCTACCTGGAGAAGGGCATCTTCGGTGTGTCGCCCTTCGAGACGATCGACAAGGACGGCGTGGGCTCCCTGGTGAAGGCCGCGGCGGAGGCCGGCCGGCGCACCCGCCCCGACCTCAAGCTCGGCGTCTGCGGCGAGCACGGCGGCGACCCGGAGTCGGTCCACTTCTTCCACGAGGCCGGACTCGACTACGTCTCCTGCTCCCCGTTCCGCATCCCGGTCGCCCGCCTCGAAGCGGGCCGGGCGGCGACCCAGTCCGCGGGCAGCGACCACCGCTGACCCCTGCCGGGTCCGCAGCCCGGGTCAGCCGTCGGTCCCCGACCCTCATCGGATCGACGGCGGACCCGGCGCACGAAAGAGAGGGGCGGCACCCTGTGCGGGGGTGCCGCCCCTCGGCGCACGATCTGCCAAGAGTGCCGAGCCAAGCCGCTGACCAGGCTGAACGGCGTTTTCACCGCATATCACCAGGGGCACACGAGCAGTGAGACTCCACGGAGGGGAAGAGGGAAGCAGCCTCTTGCCTGGGCCTTCGGCGTACAGCGCGGGCGGCGGGAATCGAACCTCGTAGCCAGTTTGCCGCTCACGCCCGTACCGGTCCCCGGCAGTGGTGGCATCACCGGACGAAGTGCCCATGAGAGCGCCGGGACCAGCGCACACCGAACAGGACCAGGTCTGCCACGAAGACCACGATGCCGATGATCAGAAGGTAGGACAGCCCCGCCGCCACCGTGCCGATGATTCCCAGGACGATGGCCACGAGGATAAGGAACAGGAAAAGTGCCATGGTGAGCACATCCTCAGGCCTCTGCCGCGCTCCTGCGACGGAGGCCGGTCAGCGGCGTGCGAGGCGACGCCCCTTGCCGCGCTCGTAAGGCCTCTCGTAGTGCTTGAAGACCTCTTCCTCCCGCTCGACCGGCAGGACGTCGTCCATGCCCATGGACGGCGCCTTCCTCACCAGCCCTCTGCCGTGCGCCACCTTCACGTACCCGGGGCCCAGCGTTGCTTCGTCGAGGGGCACGAAGACCAGTCGGTGTCGAGTCGGCAGGCCGGTACGGACGGTGGCCATGGTCGGCGCGTCGGTGGTGGTGTCCACATAGACCGCTTCCAGGGCTCCGATCTTGCGCCCCTTGGGATCGATCACGTCCCGGTTGCGCCACTCGCGGATATCGGCTGAATGGATCATGCCTTGCTCCTTGCGACCCGCGCCTCCCGCAGGCACTGCATCCGATAGGACGGGGTGGCTACGCGAGGTTTACACCCATTTATCGTATCCGACTGCATGGTGCATGCCGTCGAAAACGCCCTACCGCAAGAGCGGCAGCGGCACCGGCCAGGGGCAGCAGCGACGTTCAGGAGTCGTAGCCCGGCCGGCCGCGCGCCGTGGCCCCCGTGCGGGGGTGCCGCCCCTCGGCGTACCGGCCGCCGGGGGTCCCCGGCGGCCGGTACGCGCCCGAGGCCGGGGGCCGCGGGCGGTCAGGAGGCGCCGTTCCACACGGTGACGCTGCCCGCGTAGCTGCCGCCGGCTTCGTCGAACGCCGTGACGGTGACGGAGGCGATACGGCCCTTCGCCGACTTCACGCAGTAGCGGCTGCCGGGGCTGACCGGCAGGTTCTCCGCTCCCTGGGTGGCGATCAGTGTCGTGCACTGCCGCCGGCTGGGGCGCGTGGTGCCCTGCCACGCGGCGATGGTCGGCTTCACCGTGAAAGATCCCCCGCCGAGGCCGTAGATCGTGTCCTGGCGGGTGTCGCCGACGGTGGAGTAGTTGATCCAGAAGCTCGCTCCCGTGTTGCTCGACAGCACCGAGGGCGGATCCGAGTCGAGATCGACATTGGTCAGTCTGAGATCCCCGGTGTACACCGGCTTGTCCGCCCGGGGGCTCGGTGACGCCTCGTCGCCGGAGGCGGACGCCGAGGGGGTCTCCGGCGCGGACGATGCCGCCGTCGCGCCGGCCTGTGCGGAGGCGGGCGGGCCCGGTGTCCGCTGCGCCGCCTTGTCCCCGGAGGCCGGCCACACGATCACGGTGATGCCGATGGCCACCGCCGCGAGGCCGGCCGCGAGCACCGTCAACCGCCCCACCGGAAGGTGGAAGTGCGTCTCGATGTGGTGGTTGTTCTGGTCGCGCCCGGCCTGGTGCACCTGCCCCTGCCCGGAGGCCTCTCCGTGCTGGGATCTCATCGCTCGGTGATGTGCTGGTCCCGACCCGCCTGGTAGACCCGGCCGTTGCCGGTCGCGCGGGCGCTCATCCGTACCTCCCCGACATCGGCGTTGCGCCCCGCGGGAAGCGCGCCGGCCTCTTCGAGGAGCGCGCGCAGCGTGGCGGCGAGGTCGGGGTGCTCCACCAGGAGTCTGCGCACCCGCCCCTGCCACTCCGCACGCAGCTCCGCCTCGGAGAGTTCGTCACCACGTGCGCGTGCGTTGAGCAAGTCGTCGCGTGTCGCGTCGAGCTGACTCCCCACCTGCTCCGTGCCCTCCGGATGCGCTCGACGCCACAGGGCGACGATCCCGTCCCGCGTGCGGTTCCAGGTGTCCGTCGCCATGGCGCCGACGATCGCGGTTCCAGCGGTCCGCGCCAACTCGACAGCCGTCTCCGGGTTCACCGTGCCCCCTCGTCCCGTTCCTCGTCACGGTCGTACGGGCGGGCCCTCCCGCCCGCTGGAAATGGTAGGGCAGCGCGGGGTCACACGCTGTCCGAGCGCGGTGACACACCGCCGCGGCACCCTTTCGTAATCGGCGCGCATGGTTGATCGTTGGGCCGTGCGTTGAGGACCGACGTCAGGGGGAGAAGATGACGATCAGCCGTAGGACGCTGCTGGGCGCGGGTGCCGGACTCGGTGCGGGGATGCTGAGCGCCTGTGGGTCCAACACCGGGCGCGGGAGCGGGGGTTCGGGCGGGGTCCGGCTCGCGCAGTGGTACCACCAGTACGGGGAACCCGGGACCGAGCAGGCCGTCGAGCGGTATGCCGCCGCCTACGGGAAGGCGCACGTCACCGTGCAGTGGCGTCCCGGGAACTACGACCAGCAGACCGCCGCCGCGCTGCTCACCGACTCCGGCCCCGATGTCTTCGAGGTCAACGGGCCCTCGCTCGACCAGATCCAGGGCGGGCAGGTCGAGGACCTCACCGCGTTGCTGGACGGGGTCAGGGACGACTTCAATCCGGCGGTGCTGGCGCCCAAGACGTACCGGGGGAAGGTCTACGGCATCCCGCAGACCATCGACATGCAGATGCTCTACTACCGCAGGAGCATGCTGCGGGACGCGGGGGTGCGGGCGCCGCGGACGCTCGACGAACTCGTCGCGGCGGCACGCACGTTGACCAGCAGCAAGGTCAAGGGGTTGTTCCTCGGTAACGACGGGGGTGCCGGGGTGCTCGGCGGGACGCCCCTGTACGCGGCGGGGCTGAGCCTGGTGACCGACGACGGGAAGGCCGGCTTCGACGATCCCGCCGCCGCCCGGACCCTCGGCAAACTCCACCGGCTCTACGCCGACAAGTCCCTGCTGCTCGGCGCGCCCGCCGACTGGTCGGACCCCTCCGCCCTCCTCCAGGGGCTCACCGCGATGCAGTGGTCCGGGCTGTGGGCCCTGCCGCAGGTGCAGAAGGAACTCGGCGACGACTTCGGGGTGTTGCCGTTCCCCGCGGACGGCCCCGCGGGGAGGCCCGCCGTCCCCGTCGGGGCGTACGGCGCCGCCGTCAGCGCGCGCAGCAGGCACAAGGAGGCGGCCAAGGAGTACGTGAAGTGGCTCTGGGTCGAACGCACCGACGACCAGGAGGACTTCGCGCTCGGTTACGGCTTCCACATCCCGGCCCGGATCTCCCTCGCCCGGAGGGCCGGCAAGCTGAAGTCGGGCGCCGCCGCCGACGCCGTACGGTTCGCCACCGAACACGGTCACGCCCAGCCCCTGTTGTGGACCCCGGCCGCCCAGGCCGCCTACCAGGACGCGCTGAGCAGGATCATCAAGGACGGCGCGAGCCCGGAGGGTGAACTGCGGGGCGTCGTGAGGAAGGTGTCCGCGGAACTCGAACGCGTGCGGCACACGTCGTGAGGCGGGGCAGGACCTTCTGGTTCTGGGTGTTCGTGGGACCGTTCGCGGCCGGGCTCGCGCTGTTCACCTACGTTCCGCTGCTGTGGAGCGTCGGCCTGAGCTTCTTCGACGCGCACAACACCGTGACGCCCACCCGCTTCGTCGGCCTGGACAACTACACGGCGATGCTGAGGGACGGCGCGTTCACCGGGAGCCTGCGCACGTTCCTCGTCTTCACCGCCTTCATCGTGCCGGTCACCTTCGCCCTCTCCCTCGCGCTCGCCCTGATGGTCAACCGGGTGCGGCGGGCCCGCGCGTTCTTCCGCTCGGTCTTCTTCCTCCCCGCCGCGTGCAGTTACGTCGTGGCCGCCCTGATCTGGAAGATGTCCCTGTTCAACGGGGTGCGCTTCGGGCTCGCCAACACCGTGCTGGGCTGGTTCGGCGCCGATCCCGTGGCCTGGCTGTCGACCACCGATCCGCCCTGGTACTGGCTGGTCATCGTGACCGTGCGGCTGTGGTTGCAGGCCGGGTTCTACATGATCCTGTTCCTCGCCGGGCTCCAGCGGATCGACCCGGTGCTCTACGAGGCCGCCGCCGTGGACGGGGCCCGGCCCGGCTGGACGGTGCTGCGGAACATCACGCTGCCCCAGCTGCGGGGCACCTCGGTCGCGGTGGCGCTGCTGCTCGTCATCAACGCCTTCCAGGCCTTCGACGAGTTCTACAACCTGCTGTCGAACGCGCAGGGCTACCCGCCGTACGCCCGACCGCCGCTCGTCTACCTCTACTACACCGCCCTCGGCCAGGGGCAGAACCTGGGACTCGGCAGCGCGGGCGCGGTGCTCCTCGCCCTGATCATCGCGATCGTCACGGTGGGGCAGGCGCGCTGGCTGCGGCTGGGAAGGAGCGAGGCCGATGGATGACGCGCTGGTACGGGCCGGACGGGCGCTGCGGGTCGTGGTGCTCGTGGTGCTCGCGCTGCTCTTCCTCATCCCCTTCTATCTGCTGGTCCGCAACGGGCTGTCCAGCGAGCAGGACATCACCTCACCCGACTGGACCTTCTTCCCGGCAGAGGTGCGGTGGGGAAACGTACCGGAGCTGTTCGACGACCCCTCCGTGCCGTTCGCCCGGTCGCTGCTCAACTCCGCCCTGATCGCCGTCGCCACCACCCTCGGCACCCTCCTGCTCGCCTCCCTCGCGGGCTACGGCCTCGCCCGCATCCCCTACCGGCACGCGGACAAGGTCTTCTACGGCATCCTCGGCACCCTCCTGGTCCCGGCCGCCGTCACCTTCGTACCGAGCTTCGTGCTGGTGTCGTCCCTCGGCTGGATCTCCACGCTGCGCGGGCTGATCGTCCCCACCCTGTTCTCGGCGTTCGCCTGCTTCGTCTTCCGGCAGTACTTCCTGGGGTTCCCCCGGGAACTGGAGGACGCGGCACAGGTCGACGGGCTCGGCCCCTGGCGGACGTACTGGCTGGTGGTCGTGCCCAACGCGCGGCCGGTGTTCGCGGCGGTCGGCACCATCGTCTTCCTCGGCGCGTGGAACTCCTTCCTGTGGCCGCTGGTGATCGGGCAGGACCGGAACGCCTGGACGGTCCAGGTGGCGCTGTCCTCCTTCACCACCGCCCAGGTGGTGCGCCTGCACGAGCTGTTCGTCGCGGCGGCCGCCTCGATCCTGCCGCTGCTGGTGGTGTTCCTGTGCTTCCAGCGGTGGATCGTGGCGGGGGTGGAGCGGTCGGGCATCGACTGACCGCCTCAGCGGCTGCCGGTCAGATGGGCGAAGACGACGACGTTGCCCTGGTAGCCGGTGGTCTTCGAGTAGCCGCCGCCGCAGGTGATCACGCGCAGCTCCGGGCGGCGGGCGGCGCCGTAGACCTTCTGGTCGGGGAAGTTGCTGGCGGCGTAGACCTCGACGGCGTCCACGGTGAACTCGGCCACCGTGCCGTCCCGGCGGTCCACCTCGATCCGGGCGCCCCGCTTGAGCGCGCCCAGGTCGTAGAAGACGGCCGGGCCCTCCGTGTTGTCCACGTGCCCGGCGACCACCGCGGTGCCGGTCTCACCGGGCATGGTCCCGGCCTCGTACCAGCCGGCCAGGTTCTTGTCCCGCGCGGGCGGCACGTCCAGGCTGCCGGAGGGGGTGAGGGCGAGGCCCATCAGCGGGGCGTCCACGCGGATGGCCGGAATGCGGATGCGCAGCGGCGGGGACGGCGGCAGGGAGGGCGCGGTCAGACGCTCCTCGCCGGGGTCGGGGCGGCCCTCGGCGGCCGTCGGCTGCGGGGGAGTGTGCGACCGGCCGCCCAGCAGCCAGACTCCCGAGGCGAGCGCGACCACGGTGACCGCGGCTATCGCGGTGTCCCCGAGCCGGCGCGCGCGGCGCCCACGCGGGCGGAGCCGGCGGGTGCCACGGGTGCGGCTCCCGGTCGTACGGCCTGTGCCGCGCATACGGACCCCTCTCCCGGGGGCGGACCCCCGAACTGGACCTGGGGCCGGACCGGACCCGGGTCGGGCCCGGACCGGAAACCCGGGGCGGTCCTGCCAGCTGCTGGCGGACCCCCTCCCCCTCCGGGCCGCGAGGGGCATCGGACCCGGAGGGGGTGGGACGTGCGGTACCGGCGGACGGACAGCGGAGGGTGTCCGTCAGATCCCGTCGCCTCTCGCCCGGCGATGCAGGAGCCAGGTACCGCCCGCGGCGGCGACGGCCAGCGCCGTCACACCCGCCGCGGTCTGCACGGGGTCGGGACCGAGCGCGCCGCCGACCCCCGTCTTCACGCTTCCGCGCGGCTGCACCTGCGCCGCGCCGAGGGCCACCACCAGGTCGCCCGTCACCTGCCTGCTGCCCTCCGCGCACTTCGCGACGATCTCGTACGTCCCCGGCTGCGCGCTCGGCGGCACCTGGAACCGGCCGATCGCCTCGCCCTGGTGCGTGGTGGGCGCCAGGGTGAAGACGCCGGCGCCGACCGCGCCCGCGTCCCCGGTCGCGCCGCCCTTGTCCCCGCAGGCGGCGGTGTTCACCGTGACCTGTCCGCCGGGGATCGCGGTGGCCGGGTACACCTCCAGGCTGCCGACGGGGGCGCGCAAGGGCTGGGCCGCCGGCTGCGGCGCGCCGCCGTGGGCGGGCGCGGCGGCGAGTGCCGCCGTGGCCGCGGCGAGCGCGGTACCGGTCAGCAGACGGGCGGTGCGTCGCATGGTGCTCCCCAGAGCTTGTCCGACTGGTGTGTCCCCTGCCCTTTTGAGGAAAAGGGCTCGCGGCGCGATCCGCTTGCCGAGAGTTCGTCCGGACTGCGGTGAACGGGTGGCGGGCGCGGCGGCCATGCGGCTGAGCCGCGGGGGAATCCGGGCAGGTCAGAGGGGGTGTGCCGGGGAGCACGAGAAGAAAGTAAGAAGAACACACGAATGGAGCGACGAGGAACGGAGAACGGGTGACGGGGCGTCATGGACGGGCACCGTCACGGGACAGGGGCCCGCACGGCGGACGGCCGCGGAGCCCCTGGCCTCCCGTCCGTGACCCGCCGCCTCAGTTCACGTTGACCGCGCTCCACGCCGCCGCCACCGCGTCGTACTCCGTGCCGCCAGCGCCGTAGAGGTCCTTGGCCGCGTCGAGGGTGGCCGTGCGGGCGCCCGCGTAGTCGGTGGAGGAGGTCGTGAGGACCGTCAGCGCCCGGTACCAGATCCTGCCGACCTTGTCGCGGCCGATGCCGGTGACCGTGGAGCCGTCGCACGTGGGCGAGTCCGTCCCGCACGCTCGTGGCCTGCGCGGAGTCGAGCCCGAGACTCGACGCGTGTGCCGCGGGCGCCGACGCCGCGTGCCGCACGGCGGCGGCCCGCGTGGGTGTGGCCGCGGCGTGGGCGGCGGGGGAGAGGGTGACTGCGATGCCCATAGGGGGTTCACAGGAAAGGCGGGAAGACGCCCCTCCCGCCCCGCCCCGACCGCCCTCGTGTCACTGCCGGTTCAGCGACCGTGTGACGCCCGCCGCGATCGTCGTCGCCAGCACCCAGCCCAAGGCGATCAGCAGGTACGACAGCCACTGGTAGCCGCCCCGGGGGGCGAAGGCGGACTCCTGGCCGAAGTCGATGATGGGGAGGAGGAGGTCGAGGGTGTAGAAGAGCGGGTTGAAGGCGGGCGCCTCCGAGGGCTTGAGCGCGGGCGGGTGGTGCAGGGCGAAGGCGAGGGTGCCCGTGCACAGGAGCAGGAGGAGCCAGAACGCGGCGCGCATCGGGCGGAAGCCGTAGCCGACGACGGCGTCCTGGAGGTAACCCCACAGCCGGGCGTACGGCGGCAGGGTGCCGCGGTGGCGGCGGAGCTTGGCCAGCTGGACGGTGCGGGCGGCGTCGTCGTCGCCCACCGTGCGGTAGGCGGTGGCCAACTGCTCGTAGGGGTAGGGGAGGTAGCCGTCCGGTTCGCGTTCCAGCAGGGGCAGGCGCTGTTCGGCGGGGAGGTGCGGGGTCAGGACGCGGTAGGACAGGCCGTCGAGTTGGACCCGGTCGGGCCAGACCTCCGGTGGCACGTGCAGCACGTCGAACTGGGCGCGGCGCAGATTGACCGTGCCCTGGATCGGTGCGGCCGAGCGCAGCCACAGCTCGCCTATGACGCTGCTGCTGGCGCGCAGGGCATGGCCGTCGGGATTGGACAACCGTGCGCGGGCCAGGTTGAGTTGGCGCGGGATACGGGCGCCGCTGAGGTTCACCCGGCCCCGGGCGCGCAGCCGCATCGCGTGCAGGTCGGTGCCGACCGCCAGCACCTCGGCGTGCAGCGCGGTGCCGCCGGGGGCGTCGAGCACCGCGTCGTTGAGGTTCACCTGCCCGCCGACGACCGCCCCGTTCAGCTGTACCGTGCCATGCGCGACCAGCCCCGGCGCCCACACGTCCGTGGCCAGCTCGGCGTGGTTGAGCTGGAGCACCGCCTCCTCCGGGTCCTCGCCCGGCGCCCCGAGGTGCGCCCCGTTGGCGAAGAACGCCCCGGCCAGCTTCGCCCCCTGGAGCCGTACCGGGCCGGTGACGCGGCAGCAGGTGATCCGTACGACCCCGTCGGCGCGCAGCGTCCCGGCCGTCAGCCCCGGCAGCACCGAGTCGCTGAGGACCAGGGCGAGGATTCGCGCCCCGTACAGGTCGGGCGCCTGCTCGAAGTGGCAGTGCCGCAGCCGGACGGCGTGGGCGACGGTGCCGTACTTCAGATCCAGCCGCCCGGTGATCCGCGCGCCGCGCACCTTCAGCCCGGCCGTACGGTCCTCCCGCACCGGCCCGGCCAGCAGCAACTCCCGCAGGAACTCGGCCCGTACGGTGCGCTCCGGCCCCCAGGCGGCGCCCAGCGCGGGATCGTCGTCGTCCCCCTCCCGGAAGTCCACCCCCTCGCCGAGCGGGAAGGCGTCGCGGACGCGGAGTTCGGCGGGCGTCAGGTCCGTGATCTCCATGCTCAGCCGTTCCCGCGCCGGGCCGTGCCCGCCGGGCTCCCCGCCCCGGCAAGCGCCTTCGCGACCCCCTGGTCCCGGGGGCCCAGGAAGGTCGGGTTCGGGTGGAAGACGGTGTCCAGCAGCGCCTTGCCCGCCGCGAACACCTCGCGCGTGCCGCCGTAGTACCAGGTCACGTCGTGCGGCTCGTCGACCCCGACGCCGTACGAGTCGACGCCCGCCGCCTCGCACAGCGCGACCGCCCGCCTGATGTGGAAGCCCTGGCTGACCAGCACGGCCCGGTCCACCCCGAAGATCTTCTTCGCCCGGACGCAGGAGTCCCAGGTGTCGAACCCGGCGTAGTCGCGCACGATCCGCCCGGCCGGCACCCCGTGCTCGGTCAGGTAGGTGCGCATGGCGTCCGGCTCGTCGTAGTCCTTGCGGCTGTTGTCGCCGGTGACCAGGACGGCCCTGATCCGGCCCGCGTGGTACAGCGCCGCCGTCGCGTCCAGGCGGTGCGCCAGGTACGGCGACGGCTCCCCGTTCCACAGCCCGGCCCCGAACACCACCGCGACCGGCGCCCCCGGCGCGTCGGCGACCGTGCGCATCCGGCCCGCCGTGGACGTGAAGAGCCAGGTCGTCGGCAGCAGCGCCAGCACGCAGACGGCCACCACGGCCTGCACCAGCCGCCGCTGCCCGGCGCGTGTGCGCGGCAGCCGCGGTCGACGGATCCTCATGTGCTCCCCCTCGGTTCGGAACCCGGTCGCCGGTCCCGGCGTTCGGCTCGCGTACAGGATCCCGCCGCCCGGCCCCGGTGTCGGTCCCGGTGTTGATTCCGGTGTCGGTTCCGACCAAGGAGGACGCCTGCGGCGGCGATCCGGTTCGCCTCGTTGTGCGATTCCGCCGCCGCCGGGGAGGGCGAATTCCCGCCGCGGCCGTACGACTGGGCCACCCGGCACCCCCCATTCGTCACCACCTGCGCTTACTGTCGAATCATGGAAGGCAGCGCATCCACCGACCCCTACGGCCCGGCCGCGCTGGAGCGCTGGGCCCCCGAGCCCGACAAGCGCCCCGGCCGCACCGCCTTCCAGCGCGACCGCGCCCGCGTCCTGCACTCCGCCGCGCTGCGCCGCCTCGCCGGCAAGACCCAGGTCGTCACGCCGGGCAGCCACAGCCAGGTCTGGGACGCCAGCCCCCGCACCCGGCTCACCCACTCCCTGGAATGCGCCCAGGTCGGACGGGAACTGGGCGCCGCCCTCGGCTGCGACCCCGACCTGGTCGAGGCGGCCTGCCTCTCCCACGACCTGGGCCACCCGCCCTTCGGCCACAACGGCGAACAGGCGCTGAACGCCTTCGCGGACGACTGCGGCGGCTTCGAGGGCAACGCCCAGTCCCTGCGCCTGCTCACCCGCATCGAGCCCAAGCGGTTCACCGAGGAGGGCTCCGTCGGCCTCAACCTCACCCGCGCCGCCCTCGACGCCGCCACCAAGTACCCGTGGCCGCGCGGCGCCCATCCCACCGACCCCGCGTCCGGGAAGTTCGGGGTGTACGAGGACGACCGCCCGGTGTTCGACTGGGTCAGGGCCGAGGCCCCCGGCACCCGCACCTGCTTCGAGGCCCAGGTCATGGACTGGTCCGACGACGTGGCCTACTCCGTGCACGACGTCGAGGACGGCCTGCACGCCGGCCACATCGACCCCAACTGCCTGCACGCCGAGCCCGAACGGCAGGCCGTGTTCGAGGTGGCCGTCGGCCGCTACGCCCCCGCCGACACCGATCCCGCGGAACTCGCGGGCGCCCTCGACCGCCTCCAGGACGAGGAGTGGTGGCCGCACGGCTACGACGGCACCGCGGTCGCCCAGGCCCGCCTGAAGGACGCCACCAGTCAGCTCATCGGGCGGTTCTGCCTGGCCGCCGAGGGCGCCACCCGCGCCGCGTACGGCAGCGGCCGGCTCACCCGCTACGGCGCGCGTCTCGTCGTACCCCGCGAGACCCGGATGGAGTGCGCGGTCCTCAAGGCGGTCGCCGACCGGTACGTGATGCAGCGCGCCGAGCAGGAGCGGCTGCGGGCCGATCAGCGGGTGATCGTGGCGGAGCTGGCCGAGGCGCTGACCGCCCGCGCGCCGGACGGCCTGGACCCGCAGTTCCGGACCCTGTTCGACCGGGCATCCGACGACCACGCGCGCAAGCGGGTGATCGTCGACCAGATCGCGTCCCTCACCGACGCCTCCGCCCTCTCGCTGCACGCGAGACTGACGGGGCATATGTGAGAGGAACGTGACACCGGGTGGCCTGATCGGGTCACCCCCCCTTCCCGCAGCACACCGTGTGCGGGACGCTCGCATGTGGCGGCACCCTTACGAGGAGGCATACAAGTGGTCGACGCGGATCAGACATTCGTCATCGTCGGAGGCGGCCTGGCCGGCGCGAAGGCGGCGGAGACGCTCCGCGCGGAGGGCTTCACCGGCAGGGTGATACTGATCTGCGACGAACGCGACCACCCGTACGAGCGACCGCCGCTGTCCAAGGGCTTCCTGCTCGGCAAGGAGGAGCGCGACAGCGTCTTCGTGCACGAGCCCGCCTGGTACGCGCAGAACGACATCGAGCTGCACCTCGGCCAGACCGTCGACCGCATCGACCGTACGGCCAAGACGGTGCGCTACGGCGACGACGGCACCCTCGTCCGCTACGACAAGCTGCTGCTGGCCACCGGCGCCGAGCCCCGCCGCCTGGACATCCCCGGCACGGGTCTCGCGGGCGTCCACCATCTGCGCCGCCTCGCCCACGCCGAGCGGCTCAAGGGCGTGCTCGCCTCCCTGGGCCGGGACAACGGGCACCTCGTGATCGCCGGCGCCGGCTGGATCGGCCTGGAGGTCGCGGCGGCGGCGCGCGAGTACGGCGCCGAGGTCACCGTGATCGAGCCGGAGCCGACGCCGCTGCACGGCGTGCTCGGCCCCGAGCTGGGCGACGTCTTCGCGCAGCTGCACAGCGAGCACGGCGTCCGCTTCCGGTTCGGACGGCGGCTCACCGAGATCATCGGCCAGGACGGGATGGTCCTCGCGGCGCGCACGGACGACGGCGAGGAGCACCCGGCGCACGACGTCCTCGCGGCGATCGGCGCGGTGCCGCGGGTCGCGCTCGCGGAGGCGGCGGGCCTGGAGATCGCCGACCGGGCGCGCGGTGGCGGGATCGTGGTGGACGAGCGGCTGCGGACGTCCGACCCCGACATCCACGCCGCGGGTGACGTCGCCGCCTTCCCGCTGGAACTGTTCGGCACCCGGGTCCGGGTCGAGCACTGGGCCAACGCGCTCAACGGGGGACCGGCCGCGGCGCGCTCGATGCTCGGGCAGGACGCCGTGTACGACCGGGTGCCGTACTTCTTCACCGACCAGTACGACCTGGGGATGGAGTACAGCGGGTGGGCGCCGCCGGGGTCGTACGACCAGGTGGTCGTCCGCGGCGACATGGGCAGGCGGGAGTTCATCGCGTTCTGGGTGCGCGAGGGGAGGGTGCTCGCGGGGATGAACGTGAATGTGTGGAACGTCACGGAGCAGGTGCAGCGGCTGATCCGGTCCCGCGCGCGGGTGGACACGGACGCCCTGGCCGACCCCCATGTGCCCCTCGACCGCATCGTCCCCTGAACCCCCGGAGCCCCGGGGCTGCCCGCGCGCCACCGTAGAATTCACTCGTGGCAGGACGGATCAACGACGAGGACGTGAAGGCGGTACGGGACGCGGTCCCGATCGACGCCGTGGTCTCCGAGTACCTCCAGCTGCGCAACGCGGGCGGCGGCAACCTCAAGGGGCTGTGCCCGTTCCATGACGAGAAGTCGCCGTCCTTCCAGGTCAGCCCCGGCAAGGGTCTCTTCCACTGCTTCGGGTGCCAGGAGGGCGGCGACACCATCACCTTCGTGATGAAGGTGGACCACCTCTCCTTCTCGGAGGCGGTGGAGCGGCTCGCCGCCCAGGCCGGGATCACGCTGCGGTACGAGGAGGGCGGGTACAACCCGGCCCACCAGCGCGGCGAGCGCATCCGGCTGGTCGAGGCGCACAAGATCGCCGCGCAGTGGTACGCCGAGCAGCTGGCGAGCGGCCCCGAGGCGGAGACCGGCCGGGTCTTCCTCGCCGAGCGCGGCTTCGACCAGGCCGCCGCGGTGCACTTCGGTGTCGGCTACAGCCCCCAGGGCTGGGACCACCTCACCCGCTACCTGCGCGGCAAGGGCTTCAGCGACAAGGAACTGATCCTCTCCGGTCTGTCCCAGGAGGGGCGGCGCGGGCCCATCGACCGCTTCCGGGGCCGCCTCATGTGGCCGATCCGGGACATCGGCGGCGAGGTCGTCGGCTTCGGCGCGCGCAAGCTGTACGAGTCGGACAACGGGCCGAAGTACCTCAACACCCCCGAGACCGCGATCTACAAGAAGTCGCAGGTCCTCTACGGCATCGACCTGGCCAAGAAGGAGATCGCGAAGTCCAGCCGGGCGGTCGTGGTCGAGGGCTACACCGACGTCATGGCCTGCCATCTGGCCGGGGTCAGGACGGCCATCGCGACGTGCGGTACGGCCTTCGGCGGCGAGCACATCAAGATCCTGCGCCGGCTGCTGATGGACAACGGCTCGGCCCGGGTGATCTTCACCTTCGACGGCGACGCGGCGGGACAGAAGGCCGCGCTGCGGGCGTTCGAGGACGACCAGAAGTTCGCCGCCGAGACGTACATCGCGATCGCGCCGGACGGCATGGACCCGTGCGAGCTGCGCCTCGCCAAGGGGGACGAGGCGGTGGCCGACCTGGTCGAACCCCGCACCCCGCTCTTCGAGTTCGCGCTGCGGCAGATCGTGAGCCGGTACGACCTGGACACCTCGGGGGGGCGCGCCGCCGCGCTGGACGAGGCCGCGCCGATCGTGGCCCGCATCAAGAACAGCGGCGCGCAGCACGAGGTCGCGGTCGAACTGGCCGGTCTGCTCGGCATCCTGGACACGCAGTTCGTGGTGCGCCGGGTGGCCCAGCTGGCCCGCTGGGCACGGGACCGGGGTGGCCGGGGCCCGCAGCAGGACCGGCCGCGCGGCGCGGACCAGCAGTGGGCGGCGGCCCCGCGCACCGCGAACTCCGGCCCGGCCCTCACCCTGCGCAACCCGGTGTACGCCGCCGAACGCGAACTCCTCAAACTCGCCCTCCAGCGGCCCGAGTTGGTCTCTCCGGCCTTCGACGCGTACGGGGTCGACGAGTTCACGGCCCCGCCGTACGCCGCCGTACGCCAGACCATCGCGGAGGCGGGCGGCGCGGAGCTGGGCGTGTCCGACCCGCAGGAGTACCTGGTCCGCGTCCGCGAGGCCGCGCCGGACGACACGGTGCGCGCCATGGTCACCGAACTGGCCGTCGAACCGATCCTGCGCCGCACCGTCGACGAGACCTACGCCGGCACGGTCCTGGTCCAGATCCGCCGCCGCGCCGTCGAACGACGCATCCACGACATCGAGTTCCAGATGACCCGCCTCTCCGCCGGCGGCGACCCCGCCCGACTGGCCGCCGTCCAGAACGAGATGTGGATCCTCCAGCAGTACGACCAGTCCTTGCGGGAACGGGGCGCGGCGGCGCTCTAGTGCGGCGCCTCGACGATGCCGGCGAAGGGAACCCCGCACCGCACGGCATAGTCTCGGCGGATGACTCCAGTACCTCGCAGGGGCTACGGACTGTTTACATCCGTGGGCTGACTCGATACGGAGCCGCGGAACCTAGCGTCGATCCCATGAAACGCAATCGCCGTATCAGCGCTGTCGCGGTGCTGGCGCTCGCCGCCCTCGTCACCGGAACCGGCGCCGGGTTCGCCGCCACGACCACACCGTCGGCCACACCGGTGGCCACGCAGGCGTTCGACACCGCACCGGCCACGGCCACCGCGCCCACGCCGTCCTTCCAAGGCACGCTCCCCGCGCCGACCGGCCCCTACGCCGCCGGCGAGGACGTCGTCCACCTCACCGACGCGAGCCGTCCCGACCCGTGGGTGCCGTCGTCCGGCCCCCGCCAACTGACCGTCACGATGGTCTACCCGGCCGTCCCCGGGACCGGGACTCCGGCCCCTTATATGACCCTCGCCGAGGCAGCCGGATCCATCCAGCACCGGAAGATGCCGGCGAGCTCCGGCGTCACCCCACAGAACCTTTCCAGCGTCACCACTCACGCCTTCGACGGCGCGCGGCCGCAGAGCGGCACGTATCCGCTGGTGGTCCTCTCACCCGGGTTCGAGGACCCGCGCATGGTGCTCACCTCGCTCGCGACCGACCTGGCCAGTCACGGCTACGTCGTCGCGCTCGTCGGCCACACCTACGAGGACAGCGGCGAGACGCTGGCGGACGGCCGGACGCCGCCGTGCGCGATCTGCGATGACCCGGCGTCGCTCGACTTCGACTCCGTCGCCGCCAGCCGCGCGCTGGACGTGTCCTTCGTGATCGACCGGTTGACGCATGGCAATACCGCGTGGCCCCTGGCACACCTCATCGACAAGCACGAGATCGGCATGGCCGGACACTCCCTCGGCGGAGCGGCGGCCGCCACCACGATGATCACCGACCCGCGAGTACTGGCCGGAGTGGACATGGACGGCACCTTCCACCCGGCCCCGATGCCCGGCCAGATCAACCGGCCGTTCCTCATGCTGGGCAGGGCCCCCTACCACTCGGTCGGCAGCCACGACACCGCGTGGGGGCAGACCTGGGCCGCCCTCGGCGGCTACAAGAAGTGGCTGACGGTCGCCGGCGCCGACCACACCAGCTTCACCGACCTGGACCTGCTTCTGGAGGAGGCCGGGTTCCCGGCGCCGCCCCTCTCCCCGGAACGCGGGGTGGTGATCACCCGCGAGTACGTGACAGCGTTCTTCGACCGGACGCTGAAGGGGATCCACCGTCCGCTGCTGGACGGCCCCTCGCCGAACAATCCGGAAGTACTCTTCCAGTACTAGCTAGCTAGTACAGCGCCGACCCGCCGGCCACAGATGCGCCGTCGGCCTCCACCTCGGCGACCCCGCCAGCCGACCGGCAGCCCCCGAAGGGATCGACGCGGCGCTGCACTTGGTACCCGTCGGCGGGCCCGGTCAGCAGCGGGTCACGGATCGGACGCAAAAAGTCACCGCACACCCCTCGTGGCGGCGATGTGTCTTACCCCACACTGTTTGGGGTGCCGAGTCCGGCGTACATCCTGGAGGTCGCCCTCGTGCAGACCCAGACCCTCACCCCTGCCCCCGGTGGTACCGGTGCCGTCACGGACGAGCCGGACGCGGAGCCGGACCTTCTCGTGGCCGTGCCACCACAGGGGCGTCCGTCACAGTACCCGGAGAGCGGCGGGCCCTCCGCCGACCTCTTCCGGCAGTACCTGCGCGAGATCGGCCGCATCCCGCTGCTCACGGCCGCCGAGGAGGTCGAACTCGCCCGCCGCGTCGAGGCCGGCCTGTTCGCGGAGGAGAAGCTGAGCGGCACCCCTGACCTGGACAGCCGGCTGGCGCACGATCTGGACCGGCTGGTGGTCATGGGACGGCTGGCCAAGCGGCGGCTCATCGAGGCCAACCTGCGGCTCGTCGTGTCGGTGGCCAAGCGGTACGTCGGGCGCGGACTGACCATGCTCGACCTCGTGCAGGAGGGCAACCTCGGGCTCATCCGGGCCGTGGAGAAGTTCGACTACGCGCGCGGCTACAAGTTCTCCACGTACGCCACCTGGTGGATCCGCCAGGCCATGTCCCGCGCCCTCGCCGACCAGGCCCGCACCATCCGCGTCCCGGTGCACGTCGTGGAGCTGATCAACCGGGTGGTGCGGGTGCAGCGCCGCATGCTCCAGGAGCGCGGGTACGAGCCGACGCCCGAGGAGGTCGCCGCCCATCTCGACCTCCCGCCCGAGCGCGTCGGCGAGGTGCTGCGGCTCGCCCAGGAACCCGTCTCGCTGCACGCCCCCGTCGGCGAGGAGGACGACGTGGCGCTCGGCGACCTCATCGAGGACGGCGACGCCGCCAGCCCCGTGGAGTCCGCCGCGTTCCTGCTGCTCAAGCAGCACCTGGAGGCCGTGCTGTCCACGCTGGGCGAGCGCGAGCGCAAGGTCGTACAGCTGCGCTACGGCCTCCTCGACGGCCGTCCGCGCACCCTGGAGGAGATCGGCCGCCTCTTCGGCGTCACCCGCGAACGGATACGCCAGATCGAGTCCAAGACCCTCAACAAGCTCAGGGACCACGCGTACGCGGACCAGCTCAGGGGCTACCTGGACTGAGGCGGACGAGGAAGAGGGGCCGCCCGGACAACCGGGAGCGGCCCCCTCCCCGCCTAGTCCACCTCGGCCACCGCCTGCGCGAACTGCGCCTTGTACAGGCGGGCGTACGCCCCGTCCGCCGCCAGCAGTTCGGCGTGCGCGCCCTGTTCGACGATGGAACCGTTCTCCATGACGAGGATCGTGTCCGCGTCCCGGATCGTCGACAACCGGTGCGCGATCACGAACGACGTCCGCCCGGCGGCGAGTTTGGCCATGCCCTTCTGGATCAGCACCTCGGTCCGCGTGTCCACGGAACTCGTCGCCTCGTCCAGAACCAGGATCACCGGGTCGGACAGGAACGCCCGCGCGATGGTGATGAGCTGCTTCTCACCGGCGCTCACCCCCGTGCCCTCGTCGTCGATCACGGTGTCGTACCCCTCGGGCAGCGTCCGGATGAACCGGTCGGCGTGCGCGGCCCGCGCGGCCTCCTCGATCTCGCCCCGGGTGACCTCCCGCGCGGCGCCGTACGCGATGTTCTCCGCGATGGTGCCGCCGAACAGCCAGGTGTCCTGGAGCACCATGCCGATCCCGGACCGCAGTTCGTCCCGGGTCATGCTGCGCACGTCCACCCCGTCCAGGGTGATCCGCCCGCCGGAGACGTCGTAGAACCGCATCAGCAGGTTGACCAGCGTGGTCTTGCCCGCGCCCGTGGGGCCGACGATGGCGACCGTGTGGCCGGGCTCCACCGTGAGCGAGAGGTCCTCGATCAGCGGCTTCTCCGGGTCGTACCGGAAGGACACGTGCTCCAGCTCCACCCGCCCGCGCAGCTCCGCCGGCCGCTCGCCCGGTACCGGGTCCGCCTCCTGCTCCTCCGCGTCCAGGAGTTCGAAGACCCGCTCGGCCGAGGCCACGCCGGACTGCACCAGGTTCGCCATCGAGGCCACCTGCGTCAGCGGCATGGAGAACTGCCGCGAGTACTGGATGAAGGCCTGCACGTCACCGATGGACAGCGCGCCGGACGCGACCCGCAGTCCGCCGACGACCGCCACCAGCACGTAGTTCAGGTTCGACACGAACATCATCAGCGGCTGCATCACACCGCTGTTGAACTGCGCCCTGAACGCGGCCTCGTACAGCGCATCGTTCTGCTCGGCGAACTGCTTCGCCGACTCCTCCTGCCGCCCGAACACCTTCACCAGCGTGTGCCCGGTGTACATCTCCTCCACATGGGCGTTGAGCTTGCCCGTGGTACGCCACTGCTGCACGAAGTGCGGCTGCGAGCGCTTGCCGACCCGCGTGGCGACCAGGAAGGACAGCGGCACGGTCACCAGCGCGACCAGCGCGAGGATCCAGGAGACCCAGAACATCATCGCCAGCACGCCGATGATGGTCAGCACCGAGTTGATCAGCTGGCCCATCGACTGCTGGAGCGTCTGCCCGATGTTGTCGATGTCGTTGGTCGCCCGCGAAAGCACCTCGCCGCGCTGGCGCTTGTCGAAGTACGACAGCGGCAGTCGGGACAGCTTCGTCTGCACGGACTCGCGCAGCCGGTACATCGTGCGGTTCACCGACCGGTTGACCAGCCGCGTCGCCACGGCCATCAGCAGCCCGGCCACCGTGAAGACGACGAGCGCGAGCAGCAGTACGTCGCCGACCGCGCCGAAGTCGATTCCCTTGCCCGGGGTGAAGTCGGTGCTCTGGAGCATGTCCGCGACGGCGCCCTTGCCGTGCGCCCGCATCTGCGCCAGCACCTGCTCCTTGGTGGCCCCGGCGGGCATCCGCCGGCCGATGATGCCGGAGAAGACCAGGTCGGTGGCGCGCCCGAGGATCTTCGGGCCGATCACGTTGAGGGCCACGCTGACGACCACGCACGCCAGCAGGCCGTAGACGGTGAACCGTTCGGGCCTGAACTGGGCGAGCAGCCGCTTGCCCGACCCCTTGAAGTCCATCGACCGCTGGTCCGGGCCGCCCCCGGCCATCATGCGTCCCATGGGCCCGGACATCAGGCGGCCTCCGCTTCCGTCAGCTGGGAGAGCACGATCTCCCGGTAGGTGTCGTTGCCCGCCATCAGCTCCTGGTGCCGGCCGGAGCCGACCACCCGGCCCTCGTCGAGGACGATGATCCGGTCGGCGTCCCGGATGGTCGCCACCCGCTGGGCGACGATGACGACCGTCGCCTCGGCGGTCTCCTCGGCCAGCGCGGCGCGCAGGGCCGCGTCGGTGGCGTAGTCGAGCGCGGAGAAGGAGTCGTCGAAGAGGTAGATCTCCGGGCGCTGCACGAGCGTGCGCGCGATGGCGAGCCGCTGGCGCTGGCCGCCCGACACATTGGTGCCGCCCTGGGCGATCGGCGCGTTCAGCCCGCCCTCCAGCCTGGTCACGAACTCCTTGGCCTGCGCCACCTCCAGCGCGTGCCACAACTCCTCGTCGGTGGCGTCCGGGTTGCCGTAGCGCAGGTTGGAGGCGACGGTGCCCGCGAAGAGGTACGGCTTCTGCGGCACGAGTCCGACCGTCCGTGCCAGCAGCGCCGGGTCGACCTCGCGGACGTCGACGCCGTTCACCAGGACCTCGCCCTCGGTGGCGTCGAACAGCCGCGGGACCAGCCCGAGCAGGGTCGACTTGCCGCTGCCGGTGGACCCGATCACGGCCGTGGTCTCGCCCGGCCGGGCCTCCAGCCGGACGGCGCGCAGCACCGGTTCCTCGGCACCCGGATAGCGGAAGCCGGCCTCGCGGATCTCCAGATGCCCGTGCCGGCGCAGCTCGGTGACCGGCGCGAGCGGCGGCAGCACGCTGGAGCCCGTGTCCAGGACCTCCTGGACACGCTCGGCGCACACCTCCGCGCGCGGCACCATCATGAACATGAAGGTGGCCATCATCACGGCCATCACGATCTGCATCAGATAGGCGAGGAACGCCGTCAGGTCGCCGATCTGCATCCCGCCGCTGTCGATGCGGTGCGCGCCGAACCACACCACCGCGATGGAGGACACGTTCACCACGGTCATCACCATCGGGAACATCAGCGACAGCAGCCGGCCGGTGGCCAGCTGCATCTCGGTCAGCTCGCCGTTGACCCGGGCGAAGCGGGTCTGCTCGTACTCGTCGCGGACGAAGGCGCGGATCACCCGGTTGCCGGTGATCTGCTCGCGCAGCACCCGGTTCACCTTGTCCAGGCGGGTCTGCATGGTGCGGAAGAGCGGGCGCAGCCGGCGCACGATCAGCGTCACGCAGACGGCCAGCACCGGAACGACCGCGACCAGCACCCCGGACAGCGGCACGTCCAGGCCGAGCGCGAGCACGATACCGCCGACGCACATGATGGGCGCCGACACCATCAGCGTGAACGTCATCAGGACCAGCATCTGGACCTGCTGGACGTCGTTCGTCGTACGCGTGATGAGCGAGGGCGCACCGAAGTGGCCCACCTCACGGGCGGAGAAGGACTGCACCCGGTCGAACACGGCGCCGCGCACGTCCCGGCCGAGCGCCGAGGCGGTGCGGGCGCCCAGGTAGACGGCGCCGATGTTGCACACGACCTGCACCAGCGAGATGCCGATCATCAGGGCGCCGAAGGACAGGATGTAGCCCGTGTCCCCCTTCACGACACCGTTGTCGATGATGTGGGCGTTCAGGGTGGGCAGGTACAGGGTGGCGCAGGTCTGCAGGAACTGCAGCAGGACCTGCACGGTTATGGGTTTCTTGTAGGGCCTGAGATAGGTCCGCAGAAGTCGTATGAGCACGCTACGTCTCTCGGAGTCGGCGACAGGGGCTGGTCGGTGTGCCCTTGGCCCCTATCGTCGGACACTCCACCCGCGTTACCTCAACCGATTAACCCAACAGCGGATTTTTGTACGGCCTATGAGTGCCGGGCAGCGCGGGTTGGTTTGAGGCGTTCTGTGCGGCGAAGTCGCCCGTGACTCAGTGGAACGCCCCCGGGTGGGTCTGCTCCCGCACCGCCGAGAACTGCTGCCGTACCGCCTGCCCGACGGCCAGCTCCTCGCCCGGCTCCAGGACCCGCGCCGCCGCGCCCTGCCAGGCGGGCGGATCGCGCGGGTCCAGCGTGCCCTGCGAGACACCGAGCGCCCAGGCCGCCTGCCGGGCCGCGCCGATCGCGGTGTAGTCCGCGGGCTGCGGCACGACGACCTGCGCGCCGAACAGCGACGGTGCCGCGGCCTGCACCGCGGTCAGCTCGGCGGCGGCGCCGAGCAGGAAGACCCGCCGCACCTCCACGCCCCGCGCGCGCAGCACGTCCAGCGCGTCGGCGAGCCCGCACAGCATGCCCTCGAACGCGGCCCGCGCCAGGTGCTCCGGCTTCATCGACTCGCGCCGCAGCCCGGTGAGGGTGCCCGCGGTGTGCGGCAGGTTCGGCGTGCGCTCGCCCTCCAGATAGGGGAGGAGGACGAGGCCGTGGGCGCCCGGCGTCGACTTCGCCGCCAGCTCGGAGAGGCTGTCCAGGTCGGGCAGGCCGAGGAGTTCGGCGGTGCCGCGCAGGGTGCGGACGGCGTTGAGGGTGGTGACGACCGGCAGGTGCATGCCGGTGGCGTCGGCGAGCGAGGTGATCATCCCGGACTGGTCGGCCAGTGCCTGGGGGTGGACGGCCATCACCGAGCCGGAGGCGCCGAGGGAGACCACCGCGTCCCCGAGCCCGATGCCGAGCCCGAACGCGGCCGCCATGGTCTCCCCGGTCCCGGCCGAGATCAGCAGCCCCTCCGGGGTCGTGCCGGCCGCCTCGGAGGGGCCGATCACCTCCGGCAGCATCGCCTGGTGGCCGAGCGCCAGCTCGACCAGGTCGGAGCGGTAGACGCCGGTGGCCGCGGACCAGTACCCGGTGCCGGAGGCCCCGCCGCGGTCGGTGGTGCGGCGCGCCGGGCGCCCGAGCAGCTGCCACACCAGCCAGTCGTGGGCCTGGAGCAGGGCGGCGGTGCGCTGGGCGTTCTCGGGTTCGTTCTTGGCGAGCCAGCGCAGCTTGGTCACCGGCTGAGCGGCCCCCGGCACGCAGCCGACGGCCTGCGCCCAGGCCTCCCGGGAGCCGAGCGCGTCCACGAGATCGGCCGCGGCGACCTGCGCGCGCCGGTCGCCGCCGGTGAGGGCCGGGCGCACGGTGTTGCCCTGGGCGTCCAGGGGGATCAGCGCGTGCTGCTGGGCGGAGACACCGATGGCCTGCACGCCCTCCAGCAGGCCCCCGCCGGCGGCCTCCCCGAGGGAGAGGAGCCACGCCTGCGGGTCGACGTCGCCGGCCCGCGCGTTGCCTTCCAGGGGATCGACCGGATGGGGCGCGTACCCCTGCCTGAGTACGGCACCGGTGTCCGTGTCGCAGACCACGATGCGGGTGAAATCAGGTGAGCTGTCCAAACCGGCGACTATCCCCATGCGGAGAATCTTGCCGTATGTACGGGGCGCTACGTGTTGCTGGTGCCCCAGTCGTCGCCCGCCGAGCCACCCGACGCCCGGTCCCGCAGCGAGCGCACCCGCTGGGCCACGGACGAGGGCACGTGGTCGCCCACCTTGTCCGTGACCGTGTGGACGGCCTTGCCGGCGTACGCGCGGCCCTGCTGTGCGGCGGTCTCGGCGGTGTTGCGGACGGCCGGGTTCTGGGCGAACCGGCGAGCGGACTTCTTCAGCTGCTCGTAGCGCTCGCGTCCGGCCCGTGTGCCGAGTACGTAACCGAGGGCCAGTCCGGCGATGAACGTGAGCCGGTAGCGCATGGCTGCCACCCTTCCCGTGCGTAGTTCCGTGGTGCGGCGCAGGTCCCGGAGGGAACCGATTGGCGGAGCACCCCCCTGCTTGCGCTAATGTATGTGTCGCAGCGAGCGACCGCCCCCCGGCGAATACCCAGGGAGGTGCGTTCGATGCAATCGAGGCGATCCTCCGTAGCTCAATTGGCAGAGCAGCCGGCTGTTAACCGGCAGGTTACTGGTTCGAGTCCAGTCGGGGGAGCTTCGGTCCTCCGTAGCTCAATTGGCAGAGCAGCCGGCTGTTAACCGGCAGGTTACTGGTTCGAGTCCAGTCGGGGGAGCACGCTGAACGAGGACCCCTCAGGGGTCCTTTTTCATGTCCGCGGGAACCGCCGCGCCCGCGCCGATGTCCTCAAGGTCATGAGCAGCGCGGAAGCCGACCATCCGAAGCAGGAGATCGTATGAGCGGCTATGCTGCGGCAGACGGCGCGCACACGTGTACGCGACACGCCGCTATGGGGCGGTAGCTCAGCCGGTTAGAGCAGCGGACTCATAATCCGTCGGCCGTGGGTTCGAGTCCCACCCGCCCCACCAGGCGCTACAGGTGCAGAAGCGTTTCTACCTGTGGACCCCGTCGCAACGAGGCCGCCATGCCGAGCATGGCGGCCTCCGTGCACCCGGTCGGCGCAGCGCCCTTCCCGCATGGCCGAAACGGCGCTGTCGACGTGCTCCGGCCCCGCCTCCCGAAGGCCGGTACCGGGTCCGGCCGTTGGCCCGCGAAGGCCATGGCGTGGATCCGCAGCGGCCCCGGGGCTTGAAGCCTCCCTCCCGTGGGCACGGACCTCCTACCGATGTCGGCAGGAGGAGGCGTCATGGACCGTCGGATTCGGGTGCGGGTCAGCCGGCGGCCGGTCGCGCCGCGGGAGCAGGAGATCGATCGCAGGACGCCGTCGGGGCGCGTGCTGCCCTACTGAAGCGCGCCGCGCCTCAGGGAAGGTGCCGGGCGGCGGCGGTGCGCAAGGCGCTGCGCAGGGGTTCCGGCGGGGGCGGGCCGTCCGGGGCCGCGCTCGCGATGATGGCGGCGGCGATGCGGTGGAGCTTGGTGTTGGAGTGCTGGGAGGCGTCGCGCAGGATCTCCCACGCCTGGTCCGGGGTGCAGCCGTGGGCGGCCATCAGGACGCCGCGGGCCTGGTCGATCACGGGGCGGGAGTCCAGCGCCTGCCGCAGCTGGGCTATCTCCAGGCGCAGGACGTCCAGTTGTTCGGCGCGCTCCCGGGCGACCGCGGAGGTGGCGCGGACCGGGGGTTCGGCCGGGCCCCCCGCGGCGGCCTCGCCGGTGCGCAGCGGATCGGTGAGGTCCAGGCCCATCAGTTCCAGGACCCGGCGCGGCTGGCCCCGCCAGCCGGATGCGGTGACCCGTGCGCCGCGGCGGCGGCCGTACTCGGTCAGCAGGTCCAGACAGGCGAGCCCGGTCGTGTCCAGGAAGGACACCCCGGCCATGTCCAGCTCCACCGCGGTGATGTCCGGCGGCAGGGCGGCCAGTGCGTCGCCGAGGGTGTCCGTGCCGCCGTGCACCAGCTCGCCGCGGGCGGCGAGGAGGGCGCGCCGGCCCTCCGTACGGGCGTCGATCGCCAGGGCGTCCAGTCGTACGGTGTGGGCTGCGAGTCCCGCTGAGGTCATGTCTCCCCTCCTGCTCGGTCCATGGGCACCACGCGGGTCGCCTGCCCTGCGTGCCGACGCCTACACCCCGCGTGTCCCCGAGGGCGGCATAACCCGCCGCGGAATCCCGGCCGCATTGTTTTCGCCGGCGGGGGCAGGCGCGGGCGTGGCCCAGGCTGCCGGGAAGCGAGGTGTCTCATGAGCGGCGAGCCCTTCGCGCACCCCGCGCTCTTCTACGGCGACACCCGCGCCTACCTCGCCGGCACCGTGCCCTTCGTCCGCGCCGCGCTGGCCGCCGGTGAGCCGGTCGCCGTCGTCGTGCCCGGGGAGAAGCTGGAGCTGATCCGGGACGCCTTGGGCGCCGACGGCGACGGGGTGCGGTTCCTCGACATGCGGGAGGCCGGGCGCAACCCCGGCCGGATCATCCCCGGTGTGCTGCGCGCCTTCGCCGACGCCCAGCCGCCCGGACGGCGCACCCGGATCATCGGCGAGCCGGTCTGGGCGGGGCGCGGCCCGGCCGAGTACCCCGCCTGCGTGCAGCACGAGGCACTGATCAACGCCGCGTTCCGGGGGCGGGGGATCACCATCCTGTGCCCGTACGACACCGCCGCGCTGGACCCGCGGGCGCTGGCCGACGCGTGGGCCACCCATCCCGTCGTCATCGAGGGCGCCGAGGAGCGGCTCAGCGCCGCCTACGACCCGGAGGGCGTCGTCGTCCGCTGCAACGTGCCGCTGCCGCCCGCGCCGGCGGACGGTCCCGGGGTGCTCCGCGTCGCGTTCGACGCGGACCGGCTGTCCGCGGTGCGGCACTTGGCCACCCGGCACGGCGGCGGGCTGGGGCTCGCCGGTGAGGCGCTGGAGAACCTGACCCTCGTCGCCGCCGAGCTGACCACCAACAGCGTGGTGCACGGCGGTGGTCGGGGCACGCTCACCGTGTGGGCGCAGGACGGCCAGGTGCTGTGCGAGGTGCGCGACGGGGGCCGGCTGACCGATCCGCTGGCCGGGCGCCGGCCCGCGGCCCGCGACCAACGCGGCGGCCGCGGGCTGCTGTTGGTCAACCTGGTGGCGGACCTGGTGCGGACGCACACGAGCGCGGAGGGCACGACGATCCGCTGTCACCTCGGCGGACCGCGCTAGCTGTGTCGCCCCGAGAGGGTGGGGACGCGGCCGGCGGGTGGTTCGCCTGCGGGCGAAGCGTCCGGCGGCCCGGCGAGGGGGGGCCGGCCGTCCTCGACCACGCAGCGGGCCAGGCGCGGGCGTCCGGTCTCGGCCAGGGGCGCGTCACGGTGGGGCACGAGGGCCTCTCTGGTCGCTGGTGCGGATGTCGCAATCCACACCAGGCCAGAAGGCTCTCACCCGCAGCTCGCCGCGGCCCAGCTCCCGCCGGACGGCGTCTGTCCCGCGATCAGCCACACCGGGGCGACCCGCACCACGGTCGACGCGGCCCGCCGTGCCCGGCAGGCCGGGGCCACGGTCGTCACGCTGACCAGCTACGCCCGTTCACCGGTGAGCGAGGCCAGCCGCCATGTGCCCGTGGTCGGCGGCCAGGACCTCGTCTTCGGTCTGGAGACCTCCGCCGGCCGGATCGCCCGTCTCGCCGCGGTGGACGCCCTGACCCATCTCCTGATGAGCCTGCGCCCCGAGACCGCGCGGCGCCGTCTCGGCCTGTCCGCGGACATCACGGCCGACCACGCCTACTGAAACCCCCTCGGCCGCCGGGAGTTCAGGAGGCCAGCGGATCCAGGACCAGCGGCTCGATCCGGCCCTCCAGCATCTCGCCGAGACCCCGGGCCGCGCACAGGTCCGGGCGCTCGGCGATGAACACCGGCATCCCGGTGGCCTCGCGCACCATCTGGTCGAGTCCGGGCAGCAGCGCCGAGCCGCCGACCATGATGACCCCGCGGTCGACCAGATCGGCCACCAGATCCGGCGGGCACTCGCGCAGCACCTTGCCGATGCCGTCCAGGACCGCCGTCAGCGGGGTCTGGATCGCCTTGCGCACGGCCGCCGTGTCCATCCGCACGGTGCGCGGCAGCCCGGTGGCCACGTCCCGGCCGTTGATCTCGGCCCGGTCCGGACCCTGCGGGGTGAGTCCGGTGCCGGACAGGGCCAGTTGCAGCGGCCGTACCGACTGGCTCGGCAGCAGCAGCTGGTGCGTGTGCCGCAGGTACTGCACGATCGCGTGGTCCACGGCCTCCCCGCCCACCGGGATCCGCTCGGCCGTGACGATCGAGCCCAGCGACAGCACCGCGACCTGCGTGGCCGCCGCCCCGCACACCATGATCATCGTGGCCTCGGGCCGCTCCACCGGCAGCCCGCAGCCCACCGCCGCCGCGATCAGCGTGTCCACCAGCTCCACCCGGCGCGCGCCGAGCCCGAGCAGCGTCTCGATCGTCGCCCGCTGGGCCAGCGGATCGGCGTCGTGCGGGGTGCACGCGGCCGCGCGCAGCCGGGCCTTGCGCCGCAGCGCCCGGCGCAGTTTGTCGCCCATCAGGTGCCGCAGCATGCGCTGGGCCATGTCGATGTCCACGACCGTGCCGCCGGAGACGGGCCGTACGACCCTGATGTAGTCCGGCGTCCGGCCGGTCATCTGTTCCGCGAAGTCGCCCACCGCGATCAGCGAGCCGGAACGGACGTTCACGGCCGCGACCGAGGGCTGGTCCACGACGAGCCCCGCGCCCTTCACGTACACCCGGGTCCGGGCCGCGCCCAGGTCGACGGCGAAGTGACAGCGGCGCAACTGCTCCAGGCTGACGGACACGGCAGCTCCTTCCGGGCGCGGGGCGTTCCCTACTCTCCGCATCCTGCGCGCCGCGCCGGGCCGCCCGCTCTTTGTGGGGGGCCGGGCGGGGCGCCGCCGAACGGGGGTAATCGCGGGGCTCCCCGGAGTGTCGCCGGGTCAGGCGGCGCGGATCGCCTCCAGAAGGGGTTCGAGCGTGGGGACGACCGCCTCCCCGCCGGCCTCGCGCAGCAGCCGGCGCCCGGCGGCGGACGGGGCGAACCCGATGAAGGGCAGGCCGAGCCGCTGGGCCGCCGTCAGCTCGGCGACCGACGAACCGAGCAGCACGGCCCGGCGGGCCGGCACGTCGAGGTGGGCCAGGGCCCGGAGCAGACAGCCGGGGTTCGGCGTCAGCAGGCCCAGGTCCTCGCGGCGCGCGTGCACCCCCGCGAGCGGCAGCCTGTACGACTGCACACCCCACTGCACCGCCCGGGAACTCACGTCCGACACCACGCTCACCCGCCGCCCGGACGTGTGCAGCGCGCGCACCAGCGCGAGCGAGCGGTGCGTCATCGGCGCGTCGGGCACGGCGGCCAGTTCCAGCTCCTCCAGGCGCCGCTCCAGCAGTGGCCCGATATGGTCCCGGGCGAACGCGCGCAGCAGGTCCAGCGGATGCGGGAACACCGCCCGCCCCCCTGCCACCGGCAGCGGCTGCCCCGCCAACGCGCTCCGCGGATCGCGGTGTTCGGCCACGATGCCCAGCAGATCGAGCACGGCCGCGTGTGCGCCCCGCGCCGTGAACAACCGGGTGAGGGGCCCCTCGAAGCCGACCAGTACGCACTCGGCCCCGGTGAGCAGGGCCCCCGGCGGCGGGGTGGCGGTCCGTCCGGGCCCCGGCGCGCTCCGCGTCCCCAGCCGCACGGCGTACGACACGGTGAGTCCCGGCACCGGCCAGTCGCGCACCCCGTCGTTCACCGCGCGCTCGGCGGCACCCGCCCGGCGCGCCGGGTGCCGGGCGGTGATCCGGGCGGCCGTCTCGCGCAGGTGCTCCAGCAGCACGGCGGAGACGCTGACGACACCGGCCCGGACGAAGGCGACGGGGTCGGTCACCTGCCAGGTCAGCTCCGCCACGGCCGTGAACGCCGTCTTCCCGGAGCCGGGCAGGGACAGGGTGTGCCGGGCCTGCTGCACGGTGAGGTCGACCGTGTAGTACGTCTCGGGGCGGGGGGCGTAGGGGCGGATGGGGTCGAGCAGGGTGAGCGCCCCGCCGGGACGGGTGTGCACGACGGCCGAACGCCCCGGGGTGGGCACGCCCAGCTCGCCCAGGTCCTGGGCGATGAACGGGCCCTCCACCAGCTGGCGGCGGGGGCGCTCGGTGGTGAGCGGGCAGTGCCAGGCGGCAGCGGGCGCGTCCGGGGCGTCGTCGTAGTAGACCGGCTCGAAGGGCGGGGCGTCCCGCGCGGCGGAGCTGGCGGCGAACTCGTCGTAGAGCGCGGGCGGTACGAGGACGTCGACGCCGGTGGCGGGCTGCGGCAGCTGGACGAACGGCGTCCCGAACATCACCCGCAACGGCGTCGGCCCGGTCAGCCCGGCCGCGGTGAAGGGGAGTTCGCGCAGCACGGCGACGAGGACGGGCAGCAGGTAGGCGCCGGGATCGGTGCGCACCCGGTAACCGTCCGGGCGGGCCTCGACCCGGAACCGGTCGGAGGGCAGCGACCGGGAGAAGACCTCGTGCACGGCGGCTTCGAGCGTGATGCGGGTCTCCGGGCGGCCGGTGAGGTCGCCGGTGGTGAAGAGGACCTGGGGGCTGCCCTGAAGGGCGTCGACGATGTCCGAGAACGCCGCGACGGTCTCCGCGCGGCTCCCGTGGACGACCGGAGCGGCGTCCAGACAGGTCAGGACCGGCCCGTTCGGGGAGAGGACCACGGACCGGGTGTTCAGCTCGCCGCACGGACCCTCCCGCCCGCGCAGGGCGAGGACCGCCTCGCCGAGCTTCCGCGTCAGGGCGTCCGTCTCGGCGGGGGACAGCCGTTCCCGCAGGGCGGCCATGCGCTGGAAGAGCGTGGGGCCTTCGACGAACTCCCGGACCAGATAGGGGGTCTCGCCGTCGAACCCGTGATCGAGGACCCGTGCGATACCCGGCTCGTCCACCTCCATGAGGTCCTGGCAGAGCCGGGCGAAGGGGCCGAGCAGCTCGTCCGGCGCGTACCGGCACACGACGACCGGCGCACCCCCGTCCCGCAGGTCCTCCGCGACCCACCCCCGGTGCCCCGTGTGCGACCTCCGCACCAGCCGGTACCGCCCCGCGACCAGCCGCCCGCCGCCCGCCGGCGCCAGCCTGCGCACGCTCTCCGCGCGGAGCATGGCGACCGGCTCGTGCTCCACGGGCGTCGGCAGGCCCTGCTCGGAGGGCACCGCGGCCCGGAATCCGCCCGGCGCCCGCCCCGCCAGCTCGTCGATGAACTCGCCCATCCGGCCGAGGAGTTCCACGGTGCGATTGCGCTCGGTGCGCGGCAGGCCGAGCAGCAGCAGTTCCCGTACGCCCTCCCGGAACGCGTACGACCCGGCCGGCGCCCCCGGCAGCGCGGTGAGCATGCCGCTGAGCACGACCTCCGCCAGGTGCTGCGGCCGCGGGTCCGGTTCCACCGCCGCCTGCACCAGCCGCATCACCGGCAGGTCGGGCCGTCCGACCGCGAGATGCCCGGCCAGCCGGAACGCCTCCGGGGACGCGGTCGCCCGGAACCGCAGCACCAGCTCCTCGGCGGACAGCCCCCCGATGTCCGTACGGTCCTCCGCGTCGGCCGGCAACGGCCGCCCCAACCGGGCCGCGGCCGCCGGGAACCGGGTGCCGCCCGCCGTGCTGATCAGACCGGCCCAGTTCGCCAGCCACCGCGGCTCCGGCTCCAGCACCGGGAGGGTGACGGCGGCCACCGGGTCGTCGGACTCGGGCCGTTCGTACGGCGTGAAGGTGAGCGCGGCGGACGGCGCCACCGGGTGCGGCGCCGACAGCCGGCCGGGCGTGGCGGGCAGCGCCGACTCCCGCCACAGATGCTCGGGCAGCGGCTGCACGACGGCCAGCGGCATCCGGCGCGCCCAGCGGTGCAGGGTGGCGTACCAGAGGGCGCCGGCGGGGCCCTCGCGCCACTGCGGGCCCATGCAGTCGCTGATCAGGAGGGTGACGGTACGGCCGTCCGCGGGGAGCCGCCCGTCGGGGCCGCGCACCGTGCCGTCGGCGTCGGCGCGGTACAGGGTGACCGTGCGGAACGCGCCCGACTGGGCCAGCGCCGTGTGCAGTTCGCGGACCAGGGGGCGCCAGACCGGCATCGTGGGACCGGCGTCGTGGACCAGGTTCAGGCTCAGCCAGCGCTCCCGGGCGGGCCGCAGCACCGGGAGCCACCCGTCGGGCCGCGCGCCCAGGCGGGCGATGCGGTCGGCGGTGGCCCGCTCGTCCAGCTCCCGGCCGACGGGCGCGTCCACCCGGCGTCGCAGGGGACGCAGCGCCCGCTGGAGGGCGAGCGGGTGGCGCAGCATCGGGGGCGCGGGGGCCAGCAGGGTGGTGTGCGGCGGGCGGTCCGCGGAAGGCGCGGGGGAGGGGAGGCGCAGCGGGATCCGGGAGGGGGGTTCGGGGACGGCCGGCGGGGCGGGGAGCGGCTGGTGCCGCTCCTGCCGCGGGGGCCGGGGCGGGGGCTCGTCGGTGGGCAGGGAGGGCGATGGTCGCGGTGCGGCGGTCCCACGGTTCTCGGCGGGAGGGGGCGGAGTGCCGCGCCCGGTGTTCTCGGCCCCCATGTGCCCGGCCAGCCACAGCAGTTCGGCCAGTTCGCGCGGGGTCGGCGGCACGCCCCGGCCCGCCTCGGCCAGCACGGCGGCGAGGCGGCCCAGGGCGTCCGCGGACTCCGGGGAGCCGGGGGTGTCAGAAGACATCGGTCTGCGTGCTCTGTCCCAGGTGCGGCATCAGCCGCTCGGCCAGCTGGTCCAGGGTCTCGGTGCCCAGGTCGCTGGTACGGGCGAGGTAGATCGCGTTGAGGAGCTGGTCGGTGGCCAGGTCGCCCGCGCTGGTGCGCTCCAGGAAGCGGCCGATCAGTTCCTGGGCGTAGGCGTCGGGCTCGCCCAGATGGGCGCGGACGATGTCGGCGAGGTGCCGGTCGTCCGGCCGGCGCAGATGCAGCGTGACGCAGCGGCGCAGGAAGGCGGGCGGGAACTCGCGCTCGCCGTTGCTGGTGAGCACGACGAACGGGAAGGCCCGGCACCGGACGTGGCCGCGCACCACCGGGACCCGCTCGTCGGTGCCGTCGGCCAGGACCCGGGCGGTGCCGTCCGGGGTGAGCCGGGCGGCGCGCACCAGCTCGGGGATCTGGTACTGGCCCTCCTCCAGCACGTTCAGCAGGTCGTTGGGCAGGTCGAGGTCGCTCTTGTCGATCTCGTCGATGAGCAGCGCGCGGGGGCGGCCGTAGGGCAGCAGGGCGGTGCCGAGGGGCCCGAGGCGCAGATGGTGCTCGATGCCGCTCTCGTCGGACGCCTCCCCCGGCGGTTCCGGGCGGTCGTGGTGCGCGGCCCGCTGCCGTGCCGCGTACAGGCGGGACAGGGGGTCGTACTGGTAGAGCCCGTCGTGCAGGGTGCTGCGGCTGGTGATGTTCCAGCGCAGCACCGGACCGAGCCGCAGCTCGCGCGCGACGGCGTACACCAGGGAGGACTTGCCGGTGCCGGGCGGCCCGGTGACCAGCAGCGGGCGGCGCAGGTACAGGGCCGCGTTGACCAGTTGCACCGTCTCCTCGGTGGCCCGGTACGTCTCGGCGCGGTGCACCCGGTCCGGGGAGACGGCCGAGTGGTCGGCGGACGCGTCCGGCGGGTCCAGCACCGGGCCGCCGTCGAAGGCGCGCCAGGGCGGCGGCGGGGGCAGCTGCGCGATGCCGTCGTGGGGCGCGCTCGTACCGGTGTAGACGGGCCACAGGGGCATGGCTTCTTCTTCTCCGTGGTCGGGGTGCGGGCGGTCAGTCGACGGGGGAGTGCAGGCTGGCGACGGGCTCGGGGAAGCAGCGGGGATCGTCCCAGAGCAGTTGCAGGTCCCGCGCCCAGTGCCGGTCGGGCTCGTCGGCGGCGTCCGCGGTCATCCGTAACGACCGGATGTGGCGGGGCAGTTCGGCTGGCGGGACCTCGGCGACGGCGACGGCGAGCTGGTCCAGGAAGGCGGCGCCGGGGCAGCGGGACCCGGTACGGGGCAAGGCGGCGGTGCCGGTCGCGGTGGCGGCCGCCTCCCGGTGTCCGCTCCAGGCCCGGCGCGGGTCCTCGCACGGCTCGGCGCACGCCTGCTCCCCGTGCACCCCGGCCGGGCAGCCCGTGCGGGACCACAGCAGGACCGGGACCGGGACGTTGAGGCCGATCTCGAAGTACTCCCGGGCCGCCGTCGGCGGGACCGCGAACCCGGCGAGCCCCGCGTCGCCGTCCCACAGCCGCTTGCGCAGGCGCGGCGGCCGCTCCTGGCTGCCGCACTCCACGCGGTGCACCTCCACCGGGCGCCCGCCGTCCAGCTTCTGCCACTTCTTGCGCAGCTGGTGCCGCAACCGGTTGCTGCGGTGCCGCGCGCGGTCGGTCACCACGAGGGGGTAGGCGCAGCCCAGTGGCGTGCTGTCGTCCGCGCCGCACTCCCAGTGCGCCACCGCCTCGTTGAGCCACTCGCGCGGCAGCACGAAGGTCACCAGTTCCTCGGCGTCCGGGTCGAGATGGGCGACGGCCTCGTCGATGCGGTGCTGGACGTACGACCGTACGCCGGTGCGCGGCAGCCGGCGCGTGCCCACCGGGCGGCGCTGTCCGTCGCGGTACGCCGACACCTCCACGGTCACCTGGTCGGGCCCGGCGCCGCTGTGGTCGATCTCGACGACGACCGGCGCCCAGGGCGGGGACGCCTTCGCCGCTTTCCCGTCCTCCGCGGCCGACGGGGCCACCGGGCCCCCGTCCACCAGTTCCCGCAGCCGCCCGGCCAACCGCTCCACCGCCGCAGGATCGGGCACCTCCCACTGCACGTACGCGGCCGCCGCCCCCAGCGTGGGGAACCCGCCCGCGGGCAGCGGCGGCCCGAACGCGCCCACCGCGTCCACGTACAGCCGGTTGGGATCGCACTCCCGGCCGCCCGGGAGACACCGCAGCAGCTCGTACAACTCCCGCCGGGCGTCGGCCCGATGGCCCGGCGTGGGCACCAGCTCGCCCAACTCGGGCCAGTACCGGGCCAGTACGTCCAGCGGCAGCATCCGGCCCTTGCGCACGTCCGGCGCGTCCGAGGCCGAGGTGACCATGCCGACCACCCGGCCGTCCGGCAGGGTCGCCGCCGCCCCGCTGAACCCGGCCGCGATCGGCTGCCCGTGCCCCTGCCAGGCCACCAGTTCCAGCCACTCGCCCGCGATCAACTGGCCCGACACGGCCCGGTATTCGGCGAGCGTGCCCTCGTCGTAGCCCTCGGGGAAGCCGTATGCGACCAGCCGGGGGTACGGCTCGGTGTACGCGGCGCCCGGCGGTGCGAAGCGGGCCGGGGCGAGCGGGACCTCCCGGTCGAGTTCCAGCACGGCCACGTCGCCGGGGTCGGTGAGGCCGCCCGCCCAGCCGCCGTGCGCGACGACCGACGCGGACACCTCGCCCAGTTCCCCGGCGTGCGGGAAGACGACGGACACCGCCTTCTGGTCGCTGAAACGGACGACATGGGCACAGGTGAGCACCCGGCGGGCGGTGACCAGGAATCCCGCGCCCACCTCGTGGCCGCAGTGGATCCGGGCATGCCAGGCGGCACTGTTCATGGGCGCTCGGCGGACTCCGGGCCGACGGCGGTCTGAGCGGGCACGCCGGACACGGCGGGCGAAGTCCCGGGCGCCCAGCTGAGCTTGACGACCAGCTGACCCTCCGCGGACCCCTTGGCGATGATCGCACCGGCCTCCGCGGACATCTTCACCCCGAACTCGATCTCCACCGAGTCGGGCCGCAGGCTGCCGTCCCGGAAGACCCGCAGCGCGGCCTCGGCCGCCGCCCGCACGCCGTCCAGCGCGCCCTCGAAGGTGCGCGCCGCCTGCACCACCCCGTCGCCCCGCGAGACCAGCCGGGTGCCGGTCCGGGCGCCCGCGGCCCCCTCGACCACCACGCGGGCGCCGTCCTCGGTCTCGAACTCCACCAACTGGTCCATGCCGCCGCTCGCTCCCCCTCGTCCGCGGACCTGTGCGCAACCCCCATGGTACGGACGCCGCTTCGCGCGGCCCACTCATTACGCCCCGGCGGGTCAACCGCCGGAACATGGCGGGAACCCGCCACCGTGACAACCCGCCACGCCCGGCCCCTGTGCGCTCCCACCGGTCGCACCACACTCTTGCCTGCACGTGAGGCGCAGTACTCGACAGCGCCGGACGAGCCATTCCGGACCAGCCGTCCCGGAAGGGTCGTTCCGGGCGCGATCCGGACGCGGAA
The DNA here is from genome assembly GCF_030269125.1 of Streptomyces hygroscopicus subsp. hygroscopicus. GTDB lineage: Bacteria > Actinomycetota > Actinomycetes > Streptomycetales > Streptomycetaceae > Streptomyces > Streptomyces hygroscopicus_C. The sequence goes on along the minus strand of NZ_BSSM01000002.1, from coordinate 661,524 downwards.
GAGGGCGTGGATGACCAGAGGACCAGTCAGACGCCGGACGGCCCTGCTGTCGGCGGGGCTCGTGCTGGCCGCCGTGCCGGTACCCGGGGCGACGGCCGCGGACGGGAAGGCCGCGGCGGTGGGATCGGCCGCCCCCGCCCCGGTGACCGTCACCCTCCTCACCGGCGACCGGGTGACCGTCACCGACCTCGGGCACGGCAGGAGGACCGTCACCGTGCGGCGGCCCCGGGGCGCCACCGGGGCCGTGCGCACGCAGACGGGCAACGGCGACCTGACGGTCGTGCCGGACGAGACGCTGCCGTACCTGCGCGCGGGGAAGCTGGACCGGCGGCTGTTCGACGTGAGCGCGCTGATACGCCAGGGCCTCACCGACGGCAAGGCCGAATCCACGCCCCTGATCGTGAGTTACGGCAAGGAGACCCGCGTCCCCGCGGCCGCCCCGGCCGGCACCTCCCGCGGCCGGGGCCTGCCCAGCGTGCGGGGCGCGGCCGTCGAGGCGGCCAAGGGGCGTACGTTCTGGCGGTCGTTCACGCGCGGCGACGGCGTCGCCAAGGTGTGGCTGGACGGGCGGGTCGAGGCCGACATGGCCGAGAGCAACGCCCAGATCGGCACCCCGGCCGCGTGGGACGCCGGCCTGACCGGCAAGGGCGTCACCGTCGCCGTCCTCGACTCCGGCGCCGACCTCACCCACCCCGACCTGGCCGACCGTGTCAGCCGGTCCAGGAGCTTCGTCGACGGCGAGGAGGTCGCCGACCGCTACGGGCACGGCACCCACGTCACCTCCACCGTCGGCGGCAGCGGCGCCGCCTCCGACGGCAGGGAGAAGGGCGTCGCGCCGGACGCCACGCTCGCCGTCGGCAAGGTGCTCAGCGACCAGGGCTCGGGCAGCGAGTCGCAGATCATCGCCGGCATGGAGTGGGCCGCGCGCGACGTGCACGCCCGGATCGTCTCGATGAGCCTCGGGTCCGCCGAGCCCAGCGACGGCACCGACCCGATGGCCCAGGCCGTGGACAGCCTCTCCCGGGAGACCGGGGCGCTCTTCGTCGTCGCCGCCGGGAACACCGGCGCGCCCTCCTCCATCAGCTCGCCCGGCGCGGCCGACGCGGCCCTGACCGTCGGCGCGGTCGACTCCGCGGACCGGCCGGCCTACTTCACCAGCGCGGGCCCCCGGCCGGGCGACAACGCCCTCAAGCCCGACCTCTCCGCCCCCGGCGTCGACATCCTCGCCGCCCGCTCCCAACTCGTCGGCGGCAGCGGCTACTACACCACGATGAGCGGTACGTCGATGGCGACGCCGCACGTCGCGGGCGTGGCCGCCCTCCTCGCGCAGGAGCATCCCGACTGGACCGGCGCCCAGTTGAAGGACGCGCTGATGTCCACGTCCAGGCAGCTCGACGCGTCCGCGTACACGGTGGGCGCCGGACGGGTCAGCGTGCCGGACGCCGTAGGGGCCACGGTGACCGCCACCGGCAGCGCCGACCTCGGCTTCCACCGCTGGCCCTACACCGCGGACGAGCCGGTCACCAGGACGCTCACCTACACCAACTCCTCCGACCGGGACATCCACCTGACCCTGTCGGCGCGGGGCGCCCCGGACGGCGTCGCCACCCTCGCGGACTCCTCCCTCACCGTCCCCGCGCACGGGACCGCCACCACCACCGTCACCGGCGACGGCACCAAGGCGCCCGTCGGTGACACCAGCGGCCAGATCGTGGCCGCCGACGACTCCGGCGCGGTGCGCGCGCACACCGTGTTCGGGCTGGTCAAAGAGGACGAGCGGTACACGCTCACGGTCCACGTCAAGGACCGCGCGGGCGCTCCCACGGCCGCCGACCTCACGGTGCAGCAACTGGCCCCGAACGCGGACCCCCTACAGGAGCACGTGGGCGACTCCGGCACCCTCCGACTCCGCCTGAAGCCGGGCACCTACGCCCTCACGTCCTTCCTCGACGTGCACGGCAGCCACGGCGCCGACTCCCTCGGCCTCGGCTTCCTCTCCGCGCCCGAGGTCACCCTCGACCACGACAGCGACGTCACCCTCGACGGCACGAAGCTGCGGGAGGTGAAGGCGGCGGTGTCCCGGCGCACCGAGACCCACCAGCTCCTCGTGGAGTACGACCGTGCCGCGAACGGCGCCGACCTCTCCGGCGCGGTCCAGGTGCCCCTCACCTACGACAGCGTCTTCGCCGCGCCCACGCCCGAGGTCACCCGGGGCACCTTCGAGTACCGCACCGTGTGGCGGCTGGCGAAGCCGCGGCTGGAGGTCAGGGGCGTCGCCGAGGCGACGGTCCAGCCGGGCGGCACGCTGGTCTCGGGGCGGGAGAAGCTGCCGCTGGTGGACGTCGGCGACGGCGCGATGCCCTCGTCCGTCTCGGGCAAGGCGGTGCTGGCCCACCTCGCCGAGGGCGAGGACCCGCCGGCGCTCGCGCGGGCGGCCCAGGACGCGGGCGCGAAGGCGCTGTTCGTCACGGACGACGCACCGGGGCGGCTGATGGACTGGTGGGGCAACGACGACAACACGAACCGCCCGCTGGTGATCGCCACGGTGGACCGGGCGGACGCGGCGCGGCTGCGGGCGGACGCTTCCGTGGACATGACCGGGACGCCCGACTCGCCGTACGTGTACGACCTCTCCGAGGGCCACAGGGGTTCGATCCCGGACCGCGATCTGACCTACCGGCCTTCCTCGAACCAACTGGCCGCCCTGCACGTCTCGTTCCACGCGGCGCGGCCGACGAGCGGCGGGGAGTTCCGCTACTCCGTCACCGACGCCTTCCCCGTCGGCATCGGTTCCCAGGAGGACATCGACCTGCCGGCCCGGCGCACGGACTACGTCTCCACCGGCCCCGGCCAGCTGTGGACCGAGTCCGTCACCCTGGGCCTCGGCACGCTGGAGGAACGCGGCGGGCTGGTGCGCTACGAGGGCGGCAGCCGGCCCCGGCTGCACTGGTTCCAGCCGGTGTGGCACCCGTGGCTCGGCACCGGCCTCGGCTGGGGCGAGCAGCGGACCGGGAACCTGATCCAGTTGAACACGCCGGGATGGGGCGACTCGGGCCCCGATCACACGGGATCCGGGGACGTGTGGGGCGACAGCGGGATGAGCCAGTCGACGTCCGTGTACCTGGACGGGAACCTGGCGGACGGTGGCAGCGGCTCGACCGCGTTCGTCTGGGACGCGCCGGCCGACGAGCACACCTACAAGGTGGTGACCGACACCTCGCTGGACCTGGAGCACTGGACGCTCGCGACGAGGGGGCACACCGAGTGGACGTTCCGCTCGGCCCGGACGCCGGACGACCGGGCGACGACGCTGCCGCTGATCAACCTCTCCTACGGGCTGGACACGGATCTCGCCGGCACGGTGCGCGGGGGGAAGCGGTTGCCCGTGACGCTCGGGGCGCGGTACATGGCCGGCGCCGCGGGGACGGGGACGCTCGGCGGGGGCCGGCTGGAGGTCTCGTACGACGAGGGGGCGACGTGGAAGGCGGTGTCCCTGGAGGGGGCCGGTGCGGCGGACTGGCGCGGGACGCTGACGGTGCCGAACTCGGCCACCTCCGTCTCCCTGCGGGCGTCGGCCCGGGACGACAAGGGCGGGTCGGTGACGCAGGAGATCGTCAGGGCGGTGGGGGTGAGGTAGCCCTCGGGGCGCCCCTCAAGGGGCGCCCGCCGGCCCGGACCCGCGGACGATGCCCCGGACCAGGCCCAGCTCCACCAGATCCTGCGGGCGGACGCGGAGCTGGTCCGCGGTGTTCTCGACGTCCTCCGGGGGGCGTTTGAGGATGGCCGCGGCCAGTTCCGGGGCGATGACCGAGAAGTAACTGTCCGGGGTGGCCCAGGTGTTGCCGGGGGCGGCCAGCGCCAGGGCGCCGCCGGAGCCGCCCTCGCCGATCACCAGTGTGGTGACCGGCACGCGTGCCCCGGCCACCGCCCCGAACACCTCGGCGATCGCCGCACCCGCCCCCTGCCGCTCGGCGTCCGCGTCGTTCGCGGCACCGGGGGTGTCCACCAGCGTCAGCACCGGCACCCCCAGCCGGTCCGCCATCCGGATCACCCGCGCCGCCGTCCGGTACCCGGCGGGCCGCGTCCCCGCCCCGGTCTGCGCGGCGAACGCGACGGTACGACCGTGGTGCTCGCCGAAGCCGCAGAGGATGCCGTCGGGGTCCCTGCCGCCGCACCGGTCGCCGCTGATATGGACCCGGTGGGCGAAGTAGGCGTCCAAGTAGGCGCGGGCGCGCGGACGTTCGGGGGAACGCGCGCGCTGGACGGCGTCCCAGCCGGTGGCGGGGAGGCCGGGCGTGCCGAGGGCGGCCGGGACCGGGGCGGGGGTCCCCGGGTCCGTCCGGGACAGCAGCCGCAGCCACGCCCCCAGGGACTCCTTCAGGTCCTCCGTCCGCACCACCGCGTCCGCCGCCCCCGCCGCCACCTGGGCCTCGGCCGTGTAGGCGGCGGGGTCGGCGCCGGGTGGGCGGACGCGGGAGCCGGCGAAGCCCACTTGGGCCCCGCCAAGGGCCAGGATCACGTCCGCGCCGGCGCCCAGGGTGGCCCAGCCGCCGCCGGTGGTGGGGTCGCGCAGGACGGCGATCTGGGGCAGGCCGGCCGCACGGGTGAGCGCGGACTGCCGGGCGACGCGCTGGAGTTGGGTCAGGGCGACCATGCCCTCCTGCATCCGGCTGCCCCCGGTGGCGATCAACGGCACGACGGGCAGGCGGTGTTCGCGGGCGTACGCGTACGCTCCCTCCAGCCGGTCGCCGGTGCGTTCGCCCAGGGAGCCGCCGAGGAAGCCGAACTCGAAGGCGATCAGTACGGCGCGGGTGCCCGCGACGGTCGCGGTGCCGCAGACGACGGACTCCTCCTCGCCGGTGCGTTCGGCGGCGCGGGCGCGCGAGGCGTCGTACCCGTGCCAGGCGAGTGGGCCGTCGGGCCGGGGCTCCCGTGCCGGGGAGGGGAGTTCCGCGAAGGTGCCGTCGTCCGTGACGAGATCGAGCGTCCCGCGCGCGTTGAGCCGCTGGTCAGGCATCGGTCAGGGCCCGCTTCATGATCTTCCCCATGTCGTTGCGGGGGAGGACGTCCAGGTGGCGGACGACGCGGGGGCGCTTGTGCGGGGCGAGCCGCCGGGCGACGTGGTCCGCCAGCTCCTCGGTGCCGGGCGGGTTACCGGGGTCCGCCGGGACGATCCAGGCGACGATCCGCTCACCCAGGTCCGCGTCCGGTTCGCCGGTGACGGCGGCCTCGCGGACGCCCGGGTGTTCGAGGAGCGCGTTCTCGATCTCGCCGGCCCCGATCTTGTAACCGCCGCTCTTGATGAGGTCGGTGGCCTTGCGGCCGACGATCCGCACGTACCCGTCCGGCTCGCGCACGGCCATGTCGCCGGTCCGGAACCACCCGTCGGCGGTGAAGGCCGCGGCGGTGGCGTCGGGCCGGTTCAGGTACCCGGTGAACAGGTTGGGCCCGCGGACCTGGATCTCCCCGACGCTCTCCCCGTCGAGTCCGGCGATCTCCGTCCCGTCCTCCTCCACGAGCCGCAGCTCCACCCCCGGCAGCGGCACCCCGACCGTTCCGGCCCGGGGTTCCCCGTCCGCGCGCACACTGGTGTTCATCAGGGTCTCGGTCATGCCGTACCGCTCGACGACCCGGCGTCCGGTGGCCGCCGCGATCCGCTCGTGGTCGTGGACGGGCAGCGCGGCCGAGCCGGAGACGAGCAGCCGGGCCCCGCGGAGGGCCTCGGCCAGCCCGGGGTCGTCCGGGAGGGCCTCGGCGATGCGGTGGTACATCGTCGGGACCCCGAAGAACATGGTCGCGCCGTCCGTGAGCGCGCGTGCGACGCCCTCGGTGGAGAACCGCCCCAGGTGCCGCACGGACCCGCCGCGGCGGAGCGGGCCGAGGACGCCGAGCACCAGCCCGTGCACATGGAACAGCGGCAGACCGTGCACCAGCACGTCGGCCTCCGTCCACTGCCAGGCGTCGGCGAGCGCGTCCAGCGTCGCGGTGAGGGCGCGACGGGGGAGTACGGCACCCTTGGGCGGGCCGGTGGTGCCGGAGGTGTAGACGACGAGGGCGGGGTCCTCCTCGGAGACCTCGGGCTGCGGGACCTCCGCCCTCGCCTCGACGTCGACGTCGACGCGCTCCAAGCCGCCCAGCGCGCCGGGGAGTCGCGCACCCGGAGCCGCGAGGACGAGGGAGGGCGCGCTGTCGGAGACGATGTGGGCCAGCTCCTTCTCACCCGACTTGGGGTTGAGCGGCACGGCGGCGGAACCGGCGAGCAGCACGCCGACGACGGCGACCACGGTCTCCATCCCGGGCGTCGCCCACACGGCCACCCGCCCGCCCCGGCCGACCCGCCGGGCCACGACCCCGGCCGCCCCCGCGAGACCGCCGTACGTCAGCGACCGCCCATCGAACCGCACGGCAACCCGCTCCCGCGCACCACCATCAAGCCCGCCGAACAGTGAGGACACCCGCGCACCCCTTCACCCTCAGGACCATCCAGCCCCTGCCAGCCCCTTCCTACACCACGATCCTGCCCGCGACGACCACGCCCATCCCGGGCGTGGGGCGCGATCCGGTCGGGGCCGTCCCCGGGGTCCGTCCCTCAGACGGCCGCGTGGAGGTCGGCGACGACGCAGGTCACGTTGTCCGGGGCGCCCGCCGACAGCGCCGCGGCCACCAGTTCCCGCGGCCCCGAGCCCGAGGCCAGCAGTTCCCGGATGCGGGCGTCGGGGACGGCCTCCGTCAGGCCGTCGGAGCACAGCAGGTAGCGGTCGCCCGGCACCGGCTCCTGGACGCGCAGGTCGGGGACGGGGTCCGCGCCGCCGGTCAGTGCCTTGTGCAGCATCGGGGACTCGGGGGAGACCCGGTGGTCCTGGGTGAAGCGGTGCAGCGAGCCGTCCCGCAGGAGGTACACCCGCGAGTCCCCGATGTGCGCCAGCGCCATCCGGGACCCGGTCCACAGCAGCGCGGTCAGCGTGGTGCCGACCTCGTTCGTCGCGCCCGCCAGCTCCGCCACCGCCGCCACCGCCGCCCCCGCGGCACGCACCGCGTCCTCCAGCGCCCCCAGCACCCCCTCCGCGGGCAGCGACTCCGCCTCGTCCAGGAAGCGCAGCGCCGCCACCGCCGCCCCGCTCGCCGCCAGCCCCGCGGGCCCGAACCCGTCGGCGACGGCGAGCAGCCTGCGGCCCGCGTACAGGGTGTCCTGGTTGGCCGGGCGCACGAGCCCGCGGTCGGTGTGCGCGGAGTGCCGCAGTTCCCACATCGTCATCGGTTCCCTTCCCGATTCGCCGGTCAGCTGGTCGACGAGAAACGCCGCGAGGTCCCGCCGCACCGCCGTCTCCGCCTCGACCCGCGCCCAGTACGCGCCGATCTCCCGCGCGGCCTCGGCCGGTTCCAGCGCGCACACGGCGCGTATCCCGGCGAGCGGCATCCCGAGCCGCCGCAGCCAGGCCACGAGCCGCGCCCGCCCCAACTGCCCGGCGGAGTAGTACCGGTAGCCCGTGCCGGGGTCGACCCGCGCGGGTCGCAGCAGGTCCAGCTCGTCGTACAGCCGCAGCGCCTTCGGCGACAGCCGGCTCACCCGGGCGAACGCCCCGATCGTCAGCAGTTCCATCGCGTCCCCGCCTCTCGTCGTCCGCCACCGATGCTGGGGCTTCACCGAAGGTGAAGGTCAAACCCCCTGTCCCGGTTCCGGCCCGCTTGTTAGCCTCGCGGGTGTTCGAACGCCGTACGACAGGGAGTCCCGCCGTGCCCCGCATAGCCCTCGCCACCTACGACCCCGGCACCGGGCCCGGCAAGGACGCGGACCTCCCGGTCCTCGTACAGGCACTGAACGACGCCGGCGCGCGGGCCGACGCCCCCTACTGGGACGACCCCGGCACCGACTGGTCCGCCTACGACCTCGTCGTCGTCCGCTCCACCTGGGACTACAGCTGGCGCGCCGCGGAGTTCACGGCCTGGCTGGACCGGGTGGCACGGGTGACCCGGGTCGCCAACCCCGCCGACGTCATCCGGTGGAACGTCGACAAGCGCTACCTGGGCGAGCTGGCCGCGGCCGGCGTCCCCACCGTCCCGACGACCTACATCGCCCCGGGCGAGGCGGCCGGGCACGGCCTCCCCACCGACCACGAGTACGTCGTCAAGCCGACCTCCGGCGCGGGCGCCCGCTTCGCCGCCCGCTACACCCCGGCCGAGCGTGAAACGGCGGTCCGGCACCTCGCGCGGATGCACGCCGAGGGCTTCACCGCGATGGTGCAGCCCTACCTGGAGGGCATCGACGTGACCGGCGAGCGCGCCCTCCAGTTCTTCGGCGGCCGTCTGCTGCACGCGAGCCGCAAGGGTGCCGTCCTCGCGCCCGGAACGCCGTACGACGCCGACAAGGTCGCCCACCCCGACCTCACTCCCTGGCAGCCGACGGACGCCGAACTCGCCGTGGCCGAAAAGGCGTTGGCGGCCGTACCCGCCGCCTCCGCGCCGCTCCTCTACGCCCGCGTCGACCTCGCCGACGGCCCCGACGGCGCGCCCCGCCTCATGGAACTCGAACTGGTGGAGCCGAACCTCTTCCTCTTCCTCCACCCGGGCTCGCTGCCCCGCACGGTGGACGCGATCCTGGCCGAGGCGCGGGCCTGAGCGCGGGCTACCCGTCCACCGTCTCCCGGCACGCCCGCGCGTACGCCCGGACGAGCGGACGCTCCCCGTCCGCCCGCCGCCACGCCAGCGCGTACCGGCTCGGCCCGACGCCCCGCACCGGCCGGGTGACGACCCCGCCCAGGCTGATCAACGGCGCGTTGCCCGCGGCGACGAGGCAGACCCCGAGCCCCGCGACCAGCGCCTCGTACGTCTCCTCCGCCCCCGCGATCTCCGCGCCGATCACCGGCGGCCGGCCCGCGCGGGCGTCCAGGGCGAGCCAGTGGTCGCGCAGCACTCCCGCGCCGGCCGGCAGGGCGAGGAACGGTTCGGCCGGCAGCTCGGCGAAGTCGATCTCGGCGCGGGCGGCGAGCGGATGCGTCGCGGGCAGGGCGAGCAGCCGGGGCTCCTCGGCGAGGACCGTCCAGTCGTAGCGCTCCTCGTCGGGCAGTGGCAGCCAGACGAAGGCGGCGTCGGCGGTGCCGTCGGCGAGCCCGGCGGTCGGGTCGTCCCAGCTCACCTGGCGGAGCCGTACGGTGACTCGGGGGTGGGCGGCGGTGAACCGGGACCGGATCGCCGGCAGCAGCCCGCCCCGGACCGGGCTGGTGCTCATGCCCACGGTGAGCGTGGCACGCTGGACCGCCTTGGCCGACTCCACGGCCGCCGCGCCCGCCGCCCACGCGCTCGACACCGCCCGCGCGTGCGGCAGGAGCGCCTCGCCCGCGGCCGTCAGCGCGACCCCGTGCCGGTCCCGCCGGAACAGCTCCGTCCCCAACTGCTGCTCCAGCGACCGGATCTGCTTGCTCAGGGCGGGCTGGGAGACGTACAGCCGTTCGGCGGCGCGGGTGAAGTGCAGTTCTTCGGCTACGGCGAGGAAGTAGCGCAGATCGCGGATGTGGGCGTCGGCCGTCATAACCGTTGGCTATCACCGGGGGTCTTGGACGGGCAAGGCGTGCGGGCGGTTGGCTGGTGCGCGTCGGAAGGCAACGGGCCGTTCGAGGGGAGTCGTCGTGAACAAGGTATGGCTGGTGACCGGGGCGAGCAGCGGGTTCGGGCGGCACATCACCGAGGCCGCGGTCGCGGCCGGTGACGTGGTGATCGGCGCCGCGCGCCGCCCCGAGGCCCTGGACGACCTGGTGGCCGCGCACCCCGACCAGGTGGAGACGCTGGCCCTGGACGTGACGGACATCGCCGCGGTGGAGACGGCCGCGGCGGACGTGCTGGCCCGGCACGGGCGGATCGACGTCCTGGTCAACAACGCGGGGCGCGCGCACGTGGGTGCCGTCGAGGAAACCGGCGACCAGGAGCTGCGGGACCTGTTCGACCTGCACTTCTTCGGGCCGGCGGCGTTGGTGCGGGCGGTGCTGCCGGGGATGCGGGAGCGGCGGTCGGGGGCGATCGTGCAGATGAGCAGCATGGGCGGGCAGATGTCGTTCGCCGGGTTCGGCGGGTACAGCGCGACGAAGTTCGCGCTGGAGGGGATGTCCGAGGCGCTCGCGGACGAGGTGGCCGAGTACGGGATCAAGGTGCTGATCGTGGAGCCGGGGGCGTTCCGGACGTCGCTGTTCGACGCGCGGCGCACGGCGGTCAGCGCGGACAGCGGGGTGTACGCCAAGGTCGGCGAGACCCGCGGGAACGTGGCCGGCGGGGACGGCGCCCAGCCGGGCGATCCCGCGAAGGCGGCGCGGCTCGTGCTCGCGGCGCTGGCCGCGGAGCGGACGCCGCTGCGGCTGCCGCTCGGCGACGACGGCGTGACGGCCGTCCTCGCCCATCTCGACCAGGTCCGCGACGACGTCACGGCGTGGGAGGAGCGGACCCGGGCGACGGGGTTCGAGGACTGACACGCGCGGTCCGCTGGAGCAGGCCCCAGGTGAACTCGGCCACCACGTCGTGGCGTACGCCGTTGCGGTCGGGCGCGGTGAGGGCGAGGCCCCAGCGGGTGGGGGCGGTGCCCTCCAGGGGGCGGGCCGGGGGGAACGCACGGGCGACCTCGTCGACGGTGCAGGACCAGGGGGCGAGGTCCTCCACGGTCCGCAGCGCGGGCCCCGCCGCGCCCGGGGCCCGCACGAGCCACTCGTTCCACACGGCGCCACGGGGCCCGACCAGCACCTCGAACCGCAGGTCGGGCCAGAGCGGCAGCGCCCAGCGCCGGGCCTCGCACTCGACGTCCCCGATCCTGCGCGGCTCGGCGCTTTCGGGCTCCCCGAGCACGGACCGGTACCGCGCGGCGCCGCCCCGCGCCCTCGGCGAGCGGACCATCGCCTGCCAGCGCTTGTTGGTCTCCCGCATCTCCGCGATCGACACGCCGAGCCTCCGCCGGGCCTCGTCCACGAGAGCGGGGTTGTGATCGGCCATACGGCGCAGCAGCACCAGCTGGAAGTCAAGAGCCACTCACCCATGGTGCCCGGCCGCGGGCCCGCGAGCCGGCCGCACCCGTCACTCCGGTACGCGCACGCTCGCCGCCGGCGTCGCCCCGGCCGACGCGCGGACCGTCGCGAGGTCCTTCGGACGCCGCAGCGCCGCCGAGATGGCGGAGATGTCGCGCAGGAGACCCGCGGGGTCGAAGTCCGCCGCCGTCCCCCGCCCGCCGTTCTCGACGGCGTCCAGGACGCCCACCGCCGCCGCCAGCCCCCGGGCGCGCTCCACCGGATGGCCCAGGTCGATCGCGGCGGCGTACGCGCGCCGCGTCAGGTCCGGGTCCACGTGACGCGCGAGCGGCAGCAGCGCGTCCCGGATGTACGTCTCGCGGCGGGTCAGGCGCAGCTCCGCCGGTGCCCGGAGGGAGAACCGCGGCCCCGGCCCGCCCGCCGAGCGCAGCAGGCGGTACAGCGGGCCCAGCCGGTGATGGGCCAGCCCGGTCCGGTAGCGGTCGTGCAGGGCCTGGCCCGCGTGCGGCAGGATGAAGCCCGCGGCCAGCAGGATCGCCGACAGCGAGGCCACCGGCGGCGCCAGGTTCGTGCTGAGCCAGTCGGACTCCCCGCCGAGCCACCGCGCCACGACCGCCGTCACCTTGGACGCGTCGTACAGAAGGCTCAGCGCGTACCCCGCGCCCAGCAGCCGGAGCCCCCACCGCAGCCACGCGTCCAGCCCCCGGTCCCGCACCCAGTCCCAGATCAGCCGGGAACTCAGCGCGCACGCCACCGTGTGGGCCAGCAGGTAGAGGAGGATCTCCTCCCGCATGAAGGGCGTACGGGCGTAGTACGTGTCCAGGTCCCGCACCCGCTCCACCGGCACGTCGGCGAGCGCGAACAGCACCCACAGCGCGACGATCACCACCGCGTACCCGGAGACGATCCACCACGTCGCCCGCCGGGTGACGGCGGACCGCTGCGCCGGACCGTTGCGCCAGGTGACGATGAACAGCAGCCCCGCCCCGCAGTTCGCGGTGATCAGCGAATAGCACCAGGGCGCCGCGAAGTTGGGCACCCCGGTGACCACGTTCACCCGGTGGATCATCGACGGCGTGCAGAACACGAACACCGTGCAGGCGAACAGGAGCACCCCGCCGACCGCGCGCAGCAGGGGGTCCTGCCACAGCCGGATGATCGTGGGCAGCTTCAGCAGCAGTGCGACGGTCAGCAGCGCCGCGGGGATCCAGAAGGAGATGTACAACCGGCCGAGCAGCGCCGACGGGTCCAGCGCCAGCGTGCTCACCGCGCCGCTCCGCCCCGCCCGCGGTAGCCGAGCGCACGCTGCAACGGGTCGGGCGGCGCGTCCCCGGACCCGCCGAGCCGCGCCCGGAACAGTGTGGCGAGCCGGTGGCCGAAGTCGTCCGCCTCGGCCTCGTCCGCCTCGCGGGACCCGTTGCGCGCGGCCACGGTGAGCGCCCTGTCCGGCCAGCCGGGCGTGTCCGCGAAGGCCCGCGCCGCCGCGTCGCCGGCGAGGTGGTGGTGCCGGTGCCCGGCGTGCAGATGCCACAACTCGTGGCCGAGAATGACCAGTTGCTGCACGTCCTCGGCCCGGTCCTCCACGATGACCAGGTCGAAGTCGGCGAACTCGACCCACAGCCCGGTCACTTCGATCTCGTCCGGGAAGCGCTCGAACCGCAGCTCCAGCGGCCGGCCGCCGCGCAGCGCGCTCATCTCCTCGCACAGCGCCCGGCACAACCCACGGACGTCGCCGGGGACGTCGGGCCGGGACCGGACCGCGGCCGCCAGCTCGTTGGCCAGGGCGCGCATGGCCGTGCCGGAGCCGCCGGAGCGCCGCAGCCGTGCGGTCAGCCGTGCCGCCCGCGCCCGCGCGCCCGCGATGCCCATCCGTTCCCCTTCTCGCCGCCGGAGCCCTTCCGAGCGTACGCGCCGGGATATGCCCGCGTCACCCGGTCCCGGGGGCGTGGTTCAAGACACAACCACTCCTCCGGCCGCCCTCCCCAGCAGCGTCAGCCGGACCCTCCCCGGCCCCGACAGCGTCGTGAACTCCGACAGCACCGCGAGCGCCAGCGTGTTCTCGCCTCGCGTCCGCAGCACCCCGTTCGGCAGCACGAACGTATGCTGCGGGCCCACGTCGTTGATGTACTGGCCCATGTTCCAGCCGTTGAGGAAGATCTGCGCCCGGTACGCCCGGTACGGGTCGTCCTGGAGCGTCAGCCCGATCGACGCGTCCACGTCCCCGGGCACGGCGAGCCGGAACGTCGTCCGGTACCAGGTCACCCCCTGGTACCGCTCGGAACGCGGGAAGCCCACGGACTCCCAGTCGCCGTCCCCGAACCCCGGCAGATGCCAGCCCGCCCGCTCCCCGTGCAGCCCGCCGTTGTTCAGCGGCCCCCGTACCGGGTCGACCCGGCCCTCGCCCTGGATGCGCCAGCGCACCTTCGGGGAGGCGCCCTCGAAGACCGCCGCCGTGAGGCCGCGCGCGGCCTTGTGGGTGTCGTCCGCCCTGCCGTCCTGGTCGTGCTGCATCCGCCGTACGAGGACGGACAGCACATGCCGGCCGGGCGAGCGCAGCGCCTCGCGCACGGGGAACGCGGCCGTGTCCGTCCAGGTCCCCTTGCGGATCGTGGCGGAGTCCGGCACCGGCATCCGGTGCGTGCCCAGCGGCTCCCCGTCCAGCCACGCCATCAACAGCCCCTGCGTCCCGGTGCTGTAGCCGAGCGCGACCCCCGAGATGCCGGACGAGTCCTCGAACGTGCCCCGGTACCAGACATCGCCGTAGTGGAACCCGTAGTCGTCGGCGAACAGCACCGGCTGCCCCTTCGGGACGGCCGTCGTGCTGAACGAGGTCCTCTTGTCCGCGGCCTTCCACCCCGAGTCGTCGTAGCCCGGCCCCGCCTCCGGGTTCTCCCGGCGCATCCGCCAGCCGCCCAGCTCCGGCAGCCGCACCTCCGGCACCGCGGGCAGCATCCCCGTGGTCATCAGGCTGCCGGACATCGTCACCCGGGTGGGTACCCTTCGCCCGTTCCAGACCAGGCCGGCGATGCCGCGCGGCCCCCACACCTCGATGCTCGTCGTGTCGGTGACGTCACCGGTCAAGTGGACCTCGGAACCGCGCAGTTCGACGTGGCGCAGCAGTTGCGGGCCGTACACCAGCAGGGTCCCGGACGGGGTGTCGTACGGGAAGAGCCGTACGGAGGTGGCGTCGTCGGCGAAGAGGAGCAGCAGCGGGGTGTCGGTGTCGCCCTTCTCCACCAGCACGCGGATCAGACCGCTCTGCCCGAGCGGGGCGTTGACGTGCAGGCCCGAGTCGTCCACGCCCCAGGCCGCCTCCGGGTCGAGCCGCATGACGTCCGGGTCGGTGTCGCACGCGAGCACCAGCTCGGCCATCTCGCCCTTGCGGCCGGTGAACACGGCGACGTCCTGCCGCCCGGCCGTCAGGCACATGGTCGGCTGCACGGTGGCGTACTTCAGCGTCCGCCTGCCCAGCGACAGCCCCGTGGCCAGCAGCTTGGCGTCCTTGCCCGGCACCGTGATCCTCACGCGGCCCTCGGCGGTGGGCAGATCGGAGGTCACCGGGTCGGCGCCGTCGTTGCGCGCGACGTACACGTGCGCGCCGGTGTCCGGGTTCTTCAGGTGGTAGACCTTCAGCCCCTTCGCCGTCACGTCCGCCGCGCGGTCCAGCTTGGCGAAGTCCGGCACGCGTTGGAGCAGATGCCCGAGCTGGTGCATCGGCGCGATCTTCGCGGTGACGTTGCGCGCCTCGTCGATCGCGGCGCCGTAGTCGTACGAGGTGTAGACGACCGGCGCGGGCAGCCAGCCCCACGACGTCCCGCCGAAGGTCATGTAGACGTTGTGCAGGGTGAGGCCGTTGGCGAGGTTGGTCAGGTAGAAGCGGCGCTCGTAGGCGGCGTCGCGGGTGCGCCGGGCCTCGGCGTACCCCTTGCCGTCGTAGAAGGAGCCGCCCCAGGGGTCGAACCAGCCGCCGCCGAACTCGGGTACGAACCCGGGCGTCGTGGGCGAGGCGCTCGCCCCGCCCCTGGCCCCGCCGGGCCCGAACGTGCCCCAGTCGGCGGGGGTCCGGGCCGGCGAGGGATAGCCGTCGAAGCCGTACAGCCAACCGCCGCGCTCGCCACCGGTGTCGAAGGAGCCGGGAGTCCAGTACCCGTTGCGGCTCTTGTCGTTGTGGAACAGCGGGACGTCGATGCCGTCGGCGCGCACCTTCTTGTACAGGTGGGACATGTAGGCGCGGCTGTCGGCCGAGTCCACCCGGGCGTCGAACTCGTTCTCGATCTGGTAGAGCAGCACGGTGCCCTTGCCCCGCGTGAACAGGTGCTCGCGGGCGATGCGGTCGACGTGCGTCAGCCACTCGTCCACGTGCGCCAGATAGGCCGGGTCGTTCGACCGGGCCCGGCCCTTCGCCGCCGTGAGCCAGCCGGGGAAGCCGCCGCCGTCGATCTCGGCGTTGATGTACGGGCCGGGGCGCAGGATGACGTACAGCCCGGTCTCGGCGGCCGTGCGCAGGAACAGGTCCAGGTCGCGGACGCCGGAGAAGTCGTACGTGCCCGGCGCGGGCGAGTGGTAGTTCCAGGCGACGTAGACGCTGACCGCGTTGTAGCCGTGCGCGCGCATCTTCTGGAGCACGTCCCGCCACAGCGACGGGCTCGGCAGCCGGAAGGGGTGCAGCTCGCCGGACCAGACGACGAGCCGTCTGCCGTCCACCAGCAGGGAGTAGCGGTCGTACCCGATGGTGTGGTGCTCGCCGTCCGCGCGCGGCGGCGCGGGCGTCGGACCGGTCGGCACGCTGCGGGCCGCGTACGCCGAGGGGGACCCGGTCCCGCCGCTGCCACCGAGGGCGAGACCGAGCGCGGCCGAGCCGGCCAGGGCACTGAAGGTACGTCTGCTGAGCGCCAAGGTGGATCCTCCCGGCGGTCTTACGGGGCGCGGGTGCGGCCATTCTCCACGCGAGGACATCCCACAATAAATTCATGAGGATCTCGGCACGGGCGGATTACGCGGTACGGGCGGTACTGGAACTGGCCGTACGGCAGGGTAACGGGCCGGTGAAAGCAGAGGAAATCGCCGCCGCGCAAGGGATCCCGCACAAGTTCCTGGAGGGGATTCTCGGCGATCTGCGACGCGCGGGGATCGTGGACAGCCGGCGTGGCGGGGGCGGTGGTTACCGGCTCGCCCGCGCAAGTACGGCGATCACCGTGGCCGATGTCATACGGGGCGTGGACGGCCCGATCGTCTCGGTCCGGGGGGAGCGCCCCACGGACCTGTCGTACACCGGCACGGCCGAGCCCCTGCTGCCGCTCTGGATCGCGCTGCGGGCCAACGTCCGCCGCATCCTGGAGGGGGTCACGGTCGCGGACCTGGCGACGGGCACCCTGCCGGAGGCGGTGCGGGCCCTGGCGGCGGAACCGGCGGCCTGGGAGAACCCCTAGACACCAGGACGGGCCGGTGCGTCGCACCGGCCCGTCGTTCGCGCGGGGTCGAGCCTCAGCGGCGCCTGGCGAGACGCCTACGGCTCATGAGGACGATCGCCGAGCCCGCGCCGAGCAGCAGGGCGACGAGGGACACGATTCTCCCCACGTTGGCCATACCGGTGCTGGCGAGGGGGCCGCCGCCCTGGTTCGAGCCACCCGGGGCCGGGCCGGGCGTCCCGGCGGTCGGCGACGCCGAGGGAGCGGACGTCGGGGAGGTGGACGAGGACGCCGACGGAGTGGGCGTGGGCGAGGCCGCCTTGGGGATGTACACACCGGCGTCGATGGTGTGGTCGACCCCTCCCGGCTTCGCCGGTGCCGTGACCGGCGCCGAGCCCTTGCACAGCCGCCCGGACGTCGGCGGGGTCACGTTGGAGTCGTGTGCCCGGTCCGCGCCGGCCCTCGGCAGGGTGAACCGCAGGTCGGTGGCCGCCGGCTTCCCCGGCACCTCGCCGGTGTCCGCGGTGCACACGTCGAACTCCACCGTGTACTTCGCGCCCGGCGTCAGCTGGTAGGCCGCGCCGACGCCGCCGAAGTAGTACTCGCCGTGGGCGTCGGTCTTGGTCGTGGCGACCTGCTTGCCGCCTGCGTCCAGCAGGTTGACGGTCGCGCCCGGCAGCAGCACCTGCCCGGCGTCCTGGACGCCGTTGTGGTCGCCGTCGTACCAGACCACGTTGCCGATCTGGATCGGCGCGTTCGCCGCGGCGTACGCGATGTCGCCGAGGCCGCCGGCCTTGCCGAACCCGTTCTGGTTCTGGCCGATGAACTGGTAGGCGTTGGCGGACGGGTCGTTGCCGGGGCCGACGCCGGTGGTGATGTCGTAGTAGCCGGTCCCGTCGGTGATCACGTTGGCGGTCGGGTCCATCTGCGTGCTGACGACCCACTGCTGCTGCGGGATGTAGGCGACCGAGCCCAGCGAGGACTCCTGGTGCGGTCCGGGCTGGGTCGGTGCGCCGGTGTTCGGGAAGAAGTCGCCCGGGAAGTACTCCACGACGCCGTCGGCCTCGGCGCCGTCGACGGCGGCACCGGTCGCGTGGTTCGGGCAGTTCCCGGTGCCTTCCCACGCGTACCCGCCGGTGGGCGTCGCGCAGGCCATGGTGATGTCGCCGCCGGACATGCCGTTCTCCGGGGTGTCGTTCGACGGCCGCGGGTCCAGCCCGCCCCAGCTGACCACGTCCATGAACCGGTCGCGGAAGCCGAGGATCATCGAGCCGTCACGGGCGAAGGCCATGCTGGCCAGCTCCGGCTGCGGGTCGATCATCGTGCCGTTCACCTTGAGGTCGTCCCAGGTGTCCAGGCGGGTGTTCCACGGGTTCCAGAAGTGGGCCTGCGGGAAGGCGGCGTCGCCGCTGAGCACGTTCCCGCGCTCGGCGGTCAGCGGGTGGGCCAGCACGGTGGTGAACCGCTTGCCGTCGTAGGCGTAGACGACGGCCTTCAGGTCCTCGCGCCTCTGCGTGCTTTCCGCACTGCACACACCGCCGACGTACAGGGCGTTGTCGTGCGCGGTCAGCCCGAGGGGCCGCCAGTCGGTGGGCGCCGCGCAGCCCGGGTCGGGGATCGGCACGGTCGCCTTCGGCGCCGAGGCGGACGTCCCGGTCGCGTCGAAGCTCACCAGCGCGCGCGTGCGCAGGTTCACCGCGTACAGCGTCGAGCCGTCCTCGGACAGGGCCAGCCCGCCGATGCTCTCCTTGCCGGGCGCGTCGGTGAACCCGGCGTCCTTGATCAGCCGGGCGGTGTCGTGCGGCGTGACCGAGGCGCCCGGCACCTTGGCGAACAGCTTCGGGGCGGCCTTGCCGTCGGCCGGCACGGCGTAGATCGCGTCGCCGCCGTCCGGCCCGTACTTGGTGTACCGGCGCGCGAACTCCGCCTGGAAGAGCCGCTTGTGGTTTTTGTCGTAGGCGAGCCCGAACGTCGTGCCCACCTGGGCCTGGGTGTCGAGCACGTCCGGGCAGGCCGCCTTGTCGGGGCAGGTGCCGCGGGCGTTCGTCCCGAAGGCCACCAGCGACCGGGTGTCCGTGCCGCTGCCGCCGTTCTGGATCGGCACGAAGTACCGCGAGTCCGGCAGCGCGTAGTCGGCCGGGTTCCAGACGCCGGTGATCACCGAGGCGTCCTTGCCGTCCGAGACGTCCACGAACGTGGTGAAGCTGTCGAAGTGGTTCTGGGCCGTCGAGGCCGGCGCCGCCCGCAGATAGCCGTTGTACGGCGCCGGGACGGTGACGTCGACGCGGTAGCGGCCGCCGGTCAGCTCCTTCGACGGCGCGACCACGACCTTTCCGGTGGCGTCGGTGACGCCGGTGAGGTGATGTCCCGAGGGGTCGGTCACGCTGACCTTCATCCCCCGCTGCGGCACGTCCATGGTCGTGTTGATCACGCCGGTGCCGAAGAAGTCCCGCAGTGTCTCGACGGTCAGTGTGCCGTCGGAGGTCGAGGCGCCGGCCTGCTCGGCGCTCGTCACGATCGTGCCTGTGGCGCCGCCCGTCAGTAACAGACAGGTCAGCCCTACCCGCACCAGCCTACGTAATGGCATCGCATTCCTTTGCGTCGTCTACGTCATCGCCCGACTCGGCAATTCGGCAGCAAACCCCCGCGGGAACGGTACAAGTTGACGGGACGTCACATACGTGAAACAGGAAAAAAAGAGGACACAGGGTGAGCGGCTGTTAGCGTTGCGCCGCGTGCGGACCATGAAGAGCGGGTCAGGGCGCGCGGCAGACGGGCGCCGTCGATCACCGAAACTGCGCTGGGCGGCGGTCGCGCCGGCCCTCGCGGCGGTCGCGGCGGCCGCCTTCGTCCTCATCGGGAACAGCGGTGGTCAGACCGGTCGCCGCGCCGTGACGCCGGACGAGGCGAACCGGCTGGCGATCACGCGGTTCCGCAACTACCAGGCGGGCGGCCGCGCGGTGACGATCACCGTGCCGAGCGCGGCGGGCGGGCTGGTCGTCACCGGCTCCGTCGACTACCGCGCCGGGATCGGGTACGGGGTGGTGCGCGGCACCGGCCGGGACGCCTCCGGCGACGGGCTGATCCAGTGGACGGCCGGCACCGTGCTCGTCCACCCCCTGGCGGACGTCCCGGCGACGGCGCCGCCCTCGCCGCCCGCGTCCGGCTGGTACCGCCGCCCGCTCCAGGCGTCGGGCAGTTCCCTGGACAGTTCCCTCGCCATCGCGCTGAGTCTCGGCGCCGACCGGCCGGACAACGCCGAACTGCTGCCGCAGAACGGCGCCGCCCGGATCGGACGGGACACCGTGGACGGCCATCCGGTGGACGTCATGACCGGGCCGGACGCCCGTGCCAGGGCCGGCACCTCGGGCACCGTGCGCTACTGGATCGGCTCGGACGGCACCATGTACCGGGTGCGGGCCGCCGTGGCCTCCGAGCGCCGGCCGCTCGTCATCGACTTCGGCACCGGGAAGTACGTTCCCGTGCGGCCCGCGCCCGGCATCACACCGGCGCGGTAGCCGCCGCTCACGAGGTCTTCACCCGTGCGCCGGCGGCGAGCAGGGACGGCGGCGGCAGGTGGATGCCCGCGGTGTCCGGCAGCTCCGGGACGGCCGGCACCACGGTGGCACCGGTGGTCGTGGCGTTCGGGAACTGCGGCTGGGGGCCGGGCGCGGCCACGTCGGTGAACGGGATGCCCCGGGGCGCCGGGGGCCGCGACCAGGTGCCGGCCGGGCTGGGCGAGCCGGCGCCCTGCGGACAGGCCGCGGTCGCCGCGAGCCGCGCGGGCACGGTTTTGCGCAGCGTGTTGCCGTGCAGGCAGTTGCCCCGGCCGTGGGTGGCGGTGGGGAACGTCCAGCCGACGTCGACGCCGTTGGCGGTGAACTCGTTGTCCGTGATCCGGTTGCCGTCGGACGGCACGTCGGCGGTCGCGGTGATCACGAACCCGGCGTCGGCGTTGCCGGTGATCCGGTTGCGCAGGAACTGGTTGGCGCTGCCGCCGTCGACGCCGACGCCGATGCCCCAGCCCCCGTCGGCCTGTTCGGGGGTCCTCGGCTGCTGGTTGTCCGCGATCAGGTTGCCGGCGATGACGGCACCGCGCTGCGGGAGCAGTTTCTCCTGGTGGTCGGAGTCGGTGGTCAGGCCGACGCGGTTGCCGACGAGGCGGTTGCCGACCACGTACATGTCGCCGCTGGCGTTGGTGCCCTCGTAGCCGACCGCGTTGAGTTCGGCGATGTTGTCCCGCACCACGACGCGGCACGGCCTGCACTGTCCGACGTAGATCCCTGAGTCGGCGCCGCCCGAGGTGTAGGAGTGCTCGATGACGCCGTTCTGCGCGGAGAACGCGTAGATGCCGTACAGGCCGTTGCGCGTCGCGGTCACGTACGAGACGAGGAACGACTTCAGGAAGGTGACGGGTTCGTCGCCGGTGTCGTAGCCGCCGCTGTGCCCCGGCAGTCCGGCGACCGCCGCCGCCGAACCGGTCACCAGCACCCCGTTCTGCGTGTTGTTCTCGACGGTCAGGTTCTCCACGGCCACCCCGGGCGCCGCGACGACGACACCGTTCGGCTGCCGCAGCCGCCCGTCGATGACGACCTCGTCCCGGGAGGCGCCGCGCAGGGTGACGCGCGGCGTGCGGATCTTCACCGACTCGTGGTACACGCCCGGCGCCACCAGCACCAGGTCACCCGGCCGGGCCAGGGACACCGCCGCCGAGATCGTCGGGGCGTCGGCGGGCACGCGGATCGTCACGTGCGCTCCGTCCGGCCGGCGGCCCTTGTCCTGTCCGCCGCCGCCACCGCCGCAGCCGGCCACCAGGGTCAGCGTGCCGAGCACCGCCGCCATCACGCGAAGAGCTAATCGAGACATGGCCCCAGAATGGCATGATCGGCGAATTCCGCACGGGAATCGCGAAGTTGGGCGGCATGCGCGGTTCGGGTGTGGCACTCTGCACCCCATGCGCCGAGTCGATCACCGCCCGTCACGCCGCGCGTTCCTGGATGTCACCGGCGCCCTGGCGGCCGCCGGGCTGACCGCCGGGTGCACCCCGGACCCCGCCCGGCCCCGCCCGGCCGCGACGGCGACACCCGCGGCGGCGACCACCGCGGCGGTGCCGGCGACGGGCCGGTACCAGGCAGGTGTCACGCTTCCCCGGCCGGCCCAGCACAACCTGCTGGCCGTGGTGGCCGACCTCGCCGCCGGAGCGGCGGTCGGCCCGCTGCTGGCCGAACTCGGCGACACGATCCGGGCCCTGACCGCGGGGACCGACCGCCGGCTGCTGGGCCTTTCGCCGGGCGATCTCACCGTGACCGTCGGCGTGGGGCCGCGGCTGGTGCGCGCGGCCGGTGCCTCGCTGCCCGGCGCGGCCGGCCTCCCGCGGTTCTCCCGCGAACGGATCGCCCCCCGCGAGCGCGGCGGCGACCTGCTGCTGCAGATCTGCGCGAGCGACGCGCTGCTCGTCCCGGTCGCCGCCGCCGCGCTCCTGGACCAGGCCGGGGACCGCGTCCGCGAACGCTGGCGGCAGTCGGCACGCCGCGGTGCGGACGTGCCCGTCGGTGAGGGTCTCGCCGCGCCCCGCAACCTGCTCGGCTTCATCGACGGCATCGTGGGCCCGCACACGGCCGCCGAACAGCGTCGCGACCTGTGGCTGTCCGGGCCCCCGGAGGTCGCCGGCGGCACCCTCGCCGTCGTACGGCGCATGGAGCTGGACCTGCCGCGGTTCGCCGCGTTGTCCGTGGCCCAGCAGGAGGCGGTCTTCGGGCGGCGCCGGGCCAGCGGCGTGCCCCTCTCCGGCGGCACCGCCGCGTCCGGCCCGGAACTCGGCGCGAGGACGCCCGACGGGCGCTATCTCGTCCCCGTGGACGCCCATGTGCGCCGGGCGCACGCCACCGCGGTGGGGGTCGGCCTCATGCTCCGCCGCTCCTACAGCATCGACGAGCCCGCCCCGGGCCTGCTCTTCATCAGCTTCCAGAACGACCTGCGCACCTTCACCGCCACCCTCACCCGCATGGACGCGTCCGACGCGCTGCTGTCCTTCACCACGACGACCGCCAGCGCGTCGTTCCTGGTCCTGCCGGGCTTCGACCGCCGGCACCCGCTCGGCTCCCGGCTGTTCGGCTGAGTCCGACTCGGCGTTCGTACCGGCGCAGCCGCAGGGCCGCCGTCCTCCGGGCGTCGATGCGGGTGCGGCTGGGCGAGGCGCAGGGGACGTCCCTGACCTACGCGTCGATGGCATCGCGGCGGGCGCCCCCCGTGTCGGCCCTGCACGCCGGCGTGGGAGACGGAGGGCCGTACCGGCGTCTTTCGAGAATGTTTTCGGTCTCGCACCAAACATTCACAGCGGTGCCTAGGAACGCGGCGCGCGTCGACCCTAGTCTTCCGGGCGTCATGGACTACTGCCTCCCGTGCCGACGGCACCTCAACGGCGCCCTGGTCTGCCCGGGGTGCGGAACACCGGCCGACCGCATACCCGGTCCGGCACGCGTGGAGCCGGAACACGCGCGGCCGGAGCCCGGGTCGGGGCCGGAGGGCGAGGCCCCGCGCGAGGAGCCCGCGAGGGGCCGCTCCGACCGGCGCAGCCGCAGGGCGGCCGCCCACCGCCGCCGTCGCCGCCGTGCCGTCCTCCTCGGCGCCGGCCTCGTCCTGGCGGCGGGCGGGCTCGGCTTCGCCGAACTGGGGACCGACGCGCCGCTGCCGTTCACCGGCGGCGGTACGGCCGCGGCCACCGACACCTCGGCCGGCGGCGACACCTCCGCCCCGCAGGGCCGTACGACCGCACCCGCCCAGGCCGGCGGCGCTTCCGCGCCCCCCGGCGCCCCGGCGCCCGCCGCCACCGGATCCCCCTCGGGCGGGGCGTCCGCCTCCGCCTCGCCCTCCGCCTCCGCCGCGTCCGCGCCGCCGCCGTCCGCGACCTCCGCCGGCGGCGCGTCCGTCCCGCCCTCCACCGCCCCGCCCACCACGCGGCCGACCGCCGCGCCCCCCACCACCGCCCCGGCGACCTCCGCCCCGCCTCCGGCGCCGTCCCCGACCCGCACCTGCGACCGCTTCCTGTGGTGGTGCACCTGATCGGGGCCGCCGAAGACGTGCGCCTCTCCCATGCCATCGGCCATCCGGGGCATCGATGACACCGAAGGGCCGCCGCGGCGGTTGAGTCGTTACAGGGACAGGTTCTGAAGGAGAACGGATGACGCAGAACATCGCCGTGCACGGCACCGTCGCCGAGGGATTCGAGGCGGTGCGAGAGGAGTTCGCCGCGTTAGTAGCGGCCGAACGGGACGACTACGAGGGCCAGTTGTGCGCCTATGTGCACGGGCGCCGCGTCGTGGACCTGTGGGCGGGCGAGGACGGGGCGGGCGATGCCCTGTACGGCGTGTTCTCGGCCACCAAGGGCGCGGCCCATCTGGTCGCGGCGCTGCTGGTGCAGGACGGCACACTGGAGCTGCACCGCAAAGTCACGTACTACTGGCCCGAGTTCGGCGCCGAGGGCAAGGGCGAACTGACCCTGCGGGACCTGCTGGCGCACCGGGCCGGCCTGGTCGGCACGGACGCCGGGTTCACCCGCGCGGAACTGGCGGACGACCGGGTGATCGCCGAACACCTCGCCGACCAGCGGCCGTTCTGGCGCCCGGGAGCGGCGTTCGGCTACCACGCACTGGTCATCGGCGCGTTGACGGGCGAGGTGGTGCGGCGGGCGACGGGCCGTACGATCCAGGACCTGTACGAGGACCGGGTCCGCGCCCCGTACGGCCTCGACTTCCACCTGGGCCTCCCGGCCTGCGCGGCGCCCCGCTTCCGGTCCGTCCAGCCGCTCGACCCCACGCCCGAGCAGCGGGCGCTCATCGCCGCGCGGCCGACCGGGCCGCACACCCTGGAGGCGATCGCCTACAACCGGCACGCGGCCGAACCGACCGACGTGGAGCGGCTGTACGAGGACCCGCGGATCCGCGCCAAGGGCCCCGCCTCGGTGGGCGGGATCGCCTCGGCGCGGGGGCTCGCGCGGATGTACGCGGCGATGATCGGCGAGGTCGACGGCAAGGCGCCGCTGCTGAAACCGGACACGGTCGCGGAGTTCGGCCGTGTCCACTCCGTCGGCTACGACCTGGTGACCCGCGACCACAGGTCCTTCGCCCTCGGTTTCCAGGCCACCGCGGACCTCTGGCACCCCTTCCTGGGCGCCGGCTCCCTCGGCCACAGCGGCGCCAACGGAACCCAGGGCTTCGCCGACCCCCGCGCCGGTCTCGCCTACGGGTACACGCGGCGCCGCTTCGGCCACCCCGCCGGTGCGGCCCCGGAGAACGACGCGCTGGCGCGCGCGGTGCACTGGGCGGCGCTGGGCGCCGGGTGACCCCTCGGCCGGCCCGCTGCGCCGGGGGCTACGGCTTGACGACCATCTTTCCGGTGTTGTCGCCCCGCAGCAGTCCCAGGAACGCCTCAAGGGTGTTCTCGATGCCGTTCACGACGGTCTCGCGGTACTTCAGCCGCCCCGAGGACACCCACGGCCCGACCTCCTCGACGAACTGCGGCTGGAGATCGCGGTGGTCGTTCACGAGGAAGCCCTCGATACGGCCCCGCGTCTGGATCAGCCGGGCGAGGTTGCGCGGGCCGGGCGCGGGCTCGGTGTCGTTGTAGACCGAGATCATGCCGCAGATCGCGATCCGGCCGCCCTGCCGCAGCGACCCGATCGCCGCCTCCAGGTGGTCGCCGCCGACGTTGTCGAAGTAGACGTCGATCCCGTCGGGCGCGGCGTCGCGCAGCTGCTTCGACACCGGCCCGCTCTTGTAGTTGAAGGCCGCGTCGAAGCCGTACTCCTCCACCAGCAGCCGGACCTTCTCGTCCGAACCGGCCGAGCCGATCACCCGCGAGGCCCCCTTGAGCTTCGCGATCTGCCCCACCTGGCTGCCGACGGCCCCCGCCGCGCCGGACACGAACACGATGTCGCCCTCTTTGAAGGAGGCGGTGCGCAGCAGGCCCGCGTACGCGGTCAGGCCGGTCATGCCGAGCACCCCGAGGTACGCCGACAGCGGGGCCGCGTCCGGGTCGACCTTGACGGCGTGCCGCGCGTCCATCACGGCGTACTCGCGCCAGCCGAAGAAGTGCAGCACGTGGTCACCGGCGGAGATCCCCTCCGCGTGCGACTCGACCACCTCGCCGACCGCGCCGCCCTGCATGACCTTGCCGAGTTCGAACGGCTCGACGTACGACTTCGCGGCACTCATCCGGCCCCGCATGTAGGGGTCCACGGAGAGGTACGTGTTCCGTACCAGGATCTCGCCCTCGCCCGGGGTCGGGACGGGCGTCTCCACGAGCGCGAAGTCCTCCGTCCTCGGCCAGCCGACGGGGCGGCTGAGCAGGTGCCATTCGCGGTTGGTGTGCGTCGTCATCGCGCGGTGCCTTCCATTTACTTCAGTGCCTGAAACAATGGTTAGGCTGAATATTTAAGGTTGTCAAGTAAGACGGTAGGCTGGGGGCATGGCACCACCGCATCCCAGTCGTCCGGACGGGCTCACCCTGGACGTCGTCGAACTGATCGCCGAGGTCGTGGCGCGCTACCACGCGGACTACGACGACGCGGCGGCCGCGCACGCCCTGACCGGCGCGCAGGCCAAGCTGCTCAGCCTGCTGTCCCTCGGGCCGCTGCCCATGCGCAAGCTCGCGCAGAAGCTGAAGTGCGAGCCGTCGAACGTGACCGGGATCGTGGACCGCCTGGAGGCCCGGGGCCTCGCCGAGCGCCGCCCGGACCCCGCCGACCGCCGAGTCAAGATGGCCGCCGCCACCGATGAGGGGCTGCGGGTGGCCCGCGACCTGCGCGAGGGCCTGCGCTTCGCGCGCGAGCCGCTGGCCGGGCTGTCGGAGCAGGAGCGGGGGACGCTGCGGGATCTGCTGCGCCGCATGCTCGACGCGTAAGGTTTCCGCCATGCGTGATCTGGGGGCGGGATTCGGATATGTGCTCGACGGCCAGCGGTGGGTGGCGCGGCACGGGCGGCAGTACGGCGTCGCGCTGCTGCCGGGCCTGATAGCGCTGGTCCTGTACGCGGCCGCGCTGGTCGCGCTCGCGGTGTGGGGCGGGGACGCGGTGAGCTGGGCGACGCCGTTCGCGGACGACTGGCCGAGCCCCTGGGGGACCCTGTTCCGGGGCTTCCTCACGGCCGTGCTGTTCGCGCTGGGGCTGCTGCTGGCGGTGCTGACCTTCACGGCGGTGACGTTGCTGATCGGCCAGCCGTTCTACGAAGGTCTCTCCGAGCGGGTCGACGCCGACGTCTCGCCCGACGGCACGGCTCCCCGCTCGGACCTGCCCCTCGCGCGCGAGCTGTGGATCTCGGCCCGCGACAGCGTACGGATCCTGGTCCGGGCCGCGGTGTGGGGCGTCCTGCTCTTCGCACTGGGCCTGCTGCCCTTCGTCGGCCAGAGCGTCGTCCCCGTCCTCGGCTTCTTCGTCACCGGCTTCTTCCTCACCGAGGAACTGACCTCGGTCGCCCTCCAGCGCCGGGGCGTCGACCTCCGCACCCGTCTGACCCTGCTGCGCTCCCGCCGCATGCTGGTCTGGGGCTTCGGCACACCGCTGGGCCTGGCCTTCCTGGTCCCCTTCGTGGCGATCTTCCTGATGCCGGGGGCGGTGGCCGGCGCGACGCTCCTCGTCCGGGACCTGCTGGGAGAGGAGAACGCCCCCGCGGAGCCCGAGCCCGCCTCCCCGGCACAGACCGCGGAGCGCTGATGCCGCCGGCGCGGGTGCCGCCCCCGGACCCACGCCGTCCCCTCCCCGCGCTCGCCCTCGGGCCCAGCCGTGTGCGGCGGGACCCCGTCGCACCCCCGTCCCGCGCGAGTCGGCCGTGACGGGCCGGGAGAAGGCCGAGCGCACGGACCGCGAGGGCCGCGGCGCCGGTCGCGGGTGATCGCGGCGGACGTCCGGCGCTGCCATGGCGCGCACCTCCCCCGCGCGCGAGGCCGCCGCCCCGGGCGCCCGTCCCGACGGCCGCCGCGTCCCGCCGCCCCCACGGGAACCGGCCGGCCTCTGCCCGAGGGCGTCGCCGGGGGCCGCTTCCCTGCCGAGCCGCCGGGCGGACGCACGGCGGACCCGCCCACGCCCCGCCCGGGACCGGCCGGCGCCCCCTCAGCGGACCGAGAAGCCGTACACCGTCTCCGAGCGGTACACCTCACCGGGGCGCAGCACCGTGGACGGGAAGTCGGGGTGGTTCGGTGAGTCCGGGAAGTGCTGGGTCTCCAGGGCGATGCCGTCGCAGGGGGAGAAGGGGGCCGGGAGGTGGTCGCCGGTGTAGAGCTGGAGGCCGGGTTCGGTCGTGGAGACCGTGAGGGTGCGCCCGGAGGCGGGGTCGTGCAGCTCGGCGACCTCCTCCGGAGTCCGGGTGACGCCCTTGTCGAGCGCGAAGTTGTGGTCGTAGCCCGCACCGACCTTGCGGGCGGTGCGGAAGTCGAAGCGCGAGTCGGTCACGTCCCGCAGCTCCCCCGTCGGGATCAGGTCCTCGGCGACCGGTGTCAACCGGGAGGCGGCGAGCCGTAGTTCGTGCCCGGACGCCGAACCCGACCCGGCACCGGCCAGGTTGAAGTAGCCATGGCTGGTGAGCGCGACCACCGTCGGCGCGTCCGTCGTCGCCTCGTACGCGATCCGCAGCGCGCCGGACGCGTCCAGGGTGTACGTCACCGCCACGTCGAGGCGGCCCGGGAAGCCCTCCTCGCCGTGCGGGCTCACCCGGCTCAGCCGCACCCCGTGCCCGACGCCCGCCGCCTCCCACACCCGCTTGTCGAACCCCCGCGCCCCGCCGTGCAGCACGTTGGGCCCCTCGTTCGGCTCCAGGGCGTACACGGCGTCGTCCAGCGGGAACCGCGCCCCGCCGAGCCGGTTGGCGTACCGGCCGATCAGAGCGCCCAGGTACGGCTCCGGATGCGCGACATAGTCGTCGAGACCGGCGAAGCCGAGCACCACGTCCGCCGTCCGGCCCTCCCGGTCCGGAACCTCCACCGACCGCACGATCCCGCCGTACGTCAGGATCTCCACCCGGGTCCCGCCCCGCTCCAGCGTCCAGCGGTGGACCTCGGTGCCGTCGGGAAGTGTGCCGAAGAGTTCGCTCATGTCGAAACCCTAGGTGACCGGCGCGGTCGTCTGTACCGTGCGGTGCATGCGACCCGTCACCGTGTCGACCGACGTTCCGTACACACCCGCACAGGTCCACGACTTCCTCGACGTGATGGCCCACCACGAGCGCTTCACCGACCACTACCTGACCGACTGGCGCTACAGCGGCCCGAGCCGGGGCCTGGGGGCCCGAGCCACCGTCACCACCGCCCTGGGCGGCGCGAGGACCGACATCGCCATCGAGGTCATCAACTCCGAACCGCCCCACCGCATCGTCGAACACAACGTCAGCGCCGCCGGCCGCCGCCAGGCCCACGGCATATACACCATCGCCCCCCTCCCGGACGGCGGCAGCCGGGTGTCCTTCACCTACACCTGGCTCCGGGCACCCCTGGCCGAACGCCTCCTGGCCCCCCTCGTCCGCGCCGCGATGCGCCGTGCCAACGACACGGTCATGCGGCGCCTGGCCGTCGAACTGGCCCGGCACGAGGGCGATGTCGCTACGCCGTCGGACCCGCCGCCGTGACCGCCCGGTACGCGATGGCCGCGAGGCGCGCCTGGCCGTCCTTGCTGGGGTGGAACCAGTCCCAGTGGCTGAGCTGGTCGGTGTCGAAGCGGTAGTCGTACACCGCGTTGCCGTCGAAGCGGCAGCGGCGGTCGGCGGCGCAGACGTCCTTGAGGACCTTGTTGTAGGCGACGACCCGTTCCTCGACACGGTCGCGCCTGCGCTCGGCCGCCTCGCCGAGGTCGTCGGCGTCGCCGAGCATCGAGGGACAGATGCCGAGCTTCCAGACCTGCTTGCCGAGCGGATTGCCCCGGCCCCGCTCCCAGAGCCGCTTCAGGTTCGGCACGCTCGCGACGTACACCTGCGTCTTCGGGGCCGCCGAGCGCAGCGTGCGCAGCGCCTCCTCGAAGTCCGCGCGGAAGCCGGCGACCGAGGTCATCGCGCGGGTGGAGGACCGGCAGGCGTCGTTCGCGCCGACCATCACCGTGACCAGTTCCGGGTCGCGACTCGCCGCGTCCGCCATCTGCTGCGACAGATCAGCCATTCGGGCGCCCGTCATCGCGTAGTTCCAGCTGTGCGCGGCCGCGCCCGACGCGCCGAGGAGCCGTACCGCCAGACTCTCCACCGTGGCGTCGCTGCCCGTCGCCCAGGACACCTCGGGGCAGTCGGACAGCACCGTGCACGCGTCGAAACCGCGGGTGATGGAGTCGCCGACCGCGGCGATCGAGGCCGGACTGCGGTTCCACACCGGCGCCTTGGCGGCCCGCGCCCCGGTGCCCCGGGCCGCGGGCGAACCCCCGGCCTCGCACCCGGCGACGCCCAGCACGGTGGCCGCCGCCACGGCCAGGGCGGCCCGCGCCCGGTGGCTTCGCTTCCGCATCCCTGGAGTTCTCCTCGCTCGAAGTCGGGTGCTTCCCCCTATGACAACGTGCGAGGGTTCCCGGCGCCCGGCCCGCTGGAACGGACGGGGCCCGTACAGGCGTCCCCCTGGGTGAATGGTGAAGGATTCCTGGCACCGGGACCGACGGTACGTCACACTCCTCGCCCCGCCGCACGGTAGCCTCGCCATCAGCGCGGCCGTCGTGCCACAGCCGCCAGCAAGCCAGCAAGATGTCCCGCTCTGCCCGGAGGTTCCGGTGACGACACGTGGAGTTCTGTACGTGCACTCCGCGCCGCGCGCGCTGTGCCCGCACGTCGAGTGGGCCGTCGCCGGGGTGCTCGGCACGCGCGTCAACCTCGACTGGATCCGCCAGCCCGCGGCCCCGGGCACCTGGCGCTCCGAGTTCTCCTGGCAGGGCCGGCCCGGCACCGCCTCCAAGCTCGCCTCGGCGCTGCGCGGCTGGCACCTGCTGCGGTTCGAGGTGACCGCCGAGCCCTGCGCCGCCGCCGAGGGCGAGCGCTACAGCTGCACCCCCGACCTCGGCATCTTCCACGCCGTCACCGGCATGCACGGCGACATCCTCATCCCCGAGGACCGCCTGCGCGCCGCCCTCACCCGCTCGCAGCGCGAGGAGACCGACCTGGCGGCCGAGATCGCCAAGCTGCTCGGCAAGCCGTGGGACGACGAGTTGGAGCCCTTCAGGTACGCGGGCGAGGGCGCGCCGGTGCGCTGGCTCCACCAGGTGGTCTGAGGACGACCGGGCGGGCCGCCCGGTCCACCCGCACGCGGAAGGGCCCCCACCGGCCGGTGGGGGCCCTTCCGCGTGTACTCAGACGGTGCGGAACGCCAGCACCACGTTGTGCCCGCCGAACCCGAACGAGTCGTTCAGCGCGGCGATGCGACCCTCCGGCAGCTGACGGGCCTCGCCCACGACGACGTCCGCGTCCACCTCGGCGTCGAGGTCCTTCACGTTGATCGTCGGCGGCGCCGTGCGGTTCACCAGCGCCAGGATCGACGCCACGGTCTCGATGCCGCCGGCACCACCGAGCAGGTGACCGGTCATCGACTTCGTGCCGGAGATCGCCATGTGCTCGACGTCGTCGCCGAACACCTTCCACAGCGCCTTGATCTCGGCGACGTCACCCTGCGGGGTGGAGGTGGCGTGCGCGTTGACGTGGACGACCTCGGCCGGCTTCAGATCCGTGCTGTCCAGCAGGTTCTGCAGCGCGTGCGCGATGCCGTTGCCCGAGGGCTCCGGCTGCGTGATGTGGTGGCCGTCGGCGGAGATGCCCTGGCCGACCGCCTCCACGTAGATCCGCGCGCCGCGGGCCTTCGCGTGCTCCTCGGATTCGAGGATGATCACACCGGCACCCTCGCCGAGCACGAAGCCGTCGCGACCGGAGTCGAACGGCCGGGACGCGCCCGCCGGGTCGTCGTTGTTCTTGGACATCGCCATCATGTTGCCGAACGCGGCGATGGGCAGCGGGTGGATCGCGGCCTCGGTGCCACCGGCCACGACCACGTCCGCACGACCGGTGCGGATCATCTCGATCGCGTACCCGATGGCCTCCGCGCCGGAGGCGCAGGCCGACACCGGGGTGTGCACGCCGGCGCGTGCGCCCAGCTCGATACCGACGTTGGCCGCCGGGGAGTTGGGCATGAGCATCGGCACGGTGTGCGGGGAGACGCGGCGGACGCCCTTCTCGCGCAGCACGTCGTACTGGTCCAGAAGCGTGGTCACACCGCCGATCCCGGAGGCGATCACGGTACCGAGACGGTCGGGGTTGACGGAGGCGTCCTCGCCGGCCCTGGCGGTGAAGCCGGCGTCCTTCCATGCCTCGCGCGCGGCGATCAGCGCGAACTGGGCCGAGCGGTCGAGCTTGCGGGCCTGCGGCCGGGGGATGATCTCGCCCGGCTCGACGGCGACGCGGGCGGCGATGCGGACCGGGAGGTCCGCCGCCCACTCCTCCTCCAGGAGACGGACACCGGACTTGCCGGCGACCAGGGCCTCCCAGAACGAAGCTGCGTCGCCACCCAGCGGTGTGGTTGCGCCGATACCGGTGACGACCACGGTGCGATTGGTCGGGCTCACGGGAATTCTCTCTCCAACGGATGCGGGAATCTACGGCGCCACCGCCGGGTGGCGGGGCCTTGCAGCCTGACAGCCTTGCGGCCTGACGGGCCGTAGGGCCTCAGCGAATGGCTCAGGCCTGGTGCTTGAGGATGTAGTCGGTCGCGTCGCCGACCGTCTTGAGGTTCTTGACGTCCTCGTCCGGGATCTTCACGTCGAAGCGCTCCTCGGCGGCGACGACGACCTCGACCATGGACAGCGAGTCGACGTCCAGGTCGTCGGTGAAGGACTTGTCCAGCTGGACGTCCTCAACCGGGATGCCGGCGATCTCGTTCACGATTTCGGCGAGACCCGCGACGATCTCTTCCTGAGTGGCGGCCATGTCAGGCGCTCCTTCTTCGATATTCCAGACGGTTTGTGGCATTTTTCCCCCCACCGGATCGCATGATCCGGCACGGAGTGCCTAGGGGAGGGTAACGACCGTGGCGGCGTAGACGAGACCCGCCCCGAATCCGATGACGAGCGCGGTGTCGCCGCTCTTCGCCTCCCCGGTCGCCAGGAGCCGCTCCATGGCGAGCGGAATCGAGGCGGCCGAGGTGTTGCCGGTGGTGCGGATGTCACGGGCGACCGTGACGTGCTCCGGCAGCTTGAGAGTCTTCACCATCGAGTCGATGATCCGCACATTGGCCTGGTGCGGGATGAAGACGTCCAGGTCGTCCGGCGAAAGCCCGGCGGCGTCCAGCGCCTCCTTGGCGACCTTCGCCATCTCGAACACGGCCCAGCGGAACACCGCCTGGCCCTCCTGCGTGATCGCGGGGAACTTGATGTTTCCCTCGCTGTCCAGCGGAAGCTCGTTGACGTCGCCGACGTGGAAACGGTCCCACGAGACGGTCTGCTTGATGATCGTGGCCTTGTCGCCCTCGGAGCCCCACACGGTCGGGCCGATGGCCGGTTCCTTGGAGGGGCCCACGACGACCGCGCCGGCGCCGTCGCCGAACAGGAAGGCCGTGGCGCGGTCCTCCAGGTCGGTCAGGTCGCTGAGCCGCTCGACGCCGATGACGACGACGTACTCGGCGGAGCCCTCCACGATCATGCCCTTGGCCAGGGTGAGGCCGTAGCCGAAGCCCGCGCAGCCGGCCGAGATGTCGAAGGCGGCCGCCTTGCCGGTGCCGAGCCTGTCGGCGATCGTGGTGGCGATGGCCGGGGTCTGGGCGAAGTGCGACACCGTCGACACGACGACCGCGCCGACCCGCGAGGCGTCGATGCCGGCGTCGGCGATCGCCTTGCCGGCCGCCTCGACGGACATCGCGGCCACGGTCTCCTCGGGGCCCGCCCAGTGCCGGGTCTCGATGCCGGAGCGGGAGCGGATCCACTCGTCGGACGAGTCGATCTTCTCCAGGATCACCTCGTTGGGCACCACACGGGTCGGGCGGTAGCCGCCGACACCGAGGATGCGCGCGTACGGGGCGCCCTTGCTGGGCTTGATCTTCGCCATCTACGGCTCCTTAGGCGTCAGGCGTCGACGTGCTCGGTGATGAGCGCACGGGCCGCGTCGAGGTCGTCAGGGGTCTTCAGGGCCAGCGTCTTGACGCCGGGCAGCGCCCGCTTGGCCAGTCCGGTCAGCGTGCCGCCGGGGCACACCTCGATGAGCGCGGTGACGCCCAGTTCCTTGAACGTCTCCATGCACAGGTCCCAGCGCACCGGGTTCGCGACCTGGCCGACCAGGCGCTCCAGGACCTCGGCGCCGGAGGCGACCGCCGCGCCGTCCTTGTTGGAGACGTAGGTGACCTTGGGGTCGGCCGGGGCGAGGTCGGCGGCGGCCTTGGCCAGCGTCTCGACCGCCGGGGCCATGTGCCGGGTGTGGAAGGCGCCGGCCACCTTCAGCGGAACGACCTTGCGGACGCCCTCGGGCTTGTCCTCGTTCAGCGCGGCCAGCTGCTCCAGCGTGCCCGCCGCGACGATCTGCCCCGCGCCGTTGATGTTCGCCGGCGTCAGGCCCAGCTTCTCCAGGTGCGCGACCGAGGTCTCCGGGTCGCCGCCGAGCAGCGCCGACATGCCGGTCTCCGTGATCGCGGCGGCCTCCGCCATGGCCAGACCGCGGGTGCGGACCAGCTTCAGGGCCGCGGCGTCCGTCAGCACGCCCGCGAAGGCGGCCGCGGTGATCTCGCCGACGCTGTGCCCGGCCACCGCGCCCGGCGCGATCTCCGACATGGCACCGAGTGCCGCCGCGGACAGGATCCCGGCGGCGACCAGCAGCGGCTGGGCGACCGCGGTGTCCCGGATCGCGTCGGCGTCGGCCTGGGTGCCGTGATGCACCAGGTCGAGGCCGATGGCGTCCGACCACGCGGCGACACGGTCCGCGGCACCGGGGAGTTCGAGCCAGGGAGTCAGGAAGCCGGGCGTCTGGGCGCCCTGGCCGGGAGCGACGAGTACGAGCACTCTCACACTCTCTCTTGGGTACGGGCACGGCCGCCCGTGGGGACAGGGACGAAGAACACGAAGGGCTTTTGTTGACCTCCGACAAAACCCTATGTCTGGGGGTCGCCGTCGGCCAGGCGCCCCAGGATCAGCGCGATCCGCAGCGTGAACGCGGATCGTACATCCGACGGCGACCAACCGGTGACGTCTGTCACACGTCGGAGCCGGTAGCGCACGGTGTTCGGGTGAACGAAGAGCATCCGGGCCGCGCCCTCCAGGCTGCTCGCCTGCTCCAGGTAGACACTCAGGGTTTCCAGCAGCGCGGATCCGGCCTCTTCCAGCGGTCTGTAGATCTCCTCCACCAACTGGTCACGGGCGCTCGGATCGCCCGCGATGGCGCGCTCCGGCAGCAGATCGTCCGCCAGCACCGGTCGCGGCGCGTCCTGCCAGGCGGTGCACGCCTTCAGCCCCGCCGCTGCGGCCTGCGCGGACCGGGTCGCGGCCAGCAGGTCCGGTACGACGGGACCGGCGACCACCGGACCGGCCGCGTACGGCCCGATCAGCGACTTCGCCACCGCGAGCGGGTTGGGGCTGCCGCCCGCGATCACCACCAGGCGGTCCCCGAGAACGCCGGTGAGCACCTGGAGCTTGGCATGGCGCGCGGCCCGCCGGATCGCCTCCACGGTCAGCTCGCTGTCCCCGTCCGGCGCGGTACCGAGGAGGACGCACACGTGCTCGGGCGAGTTCCAGCCGAGCGCGGCGGCGCGGCTGACCGCGCCCTCGTCGGCCTCGCCGCTGAGCACGGCGTTGACCACCAGCGATTCGAGCCGCGCGTCCCAGGCACCGCGTGCCTCCGCGGCCTGGGCGTACACCTGGGCGGTCGCGAAGGCGATCTCCCGGGCGTACACCAGCAGCGCCTCGCGCAGCACGCGCTCGTCGCCCGGGGCGGCCACCTCGTCGATGGCGCTCTCCATGACCTCGATGGTGGTGCGCACCATCTCCACGGTCTGCCGCAGCGTGATCGCCCGGGTCAGCTCGCGCGGCGCGGTCCCGAAGACGTCCGTGGAGATCGCCTGCGGGGCGTCCGGGTGCCGGAACCACTCGGTGAAGGCCGCGATGCCCGCCTGCGCGACCAGCCCGATCCAGGACCGGTTCTCCGGGGGCATCGCCCGGTACCACGGCAGGGTCTCGTCCATCCGCGCGATGGCCTGCGCGGCGAGACTCCCCGAGGACCTCTCCAGCCGCTTCAGGGTCGCGGCGTGCGTATGGACGGCGGATGTCGCGGGATCACCGCGGTGGGATTCGGGTTCGGGCACGGGGACAAGAGTGCCTTATCCGGACGGGCGCATGCGTCGCCGGGTAGGGAACCCGGCCCCCGTCCGCGTCCGGGACGGGTCTACGGTGGGACCGTGATCGACGTACGGCGCGCCGCCGAGCGCTACCCGGGCGGGGACCCGGCGGCCGGGATCGAGACCCGCCACGCCTTCTCCTTCGGCCCGCACTACGACCCCGACAACCTGCGCTTCGGCCCGCTGATCGCCTGCAACGAGGAACGGCTCGCGCCCGGCGCCGGCTTCGACGAGCACCCGCACAGCCACACCGAGATCGTCACCTGGGTCGTCGAGGGCGAGCTGACCCACCGCGACTCCGCGGGCCACGAGTCCCGGGTCCGTCCCGGTGACGTACAGCACCTCGGTGCGGCGGCGGGCGTGCGGCACGTCGAACGCAACGACGGCGAGGGGCCGTTGACCTTCCTCCAGATGTGGCTGGCCCCGCTGGAGCCGGGCGGCGAGCCGTCCTACGAGATCGTCCCGGGCATCGCCGACGCCACTCCCTACGCCGTCCCGGCCGCGGGCGCCATGCTGCACGTGCGCCGCCTGGCCGCGGGCGAGCGGACCGCCGTACCGGACGCGGCCCGCCTGTACGTCCATGTCGTGCGCGGCGAGGTGCGGCTGGACGGCGAGGAGCTGGGGGCGGGGGACGCGGCCCGGATCACCGACGCCCGCGCTCTCGCGGCGGTGGCGGTGACCCCGGCCGAGCTGCTCGTGTGGGAGCTGACCGGCTGACGGCTCAGTCGCTCGCGGGCTCCGCGTTGCGCCAGATCGTCATGTCGAGCGTGATGTAGTCGCTCGGGCTGCCGCGGCCGGCGGAACCCCGGTAGGTGACCAGGCCGATATGGCCGGAGACGGTGTGCACGCAGATCTGCGAGCCCGCGCTGAGCTGGGACAGGTGGATCTTCTCGGCGTAGCGGGTCACCTTGCGGCAGGTGGCCAGGGAGCCGTGCTCGGCGTTGTCGAGCAGGACCACCCTGTCCCCGGCGGTGCCCACGACGGGCGTCTCGTCCTCGGAGTAGTCCGGGTCGTCGTCGTAGTAGAAGTCCGCGCCGTCGCCGAAACTGGCGTTCGAGGTGTTCTGCTCGTTCACCGGCTTGGGCGGCGAGTCGGCGAACCGGACCCAGTAGCCCCTGGGGAGGTTGATGCCCTTGAAACTGACCGGTTTGGGGTCGGGCCGGTGCCGACCGGTCGAGGACGAGGGGGCCTGCGAGGAACCGTTGCCGGAGGAGTCGCCGAGGTTGCTGAGCACCGAGACGCAGCCGGCGCCCCACAGCAGGGCGAAGCCGACGGCGGCCCCGATGGCGATCTTCCGGCCGACGCCGCGCTTCGGCTTCGGCGGCTGATAGAGGTAGGGCTGGACGTACGGGGGGTACGGCCGCGGGGGTGCCGGGTGCTGGTGGACGGGGGCGTGCGGCGGCCGGGCGGTTGCCGTGGGGGCGGCGTGCGGCGGGGTCGCCCCGGGCGGGGGAGGGGTGGCCCGTGGGGCGGCCGGCGCGAAGGGGCCGGGCCGGGTGAGCGGTGCCGTGGGCGGCGGGGCGGCCGGGGCGGCCGCGAGCGCTGCCGAGGCGGAGACGCGCTGGGTGATCTGCGCGGTGAGCGCCTTCGGCAGCCAGGACCCGGACTGCCGCAGCGGCGTCGGCGACGCCTGCTGGCACAGCGCGACCACCTCGGCGGGGGTGGGCCGCGCGGCGGGGTCCTTGGCCAGGCACCGCGCCACGAACGCCAGTTGGCCGGGCATGCCGGCGAGGTCGGGCTCCTCGTGCACGATCCGGTACAGCACCGCGTGCGAGGGGCCGTCGCCGTACGCGCCCTGGCCGAGCGCCGCGAACACCGCGACCTGGCCCAGCGCGAACACGTCCGAGGCGGGCGTGACCTCGCGGCCCGCCGCCTGCTCGGGCGACATGAACGCGGGGGTGCCGACGGAGACGCCGGTGCCGGTCAGGGCGGTGGCGTCGGCGGCGCGGGCGATGCCGAAGTCGATCACGCGGGGGCCGTCCCCGGCCAGCAGCACATTGGACGGCTTCA
Organism: Streptomyces hygroscopicus subsp. hygroscopicus; assembly: GCF_030269125.1. Taxonomy (GTDB): domain Bacteria; phylum Actinomycetota; class Actinomycetes; order Streptomycetales; family Streptomycetaceae; genus Streptomyces; species Streptomyces hygroscopicus_C. Next base: position 623,798 of record NZ_BSSM01000002.1, on the reverse strand, counting down.
GATCGCGGTGCACGATGCCCGCGCCATGGATCACCGACAGCGCCTCGGCCACCCCCGCGAGCAGCAGCAGGACCGAGGGCAGCGGCAGGGGGCCGTGCTCGGCGACCGCCGAGGCCAGCGAGGGCCCGGCGACGTAGGCGGTGGCCAGCCAGGGCCGGGCGCCCTCGGTGTCGTAGTCGATGACCGGCGCGGTGTACAGGCCCTGCACCCGCTGCGCCGCCTGTACCTCCTGCCGGAACCGGCGCCGGAACTCCCCGTCCTCGCCGAGCTCCGGCCGGATCGTCTTCAGGGCGATCGGGTGCCCGCCGGGTGTGTACGACAGGTACACCGTGCCCATGCCGCCCGAACCGAGCCGGGCGGCGAGCCGGTAGCCCGCCACCGCCTGAGGATCACCGCTGTCCAACGGCCGCAACCCGCCGTCGGCCCGAACCCCGCTCATCGTCTCCCCCGATGCCTACCGCTGGTGAATCTCCTGGTGCACGGGGGAGGTTATCGGACCGACGGTCAACGCACCCCGCGCGTCTCGCCCAGTACCGCGTCCGTGAACACCGGCCACGCCTCGATGGCCCAGGGGCCGAAGGCGCGGTCGGCCAGGGCGGCGCAGGCGAGGTTCGCGTCGGGGTCGATCCACAGGAACGTACCAGCCTGCCCGAAGTGGCCGAAGGTGCGCGGGGAGGAGGAACGGCCCGTCCAGTGGGGGGACTTGGCGTCGCGGATCTCGAAGCCGAGGCCCCAGTCGTTCGGGTTCTGGTGGCCGTAGCCCGGCAACACGCCCTTGGTACCGGGGAACTGGACCGTCATCGCCTCCGCGACCGTGCGCGGGTCCAGCAGCCGGGGTGCCTGCACCTCGGCCGCGAACCGCAGCAGGTCCTCGACCGTCGAGACGCCGTCCTTCGCGGGGGAGCCCGCGAGCGAGGTGGACGTCATGCCCAGCGGGTCCAGCACCGCCTGCCGCGCGTACTCGGCGAACGGGATGTCCGTCGCCTTGGCGATGTGGTCGCCGAGCTGCTCGAACCCGGCGTTGGAGTACAGCCGCCGCTCCCCGGGCGGCGCCGTCACCCGGTGCTCGTCGAAGGCGAGGCCCGAGGTGTGCGCCAGCAGGTGCCGCACCGTCGCCCCGGGCGGTCCGGCCGGCTCGTCCAGCTCGATCGCCCCCTCCTCGTACGCCACCAGCGCCGCGTACGCGGCCAGCGGCTTGGTGACCGAGGCGAGGGGGAAGCGGTGGCCGACGGGGCCGTGCGTCCCGAGGACGGTCCCGTCGGCTCGTACGACACCCGCCGCCGCGGTGGGCACGGGCCAGTTCTCGATCGACGCCAGGCTGTTCAACGACATGGGGCCGAGCCTATGCGGCTCACAGCAGCAGCCGCATCGAAGGGTCCGGGTCCTGGGTGAAGCCCAGGGCCTCGTACAGCGGCTGGGCGTCCGGCGAGGCGGTGAGCAGGACGTGCCCGGTGCCCCTGGCCCGGAACCAGGCCAGCAGCTCCTCCACGCACATCCGCGCGTAGCCGCGGCGCCGGGCGTCCGGGTCCGTCGCCACGCTGAAGACGGTCCCGACCCGGCCCCGCGGGTCGCGGGGGCTGCCGACGCGGTAGTCCACCGTGCCCGCCGCCAGCGCGGCCAGCCCGCCCGGCCGCTCCGGGGACTCGACGACGAACGCCGCGAAGTCCCCGTCGGCCTCGGCCAGCCGCTCGCGCACCAGGGGCAGGGACTCGGCCTGCCAGCTCGTCGCTCCGGACGCGCCCAGCCGCCCCAGTGAATCGAACATGACCTGACGCAGCCGCAGTACCTCGGTGGCGTCCTCGGGCGTGGCCCGTCGTGCGAGACTCATGCCCCGCACGCTATCCGGCGGCCCCCGCCCGGTCCCGCGGTTTTCTTACCGGCTCCGCTTGCTTGGAGTGCACTCGAAGGCCATAGCGTTGAGCCATGACGGTGATGCAGACCACCCCTGCGACCCTTGAGGACTCCCGCCCCGCCGACATCTGCTCCGCGCGTCCCCCGCGCCACCCGCGCCCGGACGGGCAGGACCACTACACGATCAGTGAGGTCGCCGCCTTCACCGGCCTGACCGCGCACACGCTGCGCTGGTACGAACGGATCGGCCTGATGCCGCACGTCGACCGCTCGCACACCGGTCAGCGCCGCTACCGCAACCGCGACCTGGACTGGCTCGACCTGGTGACCAAGCTGAGGCTGACCGGCATGCCGGTGGCGGACATGGTCAGGTACGCGGAACTGGTGCGCGAGGGGGCCGGTACCTACCGGGAGCGGCAGGAACTGCTGGAGCAGACCCGCCGGGACGTGCTCGGCCGGATCGCGGAGCTGCGGGACACGCTCGCCGTGCTCGACCGCAAGATCAGTTTTTACGCCACAGAGGGGAACAATCGATGACCGACGCCAGGATTCCGACGGCACGCCTGGGAGCGCAGGGGCCCGAGGTCGGCGTACAGGGACTCGGCTGCATGGGCATGAGCTTCGGCTACGGCCCCACCGACACCGCGCAGGCGCGCGCCGCCCTGGACCGGGCGCTGGAGCTGGGCGTGACCCTCTACGACACCGCCGACGCGTACGGCGCGGGCGAGAACGAGCGGTTCCTCGCCCCGTTCTTCCGGGCCCACCGCGACGAGGTGGTGATCGCCACCAAGTTCGCCCTGTCCATTCCCGAGGACGACCCGACCAGGCGGATCATCCGCAACGACGCCCCGTACATCCGCGAGGCCGTCGAGGGCAGCCTCCAGCGGCTCGGCGTCGACGTGATCGACCTCTACTACATGCACCGGCGCGACGTGAACGTGCCGATCGAGGAGACCGTCGGCACGATGGCGGAGCTGGTGCGCGAGGGCAAGGTCAAGCACCTGGGCCTCAGCGAGGTCACGGCGCGGGAACTGCGCGCGGCGCACGCCGTGCACCCGATCGCGGCCGTGCAGTCGGAGTGGTCGCTGTTCAGCCGGGACATCGAGGCGCACGTCGTGCCGGCGGCGCGGGAGCTGGGCGTCGCCCTGGTGCCGTACTCGCCGCTCGGCCGGGGCTTCCTCACGGGGTCCTTCGCCAACGCCGACAAGGACCTCACGACCGACGACTTCCGCCGCCAGCAGCCCCGCTTCACCGGCGACAACGCCGCCGCGAACGCGGCCCTGCTCCAGCCCCTGCACACCATCGCCGCCGCCCACGGAGCCACCCCGGCCCAGATCGCCCTGGCCTGGGTCCAGCAGCGCGCCGCCGTCGACTCCCTGCCGGTCGTCCCGATCCCGGGCACCCGCAAGGCGAACCGGGTGGAGGAGAACGTGGCCGCGACCCGGATCACCCTGACCGAGGCCGAGCTGGCCCGACTGGAGCCGATCGCGGGCAAGGTGGCGGGCGACCGGTACGCGGACATGACGTTCACCTCGGCGGGCCGGGAGCGGCTCTAGAGTTCGGCCAGCAACTCGGCCTTCTTGCTGGAGAACTCCTCGTCGGTGACCAACCCGGCCTGATGCAAGTCCCCCAGGTGCCGGATCCGCTCGGCGATGTCCGCGGGATCACGACGGCACCGCGGCACCGCCGGCACCGGCCCGCGTGAGCGGACCGCCGCGAGAACCGCCGCGGCGAACGGCAGCGACTCGTGCACCGGGCCGTACCCGAGTCCGAACACCACCGCGGCCGGGTCCTGGTCGGGCGCGGCGACCGGGTCCGAACCCGAGGCGCGGAGCCGTAGGTACCCCTCCAGCGCTTCGGGGGAGCGCCACTCCACGCCGCTGAGGTCGGCGACCGCGTAACTCTGGTCGCCGGCCTTCCACTTGGCCGTGGACGCGCCGGTCCAGGACCACCGGAACTGCACGGAGGTCCCGTCGAACGTCGCCTTCCCGTCGTACGCCTTGAACTGCAACGGCGCCGCGGGCGCGGCCACCAGATAGCGGTCCGCCGGCCCCGGCTCCGTCAGCCGCGCCGCCAGTTCCTCGGCGCGGGACGCCGCCTCGGGCTCCCGCTCGGCCGGCAGGACCAGCCGGTACGGGTCGGAACCCTCCTTCAGCTGCCCGTCCGCCGCCTCCATGAGCGGATCCGCACCGGAACGGGGCACCAGACGCAGCACGAGGGTGCCGCGCTTGCCCGGAGCGAGCGTGACCTCCTCGACGGCGGACAGCGGTATCCGCCGCTCCCCGAGCGCCTGGAACAACTTCGGTGTTCGAATCCCCCGTTCGTAGCGGATGAGCACGGAGTCGGACTCGAACTCCCAGACGGCATGAAAACCCGCCAGTACGTCACCCATGCGGCTCATCGTATGCGGCACGTGCCCCTCCGTCGCCACCCGCGCAGACCGCACTTCCTGCTGTTTCTACGCGCGTTGGGCCGTCGTCGTCGCGGGCAGACCTGCCCGGCAGGCGTCACTTCCGCCGGCGCACTCCACCGAGTCGTACGCGCCCGTGCCGATGTCCGCGAGGTTGCGCAGACTGTCCGTGCCCGGCGTGAAGTACCCGGCGTGGCCCTGCGCGTCCCGCGCGGACAGCACCCGGGCGCCGAAGCCCGCGGCGACCGGATCGGCGCCGTGCCCGAGCCCGCCCAGCTCCAGGTACGGCACGTCCTGGATCCAGTCGGTGGCGTCCCGCATGGCCCACACCCGGGCGGTGGTGCCGAGGTTCGCGGCCCTGGAGACGCGCATGCCGGGGCTGGCGGCCACCGCTATGTCGGCGACCCGCCGGGGCATGTCGTGCGCGGCGACCCCGCACAGCACGGAGCCGTAGCTGTGGCAGAACATCGACACCGGGGCCCGGCCCGGCAGGGCGCGCAGCAGCGCGTTCAGCCGCAGGGAGCCCTCCGCCGCGCGCGCTCCGGTGGCCGCGTCCACGCCGAGGCCGTCGGGGGAGGTGTAGTCCGCCCAGGCGATCACGGCCGTACGGGTCCCGGGGGCGGCCGCGCGTTCCGCCGCGTACAGCGCCTTGGCCATGCCGACCGGGGCGGTGTAGGGGCGGTTGGTCTTCTGGAAGCTGAGCAGGTCGGTGTCCACGCCGGGCACGACGACCGAGATCCGCTGCGCCCTGGTCAGGTTCCCGAACACCTCGGCGACGCGGCCGGTGCCCTCCGGGTCGAAGGAGAGGATCTGGCGGCCGGGGTCCAGCAGCGACGCGTAGCGGTGCATGCGGCGCCCGGCGTCCTGCTGGCCCGCCGCGCTGAGCCGGCTGTCGTGCATGCGGGTGCGCTCGACCGCGCGCTGCTGTTCCAGGGCGATGTGGTTGGCGCGGTAGCGCAGGGAGACCGGCGCGCCGTTCATGTTGCCCACCGCGAGCGGGTAGCGGCGGGCGAGGCGGGCGCGGTCCTGCGCGGAGAGCGAGGTGAAGAACCGGGTGAGCCGCGTGGGACCGGCCCCCGGGTCCGGGAGCCGCGCTCCGTGGAGGCTGCCGTGCTTCCAGCTGTCGAGCGAGGCCTGGAGTTCGCCGGACTCCCGGTGGGTGCGCAGGGCGGTCCAGCCGGTGGTGGCGAGCATCACGAACACGACGGCCAGCGCCAGCATCGCGCGCCAGACGTTGAGTTGCGGGGAGGAGGTGTCGAAGGAAGTCACTGGGAGGACACACTAGGAGAACGAGACGGTCTCGCGGTAACCCAGTGACAGGGATCACGTTTCGGTGGAGATCGAACACTCGGTGAACGATCTTTCGAGCGTGCCCCGGTCGGTCCGCCGGGCACCCCGGCCGCGCCCCTCCGGGCGCACCTCCGACGATCTTTCCGGCGCCGGGGCAACGGCCTCAGCCCGTGCGCCAGTTCCCCCGGAGGGCCGACGTCACCTGGTCGAGGTAGGAGGCGGTGAGCGACCTGACGGCCTCCAGGCTGAAGTCCCGGCCCGTGCACCACTGCCGCTCCGTGACCCTTATCACCCCGCCGAACACCGCCACCACGAGCCTCGGCCGGGGGTCCGTGTCCACGTCCACGCCCTCCCGCTCGGCCAGCAGTCGCGCGAGGGTCTCCTCGACGGCGGTCGAGCGGCGCAGGTGGGCGGCGAGCAGCGCGGGCGTCGACTCGATGGTCCGGTACATGCGCAGGTACAGCTCCATCGGCACGGCCGACTCGACGGTCTCCCGGAGCGTGTCCCAGCCCTCCAGGACCGCCTGCCGCAGCGCCTCCATCGGCGCCTCGTGCGCCGGCCGGGCGCGCAGGGCGGCCAGGAACAGGGCCTCCGTCATCTCCTGGACCGCGAAGGCCGCGTCCTCCTTGCCCGCGAAGTAGCGGAAGAAGGTGCGCTGCGAGACCTCGCAGGCCGCGGCGATCTCGTCCACCGTGGTGCGCTCGTACCCCTGGGTGGTGAACAGTTCGAGAGCGGCCCGCAGCAGCGACTCCCGGGTACGCCGCTTCTTGCGCTCGCGCAGCGTCTCCATGGCCCCTCGTCGGCCCCTTCCTGAACATCCGGCCAGCTCAGCCCTATGGCAGTGTGCCCTGTCAGTTACCGACTTATGAAATTGTTTGTCAACTGTCAGTGGCTGTCACTAGGCTCGAACACATGACTGGTCAGACCACCATCGACACGACGGAGCCGGGTGACGGAGCCCCGCCGGCCCCGGCGGAGCAAGCCCCGGTCACGGGGATGCGCGGCCACCCGTGGCTCACCCTGATCACCGTCGCCGTAGGGGTCATGATGGTGGCCCTGGACGGCACCATCGTGGCCATCGCCAACCCGGCCATCCGCGACCATCTGCACGCGACCTTCGCCGACGTGCAGTGGATCACCAACGCCTACTTCCTCGCCCTCGCGGTCACCCTGATCACCGCGGGCAAGCTCGGTGACCGCTTCGGCCACCGGCAGACCTTCCTCATCGGCGTGACCGGCTTCGCCGCCGCCTCGGGCGCGATCGGGCTGTCCCACAGCATCTCCGCCGTCATCACCTTCCGGGTCTTCCAGGGCCTGTTCGGCGCGCTGCTCATGCCGGCCGCGCTCGGCCTGCTGCGGGCCACCTTCCCGGCCGAGAAGCTCAACATGGCCATCGGCATCTGGGGCATGGTGATCGGCGCGTCCACCGCGGGCGGCCCGATCCTCGGCGGCGTGCTCGTCCAGCACGTCAACTGGCAGTCGGTGTTCTTCATCAACGTGCCGGTCGGCGCGATCGCCCTGGTCCTCGGCCTGCTGATCCTGCTCGACCACCGCGCGAAGAACGCGCCGCGCTCCTTCGACGTGCTCGGCATCGCCCTGCTGTCCGGCGCGATGTTCTGCCTCGTCTGGGCGCTCATCAAGGCGCCGTCCTGGGGCTGGGGCGCGGGGAGGACCTGGGGCTTCATCGTCGCCTCGGTCCTGCTCTTCGCGTTCTTCGCGTTCTGGGAGACCAGGGTCGCCGAACCGCTCATCCCGCTCGGCCTGTTCCGCTCCGTGCCGCTGTCGGCCGGTGTGGTCCTGATGGTCCTCATGGCCATCGCCTTCATGGGCGGCCTGTTCTTCGTGACCTTCTACCTCCAGAACGTGCACGGGATGACGCCGGTCAACGCGGGCCTGCACCTGCTGCCGCTCACCGGCATGATGATCGTCGCCTCGCCGCTCGCCGGCGCCGCGATCACCAAGCTCGGCCCGCGGGTCCCGCTGGCCGGCGGCATGGCCGCGACCGCGATCGCCATGTACGGGATGTCCACGCTCAAGGCCGGTACCGGCAGCGGCGTGATGTCCATCTGGTTCGCCCTCCTCGGCCTCGGCCTCGCGCCGGTCATGGTCGGCGCGACCGAGGTCATCGTGGGCAACGCGCCCATGGAGCTGTCCGGCGTGGCCGGCGGTCTCCAGCAGGCCGCCATGCAGATCGGCGGCAGCCTCGGTACGGCGGTGCTGGGCGCGGTGATGGCCTCCAAGGTCGACAGCGCGCTGCCGGGGAACTGGAAGGGCGCGGGGCTGCAGCCGCTGACGCCGGCGCAGCTGGACCAGGCGTCGGAGGCGGTGCAGGCCGGTGTGGCGCCGGTGCAGAAGGGGATACCGGCGCCGATAGCCGCCAAGATCACGGCCGTGGCGCACGACACGTTCATCTCCGGCATGAGCCTCGCGTGCCTGGTCGCCGCGGGGGTCGCCGTGGTCGCCGTCCTGGTGGCCTTCCTCACCAAGCGGGGCGGCAACGCGGAGGCGGGGGCGGGCGTGGGCCACATCTGACCTGCGGTCGCCCGGCCGGGTGACGTGATCGGCGTTCCCTGGCGTGGCGTGGTGGGCGCGGGACAGAGTTCTGCACCGGCAGCCCGACCGCAGACGCGCACCGCGCAGGAGGGGAGCGGTGTCGCGTCTGCGGTCCGCCGCGGTGGGGCCGGGCCGTGCGCCGGGTGCGGCTCCGTCGTGGCCGGTCGCGCAGTTCCCGGTGCCCCCGGGGAACTGCGGCTCCGCCGGCCGCCGGCGGAGCGCCCGTACTGCGGGCCGTCGTGCCGCCGGGGCGGCACGGGTGGGCGCGGACAGCACCCGGTCAGCGCCGGTACGCCACCCGGCGCCCGGCCCGCCGCAGCCGGCCCGCGCCCTCCGGCACCGTTACGCGTCGCCCCCCGCCGCACCCGGGTGCGCCGCCGTCACGTCCAGCACCTGGTACCGGTCGATCGCCTGCTTCAGTACCGAGCGGTCGATCCGGCCGGCGCGGACCAGTTCCGTCAGGACCGCCACGACGATCGACTGCGCGTCGATGTGGAAGAAGCGGCGGGCCGCCCCGCGGGTGTCGGCGAAGCCGAAACCGTCGGCACCGAGGGACTGGTAGGGGCCGGGCACCCAGCGCGCGATCTGGTCCGGGACCGAGCGCATCCAGTCGGAAACGGCCACGAACGGACCCTCCGACCCGCTCAACTTGCGCGTCACGTACGGCACGAGCTGCTCCTCCTCGGGATGCAGCAGGTTGTGCTCCTCGCACGCCACCGCCTCGCGCCGCAGCTCGTTCCAGGACGTCGCGGACCACACCGAGGCCCGTACGTTCCAGTCCTCCGCGAGGATCCGCTGCGCCTGGAGCGCCCACGGCACCGCGACGCCCGACGCCATGATCTGCGCCGGGACCGACCCGCCGGGGCCGTCGGAGAGCTTGTGGATGCCCTTGACGATGCCCTCGACGTCCACGCCGGCCGGCTCCGCGGGGTGCTGGATCGGCTCGTTGTAGACGGTGAGGTAGTAGAAGACGTCCTCGCCGTGCGGGTGTTCCTCCGAGCCGCCGTACATCCGGCGCAGGCCGTCCTGGACGATGTGCGCGATCTCGTAGGCGTACGCCGGGTCGTACGCGACGCACGCCGGGTTCGTGGAGGCCAGCAACTGCGAGTGCCCGTCGGCGTGCTGGAGCCCCTCGCCGGTGAGCGTCGTACGACCCGCGGTCGCACCGAGGACGAAGCCGCGCGCCAACTGGTCGGCCATCTGCCAGAACTGGTCACCCGTGCGCTGGAACCCGAACATCGAGTAGAAGACGTACACCGGGATCAGCGGCTCGCCGTGCGTCGCGTACGCGGAACCCGCCGCGATCAGCGACGCCGTGCACCCCGCCTCGGAGATGCCGTCGTGCAGCATCTGGCCGGTCGGCGACTCCTTGTAGGCGAGGAGCAGTTCCCGGTCCACGGACTCGTACTGCTGCCCGAGCGGGTTGTAGATCTTCGCGCTCGGGAAGAAGGAGTCCATGCCGAACGTGCGGTACTCGTCCGGCGCGATCAGCACGAAGCGCCGCCCGATCTCCTTGTCCCGCATGAGGTCCTTGAGCAGGCGCACGAAGGCCATCGTCGTCGCGATGGACTGCTGGCCCGTGCCCTTCTTCACGGTCGCGTACGCCTTGTCGTCCGGCAGCGCGAGCGGCTTGGAACGCACGACGCGCGTCGGGACGTACCCGCCGAGGCCCTTGCGGCGGTCGTGCATGTACTGGATCTCCTCCGAGTTCCGCCCCGGGTGGTAGTACGGCGGCAGGCCGGACTCCAGCTCCCGGTCGGAGATCGGCAGGTGCAGCCGGTCCCGGAAGCGCTTCAGGTCGTCGACCGTCAGCTTCTTCATCTGGTGCGTGGCGTTGCGGCCCTCGAAGTTCGGGCCGAGCGTCCAGCCCTTGATCGTCTTGGCCAGGATGACCGTCGGCTGGCCCTTGTGCTCGCTGGCCGCCTTGAACGCCGCGTAGATCTTGCGGTGGTCGTGACCGCCGCGCCCCAGGTGCAGGATCTGGTCGTCGGTCATGTTCTCGACCATCGCGCGCAGCCGGTGGTCGTCGCCGAAGAAGTGCTGGCGGATGTACGCGCCCGACTCCGTGGCGTACGTCTGGAACTGCCCGTCCGGGGTCATGTTCATCTTGTTGACCAGGACGCCGTCCCGGTCCTGCGCGAGCAGCGGGTCCCAGGAGCGGTCCCAGATCAGCTTGATCACGTTCCAGCCGGCGCCCCGGAAGACCGACTCCAGCTCCTGGATGATCTTGCCGTTGCCGCGCACCGGGCCGTCCAAGCGCTGGAGGTTGCAGTTGACCACGAAGGTCAGGTTGTCCAGGCCCTCCCGGGCCGCGAGCGTGAGCTGGCCGAGCGACTCCGGCTCGTCCATCTCGCCGTCGCCGAGGAACGCCCACACCTGCGACCTGGAGGTGTCCGCGATGCCGCGCGCCTCCATGTAGCGGTTCATCCGCGCCTGGTAGATCGCCCCCAGCGGGCCGAGGCCCATGGAGACCGTCGGGAACTCCCAGAAGTCCGGCATGGAGCGCGGGTGCGGGTAGCTGGACAGGCCGTTCGGGTACTTCGACTTCTCCTGGCGGAAACCGTCCAGCTGGTTCTCGGTGAGCCGGTCGAGCAGGAACGCGCGGGCGTAGATGCCGGGGGAGGCGTGGCCCTGGAAGAAGACCTGGTCACCGCCGTCGCCCTCGTCCTTGCCGCGGAAGAAGTGGTTGAAGCCCACGTCGTAGAGCGAGGCGGAGGAGGCGAAGGTGGCGATGTGGCCGCCCACACCGATGCCGGGGCGCTGGGCGCGCGACACCATCACGGCCGCGTTCCAGCGCGTCGCGTTCAGGATCCTGCGCTCGATCTCCTCGTTGCCCGGGAAGAACGGCTCGCTCTTGGTCGGGATCGTGTTGACGTAGTCCGTGCTGCGCATCTCGGGCACGGCCACGCGCTTCTCGCGGGCCCGCTCGATCAGCCGCAGCATGAGATAGCGCGCCCGCTCCCGGCCGCGCTCGTCCACGACGGCGTCGAGGGAGTCGAGCCACTCCTGGGTCTCTTCGGGATCGAAGTCAGGAACCTGACTCGGAAGGCCGCCAATGATGATCGGGGAACGATCGGATCCGGAAGCCACGCTGTTCCTTACCTGTCGGAGGGGCGGTTCTTGCTGCTCGTGCCTACTGCCCGTAGGTACTGCTCGTGCCTACTGCCAGTGCCCGCGCCGTTCCCCATCGTGTACCGCGGGAGGTCGTCCGTCATCTCCACCGTCGCCACCCCGCCGTACCGCCGGAGCACACCGCCGGTCAAAACGCAACGATACGCCCGGGGTGTGACGCGCTTGGCAAAGTTGTTCGATGGTTCCATCCGTGGATGATTCCGTTGAGGGCAAACCGGGCACATGCGGGTGATGTGGGCGGCACGGAATCGGGATACGGTGCCAGAAGTTGCCACGACACGGCCTGTATCGTCACCGTTTCGACGGTCGGGACGGCCGGGTACTTGCGCTATCCGCCCCGCCCGTGTGGACTACGGCCAATGCTTCGCGCACGCGCGTGGCTGAGATATTCCCCAAGACATGATCAGGAGGCACCCCGTGAGCGCGACCGCGGACCACGCGGAGGAGCGGACGAACCCTGCCGCCAGGCTGGGGTTCCAGCCCGGACAGGTGGTCCAGGAGATCGGCTACGACGACGACGTCGACCAGGAACTCCGCGAGGCCATCGAGGAAGCCGTCGAGGGCGACCTGATGGACGAGGAATACGACGACGTGGCCGACGCCGTCGTGCTGTGGTTCCGTGACGACGACGGCGACCTGACGGATGCGCTGGTGGATGCCACCACGTACATCGAAGAGGGCGGCGCGATCCTGCTCCTCACGCCGAAGACCGGCCGTTCGGGATACGTGGAACCGAGCGACATCTCGGAAGCCGCGACGACGGCCGGCCTGACCGCAGCGAAGAGCGTCAGCGTCGGCAAGGACTGGAGCGGCAGCCGGCTGGCCACGCCGAAGGCGGCCAAGTCGAAGCGGTGACCGCGTCCGGACGGGCCGGATCTCGCCCCGGCCCGTCCGGAACCCAGGTGATCGCTGCGTAGGGTGGACCCGAGCGTTTGCTGTGCTCTCACCCGAACAGCCCACCGAAGGGAAGCACGACATGGCGATCCAGGTCGGCGACAAGGCACCCGACTTCGAGCTCAAGGACAACCACGGCCGCACCGTGCGGCTCGCCGACTTCCGCGGCGAGAAGAACGTGGTCCTGCTCTTCTACCCCTTCGCCTTCACCGGCGTGTGCACCGGCGAGCTCTGCGAGCTGCGCGACAACCTGCCGAAGTTCGCCGACCGCGACACCCAGCTGCTCGCCGTCTCGAACGACTCCATCCACAGCCTGCGCGTCTTCGCCGAGCAGGAGGGCCTGGAGTACCCGCTGCTCAGCGACTTCTGGCCGCACGGCAACGTCAGCCGCGACTACGGCGTCTTCGACGAGGACAAGGGCTGCGCGGTGCGAGGCACCTTCATCATCGACAAGGACGGCGTCGTGCGCTGGACCGTGGTCAACGGCCTGCCGGACGCGCGCGACCTGAACGAGTACGTGAAGGCGCTCGACGCCCTGTAGTCGGCCGGTCGGCCGAACCTGGGAACCTTCGGGTCCAGGGTCTGCGGGGGGCGGGAACTCGTCACTAGGATCGGCTCGTTGATCCCATATCCGAAGCACGACGGGGCTCCCCGCCCCTCGACACCACATGGAGGACTCGTGGGAGTCAGCCTCAGCAAGGGCGGCAACGTCTCGCTGACCAAGGAGGCCCCGGGCCTGACCGCCGTCATCGTCGGACTGGGCTGGGACGTGCGCACCACGACCGGCACCGACTTCGACCTCGACGCGAGCGCGCTGCTGCTGAACAACTCCGGCAAGGTCGTCAGCGACCAGCACTTCGTCTTCTTCAACAACCTCAAGAGCCCCGACGGCTCCGTGGAGCACACCGGTGACAACCTCACCGGTGAGGGCGAGGGCGACGACGAGCAGATCAAGGTCAACCTCGCCGGCGTCCCCGCCGACGTCGACAAGATCGTGTTCCCCGTGTCGATCTACGACGCCGAGAACCGCCAGCAGTCCTTCGGCCAGGTGCGCAACGCGTTCATCCGCGTGGTCAACCAGGCCGGCGGCGCCGAGATCGCGCGCTACGACCTCAGCGAGGACGCCTCCACCGAGACCGCGATGGTCTTCGGCGAGCTGTACCGCAACGGCGCGGAGTGGAAGTTCCGCGCCATCGGCCAGGGCTATGCCTCCGGGCTGCGCGGCATCGCCCAGGACTTCGGCGTCAACGTCTGACGCCCGTCAGAACTGGGGAAACGTCCGGCGCCGCGCCGTTTACGGCCGGCGCCGGACGCGCAGGAAACAGGGAAGCACCGTCAGGGGAGGACCAGCAATCATGGGCGTGACGCTCGCCAAGGGAGGCAATGTCTCCCTCTCCAAGGCCGCACCGAACCTCACCAACGTCATGATCGGACTCGGCTGGGACGCGCGCTCCACCACCGGCGCCCCCTTCGACCTGGACGCCAGCGCGCTGCTGTGCGGCGCCAACAACCGGGTGCTGGGCGACGAGTGGTTCGTCTTCTACAACCAGCTCAAGAGCCCGGACGGTTCGGTCGAGCACACCGGTGACAACCTCACCGGTGAGGGCGAGGGCGACGACGAGTCGATCCTGGTGGACCTCGCCAAGGTGCCGCCCCAGTGCGAGAAGATCATCTTCCCCGTCTCCATCCATATGGCCGACGAGCGCGGCCAGACCTTCGGACAGGTCTCCAACGCGTTCATCCGCGTGGTCAACCAGTCCGACGGCCAGGAGCTCGCGCGCTACGACCTCAGCGAGGACGCCTCCACCGAAACCGCGATGATCTTCGGCGAGCTGTACCGCTACCAGGGTGAATGGAAATTCCGGGCGGTAGGTCAGGGGTACGCGTCGGGACTGCGCGGAATCGCTCTAGACTTTGGGGTCAACGTTTCGTAAAGCCGTGCTCGGCGCGGGGGAAACTCTCCTCGGAGGCGCCCCCACAACACGATGGGGTATCCAGTGCTACTGAAAACCTTCGGCTGGTCGTTCGCGGTCACCGCGCTCGGCCTGGTCGCCGCCGTCTTCTACGGGGGCTGGGAGGCCTTCGGGGTCGTGGCGATCCTCGCCGTCCTGGAGATCTCGCTGTCCTTCGACAACGCGGTGGTCAACGCCGGAATCCTGAAGAAGATGAACGCCTTCTGGCAGAAGATCTTCCTCACGGTCGGTGTGCTCATCGCCGTCTTCGGTATGCGACTGGTCTTCCCCGTCGTCATCGTGGCCATCACCGCCAAGCTCAACCCGGTCGACGCGGTGCACCTCGCCTTCGCGGACAAGGACCGCTACCAGCAGCTGGTCACCGACGCCCACCCGGCGATCGCGGCCTTCGGCGGCATGTTCCTGCTGATGATCTTCCTGGACTTCATCTTCGAGGAACGCGACATACAGTGGCTGCGCTGGATCGAGCGGCCGCTCGCCAAGCTCGGCAAGGTCGACATGCTGTCGGTCTGCATCGCCCTGATCGTCCTGCTGATCACCTCCTTCACCTTCGCCACCCATGCCCACCAGCACGGCGGCGCGCACGTCGACAAGGCGCAGACGGTCCTGATCTCCGGCATCGCCGGCCTGATCACCTACATGATCGTCGGCGGTCTCTCCGGGTTCTTCGAGGACCGGCTGGAGGAAGAGGAGGAGCGCGAGCACGAGGCGGACGAAGAGGCCGCCCGCACCGGCAGGAAGAAGTCGGCCGTCCTGCTGGCCGGCCAGGCCGCGTTCTTCATGTTCCTCTACCTGGAGGTCCTGGACGCGTCCTTCTCCTTCGACGGCGTGATCGGCGCCTTCGCCATCACGAACGACATCGTGATGATGGCCCTCGGCCTCGGCATCGGCGCGATGTACGTCCGTTCGCTCACCGTCTACCTGGTCCGGCAGGGCACCCTCGACGACTACGTCTACCTGGAGCACGGCGCCCACTACGCGATCGGCGCCCTGGCCGTGATCCTCATGGTCACCATCCAGTACGAGATCAACGAGGTGATCACCGGCCTCGTCGGCGTCGTCCTGATCGCCCTGTCCTTCTGGTCCTCCGTGCGCCGCAACCGCGCCCTCGCGGCGCAGGAACCGGGAGCCGGGGAGAAGGCCGAGGTCTCCTCCGGGGTGTGACACCCCGACCGATGAGGAACGCTCTGTTCGGGGCGGCGGGCACGGCCGGCCGCCCCGAACGCATGAGAACGAGTACCTGGGGGCGGGAACATGGGCTTCTTCGACGGACTGCTGGGCGCACGCGCGGTCGACTTCGACTCCGGCAACGCCACCAACGCCATCGAACTCACCAAGCGGCGCCAGTCGGTGTCGCTCACCAAACAGGGCGCGGCCACGGGCCATCTGCGCGTCAACCTCACCTGGCGGATGCGCACCTCCGACTTCGGTGACCAGCGGCCCAGCCTGCTGCGGCACCCGCTCAAGGCCCTGAAGCCGCCGGAGATCCTGGGCCACGGGCAGAGCATGGTCGACGTCGACCTCGACCTGGGGTGCCTGTACGAGCTGACCGACGGCACCAAGGGGGTCGTCCAGCCGCTGGGCGACTACCTGGGCGACATCAACGCGGCGCCGTACATCAAGATCAGCGGCGACGACCGGTTCGGCTCGGGCTCCGGCGAGACGATGTACATCAACCTCGACCACCGCGAGTCCATCAAGCGCGTGCTGGTCTTCGTGTACATCTACGACCAGACGCCCGCGTTCGACCGTACGCACGCCATCGTCACCCTGTACCCCAGCAGCGGCCCCCGCCTGGAGATCAGCCTGGACGAGCGGCACCCCGAGGCCCGCTCCTGCGCCGTCCTCCTCATCGAGAACGTCAAGGGCGAACTCACGGTCCGTCGCGAGGTGAAGTTCGTCTACGGCTTCCAGGCGGAGCTGGACCGGCTGTACGGGTGGGGCTTGCAGTGGGGCCGGGGCTACAAGACGAAGGTCTAGCCGCCGCCGGCGGTCCGGTTCCTACCGGCCGATGAACTGCGGCCCCTGCGGCGGCAGCCGGAAGTCCGGGTCCAGGACGACGGGGACGGCCGGTACGGGCTGGGGGTAGCCGTACGCCGGGGCCGCGGAGGTCTGGGCCGGGGCCGGCTGGGGATAGGCGTAGCCCGGCTGCTGGGGCACCGCCGACGTCGGCTGCTCGGGGGGCAGCGGCTGGGAGACCGTGACGCCCTCGTCCGCCGCCGACTCCTCCGGCTCCTCCGACTCGTCCACCGAGATGCCGAAGTCCGTGGCGAGGCCCTTGAGTCCGTTGGAGTAGCCCTCGCCGAGCGCCCGGAACTTCCAGCCCTCGCCGCGGCGGTACAACTCGCCGCAGATCATCGCCGTCTCCGCGCCGGTCTCCGGTTTGATGTCGAACACCGCCCACGGCTCGCCGTCGGCGACGGAGGCGTCGTACAGGGCGATGCTCAGGCCCGGCACCCGGTCGAACGTGACCCCGTCCGCGGACGCCACCAGCAGGATCCGCCCGATCTCCGGCTCGACCCCGACCAGCTCCGACTGGATCGTGTCGGTCAGCCCCTCGGGGACCCGCTTCTTGCCCAGCCGCCACACCTTCCCCGACGGGTGCCGGGGCTGGTTGTAGAACACGAAGTCCTCGTCCGAGCGCACACGGCCGTCGGGGCCCAGCAGCAGTGCCGAGGCGTCCACGTCCGGGACCGACGTCCCCGGCGTCCAGCGCAGCACGGCGCGCACCGTGGTGGCCTCCAGCGGGACGTTCGACCCCTTCAGCATCGCGTGCGTCATGGCGTCATCCTGCCCTCTCGGCCCTGGCCACGACAATGCGGGGGGTATCGGCGACCGACACGGCCGGGTTACCGGAAATTCACGCCGGGCGGGAACCCCGGACACGTCCCTCTACGTACTATTACCGGCCACCCTTTACCGAATCCACAGACCCGGGTTGCACTCTTGGGGGAGTCCAATGCGTCATTTCGGGCACATCGCCCCCGAGGCCCGGCAGCGCCTCTTCCACCGGGAGCCCTGCGCGTTCACCGCCGACTCGCCCGCCCGGCTGCTCTCCGCCGCGCTCGGTGCCACGCTGTACAGCCCGGCCACCCGGCCGCGGCTCGCCGACGACATCCTCAGGCAGGCGGGCAACGGCGTGGTCTCCATGGTGCTGTGCCTGGAGGACTCCATCGGCGACGAGGACGTCCTCGCCGGTGAGGAGAACCTGGTCCGGCAGTTCGCCGACCTCGCCTCCCGGCCCGGCGCGGAGCCCCCGCTGCTGTTCGTCCGGGTGCGCTTCCCCGAGCAGATCACCGACCTCGTCCGCCGCCTCGGCCCCTCCGGGCGGCTGCTGTCCGGCTTCGTGCTGCCCAAGTTCACCGGGGAGCGCGGCCTGCCCTTCCTGGAGGCCCTGACCGCCGCCGAGGCCGCCGCGGGCCGCCGGCTCTTCGCCATGCCGGTCCTGGAATCCCCGGAGCTGCTGTACCGCGAGTCGCGCGTGGAGACCCTGGAGGGCATCTTCCGCGCCGTCGACAAGTACCGCGACCGCGTCCTCGCCCTCCGCCTCGGCGTCACCGACTTCTGCTCCTCCTACGGGCTGCGCCGCGCCCCCGACATGACCGCGTACGACGTCCAGGTCGTCGCGTCCGTCATCGCCGACGTCGTGAACATGCTGGGCCGCGCCGACGGCACCGGATTCACGGTCACCGGGCCCGTGTGGGAGTACTTCCGCCTGTCCGAGCGCATGTTCAAGCCCCAGCTGAGGCAGAGCCCCTTCCTCCAGGTGCAGGCCGTCGAGCTGCGCGAGAAGCTGCTGGAGCACGCCATGGACGGGCTGCTGCGGGAGATCTCCCTCGACCAGGCCAACGGCCTGCTCGGCAAGACCTGTATCCACCCCTCCCACGTCCTGCCCGTGCACGCGCTGTCCGTGGTCAGCCACGAGGAGTACAGCGACGCCCAGGACATCCTGCGGCCGGAACGCGGCGGCGGGGGCGTCCTCAGGTCCGCCTACACGAACAAGATGAACGAGGTGAAACCCCACCGCGCCTGGGCCGAGCGGACCCTGCTGCGCGCGGAGGTGTTCGGCGTCGCCCACGAGGACGTCGGCTTCGTGGAACTGCTCGCCGCCGGAATACCCGGCTGATCTTCTCCTGTCCCAGGAACATCCAAGGAACGCATGAACAACGCAGTGAACGACGGGGTCTGGTCCGGCAGCTGGGTCGCCGAGCGGCTCGGGGTGGCGTTCGAGGGCGACGACGGCCTGTCCGCCATGCTGGGCCTCGCCCTGCGCCGCAACCCCAAGCGGGCCCACCTGCTGGTCTCCAACGTCCTCGGCAAGCACGTCCCGCAGGCACCCTCGGTGGTCTACGGCCACGGGGTGCGGCTCGGCCGCCGCGTGCACGCGCTCCTCGGCGGGGCGGAGGCGGCCCGTGCCGTCGTCCTCGGGTACGCGGAGACGGCGACGGGGCTCGGGCACGCGGTGGCCGACGGGCTCGGGGCGCCGTACCTGCACTCCACGCGGCGGCCGGTCGCCGGGATCGCCCCCGCGGGCGGCTTCGAGGAGTCGCACTCCCACGCCACGTCGCATCTGCTGCTGCCCTCGGACCCCGGGCTGCTGGGCGGGGACGGTCCGCTGGTGCTGGTGGACGACGAGTTCTCCACCGGGAACACCGTGCTGAACACGATCCGTGATCTGCACGCGCGGTATCCGCGGCGGCGGTACGTGGTGGTCGCGCTGGTCGACATGCGCTCGGCGGAGGACGCCGAGCGGCTGGAGCGGTTCGCGGGGGAGATCGGGGCGCGGGTGGATCTGGTCGCCGCGGCGTCCGGGGTCGTGCGGCTGCCCGAGGGCGTGCTGGAGAAGGGGCAGGGACTGGTCGCGCGGTACGAGTCCGGCCGCGGGCCGGACACGGCGGCCGCCGCGGTCCTCCGCGCCCCGAGGCGGGTGGACCTCGGCTGGCCGGCCGGCCTTCCCGACGGGGGGCGGCACGGTTTCACGCCCGCGCACCGGGCCCGGCTCGAAGCCGCCCTTCCCGCGATGGCCGGGCGAATGGCCGACGCGCTGCCCGCCGACGCCCGTCGCGTCCTCGTCCTCGGCTTCGAGGAGCTGATGTACGTCCCCCTCCGGCTCGCCTGCGAGCTGGAGCGGACCCTCGACGGTGAGGTGCGGTTCTCGACCACCACGCGGTCGCCCGTGCTCGCGGTGGACGACCCGGGATATGCGATCCGCAGCCGCATCGTCTTCCCCGCCCACGACGACCCGGCCGACGGGCCGGGGGAGCGGTACGCCTACAACGTGGCGGGCGGCGGCTTCGACGCCGTCGTCGCCGTGGTCGACTCGGCCGGCGACACCCCCCTGCTGCACGCGCCGGACGGCCTGCTGGCACAGCTCGCGGCGCAGGTGCCGCACGTCCTGCTCGCGGTCGTCCCCTCCCGCGTTCCCGAGCCCCCGCACGCTCCCGAAAGGCCGGCCATGCTGCCCGAGCCCCTCCGCGGCCCCGCATTCTCCTCGTACGCGCCCGAGGAGGTCGGCTGGCTGCTCCAGGACCTCTCCGACGCCGTCCTGGAGGCGCCGACCGAGGAGCGGGAGGAGGCCATCCAGAGCGGCGGCGCGCACTACGCCGAGTCGCTGCCCGTGGAGTACCAGCCGAGCGCGCAGTACCAGGAACTCTTCCACACGGCCCTCGACACCTCGGCCGCCCGGATCGCCCGCGCCGTCGGCGTGGTGACCGAGACCGTCCTCACCGAGCGGTCACCCCGACCGGTGCTGGTCTCGCTGGCCCGCGCCGGGACCCCCGTCGGCGTGCTGATGCGCCGCTGGGCACGGCTGCGGCACGGGCTCGAACTGCCCCACTACGCCGTGTCGATCGTGCGCGGCCGGGGCATCGACGCCAACGCGCTGCGCTGGCTGCGCGCCCACCACGACCCCCGGGACGTCGTGTTCGTGGACGGCTGGACCGGCAAGGGCGCCATCACCCGTGAACTCGCCCAGGCCATCGAGGAGTTCGAGAGGAAGGAGGGCGTCACCGGCTTCGACCCGGAGATAGCCGTCCTCGCCGACCCGGGCTCCTGCGTGCGCACCTACGGCACCCGCGAGGACTTCCTCATCCCCTCCGCCTGCCTCAACTCGACCGTCTCCGGGCTGATCTCGCGTACGGTCCTGCGCGCCGACCTGGTCGGCCCGGACGACTTCCACGGGGCGAAGTTCTACCGCGAACTCGCCGGCGCCGACGTCTCCGCGGCCTTCCTCGACACCGTCGCCGGGCGCTTCCCGGAGGTCGCCGACAGCGTGGCGGACGCGGTCAAGGAACTGCTGGCGGAGGACCGCAGCCCCACCTGGGCGGGCTGGCGGGCCGTCGAGCGGATCAGCGAGGAGTACGGCATCCACGACGTGAACCTCGTCAAGCCCGGCGTCGGCGAGACCACCCGGGTGCTGCTGCGCCGGGTGCCCTGGAAGATCCTCGCCCGCAAGGGCGCGGGCGCGGACCTGGACCACGTCCGGCTGCTCGCCGAACAGCGCGGAGTGCCGGTCGAGGAGGTGGACGGCCTGCCGTACACCTGTGTCGGACTGATCCACCCCCGGTACACGCGCGGGGCGACCGGCGCCGACGGCAGGGCGGTGAACGTCTGATGCCGGTGCTGGTGGCGAGCGACCTCGACCGTACGCTGATCTACTCCTCGGCGGCCCTCGCGCTGACCATGCCGGACGCGCGGGCGCCCCGGCTGCTGTGCGTGGAGGTGCACGAGAGCAGGCCGCTGTCCTACATGACGGAGACGGCGGCCCGGTTGCTGACCGACCTCGGGGACGTGGCGGCCTTCGTGCCCACCACGACCCGCACCCGCAAGCAGTTCCAGCGCATCAACCTGCCGGGCCCGCCGCCCGCGTTCGCGATCTGCGCCAACGGCGGCCACCTGCTGGTCGACGGCGTCACCGACCGCGACTGGCACGCCCGGGTGCTGGGCCGCCTCGCCGACGAGTGCGCACCGCTGGCGGAGGTCCGGGAACACCTGACGCGGACCGCGGACCCGGTGTGGCTGCGCAAGCAGCGGGTCGCCGAGGACCTCTTCGCCTACCTCGTGGTCGACCGCGAACTGCTCCCCGAGGACTGGGTCAAGGAACTGGCGGCCTGGGCCGAGAACCGCGGCTGGACCGTCTCCCTCCAGGGCCGCAAGGTCTACGCGGTCCCCCAGCCCCTCACCAAGAGCGCCGCGGTCCGCGAGGTCGCCCGGCGCACCGGCGCGGACCTGGTCCTGGCCGCCGGCGACTCCCTCCTGGACGCCGACCTCCTCCAGGCCGCCGACCGGGGCTGGCGTCCGGGCCACGGTGAGCTGGCGGACACGGGGTGGCTGGCGCCGCAGATCAGCGCGCTGCCGGAACGGGGAGTCCTGGCGGGGGAGCGCATCCTGCGGGAGTTCCTGGCAGAGGCGAGGCGGTAGCGCTCCCGGTTACCCGCAGCAGCCTCCGCCGCAGCAGCCGCCGCCCGCCGCCCGGGGTGCCGGCGCGGACGTCCCGGCCGTACCACCCACGGCCACGGTGGAGAGCAGCTTCACCGTGTCCTCGTGCCCGGCGGGGCATACCGCCGGCGCCGCCGACTGGGACATCGGCCGGCTCAATTCGAATGTGTCGCCGCAGCTCCGGCAGCGGTACTCATAGCGAGGCATGAGGTCAGGGTAACCGTGGGGGCGAACGGGGCGTCTCAATGTTTGATGAGTGTTGGGATACACCCGACACGCGTGCGGAGGAATCGAAAACTTCGCTGATAACTTGTGAAGGCCGTTGCGAGGACGCTCAGCTCACCGCACGAGCAGGAGCGAGTGCGGAGGGGAGACGCATAGTGACCGATGCGTCGCAGGGGGAGGGCCGTTCCGGCCAGGGCGAGCAGCCGCTCGACTCCGATCAGACCCTGCATCTGAGAGTGGACGCTCTCAGGGCTGACGAGACCATGCAGCTGCGCGTGCCCGCGCCCCCCGAGCCGCCGCCCACCGGCGGCCGGGCCGAGCGCAGGCGCAGCACGCGCCCCTCGGCACGGGAGCGCGCCGGGAGCGCGACCGCCCGAATAACGGGCCCGCTGGCCCCCGTCGCACGGCTCCTCGCGCCGTACACGCGCCGGCTCGCGCCCTACACACGCCGCCTCAGGCCCGCCTACCCCCGCCCCGGCCGCACCGGCTGGCGGCGCTGGATGCCGTCCTGGCGGCAGTGGGCCGGCGCCACCCTGGCCTCCTTCGGCCTGCTCAGCGCCTTCCTGGTGACCGCGTACGCGCTCACCGACATACCCAGCGACCTGAACTCGTACGCGACCCAGCAGGACAACGTCTACTTCTGGTCCGACGGCACCCCGATGGCCCGCACCGGCTGGGTGCAGCGGCAGGCGATGCCCCTCAAGGACATCCCCCCGGACGTCCGCTGGGCGGTGCTCGCGGCGGAGAACGAGACCTTCTACTCGGACCCCGGCATCTCCGTGAAGGGCATCAGCCGGGCCCTGTTCCGCACCGTGGGCGAGGGGGACACCCAGGGCGGCTCCACCATCACCCAGCAGTACGTGAAGAACGTCTACCTCAACCAGAACCAGACGGTCAGCCGCAAGTTCACCGAGGCGATGATCTCCCTCAAGCTCGACAACAAGATGAGCAAGGACAAGATCCTCGAGGGCTACCTCAACACCAGCTGGTTCGGCCGGGGCACCTACGGCATCCAGCGCGCCTCCCAGGCCTACTACGGCAAGGACGTCAGCAAGCTCGACGTGTCCGAGGCGGCCATGCTCGCCGGACTGCTCAAGGGCGCCGGCCTGTACGACCCCACCCTGAGCAAGGCCAACCACCAGCGGGCCGAGGAACGCTGGTCCTGGATCCTCGACCGCATGGTCAAGATCGGCAAGCTGTCGCCGCAGCAGCGCGCCCGGTACAAGACGTTTCCCGAGCCGCTGAAGTCCAACCCGCTGTACAACACCGGCGAGCAGAGCGACTACCTGGTGGAGCTGGCCTCGCAGTACGCCAAGAAGTCCGCGCACCTCACCGACCAGCAGTTCGACCTGGGCGGCTACCAGATCTACACGACCTTCGACCGCACCCGGGAGAAGGCGCTCACCGACGCCGTCACCAAGGCCCGCAAGCAGGCAAGGCGGGACAACCCCGACGCCGCGAAGAACGGCCACTACGGAGCCGCCTCGGTGGCCACCGACGGCCGGATCCTCGCGGTCTACGGCGGACCCGACCACCGTACCCAGGGCTACAACGAGTCCAACGCGACCACCGTCCCGGCGGGCACCGCCTTCCTGCCCTTCGTCTACGCCGCCGGGCTCGAACACGGCGTCCACAAGACGCGCGGCGGGCCCGCCACCCCCGTCACCCCCGAGTCGGTCTACGACGGCGACGACGACATCCCCGTCACCACCCCCGAGGGCCCCTACTGGGACCGCAGTGGCAAGAAGGTCTCCGCGCACAACGACGGCGACAAGTCCTACGGCAGGATCACCCTGCGCGAGGCCCTCGCCAAGTCGGTGAACACCCCGTTCATGCAACTCGGCATGGACACCGGCCTCAGCCAGGTACGGCAGACCGCCCAGGCCGCCGGACTGCTGTCCTCCAGCATCGGCCGCCAGGTGCCCGCCCTGTCGCTCGGCAGCTCCACGCCCAGTGCCATCCGGATGGCCAGCGGATACGCCACCTTCGCCGCCGACGGCACCCACACGGAGCCGTACTCGGTGCGCCGCATCACCCGCAACGGCGCCCCCGTCGCCCTGGCCACCCCGCGATCCACCCGCGCGGTCCGCGCCCAGGTCGCCGAAGACGTCGACGAGGCGCTCACCGACTCCTTCCGCGCCGCCCACCCGGGCGTGACGACACCGGGCGTCGCGGGGAAGGCCGGGACCGCCGGGGCCGCGGACGAGGAGACCGCCGCCTGGTACGCCGGCACGACCGACTCCGTCTCGACGGCGGTCGTCGTCTACCGCATCGACCTGGCGAAGTCCCTGGAACCACTGCCCCTGAAGGGCCTCGCGGGGGACTCGCCGAACACCGTGCCCTACGCCCTCTGGTCGGCCGCCATGGGACTGGACTGACCCCCCAGCCCCGACCACCTCGTCCCCACGGAGATTGAGCCGCGTATGTCTCGCAAGAAGCAACCGACGGGCCGCCGCCGCGCCCCCGGCCGCCGCCGCGTCCCCGCCGCCACCCGCCCGCAGATCTTCACGCTCGCCGCCCTCCTCGTCGTGGCCTCCCTGGTGGCCGGCTACCTCGCGCTGAGCCGCCCCGACGACCCCACGCCCACCGCCGCCTCGGGCAAGAACGGCCGCACGGGGGCCGGGCCCAAGCCCTCCCCGACCCCCGAGTGGGACGGCAGGACACACGTCATCGGCGACGGTTCCACCTCCTACACCGGCCCGCAGCAGGGCACGCTGAAGCCCGTACCGCTCAAGCCCGGTGAGAAGCCGCCCCAGTTCGTCGTCTTCTCCTGGGACGGCGCGCTGGAGGGCGACGACCACCTCTTCTCGCACTACCGGGAGATGGCCAAGGAGTACAACGCCCACATGACCTTCTTCCTCACCGGCATCTACCTGCTGCCCAAGAGCAAGAAGAGCCTCTACCACGGCCCGATGCACGAGCCCGGCGACGCCGCCATCGACTACCCCACCGACGCGCACATCCGCACCACCCTGGAACAGCTGCGCCTCGCCTACGAGCAGGGCAACGACATCGGCACCCACTTCAACGGCCACTTCTGCGGCGCCAAGGGCGGCGGCGACTGGAGCGTCGAGGAGTGGAAGAGCGAGATCGACCAGTTCTACTCCTTCGTGGAGAACTGGAAGACCAACACCGGCTACACCGACATCCCGCCGCTTCCCTTCGACTTCAAGAAGGAGGTCGTCGGCGGCCGCGCCCCCTGCCTGGAGGGCCAGCCCAACCTGCTGAAGGCCATCAAGGGCTACGGCTGGCGCTACGACGCCAGCTCCCCGGGCGACTTCCAGATATGGCCCGCCAAGAAGAACGGCGTCTGGGACTTCCCGCTGGAGATGCTCCCCTACGAGAACGGCAAGTTCCAGGGCCTGTCGATGGACTTCAACTTCCTCTACAACCAGTCGGGCGGCGAGACCGACGGCGATGCCGCCAAGTACCCGCAGTGGGAACAGCAGACGGTCGACTCCTACATGGCCGGCTTCGACCGCGTCTACTACGGCAGCCGCGCACCGCTGTTCATCGGCAACCACTTCGAGCACTGGAACGGCAGCATCTACATGAAGGCCATCGACCAGGTCATCCCGAGGATCTGCACCAAGAAGGGCGTCAAATGCGTGTCCTTCAAGGAACTGGCCGACTGGATGGACGTCCAGAAGCCCTCGACGCTGGCCGCGCTGCGCAGCCTCGACCCCGCCCAGTCCCCGGACTGGTCCACGGTCGTCAAGTGACGTGAACGCAGGCCGGGTTCCACTTGTGCAACCCCCTACACAACTGCCGCCTACGCCATGCGAAGATGCCCCATCCCGGTAGGTGTACCGGCGTAGAGGGGAACATCATTGAAGTCGAGAAAACTCAGCCGTAAGGGGCGTCGCACCACCATCATCGGCGCCTCGGCCGCCGCCGTGGTCGCCGGCGTGGCACTCATACCCAACTGGAGCGCGGGCGCGGCGGTCACCGACGACCCGACCGTGGACGCGGCCACCAAGGCGACCTTCCAGAAGCTCGCCGACGCGGTCTTCACCGACCGCACCGAGGCCCTGGTGGACGGCTCCACCAGCGCCCGTACGCAGCACACCAAGGGCTTCTCCGGGTCCGTCCGCCTCTCCGGCGGCCAGACCCGCGAGCAGTCCTCCGCCATCGGCCAGCTGCGCGCCCGCAAGGACCGCCTCGCCGAGCTGGGCGAGAAGTACAGCGCCGGCAGCACCAAGGTGACGCTCGACGCCACCGAGGTGCACGGCCGCAACGCCAAGGTCGCCGTCACCGAGACCACGACGCTGACCTACAAGGCGGGCACCACCTCGGCCAAGGGCCCGACGACCACGGGATTCCAGGCCCACCACGAGCTGACCTTCAAGGCCGGCCGAAACGGGGACTGGCAGCTCACCGGCATCAAGGACACCGACGACGGCTACCTCGCCGTCAACCAGGTGGCCACGCCCTCCGCGCCCAAGGACGACAAGGCCGCCGCCGCCTCCGACGGCCCGCCGACCGCACCGCGCGCGGCCACCAGCTACCCGGCACCGGCCAACCCCAAGAAGCTCACCGGCGGCACGTACGACTACAAGGCGATGGTCGCGTACGCGCAGAAGTACTGGAACCACTACAACACCGCGTACCCGGACTACAACGGCGAGGGCGCCGGCGGCGACTGCACCAACTTCGTCAGCCAGGTGCTGAAGGCGGGCGGCTGGAAGCACGTCCCCGGCTACACCGACGACTACACCAAGTGGTTCGGCACCGCCGACATCCAGTCCGACTCCTTCGTCGGCGTCAACGAGTTCTCCTGGTTCGCGCTGTCCTCCCAGCGCGTCACCCCGCTCGCCAACGTGTACCAGGCGGACCTCGGTGACGTGATCCAGATGGACTTCAACCGCGACGGGTCCAAGGACCACTCCATGGTCGTCACCTACCGGAGCGGCTCCGGTGTGCCGTACGTGACCTACCACTCCACCAACACCTACAACAGGTCGGTGGCCAGCCTGGTCGCGTCCTACCCGAGCGCGTACTACTACGCCTACAGGACCTGACCGCGCCGGTCCTGCCGCCCCGGCCCTCCCCCCTCGCGCAGCTCACGCGTGTCGCGCGACTCGCGGGGCGAGGGCTCGGGGTGGCGGGCCCGCCAGTACGGGTTGTCGTGCGGCAGGGCGTGACCGACCCGGCCGTACATCCCGAAGGTCATCAGCAACAGCCCCACCACGAAGCTGAAGAGCACGTTCTGGATCCGGAACGCCAGGAAGTTGTTCGGGGTGTCCAGCAGCGCCAGGAACAGGAACCCGTTCAGCAGGAACAGGACCCCCAGCACCATGTTCAGCGTGGACGCGAGGTTCCCGCCGATCACCATGCCGACCAGCAGCAACGCCCCGATGCAGATCGACAGCACGCTCAGCGTGCCGTTCGTGTTCAGCCCGGCGACGGTCGCACCGCCGATGTCGAAGAACCCGATGTGGTTGATCAGGCCCAGGATGCCGAAGACGACGAGGAACGCGCCGATCAGCCCCGCGCCGATCCGGTACACCAGGTTCAGCCGGTGATCCGTCGGCAGGTGCTGATCGAACCGGATCCGCTGCTTCTCGCGCGGGTGCGCATGTGTGGCCATCTCCGCCTCCCTGGGGCGCTAGCGGCGGCCGTCCATCCCAGCCATCCCGGAACGTGGCTCTCCTCAATATCCGCCCGAACCGGGGCATCCGGCAACATGACGACCCGCTCGACGCCCTCAGTGCGCGACGCCCCCGCGCTCCTCCCGGATCCGCGCCACCACCTGCGCCACCGTCTGCCGCACCGCCTCCGTCTCGGTGAGGAAGTGCCAGTAGTCCGGATGCCGGCCGCCCTCCAGTCCCGCGACCGCCCGGTCCAGCCGCGCCACCGCGTCGTCCAGCGGCCGGGCATGACGCGGGTCCGGCGTCGTACGCCCCGCCATCGCCAGCCGCTGCGCGTCCCGGATCGCGAACCGCGTTCGCTCGACCTCCGCCCCCGGGTCCTTCTGCACGGCGTTCAGCCGGGCCAGCCGGTCGCCGGCCGCCGAGACCGCGTCATCGGTCGCGTTCAGCAGCGCCCGCACCGTCGACAGCAGCGAGGTGGCCTCCGGCCAGCGCTGCGCGTCCCGCGCGGACCGCGCCTCGCCCAGCTTCAGCTCGGCCTGCCGTACGTTCTCCACCGCCTGCGCCGGCACCTGCTGGAGGTCCTGCCAGCACGCCGCGGCGAACCGCCGCCGCAACTCGCTGAGCACCGGCTCCACCTGACCGGCCCGCGTGGTCAGCGCCTGGGCGCGGGTGCGCAGCGAGACCAGCCGGTGGTCGATCTCGGCCGCCTGCTCCGGCAGCCGCTCGGCCTCCGCCCGGATCGCCCCGGCCTCCCGCTGCACCCGCTCGGCCCGCTCCAGCGTCTGCTGCACCCCGTGCCGGCCGGCGCCCTGGTTGAGCTTGGTCAGCTCGGGCGCGAGCGCGGCGAGTCGGCCCGCGAGGTCGTCGGCGCGCAGGCCCTGCCCCCGGGCGCCGTCCAGCGCGTCGCTCGCGGCCAGCAGCGCCTGCCGGGCCCGCTCCACGGCGGGCGCGACCCGGGCGAGCAGGGTCTCGGCCGAGCCCAGCAGCGGACCGAGCGAGCTGCCGAACCGGTCCAGCTCCTGCTTGACCCGCACCAGCTCGTCCCGTGCCGCCGTCAGCTCACCCCGCGCCCGTGCCGCGGCCCCGGCCTCCAGGTCGGCCCGGTCCAGGTCATGGGCGTCGACCGCCTGGATGTACCGCCGGCTGACCTCGTCGATCCGCCGGCCGAGCCCCTCGAAGTCGGCGGCGGCCCGGCGAGCGGCCGGCGAGTCGTCCACGGCCGTGATGGTCTCGACCGAGATCCGCAGATCCCGCTGCGCGGTGTCCAGCTCGTAGAACGCCGCCGCCGCCGCGTCCTTGGCCGCCTGCGCCTCGGCCCGCTGACTCTCCGCCCGCCCTCCGAACCAGCGCCGCGTACCACCGCCCGCGAAGGACGCGGGGAGCGCGAGCGCGAGGAGGACCGGCAGGGCCACCAGGGTCAGGCCGCCACGGAGGGCGCCCGCGGCCCCGCGCCGGGTCCCCGCGGTGGACGACGGTGGGTACGGCTCTGCCACTGGCGTGCCCGGTCTCGCCGTCACATCCCTCTCCCGTGCTGTGGTCCGCCCTGGGTGGTGTCATTCTCCCACCCGGTACAGACGAACACACGGGCCTGTCAGTTCACCGCACGCACCGTGACCTCCTCCCGGCGGAGCCGTCGGCCACGCCGCGCCCGTCCCGTCCGGCTCGTCTCCGGAACCGGCTGGTCAGCCCTCACCGCCCGTGGTTCGGGATTGCCGTGCACCGCCCCGGGCAAGGTAGGCTGTCGACTCGACCTGGGCGCGCGCCCGGGACGCGGGTGCGTAGCTCAGGGGTAGAGCGCCTGCCTTACAAGCAGGATGTCGGCGGTTCGAAACCGTCCGCGCCCACACGACAAGAGGAGCCCCCGGCCGTCGCGGTCGGGGGCTCCTGTGTTCTTCGTGCTAGGCCGTCGCCTCGTGCGCGGGGGTGTTCTCGTGCGGTGAGCCCTGCGTGGTGAAGGACGTGACCAGGAGGGCCAGGGCCGCGATGTACGTGGCCATGCACAGGGTGGAGCGGCCGGGGAAGTCGAGGCCGGCGGAGCCGAGGCCGATCAGGGAGTCGGAGGCCACGAAGACCAGACCGCCCCAGAGGGCCTTGGCGCCGAGGACGCGGGCGGTCAGGGCCATGGTGAGGAGGGCGAGGGCGTAGACGGCGACGGCGGAGCCGAGGGCGGGGCCCAGGGCGGGGGCGAGGGCGGCGACGGCGGCGGCCCAGACCGCGAGGTAGGAGGCACAGACCAGGCGGCGGGAGCGCAGGTGGGCCAGGGCACCGGCGCGGAGGAAGGCCGTGATCCAGCAGAGCTGGGCGCCCAGGAAGAGGGCGAGGCCGATGCCGAAGGCGGGGGTGCCCGGGATGAGCAGGGCCACGTCCCCGGCGGCGGCGAGGCCGAGGCCGGCCAGGACGTACGCGTGCCGGGTGCCGGTCAGCCGCCACAGGTGGGCGGCGAGGAGCGGGGCCAGGAAGGGTTTGGCGACCCACTCCACGGCGTGCTTCCCGGCCGCCACGCCGACGAGTTCGACGGCGCACAGCACCGCGAAGACCACGATCAGCGGCGGCGCCCCGGCCGCCCGCGCCGGGCGGTGGGGAGCCGGCCCCGGGCCGCCTCGCTCCGGTATGTGTCCCTCAGCCATGGCGATCAGAGTGGAGGCGCCGGGGGCGGTGGTCAACTGGTTGGACCGGATCGCTCCTCAGGAGGCCCGCGGTCCCTCCTCGTGGGCGTGCTTCAGCGCGCTGCGGGCCTGCATGCGCTTCTCGGCCGCGATCTCGGCCCAGAAGCGGTGGGTGCTGATGAACACCGCCAGTTCGTGTTCGCGGCGGCGGAGCTTCTCCACCTCGGCCTGTTCGTCGGCCGTCCAGCCGGGGGAGGCGGGCCGCTCCGTCTTGCGCCAGCCGTTGTCGTCGCTGAAGCCGTCCAACGGCTCGACCGACCAGGGCAGCCGCCTGAGCAGGGCCGACAGCTCGGCCCTGACCTGATGCAGCTCCTCCTGGCCGGCGAGGAGGTCACTGGGGAATTCATAGGTCGTAGCCACGCGCCAATGCTACGCCTGTTCGATTTACGGTCGCGAGGTCGATCGGGATGTTCATCCGAACGGGGGTTCACCCGCGGGGGCCCGACACCGGGGCGGGGCTCGTGAGGACGACCAGTTGCCGGGTGGCCCTGGTCATCGCCACATAGCGGTCCACCGCGCCCGCCACGCCCTCCCCGAACCGCTCCGGGTCCACCAGGACGACCAGGTCGAACTCCAGGCCCTTCGACAGACCGGGGGAGAGGGAGCGGACGCGGGGGCTCGCGGGGCGGAAGGACGGGGCACCGATGACGCAGGCGGTCTCCTCGGGGTGGGCGGCCAGCCATCCGTCGAGGAGCGCGTCCAGCTCCGCCGTCGAGCCGTGGCGCACCGGCAGGCCGTTGCTGCGGATCGACGTCGGCACGTTGGCGTCCGGGAGCGCGGCGCGTACGACCGGCTCGGCCTCCGCCATGATCTCCCGCGGCGTACGGTAGTTGACGGTCAGACCGGCCGACTCGACGCGGTCGAAGCCGATGCGGGCGAGCCGTTCCCGCCAGGACTCCGTGAACCCGTGCCGGGCCTGCGCGCGGTCCCCGACGATGGTGAAGCTGCGCGACGGACACCGCGACAGCAGCATCTGCCATTCCGCGTCGGTGAGTTCCTGCGCCTCGTCCACCACGATGTGCGCGAACGGCCCCGCGAGCGCGTCGGGTTCGACGCCGGGCAGCACCATCTCGTCCACCAGGGCGTCGCGCAGATCCTGTCCGCGCAGCATCGTCACCGCGCCCTCCCCGTCCTCGTCGGCCTCCAGCACGTTGTCGATGACCCGGTCCATGCGCGCCCGTTCGGCCGCGACCGCCGCCTTGCGCCGGCGCTCGCGCACCGCGGCGCCGGGGTCGCCGACCCGCTGCCGTGCCGCGTCCAGGAACGGCAGGTCGGACACCGTCCACGCCTGCGCGTCCGCGCGCCCCAGCCGTCGTACCTCCTCGGGGGTGAGCCAGGGGGCGCACAGCCGCAGGTACGCGGGCACCGACCAGAGGTCGCCGACGAGATCGGCCGCCTCCAGCAGCGGCCAGGAGCGGTCGAAGGCGGTGCGCAGTTCCCGGTTGCCCGTCAGGGACCTGCGCAGGAGCTGCTCGGGGGCGCCGCCGTCGTGCCGGTCGACCAGGATCGTGAGCAGTTCCTCCCAGACCTGCTCGCGCGCCTCGTTGTGGGGGGTGCCGGGCTCGGCCGCGTCGAACGCCGACTCCCAGTCGGCGACGGTCAGTTCGAGGTCGCCCCAGTGGGTCGTGACCGTCAACGGCTCGGTGGGCGGCTCCTCGTAGAAGCGGACCGCCTTCTCGATCGACCCCACCAGCCGCGCGGACGACTTCAGCCGGGCCACCTCCGGGTCGGTCTCGGGGCGCGCGTCGGCGCCCTCGGCGACGAGGTCCCGCAGGACGCAGGTCTGTACGCCCTCCTCGCCGAGGCTCGGCAGCACGTCGGAGACGTACGCCAGATACGGCCGGTGCGGGCCGACGAACAGCACCCCGCCGCGCCGGTGGCCGAGGCGCGGGTCGGAGTAGAGGAGGTACGCGGAGCGGTGCAGGGCGACGACCGTCTTGCCGGTGCCCGGACCGCCGTCCACGACGAGCGCGCCGCGCGAGCCCGCCCGGATGATGGCGTCCTGGTCGGCCTGGATGGTGCCGAGCACGTCGCGCATCCGCGGCGACCGGTTGCCGCCCAGGCTCGCGATGAACGCCGACTGGTCGTCCAGCGCGGCGTGTCCGTCCAGCGCGTCCGAGGCGAACACCTCGTCCCAGTAGTCGCTGACACGGCCCTGCGTCCAGCGGTATCTGCGGCGGCTCGCCAGGCCCATCGGGTTGCCGTGGGTGGCGCCGAAGAAGGGCTCCGCGGCCGGGGAGCGCCAGTCCAGCAGCAGGCGGCGGCCCGTGTGGTCGGTGAGGCCGAGGCGGCCGACGTAGACCGGCTCGTCGGGGTCCCCGGCGGTCACCATGCGGCCGAGGCACAGGTCGAGACCGAAGCGGCGCAGGGCGCCCAGGCGCGCGGTCAGGCGGTGCACCTCGACGTCCCGGTCCAGTGCCTGCCGGCCCAGGCCGCCGGGGGCCCTGCGCTCGTCGTCGAGCTGGTCGGAGACCTCGTCGATGGTCCGCTCCAGGCACCGCGCGATCGCCGTGAAGTGGTGCTCGTCGGCGGCGATCAGCGCGGGGGCGGCCTTCTGGGAGAGACGGGAGGGGAGGTCGAAGGCGCTGGTGGCGGTGGGCATGGGGGACTCCGGTTCGGGGGGAGGGAGAAGGGGAGATGGGGGAGAAGGGGAGATGGGGGAGAAGGGGACGGGGGGAAGGGGACGGGGAGAAGGGGACGGGGGAGAAGGGGACGGGGGAGAAGGGGGAGAAGAGGGGCGGTGGTGGCCGTGCGTGCCCGCCCCGCGGCCCCTTCCGTGGACTCAAGGGCACAGCGCCTGAGCCGCCACCGTCGCGCCGTCCGTGCCGACCCTCGCGGCCAGTTCCGCCGCCCGCGCACCCGTCTCGGGGGCCAGGGCCCTCCCCAGTGCCCGTGACAAGGACGCGCACGTGGGCACCGGGCCGTCGTGAGCCGCGCCGATGCCCAGGGCGGCCACCCGGCTCGCCCAGTACGGCTGGTCCGCCGGCTGGGGGACCACCACCTGGGGAGTTCCCGCGCGCGCCGCCGTCGTCGTCGTACCCGCGCCGCCGTGGTGGACGACCGCCGCCACCCGCCCGAAGAGCGCCTGGTGGTCGACCTCGCCCACCGTGAGGCAGTCGGGGTGGCCGTCGGCCGCGGTGAGGTCGGCCCAGCCGTGGGACAGGACCGTGCGGTGGCCGTGGGCACGGACCGCGTCGACGGCCACCCGGGCGATGTCGGCGCAGCCGTGCATCGGCATGCTGCCGAAGCCGACGTACACCGGGGGCGGACCGGCCTCCAGGAACGCCTCCAGCTCTTCGGGGAGCGGGCGCGGGTCCGGGAGGAACCACGCGCCGGTCTGCACGACGTCGAGTCCCGGCGTCGGCTCCCAGGGATCGAGCACCGGGTCCGTCGCCAACCACGGCCGCGGGCCGAGGACATGGGCGCGCACGTCGTCCACCGGGGCCAGACCGTGCGCCGTCCGCCGCGAGTTGAGCGCCGGGGCGAACAACGCGTCGATGGAGCGGGCGTCCAGCTCCCACAGCTCGCCCGGGTCGGTCACCTCCGGTGGGGACGGCCGGCCCGGGTAGGCGAGCGGCCGGCGCCGCGGGGACGGCAGGGTCAGCTGCTGGAAGGTCACCGACACGGCCGGGACGCCGAGCCGCTCGGCGACCGAGAGGGCGCCTGCCGCGGCGGGCAGCATGCCCGTGGCCACCACCGCGTCGCAGCCCTCCGCCGCCGCGCCCACGGTTTCGAACTGCTCGGCGATCACCAGGGCCGCGCGCTCGGGCAGGGAGGACGGCGGGGGTGCCGCCCTGGTCAGGACGCGGGCCGAGCGGCCCACCGGGACGAGGGGGACGTCCACGTCGGCCAGGCGGCGTGCGAAGTCCTCGTCGGGCGGGGCGCACACCCGGACCTCGGCGCCGCGCTCCCGCAGCCGTACCGCGAGCCCCACCAGCGGTTCGACATCTCCACGCGACCCGTAGGTCGACAACAGCACACGCACGTCTCGCAGCTCCCCGTTTCGGCGGCTTTCGGGCCAGGCGGGCGATTCTGCGCCATCAGGGGGGCCTTGCCGCAAGGCCCCCCGTGCGCTATACGTTGAGAGTGGCGAGGAGTCCGGTGATTCCTTGCCCTTCCTTTTGCCGCCCGCCTCTGGTGCCCTCCCGCGGCTCCGGCCGCCGCGTGAGACTGAAGGCATGTGCCGGAGTATCAAGACGCTGCGTCCGCCCGTGCTGCCCGGTGAGGCCACGGAGGAGGACATCCACGCCGCCGCGCTGCAGTACGTGCGCAAGGTTTCGGGCTTCCGCGCCCCCGCCGCCCACAACCGTGAGGTCTTCGACGCCGCCGTGGAGGCCGTGGCCCGCGCCACCGCCGAACTGCTCGGCGGCCTCCAGGTACGCGGGCACGTGTCACGCGCCGTCACGGCGGCGGAAGAACGGCCGTGACACCGGGCCCGTGGCGTCGGTGGGCGATCGGGCCGGTCGGCCAAGGGTGTATTCGGTCATGTTTTCGGGAGGCGGCACAGTTCCGCATGCGACCCTACATGCCGTCGGGTCGGGGGCGGGGCTCTCACCACAAGCGGAACGTTGGCGAAAAGTTGAACTTGCAAGTATCGGTTAGGCACTCCTAACCTGGGACTTCCATTCGGTACCGCCGCCCCCACCGGCCCGCCTGTCCCCGGCGGGCTCGTCCGACACCGAGAGGGTCACCTCCCCATGCCTTCCGCTCGCTTCAGCACCGCGCAGCCCTATGTCCTCGGACTGTTCCGCATCGTCGTCGGCCTGCTCTTCGCCGCGCACGGCGCCGCCTCGCTCTTCGGCGTCCTCGGCGGGGCGATGGGCACCCACGGCGGCACCGTCGCGACCGGCACCTGGCCCGGCTGGTACGCGGCCGTGATCCAGCTGGTCGCCGGCGCCCTCGTACTGGTCGGCCTCGGCACCCGCGGTGCCGCGCTGATCGCCTCCGGCTCGATGGCGTTCGCCTACTTCGACATCCACCAGCAGCACGCGCTGATGCCCATCCAGAACGGCGGCGAGCCGGCCGTCATGTTCTGCTGGGCGTTCCTGCTGCTGGTCTTCACCGGGTCCGGCGCCTTCGGTCTCGACCGGCTCTTCGTCCGGCGTGCGGCGGGTCAGGGCGAGGCCGTCGCGGAGCAGGCCCCGATGGCCGCGTGACGGCCGTCCTCCCGGCGCCCTCCCCCGGTCGGACCGGGGGAGGGCGCCGTCGCGTCCGGCCGATTCCGTAGCCCCCCGCGCACCTCCTGTCACACCTTCGGCGTACGCTGTACGGCTGTCATCGGGGGAAGTGTCAGGAGAAGACGTGTTCGAGAGTGTGGGGTCGCTGGCGGCCGGACCGTGGATCTATGCCGTGGTGTCCCTGTCCGTGCTGCTCGACGTGTTCCTGCCGGTGCTGCCGAGCGGTGTGCTCGTCATCACGGCGGGCACGGCGGCGGCGGCGGGCTCGGGCGCGGCGACCGCGGCGACCGGCCGGGTCCCGCACGAGGTGCCGGACCTGCTGGCCCTGGTCCTCCTGGCGGCGGTGGCCTCGGTCCTCGGTGACCTGGTGGCCTACCGGCTGGCCTGGCGGGGCGGGGAGCGGCTGGACCGTGCGATAGCCCGCTCCCGGCGGCTGACCACCGCGCAGGAACGTCTCGGCGACGCCCTCGCCCGGGGCGGTGGCGCGCTGGTCGTGCTCGCCCGCTTCGCTCCCGCGGGACGCTCGGTCGTCTCCTTCTGCGCCGGCGCCGCCCACCGCAGGGCCCGCGACTTCCTCCCCTGGTCCGCCCTGGCCGGGCTCTCCTGGGCCGCCTACAGCGTCGCCCTCGGCTACTTTGGCGCCCGCTGGCTCGGCGCCACCTGGCTGGCCACGGGGGTGTCGCTGGCCGCGCTGTTCGGGGCGGGCGCGGCGGCGGGTTATCTGATGCGGCGGCGTCCGGTCGCCTGAGGGCGCGGCGGCGCCGGGTTCCCCGGGGCCGCGGTGATCCCGTCGGGCCGCGAGGTGCCGGGACGCCGCGGAGCCCGGCCGGGGTTGGTCGGCCGGGCCCTTCCCGACGGTGCCGACGGTGCTCGGCTCAGCAGCTCGCGAGGTCGTTCTGCAGCGCGGTCTTCTCCGCCGGGTCGACGGACAGGTTGTAGTAGTACTTCACCTGCACCCAGGCGCGGACGTAGGTGCAGACGTACGCGGTGCGGGACGGGATCCAGGTGGCCGGGTCCTGGTCGCCCTTGGACTGGTTGACGTTGTCCGTGACGGCGAGGAGCTGGGGGCGGGTGACGTCGTTGGCGAACGCCTGGCGCTGGGCCGTGGTCCACTTGCTCGCGCCGGAGTCCCAGGCCTCGGCCAGCGGCACGAGGTGGTCGATGTCCACGTCGGACGCGGCGGTCCAGGTCGCTCCGTCGTACGGCGAGTACCAGCTGCCGCTGGTGGCGGTGCACGCGGAGTCGGTGACGACGTTCGAGCCGTCCCGCTTGAGGATCCACTCGCGGGTGTTGCACGTGCCCTCGATCGTGATCCACGTCGGGAACTTGTCGCGGCTGTAGCCGGTGCGGTCCTCGGTGGCGACGGTGAGCTGGGAGAGGTAGCCGCGGGCGGTCGACCCGGAGACGGGCGTGGGCAGGGCGGCGGAGGCGGTGGGGGAGTTGAAGAGCGCGGCGGTGGCGATCATTCCGGTGACGCCGGCGAGTACGCTGAGGCGTCGACGCGCGTAGAACTTGGGCATGCGGAGAACTCCCTTGTGGGGGTGGGGTATTGGGCCACGAGTCAGGGAATGCTCGCGGCGTGGTCTTTCCGGAAGGTGAGCGCCCGGTAAGAAGTTAGTGACGTGCGCATGTCAAGGCAAGGGCTCCGGGGCGGACTTTGCCGTCCCGTATCATGGGAGCCGCAGAAGGGGAGTAGCTCTTCGCCGGACCGTCGACATACTGCTCAGCCAGCCTGAGCCGGCGCCCGGAGGCGGACCTTTCACCGCCCAGCGAGACCTTCGGCAAGCAGTGCACGTCCGCCCGTCCCGGCGCGGACGCCGAGTGTGCTGCCGTGCCGAGGTGTTTCCGCAGCAAGCAGCGCACTCTCGGCGGGGCGGCCCCGACCGATTGAGGACCCTTGATCAGCATCACCGTGACGGCG
This sequence comes from Streptomyces hygroscopicus subsp. hygroscopicus, assembly GCF_030269125.1. Lineage (GTDB taxonomy): Bacteria > Actinomycetota > Actinomycetes > Streptomycetales > Streptomycetaceae > Streptomyces > Streptomyces hygroscopicus_C. The sequence continues at coordinate 586,675 of NZ_BSSM01000002.1, read as the reverse complement.
CTCGTCTTCGGCGTCATCTTCCTCGCCGAACTGCCGGACAAGACGGCGCTCGCCGGCCTCGTCCTCGGCACCCGCTACCGCGCGAGCTACGTCTTCGCGGGCGTCGCCGCCGCCTTCCTGGTGCACGTCGTGCTCGCCGTCGCCGCCGGCAGCGTGCTCACCCTGCTGCCCCAGCGCCTCGTGCACGCCGTCACCGGCCTGCTCTTCCTCGGCGGCGCCGCGATGCTGCTGTTCGGCAAGGGTGAGGAGGAGGAGGAGATCAAGAAGCCCGCCGACCAGACCTTCTGGAAGGTCGCGGGCACCGGCTTCATGCTCATCCTGGTCGCCGAGTTCGGCGACCTCACCCAGATCATGACCGCCAACCTCGCCGCCCGCTACGACGACCCGATCTCCGTCGGTCTCGGTGCGGTGCTCGGCCTGTGGGCCGTCGCCGGACTCGGCATCGTGGGCGGAAAGGCCCTGATGAAGAAGGTTCCGCTGCGGCTGATCACGCAGATCGCGGCGCTGCTGATGCTGGGCCTCGGCGTCTGGAGCCTGTACGAGGCGGTCGCGGGCTGAGCCGAACACCGGGTGAATCATCGCCGTGGATGGTGGCGGGAATGCCCCCGGGTTTTGTACCGTAGGAAAACAAAGTGGCTCCCGCCCGTTTTCCCTGACCGGCGGGCGGGGCCGCCTTGTCCCTCCCCGCATCGTTGATGCGGGGCCTCTCGTTCCTGGAGCCACCGCCGATGACGGCCACCCCCGCCCGCACCGTCCTCCACACCCGCGCCCTGCTGCTCGACATGGACGGCACCCTCGTCAACTCGGACGCGGTGGTCGAACGGGTCTGGCGGCGCTGGGCCGGGCGGCACGGGCTGGACGGCGACGCGGTGATGGAGGTCGTCCACGGCCGGCAGGGGCACGCCACCATGGCCGCGCTGCTGCCCGACCGGCCCGTGGAGCAGAACCTCGCCGAGAACGCGCGCATGCTCGCCGAGGAGACCGCCGACATGGACGGCGTGGTCGAGATCGCCGGCGCGGCCGCCTTCCTCGCCTCGCTCCGTGAGCTGCCGCACGCCCTGGTGACCTCGGCGGACGTCGGCCTGTCCACCGCCCGCATGCGCGCCGCCGGGCTGCCGCTGCCCGAGGTCCGCGTCACGGCCGAGTCGGTGGGCGCGAGCAAGCCGGACCCGGAGGGGTTCCTCAAGGGCGCGGCCGAACTGGGGGTCGCCCCGAGCGAGTGCGTCGTCTTCGAGGACTCCGGCGCGGGGATCGCGGCGGGGCGGGCCGCGGGGATGGTCGTGGTGGGGGTCGGGCGCCGGGCTGCGGCTCATGGCCCCGACGTGGTCGTGCCGGATCTGACCCGGGTGCGGGTGGAGGGCCTGCCGGGCGGCGGGATCCGGCTGCGCGTCGGGTGACGGTTCTGCTGGTGGGGGCGGCTCGCGGTCCCGGCGTCTCGGCCTGCGGGCTCGCTCGGGTCCGCGGTACGTGTTCGAGGTCTCCGGCGCGGGGATCGCGGCGGTGCGGGCCGCGGGGGATGGTCGTGGTGGGGGTCGGGCGCCGGGCTGCGGCTCGTGGTGACGGGCTTGAAGTCGTCCAGGTCGACCTGGATCACCTGTCTCGACGTGGTCGTGCCGGATCTGACCCGGGTGCGGGTGGAGGGCCTGCCGGGCGGCGGGATCCGGCTGCGCGTCGGCTGACGGCTCTGCCGGCGGGGGCGGCTCACGGTCCCGACGTCTCCGTCTCCAGGCTCGCCCGCGTCCGCGGTCCGTACACCCCCGGGGGATCGTCCTGGATGCCCCGGGCCGCCTGGTAGGTGCTGACGGCGTACTCCACGCGGCGCGTGTAGACACCGTCGATGGCACCCTCGTACAGGTTCAACTGCCACAGCCGGTACTCGAGTTCGGCGACCTGCGGGCCCGAGTCCCCGCGTTCGAGGACCGCCGCGCTCGCCGGGGTCACCGGCGTGGAGGCGCTGGGGGAGGGACTGCGGGGCGGTGTACGGCTCGGGGTCGGCGTCGGTGACGGTGCGGACGGCCGGACCGGGGTGGCCGAGGGGCTCGGCGGGGGCGAGGGCGCCGATCGCGCGGTCGACCGGGAGGGACCGGAGGCGCCGTGTGCCGAGGGGGTCGCCGTGGCCGGCGGCGGCACGTCCGGGACGCTCTCCCTGACCTCCGGGGCCGCGTCGTCCCGGGTCGGCGAGTGGTAGGAGAACAGCGCGAGACCGGTCGCCGCGAGGGCCGCCGCGCCCGCGCCCGCGGCGGCGATCGTCGCCGCACGACCCAACCGGCGGCGCCGGCCCGGACCCCGCGGCACCCGCGGCTCCTCGGGGGGCTCGGGCTCACGGGGGGCGTGCGCGAAGAGCCGTACGGCGGACCCCGCCACCGGGCGCAGCGGCATCGTGGCCTCGACGGGCCGGACGTCGTCGCCGTCCCCGGGCCCCACGTCCACGTAGGGCCGGATCCGCAGCGGGTCGAAGTCCTCCGCCGCCGCCGCCTCCGCCGTGCGCGTCCGGTGCAGCGCCTCTGCCGTGCGCGCGGCGCAGTCGCAGGCCGGGGCGCCCGCCGCGTCCCTCGGTGTGCCGCACTCCGGGCAGGTCGTGCCCTTCTCCCCGGTCACGTTCGTCCCCTCCCCTGGAAACCCCCGGCCGCCCCCGGAAACCCCGGCAGCCCTGGGACCTCCGCGCGAGCCGCCGGAGCCTTCGCGGCCGCGAAAGTCCGCCGAAGCCACACAGGGTAGGCCCGTTCCCTCCACATCCGCAGGACTCGACAGGCCACGAACGGTGACACCGACCAGGATGGGAGGTGACATCCCAGCCCCCAGCCCCAGTCCCAGCCCCACCCCGGGAGGTCCCCATGGCCCTGGAGACGCACGGTGCGGCGAAGGACGTGAGCGGGGACGAACGCGTGGCGCGCGGCGTGCTCGTCTCGATCGGGGCGCTGCTCCTCGGGCTGCTGCTCGCCGCGCTCGACCAGACCATCGTGTCGACCGCGTTGCCCACCATCGTCAGCGACCTCGGCGGACTGGAGCACCTGTCCTGGGTGGTGACCGCCTACCTGCTGGCCTCGACCGCCGCAACCCCGCTGTGGGGCAAGCTCGGCGACCAGTACGGGCGCAAGAAGCTGTTCCAGACCGCCATCGTGATCTTCCTGGTCGGCTCGGCGCTGTGCGGCATGGCGCAGAACATGCCCCAGCTGATCGGTTTCCGCGCCCTCCAGGGCCTGGGCGGCGGCGGGCTGATGGTGCTGTCGATGGCGATCGTCGGCGACATCGTGCCGCCCCGCGACCGGGGCCGCTACCAGGGCCTGTTCGGAGCCGTGTTCGGCGCGACCAGCGTGCTCGGACCGCTGCTGGGCGGGCTGTTCACCGAGCATCTGAACTGGCGCTGGGTGTTCTACGTCAATCTGCCCGTCGGCATCGTGGCCCTCGCGGTGATCGCCGCCGCCCTGCGCGTACCGGTGCGCAGCGAGCGCCACGTCATCGACTACCTCGGCACCTTCCTGATCGCCTGCGTCGCCACCTGCCTGGTCCTCGTGGCCTCCCTCGGCGGCATCACCTGGGCCTGGGCCTCGCCGCAGATCATCTCCCTCGCGGTACTCGGCGTGCTGCTCGCGGCCGCGTTCGTGGCCGTGGAGCGCCGGGCGGCCGAACCGGTGCTGCCGCTGAAGCTGTTCGGCATCCGTACCTTCACCCTCGCCGCCGTCATCAGCTTCGTCGTCGGCTTCGCCATGTTCGGCGCGATGACCTATCTGCCGACCTTCCTTCAGGTCGTGCACGGCGTCTCCCCGACCATGTCCGGTGTGCACATGCTGCCGATGGTCGTCGGGCTGCTGCTGTCCTCCACGATCTCCGGGCAGATCGTCAGCCGCACCGGCCGCTGGAAGGTCTTCCCGGTCACCGGCACCGCCGTCACCACCATCGGGCTGCTCCTGCTGCACCGGCTGGACGAGACCAGCCCCACCGCCGAGATGAGCGCCTACTTCTTCGTCTTCGGCCTCGGCCTCGGCCTGGTCATGCAGGTCCTGGTGCTGATCGTGCAGAACGCCGTCTCGTACGAGGACCTGGGCGTGGCCACCTCCGGGGCCACCTTCTTCCGCTCGATCGGCGCCTCCTTCGGCGTCGCCGTCTTCGGCACCGTCTTCGCCAGCCGCCTCGGCGACAAGCTCGGCGCCGCGCTCGCGGGCGTCCCTCTGCCGCCCGGGGTGACCACGAACACGCTCACGTCGGACCCGCGCGGCATCGCGGGGCTGCCGCCGGCCCTGCGCCCCGCCGCGCTGCACGCCTACGCGTCGGCGATCACCGACGTCTTCCTCTACGCCGCCCCCGTCGCCCTCCTCGGCTTCCTGCTGGCCTGGCTGCTGAAGGAGGACCGGCTGCGCGGCTCGGTCACCGCGCCGGAGGTCTCCGAGACCCTCGCGCCCAACCCGGTCGAGCGGTCCTCCTACGACGAGGTGTGCCGCGCCCTGTCCGTGCTCGGCACCCGCGAGGGGCGCCATGGGATCTACCGGGACATCACGGAGCGGGCGGGGTACGACCTCCTGCCCGCGGCCAGCTGGCTGCTGCTGCGCATCCGCCGCAACGGCTCCGTCGAACCCGGGGTGCTCGCCGAGCGCGGCCCCGTCCCGCTGGAGGCCGTCCTCGACGCCGCCCGCCAGGTAGAGGAGCGGCGGCTGGCCGAACGTCAGGGCCTGGACCTCTACCTGACCGCGAGCGGGCGCGAGGCCGCCGAACGGCTCGCGGCGGCCCGCGAGGAGTCGCTGGCCGAGCTGCTCGGCGACTGGTGGCAACCGGGCCGCTCCACGGACCTGCCGAAACTGGTCAGGGAGCTGTCCGCCGAACTGTGCGGCGCCGAGCGTGAGCGCCCGCACAACGCCTCCGAGGACGGGCTCAGTTGACCAGCTCCTTGCGGAACCAGTGCTCGGCGTACTCGGCGGAGTTGTGCGGGCCGGTCTCGGTGTAGCCGAGGCGGGCGTACAGGGCGCGCGCCTCGACCAGGTCGCCGCGGGTGTCGAGGACCAGCCGCCGGGCGCCGAGCGCGCGGGCGGCCTCCTCGGCGGCGGCCACCAGCAGCGCGGCGCCGCCCGTGCCGCGCATGCCCTCGGCCACGTACACCCGGGTCAGCTCGGCGGTCCCGCGGTCCAGGAGCCGTACGCCCGCGCTGCCCGCCGCCTCACCGCCGTACCGCCCCACCAGCAACCGGCCGGTCGGCGGGGTGAGTTCGGCGCCCGTGGTCGCGGCGATCTCCCGCTCCAGCTCCGCCGGTTCGGTGCGGTGGCCCTCGTGCAGCAGGTACCAGCGGTCGCTGACCTCGGTGTAGTACGCCCGCCAGAGCGCGGCGGCGACCGGCGAGTCGGGGGCCTCCGGACTGATCGTCCACTTCGTCATGCGGGTCATTGTGGGGCGGTGACCCGGAGCGGTCCGAACGGTTTTCCGCGCCGGGCGTACCGGTGCCGTTTGTGGAAGGGGTTCCGGGTGACCCGGGAGGAGACCGGCCCGCCGGGCCGGTCCGCGATCCGAGTGGAAGGCAACCATGTCCACAGGCTTGATCATCTTGCTGGTCGTGATCGCGGCGCTCGTGGTCGTCGCCGCGCTGGTCACCATGCTGATCGGCCACCGCAGCGGCGGCGGTCCCGGGCTCAAGCGGCGGTTCGGTCCCGAGTACGAGCGGACCGTGGCCGCCCACGACGGTGACACACGGGCCGCCGAACGCGAGCTGAACGAACGCGTCGAACGCCACGGCGACCTGCGCGAGCGGCCCCTCGCCCGCGAGGAGCGGGACCGTTACGCCGCCCGCTGGGCGAGCGTCCAGGAACACTTCGTGGAGTCCCCGCGGCAGGCCGTGGCCGAGGCCGACCGGCTGCTCGGGGAGGTCGCCCAGGTGCGCGGTTACCCGGACGGAGGCCGCTACGAGGAGCAGCTCGCCGCGCTGTCCGTGCACCACGCCGACCACGTCGACGGCTACCGCCGGGTGCACCGGATGGCACGGGCCGCCGGGGCGGGCGGCACGGGCGCCGGGACCGAGGAGATGCGCTCGGCCCTGGTCGGCGCGCACGAACTCTTCGACGAGTTGACCGGCGTGGGCGGCGCCTCGACGTCCGGCCGGCACCGGGCGGCCTGAGCCCGCCGGACGGGCGCAGGCCCGCCCGCGGACGAAGGGCCGACTGCCGACTACGGACGAAGGGCCCGACTACCGAGGAAGGACGAGAGCCATGCCGGACAGGAGGAACGGACCCGGCGACGAGCGGTTCCCCACGGGCCGCTACGCCCGCCCGCCGGACGACGAGTGGGTGCCGGAGGCCGAGCAGACCGAGCGCCCGGAGACGGGCGAGCGGCCGACGAGACGACCGGCGCACGGGGAGCGGCTGCAACAAGGGGATCGGGCACCCGGGGAGCGGATGCCGGGGGAGCCGCGCGGGGCCCAGCCGCCCCCGCCGCCGGGCCCCGCGGGGATCGACGACCGCGGCACCGCCGGCCCCTCGGGCGCGGCGGCCGGCCGGGACCGCTCGACGACCGCGGGCGGCGAGCCCGACCTCGGTACGTCCGCGCCCGCCCCGAACACGGCGCGGATGCCGGACGACGGCCTCGGCGCGCCCTCACCCGGTGACGTCACCGCACGGGAGGCGGGCACCACCGAGGGCACCGCGCCGGACGCCTGGCCGACGGCACCGGGGGCCACCCGGGCTCCCTCGGGCGCCGGAGCCCCGCTGCTGCCGCACGAGGAGACCGAGCGGTGGGAGCAGCGGATGCGGCAGGTGGCGGCCGGGTTCGTGGACCGGCCCCGGGCGGCCGTGGAGGAGGCCGACCGGGCGCTGGACGAGATCGCCACGCGGTTCGGCGAGGCCGTCAACCGGCGCCGCCGCTCCCTGCGGATGTCCTGGGAGGACACCGGGGAGCAGGGGCCGGCGAACGAGGCCGACACCGAGCAGCTGCGGCTGGCGCTGCGGGACTACCGGGACCTGGCGGGACGGCTGCTGCACCTCTAGCGCGTCAGGCGCCGTCCGGTCCCCTGAGCCGCCGCCGCTCCCGTACGACCTCCTCCACGTCGTACGGCTTCTTCCCCAGCGGGGGACCCGGCGGCGGCTTGAACATCATGTCGCGGATCCTGACGTTGACATCCTCGATGATCTTCCGGGCGATCCGCTCCGAGGGGGCCGCGTACGCCGCCGCCAGCGCGTCCTCGGCCTCCTTGCGCAGGGCCAGGGCGGGCGGCAGCACCGCGAGGCCCTCGCGCGCCATCTTCCGCTTGACCCACCACAGTTCGTCGTACGTGGAGTCGATCTCGGCGGGCAACGGCTCGCCCGCTCCCGGCAGCCGTTCGAACTCACCGCGCGCCTGTGCGTCCCGGATCTGTTTGTCGACCCAGCTCTCGAACGGCACGCCAGGTGGCTTTCGCTCGGTCATGCCCCCATTGTGCCGGACACGGTCCGGCGGGGCGTTCTATCATGCGGCGGCGGCGCGCAGGGCAACCGCCCGTCGCGCAACGACGTTTCAGGGGGAACGCAGGTGCTCGAACTCACCATGGCCACCGTCTCCGCGGCCGACGCGGGGGCCACCGCCGGCATGACGATGGCGGAGGCGCCGAGCGAGCCGGGCGCCGTGCTGCGGGTCGGCCGGGACGCCGCCGCGTGCCGGCTGGTCACCCCCGAGGACTGGCTGTTCGTCTCCCGCGTCCACCTGGAGTTCTCCTGCGGGGCCGACGGTGCCTGGCGGCTGACCTGGCTGCGCGGCTCCCAGCCCGACCCGGCCTCCGAGGTGCGGCTGACGGCCGGGGAGTCCGTACAGCTGCTGGTCTACGGCGCGACGGTGCCGCTTTCGCGCGGGGGCTCGGGCGAGATAGTCGTCCAGGACCGCACGGCCCCGCGCAGCGTCAACGTCGGCTTCTACCACGAGGTCTGAGAAGCCGGCCGGGTAGGGAGGTCAGGCCAGCACGCGGGCGAGCGCGAAGCCGTCGTAGCCCTTGGTGCCGACCGTCTGGATGGCCGTGCCGCTGAGCCTCGGGTGGGAGGAGATCAGCTCGATCGCGTTACGGGTGCCGACCACGTCCGGCTCGGTGCTGCCCGGGTCGGCGACACGGCCGCCGCGCACCACGTTGTCCAGGACGATCAGACTGCCCGCGCGGGTGAGGCGCAGCGCCCACTCCACGTAGTGGGCGTTGTTGGCCTTGTCCGCGTCGATGAAGACCAGGTCGAAGGGGGCCGGGTTCTCGTCGGCGAGCTTGGGCAGCGACTCCAGTGCCGGGCCCACCCGCACCTCCGCGATCCGGTCCAGACCCGCGCGGGCGATGTTGCGGGTGGCCACCTCGGCGTGCCGGGCGCTGTACTCCAGCGTGACCAGCCTGCCGTCCTCGGGCAGCGCGCGGGCCAGCCAGATCGTGCTGTAACCGCCGAGCGTGCCGATCTCCAGGATGGTGCGCGCGCCCTGGACCTGGGCGAGCAGCTGGAGCAGCTTGCCCTGGGCCGCGGTGACCCCGATGGGCGGCAGCCCCGCGGCGTCGTTCTCCCGCAGGGCCGCCCGCAGCGCCTCGTCGTCGGGCGAGAGGTTGCTGATGAAGTAGTCGTCGACGTCGTCCCAGAGCTGCTGCCCGCTCATGCGCCTGCCGCCTTTCCCGAGTGCCTGCCGCGAGGCCGCCGGCCCGCTGCCGCCTCCGATCATCTCAGTTGGGGCGCCGGGAAGGGAAAGGAATCGGCCGGGGACCGGGGGATCAGGCGAGGGGCGGGGGAGGGGAGACGGGCGGCGGCGGGAGCACCGGGCGCCGTGAGCGTCGTACGGCCGCGAGGGCGATCGCGGCCGCGAGGAGGACGGCGAGGCCGGCGACCGTGAGCAGCCAGGCGGGGATGCCCGCGATCCGGTCCAGCTCGTCGTCCTGGACCACCTGGCGCACCGGGGTGTCCGTGCCGGACCGGCGCAGCTCGTGGTCGCCCGAGATGCGGGCGGGCCGCGGGAACCGCTGGGTGAGCGCGGTCAGGTACGGCGCCCCGTGGGCGAGGGCGCCGAGGGCTCCGTGCGGGGCGGTGAGACGGCCGGCGAAGACCGTGCGGGGCGGGAGACCGCCGATCGACGTGCTCGGCTCCATGCGGTGGGCGGCGAGGACGTACAGGCCGAGCGACTGCGGGGTGCCCGCCAGGCGGGACAGGCGCATCGGGTAGACGGGGCGGTCGGCGGCGAAGGTGAGGCGGAGCGGGTCGAGGGCGCCGCCGAGGGCCGTGCCCTCGGCGTCCGGGGCGAGGCGGACGGCCACGTACTCCCAGTGTTCGGCCACGTACGGCTCAAGGGCCTTCCTCAGGCGGGCGGGGAGCGTGAAGCCGTTCGCGCGCAGCCAGTGGTCGAGGGCCGCCGGATCGGTCGCGGTCAGCCGGGCCACGTCGAACGGACCGAGCCGCTGCCGTCCGACGACGCCCACGGCACCGGCACCGGGCGCCGGTGCGGCCGCGGCGCCGTCCGCGTGGTCGTCGAAGGGCCAGTCGCCGTCGCGCGGCCAGAAGTGGTGCCGGGTGCGGTGCACCGGCGCGACGGCCTGGGCCAGCTGGTCGAAGACGGCCGGGTCGGCGAGGCGGACGGTGGCGCGGTGCGGTACGGGCATGATCCAGGCGGCGCGGTGGGCGTCGCCGGTGACGGTCAGCCGCATGACGATCTGCTCCTGGCGGCCGTCCCAGCGGAGGACGGACTGCTCGTCGGACACCGCGATCCGCCGGGCGGGGTCCACGACCATGGCGCCGCAGCCGCACGCCCACGCGGGCGAGAGGAACCACGCGAGCTGGATGCCGAGGAGTGTGAGTACGACCGCGAGTACGCGTGCGGCTCGGATTCTGCGCATGTCCCGTCCCCCGTGTTGCGGTTACGCAGGGGAGGGACGAGGGCGGTGGGGCTCCGGTTCCGCGACGGGGCTCCCTGAAGCGACGCGGGGAACGGCGCGAGGGATGCGGGAACGGCGCGAGGGCCGCGCCCGGCGTCGCGACCCGCACCCCTGTGGTGCCTACCGGCCCTCCACCGCCGGGGCGGAACCCGGCAGCGGGCGCCCCGCCGACTCCGACATCCGCCACACCGCGAACCCGCCGACGACCGCCGCGGCCATCATGTAGTACGCGGGCATCATCATGTTCCCGGTCGCACCGATCAGCGCCGTCACCACCAGCGGCGTCGTCCCGCCGAACAGCGAGACGGACACGTTGAACCCGATGGACAGCGACCCGTACCGCACCCGCGTCGGGAACAGCGCGGGCAGCGCGGCCGGCATGGCCGCGGTGAAGCAGACGAGCAGCAGACCCAGCGCGCCCATCCCGAGGGCCACCGCGAGCAGGCTGCCCTGCCGGATCAGCAGCAGCGCCGGGACCGACAGGAACAGGAACCCCGCGCACCCCGCCGCGATCACCGGCCGGCGCCCGACGCGGTCGGTCAGCGCCCCGGCGAAGGGCTGGACGATCATCATGAGCGCCATCACGCCGAGCACGACGAGCAGGCCGTGGGTCTCGTCGTACGCCAGCTCGCTCGTGAGGTAGCTCGGCATGTACGACAGCAGCATGTAGTCGGTGACGTTGAAGACCAGCACCAGGCCCATGCACAGCAGCAGCGCCCGCCACTGGCCCGCCACCATCTCCCGCAGCGGCACCTTCCGCCGCGCCGCCTCCGCCTTCTCGGCCTCCGCCGCGAACGCCGGGGTCTCCTCCAGGCGCATCCGCAGGTACAGGCCGACGACGCCCATCGGACCGGCGATCAGGAACGGGACGCGCCAGCCCCAGGACAGCAGGTCGGCGGAGGACAGCAGCGCCGTCATCAGCGTCACCAGACCGGCGCCGCCGATGTACCCCGCCAGCGTGCCGAACTCCAGCCAGCTGCCGAGGAAGCCGCGCTTCTTGTCGGGGGCGTACTCGGCGATGAAGGTGGACGCGCCGGCGTACTCGCCGCCGGTGGAGAAGCCCTGCACCAGACGTGCCGCCAGCAGCAGCAGCGGCGCGCCCACGCCGATCGAGGCGTACGACGGGATCAGGCCGATCGCGAACGTGCCCGCCGCCATCATGATCATGGTGACCGCGAGGACCTTCTGCCGGCCCACCCGGTCGCCGAGCGGGCCGAAGACCATGCCGCCGAGCGGCCGGACCAGGAACGCCGCCGCGAAGGCGCCGAACGTCGACAGCAGCTGTGCCGTCGGACTGCCGGACGGGAAGAAGACCTTGCCGAGGGTGACCGCGATGTAGCTGTAGACACCGAAGTCGAACCACTCCATCGCGTTGCCGAGCGCGGCGGCCTGCACGGCGCGCCTGACGAGCGCGGGATCGGTGACGGTGACGTCGCGGACTGCCGGCGTGGCGGCCCCGCGGGCCTTCGTGTGGGGGGTGACGGCTGTGACGGTCGCCAAAACGGGGCTCGCCTGCCTTTCGACGGGGACAGAGACGCGGCCCCGTACGACGGCGGGGAGAACGCCTGACGTCCGATGGGCCGAAAATCGACCATAGGCACGGATTCGACCGTTACATGACGTACGGAAACGCGTGCACAGTGCAGCCAAAGGGGGTGCCAGCAGGCATCTCCGCCCGCTCCGGCCCGACCGCTCCGCGCCCCCGCTGTGACCCTTCTCGCGCCCGTGCGGGGCGGCCGCAACCCCCGCACACCCTTGTCATCCGGACAAAACGGCAGCGGACGCCAGGCGAACCGGGGGTTGCCTGCGTCCCCTTCCGAGGGGTCTGCGAGCCTCGTAGGGTTGCGCAGAGGTGACCCGGCGTGAACGACGCACGGCCGGGACGAAGACGGGGCGGGAGGCCGACGGGGCGTGGCGAACGTGGAACACGGCGGGGGACCGAGGGACGGTCTCGGAACGGCGGACGCGGAGGGACGGCTGCGCGCGGCGCGACTCGCGCTGTGGGCGGTGGCCGCGACCCTCGCGGTCCGGCAGATGACCGCCGTCCTCACCAGCCCGAGCGGCAAACGCCTCGTCGATCTGGAGACCTGGGTCGGCCCGAACGGCGTCCTGCACGTCAAGGGCTCCCTCTACGACTCCACGCAGTTCACCGGCACCCCCTTCGCCGGGCTGGTGCTCAAGCCGCTCACCCGCGCCGCGGAGGCCGCCCTCGGCTGGAGCTGGACCTTCGGCAGCCTGCTGCTGGTGGTCGCGCTCGGCATGATCGCCGCGCGGGCGCTGCCGCAGCCGGTGAGCCGCCGCACCGCGCTGCTGGCCGCACCGGTCGCGATCAGCCTGCTCATGGTGTCGCTGCCGGTGCGCAACGCGCTCTGGCTCGGCCAGACCAGCATCATCCCGGTGCTGCTGGTGCTGCTCGGCTGCTTCACCGTGCGGGGGGAGCGGGCGAGCGGGCTGTGCCTGGGCCTCGCCGCGGCGCTCCAGCCCACGATGCTGCTCTTCGCGCCCCTGCTGTGGTTCACCGGCCGCCGCCGGGCCGCCCTCACCGGGGCCGGCGGCTTCGCCGCGCTGACCGCGCTCGCCTGGGCCGCGCTGCCGCACGACTCGGTCACCTACTGGCTCCAGCACACGGCCGGCGTGGGCCTCGGCGGCGAGGCCGACGCCCTCGGCAACCAGTCCCTGCACGGCGCCCTGCTGCGCCTCGGCCTCACCGGGCCGCTGGAGATCGCGCTCTTCCTGCTGTTCGGCGCGGCCGTCTCCGTCCTCGCCCTGCGCCGCGCGGTCCACTACGCACACGACGGCCAGCTGCTGCTCGCCGTGGCGATCACCGGGTGCGCCGCGGTCGCCGTATCGCCCACCACCTGGCAGCACCAGCTGCTGTGGCTGCTGCTCGCGGTCGTCGGCCGGGTCGGGCGCCGGGCCTCGGACCGCACCGTGTGGCCGGTGGCGGTGGTGCTGGTGATGACCCTGCCGGCGAAGATGATGCTGCCGAACACCCCGGCGCTGTACGCGCTGCGCGACGACCTGGTCCTGGTCGCGGCGCTGGCCGCCGCCACCGCCGTACCGTTCCTGTCGCGCACCTCGCCGTACTACGGGGAACCCGTCCCCACCGAGTACGCGCCCCCGGTTGCCGCCCGCTTCCGCAACATCCCCCTGCTCCCCTTCCTCCGCCGGGTCCTCACCCGCCCCAACCTCCTCCTGGAGCTGCTGCTGATCCGCGTCGTGTACGCCGCGTACGCGCAGGTCCGGCTGGCCGCGGGCGCGAGCGGGGACGACCGGGGGCGGGTGGCCGCGGAGCAGCACGGGCGGATCGTGGTCCGCGTCGAGCGGTTCCTGCACATAGACATCGAGCACTGGCTCAACCACACGGTCGCGGGGATCGGCTGGCTGCGGGGCTTCCTCGACTTCTACTACGAGTCCTTCCACTTCGTGCTCCCGCTCGCGGTCCTCGCGGTCCTCTACTGGCGCCGACCCGTCGACTACCGCTGGGCCCGCACCTCCCTCGGCTTCGCCACCTTCCTCGCCCTGATCGGCTTCTGGCTCTTCCCGCTGGCCCCGCCGCGCCTGATGCCGGGCCTCGGCTTCATCGACACGGTGCACGGCGCGCAGGACCTCGCGCACCCGGACTACGGCGCGATGACGGCCCTCACCAACCAGTACGCGGCGATGCCGTCCCTGCACTTCGGCTGGTCCCTGTGGTGCGGCGTGGTCATCGCCGTCCTCGCCCCCAGGTGGTGGATGAAGGCCCTCGGCCTCCTCCACCCCTTCTTCACCGTCAGCGCCATCCTCGCCACCGCCAACCACTGGGTCCTCGACGCGGCCGGCGGCGCGCTGGTCGTCTCCGCCGGCTTCGCCCTGTCCTACGTGGTCCAGGGCCCGAGGGCGGCGAGGGCGACGAGGCTGACGCCGACGGGACTGATGGAACCGGTGCCGGTGAAGTAGCGGAGCGGGGGCGGCCGGCCGGCGGTGCCCGCCGGTCCGCTACAGGCGCTGGATGATCGTGCCCGTGGCCAGACCGCCCCCCGCGCACATCGTGATCAGGGCGAACTCCTTGTCCGTGCGCTCCAGTTCGTGCAGGGCCGTGGTGATCAGGCGGGCGCCCGTCGAGCCGACCGGGTGACCGAGGGCGATCGCCCCGCCGTTGACGTTGACCTTCGAGAGGTCCTGCTCGAAGACCCGGGCCCAGCTCAGGACCACGGACGCGAACGCCTCGTTGACCTCCACGAGGTCGATGTCCCCGAGGGACATCCCCGCCTTGCCCAGCACCGCCCGTGTCGCGTCGATCGGGCCGTCGAGGTGGAAGTGCGGGTCGGCGCCGACCAGCGCCTGGGCGACGATGCGGGCCCGGGGCCTGAGCCTGAGCGCGCGGGCCATCCGCTTGGAGGCCCACATGATCGCCGAGGAACCGTCGGAGACCTGCGACGAGTTGCCCGCCGTGTGCACCGCCGTCGGCATCACCGGCCTCAGCCGGGCCAGCGCCTCCAGGGACGTGCCCCGGGGCCCCTCGTCCCGGTCGACCAGGCGCCACATGCCCTGACCGGCGTACTGCTCCTCCTCCGTCGTGGGCACCCGCACCGCGAACGTCTCCCGCTCGAACCGCTCCTCCGCCCACGCGAGCGCGGCCCGCTCCTGGGACAGCAGCCCGAACGCGTCGACGTCCTCGCGTGTCAGCCCCCGACGGCGCGCGATCCGCTCCGCCGCCTCGAACTGGTCGGGCAGGTCGACGTTCCACTCGTCGGGGAAGGGCTTCCCGGGACCGTGCCGGGACCCGGACCCGAGCGGCACCCGGGACATCGCCTCGACGCCGCAGCTGATCCCGACGTCGATGACGCCCGCCGCGACCATGTTGGCCACCATGTGCGACGCCTGCTGCGAGGACCCGCACTGGCAGTCCACGGTCGTCGCGGCGGTCTCGTACGGCAGCCCCGCGGCCAGCCACGCGGTGCGCGCGGGGTTCATGGACTGCTCGCCGACGTGGGTCACCGTGCCGCCGACGATCTGCTCGACCGCGTCGGCGGGAATGCCGGTACGGCCGAGGAGTTCACGGTAGGTCTCGCCCAGCAGACAGGCGGGGTGCAGGTCGGCGAGCGCGCCGCCGCGCCTGCCGATCGGGGTGCGGACGGCTTCGACGATCACGGGTTCCGCGGCCATGCGTGCGGGTCCTCTCCGAGAGGGCTCTCCTCCAGAACTAGAACGCGTACTAGTTCTGGGGTGCAGTCTGCGGACGTGACGTCCGTCACCGCAAGGGTCCTGCGGTCGCCGAAGTCGTGATCCGCGCGAATTCCGCACGGATTGGCCGGACCTCGCCCCTGCCGGCCCTGGGACCGGGCGGGTCGCCCGCGGTCCTGGAGACCGGCCTCGTCCTCGACGCCGTGGCCGACGCCCTGCCCGGTCCGAGGGGCGTCGACGCCCCGCGCCGGCCGCGCTCGGGCCGGATCGACGGCGTCGCACGGCTTCGGCCGGCCGCCGGTCGGGGGCTACTCCGTGCCGGAGGCGGCGACCGCCAGCACCGCCGAGGCGACGGCCGCCATCAGCAGCGGGATGCCCAGGCCGTGGTGCAGCACCAGCCAGGCGCCGAGGAACGCGCCGCCGAGCATGGCGACCACCGAGGCCGTACGGCGCGGGGAGCGGTGCCCGGTGCCGTTGCCGAGCCGGGAGTCGGCGGCCAGGCCCGTCAGGGTCATCGTCAGCACCGTGGTCGTCAGATCGGGGACCCCGAGCCTGCGGACCGTCGCGTTGCGCACGCCCATCGCGAAGGCCGTGAGGGCGATGAGGGCGTAGACCGTGCCGGCGCGGCCCGGCCAGGCGAAGGCGGCCGCCGCCGACAGCCCCACCAGGGCCGCCTCGGCCGCCAGTGTCAGCCGCGCCCACCGGCGCCGGGACCCGCCCCCGAACCGTGCCGCCGCCCGGCCGCCCACCACCGCGCCGGCGAGGAAGGAGGCCAGCGAGGTGGCGGTGTGCGGCACGGAGAACCCGGGCGCCCCGGCCGCCGCGAAGCCCAGCACCACCACGTTGCCGGTCATGTTCGCCGTGAAGACCCTGCCCAGGCCCAGATAGCTGACGGCGTCGATCAGACCGCTCACCACGGTCAGCGCGAGCAGGACGAGCACCAGGCGCAGCCCGCGCGCCTCCGGGTCCGGCATGGTCGCCGCTGCTCCGGGCGTCGTCGGCGGGGTCGGCGGGGTCGGCGGGGTCGGCGGCGTCGTCACGGTTCCTCCGGTTCGCCGGGCGGGCGGGGTGGGGACGACAACTCCACCACGATTCCGGCGGCACGGACACGGGAACGCGGACGCGCCCCCGCCGTGTGGGGCGAGGGCGCGTCCGCTCGGTTTGGGGGCCGCCGCCCCCGGGAGTCGGCCGGCTCAGTACCAGCCGTTGGCCTGCCAGAAGGACCAGGCCTTGGCCGGGCTTCCGTAGCGGGAGTTCATGTAGTCCAGGCCCCACTTGATCTGGGTGGCCGGATTGGTCTTCCAGTCCGAGCCGGCCGACGCCATCTTGGAGCCCGGCAGCGCCTGGACCAGGCCGTAGGCGCCGGAGGAGCTGTTGGTGGCGGTCGGGTTCCAGCCGCTCTCGTGCTGGACGATCTTGCTGAACGCGTTGAACTGCGCGGCGTCCGGGATCATCTGGTGCGCGATCGCCTGGGCCGAGGAGGCCGAGGCCGGGGCGGCCTGGGCGGGCGCCGCGGACAGCGCCATGCCGGCG
Organism: Streptomyces hygroscopicus subsp. hygroscopicus; assembly: GCF_030269125.1. Lineage (GTDB taxonomy): Bacteria > Actinomycetota > Actinomycetes > Streptomycetales > Streptomycetaceae > Streptomyces > Streptomyces hygroscopicus_C. The sequence goes on along the minus strand of NZ_BSSM01000002.1, from coordinate 570,144 downwards.
GTGGCGGCGGCCACGGCGGCCACGGTGAGGGCCTTCTTCGGGGACGCGATGCGACGGATGAAGGAGACGGACACGGAGCACCTCTTGCGTCGGGGACGGGGGACCGCCGGCGCGGACCCCTGAGGGCTCGTCGCGCCCGGCGACGGCGTCCAGACAAGCAGCCCGGAGATCCGCCCGCAATCACCCCTTTTACTAGTTGTGGCCGGACGGTCCGGGAATGCGCCCTTTGTGACGTGGGTCTCAAAGCCCAGGTCGGAGGGGGGGTCCGGCGGTGCGTATCGGACAAAAGGCACTACGGTCCCGGTTCGTAGGTGAGCTGCGTCATGTGGGGCGCTTCACCGGCCCCCTCACCGCCTGGGTACGACCCCTCACGCCACGGGGCCGTCGAAGGTGACCGGCGTCTCGAAGGCGGCCCGCCGGGTGGCCCGGCGCAGCGCGCGCAGCACCGCGGGGCCGAGCGCGCAGGTCAGCACCACCGTGCACAGGGCCCGGCCCAGGTCCCAGCCGAGGGAGGTGGCGAGGCAGTAGGCGACGAAGCGGGCCAGGTTGGCGGCGACCGAGGCGTGCGGATGGAAGGAGATGCCGGAGGCGGCGGCGCTCATGAAGGGCCAGCCGGCCAGGTTCATGACCGTGCCGTAGGCGAGTGCGGCGAGGAAGCCGTACCCGGCCAGGAGCAGCAGCTCGGCCCGGCCGCGCAGGCGCACCGGGCCCGGCAGCAGGCCCGCGCCCATCGCGAACCAGCCCATCGACAGCATCTGGAACGGCAGCCAGGGACCGACGCCGCCGGTCAGCAGCGCGGAGGCGAACATCGTCACCGAGCCCAGCGCGAAGCCGAAGCCGGGACCGAGGACGCGGCCGCTGAGCACCAGCAGGAAGAACATCGGCTCGATCCCGGCGGTGCCCGCGCCGATCGGTCGCAGCGCGGCACCGGCGGCGGCGAGCACGCCCAGCATCGCCACCGCCTTCGGGCCGAGGTCCGACTCCGAGATCGTCGCCGCGACCACCGCCACGAGCAGGATCAGCAGACCCGCGAACAGCCAGGGCGCGTCCTGGGCGTGCGCGCTGAGCCGGGAGGTGGGCGGGGCGAGGAAGGGCCAGCCGAACGCGGTCACGCCGACCGCGGTGACGAGGGCGAGCGCGGCGACGGAGCGCGGGCCGAGGCGGACGGCGCGGACGCGGCGGGACGCGGCGGGCGGGGGCGGGGTCATCCCAGGGCCTCCTGGACCTCGGCCACGGTCAGCCACCGCTGCGGGGCCAGGATCTTGGTCACCTGCGGGGCGAAGGAGGGGGAGGAGACCACGATCTCCGCCGTCGGGCCGTCCGCGATCACCTCGCCCTCGGCCAGCAGCACCACCCGGTGGGCGATCTCCGCGGCCAGCTCCACGTCGTGCGTGGCCAGCACGATCGCGTGCCCCTCCGCCGCGAGTCCGCGCAGCGCGGTCACCAGGCGGGCCTTCGCGGCGTAGTCCAGGCCGCGGGTCGGCTCGTCCAGGAGGAGCAGGGGCGGGCGGGCGGTCAGGACGACGGCCAGCGCGAGCGCGAGGCACTGGCCCTCGGAGAGGTCGCGGGGGTGGGTGTCGTCGGCGATGCCCGGCAGGAGCCGGGAGAGGAGGGCGCGGCAGGTGCCGGGGGGCGCGTCGGCGTCCTGGTCGGCGGCGGCGCACTCGGTCGCCACGGTGTCGGCGTAGAGCAGGTCCCCCGGTTCCTGGGGGACCAGGCCGACGTGGCGGATCAGCTCGCGGGGCGGGGTGCGGTGGGGGGTGGCGCCGCCGACGGTCACCGTGCCGGTGGTGGGTTCGAGGAGGCCGACGAGGGTGCTGAGGAGGGTGGACTTGCCGGCGCCGTTGCGGCCCATGAGGGCGATGGTCTCGCCGGGGGCGACGGTCAGGTTCACGCGGTGCAGGGCGGTGACGCGGTCGCGGCGGACGGTGAGGGCGTGGGCGTCGGCCGGGTGCGGCTGCCGGGGCCCGGGGGCGGGGCGGCGCCGGAACAGGCGCCCGCTGCCGCGGCCGGCCGCGGGCGGGGTCGCTCGCCGGTCCTCGCCGGGCACCCCCGCGCCGGGCTCCGGGCGCGCGGGGGCGTCCGCGAGGCGGTCGCGCAGCGGTGCCGCCTTGCGGCGGGCGTCCCGGACGGTCAGGGGCAGCGGGGACCACTCGGCCAGGCGGCCCAGGGCGACGACCGGGGGGTAGACCGGGGAGACGGCCATGACCTCGGTGGGGGTGCCCATGACGGGGGGTGCGCCGGGGGCGGGGAGGAGGACCACGCGGTCGGCGTACTGGATGACGCGTTCGAGGCGGTGTTCGGCCATGAGGACCGTGGTGCCGAGGTCGTGGACGAGGCGTTGGAGGACGGCGAGGACCTCCTCCGCGGCGGCGGGGTCCAGGGCGGAGGTCGGTTCGTCGAGGACGAGGACCCGGGGGTGGGGGGTGAGGACGGAGCCGATGGCGACGCGCTGGCGCTGGCCGCCGGAGAGGGTGGCGATGGGGCGGTCGCGCAGGCCGGCGAGGCCCAGCAGGTCGAGGGTCTCCTCCACGCGGCGGCGCATCACATCGGGGGCGAGGCCCAGCGACTCCATGCCGTAGGCGAGTTCGTCCTCCACGGTGTCGGTGACGAAGTGGGCGAGCGGGTCCTGGCCCACCGTGCCGACGACGTCGGCGAGTTCGCGCGGCTTGTGGGTGCGGGTGTCGCGCCCGGCCACGGTCACCCGGCCGCCGAGGGTGCCGCCGGTGAAGTGCGGGACGAGTCCGCTGACCGCGCCGAGCACGGTGGACTTGCCGACCCCGGACGGGCCGACGAGCAGCGCCAGTTCGCCCTCCGGCACCTCGAAGTCGACGTCGCGGACGCTGGGTCGGGCGGCGCCGTCGTACGTGACGCTGACCTTCTCGAAGCGGATCACGAGCGCTCCCTGGGGACGACGAGGGCGGGCAGCAGGGCGAGGAGGACCGACGCGGCGGGCCACAGGGGGAGGGTGGGGGCGGTCAGCGGGACCACGCCGGGGTGCAGCGCCTCGGGCGCGCGGGCCGAGGCGAGCGTCAGCAGCGCGGCCACGGCGACGCCGGAGCCGGTGACCAGCCAGGCGCGCGTGTCCCAGGGGTCGGGACGGTACCGGGTGCGCAGCGAACGGCGGCCGCCGAGGCGCAGCCCGGCGAGGGCGGCGGCGGTCCCGGCGAGGAGCAGCGGGGCGCCGTAGCCCCCGCCCTCGGCGGTGAGCAGCCCGTACGTGCCCGCGCAGATGCCGAGCAGGCCGCCGAGGGTGAGGGCGGCGGTCGTACGGCGCACTCGTGCGGGGACTTCGGCGGTGCGCCCGTAGCCGCGGGACTCCATGGCGGCGGCGAGGGCGACGGAGCGTTCCAACGCGCCCTCCAGGACCGGGAGTCCGACCTGGAGCAGGCCCCTGATGCCGCGGTCCGGGCGGCCGCGCAACCGGCGGGCGGCGCGCAGGCGCTGGACGTCGGCGATGAGGTGCGGGGCGAAGGTGAGGGCGACGACGACGGCGACGCCGGTCTCGTACAGGGCGCCGGGGAGGGACTTCAGCAGGCGGGAGGGGCTGGCCAGCGCGTTCGCGGCGCCGACGCAGATCAGCAGGGTGGCCAGCTTCAGACCGTCGTAGGCGGCGAAGACGAGCGCCTCCGCGGTGACCTCGCCGCCGAGGCGGATGCCCTGGGCCCAGTGCGGGAGGGGGATCTCGGGGAGGGTGAGGAGGGTGTGGGTGCCGGGGATCGGGGAGCCGAGGACCGTCGCGAAGACCAGGCGGACGAGGAGGACCGCGAGGGCGAGTCTGGCGAAGGCGGTGTAGGAGCGGGCCCAGGGGGCGGCGGAGCGGTGCGTCGCCACGACGTACGCCGAGGCGGCGACGAGGAGGGCGAGCAGGAGGGGGTTGGTGGTGCGGGTGGCGGCCGTGCCGAGCGATATCGCCCACAGCCACCAGGCACCGGGGTGCACGGTGGCCCGGCGCCGGGTGGGGACGCCTTCCCCCGCGGGCGCGGTCGACCGCGGCTCCCCGGGGGCGCGGGGAACCGCCCGAGCAGCCACGGACGGGCCGTCCGACGAGGTCATACGCGTCGCCGTCGGGACTGCCACACCGCCGCGCCCGCGAGGAGAACGACGACACCCGCACCGATCGGCAGTCCCAGGGACGGGCCGTCGGAGGAAGCGGTCCGTTTCTCCGTGCGGCCCGGGGTCGTCGACGCGCCGCTCCCCGACACCTGCTCGCCGCACCCCTTGCGCGGATACCCGGAGATCGCGCACAGCAGGGCGTTCGCGTCGTACCGCAGCGGCTTGGCCACGGCGGCCAGCGCCTCCGCGGCGGACGCCGAGGGCGCGACCCGGGCGCACGCGGTGCGGCGGGCCGGAGGGGTCTCGCCCGGGGGCGCGTCGGCCGGGACGCCGAAGTCGATGACCAGGGCCACCCGCTTCGTGCCGGACTCGGCGGGCGTACCCGAGCAGATCGCGGCGAAGTCCGCCGTACCGCGCGGCTTGCTCGCGTCGCCGGAGTCCGCGCTCACGGAGAAGCGGAAGCCCTCCATGGCACCGTCGTCGGGGCGGGCGAGCGAGGGGCCCTGGGTGGCGTACGTCCAGTGGCCACCGGAGCGTTCCCAGAACGACCAGTAGCGGTACCCGGTGGCGTGTGCCTGCCCGGCACCGGCACCGAGCAGCAGGGCGAGGACGGCCGCCAGGACCGGCGCCGTACGGCGGACCGCGGTCACGACTGCCGCTTCTTCCGGGTGCTGAGCAGGAAGCCGATGCCGATGCCCGCGACGAGGCAGATGCCGACGCTCCACCAGACCCCCGCGTGCGAGCCGCCGTCGGACGCCTTGGCCGGCTTCGCGGCCGCGCTGTGCGTCTTCGGGGCCGGGCCGAGGGCGTTGAGGGACGTCACGAGGCTGGTGCCGCCGAAGTCGCCGGGCTGGGCGCCGACGGAGTGCGCGGCGAGGATCAGCTGGGCGTACGCGGCCGGCCCGGTCTGGGCCGCCCAGGGGCCGGCGTGCTTCTCCAGGAAGGCGTACGCCTTCTTCGCGGGCGCCGTGCGGCCGTCCGCGGCGAGGGCCACGACGGTGTCGGCGGTGTTGCCGTAGTCGGGCTGGTTCTCGGCGCCGGGCATCACGGACAGGAGGTGGCCGGTCCTGGCGACCGCGGCCGCGAGATACGCGCCGCCGTTGTCGGCGATCCGGGCGGGGCCGTCGCCCTCGGCGCAGGCATGCGCGGCGGGGGCCTTGCCGGCCTCGGCCACGAAGCCCTTGCCGAGCGCGGCGAGCACACCGGCCGCGGTGGCGTCGGCGTTGGCGGCCAGCTTGCCCTTCTTGTCCGGCTGGTAGGCGAGCGCGCCGCCACCGTCCTGGTCGCACGGGATGGACCAGGAGGCCAGCGCGTCGTACGGGGACTTGCCGGAGGTGCGGACGCTCGCCGGGTCGGCGCCGGTCGCGGCCAGCGCGCCGACGACGACGGAGGTGGAGTTGGCGTCGCTGGGACCGCCGGGGTTGTAGCCCCAGCCGCCGTCCTTGTTCTGCACGGACTTCAGCCAGTCCACGGCCTTGGTGACGGCGGCGTCGTGACCGCCGGTCGCGTGCAGGGCCTGGACGGCGGCGGCCGTGCTGTTGGTGTCCACCACGGTCTTGGCGTCGCATGCCTTGGCGGGGGTGGCGCGGAAGGCGGCGAAGGAGCCGTCGGCGCACTGCTGGCCGGTGAGCCAGTCGACGGCGGCGGTGGCCGGGTCGTAGCCGAGCGTGCGCTGGGCGACGAGGGTGAGCGACTGGCGCCACACACCGTCGTAGGTGGGGTCCGACGTGCCGTACAGGCCGGACGGGACCGCGGCCTTGGGGGAAGGGGACGGGCCGGCGGCCGTGGCGGGCGCGGCTGCGGCCAGCACGCCTATGGCGGCGAGAGCCGCGGCGTTGCGGCGGACGTTCATGGTCGGCGACTGCCTCTCCCTGCGGGGAGCCGGGCAGCGCACGGGAGGAGCCCCGGGCGGCTCGACTCCGTATACCTCGACGGTGCCGTGCGCGACGGGCGGCCGGCGCACGCGAGCCGGTCACGTCCGTCCGGGGCATTCCGGCTCGCCGTTTCCTGGCGGAACGGCTCACGGCTGCGGGTCAGCGCCGGAATTGCACCGGCTTCCCCCCGTACGGGTGTGATGACGACCCCGCCACTTTACCGGCAGCCCCACGGGCGCCGGGGAGTGCCCGTGAGCACACTGTGACGGTGATGAGGGTCACGGCCGATCCCGGTGCCGGTTCCGGGGTGCGGCGAGCCGGCGCGGTACGCGGCGCGCGCGTTTTCGCGTTGGCTGAAAGCGACGGTGCGCCAGCGCGGCACGGACGGGCGTGGAGCGTCCGTTTCGGCCAGGAAGCGGGGTGGGAGCCGTCCCGATTCCGAGGTATGCCCTCTTTGCGTGGCCCGGGTCGCGGACGTGAAGGTGGCCCGAGCGGCGGGGAGTTGGCATATTGCGGTCAGACGTGACCGCTCGCAGCCTCCGGGGGAATGGTGCGTACGACCAGGAAGATGCGCCGGTTCGCCAACGAGCTGATCGACCCCCTGCGCGTGCCGATCCCCGCCGACCCCGACGACCTGCTGGACGCGCTGGTCGAGTCCGCGATCCGCTGGCGTGGTCGCCCCATCGTCGTCCATCAGGCGAACTTTCCGCCGCAGACCTCCGCGACCGGGCTGTGGATCGAGCGCGGCGGCCGGGACGACATCGTCATCGAGGCCGACGCCCCGCCCTGGATGAAGCTCGTGATCCTGGGCCACGAGCTGTGGCACATGGCCGACGACGACCCCGCCCACCGCGCCGCGCACGCCGAGGGCGCCCCCGCGCCCGCCGGCGCCGACGGCGCGGTGGCGACCGCCGCCCGCACCCGGTTCCTGGAGGCCGCGGAACAGCGGGCCGACCTGTTCGGCATGCTGATCGGCGACCGGCTGCGCCCCTGGCTGAAAGCGTCCCCCGACTCCGTGTACGCGGCGCACACCTCCGGCCACGACGACCTCGCGGGACGCATCGGCGCGGCCCTCAACTACCGCGGGGCCAGACGGTGAGCGATCTGATCAACTACGCCAGCTGCGGGCTGCTGTGGCTCGGCCTGCTCACCAAGGCGCCCGACCTGGTGCGCCGTCCGCGGGACCCGTTCCTGCTCACCCTCAGCGCCGTGCTCGCCCTCTCCTCGCTGTGCTTCCTGCTCGGCGCCCCCGACACCGTCGGGTTCGTCAACGGTGCCAGCGGCGTGCCCAACCTCGCCGCCCCGCTGACGTACGGAGCCATCACCGCGTACGGCGCCGCCTCCCTCGCGCTCGTCATGCGCTGGCGCGGCGGCCCCGGCACCGCCCGCGCGATCCGCCGCTGGACCCTCGGCTACACCGCCGTACTCGCCTGCGTCGGCGCCCTGTTCGTCCTCGGCGACGCGTCCGTGGAGCGCCGTACGGACTTCGACACCTACTACGCCACCACGCCGTACATCGCCGAGATGATCGTCCTCTACCTCGGGGCGCATCTGACCGCCGTCCTCGTCACCGCGTGCCGGTCCCTGTGCTGGGCCCGGCGGTTGCGCGGCTCGCTGCGCGCGGGACTGGTGACCCTGGGCGCCGGCACCCTGATCGGCGGCGGGTACAGCGTCTCCAAACTCCTCGCGGTGGCCGCCCGTTGGTGGGACCGGGACTGGTCCGCGCTCGGCACGACGTTCCCCTCGGCCTGTGCCGGGATCAGCGCCGCGACCACCGTCGTCGGCATCGTGATCCCGCTGCTCGCCCCCTTCCTGGCCGTCCGGGCGCGCTGCTGGCGGGAGTACGCGCGGCTCGGCCCGCTGGAGCGGACGCTGACCGGGCTGCTCACCCGGGAGAGCCTGCGCGTGCCGCGCCCGTTGTGGCCGTCGGCCACCCGCTGGCTCACCTGGCGGCAGAGCTCCATCTACAACGGGCTGCACTACCTGGGGCGTTACCTGGACGAGGGGCTGTACCGGCAGGCGTACGCCGACCGGCTGCGGACCGGCGGGGACCCGTGCCAGGCCGAGGCCGCCGCGTGGGCCGCGGCCATCGCCGCCGCCACCCGGGCCCTGCACGAGGAGCGGGAGGACGCGGCCGTACCGCTCGCCGGCCGGCCCGACCTCCCCGCGCTGCTGCGCATCTCCGACGCCCTCGCCGCGGGCACCGGTGACCGCGCCCTGGCCGTGTGCTGAGGGGGCCACCGCACCATGAGCCTGATCGTGTACACGGTGGCGAGCCTGTTCACCCTGACCGCCCTGCTGATCTTCCGCCGGCCACGCCTCGCCCTGCGGGACCCGCTGACCGCCTCCACCTGTGTGTCGATCTTCCTCGGCGGGCTCTGCTTCTTCTGCTCGGCCCCCGTCACCCTGGGCGCGGTCAACGACCTCACCCGCGTCCCCAACTTCGGCGCCCCGATGACCTACAGCGTCATCTCCGCCTACAGCGCCTCCCTGCTCATCCTGCTGATCAACTGGCGCGGCGGACCCGCCGCGCGGGTGCGCGGCCAGGTGGTGCGGGTCGCCACGGTGTACAGCCTGGTGATCGTCGCCGTCATCACGCTGTTCGCGCTCGCCCACGCGCCCGTCGAACGGCTGCGGGACCTCGACACCTACTACGCGAACACGCCGTACATGCGCGAGATGATCGTGCTGTATCTCGTCGGGCACGGCGCCTGCGCGCTGATCACGATCTATGTGGGTCTGCGCTGGTCCCGGGAGGTGACCGGGATACTGCGGGTCGGGTTGCGGCTGATCATGGCGGGCCTCGCGGTGGACGTGCTCGGCTTCGAGGGCGCCAAGCTGACCGCGGTCGCGGCCCGTTGGACGGGACACGACCTGGACCGGCTGTCCACCGGCCTCGCCCCGCGCGCCGCCGCGCTCGGCGCCCTGCTGTGCGCCGCGGGGTTCGTGCTGCCCCGGCTGCTGCCCGCGACCCTCGCCCAGTGGCACAGCATCTGGGACTACCGGGCCCTCGGCCCCCTGTGGGCGGAGCTGCGGAACGTGCCGACCGCCCCCAAACCCGCGCCCCCGCGCTGGCAGTTGCCGCGCGGCCGGCTCTACTACCGCGAACTGCGCATCCTCGACGCGCTGCTCGCCCTCCAGTCCCGCTGCGACGGCCGGGTGCGCGAGACGGCGTACCGGCAGGCCCGGGGCCAGGGCAGTCCGCCCGGCGAGGCGCACTTCATCGCGGCGGCCGCGATGGTCGCGGACGCCGCGCACCAGGCCGGACGGCCGCGGCCGGCCGAGCGCCCGGAGCCGGAGGGCGGCTCCCGGCTGCACACCGCCCTCTTCTCCGACACCCGCGAACTCGTGCGGTTGGCACGGGCGTTGGCCGACTCGCCGGTCGTCAGGGCGGCGCGGGAAGGCGCGGCGGGGACCGCCCGGAGCTGATGGACGCCGGCAGCAGCAGGCGGAGAACGACGCCGAAGCGGACGTCCGCGCACACGTGTCACCGGACGTCCCAGCGAAGAATGGGGAACCGTGAACGCACGAAGAGCCGTTGTCATCGGAGCCGGCCCGGCCGGTCTGCTCGCCGCCGCGGCGCTGTCGCCCGCCGTGGACGAGGTCGTCGTGCTCGACCGCGACGAGCTGCCCGAGGGGCCCGAGCACCGCAGGGGGGTGCCCCAGTCCCGGCACGCCCACCTGCTGATGCCCGGCGGCCTGGAGGTGATGGAGGAACTGCTGCCCGGGGCGGACCTGCGGGGGAGGCTGGTGGCGGCCGGAGCCCGGGAGACGGCACTCAGCTCCGACCTGCTGGCGCTCGCCCCGGTGGGGTGGTTCCGCCGCTGGCGGCACCGCACCTTCGTCACCATGACCGCCGGCAGGCCGCTGCTGGAGTGGGGCCTGCGCCGTGCGGTGCTGGACGGCAGCCGCAACGTGGTGGTGCGCCGTGCCCAGGCCACCGGGCTGCGCGGCGGCGCCCGCCGGGTGACCGGCGTCCACCTGGCCGACGCCGAGGGCGGCCCGCTGGAGGACCTGGACGCCGACTGGGTGGTGGACGCGAGCGGCCGCGGCACCCGGCTGCTGCCCTGGCTCGACGCCCTCGGCGTGGGCGGCGTCCGCGAGCGCAACGTCGACAGCGGCCTGACCAACGCCACCCGCGTCTACCGCACCCCGCCCGGCGCCCGGGACTGGCCGATGACCCTGGTGCAGGCCGACCCCTGGAGCGGGCGGCCCGGACGCAGCGGCATGATCGTGCCGATCGAGGACGGCGCGTGGATGGTGAGCCTCGGCGGGATGCGCGGCAGCGAGCCCCCGAAGGACCCGGACGCCTTCGTCGCGTACGCGCTGAACCTCCCGAGTCCCCTGGTGGGTCGCCTGATCGAGGCCGCCGAGCCGCTCGGTCCGGTGCACGTCAGCCGCAGCACCAGCAACTCCCGCCGGTACCTGGAGAAGGCGCGCCGCTGGCCGGAGGGGCTGGTCGCGCTCGGGGACGCGGCGGCCACGTTCAACCCGGTCTACGGACAGGGCATGTCGGCCGCCGCGCTCGGTGCCCGCGCCCTGGCGCAGGCGGTGCGCGAGCACGGGATCGAGGCGCCGGGGCTGGCCCGGCGGGTGCAGCGGGCGGTGGCCCGGTCGGCGGAGGGCGCCTGGTCGGCGGCCGTCGGCACGGACGTCCTCTACCCCGGGGTGGAGGGCGGTCGCGCGACGGTCGGGAACCGGGTGGCCGCCGCCTACTCCCGGCGGCTGTACCACGCGGCCACCGGCTCCTACGCCGCGGCCGCCGCCCTGTGGGACGTCACCACCCTGCGCACCCCGCCCTCCCGCCTCTTCCGCCCGGACGCGCTCCTGCACGCCCTCACCGGGCCGCCCCTGCCCGCCCTGTCGGGCCCGCCGCTCACGGCCGCCGAACGGGATTTCCTGGCCGGCCTCGCACCCTCGGCGTAGGACCGCGGGCGGAGCACCCGGGAGGCGAGCGGCCGGCGCCCGCCGACGCGGTGGGCGGAGACGTACGGCACCCCCGTGGCCGTCTCCGGGGGCGACCGTGACGAGGACGCCGGACATCGGCCGGCGGGTCGGCGGGGCGGGCGCCGAGGTGCTCCCGCCCCGCCGGCCGCCCCCGCCCCGTGCCCGTCCTCGGGCGGGGCCGCTCCCGGCTGCCGTCCTCGGTGAACCGCCCGGCCGCCTCGGTGGGTCCACCGAGGCCGGGGCGGTGGGTTCGGACCGCCACGTACGTCACCGGGTCGCTCCCCGGGGCCGGTTCCGCGCGGCCCTGCTCGACGAGGAGGTGCCGCGGACGCGACCCGGCCTCGGAGACGGCGATGCCGCGGGAGGCGGGCGGGGTGTCGGCCCAGGGGCGGTTCCACTCCATGCGCCCGGCCGGGTGCCAGGGGGTCGGCGGGGCGGCGAGCAGGGCGAGGAGACCGGCCGGGCGCTCCTCGTGGTGCGCGAGCGATTCCCGGTACCCGGGCGGGAGTCGGTGAAGGCGTGCCGGTGCGCGGGCAGCACCTCGGCGGCCTGAGACGGCCCACGTCCGTCCTGACGTGGCGTCAGTGAGCGGCGTGCGGCAGGCGGCGCGGCGGGAGGCGGTCGCGGCCGGGCTCGTGGCACACGGACGGCGGTACAGCGGCGGAGTCGGCCGATCCGCCGGGCGAGGACGTCGTCGGGTGATCCCGCCGCACGCCGAGGAGGTCATCGGCCCGGGGGTGCGGCGCCCACCTGGAGCACGGGACGATCCGCCTCGGCGGGGGCGTGAGCCATGGCCGACCGCCGGCGCATCGAGGTCGGCCGGTCCCCGCGCATCGGCTCGGGGAGTGCCCGCACCGCGCGCCCGACCACTTCCGCCCCGCCCGTCGGTCCCGCCCGACGGCCCCGGGCACCGGCGCGGCCGAACCCGTCCGCGCGGCGGCCGGGGGCTGTCCGGCGGAGGCCGCCTTCCTCACCCGCGAGGCGGCGGGGAGCCGGTGTTCCCGCCCGGGGGTGAGCGGGCCCGGTGTCATTCCCGCGGGGTGGTCAGGTCGATCAGCCGGCAGACCGTCTCGATGTCGATCTTCACCTGGGCGATGGAGGCCCGGCCGGAGAGCCAGGTGACGAGGGCCGAGTGCCAGGTGTGCTCGATGACGCGGACGGCGGAGAGCTGCTCGGGGGTCGGGTCGTCCAGGCCCATGGCGTCCAGGATGATCGCCGTGGTCTGGCGGGACACCTGGTCCACCTCGGGGCTGACGCTGCGGTCGGCGAAGGTCAGGGCGCGGACCATCGCGTCGGCCAGATGCGGCTCGCGCTGGAGGGCGCGGAAGGCGCGCATCAGGGTCTCGGCGACCCGTTCGGAGGCGGTGTCACCGGCCGGCGGCCTGCGGCGCAGGGTGCCCTGCATGCGCTCCAGCTGGTCCTGCATGGTGGCCACCAACAGGTGCACCTTGGAGGGGAAGTAGCGGTACAGCGTGCCGAGGGCCACCTGGGAGGACTCGGCCACCTCGCGCATCTGCACCGCGTCGAAACCGCCCCGGCCCGCCAACTGCGCGCTCGCGTGCAGGATCCGGCGACGGCGGGCTTCCTGACGCTCCGTGAGCGGTGACGGGGCAGGGCGCGACGTACTGGCTTCCGCGGGCATGGGTACCGTTCCGTGACTATCGGTGAGGGTGTCGGCAGGGCGTGTGATCGGACGGCACGGCAGGGCCGCGCGCCGTGGCGTGAATCACCTGATCCACTGGTCACAGCACCCCTACCTGCCGGTAGATTCGGAGCCTCCTGAACGATCAAGTCTGAAACTTGTTCTAGATTAGCGTCCCGTCGTAGTCTCGCGGGACAGTGCTGGCAGAAGGGGGCACGCAGTGACCGCTGAGGCCCGGGAAGCGGGTGCCCGTGAGGACTCGCTCCGCATCGCGCTCCTCACCTACAAGGGGAACCCGTTCTGCGGCGGTCAGGGCGTCTACGTCCGGCACCTCTCGCGCGAGCTGGCCCGCCTCGGACACCGCGTGGAGGTCATCGGCTCCCAGCCGTACCCCGTCCTCGACGAGGGGTACCCCGGGCTCACCCTGACCGAGCTGCCCAGCCTCGACCTCTACCGCCAGCCCGACCCCTTCCGCACCCCCGGCCGCGACGAGTACCGGGACTGGATCGACGCCCTCGAAGTGGGCACGATGTGGACCGGCGGCTTCCCCGAGCCGCTCACCTTCTCGCTGCGCGCCCGCCGGATGCTGCGGGCCCGGCGCGGCGACTTCGACGTCGTCCACGACAACCAGACCCTCGGCTACGGCCTCCTCGGTGACGTCGGCGCGCCGCTGGTCACCACCATCCACCACCCCATCACCGTGGACCGGCAGCTGGAGCTGGACGCGGCGGAGGGCTGGCAGCGGCGGTACTCGGTGCGGCGGTGGTACGCCTTCACGCGCATGCAGAAGCGGGTCGCGCGCCGGCTGCCCTCGGTGCTCACCGTCTCCGGCAGCTCCCGCCAGGAGATCGTGGACCATCTCGGGGTACGGCCGGACCGCGTCCACGTGGTGCACATCGGTGCCGACACCGACCTCTTCGCGCCGAATCCGGCCGTGCCCGAGGTGCCGGGGCGGATCGTCACCACCTCCAGCGCCGATGTGCCGCTCAAGGGGCTGGTGTTCCTCGTGGAGGCGCTGGCCAAGGTGCGCACGGAGCATCCGGCCGCGCATCTCGTCGTCGTCGGCAAGCGGCCCGAGGAGGGGCCGGTCGCGCAGGCCGTCGAGCGGTACGGCCTCGACGGCGCCGTCGAGTTCGTCAAGGGCATCTCGGACGCCGAGCTGGTCGATCTGCTCCGGTCCGCCGAAGTGGCCTGCGTGCCCTCGCTGTACGAGGGGTTCTCCCTGCCCGCGGCCGAGGCCATGGCCACGGGGACGCCGCTGGTCGCGACGACCGGCGGCGCGATCCCCGAGGTCGCGGGGCGCGACGGCGAGACGTGCCTGGCGGTGCCGCCCGGCGACGCGGGGGCGCTGGCCGCCGGACTCGGCCGGCTCCTGGGCGACGCCGGGCTGCGCGCCCGGCTCGGCGAGGCGGGCCGCGAGCGGGTCCTGGCCAACTTCACCTGGGCCCGCGCGGCGCAGGGCACGGTCGCCCGGTACCGCGAGGCGATGGCCCGTGGCGGCTCCGCGCCCGTCCCCGGCGGCTCCGCCGTCGGCCCCCGCCGCTCCGCCCCTCGGACCCCGGACCGCTCCGCGCCCCGGACTCCCGGCCGCTCCGCGGCCCCGGCGCAGGTCGCCGCCTCCGCAACCCCCGCAAGTGACACCAGCGTCTCTCCCGAAAGCAGGGCCACGTGCTGACCGTCGACTTCTCCCGGTTCCCGCTCGCCCCGGGGGACCGTGTCCTGGACCTCGGCTGCGGGGCCGGCCGGCACGCGTTCGAGTGTTATCGGCGCGGTGCCCAGGTCGTGGCGCTCGACCAGAACGGCGAGGAGATCCGCGAGGTCGCGAAGTGGTTCGCGGCGATGAAGGAGGCCGGCGAGGCCCCCGAGGGCGCCACCGCGACCGCGATGGAGGGCGACGCGCTGGCGCTGCCGTTCCCGGACGAGTCGTTCGACGTGGTGATCATCTCCGAGGTGATGGAGCACATCCCCGACGACAAGGGCGTGCTCGCCGAGATGGTGCGCGTGCTCAGGCCCGGCGGCCGGATCGCGATCACCGTGCCCCGCTACGGCCCGGAGAAGGTCTGCTGGGCACTGTCCGACGCCTACCACGAGGTCGAGGGCGGCCACATCCGCATCTACAAGGCCGACGAGCTGGTGGCGAAGGTCCGCGAGGCCGGCCTGAAGCCGTACGGCAGCCACCACGCGCACGCCCTGCACGCCCCCTACTGGTGGCTGAAGTGCGCCTTCGGCGTCGACAACGACAAGGCGCTGCCGGTACGCGCGTACCACAAGCTGCTGGTCTGGGACATCATGAAGAAGCCGCTGGCCACCCGGCTCGCCGAGCGGACGCTCAACCCGGTGATGGGCAAGAGCTTCGTGGTCTACGCGACCAAGCCCCACCTGCCCCGGCTCGCCGAGGAGGCGGCCGCCCAGTGACCACCCCCCGGACAGAACACCTCGTCCTGCCCGGGGTCCTCACCGCCGAGCAGGCTGCCGCGACCGTCCGTGGCATCCTCGCCGTTCAGCGGGAGGACGGTGCGATCCCGTGGTTCCGGGGCCACCACCTGGACCCCTGGGACCACACCGAGGCCGCCATGGCCCTGGACGCGGCCGGCGAGCACGAGGCGGCGGAGCGTGCCTACCTGTGGCTCGCCCGGCACCAGAACGAGGACGGCTCCTGGTACGCGGCCTACGCCGACGGAGCCCACGACGAGGTCACCGACCGCGCCCGCGAGTCCAACTTCGTGGCGTACATAGCCGTCGGCGTCTGGCACCACTACCTGTCCACCGGCGACGACACGTTCCTGGACCGCCTGTGGCCGTGCGTCTACGCGGCCGTGGAGTGGGTGCTCGCCCTTCAGCAGCCCGGCGGGCAGATCGGCTGGCGGCGCGACGAGGACGGGACGCCGACCACGGACGCGCTGCTGACCGGCAGTTCCTCCATCCACCACGCGCTGCGCTGCGCGCTCGCCATCGCCGAGCAGCGTGAAGAGGCGCAGCCGGACTGGGAGTTGGCGGCCGGCGCACTGCGACACGCGATCCGCCGGCACCCGGAACGCTTCCTGGACAAGGACCGCTACTCGATGGACTGGTACTACCCGGTCCTCGGCGGCGCCCTGACCGGTGCGGAGGCCGAGGCGCGGATAGCCGGGTCCTGGGACCGGTTCGTGGTCCCCGGGCTCGGGGTGCGCTGTGTCGTGCCCAATCCGTGGGTGACCGGCGGCGAGTCCTGCGAACTGGCGCTCGCGCTGTGGGCGGTGGGGGAGTCGGACCGGGCCCTGGAGATCCTCAAGTCGATCCAGCATCTGCGCGACTCCGAGTCCGGCCTGTACTGGACGGGTTACGTCTTCGACGACGACGCCGTATGGCCGCGCGAACTGACCACCTGGACGGCCGGGTCCCTGCTGCTCGCGGTCGCCGCGCTCGGCGGCCACGAGGCCACCTGCGCGGTCTTCGGCGGCGCGTACCTCCCGGCGGGCCTGGACCCGGACTGCTGCCGCTGACCTGTCGCCGGCCCGGCGTGTCCCCCGAGTGGCGCGACCATCCGCCCGGAGTGACGGTGGAGAAGGAAGCCCCCACCCGGAAAGACACGTCGGGAGGACCTTGTGCCTGTACCGATACGGCGTCTGTGCGTGGCGCTGACCCTGTGCTGTGCCCTGGTGGCCGGTGCGACGGCCTGCGGAAACAGCAACGCCGGTTCCCGGACCAGCACCAAGGCGACGGTCACCGCCGCGGCTCTGGACCAGCCCGCGGCCGAGCCCAGCCCCACCACGTCCGCCGAGAAGCAGAAGTTCGCCAAGACCAGGTTCGTGGCGAACGCGGGCCTCGCGGCCGGCGCCACCTACCAGTGGATCGTGAAGCCCTGGAAGGCGGGCAAGTTCAAGAAGGGTGCCGATGGCCGCAGGATGACCCTGGTGAAGGCCGGCGTCGCCGGTCTCTTCGCCTACAACCGGCTGAAGGCGGCCGAGCGCAACGCCAAGGGCGACCCGCTGCTTTCCAAGGCACTCGCACCGCTGAGCAAGAGTATCGAGAACCTGAAGAACCTGCCGGCCAAGCTGCGCCACGGTGACACCGGCGCGGCGAGCGACTTCGACGACGTCATCAACAACGTGAAGGACGCGGGGAAGGGCGCCGGCGCCCCGGTCCAGAACAAGGTGCCGACGGCGGGTCAGCTCCGCAGCGGCGGACAGTAAGTCCTCAAGGAGCACCGCGGGTTCGCACCAGGAGCGAGCGGCACATGACCGGCGTCCGGGCCGCCTCCTCGGGGCCGAGTGCGACACCGAACCGCATGCGGCCACTTCCTGACGCACCGTCAGCGGCATGGGGAGGCGACCGTACGGCAACGGCCCCCCGCCCGGAAGGGCGGGGGGCCGTTGCCGTAACGGGATCAGCCGCGCTGGATGCCCGAGGTGTCCTGCAGTACGCCGCGACGGCCGTCCTGGGTCTGCGCCACCAGCGCGGCACCGCGCTGCTCGACCGCCAAGTACCAGGTACCCGGCGCCAGTTCGGCGATCGGGGTCGGCGAACCGTCCTCCGCGAACAGCGGACGGGTCACCGGCACCGCGAACCAGAACGGCGAGAAGTCCGCCGGAGCGGGCTGTTGCGGCGCGGCACCCTGCGTGGGCGCCGGCTGCGGCTGACCGTACGGCTGGCCCTGCTGCGGCTGGGCGCCGTACGGCTGCTGCGGGGTGCCCTGGGCGCCCGGGTAGCCGTAACCGGTGGGCGGCTGGGCGCCGTAGGGCTGCGGAGCGACCGGCTTGGGGGCCGGGAGCAGCGCGCCCTGGAGCGCCGGAACCAGCGGACCGGCGACGGCCGCGGCGGCGAGGACGAGGGCGGCGATGAACCCGAGCACGAGGCCGGAGCCCGCGTCGATGTGGTCCGGCACGTCCACCAGCGTCCAGAACAGGGTCCACGCGGAAAGGATCGTGAACCCGGTGCCCACCATGCCGAGATCGAGGCCCAGCACCTTGCGCTGCTGCGGCATGCAGCGGTTGAGGACGATCAGCGCGGCACCGATGACGGCCCCCATGTACGTGCCGAGGCCCGTCCCAAGGTTGTCCCATACGCCCTGGCTGTCCGAGAAGCCGGAGGCCGAGTAGGAGTAGAGATCGAGGAACGACGCGATGAACAGCAACACCGCTGCCCCGATCACCACGCCGTCGCCTCTAGTGAGGGAGCGGATGTTCACTTCAGGTCCTTCGTGAGTCGTCTCGTCGTCGGTAGACACTACCGTCCGCAAGATCCGGCTGTCCGGCCTGTCGCCGCCCCGGTCAGGACTCGCGCAGGAAACTCACGATTCCCTCAGACATTCCCTGCGCGGCCTTCTGCCGCCAGGATTCGCTGGTCAGCAGGGCCGCGTCCGTGGCGTCGCGCATGTTGCCGCACTCGATGAACACCTTGGGAACCGTTGACAGATTGAGACCGCCGAGGTCCGTGCGGGTATCGAGAGCGGTGCCGTGACCGATGTAGTTGGACGGCGGCTCACCGGTCACCCGCAGGAAGGCCGCGGCGACGCGCCTGCCCAGATCGCGCGAGGGCCCGACGATCGGCCGGGTGTCGGCGGCGCCCGCGTGCACCGGGCCCGGCAGGATCACGTGGAAGCCCCGGTCCCCCGCCGACGCCCCGTCGGCGTGGATCGAGATCGCCGCGTCCGCGTGCGCCTTGTTGCCGATCTCCGCCCGCTCGTCCACGCACGGACCCCAGTCGGGGCCCCCGTCGTCATGGGTCAGCCGCACGGTGACGCCCTGCCGTTCGAGCAGCGTCCGCAGCCGGTGCGCCACGTCGAGCGTGAACCGGGCCTCCGGGTAACCGTCATCCGTGGAGGTGCCGGTGGTGTCGCACTCCTTTCGCCCGTTGCCGACGTCCACCTCGCGGTTGATCTCGGCCGTGTGCCGGAAGTTGCCGACGTTGTGCCCCGCGTCGATGACGACGACCCTGCCCTTGAGCGGGGCGCCCCCCTTGTCGTCGGCCCCCGCGGAGGCGGACGGCGAGGCGTGCGCGGCCGGCGCGGACGACGCGCCGGCGTGCCGCGTGCCGCCGGACCCGCCGGCGCCCGCCGCCTCGTACACCAGCCAGCCGATCAGCGCTCCGGGCACCAGCGCGGCGAGCGCCACGACGAGCGGTGCGCGCCGGCGCGGGCGTCGCTGTTGCTGCGGGGGTGCGCACTCCGGGCCTGTGTATGACACGTCAGCGACTCTAACCGGGACCTCAGATCCCCGCCCCCGTGCGCCGCAGCACCCGCAGTGAGCCGGTGGCCGCCGTCTCGGTGAACGCGCCGGAGGCGAGGGCCCGCAGGTAGACCCGGTAGGGCGCCTGGCCGGTGAACTCGTCCTCGGGCTCCGGGAACACGTCGTGGATGACGAGCAGTCCCCCCTCGGCCACGTGCGGCGCCCAGCCCTCGTAGTCGGCGTTCGCGTGCTCGTCGGTGTGCCCGCCGTCGATGAACACGAACCCCAGCGGGCCGCCCCACACGGCCGCGACCTGCGGCGACCGCCCGACCAGCGCGATCACGTGCTCCTCCAGCCCCGCCTTGAACAGCGTCCGCCGGAAGGCGGGCAGCGTGTCCATGAGCCCGACCTCGGGGTCCACGGTCTCCGGGTCGTGGTAGTCCCAGCCGGGCTGCTGCTCCTCGCTGCCCCGGTGGTGGTCCACGGTCAGCGCGGTCACCCCGGCCGCCCGCGCCGCGTCGGCCAGCAGCACGGTCGACCGCCCGCAGTAGGTCCCCACCTCCAGCAGCGGCAACCCGAGCCCCCCGGCCTCCACCGCCGCCGCGTACAGAGCCAGCCCCTCGTCCACGGGCATGAACCCCTTGGCCGCCTCGAACGCGGCGAGGATCTCGGACTCGGGAGCGGGGGCCATAGGACGCCTTTCGGTGGTACGGCTGTTCGGGCCCATGCTGCCGCACACCTGTCAGCCGGCGTCACGTGGGGCGCCCTCTCGGGGGCGCGGGGCCGTGTCCGGACGCGGCCCCCGGCGCGCGGGCGCGACCGGCCACGGCGAACCGGGGAGCCGCGGGGCCACGCCCCCGGCTCCCCGGCGGGTGCTACACGCTCACCGCCTCACCGGGCAGGGAGAGGTCCACCTTGACCGCCCTCTCCTCGCCGTGGTGCGTCGCAGCCGACGCCAACGGCCCGTGCCCGGCCGCCCGTGCGGCGAGCACGTACGCGCCCTGCCCCGGCACCGCGATCACATACCCCCCGTCCTCACCGGACACAGCCGCACCGGCCTGCCGCCCCCGCCGGTCGATGAGCGTCACCTTGGCGCGGGCGACGGGAACACCGGCGGCGTCCAGTACCCGCCCCCGGAACCCCCGCAGCACTTCCTCCGCCCGCTCCAGCGCGGCGTCCTCCTCGCTGCTGGCCCGAAGCTGGACGTGCCGCTGAGCCGGGCGGCCGCCCTTCGGCAGGAACAGTGCCAGCAGCAGCCCCGCCGCCACCGCCCCCGTCGCGATGAGGAACGACACCCGGAACCCGTGCATCGTCGGAATCGCCATGCCCCCCACGGAGTGCGCCGTGTTGGCGAGCACCATCCCGATGACGGCGCTCGACACCGACGTACCGATGGACCGCATCAGCGTGTTGAGCCCGTTCGCGGCCCCTGTCTCCGACGCCGGCACCGCGCCGACGATCAGCGCGGGCAGCGAGGAGTACGCGAGCCCGATGCCCGCGCCGAGGACCACGGACGTGAGGATCGTCTCCCAGGCCGCCTGCATGAGGCCGAGCCCGCCGCCGTATCCGATCGCGATGACCAGGAGGCCGATGATGAGCGTGGTCTTGGGGCCGTAGCGGGCGGAGAGGCGGGCGTACACCGGCGCGGTGAACATCATCGTCAGGCCCAGCGGCGCCACGCACAGACCGGCGACGACCATCGACTGGCCGAGCCCGTACCCCGTGGCCTTCGGCAGCTGGAGCAACTGGGGCAGGACGAGCGAGACGACGTAGAAGGCGACGCCGACCATGATCGACGCCAGGTTGGTGAAGAGCACGGCGGGCCGGGCGGTGGTGCGCAGGTCGACCAGCGGCGCGTCGGCACGCAGCTCGTACAGGCCCCACAGCAGCAGGACGGCGACGGCCGCGCCGAACAGGCCGAGGGTCGTGCCCGAGGCCCAGCCCCAGTCGCTGCCCTTGGTGATGGGCAGCAGGAGCAGCACCAGGCCGGCGGACAGGCCGAGTGCGCCGGGCAGGTCGAAGGAGCCCTCGGCGCGCATCGGCGACTCGGACACGGTGAGCAGGGTGAGCGCGATGGCGAGCACGCCGAGGCCCGCGGCGCCGTAGAACAGCGCGTGCCAGTCGGTGTGCTGGGCGACCAGCGCGGCGGCGGGCAGGGCGAGGCCGCCGCCCACGCCTATGGAGGAGCTCATCAGCGCCATGGCGGAGCCGAGCCGTTCGCGCGGCAGCATGTCGCGCATCAGGCCGATGCCGAGGGGGATCGCGCCCATCGCGAAGCCCTGGAGGGTACGGCCCACGATCATGGTGAGCAGCTGGCTGGTGAGCGCGCTGACCAGGGCGCCGACCACCATCACGGCGAGGCTGGTGATCAGCATGCGCCGCTTGCCGTACAGATCGCCGAGCCGGCCCATGATCGGGGTGGCCACGGCGCCGGACAGCAGGGTCGAGGTGAGCACCCAGGTGGCGTTGCTGGGCGCGGTGTGCAGCAGTTGGGGCAGGTCCTTGATGACCGGCACCAGCAGGGTCTGCATCACCGCGACCACGATGCCCGCGAAGGCGAGCACCGGGACGACGGCCCCGCTCGCCTTCCGCTGCGGTTCGTCGGTCGTCGTGTGGGTCATTGAGTGCGGCCTCCCGTAAGACATGAGTGCCGGGTAAACCTCGTATGCACGCGCAACTATTCCGTTGCTTCGGGCGCCTAATGATTATTTGACCATCCTATGGGTTTCTGAATCTCCGTCAGTCGCGGTGACCGTACTGGACCCTGTGATCGGGTCGGGCCGGGTGGCGTAGTCCGCGCGGAGCAGACCCCCTGGTCCGAAATGCCGATGCAAGGACCGCTACCGGCCTGAGACCATGACACCCATGCTGGAGACCGCCGACACCCCGCCCCTCATATCCCGTCGCACGGCACCTCCGACCTGGTTGGTGGTGGCTCTGGCCTGTGCCGGGCAGTTCCTGGTGGTGCTGGACGTGTCCGTGGTGAACGTCGCGCTGCCGTCGATGCGCACGGACCTCGGCCTCAGCGCGTCCGGCCTGCAATGGGTGGTGAACGCGTACGCGATCGCCTTCGCCGGGTTCATGCTCCTCGGCGGCCGGGCCGGCGACCTCTTCGGCCGCAAGCGGATGTTCCTGGTCGGCCTCGGCCTGTTCACCCTGGCCTCGCTGGGCGGCGGACTCGCCCAGGAGGGCTGGCAGTTGCTGCTCGCCCGCGCGGCGCAGGGACTCGGCGCGGCGGTCCTCGCGCCCTCCACCCTCACCCTGCTGACGGCCGCGGTGCCGGAGGGTGCCGCGCGGGCCCGCGCCATCGCCACCTGGGCCGCGGTGGGCGCGGGCGGCGGCGCCGCGGGCGGGCTCGTCGGCGGCGTGCTGGTGGACGTGCTGTCCTGGCGCTGGGTCCTGCTGATCAACGTGCCGGTGGGCGCGGTGGTGCTGGCCGGCTCGCTGCGCTGGCTGGTGGAGAGCCGCGCCGGGGACGGCCGCCGCCTCGACCTGCCGGGCGCGCTGCTGGTCACCGCCGGCCTGGGCACGCTGGCGTACGGCATCTCGCGCACCCAGGAGAAGGGCTGGACCGCCGCGGCCACCCTCGTGCCGCTGGCCGCCGGGGTGCTGCTGGTCTGCCTGTTCCTGCTGGTCGAGGCGCGGACCCCGGCCCCGCTGATGCCGCTCGGGCTGCTGCGCAGGCGCCCGGTGGCCTCGGCGAACGCGGCGATGCTGGTGTCCGGCTCCGCGATGTTCTGCATGTGGTACTTCATGACGCTGTACGCCCAGAACGTGCTCGGCTACTCGCCCCTGGAGGCCGGTGCCGCGCTCGTGCCCAGTTCACTCGCCGTCGTCGTCGGCTCCAAGGTGGCGCCGCGGCTGATGCGCACGGCGGGGGCGCGGAGCGTGGCCGTGCTGGGCACGCTGGTGGCCGCGGGCGGGTTCGCCTGGCAGTCGACCATGAGCGCGCACGAGGCGTACGTCACCGCCATCATGTTCCCGGGCATCCTGATGATGCTGGGCGGCGGCCTCGCCATGACCCCGCTGGCCGCCCTCGCGACCTCGGGGGCGGCGCACCACGAGGCCGGCGTGGTCTCGGGACTGGTCAACACCTCGCGCACGATGGGCGGTTCGCTCGGCCTCGCGGTGATGTCGACCATCGCCGCGACCGGCACGGGCACCGGCACCGGACCCCAGGCCCTGACCGACGGCTACGCCCTGGCCTTCCGTGCCTCCACGGCGGTGCTGCTGGGCGGGGCGGCGCTGATGCTGCTGTGGCTGCCGCGCCGCGCCTCGGCGCACTGACCCCGGCTCGGAGCCGGCCCTGCCGCCGTGCGACCCGCACCGCCTCCGCGCGGTTGCGGGTGCCGGTCTTCCTGATGGTCGAGGGCGGGTGGTCGCGTGCGGTGGCCCGTGCGGTCCGGGCGGGGGCCCGCGCAGGGCGACGCCCGGGACCGGGCCCGGCGGCGGGAGGACATCGGCCGGCAGCCGCCGCGGCCGAGCGCCGGGCCCGCGGTCGGCGGGGCCGACGGCGGCGTGGTCCGGGTGCGCGGCGACTCGCGCCTGCCCCGGTCGAAGCGGCGGAACGTGACGTAGGCGCGAGGGGACGCGAAGGGGGGTCGAAGACGGACAGCCCCGGCCGGCCGGTTCGGTGCCCGCCCCGGAGCGGATGGGGGAGGGCGCCCGTCCCCGGCGGCGGCCAGGGCGGCGGCGCGAGCCGGTGGTCGGCGGTCCGGATCGCCGGCGGCCGGTGCCCCGACCCGCTCGCGGCGCGCGAGGCGACCTCGAACCGCTCCCTGCCCTCCGGCGCTCCGGCTCCGCCGCGCGTCCCGGCCGCGCCGCCCGCCGGGCCCGCGCCCGGCACCGTGCCTCCCCCCACCCCGACGTGTTTCCTGTACCCCCGGCCGGACGGTCGCCACCGCACCGCGGTGCGACAGTGCGGCGTACGACCCGAACCCCGGCGGCCGACCCGCCGGCCCGACGGCCGCACCGGCCCGGAGCCCTGCCGCCGCGCGAGCGCGCCCGACAGGAAGCTGACGTGCCGTCAGGAGCCTTCCCAACCGCGAGGGGCTGGGCTATACAGGGGGCGTCGGACTGGAACGCGTTCTAGGCCCGTGACCGTGGGGCGTCCCGCCTCCGCACCGTGGACGACCTCGTCGCGGCCGACGGTGCGGACGACGCGCCGAGGTCCCGATACCTCTCAGGAGCCCCATGCCCATCGACGCAGCCAAGGCCCTCGCCGCCGAACCCCGCTCGGGCCGGATCAGCTGGACCGCGAAGGACGTCCAGCTCTACCACCTCGGCATCGGCGCGGGCAGCCCCGCCACCGACCCGGACGAACTGCGCTACACGCTGGAGTCCCGGCTGCACGTCCTGCCGAGCTTCGCCACCGTCGCGGGGGCGGGCTCGCCCGGGGTGATCGGCGGGCTGTCCGTGCCGGGCGTCGACGTCGACCTGGCCAGGGTGCTGCACGGCGGACAGAGCCTGCGCGTGCACCGGCCCATCCCGGTCCGTGGCAGCGCCACCGCCACCTCCCGCATCGCCGCCGTGTACGACAAGGTCAAGGCCGCCGTCCTGGTGCTGCGCACCGAGGTGGGCGACGCGCAGGGCCCGTTGTGGACCGACGAAGCCCGGATCTTCGTCCGCGGCGAGGGCGGCTGGGGCGGCGACCGGGGCCCCTCGGCCCGTCCGGCGGAGCCGGGCGGCGAGCCGGACCGGATCGCCGAGCGCCCGATCCGCCCCGACCAGGCCCTGCTCTACCGCCTGTCCGGCGACTACAACCCCCTGCACGCCGACCCCGGGTTCGCCAGGCTCGCCGGCTTCGACCGGCCCGTCCTGCACGGGCTGTGCACCTACGGGATGACCCTCAAGGCCGTGGTCGACACCCTCCTCGACGGTGACGTGGGCCGGGTGCGGTCGTACACCACCCGGTTCGCGGGCGTCGTCTATCCGGGCGAGACCCTGCGCATCCGCATGTGGCGGGAAGAAGAGGGGGAAGCACGGCGGGTACGGGTCACCGTGTCCGCCGCCGAGCGGGACGACGCCCCCGTGCTCGCGGACACCGTCGTCGAGCACTCCTGAACCCGGGCGACGTCCGGCAGCGGGCAGGAGACGTTCACGTACGACGAGCTGGACGCGCTGCTCACCCCGCCCCACGCCCGGCGGCCGGGGAGGCGTTCGCGGCGGCGGAGGTGCTCGGACCGGAGCGGGGCCGAAAAGAAGCAGGGGGCACCCGATGGGTACCCCCTGCTTCCGTCACCACTACCCTCAGGCAGCCGCCTCGGCGGTCTCCTCGGCGGGCCTGCGGTGTCGGCCGTGCGGAGTCGTGTCGCTCTCCTGAGCCGAGATCGGGCCGCGGTGCTTACCGTGGCCGTTGTTCTCCAGAGAGTCGGCAGACAGCTGGTTCGTCGTGCTGGTGTCGCTCATCGGACGTATTCACCCCGTCAACATCATCTTTCGTACAGCCGGAGGAGTGTAACCGGCACACCACGGGCCGAATCCAGGCGTACACGCCGACCGGCACTAGTTCGTTACAAGACGTCCCAGAGGCGCCTGCTGCAACGGCACCGGACGCGGCGGCGCCGGTTCCGCGGGCCCCGGTTCCGCCGCACTCCGGGGCGCCTCGTCGGGCGTCCCGGCAGCCGTGCCGTCCTGGTCCCGACCCGCCGGAACCGCCGGAGCCGTCGCGCCCGGTTCCCCCGCGGGCACCCGCAACTCGGCCACCCCGCACGGGGTTTCCCCGGTGGAGAACGGCAGCCGCAGCACCCCCTCCCGGGTCCACGAGCCCGACCCGGTCAACCAGCCCTGGGGTGCCGCGAGATGCCGTACCCGCCGCTCGGCCGGCCGCCACAGGCCCACCCAGGTGCCCACCGGCCCCTCGACGCGCAGCGCCACCGCGCAGTTCTCCGGCTCCAGCACCTGCCCCGGCTGGATCGCGAACGGCACCGCCGTGCACTCCGGCAGCCGCAGCGAGGTGGGGAAGCGCACCGGCAGGGTGGAGCCGAGGACGCCCCAGCCCAGCCGTTCCGCTCCCGGCGAGGGCGCGTCGGAGGAGATCAGCAGCAGTCCGCTGTCCAGGTCGGCCATCAGCAGCCGGTCGTCACTGGCCGGCGTGATCTGGAGCAGCGGTGAGACCTCGCCCAGCTCCAGGTCCACCACGACCGTCTTGGTGCACCCCTCCAGCTCCCGGTCCAGCGCCAGCAGCCGGCCGGCGCGGTCCAGCCACACCCCGCCCGAGCAGCGCCCCGGCACCTCCACGAGCCGCTCGGGCCCGGACGGCCCGCCGGCCACCTGCCACACCGCGCTGGTACGGGCGCCGACGGCGACGGCGTACGCCCGCGCGCCCCCCGGCACCGGCGGCAGCAGGGCGAGCCGGGCGCCGGGCTCGGCGCACTCCACGGCGCCCAGCGGCAGCTCCCCGGTGCCCGGACCGGTCGGGTACAGCAGCGCGAAGAGGTGCCGCACCCCCGCCCGCCGGTGGATCAGGACCCGCCCGTCGCCCAGCGGCTGAAGCCCGGTGCCGGGCTCCTCGGGCTGGTTGCCGGGCAGCGGCACCGCGTACGGCTCCGGGCCGTCCAGCGTCCAGCGCTCCGGGAACCAGGAGTCACCGTCCCGCGTGAGCCGCGCGGCGTACGCGCCGTCCGCCGTGAGCACGCAACCGCGCTCCGGGGAGCGGTCGTCCGTACCGACGGACGGGGATTCGATAGCACAGGCCGTCATCGTTCGGTCACCTCCGGCGACGAAGCTAGTTTTGAACGCACGGCCGTGCGGGGGGCCGACCCCCGCTTCACACGTACGGGTGGCGCAGAAGCGATTCCTCTGAGGAAGCGGACATGACTGTGCCGCGCGTGACCAGGAGGAGCGGACGCGGTACGGTCCCGCCGAACAGCCAGGTAGCCTTTTCCCGTGCCCCGTCTGTCTGAAGTCATCGCCGCGCTGGAGAACCTGTGGCCCGCCGAGCGGGCCGAGTCCTGGGACGCGGTCGGCACGGTCGTGGGCGACCCCGACCAGGAGGTCACCCGGGTCCTGTTCGCCGTCGACCCCGTCCAGGAGATCGTCGACGAGGCCGTACGGCTCGGCGCCGACCTGCTGGTCACCCACCACCCGCTCTACCTGCGCGGCACGACCACGGTCGCGGCCTCGCACTTCAAGGGCCGGGTCGTGCACACGCTGATCAAGAACGACATCGCGCTGCACGTCGCCCACACCAACGCCGACACCGCCGACCCGGGCGTCTCGGACGCCCTCGCGGGCGCGCTCGACCTCCGTGTCGTACGCCCCCTCGTGCCGGACCCCACCGACCCGAACGGCCGTCGGGGACTCGGCCGGGTGTGCGCGCTCGACCACCCCCTCACCCTGCGGGAGCTGGCCGCGCGTGCCGCCGAGCGGCTGCCCGCCACCGCGCAGGGCATCCGGGTGGCCGGCGACCCCGAGGCCGTCATCCGCACCCTCGCGGTCAGCGGCGGCTCCGGCGACAGCCTCTTCGACCACGTGCGCGCGGCCGGTGTGGACGCCTTCCTCACCGCCGACCTGCGCCACCACCCGGCCTCCGAGGCCGTCGCGCAGAGCCCGCTCGCGCTGCTCGACGCGGCACACTGGGCCACCGAGTGGCCCTGGTGCGAACTGGCCGCGGGACAGCTCGACGAGATCTCCGACCGCCACGGCTGGGACCTGCGGGTCCACGTCTCCAAGACGGTCACCGACCCCTGGACCGCCCACGCGGCGTCCTCCGCCACCACTAGCTAATGGGAGCCCCCAACTGAACGCCGCGCCCGCCGACCAGATCCGACTCCTCGACGTCCAGGCCCTCGACGTCCGCCTGCAGCAGCTCGCGCACAAGCGGAGGTCCCTGCCCGAGCACGCCGAGATCGAGTCGCTGAACAAGGACCTCACCCAGCTGCGCGACCTGCTCGTGGCCGCGCAGACCGAGGAGAGCGACTGCGCCCGCGAGCAGACCAAGGCCGAGCAGGACGTCGACCAGGTGCGCCAGCGCGCCACCCGCGACCAGCAGCGCCTCGACTCCGGCGCGGTCACCTCGCCGAAGGACCTGGCGAACCTCCAGCACGAGATCACCTCGCTCGCCAAGCGGCAGGGCGACCTCGAGGACGTCGTCCTGGAGGTCATGGAGCGCCGCGAGTCCGCGCAGGAGCGGGTGAACGAGCTGACCGAGCGCGTCGGTTCCGTCCAGTCGAGGATCGACGACGCGACCGGCCGCCGGGACGCCGCGTTCGAGGAGATCGACCGCGAGACCGCGTCCGTCACCAAGGAGCGCGAGGTCATCGCGGCCTCCGTCCCCGCGGACCTGCTCAAGCTGTACGACAAGCTGCGCGAGCAGCAGGGCGGCATCGGCGCGGCCAAGCTGTACGCCCGCACCTGCCAGGGCTGCCGCCAGGAACTGGCCATCACCGAGCTGAACGAGGTCCGCGCGGCCGCCCCGGACACGGTGGTGCGCTGCGAGAACTGCCGCCGGATCCTCGTGCGTACCGCCGAGTCCGGGCTCTAGGAGGCGCACGGCGTGCGGGAGTTCATCGTCGAGGCGGACGGCGGGTCACGGGGCAACCCCGGCCCCGCCGGGTACGGCGCCGTCGTCCGCGACGCGGCCACGGGGGCGACGCTGCTGGAGGCGGCCGAGTACCTCGGCGTCACCACCAACAACGTCGCCGAGTACCGCGGCCTCCTGGCCGGCCTGCACGCCGCCCACACCCTGGACCCCGCCGCCGCTGTCCACGTCCGCATGGACTCCAGACTGGTCGTCGAGCAGATGTCGGGCCGCTGGCAGGTCAAACACCCCGCGATGAAGCCCCTGGCCCTGGAGGCGCGCGGGGTGTTCCCCCCGGACCGGGTGACGTACGAGTGGATCCCCCGCGCCGAGAACAAGCACGCCGACCGTCTGGCCAACGAGGCGATGGACGCGGGGGCACGGGGCGAGCGGTGGTCGGCGAAGGGGTCGACCGCGGAGCCGGAGGCTGGTGCCCCGGGCGCGGGTGAGCCGCCGCTCGACGCTCCCGGCCGCCAGGACCCCCGCGGCCCAGGCGACCAGCGGCCCACCGCCCGAGGCTGGTCCGCCGCCCCCGACCTCGGCGCGCCCGCCACCCTCGTCCTCCTCCGGCACGGGGAGACCCCGCTGACCCCCCAGAAGCGATTCTCCGGCAGCGGTGGCACCAACCCGCCCCTGTCCGAGATCGGCCGGGAACAGGCCCACCGCGTGGCCGAGGCGCTGGCCAAGCGCGGCACCGTCCAGGCCGTCCTCGCCTCCCCCCTCACCCGCACCCGCGAAACCGCCGAGATCGTCGCCGCCCGCCTGAACCTGGACGTCGTCGTCGAAGAGGGCCTGCGCGAAACGGACTTCGGCTCCTGGGAGGGGCTGACCTTCGGCGAGGTGCGCGACCGCTACCCGGACGACCTGAACGCGTGGCTCGCCGACCCCGCCGCCCGCCCCACCGGGGGCGGCGAGAGCTTCGCCGAGACCGCCGTGCGCATCGCCGCCACGAAGGACGAGCTGGTCACCGCCCACGCGGGCCGCACCGTCCTGCTCGTCACCCACGTCACCCCGATCAAGACCTTCGTCCGCCTGGCCCTCGGCGCCCCGCCCGAGTCCCTGTTCCGCATGGAACTCTCGGCCGCCTCCCTCTCCGCCGTGGCGTACTACGCCGACGGCAACGCGAGCGTCCGCCTCTTCAACGACACCTCGCACCTACGCTGACCCGCGCATCCCCGCCGCCGCCCGCGCGAGCGCCTCGATCCGCGCCCAGTCCCCGGCCGCCACCGCATCCGCCGGTACCGTCCAACTCCCGCCCACACACCCGACGTTGGGCAGTGCCAGGTACTCCGCCGCGTTCGCGGGCCCGATGCCGCCCGTCGGACAGGACCGCGCCTGCGGCAACGGCCCGGCCGGCGACCGCAGGTACGCGGTGCCCCCCGCCGCCTGCGCCGGGAAGAACTTCATCTCCCGCACCCCCGCGCTCCAGCAGCGCCACGACCTCCGAAGCGGTGGACACCCCCGGCAGGAACGGCACCCCGCACGCCCGCATCGCCGCCAGCAGCCCCTCCGTCCACCCGGGACTGACCAGGAACCGCGCCCCGGCCGCGACACACGCCTCCGCCTGCCCCGGCGTGAGCACCGTCCCCGCCCCGACCACGGCCTGCGGCACCTGGTCCGCGATCGCCCGGATCGCCTCCAGCGCGGCGGGCGTACGAAGCGTCACCTCGACCGCCCGCAACCCCCCGCCCGCCAACGCCCGCGCGAGCGGTACGGCGTCGGCGGTGTCCCGGACCACCACCACGGGCACGACGGGCGCGAGGTCGAGCACGGAGACGACCGGCGGCGACGGTGGCGGCGCGGGCGGGGGATAGGGCGGGATCATGCCCTCATCGTGTCGAGCCGCCGCACTCCCCGCAATCACCGTCGCACGTACCGCAACGGCGCCCACGGTTCCTAGTGGACCTCCTCCACCAGCACGTCCAGCTCCCAGGGCCTCCCCGCCCGACCCGGCTCCGCCGCCTCCACCACGTACCCGAGCTCCCGCAGCGCCTCCACCAGCTCCGCGGGGTCCCGAGGCGCGGCGCCGGCCGACACCAGGGCCCGTACGATCCGCCCCTTCGTCGCCTTGTTGAAGTGGCTGACGACCTTGCGGGTCGGTGCGTGCAGCACCCGGACCGTCGCCGTCCGCTCCGCCACCTCGCCCTTCGGCTTCCACGCCGCCGCGTAGGCCGTCGAGCGCAGATCCAGCACCAGGCCGTCCCCGGCCGCCTCCGGCAGCACCTCGGCCATCGGCGCCCGCCAGTGCCCGGCCAGCGCGCCGAGCCCCGGCAGCCTGATCCCCATCGAACAGCGGTAGGAGGGGATCCGGTCGGTCACCCGCACCGCGCCCCACAGCCCGGAGAAGACCAGCAGCGAGCGCGCCGCCCGCCGCTTCGCCGCCGCGTCCAGGGAGGCCAGGCCGAGGGCGTCGTACAGGACCCCGGTGTAGATCTCCCCGGCGGGACGGGCGCCGGCGGTGCGCAGGGCCGCGTTCTTGGCGACCTCGCCGCGCAGCCCCTCGCTGAGCCCGAGCACCTCGCGCGCCTTCTCCTCGTCGCCCGCGCACAGGCCGACCAGCTCCCCGAGCACGGCCTCCCGCGCGTCGGCCAGCCCCGGCAGGGACAGCGACTCCAGCCGCAGCGGGGCACCCTCGCCCGAGTCGGCCTTACCTTCCGAGGGCGGCAGCAGGACCAGCACCACGTACTCCTTCTCTTGCGCTCGCACGCCAGCGTACGGGGTGCTGCCCACGTCCCCTTCACCCCCGCTTCACCCCCGCGATGAGCGCCCCCACGAGCGCCTCCGCGTCTCCCGCCGTACGGCCCTGAGCGCCTCCGGCGGTATCCGCGTGTCCCCACGCACCCGGGCCGCACCCGGTCCGACCCGATCCGCACCCGCTCCACACCCGCTCCACACCCGTCACGGACGTCCGGCACCGGCGTCACGCCGTGCGCCGCCGGACGGTCGCGGAAGGGAGCGGGCCCCGGCGGGTGTTGCACCGGCGGGCGGGGTGGCCGCCGTGCGACGAGGGGGCGCCCGATGGCAGAGGCAGTGAGCGCGTCCGGGGCGGAACAGGCCCTGTGGCGGCGGGCCAGACTCGGCCACGGCGGTCCGCCGCTCGATCTGCTCACCGCGAGCTTCCGGAGGCACACGTACGCCCCGCACGCCCATGACGAGTACACGATCGGCGTCTGCGTCGGCGGGTACGAGGTGATCGGCTACCGGGGCGGGCACATCCGCACCGGCGCCGGGACGATCGTCGTCCTCGACCCCGGCGAGGTGCACACCGGCGGGCCGGCGAACGCCACCGACGGGTACGCGTACCGGGCCCTGTACGCCGAGCCGTCCCTCCTGGGGGAAGGCACCGCCGGGGGAGCACCGCACTTCTCCGAGCCCCTCCTGGACGACCCCGAACTGGCCATGGCGCTGGCCCGCGCGCATGCCGAACTCAGCGCCTGCCCGGATCCGTTGGAGGCGGAGTCCCGGCTGCCCTGGCTGCTCACCGCGCTCGCCCGGCGGCACTCCACCGCCCGCCCGATCCACAACCGCGTGCCCGGCGCGGCCGCCGTCGCGCGAACCGTCC
This sequence comes from Streptomyces hygroscopicus subsp. hygroscopicus, assembly GCF_030269125.1. Taxonomy (GTDB): domain Bacteria; phylum Actinomycetota; class Actinomycetes; order Streptomycetales; family Streptomycetaceae; genus Streptomyces; species Streptomyces hygroscopicus_C. The sequence continues at coordinate 538,397 of NZ_BSSM01000002.1, read as the reverse complement.
GCGACCGGCTGGCCGACGAGCTGACCGCCCCGCCGACGCTCGCCTCGCTCGCCGCCGACCTGGGCCTCTCCCGGTACCAGCTGCTGCGCGCCTTCCGCACGGCGACGGGCATACCGCCGTACGCCTGGCTCGCCCAGTACCGGGTGGCCAGGGCACGGGGCCTGCTGGCGGCGGGGCTGCGGCCGGCGGAGGTCGCGGGGCTCGTCGGCTTCGCGGACCAGGCGCATCTGACCCGCTGGTTCCGCAGGGTGGTCGGGGTGACCCCGGCGGCGTACCGCAACAGCGTTCAAGACGCCCGCTGAGGGCGTGGCCGAGACTCGCCGCATGACTGCACGTGGCTGGTTCCTGTTCTCCCTGATGGGAGTGGTCTGGGGCATTCCCTATCTGCTGATCAAGGTGGCGGTGGCCGAGGTGTCACCGCCCGTCCTGGTGTTCACCCGCTGCGCGCTGGGCGCGGCCCTGCTGCTGCCGTTCGCCCTGCGCCAGGGCGGCCTGCCCCGCACGATCCGTACCCACTGGCGCCCCATGCTGGCCTTCGCGGTCCTGGAGATCGTCGTCCCCTGGTTCACCCTGACCGACGCCGAGCGCCATCTGTCCAGCTCGACGTCCGGCCTGCTGATCGCGGGCGTGCCGATCGTGGGCCTCCTCGCCGCCCGCTTCCTCGGCACCACCGAACACCTCGGCGTCCGGCGGCTGGCCGGCCTCGCCCTCGGCCTCGCCGGGGTCGCGGTGCTGGCCCTGCCCCACCTCACCGGCGGCGACGCCCGCTCCCTCGCCGAGGTCCTGCTCACCGTCGTGGGCTACGCCACGGCGCCCCTGATAGCCGCCCGCCACCTCGGGGACGTGCCCTCCCTGCACCTGACGGCCCCCTGCCTCACCCTGGCCGCCCTGGTCTACGCCCCCGCTGCCGCCCTCACCCACCCGACCGCCGTCCCCTCGCCGCGGGCATTGGCCGCGCTCGCGGCGCTGGGCGTGATCTGCACGGCCCTGGCGTTCGTGGCGTTCCTGGAACTGATCAAGGAGGCGGGCCCCAGCCGCGCCACGGTCATCACCTACGTGAACCCGGCCGTGGCGGTGGCCGCGGGCGCCGCCTTCCTGCACGAGCCCCTGACCCTCCCCGTGCTCCTGGCCTTCGCTTTCATCCTGGCGGGCTCGGTGCTGGGGACGGCCGCGGGTCCGCGGCGCCGCACACGACCGGTACCATGGTCGGCACGGCAGACGAGCCGGGCGGACGGCCGCGTGGAGTCCCCCTAGGGGGCTTCCCGAGGAACGTCCGGGCTCCACAGGGCAGGGTGGTGGCTAACGGCCACCCGGGGTGACCCGCGGGACAGTGCCACAGAAAGCAGACCGCCGGGGACCTCGGTCCTCGGTAAGGGTGAAACGGTGGTGTAAGAGACCACCAGTGCCCAGGGTGACCTGGGCAGCTAGGTAAACCCCACCCGGAGCAAGGTCAAAAGGAAACACCCCGGTGTTTCTGCGCGGACGTTCGAGGGCTGCCCGCCCGAGTCCGCGGGTAGACCGCACGAGGCCGGTGGCAACACCGGCCCTAGATGGATGGCCGTCGCCCCGGGCCCCGCGAGGGACCTGGGGAACAGAACCCGGCGTACAGCCCGACTCGTCTGCCGCCACCTGCGGCTTCGCCCGGGAAAGGGCCTCTGACCTCGGTCGGAGGTCTTCGCGCGACAGGCTGGGCCATGGTGGAGCCGGCCGACGGGACGACGGCCGGCGGTCTCGGTGATTCCTGACGGAGGCCGCCAGGACGATCAAGGAGACCGTCGGCGATCTGCGCTCGGCGAGAACCGGCAGGTCCACCTCCAGCACCTGGCCAGGGCAGGTGGCCCGAAACCGCTGCCGCGGGAACAGGGTTTGTGGCGGATCATGAGCCGTCGCCGCATCTCAGAGGAACAGCGCTGTTCTGCCAGCGGCGGAACAGCGGCCCGACCGGACGCGACGATCACTACCGTCCAGTCGCATGGCGACGATTACCACGCACACGGTCGAGTACCCGGCCGACGGTCTGACGATGATCGGGCACCTCGCACTCCCGGCCGGAGTCGATCGCCGGCCCGCGGTGCTGCTCGGGCCGGAGGGCATGGGGCTCAGCGACGTCGAGCGTCGCCGGGCCGATGCTCTCGCCGAGCTGGGATACGTGGCGCTGGCCTTCGACCTCCACGGCGGGCGCTATTTGGGTGACCCTGATGAGATGCTGGCCCGTTGCACGCCGCTGCTCGCCGATCCCGACCGGATGCGGGGCATCGGGCATGCGGCGCTCGACGTGTTGCGCGCCGACCCGCGGACCGACCCCGACCGGATCGCCGCCGTCGGCTACGGCACCGGGGGCGCCGTCGGGCTGGAACTCGGGCGCGACGGCGTCAACCTGCGCGCGATCGGAACAGTCAACGCGCTGACCACGGGCCGACCGGGCGAGGCGGCGCGCATTCGCTGCCCGGTGTGGGCCGGGGTCGGGTCGGAAGACCCGATCATGCCGCCCGCGCAACGGGACGCGTTCACCGCCGAGATGCAGGCCGCGGGCGTCGACTGGCGCCTCGTGGTCTACGGCGGCGCCTTGCACGCCTTCCACCACCCGCCGGTCGACCACCCCGTGGTCCCCGGCGTCGGCTACCACCCACGGCACGCGCGGCGAGCCTGGTACGACGTCGTCGACCTGCTCGCCGAGTGCCTGACCGCAACGGAGTGATCTGGTCGGCAACCGCGTTTCCGGGCCGCGGACCAGGCCCCTCGACCGCCACCGGCTCCGGTGGTCTCACCCCCGACGCGGTCAGCGGCCGACGGGATCGGCCTGCCGCCCGGCCCGTGGAGGTGCGGGCAGCCGAACGAGGCCAGGCGTGTCGGGGGCAAGGCCGGGGTCTCTTGGACGGCACGATCTGCAGTAGCGGGACGACCTCGCCCTTGTCCGGGAGTTGATCGCACTGGTAGAGCCGCAACCAGATGAACGACTCCGGGCTGGACGGCAGCCACTGCTCAGCCTGGGAACCCTTCCGCTCGACGCGTACTCGCTGATCCCCCAGTCGATGTCGACGCCGCGGACCTCAAGGAGCTCGGAGGCGCGGGCGGCGTCGCTGATCTGCCGCGGGAGCTGACGCGGCACGCAGCCACAGCACGAAGTCGCGGCCCCTGCGCCTTCAGCCACCCGCCCCCATCGGGGCAGGCAGATCGACAGGATCTGACGACATGCCGCGTCCAACTTCGGTGCGCTCCTTCGTCGTTCGGATGCGCAACGTCTACCGACTAGGCCAAGCGGGGGATGTGCTCGCTCCCGGCGTATCACTCGGTAGTCCGGTCAACAGCTCGATGCCGTCTGTGTACCAGATGGCTGATTCCCGCGAGTACCCGTGGACGGTCTGTCGCCCCATCCGTACGCTGGGTAGGCGGTCTGGCCAGATCACACAGGGGGCGACGCATGGGCGGTACGTGGGACGCGGATCCGCAGGCGCGGCTGGCCCGGCGCATCGGCGTCGCGCCATCGGAGCTGGGCACGACTGGGGGCCGGGACGGTTGCCCGGACATCTGGGAGCTCGACAACGGCGACTTCGCGGTCATCGGTCGTGACCTTACGGCGGTCTATTCCGAGGGGCTGCCCGAGGATGCGGTGATCGGCGGTGGGGAACGCCTCGTGGTCATCCCGCGCGTCACTCTGTTGACCGCCAAGACACACATTCCGGATGCGTGACCTTCTTGGCGCCTCGTCCGGAGAGCGGCTGGGACTAGAGGCCTACCGCGAGGACTTCCGCAGCAGGGATTTCGCTGTTGACGGGTGCGATTCGTGGAAGCTCGAACGTCGCCAGCACTTCCGTGAGCCGGGCGATGCGAGCTGGGAGGCCTTTGCCCGGGGGGACTGGGAGGAGGCGCTGAGGCTGATGGAGGCCCGGCGTGCCGAGCTCCTCGACGTGTCCCGTGTGGCTGCGCGCCATCGGTGTCGTCTGCTGCGTGTCCGTGTGGTGGAGCAGCCGCTCACGCCGTACTTGCAGTGGGAGTTGCATCTGCTGCGTGTGCGGGCCGAGTGCGGTGAGCTGATCCGTGTCATCGGCCCGGAACACATCGCGGCATACGAAGGCGAGCATCCGGTACCGGAGTTGGTCACGCTCAACGACGACACGGTGTACGAGATCCTCTACGACGCGGAGGGTGTCCTGGACGGGGCTGTGCGGTATCTCGGTGAGAGCACGAGGGATCGCGTCGCGACGCGGGTTGGGGAGTTGTACGTGCTGGGTGAGGACATCGGCACGTTCTTCGACAGCGAAGTGGCTCACCTCAAGCCTCCGACGGGTGCATGAGCCGCGCGAGGAAGTCAACTCCTCACTCTCCGGCACCGCCCGTGACGTCGTGCAGGCCCGCGACGTGCGGGGCGGTGTGCATTTCCATGCTCCGGCGCCCGATCGCGTGCGGCCACCGGTGCCTTACCAACTCCCTTTGGCTGGGCAGGGCTTCGTCAATCGACGCGCCGAGCGCGAGGCCCTAGACCGTCTGCTCGACGACGGTCTCGCCCATCCACAGGTGCTGCTGGTGACCGGCACTGCGGGAGTCGGCAAGACGTCCCTGGTCCTGCACTGGTCGCACGCGGTCCGAGACCGGTTCCCGGACGGCCAGTTGTATGCCGACCTCCACGGCTACGACCTCCAGGCCCCGGTCAGGTACGAGCGTGTCCTCGAAAGCTTCCTACGGGTGCTTGGCGCCCCCGCGGACGCGGTTCATGCCGAGGGCGAGCACATGGCTGCGGCCTTCCGCTCGGGGCTTGTCGGCCGCAGGCTGCTGATCGTGCTCGACAACGCGGCCAGCGCGTCCCAGGTCAGGCCTTTGCTGCCGGCGACGCCGGGCTGCCTGGTCATCGTGACCAGCAGGCACCGTCTGCCTGGCCTGACGATTCGGGAGGGAGCACGGCGTCTCACGCTGGATGTCCTCGACCAGGACGGCTCGGTCGCTCTGCTGCGCAGCGTCACCCGGGGCTACCGGGACGAGGACGATCCAGCGCAGGTGGCGGAGCTCGCCTCGCTGTGTGCGCGCCTGCCGTTGGCACTCAGGATCGCTGCCGAGCGCGCGGCGGGGCGGCCGTTGATGGACCTGGCGGAATTGATCGGTGAGCTGCGTGACGAGTCCGGTCGGTGGGAAGTCCTGTCGGCAGACGGCGACGAGGAGTCCGAGGCGGTGCGCCCCGTGTTCACATGGTCATATCGCGCGTTGCCCTCAGATGCCGCCCGGCTCTTCCGGTTGCTCGGACTGCACCCCGGGCCGGACTTCAGCGACACGGCCGCGGCAGCCCTCGCAGGAGTCGACATCCGTACCGCGCGACGCCTGCTTGATGTCGTCGTTGCCGCGCATATGGTCGATCAGACCGCCTCTGATCGCTTCCGCCTGCATGACCTGCTGCGTGCCTATGCCGCCGATCAGGCGCGGGTGGAGCAGAGCCCGGAGGAGCGCCACGACGCGCTGCACAGGGTGCTGACCTGGTACCTGCACACCGCCGACGCGGTGCAGGCACGCGTCGCACCGCAGGAGCCCCGCGTGGAGCTGGTACCTGCCGACGCGGGACTGCCGGAGCTGCGTTTCGCCGACGAGGCGCAGGCGATGCGCTGGTACGAGGCGGAGCGGGACAACTTGGTGGCTGCCGTGCGTGCGGCCGCGGGCGGCAGGTTGGACCGGATCGCCTGGCAGCTGGCGGTTGTCCTGCGTGCCGTCTACATGACCAACAATCCGTTCCAGGACTGGCTCGCCACCTCGCAGATCGGTCTGGAGGCCGCCCGGCGCGACGGCGACGTGGGCGCCGAAGCCGAACTGGAGGAGAGCCTCGGCATGGCGTACGCCCAGTCCCAGTGCCTGGCATCCGCCGCCGAGCACTACGAGACGGCGCTGACCCTGCGCCGGGAGCTTGGCGATACCTTCGGTGAGGCGCTGACGCTCAACGGCCTCGGCCTGCTCGAACTGCGCCGCCGCAACCTCGCACAGGCGCAGGCGGCGTTCGAAGACAGCAGGCAGCTGCTCTCCGCGCTGAACGACGGGTTCTGGGAGCCTCGCGTAGCAGTCAACCTCGCGCAGGTGGAACTGGAACTCGGGCACCCGGTCGGCGCCCTCGGCCCGCTGCGCCGGGGCATCGAGGTGTTCAGGGACCGCGGCGACCGTCACGCCGAGGGCAATGCTCTCCGGCTCCTCGCCATGGCGGAGTTGGACTGCGGAAACCCGGATGCCGCGTTGGCACACGCCGAGCAGGCCGTAGCCATCGCCACGGAGATCCGCAGCGCAGCCGCGGAAGGCTACTGGCTACTGGCCCTGGGTGATGCCCAACGCGCCACTGGACATCCCACCGAGGCACTGGTCTCCTACCGTCGCGCCGCCGCGCTCCAAGAACAGTTGGGGGACCGCGCCCGCCAAGCCGCAGCTCGGAACGGCCTCGGGCAGACGCATCTGCAACTCGGCCGCGCCCAGGAAGCCGCCGAATGCCACCGCCGGGCAGTGACCATCTACCGCGACCTCGAGCAGACATGGGAGATGGCAAGAACGCTGGCGCACTTGGCGGATGCCCTGGACCGTGCCGGCGCACCGCAGGAGGCCGCTGACGCACGAGCGGACGCATGCGACCTGCTCACGGCGTTCACCGATCCACGCGCTGTACGACTACGGGAAAGCATCGTCCAGCGGTGACGACTTCACGCCGGGGCCAGCCAGTGATCACGAGCCGGAAGCGGCACCGATTCGGTGACCCACAGCGACCCGTCCCCGCACCGCATCCTCACACCGCTCACCTCGCTGACGCTGGTCCGCAGCACACTGACCCACTCGCCCCGAACGACCGCCAGCGGCCCCGGCACGGCGAACAGGCCGAAACGGTAGGCCCGCACCAGGTTGTGGATCTCCCGAGCCGGCCGGCTCCAGTCGATGACCGAGCTCTCGGGCCCCATGGAACCCTCGTACGACGCCAGCGACTCGTCCTGCGGCGTCCCTGCGAAACCCCCTTCCGCCAGGGCCAGCGCCTCCGGCACCAGAGCCCGGATCGTTTCCCGGACCTGTGTGAAGACCACGTCGCCGACCAGGTCGTCCGGCAGCAGAATGCCACCGCGCTGGGCCACGACCGGGCCGCTGTCGAACGCTTTGTCCATCCAGTGGACCGTCACCCCGGTCTCCTCGTCACCGTGCCGCAGGGCCCAGTGCACCGGCATCGGCCCCCGGTGCCGCGGAAGCAGCGACGGATGGACGTTCAACACCCCAAGCCGTGGCATGCGCAGCACAGACGCGGGCAGGCGCCATGGAATCCCGTAGCACACGACGACATCGGGTTCGTATCCGGCGAGGCCGAGCGCGAGACCCTGCGGACTGCGAGGGACCAGCAGATCGGGACCGGGCGGCATCGCCGCCAGAACCTCATCCGCGGCAGCCCCATCCTGCGATGCAGCGCACACGTACGCGACCGGGGAATGACCGGCTGCCTCGCATGCCGCTTGCAGGTCCTCGAAGCCCTCAGCCCCGTACGACATCAGCACTACGCGCATCCGTCAGCCACCTTCCACCATGACGGGCGAAGCCGAACCGCAAAGGTGCGTGATCATCTCATGGACCCGATGACATCCGTGCTCCTGCCCAGCGCCCAGGCCCTTGTCACGGCGATTCTCACCGACGGCTGGACACACGTACGCGACACCCTGGCGCGTCGCTGGAGCCGGCAGACCGGCCAAGCGCGAGCCGATGTCGAGCGCCGCCTCGACACGGCCCACCGCCAGGCCGCAGGAATGGGCGACGACGAGGCCGCCCAGAGAGCGTACTGGGCCGGATACCTCGCCGCTGTCCTGGCCGAGCGCCCGACTCTGCTCGACGTCGTACGTGAGCTGCCCGACATGCCTGGCCTGCACAACACCAACAGCGGAACCGTCACGAACCTCGTCCAGGCTCGTGACGTCCACGGCAATATCTCCTTCGGGCCGCAGTAGCCGGCGTCCGGGAGGGGCGCGACGCCGCTGTGAGGCTCGTGCCGATACCGATAAGGAGCCGGTGTGACGCCCCTGGAGACGACCGTGCAGATGCTGCCGGACGGGGCTGCCCGGTCGAGGAGGCGTCACCTGGGGTGTCACGGGTCCGGGCGAAGGCCGAGCAGAATGCCGCGACGCGGATCGCGGGGAATGCCGCCGGGCGCGAACGCGTCGGTGACGGAAGCGGCGACCAGGGCCGTGGCGCTGTCGAACGGATGAGCCGCCGTGCGACCGCTGCGCGTCCAGTTCACCTGCGCGGGTGAGGAGTTGACTACCGGAAGCACCCGGAAGGTCTTCCGGCGGGCCCGCCGTAGAATGGCCTCGTCGGCGGGCCGCTGGTACCGCTGGTGACCGGGGGAGATGCGACATGGGCAGGCGAGGGACGGGACAGGGGCACCAGCAAGGCGCCGACCTGCACGTGTCGTCCGAGGACCTCACCAAGCTGGCGAACGACCTCGACCACATGCAGAACCATCTCGACCAGCAGGTCCGGCGCATGGACGAGCTGGTCGACCGCATCGAGGCCGGCTGGCGGGGGCCCGCGGCGACGGCGTACCGGGAGTTCCACCGCGCGGCGGCGGAGGACGCCGTGCGCATCCGGGAAGTGCTGAGGCAGCTCGAAGAGGCCGTGCGGCTGAGCCGCGACGGTTTCAGCGCCGATGACCTCCAGGTGCTCGAACACATGCGGCGGATCCACATCGACATCGACAGCGCGGTCGACAGGCTCTCCACGCCGTATGCCGAAGCCGACGGCACACCAGTTCACCCGCGCAGCGCACTCGACGGCTTCTGACGTACCGACACAGGGGGGATCATGTCGGCCGGCTCCGGCGACGACCACATCACCGTCTCGTTCTCCACATTGCACGAACTCGCCTCCGACCTGGAAGACATCCTCAGACAACTCAACGGCGAGCTGGAGGACCTCTTCGACCGTGCGGAACCGGTCGTCCTGTCCTGGAAGGGTGAAGCCCGCGAGGTCTTCGTGCAGAAGCTCGACGAGTGGGACCGCTCCGCCCAGGATCTCCAGGCGGCCCAGAAGTGGCTGCACGAGTACGTCACCACCGGCCACGCCAACTACGCGGCGGCGCACCGTGCGGTACTGCGTGGTTGGGGGGCGGCCTGATGGCGACCCCGCCCCCGCCACAGCCGTCTCCCTCCGCCAGTCCCTCCGCGGACCCCCACCCCTCGAACTCCGGGCCGAGCTCGCCCAAGCTGCCGAGTCCCAGTCCCGGCACGTCCCCGGATCCGAACTACGAGCCTCCGCCGCCGCCTCCCACCGGCGCCGACGGCCGGCCGTCGGACGCCCGCCGCAAGTGGGAGCGGGAGCAGCTGAAGCAGGCCGCGCCGGGAAGTGACGGCAAGGGTTTCCACATCGAGCCCGGTCACGTCTACTACACGTCCGCGCTCGTCCGCGACGAACAATTCACCTTCCACAAGGCCGCCACGCACCTGGTCGAGGACGTGAACCACCGGCAAGCGGCTGGAAAGGGGTCAGGCCCCGACGACTTCGTGAAGGCGTACGACGAGGTCGCCAAGCTGTTCCTGGAGGTCTGGGCGAAAGCCGTGGCCAGCATCGGCGGGGTCGCCGTCGGGCTCACCCTGACGGCGAACAACTACGTGGCAGCCGACTGGGCGTCCCGCGGCGTCTATGGGCCGCCACCGCGCAGAGATCCGCCGATCGGCGTGGGCAACGTGTCCTACGGTCCCGTCGCCTCGATCAAGTGGACGGGGACCGGCGATGGCACGGACATCCCCATCGTGGGCGCGATCGGCGAAGTCCCCGACTTCCTGGCCGACCTGATCAAGCCCGCCATCGAGGAGGGCCTGAGGCTGGGCAAGACGGCCGAGATCACTCCCGGAGCCGAGACCGACGATCTGCGCAGTATCGGGAACGCCTGGGAAGCCGCGGGAAAGTCCGCGCAGAAGTCCGCCGAGTCGTTCACCGGCTGCATGGCGTACCTGACCGACAGCGGCAACAGCGAGTGGCAGGGCGCCATGAACGCCTTCTGCCAGTCGATCTGGGGCACGACTGCCTGGGGGCGGAGCTGGAAGCCGGACGGCGGCTTCATGGGCCCCCAGGACACCGGAGGGCGGGACTGGCGCACCAATCCCTCGATGGCGCCGTCTGCCCGCCGCCCCATCATCGAGGTGCTGAAAAAGACCGGCGACGAGATGAAGACGGCATTCCACGATGTGGCGACCGCCGCGGAGACGTGCCGCAAGATCACCGAACACCTCGGCATCGAGGCGGCCAAGGCCACGGTCAAGGACCTGACGCCCGACGGCTTCAGCTGGGAGGACTTCACCAAGATGGCCGCCATCGCGACGTTCGGCAAGGTGGTCGTGGTCTTCCGCTCGCACATGGACAAGTCCGGGGCCGACAAGGCGGTGGACGACTACAACAAGGCGTTCCACGAAGGGGCGGAGAAGCTCCGGGCGCTCATCCCCGAGCTGAACGAGGCGGCGCTGAGCGCTCCGACGTACGTGGCGGAGGAGGCGCGGGCCGAGGCGTTCGGGGCGCGCTCGCTCAACGACTTCAAGAACGAGCACAAGTGGAGCACGCCGGGTGACGCCGACCACGGGGTGTACAAGGTCGATCTGGCCTCCACGGAGTGGATGCAGAACTCGCACACCGTCACCAAGCATGTCGGCCTGACCGATGAGCAGTTGGCGCAACGTCTGCGGGACGAGCTCAAGAAACCGCCTCGCCCGGGTACGGACTGGCCTTATGGCCAGCCCCAGGTCGGGGAGGCGTCGACCTTTGCCGATCTGGATTCCGCGCAGAAGATGACGCAGTACAACATCGACCAGAATTCCCAGCAGATCAGCGAATGGATCGCCGAGCAGAAGGAAAACGACCCCGGCAAGCGGAAGCGACTGGACATCAGCGTCCCCAATACTCCGTACGGAGACAGCGGCCGGAGCATCAGCAAGGCGGAACTCAAGAGCGATCCTTTCCCGGCGGACAAAGCGAGGCCTGTGCAGGGCGTCGAGACGCGCCTCGTCTACAACGAGGATCTCGATCCTCCCTTCACCGTGATGACCTCGATGCCGAAAGATCTGTAAGAAGTAGGATGATCACATGACGGATGCGAGATCTGTGGACTACTGGAGCCTTCAGGGGGCTCGCGTACTCCTGGCCCCGTATGACGGGTGGAACACAAGGATTCCCGACGACTCCGCTCAGTGGCGGAGGCGACTGTTCCCTCTCATCCGTGGAATGCGGACTGCCGAACAGGACGGTGGCCGCAATCTGCGCGAGATCGCCGCCGAACTGCGTGTGGCCGCCGAGTTGTTCGAGGTCTGTCCCACGCACGAAGCTCTCGGTCGGATTCCTCGCGCGGAGACCGAGGACCGCACGCCCCAGGTCCTCCGGGAGATCGCCGAGCATCTGGAGAGCGGGAATTGGCGGTCCTCCGAGGACGTCCCGCTGAGCGCGGATGAGCTGCGTCTGCGATTCCCGCGTTTCTCCCAGATCATGCCGATCTACTGGGGCCAAGACGGCGCGGCGGTCAGCGACGACATGCAGGACTCCACCGTGGAGGAAGGAATCCGCATGTTCATCGAGGAGTCACACCCGCAGTGCCCGTGGCAGCTGCCGAGCGTCGTGTCCGAGTGCTACCAGGCACTCGCTCTTTTCCACACCGAGGAGCAGATGGACACGTTCTTCTTCGGGGTGATGGGCGGTGGATCGGGCAGCGCGGACTTCCTCGACTTCTTCCCGCTGCTCGCCCGGCACTGCATCGAGCACCTGAAGGAAGCCCACTCACCGCTCTGGACACCGCCTGGCGCACAGCGGAGCGGGGGCGTCGGCTGATGCGCACCCGATCCGCCACCTACCCCGACCGCGAGACCGCCCAATGGGCCACCCAGCAGGTCGTCACCGCCAACGAGCAGCTCATTCACCGTTGGCTCGCGCAGTCCACGCGGGCGCGGTTGAGTATCGAGGCGGCCTGGCCCGCTCGGGAGCAGCCGGTGGGACGGGTGTTGTTGCAGGCGATGATGCTGGCGGGCCGGGAGCCCGTCGAGGTGCGGGCCGCACGGGTGGTCCTCAGGAGGGACCCCGCACGCCCGCACGGTTTCGCCGTGCACTCCACGTTCCCGATCTATCTGTAGACCCGTAGAGGCTGACCACCGTGCCCCTGAGCCCCCTCGAACACGACCGCCGCTACGGCGAGCTCGACCAGGTCATGCGCGCCTACCTCGGCCAACCGGCCGACGACACCCCGGAACGGCCCGGTGCGGCCCTGACCGCCTACCTGCGGTACACCTGGCACAGCCGGCCGTGGGCGCTCGCCGTGGCCGAACGGCAGTTGCGGGAGTACGCCGACAACCCGCCGGGGCGGCTTCGGCTGCGTCTCGGCGAGTTCTACGCCGTGCCCGATGTCGGCCTGCCCCAGGGCGAGATCCAGTCCTGGCTGCGCTGCCTCGCGGACCACGTCAAGGACAGCATCGAGACGGGGGAGGTGCCGCCGCCCGCGGTCCCCGCCACCCACTGGGAGTGGCACGCCCGCTTCCCGGAACTCGGGCAGTTCCTCGGGGGATGGTTCTCCCAGGACATGCCGGACGAGTTCGACGACCATCACGCCGCCGTCGAGGACTACCGGCACACCACCGACCGGCAGCTCGTGGCCCGCCTCGTCGGGGAGTTGCAGGAACTGCTCGCACTGGAGCTGGACGAGTCCGACTATGCCCTCGCCCTCGCGGAGCTCGGCATGGAGGTGGACCCTCCGGCGCCTTACTCGCCCAGCGGCTGGCTGACGGTCGTCGCCGGGCAGCTCGCCGTGCCGGCCCTCGGGGACTGAGCCGCGCCCCCCGGTGCGACACCTCGCCGTCGACGGGGCGGGCCCGACCCCGCTGCCGGGACGCACCGGGCGGGTCCGGCTCCAGGAGGCGGCCGGCCCCCTACACCGACCGCTTCAGTGGCCGCTCCCGCACCCCCTTCAGATGCCGTTCGAACACCTCCCCGGCCTCCGGGGTCAGGGTGCGCAGGGCCACCAGGGCCGTGATCGCCACGTCGCACAGTTCCGCCTGGACGTCGTCCCAGGTGTGGGTGATGCCCTTGCGCGGGTTCTGGCCGGTGGCGCCGATCACCGCCTCCGCGACCTCGCCGGCCTCCTCCGACAGCTTGAGGATGCGCAGCAGCAGTCCCTCCCGGCCGGGTTGGGCCGTCTGGGTGGCCTCCAGGCGGGAGAAGAGCTCGTCGATGGCGGGCCAGAGGCCGAGGGGGGTCGAGTCCTGGCGGGTCGAGTCCTGGTCGGTCATACGGGGCAGCCTCCCACGCGCGGCCACGCGGCACGCCGCAGAGCCCCGCGCCCGCCACGCGGGCACGCCGCAGAGCCCCGCGCCCGGCGCCCGCCGTGCCAACATGCCCCGGCGCCTTGCGGGTTCCCGGGCCGGCGTCCATCGCGCCGACTCCCCACTGCCCGCCGTAGAGCCCGCCCCGGCTTCCCGCCGAGCCGAGTCGATCCGAGCACTCAGGGCACACGGTGCGGCCCTTCCCCGGCCTTTCGCCGAGTCGATTCCTCACAGCGCGCCCCAGAGCCCCACCCTGGCCTTTCACCGAGTCGAGCCCGAGGGCGTGCCGTAGGGGTCCGTTCCGGTGTCCGGGCGAGCCGGGTTCCCGGGGGCGCCGTGGGGCCCCGCCCTGGCCTTTCGCCGAGTCGAGCCTGAGGGCGTGCCGTAGGGGCCCGCGTCCGGTCTCCCGTCGAGCCGGGTTTCCAGGTCACCCGGTGGAGTCCTGGGTCCGGTGTCCGGGCGAGCCGGGTTCCCGGGGGCGCCGTGGGGCCCCGCCCTGGCCTTTCGCCGAGTCGAGCCTGAGGGCGTGCCGTAGGGGCCCGCGTCCGGTCTCCCGTCGAGCCGGGTTTCCAGGTCACCCGGTGGAGTCCTGGGTCCGGTGTCCGGGCGAGCCGGGTTCCCGGGGGCGCCGTGGGGCCCCGCCCTGGCCTTTCGCCGAGTCGAGCCCGAGGGCGTGCCGTAGGGGCCCGCGCCCGGTCTCCCGTCGAGCCGGGTTTCCAGGTCACCCCGTCGAGTCCCGCGCCCGGTGTCCCGTCGAGCCGCGGTTCCCGGGGGTGCCGCAGGGCCCTGCCCGAGTCCCAGGGCACGTCACAGAGCCCCGCGCCCGCGTCCGCCGTGTCGGCTCCCGACGGCGCGCCACGCCATGGGACCCGCCGCCCCACCGCAGCGAACCCCCGCCGTCCGCCGCCCGCCGTCTCCACGGCCCGGTGCCCCGCTCCCCTCCGCCCTATTGCCCCTCGACGTCTTGGAACAACGCCTCCTGTTCACCCTCCTTCTTCGCCCGCACCCGCCTCGCCCGCGCGCCCACCACCACCGCCGTGCCCGCCGCCGTCGCCGCGAGGGCGGCCGGGACCATCCAGCCGCGGTCGAAGACGTGGCCGAGCACGTGGTCGAGGGAGAGCCGGCCCGGTCCGGCGACCGCGAGGCCGATCGCCGCGAGGCCCAGCGTCGCCGCGTGCTCGTAGCCGCCCTCCTGGGCGAAGAAGCCGTTGGGCGCGTGCACCGCCGCCGCGCCCGCCATCGCGCCCGCGGCCGCCGCGCCCGCCGCCGGGGTGGCGAGGCCCAGCGCGAGGAGCGTCCCACCGCCGGTCTCCGCGAGGCCCGCGGCCGTGGCGCTCGCCTTGCCGGGGGAGTAGCCGACGGACTCCATGAACTGGCCGGTGCCCTCCAGGCCGTGGCCGCCGAACCAGCCGAACAGCTTCTGTGTGCCGTGCGCCGCCAGTACCCCGCCCGTCCCCAGCCGGAGCAGCAGCAGGCCCAGATCACGTCGGTCGTAACAGGTCACGGTGACTCCCAAGCCGATGCCGAGCCGATGAGGCAGAGTTCCTCTTCTGTCCTCTTCGTGTTACCACCGTCACACCGGTCACACCATCGGACGCCCCCCGCCGGGCGCTCCGGTGGCGGGGCGAGAGGCGCGGTGTGAGCCTGGCGCCATGACGATTCAGCCAGCCAAACTCCGCGATCCGGCCGTCCGGGCCTTCGTCAACGCCGTCAACGCCCATGATCGCGAGGGCTTCCTGGCCCTGCTCGCCCCCGACGCGACGATGTCCGACGACGGCTCCGACCGCGATCTCGCCGACTGGATCGACCGCGAGATCTTCTCGTCCCACGGTCACATCGACGTCGACAACGAGTCCCGCGGCGGCCGTGCCCTGGTCGCCCGGTACCGCAACGACACCTGGGGCGAGATGAACACCAGGTGGAGCTTCACCGTGGACGAGGACGGACGGATCTCGCGCTTCGAGACCGGCCAGGCGTGAGGCTGCTCACGTCGGCCGGCGCACGGTATCCGGTCAGATTTTCATAACGTGGCAAATTCCCTGGCGTTCACCGCCCTTCAGTGCCGAATCCGCTGCTCGGCGCGGTGTACCGTCCCGGGGTGCGCGATTCCTCCCGGCTCAGCCGGCGTGCCGTCCTCGGGCTGACGGCCGCCGCCCTTCCCCTGTCCGCGGCCGCCCCGGCCCTCGCCGCGCCGGCGGCCACCGCCATCGGCGGCGAACGGCTGGCCCGCCGCGGGCTCCAGGTGGACGGCGCCACCGCGGTCCCCACCAAGCTGCTCACCGCCCGCGCCTGGCTCGTCGCCGACGGTACGACCGGTGAGGTGCTCGCCTCCTTCAACGCCCACCAGCGCCTCGCGCCCGCGTCCACGCTGAAGATGCTGTTCGCGGACACCGTGCTGAAGAAGTTCGACCGCACCGAGAAGTACACGGTCAAGGACTCCGACATCTCCGACGTCCCGGCCGGCTCCAGCCTCGTCGGGATCAAGGCGGGCATCACCTACACCGTCGAGCAGCTGTGGCAGGGCGTGTTCCTGCGCTCCGGCAACGACGCCGTGCACGTCCTCGCGCACATGAACGGCGGCATCGCCAAGACCGTCGCGGAGATGCAGGCCAAGGCGCGGGACCTCCAGGCCCTGGACACCCATGTGGTCAGCCCCGACGGCTTCGACCACCCCGGCCAGTTGTCGTCGGCGTACGACCTCACGCTCTTCGCCCGGCACGGGCTGCGGGACCCCGACTTCCGCGGCTACTGCGGCACCCGCGTCGCGGACTTCCCGGCGGGCGGCAGGAAGACCTTCCAGATCCAGAACACCGACCGCCTGCTGACCGGGGCGTGGGGCCTGAAGACGTACGACGGCCTGATCGGCGTGAAGAACGGTTACACCAGCCACGCCGGCAACACCTTCACCGGCGCCGCCACCCGCGACGGCCGCACCCTGCTGGTCACGGTCATGCACCCGGTCGCCGGCAGCAACGCCGTCTACGAGCAGACCGCGGCCCTCCTCGACTGGGGCTTCACCCACGGCCGCGCGGCCCAGCCGGTGGGCGCGCTGGTCAAGCCGCTCAGCGAGGGCGGCGCGACCGCGTCCCCGGCGCCCGCGCACGGGGTCGGGCAGGCGGCGGCCGGCGCGGCGGGCGCACCGGCCAAGGGTCCCTCGGCCACGCGCCTCGTGGAGGGCGCGGCGGGCACGGCGGCCCTGCTCGCGGCGGCGGGGGGCTTTCTGCTGCGGCGCCGACGCCAGGTCCTCGCGGCCCGCGCTACGACCGGCACCCGCAAGCCCCCCGCGCCCCGCGCGGCGGAGCCGGACCCCCAGGAGCCCCCGGCCCCCACCGACCAGGGCGGCGGACGGCACCGGCGCTGACGTCGTACGGCGGTCGTCCCGCCTCCGGCGAGGCGGCCGGTGGGACGGAACGACCGCCGTGTCCCCCCCTCGCGATGGCCTCGGAACCCATCCGCCCCAACTGTGAAGCTCTCGTGGAGAAGAGTGGAGCACAGGGTCTCGACTCGCCGCAATACCCGGGATGCCGGAAGGCGGGCCGTATGAACAGGGTTGCGAGGAGCGGGAGTTGGCCGGATGTGGCGGTCAGCCGCGCCCGATGTACGGCATCCCCGTCGCCAGCACCGTCGCGAACTGCACATTGGCCTCCAGCGGCAGCTCGGCCATGTGCCGTACCGTGCGCGCCACTTCGGCCACGTCCATCATCGGCTCGGGCACCGTCTCGCCGTTCGCCTGGAGCGCGCCGGTCCGCATGCGCCGCGTCATCTCCGTGGCCGCGTTGCCGATGTCGATCTGCCCGACCGCGATCCGGTACGAACGCCCGTCCAGCGAGAGCGACTTGGTGAGGCCGGTCAGCGCGTGCTTGGTCGCGGTGTAGGCGACCGAGTGCGGGCGGGGCGTGTGCGCCGAGATCGAGCCGTTGTTGATGATCCGGCCGCCCCGCGGGTCCTGCTCCTTCATCGTCCGGTACGCCGCCTGCGCGCACAGGAACGCCCCGTTGAGGTTGGTGTCCACCACGTGCCGCCAGGCCTCGTAGGGGAGTTCCTCGACCGGGACGCCGCCGGGCCCGAACGTGCCCGCGTTGTTGAACAGCAGGTCCAGCCGGCCGAATCGCTCCACCGTCGCCGTGAACAGTGCCGCCACGTCCTCGGGCCGCGCCACGTCGGTGCGCACGACGATCGAGGGCGCCCCGGCCGCGAGCGCCGCCGTCTCCTCCAGCGTCTCGGGGCGCCGCCCGGCCAGTGCCACCGACCAGCCGGTCCGCAGCAGTTCCAGGGCGACGGCCCGGCCGATCCCGGAACCGGCGCCGGTCACGACGGCGATCTTCGATGGGGTGTCAGTCATGGCCCGCACAGTAGGCGGGCTGTCCGCGATGCGGAACTGACTGTCCGCCATACGGCGGTCGCCTTCCTTTGTCGCGCATATGTTCCCCGATAGTTTGTCCGGGCTGGGAACATAGGAGCCGCGATTCAGTGGAAGTTTCAACCAAGGGCGCCTCATCGGGGGTGCCGCTACCCAGGAAGGGGACTCATGCCCGAGCACGCGGCGGCACCGACACCGCAGACGGAGAACACCACCGCACCGCCCGCGTCCCCCGCCGCCCGCCGCGCCGGCCTCCTCGTGACCTTCATCCTCGGCGGCCTGACCGCGACGCCCCCGCTCGCCATGGACATGTACCTCCCGTCCCTGCCGGAGGTCACCGGCTCCCTGCACGCACCCGCCGCGACCGTCCAGCTCACCCTCACCGCCTGTCTGCTGGGCATGGCGCTGGGCCAGCTTGCGGTCGGCCCGATGAGCGACCGCTGGGGCCGGCGCCGGCCGCTGCTGATCGGCCTCGCCGTGAACCTCGTCGCGACCGCCCTGTGCGCCGTCGCCCCCAGCATCGAGACCCTCGTCGCCTTCCGGCTGGCCCAGGGCCTCGCGGGCGCGGCCGGCATCGTCATCGCGCGGGCCGTCGTACGCGACCTCTACGACGGCGTCGCCATGGCCCGCTTCTTCTCCACCCTGATGCTCATCTCCGGGGTCGCGCCGGTCGTGGCGCCGCTGATCGGCGGGCAGATCCTGCGGGTCACCGACTGGCGCGGGGTGTTCGTGGTGCTCACCGTGGTGGGGGCGCTGCTCGGTGT
This sequence comes from Streptomyces hygroscopicus subsp. hygroscopicus, assembly GCF_030269125.1. GTDB lineage: Bacteria > Actinomycetota > Actinomycetes > Streptomycetales > Streptomycetaceae > Streptomyces > Streptomyces hygroscopicus_C. The sequence goes on along the minus strand of NZ_BSSM01000002.1, from coordinate 519,999 downwards.
GCTGGTCTGGCTGCGGCTGCCCGAGACGCTGGCGCCGCGGGACCGGCGCGGCGGGGGAGCGGGGGACGCACTGCGCTCGATGCGCTCGCTCCTCGCCGACCTGCCCTTCACCGGCTACATGCTGGCCGGCGGCTTCGCCTTCGCCGCGCTGTTCGCCTACGTCAGCGCGTCTCCCTTCGTGATCCAGGAGATCTACGGCGCCTCCCCGCAGACCTTCAGCCTGCTGTTCGGGCTCAACTCGGTCGGCCTGGTGGCCGCCGGGCAGCTCAACGGCAAGGTGCTGGTCGGCCGGGTCAGCCTGGACAAGGTGCTGGCCACCGGGCTCGCGGTGATCACGCTCGCCGCGACCGCGCTGCTGCTGATGTCCACCGGCGCCCTCGGCGAGGTCGGACTCGCGCCCGTCGCCGCCGCGCTGTTCCTCCTGATGTCCGCGCTGGGCCTGACCATGCCCAACGCCCAGACCCTCGCGCTGCTGCGCACCAGGCACGCCGCCGGCTCCGCGTCCGCGCTGCTCGGCACCTCCGCCTTCCTCATCGGCGCGGTCGCCTCGCCGCTCGTCGGGATCGCCGGGGAACGCACCGCCGTTCCGATGGCCGTCGTCCAACTGGCGGCCGCACTGGTCGCGGGGGCCTGCTTCGTGGGAATGTGCCGTCCCTGGAACACGCGGGAGAACACCCGTACGGGGTCGGAAGGAGACGAGAACTGAGCGCCCCGAGACTGCGCGCCGACACACCGGAGCGGGCCGGGCTGGACCCCGACGCGCTCGGGCACCTGGTCGGCGAGGTGCACGCCCTCACCGCCGGACCGCGTCCCTGGGCGGCCGGCGCGGTCGTCATGGCCGGCCGCGGGCCCGTCATCGCCGTGGCGCAGGCCGCGGGCTGGGCCGTCCGCTACTCCTCCTACGACCCCGGCACCGACGCCGGCGTCGAACTGCCGCCCGAGGACCGGGTGCCGGTCACCGTCGACACCCCCTTCGACCTGGCCTCCCTGACCAAGCTGTTCACCTCGGTCGCGGCGGTGCAGCAGATCGAGCGCGGCACGCTGGCCATGGACGCCCCGGTGGCCCGTTATCTGCCGGAGTTCCGCGCCGTGGCCCGGCACCGCGTCACGGTACGGCAGTTGCTCACCCACACCTCCGGACTGCGCCCCGAACTCCCCCTGTACGACTGCCCGGACCGCGCCGCCCGCATGACGATGCTGCGCGCCGAGGCGCCGTCGAGCCCGCCGGGCACCTACCGCTACTCGGACCTGAACATGCTGCTCCTCCAGTTCGTGCTGGAGCGCATCACGGGCCGCACCCTCGACGTGCTCGTGCGCAACGGCATCACCCGGCCGCTCGGCATGACCGCGACCGGGTTCGGACCATGCCCGGGGGCGGCGGCGACCGAGGACCAGTGGCGGCCCTGGGCCAAGGCCGACCGGGGGATGCTGCGGGGCGTCGTCCACGACGAGAACGCCTGGGCCCTCGGCGGCGTCGCCGGCCACGCGGGCCTCTTCTCCACCGCCCGCGACCTCGCCGTCTTCTGCCGCGCCCTGCTCGCCGGCGGCTCCTACGGGCCCGCCCGCATCCTCGCCCCCGACTTCACCTCCCTCCTCCTCACCCCACCCGGCCTGGGCTTCGCCCTCGACCAACCCTGGTTCATGGGCACCCTCTCCGGCCACGGCGCCGCCGGCCACACGGGCTTCACCGGCACGTCCCTGGTCCTCGACCGGGCGACGGACACGTTCCTGGTGCTCCTGGCGAACACGGTGCACCCCCGCCGCCGCCCGGCGGACAGCCTCCCGAGGGCGGCGATCGGGACGTGGCTGGCGCGGGCGGTGGTGTGAGGGGGCGGGTCGCGGGCCCGGCCGGTCAGCCGCGCCGTCGTGCCGCGGCCGGGCCCCAGCCGGTCCGGCGCCACCCCCGCGCGCCATAGAATCTCCAGGTGACCGCCCCCGTACCACCGGCCGAAACCCTGCGTCGGAGCCTTGCCGAGCTGCTCGACGGGCTTCCGCCCAGCCAGGCCGCCGGCGCCGTCGAACGGCTCATCGCCGCCTACCGCGGCGACACCCCGACGCACGCCCCGATCCTCCGCGACCGCGCCGACGTCGCCGCCTACGCCGCGTACCGGATGCCGGCCACCTTCGAAGCGGTGCGCTCGGCCCTCGCGGCGTTCGCGGACGCCGTCCCCGGCTGGGTTCCCGGCAGCCATGTGGACGTCGGCGGCGGCACCGGCGCGGCGACCTGGGCGGTCACCGACACCTGGGCCGGCACCCGCCCGGTGACCGTGCTCGACTGGGCCGAGCCCGCGCTCGCCCTCGGCCGGGAGCTGGCCGCCGCCAACCCCGTCCTGGCCGGCGCCCGCTGGCAGCGCGCCCGGATCGGCGCCGCGCTCGCCCTGGAGCCGACGGACCTCCTCACGGTGTCGTACGTCCTCAACGAACTCACCGAGGCCGACCGCACCGCACTCGTCGACGCCGCCGCGGCCGCCGCACAGGCCGTGGTGATCGTGGAGGCCGGCACGCCCGCCGGGTACGCCCGGGTCATCGAGGCCCGCGACCGGCTGGTCCGCGCCGGGTTCGGCGTCGCCGCGCCCTGCCCGCACAGCGCCGCCTGCCCGATCGCGCCCGGCACCGACTGGTGCCACTTCTCCGCCCGCGTCGGCCGCTCCTCGCTGCACCGCCGCGTCAAGGGCGGCTCCCTGGCCTACGAGGACGAGAAGTTCTCCTACGTCGCCGCCACCCGCCTGCCCGCCCGCCCGGCCCCCGCCCGCGTCGTCCGCCGCCCCCAGATCCGCAAGGGCCAGGTCCTCCTCGACCTGTGCGAACCGGACGAACGCCTCCACCGCGCGACCGTCACCAAGCGCCACGGCGACCTGTACAGATCGGCACGGGACACGGACTGGGGCGATCCGTGGCCCCCGGACCGGGCACGGTGAGGTACGTCTCTCCCGAATCCCCCCGTATCCGCCTGCTGCCCCCCGAAGCGCACGAAGGTGGGACCATGAGGCATGCTGTCCGCACACCAGCGAGGCGAGGGGATAGATGAGCGGGACGTTCGGCGGCCGGGTCGGCCGGCAGGGCAAGCTCTCCCAGTGGCTGCGTGGACGCCGCCCGAAGGAAGCCGCCGGCGACGGCGGTCGGGAGGCTCTGCTGCTCGCCGCCGCCGGCGCGGGGCTGCCGCTCGCGCCCGCCGCGTACCCCGCGCCCGGTTACCGGTGTTCCTGCGACCGCGTGGGCTGTCCCACCCCGGCCCGGCACCCCGTGTCGTTCGCCTGGCAGACCCAGTCCACGACCGACCGCGCCCAGATCGAGCGGTGGGCCCGGCACCAGCCGCAGGCCAACTTCATCACCGCGACCGGCATGGTCCACGACGTCCTGGACGTGCCCGTGCGGGCAGGCCGGGAGGCGCTGGAGCGGCTGCTCGCGGAGGGCGTCGAGGTGGGGCCGGTCGCCGAGAGCGACGACGGCCGGATGCTGTTCTTCACCCTCACCCGCGGCACCCCCGAGGACGAGGACGAGTGGTGGCCCTGCGAGCTGGACTGCCACCCCGAGACGATGGCCGAGCACCCGGGCCTGCGCTGGCACTGCCGGGGCTCCTACGTCCTCGTCCCCCCGGCCCGCCTCCCCGGCGACGACGACCAGCGGGTCCGCTGGCTGCGCGGCCCGGAGCACCCGCTACCGGAACCGCTGACCCTGCTGGAAGCGCTCACCGACGCCTGCGCCCGCCACGCCTCCGAGGCTCCGCCCCAGCAGCCGTGGCCCCTGCGCCACTGACGGCCGCCGGCCGCCACCGGCCCGGCCCGGGGGACGGCGAGCCCCGGCGGCCTACTCGCCCTTCGCCCCCGTGACGCCCTGCACCCGCCCCACCATCGACACCGTCCCCTTCCCCGCCGGGTCCAGCGCCGCCTGGTCGGCTATGGACTCCAGGGTCAGCGACTGGTGGATCTCGCCCGTCGTGAGGGCCTGGACGGCCTTGCTGGGGGTCGGTACCGACGTGTTCGCGGCGGCGGTCTGCTTCTCGTAGTGGTGGGTGGTGAAGAAGACCAGCGCGCCGCCGTCCGCCGTGCGCAGGGCGAGCGGGGCGTAGTCGCCCCGGGTCAGGGGCTGGTCGATGTACTGGCGCACGAGGCCCGGCTTGCGGGCCTGGCCCTGGCGGTAGGTGCGCAACTGGCTCGTGTTCGGCCCGTCGGCGAACGACGTGCCGCCGTTCTTCAGGTAGTCGGTGTAGGAGCGGCTCAGGTCGCCGGGCGTGACCGCCAGCCGCGACGAGGAGGCGGGCACCGCCTCGCCCCACCCGTCCTTGTCCGTCCTGAACCGCGGCACCGTGCCCGGCGCCGCCAGCGTCAGGTACGCCGCCCGCCACCGCTCACCCAGATCCGCCCGCGTGAACACCAGCAGCCAGCGGTAGTCACCGGCCTTGTTGCCCCGCGCGTCCGCGAGGAACCAGCGGGGCCAGCCCGCCTTCTTCGGAATCGTGATCCTGACGTCCGACAGCTTCAGCGGGACGTGACTCGCGTTGCCGGAGGGGCTGTTGACGTGCCCCGCCTTCAGCCGGGCGGCGTCGATGTCGGCGAGCGGCCCGGTGACGTAGGGCGCGTCGAGCGAACTGTCGTACGCCTTGTCGGCCTTGTTGTACGCGTCGGTGAACGCGGCCAGCGCCTTGGCGGCCTCCGCCCGGGTGGCGCCGGGCAGTACCTCGCGCTCCCCGTGCACCACCACACACCCGCTCGCCGTGAGTGACAAGGCGGTCAGCGCCGCCGCCGCCAGTGCGTTCCGGTCACGCCGGCGAAGCCGTCGAGGACTGCGTTCCCTGGTCATCGGGCTCCTTCACCTTCCCCTTCCCGGAGGCGAACCCTACCGGGGCGAGGAACACCGTGAGCACCGGGAGCAGGTACAGCGCCCACACCGTGATCTGGACGACCGTCGGGTCCGGCTGGAAGTTGAGGACGCCCTTGAGGAGGGTGCCGTACCAGCTGTCCGGCGCGATGGTGCCGCTGATGTCGAAGGCCAGGTGGTTGATGCCGGGGATCCAGCCCGCCTCCTGGAGGTCGTGGAAGCCGTACGCCAGCACGCCCGCCGCGACCACCACCAGCATGCCGCCGGTCCAGGTGAAGAACTTCGCCAGGTTGATGCGCACCGCGCCCCGGTAGAACAGCCAGCCGAGCAGCACCGCCGTGGCGATGCCGAGGGCCACGCCGATCAGCGGACGCGGGGTGCCGTCGCTGGCCGCGTGCACCGACGCCCACACGAACAGCGCCGTCTCCAGGCCCTCCCGGCCGACCGCGAGGAACGCCGTGGCGACCAGCGCGCCGGTGCCCATCGCGAGCGCCGCGTCCAGCTTGGCGCCCAGCTCCGACTTCAGGTACCGGGCGGTGCGCCGCATCCAGAACACCATCCAGGTCACCAGGGCCACGGCGAGGATCGACAGCGAGCCGCCGAGCGCCTCCTGTGCCTGGAACGTCATTTCCTGGGAGCCGAACTCGAGCGCGCAGCCGAAGCCCAGCGCCAGCGCGATCGCGATGCCGATGCCGGTCCAGATGGGCCGAAGGGCGTCCCGGCGGCCGGTCTTGACCAGGTACGCGATCAGGATGCAGACGACGAGCGACGCCTCCAGCCCCTCCCGCAGGCCGATCAGGTAGTTGGAGAACACGGGCTACGCCTCCTTCGAGAACAGTGAACGGCCCCACCAGTCATCGGCGTCCCGGACGCCCGGCGGGACCGCGAAGACCGCCGAACCCACGTGCTGGACGTACTCGTTGAGCGCGTCGTGCGCGGCCAGCCTGCGCTGGAGCGGGATGAAGCCGTGGCGCACGTCGCGCTGGTAGGCCAGGAAGAACAGGCCCGCGTCGAGGCGGCCGAGGCCGTCGGTGCCGTCGGTGAAGGAGTAGCCGCGGCGCAGGATGGTGATGCCGCCGTTGGCGTCCGGGTGCGCGAGCCGCACGTGCGCGGTGGGCTTCATCGCCTTCAGGAACGGCTCGTCGTGCTCGCCCGCCTTCCCGACCGGCGCGCCCTCGCGCTTGTCCCGCCCGAACACGTCCTCCTGCTCCTGGAGCGACGTACGGTCCCAGGTCTCGATGTTCATGCGGATGCGCCGGGCGACGAGGTACGACCCGCCGGTCATCCAGTCCGGTCCGTCCCCGTCGCCGACCCACACGTGCTTCTCCAGCCGGTCGGTCTCGGTGCCCGCGATGTTGCGGGTGCCGTCCTTGAAGCCGAAGAGGTTGCGCGGGGTCTGCGCGTCCGGGGTGGTCGAGGAGGTCTTGCCGAAGCCGAGCTGGGACCAGCGCACGGCGACCTTGCCGAAGCCGATGCGGGCGAGGTTGCGGATGGCGTGCACGGCGACCTGCGGGTCGTCCGCGCAGGCCTGGACGCACAGGTCCCCGCCGGTGCGGGCCTTCTCCAGGTTGTCCCCGGGGAACTCGGGCAGGTCGACGAGGGCCGCGGGCCGTTTGCCGCGCAGGCCGAACCTGTCGAACAGCGACGGTCCGAAGCCGATGGTCAGGGTCAGCCGGCAGGGCGTGAGGCCCAGCGCCTCGCCGGTGTCGTCCGGCGGGGCCTCGGCGAGCCCGCCGTAGGCGCCCTCGCCGACCGTCCTGCCCGCGGTCATCCGGCGGGCCGCCGCCGTCCAGTCCTTCAGGAGCTGGACGAACGCCTCGCGGTCGTCGGTCTTCACGTCGAACGCGGCGAAGTGCAGCCGGTCCTGCACGGGGGTGGCGATGCCCGCCTGGTGGGCGCCGTGGAACTCCACCGCGCCCCCGGCCCCGGCCGCGTCCGGCGCCCCGGACCCCGTGTTCGTCAGCGCCACCGCGCCCCCGGCCGCCACGGCCCCGAGCGCGATCCCGGCCCCGCCCCAGCCGATCAGCGCCCGGCGCGAGGGGCGGGTCTCCTGAATCTCGGTCATCGTTCCGTCCCCGCCTGCTTCACGACCGCGGCGGCGAGCTTCGACAGCGGCTCGGCGAGCGCGTTCACCGCGTCCGACAGCTCCTTGCGCTGCTCCTCGGTGACCTTGTCGTAGGAGACGAAGCCGTACGACGTCTTGTCCGAGCGGTAGCCGTCCAGCACGCCGTCGAGCGCGGCGAACTGCTTGTCCAGCTCCTTGGCGAGCGCCGGGTCGTTCTTCACGGCGACCGGCTTGAGCAGCTCGTACGACTTCCGCGCGCCCTCGACGTTGCCCTGGAAGTCGGCCAGGTCGGTGTGCGCGTAGCGGTCCTCCTCGCCGGTGACCTTGCCGGTGGCGACCTCGTCCAGCAGCTCCTTGGCGCCGTTGGCCATGGACGTCGGGGTGATCTCGGCCTCGCCGACCCGCTCCTGCCAGTCCTTCAGATCGCTCACCAGCCGGTCGGCGAGGGTCTTCTCCTCGGCGCCGATCTTCCTGTCGGCCCACAGGGCCTTTTCGAGCCGGTGCCAGCCGGTCCACTCCTGGCCCTTCTCCAGGCCGTCCTCGCGGGTGTCGGTCTTCGGGTCGATGTCACCGAAGGACTCGGCGACCGGCTCGGTGCGCTCCCAGCCGAGCCGCGAGGGGGCGTACGCCTTCTTCGCGGCGTCGAGGTCGCCCGCCTTGACGGCGTCGGCGAACTTCCGCGCGAGCGGCACGGTGGCGTCGGCCTGGGCCTGCACGTACTGCCGGTACTCGGCGACCGCCTTGTCGAGCCTCGGGTCCCGCGCGGCCGTCGTGGAGCCACCGGTGACGGTGAGCCGCTGCCGGACGCCGTGGCCCTTCATGCCGGGGCGGCAGGCTATCTCGTACGACCCCGCCTTCACCTCGGCGGTCAGCGTGTACGTGGTGCCGGGGCCGATGTTCTCCTTCTCGGAGACGATCCGGTCGTCCGGGAACAGGATCTCCACCTCGGTGGCCTTCGATCCCTTGTTCTCGATCTTCAGCGTGACCTGGCCGGCCGGGACCGACGTGGCGGAGGTGTCGCACGTCGAGTCGGCCGCGGTGACCTGGATGGCGTCGCCGCCCTTGGCCTCGCTCTTGGCGGTGCAGGCCGAGAGAACGGTCAGTGCGGCCGCGGTGACGGCGGCGATGGCGGTCGGACGGACGGCACGCATGCGGACTCCCTGGAGATCCAGTTTGGTGAGGCTTCCCTAAGTTACCTGAGGCTTACCTTCCCCATACCCTTGGGGGGTCGTGATCCGGATCTCACGAGGGGGAGGGTCGCGGGCGTGGAAAGGGCGTACAGGGAACGGACGGGGGCCGAGGCGGTCGTACTGCGGGTGCGGGGCCGCCCGGGGCCGCCGCCCCTGCGGTTCGAAGTGGCCGACGGCGGCCGCGTGCTGCTGCGCCAGGGCCGGCGGATCCTGCTGCTCGGCCGGGTGGAGGAGTGGAACCAGGGGGTGCGCCTGTGCCGGTACGACGGGTACCGCTCGCCGCTGCCGCCGGTCCGCTCGGCGCTGACGCGGGACCCGGGCGCCTGGGTGCACGCCTACGCGCGCCGGCTGGAGGAGGCGCCGGACGGCCCCCTGCACGACGCTCGCTGGGGCCTCCGCGTCCGCCACGTGTTCCCGCCCTACGTCTGGCACGGGCGGGACTTCGTCCGGGACTGGCCCGCCTGCCACCTCGACTGGTCGGCCGAGGGCTGGCACGGCGTCGTACCCCTGCGACCGCTGTCCCCGCCGGACGCCGGGCGGGTGAAGGCCTACCGCAAGCACGCCCGCGCGGGGACGCTGGCGCCCGTGCTGCTGTGGTGGGTCACCGCCCTGGACGGCTGGCTGCTGCTCGACGGCCACGACCGGGCGGTCGCCGCGCTCGAAGAGGGGCTGACCCCGCCCTGCGTGGTGCTCACGCGGCTGCTGGACGAGGAGGACTGGCGCCGGCAGGCCGACGAGGTGGCCGAGGCGCGCCGGCGGGTGTGGACCGAGCCCGGCGACGAACGGCGCCGGGCGGAACGGCTGCGGGCGTACGACGACGTCCTGCGCGCCCTGCCCTGGTCCGAAGGGCGGACGCGTTCCTGGCCGCTGGCGGGCGGCGCCCCCGCCTTCGACGCGCTCGCCGCGCGGGCGGTGTTTCAATTCCCCGGTGACTGACTACGACGTACTGCGCGTCTTCTGCGCACCGCATGGCGGCTACGGCAACGAACTCGGCGTCGTCCGCGACGGCTCCACGCTGCCCGAGCGCGCCGACCGGCAGGCTTTCGCCGCCAAACTCGGCTTCAGCGAGACCGTGTTCGTGGACGACCCCGAGCGCGGCGTGATCGACATCTACACGCCCTCCGTACGGCTGCCGTTCGCCGGGCACCCCTGCGTCGGCACCGCCTGGCTGCTGGACGTCCCCGAACTCGTCGTCCCCGCGGGGGTGGTGGGCGCCCGGCAGGACGGCGAGTTCTGCTGGGTGGAGGCCCGCCCGGAGTGGCCCGAGCCGCGCACCCTGCGCCAGTACGCCACCCCCGCCGAGGTCGACGCGCTCGACGTGCCGCCGCCCGGTGAGTGGGTGTACGCCTGGGCCTGGGAGGACGAGGCCGCCGGCCGGGTGCGCGCCCGTGCCTTCCCCGGCCGGGGCGACGGCATCGAGGAGGACGAGGCGACGGGCGCGGCCGCGCTCCAGCTCACGGCCCGGCTGGACCGCGCCCTCAACATCACCCAGGGCAAGGGCTCCCAACTCCTCACCGCCCCGCAGCCGGAGGGCTGGGTGGAGCTGGGCGGGCGGGTGTTCCTGGAGCGCTGACCCGGCGTCAGGCGGCGCTGGGTTCGAGCGGGAACTCCTCGCCCAGCGCCCGGAAGACGGCCGTGTTCAGCGCGAAGGCCCGCCCGCACTCGACCGCTATCCGCTGCCGCTCCAGCGCGTCCGCCGGTATCCGGTCCAGCAGCTCGCGGTAACCGCGCTTGAACGCGGCCGGGTTGGCGATCTCGTCGAAGACGTAGAACCGCACCCCGTCGCCCTTCTTCCCGAAGCCCCACGTGCGCTCCGCGCGGTCGCGGATGACCTGGCCGCCGGAGAGGTCGCCGAGATACCGGGTGTAGTGGTGCGCGACATACCCGCCCGGCCACTCCTCGGCGCACGCGCGCACCCGGTCGGCGTACGCCCGCGTCTCGGGCAGGGCGCCGAGTCCTTCCCGCCATCCGGGCCCGCGCAGATGCGCCAGGTCCCGCTCCAGCGCGGGCAGCCTGCGCAGCTCCGGCCGCAGGAACGGCCCCGCCACCGGGTCCGCGGCCAGCGCCCCGGCGGTGTTCTCCAGCGCCTCGTAGACGAACCACAGCTGCTCGGTGTAGCGCGCGTACGCCGCCACGCCCAGCCGGCCGCCGAGCAGGTCGCTCATGAAGGTCGAGGTCTCCGCCGCCGTGTGCTGTGCGCGGGTGGCGGTGCGGATCAGCGTCGAGAACGGCTCCATGGAACACTCCCGGGTTTGCCGACGTGGTGTCGGTAAGTTTACCGACAACCTGTCGGAAACACATCAGGAGGGGGTCCGGGCACGCGAAAAGGGCCCACCCCGGGGTCGGAGGTGGGCCCTCATGGGCTGGTACGGCGCTTACGGGAGGGTCAGGATGTCCGCGCCGTCGTCCGTGACCACGAGCGTGTGCTCGAACTGCGCGGTGCGCTTGCGGTCCTTCGTCACGACCGTCCAGCCGTCGTCCCACATGTCGTACTCGTGCGTGCCCAGCGTCAGCATCGGCTCGATGGTGAAGGTCATGCCCGGCCGCATCACCGTGGTGGCGTGCGGGCTGTCGTAGTGCGGGATGATCAGCCCGGAGTGGAACGACGTGTTGATGCCGTGCCCGGTGAAGTCCCGCACCACGCCGTAGCCGAAGCGCTTGGCGTACGACTCGATGACCCGGCCGATGATGTTGATCTGCCGGCCGGGCCTGACCGCCTTGATCGCCCGGTTCAGCGCCTCCCGGGTGCGCTCCACGAGCAGCCGCGACTCCTCGTCCACGTCCCCGACCAGGTAGGTGGCGTTGTTGTCGCCGTGCACCCCGCCGATGTACGCGGTCACGTCCAGGTTGACGATGTCGCCGTCCCTGAGGACCGTCGAGTCCGGGATGCCGTGGCAGATGACCTCGTTGACGGAGGTGCACAGGGACTTGGGGAAGCCGCGGTAGCCGAGCGTGGAGGGGTAGGCGCCGTGGTCGCACATGTACTCGTGCGCCACCTTGTCCAGCTGGTCCGTGGTGACCCCGGGCGCGATGACCTTCGCGGCCTCCTCCATCGCCCGCGCGGCGATACGGCCGGCGATCCGCATCGCCTCGACGGTCTCCGGGGTCTGCACCTCGGGCCCGGTGTACGGCGTCGGCGCGGGCTTGCCGACGTACTCGGGGCGACGGATGTTCCCCGGGACGGAACGGGTGGGGGACTGTTCCCCCGGTACGAGCAGCGACTGGCCAGACATGCCGGCGAGTCTATTCCAGCGGGCATGGGGGAACATGTCGTTGGTCGGCGAGAGGAGCGGTCCATGGCCCTGTTCAAGAAGCGCACCGCGGGCAAGCCGGGTGAGTGGTACTACTGCCTGGAGCACAAGAAGGTCGAGGAGGGCCCGGACTGTCCGGGCAAGGACCGCTTCGGTCCGTACGCCTCGCGCCAGGAGGCGCAGCGGGCGATGGAGCTGGCGGCCGAGCGGAACCTGGAGTGGGAGAACGATCCGCGGTGGCACGACGCCCCGAAGGCGGACTCCGGGGAGGAGTGATCACGCCCTCGCGGTCGCGGCGCGGCGCTCCCGCACGCGCACCGCGTGCTCGTTCGTCCGCGCGTCGTACGTCATGAGGCCCGGCAGGCACAGCGCGAGCAGGCCCACCGCGCCCGCGCACGCCAGGCCGCCGTACGCGATCGACGGGCGCAGGCCCGTCCACGCGGCGAGGCCGCCCGCGCGGACCTGGCCCAGCTGGGGGCCCACCGAGTAGGACAGCAGCTCGATCCCGGCGAGCCGGCCGCGCAGCTCGTCGGGGATCGTCTGGTTCCACATGGCGGACCGGAAGATCCCGCTGACCATGTCGAACCCGCCGCCGACGACGAGCAGGAGCAGCACCAGCCAGACGTGGCGCGTCAGCCCCACCGCGGCGATCGACAGGCCCCAGCCGGCCGCCGCCAGCGCCACCATCAGGCCGTGCCGGTGCACCCGCGAGGCCCAGCCGCTGGTCAGGCTCACCAGCAGGGACCCCGCCGGGATGCTCGCGTACATCAGCCCGAGCGCCCAGTCGGCGCCCAGTTCGTCGGCGAGGAACGGCAGCACCGCGAGCGGCATGGCCAGGGACATCGCGGCGAGGTCCACGACGTAGGTGCCGAGGAGTTCCTTGCGGCTCCACGCGTACCGGGCGCCCTCCGCGATCGCCCGCAGCGAGGGCTTCGCGGCCTCGTGGGCGGCGGGGGAGGCGGCGATCCGCACGATGTACGCCAGCGAGACGGCGAAGGTCAGCAGGTCGGCGGCGTACGCCCAGCCGAGGCCCGCGTAGGCGACCACCACACCCGCGAGCGCCGGGCCCGCGACGCCGCCCACCGTCCAGCGCAGCGAGTTCAGCGAGGCCGCGGCGGGCATGTCGTCGTGCGCGACGATCCGCGGCCACAGCGAGTCCAGGGCGGGGCGCTGGACCGCGCCGAGGGCGGAGGAGAGGGCGGCGACGGCGTACAGCGGCCAGATCGCGGGGCGCGGAAGCAGCGCGTTGAGCAGCAGCGCCGCGCTGAGCAGGCCCTGGCCGGCCTCGGTCCACACGATCAGGCTCCGCTTGTCCAGCGCGTCGGCGAGCGCGCCGCCGTACAGACCGCACACGATCAGCGGCAGCAGTGCCACGGCACCGATCGCGCCGACGGCCGCCGTGGACTCCGTGAGGTCCTTCAGCTGGACGGGCAGCGCGACCAGGGTGAGGAAGCTGCCGAAGTTGCTGACGAGGCCGGACTTCCACAGCCGCCGGAAATCCGCGGAGGCCTTCCAGGGGGCGAGGTCGGGCAGGAGGGCGGAGGTCACCCGGGCATGCTCGGCCGAGGGGGAGGAGGGGGCAACTCCTTTTCTCCGCCCGCCCCTACCGGCGACGTAGAGTCACCCCATGACCTCTACCGACAGCGCACAGAAGGCCCCCGCCAAGGACCCCTGGGACCTGCCCGACGTCTCCGGGCACGTCGTCGGCGTGCTCGGCGGCACCGGCCCGCAGGGCAAGGGCCTCGCCTACCGGCTCGCCAGGGCCGGCCAGAAGGTGATCATCGGCTCCCGGTCCGCCGACCGCGCCCAGGCCGCCGCGGCGGAACTCGGCCACGGTGTCGAGGGCGCCGACAACGCCGAGGCCGCGCGCCGCAGCGACATCGTGATCGTGGCCGTCCCGTGGGACGGGCACGGCGACACGCTGAAGTCGCTCGGCGCCGAGCTGGCGGGCAAGCTCGTCGTGGACTGCGTCAACCCGCTCGGCTTCGACAAGAAGGGCGCCTACGCGCTGAGGCCCGAGGAGGGCAGCGCCGCCGAGCAGGCGGCCGCGCTGCTCCCGGACTCCCGGGTCACCGCCGCCTTCCACCACCTGTCGGCCGTCCTGCTCCAGGACCCCGGGATCGAGCGGATCGACACCGATGTGATGGTGCTCGGCGAGGAGCGCGCCGACGTGGAGATCGTGCAGGCGCTCGCCGGGCGCATCCCCGGCATGCGCGGCATCTTCGCGGGCCGGCTCCGCAACGCCCACCAGGTCGAGTCCCTGGTGGCCAACCTGATCTCGGTCAACCGCCGCTACAAGGCGCACGCGGGACTCCGGCTCACCGACGTGTGAGCCGTTCGGCCCGCGAGTCCGGGCCGACCTTCCTATGTGCCGGCCATGGCCATGGGGGACACTGTTCGCCGTAGCAGTGTCCCCCGACAGGAGCCACCCGTCATGCCCCGCATCGCCCTCTACACCCTCGTCGTCTGCGTCCTCTCGCTGGCGGCGGCCGTGGTCTCCTTCGTGCAGGGCAGCTGGCTGGGCGTCGTCTGGGTGCTGCTGGCGGGCCTGTCGTCCAACATGACGTGGTACTACGTCAAGCGCGCCCGCGCCGCGGGGCAGGACGGGCCGGTCACGAGCTGACCACGCAGGCTTCGGGGGTGCCGCTCCAGAAGCGGTAGAGCCAGTACCCGCAGTCCGAGTACGCCGTGTCCACCCCGAGTCCCCGCAGGACGGCGTGGATCAGGTCGAAGAACGCGATGTTCAGCGACGGGATCCACAGCAGCGCGAACACGACGAGCAGCCCGAACATCGGGAACGCCTCCACCTGCCGCTTCACCCCGGACGGCAGCCACGGCTCCAGCACGCCGTACCCGTCGAGGCCCGGCACCGGCAGCAGGTTCAGCAGCGCGGCCGTCACCTGGAGCAGCGCGAGGAACGCCAGCGCGGAGCGGAAGACCGTCGGCACGCCGTCCAGCGCGTGCAGCCAGAACGGGGCGGTGCACACCGCCGCGAACAGCGCGTTCGTCAAGGGGCCCGCCGCCGAGATCAGGCTCAGCCGCCGGCGGCCCCGGATTAGGCCGCGCTCGATGAACACCGCGCCGCCCGGCAGCCCGATCCCGCCCATGATCACGAACAGCACCGGGAGCACGATGCTCAGCAGCGCGTGCGTGTACTTCAGCGGGTTCAGCGTGAGGTAGCCCTTCGCGCCGATCGTGATGTCGCCGCTGTGCAGGGCGGTGCGCGCGTGCGCGTACTCGTGCAGGCACAGGGAGACGATCCAGGCCGCCGTCACGAACAGGAAGACCGCGACGCCCGGCCGCGCCGCGAACCCGGTCCAGGCGGCCCAGCCGGCCACGGCCGCGACGGCGAGGATCCCGAGGAACACGGGGCTGATCCTGCGGTCGCCGGGACGGCGGGTGGTGGCGGTGGTCATGGGCGGCTCCTGTGACGGGCGGGGTGGACCGGTGGACGTACGGACGGCTGGGCGGGCGGGTCCGGAAGTACCCGGCGACACGCGGAAAACGTCTCGCACACGCCTTCGGGTTCCTGGAGAGTGGGGGAATGCCACAGAAGAGTGTCTTCTATGCGGACTGGCAGCTGGCCTGCTGCGGCACACCGTTCGCGGTGGACGACGAGGTGACCTGGACGCTGGTCGCCTACGACGCGAAGGACCGGCGCGACGGCGTGGGCCACGGCGCCGAGGCGTGGGTGGAGCATCACGGCGGACCCGCCGAGCAGGCCGTGGGCCGGGTCCGGGCCATCGAACTGGTGCACCAGGAGTACACCTACCGCCCGGCCGCCCCCGAGCCGGCCCCGCGGGGGCGGGGCCTGGTGCTGCGGGCCGCGGGGCGCGGCCTGGAACCGGTGCCGGGGTCCGTGACGAGGGAGTCCGTCGACGGGTGCCCGAGGTGGTTCGAGGAGACCGACCTCGGCACGGTGGAAGGGCTCGTCCGGATCCGTCGTACCGTGGGCGTCCTCGTCACCCTGGACATCACCGGAAGCGCCCGCCGCGGCCGGTGACCACCCTCTGACCGTCACCTGATCCTCCGGAGACAATGGACCCCGTGCGCTACCGCCTTCTCGGTCCCACCCAGGCGCTCCGCCCCGACGGCACGGCCGTCCCGATCGGCGGAGCGCGGCTGCGTGCGCTGCTCAGCGTGCTGGCGCTGCGGGTCGGGCGGACCGTGCCGGTGGGGGTGCTGGTGGACGAGGTGTGGGGCGCGCGCCCACCCGCCGACGCCGCCGGTGCGCTCCAGGCGCTCGTGGGCCGACTGCGGCGTGCGCTCGGCGCGGACGCGGTGGTCTCCGTGGACGGCGGGTACCGGCTCGCCGCCGGAGCCGACGACATCGACCTCACCCGCTTCGACCGGCTGACCGGCGACGGCCTCGCCGCCCTCGCCGAGGGCGACCCCGCCAAGGCCGCCGGCCTCCTGGACGACGCCCTCGCCCTGTGGCAGGGCGAGGCCCTCGCCGACCTGCCCGACCGTACCGCCGAGGCCGCCCGCTGGGAGACCCGCCGACTGGACGCCCGGCGCGCCCGGCACACCGCGGCTCTCGCCCTCGGTCACGCGGAGGGCGCCCTCCCCGACCTGACCGCCCTGTGCGACGCCCACCCCCTGGACGAGCCCCTCCAGGCACTGCGGCTGCGCGCCCTGCGCGACCTCGGCCGCCCGGCGCAGGCGCTCGCCGCGTACGAGGACGTACGACGACTGCTGGCCGACCGCCTGGGCTCCGACCCTGGCGCCGAACTGCGGTCGCTGCACGCGGAGTTGCTGCTGGGCCCGGACGGCGGCCCCGGACGGCCCCCGGGACCGCCGCGGAGCGTCCGCGACACCCACGCCGACCGGGGTCGCGTGGGCGGCGGGGACGGCCTGGCGGACCGGGGCGACACGGGCGGCCGGGGCGGCTACGGCGACAGGGACGGTCTTGCCGGGTGGGACAGCCGTGCCGGCCGGGGCGGCCACGGGGACGGTGACGATGGTTGGGGCAGCCGCAACGGCGTGGGCGGCCGGGACGGTCTTGCCGACCGCGGCGGCCACCCCGACTGGGGCAGCAGTGCCGATCGCGCCGGCCGCCCCGAACCGGACAGCCGTGCCGATCGGGGCGACCACGCCTTCCCGGACCGGGGCGGCCACGGCGTCGACCGACCCGGCCGGGGCGGCCGCGGTGGTGACCGGGCCGGTGTGCCCCCATGGGGCGGGCAGGGAAACCTGCCCGCCCGTCTCACCTCCTTCGTCGGCCGGGAAGCCGATCTCGCCGCGCTGGGCACCGACCTCGAAACCGCCCGGCTGGTCACCCTGCTGGGGCCCGGCGGCGCCGGGAAGACCCGGTTGTCGCAGGAGGCCGCCGAGGCGGTACGGCATACCGTGCGCGACGGCGTATGGCTGGCCGAACTCGCCCCGGTGGACGACCCGGACGCCGTGCCCCAGGCCGTGCTCACCGCGATCGGCGCCCGGGAGACCGTGCTGCACGGCGCCGGCGCGGAGGGCATGCGCGCGGTGGTCGACGGGCACGACCCGGTGGACCGGCTGGTGGAGCACTGCGCCCGGCGCCGGATGCTGATCGTGCTCGACAACTGCGAGCACGTCATCGAGGCCGCCGCCCGCCTGGCCGAGCGCCTGCTGGCCCGCTGCCCCGAGCTGACCGTGCTCGCCACCAGCCGCGAACCCCTCGGCGTACCGGGGGAGTTGGTGCGCCCGGTGGAGCCGCTGCCGGAACCCGTCGCGCTGCGGCTGTTCGCCGAGCGCGGCGCGGCGGCCCGGCCCGGGTTCCGCGTCGAGGACGACCGGGAGGCGTGCGCGGAGATCTGCCGCCGCCTCGACGGACTGCCCCTCGCCATCGAACTGGCGGCCGCCCGGCTGCGGATGCTGACGCCGCGCCAGATCGCGGACCGGCTCGACGACCGGTTCCGGCTGCTCACCTCCGGCAGCCGTACCGTCCTGCCCCGCCAGCAGACCTTGCGCGCCGTCGTGGACTGGTCCTGGGACCTGCTGGACGCCGACGAACGCGACGTGCTCGCCCGGCTCTCCGTCTTCGCCGGCGGCTGCGACCTGGCCGCCGCCGAGGCCGTGTGCGGGCCCGTCGCCCTGGACGCGCTGGGCTCCCTGGTCGACAAGTCCCTCGTGGTGGCGGCTCCCTCGGCCGACGGCACCATGCGCTACCGGCTCCTGGAGACCGTCGCCGAGTACGCGACCGAACGGCTCGCGCAGACCGGCCGCCGCGGCGAGGCCGAGCGCGCGCATCTGACGTACTACCGCGAACTCGCCCGCACCACCGACCCGTTGCTGCGCGGTCCCGGACAGCGCGCCGCCATCGACCGCTTCCAGCTGGAGTACGAGAACCTGCGCGTCGCCCTCAGGCACGCCGTCGCCGCGCGCGACGAGCAGGAGGGGCTGGGCCTGGTGCTGTCCCTGGTGTGGTTCTGGCAGATGCGCGACCAGCGTCTGGAGGCCCGCACCTGGTGCCGGGAGGTCATGGCGCTCGGCCCCGACCCGTTCGCCGAGCCGGTGCGCCGCGCGGAACCGGTGTGGCAGCGCTGCACCGACGCCCCGCCTCCCTACGCCGGCGAGGTGCTCGAAGAGGCCCGGCGCGGCCTCCATCTCGCCCATCTCGCCTGCATGGACACCGAGTTGGACGCCTGGCAGACCCCCGCGGCCCAGGCCAAACTGCGCGCGGTCGCCCGTGCCTACGAGCCGGGGATGCCGCAGACCTGCCGGTCGCCCGGCATGGTGTGGTTCTTCGCCGTGATGCTCACCGGCGGGGCGGAGCGGATACTGACGATCGCCGACGCCAACGTGGAGACCTGCCGCGCCACCCCCGGCTACGAGTGGGAGCTGGCCGGCGCCCTCCAGATGCGCGCGAACTTCCTCGCGAACCGCACCGCCTGGGCGGGCGACGCCACGCGCGACGCGGACGAGGCGCTGGAGATATACCGCCGCCTCGGCGACGACTGGGGCACCGCCGAGGCGTTGTCCGCGCGCGGCGAGTCCCATGAGCGCAAGGGCGTCTACGACGCGGCCGCCGCCGACTACCGCGCGGCCATCGAGCACGCCGAACGCCTCGGTGCCCGCGCCCAGACCGCCGTCCTCGGCGCCCGTCTCGGCAACGTGCTCATGGAGTCGGGCGAGCCGGCGGAGGGCGAACGGCTGCTGCGGGAGGTCGTCGAGAGCCAGGACGCCCTGCACAGCGAGGCGATGCCCGCCGCCCGGCTCTTCCTGGCCTGCTGGCTGGGACTTACCGGCCGCACCACCGAGGCCCGGGAGCAACTCCAGTTGCTGCGCGAGGAGTTCAGGATCGCGAACTTCGTCGTCTTCGACGCGCTGCTGCTCTGCCAGGAGGCCTGGGTGGACGCCATGGACGACCACAACGAGGCGTCGCTCGAAAAGATCCGCACCGCACTCGGGCACGCCACCGACCCGCTCGCCGAGGCCGTCATCCCCCAACTGCCGTCCACCGCCCTCACGGTGGGCGCCATGGCGCTCGCCCGCGTCGACTCCGGCGCCCGCGCCGCCGACGCCGCCCGCGCGCTGGCCGCCGCCGACCGGCTGCTGCCCGCCGGCCATGTCTCCTCCGGCATGGAGCGCCGGGCCCGTGGCATCACCGAGGCCCGGGTCCGCGAGGCGCTGGACGAGGAGTCGTACGAGGCGGCGTACGCCGAAGGCGGCGGCCTCTCCCTCGCGGAGGCCACCGCCCTGGTGTGACGTACGGCGTGGACGTCAGCTCTTCGTACGGAACTTGTGGATCGCGACCGGCGCCATCACCGCGGTGATCGCCACCGCCCAGCCCACGGTCACCCACAGGTCGTGGGCCACCGGGCCGCCGACCATCAGGCCCCGGGCCGCGTCGGCGAGCGTGGACAGCGGGTTGTAGTCGGTGAAGGCCTGGAGCCAGCCCGGCATCGACGCGGTCGGCGCGAAGATCGAGGAGCCGAACTGGAGCGGGAACAGCACCAGGAAGCCCACGCCCTGCACCGACTGCGCGCTCTTCAGCATCACGCCGAGGGTGAGGAACACCCACATGATCGAGGAGGCGAACAGCGCCGACAGACCGATGGTCGCGAACAGCCCCGGCCAGTTGGCGATGTGGAAGCCGACCAGCACGGCGACGACCATCAGCACCGCGGTCGCGAACAGCATCCGGCCCAGCTCGACGGCGATCTTCGCGAACAGCACCGAGCCGCGCCCGATCGGCAGCGACCTGAACCGGTCCATCACACCGCTGTTGAAGTCCTGGCTGAAGCCGGTGCCGACG
Source organism: Streptomyces hygroscopicus subsp. hygroscopicus (assembly GCF_030269125.1). Classification (GTDB taxonomy): domain Bacteria; phylum Actinomycetota; class Actinomycetes; order Streptomycetales; family Streptomycetaceae; genus Streptomyces; species Streptomyces hygroscopicus_C. The sequence goes on along the minus strand of NZ_BSSM01000002.1, from coordinate 500,442 downwards.
CCCTGGGACAGGGTCATGCTCATCATCGCCAGCATGCCGGGGATGACGTACTGGACGTATCTCTCCTGGCCGCCGCCGAGCGCCTGTCCGATCGAGCCGCCGAAGACGTACACGAACAGCAGCGTGAAGACGACCGGCATCAGCAGCGCGTCGAACATCGACTCCGGGTCCTGCCGGATCCACAGCAGGTTGCGGCGGATGAGCGCGCCGGTGTGCCGCAGATGCCCGCGCAGTGTGATCCGGACGTCGGCCGGGGAAGCGGTGGTGCTCACGGGTGCGGTGCGGGGCGCCTCGTCCAGAGTGGTGGCGGGCGACGGCTGGGCGCTCATACGGCGACCTCCTGGCGGGCGTCGGCGGGCGTGGCGTCCTGCGGGTCGCCGGCACGGTGGCCGGTGAGGGAGAGGAACACCTCGTCCAGGCTGGGCAGTTCGGTGGCGATGGAGGAGATGGTGATGCCGCGCGCGGTGACCGCGCCGACCACGGCGGTCAGCTGCTCGTCGCTGAGGATCGGCACGAGCAGGGTGCCGGTCTCGCCGTCCACGGTGGTGGACGCGAGGCCGGTGATGCCCAGCTCGTCCAGCATCGCGGCGAGCGGGCGCAGCTCCAGCGGGTCCACCGGGCGCACGCGCAGGGTGCGGCCGCCGACCCTGGCCTTCAGCTCCTCGATGCCGCCGGTCGCGATCACCTTGCCGCGGTCCACCACGGTCAGCTCCGAGGCCAGCTGCTCGGCCTCCTCCATGTACTGGGTGGTGAGCAGCACGGTCACGCCGTCGCCGACCATCGCCTGGACCTCGTCCCACACCTCGTTGCGGGTGCGGGGGTCGAGTCCGGTCGTCGGCTCGTCCAGGTACAGCACGGCCGGGCGCCCGATCATGGAGGCCGCGAGGTCGAGGCGGCGGCGCATACCGCCGGAGTACGTGCTCGCCGGGCGCTTGGCGGCCTCCGTCAGGGAGAACCGCTCCAGCAGCTCGTCGGCGCGGGCGCGGGCGTCCTTCCTGGACAGGTCCAGGAGCCGGCCGATCATGTACAGGTTCTCCCAGCCGGGGAGCTTCTCGTCCACGGAGGCGTACTGGCCGGTGAGGCCTATCACCCTGCGCAGCTGCCGGGGCTGCCGCACGACGTCGTACCCGGCCACGGTGGCCTCGCCCGCGTCCGGGGTGATCAGGGTCGACAGGATGCGTACGAGGGTCGTCTTGCCCGCGCCGTTCGGGCCGAGCACACCCATCACGGTGCCCTCGCGCACGTCCAGGTCGACGCCGTCCAGCGCCTTGGTCTCGCCGTAGTGCTTGACCAGACCCCGCACCGTCACGGCGTTGCGTCCGCCGACGGGGTTCTCATCGATTCGCGTCATGCCCTTGACAGTGCCAGGCCCCACCGACAAACCACCGACAGGACGCCGACAGCGCGCCGACAGCGCCTCACCCGGCGGCGGGCGGTCGTGTTGAATACGGCCGCATGGACGACGACGAGCGTGCGGCGAGCCGGACGGCGGTGCTGGTGTGCCAGGGGCGGGCGGCCGCCGACGGCAGGGTCGCGGTGGGCCGGTTCGCCGACCCGGTGGCGGTGCGGCTCCTGCGCGCCGCGGAGCGCACGCCCGTGGACGAGGTGCGCGCGGGCACCCCGCCGCGGGGCTGGCAGGCGCGCACGGTGTACGAGAGCGTGCGGGCGTGCGCCGAGATCACGGCGGCGCGTACGGTCGCGATCGACGAGGCCCTGCGCGCCCGCGCGAGCGGCCAGCTCGTGATCCTCGGCGCCGGGCTCGACACCCGCGCGTGGCGGCTGCCCGGACTGGCCCGGACGGATGTGTGGGAGGTCGACCACCCGGCCTCCCAGCGGGACAAGCGCGCCCGCCTCGACGAGGCCGCGGGAGGGGACCGCGCGCTGCCGGCCCTCGCCCGCTCCGTACGGTTCACACCGGTCGACCTCGCCGTCGACGACCTCGGCGCGGCACTGGGCGCCGCCGGCCACGACCCGTCGGTGCCGACGACCTGGCTGTGGGAGGGCGTCGTGCCGTACCTGACCCGCGACCAGGTGCGCGCCACCCTGGCCGCGCTCGCCGCCCGGACGGCCCCGGGCAGCACCCTCGTGGTCAACTACCAGGCACCGTCGGCGAAGGTGTCCGCGGGCCGACTGCTGACACGGGTGCTCGGCAGCTCCGTCACCGCGGGCGAACCCTGGCGCTCGCTGTGGAAGCCGCACCGCATGGCCGCACTGCTCGCCGCGCACGGCCTGCGCGTGACGTCGGACGACGACCTCCTCACCCTCGCGCGCTCGTACGGCGGCCCGGCCGGGGCGCGGACCTCCCTGGCGTCGGGACGCGTGGCCGTCGCGGAACGGGCGCCCCTGACCTGAGGCGCGGGAGCGAAGGGGGCAGCCCCGCCGACGGGGGAAGATCAGCGGGGCTGCCGGTGGTGCCGTAGTGGCTGCGGGGGTGCCGTGGGCGTCAGTGGACGGAGTGCTCCTCCGCCGGGAAGGACCCGCCGACCACGTCCTCCGCGAAGGACTTCGCCGCGGACCCCATCACGTCACGCAGATCGGCGTACTTCTTGACGAACTTGGGGACGCGCCCCGACGTCAGGCCCATCATGTCCGTCCACACCAGCACCTGCGCGTCGGTCTCGGGACCGGCGCCGATACCGACCGTGGGGATCTGCAGCGACCGCGTCACCTCGGCCGCCAGCTCCGCCGGGACCAGTTCGAGCACGACCGCGAACGCGCCCGCGTCCTGGACGGCCTTGGCGTCCTGGAGCATCCGCGCCGCCGCCTCCTCGCCGCGCCCCTGCACGCGGTAGCCCATCGCGTTGACGGACTGCGGGGTCAGCCCGATGTGGGCCATGACCGGGATGCCGGCCTCGACCAGCAGCCGGATCTGCTCGTGCGAGCGCTGGCCGCCCTCCAGCTTGACCGCGCCGACCCCGGCCTCCTTCACCAGCCGGGTGGCGGAGCGCAGCGCCTGCGTCGCGCCCTCCTGGTACGTGCCGAACGGCAGGTCGGCGACGATCAAGGAGCGGCTGGTGCCGCGGACGACCGCCGACGAGAGCATCGTCATCTCGTCGAGGGTGACGGGCACCGTCGTGTCGTAACCGAGGTGACAGTTGCCCGCCGAGTCGCCGACCAGCAGGACCGGGATGCCGGCCTCGTCGAAGACGGACGCGGTCATCGCGTCGTAGGCGGTGAGCATGGGCCACTTCTCGCCGCGCTCCTTGGCGAGGGCGATGTCGCGGACCGTGATGCGGCGGGTGCCCTTCCCCCCGTACAGCGCCTTGCTGCCGTCGGAAGGCTTGTTCTGGGCAGCCGAAAGCTGCGTCATGGCAACGGCTCCTTCAGTTCATCTCGAGGCGCCCTGACGGCGTCCCCGGATCCCCTCCATGGTGGCACCTCGTGCCATCCAGGGCCATAGGGCCCCCCGTGATCCTCACCGACGTCCTCGCCGGGGTCGAACCACCCCCTCCGCTTCGGGCAGCGTCAACCCCCTGGGCGGGTAAGTTCTCGGTAAAAGAATTAAGATACGAGACGGTTCCGTATCGGAATACCTCTACGCTCGAACACATGACAACTTCCGTCCCTGCCTCCCGCATACCGGAGGCGGTGCACCGCCGCCGGTGGGCGATCCTCGGCGTGTTGATGTTGAGCCTGCTCATCGTGGTGCTCGACAACTCGATCCTGAACGTCGCCATCAAGACCATCTCCACCCCGGCCCCGACCGGCCTGGGCGCCACTCAGAGCCAGATCGAGTGGGCGATCAACGCGTACACCCTCGTCTTCGCGGGTCTGCTGTTCACCGCGGGCCTGATCGGCGACCGTCTCGGCCGCAAGAAGGTGCTGCTGGGCGGCATCGCCGTCTTCGGCATCGGCTCGGCCCTCGCCGCCGAGTCCGGCTCCCCGGGCCAGCTGATCGCCTACCGGGCGGTGATGGCCCTCGGTGCCGCGTTCGTCATGCCGGCCACGCTGGCCGTCCTGATGAACGTCTTCGAGCGCGAGGAGCAGCCGAAGGCCATCGGCATCTGGGCGGGCGGCGTCGGCCTCGCCATCGCCATCGGCCCGATCACCGGCGGCGCCCTCCTGGACCACTTCTGGTGGGGCTCGGTCTTCTTCATCAACGTGCCGATCGTGGTCGTCGCCCTCGCGCTGATGGTCTGGCTCGTCCCCGACTCCCGCGACCCGAGTCCGGGCCGCCTGGACCCGATCGGCGTCGTGCTGTCCGTCGTCGGCCTGGTCCTGCTGGTCTACGGCATCATCAAGGGCGGCCAGCTGGCCGACTTCACCGACCCGACCGTGCTCGCCACGATCGGCGCGGGCATCGTCGTGCTCGCCGCCTTCGTGGTGTTCGAGAAGCGCAGCGACCACCCGTCGCTGGACGTGAGCTACTTCAGGAACAAGGTGTTCTCGGCCGCCATGGCCGCCATCGCGCTGGTCTTCTTCGCGCTGATGGGCGTCACCTTCTTCTCGGTCTTCTACACCCAGAGCGTGCGGGGCTACTCGCCGCTCAAGTCCGGCCTGCTGATGCTGCCGCTGGCCGCCGCGCAGATGATCTTCGCGCCGCGCGCCCGCCTGGTGGTCGAGCGGTTCGGCAACAAGCTCACGACGACCGTCGGCCTGGTGGTGATCGCCGGCACGCTGGCGACCTTCGCCACCTTCGACGCCGACACGCCGATCTGGCTGCTGGAGGTCGTCTTCTTCCTGATGGGCGCCGGCATGGCGCACATCATGACGCCGACCTCCGTCGTCATCATGCAGGCCCTGCCGCGCGAGAAGGCCGGTTCCGCCTCCGCGCTGAGCAACACCTTCCGCCAGGTCGGCGGCGCCCTCGGCATCGCCGTCCTCGGTTCGGTGCTCGCCACCGCCTACCGGGGCGGCATCGAGGACAAGCTCGCCGTGCTGCCCGCCGGCCTGCGCGACAAGGCCGGCGACTCCATCGAGGCCACCCTCGGCATCGCCCAGAAGCTCGGCCCGCAGGGCAAGCTCCTGGTCGGCCCGGCCGACGACGCCTTCCTGCACGCCATGCACGTCACCGCGTGGTGGGGCGCGGGCGTGGCGCTGATCGGCGCCCTGGTCACGGCCCTGTACCTGCCGGGCAAGCCGCGGGCGGACGAGCAGGAGAACGAGGAACAGGAGCTGGTCGCCGCCATGGACTGAGGGCGTGGACCCGGGGGCGTCGGCCGAACGGCCGGCCCCGTGTCCGCGAACGGCTCCATGACGACTCCACGGGGGAAGGAGGCGGCTGCGGGAGAATTCCCGCAGCACAGTGAGAGGACGGAATGACGTGAGCCTTGCCGACAACCGGTCGTGCCCGGCCGGTCCCGCCCGGGGCCGGCCCCGCAGCGAGGCCGTGGAACAGGCCATTCTGGAAGGCGTCATGCAGCTCCTGGAGGACGGCGTACCGCTCGCCGAACTCTCCATCGAGCGCATCGCCCGCACCGCCGGGGTCGGCAAGGCCACCATCTACCGCCGATGGAGCGGCAAGGAGGAGCTGTTCGTCGACGTCCTGCGCGCCGCCGAACCCCCCGACCCCGAACTCCCCGGCACCTCCATGCGCGACGACCTGATCGTCCTGCTGGAGACCCTGCGCCAACGCGGCCTGGTCAGCCGCTCGTCGGCGATCCTGCACAACGTGTACGTGCAGATGAAGTCCAGCCCCCGCATCTGGGCGGCGTACCACGCGGGCGTCGTCGCACCCCGCCGCGTCCTCATGCTCGACGTGCTGCGGCGCGGTCAGCGCGACGGCGAACTGCGCACCGACGTCGACCTCGAACTGGCCAACGACATGTTCGTCGGCGCCATGCTGGTGCGCACCATCATGCGCCCCGACGGCGACCTCCCCGAGGACCTGGCGGAACGCATCGTGGACACCGTCCTGGAGGGCCTACGCCCCGTCAGCTCCACAGTCTCGTCGCACTGATGTGCATGTTCTGCAACAGACCACGCCAACCGGACCACTGACCGGAACTCCCCGCACCACCCGTTCGTCCTCGTCTTCCGTACGGCCGTCATGGGACGGCGAGAACGGAGCCGATCATCCCCTAGGGTCGGAACCACGGGGGGCGAACGGTGTGCACGGCAGGCAGTGAGGCAGACGGCATGGCGCAGCAGGCATACGTGACGGAGACGGCGGACGGCGGCTCGGGACCCGAGCGACCCGGATCCCGGCTCCGGCGCCTGCTGCACCGCCTGCTCGCCCCCTGGCGGGACGACCCGGGCATCTGGCGCCGGGGCGCCGTCCTCGCCGCGGTCGCGCTGCTGCTCGCGCTCGTGATGCTGCTCCACGCGCACGTGCCCAACACCGTGGGCAACCTCGGCAGCCTCACCGAGACCTTCCTGCCCTGGCTGGGCGTGGCCGTGCCCGTCCTGCTGCTGCTCGGCCTGTTCCGCAGGTCGGCGATCGCGCTGATCGCCGTACTGCTGCCGGCGATCGTGTGGCTGAACCTCTTCGGCGGACTGCTCACCGACAAGTCGACCGGCGGCGGCGACCTGATGGTGGCCACGCACAACGTCAACGCCGAGAACCCCGACCCGGTCGGCACCGCCCGCGACGTGGCCGCCTCCGGCGCCGGCATCCTGGCCCTGGAGGAGGTCCCCGCCTCCGAGGTGTCCGTCTACGAGAAGGCGCTCGCGCCGACGTACAAGTACCACGCGGTCGAGGGCACGGTCGGGCTGTGGAGCAAGTACCCGATGAGCGGGGTGCGGGCCGTGGACATCAAGCTCGGCTGGAAGCGGGCGATGCGGGCGACCGTGGCCACGCCCGAGGGGCCGGTCGCGGTGTACGTCGCCCACATGCCCTCCGTGCGGGTGAAGCTGAGGGCCGGCTTCACCGCGCGGCAGCGCGACACCAGCGCCGACGCGCTCGGCGAGGCCGTCGCCGACGAGACGCTGAGCCGGGTCATCCTCCTCGGCGACCTCAACGGCACGATGAACGACCGCTCGCTCAACGCCGTCACCTCCCAGCTGCGCTCCACCCAGGGCGCGGCGGGCAGCGGCTTCGGGTTCAGCTGGCCGGCGGCGTTCCCGATGGCGCGGATCGACCAGATCATGGTCAAGGGCGTGGAGCCGGAGAGCAGCTGGACCTTGCCGCGCACAGGCAGCGACCACCTCCCGGTGGCGGCCCGTGTGAACCTGGACACACCCTCGTAACCTGCTGGAACAGCGGGCCTGAGAGACTTTGTTCCGTACTTGAACTTTTCGGTACGACGCTCTCTCCACGCTTTCGAAAGGCACAGGCCCTCCATGCCCCTGGCCCTGCTCGCCCTGGCCGTCGGCGCCTTCGGCATCGGTACGACCGAGTTCGTGATGATGGGACTGCTCCCCGACGTCGCGTCCGACCTGCACATCTCCATACCCTCCGCCGGGCACCTGGTCTCGGCGTACGCGCTGGGCGTCGTCATCGGCGCCCCGCTGCTGGCGGCCGTCACGGCCCGCACGTCCCGTCGTACGGTCCTGATCGGCCTGATGGCCCTGTTCGTCGCGGGCAACGCGCTGTCCGCCCTCGCCCCCGGCAACGGCTCCCTGCTCGCCGCGCGCTTCCTCAGCGGGCTGCCGCACGGGGCGTTCTTCGGCGTGGGCGCGGTGGTGGCGACGAACATGGTCCCGCCGGAGCGCAAGGCCCGCTCGGTCTCCCTGATGTTCCTCGGGCTGACGGTCGCCAACGTCGCGGGCGTGCCCGCCGCGACCCTGATGGGCCAGCACCTGGGCTGGCGGGCCACCTTCCTCGCCGTGAGCGCGATCGGCCTCGCCGCGATCGCCTCCCTGGCCCTCCTGATCCCGCACGACCACACCCACGCCTCGCCCGCGGGCCTGCGCGGCGAACTGGCCGCGCTGCGGTCCCTGCCGGTGTGGCTGGCGCTCGCCACGACGGTGGCGGGCTTCGGCGCGCTGTTCGCGGCGTACAGCTACGTGACGCCGATGCTGACGGGCGCGGCGGGCTACGCCGAGGGCAGCGTGACCCTCCTGTTGGCCCTGTTCGGCGTGGGCGCGACGGCGGGCAACCTCCTGGGCGGCCGCCTGGCCGACCACTCCCTGCGGGGCACCCTGTTCGGCGGTCTCACCTCCCTGGCCGTGGTCCTGGCGCTCTTCCCGCCGCTGATGCGGGCGCAGTGGAGCGCGGCGCTGGCGGTGACCCTGCTGGGCGTGGCCGCCTTCGTCACCGGCTCCCCCCTCCAGCTGATGGTCATGGAGAAGGCCGCCGCGGGACCCTCCCTCGCCTCCTCAGCCAACCAGGCCGCCTTCAACCTGGCCAACGCGGGCGGCGCGTGGGTGGGCGGCGTCGCCCTGGCCGCGGGCTTCGGCGCGACGTCCCCGGCGCTCGCGGGCGCGGCGCTGGCGGTCCTGGGGCTGGGCGTGGCAGGGGTGGCGTACGCGGTGGACCGGAGCCGGCGGACCCCGTCGGCCGGACGGGTGGTCACGTCCCATGTGCCCGAGGAATCCGGGGCGTTGCGCCCCTGAGCCGCCGCCCCGGCGCGTCGGGGCGGGAACCGGGGCACCCGCCGGGAGGCGGGTACCGGTCAGGACGGCCGTGACCCTCGCGGCCGCGACCTCGGCGGCCGACGCGAGAGGCCGTCCCGCGCCCCGGTCGGCCAGGAGCCGTACAGCTCGGTCATCTCGGTGATCCTGCCGTCGCCGCCCACGGCCACGCCGAAGTAGTTCCGGCCGCAGCAGTCGCTGCGTGCTCCTTCGCGTTCGCCTGGCAGAAGGCGCCCTCGTCGGGGTCGCCGCGCTGCGAAGCGCCCCGACCCGGGCCGGCACTACGTAGGCATGATCATGATGACTCGGTGGCAGACTCCCGGTGTTCCGGGGGCGGTCGGGGGCCCTGGAGGGCAGGAACCCGACGGGGAGCGACGACCGCGTCGTGGTCGACCGGGCCGACGACGACCCGCGGCCGCACGTTCCGGCAGGACCGGCCCGACCGCTTCGAGCAGACACTCCGCGCGGCCCCGCGGACCCTCCCACCACCGAAGGGGAAACGCCATGCCGATCGTCGACGTCCCGGTCACCGCCGGTGTCAGCAAGGCCAGTTACACCGTCGTCGGTCAGGGGCCCGGCCTCGTGCTGGTGCACGGCACCGGAGCGACCGCCCAGAGCGGCTGGGCCCCGGTCATCGAGGCGTTGAGCGACAGCTACACGATCGTGGCCCCCGACCTCCCCGGCTCGGGCGGCACGCGGGACCCCGGCGGCCCGCTCGTCCTGGAGGACCTGGTCGCCCATGTCGTGGCCACCGCCCGGGACGCCGGACTCGACAGCTTCCACCTGGCCGGGCACTCCCTGGGCGCGGTGGTCGCCACGGCCACGGCCGCCCTGCACCCCGCACGGGTCGACTCCCTCACCGCGCACGGCGGCTGGTCACGGGCCGACGCCCGGATGGTGTTCCAGTTCCGGCTGTGGCAGCGGCTGGCGCTCACCGACCCCGCCGCGCTGGCGAGGCTGCTGCTCCTGACCGCCATGGGCAAGAACACCCTGCGCGGCTGGGACGAGGCCGCCTTCGAGCAGACGGCGGCCGGCTTCGCCGAACAGCTCGGGTCCTCCCGGGACGGTTTCGCGCGCCAGGCCCAGGCCGACGCGGCCTTCGACCTCACCGAGCTGCTGCCGCGCGTCACGGCCCCGACACTGATCATCTCCAGCGCCGACGACCGCGTCGTCCCCCCGCACCACCAGCACGAGATGGCCGACCGCATCCCCCGCGCCCGCCTCGTCCGCGTGCCCGGCGGCCACGCCCTCCCCGCCGAGAACCCTTCCCTCCTCACCGCCAGGCTCGGCGAACACCTCGCCGACGTCGGCTGACCCCCGCACCCGGACCAGCTCGCACCAGACCGTCTTGCCCCCCGGCCCCCGCTCCGTCCCCCACCGCTCCGCCAGCGCCGAGACGAGAACGAGTCCCCGTCCGGACTCCTCCGTCTCCGTCGCCGGCCGTGGCGCGGGCGTTCCGCGCGGGTCGGGATCGGCCACCTCGACGCGGGTACGACCGGAATCCGGCGAGCCGACGACCCTGACGCGCACGGGGGTTCCCTCCCCGACGTGCTCGATGACGTTCGTCAGCAGCTCCGTCGCGCACAGGCGGACGTCGTGGTCGTACCCGCGGAGCCGGCGCCGCAGTTCCGGCACGGCCTTCGGCGTCGCCCGCACGCGCAGTTCGACGGCCCGCGTCACTCGCCCGCCGCCTTCCTCAGCACGGCGGCGAGCGCCCGTGCCGTGGCCATGTTGCAGTTCCCCAGCGCGACGAGCCCCGTCGACTCCCCGTACCTCGCCGCGAAGCTCGGCAGGTGGACGGTGAGGGAGGGCAGCTTGACGCCGTGCAGGGCGAGGGCGGCGCGCAGTTCCTCCACGCAGAGGGTGACGTCGTAGGCCGTGGGGGAGTGATCCGACATGGGGTGGTCTGCCTTCTGTGCGTTGTGTGACGAACGCCTCACAGAGTGTCGCCCGGATCGCTACCGTGGAAGACGTTTCGCGTCCACGGCGCGAACAGCGGAATCCGGCACGGTGAGTTACGGCGGTGAGCGCGTGGCACGGCGCAAGGACATCGACGGCTCGATGAGCGTCCCGACCTTCTACGGCAAGGAGCTGCGGTGGAAGCGGGAGGCGGCGGGGCTGTCGTTGGAGACGTTTCTTCAGGGCAGCTTCTACGGCAAGTCGTACCTCAGCGACATCGAGCACGGTGAGCGGAGGATGCCGCTGGACTTGGCTCGGCATGCGGATCGCGTCCTGAAGACCGACGGCTTCTTCGAGCGGCGTTGCGAGGATGTGCAGAAGGCCAAGAGGTCTGGGCACGCTGCGTACTTCGAGAAGGTCCTGGAGGCGGAGAAGCACGCCCTGACCATCGAGGAGTGGTGCCCCATGCTCTTCCCCGGGCTGCTGCAAACTCCGGCGTACGCGCGGGCCGTCATTCTGGCGGGGCTCCCGCTGTCGCTCGATGCCGAGGTAGAGGAGAAGGTCAGCGGCCGAATGGCGCGAGCTGAGCTTTTCGAGGCGGACCATGGCAAACCCGAGTACTGGGTGATCCTGCATGAGAGGCTGATCACCGATCCACTCCTTGGCGACCAGGACATGGCCGTGCAGCTTGCTCGCGTTGTGGAGCTTGCGGAGCGACGGCGGATCACTCCGCAAATCGTTCCGCGGAAGCGGGGGGCGTACCCCCTCATGGCGGCCTCCACCATGAGTATGACCTTCGCGGAGGCCCCACCGCTCATCTACATGGAGGCGTCCTTCAGCGGAGGCACCGTCGATGATCCTGCCCTCGTGATGCAGTACCGCAAGGCATACGATCGCCTCAGGGCCGTCGCATTGGCACCAGACACGTCCCTCGCCATGATCAGGGCTGCGACAGAGGATTACCGAAATGGCAAGCAACCGGACCGACTTGAGTGACGCTCTCTGGTTCAAGAGCAGCTACAGCAACGAGAGCGGCGGCAACTGCGTCGAGATCGCCGACAACATCCCCGGCCTCGTCCCCGTCCGTGACTCCAAGCGCCCGGACGGTCCCGCCCTCCTCCTCACTGCCACCGCCTGGGTCCCCTTCGTCGCCTCGCTCAAGGCGGAGTAGGGCTACGGCCGGGGTTCCGCCCCAAGGCCCTGGTGGATCAGGCTCAGGGTGCGGTCGGCGACGTGGTCGGGGTCGGCGCCGTTCTCGACGGCGGTCATCGCCGCCTGGAGGAGGCCGCCGAAGAGCTGCGTGGTCAGATACGGGTCCGCGGGGCTGAGTTCGGTGACGGCCGCGAGGAGGGGCGCGTAGTGGACGCGGTGCAGCTCGTGGACGTGGTCACGGCACTCGCCGGGAAGGTCCGCGCGCATCAGGGCGGCGGCGGGGCGGTGCATGCCCTCCGCGGCGAGGCGGAGTTCGGTGCGCACGAAGGCGTCGATGCCGGCACGGGGCTCGGTCACCGTCTCCAGCGCCTGGGACATCGCGTCGTTGGCGGCGGTGAACGCCTCCTCCACGATGGTCGCGAGCAGGGACGCGCTGGAGGGGAAGTACTGGTAGAAGCTGGAGCGGGCCAGTCCCGCGCGCGCGGTGACCGCCGCCGGGGTGACGGCGGTGGCGCCCTGCTCGGCGAGGACGTCGACGGCCGCCCGGACCAGCGCCGCTCGCTGCTGGGCGCGGTGCTCAGGAACGGTGGCGGCGCTGATCTTCGGCATGGTGCGGGCGGGCCTTTCGACGTGGCGGTCAGACGAGCCGGCCGTCCCTGAGCGTCAGGACGCGGTCGGCTGCGTCCAGTATCTCCGTGTCGTGGGTGACCATGACCGTCGCCGTGTTGTTCGCACGGGTCTGCTCGGCCAGGAGGTCCGCGACGTCGCGGGCGCGGGCCCGGTCGAGCGCGGAGGTGGGCTCGTCGACCAGGAGCACCTCCGGGGCCAGGACCAGCGCGCGGGCCAGGCCGACGCGCTGGCGTTCCCCGCCCGACAGCTGGTGGGGGCGCCGGTCGGCGCGATGGGTCATGCCGACCGCCTCCAGCAGCTCGGTGGCGCGCGTGCGGGCGGCGGCGTCGAGCCGCCCGGCGATATGCGCGGGCAGGAGGAGCTGTTCGAGGGCGGTCAGGGAGGCGAAGAGGTTGGCGTGCTGGAAGACGTAGCCGATGTGCCGGCGCCGGTGGGCGGTGCGCCGGCGTTCGGTGAGGGCGGTCAGGTCGGTGCCGGCGACATGGACGGTGCCCTCGGTCGGGGTCTGGAGACCGCCCGCGACGGCCAGCAGGCTCGACTTGCCCGATCCGGAGGGGCCGGTGACCGCGAGGAACTCTCCCGGCGAGACGGCCAGGGTGACCTGGTCGAGGGCGGTGACCCGCTGCTCGTCGGAGCCCAGGCTCAGCGTGACGTCCGTCAGCCGCAGCGCGGGCGGGACGGCCGTGCCGTCGGCGGGGGCGGGGGCGGGGGTGGGACTGGTCATCGGTTGGCTCCCAGGGCGGTGAGGGCCTGCACCTTGGTGATGCGGCGGACCGCGACGGCGGCGCCGGCCAGGCCGAGGACGATCAGCAGCACCCCCGCCATGGTGACCTGGCCCGTCTGGAGCGAGAACGGCGCGGAGCCGTTCATGGCCCCGCCGAGGGCCAGGCCGACGGCGGTGCCGGCGGCGGTGGCGGCGAGCAGGATGGCGGTGACCTGGGTGAGGGCGTCGCGCAGGATGTAGCCGGTGCTCGCGCCCATCGCCTTCAGCAGCGCGATCTCCTGGCGGCGCTGGATGGTCCACACCGTGAAGAAGGCGCCGACGACCAGGGCGGAGATGGCGTAGAGGAAACCGCGGATCAAGGTCATGGTGCTGGACTCCGCGACGTAGCCGGGCGAGGCGGCGAAGGCGCCCGCCCGGTCTACGGTCTTCGTGCCCAGCCGCTTGTCGATCGCGGCCGTGTCGGCCGAGGGGGCCAGCTGGAGGGCCACGGCGGTGGCCTGTTCGGCCGCCGCGGCGGGGACCTGGCCGGGAAGGCCGTAGTGCAGCTTCTGCCACAGCGGCAGCGGCGCGTAGACGGCGCCGACGTGGCCGAAGGAGGCGTGGCCGATGGTGCCGACGACGGTCAGCGGGGTGTCGGCCTGGCCGACGGTGAGGCGGTCGCCGATCCCGACCCCTTCCTTGGCGATCTCCTCACTGATGAGGACGCCGTCGGCGGGTGCCTCGGACAGCGGCTTGCCCTTCAGCGGGGACGGGGCGAGGAAGCCCTTGGGCTCCACCCCGAAGACCGCCAGGTCCAGCTGCTTGGCCTTGGGGCCGGTCAGCTGTGCGTGGACGAGCTGCTGGCCCAGCGGCTCGGCCTTGCGCACGCCGGGCTGCGCGGCCCACTGCCGCCAGGTGCTCCGCGTGACGGTGGAGCGGGAGAACAGCTCACCGGAGGCGGACTTGTCGAAAGCCAGGTGCGTCACCGGCAGCGCGCGCAGCGAGGAGACGCCGGCGTCCGCGAGGCCGGTGGCGAGGCCGGACAGGATGACGCCGAGGACCGCGATCATGGCGACCACGGCACCGATGAGGGCGAAACGACCGCGGGCGAACCGCAGGTCGCGTAGGGCGAGGAACACGTCTGTACCCGTCCGCTCAGGCGCCGACGGCGACGACGGTCTCGAAGGACTCGACCTCACTGGCCATGTCCGGGGAGGAGGACTGGTGCGCCGCGCGGAAGGACGGCGACCGCATCCAGGCGGTGAACGCGTCCCGGGAGACGAAGTCCATCACCGCCACGTACGCGCCGCCCTCGCTCTGCGGGCGCAGCAGGCGGGCCCCCAGGAGGCCGTCCACACCGGCCAGGTGCTCGCGCATGCTCGCCGTGAACTGCTCCTCGAACGCCTCGGCGGGCGCCGGGACCGAAATCCGGTTCATCACCGTAAACATCTGTCGATCACTCCACGGGTAGGAGGAAGCGCCGACATGCTTTGCCGACACTCGTGTCAGGATCATAGGGCATCTTCCCGACGCGAGTGTCAGCATGTTGGTGGTGGGGTCCCCGGTCTCCTTCCCGCCGTCGCCCTCCGGGGCCGTCCGGCGCCACGCTCAGGCCGTGGCGGCGAGCGAAGGCTCTTCCGCGGTCTTCGCCGTGACGGTGCGGTGGGCGCGCTCGATGGTCTGACCCCAGTAGGTGCCCGCCACCATGAGCACGGCGCCCAGGGTGGCCCAGAGGGTGAACCGTTCGCCGCCGAGGCCGATCCCGACGGCGACGGCCCAGATCGGCTCGGTCCCCAGGAGAAGGCTGGCCCGGCTGGCGGAGGTGCCCTGGACCGCCCAGGTCTGGGCGATGAAGGCGAACACGCTGCAGAACAGGGCGAGGTAGACCAGCTGGGCCCAGGTGACGGCACCGCTGTGGGCCAGGTCGGTCAGGTGCGGGGCGGCGGCCGGCAGGAACAGCGCCGAGCCGACGGCGGTCTGGACGGTCGTCAGGCGCATCGGGTGCATGCGGCGACCTGCCGTGAGGCGCCCGACGAGCGCGACGTGACCGGCCCGGACGACGGCGGCGGCCAGCATCAGCGCGTCCCCGAGCCGTGGCGTGTGCAGCCCGGTGCCGGCGGTGAGCAGCCCGACGGCGATCACGCAGAGACCGGCGGCGAGGAAGAACGACGGGGGCAGCCGGCGGCTGCCGACGCGGTCGAGCAGCGGCGTCAGCACGATGGTGAGGCTGATGATCAGCCCGGCGTTCGCGGCACTGGTGTGCGCGACGCCATAGGTCTCCAGCACGAGCACGGCCGCCTGGGTGACGCCCAGCAGCGACCCGACGCGGACCTCGGCCCGGGTCCAGGAGCGGCCCCGGCGGCGGGCGGCGACCAGGGCCCCGCAGGCGAGCGCGGAGATCGCGTACCGCGCGAACAGCACCACGGTCACCGGGAGCGCGGCGGTGGCCGTCTTGGCCGCGAGATAGCTGGAACCCCAGACCAGCGCGACCAGCAGAAGTACCGCATCGGTACGGCGGGCAACGTTCATGCCCCCCACGCTGCACCACCAGGTCATTGAAGGCCACAACCAACTTCTACAATGAAGGTGTAGCAGCTCTACACTGGAGGGGTGGACGAACGGCAGCTGCGGATCCTGCGTGAACTCGGAGACCTGGGCAGCGTCAGCGCCGTCGCCGAGGCCCTGCACGTGACGCCGTCCGCGATCTCGCAGCAACTCCGGCTGCTCCAGCGCTCGATCCCGGTCCCGCTCACCGAGCGCGCAGGCCGCCGGGTGGTGCTGACCGACGCCGGGCACGCCCTGGCCGCGGCGGCCGTCGAGGTGGAGTCCGCCATGGCGCGGGCCCGGCACGCCGTCACCGACTTCGCCGAACGACCCGGCGGCGTCGTGTCGGTGGCCGCGTTCCACAGTGCCGCCTCGGCGTTCTTCCCGCCCCTGCTGCGCGGCCTCGCCGCCCCGCAACACCCCAGGCCGGCGCTCGCCGACGAAGACGTCGCCCAGGACCGCTTCCCCGCCCTCACCCGCGACTACGACCTGGTGCTCGCCCACCGCCTCGACCACGCTCCGCCGTGGCCGCGCACCGTGACCTCGGCCACACTGCTGCGCGAGCCCCTCGACGTGGCCCTGCCGGCCGGCCACCCGCTGGCCGCCAAGCCGTTGCTCTCCCCCCGGGACGTGGCGGACCAGCCGTGGATCACGGTGCACGACGGCTTCCCGCTGATGGCCACCATCGAGGCCCTCGCCGCCTTCGCCGACCGCCGGCTCGACATCGTCCACCGGATCAACGAGTTCACGGTGGTCGCCGAGGTCGTGGCCGCCGGCGGCGGCCTCGCCCTGATGCCCCGCTGGACCACCCGTGCGCACCCCGGCGTCGTCCTCAGGCCCTTGAGCGGAGTGCACGCCCGACGCCACATCGACGTGCTCCACCGGCCCGAGCGCACCGCCCGGAAGGCCGTCCGGACGGTGCTCGCCGAGTTGCACGGCATCGCCGCGCGGATCCAGGGCCGGGACACCTCGGCGACGTGACGCGTCACGGGGCGGACCGGACGTCCGTGCGGCGGATGCGCGCGAAGGAGTCAGCCGACGGTCAGGCGGAAGGGTCCGGCCAGCACGCCGTAGCCGTCGTCGGCCAGGTAGTAGACGTCGTAGCCGCCCGCACCGTTCAGCTTGCCGGTGGAGAAGGTGGCCGCGCCGCTCTGGTTCGGGGCGTAGGCCCAGGTGAGCGAGGACCGCGCACCCGGCTTCACCCCCGCGGGGTAGATCCCGATCCAGTTCTTCGCGCTGACCTGCGCCGTGGACGGCAGCGCGTAGCGGAAGGTCACGTTGCCGCCGTTGCTCACCGCCTTGAGGTCACCGGTCAGCGTCGGGGAGGTCGCCGTGGCGGGCGCGAACGCGTCGTTCAGCGGGGTCGCGTAGGTGTCGTTCGCGGTCAGGCCCGGCAGGCCGAGGGTGTCCTCGATCGTGCGGGCGATGCCGTAGTGGTCGTAGTGGCCGGGACTGGTGGTGCCGGCCGGCACGGTGCCCTGCGAGCCGACCGCGATGGTGGCGACGTGGTCGTAGCCCTCGCTCGCGCTCTCGTCCCAGGTGAGCAGGATCAGCGAGCGCTGCTGGGTCCAGGCGGGGGAGGACATGATCGGCGCGAGCGTCTGCTGTAGCCAGCCGTCCTGCGTCTTCAGGCTGGTGGCGTTGCCGTTGCCGGAGGACTCGCCGTCGTAGTAGTCGTCCGCGGCGATCCAGGAGAAGTCCGGTGTGGTCGCGGCCGACTTCAGGTCGGTGGTCAGCTGCGAGGTGTCGAACAGGTGCGCCGCGCAGCGGGCCGCGTCGCCGCTGATGTCGGTGTAGTTGATGAACGGTGCGTCGTCGGGCTCGTAGTAGCTGTCGGCGCCGCCCTTGGTGGCGTTGCAGGGGGTGCCCATGCCCTGCTCGTAGGCCTTCCAGGTCTTGCCGGCGGCCTCGATGGTGTCACCGAGGTTGCGCTCGGGGGAGTTGATGTTCGGCCAGTAGGTGGCGCCCCGGGCGTAGGTGTCGCCGCCCGCGATGGCCAGGTAGTTCTCGTCGCTCGGGTGGTAGACCGCGTGGGCGTCCGTCATCGTCGCGCCCTTGGCCATCAGGCTGTGGATGAACGGCGTGTCCGCCGGGTCGTTCATGATCTGGGAGTAGTCCGTGTTCTCCATCATCACGGTGAACACGTGGTCGTAGCCCGGCACCTTCGAGACCGGCGGAGCCGGCGGCGCCGGAGCGGCGACCGGCGTGTCCAGGGTCAGCGACAGGTTGTCCAGGTAGCCGGTCTCGTTGGAGGTGTCCAGGAACTGCACCTCGACCTGGATGCGCCGGGTGCCGACCGGCACCGAGCCGGTGGCGCTGCGCGCGAGGAACTCGGTCAGCAGGCCGCGGTCGCCGGCGGAGACCGTCGGCAGCTTGGCGGTCGCGCCGACGGGGTTCCCGTTCGCGTCCTGGAAGTGCAGGCTCGCGGCGACGTAGCCGCCGTAGACGGTCCAGCCGCCGAGCCAGCCGGACAGGTCGTAGTGCACACCGCCGCCGTCGATCGCGGAGGCCGCGGAGGAGACGTCGACGGTCTGACTCATCGAGCCGTCCCCGAAGTTGCCCGGCGCGAAGAATGCCTTGCCGGGCGTGCCGCCGTCGCTCGGATGACCGAAGGACGCGACCGACTGGCACATCACGTCGATGCCGCCGGACTGGACGGTCCAGCCGGGCACCGTGGTGGCCGCGCTCCAGTCGTCGGTGCAGAAGCCGCCGGCCTCCGCGTCGCCGTTGACGATCAGGTTTCCACTGCTCACCGCCGCCTGCGCGGGGGCCGGGGTGGCGACGATCAGGGTGCCGAGCAGGGCGAGCGTCCCGCCCAGGGCGCTCCGGCGCATACGCATGGTGTACCTCGTCCCGTCATGAGGGTGGCGCCCATGAGATGTCATGGACGGGACATAAGTACAGGCTGCTGCTGTCGACGGGAAGAATGAAGGTCAAACTTGACCAGACAAGTTCGCCGAATCTGAGCAGTCTTGATCAGACAAGTCGCAGTCGGGCGGCCCCGCGAGCGCCGGAGCGGCGGCAGCGACGGCACGGCCGACCGCCGCCGGGTTCCGCTGCCTGGGCGGCGGGCCCGTGAGCGTGGACTGACGGACCGTCAATCAACCTCCGTGCCCACCGACTTCTGCCGGAGCGCCGCCCGGTCGCGACGGGAGCCGGAGGCACGTGCCCATGGCGCGGTCCGTCAGGACGGGTGCCCGATACGACGCCGAGCCCCACCGCGGAAGTCGACCGACCCGCCTGCGAGGGCGACGACGTGGGCAGCCGCTGAGACCGCGCGAATCGCCGGCCCGGCCGACGGCGACACGAAAGGGGCGCGGGTTCCGGACGGAACCCGCGCCCCCTTGCGCCCAGCTCGGTTCAGCTAGGCGGCACCGTTCAGTGCTTCGCGTACGACACGACGTAGCCGGCGGCCGGGGAGCCGACGCCCGTCACGTCGTCGTAGCCCTCGGTCGCGGACAGCGAGCTGTCCTTGCCCAGGCTGCGGACGGAGTAGCGCAGACCGGCGGTGTCGTCCAGGCCGTTGGCGTAGTCGACGCGGACGACGCCCAGGCCCTGGCCCGTGGGGTTGTCCGTGACGTCGTGGAAGACGCCCTTCTTGCCGTACTTGGCGTAGATCGCCGGGTTGGCGAAACCGATCGCCTTGCCGCCGCGCGCCTCCTGGGCGAGGGCCTGGACCGCCGCGATGGTCGGCGCGGCCAGCGAGGTGCCGCCGATGCGGTACTCGCTGTACTGCTGCGACCCGTCGGGGAAGGTCTGGGTCTGGCCCACCAGGAAGCCGGTGTTCGGGTCGGCGATGGCCGCGATGTCCGGGACGACGCGGTTGCCGGAGGCGTTGTTCGCCTTGGCGAGCGAGTCCGGGACGACGCCCTTCTGGTAGTACGGCTCGGCGACCGTGCTGCTGGTGCCGCCGCCCGCGCCCGAGGTGAAGGCGCCGGGGAAGTTGACCCAGCTCTTGCCGTCGGCCGACAGGGTCGCCTTCTCGGTGCCCCAGCCGGTCTCCCACAGGTACTTGTCGCCCTTGCCGACCGCGAGGGAGGTGCCGCCGACGGCGGTCACCCAGGCGGAGTTGGCCGGGGTGTCGACCTGCTTGGTGCCGGTGTTCGCGACCTCGTCGCCGTTGTCACCGGAGGAGAAGTAGAAGCCGATGCCCTGCACCGCGCCCAGCTGGAAGACCTGGTCGTAGGCGGCCGCGAGGTCCGGCGTCTGGTTGGCCTCGATGTCGCCCCACGAGTTGGAGACGATGTCGGCCAGGTGGTTGTCGACCACCTTGCTCAGCGAGTCGAGCAGGTCGTCGTCGTAGCAGGACGCCGCACCGACGTAGGTGACGTCGGCGTCCGGCGCGACCGCGTGCACGGCCTCGACGTCGAGGGTCTCCTCGCCGTACCAGCCGGCGGCGCCGCACTCGGCGGTCTTGGTGTAGTTCTTCGGCAGCACCTGGTGGAGCTGACCGGTCTTCCACGCCTTGTCGCCGTTCTTCAGCGCGTACGTGCCGGCGTCGTAGGCGATGGTCGGCGAGGCGTAGGCGTCGGTGATGGCGACGCGGACGCCCTTGCCGGTGTAGTCGCCGGCGCCGTAGGCCGCGCGCAGCTGCTTGCCGGTGTAGCCCTTGACGGCGTACGGGGCCTTCTGGCCGTAGACGTCCGGCATCGTGGTGGCGATGTTGGAGCCGTAGTACGACGAGAACGGACCGGCGTTCTTGAACACGGCGTCCGGGGGCGGCAGCTGGTCGTCGTGGTTCGCCTTGTGCGGGGCGCTGTCCAGACCGGTGACGGTCAGCACGGTGCCCTTGAGGCCGGCCGGGACGGAGGCCGCCCGCGCCGGGGCGCGGTAGGTCTTCGAACCCTTGGCGAAGTTGTGCAGCTGGGTGCCGAACGCCCTCTCCGCGGAGGCCACGTCACCGGAGACGGCGACGTAGTGCGGGGTGACCGCGGTGACCTTCAGGCCGGCCGACGTCAGCCACGCCTTGACGGCGGCAACCTGGGCCTTGGTGGCACCGAAGCGGGCCTGGGCCTGCTTGGCGCTGAGGTACTTGCCGTACAGGGGCGAGCTGGGGTCGGCCACGGCCTTCGCGTAGGCCGCGAGGCTCGCCGCGTTCCGGCCGGCCAGGTAGACCCGGGCCTTGACCTGGGCGCGGTTGTCGGTGGCGCCCTTGTCCGCCTTGGCCGTGGCCCACAGCGGCTTGGTGCCCATCAGAGCGTTACGGGCGGGGCTGTCCGCGGCATGGGCCGCCGGTATGCCCAGCGCCAGCGCGCCGGCGATCATGGGCAGCGCGGCTGCCATGCTCACGGCGCGCGTCTTGGCGCGGTTGGATCTCATAGAACCCCCTGCGATGCGATGCGCATGCACGTAGTAGGTAGGTGCATCGCGGATCGTGCGCCGGCCCGCGGCGGTGGTGACGGCCGGCGAATGGATCACACGATGGGGGCAACTCTGACCGATGAACCGTTCATGCCAGGTAAACGGATTGGTCAAGAGAAGCTCAAGTAACCGTCTACTAGGGGGGTTTGGGCGTTTTTTCCTTACAGCTGTATTACGAAGCGACTTGTTCCCTGGTCAGGAAAGCGGTCCGGCTCCGCGCTCCTTGAGCATTCCGGCCATCACCTGGAGTTCCGACTGCTGGGCGTCGACCATGCCCTGGGCCAGCCGTTTCTCCACGCCGACCGTGCACTTGGCCACGCAGCCCTCCGCCATGTGGATGCCGCCCTTGTGATGGTTCGTCATCAGCTGGAGGTAGAAGATCTCGGCCTGCTTCCCGTTCAGCGTCCCGAGCTTCCTCATCTGCGTGTCGGTGGCCATGCCGGGCATCAGCGAGCCGTCCTTGGCCGTGACCATGCCGCCCATGCCCATCCAGGTCATCGGCGGGTCCGCCGACACCTTCGGCAGCTCCCACAGATCCAGCCAACCCAGCAGCATCCCGCGCTGGTTGGCCTGCGTCTGCGCGATGTCGTAGGCGAGCCGCCGTACGTCCTCGTTCTTCGTGCGGTCGCGGACGATGTACGACATCTCGACGGCCTGCTGGTGGTGCACGGCCATGTCCCGCGCGAAGCCCGCGTCCGCCGAGTCGGCGCTCGGCGTGCTCGGCGCCGCCTTGCCGTCACCGGAGCCGGAGTCGGCGACCGCGTACGTGACGGCGCCGGCCGCGACGAGCGCCGCCGCCGCGGCCCCCGCCGCCCAGCCGATGGCGCGCGGGCTCACTTCATCACTCCACCGGTGCAGGACGCGCCCGGCTCGGGCGTCTGCGGGCCCTGCACGAAGTCCGCGAAGAACTTGTTCACTTCGGGGTCGGTCGCGCTCTTGACGGTCACCTGGCGGCCCCAGGCCGACAGCATCAGCGGCGCGGCCTGGTTCTCGTACGGGCTCATCAGCGAGTACGGCGTCTTCTTCACCTTCGCCGCGAGCGCCTCGACATCGGCCTTGGCCGCCTTGGCGGTGTACGTCACCCACACCGCGCCGTGCTCCAGCGAGTGCACCGCGTTCTCGTCGTGCAACTGCTGGTTGTAGACGTCGCCGTTGCAGTCGGCCCAGACCGGGTTGTGGTTGCCGCCGACCGGCGGGTGCATCGGGTACGTCACCCTGGTCGTCACGTGCGTCCGCGACAGCGTGCCGCTCCAGGTGCGCACGCCGTCCTTCCCGGTGGTGAAGTGCCCCGAGTCTCCGGAGCTCTTGTCGGTGGCGTCGCCGGGGTGCTTGCCGTTGTCGCCGCTCGCCGTCGTGTCCTTCTTGTCGGACCGGGAGTCCACGAGGACGACACCGCCCACGACGAGCCCGGCGACGACCACCACGGACGCGGCGACGACGAGCGCCCGGTTCCGGCGCTCGCGCGAACGCTCGGCGCGCCGCATCTCCTCGATGCGCGCCTTGCGCGCCGCGCTGTTGCTGTTGTTGGCGGAACCCATGAGGCGATGTCCTTCTGGGGGGAGAGGGGCGGACAGAGGGGTGGGGCCCGCTGATCGTAATGGCGGAGTGGGGCAGTGCCGTAGAGTGAGCACGGCAAAAGAGTTGAATTTGCACCCGGGATGCGTATTATTTACGCTCGCTTCCATGCGGCTGCTGCGTTCCACCGACCTCGCCCTGCGCATTCTGATGCGCCTCGCCGTATCCACCGACGACACGCCCGCGACCCGCAAGGTCGCGGCGGACATGGACGTGCCCTACACGCATGCCGCGAAGGTCGTCGCAGAACTCCAGCACCTCGGCCTGGTCGACGCCCGCCGCGGTCGCGGCGGCGGCCTGGCGCTCACCGAACGCGGCCGCACGGCGTCCGTCGGCGCGGTCGTCCGCACCTTCGAGGGCGACGACGAGGTCGTGGAGTGCGAGGGTGCCACCCCCTGCCCCCTGCGCTCGGACTGCCGCCTGCGCGGCGCCCTGCGCCGGGCCCAGGAGGCCTTCTACGCGACCCTGGACCCGATCACCCTGGACCAGATCGTCACGGACCCCACCGGACCGGTCCTGCTGGGGATCTCCCTGCGCCCGCCCGGCGCCGCGGAGACCCCCCTGTCCTGAACCGCGCGGAGACCCCCTGTCCTGAACCACGCGGAGGGCCGCCCACCGGCATCCCGGCGGGCGGCCCTCCGCATCTTCTCGGCTCCTCGGCTCCTCGGCTCCTCGGTGTCAGCCGGCGATCCACAGGTCCGGCCCGAAGACCTCGTAGTGGATGTCGGCCGGCGCCACACCCTTCTCGATCAGCTGACCGCGCACGGCGCGCATGAACGGCAGCGGCCCGCAGAGGTAGGCCCGCGTACCGGGCGCGACGTCGATCCCGGAGAGGTCGACCAGGCCGGTGCGGCTGCCGGGCTCGGCGTCCCGCTCGTAGAAGAAGTGGACGGCCGCGTCCGTGAGCTTGGCCGCGTACGCCTGGTGGTCGGTGCGCAGGGCGTGGTCCGCGGGGGAGCGGTCGCCGTGCACGACGGTGACGGGCGCGTCGTGCCCGTCGGCCGCGAGCGAGGCCAGCATGGCGACCATCGGGGTCACGCCGATGCCCGCGGAGGCGAGCAGCAGCGGCCGCCCGGCGACGTCGTCGAGCACCAGGTCGCCGTACGGCTCCGACAGCTGGAGGACGTCACCGACCCGCACGTTCGCGTGCAGGTGGTTGGACACCTCGCCGTCCGGCGTCGTACCGCCCTGCACCCGCTTGACGCTGAACTGCCGCACGTCCTCCCCGAGCCCTCCGGACAGGCTGTACTGCCGTATCTGCCGCGCGCCGTCGGCGAGCCTCACCCCCACGGAGACGTACTGGCCGGCCCGGAAGCCGCGCACGGGGGACCCGTCGACGGGCCGCACCCGGAAGGAGACGACATCGGCGGTCTCCTCGTCCCGCCCCACGACCTCCCAGTCCCGGAACTCCTGGCTGCCGCTCTCCTCGTACAGCCGCTTCTCGATGGCGATGAGGGCGTTGGCCATCAGCCAGTAGACCTCGGTCCAGGCGGCGGCGACCTCGGGCGTGACGGCCTCGCCGAGGATCTCGGCGATGGCGGCGAAGAGGTGCTCGTGGACGATCGGGTACTGCTCCGGCACGACGCCCAGGGAGGCGTGCTTGTGGGCGATGCGGCTCAGCATCACGTCCGGGCGCTCGTCCGGGTGCTCGACGAGGTAGCCGGCGAACGCAGCGATGGAGCCCGCGAGGGCCGACTTCTGGGCGCCGGAGGCCTGGTTGCCCCGGTTGAACAGATCCCGCAGCAGCTCCGGGTGGGCGGTGAAGAGCCTGGAGTAGAAGTTTTCGGTGATCTGTTCGATCGCCGCGCCCACGGCGGGAAGCGTGGCGCGGACGGTGGCGGCGGACTGCTCGGACAGCATCGCGGACTCCTTGCGATCTCGACTGATCGAACGCTATTTAAATTTGCATCCAGGATGCAAATTTAAGAGACGTGTTCTGCCTCACGCCCCCGCGGGGCCCGGCCGTTACGGATGCCGCCGCCGACAGGCAAGATGGGCGACAGGGCAGTACACCTGCCGTAGGAGAGACGTTCAGGACGTGGACGCCAGGGCGATCAAGGTCCGCAACACGCATGAAACGCTGTTGTGGTGGGATGCTCCTGACCAGCAAGGATGGGAATCGGAAGATGGACAAGCAGCAGGAGTTCGTGCTCCGTACCTTGGAGGAGCGCGACATCCGGTTCGTACGCCTGTGGTTCACGGACGTGCTGGGCTTCCTGAAGTCCGTCGCCGTGGCCCCGGCCGAGCTGGAACAGGCCTTCGACGAGGGCATCGGCTTCGACGGCTCCGCCATCGAGGGCTTCGCCCGCGTGTACGAGTCCGACATGATCGCCAAGCCGGACCCGTCCACCTTCCAGATGCTGCCGTGGCGTGCGGAGACCCCCGGCACGGCCCGGATGTTCTGCGACATCCTGATGCCGGACGGCTCCCCGTCCTTCGCCGACCCGCGCTATGTCCTCAAGCGCGCCCTGGCCCGCACCTCCGACCTGGGTTTCACCTTCTACACCCACCCGGAGATCGAGTTCTTCCTGCTGAAGGACCGCCCGCTGGACGGCAGCCGTCCGACGCCGGCCGACAACTCGGGCTACTTCGACCACACGCCGACCAGCGTCGGCATGGACTTCCGCCGCCAGGCGATCACGATGCTGGAATCGATGGGCATCTCGGTGGAGTTCTCCCACCACGAGGGCGCCCCGGGCCAGCAGGAGATCGACCTGCGCTACGCCGACGCCCTCTCCACGGCCGACAACATCATGACCTTCCGCCAGGTCATGAAGCAGGTCGCCCTCGAACAGGGCGTCCAGGCCACCTTCATGCCCAAGCCCTTCTCCGAGCACCCGGGCAGCGGCATGCACACCCACCTCTCCCTCTTCGAGGGCGACCGCAACGCGTTCTACGAGTCGGGCGCGGAGTACCAGCTGTCCAAGGTGGGCCGCTCCTTCATCGCCGGCCTGCTCAGGCACGCGGCGGAGATCTCCGCGGTCACCAACCAGTGGGTCAACTCCTACAAGCGCATCTGGGGCGGCTCCGAGCGCACGGCGGGCGCGGGCGGCGAGGCGCCGTCGTACATCTGCTGGGGCCACAACAACCGCAGCGCCCTGGTCCGCGTCCCGATGTACAAGCCCGGCAAGACCGGCTCGGCCCGCGTCGAGGTCCGCTCCCTGGACACCGGCGCCAACCCCTACCTGGCCTACGCCGTCCTCCTCGCCGCCGGCCTGAAGGGCATCGAGGAGGGCTACGAACTGCCGCCGGGCGCCGAGGACGACGTCTGGGCCCTCTCGGACGCCGAACGCCGCGCCATGGGCATCGAGCCCCTCCCGCAGAACCTGGGCGAGGCCCTGACCCTCATGGAACGCAGCGACCTGGTCGCCGAGACCCTGGGCGAGCACGTCTTCGCCTTCTTCCTGCGCAACAAGCAGGCCGAGTGGCACGAGTACCGCTCGGAGGTCACGGCGTTCGAGCTGAGGAAGAACCTGCCGGTGCTGTAGCGGCAGGTCGGCGGGGGATTCCGCCGAAGCGGTCCGTGGGGCCGACGGTCACCGACCGTCGGCCCCACGCGTCCCACGACCCCGGCTCCCGCTCCCCGGCGATCACGGATCCGCGGTTCCCCCGGTGCGCGCGAGGTGCGCGCTCACCGGGTTGCCAGGGGCGGAACCGGGCCTCTGGGAGCTGATCACGGCCCGCGGGCCGTGCCGGAGACGCGGGCTCAGCCCGCACCCGTCAGACAGCGCTCCTCGAACTCGCGGTACCCGGCGACGTCGGCCGACCTGGGGCTCAGGACGGTGCCGAGCCAGCCCAGCAGGAACCCGACCGGGACGGAGACGATGCCCGGGTTCTGCAGCGGGAACCAGGCGAAGTGGGCCGTGGGCAGCACGGACGCCGGTGTCGAGGAGATGAACGGGCTGAAGACGACCAGCAGGAGGGAGCAGCCCAGGCCGCCGTACAGACCCCAGAGCGCGCCGGCCGCGGTGAAGCGGGGCCAGAACAGCGTGTAGAAAATGGTCGGCACGAGGGACGAGGCGGCGATGGCGAAGGCGAGGAAGGCGAGCGAGGCCGCGTTCCAGTCCCAGGCCAGCAGGGCGATGAGCATTCCCACCACGCCGACCGCACCGGCCGACACCCGTGCCACGGCCACCTCCTGACGGCCCTCCACCCGGCCCCCGCGGACACCGTACGCGTACACGTCGTGGGCCAGCGACGAGGCCGCGGCGAGTGTGACGCCGGCGGCCACGGAGAGGATCGTGGCGAAGACGAGGCAGGAGAACGCCGCCACCAGCAGGGACCCACCCACCGACTGCGCGAGCAGGAGCACCGCGGAGTTGCCGGTGGAGTCGCCGGCCTTGACGGTGTCGGTGCCGACGATCGCGGCCGTGCCCAGGCCGAGGACACCGACCGCCAGGCACACGGCGCCCACCAGGCCGACCGTCCACAGCACCGATGTGCGCAGCTGGTGCGCGGTGCCGGGGGACAGCAGGCGCATGACGATGTGCGGGAGCCCCCCGACGCCCAGCGCCATGGAGAGCGCGAGACTGAGGAAGTCCAGCTTGCTGGTGGTGCTGGCGCCGAACCGCAGGCCGGGCCGCAGATAGGCGTCCCCGTGCCCGCTGTTCGCGGCGGCCGCGTCGAGGAGGCCGCCGCCGCTCCAGGCGAAGTGCCGCAGCACCAGGACGACGGCCACCGCGACCACGGCCACCAGCAGCGCGGTCTTGGCGATCTGGATGAAGGTGGTGCCGGGCATTCCGCCGACCGCGACGTAGAAGACCACGAGCAAGCCGACGAGGGCGACGCACAGGGTGCGCGCCGTGCTCCCGGGCATCCCGGTGAACTGGGCCAGCAGCGCGACGCTCGCCGACAACTGGGCCACCAGGTAGAGGACGGACACGATGAGGGCGCAGACGCCGATGGCGAGCCGGACCGGTCGCTGCCGGTCCCGCATCCGCTGGGCGACCGTGTCGCCGAGGGTGAACAGGCCCGTGTTGCGCAGGGGTTCGGCGATCAGCAGGAGAACCATGATCCAGCCGATGGCGGTGCCCACGAGGTACAGCAGGCCGTCGTAGCCGGTCAGACAGACCAGGCCGGTGCTGCCCAGCAGGGTGGCCGCCGAGATGTAGTCGCCGCACATCGCCATGCCGTACTTGAGCGGCGACAGTTTCCGGCTGCCGAGGTAGAACTCGCTGACCTCGTCGCGGTGCGGGCTGTTGATGACGGCCGTGAACATGGTGACGGCGAGGAAGGTGAGGAACAGCACCAGCGGCAGCCGGAGGTGGCTGAGGGGTATGGCGCCCGATGCGGCGGTCATCGCTTGCTCCTTTCGGCGCCCGTCCGGTCGCGGTGCGCGCGCAGTGCGTCGGCGAGCGGGTCGAAGCGGGTGCGCATGTGCCGGTGGTAGCGCCACGCGGTCAGGAACAGGGCACCGAACAGGGCCAGGCCGAGCGCCAGTCCGAAGGTGAGACGTCCCCACAACGCGGTGGCCATCAGCCCGGGTGTGAAGCCGGACAGCAGGACGAGGAGCAGATAGCCGCCCACGACGCCGACGGCGGCCGGGGTGGCGAAGGAGAGGCGCAGGCGGCGCAGTTCCCGCGGATCGACGGGCGGCGGGGCCGCCGTCGCCGGGGTGCCGTACGGCTCGCGGTGCACGGGGGGTCGGGGATAGGGGTTCACCGCGCCCCCAAGGACAGGGCCGAGCGCATCCGGTCGCAGACCTCCGGGACCGTTCCCGTCGCGTCCACGGGGCGCAGCAGTTCCCGGTCCGTGTACCACCGCAGCAGCGGGACGGTCTGCTCCGCGTACACCGCGAGGCGCCGCAGCACGGTCTCCTCGGTGTCGTCGGCGCGCCTGACGAGGGGGCCGGCGCACCCGTCGCAGCGGTCCGGGACGCGGGGCGGGGAGAACACGGTGTGCACGGTCGTGCCGCACGCCGGGCACACGCGCCGGCCCGTCAGCCGCCGTACGATCTCGTCGTCCGGCAGGTCGAGGGCGATCACCGCGTCGAGCACGGTCCCGTCCTCGTCAAGGGCCCGCTCCAGGGGTTCGGACTGCCCCACGGTCCGGGGATAGCCGTCGAGCAGGAAGCCGTCCGCCGCGTCGGGTTCGCGCAGGCGGCGCGTGACGAGGGTCGCGGTCAGCTCGTCGGGCACCAGCTTACCGGCGTCCGTGTGCCGGCGGACCAGCTCGCCGAGCGCGGAGCCCCGGCTGGTCTCCGCGCGGAACAGGTCCCCGCTGGAGATCGCCGGGACGGCGAGGAGGCCGGCCAGGACACGGGCCTGGGTGCCCTTGCCGGCCCCGGGAGGGCCGATCAGAACGATGCGCATCTCAGTTCCTGTTCGGTGGTCAGTCTTCGGCCGGGGCAGCGGTGCCGGAGGCCGGTGTCCGCTCCGCGAGGGCGGACGGCTCTACGAAGGCGGGCGTCCGGGGCTGGGTCATGGCGCGGTCCTTGGATCGGGGTGCCTGCTCGGCACGGGTGGTGCACCGTCCGGGGCGCGGATGACGGCAGAAGGTGCGGGGTGCGGTGCGGGCGGCGGGACGGCTCGGGGCCGGGAGACCGCGCGCGGGCGGAGGGCACGGGTACGTCCGGCTGCCGCTCCCGGTCCGGGAGCGCGGCTTGGCGGCAGGGCGTTCCGTGGTGTCTCGCTCTGGCCGGTTACTGTGCGGCATCCGTGCCCCTACGGGGAGTCCCGGTAAGGGACTTGTCGATCAGCGGCGCGCGTCGCGCGACGGACGGACGGGGGCGTGCGACGAACGGTCGCCCGCCACCGCCGAGCGGCCGGCCGCGCCCCGCACCCGACGCCTCCGGCGGAGGTGGCCGGGCCGGTTCCGCCGGGGTCGTCGCGGACTTCCTGCCGGGCATGGCCGGGGGCACGTTGTGGTCGCCGAGGTGGCCGCCGACGTCCTGCCGGGCGTGGCCGGGGGAAGGCTCACTGGGTCGTGAACGGACACCGGTCTCGCGGGGCGGGCCTGGGCAGACGGCCGCCTGCCGCCTGCCGCCTGCCGCCTGCCGACCGGGTCCGCGGTCGCCGTCCGATGCCTCCGGCGGAGGTGGCCGGGCCGGTTCCGCCGGGGTCGTCGCGGACTTCCTGCCGGGCGTGGCCGGGGGCACGTTGCGGTCGCCGAGGTGGCCGCCGACGTCCTGCCGGGCGTGGCCGGGGGAAGGCTCACTGGGTCGTGAACGGACACCGGTCTCGCGGGGCGGGGCTGGGCAGATGGCCGCCTGCCGCCTGCCGACCGGGTCCGCGGTCGCCGTCCGATACCTCCGGCGGAGGTGGCCGGGCCCCGGTGTCACGGAGGCATCCACCGGGCAGGAGCGCGGGCCCTTCCGGATCGGTGCGCGGGAGGGAGGCGATCGCGGTCAGCGCGTCGCACGAGAAGTGCGGGAGACCAGCGCGCGGTGCCCGCCGCTCAACCTCCACCGGGCGGGCGCGGGAGCGGTACGGCCCGGAGGGTCACCGCCGCCCGGCCGCCCACCGGTCCACCTCACCGGTCGCCTGAACGGGCCCGTCGGCGAGCCCGGGGCCGAGGCGAGCGGCGCGCCCTCCACCCGGTCCGCAGCGCACCCGTGCCACACTCGGCCTGCCTTGGGCACGGTGGCCCGCCGCCGCTCCTTCGTGGCCGTCGAAAACCGTCGGCCCGCCCCGCCGAGTCCTGGAAGAATCACGGCAGCCCATCGACCTCGGGGGAGTGCCGTGAAGGACGCGACGGAACTGATCAGGGCCCTGACGGGCTTGGCCTGGCCGCTCATGGCGGGTGTCGCCTTGTGGCGCCTTTTCCCCCTGATCAAGGAGATAGTCCGCTCCCGGGGCTTCACGATCAAGGTCGGCGAGGCCGAGGTGACGGTCCAGGAGTACTCCGAGAGCCTGATCCGGGCCACGGCCGAGATCCAGGGGCGACTGGCCACCGTCAGCGCCGTGGCACCGCAGACCGCCGACTCCCGCACCCTGGACAGGATTCTCTGGGTGGACGACCGCCCGAAGAACAACCTCACCGAGGTGGCCCAACTCCGGGCCCTGGGCGTCGAGGTCAGCCTGGCGAAGTCGACCGACGAGGGCCTCCAGGCCCTCGCCGGCGCTCAGCGCCCCTTCGACGCGATCCTCTCCGACATGAGCCGCAAGGAGCGCTTCCGCAACAACAGCACCGCCGGCCTCGACCTGATCCGAGCCCTGCGCGCGGGGGGCCAGACGACCCCCGTCTTCGTCTACGCGACCGCCCGCGCCGTCGCCCTGCGCGCGGAGGTCACCGAGGCCGGCGGAAGCGGCGTGGCCGCCTCGTCGACCGAACTCTTCCAACTCCTGCGCGGAGTCGGCGAGTTCCCGGCCCAGCGGGGCTGAGCCGGGCCGGCGGCGTCAGGAGGTGGCCCAGATCCCGCTGATGTCCTGACCCGAGGCGGCGTTGCCCGCGTGCGTACCGAGCCCCTGGCTGTCCTCCAGGGTGCGCAGCATGTCGTAGTGGTTGTACGTGGTCGAACTGGAGGACCCGGCCACCACCGGCTGCCCGTACAGCACCGTCGGAATCCGGTTTCCGTTCAGCGAGTTGTCCTCGTCGAAGGTGACCACGAGCAGGCTGTTGTGCGTCTTGGCCCAACTCGCGTACGCGCCCAGGTTGTTCTTCAGCCAGGTGTCACCGGTGGCCACCGAGCAGTCGTGCATGTCGCTGCACAGGTTCGGGATCACGAACGACATCTGGGGCAGCGTCGAGTAGTCCGTCGGGAACTGTGCGAAGGTCTTGGCGCTCGACGTCGGCACATTGCTGAACCCGAACCACGGGTTGTGCTTCCGCGCGTACTTGCCGCTGCTGCACGTCGTCGACCCCTGGCTCGGCAACGACTCGTTGTAGCTGGCCCAGCTGCGCCCGGCCGCGATCACCTCGGACGCCAGGTTCGGCGCGGACGAGAACCCCGGTGTGTAGCAGCTGTCGTCCGTGATGCCCTGTGTCGACCCGGAGAACAGCGCGAAGTAGTTCGGCTGGCTCGGGTGCGTGATGGCGTACGACTGCGACAGAGACGCCCCGCCCGACTTCAGCGAGTTGATGTACGGCGCACTGGAGGACCCGATGATCTGGCTGTAGGCATGGTTCTCGAACACCACGACGACCACGTGATCCGGCGTGGGCACGCCGCCCGCGGCCTGCGCGGGAGACCCGCCGATCCCGATCCCGCCGAAAGCGGCGGCGGCAGCCAGGACGGCAAGGGCACGGCGGTACAGGGAACGACGCGACACATCGACCTCCGAGTCGAGGGGCAACAGAACTGGCGATGAGCATGCACACGCCAACCCAAGCCTGCCCCCCACGCGCGTGAAGCCGGGGTGAATTCACTGAATGGCCGGTATCCGCCCCTGCGACCCGCAGCCGCCACACCAATGGTCCGCCGGCCCGAGCACCGCTACCACCCGCCGCGGCACCGCCCCCCATCCGCCCGGAGCGGGACCGCCGCAGGCGTCCGACCCGAGCCCTCCGCAGCTACCCGCGGCACTACCCCCCATCCGCCTGGAGCGGGGCCGCCGCAGGGTCCGATCCGAACCCTTCGCAGCTACCCGCGGCCGCCGACGGCGGGGAGGGGACGCGGCGGGTGGTATCCGCCCGCAGCGGCCGGCGTCAACTCGTTCCACCTCCAAACGAACAGTCCGCCGGACCGAGGACGGGTACCACCCGCCGCGGCAGCGACTCACCACCTCTCCCGTGGCGCACCCGAGCCACGACGGCGCCCGACGGGCCGCCGCAGGCACTCGGGGCGAGGCCCCCACAGACTCCCGGCGCGAGGCCCCGCAGGGTCCCCGCGCGAGGTGGCCGCAGGCCCCTGGGGCGAGGCGCGCGCAGGCTCTGGATGTGAGGTCCCCGCAGGTCCCCGCCGCGAGGGCTCCGGTGCGAGGCCGCCGCAGGCTGCCGGCACGGTGGGGGCTGCCGCGAGGCTCCCGCAGGTTCCTGGGCGCGGAACCCCGCAGGCCCCCTCGCGCGCAGGCTCTGGGCGTGAGGTCCCCGCAGGCCCCCGCCGCGAGGGCTCCGGTGCGAGGTCGCCGCAGGCTGCCGGCACGGTGGGGGCTGCCGCGAGGCCCCCGCGTGCCTCCGCCGCGAGGCCGCCGCAGGCCCCCGCGGAGGCGTCACCGCAGGCACCCGACCCGGCGCGGCCCGCCGCAGGCGACTACGCTCCCTCCAGGACCAGAGTGACCCCGAGGGGAGCCCAGAACATGACGCCGGGCCGCAGAAGCAGCACTTTCACGCGCCTTCTCCGACACGGCTTCACCGACGCCGCCGCCGCCGAGCGCCTCCTGGACACCCCCGAACTCGCCCCCGTCCGCGACGACCCCTTCCTCCTCGAAGCGCTGGGCGCCACCGCCGACCCCGACCTCGCCCTGCACGGCCTCGTCCGCCTCCTGGAAGCCCAGCCCGCCCAGCCCGCCCACCGCGAACTCCTCGACACCCTCATCGCGGCCAAACCCCTGCGCGACCGCCTCCTGGGCGTCCTCGGCGCCTCCGCCGCCCTCGCCGACCACCTCGCCCGCCACCCCACCGACTGGCAGGCCCTGGTCACCTACGAACCCCACGACCTCCACCCCGGCCTCACGGAATTCGAACGCGGCCTCTCGGGCGCCACCGACGCGGTCGGCCTCCGCGTCGCCTACCGCCGCTGCCTCCTCTCCATCGCCGCACGAGACGTCTGCGGCACCACGGACGTCGCCGAGACCGCCGCCGAACTCGCCGACCTCGCCACCGCCACCCTCCGCGCCGCCCTGGCCCTGGCCCAGGCCGCGGCCCCCGAGGACGCCGCGGCCTGCCGCCTCGCGGTCATCGGCATGGGCAAGTGCGGCGGCCACGAACTGAACTACGTCTCCGACGTGGACGTGATCTTCGTGGCGGAAGCGACGAACGGCACCGACGAGACCAAGGCCCTGAAATCGGCCACCCGGCTGGCATCCGCCCTGATGCGGATCTGCTCCGAGACCACCGTCGAGGGCTCGATCTGGCCGGTCGACGCCAACCTCCGCCCCGAGGGCCGCAACGGCCCCCTCGTCCGCACCCTCTCCTCCCACCTCGCCTACTACCAGCGCTGGGCGAAGACCTGGGAGTTCCAGGCCCTCCTGAAGGCCCGCCCGGTAGCCGGCGACGAGACCCTCGGCCAGGACTACCTGGACACGCTGCACCCCCTCGTCTGGCAGGCGGCCGACCGCGACAACTTCGTGGCGGACGTGCAGAAGATGCGACGACGCGTCGTCGACAACATCCCGCCCGCCGAGGTCGACCGCGAACTGAAACTGGGCCCCGGCGGCCTGCGGGACGTCGAATTCGCCGTCCAGCTCCTCCAGCTGGTCCACGGCCGCACCGACCCCACCCTCCGCAGCGGCACCACCCTGGACGCCCTCAGGGCACTGGCCGCCGGCGGCTACGTGGGCCGCGAGGACGCCGCCCGCCTGGACGAGGCGTACCGCTTCCTGCGCGCGATGGAACACCGCATCCAGCTCTACCGCCTGCGCCGCACCCACCTCGTCCCCACCGCCGAGGAGGACCTCCGCCGCCTGGGCCGCTCCCTCGGCATGCGCGCCAACCCGATCACCGAGCTGAACAGGGAGTGGAAGCGGCACTCCACCGTCGTGCGGCGGCTGCACGAGAAGCTGTTCTACCGCCCGCTCCTGGACGCCGTCGCCCAGCTCGCCCCCGGCGAGGCCCGCCTCAGTCCCGAGGCCGCCCGGGAACGCCTCGTGGCCCTCGGCTACGCGGACCCCGCCGCGGCCCTGCGCCACCTGGAGGCCCTGGCCTCGGGCGTGACCCGCAAGGCCGCGATCCAGCGCACGCTCCTGCCCGTCCTCCTCGGCTGGTTCGCGGACTCCGCCGACCCGGACGCCGGACTGCTGAACTTCCGCAAGGTCTCCGACGCCCTCGGCAAGACCCCCTGGTACCTGCGCCTGCTGCGCGACGAGGGCGCCGCCGCGGAGAACCTGGCCCGCGTCCTGTCCGCGGGCCGCCTCGCCCCCGACCTCCTGATGCGCGCCCCCGAGGCCGTCGCCCTGCTCGGCGACGGCGACGGCGCGGGAGCGGGCACGGGCCTCGCCGCCCGCACCCGGACAGCGCTCGAACAGGAGATCCTGGCCGCGGTGAGCCGCGCGGAGAACGCCGAGCAGGGCGTCACCGCCGCCCGCGGCGTCCGCCGCCGCGAACTCTTCCGCACCGCCGCCGCCGACATCGTCGCCTCGTACGGCACGGAGAACACCCCCGTGCAGGCCGACCAGGGCGCTCTGGTCGACCTCGTCGGCGGGGCGGTCTCCGACCTCACCGCGGCCACCCTGGCGGGCACGCTGCGCGCGGTCGTGCGGGCCGGCTGGGGCGACACGCTGCCCACGAAGTTCGCGATCATCGGCATGGGCCGCTTCGGCGGTCACGAACTGGGCTACGGCTCCGACGCGGACGTGCTGTTCGTGCACGAGCCGCAGGACGGCGTGGCCGAGCACGAGGCCGCCGCGGCCGCGAACAAGGTCGTCGCCGAGATGCGCCGGCTGCTCCAGCTGCCCAGCGCCGACCCGCCGCTGCTGATCGACGCGGACCTGCGCCCGGAGGGCAAGTCGGGCCCGCTGGTGCGCACCCTGAAGTCGTACGAGGCGTACTACCGCCGCTGGTCCCTGGTCTGGGAGTCCCAGGCGCTGCTGCGGGCGGAGCCGTTCGCGGGCGACGCCGATCTCGGCCGCCGCTTCGTGGCGCTGATCGAGCCGCTGCGCTACCCGGCGCGGGGCCTGACCGATGACGCGGTGCGCGAGATCCGCCGGCTGAAGGCCCGCATGGAATCGGAACGGCTTCCACGCGGCGCCGACCCCCGCCTGCACACCAAGCTGGGTCCCGGCGGCCTCTCGGACGTGGAGTGGACCGTCCAGCTGCTCCAGCTGAGACACGCCCACGAGGTCCCCGGCCTGCGCACGACCCGCACCCGCGCGGCCCTGGCCGCCGCGCACGAGGCGGGCCTGCTGGGCGCGGAGGAGACGGCGACCCTGGACGAGGCGTGGGTGCTGGCGACGCGGGTCCGCAACGCGGTGATGCTGGTGCGCGGCCGGGCGGGCGACACCTTCCCGACCCAGCCCCGCGAGCTGGCCGCGGTCGGCCGCTACCTGGGCTACGGCGAGGGCCACGCCGGCGACATGCTGGACGCGTACGGCCGTACCACCCGCAGGGCACGGGCCGTCATGGAAGAACTCTTCTACGGCGACGGAGCGTGACGGGCGTCACCACCCGCAGCCGAACCCTCGCTCGCCGCACGCCACGGCGATGGAGCATGACGGGCGTCATCACCCGCAGCCGAACCCTCGCTCGCCCCACGCCCGCGCCGCCCCGCGCCGCCCCCGCTCCCTACGAAGCGGTCGCCCGAGCCGCCTCCGGCACGCCCCGCCCCGCCACCACCCGCGGCAGCGCGTAGGGCACCGCGCCGTACCAGAGCCGTGCCACCGCGAACCCGAACGAAAGACAGACCACGCCCCCCACCGCGTCCAGCCAGAAGTGGTTGGCCGTGGACACGATCACCACCAGCGTCGCCAGCGGGTACAGCAGCCCCAGCACCCGCACCCACGGCACCGACGCCAGCGCGAAGATCGTGAGCCCGCACCACAGCGACCAGCCGATGTGCATGGACGGCATCGCCGCGTACTGGTTGGACATGTGCTTGAGGTCCCCGGAGGCCATCGATCCCCAGGTGTGGTGCACCAGTACGGTGTCCACGAAGTACCCGCCCCGCATCAGGCGGGGCGGGGCGAGCGGGAACAGGTAGTAGCCGACCAACGCGCCGCCCGTGGTGGCGAAGAGCGCGAGCCGCGCGGCCGCGTACCGGCCCGGATGCCATCGGTACAGCCACACCAGGACGCCGATCGTCATGACGAAGTGCAGCGTCGCGTAGTAGTAGTTCATGCCGATGATCAGCCAAGTCACCGAGTTCAGGGCGTGGTTGACGGATCGCTCGACATCAATGCCCAGCAGCCGCTCGGCGCTCCAGATCCAGTCCGCGTTGCGCAGCGCCTCGTCCTTCTGCTCCGGCACCGCGTTGCGGATCAGCGAGTACGTCCAGTAACTCACCGCGATCAGAAGGATCTCGAACCAGAGCCGGGGCCTGCGTGGCCGCCGCAGCCGGCCCAGGACGCCTCTTCCGTCCCTGCCCGTGACAGCCCGCGGACCGGCCGCCTCGTCGCGACCTTCCCACTGCGTCACGGTCGAGTCACTCATGGGCATCAAGTCTGCCAGAAAAGGCTTCGGAGCCCGATCATCCCAGGGTCGGGTCCGCGCCGCACCCGCTACGGCGTCCGAAGATGCGGCGCCGAGGCCGTGGACCCGCGCACCACCAGTTCCGGCATGAACACGAACTCGCTGTGCGGCGCGGGCGTACCGCCGATCTCCTCCAGCAGCGTACGCACCGCCGCCTGCCCCATCGCCGGGACCGGCTTGCGGACCGTGGTGAGCGGCGGGTCGGTGAAGGCGATCAGCGGGGAGTCGTCGAAGCCGACCACGGACACGTCCCGGGGGACCTCCAGGCCCCGCTGGCGGGCCGCCCGTATGGCGCCGAGGGCCATCATGTCGCTGGCGCAGACCACCGCGGTGCAGTCCCGGTCGATCAGTGCCGTCGCGGCCGCCTGACCGCCCTCCAGGGTGTACAGCGAGTGCTGCACCAGCTCGTTCTCCACGACCTCGGCGCTGAGCCCCAACTGGTCCTGCATCGCCCGCACGAAGCCCTCGATCTTGCGCTGCACCGGCACGAACCGCTTGGGCCCGAGCGCCAGCCCGATCCGGGTGTGGCCGAGCGAGACCAGGTGGGTCACCGCGAGCGTCATCGCCGCGCGGTCGTCGGGGGAGATGAACGGCGCCTGCACCTGCGGCGAGAAGCCGTCCACCAGCACGAACGGCACCCCCCGCGCCCGCAGCCGCTCGTAGCGCTGCATGTCGGCGGTGGTGTCGGCGTGCAGCCCGGAGACGTAGATGATGCCCGCGACACCGCGGTCCACCAGCATCTCGGTCAGCTCGTCCTCGGTGGAGCCGCCCGGGGTCTGGGTGGCGAGCACCGGGGTGTAGCCCTGGCGGGTCAGTGCCTGCCCGATGACCTGCGCCAGGGCAGGGAATATCGGGTTCTCCAGCTCCGGCGTGATCAGCCCGACCAGGCCCTCGCTGCGCTGGCGCAGCCGTACCGGCCGTTCGTAGCCGAGCACGTCGAGCGCGGCGAGCACGGATTGGCGGGTGGTGGCGGCGACGCCCGGCTTCCCGTTGAGGACCCGGCTGACGGTCGCTTCGCTCACCCCCGCCTGCGCTGCGATGTCGGCAAGCCGTGTGGTCACGCCACTGGACTGTACCGGTCGCCTCTCGCCTTGCACACCGCTCGGGCGCCGGGTGCGCCCGGTCGAACGAGCCCCTGCGGGTTGCTGCCTCATTGCGCTCCCTTGAGTTCGTTGTGGCAAGAGCTTGCAGAGTCTTGCACAAGTCGGCTGCCGACGCTCAACCGGCTTCGTTGTGCGGTTGCGAGCAGGTCGAGAGCCGGTCACGACGGGGTAACCATCGTGTTCTCTTGCACTTTTTTTCTGCAAGGTCTTTCGCGGCGCTTACAACGCTGTTACGTTCCTGGTCGCCCGGCCGCGGCAACGGCGCAGTCGGCAAGTCGCACGGGGCGGGCGGGACCGCCCCCTGTACCACTCGGGCTTAAACCCTCAAGGAGAACTCATGCGGCGTGGCATAGCGGCCTCCGCGCTGGTGGCGTCCCTCGCCCTCGCGGCGACGGCCTGCGGCGGCGGGAGCAGCGACAGCAAGTCGGACGGGCCGGTCACCATCACCTGGTGGGACACTTCCAACGCCACCAATGAGGCACCGACGTACAAGGCCTTGGTGCAGCAGTTCGAAGCTGCCAACAAGAACATCAAGGTCAAGTACGTCAACGTCCCCTTCGACCAGGCGCAGAACAAGTTCGACACCGCCGCGGGCGCCTCCGGTGCCCCGGACGTGCTGCGCTCCGAGGTCGGCTGGACCCCCGCCTTCGCCAAGAAGGGCTACTTCCTGCCGCTGGACGGCACCGAGGCCCTCGCCGACAAGGCCAAGTTCGAGCCGAACCTGATCAAGCAGGCGCAGTACCAGGGCAAGACCTACGGCGTGCCGCTGGTCACCGACACCCTGGCCCTGGTCTACAACAAGGCCCTGTTCAAGAAGGCCGGCATCACCACGCCGCCCAAGACCTGGGACGAGCTGAGGTCCGACGCCGCCAAGGTCAAGGACAAGACCGGCGCCGACGGCTACTGGGGCTCCACCGCCGGCTACTACGGCCAGCCGTTCCTCTACGGCGAGGGCACCGACACCGTCGACGTCGACGCCAAGAAGGTCACCATCGACACGCCGGCCGCCAAGAAGGCGTACGGCACGTGGCTGAGCCTGTTCTCCGGGAAGGGCCTGCACAAGGCCGACACCACCCCGGACGCCTACGCCCACATCATGGACGCGTTCTCCAACGGCAAGGTCGCCGCGATCATCCAGGGCCCCTGGGAGAACACGAACATCTACAAGGGCAGCGCCTTCAAGGACAAGACCAACCTGGGCGTCGCGGTCGTCCCGGCCGGCTCCACCGGCAAGGCGGAGGCCCCGACCGGCGGCCACAACCTCGCGGTCTACGCCGGCTCCGACAAGGCGCACCAGGCGGCGGCCCTGAAGTTCGTCAACTTCATGACGTCGGCCTCCTCCCAGGAGACCATCGCCCTGAAGAACGCCACCCTGCCGACCCGCTCGGACGCCTACACGGCCAAGGTGACGGCCGACCCGGGCACCGCCGGCTTCCAGAGCGTGCTGTCGGCCGCCCAGCCCCGCCCGTCGCTGCCCGAGTACGGCTCCCTGTGGGCGCCGCTCGACACCGAGCTGCCGAAGATCGCCAGTGGCAAGGAGTCGCTGGACAAGGGCCTGAGCAACGCCGACATCGCCATCGGCAAGCTCGTCCCCGACTTCAGCAAGTAAGCCCGGTCGGCCGCCGGCTGCCTCACCCACGAGGAGGCAGCCGGCGGCCACCGGCCTGTGCCCGGCCCCCGGCCCTCATCCTTGAACCATTCGAAGGTGTCGAACCATGACAGTCGCCATCGACCGCGCGACCGGCAAGAGCCGCGGTGACCGTGCGCCTCGGCCAGGGCTGGGGCAGCGCATCAGGAACAGCCTCCAGAGGTACTGGTACGCCTACGCGATGATCGCCCCGGTGGTCATCGTGCTCGCGGTGCTCGTCGGCTACCCGCTCGTGCGCGGTCTCTACCTCACGCTGACCGACGCCAACAGCCTCAACTCCGCGCGCACCATCGGCGTCAACCACATCGCCGCGACCTACAAGTTCGTCGGTCTGGACAACTACAAGAACATCCTCTGGGGCCCGCTGTCCTACGACCGCTTCTGGTCCCACATGGTGTGGACGGTCGTCTGGACGGTCGCCTGTGTGACCCTGCACTACACCTTCGGCCTCGGCCTCGCGCTGATGCTGAACCAGAAGCTGCGCGGCCGCACCGTCTACCGCGTGCTGCTCGTGCTGCCGTGGGCCGTGCCCACCTTCGTCACCGTCTTCTCCTGGCGGATCATGCTCGCCGACTCCGGCGCGGTCAACCAGATCCTGCACGCGCTGCACCTGCCGCAGCCGCAGTGGCTGGAGGACACCTTCTGGCAGCGCTTCGCCGCCATCATGGTCAACACCTGGTGCGGTGTGCCGTTCATGATGCTCTCGCTGCTCGGCGGTCTCCAGTCCATCGACACCGCCCTGTACGAGGCGGCGCGGATGGACGGCGCCAACGCCTGGCAGCGCTTCCGGCACGTCACCCTGCCGGGGCTGCGCTCGGTCAGCTCCACGGTGGTCCTGCTCGGCGTCATCTGGACCTTCAACCAGTTCGCCATCATCTTCCTGCTGTTCGGACCGACCAGCGCCCCGGACGCCCAGATCCTCGTCACCTGGGCCTACTACCTGGGCTTCGGCCAGCAGCCGCGCGACTTCGCCCAGTCCGCCGCCTACGGCGTACTGCTGCTGTCGATCGTCACCGTCTTCACCTCCTTCTACTTCCGCTGGCTGAAGCGCAATGACCAGCTCGCCGTCTGACGCCGCAGGAGCCGCCGCCATGAGCACCACCACCCTCGAAAAGCCGGCCGACGCACCGGCCCCCGCCGCGAAGCCCGTCCGCCAGGGCCGCCGACCGGGCGAGCGCGGCCCCCTCGGCACCGTCCTGCTGCACGCCGGCCTGGTGATCGCGAGCCTCGTCGCGCTGGCCCCGGTGGCCTGGCTGGTCTACCTCTCGCTCGGCCCGGACAAGAACGACTACCTGCACCCGGGCGGCATCGCGGGGAAGATCAGCTTCTCCAACTACAGCTTCGTGCTCCAGCACACCGAGTTCTTCGACTGGTTCAAGTCCACGATGATCGTGGCCCTCGGCACCACCGTCGTCGGTGTACTGCTCGCCGCGACCACCGGCTACGCGGTCTCCCGGATGCGCTTCCCCGGCCACAAGCAGCTGATGTGGGTCCTGCTGCTGACCCAGGCGTTCCCGATCGCCGTCCTGATCGTGCCGATGTACCAGATCTTCAGCGACCTGGGCCTCATCGACTCCTACTGGGCGCTGATCCTCGTCAACTGCACCACCGCGGTGCCGTACAGCGCCTGGCTGCTCAAGGGCTACTTCGACACGATCCCGATCGAGATCGACGAGGCGGGACGGGTGGACGGGCTCACCCCGTTCGGCACCTTCTTCCGGCTGATCCTGCCGCTGGCCCGTCCGGGCCTGGCCGTCGCCGCGTTCTACAACTTCATCACCGCGGTCGCCGAGGTCGCCTTCGCGACCACCTTCATGCTGGACGACTCCAAGTACACCTTCTCGGTCGGCCTCCAGACCTTCGTCAGCGAGCACGACGCCGAGTGGAACTACATGGCCGCCACCGCGGTGCTGATCGCGATACCCGTCTCGCTGTTCTTCTACCTGGTGCAGAAGAACCTCGTCACCGGTCTCACCTCCGGCGGCACCAAGGGCTGACGCCCCGACGCACCAGAGGCTCCCGCGCGCCCGGCGCGCGGGTAGGCGGCCGCGGTGTCCATCCGACCCCGCTGACATCGCGGCCGCCTCGCATTCCGTTCCCCGGCCCGCCTCCGCCGCCGTACCGTCCGGGCCCCAGCGTCCGTTCCCCACGCGCCGACGACCCGAACTCCGTTACCACCAAGGAAGCCATGAGCCAGCAGCACACCGCCGCCCCGGGCACCGACACCGACACCGCCACCGTCGCCGGGCACCCCCGTGACTGGTGGCGGGAGGCGGTCATCTACCAGGTCTACCCGCGCAGCTTCGCCGACAGCAACGGCGACGGCATGGGCGACCTGGAGGGCGTACGCTCCCGCCTGCCGTACCTGCGCGACCTCGGCGTCGACGCGGTGTGGCTCAGCCCCTTCTACGCCTCCCCGCAGGCCGACGCCGGTTACGACGTCGCGGACTACCGCGCGGTCGACCCGATGTTCGGCACCCTGCTGGACGCCGACGCGCTGATCCGCGACGCCCACGGGCACGGCCTGCGCATCATCGTGGACCTGGTGCCCAACCACTCCTCGGACCAGCACGAGTGGTTCAAGCGCGCCCTCGCGGAGGGCCCCGGCTCGCCGCTGCGGGAGCGCTACCACTTCCGGCCGGGCAAGGGCGAGAACGGCGAACTGCCGCCCAACGACTGGGAGTCGATCTTCGGCGGCCCGGCCTGGACCCGGGTCACCGAGCCCGACGGCACGGCGGGCGAGTGGTACCTGCACCTGTTCGCGCCCGAGCAGCCCGACCTCAACTGGGAGCATCCGGCCGTCGGCGACGAGTTCCGCTCCATCCTGCGCTTCTGGCTGGACATGGGCGTGGACGGCTTCCGCATCGACGTGGCGCACGGCCTCGTCAAGGCCGAGGGCCTGCCCGACCTCGGCTCCGGCGAGCAGCTGAAGCTGCTGGGCAACGATGTCATGCCGTTCTTCGACCAGGACGGCGTGCACGCGATCTACCGCCAGTGGCGCACGATCCTCGACGAGTACTCCCCCAGCCTTGGGCAGGGGGGACCCCCGGAGCGCATCTTCGTCGCGGAGGCATGGACGCCGACCGTCGAGCGCACGGCCAACTACGTCCGCCCGGACGAGCTGCACCAGGCGTTCAACTTCCAGTACCTGTCGACGGCCTGGGACGCGGCCGAGCTGCGCGCGGTCATCGACAGCACCCTGGAGGCGATGCGTCCGGTCGGTGCCCCGGCCACCTGGGTGCTGTCCAACCACGACGTCACCCGGCACGCCACCCGCTTCGCCAACCCGCCCGGCCTCGGCACCCAGATCCGCCAGGCCGGCGACCGCGCCCTCGGCCTGCGCCGGGCCCGCGCCGCCACCCTGCTGATGCTGGCGCTGCCCGGCTCCGCCTACCTCTACCAGGGCGAGGAACTGGGCCTGCCGGACGTCGTGGACCTGCCCGACGAGGTGCGCCAGGACCCGGCGTACTTCCGGGGCGAGGGCCAGGACGGCTTCCGCGACGGCTGCCGGGTGCCGATCCCGTGGAGCCGCACGGGGACCTCGTACGGCTTCGGCGACGGCGGCAGCTGGCTCCCGCAGCCGGAGTGCTGGGGCGAGCTGAGCGTGGAGGCGCAGACGGGGGTGGCCGGCTCCACCCTGGAGCTGTACCGCGCCGCCCTCGCCGCCCGCCGGTCCCAGCCGGACCTGGGCGCCGGCGAGTCGGTGGAGTGGCTGCGCGCGCCCGAGGGCGTCCTGGCCTTCCGCCGGGGCGGGTTCGTGTGCGTCACCAACACCACGGGTGAGCCGGTGACGACTCCGGCGTACGGCCGGGTGCTGCTCGCGAGCGGTGAGGTGGCCGAGACCGGTGGCGAGGCGACGGTGCCCGCCGACACCACGGTGTGGTGGACCGTGGCGGTCTGACGCCCCGTCTGAAATTTCTTGCATCAACTTCACTACGGCCCGCTGCCTTTTCCGGCAGCGGGCCTTTAACATCTGCGTCACCGCAAGGTTTCTGAAACTTTGCGAAAAGCCCTTCAAGGACGAAGGAACCCCCACATGGTACGCAAGACTCTCTCCGGGGCGGTCGCCCTCGCGGCCGCCGCCCTTGTCATGACCCCGACTACCGCCGACGCCTCGCCGCCCGGCACGAAGGACGTCACCGCCGTCCTGTTCGAGTGGAACTACGCCTCGGTGGCCCGCGAGTGCACCAGCACCCTGGGCCCCGCGGGCTACGGATACGTGCAGGTCTCGCCGCCCGAGGAGCACATACAGGGCTCCCAGTGGTGGACCTCGTACCAGCCCGTGTCGTACAAGATCGCGGGGCGGCTCGGTGACCGGGCCACCTTCAAGAACATGATCGACACCTGTCACGCGGCCGGGGTGAAGGTCGTGGTGGACACGGTCATCAACCACATGACGGCCGGCAGCGGCACCGGAACGGGCGGCACGGCGTACACCAAGTACAGCTACCCGGGCCTGTACTCGATGTCCGACTTCGACGACTGCACCTCCCCGGTCAGCAACTACCAGGACCGCTGGAA
Source organism: Streptomyces hygroscopicus subsp. hygroscopicus (assembly GCF_030269125.1). Classification (GTDB taxonomy): domain Bacteria; phylum Actinomycetota; class Actinomycetes; order Streptomycetales; family Streptomycetaceae; genus Streptomyces; species Streptomyces hygroscopicus_C. The sequence goes on along the minus strand of NZ_BSSM01000002.1, from coordinate 456,632 downwards.
CGTGCAGCACTGCGAACTCGTGGGGCTGGCCGACCTGGACACCGGCGAGGAGCACGTCCGCGCGACCATCGCCGGGTACATGAACGACCTGCTGTCGCTCGGCGCGGACGGCTTCCGGATCGACGCGGCCAAGCACATCGCCGCCGACGACCTGGCGAACATCAAGAGCCGGCTGACCAACCCGGGTGCCTACTGGAAGCAGGAGGTCATCTACGGCGCGGGCGAGGCCGTCCAGCCCACCGAGTACACCGGCAACGGGGACGTCCAGGAGTTCCGCTACGCCTACGACCTCAAGCGCGTGTTCAACAGCGAGAAGCTCGCCTACCTGAACAACTTCGGCGAGGGCTGGGGCTACATGTCCAGCGGCGTGGCCGGCGTCTTCGTCGACAACCACGACACCGAGCGCAACGGCGCCACCCTGAACTACAAGGACGGCGCCAACTACACCCTGGCCAACGTCTTCATGCTGGCCTGGCCCTACGGCGCACCGGACATCAACTCCGGCTACGAGTGGAGCGACGCCGACGCGGGCCCGCCCAACAACGGCCAGGTCAACGCCTGCTGGCAGGACGGCTGGAAGTGCCAGCACGCCTGGCCCGAGATCAAGTCCATGGTCGCCTTCCGCAACGCCACACGCGGCCAGGCGGTCTCCAACTGGTGGGACGACGGCAACAACCTGATCGCCTTCGGACGCGGCAACAAGGGCTATGTGGTGATCAACCACGAGGGCGCGACGGCCAGTCGCTCCTTCCAGACCTCGCTGCCCGCCGGCACCTACTGCAACGTGCAGAACAACACCACGGTGACGGTCAACGACACCGGCTGGTTCACGGCCTCGGTCGCCCCGAACACCGCGCTGGCGATCTACGCCGGCAAGTCCTCCTGCTGAACGGGGGGTCGGCCCGCACCGTACCCCCATGGCGGTGCGGGCCACGGGGTTTGAAATTCCTTGCCGACCGTTTCACGACTCTTGCTGCAACCCTTTCGCGGAGGATACGGTCACGCGGGCGCCCGGCCTCGAAGCCGAGCCGCGGCGTGGGGTCGGACCCGAATGAGCCGCCATCGCAAGGAGTTCATGCCTGTGATACCGAGATGGCCGACGCCCGCGTGGCGTCGCACCACCCACCGCAGGAGAGCCGCGGCGCTCGCCGTCGCCGCACTCACGGCCGCCCTCGTGCAGCCGCTGGCCGCGCGCGCCGCGCAGGCCGCCACCCCGCCCCCGCCCCCGTCGGACGCGGCCCTCGCGGCCCAGCCGGCCCGGCACGGCGACACCCGTGAGCAGTTCTACTTCGTCATGCCGGACCGGTTCGCCAACGGCGACCGGTCCAACGACAGGGGCGGGCTCACCGGTTCGCGGATGACGACCGGGTACGACCCCACCGACGAGGGCTTCTTCCAGGGCGGCGACCTCAAGGGCGTCACACGGAAGCTGGACTACATCAAGGGGCTCGGCACCACCGCCCTGTGGCTCGCGCCGATCTTCAAGAACGTCCCGGTGCAGGGCACGGGTGCCGCCGCCTCGGCCGGCTACCACGGTTACTGGATCACCGACTTCACCCGGGTCGACCCGCACTTCGGCACCAACGAGGACCTGAAGGACCTCATCTCCAAGGCGCACGCCAAGGGCATGAAGGTCTTCTTCGACGTCATCACCAACCACACCGCCGACCTGGTCACGAACGAGGAGAACTCCTCCGACTACCGTTCCAAGGGCGCCTACCCGTACCTCACGAAGGACGGCAGGCCCTTCGACGACGCCGACGACGCCGACGGCACCAAGGGGTTCCCGGCCGTCTCCGACGCCTCCTTCCCGTACACCCCGCGGGTCACCAGCCGGTCCAAGGTCCCGGCCTGGCTCAACGACCCGACGATGTACCACAACCGGGGCGACTCCACCTTCGCCGGCGAGTCCGGCACCTACGGCGACTTCGACGGCCTGGACGACCTGTGGACCGAGCGTCCCGAGGTCGTGCACGGCATGGAGCGGATCTACGAGCGGTGGGTGAAGGACTTCGCCGTCGACGGCTTCCGCATCGACACCGCCAAGAACGTCGACCTGGACTTCTGGACCCAGTGGGCCACCGCGCTCGACAGGTACGCGGCGGCGCACGGCCGGAAGAACTTCTTCATGTTCGGCGAGACGTACGACACCGACACCTCGGTGACCGCCCCGTACGTCACCCGGGGCCGCCTCGACGCCACCCTCGACTTCCCGTTCCAGGGCGCGGCCCGCGGCTACGCCTCCCAGGGCGCGAGCGCACGGAAGCTGGCGGGCGTCCTCGGCGACGACTACAAGTACACGACCGACCGGGCCAACGCGTACGAGCAGGTCACCTTCCTCGGCAACCACGACATGGGCCGCATCGGGTACTTCCTGAAGCAGGACAACCCGAACGCCTCGGACGCCGAACTCCTGAAGAAGGACGAACTGGCCAACGAGGTGATGTTCCTCAGCCGCGGCAACCCGGTCGTCTACTACGGCGACGAACAGGGCTTCACCGGCAACGGCGGCGACAAGGAAGCCCGCCAGACCATGTTCGCCTCCCAGGTGCCCGCCTACCTCGCGGACGACGAGATCGGCACCGACCGCACCCACGCCGACGACTCGTACGACACGCACGCGCCGCTCTACCGGCAGATCTCCGGCCTCTCCGCGCTGCGCAGGGCCAACCCGGCCCTGACCGACGGGGTGCAGACCGAGCGGTACGCCGCCGACGGCGCCGGGATCTACGCGTTCACCCGCACCGACGCCGGCACCGGCCAGGAGTACGTCGTCGCGTTCAACAACGCGAGCGAGGCCGAGTCGGCCACCTTCGCGACCGGTTCGGCCGGGATGCCGTACCGGGGCATCTACGGCGCGACCGGCACCGTGACCTCCGACGGAGGCCACGAGATCACCATCACCGTCCCGGCCGAGTCCGCCGTCGTCTACAAGGCGGCCGGCACCCTCGCCGAGCCCGCCACCAAGCCGGCCCTCACCCTGAACGCCCCGGCCCCCGGTGCCACCGGCACGGTGACCGTCGGGGCCGACGTCGCGGGCGGCCGGCTGAACCGGGTGGTCTTCGCCGCCCAGGTCGGCGACGCCAAGTGGCAGGTCCTCGGCTCCGCCGACCACGCGCCGTACCAGGTCACCCAGACCCTCGGCGCGGAGGTCCCGGCCGGTACCGCGCTGCGCTACAAGGCCGTCGTGATCGACAGCGCCGGGCACACCGCGAGCGCCACCGCCGGCAGCACCACCGGCGCCGTGCCCGCGCCCGCCCCGCCCACGGCCTCCTCGCGCGACTACGTGATCGTCCACTACCAGCGCGCCGACGGCGACTACGGCGACTGGGGCCTGTACGCCTGGGGCGACATCGCCGACGGCGAGGGCACCACCTGGCCGGCCGGGCACCCCTTCACCGGCCGGGACGCCTGGGGCGCCTTCGCCTACGTCAAGGTCAAGCCGGGCGCCTCGAACGTGGGCTTCCTGGTCGTGGACAAGAACGGCACCAAGGACGTCGACTCCGACCGGAGCATCGACGTCACCAAGACGGGTGAGGTCTGGGTCGAGCAGGGCACGTCCGACCTCCTGACCCAGCGGCCGTCCTCGTATCCCGCGCCGGACACCACCAAGGCGGTCATCCACTACCACCGCGCCGACGGCGCCTACGACGGCTGGGGCCTGCACGTCTGGACGGGCGCCGCGAACCCCACCGACTGGTCGGCCCCGCTGAAGCCGGTGAAGACTGATGCCTATGGCGCGGTCTTCGAGGTCCCGCTCGCCGCGGGTGCCACCAGCCTCAGCTACATCATCCACAAGGGCGACGAGAAGGACCTCGCCGCCGACCAGTCCCTCGACCTCAAGGCCGACGGCTACGAGGTGTGGCTGTTGAACGGCCAGGACAAGCACCTGCTGCCGCAGCCCGCGGGCAGCGCGGCCGCCCTCGACCTGACCACCTCCAAGGCGGTCTGGATCGACCGGGACACGGTCGCCTGGGACGGCGTCGACGGCGCCGCCTCCACCCAGCTGCTGTACTCCCACGACGGCTCCATCGCCGCCAAGGACGGCGCGCTGACCAGCGACGACGAGCGCTGGCTCCGGCTGGGGAAGACCACCCTCACCGACGCCCAGAAGGCCAGGTTCCCCTACCTGAAGGACTACACGGCCTGGTCCGTGGACCCGCGGGACCGAGGCCGGGTGCGCGAGGCGCTCACCGGTCAGCTGGTCGCCTCGCAGCGCGCCGCCAACGGCGCCGTGCTGGCCGCGACCGGCGTGCAGACCGCGGGCGTCCTGGACGACCTCTACCCGGCCGCCGCCCAGGCGCGGCTCGGCCCGGTCTTCCACCACGGCAGGCCGACCCTGTCGGTGTGGGCGCCGACCGCCCAGAGCGTCTCCCTGGAGCTGGACGGCACGGTGGAGCCGATGCGCCGCGACGACACCACCGGCGTCTGGTCCGTCACGGGCCCGGCGTCCTGGAAGGGCAGGACCTACCGGTACGTGGTCGAGGTGTGGGCGCCCAGCGTCCGCCGGATGGTCACCAACAAGGTCACCGACCCCTACTCGGTCGCCCTCACCGCGGACTCCGAGCGCAGCGTCGTCGCCGACCTGGACGACAAGGCCCTCGCCCCGAGCGGCTGGTCCACGCTGCACAAGCCCAAGGCCGTACCGCTGAAGGACGCGCAGATCCAGGAGCTGCACGTCCGGGACTTCTCGGTCGCGGACAAGACCGTACCGGCGAAGGACCAGGGCACCTACCTGGCCTTCACGGACAAGGACAGCGACGGCTCCAGGCACCTGAAGGAGCTGGCGAGGTCCGGGACGTCGTACGTGCACCTGCTGCCCGTCTTCGACTTCGCCACCGTCCCCGAGAAGAAGGCCGACCAGCAGAGCCCCGACTGCGACCTCGCCTCCTACCCGGCCGACTCCGACCGGCAGCAGGCGTGCGTGGCGAAGACCGCCGCGAAGGACGCCTACAACTGGGGCTACGACCCGTACCACTTCACCGTGCCCGAGGGCTCGTACGCCACCGACCCGGACGGCACCGCGCGCACCAAGCAGTTCCGGCAGATGGTGCAGGGGCTCAACCAGGACGGCCTGCGGGTCGTGATGGACGTCGTCTACAACCACACCTCGGCCAGCGGCCAGGCGGACACCTCCGTCCTGGACAAGATCGTGCCCGGCTACTACCAGCGGCTGCTCGCCGACGGCTCGGTGGCCGACTCCACCTGCTGCTCCAACACCGCGCCCGAGAACGCGATGATGGGCAAGCTGGTCGTGGACTCGATCGTCACCTGGGCCAAGGAGTACAAGGTCGACGGGTTCCGCTTCGACCTCATGGGCCACCACCCGAAGGCCAACATCCTCGCGGTGCGCAGGGCCCTCGACGCTCTCACCCCGGAGAAGGACGGCGTCGACGGCAAGAAGATCATCCTGTACGGCGAGGGCTGGAACTTCGGCGAGGTGGCCGACAACGCCCGCTTCGTGCAGGCCACGCAGGCGAACATGGCCGGCACCGGCATCGCCACCTTCTCCGACCGGGCCCGGGACGCGGTGCGCGGCGGGAGCCCCTTCGACGCCGACCCCGGCGTCCAGGGCTTCGCCTCCGGCCTGTACACCGACCCCAACGGCTCGGCCGCCAACGGCACGTCGGCCGAACAGAAGGCCCGGCTGCTGCACTACCAGGACCTGATCAAGGTCGGGCTGACCGGCAACCTCGCCAAGTACCACTTCACGGACACCGACGGCAAGGAGGTCACGGGCGCGGAGGTCGACTACAACGGCTCGCCCGCCGGATACGCGGACGCGCCGGGCGACGCCCTCGCCTATGTGGACGCGCACGACAACGAGTCCCTGTTCGACGCGCTCGCCTACAAGCTGCCGAAGGGCACGTCCGCCGCGGACCGCGCCCGGATGCAGGTCCTGGCGATGGCCACGGCGACCCTCTCGCAGGGCCCGTCGCTGTCGCAGGCGGGCACCGATCTGCTGCGCTCGAAGTCGCTGGACCGCAACTCCTTCGACAGCGGTGACTGGTTCAACGCGATCCACTGGAACTGCGCCGACGGCAACGGCTTCGGCCGGGGCCTGCCCATGGCGGCCGACAACCAGGACAAGTGGCCGTACGCCACCCCGTTGCTGACCGCGATCAAGGTCGGCTGCCCGCAGATCGACGGTACGTCGGCCGCCTACCGGGACCTGCTGAGGATCCGTACGACGGAGAGGGCGTTCTCGCTCGGCACCTCGGGCCAGGTGCAGGACCAGCTGTCCTTCCCGCTGTCCGGCAAGGACGAGACCCCGGGCGTGATCACGATGAAGCTCGGCGACCTGGTCGTCGTCTTCAACGCGACCCCGCAGGCGCAGAAGCAGACGGTCTCCGGCCTGGCCGGGACGCCGTACCGGCTGCACCCGGTGCAGGCGTCCGGCGCCGACCCGGTGGTGAAGACCTCCGGTTACGCGGCGGACACGGGCACGTTCACCGTGCCGGCCCGGACCGTGGCGGTGTTCACCCGGTCCTAGGGCCGCTACGAGGCCAGGGAGGTGAGCCGGCCGACGAGCTCCGCGAAGGGGCCGTCGGCCGGCTCGTCCCTGAGCATGGCGCGCAGCACGTCCGCCATGCCGGCGTCCACGGTGGCGCTCACCGCGACCAGGGCGGCGAAGTCGTGCACCAGCTGGAGTTCCAGCTCCTCGCGCGGGATGCGGCGGCCGTCGAGCCAGATCAGCGCGGTGGACTCGGCCAGCGAGATCCAGGAGCGGATGACCAGTTCCAGGCGCGGGGGCGCCTCGGCGATCCCGAGGTGGGAGAGCATCTGGTCGTAGGCGGACTGCCGTACGCCGTCGATCAGCGCGTTGGTGGTCGAGACGTGTTCCTTCTCGCGGGCGCTGTTCGCGGGCACGGCGGGACCGCCGCGCATCAGGGCCGAGAAGCCGGGGCCGTACTCGTCCACATGGTCGAAGAAGCGGTGCATCACGTGCAGCAGCCGAGCGCCGAGCGGGCCCTCGTGCGGTTCGGTGAAGCGGGCCTTCAGCTCCTCGGAGGCACGCCGCAACGCGGCCTCGTACAGGCTGAGTTTGCCCGGGAAGTAGTGGTACACCAGCGGCCGCGAGATGCCCGCGGCCGCCGCTATGTCGTCGATGGAGACCTCGTCGGGCGAGCGTCGGCTGAACAGGTCGAGCGCGACGCCGATCAGCTGCTGCCGTCGCTCCTCGACGCCCATCCTGCGGCGAACCCCGGTACTCATGCGAACACTTTACCGATCCGATTCGGCCGCCAACGGTCCAGACCCGAACCGGTGTTCACATCATGGCGTCACAGGTCGAGTACGAGGCGTTCGCTCCGGGCCCGGGACACACAGATCAGCATCGAGTCGGCACGCTCCGCGTCCGTGAGCAGCTCGTCCCGGTGCTCCACCTCGCCCTCCAGCACCCGCTGCCGGCAGGTCCCGCAGAAGCCCTGCTCGCAGGAGTAGACCGTGCCCGGCAGCTCCCGGCGCACGGCGGCCAGCACGGTGGAGTCGGCCGGCACGCTCACCGTCCGCCCGCTGCGCCGCAGTTCGACCTCGAACGCGGTGTTCCCGTCCGCCGGGGCGCGCGGCGCGAACCGCTCCAGACGCAGCTGCGCCCCCTGGGGCACCCGCTCCGCGACCGCCTCCATCAGCCCCTCGGGTCCGCAGCAGTACACCGCCGTGCCCGGCGCCACCCCGGCGAGCAGCGCGTCCAGGTCCGGCCGCCCGTCCTCGTCCTCCGCGACGAGCGTCAGCCGGTCCCCGGCCAGCCCCCGCACCTCCTCGACGAAGGGCATCGAGGCCCGCGTCCGCCCGCAGTACAGCAGCCGCCACGCCGCTCCGTCCGGCAGCGCGCGCAGCATCGGCAGCACCGGCGTGACGCCGATCCCGCCGACGACGAAGACGTACGACTCCGCCTCGACCAGCGGGAACCGGTTGCGCGGCCCGCGCACCTCCAGTTCCATGCCCTCGGCGAGCCGCTCGTGCACCTCCCGCGAGCCGCCCCGCCCGTCCTCGACCAGCCGGGTGGCGATCGTGTACGACGACGTGTCCTCGGGGTCCCCGCACAGCGAGTACTGCCGTACCAGGCCCGAGGGCAGCACCAGGTCCAGATGCGCCCCGGGCGTCCAGCGCGGCAACGCGGTCCCCTCCAGACGCAGGCGTACGACGCCGTCGGCGACCGTCTCGTGCGCGGTGAGCAGCAGCCGCAGGGGCCGTGAGCGCGGCCGGCCGGACAGCGGGGGGTCCAGCGCGGGCATCGGCCACAGCGGCGAGGCCCGGACGCGGCGGCGCAGGGCGCCTCGGGTGAGCAGGGCGGCGCCCGCGATCAGGGCGGCGGTACGCAGCTTCGGCATCAGGCGGCACCCTTCGGGGAGCGTTCCGCCCGCTCGGCGGCGAGCGCGGCCGGGGAGGCGGCGAGATAGGCGACGGCCTGGGCGGTGGAGAACTCGTGCGAGGGGTGGTAGCCGCGGCCGAGGTAGCGGGGGATCGACCGCAGCATGGCGCCGGTGCCGGGCAGGACACCCTCGCGGCCGCGGTCGTAGAAGTCCTTCAGGGAGGCCTTGGGGTCGGTCACCGTCGGGTCGTTCTCCAGGAAGAAGCGGACCCCGCGCTGCCACAGGAAGACGATGGCGGCGAAGGCGGAGGCCCAGGTGCGGGCCCGCCGCCGGTAGCCGCCGTCCAGGTGCGTGAACAGGTCGAAGGCGACCGAGCGGTGCTCGACCTCCTCCGCGCCGTGCCAGCGCAGCAGGTCCAGCATCGTGGGGTCGGCGCCGCGCCGGTCCAGCTCGGTCGCGCCGAGCACCCAGTCGCCGAGGAACGCGGTGTAGTGCTCGATGGCCGCGATGAGGGCCACCCGCTCCAGCAGCCACCAGCGGCGCGCCCGGCCCGGCGGCAGGGTGCGGTCGCCGAGCAGCTTCTCGAAGAACCAGTCGACCTGCGCGGTGTACGGCGTCGGGTCGAGGCCCTGTGCGCGCAGGTGCGGCAGGACCTCGTCGTGGGACCGGGAGTGCACGGCCTCCTGCCCGATGAACCCGAGGACGTCCTCGCGCAGCCGGTCGTCCTCGACCAGCGGCAGCGCCTGCTTGTACACGTGCACGAACCAGCGCTCGCCGGCGGGCAGCAGCAGGTGCAGCACATTGATGGTGTGCGTGGTGAACGGGTCGCCGGGCACCCAGTGCAGCGGCGTGTCCTCCCACGAGAAGGACACATTGCGGGCCTTGAGCGCGACGCGCTCGGACTCGACCGGCCGGGCCTGCGTGTTAGACATGGCGTCAATGTACTGACGGGTACGGCCTCTGAGAAGCCCTGGGGCACCCCTTGTTGACGCCGGAGTCAACCAAGTGCGGGCGGCGGTCAGTGCAGCCCGTCGATCACCCGGCCGCCCGCCAACGTGCCCTTCAGCTCGGCCCGCGCCCCCTCGGCCGCCTTGGAGATCATCAGCGAGCCCGGCGCGGACGCCGTGATCCCGCCGCTCGCGTGGATCGCCACCGTGTCCGGGGAGCCCGCGGCCAGCAGGTACCAGTGCCCGCCGCGGGACTTCCACAGCACCCCGGCCAGCACATGGGGATCGCGCGGACCGCACGCCGCGGTGTCGGTGCCCTTCGCCGCGACCGCCCCGTACCGGGAGCCGGGGACGTGGAACTGGGCCAGCGCGGCGGCGCCGTCGCCGCGCCAGGTCTCGGCCCGGGTGCACGCCCACCGCGCGGCCCCGCTGCCGTCGGGCAGCGGCTGCTCCGCGTAGTCCCAGGCGTTGACGCTGCGCACGCCCGCGGAGCGCTCGGTGGCCAGCGAGCAGGCGAACGGCGCCCAGGCCCGGAGCCCCTCGGGCCCGGCGGCCTCGTCGGGCGCGCCGGGGCGGCCCGCGGTGAGATGGGCCGGGACCAGCTCGCCGAGGTCGCTGGAGAGCCGTGTGCCGAAGCCGTCGGACAACTGGAGCACGGTCCAGGAGGCGCAGTTCCCGGTCGCCAGGGCGGGGCTGGTCAGCGGAGCGGTGACGCCGTCGGTGACCGCGAGCGGGATGGGCGGCGAGGCCGGTTTCATCAGGTCGCGGGTGGCGGCCTCCTTCACCCAGGGGGCGAGCAGGTACCGCACGTTGCCGTCGGCGCGGCCGAGGACCAGGGCGCTCGCCTCGGCGCCGGTCGCGCCGTCCACGCGGGCGAAGTCCATGGCGGCGCCCTGGGTGCCGTCGGCCGGTTCGGCGTAGCGGGCGATGCGCAGGCCGTCGTAGAGGATCACCACCCGGGCGGCGTCCAGCCGCCCCGCGTACAGCAGTTGGGGCGGCCCCGCCGGGCCGCCGGTCTGGGTCTCGGGGGTGGCCGAGACCCGGACGCGCTGTCCGGGCCGGGCCCAGACGGCGAGCGCGCGGCGCAGCAGGTCCTTGTCGCCGGTGAGCGGGCCGCGCGCCGGCCAGGCGGAGAAGTCGGTGCGGGCCGCGGAGCGCCAGGCGGTGGGGGAGACCCGGGTCAGCCTGGCCGGGTCGAGGGCGGCCTGGGCGGCGGGGTTCCCGGCGTAGACGGGGGCGGCGGCGCCGTCCGGGCCCCAGCCGGAGTGCGGCAGCGCGAGCAGCGCCCCGCACACCGCGAGGGCGGCGGCGGCGCCGAGGGCGGCCCTGGTGTGCCGGCGGCGGCGCTGCAGATCGGTGGGCCGGGCCTGGAGGGCGCAGGGGTCGAACTCGGGGGAGGACAGCAGGCCGGGCTGCGCGGGCACGGTGTTCGCGCCGGCCAGGGCGCTGCCCGGGTCGTCCACCCTGGCGGCCTTCAGGATCTTGCGGATCTCCTGGTCGGGCAGCCGGTCCAGGCCGCGCAGCACATAGGCGGCGCGGGCCGGTGCGGACAGTTGCGACAGCCGCTGTTCGAGGGCGAGTTCGTCGGCGCCGCCGGAGCGCGGGACCAGCCGCAGGCCCCAGACGCGGGGGAGCAGCGGGGGCAGGCCGCGGTGCGGGCGGGCGGCGGTCAGGGCGGCGCGCAGGACCCGTTCGCGGAGGTAGGCGTAGCCGGGGTCGTTCTCCCGGGACGCCGGGTCCGCGGGACCCCGGCGCGCGGAGCCGCGGCCCGAGGGCTGGACCGGGACCCTGGCGGCGTCCTTGCGGCCCCGGGGAAGCGCGCGCTGGGCGAGGGCGTGTGCGGTCAGCACCCGGCGGACGCGGCCGAGGCCCGGCGGCAGCACCAGGTAGGCGAGCCTGACCAGCCGTGGGTAGTGCTCGACGAGCGGGTCCTCGGCCCGCTCGACGCCGGCCGGTCCGGAGGCGGGTGCGTGACGCTGGGCTACATCCTGTGACTGCACGTCCGGGAAAACGAGCGAGCCCTTGGTTGGTCACCGTCAAGCGGCACCCGCACGGCCGCGGACCGGCGCGTCCACGCCGGAGGAGCGGCGCGTCCACGCCCTCGCGACCGGCGCGTTCACGCCTCCCGGTCGACCAGGGCCCGCGCGTAGTTGGCCATCGACCGCCGGTAGCGCGGAAGATGGGGGGCCAGGGCCTCGATCACCAGGGACAGGCCCTCGCGGTCGCGGCCGAGGCCGGACAGGCACAGCGCCAGACAGGCGCGCACCGCGTCGTCCAACTCGTCGCTCGGCGCGTCCAGTTCCGGGGTGAGCAGCTTGACTCCCTCCTCCGGCTGCCCGACGTTGCGCAGGGAACTCGCCAGCTGGATCCTGGCCCGCCGCCCCCGGTAGCCGTCGAGGCCGCGCGCGAGCGCCTCCCGGTACAGCGGCACCGCGCGGTCCGAGTGCCCGGTCGAGTCGAAGGCGCAGGCCCGCTCGAAGGGGCCCACCGGGCTGTCGTCGGGCAGCTCGGCGACGAGGCCGTCGATCAGGGCGCGGAACTCCTCGGCGCGCTCCTCGGGGTACTCGTCACGGTCGAAGGCGGCCCAAGCGTCGGCCACGCGGTCTTCCCAGTCCTGGTTCACGGCGTCACCCTCGCACACATGTGCCCCGCCGGTCACCGCAGCGGAGGGCCGGCGGTCAGCGGGGCCCGCCGTCGAGGTACGCCAGCACCGCGAGCACACGCCGGTTGTCGTCGTCCGACACCTCCAGGCCCAGCTTCCCGAAGATGTTGGAGGTGTGCTTGGCCACCGCCCGCTCGGTGACGACCAGTTGTGCGGCGATGCCCGCGTTCGACCGGCCCTGGGCCATCAGCTCCAGCACCTCGCGCTCGCGCGGGGTGAGCCGGCCGACCGGCCGGTCACCGGCCGAACCACGGGCCAGCAGCTGCTGGATGACCTGCGGGTCCATCGCCGTCCCGCCCGCCGCGACCCGTCGTACGGCGTCCACGAACTGTTCCGCGTCGAACACCCGGTCCTTGAGCAGGTACCCGATCCCGCCGTCGCCGTCGGCGAGCAGCTCCCGCGCGTACAGCTGCTCCACGTGCTGCGAGAGGACGAGCACCGGCAGCCCCGGCCGCGCCCGCCGGGCGGCCAGGGCGCACTGCAGGCCCTCGTCGGTGTGCGTGGGCGGCAGCCGTACGTCGACCACCGCCACGTCGGGCTCCGACTCGGCCAGCGCGCGCGCCAGTTCGGGGCCGGACTCGACGGCCGCCGCGATCTCGAAGCCGTACGCCTCGAGCAGCCGGACCAGTCCGTCGCGCAGCAGGAAGAGGTCTTCGGCTAGGACAACACGCACGGGAGCTCCATGGTCACCATGGTGGGGCCGCCCGCGGGGCTGCTGACGGCCAGGACGCCGTCGAATGTACCGAGGCGCTTCTCGACCCCGGCGAGCCCGGAGCCGGCACCGACCGCCGCGCCGCCCCTGCCGTTGTCGGTGACCGTGATCCGCAGCCGGCCGTCGGTGTGGTGCAGGTCGATCCAGATCCGGTCGGCGCCGGAGTGCTTGGCCGCGTTGGTGAGCACCTCGCTGACCGCGAAGTAGGCGGCCGACTCCACCGGCGCGTCGGCGCGGCCCGGCAGCTCCACCGTGACCTCGGCGGGCAGCGGCAGCCGCAGCGCCAGCGCCCGTACGGCGTCGCCGAGTCCGCGTTCGGCGAGGACCGGCGGATGGATGCCGCGGACCAGGTCGCGCAGTTCCTCCAGGGCGTCCACGGAGTTGCGGCGGGCCTGCGCGAGCAGCTGCCGGGCCCGCGCCGGGTCCTTGTCGAGCAGCATCTCGATGGTGCCGAGGTCCATGCCCATGGCGACGAGCCGGGCCTGGGCGCCGTCGTGCAGGTCCCGTTCGATGCGGCGCAGTTCGGCGGCGGAGGTGTCCACGGCGTCGCGCCGGGTCTCGGTCAGCACCCGCACCCGCTCGGCGAGTTCGCTGTCGCCGTTGCCCAGCACGGCCCGGGTGAGCCGGAAGTGGACGGTCAGCAGGCGCGGGGCGATGCGCCGGGAGACCCCGAGGAGGACGAGGGCGAGGACGCCCGCGCCGATGGCGCTCGCTTCGCCGGAGACCGGTACGAACGCGTACCAGTAGGTTCCTCCGTGCGTGTAGGACCGCCACAGCCCGAAGGGCAGCATCAGCCCCTCGACGGAGAAGAACAGCAGCATGGCCGGGAGCAGGGCGGTGACGAAACCGGCCGTGGTGTCCACCGGCAGCCAGCGCACGTCCCGCCAGGTCTGCGGGTCGCCCAGCATCGTGAAGGTGCGGGTCCACGGGTTGGTGCCGCGCGGGATCGGCCGGTACGCCGCCGGGATCCGCACCCCGCACCACTCGGCCGCCAGCCTCCGGCGCACGTCCGCCAGCGCCCGGACGCCCGTCAGCACGACCGGAGTCGTGACGATCCCGACGCCGAGCGGGATGAAGGCGAGGGACAGCGGTACCAGCACCAGGAAGGCTATGCCGAAGGGCAGCGAGACCAGGGCCAGCACCAGCCCCCGTACGGCGGCGAGCACGACCTCGCGGATGCTCTTCTTTTCGCTGTTCATGGGGCAAGTCTCGCCGACCCCCGCCGGGGGGTCACTGGCCCGAGGCCCCCTCTCGGGGGGTGGTGCCAGGTACACCCCCGCGCAGCGCGGCCAGCACCTTCGCCTCCGCCTCCTGTCCGAGCCCCACGGCGGGGCGGTCGGTCCGGCGGGGCGGGACGCCGCCGATCCCGGCCAGCCACCGCCAGGTGTCCTCGACGGTCTCCGTCACCGGACGGCACACCAGCCCGGTCGCCAGCGCCCGCGACACGTCGGCCCGGTGGACGGAGTCGAACATCTCGCCGCCCGGCGGCACCCACACCGGCAGCCCGGTCCACGGCTCGATCCCGGCGGCCAGGACCGACTCCGGCTCGGCCCAGCACAGTTCGGCGTCCGAGCCGGTGGCCGCGACGCACGCCTGGAGAAGCGCGCCCATCGTGGTGTGACCGGGCGGGCTCACCAGGTCGTACGGGCCGTTCACCGCCCCTTCCAGGGCGCCGAGGAGCCAGTTCGCGAGGTCGCGGGCGTCGATGTACTGGAGCGGCAGGTCGCGCGGGCCCGGCGCGAGGACCGGGCCGCCGCGGGCGATCCGGTTCAGCCACCAGGGCAGGCGGCCGATGTTCTCGTACGGCCCGAGGATCAGCCCCGCCCGCACCAGCAGCGAGCCCTCGGCGCCGAAGGACTCCAGCGCGGCCAGCTCGCCGCCCCGCTTGTCCAGGGCGTACTCGGTCGACCCCGCGTCGGCCGCCGCGCCCTCGACCAGCGGGGCGTCCTCGCCGGCTCCGGGCGGACAGGGCCAGGCGTACACCGAGCGGCTGGAGACGTACGCGTACCTCCCGGTGCGGCCGCGCAGCAGCCGCGCCGTCTCCCGCACCGCCCGCGGGGCCGCGGACCAGGTGTCCACCACGGCGTCCCAGTCGCCCCCGGCCAGCGCGGCGAGGCCGCCCTGCGCGGTGCGGTCGCCCCGCAACAGCCGTGCGCCGGCCGGGGGTTCGTGCCGTCCCCGGTTGAAGACGGTCACCTCCCAGCCGCGCCCGAGGGCCGCCTCGGCCACGACCCGCCCCACGAACTCCGTTCCGCCCAGCACCAGAAGTCTCATGCCGGGGAGCCTGCCCGGTCGGGGCGCGGCCGGCACGGGACTTTGCCGAGGGCGGAAGCGGGGGCCGGCGTCGGGCGGAAGCCGGGGTCGGCGTCGCGGGCGGGAGCGGCGGGGCAGAAGCGGTGCCGCCGACGTCCGGCCCGGCGCAGCCGCTGGGTCACCGCCCGGTCGGTGGAATGTACTTGTAGCCGACCCGGCGCACGGTCTGGATGGTCCGGCGGTGCTCGGCGCCCAGCTTGCGGCGCAGCCGGGCGATGTGGACGTCCACGGTGCGGCCGTCGCCGACATGGCCGTATCCCCACACCGTGGTGACCAGCTGGTCGCGGGTGTGCACCCGGTGCGGATGGGCCACCAGGTGGGCGAGCAGCTCGAACTCCAGGTAGGTCAGGTCCAGTTCACGGCCGTCGACGAAGGCGGTGCGCCGCACGGGGTCGATCCGCACCAGCGGTTCGGGGGCCTGGCCCGACGCGGCCGCCCGGTCCGCGCGTCCGGTCTGCTCCGGGACGGGGGCCGTCAGGAACGGCGGTTGCCGGTCCGCCGGGACCAGTACCAGGTAGCCGACCATCGGCGGTTGGCCGGGCAGGACGGGCAGGGTGTGCTGCGGGGCGGGCAGCCAGGTGGCGCCCGGCGGCAGGAACTCCGCGACGTCGACCACCTCGTCCCGGTCGACGGCGCGCAGCCGGTGCCGTGCGGGGGCGGTCAGGGGGGAGGCGGAGGGGAGGGAGCGAGTGGTCGCCATGAGGGGTCAGCTCTTTCGCGCGAGAGGTTCGTCGGGAGGGGCGACGGCCGCGATTCGTGGTCGGGGCGCGCCGGGACGTACGTCGTTCCGCGCTGGCCGAAGGCCGGGGGGTTACGGCTTCACAGGGCCCGCGCGTCGGTGGCGCGACAACACACCCGGTCGAAGTCGTGGTGCTGGCGGGAGGGCCAGAAGGGCTCCAGGTCGTGGCGACCCGTCGCGGTGATCTTCTGGAAGCTGGCCATGCGCCCATTGAAGCAGAGGCGCGCGCCCGGCACGAGCCTCCTCTCACCTGCTGGACGTGTCCTTGGCGTGAACTCGGCATGGCAGGGGCCGCACGGCCGGTTTCACGGCCCTGAACAGGGGATTCCGGTGCGGACGAGTCCAGTCACCCGTCTCGATATTCGGACAGCCCGAAGGCGGCCCGGGACTTCGGTACGCGCACCGGCACCCTGGCAGGGGCGTTCGCCCAGGCGTCAGCCGGAGATCTCGACGGTCACGGTGAAGGTCCGCCGGTCGGGTGCGCAGGGTTCGGCCTCGCCGCAGATGGTGCGGGAGGAGGTCAGGTCGGCTGTGCCGGCGGCGCGGGCGACGAAGTCGGCGGTGTCGGTCCCGCAGCCGCCGCCCGGGTGGCAGGACGGTCCGGTGGACGGTGCGGACGAGGGCGGGCCGGCGGGGGCCAGGAGCCGCGGGGCCGAGCTGTCGAAGGAGGACCAGTAGGTGCTGTGCAACTCGACGCGGACGGTCGTACCGACGCCGACCGTGACCGTGGTGTGGTCGGCGCGCTCGTCCAGGGTGACGGTTCGCCGGCCCCCGGCGGTCGCCGATGGTGCGGCGGCGCGTGCCGCGCCGTGCGGACCGCACCCTGCCAGTACGGCCGTCCCGAGGACGGCGCAGCAGCACAGTGCGGTGCTCGCCGCCGACGGCTTGATCTTCGTCATGGGTGACTCTTCCTCTTCGAGCGCCCGGGAACCGAACGCGGCCCGGTGGACGTGCATCTGACGTGACGCCGGCCGGATCGGCTCCGTCCGTGTCCCGTACGTCCGGGTCTGTGACGTGATCGCCGGAACCGCGGCGCACGGCGCCGGCACGCCGGAACGCACATCGGCACAGGTGGCGCATAGGCGGCACATCGGCGCGCCTTAGGCAAGCCGAGACCAGCGAATCTTCATGACCCTGTCAAAAGTTGATCGGGAAAGTTGTCCGCGCCCCGGCGCCCTGCTTTTCTTCCCTGGGCAGTGAGCGCAGTGTTTGGCCGACTGTCAGCAAGCGTGTTCGCAGGTGTAGTTGGAACGATGCGCACCAGCGCGGAACCAGCGTCTTCGTCTGGTCCGGCGTCGGCGCGCCCCTGGTTCGACCCATTCCCACCGCTGTGTTCAGCGCACTCCGGCATGCCCGGATGCGCCTCGCCGCCCGAACCCACGGCAGCGGACCGGCCACGCCCACCCGGCGCCCCGGCGGTCCGCACGAGAGAGGAAGCCCACCCATGGGTAGTCCCCACATAGGCAGAGCAGTCCGCGCTGCCATGACCGGGATCGCGTCGCTGTCCCTGGTCACAGGCGTCATGCTGGCCGCTGGAGCCCCGGCGTTCGCCGGCAGCGCCCCCGCGTCGCCGAGCCCCGCCGCCGCGGTCAAGAACCCCTACAGCCCGGCTTACCAGCACCCGTACCGGCACGGTGCCGTCCCGACCCTCCAGCAGCACGCCAAGATGAAGTCGTGGGCGGCCAACCACCCGGCCACGACCGCGGCGACCGGTACGGAGACGCTGTCCTACGGCGGCGGCGTCGACGGCATCGGCGTCCAGAGCGGCCACTCCAAGGTCTACCTGGTCTTCTACGGCTCGCAGTGGGGCACTCAGAGCACCAACAGCAGCGGCGACGCCACCTTCTCCGGCGACCCGGACGGCGCGGCCCCGGTCGCCCAGGAGATGTTCAAGGACATCGGTACCGGAAGCGAGCTGTGGTCCGCCGACCTCACCCAGTGGTGTGACGGACCGAACGTGGCGTCGGGCGCCACCAGCTGCCCGTCCAACGCGAACTTCATCCCGTACCAGAGCGGCGGCGTGCTCTCCGGCGTGTGGTACGACAACTCGGCGGCCTCGCCGAGTGCCGCCACCGGCCACCAGCTCGGCCAGGAAGCGGTCAACGCGGCGGCCCACTTCGGCAACACCACCGCCGCGTCCAACCGCGACGCCTACTACGTCATCCTGTCGCCGCACGGCACCAACCCGGACAGCTACCAGGGTCAGTACTGCGCCTGGCACGACTACAACGGCGACAGCACCCTCACCGGCGGCCCGGTGTCCTCCTCCTACGGTGACATCGCGTTCAGCAACCAGCCGTACAACATGGACTCGGGCTCGGGCTGCGGCGTCGGCTTCGTCAACTCCCCCGGCACGCTCGACGGCTGGACCATGACGCTCGGCCACGAGTGGCACGAGATGATGTCGGACCAGAACCCGGCCGGTGGCTGGACCAACCACACCGGCAGCTCGTACAACGGCCAGGAGAACTCGGACGAGTGCGCCTGGATCGCCCCGGGCAGCACGGGCGGCGCGGCCAACGTCAAGATGGGCACCGGCACCTTCGCCGAGCAGGCCAGCTGGTCCAACGACACCAACTCCTGCGCCATCTCGCACCCGATCGTCGGCGGCGGCTCGCAGGGCAACACCGTGACGGTGACCAACCCCGGTAACCAGTCCACGACCACGGGCAGCTCGGTCAGCCTGTCGATCAAGGCTTCGGACAGCGCGGGCGCGGCCCTGACCTACAGCGCCTCCGGCCTGCCGACCGGCCTGTCGATCAACAGCTCCACCGGCGTGATCTCCGGCACCGCGTCCACCGCGGGCACCTACTCCACGACCGTCACGGCGAAGGACTCCACCGGCGCCACCGGCTCCACGTCCTTCACCTGGACCGTGAGCACCAGCGGTGGCGGCTGCTCCTCGTCGCAGCTGCTGGCCAACCCGGGCTTCGAGTCGGGCAACACCGGCTGGACCGCGTCCAGCGGCGTCATCACCAACGGCACCGGTGAGACGGCCCACGGTGGCTCGTACTACGCCTGGATGGACGGCTACGGCACCTCGCACACCGACACGGTGTCGCAGTCGGTGACGATCCCCGCGGGCTGCAAGGCGACCCTGAGCTTCTACCTGCACGTCGACACGGCCGAGACCACCACCACCTCGGCGTACGACAAGCTGACGGTCACCGCCGGTTCGACCACCCTGGGCTCGTACTCGAACCTGAACGCGGGCACGGGCTACGTCCTGAAGACCTTCGACCTGTCCTCGCTGGCGGGCCAGACGGTCACCCTGAAGTTCAACGGTGTCGAGGACTCCTCGCTCCAGACCAGCTTCGTCGTGGACGACACCGCCCTGACGACCAGCTGACCGAACGAGCCAGGCCGATCCCGCACGCGAGAGGGAATCCGCGTGCGGGATCTCCGCACGGGGGACGCGAAGGGGCCCCGGCCCGGCCGCGGCGGACGCCGCGGCCGGGCCGGACCTGTGTGCGACGTCGGCTCCCCGAGACCACGACCGGGTCTCGGGGAGCCGACGTCGTCGTGTGGTGGGGGGTGCCGAGCCCCAGGCGGGGAGCGGGCCGGAGGGGCGGGCCGGCGATGGACGCCGCCCTACGAAGCCCGCCCTACGAAGCCCGCCCTATGAAGTCCTCCCTATGAAGCCCTCCTCGCCGGGACGCGCCGGGATCGCACCCGGACGGTTCCCGCACACGGCTTCGCCCCGCCGAGTCGGGACTCGGCGGGGCGAAGCGAGCGAGGGCGCCCGCGAATCGCGAGCGCCCTCGGCGGGGTTCCGGGTGGATCAGACCTGGCCGGCCTTCTCCAGCGCCGAGCAGCAGGTGTCCACCAGCAGGCGGGTCACCACGTACGGGTCGACGTTGGCGTTCGGGCGGCGGTCCTCGATGTAGCCCTTGCCGTCCACCTCGACCTGCCACGGGATGCGGACCGAGGCGCCGCGGTCGGAGACGCCGTAGGTGTACTGGTCCCACGGGGCGGTCTCGTGCAGACCGGTCAGGCGGTCGTCGATGCCGGCGCCGTAGTTCTTGACGTGGTCCAGCGGCTTGGAGCCCTCGCCCAGCGACTCGCAGGCGGTGATGATCGCGTCGTAGCCCTCGCGCATCGCCTTGGTGGAGAAGTTGGTGTGCGCGCCCGCGCCGTTCCAGTCGCCCTTGACCGGCTTGGGGTCGAGGGTCGCGGAGATGTCGAAGTCCTCGGCGGTGCGGTACAGCAGCCAGCGGGCCACCCACAGCTGGTCGGAGACCTCCAGCGGGGCGAGCGGGCCGACCTGGAACTCCCACTGGCCCGGCATGACCTCGGCGTTGATGCCGGAGATGCCGAGACCGGCCTTCAGGCAGTTCTCGAGGTGCGCCTCGACGACGTCACGGCCGAAGATCTCGTCGGCGCCGACACCGCAGTAGTAGCCGCCCTGCGGGGCAGGGAAGCCGCCCTCGGGGAAGCCCAGCGGACGGGCGCCGTCGAAGAAGGTGTACTCCTGCTCGATACCGAAGATCGGCTCCTGCGCGGCGAACCGCTCGGCGACCTCGGCCAGTTCGGCGCGGGTGTTGGAGGCGTGCGGCGTCATGTCCGTGTTCAGGACCTCGCACAGCACCAGCACGTCGTCGCCGCCGCGGATCGGGTCCGGGCAGGTGAAGACCGGCTTGAGCACGCGGTCCGAGGCGTGGCCCTTGGCCTGGTTGGTGGACGATCCGTCGAAGCCCCACAGCGGCAGCGCGTCGAGACCGGCCGGAGCACCCGTGATGATCTTCGTCTTGGAACGGAGCTTGGCCGTCGGCGTGGTGCCGTCGATCCAGATGTACTCAGCCTTGAAGGTCACGGGGCCACTTCCTTCGGTGGTTCGGGCGCACTTGCGGGTGCTGGGCGCGGCGCCGCGCGCCGCCTCGATCTGCCCGGAAGCCTGCCAACAGGCCGTTTCTCGACCATTGCTCTTGTGTGAACCCCGTGTTACCTGGGGGTTCTGTGCCCAGGATCACGCAGGGGTGGCCCGGCCGGTAGGGTGACCGGGCGACTACCGTCGACGAGACAGCAGGGGGCCGTCCGGTGACTGGTTACGACAGCGACGTCTTTCGCGGTGCGTACGACGCACTCCTCGCGAAATGGCCCGCCGAACGCGAGGCGCTGACCGTCCGCACACCCTACGGCGAGACCCGCGTCAACGCATGCGGCCCACGCGACGCGCCCCCGCTGCTCCTGCTGCCGAGCGGCGGGGCGTCCACCTCCGTCTCCTGGTACGCCCAGATCGCGGACCTCGCCCGCACCCACCGGGTCCACGCCGTCGACCTCATCGGCGCCCCCGGCCTGAGCACTCCGGCCCCCGGCCGCCGTCCCCGCACGCTCGCCGACCTGACCGGCTGGCTGGACGCGCTCCTGGACGGCCTCGGCGCCGACCGCGCCGACGTGGGCGGGCACTCGTACGGCGGCTGGATAGCGCTGTCGTACGCCCTGCGTGCCCCCGACCGGGTCCGCCGCCTGTTCCTGCTGGACCCGACCAAGTGCTTCGCCGGATACCGGACGGACTATCTGCTGCACGCCCTGCCGATGCTGCTGCGGCCCACACCGGGCCGGGTCCGCGCCTTCCTGGAGTGGGAGACCGGGGGAGCGGCGGCCCAGGACCCCGCATGGCTACGGCTTCAGGAGGCCGGCGCCGGGTTCCCGGCCACGAAACCGGTGACCGGTCCCCGCCCGGCCACGGCCGCCCTGCGCGCGCTCCGCACACCGGTGCTCCTCCTCGCGGCCGGGAACAGCAAGGCGCACGACCCGTCCCGGGTGGCGACCGGCGCCGCGGCGCTGCTGCCGTGTGTGACGACCGGGGTCCTGCCGGGGGTCTCCCACCACGCCCTTCCGCAAGGGGCGTCGGGGGAACTGGCCGAGCGGCTTGCGGGTTTCCTGTCGGACTGAGCCTGGTGGGGAGGGCTGCGCCGGGCGGGTCGGGGGCGGTCGGGTGGGTGGTCCCGGCGGGGTGGCCGACGGGGGGCGCGGCGTCGCTGCCGTGGGTGACGACCGGGATCCTGCCGGGGGTCTTCCACCGCGCCCTCCCGCCGGGGCGCCGGGGGAGCCGGCCGGTGGGGGACCGGGCGGCAGCCCCGTCCCCCTCACGCGGCCGGGCGCCGCCGTCGCGTGCGGCCGGGCGGTGCCGTCAGGAGGGGCTGTGGGCGATCGCCTCCCGCACCGCCTCCTCCGTGCGTGCCACCAGCGTCGTGCCGTCGTCCGCCGTGATGATGGGCCGCTGGATCAGCTTCGGGTGCTCGGCCAGCGCCGTGATCCACCGCTCCCTCGAACCCTCGTCCCGCGCCCAGTCCTTGAGCCCCAGCTCCCCGGCGACCGCCTCCGAGGTCCGCGTGATGTCCCACGGCTCCAGGCCGAGGCGCCCGAGCACCGCCCTGATCTCGTCCTCGCTCGGCACGTCCTCCAGATAGCGCCGCACGGTGTACCCGACCCCCTCGGCGTCGAGCAGGCTGATCGCGCTGCGGCACTTCGAACAGGCGGGATTGATCCAGATCTCCATGCGTCCACGGTACGCGAGAACCCGTTCACCACCCCTGTCCCGCGAGCCCCGAAAGCCCTTGTGGCCAGGGGTGTTTGTCAGTGGCCGGCCGTAGAATAGAAGCAGTGTTCGAGGGTGCCGCCGGGCTCGCCGGCCGGTGCCCTGATCGCGTCAGGAGGATGCCCGTGCCCGCTGCCGCTCTGAAGCCGAAGCCGTCGCCGACCCAGTCCACCGCCAAGCACCCCGTGCTCTTCGACTCGCCGTACGAGCCCACCACGAAGCGGCCCCTGCCGGCCGGCCGGCCCCGGGAGTGGTACGTCACGCACAACCGGCGCCTGAAGGCCATGCGCCTCGCCATCGCCCTGCTCGACTCCGGCGTCTACCTGCCGGACCAGGCGCGCGACGACACCATCCGGGGCACCGCCGAGAAGATCGGCATGCGCCCGCCGTCCGCCACCACCTGCCACATGGTGCGGGCGTTCATGCGCTACAACCGCTGACCCACCGCCGCGCCGGGCCCCTCGCGCACCGGGGTGCCCGGCGCCGCCAGCAGCGCGCTCACCAACCGCCGCACGTCCTCGGCGTGATCCCGGAACCACAACCCCAACATGTGGTCCGCGTCGGGGAGTTCGAGTCGAAGAAAGTCGGCGCGCGTGGACAGCGCGTCGTGCAGCGCCCGGGTCACGGCGGCCGGGATGACCGTGTCGGTGCCCGGCACGGTCAGCACCGCGCGGCCCTCGTACGAGCCGTATACCGCCAGCGCCGGGGAGTCCCGCCAGCTGTCCGGGGTGCGCAGGATCCCGGTGAACCGGCCCCGACCGTCGCCGAACGGCAGGTCCCAGGCGTCCGACGCGTACACGGCGGGCGCGCACAGCCCGAGCGCCGCCACCCGGCGGCCGTAGTGCCGCACCAGATCGGCGACCGTCTGCCCGCTCATGCTGAAGCCCACCAGGACCAGCGGATCGGCCACCGGCGCGTGCGCGTCGATCACCGCCACCGCCTGCTCGTACCTGCGCCGCAGGCTCGATTCGGCGAGCGCGCCGCTGCTCTCGCCGTGGCCCGAGAAGTCGAACGCCAGCGCGTGGCAGCCCGCGGCGGCGAACTCGGCCGCCAGCGGCAGGAGCCGCTCCTTGCTGCCGTTGCCCGCGCCGTGCAGCAGCACCGCCGTCGCCCGGCCGGCGGGGCCGCCGCGCACCCCGCTGAGCCGTTCGCCGTCGTGGTCCCCTGTGAAGCCCGTGAGTTCAGCCATGGGCGCCATTCACTCACGGCACGGGCCCCGCCCGACAGCCTCACAGGCCGGGGGCGCCCCACACCGGGAACCAGCGGGACAGGTCCTGCTCGATCCGCAGGTCACCGGCGAGTACCGACTTCACCTGGAGCTCCAGCGCGTTGTCCCGGCGCTCACCACCGCCCGGCAGCGGGGCGAAGGGGTAGAAGGTGCCCCGCTTGTAGAGGTAGACCAGGGCGAGCCGCCGCCCCGAGTCGCTGGTGAAGCCCGCCAGTGAACACAGCAGCTGGGGACCGAAGCCGTTGGTCTCCAGGGTGCTGTTCACCGCGTGCAGGTCGTTGACGAGCTGCGGCAGCTGGTCGGGGGAGCGGCGGGAGACCAGCCACGAGTAGCCGTAGTCGTCCCGGCGCAGCTCCACCGGCGGGCCGGAGCGCTCGGCGTCCGCGTCCAGCAGCTCCTGCACCTCCCGGTGGGCCTGCTCGAAGGCCGCGCCCTCCACGGTGGCGAAGCACACCGCGCCCTCCCCGGTCGGGGTGAAGCCCATCGCCACCTGGAGCGTGATGGCGGCCGAGGGCAGCGCGAAGAGCTGGTCGAGATCGGGGGCGACGGGCTTGGTGCGCCCCAAGAGGATGTCCAGCAGGCCCAACGCTCAGTCCGCCTTCCGTCGCGGTGTGGTGTTCTGCGGTCCGCTCACGCGCGGTCGGCCTCCCCCGGCACGGTCGTCTCGCCCAGCTCCGCCGAGATCCGGCCCAGCTGGTCCAGCCGCTGCTGGAGGGTCGGGTGGGTGGAGAAGAACCGCTCGATGCCGGGCTCCTTGCCGGTCGCCGGGGTGAAGTAGAAGGCGTTGAAGGCCTGGGCCGTGCGCAGGTCCTTGGTCGGGATGCGGGCGATGTCCCCGGTGACCTTGGTGAGCGCGGAGGCCAGCGCCGAGGGGCGGCCGGTCAGCTGCGCGGCGGCGCGGTCGGCCGCCAGCTCCCGGTACCGCGACAGCGCCCGGATCAGCAGGAAGCTGATCGCGTACACGGCCGCCGAGACGCCCATCACGCCGGCGAAGACCACGGCGGTGTTCTGGTCCCTGCGGCCCCCGCCGAAGATCTGCGAGTAGAAGGCGAAGCGCACGATCAGGCCCGCGATCACGCCGAGGAAGGAGGCGATGGTGATCACGGCGACGTCCTTGTGCGCCACGTGGGACAGCTCGTGCGCGAGCACCCCCTCCAGCTCGCCGGGCTCCAGGCGGCGCAGCAGCCCGGTGGTCACGCAGACCACGGCGTGATCGGCGTTGCGCCCCGTCGCGAAGGCGTTCGGCATGTCCATATCGGACACGGCGACCGTCGGCTTCGGCATGTCCGCGATCGCGCACAGCCGGTCCACCACCGCGTGCAGCTCCGGATACTCCTCCCGCTCCACGACCCGCCCGTGCATGGCGAACATCGCGATCCGGTCGGAGAACCAGAACTGGGCCACGAACATCGCGCCCATCAGGACCACGACCAGCAGCCAGGACTTCAGCAGCACCAGCAGCGCGGCGATGAAGGCCACGTACAGCAGTCCGAGCAGGAACATCGTGACCGTCATCCGCACGGTCAGTCGCCGGTCGCTCCTAAAGCGGCTCCGCATCTTGCATCACCCCGCAGTCGGGCACCCTCGTCCCGCTGTCCAGTGTGCACCTGCGGGACGGGGTGGCGAGGGGGCCGACAGTCCCGGCCGACGGTCCCCTCGCCAGCCCCATTACGCACAGTGATCGGTCAGTAACCGTTCCTTATTCGAGCGTACCCCAGGAGCACGATCACCGCGGCCACGCAGCCGAGGACCACCGCCGTCGACACCCAGGACGAGCGGCGCGGCCCCGCGGGCTCCGGGTCGGCGCGGAAGGGTGCCGGGTCCGGGGGGTTCTCCCTCCAGCGGGCGGCGAGCATCCGGGCGCGGGCGGACGGCTCCTTGTGCTGGGCGGAGTTCGCCCAGCCATGATCGAACTCCAGCTCCCAGTCGTCCTGTTCAGACATTCCCCGTTCAACCTCTCTCGTCCGGACGGATGCGGGGAGCATGATCCCGCGAGCTCCCGGGAAATAGGAAGCCCGAGCGGGGCGAAAGGTTGCACAGGGACGCTCTGACCAGGTCGTACGGGGCGGGTTCGCGTCCGGATGCCGGGTGGTGATCGGGCCGCTAGCATTTTCAGCAGAGCCGCGCCGCAGGGTGCGCCGGACGTGCGCCATCCCCGCCGACCAGGGGAACGTCAGCCCTGCTTCCTGAATCCAGGCGGCATCACCCACGACCGTGTCCCGCCGACCGCGCGGGCGCGGCCATCTTCTGGTGCCCCCGACGGCACCGGGGGAATGGAAGGAGGGCAGTTCGATGAATGCACAGCGTGCGAGGCGTCTCGCGGCGGTGTCCGCCGTCGGCGTTCTGCTGGCGGGCGGAGCCACCGTCGCCACCGCCGGCGCCGCTTCCGCGGCCACCCCGAGCCACGTCACCACCAACCGTGGCTGCTGGGGCCACAACTGCTTCGGCTTCAACGACTTCAACCGAGGCGGCTTCTTCTTCAACAACGGCTTCAACCGCTTCGGCTACAACACGCCCGTGGTGGTGATCGTGGTGCCCTGACGCACCCGGCTCAGCTGGTGGAACACGGCCGGGGCCGCCTCCCGAGAGGGAGGCGGCCCCGGTGCGCGTGGGGGTCACGCGGGTCCGACGGGTCTGTCACACGTCGAAGTACAGCTCGAACTCGTGCGGGTGCGGGCGCAGCTGGAGCGGGGCGATCTCCTGGGTGCGCTTGAGGTCGATCCAGGTCTCGATCAGGTCGGACGTGAAGACGTCGCCCTGGAGCAGGAACTCGTGGTCGGTCTCCAGGCGGTCGAGGACGGCGCCGAGGGAGGTCGGGACCTGGGCGACGTTCGCGTGCTCCTCGGGAGCCAGCTCGTACAGGTCCTTGTCGATCGGCTCGGCCGGCTCGATCTTGTTCTTGATGCCGTCCAGGCCCGCGAGCAGCAGCGCGGAGAAGGCCAGGTACGGGTTGCCGGAGGAGTCGGGCGCGCGGAACTCGACGCGCTTGGCCTTCGGGTTGGAGCCGGTGATCGGGATGCGCATCGCCGCGGAGCGGTTGCGCTGCGAGTACACCAGGTTGATCGGCGCCTCGAAGCCCGGCACCAGGCGGTGGTAGGAGTTCACCGTCGGGTTGGTGAAGGCCAGCAGCGACGGGGCGTGCTTGAGGATGCCGCCGATGTAGTAGCGGGCGGTGTCCGACAGCCCCGCGTACCCGGCCTCGTCGTAGAACAGCGGGTCGCCGTTGTTCCACAGCGACTGGTGGACGTGCATGCCCGAGCCGTTGTCGCCGAAGATCGGCTTCGGCATGAAGGTCGCGGTCTTGCCGTTGCGCCAGGCCACGTTCTTCACGATGTACTTGAAGAGCTGGAGGTCGTCGGCGGCGGCGAGCAGCGTGTTGAACTTGTAGTTGATCTCCGCCTGGCCGGCCGTGCCCACCTCGTGGTGCTGGCGCTCCACCTTCAGGCCGGACTTCTCCAGCTCCAGGGAGATCTCGGCGCGCAGGTCGGCGAAGTGGTCCACCGGCGCGACCGGGAAGTAGCCGCCCTTGTAGCGGACCTTGTAGCCGCGGTTGTTCTCCAGCGCGCCGGTGTTCCAGGCGCCCGCCTCGGAGTCGATGTGGTAGAAGGACTCGTTCGCGCTGGTCTGGAAGCGCACCGAGTCGAAGACGTAGAACTCCGCCTCGGGACCGAAGAACGCGGTGTCCGCGATGCCGGTCGAGGCGAGGTAGGCCTCCGCCTTGCGGGCCACGTTGCGCGGGTCACGGGAGTACTGCTCGCCCGTGATCGGGTCGTGGATGAAGAAGTTGATGTTGAGCGTCTTGTCCCGGCGGAACGGGTCGACACGGGCCGTGGACAGGTCGGCCCGCAGCGCCATGTCGGACTCGTGGATGGCCTGGAAACCGCGGATCGACGACCCGTCGAAGGCCAGCTCCTCGTCCGGGTCGAACGCCTCGGCGGGCACGGTGAAGTGCTGCATGATGCCCGGCAGGTCGCAGAACCGGACGTCGATGAACTTGACGTCCTCGTCCGCGATGAACTTCTTGGCCTCGTCGGCGTTCTGGAACATCCAGCTCCTCCTACTCCCGACCGTCCTCGCCGGGGCGGTAGATCGTTCGTGCGGCCAGTGCGGTGGCACACGCTCGTCCTGACCCTAGGGACGGGTGATTTCTCCGGCGTGACCCGATTGTTTCGCAGAAGTTAACCGGCCACTCCTCCACGGTAGCCCCGGGACACCCCGGCGTCCCCCGGTCATATGGGGACGCAGTACCGTGGTCGGGTGGACAACAGGCAGGCAATCGGATCGTGGCTCTCCGGCCCCCGCGCGGCCATGGAAGACGCCGGCGCGGACTTCGGTTACCGGGGGGAACAGCTGGGTCTTCCCGAGGAGGGCCCCAACTCCCTGGCCCGGCCGGGCAGGCGGCTCGGGGCCATCGCGGTCGACTGGGCGCTGTGCCTGCTGATCGCATACAGCTTGATCACGCATGGCTATGACCAGGGCACCGGCAACTGGGCGCTCGCCGTCTTCTTCGTCATGAGCGCCCTGACGGTCGGCACCATCGGCTTCACGCCGGGCAAGCGGCTGTTCCGCATCCGGGTCGTGGCCCTGGAGACCGGCACCGTCAACCCGCTGCGCGCGCTGCTGCGCACCTTCCTGCTGTGCCTCGCCATCCCCGCACTGGTCTGGGACCGCGACGGCCGCGGCCTGCACGACCGGCTGGCGAAGACCGTCGAGGTCCGCGTCTGACCTCTTCGGGCCACGCGATACGACGATGGGGGCGCCCGGCAGTACCGGGCGCCCCCATCGTCGTATCGCGCAGGCGGCCTAGCGGCCGCGCTGGCCCTTCGGCAGGCGCATCCCCTTGGGCATCGGGCCCTTCGGCACCGGCATGTTGCTCATCAGGTCGCCGAGCGCGCGCAGCCGGTCGTTGGTGGCGGTCACCTGGGGGCCGGTGAGCACGCGCGGGAACTTCAGCATCGTGGTGCGCAGCTTCTTCAGCTCGACCTGGCCCTCGCCGCCGCCCACGATGATGTCGTGCACCGGCACGTCGGCGACGATGCGGTTCATCTTCTTCTTCTCGGCGGCCAGCAGGCTCTTGACCCGGTTCGGGTTGCCCTCGGCGACCAGCACGATGCCGGCCTTGCCGACCGCGCGGTGCACCACGTCCTGGCTGCGGTTCATCGCCACCGCGGGGGTGGTGGTCCAGCCCCGGCCGACGTTGTCCAGCACCGCCGCCGCGGCGCCCGGCTGGCCCTCCATCTGGCCGAATGCGGCCCGCTCGGCCCGGCGGCCGAACACGACCGCCGTCGCCAGCAGGCCGACCAGCAGGCCGAAGATGCCCAGGTACACCGGGTGGCCCACCAAGAAGCCGATCACGAGGAACACCGCGAGCGTGCCGAGGCCGACGGCCGCAAGCACAAGGCCGATCTTGGTGTCGACCTTGCGGGTCATCCGGTACGTGAGGGCGATCTGCTTCAGTCGCCCGGCATTCGCGGCGTCCGCCGCGGTTTCCTTCCTCGCCATGCCACGAAGTCTACGTGGCCCCGGGAGCGCGGACGACGGCAGTGCCCGCGGGGCAGGGGTCGTACGGGACGGGCCTCACCGGCGGTCCGCGGACCGCTCCAGGAAGCGCTGCGCCTCGACCCGGTCCCTGGCCCGGCGGCGGTCCTCCAGGACGGAGGTCCAGGCGTTGCGGCGGGCGGTGCGCTGGCCGCCGCTCATCAGCAGCGACTCGACGGCGCGGAGGGCGTCGGTGAGGGAGGGGATCGCGGTGGCGCGTACCGTCGGGGCCTGCATGGTCGAGATACCCCCTGCGAGCGGGTGGTGTACGAGGCGTGATACCAGGGTCACTGATCGGTGTTACCAGGGCGTGTCCGACCGGTCAAACACCGATGAAGGCTTGATGCGGGGCCCGCGAACGCCGACGCGGCCCTGACGGTGGTCCTCATCAGGGAGGACGGTCAGGGCCGCGCCGAACCGGTCACTACTGGCCGGTAATTACTTGTGCGCGAATTCACACGGCCGGTACCGGCGCGTGCTCACACCGCCTGGCCGGCGACGTAGCCGCCGCGCTTCTCGACGGCCATCCCGTACAGGCGCCCGGCGCGGTACGAGGAGCGCACCAGGGGGCCGGACATCACACCGGAGAAGCCGATCTGCTCGGCCTCCTCCTTCAGCTCCACGAACTCCTGCGGCTTCACCCAGCGCTCGACGGGGTGGTGGCGGACCGAGGGGCGCAGGTACTGGGTGATGGTGACGAGTTCGCAGCCGGCGTCGTGCAGCTGCCTCAGCGCCTCGCCGACCTCCTCGCGGGTCTCGCCCATGCCGAGGATCAGGTTGGACTTGGTGACCAGACCGAAGTCGCGCGCCTCGGTGATGACCTTCAGGGAGCGCTCGTAGCGGAAGCCGGGGCGGATCCGCTTGAAGATGCGGGGCACGGTCTCGACGTTGTGCGCGAAGACCTCGGGGCGGGACTCGAAGACCTCGGCCAGCTGCTCGGGGACCGCGTTGAAGTCGGGGGCGAGCAGTTCGACCTTGGTGCGGCCGCCCGCGCGCTCCGCGGTCTGCTGGTGGATCTGGCGCACGGTCTCGGCGTACAGCCAGGCGCCGCCGTCCGCCAGGTCGTCGCGGGCCACGCCGGTGATGGTGGCGTAGTTGAGGTCCATCGTGACCACGGACTCGCCGACGCGGCGGGGTTCGTCGCGGTCCAGGGCCTCGGGCTTGCCCGTGTCGATCTGGCAGAAGTCGCAGCGGCGGGTGCACTGGTCGCCGCCGATGAGGAAGGTGGCCTCGCGGTCCTCCCAGCACTCGTAGATGTTCGGGCAGCCGGCTTCCTGGCAGACCGTGTGCAGGCCCTCGCCCTTCACGAGGTTCTGCATCTTGGTGTACTCGGGGCCCATTTTCGCCCGGGTCTTGATCCACTCGGGCTTGCGCTCGATGGGGGTCTGGCTGTTGCGGACCTCCAGGCGCAGCAATTTGCGTCCGTCGGGTGCGACTGCGGACACGACCGGCTCCCTAAGCTTTGATTCCTCGGCGTCCCCCAGGGTACGCCCGTGTTCTGCGCGCCCTGGCGACGAGACCGACCTCATGACCGCAGGGCGCGTTCCCTCCTCCGGGGACGGTCAGGCCGTCGCCTTCTCGATCGGCCTCGGGCGCAGGTCGGCGTTCTCCAGGACCTCGCGCAGGTGCTTCTCGGCGACCGGCAGGACCTCCTCCACGGTGACGTCCCGGCCCAGCTCGTTCGCCAGGGAGGCCACGCCCGCGTCGCGGATGCCGCAGGGGATGATGCGGTCGAACCACTTCATGTCGGGGCAGACGTTGAACGAGAAGCCGTGCATCGTGACGCCCTTGGCGACGCGGATGCCGATCTGGGCGATCTTGCGGTCCTCGCGGCGCTGGCCGGCGTTGGAGGGGGCGTACTCGGGGCCGTTGAGACGGGGGTCGAACTCCTCGTCGGTCAGCCGGGGGTCGAAGTCGAGGGAGAGGCCCCCGAGGGAGGGCCGCTGCTCGACGGGGTCGCCGAGCACCCAGACCCCGCTGCGCCCCTCGACCCGGGTGGTCTCCAGGCCGAACTCCGCGCACGTGCGGATCAGGGCCTCTTCGAGGCGTCGTACGTGCGCCACGACGTCCACCGGGCGCGGGAGCTTCTGGATCGGGTAGCCGACCAGCTGGCCCGGACCGTGCCAGGTGATCTTCCCGCCGCGGTCCACGTCGATCACCGGCGTGCCGTCCAGCGGCCGCTCGCTGTCCTCCGTGCGCCGGCCCGCGGTGAACACCGGGGGGTGCTCCAGGAGCAGCACGGTGTCCGGGATCTCGTCGGCGAACCGGGCGGCGTGCACCCGGCGCTGCTCGTCCCACGCCTCCTGGTAGTCGACGGCATCCGCGCCGAAACCCATACGGACGAACCGCAACTCACTCACGGCAAGCGCCTCCCTCGCGATGTCAGGCACGTAACGCGCCCACGCCACTGTACGTCCGTCCGCCGCACGTCAGCCCTGCGGGCAATCCTCACACGATCGGATGAATGAAAGCTGAAGTATCCGAGCGGGTGCTCACTCTCCGCTACATTCACGCCGTTCATGAGGCCAAAAGGGCTGCTCACAGGCAATTCCGGCACGTAACGAGGCCCGGAGGCAGGAGACCGCACCACAGATGACGGACCGACCCGCGCAGCGCACCCCCAACCGCCAGCTCGCCGCGCTCATCGCAGAGGCGGGGTTCTCCAACGCGGGTCTGGCCCGGCGCGTCGACCAGCTCGGCCTCGAACACGGGCTGGACCTCAGATACGACAAGACCTCCGTCACCCGCTGGCTGCGCGGTCAGCAGCCGAGGGGTACGACGCCCGCGCTGATCGCCGAGGTGTTCACCCGCCGGCTCGGGCGCCGGCTCTCGGCCCAGGATCTCGGCCTGGACGCGTGTGCGCCGGTGTACGCCGGGCTGGAGTTCGCGGCCACGCCGGAGGAGGCCGTGGACATCGTCAGCGGGCTGTGGCGCAAGGACTCCGGCAGCCATGCCGAGCTGCGCAAGATCGCGTTCACGCCGGCGGGGCTCGTCGTGCCCAGCCGGGACTGGCTGATCGGCAAGCCCGACGACCGGGTGGCGAGGGAACCGGCGCCCCGGGTGCCCGCGCAGGGCCGCCCCGGCGCGCTGCGGACGCCGGCCGGGCGGACACGGGTGCGCGGAGCGCTGGAGCGCGTCCCCGGGCACCGGGTCAGCGGGGGCGACATCGCCGCGCTGCGCTCGGTGGGCGAGCTGTTCCGCACCCTCGACGACCGGTTCGGCGGCGGGCACGCGCGGCAGGCGCTGGTGCGGTACCTGGAGCACGAGTGCGAGCCGATGCTGCGCGGGAGCTACGACGAGCAGACGGGGCGCCGGCTGTTCTCGGCCGCGGCGGATCTGACCCGGCTCGCGGGGTGGACGTCGTACGACATCGCCGCGCACGGGCTCGCCCAGCGGTACTTCGTGCAGGCGCTGCGGCTCGCGCAGGCGGCGGGGGACCGGCCGTACGGCTCCTTCGTGCTGATCACCATGAGCCGGCAGGCCGTGTATCTCGGGCACGGCAGGGAGGCGGTGCAACTCGCGCGGGTCGCCCAGCAGGGGATCGGCACCGGCGGGCCGCCGGCCGTGCAGTCGCTGCTGAACGCCGCGGAAGCGCGGGCGCACGCGGTGCTGGGGGAGGTGCGGGCGTGCACGGCGGCGCTGGTGCGGGCCGAGCGGGCGCTGGAGGCGGCCCGGCCGGGGGACGAGGTGCCGTACTGGGCCCGGTTCTTCGACGAGGCGCAGCTCGCGGACGAGCTGGGGCACTGCCACCGGGACCTCCAGCAGTTCCGGGCGGCCGCCCAGCACGCGGAACGTTCCCTCCAGTTGCGCGCCCCGGCGTACGCCCGGAGCCGACTGTTCTGCCGGGTCGTCCTCGCCACGGCCCGCCTCGGCCTCGGCGAACTCGACCAGGCCTGCGCGCTGGCCACCGAAGCCGCGATCCAGGCCGCGGACATGCGCAGCGCCCGAGCCGTCGAGTACATCCGCGACTTCGAACGCCGCCTGGAGCCCTACAAGGACGCCGCCCCGGCCAGGACGTACCACGAGAGGGCGGCGGCCCTGGGCTGACACCGGCCCGGCCGGGCCGGGGACGGCCGGGGACCGGGCCGGGCCGGCGGGGCTTCGAGGCGGCTCGCGGGGAGCGCCCCCGGCCCCGGGGCCGGCCGATCGCCGTCCGCCGCGGCCGCGACGGCGGGGCTCGGCGGTGCGGGGGCCGGCGTCGGCCACGGATCGGGCCGGGCGGCGTCGGGCGTCGCCGGACCGTGTCGTCGCGGGTGCTCGCCGTCGCGGCGTCAGGGGTGGACGGGGCGGAGGGATTCCCGCCGCGGTGGTGGCCGGCCGCGGCGCCGGCGACCGGTGGTGCCGGGCCGGGCGTCGCGGCGGGGATCCGGTGCGAGCGTGCCGACCCGCCGGCGCCGGGGACGACCGGCTCAGGCCGCCTTCGGCAGTGTCGGGGCCGGGTCCGCGTTGTGCAGGGACCCGGTGGCGCCCAGGTCCGTCAGGATGGCGCGGGTGGCGCGGCGGGCCGAGTGGAGGGCGCCCTGGACGGTGCTGGTGGCGCGGTGGTCGCCGCAGACGTAGAGGCCGGCGAGGAGGCGGACCGGGCGGCGGAGGTCGTGCGGGGGGCGCATGACCGGGACCGCTTCCGGGGTGTGGTGCACGGCCAGCGTCTCCCAGCGGCGCGTGGAGGTGCCGTAGAGGCGGGAGAGGTGGATACGGACCGCGGTGTCCACGCCCTCGGGCGGGGTGCCGAGGACCGTCGAGGAGATCAGCACCCGCCCGGCGGGCGCCCGGCTCGGGTCCACGTTGCTGAGCACGGACGTGTGGGCCACCGGGCCGCCCCGGTCCGCGTCCAGCAGCAGCGACGCGCCGGTGGAGAACGCCGCGGCCGGTTCGTCCGTCGTGTGGTGGACCACCGTCACCGGGTGGAACCCGGGCACCCTGAGCCCCGGCAGCAGCTCCGCCGCCGAGCGCGCGTCGGTCGCGAGCAGCACCGCGCGGCAGCGGATCTCCCCGTGCTCCGCGGTGGTCACCGACGTCGTGGAGACCGACGTGGCCCGCACCCCGGTGTGCACGGTGCCCGGCGGCAGCGCCCGCGCCAGCAGCTCCGGCAGCACGTCCGCGCCCCCCTCCGGCACACACAGCCGCCCGCCCGCGAACGCCCGCAGCGCCAGGTCGGCGCATCTGCTGGACGTCGTCAGCTCCGGGTCGCACAGCAACGCCGCGAGCAGCGGGCGCAGGAACCCGTCCACCGTGCGGGCCGGCACCCCCCGGGCCGCGAGGGCCTGCGCGGCGGGCAGTTCCGGGCGGGCGAGGAGCCGTTCGACCGGCATCCCGGCGATCCGGCTCAGCGCCGCGCCCAGCCGCGCCTGGTCCATCGCGCCGCCCACCGGCGCACCACTCCTGCCGGGCGGCGCCGCGGCGCCCCTGGGGGCGCTCGCCAGGGCGCGCACCGCATGGAGTGCGCCCCTTGCGCTTCCTCCGCTCGCCGGCGCGCCCGCCCGGTGACTGCGCCCGTCGCGGTGCAGCAGCACGCCCGGCGCGAAGGGCCGCAGGACCAGGTGCTCCAGCCCCGGCGTGAACCGGAGCTCGGGATACGACGTGGACAGCAGCTGTCCGATCCGGTCGAGCCGGAATCCGTCGACTTTCTCCGTCGCCATGCGGCCGCCCACGCACGAGGCGGCCTCCAGGACTGCGGTCGTTACTCCTGCGCTGGTGAGCCGGTGGGCTGCCGAGAGACCGGCGATTCCGGCTCCCACGATGACGACGTCCACCTGGTACGCGGGCTCAAGCACGAGGCCCTCCTGTGGTTGCGCGGCCGGTGGAGACGTTGTGCCCCCAACGGCGTCAGGGATACCCGAGTTCGCGTCGAGTATCAGCGCCGTGATCGGTCGTAAGGAGTCGCGCATCGGCAGGGCACGGTCGCATGGAGGTCGCATACGGTCACATCCGTTCCGCGCGCCGCAGAATGCCCGTGCGCGCCACCACAGAGCGCCCGCGCGCGCCCCAGCACCCGCCCTCCGTCCGCATCGTCCGGTCCCCCGGCCCTCCGGTCCCGCCGTCCGGTCTCCCGGCCCACCTCCCGGCCTACTCGCCGTCCGGCTCCGCCTCCCGGTCTCCCGGCCCTCCGGCTCCGCCGCCCGGTCTCATCGTCCGGTCTCTTCGCGTCTCGGCCCCCCTGCCCTGGCCCGTTCCGCGTGCTGCGCCTGGCCCCTGCGTCCTGCCGCGTCCGCCCTCGGTATTTCCGGCCCTCCGGCCCACCGCCCGGCTTGCTCGCCCTCCGGCCCACCGCCCGGCCTGCTCGCCCTCCGGCTCCGCCTCCCGGCCTGCTCGCCGTCTGGCCCACCGCCCGGCCTGTTTGCCGTCCGGCTCGGCCTCCCGGCCTGCTCGCCCTCCGGCTCCGCCTCCCGGTCTCCCCGGCCTCCGGCTCCCAGCCCTCGGCCACTCCGCGTGCTGCCCCTGACTCCTACGTCCCGCCGCGCCCCCCGGGTACCTCCGGCGCGCCCGGCACTTCGGCCCCCGGCCTTCGGCACACCCTGGCCCTCGGCCCCCTTGCCCGGTGTCCGGCGTCCCCCGCGTCCGGCCCTCGGCCCATCGCCGGGCCTCCCATGTTCAGCACCCCTCGGCCCCCGGGCCTCCAACACACTCTGGGCCTCGGTCCGGTGTCCGGGCGCCCGTGTCCGGTCTCCGCGCCCTTCCCCCAGCGTCCGGCCCCGGGTGTCCGGCACTCCCCGGCCCTCGGCACCCACGTCCGGGTTCCACGCGTCCCCCGTGTCCGCCCCGGCGTCTCCATGTCCTGCACCCTCGGCTTCCGGCGTCCCGCGTCCGGCACCCCTCGGCCCCCCGGCCCTCGGCACCCACGTCCGGGTTCCACGCGTCCCCCGTGTCCGCCCCGGCGTCTCCATGTCCTGCACCCTCGGCTTCCGGCATCCCGCGTCCGGCACCCCTCGGCCCCCCGGTCTTCGGCACGCCCGCCTGTGGTCCTCCGCGTCCCCGGCACAGGACCTCGGCCCCCACGTCCGCCCCCGGCTTCCCCTGCTTCCGGCCCCGGTGCCCCCCGGCATCCGGCATCTCCGGGCCTCGCGCCCCCGTGGCCGGTGCGCCACCCGTGCCCGCCCGGGAAAACCCGTGGGCCGTCCGTACCGCCCCGCCTAAGGTGATCCGCATGTCCGAGCCGCGCATACGCCCCGCCACGCCCGCCGACGAGGATGCCCTCGCCCACCTCGACCGGGCCACCTGGTCCACCCTGCACGCGGTGACGCCCCCGCCCGAGCCGCCGTACACGCCGCTCTTCGACGAGCGCCACCCGCCCCAGGAGTACCTCGTCGCCGAGCTGGACGGGCGCGCCGCGGGCTACGTCCGCCTCGCCCAGACGATCCCGCTCCCCGCCCATGCGCACGTCCTCACCATCCAGGGCTTCGTGGTCGCCGAGGAGGCCCGCGGCCGGGGTCTCGGACGGGCGCTGATCCGGGCCGCCGTCGCCGAGGCCCGCGCGCGCGGCGCCCGGCGCCTCACCCTGCGCGTGCTCGGCCACAACACCCCGGCCAGGAAGCTCTACGAGGCCGAGGGCTTCGCCGTGGAGGGCGTCCTGCCGGGGGAGTTCCTCCTCGACGGCGCCTACGTCGACGACATCTGCATGGGCCGCGCCCTGTGACACCCGGGACCCGACGCCCCTGATCCGCGTCAGCCCACCAGCACGCCCGTGTCCACCGCCGCCGTCGCCGTGGCCGCCCGCCTGGCGTCCTGCGCCACCTCGGCCGCCGTCAGCACGTACCCCGTCTCGGCGTCCGAGGTGGAGCGGGCGAACACCATCCCGAAGACCCGGCCGTCCGTCGTCAGCAGCGGCCCGCCGGAGTTGCCCGGACGGACCGTGGAGCGGATCGAGTAGATCTCCCGGGTGACCGCGCCGTCGTTGTAGATGTTCTGCCCGGTCGCCCGCACCAGGTTGCCCACGGTGGCCGCCTGGAGATTGAGGCTGCCGTCCTGCGGATAGCCCGCCACCACCGCCGAGTCCCCGCGCGAGGCACCCGTGTCGAAGCGCAGCACCGGCGCGTCGAGCCCCGGCACGTACAGCACGGCCACGTCCCGGTCGGGGTCGAAGAGCACCACCCGCGCCGGGTACACCGGACCGACCCCGCCCACCCGCACGGACGGCCGGGCGATGCCCGCCACCACGTGCGCGTTGGTCATCACCCGCCCCGGCGCGAAGACGAACCCGCTGCCCTCCCGGCCCTCGCTGCCCGAGACGCCCTCGATCTTGACCGTGCTCGCCTTGGCGGCGTTCGTCGCGGCCGCCGTGACGCTGTCGCCGGTGGGGCGCGGCACCTGGGCCGTCGACTCGTTCTCGAACGGGTTGAAGACCTGCGGGAACCCCGCGTCCGTCAGCGCCGAGGTGGCCCGCGAGAACCACGCGGGCGTGGTGTCCGGCATCGTCCGCTGCACCGCGCCGAGCAGCGAGGAGTCCCGGATCGCCGTGGTCAGCGTGGGCGAGGGGGCCGCGCTGAGCACGCTCGCCGCCACCCAGGCCACGATCAGCACCGCGACCGCGTTGGCCGCCGCGCCCCCGATGCCGTCCACCACCCGCAGCGGGCCCCGGTCCAGGCCCCCGCGCAGCCGCAGCGCGAGCCGGCCCGCCAGCTCATGGCCCACGGCGGCGGGCACCAGCACCGTCAGCACCGCCAGCACCGTCGCCGTCGCCGTACCCCGCGCCACCTGTCCGGTCACCCAGGGCAGCGCCCACACGCCGACGACCGCGCCGCCGACGAACCCCGCCAGCGAGACACACCCGGCCACCAGGCCGCGCCGGTAGCCGGACGCGGCGTACAGGAGGATCACCAGCACCAGCAGCAGGTCGAGCAGGTCCACGGAGCCGCCTTTCTCTCGGACCCCTCACGCGGACGGGTCGGGCCCGCTGAACGGTCACAGGTACATGATCGGGCGCCGACGGCGAACCGGCCACGTGTGCCTGTACCCGCAGAAACGTCCCGGACCGGGACGATGGTTCCGCCAGGTGGCACAGCGCACATCGCGGGCGGGGGCGATCGGGCCGAGGGTGGGACCATGCCCGTCGTCCCGAGAGCCAGGGGCATACCCGGCTCGCTCACCGCACGGCTGTCACGGCTGTCACGGCTGTCACGGCGCTCCCGGCCGCCACGCCCGCTGCGGCCGGGAGCGCCGCACCCGGCCCGGCGCCCGCTGCGGCCGTCCCGCCTCCCCGGCCGGCTGCTCGTGCCGCTGGCCGTCCTGCCCGGTCTGATGGCCGTCCTCGTGCTCGCCCTGTACACGCGCGGCGTGGAGCGCCCCGCGCGGCTGCCGGGCGACCGGCCCGCCGCGCTCGACCTGCGCTCCACCGCGCCGGGCACCGGGAGCAGCCACCTCGCGAGCCGCCCGCTGATCGTGCCGCGCTCCGCCTGGATGCACGGCGCCGTCGGGCACAGCCAGCCGCCGCCGCGCTACGACGACAAGGTGATCGCGGTCTTCGTGCACCACACCGACTCGCCCAACGCCTACCGGTGCGCAGACACCCCCGAGATCATCCGCCGCCTCTACGCCGGCCAGACCGGCGTTCGGCAGTGGGACGACATCGGCTACAACTTCCTCGTCGACCGCTGCGGCACGATCTACGAGGGCCGGGCGGGCGGCGTCGACCGGGCCGTCATGGGCGCCCACGCGCAGGGCTTCAACCACCGCACCGCCGGGATCGCCGCCATCGGCACCTTCACGGCGGGCGTGCCGGTGCCCCGCGCCATGACCGACGCCATCGCGGCCCTCGCCGCCTGGAAGCTGGGCCCGGCGGACATCGACCCGCGCGCACGGGTGCCGCTGGTCTCCAGCAACGGGCACAGCCGCTTCCGCGCGGGGGCCACCGTCACGCTGCCGGCCGTGGCAGGGCACAACGACGGCTTCATGACCAGCTGCCCCGGCGCCGCGCTGACCGCCCGGCTGCCCGACATCAGGGAGACGGCCGCCCGTCTCCAGGGCCGTGCCGCGGCCCCCGCGGCACCGCGCGCCACCGCCCCCGCCACCGTCCGTCCGGTGACCGCCGCGACCGCCGCCCCGACGGCCACTCAGCCCTTGAAGCGCTCCCAGAGCCGGGGGTAGAGCTGCGCGAGAAGCGCCTCGTCCTCGAAGTCGACCGGGGTGCCCGCCGGTTCCGCGGGCGCGGGCGGGATGCCGAGGTCGGCCGCCACGGTGCCGGTGAGCTGCTCGTACGCCTCGTCGGCCGCGTATCCCAGCTCCTCGCCGTCGCCGTCGACCTCCTCGTCGAAGTCGCCGAGCAGCTCCGCCAGCGCGTCCGGATCGTGCAGGGCGCCCTCGAACACCTCCCGGCCCTGGCCGATCAGCCAGCACCGGAAGAAGTCGAACGCGTCGTCGCTGGCCCCGTCCAGGAGCACCCAGGCGGCGCCCCACAGGTCCCAGCGGTAGGCGCGGTTGTAGCGGGCCTCGAAGTGACGGGCGAAGTCCAGGACGCGCTCCGGGTCCAGCTGGGCGAGCCGGTCCACCAGCAGCTCGGCCTGGTCCTCGGGATCGCCCCCGGCGGCCTCGCGTGTGGTGTCGACCAGTTCCCAGAACTCCGTCTCGTCCATCACCGCTCCAGCATCGGGCCTCGGCCGGTGGGGCGCACGCGGGAGTACGGCGGCCGCGTCACGCCTCCTCGTACAGCGCCGCCAGCCGTGCCGCGTCGCGGACGAACCGCGCGCGCAGGCTCGCCGGCGCCAGCACCTCGACCTCCGGCCCGAGCCCGGTCAGCTGGGCGTACGCGACCTCCTCCGACTCCACCGGCAGCGTCACCGTCACCCACCCCGCCCCGTCCGGCTCCCCGGCACTGGCCAGGCCCTCCCGGGCCGACGGCTGTCCGACGGCGCCGGGCAGCCCGCGCACGCCCTCGGGGGAGAGCCGTACGACGGCCTCGGCGCGCAGGATCGAGCGCGCGAACCGCTCGGCCTGCGCCGCCCAGTAGCCGGGCAGGTCGAAGTCCTCGTCGCGGTCGAAGCGGGTGTCCCGGGCGACCAGAGAGGTGAACCGGTCGACGCGGTAGGTGCGGAAGGCCCCCGGGTCCGGCAGCCGGGCGCACAGGTACCAGGCGCCCGCCTTCAGCACGAGGCCGTACGGCTCCAGGAGCCGCTCCACCTCGCCGTCGCCGCGCCGGTAGCGGGCCGTGACGCACCGGTCGTCCCAGACCGCCTCGGCGATCCGGGGCAGCAGCGCGGGGGTCTGCGGCGCCCGGAACCAGCCGGGCGCGTCCAGGTGGAAGCGCTGGGCCGCGGTGCGGGGCGCGTCCTGGAGGGAGGGCATCAGCGCCGCCGCCACCTTCAGCCGGGCAGCCGACGCCGCGTCCGCGAGCCCCATCTCCCGCAGCGCCTCCGGCACCCCGCTGAGGAACAGCGCCTCCGCCTCGCTCCGGCCCAGCCCCGTCAGCCGCGTCCGGTACCCGCCGACCAGCCGGTACCCGCCCGCCCGCCCCCGGTCCGCGTACACCGGCACGCCCGCCTCCGACAGTGCCTGCGCGTCCCGGTTCACCGTCCGCTCGGACACCTCCAGCTCCCGTGCCAGCTCGCCGGCGGTCATGCAGGACCGCGCCTGGAGCAGGAGGACCATCTTGATGAGGCGGGCGGCGCGCATGCCCCCCATCATGCCGTCGGGCACCGACGAAAAGGGGTACGGCGAGCAGCCGTACCCCTTCCGCGGACCTCGGGACCTACAGCCCGTACTTCTCCCGGGCCTCCTTCACCGACGTCGCCTTCACCTCGCCGCGCCTGGCCAGCTGGGCGAGGGCGGCGACCACGATGGACTCGGCGTCGACGCCGAAGTGGCGGCGGGCGGCGGGGCGGGTGTCGGAGATGCCGAAACCGTCGGTGCCGAGGGAGGACCAGTCCTGGTCGACCCACTGGGCGATCTGGTCCGGGACCTGGCGCATGTAGTCGGAGACCGCGAGCACCGGGCCCTCGGCGCCCTGGAGCGCCTGGCGGACGTACGGCACGCGCTCCTCGCCGCGCAGGAGGGCCGCGTCGGCCTCCATCGCGTCACGGCGCAGCTCGGACCAGGACGTCGCCGACCAGACGTCGGCCGCGACACCCCACTCCTCGGCGAGCAGCCTCTGTGCCTGGAGCGTCCAGTGGATCGCCGTACCGGAACCCAGCAGCTGGACGCGCGGGGCGTTCGCCGGGACCGTCACGCCCGCGGACTCCGCGGTGTTGAAGCGGTACAGGCCCTTGACGATGCCCTCGTCGACGCCGGCGACAGCGGGCTTCGCCGGCTGCGGCAGCGGCTCGTTGTAGACGGTGAGGTAGTAGAAGACGTTCTGGTCCTCGCCCGGCCTGGCCTCGCCGTACATCCGGCGCAGACCCTCACGGACGATCACCGCGATCTCGTACGCGAACGCGGGGTCGTACGACAGCGCCGCCGGGTTGGTCGCGGCGATCACCGGCGAGTGGCCGTCGGCGTGCTGGAGGCCCTCGCCCGTCAGCGTCGTACGGCCGGCCGTCGCGCCCACGAGGAAGCCGCGGCCGAGCTGGTCGCCGAGCTGCCACATCTGGTCGGCGGTGCGCTGCCAGCCGAACATCGAGTAGAAGATGTAGAACGGGATCATCGCCTCGCCGTGCGTCGCGTACGCGGTGGACGCGGCGATGAAGTCGGCCATCGAACCGGCCTCGGTGATCCCCTCGTTGAGGATCTGGCCGTTCTTGGCCTCCTTGTAGTACATCAGCTGGTCGCGGTCGACCGGCTCGTACGTCTGGCCCTTCGGGGAGTAGATCCCGAGGGACGGGAAGAGCGACTCCATGCCGAAGGTGCGCGCCTCGTCCGGCACGATCGGCACCCAGCGCCTGCCCGTCTCCTTGTCGCGGACCAGGTCCTTGACGAGGCGGACGAAGGCCATCGTGGTGGCCACGTTCTGCGCGCCGGAGCCCTTGTCGAAGGAGGCGAACGCCTTCTCGGCCGGGGCGGGCAGCGGGGCCAGCGGGTGCGTACGACGAGCCGGGGCGAGACCGCCGAGGGCCGCGCGGCGCTCCTGGAGGTAGCGGACCTCGGGGGAGTCGGCGCCCGGGTGGCCGTAGGGCACCACGCCGTCGGCGAAGTCGCTGTCCTTGATCGGCAGGTCGAGCAGGTCGCGCATCGCCTTGAACTCGTCCACCGTCAGCTTCTTCATCTGGTGGTTGGCGTTCTTCGACGCGAAGCCCTGGCCCAGGGTGTGGCCCTTGACCGTCTGGGCCAGGATCACGGTCGGCGCGCCCTTGTGCTCGACGGCCGCCCGGTACGCGGCGTAGACCTTGCGGGCCTCGTGACCACCGCGCGAGAGGTGGAAGCACTCCAGGATCTTGTCGTCGGAGAGCAGCTTCGCCATCTCCGCCAGCGCCGGGTCGGCGCCGAAGAAGTCCTGGCGGATGTAGGCGGCGTCGCGGGTCTGGTACGTCTGGACCTGCGCGTCCGGCACCTGGCGCAGCCGGCGGACCAGCGCGCCCGTGGTGTCGAGCGCGAACAGCTCGTCCCAGGCGGTGCCCCACAGCGTCTTGACGACGTTCCAGCCGGCGCCGCGGAACTGGGCCTCCAGCTCCTGCACGATCTTGAAGTTGGCGCGGACCGGGCCGTCCAGGCGCTGGAGGTTGCAGTTGATGACGAAGGTGAGGTTGTCCAGCTCCTCACGGGCGGCGAGCGCGAGGGCCGCCGTCGACTCCGGCTCGTCCATCTCGCCGTCGCCGAGGAACGCCCACACGTGCGAGGACGAGACGTCCTTGATGCCGCGGTTGGTGAGGTAGCGGTTGAAGCGCGCCTGGTAGATCGCCGACAGCGGGCCGAGACCCATGGAGACGGTCGGGAACTCCCAGAGCCAGGGCAGCCGGCGCGGGTGCGGGTACGACGGCAGGCCGTTGCCGCCGGCCTCCTGGCGGAAGTTGTCCAGCTGCGCCTCGTCCAGGCGGCCGTCCAGGAAGGCGCGGGCGTAGATGCCGGGGGAGGCGTGGCCCTGGATGTACAGCTGGTCGCCGGAGCCGTCGCCCTCCTTGCCCTTGAAGAAGTGGTTGAAGCCGGTCTCGTAGAGCCAGGCGGCGGAGGCGAAGGTGGCGATGTGGCCGCCGACGCCGTGCTTGCTGCCCCGGGTCACCATCGCGGCCGCGTTCCAGCGGTTCCAGGCGGTGATCCGGGCCTCCATCTCCGGGTCGCCGGGCACGCCCGGCTCGGCGGAGGTGGGGATGGTGTTGACGTAGTCCGTCTCCAGCAGCTTCGGCAGCGCGATGCCGCCCTCCTCGGCGCGCTCCAGCGTGCGCCGCATCAGGTACGCGGCGCGATGCGGGCCTGCCTCCCTGGCCACGGCGTCCAGGGAGGCCCGCCACTCGGCGGTCTCCTCGGGGTCGCGGTCCGGGAGCTGGTCGAGCTCGCTCGGCTGGATGGCGTGGGGGTCGGTCATGTCGCCGCCTTCCTCAGTCGAAGGGGGTTCCCTCATCGGTAAGGGTTCGGGGGTGCCCTTGGTCTTTGGCAGGACAGGGCAGGGGGACCTCGGGTGGAAGTCCGTCGGCGACTGTAACCCCCTGATCGATGATCGATCAAAGGGTTGAGTGGTAAAACCTCTCGATTCCAAGAAAGTCGGCACCGGGTGCCTTGGTAG
This sequence comes from Streptomyces hygroscopicus subsp. hygroscopicus, assembly GCF_030269125.1. Lineage (GTDB taxonomy): Bacteria > Actinomycetota > Actinomycetes > Streptomycetales > Streptomycetaceae > Streptomyces > Streptomyces hygroscopicus_C. The sequence goes on along the minus strand of NZ_BSSM01000002.1, from coordinate 413,059 downwards.
CGGGCACCCGGTGCCGTGTTTGATCAGAGATTTCCCAGGTGAGCGGGGGTGCGCTCGGGTGCCTCGGGCCGCCGTGGGGGGCAGGTGCCCAGGGCGTACGCCGACCGCGCACCATACGTGCGTCCACCGCGCATCAGGGGCGTCAGTCGGGCGTCAGGGACATCGGGCACGCTTCAGGCGTGCGTCGGGCGGGCGTCGAGCGTGCGTCAGGCGCGTGGGGCGCAGCCCAGGACGTGAGCCTTCACCAGCTCCGCGATCCGCGGGTCCCGGCGCTTGAACGCCTGCACCAGTTCCTCGTGCTCCTCGGCGTACGACTGCTGCACCGTGCCCAGCCAGCGGATCGACAGGGCGGTGAAGACCTCGATGCCGAGGCCCTCCCAGGTGTGCAGCAGCACGGAGTTGTCGGCGGCGCGCACGAGTTCGCGGTGGAAGCCGACGGTGTGCCGGACCTGGGCGGTGCCGTCGGCGGCGCGGTCGGCCTCGTACAGGGCCAGCACGTGCGGTTCCAGTGCCGAGCAGTCCCTGGAGAGGTGGTCGGCGGCCAGCTCGGCGGCGATGGCCTCCAGGCCGGCCCTGACGGGGTAGCTCTCCTCCAGGTCGGCCGCGGTCAGGTTGCGGACCCGGACGCCCTTGTTCGGCGCCGACTCGATCAGCCGCAGCGACTCCAGCTCGCGCAGGGCCTCGCGTACGGGGGTCTGGCTGACCTCCAGCTCGGTGGCGATACGGCGCTCCACGATGCGCTCGCCCGGCTGCCAGCGCCCGCTGACGATTCCCTCCACGATGTGCTCGCGGATCTGTTCGCGCAGCGAGTGGACTACGGGCGCGGTCATGAGGGCTCCTCCCGGGGGCTGACATTTAGACAATACGGCGGGTTCGCTTCACGGGAGGGCGTGCGGGGGGCGCTTCAGCGCAGGTGAGACGAGGCTTACACGGGGTATGACGGCGCAAACGGGCGCCTATCGGCCCGGTTCGGTCGTCGCCGGGCGAGCACCGACCGCACACGGCCGGTCGCGCCGCGGCGGGCGCCCGTCACGGAACGGACTCGCGCGCCCCCGCGATGTCGCCGCCCCCTTGCGGTGGTCGCCGCCGCGACCGCGGTGGAGGGCTCCACGAGCCGGCCCGGAGCGGCGGCCACGACCAGGGGGACCGCTACCCGGCCCGGCAGGAAGCTGGCGGAGGGCGGGCCCCACCTGGGTCCCGGCTCGACGACAGCGTGTACGCCGCCGGCGTTGCGGCCGCCGGGCACGGGGGCCGAGACTCCCGGCCGGCTCGTCCGAGCGGGTGGCTCGCGCTGGTGGGGCGCGCCTCGCACGGCGGCACGGCGGTGCCCCGCACGCGACGGAGCCCCCGCCCGGAGAAGGACTCCGGGCGGGGGCTCCGCCGTGTCGCCGGTGGGGGCGGTCGCGGCTTACAGGCCGAGCTCGACCTCGAACTCGCCCGCCTCCAGGATCGCCTTGACCGCCGTCAGGTAACGGGCCGCGTCGGCGCCGTCGACCAGGCGGTGGTCGTAGGAGAGGGTCAGGTAGGTCATGTCGCGGACGCCGATGACCGTGCCCTCCTCGGTCTCGATGACGGCCGGACGCTTGACCGTGGCACCGATGCCGAGGATCGCGACCTGGCCCGGCGGCACGATGATCGTGTCGAACAGGGCGCCGCGCGAACCGGTGTTGGAGATGGTGAAGGTCGCGCCGGACAGCTCGTCCGGGGTGATCTTGTTGGCGCGGACCTTGCCCGCCAGCTCCGCCGTGGCCTTGGCGATGCCCGCGATGTTGAGGTCGCCGGCGTGCTTGATGACCGGGGTCATCAGGCCCTTCTCGGAGTCCACCGCGATACCGATGTTCTCGGCGTCGAAGTAGGTGATCGTGCCCTCGGCCTCGTTGATCCTGGCGTTGATGACCGGGTGGGCCTTCAGCGCCTGCGCGGCGGCCTTGACGAAGAACGGCATCGGGGAGAGCTTGACGCCCTCACGGGCCGCGAAGGAGTCCTTCGCCTGGCCGCGCAGCCTCATCAGCCGCGTGACGTCGACCTCGACGACCGACGACAGCTGGGCCTGCTCGTGCAGCGCCTTGACCATGTTGTCGCCGATGACCTTGCGGATGCGGGGCATCTTGACGGTCTGGCCGCGCAGCGGGGAGACCTCCAGCGCCGGGGCCTTCTTGGCGGCCGGGGCGGCCGGGGCGGCCGCGGCGGCAGCGGCGGCCGGAGCCGGGGCGGCGGCGGCCTTCGCGGCCTCGGCGGCGGCGATGACGTCCTGCTTGCGGATGCGGCCGCCGACGCCCGTGCCCTTGACGGTGGCCAGGTCGACGCCGTTCTCGGCGGCGAGCTTGCGCACCAGCGGGGTCACGTACGCGCCCTCGTCCGTCGCCTGGGTGGCGGTCGGGGAGGTCGGCGCGGTGGCCGGGGTGACCGGAGCCGGGGCCGGGGCGGGCGCCGGGGCGGCGGGCTGCGCCGGGGCGGCCGGAGCCGGGGCGGGCGCCGGGGCCGGGGCGGGCGCCGGAGCCGGCACGGGGGCCGGGGCGGCGGCCGGAGCGGCCGGAGCCGGAGTGGGCTCCGCGACCGGCGCCGGGGCGGCCGGGGCCGGAGCGGCGGCCGGAGCGGCACCCGGGGCGCCGATGACGGCGAGCTTGGCGCCGACCTCGGCGGTCTCGTCCTCGCCGACCACGATCTCGAGCAGCACGCCGGAGGCGGGAGCCGGGATCTCGGTGTCGACCTTGTCCGTGGAGACCTCGAGCAGCGGCTCGTCGGCCTCGACGGAGTCGCCGACCGACTTCAGCCAGCGGGTGACGGTGCCCTCGGTGACGGACTCACCGAGCGCGGGCAGGACCACGTCGGTGCCCTGGGCGCCACCGGCGGGGGCGGCGGCCGGGGCGGCGGGGGCCTCGGCGACCGGCGCCGGGGCGGGCTCGGCCACCGGGGCCGGGGCGGGCTCGGCCACCGGGGCCGGGGCCTCGGCGGCGGCGGGGGCCGGGGCGGCCGCGGGGGCGCCGGTGCCGTCGTCGATGACGGCCAGCTCGGCGCCGACCTCGACGGTCTCGTCCTCGGCGACCTTGATGGAGGCCAGCACGCCGGAGGCGGGCGAGGGGATCTCGGTGTCGACCTTGTCGGTCGAGACCTCGAGCAACGGCTCGTCGGCCTCGACGCGCTCACCCTCGGCCTTCAGCCAGCGGGTGACGGTGCCCTCGGTGACGCTCTCTCCGAGCGCCGGAAGGGTTACGGAAACCGCCATGGTTTCGGTTGCTCCTTACGAATTGCGGAAGTCTGTGTCGTCGCGCTCGTGGACCGAGGGCTCAGTCGTGGGAGTGCAGCGGCTTGCCGGCCAGGGCCAGGTGGGCCTCGCCCATCGCCTCGTTCTGCGTCGGGTGGGCGTGGATGAGCTGGGCCACCTCGGCCGGCAGCGCCTCCCAGTTGTAGATCAGCTGGGCCTCGCCGACCTGCTCGCCCATGCGGTCGCCGACCATGTGGACGCCGACCACGGCACCGTCCTTCACCTGGACGAGCTTGATCTCGCCCGCGGTGTTCAGGATCTTGCTCTTGCCGTTGCCCGCCAGGTTGTACTTCAGAGCGACGACCTTGTCCGCGCCGTAGATCTCCTTGGCCTTGGCCTCGGTGATGCCGACGGAGGCGACCTCCGGGTGGCAGTACGTCACCCGCGGGACACCGTCGTAGTCGATCGGGACGACCTTCAGACCGGCCAGACGCTCCGCCACCAGGATGCCCTCGGCGAAGCCGACGTGCGCGAGCTGGAGGGTCGGGACCAGGTCGCCGACGGCGGAGATGGTCGGGACGTTGGTCCGCATGTACTCGTCGACCAGGACGTAGCCACGGTCCATGGCGACACCCTGCTCCTCGTAGCCGAGGCCCTGGGAGACCGGGCCGCGGCCGACGGCGACGAGGAGGACCTCGGCCTCGAACTCCTTGCCGTCGGCGAGGGTGACCTTGACGCCGTCCTGGGTGTACTCGGCCTTCTGGAAGAAGGTGCCGAGGTTGAACTTGATCCCGCGCTTGCGGAACGCGCGCTCCAGCAGCTTCGAGGAGTTCTCGTCCTCCACCGGGACGAGGTGCTTGAGGCCCTCGATCACGGTCACGTCGGAGCCGAAGGACTTCCACGCCGAGGCGAACTCGACGCCGATGACACCGCCGCCGAGGATGATCGCGGACTTGGGCACGCGGTCCAGGACGAGGGCGTGGTCGGAGGAGATGATCCGGTTGCCGTCGATCTCCAGGCCCGGCAGCGACTTCGGCACGGAGCCGGTCGCCAGCAGGACGTGGCGGCCCTGGACGCGCTGACCGTTCACATCGACGGAGGTGGGGGAGGACAGGCGGCCCTCGCCCTCGATGTACGTCACCTTGCGGGACGCGATCAGACCCTGCAGGCCCTTGTACAGGCCGGCGATCACGCCGTCCTTGTACTTGTGCACGGCCGGCACGTCGATGCCCTCGAAGGTGGCCTTGACGCCGAACTGCTCGCTCTCGCGGGCCTGGTCGGCGATCTCGCCCGCGTGCAGCAGGGCCTTGGTGGGGATGCAACCCCGGTGCAGGCAGGTGCCGCCGACCTTGTCCTTCTCGATCAGGGCGACGTCCAGGCCCAGCTGCGCCCCGCGCAGGGCCGCGGCGTAACCACCGCTACCACCGCCGAGGATCACTAGGTCGAAAACGGTGCTGGCGTCGTTCGCCACGTCACGTCCTCCATGCATGTGCGCCTTGCGCCGATCTTCGATGACCGGCGGGCGGCTGGTGTCCGGCCGCTTGATGCTTCGGCCCTTCGGTGGGGGCCCTGTCCTGCCGGGCTCCATCTTTGCACTTGTTGGAGGCCGACGAGACGCCGGGCTGGTGTGTGAGACGTCCCACTCCAGCACCCGAAAGGGGCGCGGAGAACCGTGCGAACGGCCCCCGCGCCCCCGAAGCCGCACCACGAGCGGTACGGCCGCGCCGTCGAGGCGGGCGTCAGCCCAGCTCACCCTCCGCGGTCAGCTCCGCGAGGCGGACCAGCGTACGCACCGCGGTCCCGGTGCCGCCCTTCGGCGTGTACCCGAAGGGAGCGCCCTCGTTGAACGCCGGGCCGGCGATGTCCAGGTGCGCCCACGAGATGCCCTCGCCCACGAACTCGCGCAGGAAGAGGCCGGCCAGCAGGCCGCCGCCCCAGCGCTCGCCGACGTTGGTCATGTCGGCGACCTGGGACTCCAGGCCCTTGGTCAGGTGCTCCGGCATCGGCATGGGCCACGCCGGCTCGCCGGTCTCCTCCGCGGCCTCGTACACCGTGGTGCGGAACGCGTCGTCGTTGGCCAGGACACCCAGCGTCCGGCTGCCCAGGGCCACCATCATCGCGCCGGTGAGCGTCGCGACGTCCACGATCGCGTCCGGCTCCTCCTGCGAGGCCGCCCACAGCGCGTCGGCGAGCACCAGCCGGCCCTCCGCGTCGGTGTTGAGCACCTCCACCGTCTTGCCGCTGTACATGCGCAGCACGTCACCCGGGCGCACCGCCGAGCCGGACGGCATGTTCTCGGCCAGCGCCAGCCAGCCGGTGACGTTCGCCTCCAGGCCGAGCCGGGCCGCGGCGACGACGGCCGCGAAGACCGCGGCGGCACCCGCCATGTCGCACTTCATCGTCTCGTTGTGACCGGCCGGCTTCAGGGAGATGCCGCCCGAGTCGTAGGTGATGCCCTTGCCGACGAAGGCGAGGTGCCGCTCCGCGTCCGGGTGCGTGTACGCCACCTTGACCAGGCGCGGGGCCGCCGCCGAGCCGCCGCCGACGCCGAGGATGCCGCCGTAGCCGCCCTTGGTCAGCGCCTTCTCGTCGAGCACCTGCACCTTGAGGCCGTGCTCCTTGGCCGCCGCCTGCACGATCCGGGCGAAGCTGTCGGGGGTGAGGTCGTTCGGCGGGGTGTTGACGAGGTCGCGGGCGCGGTTCAGCTCCTCGCCGACCGCGACGGCGCGGGCGACGGCACCCTTGTGGGCGGCGTCGCGCGGCTTGCCGCCGAGCAGCGCGGCCTCACCCAGCGGCGCCTTGCCGTTCTTCGCGCGGGCACCCTTCGCCTGGCCGCCGTTCTCCTTGTACGCGTCGAAGGAGTACGCGCCGAGGAGCACGCCCTCGCCGATGGCCTCCAGCGCGCCGGCGCCGTCCACGGGCAGCGCGAACGCGGCCTTCTTGGCGCCGGCGAGCGCCCGCGCCGCCGTACCCGCGGCCTTGCGCAGCGCCTCGGCGTCGAAACCGCCCTCGGCGTCGGGCTCCGTGCCCAGGCCCACCGCCACCACGAGCGGGGCCTTGAAGCCCGCCGGGGCGGGCAGCTTCGTCAGCTCGCCCTCGGCACCCGAGGCGCCGAGGGTCTCCAGGACGCCGGCCAGCCCGCCGTCGTACGCCTTGTCCACGGCCTCGGCGCCCGGTGCGACGACGGGTCCCTTGGCACCCTTGGCGACACCGATCACGATCGCGTCGGCCCGCAGGCCGGGCGCCGCGGCGGTGCTGAGAGTCAGAGCAGTCACGGTGGTGAGTTCTCGCTTCCGATGTGAAGTTGCTGTGGGGTGGGTCGACCGGGCCCGACAGCCGACCCTAGGTCCGGGTCTGGGGGCAGGTGGCAACCGGGGGGCCTCGCCTTGTAGGCGAACACCCGGGACGAGGGTACGCGCGTGCCCCCCTTCGCTCATGTCTGCGGGTGTTCACCCGTGCGTGGCGCGGTGGCCTGCTCCACCCGCCGGGGCCTGGCAGGTCGCCTCCCCCTTCACCGCCAAGTACCCGTTTGCACAAGGGAGTTGCGTGGCCGGTCGGTCAGTGTCCGAGGGCCAGCACCACGAGGGCCGCCGTCGCGGCCGTCTCCGCGAGCGCGCCGAACACGTCCCCCGTCACCCCGCCGAAACGGCGCACGCAGCGGCGCAGCAGGAGTTCGGCGGCGCCGAGCGCGAACAGCACCGCGGCGGCGCCGCGCAGCGCGCCCTGCGGGCCGGACCCGGCGCCCCAGGCGGCGGCGCCCGCGGCGCACAGGGCGGCGAGCGCGAGCGCGCCCGGCACCGGCACCACCCCGGCGACGGCCGCCCCGAGCCCCTCGGGCCGCGCGGCCGGCACCCCGCTGCGGGCGGCCAGGGTCAGCGCGAGCCGGGCGCTCACCGCGGCGGTCACCGCCGCCGCGGCACCCCGCGCCCACGCGTCGTCGTACACCTGCGCCAGCACGGCCACCTGGGCCAGCAGCACCAGGACGAGGGTGAGCACCCCGAACGGCCCGATGTCCGACCGCTTCATGATGCGCAGTGCCTCCTCGGCCGGCTTGCCGCTGCCCAGCCCGTCGGCGGTGTCGGCGAGCCCGTCCAGGTGCAGCCCGCGGGTGAGCACGGCGGGTACGGCGACCGAGCCGACGGCGGCGAGCAGCGGGCCCGCGCCGAGGAAGAGCAGTACCAGCCCCAGACCGGCCGAGAGGACGCCCGCGACCAGGCCGACGAGGCCGGCGGCGAGCATCCCCCCGCGCGCGGCGGCGCGGTCCCAGCGGTGCACCCGTACGGGCAGCACGGTGAGCGTGCCGAAGGCGAACCGGAGGCCGTCGAGCGGGGAGGCCGGGGAGGCCGGGGAGGCGGGGGAGGGCGGGGAGGACGTGCGCACCGGCGCAGGTTACCCGGCACGCGCCCGCCCGCCGTCGGCCGGGCGTCAGGGATAAAGTGCGCACATGGGGCACTGGTGGGTGCGGAACATCGTCGAACCGGGCAAGCTTCCGCTGCTGCTCGCCCTCACCGCGTTCGTCCTGACCTTCGTCGTCACCCGGGTGATCACCCGTCTGATCCGGGCCGGCAGGGGGCCGTTCCGCAACGTCAGCGCGGGCGGCCTGCACATCCACCACGTCGTCCCCGGGGTCGTGCTCACCGTCGTCGGCGGCTTCGGCGCCGTCGCCAGCGACCGGCACGGCGCCGGCGGGGCGGTGGCCGCCGTGGTGTTCGGAATCGGCGCGGGCTTGGTCCTGGACGAGTTCGCGCTGATCCTGCACCTGGCCGACGTGTACTGGACCGAGGAGGGCCGCAAGAGCGTCGAGGCCGTCGTGCTCACCGCCGCCCTCGTGGGCCTGCTGCTCGCCGGGTTCGCGCCGTTCGGCGTCAACGACCTGAGCCAGGAGGAACTCGCCGGCCGGGGCACGGTCATCGCCAACATCGCCGCCGACTTCGTGCTGTCCCTGATCGCCCTGAGCAAGGGCAAGGTCCGCACCGCCGTGTTCGGCGCGATCGTGCCGCTGGTCGCGCTGGTCGGCGCGCTCCGCCTGGCCCGCCCCGACTCGCTGTGGGCCCGCCGCTTCTACGGCCGCCGCCCCCGCACCCGCGCTCGGGCCACCCTGCGCGCCTACCGCCACGACCGTCGCTGGACCCCCCGCGGCCGCGCCCTTCAGGACTGGATCGGCGGCAGACCCGACCCGGGCCCGGCCCGGCTGCCCGGCGGCCGCCGCTGAGGCAGGCCGTACGACCCGTGCCGTACCGCCACCGCCAGGCACAGCGCGCCCACCGCCATCAGCGCGGCCAGGTGCTCCTTGCCCGCCAGGTTCTCCTTGAGCAGCACCTCCGCGACCATCGCCACCGTCACCGCGCCCGTCGTGGCGTACGCGCCGTACCGCCAGGCCACGAACACCGCGAGGCCCACCACGGCCGCGGACGGGCCGGTGTCCACCACCTGCGCGTCCGTCCACGGCAGCCCGAAGGGGGCGTGCGCGCCGAGGGTGATGCCGAGGCGCGCGTACAGGGTCCCGGCGAGCGTGGCGAGGTAGGCGATGACCAGCGTCCGCCACCAGCCCAGGCACAGTTCGGCGATCCCGAACACGAACAGGATCTGGGCCAGCGCCCCCCACACCGGCAGATCCAGGGCGGGTACGAACAGCGACAGGGGGGTGCGCAGCAGGCCCAGCCACAGGGGGTCCTCGGCCCGCACCGCGCCGAGGTTCTGCACCAGCCGGAAGCCCCACGGCCGGTTCTGCACGAACTGGAGCAGCGCGGTCAGGGCCACCGCCACCGCGGTCATGGGCATCGCCCGCGGGCGCGGCCTGAGCAGGGGCCCGCGCACGGTGCCGTACAGCGGTCCCCACTCGGCGCGGGCCCAGCGGGCGAGCGATCCCATGCGGAATTCCCTACCCCGCCACGGTCACCGGTGTGCCCCCAGGCGCCCGCGGTGCAGCCACTTGGGCAGTCCCGGCGCCTCCAGGAAGCCCTCCGCCCGCGCGCCGGCCAGCCCGATGCGCGGCAGGTCGGCGCTCTTCTCGAAGCACAGGAAGCGCGGCTCCCAGATGGGCCGGTACTTGGCGTTGGCGCGGTACAGGGACTCGATCTGCCACCAGCGGGAGAAGAAGCTGAGCAGCGACCGCCACAGCCGGAGCACCGGCCCGGCGCCGAGCCGCGCGCCCCGTTCGAAGACCGAGCGGAACATCGCGAAGTTCAGCGAGACCTGGGTGATCCCGAGTTCCCCGGCGCGGCGCAGCAGTTCGAGGACCATGAACTCCATCAGGCCGTTCTCGGAGTCCCGGTCGCGCCGCATCAGATCCAGCGACAGCCCGTTCGGCCCCCACGGCACGAAGGACAGCAGTGCGCGCGGCCGGCCCTCGGCGTCCGTGCACTCCAGCATCACGCACCGGCCGTCCTCGGGGTCCCCGAGCCGCCCGAGCGCCATGCTGAACCCGCGCTCGGTCGCCCCGTCCCGCCAGTCGTCGGCGCGCTCGACGAGCAGCGCCATCTCGGCCGCCGGGATGTCCTCGTGGCGCCGGACGCGCACCTCGTACCCCGCGCGCCGCACGCGGTTGTACGCCTGCCGCACGGTGCGCATCGCCCGCCCCTCCAGGGTGAAGTCGGCGACCTCCACGATCGCCTCGTCCCCGAGTTCGAGGGCGTCCAGGCCGTGCCGGTGGTAGACGGTGCCCGCCTCCTCGCTCGCCCCCATCACCGCGGGGATCCACCCGTGCGCCCGCGCCTTCGCGAGCCACGGCACGATCGCGCCCGGCCAGGCCTCCGGGTCCCCGAGCGGATCGCCGGAGGCGAGGCTGACCCCGCCGACCACGCGGTAGGCGACGGCCGCCTTGCCGGTCGGCGACCACACCACGCTCTTCTCCCGGCGCAGCGCGAAGTAGCCCAGCGAGTCCCGCTCGCCGTGCCGCTCCAGCAGGCCCCGCAGCCGCTTCTCGTCGTCCGCGGTGAGCGGGTCCACGGCGCGCCGGGAGCGGAAGGCGGCGTAGAACACGGCGAGGACCAGGGCCGTACCGAGCACGTTGATGGCCACGTTGGCCCAGGTGGGCGGGGTGATGCCGGGGAAGTGGCGCTCGTCGGCGGAGACGGATACCAGGCGCAGGGTGCCGTAGTGCCAGCGTTCCGGGAACGTCGAACGGGCGGCGTCCGGCGCCTGGTTGGTGACCGTCACCAGCAGCGCGGCCAGCAGGCTGGCGGCCGCCCCGCCGCCGACGGCGACGGTGGCCGCGAGCCGGGGGTTGGACCGGTCGCCCTTGGCGTAGAACTCCCGCCGCCCCACCAGCAGCGCGCCGACGAACGCGGCCGTCAGCACCAGCGACACCCAGTTCTGCGCGTACCGGTGGACCTCCGGGAACGCCATGGCGAACGCGAACAGCGCGAGGAAGACGCCGCTGAGCGCGAGGTTGAGGATCCACGCCGCGCGTTTGCGGCGCCGCATGGTGATCGCCAGGAACGCGGTGAACACGCCGGAGGCGAAGCCGGCGGTCAGCAGGTAGGGCGTGAAGAAGTCGTCCTGGTTGTGCCGGCGCACGTCCTGGTACAGCGAGACCCACACCGCGGTGAGGAAGTTGATGAACGCGACGACCCGCAGATACCAGACGGCGAAGGCGGCGGCCCTCCGTGACGCCCCGCCGGCCCGCCGCCCGACCTCGGTCGGCCGTTCCGCCTCGACGTGCGGGGGCGGGACGGCGATTCGGGCATCTCCCATGGGTCTGGATCATATGGGGGTTGCCCGAACGAACCGCCCTTATCGCCTCTTTGGGCCGTCCGTGTTCCGCCGGCTACTCCTTCCCGGCGTCCCGCTCCTCCTCGGTCCCCGGCTCCCTCTCGGTCCCCGGGTCCTCCTCGGCGCCGGGCTCCTTCCCGGCCTCCGGCCGCTCCGGCACCTCCGCGGCCAGTGCCGCCGCGGCCTGCACCAGGGGCAGGGCCAGCAGCGCGCCGAGGCCCTCGCCGACCTTCACACCCTGCTCCAGCAGCGGTTCCAGGGCCATCCGGTCCAACGCCTTCGCCTGCCCCGGCTCCCCGCTGTCGTGCGCCGCCAGCCACCAGTCCGGCGCGCGGAACGCGACCCGCTGCGCCACCAGCGCGCACGCCGCGCTCACCACGCCGTCCAGGATCACCGGCAGCTTCCGCACCGCGCACTGCAACAGGAACCCGGTCATCGCCGCGAGGTCCGCCCCGCCGACCGTCGCCAGCAGCTGCGTCTGGTCGCCGAGCACCGGCCGTGCCCGGCGCAGCGCGTCCCGGATCGCCGCGCACTTGCGCATCCACGCCAGGTCGTCGATCGCGTGGCCGCCCCGCCCGGTCACCACCGAGGCGTCGGTCCCGCACAGCGCCGCGACCAGCACCGCCGCCGCGGTGGTGCCGCCCACGCTGACATCGCCGAGCACCACGAGGTCCGTACCGGAGTCGGCCTCCTCGTCGGCCACCGCGATCCCGGCCCGCAGCGCGGCCTCCGCCTCGTCCAGGGTGAGCGCGTCCTCGATGTCGATACGGCCGCTGCCGCGCCGCACCCGGTGGCGCCCGACCTCCTCGGGGAAGGTGTCCGGTTCGCAGTCCAGGGCCATGTCCACGACCCGCACCGGCACCTGGAGCCGGCGGGCGAGCACCGCGGCGGGGCTCGCGCCCTCCAGCACGTCGCGCACCAGTTGTCCGGCGCCGCCCGCGGGCCGCGCGGAGACGTCCAGTTCGGCGATGCCGTGGTCGCCGGCGAAGAGGACCAGCCGCGGCCGTTCGACGGTCCGCACCGGTACGGCGCTCTGCGCGGCGGCCAGCCACTCGCCCAGCTCGTCCAGGCGCCCCAGCGCCCCCGGCGGCACGATCTGGCGCTCCCGCCGGGCCTCGGCGTCACGGCGCACGCCCCCGTCCGGGCGCTCGATCAGATCGGTGAAGTCGTCCAGATTAAGCCTGCTCATTCGCCGAACAGTACCGCCAGCGGGCGAACGCCTCCGCGTCACATCGCCACCACGACGCGGCGATGTCGTTGCGCCCGAGATCGGCATCCCATACGTTCCGTTTTGCCGCGGAATGTCACACAGGGAGCCGCCGTCCATGCCGACCTCGCCCCTCACCTGGCGCGCCCTCCTCCAACGAGGCTTCTACGAAAGCCACGTGGAGAACCTCCGGCACCGGCTGACCGCCCGCGCGCTGTCGGCACTCCCCGAACCGGAGGCATGGCTGGACGTGGGCACGGGCGACGGCCGCTTCCCGGAGGCGGCGAAGCGGTTCTTCCCCTACACCAGCTTCGACGGTCTGGACCCGACGGACCGCGTGGCGCGTGCGCTGGCGGAGGGCCGGGTGGAGGAGGCCCACCGCGGCCACCTGACGACACCGGGCGTGGTGACCCGCCTGCGCTCCCGCTACGACGTGGTGAGCCTCTTCGGGCCCCCGGCCTCCGCCCCGGCCGCCGAACTCGCGGCCGCCTTCACGGTCGTACGCCCCGGCGGCCATGTGATCCTGGGCCACGGCTGGTCGCCGGCCGACGTGGACGTCCGGGCCTGCACGGTCCTCGGCGGCGCGCGCCCGATCCCGTTCCTCCACCACCACCGGATCGTGGCCCGCAGGGACGTCGTCTGACCGCGGCCCGTCGCCCGCCGCGCGGCGCCCTCACCCCCGCAGCACCACCGCCTGGCCCGCCACGATCAGCAGGACCTGCTCGCACTCCGACGCGAACGCCGCGTTCAGCCGCCCCAGTTCATCCCGGTACCGGCGTCCGGACGCCGTGGCCGGAACGATCCCCGAGCCCACCTCGTTGGACACGGCCACCACCGTCCGCCGCGTGCGGCGGACCGCCTCCGTCAACTCCCGCACCCGCTCCCGCAGGGACTTCTCGCCCCCGCCCGCCCACTCCGCGTCGTCCCACGCCCCGACCTCGTCCATCACGTCCGTCAGCCACAGCGACAGACAGTCGATCAGCACCGGCGGCCCGTCCTGCGCGAGCACCGGCACCAGGTCCGTCGTCTCGGACGTACGCCACGACCCCGGCCGCCGCTCCCGGTGCGCCGCCACCCGCGCCGCCCACTCGGTGTCCCCGCCCCGCGTCCCGCCGGTCGCCACGTACAGCACGTCGGGGAAGGACTCCAGCCGCCGCTCCGCCTCCACGGACTTCCCCGAGCGCGCCCCGCCGAGCACCAGTGTCCGCCGCGGCACGTCCGGCACCTCCTCGTACGCGCCGACCACCAGCGTCGTACCGTCCGGCACGGCCCGCGCCCCCGCCGCCGCGAGCCGCCGCCGCACCTCACCGCCGGGCGGCACGTCGTGGTCGAGATGGACCGCGATCACATCCGTCGTGGGCCCGACGGAGCCGACCGCCCGCAGCCGGGCCAGCGCGTCCGGGCGTCCGACGACGTCCGCGAGGACCATGTGGTACGAGTCCGCGGTCGCCGTCTCCAGCCCCGCCGGTGCCCCGCCCGGCGGCAGGTACAGCAGCCGCTGCCCGTCCGGACCGGTCACCGCGTACCCCGTGCCGCCGGCGTCCGTCGCCACCGCCCGCACCCGATGCCCCGTCAGCAGCGCCAGCTCCCGCCCGTCCGGCACCCGCACCGGATGCGGCAGCCCGGCCGGCACCTCCACCGGGGGGCCGTCGTGCGGATGGGACAGCAGCACCTGGCGCACCCCGCCCAGCGAATGCCCGGCCCGCGCCGCCGCGAAGGCCGCGCCCGGGGTGAGGTCGAGCAGCAGGGCGCCGTCCACCAGCAGCGCGGTAGCCGCCCGCGCGTCAGGACCCAGCGCCGTCGCGCAGGCGGCACAGGGGCAGTCGGGACGGGGGAGTCCGGCGGGGGCACCGGTACCGAGCAGAGTCACTTCCACGGAACGATTTTCGCCTGTCCGATCGGGTATTGCGCTTCCGTCTACTCTTCCAGCACGTGTCTGATCACAAGGAGGCCCGTATGACGGCATGGACGTGGCGGTTCGAGAAGGCCGACGGGACGGAGGTCCAGCCGGCCGTGCAGCCCGAGGAGTTCAGCACCCAGGGGGACGCCGAGTCCTGGGTGGGGGAGCACTGGCGCGCCCTGCTGGAGGGCGGCGCCGACCAGGTACGGCTGTTCGAGGAGACCACCGAGATCTACGGCCCGATGAGCCTGCACGCCGACGCCTCCTGACCCCGGTGAGGAGGGGCGCGCCCAGGGAGTCCGGGCACCCGGAAGGCCGTACCCCTCCTCATCCTCACTGCTCGCCCAGCGTCACCTCGGCCGTGTGCTCCGCCCCGTCCCGCTGGTAGGTCACCGTCGTCCGCCGGCCGGGCTGCTCGGACGCGAGGGCCTCCTGGAGCGAGGTGATGGTGGTGATGGACTGCCGGCCCACCCCGGTGATGATGTCGCCGGTGCGCAGGCCCGCCCGCGCCGCCGGGCCCCCGCTCCGGATGCTCGCGATGGCGACCCCGGCCGGCTGGAGGCGGTCGTCCACCACGGTCCGCCCGGTGATGCCGAGCGCGGCCCGCCCCGAGTCCACGACCCGGCCCTCGCGCACGATCTGACCGGCGATGGTCCGCGCCATCGACGCGGGGATGGCGAACCCGATCCCGGCCGCCGCGTTGCCCAGACTGGGGTCGGCCGCCGCCAGCGTCGGGATGCCGATGACCTGCCCCTCCAGGTTGACCAGGGCGCCCCCGCTGTTACCCGGGTTGATCGCGGCCGAGGTCTGCACCATGTTGGCGATCGTCGCGCCGGTGCCCCCGTTGCCGCCGCTCTCGCTGACGGTCCGCCCGGTCGCCGAGACGATCCCCTGCGTCACGCTGGACGACAGTCCGAGCGGCGAGCCCATGGCCAGCACGATCTGGCCGACCTCCACCTTCTCGGAGTCCGCGAACACCGCGGCCCGCAGCCCGTCGGGCACCCGGTCCAGCTTGATCACGGCGAGGTCCTGCTGGGGGTAGGAGTAGACCAGGCTCGCGGTGAGCGGCTCCTCGCTGCCCGCCGTGGTCACCCGGAAGGTCTTCTCGTCGCCGACCACGTGCGCGTTGGTGACGATGTGCCCCCGGTCGTCGTACACGATCCCGGAGCCCAGGTCACGGCTCGCCTCGATCTGCACGACCGAGGGCAGGACCTGCTTGATCACCCGCTGGTACGCGCCCTGGAGATCCTCCGCGGCCATCGGCACGGTCGCCGGACCGGTCGCCGCCGTGGACCGCGCCACCGCGCCCGGGGTGCCGGGACCCTCGCAGGCGGCGGTGAGCGCCGTACAGCACACCAGCAGGACGGCCGGGAGCAGCCGGCACAGGACAGGGGTACGGGAAGCGTCCATGCCCCGAGTCTGGCCGCGCGGTGATCAGCGGGCCCGCCCTGTTGCCCCGATCGGGCTCAGCCCCGTACCCCGCACAGGTGCAGCAACGCCGCGACCCCGCGATAGGGGTCCGTGCGGCCGGCCCGTTCCTCGGCCGCGAGCAGCGTCTCCAGGTCGTCCGGCAGCGGCGCGTCGTCCGCCGCCAGGTCCGTGAAGACCCGCACGCCGTACCAGGCGTGCAGCGGGGCGGCGATGCCCGCGAGGGTGGCGGTGAGTTCGGACAGCCGGTCGGCCCGGACGTTCAGGCCGAGGCGGTTGGTGTAGGCGGTGGTGTCGAAGGCGGCCAGCGCGCCCGCCGGGTCGCCGGCGAGGCCGGGCCGCATGGCGAGCGCGTCGCCGTTGCGCACCAGCAGCGAGAGCAGCCCGCCCGGGGCCAGCATCCGCGCCAGGCCCGCCACCAGCGGGTCGGGTTCCTCGACGTACATCAGCACGCCATGGCACAGCACCAGGTCGAAGCTGCCCGGCAGGAAGTGCACCCCGGTGTCCCGGCCGTCGCCCTGCACCAGTCGCACCCGCTCCCGGATGCCCTCCGGCTCCCGGGCCAGCGCCTCGCGCGCCGCCGCGACCATCACCGGATCCTGCTCGACGCCGGTCACCTGATGGCCGAGCCGGGCCAGGCGCAGGGCCTGGGTGCCCTGGCCGATCCCCACGTCGAGCACCCGCAGCCGCCGCCCGACCGGGAACCGCCCGGCTATCTGCTCGTCCAGCTGCCGCGCCACCAGTTCCTGGCGTACGACATCCCGGAGCCTGCCCACCTTGTCCAGCCAGGAGTGCGCCGCACCCCCGGTGAAAGCGTCTGCGCTCAGGGCCGCTCTCCGCGCTTGACCTGCGGCTTCGGCAGGCGGAGCCGACGCATCTGGAGCGAACGCATCAGGGCGTAGGCCACCGCGCCGCGGGTGTTGCCGTCCGGGAAGCGCTCCTTGAGGCGCTTCTTCAGACGGAACCCGCTGACGGCGGCGTCCACCACGATGAGGACGATCACCGCGGCCCACAGCAGCAGTGCGATGTTCTGGATCGAGGGCACCCGCACCACGCTGAGCACGAGGATCACGATGGCGAGCGGCAGGAAGAACTCCGCCACGTTGAACCGCGAGTCCACCCAGTCACGGGCGAACCTGCGGACCGGCCCCTTGTCACGGGCCGGCAGGTAGCGCTCGTCGCCGCCGGCCAGCGCCTCGCGCTGCCGCTGCAACGCCTGGCGGCGCTCCTCGCGCTGCCGCTTGGCGGCGTCCTTTCGCGTCGTGGGCGTGTTGGCGACGCTGCGGCGCTGGGACTGGGCCTCACTGCGCTTGGGCGTGGGCCTGCCCTTGGGGGCCTGCGGGTCACGGGGCTGCTTGGAGAAGTTCACCGGCTTGTCGGCCTGGGGCTTCTCTTCCTTGGCACGGCTACGGAACACAAAGACCAAGGGTAAGGGCATCCGAGGCATGGACCCCAGCCCGCCCGGGAACGATCCGGCAACACCGGGCGTCTGTACGACACGGAGGGGGCGTTGCGGCGGGGTCGGGCGGGGTCGGACCGGGGGCGGATCGGGGGCGGATCGGGGTCCGGGTGAGGGACCGCCTCCTCCCTGCGCCGGAGCGGCACTCTCCGCAGTCGTCCTCGGGGATGAGCGCATCACGCCCCGGACAGTGCGGTAATGGAGGCAGGGCCCGTACTGTGGGTCTTGTCGCAGGATCGGTGAGCCGGAGTTCCGTCAGAAGGGGGCGCGCGAAGCCCATGAGCGGTGTCATGAAGCGTATGGGGATGATCTTCCGCGCGAAGGCGAACAAGGCCCTTGACCGGGCCGAGGACCCGCGCGAGACCCTCGATTACTCGTACCAGAAGCAGCTTGAGCTGCTCCAGAAGGTGCGCCGCGGCGTCGCCGACGTGGCGACCAGCCGCAAGCGCCTGGAACTCCAGCTCAACCAGTTGCAGCAGCAGTCCGGGAAGCTGGAGGACCAGGGCCGCAAGGCGCTCGCGCTCGGCCGCGAGGACCTGGCCCGCGAGGCGCTGTCCCGGCGTGCCGCGCTCCAGCAGCAGGTGACCGACCTGGAGACCCAGCACGCCACCCTCCAGGGCGAGGAGGAGAAGCTCACCCTGGCGGCCCAGCGCCTCCAGGCCAAGGTGGACGCCTTCCGTACCAAGAAGGAGACCATCAAGGCCACCTACACCGCCGCCCAGGCCCAGACCCGCATCGGCGAGGCCTTCTCCGGCATCTCCGAGGAGATGGGCGACGTCGGCCTCGCGATCCAGCGCGCCGAGGACAAGACCCAGCAGCTCCAGGCCCGCGCCGGCGCGATCGACGAACTGCTCGCCTCCGGTGCCCTGGACGACCCGACCGGCATGGCCAAGGACGACATCGCGGCCGAGCTGGACCGGCTCTCCGGTGGTAGTGATGTAGAGCTGGAGCTGCAGCGCATGAAGGCCGAACTGGCCGGAGGCACCCAGCAGCAGGCCATCGAGGGCGGCACCGGGCAGGGCCAGTCCCAGGCCCAGCAGCAGCCGCAGGACACCCCCCGTTTCGACAAGCAGTAAGCGGGGCGCCGCCGGGGGACGAGCCGAGGAGGCCGACGTGATCGTACGGATCATGGGGGAGGGCCAGGTCAGGCTGGACGACTCCCACTTCGCGGAGCTGAACAAGCTGGACGACGAACTGCTGGCCGAGACGGAGAGCGGGGACGCCGAGGGCTTCAGGCGTACCCTCGGCACCCTCCTCGACGCCGTCCGCCGGCTCGGGACGCCGCTCGCCGACGACGAGCTGGAACCCTCGGACCTGATCCTCCCGGCGCCGGACGCGTCGCTGGACGAGGTCCGGACGATGCTCGGCGAGGAGGGGCTGATCCCGGACTGATCCCGCACCGGGCGCCCGGGACCGGCTCGGGGACACCGGGCGGGTCCGGGGGCGACTCTCGGGGTACACCGGGCGGCGCGGGACGCCCGCGCTCCGCCGCGCGTCCTGACGCCCGGCGGCTCGGAGTCCGCCGCCGCGCGACCGCGGGCCCGCGACGGGCCACCGTACTGTTCCTCCCGTGACCACTCTCGAACGCGCCCGCTGCGAGCTCAAGGCCCACCCCCTCGCCCTTGACGCCTCCCTCGCCGCGGCCGTGCTCGTGTGCATGGTCGCCGGTTCCTTCGTCGCCCCCCAGAACGGTGACGGCGTCACCTGGGGCACCCGCACCCCCGGCCTCCTGAGCCTCCTGCTGATGCTCCTCGCCGCCGGCACCCTCGTCTTCCGCCGCCGCGCCCCCCGTACCGTCCTCGCCCTCACCGGCACGCTCTCCGTCGTGGAGTGCGTCACCGGCGACCCGCGCGCCCCCGTCACGATGTCCGCGGTCATCGCCCTGTACACCGTCGCCTCCACCACGGACCGCACCACCACCTTCCGTGTCGGCCTGCTCACCATGACCGTGCTGACGGCCGCCGCGATGCTCGCCGGCCCCCTGCCCTGGTACGCGCAGGAGAACCTGGGCATCCTCGCCTGGACCGGCATCGGCGCCACCGCGGGCGACGCGGTCCGCAGCCGCCGGGCCGTCGTCCAGGCCATCAGGGAGCGCGCCGAGCGCGCGGAGCGCACGAGGGAGGAGGAGGCCCGCCGCAGGGTCGCCGAGGAGCGCCTGCGCATCGCCCGCGACCTGCACGACGTCGTCGCCCACCACATCGCCCTGGTCAACGTGCAGGCCGGCGTCGCCGCCCACGTCATGGACAAGCGCCCCGACCAGGCCAAGGAGGCCCTCGCGCACGTCCGCGAGGCCAGCCGCAGCGCGCTGAACGAACTGCGCGCGACCGTGGGCCTGCTCCGCCAGTCCGGCGACCCGGCGGCCCCCACCGAGCCCGCCCCCGGTCTCAGCCTCCTCGAAGAGCTGGCCGGCACCTTCCGCAGCTCCGGCCTCCCGGTGGAGGTCGCCCGCGCCGACCAGGGCACCCGCCTCCCCGCGGCCGTGGACCTCGCGGCCTACCGGATCGTCCAGGAGGCCCTGACCAACGTGCGCAAGCACGCGGGCGCGGGCGCCAGGGCCGAGGTGAGCGTCGTACGCGTCGGCTCGGACATCGAGATCACCGTCGTGGACGACGGCTCCGGCGAACCCCCCGTCCCCGACCCCGCCCCCGACGCCACCCCGGACCCCGACCCGGGGACCGGCGGCGGCCACGGCCTCCTCGGCATGCGCGAGCGCGTCAGCGCCCTCGGCGGCGCCCTCACCACCGGGCCCCGCTACGGCGGCGGTTTCCGCGTCCATGCGATCCTGCCGGTCGGCACCCGCACCGCCACCCCCACCGACCGTCGTACGACGACCGCCCCGGGAGACCCCGCATGACCATCCGCGTCCTGCTCGCCGACGACCAGGCCCTGCTGCGCAGCGCGTTCCGGGTGCTGGTCGACTCCGAGCCGGACATGGAGGTGGTGGGGGAGGCCGCCGACGGCGCGCAGGCGGTCCTGCTGGCCAAGGAGCGGCACGCCGACGTCGTCCTCATGGACATCCGCATGCCCGGCACCGACGGCCTCGCCGCCACCCGCCTGATCAGCGAGGACGCCGATCTCGCGCACGTCCGCGTGGTCATCCTGACCACCTTCGAGGTGGACGACTACGTGGTGCAGTCGCTGCGCGCCGGCGCCTCCGGCTTCCTCGGCAAGGGCAGCGAACCGGAGGAACTGCTCAGCGCCATCCGGATCGCCGCGGGCGGCGACGCCCTGCTGTCCCCGGCCGCCACCAAGGGGCTGATCGCCCGCTTCCTCGCCCAGGGCGACGGGGACGACGGCCGCGCCCCCGTACGCTCCGAGCGGCTCGACGCGCTCACCGGGCGCGAGCGCGAGGTGCTCGTCCAGGTCGCGGGCGGCCACTCCAACGACGAGATCGCCGAGCGCCTCGCGGTCAGCCCGCTGACGGTGAAGACACACGTCAACCGGTCCATGGCCAAGCTCGGCGCGCGCGACCGGGCCCAGCTCGTCGTCATCGCGTACGAGTCCGGGCTGGTCCGTCCGCGGACGGACTGATCTCCACCCGCGTGTACTGCGCGCGGAGTAGGAGCCGGGTAAGGAAACGGGACCTGGGGCCTACGGTCCGGGCCGCCCGGATGGCCGAGGGTGGTGGGGTGGACGCTCCTGCGCGTCCGCCGTCGCTTCTCCGGGGCCTTCGTGGACCCCCAGCGGAACCCTCAGGGGGCCCTCCGTGACCGGAAGCGCTTCTGACGCTCACAGAAGAGAGACCCTCACCCATGTCCTGGCTGTCCAGGTTCAGCCTCGCCCAACGGGCCCTCGTCGGGCTCGTCTCGATCGTCGCCCTGGTCTTCGGGGCGATAGCCATCCCCCAGATCAAACAGCAACTGCTGCCCACCATCGACCTGCCCATGGTGTCGGTGATCGCGCCGTACCAGGGCGCCGCGCCCGACGCGGTCGAGAAGCAGGTGGTCGAGCCGATCGAGAACGGCCTCCAGGGCGTCGACGGCGTCACCTCGGTCACCTCCACCGCGGGCGAGGGCAACGCCGTGATCATGGCGTCCTTCGACTACGGCAACGACACCAAGCAGATCGTCTCGGACGTGCAGCAGGCCGTGAACCGGGCCCGCAACCAGCTGCCGGCCGGCGTCGACCCGCAGGTGGTCTCCGGCTCCACCGACGACATGCCGACCGTCGTGCTCGCCGCCAGCTCGGACAAGGACCAGCAGGCCCTCGCGGACCAGCTCGACAAGACGGTCGTACCGGCCCTGAAGGACGTCGACGGCGTCGGCCGCGTCCAGGTCACCGGCGTCCGCGACCTCCAGGTCGCCGTCACCCCCGACAACGCCGCGCTCGCGCGGGACGGCCTCACCCCCGCCGCCCTCGCCCGTGCGCTCCAGGCGGGCGGCGCGAGCGTCCCGGCCGGCTCGTTCGACGAGAACGGCGCCAACCGCACCGTCCAGGTCGGCGGCGGCTTCACCACGCTGGAGCAGATCAAGGACCTCGCCGTCACCGGAAAGGGCGCCCGCAAGCCCGTACGCCTGGGTGACGTGGCCACCGTCGAGGAGCAGCCGGCCCCGGCCGACTCCCTCACCCGCACCGACGGCAGGCCCAGCCTCGCCGTCAACGTGACCATGGACCACGACGGCAGCGCGGTCACCATCTCCGACGCGGTCAAGGACAAGCTGCCCGACCTGCGGGCGCAGCTCGGTGCCGGCGCGAAGCTGACCGTCGTCAGCGACCAGGGCCCGGCGGTCTCCAAGTCCATCAAGGGCCTGACCACCGAGGGCGCGCTCGGTCTGCTCTTCGCGGTCCTGGTCATCCTGCTCTTCCTCGCGTCGCTGCGCTCGACGATGGTCACCGCGGTGTCCATCCCGCTGTCCGTCGTCCTCGCGCTGATCGTGCTGTGGACCGACGGCCTGTCCCTGAACATGCTCACGCTGGGCGCGCTGACCATCGCGATCGGCCGGGTCGTGGACGACTCGATCGTGGTCCTGGAGAACATCAAGCGGCACCTCGGCTACGGCGAGGAGCGCCGGGCGGCGATCATCGACGCGGTGCGCGAGGTGGCCGGCGCGGTCACCTCCTCCACTCTGACCACGGTCGCGGTGTTCCTGCCGATCGGCCTGGTCGGCGGCATGGTGGGCGCGTTGTTCGGCTCGTTCAGCATCACGGTGACGGCGGCCCTGCTGGCCTCGCTGCTGGTGTCGCTGACGGTCGTACCCGTCCTGTCGTACTGGTTCCTGCGTGCCCCCAAGGGCACCCCCGAGGACGCGGCGGAGGCCCGCCGCAGGGCCGAGGAGAGGGAGGCGAACAGCCGTCTCCAGCGCGCCTACGTCCCCGTGCTGCGCTTCGCGACGCGCCGCCGCCTCACCAGCGTGCTCATCGCGCTCGTCGTCCTGGTGGTCACCTTCGGCATGTCCGGGCTGCTCAAGACGAACTTCTTCGACCAGGGCGAGCAGGAGGTCATCACGGTCAAGCAGGAGCTGAGGCCCGGCACCAGCCTGGCGGCCACCGACGCGCAGGCCAAGAAGGTCGAGAAGCTGCTCGCCTCCACCGAGGGCGTCAAGGACTACCAGGTCACCGTCGGCTCCTCCGGGTTCATGGCGGCCTTCGGCGGCGGCACGGACACCAACCAGGCGTCCTACCAGGTGATGCTGAAGGACTCGACGTCGTACGACAGCGTGCAGAAGCACCTGGAGGACGGCCTGAAGCACCTCAAGGGCATCGGTACGACCACGGTGTCGGCCGGCGACGGCTTCGGCAGCCAGAAACTCAGCGTCGTGGTGAAGGCGGGCGACCCGGGCGTGCTGCGCACGGCGGCCGAGCAGGTCCGCTCCACCGTGGCCGGGCTCGACGGCGTCACCGACGTCACCAGTGACCTCGCGACCAGCGTGCCGCGGATCTCGGTGACGGCGGGCGCCAAGGCGGCCGCGGCCGGCTTCGACAACCAGACGCTCGGCGCGGCGGTGGCTCAGGCGGTGCGCGGTACGACGGCGGCGAAGGCGACGCTCGACGACACCGAGCGCGATGTCGTCATCAAGTCGGCCGAGCCCGCCACGACCGTGGCCCAGCTGAGGAACCTGCGGCTCGGCCCGGTGAAGCTCGGCGACATCGCCACGGTGAAGCTGGTGGACGGCCCGGTGTCGCTGACCCGGATCGACGGCCGGCGGGCCGCCACGATCACGGCCAGGCCGACCGGCGACAACACGGGCGCGGTCAGCACCCGGCTCCAGTCGAAGATCAAGGCCCTGAGGCTCCCCGCGGGCGCCGAGGCCCAGATCGGCGGTGTCACCTCGGACCAGAACGACGCCTTCAAGAACCTCGGCCTCGCCATGCTGGCCGCGATCGCGATCGTCTTCATGCTCCTGGTCGCCACCTTCCGCTCCCTGGCGCAGCCGCTGATCCTCCTGGTCTCCGTCCCCTTCGCGGCGACGGGCGCCCTCGGCCTGCTGATCGTCACGGGCACCCCGATGGGCGTCCCCGCCATGATCGGCATGCTGATGCTGATCGGCATCGTGGTCACCAACGCCATCGTGCTGATCGACCTGATCAACCAGTACCGGTCCCAGGGCCACGGCGTGGTCGAGGCCGTGATCGAGGGCGGTCGCCACCGCCTCCGCCCGATCCTGATGACCGCCCTGGCCACGATCTTCGCCCTCCTGCCGATGGCCCTGGGCGTCACGGGCGAGGGCGGCTTCATCGCCCAGCCGCTGGCGGTCGTGGTGATCGGCGGCCTGATCAGCTCCACTCTGCTGACCCTGCTCCTGGTCCCGACGCTCTACGCGATGCTGGAACTGCGCAAGGAACGCCGGGCGAAGAAGAAGGCGGCCAGGCACCAGCCGCCGGCCCCGGCGGAGCCGGCCCCGGCCCGGGTCTGACAGCCGGACCCGGCCCGGGTCCGGCGACGCCGCACGCGTCGAGGGGCGCCTCCGAGCCTTCGGAGGCGCCCCTCGGTGATTCCGTACCGGACGACGCGGCTACGGCAGCGCCAGCATCCGCTCCAGCGCCAGCTTCGCGAACGCCTCCGTCTCCCGGTCGACCTGGATCTGGTTGACCAGGTTGCCCTCGGCGAGGGATTCCAGCGCCCAGACCAGGTGGGGGAGGTCGATGCGGTTCATGGTGGAGCAGAAGCAGACCGTGCGGTCGAGGAAGACGATTTCCTTGCCCTCGGGGGCGAAGCGGTCCGCGAGGCGGCGGACGAGGTTCAGCTCCGTGCCGATCGCCCACTTCGAGCCGGCGGGGGCCGCCTCCAGGGCCTTGATGATGTACTCCGTGGAGCCGACGTAGTCCGCCGCGGCCACGACCTCGTGCTTGCACTCCGGGTGCACCAGGACGTTCACGCCGGGGATGCGGGCCCGCACGTCGTTGACGGAGTCGAGGCTGAAGCGGCCGTGGACCGAGCAGTGGCCGCGCCACAGGATCATCTTCGCCGCGCGCAGCTCGTCCGCGGTCAGGCCGCCGTTCGGCTTGTGCGGGTTGTAGACGACGCAGTCGTCCAGGGACATGCCCATGTCGCGCACGGCGGTGTTGCGGCCGAGGTGCTGGTCGGGCAGGAAGAGGACCTTCTCACCCTGCTCGAACGCCCAGTCCAGCGCGCGCTTGGCGTTGGACGAGGTGCAGATGGTGCCGCCGTGCTTGCCGGTGAAGGCCTTGATGTCGGCCGAGGAGTTCATGTACGACACCGGGACGACCTGGTCGGCTATCCCGGCCTCCGTCAGCACGTCCCAGCACTCCGCCACCTGCTCCGCCGTCGCCATGTCGGCCATGGAGCAGCCGGCCGCCAGGTCGGGCAGGACCACCTTCTGGTCGTCGGAGGTGAGGATGTCCGCCGACTCGGCCATGAAGTGCACACCGCAGAAGACGATGTACTCGGCCTCCGGGCGCGCGGCCGCGTCCCGGGCCAGCTTGAAGGAGTCGCCCGTGACGTCGGCGAACTGGATCACCTCGTCGCGCTGGTAGTGGTGACCGAGCACGAAGACCTTGTCGCCGAGCTTCTCCTTGGCGGCGCGGGCGCGCTCCACCAGGGCGGGGTCGGACGGCGAGGGCAGATCACCGGGGCACTCGACACCCCGCTCGCTCTTCGGGTCGGCCTCGCGGCCGAGCAGCAACAGGGCGAGCGGAGTCGGCTGTACGTCGAGCTCCGGGGTCTGGGCGGTGGTCACGGCACGCACCCTTTCTATTTCTCGTCGATCTGACGCTATCTATCATAAACGCTTCACGTCAGTTTGACGATGGGCCATCGCGTCCATGTGACGTGAATCCCGGTCCGGCGCCCGGATCCCCCCGCGGGCCGCTGTGCGCCTCCGCGGCCGTATGCGAGCATGAAGAGGCAGAAGGCAAAATCGCGACCACGTGACGCCCGGCCCGGAATGAATCCGCGGAAGCGCCGGTTGCACTCGTCGGCAAGCAGTCTCCGTACAACCCGGGAGAGATGTAGATGTCCGTATCGGACGAGACCACAACCGTCAGCGACGGCATCATCCTGACCGACGCCGCCGCGGCCAAGGTCAAGGCCCTGCTCGACCAGGAAGGCCGCGACGACCTCGCGCTGCGCGTCGCCGTCCAGCCCGGCGGCTGCTCCGGCCTGCGCTACCAGCTGTTCTTCGACGAGCGCTCGCTCGACGGCGACGTGGAGAAGGACTTCGGCGGCGTCAAGGTCGTCACCGACCGCATGAGCGCCCCGTACCTGGGCGGCGCCACCGTCGACTTCGTGGACACGATCGAGAAGCAGGGCTTCACGATCGACAACCCGAACGCGACCGGCTCCTGCGCCTGCGGCGACTCCTTCAGCTGAGCCTTCGCGCTGAGCCGATGAAGCGGGACTGAGGCGGCGGCCCCCACGAGCGGGGCCGCCGCCTCCGTCGTGTCCCGCACCGGCGGGAAGCCGTACCCGTGCCTACCGGGTGGACGTCCGCGACGGCCGCAGCGCGCCCGGCTTCGCCCGCGGGATGCGGGCGCCGTCCGCGCCGACCACCGTCCGGCCGTCCACCGGCGCCTTCAGGCGGACGGTCCGGACGAACTCCTTGGCGATCATCGGGCAGATCCTGCCCTCCTGCCGGTGCTCGGTGACCGTGACCGTCACCCGGGTGGCGCTCTCCCGGGCCGCCACCGTGTAGTCGGCGCACAGGCCGCCGTAGAAGCCCACGGTCAGGTTGCGGCCGTCGGCCGTGTAGCCGTTCACCTTCACCCGGCCGCCGGGGGCCGTCGGCGCGGCGGAGGGCGACGAGGACGTCAGGTAGCGGGGATCGACCGCCGGGTACGACACCGTTCCCCGCCCCCGCGTCTCGAACAGCCAGGAGGGCACCAGGGTCGCTCGCCCGCCGACCGGGTGCGCGGCCAGCCCGAACACCGCCCTGTCCACCTCGACCGTCGCACCGGCACCCCCGGAAGCCGGTCCGCACGGCTGGTCCAGCCGTGTCGCGAACCGCCCCGGAGCCGCACAGCCCCCGGGACCCATCCGGTGGTCGTCCTTCGGCGCCGCGTTCATCAGCGCGAGGGTCTTCTCCGCGCCGAGGACGGGGTACGTCGCCCCCTTCACCGGCGTCGACAGCATGCCGTGGCCGCCCACGAGTTCGCCCTGCCCGCCGATCGTCAGCCCGGTCGTCCAGCCCGTCGTGGGCAGCCCGCCCACCACCGGGTCGGCGGTCACCACCCGCTGCTGCCCCATGACCTGGCTCGCGTCGGTCTTCGCGCCGTCCAGCCCGGCCGCCGCCAGCACGGGCGCCGCCGCCTTCTCGGCCGCCGCCTCGCTCACCGGCGCCCCGGTCGGCCCCACCGGGCCGGTCGCGCACAGGGGGCCCTTCCGGCAGTCGTCCGTGCCCGGCGCGTACCGGCTGAAAGTCCAGCTGCCCGGCGCGTCCCGGTTCACCCGGAGGGTCGGGCCCGAACCGTCCTTGCCGCCGATCCGCCAGCCGCGCCCCTCGGCCACGGGCGTCCCGGTCACCCCGAGCGCCTTGGCCAGCCGGACCACCTGGTCCTCGCCGACCTCGGCCCCCGGCCCGTACACCGGCGCCGACCCGGGCCCCTTCGGCAGCTCGCCCCGTGCCACGTAGTGGGCGCCGTGGGGGTCCGGCCGGTCGTCGAGGGGGAGCGGCGGGGGAGTGGTGCCGTCCGACACGGCGGGGGTCGCGTGAACGCCCGCGGCATCGCTCGCCGCGACGTACGCGCCACCGCCGCCGACCAGCAGGACGGCGGCCGCGGCGGAGAGGACGACGGCGCGCGAGCGCCGCCTGGACCGCCCCGCCCCCCGCTCGTCCGGCACCTCGGGGACTCCCCCCGTGTTCTCAGGCCGCTCCGTGTTCACCGCATCGCTCCTCGCCGGTTCGTGCTCCGTGTGCCCCGCGCGGGGGACGACGGTGGGACGGGGGAGCCGGGCGGGAGGTTCCCGCGCCTGCGCCGTACGGGTGAGCGGGGTCAGTCCCCGTAGTCGGACATCCCGTCGAGCAGCCGGACGGAACGCTTCGACACGGACACCTTGCGGATGCGGGACGGCGGCACCGGGCGGGAGGCCGAGCGCGCGGGCGCCGGCCAGCGCTGGGCCATCCGGGCGCAGTCGCCGCGCAGGGTGGCGAGGTCGCCCTCGAGATCGCCCGGGGCGGGGGGGACGGGAGCGCCGGATTCGGCGGACGAGGAGCCGTTGGGGTTCGTCATGACGGAACCGTAGGCACGGTCGAGGCTGCGAAGAAAGATCTACTATCGGGTAGTTTCGTCAACTACAGCGTCGCCCCCTGACCGGGTAGCGTGAACTGTCAACCCAGCCTCCCGCAGGAGATTCCCCGTCGTGCGCATCGCAGTCACCGGCTCCATCGCCACCGACCACCTCATGACCTTCCCCGGTCGGTTCGCCGACCAGCTCGTCGCGGACCAGCTGCACACCGTTTCGCTCTCCTTCCTCGTCGACAACCTCGACGTGCGCCGCGGCGGTGTCGCCGCGAACATCGCCTTCGGGATGGGCCAGCTCGGCACCCGGCCGATCCTGGTCGGCGCGGCCGGTTTCGACTTCGACGAGTACCGGAGCTGGCTCGACCGGCACGGCGTCGACACCGACTCGGTGCGGATCTCCGACACCCTGCACACCGCGCGCTTCGTGTGCACCACCGACGCCGACCACAACCAGATCGGCTCCTTCTACACCGGCGCGATGAGCGAGGCCCGGCTGATCGAGCTGAAGACGGTCGCCGACCGGGTGGGCGGCCTCGACCTGGTGCTGATCGGCGCCGACGACCCCGAGGCGATGCTCCGCCACACGGAGGAGTGCCGGTCCCGTTCGATCCCGTTCGCCGCGGACTTCTCCCAGCAGATCGCCCGGATGGAGGGCGAGGAGATCCGGATCCTGCTGGAGGGCGCGACGTACCTGTTCTCGAACGAGTACGAGAAGGGCCTCATCCAGACGAAGACCGGGCTCACCGACGAGGAGATCCTCGCGAAGGTCGGGCACCGGGTGACCACGCTCGGTTCGCGGGGCGTGCGGATCGAGCGGGTCGGCGAGGACCCGATCGAGGTCGGCTGCGCGGAGGAGGAGCAGAAGGCCGACCCCACGGGCGTCGGCGACGCCTTCCGCGCGGGTTTCCTGTCGGGCCTCGCGTGGGGCGTCCCGCTGGAGCGGGCCGCCCAGGTGGGCTGCATGCTCGCGACGCTCGTCATCGAGACGGTGGGCACGCAGGAGTACCAGCTGCGGCGCGGGCACTTCATGGAGCGGTTCGTGAAGGCGTACGGCGACGAGGCCGGCGAAGAGGTCAGGACGCACCTGCGCTGAGGCCGCCGGTCAGCCGAGCCGGCGGACCAGGTAGGCCGTTCCGCGATCCGCCGGTTCCTCGCCCACGTACTCCTGCCCCCGCATCGCGCACCACGCCGGGATGTCCAGGCGGGCCGCCTCGTCGTCCGAGAGGACGCGGACGGTCCCGCCCACCGGGACGCCGGGGAACACCTTGGCCAGTTCGATGACCGGGACGGGGCAGCGCTTGCCGAGGGCGTCGACGACCAGGGCGCCCGGCTCGGCGACCGTGTGAGGGGTGGGCGCGCCCAGCTTGTCCCGTACCGCGCGGACGACACCCGGCAGCACGGCCAGGAAGCGCTCCACGTCCTCCTCGGCCGTGCCCGGCGGCAGCGACACGCGGACGTTGCCCTCGCTGAGCACACCCATGGCCTTCAGGACGTGGCTGGGCGTCAGGGTGCTGCTGGTGCAGGAGGAGCCCGAGGAGACGGCGAAGCCCTCGCGGTCCAGCTCGTGCAGCAGGGTCTCCCCGTCGACATAGAGACAGGAGAAGGTGACGATCCCCGGCAGCCGCCGCTCCGGATCGCCCACCACCTCCACGTCCGGCACCAGCCGCGGCACCCGCGCCCGGATCCGCTCCGTCAGTCCCCGCAGCCGGACCGACTCCTCGGCGGCCCCGGCGCGTACCGCGCGCAGCGAGGCGACCGCCGCCACGATGGCCGGGATGTTCTCGAACCCGGGCGCCCGCCCCGACTCCCGCTCGTCCGCGGGGCCTTGGGCCGCGAACCGGACCCCCTTGCGCACGACGAGCAGCCCGGCACCCGAAGGACCGCCCCACTTGTGCGCGCTGGCGGCGAGCAGCGACCAGTCGCCCTCGACGGGCCCCCAGCCCAGCGACTGCGCCGCGTCCACCAGCAGCGGCACCCCGGCCGCCCGGCAGACCTCGGCCACCTCGGCCACCGGCTGCACGGTGCCCACCTCGTGGTTGGCCGACTGGAGCACGGCCAGCGCGGTGTCGGCACGCAGCGCGGACGCGTAGTCCGAGGGGGACACGGCGCCCGTCCGGTGCACCGGCACCTGGGTCACCGACCCGCCCTCCGCCTCGAACACCTCCGCCGAATGGAGGACAGAGGAGTGTTCGACCGCTGACACGATCAGGTGACGTCCGACGCGCCGCCTTCCGGCCAACGCCCCCGCGACACCCGTGTGTACGGCCCGCGTCCCCGAGGAGGTGAACACCACCTCGTCCGCCCGGCACCCGACCGCCTCCGCGGCCGCCTCCCGCGCCGCGTCCAGCAGCATGCGCGCCTTGCGCCCCTCCCGGTACAGGCGCGCGGGATCGGCCCAACCGTCGTCCAGGGCGGCCAACAGGGCCTGACGGGCAACGGGGTGGAGGGGAGCGGCGGAGGCTGCGTCGAAGTAGGCCACACAGCAACGGTAGAACGCCGGCGGCCCGCGCCGGCCCCAGGGGCGCGGGGCCGTGTCCGGCACCTGTTCCGCCGGGGGAGGCGAAGGACCGCCACCCACCCGCGCCCGCCCTCCAAACCCCCACAACCCGAGCCAATAGGCGCCCATTCGCACCCCAACTGAGTGAGGCGCCACGCGTATGCCCCCCTCCCCGCGAACCCCCGGAGGGCGTCGGCTAGGGTTTGGTCCGCATAAACATCCAAACCCCTGCCCGACGCAGGGCGGCGACCGACCAGCGAGAAGGCCGCAGCCGACCGCGCGGGCGAGACTCTCGGGAAGGCGCTACGTGAGTCCCAACGGCTCCGACCGCTCGCCGCGGCGCCCGATGCGGCGGAAGCTGCTGCAGGCACTGACCGCGGGCCTGGTCCTGGCGACCGCAACCGGTTGCACATACAAGGACTTCCCCCGCCTTGGCATGCCCACCCCGACCACGGAAGAGGCTCCGCGGATCCTCTCCCTGTGGCAGGGGTCCTGGGCTGCCGCGCTCGCCGTCGGCGTGCTGGTGTGGGGCCTGATCCTGTGGAGCGCCATGTTCCACCGGCGCAGCCGCACCAAGGTCGAGGTACCTCCGCAGACCCGGTACAACATGCCGATCGAGGCCCTGTACACGGTGGTCCCGATCATCATCATCTCGGTCCTGTTCTACTTCACGGCCCGGGACGAGACGAAGCTCATGAGCCTCGACAAGAAGCCCGACGTCACGGTCAACGTGGTCGGCTTCCAGTGGAGCTGGGGCTTCAACTACATCGAGAACGTCCCCGGTGTCTCCGGCGACGCGAAGACGGACACCAACCTGTCCGCGATCCCCGACCGGTACAAGGCCGCCTTCCCGGCGAACGCCGGCGGCGTCTACGACGTCGGCACCCCGGGTACGCGCAACCCGCAGACCGGCAACCCTGGTCCGACGCTCTGGCTCCCCAAGGGCAAGACGGTCCGCTTCGTCCTGACCTCGCGTGACGTCATCCACTCCTTCTGGGTGGTGCCGTTCCTCATGAAGCAGGACGTCATCCCGGGCCACACCAATGCCTTCCAGGTGACCCCCAACAAGGAGGGCACCTTCCTCGGCAAGTGTGCTGAGCTCTGCGGCGTCGACCACTCCCGGATGCTGTTCAACGTGAAGGTCGTCTCCCCGGCGGCGTACGAGCAGCACCTCAAGGACCTCGCCAAGAAGGGGCAGACCGGTTACATTCCCGCCGGCATCGCGCAGACGAGCCACGAGAAGAACCGGGAGACGAACAACCTGTGAGCATCCTCAACGAACCCCAGGGTGCCGCGGCCGCTGAAGGCTCGTACGTGGAGCCGCCGGTACGGCGCAAGCAGCCCGGCAATGCCGCGGTGAAGTGGTTGACGACCACCGACCACAAGACGATCGGGACGATGTACCTCGTCACGTCGTTCGTGTTCTTCCTGATCGGCGGCGTCATGGCGCTGCTCATGCGCGCCGAGCTGGCCCGTCCGGGCCTGCAGATCATGTCGAACGAGCAGTTCAACCAGGCGTTCACGATGCACGGCACGCTCATGCTGCTGATGTTCGCGACGCCCCTGTTCGCGGGCTTCGCGAACTGGATCATGCCGCTGCAGATCGGCGCGCCGGACGTGGCGTTCCCGCGGCTGAACATGTTCGCCTACTGGCTCTACCTGTTCGGCTCGCTCATCGCGGTGGGCGGCTTCCTCACCCCCGAGGGCGCGGCCGACTTCGGCTGGTTCGCCTACTCCCCGCTGTCGGACGCGGTCCGCTCGCCGGGCGCCGGCGCCGACATGTGGATCATGGGTCTGGCCATGTCCGGCTTCGGCACCATCCTCGGCTCGGTCAACTTCATCACCACGATCATCTGCATGCGGGCTCCGGGCATGACGATGTTCCGCATGCCGATCTTCGTGTGGAACGTGCTGCTGACCGGTGTGCTCGTCCTGCTGGCCTTCCCGGTGCTGGCCGCCGCGCTGTTCGCCCTGGAGGCGGACCGCAAATTCGGGGCGCACGTGTTCGACTCCGCGAACGGCGGAGCCCTGCTCTGGCAGCACCTCTTCTGGTTCTTCGGCCACCCAGAGGTGTACATCATCGCCCTGCCGTTCTTCGGCATCATCTCGGAGATCATCCCGGTCTTCTCCCGTAAGCCGATGTTCGGCTACATGGGCCTGATCGCCGCGACCATCGCGATCGCCGGTCTCTCCGTGACGGTGTGGGCGCACCACATGTACGTCACCGGTGGTGTGCTGCTGCCGTTCTTCTCCTTCATGACCTTCCTGATCGCGGTCCCGACCGGTGTGAAGTTCTTCAACTGGATCGGCACCATGTGGAAGGGCTCGCTGTCCTTCGAGACGCCGATGCTGTGGGCCACCGGCTTCCTGATCACCTTCACGTTCGGTGGTCTGACCGGTGTCATCCTGGCCGCGCCGCCCATGGACTTCCACGTCTCCGACTCGTACTTCGTGGTGGCCCACTTCCACTACGTGATCTTCGGTACGGTCGTGTTCGCGATGTTCGCCGGCTTCCACTTCTGGTGGCCGAAGTTCACCGGCAAGATGCTGGACGAGCGCCTCGGCAAGATCACCTTCTGGACGCTGTTCGTCGGCTTCCACACCACCTTCCTCGTCCAGCACTGGCTGGGCGCCGAGGGCATGCCGCGTCGTTACGCCGACTACCTGGCGGCCGACGGCTTCACCACGCTGAACACGGTGTCCACCATCGGTTCGTTCGTGCTCGGCCTCTCCTTCCTGCCGTTCCTCTACAACATCTGGAAGACGGCCAAGTACGGCAAGCCGGTCGGCGTCGACGACCCGTGGGGCTACGGCCGCTCGCTGGAGTGGGCGACCTCCTGCCCGCCGCCGCGGCACAACTTCACCACCCTGCCGCGGATCCGCAGTGAATCCCCGGCGTTCGACCTGCACCACCCCGAGATCGCCGCGCTCGAGCAGCTCGAGCACGCCGGTCAGGTGCCCGCCGTCGCGGGCAGCAAGGAGGCCGGCAAGTGAAGATCCAGGGCCGGATGTTCATCTGGCTGAGCTTCTTCATGCTGATCATGGCCGTCGTGTACGGCGTGTGGTCGAAGGAGCCGGCCGGTACCACGGCGCTCTTCCTGGCCTTCGGCCTGTCGATCATGATCGGCTTCTACCTGGGCTTCACCGCCCGCCGGGTGGACGCCGGTGCGCAGGACGACAAGGAGGCCGACGTCGCGGACGACGCGGGCGAGCTGGGCTTCTTCAGCCCGCACAGCTGGCAGCCGCTCATGCTGGGCTTCGGCGGCGCGATCGCCTTCCTCAGCATCGCGGTCGGCTGGTGGCTGATCTACTTCTCCGCGCCGTTCATCGTGATCGGTCTGTTCGGCTGGGTGTTCGAGTACTACCACGGTGAGAACCGCACCCAGTAAGGCCCACCGAGCCCCACACCGGGAGCCCGGACCCTCTGTCAGGAGGGTCCGGGCTCCCGGCTTTTCCGCGTCCGTGCCGGGGGCCCTTCGGATGCCGGAGTGTCGTTCCCTCGTATGGGTTACGTACCGCGCCAGTAAGGACTCCATCTCATAGCGTGATCGTATGAACCACACTCCGCGGACCCGTACCGTCGTCAGCTGCGTCCTGCTGGTGACCGCCCTGGGCGCGGGCACCACCGCCTGCGGTTCGGACGGCGACCCCTTGTCCGCTACGCCGTATGACGCAGCGGGCCTGATCTCCTTCAACGGCCCCACCGAGGTGGGGAAGCGGGCCGACCCGGACAAGCCCCTGGAGGTCTCCGTCAAGGACGAGGGGCGCATCACCGACGTGACCGCCCAGGACTCCACAGGGCGCTACGTGGCGGGCGAACTCGCCGCCGACGGCAGTCGTTGGCACAGCACCTCCCCGCTGGCCGCGAGCGCCCACTACACGGTCACGGTGAGCACCGAGGACGACGACGGGGCGCCCGGCCGCAAGGTCCTCAGCTTCGACACCACCAAGCCGGCCACCAAGAAGCAGCTCGGCGTCACCTTCGGGCCGGACACGGGCCAGTACGGCGTCGGGCAGATCATCACCGCCCAGCTCGGCCAGGAGATCAAGGACAAGGCGCAGCGGGCCGTCGTGGAGCGCGGCCTGCGCGTGGACTCCGTGCCGGCCGTGCCCGGCTCCTGGTACTGGGTGAGCGGCAAGGAGCTCCACTACCGGCCCAAGGACTACTGGCCCGCCCACGCCACGATCCAGGTGCACAGCAACCTGGACGGTGTGAAGATCGGCGGGGGGCTGTGGGGCGGCAAGTCGAAGCCGGTGAAGCTGACCACGGGCGACCGCGTCGAGGCCCTCACGGACGCCGCCGCGCACGAGCTGACGGTGTTCCGCAACGGCGCCGTGATCAAGACCATGCCGGTCACCACGGGCAAGCCGGGCTACGAGACCCGCAACGGCGTCAAGGTGGTCCTGGAGAAGCAGTACTTCGTACGCATGCGTGGGGTCACCGTCGGCATCGCCGAGGGCAGCCGGGACTCCTACGACCTGCCGGTGTACTACGCCACCCGCGTCACCTGGTCCGGTGAATACGTGCACGCGGCGCCCTGGTCGGTGGGCTCACAGGGCTACGCCAACGTCAGCCACGGCTGCACCGGCATGAGTACGTCCAACGCGCAGTGGTTCTTCAACACCGTCCAAGAGGGTGACATCGTGCGCGTCGTCAACTCGGGCGGCGAGCCGATGGAACCCTTCGGCAACGGCTTCGGCGACTGGAACGTCACCTGGAAGAAGTGGCGCACGGGCTCCGCCTTGACCGGCCTGCCGGGCAACGGCCAGTCCCCGTCGTCGGACGCGGTCCGCCTCCAGCCGACGGCCGTGTGAGCGCCCCTCAGGGGCGCGCGGAGCCGGGCGGGAGGACCCCACGGGCCCGCCCGCGCGTACGCTCCCCGCGCCCCGGACCGCTAGGCGCTCACGAGCCTCTTCCGTCGCAGCAGAGAGGCCAGCGAGGACGCGAACTCGACCGGGTCCACCGGCAGCGTCACCGCCGCGTCCGCCCGGCTCCACGTGGCCAACCAGGCGTCCTGCGGGCGGCCGATGAGCAGCAGCACGGGCGGGCACTGGAAGACCTCGTCCTTGATCTGCCGGCACATCCCCATGCCCCCCATGGGCACGGCCTCGCCGTCGAGCACGCACACGTCGATGCCCCCACGGTCCAGTTCGCGCAGCACCGCCGCGGGCGTGGCGCACTCCACGAACTCCACCGGGGGCACGTCCGGGGCGGGACGCCGCCCGGTGGCCAGCCGTACTTGCTCGCGGGTGTTGGAGTCGTCGCTGTAGACCAGCACGGTGGCGGTCGGCTGCATTGTTCCTCCGGGTCGACGTCGGCGTCGTACGGACAGGACGGACGGGGCCGTTTGGGCGGATGTTACTCCCATGAACACCACGTCAACACCGGTTCGGAGGGCAGCAACACTCCGAACGGCACCCCCCGGAGTGAGGGCGAGATAAGCGACCGACATAATGTCGGTCGTGGCGACAGCAACGACAGTAGAAACCGGGCACGCGCACCCGTCGGTCAACCGACCGAACCTCACCAGCGTCGGAACCATCATCTGGCTGAGTTCCGAGCTGATGTTCTTCGCGGCCCTCTTCGCGATGTACTTCACCCTCCGGTCGGTGACCGGACCGGCTCACTGGAAGCACATGGCCTCAGCGCTCAATGTGCCTTTCTCCGCGACGAACACCACGATCCTGGTGCTCTCGTCCCTCACCTGCCAGCTCGGCGTGTTCGCGGCCGAGCGCGGCGACGTGAAGAAGCTCCGTGGCTGGTTCATCCTCACCTTCATCATGGGTGCGATCTTCATCGGCGGTCAGATCTACGAGTACACGAGCCTGGTGAAGGAAGAGGGCCTCTCGCTCTCCTCCGACCCCTACGGCTCGGTGTTCTACCTGACCACCGGCTTCCACGGCCTGCACGTGACGGGCGGTCTCATCGCCTTCCTGCTGGTCCTCGGGCGCACCTACATGGCCAAGAGGTTCACCCACGAGCAGGCGACGGCCGCCATCGTCGTGTCCTACTACTGGCACTTCGTCGATGTCGTCTGGATCGGCCTCTTCGCCACGATCTATTTGATCAAGTAGCCGGGACCGCTCCCGCTAAGTCCAGAAGCACCGACGCAGAAGATCCTGACACCGGGGTAATCCGTGAAAAAGCTCTCCGCACGACGACGCCATCCGCTGGCGGCGGTCGTCGTCCTACTCCTCGCGCTGGCGGCCACTGGGGGGCTGTACGCCGCGTTCGCGCCCGCGAGCAAGGCACAGGCCGATGAAACCTCCCAGTCCCTGACCATCAAGGAGGGTAGGAAGCTCTACGAGGTCGGCTGCGCCAGCTGCCACGGCACCGGTGGGCAGGGCTCCTCCGACGGGCCGAGCCTGGTCGGCGTGGGCTCCGCGGCCGTCGACTTCCAGGTCGGCACCGGCCGTATGCCGGCCGCGACCTCGCAGGGCGCCCAGGCCCCGCGCAAGAAGCCTGTGTACACGCAGACGCAGATCGACCAGCTCGCCGCGTACGTCGCGTCGCTGGGCGCCGGCCCGGTCGTGCCGACCAAGCAGCAGTACGGTCCGGCCGGAGCGGACGTCGCCAAGGGCGGCGAGCTGTTCCGCACCAACTGCGCGCAGTGCCACAACTTCACCGGCAAGGGTGGTGCCCTCACCGAGGGCAAGTACGCCCCCACGCTGGAGGGCGTCGAGCCGAAGCACATCTACGAGGCCATGCAGACGGGCCCGCAGAACATGCCGTCCTTCCCGGACACCACGATGTCCTCCCAGAACAAGAAGGACATCATCGCGTACCTGCACGCGGTCGACAGCAGCGAGACGACGAACCCGGGTGGTCTGGAGCTGGGCGGCCTCGGGCCGGTCAGTGAGGGCCTGTTCGCCTGGATCTTCGGTCTCGGCGCGCTGATCGCCGTCGCCGTCTGGGTCGCCGCTCGGACCGCAAAGGCCAAGAAGTCATGAGTAGCCAAGACATTCCAGAAGAGAACCTGCCCGCTGAGCAGGAGTACGCGCACGGCGCGGTAGGCGTCGCGGACGAGGAGAACCCGTTCGCCGACCCGGGGCTGCCGCCCCACGAGCACCGGATCCAGGACATCGACGAGCGGGCCGCCCGGCGGTCCGAGCGCGTGGTCGCCCTGCTGTTCACGGTGTCGATGCTGGCCACCGTCGGCTTCATCGTCTCGTACGTGACCATCCCGCACGACAAGAACATCTTCGTGTTCCCGATCGGGCACATCAGCGCGCTGAACTTCGCGCTGGGCCTGACGCTGGGCGTGGCGCTGTTCTGCATCGGCGCGGGCGCGGTCCACTGGGCCCGCACCCTGATGTCCGACGTCGAGGTCGCCGACGAGCGGCACCCGATCGAGGCCGCTCCCGAGATCCGGGCGAAGGTCCACGCGGACTTCCGCCAGGGCGCCAAGGAGTCGGCGCTCGGCCGCCGCAAGCTGATCCGCAACACGATGTTCGGCGCGCTGGCCCTGGTGCCGCTGTCCGGCGTCATGCTGCTGCGCGACCTCGGTCCGCTGCCCGGCACCTCCCTGCGGCACACCCTGTGGGCCAAGGGCAAGCGCCTGGTCAACATGAACACCAACCAGCCGCTGCGTCCCGAGGACATCTCCGTCGGCTCCCTCACCTTCGCCAAGCCGGACGGCCTGGAGGAGACGGACGAGGAGTTCCAGAACGAGATGGCCAAGGCGGCCCTGATGATCGTCCGGCTGCAGCCGGACAACATCAAGGACAAGCGCGAGCTCGACTGGTCGCACGAGGGCGTCGTCGCCTTCTCCAAGATCTGCACCCACGTCGGCTGCCCCATCTCGCTGTACGAGCAGCAGACGCACCACGTGCTGTGCCCGTGCCACCAGTCCACCTTCGACCTCTCCGACGGCGCCCGAGTGATCTTCGGTCCCGCCGGCCACGCCCTGCCGCAGCTGCGCATCGGTGTGGACAGCGAGGGTTACCTCCAGGCGCTCGGCGACTTCGAGGAGCCCGTCGGTCCTGCATTCTGGGAGCGCGGATGAGTACTGCAGCCAACGAACCCGCCCGTTCGCGCGGGAAGGCACCGGCCGGCGAGCGCATCGCCGACTGGGCCGACGGCCGGCTCGGGATCTACTCCCTGGCCAAGGCCAACATGCGCAAGATCTTCCCCGACCACTGGTCGTTCATGTTGGGCGAAGTGTGCATGTACAGCTTCATCATCATCATCCTGACGGGTGTCTATCTGACGCTGTTCTTCCACCCGTCGATGAACGAGGTCGTCTACCACGGCAGCTATGTCCCGCTGCAGGGGCAGATGATGTCGGAGGCGTTCAACTCGACCCTGCACATCTCCTTCGACGTGCGCGGTGGTCTGCTCGTCCGGCAGATCCACCACTGGGCCGCGCTGATCTTCCTCGCCGGCATGTTCGTGCACATGATGCGCGTGTTCTTCACGGGCGCGTTCCGCAAGCCGCGTGAGATCAACTGGCTGTTCGGCTTCCTGCTCTTCGTCCTCGGCATGTTCACCGGTTTCACCGGTTACTCGCTCCCCGACGACCTGCTCTCCGGCACCGGTGTCCGCTTCACCGAGGGTGCGATCCTGTCCATGCCGATCGTCGGCACGTACATCTCGTACTTCCTCTTCGGCGGTCAGTTCCCCGGCCACGACTTCGTCGCCCGGTTCTACTCGATCCACATCCTGCTGCTGCCGGGCATCATGCTCGGCCTGATGGTGGCGCACCTGATCCTGGTCTTCTACCACAAGCACACGCAGTTCGCGGGTCCGGGCAAGAGCAACACCAACGTGGTCGGCATGCCGCTGCTGCCGGTCTACATGGCCAAGGCCGGAGGCTTCTTCTTCCTGGTCTTCGGTGTCATCGCGGCCATCGCCGCGGTCGCGCAGATCAACCCGATCTGGGCCATGGGCCCCTACCGTCCGGACCAGGTGTCCACCGGCGCCCAGCCCGACTGGTACATGGGCTTCGCCGAGGGTCTGATCCGCTTCATGCCGGGCTGGGAGATCAATTTCTGGGGCCACACCCTGGTCCTGGGCGTGTTCATCCCGCTGGTGCTCTTCGGCGTGGTGCTGGGCGCGATGGCGGTCTACCCGTTCATCGAGTCCTGGGTCACCGGCGACAAGAGCGAGCACCACATCCTGGACCGCCCGCGCAACGCGCCGACCCGTACCGGCCTCGGTGTCGCCTGGGTGACGATGTACATGATCACCCTGGTCGGCGGTGGCAACGACCTGTGGGCCACGCACTTCCACCTGTCGATCAACGCCGTGACCTGGTTCGTCCGGATCTTCTTCTTCGTCGGTCCGGTCATCGCGTTCATCGCCACCAAGCGGATCTGCCTCGGTCTCCAGCGCCGCGACCGCGACAAGGTGCTGCACGGTCGCGAGACCGGCATCATCAAGCGGCTGCCGCACGGTGAGTTCATCGAGGTGCACGAGCCGCTGAGCCAGGAGCAGCTGCACACGCTCACCACGCACACGCAGTACGCGCCGGCCGAGATCGGCCCCCTGGTCGACGAGAACGGTGTCGAGCGCAAGGTGAAGGCGTCCGAGAAGCTCCGGGTGAAGCTGTCCAGCGCCTACTACGGCGAGGACAACCAGATCCCGAAGCCGACCTCCGACGAGTACAAGGAGATCACGAGCGGCCACGGCCACCACTGATCCCCGCGTCGCCACGCCACCGAAGGGCCCCGTCCGCACCGCGGACGGGGCCCTTCCCCGTGCCGGGGGGTCGATAAGGTGGTGCACGAGGTTCCACCACTGTGCACGACAAGGAGCGGCTGATGAGCGCTGTGACCCCCGCTGGAGGCGACACCGCGGCGGGCCGCTCCTGGCCCGCCCTGCTGAACGGCCTGCTGGACGGCCAGGACCTCTCGTCCGACGACACCGCCTGGGCGATGGACCTGATCATGCGGGGCGAGGCGACCGACGCCCAGATCGCCGGTTTCATGGTCGCGCTGCGCGCCAAGGGCGAGACCGTCGAGGAGATCTCCGGGCTCGTGCGCACCATGTACGAGCACGCGAACGTGATCGAGGTGCCGGGCCCGGCCGTCGACATCGTCGGCACCGGCGGCGACGGCGCCAAGACCGTCAACATCTCCACGATGTCCTCGATCGTGGTCGCGGGCAGCGGCGCCAGGGTCGTCAAGCACGGCAACCGCGCCGCCTCCTCCGCCTCCGGCTCCTCCGACGTCCTGGAGAAGCTCGGCATCAACCTCCAGCTGACCCCGAAGCGGGTCGCCGAGGTCGCCGAGGAGGCCGGCATCACCATCTGCTTCGCGGTGAAGTTCCATCCCTCGCTGCGCCATGTCGCCGCGGCCCGCGGCCAGTTGGGGATCCGTACGACCTTCAACGTGCTCGGTCCGCTGACCAACCCGGCCAAGGTGCGCGCCCAGGCGGTGGGGGTCGCCGACCCGCGCATGGCGCCCGTCGTGGCCGGCGTCTTCGCCGAGCGCGGCAACTCCGCACTGGTCTTCCGGGGCGACGACGGCCTGGACGAGCTGACCGTCACCGGCACCTCCCGGGTGTGGGTGGTGCGGGACGGCAAGGTCCGCGAGGAGGTCTTCGACCCGCGCGACGTCGGCATCGAGTTGGCCCCCGTGGAGGCCCTGCGCGGCGCGGACGCGGCGTACAACGCGGAGGTCGCCCGCCGGGTGCTGGACGGCGAGCGGGGCGCCGTACGGGATGCCGTGCTGCTGAACTCGGCGGCGGCCCTGGCGGCGCTGGAGCCGACCGACGCCCCCCTCACCGAGCAGCTGCGCGCCGGGATGGCGAAGGCCGCGCGGTCCATCGACTCGGGCGCGGCGAAGCGGACGCTGGAGCGCTGGGTCGCGGCCAGCAACGCGTGAACGGTGGTCGATCGTCCCGCGATCCGGACACGGGTTGCGGGACGGTGATCTTTTCGCGTACGTTCCGTACCAGGTCATGAGTGACAGTCATGAGGCCCCGGCCGACTGTCCGGCAACCCTCCGTCCGTGGCGGGGTGCCCCGGGTGAGGACCAGGCCGTGGGCAGCGAGGTCCACGGCAAGCGCGGACCCCTCGGGCGCTCGTAGAAGCGCCGGGCCAGGGGTCCTGGTCGTACGAGGGAGCCTCCCGTGAGCAAGCGAATGCGTTAGGGCCGCCGAGCCCCGCCTCCGCGCACCCCTTTCACCTTTTCTTTCGCACGTGCCTTCGGCGTACGTGCGCACGGGAGTCTCCCCATGTCTGTCTCCACCCTTGCCGTCGACCCGTCGATCTGCACCCCTCTGCCCGTTCTGGGGCGGGATGTCACCGTCCCGCTCGTCACCGGCGGCACCATCACCTACGCGGCCCTCGACTACGCGGCCAGCGCCCCCGCCCTCCAGCGCGTCTGGGACGACGTCGCCGCCTACGCCCCGTACTACGGCAGCGTCCACCGCGGCGCCGGGTACCTCTCCCAGTTCTCCACCGACCTGTTCGAGAAGGCGCGCCGCACGGTCGGTGAGTTCCTCGGCTGCCGCGCCGACGACCAGGTGGTCTTCACCCGCTCGACCACGGACTCGCTGAACCTGCTGGGCCGGGCGCTCCCGGCGGACTGCCGGGTCTTCGTCTTCGAGACCGAGCACCACGCCTCCCTGCTGCCCTGGCAGGACGCCCAGGTCACCTACCTCGACGCGCCGCGCAGCCCGCGGCAGGCCGTCGAGACCCTGGAGCGCGCCCTCGCCGACCGCGACCCGCACGGCCCGGCCCTGGTGTGCGTCACCGGCGCCTCCAACGTCACCGGGGAGCTGTGGCCGGTGCGCGAGCTGGCCGCCGCGGCGCACGCGCACGGCGCCCGGATCGTCCTCGACGCCGCCCAGCTGGCCCCCCACCGACCGGTGTCCCTGGTGGACCTGGACGTCGACTGGGTCGCCTTCTCCGGGCACAAGCTGTACGCCCCCTTCGGCGCGGGAGTGCTGGCCGGCCGGGCCGACTGGCTGCGGGCCGCCGAGCCGTACCTCGCGGGCGGCGGCGCCAGCCGCAGGGTCGCCCGGCGCGCGGACGGGGGAGTGGAGGTGGAGTGGCACGAGAGCGCCGCCCGGCACGAGGCGGGCTCCCCGAACGTCATCGGCGCCTACGCCGTCGCCTCCGCCTGCACGGCCCTCACCGAGGCGGGCTGGGAGGCGCTGGTCGCCCGTGAGCACTGCCTGATCGACCGGGTGCGCGCGGGTCTCGCCGGAATTCCGCAGGTCAGGGTCCTGTCGCTGTTCGGCGACGATGCCCCGCGGGTCGGCGTGATCTCCTTCGTGGTGGAGGGCTGGAACAGCTCCCACCTCGCGGCCGCCCTCTCCGCCGAGTACGGCATCGGCGTCCGCGACGGCCTCTTCTGCGCCCATCCGCTGCTGCACACCCTGCTCGGCACGGCCCCCGAGGCCCCGGCCGAGTGCGGCGCCCCGTCCCTGAACGCCATCCGCGTGAGCTTCGGCGCGGGCACCCCGGACGAGCACGTGGACCGGTTCGTCAAGGCGGTACGGCAGCTGGTGACCGAGGGCGCGAAGTGGACGTACCGCACGGAGGGAGGCCGCTGCGTCCCGGCGGCGTAGGGGGCGAACCACCGGTGGGGCGGCGTTCGGGTGGCCGGGACGGTCAGGAGTCCAGACCGATCGCGAAGGCCGCCTCCAGGTCGTGCTGGGAGTACGTACGGAACGCGACGTGCGTGTCGGTCGCCTCGACACCCGGGATCTTGCTGATCCGCCCCGGGATCACGTCGGCCAGGTCCTCGTGCTCCCGCACCCGCACCATGGCGATCAGGTCGTACGTCCCCGTCACGGAGAACACCTCGCTCACCGACTCCAGCGAGGCGATCTGCTCGGCGATCTCGGGGATCCGGTCCACGCTGGTCTTGATGAGGACGATCGCGGTGATCACGGCTGGTTCTCTCCCTCGGATACCGGTTCGGGTGCGCATTTCACTCTAGCCCGCCCTTCCCCCGCCACCGCCCTCGCGAGGCGGCCCCTCGGGCCCGTCCACCGCCCGTAGCGCACCCACGCGTAGACGAAGCCCGTCCCGAAGCCCACCAGGTGCGCCAGGTAGGCCACCCCAGGCCCCTGCGTCGAACGCCCCGCCGCCAGCCATTGCAGCGTCACCCAGAACGGCAGCACCACCCACGCGGGGAACCGCAGCGGCAGGAAGAACAGGAACGGCAGGAGACTGGTGACACGGGCCCGCGGGAACAGGAAGAGAAAGGCCCCGAGCACCGCCGAGACCGCCCCCGACGCGCCCACCAGCGACTGCTCGGACGTGGCGTTGGCGACCGCGTACCCCAGCAGCGCCAGATAGCCGCAGCCCACGTAGAACAGGGTGAACTCCACGCGGCCCATCCGCTCCTCGGTCAGCACGCCGAAGACGAGGAGGAAGAGCATGTTGCCCAGCAGGTGCACCCAGTTGCCGTGCACGAACAGCGCCGTGACCGGGCTCAGCGCGTGGCCCCAGGGCCCGGCGAACAGCTCGGCCGGCACCACCCCCCAGTGCCGGAAGTACACCCGCTGCGCGTCCAGCAGGACGTACCCGGCGCCGTACCCGGGGGCCATCCCCGAGGCGGGCCCCAGCATGAAGATCAGACAGCACAGGACGATGAGGCCGTACGTGATCGGCGCGTCCCTGAGTGTCCTGAAGGTCCGGCCGGCTGCCGTGCTCCACTCGCTGATCATGAATACAGAGCATGACGTAACCGGACGCAAGCTGACAGACCGCCTCGCCGCCATGGATGGACGGGCGGCGAGCGGCCCCCAGGCCGTAGGGTTACGAGCCACACGCGTCGGCCCGGCCGGCGCGGTCCGCCGACCTGAGAAGGGCACGATGACGGTTCCCCAGCCGACCGCCACGACGCGATGGCGCTGCACCCTGTGCGGCAACCTCACCCGCTTCGACGTCACACGTTCCTCGAAGGTCGTGGAGTATGTGCACCTCGACCTCGCGGGCGAGCCGACGGTGGAGGAGCGCCAGGTGGTCAGTGAGACGATCGAATCGGTGCGCTGCCGCTGGTGCAACGCGGTGGACCGGGTGGAACTCGTGGACAGGCCGGGCACCGACTCCTGAGGGGGCGGGCCCGCAGAGGCATCGGCAAGGTAGTGGGGTGTGACGGATGGTGGAGAGCGCGGGCGGGGGGCCGGGCGACGGCACCGCTGAGGTGCTTGACCGTCCGCTGCCCGACGGGGTGCGCCGCAGGGTCGTGGCGATCGTCTCGGACTGCTTCGGCAAGCTGACCGTGGCCGAACTTCCCTCGCAACTGCGGCAGTACGCCCGGTTCACCCCGAATCGTCGCGCGAAGTTCGCCGGGAACGCGATGGCCGCGGCGCTGGAGACCGACACGCTGTTCCGGCAGCGGATCGGCG
This sequence comes from Streptomyces hygroscopicus subsp. hygroscopicus, assembly GCF_030269125.1. Lineage (GTDB taxonomy): Bacteria > Actinomycetota > Actinomycetes > Streptomycetales > Streptomycetaceae > Streptomyces > Streptomyces hygroscopicus_C. The sequence goes on along the minus strand of NZ_BSSM01000002.1, from coordinate 368,701 downwards.
AGAAGTTCCGCGCCGCGCAGCCGGAGTTGGCGGGCGCCCTCGACTCCGGCTCGGCGCCCGCGGCCGTCGACCCGCTCGACGTGGCGGCCGCGGCCTATGTGCTGCGTCCCGCGGGCTGGGTGAAACTGGTCACCGCGGCCGGGGAGGAGGCCCAGCGCGCCGACGCCGAGCGGGCCGACGAGGAGAGCCGCGCCGAACTGGAGCGGCTGCGCGCCGAACTGGAGCGCGCCCGCGACCACACCCGCGCCGAGACCGAGCGGCTGCGCGCGGAGCTGGAGTCGGCGAAGCGGGACCTGGAGTCGCTGCACCGCAAGCTGCGCTCCGCGCAGAGCGACGTGCGCCGCGGCGAGGCCGCGCTGCGCAAGGCGCAGGGCGAGATGGACGCCGTGCGCGCCGAGGCCCACACCCGGGTGTCGGCCGCGGAGAGCGAGTCGCGGCGGCTCAAGGCCCGCCTCGGTGAGGCGGAGGCGGCCCTGGAGGCCACCCGCAAGGCCGCCCGCGAGGGGCGCAGCGTGGAGGACATGCGGGTACGGCTGCTCCTGGACACCCTGCTGGAGGCCACCCAGGGGCTGCGGCGCGAGCTGGCGCTGCCCCCGGTGTCCGTGCGCCCGGCCGAGACCGTGGACGCGGTGGAGCCCGGCCGGATGACGCCGAAGGACATCGCGGCGCGAGCCCTGTCCGAGCACGATCCGGCGATTCTCGATCAGTTGCTCGCGCTGCCGCAGGCGCACCTGGTCGTCGACGGCTACAACGTGACCAAGACCGGCTATCCGCAGATGCCGCTGGAGAAGCAGCGGCTGCGCCTGCTGGGCCAGCTGTCCGCGCTCGCCGCGCAGACCGGCGCCGAGGTGACCTGCGTCTTCGACGGCGCCGAGCTGGCCGCGCCGGTGCTGCTCGCGCCGCCGCGCGGGGTGCGCGTGCTGTTCTCCAAGCCGGGCGTCACCGCCGACGAGCTGATCCGGCAGCTGGTGCGCGCGGAGCCGCCGGGCCGCCCGGTCATCGTCGCCTCCACCGACCGCGAGGTGGCCGACGGCGTCGCGCGGGCGGGTGCCCGACCCGTGGCCTCTGCGGTACTTCTGAAGCGACTGTCCTGAAGGTCCAACCGGCGTACACAATGCCCGGATTGATCCCGGCCGTTACGCAACGTAGGGTCAATCGCCCATCACTGCTTGTGGGTTGTGTGCAAAAAATGCATTGCGTGACGGGATTTTTTGCCGTGGGGATTTGAATGATCACAACTGGGTCACTAGGGTCTGGGCTCGAACCTCCGAACGGGTGAACACTCACAAGAAGGAGTTCGTCCTCCGTGGCGTCCCACCGTCGACCCAAGCAGCAGAGCCGTGCACGCGTGACCGTGCTGACCACCGCAGCAGCCGCCGCCGTCGTGCTCAGCGCGAACGCCGCGAACGCCGCGCCGAGTGAGAAGCTCAGCAAGGACCAGGTCAAGTCCAAGGTCGACAAGCTGTACGAGCAGGCCGAGCAGGCCACCGAGAAGTACAACGGCGCCAAGGAGAAGCAGCAGAAGCTGCAGAAGGAGATCTCCACCATCCAGGACAACGTCGCGCGGGGTCAGGAAGACCTCAACAAGCTGCGCGACGGCCTGGGTTCGCTGGCCACGGCCCAGTACCGCTCCGGCGGTATCGACCCCTCGGTCCAGCTCTTCCTCTCCTCCGACCCGGACACCTTCCTCGACAAGGCGTCCACCCTCGACCAGCTGAGCAGCCAGCAGGTCGACGCCCTGCGCAAGATCCAGAGCAAGCAGCGCGAGCTCGCCCAGGAGCGCTCCGAGGCCACCGAGAAGCTCAAGGACCTCGCGGACACCCGCACCGAACTGGGCAACAAGAAGAAGGAAGTCCAGGCCAAGCTCGCCGCGGCCCAGAAGATCCTCAACAGCCTCACCGCCAAGGAGAAGGCCGACCTCGCCGCCCAGCAGCAGCGCGCCGACCGCTCCTCCAGCCAGCGCGTGAACCTCGGCGACGCCCCGCCCGCCTCCGGCCGGGCCGCGGCCGCCTTCTCCGCCGCGCAGGCCCAGATAGGCAAGCCGTACGTCTACGGCGCCACCGGCCCCTCCTCCTTCGACTGCTCGGGTCTGACGTCCTACGCCTACGCGCAGGCCGGCGTCTCCATCCCGCGCACCTCCGAGGAGCAGGCCAACATAGGCACCCGGATCTACAGCCAGAGCGACCTCAAGGTCGGTGACCTGGTGTTCTTCTACGGCGACATCCACCACGTCGGCCTGTACGCGGGCAACGGCCAGGTGCTGCACGCCCCGCACACCGGTGCGGTGGTGCGCTATGAGGCGATGTCCGACATGCCCTTCCAGTTCGGCGTCCGGGTCTAAACCCCCGACGCTCCCGGAGGAGGTCGTCCGATCGGGCGAATCCACGGGACGGAGACTGACTCCACGCCCCGCCGGTGACCTGCGTCAGCGGCGGGGCGTCACCTTTTGTCCCCGTCGCGGTCTTTGGCCGCGGCCCTTCCGCACGGCTACTGTCTGCCGCGTTTCCCCGGCGCCGGGGCCTCCCCGTCCCCAGGCGCCGGGGAACGCCGTCCGTGTCAGCCAGTGGAAGGGGTTCGGCAACCCGTGGGGTCCCATCGCCGCCTTGCACCGTCCGGTCAGCGCCGCGCACCGGCCGGATTCGACCGGGGCGCAGCCGCCCTGTGCGCGCTGTCGGCCGCCGCCGCGGCCCTCGGTGCCGCCCCGGCGCACGCCGCGCCGCACCCCGACGCCCGCGCCGAGGTGGACCGGCTCTACACGGAGGCCGAGCAGGCGACTCAGGCCTACGACAAGGCCGAGGAGCGCACGGACGCGCTGCGCCGCGAGGTCCGCCACGCCCAGGACCGCATCGCCCGCCGCCAGCAGGACGTGAACACGCTGCGGGAGGAACTGGGTTCGGTGGCCGGGGCGCAGTACCGCTCGGGCGGCATCGATCCGGCCGTCGCGCTGCTGTTCTCCGACGACCCGGAGGAGTACCTCGACAAGGCCGCCACCCTCGACCGCATCGGCGCCCAGGAGGCCGACCGGCTGCGGGAGTTGCGCTCCGCGCTGCGCGAACTGCACCAGGAGCGGACGGAGGCGGACGCGAAGCTGGACGCGCTGGAGAGCAGCCGCCGGGCGGTCGCCGCGCACAAGCGGACGGTGGAGGGCAAGCTCGCGCGGGCCCGGCAGCTGCTGAACTCGCTGTCCGCGGCCGACCGTGCCGCCTACGACCGCTCCTCCCGCTCGGCCGGCCCCGACCGCCTGGACCTGCCCGCCCTGACCGGCGCCACCGGCGCGCGCGCCGCCGCGGCCCTGGCGGCCGCCCGCTCCGCGCTCGGCCGCCCCTATGTGTGGGGTGCCAACGGGCCGTCGGGCTTCGACTGCTCGGGCCTGACGCAGTGGGCGTACGCGCACGCCGGCATCCAGCTGCCCCGCACCTCCCAGGAGCAGCGGTTCGCGGGGCGGCGCGTCCCGCTGTCCCAGGTCCGCCCCGGTGACCTGGTGGTCTACCGCTCCGACGCCAGCCATGTGGCGATGTACGTCGGCCACGGGCAGGTCATCCACGCGCCGCACCCGGGGGCGGCGGTGCGCTACGACCCGGTGGGGATGATGCCGATCTCCTCGGTGACCCGGCCCTGACGTCCGCGTGACGCGCCGTACGATCGTGTGATGGCCGGTGGCAGGCGGGTGAGAGGCGTCGGGGCGGTGGCCCTGTGCCTGCTGGTGTCCCTGACCGGGTGCGGCGGGCGGACGGCGGCCGACTCCGCCAGGAGCGAGGTGCAGCACCTGCTGGATCTGCGGTCGGCGGCGCTGCTGCGGCACGACGCGGGGGCGTACGGCGCGACGGGCGCGAGCACCGAGTACACCAGGCTGCGCGCCCTGCCGCTGGCGTCCTGGGCCTACCGGATCACCGGCCTGCGCCGCACCGCCGCGGGGGCCACCGTGGACGCCGACCTGGCGTACAAGGTCGCCGGGTACGACCGGGCGCCCGTCGACACCCGGCGTACCCTCACCCTGGCCCGCACCGCCTCCGGCACCTGGTACGTCACCGGCGACCGGCCCGCCGGGAAGTCCGGCCAGCAGCTGTGGGACCAGGGCACCGTGACCGCCGTACCGGGCGCGCACAGCCTGGTGCTCGGCGCCGGGCAGCCGCCGGCCGACCTGCGGGCGTACGCGCGGATGGCCGACCAGGCGGTGCCGGCGGTGACCCGGGAGTGGGGCACGGACTGGACGCGCCGGGTGGTGGTCCTGGTCCCGAAGTCCCTCCAGGGCATGGCGGGCCTGCTCGGCTCGCCCGCCGCGAACTACCGGGGGATCGCCGCCGTGACGACGGGGGAGGCGGGAGGCGCGGGGCGCACCCCGGCGGACCGGGTGGTGATCAACCCGGACGCCTACGCCGTCCTCGGCGCGATGGGCAAGCAGGTCGTCCTCACCCACGAGACCACCCACGTGGCCACCCGCGCCCGCACCACCGCGGCCACCCCGCTGTGGCTGTCGGAGGGTTACGCGGACTGGATCGGTTACCTGGGCACCGACCGCACCCCGACGGAGGCCGCCCCGGAACTGGCCCGTGCCGTGCGCGACGGCCATGTGCCCGCCGCGCTCCCCGCCGACAAGGACTTCGGCTTCACCAGCGACCCGACCGAGCTGGCCCAGGCCTACGAGAGCGGCTGGCTGGCCTGCCGCATGATCGCCGACCAGTGGGGCGCGGCGCGCCTCGCCGCCTTCTACCGCGGCGTCGGCGGTCACCCCCAGCGCCCCGGCGCCGTCGAGAGCACCCTGAAACAGGTTCTCGGCCTCACCCCGGAGTCCTTCACGACCCGCTGGCGGACCTACGTCAGGACCGAGCTGCGCTGAGCGTTCCCGCCGGGCCGGCGGCGGTGCGCGCGGGGTCAGGAGGAGACCGAGGTCCGGTGGGCGGGGGTCGGGCCGGCTGTGGTGGCCGAGGGGCGGGAGACGGTCGTGCGCCACAGCCGGCGGGCCGCGAGCAGGGTCGCGGCGGCCAGCAGACCGTTGCGGAGCAGCAGCAGGACGACGCCGTACCAGTCGCTCGACACCACGTGGACGAAGCCGGCGGGGAACTCCAGGACCGTCAGGAAGGACGCCGCCAGGACCAGCAGCGCGGGCGCGGTCATCCGCGAGGCGCGGTGGGTGAGGCAGACGGCGGCCACGCCGATCAGCCACACCAGGTACTGCGGGCTGATCACCCGGCTGGTCACCGTGAACAGCAGTACGGCCGTCAGCGCCGCGTCCGCCAGCGTGTGCGGGGCGAAGCGCCGGGCCCGCAGCCGCCACAGCAGCAGCCAGCCGAACGCGCCCGCCGTCAGCGCCAGCGCCGCCGCGCTCACCACGTCCACGTACGGGCCCAGGAACTCGATCGACCCGTAGTTCAGCAGCACCTGCCCGCTCCAGCCGAAGTGCCGGCCCACATGGAAGACCAGGGCGCCCAGCGACTCCACCTCGGTGCCCCGCTCCCGCTGGAACGTCAGGAAGGCGAAGGCGCCCGGCATCCACAGCGCGAACGCCGCCGCGAGCCCCGCCCCGGTCACCGCCGCGGACGCCCACGCCCGCCGCCGCACCGCACCGGCCAGCAGCAGCGCGGGCCACACCTTCAGCAGCGCCCCGAAGGCGGTCAGCGCGCCCATCACCCGGGGGTGCCGTACCCCCGCGAGCAGCGCGGCCACGGCCACCGCGGTCACCATCACGTCGTAGCGGGCGTACACCGTCGGCCCGAGCAGCGGGGCGCCCACCACCCACACCCAGGCCCCGCGCCGCGACCGGCCGGGGTGCCGGGCCGACCACAGCAGCAGGACCAGGACCACCAGGTCGGCGAGGCAGGCCAGGGCGAAGAAGGCGTGCGGGTACGACAGGAACGGCAGCAGGGCGGGGGAGAGGATCGCCAGCGCGGCGGCGGGCGGGTACTGCCAGGTGACGTCGTCCAGCGGGAACGTGCCGTGGCGCAGCACCTCGTACCAGTTCCGGTAGATCACCGAGACGTCGGTGGTGACGTCCGGGCCCGGGAAGACGTACACCCCGAGGACGAAGAGCAGCACCGCCGCCCGGGTGACGCACCAGGTCGCGAGCAGGTACGCCGGCGACCGCCGGGCGTCCTTGGTCTCCACGTGTTCCCCTGCCGTTCGATACCGCTTCGAGTCCCGCGTCGCGGGACCATGATGTCCCGAGGCCTGGGGGCCGTGCCAACGCGACCCGGCCGCGCCCGGTCCCGGACGGGCGATTGGGTAGGGTCGGCGGCGATGCACAAGACCCTGATCGTGACCAACGACTTCCCGCCCCGGCCGGGCGGCATCCAGGCGTTCCTGCACAACATGGCCCTGCGCCTGGAACCCGGCCGGCTGGTCGTCTACGCCTCCACGTGGAAGCGGAGCCGCGAGGGCGTCGAGGCGACGGCCGCCTTCGACGCCGAGCAGCCCTTCACCGTCGTGCGCGACCGTACGACCATGCTGCTGCCGACCCCCGGGGCGACCCGGCGCGCGGTCGGGCTGCTGCGCGAGCACGGCTGCACCTCGGTGTGGTTCGGGGCCGCGGCACCGCTCGGACTGATGGCGCCCGCGCTGCGCCGGGCCGGAGCGGAACGCCTGGTGGCCACGACCCACGGCCACGAGGCGGGCTGGGCGCAGCTGCCCGCGGCCCGGCGGCTGCTGCGCCGGATCGGGGAGTCCACGGACACGATCACCTATCTGGGGGAGTACACCCGCTCCCGGATCGCCGGGGCGCTCACTCCCGAGGCGGCCGGGCGGATGGTGCAGCTGCCGCCCGGCGTCGACGAGAAGACCTTCCACCCGGCCTCCGGCGGCGACGAGGTGCGCGCCCGGCTCGGGCTCACCGACCGGCCGGTCGTGGTCTGCGTCTCCCGGCTGGTGCCGCGCAAGGGGCAGGACACGCTGATCCGGGCCATGCCCCGGGTCCTCGCCGCGCAGCCGGACGCCGTGCTGCTGATCGTCGGCGGCGGCCCCTACGAGCGGGACCTGCGCCGCCTCGCCCGGGAGACCGGCGTCGACGCCTCGGTCCGCTTCACCGGCGCCGTTCCCTGGTCCGAGCTGCCCGCCCACTACGGCGCGGGCGACGTCTTCGCCATGCCCTGCCGCACCCGCCGCGGCGGCCTCGACGTCGAGGGCCTCGGCATCGTCTACCTGGAGGCCTCCGCGACCGGCCTCCCGGTCATCGCGGGCGACTCCGGCGGCGCGCCGGACGCCGTCCTCGACGGCGAGACGGGCTGGGTGGTCCGCGGTGGCGACCCGCTCGACACCGCCGACCGTGTCATCACCCTGCTCGGCGACCCCGGACTCCGCCGCAGGATGGGGGAGCGGGGCCGCCAGTGGGTGGAGGAGAAGTGGCGGTGGGACCTGCTGGCGGAGCGGCTCAAGGACCTTCTCTGAAGGCCTTTCGAAGAGGCACCTTCTCCGGAGGACCTCGGGCCTTCCCCGCGGTCCTCCGGCTTTCCCCGGCGGCCCGTCAGCTTCCCCGCGGCGCGTACTACTTGGTGTAGATCGCCTCGATGTCGTCGGCGAAGTCCTTCGCCACCACGTTCCGCTTGAGCTTCAGCGACGGGGTGAGGTGCCCCGAGTCCTCGGTGAACTGGGACGTGAGGATGCGGAACTTGCGCACCGACTCGGCCTTGGACACCGCCGCGTTGCCGTCGTCCACGGCTTCCTGGATCGCGGCGTTCAGGTCCGGGTCGTCGCGCAGGGACGCCGCCGTGGAACCCGCCGGCTTGCCGTGCTCGGCGGCCCAGCGGGCCAGGAACTCGTCGTCGAGGGTGATCAGCGCGCCGACGAACGGCCGCCCGTCGCCGACCACCATGCACTCCGCGACCAGCGCGTGCGCCCGGATCCGGTCCTCGATCACCGCCGGGGCGACGTTCTTGCCGCCCGCCGTGACGATGATCTCCTTCTTGCGGCCGGTGATCCGCAGGTACCCGTCCTCGTCCAGGGTGCCGATGTCCCCGGTGTGGAACCACCCGTCGGCCAGCGCCTCCGCCGTCGCGCCCGGGTTGTTCCAGTACTCCTTGAAGAGGTGCTCGCCGTGCAGCAGCACCTCGCCGTCGTCCGCTATCCGCACCACCGAGCCCGGCAGCGGCTGCCCCACCGTGCCGATCTTCTGCCGGTCCCACGGGTTGAACGCGGTCGCCGCGCAGGACTCGGTCAGGCCGTACCCCTCGAGCACCGTGAAGCCGATGCCCCGGAAGAAGTGGCCGAGCCGCTCGCCCAGCGGGGCGCCGCCGGAGATGGCGTACTCGCCCCGGCCGCCGAGGACCGCGCGCAGCTTGCCGTAGACCAGCTTGTCGAAGACCTTGTGCTTGATCCTGAGGCCCAACGACGGCCCGGACGCGGTGTCCTGCGCCTTGCTGTAGGCGATCGCGGTGTCGGCCGCCTTGTCGAAGACGGCGCCCTTGCCGTCCGCCTGTGCCTTGGCGCGCGCGGAGTTGTAGACCTTCTCGAAGACGCGCGGCACGCCGAGGACCATCGTCGGCCGGAACGCGGCGAGTTCCTCGGTGAGGTGCTTGATGTCCGGGACGCAGCCCAGCTTGATCGGCGCCATCATCGGAGCGATCTGCACCAGCCGGCCGAAGACGTGGGCCAGCGGCAGGAAGAGCAGCACCGAGCACTCGCCGGTGCGGAACAGCGGGCGCAGCCGTTCCACGATGTTGCCGCACTCCGCGAAGAAGCTGCGGTGGGTCAGCACACAGCCCTTGGGGCGGCCCGTGGTGCCGCTGGTGTAGACGATGGTGGCGGGGTCGTCGGCGCGGGCGAGCGAGGAGCGCTCGTCCACCGTCTCCTCCGAGACGCCCTGCCCGAGCCGCCCCAGCTCCTCGACCGCGCCGGCCTCGATCTGCCACACGTTCTTCAGCGCGGGCAGGGTGTCGCGCACGGTCTCCACCGCGGCCGCGTGCGCGTCCAGCTCCACGACGCAGGCCGTCGCGCCCGAGTCGGAGAGGATCCACTGCACCTGCTCGGGCGAGCTGGTCTCGTACACCGGCACGGTCACCGCGCCCGCGCTCCAGATGGCGAAGTCGAGGAGCGTCCACTCGTAGCGCGTGCGGGACATCAGGGCCACGCGGTCGCCCGGCTGCACCCCGGCGGCGATGAGCCCCTTGGCGGCGGTGTGCACCTCGGCGAGGAACTGCCGGGCCGTCACGTCCTGCCAGACCCCGCCCGACTTGCGGGCGATGACGGCGACGTCGGGATGCTGCGCGGCGTTTCTGCGGACGATGTCGGTCAGGTTTCCGTCCGCGGGGACCTCGTACAAGGCCGGAAGGCTGAACTCGCGCAAGACTGCTGCTCCTCATAGGGCGCCGGCGCCACGACGTTGTGCGATGCGACGGTGCGGTCCAAGGCTCGGGCTGGTGCTCGGGCCCACGGTGGTTGAAAACCCAGAGCACGACTGGACTGCCCGGACGTTACCCGCCGGTATGCGGTTCCCGACAGGGGGTCCAGGCCAGATGTTCGCTGCGTCACACACGATGGCGTTCCTTCGCGCACAGTAGTCCACGGCCCCTTCGACCGGCGAGTAACCGCAGGCCACGACCGGGACTGTTCACCTGCGGCACACACGCCTACGCTTGATCGCCATGGCCTCCACACCGCGACGAAACAGCCGGCACCGCGTCCACGTGGTCAGCGATGTGCACGGCAACGCGCGGGACCTGGCGCGGGCCGGCGAGGGTGCCGACGCGCTGATCTGCCTGGGCGACCTCGTCCTCTTCCTCGACTACGCCGACCACTCGCGCGGCATCTTCCCCGACCTGTTCGGCGAGGAGAACGCCGACCGCATCGTGGAACTGCGCACCGCCCGGCGCTTCGAGGAGGCCCGCGCGTTCGGCGCCCGGCTGTGGGGCGGGATCGAGGGCGACCGCTTCACCGCCGTCGAGAAGGCGGTGCGCAAGCAGTACGCCGAACTCTTCGCCGCGTTCCCCACCCCGACGTACGCCACCTACGGCAACGTCGACATGCCGCGGCTGTGGCCGGAGTACGCCCGCTCCGGCACCACCGTGCTGGACGCGCAGCGCGTGGAGATCGGCGGCTGGACCTTCGGCTTCGTCGGCGGGGGCCTGCGCACGCCCATGCGGACGCCGTACGAGATCTCCGACGAGGAGTACGCCGCGAAGATCGAGGCCGTGGGCGAGGTCGACGTGCTGTGCACGCACATCCCGCCGGAGGTGCCGGAGCTGGTGTACGACACCGTCGCGCGCCGCTTCGAGCGGGGGAGCCGGGCCCTGCTGGACGCCATCCGCCGCACACGTCCCCGGTACTCGCTCTTCGGGCACGTGCACCAGCCGCTGGCGCGCAGGATGCGGATCGGGGCGACGGAGTGCGTGAACGTGGGGCACTTCGCGGGGCGGGGGACGCCGTGGGTGCTGGAGTGGTGAGCGGTGGCCGGGGGTGCTCGCCGGGGCGCGCGGCCGGGGGCCGGGAGGCGGGGTGAAGGCGGGGGCCGGTCGGCCGCACGGTAGCCTTCACGCTGCACACACGTGCGCAGGCCGCGCACGGGAAGAGTCTCTTCGGTCCGCATCTGGAGGAGCCACGGCGATGGCGGAACACACCAGTTCGAGCATCACGATCGAGGCGGCTCCGGCCGACGTCATGGCGGTGATCGCCGACTTCGCGCGCTACCCGGACTGGACCGGCGAGGTGAAGGAGGCGGAGGTCCTCAAGACCGACGACCGCGGGCGTGCCGAGGAGGTGCGGCTCGTCATGGACGCCGGTGCCATCAAGGACGACCAGACGCTGGCGTACACCTGGGCCGGCGACAACGAGGTCTCCTGGACGCTGGTCAAGTCCCAGATGCTGCGGTCCCTCGACGGCTCCTACCTCCTGGAGCCGGTGGGAGCGGGCGCGACCGAGGTCACCTACCGGCTCACGGTCGACGTCAAGATCCCCATGCTCGGCATGATCAAGCGCAAGGCGGAGAAGGTCATCATCGACCGCGCCCTGGCGGGCCTGAAGAAGCGCGTCGAGTCCGAGTAGATCCCCACCCGCTCCTTGCCGCCGGCCGAGGAGCGGCGCAACCGATCCCGGCGCCGGGTGCGTGACCGTCCCCCGGCGGTACGCCGTGGTGCCGGGTGCCCGGCCGGCCGCCGGTCGCCGCGGCGCCCCGTCACGGCGACGCCCCGCACGTCGCGTCCGTTACCGTTCGGACTCATGCGGACCATCCTGATCACGGGGCCCGGCGGCAGTGGGCGTACGACCGTTGCCGCTGCCACCGCCCTGGGCGCAGCCCGTGCGGGCAGCCGGACCCTGTTGCTGAGTGCGGAGCGGGCGGACACCCCGGGGGCGGCACTGGGGGCGAGCACGGGGGCGCGGCCGACGGAGATCGCGCCACGGCTCAGCGTCTGGCGACCCGACGCCGCCGCCGGGTTCCGGCAGGACCTCGCCGACTTCCAGAGCCGTGCCGCGAGCGTGCTCGACCTGCTCGGTGCCGCCCGGCTGGACGCCGAGGAGGTCACCCCGCTGCCCGGCGCCGAGGAGCTGACCTTCCTGCGCGCCCTGCGGGACCCCGCGCTGTCCGAGCGGTACGACCTCCTCGTCGTGGACCTGCCGCCGCTCCCGCGGGCACTGGCCCTGCTCGCCCTCCCCGAGGAACTGCGCCGCTACCTGCGCCGCCTCCTGCCCCCCGAGCGTCAGGCGGCCCGCGCGCTGCGCCCCGTCCTCGGCAAGCTGGCCGGTGTCCCCATGCCCGCCGACTGGCTGTACGAGACGGCCGGCCGCTGGGACACGGAGCTGGCCGCCGTGGAGGCCGTGCTCACCGACCGCGACACCGCCGTACGCCTCGTCGCGGAGCCCGGCCCCGCCGCCGCCCGCGCCCTGCGCACCGCGCGCCTCGGCCTCGCCCTGCGCGGCCTGCGCACCGAGGTCCTCGTCGCCAACCGCGCCCTGCCCGACACCGGCCCGGACACCTGGCTCGCCGGCCTGGTCGCCGAGCAGCGCAAGGCGATCACGGAGTGGGAGGGGGAGTACGACGTCCGCCCCGTGCCGCACCTCGGGCGCGACCCGCACGGCCCGGACGACCTCGCCGCCCTCGCCGTACCCGCCGTCACCGGGACGGACCGCCCCGTGGAGTGGCCCGTCGCCGACCGGATCGCCGAGGACGGCGTCCTGGTCTGGCACATCCCGCTGCCCGGCGCCATACGCGAGGAACTCGACCTGATCCGGCGCGGCGACGAACTCGTGATCACCGCGGGCCCCTTCCGGCGGATCGTCGCCCTGCCCTCCGCCCTGCGCCGCTGCACCGTCTCCGGCGCCGGCCTGCGCGAGGGCGAGCTGCGCGTGCGCTTCGCACCGGATCCCGGCCTGTGGCCCGCCGCCGCACGATGAACCGGGGACTCCCGTTCGGGTAACGTCGTAAGGGCGTACCGCAGTCAGGAGTCCGCCATGAGCGAAGAGCGCCCCGCCGAACCGCACGAGGAGCCGCGGGTGAGCGACGCCGACGCCTGGGCCACGGCCTGCGCCGAGGACCTGGAGGCCGAGAAGGCCCGCCGCCGCACCACCTACGGCCCGCCCCCCGGCTCCGCCGCCGAGGAACTGAAGAAGCTCGTGGACACGGTGGCCGACAAGCTGTCCGGCCTCCAGTCCCCCCTCGGCGCCCTCGCCGGACCCGCCGCCCAGCAGATGGTCAGGCAGGTCGTCCAGCAGGCGAAGGCCGCCGTCGAGCCCGTCATAGAGCGCAACCCGGACGTCTTCGACCACCTCGCCGCCGCCGGCAACGAGTTGCTCGCCGCCTACCGCTCCGCGGTCCAGTCCCAGGAACACCGCTGGACCTCCGGCCCGGCCGACCTCGCGGACGAGTGGCGGGCGGAGCGCCGCGGCGAGGGCACGGGGCGCGACCGAGGCGAGGGCACCGGCTCCGGGGAGCGCATCGACCTGGACTGAAGCCCTCGCCCGCAAGGGCCTCGGGTACGGTTGGCCGTAGCGGGGCTCGACCGAACTGAGGGATTCATGGGACTCACCATCGGCGTCGACATCGGCGGCACAAAGATCGCGGCCGGCGTGGTCGACGAGGAAGGCAACATCCTCTCGACCTTCAAGGTGCCGACCCCCACCACGCCCGAGGCCATCGTGGACGCCATCGCCTCCGCGGTGGAGGGCGCGCGTGCCGGGCACGAGATCGTCGGCGTGGGCATCGGTGCGGCCGGTTACGTCAACCGGCAGCGCTCCACCGTCTACTTCGCGCCCAACATCGACTGGCGCAACGAGCCGCTCAAGGAAGAGGTCGAGGCCCGCACCGGCCTCCCCGTCGTGGTCGAGAACGACGCCAACGCCGCCGCCTGGGGCGAGTACAAGTTCGGCGCCGGCAAGGGCCACCGCAACGTCATCTGCATCACGCTCGGCACCGGCCTCGGCGGCGGCATCATCATCGGCAACAAGCTGCGCCGCGGCCACTTCGGCGTGGCCGCCGAGTTCGGCCACATCCGGATGGTCCCGGACGGCCTGCTGTGCGGCTGCGGCTCGCAGGGCTGCTGGGAGCAGTACGCCTCCGGGCGCGCCCTGGTCCGGTACGCCAAGCAGCGTGCCAACGCCACGCCCGAGAACGCGGAGCTGCTGCTCTCGCTCGGCGACGGCACCCCGGAGGGCATCGAGGGCAAGCACATCTCCATGGCCGCCCGGCAGGGCGACCCGGTCGCGGTCGACTCCTACCGCGAGCTGGCCCGCTGGGCCGGCGCCGGCCTCGCCGACCTGGCCTCCCTCTTCGACCCCTCCGCCTTCATCGTCGGCGGCGGCCTCTCCGACGAGGGCGAGCTGGTCCTCGACCCGATCCGCAAGTCGTACAAGCGGTGGCTGGTCGGGGGCAACTGGCGTCCCGTCGCCGACGTGATCGCGGCGCAGCTCGGCAACAAGGCCGGCCTGGTCGGCGCGGCCGACCTGGCCCGCGAACCCGACCCGATCATGTAAGGGACGTCCAGCACCCAAGGGGGCGCGGGGCCGTAGCGATCCGCGGCTCCGCCGCGGGGGCGGCCGGCCACGAGCATCCGGCGGCCGCGTACGCACCTCGCGCCCCCCTGGGCGTACATTGATCCACATGGCGCCGCTCCCCAACTCCCACACAGAGCCCGATGGTTCAGCCGTCCTGCGCGTCCTGAGCTACAACATCCGCTCGATGCGCGACGACACCGACGCCCTCGCCCGGGTGATCACCGCCTGCGCCCCCGACCTGGTCCTCCTCCAGGAAGCCCCCCGTTTCTTCCGCTGGCGCAAGAAGCTCGCGCGGCTCGCCGCGGCCTCGGGGCTCGTCGTCCTCACCGGCGGCGCCACCGCGGCGGGACCCGCGATCCTGTGCTCGCTGCGGGCCACTGTGGAGCGCACCGAGGACGTCCTGCTGCCCCTCACCCCCGGCCGGCACCGGCGCGGCCTCGCCACCGCGGTGGTCCGCTTCGGCGGCGCCCGGCTCGGCGTGATCAGCTGCCACCTCGGTCTCGACGCCCAGGAGCGCTACGCCCAGGGCGGATTGCTGCTCGACCGGCTCGACGGACTCGGCGTGGAGCACGCCCTCGTGGGCGGCGACCTGAACGAGGACCCCGCGGGCCGCACCTTCGGGCTGCTCGCCGGCGCCCTCCAGGACTGCCGGGCCGTGGCTCCCTGGGGCGGCGAGGAGACCTGGACGCGCGCGCCCCGGCGGCGTATCGACGCGGTGTTCGCCACCCAGGGCATCGAGGTGCTCGGCTGCGGGGTCCCCCTGGACCAGCCGGGTGTCACCCCCGCCGACCTGGCCGCCGCCACCGACCACCTCCCGGTCCTGGCCGCCCTGCGGGTCCCGGCCGTCGCGCGCGAAGCCGCGTAGGAGCCGGGCAGGACGCCGGACCGGAGGCCGGGCAGCCGGACCGGAGCCGGGCAGCCGGGCCGGGGACCGACCCGGAGCCGGGCAGCCGGACCGGAGGCCGGGCGGGAAAACCACCCGGCTAGACCACGGCCCCCCGCCCCGGATCGTCGTCGTCGTCCTCGTCCGTCCGCATCCGCGCCACCAGCGTCGCGAAGCCGCCGAGGAAGCCGCCGATGCCGAGCGTCGTCAGCCACCAGGTCATGTCCCAGCCGAGCAGCACCGCCAGCAGCAGCAGGACCGGCCCGCCGACGACGCCGAGCCACGCGAACTTCGACGTGGTGTCGCCGGTCTCCAGCGGCGGCGGCTCGGGCGGCACGAAATGGCCCTCGTCGTCCTCGTCGAAGTCGTCCTCGGAGGGCTCCGGCGCACGGTAGTCGCGGGGGCCGACGCCCGGTGCGAAGGAGATCGAGCCGCCCAGCGGCCGGGCGGGCCGCTGCTCCCCGGAACCCTCGCTCTCGGGCGGAGTGTCCTTCTCCAGCCGCTCCAGCAGCGCGTCCTTCTCCAGCAGCGCCAGGTCCTCCACCGGCTTGAAGGGCTTGCTCCCCGGCGGGTCCGGCGGCTCCTCGCCGTATCCGGCCACGATGGCCCGCCAGGCGGCGTCCTCGTCGAAGCGCAGCCCGCTCTCGTCCGGCTCCCGGTCCTCCCGGTCCTCGCGGCCCTCGGGACCCGGGTCGTGCTCAGCCAACTGCGGCCGTCCCTTCCTTGCCCGGAATCGGTGCGAGCCGGCCGATGAAACCGAGGCTCTCCTCGAAGATCCGGTCCGCGTCCACGTCCAACGTCGCGACGTGGTAGCTGTGTTCCAGCACGATCTCCCGGACGTCCGCGGACGAGATCCGGTCGAGCACCCGGGCCGAGTCGGCGGCCGGTACGACATGGTCCTGGGCGCTGCGCAGCAGCAGCAACGGCTGGGCGATCCTGGGCAGCTCCCCGTCCAGCCGCTGGAGGAACCGGCGCAGCGAGTGCGCCGCGTGCAGCGGGACCCGGTCGTAGCCCGTCTCGGCCACGCCGCCCTTGGCGATGTCGCTGGCGATGCCCTTGGTGGTGCGCACCAGGTGCCGGGCCACGGGAAGGGCGTACGCCGACAGGCCGTGGACCTTGTTCGCGGGGTTGACGACGACCACGCCGTCGATCCGCTCGCCGTGCAGGGCGGCCAGCCGCAGCGCGAGGGCGCCGCCCATGGACAGGCCCGCGACGAACACCCGGGAGCAGCGCTCGGACAGCAGCCGCAGCTCGCGGTCCACCTCCGCGTACCAGTCCTGCCAGCCCGTGAGCTGCATGTCCTCCCAGCGCGTGCCGTGGCCGGGCAGCAGCGGCAGCGACACGGTCAGGCCGCCTGCCGCGTGGTGCTCCGCCCACGGGCGCAGCGACTGGGGCGAGCCGGTGAAGCCGTGGCAGAAGAGGACGCCCACCTCGCCGCCGGAGTGGCGGTACGGCTCGGCTCCAGGGAGAACCGGCACCTTCGACGCTCCTGTTCCTGGGGAAGGGCCCCGCGCCGTGCGGCCGGGGCGTTGAGAACGCGCGGATGTGCTTCACCGTACGCGACCGCACGGACACCGACCAGGTCCGTCGGGTGCTTTGCCGGTCCTGGGGGTTAAGGTCTCCTCGACGGAAACGGGAGGCACACGGGTGTTGTACGGCACGATGAAGGTCGCCATCGGAGGGCCGCTGAAGCTCGCCTTCAGGCCCTGGGTGGAGGGTCTGGAGAACATTCCGGCCACGGGACCGGCCATCCTGGCCAGCAACCACCTGTCCTTCTCCGACTCGTTCTTCCTGCCGACGATGCTGGACCGCAAGGTCACCTTCATCGCGAAGGCCGAGTACTTCACCACGCCCGGCGTCAAGGGCAGGCTCACCGCCGCCTTCTTCAAGGGGGTCGGCCAGCTCCCGGTGGACCGCTCCGGGGCGCGCGGCGCCGGCGAGGCCGCGATCAAGAGCGGTATAGAGGTGCTGGAGCGCGGGGAGCTGTTCGGCATCTACCCGGAGGGCACCCGTTCGCCCGACGGCCGGCTCTACCGGGGCAAGCCCGGCGGCCTCGCCCGGGTGGCGCTCGCGACCGGGGCACCGGTGATCCCGGTGGCGATGATCGACACCGAGAAGATCCAGCCGCCCGGCAAGGTGATGCCGAAGCTGATGCGCCCCGGCATCCGCATCGGCAAGCCCCTCGACTTCAGCCGCTACCAGGGCATGGAGCACGACCGCTTCGTGCTGCGCGCGCTGACCGACGAGGTCATGTACGAGATCATGAAGCTGTCCGGCCAGGAGTACGTCGACATGTACGCGACCGCCGCCAAGCGGCAGATCGCGGAGGAGGCGAAGGCGGCCAAGGAAGCGGAGAAGACCGCCAGGGAGGCCGAGAAGGCGGCCGAGAAGGCGGCGGAGGCGAAGTAGCCGCGGGGGGCCCGGCGGGGGCCGGGGGACGACGAGGCAGAAGGGGCCGACAGGGGGGGGACATGGCCGGGCGCGAGCGTGTGCTGAGGATGTCGGTGGAGCTGCCGCTGTGGCGGGCGCTCGCCGGGTACCGCGTGCTGACGATGCTGTACGCGGTCGGCCTGTGCGTCACCTCGTACGAGCACTTCACCCGCCCGTGGATCGCGATCGGCTACGACGCCGTCCTCACGGTGTGGACCCTCGCCACCCTGCCCCGGGTGCGGGGCGCGGTCACCTGCACCAAGGGCTTCCTCGCCGCCGACCTGACCATCGCCCTCGCCGGCATCCTGCTCACCGCGTTCGCCGACAGCCACCAGCGGGCCGCGGGCGGTCCGACGCTGCCGACGATATGGGCCGGCGGCGCGGTCCTCGCCTTCGCGGTCAAGGGCGGCTGGCGCTGGGCCGCCGTCGCCTCCACCGCGGTGGCCGCCGCCAACCTGGTCGAGCGCGGCCAGATCGCCAAGGACACCGTGCACAGCCTGATCCTGGTCTGGGTGGCCTCCATCGGCATCGGCTACGTCGTGGAGGTGGCCCGCGCCTCCGAACGCACCCTCGCCCGCGCCCTGGAGATCCAGGCCGCGACCCGGGAGCGGGAGCGGCTGGCCCGGGACATCCACGACAGCGTGCTCCAGGTCCTGGCGATGGTGAAGCGCCGCGGCACCGCCCTCGGCGGCGAGGCGGCCGAACTGGGCCGGCTCGCGGGCGAGCAGGAGGTGGCCCTGCGCACCCTGGTCTCCGGCGGTTTGCTGCCGGTCTCCCGGATCGCGGGGGACGGCGTCGTGCGCGCCGTCGAGCCCCCGGACGCGGACGGCCCGGTCGATCTGCGTACCCTCCTCGCGCCGTTCGCCCGCGACCGGGTGAGCCTGGCCGAGCCCGGCGCCCCGGTGCCGCTGCCGCCGGCCGCCGCCCGGGAGCTGGCCGCGGCCGTCGGGGCCGCCCTGGACAATGTGAGCCGGCACGCCGGTGCGGGGGCGCGGGCCTGGATCCTGGTCGAGGACGAGCCGGAGGCCGTTCTCGTCACCGTCCGGGACGACGGCCCCGGCATCCCCGAGGGCCGGCTCGCCGAGGCCGAGGGCGAGGGGCGGCTCGGCGTCGCGCAGTCCATCCGGGGGCGGCTGCGCGACCTCGGCGGCAGCGCCGAGCTGATCTCCGTGCCCGGACAGGGCACGGAGGTCGAACTGAAGGTACCGAAGGGCGCCGTGCCGGCGCGGGGGAAGAAGGCGGAGCAGCGATGACACAGCGGCAGGACCCGATCAGGGTCATGGTGGTGGACGATCACCCCATGTGGCGCGACGCGGTCGCCCGGGACCTGGCCGAGTCCGGCTTCGAGGTGGTCGCGACCGCCGGCGACGGCGAGCAGGCCGTGCGCCGCGCCAAGGCCGCCGCCCCCGACGTGCTGGTCCTGGACCTCAATCTGCCGGCCAAGCCCGGCGTCCAGGTGTGCAAGGAACTCGTCGCCCACGACCCGTCGTTGCGCGTCCTGGTGCTGTCCGCGAGCGGTGAGCACGCCGACGTCCTGGAGGCGGTGAAGTCCGGCGCGACCGGCTACCTGCTGAAGTCGGCGTCGACCGCCGAGCTGCTGGACGCGGTGCGCCGCACGGCCGTCGGCGACCCGGTGTTCACGCCCGGCCTCGCCGGACTGGTCCTCGGCGAGTACCGCAGGCTGGCCGCCGAACCGGCGCCCGCCCCCGACACCGACGAGCCCGGCGCGCCCCGGCTGACCGAGCGGGAGACGGAGGTGCTGCGGCTGGTCGCCAAGGGCCTGGGCTACAAGCAGATCGCCGAGCGCCTCGTCATCTCCCACCGCACCGTGCAGAACCACGTCCAGAACACCCTCGGCAAGCTCCAGCTGCACAACCGGGTCGAGCTGGTGAGGTACGCGATCGAGCGCGGCCTCGACGAGGAGTAGCGCCCGGCCGCCCGCGGCGCGCCCCCGGCCGGCGTCGTCATCCCCCCGATTCACCCGTACCGCCTCTCCCGATGTGACACGCATCACCACTAGCGTGACAAAGCGTCAGGCACTGCGGGTGAAGGGACATTTCCATGCGGATCGGAGTACTGACGGGAGGCGGCGACTGCCCGGGGCTCAACGCCGTCATCCGGGGCATCGTGCGCAAGGGCGTACAGGAGTACGGCTACGAGTTCGTCGGCTTCCGGGACGGCTGGCGGGGCCCCCTCGAAGGCCGCACCGTCCGCCTCGACATCCCCGCCGTGCGCGGCATCCTGCCCCGCGGCGGCACCATCCTCGGCTCCTCCAGGACCAACCCCCTCAGGATCGAGGACGGCATCCGCCGGATCAAGGACAATCTCGCCAAGCACGAGGTCGAGGCCCTGGTCGCGATCGGCGGCGAGGACACCCTCGGGGTCGCCGCGCGGCTGTCCGACGAGTACGGGGTGCCGTGCGTCGGCGTGCCCAAGACCATCGACAACGACCTGTCCGCCACCGACTACACCTTCGGCTTCGACACCGCCGTCAACATCGCGACCGAGGCCATCGACCGCCTGCACACCACCGCCGAGTCCCACATGCGGGTCCTGGTCTGCGAGGTGATGGGGCGGCACGCCGGCTGGATCGCCCTGCACTCGGGACTGGCCGGCGGCGCCAACGTCATCCTCATCCCCGAGCAGCGCTTCGACCTCGACCAGGTGTGCGCCTGGATCACCTCGCGCTTCACGGCGTCGTACGCCCCGATCGTGGTGGTCGCCGAGGGCGCCATGCCCAAGGACGGCGACATGGTGCTCAAGGACCAGTCGCTGGACTCCTTCGGGCACGTCCGGCTGTCCGGGGTCGGCGAGTGGCTGGCCAAGGAGATCGAGAAGCGCACCGGCAAGGAGGCCCGCACCACGGTCCTCGGGCACATCCAGCGCGGCGGCACCCCCAGTGCCTTCGACCGCTGGCTCGCCACCCGCTTCGGGCTGCACGCGGTGGACTGCGTCCGCGACGGCGACTTCGGCAAGATGGTCGCCCTGCGCGGCACCGACGTGGTCCGCGTGCCCCTCACCGAGGCGACCGCCAAGCTGAAGACGGTCGACCCGAAGCTCTACGACGAGGCCGGGGTGTTCTTCGGCTGAACCGGTGCACCCGGGGACGAGCGCGCCCCGGGCCGCGCGCACCCGGGGACGTGCGCGCCCCGGGCCGCGCGCACCCGGGGACGTGCGCGCCCCGGGCCGCGCGCACCCGGGCTGTGGGCCGTGCGACTGTCGGACAACTGAAAGTCGTATATTCGACCTACAGGCCCCGGGATGGGAGAAACCATGGAACTCCTCGCATTCGGCGTGCAGTCCGACGAGAAGCCGCTGCTGGAGCGCGCGTTCGCGGGGCGGCAGGCGATCCGCTGCCTGGACGTGTTCCTCGACGAGGACACCGCGCGCATCGCGGCCGGCCACGAGATGGTCTCCACCAGCGTCAACTGCGATCTCGGGCCCGGGGTCCTGGAGATCCTCGCGGCCGGCGGCACCCGGCTGGCCACCCAGCGCGCCACCGGCTTCAACAACGTCGACCTCGACGCCGCCGCCCGCCTCGGCATGACCGTCGCCCGGGTCTCCGCCTACTCGCCGTACGCGGTCGCCGAGTTCGCCTGGACCCTCGCCATGGCCGTCAACCGCCGTATCGTGCGCGCCGCCACCCGCACCCGCGACTTCGACTTCCGGCTCGACGGGCTGATGGGCCGCGATCTGCACGGCCGCACCGCCGGCGTCGTCGGCACCGGGAAGATCGGCGCCGCCTTCGCCCGGATCGCGCACGGCTTCGGCATGCGGCTGCTCGGCTGGGACGCCGCCGAGAACCCCGACTGCCGCGCCCTGGGCATGGAGTACGTGACCAAGGAGCGGCTGCTCGCCGAGTCCGACCTGGTCAGCCTGCACGTGCCGCTGATGCCGGAGACCGAGCACCTCATCGACCGGGTCGCCCTGAAGACGATGAAGGACGACGCCATCCTGGTGAACTCCAGCCGCGGCGGCCTCGTCGACACCGCCGCCCTGGTGCACGAGCTGCGCGCGGGCCGCTTCACGGGCGTCGGCCTGGACGTCTACGAGTCGGAGGCGGGCCTGTTCTTCCTCGACAGGTCCCTGACGGCCATGGAGGACGACACCCTGGCCCGCCTCGTCACCTTCCCCAACGTCCTGGTCACCTCGCACCAGGCGTACTACACCGAGGACGCCGTCGCCCAGATCGTGGCGGCCACCCTGCGCAACGTCCTGGACTACCGCGCCGGACGCCGCTCGGAGAACGTGCTCGTGCCGCGCAGCTGACTCACCAACTCCCTTACGATCTCAGCCCCGTTGACGGTCAGCACCGACTCCGGGTGGAACTGCACCCCCGCGAACCCCGGCCCCCGTACGGCGTGCACCTCGCCGTTCGCCGCCCGGCTCACCTCGACCTCGTGCGCCGCCAGCTCCCGCGCCGCCTCCTCGTCGCAGCGGGCGGTGAAGCTGTTGTAGAAGCCGACGGTCTCCGGCCGCCCGAACAGCTCGATCGCGGTCTGCGCCCCCTGGTACGGCACCTCCTTGCGGACGATCTCCAGGCCCAGCTCCGCCGCGATCAGCTCGTGGCCGAGGCACACCCCCAGCACCCCGTGCCGGTGCTCCCGGATGACGGTCCGGGTCAGCTCCCGCAGGAACCGCATCTTCGGGTCGGCCAGGTCGCCGGGGTCGCCGGGGCCGGGACCGAGCACCACCGGGCCCTCGTGCGCGAGCACCGCCGCGCGCAGCCCCGGCTCGTCGTAGCGCCGTACCGCCACCTCCAGGCCCGCCGCGCGCAGCAGGTGCGCCAGCATGGCGGTGAAGGTGTCCTCGCCGTCGACCACCAGGGCACGGCCGCCCACCTCGGCGGCCCGCTCCTGCATCCGCAGCCAGAACGGCGCGAGCGCGGCCCGCCGACCGTCCAGCGCGGCCCGCACCCGGGGATCGTCGGCCAGCCGGGGCAGTTCCCGTTCCGCGCGCGGCCGCCCCGGCCGCACGCCGAGGGCGGTGAGCACGCCGGCCGCCTTGGCGTGGGTCTCGGCGACCTCGCCCGCCGGGTCCGAGCCGCGCACCAGCGTGGCCCCGACCGCCACCCGCAGCCGCCCGGCCGCGTCGATGTCGGCGGTGCGGATCAGGATGGGGGAGTCGAGGGTCTGCGCGCCGCCCGCGTCCCGGCCGAGCAGCGCCAGCGCGCCGGCGTAGTAGCCCCGGCCGCCCACCTCGTGCCGCTCGATCACCCGGCACGCGTTCTGCACCGGTGACCCGGTGACGGTCGCCGCGAACATGGTCTCCCGCAGCACCTCCCGGGCGTCCAGCGAGGACTTCCCGCGCAGCTCGTACTCGGTGTGCGCGAGGTGCGCCATCTCCTTCAGGCGCGGCCCGACGACGACCCCGCCCATGTCGCCGACGGTGCACATCATCTTCAGCTCCTCGTCGACGACCATCGACAGCTCCTCGATCTCCTTGCCGTCGGCGAGGAAGTCCAGGAGGTGCTCCGGTGTCGGCCCCTCGGCGGGGTAGCGGTAGGTGCCGCTGATCGGGTTCATGACGACCGTGCCGCCGGACATCCGCACGTGCACCTCCGGGCTCGCGCCGACCAGCGTCCGCCCGCCTTCCGGGGAAGGCCCCTCGGGCCCTTCCCGGTCCCCGGTGTGCACCACGAAGGTCCAGTACGCGCCGCGCTCCTCCTCCAGCAGCCGCCGGAACAGCGCCAGCGCGTCCGCGCGGCCGAACCCCGGGATCTCGCCCTCGTAGGTCCGCCGGATCACGAAGTTCGCGCCCTCGCCCCCGCCGATCTCCCGCTCCAGGACCCGGCCGACGATCCCGGCGTACTCCTCGTCGCCGACGTCGAAGCCGCCGCCCTCGACCCGCACCTCCCGCGCCGGGAGCTGCTCCAGGGCCTCGTCGAGCGGGATCTCGTACGACTCCTCGGGCGTCAGCACCAGGAGCGGGGTGCCGTCGTCGCGGACGTCGAAGCCGCGCTCGCGCAGCTGCCGGAACGGCACCAGGGCGAGGCACTCGTCCGGCAGCTCGGCGAGCCGGTCCCGGGCGCCGACCGGGCCGATCAGCACCTCCACCGGGTGCTCGGCGCGGCCGGGGACGCGGCGGCGCAGCAGGGCGAAGGGACGGGGGTCGGACAGCAGGTCCATGAGGTCCACGGGTCGGGCTCCTACTCGATCGGGTGAGGGAGAGGAACGACCCCGGAAACGCCGAAGGCCGCCCCTCGGGCGGCCTTCGCGAAGTCTGGGTGCGCGCGATCAGTGGGCCGCCGAGGAAGCGGTCCACCACCAGTTCTGGTTGGAAAGCGCGAACATGCCGAAGACCCTACCGCACCGCAC
The DNA here is from genome assembly GCF_030269125.1 of Streptomyces hygroscopicus subsp. hygroscopicus. Taxonomy (GTDB): domain Bacteria; phylum Actinomycetota; class Actinomycetes; order Streptomycetales; family Streptomycetaceae; genus Streptomyces; species Streptomyces hygroscopicus_C. The sequence goes on along the minus strand of NZ_BSSM01000002.1, from coordinate 345,163 downwards.
GCCGTCCACGGGTCAGTCGCCCCGTCTCACTTTTCGGGCGTCTCGTGGAACACGGGACACGACCCCGTAATGTGTACGAGGTGACCGTGAACGCTAAGACCAGCGCGAGCGCTGGCAACACCTGGCGAGACCTGCCCGCGGCGCAGCAGCCCGAGTACCCCGACACCGAGGCTCTGCGCGCAGTGATCGCGGACCTCGAGTCGTATCCGCCGCTGGTCTTCGCCGGCGAGTGCGATCAGCTGCGCGCCCGGATGGCGGCCGTCGCCAAGGGAGAGGCGTTCCTCCTCCAGGGCGGCGACTGCGCCGAGGCCTTCGACGCGGTGTCCGCCGACCAGATCCGCCAGAAGCTCAAGACACTGCTCCAGATGGGCGCCGTCCTCACCTACGCGGCCTCCGTGCCCGTCGTGAAGGTCGGCCGGATCGCCGGGCAGTACTCGAAGCCGCGCTCCAAGCCGACCGAGACCCGCGACGGCGTCACGCTGCCGACCTACCGGGGCGACTCCGTCAACGGCTTCGACTTCACCGAGGCCGCCCGCATCCCGGACCCCGAGCGGCTGAAGCGGATGTACAACGCCTCGGCGTCCACGCTGAACCTGGTGCGCGCCTTCACCACCGGCGGGTACGCCGACCTGCGCCAGGTGCACGCCTGGAACCAGGACTTCGTGAAGACCTCCCCCTCCGGCCAGCGCTACGAGCAGCTGGCCCGGGAGATCGACAACGCCCTGAACTTCATGCGGGCCTGCGGGACCGACCCGGAGGAGTTCAAGACCGTCGAGTTCTTCTCCTCGCACGAGGCGCTGCTGCTGGACTACGAGTCCGCCCTGACCCGGGTCGACTCCCGCACCGGCAAGCTGTACGACGTCTCGGCGCACATGGTGTGGATCGGCGAGCGCACCCGTCAGCTGGACCACGCGCACATCGAGTTCGCCTCGAAGATCCGCAACCCGATCGGCATCAAGCTCGGCCCGACCACCACGGCCGAGGAGGCGCTGAAGTACATCGACCGCCTCGACCCCGAGCGGGAGCCGGGCCGGCTGACCTTCATCGTCCGCATGGGCGCCGACAAGATCCGCGACCGGCTGCCCGAGCTGGTCGAGAAGGTCACGGCGTCCGGCGCCACGGTGGCCTGGGTGACCGACCCGATGCACGGCAACACCTTCGAGGCGGCCTCCGGGCACAAGACCCGCCGCTTCGACGACGTGCTCGACGAGGTCAAGGGCTTCTTCGAGGTGCACAAGGGGCTCGGCACCCACCCGGGCGGCATCCACGTGGAGCTGACCGGCGACGACGTCACCGAGTGCGTGGGCGGCGGCGACGAGATCTTCGTCGACGACCTGCACCAGCGGTACGAGACGGCGTGCGACCCGCGGCTCAACCGCAGCCAGTCGCTCGACCTGGCCTTCCTGGTCGCGGAGATGTACCGGGACCAGTGAGCGGCTCCCGAGGGCTGTTCTGGGGCGCGGATCACAACGGATCCGCGCCCCGCACTCTTTTGCGGTCGCGAAGTGGCGGGTAAGGTTAGGTTTGCCTCACCGGGAACGGGATGGCAGAGTCACGGCGATCCCGTCGGGAGGTCAGTCCGCGTGTACGTGTGCAGCTGCTTCGGTATCACCGAGGCCCAGGTCGAGCAGCACGCCGCCGACGGCGCCTGCACCCCGCGCCAGATCGCGTCCGCGTGCAAGGCCGGCACGGACTGCGGCCGCTGCGTACGACGCATCCAGGCCCTGCTCGGCCGGGGTGCCTGCCCCCGCCGCGAGCTGATCGAGCAGCGCGCCCCGGCGACGCTCGACCGGCTGGACGACGCCGCCTAGGCCCGCCGCTAGAAGCCGCTGGTACCAGGCCCCGAGGGGTCCGGCTGGCTCTGCTCGATCACCGTCGAGAGGTACAGCGCCTCGCCCAGCTTGTCCACGAGTTCCAGCTGCGTGTCCAGGTAGTCGATGTGGTGTTCCTCGTCGGCCAGGATCGCCTCGAAGATGTTCGCGGACGTGATGTCGTCCTTGTCACGCATGATCTGCACGCCCCGGCGCAGCCGGTCGATCGCCTCGACCTCGATCTGCCGGTCGGCCCGGAACATCTCGGTCACCGTCTGCCCCACCTCGATGTGGGAGAGCCGCTGGTAGTTCGGCAGCCCGTCGAGCAGCAGGATGCGGTCGGTCAGGATCTCCGCGTGCCGCATCTCGTCGAACGACTCGCGCCGGGTGTACTCGGCGAGCTTGGACCACCCCCGGTGGTCCTGGATCTTGGAGTGCAGGAAGTACTGGTTGATCGCCGTCAGCTCGGCGGTCAACTGTTCGTTGAGCAGTTCGATGACGTCGGGGTCGCCCTGCATCGCAGCGGCTCCTTCCACACGGATGTCTCCCACGCGGACGTCGGGGGAGGTGTGGGCCGCATGATTGCACCGGAAGAGAAGATCGTCCAGTAAGTGCGTACTTAGTAAATGTGCTGATGTTTGATGGTGTTTGCCCGTTTTGAGGAGGGGCGGTCAAGGGCACTGCCCCAGGTCTGTCAGGATGGTTACATGGGTCATCCGGTGGAGCGAGAGTCTGGAGCGGCGGCAGGGTCCGGGCTTCCGCCGGGACAGCGACTCCAGCGCGGCTGGCCGGTCACGCACTACGGACCGGTGCCCAAGTTCCGGCCCGAGCGCTGGGACTTCCGGGTCTTCGGCGCCACCGCCGACGGCGACAAGCACTGCTGGAACCACGACGAGTTCACGGCCCTGCCGTACGCCACCGTGGTGGCCGATCTGCACTGCGTGACCAAGTTCAGCATGCTCGGCGCCGAATGGGGCGGGGTCCCCGCCGCCGCGATCGCGGAACTGGCCCCACCGGCCCCGGACGTCACCCATGTGATGGTCTGGGCCGAGTACGGCTTCAGCTCCAACCTGCGCCTGACGGACTTCCTCACCGACCGCACCCTCTTCGCCACCCACAAGGACGGCGAACTCCTCACGGCCGAGCACGGCTTTCCGGTCCGCCTGATCGTGCCCCATCTGTACGCCTGGAAGGGGCCCAAGTGGGTGCGGGGCGTGGAGTACATGACGGCCGACCGGCGCGGGTTCTGGGAGGAGCGCGGGTACCACAACGTGGGCGACCCGTGGAAGGAGCAGCGGTACTCGTACCAGGAGGAGCCGGGGGAGGGGCCGGAGCTGTAGGGCTCCGGGTCAGCCGTCCCGGAGGCGCTTGAGCCGGGCCACGTCCGCCGCGTGGCCCTCCCTGCCGCCCGGGGTCTCGATGACGAGCGGGACGCCCGCGGTCGCCGGGTGGTTCATCAGGGCGCGGAAGGGCTCCTCGCCGATGTGGCCGGAGCCGATGTTCTCGTGCCGGTCCTTGTGCGCGCCGACCACGTCCTTGGAGTCGTTGGCGTGGATCAGCTTCAGCCGGCCCGCGCCGACGGTCTCCACCAGCAGGTCGAGCGTCTGGCGCATGCCCGCCGGGCCGGTGAGGTCGTGCCCGGCGGCGAAGACGTGGCAGGTGTCCAGGCACACGCCCAGCTTCGGATGGGCGTCCAGCGCCTCGAAGTACGGCCCGAAGTCCCAGGTCCGCGAGCACAGCGAGGCCCCCTGGCCCGCCGTCGACTCCAGCAGCAGGAACGGGTCGTCCTCGTGGGTCAGCTCGTCCAGCAGCGGCAGCATGTGCTCGCGCACCTGCTTCAGCGCCACCTCCCGGGCCCGCCCGCCGGTCGCGCTGCCGGTGTGCACCACCACGCCGAGCGCGCCGATCTCCCGCCCGCGCCGCAGCGAGTGCCGCAGCGACTCCACGGACTTCTCCACGGTCGCCTCGGTGTGCGAGCCGAAGTTGATCAGGTAGGGGGCGTGGACGTACGCCGGGATCGACTCCTCGGCGCAGGCCGCGCGGAACGCCTCGTCCTGCCGGGGGTTGCCGGCCGGGGTGGCCCAGCCGCGCGGGTTGGCCACGAAGACCTGCACGGTCTCCGCCTCCAGCTCACGGGCGTACGACAGCCCCACCGAGTGCAGGCCGCCGGCCACCGGGACATGGCCGCCGACGGGGTTGCGGGGGAGGGAGGAGGGATCGGAACTCACCCGTTCAGGGTGTCATGTCCGCAGGGGCGCCCGGACCGCGGCCGGGGTGAACCCCGTCACCGGGTTCGCGGATTCACCGGATGGTGATCGTGATCGTGGACCCCTTGGGCGCGGTCTTTCCGCCCTCCACCGACTGCTTCTTCACCGTGTCGCCGAAGAGTCCGAGGATCCCGCGGTCCTCCTCGACCTTGAACCCGGCGCCCTCCAGCGCCTGGTGGGCGTCGTCCACGCTGTCGCCGGTCACGTCCGGGACCTCGATCATCTGGGGTCCCTTGGACAGGGTGAGCGTCACCGTGTCGCCCGCGGCGGCCTGATCCCCGTCGCCGGGGCTCTGCCGGGCGACCTTGCCCTTGTCGTACGGGGAGTTGACCTGCTCGCTCGCGATCCTCACCTTGAGCCCGGCCGCCGTCAGCTCCTGCTCGGCGTCGGCCGGGTCGTCGCCGGTGACGTCCGGTACGTCGACGGGGCTGCCCTTGCTGACGGTCAGCGCGATCGCGGAACCCGCGTGCCGCTCGGTGCCGGACCCCGGAACCGTGGAGATCACCGCGCCCTGGTCGACGTCGGCGCTGAACTCCCGGGTGACCATGCCCGGCTCGAGACCGGCCGCCTTGAGCCTCTGCCGCGCCTGGGCGAGCGGCAGGTCGGCCAGGTCGGGCACCTTGACCGTCTCCGGGCCGAGCGAGACGGTCAGCGTCACCGCGTCGTGGTCCCGGATCCGGGCCCCGGGCGCCGGATCGGTGCTGATCACGGTGCCGCGCTCGACGGTGTCGTCGTACGCCCGCTTGACCTTCCCGACCTCCAGCCCGGCCTGCTTCAGCCGGTCCCGCGCCTGCGTCTCGGTCTTCGTCAGCAGCGGGGGGACCTTGGTGAACTGCCCGGAGTTGATGTACCAGACCCCGGTGCCGGCGCCGAGCACGAGGAGCACGGCGACGGCGACGGTGAGTATGAGGCGCCGGGACCGGCGCGGCGGGGGCACGGGCGCGGCCCGGAAGCGGGCGGTGCGGCTCACGCCGTCGCCGTCGTCGTCCTCGTTCACCGGCAGCGGCCTCGGCACCGTCAGCGCGCGCGGGATCACGCTCGTACGGTTCTCCGCGTTCTCGTGCTCCACGGTCCGTGCCTGCGGCGGCACGGCGTCCAGCTGCTCCCCGGTCAGTGCCGCACGGGCCTCGCGGGCCTCGGCGAGCAGCGCGACCGCGTCGTACGGGCGCGCCTCGGGGGTGCGGGCGGTGGCCGACGCGACCAGCTCGTCCAGCCGGGGCGCCAGCCCCGGCACCTGAGCGGAGGGCGGCGGCACGTCCTCGTTGATGTGCCGGTAGAGCACCTGCGCCGGGGAGTTTCCGGAGTGCGGCTTGGCGCCGGTCAGCATCTCGTAGAGGACGACACCGCAGGCGTACACGTCGACGCGGGGGTCGGCGGTGCCCTGGTCGATCTGCTCGGGGGCGAGGTACGCGACGGTGCCGAGCACGGAGCCGGTCGTGCTGGTCACCGTGTCCACGGAACGGACCAGGCCGAAGTCGGCGACCTTGACCCGGCCGTCGTCGCCTATCAGTACGTTCTCGGGCTTCATGTCCCGGTGCACGAACCCCGCCCGGTGCGCGGCGCCGAGCGCGGCGAGCACGGGCTCCAGGATGTCCAGCGCGGCCCGCGGCCGCAGCGCGCCGCGCTCGCGCAGCACGTCCCGCAGGGTGCACCCCGAGACGTACTCCATCGCCATGTACACGTACGACCCGTCGGTGCCCTGGTCGAAGACCTGCACCACGTTCGGGTGGTCGAGCCGGGCGGCGGACTTGGCCTCGCGGATGAACCGCTCCACGAACGCCGCGTCGGCCGCCAGCGCCGGATGCATCACCTTCAGCGCCAGCACCCGGTCCAGACGCGTGTCCAGCGCCCGGTACACCGTCGCCATCCCACCCGCCGCGATCCGCGCGTCCACGCGGTACCGGCCGTCGAGCACGTGCCCGACGAGGGCGTCCTGAAGGGTCATGTCCACACGCCGAGTCTACGAGTCCCCGCGGACATCCCCCGCCCGTCGGTCCCGCCCGCCCGCGTACTGCAGCGGACCTGTGACGCTTCCCACGCGGGGACGCGATATTCCGGTGGAGGCGCGGCGCGGCGACCCGCTCCGCGCCCGGACCCGGGCCGCCACGGCCGGTGACCGCCGGCGGCGCGCGCGTCCCGGCTCAGAAGGCGGGCCGCTCGGGATCCAGCCGGGCCAGACCCTCCGCGGGAGAGGACGCCTGCGCCCAGTACCGCCGCGGAATCCGCCCCGCCAGCCGAGCCAGCCTCCCCCCGGCCACCGCGTACCGCATCGCCGTCGCCATGACCTCCGGCTCCTGCGCCCGCGTCACCGCCGACGCCAGCATCACCCCCGCACACCCCAGCTCCATCGCCAGCGCCACGTCCGATGCCGTCCCGGCCCCCGCGTCGAGGATCACCGGCACCCCCGCCCGCTCCACGATCAGCTGGAAGTTGTGCGGGTTGCGGATCCCGAGGCCCGACCCGATCGGCGACCCCAGCGGCATCACCGCGGCGCACCCCACGTCCTCCAGCTTCCGCGCGAGCACGGGATCGTCGTTGGTGTACGGCAGCACCGTGAACCCGTCGTCCACCAGCGTCTCCGCCGCCTCCAGCAACTCCACCGGGTCCGGCAGCAGCGTCCGCTCGTCGGCGATGACCTCCAGCTTCACCAGCGACGTACCCAGCGCCTCCCGCGCGAGCCGCGCCGTGAGCACGGCCTCGCCGGCGGTGAAACACCCCGCCGTGTTCGGCAGCACCCGGATACCGAGCTTCTCCAGCACGGACAGCACCGAGCCGTGCACCGACGGGTCCACCCGCCGCATCGCGACCGTCGTCAACTCGGTCCCGGACGCCACCAGCGCCCGTTCCAGCACGTCCAGGCTGGGCGCCCCGCCCGTACCCATGATCAACCGCGACCCGAAGGCCGTACCACCGAGGACAAGGGAATCGTCGGTCACGGCTCAACCCCCCTGCACCGCGGTGAGGACCTCGACCCGGTCGCCCTCGACGAGCGCCGTCCCCGCCCACTGCGCCCGGGGCACGACGGTCTCGTTGACGGCGGCCGCGACCCCGGAAGGGGCCGGTACGAGGGACCGTACGACGGCGTCGAGCGCGGTTCCCGGCGCGACCTTCCGGGACTGTCCGTTGACGGAGATGCTGACGGTGGACGGGACGGCGCTCATGCGGGCTGCTCCAGTTGCTGGGTGCGGATCGCGCCGAAGCGCTCCGGTGTGAACGGACGGGCTTCCTCGGGCAGCGGACCGCCGGCCAGCAACTGCCCCATCACATCCCCGGTGACCGGCGTGAGCAGCACCCCGTTGCGATGGTGCCCGGTCGCCAGCAGCAGCCCGTCGAGCCCGGACGGCCCGAGCAGCGGCGCGTTGTCGGGGGAACCGGGCCGCAGCCCGGCCCGCGTCTCGGTCAGCGGCAGCTCGGTGATGCCCGGCACCAGCTCGTGCGCGTCGCGCAGCAGCTCGTACACCCCGCCCGCGGTGACCGTCGTGTCCCAGCCCTGCTCCTCGGTGGTGGCGCCGACGACCAGCTCGCCGTTCTCCCGCGGCACGAGATACACCTGCCCGCCGCGCACCACGGCCCGCACGGTACGGCTGAGGAACGGCGCGTACCGCGGCGGCACCGTCAGCCGCAGCACCTGGCCCTTCACCGGCCGCACCGGCGGCAGCGCCGCCTCCGGCACCCCGGCGAGCCGCCCGCTGAGGCTCCCGCCCGCGAGCACCACCTGCCCGGCGGCCAGCGTCGTGCCGTCCGCCGCGGTGACTCCGGTGGCCCGCTCCCGTGCGACGTCCAGCCGCTCGGCCCACGCCCGGTGGAACACCACCCCGGCCCGTTCGCACGCGGTCACCAGCGCCGCGGCCAGCCGGCGCGGATCGATCTGGTGGTCGCCGTCGACCCGCAGCCCGCCGCGTACCCCGGGTGCCAGCATCGGCTCCAGGCGCCGGCACTCCCGCCCCGGCAGCCACTCGGAGTCGAGCCCGCAGCGCTGCTGGAGGGCGTGCAGTTCGCGCAGATGGGCGCGGTCGTCGGCGTCCAGCGCGACGGCGAGCGTGCCGCAGCGGCGGTAGCCGAGGTCCCGGCCGCTCGCCTCGGTCAGCTCGGCCACGAAGTCGGGGTAGCGGCGCGCCGACTCCAGATTGAGCGCGAGCAGCCCCTCCTCGCCGTAGTGCAGTTCGCTGACCGCGGCCAGCATCCCCGCCGCGACCTGCGCGGCCCCGCCCCCCGGCGCCGGGTCCACCACCGCCGTGGCGAGCCCGCGGCACGCCGCGCGCCAGGCCGTGACCAGGCCGATGATCCCGCCCCCGATGACGAGGACGTCGGATGTGTCCGATGTGCCGGATGTACGTGACGTACGTGACGACATGGGCGTCCAGCCCCTCCCTTCGCCGGCATGACCCGGATCAGGTTCGTACGGTCGGAGGCCGCCAGCCTCCCTCTCAGCCCGGTGCGTCCGGGCTCCCGCGAGTGCTTGTACGGTGGCCACCCTAGCCCGCCCCACTCGTCACCCGTAAGGGAGCCCTTGCTCATGACCCTGTCGTTGGACGGACTGGTCCTCGCCCCCGTCGCCGACCAGTCCGCAGGTCAGGTGGGTACGCGGACCCGCTTCGCCTACCACGAGGAGGACGGCGCGGTCTGGGCCGAGTACCAGGGCGGCGACATCGTCCGCGGTCATCTGGTCGGCACCCGCGCGGGGGACCGCCTGGACTTCCGGTACGTGCAGCTGCGGACCGACGGCACCACGGCCTGCGGTCACTGCGTGTCCACGGTCGTGGAGCTGCCGGACGGCCGGGCGCGCCTGGAGGAGACGTGGGAGTGGGAATCCGGTCCGGGCTCCGGCACGAGCGTCGTGGAAGAGGTCGGCGCGCACGCCGGATGACTGACTGATCGTCATCTGTCTATGGTGATCGGGTGAGCGAGCAGACGGCCCGGGAGGGCACGGCAGGGACGCGGCGCGTGGTCGTCGTCGGCGCGGGCATGGCCGGGGTGCAGACCGCGGTCGCCCTGCGGGAACAGGGCTTCACGGGCGGCGTGACCGTCATCGGCGCCGAACCGCACCAGCCGTACGACCGGCCGCCGCTGTCCAAGGCCGTCCTGCTCGGCAAGGCCGAGGACTCCGCCTTCGACCTCGACTTCGACTCGCTCGGCGTCGACCTCCGGCTCGGCTGCGAGGTCCTCGGCGTCCGCCCCGCCGACCACGAACTGGACACCGAGACGGGCCCGGTGCCGTACGACGTCCTGGTGCTGGCCACCGGTGCCGAGCCGGTCACCCTGCCCGGCACCGAGGGCGTCCCCGGAGTGCACCTGCTGCGCACCCTGGACGACGCCGAACGCCTGCGGCCCGTGCTCGCCCGGCGGCACGACATCGTGGTCGTCGGCGCCGGCTGGATCGGCGCCGAGTTCGCCACCGCCGCCCGGGAGGCGGGCTGCGCGGTGACCGTGGTGGAGGCCGCCGACCGGCCGCTCGCCGGGGTGCTGCCCGCCGAGGTCGCCGCGCCGATGGCCGGCTGGTACGCCGACAGCGGCGCCGAACTGCGCACCGGCGCGCGGGTGGAGCGCGTCGAGCCCGGCGCGGTGGTGCTCGCCGACGGCACCCGGCTGCCCGCGGGCGCTGTCGTCGTCGGCGTCGGCGCCCGCCCCGCCACGGCCTGGCTGGCCGGCTCCGGCATCGAACTGGGCGCGTTCGGCGAGGTCGTCACCGACGCCCGGCTGCGCGCCTCCGCGCCCGACGTGTACGCCGTCGGCGACTGCGCCTCCTTCCCCTCGGCCCGCTACGGCGAACGGCTGCTCGTCCACCACTGGGACAACGCCCTCCAGGGCCCGCGCACCGTCGCCGCCAACATCCTGGGCGAGACCGCCGCGGTCTACGACCCGGTGCCGTACTTCTGGTCCGAGCAGTTCGGCCGCTTCGTCCAGTACGCCGGCCACCACGCCGCCGCCGACCGGCTGGTCTGGCGCGGCGACCCGCGGAGCCCGGCCTGGACGGTGTGCTGGCTGCGCGAGGGCCGCCTCGTCGCCCTCCTGGCGGTGGGCCGCCCGCGGGACCTGGCCCAGGGCCGGAAGCTGATCGAGGCGGGCCGCGCGATGGACGCGGAGGCGCTGGCGGACCCGGGAAGGCCCCTCAAGGACGCCACGGCGGACTAGCCGGCGCCGGGGGTGGTACCGGTCGGCGGCTGCTCCCGCCCGCGCGCGGACCACCCCCGACGCAGCCGCGGTCGAAGGCGACATAAGGCACCACCCCCCGTCGAACGCCTACGCTGTACCCGTGACCGAGATTGACACGAAGATCGACGCTCTCGTCCCCGCCTGGCTCACCCTCCCCGACATCGCCGAACAGCTCGGCGTCGAGGTGACGCGCGTCCGGCAGCTGGTCAAGGAGGGCCAGCTCATCGCCGTACGCCGAGGTGAGAACCGCGCGCTGCACGTCCCCGCCGCCTTCATCGACGGGGACAAGGTCGTCAAGGGCCTGTCCGGCACCCTGACGCTCCTGCGGGACGACGGCTTCACGGTCGAAGAGATGATCGAATGGCTCTTCACCCCCGACCCGACCCTGCCCGGCACCCCCGCGCAGGCTCTCAGCGAGAATCGCGGCACGGAGGTGAAGCGCCGCGCCCAGGCGCTCGCCGTCTGAGCCCGACCGCCTGAGGGGGTGGCGCACGACGCCCGGTGCGCCGTGCGCCACCCGCCGACCCAGCAGACACACGACCCCGGGGGGACCCACGCATGTCCGACACCGCCCGCGCCGAACTCGCCGACGCCCGGCTGTACCTGTGCACGGACGCCCGCAGGCGCCAGGGCGACCTCGCCGAGTTCCTGGACGCGGTGCTGGCCGGCGGTGTCGACATCGTGCAACTGCGCGACAAGGGCATGGAGGCCGCCGAGGAACTGGCGTACCTGGAGATCCTCGCCGAGGCCTGCGCCCGGCACGGCAGGCTCCTCGCGGTCAACGACCGGGCCGACGTCGCCCACGCGGCCGGGGCCGACGTGCTCCACCTCGGCCAGGGCGACCTGCCGGTCCCCGCGGCCCGCGCGATCCTCGGCCCCGACGTGCTGATCGGCCGCTCCACGCACACCGAGGAGGAGGCCGCCGCGGCCGCCGTCCAGGAGGGCGTGGACTACTTCTGCACCGGCCCCTGCTGGCCCACCCCCACCAAGCCCGGCCGGCCCGCCCCGGGCCTCGACCTGGTCCGGTACACGGCCGCGCTCGGCACCGGGCGCCCCTGGTTCGCCATCGGCGGCATCGACCTCGGCAACCTGGACGAGGTGCTGGCGGCCGGCGCCCGGCGGGTGGTCGTCGTCCGCGCGCTCACCGAGGCCGACGACCCGGGTGCCGCGGCGGCCGAGTTCGCGAAGCGGCTGCGGCAGGTCTGAGCGCCTCGCCGAGGGCCGCCGTCGCGACCCCGTTTGCGGCAGTCCGTCCCAAGGGGTGGACGACAAGTCGACAATTCGGGCAAATTGCCGCTGTTCGGTTGGGGGACCGGCGTCCCCTGGCTAACCTGCGGGTATGGCCCTCGGAACCGCATCCACCAGGACTGATCGCGCGCGTACCGTGCGTGACATGCTCGCCGGCGGCAAGACCACGTATTCCTTCGAGTTCTCGGCGCCGAAGACCCCCAAGGGCGAGCGGAACCTGTGGACCGCGCTGCGCAGGGTCGAGGCGGTCGCCCCCGACTTCGTCTCCGTGACGTACGGCGCCGGCGGTTCGACCCGCGCCGGCACCGTCAAGGAGACGCAGCAGATCGTCGCCGACACCACGCTCACCCCGGTCGCCCACCTGACGGCGGTCGACCACTCCATCGCCGAACTGCGCAACATCATCGGCCAGTACGCGGACGCCGGGATCCGCAACATGCTCGCCGTGCGCGGCGACCCGCCCGACGACCCGATGGGCGAGTGGGTGCCGCACCCCCGGGGCCTGACCTACGCGGCCGAACTGGTGCGCCTCATCAAGGAGTCGGGCGACTTCTGCGTGGGCGTCGCCGCCTTCCCCGAGATGCACCCGCGCTCCGCGGACTGGGACACCGACGTCGCCCACTTCGTGGACAAGTGCCGCGCGGGCGCCGACTACGCCATCACCCAGATGTTCTTCCAGCCGGAGTCCTACCTGCGGCTGCGTGACCGGGTGGCGGACGCGGGCTGTGAGACCCCGGTCATCCCGGAGATCCTTCCGGTCACGAGCGTGCGGATGCTGGAGCGGCTGCCCAAACTCAGCAACGCCCGGTTCCCGGACGTCCTGAAAGAGCGGATCCTCGCGGCGAAGGACGATCCGGCGGCGGTACGCTCCATCGGTATCGACTTCGCCACGGAGTTCTGTGCGCGACTGCTGTCCGAAGGCGTGCCCGGACTGCACTTCATCACGCTCAACAGTTCCACGGCGACCCTGGAGATCTACGAGAACCTGGGCCTGCACCACCCCCCGCAGGCCTAGACCTGCCGCACCCTGTTGCGACACACTGCGTAACGGCCACTGGGAGAGGGGCGTACATGGGCTGGACGGTCCTCTACATCGCGTTCGGCGTCGTCGCGCTGTGGTTGCTCGGCGAGGTACTGCTGCAGTACAAGGCGCGTCTGCGCTGGCGACTGCTCGCCTTCGCGGGTTTCCTCGGCGTGGTGGTCGGCGTCATGATGCCGTCCGTCCTCGTGATCGGGGCGGGCGCGATCGCCTTCGCGGTCGGCCAGACCCTCGTCACGCTGTCCTTCCGCAGCGGCTTCGCGGCCGGCTGGGCGGTCCGGCGTCCCGACGGGGAGGCCGTGGAGCCCCGCGGCAGCAAGCGCCGCCGCGGCCGGGCCGACCGCCAGGAACCGGCGGAGGCCCCCGCCCCCGCCCCCCTCGACGACGAGCCGGCTCCCGGTCAGGACCCGTACGGCCGGGGCGGTCCCGACCCGGACGCCTACGACGACTACGACCGCGACGACGTCTTCTCGCCCGGCCGCCCCCCGGCCGCCGACCCCGCCGCCGTCTACGAGCCGCAGCCCATGCCCGACGACACCGGCAACTACGGCGTCTACGGCGACCCCGCCGCCGTCCCCTCGCAGGGGCAGCCCTACGACTACTCGGGCTACGGGCAGCAGGGCTACGGCTACGACGGCGCCCCCCAACAGGGCTACGCCGACTACTCCGACCCCTACATCGGCAGCCAGTCCTACACCGGCACCGGCTACGACCCCGGCTACGCCCAGCCCCAGCAGGAGTACGGCCAGCAGGGTTACGCCCAGGACCCGTACGCCGCCGGCGGCTACGGCCAGACCCCGCCCGGCGGTGTCTGGGTCCCGCAGCAGCGCACCGACGAGACCCACGGCGGCGAACTCCCGCAGGAGCAGCCGTATCCCTACCAGGGTCACGGCCAACAACAGCCGGGCGCCGGGTACGACGAGCAGTACCGCTACTGAGGCACGGCGCCGACCGGACCGCGGGACCGGGTGGGTACCCGCCCCGGGCCGGCTTCGGCCCCGGCCGGGGGCGGGCCGGGCGCCGCGGGCAGCCGGCCTCGCCGCCCGGTCACTGAGAGCCCCGGAAGTCCGGGCCCTCCACGATCAGGCCCGACACCAGGGCGCCCGACATGCCCGCGTGCGGCAGACCGCCGCCCGGGTGGGACCAGCCGCCGACGGCGAACAGACCCGGAATCCCTGTGGTGTTGGCCGGGTGCAGTGAGCCCCGCGGGGCGGCCAGCGCGGGCGGCGGGACCGCTCCGCCCGTCGCGCCCGTCTCCCGCGCGGTGTCCAGGGGGGTGCGCACCTCGCGCCACAGGGTCCGCTCCCGCAGCCGCGGGAGCGCGCGCTCGGCCGTGGCGATCATGCGCTCGGCGAACGCGTCCGCGACACCGGGCGCGCCCCAGTCGTACCGCGTCGCCGCCGGGACCGTCGCCGTCAGCACCACCGACTCGTGCGCGTCGTCCGGGCGCAGCGCCGGGTCGTCCGGCCGGTCGATACGGACCGTCGGCAGCGCGGGCGGCGTGCCGTGCCGGAACAGGTCCAGTTCGCCCTCGGCGTCGGCCGAGTGCACGACCGTGCGGTGCGCGGCGCCGGGCTCACGCGCGCCGCGCAGGGCCAGGCAGACCACCATCCGTCCCGGGAACCGGTCCTCGGGCTCCGGAGCGACCGCCCCCGGTCCGTACGCCGTCCCCTCCACCAGGCCGCCGAGGCGCCAGGGTTCGGCGCCGACCACGAAGTCCGCCTCGGCCTCGGTGCCCCCCTCCAGCTCGATCCCCGTGGCCCGGCCGTCCTTCAGCAGCACCCGCGTGATCCCGGCGCCGAAGACGAACTCCACCCGCCGCGCCAGGCACCGCTCGTACACCGCGCGCGCCAACTCCCTCATGCCGCCGCGCACATACCAGGTGCCGAAGGCGTGCTCCATGTACGGCAGCACGGCGGCGCTCGCCGGGGCGGTGGCCGGGTCGACGCCGTAGGCCAGCGCGTATCCCGCGAGCAGGGCCGCGAGGCGGGGGTCGCGCAGTTCCCAGGCGCCGACCTCGGCCAGGGTGCTCGCCCGCCGGGTGCGCAGCAGCCGCTTGTGCGGGACGGCCGGGTACGGCTCCTTCTCCGTCAGCACCTGCCAGTCGGGCCACAGGGGCTCCTCCAGCAGCGGCCGCCGGGTGCGGTCCCAGGCCTCGCGGGCCCGCACCAGGAAGTCCCCCCAGCGGCCGCCCGCGCCGCCGCCCAGTGCTTCGTCCAGCGCGGCGACGACACCCGCGCGCGAGGCGTTCGGCAGCGACACCTCGGTGCCGTCGGCGAACAGGTGCCGCGCGGACGGGTCGACCTGGACCAGTCCGACGCGGTCCTCCAGCGGCTCCTTGCCGGTCTTGACGAACAGGTCGCGGTAGACGGCGGGCAGCGTCAGCAGCCCCGGGCCGGTGTCGAAGCCGAACCCGTCCCGCTCGAACCGGCGCACCCCGCCGCCGTACGTGTCCGTGCGCTCGTACACCACCACCCGGTGGCCCGCGACGGCCAGCCGGGCGGCGGCCGCCATCGCGCCCATACCGGCGCCCATCACCACGATCCGTGCCATGTCCGCGACTCTAGCGACCACCACCGACAATCCGGTCGCCGGGAGGGGTCGTCGCAGCTCAGGGCACCCGCGAGGCCAAGTGGCGCTCCTCCCTGCGCCGGGCGCGGCGGCGCAGGAAGCGCCGGATGCGGGAGACCAGGAAGAACAGCGCGGCCAGCCCCGCGACCAGCAGCACCGCCGCGACGACCGCCGCGGCCCGCGGATGGAAGACCGCGAAGGAGACCACCGCGCCGACGCCCAGGTCCTCGCCGATGCTCAGCGCGATGTTGCTGAACGGTTCCGGCGAGGCGTTGACCGCCATCCGCGTACCGGCCTTGACCGAGTGGCTGGCCAGCGCCGTCGAACCGCCGATCAGCGCCGCCGCCACCTCCGAGGACGAGCCGCTGTGCCCGGCGAGCAGCGCCCCCACCCAGGCGCCCGCGGCCGGCCGGACCACCGTGTGCACGGAGTCCCATACGGAGTCGACGTAGGGCACCTTGTCGGCGGCCGCCTCGCACAGGAACAGCACGCCCGCGATGATCAGGACCTCCGGCCGCTGGAGGGCCTGGGGTACGTCGTCGCTCACCCCGGTCACGCCGAACAGGCCGAGCAGGAGCACCACCGCGTAGGCGTTGACGCCGCTGGCCCAGCCACTGGTGAAGACGAGGGGGAGTACGGACACGCAGGCGATCGTAGCGAGGCCCGGGGCCCTGCGCCTGGGCATGTGCGCGCACATCTGAGTACGCGTACCTAGGCGCCGGGTTGAGTAGGCGCACGGATGGGCCGGGAGGGGCCGGGACGGGAGAGTGGAGCACGGCAAGGGGGCGCGGCCCGGCACCGCCGGCACGGGGCGGCGGAACGGCGCCCGCCGCCTGGCCGCGACCCAGGGGGAGTACGGGGGAGAGTACGGGGGAACGCGAAGGCGCCGGTCCGGCAGTGGACCGGCGCCTTTCGCATGCCGCCCCGGGCGCGGACCGCGGGTGCCGGCCGGGCTCAGACCCTGCCGCTGACCCGGCCCTGGAGCAACCGGGACAGGGCCGCGTGGACGTCGTCCAGGGAGCGCTGCGGCTGGAAGGACTTCCAGTCGAGCGCGGCCACCAGCACCATGCCGACCAGCGCGGCGGCCGTCAGCTGGACGTCGATCTCCTCGCTGAACTCGCCCGCCGCCACGCCCTCGCGCAGCACGCCCTCGACCACGGCGACGGCCTCCTGGCGCACCACCATCAGCGTGGACTGCCAGGCGCGGTTGGTGCGCCACAGCTCGGCCACGTACAGCTGGGTGAAGGCCGGGTAGCGGTCGATGAAGACCAGGCCCGCCCGGATCATCGCGTCCAGGGCGTCCACCTTGCCGCCGCCCTCGTGCGCGGTCCGCTCCGCGGCCTCCTTCAGGGACGCGGTGAGCAGGCCGACCCCGTGCCGCAGCAGTTCCTCGAAGAGGACCGACTTGCTCGCGAAGTTGTAGTAGACGGTCCCCTTGGCCACCCCCGCCCGCTCGGCGATCTCGTCCACGGTGGTCGCGGAGAAGCCCTGCTCGGCGATGAGCGTGACGGCCGCCTCGTAGAGCTTCTGCCGGGTGGCCTCCCGGCGCGTGCTGCCGCCGGACCTGGCGCTGCTGCTTTCCATGGCACCGATTCTCACAGGTACGCGGGCCGGCCGGGCCCGACCGGGGCTCACAGGCTCAGCTCCGGATGCAGCCGGTCCAGTGTCCACACCTGCCGGCGCCGCGCCGCGAGCGCGGTCAGCGCGAGGGCGCCCGCGGTGAACGCGGCCAGCACCGCGCACGCCTGCCACACCGGCCCGAGCCCGCCGCCCGTGATCAGCCGGCGCAGCGCCGCCACGATGTAACTCATGGGCAGGAAGGGGTGGATGGCGTTGAAGAAGCCCGGACTCGTCTGCACCGGATAGGTGCCGCCCGCCGAGGTCAGCTGGAGCATCAGCAGTGCGAGGACCAGGATCCGGCCGGCCGCGCCGAAGCGGGCGTTGAGCCATTGCACGATCGCCGCGAAGCACGCGGTGACCAGGAACAGGAAGCCGATCGTGCCGGCCGCCCGCAGCATCTGAAGTCCGATCGCCCAGTGCAGGACGGCCATCAGCGCGCCCACTTGGAGCACGCCCACCGCGACCACCGGCAGCCAGCCCGCGAGCGCGATCCGCCACGCGGACGAACCCGCCGCCAGGGCACGCCGGTTGAGGGGCGCGATCAGCATGTAGGCCACCATCGCGCCCACCCACAGGGACAGCGGGATGAAGTAAGGGGCGAACCCGGTGCCGTAGTTGGGCGCCCTGTGCAGATCGTGGGCGGCCAGCCGGACCGGGTCGGCCATGACACCGGTGCGCCGGTCGCGGTCGTGCTTGTCGTAGTCGGGGATCTTCCCGGCGCCGTCGTGCAGCCCCCCGGCGAGCTTCCCGGAGCCGTCGGTGAGCCGGTAGAGGCCCCCGTCGAGGGTCCGGGCGCCGGTCTTGGCCGTACCGATGCCCGCGTCCAGGGTGGTGGCACCGGTGTCGGCGGTGGCCAGGCCGGTGTGCAGCTTCTTGGCACCCTTGGCGACCCGCTGCGCGCCGTCGTTCAGCTTGTCGATCTTCTTGACGGCGTCGCTGACGTCCTCCGAGAGGTGGGGCGCGCTCTTCTGGAGGGCGCGGGCCTGCTTCCTGAGGGTGCCCAGGTTGTCCCGCATGGTCGTCAGGTCGCCGTTCTGGTCGGCGATGAGGGTGTCGAGGTCGTCGGCGACGCCGGCCACGTCCTCGGCCGCCTGCCGCGCCTTCTTCAGCTGCGGGCAGAGCGGGTCGGGGACGGGGGCGGTCTCGCAGCGCGCCTTGTAGACGTCCGCCAGGACGGCGGCGGACAGATGCGCGCTCTTCGCGGCCTGCGGGGCGTGCTTCACCAGGACGTCGAGATTGTCCTGGACCGTCTTGGCCGAGTCGGCGACCAGGCCCGCGGTGTCCCCGATGGTCTTCTCGTTGTCCTTCAGGAAGGGGCCCGCCTCGGCGTAGACGCCGTCGACCTTGTCGGCGAGCGCCTGGGTGCCGTCGGCGACCTGCTGGGAGCCCTCCTGGAGGTCCCCGGAGCCCGTGTGCAGCTTCTTGATGCCCTTGGCGAGCTTCCCGCTGCCGCTCTTGGCGTCCGCGAGCCCGTCGGCGAGGTCCTTGGAGCCCTTCTCCGCCTTCCCCAGGCCGGTGTTCAACTTGTCCGCGCCCTTGGCGGCCGTGACCGTCTTGTCGTGGATGTCGGAGAACGAGATGAAGATCTTGTCCAGGAAGCTCCGGGACGCCTTGCTGGACGCGGCCGAGCGCACCTCGTTGAAGACGGTGCGGGAGATCTGGCCGACGATGTAGTTGTTCGCGTCGTTCGTGCGCACCCGGAGGGCGCCGGTCTCCGGGGAGCCGCCCGAACTGGAGGCGATGCGCTCGCTGAAGTCCGCCGGCATGGTAAGCGACAGGTAGTACGTGCCGTTCTCGACGCCCTCGCGGGCCTCCGTGTCGCTCACCTCGTGCCAGTCGAAGGTCCGGCTGTCGCGCAGTCCGGCCACGATGTCGTCGCCCGCGGTGATCTTCTCGCCGCCCGCCGTGGCGCCCTTGTCGTCGTTGACCAGTGCGACGGGGATGCGGTCGAGGCGGCCGTACGGGTCCCAGAAGGACCACAGGTACAGGGCGCCGTAGAGCAGGGGCAGCACGAGGAGGGCGACGAGGGCGGCGCGGGGGAGTCTCCCGCGTCCGAAACGGCGCAGTTCGAGGGCGGCGAGCCTAGGCGAGCGCATCGGCGTCCTCCTCGGCGTCGTCGCGGCTCGTGGTGTTCCCGCTCGCGGTGTCCCGGTGCGTGGACACGATGACGCAGTCCTCGGGGGCGGTGCGGCACACCGCGAGGACCGTCGTCCCCCCGCGCGCCAGGGACCGCAGCAGGTCCCACACCTCGGCGCGCTCGGCGTCCGACAGCTTCGTGTCGAGGTCGTCCACGCCCAGCAGCCGGGGCCGGCCGACGAGGGCCAGGGCGACGGACAGGCGCAGTTCCTGTACCCGCCCCAGGTCGCGCACCGCCGTACGCGAGCCCTTGGGCAGGGTCTCCAGGTCGAGCCCGGCGGCGGCGAGCGCCGCGTCCACGCGCAGCCGCGCCTCGTGCGAGCGCCCGGCCCTCGGGTGCAGCAGTTCGCGCAGCGAGTCGCCGAACCGGTGCTGGAGCAGGGCGCGTTCGCGCAGGTGCTCCCCGGCGGTCAGGGCGGGCTCCAGGTCCGTCACCCCGGCCACGCCGGCGAGCGCGCTGATGCGGCGCACGGCCGCCATGTGCCGGGGGAGTGTGGACCCGCCGACGGTGGCTACCCCTCGGTGGGCCTCATCCGTCCGGTGAGCGTGAGCAGCAGACACGTCCGGCCGGAGCCGGACGGTCCCTCGATGGCGATCAGCGAGCCGGGCTCCGCGTCCAGGGACACGCCGCGAAAGGCCCACCCCCGCGGTCCCCTGAGCCCGAGGCCCTCGGCCGTGACGTGCGCGCCGTCCACAAGCCCCCCTGCGGTCGTATTTTGCACTGACTGGTCAGTTCAAAAATATGCCGAACCTTCGACCGAGGCAAAAGCCCAGGTCGGAACGGATTGTCAGTGGCATACCTCACGATGGGCACATACGGCACCCGTGCCGTCACCCAGACGACAGGAGGTTCGTCATGGCCCACTCGTCCGCAGCCGCCGCACCTCGGCGCCGCGCCCTCGGCCCTGCCCCCTCACTGACCGGCGCCGCACCGGCACCGGCGGGCCCCGCCCCGTCCCCGGCCGGCGCCGCCCCCGCGCGCACCGGCGCCGCTTCCTCCTCGACCGGCCGCGCCCCCTCGCCGACCGGTGCCGCCCTCTCCTCGACCGGCCCGGCGAGCGATGTGCACCCCGTGCTCCGGCGGGCCACGGCCCCGCCCGCCGCCCTCGGCCTGCTCGCCCAGGCCCACGCCGGGCTGGCGGAGGCCGCCACCCTGGAAGCGCCGAACGAGCGGTATGCGACGGCCCACCTCGCCGCCCTGCGCACCGCCGCCGCCGTGCTCGCCGCCCGCGGCCGCCCCGAGACCTCCCCGCGCCGCCGCGCGCGGATCCGCAGCGCCTGGGAGGTGCTGCCCGAGATCGCCCCCGAACTGACCGAGTGGAGCGCGCTCTTCGCCTCCGGCGCCGCCCGCCGCGCCCGCGCCGAGGCCGGCATCCGGGGTGCAGCGAGCCGACGGGACGCCGACGACCTGATACGGGACGTGGCGATGTTCCTGCGCCTCGTGGAGCGGATGCTCGTCCTCCAGCCGGTCCTGCCCCGGCCCCGCCGGGACGCCGGCGACCCGGGCGGCGCGGGGGCCCGCGGTGACCTACCGGATGCGGTCTGAGCACGGGTGGTGCGGTCGGCGTCCGCCGAGCGAGACGGACACCGCCGCGACCCCCGCGATGACCAGGCGGAGCGCCGGAGGCAATAGGGTGGAGACGACTGGAAGACGTCCATCCCCCGAGGAGCCAACTGCCGTGTCGGACCCGATGCGCCCGCCCGTCTCCCCTCACCAGCCGCATACGGCGTCGCTGCGCTCCGACCGCTCCGGCACCCGCGCCTCGCTGCGTACCGCCGTGGTCTCGGAGGTCCTCCAGGACGCCCTCGACCGGCGGGTCAAGGCGACGGGACGGGACGCGCTGGACGTCCTCGACACCGGAGGCGGCAGCGGCAACTTCGCCGTGCCCCTCGCCCGCCTCGGCCACCGTGTGACCGTGGTCGACCCCAGCCCGAACGCGCTGTTCGCGCTGGAGCGCCGCGCCGCCGAGGCGGGCGTCGCCGACCGGGTCAGCGGCGTCCAGGGCGACGCCCACGGCCTGTTCGACGTGGTCGAGCGCGGCGGCTACGACGCGGTGCTGTGCCACGGTGTCCTGGAGTACGTGGACGACCCGGCCGAGGGCCTGCGCAACGCGGTCGCGGCCCTGCGGCCCGAAGGCGTCCTCAGCCTGCTGGCCGCGGGGCTCGGCGGCGCGGTGTTCGCCCGCGCCCTCGCCGGTCACTTCACCGAGGCGCGGCAGGCCCTGGAGGACCCCGAGGGCCGCTGGGGCCCCGGCGACCCGATGCCGCGCCGCTTCACCGCCGACCAGCTGACCGCGCTGGTCGAGGGCGCGGGCCTGCGGGTCGGCGCGGTGCACGGCGTGCGGGTCTTCGCCGACCTCGTGCCCGGCGTCCTGGTGGACACCGAACCCGCCGCGCTGGACGCGCTGCTGCGCCTGGAGGCGGCGGCGGCCGAGCTGCCCGCGTTCCACTCCGTGGCCACCCAGCTGCACGTGCTCGGCGAGACGCCGGGCGCCGCCGAGGTCTGAGGACGGGGCCGACCGCCGCTGATCAGGGCATCGGCGGCGGATGGAGTACAACACAAGACCCCCGATCGTGGGGTTTGCGCCGTATGATCGAGGTACACCACCCGGCATGACGGGTCGGCCGCCGGGGAATGGAAGCATCGGCGAGTCGGGACGGCCATGACGGGACCCCGGTTGGTCAGTTGGCGTAGAGGGGCGGGTTTCACGGGGGCGATTCCCTGCCTATCCTGAAGGGACCCCCCGGGTCGCCCCGGCGACCGCACGATGAGGAGGACTCCGTGCCGCTCTCGGAGCACGAGCAGCGCATGCTCGAGCAGATGGAGCGAGCGCTGTACGCCGAAGATCCCAAGTTCGCGTCAGCGCTTGAGGGAAGCGGGCTGCGTACGTACACCCGGCGGCGGGTCTACCAGGCGGTCGCGGGCTTCCTCGTCGGTATCGCGCTCCTCATGGCCGGAATGGTCGCCCAGCTGATCTGGGTCAGCGTCGTCGGATTCCTCGTCATGCTCGGGTGCGCGGTGCTCGCCGTCACCGGCTGGCGCAAGGCACCCAAGCCGGGGGAGCGACCCGCGGGCGCCGTACGGCGCCCGCTGAGGCCCAAGCGGTCCATGATGGACCGGATCGAGGACCGGTGGCAGAGACGCCGTGACGAACAGGGGCGATAGCGCTCCGCTGGTTCGGCCGAGTTTTCCCGAGGGGTGACCACCGGTACAGGGTGGTCACCCCTCAGGCGTTGGCTCACGGTACTGCCGCCTGCCGCCTGCCGCCTGCCGCCTGCCGCCTGCCGCCTGCCGCACGCCGTCCCATGCCCGCCGTCCCATGCCCGCCGTCCCCGGCTCCCGCGCCGACCGGTCGCGCGGTTTCCCGCGGGCCTTCGGGAGCCCGCGGGGGCCGTCGGCCTCCATGGCGCGACGGCACCCGTCGAGGTCAGCGTTCCGAGGTGCGCGGTCGTAGGGACGTGGCCCGGGTGCGCAGCGCCGACCAGTGGGACGAGGCCGTCCACAGGACGCGCACGGCGGAGCGGGGAAGGAAGCGTGCTCTGAAGCGGGCCCGGCGGGTCGCGGTGTCGTGGAGGGCGCCCGTGACCTGGCGTACGTCGTCGGCCACGCCCGCGGCGGGACGAGGACGGGGCGCGTACAGGACCTGTTCGAGGGCGTCGGCGACGCGGTGGACCGCGGCGCCGGCCGCCGGGTCGAGGCGGCCCAGACGGATGATCCGGCCGGCCGCGCCGCGCGGCGTCAGCGAGTCGTCCGGCAGGATGCCCAGGTCCCACGCGCTGTCGGTCAGCTCCTGCCACGCGGCCAGTGTGTGCGCCGCCGCCCCCTCCTCGGTGCGGGCGTGCCCGCCGAGCCGTAGCGACCGCACCCGGGCCCGCCACAGCAGCGGCGCGAGCGGAACGGCCAGCACCACCAGCGCGGCCAGACCCGTCAGCGCCAACCACCACGGGCCCGGACCGCTGCCGTCCCCGGCGGGGACCGCCGCCGCCGACGGCGCGTCGCACGCCCCCTGCCCGTTCGTGCAGTCCTCGCCGGCCGACGCGGCGGCCGACGGCTCCGCGCTGCCGTGCTTGGACGGCAGCGACTGGTCCGGCTGCGAGGTCCCGGGCGAGACCGACCGGGTGTACGACGGCACCACGCCCCGCGTCGGCGTCGGCTCGAAACGCGTCCAGCCCACGCCCTGGAAGTACAGCTCGGGCCAGGCGTGCGCGTCCTTCAGGCTCACCGTCACGGAGCCGTCCGTCTGCGGGGTGCCGGGCGCGAAGCCCACCGCGACCCGGGACGGGATGCCGAGGGTGCGGGCCATCGCCGCCATCGCGAAGGAGAAGTGGACGCAGAACCCCTGCTTCTTCCGCAGGAAGTTGGCGATGGCGCCGGGCCCGCTGCCGACCGCCACCTGCGTGTCGTACTGGAAGCCGCCGTCGACGGAGAACCAGTCCTGGAGCCTGACGGCCTCCTCGTAGTGGTTCCTCGCGCCCGCCGTGACCTCCCGGGCGGTCTGCGCCACCACCTTCGGCAGGGTGGCCGGCACCGTGGTGTACTCGCGCCGCAGCGCGGCCGGCGGCTGGGGCGCGGACGCCAGCTGCTGTGCGGTCGGCCGCACGTCCAGGCTGGTCACCTGGTACGTCTTGCCGCGCGTGGTCTCGCCGTGGTCGCCCACCAGCGTCATGCCGACCGGCTCGTACCGCCAGCTGCCGCCGATCCGCACCTTGCTCGGCGGATACGGCATGGGCAGCCAGTCCTGGGCGTACCAGTCCGCCGCCCTGACCGTGGTCCGCGTGGTGTCCCGGCGGACGTCCGGGTTCAGCCCGGCCGGTGCCGGGAACGTGTCCGGCACGCCCACGATGTGCCGCTGGGCCGGCTTCCAGGTGGTGCCGTCGAAGTCGTCCAGGGAGACGATCCGCAGGTACAGGTCGGAGATGTCGGGGTTGCTGGTGCGCACGGTCAGTACCGTGCGGTCGTCCGTGGTGTTCAGGCTGTCGCGCAGCGAGACCAGCGGGTTGACCGCGGAGATGGTGCCGCCGCGCCCGGGGCCCGCGCCCGGCCCGGTGCCGTCCTCGGCCAGCAGGCCGCCCCGCATCGAGGGCAGCACGAGCGGCACCAGCAGGGCGACCCCGAGGGCGACCGCGCCGATCCGGCGCCCGGTGCGCACCGGGGCGACCGCGCCGCCGTCCTGAGCGCCGCCCTGGGCGCGAGGCACCGCGCCGAAGACACGGCCCCACTGGGCGAGCCGGTCCCGGCCCTCGGCGAGCAGCAGCATCAGGTAGCCGCCCGCCGCCACGAGGAACCACAGCCAGTCGGGGCCGCCATGGGACAGTCCGGCGGCCACCGAGTACAGCGCGAGCAGCGGCAGCCCGGCGGGGGCGGCGCTGCGGAAGGTCACCGCGAGGGTGTCCACCAGCAGGCCGATCAGCAGGGCACCGCCGATCAGCATCAGCCGGATGCCGTCGGTGAGCGGTGCCGGTATCGCGTACTGGCTCACGTCCTGCGCGCCCTGGCGCAGCAGCTCCGCGAAGTACGGGAAGGTGTCCGGGCCGGGGATCAGCCCGGCGATCGCGTGCCCGCGGGCGAAGACCAGGGTGAGCAGCAGCAGCGTGGTCACCGCCTGCGCCACCACGGTCAGCGGCCGTCCGAGCGGCACCCGCCGCGCCACCGCTCCCACGCCGGACTGCACCACCACCAGCGGCACCAGCTCCAGCAGCCAGGACGGCCCGTTCACCAGCGGCAGCAGCGCGCACGACGCCATCAGCGTGGCCGCCGCCGCGCACAAAGCCAGCCTCGCCTGCCCGCTCATGCCCGCGCCTCCCCCGTCACGGAGGCCAGGCCCGACCGCTGCCGGTCCGCCTGGCGCCACAGTTCGTCGAGGGCGGCCCCGCGGGGCACGCTCAAGGCCGTCCAGCCCGCGTCGCGCAGCAGGTCGAGCCGGTCCGGGCGCGGGTCGTCGGGACGTGGCGGCTCGGACGGGTCGCGGGTCCAGGCGGCCGGGTCCAGGACGAAGGCGACGGCGCCGCCGCTGCGGCGGCTCATGCCGGCGACCGTGGTGGCCTGCTCCTCGTCCAGGTCGCCGAGGAAGGCGATGAGCAGCCCCTCGTCGCCGCCGCGCAGCGCGTCGAAGGCCCGGGACAGGTCCTCGCCGCCGGAGTGGTCGACGACCGCGAGGGTGTCCAGGAGCAGCCCGGCGGCGTCCGCGCCCTCCTGGCCGCCGCCCGCGAAGCCGTCGGCGCTGTCGCCGGGCACCGCGCTGCCGGTGTCGGTCAGGAGCCGTACCGAGAAGCCGCGTTCGAGCATGTGCACCAGTGCGGAGGCGGCGCCGGAGACGGCCCATTCGAAGGCCGAGTCGGGGCCCGCTCCCTCGTAGGCGCCGCCGCGGGTGTCCAGCAGCACCGTGCAGCGGGCGCGCCGGGGCTGTTCCTCGCGCCGCACCATCAGCTCGCCGTAGCGCGCGGTGGAGCGCCAGTGCACGCGGCGCAGATCGTCGCCGTACCGGTAGCCGCGCGGGATCACGTCGTCCTCGCCCGCCAGGGCCAGGGCGCGCTGCCGTCCGTCGCCGTAGCCCTTGGCCTCGCCGCCGAACCGGGCCGGTGCCAGCGGGGTCACCCGGGGGATGACGGTGAGGGTGTCGCAGACCGCGAAGGAGCGGGAGAGTTCGCACATGCCGAAGGGGTCGGTGAGCCGCAGCTGGAGCGGGCCGAGCGGATAACGGCCGCGCAGGTCCGAGCGGACCCGGTAGGAGACCTCGCGGCGGCCGCCCGGCTCCACCCGGTCCAGCACGAACCGGGGCCGGGGCCCGAGCACGTACGGCACCCGGTCCTGGAGCATCAGCAGCCCGGTGGGCAGCCGGGAGACGTTGTCCATCCGCAGCCGGACCCGGGCCTCGCCGCCGGCCGGGACGCGCGTGGGGGAGAGCGTCCGGGTGCCGGAGACCTGGTGACGGGTCCGGTAGAGCACCGTCGCGCAGATCAGCGGCAGCGCGGCCAGCAGCAGGCCGACCCGCAGCAGTTCGCTCTGGCCCAGCACGTAGGCGCAGATCGCGGCGGCGATCCCGGCCGCCAGGAAGGAGCGGCCGCGGGTGGTCAGACCGGCGAGCGCGGTGCGGATCCCGCCCGCCTCCCGGCGCTCGGCCGCCGCCCGCTCCGTCCCCCCGTCGCTCATCACAGACTCCGCGGAGGCTGCTGGGGATAGGCCGGGACGCCGCGGCCCACGCCGTCGAGTCCGCCGCGCGGACCCGGGGCCGCGGGCACCGGGGTGCGCTGGAGGATCTCCTGCACCACCTGCTCCGCGCTGCGGCGGTTGAGCTGGGCCTGGGCGGTGGGCAGCAGCCGGTGCGCGAGGACGGCCACGGCGAGTTCCCGGACGTCGTCCGGCAGCGCGTACTCCCGGCCGGCCAGGGCCGCGGACGCCTTGGCCGCGCGCAGCAGGTGCAGCGTGGCGCGCGGCGAGGCGCCGAGTCTGAGGTCCGGGTGGACGCGGGTGGCGGCGACCAGCTCCACCGCGTACCGCCGCACCGGTTCGGCGACGTGCACCCCGCGCACCGCCTCGACCAGCTTCACGATCTCGTGCGCGTGCGCCACCGGCTGGAGGTCGTCCAGCGGGTTCGCCCCGCCGTGCACGTCCAGCATCTGCAGCTCGGCCGCCACGCTCGGGTAGCCGACGGAGACGCGGGCCATGAAGCGGTCGCGCTGGGCCTCGGGCAGCGGGTAGGTGCCCTCCATCTCGACCGGGTTCTGGGTGGCCACCACCATGAAGGGACTGGGCAGTGCGTAGGTCTGCCCGTCGATGGTGACCTGGCGCTCCTCCATGGACTCCAGCAGTGCCGACTGGGTCTTGGGCGAGGCGCGGTTGATCTCGTCGCCGATCACGATCTGCGCGAAGACCGCGCCCGGCTTGAACTCGAAGTCCCGGCGCTGCTGGTCCCAGATGGAGACGCCGGTGATGTCCGAGGGCAGCAGGTCGGGCGTGAACTGGATGCGCCGCACCGAGCAGTCGATGGACCGCGCCAGCGCCTTGGCCAGCATCGTCTTGCCCACGCCGGGCACGTCCTCGATCAGCAGATGGCCCTCGGCGAGCAGCACGGTCAGCGCGAGCCGTACGACCTCGGGCTTGCCCTCGATCACGCCCTCCACCGAACCGCGCACGCGCTCCACCGTGGCGCTCAGATCGCTGAGGTTCTCTCGACCGTCATAGGTCGTCACCCGGCCCTCCTCGGCCCGTTCCAGAGCCGGCACGCGTGATCGCGGCCGGCCCACCCCGAAACACGGACACCACGCGGAAATGGTTCCGCGTGATGTCCCACACCGCATTCTTGCTGCCGTTACCGATTCGTGTCAGCGCCTGTGGACAACTGCCCGCACGATGTCGGTCGTACGGCCCTTTCGACCACGCTTTCGATACGTTTCGGTGTGGAATGCGAGGGGGCGGAAGCCGGCCGGGGAGGGCCCGGAGCGGCCTCGGTGGCCTGGGGAGCGCCGGTCAGGCCGGGTCGACCTCGCGCAGCGCGCCGGTGCGCACGTCGAAGACGAAGCCGCGCACGTCGTCGGTGTGCAGCAGGAACGGCGAGGTGCGTACCCGCTGCATCGACTGCCGTACGTCCTGGTCGACGTCCCGGAACGCCTCCACCGGCCACGGCGGGCGCTGGCCGACCTCCATCTCCAGGTCGTGCCGGAACTCCTCGGTGATCGTCTCCATGCCGCAGCCCGTGTGGTGGATGAGCACGACACTGCGGGTGCCCAGCGCCCGCTGGCTGATGGTCAGGGAGCGGATCACGTCATCGGTGACCACGCCGCCCGCGTTGCGGATGGTGTGGCAGTCGCCCAGGTCCAGGCCGAGGGCGGCGTGCAGGTCGAGACGGGCGTCCATGCAGGCCACCACGGCGACCTTGAGGACCGGACGGGCGTCCATGCCGGGATCGGTGAATTCGGCGGCATACCGACCGTTGGCCTCCACCAGGCGGTCGGTCACTGTGGCGCTGCCGCTTATGGCGCCTTCGGATCCAGTGGGAACTGCTGCGGAAGTCGTCATACTCATGACGTTACTGGTCACCTGCCGACGCAGCCTGCTGTGAGAGCGGACAAAGAACGTCATCGTGGCTTGTTGTGAGCTACCCCATACGGACGGCAAACCTGGACCAGGGGGGTGAATCCGTTCGAAAGGCGGCGCCCGTCGGGAGGCGCTGCGCGACGCGCAGGCCGGTTGATTGACCGCGCGACACCGTGGACTAAAGTGACGCGAAGCGGGAGGCGTGGCTCTCCCTGCTGGTGAAACCCCTGGAGACCCGGCACCCGCCCGACCGTCTCCCCGCGTGCGCGGCGCGTACGTACGGCTCGGCCTCCTTCCGCTCCCGGTCGGCTGACGCTTCCGGCGCCGGCCGCCCCCCTGTTCACGAGCCGGCGGGGCCAGCGGTGCGCACGGCGCCTCGCCGGAATGAGAGGCCCCCTTGAGCCAGAGTCGACACGTCCCGGTGATGCTCCAGCGGTGCCTGGACCTGCTGGCGCCCGCCCTGGAGCGCCCGGGAGCGGTGGTCGTCGACTGCACCCTCGGCCTCGGCGGCCACAGCGAGGCGCTGCTGACCCGGTTCCCCGAGGCCCGGCTGATCGGCCTCGACCGGGACAAGGAGGCGCTGCGCCTGTCCGGGGAGCGCCTCGCGCCCTTCGGCGAGCGGGCCACCCTGGTGCACGCCGTCTACGACGAGCTGCCCGACGTCCTGGAGCGGCTGCGCGTCCCGCGCGTCCAGGGCGTCCTGTTCGACCTCGGGGTCTCCTCCATGCAGCTGGACGAGGCCGACCGCGGCTTCGCCTACGCCCAGGACGCGCCGCTCGACATGCGCATGGACCAGACGACCGGCATCAGCGCCGCCGAGGTCCTCAACACCTACCCGGCCGGTGAACTCGTGCGCATCCTGCGCGCCTACGGCGAGGAGAAGCAGGCCAAGCGGATCGTCGGGGCGATCGTGCGCGAGCGCGAGAAGGAGCCGTTCAGCAACAGCGCCCGGCTCGTCGAGGTCATCCGCGACGCCCTCCCGCAGGCCGCCAAGCGCACCGGCGGCAACCCGGCCAAGCGCACCTTCCAGGCGCTGCGCATCGAGGTCAACGGCGAACTGTCCGTCCTGGAGCGGGCGATCCCGGCCGCCGTGAAGGCCGTGGCCGTCGGCGGGCGGATCGCCGTGCTGTCGTACCACTCGCTGGAGGACCGGCTGGTCAAACAGGTGTTCGCGGCCGGGGCCGCCAACACCGCGCCGCCCGGACTGCCGGTGGTGCCCGAGCGCTACCAGCCGCGACTCAAGCTGCTCACCCGCGGTGCCGAACTTCCCACCGAGGAAGAGGTCGCGGAGAACCGCCGGGCCGCCCCGGCCAGGCTGCGGGGCGCCGAGCGCATCAGGGAGGACGCCGAGTGAGCCAGACGGGTGGGTTGGTCTGCGGGACTCACTGGGGGAGCGGTGCCTAGGAAACCCGAACTGACGGGGAGGGCCGCCCGGCTCGCCCGGCTCTTCCCAGCGGGCCGCGCCAAGGCGGCCCGCACCCCGTTCGTGCTCCTCGTCGTCCTGCTCCTCGGCGGCGGCCTCATCGGGTTGTTGGTCCTGAACTCCGCACTGAGCGAGGGCTCCTTCGAACTCGCCGATCTGCAGAAGCAGACCAAGAACCTCACCGACGAGGAACAGGCCCTCCAACGGGACATCGACGCCTACTCGTCCCCCGACGCACTCCAGCGCCGGGCCCGTGACCTCGGGATGGTCCCCGGCGGCGACCCCGCCTTCCTTGACCCGAACGGCACGGTCAAGGGCGTACCCGGCGCCGCCACGCCCGAGGCGGCCGCCCTCGACGGCCTCCCCGCCCCCGAGTCACTGACCCTGACCCCGCCACCCGGGCTCCCGGCCACCCCCACCCCGGCGAGGGAGTCAGCGAGCGCGGCCCCGCGGCCGGGCGCGCCCCAGCCCGGCGCCGCCACGCCCACGGCCCCGGCCCCCGCCGCGACCACGCGGAACACACCCACGCACACCACCCCCCAGTCCGCTCCCACCCCGACCCCCGGCAGGTGACGGAAGTGTCCGACAGGGAACCCCCGCGCCGCCGCGTGCCCCGGCCCGCGAAGCCGTCGCGGCCGCAGGGTGCCGTGCGCAGGCAGCCAGGGCCCGGCGCGCGCCCGGCCCGGCGCCCGAGCGCGGCCCGGGTGCCCGCCCAGCGCCCGCTGCGGCTCGGCAGCCCCCGGCCCCGGCTGCGCCTGGTCGGCCTCGCCCTCGGCCTGGTGCTGCTCACCTTCGTGGTGCGGCTGCTCCAGGTGCAGGTCGTGGAGGCCGGCGCGTACGCCGCGAAGGCCGAGGTGAACCGGTACGTCGTCCACACGCTGGCCGCCGAGCGCGGCGGGATCACCGACCGCAACGGGGTGGCCCTCGCCATCAGCGAGGACGCCTACGACATCACGGCCGACCCGACGATGTTCGGCGCCAAGCAGCTGAAGATCGACGACGGTCCCGAACGGGCCGCCGCGCTGCTCGCGCCGATCCTCGGCCAGGACCAGGCCGCGCTGGTGAAGAAGCTGCGGCCGGCGGACAGGAACTCCCGCTACGCCCGGCTCGCCACCCGGCAGACCCCCCAGGTCTGGAAGCAGATCAAGGACCTGAAGTCGGCCCTGGCCCAGAAGCCCGGCACGGCCAACGTCCTCGCCGGCGTCTTCGCCGACCCCAGCAGCCAGCGCGTGTACCCCAACGGCGACCTCGCCGCCGGGATACTGGGCTGGGTGAACGCCGACGGCCAGGGCGGCGGCGGCATCGAGCAGATGCTGGAGAAGCAGCTCGCCGGGAGGAACGGCAAGATCCGCTACGCCCAGTCCGGCGGCCGCGAGGTGCCCACCGCGGGCTCCGCCGAGACGCCCGCCGTGCCCGGCTCCGACGTCGAGCTGACCATCGACCGCGACATCCAGTGGGCCGCGCAGAACGCGATCACCGAGCAGGTGAAGAAGTCCAAGGCGGACCGCGGCTACGTCATCGTCCAGGACACGCGCACCGGCCAGATCCTGGCCATGGCCGACGCGCCGGGGTTCGATCCCAACGACCTCTCCAAGGCCGACCCGGACGCGCTCGGCAACGCGGCCCTCCAGGACGCCTACGAGCCCGGCTCCACCGCCAAGGTGATGTCCATGGCCGCCGTCCTCCAGGAGAACGCGGCGACCCCGCTCACCCATGTCGTCGTGCCCAACCGGCTGCACCGCGGCGACCGGCTCTTCCAGGACGACGTCGACCACGCCACCTGGGACCTCACGCTCAACGGCGTGCTCGCCAAGTCCAGCAACATCGGCACCATCCTCGCCGCCGGCCAGCTCGGCAAGACCCAGCCGCAGGCCAACAAGGTCCTCTACTCCTACCTGCGCAAGTTCGGCATCGGCAGCTACACCGGGCTGCACTTCCCCGGCGAGACCCCGGGCATCCTCGCGCCGCCGCAGAAGTGGTCCACCTCGCAGCAGTACACCATTCCCTTCGGCCAGGGCTTCTCCATCAACGCCCTCCAGGCCGCCTCCGTGTACTCGACCATCGCCAACGGCGGCGTCCGGATCCAGCCGACCCTGATCCGCGGCACCAAGGGCCCCGACGGACGGTTCGTCCCCGCGCCGAAGCCCGAGCAGACGAGGGTCGTCAGCGCGAAGACCGCCAAGTCGGTCGCCGAGATGCTGGAGTCGGTGGTCGACGACGAACAGGGCACCGGCATCTCCGCGCGCATTCCCGGCTACAACGTCGCCGGCAAGACAGGCACCGCCAACCGAGTGGATCCGGCCACCGGCAGGTACCGCGGCTACACCTCGTCCTTCGCCGGTTTCGCCCCCGCGGACAAGCCCCGCATCACGGTCTACTGCGCCATCCAGAACGCCACCTCCGGTGGCTACTTCGGCGGCCAGATCTGCGGGCCCATCTACAAGAAGGTCATGGAGTTCGCCCTGAAGACCCTCCAGGTCCCGCCCACCGGCGCGCCGCCCGCCGACCTGCCGGTCGCCTACAAGCCCTGACCAGCGTCGAGAGCACAGGATTCAGCCAGTGACAACGATCACCCCGGGACCCGGGAACCGAAGCGGCCCCCAGCCCTCGCCCGCCCGTCTGCCACCAGCGCAGCCCTTGCCGGACCCCGCTGCGCGCGGGCCCCTTTTTAGCTCCGAGGGTGGTGCGCCCGGTACGCTCACCGCCGTGCCACACGCTGATCAGTCCCAAACCACCCAGAAGGGCGCTTCCGTGACATATCCGGGACCGCCGCGACCGGTCCACGTCTCCGCCACACCCCTCGCGGAGCTGGCCGATCAGCTGGGTGCCGCCGCCCCGGACGCCACCGCCGAGATCACCGGGATCACCCACGACTCGCGCGCCGTCCGCCCCGGCGACCTGTACGCCGCCCTCCCGGGCGCCCGGCTGCACGGCGCCGACTTCGTCACCCAGGCAGCCGGCCTCGGTGCCGCCGCCGTGCTCACCGACCCGACGGGCGCCGAGCGCGCCGCCGCGACCGGACTGCCGGTCCTGGTGGTGCCCGACCCGCGGGCCCGGATGGGCGAACTGGCGGCCACCATCTACGGCCACCCGGGCCGGGATCTGCTCCAGATCGGCATCACCGGCACCTCCGGCAAGACCACCACGGCCTACCTGGTCGAGGGCGGGCTGCGGACCGCGAAGTCCACCGGTCTCATCGGCACCGTCGAGACGCGCATCGGCGACGAGCGCATCAAGTCCGAGCGCACCACCCCCGAAGCCACCGACCTCCAGGCCCTGTTCGCCGTCATGCGTGAACGCGGGGTCGAGGCGGTCGCCATGGAGGTCTCCAGCCACGCCCTGGTCCTCGGCCGGGTCGACGGCTGCGTCTTCGACATCGCCGTGTTCTCGAACCTCAGCCCGGAGCACATGGAGTTCCACTCCGACATGGAGGACTACTTCCGGGCCAAGGCACAGCTCTTCACGCCGAAACGCAGCAGACTCGGCGTCGTCAACGTGGACGACGAGTACGGTCGCCGCCTCGTCGCCGAGGCCACCGTCCCCGTCGTGACCTACTCCGCCGAGGGCCACCCCGACGCCGACTGGCGCGCCGAGCACGTCCAGGTCGGGCCGCTGGACTCGACGTTCACCGTGCTCGGCCCGAGCGGCGAGCGCGTGCAGGCCCGGTCGCCGCTCGCCGGACCCTTCAACGTGGCGAACACCCTCGCCGCCATCGTCGCCCTCGCCGCGGCCGGGCTCGACGCCCAGACCGCCGCCGACGGCATCGCCGCCGTACCGGGCGTCCCGGGCCGCCTGGAGCGCGTCGACGCCGGGCAGCCCTACCTCGCGGTCGTGGACTACGCCCACAAGACCGACGCGGTCGAGTCGGTGCTCAAGGCGCTGCGCAAGGTCACCAAGGGCCGGCTGCACATCGTCCTGGGCTGCGGCGGCGACCGCGACCAGACCAAGCGCGCCCCGATGGGCGCCGCCGCGGCCCGGCTCGCCGACACGGCCGTACTGACTTCGGACAACCCCCGCTCGGAGGACCCGCTCGCGATCCTCGCGACCATGCTCCAGGGCGCGGCCTCCGTGCCCGCGCACGAGCGCGGCGAGGTGCTCCTCTTCGAGGAGCGGGCCGCCGCCATCGCCGCCGCCGTGGGCCGTGCCCAGGCCGGCGACACCGTGCTGGTCGCGGGCAAGGGCCACGAGCAGGGCCAGGACATCGCCGGTGTGGTCCGTCCGTTCGACGACCGCCAGGTGCTTCGCGAAGCTATCCAGAAGACCCAGGGATGAACTTGTGATCGCCCTCTCCCTCGCCGAGATCGCAGCTGTCGTCGGCGGGCAGACGCACGACATACCGGATCCGTCCGTCGAGGTCACCGGACCGGTCGTCCGGGACTCCCGTGAGGTGGTGCCCGGCAGCCTGTTCGCCGCCTTCGTCGGCGAGCGCGTGGACGGCCACGACTTCGCACCACAGGTCGTCGAGGCGGGCGCGGTCGCCGTGCTGGCGTCGCGCCCGGTCGGTGTGCCCGCGATCGTGGTCGAGGACGTACAGAGCGCCCTCGGCGCCCTGGCCCGGCACGTCGTCGGCAAGCTCGGCGCGACCCTCGTCGCCCTGACCGGCTCGGCGGGCAAGACCAGCACCAAGGACCTCATCGCCCAGGTGCTGGGCAGCAAGGCGCCCACGGTGTACACGCCGGGCTCCTTCAACAACGAGATCGGGCTGCCGCTGACCGCCCTGACCGCGACCGAGGAAACCCGTTTCCTGGTCCTGGAGATGGGCGCCCGCGGCATCGGCCACATCCGCTACCTCACCGGCCTCACCCCGCCGAGGATCGGCGTCGTCCTCAACGTCGGCACCGCCCACATCGGCGAGTTCGGCGGCCGCGAGCAGATCGCCCAGGCCAAGGGCGAGATCATCGAGGGGCTGCCCGAGGACGGCGCGGCCGTCCTCAACGCCGACGACCCGCTGGTGCGCGCCATGGCACCGCGTACCAAGGCGAAGGTGGTCCTTTTCGGAGAGTCGGCCGAAGCGGACGTACGCGCCGAGAATGTACGACTCACGGACACCGGACAGCCCTTCTTCAGGCTTCACACACCCTCCGGTGCATCTGATGTGACCATGCGCCTGTACGGTGAGCATCACGTGTCGAACGCGCTCGCCGCGGCCGCCGTCGCCCATGAGCTGGGCATGTCCGCGGAAGAGATCGCCACCGCGCTCTCCGGGGCGGGCTCCCTCTCCCGCTGGCGCATGGAGGTCACCGAGCGCCCGGACGGCGTGACCATCGTCAACGACGCCTACAACGCCAACCCCGAGTCCATGCGGGCCGCCCTTCGGGCGCTCGTGGCCATGGGCAAGGGACGGCGCACGTGGGCGGTGCTCGGCAAGATGGCCGAGCTGGGGGACGAGGCGCTCGCCGAGCACGACGCCGTCGGACGGCTCGCCGTCCGGCTCAACGTCAGCAAGCTCGTCGCCGTCGGGGGGATTGAGGCCTCCTGGCTGCAACTGGGCGCATATAACGAGGGTTCGTGGGGTGAGGAGTCGGTGCACGTGTCCGACGCACAGGCGGCGATCGACCTGTTGCGCAGCGAGTTGCGCCCGGGGGACGTCGTCCTCGTGAAGGCGTCCCGTTCGGTGGGGCTCGAAGGTGTCGCCGCGGCGCTGCTGGAGACCGGTGCCGAGGGTGAGGTTGCCGCCCGATGATGAACCAGATCCTGTTCTCGGGAGTCATTGGCCTCTTCCTCACCCTGGTCGGCACCCCGCTGCTGATCAAGCTGCTGGCCCGCAAGGGCTACGGCCAGTTCATCCGTGACGACGGCCCGCGCGAGCACCTCAGCAAGCGCGGTACGCCGACCATGGGTGGTATCGCCTTCATCCTGGCGACGGTCGCCGCGTACTTCCTGTCCAAGGTGATCACCGGCAAGCCGCCGACGTTCTCCGGCCTGCTGGTGCTCGGCCTGATGGTCGGCATGGGCCTGGTCGGCTTCCTGGACGACTACATCAAGATCGTCAAGCGGCGTTCACTGGGCCTGCGGGCCAAGGCGAAGATGGCCGGCCAGCTGATCGTCGGCATCGCCTTCGCCGTGCTGGCGCTGATGTTCCCCGACGCCCGCGGCAACACCCCGGCCTCCACCAAGCTGTCGTTCATCACGGACTTCGGCTGGTCGATCGGCCCGGTGCTGTTCGTGATCTGGGCGCTGTTCATGATCCTCGCGATGTCGAACGGCGTGAACCTGACCGACGGTCTGGACGGCCTGGCCACCGGCGCCTCCGTCCTCGTCTTCGGTGCCTACACCTTCATCGGCGTCTGGCAGTACCAGGAGTCCTGCGCCAACGCGCAGACCCTGACCAACCCGGCCGCCTGCTACGAGGTGCGCGACCCGCTCGACCTCGCCGTGGTCGCCTCCGCGCTGATGGGCGCCTGCCTGGGCTTCCTGTGGTGGAACACCTCGCCGGCGAAGATCTTCATGGGCGACACCGGCTCGCTCGCCCTCGGCGGTGTCCTCACCGGCCTGGCCATCCTCTCCCGCACGGAGCTGCTGGTGGCCATCATGGGCGGCCTGTTCGTCCTCATCACCATGTCGGTCGTCATCCAGGTCGGCTCCTTCCGGCTCACCGGCAAGCGCGTCTTCCGGATGGCGCCACTCCAGCACCACTTCGAACTCAAAGGCTGGTCCGAGGTCCTGGTCGTGGTCCGCTTCTGGATCATCCAAGGCATCTGTGTGATCGTCGGACTGGGCCTCTTCTACGCGGGATGGGCAGCGGAAAAGTGACCACCGGCTCGGCGCCCTACGACTTCCAGGGCAAGCACGTCACCGTCGCGGGACTCGGCGTCTCCGGCGTCCCGGCGGCCAAGGCGCTGCACGCGCGCGGCGCGATCGTCACGGTCGTCAACGACGGCGACGACGCCCGCGCCCGCGAGCAGGCCGCCGGTCTTCAGGCCCTCGGCGTCACCGTGCGCCTGGGCGACGGGGCCACCCTCCCGGAGGGCACCGAGCTGATCGTCACCGCCCCCGGCTGGCAGCCCGGCAAGCCGCTCTTCCAGGCGGCCGCCCAGGCGGGCGTGCCGGTCTGGGGCGACGTGGAGCTGGCCTGGCGGCTCAGGGGGCCCGACGCGGCCCCCTGGCTGGCCGTCACCGGCACCAACGGCAAGACCACCACCGTGCAGATGCTCGCCTCCATCCTGAAGGCGGCGGGCCTGCGCACGGCGGCCGTCGGCAACATCGGCGTCTCCCTGCTGGACGCCGTCCTCGGCGAGGAGACGTACGACGTCCTGGCCGTCGAGCTGTCCAGCTACCAGCTGCACTGGGCGCCCTCGCTGCGCGCCCATTCCGCAGCCGTCCTCAACCTCGCGCCCGACCACCTCGACTGGCACGGCTCCATGGAGGCCTACGCCGCCGACAAGGGCCGCATCTACGAGGGCAACAAGGTGGCCTGCGTCTACAACGTGGCCGACAAGGCCACCGAGGACCTCGTGCGCGAGGCCGACGTCGAAGAGGGGTGCCGGGCCGTCGGGTTCACCCTCGGCACCCCCGGACCCTCCCAACTGGGCGTCGTGGAGGGCATCCTGGTCGACCGCGCCTTCGTCGAGAACCGGCAGAAGAACGCGCAGGAACTGGCCGAGGTCTCGGACATCCACCCGCCGGCCCCGCACAACATCGCCAACGCCCTCGCGGCGGCGGCCCTCGCGCGCGCCTTCGGCGTGCCCGCCCGAGCCGTACGGGACGGACTGCGCGCCTTCCGGCCGGACGCCCACCGCATCGAGCACGTCGCCGACCTCGACGGCGTGGCCTACGTGGACGACTCCAAGGCGACCAACACCCATGCCGCGCAGGCCTCGTTGGCGGCCTACGAGTCGATCGTGTGGATCGCGGGAGGTCTCGCCAAGGGCGCGACCTTCGACGAACTGGTCGCCGCCTCGGCGAAGCGTCTGCGCGCCGTCGTCCTGATCGGCGCCGACCGGGCCCTGATCCGCGAGGCCCTCGCGCGACACGCGCCGGAAGTACCCGTGG
Source organism: Streptomyces hygroscopicus subsp. hygroscopicus (assembly GCF_030269125.1). GTDB lineage: Bacteria > Actinomycetota > Actinomycetes > Streptomycetales > Streptomycetaceae > Streptomyces > Streptomyces hygroscopicus_C. The sequence continues at coordinate 307,869 of NZ_BSSM01000002.1, read as the reverse complement.
TCGACCTCGACCGGACCGACACTGGGGCGATGCTCCAGGCGGTGACGGAGGCCAGGCGGCTCGCGGTCGCCGGCGACACGGTGCTCCTCGCTCCGGCCTGCGCCTCCATGGACATGTTCACCAACTACAACCAGCGCGGTGACGCGTTCGCGACGGCGGTCCGCGAACTCCGCGCCTGACCCCGGCCGCCCGCCGGGCGGATCCTGGGAGGGACGCGTGGGGCGGCAGACGTCCAGTGGAGGCGCCGATGCCCAGTAGCCGTACCGGAAAGCCCCCCGTGCAGCGGGCGTCCCGGCGTCCCGCCGTCCCCGGATCCGCGCGCGAGAACCCCGTACAGCGGCTCGTCACGCGCGCCCGGCGGGCCTGGGACCGGCCCCTGACCGCCTATTACCTGATCGTCGGCGGCAGCATGCTGATCACGGTGCTCGGCCTGGTGATGGTCTACTCGGCCTCCCAGGTCACCGCGCTCCAGATGTCGCTGCCCGGGTCGTACTTCTTCCGCAAGCAGCTGCTGGCCGCCGTGATCGGCGGCGTCCTGCTGTTCTCGGCCTCCCGGATGCCGGTGAAGCTGCACCGGGCGCTCGCCTACCCGATCCTCGCCGGTGCCGTCTTCCTGATGGCCCTGGTGCAGGTGCCCGGGATAGGGATGGCGGTCAACGGCAACCAGAACTGGATCGCGCTCGGAGGCTCCTTCCAGATCCAGCCCAGCGAGTTCGGCAAGCTCGCGCTGGTGCTGTGGGGCGCGGACCTGATCGCCCGCAAGCAGGAGAAGAAGCTGCTGACCCAGTGGAAGCACATGCTGGTGCCGCTGGTGCCGGTCGCCTTCCTGCTGCTCGGGCTGATCATGCTCGGCGGCGACATGGGAACCGCGATCATTCTCACAGCGATCCTGTTCGGACTGCTGTGGCTCGCGGGCGCCCCGACCCGGCTGTTCGCCGGCGTGCTGTCGATCGCGGTCGTGATCGGGGTGCTCCTGATCGAGACCAGCCCCAACCGGATGGCCCGCCTCGCCTGCATCGGCGCCACCGAGCCCCGGGCCAAGGGCGCGGACTGCTGGCAGGCGGTGCACGGCATCTACGCGCTCGCCTCCGGCGGACTCTTCGGCTCCGGGCTCGGCGCGAGTGTGGAAAAATGGGGCCAACTGCCGGAAGCGCACACCGACTTCATCTTCGCGGTCACCGGTGAGGAACTGGGCCTGGCGGGGACACTGTCGGTGCTCGCCCTGTTCGCGGCTCTAGGCTATGCGGGTATCCGCGTGGCCGGACGCACGAAGGACCCCTTCGTGAGGTACGCCGCGGGAGGCGTGACCACCTGGATCATCGCGCAGGCGGTGATCAACATCGGTGCGGTGCTCGGTCTGCTGCCGATCGCCGGTGTCCCGCTCCCGCTGTTCTCCTACGGAGGATCCGCCCTGCTGCCGACCATGTTCGCCATCGGGCTGCTGATCGCGTTCGCGCGCGACGATCCCGCTGCGCGGACGGCGCTTGCGATGCGGCAACCCCGCTTTGGTAGAAAGCGGGCGGGAGGCTCCGGTGCGGAGCGGGGGCCTCGGAGATGGAACACGATGCGACGGCGTGCCTCGGCGGCGCGTTCGTCCGGAGAGCGGTGAATTTCGGTGCATGTCGTACTCGCCGGTGGAGGGACCGCCGGCCACATCGAGCCCGCGCTCGCCCTCGCGGACGCCCTGCGCAGGCGGGACCCGAGCGTGGGGATCACGGCCCTGGGCACGGAGCGTGGCCTGGAGACCCGGCTCGTCCCGGAGCGCGGCTATGAGCTGGCGCTGATCCCGGCGGTGCCACTGCCGCGCAAGCCCACCCCCGAACTGATCACCGTCCCGGGCCGGCTGCGGGGCACCATCAAGGCCGCCGAGCAGATCCTCGAACGCACCAAGGCGGACGCCGTGGCCGGCTTCGGCGGTTACGTCGCGCTGCCCGCCTACCTGGCCGCCAAGCGGCTCGGTGTGCCCATCGTGATCCACGAGGCCAACGCGCGCCCGGGTCTGGCCAACAAGATCGGGTCCCGCTACGCGGCCCAGGTCGCCGTCTCCACGCCGGACAGCAAGCTGCGCAACTCCCGGTACATCGGCATCCCGCTGCGCCGCTCCATCGCCACGCTGGACCGCGCCGCCGTCCGCCCCGAGGCCCGGCACCGCTTCGGCCTCGACCCCAACCTGCCCACGCTGCTGGTCTCCGGCGGCTCGCAGGGCGCGCGCCGGCTCAACGAGGTCGTCCAGCAGGTCGCCCCGTGGCTCCAGCAGGCCGGCATCCAGATCCTGCATGCGGTCGGCCCGAAGAACGAACTGCCGCATGTGCAGCAGATGCCGGGTATGCCCCCCTACATCCCGGTAAGTTACCTGGACCGGATGGACCTCGCGTACGCCGCGGCCGACATGATGCTCTGCCGTGCGGGCGCGATGACCGTCGCCGAACTCTCCGCCGTCGGGCTGCCGGCCGCCTACGTCCCGCTGCCCATCGGCAACGGCGAACAGCGGCTGAACGCCCAGCCGGTGGTCAAGGCGGGCGGCGGACTCCTCGTGGACGACGCGGAGCTGACGCCCGAGTGGGTGCAGCAGAACGTGCTGCCCGTGCTCGCCGACCCGCACCGGCTCTACGAGATGTCGCGCGCCGCGAGCGAGTTCGGCCGCCGGGACGCCGACGACCTGCTCGTCGGCATGGTGTACGAGGCCATCGCCTCGCGCCACCACTAGCATCGGCGAGTGAGCCGAAGGCGCGCGCCGGTGCCGAGAGACCGAACGCGCGGAGGCGCGCGGCGCTGAGCACGACCGGGCTCTCGGCACCGGCTCGGGCGCGCCGGATGCGAACCGAGCCAAGGAAGGGATGGCGCGTGGCCGGACCGACGACCCGCGAACGCGGGGAACGCCAGCAGGAGTCGTCCGGCCCGCCGCTCGTCGGAAGGATCGGACGACCACGTCTTCGTACGATCGTCGTCCTGGCCGTGGCCGTGGTGCTCGTGGCGGCCGGTTCCCTCTGGGTGTTGTACGGCTCCTCGTGGCTGCGCGTCGAGCGCGTCCCGGTGTCGGGCACCCGGGTGCTGACCCCCGGCGAGGTGCGCGACGCGGCCGCCGTTCCGGTAGGGGCGCCGATGGTGTCCGTCGACACCGGTGCCATCGCGGCGCGAATGCGCCGGAAACTGCCCCGGATCGACACGGTCGACGTGTCCCGTTCCTGGCCGCACGGCATCGAGCTGAAGGTGACCGAGCGGACCCCGGTACTGCTCGTCCGCAAGGGCGGGGACTTCGACGAAGTCGACCATCGGGGCGTCCGGTTCGCCACGGTCGCACAGGCGCCCCCGGGCATTCCGCAGCTGCGGATGTCCGTGTCGGCGCGGGGCCCGGCCGCCGCGAGCCTGCGCCGCTTCGGCACCGGCCGGCTGGTGCGCGAGGCGGTCCGGGTGGCCGGCGAACTGCCGGGCCCCGTCCGGACCCTGACCCGCACCGTCCAGGTCCGCTCCTACGACGACATCGAGCTGGAGCTGGCCGACGGCCGCACCGTCGCCTGGGGCAGCGCGGAGAACGGCCGCGCCAAGGCACGGACCCTCACCGCACTCATGAAAGCAGCTTCCGGCGCACGGCACTTCGACGTCAGCGCCCCCACGGCCCCTGCGTCATCCGGGAGTTGACGCACATCAGCGCAGGCCAGCACCCTGGTTGGGCATCGCTATGGCTGATCACATAGGGTGAAAAGAAAAACGGGAGGTTCGGCGTGTTCGTTGAACGGGCGCCACTTGTCGACTTAGTGTCCTGTTCAGAAGACTCCAGAGAACAGACACACTGGTAACCCTAAACTTCAGGCTTAGGGTTCGGGTCGGCGCTACGGACCGTCCCATTCGGCATCTGTCGTCCCGGCGCGGGGAACCGCCCGGCGGCGACGACGTAATTCGAGGCGAGAGGCCTTCGACGTGGCAGCACCGCAGAACTACCTCGCAGTCATCAAGGTCATCGGTGTCGGCGGCGGTGGTGTCAATGCCATCAACCGGATGATCGAGGTCGGTCTCAAGGGTGTCGAGTTCATCGCCATCAACACCGACGCACAGGCGCTGTTGATGAGCGACGCCGACGTCAAGCTGGACGTCGGCCGTGAACTCACCCGCGGACTCGGCGCCGGCGCCAACCCGGCCGTCGGCCGCAAGGCCGCCGAGGACCACCGCGAGGAGATCGAGGAGGTCCTCAAGGGGGCCGACATGGTCTTCGTGACGGCCGGTGAAGGCGGCGGCACCGGCACCGGCGGCGCGCCCGTCGTGGCCAACATCGCGCGCTCCCTGGGCGCCCTCACCATCGGCGTGGTCACGCGCCCGTTCACCTTCGAGGGACGGCGCCGCGCGAACCAGGCCGAGGACGGCATCGCCGAGCTGCGCGAAGAGGTCGACACCCTCATCGTCATCCCGAACGACCGGCTGCTGTCCATCTCGGACCGCCAGGTCTCGGTCCTGGACGCCTTCAAGTCCGCCGACCAGGTCCTGCTCTCCGGTGTCCAGGGCATCACCGACCTCATCACCACCCCGGGCCTGATCAACCTCGACTTCGCCGACGTGAAGTCGGTCATGTCCGAGGCCGGTTCGGCCCTCATGGGCATCGGTTCGGCCCGCGGTGACGACCGCGCGGTGGCCGCGGCCGAGATGGCGATCTCCTCGCCGCTCCTGGAGGCGTCCATCGACGGCGCCCGGGGCGTGCTGCTGTCCATCTCCGGCGGCTCCGACCTCGGCCTCTTCGAGATCAACGAAGCGGCCCAGCTGGTCAGCGAGGCCGCCCACCCCGAGGCCAACATCATCTTCGGCGCGGTCATCGACGACGCCCTCGGCGACGAGGTCCGGGTCACCGTGATCGCGGCCGGCTTCGACGGCGGCCAGCCGCCGGCCCGCCGGGACAACGCGCTCGGCTCGGCCTCGACTTCGGCCCCGGCCCGCCGCGAGGAGCCCGCTCCGGTACGGCAGCCCGAGAGCCGCCCGTCCTTCGGCTCGCTCGGCAGCGTGAAGCCGAAGGAGGAGCCGGAGCCGGCCCCCGAGCCGGTGGCCGACATCCCGGTCGCCCCGCCGATCACCCCGGCGCCGCGACCCGCCTACTCGGACAGCGCGGCCGAGGAACTGGACGTCCCGGACTTCCTGAAGTGATAGGACAGCGCGAGAGCGTGAGCGGCGCGCACTTCGCCTTCACCGACAGGTGGGGCGGGGTGAGCGCCGCTCCGTATGAGGAGCTGAACCTCGGCGGCGCGGTCGGCGACACGCCCGAGGCCGTGAAGGCCAACCGGGAGACCGCGGCCGAGGCGCTCGGCCTGGACCCCGCCCGCGTGGTGTGGATGAACCAGGTGCACGGCGCCGAGGTGGCCGTGGTGGACGAGCCCTGGGGCACGGGGGTCCACCCGCTCCGGCGGAGCCGTGAGGGGGGGACCCCGGTACCGGAGGTCGACGCCCTCGTCACCGCCCGGCGCGGACTCGCCCTCGCCGTGCTCACCGCCGACTGCGTGCCGGTACTCCTCGCCGACCCCGTCGCCGGCGTGGTCGCCGCGGCCCACGCGGGTCGGCCCGGCATGGTCAAGGGGGTCGTCCCCGCCGCTGTACGGGCCATGGTCGAACTCGGCGCCGCGCCCGAGCGGATCGTCGCCCGCACCGGACCGGCCGTCTGCGGCCGGTGCTACGAGGTGCCGGAGTCGATGCGCGCCGAGGTGGCGGCCGTGGAGCCGACGGCGCACGCTGAAACCAGCTGGGGCACTCCGGCGGTCGACGTGAGCGCCGGAGTGCACGCACAGCTCGAACGGCTCGGGGTGTGCGACCGGGCGCAGTCGCCGGTGTGCACGCTGGAGTCGGACGACCACTTCTCATACCGTCGCGACCGCATCACCGGGCGACTCGCGGGCTATGTCTGGCTGGACTGATGAGGAATGACGGACCGTAAGACGGAACTCGCCGGGAATCTGGCGAATGTGGAGGAGCGCATCGCCGCCGCCTGCGCGGCCGCCGGCCGGGGGCGTGCGGAGGTGACCCTGATCGTGGTCACCAAGACCTACCCGGCGAGCGATGTGCGGATCCTGTCGGAACTCGGTGTGCGCCACGTCGCCGAGAACCGTGACCAGGACGCCGCGCCGAAGGCCGCGGCTTGTGCCGATCTGCCGCTGACGTGGCACTTCGTCGGTCAGTTGCAGACCAACAAGGTGCGTTCCGTGGTCGGTTACGCCGATGTCGTGCAGTCGATCGACCGCGCCCGGCTCGTCACCGCGCTGTCCAAGGAAGCGGTGCGCGCCGAGCGCGAGGTGGGGTGTCTCGTCCAGGTCGCGCTCGACGCGGACGCGAGCGGGCGGGGCGAGCGCGGAGGCGTGGCTCCCGGGGGAATCGAAGAGTTGGCCGATCTGGTCGCCGGCTCGCCGGGACTGCGGCTCGACGGCCTGATGACCGTCGCGCCGCTCACCGGGGAGTACGCGGGACGCGAACAGGCCGCGTTCGAGCGCCTCATGGATTTGTCGACTGACCTGCGCCGCGCCCATCCGGCTGCGACCATGGTGTCGGCAGGGATGAGTGCGGACCTCGAGCAGGCCGTGGCCGCCGGGGCGACACATGTGCGCGTCGGCACTGCGGTACTCGGCGTCCGTCCCCGGCTCGGGTAACGTCGCCAGGAAGTCGGACCACAGCAGAAAATATGGTCAGTGTTCGCGAAACGGACACAACGACCGCGTGGATCGCGGGCACTTGGCAGTCGTCAGCCGATCCACCACAGAGCGGAGGACTCAGAGCATGGCCGGCGCGATGCGCAAGATGGCGGTCTACCTCGGCCTCGTGGAGGACGATGGGTACGACGGCCGCGGATTCGACCCCGATGACGATTTCGAGCCCGAGTTGGACCCCGAGCCCGAGCGGGACCACCGACGGCATGAGCCGTTGCATCAACCACATGAAGCGCATCAGCCCCAAAGGGATGAATCGGTGCGAGTGGTGCAGCCTCCGGCGCCGCGTGAGCCGGTCTCCCGGGCGGCTTCGCCGGCCGCGGAATCGGGTCGCCCGGCGCGGATCGCGCCCGTGGCGTCCATCACACAAGAACGTCAGTCCCTGGAGAAGAACGCGCCGGTGATCATGCCCAAGGTCGTGTCGGAACGAGAGCCTTACCGGATCACCACGTTGCACCCGCGGACCTACAACGAGGCCCGTACCATCGGGGAACACTTCCGTGAGGGCACTCCGGTGATCATGAATCTGACTGAGATGGACGACACAGACGCGAAGCGACTTGTCGACTTTGCGGCCGGATTGGTGTTTGGTCTTCACGGCAGTATCGAGCGGGTGACGCAGAAGGTGTTCCTGTTGTCTCCTGCTAACGTCGATGTCACGGCGGAGGACAAGGCCCGCATCGCAGAGGGCGGGTTCTTCAACCAGAGCTGAGACGCAGACCGGACCGCAGTACGCAAGAGCACGGAAACAGGGGAGAGGGAAGCGCAGCCATGAGCGTGTTCGCGCAGGTGATCTACATCGCGCTGATGGTGTTTCTCGTCGTGCTCATCTTCCGGCTGGTCATGGACTACGTCTTCCAGTTCGCCCGCTCATGGCAACCCGGCAAGGCGATGGTGGTCGTACTGGAGGCCACCTACACTGTCACCGATCCACCGCTGAAGCTTCTGCGGCGGTTCATTCCGCCGCTGCGTCTCGGGGGCGTGGCGCTCGACCTGTCCTTCTTCGTACTGATGATCATCGTCTACATTCTCATCGCCATCGTGCAGAACTTCGTGAGATGAGCGTGTTGGACGATCCGGTCTTGCCGACTGCCGATGACTACGTTGAGGTGAAGAGATGCCGTTGACCCCCGAGGACGTGCGGAACAAGCAGTTCACGACCGTCCGCCTCCGAGAAGGCTATGACGAGGACGAGGTCGATGCCTTCCTCGACGAGGTCGAAGCCGAACTGACCCGTCTGCTCCGGGAGAACGAGGACCTGCGCGCGAAGCTGGCGGCCGCCACGCGGGCCGCCGCGCAGAACCAGCAGAACTCCAGGAAACCTCCGGAGCAGGAGCAGCAGCAGGGCATGCGAGGTCCCGGCGCTCCGGTACCCGCCGGGATATCGGGCCCGCCGCAGCAGCAGATGGGTGGCCCCATGGGTGGTCCGCCCCAGCTGCCGAGCGGTGCCCCGCAGCTGCCCGCCGGTCCCAGCGGTCAGGGTGGTCCCCAGGGTCCCGGCCCGATGGGCCAGGGTCCGATGGGACAGGGTCCGATGGGACAGGGCCCCATGGGTCAGGGCCCGATGGGTCAGGGCCCCATGGGCCAGGGCCCGATGGGCGGTCAGCCGCCCATGCAGCAGCAGATGGGTGGCCCCATGGGCGGTCCGATGGGTGGCCCGATGGGCGGTCCCATGGGCGGTCCCGGTCAGGGCCCCGGTGGCGACAGCGCCGCCCGTGTCCTCTCGCTGGCCCAGCAGACCGCCGACCAGGCGATCGCCGAGGCCCGCTCCGAGGCCAACAAGATCGTCGGCGAGGCACGCAGCCGCGCCGAGGGTCTGGAGCGTGACGCCCGTGCCAAGGCCGACGCCCTGGAGCGGGACGCGCAGGAGAAGCACCGCGTCGCGATGGGCTCCCTGGAGTCCGCCCGCGCCACGCTGGAGCGCAAGGTCGAGGACCTGCGCGGCTTCGAACGCGAGTACCGCACGCGCCTGAAGTCGTACCTGGAGTCGCAGCTGCGCCAGCTGGAGACCCAGGCCGACGACTCGCTGGCCCCGCCGCGCACCCCGGCTGCCGCGTCCCTGCCGCCGTCCCCGGCGCCCTCCATGGCTCCGGCCGGCGCGAGCGCCCCGTCCTACGGCGGCAACCAGACGATGGGCGGCTCGCCCGCCCCGGCGTCCGGCCCGTCCTACGGCGGTCAGCAGCAGATGACGCCCGCGATGACCCAGCCGATGGCTCCGGTCCGCCCCCAGGGCCCGTCCCCCATGGGCCAGGCCCCCTCGCCGATGCGTGGTTTCCTGATCGACGAGGACGACAACTGAAGCACCGGGAACGGTGAGCAGTACGCCATAGGCGTCGGCAGCGCCCAGGACGCGGCCCCGGATCGATGGATCCGGGGCCGCGTCCTTTTGTCTGCGGCGCGCTCTTCGCGCCGGGGCGCGCTCTCTGCGGGGGGGCGCGCCCCGTGCATGGGGCGCGTTGAAGCTTCAGGGGCGCCGGACCGTACCGATGTGCGGTCCGCCGCGCGGGCGCGCGGTCCGGCTTCCCGCCCGCGCCCATGAAGCAGGGCCCGCCCTCCGGAACCGGAGAACGGGCCCTGCTCGGACGGCCGTCGGCGCTTACGCCTTCCGCAGCCGGAACGCCAGGCTCAGCCCCTCGTCGGTGAAGGCGTCACCGAAGCTGTCGTCGGCCTCACCCTGACCGAAGTCGGTCGCCAGGACCTCCTCCGCGATCAGCTCGGCATGCTCGGACAGCGCCGCGATCACCGCCGGGTCCGTGGACGTCCACCGCAGCGCGATCCTGTCGGCGACGTCCAGGCCGCTGTTCTTGCGCGCCTCCTGGATGAGCCGGATGGCGTCACGGGCAAGACCCGCCTGCCGCAGCTCCTCCGTGATCTCCAGGTCCAGCGCCACCGTCGCACCGGAGTCGGACGCCACCGACCAGCCCTCGCGCGGCGTCTCGGTGATGATCACCTCGTCCGGCGCCAGGGTGATCGTCTCACCGTCGACCTCCACCGACGCCGTGCCCTGCCGCAGCGCCAGCGAGAGCGCGGCGGCGTCCGCGGCGGCGATCGCCTTGGCGACCTCCTGCACCCGCTTGCCGAACCGCTTGCCCAGCGCACGGAAGTTGGCCTTGGCGGTGGTGTCCACCAGCGAGCCGCCGACCTCGGACAGCGACGCCAGCGAGGAGACGTTCAGCTCCTCCGTGATCTGCGTGTGCAGCTCGCGGTCCAGGGTCTCGAACCCGCTCGCCGCGATCAGCGCACGGGACAGCGGCTGACGCGTCTTGACGCCCGACTCGGCACGCGTGGCACGGCCCAGCTCCACGAGCCGGCGCACCAGCACCATCTGCTTCGACAGCTCAGGGTCGATCGAACCGAGGTCCGTCTCCGGCCAGGACGCCAGGTGCACCGACTCCGGCGCGCCCGGGGTGACCGGAGCGATCAGGTCCTGCCACACCCGCTCGGTGATGAACGGGGTGATCGGCGCCATCAACCTGGTGACCGTCTCCAGCACCTCGTGCAGCGTGCGCAGCGCGGCCTTGTCGCCCTGCCAGAAGCGGCGGCGCGAACGGCGGACGTACCAGTTGGACAGGTCGTCGACGAACGCGGACAGCAGCTTGCCGGCGCGCTGGGTGTCGTACCCCTCCAGCGCCTGCGTCACCTGGTCGGTGAGCGCGTGCAGTTCGGACAGCAGCCAGCGGTCGAGCAGCGGGCGCTCGGCCGGTGCCGGGTCCGCCGCGCTCGGCGCCCAGTTCGACGTACGGGCGTACAGCGCCTGGAAGGCGACCGTGTTCCAGTACGTCAGCAGCGTCTTGCGGACGACCTCCTGGATGGTGCCGTGGCCGACCCGGCGGGCCGCCCACGGGGAACCGCCCGCCGCCATGAACCACCGCACCGCGTCCGCGCCGTGCTGGTCCATCAGCGGGATCGGCTGCAGGATGTTGCCCAGGTGCTTGGACATCTTGCGGCCGTCCTCGGCGAGGATGTGGCCGAGGCACACGACGTTCTCGTACGACGACTTGTCGAACACCAGGGTGCCGATGGCCATCAGCGTGTAGAACCAGCCGCGGGTCTGGTCGATCGCCTCGGAGATGAACTGCGCCGGGTAACGGCTCTCGAACAGCTCCTTGTTCTTGTACGGGTAGCCCCACTGCGCGAACGGCATCGAGCCCGAGTCGTACCAGGCGTCGATGACCTCCGGCACGCGCGTGGCGGTCTTGCGGCAGCCCTCGTGCGGGCAGCCGAAGGTGATCGCGTCGATGTACGGGCGGTGCGGGTCGAGGTCCGACTGGTCGGTGCCGGACAGTTCGGACAGCTCCGCGCGGGAGCCGACGCAGGTGAGGTGGTCGTCCTCGCAGCGCCAGATCGGCAGCGGGGTGCCCCAGTAGCGGTTGCGGGACAGCGCCCAGTCGATGTTGTTGTTCAGCCAGTCGCCGAACCGGCCGTGCTTGACCGTCTCCGGGAACCAGTTGGTCTTCTCGTTCTCCTGGATCAGGCGGTCCTTGATGGCCGTCGTACGGATGTACCAGGAGGGCTGCGCGTAGTAGAGCAGCGCGGTGTGGCAGCGCCAGCAGTGGGGGTAGCTGTGTTCGTACGGCAGGTGCCTGAAGAGCAGCCCGCGCTGCTTGAGGTCCTCGGTGAGCTGTTCGTCGGCCTTCTTGAAGAAGACGCCGCCGACCAGCGGCACGTCCTCCTCGAAGGTGCCGTCGGGGCGCACCGGGTTGACGACGGGCAGGCCGTAGGAGCGGCAGACCCTGAGGTCGTCCTCGCCGAAGGCGGGGGACTGGTGGACCAGACCCGTACCGTCCTCGGTGGTCACGTAGTCGGCGTTCACCACGTAGTGGGCCGGCTCGGGGAACTCGACGAGCTCGAACGGGCGCTGGTACGTCCAGCGCTCCATCTCGGCGCCGGTGAAGGTCCGCCCGGTGGGCTCCCAGCCCTCGCCGAGCGCCTTGGCGAGCAGGGGCTCGGCGACGACGACCTTCTCCTCGCCGTTCGTGGCGACGACGTAGGTGACCTCCGGGTGCGCGGCGACCGCCGTGTTGGAGACCAGGGTCCAGGGGGTCGTCGTCCACACCAGGAGCGCGGCCTCGCCGGCCAGCGGGCCGGAGGTGAGCGGGAAGCGGACGTACACCGAGGGGTCGACGACCGTCTCGTAGCCCTGCGCCAGCTCGTGGTCCGACAGACCCGTGCCGCAGCGCGGGCACCAGGGGGCGACGCGGTGGTCCTGGACCAGCAGGCCCTTGCCGAAGATCTCCTTCAGCGACCACCAGACCGACTCCACGTACTCCGGGTCCATGGTCCGGTAGGCGTCGTCCAGGTCGACCCAGTAGCCCATGCGGGTCGTCAGCTCGGTGAAGGCGTCGGTGTGCCGGGTCACGGACTCGCGGCACTTGGCGTTGAACTCGGCGATGCCGTACGCCTCGATGTCCTGCTTGCCGGAGAAGCCCAGCTCCTTCTCCACGGCCAGCTCCACGGGCAGGCCGTGGCAGTCCCAGCCGGCCTTGCGGGCCACGTGGTAGCCCCGCATGGTGCGGAAGCGGGGGAAGACGTCCTTGAAGACGCGCGCCTCGATGTGGTGGGCGCCGGGCATGCCGTTGGCGGTGGGCGGCCCCTCGTAGAACACCCACTCGGGGCGGCCCTCGGACTGCTCCAGGGTCTTGGCGAAGATCTTCTGCTCGCGCCAGAAGTCGAGCACGGCGTGCTCAAGCGCGGGCAGGTCGACCTGTGCGGGCACCTGGCGGTACGTCGGCGCTGTCATCTGCGAGCATCCTCCAACGGACTTTCTGCCTTCCGTCGGAGGGACGAGAGCTTCGATTCCTCACGCCGTGTGCGGCGCGCTCCCGCGGTACCACCCTCCTTGGCCCGCCGCCGCGCCTCAGGCGCCGGTGAGCCCCCTCATTGGGTCGCGAAACCGGTTCTACTGGCCTGGGCCCTCGGGCTGTGGCTTTCTTCCGGCGGCTCCGGGGTGATCTTCACGTCGCGCTCGCCCCCGGGCTTCCACCGACCCCGGGTCGCTCTGGGCTGCGTACGCCGCTACTCGTCCCCATCCACGCTTTTCGCTTCGCCCAGTGTACGGCGCCGCGCGGACAGCGGCCGACCGCTTTTCGGGGCGGCGGTGGCCGCGGGTCCGGCGCGGGCGCCGTATGCCCCGAATGGGGAGGGTGCGGGGGTGATGCCGCGCGGGACGGATTACCCGGCGGGGAGCTGGGCACAACGGATGCAGGCCCGTCGCGCGGGGGGTGCGGGCGGGCGAATCGGGCGGTGTGCCCCGTTGCCGCGGGAGGCGAGTCGATTTATCGTCCCAGCACGATTCGCGCGCAATATCACAATATGTGAAGGGGCCGCGGCCATGGTGGCGAAGAGGACCGCGAAGAAGACCGTGGCCGACAGGACGGGTGCCGAGAAGACCGCTGCCGAGAAGACCGTCGTCGAGAAGACGGTGGTGAGGGAGGCCGTGGCCGAGGAGGGGGACGAGAAGGCGGTGGCCAGGAAGGCCGCCGCCGGGAAGGGAGCCACCGTGAAGCCGGTCCTGGAGCAGTCAGGCGTGGCCGAGGAGGCCGCCGCCCACCCGGTGGCGAAGAAGGCGGCCGCCAAGAAGACGACGGCGAGGAAGACGACGGCGGCCGGGAGGACAGCCGCCGGACGAACGGCCGCCGTGCGGGCGGATTCCGGGAAGCCGGCCGCCGGGAGGACGGCGACCGGGAAACCGGAGGCCGAGAAGACGGCGGCGAAGAAGACGGAGGCCGAGAGGACGGAGGCCGAGAAGACGGCGGCCAAGAAGACGGCGGCCAAGAAGACGGCGGCGAGGAAAACGGCCGCCAAGAAGACCGCGGCAGCGGGAACCACCGCCGCGAAGGCCGCGAAGGCGGCGGCCCACAAGGCGGAGCCGGGCGAGAAGAGCACGGCCAAGAAGGCGGGCGCGGCGCGGGCCGCGAAGCAGACGGGAGCCACGAGCGTGGTTGCGAAGAAGACTCCTGGTACGGCCACGGCGGAGGAGACCGCCCTGCCGAAGGCGCGGCTCGCCGCGGCGGAGCCCGGCGAGCTGGCGGTGCGTCCCGGCGAGGAACCCTGGACCGAACAGGAGGTCGCCGAGGCGCGCACCGAGCTCCAGTCCGAGATGGAGCGGCTGCGGCAGGAGATCAGCTCGTCCGAGGAGTCTCTCGTCGGCCTGATGCGCGACTCCGGGGACGGCGCGGGCGACGACCAGGCCGACACCGGCACCAAGAACATCACCCGCGAGCACGAACTGGCGCTGGCCGCCAACGCGCGCGAGATGCTCGTCCAGACCGAGCGCGCGCTCGAACGGCTGGACGCGGGCACCTACGGTCTGTGCGAGAACTGCGGCAAGCCCATCGGCAAGGCCCGGATGCAGGCCTTTCCACGGGCCACCCTGTGCGTGGAGTGCAAGCAGAAGCAGGAACGCCGCTCCTGAGCGTGTGGGGCCGCCGGAGCGTGCCGTAGTCTCGTCCCCAGTCAGGTACCTAGGTCGAGGGACGCACGTGGCAGAGGCGGAGCGCATCATCAATACGCCGGACACCCCGGGGGACGGCGCACAGGAGGCCCCGGAGCCGGCACGGGACCAGCGGACCGGCCGGGGCCGCCGGATCGCCGTGCTGTTCGCCGTGGCCGCGTTCGCCTACGCGCTCGACCTGATCAGCAAGACGCTGGTGGTGGCCAAGCTGGAGGGCCACGCGCCGATCAAGCTCGTCGGGGACCTGCTGGAGCTGCACGCCATCCGCAACCCGGGTGCCGCCTTCGGTTTCGGCGCGGCCTTCACCGTGATCTTCACGCTGATCGCCGCCGCGGTCATCGTGGTGATCATGCGCCTGGCCCGCAAGCTCTACAGCTTCCCCTGGGCGGTCGCGCTGGGCCTGCTGCTGGGCGGCGCGCTCGGCAACCTCACCGACCGGATCTTCCGGGCGCCGGGGGTCTTCGAGGGCCAGGTCGTGGACTTCATCGCGCCCAAGGGCTTCGCGATCTTCAACCTCGCCGACTCGGCCATCGTGTGCGGCGGCATCCTGATCGTGCTGCTGTCCTTCCGCGGCCTGGACCCGGACGGCACGGTCCACAAGGACTGACGGCGCGGCCCCGGGGGACCGCGCCGGAGCCGGTCGAGGGGGCCGGCCGGAGCCGGTTTTCCACAGGCTCGGTCGGGGTCGTTCCGCCCGTCCGGCATACTCGACGGGTGAGCACGATTCCCGAGATCCGTAACCTGCCCGTGCCCGACGGCCTGGAGGGCGAGCGCGTCGACGCCGCCATCTCCCGCATGTTCGGCTTCTCCCGCACGAAGGCGGCCGAACTGGCCGCGGCCGGCAAGGTGCAGGTCGACGGCGCGGTGGTCGGCAAGTCCGAGCGGGTGAGCGGCGGCGCCTGGCTGGAGGTCGAGATGCCGCAGGCACCCGCGCCGGTGCAGGTGGTCGCCGAGCCCGTCGAGGGCATGGAGATCGTGCACGACGACGACGACGTGGTCGTGATCGTCAAGCCGGTCGGCGTGGCCGCGCACCCCTCCCCGGGCTGGACGGGACCGACGGTCATCGGCGGTCTCGCCGCCGCCGGCTACCGGATCTCCACCTCCGGCGCCGCCGAGCGCCAGGGCATCGTGCACCGCCTGGACGTGGGCACCTCCGGCCTGATGGTGGTCGCCAAGTCGGAGTACGCGTACACCTCGCTCAAGCGCCAGTTCAAGGAGCGCACGGTCGACAAGCGCTACCACACCCTGGTCCAGGGCCACCCGGACCCGACGAGCGGCACCATCGACGCCCCGATCGGCCGCCATCCGAACCACGACTACAAGTGGGCGGTCACCGCCGACGGCAAGCCCTCGGTGACGCACTACGACCTCATCGAGGCATTCCGCGCCGCCTCCCTGCTGGACGTGAAGCTGGAGACGGGCCGCACCCACCAGATCCGCGTCCACATGGCCGCCCACCGCCACCCGTGCGTCGGCGACCTGACCTACGGCGCCGACCCCACCCTCGCCAAGCGGCTGCGGATCACCCGCCAGTGGCTGCACGCCGTACGCCTCGGCTTCGAGCACCCGGGCGACGGCCGCTGGGTGGAGTTCGCGTCCGACTACCCCGAGGACCTCCAGCAGGCCCTCGACCAGGTGCGCGAGGAGACCTACGGGTGACCCCCACCGTCCGGGTCGCCGAGGACCCCGCCGACCTCGAAGCCTGCTTCGCCGTGCGCAAGGAGGTCTTCGTCCGCGAACAAGGCGTGGACGAGACCATCGAGTACGACGCGTACGACGCCGTCGCCGTGCATGTGCTGGCCGTCCGCGCGGACGGAGTGCCGCTGGGCACCGGCCGGCTGCTGACCGGCGAGGCGGCCGTCGCCAAGACCGGCGCGGACCCGTCCGTCGGCTCCCTCGGGCGGCTCGCCGTCTCCCGCGAGGCGCGCGGGCTCGGCATCGGCGCCGCCCTGGTACGAGCCATCGAGGACGCGGCCCGCGCGCGGGGCCTCGCCGCGGTGGACCTGCACGCGCAGACCCAGGCACTGGGCTTCTACGAGCGGCTCGGCTACGAGGCGTACGGCCCGGAGTTCGAGGACGCCGGCATGCCCCACCGGGCGATGCGCCGCGCCCTGTAGCGGCCGGCGAAGGAGCCGGTGAGCGGGGATGCGGCGGCACCCCCTGAGGCGAAGCGTCGAAACGGCCGGTGCCCCGGCGGCATGGCAGGCTTGAAGCCTCTCGTGTCGTCTCGATCCCGGAGCGCCGGTCTTGGATCAGTTGGCTCTGTTGTTCGCCCTGCTGCTCGGGGCCCTGGTGAGCGTCCCGGTGGGCGACCGGCTCGGGGTGCCGGCCCCGGTGCTGATGACGCTGTTCGGCGGGGTCCTCGCGGTGGCCGACTTCGTGCCCAACGTGAACATCCCGCCCGAGCTGATCCTGCCCGGCCTGCTGCCGCCGCTGCTGTACGCGGCCGTGCGGCGTACCTCCTGGCGCCAGTTCGCGGCCAACAGGCGCCCGATCCTGACACTGGCCGTCGCCCTGGTGTTCGTGACCATGGTGTGCGTCGCCTTCGTCTCCCACGCGATCGTGCCCGGTCTCTCGATCGCCGCAGCCCTGGCGCTCGGCGCCCTGATCGCCCCGCCCGACCCGGTCGCCGCGACCAGCGTCGCGGGACGACTCGGGCTGCCGCGCCGCCTGGTGTCGATCCTGGAGGGCGAGGGGCTGTTCAACGACGTCACCGCCATCGTGCTCTACCACGTGGCGATCGCCGCCGCGGTGAGCGGCGTGTTCTCGCCGTGGCGGGCCGGTCTGGCTCTGGTGCTGTCCGCCGTGGTCGCGGTGGCCGTCGGGCTGCTGCTGGGCTGGGGCGCGAACCGGGTGATGGACCTGCTGGGCGACCCGACCCTCCAGATCGGCCTGACCCTGCTGGTGCCGTACGCCTCCTACGTGCTCGCGGAGAAGCTCCAGGGCTCCGGTGTGCTCGCCGTGCTCACCACCGCCCTCTACCTCTCCGAGTACGCCACCGGCGCCGACGACGTGATGACCCGGCTCGCCGGGCACACCTTCTGGGACATCATCGACACCCTCGTCACGGGCGTCGCCTTCGGCCTGATCGGCCTGGAGCTGCACAACGCGATCCGCACGGCCAGCGGACGGTGGGGCGAACTGCTCGGCTGGGCGGCCGCCGTCGCCGGTGTGGTGATCGTCGTACGGCTGCTGTGGCTGCTGCCGGCGACCTGGCTGACCAAACGGCTGCACGCCCGGCGCGATCTGGACGAGGAGATCCCGGCCAGCTGGCGCGAGACGGTGGTGATGTGGTGGTCCGGGATGCGCGGGGTCGCCTCGGTCGCCCTGGCGCTCGCGATCCCGCTGAAGACCGATGCCGGGAAGCCCTTCCCGGACCGGGACGAGATCGTCTTCATCGCCTTCGGGGTGATCGTCGCCACCCTGGTGCTCCAGGGGCTCACCCTGCCGTGGCTGGTAAGGCGGCTGCGGGTGCGGGCCGACTCCGGACGGGAGAAGGAGCACGAGAAGGAGCTGGCGGTGCGCGCCGCCAGGGCGGCCAAACGCCGGCTGCGGGAGATCGAGCAGGTGGAGGACCTGCCCGAGGACCTGTCCGAGCAGATGCTGCGGCAGGCATTCGACATCGGCATCCGGATCAGCCCCGACATGGGCGAGGAGGAGCGGCGCGAGGCCCAGCACCAGCGGGCCAAGCGGCTGAAGCGGGTCCGGCGCATCCAGGGCGAGATGCTCAGCGCGGCCCGGCACGAGGTGCTGGCGGCGCGCAGCGAGCCGGGGATGGACCCGGAGATCGTGGACCGGATCCTGCGTCACCTCGATGTGCGCAGCATGCGCTAACCGGGTACAGCTAGCACTGCTCCGCTAGCTGTGCATATCCAGTCATACGAACACATGGCGGCTGTGGACAAGCGGAAGCGCGGGCCGCGGCGGGCTCCTACTCTCGGATCATGACTCGCAACATCGTGATCAGTGGAGGCGGTACGGGCATCGGGCTGGCGACGGCACGGGCCTTCGCCGCGGACGGGGACCGGGTGCTGCTCCTCGGGCGGCGCGCGGAGGTGCTGGAGAAGGCCCGGGTACCGGGGGCGCTCACCCACGCGGCCGACCTCACGGAGCCCGCCGACGTGCGGGGCGTCGCCCGCCTCGTCGCCCGGGAGTTCGGCACCGTCGACGTGCTCGTGCACGGCGCCGGCGGCTCCGGCGCCCTGGAACCCCCGGCGGACAGCGAGGACCCCCTCGACCGGGTGGCCCATGCCTGGACCGTCGCCTTCCGGCTCAACACCCTGACCGCGGCGCTGCTCACCGAGGCACTTCAGGACCGGCTCGCCGAGCCCGGCGGGCGGGTGCTCTTCCTCGGCTCCATCGCCGCCTACCGGGGCTCGGGCAGCGGCGCCTACGCGGCGTCCAAGGCCGCGCTGCACCCCTACGCCCATGATCTGGCCCGCAGGCTCGGCCACCGCGGCATCACCGTGAACGTGGTCGCGCCGGGCTACATCGAGGACACCGACTTCTTCGGCGGCACCCTGTCCGAGGAGCGGCGTCGGCAGCTCGTCGCGGAGACGTCCACCGGCCGGGCCGGTGAACCGGGCGACGTCGCCTCGACCCTGCACTGGCTGGCCTCGCCCGCCGCCGGCCACATCACCTCACAGATCATCCAGGTCAACGGAGGCGCGGAACGCGGACACTGAGCCAGGACGAAAGGGAGTGCCGAGCGAGGAGATCCCGAACCGGGCCGGCGAAGGGAACCGGACAGGGGCCACCGGTCCGCGCCCCGTTCAGCCCCGTCCGGTGCGCGGGAACTCGTAGGCGCGGCGCAGGGAGTCGCGATCCGGGGAGGGGACGCGGTAGGGCGGGAGCACCGCGTCCGAGGTGTTGACCCGGGGCAGCGCGTAGGGGTGCTCCGCGGACAGCCAGGTGATCATCTGCTCGCGGACGGCGACCCGCACCGTCCAGATGTCGTCCGCGTCCTTCGCGGTCACCAGCGCGCGCACCTCGATGGTGTTCGGAGTGGAGTCGGTGACCACGAGGCCGTAGGCGCGGCCGTCCCAGGCCGGGCACTCGCGCAGGATGTCGCGCAGCTTCTCGCGCATCGCCTCCATGGGAGCGCTGTGGTCGAGATGCCAGAACACGATCCCGGTCATCTGCGGGGTGCCCCGCGACCAGTTCTCGAAGGGTTTGGAGGTGAAGTACGACACCGGCATGGTGATCCGGCGCTCGTCCCAGGTCCGTACCGTCAGAAAGGTCAGGGTGATCTCCTCGATCGTGCCCCACTCGCCGTCCACGACCACCGTGTCGCCGAGCCGGACCATGTCACCGAAGGCGATCTGGAGCCCGGCGAACAGGTTCGACAGCGTCGACTGCGCGGCCACGCCGGCCACGATGCCGAGGACACCGGCCGAGGCCAGCAGGGAGGCGCCCGCCGCGCGCATCGCCGGGAAGGTCAGCAGCATCGCGGCGACCGCGACCACGCCGACGATCGCCGAGACCACGCGCATGATCAGAGTGACCTGGGTGCGTACCCGGCGGACACGCGCCGCGTCGTGCTGGGCGCGCGCGTAGCGGCTGTACGTCGTCTCGACCACGGCCCCCGCGATCCGGATCACCAGCCAGGCGGCGGCCCCGATCAGCACCAGGGTCAGGGTCCGTCCGACGCCGACCCGGTGCTCCTTGAACAGTTCCGCCTGGTCGTAGGAGCCTCTGAGCAGGGCGGAGCACAGGACCAGCTGGTAGGGCACGCGGGCGCGCCGCAGCCGGTCCCACAAGGGGGTCTCGGGGTGGCGTTCGTCGGCCTTGCGCAGCAGCACGTCCGTGGCCCAGCCGATGAGGACGGTCAGGAACACGGACGCGCCGACCACGACCACGGGGCGCAGTACGGTCTCCATGCCTTGGAACGTAACCGGGTACGGCGATCGTGAACCTGTGACTTGGCGCGCTCCGGCGGGGAGGGGGCGCGGGGGAGGGGGAGGGGGAGGGCCCCCTGGTGGGCCGAGCCCGGCCGGGATGGGGCCGAGGCGGGCGCGGCTGGCACCATGGCCTCATGAACATCATGCTCTTTCACTCGACCTACGGGCTCAGGCCCGCGGTGCGTGACGCCGCGGACCGGCTGCGCATGGCGGGCCACGAGGTGTGGACGCCGGACCTCTTCGAGGGGCGGACGTTCGAGACCGTCGAGGAGGGCATGGAGTTCAGCGACGGGCTCGGCAAGGAGGAGCTGCTGAAGCGGGCCGTGCTGGCGGCGGCGCCGTACTCGGAGCGCGGGCTCGTGTACGCCGGGTTCTCGCTCGGCGCCTCCGTGGCGCAGACCCTCGCCCTCGGCGACGACAAGGCGCGCGGTCTGCTGCTTCTGCACGGCACCTCGGACATCGCGCCGAACGCGTACGTGGACGAACTGCCGGTGCAGCTGCACGTGGCCGAGCCCGACCCGTTCGAGACGGACGACTGGCTCAGCGCCTGGTACCTCCAGATGGGCCGGGCGGGCGCCGACGTGGAGGTCTACCGGTACGCCGGGGCCGGGCACCTGTACACCGACCCCGGGCTGCCCGACTACGACGCGGAGGCCGCCGAGGCGACCTGGCGCGTGGCGCTCGGCTTCCTCGACGGCCTGCGGTCCGCGTAGCGGCCCGTACCGGGGGTGACCAGCGGGCCTACACCGGGTCGTAGGAGCGCTCCACCTTCTGCGTGCCGGTGCGGGTGCGGTACGACCGCTCCCAGCGGGCGGTGGCGTTCTGGTCGGTGCGGTCGGACAGGACGTAGTAGTCCATCTGGGCGCGGTCGGCGGTGATGTCGAGCACGCCGAAGCCGTGCCGGTCGGTGTCCACCCAGTGGACGTGCCGGTTGGCGGCCTCGATCAGCGGCGCGGCGACCGTGGAGACCACGCCCTCGGGGACCTTGACGATGTCGTCGAGGTTGTCGGAGGTCACCGAGGTGATGACGAACTCGGTGGCGGCCGACTTCGAGAGCGGGTAGGTGCCCGCGTCCACCGGCACGTCGTTGGCCCAGGACATGTGGATGTCACCGGTCAGGAAGACGGTGTTGCCGATGTTGTTGGACGTCAGGTGGTCGAGGAGTTCCCGGCGGTCGTGGGTGTAGCCGTCCCACTGGTCGGTGTTGACGCCTATGCCGTCCTGCGGCAGGTCGAGCAGCTGGGCCAGCGGCTTGAGCAGGTCGGCCGTGAGCGAGCCGATGACGAACGGTGCGATCATCACCGAGTTGCCGACCAGCCGCCACTTGGTGTCGGAGGACTTCAGGCCCGCCTTCAGCCAGTCGAGCTGTGCCCGGCCGGTGATGGTGCGGCTTCCGTCGTCCACCGAGCCGCTGGTGCCCGACACCTGCTGGGAGCGGAAGGAGCGCAGGTCCAGCAGGGAGAGGTCGGCGAGCTTGCCGAAGCGCAGCCGGCGGTAGGTGGTGCCCTCGATCGCGGGACGCACCGGCATCCACTCGAAGTACGCCTGCTTGGCGGCGGCCTTGCGGGCGGTCCAGGTGCCCTCGGCGCCCTCGGTGTGGTTGACCGCGCCGCCCGACCACGCGTTGTCGGCGAACTCGTGGTCGTCCCAGATAGCGATGACCGGCGCCTTCAGGTGCAGGGCCTGGAGGTCGGGGTCGGTCTTGTACTTGCCGTGCCGGGTGCGGTAGTCGGCGAGCGTGATGATCTCGTGGGTGGGGGCGTGCTGCCGCACCACCGTGCCGCGGGCCGCGTACCCGCCGGACTCGTACTCGTAGATGTAGTCGCCGAGGTGCAGCCAGGCGTCGAGGTCGTTGCGCGCGGCCAGGTGGCGGTACGAGGAGAAGTAGCCGGCCTCCCAGTTGGCGCAGGTGACCACGCCGAAGCGGAGCCCGGGGACGTCCGCGGCGGCGGCCGGGGCGGTGCGGGTGCGGGCGACCGGGGAGTCGGTGCCGCCGGAAGAGAAGCGGAACCAGTAGTCGGTGGCCGGCTGGAGGCCGCGGATGTCGGCCTTCACGGTGTGGTCCGAGGCGGCCGTCGCGGTGGTGGAGCCCTGGGCGACGATCTGGGTGAGCGCCTTGTCCTTGGCGACGACCCAGCTCACGACGGTGTCCGGGCCGATGCCCGAGCCCGGGACGGCGTCCGGGGCCGGGGTGACCCGGGTCCACAGCAGGATGCCGTCGGGCAGCGGGTCACCGGAGGCCACGCCGTGCAGGAAGGCGGGGGCCTGACCGGCGGCCCGCGCCGGAAGAGCGGCGGCGAGCGGCCCGGCCAGCACAGCGGTCGCCGCCGCGGCCTTGACGACCGTACGGCGGCTGGGGGAAAGGGAGTTGGGGCCCTGGGAGGCCGGAAGCGATCTGTTTCGACTCGTCACGGCCGATCAGGTTACCGAGCAGTAGAACAAGAGAGCGGGCGAACAGGGAATGTTCGCCCGCTCTTCACTGAGCCGTCGGGCCCCTAAAGGCCGTCAGCCCTTCGGGTTCGTCAACCCGGAGTGTTCTCTCAGCCCTTGAGGGCCGAGTCGATCACCTTGTCGAACTCGGCCACCGTCGAGATCATGTTGCCGCCGTTGAGCTGCTTGCCGTCCATGACGAAGCCCGGGGTGCCGGTCACACCGTCCTTGTTGTCGTCGAACGTCTTCGACATGGCCATCGCCCAGGCGTCGTAGGTGCCCTTCTTGACCGCGTTCTGGAAGCCGGTGTTGTTCTTCAGCGCCGGGACGGTGTCGGCGACCTTGATGAGGTAGCTGTCGTCCTTGAACTTGTCGTCGTTCTCGTCCGGGTGCCACTTCGCGGAGTACAGCGCCGACTTGTAGTCCAGGAACGCCTCGGGGCTGACGTTCAGCGCGGCGCCGAGCGCGCTCAGCGCGTTCTTGGAGCCCTCGCCGTTGTCGTGGGCGTCCAGGAACGTGGCGCCGACGTACTGGTACTTGAACTTGCCGTCGTCGATGTCCTTGTGCAGCGTCGAGCCGACGGTCTGCTCGAACTGGGCGCACACCGGGCAGCGCGGGTCCTCGTACATCTTGAGGGTCTTCTTGGCGCTCGCCTTGCCGATGACGACCGTGGTGCCCTTGGTGCCCTCCGTGTGGGCCGGGGCGACGACCTTCGCGGTCTTCATCCGCTCCCAGTAGCCGGGCTTGCTGGCCTGCACGACGGCATAGCCGATGCCGCCCGCGGCGGCCAGGACGACCAAAACCGAACCGGCCACGATCGCCTGCCTCCTCGCCTTGTCGCGCTTGGCCTGGCGTTCGCGTTCCTGGCGCAGCCGCTCGCGGGCCGCCGTCTTCGCCGCCTGGCTGTTCCGCTTGCTCATGTCGGTGTTCTCCCTGGGGAAACGCGCAGCTGTCGTGCGCGCGAGGATGGGTGGACGGTGCTCTTCGCTGCCGCTCAGCGAGCGGCGAGCGGGGCGGAGCACGGTGGTCCACGCCGGCCCGGGGAGTGGGCGAGAAGGCGGTCGCGGGCCGCGGCCCGGCGCGGGGCCGGGCGGGGCGGCCGGCGGTCCGGCAGGAGTCGCACGGTGACCGCGGCCACGGCGAGCAGAAGCGGCCGGAAGGAGGCCGCTGCCACCGCGCGCAGCAGCTGTACCAGCGCCCGCTCGCCCCGGCGCAGCCAGGCGGCGGCCAGCAGGCCCACGCCGATGTGCGCGGCGAGCAGGAGCCAGGCGGTCGCCGGGCCGGGGTCCTCCAGCAGTCCGGCCGTCTGGCCGCGGCTCACCTGGGCCAGCGGGGCGCCCACGGCGCCGCCGTGGCACAGCAGGTCGAAGCCGAAGGCGTGCAGGGGGCCGGCCACCGGACCGCCCGCCCGGCCGTAACAGGTCCGCTGGCCGGTGGTGAACACCGTGTCGGCGGCCAGTTCCAGCGGGATCAGCAGGGCGGCGATGCGCCCGAAGCCGCGCTCGCGGCCCGCCAGCGCGTACGCGCCGGCGAAGACGCCGGCGGCGACCGCGGCCACGGTCGCCGCCGGTAGCGGCGTCCGGGACAGCAGCACGTGCGACGCGGTGCCGAGGGTCACGACGAAGGCCGTGAACAGCACCGCGCGTACGGTTCTGAGCTGGGTCCCGGATATGTCCATAGCGAAAGCAGAGTCTGTCACGAACCGGAGTAAGGGACCCCTAAAGGGGGCCTGTGAGCAGCCGCACGCCACCGCCCCGGTCCGGCGTCCTACAGCCCCGGGATCCGGCCGTTGCGGAACAGGTCCACGAAGATGTGGTGGTCGGCGCGCGCGCGGGCGCCGTAGGCGTGCGCGAAGTCCACCAGCAGGGGCGCGAAGCCCTCCTCGTCGGCCGCGATCGCCGCGTCGATGGCCCGCTCGGTGGAGAAGGGCACCAGGGACTCGCCGGAGGTGTCGTCCGCCGCCGCGTGCATCGTCGCCGTGGCCCGGCCCAGGTCGGCCACGACCAGCGCGATCTCCTCCGGGTCGTCGATGTCGCCCCAGTCCAGGTCGACCGCGTACGGCGAGACCTCGGCGACCAGCTGGCCCGCGCCGTCCAGCTCGGTCCAGCCCAGCCACGGGTCGGCGTGCGCCTGGAGGGCGCGCTGGGAGATCACCGAGCGGTGGCCCTCGTGCCGGAAGTACCCGGCGATGGCCGGATCGGTGATGTGCCGGGAGACGGCCGGGGTCTGGGCCTGCTTGATGTAGATCACGACGTCGTTCTCCAGGGCGTCGCTGTGGCCCTCCAGGAGGATGTTGTACGACGGCAGCCCGGCCGAGCCGATACCGACGCCCCGGCGGCCCACGACATCCTTGACCCGGTAGGAGTCCGGGCGGGCCAGCGAGGAGTCCGGCAGCGTCTCCAGATAGCCGTCGAAGGCCGCGAGGACCTTGTAGCGGTCGGCCGCGTCCAGCTCGACGGCGCCGCCGCCCGGTGCGAACCGGCGTTCGAAGTCGCGGATCTCCGTCATCGACTCCAGCAGCTCGAAGCGGGTGAGCGAGCGGGCCGCGCGCAGCGCGCCCAGCAGCGGTCCCTCCGCGGTGTCCAGGGTGAACGGGGGCACCTCGTCCCTCTTGGCGCCGGTGGCCAGGGCGTGGATCCGCTCGCGGTAGGCGGCCGCGTAGACCGTCACCAGCTCGGTGATCTGCTCGTCGCTGAGTGCCTTGGCGTACCCGAGCAGCGCGATCGAGGCCGCGAAGCGCTTCAGGTCCCAGGTGAAGGGGCCGACGTACGCCTCGTCGAAGTCGTTGACGTTGAACACCAGGCGGCCGTACGAGTCCATGTAGGTGCCGAAGTTCTCCGCGTGCAGATCGCCGTGGATCCATACGCGCGAGGTGCGGTCGTCCAGGTAGGGGCCGCCCCGCTTCTCGGCGTCGATGTCGTGGTAGAAGAGGCACGCCGTGCCCCGGTAGAAGGCGAAGGCCGAGGCCGCCATCTTCCGGAACTTCACCCGGAACGCGGCCGGGTCGGCGGCCAGGAGCCTGCCGAAGGCGGTGTCGAATACGGCGAGGATCTCCTCGCCGCGCTGCTCGTCGCTGAGCTTGGGGACCGACATCGCGGGATGCCTCCTGGTGCGGGAGTGGTGCGTCACTGTGCGTTCACGGGCACGACAGCGCTTTCGCCGTCTCCAACGGGCGACGCCGCGCGGGAGTGCCCGGTTCCCGCCCGACCGTACGCGGAGATCCGCTCCGGCTGTCAGTGGCAGGGCATAGGATTCGACGCTGTCCCCCAGAGTGTCCGTCCGCCCGTCGCCTGACGTTTTCCGTTGGAGGCCATACCGTGTCAAAGCCGCCGTTCACGCACCTGCACGTCCACACCCAGTACTCGCTGCTGGACGGTGCCGCGCGGCTGAAGGACATGTTCAACGCCTGCAATGAAATGGGCATGACGCACATCGCCATGTCCGACCACGGCAACCTCCACGGAGCGTACGACTTCTTCCACTCCGCGCAGAAGGCCGGGATCACCCCGATCATCGGGATCGAGGCCTATGTCGCCCCCGAGTCCCGGCGCAACAAGCGCAAGATCCAGTGGGGCCAGCCGCACCAGAAGCGCGACGACGTCTCCGGCTCCGGCGGTTACACCCACAAGACGATGTGGGCGGTGAACCGGACCGGGCTGCACAACCTCTTCCGGCTGTCCTCGGACGCGTACGCCGAGGGCTGGCTGCAGAAGTGGCCGCGAATGGACAAGGAGACCATCGCCCAGTGGTCCGAGGGCATCGTCGCCTCCACCGGCTGCCCCTCCGGCGAGGTGCAGACCCGGCTGCGCCTCGGCCAGTTCGACGAGGCGCTCAAGGCCGCCGCCGAGTACCAGGACATCTTCGGCAAGGACAAGTACTTCCTGGAGCTGATGGACCACGGCATCGACATCGAGCACCGGGTCCGCGACGGTCTCCTGGAGATCGGCAGGAAGCTCGGCATCCCCCCGCTGGTCACCAACGACTCGCACTACACGTACGCCCACGAGGCGGGCGCCCACGACGCGCTGCTGTGCATCCAGACCGGCAAGAACCTCTCCGACCCCGACCGCTTCAAGTTCGACGGCACCGGCTACTACCTGAAGTCCACGGACGAGATGTACGCCATCGACTCCTCGGACGCCTGGCAGGAGGGCTGCGCCAACACGCTCCTCGTGGCCGAGATGGTGGACACCACGGGCATGTTCCAGAAGCGCGACCTGATGCCGAAGTTCGACATCCCCGAGGGGTACACCGAGGTCACCTGGTTCAAGGAGGAGGTCCGCCGCGGCATGGAGCGCCGCTTCCCGGGCGGCATCCCCGAGGACCGCCAGAAGCAGGCGGACTACGAGATGGACGTCATCATCTCGATGGGCTTCCCCGGCTACTTCCTCGTGGTCGCCGACTTCATCATGTGGGCGAAGAACAACGGCATCGCGGTCGGCCCCGGCCGAGGCTCCGCGGCCGGTTCGATCGTCGCCTACGCCATGGGCATCACCGACCTCGACCCGATCCCGCACGGACTGATCTTCGAGCGGTTCCTCAACCCCGAGCGCATCTCGATGCCCGACGTCGACATCGACTTCGACGAGCGCAGGCGCGCCGAGGTGATCCGGTACGTCACCGAGAAGTACGGCGCCGACAAGGTCGCCCAGATCGGCACCTACGGCACCATCAAGGCCAAGAACGCGATCAAGGACTCGGCGCGCGTGCTGGGCTACCCGTACGCGATGGGCGACCGCATCACCAAGGCCATGCCCGCCGACGTCCTCGGCAAGGGCATCCCGCTGTCCGGCATCACCGACCCCAACCACCCCCGTTACTCGGAGGCGGGCGAGGTCCGCTCGATGTACGAGAACGAACCGGACGTGAAGAAGGTCATCGACACCGCGCGCGGCGTGGAGGGCCTGGTCCGGCAGATGGGTGTGCACGCCGCCGGCGTGATCATGTCCAGCGAGACCATCACCGACCACGTCCCCGTCTGGGTCAGGCACACCGACGGCGTGACCATCACGCAGTGGGACTACCCGAGCTGTGAGTCGCTCGGCCTGCTGAAGATGGACTTCCTGGGCCTGCGCAACCTCACGATCATGGACGACGCGGTCAAGATGGTGAAGGCCAACAAGGGCCTCGACATCGACCTGCTGTCCCTGCCGCTGGACGACCCCAAGACCTTCGACCTGCTCCAGCGCGGCGACACCCTCGGCGTCTTCCAGTTCGACGGCGGCCCCATGCGCTCGCTGCTGCGGCTGATGAAGCCCGACAACTTCGAGGACATCTCCGCCGTGTCGGCCCTGTACCGGCCGGGCCCGATGGGCATGAACTCCCACACGAACTACGCCCTGCGCAAGAACGGGCAGCAGGAGATCACGCCGATCCACCCCGAGCTGGAGGAGCCGCTCAAGGAGGTCCTGGACGTCACCTACGGCCTGATCGTCTACCAGGAGCAGGTGCAGAAGGCCGCCCAGATCATCGCCGGCTACTCGCTCGGCGAGGCCGACATCCTCCGCCGTGTGATGGGCAAGAAGAAGCCCGAGGAGCTGGCGAAGAACTTCACCATCTTCCAGACCGGCGCCCGCAAGAACGGCTACAGCGACGAGGCCATCCAGGCGCTGTGGGACGTGCTGGTGCCGTTCGCCGGCTACGCGTTCAACAAGGCGCACTCGGCCGCGTACGGCCTGGTGTCGTACTGGACCGCCTACCTCAAGGCCAACCACCCCGCCGAGTACATGGCGGGGCTGCTGACCTCCGTCAAGGACGACAAGGACAAGTCGGCGGTCTATCTCAACGAGTGCCGCCGCATGGGCATCCGGGTGCTCCCGCCGAACGTCAACGA
The DNA here is from genome assembly GCF_030269125.1 of Streptomyces hygroscopicus subsp. hygroscopicus. GTDB lineage: Bacteria > Actinomycetota > Actinomycetes > Streptomycetales > Streptomycetaceae > Streptomyces > Streptomyces hygroscopicus_C. Next base: position 279,582 of record NZ_BSSM01000002.1, on the reverse strand, counting down.
GTCCGAGTCCAACTTCGCCGCCCAGGGCGACGACGTGATCCTCTTCGGCCTCTCCGCCGTCCGCAACGTCGGCACCAACGTGGTCGAGTCGATCATCAAGTGCCGCAAGTCCAAGGGGAAGTACGCCTCCTTCCCGGACTACCTGGACAAGGTCGAGGCGGTCGTCTGCAACAAGCGGACCACCGAATCGCTGATCAAGGCGGGCGCGTTCGACACCATGGGGCACACCCGCAAGGGCCTCACGGCGCAGTACGAGCCGATGATCGACAACGTGGTCGCGGTCAAGCGCAAGGAGGCCGAGGGCCAGTTCGACCTCTTCGGCGGCATGGGTGACGACAGCGCCGACGAGCCCGGCTTCGGACTCGACGTGCAGTTCACCGACGACGAGTGGGACAAGACCTATCTGCTCGCCCAGGAGCGGGAGATGCTCGGTCTGTACGTCTCCGACCACCCGCTGTTCGGTCTCGAACACGTGTTGTCCGACAAGGCCGACGCGGGTATCTCCCAGCTCACCGGCGGTGAGCACGCCGACGGCGCGGTGGTCACCATCGGCGGCATCATCTCGGGTCTCCAGCGCAAGATGACCAAGCAGGGCAACGCCTGGGCGATCGCCACCGTCGAGGATCTCGCGGGCTCCATCGAGTGCATGTTCTTCCCGGCCACCTACCAGCTGGTGTCGACCCAACTGGTCGAGGACGCCGTGGTGTTCGTCAAGGGCCGCCTCGACAAGCGCGAGGACGTGCCCCGGCTCGTCGCCATGGAGCTGATGGTCCCGGACCTGTCCAACGCGGGCGCCAACGCGCCGGTGGTCCTCACGATCCCGGCGACCCGGGTCACTCCCCCCATGGTCAGCCGGCTCGGCGAGATCCTCAGCCACCACAAGGGCGACAGCGAGGTGCGGATCAAGCTCCAGGGGCCGCGCAAGACCACGGTGCTGCGCCTGGACCGGCACCGGGTCAAGCCCGACCCGGCGCTCTTCGGCGACCTGAAGGTGCTGCTCGGCCCGTCCTGCCTCGCGGGCTGAACCGGCCGGCGTGTGCCGGCGCCGTCACCAGCGCGAGAGGGACGCACCCGGAAGCGGGTGCGCCCCTCTTTTCACGCAACGGGCGTCAAGTGCCCTTTAGTTGTGGCCGAAGCTCTTCTGCTTCTTGCCGTGCGCGGTGTCCGAGGCGCTGCCCTGGATGTGCGACACCGGGGACTCGTGCTCCGGGGAACGCTGCGCGTGCTCGTGCGCCGGGCCGGACTGCTGCGCGGCGCGGTTCTGCGAGCCACCCTGCTTACGGTTCTTGTTCTTGGCCATGGTGATCTGCCTCCTGTGGGGGATCTAGGGGCCAGGACCGCGACCAGATTCACATATGCTGACATCGATCGCATGTCGGACAATTACCCTGTGTGACAGGGTAGGTTGGCGCACGGGAGCCGCAAACGCCACGCCGAAGATCGAGTTCGGGCCGTTAACCCCCGCGTGGTCGGGCAGACTCGAAGGAAGTCCGAAGCAATACCTCCCGGGAAGAGGGTGAGTCGCGTGGACCGCTGCATCGTCCTGGTGGACGCCGGGTACCTGCTGGGCGCTGCCGCCAGCCTCCTCGCGGGTGAGCCCTCGCGGTCCCGGATCACCGTCGACCACGCCGCACTGGTCCAGGCGCTGCGCGAACGCGCGGAGTCCGACACCGAGCGGCCCCTGCTGCGCATCTACTGGTTCGACGGCGCCCCCGATCGCGTTCCCCAGCCGGAGCACCGCCGCCTGCGCGTCATGCCCCGGGTCACCGTGCGGCTCGGTGCCCTCACCCGCAGTGACGGACGGTGGGCGCAGAAGGGCGTGGACGCCGCCATGCACGCCGAGCTGACCGAGCTGGCCCGCAACCGGGCCTGCTCCGACGTCGTCCTCGTCACCGGCGACGGCGATCTGCTGCCGGGCATGATGGCGGCCAAGGAGCACGGCGTCGCCGTGCACCTGTGGGCCGTGCAGGCGGCCGACGGCGACTACAACCAGTCCGAGGACCTGGTCGCCGAGGCCGACGAGCGGCGCGTGCTCGACCGGGCCTGGATCACGCAGGCCGTCCGGGCGAAGGAGCTGACCGGCGTCTGCGCCCCGCCTCCCGTGCCCCGACCCGAGATCGCCGCGATCCTCTCCGCCCCGCTGCCCGAGTCCGCGCTCGCCGCGGCCACCGAGCGCCCCACCGGCCAGGAGACGCGTCCGCCGGCCGCCGCCGGGGAGAACGGCGGCCAGGAGCGGGTGCCCGCGGCCAAGGGCGTCCCCACGCCCAAGGACCTCGCCGCGCTGCGTGCCCCGGGCGCCGCCCAGCCCGCCCAGCACCCGGCCACCGCGACCCTGCGCTGGTCCTCCGACAAGGGCTGGGTGGACCGGCCCGGCGCGGTGCCCGAACCGGCCGAGGCCGCCGCCATGCCGACGCTCGCCCAGCTCACCACGGCCGAGCAGCGCTGGGCCGACCGCGAGGAGGACATCACCACCGTCGGCGGCGATCCGTACGAGGTGGGGCAGGTCTTCGCCCGCCGCTGGATGTCCCGGCTCGGCGACCAGAGCCACCTCCAGCGGCTGTCCCAGATGTACCCGCGCATCCCGCACCGCATCGACGGGGAGCTGCTGCGCTACGCGGCCCGCTTCGGCCTGCTCGCGCACAAGGACGACCAGATCGACGAGCACGACCGTTACGCCATCCGGGCGGGCTTCTGGCGCGAGTTCGACATCCCGGCCGCGGCGGAGCACGCGAACGCGGGGGAGTGAGGCGGGAACGGGGCCCGGGGCGAACCGGGGACTGAGACGGGGATCACGGCCCCCCGCGGACGGCCCCGCTCGACGACGGCCTGCCCGCCGACTGGGGGCGGCTCCGTCCACTGCGATGGCCGCCGGTGCGACCCGGGCACGGCTCCGTCCCGACTGCGGCGCGGCGGCCGTCTCGGCTGTGGTGTGGTCGTCGTCCCGATCGTGGCGTGGTCGGCTGCTCGTGCGGGGACCGGCTCGCTCTCGGCTCTGGGTGGTCGTCGGTCCGGTGGGGGTGTGGGCCTCGGTGGGTCGGGGCGCGGCGGCCGTCTCGGCTGTGGTGTGGTCGTCGTCCCGATCGTGGCGTGGTCGGCTGCTCGTGCGGGGACCGGCTCGCTCTCGGCTCTGGTGGGGTCGTCAGCCCGGCCGTGGAGGCCGGCTGCCCAGACGGGGTGTGGCCTCGACCCGGCCGTGTCGCGGCTCTCCGTCCCGGCGATGGCGTGGCTGCCGGTCCGGCAGGTGGCTGGGGCAGTCGGCCGACGGGGCGCGGCCACCCCCTCGCCGTGGCATGGACCTCGGCGCGTTGGCGTGGGGCCGCCCGCCAGGCCGTCAGGAGGCTGACAGTCCGCCCGTGGCGTGGCTCCAGCCCGATCCAGGTGTGGCCCCCGGCGCGGCAGGCGAGGTTCGCTCCCGGCCGGGGCGTGGCGCCGTCCCGAGTGGCCCTCGGCCCGACACTGGTGTGTCCGTCGACGTGATGAGGACGTGGTGGTCAGTCCGACAGCCGTGTGGCGGTGTCAGGCCGCTTGCGGCGTGGCCGGCCGCCCGGAGAGGGCACGGTGCCGCCCGGAGAGGGCACGGTTCCGTCCCGTTCGCGGCCGGCCCTCTGCCTGGCCGCGGCGTGCCGCCAGGGCTCCTGTTACGTGGTCCTCTGCCTGGCTGCGGTGGGGGGCCGCCGGGGCGCCCCTGTGTGGCCCTCGGTCTGGCTGCGGTGGGGCCGCCAGGGTGGCCGTTACGGGGCCCTCGGCCTGGCCGCGGCGTGCCGCCAGGGCGGCCGTTACGTGGCCCTCAGGCCGCCGTGGCGCGGAACCAGCCGGGCCCAGGGCCTGTCCTCGGCACGGCAGTGCGTGGGCGGGTGGCTGGGTCCGTCCCGGCCAGGGTGCGGCTTCGTCGTGGCCGGGGCGTGGCGTCGTCCTCGGTAGCGGCTCGGGTGGCCCCAAGGGCGAGTAAAGGCCCCCGACCCCGTACCCTCTCCCCTTGTGAGTACGCGTGTGGGGCAGGCACTTCGGCAGGACGAGGTCGTCCGCGTCCGCGGGCTCCGCAAGACCTATCCGGCCGTCAAGGGCCGCCGCGGTGCGCCCGGGACGCCCGAGGTGCGGGCCACCGACGTCCTGGAGCTGGAGGTGCGGCGCGGGGAGATCTTCGGGCTGCTCGGCCCCAACGGCGCCGGCAAGTCCACCCTCGTGCGCCAGCTCACCGGCCTGCTGCGCCCCGACGCGGGCAGTGTCGAGATCCTCGGCCACGACATCGTGCGCCATCCCGAGCGCGCCGCGCGCCTCCTCGCCTACCTCGGTCAGGAGTCCACCGCCCTCGACGAGCTGACCGTCTCCCTCGCCGCCGAGACCACCGGGCGCCTGCGCGGCCTGGACGCCCGCACGGCGCGGGCCGAGCGGGACGCCGTACTGGAGGAGCTGGGGCTCACCCCGATCGCCGGGCGGGCCCTGAAGAAGCTGTCCGGCGGGCAGCGGCGGCTCGCCTGCTTCGCCGCGGCCCTGGTCGGGGAGCGTCCGCTGCTGGTCCTGGACGAGCCCACCACCGGCATGGACCCGGTGGCCCGGCGCGCGGTCTGGGCGGCCGTGGACCGGCGCCGCGCCGAACGCGGCACCACCGTCCTCCTGGTCACCCACAACGTCATCGAGGCCGAGACCGTGCTCGACCGGGTCGCCGTGCTCGACCGGGGCCGGGTCATCGCCTGCGACACCCCCGCCGGGCTCAAGGAGCAGGTCGCGGGCGAGGTACGGGTGGAGCTGGTGTGGCGGGAGCGGGCGCCGCTGGACGTGCCCGAGGTCGCCGTGCTGCGCGAGCGCGCGGTGGAGTCGGGCCGGCGCTGGACGCTGCGGCTCGCGCCCGAGGAGGCCCGCGCCGTGGTCGCCACGGTGACCGGCGGCGCCGCCTTCGCCGCCCTGGACGACTTCACGCTCGCCACGCCCAGCCTGGAGGACGTCTACCTGGCACTGGGCGGCGCCGCGCGGCAGGGGCTGGTGAAGGCATGAGCGCACGGGCCGCACGGGCCGCCGTGCGCGACGGGGTCGGTACGGCCGCCGCAGGGAAGAGGAGCTGCTCGTCGTGAGTGTCGTACCCGCGCAGGTGCTGCCGGACGGAGCGCGGACCGTGCCGGAGGCGGGGCCCGTCGCGGCCGAGCTGGCCCCCGCGGCGCGGCTGTGGCCGTCGCTGGTGGCCGTGTACCGGGCACAGCTGTCCCGGGCCCGGGTGGCGCGCATCCCGCTGCTGTTCGTGGCGACCTTCCAGTCCGTCGGCATCACCGTGATGATGCGCGGCGTGGTCGACAACGGCTTCGAGGCCCGGTCCGTGGTGGCCGGCTCGTCCGTGCTGGTCGTCGCGTTCGTCGCGCTCAATCTGCTGGCCCAGTACTTCGGGCAGCTGAGGGCCGGCGGCGGGCTCGACCACTACGCCACGCTGCCGGTGCCGCCCGCCGCGGTGGTGCTGGGCGCGGCGGCGGCGTACGCCTCCTTCACCGTGCCCGGGACACTGGTGACCGCCGCCTTCGGCTGTGTGCTGTTCGGGCTGCCGCTGTCCAACCTGTGGGTCCTGCTGGCCGTCGTACCGCTGGCCGGTGCCGCGCTGTCCGGGCTCGGCGCGGCGCTGGGGCTGCTGGCGCCCCGCCCCGAGCTGGCCACGCTGCTCGGGCAGCTCGGCATGTCGGCGGCGCTGCTGCTCGGGGTGCTGCCGGCCGACCGGATGCCGGAGATCGTCCGGCTGGCGCGGGACCTGCTGCCCTCCACCTACGGCGTGGAGGCGTACGCCGGTACGTTCGGGGCGCACCCGGACTGGGCCGTCGTCCTCGCTGACCTGGGGGTGTGCGCGGGGGTCGGAGTGGTCTCGCTGGCCGTGGCGGCGTGGGCGTACCGCAGGGCCGCCGTCCGGTGACGCGGCGCACAGGCCGACCTGGCACGATGGCAGGGTGACCGCACCGCTGAATCCGCCACAGCCCCCGCACGACCACTCCGCGCACCAGGTCTGGCAGGCACCGCCCGCCGGGGCGCCGGTCGTGGGCGCCCACGAAGAGGACGGCCCCGGGATGAGGACCGAAGCGCGCGAGGGCGCCGTGATCACCCTGCTGGTGACGGTGTGCGGCGCGCTGCTCGGACTGCTGTGGTGGCGGCTGGCGCCGCATGTGCCGCTGGTCGGCGAACAGTCGGGCGAGAGCTGGGTGGTCTACCTCAAGGACACCGAGGGCGAGCAGGCGATCGGGGTGGACGGCACGTTCACCCTGCTGGCGCTGGCGTTCGGCGCGGTGAGCGGGCTGGCGGTGTTCCTGTGGCGCAGGCGTGGCGGCGTACCGCTCGTCGTCGGCCTGGCTCTCGGCGGACTGCTCGGTTCCCTGCTGGCCTGGCGGCTCGGTGTCTGGCTGGGCCCCACGTCGAACGTGATCGCCCACGCGCGGGCGGTCGGCAAGGGTGTCACCTTCCCGGCACCGCTGCGCCTCGGCGCGAAGGCGGCGCTGCTGTCGTGGCCGTTCGCCGCGGTGCTGGTCCACCTCGGCCTGACGGCGCTGTTCGGCCCCCGTGACCCCGAACCGCGGTACCCGGGCGAAGTGCCGGTCGCGCCCGCCCCGTAGGCCCCGCACCGACCGGCAGGACGCCCGCTCAGCCCCGCCCGATCGGCGCGAGCACCGCCTCCGTCAGCTTCGCCAGGTCCTCGGGCGCCAGCTCCACCTCGAGTCCCCGGCGTCCCGCCGACACGCAGATCGTCGGATGGCCGGAGGCCGAGTCGTCCAGGACGGTGGTGAGCTTCTTGCGCTGGCCGAGCGGGGAGATGCCGCCGCGGACGTAGCCGGTGGTGCGCTCGGCCAGCGTCGGGTCGGCCATGGCGGCGCGCTTGCCGCCCACCGCGGCGGCCAGGGCCTTGAGGTCGAGGGTGCCGGCGACCGGGACCACGCCGACGACCAGGGCGCCGTCCACGTCGGCCACCAGCGTCTTGAAGACGCGGTCGGGGGAGACCCCCATCGCCTCCGCGGCCTCCTCGCCGTAGGAGGGGTGGGCGGGGTCGTGGTCGTAGGCGTGGACCGTGAACTCCACGCCCGCGGCGGTCAGCGCGACCGTCGCCGGGGTGCCGGCCCGCCCGCCGCCACTCTTGTTCGGACGCGCTTCGCGCGCCCCGTTGTCCTGCTGCTTCTTCGACTTCTTCGCCATGGGTTCCCGGCTCAGTTCAGACTGGTCGGCGTCCGCGTCAGTTCGAACGCGGGCAGCGACGGCAGATTACGGATGATGGCGGTCTCGCCGCGCAGGATCTTCAGCTCGTCCCGCAGCCGGGACGCGGTGTCCGGCGCCTGCAGCAGCCGCTGCTTGGTCGGCGTGTCGTGCACCATCGCGGCCGCCACCAGGTACGACACCACGCTCGGGTCGTCCGGCAGCTCGGCGCTCGTCGCGAGCGAGCGCTCCCGCGCCCCCGCCAGCCGCTTCTGGTACTGCCGAAAGGCCCGCAGCACGCCCTCCGCGAGCGCCCCCGCCTCGTCACCGGGCTCCTCCGCCAGTTCCTCCAGCTCGGCCGTCAGAAAGGGGCCCGAGGCGTCCACGGACCGCAGCCGCACCCGGGTCGTGCCGGTCGCGAGCACCTCGAAGGTGCCGCCGGAACGCTCCCGGATGGTCGCCGCGTCCGCGATGCAGCCCGTCTGGTGGAAGGCCGCGAGCGGGTCGGGGCCGAAGCCCGCGGCCGGCCCCCGCGCGGGCTCGGTCGTGGGGTCGGGCATGCCGGGGGCGCTCGGCGCCACCTCGTACCCGTCGCGGATGGCCACGACGGCGAACCGCCGCGGCTCCTCCTCGGGGGTCTTCAGCAGCTCGCGCATCATGGCGCGATAACGCTCCTCGAAGACGTTCAGCGGCAGCACGAGCCCGGGGAAGAGGACCGTGTTGAGCGGGAAGAGCGGCAGACGGACGGTGGTCACGGCGCCCCAGCCTAATGGTCGGCGGCGCCGCCGTGCCCGCGGTGCCCGGTCAGGACGTCCTCGGGCACCGGCAGCAGCGCGGCCGGAGCGGGCGCGTCGGCCCCCGACAGCAGGTGTTCGCGCAGGCGCAGGAAGTGGCCGAGCGGGTCGTCGGAGAACCGGTCCCAGGGACAGGAGGTCACATACGGGCCGATCAGCCGCAGCTGGGCGCGGGCGTCCTCGCGGCGGTCCAGGCGCAGCAGCACGTACAGCAGCTTGTTGCGCACCCCGGCGGGCCACGGGTCGGCCGCCGCGAACCGCGCCGACAGGGCGATCGCGCGGTCGGCCGCCGCGTCCAGCCGCTCCCGGGCCACCCCGGGGCCGCCGCCCTCGGTCAGATAGCCGAAGGCGGCCCGCGCGGGCAGCGTCTGCACCAGCGAGTCCGCCGGGGCGTCCTGCGCGGCCAGCTCGGCGAAGTCGAAGCACTCGCGGTGCGCGGCGCTCGGCACGTGCGGCGTGTCGCCCCAGCGCACGCAGCAGAACGCGGCCAGATACCGCAGGGCGGCCACATGGCAGCCGTAGTGGTGCGGGGCGCGGCGCAGCGCCGCCTCCCACAGCTCCTCGAAGTACCGGTGCCCGGCGCGCGAGCCGCGCGCGTGGTCCAGCGCGATCCGCCAGGGCACCGGGTCCCGGTCGTCGGCCCGCGCGGCGGCCGTGATCAGCGGGCTGACCTCGCGCAGCAGCTCCGCGCGGGCCGGGGAGGGCCACACCCGGTCCACCGCCAGCTGGGCGGCGACCAGCAGGGCGCCGGGATCGTCCGGCTCGGCCGCCCGCCACTCCTCGAACCACTCCGGGCGCAGCCGGGCGAAGGCGGCCAGCCGCCGGGCGTAGCGGTCGCGGTTCTCCCACTCGGCCGCGGCCCGGGTGCCGGCCAGCAGCTCGGCCGCGGCCCGGTACTCGCCCCGCCCGGCCGCGACCAGCGCGGGGGAGAGCCGGTCGTCGGGCGCGTCGAGCACGGCCTCGTCCCCGGGACCGATCCCCGCGACCGGGCGCGCGGAACGTCGGGACGGCCAGGAGCGGCGGATGAACGCGGGTAGCGGAACCATGGTGCGGACCATTGAAAGTCCGCAGGTCGGGGCCGCGCCAGAGGGTTGGGGGAAGTCGGGGAAGGTTGTACGTCCGAGGGTCAAGGACCGGTAAAGGGCGACTGTTCCGCTTTTGTGCGACGGGAGCGGGCAAGCGGGATCCTCACGGACCCGGGTCCTCCCGCGCCCGGCCCGGGTCCCGGGCGGACGGGTCGGCGTCAGCTGCGCCGCAGCAGCCGGGTCGCCCCCGCCGCCACCGTCGTCGCCAGGATCCAGCCGAGCAGGATCATCGCGGCCGCCAGCCACTGCCAGGCGCCGCGCAGCTGCCACTCGCCGACCTGGCCGAGGTCGATGACCGGCAGCAGCAGGTCCAGGGTGAACAGGGCCGGACTCCAGTAGGGGTGGTCGTCGTGGTTCATCGGGGGGTGGGCGGCGTGGGAGAAGGCCAGGGTGCCCGCCGCCCAGAGGACCGCCATCCAGACCGCGGCGCGGCCGGGCCGGTAGCCGTACGCGACCGCCAGGTCCTGGGCGTAGCCCCAGAGCTTGCCCGCCAGCGGCAGGGTCTCGCGGCGTCTGCGCTGCTTGGCGAGGAGCACCTCGCGGGCGTCCTCGTCCTCCCCGGCCCCCCGCAGCACCGAGGCCAGCCGCTCGTACGGCTCCGGGGCGTACTCGGCGGTGGCCGCGGCTATCCAGTCCAGGCGCCGGGTCAGCGGGAACGGCCCCTGCGGCACCAGGTTCTCGTACGTGAAGCCGCCCATGTGCAGCCGTCCCGCGCCCGGCCAGGCACCCGCGCGGTCCACCAGGTTCACGATCCGCGCCCCGGAGAGGACCACCTTGCCGCGCTGCGGACCGTCCCCGAGGAAGCGCAGCTCGGGCGCGTGCACCCGGCGCAGCGACAGCTCCTGGTCGTCCGTGAGGGTGAACCGGGCCCGCTCCAGGTCCACCGCGTCCCCGAACCGCCCGTCGTCCAGCCGCAGCCCGCCCTCGCACTCGAACCGCTGTATCCGGGTGCCGCGCGCCGGTGTGGTGCCGCTGAGCAGCGGGTTCCCCACCCCCGCCGGGGTCAGGTACAGGGTGCGCTCCACGCTGAGCTGGGGCGCGTTCAGGGCCAGCCGGGAGTACGGGTTGGACAGCCGCGCACCGCGCAGGCTCAGCGAGACCCCGATCTGGGCGCCGCGCAGCCGCAGCTCACCGTGCGACTCCAGCAGCTCCGCCTGGAGGTCCTGGCCGACCGACAGGCCGTCCGCCGAGATCGACCGGCCGCTGCGGTCCCGGTACACGATCGCCTGGTTGAGCAGCAGGTCGGTGCCGATGTGCGCGTCGGTCAGCCGGACCCCGTTCTGGAACCGGCAGCGCGGCAGATGCAGATCGCCCTCGGTGTGCACCCGGGCCGCCTCCAGGCGCGGCACCGAGCAGTTCACCAGGCGCAACGTGCTGAACCGCGCCTCCGGCACCAGCACCTGGTCGTCGAAGCGGCAGTCGCGCAGCTCGGCGTACGGCCGCACGCTGCCGCCCGCCAGGTCCAGGGTGCCGGTGACGCGCACCCCGGCGAGCTTCAGCGCGGACACCCGCCCGGCCAGCGCCGGCGGCCCGTCCAGGAGCAGCCAGCACAGGATGCGCGCCCGCACGGACCGCTCGGGCCCCCACGGATGCCCGCCGTGCGGGTCGTCCACGACATGGTCGCCGCTGCTCAGGTCGTACACGCTGCCGTTGCGGAACGCCTGCCACATGCCCGCCTCGGCCGCGGTCAGGTCGTCCGGCAGGTCCCCGGCGGCGAAGCCGGTCCCCTCGGTCACCGCTGTTCCTTCTTTCTCCGCTGTTCGGGTGTTTCGTCCAGCCGTTGATGCCCGCTGAGTGACGCCCGGAACACCAGGGGTGAAGGGGATCTTCCGGGTTCCGGCCAGCGTCTGTACCAGGCATTGGTCCACGTGCTGTATCAGCCACTGATACGTGCGGACGACTACGGACGGCGGTCTGAGAGAATTGGGACTGTGATCTCCCGAATCGATCTGCGCGGCGACGCCCTCCCCGAGGGCCCCGCCCTGCGTGACCTGCTGCCCCGAGCCGACTTCGACGTTCAGGCCGCCCTGGAGAAGGTGCGTCCGATCTGCGAGGACGTGCATCATCGTGGCGACGCGGCGCTGATCGACTTCGCGGAGAGGTTCGACGGAGTACGGCTGGAATCCGTCCGTGTCCCGGCCCAGGCGCTCGCCGACGCGCTGGCCGGCCTCGACCCGGAGGTGCGCGCCGCCCTGGAGGAGTCCATCCGACGCGCCCGGCTCGTCCACCGCGCGCAGCGCCGGACGACGCACACCACCCAGGTCGTCCCCGGCGGCTCGGTGACGGAGAAGTGGGTTCCGGTCGAGCGCGTCGGGCTGTACGCGCCGGGGGGCCGCTCCGTCTACCCCTCCTCCGTGATCATGAACGCGGTCCCGGCCCAGGAGGCCGGCGTCGAGTCCATCGCGCTCGCCTCCCCGGCGCAGGCCGAGTTCGACGGTCTCCCGCACCCGACGATCCTGGCCGCGTGCGCGCTGCTCGGCGTGGACGAGGTGTACGCGGCCGGCGGCGCCACCGCCGTCGCGATGTTCGCCTACGGCACCGAGTCCTGCCCGCCCGCCAACATGGTCACCGGCCCCGGCAACATCTGGGTGGCCGCCGCCAAGCGCTACTTCACCGGCCGGATCGGCATCGACACCGAGGCCGGACCCACCGAGATCGCGATCCTCGCCGACGACACCGCCGACCCGGTGCACGTGGCCGCCGACCTGATCAGCCAGGCCGAGCACGACCCGCTCGCGGCCGCCGTCCTCGTCACCGACTCCCCCGAGCTCGCGGACGCGGTGGAGAAGGAGCTGGAGCCGCAGGTCGCGGCCACCAAGCACACCGACGACCGGATCCGCCCGGCCCTCGCGGGCAAGCAGTCCGCGATCGTCCTCGTGGACGGCGTCGAGGAGGGTCTGAAGGTGGTCGACGCGTACGGCGCCGAGCACCTGGAGATCCAGACCGCCGACTCCGCCGCCGTCGCCGACCGGGTGCGCAACGCGGGCGCGGTCTTCATCGGCCCCTGGGCCCCCGTCTCGCTCGGCGACTACGCGGCCGGGTCCAACCACGTGCTGCCCACCGGCGGGTGCGCCTGCCACTCCTCGGGCCTGTCCGTGCAGTCCTTCCTGCGCGGCATCCACATCGTCGACTACACGAAGGACGCGCTGGCCGAGGTCGCGCACCACGTGGTGACGCTGGCGGAGGCGGAGGACCTCCCGGCGCACGGTGCGGCGATCAAGGCGAGGTTCGGCTGGAAGGTACCGGAAAGCAAGTGAGCGACGTGAGGATCGACGACCTCCCCATCCGGGACGAGCTGCGCGGCAAGTCCCCTTACGGAGCGCCCCAGTTGGACGTTCCGGTACGGCTGAACACGAATGAGAACCCCTACCCGCTGCCCGAGCCGCTCGTCGAGCGGATCGCGGAGCGGGTCCGGGAGGCCGCCCGCGACCTGAACCGCTACCCCGACCGGGACGCGGTCCTGCTGCGCACCGAGCTGGCCAAGTACCTCACCAGGACCGGCGGGTTCCCGCTCACCCTGGCGAACGTGTGGGCGGCGAACGGCTCCAACGAGGTCATCCAGCAGCTGCTCCAGACCTTCGGCGGCCCCGGCCGCACCGCGATCGGCTTCGAGCCGTCGTACTCGATGCACGGGCTCATCGCCCGCGGCACCGGCACCGGCTGGATCTCCGGGCCGCGCGCCGAGGACTTCTCCATCGACGTCGTCGCCGCCGGGAAGGCCGTCGCCGAGCACAAGCCGGACGTCGTCTTCATCACCACCCCCAACAACCCCACGGGCAACGCGGTCGGACCGGAGACGGTGCTCGCGCTGTACGAGGCGGCGCAGGCGGCCAAGCCGTCGATGGTGGTCGTGGACGAGGCGTACGTCGAGTTCAGCCACGGCGACTCGCTGCTGCCGCTGCTGAAGGGCCGCCCGCACCTGGTGATCTCGCGCACCATGTCCAAGGCGTTCGGCGCGGCGGGCCTGCGCCTCGGCTACCTCGCGGCCGACCCGGCCGTCGTGGACGCCGTCCAGCTGGTCCGGCTGCCGTACCACCTGTCGGCGATCACCCAGGCGACGGCGCTGGCCGCCCTGGAGCACACCGACACCCTGCTCGGCTACGTCGAGCAGCTGAAGTCCGAGCGCGACCGGCTGGTCGCCGAGCTGCGCGCGACCGGCTACGACGTCGTCGAGTCCGACGCCAACTTCGTGCAGTTCGGCCGGTTCGCCGACGCCCACGGGGCCTGGCGGAAGATCCTCGACCGGGGCGTCCTGGTCCGGGACAACGGCGTACCGGGGTGGCTGCGGGTCTCCGCGGGCACGCCCGAGGAGAACGACGCGTTCCTCGACGCCGCACGTGAAGTCAAGAAGGAGCTTGAGGCATGAGCCGCGCAGGGCGCGTCGAGCGCACCACCAAGGAGACCTCGGTCCTGGTCGAGATAGACCTCGACGGCACCGGGCGGACCGACATCGCCACCGGCGTCGGCTTCTACGACCACATGCTCGACCAGCTCGGCCGCCACGGCCTGTTCGACCTCACCGTGAAGACCGACGGCGATCTGCACATCGACTCCCACCACACCATCGAGGACACCGCCCTCGCGCTCGGCGCCGCCTTCCGGCAGGCGCTCGGCGACAAGGTGGGCATCTACCGCTTCGGCAACTGCACGGTCCCGCTGGACGAGTCCCTCGCCCAGGTCACCGTCGACCTCTCCGGCCGCCCCTACCTCGTGCACACCGAGCCCGAGCACATGGCGCCGATGATCGGCGAGTACGACACCACGATGACCCGGCACATCCTGGAGTCGTTCGTGGCCCAGGCGCAGATCGCCCTGCACGTTCACGTACCGTACGGACGCAACGCCCACCACATCGTGGAGTGTCAGTTCAAGGCGCTGGCGCGGGCGCTGCGTTATGCCTCCGAGCGCGACCCGCGCGCGGCCGGCATCCTCCCGTCGACGAAGGGCGCGCTGTAACCCATGACCGGTCTGTCGACCATCCTGATCGTCGTCGGCCTCTTCCTGGTCGGCGGCATCATCTCCTTCGCCAAGCAGAAGATGCCCACGAGCCTGATCGTGCTCCTCTCCCTCGCGGCCGGCCTGTGCCTGGTCGCGGGCGTCATGCGGTTGGAGGTGTGGAATTGAGCCCTGTCGCGAAGAAGGTCGTGGTCTTCGACTACGGCTTCGGCAACGTCCGCTCGGCCGAGCGTGCCCTCGCGCGGGTCGGCGCCGACGTGGAGATCACGCGTGACTTCGACAAGGCGATGAACGCGGACGGCCTGCTGGTGCCGGGCGTCGGCGCCTTCGCCGCCTGCATGCGGGGCCTGCTCGCCGCCCGCGGCGACTGGGTCGTGGACCGCCGGCTGTCCGGCGGGCGCCCGGTGATGGGCATCTGCGTCGGCATGCAGATCCTGTTCGCGCGCGGCATCGAGCACGGCGTGGAGGCCGAGGGCCTGGAGGAATGGCCGGGCACGGTCGGACCCCTGGAGGCGGACGTGGTGCCCCACATGGGCTGGAACACCGTCGACGCCCCCGCCGACTCCGAGCTGTTCGCCGGCCTGGACGCCGACGCCCGCTACTACTTCGTGCACTCCTACGCCGTCCACGACTGGACGCAGGAGACCAACAACCCGGTGATCGCCGCGCCCAAGGTCACCTGGGCCACGCACGGCAAGCCCTTCGTGGCCGCGGTGGAGAACGGCCCCCTGTGGGCCACCCAGTTCCACCCCGAGAAGTCCGGCGACGCCGGTGCCCAGCTCCTCACCAACTGGATCGGAACCCTGTAGACCATGGCCAAGCTCGAACTCCTCCCCGCCGTCGACGTCCGCGACGGCCAGGCCGTACGCCTCGTCCACGGCGAGTCCGGGACCGAGACCTCCTACGGCTCCCCGCTGGAGGCCGCCCTCGCCTGGCAGCGGTCCGGCGCCGAGTGGCTGCACCTGGTCGACCTGGACGCGGCCTTCGGCACCGGTGACAACCGGGCGCTGATCGCCGAGGTCGCCAAGGCCATGGACATCAAGGTGGAGCTGTCCGGCGGCATCCGCGACGACGACACCCTCGCCGCCGCCCTCGCCACCGGCTGCACCCGCGTCAACCTCGGCACCGCCGCCCTGGAGAGCCCCGAGTGGGTCGCCAAGGTGATCGCCGAGCACGGCGACAAGATCGCCGTCGGCCTGGACGTGCGCGGCACCACCCTGCGCGGCCGCGGCTGGACCCGCGACGGCGGCGACCTCTACGAGACGCTGGACCGCCTGGACAAGGAGGGCTGCGCGCGCTACGTCGTCACCGACATCGCCAAGGACGGCACCCTCCAGGGCCCCAACCTGGAGCTGCTGCGCAACGTGTGCGCGGCCACCGACCGCCCGGTCGTGGCCTCCGGCGGCGTGTCGTCCCTGGACGACCTGCGTGCCATCGCCGAGCTGGTACCCCTCGGTGTCGAGGGCTCCATCGTCGGGAAGGCCCTGTACGCGAAGGCGTTCACCCTGGAAGAGGCCCTGGAGGCTGTGTCGTCATGACGTCCGAAGCCGTACGGCGGGTGCAGAGCGGAAGTCCCTGGGAGGAGAGTTTCGGTTTCGCGCGCGCCGTCGCGGCGGGGGACCGGGTGTCGGTGGGCGGCACCACGTCCTTCAAGGGCACGGTCCTGTACGGCGAGGGCGATCCGTACGAGCAGACCCGGGTCGCCTTCGGCAACGCCCTCGAAGCGCTGAAGGAGTTCGGTCTCGGCGTCGAGTCCGTGATCCGCACCCGCATGTACCTGAGCCATGTGCGTGACGTCGACGAGGCCGGGCGGGCCCACAAGGAGCTGTTCGACTCCGTGCGTCCGGTGTCGACCCTGCTGGTGGTCGAGGGCTTCGTGGACCCGCGCATCCTGGTCGAAGTAGAGCTTGAAGCATTCAGAGGAGCCTGAGCAGTCATGAGCCTGGCGGTCCGAGTCATCCCCTGCCTGGACGTCGACAACGGCCGGGTCGTCAAGGGCGTCAACTTCCAGAACCTGCGCGACGCGGGCGACCCCGTCGAGATGGCCAAGGTGTACGACGCCGAGGGCGCCGACGAGCTGACGTTCCTGGACATCACCGCGTCCTCGGGCGACCGGGAGACGACGTACGACGTGGTGCGCCGCACCGCGGAGCAGGTGTTCATCCCGCTGACCGTGGGCGGCGGCGTCCGCTCGGTCGAGGACGTGGACAAGCTGCTGCGGGCGGGCGCCGACAAGGTGGGCGTGAACACCGCGGCGATCGCCCGCCCCGAGCTGATCCGCGAGATCGCCGAGCGCTTCGGCCGCCAGGTGCTGGTGCTGTCGGTCGACGCCCGCCGTACCCCTTCCGGCAGTGGCTCGTCCGGGTCCTTCGAGGTCACCACGCACGGCGGCCGCCGGGGTACCGGCATCGACGCCGTCGAGTGGGCGCACCGCGCCGCGGAGCTGGGCGCGGGCGAGATCCTGCTGAACTCGATGGACGCCGACGGCACCAAGGACGGCTACGACCTGGAGATGATCGCGGCCGTCCGCAAGCACGTCTCCGTCCCGGTGATCGCCTCGGGCGGCGCCGGCAAGCTGTCGCACTTCCCGCCGGCCGTCGCCGCGGGCGCGGACGCGGTGCTCGCCGCCTCCGTCTTCCACTTCGGCGATCTGCGGATCGGCGAGGTGAAGGAGACGCTGCGGGAGGCGGGGCACCCGGTGCGCTGACGCGGCAAGCGGTCGGACCCCGGTGGCAGGAGCCGCCGGGGTCTTTTCACCCCCGAATACGAAAGGAATCTTGCGCAAAAAAGATTGCGCAAGATTCCTTTCGTATCTAGGGTGGATGACATGACGGAGAGGGAGAGAGACCGCCGGATCAGGGACGTGGGCACGCTGAAGGCGCTCGCGCACCCGCTGCGGGCACGGCTGTACCGCGCCCTGACCCTGGCCCGTACGGCGACCGCGTCCCAGCTGGCCGAGCAGGTGGACGAGGCGGTGTCCCTGGTCAGCTACCACCTGCGCAAGCTGGCCGAGCACGGGCTCATCGAGGAGGCCGAGCGGCAGCGCGCGGACGGGCGGGAGCGGTGGTGGCGGCCGGCGTCCGAGGGTGTCGCCATCCACGACGAGGACTTCCGCGACGCCCCCGAGAAGGCCGCCGCGCACACCGCCGCCAGCCGGCTGTTCTTCGAGCAGCGCGCCGACATGTACCGGCGCTTTCTGGACGAGCGCGCCCACTGGGGCGAGGAGTGGAACGACGCGGCGGAGTCCTCCGAGTCCGCGCTGCGTCTCACCGCCGCGGAAACCGCCGAGCTGACACGGGAGATGCGCGCGCTGCTCCGGCGCTACGACGAGCGCGGTCGGGCCGCGGAGGCGGCCGGGGACGTGACGGGCCGCGAGAACGTCGCCGTGCACACCTACGCCTTCCCGTTCCGCACCTGAGGCCCTCCGCGGCATCGTCATGCTCCCGCTCCGCGTCGGAGCGCCGCCCCGTCGCGGTGTTCCGTCCCGTGTCCAGGCGCCTGCCGCGTTCCGGTTCCGTGCCGGGCGTCGCCTCGCCTCCGGGTTCCGTGGCCGAGCCTCGCCCCGCGTTCGGTCCCGTGTCCGGGGTGCTCCCCGGCGCCGAGTTCCGTTCCGTGTCCGGGTGTCGTTCCGGCACCGTGTTCGGTTCCGGGGGCGTGAGTGCTGTCCCGCCGCGGTGTTCCGTTCCGTGGCCGAGTGCCCGCCGCGTTCCGGTTCCGTGGCCGAGCCGCGCCACCGCACCACCGCGTCCCCGTCGCGGCTCCACGGGGAGCCCGCCCCGCTCGCGTTCCCCGTCCCGGCCTCACCAGGAGCCCGCCTTGAGCTCGACCGTCGCGTCCACCTCCGCCGAAACCGAGCCCGAACGCGTCGCCCACCGGGACGGCAACGTCCTGCGCTGGCTGGGCGGTCACGTCGGCTCCGCGGTCGGTGACAACGTCTACTTCCTGGCGCTGTCCTGGGCCGCCGTCCAGGCCGGCACCCCCGCCCAGGCCGGGCTCGTCACCGCGGCGAGCGCGCTGCCGCGGGCCCTGCTCATGCTGGGCGGGGGAGTGGTGGCCGACCGCTACGGGCCGCGACGGGTCGTCCTGGCGAGCACCGGAGCGCGCACGGCGCTGGTCCTCACGGCCGCCGTCCTGCTGCTCGCCACCGGCCCCGGGCTGTGGGGCCTCGGGATCGTGGCCGTGCTGTTCGGTGTCGTCGACGCGGTGTTCCTGCCCGCCGCCGGCGCCCTGCCCGCCCTGCTCGCCGGGCGCGACCAGCTCGCCCGCGTCCAGGCCATGCGCGGCCTCGGCACCCGGCTCGCCAACGTGCTCGGCGGCCCGATCGGGGGGCTCGGCGTCGCCCTGGGCGGTACCGGCGGCGCGTTCGGGCTCGCCGCCCTACTGATGGGCGCGTCCCTGATCACCCTGTCCGCCGTGCGGGTGAGAGTGCCGGCGCACGACGCGCCGGCACGGCGGGGGGTCCTCGCCGAACTGCGCGACGGGCTGCGGCACATCGGGCGCGACCCCGTCCTGCGCTTCCTTGTCCTCTCCATCGCCCTGAACGACCTGGGCTTCGTCGGCCCCATGAACCTCGGCCTGACCCTGCTCGCCCAGGAGCGCGGCTGGGGCTCCGCGGGCATGGGCCTGGTGCTCGCCGGGTTCGGCGCCGGCGCCGGAAGCGCCTCCGTGCTGCTGGCCTGGCGCGGCCGTGTGCCGCACGCCGGACGGGTGATGGCCGCCTCGACGGTCGCCGGGGCCCTCGCGGTCGCCGCCCTGGCACGCGTCCCGTCCGCCGCGGGCGCGGCCGGTGCGGCCCTGGTCGTCGGACTGCTCGCGGGCCTGTCCGGGGCCCTCGCCGCCGCGCTGGTCCAGAGCAACGCGGGCGCCGCCTACGTCGGCCGGGTCACCTCGGTGTCCACACTGGTCGGTTACGGCGTCGCGCCGCTCACCTTCCCGCTGGTCGGTTGGTCCGTGGCCCGCTGGGAGGCCGGCCCGGTGTTCGCCGTCTGCGCCGGGGTGTCCGCCCTCGGCGGGGTCGTCGCCCTCGTCGTACCGGCCCTGCGCCGCGCCGAACTGCCCCGCTGAGGCTCACCCTCTCGGCTGAACCAGCTGCACCAGATTGCCGCACGTGTCGTCGAACACCGCCGCCAGCACCGGCCCCTGCTCCCGCGGGCCGTGCGGGAAGCGGACACCCAGGCCGCTGAGCCGCCGGTGCTCGGCGGCGAGGTCGTCCACGGAGAAGACGATGCAGGGGATGCCCGCGTCGTACAGCGCGCGGCGGTAGGAGTCGGCGATGGGACCCTGGCCCGGTTCCAGCAGCAGCTGGAGGTCCGGCTGGCCGCCCTCGGGCGCGCCCACCGTGACGAACAGGGTGCCGTCGCCGAGGTCCCTGCGGGTGCGGGTCTCGAAGCCGAGGACCTCCGTGTAGAAGGCGTGCGCCTTCGCCACGTCGTCCACGTACACCCCTGTCATCGCGACCTTGATCACGGGCCGGCCCCCCTGGTCAGAACCCCAGCTGCTTGGACGAGTGCAGTTTGTCGATCGCGTCCGCGTCGCCCGCCAGCTCCACCCGCGCGGCCCGGTCCCGGCCGAACGCGAACAGCAGCAGCTCCGACGGCTCCCCGGTCGCCGTGACCACCGGCGCGCCCTTGTGCGCCACCACGGTCTGCCCGTCCGGCCGGCGCAGCACCAGCCCGGTCGGCACCCCGCGCCCCAGCAGCCGCGCCGTCCGCTCCAGGCGCGACCACAGCGCGTCCTGGAACACCGGGTCCAGCTCCCGCGCGCTCCAGTCCGGCTGCGCCCGGCGCACGTCCTCGGTGTGGACGTAGAACTCCACCGTGTTCGCCGCCTCGTCCACCTGCTTGACCTGGAATGGCGAGAACCGCGGCGGCCCGGTGCGGATCAGCTGGATCAGCTCCTCGTACGGCTTCGCGGTGTACTCCGCCATCACCTTCTCCAGGCGACCGGCGAGCTGCTTGATCAGCGCGCCCCCGGCCGCGTCCGGGCGGCGCTCGCGCACGATCACGTGCGCGGCCAGGTCCCGGGTCCGCCAGCCCTCGCACAGAGTCGGCGCGTCCGGGCCCACGGTTTCCAAGAGGTCGGCGAACAGGAGCCGTTCACGCTTGGCGAAGGTCGACATGGGGTCAGCCTACGGCCAGCCACCGGTCCGCGCAGTGGACACCCGCCCGGTGCCGTCGGCAGGGCGCGGCACAATGGCGTCCATGACCAGTACGCCCGGCACGCCCGCCCGTCACCCGGCCACCGCCCCTGACGGAGGCGCTTCGCGCCACAGTGTCCCCGCCAGCGGCCTCGCCCCGGAGATCGCCGCCCGCCTCAAGCGCAGCGCCGACGGCCTCCTGCCCGCCATCGCCCAGCAGCACGACACCGGAGAGGTGCTCATGCTCGGCTGGATGGACGACGAGGCGCTGCACCGGACCCTGACGACCGGCCGCTGCACCTACTGGTCGCGCAGCCGCCAGGAGTACTGGGTCAAGGGCGACACCTCGGGCCACGTCCAGTGGGTCAAGTCGGTCGCGCTCGACTGCGACGCCGACACGGTGCTGGTCCAGGTCGACCAGGAGGGCGCCGCCTGCCACACCGGCGCGCGCACCTGCTTCGACGAGGACGTGCTCCTCAAGGACGCCGGTCTCCCGTCCGGCGCGGACCAGTGAGGCCCGCCGCCATGGACCTGGAGACCTTCCGCAAGCTCGCCGCCGACCGGCGCGTCATCCCGGTCACCCGCAAGCTCCTCGCCGACGGCGACACCCCCGTCGCCCTCTACCGCAAGCTGGCAGGCGAGCGCCCCGGGACCTTCCTGCTGGAGTCCGCGGAGAACGGCCGCTCCTGGTCGCGCTACTCCTTCGTGGGCGTCCGCAGCGCCGCCACCCTGACCACCCGCGACGGCGCCGCCCACTGGCTCGGCACCCCGCCGGTCGGCGTCCCCGTCGACGGTGACCCCCTCAAGGCCCTGCGCGCCACCCTCCAGACCCTGCACACCCCGCGTGAGGAGGGCCTGCCGCCCTTCACCGGCGGCATGGTCGGCTACCTCGGCTACGACATCGTGCGCAGGCTGGAGAAGATCGGCCCCGGCGAGCGCGACGACCTGGGGTTGCCCGAGCTGACCATGCTCCTGACCAGCGACCTCGCCGTGATGGACCACTGGGAGGGCTCGGTCCTGCTGATCGCCAACGCGATCAACCACAACGACCTGGACACCGGCGTGGACGAGGCCTACGCCGACGCGGTGGCCCGCCTCGACGCCATGGAGGCGGACCTCGGCCGCCCGGTGGCCCAGCCCCCGGCCGTGCTGCCGCCCTCCGAGCTGCCCGAGTACACCGCGCTGTGGGGCGGCCCCGACTTCCGGCGCGCCGTCGAGGACGTCAAGGAGCGCATCCGGGCGGGTGAGGCCTTCCAGGTCGTACCGTCCCAGCGCTTCGAGACCCCGTGCACGGCGAGCGCGCTCGACGTCTACCGGGTGCTGCGGGCGACGAACCCGTCGCCGTACATGTACCTGTTCCGGTTCCCCCACGGGGAGGGAGGCGCCTTCGACGTCGTCGGCTCCTCGCCCGAGGCCCTGGTCAAGGTCGAGGACGGGCGTGCCATGGTGCACCCCATCGCCGGCACCCGGCCCCGCGGCGCCACCCCGCAGGAGGACCAGGCGCTCGCCGAGGAACTGCTCGCCGACCCCAAGGAGCGCGCCGAGCACCTGATGCTGGTCGACCTCGGGCGCAACGACCTCGGACGGGTCTGCGAGCCCGGCTCGGTGGAGGTGGTGGACTTCATGTCCGTCGAGCGCTACTCGCACGTCATGCACATCGTCTCCACCGTCACCGGACGGGTCGCCGACGGCCGTACCGCCTTCGACGTGCTCACGGCCTGCTTCCCCGCCGGCACCCTCTCCGGCGCCCCCAAGCCCCGCGCGATGCAGATCATCGACGAACTGGAGCCGTCCCGGCGCGGCCTGTACGGCGGGTGCGTCGGCTATCTGGACTTCGCGGGCGACTCCGACACCGCGATCGCCATCCGTACCGCCCTGCTGCGCGACGGCACGGCATACGTGCAGGCCGGAGCCGGCATCGTCGCCGACTCCGACCCGGTGGCGGAGGACCAGGAGTGCCGCAACAAGGCGGCGGCGGTCCTCCGCGCCGTACACACGGCCAACCGGCTCTGACCCAGTGGAGGTCAGCCGGTGAAGGCGGCGGTGCCGTTCGGGACGCCGAGCCCGGACGGACCGTCGTACCCGGTGGTGCCGGTGCACAGGTAGGACCCGCCGCAGCTGCCGTTGGAGCCGCTGGTCACGTCGTACAGCGCCGAGGTGTGCGCGTACGGGAAGGACGCCGGGGAGGAGCCGGCCGACGGGGCGCCGCCCAGCGCGTAGGTCGCCGCGATCAGCGGGGAGGAGGCGCTGGTGCCGCCGAAGACCATCCAGCCGGTGGCCGTACGGTAGGTGTCGTAGACCGCGACACCCGTGTTCGGGTCGGCGACCGCCGAGACGTCCGCGACCGTGCGCATGGCGCAGCCGGTGTCCTTCTGCCAGCTCGGCTTGGCGCTGTACTTGGAGCAGCCCGAGCCCGCCCCGCTCCACACGCTGTCGGTCCAGCCGCGGGAGTTGGAGGCCGAGCTGAGGGAGGTGCCGCCGACCGCCGTCACGTACGGGGAGGCCGCCGGGTACTCGGTGCCGTAGCCGTTGTCACCGGAGGAGACGGTGATGGCGACACCCGGGTGGTTGAAGTACGAGGAGTCGTACGTCGAGTCGCTGGAGGACTCGGAGCCGCCGTAGCTGTTGGAGACGAACTTCGCGCCCAGCTTCACCGCGGTGTTCACGGCGGTGCCGAGGTTGGTCATGCTGGCCGAACTGGCCTCCACCAGCAGGATCTTGCAGTTGGGGCAGGCGGCGCTGACCATGTCGAGGTCGAGGGAGATCTCCTCGGCCCAGCCGGAGTCGCCGCGCGGGTAGCTGGTGCCGCCGTTCTGGTCGACCTTCTTGAAGCAGCCGTTGGCCGTGGTGCAGGCCGACAGGCCGTACTGGGAGCGGTAGACGGCGAGGTCGGCCTCGGCGTTCGGGTCGTCGTAGGCGTCGACGATCGCCACCGTCTGGCCCGAACCGCCCGTGGCGGAGGGCAGGTTGTAGGCCGCCTGGAGCGAGGCGGGGCCGTAGCCGGAGGGGGCGGCGGCAGCGGTCAGGTCGCTCTCGGCGTGCGCCGACTTCGGGGTGCCCCCGGTGACCTGGAGGGCGTTACAGGCCATCTGGCCCTTCGCCGGGGCGGCGCAGGCGTGGGCGACGGTGACGCCGTGGGAGGTGGCCTGGGCCGCCTGGCCGACGGGTGCGGCCAGGGCGAGGGCGGCCGTGGCAAGGGTGGCCACGGTGGTGAGGGAAGCGGTTCTGCGCAACGTACGTCCTCCGCGAGACGGGTGGGGCGGAAAGGGCTGTGGGGGGTGCGCGATTCGACCTGGTGGCACGGGGTGCGCCCGGGTCGCGCAGAACGTACGGATGTCGGGGGCACGTCAACAAGGTGGATGTTGGACCAGGGGCGTTCCTTTGCCGTATCTGTAATGTTCATGTCGCATTGCTGGGGGAGTCGTGACCGAAAAACGGAAGGATCATGGGTTGACGGACCCGGATGACGGTTCCCCGGAGGGTCAGGCGATAGTGGAGTACGTGACTGCCGTTCCTCACCCCCGTTCCGAAGCCGCCGCGCCCACCCGGTCCGGCCGCCGGAGCCTCGCCATGGCCCTGCTGTTCGGCGCGCTCGGCGCGGCCGTGGCGCTGCTCGCCAGCCGGCAGCGCTGGGCGGAGGGCACCGCGTCGGTGGCCGGCGGCGCGTTCCCGCTCACCGCGAAGGGCAGCGACGTCACGGGTGTGCCCGCGGCCCTCGCCATAGTGGGCCTCGCCGCGCTCGTCGCCGTCTTCGCCGTACGCCGGGCCGGCCGGGTCCTGGTCGCCGGACTGCTCGCGCTGTCCGGCGCGGGCATCATCGCCGCCGCCCTGGCCTCCGCCTCCGACAGCACCGCGCTGGACGAGAAGGCCGCCCAGGCCAGCGGCGACACCACCGCCACGGTCGCGGCCCTGACCCACACCGGCTGGCCCTACGTGGCGGCCGCCGGCGGTCTGCTGATCCTGCTCGCCGGGCTGCTCGCCCTGCGCTTCGGCCGCGCCTGGCCGGCCATGTCCGGGCGTTACGAGCGCGGCACCGACCGCCCGCGGAAGACGGCCCGGCCCGTCGACCCGGAGCGGCCCGAGGAGATCTGGAAGGCCCTGGACCGGGGCGAGGACCCCACCGGCGCCTGACCCCCCGCGGTGTGGCGAACCAGACGCCACCCCCGCGTCCGGCGCGCGTGCGCGTACGGGACAATGGACGACGAGCGTCCGGCTCGGACAGTGATCGGGCGGGCTCGGAGCCGTACGACACGTACGTCGCTCTTCTGGGACACGTACACAGCAACGAGGAGCACAGACATGGCGGGCAGCAGCCACGGCCACGGTCACACCCCGGCCGCCTGGACCGGCGTCATCATTTCCTTCATCGGTTTCCTGGTCGCCGGCGCCCTGATGGTGATGGGCAGCGTCATCGGCTTCTGGGTCGGCATGGCTCTCATCCTCGGCGGCGGGGTCGTCGGCGGGATCATGAAGGCCATGGGCCTCGGCCAGGACGCGAAGCCCCTCGCGATGGTCGGCGACACCCGGCTCGCCGCGCGCGAGCCGGTCGCGGTGGAGAGCTGACGGCCGAGCGCGGCACCGCTTCCTCCAGGGCGGCCCGGTGTTCCTGACGGAGCCGGGCCGCCCTTCGCGGTCGCCGGGGTCGGCACGCGGGTCCTTTCCCGCGCGCGCGGCGGCGGCGTCGGCGACAATGCTCCCGTGACCGCCGCCAACCGACCGGCCCCGCCCGCCGCGCCCCCCGCCCTTCTCCCGGCCGACCCCGGGCCGGCCGCCGCGGCCGTCCCGCGGCCATGGGCCGCCGCCCGGCCCGGTGGCGCGACCGCTCCGCCCGCGCCCCTGTGGCGGCGCCTCGCCACCCCCGCCGGTACGCTCGCGGCCGTCGTCGGCGCCTTCGCCTACGTCGGGGCCGTCGATCCGAACCACCCCGGCCACTACCCGGTCTGCCCCCTCTACCGGTTCACCGGCCTGTACTGCCCCGGCTGCGGGGGACTGCGCAGCGCGCACGCCTTCGTGCACGGGGACCTGGTGGCCGCGCTGCACGACAACGCGCCCGCCGTGGCCGGCTACCTCCTCTTCGCGGTGCTGTGGGTGGTCTGGGCCGCACGGGCATGGCGCGGCCGGCCCGCGCAGCTCCGGCTCGGTTCCGCCCAGATGTGGTCCCTGGGCGCGCTGCTGCTGGTGTTCACCGTCGTGCGCAATCTGCCGTTCGGCGCCTGGCTGCACCCCTGACCTGCGACGCCGGTGTCCAAGGAGTGAAACCGGCGTCCACCGGATGCGGGGCCGGGGCCCTGCTCCGGATACCATCGAGTGACCACGGGTTTCACGACCTGAAGGAACCGACCGTCTGAAAGGGGGCCGCTCGCGTGAGTGTGCTCGACGAGATCATCGACGGAGTCCGTGCCGACCTCGCGGAGCGGCAGGCACGCGTCAGCCTCGACGAGCTCAAGGAGCGCGCGGCCAAGGCGTCCGCCGCCAAGGACGGGGTGGCCGCGCTCAAGGGCGACGGCGTCAAGGTGATCTGCGAGGTCAAGCGCTCCAGCCCCTCCAAGGGCGCGCTGGCCGCGATCGCCGACCCGGCCGGTCTCGCCGCGGACTACGAGGCGGGCGGCGCGTCCGTCATCTCCGTCCTCACCGAGCAGCGCCGCTTCGGCGGCTCCCTCGCCGACCTGGAGGCCGTCCGCGCCCGCGTGGACATCCCGGTCCTGCGCAAGGACTTCATCGTCACGTCGTACCAGCTGTGGGAGGCCCGCGCGTACGGCGCCGACCTCGCGCTGCTGATCGTGGCCGCCCTGGAGCAGCCGGCCCTGGAGTCCCTGATCGAGCGTGCCGTCTCCATCGGTCTCACCCCGCTGGTCGAGGTGCACGACGAGGAGGAGGCCGAGCGCGCCGTCGCCGCGGGCGCCCGGGTCATCGGCGTCAACGCGCGCAACCTCAAGACCCTTGAGGTCGACCGCGGCACCTTCGAGCGGATCGCCCCCGAGATCCCGGAGAACATCGTCAAGGTCGCCGAGTCCGGCGTCCGCGGCCCGCACGACCTGATCGCCTACGCCAACGCCGGGGCAGACGCCGTCCTGGTCGGCGAGTCCCTGGTCACCGGCCGCGACCCGAAGACCGCGGTCTCCGACCTGGTCGCCGCGGGCGAACACCCCGCGCTGCGGCACGGCCGCGACTGATCTCCCGCTAGGCTGACCCCGTGATCACCGTGACGACCGTGGACCGCTACGCCCGCCTGGCGCGCGGCTGCCGCCCGAGGGGCTGCCGTGCCCCCGCCCGGCGCGTCCACGGCCGCCGGGTGCGCTACGTCATCGGTGACGAGCCGGGACAGGTGAACGGACGTCGATGGCATCGCGCCCCCATGGGGCGCGGGGAACTGCGCGACCGGCCACGTACGGCCTGACGTCGCCCCATCAGCTCCGCCCCCACGGCGAAAAGTGTCTTTTCACACGCACTCACCGTGAGGTACTGGCATGCCCAGCAACTACTTCTTCCCTGACCCGGAGGGTCAGGTCCCCAGCTCCGAAGGCTACTTCGGGGCGTTCGGCGGCAAGTTCATCCCGGAGGCCCTCGTCGCCGCCGTGGACGAGGTCGCCGTCGAGTACGACAAGGCCAGGCAGGACCCCGAGTTCGCCCGCGAACTCGACGACCTGATGGTCAACTACACGGGACGCCCCTCGGCGCTCACCGAGGTGCCCCGGTTCGCCGAACACGCCGGTGGCGCCCGGGTGTTCCTCAAGCGCGAGGACCTGAACCACACCGGTTCCCACAAGATCAACAACGTGCTCGGCCAGGCGCTGCTCACCAAGCGCATGGGCAAGACCCGCGTCATCGCCGAGACCGGCGCGGGCCAGCACGGCGTCGCCACCGCCACCGCCTGCGCGCTGTTCGGCCTCGACTGCACCATCTACATGGGCGAGATCGACACCGAGCGCCAGGCCCTGAACGTGGCCCGGATGCGCATCCTCGGCGCCGAGGTCGTGGCCGTGAAGTCCGGCAGCCGCACCCTCAAGGACGCCATCAACGAGGCGTTCCGCGACTGGGTCGCCAACGTCGACCGCACCCACTACCTGTTCGGCACCGTCGCGGGCCCGCACCCCTTCCCGGCCATGGTCCGCGACTTCCACCGGGTCATCGGCGTCGAGGCCCGCCGCCAGATCCTGGAGCGCGCGGGACGCCTCCCGGACGCGGCCGTCGCCTGCGTCGGCGGCGGCTCCAACGCCATCGGTCTCTTCCACGCCTTCATCCCCGACACGGACGTCCGCCTCATCGGCTGCGAACCGGCGGGCCACGGCATCGAGACCGGCGAGCACGCGGCGACCCTGACCGCGGGCGAGCCCGGCATCCTGCACGGCTCCCGCTCCTACGTCCTCCAGGACGAGGAAGGCCAGATCACCGAGCCCTACTCGATCTCGGCGGGGCTGGACTACCCCGGCATCGGGCCCGAGCACGCCTACCTCAAGGACTCCGGGCGCGGCGAGTACCGCGCGGTCACCGACGACGCCGCCATGCAGGCCCTGCGCCTGCTGTCGCGCACCGAGGGCATCATCCCGGCCATCGAGAGCGCCCACGCCCTCGCCGGCGCCCTGGACGTCGGCAAGGAGCTGGGTCCGGACGGGCTGATCGTCGTCAACCTCTCCGGGCGCGGCGACAAGGACATGGACACCGCGGCCCGCTACTTCGGGCTGTACGACACCGACGCCGAGGTGGCCGCCGACGCCGCCGCCACCGCCGAGATCGAGGGGGACGCCAAGTGAGCGGGAACCTCCAGCTGTTGACGGACACCCTCGCCGCCGCCAAGGCCGAGGGCCGGGCCGCGCTCATCGCCTACCTCCCGGCCGGGTTCCCGACCGTGGACGGCGGCATCGAGGCGATCAAGAACGTCTTCGACGGCGGCGCCGACGTGGTCGAGGTGGGCCTGCCGCACAGCGACCCGGTCCTGGACGGCCCGGTCATCCAGACCGCCGACGACATCGCCCTGCGCGGCGGTGTCAAGATCGCGGACGTGATGCGCACGGTCAGGGAGGCCCACGCGGCCACCGGCAAGCCCGTGCTCGTGATGACGTACTGGAACCCCGTCGACCGCTACGGCGTCGAGCGGTTCACCGCGGAGCTGGCCGAGGCGGGCGGCGCGGGCTGCATCCTGCCCGACCTGCCGGTGCAGGAGTCGGCGCTGTGGCGCGAACACGCCGAGAAGCACGGCCTCGGCACGGTCTTCGTGGTGGCGCCGAGCAGCAAGGAAGCGCGGCTCGCCGAGATCACCGCGGCGGGCAGCGGCTTCGTCTACGCCGCCTCGCTCATGGGGGTCACCGGCACCCGGGAGTCCGTCGGCGCGCAGGCCCAGGACCTGGTGGAACGCACCCGCGCCACCGGCACCGCACTGCCCGTCTGCGTGGGCCTCGGCGTCTCGAACGCGGTCCAGGCCGCCGAGGTCGCCTCCTTCGCCGACGGTGTGATCGTCGGCTCGGCCTTCGTCAAGCGGATGCTGGACGCCCCGGACCACGCGTCCGGCATGGCGGCGGTGCGCGAGCTGGCCGGGGACCTGGCGAAGGGCGTGCGCGGGCAGGCGTAACCGCTCGGGTCGTCGCATACCAGGTCATTCCGGTCACTCGAACGGGTGGACCTCGGGTCGGGGAGGCGCGCTGCGCCTCCCCGGTTCGTTCTGGGGGTGTGAGCGAGAAGAACCGTGACGGAAAGCGGACCGCCCGGGAGCGGCTGGCGGTCGAGCGCGAGAAGCAGAAGTCCGCGGAGAAGCGGCGGCGCACCCTGATCGTGGGTGCCGGCGTCGCCTGCGTGCTGGCCCTGGCGGCGGTGATCGGCGTGATCGCCGCGAACGCGGGCAAGAACAAGTCGAGCAGCAACGCCGGCCCGGTCGTGGCGCCCTCCGGCGCCCAGGGCAAGGACAGTCTCGCGATCCCCGTCGGCAAGGACCGCGCGAAGTCGACGCTCACGGTCTGGGAGGACTTCCGCTGCCCCGCCTGCCAGGCGTTCGAGGCGGCGTACCGGCCCACGCTCCATGAACTGGTCGACTCGGGCAAGCTCCGGATCGAGTACCACCTGGTCCGGCTGATCGACGGCAATCTCGGCGGCACCGGTTCCCTGCGCGCGGCCAACGCGGCGGCCTGCGCCCAGGATGCCGGGAGGTTCCGTGACTTCCACGACGTGCTGTACTCGAACCAGCCCAAGGAGACCGACGACGCCTTCGCCGACAACGCCAAGCTGATCACGCTGTCGGGCAAGGTCGGCGGCCTGGACACGCCGGCGTTCCGGAAGTGCGTGGACGCGGGGACGCACGACGCCTGGGTGGACCGCTCCCAGAAGGCCTTCCAGAGCGGCGGCCTCACCGGCACGCCCACGGTGCTGCTCGGCGGGAAGAACATCTACCAGGACCAGACGATGACCCCCGCCAAGCTCAAGCAGATGGTGGAGTCGGCGGCCCGCGGGTAAGCGATTCTCACGTCCCTGTTACGGACCCGTAGCCAGGCGGCTTGGTGTCGCCGGGGCCCGGCACGGTAGCGTCGGACCTGCCATGGAACTTGCCTACATTCCCAGCCCGTCCCGCGGGGTGCTGTATCTCGGCCCCATCCCGCTGCGCGGTTACGCCTTCTGCATCATCATCGGCGTCTTCATCGCCGTCTGGCTCGGCAACCGGCGCTGGATCGCGCGCGGCGGCCAGTCCGGCACCGTCGCCGACATCGCGGTGTGGGCCGTGCCGTTCGGCCTGGTCGGCGGCCGGCTCTACCACGTGATCACGGACTACGAGCTGTACTTCAGCCCCGGCCGTGACTGGGTGGACGCGTTCAAGGTGTGGCAGGGCGGCCTGGGCATCTGGGGCGCGATCGCGCTGGGCGCGCTGGGCGCGTGGATCGGGGCACGGCGGCGGGGCATCCCCATGCCCGCCTACGCCGACGCGGTCGCCCCCGGCATCGCCCTCGCGCAGGCCATGGGGCGCTGGGGCAACTGGTTCAACCAGGAGCTGTACGGCAGGGAGACCCACGTTCCCTGGGCCCTGCACATCACCTCCTCCGAGGGCGGCCGGGTGCCGGGCTACTACCATCCGACCTTCCTCTACGAATCCCTGTGGTGCGTCGGCGTCGCCTTCCTGGTCATGTGGGCCGACCGCCGCTTCAAACTGGGTCACGGCCGTGCGTTCGCGCTCTACGTCGCCGCGTACTGCCTCGGCCGCGGCTGGATCGAGTACATGCGGGTGGACGACGCCCACCACATCCTCGGCCTGCGCCTGAACGACTGGACCGCCCTGATCGTCTTCCTCCTGGCGGTCACCTACATGATCGTCTCGGCCCGCCTCCGTCCCGGCCGCGAGGAGATCGTCGAGCCCCTCGCCGCCGACGCCCCCGGCGGCCCGGCAGCGGGCGTGAAGCCGGACGCCGAGCCCGGGGAGTCCGCCCCGGAGCCCGCGGACGAGCCGGACACGGCCTCCGAGGAGGCCGCCGAGGAGACCGGGTCGGCGACGAAGAAGAGCTGACGAGCGGTTCGTACGACGCGAAGGGCGCCCGGGGATCCCCGGGCGCCCTTCGCGCGTGTCCGGCGGGGTCCGATCGGCGTCAGCCCCGCCGGAGCCCTCATCCGCGCCGGGCCAGCGAGAGCGTCCGGCGGGCCATGGCCACCACCGCCGCGTCGATGAAGCGGCCGTCGGGGAGCGCCTGGGCGCCGGGGTCGGTGGTGGCCGCCTTGATGACGGTCTCGGCGTGCTCCAGCTCCGCGGGGGTGGGGAGGTAGGCGCGCTCGATGACCGGGAGCTGGCGCGGGTGGATCGCGGCGCGGCCGAGGAAGCCGAGGGCCCGGCCGTGGGCGCAGGAGGCGGCCAGGCCGTCGAGGTCGCGGATGTCGGGGTGGACCGTCTGCGGAGGCGGCGGCAGCCCGGCCGCGCGGGCCGCGACGATCACCCGGGAGCGCGGCCAGTCGAGCCCCGAGTCGGCCCGGACCCCGAGGTCCGCCCGGAGATCCGCCTCGCCCAGGGAGATGCCCCGCAGGGACGGATGCGCGCCGGCGATGGCGTACGCGTGCTCGACGGCCAGCGCCGTCTCCAGCAGCGCGTAGAGCGGGAAGGGGACGGCGGCCGCGACGTGGCGCACCTCCGAGGGCCCCGTCACCTTCGGCAGCCGCAGGCCCGACAGCCCCCGCAGCCCCCGCAGCGCCGCCAGGTCCGCCGCCGCCCACGGCGTGCCCAGGGCGTTCACCCGCACATGCACCGGCACCGGCCGCGGCTCCGCGAGGAGGTCCGCCGTGACCGCGCGCGCGTACTCCTTGCGGTCCGGCGCCACCGCGTCCTCCAGGTCGATCACCACCACGTCCGCGCCCGCCACCAGCGCCTTGGCGATCACATGCGGCCGGTCCCCGGGGACGTACAGCCACGTCAGCGGGGTCACAGGGCGCCCTCCGCGCGCAGGGCGGCGATGTCGGCCGGGGCGAGGCCCAGCTCGGCGAGGACCGCGTCGGTGTCCGCGCCGTGCGGCCGCCCGGCCCAGCGGATCGCGCCGGGAGTGGCGGACAGGCGGAAGAGGACGTTCTGGAGCCGCAAGGGACCCAGCTCGGGGTCCGGCACGGTCGTCACCGTGTCGAGTGCCTGGTACTGGGGGTCCTCGAACACGTCCCGCACGTCCTGCACCGGCGCCACCGCCGCCTCCGCCTTCTCGAAGGCCGCCAGCACCTCCGTACGGGTGCGGGCGGCGATCCAGGAGCCGACCGCCTCGTCCAGCACCTCCGCGTGCGCGGCCCGCTCCGCGCCCGTGGCGAACCACGGCTCCTCGATCAGCTCCGGCCGCCCCACCAGCCGCATCACCCGCTCGGCCACCGACTGCGCGGACGTGGAGACGGCCACCCAGGTGCCGTCGGCGGTGCGGTACGTGTTGCGCGGGGCGTTGTTCGCGGACCGGTTGCCGGTGCGTTCCTGGACGTAGCCGAGCTGGTCGTACCAGGTGGGGTGCGGGCCCAGCACGGACAGGATCGGCTCGATGATCGCCATGTCCACGACCTGGCCGGCGCCGGTGCGCTCCCGCGCGGCCAGCGCCGTGAGCACGGCGTACGCCGTGGCGAGGCCCGCGACCGAGTCGGCGAGCCCGAACGGCGGCAGGACCGGCGGCGCCTCCGGCTCCCCGGTGAGCGCGGCGAACCCGCTCATCGCCTCCGCGAGCGTCCCGAAGCCGGGCCGGTGCGCGTACGGCCCGAACTGTCCGAACGCGGTGACCCGGGCGAGCACCAGCCGCGGGTTGGCCGCGGACAGCTCCGCCCAGCCCAGGTCCCACCTCTCCAGCGTGCCGGGCCGGAAGTTCTCGATCACGACATCGGCGGTGGCCGCGAGACGCAGCAGGGTGGCGCGGCCGCCCGGCCGGGACAGGTCCAGGGTGATGGTGCGCTTGTTGCGGCCGAGCACCTTCCACCACAGGCCGACCCCGTCCTTCGCCGGACCGTGCCCGCGGGACGGATCGGGGCGCCCCGGGTGTTCCACCTTGATCACCTCGGCGCCGAAGTCGCCGAGCAGCGTCGCGGCCATGGGCCCGGCGAAGAGCGTCGCCAGGTCCAGCACCCGCAGCCCGTCCAGCGCCGCCGTACCCCCGCTCACGAGGTGAACCGCGCGTCGATCTCCGGGCGGTACGGCATCGACGCCGACGCCCCGGCCCGCTCGACCGAGAGGGAGGCCGCTGCGGCGGCCCAGGACAGGGCCTCCCGTACGGGTTTCTCCTCGGCGAGGGCCACCGCGAGCGCCCCGGTGAAGGTGTCGCCCGCACCCGTGGTGTCCACCGCCTCGACCCGGGGCGCGGGCACCACCAGCGGCTCGGCGGCGTCCCGGGCCACGTACAGACAGCCGGTCGCGCCCAGCGTGACCACCGCGCGCGGTACCAGTTCCAGCAGCGCGGCGGCGGCCTCGCGCGGGTCCGTGCGGCCGGTGAGGGTGATCGCCTCGTACTGGTTGGGCACCAGCAGATCGGTCGCGGCGAGGAGTCCGGGCGGCAGCGGCTGGATGGGGGAGGGGGTGAGGACCGTACGGACACCGTGCCGGCGGGCGGCCTCGGCGCCCGCGACCACCGCGGCCGGCGGGATCTCCAGCTGGAGCAGCAGGGTGTCGGCGGAGGCGATCAGCCCCTCGTCGCCGGGCGAGAGATGGTCGACGGTGCCGTTGGCGCCCGGGACGACGACGATGGAGTTGCCGCCCTCGTCGTCCACCACGATGTGCGCGGTGCCGGAGGGGCCCTCGACCGTGCGCAGGAAGTCGGTGTCCACGCCGGAGTGTTCGAGGGTCTCCCGCAGCCGCGTCCCGAACGCGTCGTTGCCCACCGCGCCGATCATCGAGACGGTGGCGCCGGCCCGCGCGGCGGCGATCGCCTGGTTGGCGCCCTTGCCACCCGGGACGGTGCGGAACTCCCGGCCGGTCACCGTCTCGCCGCGCTGCGGGGCCTTGGCGACGAAGGCGACGAGGTCCATGTTCGTGCTGCCGAGGACGGCGATGTGGGTCATGTGCGGTTCGCCTCCAGGTGGGTGAGGTGGGCGAGGGTGTCGAAGCCGGTGCCGTCGAGGTCGGCGACGGTGGTGGCGAGCCGGTTCTTCAGCGGGGCCCGCCAGTGCTCGGGAAGCGCGGCGGGGGAGCCCGCGAGCAGCCCGGCGACGCTGCCCGCGGTCGCGCCGACCGAGTCGGTGTCCAGACCGCCCGCCACCGCCCGCCGGATCGAGCCGGTGAAGTCGCCGTCCGCGTGGGTGAGCGCGGCGGCCAGCAGGGCGGTGTTGGGGAGGGCGTGCACCCAGTGGTGGGTGTGGGCGTAGACGGCGTGCAGTTCGTCCACCACGGTGTCGAAGTCCTCGTGCGCCGATGCCAGCCGAACGGCGTGGTCGAGGGCCTGGGCCAGCCGGGAGCGGTGCGGGACGACCGACCGGCCCGCGCGCAGGCAGGTGTGGACGTCGTGGTCGCCGGTGGCGGCCGCGGCGAGGGTGGCGGCGGTGAACATGGCCGCGTAGACGCCGTTGGCCGTATGGGTCAACACCGCGTCCCGGTATGCCTGTTCGGCCGCCGCGGCCGGGTCGCCCGGGTTGGTCCAGCCGTGCACGTCGGCACGGATCAGGGCGCCGATCCACTCGCGGAACGGGTTGCGGTGGCGTGCGGTGTGCGGGGGTTCCACACCGGTGAGGAGGTTGCGGTAGGCGAGGCGTTCGGCGGTGAACGTGCGGCCGGGCGGCAGCTCCTCCAGCCACAGCCGGGCGACGTCCGTCGTGGTGAAGCCCTTCCCGTGCCGCTGGAGCAGCAGCAGGTTGAGCAGCGGGTAGTCGAGATCGTCGTCCTCGGGCATGCCGTCGATGTTCTCGGCGAGCGAGGTGGCGGCCGAGCGGCGGTTCCAGGGGTGCGCGGCGAGCAGTTCCGCGGGGACGCCCCGGGCGGTGAAGTAGCCGGTGAGCGGCCAGTTCCCGCTCGCGCGGCCGAGGGCGCGGACGGCGTCCAGGGGCAGCTTCTCGACCGGTTTGCCCAGCAGGCAGCCGATGGCCCGGCCCAGCCAGGACGCCTCGAAGGCGGGCGGCCCCGGCGTTCCGGACGGCCGCGGGGTGGGCCAGTCGGGACAGGCGGCCTTGATCGCGGCCAGTTCGGTCGGTTCGTCGTCGGCCAACCGGCTGGGCAGGTCGGCGAGTTCGTCGAGCAGGTCCTCGGCGAGCAGCCGCAGGTAGCGCGAGACGCGATGCGGGGAGGCGCCCGCGCGCTCGGGGGCGTCCGGACCGCCCGCCGCGCGCCAGCGCTCCTCGATCCGGGACGGCTCACGGCCGTCGAGGCGGGCCTGGCGCAGTTCGTGGCCGAGCAGGTCCTCGGGCTGGACCCAGGTCAGTCGGAGCACGGCGCACCTCCCAGGGCGGCGAAGGCACCCTCATGGGCGCGGCGCCGGCCGCGGTCGAGGGCGAAGACCTCCCGGGCGACCTGGGCGAGGGTGCGGGCCGGCTGCCACAGGTCCAGGCGGCTGGCCTCCGCGACCGTCTTCGCCCACTCCTCGGGCACCGGCGAGCCGAGCGCGCCCGCGAGGGCACCGGCCATGGTGGCGATCGAGTCGCAGTCGCGGCCGTAGTTGACCGAACCGAGCACCGCGTGCCGGTAGTCGCCGCCGGACACCACCAGCATCCCGAGCGCGACGGGCAGTTCCTCGACGGAGTGCAGCCGCGAGGGACGGCGGGCGCCCAGCGAGGGGGCGCGGTAATCCGGGCCGACGGTGTCGTACGGCGCGACCGCGGTCCGCAGCGGACCGAGCGCCGACTCGAAGTCGTCGTGCTCGTACGCCACTTCGCAGACCTTCTCGATCGCCTCCCGGGTGCCGTCCTTGGCCAGCGCCAGGCACGCGGTCACCACCGAGTCCGGGGTCGCGTCCGGCGCGGTGGCAGCGGCGACGGCCGCGGCGAGGACACCGGCCGCCTCCCGGCCGTACGAGGACTGGTGGGCGCCGGCGATGTCCAGCGCCTCGGCGTAAGCGGCCCGCGGATGGGCGGCGTTGACCAGGCCGACGGGGGCCATGTACATCGCGGCGCCGCAGTTGACGATGTTGCCGACGCCCGCCTCCCGGGGATCGGCGTGCCCGTAGGCGAGCCGGGCCACCAGCCACTTCTCGGCGAGGAAGAGGCGGTGCAGCGGCAGCGTCTCCGCCTCCAGCTCGGGGATCCAGCGGGGGTTGGTCATCAGGTCCGGGACCAGGTGCTCGGCGAGCGCGTAGGCGTCGAGGTGGTCGCGGACGCGGTCGTAGACCCGGATCAGCGCGTGCGTCATCAAGGTGTCGTCGGTGACGTGTCCGTCGCCCTTGTGGTACGGCGCGAGGGGACGGGCGGTACGCCAGGCGTCGCCGTGCCAGGGGCCGACGAAGCCGTGCACGGGGCCGCCGTGGCGCTCGGCGATCTGGTCGGGGGAGTACCCCTCGACCGGTCCGCCGAGGGCGTCGCCGACGGCCGCGCCGACGAGGGCGCCGGTGATCCGTTCGTCCAGATCGGGCTGTCCGGTGCCTTTGGGTTGCTTGGGCGTCATGCCCGAATCATCCTCCTGGGCGGGCCGGTTGCGCGGCTTCCAGGAGTCCGGCGAGTTCCACCAGGTCGGTTCCGGTCAGGCGGGGCAGGGCGCAGCCGGGCAGGATGCGGCAGGCCTCCCGCCAGGGCTCCGGGACCGCCGAGGCGCCGCCGAGCGCGCCGGTGAGGGCGCCCGCGAGGGCGGGGGCGGAGTCGGCGACCCGGGACAGACACGCGGCGGCGGGTACGGCCTCGGCGAGGCGCCCGCCGGTGGCGGTGGTCAGCGCGAGGGCGACGGGGACGGTCTCGGCGGCGGCGATGCCGTAGCTGTAGACGTGGTCCACGATCTGGTGTTCGAGGAGGGGGACGAGGGCGAAGGCACAGGCGCCGCCCTCGGCGAGGGCGAGCGCGTGCCGGGCGTTGCGGCCGATCTCCGTGTCGGCCGGGAGCTGGGCCAGGGCGGCGGTGACACAGGTGCCGGTGTCCGCGCCGGTCAGGGCGAGCGAGACGGCCGCCGCCATGGCCCGTGCGCCGTGCACGCCGTCGCCGTCCTGGGTGTAGCGGGCGTCGAACTCGGCGAGGTCTGCGGCGCGTTCGGGGTCCCCGGGGTGGGCCACGGCGAGGGCGCAGGCGCGGACGCAGGCGGCGTCGTCGAAGTAGTGCGGGTTGTCGTGGCCGGTGGCGGGTGGGCGCAGGCCGGTGGCGAGGTTGCCGAGACCGGCCCGCACGGAGATGCGGGCGCGCAGCGGCAGTACGGCCGACTCGATCTCCGGCGCCCGGTCCGCGGCGGCGGCGACCTCGCAGGCGACGGCGGTCCAGGTGAGGTCGATGGCGGCGCGGGTACGGCGGTCGCGGCTGAGGTCGCCGAGGGCGTCGTCGGTGCCGGCGCGCAGCACCGCCTCCGCGGCGAAGGCCGCCCATTCGGCGTCGTCGGAGGGGCCCAGGCGCAGGGGCTCGGGGGGTTGGTTGAGGGCGATCGGCACGGGGAGGGTGGTGGTCGCGTTCTGTTCCGCGAAGGTGTCCAGCTCGCGGGTGAGGCGGCGGGTCCACTCGGGCATGCGGGCGGCCCGGTGCCGGGCGGCCGGCCAGCCGGCGGCGTCCCCCGCGGCGAGTCCGAGCAGCATCCCCTCCACGCGGCCCGCCCTCACGCCCGCGCCTCGCTGTCCGCCCCGACCAGGGGACTTCGCCCGTCGTCCGCCCGCTCCGTCGTCCGCCCGCCACCCGACTCCACCGGTTCGAGGGGTGGGACGGAGGGCGGGGGCGCTTGCACCGGCTGGGGGGACGGCTGGAGGCACGGGGGCGGCTCGGCGGACCGCGAGGCGGGGGCGGGTGACGGGGAGGGGGCGGTCGGCGGGAGGGGTGCGGTCGGGGGTGCGGAGGACTTGGCCGGGGGGAGAAGTGCGGAGGCGAGGGCGGGGGGCTCGGTCGGCGGGAGGGGTGTGGAGGCGAGGGCGGGGGGCTCGGTCGGCCGGAGCGGTGCGGAGGCGGGTACGGAGGCGAGCGCGGGGGACCCGGTCGGACGGAGGGGCGGGAAGGCCGCCGCGGGTCCGGTGGCCTCCGGCGCGGCCGGCCCGCGCGGCGAGGACGGCAGGAGCACCTCCGCCTCCCGCTCGCGCGCTGCCTCCCGCGCGCGCTCCGTCCCCCGCCCGTCCCGCGCCCGGCGTTCGGCACCGGCCCCCGCCACCAGCAGCTCCGCCACCTCCAGCACGTGCCGCCCGGCCATCGACGGCAGGCACCTCCCCCGCGCCGGGCCGATGGCGTTCGCCCAGTCGGCAGGGATCGCCTGGGCACCCTGGGTCGCTCCCGAGAGCGCGCCCGCGACCGCAGCCGTCGTGTCGGCGTCGCGGCCCATGTTGACGGCCGTGAGGACCGCTTCCCGGAAGTCGCCGTCGGCGGTCGCGTACGCGCCGAAGGCGAGGGCGACGGCCTCCGGGGCGAGGTCGGTCCAGGGGTAGCCGCCGATGACGACGGCCGAGCGGACGGCGCGTTCGCCGCGGTGGGCGACGGCCACGGCACGGCGCAGGGAGCGGGCGGTCCAGGAGTCGTCGGGGATCACCGCGAGGGCGGCGGCGATCACCACCGGGACCGGGGCGCCCGCCATCGCCGCGGCCACGCCCGCCGCGACCGCCTGGCCGCCGTAGATGCCCTCGCCCTCGTGGCTGACGGAGCCGTCGATCGCGACCAGGCGGGCCGCCTCCCCAGGGCGTCCGGCGGCGAAGACGCCGAAGGGGGCCGCGCGCATCGCGAGGCCGTCGCTCCAGGCGTGCCGGTGCTGGGCCGAGATCGGCGCGGCCAGGCCCCGGCGCAGGTTCTCCAGCGTGCCGCGCTCGCTGAAGCCCGCGCCGCGGAACGTGCCCTCGGCCCGGTCGGCGATCCACTCGTGCCAGGCGGCCTCCGCGTGCGCCGGGGTGAGCGCCGAGCCGTGCCGGGCGAGCAGCAGGCCGGAGAAGAGCGCGTACTCGGTGTCGTCCGTGCCCTGCGGCCGGTCCGTGACGTAGCCCGTGATGCGGCCCCAGCGGGCCCGGATCTCGGAGGGCTTCAGGTTCTCCGCGGGGGCGCCCAGCGCGTCGCCGACGGCCAGGCCGAGCAGGGCGCCCCGGGCCCGTGCGTGCGGACCGGCGAGGCCCTCGGGCCCCTGGAGCGGTCCCCCGGCCGCCGGGAGCGGGGGAGTGCAGGCGGTCGATGCCATGGGCGGCCTCCTTCGGCGGGGCCCACCTGGGCCCGCGGACCCTTTGCGGATGTGTCCCACGACGGGTCGCCGTACCTGCCTCGGAAGCGCCCCTGTCACCCGCTCGGCAACCCGAGCGGGTGAGTGGTGCGGGCGACCGCGAAATCGGTAAAACCGCAGGTTAGCCCAGCCTTCCCTTGCTGGCGGCGAGGACTGGGAGGGCGTACGTTCTGTGGTGTCGAAAAGTAGATCTCGTCCAAAGTTAGCTTTGGCTAAGCTTAATCGGGGAAGTTCATGGCCCTCATCGATACCGAGGCCGCGCTGCACGAAGCGCACCGCGACAACCACACGCACCGCGATGTCAACGGCGGCTGGCTGCGTCCCGCCGTCTTCGGCGCGATGGACGGCCTGGTCTCCAACCTCGCCCTGATGACCGGCGTGGCCGGCGGCTCCGTCAGCCCCCAGACCATCGTCATCACCGGACTCGCGGGGCTCGCCGCCGGCGCCTTCTCCATGGCGGCCGGCGAGTACACCTCCGTGGCCTCCCAGCGGGACCTGGTCGAGGCGGAGCTGGACGTCGAGCGCCGTGAACTGCGCAAGCACCCGCAGGACGAGGAGGACGAGCTCGCGGCACTCTACGTGGCCCGGGGCGTGAGTCCCGAACTGGCCCGCGAGGTCGCCCGGCAGCTGTCCAAGGACCCCGAGCAGGCCCTGGAGATACACGCCCGCGAGGAGCTGGGCATCGATCCCGGCGAACTGCCGTCCCCGCTGGTCGCGGCCGTCTCCTCCTTCGGCGCCTTCGCCCTCGGCGCGCTGCTGCCCGTGCTGCCGTACCTGCTCGGCGCGACCGTCCTGTGGCCGGCCCTGCTGCTCGCGCTGATCGGCCTCTTCGGCTGTGGCGCCGTCGTCGCCAAGGTGACGGCCCGCACCTGGTGGTTCAGCGGCCTGCGACAGCTCGCGCTGGGCGGTGCCGCCGCCGGTGTGACGTACGCCCTGGGCGCCTTGTTCGGAACGGCCGTAGGATGACGCGGCCGGTACTTATACGCGAGGGCGAATAAGTAGCCGTTACCCGTTGGTTTCGGATGCGTGACCGCGGGGCATGAGCCGTAAGCGCTGTGGGCAATGACGCCTGCCGCACCCCCCGCGGGGTGGGCCGACGACGACCCCCCTGTTCCCCTGGACCGATGGACACCGATCCGACCGATGGTGTCGCAGCGGCCACCCCACGCGTTCGCCGCCACCGCGGCGGCCGGCCGCCGCGCGCGGCGCTCCCGGCCGCCGCTCCGTGCGGCACCGGCCGCTTCGCGCGGTACCCCGGCACCCCGCCACGGACCCCGTGGTGTCCGCATGATGAAACGGACTATCCGCTTCCCGAGAACCGGGTCATCATGTAACCTGCACGAAATTTAGCCATTCTTCGCAGAGGGCCAACGTCGTCCCTCGGCACACGCCACATGCCACATGACGACGACGGGAGAGCCGATGCGTACGCCGCGCCAGCCGTCCCAGCATTCCGAGAACGGCCAGAACTGGTCGTTCATGGATGCTCGCCCTGCTGCGCAGGGTATGTACGACCCCCGCAACGAACACGACGCCTGCGGCGTCGGTTTCGTCGCCAACCTCACCGGCGAGGCCTCCCACGCCCTGGTCGAGCAGGCCCTCACCGTGCTGCGCAATCTGGAGCACCGCGGCGCCACCGGCTCCGAGCCGGACTCGGGCGACGGCGCGGGCCTGCTGTCGCAGGTCCCGGACGCCTTCCTCCGCGAGGTGGCCGGATTCGAACTGCCCGCAGCCGGCTCGTACGCCGTGGGCATCGCCTTCCTGCCGGAGGAGGGCACCGAGGACGCCGTCTCGGCGATCGAGACGATCGCCGACGAGGAGGGCCTGACCGTCCTCGGCTGGCGCGAGGTGCCGGTCGCCCCCGAGCTGCTGGGCGCCACCGCCCGCTCCACCATGCCGGTCTTCCGGCAGGTCTTCGTGACCGACGGAGCCAGCGAGGGCATCGCCCTCGACCGCAAGGCGTTCGTGCTGCGCAAGCGCGCCGAGCGCGAGGCGGGCGTCTACTTCCCGTCGCTGTCCGCGCGCACCATCGTCTACAAGGGCATGCTGACCACCGGCCAGCTGGAGCCCTTCTTCCCGGACCTGTCCGACCGCCGCTTCGCCTCCGCGATCGCGCTCGTGCACTCCCGGTTCTCCACGAACACCTTCCCGTCGTGGCCGCTCGCGCACCCCTACCGTTTCGTCGCCCACAACGGTGAGATCAACACCGTCCAG
This sequence comes from Streptomyces hygroscopicus subsp. hygroscopicus, assembly GCF_030269125.1. Classification (GTDB taxonomy): domain Bacteria; phylum Actinomycetota; class Actinomycetes; order Streptomycetales; family Streptomycetaceae; genus Streptomyces; species Streptomyces hygroscopicus_C. Next base: position 238,548 of record NZ_BSSM01000002.1, on the reverse strand, counting down.
GGCAACCGCAACTGGATGCGCGCCCGCGAGTCCCGGCTGGCCTCCGACCTGTTCGGCCCCGCGGAGAAGCTGGACCGCATCTTCCCGGTCTGCACCCCCGACGCCTCCGACTCCGCCTCCTTCGACGAGGTCCTGGAGCTGCTGCACCTCGGCGGCCGTTCGCTGCCGCACGCCGTGCTGATGATGATCCCGGAGGCATGGGAGAACCACGCCTCCATGGACCCGGCCCGGCGCGCCTTCTACGGCTACCACTCCACGATGATGGAGCCCTGGGACGGCCCCGCCTGCGTCACCTTCACCGACGGCACCCAGGTCGGCGCCGTGCTCGACCGCAACGGCCTGCGCCCCGGCCGCTACTGGGTCACCGACGAGGGCCTCGTCGTCCTCGGCTCCGAGGTCGGCGTCCTCGACATCGACCCCGCCCGCGTCGTCCGCAAGGGCCGCCTCCAGCCCGGCCGGATGTTCCTCGTGGACACCGCCGAGCACCGCATCATCGAGGACGACGAGATCAAGGCCGCCCTCGCCGGCGCGCAGCCGTACGCCGAGTGGCTGGAGGCCGGCGAGATCGAGCTGGGCGACCTGCCCGAGCGCGAGCACATCGTGCACACCCACGCCTCGGTCACCCGCCGCCAGCAGACCTTCGGGTACACCGAGGAGGAGCTGCGCGTCATCCTCGCCCCGATGGCCCGCACCGGCGCCGAGCCGATCGGCTCCATGGGCACGGACTCGCCGATCGCGGCCCTGTCCGAGCGCCCCCGGCTGCTCTTCGACTACTTCACCCAGCTGTTCGCCCAGGTCACCAACCCGCCGCTGGACGCCATCCGCGAGGAGCTGGTCACCTCCCTGCGCAGCGCGCTCGGCCCCCAGGGCAACCTGCTCGACCCGACCGCCGCCTCCTGCCGGTCCGTCACGCTGCCCTTCCCGGTGATCGACAACGACGAGCTGGCCAAGCTCATCCACATCAACGCCGACGGCGACATGCCCGGCTTCAAGGCCGCGACCCTCTCCGGCCTGTTCCGGGTGAGCGGCGGCGGCGAGGCGCTGGCCGCCCGCATCGAGGAGATCTGCGCCGAGGCCGACGCGGCCATCGAGAACGGCGCCCGGCTGATCGTCCTCTCGGACCGGCACTCCGACGCCGAGCACGCGCCGATCCCCTCGCTGCTGCTCACCGCGGCCGTCCACCATCACCTCATCCGCACCAAGCAGCGCACCCACGTGGGCCTGCTGGTCGAGGCCGGCGACGTCCGCGAGGTCCACCACGTCGCCCTGCTGATCGGCTTCGGCGCCGCCGCCGTCAACCCGTACCTGGCGATGGAGTCGGTGGAGGACCTGCTGCGCGCGGGCACCTTCCTCCAGGGCGTCGAGCCCGAGAAGGCCATCAAGAACCTGATCTACGCCCTCGGCAAGGGCGTCCTGAAGGTCATGTCCAAGATGGGCATCTCCACCGTCGCCTCCTACCGCGGCGCCCAGGTCTTCGAGGCCGTCGGCCTGGACGAGGCCTTCGTGGAGAAGTACTTCAACGGCACCGCCACCAAGATCGGCGGCGTCGGCATCGACGTCATCGCCGGCGAGGTCGCCGCCCGCCACGCCAAGGCCTACCCGGCCTCCGGCATCGCCCCGGCGCACCGCACCCTCGACATCGGCGGCGAGTACCAGTGGCGCCGCGAGGGCGAGCCGCACCTGTTCGACCCGGAGACGGTCTTCCGCCTCCAGCACTCCACGCGCACCGGCCGCTTCGACATCTTCAAGAAGTACACCTCGCGCGTGAACGAGCAGTCCGAGCGCCTGATGACGCTCCGCGGTCTGTTCGGCTTCACCTCCGACCGGGCGCCGATCCCGGTGGAGGAGGTCGAGCCGGTCAGCGAGATCGTCAAGCGGTTCTCGACCGGTGCCATGTCGTACGGCTCCATCTCCAAGGAGGCGCACGAGACCCTCGCCATCGCCATGAACCAGCTGGGCGGCAAGTCCAACACCGGTGAGGGCGGCGAGGACCCGGAGCGCCTGTACGACCCGGCGCGGCGCAGCGCGATCAAGCAGGTCGCCTCCGGCCGCTTCGGCGTCACCTCCGAGTACCTGGTCAACGCGGACGACATCCAGATCAAGATGGCCCAGGGCGCCAAGCCCGGCGAGGGCGGCCAGCTGCCCGGCCACAAGGTCTACCCGTGGGTCGCCAAGACGCGTCACTCGACGCCGGGCGTGGGGCTCATCTCCCCGCCGCCGCACCACGACATCTACTCCATCGAGGACCTGGCCCAGCTGATCCACGACCTCAAGAACGCCAACCCCCGGGCGCGGATCCACGTCAAGCTGGTCTCCGAGGTCGGCGTCGGCACGGTCGCGGCCGGTGTGTCCAAGGCGCACGCGGACGTCGTGCTGATCTCCGGTCACGACGGCGGCACCGGTGCCTCCCCGCTGACCTCGCTGAAGCACGCGGGCGGCCCCTGGGAGCTCGGCCTGGCCGAGACCCAGCAGACGCTGCTGCTCAACGGCCTGCGCGACCGGATCGTCGTGCAGACCGACGGTCAGCTCAAGACCGGCCGCGACGTGGTCATCGCCGCGCTGCTCGGCGCCGAGGAGTTCGGTTTCGCGACCGCCCCGCTCGTCGTCTCCGGCTGCGTCATGATGCGCGTGTGCCACCTGGACACCTGCCCGGTCGGCATCGCCACCCAGAACCCGGTGCTGCGCGAGCGCTTCGCCGGCAAGGCCGAGCACATCGTGAACTTCTTCCGGTTCATCGCCGAGGAGGTCCGCGAACTGCTGGCCGAGCTGGGCTTCCGCTCCATCGAGGAGGCCGTCGGCCACGCCGAGGTGCTGGACGTGCGGCGCGCCGTCGACCACTGGAAGGCGCAGGGCCTGAACCTGGAGCCGCTGTTCCACGTGCCGGACCTGCCCGAGGGCGCCGTCCGCCACCAGGTGGTCGCCCAGGACCACGGACTGCAGAAGGCCCTGGACAACGAGCTGATCAAGCTCGCCGCCGACGCCCTGGCCGCGAACGACGCGACCGAGGCCCAGCCGGTGCGCGCCCAGGTCGCCATCCGCAACATCAACCGCACGGTCGGCACCATGCTCGGCCACGAGGTGACCAAGAAGTTCGGTGGCGCGGGCCTGCCCGAGGACACCATCGACATCACCTTCACCGGTTCCGCGGGCCAGTCCTTCGGCGCCTTCCTGCCGCGCGGCGTCACGCTGCGCCTGGAGGGCGACGCCAACGACTACGTGGGCAAGGGCCTTTCGGGCGGCCGCGTCATCGTCCGCCCGGACCGCGCCGCCGACCACCTCGCCGAGTACTCGACGATCGCGGGCAACACCATCGGCTACGGCGCCACCGGCGGCGAGCTGTTCCTGCGCGGTCGTACCGGTGAGCGGTTCTGCGTGCGCAACTCCGGCGCGCTGGTCGTCTCCGAGGGCGTGGGCGACCACGGCTGCGAGTACATGACCGGTGGTCACGCGGTCGTCCTCGGCCCGACCGGCCGCAACTTCGCGGCGGGTATGTCCGGCGGCGTCGCCTACGTCATCGACCTCGACCGCGACGACGTCAACGCGGGCAACGCGGACGCGGTCCAGGAGCTGGCCGAGTCGGACAAGGCGTGGCTGCACGACGTGGTGCGCCGGCACGCCGAGGAGACCGGCTCGACCGTCGCCGAGAAGCTGCTCGCCGACTGGGACGCGGCCGCGGCCCGGTTCAGCAAGATCATCCCCAGCACGTACCAGGCAGTGCTCGCCGCCAAGGACGCCGCCGAGCGAGCCGGTCTCTCCGAGACCGAGATCACCGAGAAGATGATGGAGGCGGCGACCAATGGCTGATCCGAAGGGCTTCCTCAACCACGGCCGCGAGGTCGCCAGGACCCGTCCCGTCGGTGAGCGTGTCAAGGACTGGAACGAGGTCTACGTCCCCGGCTCCCTGCTGCCGATCATCGGCAAGCAGGCCAGCCGGTGCATGGACTGCGGCATCCCGTTCTGCCACAACGGCTGCCCGCTCGGGAACCTGATCCCCGAGTGGAACGACTACGCCTACCGGGACGACTGGGCCGCCGCCTACGAGCGGCTGCACGCCACCAACAACTTCCCGGAGTTCACCGGGCGGCTGTGCCCGGCGCCCTGCGAGTCGGCGTGCGTGCTCGGCATCAACCAGCAGCCGGTCACCATCAAGAACGTCGAGGTCTCCATCATCGACAAGGCGTGGGACAGCGGGCACGTCGCCCCGCGCATCCCCGAGCGCCTGTCCGGCAAGACGGTCGCGGTCATCGGCTCGGGCCCCTCCGGCCTCGCCGCCGCCCAGCAGCTGACCCGCGCCGGCCACACGGTCGCCGTCTACGAGCGCGCGGACCGCATCGGGGGCCTCCTCCGTTACGGCATCCCCGAGTTCAAGATGGAGAAGCGGCACATCAACCGCCGTATCGAGCAGATGCGCGCGGAGGGCACCCGCTTCCGCACCGGCGTCGAGGTCGGCCGCGACCTGAACGCGCGCGACCTGAAGAAGCGCTACGACGCGGTCGTGATCGCCGCGGGCTCCACCACCGCCCGTGACCTCCCCGTCCCCGGGCGGGAGCTGAAGGGCATCTACCAGGCGATGGAGTACCTGCCCCTGGCCAACAAGGTCCAGGAGGGCGACTACGTGGTCTCGCCCGTCTCGGCGGAGGGCAAGCACGTCGTCGTGATCGGCGGCGGTGACACCGGCGCCGACTGCGTGGGCACCGCCCACCGGCAGGGCGCGGCCTCGGTCACCCAGCTGGAGATCATGCCCCGCCCGAACGCGGAGCGGAACCCGACCGGCCAGCCCTGGCCGACCTTCCCCATCCTCTACAAGGTCACCTCGGCCCACGAGGAGGGCGGCGAGCGGATCTACTCCGCCTCCACCACCCGCTTCGAGGGCGACGAGGACGGCAACGTGCAGTGGCTGCACCTGGCCGAGGTGGAGTTCGTGGACGGCAAGCTGACCCAGAAGCCGGGTACCGAGCGCCGCATCCCGGCGCAGCTGGTCACCCTGGCGATGGGCTTCACCGGCACCGACCGGGAGAACGGCCTGGTGGAGCAGTTCGGTCTGGACCTGGACGAGCGGGGTAACATCGCCCGCGACGCCGACTTCCAGACCAACGTGCCGGGGGTGTTCGTCGCCGGTGACGCCGGCCGCGGCCAGTCCCTGATCGTCTGGGCGATCGCGGAGGGCCGCTCGGCCGCCCGCGGCGTCGACCGCTACCTGACCGGGGCCAGCGACCTGCCGGCCCCGATCCGCCCGACCGACCGCGCGCTCGCGGTCTGACGGCACCCACGAGAGTCCCGCACAAAGGCGTGCAGGAACACCGACGGCGCCTGCCCACCTGTCCCCGACCGGACGACCGGGCAGGCGCCGTCGACTTTCTTCCGCTTTCTTCCGCTTTCTTCCGCGCGCCGGGCCCCGCCGGGCGCGCGGCCCGGCCGGCTCAGGCGGTCAGCGAGGTCGCCTTCATCCACGTGAGGGCGATCAGCAGGGCCAGCAGGGCCACGCACACACCCGCCTGCACCAGGGCACGCCGCTCGTCGCGGGGCGCGTAGGCGTACGCCAGCGTCACGACGGCGCCCGCGAGCAGCCCGCCGAGGTGGCCCTGCCAGGAGGTCAGCCCCGCGGAGATCACCAGCCACAGCAGCAGTCCCGCCATGTACCGGTTGACCTCGCGCATGTCGTGGCCGAGGCGGCGGCCCATGACCCAGTAGGCGGCGCCGAGGCCGAAGATCGCGCCGGAGGCGCCGACGGTGTACGACTCCGGGACCAGCAGCAGCTCCAGCACGGAGCCCCCGAGGGCCGACAGCAGGTACAGGGCGAGGTAGCGCAGCCGGCCAAGCTGGGTCTCCACGACCCGGCCGATGTTCCACAGCGCCACCATGTTGAACAGGATGTGCGTGATCCCGAACGTGCCCTCGCCGGGCGTGAGATGGAGGAACGCACCGGTCAGCAGCCGGTACCACTCCCCGTGCGCGACCCCCTCCGGGACATAGCCGGCGGGCGTGGTGCCCAGCATCGCGAAGCGGTACTCGAACGACGGCCGGGCCAGCTCCACCAGATAGGCCACCACGTTCAGCCCGAGCAGCACGTAGGTCACCAGCGGAACCGCGGCGATCCGACCCCCGAACACGGTCCGCGCCTGCCGGATCGAACGGGCGCCCTCCTTCACGCACTCCACGCACTGGTGCCCGACGGCCGCCTCCCGCATGCAGGACGGGCAGATGAAGCGGTCGCAGCGGGTGCAGCGGACGTACGACTCCACCTGCGGATGACGGAAACAGGTGGTCACGACGGACTCGGCGGCCACAGGCCGGCTCCTCGAAAAGGGATGAACGAAAGGGGATCGGAACGAGCCGGTGGGGCGGCAGCGAACAAAATAGCGAACCGGTGGGACGGACGCGACGCCCGGTGCGCGTGATCGCGTAGCCTCGGCCCCTCGGACAGCCGCAGGGGGCCATGGCCGCGATCAGCCTGCGCAAGATCGAGGAGACCGCGCCCGCGCTCGTCGACGCCTACCGCTCGGCCGGGGTCAGCCTGCGCGAACACCGACTGGACGGGCTGCGGGCCGCCGTCCACCTCGTCCTCGACCACTCCGGCTCGATGCGGCCGTACCACCAGGACGGCAGCGTCCAGGCGCTCGCCGACCGGGTGCTGGGGCTGTCCGCGCACCTGGACGACGACGGCCGGGTACCGGTGGTCTTCTTCTCCACGGACATCGACGCCGTCACCGACGCCGTCACCGACATCGCCCTCGACCGCCACGAAGGCGGCGTCGAGCGGATCGTCGCCGGGCTCGGCCACACGGGCAGGACCGGACCGGCCGCCTGGAAGGAGCCGACGGGCACCCCGGACCGGGCGCGCCGGCGGACGTGGGCGACCGTACGGTCGAGCAGGGCCAGGCCGACGCCCCGCCGGTACCGGTGCCCGCCGAGGGACCGGCGGGTGGGCGAAGGCCGGGGCGTCACGTGTCGCACTCCAGCACCGCCCCGCACAGTCCGCACCGCGCCCGGACCCGCCCCCGTACCGGCACCCGGATCCGTTGGTGGCAGGTCGGGCAGGGGAAGGTGACGTGGAGGCGGCCGGAGGGGTCGGGGGCGAAGGCGTAGGGGGTGCCCGGCGGCAGGGAGGAGCCGTGGCGGCGGTCGTGGGCGTAGCGGTGGCGGCCCGTCCAGCCGGCGCCGGTCAGCGGGGGCTGCTGGGTGTCGCGGCGGGCGCGGGCCAGCCCCTTGGTGTAGGCGGTGTACGCCTGCGGACTGGTGAACCAGATCGAGGGATCCTCCTGGAAGAGCAGGGCCCGTTTGGCGAGGACGTACCCGAACTCCTCCGGGGTGAGATAGCCCAGCTTCTGCGAGGAGACCCGGTCCTCCCGGTAGGCGTCCAGCAGCAGCCACCCGGCGCCCAGGTACGTCGTCACCGTGTCGGTGAGGATCTCGTTCTGCGCCGTCGTGGGGAGCGCGAGGTCCAGCCGGTGCAGGTACACGTGCGCCACCTCGTGCGCGAGCGCCGCGCCGATGTCCTCGCGGTGGGTGCGGAAGCGGTCGTTCAGCTCCACGAAGTACTCGGGTCCCGCCGCCAGTTCGATGTTCGCCGCGTGGGTCATCTCCCGGAAGCCGACGATCAGCCGCGCGTCCGGCAACCGGAAGTGCCGCACCATCTCACGGGCCACCCGCTGCGCCCCGAGATGCAGGTCGTCGGTGTCGCAGAACGCGACGTCCGCCGGGGCCACGCTGGCCGAGAACGTCCGCACGGTGGTCGGCGACAGCCGCCGGTACAGCGCGGTGATCGCCGCCCGCACCGTCTCCAGGTGCGGGAACCCGTGCTCCACCGGTCCGCCGTTCGCCACGCCGGCACCCCCAAAGCCCCCGATGAGCCTCAACGACCGCCCCTCCAGGGTATGCCCCGCCACCCTCCGCGACCCGCGCCGCCGCTGTCCGCAGCCCCGCCCCCACCACCGGCAGCGCCGCCACGGCCCCCCGGATCACGCGCACGCGCACCTCATCCCGGCGACAACCGCGCCACCAGACCGCCCCCGCGCCCTCCGTCTCCAGCACCCGCACCTCGTTCGCACCCTCCCGCGGCACCGGCCCGGGAACGTACAGCGACCGCTGGGGCCCCACCGGCCGGCGACGGCGCCCCTCCCCGATCCCCGTCCGGGGACTTCCGCAGGCGGCCGATTCCGTCGAGCCCCCGGCGCCCCGCCGGGACCGTCCGGCCGACGCCGATCACCCGACGCCGATCATCGGACGCCCATCACCCGGCCGACGCCGGCCGTCCGGCCGACGCCCTCCACCCGGGCCGTCCCGACCACGTCGACCATCCCGAGCAATCCCCGACGATCCACCCCTCGGACACCACATGAGTCCACCCCGCCGACCACATAGGGTGGGCACCCATGACCACCAGCAACACCGGCACGGGTGACGTGGACCCCGCGGTCCGCCAGGAACTGGAGCGGCTGCGCGACAGCATCGACAACATCGACGCGGCCGTCGTCCACATGCTCGCCGAACGCTTCAAGGCCACCCAGCAGGTCGGCCGGCTCAAGGCCGTCCACCAACTGCCGCCCGCCGACCCGGCCCGCGAGGCCCGCCAGATCGAGCGGCTGCGCCGGCTCGCCGAGAGCGCCAAGCTCGATCCCGCGTTCGCCGAGAAGTTCCTGAACTTCATCATCGCCGAGGTGATCAGGCACCACGAACGCATCGCCGAGGACACCAACGGGAACTGAATTCCGAACAAGGGGAAGGAAAAGGGCGGCTCGGATAATAGTCGTGTAACGCTCCTCCTCTGTGCGCTGTCAGTCCCATCAGGCAGCATGGCGTGTATGTCCGTACTCACGCGCGATGAAGCGCAGCTCCGAGCTCAGCTCCTCGATGTCCACCGCTACACGGTCGAACTGGACCTCACCACCGGGGACGAGACCTTCGACTCCCGTACGGTGATCCGGTTCACCGCGCGGTCCGACGGGGACACGTTCCTCGAGGTGAAGCCCGCCGAGCTGCGCTCCGTCACCCTCGACGGACAGCCCCTGGACCCGCGGTCGCTGCACGAGGACCGGCTGTCGCTGAAGGACCTCACCGCGGGCGAGCACGAACTGCGCGTCGACGCGTCCATGCGCTACTCGCGCACCGGCGAGGGCATGCACCGCTTCACCGACCCGGCCGACGGCGAGACCTACCTCTACACGCAGCTCGCCATGGACGACGTCCAGCGCGTCTTCCCCGCCTTCGACCAGCCCGACCTGAAGGCCGTCTTCGAGGTCTCGGTCAAGGCGCCCGAGGAATGGACCGTGCTCGCCAACGGCATCACCGAGCGCGGCTCCGACGGCGTCTGGCGGGCCGCCCCCACCCCGCCGATCTCCACCTATCTGGTCGCCGTCGCCGCCGGTCCCTGGCACTCGGTGCGCGTCGAGCACCGCGGGCTGCCCTTCGGCATCCACTGCCGCCGCTCGCTCGCGCCCTACCTCGACGTCGACACCGAGGAGATCTTCGAGGTCACGCGCGCGTGCTACGACCGTTACCACGAGAAGTTCGAGGAGCCGTACCCCTTCGACTCCTACGACCAGGCGTTCGTGCCCGAGTTCAACGCGGGCGCCATGGAGAACCCGGGCCTGGTCACCTTCCGCGACGAGTTCGTCTACCGCTCCGCCGTCACCGACACCGAGCGCCAGCTGCGCGCCATGGTCATCGCGCACGAGATGGCCCACATGTGGTTCGGTGACCTGGTCACCCTCAAGTGGTGGGACGACATCTGGCTGAACGAGTCCTTCGCCGAGTACATGGGCTACCAGACCACCGCGGAGGCCACCCGCTTCACCGACCCCTGGACCGAGTTCGGCGTCACCCGCAAGGCGTGGGGGTACGAGGCGGACCAGCGCCCCACCACCCACCCGGTCGCCCCCGAGGGCGTGGAGGACGCGGCCTCCGCCATGCTGAACTTCGACGGCATCTCGTACGCCAAGGGTGCCTCCGCGCTGCGCCAACTGGCCGCCTGGCTGGGTGAGAAGGACTTCCTCGCGGGCATCAACACCCACTTCGCCCGGCACAAGTTCGCCAACGCGACCCTCGCCGACTTCCTCGACTCCCTCGCCTCCGTCACCGACCGCGACGTGCGCGCGTGGGCCGACAGCTGGCTGCGCACCACCGGCGTCGACACCCTCACGCCCGTGATCGAGACCGCCGACGGCACCTGCACGCTGACGGTCGACCGCGAGGGCAGCCGCCCGCACCGCATCATCGCCGGGCTGTACGACCACGACGTCGCCGACGAGGGCCGGCTGGTCCTGCGCGAGCGCCCCGAACTCGACGTCCCGCAGGACGCCCCGCGCCCCATCGGCAAGCGCCCCGCCCTCCTCCTGCTGAACGACGGGGACCTCACCTACGCCAAGGTCCGCTTCGACACGGAGTCCTTCGAGACAGTCCGCGGCGGCCTGTCCGGGCTGCCCGAGCCGCTCACCCGCGCGATCGTGTGGAACTCCCTGCGGGACGCGGTGCGCGACGGCGAACTCGCGCCCGCCGCCTACCTGGAGACCGCCCGCGCCCACCTGCCGCGCGAGACCGACCTCGCCATCGTGCAGGGCGTGCTGGTCTTCGCCTCCGGGCAGATCGCCGACCAGTACCTCCCCGCCGAGGAGCGCCCGGCCGCGCTCGGCACGCTCACCGCCCTCTGCCGCGACCTGCTGCGCCGCACCGAGGACGGCGACCACCCCGGCCTGCGGCTGATCGCCGTCCGCCACCTGATCAGCGTGGCCGCGCACCCGGACACCATCGCCGCATGGCTCGCCGACGGCACCGTGCCCGGCGGCCCCGAGCTCGACCCCGACCTGCGCTGGCGCATCCTCGCCCGGCTCGCCGTGCTCGGCGCCACCGACGAGGCCGCCATCGCCGCCGAGCTGGCCCGCGACCCCAGCGCCACCGGCCAGGAGGGCGCCGCCCGCTGCCGCGCCGCCCTGCCCGACCCGGAGGCCAAGCGCGCGGCCTGGGAGGCGATGTTCACCGGCGACGACCTGTCCAACTACCTGTTCACGGCCACGGCCCACGGCTTCTGGCAGCCCGAACAGGCCGATCTGGTACGGGAGTACGTGCCGCGTTTCTACGAGGACGTGGTTCCGCTCGCCGCCCGCCGCGGCCCCGCCATCGCCGCCGCCGCCGGCCGCTGGTGCTTCCCCGCCCACGCAGTCGACGCCGAGCACGTGCGCCTGGGCGAAGCCTGCCTGGACCGCGAGGACCTCATCCCCTCCCTGCGCCGCGCCCTGGCCGACCGCCTGGACGACCTGGGCCGTGCCCTGCGGGCCCGCGAGGAAGAGGCACAGCGGTAAGTAGGTCCGACGACCTAGGGCGCGGCTGGTCCTCAACGACGATGCGGCGCCCCGGGGCACCCCCCTAGGCTCGGTGGTCCGAGAGTGAACAGCCGAGCCGGGAGGCAACCATCGTGATCGCAGTGACCGGCGCGACCGGCAACGTGGGCCGTGCCCTGGTGGACCGACTCCTCGCCGCGGGCCGGCCGGTTCGCGCGCTGACCCGCGACCCGGAGCGCGCCGCCCTGCCCGAACGGGCCGAGGTGGCGCGCTTCCGGGCCGACGACCCCGCCGGCCTGTTCGACGGGGCGACCGGGCTCTTCCTGTACGCGCAGGCGGTCACGGCGCCCCTGCTGGCGGCGGCCCGCGCGTCCGGCGTCCGGCACGCCGTCCTGCTCTCCAGCGGCATCGTCCGAGAGGGCGCCGACGAGACCCACCCCCTCCACGTCCTGCACGCCGACGCCGAGCGGCTGATCCGGGACAGCGGGCTGGCCTGGACCTTCCTGCGGCCCAACGGGTTCGCCACCAACGCCCTCCAGTGGGCGCCGCAGATCCGAGCCGGGGACACCGTCCGGGGCGTGTACGCCGACGCGGTGTCCGCGCCGATCCACGAGGACGACATCGCGGCGGTCGCCGAGCGCGTTCTCCTGGACGAGGGCCACGAGGGCGCCGTGCACCGGCTGACCGGCCCGGAGGCGACCACCAACGCCGACCAGGTCGCGGCGATCGGCGCCGCCGTCGGCCGGGACCTGACCTTCGTGGAGATCGACCCAGACAAGGCCGGTCCGGAGCTGTTCCCGCACCTGGACCCGCGGATGCTCGAAAGCCTGCTCAAGACCTTCGAGGACACCATCGGCGCACCCCCGGAGATCACCACCACGGTCGAGGAGATCACCGGCACCCCGGCCCGCGCCTTCACCCGGTGGGCCCGGGACCACGCGGCGGATTTCGGGGCCTAGGGAGCGGACCTCGGGCCTGGCGGGGAAACTCCCGGGCCCGAGGGGGGCAGCCGCGCGGGGGGTTCAGCCGCGCATGAGGCCGCCGGACGGCCGCCCCCGACCGCCCCGCCCACGTCCCGTGCATCGCAGCTTCGGCCCGAGCACGGCCTGGCGCCCCGAATCGCGGCGCGCCGCTCGACCGAGCGCGCTCGGGCACCGGTCCCCGACCGGACCCCAGGGCGGGCCTGCCCCGGGCGGCAGCCCCGCCCCCGTGCCGTCGTCCCGCCCCAGTCAACCGGTCTCGCCCTTGTGTGGTGGTCGCGTCCGGGTCAACCGGTCCCGCCCTCGTGGCGTGGTCCCGCTCTGGTCAACCGGTCCGTGCGCGCGTGCTGTCGCCCCGCCCTTGTGCCGTGGTCGCGTCCTGACCCACCGGTCCCGCCCTCGTGGCGTGGTCCCGCTACCGGTCCATGCGCGCGTGCTGTCGCCCCGCCCTCGTGCCGTGGGCCGTCCTCGTGCCGTGGTCGCGTCCTCGTGCCGTGGTCCCGCCCCGGTCAACCGGTCCCGCCCCCGTGCCGTCACCCCGCCCCCGTGCCGTGGTCCCGCCCCGGTCAAGGGCCGCTCGGGCGCGCGCGGCCGTGCGCACCGGTCCCGGACCCGGCCGGGGCCACGGCCCGCCTCCCTGCCGTGCCCACGGCCCCGGCCCCTATCCCCGCCTCAGGGCCCCCGCCTCAGGTCGCCTGTCTCAGGACCGCCGCCTCAAGACCCCTGTCTCAGGACCCCCGCCTCACGCCCCCACCCCACGACCCCCACCCCGCCGCAGCTCCGCCCGCCGTACTCCGCCCTCCCGTGGGCCCGGTCGGCGATTGGCGCTGGTCGGGCGGGGCTCCGGGGAAAGGGTGAAGCCGAGCCGTTCCAGGAAGCGCTCGCCGGGCCGCCAGCCGGGCGGGACCGTCGCCGTCACCAGGGGCGGGTCCCCGGCCCGCGCCAGCAGGGTCTCGGCCAGGGCGCGGCCGAGGCCCCGGCCCCGGGCCCAGGGAGCCAGCAGGAACAGGCCGACGGCCACCGCGCCCGGCTCCGGATGGTTGCGCACCGCGTCCACCACGCCCGCGACCACCCCGTCCCGCTCCAGCACCAGCAGCACCTTGTCGTCGGGGTGCGCGCCCTCGGGCAGGGCGTACCACAGGCTCTGCACGTCGCCCGGCGCCGACGGCAGCCCCGTGGCCGCCACGAACCAGTCCTCGCTCTCCTCGAACAGCCGGATCAGCGGCGCCTCGTCCGCCGGGGCCGGCTCACGCACCAGCACCCGTTCGCCGGGCACCTCGATCGTCCACGCGTCCACCATCCGGCCGACGTTAGCGGCGGCCACCTCCCGCTCCAACAAGTTTTCCCCGCACGGCAGTACCCGCGTCCGGGCTTTGCTCGTTGGAGGTGAGGGACACACGCCCCTCTTCCCGTCCGGAGCCCACGCGGCGCGCTCCCGAGCAGCCCCGAGAGCGGAGGCCAGCCCATGCCCACCCAGTCCCTCGCCTCGGGCCCGCACGGCCCCGACGCCCTCCGCCCGCTCCTCGACACGGTGCTGGACGCGCTGGCGGAAGGCCGGAAGGCGCGCGGCGGCCCGCTGCCCGCCGGCGGACCCGAGGCCACCGCCCGGCAGGTCACCGACGCGCTCGGGGACGTACTGCCGGACGAGGGCGACCCGGACGCCCTGCGCCTTCTCGTACGGCTCCTCGCCGAGGGCGCCGCCGACCCCGCCGACCCGCTGTGCGCGGGCCATCTGCACTGCCCGCCCCTCGCCGTGGCCACCGCCGCCGACCTCGCGGTCAGCGCCCTCAACCCCTCCCTCGACTCCTGGGACCAGGCCCCCGGCGCCACCGCCCTGGAGGCCGTCGTCACGCGGGCGCTCGCGCGGGCGGCCGGACTGGCCGACGCCCTGGTCACCACCGGCGGCACCGAGTCCAACCAACTCGCCCTGCTGCTCGCCCGCGAGGCACGGGGCGGCAACGTCCGGCTGGTCTGCGGCGCGGCCGCCCACCACTCGCTCGCCCGCGCCGCCTGGCTGCTGGGACTGCCCGACCCGGTGCTCGTCCCGGCCCCCCGCGGCACCCTCGACCCGGCCGCCCTCGACGACGCCCTCACCACCCTTTCCGGTCCCCTGCTGGTCGCCGCCACCGCCGGCACCACCGACGCCGGACTCATCGACCCGCTGCCCGAGATCGCCGCCCTGTGCGAAGCCCATGGCGCCCGGCTGCACATCGACGCCGCCTACGGGGGCGGGCTGCTCTTCAGCGACCGGCACCGCGGCAGGCTCGCCGGACTCGACGCCGCCCACACGGTCACCCTCGACCTGCACAAACTCGGCTGGCAACCGGTCGCCGCCGGCCTGCTCGCCGTGGCGGACCCGGGCGAACTCGCCGCACTCCACCACCGCGCCGACTATCTGAACGCCGACGACGACACCGAGGCCGGCTACCCCGACCTGCTCGCCCGTTCCCCGCGCACCACCCGCCGCCCCGACATCCTCAAGACCGCGGTCACCCTGAAGACCCTCGGCCGCCGCGGCCTCGGCGCCCTGGTCGACCAGGTCTGCGACCTGGCCCGCGAGTTCGCCGCCCGCGTCGAGGCGCACCCCGGCTTCGAGCTGTACGACGCCCCCGTCATCAGCACGGTCCTGTTCCGCCCCGCCGAGGCGACCGACGCCGCCGTGGCCGGCGTCCGCCGGGAACTGCTGCGCGAGGGCCGGGCCGTCCTCGGCCGCGCCCGGCTCGACGGCCGCCTCTGGCTCAAGGCCACCCTCCTCAACCCCCACACCCGGCCGGACGACCTGGCCCACCTGTTGAAACTCGTCGAAGGAAGCACCCCCCGATGACCCCCCACCCGGCTCCGCAGACGGCCCCCCGCACCACGCTCCTCCCGCGCCGCGACCCCGACGCCCCCCGCGACCTGGTCGGCATCGGCATCGGCCCCTGCAACCTCTCCCTCGCCGCCCTCGCCCAGCCGCTGCCCGGACTCGACGCCGTCTTCTACGAACAGCGGCCCGGCTTCAGCTGGCACCCCGGCCTGCTCATCGAGGGCTCCACCATCCAGGTGCCCTTCCTCGCCGACCTGGTGACCCTCGCCGACCCCACCAGCCCCTGGAGCTTCCTCAACTACCTCAGAACCCGCGAACGACTGTTCCCCTTCTACTTCGCCGAGCGCTTCCACATCGAGCGCGCCGAGTACGACGCCTACTGCCGCTGGGTCGCCCGCAGCCTGCCCGGACTGCGCTTCGGCCACCAGGTCGACGCCGTCCGCTGGAACCCCGAACGCGAGCTGTTCGAGGTCGACTTCACCCAGCTCGACGCCGACGGCGAGGCCGACGCCCTCGGCCGCGCCTACACCCGCAACGTCGTCCTCGGCGTCGGCACCGTCCCCCATGTGCCGGACCCGCTCAAGCCCATGGTCGACGCCGAGGGCCTGCCCGTCGTGCACGCCGCCGACTACCTCGCGCACCGCGACACCCTCCTCGCCGCCGGGCACATCACCGTCGTCGGCTCCGGACAGTCCGGCGCCGAGATCTTCCTCGACCTGCTGCGCCGCCGCCCGGTCGGCGAGGAGCGGCTGCACTGGATCGGCCGCAGCCCCGCGTTCTCGCCGATGGAGTACTCCAAGCTCGGCCTGGAGCACTTCACCCCCGACTACACGCGCTACTTCCACGCCCTCGCCGAACCCGTCCGCGACCGGCTGGTCGGCGCCCAGTGGCAGCTGCACAAGGCCGTCGACGCCGACACCCTCGCCGCCATCCACGACGAGCTCTACCGGCGGACCGTGAACGGCGGTTGGCCCGACGCCGTCCTCACGCCGGGCGTGCGGGTCCGCACCGCCGGCCGGATCGCCAACAGCAAGATCGAACTCCATCTGGAGCACCTGGAGGAGAACAGCCGCTCCCGGCTCGCCACCGACGCCGTCGTGCTCGCCACCGGCTACCACCAGCGCCCCCTCGGCCGGCTGCTCGCCGGGCTCGACCCCCATGTGCGCCGCGACGCGGGCGACCGCCCGCGCGTCGACGCGGACTTCCGGCTGGTCCTCGACCCGTCGGTCAAGGGCTCGGTCTACGTCCAGAACGCCGAACTGCACACCCACGGCGTCGGCGCCCCCGACCTCGGCCTCGCCGCCTGGCGCGGCGCCGCCATTCTCAACTCGCTGACCGGAAAGGAGTCGTACCCCCTGCCGACCCGTACGGCCTTCACCACCTTCGGACTGCGCGAACCCCGATCCGCCGTCCCGGGGGCCCGGCACGCCACCAAACAGCTCACCCCTCTCGTCGACGAAAGGTGAGGGCCTTTCGTGCCGCCGCATTCGCTCATAGGAGCGGCCATCCGCACAATTCAACACTTGTCAATAAGGCTTCACACAAAGGTTGTTGAGTGGTCATGCGGCCCGGAATCTCTACCGGCGGGTAAGCCCTAGGCTCGAACCATGCGCCGAGCAAAGATCGTTTGTACATTGGGGCCCGCCACCGACTCGTACGACCAGATCAAGGCACTGGTCGAGGCGGGAATGGACATCGCCCGGTTCAACCTCAGCCACGGCACCCGCGCCGAACACGAGGAGCGTTACCAGCGCGTGCGCAAGGCTGCCGACGAATCCGGCCGCAGCGTCGGAATCCTCGCCGACCTTCAAGGTCCGAAGATCCGCCTCGGCCGTTTCGCCGAAGGACCCGTACTGCTTGAACGCGGCGACGAGTTCACCATCACCGTCGAGGACGGCGTCGCGGGCGACCGCCACCGGTGCGGCACCACCTACGCGGGGCTCGCCGAGGACGTCACCCCCGGCGAACGCGTCCTGGTGGACGACGGCCGGGTCTGCCTGGAGGTCACCGCCGTCGACGGCCCCCGGGTGCGCACCCGGGTGGTCGAGGGCGGCATGGTCTCCGACCACAAGGGCCTCAACCTGCCCGGCGTCGCCGTCTCCGTGCCCGCCCTGTCCGAGAAGGACGAGGAGGACCTGCGCTGGGCGCTGCACACCGGGTTCGACATCGTCGCCCTCTCCTTCGTGCGCAGCGGCGACGACGCCCGCGTGGTGCACCGCATCATGGCCGAGGAGGGCCGCCGCCTCCCGGTGATCGCCAAGATCGAGAAGCCGCAGGCGGTCGCGAACCTGGACGACATCGTGGCCGCCTTCGACGGGCTGATGGTCGCGCGCGGCGACCTCGGCGTGGAGATGCCGCTGGAGCAGGTGCCGATCGTCCAGAAGCGTGCCATCAAGCTCGCCCGGCGCAACGCCAAGCCGGTCATCGTCGCCACCCAGATGCTCGACTCCATGATCGACAACGCCCGCCCCACCCGGGCCGAGGCCTCCGACGTGGCCAACGCCGTCCTCGACGGCACCGACGCGGTGATGCTCTCCGGCGAGACCAGCGTCGGCAAGTACCCGGTCGAGACCGTGCGCACCATGGCGAAGATCGTCGCGGCGGCTGAGGAGGACATGCTGGCCAAGGGGCTGCCGCCGCTGACCGAGCGGAACAAGCCGCGCACCCAGGGCGGCGCGGTCGCGCGGGCCGCCGCCGAGATGGGCGACTTCCTCGGCGCCAGGTTCCTCGTGGCCTTCACCCAGTCCGGCGACACCGCCCGCCGGCTGTCCCGCTACCGTCCGCCGATCCCGCTGCTCGCCTTCACCCCCGAGCCGGCCACCCGCTCCCAGCTCAGCCTCACCTGGGGCACCGAGACCTTCCTCGGCCCGCACGTCGACTCCACCGACGCCATGGTCGACCAGGTGGACGAGCTGCTGCTGCGTTACGGCCGCTGCCAGAAGGGCGATGTCGTGGTGATCACGGCCGGCTCCCCGCCCGGGGTCTCCGGCTCCACCAACATGGTCCGCGTCCACCGCATCGGCGAGAACGACGACCCGGAGGGCTGAACCGGGGCCGAGTACGAGAAAAGGGCCCCTTCGCGAAGGGGCCCGCACAAACCGGTGATCAAGGAAACCCGGTGACCATGGAAAACAAGGAAAAGGTGCCCCGGGTCGGACTCGAACCGACACTGTACGGGTTTTGAATCCGTTGCCTGCTGCCAATTGGGCTACCGGGGCTCGCAGAATCCAAGGTTTCCCCCGACCCTCCGCGCGTCCACCATACCGTAGCTAGGTAGGCTCTTGTCAGCAGTACCCCTGCATCGAACGAGGAGCCCCCGTGACCGCCGAGTCGCCCCAGCCCGTAGACGCCGACGAGGAGAAGTCGCACGTGCCTCCCCTGACGACCCGCGTCGTCATCGCCGAGGACGAGGCCCTGATCCGCCTCGACCTCAAGGAGATGCTGGAGGAGGAGGGCTACACCGTCGTCGGCGAGGCCGGCGACGGCGAGCAGGCGATCGAGCTGGCCCGCGAGCACCGGCCGGACCTGGTCATCCTGGACGTGAAGATGCCCAAGCTGGACGGCATCTCCGCGGCCGAGAAGATCGCCGAGGAGTCCATCGCCCCGGTCCTGATGCTCACCGCCTTCTCCCAGCGCGACCTGGTGGAGCGCGCCCGGGACGCCGGCGCGATGGCGTACCTGGTCAAGCCGTTCAGCAAGAGCGACGTGGTGCCGGCGATCGAGATGGCCGTCTCCCGCTTCACCGAGTTGAGGCAGCTGGAGCAGGAGGTCGCCGACCTCACCCAGCGCCTGGAGACCCGCAAGCTGGTCGACCGCGCCAAGTCCATCCTGCAGACCGAGTACGGCCTGACCGAGCCGGCCGCCTTCCGCTGGATCCAGAAGACCTCCATGGACCGCCGCATGTCGATGCAGCAGGTCGCCGAGGCCGTGATCGCGGACAACGAGGAGAAGAAGGCCGCCAGGAACGGCTGAGCACCCCGCCCACGGCACAGGCCCGCGCCCTCCGTCGAGGAGGGCGCGGGCCTGTGCCGTACGGGTGTCAGTCCTCGCCCAGGTACGCCTTGCGCACCGACTCGTCGTGCAGCAGGTCCTGTCCGCTGCCGGACAGCACGATCGAGCCGACCTCCATCACGTGCCCCTGGTCGGCGAGCGAGAGCGCCGCCTGGGCGTTCTGCTCGACCAGCAGGATGGTGGTGCCCTGGGACTTCAGCTCGGCGATCGTCGCCATGATCTTCTGCATCATGATCGGCGACAGACCCATGGACGGCTCGTCCAGCATCAGCAGCTTGGGCCGGGACATCAGCGCCCTGCCCATGGCCAGCATCTGCTGCTCGCCGCCCGAGAGGGTGCCCGCGGCCTGCTTGCGCCGCTCGCCCAGGATGGGGAAGAGGTCGTAGGCGCGCTGGATGTCCTGCTCGATGCCGTCCTTGTCCTTGCGCAGGAAGGCACCGAGCTGGAGGTTCTCCGCGATGCTCAGGCGCGGGAAGATGTGCCGGCCCTCGGGGGAGTGGGCGAGCCCCAGCGCGACGATCTTGTGCGCCGGTACCCCGCTGAGCGGCTTGCCGTCGAACAGGATCTTGCCGCCGACCGGCTTGAGCAGCCCGGACAGGGTGCGCAGCGTGGTCGTCTTGCCGGCGCCGTTGGTGCCGATGAGGGTCACGACCTGGCCGGCCTCGACGCTGAACGAGATGCCCTTGACGGCCTCGATCTTGCCGTAGGCGACCCTGAGGTCCTCGACCTCCAGCAGTGCGGTCACTGGGCCTCTCCCTCCGTGCTGTCGGCGGACCCGGCCGCCTCGGCCTCCGCCGTTTCCGGCCTCTCGGCCTCGGCCTCCGCCGTTTCCCGCCCCTCGGCCCGGGTCGCCCCGGCCTCCGCCGCCTCGACCTCCGCGGCCTCCGCCGCGCCCGGCTCGCCCTCGAAGGGTTCGCCCAGGTAGGCGGCGACGACCCGCTCGTCGGCCTGGACGACCTCGGAGGTGCCCTCGATCAGCTTCTCGCCCTGGACGAGAACCGCGACGCGGTCGCACAGGTTGAAGATGAACCGCATGTCGTGCTCGATGACGAGGACGGCGATGCCCTTGTCCCGGATGGCGAAGACCAGTTCCTCGGTGGCCCGGGTCTCCTGCGGGTTCATGCCCGCCGTCGGCTCGTCCAGGAGCAGCAGGCCGGGCTCGCTGGCCAGCGCCCGCGCGATCTCCAGCTTGCGCTGCTCGCCGTAGGGCAGGTTGCGCGCCAGGTGCTCGCGCTTGCCCGCGAGGCCGACGAACTCCAGGAGTTCCATCGCCCGCGCCTCGGAGTCGCGTTCGGCCTTGCGGAAGCCGGGCCCGCGCAGCAGCGCCGACCACAGGCCCTCCTTGGTCCGCGTGTGGCGGCCCACGAGGACGTTCTCCAGCACGGTCATGTTGGCGAAGAGCCGGATGTTCTGGAAGGTACGGGCGATGCCCGCCTGCGTCACCAGGTGCGGCTTGGGCGGCAGCACCTTGCCCTGGTAGGCGACGGTGCCCTCGGTGGGGACGTACAGCCCGGTGAGGCAGTTGAAGAAGGTGGTCTTGCCGGCGCCGTTCGGCCCGATCAGGCCGACGATCTCGCCGCTGTTCACCGTGAAGTCCACGGACCGTACGGCGGTCAGACCGCCGAACCGCATGGTGACGTCACGGGCTTCGAGTACAGGTGTCGTCATGGTTCCTTACGCCCCTGCCTTGGTGACGGCCGCGTCGTCGGACAGCGTCGTCTGTGCCGGTACGTCGAGCTGGCCGGTCTCGTGGAACTCCAGCTTGCGGCGCCGGTTGGCGATGATGCCCTCCGGCCGGAACCGCATGAGCAGGATCAGCGCGACACCGAAGGCGAGCAGCTCGTAGTTCTGCATGAACTGGAGCTTCTCCGGGATGAGGTAGAGCAGGCTGGCGCCGAGCAGCGGGCCGCTGACGGTGCCCATGCCGCCGAGGACGACGGCGGCCAGCAGGAAGGCCGAGTTGGGCGGGGCGGCGCCGGCGAACTGGTACGGCTGCGGGTTGACGCTGTAGTTCACGTGCGCCATCACCGTGCCGGCCAGGCCCGCGAGGGAGGCGCCGAGCGCGAACGCGATCAGCTTGACCCGGAAGCCGTTGATGCCCATGGCGGTCGCGGCGGTCTCGTCCTCGCGGATCGCGATCCAGGAGCGGCCGATACGGGAGTCGGCGGCGCGGGTGAAGACCAGGACGACGATCGCCGTCACGATCAGCATCAGGAACAGGTAGTTGGCGAACCGGCCCAGCGTGAACGAGCCGAAGGTGTGGGCGTCGCCCAGGTTGAACCCGAAGAGCTTGATGTCGGGGATCTGGGTGATGCCGTTGGGGCCGCGGGTGACGTTCGGACCGGAGTCGCCGTCCAGGTTGTTGACGGTGATGCGGAAGATCTCTCCGAAGCCGAGCGTCACGATGGCCAGGTAGTCGCCGCGCAGCCGCAGCGTCGGACCGCCGATCAGGACGCCGAAGACCAGGGAGGCGGCCATGCCGGTGAGGGCGGCGGCCCAGAAGGGGAACTGGACTTGGAGGGGCGAGTACTCGGAGCCGGAGACCAGGGCGGCCGCGTAGGCGCCGACGCCGAGGAAGGCGACGTAGCCGAGGTCGAGCAGGCCGGTGAGGCCGACGACGATGTTCAGACCGAGGGCGACGGTGGCGAAGATGAGGATGTTCACGCCGATGTTGGCGTTGTGGTCGTCGCTCTGGGTGAACGGGAAGATCACGGCGGCCACGAACGCCAGGGCGGCCGCGAAGCCCTTGTGGCGGGTGGACATGACCGAGTACCGGTCGAGGAGTCCGGAGTGCAGCAGACCCCAGGCGGCGAAGATCACCACGAGCAGGAAGCCGATGAAGGTCTCGCTGTCGTCGTCGTTGATGCCGATGCCGTAGGTGAAGACCACCAGGCCGAGGGCGGTGCCGACGGTGACGACCGCGCGCTCCGCGAGCGGCGACAGGGTGCCGGGGCGGGGCTGTTCGGGCTTGGTGAGGTAGCCCTTGAGGCCGGTGCCCGGGGCGGGGTGGGGCAGGGCGAGGGCGCCGATGACGGGCAGCGCGGAGGCCACCATCGCGACGTACGCGCCGGGGTCGAGGTTGACCAGACCGCCGAGGTCGACGGCGATGGCGATGCCGGTGAACCAGCAGACGGCGAACGCCGAGAGGCCGGTCAGCAGCACCGGGCTGGTGGCGCCCGACGGGTTCAGCCAGCCGAGGCCCTTCACCCGCCACAGGGCGAGCACGTACAGCAGGGTGAGCGCGCCGGCGACCAGGGCCAGGATCTGGAGCCCGGCCGGGTAGCCGTAGATGGTCAGGTTGCCGGGGAAGTCGGGCGTCCAGGTCCAGCTCATGAAGGCGCTGGCGATGGTGCCGACGGCGCCGACGGCGATGAGCGGCCGGGCCACGGCGGCCGGGAGCGGCAGCAGACCGCGCTCCGCCGGGGTCTGGAGGGTGGTGTCGGTCATGCTGCTCACGCCCTGTCCGCGACGCGTTCGCCGAGCAGGCCCTGTGGCCTGAAGAGGAGTACGAGGATGAGGAGGACGAAGGCCCACACCGCCGCCCAGCCCTGGCCGCCGAGCTGCTGCATGCCGGGGATGTCCGCGATGTAGGCGGTGGCCATGGCCTCGGCCAGGCCCAGGACGAGGCCGCCGAGCATCGCGCCGTAGATGTTGCCGATGCCGCCGAGGACGGCCGCGGTGAACGCCTTCAGACCGGCGACGAAGCCCATGTCGTAGGAGACCGAACCGTACTTGAGGCCGTACGCCGTGCCCGCGACCGCCGCGAACAGGCCGCCGATGGCGAACGCGATCACGATGATGCGGTTGGTGTCGATGCCCATCAGCTGGGCGGTGTCCGGGTCCTGCGCGGTGGCCTGCATGGCGCGGCCGGTGCGCGAGAGCCGCACGAAGAAGGCGAGGACCGCCATGCACAGCGGGGCGGCGATGATCAGGAAGATGTCGCCGCTCTGGATGGTGACCGAGCCCAGGTGGTAGGGCCCGAAGGGGAGCTGCGGGAAGACCCGGGCGGCCTTGGCGTTCGGGTACAGGTTGAAGACGAGCTGCTGGAGCGCGAGCGAGAGACCGATGGCCGTGATCAGCGGCGCCAGGCGTGGCGCGCCGCGCAGCGGCCGGTAGGCGAAGCGTTCGGCGCCGACGGCGATGAGGACGGCGACCAGGGCGCCGCCGACGAGCATCGCCGGCAGGGCTATCCACATGGATATGCCGTCCGGCAGGGCGAGGTACACCGTGAGGGCGCCGAAGCCTCCCGTCATGAAGATCTCGCCGTGTGCGAAGTTGATGAGCTGGACGATGCCGTACACCATCGTGTATCCGATGGCGATCAGGCCGTACATCGAGCCGAGGAACAGCCCGTTGGCCAGCTGCTGCGGCAGGGTGTTCACCGCATGGCCTCCATGTGGTGGGGAGAGTCAAGGGGGCGGTAGAGGGCGGGCCGCGCGGTGACGGTGGTCAGTGCCGCGCGGCCCTGGTGTCGCGAGGTGTGCCGCGGGCTACTTCGGGTTGGCGACGCCGCTCTTGACGGACTTCCACGCACCGTTGACGACCTGGTAGACGGTCAGCTGCTTGTTGGTGGTGTCACCGAACTCGTCGAACGAGATCTTGCCGGAGATGCCGTCGAAGGAGTTGTGCTGGACCGCGTCGACGACCTTGGCGCGGGCGTCGTCCGGGAGCTTGCCGTCCTTGATGACCTGGCCGACGGCCTTGATGATCGCGGTGGTGGCGTCGTACGAGTAGGAGCCGTAGGTGCCGTAGTCACCGGGGTACTTCTTGGCCTTGTAGGTGGCCACGAAGTCCTTGGCGGCGGGCAGGGTGTCGACCGGGACGCCGATGGAGGTCGCGAGGTCGCCCTCGGAGGCCTTGCCGGCGGTCTTGATGTAGGTCGGGGTGAACATGCCGTCGCCGCCGAACAGCGGGATCTTGGCGCCGGCGTCCTTGAGCTGCTTGGTCAGCACCTGGGACTCGTCGTACTGGCCGCCGTAGTAGAGGATGTCGGCGCCCGAGTTCTTGATCTTGGTGACGAGGGTGGAGAAGTCGCGGTCGCCCACGCTGACGTGGTCGGTGCCGATGACCTTGCCGCCCTGCTTGGCGAACTGCTCCTTGAAGATCTTGGAGAGGCCGGCGCCGTAGGTCTGCTTGTCGTCGACGACGAACGCCTTCTTCTTGTGCAGACCGTTGTAGGCGTAGTCGGCGGCGAACGCGCCCTGGAGCGCGTCGGTGGTCGCGGTGCGGAAGTAGGTCTTGAACGGACGGACCTTCGTGGTCTGCCAGTTCTTGCCCTGCGTCAGCTCCGGGGCGGTGTTGGACGGGGAGATCTCCACCAGGTTCGCGGTGTCGAGGACCTGCTGCATCTGCGTGGCCACACCGGAGTTGAGCGGGCCGACCACACCGAGGACGTCCTTCTCGGCGACCAGCTGGGAGGCGTTCTGCTGGCCGGTGGCCGGGATCGCCTTGTCGTCCAGCGCCTTGACCTTGAAGGTCACGCCCGGGACCGTCTTGTTCTTGTTCGCGTCGTCGACCGCTATCTGCGCGCCGTACTGGATGCCGAGGCCGGTCGCGGAGTTCTGGCCGGTCAGCGGGGCGTCCACGCCGATGGTGACCGTGATGTCGCCGCTGTCGCCGCCCTTGCTGTCATTGTTGCGGGAGCCGCAGGCGGTGAGAGTCAGAGCCCCGGTCGTCAGAACGGAGGTAAGAATCACCAGAGAACGCTGTCGCACAATCGATCCTTTCCGCAGGCATGGGCGGTCCCTGGAACGGGACGGCGGAGAGCCGCGTTGGTACCGAACTCCCGTTGGAGCGGTGACTGGCCGTGACTCTAAGCCCGCTATGGAGACCTGGCAGCGCCGTAGGCGTCCTTGTGACTTTCTTGTTATGACGACGTGGACGGGAAAGTTCCGCCCGGGACACTCTCGGCCGGTTTGGCGGAATTTCCCCTCGGTCCACATTTTGAGAATGCGCACTTCCGGTTGGCCATCGGCCCGAGGCGGCGGCCGGGCGGGCGCCGCGACCCGGGGGTGGCTCGGGAAGGTCGCCCGCGGGCGCGGCCCCGAGGGGGAGGCGGGGGCCGCTTATTGCATGCTTGTAACGCAGCGTTACACCAGTAAAAGAAAGGTGTGCTATACAGCATTTTCGGGCGGCCGGGTGGCGATATCTTCACCTTGGTCCATGGCCTGTTCCTGCCTGGACGACGGAATTCCGCTTTTTCGTGGGCGGATGGCGCCGTGTCGGATACGAAAAGGCCCGGTCGCGCCCCATTTGGGGAGCGGACCGGGCCTCGGACGGTTCGGATCGTCAGGAAACGGCGGGTGCCTGCTCGCCGTTCGGCGCCCCGAGGTCACGCAGCAGGCAGGTCAGCCGGGCGCTGCACACCCTGCGGCCCTGCTCGTCGCTGATCACGACCTCGTACGTCGCCGTCGACCGGCCCCGGTGCACGGGCGTGGCCACACCGGTCACCAGACCCGAGCGGAGCCCGCGGTGATGCGTGCAGTTGAGGTCCACGCCGACCGCGACCTTGGTGCTGCCGCCGTGCAGCATCGCGCCGACCGAGCCCAGGGTCTCCGCCAGCACCGCGGAGGCACCGCCGTGCAGCAGGCCGTACGGCTGGGTGTTGCCCTCCACCGGCATCGTCCCGACGACCTTGTCCGCGGAGGCCTCCAGGATCTGCACGCCCATCCGCGTGCCGAGGTCGCCGGCCGAGAACAGGGCGGGCAGGTCCACACCGAGCGCCGCGTACTCCTCGATGACCTCCTGCGGGAATTTCACCTGCTGCTGCTCGCCCATGGGCCGGCTCCGTTCGTCGTACACCTGTCAAGGCACCTGTCTGAGTGCTGAGCGAACGCTCAGTCGGTCGCCGATTGTTCCAGACGGCCTTCCGCGTGCTCCTCCAGGCGTACGATCACCGACTTGCTGGCCGGGGTGTTGCTGGTGTCGGCGGTCGCGTCCAGCGGCACCAGGACGTTGGTCTCCGGGTAGTACGCCGCCGCGCAGCCCCGGGCCGTCGGGTAGAGCACCACCCGGAAACCGGGTGCCCGCCGTTCCACGCCGTCCCGCCACTCGCTCACCAGATCCACGTACGCCCCCTCGGTGAACCCGAGCGAGCGCGCGTCCTCCGGGTTCACCAGCACCACCCGGCGGCCGCCCGTGATGCCCCGGTAGCGGTCGTCCAGCCCGTAGATCGTGGTGTTGTACTGGTCGTGCGAGCGCAGCGTCTGGAGCAGCAGCCGGCCCTCCGGGAATTCGGGGTACTCCACCGGCGCCGCGGTGAAGTTCGCCTTGCCGGTGGCGGTCGGGAAGCGGCGCTCGTCGCGCGGCGCGTGCGGCAGCGCGAAACCGCCGGGCCGGGCCACCCGCGCGTTGAAGTCCGCGAACCCGGGGATCACCCGCGCGATGCGGTCACGGACGGCTCCGTAGTCCTTCTCGAACTCCGCCCACGGCACGACGCTCCTGTCGCCGAGCGCCGCGCGCGCCATCCGGCACACGATCGCCGGCTCGGACAGCAGATGGGTGCTCGCGGGCGCCAGCCGGCCGCGCGAGGCGTGCACCATGCCCATGGAGTCCTCGACGGTCACGAACTGCTCGCCGCCCTCCTGGACATCGCGCTCGGTACGGCCCAGGGTGGGCAGGATCAGCGCCCGCGCGCCGGTGACCACGTGGGAGCGGTTCAGCTTGGTCGACACGTGCACCGTCAGTCGCGCCCGCCGCATCGCCGCCTCGGTCACCTCGGTGTCCGGGGACGCGGAGACGAAGTTGCCGCCCATGGCGAAGAACATCTTCGCCTTCCCGTCACGCAGCGCGCGGATCGCCCGTACGACGTCGAAGCCGTGCTCCCGGGGCGGCGCGAACCCGAACTCCCGCTCCAGGGCGTCCAGGAAGGCGGGGGCGGGCCGCTCGAAGATGCCCATGGTGCGGTCGCCCTGCACGTTCGAGTGACCGCGCACCGGGCACACGCCCGCGCCCGGCCGGCCGATGTTGCCGCGCAGCAGCAGGAAGTTGACGACCTCGCGGATGGTCGGCACGGAGTGCTTGTGCTGGGTCAGACCCATGGCCCAGCACACGATGGTCCGCTCCGAGGCGAGCACCATCTCCAGCGCCTGCTCGATCTCCGCGCGGGTCAGACCGGTCGCGGCCAGCGTCTCCGCCCAGTCGGCGGACCGGGCGGCCTCGGCGAACTCCTCGAATCCGTGCGTGTGTTCGCGCACGAACTCCTCGTCGACCGCGCCGTCCGCCTCCAGGATCAGCTTGTTGAGGAGCCGGAAGAGCGCCTGGTCGCCGCCGATGCGGATCTGCAGGAACAGATCGGTGAGCGCGGCACCCCTGAGCATGCCCTGCGGGGTCTGCGGGTTCTTGAACCGCTCCAGGCCCGCCTCGGGCAGCGGGTTGACGCTGACCACCTTCGCGCCGTTGGCCTTGGCCTTCTCCAGCGCGGACAGCATCCGGGGGTGGTTCGTGCCCGGGTTCTGGCCCGCCACGATGATCAGGTCGGCCTTGTACAGGTCCTCCAGGAGAACGCTGCCCTTGCCGATCCCGATGGTCTCGGAGAGCGCCGAACCCGACGACTCGTGGCACATGTTCGAGCAGTCCGGCAGGTTGTTCGTGCCCAGCTCGCGCGCGAAGAGCTGGTACAGGAACGCCGCCTCGTTGCTGGTACGGCCCGAGGTGTAGAACACGGCCTCGTCCGGGGAGGCGAGGGCGGTGATCTCCTCGGCGATGATGCCGAAGGCGCGCTCCCAGGTGACCGGCTCGTAGTGCGCCGCCCCTTCGGGGAGGTACATCGGGTGGGTGAGCCGCCCCTGCTGGCCCAGCCAGTACCCGCTCCGGTTCGCCAGGTCCGCGACCGGGTGCGCGGCGAAGAACTCCGGGGTGACCCGGCGCAGGGTCGCCTCCTCGGCCACCGCCTTCGCGCCGTTCTCGCAGAACTCCGCGGTGTGCCGGTGCTCCGGCTCCGGCCAGGCGCAACCCGGGCAGTCGAAGCCGTCCTTCTGGTTCACCCGCAGCAGCGTCAGCGCGGTGCGCCGCACACCCATCTGCCGCTGCGCGATCCGCAGGGTGTGCCCGACGGCCGGCAGCCCCGCCGCCGCGTGCTTCGGCTCCGCGACCTGCGGCGCGTCCTGCACCGGATCACCCTTGGGCGGCTTCGTCGCCATCGCACGCTCTCCTTCGACTGCGTGTACCACGTACGACGCCGATCCTCCCACGGGGCGGTGACAGGGGGTATGGCCGTCCCGGTCACCCTCGCGCCCCGCCCTGTTCGCTCGGGGCTCCCGCCGGGGCGGCTGGTGTGCGGTGGGTTCGCGACGGGAGGGACGGCTGGGACCTCCGGTGGGTTCGCGACGGAGGGACGGCTGAGAGGTTCCGGTGGGTTCGCGACGGAGGGACGGCTGAGACGTGCGGCTGGTGGCTCGTCCTGCGCGGAGGCGGTGACCGGGTTGCCGCGGCCGATGGTGACCGGTGTGCGGGGCCGGTGGGCTCTGGTTCGACCGCGGGGCGGGGCAGGCGGTTCCGCGCGGCGGGGTGCTCTGTCCCGCGCGGTGCCGGGGGCCGGTGTGCGGTGAGGGGTGCTGCCCTGCGCGATGGCGGTGACCGGTCGGCGCGGCCGGGTGCACCGTTCTTGACGATGACGATGACGATGACGATGACGATGACGATGACGCTGACCGGCCCGTTTCCGCGGCGGGCGACCGGTCCGTATCCGCGGTGTCGGCGATCGGTCCGGGGTCATGGTGTGCTGCCTCCGTCTGGCGGTGGCCGGTCCCGACCGGCCTCCGGTTCGCTCCGCCGTGACCCGCGACCGGACACGGCGGAGGCCGGCGGGCCGATGCGACCGTCCCGACAGCCCGCGATCTCCCGTGAGGCGCCTCACGAGGCCCGGCGAGGGCCCGCCCGCTGTGGTCTCGCCCACGCCGGCACGCCCGCCTTCCCCTGCCGCGACGGCGTCGGTCGCGCCGGCGGTGACCACCGGTGCCGCACCGGTCCCGGCCGCACGCGCCGCATCGTGGACCGCATCCCGGGGCCCGGCCGCCCGACCGGCGGCGCCGCCCCGGCCGCGCCCCCGACGGCCTCCTCACCGGAGGCGCGCGCGGTCCTGAGTGTCAGTGGGGCGTGGCAGGATCGGTGGCGTGGCAGAGACAGCATCGAAGAAGACCGACAAGACCCCCGGCGGCACCCGTCCCCGGCTGATGCTCATGGACGGGCACTCGCTGGCCTACCGCGCGTTCTTCGCGCTGCCCGCGGAGAACTTCACCACCGCGACGGGCCAGCCGACGAACGCGATCTACGGTTTCGCGTCGATGCTGGCCAACACCCTGCGTGACGAGGAGCCCACCCACTTCGCCGTGGCCTTCGACGTCTCCCGCAAGACCTGGCGCTCCGAGCGCTTCACCGAGTACAAGGCGAACCGCTCCAAGAGCCCCGACGAGTTCAAGGGCCAGGTCGAGCTGATCGGCGAGCTCCTGGACGCCATGAACGCCCCGCGCTTCGCCGTCGACGGCTTCGAGGCCGACGACATCATCGCCACCCTCGCCACCCAGGCCGAGGCCGAGGGTTTCGAGGTCCTGATCGTCACCGGCGACCGCGACTCCTTCCAGCTGGTCAGCGAGCACACCACCGTGCTGTACCCGACCAAGGGCGTCTCCGAGCTGACCCGGTTCACCCCGGAGAAGGTCTTCGAGAAGTACGGCTTGACGCCCGCCCAGTACCCCGACTTCGCCGCCCTGCGGGGCGACCCGTCCGACAACCTCCCCGGCATCCCCGGCGTCGGAGAGAAGACCGCCGCGAAGTGGATCAACCAGTTCGGCTCCTTCGCCGAGCTGGTCGAGCGCGCCGAGGAGGTCAAGGGCAAGGCCGGCCAGAACCTCCGCGACCACCTGGAGTCGGTCAAGCTCAACCGCGTCCTCACCGAGCTGGAGCGCCAGGTCGAGCTGTCGAGGTCGGTCGCCGACCTGGAGCGCGCGCCGTACGACCGCAAGGGCGTCGCGATGATCCTGGACACCCTGGAGATCCGCAACCCCTCCCTGCGCGAGCGCCTCTTCGCCGTCGACCCCGGCGCGGAGGAGGCCGACACCACCCCGGTCACCGCCGAGGGCGTCGAGATCGACGGCACCGTCCTGCGCACCGGCGAGCTGGCCCCCTGGCTCGCCGAGCACGCCGCGCAGTCCCTGGGCGTCGCCACCGTCGACACCTGGGGCCTGGGCACCGGTTCCGTCGCCGAGGTCGCCCTCGCGGCCGGCGGGGGAGCGGCCGCCTGGTTCGACCCCGCCGAGCTGGACGAGGCGGACGAGAACGCGTTCGCGGCCTGGCTGGCCGACGCCGAGCGCCCCAAGGTGTTCCACAACGCCAAGGGCGCCATGCGCGTCTTCGCCGAGCACGGCTGGAGCATCGAGGGCGTGCGCATGGACACCGCGCTCGCCGCCTACCTGGTCAAGCCCGGCCGCCGCTCCTTCGACCTGGACGCCCTCTCCCTGGAGTACCTGCACCGCGAGCTGGCCCCCGCCGCCGCGGCGGACGGCCAGCTGGCCTTCGGCACGGACGAGGCCGCCGAGGCCGAGGCCCTGATGATCCAGGCCCGCGCCGTCCTGGACCTCGGCGACGCGTTCGGCGGCCGCCTGGAGGAGGTCGGCGCCGCCGACCTGCTGCGCGACATGGAGCTGCCCACCTCCGCCCTGCTCGCCCGCATGGAGCGGTACGGCATCGCCGCGGACCGCGCGCACCTCGAAGCCATGGAGCAGATGTTCGCGGGCGCGGTCCAGCAGGCCGTGAAGGAGGCGCACGCGGCCGCGGGCCACGAGTTCAACCTGGGCTCGCCCAAGCAGCTCCAGGAGGTCCTCTTCGGCGAGCTGGCACTGCCCAGGACCAAGAAGACCAAGACCGGCTACACCACGGACGCCGACGCCCTCGCCTGGCTCGCCACCCAGACGGACAACGAGCTGCCGGTGATCATGCTCCGCCACCGCGAGCAGGCCAAGCTCCGCGTCACCGTCGAGGGCCTGATCAAGACCATCGCGGGCGACGGCCGCATCCACACCACCTTCAACCAGACGGTGGCAGCGACCGGCCGGCTGTCCTCCACGGACCCGAACCTGCAGAACATCCCGGTCCGCACGGACGAGGGCCGGGCGATCCGCCGCGGCTTCGTCGTCGGCGAGGGCTTCGAGTCCCTGATGACCGCCGACTACAGCCAGATCGAGCTGCGCGTGATGGCCCACCTCTCCGAGGACGAGGGTCTGATCAGGGCCTTCACCTCCGGCGAGGACCTGCACACGACGGCCGCCTCCCAGGTCTTCGGCGTGGAGCAGGCCGCGGTGGACGCGGAGATGCGCCGCAAGATCAAGGCGATGTCGTACGGACTGGCGTACGGCCTCTCCGCTTTCGGTCTCTCCCAGCAGCTGAACATCGAGGCGGCGGAGGCCCGTGCCCTGATGGACGCCTACTTCGAGCGCTTCGGCGGGGTCCGCGACTATCTGCGCCGCGCGGTGGACGAGGCTCGGGCCACGGGCTACACGGCGACCCTCTTCGGGCGCCGCCGCTACCTGCCCGACCTCAACAGCGACAACCGCCAGCGTCGCGAGGCCGCCGAGCGGATGGCCCTCAACGCGCCCATCCAGGGCACCGCGGCGGACATCGTCAAGATCGCCATGCTCAAGGTGGACACCGCCCTGCGGGCCGCGGACCTGAAGTCCCGGATGCTCCTCCAGGTCCACGACGAGATCGTCCTGGAGATCGCCCCCGGCGAGCGCGCCCGCGTCGAGGAACTCGTCCGCCACGAGATGTCCAACGCCGTGACCCTCCGGGCGCCTCTGGACGTCTCCGTCGGCGTGGGCCCGGACTGGGAGTCCGCGGCGCACTAGCGGGCGGCCTCACCGCCGCGGCGACCGCGCCGCATTCCGGCGAGGGGCGCCGTGCTCCCACGGAGTACGGCGCCCCGGCCAGTCCGGCGCCCTGTCCGCCGTACGGCGATCAGCCCCACGGCGGCGTACCCGCCGCAACCCGGAATCCCCCATTCCGCACCCGCGCCACAAAGACGGCTCAACCCCCGGCGGGACCGTCACTCACGTGGCCCCCGCCAAAACGCCCCCTGCCCCCCGCAGCCGCAACACTGCGGGCATGGGTATACGCATGCTTCACCGCCGGACGCCCGAGGCAGTCACCCGGGTCTGGGCGGACACCGCCTCGGCGCAGGATCAGGCACTGCCCGCCTCGCCGGTACCGGCCCTCGCGGCCGACGCAAGCACCGCCCGCATCCCCGCCGACCCGGCCACGACCGTCCGCAGGGCCGCCGGGAACATCCGGCGCGCGCTCAAGGACCGCGCCGACCGGACCACGGCCGCCGCCGGCGCCGGGCGCGCCCCCGACTGGCGCCAGTGGTCCGATCTGGCCCGCGGCTATCTCGCGCTCGCGCTCGCGCTGGTCCCGAGGTCCCGCCCCCGTCCCACGCTCACGGTCTTCGTCGCCCCCCTCGCCGGACGCCCGGCCCACCGTGAGCCCCGCGACCCCGGACCGAGCGTCGCCGGCTGAGGGGCCGCCTCCCCTCCTCCCCAACTCAAGAGCGGGCCGTTGTCACCGTCCTGGCGGACCGTCGGGCGCGCCCCCCCCCAACGACAGGTGGCCAACCGGTGAAAATCGGGCGCGAACAGGTGCCCTCGCAAAGCAAGTTGCCGTAGGGTCGCCTGCGGCCCCACACGGGGCGGGCATCCGTCGCACAGGTGAAAGGGCGGCACAGGGGGCAACCGGAACACCGGGTCGTTCGTCACACCAGGGCGAGACACAAGGCGGAAACGGACGCACGACGTCCATGGGAGGGGTTCACTCTATGGCGGCGCATTTCGGCAGGCGGCTGCGCAAGGGGGCGGCGACCACCGCCGTGGCCGCGGCGGCGGTCGCGGCACTCTCCGCGTCCCAGGCTCCGGGAGCGACTGGCGAGGACCACGGCAGACAGACGGCGGCCGGCGCCTCCGCCCCCGTACCGGATCCCGCCGGCGGCGGTGCCACGGGCGACTCGCCGTACTACACCGACCTGCCGCCCCTGAACAGCCCCGCGCCCAGCCCCTCGCCGAGCGCCGGCACCCCGGTCGCCCAGGGCGCCGGCGAGGCCGGCATACCGGCCACGGTCCTCGACGCGTACAAGAAGGCCGAGGCGGAGCTGCGCGCCTCCAAGCCCGGCTGCAACCTGCCCTGGCAACTCCTCGCCGCCATCGGCAAGGTGGAGTCCGGCCAGGCCCGCGGCGGCCAGGTGGACGCCCAGGGCACCACGCTGCGCCCGATCCTCGGCCCGGTCCTCGACGGCAACGGCTTCGCGCTCATCAAGGACACCGACCACGGCGCCTACGACGGCAACGCCCAGTACGACCAGGCCGTCGGGCCCATGCAGTTCATCCCGTCCACCTGGGCCTGGGCCGGCCGCGACGGCAACGGCGACGGCAAGAAGGACCCCAACAACATCTACGACGCCGCCCTCGCCGCCGGCCACTACCTGTGCCGCGGCGACCGGGACCTGTCCCGCGAGGCCGACCTGCACAGCGCGATCCTCGGCTACAACGACTCGCAGGAGTACCTGAACACCGTCCTGTCGTGGATGGAGTACTACCGCAAGGGCACCTACTCCGTGCCCGACGGCACCGGCGGTCTGCCCGCCCACCGCAGCGACGACGGCACCCCGGGCACCACGCCCTCCGGCCCGCACAAGGGCAAGCCCGGTTCGAAGGACCAGGGCGGCCAGGCGGGGCACTCGCCCTCGCCCACGAACCCCGGCGGCCAGGACGGCGGCAGCCCGGCCCCGAAGCCGCCCGGGACGCCCGCCCCGCCGTCGCCCACGCCGTCCACCCCCACCGACACGGTGGACCACCTGGCGGACGCGGGCACGGGCACGACCGAACTCACCGCGAAGACCGGCGACGCCTTCACGGGGACGATCAGCACCCGCGCCGAGACCAAGGCGGGCACCTCGGTGGCCAAGGTCAGGATCCGGTTCACGATCTCCGGGGACACCGACGCCACCTTCACCGGCGGCGAGGACGTGGCCACGGTCGCCACCGACGCCAAGGGCGTCGCGAAGGCCCCCGTGCTCCAGGCGGGCGAGAAGACCGGCGACTTCAAGGTGACCGCCACCGTCGTGGGCCGCTCGGTCAAGGGCGTGGACTACCAGGCGACCGTCACCGAGCGCACCGCCGACTCGCTGACCGCCGCCACCGGCAGCGACACCCCGATGACCTGCACCCCGGGCGGCGAGTTCGCCGACCAGGTCCAGGTGAAGGCGACGTACAAGGGCGCCGTCGCCGACGGGGTCGCGGCCACCGCCACCCTGATCAAGTCCGCCCTCGACTCCACCGAGAACGACAAGGGCCCCTACTTCAAGGACGCGGACGGCAAGGCCGTACGCACCCTCACCGGCCTGAAGACCGACAGCAAGGGCCTGTTGACGCTGCCGAAGCTGTACGCGGACGACACCACCGGCACGTTCCTGCTGCGCGTCACCACCCCCGGCGGCGGCACCCTCACCGTCCAGCTGACGGTGGCCGCCGACGGCACCGCCTCCGCGAGCCCGTCCCCGTCCCCGAGCGCGTCGGCCTCCTCCTGAACCGACGGGACTGCGCGGCGCCCTTCCCGCTTCCGGCGGGGAGGGCGCCGTCCTTCGTGGGCGCACCGCTGTTCTCATCCCGCCCGCCCGCTGCTGTGCACCGAACTGACGCACCATCAGGAGCCCTCGGGGCGCCGAGTGTCCGTCGGGAGGCCCGCGTGCGCGCCCTGGTCGCCGCCGCGACCGGTCCCGTCCTCGCCTTCGCCGTCGTCCTCACGACCAGCGGGCTCTGCGCGCCGTCGGGGCGGACCTCACCCAGCCCGCGGCCCACCACGGCCCCCGCGCACCCGTAGCCCTGCCGGAAGGGAGGCCGCCTGCGCCGCGAGGCTCGCCTGCGCCGTGTCCTGCGCGCCCCTGTCGCCGCTGACGCGCTGGTCCGCCCCACCGCGCCCGGCCCGCGTCCCCGTGCCGGTACCGGGACATCGTCCTGGAGCCGCCCCGCGGACCCGGCACGCACCCGTGACGGCGGGGCCGGAGCCGGTCAGCGCCCGAGCCGGGCGTTGGTGTGCCGGGTGGGCTCGGCGGCCGCCGGGTCCTGCGGCCACGGGTGCTTCGGATAGCGGCCGCGCAGCTCGGCCCGCACCGCCTGGTAGCCGCCCTGCCAGAACGACGCCAGATCGGCCGTCACGGCGGCGGGCCGCCCGGCGGGGGAGAGCAGGTGCACCAGCAGGGGTACGCCCGCCACGGACGGCGTCTCGCGCAGCCCGAACATCTCCTGGAGCTTGACCGCGAGCACCGGCCGCTCCGGATCCCGGTAGTCGATCCGGATCCGGGACCCACTCGGTACGGTGATCCGCTCGGGCGCCAGCTCGTCCAGTCGTACGGCCTCCCCGCTCGACCACGGGAGCAGCCGCGTCAGCGCCTGCCCGGCGTCGATCCGCGCGAGGTCGGCTCGCCGCCGGGCCCGGCTCAGCTCCGGCTCCAGCCACTGCGCGGCGCGCGCGTGCAGCGCCTCGTCCGACACGTCCGGCCACGGCTCCCCGAGGCGGGCGTACAGGAACGCCAGCCGCTGCCGCAGGACCTCCGCGTCCGGCGTCCATCGCAGCAGCCCCGGCCCCTCCTGCCGCAGACCTTCGAGCAGCGCCGCCCGCACCAGCTCCGGCGCCGGGTCCTTCAACGGCCGCACCGCCAACCGAACGGCCCCGAGCCGCTCGACCCTCCGCGCCACGACGTCCCCGCCCGCCCAGCCCACCTCGTCCTCCTCGACGAGCATCGCCCCGGCCGCCTCGCGCGCCACGTCCTCCGGCACCGCGGCCCCGAGCCGCACCAGCCCGCGCCCCTCCTTCCCCGCCACCCCGCCGACGGCCACCACGATCCACGGCACCCCCCTGAGCCCCGACCCCTCGGCGAGCTCGACCCGTCCTTCGCCGGCCATGAGGTACGACCCCCCGTCCGACCGGGCCACCCTCTCCGGAAACGCGAGCGCGGCGACCAGCCCGACCAGCCCCTCCTCCCCGGGACCGGCCCACCCGCCCGCCGTCACCGGACCGTCGGCGGAGCGGGCGGTTCGGCGGTCCGGGGTGCCCGTACGCGGCCGGCGGGCGGGGGCGCCCTCCGGCCGGCTGCCGTGGGCGGGCGACGGGGCGGGGGCGGTGGGCGGAGACGGGCGGTCGCGGCCGTCGGGCCCAGGGAGCGGTACGGCCTCGGCGTCCGCCCGCGGGCGGACGCCACGGGCGGGCCGGTGGGAGAACCCGGCGGAGGCCGAGCGCAGGCGCCGTACCTCCGCGGCCCAGCGCCCCGCGTACGCGTCGCCCCCGCGCCGCGCACGCCGCAGCGCCCCGGCGAGGTCGTCGCCGTACTCCCGCGGCACCTCCTCCGAGAGCAGCGCGACGACCTCGGCCCCCGCCCCGGACGTGTCGAGGAGGGCCCGGCCGAGCCGGGGGTGCAGACCGAGGCGGGAGAGCCGTACCCCGCGTTCCGTCGCCCGGCCGGCGGAGTCCACCGCGCCGATGGCCGCCAGCGCGGACCGCGCCGCCGCCATCGCCCCGCCCGGCGGCGGGTCCAGCAGCGCGAGACCCGAGGCGTCCGGATCGCCCCAGCAGGCCGCCTGGAGCGCGAACGACGTCAGGTCGGCCACCTTGATCTCCGGCGCCGGGAACGCCGGCAGACGACCGTCCTCGGCCTCCGCCCAGCACCGGTAC
Source organism: Streptomyces hygroscopicus subsp. hygroscopicus (assembly GCF_030269125.1). GTDB lineage: Bacteria > Actinomycetota > Actinomycetes > Streptomycetales > Streptomycetaceae > Streptomyces > Streptomyces hygroscopicus_C. The sequence goes on along the minus strand of NZ_BSSM01000002.1, from coordinate 201,772 downwards.
ACCGCACCCGGCGCCTCACGCCCGGCCCGTCCCGCCCGTTGCCGCCCGGCCGCGCGCGACGCCCGTACCGTCGTCAGCCCGCTGAGGCCGCGGGCATGGTCCACCCGGGGCTCCCGGGCCAGCCCCGAATCCACCACCACCCGCACCCCGGGCACCGTCAGCGAGGACTCCGCGACCGCCGTGGCCAGCACCACCCGGCGCCGTTCACCAGGCGACAGCACCGCCTCCTGGACGGCCGCCGGCGCCCGTCCGTGCACCTGGAGCACATCGATCCCGGCGGGCTCGCCCAGCTGCCCGGCCACCCGCGCGATCTCCCCGACCCCGGGCAGGAAGCACAGCACGTCGCCGTCCCGCTCGGCCAGCGCCCGCCGCACCACCGACGCCACGTGCGCCAGCAGCGCAGGATCCACCCGCATCCCGTGCGGCGGCCGCACCGGACGGACGGGCGGCGCCCACACCACGTCAACGGGATGAGCGGTCCCCGCCGCCTCCACCACCGGCGCCCCGCCCAGCAGCCGCGCCCACCCCCCGGCGTCCGTGGTCGCCGAGGCCGCCACCAGCCGCAGATCGGGCCGCAGCGTCTGCCGCACGTCCCACAGGAAGGCCGCCACCGTGTCGGCGTCCAGATGCCGCTCATGGCACTCGTCGAGCACGACGACATCGACCCCGGCCAGTTCCTGATCGCGCTGGAGCCGTTGCAGCAGCACCCCCGTGGTCACGACCTCCACCCGGGTGCGCGGCCCCACGGAACGCTCACCGCGCACCGTGAAGCCCACACTCCCGCCGGGCCGCTCGCCCAGCAGCCACGCCATCCGCCGCGCCGCCGCCCGCGCCGCGATCCGCCGCGGCTCGGCCACCACGACCCGCCGCGCGGGCCCGTCCCCCACCAGTCCCGCCAGCACCAGCGGCACCAGCGTCGTCTTGCCGGTGCCGGGGGGTGCCACCAGGACGGCGGTGCCGTCGGCCGCGAGCGCGTCGGTCAGGGCGGGCAGGGCGGAGCGCACGGGCAGCGCGTCCAAGGCGTCGTAGCGGATCACGGTCCCCAGTGTCGTACGACCCCCGGACCCGCCCGGTGGCCCCGGTCGGGCGAACCCGTCCCCGCGTCCCCCGGAGGGGGGCGTTTCAGTCCCGCTCGCAGACGAAGACGGCCGTTCCCGGGATCAGGGCGCCCCGCAGCGGGGACCAGCCGCCCCACTCGGAGCTGTTCCAGGCCGGCCACTCCGGCTCCACGAGGTCCACCAGCCGGAAACCGGAGGCCACGATGTCCCGGACCCGGTCGCCGAGCGTCCTGTGGTGCTCCACGTAGACGGCCCGGCCCTCCTCGTCCTGTTCCACGTAGGGCGTGCGGTCGAAGTAGGAGGCGGCCACCGATAGGCCCTCGGGGCCCGGCTCGTCCGGGAACGCCCAGCGGATCGGGTGGGTCACCGAGAAGACGAACCGGCCGCCGGGCCGCAGCACCCGGCGCACCTCGCGCAGCACCAGGCGCGGATCGGCGACGAACGGCAGCGCGCCGTACGCCGAGCACGCCAGGTCGAAGGAGCCGTCCGCGAAGGGCAGCGCGCCCGCGTCCGCGCACACCAGCGGAAACGATCCGCCGATGCGCAGCGCGTGCTGGAGCTGCCGGTGCGAGAGATCCAGGGCCACGGGGTGGGCCCCCTGGGCGGCCAGCCAGCGCGCGCACTGCGCCGCGCCCGCGCCGATCTCCAGGACGTCCTTGCCCTTCAGCTCCTCCGGCGGTCCGAGCAGCTCGGCCTCCACCTCGTCTAGGCCCTCCGGGCCCCACACGAAGCGGTCGTCGCCGAGGAACGTGCCGTGCTCGACCTGGTACTCGTCCGCGTTGCGGTCCCACCAGCCCCGGTTGGCCCGGCTGCTCTCCGCGACACCGGCGTCACGACGGGTGGCTTCGGGCTCGAACCCCTCGGGCTCGGGCCGTTCGGACTCTTGGATGATCGGCTCCCTCGTCGTAATCTTCCGTCCGACCCACCGGATGGCGGTACGTCATGGAAGGGGTCACGCGGCCCTGCCGCGCGGCCTCGTGGGCACTTTCTTGCGCCGGGTATGCGGCGATCCGCGCCGGGTGTCCGCCTTCGCGCATTGACCCTGTCCGGCTGCCCCCGTATGCTACAAGTTGCGCTGCGGGCCTGCGCACCTCAGACGTAGCAGGCTGCGCTCGCATCTGTATGTATGTCCCCTCGGTTGTCGAGGCGCCACCGGGCACCCGGTGTTCAAGGTGGCGTTTCTTTGGCTGTCCGGCTTCTGCAGAGCGAAACGGGCTCCCGGCGTAAGCAGTACCTACGACTTCAATGTCCGTACCGGAGCCCTTTCCCACATGACGAGCAGCACCGAGACCACCGCCACCACCCCGCAGGTAGCGGTCAACGACATCGGTAACGAGGAAGCTTTCCTCGCCGCGATCGACGAGACGATCAAGTACTTCAACGACGGCGACATCGTCGACGGCGTCATCGTGAAGGTCGACCGGGACGAGGTCCTGCTCGACATCGGTTACAAGACCGAAGGTGTCATCCCGAGCCGCGAGCTCTCGATCAAGCACGACGTCGACCCGAACGAGGTCGTGGCCGTCGGCGACGAGATCGAGGCCCTGGTCCTCCAGAAGGAGGACAAGGAAGGCCGCCTGATCCTCTCGAAGAAGCGCGCCCAGTACGAGCGTGCCTGGGGCACCATCGAGAAGATCAAGGAAGAGGACGGCATCGTCACCGGTACCGTCATCGAGGTCGTCAAGGGTGGTCTCATCCTCGACATCGGCCTCCGTGGCTTCCTTCCGGCCTCCCTGGTCGAGATGCGCCGCGTCCGCGACCTCCAGCCGTACGTCGGCAAGGAGCTCGAGGCCAAGATCATCGAGCTGGACAAGAACCGCAACAACGTGGTCCTGTCCCGCCGTGCCTGGCTGGAGCAGACCCAGTCCGAGGTCCGCCAGACCTTCCTCACGACCCTCCAGAAGGGTCAGGTCCGCTCCGGCGTGGTCTCCTCGATCGTCAACTTCGGTGCCTTCGTGGACCTGGGTGGCGTCGACGGTCTGGTCCACGTCTCCGAGCTGTCCTGGAAGCACATCGACCACCCGTCCGAGGTTGTCGAGGTCGGCCAGGAGGTCACCGTCGAGGTCCTCGACGTGGACATGGACCGCGAGCGCGTCTCCCTGTCGCTGAAGGCGACCCAGGAAGACCCGTGGCAGCAGTTCGCCCGTACCCACCAGATCGGCCAGGTCGTGCCCGGTAAGGTCACGAAGCTGGTTCCGTTCGGCGCGTTCGTCCGCGTGGACGAGGGCATCGAGGGTCTGGTCCACATCTCCGAGCTGGCCGAGCGCCACGTGGAGATCCCGGAGCAGGTCGTCCAGGTCAACGACGAGATCTTCGTCAAGGTCATCGACATCGACCTCGAGCGTCGTCGCATCAGCCTCTCGCTGAAGCAGGCCAACGAGTCCTTCGGCGCCGACCCGTCGGCCGTCGAGTTCGACCCGACCCTGTACGGCATGGCCGCGTCCTACGACGACCAGGGCAACTACATCTACCCCGAGGGCTTCGACCCCGAGACCAACGACTGGCTCGAGGGCTACGAGAAGCAGCGCGAGGAGTGGGAGCGCCAGTACGCCGAGGCGCAGTCCCGCTTCGAGCAGCACCAGCAGCAGGTCATCAAGTCCCGCGAGGCCGACGCCGCTGCCGCGGCCGAGGGCGGCGAGGCTGCGGCTCCGGCCGCGACCGGCGGTTCGTACTCCTCCGAGGGTGCGGACAACTCCGGCGCCCTGGCGTCGGACGAGGCGCTGGCCGCGCTCCGCGAGAAGCTCGCGGGTGGCCAGAGCTGATCTCCGGCCGCTGAGGCTCGGCAGTCAGCTGACACAGCCGCTGAGGGGCCGCACCTTCTGGGTGCGGCCCCTCAGGGTTTTTCGGGGTGGGCGCAGCCGCTCGGGCGCCGCGGGTTCGACGCGGCCTGTCGCGCGGTTCCCCGCACCCCCTCAGCCGGTCACCTGGACGTTGGTCAGGCCCTTGCCGTCCGTCACCGTGTTCGAGCTGTAGACCGTCGTCTCGCAGTCGGTGCCGTAGTTGGTGACATCGATGGCCAGCCGGGTGGGTCCCGTGGCTCCCGTCAGGGTCGACGTGTTGCCCTTGAAGACCGTGCCGCAGCCCCATCCCGGCTGCTGGGTGTGGGTCTGGTAGCCGTCGTTGCTGGTGCGGGCGCCGGTGTTGTCCTGGACCAGGACGTCGTTGCCCTTCACGTCGACCCAGGAGTCGTCGTAGTTGGTGCCGGTCAGGCCGCTGCCGTCGAAGGTGTTGCCGATGATCCGCGTCCCGGTCGTGCCCTCCTTGACGTCCACGTTCTCACCGCCCACGTCCGGGCCGATCGTGTTGCCGAGGATCTGCACGCGGTCGCTCCTGTCGGACAGCGTGCCGGCGGTGCCGACGTACACGCCCTCGCCCATGCCGCCGCCGTCGTTCCCGGTGTCGTAGATCCTCGAGTTCCTGATCACGCCGTCCGTGCTGGAGTGCCGGAAGTGCACGCCCTCCATGGCGAGGCCGTGCACCGTGACGCCGTCCACGATCACGCCCTTGGCCGCGTCGATCACGATGCCCTTCTGGCCGCCGGTCACGGTCAGTCCGCTGACCGTCCAGTAGGAGGCGCCGTCCAGATGCAGCCCGTAGCCGCCGCCGGCGGTGAGTACGGCCCTGGCGGAGCCGGTGAGGGTGATGCGGGCGGACGCCGTGGCCGGCGTGGTCGCGTCGAAGTTGCCCGTGTAGGTGCCGTCCGCGAGATGGATCGTGGCGCCTGGCTGCGCGTTCGCGAGGGCGGTCTTCAACTGGGCCGCGGTCGTCACCTCGACGGTCGAGGCGGCGGCGGCCGGGCCCGGTGCGGCGAGAAGCAGACCACCGGTGGCGGTGGCCGCGGCGAGCAGGGAGGTGAGCGGCATGGATATGCGCATGGGGGTGCCTTCCTGTTCCGGGGCGATCTCATACATGAATCACGGCCGCGATGGTGAACGGCGCACCGTGAAGGTACGGACCAGCTGACGGAGCGTCAAGACGGCCCCGAGGGATCGCTGATCACCGGCGTGTCACGGGAATGCCCCCGTTCCGGACCGTGTTGTAGAGAGAGATCAGGAGGAGGAGCGGTCACAGTGCTTGATCCGCAGGGTTTGTACGCATGGGAGCCGAAGGGCCTCGCCGTGGTCGACATGGCGCTCGCCCAGGAATCGGCCGGCCTTGTCATGCTCTACCACTTCGACGGATACATCGACGCGGGCGACACCGGTGACCTCATCGTCGACCGGCTGCTCGATTCACTGCCCCACCAGGTCGTCGTCCGGTTCGACCACGACCGGCTCGTGGACTACCGGGCCCGCCGGCCTCTGCTCACCTTCAAGCGCGACCGCTGGACCGACTACGAGACCCCGGCCATCGAGGTCCACATCGTCCAGGACGCCACCGGAGCGCCCTTCCTGCTGCTGTCCGGGCCCGAGCCGGACGTGGAGTGGGAGCGCTTCTCGACGGCGGTACGGCAGATCGCCGACCGTCTCGGCGTCCGTCTCGCCGTGAACTTCAGCGGCCTGCCCATGGGCGTCCCGCACACCCGCCCCGTGGGCCTCACCCCGCACGGCAACCGCGTCGACCTGATCCCCGGCCGCACCAGCCCCTTCGAGGAGGCCCAGGTGCCCGGCAGCGTGGAGCAGCTGGTCGAGTACCGCCTCATGCAGGCGGGCCACGACGTCCTGGGCGTCGCCGCACACGTCCCGCACTACGTCGCCCGCTCCCCTTACCCGGACGCCGCGCTGACCGTCCTGGAGGCCATCACCGCCGCCACCGGCCTGGTCCTGCCCGGCATCGCGCACTCCCTGCGCACGGAGGCGCGCCGCACCCAGACCGAGATCGACCGGCAGGTCCAGGAGGGTGACGAGGAGCTGACCGCCCTCGTGCAGGGCCTGGAGCACCAGTACGACGCGGCGGCCGGGGCCGAGACCCGGGGCAACATGCTCGCCGAACCGGTGGAGATCCCGTCCGCCGACGAGATCGGACGCGAGTTCGAGCGATTCCTGGCCGAGCGTGAGGGGGAGGCCTGACGTCGGGGGCCGTCAGCGCGGTCCCGGTTTCGGGGCCTGCCGTCGCGGAGCCTCGGGTCCTGCCGTTGTCGGTGGCAGGGCCTAAGCTTCCGCTCATGCTGAAAGTTGGCCTGACCGGCGGCATCGGCGCCGGCAAGAGCGAGGTGTCGCGGCTGCTCGTGGAGCACGGGGCCGTGCTGATCGACGCGGACCGCATCGCGCGCGAGGTCGTGGCGCCCGGTACGCCCGGCCTGGCCGCCGTGGTCGAGGCCTTCGGCGCGGACGTCCTCGCCGAGGACGGCAGCCTCGACCGGCCCCGACTCGGCTCGATCGTCTTCGCCGACCCCGACAGGCTCGCCGTCCTCAACTCGATCGTGCACCCCCTGGTCGGCGCCCGCTCCCGCGAGCTGGAGGAGGCCGCGGCACCCGACGCCGTGGTGATCCACGACGTACCCCTGCTCACCGAGAACGCCCTGGCACCGCTCTACGACCTCGTGGTCCTCGTGGACGCGAGTCCCGAGACCCAGCTCGACCGGCTGACACGGCTGCGCGGGATGACCGAGGAGGACGCCCGTGCCCGGATGGCCGCCCAGGCCACCCGCGAGCAGCGGCACGCGATCGCGGACATCGTGATCGACAACGACGTGCCCCTGGACGCGCTGCGCAAGCGGGTCGACGCGGTCTGGGACGACCTGGTGCGACGGGCCCACGGCGCGTCCGCCGAGGACCGGTCCGCGGAATAGCGACCCCCGCGGGGGCGTTGGAACTCGGGAACGAGGGAAGGACTCTGCCGTGCCCGAGACCAGCGGTTCCCCCGGACCCACTCCGGAGACGCATGTCATCGACTTCCGCGCCGCCGAGCGGCTGCTCCAGGCGCGGGATCCGCGGGGCGCGGTGAAGCTGCTCGACGGAGTCATCGCCGCGCATCCCGAGAACACCGCGGCCCGCCTGCTGCGTGCGCGTGCCTTCTTCGCCGCCGCGCAACTGCGACCCGCCGAACTGGAGTTCACCATCGTCCTGGAGCGGGAGCCGGACAACGCGTTCGCACACTTCGCCCTCGCCCGCACGTACGAGCGCCAGGGCCGCGCCGACCAGGCCAAGCGCCACTACCGGCTGGCGGCGGCGCTGGACCCCAACCCGGAGTATCTGAAGGCGGCGCGGTTCGACGGGTGAACGCCCGACGGGCTCCGTCAGGGGTGCCGGTGGCGCGGCGGCCGGGAGTAGGACGGCCCGCGCCGCGACCACCGGGGGTGGCGGGGGCCGCCCGTACCGTAGTCGCCGGGCGGTTGGTACGGCGGCACGTCGCGGCCCGGCTGGTAGTGCGGGCCCTGCCGGAGGTGTCGGACGATCATGGCGAGGTCGACGGTGACGATCAGCAGCAGCACCCCGCAGGCGATCGCCCAGCCGGGGCGTCCGACGAGCGCGAACACCGCCGTGCCGAAGACCGTCCAGACCAGTCCCCACACACTCAGCCACAACCGCGCCCGCAGAGCACTGCGCGCGGTCGCCGGTTCACTGCCCGTACGCATCGGATCACCACTCCTCCCAGCAACGTACTCTCCTGGCCGACGGCGCGCACCAAGGACGAGCGCCCCGCGTGGGGCGGCGGGGGGCCGTCTCGGCGGGGTCCCGTCCGGCGGCTGACCGCCTCGGCAGGCTCCTGTGCGGGGGCGCATCGCTCGAACGGGTGAACTGGCGTCGAACGGGAACGGGAGGGCGCGAGCGATCCGTTCTCCGGGCATGACGGTCGAGATGCGTGAGGGATACGAGGGCACGGGCACGGGCGCGATCACCCCGGACGGCTGCGCGGTGGAGGTCTACACGCGCCTGCCGATCGGGCCTGAGCCGGACATCATCGCCGCGGCGGTACCGGCCGGGGCGCACATCCTGGAACTGGGCAGCGGGGCGGGCCGTATGACCCACCCTCTGCTGGAGCGCGGCTTCACGGTCACCGCGGTGGACGAGTCCGCGGACATGCTGGCCCGGGTCCGGGGGGCGCGCACCATATGCGGCCCGATCGAGCAACTGGACCTGGGTGACGAGAAGTTCGACGTGGTGATGCTCGCGTCGTTCCTCGTCCACGCCGGGGACGAGGAGGTGCGCCGGGGCCTGCTGCGCACCTGCGCCCGCCACGTGGCCGAGAACGGCTGCGTACTCATCCAGCGGGAGGGCGCGGACTACCACACCGACGTACCGAGAGAACGGGTCGACCCGGCCGGCTTCACGGTACGCATCGCCTCGGTGACCCCGGTCGCGGACGGAGTGGACTCGGTCCACGTGGAGTACGACTTCCCGGACGGCACCTGGACGCAGACCTTCCTCGCCCGGCCCCTGACGAAGGAGCAGTTCGAATCCGCGCTGGAGGAGGCCGGCCTGGAGGTGGACGAGTACCTGACGCCGGACGGGGTCTGGGTGCGGGCGGTGCGGGTGCGGTAGACGCCGTGCGGGCGTGGCGGGCGGGGAGCGGCGAGGTGCCGGCCGGGGGCCGGGCCACCGAAGACGGCCCGGTCGCCCTGGCCGGAGGGAGCGTGAGACCGCTCAGGAGGCCGCGTCCGCGCCCGTCAGCGTCCCCGGGGCCGCCCCTCCTGCCCGCTCATGCCGCTGCTGAACCCCGGCGGCTTGAGGCCGCGCAGGCGTTCCATGTCTCGGCGGTCGCGCTTGGTGGGGCGGCCGGTGCCGCGGTCGCGGAGACCGGCGGGGGCGATCGCCTCGCGGGGCGGCGGCGGAGGGGAGTTGTCGATGTAGCACTGCACGGCCACGGGCGCGCCGACCCGCTTGCGGATGAGGCGCTTGACGATCACCACCCGCTCCCGGCCCTCGTGCCGCAGCCGCACCTCGTCGCCCACCCGCACCGAGTACGCCGGCTTCACCCGCTCACCGTTCACATGCACATGACCTCCACGGCAGGCGGCGGCACCGAGGGAACGCGTCTTGATCAGTCGTACGGCCCAGATCCAGCTGTCGACCCGGACCGTCTCGCCGTTGCCCGGCCCAGCGGCCTCGGCGGCGGCCACCCCGGGATCGACCGGCCCGTCGGCCGGGGCCACGGCGTCGTCGGCGCTCCCGGTGGGATCCGTCCCGCCCGTCCCGCCGGTGCCACGGTTCACGTTCTCGTCCGCATCCTCGGAAGCCATGTCCCGACCCTAACTCCCCGGGCCGGGTGAGCCGGAGCCGTTTTCCGGGGACGGGCGGGGACCCGGGGAAGGGAGGCCCCGTCCCCGGGGACGGGGAGGGGCTGTCGTCCCGGAGGCCGGCCACGCGGCGGCCGGCCATGGGCATGAGCGGCCCCGCCCTGGGCATACGGTGGCCCCATGGACGAGAGCAGCCCCCTTGCCCGGCTGGACCGGCGGGTCACGGGCTGCCGGGCCTGCCCCCGGCTGGTGGAGTGGCGCGAGGAGGTGGCGCGGACCAAGAGGGCCGCGTTCGCGGACTGGACGTACTGGGGCCGCCCGGTACCCGGCTTCGGCCCCGCCGACGCCCGGCTGCTGATCATCGGCCTGGCCCCGGCCGCGCACGGCGGCAACCGCACCGGACGCATGTTCACCGGCGACCGTTCGGGCGATGTGCTGTACCAGGCGCTGTACGACGTGGGGCTCGCCGACCGGCCCACCTCGGTCCGCGTCGACGACGGCCTGGAGCTGTACGGGGTCCGGGTCACCGCCCCCGTGCACTGCGCGCCGCCCGCCAACAAGCCGACACCCGGCGAGCGCGACACCTGCCGCCCCTGGCTGGTCCAGGAGCTGAGGCTGCTGCGTCCGACGCTGCGGGCCGTCGTGGTCCTCGGCGCCTTCGGCTGGCAGGCGGCACTGCCCGCGTTCGCCGAGGCCGGCTGGACCGTGCCGCGCCCCCGTCCGGCCTTCGCCCACGGCACCCGCGTCGCGCTCGACGGCCTGGAACTCTTCGGCTGCTTCCACGTCAGCCAGCGCAACACCTTCACCGGCCGGCTCACCCCCGAGATGCTGCGCGAGGTGCTGCGCGCGGCGGCACGCACCGCCGGGCTACCGGCCTCCTGAGCCGCCCCGGGCGGCCCTGCCACCCGTTCGTGGCTCGGGTTCCCGGCTCGGGCGCCTGGTGTGCCGGAGCGCGCCGGATCAGGGCCGCCAGACGTACCGCACATCCGGCTCCCGTTCCTCGTTGCCGCTGCCGTCCGTGGACTCGGCGACGGTGAAACCGTGCCGTTCGTAGAAGCGGTGCGCTGGTCTGTTGACCTGGAAGGTCCACAGGGTCAGACCCTCGGGACTGCGCTCCTTGGCCAGCGCGACGAACCGGTCCCCGAGCCCCCGCCCCCGCCACCGCGGCTCCAGGTACAGCTGGGACAGCAGTTTCCCGTCGAGCACCATCACCCCGACGACCCGCCCCTCGTCCGTCTCCGCCACCCAGGTCTCCCGCAGCGGCACGACGACGTCCCGGAAGTAGTCGCGCACGTCGCCGTCGGTGCGCGGCCGGACCACCGTGGGCAGCGCGGCGGCGAAGGAGCGCAGCCAGACATCGGCGGCGGCCCGCGCGTCGGCCGCCCGCGCCCGCCGGAGGACGACGCCGGTCACCGTCGTACCCCTGCGTCCGCTGCGCCCCCTGCATTCCTTGTGTCCCCGCCGTCCCCGCCGTCCCCGCCGTCCCTGGCGTCCCCTGTGCTCCCCGCGTCCTCCCGGTCGTCCGGTACCACCGCCGTCGCGGTGATCTCCACCAGCTGCCCGGTGTATCCGAGGCAGGCGACCCCGAGCAGGGTGGAGGAGTGCGGCCCCTCGCTCAGGCCCGAGTTCTCCACGACCTCCCAGACCGCGGACAGCGTCGCCGGCTCGGTGCTCACCACGTACACCTCCGTGGTGAGCACATGCGCCAGATCGCTTCCCACGGCCTGGAGCTGGGCGCGCAGATTGGCGATCACCCGCTCGGCCTGGCGCACCGGGTCGCCCGGACCGACGATCTCGCCGCGTTCGTCGAGCGGCACGGCCCCGGCGAGGAACGCGAGCTTCGTGCCCGCCTCGACGACGGAGGCGTGGGAGTAGGCGGGCGGCGGGAAAAGGGCGGGGACGGTGACACGCTGGATCATGGACCTGCTCCTACGACGGTCAGCGGACAACCTCCCGATCATCCGCCCCCGCCCGGCGCGCGCGCACCCCGATTTCCCGGCCCCCCAGGGACACGGACGAAACCGGGAGCCGACCCCCGCCCATGACGCAGGCTGGTCCCATGCCTCACCTCTCCGACCCGGACTTCCTCTCCGCCACCGCCGACCGGCTCGCCGCGCTCCCCACCGTCCGCGCGGTGGCCCTCGGCGGCTCCCGGGCGCAGGGCACCCACCGCCCGGACAGCGACTGGGACCTCGCCGTCTACTACCGCGGCCCCTTCGACCCGGCCGACCTGCGCGCCCTCGGCTGGCCCGGCGAGGTCTCAGAGATCGGCGGCTGGGGCGGCGGCGTCTTCAACGGCGGTGCCTGGCTGACCGTCGAGGGGCGGCGCGTCGATGTGCACTACCGCGATCTGGACGTCGTGGAACACGAGTTGGCCGAGGCGGAGCAGGGACGGTTCCGGGTGGAGCCGCTGCTGTTCCATCTCGCCGGCATACCCACCTACCTGGTCGTCGCCGAACTCGCCCTCAACCAGGTGCTCCGCGGCGAACCGCCCCGCCCGGCCGGCTATCCCGAGCGGCTGCGCCGTACCGCCGCCGAGCGCTGGGGCGGCACCGCCCGCGCCACCCTCGGCTACGCCAAGGCCAACCACGCGCCCCAGGGCCGCCTCACGGAGACCGCGGGTGCCCTCGCCACCGCCGCGACGCAGGCGGCCCACGCGGTACTCGCGGCCCGCGGTGAGTGGGTCACCAACGAGAAACGGCTGCTGGAGCGGGCCGCACTGCGGGAGTTCGACACGCTGACGGCCGGCCTGCGGGCCACGCCCGACGCCCTGGTCGCGGCCGTCACCAGGGCCGAGGAGATCGTCGCCGGCGCGCTGCCCCCGCCTTCGTGAACACCGCCTTGGTGAACGCCGCCGTCGTAAACCCCGTGGAGAAATCCCCGCCCACGGTGATGAGTTCGGCGTCCGACACGGGTCACCACCCCGAACCGACCGTCGGACAGGAGGGCCCATGTCGCTACCGGAGACCGTCTCGCGCGAGCAGTGGCGCGCCGCGCGCGAGGACTTGCGGTGCCGGGAGGAGCCGGTCGGACGGGCGCGCGGCCCTCGGCGCCGAGCGGTGGCGGCTGCCCATGGCCGAAATCGACCCCGAGTGCCTCTTCGAGGGCGGCGACGGCAGGGCCGCACTCCTCGATCTTTTCTGGACGGTGCGACTCCTGTCACTGCGTGACCGAGTCGTCACGGTATGTGCCAAGTCTGCGTCGGGTGTGTCTCAGTCGGGTCACTGGACGAGGCGTTCGGCCCCTCCGGAGCGTTGACTCCTAGCAGGACGACGCTTTCTGGAGGTGCGCGATGGTGAACGGGCGAACGGTGCTCGAGCGCTTTCCCGCCGGGGGCCCGCGCGGATCGTGGCCCGCGGAGGAGTTCGCGCACGCGCGCCGTCTGGAGGGCCTGCCCGCCGAGGTCGTCATGGACCTCGCGACGGACACGTTCCTGGTGATCGTGCGGGGGAGCGAGGCGGCCGAGTGACCCCGGCCCGGTGACGGCGGGTTCTACGCCGTGATGGTGCGCGACCAGTCCGGGGTCGTGCCCGTCGCCCGGCACAGCGCCAGGTAGAGGGGGATCGGCGGGGTGTACGGCACCGTGCCCCCGGGGCGGTGGACCAGCCGGGCGGCACCCTTGATGAGGGCACCCGGCGCGTACTGCGCGGGCGCCGGCCAGGGGAGCGCGTAGTCGGAGTCCGACGGGACGATCCACCACCAGTGCGCGTCGTCGGCGTACACGCATCCCAGCCGCGGCAGCCGCGACACGACGAGCGGCCCGAGCCGGTCGGGCACGCCCACGGCGTCACAGCCGAGCGGCACCGTCATGCCGTCCGGCACCTGGAGGCGGTGCAGCGGGGCCGCGGCCGGTCGCCGGCGCTGCAACCGCACCAGGGTGTCCATCCCCAGCGCCCGTTCGGACCCGGCGGTCTCCGAACGGACGTCGAGGCGCCTGCCGGAACCCCGGGCGTCGTGCCGCCCCCGGCCCGTCGCGCCGGTCACGGCCGCTCCCGGCCGAGGCGCTGCTCGGGGGCCCGGTGCGGCCGGCACTCCGGGACGCCGTACCGCTCCTGCGTTCCGGAGTGCCGGTGGTCAGGACCCCGCAGCGGGGGCCGGCCGGACGCCTCGTACGAAGGGTGTTGCGCCGGTACCCGGTGCGCGGGCTGCTCCAGCGTGTTCCAGAGCCGGCCGGCGCCCGTGCCGCGGTCCGCGCCGTGGTCCATGTCGTGGTCCTCGACGGGTTCGCCGTCGCCCGTGCCGTCCGGCTGGTCCGGCTTGGGGCGGGCGGCACCCCAGCCGAGGTCGTCGCGCGGCTCGGCGCACCCGGGGGCCGCCTCGCCGCGGCGGGCCAGCTCGGCCCAGACCAGCAGCCCGGAGCCGTACTCCTGCGCGCCCCAGGACCGGCACAGCGCCTCGACGAGGAGCAACCCCCTCCCGTGCTCCTCGTCGGGGCGCTGCGGGGACGGGTGGGGTTCGCCGGGGGCGCAGCCCTCGTCGCGCACGGCGATGCGCACCAGGTCGTCGTGGTCGTGCAACTCGCACACGACCCGCGTGCTCGCGGTGTGCACGATCGCGTTGGTGACCAGCTCCGACACGACCAGGGCCGCGCTGTCACAGGTGTCCGCGCACACCGACCAGCCGGTCAGCCGGGCATGTGCCAGGCGCCGCGCCCGGGAGACGGAACCCGGATGTGCGGCCAGCTCGAAGCGGAACCGGCGCTCGACGGCGGCACCGCCCATGGGGGGCACCGTCGCGGTGGCGCCGCGACCGGGGCGGTCTGCGGCGGCGTCTGTTCCTAAGGGCGCGGACGGAATCACGCCTGCCACTATCGCCCCGCCGTGGACACTTGGCAAGGGTCACTCTGAAAATTGCAGAGTGCGGTGTGACTCGGTCAGACGCCGTGGCACACTGCTCGCAACAGCACGTCGAGCGGCGCCAATTGGGTCCATCGGAGGTCCGACCCGGTCTTCCGATGAGCCTTCGAACGGCGCCGCAGGGCTGTCAGGGTTCCTTTCGGTGAAGGCTTTCGGTGGAGGTGGGAGCGTGAGCGAGCCGCGGTCCGCGCCGACGGTGGGTCAGGTGGTCCTCGGACGACGCCTGCTGGACCTGCGGGAGCGCGCCGGACTGAAGCGCGAGGACGCCGCCCGGATACTGCGCGTCGCCCCCGCGACCGTCCGCCGTATGGAGATGGCCGAGGTCGGGTTCAAGATCCCCTACCTCCAGCTGCTGCTGAAGGCGTACGGCGTCCCGGAGGACGAGGCCGAGGCCTTCGTCCAGCTGGCCGAGGAGGCCAACCGCCCCGGCTGGTGGCAGCGTTTCCACGACATCCTGCCGGGCTGGTTCTCCATGTACGTCAGCCTGGAGGGCGCCGCGAGCCTCATCCGCTCCTACGAGCCGCACTTCGTCCCCGGACTGCTCCAGACCGAGGACTACGCGCGCGGGGTGCTCCGGTCCGGGGCGATCGGCCAGACCAGCCCGGACGACATCGAGCGCCATGTCGCGCTGCGCATGCAGCGCCAGCAGCTGCTCACCCGCCCTGACGCGCCCCGGTTCTGGGTCGTGATGGACGAGACCGCCCTGCGCCGCCCCGTCGGCGGCCCCGAGGTGATGCGCGCCCAGCTCCAGCGGCTCATCGAGGCCGCGAGCCTGCCGAACGTGACGCTCCAGATCGCTCCGTTCGAGAACGGCCCGCACCCGGGGACGTACGGGCCCTTCGTGCTGTTCCGATTCGCCATGTCAGAACTGCCGGACATGGTCTACAGCGAGTACCTGACCGGCGCCGTCTATCTCGACGCGCGCGCCGAGGTGGCGACCCACCTCGAGGTCATGGACCGCATGGCGGCGCAGGCCGCCACGGCGCAACGCACCAAAGAGATCCTCCGGGATCTTTGCAAGGAGCTGTGAATGAAACACATCAAGTCGCGTGCCCGCGTCTACAACGGCATGCCCGCGAGGGAGCTGGGCAGCGAGGGCTGGCACAAGCCCTGGAGCGGCGGCAACGGCGGCAACTGCCTGGAGGCCATGAAACTGGCCGACGGCCGCATCGCCGTACGTCAGTCCACCGATCCCGACGGGCCCGCCCTGATCTACACCACGGACGAGATGACCGCCTTCATAGAAGGCGCCAAGGCGGGGGAGGCCGACTTCCTGCTTTCCTGACACGTGTCGCCTGTGTTGTTACTTGCTCGACTTCTCAGCTTGAAACCAGACTTGACAATCCATCACCGCAGACGTTTACGGAGTGCCGCATGAGCGGGCAGGACCCGACGGCCGTAGAGATCGACACCAGCAAACCGCATCCCGCTCGGATGTACGACTGGTACCTCGGGGGCAAGGACAACTACCCCGTCGACGAGGAGATGGGCCGCCAGATGCTGGCCCTCGAACCCCGGGTGCCGGTCATGGCCCGGGTCAACCGCGCCTTCATGCACCGCGCCACCAGGTGGCTGGCCCAGCAGGGCGTACGGCAGTTCCTGGACATCGGCACCGGCATACCGACCGAGCCGAACCTGCACCAGGTCGCCCAGGAGATCGCGCCCGACGCGCGGGTCGTCTACTGCGACAACGACCCGATCGTGCTGGCCCACGCGGCGGCCCTGCTGCGCAGCACGCCCCAGGGCGCCACCGAGTACCTCCAGGCCGATGTGCGCGACCCGGACGCGATCATCGCCGGCGCCCGGGAGGTCCTCGACCTCAAGCAGCCGGTCGCCCTCTCCATGATCGCCCTGCTGCACTTCATCACGGACGCGGACGGCGCCCACGAGCTCGTCGGGCGGCTGCTGTCGGAACTGCCCTCCGGCAGCTACCTGATGATGACCCACGCCACGTCCGACTTCACCCCCGAGGAGTCCGCCACCGCCACCGACAAGCTCAAGGGCGCCGGCATCACCATCTCCCTGCGCTCCCGCACGGAGTTCACCCGCTTCTTCGACGGCCTCGAACTGGTCGAGCCCGGCGTGGAGATCGTCCACAAGTGGCACCCCGAACTGGGCGAACCGGTCCCGGGCCAGGACGACGGCGTGATCCCGGGGTACGGCGCGGTGGCTCGCAAGCCGTAACCGTCCGGGGCGGTCCAGGGGCGGCGTCCACCGCGGTGGGCGCCGCCCCCCTCACACCCGCATCGGCTTGTCCCCGGGCGATACCGGCGCGGGCAGCTGCGAGCCGCCCGTCAGGTACCGGTCGACGGCCGCCGCCACGGCCCGTCCCTCCGCGATCGCCCAGACGATCAAGGACTGCCCGCGCGCCGCGTCCCCGGCGGCGAACACCCCGGGCACGTTGGTCGCGAAACCGTCGTCCCGCGCGATCGTGCCGCGCGCGTCGAGCACCAGCCCCAGCTGGTCGATCAGCCCGTCCCCCCGGTCCGGACCGGAGAACCCGAGCGCCAGCAGCACCAGATCGGCGGGGATCGTCCGCCCGGTGCCCGGCACCGGCCGCCGCCGTTCGTCCACCTCCACCAGCTCCAGCGCCCGTACATGCCCGCCGTCGTCCCCGGTGAAACGCAGCGTCGACGCCGCGAACAGCCGCGCGTCCGCGTCCGCCGCCGGTGCCGTGCCCAGTTGTCCCGCCTCCTCGTGCGCGGGCGACAACCGGTAGATCTTCGGGTACGTCGGCCACGGCTCCGCGTACTCGTCCCGCTCCGCTCCCGGCTGCGCGTAGATGTCCAGTTGGGTCACGGACGCCGCGCCCTCCCGCACCGCCGTCCCCAGACA
Organism: Streptomyces hygroscopicus subsp. hygroscopicus; assembly: GCF_030269125.1. Taxonomy (GTDB): domain Bacteria; phylum Actinomycetota; class Actinomycetes; order Streptomycetales; family Streptomycetaceae; genus Streptomyces; species Streptomyces hygroscopicus_C. Next base: position 184,904 of record NZ_BSSM01000002.1, on the reverse strand, counting down.
GTCCGCCCCGGTGTCCCCGCCGCCGACGATCACCACGTGCCGCCCCGCCGCCGACAACGGCGAGACCTCCAGATCCCCCTCGCCGACCCGGTTGGCCAGCGGCAGGTACCGCATCGCCTGGTGTATGCCCTCCAGTTCCCGTCCCGGCACCTGGAGCTCGCGCCACGCCGTGGCACCCGTGGCGAGCACGACCGCGTCGTACCGCGTCCGCAACTCCGCCGCGTCGACGTCCCGCCCGACCGCCGTCGACGTACGGAACCTCGTCCCCTCGGCCCGCATCTGCCCCAGCCGCCGCTCCAGATGCCGCTTCTCCATCTTGAACGAGGGGATGCCGTACCGCATCAGTCCCCCGATCCGGTCGTCCTTCTCGTACACCGCGACCGTGTGCCCGGCCCGGGTCAGCTGCTGTGCCGCCGCGAGTCCGGTGGGCCCGGAGCCGATGACGGCGACCGTCTTCCCGGACAGCCGCTCCGGCACCCGCGGCGGCACGAACCCCTCTTCCCACGCCCGGTCGGCTATCGCGCACTCGACGTTCTTGATGGTGACGGCCGGCTGGTTGATCGCCAGCACACACCCCGCCTCGCACGGCGCCGGACACAACCGGCCCGTGAACTCCGGGAAGTTGTTCGTCGCGTGCAACCGGTCGCTCGCCGACCGCCAGTCCTTCCGGGCCACCAGATCGTTCCACTCGGGGATGAGGTTGCCCAGCGGGCAGGCGTCATGGCAGAAGGGGACCCCGCAGTCCATGCACCGGTCCGCCTGCTTGCTGATGATCGGCAGCAGCGCGCCCGGCTCGTACACCTCGTCCCAGTCCCGCACCCGCTCCTCGACGGGTCGCCGCGCCCACTCCTGACGCGGCGTGGTCATGAACCCCTTGGGATCGGCCATGATCATCTTCCTCGCCTACGGGCACCGCGGCCGACCGCCCAGGCCGTACACCACCGGGCGGCACGTATCGGCACTCTTCCGGCCACGATACGTCTGGGTGGGGGGCGGCGCAGGGTGGGCGGGGGAGGGGGCGGGGTGAGCCTGGTGGTGGAGGTGGCGCGCGGGCAGGAGCGGAGCCGGATCCGGGACTGGGGCCGAGGCCCGGGGCCCGAGGAGCGAGGCGGAGCGGGTCGCCCCGGAGGACGCCGAGGCCGAGCGGATCGCCGCAGCCGAGAGGGAGTCCCCGGCCGAGAGAGGTCCTCCGGGGCGGGGGAGGTCCTCCGGGGCGGGGGAGACACCGCTCGCGCTCGGTGACCGAGGGAGTGGCGCCCCCGTACTCTCAGCCCCCACCCTCCGCAGTCCTCTGCCACGTCCGCAGCACATCTTCCACGGCCGGGGCGATCCGGCGCCGGGCCTCGTACCGCGGCACCCCGTTCATCAGCAGCTGGTCGTACGGCGTGTCCGCATGCCGTACGCCCGCCACGACCGCCGAGATCACCGCACTCTCGGACAGCGCCCGCCCCGCCGCGCTGCGCCCCACCCGCCCGCTGCCCCGCACGGAGGCGTGCGCAGCCGTCGCCCGCGCCCGCTCCGCCGGACAGCCCGGGAACAGCCGGAGGATCTCCGCCGCGAACGCCGCCGCGAACCGCTCGTCCTCCACCGTCCTGCGCCGCGCGTCCCGTGCCCGCCGCCGACGCCGTGCCTCCGCGTCCGCCAGGCACCGCTCCTCGGCACGGGCCAGCGCCGCCTCCTCCACGAGCACACCCTGCCGCTCGTAACGGCCCTTGCGCCGGTTGAACCGCACCACCACCGCCGACAACCCGCTCTCCTCCCGCGACCTGCGGGTCAGCGCCGTGTCACCTCGCGGCACAAGGACCAGATGCCCGAGATCCGCGCAGTCCAGGCAGCGCGGGGCGCCGTCCTCGAACACCAGCAGCGACAGTGGCCCACGCCGACAGGCGGAACAGCGCTTGTGCCTGAGAGGCTGGATGACGACAAACCCGCCGGGGTGATGGGGAGTTGAGGTGATTCCCATACTCCTTTCCTTCCCCGCCCCCGTCCGCGTCTCCCTTCCGCCTCCGTGGCGGGTGATCCCGTCTCCTGCCAGACTGGCCGCTTCCTGACCAAGGACGGATCGAGGGGGCAGACGGGTGGGGGCACGCGGGCCGGTGCGGTGGGGGCGACGTCTGGTCGCGGTGGCGTTGGCGGCAGTGGTCGGGGGGATCTCCTGGTGGGTGAAGGACCGCCTCGACGCACAGGTGCGATTCGCCGCGGTCCCCTCGCCGGCCTCGCTCGTCGGAACCTGGAAGCTGGAGGACGTCACGACCGGGCAGATCCGGTTCACCGGCGACGACCGGTTCACGGCCACCGCCCTGCCCTTGGAGGTGTTCACGGTCCCGTCGGACGGGACGTTCGCCGGCGGCGGCAGCTGGAGCATCGACGACGGCGGGCGGTCCGTGGCGCTGGAGCCGGACTCCCCGCCGTCTGGGGCGAGTTCGGATGAGCAGCCCTCCCTGGCCGTCGTGCGCAACAGCGACGGCATCCGGCTGTGCGTGCTCTCCGGCGATCCCGGAGTCCTCTGCGACCACCTGCTGCGGCGCGTCACCACGTGACGCCCCCCGCCCGGCCGAGCGGCAGGAACGGTCACACACCCCGCTCCTGCCGTCCGGCCCTGCCGTCCGGTCCTGCGCGACCGGGCCCTTGGCCGACGCTGCTTCCCTCGCATGTGACGATCACCCTTCGGCCGCCCCACGACATCACGCGGTGAAGTCCGGGACCCTCGGCCCACGCGTCACCGGGCCTTTGCCACACCTCCGGTCCCCGCACCTCCGGTCCCCGCACCTCCGGTCCCCGCACCTCCGGTCTCCGCACCTCCGGTCTCCGCACCTCCGGTCTCCGCACCTCCGGTCCCCGCAGCTCCGGCCCACGCCGCCTCTCCCCGGCCCGACCCGGCATCATGGCCCTGTGCGACTCGAAGCGATCACCTGGGAACGGCTCGCCGAACTGCTCGCCGACCGGGTGGCCGGGCTGGAGGCGGCCGACGGTGGTGCCTGGCTGCGCGTCGGCTTCGACGGGGCCCCGGCCGCCCGACCCGGGGACCTGGCCGAGCGCGTCGGAGAGGCGCTGCGGGTGCGCGGCCGGCCCTCGCTGGTCGTCGGCGCCGAGGGTTTCCTGCGCCCCGCCTCCCTGCGCCTGGAACACGGACGGCGGGACGTGGAGTCGTACTACGGCGGCTGGCTCGACACCGGTGCCCTGTGGCGTGAGGTGTTCGGCCCGCTCGACCCCGGCGGCAGCGGGCGTGTCCTGCCCGATCTGTGGGACCCGGCCACCGACCGCGCCACCCGCAGTCCGTACGTCCGACTCCCGCCCGGTGGCGTCCTGTTGCTCCACGGCCCCCTTCTGCTGCGCCACTGGTTCCCGTTCGACCTGACCGTCCACGTCCTCCTCTCCCCGGCCGCCCTGCGCCGCCGTACCCCCGAAACCGACCACTGGACGCTCCCCGCCTTCGAGCGCTACGAGACGGAGACCGACCCGGCCGGCACGGCGGACGTCCTCGTCCGCGCCGACGACCCGCGCCACCCCGCCTGGCGCGGCTGACCACCGACGCCCGCTCCGGACCCACCGGCACCGCCCGCACGAACCACCGGCACCGCCCCGCCGTCCCGTTGCGCTCCGGTCAGAGCCAGCCGTTGCGCCGGAAGCCCCGGTACAGCGCCACGCACGCCGCCGCCATCAACCCCATGGCCAGCGGATAACCGAACCGCCAGTGCAGCTCCGGCATGTGGTCGAAGTTCATGCCGTACACCCCGCACACCATCGTCGGTACGGCGATCACGGCCGCCCACGCCGTGATCTTCCGCATGTCCTCGTTCTGCGCGACCGTCACCTGCGCGAGGTGCGCCTGGAGGATGGAGTTGAGCAGTTCGTCGAAGGCGGCTATCTGCTCCTTGGCCCGGATCAGATGGTCCAGCACGTCCCGGAAGTACGCCTGTATCTCGGGGGCGACGACCCGCAGGGGCCGGGTGGCCAGGTCCTCCAGGGGGCGGGCGAGCGGCATCACCGCCCGCTTCAGCTCCAGCAGTTCACGCTTCATCTGGTAGATGCGCCCCGGGTCGAGCCGGGCACCCCCTTCCGAGAACACCTCCGTCTCCACCTGGTCGATGTCGGCCTGCACCGCGTCCGTCACGCTGAGATAGCCGTCGACCACATGGTCCGCCAGAGCGTGGAGCACGGCCGCGGGCCCCTTGGAAAGCTGGTGCGGGTGCGTCTCCAGCTCTTCGCGCAACGGTCCGAGCGAGCCGTGCCGGCCGTGCCGCACCGTGATGACGAAGTCCTCGCCGACGAAAGCCATGATCTCGCCCGTGTTCACCACCTCGCTGGTCGCCGTCAGCCGTTCGTGCTCGACGTAGCAGACCGTCTTGAACACCGCGAACAGGGTGTTCCCGTAGTGCTCCAGCTTTGGCCGCTGATGGGCCTCGACCGCGTCCTCCACCGCGAGGGGATGCAGGTGGAACAGCTCGGCGACGCCCTCGAACTCACGGTCCGTCGGCTCGTGCAGCCCGAGCCAGACGAATCCCTCGCCGGTCTTGCGCACCATCCGCACGGCTTCCAGCAGATCGGAGCACTGCGGCACCCGTATGCCGTCCCGGTACGTCACGCAGTTGACCACCGAGGAGCCCAGGGGCGAGCGGGCGGGATGGCTCAGGTCCACGCGCGGCCGCCGCCGGGCCAGTTGCGCGACCTTGCGCAGACCACGGGCCCTGCCCAGTTCTTCCGTGACCTTTCGCAGATTCCCTGCCATGGACATACGGGTCTCCTCGCGTGGATCTCCCCCTGCGACGCTTTCGCGTCCTGGCCCGAAGTGTGCCAGTCCCGAGCAAAACGCGGGCAAGCCTGTGGGAATGTCGGGTTCCGCTTTCTTTCCGCCTGTGGAGGACTCCGTCCGTGCCCTTTCCCGGCAGGAGGCGCCGACCGGCCTCACCCGCCGTTCACCCGGGATGATCGCGGTATGACGCCATCCGACGGGTACCTCCTGGACAACCGACAGCGCGAGGCGGGTGAGCGCTTCGACGCCTTCGCCCGCCTGTTCGACCCCACGACCTTCCGGCACATCGAGGCCCTCGGCATCGAGCCGGGCTGGCGTTGCTGGGAGGTCGGGGCCGGCGGCACCTCCGTGGTGTCCTGGCTCGCGCGGAGGGTGGGGCCGGGCGGCAAGGTCGTCGCCACCGACATCGACACCTCGCGGCTGGCTCCGGTGGACCACCCGCCGGTGGAGATCCACACCCACGACGTGGGCGCCCAAGAGCCGCCTGGGGAGGGCTTCGACCTGGTCCACGCCCGTCTGGTCCTCGTCCACGTCCCGGACCGCGAACGCGCGCTGAGGTCCATGATCCAGGCACTGAAGCCCGGCGGCCGGCTGCTGGTCGAGGACGCCGACCCCGCTCTGCAACCGCTGGCCTGCCCCGACGAGCACGGCCCCGAACAGCGGCTCGCCAACCGGCTCCGGCAGGGCTTTCGCGGACTGCTCGCCGAACGGGGCGCCGACCTCGCCTACGGCCGCCGGCTGCCGCGCCTGCTCCGGGAGGCCGGACTGCACGAGGTCGAGGCCGACGGCTTCTTCCCCGTGACCTCGCCCGCCTGCACCGCCCTGGAGGCCGCGACGGTCCGCCAGATCCGCGGCCGGCTCCTCGAAGCGGGCCTGGCCACCGACGAGGAGATCGACCAGCACCTGGCCGACGTCGAGGCCGGCGACATGGACCTGACCACGGCACCGATGATCTCGGCGTGGGGCCGCAAGGCGTGACACCTGCGGCATGCGTGGTGTGACCCCTGCGCGGCATGGCGTAACGCCCTGCCGCGAGGTGCCACCCTCTCGCGCGCGGCCGACGCCGGCGCCCCGTGCCGCCCGGCAGCTCTGTCACCCGCCCAGCCCGACGCCCTCCTCCGTCGCCCCGCCCCGGTGCGGTGGTCGGCCCCCGACCCGGCCCACCGCCCGCGCGCCGGCCGCGCAGCCCCGCGCCGCCGCCTCCTCCGCGTCCGCGCCCGCGAGGAGGGCGGCGAGGAAGGCGCCCGTGAAGGCGTCACCGGCGCCCGTGGTGTCCCGCGCGGTCGCCGGTACCGAAGGGATCCTGGCCGGCGCGCCCCCGGCACGGGTCACCAGTGCCCCGTCCGTCCCCGCCTTGGTCACCACCAGCGGGACCACACGGCACAACTCGGCCGCCGCTTCCGCGGGTTCCGCCAGCCCTGTCAGCAGACGTGCCTCGTCCCGGCTGGGCAGCAGCGCGTCCAGCCCCTCGGCGAAGGCGAGGAACCGTTCGACCCCCAGCTCCGCCAGGAAACCGGCCGACGCCGGGTCCATGCTGACCGGTACGCCCCGGGCGTGTGCGGCCTCGAGCGCGGTTTCCGCGAGCGCCCGGCTCGACTCCGTGAACAGCAGATAACCCGACAGATGCAGCCAGGTGACCCCGTCGAGCAACGCGTCCGACCAGTCGGCGGGCTCCAGACGTAACGACGCCCCGCTGTCCGTGAGGAACGTACGTTCGGCCGCCGCGCCCGCGTCGACCAGGCACACCACCGTCCCGGTCGCCGCCCGCGGGTCGGTCACCAGCAGCGGCCGCACCCCGGCCGCGACCAGTTCCCGCTCGTGCCAGGCCGCCGCGTCCGTGCCCACCCGGCCGAGCAGTCGTACGTCCGGACAGCCCGAATGGGCCGCCCAGCAGGCCACGTTGGCGCCCGCGCCGCCAGGCAGCGTCCGGATCACCGCGGCGGTGTCGGTGCCGGTCGCGAGCGGCCCCCGGTGCCGGGCGACCACGTCCGTGACCACGTCCCCGACGACCAGCAGCGCCACCTTGCGGCCCCCGGTCACCCCCGCGCCCACGCCCTGGCGATCCGCGCGCCCAGCCGCACGTTGCCGCGCACCGCCGCCAGGTTGGCGCGCAGCGACGCGCCGTCCGTGTGCCGCACGAGGTAGTCGAGCAGGAACGGGGTCACCGCCTGACCGGTGACACCCCGCTCCGCACAGGCGGCGAGCGCCTCGCCGAGCACGCGCGCGTGCACCTCGGGGTCGAGCTGTTCCGCCTCCGGCACCGGATTGGCGACGATCAGCGCCGAGTCCGCCGCGCCCAGCGCGTCCTGGGCCCGCATCACCTCCGCGACGTCCTCGGGCCCGTGCAGCGTCCAGTCGACCGGACACCCCGAGTCCGAGAGGTAGAAGCCGGGGAACCGGTCGGTGCCGTATCCGGCGACCGCCACACCGAGCGTCTCCAGGCGCTGGAGGGTCGCGGGCACGTCCAGGATCGACTTCACGCCCGCGCACACCACCGTGATCCCGGTCCGTGCCAGCAGCCTCAGGTCTGCCGACTCGTCCTGGGTCACCGTCCACTCCCGGTGCACTCCGCCCAGCCCGCCGGTGGCGAAGACCCGGATGCCCGCGAGCGCGGCCAGCCGCGCGGTCGCCGACACCGTGGTGGCCCCGCTCGCCCGCGCCGCCATGGCGAGCGGCAGGTCTCGGTGGCCCAGTTTGCGGATGCCGCCGTCATTGGCGACCCGCTCCAGCTGTGCCTTGTCCAGGCCGATCAGCGGGCACCCGTCGAGCACCGCGACGGTCGCCGGCACAGCGCCCTCGGCGCGTACCGCCTCCTCCAGCTCCAGGGCCACCCGCAGATTGCGTGGGCGGGGCAGACCGTGGGCGATGATCGTGGATTCCAGGGCCACCACCGGCCGCCGTGCCTCGATCGCCTCCCGGACCTCTTCCGACACCACCAGCACCATGTGCCCGCCTCCTGTCCGCCGGTCCCTGCCGGTATCTCTGGCGGGCACCGACCACGGCTAAACGCCCGGGGCCACGGCAGCGCGTGCGAAACGGCCGTGCCTGGCCGAACGGTGACCGGCCCTGGCCGGATACGGCGGGCTGCCGTCAGAACAGCGGCTCGGGAAGCACCCCCTCCAGGGCGAGCAGCTGCCGCTTGGTCTCCAGTCCGCCCCCGAAACCCCCGATCCCGCCGTCGCTCTCGACCACCCGATGGCACGGCACGACCACTGGCAGCGGGTTGGCGCCCATCGCCGCGCCGACCGCCTGGGCCCCGCCGGGCTGCCCGACCCGGCCGGCGAGATCGCCGTACCCCACGACGCTGCCGTACGGCACACCGGTGGCCAGCTCACGCAGCACCTGCCGGTTGAAGCCGGAGATCAGCGACCAGTCCAGCGGCAGCTCGAAGTCCCGCCGCTCGCCCGCGAAGTACGCCCGCAGCTGGCGTATCGCCTCGGCCGTCACCGGCGCCTGCGGATCCGCCACGGGCGCGCCGCCGAACCGGGACGCCAGCCGCTCCAGCGCCCGCTCGCGCACCGCCTCGGTGGCGTGGAAGACCACGTTGACCAGTCCGTGCCTGGTCGCCGCCAGCATCAGCGGGCCGATGCAGGTCTCGACGACGGCCCACACCACCCGCTGCTCGTCCTGCCCATGGCTGTCCATGCGCCCACCGTACGACCCGCCACCGACAACGCCCGCCGACCCGGTCCCGGAGCACACCCCGAGCCGCACCCCCGGCCGGTGCCCGGCTCATTTCGTGGCCAGCGCCGCCCGCACCACGTCCGCCTTGCTGCTGATGATCCCGTCGACGCCGTACCCGGCGACCTTGCGGGCGGTGGCCTTGTCGTCCACCGTCCAGACGTCCACCCCGAGCGGCCGGCCGTGCGGACCGCGGACGCCGTGCACCGCCGACACGTACGACTTCGAGAGCGATCCGTACGACGGATTGATCAGGTCGGCGAACCGCGCGTACAGCTTCAGCTGCGAGACGGGGGGCGCGCCGAGGTAGGCCGTGGTCAGCGCGGGCTTCAGCTCGTGGACGGTCCGCACACTGTCCGCGCTGAAGCTCTGCACGACGAGCCGCTTCAGATGGCCGCGGTCCAGCCAGCCCTCGTTGCCGAGGACCTTGAGGATCTGCTGCTCGATGCCCGGGTACAGCTCCGGGTTCTTGACCTCCAGGAGCAGGCTCTCGTGGTTGTGCTCTACGCGGCGCATGTACTGCTCCAGCGTCGGCACACGCGTGCCCGTGAACCGGGGGGAGAACCAGCTGCCCGCGTCCAGCCGGGCGATCTCGGCGGCGGTGAAGTCCTTCACCTTCCACGGCGCCCGGCCGGGGAAGAGCTTCTCGGCGTTGGTGGTGCGCCTCAGACTGTCGTCGTGGATGACGACCAGTTCGCCGTCCTTGGTGCGCTGGACGTCGTTCTCGACCCAGGTGGAGCCCAGCCGCCCTGCCTCGTCGATCGAGGGCAACGTGTTCTCGGGGGCGTGGGCGGGGGCGCCGCGGTGGGCGATCACCAGGGGCGGCCGGACGCCCGCCTTGGCGTCGGAGGTGAGGCTCACCAGGGCCACCGCGGACAGGACCGCCAGGACCACGGCGGCCAGAGCGGCGGCCAGGCGCGCGTGCATGCGTAACTCCTCGCGTCGAACGGAAAGCGACAGCACCAGACTGACAGCAGAGCGGCAACGGTACGCGGCCGCATGACGGCCACATATCCCGGAAAGACGCCTCCGGGCGCTCACCGGTGGCCCACAACTGGGGCAAGGCCGTGTTTCTTTGTCGGAAAGTCGTTCGACCATTCCGGTGGCAGTCATACTCTCAGCGACACCCCCGGCCGCCCGCGCGGTGCCGGGGCGGCGCGGATTTTCAAGGTTTCGGGGACGTACGAGGGCGAAGGGCAGCCGCGGATGCAGGGCACGGTCGACGGTTTCGGCTACGGGGCCGTCACCCCGTTGGTGGCCTATCTGATGGCCTGCCTCGGCGGCGCCCTCGGGCTGCGCTGCATCACCCGGTCTTTGCTGGTCACGCACTCGGGGCGGCCCGCCTGGCTGGCGCTCGGCGCCGCCGCGCTCGGCTGCGGCACCTGGACCATGCACTTCGTCGCCATGATGGGCTTCAGCATCGCGCGGACACCGGTGCGCTACGACGAGCCGATCACCTACGCGAGCCTCGGGCTCGCCGTCCTCATGGTCGGCATCGGAGTCTTCATCGTCGGCTACCGGGGCGCCACCGGGGCGCCGCTCTTCACCGGCGGCACCATCACCGGGCTGGGCGTCGCCTCGATGCACTACCTCGGCATGGCCGGCATGCGGTTCCACGGACAGTTCGCCTACAGCACACCCACCGTCGTCGTCTCCGTCGCCATAGCGGTCGCCGCCGGCACCGGCGCCTTGTGGGCCGCCGGCCGCGCCCGCGGGCTGCTGCCGAGCGTGGGCGCGAGCCTCCTCATGGGCGTCGCCGTCAGCGGTATGCACTACACCGCCATGGCCGCGCTCAGCGTCCACCTCGACGGCACCGCCGTGACGAGTGCCGACGCGCCGGACGCGTCCGCCCTCGTGCCCATGCTGCTCGGCCCGCTCGTCCTCCTGGTCCTCGCGGGCGTCGTGGTGATCCTCGACCCGATGCTGGTCCTGCGCCACCCCGGCCGGGCGGCCGCCCTCCCCGCACCGGGCGTTCCGGCTGTCCTCGCCCCTCGCACCAGCTCCCGTACCGCCCCCCACCAGCACCATCGCCCCGACCGGAGGCCCGTGCGACAGGGCAGCCGCACCCCGCAGAACCGCTGACGGGACTCGTTGTCAGTGGGGGGTCGTACGGTTGATGGCATGCGGCCCGTTTCCCACATCGAACGCACGGTGGCGCCCATCGAGGTCGTCAGTCCCTACCAGCCCAGCGGCGACCAGCCGACGGCCATCGCCGACCTGGCCAAGCGCATCAAGGCCGGCGAGAAGGACGTCGTCCTGCTGGGCGCGACCGGCACCGGCAAGTCCGCCACCACCGCGTGGATGATCGAGAAGCTCCAGCGCCCCACCCTCGTGATGGCGCCGAACAAGACGCTGGCCGCCCAGCTGGCCAACGAGTTCCGCGAGCTCCTGCCGAACAACGCGGTCGAGTACTTCGTCTCGTACTACGACTACTACCAGCCCGAGGCCTACGTCCCGCAGTCGGACACGTACATCGAGAAGGACTCCTCGATCAACGAGGAGGTCGAGCGCCTGCGCCACTCGGCGACCAACTCGCTGCTCACCCGCCGTGACGTCGTCGTGGTCGCCTCGGTGTCCTGCATCTACGGCCTCGGTACTCCGCAGGAGTACGTGGACCGCATGGTCCCCCTCAGAGTCGGCGACGAGATCGACCGGGACGAGCTGCTGCGCCGCTTCGTCGACATCCAGTACACGCGCAACGACCTGGCCTTCACCCGCGGCACCTTCCGCGTGCGCGGCGACACCATCGAGATCTTCCCGGTCTACGAGGAGCTGGCCGTCCGCATCGAGATGTTCGGTGACGAGATCGAGGCCCTGTCCACGCTCCACCCGCTGACCGGCGAGATCATCAGCGACGACCGGCAGCTGTACGTCTTCCCGGCCTCCCACTACGTCGCCGGCCCCGAACGCATGGAGCGGGCCGTCAACGACATCGAGAAGGAGCTGGGCGAGCGCCTGGCCGAGCTGGAGAAGCAGGGCAAGCTCCTGGAAGCCCAGCGGCTGCGCATGCGCACCACGTACGACATCGAGATGCTCCGCCAGATCGGCACCTGCTCGGGTGTGGAGAACTACTCGATGCACTTCGACGGCCGCTCGCCCGGCTCGCCGCCCAACACCCTGCTCGACTACTTCCCGGACGACTTCCTGCTCGTCATCGACGAGTCACACGTCACCGTCCCGCAGATCGGTGCGATGTACGAGGGCGACGCCTCCCGCAAGCGCACCCTCGTCGAGCATGGCTTCCGCCTGCCCTCCGCCCTGGACAACCGCCCCCTGAAGTGGGAGGAGTTCCAGGAGCGCATCGGCCAGACCGTCTACCTGTCGGCGACCCCGGGCGCCTACGAGCTGTCGCGCTCCGACGGTGTCGTGGAGCAGATCATCCGCCCGACCGGTCTCGTCGACCCCGAGGTCGTGGTCAAGCCCACCGAGGGCCAGATCGACGACCTGGTGCACGAGATCCGCAAGCGCACCGACAAGGACGAACGCGTCCTGGTCACCACGCTCACCAAGAAGATGGCCGAGGACCTCACCGACTACTTCCTGGAGCTGGGCATCCAGGTGCGCTACCTGCACAGCGACGTCGACACCCTGCGCCGGGTGGAGCTGCTGCGCGAACTGCGCGCCGGCGAGTACGACGTCCTGGTCGGCATCAACCTGCTGCGTGAGGGCCTCGACCTGCCCGAGGTCTCCCTGGTGGCGATCCTGGACGCCGACAAGGAGGGCTTCCTGCGCTCCGGCACCTCGCTGATCCAGACCATCGGCCGCGCGGCGCGCAATGTCTCCGGACAGGTCCATATGTACGCCGACAAGATCACCCCGGCCATGGAGCGGGCCATCGAGGAGACCAACCGCCGTCGGGAGAAGCAGATCGCCTACAACAAGGCCAACGGCATCGACCCGCAGCCGCTGCGCAAGAAGATCAACGACATCGTCGCGCAGATCGCCCGCGAGGAGGTCGACACCGAACAGCTCCTCGGCAGCGGCTACCGCAAGTCGAAGGACGGCAAGGGTGCCAAGGCCCCCGTTCCGGCGCTGAGCGACAAGGCGGCCAAGGGCGCGAAGGCCGGCAAGGCGGCCAAGTCCGCGAAGGGCAAGGCCGCGGCCACGGTGCCCACGGACCGCCCGGCGGCCGAACTCGCCGAGCAGATCGAGGAGATGACCGAGCGCATGCGCGCCGCCGCCGCGGAGCTGCAGTTCGAGATCGCGGCCCGGCTGCGCGACGAGGTCTCCGAGATGAAGAAGGAGCTGCGCCAGATGCGGGAGGCGGGCCTCGCCTGACCCGGGACATGCCGCCGGACCTCGGCATACGCGCCGAGTGTTGCAACACCGACACAAAGCGCGGGCCGGGGTGCGGCGGCATCGGCGACCCTGCGTAGGGTTCTGATCAGCCGCGCGGTGCGCGGCAACAGGGGACCTTCGAGAGGGGATTCAGCCGTGTCCGTCAACTTGACCAAGGGTCAGGCCATCAGCCTGGAGAAGAACGACGGGGGCACCCTCACCGCGGTCCGCATGGGACTCGGCTGGCAGGCGGCGAAGCGGCGCGGCCTGTTCGGCTCGCGCACCAGGGAGATCGACCTGGACGCGTCCGCGGTGCTCTTCGCCGAGAAGCAGCCGGTCGACGTCGTCTTCTTCCGTCACCTGGTGAGCGACGACGGTTCGGTGCGCCACACCGGCGACAACCTGGTGGGCGGCGTCGGCCAGGGCGGCGACGACGAGGCGATCCTCGTGGACCTCCAGCGCGTCCCGGTCCACATCGACCAGATCGTCTTCACCGTGAACTCCTTCACGGGCCAGACCTTCCAGGAGGTGGAGAACGCGTTCTGCCGCCTGGTGGACGAGACCAACGGCCAGGAACTCGCCCGCTACACGCTCGCCGGCGGCGGCGAGTACACCGCCCAGATCATGGCCAAGGTGCACCGCGCGGGCTCGGGCTGGACGATGACCGCCCTCGGCACCCCCGCCAACGGGCGCACCTTCCAGGACCTGATGCCGGCGATCCTGCCGCACCTGTAGACCCCGGGTCAGTCCGGCGGGCGGGGCGCAGACGACACGACAGGGGGCGACTGGGATGACGGCCGAGCTGGTGCGGGGGCAGAACCACCCGCTGTCCCAGGTCAGGCTGGAGATCCGGATCTCGGCCGGCGTCCCGGTCCTGGCCGGCGCCACGCTCGGTGACGAGAACGGCACGGTGCACGGCGCCCAGTGGGTCGCCCACCCCGGCGCACCCGCGCTCCCCGGTGTCGAGGTCGCCCGGCAGGCCGCCGTCGAGCACCGCCTGACCGTCGACCTGTCCGCCGTGCCCGAGGCCGTCCACCGGGTCGACGTCTTCCTCGCCCTGCCCGCTGGAGCAGGCCCGTCGCGCTTCGGTGCCGTCCCCGCCCCGTGCACCACGGTGCACGGTCCCGACGACACCGAACTCGCCCGCTACACCGTCACCGGTCTGGACACCGAGGCGGCCGTGATCGCCCTGGAGCTGTACCGCAGACAGGGTGCCTGGAAGATACGCGCGATGGGCCAGGGATACGCCGACGGCCTGCCGGCCCTGCTCGCCGACCAGGGCCTGCGCGAGGCCGACGCACTCGCCGTCGTCCGGGGGGCCACGATCCCCGGCCCCGACCCCATGGCTTCGCACGACCACGACACGCACCCCGCGCACGGAGCGGGCCGCCGGAACCCCTACGACACCCGCGTCCCCGGCGACGCGCCGGCCCGCGGCAGCACGATCGACCACACCCACCCCCGCCGCCCACGGCACCTCACACCGCCCCCGTCCTCTCCGCCCGCGACCGGCGGGGCGGCCGCCTCGCCCGCGACCGGCGGACAGCCCGCCCCGCCGGTCGCGGGCGACGCCGTGGGCTGGTCGATGGAGGAGCGGCTGTACAACCAGGTCTGGGGCATGTTCGAGGACCTGGCGCGCACCACGGCCGCGTATCGCAGCGCCGTCGACTTCGCCGACGCCCGCCTGGAGAAGGAACTCGACCAGGCCCTCGCCGACCCGCGCGCCCGGCTCGGCGACGGGAACGCGGCCGTGCGCGAGGCGGCCCGGACCCGCCGGGAACAGCTGGCCGACCGCGCACGCGCCGTCCTCGACCGCGACCTCGCCCAGCTCATCGCGGAGTCCGAGGTGGTCGAGCCCGCGCTCCCACCCGCCTACGCCCGGTGGGACAATCCCGTCTGGCGCGGCTACCGCGTGCCCGCCGAGCCGCCGATGGCGCTGCGCCTCGGCGACCTGCACCTGCCGGAGAGCCTGCCGTTGCGCATCCCGCTGCTGGCCGTGCTGCCGCTGGAGCACGGTCTGTGGATCGACAGCGGGGCGACGGCCATGCCCGAGGGGGCCTTCGCGGACTCGGTCGCGCTTCGGCGGTCGGCCATGGAGGCGGCGGTGGCGCTCGCGGCGCGGCTGCTCGCCGTCCACCCGGCGGGGGAGTTCGCCGTGCGGGTCATCGACCCGGCCGGCGCGGGGGCTCGCGCGCTGCGGCCACTGACCGGCGCCGGACTGCTCGCGGCGCCGCCCGCCAGTGGGGCCGCGGGCGTCGCGGAGGTGCTGGAGCGGCTCACCCGGCGGGTCGACCTGGCGCAGATGGCGGTGCGCGGTGGCGCGGCCGGGGCGCTGCCGGACGATGTGGACGCCGCCCAGCAGCTGCTGGTCGTCAACGACTTCCCGCACGGCTTCGACGACCGGGCCGTCACCCGGCTGCGCTACCTGGCGGACGAGGGTCCGGCTGTCGGTGTCCACCTTCTGCTGGTGGCGGATCGTGCGGACACCGCCGGCTACGGCCCGCTGCTGGACCCGCTGTGGCGCTCGCTGATGCGGCTCACCCCCGTTCCCGACGCGTACGTCGCCGACCCCTGGGTGGGCCATGCCTGGACGTACGAGCCCGCGCTCCCGCCGGCCGGCAGCCGGATCCTGGAACAGGTGCTCGGGGAGGTGGCCACAGCCAGGACCAAGTACAAGTAAAGTGTGTTTGACCTGGGAATTTGAACTTTTCTTTGCGTTCCTCTTTACCAATGCTTGGTGATCGGGGTACCGTTTTTCGTGCGGAGGGGAGTACTCCCTGACTGCGGCGCACCCGTCAGTACGGACCGTTCCGGTCCCGGGGCGTCGGCCCCGCGCGGGTGGAAGAGACCTCCGGCAGACAACGCGTATGTGCTTGCCGTTCCTTGATGCCGGAGGTTGCCGTGGAAGTCTCGATGACCCTGTGGGTCCTGACCGTCGTGGGTCTGGCCGCCCTGATCGGAATCGACTTCCTCATCGGGCGCAAGCCCCATGAGGTGTCGATCAGGGAGGCGGGCGTCTGGACCGTCGTCTGGATCGTCCTGGCCGGGCTCTTCGGCCTCGGCCTCCTCGTCCTCGGCGGCGGACAGCCGGCCGGCGAGTTCTTCGCGGGTTACATCACCGAGAAGTCGCTGAGCGTCGACAACCTCTTCGTCTTCGTGCTGATCATGACGAAGTTCGCGGTCCCCGCGCTGTACCAACGGCGCGTCCTGCTCGTCGGCGTCCTCATAGCACTGGTGCTGCGAGCGGTGTTCATCGCCGCCGGAGCCGCCATCGTCACCAGCTTCTCCTGGGTGTTCTACCTCTTCGGCGCCTTCCTGATATGGACCGCCTGGAAGCTTGTCCAGGAGGCCCGAGGCGACGACCGGGGCGAGGAGGAGTTCGAGGAGAACAGGCTGCTGAAGGCCGCGGAACGCAGGTTCGGCGTAGCCGACCGGTACCACGGCACCAAGCTGTGGATCCGGCAGAACGGCAAGCGGGTCATGACCCCGATGCTGGTCGTGATGCTCGCCATCGGCACCACCGACATCCTGTTCGCCCTGGACTCGATCCCCGCGATCTTCGGCCTGACCCAGGACCCGTACATCGTCTTCACCGCCAACGCCTTCGCGCTGATGGGCCTGCGTCAGCTCTACTTCCTCCTCGGCGGGTTGCTCAAGAAGCTGGTCCACCTTTCGTACGGCCTGTCGGTCGTCCTCGGCTTCATCGGCGTGAAGCTGGTGCTGCACGCGCTGCACGAGTCGGGCGTCCCAGCCCCCGAGATCAGCATCCCCGTCTCGCTCGGTGTGATTTGCGCGGTCCTCGTCGTCACCACGGTCACCAGCCTCATGGCCTCCAAGAAGCAGGCGGCCGCGGCGGCGGCCGCCGCCGCGGAGGGCGCCGAGAAGGACTCCGTGGGCGCCTGACCCCTTGCCTCCCGGAGAGCCATCGTTTGCGGAGGCTCCGCTGCTCGCGGCGGAGCCTCCGGCGAAGGCGACCGGACACGCGGGGCCCGGCCCGGTCGGTGCCGGGCCCCGCGGACAAGAAGACGGAAGCATCCGGAACGAGCGGAATGCGAATCATGTGACACTCTGCGACGATCACGGCATGATCACTTGGCTGCGATCGCTCGCACGGCGATGGACCATCCCCGTGCCGGTGCTCGCGGTCGTCCTGCTGATTCTCACCTGGCACCGGGCCATGCCCGGCCCGGTCATCGCCCTGGTGACGGTGGTGCTCGCCGGGTCCGTCCTCGCGGCGGTGCACCATGCCGAGGTGGTCGCCCACCGCGTCGGCGAACCCTTCGGCTCCCTGGTGCTGGCCATCGCCGTCACGATCATCGAGGTGGCGCTGATCGTCACGCTGATGGCCGACGGCGGAGACAAGAGCGCCACCCTGGCCAGGGACACCGTCTTCGCCGCCGTGATGATCACCTGCAACGGCATCGTCGGCATCTGCCTGCTCGTCGCCTCGCTGCGGCACGGCACCGCTGTCTTCAACCCCGAGGGCTCCGGTGCCGCCCTCGCGACGGTGGCGACCCTGGCCACGCTGAGCCTGGTGCTGCCGACCTTCACCACCAGCAAGCCCGGACCGCAGTTCTCCACGCTCCAGCTGACGTTCGCCGCGCTGTCCTCGCTGATCCTCTACGGCCTGTTCGTGACCACCCAGACGATGCGGCACCGGGACTACTTCCTGCCCATCACCCGGCAGGGCGAGGTCATCAGCAGCGAGGACCACGCCAGCCCCCCGTCCAGGCGTACCACGCTGCTCAGCCTCGGCATGCTCGGTCTGGCGCTGGTCGGCGTCGTCGGCCTGGCCAAGGGCGTGTCACCCGCGATCGAGGCGGGCGTGGCGGCGGTGGGCCTGCGCCAGGCCGTCGTCGGTGTGATCATCGCCCTGCTCGTGCTGCTCCCCGAGACCATCGCCGCGCTGCGCGCCGCGCACCGGGACCGCGTGCAGACCAGCCTCAACCTCGCGCTCGGCTCGGCGATGGCCAGCATCGGACTCACCATCCCGGCCGTCGCGCTCGCCTCCCTCTGGCTGCCGGGACCCCTCGTCCTCGGCCTGGACCCCGTCCATATGCTGCTGCTCGCGCTGACGGTGGTGGTCGCCTCCCTGACCGTCGTCCCGGGGCGGGCCACCCCCTTGCAGGGCGGTGTCCATCTGGTGCTGTTCGCGGCGTATCTGGAACTGGCGGTCAACCCCTAGGTCAGCCGGTGGCCGGCTCCACCGCGGCTACGGCTGCCGGACGCGTCTCCGGCAGCAGCGCGAAGCACCCCAGGCTGAGCAGCGCCATGCCCGTCAGATAACCCCCCACGCCCCAGGGGACGCGCCCGCCGCCCTGCGCGAGCGCCGTGGCCGCGATCGGGGTGAGCGCGCCGCCGAGTACCCCGCCGAGGTTGTATCCCACCGCGGCGCCCGTGCAGCGCACCCGGGCCTCGAACAGCTCCGGCAGGTAGGCGGAGATCACCGCGAACATGGTGACGAAGGCGAGCAGCGCGCCCAGGATGCCGAGGAACATCAGCAGCGGTTCGCCGGTCGCCAGCAGCGAGACCATGGGCAGCATCCACAGCGCGCAGGCCGCGCATCCGGCCATGCACAGCGGCCGGCGCCCGTAGCGGTCGCCGAGCAGCGCCGCGGCGGGGATGAGCGGCGCCTGCACGACCACCGCGGCCATGACACAGGTCAGCATCACCGTACGGCTCACCCCGAGCCGGTCGGTCGCGTACGACAGCGACCAGGTGGTGACCGCGTAGAACACCGCGTACCCGACGGACAGCGCCCCCGCGGTCAGCAGCACCAGCCGCCCGTGATGCCGGACGACCTCCATGAAGGGCACGCGCGCGTGGTCGTCGATCTCCAGGAAGCGGGGACTCTCGGCGAGGGAGGAGCGCAGCCACAGCCCCGCCAGCGCGGGTGCCGCCGCCGCCCAGAACGGCACCCGCCAGCCCCACTGTGCGAACTGCGTGTCGGACAGCCCGGCCGACAGCGCCAGCATCACCCCGTTGGCGAGCACGAAGCCGATCGCCGGACCCACCTGGGGAAAGCTCGACCACAGGGCGCGCCGGCCGACGGGCGCGTGCTCGACGGTCAGCAGTACGGCCCCGCCCCATTCGCCGCCGAGCCCGAGGCCCTGGAGGAACCGCAGCACCAGCAGCAGCACCGGCGCGGCCACGCCGATCGAGGCGTAGGAGGGCACACAGCCCACCGCGACCGTCGAGGCGCCGGTGAGCAGCAGCGAGGCGACCAGCACCGGCCGTCGCCCACGCCGGTCCCCGAGGTGGCCGAACAGCACCGAGCCCAGCGGCCGGGCCACGAAACCCACGCCGAACGTCGCGAACGCCGCCAGCGTCCCGGCGACCGGGGAGAACGAGGGGAAGAACAGCGGCCCCAGGACCAGCGCCGCCGCGGTCCCGTAGGCGAAGAAGTCGTAGAACTCGATCGCGGTACCGGCGAGGGATGCGGCGGCGAGGCGGGGCAGGGAGACGCTGGTGACAGCGCGTGCGTCGTGCATGAGGCGTCAACTACCCAACGTGATCAGGGCCCACGGGGGCGTACGGAGGTGACCGAGTGGCCGCAGCGCGCGCCCGGGGCGAGCGGGACACGGGCCGGGGCACGCGCCGGGGCCGTGATAGACCGGGGGCGAGCGGCGCTCGTGGACGCACCGCCCGAACGACCGGAGGAACCGTGCCCCGCACCCTGGCCAACGCCCCGATCATGATCCTCAACGGGCCCAACCTGAACCTGCTGGGCCAGCGCCAGCCCGAGATCTACGGCAGGGAGACCCTCGCTGACGTCGAGGCGCTGTGTGCCAGGACGGCGGCCGCGCACGGCGGCACGGTCGACCTCCGGCAGTCCAACCACGAGGGCGAGCTCGTCGACTGGATCCACGAGGCACGGCTGAACCACTGCGGGATCGTCATCAACCCCGGGGCCTACTCCCACACGTCGGTGGCGATCCTGGACGCGCTCAACACCTGCGACGGCATGCCCGTCCTCGAGGTGCACATCTCCAACATCCACCAGCGCGAGACGTTCCGGCACCACTCGTACGTCTCCCTGCGCGCCGACGGCGTGATCGCGGGCTGCGGTGTGCAGGGCTACGCGTTCGGCGTCGAGCGTGTCGTGGCGCTGCTGGGCGCGGTACCGGCCGACGCGTAGCCCGCGCGGCGCGGACCGCCCTTCAGGGCGGCTGCGAGTGGCCCTACAGACGGCCGGCTTCGACGATCCGCCGCAGGAAACGCCGGGTGCGTTCCTGCCGCGGATCGCCGAAGACCTGCTCGGCTGTGCCGCGTTCGAGGACGACCCCGCCGTCCAGGAAGCACACCTGGTCGGCGACGTCCCGTGCGAAGCCCATCTCGTGGGTGGCCAGCACCATGGTCATGCCCTCGTCCTTCAGACCCCGGACCACCTCCAGCACCTCGCCCACCAGTTCGGGGTCGAGCGCGGCCGTGATCTCGTCCAGGAGCAGCAGCCGGGGCCGTACGGCGAGGGCCCGTACGATCGCCACCCGCTGCTGCTGGCCGCCGCTGAGCCGGTCCGGGTAGGCGTCCGCCTTGCCGGCCAGTCCGAGGCGCTCCAGCAGCTCCCCGGCCCGCTCCTCGGCCTCCGCGCGGGAGACGCCGTGCACCCGGCGCGGGGCGAGCGTGATGTTGTCCAGCACGGTCATGTGCGGGAAGAGGTTGTACGCCTGGAAGACCACGCCGATCCGGCGCCGCACCGCGTCCTGGTCGGCCCGGGGGTCGGTGATCTCCTCGCCGTCCAGCCAGATCGCGCCGTCGTCGACCTCCTCCAGGAGGTTGGCGCACCGCAGCAGTGTCGACTTGCCGGACCCGGAGGCGCCGATCAGCGCGGTCACGGTGTGCGGGGCGACCTCCAGGTCGACGTCCCGCAGGACCACCGAGCCGCCGAAGGTCTTGCGCACCGACTCCATGCGCAGCACAGGCGCGTCGCTCATAGGGATCCCCCCTGCTCCCGCCGCCGGTCCAGCCGGGCCGTCACCCAGTCGGTGAAGCGGGTCATCGGAATGGTCAGCGCCACGAACACGAGGCCCGCCACGATGTACGGCGTGTAGTTGAGGCTGCGGCCCACGATGATGTCGGCCGCCCGTACGGCGTCGACCGCGCCGCCGATCGACACCAGACCGGTGTCCTTCTGCAGCGACACCAGGTCGTTGAGCAGCGGCGGCACCTGCCGGCGCACCGCCTGGGGCAGCACCACGTAGCGCAGGGCCTGGCGGTTGGTCAGGCCCAGCGAGCGGGCCGCCGCGCGCTGCGAGGGGTGGATGGACTCGATGCCCGCCCGGAAGACCTCGGCGACGTACGCGGAGTACGTCAGTGTCAGCGCCGTACCGCCGAGCAGCACCGGATCGACCGTCACGCCCTGCAGCCGCAGCGCGGGCACGCCCAGCACCACGATCATCAGATTGATGATCAGCGGCAGCCCGCGGAAGAAGTCGGTGTACGCCGCCGCCAGGACACGCAGCGGGAAGAACACCGGGCCGCGCAGGGTCCGCGCGACGGCGATCAGCATGCCGAGGATCAGGACGGCGACGCCGCAGATCACCAGCAGGCGGACGTTCAGCCACAGTCCTTCGAGGACCTTGGGCAGCGCCTCGCGCGCGTACCGGGCGCTGAAGAACGTCTCCTTGGTGCGCGGCCAGCCCGGTGCCTCGACCACGACCAGGTAGAGCACGGCGGCGGTGACCAGGGTGGACAGTGCCGCGACGGCCGTGGCGCGACGGGCCCGTGCCCGCTTGTGGCGCTCACGCGCACGACGCCGCTCGGAGGGCACGTAGCCGTCGCCGGGCATGCCGTCCTTGTCGTCGGCTCCTTCCCGGGCGGACTCGCCCCTGGTGACGGTCACTTGAGTACCGGGGCGCCGACGGCGTCGGACAGCCACTGCTGGTCGAGGCGTGCCAGCGTGCCGTCCTTGCGCAGGGCGTCGACGGCACCGCTCACGCACGGGGTCAGCGTGCTGCCCTTGTCGAGCACGAGGCCGAACTGCTCGGGAGTACCGCCCTGGTTCTCGAACTGGCCGACGATCTTCGCGTTCGTCACCTCGGCCGAGGTGATGTAGAAGGCGGTCGGCAGGTCGGTGACGATGGCGTCGACCTGGCCGTTCTTCAGGGCGGACTTGGCCTGGTCGTTCTTCGCGTAGACGGCGGGGTCCTGCTTCGGCTTCACCGTGTCGGTGATGTAGTCGAGGCTCGTGGTGCCCACCTGGGCGCCCAGTCTGAGGCCGCGCAGGTCGGCGACGCTCGTCGCCTCGGCGGCCTTGCCGCCCTTGAGCGCGATGACGGCCTGACGCACGTCGTAGTAGCCGGAGGAGAAGTCGACGGCCCTTTTGCGTTCGGCGCTGATCGAGACCTGGTTGATGTCGAAGTCGAAGGTCTTCACGCCGGGCGCGAAGGCCTTGTTGAAGGGCACGCTCTGCCAGACCACCGCGTCCTTGCCGTATCCGAGCCGCTCGGCCACGGCGTAGGCGACGGCCGATTCGAAGCCCTTGCCGTTGGCGGGCTTGTCGTCCTTGAACCACGGCTCGTAGGCGGGTTCGTCCGTCGCGATGGTCAGCTTCCCGGACGTCTTGGTGGCCAGCTTGCCCTCGGCGCAGCTCGTGCCGGCCGAACCGGGCGCGGTGGCCGACGACTTCGCCTCCGGCTGCGGGGCACAGCCGACAGCGGTGACGAGCAGGGCGAGGGTGGCGGCCGCTACCGCGCGGCGCACTGTGCGAGGGGCGAGGGGCATGGCGGGAGAGTGGCAGCGAATTCGGCCTTTGTCGAGGTCACGACCAGTTGTGTCCGCATAGTGGGAGGGGGTGTTGCGGCCGTGTGAACGCGGGCCCCGGCGGGCGTACACGGGCCCTTGCCCGGGGGCGCCGGCGCAGGGCGGCACGGGCAGACCGGCGGTCCTACCCCGCAGGAGCCGTCATCCAGGGCGGGCACCCCCAGTTGGCCGCGGATCACCGGCTCGGGGAGCACATACGTGCGCCGGGCGCGTGCGGACCGCTCACGCGGGGCGCGCGGGATGGTATTCGCGCCGCGCGCCTGTGCTGGTCACATGCCGGGCGCAGGCAACTCTCCCTGCGTGCGCCCGGCCTCGGCCTCGCCAGCCGCGGGCGTGCCACTGCGTCAGACGCGGGCGCTCGACGCCGAGCGTCGAGCGTCGAGAACGACGTTTCCGCTCGCTCGGGCGAGGACCGCCCGAAGGACGACCGGCTGCCGGCGGGCGCCGTCGAGGCCGCCCGCGGATCCGGTGTCCGTGTGACGCCGAAGGCGTTCTCGGCCTTCGTCGTGGAAGCGGCCGCGGCTCGCTCTGACGCATGCGGCGGCACAGAGGGAGGCGCCCGGCCGGGAACTCCGGCCGGGCGCCTCCGCGCTTCCCCTGGCGGGAGCTAGTCCACCGAGGCGATCGCGGTCTCGCGGGCGGGCGTCTCGGTACCGTCGGCGAGGGTGGCGGTCACGCGGTAGTACGTGGTCGTGCCCTTGGGCAAGGTGGTGTCCGCGTACGACCAGCCGGTGCTGTCACCACGGGGCTGGACGTCGACCTTGTCGAAGACGTGGGTCGCCCGGTTCCAGCGGTAGACGGTGAAGCCGGTCACCGTGCTGCCGTTGGCACCCGTGTCGCTGCCCAGCCACCAGCGGACAGAGCCGTACACGTCGCCGTTGAGGTGGCCGAGAGGGTTGTCACCCACGGCCGGGTCGGCGTCGGCGTCGGGGCGCAGGTCGAGTTCGGTGACGTCCTGGACGGAGGCGTCGGTCCCGGGGGTGAGCTGGTTGCCGTACTGGTCGACGGCGACGACGCTGTAGCGGACCTGCTCGCCGTCGGCGACCGTACGGTCGAGGTGGTGGGTTCCCGCGAACTCCTCGGGCCTGAGGGTCCAGGTGTCGATGAGCGGCTTGTACACCCACTCGCCGTCGACGAGGGTGCCCCGCAGGATGCGGTAGTGGTCGAGCCCGGGGTCGTCACTGGCGTCCCAGCTCAGCGAGACGCCGTTCTCCTGGGCGGTGGCGGTCATGCCCGTCACCGGGGGCGGCGGGGTGCTGTTCCCCGCGACGGCGACCGGCATCTCGACGGAGGGGGTGCCGCCGTTCCCCGCGGCGTCCACAGCCACGACCGTGTAGTAGTACGTGGCGCCCGGCGGCGGGGCCGCCTCCGTGAAGGACGTGCCCTGGACGCCCTTGGCGACCTCCACGACCGTGCGCCCGCTCTCCGTGCGCGGCTTGTCGTAGCGCACGACCGTGTAGCCTGCGAAGTCCTGGCTGCCGGCCTCCGACTTGTCCCAGGTCAGCGTGACCCCGCGCTCGTCCTCGACCGCCGTCGCGTTGTACGCGGTGTTCACGGGCCCTGTCTTGTCCCGCGTGTAGAACTCCGCCGTGCCGGAAGCCGCCGATTCGTTGCCGTGCGTGTCGACCGCCGTGACGACGTAGTAGTACGTGTCCCCGGTCTGCGGCAGCGGCTGCTCGTACCAGGCACCGCTGAGCGGCTTGTCGCCGTTCAGCCGGTTCGCCGCGGTGAGCGCGACCGGCCTGCCGGTGGTGGAGCGGTACACGTTGTACCCGGCGAGGTCCGCCTCGGTGTTCCCGTACCAGGAGAGTCCGACCTTCTCGGAGTAGTCGGGCTTCCAGGCGTACTCGACCCCCTGCGGCGCCGCGGGAGCGCTCTCGTCGACGGTGGTGACGGACTTGTCCGCCGTACCCGCGGACTCGTTGCCCGCCTTGTCGTAGGCGCGGACCTCGTAGTAGTAGACCGCGCCGTTCTTCGGCAGCGTGGTGTCCGTGTACGAGGTGGAGGTCGTCGTGGCCAGCGGCTTGGTGCCGTACGAGGTGCCCTGGAGCCGGCGGTACACGCGGTAGCCCGCGAGGTCCATCTCCTTGTTGGCCGTCCAGCCGAGGTTGGCCCGGTACGAGGAGTCGTACGTGAGGGAGGTGCCGGTGGGCACGAGGGGCTTGACCGTGTCGACGGTGGCGGACGTGCGGGGCAGGTAGTCCGCCTTGACGTTCGCGGCGCCCGTCCAGTTGACGAAGTCGAAGCGGAGGGTGTGCGTCCCGGACGGGACGGTGATGTTGACGGTCTTCGTCTGGGTCGTCGAGACGTTCTTCCAGATGTCGACCTTGCGCGTGCCGTCGAGGTAGACGCGCAGGCCGTCGCGGGTCGCGACGGGGATCGAGAACGGGCCGCCGGAGCCGAAGTCCCGGGTGACCGTCCAGCGCACGCCGAAGTAGTCGCCGGGCAGTCCGGCGGCGGGGGCGCCGGTGCCCCAGTTCTGGTCGATCTTCGAATCGCAGTCGGTCTTCTTCGGCGTACCGGAGAAGGTCGTGTTCGCGTAGAACTGCCGTTTGAAGACGGGCGACTTACAGGTCACGGTCGCCGTGGCGGCACCGGCGGCGGACGCGCACGTGAGCAGGGCTCCGGTCGTCGCGAGGACGGTGGTCGCGGCGAGGGCGGACGCACGAGTGGCTCGGTTCATGCCTTCCTTAGGTCTGGGTCGGCGGCGGGAGGGACACCGTCCTCCCACCGCCGACCAGACCTTCAGGAAGGGTCGGGGGTTGTGCTGGCCACGGGTGTGGCGTCCCTCACACGCGGCGTGGGGGCGGATGCCGTGCCGGCACGGGTACGCCCTACGCCGCCGTACCAGGGCAGGGGAGGCCGGTGGCCTGCTGCCGCACGGGGACCGGCATCTTGTGCGGGGCCGGAGCGCGCCTGCTCCGAGGCGGCCCGGCCGGCCGGGTGGATGGCGAGCCGGAGGTGAGCGGGCCGGACGGCCGTCGCGGCGGCGTGTGGTGCAGGAGGGCGGAGGAGCGGCGCGAGAGCTTCGAGCAGGACCGGACTGTGAGTGAGCGCATGTTCCCCCGTCTCCGGCGCGCGACCGCCCCGCCCCGCCTCGGTACGGAACGGGGCGGTCGTCGTCGGACGGTTACCAGCCCCGTGCCCGCCACTCCGCGAGGTGGGGCCGCTCCTCGCCGAGGGTGGTGTCGTTGCCGTGGCCGGGGTAGATCCAGGTCTCGTCCGGCAGGACGTCGAACAGCTTGGTCTCCAGGCCGTCCATCAGGGAGTCGAACTCTTCCGGACGCGTTGTCCGACCAGGACCGCCCGGGAAGAGGCAGTCGCCGGTGAAGACGTGCGGATGGCCGTGCGGGTCGTCGTAGACCAGCGCGATGGAGCCCGGGGTGTGCCCGACGAGGTGGCGCGCGGTGAGTTCCACCTGACCCACCCGGATGACGTCGCCGTCGTCCACGAGTACGTCGGTGACGACCGGGATGCCGGGAGCGTCCTCGCGGCCGGCGTACGTGCGCGCGCCGGTCGCGGCCACGACCTCGGCGAGTCCCTGCCAGTGGTCGCCGTGCCGGTGGGTGGTGACGACGGACGCGATGCCGTCGTCACCGATCATTCCCAGGAGTGTCCGCGGCTCGTTCGCGGCATCGATCAGGAGCTGCTCGTCGGTGGCCCGGCACCGCAGCAGATAGGCGTTGTTGTCCATCGGCCCGACCGCGATCTTCGTGATCATCAGGTCCTTGAGCTCATGCACATCCGCCGGTCCGCCGACCTTGACCTCGCCCGTGTACGTCATGGTGATCAGCCTATTCCGTCCGCGAAGGAAGCGGCGCCCCGCTGACACACGCGGTCCGACCCGCGACCGCCCTCACCGGACGACGGTGAGTCGCGGGTCGTCCCCTCGGAGCGGCGGGGCGCAGGGAGTGTCCTCCGGCGCCCGTCCGACGGAAGCCGTGTTCGACGCGGGCGCGGCGTCGACGGCGAGTCGCCTCCGACAGGAGCTTTCGCCGTGCCGCACCAGCTTCGTCGTGCCGGGCGCCCGAAACCTACAGCGGCGGCAGCTTCGGCAAGCCGTCGCCGTCCGTCGTCAGGGCGGAGCCGTCGCGGCGGCCGGCGAGCCAGCCGACCAGGTCGGCGAGTGCGCCGGAGACGGTGACCTCGGGCTCGGCCGCGGGCCTTCCGGTGGTCCACGTGTGCGTGCCGTCCGTGACGCGGGTCGCGGGGACGTCGGGGTGTCCGGAGAAGCGCCGGGCCAGGAAGTCGCTCTCCCGCTCCAGGAACTCAGCCGGGATGTCCTCCAGGTCGTACCCGATCCCGAGGTCCACGTGGTGCAGCTCCACCTCGCCCCACCGGCGGAACGGAACGCGCGCCGCTTCGTCGGTGACCCCGTTGCGCAGTTCCACCGTGCGCGTCCAGTCCGCGGGTGCGTCCCCCGTCGCCCGGAACCGGTCCGCGGTCTCGCGCAGGTCGGCGAGCTGGACGTCCAGGGGGCGTGCGGCGCCGTTCTCGATGTCGGCGTCCCGCGCCTCGGCGCTCGCGTACATGGGACGGCCCTCGAGGACGTTCACGAGCGCGTCCGCGTTGCGGGCGAGGTGGGCGAGGACGTGGCCGCGGCTCCAGCCGGGAAGCCGTGACGGCTCGGCGAGTGAGGCGTTGTCCAGTTGTGCGACCGCGTGGAGCAGCCGTTCGGTCGCGCCATGTACACAGGCCAGGTCATGAGCGTGATCAATCATGGGCCCGACCCTAGCCGTGCCACACGTTCGGGTGAAGCTGCCGAAGCTCGTCCGTAAATCGAATGCGCGTGCTATATGGTCGAAGGCGGCGTCGGGCATGCTGGAAGGCCGGGGATTGTTATGCAACCGGGCAATCCGACCGGCGTTGTCAGTGGCTCCCCCTAGTCTGAAGAAGCACGGGGGCCCCGCCCCTGTCACTTCTCCCAAGAAAGGTGCGGACCGGCGTGGCCGACCGTCTCATCGTCCGTGGCGCGCGCGAGCACAACCTGAAGAATGTCTCGCTCGACCTGCCTCGTGACTCGCTCATCGTCTTCACGGGCCTGTCCGGGTCGGGCAAGTCCTCCCTGGCCTTCGACACGATCTTCGCCGAGGGCCAGCGGCGCTACGTGGAATCGCTGTCGTCGTACGCCCGGCAGTTCCTCGGCCAGATGGACAAGCCCGACGTCGACTTCATCGAGGGCCTGTCCCCGGCGGTCTCCATCGACCAGAAGTCGACCTCGCGCAATCCCCGCTCGACCGTCGGCACCATCACCGAGGTCTACGACTACCTGCGCCTGCTCTTCGCGCGCATCGGCAAGCCGCACTGCCCCGAGTGCGGCCGCCCGATCTCGCGCCAGTCGCCGCAGGCCATCGTGGACAAGGTCCTGGAGCTGCCGGAGGGGAGCCGCTTCCAGGTGCTGTCGCCGCTGGTGCGCGAGCGCAAGGGCGAGTTCGTCGACCTCTTCTCCGATCTTCAGACCAAGGGCTACTCCCGCGCGCGCGTGGACGGCAGGACCGTCCAGCTGTCCGAGCCGCCGGCTCTGAAGAAGCAGGAGAAGCACACCATCGAGGTGGTCGTGGACCGCCTCACCGTGAAGGACTCCGCCAAGCGCCGCCTCACCGACTCCGTGGAGACCGCCCTCGGCCTGTCCGGCGGCATGGTCGTGCTCGACTTCGTGGACCTCCCCGAGGACGATCCCGAGCGCGAGCGCATGTACTCGGAGCACCTGTACTGCCCGTACGACGACCTGTCCTTCGAGGAACTGGAGCCGCGCTCCTTCTCCTTCAACTCGCCCTTCGGCGCCTGCCCCGAGTGCACCGGCATCGGCACCCGCATGGAGGTCGACCCCGAGCTGATCGTCCCGGACCCCGACAAGTCCCTGGACGAAGGCGCCATCCACCCCTGGTCGCACGGACACACCAAGGACTACTTCGGCCGCTTGATCAGCGCCCTCGCGGACGCGCTCGGCTTCCGTACGGACATCCCGTTCGCCGGCCTGCCGCAGCGAGCCAGGAAGGCGCTGCTGTACGGCCACAAGACCCAGATCGAGGTGCGCTACCGCAACCGGTACGGCCGCGAGCGCGTTTACACCACGCCCTTCGAGGGCGCGGTGCCCTTCGTCAAGCGCCGGCACAGCGAGGCCGAGAGCGACGCCAGCCGCGAGCGCTTCGAGGGCTACATGCGCGAGGTGCCCTGCCCCTCCTGCGAGGGGACCCGCCTCAAGCCGATCGTCCTCGCCGTCACCATCATGGAGAAGTCGATCGCCGAGGTCTCGGGGATGTCCATCAGCGACTGCGCCGAGTTCCTGGGCAAGCTGAAGCTGAACGCCCGCGACAAGAAGATCGCCGAACGCGTGCTGAAGGAGGTCAACGAGCGACTGCGCTTCCTGGTCGACGTCGGCCTGGACTACCTCTCGCTCAACCGCGCGGCCGGCACCCTCTCCGGCGGCGAGGCCCAGCGCATCCGCCTGGCCACCCAGATCGGCTCCGGCCTGGTCGGCGTTCTGTACGTGCTGGACGAGCCGTCCATCGGCCTGCACCAGCGCGACAACCACCGGCTGATCGAGACCCTGGTCCGACTGCGCGACATGGGCAACACGCTCATCGTCGTGGAGCACGACGAGGACACGATCAAGGTCGCCGACTGGGTCGTGGACATCGGCCCCGGAGCCGGTGAACACGGTGGCAAGGTGGTGCACAGCGGCTCCCTGAGGGAACTGCTCGCCAACACCGAGTCGCAGACCGGTGCCTACCTGTCCGGGCGCAAGGCGATCCCGCTCCCCGACGTCCGGCGGCCCCGCGACCCGTCCCGCCAGCTCACCGTGCACGGCGCCCGGGAGAACAACCTCCAGGACATCGACGTGTCCTTCCCGCTGGGCGTGTTCACGGCCGTCACGGGCGTCTCGGGCTCCGGCAAGTCCACCCTGGTCAACGACATCCTGTACACCCACCTGGCACGCGAGCTGAACGGCGCGCGCACCGTCCCCGGCCGCCACACGCGTGTGGCGGGCGACGACCTGGTGGACAAGGTCGTACACGTCGACCAGTCGCCCATCGGCCGCACCCCGCGGTCCAACCCGGCGACCTACACCGGCGTCTTCGACCACGTCCGCCGCCTGTTCGCCGAGACCACGGAGGCCAAGGTCCGCGGCTACCTGCCCGGCCGCTTCTCCTTCAACGTCAAGGGCGGCCGCTGCGAGAACTGCGCGGGCGACGGCACCATCAAGATCGAGATGAACTTCCTCCCGGACGTCTACGTCCCGTGCGAGGTCTGCCACGGCGCCCGGTACAACCGGGAGACCCTGGAGGTCCACTACAAGGGCAAGTCCATCGCCGAGGTGCTGAACATGCCGATCGAGGAGGCCATGCACTTCTTCGAGGCGGTCCCGGCGATCTCCCGCCACCTGAAGACCCTGCACGACGTGGGCCTCGGCTACGTCCGCCTCGGCCAGTCCGCCACCACCCTCTCCGGCGGTGAGGCGCAGCGCGTCAAGCTCGCCAGCGAACTGCAGAAGCGCTCCACCGGACGCACGGTCTACGTGCTGGACGAGCCGACCACCGGTCTGCACTTCGAGGACATCAGCAAGCTGCTGAAGGTGCTCGGCGGCCTGGTCGACAAGGGCAACACGGTCATCGTCATCGAGCACAACCTCGACGTGATCAAGACCGCCGACTGGCTCGTCGACATGGGTCCGGAAGGCGGCGCCGGCGGTGGCCTGGTGGTCGCCGAGGGCACGCCCGAGGAGGTCGCCGCGGTCCCGGCCAGCCATACCGGCAAGTTCCTGCGAGAGATTCTCGGCGCCGACCGCGTCAGCGACGCGGAGACCGTGAAGGCGCCGCGCGCCAGGAAGACGGCGGCGGCCAGGACGGCGGCGAAGAAGACGGTGACGGCCAAGGCCGACGACACGGCGACCGCGAAGGCCGCCACGGCCACGAAGAAGACGGCCGTGAAGAAGACGCCCGCGAAGAAGACGACGCGGGCCGACAAGGCCTGACACCGGCCCGGAGCCCATCAGGGCGATCGGGACGAGATCTGACATCGGATCAAAAAGCGGCGCCCCGCGGGAACTTCCCGCGGGGCGCCGCTCGTTTCCCCGGTAGCCACACGCTCCTTGACAAGAGCAGAGAGGACGCGGACAGCTCAGGGCCCACCCAGCTCGTTCGCGTACGGCGGCTCCGCCCCCGCCCGTGAACAGGTGATCGCCGCCGCGCGCGCCGCGAAGCGCAACAGCCGCGCCCAGCCCTCCGTCCCGAGGGAGGCCAGCGCCTGCCGCGACAGCGCGTCCATGGCGGACAGACCGTGCAGCAGTGCCGCGTTCACCGTGTCACCGGCGCCGATGGTGTCCACGACATCGACCTTCTCCCCGGGCACGGAGCACTCCCCGCCGTCTTGGGTGTACACGGTCAGGCCCTCGGCGCCCCGGGTCACCACCACGGCCGACGGCCCCTCGGCCAGCCACTCGCGCGGAGTCCCGCCCAGCCAGGCCGCGTCCTCCGCGGACACCTTCAGCAGCGTCACCGAGGGCAGCCAGCTCGCGAAACGCGCCCGGTAGGCGTCCGCGTCCGGGATCAGCCCTGCCCGGATATTGGGGTCGAGCGCCGTGAACAACCCCTGCGCGGCCGCCCTGCGCAGCAGCTCCTCATAGGCGCTCGCGCCCGGTTCCAGGACGAGCGAGAGGGTGCCGAAGGACACCGCGCGGGTGCCCGCGGGGAGCGAGGCGGGCGCGGTGAAGAGACGGTCCGCGGTGCCGTCGACGTAGAAGGAGTACGACGCCGAGCCGCCGCCGTCGATCGTGGCTGCCGCGAGGGTCGTCGGTTCCGGCCCGCGCTGTACGTCCGAGACCTCGACGCCGGCCCGCCGCAGCCCGTCGAGCAGCGCCTCACCGAAGGCGTCGTACGAGGTCCGGGAGATGAAGGCGGTGGAGGAGCCGAGCCGGCCGAGCGCCAGGGCGGTGTTGTACGGACCGCCGCCGGGCGCCGGCTTGAGGGCCGCGAGAGCGCCGGGGCCCTGCGGTACCAGGTCGATCAGTGCCTCACCGGCGACGACGATCACGAGGCGGTTCCCATCTCGGAAAGGGGCTCGGGCGGGGACTCGGGCAGGGCGGGCGAGACGGTGTGCGCGGCTGCGCCGGGCCGCTCGGGCTGCTGCGGGCAGCCGCAGGACGTGCGGTGGACGAACGCGCAGGGCAGGCGCACGGTCCGGGGCGGCCGGTCCGGCTCGGCCAGGCGTTCGAGGAGCAGTCGCACGGCCTGGGCGCCCAGTTCCCTGCTGGGCTGGGCGACGGCGGTGAGCCGGGGCGAGAAGAGGTCGGCCCAGGGGAAGTCGTCGAAACAGCACAGGGCGATGTCGCCAGGCACCGACAGACCACGTCGGCGCAGGGCGCGCAGGGCGCCCAGGGTCATCGCGTTGTTGGCGGTGACGAGCGCGGTGGGCGGCTCGGGCAGGGCGAGCAGGGCGGCGGTGGCCCGCTCGGCACAGGCGGACTCGGAGTTGCCGGACACCAAGAGACGGTCGTCGTGCGCCAAGCCCGCGGCGGCGAGGCCGTCCAGATAGCCCGTGACGCGCTCACGGGTCGTGCTGAGTCCCGGTAGACCCGCGACCAGACCGATCCTGCGGTGCCCCCGCCCGGCGAGGTGGGCGACGAGGCGGGCCGTCGGCGCGGCACTCTCCGCACCGACCTGGTCGAAGCGCGGGCCGCTCGCGGCAGGAGCGCTGTCACCGGCCGCGGGCGGGTCGACCATCCGGTCCAGGAACACGGTCGGTACGGCGTGACGGGCGAGGTAGCCGACCAGTTCGCCCGGCTGCGCGGACGGTGCGACGATCATCCCGTCCACCCGGCGCTCGTGGAGGAACTGCACGACCTTGCGCTCGTGCACGGGGTCGTCGTGCGGGTCGGCCAGGAGCAGACCGTAGCCGGACTCCAACGCGGCGGCCTCGACGCCCTGGAGGATCTCGGTGAAGTACGGGTTGCTGATCGCCGACACCGCGAGGCCGATGGAGCGGGTGCGGGCGGTCACCAGGGAGCGGGCCAGCGTGTTGGGCGTGTAGCCGAGGGCGTCCACGGCGTCCAGGACGGCCTGTCGGGTGCCGGGGGACACCGGGCGGGTGCCGTTGAGGACATGGGAGACGGTCGCCACGGAGACCCCGGCGCTCCGCGCCACGTCCGCCATGGTGGCCATCGTGTTCCCCTCCCCGCCGCCCACCGGACGGGCGCCTCCGGCCGGGAAGCTACCCCATCGGCCGTCCCCGCGTAAACGCTTGCGCAAGCGTTTACGCGCTCGGTTCCGCAGCGCCGGTCGCCTTCGACCGCCTGCTGGCGCAGACGCCGCACCCCGCCCCTCGGAGCACGGCACCCGCCTCTCGTGGCATCGCACCCCGCCCCTCGGAGCACCGCACCCCGCCCCCGGGCCGGGCTTTCTGCCCCGGTATCGTCGCTCCGTACACCCCTTGACCAGTGGAGTTCGAGATGCCCGAGCGTCCTTCCGCGAGCCGTCGTACCGTCCTTCGAGGGGCCGCCGTGGTCCCGGTCGCCGGGCTCGGCCTGGCCGCTTGCTCCGCACCGGGGAACAACGCGGTCGCCGCCAGCCCGACCGCGCCGGTGGACCTCGGCGCCGAGAGCGAGATCGCCAAGGGCGGTGCCAAGCTCTACAAGGACCACAACGTGGTGGTCAGCCGGGACCGAAGCGGCGCGCTGAAGGCGTACAGCACGGTGTGCACGCACGCCGGCTGCCCGATCAACAAGCTCCAGGGGACGACCCTGGTCTGTCCCTGCCACGGCAGCGAGTTCGACGCCGTGACCGGCAAGGTGGTCCAGTCGCCGGCCACCGTGCCGCTGACGCGGCTGTCGGTGAAGGCGGAGAACGGCAGGATCGTCGCGGGCCCGGCCGCCTGATACCTGACCGGCACGCCCCGCCTGTCCGGCCGGGCCGACCGGACGGCGGCAGCGCCCGGTTCACTCGGGCCAGTCCCACGCGATGCCCACGATGCCCGGCCGGATGCGGGGCTCGACCAGGTGGACGCAGTGGTGCGGCCCGGTGGCGGACAGTTCCTGCCGGGCGCCGCGCGGGGCCACGGGGGAGTGCTGGGTGAAGCGCCGGCAGCGCACGGGCAGCGCGGTCGGGTCGAAGCGCACCTGGAGCGCGTCCTGGCCGCCGGGCGCCTCGAACCGGTGCGGATACTCGTGGGCGGCCTCGGCCGCGCCGTCCTCGACGGCGTACCGGAAGAGGAAGGTGTCGCCGACGCGCAGCCGGGTGTCGAAGAGCAGTTCGGCCACCAGTACCCCGGTGTCCTGGTCCCGGCGGACGCGGCCGGTGCGGCAGTTCCCCAGGGCCCGCACCCTCGTCTCGTGCGTTCGCGTCGGGCACCGATCCGGACGCGCTCGTGGTGGCCCGGCGTGTGCGGCCCGCTGTCGGCCGGCCGACCCAGCCCGGCCCGGAGGCGGTCCAGCGCGGCCGACCCCTCGGCCAGGAAGGGGTGCGAGCGCCCCGCCGGGAATTCCGCCTCCCCGCGCCGGCCGGACTCGGCGAGCAGCCGGATCAGGGACTCGTACGGCAGCTGGAGGATCTCCTCCAGGGCGCGGACCGCGCGCAGCGACTCCGGGCGCCGGGGGCGGCGGGCGCCCTGCTGGCAGTAACTCACACTGGTCACACCGACTTTGACACCGTGGCGCGACAGATGGTGCTGGACGCGCTGGAGCGGCAGGCCCCGCGCGGCGATCGCGGCGCGCGGCGCCCCCGTGGAAGGGGCCGCCCCGTACGACTGGCCGGACCGTGCCCTTCACCGGCGGCCCCGCACCCGCCGGCCGGAACCGCGCCGGTCCGTGCGAGTGCCGTTCGATGATCTACGTGGCCGGCGTCGTCCACAGGCCCGACGCGGTGTCCGTGCTCGCCAGTAGGGTGTGAGACATGGCCGATCCCTCCAGCTACCGCCCCAGGCCGGGTGAGATCCCGGACACTCCCGGGGTGTACAGGTTCCGTGACGAGCACCGCCGGGTGATCTACGTCGGAAAGGCGAAAAGCCTGCGCCAGCGCCTGGCGAACTACTTCCAGGACCTGGCGAACCTGCACCCGCGCACCCGGACGATGGTGACCACCGCCGCGTCCGTGGAGTGGACCGTGGTGTCCACGGAGGTCGAGGCGCTGCAGCTGGAGTACTCCTGGATCAAGGAGTTCGACCCCCGGTTCAACGTCAAGTACCGCGACGACAAGAGCTACCCGTACCTCGCGGTGACGATGAACGAGGAGTTCCCGCGCGTCCAGGTGATGCGCGGTCACAAGAAGAAGGGCGTGCGGTACTTCGGGCCGTACGGACACGCGTGGGCCATCCGGGACACCGTCGACCTGCTGCTGCGGGTCTTCCCCGTGCGCACCTGCTCGGCGGGCGTGTTCAAGAACGCCGCCCGCACCGGCCGCCCCTGCCTGCTCGGCTACATCGGCAAGTGCTCCGCCCCCTGCGTCGGCCGGATCAGCCCCGAGGACCACCGGGACCTGGCCGACGAGTTCTGCGACTTCATGGCCGGCCGCACCGGCGCCTACCTCCGCCGCCTGGAGAAGCGGATGACGGAGGCGGCGGAGGAGATGGAGTACGAGCGGGCCGCCCGGCTGCGCGACGACATAGGGGCCCTGAGGAAGGCCATGGAGAAGAGCGCGGTCGTGCTCGCCGACGCGACCGACGCCGACCTCATCGCCGTCGCCGAGGACGAGCTGGAGGCGGCCGTGCAGATCTTCCACGTGCGCGGCGGCCGGGTGCGCGGCCAGCGCGGCTGGGTGACCGACAAGGTCGAGGAGATCACCACCGGCGCCCTGGTCGAGCACGCCCTGCAGCAGCTGTACGGCGAGGAGACCGGGGACGCGGTGCCCAAGGAGGTCCTGGTCCCGGCCCTGCCCGAGCCGGTCGAGCCGGCCCAGGAGTGGCTGACCGGCCGCCGCGGGTCGTACGTGTCCCTGCGCATCCCGCAGCGCGGCGACAAGAAGGCGCTCATGGAGACCGTGCAGCGCAACGCCCAGCAGGCGCTCGCCCTGCACAAGACCAAGCGCGCCTCCGACCTCACGACCCGTTCGCGCGCCCTGGAGGAGATCGCCGACGCCCTCGATCTGGACAGCGCCCCGCTGCGCATCGAGTGCTACGACATCTCGCACCTCCAGGGGGACGACGTGGTCGCCTCCATGGTCGTCTTCGAGGACGGCCTCCAGCGCAAGAGCGAGTACCGCCGCTTCCAGATCAAGGGTTTCGCCGGCCAGGACGACGTCCGCTCCATGCACGAGGTCATCAGCCGCCGCTTCAAGCGGTACCTCGCGGAGAAGGAGCGGACGGGCGAGTGGGCCGACGGCGAGGAGCCGGGCGCCGACGGCGGGGCCGTCCCGGCGGACACCGGGGCCGCGCCTGCCGACGCCGGAGTCCTGCGCGCGGACACGGCGGTCACGCCTGCCGGTACCGGGGCCGCGCCCACGGACACCACCACCGAACCCACCGCTCCCGCCGGCGCGGTGACCGGCGCCTCCGCCGCCACGGCGTCCGGCCCCCTCCCCGCGGTAGACCCCGCCGAACCCGCCCCCCTCACCCCCAGCGCGTCCGACGACCCCCTCGCCACCCCCGTCAACGGCTCCCTCAAGGACGACGACGGCCGTCCCCGGAAGTTCGCCTATCCGCCCCAGCTGGTCGTGGTCGACGGTGGGCAGCCGCAGGTCGCGGCGGCCCGGCGGGCGCTGGACGAGCTGGGCATCGACGACATCGCGGTGTGCGGCCTGGCCAAGCGACTCGAAGAGGTCTGGCTGCCCGGCGAGGACGACCCCGTGGTGCTGCCCCGTACCAGCGAGGGCCTGTATCTGCTCCAGCGCGTCCGGGACGAGGCCCACCGGTTCGCGATCACCTACCAGCGCGCCAAGCGCGCCAAGCGCTTCCGCGCCGGCCCCCTGGACGACGTCCCCGGCCTCGGCGAGACCAGGAAACAGGCGCTCATCAAGCATTTCGGCTCGGTGAAGCGGCTGCGGTCCGCCACAATCGAACAGATCCAGGAAGTGCCCGGGATAGGCCGGAAGACGGCCGAGACCATCGCTGCGGCCCTCGCCCAGGCGGCCCCGGCCGCACCCGCCGTGAACACGGCGACCGGAGAGATCATGGAAGACGAGGAACCCGAGACGACGGCGGGTTCCTCGGGGGAGCCCGTGACCGCGGGCCCCCCGGACGAACGACGGGGGCAGGAGACATGACCGAGCACGACGCACAGCCCACACAGCGCCGAGATCAGGCGCACGCCGACCCGGGCGAGCACGCCCTGCCGACCACCGGCCGGGACACGGGCGACGACAGCGGAGCACAGGTGAGTTCGGGCAGCGAGGCACCCGGGGTCCCGGAAACGGCGATTCCCGAGCTGGTGATCATCTCCGGCATGTCCGGAGCGGGCCGCTCGACGGCCGCGAAGTGTCTGGAGGACCTCGGCTGGTTCGTCGTGGACAACCTGCCGCCCGCGCTCATCCCCACCATGGTGGAGCTGGGCGCCCGTTCCCAGGGGAACGTGGCGCGGATCGCGGTGGTCGTGGACGTCCGCGGCCGGCGCTTCTTCGACAACCTGCGCGAGTCCCTCGCGGATCTGGAGGCCAAGCACGTCACCCGGCGGATCGTCTTCCTGGAGTCCTCGGACGAGGCCCTGGTGCGCCGCTTCGAGTCGGTGCGCCGGCCGCACCCCCTCCAGGGCGACGGCCGCATCGTGGACGGCATCGCCGCCGAGCGGGAACTGCTGCGCGAACTGCGCGGCGACGCCGACCTGGTGATCGACACCTCCAGCCTGAACGTGCACGAGCTGCGCGCCAAGATGGACGCCCAGTTCGCCGGCGAGGAGGAGCCCGAGCTGCGGGCCACCGTGATGTCCTTCGGCTTCAAGTACGGCCTCCCGGTCGACGCGGATCTCGTCGCGGACATGCGGTTCTTGCCCAACCCCCACTGGGTCCCGGAGCTGCGCCCCTTCACGGGTCTGAACGAGGAGGTCGCCGCCTATGTCTTCAACCAGCCCGGTGCCAAGGAGTTCCTGGACCGCTACGCCGAGCTGCTGCGGCTCGTCGCGGCCGGCTACCGGCGCGAGGGCAAGCGCTACGTGACCATCGCGATCGGCTGCACCGGGGGCAAGCACCGCTCGGTCGCGATGTCGGAGAAACTCGCCGCGCGCCTCGCGGCCGAGGGCGTGGAGACGGTGGTCGTACACCGGGACATGGGACGGGAATGACGGAACGTACACCGCGGCTGGGCAGGCTGCGCCGGATGGTGCCGGAGGGGCGTTCCGGCCGCTCCGCCGAGACGCGCGCCGGCCGCCCGGCCGAGGCCCGCGGGGGCCGGCCCCGCCGCCGGGGGGCGCAGCCCAAGGTGGTCGCGCTCGGCGGCGGCATGGGCCTGTCGGCCTCGCTCGCGGCGCTGCGCCGGATCACCGGCGACCTCACCGCGGTCGTCACGGTGGCCGACGACGGCGGCTCCAGCGGACGGCTGCGCGACGAGCTGGGCGTGCTGCCGCCCGGCGATCTGCGCAAGGCGCTGGCCGCGCTGTGCGGGGACGACGACTGGGGCCAGACCTGGGCCCGCGTCATCCAGCACCGCTTCCACTCCCAGGGCGACCTGCACGACCACGCGGTGGGCAATCTTCTGATCGTCGCCCTGTGGGAGCAGCTCGGCGACCATGTCCAGGCCCTGGACCTGGTCGGCAAGCTGCTCGGCGCGCACGGGCGGGTGCTGCCCATGTCCGCCGTGCCGCTGGAGCTCCAGGCCCTCGTCAAGGGCCACGATCCGGAGCACCCGGAGGACGTGGACACGGTGCGCGGGCAGGCGACCGTGGCGCTGACGCCGGGCGAGGTCCAGTCCGTGCACCTGGTGCCGAACGACCCGCCGGCCGTGCCGGAGGCCCTCGCGGCGGTGCTCGACGCGGACTGGGTGGTGCTCGGTCCGGGCTCCTGGTTCTCCTCGGTGATCCCGCACCTGCTGGTGCCCGAACTGCTGGACGCCCTCACCGAGACCAAGGCGCGCAAGGTCCTGTCCCTGAACCTCGCCCCGCAGCCGGGGGAAACCGACGGCTTCTCCCCGCAGCGTCATTTGGAGGTTTTGGGGCGACACGCCCCTAAACTCGCCCTGGACGTGGTGCTGGCCGACGAGGCCGCCGTGCCCGACCGCGACTCGCTCACCGAGGCCGCCAAGCGGCTGGGAGCCGCGGTCGAGCTGGCCCCGGTGGCCCGGACCGACGGAACACCCCGGCACGACCCGGAGCTGTTGGCCGCCGCGTACGACCGTATTTTTCGGATGCATGGAAGGATCGGCCCATGGCGATGACGGCAGCGGTGAAGGACGAGATCTCCCGGCTCCCCGTCACCCGGACCTGCTGCAGGAAGGCGGAGGTCTCCGCCGTTCTGCGGTTCGCCGGCGGCCTGCACCTGGTGAGCGGGCGCATCGTGATCGAGGCGGAGCTGGACACGGCGATGGCGGCCCGCCGCCTCAAGCGGGACATCCTGGAGATCTTCGGACACAGTTCCGAGCTGATCGTGATGGCGCCCGGCGGACTGCGCCGGGGCTCGCGCTACGTCGTCCGGGTCGTCGCGGGCGGGGACCAGCTCGCCCGGCAGACGGGCCTGGTCGACGGCCGGGGCCGGCCGATCCGGGGGCTGCCCCCGCAGGTGGTCTCCGGGGCGACGTGCGACGCGGAGGCGGCCTGGCGCGGGGCGTTCCTCGCGCACGGCTCGCTGACCGAGCCCGGCCGTTCCTCCTCGCTGGAGGTGACCTGCCCGGGTCCGGAGGCCGCGCTGGCGCTGGTCGGCGCCGCCCGCAGGCTGTCGATCGCCGCCAAGGCCCGCGAGGTGCGCGGCGTGGACCGTGTGGTCGTCCGGGACGGCGACGCGATCGGCGCGCTGCTGACCCGGCTCGGTGCGCACGAGTCGGTGCTGGCCTGGGAGGAACGCCGGATGCGCCGCGAGGTGCGGGCCACGGCCAACCGGCTCGCCAACTTCGACGACGCCAACCTGCGGCGCTCGGCCCGCGCGGCGGTGGCCGCCGGGGCGCGGGTGCAGCGCGCGCTGGAGATCCTCGGTGAGGAGGTGCCCGAGCACCTCGCCGCGGCCGGGCGGCTGCGCATGGAGCACAAGCAGGCCTCGCTGGAGGAGCTGGGCGCCCTCGCCGACCCGCCGCTGACGAAGGACGCGGTCGCGGGCCGGATCCGCCGCTTGCTGGCCATGGCCGACAAGCGCGCCTCCGATCTGGGCATCCCGGGCACGGAGGCCAACCTGACGGAGGAACTGGCGGACAACCTGGCCGGCTGACCGGTCCCACGCCGACACGCCGGTGCCGGCCCCCACCTGAGGGGGTCGGCACCGGTTTTCGTATACCCGCGTCCGGCGAACCGCTGTCGCGACCCCGGATAAAGCCGAGCCGGCAAAAAAAATCGAGCCACTCGCAGAAAAAAAGACAGCGATCGGTGACGCATGACCGAAACACCGTCCTGCCCAAAACCGTCGATTCACGGCCCCCATATCACAGGTGAGCGGAGCGCCTATCAACGGTGCGGAATCGGGGTAGGCAACAGGTGAGCCGACCCGCTCACGAACGAGTGACATCGACGTCAATAAGGGGCGACATTCGATAGCAAAACCGGGTGAACCCATTGCCGATCCGAGACGGTCCGTACCTCTACTGACAGGTACGGAACGCCTGCCCATGTATGCGCCATCTCGATGTCACCGAGGGGCCCTCAGAGAGGTAGGGTCGGTGGTGGTCGGGGACATCCCAAACAGAGCTCGCCGGCTCGCGTGGCCGGCGTACCAACGAGGAGATCGGTTCGTGACGATCCGCGTAGGCATCAACGGCTTCGGCCGCATCGGTCGTAACTATTTCCGCGCATTGCTGGAGCAGGGTGCGGACATCGAGGTTGTGGCTGTCAACGACCTGGGTGACACGGCCACGACGGCCCACCTGCTCAAGTACGACACGATCCTGGGTCGCCTCAAGCAGGAGGTCTCCCACACCGCCGACACGATCACCGTCGACGGCCACACCATCAAGGTGCTGTCCGAGCGCAACCCGGCCGACATCCCCTGGGGCGAGCTGGGCGTCGACATCGTCATCGAGTCGACGGGCATCTTCACCAAGCGCGAGGACGCCGCCAAGCACCTGGCCGGCGGCGCCAAGAAGGTCCTCATCTCGGCTCCGGCCAAGGACGAGGACATCACCATCGTGATGGGTGTCAACCAGGACAAGTACGACGCGGCGAACCACCACGTCATCTCGAACGCGTCCTGCACCACCAACTGCGTGGCCCCGATGGCGAAGGTCCTGGACGAGAACTTCGGCATCGTCAAGGGTCTGATGACCACGGTGCACGCGTACACCAACGACCAGCGCATCCTGGACTTCCCGCACAAGGACCTGCGCCGCGCCCGCGCCGCCGCCGAGAACATCATCCCGACCACCACCGGTGCCGCCAAGGCCACCGCCCTGGTCCTGCCGCAGCTCAAGGGCAAGCTGGACGGCCTCGCCATGCGCGTCCCGGTCCCGACCGGCTCCGTCACCGACCTGGTGGTCGAACTCAGCCGCGAGGTCACCAAGGAAGAGGTCAACGCCGCCTTCCAGAAGGCCGCCGAGGGCGAGCTCAAGGGTCTCCTCGACTACACCGAGGACCCGATCGTCTCCTCGGACATCGTCAACGCCCCGGCGTCCTGCACCTTCGACTCCTCCCTGACCATGGTCCAGGAGGGCAAGAACGTGAAGGTCATCGGCTGGTACGACAACGAGTGGGGCTACTCCAACCGTCTCGTGGACCTCACGGTCTTCGTCGGCAACCAGCTCTGATCGCCGAAGACCGCAGCAGCACGACCGTGACATGAGAGCAGGGCTCGGCCGGCGCACCGGAGCGCTGGCCGGGCCCTGTCTCGCGCACGGGCCACGTCCTCATACGA
Source organism: Streptomyces hygroscopicus subsp. hygroscopicus (assembly GCF_030269125.1). GTDB lineage: Bacteria > Actinomycetota > Actinomycetes > Streptomycetales > Streptomycetaceae > Streptomyces > Streptomyces hygroscopicus_C. Next base: position 143,531 of record NZ_BSSM01000002.1, on the reverse strand, counting down.
TCAAGGTGCACCACGAGCCCTCCTCAGGAGTCCACTCAATGAAGACGATCGACGAACTTCTCGCCGACGGCGTAAGCGGCAAGCGGGTCTTCGTCCGCGCCGACCTCAATGTGCCGCTGGCCGACGGGACGATCACCGACGACGGCCGCATCCGCGCCGTGCTGCCCACCGTCAAGGCACTCGCCGACGCGGGCGCCAAGGTGATCGTCGCCTCGCACCTGGGCCGCCCCAAGGGCGCCCCGGACCCCGCCTTCTCGCTCCTGCCCGCCGCCGAGCGCCTCGGTGAACTGCTCGGCGCCCCGGTCGCCTTCGCCCAGGACACGGTCGGCCCCGCCGCCCACGAGGCCGTCGACGGCCTTCAGCCCGGCCAGGTCGCCGTCATCGAGAACCTGCGTTTCAACCCCGGTGAGACGTCCAAGGACGACGCCGAGCGCGGCGAGTTCGCCGACCGGCTGGCCGCTCTCGCCGATGTGTACGTCGGCGACGGCTTCGGCGCCGTGCACCGGCGGCACGCCTCCGTGTACGACCTTCCGGCCCGGCTGCCGCACTACGCCGGCTACCTCATCGCCACCGAGGTCGGCGTCCTGAAGAAGCTCACCGAGGACGTCAAGCGCCCCTACGTCGTCGCGCTCGGCGGTGCCAAGGTCTCCGACAAGCTCGCCGTCATCGACCAGCTGCTCGGCAAGGCCGACCGGCTGCTCATCGGCGGCGGCATGGCCTACACCTTCCTCAGGGCCAAGGGCTACGAGGTCGGCATCTCCCTCCTCCAGGAGGACCAGATCCCGGCCGTCACCGAGTACATGGAGCGCGCCGAGAAGCTGGGCGTGGAACTGCTCCTCCCCGTCGACGTCCTGGTCTCCCGGCAGTTCCCGGACCTGAAGACCAAGGCGCCGAGCCAGTACGACACCGTCGACGCGGACAAGATCCCCGCGGACCAGGAGGGCCTGGACATCGGTCCGAAGACCCGGGAGCTGTACGCCTCGAAGCTCGCCGACGCCGAGACCGTGTTCTGGAACGGTCCCATGGGCGTCTTCGAGCACCCCGACTTCGCCGAGGGCACCAAGGCGGTTGCCCAGGCGCTCGTAGACTCGAACGGTTTCACCGTCGTCGGCGGCGGTGACTCCGCCGCGGCCGTGCGCACGCTCGGCTTCGACGAGAACGCATTCGGCCACATCTCGACCGGCGGCGGCGCCTCCCTCGAATACCTCGAGGGCAAGACGCTTCCCGGTCTCGCCGCACTGGAGGACTGACCCCGTATGACCACCCGCACGCCGCTGATGGCGGGCAACTGGAAGATGAACCTCAACCACCTCGAGGCCATCGCGCACGTCCAGAAGCTCGCCTTCGCCCTGGCCGACAAGGACTACGAGGCCGTCGAGGTCGCCGTCCTGCCGCCCTTCACCGACCTGCGCTCCGTCCAGACCCTGGTCGACGGCGACAAGCTCAAGATCAAGTACGGCGCCCAGGACATCTCCCAGCACGACTCCGGTGCCTACACCGGCGAGATCTCCGGCCCGATGCTGGCCAAGCTGAAGTGCGCCTACGTGGTCATCGGCCACTCCGAGCGCCGTCAGTACCACCGGGAGACCGACGACATCGTCAACGCCAAGGTGAAGGCGGCCTACAAGCACGGCCTGACCCCGATCCTGTGCGTCGGCGAGGAACTGGACGTCCGCGAGGCGGGCAACCACGTCAGCCACACCCTCACCCAGGTCGAGGGCGGCCTCAAGGACCTTCCGGCCGAGCAGGCCGAGACCCTCGTGATCGCCTACGAGCCGGTGTGGGCCATCGGCACCGGCAAGGTCTGCGGCGCCGACGACGCCCAGGAGGTCTGCGCCGCCATCCGCGCCAAGGTCGCCGAGCTGTACTCCCAGGACGTGGCCGACAAGGTCCGCATCCAGTACGGCGGCTCCGTGAAGTCGGGCAATGTCGCCGAGATCATGGCCAAGGCCGACATCGACGGCGCCCTGGTCGGCGGCGCCTCGCTGGACACCGACGAGTTCGTCAAGATCGTGCGCTTCCGCGATCAGTGACGGAGCGGCGACGCCCGTCCATGAGTAGGCGGTAGCCGCGATACGTCGTACTCTTGCGGGGGCATGGCCCAGGTGCCGTGCCCCCGTCGTCCATCCGAATCCGAGGAAGTTGGTCCAGCCGTGGTTTTGGGGTTCTCGATCGCCCTGATCGTCTTCAGCCTGCTGCTGATGCTGCTGGTGCTGATGCACAAGGGAAAGGGCGGCGGCCTCTCCGACATGTTCGGTGGCGGCATGCAGTCCTCCGTCGGCGGCTCCTCGGTCGCCGAGCGCAACCTCGACCGGATCACCGTCGTGATCGGTGTGCTGTGGCTCGTGTGCATCGTGGTCCTCGGCATCCTGATGAAGACGAACGGCTGATCCCGGCCTTCCAGGCATATACATTCCGTACGTTGAGCCCCATGTTCGGTGCGCGCTCCCGAGCGCGGCCTATCATGGGGCTTGCGTCTGGGTGCGGGGACGGTAACTCCCATCACTGGACGCGCGTTGGGCCTTACGTAGACTGAGGCGCTCGCAGCGAAGCGGTACGCCGACTCGCTTCGCGGCACCATCACGCAGGGAGTTACGACCGTGGCAAGTGGCAACGCGATCCGAGGAAGCCGGGTCGGGGCGGGGCCGATGGGCGAGGCCGAGCGCGGCGAGTCCGCACCGCGGCTGCGCATCTCCTTCTGGTGCTCCAACGGGCACGAGACACAGCCGAGCTTCGCCAGCGACGCACAGGTCCCCGACACCTGGGACTGCCCGCGCTGCGGCTTTCCGGCCGGCCAGGACCGGGACAACCCGCCGGACCCGCCCCGCACCGAGCCGTACAAGACGCACCTCGCCTATGTGCGGGAGCGGCGCAGCGACGCGGACGGCGAGGCGATCCTCGCCGAGGCGCTCGCCAAACTGCGCGGCGAGATCTAGACGTTGAGGCCCGGCCGGGCACCCTCGGGTGCCCGGCCGGAGCCGTATCCGCCGCTCGGTCCGGCCGATTGTCAGTGGCACCCCCTACGGTTCTCGTGAAGGCGACGACCGTGAGGGGGACTTGTGACGACGGTGGCGGCGGGGGAGACGTGCGCGCCCGCATGGCGCGGGGGCTTCGGGCGGCTGTGGAGCGCCGCCGTGCTGTCCCGGTTCGGGGACGCGCTGCGCAATGCCGCGCTGCCGCTGCTCGCCGCCTCGCTCACCGACCGGCCGCTGCTCATCGCCACCGTGACCGCCTGCGGCTGTCTGCCCTGGATCCTCTTCGGACTGACCGGCGGGGCCGTCGCCGACCGGGTCGACCAGCGCCGCGCGATGTGGACCGTGGACACGGTACGAGGAGTACTGGTCGCCTCCTTCGCGGTGGTCGTCGCCCTCGGCCACGCCTCGATCGCCCTGCTGATCGCACTGGCCTTCACCCTGACCACCCTCCAGACCCTCTTCGACAACGCCTCCACCGCCCTGTTGCCCGCCCTCGTGGGTCGCGAGGTCCTCGGCAGCGCCAACGCCCGGCTGATGACCGGGCAGATGATCGCGGGCGGGCTGTTGGGGGCGCCCGCCGTGCCGGTGCTGCTCGCCGCGGGGGCCGCCACGCCCTTCCTGACCGACGCGGCCACCTTCGTCGCGGCCGCGGCCCTGGTCGCCTCCCTGCGTACCGACACGCCCGAGCGCGCCCCGAGGCCGGCGGGCAGCACCCTGCGCCGGGAGATCGCCGCCGGACTGCGCATCCTGTGGCACGACCGGCCCCTGCGCGGGCTGTGTGCCGCCACGGCCCTGTGCAACATCGGCATGGGCGGCCTGATCGCCACCCTGGTCGTGATCGTGACCGGCTGGCTGCACGCGGGCACCGCCGGCTATGCGGCGGCCGCCACCGCCTACACCGTCGGCGGCCTGGCCGGGGGCACGGTGAACCGGCGGATCACGGCCGCGCTCGGCCCGCTGCGCACCGTCCTGCTCGCCGGTACGACGCAGACCGCGGCGCTCCTCGTCATGGGCTCGGTGCGCAGCCTGCCCGTCCTGGTGGCCGCCATGGCCGTCCTCGGGTTCATGGGGATGCTGTGGAACGTCAACAGCACCACCCTGATGCAGCAACGCAGCCCCGCCGGCACCCTCGGCCGGGTCAGCTCCGCCTTCCGCACCCTGGGCGTCGCGGGGACCCCGCTGGGCGCCTTGCTCGGCGGCGCCGTGGCCACCGCCTGGGGCCGGGGCACCCCGGCCCTCCTGGCGGCCGCCTTCTTCGTTGTGTCCGTCATCGCGCTGATACCGGTCGCGAGGACGGACGCATCCGGTGCCGCGCCGGGCGAAGGCGCGACGTCGGCCCGTGTCCCCCGGTGATCAATTAGGTTGGAACCGCTGGAACAGGCACGAAAGAAGGCGGAAGTCGGAAATGAACACGGACGGCCGTACCAGGCTCGACCAGACGCCCGAGTGGACCGCTCTCGCCGAACACCGGGAGGAGTTGGCCGACACCCGTCTCAGGGATCTGTTCGCCGCCGATCCCGGGCGCGGCGCCGGGTACACACTGGGCGTCGGCGATCTCCATATCGACTATTCGAAGCACCTGGTCACCGGCGAGACACTGCGGCTGCTGCGCGAACTGGCTGCGGCGACGGACGTGTTCGGGCTGCGGGACGCCATGTTCCGCGGTGAGAAGATCAACGTCACCGAGGACCGGGCGGTGCTGCACACCGCGCTGCGCGCGCCGCGGGACGCGGTGGTCGAGGTCGACGGCGAGAACGTGGTGCCCAAGGTGCACGCCGTCCTCGACCGGATGAGCGACTTCGCCGAGCGGGTCCGCTCCGGCGCCTGGACGGGCCACACCGGCAAGCGGATCCGCAATGTCGTCAACATCGGCATCGGCGGCTCCGACCTGGGCCCGGCGATGGCCTACGAGGTGTTGCGCAGCTTCACCGACCGGGAGCTGACCGTCCGCTTCGTGTCGAACGTGGACGGCGCCGACCTGCACGAGGCCACCCGCGACCTGGACCTGGCCGAGACGCTGTTCATCATCGCCTCCAAGACCTTCACCACCATCGAGACGATCACCAACGCCACCTCCGCGCGCACCTGGCTGCTGGACGCGCTCGGCGATTCCGCCGCGGTGGCCAAGCACTTCGTGGCGCTGTCCACCAACGCGGGCAAGGTCGCCGAGTTCGGCATCGACACGGCCAACATGTTCGAGTTCTGGGACTGGGTCGGCGGCCGGTACTCGTACGACTCCGCGATCGGCCTCTCCTTGATGATCGCCATCGGGCCCGACCGCTTCCGGGAGATGCTGGACGGCTTCCGGCTGATGGACGAGCACTTCCGCACCGCGCCCGCCGAGGCCAACGCCCCGTTGATCCTCGGCCTTTTGGGCATCTGGTACGGCAACTTCCACGACGCCCAGTCGCACGCCGTACTGCCGTACAGCCACTACCTCTCCAAGTTCACCGCCTACCTCCAGCAGCTGGACATGGAGTCCAACGGCAAGTACGTGGCGCGGGACGGCAAGCGGGTCGACTGGCAGACCGGACCCGTCGTGTGGGGCACCCCGGGGACCAACGGGCAGCACGCCTACTACCAGTTGATCCACCAGGGCACCAAGCTGATCCCCGCCGACTTCATCGGCTTCGCCGAGCCGGTCGCCGAACTCAGTGGTGAGCTGAAGGCGCAGCACGACCTGCTGATGGCCAACTTCTTCGCCCAGACCCAGGCCCTTGCCTTCGGTAAGACGGCCGAGGAGGTTCGCGCGGAGGGCGTGCCCGAGGAACTGGTCCCGCACAAGACCTTCCAGGGCAACCGGCCCACGACCACCGTCCTGGCGCGGGAACTCACCCCGTCCGTCCTCGGCCAGCTGATCGCCCTCTACGAGCACAAGGTGTTCGTGCAGGGCGCGGTGTGGAACATCGACTCCTTCGACCAGTGGGGCGTGGAGCTGGGCAAGGTCCTCGCCAAACGCGTCGAACCCGCGCTCATCGAGGGTGTCGAGGTACCCGGCCTCGACGCCTCGACCAAGGCATTGGTCGCCAAGTACCGGGAACTGCGCGGCCGTAGCTGACCGGCGGCCGGGGGTGCCGGGACACCGGGCGGGGTCCGCCGACCGGTGTCCCGTACACTCCCGGTGATCACGAACGACGCTACTCGGGGGAGTGGACCGTGGCACGGGGGAACCGGGCGCCGGACGACCAGCGCGACCGCAACTATCTGAAGGCCCATCACGCGGCTTGGGCGGTGTTCCACCCCACCTGGATACCGGAACCGCTCGACCCGGCCGTCGAACAGCTCAAGCGGATCCGGGTGGCGGCGGGCTCGGTCGCCGCGATCGGTGTCTACACCTTCGTGGAGGGCGGCTTCGCCGTCACGGAGATGATGGAGAACCTGCTGGTCGCCTGTGGGGTGCTGCTGGTGATCGCCCCGCTGACGGTCGGCGTGATGCTGTGGATCTGGCGGCGCGGCGGCAGCCTGCGCTCCCTGCGTCCGCCGCTGCTGCGAGCCCTCGGGCTGCTGCTCACCTTCGTGGCGTCGGCCGCGGTGACCCTGTTCCTGCTCCAGAACAGCAGCCGACTGGGCGCGGGACTGATGATCCTGCCGGTGGGCCTGCTGACGCTGTGGCTGGTCTGGTTCGTCGGCGCCGGTGCCCTGCGGGTCACCGGCAACTTCTTCGGCACGGCGGCCGTGCACCGCGGTCTGCCGCCCCTGCTCGCCATCGTCACCACCTGGCTGATGGCCCTGCCCGACCTGTTCACCGGCGATCTGCACGGCCTCGGCCTCACCCTCGGCATCGTGTTCATCCTCGGCGCCCCGGTGACGGTCACCGGCATCGCGCTGTACGAACTGGCCGTACTCAAGCGGCGGTTCGGCATACGGCTGGCGGACCATCCGGCGCTGCACGCGGGTCGGATACCGCACGACCCCTGGTACACGTACGGCCGTTGAGCCCGGACACGAGAGACGGCGGGGGCGCCGGCCCCCGCCGTCTCCACGGACCACATGCCGCCGGGCGTCAGGGGGACGCCGGCGGATACAGCGAGCGCGGCAGCTGGGAGGCCGCGGCCGCGTCCAGCAGCCACAGGGTGCGACTGCGACCGCGGGCGCCCGCCGCCGGGGCCTGGATCTCGCCCGCGCCGGACAGGGCGATGGCCGCCGCCTCCGCCTTGTCCTCGCCCGCCGCGAGCAGCCAGACCTCACGGGCCGAGCGGATCGCGGGCAGTGTCAGCGAGATCCGGGTCGGTGGCGGCTTGGGCGCGCCGTGCACGCCCACCACCGTGCGCTCGGTCTCCCGTACGGCCGGCAGCTCGGGGAAGAGCGAGGCCACATGGGTGTCCGGGCCGACGCCCAGCATCAGCACGTCGAAGGTGGGCACCGAGCCGTGGTTCTCCGGCCCGGCCGCCTTCGCCAGCTCCGCCGCGTACGCCTCCGCCGCCGCCTCGACGTCCGTGCCGTACGGCCCGTCGGAGGCCGGCATGGCGTGCACACGCGCGGGGTCCAGCGGGACGGAGTCCAGCAGGGCCGCGCGGGCCTGGGTGACATTGCGCTCGGGGTCGCCCTCGGGCAGATAGCGCTCGTCGCCCCACCACAGGTCCAGGCGGGTCCAGTCGATGGCGTCCCGGGCCGGTGCCTCCGCCAGCGCGGCCAGCAGACCGTTGCCGTTGCGGCCGCCGGTGAGGACCACGGACGCGGCGCCCCGGGAGGCCTGCGCGTCCACGATCTTCGTGATCAGGCGGGCCGCGGCGGCCTGGGCCATCAGTTCCTTGTCGCGGTGGACGACCAGCTGAGGGGTGCTCACTTCGCCGACGCCTTCCTGGAGGGTGTCTTCTTCGCGGCCCTGGCCGTCGCCTTCTTCGCGGGCGCCTTGGCCGCCTCCTGAACGGGTTCCGGCTCGGCGACGGGCGCGTCCTCGGCGGGGGACGGCTCCCCGGCCCCGGCCGAAGCCGAAGCCGAGGTCGAGGCCGAGGTCGGGGCCTCGCTCTCCTCCGAGAAAGAGGCGCCCCGGTCCGGAACCGTGTTCAGCCGGTCCACCCCGTACCGCAGTGCCGACGCGTAGGTGTCGTCCGGGTCCAGTCGGCGCAGCTCCTCCGCGATCAGCTCCGCGGTGTCCCGCCGCTTGAGCGCCACCGCGCGGGCCGGCTGGCCCTCGATGGACAGCGTGGCCAGCGAGCCGTCCGCGCGGTCCAGGGTGATCGGACCGCACGTGGTGTCCATCCGGACGCCGGTCAGCCCCGGTCCCGCGGACGGGGAGCGCCGTACCGGCACGTCCAGCCGGTCCGCGAGCCACATCGCCAGCAGCTCGCAGCTCGGGTTGAACTCCTCGCCCTCCACCTCGACCGCCTGCACCTGGCAGGTCACCTGGTCCAGGGCGGCCGCCAGCATCGAGCGCCAGGGCGTGATCCGGGTCCAGGACAGATCGGTGTCGCCGGGGGTGTAAGCCTCGGCGCGGGCCGTGAGTTCCCGCACCGGCTCCTCGGACGCGTAGGTGTCGGTGACCCGGCGCTGGGCCAGCGCGCCCAGCGGGTCCTTGGCCGGTTCCAGCGGGGCGTTCACCGGCCACCACACGACCACCGGGGCGTCCGGCAGCAGCAGCGGCAGCACGACCGAGTCGGCGTGGCCGACGACCTCGCCGTACAGCCGCAGCACGACCGTCTCGCCGGTGCCCGCCTCCGCGCCCACCCGTACCTCGGCGTCGAGGCGCGAGGAGGTGCGGTCGCGCGGGGTGCGGGAGATCCGCTTGATGACCACCAGCGTCCGCGAGGGGTGCTCGCGCGAGGCGTCGTTGGCGGCCTTCAGGGCGTCGTACGCGTTCTCCTCGTCGGTGACGATGACGAGGGTCAGGACCATGCCGACGGCGGGAGTGCCGATGGCCCGACGCCCCTGCACGAGCGCCTTGTTGATCTCGCCGGCGGTGGTGTCGGTCAGGTCTATCTTCATGGCCTGCGCCAGCTCCGTCCGTCTCGTGCGAGCATCTCGTCCGCCTCGGCGGGGCCCCAGGTGCCCGACTGGTACTGCGCGGGCCTGCCGTGCTTGTCCCAGTACTGCTCGATCGGGTCGAGGATCTTCCAGGACAGCTCGACCTCCTCCGTGCGCGGGAAGAGGTTGGCGTCGCCGAGCAGCACGTCCAGGATCAGCCGCTCGTACGCCTCCGGGCTGGACTCGGTGAACGACTCGCCGTAGGCGAAGTCCATGGAGACGTCCCGGATCTCCATCGAGGTGCCCGGCACCTTGGAGCCGAAGCGGACCGTGATGCCCTCGTCCGGCTGGACGCGGATCACGATCGCGTTCTGGCCCAGCTCCTCCGTCGCCGTGTGGTCGAAGGGGGAGTGCGGGGCCCGCTGGAAGACGACGGCGATCTCGGTCACCCGGCGGCCGAGCCGCTTGCCGGTGCGCAGGTAGAACGGGACGCCCGCCCAGCGGCGGTTGTCGATGCCCACCTTGATCGCCGCGTACGTGTCGGTCTTCGACCTCGGGTCGATGCCGTCCTCTTCGAGGTAGCCGATGACCTTCTCGCCGCCCTGCCAGCCCGCCGCGTACTGTCCGCGCACGGTGCTCTCGCCGAGGTCCTTCGGCAGCCGCACGGCGCCGAGCACCTTGGTCTTCTCCGCGGCCAGCGCCTGTGCGCCGAAGGAGGAGGGCTCCTCCATCGCGGTCAGCGCGAGCAGCTGGAGCAGGTGGTTCTGGATGACGTCACGGGCGGCGCCGATGCCGTCGTAGTAGCCGGCCCGGCCCCCGATGCCGATGTCCTCGGCCATGGTGATCTGCACGTGGTCCACGAAGGACCGGTTCCAGATCGGTTCGAACATCGTGTTGGCGAAGCGCAGCGCCAGGATGTTCTGGACGGTCTCCTTGCCGAGGTAGTGGTCGATCCGGAAGACCTGGTCCGGGGTGAACACCTCGTGCACGATGGCGTTCAGTTCCTCGGCCGACTTCAGATCGTGTCCGAACGGCTTCTCGATGACCGCGCGCCGCCAGGAACCGCCGGACTGGTCGGCGAGCCCGTGCTTCTTCAGCTGCTGGATGACCACCGGGAACGAGCGCGGGGGCACCGACAGGTAGAAGGCGAAGTTGCCGCCCGTACCCTGCGCCTTGTCCAGCTCGTCGATGGTGGAGCGCAGCCGCTCGAACGCCTCGTCGTCGTCGAAGGTGCCCTGCACGAAGCGCATCCCCTGGATGAGCTGCTGCCAGACCTCCTCGCGGAACGGTGTACGGGCGTGCGCCTTGACGGCGTCGTGGACCTCCTGCGCGAAGTCCTCGTTCGCCCACTCGCGGCGGGCGAAGCCCACCAGCGAGAAGCCCGGCGGCAGCAGACCCCGGTTGGCGAGGTCGTAGACCGCGGGCATCAGCTTCTTGCGCGACAGGTCGCCCGTGACCCCGAAGATGACCAGACCCGACGGCCCCGCGATACGCGGGAGCCGTCGGTCGGCCGGGTCACGGAGCGGGTTCGCTCCGGAACCGGAAACGGGTGACAAGTCAGCCCTCCGAAGGGGCGAGGCGCTCGAGCTCCGCCTGGGTGGACTTCAGGAGGTCGTTCCAGGACGTCTCGAACTTCTCCACGCCCTCGTCCTCCAGCACCTGGACGACCTCGTCGTACGAGATGCCGATCTTCTCCAGCGCGTCCAGGTCGGCGCGGGCCGCCGCGTAGGTGCCCGTGACCGCGTCGCCGCGGATCTCGCCGTGGTCGTCGGAGGCCTCCAGGGTGGCCTCCGGCATGGTGTTGACGGTGTTCGGCGCGACCAGTTCCTCGACGTACATGGTGTCCTTGTACGCCGGGTCCTTCACACCGGTGGAGGCCCACAGCGGACGCTGCTTGTGCGCGCCCGCGTTCTCCAGCGCGTCCCAGCGGTCGGAGGAGAACACCTCCTCGTACGCCTGGTAGGCGAGGCGCGCGTTGGCCACGCCGGCCTTGCCGCGCAGCGCCCTGGCCTCGTCGGTGCCCATCTCGTCGATGCGGCGGTCGATCTCGGTGTCCACGCGGGACACGAAGAAGGACGCCACCGAGCGGATCTCCGACAGGTCCAGGCCGCGCTCCTTGGCCTTCTCCAGACCGGAGAGGTAGGCGTCCATGACCGCGCGGTAGCGCTCCAGGGAGAAGATCAGCGTGACGTTGACGCTGATGCCCAGGCCGATGACCTCGGTGATCGCCGGCAGACCCGCCTGGGTGGCCGGGATCTTGATCAGGGTGTTGGGGCGGTCCACCAGCCAGGCCAGCTGCTTGGCCTCGGCGACGGTCGCCTTGGTGTCGTGTGCGAGACGCGGGTCGACCTCGATGGAGACCCGGCCGTCCTGGCCCTCCGTGGCGTCGAAGACCGGGCGCAGGATGTCGGCGGCGTCGCGGACGTCCGCCGTGGTGATCATGCGGATGGCCTCTTCGACGGTGACCTTGCGGGCGGCGAGGTCCGAGAGCTGCTGGTCGTAGCCGTCGCCCTCCGAGATCGCCTTCTGGAAGATCGTCGGGTTGGTGGTGACGCCCACGACGTGCTGCTGGTCGATCAGCTCGGCGAGGTTGCCGGACGTGATCCGCTTGCGCGACAGGTCGTCCAGCCAGATCGCGACGCCTTCGTCGGAAAGGCGCTTGAGTGCGTCTGTCATGGAATTACATCTCCTACGTGTCGTATATGAGCGTCAGCGCTGGGCGGCGGCGATGGATTCCCGGGCCTTGGCGGCCACGTTCTCCGCGGTGAAGCCGAACTCCTGGAAGAGCACCTTTCCGTCGGCGGACGCGCCGAAGTGCTCCAGGGAGACGATGCGGCCGGCGTCCCCGACGTACTTGTGCCAGGTCAGGCCGATGCCGGCCTCCACGGCGACTCGGGCCTTCACGGACGGCGGCAGCACGGAGTCCCGGTACCCCTGGTCCTGCTGCTCGAACCACTCGACCGACGGCATGGACACGACCCGCGTCGCAACGCCGTCGGCCTGGAGCCGCTCACGCGCCTCGACGGCCACGTGCACCTCGGAACCGGTGGCGATCAGGATCACCTGCGGCTCGCCGCCCTCGGCCTCGAACAGGACGTAACCGCCGCGCGCGGCATCCTCGTTGGGCTCGTACGTCGGCACGCCCTGGCGGGTCAGCGCGAAGCCGTGCGGCTGGCCCTTGCCGAACTCCTTGGTGTAGCGCTTGAGGACCTCGCGCCAGGCGATGGCGGTCTCGTTGGCGTCGGCCGGGCGGACGACGTTCAGGCCCGGGATGGCGCGCAGCGAGGCCAGGTGCTCGACCGGCTGGTGGGTCGGGCCGTCCTCGCCGAGACCGATGGAGTCGTGCGTCCAGACGTACGTCACCGGCAGGTGCATCAGGGCCGACAGGCGCACCGCGTTGCGCATGTAATCGGAGAAGACGAGGAACGTACCGCCGTAGGCGCGGGTGTTGCCGTGCAGCGTGATGCCGTTGAGCTCCGCGCCCATGGAGTGCTCGCGGATGCCGAAGTGGACCGTACGGCCGTACGGGTCGGCCTCCGGCAGCGGGTTGCCCTCGGGGAGGAAGGAGCTGCTCTTGTCGATCGTGGTGTTGTTCGAGCCGGCGAGGTCGGCGGAGCCGCCCCACAGCTCGGGGATCACCGGGCCGAGCGCCTGGAGCACCTTGCCGGAGGCGGCACGGGTGGCGACCGACTTGCCCGGCTCGAAGACCGGGATCTTCTCCTCCCAGCCGGTGGGCAGCTCGCCCTTGGCGATGCGGTCGAACTCGGCGGCGCGCTCGGGGTTGTCGTCCCGCCACACCTGGAACGTCTTCTCCCACTCGGCCTTCGCGCGGGCGCCGCGCTCCAGGGCCTTGCGGGTGTGCGTGATGACCTCGTCCTCGACGGCGAAGGACTGCTCCGGGTCGAAGCCGAGGACACGCTTGGTGGCCGCGACCTCGTCCGCGCCGAGCGCCGAGCCGTGCGCGGCCTCGGTGTTCTGGGCGTTCGGGGCCGGCCAGGCGATGATCGAGCGCATCGCGATGAAGGACGGGCGGTCGGTGACCTCCTTGGCCGCCTGGATCGCGGCGTAGATGGCCGCCGGGTCCAGGTCGCCGTCCTCCTTCGGTTCCACGCGCTGCACGTGCCAGCCGTAGGCCTCGTACCGCTTGACGGTGTCCTCGGAGACGGCCGTCTCGGTGTCGCCCTCGATCGAGATGTGGTTGTCGTCCCACAGCAGGATCAGGTTGCCGAGCTTCTGGTGGCCGGCCAGCGAGGACGCCTCGGCCGAGATGCCCTCCTGGAGGCAGCCGTCACCGGCGATGCAGTAGATGAAGTGGTCGAAGGGCGACTCGCCCTGCGGGGCCTGCGGGTCGAACAGACCGCGCTCGTAGCGGGCGGCCATCGCCATGCCCACCGCGTTGGCCACACCCTGGCCCAGCGGGCCGGTCGTGGTCTCGACGCCCTTGGTGTGCCCGTACTCCGGGTGGCCCGGGGTCTTCGAACCCCAGGTGCGGAAGGATTCCAGGTCCGCCAGCTCCAGACCGAAGCCGGCCAGGTAGAGCTGGGTGTAGAGGGTCAGGGAGGAGTGGCCGGCGGACAGCACGAAGCGGTCGCGCCCCACCCACTCCGGGTCGGCCGGGTCGTGCCGCATCACCTTCTGGAAGAGGGTGTAGGCGGCGGGGGCCAGGCTCATCGCCGTACCGGGATGGCCGTTGCCGACCTTCTGTACGGCGTCGGCGGCCAGGACTCGGGCGGTGTCCACGGCCCGCTGGTCCAGGTCGGTCCACTCAAGGTCTGTGGTGGTCGGCTTGGTGCTCACCCTGGGTCAGGGCTCCTCTCCACATGTCGGTCGCCGGTCTTCGGGGCACGCGCCCACCCGGCCGCCGGCGTGCTTCTGCCCGCCGGCCGCTGACGAGCCTACCCTCGTAAGGACGTGCGTTTTCGCGGGTGATTCCAGACTGCCGGGCATCGACGCCATCCGCCTCCCGACTGGCCGAGACGCCATTTGGCACCTGAATAAGAAGGCGCTCATCTGACCGCTCAAAAGAGTGGTGGGGGCCCTCTTTTGGGACCCCTGATAAAGGGGTGTTCCGCGAGCCCGTCAAGGCGCCCCGCGGGGCTCCGCCGGGGCGCCCGCGGGTACGTCAGCCAACACGACCCCACCCCCGCGAAGGCCGGGGTACCGGCAACGTCTAAAGTGGCGTGGTACGCGCGAGCCCTTCATGAAGACCTCATCCGGGGGAGGCTCGCTGGGATGTCTCTGTCAGGGGTGTGCGTGACGGCCGTCGAATCCCGTCCAGCGGGTGTGCTCGGTGGTACGAGCCCGAGCCCGGTCCACCGGCCGTTCGGGGCCCGTGCCAAGGCGTTCGTGGCGCTGACCAAGCCGCGGATCATCGAACTGCTGCTCATCACCACCGTGCCGGTGATGTTCCTGGCGCAGCGGGGCGTGCCGTCCCTGAAGCTGGTGCTGCTGACCTGTCTCGGCGGCTACCTCTCCGCGGGCGGCGCCAACGCGCTGAACATGTACATCGACCGCGACATCGACGCCGTCATGGACCGCACCTCGCAGCGGCCGCTGGTGACCGGCATGGTCAGCCCGCGCGAGTGCCTGGCCTTCGGCATCGGCCTCGGGGTCGTCTCCACCCTGCTGTTCGGGCTGACCGTCAACTGGCTCAGCGCCTGGCTGTCGCTCGGCGCGCTGCTCTTCTACGTCGTCGTCTACACGATGATCCTCAAGCGCCGCACCGCGCAGAACATCGTGTGGGGCGGTATCGCCGGCTGTCTTCCGGTGCTGATCGGCTGGTCCTCGGTCACGAACTCGATGTCCTGGGCGCCGGTCATCCTCTTCCTGGTGATGTTCTTCTGGACGCCGCCGCACTACTGGCCGCTGTCCATGAAGGTCAAGGACGACTACGCGCGCGCCGGGGTGCCCATGCTCCCGGTGATCGCCTCCAACAAGGTCGTGGCCCGGCAGATCGTCATCTACAGCTGGGTGATGGTCGCCGTGTCGCTGCTGCTCACCCCGCTGGGGTACACGGGCTGGTTCTACACGGTCGTGGCCCTCGCCGCCGGCGGCTTCTGGCTGTGGGAGGCGCACGGGTTGCAGAACCGGGCGAAGGCCGAGATCACCGGCGCGAAGCTCAAGGAGATGCGGCTGTTCCACTGGTCGATCACCTATGTGTCGATCCTCTTCGTCGCCGTCGCGGTCGATCCGTTCCTGCGCTGACGCCGCTTTTCTCCGCGAAGTACCGCCGAAGGCCCTCCGACGGGAGGGGTGCGTGGTCAAGGCCACGCACCCCTCCCGTCGCCGTTTGATCTACCCGTCGGTAGCATCCAGGCATGGCAGACACGCAGCAGGTTGACGCGAAGGCCGAGCGCACGGTGGCCCGGCTCGCCCAGAGGATCAGCGCCTTCTCCAAGGCCCACGGCGGTGCGGAGGGGCAGGTGGCGTACATCGGCGAGCGCGGGGCGCGCATCGTGCTCGTCGGCGAGGACGGGAACTGGGGCGACGTGGTGGCCCCGTCGTACGCCATCGCCGAGCAGGCGGTGGCGAAGGCCGGGATCACCGCGCACGAGGCGTTCGACGGGGAGTTCGCCGCGAAGGTGACGACCGGGCCGTACGAGTGGAAGCGGATGGCGGGGATCCAGCTCGGGGGTTAGTCCGTCGGCCGCGGGTCCGGCCTCGGCCGGGCGCGCCGGCGTGGCCGGATCGCCACGGCCCCGTGCCCCTTCGGCGGCGTCACACTGGGCGGTATGCGAACGGAAGCCTTGCTCGGGCGCTTTCTCGACGCCCTCACGCCGTTACGCCCCCGCGCCGTCTGGGCCCACGGCTCGCTCGCCGGCGGCGACTACCAGGAAGGCCGCAGCGATCTCGATCTGGTCGCGGTGCTCGCGCGGCCGCCGGATCCCGGGACCGTACGGCAGGTCGTGGCGCTGCACCGGCGCCTTGCCCACGAGCCGCTCGCCGCGCGGCTGCACTGCGGCTATCTCGCCCCGGCCACCCTGGACGATCCGGGCCGGGCGCATCTGACCTGGGCGCACGGCCATGTGCTGCGCCGCCCGGTCACGCCCGTCGCCCGGCGCGAGCTGCACGCCTTCGGGCGGGTGCTGCACGGGGAGCCCCCGACGCGCCTTCTGCCGCCGGTGCCGGACGAGACCCTGCGCGGGTTCGTCGTCCAGGACCAGCGGGACTTCTGGCGGCCCGCCGTGGACAAGGCGCGGCTGTGGCGGCAGGACGTCTGGGTCGACCTCGGGCTGCTGACCTTCGCCAGGGCCACCGTGACCCTGCGCGAGGGACGGCTGATCTCCAAGCGGGAGGCCCTGGCCGAACTGCCGGCGCTCGGCGCGCCGGCGGAGGTCGTCGACGACATCGCCCGCAGGCGCTACCGGGACCCCGTCCCGCCGGACGACGACGGCCGGCTCACCCGGCGCGCCGCACTGACCCGCGCCTACCTGGGCCCGGCGATCGACGCGCTGGTTGCCGCGTACGGGTGATTCAGGCGTTCGTGGGGACCGTGGCCTCGGCCGAGGGTCCGGGCACCGCCGGCTCCGTCCCCGGACGCTCGCGCAGCGCCAGGAGGATCCGCAGCACGCCGATCCACACCAGGCACGAGCCGAGCATGTGCACGCCCACCAGGACCTCGGGCAGGTGTGTGAAGTACTGGACGTAGCCGATGACGCCCTGCGCCAGCAGGATCAGGAACAGCTCCCGGGTGCGGGCCAGCGGGCCGCTCGGCGCGTCGACGGCCTTGAGGATGAACCAGAGCGCGAACGTCAGCGTCACCACGATCCAGGCGAGCACGGCGTGCAGCTTGGCCACGGTCTCCCAGTCGATCGGGATGCGCTTGACGTCGCTGGAGTCGCCCGCGTGCGGGCCGGCGCCGGTCACCACCGTGCCGACCGCGATGAGGAGCACGGCCGCGAGCACCAGGAACCACACGAGCTGCACCACGGCCTTGCCGACCAGCGGCCGGGGCGCGGCGTCGCCCTCGCGGGTGCGCTGCCACATCACCGCGGCGACCGTGGTCAGCGCGGTCGCCAGCAGGAAGTGCGCCGCGACGGTGTACGGGTTCAGGCCGACCAGGACCACGATCCCGCCGAGCACCGCGTTGCCCATCACCAGCCAGAACTGCGCCCAGCCGAGCCGGGTCAGGCTGCGCCGGTGCGGCTTCTCGGAGCGGGCGGCGATGATCGCCCAGCCGACCGCGGCGCACAGCACGTAGGTCAGCATGCGATTGCCGAACTCGATCGCGCTGTGATAGCTCAGCGCCTGCGTCGGCGTCAGGGAGCCGTCGGTGCACTCGGGCCAGGTCGGGCAGCCGAGGCCCGAACTGGTCAGCCGTACGGCACCGCCGGTGACGACGATGACCACCGACATCACGAGCGCGGCGAGGGCCGCCCGCTGCACGGTCCGGGGCTCCGGGGTCCAGCGGTCGGCGATGAAGGCGAGCGGATTACGCAGGGCCGCTACGGCGTCGGCGCGGTTCAGCTTGGGCACGTCCACCATGGTAGGCCGCCGCTTGTGCACGCTTTCACGAGGGTCCCGTCCCGGCGCCGTGTCGCCGCTCACTCCCAGCGGAAGAACTTCCCCGCCGCCGCGAGCCCCACGACCGCCCACACCGCGAGGATCCCCAGGTCGCCCCAGGGCATCCCGGCGCCGTGCTGGAGCACGTCCCGCAGGCCGTCGGAGAGGGCGGAGATGGGCAGCAGGCCGAGGACGTGCTGTCCGGCCGAGCCGAACTTGTCCAGCGGCACGACGACCCCGCCGCCGACGAGCAGCAGCAGGAAGACCAGGTTGGCGGCCGCCAGCGTCGCCTCCGCCTTCAGGGTGCCGGCCATCAGCAGGCCGAGTCCGGAGAAGGCGGCGGTGCCGAGGACCAGCAGGAGGAGCACGGCGGCCGGGTCGCCGTGCGGGGACCAGCCGAGCGCGAGGGCGATCACCGTCAGCAGGATCACCTGGAGCACCTCGGTGACCAGCACGGACGCCGTCTTGGCGGTCATCAGGGCCCAGCGGGGCAGCGGCGAGGCGGCGAGCCGCTTGAGCACGCCGTAGCGGCGTTCGAAGCCGGTGGCGATGGCCTGCCCGGTGAACGCGGTCGACATCACCGCGAGGGCGAGGATGCCCGGTGTGAGGAAGTCGACGGCCTTGCCCTTGCCGGTGTCCACGATGTCCACGGAGCTGAAGAGCACCAGCAGCAGGGTCGGGATGATCACCGTCAGCAGCAGCTGCTCGCCGTTGCGCAGCAGCATCTTCGTCTCCAGGGCCGCCTGCGCCGTGATCATGCGGGGCAGGGGCGCGGCCCCCGGCTTGGGCGCGTACGTACCCGGCGCGGTGGTCATGAGCGCAGCTCCTTGCCCGTGAGCTCGAGGAAAACGTCTTCCAGCGTGTGCCGTTCGACCGAGATGCGGTCGGGCATCACCCCGTGCTGGGCGCACCAGGAGGTCACGGTGGCCAGCAGCTGCGGGTCGATCCTGCCGACGACGCGGTAGGCGCCCGGGGTCAACTCGGCGGCCGTGCATCCGTCCGGGAGCGCCTTGAGCAGGGAGCCGACGTCGAGGCCGGGGCGGCCGGTGAAGCGCAGGGTGTTCTCGGCGCCGCCCTTGCACAGCTCCTCGGGGGAGCCCTGGGCGATGACCTTGCCGCCGTCGATGATCGCGACGTCGTCGGCGAGCTGCTCGGCCTCGTCCATGTGGTGCGTGGTGAGGATCACCGAGACGCCGTCGGCGCGCAGGTCCCGCACCAGGTCCCAGGTGGCGCGGCGGGCCTGCGGGTCGAGGCCCGCGGTCGGCTCGTCCAGGAAGACCAGTTCCGGGCGGCCGACGACGGCCATGGCGAGCGCGAGGCGCTGCTGCTGGCCGCCGGAGAGCCGGCGGTAGGGGGTGCGGCCGCAGCTGCCGAGCCCGAGCCGTTCGATCAGGGCGTCCACGTCCAGCGGGTGGGCGTGCAGCTTGGCGACGTGGCGCAGCATCTCGTCCGCGCGGGCGCCGGAGTACACGCCGCCGGACTGGAGCATCACGCCGATCCGCGGCCGCAGCTCGGCCGACTGCCGCACGGGGTCGAGACCCAGGACGCGCACCGTGCCGGAATCCGGCTTCCGGTACCCCTCGCAGGTCTCGACCGTCGTCGTCTTGCCGGCGCCGTTGGGGCCGAGGACGGCGGTCACGCCCGCCCGTGCCTCCAGGTCGAGGCCGTTCACCGCGGTCTTCGTGCCGTACCGCTTCACCAGGGCCGCGATCTGGATCAGCGGGGCCGACGCGAAGCGTCTCCCGGAGGCTTGGTGATCGGGAGACGGGCGGGCGGGCTCACTTCGCATGGGTCCAGAGTCTAGGGAGACCGCCCGCCGATCAGTCGCCGGGGTGCGGGAACTCCCTCGCACGAGGCCGCCGCGCCGACAGCCACCCCTGGGCGTAGGCCACGGCGTCCGCCACCGGGAACAGCCGGGTGTCCGCCGCGCCCACCTTCCCGCGGACGACGGGACGCTCCCGCTCGAAGTCGCGCCCCAGCTCCTCGAACCGATCGGAGGTGATCGACACCTCGGTCACCGTCTCCCAGCCGCCGGGCGCCGGCCGGCCCACCTCTACCAGCGGCGCGGGGACGCGGTACTCGGCCAGGTGGAAGGCGGTGCAGGCGTCGTACCCCGCGCCGAGCAGCAGCACGCGGGCGCCCGCTTCCTCCAGGCGGGCCAGGGGGCTCCGCTCGCCGAGCCGGCAGTCGGGGGCGTGGCCCTCGGTGATCTGCGCCGCTCGGGCGCCGACGGCGTCGAAGGAGGTCTGCGGGTGCGCGCTGCGCCGGGCGCCCGGCCAGGTGCGCACCGTCTCCGGGACCACCCCGACGCCGCGGGTGGGGGTGATGTCGGGGTCGTACGGCGGCATCGTGGCCCGGATCCGGTCCCACCACTCCTCGGGCACCGGCGGGTTCCCCCACAGGGCGGGGTCGGAGAGGTCGGAGGACTGGGCGGGGACGACCAAGGTGCCGGCCGGGCCGAGGACGTCGAGGAGCCCCTGGACGACCGCCACGGCCCCGCCGTTCACCCATCCGAGGGAACTCAGCGCCGTATGTACGAGCAGTGTCTCGCCGCTTTCGACGCCGAGCAGCCGCAACTGGGCGGCGATGCCGTCCCGTGTGACAAGAGGCCCGGTCGGAGGGGGTGTCGCCATGCTCCGGGAGTCTTCCGGACGGGCGCTCGGGGCGCCACCGGTTTCCCCTCCGAGCGGGCGCGGGATGATCGATCAGAGATCGTTTCCGCAGGTCAGATTAGGTAGACCTAAGTGATGCAGGGCACCGGTCGTGATCCGGGCGGCGCTTGTCAGGCCCGGAGGAATTACGCAACAATGGCGTTGTGAAAAACGTCGGCGAGGCTCGGGAGGCCCTCACGGGGGCCCCGCAGGAGGAACTCGCGACCGGTGAGCGCTCCACGCGCAACCGTGTCGCGCGATCCATCCTGGACCACGGGCCGTCGACCGTCGCCGAACTCGCGGGCCGGCTGGGACTCACCCAGGCGGCCGTCCGGCGCCACCTGGACGCGCTGGTCGCGGACGACGTCGTGGAGGCGCGTGAACAGCGTGTCTACGGCGCGCGCACGCGCGGGCGCCCCGCGAAGGTCTTCGCGCTCACCGACTGCGGACGCGACGCCTTCTACCAGTCGTACGACAAGCTGGCCGCGGACGCGCTGCGCTGGATCGCCGAGCACGAGGGCGGGGCCGACGCGGTCTCCGCGTTCGCCCGCGCCCGGATCGCCTCCCAGGCGAGCGCGTACCGCAGGGCGATCGAGAGCGTGAGCCCCGAGAAACGCGCGGAAGCGCTGGCCAAGGCCCTGAGCGCGGACGGGTACGCTGCTACGGCGCGCAGCGCACCGGTCGGCGAGCAGCTCTGCCAGCACCACTGCCCGGTCGCGCACGTCGCGGAGCAGTACCCGCAGCTGTGCGAGGCGGAGACGGAGATCTTCGCCGACCTGCTGGGTACCCACGTCCAGCGACTGGCGACCATCGCGCACGGCGACGGCGTCTGCACGACGTTCATTCCCAAGATTTCCACTGACGCACCTGCAAGCACGGCCGGGAGGAACCCCGCATGACTCTCCCCACGGAGACTGCCCACCCTGAGCTGGAGGGCCTGGGCAAGTACGAATACGGCTGGGCCGACTCCGACGTTGCCGGTGCCTCCGCCCGGCGCGGTCTGAACGAGGACGTCGTCCGCGACATCTCCGACAAGAAGTCGGAGCCCGAGTGGATGACCAAGCTGCGCCTGAAGGGCCTCAGGCTCTTCGAGAAGAAGCCCATGCCGAACTGGGGCTCGGACCTGTCGGGCATCGACTTCGACAACATCAAGTACTTCGTGCGCTCCACGGAGAAGCAGGCGGAGTCCTGGGAGGACCTGCCCGAGGACATCAAGAACACCTACGACAAGCTGGGCATCCCCGAGGCCGAGAAGCAGCGCCTGGTCGCCGGCGTGGCCGCCCAGTACGAGTCGGAGGTCGTCTACCACCAGATCCGCGAGGACCTGGAGGAGCAGGGCGTCATCTTCCTGGACACCGACACCGCCCTCAAGGAGCACCCGGAGCTCTTCAAGGAGTACTTCGGCACCGTCATCCCGGCCGGTGACAACAAGTTCGCCGCGCTGAACACGGCCGTGTGGTCCGGCGGCTCCTTCATCTACGTGCCGAAGGGCGTGCACGTGGAGATCCCGCTCCAGGCCTACTTCCGGATCAACACGGAGAACATGGGCCAGTTCGAGCGGACCCTGATCATCGTCGACGAGGGCGCCTACGTGCACTACGTCGAGGGCTGCACCGCGCCGATCTACAAGTCGGACTCGCTGCACAGCGCCGTGGTCGAGATCATCGTCAAGAAGAACGCCCGCTGCCGCTACACGACCATCCAGAACTGGTCGAACAACGTCTACAACCTGGTCACCAAGCGCGCCGTGGCGTACGAGGGCGCGACCATGGAGTGGATCGACGGCAACATCGGCTCCAAGGTCACGATGAAGTACCCGGCCGTGTACCTGATGGGCGAGCACGCCAAGGGCGAGACCCTGTCCATCGCCTTCGCGGGCGAGGGCCAGCACCAGGACGCCGGCTCCAAGATGGTCCACATGGCGCCGAACACGTCGTCCAACATCGTCTCGAAGTCCGTGGCGCGCGGCGGCGGCCGTACGTCCTACCGCGGTCTGGTCGAGATCGGCGAGGGCGCCCACGGCTCCAAGTCGAACGTGCTGTGCGACGCGCTGCTCGTCGACACCATCTCCCGCTCCGACACGTACCCGTACGTCGACGTCCGCGAGGACGATGTGTCCATGGGCCACGAGGCGACCGTCTCGAAGGTCTCCGAGGACCAGCTCTTCTACCTGATGAGCCGCGGCCTCTCCGAGTTCGAGGCGATGGCGATGATCGTGCGCGGCTTCGTCGAGCCGATCGCCAAGGAACTGCCCATGGAGTACGCCCTGGAGCTCAACCGGCTGATCGAGCTGCAGATGGAAGGCGCGGTCGGCTGATCGCCCGCCGCCCCACCATCAAGCCACTGACCTGAGAAAGCGAGCAATACGACAGCCATGGCTGAGGCTCAGAACATCCCGGTCGGCTCCACCACCGCCGGCCAGATCGCGGTGGCCGCGGAGTCGACCGTCGCCACGCGCATGAGCGTGCCCCCGTCCTTCGACGTGGCGGACTTCCCCGTCCCCCACGGCCGCGAGGAGGAGTGGCGGTTCACCCCGCTGGAGCGCCTGCGCGGGCTGCACGACGGCACCGCCGCCGCCACCGGTGACGGCGTGAAGGTCGACGTGCAGGCCCCCGAGGGTGTCACCGTCGAGACCGTCGGCCGCGACGACGCGCGCCTCGGCCGGGCGGGCACCCCGGTGGACCGGATCGCCGCCCAGGCGTACTCCGCCTTCGAGCAGGCCTCGGTCGTGACCGTCGCCAAGGACACCGTCCTCACCGAGCCGGTCCGCATCACCGTGCACGGCCAGGGCGGCACCGCCTTCGCCCACCAGGTGATCGAGCTGGGCGCCTTCGCCGAGGCCGTGGTCGTCATCGACCACACCGGCGACGCGGTGCTCGCCGCCAACGTCGACTACGTGCTGGGCGACGGCGCCAAGCTCACCGTCGTCTGCGTCCAGGACTGGGACGACAAGGCCGTCCACGTCGCCCAGCACAACACGCTGATCGGCCGGGACGCCTCCTTCAAGTCGGTCGTCGTCACCTTCGGCGGCGACGTCGTACGGCTGCACCCGCGCGTCACCTACGCGGGCACCGGCGGCGAGGCCGAGCTGTACGGCCTGTACTTCACCGACGCGGGCCAGCACCAGGAGCACCGCCTGCTGGTCACCCACAACACCCCGCACTGCAAGTCGAACGTCGTCTACAAGGGCGCGCTCCAGGGCGACGACGCGCACGCGGTCTGGATCGGCGACGTACTCATCGAGGCCGGGGCCGAGGGCACCGACACCTACGAGATGAACCGCAACCTGGTCCTCACCGACGGCGCCCGCGTCGACTCGGTGCCGAACCTGGAGATCGAGACCGGCGAGATCGTCGGCGCCGGCCACGCCTCCGCCACCGGCCGCTTCGACGACGAGCAGCTCTTCTACCTGATGGCCCGCGGCATCCCGGAGCAGGACGCCCGCCGTCTGGTGGTGCGCGGCTTCTTCGCCGAACTGGTCCAGCAGATCGGCGTCGCCGACATCGAGGAGCGTCTGCTCGCCAAGATCGAGCAGGAGCTGGAGGCCTCGGTCGCATGAGTTTCGTACGCGTCTGTGGGCTGAGCGAGCTGGCGGAGGGCACGCCCAAGCGGGTGGAGCTCGACGGCACGCCGGTCTCGGTCGTCCTGACCGAGGGGGAGGTGTTCGCGATCTACGACATCTGCTCGCACGCGAACGTCTCGCTCTCCGAGGGCGAGGTGGAGGACTGCCAGATCGAGTGCTGGCTGCACGGCTCCGCCTTCGACCTGCGCACCGGCAAGCCGTCCGGCCTCCCCGCGACGCGCCCCGTCCCCGTTTACCCCGTAAAGATCGAAGGGGACGACGTGCTCGTCTCCCTCACCCAGGAGTCCTGAGGCATCCATGGCAACGCTTGAAATCCGAGACCTGCACGTCACCGTCGAGGCCGACAACGCCACGAAGGAGATCCTCAAGGGCGTCGACCTCACCGTGAAGCAGGGCGAGACGCACGCCATCATGGGCCCCAACGGCTCCGGCAAGTCGACCCTCGCCTACTCGCTCGCGGGTCACCCGAAGTACACCGTCACCAGTGGCACCGTCACCCTCGACGGCGAGGACGTCCTGGAGATGTCCGTCGACGAGCGCGCCCGCGCGGGCCTGTTCCTGGCGATGCAGTACCCGGTCGAGGTTCCCGGCGTCTCGGTCTCCAACTTCCTGCGCACCTCCGCCACCGCCGTGCGCGGCGAGGCCCCGAAGCTGCGCACCTGGGTGAAGGAGGTCAAGGAGGCCATGGAGCGTCTCCACATGGACCCCGCCTTCGCCGAGCGCAACGTCAACGAGGGCTTCTCCGGCGGTGAGAAGAAGCGCCACGAGATCCTCCAGCTCGAACTGCTCAAGCCGAGGATGGCGATCCTGGACGAGACCGACTCGGGCCTGGACGTCGACGCGCTGCGCATCGTCTCCGAGGGCGTCAACCGCGTCCGCGAGACCGGCGAGGTCGGCACCCTGCTGATCACGCACTACACGCGCATCCTGCGCTACATCAAGCCCGACCACGTGCACGTGTTCGCCGGCGGCCGCATCGTCGAGTCCGGCGGCCCGGAGCTCGCGGACAAGCTGGAGAACGAGGGCTACGAGGCATACGTGAAGGGTGGCGCATCCGCGTGACGCATCTGTCGGGCCTCCTCGACACCGAGGCGATCCGCAAGGACTTCCCCGTACTGGACCGCGTGGTCCACGACGGCAGGAAGCTCGTGTACCTGGACAACGCGGCGACCAGCCAGAAGCCGCGCCAGGTACTGGACGCCCTGAACGAGTACTACGAGCGGTACAACGCCAACGTCCACCGCGGCGTGCACGTCCTCGCCGAGGAGGCCACGGCACTCTACGAGGGCGCGCGCGACAAGGTGGCGGAGTTCATCAACGCGCCGAGCCGCGACGAGGTGATCTTCACCAAGAACGCCTCCGAGTCCCTCAACCTCGTGGCCAACATGCTGGGCTGGGCCGACGAGCCCTACCGGGTGGACCACGAGACCGAGATCGTCATCACGGAGATGGAGCACCACTCCAACATCGTGCCGTGGCAGCTGCTGGCGCAGCGCACCGGCGCGAAGCTGAAGTGGTTCGGCCTCACCGACGACGGCCGCCTGGACCTGTCGAACATCGACGAGATCATCACCGAGAAGACGAAGATCGTCTCCTTCGTGCTGGTCTCCAACATCCTGGGCACGCTCAACCCGGTCGAGGCGATAGTCCGCCGCGCCCAGGAGGTCGGCGCGCTGGTGTGCGTCGACGCCTCCCAGGCCGCGCCGCACATGCCGCTGGACGTGCAGGCCCTCCAGGCCGACTTCGTGGCCTTCACCGGTCACAAGATGTGCGGCCCGACCGGCATCGGTGTCCTGTGGGGCCGCCAGGAGCTGCTGGAGGACCTGCCGCCGTTCCTGGGCGGCGGCGAGATGATCGAGACCGTCTCGATGCACTCCTCGACGTACGCCCCGGCGCCGCACAAGTTCGAGGCGGGCACGCCCCCGATCGCGCAGGCGGTCGGCCTGGGCGCGGCGATCGACTACCTGTCGTCCCTCGGCATGGAGAAGATCCTCGCCCACGAGCACGCGCTCACCCAGTACGCGGTGGAGCGCCTGGCCCAGGTCCCCGACCTGCGGATCATCGGCCCCACCACGGCCGAGGACCGGGGCGCCGCGATCTCCTTCACCCTGGGCGACATCCACCCGCACGACGTGGGCCAGGTCCTGGACGAGCAGGGCATCGCGGTCCGCGTCGGCCACCACTGTGCCCGTCCGGTCTGCCTGCGCTACGGAATTCCCGCGACCACGCGAGCGTCGTTCTATCTGTACTCCACGCCGGCCGAGATCGACGCTCTGGTCGACGGACTGGAGCACGTACGGAACTTCTTCGGCTGAGAGGCGTGTCGAAAACCGTGAAGCTGGACTCGATGTACCAGGAAGTCATCCTGGACCACTACAAGAACCCGCACGGGCGTGGTCTTCGGGATGGCGACGCCGAGGTGCACCATGTGAACCCGACGTGCGGCGACGAGATCACCCTCCGCGTGAAGTACGACGGCACGAGGATCGCGGACGTCTCGTACGAGGGCCAGGGCTGCTCCATCAGCCAGGCCTCGGCCTCCGTACTGAACGAACTCCTCGTCGGCAAGGACCTGCCCGAGGCGCAGAAGATCCAGGAGACCTTCCTGGAGCTGATGCAGTCCAAGGGCAGGATCGAACCGGACGACGCGATGGAGGAGGTGCTGGAGGACGCGGTGGCGTTCGCCGGTGTCTCCAAGTACCCCGCGCGGGTCAAGTGCGCCCTCCTGAGCTGGATGGCGTGGAAGGACGCGACGGCCCAGGCGCTGGGTGGCGCCGAAGCCGAAAGGAAGACCGCATGAGCGACACCGTCGAGATGAAGCCGGCCTCGGAGGAGGAACTCCGCGAGGCCCTGATGGACGTGGTCGACCCCGAGCTGGGCATCGACGTCGTCAACCTCGGCCTGATCTACGGCATCCACGTGGACGACTCCAACGTGGCCACCGTGGACATGACCCTGACCTCGGCGGCCTGCCCGTTGACGGACGTCATCGAGGACCAGGCCAAGTCGGCCACGGACGGCATCGTCAACGAGCTCCGGATCAACTGGGTCTGGATGCCGCCGTGGGGCCCGGACAAGATCACGGACGAGGGCCGCGAGCAGCTGCGGGCGCTGGGCTTCAACGTCTGACGTCCGACCGGCGCGTCCGGCGCGAGCGAGGGGCCAGGGCAGCGATGCCGTGGCCCCTTTCGCATGCCCGGACGCACGGGTCGTCCGCCTGGACGCGCCTCGTCGCGACCCGTTATGTACGGTCGTACACATCGTGTGTACGCTCGTACACATGGGATACCTGACGCTCGCCGGCGCCATAGCCGCCGAGGTGACCGCCACGACGGCGATGAAGTACAGCCACGGGTTCAGCAGGCTCGGGCCCTCGTTGGTGACGGCGCTGGGATATCTGGTGTCCTTCCTCCTCCTGGCGCAGACGCTGAAGACCGTGCAGATCGGCACGGCGTACGCGATCTGGTCCGGGGTGGGCACCGCGGCCATCGCCGTGCTCGGGCTGCTGCTGTTCGGGGAGGGGCTCAGCGCGGTGAAGGTCGCGGGGATCCTGCTGATCATCGGGGGAGTGGTGGTGCTGAACCTCGGCGGAACGAGTCACTGATGGCCCGGCGCTACGACCCCGACCGGCGGCAGCGGATCATCGACGCGGCGATCCGGGTGGCCGGGCGCGACGGCCTCGTCGGGCTCAGCCACCGCACGGTCGCCGCGGAGGCGGATGTGCCGCTCGGCTCCACCACGTACCACTTCGCCACCCTGGACGACCTGCTGGTGGCCGCCCTGTGCCAGGCGAACGAGGGGTTCGCCGCGGTGCTCGACGACAGCGGGGCACTGGACGACGGCGACCTCGCGGCCGGGCTCGCCCGGGTCCTCGGCGAGTGGCTGAACGCCGACCGCCCCGGGGCGGAGCTGGAGTACGAGCTGTACCTCGCCGCGCTGCGCCGCCCGGCCCTGCGGCCCGTCGCCGCCCGGTGGATGGAGGAGACGGCCGCGCGCCTGTCCGCCCGTGTCGACCCGGTGACGGCACGGGTGCTGGTCGCGCTGATGGACGGCGTCTGCCTTCAGGTGCTGCTGACGGGTGGGGCGTACGACGAGGGGTACGCGCGGGAGGCGCTCGGGCGGGTGATCGGCTGAGGGCGTTCCCCCGACCGGCACATGAGACACGGTTCGCTCCCGCACCCCGTGCCACGTTAGGTTTTTCCCATGACCGACACTGCTTCCCGTACCACCGGCGCCGTCGCCGCCGGCCTCGCCACGATCGCCTCCGACGGCACCGTTCTCGACACCTGGTTCCCCGCGCCCGAGCTGGTGGCGGAGCCGGGCCCGGCCGGCACCGAGCGGCTGTCCGCCGAGCGCGCGGCGGAGCTGCTGGGCGGCGGCGCGACCGCGGCGACCGGCCCGGACGCCCGCAGGGGCGTCGAGGTGGTCGCGGTCCGTACGGTCATCGCCTCGCTGGACGAGAAGCCGCTGGACGCGCACGACGCCTACCTGCGCCTGCACCTCCTCTCGCACCGCCTGGTCAAGCCGCACGGCCTGAGCCTGGACGGCATCTTCGGCCACCTCGCCAACGTCGCCTGGACCTCGCTCGGCCCGGTCGCCGTGGACGACATCGAGAAGGTGCGGCTGAACGCCCGCGCCGAGGGCCTGCACCTCCAGGTCACCTCGATCGACAAGTTCCCCCGCATGACGGACTACGTCGTTCCCAGGGGCGTCCGCATCGCCGACGCCGACCGGGTCCGTCTGGGCGCGCACCTCGCCGCGGGCACCACCGTGATGCACGAGGGCTTCGTCAACTTCAACGCCGGTACGCTCGGCACCTCGATGGTCGAGGGCCGCATCTCCGCCGGTGTCGTCATCGGCGACGGCTCGGACATCGGCGGCGGCGCCTCCACCATGGGCACCCTGTCCGGCGGCGGCAACGTGATCATCTCCGTCGGCGAGCGCTGCCTGATCGGCGCCGAGGCGGGCGTCGGCATCGCCCTCGGCGACGAGTGCGTGGTCGAGGCCGGCCTCTACGTCACCGCCGGCACCCGTGTCACCATGCCCGACGGACAGATCGTCAAGGCCCGCGACCTCAACGGCGCCTCCAACATCCTCTTCCGCCGCAACTCGGTCACCGGCGCCGTCGAGGCCCGCCCGAACAACGCGGTCTGGGGCGGCCTGAACGACATTTTGCACAGCCACAACTGACCCGCCGTACGCCCGCAGCGCCCCTCGTCCCGCGGCGAGGGGCGCTGCGTCATCCCGTGGCCGGGAGTCCGGCCGCGAACCGCGCCAGTGTGCCGAAGTCGCCCTCGCGCAGGCCGATGCGGGGGTCCACGTGGTGGAGGAGGGCCGGGGCGGGGTGGCGGTCGGCGACGAACACGGCGTCCGCCGGGCTCTGTTCGTCGTCCACCCAGGCGAACGGCCGGCCCCCGGCGTACGCCACGATCGCCTCCGTCTTCCAGTGCACCCCGTCGGGCCGGTGGGCGAACAGGCCCGCGCCGAAGTCGACGTACGGCAACTCCGGCGGGCCGAGGACGGGGGCGATCCAGCGGTTGGCCTCGGCCATCCAGGTCGTCGCCCAGCACAGCTCGTAGCCGAGGGAGGACAGTTCGCGGCCGTGGGCCGGATTCAGCCAGACCCGCAGCGGGCGGCGGGAGCGCAGGGGCACCCGGACCGTGGTGTACCCCTCGGGCCGGCGCTCCGGCTGGGCCGCGTACGGGTTCAGGGGACCGTCGACGTCCAGGAACAGCAGGGGGCGGCTCACGAGGACACCGTACGGCAGGCGGTCCGGCCGGGATCAGGATCCGGTCAGCTCCTCGTACCGCGCCCGCAGTCCGGCCGTCACCTCGGGGGAGGCGGGGAGCAGCGGGGCGCGGACCGGGCCCGCGGGGAGGCCGAGTCGGGACAGGAGGGCCTTCGCGGTGACCGTCCCCGGGAGGCCCGCGGACATCATGGAGTCGATCAAGGGGATCGCGCGGAGCTGGAGCCGTGCCGCCCGGACGGTGTCGGCGGCGTCGAAGGCGTCGAGGACGGCGGCGATGTGGCGGGGGGCCGCGTTGGCGACGGTGCTGATGCAGCCGGCCGCGCCGACGGCGTAGAGGGCGAGGTTGTGTTCGTCGCAGCCCGCGTAGTAGGCCAAGTCCGTCCGGGCCAGGACCTTCTGAGTGCCCAGGAGGTCGTAGGAGCAGTCCTTGACCCCCACGATCCGGGGATGCTCCGCGAGGCGGAGGATCGTCTCCGGGTCGATGCGGGTGCCGGTGCGGCCGGGGATGTCGTAGAGGAGGACCGGCAGCCCGCCGGCGTCGGCGACGGCGTGGAAGTGGGCGGCCAGGGCGTCCTGGGGCGGCCTGCTGTAGTACGGCGCCACGACCAGGACGGCGTCGGCGCCCGCCTTCTCCGCCGCGAGGGCCAGTTCGGTGGTGTGCCGGGTGTCGGCGGTACCGACCCCCGCGATCAGGGGGACCCGGTCGCCGACCGCCTCCCGTACGGCCGTGATCAGTTCCGCCTTCTCGGTGTCCGTGGTGGTCGGCGACTCGCCCGTGGTGCCGTTGAGGACCAGGCCGTCGCAGCCCTCCGCCACCAGGTGGGCGGCCAGCTCCTGGGCGCCCGCCCGGTCCAGCGCCCCCTCCTCGGTGAACGGGGTGATCATCGCGCAGAGGGTGCGGCCGAACGGCGAGGACCTGTGTGTGATCGTCATGCCCGTAAGTGTCGGCAGGTCTTCGGTGTAGCTCTACTTAATTCTTCTTCAGAGTATCGGTAAGTTTGCTTACCTGTTTGGATGTGGCGCAAGGTCGTGTGTCCAACTCGGCCCCTCATGGGTCACTATGGGCGAAGGGTCATCACCGACGTCAGCCATGGAGGCACCATGAAGCTCGGCAAGGCACTGGCCACCGGGGTCGCCGAGGAGCGGCCGCAGGTCCACGAGGAAGAGACCCGGCAGCCCGTGGAGGCCGCCCGCACCGCACCGGCCGAGCCGGCCCGCGAAGAGGTCCCGGCCGCCCGATGAGACTGCGGCTCCCGGCGGAACGCCCCACGGAGCCGCCGACCGGCTACAAGATCGCCCACCCGGTGCTGTCCGTGGACGGCACCCGGGCGGGGTTCACCGGAGTGTCGCTCGGCGGCGCGCTTCCGTACGGCGTTCTCGCCGAGGCGTCCTGCGTCTACGGCCGCAGGCACCGCCCGCCGGCGCGGCTGTGCGACTGCGGTTTCCACTGCGTCCACGACCGGGCCGCCGCCGACGCCCTGCGCTGCACCGCGGAGCACCGCACCGCGCTGCTGCTCGAAGTCTCCGTGCTCGGTACCTACATCCGCTTCGAGCGCGGATTCCGCTACGCCCGGCAGCGGGTGCGCACCGCCACCGCGGGCCCCTGCGCCTGCGGTGCCACCGCGGCCCTGCTGGCCGACGCCGGCTGGGGCCGCCCCGGCTGGCGTGCCCTCGCCCCCGGCTGCGCGGGCTGCGCGCGCGGCCGTACGTCCGTCACCCTCGCCGAGTTCGCCCGGCTCGCCGGGGAGGGCCTGCGGGTGCGGGCGGACGGCGGCGTCCCGGCCGCGGCGGCCCTCGGACCGGCGGGCGCGGAGCTGGGTGTGCCCGAACTGGTCGCCGAGGCCGCCCTGTTGCAGGCGCGGCTCGACTGGTTCCAGTCGCAGCTCGCGCGTCTCGGCGACCGCGGGACCGGGAGCGCGGACAAGGGCTGACGCTCCCCGGCCCGGGTACCCGGATGTTCCGTACAGAGAGGAGGCGGGACACCGTGACCATGACCTCGCACACGCGACCGCACACGCGCCCCGCACTCGACGGGCACCCCACCACGGGGGAACTCGTCAATCGCGCCACCGAGCAGCTCTCCTTGCTGCTGCGGCAGGAGGTCGCCCTCGCCAAGGCGGAGCTGGCCCGGAAGGGCAAGCGCGCCGGACGCGGTGGCGGGCTGCTGGGCGCCGCGGGCGCCCTCGGCTACGTCGGGCTGATCGTGCTGGCCGGCGCGGCCACCGCCGCCCTCGACCTGGTGCTGCCCCTGTGGGCGGCGGCGCTGATCGTCGCGGCCGTGCTGTTCGCCGTCGCCGCCGCGCTCGCCGCCACCGGACGCGCCCAGCTGCGCCGCGCCGGATCGCCCATGCCCGAGGAGACCCTCGGCAGCGTCAGGGCCGATGTCGACGTGATCAAGGAAAGGGCACATCGATGACCCACAGGACCCCGCACGGCTCGGGTGCCAAGGGCCCCGACGAACTGCGGCAGCAGATCGAGCAGACCAGGAACCAACTCGGTGACACCGTGGCCCAGTTGGTGGGCCGCGCCGATGTGAAGGGCCGCGCGCGGGCTCGGGCCGCCGACCTGATGGACAAGGCCGGCGCCATGACCGTGCAGCTGCGCGCCGGCGCCGCGCACGCCGGACAGGGCGCCCAGGACAGGGCCACGCACGCGGCCCACGCCATGAAGGGGCGGGCCGTGCAGGCGGGCCATGCCGTGCAGGGGACGGCCTCGCGCACCGGGCACACGCTCCAGCACCGGGTCGCCCGGCACGGCGCGTCCCATGACGGGCAGCCGTTGCGCGACCGGGCCATGGCGGCCGGGCACCAGGCCCAGAGCAGGGCCCTGGAGGCCGGACACCTCGTGCAGGACAAGGCAGCCGTGGCCCAGCGCCGGCTCGCGCCGCCCGCCCACAAGGCGGCCGAGGGCCTACGAGGGGTGCCGCGCCCGGTGCTGGTGGCGGGCGCGGTCGGTCTGGCCGCCCTGATCGCGGCCGGGGTGCTGCGTCGCAGGCGCGGCTGCTGAACACCCCGAGGGCTACCCGGTGAACGCGTGCCGGGCCGGGCGGCAGGGCGAGTGGACGCGGGACCGGCCGGACGGGATGTCCGGCCGGTCCTGGGCGCCCTCGGGTCAGGGACGGAAGCGCAGCACCTGCGGGTCGTGGTCGCTGATCTGGTCGTTGAACTCCGAGTTGATGTGCACGCTGTCGTACTCGAAGTCGTCGCGGCGGACCGCCGGGCTGATCAGGATCTGGTCCAGGACCTGCGAGTTGCCCTGGTAGTC
Source organism: Streptomyces hygroscopicus subsp. hygroscopicus (assembly GCF_030269125.1). GTDB lineage: Bacteria > Actinomycetota > Actinomycetes > Streptomycetales > Streptomycetaceae > Streptomyces > Streptomyces hygroscopicus_C. The sequence continues at coordinate 110,903 of NZ_BSSM01000002.1, read as the reverse complement.
GTAGGTGTAACGCTCGCTCGCGGGCAGCGACTTGATCGCCGACCACAGCTCGCCGTCGCCCTCGAGGATCTCGGCGGTGCCGGAGAACTCGAAGTCGTTCATGTCGCCGAGGGCGAGCACGTTCGCGTTCTTCTGGACCTTCAGGATGTCCTTGACGAACGCGTTGACCTCCTGCGCCTGCGCGTGGCGCTGGATCTCCGAGCCGCGCGTCACCGGCTGGTACTGCGAGGTCAGGCCCTGGTCGCCGCCCTTGGAGGTCAGGTGGTTGGCGATCACGAAGACGGTCTTGCCCCGGAAGACGAACTGGCCGACCAACGGCTTGCGGCTGTTCTCCCAGGCGGCGCTGGACGGGTCGATCCGGCCCGGGGAGACGGTCAGCTGGGCCTTGCCGCACTCCTTGGTGACGCCCACCGCGGTGGTGGAGTCGCCGCCCGCGCGGTCCACGAAGGACACCCGCTCGGGGTTGAACAGGAACACCTGGCGGATGTTGCCGCCCGGCTCGCCGCCGTCCTTGTCGTTGACCGGGTCGATCGCGCGCCAGTCGTACGCCGGGCCGCCCGCCGCGACGATCGCGTCGATCAGCTTCTGGACGGTGACGCTCGCGTCCACCGTGCCGTCGTCCGTGGCGCCGTTGTCGTCCTGGATCTCCTCCAGGGAGACGATGTCGGGCGACTGGAGGTTGTTCACGATCGCCGCGGCGTGCTGGGCGAACGTGTTGTCCGACGGGTCGAGGTTCTCGACGTTGTACGTCGCGACCGCGAGCTGCCTGCTGGTCTGCTTCTCGGTGGTCTCGCGCTGGAGGCCGCCGCTTCGGAGCGTCCCGACCCGGTCGGCGACCAGCGTGTAGCCGCCGTACTGGTTGTAGTCCATCGGGCCGGTGGTGGTGCCGGTGAGCGTGTCGCCGACGTTGGCCTTCGGGAAGTCGGCGGTGGCGCCCAGCGACTGGATCTGGAGCCGGCCGGTGTTCTGCGAGTCGTAGGAGCCGTAGACCGTGCCGCCGCGGCTGCTGCGGTGCTCGTCCGGCTTCACCGTGACCCACAGCTCGGCGTACCGGTCGGTGGCGGTGACCACGCGGGTGTCCTCGACCTGGACGCGCATGCCCTCAAGGGACTCGTAGTAGTCCAGGGCGTACGTGGCGGGCCGGAGCGGCAGGTTGTTGATCGAGCCGCCGTCGGCGGTGTCGCCCTGCGGCGTGTACTGGTCCGGCACCGACTGCGCGTCGATGACGACCGGGGCCGGGACGGCGTTGCCGGTGGAGACGGTGGTGATCGCCGGCTTGGTGATCTCCGTGACGGACTGCCCGCCGGACGCGGCGCCACCCGGGACGTACTCGGAGACCGTGCCGGTCACCGTCACCGAGTCGCCGACGGCGACCTTCGGCGCGGAGCTGGTGAAGACGAATATGCCCTCGCTGGTGGCCGGGTTGTCGTCCGGCGTCGTGTCCTGGAGCCAGAAACCCTTGGACGAGCCGTAGCCGCGCGTGGCGGTGACGATGCCCGGCACGTCCGTCACCTTCTGCCCCGCGTACGGCGAGAGGCGGGTGGTGCCCTGGATGTCGTGGATGCGCACCGCGTCGGCGTGCGCGGGGGAGGTGAGGACGACGGCCGACGCGGCGGAGCACACGGCGGCGACGGTGAGCGCGGCGAGACGCGCGGTGGACCTGCTCGGCAAGGGATCCCTCCGGGGATGTTACGGGGCGCCGGGACGAGGCGGAACGGGTGCGTGTGGGGGCCGTTGCCCTCCGTGACACGCGTAGAGCCGGGTGAACGGCCGCCCCCCGACTTCTACGCGCGTCAATCTCCAGCCTGCGCACGGGACTTGTCAAGGTTTCGGCCATGTACCGGGGACGACGAGGAGATGAACCGGTCGGCATGGGTGGAAATCCGTCTACGCTGAGGGGCTGAGCACGTTTCACGGTCCGAGGAGATCCAGCCGATGTCAGACAGCTCGCCCCTGCCGCCCGTACGGCTGCACCCCGAAGCGGAGCTGGCGCACGCCGCGCTGTCCACGCCCCTGCTCTCCCGGGCGGCCCGGCTCGCCCGCTGGGCCGGCCCCGACACCCGGGTGGACGCGGGCGGCAGTCTGGTCGAGGAGCAGCTGCCGGCCGCGGCCGGCCTGCTCGGGCTCACCGGTGACGACGCCGCCGCCTACGCCGCCGAGGCCTGGCGGGTCGCGCTGGACTCCGGGCTGGTCGAGGTCGCCGACGAGGAGACGGGGGCGGTCCGGGCGGGCGAGGCCCTGGGGCTGCTCACCGGCTCCCCGCACGAGGTGCTCACCGTGTGGCTCGCCGCGCTGGAGACGGTGCTGGCCGATGCGAGCGTGCCCGACCTGGACGATCTGGTGGACGCGCTGGACGAGGGCGGCGAGATCGATTTCGCGTCACTCGACTGGGACCCCGAGGGCGAGGCCGAGTTCCTCGACGGCGTCCTCGGCAACCTCTATCTGCTGACGGTGAGTGAGGACGGCCCCGGGGAGGGCCCCGTTCCGCTGCCCGCGCTCGCCGCGTCGATGATCGTGCCGGACGGCATGGGCGAGCCCACCGACGACGTGCTGGAGCAGGTCTCCGACGCGATGATGCGGCTCGACGACCAGTTCCGGACGCTGGAGCCGATCGGACTCGTCGAGTACCGGCCCGTGGACGAGGCGCTGATGGCGGACGGCGACGAGGAGTTCGCCGCGCCGGTGGAGGAGACCGACGTCGCCCGCTACGGCATGGTGCGGCTCACCCCGCTCGGCGCCTACGGGCTGCGGGCGCGGCTGGTGGAGGCCGGCTTCGAGGCCCCGGTGGTCGGTGAACTCGCCGACAAGGGCGCGGACGCACTGCTCGACGGCACCGCCGCGTTCGGCTCCTCGGCCGCCCTCGCCGAGACGGAGCTGTGGCTGTCCCGGCACGAACCGCTCGCCGCCGCACGGGAGTTGCTGGCCGCGGCCCGGGGCGCGGATGCCGGGGGGCCGCTGCGGCGGCTGCGCTGCCAGCAGGCGCTGTCCCTGGTCGGCGGGGAGGCGGAGCCCGCGCTGCGGGAGGTGCTGGACGACCCCGAACTCGGCGGCCTCGCCCGGGTGTGGCTCAGCGAGCGGGGCGCCACCGGGGTGCCCGCGCCGTCCCAGGACCTCGTGTTCTGGCTGACCGTCGACACCGTCGCCGCGCAACTGGCCGCCGAGGGCAACTCCGAGGAGCTCCAGGCCCTGGTGGAGGGGCTGGCCGAGCAGCACGGCGGGTTCTTCGCGGCGGCGTGGCGGGTGGACCATCCGGCGACGGCCGATGTGCTGGAGGCGATGGGACGCCTGCACCCGGACAAGAAGGTGGCGAAGGAGGCCCGGAAGGCGGCCTTCAAGGCGCGCTCGCAGCAGGGGGGCTGAGCGCGCGGGTGGGGACCGGTGCTCGTGCTTGGGGCCGCCATGGGAATGCGCATACGGATTCTTGAACAAGGGTCCTGGGCGCAGCCCCGTGTTCAACCGGTGTTCAGGCACCGGCGGCAGCGTGTGCGCCGAACGAGGTCCGCCGCCCTCCACGGCACACCCATCCGTCACAGGAGACACCATGTCGCTCACCCGCAGGGACTTCGCCAGAACCTCCGCGATCACCGGTGCCGGGATCGCCCTGGCGGGCAGCGCCGGCGTGCTGGCCACCGCGCCGAACGCCCTCGCGTCCACGGAGACCGACGCCGCGCACCCGGACGACGCGCCGGCCCAGGGCCACGACCACGGCCCCTCCACCGTCGGCTACGGTCCGCTGGAGCCCGACCCCAAGGGCATCCTCGCCCTGCCCGCGGGCTTCAGCTACCGGATCATCACCTACAGCGGCAAGACCCGCCTGGAGTCGGGCGAGTTCACGCCGTCCAACCACGACGGCACGTCCACCTTCGAGGGGCCCCGGGGCACCACCCTCCTCGTCAACAACCACGAGCTCGCGGGCCCGCGCGCCAAGTGGACCTACCCGGTGCCGCTCACCGAGGGCCTGGTCTACGACCCCGCCGCGGCCGGTGGCTGCACCGTGGTCGAGGTGCGCCGCGACCACGTCGCCGAGTGGGTCGGCATCGCCGGCACCTCCACCAACTGCGCGGGCGGCAACACCCCGTGGGGCACCTGGCTGACCTGCGAGGAGACCGAGGACAAGGCCGGCCAGAACGGCATGACCAAGGACCACGGCTACGTCTTCGAGGTGGACCCGGCCGACCACCGGGCCAACCGCGCCCCCGAGCCGGTCAAGGCGCTGGGCCGCTACGCCCACGAGGCCGTCGTGGTCGACCCCAAGCGCGGCCACCTCTTCCTCACCGAGGACGCCGCGGGTCCCAACGGCCTGCTCTACCGCTGGACCCCGCCGGCCGGCTTCCGGCACGGCCGCGGCAAGCTGCGCACCCTCGCCGACGACGCGGGCGTCCTCCAGGCATTCAAGTGCTTCGACTCCGGCGGCCGGTTCGTGGACGACCTCTCCCGCGCCACCAGGACCGGCACGGTGTACGGCGTCGACTGGGTGGACGTGCCCGACCGCGACGCCAGGCAGGTCTCCACGCGCAAGCAGTTCGGCGAGGGCCAGATCACCCGCGCCCGCAAGCTGGAGGGCATGTGGTGGGGTGACGGCGGTGTCTACGTCGTCTCCTCCTACGCCCGCGCGGAGAGCCCGGTCCGGCACGACGGCCAGGTCTGGTTCTACGACCCCCGCCGCCGGACCCTCACCCTCAAGGTGCTGATCGGCGTGAACCCGGACCCGGCGAAGGACGGCGCGTTCGACGGCCCGGACAACATCACCGTCTCGCCGTACGGCGGACTCGTCATCGCCGAGGACGGCGAGGGCGTGCAGCACCTGTTCGGCGCCACCGACAGCGGCCGTACGTACCCGATCGCGCGCAACGAGCTGAACATCGGCACCGAGCAGGAGCCGGAGTACAGCGAGTTCACCGGTGTCACCTTCTCCCCCGACGGGCGGACCCTGTACGCCAACATCCAGACGCCCGGCATCATGGTCGCCATCACCGGGCCCTGGAAGCGCCAGAAGAAGCAGTAAATTCGCTCGCCCGGCCCGCGGCCGTCCTCCTAGAGTGGTGCCTGTCCAGGTGCGACAGGCAGGACCTACTTCCACTCTCATGGGGAGGCCGCGGGTTCGACTCCCGCCACCGGTACCAACGGGCCGGTGTAGCTCAGTGGCAGAGCACCAACCGTCGGTTCAGCCGCCCTCGATCTCTGGACACCGTACTTCTCCACGCACCTCCCGGTGCGCCGGGCGGCGGCTCCTTCTTTCGCATGAGATTCCGCGCCGCGGCCCACCCTGATCTCGGGAGGCGTGCCACACGGTGGGTGCCCGGCCCGTTCCCGGGTTCCTTCCCTCTGGCATGCCTCCCTCCGAAGTGACCACTGGATTCGGGGGAATTCACCATGGCGCGATTCAACACGCGTGCCGTCGAGGCGCAGCCCAGGTCCGCGGTGACCACGACCGGCCGAACCCTGCGCACGTACGAGGGCGGCAAGGGCCGTGAGCGCGACGCGCGGTCGGAGCTCTTCCTGCTCGCCGTCTCCAACCTCGTCACGCGGAACACCTTCTACGAGACCGGTGACGAGCGCGACGACCGCTTCGCCCGGCTCGTGCGCGACCTCGCCGTCCGCGACCCGGAGTGGACCGCGGGGCTGCTCGGCTGGCTGCGCGGCGAGGGCAACATGCGCACCGCGTCGATCGTGGGCGCCGCCGAGTACGTGCACGCGCGGCTGACCGCGGGCGCCGCCGGCGGACCCGCCAACCGTCAGGTCGTGGACCACGTCCTGCAACGGCCCGACGAACCGGGCGAGTTGCTCGCGTACTGGATGTCGCGGTACGGCCGGGCCGTGCCCAAGCCCGTCAAGCGCGGGATCGCCGACGCCGTACGGCGCCTGTACCACCCCAAGGCGCTGCTGAAGTACGACACCGCGGCCAAGGGCTACCGCTTCGGCGACATCCTCAACCTCGTGCACGCCTCCCCGGACCCGGACAAGCCGTGGCAGGGCGAGCTGTTCCGGTACGCGCTCGACCGGCGGCACCACCCGGAGACGGCCGTGCCGCCCGCCGCGCTGCCGCTGCTCACCGCGCGCCGCGAACTGATGGCGCTGCCGGTCGCCGAGCGGCGGGCGGTCGTCACGTCCCCGGGCGGCGCCGAGCGGCTCGCGGCGGCCGGAATCACGTGGGAGGCGCTGGCCGGGTGGCTCCAGGGGCCGATGGACAAGGCGGCCTGGGAGGCGGTGATCCCGTCCATGGGGGCGATGGCGCTCGTGCGGAACCTCCGCAACTTCGACGAGGCGGGCGTCTCCGACCCGGTCGCCGCGCAGGTCGCGGCGCGGATCAGCGATCCCGAGGAGGTGGCGCGGTCGCGGCAGTTCCCCTTCCGCTACCTCGCCGCGTACCAGCACGCGCCCTCGCTGAGGTGGGCGTATCCCCTGGAGCGGGCGCTCGGCCACTCGCTGGCGAACGTGCCGGCGCTGCCGGGGCGGACGCTCGTGCTCGTCGACCGGTCCGGGTCCATGTTCTGGGCGGCGTCCGGGGTCGGCTCCCAGCTGACCCGCGCCGACGCGGCGGCGATCTTCGGGACGGCGGTGGCGGTGCGGGCGGCGTCCGCGGACCTGGTGGAGTTCGGGTCGACGAGTGCGGGGGTGGCGTTTCGGCGCGGGGAGTCCGTGCTGAAGGTCCTGGAGCGGTTCGGGAACCTCGGGGGGACGGATACGGCCGGGGCGATCCGGCAGCACTACCGGGGGCACGACCGGGTGGTGATCGTGACGGACGAGCAGCACACAGCCGGCCGCCATGGCGAGCCGACGGACCTGATCCCCGCGGACGTGCCGGTCTACACGTGGAACCTGGAGGGGTACCGGGCGGGCCACGGGCCGTCGGGTTCGGCGCACCGGCACACCTTCGGGGGGCTGTCGGACGCGGCGTTCCGCATGGTGCCGCTGCTGGAGGCGGCGCGGGACGCGCGGTGGCCCTGGGAGTCGTGAACCGGGCGGTGCCCCGAAGGGGCGCCGGGAACCGCGCGAACGGCCCCGACGCGCCCGCGGTCGGGGCCTGCCCGCCGTGTCACGGCGAGTCCCCTCCGGTCACAGGGCCTTCGCGCCCGGGTCCACCATGTTGCGGACCGTCCTCGCCTTCACGAAGTCGCCGAGGGCCGTCATCTCCCACTCGCCGGAGTACTGGCGGATCAGCTTGGCCATCATGACGCCCGTCTGCGGTTCGGCCTGGGTGAGGTCGAAGCGGACCAGTTCTTCCTCGGTCGCGGCGTCGACGAGGCGGCAGTATGCCTTGGCGACGTCGGTGAACTTCTGGCCCGAGAAGGAGTTGACCGTGAAGACGAGGCCGGTGACCTCCTGGGGGATGCGGCCGAGGTCGACCACGATCACCTCGTCGTCGCCCGCGCCTTCCCCCGTGAGGTTGTCGCCGGAGTGCTTGACCGCGCCCTTGAGGATCGTCAGCTTGCCGAAGTAGCAGCTGTCGACGTGGTTGCGCTGCGGACCGTAGGCGATGACCGATGCGTCGAGGTCGATGTCGCCGCCCCGGAACGCCGGCTCCCAGCCGAGGCCCATCCGCACCTGGGAGAGCAGCGGCCGGCCGCCCTTGACCAGCGACACGGTCTGGTTCTTCTGGAGGCTGACGCGGCCCTTGTCCAGATTGATCTTCCCCGAGCCCGGGGCCGGGGCCGGCGGCGCCGCGGGCATCGGCGGAGCCACCGGCGGTGCCGTCGGCTGCGGGGGCGCCGCCGGCGCCGCGGCCGGCTCCTCCACCGTCACGCCGAAGTCCGTCGCGATGCCCGCGAGCCCGTTCGCGTACCCCTGGCCGACCGCGCGGGCCTTCCACTGGCCGCCCCGGCGGTAGATCTCCACCACGACGAGCGCGGTCTCGGTGCCGAGCTGCGGGGGCGTGAACGTGGCCAGTACCGCGCCGCCGTCCGCGTCGCGGATCGTGGCCGTCGGCTCGATGCCCTGGAAGGTCTGGCCCGCCGCGTCCGGGCTGGCGGTGACCACGATCTTCTCGATGCCCGGCGGCACGGCCGCGGTGTCGACCGTGATCGCGTCGGGCGCCGTACCGCCGCCGGACCGGTAGGTCACGCCCGGTCCGGACGGCTGGTTGTAGAAGATGAAGTCGTCGTCCGAGCGCACCTTGCCGTCGCCCGTGAGCAGCAGGCCCGAGACGTCCAGCCGCACGGGAGCGGCCACGTCCACCGTGACGCGCGCGGCGGAGAGCGGGATGTTCGAGCCAGGGGTCATAGCTGTCATGTGGGGGGTAACGAACGAACCCGCTTTACCGTTCCCTTACCACCCGCACGGCCTCACCGGCCCCTCACGGCACGGGGGCCCGGCCCCTCACGGCACCACGACGATCTTCCGCCCCACCCCCGCCGCGAACTGCTCCAGCGCCTGCGGGTACCGCTCCAGGGGGAGCCGGTCGCTGATGAAGACCCGCGGGTCGAGGACGCCGTTCGCGAAGAGTTCCGCCGCCCGCTCGTAGCTGTGCAGCACCGCCATCGAACCGGTGATGGTGATCTCCTGGTTGTAGACGCGGTACGGGTCGATCGTCACCCGGGTGGCGTAGTCGGCGACCCCGAACTGGAGGAACGTGCCCGCCTTCGCCACCCGTCCGAGCCCGTCCTGGATCGCCGCCGCGTTGCCCGTCGCGTCCACCACCACGTCCCAGCCCCCCGGCCGGTCGAGTTCGTCCGCGGCGCCCGCCGCCGCCGAGGCCCCGAGCAGCCGGGCGGTCTCCAGGCGGCCCGGGTTGAGGTCCACGACGTCCACGCTCGCCGCGCCCGTGCGCTTGGCCAGCTCCAGCATCATCAGGCCCATGGTCCCGGAGCCGTAGACCAGGACGTGGGCGCCGAGGCGGGAGCGCAGCACGTCGTAGCCGCGCACGGCGCAGGACAGCGGTTCCACCAGGGCCGCGTCCTCGGTGCGCACGTGCTCGGGCAGCCCGACGCAGTTGGCGACGGGTGCGACCGCGTACTGTGCCGCCCCGCCCGCCGTCGTCACGCCGATCGCGGCCCAGCGTTCGCACAGGTTGTTGTGGCCGGTGCGGCAGTAGCGGCACTCGTGGCAGTACAGGGAGGGGTCCACGGCCACCCGGTCGCCGGCCGTGACCTCGGTGACCCGGGTGCCGGTGGCGACCACCGTGCCCGCGAACTCGTGGCCCGGCACGATCGGCAGCCTGGGCGCGAACTCGCCCTGGAGGATGTGCAGATCGGTGCCGCACAGCCCGCACGCGGCGACCTCGACGACGACCTCGCGGGGTCCCGGCACCGGGTCGGGGACCTCGGTGACGACGGCGCGGCCCACGGACTCGATGACGGCGGCCCTCATTTCACGGCTCCCAACGACAGGCCCTGGACCAGTTTGTCCTGGGCGGCGAACCCCGCGGCGAGCACCGGCAGGGAGACGACGAGCGACGCGGCGCACACCTTGGCCAGGAACAGGCCCTGGCTGGTGATGAAGCCGGTCAGGAAGACGGGCGCGGTCTCGGCGACCACCCCGGTGAGCACCCGGGCGAACAGCAGCTCGTTCCAGCTGAAGATGAAGCAGATCAGTGCCGTGGCCGCGATGCCGGGCAGCGCGATGGGGGCGACGACGCGGGTGAGGACGGTCGGCAGCCGGGCCCCGTCCACCCGCGCCGCCTCGATCACCGCGACCGGCACCTCGGCGAGGAAGGACTGCATCATCCACACCGCGATCGGCAGGTTCATGGCGGTGTAGAGGATGACGAGCAGCCAGACGTTGTCGAGCATCCCGGTGTTCTTGGCGAACAGGTAGATCGGCAGCAGTCCGGCGACGGCCGGGAGCATCTTCGTGGACAGGAAGAAGAACAGCACGTCCGTCCACTTGCGCACCGGCCGGATCGACAGCGCGTACGCCGCGGGCAGGGCGAGCAGCAGCACGCACAGGGTCGAGACGACGGACGCCACCGCGGAGTTGGCCAGCGCGGGCCAGGGGCTCGCGCCGCCGCCGACGCCGAAGAACTCGCGGTACCCGTCCAGGGTGAGAGCGGCGCCGAAGGACGGCGGGTCGGTCGCGGCGTCCCGCTCCGAGTGGAAGGACGTCAGCGCCATCCAGGCGATGGGCAGGAAGAAGACGATGCCGGCCAGCCAGGCCACGAGGCCGAGACCGTGTCGTCGGACGCCGGTCATGAGCGGGCCACCTCCTCGCGGAACAGGGACGAGACCACGCGCAGGGCGAAGGTCGCGATGACGATCGAGCCGATGACGACCAGGACGCCCGCGGCGGAGGCGAGGCCGTTCTCGTGGGCCTGGTAGAAGCTCTGGTAGACGGTGTACGGCAGGTTCGCGGTGCCGAGGCCCCCGGACGTGATCGTGAACACCGCGTCGAAGTTCTGCACGATGTGGATCGAGCCGAGCAGGGCGCCGAGTTCGAGGTAGCGGCGCAGATGGGGCAGGGTGAGGTGGCGGAAGATCTGCCAGTCGCTCGCGCCGTCGACCCGCGCGGCCTCGGTCTGCTGCTGGTCCCGGCTCTGCAGTCCGGCCAGCAGGATCAGCATCATGAACGGCGTCCACTGCCACACCAGGGCGGCCTCCACCGCGAGCAGCGGGGTGTTCGAGATCCAGTCCGGCCGGGGGCCGCCCACGTAGTGCAGCAGCCCGTTGAGCAAGCCGTACTCGGGGTTGTAGAGCACGTGCTTCCACAGCAGCGCGGCGGCCACCGGCACCACCAGGAAGGGCGCGATCAGCAGGGTGCGCACGACGCCCCGGCCGCGGAAGCGCCGGTCGAGGAGCAGGGCGAGGAGCAGCCCGAGCACCAGGCTGGCCAGCACCACGGCCACGGTGAGGAGCACGGTCGTCCACACCGAGTGGCGCAGGTCCGCGTCGGTGAGCACCTGGCGGTAGTTGGCGAGGCCGGTGAAGCGGCGGGCCTTGGGGTAGAGGGCGTTCCAGTCGAAGAAGGAGATCACCAGCGTGGCCACGAACGGCAGCTGGGTGACCGCGACCATGAAGACGAGGGCGGGGAGCAGCGGGGCCCGGGTGGCCCAGGCGCGCAGCCGGGCCGGGGGCCGTTTCAGCGGCCGCGCGGGGGCGGCGGCGTACGGGGCCGTGGTGGTGGCGGTCATCGTCCCTCGTACTCCTTGGAGATCTTCTCGGCGAGCTGCTGGGACCTGTCCAGGGCCGCGTCGACGGACTGGCGTCCGGCGATGGCCGCGCTGATCTCCTGGGAGACCCTGGTGCCGAGGTCGGTGAACTCGGGGATGTCGACGAACTGGATGCCGGGCGCGGGCCGCGGCTGCACGCCGGGGTCGTCGGGCCGGGTGCTCTCGATGGCCTGCCTGGTCATCTCCTGGAACGCGGCGGACGACCGGCGGTAGTCGGCGTTCTCGTACGTCGAGGCCCGCTTGCCCGCCGGGACGTTCGGCCAGCCGCTGGTCTCGCCGACCAGCTGTTCGTACTCCTTGCCCGACGCCCAGGAGACGAACTTCCACGCCTTGTCGGGGTTGCGGGAGGCTTGTTGGATGCCCCAGGCCCAGGTGTAGAGCCAGCCGGAGGACGCGGTCCGTTCGACGGGGGCGGGGGCGTAGCCGAGCCTGCCCCTGACCGGGGAGCCCTCGGCCTCCAGGGAGCCGGCCGCGGAGGTGGCGTCGTACCACATGGCGACCTTGCCCTGCGTCATGTCGTTCAGGCACTCGGCGAACCCGGACTGGGCGGCGCCGGACTCGCCGTGCGCGCGCACCAGGTCGACATAGAACTTCGTCGCCTCCCGGAACGCGGGCGAGTCGAGGCGCGCCTTCCAGCCCTTGTCGAACCAGGTCCCGCCGAAGGTGTTCACCACCGTGGTCAGCGGCGCCATCAGCTCGCCCCAGCCGGGCAGCCCGCGCAGGCAGATGCCCCGCATCCCGGGCCGCGCGCCGTCCGCCTTCGCGGCGAGGTCGGCCACCTGCCGCCAGGTGGGGTGGGCGGGCATGGTCAGGCCCTTCGCCGCGAACACGTCCTTGCGGTACATGAGGAACGACGACTCGCCGTAGAAGGGCTGTCCGTAGAGCCTCCCGTCGTCGCCGGTGAGGGACTGGCGCATCGGCGCCAGTACGTCCTTCTCGTCGTACGACGGGTCCTTCGCGACGTAGGCGTCCATGGGGCGCAGCCACCCGTTGCGGGCGTAGATCGGGATCTCGTAGTTGGAGAGGGTGGCCACGTCGTACTGGCCCGCCTGGTTGGCGAAGTCCTGGCTGATCTTGTCGCGGACGTCGTTCTCCGGCAGCACGGTGAAGTTCACCTCGACGCCGGTCTCCTTGGTGAAGTGCGCGGCGGTGAGCTTCTGCAGCTCCACCATCTGGGGGTTGTTGACCATCAGTACGTTGATCGAGTCGCCGCCGGATCCGGCTCCGCCCGCGCCGGTCCAGCAGCCGGACAGCAGGGGGGTGAGCAGCGTCCCTGCGGCGGCCAGGGCGAGCGTGGCCCGCGGCCTCCGTCGGCTCGGGGTGCGCATGGATCACTCCTGGATGTATGAGGACGTAAAGGGCGCTCGGTGGGCGGGAGATGCCCAGGGGGGACGGGGGTGGGGAAGGTCAGACCCGGATGACCTGCGGGCCCAGCAGGGCGTAGCGGTGGGCCTCGGCGGCCGGGAGCAGGGTGCTGGTCACGATCGCCTCCAGCGCGCCGATCTCCGCGAACCGGCAGAAGCTCACCGCGCCGAACTTGGTGTGCACGCCGGCGAACACGGTGCGCCGCGCCGCGCGCATCGCCTGCGACTTGACCTCGCCCACCGCCGGATCGGGCGTGGTCAGGCCGTGTTCACGGGTGATGCCGTTGGCGCCGACGTAGGCGAGGTCGAGGACGAAACCGGACAGCATCCCCGTCGTCCAGTGGTCGACGGTGGCCAGCGTGCCGGCGCGCACCCGGCCGCCGAGGAGCAGCACCTGGACGTGGTCCGCTTCCGCGAGGGCGCCCGCGACCGGCAGGGACGCGGTGACCACGGTCAGCGGCCGGTCCCCGGGCAGTGCCTCGGCGATGAGCTGCGGGGTGAAGCCCTCGTCGACGAAGACGGTCTCGGCGTCGCCGAGCAACTCGGCCGCCGCGGTGGCGATCCGGCGCTTCTCGGGCACCTGGCTGGTGGCCCGGAAGGCCAGCGTGGTCTCGAAGCCGGCGCTCTCCACCGGGTAGGCCCCGCCATGGGTGCGGCGGACCAGCCCGTGGGCCTCCAGGGAGCGCAGATCGCGCCGGACGGTCTCCTTGGCCACGCCCAACGCCGCGGCGAGCGCGGTGACGTCGACCGCGCCGGTGGCGCGCGCGGCCCGCACGATCTCGCGGCGGCGTTCCTCCGCCGTCCCGGTCATCTCCTCACCCACCTCCCCGCGGAACTGCCCGTTCGGGCCCATGGGGGAAGTTGTACCGCCGGTGTGCCACCCTGACCAGGTCTGTTGCCCGCCCGATGCTGCCCGCTCGGGCCCGTTTCCCAGCGGATGTGCCCGCCGCGGACCTGCGCGGCGGCGCGCGGCGGGGTGGAAACGGGCGCACCGCGTGCCCGGACACGCGGTGGACGGGCCCGTTCGGCGCCCGCCCGTCCGTCTCAGTACGGCCAGATCGGCGGGTCGGTGACGAAGCGGCCGCCCAGCAGGCGCTGGGCCGGGTCCGCGGGGTCCGGCTCGCCCCGCTCGGCAAGGAGCTTCGCGGCGTACGGCTCCGAGTCGTCCCGCGGCTCGTAGCCGAGGGCCCGCGCGCCGGCGAGGTCCCACCACCGGCGGGTGTCGGCGGAGGAGCCGTAGACCACGGTGTGGCCGACGCCCTCGGCGGTCAGGGCCGCGTGGAAGAGCCGGGCGCCGTCGGCCGGGCTGAGCCAGATCGACAGGGCGCGCACGCTGTTCGGCTCCGGGAAGCAGGAGCCGATGCGCACCGAGACGGTCTCCAGGCCGTGCTTGTCCCAGTAGAACTGGGCCAGGTCCTCGCCGAAGCACTTGGACAGGCCGTAGAAGGTGTCCGGGCGGTGCGGCGCCTCGACGGGGAGCGGCGGCTCGCCGGGGCGCGGGACCGGGGTGTAGCCGACGGCGTGGTGGGAGGAGGCGAACACGATCCGGGGCACGCCCGCCTCGCGCGCGGCCTCGTACAGGCGGTAGGTGCCCTCGATGTTCGACTTCAGGATCTTCTCGAAGGGCGCCTCCCGGGAGATGCCCGCCAGATGGAGCACCGCGTCCACGCCCCGCACCGCCTCGCGCAGCGCCACCGTGTCCGTGAGGTCCGCGGTGATCGCGTCCGGCGCGTCCTCGACGGGCCGGACGTCGAACAGGCGCAGGGCATAGCCGTACTCCGGCAGCAGGGAGCGCATCAGAGTGCCGATCCGGCCGGCCGCGCCGGTGAGCAGGACGGTACGGGGTGCGGGCATCCTCGGTCTCCTTGGGGTCGATACGCGTGGGGGCGTGGGCACTTGGGGGGACGGGGTCCCGGTCCATGCTCCTTGACCGCCCCACGTGGGGCGCCTAGCGTGAGGGCCGTTCAAGGACATGGACATCGGTCAGGAGAATGTACGCCGTCGGAGGGCGAGGGCGCGTGCGGGCCCGGCGCAGGGCATGCGGGCCACCTCCCCGTGAGCACGAGGAGTCCGCGTGAAGGCCGCCGCGTTCGTCTACCCCTGGGACGTCAACGGGGACCCCGGCGCCCCCGCCCGCATCGCCGGACTCGGCGTCGAGCAGGTCACCCTCGCCGCCGCCTACCACTCCACCCGCGCCCTGACCCCGCGCCACCCCCGCCACCGCATCGTCACCGCCGAGCACGCGGCCGTCCTCTACCCGCCGGGCGACCGCTGGACGGGCCGCGCCCTCCGTCCCCACCCCGCGGGCCCCTGGGCCCCCGGCGACGCCCACGGCGAGGCCGCGCGGGCGCTCGCCGACGCCGGGCTCGCGGTGCACACCTGGGTGGTGCTCGCCCACAACTCCCGTTTGGGCACGGACCATCCGGACACCTCCGTCGTCAACGCCTACGGCGACCGCTACCCCTGGGCGCCCTGCATCGCGCAGCCCGGCACCCGCGCCTACCTCGTCGACCTCGCCGCCGAGGCCGCCGTACGCCCCGGCGCGCGGGGCACCGAGCTGGAGTCCCTCGGCTGGTACGGACTGCCGCACCTGCACGCCCACGACAAGATCTCCGGCGTGCCCCTCGAAGAGGCCGGGGAGTACCTGATGTCCCTGTGCTTCTGTCCTTCCTGCCGTGCGGGCTACGGCGAACAGGGCGTGGACCCCGAGGAGCTGGCCTCGGCGGTGCGGGCCGCGCTGGAGCCGCTGTGGCGGGGTGCGACGGCCGACCGGGGCCTGCCGGCGGTGGCGGACCTGCTCGGCGAGCAGCGGGCCGCCGCCGTCCGGGCCTGGCGGGACACGACCGCCCGCACCCTCCAGGAGGAGGCCGTGGCCGCCGTGCGCGCCGCCGCGCCCGCGGGGTTCCAGGTCCTGCTGCACGCCGACCCCGTCCCCGAGCACTGCGGCGCGAACGCGGGCGTCGACCCCGCGCACGTCCTCTCCGTGGCCGACGGCGTCGTGGTCCCCTGCACCGGCGGTACGGACCTGCTGGCACCCTTCGCCGCGCACGCCCGCGAGCGGACCGTGCTGGCGGCCAACTTCGGCATCGTCACCGGGATGGGCGGCAGCCCCCGCACCCTCGCCGCGGACGCGAGCCGCGCGAAGTCGGCCGGCGCGACCGAACTGCGGCTGTATCACGCCGGGTTGGCGTCGGACGAGGATCTCGCGGCGGTGCGCGAGGCGCTGGCGGCGCGCTGAACGAGCGGGGCCGCGGTCGCCAGCAGGGCGAGGCCGTAGCAGGGCAGCAGCAGCCCGGGTCCGGCCAGTTCGACCAGCCCGGCGCCGGCCGCGAGCCCGATGACGTTCGGCGTGTACATCAGCGTGTTCGCGGTGGCCGTCACCCGGCCGAGCAACGGGCCCGGAGTCTCCCGTTGCACGGCGGTGAGCGCGGCTATCAGCACACAGGGCAGGCCCAGCCCGGACGCCAGGGAGGACGCGAGCGCCACCGCGTCCCAGGGTACGGCCCGCGTGATCACCGCGAGGCCGGTCAGCGCGATCCCCGCCGCCGCGAACCAGCGCTCGCCGAGCCGCCGCAGCGCCGGGCCGGTGAGCAGTCCGACCGCCACCGAGCCCGCGCCCTGGACGGCGTACAGCACGCCCGCGTAGGCGGGGGAGTGGCCGAGGCGGTCGATCACGGCGTACAGCGCGGAACTGGCGAGGGACGTGAGCAGCAGCGTCGTGCCGCCGGCCCGGACCAGGGGGCGCAGGCTGTCGTGCCGCCACAGGTAATGGACGCCCTCGGCGGTCTGGCGGCGCCAGCCGCCGCGGTCCGGGGACGCCGGCCGCTCCTCGCGCACGCGCAGCAGGGCGCACAGCGCGGCGGTGACGACGAAGCTGCCCGCGTCGAGACAGGCCACGGCCGGGCCGCCGAGGGCCGCGTACAGGCCCGCGCCGGTGAGCGGGGCGACCAGCTTCACGCCCTCGGTGATGGCCATCCGCAGCCCGTTGAAGTCGCCGAGGAGGGCTGCGGGGACGACCGCGGTGACGAGGGCCGACTCCGCCGCGCCGGTGACGGCGTCGGCGGTGCCGTACAGGAAGAGGACGGTGAACAGCAGCCACAGGCGGGCGGGGGAGTCGACGGCGAAGAGGCTGAGGAGCAGGGCCGCCAGGGCGAGGTTCACGGTGATGATCAGGGGTTTGCGGCGGACGCGGTCGGCGAGGGTGCCGAGGGCGGGGCCCGCCGGCGTGGGGGCCCAGAGGGCGAGCAGGCTCAGACCGGCGAGGCCGTTGGACCCCGTGAGGTCCTTCACCCATATGCCGGAGGCCAGCCACAGCGCGGAACTGCCGAAGGCGTTCACCACCAGGCCGGCCAGATACCGGCCCGCGTCGCGGTCGCGCAGCACACGGAGCACGGTCGGGGAGGTCGTCATACCACGTCATCGTGGGTCTGAGGGGGGTCAGCGCGGATCGGTCGGATGCCCTATTCGGTGATGGGTTCGGGCCGCGGGCCGGTCGTCCCCGTAGGTACTCGTCCGGAACCCCCTGGGGACCCGCGGCGGGCGGCCGGGCCCGCGGCGGGCGGCCGGGCCCGCGGCGGGCGGCCGGTGAAGGCCGGGAGCCGGGGGCCGGTCCGGTTCGTCCGGCCACGCAAGACGCATTCCGGCCATGAAGCGGGCGCCTCCTGCCCGGGAGCGGGCCCCTCCTGCCCGAGCGGGCCCTCCTGCCAGGGAGCGGGCCCCTCCTGCCCGAGCGGGCCCCTCCTGCCCGGGAGAGGGCCGCTCCTGTTCGCGGGAGCGCCCTTCCTGCCCCTGAGAGTCCTTCCAGCCCGCAGAGACCGGCTTCCGCCCCGCGTGAGAGGTCCACCCGGGCACGAGCGGCTCACCCGGTCCGTGAGACGGTTCGTCCGTGCCGGAGGAAGAGACGACGAACGTGTTGCGCGCGGCCCTCGCCGAGGCCGCCTCCGCCTCGTGGTCGCGCCGCGCCCGCGCCGGACGTGACCTCGCGAGCAGTGCCGAAGTGCCCGAAGCCGCCGAGGCGTTGGCGAGGCTCCTGCTGGACGCCGCCGACACCGCGGTGACCCGGTGCACGGCCGAGGCGCTGGTCCGGGCCGGCACCGTGGACGCCCTGCGGCTGCTCGCGCGCGCCGTGCCGGAGGCCGATGACAACCAGGCCGACTGGCTGCGGACCGGGGTGGGGGACGCGCTCGCGGGAGCCGGCGGGGAGCCGGACGCGGCGGCGGTCGCGGCGGTCGTGGATGTCTGCGGGAGACTCGCCCGAGACCCGCGGGCGGCCGTCCGCCGGGGCGCCGCGGAGATCCTGGCGTGGAGCGGCGACGGGAGCGGCGACGGGAGCGGCCGCGCGGACGAGTGCGGACGAGCGGGCGGCGCCGGGGACGAGCAGCCCGACGGCTCCGCAGGAGGGTCCGCGCCCGTGGGGCCGTACCCCGGCGCCGGTTCACCGGACGCGTACCGGCACAGCTGACCGCGACGGCCCAGGCCCCGGCCACCGCGCGGAGCGGGTCCGCGGGGCCTGGATGGCCCCGGCCGTCGCCACCGCGCTCGCGGCCCCGCTCGGCGTGCTCGCCTCCTGGGCGCGGTGGGCCCCGCCTTCGCCGGCGAGGCCTGCCGCACCGGCTGCCCGGCCGGCTCCCGACGCCGGCGCGGAGCGGATCTCCTCCCTGCCCGCGCACGGCTTCCCGTGCCCCGTCCCCGTCCTGCTCACGGCCTGGCTGCCGCCGTGGCGGCGCCGCCGGGCCGGTCCTCCCGTCCCCCACTTGTTCGAGGGGACATCCCGAGACGCCGTCATTCCCTTACCGGAACCGGGAGTTCCGCCATGGCGCGCGGACATGGCCGGAAAAAGGCGCGCGTATCGATCGGATAACAGGCCTCGCGGTGCGGCTAGTTATGCGCGTAGACAATCCGTGACCTGGTCACTCACTCTAGCCACCAGATCCGGAGAATCCATGCGGAAGTCCCTCAGAGCGGCCGCCGTCGGCGCCGCCTGCGTCGTCGCCGGTGCCGCCCTGTACGGCGCGGGCGCGGCCACGGCCGGTCAGTCGACGGCCAACTCCACCCACGAGCCCTACAACATCGGGCTCCTGACGAAGGACATCGACACCTACTACGGCACCACCGCCGACAGCAACGGCGTCTACCAGGCGTCCCCGGACAGCCCGTACGCCAAGGACCTGGCGCAGATCGACGCGGACGCCCGGAAGTACATCGCCAGGGCCGCCCGCACCGCGCGTGCGCACCACCAGCAGCCCGCCGTCATGTTCGACATCGACGACACGCTGCTGCTGAGCCTCGACTACGAGAAGCGCAACAACTACAGCTACAGCTCGGCCACCTGGAACGAGTACGTCAACCGGGCCGACCGTCCCGCCGTGTTCGGCAGCCCGGAGCTGGTCCGGTACGCCGACTCCATGGGCGTCACGGTCTTCTACAACTCGGGTCTGACCGAGGCCCAGCGCGACGCCGCGGTCACCAACCTGAAGAAGGTCGGCGCCGACGTCAACCTCGACGCCGGCCACATGTTCCTCAAGGACAAGGCCAACCCGCCGGCCTACCTCCAGGACTGCGCCGTCCCGGGTGACTGGAAGTGCACGACCGTCCAGTACAAGGCCGGTACCCGCAAGCACATCGAGGACGACCTCGGCTACGAGATCATCGCCGACTTCGGCGACCAGTACTCGGACCTGGACGGCGGCTACTCGGGCCGTACGTACAAGCTTCCGAACCCGACGTACTTCGTCGGCTGAGGTCACCCGCACCCGTCCGAGGTCCGCTGAGACCCTTGTGACGTCTCCCGCCCCCGCCACCGGCCGCACTCCGGCGCCGTGGCGGGGGTCGGGCGCTTCGCGGGACGGTGACGGCGGGGGCGGCGCGCGGCGGACGGCGGGGCCGGCGTCCCCTCCGGCCCCCTCAGCGCCTCAGCGCCGCCACCATCATCGCCCGCGCCACCGGCGCCGCCAGCCCGTTGCCGCTGACCTCCGAGCGCGCCGCGTCCGACTGCTCGACCATCACCGCGACGGCCACCTCCTTGCCGGTGCTGTCGGACTTGCCGAACGAGGTGAACCAGGCGTACGGCGTCTTGCTGTTGTTCTCACCGTGCTGCGCGGTGCCGGTCTTGCCGCCGACGGTCACCCCGTCGATCAGGGCGTTGGTGCCGGTGCCGTCCTTGACCACCGTCTCCATGGCGGACCGGAGCTGGGCGGCGGTCCGGGAGCTGACGATCCGTTCGGTACCGGTGTCGCCGTCGTAGTCGTGCACCACGTCGCCGCCGCTGTCGACGGTCCGGGAGACCATGTGCGGCGAGGCCAGCTCGCCACCGTTGGCGATCGCCGCGGACACCATGGCCATCTGGAGCGGGGTCGCGGTGACGTCGTACTGGCCGATGCCGGTCAGCCCGGTCGAGGACTTGTCCATGTCCGACGGGTAGACGCTGGTGTAGGCGCGCACCGGCACGTCCTGGTGGTCGTCGTTGAAGCCGAACTTCTCCGCCATGGCCCGCACCTTGTCCTGGCCGAGGTCGACGGCCATCTTGGCGAAGACGTTGTTGCAGGAGTACTGGAGGGCCACCCGGATCGAGGCGTCGCGGCACGGCGCCGAGGGGTTCTCGTTCGCCAGGTCGCGCACCGTGCCCGGCAGCCGGTACGGGTCGGGGCTGTCGGTGTGCTCGTCCACGTTCCCGTACAGCCCGCTCTCCAGCGCGGCCGAGGCCACCACCAGCTTGAACGTCGAGCCCGGCGGCAGCGGCTGGCGCAGCGCGCGGTTGGTCAGCGGCTTGTCCGGGTCCGCGTTGAGCCGCTTCCAGTCGGCGCCGGCCGTGTTGGCGTCGGTGAGGACCGAGGGGTCGTACGACGGTGTCGACACGGCGGCGAGGATGCGGCCCGTCCGGGGGTCGATGGCGACGGCCCCGCCCTTCTTGTCCCCGAGGGCGCGGTAGGCCGCCTTCTGCACCGCCGGGTCGATGGTGGTGACCACGTCGCCGGGGTCGGCCCGCTTGCCGGTGAGGGTGTCCATCACCGTCCTCAGGCCAGGGTCCGTGCCGTTGAGCAGATCCGCGTAGATGCCCTCCAGCTGGGTGGGCGCGTACGCCTGCGAGGCGTAGCCGGTCACCGCCGCGTACAGCTCGCCGTCCGTGTACGTCCGCTTGTACGCGAGGTCGCCTCCCTTGGTGCGCGCCGAGCCGGTGATGGCGTTCCCGGCCACGATGATGTTCCCGAGCGGCCGCGAGTACGTCTCGATCGCGTTGCGCCGGTTGTTCGTGTCGTCCGCGAGGGCCTCGCCGTCGTAGAACTGCACCCAGGTCGCCCTCGCCAGCAGGGCGAGCACGAGCAGCAGCGTGAAGACGGACGCCCGCCTGATCGTCTTGTTCATCCCGCACGAAAGACGTCCGGGACGGGGGCGGACGTTCCCCTACGCCCGGATTTCTCATGTTCCGTTCATCCTGGGCGGTCCCGCTCGTGCCGCGCTCAGGCGTCCAGGACGAGCACGACCTCCTCGATGTCCTCGCCCCGGCCGTTGGCGAAGCCCCGGGCCCGGGTGGACTCGCGGAAGCCGCACTTGGCCAGGACCCGCAGCGAGGCGGCGTTGTCGGCCGCGGCCCGCGCGTAGAGCGGCCGCTCGGGGACCTCCGCGAGCAGGGCGCGCAGCGCGGCCGTCGCCACCCCCCGGCCCCAGTAGGCGCGGTCGATCCAGTACGTCACCTCGCGCTCGCCGGGTTCGCCGTAGACCGCGGCGCTGCCGGCCACCCGCCCGTCGGCCAGCACGGTGCGCAGGACGTCGCGGGAGGTACGGACGCGTCTGAGACGGTCCTCGAAGGCGGTCCGGTCGGTCGGGTCCTCGGGGCCGAACGCGGCCATCCGGAGGGACACCGGATCGGTCATCTGCCGGAAGAACACCGGCAGGTCCTCGTCCTCGACGGTCCGCAGCGCGATCTCCATGGGGCCCGAGACTACGGCGGTTCGACCGCCCGGCCGCAGCGCCGCGCTCAGAGCCTGCGCGTCGCCAGCGCCAGCCGGTCACGCGCGTCGAACAGCGCGTCCTTGATCGTCTGTTCGTGGGCGGGGGTCAGCCGGGCCACCGGCACCGAGCAGCTGACGGCGTCGCGGGCCGGGGTGCGGTACGGGATCGCCACGCCGAAGCAGCGCAGCCCCACCGTGTTCTCCTCGCGGTCGACCGCGAAGCCCTGCTCCCGCACCTGGTGCAGCTCCTCGACCAGCCGCTCCCGGTCGGTGAGGGTGTGCTCGGTGAGCGCGGGCAGCGTCCGGGGCAGCAGCTCGCGCACCTGATCGTCGGGGTACGTGGCGAGGATCGCCTTGCCCAGCGAGGTGGAGTGGGCGGGGAGCCGGCGCCCGACCCGGGTGAAGGGGCGCAGATAGTGCCGGGACGGGCGGGTGGCGAGGTAGACCACGTTGGTGCCGTCGAGCCGGGCCAGGTGGATGGTCTCGGTGGTGTCGTCGGCGAGCCGGTCCAGGGCCGGGCGGGCGGCGGCCACCACCTCGTCGCCGTCGATGTACGAGGTGCCCACGAGCAGCGCCCGCACCCCGATGCCGTACCGCGTGCCCGTCGCGTCCGTCTCCACCCAGCCCAGCTCCACGAGGGTGCGCAGCAGCATGTACAGGCTGGACTTGGGGTAGCCGACGGCCTCCTGGACGGCCGCGAGGGAGTGCATGCCGGGGCGGCCGGCGAAGTACTCCAGCAGTTCGACCGTCCGTACCGCGGACTTGACCTGTGCCCCGCCGCCCGCGTCGCCTGCCGTCATCGCCCTTGACCCCTTCGATTCGACGAGGACCTGAGATATACAGTCTCCGAGCAGAGTGTCCAGCACCGCAGACGGCGTTCAGTATAGAGAACGCCGCTGAAGGCTGACCTGGTCGAGTGCGGCCTTATGGGAGGGACCCGCGGTGGCAGCAGCAACAGTCTGGAGTGTCGACCCGCGTACCGGGAAGCGCCGGGAGCAGGTCGCGGTGGAGGCCACGGCCGAGGAGGTGGACGCGGTCGTCCGGGCGGCGCACGCCGCGCGCGACGCCCTCGCCCGGCGCGCCGTGCGTTCCGCGTTCCTGCGCTCCGCCGCCGCCGGCCTGGAGGCGGCCCGGGACGGCCTGGTGGAGACCGCCGACGCCGAGACCGCGCTGGGCCCGGTCCGGCTGACCGGCGAACTCGCCCGCACCGCCTATCAGTTGAGGGCCTTCGCGGACATCGTCGAGGAGGGCGCCTTCCTGGACGTCGTCATCGACCACCCGGACGCCACCGCCACCCCGCCCGTGCCGGACCTGCGCCGCTGGAAGGTGCCGCTCGGCGTCGTCGCCGTCTACGGCGCCTCGAACTTCCCCTTCGCCTTCTCCGTCGCGGGCGGCGACACCGCGAGCGCGCTGGCCGCGGGCTGCCCGGTCGTCGTCAAGGCCCACCCGGACCACCCCGCCCTGTCGGAACTGGTCGCCAAGGTGCTGCGCCGGGCCGCTGCCGGGCACGGCATCCCGGAGGGCGTCATCGGCCTGGTGCACGGCTTCGAGGCGGGCGTGGAGCTGATCCGGCACCCGCTGGTCGCCGCCGCGGGCTTCACCGGTTCGCTGCGCGGCGGGCGCGCCCTGTACGACGCGGCCGCCGCGCGTCCCGTGCCGATCCCGTTCCACGGTGAGCTGGGCTCCCTCAACCCGGTGCTGGTCACCGAGGAGGCGGCCGCCGAGCGCGCGGAGGAGATCGGGGCCGGGCTCGCCGGTTCGATGACCCTCGGCCTCGGCCAGTTCTGCGTGAAGCCCGGCCTGGCGCTGGTCCCCTCCGGCGCGGCCGGGGACCGCGTGCTGAAGTCCCTGACGGACGCGGTGAGTTCCACCGAGGCCGGGGTCCTGCTCGACCACCGTATCCGGGACGCCTTCGTCGCGGGGGTGCGCGAACGCGCCGAACTCCCGGGCGTGGACTGCCCGGTGACCCCGGGCG
Organism: Streptomyces hygroscopicus subsp. hygroscopicus; assembly: GCF_030269125.1. Classification (GTDB taxonomy): domain Bacteria; phylum Actinomycetota; class Actinomycetes; order Streptomycetales; family Streptomycetaceae; genus Streptomyces; species Streptomyces hygroscopicus_C. The sequence continues at coordinate 87,515 of NZ_BSSM01000002.1, read as the reverse complement.
CGTGCGGCGACCACATGGTCAGCGCGGGCTTCCTGACGGTGCCGGCGCGCGAGCTCGCCTCCGAAGGGCCGTACGACCTGCTGCTGGAGGAGTGCTTCGGCCCGGTGACCGTGGTGGCCCGCTACGAGGACGAGACGGAGGCCACGACGCTCCTGTCCCGCCTCCCGGGCAACCTCTCCGCCACCGTCCACCTCTCCGCCGAGGAGTCGGCCGGAGCGGGCAGGGGAGCGGAACTCCTCGCCGCGCTCACGCCGTTGGCGGGCCGTGTCGTCGTCGACGCCTGGCCGACCGGCGTCGCCGTCGCCCCCGCCCAGCACCACGGCGGCCCCTACCCGGCCACCACCTCCACCTCGACCTCGGTGGGCGGCACGGCCATCGAGCGCTGGCTGCGCCCGGTCGCCTACCAGAACACCCCGCAGCCCCTGCTGCCCCCGGAGCTGCGCGACGACAACACCCTCGGGATCCCCCGGCGTTACAACGGGGTCCTGGAACGGTAGGAACCGCCGGCACGGCGAAGGCGTCCTCCGTCGCATGATCAGCTCACGAGACGCCGCCGCCGCCCTGGAGATCCGCGCCGCGCTGCCCGCCGAGACCGAGGCCGTCGCCGACCTGCACGTGCGGGCCCGCTCGACGTACTACCCGGACGGGGTGCCGCAGGCGGAGTTCGACTGGGTCGAGGCGTGGCGGGACTCCATCGCGCGCCCGGACGGGCGGGTGCTGTGCGCCCTGCTCGGCGGGCGACTGGTCGGCATCGCCTCCTTCCGCACCCCGGAAGGGGCCGGCGCGGACACCGTCAAGCTGTTCCAGTTCCATGTCGACCCCGACCGCTGGCGCGGCGGCATCGGTACGGTCCTGCACGCGGCCTGCGTCGAGGAGTGGCGGGCCGAGGGGCGGCGGACGGCCGTGCTCGACGTCCATGTGGACAACCGGCGGGCCCAGGGTTTCTACGCCCGGCAGGGGTGGGTGCCGGATGCGGAGAACCCGCCGGCCGAGGGGGACCACCATCTGGTCCTGCGGTACGCGGTGCCGCCGGTACGGGAATGACCACCGTTATGTGAACGTTCACGTACTCGGCGGAGATCGTCTCCGCACCCGTACGACCCGGAAAGAGCCGAAGACATGCGCGTCGAGATCTGGAGCGACATCGCCTGCCCCTGGTGCTACGTGGGCAAGGCCCGCTTCGAGAAGGCGCTCGCCGCCTTCCCGCACCGTGACGACGTCGAGGTGGTGCACCGCTCCTTCGAGCTGGACCCCGGCCGCGCCAAGGGCGATGTCGAGTCGGTGCTCACCATGCTGACTAGGAAGTACGGCATGAGCGAGGCGCAGGCCGAGGCCGGGGAGGACAACCTGGGCGCCCAGGCCGCCGCCGAGGGCCTGGACTACCGCACCCGGGGCCGCGACCACGGCAACACCTTCGACATGCACCGCCTGCTGCACCTCGCCAAGGAGCACGGCCGCCAGGACGCGCTGATCCAGGCCCTGTACCGGGCCAACTTCGCCGAGGAGCGGTCCGTGTTCACCGAGGGCGACGAGCGGTTGGTCGAGCTGGCCACCGGGGCCGGGCTCGACGCCGAGCGGGTGCGCGCGGTGCTCGCCGATCCGGAGGCCTACGCCGACGCCGTCCGCGAGGACGAGCGCGAGGCAGCCCGGCTCGGCGCGACCGGCGTCCCCTTCTTCGTCCTCGACCGCACGTACGGCGTCTCCGGCGCCCAGCCCGCCGAGGTCTTCGCCCAGGCGCTCACCCAGGCCTGGGGCGAGCGCTCCCCGCTCCAGCTGATCGACCAGCCCGACGCCGACGCCGACGCCTGCGGCCCGGACGGCTGCGCGGTCCCGCCGCGGGGTTGAGCCGGGTGCCGGGGCTGCGGGGTGGGTCCCCGCGGGCCGGGACCGGGGGACTGGGCTGCGGCGTCGGGTCGGGTGCTGGGCCTGAGGGGTGGGTCCCCGCGGGCGGGGGCCGGGGGACTGGGCCGCGATTCGTGACCGGGGGGCCGAGCCCGTCAAGCCGTGATCACCGGGCGGAGATCCCGGGAGCGGAAGGTCCCGGGGAAGCCGTGGGCGGGAAACCCGGGGGGCGGGGACCGCGGGACCTCGGGCGAGCCGGAACGGGCCCCCGGAAGGGACCCCGGGGCCGGAGGCCGTAGGGCGGGACCCGCGGGGCCGGAGGCGTGGGGCGGGGCCCAGGTCTGGAGGCGTGGGGCGGGGCCCAGGTCTGGAGGCCCCTGCGGATCGGGATCGGGGACTTGGCCCGGGGTCGGGGCTGTGGTGTTGGTCGGGGGTCGGGGCTGCGGGGTCTGGCCTCGGAGCCGTAGGGCGGAATTTCCGGGTCGGAGGCGTGGGCGGGACCTGCGGGGCCGGAGGCGTGGGCCGGGGTTTGCGGGGCCGGAGGCGTGGGCCGGGGCTGTGTGTTGGTCGGGGGTCGGGGCTGCGGGGTCTGGCCTCGGAGCCGTAGGGCGGAATTTCCGGGTCGGAGGCGTGGGCGGGGCCCGCGGGGCCGGAGGCGTGGGGCGGGGTTCTCGGGGCCGGAGGCGTAGGGCGGGGTCCAGGGCCGGAAGCCGTGGGGCGGAACTCACGGGCCCGTGGCCGCAGGAAGAAGGCCCAGGTCGGCGGCGTCGTATAAGAATCCCTTGGGCCGTTCCCCCGGAAACGCGCAATGGACGCGGTCCTCCCCGGCCCGCACAGTGGGCTCATGGAGACCTTCGAGAGCCTCGTCCGCGCCGAGTTCCGCCCGAAGAACACCTACCTGAACACCGCGACCAGCGGCCTGCTCCCGGCCCGCACCCTCACCGCCCTCCAGGAGGCGATGGCGATCCGGGCCGAGGGACGCCCGCTGGACCCGCTGTTCGAGGACGTCGAACACGCCCGCGCCGCCTTCGCCCGCCTCGCGGGTGTCCCGGCCGGCCGGGTGGCGGCGGGTCCCTCCGTCGCCGCCCAGACCGGGCTGATCGCGGCCGCCCTGCCCGCGGGCGCCGAAGTCCTCACCGCCGAAGACGACTTCACCTCCGTGGTGAACCCCTTCCACGTCCGCGGCGACCTCAAGGTGCGCGCCGTACCGCTGGAACGGCTCGCCGAGTCCGTGCGCCCCGGCACCGCGCTGGTCGCGGTCAGCGCCGCGCAGTCCGCCGACGGCCGGGTCGCCGACCTTCCCGCCCTGCGCGAGGCCGCCCGCACCCACGGCGCGCGCACCTACGTCGACTTCTCGCAGGCCGCCGGCTGGCTGCCCATCGACGCGGACGGCTACGACTACACCGTCTCCACCACCTTCAAGTGGCTGCTCGGCCCGCACGGCGCCGCCTTCCTCGTGGTCCCCGAGGACCTCGGCGAGCTGACCCCGCTGCTCGCGGGCTGGGTCGCGGCCGAGCATCCCTGGGCCAGCTGCTACGGCCCGGTCGCCGAACTCGCCCACTCCGCACGCCGGTTCGACGTCAGCCCCGGACTGTTCACCTACAGCGGGGTGTACCGCTCGCTCACGCTGATCGAGGAACTGGGCGTGGCCGCCGTGCACGAGCACGACCTGGCCCTCGCCGACCGCTTCACGCAGGGGCTCGCCCGGCTCGGTCACGAGCCGCTGCCCGCGCCCGGTTCGGCGATCGTCTCCGTGCCCGGACTCGGCGGGAAACAGGCGGAGTTGAGCCGCGCCGGTATCGAGGTCTCCGACCGCGCGGGCAATCTGCGCGCCTCCTTCCACCTCTACAACACGGCCGCGGACGTGGACCGGCTGCTCGACGCGCTGTCCGGCTGAGCGCACCCGGACATGACCGGGCCGGGGCCTCCCGTCCCACACGTGGAGGCCCCGGCCCGGTGGTCGGGGTGGTGCTCGGCTCACCCGGTCATGGCGCTCAGCGCACCGGAGTGAAGTCCCGCGCGCCGATGAACTCCGGCCGGCGCACCGGCGCGGCGAAGGGTTCCACCGCGGCGTTCTCGACGCTGTTGAACACGATGAACACATTGCTGCGCGGGAACGGCGTGATGTTGTCGCCGGAGCCGTGCATGCAGTTGCAGTCGAACCAGGTGGCCGAGCCCGGCTCGCCGGTGAACAGCCTGATGCCGTACTCGCCCGCCAGCTCGGTCAGCGCCTCGTCGGACGGGGTGCCCGCGTCCTGCATCTGGAGCGACTTCTTGTAGTTGTCCCTGGGCGTCGCGCCGGCGCAGCCCAGGAACGTCTTGTGCGACCCCGGCATGATCATGAGACCGCCGTTGGTGTCGTGGTTCTCGGTCAGCGCGATCGAGACCGACACCGTGCGCATGTTCGGCAGACCGTCCTCGGCGTGCCAGGTCTCGAAGTCCGAGTGCCAGTAGAAGCCGCTCGCGCCGAACCCCGGCTTGACGTTGATCCGCGACTGGTGGACGTACACGTCCGAGCCGAGGATCTGGCGGGCCCGGCCGACCACGCGCTCGTCGCGCACCAGGCCCGCGAACACCTCGCTGATCCGGTGCACCTCGAAGACCGAGCGGATCTCCTGGGACGACGGCTCCACGACGGAGCGCTCGTCGAAGCGGATCGCCGGGTCGGTGACCAGCCGGTCCAGCTCCTGCCGGTAGATCTCGACCTCGGCGGGACCGATGAGCCGGTCGACGGCGAGGAAGCCGTCACGCTCGTAGGCCTGGAGGTCGGCCGCCGCGATCGGGCCGGGCGTGCGGGGGGAGCCCCAGACGACCGGGTCCTGGCGCGGGACGGTCACCTCGGTGGCGCCACGGGTCGGGTAGAGGTCCTTCACGGTGGCGGTGGTCATGGTTTCTCACACCTCCTCGGGCTCGGGCTCGGTGAGCAGCGGGTAGACGCCGTTCTCGTCGTGGTCCTCCCGTCCGGTGACCGGCGGGTTGAACACGCAGATGCAGTGGAAGTCCTCCTTGACGCGCAGCGTGTGCCGCTCGTGCCCGTCCAGGAGGTACATGGTGCCGGGCGTGATGGTGTACGCCTTCCCGGTCTCGCGGTCGGTCAGCTCGGCCTCGCCCCGGGTGCACACGACGGCCTCGACGTGGTTGGCGTACCACATCGCCGTCTCGGTGCCCGCGTACAGGATGGTCTCGTGCACGGAGAAGCCGACCCGCTCCTTGGCCAGGACGATCCGCTTGCTCTCCCAGGTGCCCGACTTCGCCTTGATGTGCCGGTCGGTGCCTTCGATGTCCTTGAACGATCGGACGATCACGGTGGTGCTTCCTCCTGGTCAGACGTTCTGGTTCAGGCGTCCTGGTCCGGGTGTCCCGGTCGGACGCTGTGGCCGGACGTCGCGGTTCAGACGGTTTCCCGGACGGCGCGGGCGAGGACGCTGAGGCCCTCGTCCAGTTCGTCCGGGGTGATGGTCAGGGCGGGCAGCAGCTTGACGACCTCGCTCTCCGGGCCGGACGTCTCGATGAGCAGCCCCAGCTCGAAGGCCCGCCGCGCGATGCGCGAGGCCCGGTCCTTGTCGTGGAACTCCACGCCCCACACCAGCCCGCGCCCGCGGTACTCCTTCACATCGGCGAGGTTCTCCTCCGTGATGGAGATCAGTGCCTGCTCGACCTGCTCGCCGCGGGCGCGCGTCTGCTTCTCCATGGCCGAGCCGTCGGTCCAGTAGGTCTCCAGGGCCGCGGTGGCGGTGACGAACGCGGGGTTGTTGCCGCGGAAGGTGCCGTTGTGCTCGCCCGGCTCCCAGACGTCCAGCTCGGGCCGGAACAGGCACAGCGACATCGGCAGGCCGTAGCCGCTGATCGACTTCGACACTGTGACGATGTCCGGGGTGATCCCGGACTCCTCGAAGGAGAAGAAGGCGCCGGTACGGCCGCAGCCCATCTGGATGTCGTCGACGATCAGCAGCATGTCCTGCCGCTCGCACAGTTCCTTGAGCGCGCGCAGCCATTCGGGCCGGGCCACGTTGATGCCGCCCTCGCCCTGCACGGTCTCCACGATCACCGCGGCGGGCTTGTTCAGACCGGAGCCCTGGTCCTCCAGGAGCCGCTCGAACCACAGGAAGTCCGGGACGGTGCCCTCGAAGTAGTTGTCGAACGGCATCGGGGTGCCGTGCACCAGCGGGATGCCGGCGCCGGCCCGCTTGAAGGCGTTGCCGGTCACCGCGAGCGAGCCCAGGGACATCCCGTGGAAGGCGTTGGTGAACGACACGATGGCCTCGCGGCCCTTCACCTTCCGGGCCAGCTTGAGCGCCGACTCGACGGCGTTCGTGCCGGTCGGGCCCGGGAACATGACCTTGTACGGCAGGTCGCGGGGGCGCAGCACCAGGTTCTGGAAGGTGCCCAGGAACGAGCGCTTGGCCGTGGTCGACATGTCCAGGCCGTGGGTGACCCCGTCCCGGGACAGGTAGTCGATCAGCGCCCGTTTGAGTACCGGATTGTTGTGGCCGTAGTTGAGTGATCCGGCGCCGGCGAAGAAGTCGAGGTACGCGTGGCCGTCCTCGTCGTACATCCGGCTGCCCTGCGCGCGGTCGAACACGGTGGGCCAGCCGCGGCAGTAGCTGCGCACCTCGGACTCGAGGGTCTCGAAGACGCTGAGGTCGGGCTGGGTGATGGTCACGGTGATTCGCTCCTCAGTGGGCGGGGGAATCGGTCAACGGGCCGATGCGGTAGAGGACTTCGGAGTCGTGCGGGCCGTCCGGGAACAGCTCGGCGGAAAACAGCACCTCCCGGGTGAGGTGCGCGCCGTGCCGCCGCGCGAACGAGGTGAACAGCCGCTCGGAGGCGGTGTTGCCGGGCGTGATCGTGGTCTCCATGTCGGTGACTCCGCGCTCGGCGGCGAGGCGCCGGGCCAGCCCGTCCAGCAGGGCGGCGGCGATGCCCCGGCCGCGGTGGGCGTCGTCCACGGCGACCTGCCAGACGAGCAGGGTGCTCGGGCGGTCGGGCCGCACGTACCCGGTGACGAAACCGACGGGCGTGCCGTCCGCACCACGTGCCACCGCCGAGGTGCCGGCGAAGTCCCGGCACCACAGCAGATAGCTGTAGGACGAGTTGAGATCGAGGGTTTTCGAGTCCTTGGCGAGGCGCCAGAGCGTGGCGCCGTCCGCCGTCGCCGGTTGGTCGATGAGCAGGTCTGCGGGTGCGGCAGTCATGCGGCACGAATTTAGCGAGGCGAATTAAGAAATGCACGACCGCGGGTCCGATGTGGCGATGGACGGGGCGCGATATGCCGGAAATGACCCGCAGCAAACCATGACAAATTGCCCGGCTTGTGGAGTGTGTCACACGTATGAAACCGTCAGAAATCTCCCGGAAAACTGCCCCGTTTAGTCGCGAGAAAAGCGGGCAGAAGACTATGGGAAGCTGCCGTCCGGGAAATTGGCGGAAATTGTGAAACTAAATTGAATTCAGGCTCCGGTGACACCGTCGATTCGTTCGCGAAGAATGTCGGCGTGCCCGTTGTGGCGCGCGTACTCCTCGATGAGATGGATCAGCACCCAGCGCACGCTGACCTCCGTCCCGGCCATCGGTCCGTCGACGATCCGCCCGGTGGACTCCAGCGACCGCCCGGCGCACAACTCGCGTCCGCGCGCGATCTCGTGCTGCCAGGCGGTCATCGCCTCGTCGAGTCCGCGCACGGGGTCCAGGGCGTAGCCCAACTCCTCGTCGAACACCGGCGGCAGGTCCAGGCCGCCCAGTACCCGCTGGAACCACGTCCGCTCGACCTCCGCGAGATGCTGCACCAGTCCCAGCAGGGTCAGCTCCGACGGCCGCGCCGAGGCGGCCCGCGCCTGCCCGTCGTCCAGGCCGCGGCACTTCAGCTCCAGCGTGGCCCGGTGGAAGTCCAGCCAGCTCTCCAGCATGGGGCGCTCGGCGCCGGTCGGCAGGGGAACGGGACGGCCGTCGGGGAGGGTCTGTCGCTGCGGGGTGTGTTCCGTGGTCATGGGGGCAGCATGGCAGCCGGGTGTGACAACGGCCCGCACCGTCCGGCGCGGGCCGCCGTGCTCGTCGCGGACCGGTGGCGGCTACCGCCAGGCCAGGGCCACGGCCTGCCGCGCGGCCGCCGGGTCCACCGTCGCGCCGCGCTCCGCGAGGACCGCGCCCAGTGCCTCCAGGGAGGACCGGACCGCGGCCTCGGTGGCGTCGGCGCCGTAATGGTTGACGCGGACCATCTCCTTGGCCAGGGCGCCGCCGCCCGCGGCCAGCGGGAGGGCGGGGTCGGCGGCCAGCGCGGCGGCGACCAGGTCGGAGGCGGCGAGCGACGGCGGCACCCGCAGGGTCGTCGCCACCGGTGCCGCGTCCGATGCCTCGTGGACGTACGGCTCCAGGCCGCCGCCCAGCGCCAGCGCGCCCGCCCGGGTGGCCAGCGCCGCACGCCGGTGGCGGTCCGTCACCGTGTCCAGACCGGACGCCTCTATCCGCTCCAGGCAGGCGTCCAGCGCCAGCATCTCCAGCTGGGCCGGGGCGTGCGGCAGCGCCGCGCGGCCGGCGTCCAGCCAGCGCTCCTTCCAGTCCAGCAGGGAGAGGTAGGAGCGGCGCGGCGCGTTCGGGTTCGCCGCCATCCGGGCCCACGCGCGCTCGCTCACCGAGATCGCCGAGACGCCCGCCGGGCCGCCCATCGCCTTCTGCGCGCCGATCACGCACAGGTCCACGCCCCAGGCGTCCGGCAGCACCGGCTCCGCGCCCACCGAGGCGACGGCGTCCAGATAGAACAGCGCGCCCTGTTCCCGTACCGCCTCACCGATCTCCGCGACCGGGTTGGTGTTGCCGGTCGCGGCCTCCGCGTGCACCAGGGAGACGAAGTCGATCTCCGGGTGCTCGGCGAACGCCGCGCGGATCTGCTCCGCGCGCACCGCCGTGTGGAAGGGGACCGAGATGTCGTACACCGTCGCGCCGGCGTCGCGCAGCCAGTTGCCGAAGGTCTGCCCGTACGGACCGGTGATCACGTTCAGCGCCACCGTGCCCGGACCGGCGGCCGCCCGGATCGCGCCCTCCAGCGGCAGCAGCGCCTCGCCCTGGGTGATCAGCACGTCCTGCCGGGTGTCCAGCAGCCGGGCCACCCGGTCCTCGATCGCGGCGAAGCGCCGCGCGGTCAGCGGGGGCAGGTCGAGGAAGGGGTGCGTCACGGCGGTGTTCTCTCTTCTTCGCAGGGTTCACGGGGGTGCACTCCCCCCGATCTTAGGTCCAGGGGCCTCATGCCCATGGGATTGATTTGAGAGACCCAAACATTTCCTTATAATCGGAACCTATCGTTCCCCCCACAGGAGTCCTCCCCATGAAAACCCTCCTCGGACGCCGGACCCGTCTTCTGGCTGCCACCACCGCGACCGCCGGTCTCGTGCTCGTCGTGGCGGGCTGCTCCTCCGGCGGCTCGGGGAGCGGCGCGACCACGGCGGGCGGCGTGCACCTGGCCAAGGCCGGGCAGCTCACCACCTGCACCCACCTGCCCTACCCGCCGTTCCAGTCGGTGGTCGACGGCAAGGTGCAGGGTTTCGACGTCTCCCTGATCGACCTCGTCGCCAAGGACCTCGGCGTCAAGCAGCAGATCGTGGACACGCCGTTCGAGAACTTCAAGACGGGTGCCTTCCTGAACTCCGGCCAGTGCGACCTCGCCGCCGCCGGTATGACGATCACCGCCGAGCGCGCGAAGAACGTCGACTTCTCCGACCCGTACTTCGAGGCCACCCAGGCCGTGCTGGTCGACAAGAAGAGCGGGATCGGCTCGCTCGCCGACGCCGAGGGCAGGAAGGTCGGCGCCCAGGCGCAGACCACCGGCGAGGACTTCGCCAAGAAGAAGGGTCTCGACCCGGTCTCCTTCGCCTCCTCCGACGCGGTCCTCAACGGCCTGCGCACCGGCCAGGTCCAGGCCGTCGTCATCGACTACCCGGTGGTCCAGGGCTGGCTCAAGGACAAGGCCAACGCGGACAGGTTCGAGGTCGTCGACAACCTGAAGACCGGCGAGCAGTACGGCTTCACGGTCAAGAAGGGCAACAAGCCCCTGCTGAACGCCATCGACAAGGCCATCGAGGACGCCAAGGCCGACGGCACCTACAAGAAGATCTACGAGAAGTGGATCGGCCCGTACGACTCCTCCGTCGCCTCCCCGGCCGGCTCCTGAGCCCATGGCCGACACGGACACCGGCGTCCAGCCGAAACGCACGGGTTTGACGCGCACGCGGAGGCGAAGGCTCTCGCGCGGCGCCCAGTACGCCGTCCTCGCCGCCGCGGTGATCGCCTTCGCGCTCACCGCGGACTGGGGGCGGCTGCAGAACCAGTTCGCGCAGCCCGGCATCGCCCGGCAGCTGTTCCCGGACCTCATCACGGTCGCCCTGAAGAACACCGTGCTGTACACGCTGTCCGGATTCGTCGTCGGCCTGGCCCTCGGCATGGTCATCGCGCTGATGCGGCTGTCCTCCGTGGGCCCCTACCGCTGGCTCGCCGGCATCTACATCGAGATCTTCCGCGGCCTGCCCGCGCTGCTGATCTTCATCTTCGTCGGCGTCGGCGTGCCCCTGGCCTTCCCGGAGGTCCAGTACCCGGGCGGCACCTACGGCAAGGTCGCCGTCGCGCTCGGCCTGGTCTCCGCCGCCTACATGGCGGAGACCATCCGCGCGGGCATCCAGGCCGTGCCCAAGGGGCAGACGGAGGCGGCCCGCTCGCTCGGCTTCTCGCCCGCGCGGGCCATGGTCTCGATCATCCTGCCGCAGGCCTTCCGCATCATCCTGCCGCCGCTGACCAACGAACTCGTCCTGCTCTTCAAGGACTCCTCGCTGGTGCTGTTCCTCGGGGTCACCCTGGAGCAGCGCGAACTGTCCAAGTTCGGCAACGACCTGGCCAGCCAGACCGCCAACTCCACGCCGATCCTGGTCGCGGGCCTGTGCTATCTGCTGATCACGGTCCCGCTGAGCCTCGTCGTGCGCCGCATGGAAACCAAGGCCCTCAAGGAGATCAGGTGACCACCCCCGAGATCCGCGTCCAGGGCCTGCGCAAGTCCTTCGGCGACAACCAGGTCCTGCGCGGCATCGACCTGGAGATCGGCCAGGGCGAGGTCGTCTGCGTCATCGGCCCGTCCGGCTCCGGCAAGTCCACGCTGCTGCGCTGCGTGAACCTGCTGGAGGAACCGACCGAGGGCCGGGTCTTCGTCGGCGGCACCGAGATCACCGATCCGGACGTCGACATCGACGCCGCCCGGCGCCGCATCGGCATGGTCTTCCAGCAGTTCAACCTCTTCCCGCACCTCAGCGTGACCGAGAACCTCACCCTGCCCCAGCGCCGGGTCCTCGGGCGCGACAAGGCACAGGCGGCCCGCGTCGCGGCCGAGAACCTGGCCCGCGTCGGCCTCGCCGAGAAGGCGGACGCCTTTCCGTCCGCCCTCTCCGGCGGCCAGCAGCAACGCGTCGCCATCGCCCGCGCGCTCGCCATGGGCCCCGAGGTGATGCTCTTCGACGAGCCGACCTCCGCCCTCGACCCCGAGCTGGTCGGCGACGTCCTCGCGGTGATGCGGGGACTCGCGCGGGAGGGCATGACGATGATGGTCGTCACCCACGAGATGACCTTCGCCCGCGAGGTCGCCGACCGGGTCGTCTTCATGGACGGCGGTGTGATCGTGGAGGACGGCCGCCCCGAGCAGGTCATCGGAGCCCCGCGGCACGCGCGCACCCGCCACTTCCTCTCCCGCCTCCTCGACCCGGCGATGGCCGAGGTGGAGGAGGGGATCGCCGACCGGCCGGGTACCGACCGGGCGTAGCCCTCTAAGGTTCCGGTATGAGCGATCAGCCGGTGCTGCATGTGAAGGGCAGGGTCCTCGTCGGACCGCAGGACGTACGCGACGAGCTGTGGGTGGTCGGCGGCCGGGTGTCGTACGACCGCCCCGCCGGGGCCCGGGACGTCCGGACCGTCCAGGGGTGGGCGCTGCCCGGACTGGTGGACGCCCATTGCCATGTGGGACTCGACGCGCACGGCCCGGTCGACGCGGACACCGCCGAGAAGCAGGCGCTCACCGACCGGGACGCGGGCACCCTGCTGATCCGGGACGCGGGCTCGCCCTCGGACACCCGTTGGACCGACGACCGCGCCGACCTGCCGAAGATCATCCGGGCCGGCCGGCACATCGCCCGCACCCGCCGCTACATCCGCAACTACGCCTGGGAGATCGAACCGGACGACCTCGTCGCCTACGTCGCCCAGGAGGCCCGGCGCGGCGACGGCTGGGTCAAGCTGGTCGGTGACTGGATCGACCGCGGCCTCGGCGACCTCTCGCCCTGCTGGCCCCGCGAGGCCGTCGAGGCCGCGATCGCCGAGGCCCACCGGCTCGGCGCCCGGGTCACCGCGCACTGCTTCGCCGAGGACTCCCTGCGCGACCTGGTCGAGGCGGGCATCGACTGCGTCGAGCACGCCACCGGCCTCACCGAGGACCTGCTCCCGCTGTTCGCCGAGCGGGGCGTCGCCATCGTCCCGACCCTCGTCAACACCGCCACCTTCCCGCAGCTCGCGGCCGGCGGCGACGCCAAGTTCCCGCGCTGGTCGGCCCATATGCGCCGGCTGCACGAGCGGCGCTACGACACCGTGCGCTCCGCCTACGACGCCGGCATCCCGGTGTTCGTCGGCACCGACGCCGGCGGCTCGCTGCCGCACGGACTGGTCGCGGCCGAGGTCGCCGAACTGGTCGCGGCGGGCATCCCGCCGATCGAGGCCCTCGCGGCGACGAGCTGGTCCGCGCGCGCGTGGCTCGGCCGCCCCGGCCTGGAGGAGGGGGCACCGGCCGACCTCGTGGTGTACGACGGTGATCCCCGGGCGGACGTGGGGGTACTGGCGGCGCCGCGCCGGGTGGTGCTGAACGGGGAGATCGTCGAGTAGGGACGAGCGGGGAAAGAGCGGGGACGGGCGGGGACGGGCAGGGGCGGGCAGGGGCGGGCGAAGAGCGATGCCTGCGGCGCGCGAGGGAACACATGTGCACGATGATTCGAAGAAGTGTGCGGGATTTCCACGTTTGAGTGAAGTGACCCTGGTTTGCTGACCGTTCCCCCACACTGACGACAAGGTTGACGGGTCCCAAGCAGTTCCAAGTGGGGGGTCCCACCGCCTTGAACAGCACCAACTTCCGCCTGCCCGTGCGCCGTCTCGCCGCCGCGGCGACCGTCACCGCCCTGGCCACCGCGCCCGCCGTCCTGGGCGCGGGCACCGCGCACGCGACCGAGAACCCCGGCCGCGCCACCGCGGCCGTCCTGCGCACCGGGCTCGACGTGTCCCTGCTCGACAAGTCCGTCGACATCCCGCTCGCCGTCTCCCTCAACGAGGTCAGGGCACCGCAGAGCGCCGACCGGACCGCCCTGTCCGCCCGCCTCGACGGGGTGGCGAACGGCAACCCGTTCACGGTCCTCGACGCCGACGTGGCCCAGTCCCGGGCCACCGTCACCGACCGGCGCGCGGAGGGCTCCGTCCGCCTCGTCCACGCCAGGCTGCACGTCCCCGGCCTGCCCCTGCTGTCCCTGATCGAGGTCGACACCGTCACCGCGCGGGCCACCTGCGAGGTCGGCAAGGCGCCGAGCGCCGACGCGAAGATCCTCGGCACGGTCACCGTGCTCGGCCGTCGTGTCACGGTCACGGCCGGCGGCCCGACCGAGGTCAAGGTGCCCGGCGTCGGCGAGGTCCGCCTCGACCTGGCCCGGCACGGCACCACGTCCCGCACGGCCGCCGCGACCGCGCTCCAGCTCAAGGTCTCCGTCAACCCCCTGAAGCTCAACGTCGCGGACGTCGAGGGCACGGTCACGCTGGCCAAGGCCACGTGCGAGTCCCCGATGGCCCCGCCCGCCGGCCACCCGGTCCAGAGCCACGACCCGGCGTCCGGCGCGAACCCCGGGTCCGGCACCACCTCCAAGGACGCCCCGGCCTCCGACGTGAAGCCGCAGGGCGGCGCCTCCAACGCCGACCTCGCGGAGACGGGAGGCAACCCGGCGACGCCGTACATCGCGGGCGGCGCGGTGGCGCTGCTGGCGGTGGGCGGGGGCGCGGTGATGGTGGCGCGCCGCCGCAGGAGCTGACGGCGGGGGAGGGGCGGGGCCGGGCGGCCCGCGTCGGCGGGGTGCTGTCGTCCCGGACGCGGCGCCGTCTCCCGCCCCGCGGCGTGGCCGTCCGCCCCCGCTCGGCCGACGGCGACCGGGGGGCGGCCGGGGCGACCGACCGGCTCGCCCGTCCGAGGTCCGCGCCCCGAGCGGCGTCCTGACGTCCCGTCAGTCCAGCACGGTGGACAGCGCGGCCAGGAAACCGGTCGTCGTGGTTCGATCGCGGACGGCGAGCCGTATCCAGTCGCCGCCGAGCCCGGGGAACGTGTCCCCGCGGCGCACGGCGTAGCCGAGGTCGCGCAACCGCCGTCGTACGGTGGCCGCCTCCGGGACGCCGACCAGCACGAAGGGCCCCTCGGCCGGCTCCACCACCCGCACCCCGCGCGACGCCAGCGCGGACAGGCCCGCGATCAGATGGGCCCGGTCCCCGGCGATGCGGTGCGCCGCGCGTTCCGCCTCGGCCAGGGCGCGCGGGGACACGCACGCCTCGGCCGCGGTCAGCGCGGGCGTGGACACCGGCCACAGCGGCTGGGCCCGCGCCAGCTCCTCGATGATCCCGGGCTCGGCCAGCACATAGCCGATGCGCAGACCCGCCAGTCCCCAGGTCTTGGTCAAGCTGCGCAGCACCACGAGACCGGGCACGTCCGTCCGCCCGGCCAGCGCCTCCCGCTCACCCGGCGTCGCGTCCATGAACGCCTCGTCGACCACCAGCACCCGTCCGGGGCGGGCCAGCCGGGCGATCTCCTCGGCCGGGTGCAGGACCGACGTCGGGTTCGTGGGATTGCCGATCACCACCAGATCGGCCTCCTCCGGCACCAGCGCCGCATCCAGCCGGAAACCGTCCCGCGGCCGCAGCAGCACCCGCTCCACCGTGTGCCCGGCATCGCGCAGCGCCGCCTCCGGCTCGGTGAACTGCGGGTGCACGACGACCGGTCGGCGGACGTCGAGCGCGCGGGCGAGCAGCACGAACGCCTCCGCCGCCCCCGCCGTCAGCAGCACCCGCGCGGCCGGCAGCCCGTGGCGCCGCGCCACCGCCTCCCGGGCGGCCCGCCCGTCCGGGTAGGCCGCGAGGGACGTCAGGGACTCGGCGATGCGGGCGCGCAGCCACCGCGGGGGCGTGTCCGACCGCACGTTGACGGCGAGGTCGACCAGCGCCGCGCCGTCGTCCCGCACCTCGGCGTCTCCGTGGTGCCGCAGGTCGGGCCCGGCGGAGAGTTCAGTGCGCATGGTCGTGGGCGTGCCCGCCGTGGTGGTGGTGCCCGTGACCGTCGTCGTCCGGGTGGAAGTGCGGCTGCTGCGGCAGCCCCACCTTGTCCTCGAAGCCCGGCAGCGCGATCCGGTACACGCACGAGTCGCAGTTCATCCGCAGGTCGCCCTCGACGGCCTCCGCGTACCGTTCGAGGACCAGGTCCAGCAACTCCGGCTCCGGGCCGATGACGTCCGCCGAGCGCACCTCCAGGTCCGGGTGCGCGGCCGCCCACTCCTCGGTCTGCCGCCGCACCCGGTCCGGCAGGACGCCGGTGAACAGGAAGTAGGGGAGCACGACGATCCGCCGCGCCCCCAGCGCCGCGCACCGGGCGAGGCCGCTCGGCACGTCCGGCGCCGCGAGCGACACGAACGCCGTCTCCACACCGGCGTACCCCCGGCCCTCCCACAGCAGCCGTGCCGCCTTGAACACCTCGGCGTTGGCGTCCGGGTCCGTGGAGCCGCGGCCGACCAGCAGCACGGTCACCTCGGACCGGTCCTGGCCGCCGAGCGCCTCGTCGAGGCGCCGTTCCAGCACGTTCAGCAGCGCCGGGTGCGGGCCGAGCGGGCGGCCGTAGGCGTAGGAGATGCCCGGGTGCCGTTCCTTCTCGCGGGCCAGCGCGGCCGGGATGTCGCCCTTGGCGTGCCCGGCGGACACCAGCATCAGCGGGACGGCGGCGAACCGGCGCACGCCCCGCTCCACCAGTTCGGCCACGGCGTCGCCGAGCGGCGGCGGGGACAGCTCGATGAAGCCGCCCGCGACGGGCAGGTCGGGACGGCGGCGGCCCAGCTCCCGCACGAAGGCGCGGAACGCCTCGGCTCCGGCGTCGTCACGGGTGCCGTGGCCGGCGATCAGCAGGGCGGGCGGGGTGGTCACAGGGTCTCCTCGGACGAGATCGGGTGGTACAGCAGGGCGTTGAGCGCGGCGGCGGCGACCGCCGAGCCGCCCTTCTCGGACACGTTGCTCACGGCGGGCAGCCCGCTCGCGCGCAGCGCGGCCTTGGACTCGGCCGCGCCGACGAAGCCGACGGGCAGGCCGACGACGAGCACGGGGGCGGCGTCCAGGGCCAGCAGCTCTTCCAGGGCGGTCGGCGCACAGCCGATCACCCACAGGGCGCCGGGCCCGACCTCCTCGTAGGCGAGCCGGACCGCATGCGCCGAACGGGTGCGTCCCGGGCCGGACGTGGCGTCCCTCAGGCGGCACACGGTCCGCCGCCGGGTGATGCCGGCCGCGACCATCTCCACGTCCACCACGACCGGCGCCCCGGCGTGCAGCGCGGCGTGCGCCGGGACCAGGTCCGCCTCCGCCATGACGAGGTCGTCCGCGTACTCCAGGTCGGCGGCGGAGTGGATCACCCGCTCCACCACGGCGCGGGTCAGCGGCGGGAAGTGCGAGGTGTCCAGACGGGCGCGCAGCCGCCGGAAGGACTCCTGCTCGATGGGGTGCACGATCCGGTTCACCGGGCCTCCTCCCGGCCCGTGGCGGAGCCGCCGGCCGCCGGGGCCTGCCAGCGGTAGCCGCGCGGGGTCACCATGCGCCCGGCGACCGTGCGGGTCGCGGTGTTGCCCACGGTGACGACCGTCATCATGTCGACCGTCGCCGGGTCGAGCCCGGCGAGGGTGGTGACCCGGCTCGAACCGTCCGGCCGCGAGGCGTTGCGTACGACGCCCACGGGCGTCGTCGGCGTCCGGTGCCCGGCGAGGATGCCGAGCGCCTTGGGCAGCTGCCAGTCGCGGCCCCGCGAGCGGGGGTTGTAGAAGGTGACCACGAGGTCCGCCTCGGCCGCCGCCCGCACCCGCCGCTCGATGACCTCCCACGGTGTGTGCAGGTCGGAGAGGCTGATGGAGACATGGTCGTGGCCCAGCGGCGCACCCAGGATCGCGGCGGCGGCCAGCGCGGCCGTCACTCCGGGCACCCCCACCACGTCGATGTCGTCGGACGCCTCGGCGAGCGCGGGCGAGGCCATGGCGTAGACGCCCGCGTCCCCGCTGCCGATCAGCGCCACCGCGTGCCCGCGCCGGGCCTCCGCGACGGCCGTGCGGGCCCGTTCCTCCTCGGCGCCGAGCCCGGACTCCAGCACCCGGGTGCCGGGGCGCAGCAGATCGCGGATCTGGTCCACGTACTGGTCGAGCCCGACCACCACCGAGGCCCGGCGCAGCTCGGCCGTCGCGCGCGGGGTGAGCAGGTCCCGGGCGCCGGGCCCGAGCCCGACCACCGCGAGCCGCCCGCGCCCCGGGCGGCGCACCACGGCACACGTCGCCATCGCCGGGGACGCGTCCGACTTCCGCTTGGGAACGAGGAGTTCACCGCCCCGCACCAGTGCGGCGGCCTCGGCGACCGAGGGTGTGCCGACGGCGGCGAGGGGCGCGGCGGAGGGGTTGGGCACCTCGACCGACGCCAGTTCCCCGGCGGAGTACGTCACCACGGGCACGCCCAGCCGCTCGGCGGCACCCAGGATGCCGGGCTCGGCCGACTTGGCGTCCACGGTGGCGAGTTCGGCGACGGAACGGGGGGACAGACCCGCCTCCCGCAGCGTCCTCTCGATCAGACCGAGCACCTCGTCCACCGGCGCGCCCTTGGACGCGCCGACCCCGACGACGAGGGACGGCGGCCGCAACAGCACGTCCCGCGGGCCCGGCCGGACGTCCCGGTCGGTGAGCCGGATCGTGTACGACCCCTGCGGCGAGACCGGCAGCGGCGGCAGCGGCCACGCCGACTCCGCGACGAGCACGACCGGTTCGCCGTCCAGCAGGGCCCGGGACACGGTGGCGACGGCACCCTCGCAGGGCAGACCCAGGGTGTCCAGGCCGGCCAGTCCGACGGCGTCCGTGGCGGTGGTCACGACCGGCTCGGCGCCGAGCAACCCGGCGACGTCCCGGGCGAGTTCGTTGGCGCCGCCGCCGTGTCCGCCGAGCAGCGACACCGCGAACCGGCCGGCCTCGTCCACGCAGACCACGCCCGGGTCGGCCGTCTTGCCGGCGAGCAGCGGCGCGAGGAGTCGTACCGTCGCGCCCGTCGCGAGGAAGCACACCAGCTGCTCGCACTCGGCGAACGCGGCCCGCACCGCCTCCCCGACCGGGCCCTCGTACACCCGGGTACGGTCCGGCCAGGCCGCGGCCAGCCGGTCCCGTGCCGCCGCCCCCGCCGCGGTGGCGGAAATCAGGCCGATCACTGGTCAACTCCTTCGGTGGGAACGGGGGTTCTGACGCCCCAGAGCAGAAACACAGGGTTGGTCGCCGCGAGCCGGGTCACGTCGCCCGGCAGCGGGGCGAGCCGCGAGGAATGCAGCAGCACGCCGTCGCAGCGGAACCCGGCGGCGGCCAGCGCCTCGCGGGCCGCGGGCACCCGGTCCAGGGCGGCCATGGCCACGACCACGGTCCGCCGCGCGCGCAGCGCGCACGCCCGGATCACGGCGGGCAGTTCGCGCCCCCCGCCCCCGACGAACACCGCGTCCGGGTCGTCGGCGAGCCCGGCCAGCGCGTCGGGCGCGGTGCCGTGCACGACGTCCACCTCGACGCCGTGGGCGCGGGCGTTCTCCCCGATCAGCGCCACCCCGTCCGCGGCCTTCTCGACCGCGACGACGGCCGCGCCGAGCCGCGCGCACTCCACCGCGACCGACCCGGACCCGGCACCCACGTCCCACACCAGGTCCCCGAGCCGCGGCCCGAGCCGAGCCAGCGCGAGCGCCCGCACCTCGAACTTGGTGATCATCGAGTCCCGGTGGGCGAAGGCGGCTTCCTCCAGGGCCCACCGGGTGGGGCCGGGCGCCGCCCCGGCGAGGGTGCGGAGGGGGCCGACGGCCCCCTGCGCACGGGGTGCCCGGACCGGCGTCCGCGTCGGGTCCGCCGCGGGGAGGGGGCGGATCGCCTCTTGCGGGGCGGTCGCCCGTCCCGGTGCGGGAGTCCGCGTCCGGTCGGCCGCCGGGAACGGGTCCGTCCCCCCTCGCGGGCCGGACGTCTGCTCAGGGCCGGGCACCTGACCCTGACCGGGCGTCCGCCCGTCGCCGGCCGCCGACGGCGCGGCGACCGCCCGTGCCGGGCCGGCTGCTCGTACCGGGTCGGCGGTCGGTGCCGGGCCGGCTGCTCGTACCGGGTCGGTTGGCTGTGCCGGGTTCGCCTGTGCCGGGTCGGTGGTCGCGGGGTGGGCCGATCGCGCCGGGTCGGTTGGCTGTGCCGGGCCGACCGTCCGTACCGGGTCGGCGGTCGGTGCCGGGTCGGTCGTGCGGGCGGGGATCGTCGTCCGGGCCGGGGTGTCTGCCGGTGCCGGGCCGGCGGTCTGCGCGGGGCCGGTTGTTGGTGCCGGCTCGACCGTCCGCACCGGGTCGGCTGTCCGCGGTGGGCCGGCTGCTCGTACCGGGTCGGCGGTCGGTGCCGGGTCGGTCGTGCGGGCGGGGATCGTCGTCCGGGCCGGGGTGTCTGCCGGTGCCGGGCCGGCGGTCTGCGCGGGGTCGGCTGTCCGCGTCGGGGCGACCGTCCGTGCCCGGCCGGGCGGCACCGCCGGAGCGGTCGGCGCCGGGCCCGTGGCCAGGCACAGGACCACGCTCACCGTCGTGCCCCAGTCGCGGGACGCCGCCTCCGCGGGGGTCACCCGCTCCACCCGCTCCCGTGCCGGGTCGCCCAGCGCCGTCGCCACGACGAGCAGCCGGTCGCGGCCGGTCAGCGCGGCGCCCAGTTCGGCGGGGCCGGCGCCCGGTCCCGTGAGCACGGCGACCTTCGGGTGGGCGCGGCAGACGTGCACGGCGGTGCGCAGGGCCCTGCCGTGGGCGCTGACCACCACCGCGTCGTCCCAGGGCAGCCCGAGCCGGGCGAACGCGGTGGCCACCGAGGAGACCCCGGGGCGCACCGAGAGACGCTCCGCGCCGAAGCGTTCGGCGAGCGCGCGGACGATCCCGAAGAATCCGGGGTCCCCGGAGGCCAGCACCAGCACCGGCAGCTCCCCGGCGACGTACTCGGCGACGGTGTCCAGGGCGGGCGCCAGCGGGCCGAGCACGATCCGCTCGGCCCCGGCGGGCAGCCGTACCGAGTCCAGGTGCCGCCGCCCGCCGACGACGAGCGCGGCACCCGCCGCGACGTCCTCGGGGAGCGGCGCCCCCGTCCCCGTACCGACGACGGTGATCACTCGCCCGCCCCTCGCTCGCGCAGCGCCCGCCGGGCGGCCGGGTCGGCCTTGCGGAAACCGTGGAAGTGGCCCGGGTGGTAGAGGTGTGAGCGGGTGCCCCGCGCGTCCAGCGCCGGGCCGACCAGGAACAGCGTGTGCTTCCAGAGCCTGTGCTCCTTGACCGTCTCCTCCAGCGTGCCGATCGTGCACCGCACGACCAGCTCCTCCGGCCAGGTGGCCTGGTAGGCGACGATCACCGGCGTGGACGTCGGATACCCGCCCTCCAGCAGCTCCCGCACCAGCTGCCCGCTGCGCGCCGCCGACAGGAAGACCGCCATGGTGGTGCCGTGCCGGGCGAACTCGCGCACCTCCTCCCCGGGCGGCATCGGCGTCTTGCCGCCGCCGAGCCGGGTGAGGACCACGGACTGCGCGACCTCGGGGATCGTCAGCTCGCGCTGGGCGAGCGCCGCCACGGCGGAGAACGACGACACCCCGGGCACCACCTCGGTGGCGATGCCGATCTCCGCGCACCGGTCCAGCTGCTCCTGCGTGCCGCCCCACAGCGCCGGGTCGCCGGAGTGGATCCTCGCCACCGCCAGGCCCTCAGAGTGCGCCCGCCGGTAGACGGCGACGACCTCCTCCAGGGACATGGCCGCCGAGTCCAGCACCTCCGCGTCCGCGCGCGCGTGCTCCAGGACCTCCGCCTGAACCAGGCTGGCGGCCCAGATCACCACGTCCGCCGCCGCGATCGCCCGCGCGGCCCGGAAGGTCAGCAGGTCGGCGGCGCCGGGACCCGCACCGACGAAGGTCACCTTGCCGGGGGGGACGGCCACAGGAGTGCCGTCGGCCGCGGCCCCCTCGGCAAGGGCGTCGGCAGTGGCGTCGGTGGCGGCGTCGGCCATCGGGAAAGTCCTCTCGTACGGAAAGCACACGGCAATTGCGGGGTGAAATGTCAGGATGCGAGGCGATATGCGAGGTGCCCGATGTGCGCGAAGGCGCCTTCATCGGATAGCAAGTGCCTATGGCGGTCTTCGTCGCGCTCGGCGCGTTCCTGATGACGCTGGCCGGCGGCTGGACGGCTCAGCGGGTGACCGACCGTCGGCATCTCGTCCTGGGACTCGCCGGCGGTCTGATGCTGGGCGTGGTCGGCCTGGACCTGCTGCCGGAGGCACTGCGTGCCGCCGACCGCGAGATCTTCGGCGTACCCGCCGCCCTGCTGCTCTTCGTGGCCGGCTTCCTCCTCGCCCACCTCGTGGAACGCACCCTGGCCGCGCGCCAGGCCGCCCACGGCGGGGACGAGCACGACCACCACCGGGTGCCCGAGGTCGGCCTCACCGCGGCCGGCGCGATGGTGGGCCACAGCGCCATGGACGGCGTCGCGATCGGCGCGGCCTTCCAGGTCGGCGGCGGCATGGGCACGGCCGTCGCGCTCGCCGTGATCGCCCACGACTTCGCCGACGGCTTCAACACCTTCACCATCACGAGCCTGTACGGCAACGCCCGCCGCCGCGCCCTCGGGATGCTGCTCGCCGACGCCTGCGCACCCCTGGTGGGCGCGCTGTCGACCGTCTTCTTCCACATCCCCGAACCGGTGCTCGGCGGCTATCTCGGCCTCTTCGGCGGCGTCCTGCTCTACCTCGCCGCCGCCGAGATCCTGCCCGAGGCCCATCACGAGCACCCGGCCCGCTCCACCCTGCTGTGCACGGTGGCCGGGGCGGCGTTCATCTGGCTCGTGGTCGGCATCTCCGGCTGACCGCGCCGGCGGCCACGCGCGGCTCACAGCTTCCCGCCCCGCCCGCGGTCCCGCCGCGGGGGCGCGATCAGCGTCGACAGGTACGGCAGCGGCGAACCGTCCAGCTCGGCGGCCGGCCGCACCGACTCCTCCGGCAGGCCCAGCGCCGACCCCCACACCGCGCCCTCCAGCCGCCCGGACCGCGCGAGCGCCCCGGCGACCTCGGCCGCCTGCCGCCCGAACTTGTACGCCACGACCGTCCCCGGACCCGCCAGCGCCTCCTCCAGCACCGCCGAGCCCGCCGTCACCGGCACCAGCGTCAGCGGCTCGGTGCCCTCGGTCAGCACGGCACCGGAACGCGCCGCGAGATCCTGCATGGCGGTGATCCCCGGCACGGTCTCCACGACGACCCCGGGCACCAGTTCCGCGACGGTCTGCGCGAGGTACGTGAACGTCGAGTACACGTTCGGGTCCCCGATGGTCGCGAACGCCACCGACCCGTGCCGCCCCAGCAGCTCCGCGACCCGCGCGCCCGCCGCGTCCCAGGCGGCCTCCCGGCGCGCCCGGTCGGTCCGCTCGTTCAGCGCGAACACCACCCGGACGATCCGGTCCCCGGGCACGTAGTGCGCCACGGTCGCCTCGGCACGCCCGCGTTCGCCCGTGTCCATCACGGGTACGACGACCACCTCGGCCGCCCGCAGGGCGTTGACCCCCTTCACGGTCACCAGCTCCGGATCGCCCGGCCCGACCCCGACCCCGATCAGCCTGCTGCTCATGACGTCCGGCACCTCTCCACGAACCGACGGGCGACACCGGGCTCGGACGCCCAGTGCGTATGCAGATAACTCGCGTGCACGCCCCGCTGTACGAAACCCTCGACCCGGCGCTCCCGGCCCCGGATCCCCCAGGCGGGTACGGCCCCCGCGCCCGGCTCCACCACGGTGCGATGGAACTCGTGCCCCCGCATCCGCGTCCCCGCGGCGGCCAGCACGCTGTCCCCGACGGCCACGGCGTCCCGGTACCCGAGCGTGAGCCGCTCCGCCATCCGCGCGCCGGCGTCCAGCACGCCGCACATCGGCCGGCCGTCCAGCTCCCGGCAGAGGTACAGCAGTCCGGCGCATTCGGCGGCTATCGGAGTTCCGGCCGCGGCGAGGCGGGCGACGGCCTCGCGCAACGGCTCGTTGGCCGACAGCTCGGCGCCGTACACCTCGGGGAACCCACCGCCGACGACCAGTCCGGCGGTGTGCTCGGGCAGTTCCTCGTCGCGCAGGGGGTCGAAGGTGACGACCTCGGCGCCGGCGGCGGTGAGGAGTTCGGCGTGCTCGGCGTAGGAGAAGGTGAAGGCGGGGCCACCGGCGACGGCTACCCTGGGCCTGAGCTTCCCGGCCGACCGAGACGGACGGTCGTGGGCGGGCGGACCGGGGGTCCAGGGGACGGAGCCCCCGGGGAGGGCGCCCGCGGTACCGGCCAGCCTCTCCAGCGCGGGCAGATCACAGCCGCGGGACACCAACGCCGCCATCTCCTCGACGGACGCCACCGCGGCCCCCAGCCGCTCGGCGACCGGCACCAACCCCAGGTGCCGAGAAGGCGTCGACACCAGCGGAGCCCGCCGCAGCACCCCCAGAACCGGCACCCCCACCGCGTCCAACGCCTCCCGCAACAGCTCCTCGTGCCGGTCGGACCCCACCTTGTTCAGGATCACGCCCCCGACCCGCACCTCCGGGTCCCACGACACGAACCCGTGCACCAGCGCCGCCACCGACCGCGACTGCGACGACGCGTCCACCACCAGCACCACCGGCGCCCGCAGCAGCTTGGCCACGTGCGCGGTGGACGCCAGCTCGCCCTCCCCGGCCGCACCGTCGTACAGCCCCATCACCCCCTCGACCACGGCGATGTCGCACCCCCGCGCCCCGTGCAGGAACAGCGGAGCGATCAGCTCCGGCCCGCACAGGTACGCGTCCAGGTTCCGCCCCGTCCGACCGGTCGCGAGCGCGTGGTACCCGGGATCGATGTAGTCCGGCCCCACCTTGTGCGGAGACACGGCGAGCCCCCGCGCGGCGAACGCGGCCATCAGCCCCGTGGCCACCGTGGTCTTGCCGCTGCCGGAGGCCGGCGCGGCGATGACCAGCCGGGGCACCGACGACCTCACCACTCGATGCCCTTCTGGCCCTTCTGCCCCGCGTCCATGGGGTGCTTGACCTTGGACATGTCGGTCACGAGGTCCGCGAGCTCCACGAGCCGGGCCGGCGCGTTCCGCCCGGTGATCACCACGTGCTGGGTGCCGGGCCGGTTGCGCAGCACCTCCACCACCTCGTCGGTGTCCACCCACCCCCAGTGCATCGGGTAGGCGAACTCGTCGAGCACGTACAGCCGGTACGTCTGGGCCGCCAGATCCCGTTTGACCTGCTCCCAGCCCTCCCGCGCCTTCTCCTCGTTGTCCATCTGCGCGTCCCGCTGCACCCAGGACCAGCCCTCGCCCATCTTGTGCCAGGCGACCGACCCGCCCTCGCCGGACGCGCCGAGCACCCGCAGCGCGTTCTCCTCGCCGACCTTCCACTTCGCCGACTTGACGAACTGGAACACCCCGATGGGCCACCCCTGGTTCCAGGCCCGCAGCGCGAGCCCGAACGCGGCGGTCGACTTCCCCTTGCCGATGCCCGTGTGCACCACGACCAGCGGGCGATTGCGACGCTGACGGGTCGTCAGCCCATCGTCCGGTACGACACTCGGCTGCCCCTGCGGCATTACGCGGCCCTCCTCGACGTCCCCTGCACATCCCGCACCAGCCCGGCGATCGAGTCCGCCCGCAGCTCGTCCAACGTGACCGGCGTCCCGCCCAGTTCACCCGCGAGCCGCCCGGCGAGCCCGAGCCGCACCGGACCCGACTCGCAGTCCACGACCACCGAGGCGATCCCCGCGGCCGCGAACAGCCGCGCCGCCCGCCCCGCGAGCGCCACCGGCTCGGGACCGCCCGTGGCCCGGCCGTCGGTGACCACGACCATCAGCGCCCGCCGCGCCGGGTCCCGCAGCCGCTCCACCCGCAGCACCTCGTGCGCCTTGAGCAGCCCGGCCGCGAGCGGCGTACGACCGCCCGTCGGCAGCGACTCCAGCCGTACCGCCGCCGCGTCCACCGAGGACGTGGGCGGCAGCGCCACCTGCGCACCGGAACCCCGGAAGGTCACCAGACCCACCTTGTCCCGCCGCTGGTAGGCGTCGAGCAGCAGCGACAGCACGGCCCCCTTCACGGCGCCCATCCGCTGCCTCGCGGCCATCGAACCCGAGGCGTCCACGACGAACAGCACGAGGTTCCCCTCGCGCCCCTCCCGGCTCGCCTGCCGCAGGTCGTCCCGGCGGATCACCAGACCGGGCCCGGACCGTCCCCGCGCCCGCTGGTACGGCGCCGCCGCCCGCACGGTCGCCGCCAGGTGCAGCTTGGTCAGCGCCCCTCCAGGCCGCCGCGCCCCGGTGGTCCGCCCGTGCTCGGTCCGCGCCCGCGACCGCCGTCCCGCGGCACCCTCCCCGACCCCGGGCACGCTGAGCACCCTGGTCCGGAACGGCTCGGCGGCGCGGACGGCCGACTGCTCGCCCCCGCCGGTCGGCCGCGGCTCCCCGCCCGCACCGGCCTCCGGTCGTGCGGCGGTGTCCCCGCCACCCTCGGGACCGGACTCGGGCGCCGGCCGGCCGCCCCCGCCGGGGCCGTCGGGATCGTCGTCGCCGTCTCCGTCGCCGTCGTCCCCGTTCTCCCGGTCCGCCCGGTCCTCCCCGGCGAACTGCTCCAGCGTCTCGTCAAGCTTGTCCTCGTCCAGGCCCGGCGCGTCGAAGGGGTTGCGCCGCCTGCGGTGCGGCAGCGCGAGCAGCGCCGCCTGCCGTACGTCCTCCGCGAGCACGTCCGTCCGCCCGGCCCACGCGGCCAGCGCCGCCGCCGTACGCGCCATCACGATGTCGGCGCGCATGCCGTCCACCTCGAAGGCCGCGCAGGTCGCCGCGATCTGCCGCAGCGCCCCGTCGCCCAGCCGCACCCGCGGCAACAACTCCCGTGCCGCCGCGATCCGGTGCCGTACGGCGGCCTCCTCGCCGGCCCACCGCGCGGCGAACCCGCCGGGGTCGTCGTCGTACGCGAGCCGCCGCCGTACGACCTCCACCCGCTGCTCCGGCTCCCGGGAGGCCGCGACCTCCACGGTCAGTCCGAAGCGGTCCAGCAGCTGTGGACGCAGCTCGCCCTCCTCGGGGTTCATGGTCCCGACGAGCAGGAACTTCGAGGCGTGCCGCACGGAGACGCCCTCGCGCTCCACGTACGAGGCACCCATCGCGGCGGCGTCCAGCAGGAGGTCGACCAGGTGGTCGTGCAAGAGGTTGACCTCGTCCACGTACAGGATGCCCCGGTGCGCGTCGGCCAGCAGGCCCGGCTCGAACGCCTTCACGCCCTCCGCGAGCGCCCGCTCGATGTCCAGCGCGCCGACCAGCCGGTCCTCCGAGGCGCCGACGGGCAGCTCGACCATCCGCGCCGGCCGTTCGCCCCCCGGCCCCGCCTCGTGCGGACCGTCCGGGCACGCCGGGTCCGGTGCCCCCGGGTCGCAGGAGAACCGGCACCCGGGCACCACGGCCACCTTCGGCAGCAGCGCCGACAGGGCCCGTACCGCCGTCGACTTGGCGGTGCCCTTCTCGCCGCGCACCAGCACTCCGCCGACCGCCGGGGACACGGCGTTCAGCAACAGCGCGAGCCGCAGGTCGTCCTGGCCGACAACGGCCGTGAAAGGAAAGGGGGTGGTCACTGGTCGTCGCCCTCCAAGTCGCCTTCCAGCTCCAGATAGGTGGCGCGCAGCCGCTCCAGCGTGTCCGCGTCCGGCTCGGCCCACAGACCCCGGTCCGCCGCCTCCAGGAGCCGCTCGGTGATGCCCCGCAGGGCCCACGGGTTGGACTTCCTCATGAAGTCCCGGTTCTCCGGGTCGAAGACGTACTCGGCCGACAACTTCTCGTACATCCAGTCGTCGACCACGCCCGCCGTGGCGTCGTACCCGAACAGGTAGTCCACGGTCGCCGCCATCTCGAAGGCACCCTTGTAGCCGTGCCGGCGCATCGCCGCCATCCAGCGCGGGTTGACCACCCGTGCCCGGAACACGCGGTGCGTCTCCTCCCCGAGCGTGCGGGTCCTCACCTGGTCCGGCACGGCCGAATCGCCCACGTACGCCTCGGGGTTGGCCCCTGTCAGATGACGCACCATGGCGACCATGCCGCCGTGGTACTGGAAGTAGTCGTCGGCGTCGACGAGGTCGTGCTCGCGAGTGTCGACGTTCTTCGCCGCCACCGCGATCCGCCGGAACGCCGTCTCCATGTCCCCGCGCGCCGCCCGCCCGTCCAGGCCCCGGCCGTACGCGTAACCGCCCCAGACGGCGTACACCTCGGCGAGGTCCGCGTCGCTCCGCCAGTTCCGCGCGTCGATCAGCGGCAGCAGCCCCGCGCCGTACGCCCCCGGCTTGGAGCCGAAGATGCGGGCCGTCGCCCGGCGCAGGTCACCGTGCCGGGCGCTGTCCTCCCGCACGTGCGCCCGCACGTAGTTGGACTCGGCCGGCTCCGCCAACTCGGCCACCGCGCGCACCGCGTCGTCGATCAGCCCGACCACGTGCGGGAACGCGTCCCGGAAGAAGCCGGAGATGCGGACCGTGACGTCGATGCGCGGCCGCCCCAGCTCGTCCAGGGGGACCACCTCGAAGCCCGTCACCCGACGCGAGGCGTCGTCCCAGACCGGCCGGCAGCCGAGGAGGGCGAGGATCTCGGCGATGTCGTCGCCCTGGGTGCGCATCGCGGACGTGCCCCACACCGTCAGGCCGACGGACTTCGGGTACGCGCCGGTGTCGGCCAGGTAGCGCTGCACCAACGAGTCCGCGAGCGACTGCCCGACCTCCCAACTCAGCCTGGACGGGATCGCCTTGGGGTCGACGGAGTAGAAGTTGCGGCCGGTCGGCAGGACGTTCACCAGGCCGCGCGTCGGGGAGCCGGAAGGCCCCGCGGGGACGTAACCGCCGTCCAGCGCCCGCAGGATGTGCCCGATCTCGTCCGTCGTCCGCGCGAGGCGCGGTACGACCTCGTCGCAGGCGAACTCCAGCACGGCCACGGCGTCCGCCGGTTCGGCACCGCCGAGCACGTCCCGTACGACGCCGCGCACGGCCGGGCGCTCCCAGCCCCGCTCCTCCATCCCCTCCGCGACCCGGCGGCACAGCTGCTCCAGCAGGTCGATCGCGTCGGCGGCCGTCCGCGCCGGACCGTCCACCAGGTCCGTCAGCTCCGCCGGAACCTTCACCGGCGCGCCCGGCTCGGCCAGCAACTCCTTCTCCACCAGCCCGAAAAGGGCCGCCAGGCAGGCCCTGAGCCCCGGCAGCGCGTTCGCCCGGCCACCCCACACCTGGGAGGCGCGCAGCACGGCGAGGACGAGGTTGACGCGGGGCTCGCCGACCGGGCCGCCGCCCAGGACGTGCAGCCCGTCGCGGATCTGGACGTCCTTGATCTCGCACAGATAGCCGTCGATGTGCATGACGAACTCGTCGAAGGCGTCGTCGTCCGGCTGCTCGTCCACGTGCAGGTCGTGGTGGAGCTCGGCCGCCTTGACCAGGGTCCAGATCTGGGCGCGGACGGCCGGGGCCTTGACCGGGTCGAGGTCGGAGACGAGCGCGTACTCGTCCAGCAGCTGCTCCAGCTTGGCGAGGTCGCCGTAGGTGTCGGCGCGGGCCATCGGCGGCACCAGGTGGTCCACCACCGTGGCGTGCCCGCGTCGCTTCGCCTGGGTGCCCTCGCCGGGGTCGTTGACGATGAACGGGTAGATCAGCGGCAGTTCGCCGAGCACCGCGTCCGGCGCGCAGCCGCGCGACAGGCCGAGGCCCTTGCCCGGCAGCCACTCCATCGTGCCGTGCTTGCCCATGTGCACGATCGCGTCCGCGCCGAAGCTGTGGTCCAGCCAGCGGTAGGCCGCCATGTAGTGGTGGGAGGGCGGCATGTCGGGGTCGTGGTAGATCGCGATCGGGTTCTCGCCGAAGCCGCGCGGCGGCTGGATCATCACGACCACGTTGCCGAACCGGAGGGACGCCAGCACGATGTCGTCGCCGTCCACGTAGAGGTTGCCCGGCGGTTCGCCCCACGCCTCGGTCATCGCGGCCCGCAGCCCCGGGTCCAGCCTCTCGAACCAGGCCCGGTAGTCGGCCAGCGGCACCCGCGCGGGCGCGGCGGCCAGCTGCTCCTCGGTCAGCCACTCCACGTCGTGGCCGCCCGCCTCGATGAGCCGGTGGATCAACTCGTCGCCGCCGTCGGGGTACGCGGTGAGCGCGTACCCCGCGTCCCGCAGCGCGTCCAGCACACGGACCGCCGACGCGGGCGTGTCCAGGCCGACCGCGTTGCCGACCCGGGAGTGCTTGGTCGGGTACGCGGTGAAGACCAGCGCGACCCGCTTCTCGGCGTTCGGCTTGTGCCGCAGCCGCGCGTGGCGCCCGGCGATCCCGGCCACCCGCGCGGCCCGCTCGGGGTCGGCGACGTACACCGGGACCTCGTCGGGGCCCTGTTCCTTGAAGGAGAACGGCACGGTGATCAGCCGGCCGTCGAACTCCGGGATCGCGACCTGCATCGCGGCGTCCATGGGGGACAGGGCGGCGTCCGACTCGTCCCACGCCGCGCGTGAGGAGGTGAGGCAGAGCCCTTGCAGGACGGGGATGTCGAGGTCGGCCAGCGCCCCGATGTCCCAGGCTTCCTCGTCGCCGCCCGCCGACGCCTGCGACGCGTGCGTGCCGCCCGCCGCGAGCACGGTGGCCACCAGCGCGTCGGCCCGGCCCAGCAGCTCGTACAGCCCGGCGTCCGCGCCCCGCAGCGAACCGCAGTACACCGGGAGGGCGTTGGCGCCCTGCGCCTCGATCGCCGCGCACAGGGTGTCCACGAAGGCGGTGTTGCCGCTGAGTTCGTGGGCCCGGTAGAAGAGCACGCCGACGGTCGGACGGCCGGCTCGGATCCCGTACGCGCCGTGGACGCCGTACTCCGGCATCCGGCGCGGCTCCTCGAAGCCCTCACCGGTCAGCAGCACGGTGTCGGAGAGGAACCGGGACAGCTCGCGCAGGTTGTCGGGGCCGCCCTCGACCAGGTAGCGCAGCGCCTCCGCCACCACGCCGGCGGGCACGGTGGAGTCGGCCATCAGCTCCGCGTCCGGCACCGCCTCGCCGCCCAGCAGCACCGCGGGCACGCCGGACGCCTTCAGCGCGGCCAGCCCTTCCTCCCAGGCGCGCTTTCCGCCGAGCAGCCGTACGACGGCGAGGTCCGCGCGCTCCAGCAGCCGCGGCAGTTCCCCGGTGACGTCGACGCGGGTGGGGTTGCCGATCAGATAGCCGGCGCCGGAGGCACGGGCCGCCAGCAGATCCGTGTCGGCGGTCGACAACAACAACACTGTGCTCATGCGGGCGCTCCCGGTGGGATGAAGGGCAGTCCTCGCGGCGCGCCGGACTCGATGAGCCGCCACAGCGCGTCGGTGTCCGCGTGCTGTTCGATCAGGTCGCCGAGCCGGTCGAGCTGCTCCTCGCGCAGCGCGGCGAAGGACGTGTCGGGCGCGGGGGTGAAGCGGCGGCCCGCGGCGGCGGCCACCTCGCGCAGGAAGGCCCGGCGGAAGCCGTCCGACTCCAGCGAGCCGTGCCAGTGGGTGCCCCAGGTCTGGCCGACCCGGCAGCCGTCCAGGAAGGCTTCGCCGCCGGTGACCCGGGCGACGCCGTGGTGGATCTCGTACCCCTCGACCGGCTCGCCGAGGGCCCGCCCGGACGGGCGGGAGAGGGTCTTCTCGCGGGCGAACCGCACCCGCACGGGCAGCAGTCCGAGGCCGGGGACCGCGCCGGTCCGCGACTCCACGTCGTCCTCGATGTGCTCGCCGAGGATCTGGAAGCCGCCGCAGATGCCGAGAACGGACCGGTGTTCGGCGGCCCTTCGGGCGAGCGCGTCGGCGAGGCCCCGTTCGCGCAGCCACCGAAGCGCCCGGACCGTGCCCCGGGTGCCGGGGACGACGACCAGGTCCGCGTCGGCCAGCTCCTCCGGGCGGTCCACGAACCGCACCACCACACCGGGCTCCGCGGCCAGCGCGTCCACGTCCGTGAAGTTGGACATCAGCGGGATCGCGCACACCGCGACCCGCAGCACGTCCTCGCCGAGCGGGGGAGCGACGGTCGACTCCCGCACGGCGCCCCGCAGGGAGACGCGCAGCCCGTCCTCCTCGTCGATCCCGAGCCCGTGCCGGTACGGCAGCACGCCGTACGTCCGCCGCCCGGTGAGGCCCCGGAGCATGTCCAACCCGGGCTCCAGCAGCGAGACGTCGCCGCGGAACTTGTTCACCAGGAACCCGGCGACCAGGTCCTGGTCCTCGGGCGAAAGCAGGGCGAGGGTGCCGAAGAAGGAGGCGAAGACGCCGCCGCGGTCGATGTCGCCGACGACGAGCACGGGCAGCCGGGCACCCCGCGCGATCCCCATGTTGACGATGTCGGTCCGGCGCAGGTTGATCTCCGCCGGGCTGCCCGCGCCCTCGCAGATCACCGCGTCGTACCGGCCCCGCAGCTCGGTCAGGCAGTCCAGCACCGTGCCCAGCAGCCGCTGCTGGCGCCCGCCGTGGTAGCCGCGCGCGCTCATCTCGCCCACCGGCCTGCCCAGCAGCACCACCTGGCTGCTCTGCTCGCCGCCCGGTTTGAGCAGGACGGGGTTCATCAGCGCGGTCGGCTCGATCCGGCACGCCTGGGCCTGCATGGCCTGGGCCCGCCCGATCTCGGCGCCCTCGCGGGTGACGAAGGAGTTCAGGGACATGTTCTGCGCCTTGAACGGCGCGACCTTCACGCCCTGGCGCACCAGCCACCGGCAGATCCCGGCGGTCACGACGCTCTTGCCGGCGTCGGAGGTGGTGCCGGCGACGAGGAGACCACCGTTCACTTCCCGCGTCCCTTCGGTCCGTTGACGAGGAGGCGCGCGGCGAGCGTGGTGCCGAGCGCGAGCAGGCCGACGCGGCGGGACAGCCGTACCGCCCGGTCGATGTCGGGAACCCGCACGGCCCGTCCGGCGGCGCCGTTGAGGACCGGGCGGTGCTCGACGCGCCCGCCGTAGGAGAGGGTGCCGCCGAGGCGCACGCCGAGAGCGCCCGCGAAGGATGCCTCCACGGGACCGGCGTTGGGGCTCGGATGTCTGCGGGCGTCCGCGCGCCACGCCCGTACGGCACCCAGCGGATCGGGTCCGGCCGCGGCCGCGAGGACGGCGGTCAGCCGGGCCCCCGGCCAGCCGGCCACGTCGTCCAGGCGCGCGGCCGCCCAGCCGAAGCGGCGGTACCGGGGGGACCTGTGACCCACCATCGCGTCCAGGGTGTTGACGGCCCGGAAGCCGAGCAGCCCCGGCACCCCGGCCGCAGCGCCCCACACGAGGGCGCCCACGACCGCGTCGGAGGTGTTCTCGGCGACCGACTCGACCACGGCCCGCGCGATGCCGTCGGCGTCCAGCGCCTGCGGGTCCCGGCCGCACAGGTGCGGCAGCCGGGCGCGGGCCGCCTCGACGTCCCCGGCCGCGAGCGCGCGCCCGATGGCCTGGGCCTCGCGGGCGAGCGAGGTGCCGCCGACGACGGCCCAGACGGCCGCGGCGGTCAGCGCGACCGAGGCGGCGGGGGAGGGGCGTACGGCACGCGTGGCAAGCGCTCCGAGCGCGACGGCGCCACCTGCGCACACGGTGGTGTGCAGTGCGCCCCAGCCGCGGTGGTCGTGCCACAACGCGCCCTCAGCGGCGGCGGCCGCACGCCCGAACGCGGCGACCGGATGTCCCCGGCGGGGATCGCCGAGGAGGAGGTCGCCGAGGAGTCCGGCGGCGGCGCCGTACGCGTATCTGCGATCGGCACCCATCGGCTCAGCCGGCCGTGGGCACCGCGGCGGTGGTCCTGGTACTGGTCCTTCGGCAGCCGAGCATGGCGATGTGTCCTCACTCAGGGTGTCCGCGCCCTGGTTCGACGTGATCCGGCGGCGAGAGTTCCTGGCTCCCGGGGGGTTCTACCCCGGTGACAGTGGCGGGACCGCGCCGGATTCGCACCGGCTTCCTCTCCTGCTGCCGTATATGGCCTGGGCAGTCCACCATGCGCCCGGAACGGCCGTCAACTTGCCGTTGACCTGCGGGAGTGTGCAGATCGCCACACCGCGGGGCCGCCGGACGCGCCGAAGGCCCCCCTGCCGCACGGGCGGAGGGGAGCCTTGGGGAACCGCGTGGGTGGCGGGGCCCGAGGGGCCCCGGGGTCAGGACTTGGAGACGATCAGGAGGATGCCGTACGCCACCGCCGCCGCGCAGGCCGCGAAGCAGACGTAGGCGCCGGTGACGGCGAGCGTGGCGGAGCCGCCCTCGGCCGCGGCCTTCTCGCGTCGGGCCAGGCCGTTGACGCCGAGGGTGAACAGGACCACCAGGCCCACCGTGAAGGCGAGGCTGACGCCGAAGACGGAGCCGATGGCCGCCCAGTCGATCTTCATGGGGATGCTTCCTTGGTGAACGGGGCTCGGGATCAGACGGCGGCGGCCGGCGGGGCCGTCGAGGCGGCCGGGGTCGCCGGGTCGGCGGTCTGGGCCGGGGCCGGGATGGTGGCCGTCAGGTCCTCGGTGATGGCGCCCGCCGGGGGCGGGGTCACCGCGGCGATGGCGGTGGTCACCACGCCGGACGGCTCCTCGGTCGGGTCGGCGACGACGTTCGTGTGGTCGATGACCTCGCGGCGGGACAGCTTGTAGATCCAGGCGCTCGCGGCGATCAGGAAGACGGCGACCACGGCGGTGCCCCAGTCACCGAGTTCGGTGACGGCCTCGGCGCCCGCGCCGACCAGCGCGGCGGCCGGCAGGGTGAGCACCCAGGCGACGGTCATCCGGGTCGCGGTGGACCAGCGGACCACCCCGCCCTTGCGGCCGAGACCCGAGCCCATCACCGCGCCGGAGACGACGTGGGTGGTGGAGAGGGAGAAACCGAGGTGCGAGGAGGCCAGG
Organism: Streptomyces hygroscopicus subsp. hygroscopicus; assembly: GCF_030269125.1. Classification (GTDB taxonomy): domain Bacteria; phylum Actinomycetota; class Actinomycetes; order Streptomycetales; family Streptomycetaceae; genus Streptomyces; species Streptomyces hygroscopicus_C. The sequence continues at coordinate 53,498 of NZ_BSSM01000002.1, read as the reverse complement.
ATGGCGGTCGCGGCGCTGGTCTGCGCGGCGAAGCCCTGACGGGGCTCCAGGTCGGTCAGGCCCGTGCCCATGGTGCGGATGATGCGCCAGCCGCCGATGTAGGTGCCGAGCGCGATGGCCAGGCCGGCGGAGAGGATCACCCAGACGGGAGGGTTGGAGCCGGGGGCGATGGCGCCGCCCGCGATCAGCGCGAGGGTGATGACGCCCATCGTCTTCTGCGCGTCGTTGGTGCCGTGCGCGAGCGAGACGAGGCCGGCGGAGGCGACCTGTCCGGCGCGGTAACCCTTGCGGGTGGCCTCGCCCTCGGCCTTGCCGCCGATGCCGTAGGAGAACCGGGTGGCCACCAGCGAGGCGATGCCCGCCACGACCGGCGCGGCGACCGCGGGGAGCAGCACCTTGGTGACGAGCACCCCGCCGTGCACGGCGCCGAATCCGGCGGAGGCGACGGCGGCGCCGATCAGACCGCCCATCAGGGCGTGCGAGGAACTGGACGGCAGGCCCACCAGCCAGGTCAGCAGGTTCCAGAGGATCGCGCCGACCAGGGCGGCGAAGATGACCTCGGGACGGATGCCGCTCTCGTCGACGAGACCCTTGGAGATCGTGTTGGCGACCTCCACGGAGAGGAAGGCGCCCACCAGGTTGAGGGTGGCGGACATGGCTACCGCGAGCTTCGGCTTCATCGCGCCTGTGGAGATGGTGGTGGCCATCGCGTTCGCGGTGTCGTGGAAACCGTTCGTGAAATCAAACGCGAGTGCGGTAACCACCACAATCGCGAGGATCAGCGAGAAGCTTTCCATTTACCCAGGCAATCGTTCGAGGTCGTTGTCCGGATGAACGTAGGCAACCTGGGTGAACGGAAGATGAACTGAGACGGGCGTGGGGGTGTCCGCAACGGGCGTGCGGGCCTCCGCTTCCCCCCTTGGGGCCGGACGCGCCCAGGCGCCCCTTGGGCTACCAGCCCGCCGCGAGGGCCCGCAGCCCGCTGGAGCTGCCGTTGAAGAGATTCTGGTCACCCGGCAGCCGGCCGGACGTGGCGTACTGCCAGAAGGTCCAGTACTGCCAGCCGCCCGGCAGCGTCCCCGGTCCCGACGTGCCGTGGCGGGCGACCCACAGGGGGTGGCGGGAGGCGAAGGCGTGGCTGTCGCCGGTGCACAGCCGCCACCACTGGGCCGTGGTGTAGATCACGGGACGGCGGCCGGTCTCGCGCAGCATCTCGTCGCTGAAGGACCAGATCCAGTCCGTCATGCGCTTCTTGCTCAGCCCGTAGCACTTGTGCTTCGCGCTGTACGGGTTGTACTCGATGTCCAGCGCGGGCGGCAGGGTCCAGCCGTCGGCCCGCCAGTCCCCGCCGTGCGCGACGAAGTACCTGGCCTGCTGCGCGCCGGAGGACTCGTCCGGCAGCGCGAAGTGGTAGGCGCCGCGGATCAGTCCGGCGTCGCGCGCCCCGTCGTACTGCTGGTGGAAGTAGGGGTTGCGGTAGCTCGTGGACTCGCTCGCCTTGACGTAGACGAAGCGCGCCCCGCCGGCCTGGGCGGTCGGCCAGTCCACGCTCTTCTGATGGGACGACACGTCGTGCCCCCGGGGCCGGCTCCCGGCCCGGTCCGGGGGGCCGGCCCAGGCGGTGGCGGCGCAGGTGAGGAGGAGCGTCGCGGTGGTCGCCGCGAGGGCACCGGCGCGGCGGCGGAGGTGGGTGCGGTCACGGGCCATGTGCCAACTCCCCGGGGATGACGGACGACCAGGTCGCCTCGCGGGCAAGGAGGGCTCATTCAAGGGCCGGCGATCACCGAATCGGCGCAGATTTATGCTGTTTGTCGCGATATGCACCCTTTTGGGGGCGCGGGAAGTCGGACGGAAGTGCGGCGGGGAGCCGCGTGGTGTACCGGGCGCTGGCAGGATCGCGGGCATGACCTCGGAGCTGCGGGAGACGGGTGGAGAAGTGCGCGAGGAAGCGGCGGAACAGTGGACGGCGTTGGTCGCGACGGCGCGGCGGAGCGTCGCCGACGGGCTGGTCGTCGGCACCTCCGGGAACGTCTCCGCGCGCGTCGGCGACGTGGTGCTGGTCACCCCGTCGGGCGTGCCCTACGACCGGCTGACCCCGGACGACATCACCGGCGTCGACCTCACCGGCCGCCAGGTGCTCGGCACCCTGGTGCCGACCAGCGAGCTGCCCATGCACCTCGCCGTCTACCGCACCACCGACGCCCGCGCGATCGTCCACACGCACGCCGTGCACGCCACCGCGGTCTCCACGCTGGTGCCCGAGCTGCCGCTGGTCCACTACATGGCCGCCGCCCTCGGCGGACCCGTCCGCGTCGCGCCGTACGCCGCCTACGGCACCGACGAACTGGCCGAGCACATGCTCCGTGCCCTGGCCGGCCGCTCCGGATGCCTCCTGCAGAACCACGGCACCCTCACCTACGGCGCCACCCTCGACCAGGCCTACGACCGCACCGCCCAGCTGGAGTGGATGTGCCGCCTGTGGCTGACCGCCTCCTCCGTCCCGAACCTGACCCCTTCTCTGCTGACGGAGGCACAACTCGCCGAGGTCGGGGAACGCCTGAAGGGATACGGCCAACGGAGGTGACCCGTGCCACACCGCTCCCGGATCCGCGATCTGGCTCCTTCCCCGCGTCCTTCGTCCAGGCTTCCGTCCCCGTCACCCCCCTCAGCCTCTCCACTGGCCCGGCGCCCGGCGCCCCGTGACACTGGTCCCGTGCGCCCCCTCACAGCGACCGCCGCCGCGGTCACCGCCGTCGTGGCCGCCGGGATGGCATCCGTGGCCGCCGGGCGGCTCGCCAGCGATGTCGCGCTGAAGGCGAACGGCGGCCGGCCGCTGCCCACCGAGCCCCGCCTCACCGTGCACGGCACGGCGGCCGGACAGATCGCCCTCACCCGGGACCTGGCCTCCCTGCGCCCCGGAACCTACGGCCTCGCGGGCGACGGCACGCACGCGGTCGTGGGACCCGTGCTGGAGACGGCCCGGCACACCGCCGACACGGTCGTACGGCGCCTGGACCGCGTGACGCACGGCACGCTCGCGCCCGGCGACTCCGTGTGGCTCACGCCCAACCTGCACGTCGGCGACCCGCGTGCCGCCCTCGGCCTCGACCACGCCGACGTGGACGTGCCCGGCGAACTCGGCCCGCTGCCCGCCTGGTTCGTGCCCGGCGACCGGGACACCTGGGTGATCGCCGTGCACGGCCTGGGCACCACCCGTGAGCACGCCATGAACGTCATGGGCTTCCTGCACGGGCGCCGCCTTCCGGTTCTGGCCCTCGCCTACCGGGGCGACCTCGGTGCCCCGCGCCCCGCGGACGGCCTGAACCACCTCGGTGAGTGCGAGTGGCGCGACGTGGACGCGGCGATCCGCTACGCCGTGCGCCACGGCGCCCGCCGCGTCGTCCTGCTCGGCTGGTCCACCGGCGCCACCATGGCCCTGCGCGCCGCCGAGCGCTCGCCCGTGCGCGACCGCGTCGCCGGGCTGGTCCTCGACTCGCCGGTGCTCAGCTGGGAGGCCACGCTGCGCGCCCTCGCCCGCGCCCGGCACACCCCCGCCCCGCTGCTGCCGCTCGCGGTCCGGGCCGCCCAGGGCCGCGCCGGCCTGCACGCCGAGCGGGTCGCCGAGATCACCGACCCCGAGCGGCTCGCCGCGCCGGCCCTGATCATCCACGGCCCCGGCGACCGGGTCGCACCCTGGGAGTTCTCCCGGCTGCTCGCCGCGCGCCGCCCCGACCGCGTCGCCCTGCACACCGTGCAGAACGCCCCGCACGCGGCGATGTGGAATCCCGACCCCACGGCGTACGAGGAACGGCTGCGGCGTTTCCTGACCCCGCTCATGTGACGGCGCACGCCGGCGCGCCGAGGGCTCGTCCCGGGTGGGCGCGAGCGTTCCGCTTGTGGCCGTGCCGTTGGCCGAAACACGCCTGTCGACCACCCGTGGAACCCGGTGCGTTGGCCAGCCCCGTCGCCCGCCGTGACATTCCGTTTGGGTTTTCGGACCGTCAACCGGAAGACTGCCCCTGTGACGTCCCGTATCCCGCGCGACTCCAGGCTCCGACTCGTCCGACCTCGGCCCCTGGCCGCCGCCCCCAGAGCTGTGAACCAGCGGCGCCCGCGCCGCCCCGCACCCCGGCCGCCAGAGGGCACCCCCGCCGCCGCCGAGCTGGCCAAAATGGCCCGCACCGGGCTGGCCGGCGCGGTCCGTGTGGCCCGCTGGGCGGACAACGCCCTGGGCCCCGGCCGTGACGCCGCCACCGCCGACGGCAAGGCCACCCTCTCCGCCGCCTCCGCCGAGCGCGCCGCCGCCGACCTCGGACTCGCCCCCGACCAGGTCCGCGCCGACTGGGACACCGCGCGCCTCGCCGGACTGGTCGAGGTGCACGGTGACAGCGCGCGCCCCGGCTGGCGGCTGCGCGCCTGGGACCGCGACGACAGCGCCGTGCTGCGCGGCTGGGTCGCCCTCTTCGACGCCTGGTCGCTCGCCCTCCCCGAACCCGAGGGACACGAGCCGGCCGCCGTCGCGGAGGCCGTCTCCGCCATGCCGCAGGTGCTCTCCTTCCTCCAGCTGTCCGCCGGACCCGTCCCGGTCGAACAGCTGCTCGACCTGCTCCAGCAGCGGGTCATCGAGCTGCGCACCGAACGCTGCGAGGTCACCTACGAGCCCGGCGCCGAGCCCCCCGTCGAGGCCGCCGAGCCCGCCGGGAGCCCGGACGCCCCGGCCGCCTCCCTCGCGCCGCTCCTCGACTGGGCCCTGGAGGCCCTCGCCAGCGTCGGCGCCCTGACCTGCGACGCCGGCCAGGCCACCCTCACCCCGCTGGGCAGCTGGGCGGTCTGGGTCAAGCTGGAGCAGATCTGCGTGGCCGCGCAGAGCCCCGCCGGCAACATCGAGCAGTCCGCCGAGGACATGCTGCGCGGCTGCGCCCAGCTGCGCCCCAACGCGGCCCGCGCCGAGTACCGCGCCTGGCTCGCCGCCCGCACCGTCGGCAGCGCGGTGAGCGAGCTGATCGACGCCGCCCGCGGCGAGGACGCCCTGCTGCGCGGGCTGGCCTTCGAGGCGCTGCGCGTGGTCGGCGCGCCCGCCGAGCCCGATGTGCGCGCCGTGGTGGACGAGCCGACGCTGCGGCCGTACGCCCTGCTGTGGCTCGCCGAGCACGACGGCCTCGACCCGGAGGACGCCCACGAGGTCCTCACCCGCGAGGAGGCCACCTGGCTGTGGGTGGACACCGCGGCGGCCGTCGCCGACCACGGTGAGGCGCCGATGCTGGTCCGGCACCTGGAGTCCGCCGTGCAGCCCACCGTGCCCCGGCTGCTCGACGAGGTCCGCGCGGTCGGCCATCCGCGCACCGTGCAGGTCCTGGTCGCCCTCGCGGCCGCCCACCCCGACCCGGCTCTCGCCAAGGCCGTGCGCCGGGCCGCGTTCCAGGTGCACACCGGCGGGTGAGCCCCCGGGGAGCCTCGGGACGCCTCAGACGCCGATCTCCGGCGCGTACGTCCCGAAGCTCCAGATGTTGCCCTCGACATCCCGGGCCAGATAGTCCCGTGCGCCGTAGTCCTGGTCCGTCGGGGGCACGAGGATCTCCACGCCGTGCGCCACGGCCCGCCGGTGGTGGGCGTCCACGTCGTCCACCACGACGTAGACCCCGGCGGGCCCCGCGTGCTCCATCGCCGTGTCGAACGGCCCGCCGCGGCCCTTGGAGCCGATCATCACCGCGCCGTTGCCCTGGACCAGCTCGGCGTGCAGCACCTTGCCGTCGGCCGCCTCGTACACCGTCAGCTCGGTGAACCCGAGGCCCTCCGTGAGCTGCCGGATCGCCGCCTGCGCGTCCGCGTACAGCAGCGTGGGGCAGATGCCCGGCCGTCCCCCACCCATTCCCGCCATACAGATCACTCCTCCCGAGGAGGTTCTCCCCGCCCCGCCGGCGGGGGATGCGGACGGGACACGGACGCGGGAAAACCGCTTGCACGGCCCCGTTAGACTTCTCCCATGGCCATTCTCCTCGCGCATTAGACGGCGGGAACGTCCTCAGCCGCCCACCCGCCAACCTCTGTACGCCCCAGGAGTCTGTCCGTGATCTCCGCCACCGGAATCGAGCTGCGCGCCGGCGCCCGCATCCTCATCGAAAGCGCCACCTTCCGCGTGGCCAAGGGTGACCGCATCGGCCTCGTCGGCCGCAACGGCGCCGGCAAGACCACCCTCACCAAGTGCCTGGCCGGCGAGGGCATCCCCGCGGCCGGCACCATCACCCGCTCCGGCGAGGTCGGCTACCTCCCGCAGGACCCCCGGACCGGCGACCTGGACGTCCTCGCCCGCGACCGCATCCTGTCCGCGCGCGGCCTGGACGTGCTGCTGCGCAAGATGCGCGAGAACGAGGAGCGGATCGCGGGCGGCAAGGGCGCCACGCGTGACAAGGCGATGAAGCAGTACGAGCGCCAGGAGACGGAGTTCCTCACCAAGGGCGGGTACGCCGCCGAGGCCGAGGCCGCCACCATCGCCGCCGCGCTGAACCTGCCCGACCGGGTGCTCGGCCAGCCCCTGCACACCCTCTCCGGCGGTCAGCGCCGCCGTATCGAGCTGGCCCGGATCCTGTTCTCGGACGCGGACACCCTGCTGCTCGACGAGCCGACCAACCACCTCGACGCCGACTCGATCATCTGGCTGCGGGACTACCTGAAGACCTACCGCGGCGGCTTCATCGTGATCTCCCACGACGTCGACCTGGTCGAGACGGTCGTCAACAAGGTGTTCTACCTGGACGCCAACCGCTCCGTGATCGACGTCTACAACATGGGCTGGAAGCTCTACCAGCAGCAGCGCGAGGCCGACGAGAAGCGCCGCAAGCGCGAGCGGGCCAACGCCGAGAAGAAGGCCGCCGCCCTGAACGCGCAGGCCGACAAGATGCGCGCCAAGGCCACCAAGACCGTCGCCGCGCAGAACATGGCCCGCCGCGCCGACAAGCTGCTCTCCGGCCTCGAGGCGGTCCGCCAGTCCGACAAGGTCGCGAAGCTGCGCTTCCCCGAGCCCGCACCCTGCGGCAGGACCCCGCTGATGGCCGAGGGCCTGTCGAAGTCGTACGGGTCGCTGGAGATCTTCACCGACGTCGATCTCGCCATCGACAAGGGCTCCCGGGTCGTCATCCTCGGACTCAACGGCGCGGGCAAGACGACCCTGCTGCGCCTGCTCGGCGGCGTCGAGCAGCCCGACACCGGCCAGGTCGTCCCCGGTCACGGACTCAAGCTCGGCTACTACGCCCAGGAGCACGAGACCCTCGACCCCGGGCGCACGGTGCTGGAGAACATGCGCTCGGCCGCCCCCGACATGGACCTCGTCGAGGTCCGCAAGGTGCTCGGCTCGTTCCTGTTCTCCGGCGACGACGTCGACAAGCCCGCGGGCGTCCTGTCCGGCGGCGAGAAGACCCGCCTCGCGCTCGCCACCCTCGTGGTCTCCTCCGCGAACGTGCTGCTGCTGGACGAGCCGACCAACAACCTCGACCCGGCCAGCCGCGAGGAGATCCTCGGGGCCCTGCGCACCTACAAGGGCGCGGTCGTCCTCGTCACCCACGACGAGGGCGCCGTGGAGGCGCTCCAGCCCGAGCGGATCATCCTGCTGCCCGACGGCGTCGAGGACCTGTGGGGCTCCGACTACGCGGATCTCGTCGCCCTGGCGTGATCGAAAGTCTGATCCACTGCGTATGGATCATTCGGCCGAGCCGTGATCCATCATCTGTGTGAGATCTCCTCATATCAGGGTGTGTCGTACACCGATTTCCCGGCCGATCCCTTGTCCAGTAAGGGATCGGCCGTGGCGCGTCCCTGACCTGGTACTTCTCGGGTCCACCCGTTCGGCCCCGTCGACAGCCGACCGTGAAATTCGGCATTCCGCTTGTGAGTATCCGCTCCTGTCGTCACAACGATGTCCCATCGACCTTGCCGAATGGGTGGCCATCACGCCCCGGAGGGGTGATCATGAGGGGACCAGAGCGCACTTCCCATGAGGAGGCACGGGTGGCCGAGACTCTGAAGAAGGGCAGCCGGGTGACCGGCGCCGCGCGCGACAAGCTCGCGGCAGACCTGAAGAAGAAGTACGACTCCGGTGCGAGCATCCGAGCACTGGCCGAAGAGACCGGCCGCTCGTATGGCTTCGTACACCGGATGCTCAGCGAGTCGGGCGTCACGCTGCGTGGGCGCGGCGGGGCGACCCGGGGCAAGAAGGCCGCTTCGTCCTGACTCCGGGCGGCCCCTCGGCTTCGATGGTGGCCACCCGGTCGGCGAACCGACCGGCCGGGTGGTTACTGTGCAGTCACTTAGCTCAGCTTCGCTGACCGCACCCATCGGAGGCACCCATGGCCACGCCCGACCAGGACCTCGCTCCTGTACTCGACAAGGACGGCGTACGGCTCACCGTCGACGACGCGCTCGCCACGGTGACGCTGACGAACCCGGCCAAGCGCAACGTACAGAGCCCCGCTCTGTGGCGGGCGCTCGCCGAGGCCGGCCGGCTGCTGCCGGGCTCCGTCCGCGTCGTGGTGCTGCGCGGCGAGGGCAAGTCCTTCTCCGCGGGGCTGGACCGGCAGATGTTCACCCCGGAGGGGATCCCGGGCGAGCCGACCTTCATCGATCTCGCACGCCGTGACGACGCCGGGATCGACGCGACCATCGCCGAGTACCAGGAGGCATTCACCTGGTGGCGGCGCAATGACCTCGTGTCCGTCGCCGCCGTTCAAGGACATGCCATCGGTGCCGGGTTCCAGCTGGCGCTCGCCTGCGACCTGCGGGTCGTCGCGGACGACGTGCAGTTCGCCATGCGCGAGACCAGCCTCGGCCTCGTCCCCGACCTGACCGGCACGCACCCGCTGGTCGGTCTGGTCGGGTACGCCCGCGCGCTGGAGATCTGCGTGACCGGGCGGTTCGTCGGCGCGCAGGAGTCGGTGGCGTCGGGGCTCGCGAGCCTGGCGGTGCCGGGCGAGGAACTCGACGGCGCGGTGCGGGACCTCGCCGCGGCGCTGGTGGCGGCGCCGCGGGACGCGGTCGTCGAGACCAAGGCGCTGCTCAGGGGTGCGGTGGACCGCACGTACGACGAGCAGCGCGCGGCCGAGCGTGCCGCTCAGGCCCGGCGTCTGCGGGACCTCGCCGGGCTCGGCGAGTAGTCAGGGCGGGCCGGCGGCGGCCTGCTCGTCGACCGCCGTCACCAGCACCGCCACCGTCGGCCCGTCCGCCATCGCGTCCCGGACCGCCGCGCGGACCCGCCGGGCCACGTCGGCGGTCCGGTGGGCCGCGGTGGCGGCCAGTTCCACGCGCACATGGCGGTGGGTCAGCGTGGCCGTGCCGCCCGCGCGGGTCTCGATGTGCAGGCCGGTCAGGTGGGCGACGCCCGGCACGGACAGGGCGGCCTCGGCGGCACGGGCCCCGGCCGGGGCCGTCACCTCACGGGCGGGCGGCGGCTGCGGGGGCCGTACCTCCGCCACCGTCCCGGTCGCCTCCAGCAGATCGGTCACGCGCAGGTCCACCGCCGTCACCGCGAGGCCGAGGCGCTCGTCCGCCGCCGTGGCGAGCGCGAGCCGGAGCCGCGCCGCGGCCGCCGGCAGGGGCTCGGCGGGAGTCGCCGCGAAGTCCGCCGTCAGCCGCAGGGCCCCCGGCGGCAGCGCGCTCGGCGGGGCCGGTACGGCGGGCTCGGCCGCTTCCGCCGGATCGGCGAGGGCGATCCGCAGCGCGCCGAGCCGCACTCCGGGCACCCCGCCCGCCGCGCGGCGCAGCACCGCCCCGGCCGCCGCCTCCGTGATCCACGCGCCGTCACCCGGCCCGCCCAGCGGCAGCAGCCTGCCGAGCCCCACGTGATGCCGTACGACCTGGGTCCATCCGTCCGCCGTCATTCCTCCAGCCTGCCGCATTCCCGGCGCGCGGTCGCGCAACCTTGCTTACGGTGGTCGCAGGACGACGACCGAAAGGGACGTACGGCGATGACCGACATGACGACGACCCCCGAAGGCGGCGGCGAGCCGCAACTGTCGACCCGTAAGGCCGTCCGGCGCGGCGGCGGCGATCCGTCGACCCGCGGCCGGACCACGATCGCGGACGGCGTGGTCGAGAAGATCGCCGGGATGGCGGCCCGGGACGTGCCCGGCGTGCACGCGATGGGCGGTGGTTTCTCCCGCACCCTCGGCGCGATGCGCGAGCGGGTGCCCGGTGGCTCCAAATCGGTGACCCGCGGGGTGAAGGCGGAGGTCGGCGAGGTGCAGACCGCGCTGGACCTGGAGATCGTGGTGGACTACGGCGTCTCCATCAACGACGTCGCCGGCGCGGTCCGGGAGAACGTGATCGCCGCCGTGGAACGCATGACCGGCCTGGAGGTCGTCGAGGTCAACATCGCGGTCGGCGACGTCCATCTGCCCGAGGAGGAGGAAGAGCAGCCGGAGCCCCGGATCCAGTGACCCGGCGCGCTCCGCGACCCCACACCCCGTACGCCTGACGAGCTGAGGAGCGCTGCATGAGCATGGCCCTGGTCGGCATGATCGCCGGAATGGCGCTGGGTTTCGCCGGGTACTTCGGCGGGTTCGGCGCGTTCCTGCTGGTGGCGGCTTTGGGGGCCGTCGGGTTCGTGGTCGGCCGGTTCGCCGAGGGCGACCTGGACGTCGGTGACTTCTTCCGCTCCCGCGAAGAGCGCCGTGAACGGCGGCGGTGACCGCCGTGACCACCGAGACCGGGGCGGTGCGGCACCCGCCCGCCCGGGTGCCGCCGGGGGAGCGGGGCGCCATCCGGATCGCCGACCGGGTCGTGGCCAAGGTCGCCGCGCAGGCCGCCCGGGAGGCGCTCGGCCCACCGCCCGCCGACGCCGGGCCGCCGCACGCCACGGTGGTCGTGCACCAGGGCACCGCCCGGGTCCGCGTCCACCTCGAACTCGGCTACCCCTGCGACATCGGCGCCCGTTGTGCCGCCGTGCGTCGTCGAGTGACCGAGCGGGTGGGCGCGTTGGTGAACCTGAAGGTGTCCGAGGTCGCCGTCCGGGTCGAGCGGCTGCACCCGCCGACGGCCGCAGGCGGGAGGACCCGATGAGCGAGACGGACGCCACCACCCTCGACAGGACCGCCGACGCCCCGGTGGACGCCGGGGGCAGCGGCCGCTTCTGGTCGCCGCGCCGCATCCCCGCGGGCGTCGTCGCCGTGCTGCTGGCGGCCGGGGCGGGCCTGCTGCTCTACGACGTGGCCGCCGTGCGCGCCCACCAGCCCGGGATGCGCTGGCGCCGCGTCCTGGCCCGGCAACTGGCCGAACGGCACCTGGACGACACCTGGGTGCTGGCCGGCGCGGCCCTCGTGGCGGCCCTGGGGCTGTGGCTGCTCGCCCTCGCGCTCACACCGGGACTGCGCGCCCTGCTGCCGATGCGCCGCCCGCACCCGGACGTCCGCGCTGCGCTCAGGCGGGACGCGGCGGCCCAGGTGCTGCGCGACCGGGCCCTGGACGTGTCCGGCGTACGGTCCGTACGGGTGCGGATGCGCCGCGGAAGGGCCGGGGTCCGCGCCGTCTCGCACTTCCGTGAACTGGCCGACGTACGCGCGGACCTGGACACCACCCTCACCGAGGCGATCCGCGGCCTCGGTCTGACCAGGCCGCCCCGGCTCGCCCTGCGGGTGACCCGGGCCGAGCGGAAGGGATGACGGACGGCGATGCGTTCCGGTGGAGTCAATCGCGTGCTGCTGGCCCTGACCGGCCTGCTGCTGCTCGCCGTCGGCGGTGCGGTGCTGGCCGTCGGCCTCGGCGTCCGGCCGCCCTCCTGGTGGATCCACGGCGGCCCGCACGACGTCCTGCTCAGCCGCGCCGAGCGCACCCACTACCGCGCCGCGGCATGGTGGTGGCCCGCGGTCATCGCCGCGCTGACCCTGCTCGTCCTGCTGGCCCTGTGGTGGCTGACGGCGATCCTGCGCCGGCACCGGCTCGCCGAGATCCGGGTCGACACCGGCGACGGCGCCTCGGCCGTACTGCGGGCCAGGGCACTGGAGAGCGTCCTGGCCGAGGAGGCGACCGCCGTCTCCGCGGTGGCCCACGCGGCGGCCCTGCTGCGGGGCCGCCGTACGAGACCCGGGGCACGGGTCTGGCTCCGGCTGGAGCCCGAGGCCGACCCGTCGGCCGCCCTGGCCGAGTTCACCAGCGGACCGCTGGCCCACGCCCGTGAGTCGGCGGGCCTGCCCTCCCTCCCGGCGGAGGTCCGCATGCGCGCGGTCGGACACCGGGCGGAGAGGGTCACCTGACGGCACCGGCCCGACGGCACGGAGAAGTACCCGGCGGACCGTCAGAATCCGTGCCGCATGCCCCCGTCCACCGGCACCATGATCCCCGTCAGATAGGAAGCCGCCGGTGACAGCAGGAAGGCCGCCACCTTGCCGAACTCCTCCGGGGTGCCGTAGCGGCGCAGCGGGATGCGGGACTCGTTGGCGGCGCGGGTGGCCTCGGGGTCCGCGGACAGGGCGTCCAGTTCGCGGACGCGGTCCGTGTCGATGCGGGCCGGGAGCAGGCCGAGGACGCGGATTCCACGCGGCCCCAGCTCGTCCGCGAGGGACTTGGCGAAGCCGGCGAGACCGGGGCGCAGCCCGTTGGAGATGGTCAGGGCCGGGATCGGCTCGTGCACCGAGCCGGACAGCACGAAGCCGATGACGCCTCCCTCGTCCAGCTCGGCCGCCGCCGCGCGGGCGAGCCGCACCGCGCCGAGGAAGACCGACTCGAACGCGCCGCGCCACTGCTCGTCGGTGTTGTCGGCGACGAACCCGGGCGGCGGGCCACCCACGCTCACCAGCACCCCGTCGAAGCCGCCGAAGTGCTCACGGGCGGCCGCGATCAGCCGCTCGGGCGCCTCGGCGTCGGCGTTGTCCATGGCCACGCCCACCGCGTCGGGGCCCAGTTCGGCGGCGGCGTCCTCGGCCCGCTGCTTGTCGCGGCCGGTGATCACCACCTTCGCCCCGTCCGCGACGAGCTGCCGCGCGGCGGCGTTGCCCAGACCGCGGGTGGCCCCCGTGACGATGTACACCCGGTCCTTCAGTCCAAGATCCATGCCCCTATCCTGCCTCCTCGGCCCCGAACAGTGTGAGGGCGGAGTTCACCAGGCCGAGATGGCTGAAGGCCTGCGGGAAGTTGCCGAGCTGACGGCCCGCGACGGGGTCGTACTCCTCGGCCAGCAGTCCCACGTCGTTGGCCACCCGCACCAGCCGCTCGAACAGCTCCCGCGCCTCCTGCGGGCGCCCGGTCAGATGCAGCGCGTCGGCCAGCCAGAACGAGCAGGCGAGGAAGGCGCCCTCGCCGCCCGGCAGCCCGTCGACCACCGCCTCGTCGTCCTCCGCGGAGTCGTAGCGGCGCAGAAAGCCGCGGTGGCCGAGGTCGGCGCGGACGGCGTCGACCGTGCCGATCACCCGGGGGTCGTCCGGCGGCAGGAAACCGACGCGGGGGATGAGCAGCAGAGCGGCGTCCAGCTCGCGGGAGCCGTAGGACTGGGTGAAGGTGTTGCGCTCCGGGTCGTAGCCCTTCTCGCACACCTCCCGGTGCACCTCCTCGCGCAGCCGCCGCCAGCCCTCCAGGTCGCCGTCCAGCTCCTGGTGGCTTTCGAGGGTCCGCACCGCCCGGTCGGCGGCCACCCACACCATCATCTTGGAGTGCACGAAGTGGCGCGGGCCGCCGCGCACCTCCCACAGGCCCTGGTCCGGTTCCCGCCAGGCCGACTCAAGGAAGCCCATCAGCGCACGCTGGATGGCCCACATGTGCGGACGGGTGGGCAGGCCCGCGCCGCGCGCCAGCGACAGCGAGTCCATCACCTCGCCGTACACGTCGAGCTGGAGCTGGTCCCGGGCGCCGTTGCCGGTCCGCACCGGGGAGGAGCCGGCGTAGCCGGGCAGCCAGGGCAGCTCCCTCTCCGGCAGCCGCCGCTCACCCGCGACGCCGTACACGATCTGCAGGGCGGCAGGGTCCCCGGCGACCGCGCGCAGGAGCCAGTTGCGCCAGGCCTCGGCCTCGTCCTGGTAGCCCGCGGTGAGGAGCGCGCCGAGGGTGAGGGTGGAGTCCCGCAGCCAGCAGTACCGGTAGTCCCAGTTGCGCACCCCGCCGAGTCGTTCCGGCAGTGAGGTGGTGGCCGCGGCGACGATCCCGCCGGTCGGCGCGTAGGTGAGCGCCTTGAGGGTGATCAGGGAGCGGACGACCGCGTCCCGGTGGGGGCCGTCGTAACGGCACCGCCGGGCCCAGCGCCGCCAGTCCCTGACGCTGCTCTCCAGCGCCTGGTACGGGTCGACGAGTGCGGGCCGTCGTTCATGGGAGGGGTGCCAGGTGAGCACGAACGCGACCCGCTCGCCCTCGCCGACGGTGAACTCGGAATGGGTGCCGTAGTCCTCGCCCCAGGTGTGCACGGGCGGTTCGGAGCGCAGCCATGCCGAGTCGGGGCCCGCGACCGCCACCCGGTGGCCGTCGGAGCGGCGCGTCCACGGCACGATCGAGCCGTAGTCGAAGCGCAGCCGCAGCGTGCTGCGGACGGTGACCCGGCCGCTGACGCCCTCCACGACGCGGACGACGTCGGGGGCGTGCTCGCGCTGCGGCATCAGGTCGGTGACGCGGACCGTGCCGTCCGGCGTGTCCCACTCGGTGTCCAGGACGAGGGTGTCGGGCCGGTAGGCGCGGCGGGTGCACGCACTCCCGTCCCCTTCGGCCGCCTTCGGGGCGATCCGCCAGTGGCCGTGCTCGTCCTCGCCCAGCAGCCGGGCGAAGCAGGCGCCGGAGTCGAAGCGGGGCAGGCACAGCCAGTCGATCGAGCCGTCCCTGCCGACCAGTGCGGCGGTCTGTTCGTCGCCGATGAGGGCGTAGTCCTCGATACGAGCGTTCACGGGATGCGGGTTTCCCTGCGATCCTGGGGGCCAATCAGGTGGTGCGCCGGGGGAGTGACGTCAGCGCGCGAGCGCGCCGGACACGCCCGGCCCGTGACGACCCCGCTCGGCGGTCTCAGACCGCGGCCGGTTCGCTCTCCCCCGCCTGCGGCGCCGCCGCGGCCTCCTCCTGGTCGCGGATCTCCCGTCGCACCAGGAACCACCAGCCGACCGGGACGGCCGCCGCGAACAGCCACCACTGGATCATGTAGGCGTAGTTCAGCGGGGCGTCCTCGGTGCCGGGGTCGGAGATCTGCTCCGGGGAACCGCCCTTGGGCGTGGGCGCCGTCTGCTCCACGTAGCCGCCGAGCACCTGCGCGCCGAGCCGGTGCGCCTCCTCGGCGCTGTCGATCAGCATGATCTGCCGGTCGGGCAGGCCCTTGATGTTCTTGATGCCGCTCGCCGCGGTCGTCTCGTCGGCCATCAGGCGCCCGCTGATGGTGGTCCGGCCGGCCGGCGGGGCGGGGATCTTCGGGAAGGCGGTCTGGGACTCGTCCGCGGCGACCCACCCGCGGTTGACCATCAGGACCTTGCCGTCCTCGAGGACGAACGGCGTGAGGACGTGGTAGCCGACGTTCCCGTCGGCGTTGGTCCGGCGCCGGACCACCTCCGTCTTCGCGGTGTCGAAGGTGCCGGTCGCGGTGACGGTGCGGTACCTCTCGGTCCGGGTGACGGCGTGTCCGGGGGAGGACAGCCGCTCGACGGGGACCGGTTCGGCGTGCAGCGCGGCGGCGACCAGGTCGTTCCGCGCGGTGCGCTCCTCGTAGCGGTGCTGCTGCCAGAAACCCAGCCTGATCATCGTGGGGATCAACGCGATCGCGACGATGGTGAGGATGACCCACTGGCGGGACAACAGGAAGCGGTAGCGATGCACCCCACGACGGTACATCCGGGCCGCGGGGTGCATTCAGGCGGGTACCGGGTCACACCCGGTGCCGTACGGCCGCCGTCACACCCGGTCGACGACTCCCGTACGGCCCTCCGCGCGGGCGCAGTGCGCGCCGCAGTACCAGTGACCCTCCACCTCCACGCCCTGTCCGATGATCTGCACCCGGCAGTGCTCGCAGATCGGGGCCATGCGATGGATCGCACAGGAGAAGCAGTCGAAGACATGGACCGCGCCCTGGGCATGGACCTCGAAGGTCATTCCGTAGTCGTTTCCGCACACTTCGCATCTCGCCATGGGCCACAGGGTGGGCCGTCCCGGGCGCGTGGGCGAGCGGGCGCCGGGTGAGTCGTGCGTCAATCACCCTTTCGTACGACCACCCGTCCGTGAGGCCGGCGTCGCGCCCCGGCGGGCCCGGACTCACTCGTCCGGAGTCCCGGGCCTCACTCGTCGGCGGGCGCGACGTCCCGCAGCAGCTGCCCGAACGCGGCCTCGTCCACGACCGGCGTGCCGAACTGGCGCGCCTTGACCGTCTTGGAGGTGCCCGAGTCGGGGTCGTTGGTCACCAGCAGGCTGGTCAGCCGGGAGATGCTGGACGCCACGTGCAGCCCGCACTCGGTCGCCCGGTCCTCCAGCAGCTCCCGCTCGACGGAGGTGTCACCGGAGAACGCCACCCGCATGCCCTGTTTGAGTGGTTTGCCGTCTTCGTAGCGACCTGGGTTGGGATAGGGGCATGCGGGCCTTTTGCGGGAGGGGCGCCAACTGCCCGGACGGTAGCCGCCGTAGCCACCGCCGTCGCCGGAGGACTGCCGGGGCACCGGGCCGTCCGACCACTCCGTCAGGGCGCGGCACTCCAGCAGCGGCAGCCGTACGCCGCCCGCCGCCGCGGCCCGCAGGCTGGGCCGGAACGCCTCCGCGAGTACGCGCGCGTCGTCCAGCGCGTGGTGCGCCCGCTGCTGCACCACGCCGAAGTGCGCGGCCAGCGACTCCAGCTTGTGGTTGGGCAGTGGCAGGCCCAGCTCCTTCGACAGCGCGATCGTGCACAGCCGCTGGCGCACCGGCGCCCGGCGCTCGGCGCGCGCGTACTCCCGCGCGATCATCTGCCAGTCGAAGACCGCGTTGTGCGCGACCAGCACCCGGCCCTCCAGGCGGGCCGCGAACTCCTCGGCGATGTCCGCGAACAGCGGCGCGCCCTTAAGCACCTCGCTCGTCAGGCCGTGTATCCACACGGGTCCCGGATCGCGCTCCGGATTGACCAGGGTGTACCAGTGGTCCTCGACCTCGCCGCGCGCGTCCAGCCGGTAGACGGCCGCGGAGATGATCCGGTCGTGCCGGGCCAGGCCGGTGGTCTCCACGTCAACGACCGCGTATCCCTGGGGATACGCGGCCGGCCACTGGGTGGGGGAGGACACTGCGGTCGCACGGTCTTCGAGCATGGTCACTGAGGATACGGGCCGTGACCGACATCCTCGTCCCGCAGGGCTCCCCGGGGGCCCTCGGGTTGCCCCGCCCGGGTACCGGTGGGGACCCCCCGTCCGTGCCGAACGTCCCCTTTCCCTGGGCCTGTTGTCACTCGGTGGAGCGTCGGAGCGGCGCGGGGCCGCCCGGAGGTGCGATCCTCCCTGCTGTGACGGAACCGAACCATGACGAGAACCACGGCGGCGCGCTCGGCTCGCGGCTGAACTGGCTGCGCGCCGCCGTGCTGGGCGCGAACGACGGCATCGTCTCCACCGCGGGCCTCGTCGTCGGCGTGGCCGGGGCGACCGGGAGCCGCTCCGCCCTGCTGACCGCGGGTCTGGCCGGGCTGCTCGCCGGGTCGATGTCCATGGCGGCCGGGGAGTACGTCTCCGTGTCCACCCAGCGCGACTCCGAGCTGGCCGCGCTGGCCGTGGAGAAACGGGAACTGCGCGAGCAGCCCGAGGCCGAGCTGCGCGAGCTGACCCAGATGCTCCAGACGCGCGGGCTGTCCGAGGAGGTGGCCCGGGAGGCCGCCGAGCAGCTCACCGAGCGGGACGCGCTGCGGGCGCACGCCAGTGTGGAACTGGGCATCAACCCCGACGAGCTGACCAACCCGTGGCACGCGGCCTGGGCGAGCTTCCTGGCCTTCACCGTGGGCGCCCTGCTGCCACTGCTGGCCATCGTGCTGCCCCCGGGCGCCTGGCGGCTGCCGGTGACCGTGGTCTCCGTGCTGGCCGCGCTGGTGCTCACCGGCTGGACCAGCGCCCGCCTCGGCGCCGCCGCCCCCGGGCGGGCGGTGGTGCGCAACGTGGGGGGCGGGGCGCTGGCGATGGCCGTGACGTACGCGGCGGGCAGCCTGCTGGGAGCGGTCGGGGTGTGACCCCCTCTCACGGCCAGACGGGCCGGTCCGAACCCCAGGGCGCCGGGGGCCGGCTCCAATCGGTGGGCCCGCCCGCGAGGTTCACCGGGGAGAGGGCGTGCCGCAGCCGGCCGAGCGGACCGTCGGCCTCGGCGAGCCAGGCGTCCGGGGCGACGTGAGGGGCGCCCGGCGTGTCGTCCGGCTGCGGGGCGTCGCACGGCATCCCGTCCGTCAGCCAGTGCGCCGTGCGCGCCAGCGCCAGCCGGACGGCGCGGCCGCCGCCGTCGTACGACCGCTCGGTCAGCGCCCGCAGGACCGCCGCCGCCAGCAGGTAGCCGGTGCCGTGGTCCAGGGCCTGCGCCGGCAGCGCGCCGGGCTCTTCGGACGAGCCCTCGGCCACCGCGATGCCGGTGGCGACCTGCACCAGGCTGTCGAAGCCGCGCCGTTCGCCCCAGGGCCCGTACGCGCCCCATGCCGACACCTGTGCCACCACCAGTCCGGGGTGCCGTTCCGCGAGCGCCTCGGGAGAGAGGCCGAAGCGGTCGAGCGCGCCGGGGCGGTAGCCGGTGACCACGACGTCCGCCCCGGACAGCAGCTCCTCGAAGGTGTCCCGGTCGGCCGCCAGGTCCAGGGTCGCGGAGCGCTTGCCGAAGCCCGTGTCGGCGTGCTGGTCGGGGAGTTCGGGCAGCCAGGGCGCGTCCAGGCGCAGCACGTCCGCGCCCAGCAGGCCGAGGGTGCGGGTGGCGACCGGGCCCGCCAGGACCCGGGTCAGGTCCAGGACGCGGACTCCCGCGGCGGGCAGCAGCGGGGCGGCGGCCGGGTCGAGCGGCGGGAGCGCGCGCACGGGAGCGGCGTCGAGCCGTACGCGCTCCACGAGGGGCCGCGTGGCCACCTCGGCGGCCTGTTCGGTGGCCCGCCACTCCTCGGGCGTGCGCAGGGCCACCGCGAGGCCGCCGGCGCCGTAGACCGCCTCCTCGGTCCCGACGGCGGTGCGGTCCGCGAGCAGGGCGGCCACGTCCTCGGGTGTCGCGCCGTCCGGCAGGCCCAGCGCGGCGAGCAACCGGGCCCGGTGGTGCGGGTAGTTGGCGTGGGTGCGCACCCAGCCGTCGGCCGTGCGCCAGAACCGCGACAGCGGTGCGAAGGAGACCGTCGCCCGCCCGTCCATCCGCAGCAGCCGTTCGCTGTGGAACGCGGCCGCCACGGCGCCGTCGTCGACCCGGACCTCCGGCGCCTCGCCGCGACCGGTCCGGTGGGCCGCCAGCTCGGCGGCGGCCAGGGCGCACGCTCCGGCACACGCGCGCGCGAGCCGTCGTACCGGAAGGCGGGACGGGAGGGTTCCGGGGCGCTCGACCGTCGTCACCCGGGAGATCAGGGCGGGGTCGCCGCCCAGCGCAGACCATGCGTACGCGATATCCGTCATGACTGCACTATGCATTATTGATTCAATCAACCTTTGTATGGACCCGACGTCGGCCGGTAAAGGTTCACCTCTTTGCGTACGTCGGACGGTCCCGGCTGTCGGCCGGCGGCGAGCGCCCGCTCGGCGACGTACCGGGCCCCCGCGCCCCGGTAGGCGCGCAGGGGTGGTTCATGCCGTACGGGCGGGTGGCCGGATTCCCGCGACCACCCGCCCCTACAGGGGTCTTATCCGGTCACCGCCGCCAGCGCGTCGGCCATGCCGCGGCCGTAGAAACCATTGCGGTTCGCCGGTCCCTCGCACACCGCGTCGACCTTGCCGTCGCCGTTGATGTCGTACGGGTCCGTGCACGGCGTGGCGTCGGCCTCCGCGTACAGGAGGGCCTTGACCAGGGCGGCGGACGCGTGCGGATGGGTTGACTTGATCAATGCGGCCACACCGGCCACATGCGGGGCCGCCATGGACGTGCCGGCCATGTAGCCCCACCTGCCGCCGGGCAGCGGGCCGAGGATGAGGCCGCTGGTCGCCGGCGGCGCGGGCGTCTGGTAGACCGTGGAGTCACCGCCGGGCGCGGCGATGTCGATGATGCCCAGGCCGTAGTTGGAGTACGACGCCTTCAGCCCCTTCGCGCCGGTCGCCGCGACCGTCACGACCCCCGGCGACTGGGCCGGGATGTCGAAGCAGCGGCGCGGGTCGATCACCCGGGACGACGCGGTGCCGTCGTTCGGCGAGTCCGGGTCGGTGATCGAGTCGGCGGCCAGGTCGTACCTCTCGTTGCCCGCCGACGCGATGTTCACCGTGCCCCGCCGTTCCGCGTACCGCGAGGCCCGGTCGACGGCGTCCACGAGTGCCTTCTGGTCCGGGTCGGTGGTGCAGTTGAAGTACCAGGGGTCGGTGAAGTAGCTGTTGTTCGTCACGTCGACGTGGTGCTCGGCCGCCCAGACGAAGCCGCAGACCACCGCCTCGGTGTAGAAGTACCCGTTCGGATCGGCCACCTTGATGCCGGCCACCCTGACGCCCGGCGCCACGCCCGTCATGCCCACGCCGTTCTTCGCGGCCGCGATCTCGCCCGCCACATGGGTGCCGTGCGGGCTCTCCGAGGCGCTGGGCCGCCACGCGCCGTCGGTGGTGTCCGCCCTGCCCGACACGCAGCTGACGGAGGCGGCGCGGTCGAAGTTGGGCGCGATGTCCGGGTGGGTGTCGTCCACACCGCTGTCGATGACCCCGACCGTGACCTCACGGCTGCCGAGCGTCTTCTCGTGCGCCTTGTCCGCCTTGATGGCGGGCAGGTCCCACTGGAGCGGCTCCAGCGGGTCCTGGTCCCCGGTGGCCGCCGCGCCGGCCGCGGCCGCCTGCGCGCCGCCGAGCACCTGCGGGGCGCCCATGTCCGTCGTGGACGCGGAGGCCAGCGGGGTGTGCCGGGTGGCACCGGCCGAGGCGATCCCGGGCACCGCGCGCATCAGCCGGGCGAAGTCCGGGTTCGCCGAGTGCGCGACCAGGACGCCGATCTGGTCGTAACCGGCCACCAGGGTGCCGCCGTTGCGCGTGATCTCCTGCCGCACCGAGTCGAGCGTGCGGTGGTCCGTGCGGGTGTTGACCACGTACGACAGGTTCGGGCCGTCCGCCGCCGAGGCGTGCGCGGCCGGTGTCCCGGACGTCGCTGTCCCGACCGCGGCGTCTGCCGTCGTCGCGGGCGCGGCCGAGGCCGCGGCCGGCAGGAAGGCGAGCGAGGCGGTGAGCGACAGCACGGCCGGCACGGCGAACGCCGGCCGGCGTCTGGGGCGCAGATGAGGCATGGGTTCTCCACTTCATCCCGACACGAAGCCGCCCGAGACACGGGTCGGTGCTCGGGCAGGCGCATGGTGAGTGGTGCAGCCGGAACGTAACCCGTCCCCTCGGTGATCGGCAATGACTTGGCAATGACTCGATCAGACCACTTGCGAAAGAACTCATAGGACTTGAACCGGCCTTCGCGTGGCGCCGTGGACCTGGGCAGGGAGCACTAGCACCATCGAGCCCCCGGCCGCCCTGTCCGACAGCACCCGCGAGGAGAACCCGTGGCCACCGAGACACCGCCCCCCGCGACACCGGGGGTACCCCTTCCCACCACCGAGGAGTTCACCGAGGTGCAGCAGAGCGCGGAATTCGGTGAACTGCGCCGCGCACACCGCTCGTTCGCCTTCCCGCTGACCCTCGCGTTCATCGCCTGGTACCTGCTGTACGTCCTGCTCTCCAACTACGCCGACGGATTCATGGGCACCAGGGTCGTGGGCAACGTCAACGTCGCCCTGGTCCTCGGGCTCGCCCAGTTCCTCACCACCTTCCTCATCGCCTGGTGGTACGCCCGGCACGCCGCGGCCAAGCTCGACCCGAGGGCGAAGGCCATCAAGTCCCGCATGGAGGGCGCGGAATGAGCACCGTGACCCACCACACCCTGCTGGCCGCGGGCGAGGCGAGCGAGCACCGGACGCTGATCGTCACCCTGTTCGCCGTCTTCGTCGCCGCCACGCTCCTCATCACCGTCTGGGCTGGCCGCCAGACCAAGGACGCCGCCGACTTCTACGCGGGCGGGCGCCAGTTCACCGGCTTCCAGAACGGCCTCGCCGTCTCCGGCGACTACATGTCCGCCGCGTCCTTCCTCGGCATCGCCGGCGCCATCGCCCTCTTCGGCTACGACGGCTTCCTCTACTCCATCGGCTTCCTGGTCGCCTGGCTCGTCGCGCTGCTCCTGGTCGCCGAACCGCTGCGCAACTCCGGCCGCTACACGATGGGCGACGTGCTCGCCTACCGGATGCGCCAGCGCCCGGTCCGCACGGCCGCGGGTGCCTCCACCATCGTGGTGTCGATCTTCTACCTGCTCGCCCAGATGGCCGGCGCGGGCGTCCTGGTCTCCCTGCTCCTCGGCATCACCAGCGACATGGGCAAGATCGGCATCGTCGCCCTGGTCGGCGTCCTGATGATCGTGTACGTCACCATCGGCGGCATGAAGGGCACCACCTGGGTGCAGATGGTCAAGGCCGTGCTGCTGATGATCGGCGCCCTGCTGCTGACCTTCCTGGTCCTCGTGAAGTTCCACTTCAACGTCTCGGACCTGCTCGGCAGGGCCGCCGACAACAGCGGCAAGGGAGCGTCGTTCCTGGAGCCCGGCCTGAAGTACGGCGCCACCGGCACCACCAAGCTGGACTTCCTCTCCCTCGGTCTCGCCCTGGTCCTCGGCACCGCGGGCCTGCCGCACATCCTGATCCGCTTCTACACGGTGCCCACCGCGAAGGCCGCCCGTAAGTCGGTGATCTGGGCCATCGGCCTGATCGGCGTCTTCTACCTGATGACCCTGGCCCTCGGCTTCGGCGCCGCCGCGCTGATCAAACCGGACGAGATCATCGCCTCCAACAAGGCGGGCAACACCGCAGCCCCGCTCCTCGCCCTGCACCTCGGCGGGGTGGACTCCGGCTGGGGCGCCGTCCTGCTCGCCACCATCTCCGCCGTCGCCTTCGCCACCATCCTCGCCGTCGTCGCCGGCCTCACCCTCGCCTCGTCCTCCTCCTTCGCGCACGACATCTACGCGAACGTCATCAAGAAGGGGCGGGCCACCGAGAGGCAGGAGCTGGGCGCGGCCCGTTGGGCCACCGTCGGGATCGGCGCGGTCTCCATCCTCCTCGGCGCCCTGGCCCGCGACCTCAACGTGGCCGGCCTGGTGGCGCTCGCCTTCGCCGTCGCCGCCTCCGCGAACCTGCCGACGATCCTCTACAGCCTCTTCTGGAAGCGGTTCACCACGGCCGGCGCCCTGTGGTCGATCTACGGCGGCCTGGTCACCGCGGTCGGCCTGGTGCTGTTCTCCCCGGTCGTCTCCGGCGGCCGGACCTCGATGTTCCCGGACGTCGACTTCCACTGGTTCCCGCTGGAGAACCCCGGGATCATCTCCATCCCCGTCGGATTCCTGCTCGGCGCCGTGGGCACCCTGCTGTCGAAGGAGGTGCCGGACGCCGGCAAGTACGCGGAACTGGAAGTGCGCTCCCTGACCGGGACGGGCGCGCACTGACACCCGTACGACCGGCCGCGTCGGCGGAACCGTGCGGGTCCCCGGGGCCGTACGGTCCCCCGACGCGGCCGCCGGGCACCTCGTCCGATCGGGGCCGGTGTCGATGTCGGTGACGTCACGTAGGCTCGCAGATGAAACGGAAACGACGCCGATGCTCGACGAGGGAGGGGGCCCACGTGCTCATCGACACGTACGGCCGCGTGGCCACCGACCTGAGGGTCTCGCTGACCGACCGGTGCAATCTGCGCTGCACCTACTGCATGCCCGAGGAGGGCCTGCAGTGGCTGGCCAAACCGGAGCTGCTCACCGACGACGAGATCGTCCGCCTCGTCGACATCGCGGTGCGCCTGCTCGGCATCGAGGAGGTCCGCTTCACCGGCGGTGAGCCCCTGCTGCGGCCCGGCCTGGTCGGCATCGTCGAGCGGGTCGCGGCCCTCGGCCCGCGCCCGCGGATGTCCCTGACCACCAACGGGATCGGCCTCGGCCGCACCGCCGCCGCCCTCAAGGACGCGGGCCTGGACCGGGTCAACGTCTCCCTGGACACCCTGCGCCCCGAGGTCTTCAAGGCCCTCACCCGCCGCGACCGCCACAAGGACGTCCTCGAAGGACTCCGGGCCGCCCGCGCCGCGGGCCTCACCCCCGTCAAGGTCAACAGCGTCCTGATGCCGGGCCTCAACGAGGACGAGGCCCCCGATCTGCTGGCCTGGGCCGTCGCACACGACTATGAACTGCGGTTCATCGAGCAGATGCCCCTGGACGCCCAGCACGGCTGGAAGCGCGAGGGCATGGTCACCGCAGGCGACATCCTCGCCTCGCTGCGCACCCGCTTCGACCTCACCCCGGAGGGCGCCGAGGAGCGCGGTTCGGCACCGGCGGAGCGCTGGCTGGTGGACGGCGGCCCGCACCGGGTCGGCGTGATCGCCTCGGTCACCCGCCCCTTCTGCGCGGCCTGCGACCGCACCCGGCTCACCGCCGACGGCCAGATCCGCACGTGCCTGTTCGCCACCGAGGAGACCGACCTGCGCGGTGCCCTGCGCTCCGGCGCGCCCGACGAGGAGATCGCCCGCCTCTGGCGCCAGGCGATGTGGGGCAAGAAGGCGGGCGCGGGTCTGGACGACCCGTCCTTCGTCCAGCCGGACCGCCCGATGTCGGCGATCGGCGGCTGACCGGCGGCCGGCCCGCGGCCGCCCCGGCGGACCTCAACTCCCGCCGTGCTCCCACTCGTCGAGAGGGACGACGTCCTTCAGGAAACCCCGTACACCCAGGAACGTGGACAGGTGCTCGCGGTGCTCCTCGCAGGCGAGCCAGGTCTTGCGCCGCTCCGGGGTGTGAAGCTTCGGGTTGTTCCAGGCCAGCACCCACACGGCGGCGGTGCGGCAGCCCTTGGCGGAGCAGATGGGGGTTTCGTCACTCACAGGTTCGTCTCACCAGATCGGGTGCAGAACGAGGCGACGCCGAGCAGCCACGGGGGGAGCTGCCCGGCGTCGGTCCGTCGCTCCGACGGGGGATGCGGAGCGCTTACGCAGTATGTCACGGCCGACCCGTTGCCCGGCACCGGAACTGCGCGATTGATTTTGAGCTTTTCTTGAGGATGAGGCCGGACCGGTGTCCGCTTTCTCCGCATCAGCCCTGATCGCGCGATGGCTGTTCGTCCTCGCCGCGTGTCGTTCCGATCATCGGGCGCATGGGAGCGGTGACGAACGTCGAGGGCAGGGAGGGCGGTCGCTCACGGCCCGCGTTCGCGACCACCACCGCGATATAGGGCAGGATCGCACCGGCCACCAACGCCACGATGGCGAAGGGCCGTTCGACGTTCCACAACGTGGCCGCGAGGATCACCGCCACCGTGCGGATCCCCATCGAGATGACGTACCGCCGCTGCCGCCCGCGCACGTCCTCGGCGAGACCGGTCCTGGCCCCGGTGATCCGGAACACCTGGCCGCCGGCGCCGTGCTGTTTCCGCATCGCCTTCACCATCCGCCGTATCGGACCTTCCCGGCTCGCACCCACGTCCACCCCCCGGCGCGGAAGCGGTGCCGGGACACCTCTTACGGTACGCCGCGGCCGCGCGCCCGACGAGACCGGGTCGCCCGCTGCCTGCGGCGATGCCCGGCCGTACGGCGGAACACGACATGCGTCCCGTGGCGCACCGGCCGACACTGGCGTAGAGCTCACGTCGATCCGGACGAGGAGGCAGCCATGGGCTGGTTGTGGGCGATCATCGTGGGATTCGTACTGGGCGTGATCGCCAAAGCGGTCATCCCGGGCAAGCAGCACAGCCCCCTCTGGCTGACCACCATCTGCGGCATCCTCGGCGCCGTCGCGGGCAACGCGATCGCCCGCGCCCTGAACGTCGCAGAGACCCGGGGAATCGACTGGAGCCGCCACATCTTCCAGCTGGTGGCCGCGATCATCATCGTCGCCGTGGTGGACGCCCTCTACATGGCGACGCTGGGCAAGAGGAAGCGCCAGAGGGTCTGAGCCGCTCCCGACCGGAGCGCCCCGAGGGGGCGCGGGGCCGTGTCGAGCCGCCGCGCCCCGGCGGAGTCATCCCGCGACAACCTCCACCGCCGCCAGGTTCCGCTTGCCGCGCCGCAGCACCAGCCACCGCCCGTCCAGCAGGTCCCCGGCCGAGGCCACCGCGTCCTCGGAGGCCACCTTGACGTTGTTCACGTAGGCGCCCCCCTCCTTCACGGTCCTGCGCGCGGCGGACTTGCTCGCCACCAGCCCGACCTCCGCGAACAGATCCACCACGGACCCCAGCTCGGCGACCTGGATGTGCGGCACCTCGGACAGCGCCGCCGCCAGCGTGCGGCCGTCCAGCTCCGCGAGCTCGCCCTGCCCGAACAGCGCCTTCGACGCGGCGACCACCGCGGCCGTCTGCCCGGCCCCGTGCACCAGCGTCGTCAGCTCCTCGGCCAGCGCCCGCTGAGCCGCCCGCGCCTGCGGCCGCTCCTCGGTCAGCCGCTCCAGCTCCTCGATCTCCTCACGGGACTTGAAGCTGAAGATGCGCAGGAACTTGGCCACGTCCCGGTCGTCCGCGTTGATCCAGAACTGGTAGAACGCGTACGGCGTGGTCATCTCGGGGTCGAGCCACACCGTGCCGGACTCGGTCTTGCCGAACTTCGTGCCGTCCGCCTTGGTGATCAGCGGGGTGCCCAGCGCGTGCACCACGGCGTCCGGCTCGACCCGGTGGATCAGGTCGGTGCCGGAGGTGAGGTTGCCCCACTGGTCGCTGCCACCGGTCTGCAGCGTGCAGCCGTACCGCCGGTACAGCTCCAGGAAGTCCATGCCCTGAAGGATCTGGTAGCTGAACTCGGTGTAGCTGATGCCCGCGTCGGAGTTGAGCCGCCGGGAGACGGCCTCCTTGGCGATCATCTTGTTGACCCGGAAGTGCTTGCCGATGTCCCGCAGGAACTCGATGGCCGACAGGCCCTGGGTCCAGTCCAGGTTGTTGACCATCACCGCGGCGTTCGGGCCCTCGAAGTCCAGCAGCGGCGCGATCTGGCCGCGCAGCCGCTCGACCCACTCGGCGACGGTCTCCGGCGCGTTCAGCGTGCGCTCGGCGGTGGGCTTCGGGTCGCCGATCAGACCGGTCGCGCCCCCGACCAGGCCCAGCGGCCGGTGGCCCGCCTGCTGGATGCGGCGCATCGTCAGGATCTGCACGAGGTTGCCGAGGTGCAGGCTGGGCGCGGTCGGGTCGAAGCCGCAATAGAACGTGACGGGACCGTCCGCGAACGCCTTGCGCAATGCGTCCTCGTCCGTGGAGAGGGCGATGAGCCCGCGCCACTTCAGTTCGTCGACGATGTCCGTCACGGTTCTCGTGTCTCCTTGGTGGTCCTCGGGCGGTCGGGTGACAGCCGACTACGAGGTTATACGCCCTGGCTGACAGAACTCATGTTGAAATCGGGGACCCGCAGCGGCGGCATCGCGGCCCTGGTGAACCAGTCGCCCCACTCGCGCGGCAGCGTCTTCTCCGTGCGGCCCGCCTCGATCGCCCGGCGCAGCAGGTCCACCGGCGACTCGTTGAACCGGAAGTTGTTCACCTGCCCGGTGACCTCGCCGTTCTCCACGAGGTAGACGCCGTCCCGGGTCAGGCCGGTGAGCAGCAGCGTCGCCGGGTCGACCTCGCGGATGTACCACAGGCAGGTCAGCAGCAGCCCGTGCTCGGTGTCCGCGACCATCTCGTCCAGGGAGCGGTTGCCGCCGTCCAGGATCAGGTTGTCCGCGGCGGGGGTGACCGGCAGCCCGGTCAGGGCGGCGCTGTGCCGGGTCGTGGTCAGGTTCCGGAGCACGCCCTGGTGGATCCAGTCGGTGGCCGGGGCCGGCAGCCCGTTGTCGAACACCGACCGGTCGCCGCCCGAGGAGTGGGCGATCACGAAGGGCGCGCACTCCAGACCGGGCTCGTTCGGGTCGCTGCGCAGGTTCAGCGGCAGCTCGGAGAGCCGCTCGCCGATCCGGGTGCCGCCGCCGGGCCTGGAGAAGACCGTACGGCCCTCCGCCGCGTCCCGCCCCGAGGCCGACCACAGCTGGTAGACCAGCAGGTCCGCCACCGCGGTGGGCGGCAGCAGCGTCTCGTAGCGGCCCGCGGGCAGCTCCACGCGCCGCTGCGCCCAGCCCAGCCGCACGGCCAGCTCGGCGTCCATGGCGGCCGGGTCCACGTCCTTGAAGTCCCGGGTGGAGCGTCCGGCCCAGGCCGAGCGGGTGCGGTCGGGCGACTTGGCGTTCAGCTCCAGGGTGCCGGTGGGCTGGTCGTGCCGCAGCCGCAGCCCGGTCGAGGTACCCAGGTAGGTCGACACCATCTCGTGGTTCGCGAAGCCGTACAGTTCCCGGCCGCCGGTCCGGGCGCGGGCGAAGGCCTCGCCGAGCGCCGGGGCGAAGTCGGCGAACACGGCGGAGGAGGTCTCGGCGGGCGCGTCGGTGAAGTCGGGCGCCGCCGGCACGTCCGTGACCAGCGGCTGCGCGTCCTCGGCGGGCCCGGCCCCGCGCGCGGCGGCCTCCGCGGCCCGCACCAGCGGCTCCAGCTCGTCCGAGGTCACCGCCGACCGCGAGACGACTCCGGTGGCGGTGCCCTGCCGCCCGTCCACGGTCGCGATCACCGTGAGGCCGCGGCCCCGGGTCACGCCGTTCGTGGTGAGCGCGTTGCCCGCCCAGCGCAGGTTCGCGGTGGAGCGCTCGTCGGCGATGACGACGCACCCGTCCGCCCGGGACAGCGCGAGTGCCCGCTCGACGATCTCGTGCGGCTTGCTGCTACCAGTGCTCATCGACCGGCCTCCTGCGTGGTGTTCAGAATGTTCACGCCCCGGAAGAGGGCGGAGGGGCACCCGTGGGACACGGCGGCCACCTGGCCCGGCTGGGCCTTGCCGCAGTTGAAGGCGCCGCCCAGGACGTACGTCCCCGGGCCGCCGACCGCCGCCATCGATCCCCAGAAGTCGGTCGTCGTGGCCTGGTAGGCGACGTCCTTGAGCTGCCCGGCGAGCCGCCCGTTCTCGATCCGGAAGAAGCGCTGCCCGGTGAACTGGAAGTTGTAGCGCTGCATGTCGATCGACCACGAGCGGTCGCCGACCACGTAGATGCCCCGCTCGACGCCCCCGATCAGATCCTCGGTGGACAGCCCCGCCGGGTCCGGCAGCAGCGACACGTTGGCCATGCGCTGCACCGGCACATGGGCGGGGGAGTCGGCGTACGCGCACCCGTTGGACCGCTCGAAGCCGGTCAGCCGGGCGATCCTGCGGTCCAGCTGGTAGCCGACCAGCGTGCCGTCCTTCACCAGGTCCCAGGACTGCGCCTCGACGCCCTCGTCGTCGTACCCGACGGTCGCCAGGCCGTGCTCGGCGGTGCGGTCGCCGGTGACGTTCATCAGCTCGGAGCCGTACTTCAGTTTGCCCAGCTGGTCGAAGGTGGCGAAGGAGGTGCCGGCGTAGGCGGCCTCGTAGCCGAGCGCCCGGTCCAGCTCGGTGGCGTGCCCGATCGACTCGTGGATGGTCAGCCACAGGTTGGAGGGGTCGACCACCAGGTCGTACAGGCCCGGCTCCACGCTCGGCGCCCGCATCTTCTCGGCCAGCAGCTCCGGGATCCGCGCCAGCTCGTCGTCCCAGTCCCAGCCGGTGCCGGTCAGGTACTCCCAGCCGCGCCCGGCCGGCGGCGCCAGCGTCCGCATGGAGTCGAACTCCCCGCTGGCCTCGTCCACCGAGACCGCGGTCAGCTCGGGGTGCAGCCGCACCCGCTGCTGCGTGGT
This sequence comes from Streptomyces hygroscopicus subsp. hygroscopicus, assembly GCF_030269125.1. Lineage (GTDB taxonomy): Bacteria > Actinomycetota > Actinomycetes > Streptomycetales > Streptomycetaceae > Streptomyces > Streptomyces hygroscopicus_C. The sequence continues at coordinate 23,719 of NZ_BSSM01000002.1, read as the reverse complement.
GACGGTCCCGGCCGTGTCGGCGTAGAACTTGTTCTCGTGCACGGTGACCAGCGAGGCGTCCACATGGCTCACCCCGTCCGCCGCCATGAGGCGCGCGCTCCAGTCCGCGAGCAGCGCCGACTTCTCCTCGGCCGGCACCGAGAAGGGGTCGATCTCGTACGACGACACCCACGTCCGCTCGGCGTGCACCGGCTCGTCGGCCAGCTCGACCCTCCCCCCCAGCCCGTAAGGCGTGGCAGGCGCCCCCGCATCGGCCCCGGCGGCCCTGACGACCTGCGCGGACAGTCTGGCCATGGCGACCGCCTGCGACGCGACCCGGGCCGCCGCGTCCAGGGTCAGGTCGACCCCGGAGGCGAAGCCCCACGCACCGCCGTGCACGACCCGCACCGCGTACCCGAGGTCGGTGGTGTCCGAGGACCCCGCGGGCCGTGCGTCCCGCAGCCGCAGGGCCGCGCTGCGCACCCGCTCGAACCGGAAGTCGGCGTGCTCGGCCCCGAGCGAGCGCGCGCGGGCGAGCGCCGCGTCGGCGAGGGACCTGAGCGGAAGCGCCGTGAAGGCTTCGTCGATGGAATGGGGCACGGAGGTCTCCCTGCTGTCGTGGCCTGTCGGCTCCGATCATGGCCCGCGGGCGGCCTCGCGGACCACACACCTTTCGGACCCGCACCCCGCGGATCTGTAGGGACCCGACAGCGTCGGTCCCGCGCCACTGTCGGTGCCCGAATGCCCACCGACGGGGCCGTACCGATAGGTTTTCGGTGAAGCCGCCTGTCATCCAGGTGTTCGGGCGGGTTGTCGGACCTCTAGCAGACCGCTATCGAAAGGGTGATCCGTTGAGCCGCTCGGTTCTCGTCACCGGAGGCAACCGGGGCATCGGCCTCGCCATCGCCCGCGTTTTCGCCGACGCCGGCGACAAGGTCGCGATCACGTACCGCTCGGGTGAGCCGCCGGCCGGCTTCCTGGCCGTCAAGTGCGACATCACCGACCCCGAGCAGGTGGAGCAGGCCTACAAGGAGATCGAGGACCAGCACGGTCCCGTCGAGGTGCTCGTCGCCAACGCCGGCATCACCAAGGACCAGCTCCTGATGCGCATGTCCGAGGAGGACTTCACCTCGGTCATCGACACCAACCTCACCGGTACCTTCCGCGTCGTCAAGCGCGCCAACCGCGGCATGCTGCGCGCCAAGAAGGGCCGCGTCGTCCTGATCTCCTCCGTGGTCGGCCTGCTCGGCTCGGCGGGGCAGGCGAACTACGCCGCCTCCAAGGCCGCCCTGGTCGGCTTCGCGCGCTCCCTCGCCCGTGAGCTGGGTTCGCGCAACATCACCTTCAACGTCGTCGCGCCCGGTTTCGTGGACACCGACATGACCAAGGTGCTCAGCGACGAGCAGCGCCAGGGCATCGTCTCGCAGGTGCCGCTCGGCCGTTACGCGCAGCCGGAGGAGATCGCCGCGGCGGTCCGGTTCCTCGCGTCGGACGACGCCTCGTACATCACTGGAGCCGTCATCCCCGTTGACGGCGGACTGGGAATGGGTCACTGATCACCATGAGCGGAATTCTCGAGGGCAAGCGCGTCCTGATCACCGGTGTGCTGATGGAGTCCTCCATCGCCTTCCACGCCGCCAAGCAGGCCCAGGAACAGGGCGCCGAGATCATCCTGACCGCCTTCCCGCGGCCCACGCTGACCGAGCGCATCGCCAAGAAGCTGCCGAAGCCCACCAAGGTCATCGAGCTGGACGTGACCAACGAGGAGCACCTCGGGCGGCTCGCCGACGTGGTCGGCGAGGAGCTGGGCGGCCTCGACGGCGTCGTGCACTCCATCGGCTTCGCCCCGCAGGACGCGCTCGGCGGCAACTTCCTCAACACGCCGTTCGAGTCCGTGGCCACCGCCATGCACGTCTCGGCGTTCTCCCTGAAGTCGCTCACCATGGCCTGCCTGCCGCTGATGCAGAACGGCGGCTCGGTCGTCGGCCTCACCTTCGACGCCCAGTTCGCCTGGCCGCAGTACGACTGGATGGGCCCGGCCAAGGCCGCCCTGGAGGCGACCAACCGCTACATGGCGCGTGACCTGGGCAAGCAGAACATCCGCTGCAACCTCATCTCCGCGGGCCCGATCGGCTCCATGGCCGCCAAGTCCATCCCGGGCTTCAGCGAACTGGCCTCCGTGTGGGACAGCCGCTCCCCGCTGGAGTGGGACCTGAAGGACCCGGAGCCGGCCGGCAAGGGCATCGTCGCCCTGCTCAGCGACTGGTTCCCGAAGACCACCGGCGAGATCATCCACGTGGACGGCGGTCTCCACGCGATCGGCGCCTGAGCGCTGCCGCGCGGCCGAAACCCGCTGCCGCGCCTTTCGCGGCCGTACGGCTCGACCGGGCCCGCACCCCGCAGGGGGCGCGGGCCCTCGCCGTCTCCGGCGTCGTGCGCTGCGGGGTCGCCCGTCCGCGCGCCGTCACCCGTTCGGCTCACCGGTCGGGCGGGCCGTCCCGCGCGCGGCGCACCCTGAAGACACGTCCGCGCGGCGCGTCCCCCCGCAGCCCGGCCGAGGAGGTCTCCTTGTGCGCCTGTCCCGCTGCCTGGCCCCGCTGATCGCGGCCGTCGCCCTCGTCCTCTCCCTGCCGTACGACGCGACGCCCCACGCCCGCGCGAGCACCGGCCCGCCCGCGCCGACCCTGTTCGGGGCCGCGTGCCGGACGGCGGTGACCGGCTCCCACGTGGTGGCGTACTGCCACAACCCCTATGCCGACACCGACCGGGTACGCCTGCACATCGAGTGCGCCCGCTGGTGGGACATCGACACCGACAGCGCCCCGGTGGACGACGAGCCGGCCCTGACGGTGCGGCTCACCGGGCGCTGCTGGAAGGAGGTCGGCTCGGTGTGGATCAGCCACCAGAGGGTGCGCTGAACCGGGTCGTCAGCCGATGCCGGGCCGCCCCGGACGGCACTGGAAGGGATAGCTCGCCGCCTCCCTGGCCGCCGCCTCGGCGTCGCCGGTGCGGATCGCGTCCATCAGGCGGCTGTGGTCCATGCGCGTGTCCGGCGTCAACCCGGCGCCGACGTCCGCGCGCAGCGCGTCCCGCAGCAGCTCGCCCAGGTCGGCGTACACCGCCGTCATGACCTCGTTGTGGGACGCGGCCACCACGGCCAGGTGGAAGGTGGCGTCGGCGGCCACGAAGGCCTCCGCCTCGCCGCTCTCCCATGCCTCCTCGCGCCGTGCCAGGAGCGCGTCCAGTTGCTTGAGGTCCTTCTCGGTGCGCCGCTCGGCAGCCATCCTGGCCGCGGCCGACTCCAGCGTGGCGCGCAGTTCGGCGATGTGCCGGGGGTCCGCGTCGGCGAACCGGCGGTGCATCACGCCGGCCAGTTCGCTGGTCGCCACCACGTAGGTGCCGGAGCCCTGCCGGATGTCCAGCAGCCCGTTGTGGGCGAGCGCGCGCACGGCCTCGCGGACCGTGTTGCGGGCGACGCCCAGCTGTTCGACCAGCTCGGGTTCGGTCGGGATGCGTGAGCCGACCGGCCACTCACCGGTGGCGATCTGGTTGCGCAGTTCGGCGATCACCTGCTCGGAGAGGGCCGAACGGCGCGGGTGGCTCAGAGGCATGGCACACCTTCGCACGACAGACCGGGGCGCGCACGCTCCGGCGGTTCCGGGGATGGACAACCAATCATCCTATGATTCTATGATGAGCCTCATGGTGAGTGAGGAAACCCGGACGACGGACACCCGTACGGCGATGTCCCCGAGCGAGCGCGACACGTCCGCCGTGGCCGGCGCGACGTCGGCGACGCCGGGCACGGGCCCCGCGCGCGCGTGGGCGACCCGCCTGGTGGTCGTCGGCATCATGCTGTCCGCGGTCAACCTCCGCCCGGCCATCACCAGCCTGGGCGCACTGCTGCAGGAGGTCCGCGACGGGCTCGGGATGAGCGGCGGCGTGGCCGGGCTGCTCACCTCCGTGCCCCCGCTGTGCTTCGCCGTCTTCGGTGTGACGGCTCCCCGCCTGGCGCGCCGGTTCGGACCGGCCGCCGTGGTGTGCGCCGGCATGGCCGCGATCTTCGCGGGTCTGCTGATACGGCCGTACGCCGGCGGCACCGCGGGGTTCCTGGCCGCCAGCGCGCTCGCCCTGATGGGCATCGCCGTCAGCAACGTGCTGATGCCGGTCATCGTCAAGCGCTGGTTCCCCGACCGGGTCGGCTCCATGACCGGCCTGTACTCGATGGTCCTCGCGCTCGGTACGTCCCTCCCGGCCGCGGTGACGGTCCCGCTGACCCGCGCCATGGGCGGCGGCTGGAAACCGGGACTCGCGGTCTGGGCGGTGCTCGCGGCGGTCGCGGTGGTGCCCTGGGTGCCGCTGGTCCGCGAGGGCCGGGAGCCCCGGCAGACCCGCGAGGCCCAGGAGGCCCGGGAGTGCTCCGGGCGGGAGGAGGGCGCGGCCGGGCCGGGGGCGTCGGCCGGCTGCACGGCTTCCGCAAGGGTGCCCGACCCGGCGCGGGGCCCGGAGCCGGATGCGCGGCGGGCGTCGGCGCCGGGGCCGGGGCGGCCCGCCGAGGAGCGGCCTCCGTTGCGGATCGCCCGCAGCCGTACCGCCTGGGCGCTCGCCGCCTTCTTCGGCCTCCAGGCCACCGCCGCCTACATCACCATGGGCTGGATGGCGCAGATCTTCCGGGACGCCGGGGTGCCGGCCGGCACCGCGGGTCTGCTGCTCGCGGTGACGATGGTGATGGGCGTACCGCTGGCCTTCGTCATCCCGCGGATCGCCGCCCGGCTGCCCCACCAGGGCCCGATCGTGCTGGTCCTGGGCGTGTGCGGCCTCGCCGGGTACGCCGGTCTCTACCTCGCCCCGGCCGCCGGTGCCTGGGCCTGGGCGCTGCTGCTCGGCGTCGCGAACTGCGCCTTCCCGCTGGCGCTGACGATGGTCGGCATGCGTGCCCGCAGCGGTCCCGGTGTGGCCCAGCTGTCCGCGTTCGCGCAGAGCACCGGCTATCTGATCTCCATCCCCGGCCCGCTGCTGGTCGGCGTGCTCTACCAGCACAGCGGCGGCTGGGGCCTGCCGATCGCCCTGATGGCGGGCCTCATGGTGCCCCAGATGCTGGTGGGCTTCCTGGCGGGCCGCGACCGCACGGTGGAGGAGGAGGCCGCGACGCGCTGACCCCCGAGCACGGGATGCCGGGGGAGGGGTGCGAGACTGGGCGCATGCAGCCTGTGCTCGACCCGAACCCGCCCAACGGTCAGAAGAAGATGCTGCTCGTCTTCGGCTCCTTCTTCGCGATCTTCGTCGTCATCGCCATCGTCGCGACCATCGCGTCCCCGTGACGCCACCCGGCCGGCACCCCCGCCACCGGGCTCTTCCGGCGGATGGTGGTGCTGGCCCCCCTGTCCCCTAGGGGGTAAGGCTCAGGGGTAACTGGGTGGAAGACCCGATGGGTTGGCGGCCATGGATTCCGTACCTTCGAGTGGTGACCGCAGGGGTGGTCACCGAACCGCTCGACGACCACGGAGGCGATCATGCCCGCCCGCACCCACTTCCGGAGCCACCCGGCGACCACGGGCGGCGTCGACATGCGGTTGCCCTGGTGGGCCCTCGCGCTGCCCGTGCTCGCCTTCGGCGTCCTGTTCCTGCTGATACTGAACCCGTCGGACGCGCACGCGGCGGGCACGGACCCGGAGATAGCCCACCTGGTCGAGCGCGCGCGGCAGCTGCTCACGCGCTGACCGGAAGCCGCCTCACATGGTGAATCCGCATGTCAACTCCCTGCGCCCGGTGGCCTGTTTCATGCGAAGCTGGGACGCATGAGCGTCGCAGAACCCCGCAGGATCGCCCTTTTCCGGCATGCGAAAGCCGACTGGCCCCAGGTGTCCGACCATGAGCGCCCGCTCGCCGAGCGGGGCCGCATGGACGCGGCCGTCGCCGGCCGCAAGCTGACCGACACCGGCCTCACCTTCGACCTGGCCCTGTGTTCCACCGCGACCCGGACCCGCGAGACCTGGAAGCTCGCCGTCCACGAACTGGAACACCGGCCGAAGACCGTCTACGAGGAGCGGATCTACGAGGCCTCCCCGGGCCGGCTCATCGCCCTTCTGAACGAGGTCCCGGACGAAGTCGGCACCCTGATCCTGATCGGCCACAACCCGGGGGTCCACGGGCTCGCCGAGATCCTCGCCGGCTCGGCCGACGGGGACGCCCGCGACCGGATGAACCGCCGCGGCTTCCCCGCCGCCGCCTTCGCGCTGCTGTCCTTCGAGGGCCCCTGGAAGAGCCTGGAGCCGGGCGTGGCCACGCTGACGGAGTACTGGGCACCGTCCGCATGAGGTGACACCGCAAGGCGGCGAAGGCCCGGTGCCGTGGGCGGGCCGGGCCTTCGCGCCCTGGGACGCGGGCCGCTCACAGGGCTCGGTCCCTGCTGAGCGGTCTCAGCTCTCGACGTGGGTGTTGGCCGCCTCGACCTCTTCGCGGGTGATGCCGAGGAGGTAGAGGACCGTGTCGAGGAAGGGGAAGTTCACTGCCGTGTGCGCCGCCTCGCGCACCACGGGCTTGGCGTTGAAGGCGACGCCGAGACCGGCCGCGTTCAGCATGTCGAGGTCGTTGGCGCCGTCACCGATCGCCACCGTCTGCGCCAGCGGCACCCCGGCCTCCGCGGCGAACCGGCGCAGCAGCCTCGCCTTGCCCGCCCGGTCCACGATCTCGCCGGTGACCCGGCCGGTCAGCTTGCCGTCGACGATCTCCAGCGTGTTGGCCTGGGCGAAGTCGAGGCCGAGGCGTTCCTTGAGATCGTCGGTGACCTGGGTGAAGCCACCGGAGACCACGCCGACCTGGTAGCCGAGCCGCTTCAGGGTGCGGATCAGGGTGCGGGCGCCGGGGGTCAGCCTGATCTCGTTGCGCACCTTCTCGACCACGGAGGCGTCGAGCCCGGCCAGCAGGGCGACACGGGCGTGCAGCGACTGCTCGAAGTCCAGCTCGCCTCGCATCGCCGCGGCGGTGACCTCGGCGACCTTGTCCTCGCAGCCGGCGTGGGCGGCGAACAGCTCGATGACCTCGTCCTGGATGAGGGTGGAGTCCACGTCCATGACCACGAGACGCTGCGCGCGCCGGTGCAGCCCCGCCGAGACGACGGCGATGTCGACACCGAGTGCCGAGGCGTCCGAGGCCAGCGCGGTGCGCAGGGGCTCGGTCGCCACGCCGGAGACCGCGAACTCCACGGCGGTCACGGGGTACTTGGCGAGCCGGAAGATACGGTCGATGTTGCCGCCCGCCTTCGCGATGCGGGTGGCGATGGCGGCCGTCGACTCGGCCGTGAGCGGATTGCCGAGGACGGTCACCAGGGAGCGACCGAGGCCGCGCGGGCGGTTGTCGCCATGCCCCGAGATGATCTCCGCCTGCATCTTCATCGACTCGGCCCAGCTGTGCACGGTGGCCCGCAGATCACCTTCGACGCCGGCCGGCGGCTGGGTCACCAGCGCACACAGGACCAGGCGTCCCCGGGTGACGACCTGCTCGATGTCGACCACGTCGAGGGAGTACGAGGCAAGGGTGTCGAAGAGTCCGGCCGTGATACCCGGCCGGTCCTTACCGAAGATCTTGACAAGGAGAGTGGGGACCTCGGGGGTCTGCGCAGCAGTCATGGTCTCACCACCGTATCCGGCACCCAGTGCCGCCCGCCGCCGAGGTCCGCCTGACGGACACGGAACAATGGATGGCGCCCCGGCATCAAGGATCTTGCCAACAGCTTCCCACCGAGGTCATCGCCGCCGCGACCGCAGACGCGGCGAAGCGCCCCGGAGACCGCGGGCTGGGCGCCGTGTGCGGGCGGAGCCGCGCAGGTAGCCGTCCCCGCGGCCGTCCCGCGGCCGTCCCGCGGCCGGCGGGCGGCCGGAAGGGCGGTGGGGCGACCGCCGTCCCCGCGCGCGGCGCCGACCGCTGCCGCGGTTCCTCGCGCGTCGCCTCCGGCATCCGCCGGGAGGAATCCGCGCCGGTGCCCGGCGGCGGATGCGCCCCGCCCGTGAGGAGCGCCCCGCCGCCCGCCGCACCGTGCCACCGGCAACCCCCGGCACCCGGACGCCCCCGCACGGCGACAACCTCGCACGGCGGCACCCCGGCACCCGGTGCGGCGGCGCTCCGGCAGCCCGGCATCCCGGACGCCCCCGCACGGCGACAACCTCGCACGGCGGTACCCCGGCACCCGGTGCGGCGGCGCTCCGGCAGCCCCGGCAGCCCCGGCAGCCCCGGCAGCCCCGGCGGCCCCGGCGGCCCCGGCGGCCCCCACCGGCGTTCCACCGCCGTATCCCACCCCAGATACTTCGGCACCCCGGTACGGCGGCCCTCCGGTACGCGCACCCCGTTGTGGCGGCCCTCCGGCAGCGGCCCTCCGGCAGCGGCACCCGGGCGGCCCCGCCGCCGTACCCCACCCGTCCCACCTCACCCGCCACCGGTCGCCCCCCCAGCCCCCACGCCCCGCACTCCTGACCGGCCGTGCCCCACCCCCGGCAGCCCATGTCCAACTCCCTTCCCCCACAAGGCTCCAGAGGCAACCGGCCTGTACCTGTACCGCTTCCCGCCCCTGCGACCCCGCCCCGACCGGCCCTGCTTATCCCGCTCGCCGGAATTGCCGTACTCCGGCCGGAGCGCCGTACGGCGGGGTGCGCAAGGCCCGGGTTTTGGTCAGGGGGGCGGGCCTGAAATAGTTCCCCACGATGTTCGACATCCCTAGACTCCCTGCGATGGGGGTAATTCGGGGGACAACTCAGTGGGGCATGGAGTGCCGGAACTCGTACTGGAAACAAACGGACGTACCTGGACGCTCGACCCGTCCAGGCCTTACACCCTCGGCAGAGATCCGCAGGGTGACATCGTGTTCGACGACGCCAGGGTCTCCTGGCGACACGCCACGGTCAGCTTCGACGGCCGCAGTTGGGTCATCGAGGACCACGGCAGCACCAACGGCACGTATCTCCACGGTCAGCGGATCCAGCGGACGGAGATAGGCCCGGGGACGGCGCTGCACCTCGGCAACGCGACGGACGGACCGCGGCTGGATCTCGCCGGTGCCGCCGTCGGCCAGGCGCAGCAAGCGCAGCAGGCGCCGTACGCGGCGGCCCCCGCGGGCTGGGCGCAGCAGGCGGCCCCCCAGCAGGCACCCGCCCAGGCGGCCCAGCCGCCGCACCAGGCGGTGCCCCAGCAGGCACCCGCCCCGCAGAACGGCTGGCAGCAGGCGCAGCAGCCGCACCCCGCCCAACACGGCGCGCAGAAGGCCGCCTTCCCGCAGCAGGCCGGTCCGGGCGCGGCACACGGGGACCGCAGCCCGACCACGTTCCACCAGTTCTCGCTCGGCCGGGTCATGCGCATCGGTCGTGCGCTGGAGAACGAGCTGGTCGTCTCCGACCTCCAGGTCTCCCGTCACCACGCCGAGTTCCACTCGACGCCCGACGGCCGCTTCGAGATCCGTGACCTCGGCTCGCACAACGGCACGTACGTCAACGGCAGCCCGGTGCCCAAGGGCGGCTCGGTGCAGCTCGGCCCGGCCGACATCGTCGGCGTCGGCCACTCCACCTTCCGCATCGTCGGCGACCGGCTCGAGGAGTTCGTCGACACCGGTGAGGTCTCCTTCTCCGCGCGCCACCTGACGGTCACGGTCGACGGCGGCAAGCAGATCCTGAAGGACGTCTCGTTCGGCGTTCCGGAGAAGTCCCTGATCGCGGTCATCGGCCCCTCCGGCTCCGGCAAGTCGACGCTGCTGAAGGCGCTCACCGGCTACCGGCCCGCCAACCAGGGCGAGGTGCTGTACGACAACCGCAACCTGTACAAGCAGTTCGCGGAGCTGCGTCAGCGCATCGGCCTGGTCCCGCAGGACGACATCCTGCACAAGGAACTCAGCGTCAAGAAGGCCCTGAAGTACGCGGCCAAGCTGCGCTTCCCCGCCGACACCACCGCCCAGGAGCGCGACGCCCGCATCGACGAGGTGCTGCGCGAGCTGAAGCTGGACATCCACAAGGACAAGAAGGTCACGTCCCTGTCCGGCGGTCAGCGCAAGCGCGTCTCGGTGGCCCTCGAACTGCTGACCAAGCCGTCGCTGATCTTCCTGGACGAGCCGACCTCCGGCCTCGACCCGGGCATGGACCGCGATGTCATGCAGCTGCTGCGCGGCCTCGCCGACGACGGCCGCACCGTGCTCGTCGTCACCCACTCGGTGGCCGAGCTGGCGCTGTGCGACAAGCTCCTGGTCATGGCGCCGGGCGGCGCGGTGGCCTACTTCGGGCCGCCGGAGGAGGCGCTGAACTTCTTCGGCTACGACAGCTGGGCCGACGTCTTCTCCGCCTTCGAGAACTACCGCGACTACGACTGGGCGGGCCGCTGGAAGGGCTCGCAGCACTACCAGATGTACGCGGCGGACTTCGACGCCGTCGCCCCCCAGCAGGCGGCGTACATGCCGCCGCCGGCGGCCGTCAAGCCGCCCAAGCCGCAGGCGTGGGGCTCCCAGCTGCTGACCCTGATCCGGCGCTACGTGTCGGTCATCGTCTCCGACAAGGGCTTCCTCGCGCTGACGGTGATCCTTCCGGCGGTCCTCGGCTCGGTCAGCCTGCTGATGAACCACGACCGGGGCCTGCTGGTGAACCCCGCCGTCGACCCGCGCACCGGCCTGCACGTACCCAACGGCACCGCCACCACCGTGCTGCTGATCCTCTCGGTCGGCGCGTGCTTCGCGGGCGCCGCGAACTCCGTGCGTGAGCTGATCAAGGAACGGGTGATCTACGAGCGGGAGCGGGCGACCGGCCTGTCCCGGTCGGCCTACCTGATGTCCAAGGTGGTCGTGCTCGGCGCCGTCACCGTGCTGCAGGGCCTGATGGTCGGCCTGATCGGCTTCTCGCCGCGCAAGATCCCGGACCAGGGCGTCATCCTCGGCGGTTCGACCCTGTTCGAGCTGTGCCTGCCGATCATGGCCCTCGGCTTCACCTCGATGATGGTCGGCCTGGTGATCTCCTCGCTGGTGAAGACCGCCGAGAAGACCATGCCGCTGCTGGTGATGTTCGCGATCATCCAGGTCGTCTTCACCGGCTGCCTGTTCACCCTGCACGGCACGCTCGGCGTCAACGAGTTCTCGTACCTGATGCCCTCGCGCTGGGCGGTGGCCGCGGCCGGCACCACGCTGGACCTGAACAACATCGCCCCGAACGGCGACGACCCGGGCAGCACCGACCCGCTGTGGAACCACACGGCCGGGGCCTGGACCCTGGACATGATCGCGCTGCTCGCGCTCGGCGCGGTCTGCGGCTTCTTCGTCGCGCGCTTCCTGCGCCGCCACGAGCCGGAGGTCATGCGCAAGTAGTCTCCCCGGCACGCCACGAAGGGCGGTACCCCGCAACGGGGTACCGCCCTTCCGCGTTCGTCAGAGGTCCGCGCCGACCTCAGTACGCGCTGTTGACGTTGTCCATCGAGCCGTAGCGGTGGGCGGCGTAGTTGCAGGCGGCGGTGATGTTGGCGACCGGGTCGTAGATGTTCCACGAGGTGCCGGGCACGTGGTACGCGTTGAAGGTGGGCTGGATCACCTGGAGCAGGCCCTTGGACGGGATGCCGTTGATCGCGTTGATGTCCCAGTTGTTGATGGCCATCGGGTTGCCCGAGGACTCACGCATGATGTTGCGGTACAGGCCGCTGTAGCTGCCCGGGATGCCCTTGGCGTGCATGATGTCCAGGGACTGGCGGATCCAGCCGTCGAGGTTGTTCGCGTAGGTCTTCGCGGCGACGGTCTGCATCTGCGGGCGCTGCGCGGAACGGGCGGCGGCCTGCTTGGCGGCGCGCTCCTGCGCGGCCTTCTTGGCGGCGGCGTCGGCGGCGGCCTTCTTGGCGGCGGCGTCGGTGCGCTGCTTGGCGGCGGCCTGGTCGGCGGCCTTCTGCTGCGCGGCGATGGCGGCGAGCTTGACGCTCTGCGCGGCGGCGCGGTCGGTGACGGTGCCCTTGACGCCGGACAGCGTGGCGTCCTGCGTGGCGACCTTCGCGACCTGCGCGGCGGTGGCCGGGGCGCCGGTGGTGACGGTGTCCGCGTTGCCGGGGACGGCCGAGAGGGCGATGGCGGCGGTGCCGAGCGCGGCGACGCCGGCGACGGCGAGCTTGCGCTGCTTGGTCACGGCACGATAGCGAGCACGACTGAGGATGTTCTTGGGCATGGCGTCGGACCTCTTCGATAGCGCGGAGGTCGCTCCTGCGTCCGCCGGGGGAATCGGTTCCTCCCGCACAAAAGCCGCGGGGTGAACCCACGGCGCTGAGCGACGGGAGCAATTCTTAGCGGCCGCAAAATGCCCTGGCAAAGGTGTGACGTACGAAGCTCGATAGTGGATCAGGGAAGGGCAAAACGGGACAGATTGGACCATCTGTCCCGTTCGCGGAAGGGGGTGTATCTCCTATGTCTGTTCGTACGTGATGTGGGTCCTATGCGCGGGCTCACAGGGAAGACGGATCAACCTCACGGCGAGTTGCCTTCGCAACGCATTGCGTGAGGCTCAGTGCGGGGTGTCCTCCCGGAGGAGGAGATGGACGTCCCCGAACTCGTGCCACAGGTAGAGCCCGCGCAGCGCCTCCTCGTACGCGCGGTCGACCGCGGCCCGCCCGGCGACGGCCCGCAGCATCAGCAGATGCGAGGCCTCCGGCTCGTGCAGTCCGGTCAGCAGCCCGTCCACCACCCGCACCCCGCGCTCGGGCGTGACCACCAGATCCGTCCATCCCCCGGCCGCCCGGACCACTCCGTCCGCCCCGGCGGCCGACTCCACCGCGCGTACGGCCGTCGTCCCCACCGCGACCACCCGGCCCTCTCCGGCCGCCACCGAGTTGATCAGCCGTGCCGACGCCTCCGGCACCGAGAACCACTCCGGGTACGGCGGCTCGTGCGCCTCCGCCGACGCCACCCCCGTGTGCAACGTGACCCGCGCGAACCCCACCCCCCTGCGCACCAGCTCCGCCACCACCCGCGCGGTGAAGGGCCGCCCCGCGCTCGGCATCTCCGCGCTGCCCGCCCCGTCGGGGGAGGGCAGGGCGAACAGCGTCTGGTACGCCGACAGCGGCTGGTCGCGCGCGGTGTAGGAGTAGCGGATCGGCCGCCCGTGCCCCCGCAGCAGCTCCGGCACCGGCCCGCCCTCGACCCGCGCCCACCACAGCCGCTCCCCGCCCCCGCCCACCGGCTCCTCCAGCACCAGCCGGACCCCGCCCGCGAGCGCCACCTCTGTCCCCGCGCGGGTGCCCGCCCGCGCGCGAGTGGTGCCCCGGCCGTCCGGCTCCCGCGGCTCCACCGCCCAGCGGCCGTCGTCCCCCCGGGTCGAGAAGTGCACCACCACGGGTGCGGGCCCGATCCGGCCGTCCACCGCCGCGGCCAGCGTCGGGGAGGAGTTCACCACCAGCAGGTCCCCGGCCCGCAGCAGCAGGGGCAGCTCACGGAACGTGTGGTGCGCCACCCGGGTCCCGCGCGACACGAGGAGCCGTACGTCGTCCCGCTCGCGCCCCGGTCCCCGCTGCTCGGCCGGCACCCGCGCGGACAGTCCCTCCGGCACTCGTACGACCGTGCTCATCGGCCCGCCCCGAGCGTCGGCGCCGCGTACCGCCCACTGGCCGGCCGCTCGTCCAGCAGCCGCAGGAAGGCCGGTACGACGGTGTCGGGCGCCGGCCGCGCGGCGTCGTCCTCGGGCACGGCCGCCGCGTACAGGTCGGTCGCCATGTCCCCGGGGTCCACCGCCCACACCCGCAGCCCCGGCTCCTCCACGGCGAGCACCGCCGCCAGCCGGTCCAGGGCCGCCTTCGAGGCGCCGTAACCGCCCCACGTCTCGTACGCCTCCACCGCCGCGTCCGAGCTGACCGCGATCACCGTGCCCGAGGCCGACGCCCGCAGCAGCGGCAGTGCCTCCTGTACGAGGCCCAGCGCGGCGGTGACGTTCACCTCCAGCGCCCGCCGCAGCCCGTCCAGCGGAAGCCCGGCCAGCCGGACCAGCGGCTCGGCGCCGAGCGCGCTCGCGTTGCTCACCAGCAGATCGAGACCGCCCAGGCTCCGCGAGGCGGCCACCAGCGCGGTCCGGTGCCGGGCGTCCGTGACGTCCCCGGGGAGCGCCACGACCCGGGTGCCGTACCGGCCGATCGCCGTCGCGGCCTCCTTCAGCGCCCCCTCGCCCCGGGCGTCCAGCACCAGGTCCCAGCCGCGCCCGGCCAGCGCCTCGGCGAGCGCCCGCCCCAGCCCCTTGGAGGCACCCGTGATGATCCCTACCGGCATGACTACCGTCCCCTCGTCGCTCCCGCCCGGTCGGACGGGTGCGGATCACCGTAGGAACGCCCCCGCGTCCACCGCCTCGGCCGCGAGCCCCGGGGAAGAGGAGCCCTTCGACGTACGACGACGGCCCCTGGTCCCGCGACGTACGACACCGGGCCCGGTCCTCGGGACGTACGCCCCTCGCCCTAGGACCAGCGGACGGCGCCGGGCAGGCGGCGGCCCGATCCGCGCTGTCGCACCCCGCCGGTACCGTGAGGTCATGAGTCACGGTCCCCGGTCCGGCCTCGCCGCGGTGAGTTCCGCGCTGCTGGCCATGAGCAGGCACCTGGAGACGCGCGACGTCCTGAAGACGATCGTCGCCTCCGCCCGCGAGCTGCTCGACGCGCAGTACGCCGCCCTCGGCGTCCCCGACGACCACGGCGGCTTCGCCCAGTTCGTCGTGGACGGCGTCAGCGACGCCCAGTGGAAGGCGATCGGCCCCCTGCCCCGCCAGCACGGCATCCTCGCCGCGATGCTGCACGAGGCCCGCCCCGAGCGCCTGGCCGACGTGCGCAAGGACCCCCGCTTCGAGGGCTGGCCCCACGCCCACCCCGACCTCGTGGACTTCCTCGGGCTGCCCATCCGCGACGGCGACGAGATCATCGGCGCGCTCTTCCTCGCGAACAAGAACTGCCCGAAACCGGAGGGCAGTTGCGGCTTCACGCAGGAGGACGAGGAACTGCTCGCCCTGCTCGCCCAGCACGCCGCGATCGCGCTCACCAACGCCCGGCTCTACGAGCGCAGCCGTGAACTCACCATCGCCGAGGAGCGGTCCCGCCTCGCCCATGAACTCCACGACGCGGTCAGCCAGAAGCTGTTCTCGCTCCGTCTGACCGCCCAGGCCGCCGCCGCGCTCGTCGACCGCGACCCCGCGCGCGCCAAGGGCGAACTGCACCAGGTCGCCGCGCTCGCCGCCGAGGCCGCCGAGGAACTGCGCGCCGCCGTCGTCGAGCTGCGGCCCGCCGCGCTGGACGAGGACGGACTGATCGCCACCCTGCGCACCCAGATCCAGGTCCTCGACCGCGCCCACACCGCCCGCGTCACCTTCACCGGCGCCGGGTACCGGGCGCTGCCCGCGGCCCAGGAGGAGGCCGTGCTCCGGGTCGCCCAGGAGGCCCTGCACAACGCGCTGCGCCACGCGCACGCCGAGCGCGTCGACGTGAGCGTGGAGCGGCGGGGCACCGGAGCGGTGCTGCGGGTCAGCGACGACGGCGACGGCTTCGACCCGGCCTCGGTCGGCCGCGCCGGGCGGCACCTCGGCCTGGTCTCGATGCGGGACCGGGCGAGCGGGGTCGGCGGCACGCTGACCGTGGAAGCGGCGCCCGGCAAGGGCACCACGATCGAGATGGAGGTCCCCGGTGGCTGATCCCATCAAGGTGCTGCTCGTCGACGACCACCAGGTCGTCCGCCGGGGCCTGCGGACCTTCCTGGAGGTGCAGGAGGACATAGCCGTCGTCGGCGAGGCGGCCGACGGCGCGGAGGGCGTGGCCCGCGCCGAGGAGCTGCGGCCCGACGTCGTCCTCATGGACGTCAAGATGCCGGGCATGGACGGCATCGACGCCCTGCGCAGGCTGCGCGAACTCGACAACCCCGCACGGGTGCTGATCGTCACCAGTTTCACCGAGAAGCGCACCGTCGTGCCCGCCCTGCGCGCGGGTGCCGCCGGGTACGTGTACAAGGACGTGGACCCCGACGCCCTCGCCGGCGCCATCCGCTCCGTGCATGCCGGGCACATCCTGCTCCAGCCCGAGGTCGCGGGCGCGCTGCTTTCCCAGGAGGAGGCGAACTCCGGTCAGGGCAGGGGCGGTTCGCTCACCGAGCGGGAGCGTGAGGTGCTCGGCCTGATCGCGGACGGCCGCTCGAACCGGGAGATCGCCCGTGCGCTGGTGCTGTCGGAGAAGACCGTCAAGACGCATGTCTCGAACATCCTGATGAAGCTCGACCTCGCCGACCGCACACAGGCCGCGCTGTGGGCCGTTCGGCACGGGGTGAGCGGCTGAACCGCCCTCGCCCGCACTACACCCCGCCGCTCGCCGAGGTTCCGATCCGGGCTGAGATTCATACCGTCGTGGGAATGTCACTCGGTTGGCGCATCTCCTGGCGATCCCCGGCGTTCTCCAGTGCGTGCCACGGAGAACCGCCGTGGTGAACGTTCCAGAGGGGTTGAAAGTGAAGAACCTGAAGAAGGCAGCGGCTGTGACGATGGTGGCGGGTGGCCTGCTGGCCGCCGGTGCCGGCCTGGCCTCCGCCCAGAGCGAGGCGGGCGGCGCGGCCGTGCAGTCCCCGGGCGTGGTCTCGGGCAACACTATCCAGGCGCCGGTCCACGTCCCGGTGAACGCGAACGGCGACAGCGTCAGCGTCATCGGTGTCCTGAACCCGGCCTTCGGCAACACCAGCCTCAACCACTGAGGCACCTCGACCGAGGCTCGGGCCCCCCGGATCCACCCGGGGGGCCCGTCCCTTTGTCAGCCGGCCGCCGCGAGCGAGATCACCGGACCCTCCGCTCCCTCTCCTCCACCATCGAGTTGTACGCCGCCACCTGCGCCCGCCGCGCCGTCCGCTCCACCGGGCGCAGCGCCTGCGCGCGTGCGGCCATCTCGGAGGCCGTCACCGCGGCACCGTGGCCGTGGTCGTGGGCCAGCGAGATCAGCAGGGCGATGCGCTGGGCCAGCTCCAGGACGCGGGCCGCGCGGGGCGGGTAGCCCGGGGCCAGGACCTCCCGGCCGGCCTCCGCCCTCGCCCGGTACGCGTCGATCGCGGCCTCGGCCGCCGGCCCGGAGGCGGCGACGTCCAGCCGGGCCAGCACCGCCGTCGCCTCGCGCAGGGCCTCCGCCAGTTCGCGCTCCGCCTCGCCCAGGGAGGGCACGTCCGCGGGCGGGGCCTCCCGGACCGGCAGGGCGTGCCAGACGACCTCGGCGTGCACATCACCCGCGGGTCCGGCCTCGTACACCTCCGGGACCAGCCCGAACGCGGCGCCGAAGCAGATCACCGCCTCCTCCGCCTCCAGCGCCCGCGCGTTGAACTCCGGCGGCCCGCTGAGCCCCAGCGGATGACCGGGCGCCGGCAGCGCCACCCGCAGCCCCGTCGCGCCCAGCGCCCGCAGCCGCCCCAGCGCGAGCGTGAGCCCCACCGGCGCGGTCTCCCCGGGCAGCCCCGCCACCCGGTGGACCGTGTCCTCACCCACAATGGCGAGCGCGGCGTCATCCGGAGAGACAAGTCCGGCCAAGAGGGCGTTTCCCCAAGCGGCGAGGCGTCCTGAACGCGGTTCCGTGAGCATGCCCCCACCCTAAGGACCGGACCGATGGAATGGACCGGCGCGCTGGTGGCGTAGATTTCATATGGGCCGTGCCCACCGGCGCGGCGGACCGCGCCACAGGCGTACGCGACAGCCGAGACCGGCCACACTGCAAGGGGAGACAACGCGCTCATGAGCGATGTTCTGGAGCTTCAGGACGTATCCGTGGTCCGCGAGGGCCGGGCTCTGGTGGACCAGGTCTCCTGGTCGGTGAAGGAGGGCGAGCGCTGGGTCATCCTCGGCCCGAACGGCGCCGGCAAGACCACCCTCCTGAACGTCGCCTCCAGCTACCTCTACCCCACCAAGGGCTCCGTCACCATCCTCGGCGAGACCCTGGGCAAGGCCGGCACCGACGTCTTCGAGCTGCGCCCGCGCGTCGGCGTGGCCGGCATCGCCCTCGCCGAGAAGCTCCCCAAGCGCCAGACCGTCCTCCAGACGGTCCTCACCGCCGCCTACGGCATGACCGCCGCCTGGCACGAGGAGTACGAGGACGTGGACGAGGAGCGCGCCCGCGCCTTCCTCGACCGCCTGGGCATGAGCGACTACCTCGACCGCCGCTTCGGCACCCTCTCCGAGGGCGAGCGCAAGCGCACCCTCATCGCCCGCGCCCTGATGAGCGACCCCGAGCTGCTCCTCCTGGACGAGCCCGCCGCCGGCCTCGACCTCGGCGGCCGCGAGGACCTCGTCCGCCGCCTCGGCCGGCTCGCCCGCGACCCCATCGCGCCCTCGATGATCATGGTCACCCACCACGTCGAGGAGATCGCCCCCGGCTTCACCCACGTCCTGATGATCCGTCAGGGCAAGGTCCTCACCGCAGGCCCGATCGAGCTGGAGCTGACCTCCCGCAACCTCTCCCGCTGCTTCGGCCTCCCGCTGGTGGTCGAGCAGGTCGGCGACCGCTGGACCGCCCACGGCCTGCCCCTGTCCTGACCCCGCGCCCCCCGCGCCACCCTCCTGCCCCACCCCGACCGGACCCCCGCGCAAACCGGCCGGGGCCCTCAACGCGCCCTGTCCGCCGCCCGGTCGTGGCCCTACGATGACCACGTGAACGACATCGACGCATGGGTGTGGTGGCTCGTCGGCGCGGCGGCGCTCGGTATCCCGCTCGTCGTCACCGCCATGCCCGAGTTCGGCATGCTCGCGGTGGGCGCCGTCGCGGCCGCGGTCGTCGCCGCGCTCGGCCTCGGCGTCGTCGTCCAGGTGATCGCGTTCCTCGTCGTCTCCGTCGCCCTCATCGCCGTCGTGCGACCGATCGCGAACCGGCACAGCCGGCAGAGCCCCCGACTGGCCACCGGCATCGAGGCGTTGAAGGGCAGGCAGGCCGTCGTACTGGAACGGGTCGACGGCTCCGGTGGACGCATCAAGCTCGCCGGAGAGATCTGGTCGGCCCGCTCCCTGGACGCCGACCGGGCCTACGAGGCGGGCCAGGAGGTGGACGTCGTGGACATCGAAGGAGCCACCGCGGTCGTCATCTGAGCCATCCTGCCTGCGAGTTGGGCCGTAGTCTGTCAGACTCGACGGGCAAGATCCTTTGAACAGGCACGCGCGACGGACACGAGATCGTCCGAAGGCGTCCAGGCGGAGAGGGGTACGGGGAAAACGATGGAACCGGTCATCATCGTCCTGATCATTCTGGTGGTGTTGGTCTTCATCGCCCTGATCAAGACCATCCAGGTCATCCCACAGGCCAGCGCCGCCATCGTCGAGCGCTTCGGCCGCTACACGCGGACCCTGAACGCGGGCCTGAACATCGTGGTCCCGTTCATCGACACCATCCGCAACCGGATCGACCTGCGGGAACAGGTCGTACCGTTCCCGCCCCAGCCGGTGATCACCCAGGACAACCTGGTCGTCAACATCGACACGGTCATCTACTACCAGGTGACGGACGCCCGCGCGGCCACCTACGAGGTCGCCAGCTACATCCAGGCGATCGAGCAGCTCACCGTCACCACGCTGCGCAACATCATCGGCGGCATGGACCTGGAGCGCACCCTGACCTCCCGCGAGGAGATCAACGCCGCCCTGCGCGGCGTCCTGGACGAGGCCACGGGCAAGTGGGGCATCCGCGTCAACCGCGTGGAACTGAAGGCCATCGAGCCGCCGACCTCCATCCAGGACTCGATGGAGAAGCAGATGCGCGCCGACCGTGACAAGCGCGCCGCCATCCTCACCGCGGAAGGCACCCGGCAGGCGGCGATCCTCACGGCCGAGGGCGAGAAGCAGTCCCAGATCCTGCGCGCCGAGGGCGAGGCCAAGGCGGCCGCCCTGCGCGCCGAGGGCGAGGCCCAGGCCGTCCGCACGGTCTTCGAGGCCATCCACGCCGGCGACCCCGACCAGAAGCTGCTGTCCTACCAGTACCTCCAGATGCTCCCGAAGATCGCCGAGGGCGACGCCAACAAGCTCTGGATCGTCCCCAGCGAGATCGGCGACGCCCTCAAGGGCCTGTCCGGCGCCATGGGCAACTTCGGCCCCCTGGGCGGCAACGGCGGCAACGGCAACGGCGGCGCCACCCTCCCGGCCCAGAACAACGGCCCGGCGACGGAACGCCGCGAAAAGCCGAGCATCGACTAGGGGTCACCACTGGACACCGGTTCCCGCCCGCGCCCCGAAAGGGGCGCGGGGCCGTACCCGTGCGGCTGCGCGGCGCGGGCGCCCGGTCAAGCGGACACGATCCCGCGGCCGCCGGCGGACAGAACCCGGCTGACTCAGGCCGCGTCCTTCCCGAGCCACTCGGGAAGCCCGGCCAGGTCGTCCTGCCCCAGAGCCAAGAGCATCGCGTCCGCGGGCGTCGGCTCGAAGGGCGTCCGCAGCAACGTCATCCCGGCCTCCTCCGGAGTCCGGTCCGCCTTGCGGTGATTGTCCTCCGCGCACGCCGCCACCGTGTTCAGCCACGTGTCCTGGCCGCCCTGCGCCCGCGGCACCACGTGGTCCACCGTCGTCGCGCGCCGCCCGCAGTACACGCACCGGTGCCGGTCCCGCACCAGCACCCCCCGCCGCGACCAGGGGGCTTGTCTTCGGAACGGCACCCGTACGTACCTGCACAGCCTGATCACCCGGGGCGCGGGTATGTCCACGTCGGCCCCGCGCATCCGCAGCTCGGGATGGGCCTGCTCGACCACCGCCTTGTCCTGGAGCACCAGAACGACGGCTCGGTTCAGAGTCACCGTAGACAGCGGCTCGAAGCTCGCGTTCAGCACCAGCGTGTCCCGCATCCAGCCCACCTCCCGTGCGCACCTGCCCACCCCCCGGCGGGCTTGGCTCAACTCTGGACGGGCGCGCCGAGATGGACAACGCAATAAAAAATGCCCGCCTCCGATCTCTTCCAGGACCGGAGGCGGGCAAACGTTCAATGAACGCTTGGCTCAATCCGAGCGGGGCGCTCAGCCCTGCTCGGTGTTCTCGTACTCGCCGATGAGCTGCGCCCGCGCGATCGCGTGGAACCGCAGGTTGAACCCGACGAAGGCCGGCGAGGCGTCCGCGTCAGGACCCAGCTTCTCCTGGTCCACCGCGTACACCGTGAACACATAACGGTGCGGGCCGTCACCGGGCGGCGGAGCGGCGCCGCCGAAGTCCCGCGTCCCGTAGTCGTTGCGCGCGTGCACGGCGCCCTCGGGCAGGCCCTCGAACTTGCCGCTCGCCGCACCCGCGGGCAGCTCCGTCACCGAGGCCGGGATGTCGAACAGAACCCAGTGCCAGAACCCGCTGCCGGTGGGCGCGTCGGGGTCGTAGCAGGTCACGGCGAAGCTCTTGGTCTCCGGCGGGAAACCCTCCCACCGCAGGTGCGGCGAGGTGTTCCCGTCCGCATAGACCTGAGCGCCCTTCAGCGTCGCGCCCTCCTGGACGTCCGCGCTCGTCACCGTGAACGACGGCACCGGCGGATGGAAGTCATGGGGGAGCGGCCGCCGCTTGAGCTCGGTCACCTTGGTACCTCCTGATCGATGATCTGGAAAGAACAGAGCGAAGCCTAGAGCCAGTTGCGCTTGCTGCCGACCTCGGACAGCCACTGGTTGAGGTACGCCGCCCAATCGGTCCCCTGCCAGTCGTGGTGACCCACCTGGAAGGACCGGTAGGTGTCCGAGCCCTCGCTGAACAGCCCCGCCTTCTTGTCCATCTCCAGTACGACGTCCATGGCGTGCTCGTCCGCCACGAAGCTCAGCTCGACCTGGTTCAGGCCCCGGTACTGGGACGGCGGGTAGAACTCGATCTCCTGGTAGAACGGCAGCCGCTGCCGGGTACCCCGGATGTGGCCGCGCTCCAGGTCGGCGTTCTTGAAGCGGAAGCCGAGCTGGATGAACGCGTCCAGGATCGCCTGCTGCGCCGGCAGCGGGTGCACGTTGATCGGGTCCAGGTCGCCGGAGTCCACGGCACGGGCGATCGCCAGTTCGGTCGTCACCCCGATGTGCATCCCGCGCAGCGCCTGGCCGTCGATCATGGTCACCGGCGTCTCCCAGGGGATCTCCAGCCCGAACGGCACCGCGTGCACCGCACCGGCCTGGAGCTCGAAGGCACCGCCGAGCCGCACCTTGGTGAACTCGACGTCCTGCTTGTACTCCTGGTCGCCGCTCTCGACCTCGACCCGCGCCTGAAGGCCGACGGACAGCCCCTCGATGGCCTGGGCCACGGAACCTCCCTGGATCCGCACCTCGCCCTGGACCACGCCGCCCGGTACGACATTCACCTCGGTCAGCACCGTCTCGACCGAGGCACCGCCGGCCCCGAGGCTCGCGAGCAGCTTCTTGAACGCCATTGACTCTCCCTTTACGAACGGACCTCGCCCCTACAAACGCGATCCGTCCGTGGCCGGTTCCGCCCCGGCCGCGACCCGTCCGGACCATCCCCGTGGACTACCCTCGGACGGCATGATCGCGCCCCCGGACCGTATGCCACTGCCTCGGAGCTTCTTCGACCGCCCGGTCCTCGACGTCGCACCCGACCTCCTCGGCCGCGTCCTGGTGCGCACGACGTCCGACGGCCCGATCGCGCTGCGCCTCACGGAGGTCGAGGCGTACGACGGCCCGAACGACCCCGGTTCCCACGCCTACCGCGGCCGCACCGCCCGCAACGCGGTGATGTTCGGCGAGCCCGGACATGTGTACGTCTACTTCACCTACGGCATGTGGCACTGCATGAACCTCGTCTGCGGACCCGAGGGCAGGGCGAGCGCCGTACTCCTGCGGGCGGGCGAGGTCGTCGAAGGCGCGGAGCTGGCCCGCGAGCGCCGGCCCACGGCCCGCGACGACAAGGAACTGGCCAAAGGCCCGGCCCGCCTGGCCACCGCGCTGGAGGTCGACCGCTCCCTGGACGGCACGGACGCCTGCACCGCGGGCGAGACCCCGCTGCGGATACTGACCGGCACCCCCGTCCCCGCCGAGCAGGTGCGGAGCGGTCCGCGCACCGGGGTCGCGGGCGAGGGAGGGAACGGCGACGTCCACCCCTGGCGCTACTGGGTGGCCGACGACCCGACGGTGAGCCCCTACCGGGCCCACGTGCCGAGGCGCAGGCGAAGTTGACTCGGCCCCCGAAGGTGCGTAATGTATCCCGAGCCGCTGAACCGGGTACGGCGATCGCCTGCAGCCGGAGCGGCCAACCCACTACCCAGACTCACCCCTTCACCGGGGTCGTTTTCGACGCTTTCACGCGCCCAAATTCGAACCCGAGGGACTCGATTATGAGCCCCAGAGGGAATGAGCTAACGTAGTGAATGTCGAAAGGGCCACGGCGAAAGCCGAAAACCCCGAGACAAACCCGCCGACCGGGAATCGGAGCCGAAAGGATCTGATAGAGTCGGAAACACCGAAGGGAAGCCCGGAGGAAAGCCCGAGAGGGTGAGTACAAAGGAAGCGACCGTTCCTTGAGAACTCAACAGCGTGCCAAAAGTCAACGCCAGATATGTTGATACCCCGTCCATCGGATCACCGATGGTCGAGGTTCCTTTGAAAAAACACAGCGAGGACGCTGTGAACGATCGGACTATTCCTCCGGTCGTTCCGCTCTTCAGAGTGTGTCACCGGCTGAATTGTTTTTCGGCCGAGTAAACATTCACGGAGAGTTTGATCCTGGCTCAGGACGAACGCTGGCGGCGTGCTTAACACATGCAAGTCGAACGATGAAGCCCTTCGGGGTGGATTAGTGGCGAACGGGTGAGTAACACGTGGGCA
>NZ_BSSM01000001.1 GCF_030269125.1 Streptomyces hygroscopicus subsp. hygroscopicus | reverse complement strand
TCACCGAGGTCCTGCGCGCCGCCGCCGACCACCCGGGCACCGCGCTGATCGAGATCTACCAGAACTGCAACATCTTCAACGACGGCGCCTTCGACACCCTCAAGGACAAACAGCGCTCCGAGGAGGCGCTGATCCGCCTGGAGCACGGACAGCCCGTCCGGTTCGGGGCCGACGGCTCCCGAGGCGTCGTACGCGACCCGCGGACCGGCGACCTCCACGTGGTCACCGTGACCCCGCAGAACGAGGCCGACCTCCTGGTCCACGACGCCCACGCCGCCTCCCCCACCACCGCCTTCGCCCTCTCCCGCCTCGCCGACCCGGACACCCTGCACCACACCCCGATCGGCGTGTTCCGCTCGGTCGAACGGCCCGTCTACGACACCGCCCTCAACGCCCAGCTCGACGCCGCGACCGACCGGCACGGCAAGGGCGACCTGACCGCCCTCCTCACCGGCACCGACACCCGGACCGTCCTCAACTAGCCCCGTCGTCCCACACTTCGCAGGGAGATCGGAATGTCCACTCGCACCATCGACATCTGCATCGTCGGCGCCGGCCCCCGGGGCACCGTCGCACTGGAACGGGTCTGCGCCAACGCGCCGTCGCTGAGCCCCGGCCAGGACGTCCACGTCCACGTCGTGGATCCCTACCCCGCCGGCGGCGGCCGGGTGTGGAAGTTCGACCAGCCGCGCGAGCTGCTGATGAACACCGTCGCCGGCGATGTCACGGTCTTCACGGATCGGACCGTGACCTGCGACGGGCCGCTGACCCCGGGCCCCACCCAGTACCAGTGGGCCCGGATGGTCGCGGACGGCCGGGTGACCGACGTCAGCGACGAGGCGAAGGCCGAGGCCGCGCAGATGGAGGCGTGGTCGTACGCCTCCCGCGCCTTCCAGGGCGAGTACCTGGGCTGGGCGTTCCGGCACATCGTCGACCGGGCGCCGGCCGGGGTGTCCGTCAGCGTCCACCGGACGCGGGCGGTGTCGGTCACCGAGTCCGCCGACGGACGGCAGGAAGTGCGGCTGGAGGGCGAGGACCTGCCGCTGCGCGTCGACGCGGTGGTGCTCGCGCAGGGCCACTACGACGTGGCGCCCACGGCCCGGGAGCAGGAACTCGTCGACTTCGCGGCCCGGCACGGTCTGCACTACGTGGCCCCCGACAGCCCCGCCGAGGCCGATCTGTCCTGGGTACGGGCGGGCGAGCCGGTCATCGTGCGCGGTCTCGGCCTCAACTTCTACGACTACATGATCCTGCTCAGCGAGGGCCGCGGCGGCCACTTCGTCACCGACGGCGACACCCTGCGCTATCTGCCCAGCGGCCAGGAACCGGTGATGTACGCGGGCTCCGGGCGCGGGATGCCGTACCGGGCCAGGGCGGAGATCAAGCAGGAGGTCGTGCCCCGCTACAAGCCGGACTTCATCACGGCCACCGAGATAGCCGAGCTGCGGCTCGGCGCCGGCACCGGGCGCACCGACTTCCGGCGCGACCTGTTCCCGCTGGTGGCCAAGGAGGTCGCCTGGGTGTACTACCGGGCGCTGCTCAGGGACACCGCGCCCGAGGCGCACGCCCGCCTGGTGGCCGAGTTCCCGGGCCTGGACTGGGGCAGCCCCCGGATGGAGCGGCTCATCGAGGAACTGGTGCCCGATCCGGAGCTGCGGTTCGACTGGCAGCGCCTGGACCGCCCGGCGGACGGACTCGGCTTCGCCGACCAGGCGGCGTTCCGCGACTGGATCACCGGCCGGCTCGCCGAGGACCTGCGCCAATCCCGGCTCGGCCCGGAGCGCAGCGCGGTGAAGGCCGCCGCCGCGGTGATGCGCGACCTGCGCGAGGAGGTGCGGGCGGTCATCTCCCACCGGGGGATCAGCGGGGCGTCGTACCGCGACCACATCGACCGCTGGTTCAGCGGCCTGAACAACTACGCGGCCAGCGGCCCGCCCGCCACCCGGGTCGCGCAACTGCTCGCGCTGGTGCGGGCCGGGGTGGTCGAACCGCTCGGCCCGCGGATGAGGGTGAGTGCCGAGGACGGCGTCTTCCGCGCCTCCTCACCGGACGTGCCGGGCACCGAGGTGCGGGCCACCGCCCTGGTGGAGGCGCACCTTCCGCTCACCGACGTCCGCCGGGCCACCGATCCGCTGCTCGCCTCGCTGCGCGCGGCGGGGGAGTGCCGGGCGCACTTCATCCCGGATGCCGACGGGGCGGGATACGAGACCGGCGGTCTGGACGTGACCGAGTCGACGTTCCAGGTGGTGCGCGGCGACGGCACCCCGCACCCGGCCCGCTTCAGCTACGGGCCGCCGGTGGAGTCGGTGCAGTGGGTCACCGCCATCGGCGCCCGCCCGCACGTCAACTCCCGCACGCTGCTCCAGGGTGACTCGATCGCCCGTTCCTGCCTGCGCCAGGGCATGGCGCGGCTCGCCCGGCTCGGCGCCGACGAGAGCCGCGGCGCGACCGTTCCGCTGGCCGGCTGACACCCCACCGACGAGGAGACGGCAATGATCACGCTCGATGCTCTACGACAGCACGCCGGGGCCGCGCCGCACCGTGTCGCGGTCAGCGACGGGGACGAGGCCCTCACCTGGACCGAACTGGCCGACCGCGTCGAGGCGGTGCGGGCCTGGCTGACCCGCTCGCTGGACGCCGACGAGTCCAACCGGGCGATGGTGGTCGCGGGCAACAGCGTCCGCGTCGTCGTGGCGACCGCCGCGCTGGCCTCGCTGGGCATCCCCTGGGTGGGCGTCGACCCGGAACGCGACGGCGCCACCATCGCCGAGCAACTTGACGCCGTGGAGCCCACGTTCATCGTGGTGGACAGCTCGCTGCCGAACCTGCCGCGGGACTTCTGGCCGCGCTGGGGCGACACCGCCGTCCTGCTCGACCTGGTGGCGTTCCCGGCCTTCGACACCAGGGTCACGCACTACCTGGCCGCCGCCGAGGGAGAGCACCAGCCGGCACCGTGGGTCCAACCGCCGTTCAGCGCACTGGGCTTCACCAGCGGTACGACGGGCACCCCGAAGCTGTTCATCCGCCGCGAGCGCACCGAGAACCAGCGGGTCGCCTTCCTGCGCGACCGGTTCGACTTCGGCCCCGGCGACTCCTTCCTCATCACCTCGCCGCTCGCCTTCGCCTCCGGCCATGTGTGGGCCGGCGCCGCGCTGGCCCTCGGCGCCTCGGTACGGCTCGGCCCGCCGGACCCCGAGGCGGCGGTGGAGGTGCTGGCCGAGGAGCGGCTGACCGGCGCCTTCCTCGTACCGCCGTTCCTCGACAGGCTGCTGGAGGCCGCCACCACCACACACCGGGACGCCGACCTGACGGCGCTGCGCTTCCTGCTCACCGGCGGCCGGCACATCAGCCCGCGCACCATCGACCAGACCCGGGACCGCCTGGGCGACCTGCTGTACGCGTACTACGCGACCACCGAGACCGGCATCAACACCCTCGCGGACCCGGCCGACCTGGCGGCGGCTCCGTACGCGGCGGGCCGCTTCATGCCGGGCGTCACGGTGCGCGCGCTGGACCCGGACACCCTCGTCGAGCTGCCCGTCGGCCGGGTGGGGCTGCTCGCGATCGACAGCGCGTTCGCCCTGGACGAGTACGTGCACCGGCCGCTGGACACCGTCGAGATCGCCGGCCGCCGGCACATCCTGACCAGCGACTACGGCTATCTCGGCGACGACGGCAGGCTCTACGTCACCGCGCGCGCCGAGCCGGGCCTCGACGTCGTGCGGGTCGAGGGCGTCATCAAGGAGGACCCGGCGGTGCGCGACGTGTGCGTCACCTCGGGTCTGGACGGCGCGGGCACCGGAGCGGTCGCGGTGGTGGTGCTGCGGCCCGGCCTGGCGCCCGAGCTGCGGCAGCGCGCCCTGGTCCGGGTCGGCGAGGTCCTCGGCCGGTACGCGGGCCCCGCGAGGGTCACCGAGGTGGAGCGGATTCCGTACAACAGCGCGGGGAAGGTGGCTCTGCCGGTGCTGCGGGAGGAGGTGGGAGTGCGGGTCGGCGCGGCCTGAGCCGGTCGCCCGGCGGCCGTGTCGTCCCGTACGCCCCGTCTCGGCGTAGCCCTCTGCCGTCGCGCCCCTCCCCGTCCCGCCCCGAGTCCCTGCCGGTCGTCATCGGCAGGGGCTCTGCCTTGCGCACTGTACCTACTAGTATGTACAGTGGAACGCATGAAGCCGACGAAGGACCACCTCGTCGAGGCCGCTGCCGAGCTGCTGTGGGAGCGCGGCTACGCGGCGACCAGCCCGGCGATGATCCAGAAGCGCTCCCGTGCCGGACAGGGGAGCATGTACCACCACTTCTCCGGCAAGGCCGACCTGGCCGTCACCGCCATCCGGCACTCGGCGGGGCAGCTGCGCCTCGCCACCGAGGCGGCGCTCGGCAGCGGCACGACGGCGCTGGAACGCCTCGGTGCCTACCTCGACATGGAACGCAACCCGCTCGCCGGCTGCCGCGTCGGCCGGCTCGTCCAGGACCCCGACGTCGTCGCCGACGACCGACTGCGCGGCCCCGTCGCCGAGTTCTTCACCTGGCTGCGGCAGCGCATCGCCGACGTGCTCGCCGAGGGCGTGCGCACCGGCGAACTGCGCGCCGACACCGACCCCGAGGCCATGGCCTCGCTCGTCATCGCCACCGTCCAGGGCGGTTACGTGATCGCCCGCGCCCAGCAGGACCAGGCGGCGTTCCGCCGCGCGACCGAGGCCGCGAAGAGCGCCCTGGACCGGCTCAGAGCCTGAACCGTACGACCCGCCGCCCGCGCGGCGCCGCGTCCCGCCGCCGCACCTCCCGCTCGCCCGGCACCGCCTTGGGCCGTCGCACCACCCCGCCGTTCGGCACCGCCCTCGACCGTCGCACCGGCACGCCCCCGCGCGGGGTCATCTCCGGCCGTCGCGTCGGCACGCCCCCGCCCGGCGCCGCCTCCGGCCGTCGCGCCGGCACGCTCGCCGGACCCCGCCACCGCACCGCGACCGAAAGAAGGTTCCCCTCATGACCACCGTCCCCGACTCGCCGACGAGCACGGCGCGGCAGCCGATAGCCGCGCCCACACCCGCCCCGCCGGCCGCCGCCCCCGTGCGCGGCGCGCGTCACACCGCGCTCGCCCTCGCCGCCGTCTGCCTCGGCTTCTTCATGATCCTTCTGGACGGCAGCGCGCTGAACATCGCCCTGCCCGCCATCGAACGGGACGTCCACGGCTCGATGGCCGCCCTCCAGTGGGTCGTCACCATCTACACCATCCCGCTGGCCAGCGTCCTGCTCACGGCGGGCAGCATCAGCGACCGCTGGGGCGCGCGCCGGCTGTTCGTCTCCTCGCTCGCCGCGTTCACCGCCGCGTCCCTGCTGTGCGCGGTCAGTCCCGACCTGACCGTCCTGGTGGCGGCCCGCTTCCTGCAGGGCATCGCGGCCGGCGGTCTGCTGCCCACCACGCTGGCCATCATCGCCCGCACCTACCCCGACCCGCTCGAGCGCGCCAAGGCCATCACCGTCTGGGGCGCCACCGGCGGACTCGCCCTCGTCGCCGGCCCGCTCGGCGGCGGCGCCCTGACCGAACTGCTCGGCTGGCGCTCGATCTTCCTCATCAACGTGCCCGTCGGCCTGGTCACCCTCTACCTCGCCCAGCGCTACGCCGGCGAGACCCCCCGCCGCGAGTCCCGCGCCGCCGACCTGCCCGGCCAGCTGACCGGCATCATCGCCCTCTCCGCGATCGTCGCCTACCTCATCGAGGGCGGCTCGCTGGGCTGGCTCGCCCCGGTTCCGCTGCTCCTGCTGGCCGTCGCGGTCCTCACCGCCATCACCTTCGTCGCCGTCGAGTCCCGCTCGAAGCACCCGATGCTGCCGCTGGCCGTCTTCCGCCGCTCCGCCTTCTCCGCCTCCATCACCAACGGCTTCGCCTTCCAGTTCGGCGGCTACGGACTGCAGTTCATGCTCGCCATCTACCTCCAGCAGCAGTGGGGCCTCAGCGCCGAGAAGACCGGCATGTACTTCCTGCCCTTCGGGATCGCCTGGGTCTTCGGCACCATCGTCCTCAACCGCCGCCTCGTGCACCGCGGTCCGCGGTTCCTGCTGTGGACCGGCGCGCTGTCCTCCTTCATCGGCAGCGCCCTGCTGCTCGGCGTCACCGACCAGAGCACCTGGCCGCTGTTCGCCATCGGCACCGGCCTGACCGGCCTCGGCTGCGGTGTGTTCTCGCCGAGCCTGAACGCCGCCGCGCTGCTGGCCATCGACCCGGCCTACGCCGGCCTCGGCTCCGGCGTCCTCAACACCGCCCGCCAGGTCGGCATGGCGATGGGCGTGGCGCTGCTCGGATCCCTGATCGGCATGCACGACACCCTGCTCGGCATGCGCCTGAGTGCCGTCCTGGTGGCCGTCTGCTTCTTCGCCATCATCGCCCTCAGCATCCGGTACGTGCCGCGCAAGGAGACCGCTTGACCCGCCCCAGACCCAGCGGGGCCGTGCCGGACGGACTCCCGACGGCGCGGCCCCGCCCCTCGTCCGCGACCCGGTCCCCTCCGGCTCCGCACCCCCAGACCCATCCCATCCCCTTCGTCTCCGCATACAGATCCCCATCAGCGAGGAGTGTTCCCATGCGCGCAGTAGTGGCCGAGCGGCACGGCGGCCCCGACGTCCTGACCGAGACCGACCGCCCCGACCCGCGGCCGGGCCCCGGCGAGCTGCTGGTCCGCCTCACCGCCGCCGGGATCAACTACAAGGACGTCTACGAACGCGAGGGCCGCGCCGCGCTGCGGGCCCCCTTCGTCCCGGGCAGCGAGGGCGCCGGCACCGTCCTCGCCACCGGCGCCGACGTCACGGGTTTCCGGCCCGGCGACCGCGTCGCCTGGTGCGCGGCCCCCGCCTCCTACGCCGAACTCGTGGCGGTCCCCGCCGGGGCCGCGGTGCGCGTCCCCGACGACATCCCGGACGCCGACGCCGCCGCGACCATGCTCCAGGGCCTGACCGCCCACTATCTGACGACCTCCACCTACCGGGCGGCCCCGGGGGAGACCGCGCTCGTCCACTCCGCGGCCGGCGGCCTCGGACAGCATCTGGTACGACTGCTGGTCCGGCGCGGCGCCCGCGTCATCGGCACCGTCTCCGCGCCCGCCAAGGCGGCCGCGGCCGAGGCGGCCGGCGCCCACCACGTCATCGTCCGCGGCGGCGAGCCCGACGAGCTGACCCGGCGGGTCCTCGACCACACCGACGGCAGGGGAGCGGACGTCGTCTACGACGGCATCGGCAGGGACACCTTCGAGGCGGGGCTCGCCGCGCTGCGGCCGCGCGGCACGTTCGTCCTGGTCGGCGCCGCCTCCGGGCCCGTACCGCCGTTCGACCCGCAGTCCCTCGCGCCCCGCGGCTCGCTGTTCCTCACCCGTCCCACCCTCGTCGACCACGCCTCCGACCCCGAGGAGCTGACCGCACGCGCCGCCGACGTCTTCCGCTGGCTGCGCGAGGGCGTGCTGAAGACCGCGATCGGCGGCCGGTACGGCTTCGACCGGGCCGCCGAGGCACACGCCGACCTCCAGTCCGGCACCACCACCGGCAAACTCCTCCTCCAGTCCGGGCACTGAGCGGCACGCAGGCCGGACGGAGGCCGAAGGTAACGGAGACGCGCCCATGACCCGCTTCGCCCGCATCGCCTACACCGACTCGGTCAGGGGCGTCCAGGAACGCAACGGCAGCGCCCACGCGATGCTGCGGCAACTGGACGGACCCGACGAGCCCGACCCCCTGGGGCCGGTGGAGCAGCAGTTCATCGCCGAACGCGACAGCTTCTACATGGCCACCGTCAGCGAGACCGGCTGGCCCTACATCCAGCACCGCGGGGGCCCGCCCGGTTTCCTCCACGTCCTGGACGAGCACACGCTCGCCTTCGCCGACGTCGGCGGCAACCGGCAGTTCATCACCACGGGCAACCTGCGGCACGACGACAGGGTCGCCCTCTTCCTGATGGACTACGCCTACCGGGCCCGGCTGAAACTCTTCGGCCGGGCGCGCTGGCAGGACGCCGACGAGGCGCCCGCACTCGCCGGCCGCCTTGCCCGGCCGCGCACCGACGGCCGCCTGGAACGGCTCGTCACCATCACCGTCGAGGGCCTCAGCTGGAACTGCCACCAGCACATCACGCCGCGCTTCAGCCGTGCGGAACTGGACGAGGTGCTGCAACCGATCAGGGACGAGATCACGAGGCTGAGGGAAGCGGATCGGACACGCGCCCCGGAGGACGCCGTGTGATTCGCGGGTGCGACCCCCTGGCGGGGCTCGGGTGCGGGACCGATGGGGCAGGCGCGATCGGCGAGGACTTGCCTCCGAGGCAATCCGTGTGCGAGGTGAAGGGGTTGGGGGCGGTCGGGCGCGACCGGTGGCTCTTCTTCCGCGCGCCTCGCGAGCGACCGGCGACCTTGCCGGCCGATGTGTGCTCGCAAATCAGAGGGCCCCGGTTCCGGTACGGGGACCGGTAGGCCGGCGCTCCCGCCGCCGTGAGGGCGACCGGGGTGTCGGCCGGTGCCCCCGGCGGCGTAACCTAAGGGCGCCATGCCGTACGAACCTCCCACCCACACCGTCGAGCGCTCCCTGCGTGCCACGACCGGAGCGAGGGTCATCGCCGGTGTCGACGAGGTGGGGCGCGGCGCCTGGGCCGGCCCCGTCACCGTCTGCGCGGCGATCACCGGACTGCGCCAGCCGCCCGCGGGTCTGACCGACTCCAAGCTGCTGACCGTCAAGCGGCGCACCGCGCTGGACGAGATCCTGCGGGCGTGGGTGACGGCCTACGCGCTGGGGCATGCTTCCCCCGAGGAGATCGACGACATGGGGATGACGGCCGCGCTGCGGCTCGCCGCCGTCCGCGCCCTGGACGCCCTGCCGGTCCGCCCCGACGCCGTGATCCTCGACGGGAAACAC
Organism: Streptomyces hygroscopicus subsp. hygroscopicus; assembly: GCF_030269125.1. Classification (GTDB taxonomy): domain Bacteria; phylum Actinomycetota; class Actinomycetes; order Streptomycetales; family Streptomycetaceae; genus Streptomyces; species Streptomyces hygroscopicus_C. The sequence goes on along the minus strand of NZ_BSSM01000001.1, from coordinate 1,048,361 downwards.
GACTATCTCGGCGCCCCCTGGCGGGTGCGTACGGTGATCAAGGGCGATCGCTCGTGCGTCGCCGTCGCGGCGGCCTCGGTGATCGCGAAGGTTCAGCGCGACAAAATGATGGCCGAACTGGCTGTCGACCATGCAGACTTCGGGTTTGCGGACAACGCCGGGTATCCGTCGCCCGTGCACAAGGCCGCACTGGAAGAGCGGGGCCCCACCCCGCACCACCGTTTGTCGTGGGCGTATCTTGATGCGCTGCCCCAGTGGCGGCATCTCAAGAAGGCCCGCAACTGGGCGGACGGAAGCGTTCCGGAAATCGAGGGTCAGCTCGGCTTCGACTTCTGACGGTTCCGATCGCACTGATGTGCCACCCCGTCATCAGCGCCACTTCAACGTTTGATAAAAATCAGCTCATGCCTCTCATTCCCGAGGAGCCTCAGATTCACGAGAGTGCCCAGGGTCCCCGCGTCACGCCGGCCAGCGGCCGCACCGCGCCGACCCCTCGCCCCGTACCCGGCCCCCGTCCCGCGGCGCCGCCCCGCCCCGGTCGTCCCGGCCCTCAGCGGCCTACGCCGCCGGTGCAGCGCACACCGCGTGACGTGGCTCCGGCCAAGCCCGGCCCCTCCGGCCCGGCCACTGACACCGCCCCCGCGGGCGGTCCGCAGATCCAGCTGATCCCGGCCTCGGCCGAGGGTGCGATCGACGCCGCCGAGGAGGCCGTCGACCTGCTGCTGGACTCGGGCCGCGCCCCCGGCGACGTGCTCGTGATCACCACTGGTGCCCAGCACCCGTGGGCCGAGCACGAGCTGTCCTTCGGCGAAGCCGCCTACTGGGCGCAGCACGACGCCGGTGACGACGTCTTCTACACGGACGCCGCCATCGCCGCCCGTGCCGGGTCCCGTCCGGTGGTCGTCGTGGCCCTCAACGGAGGCCCCGACTCCGCCGCCACCGTCCTGCCGCTGGCCAACACGCGCGCCGAAGCCCTGCTGATCGTCTGCGGAGACCCGCAGCAGATCAACTCGGCCCTGGCCGCGGGCGTCTGACCGGACACCGGGCACCGGGTACCGGCAGCCGCCCGAGGGGGCACCGCACGGTGCGCCCTTCGGCGTGCCGGTCGGCGCCCCGGCATGCCTGCCGGGCGCCGCGCACCGGTCGCCCCGGCCGCGGGCGGGTAGCGCGTCCCTCGGTGCCTCGGTGCCTCGGTGCCTCGGTGCCTCGGGCGCCTGGGACCTGGCGGTACCCCCGGGTGCCGGGAGCCCCGACGGGCGAGCGAAGCCGAGCGTGGGGGAGGGCGGGCGCTGGGTGCCACTCCCTTCAGGGAGGCACCCGGACAGCGCCTGGACGCCTCGGGCGGCGTGTGGTCGGCATCGGCGCCGACCCTCAGCGCGCCGCCGCCCGACGCAGCACCTCGGAGACCGGCCCCCCGGTCCGCGGCGCGGGCGGCGGAGCATCCGCCGTGGCGAACGGCTCCGGCTCCGAGTGCGCGTTGGGCCGACGTCCACCGCGCCCCTCGCCCAGCACCTGCCAGCCGTCATGGGTCAGGGTGATGTACGCCCCACACCGCAGACCGTGCAGCGTGCAGGCGTCACGCAGCCCCCACATCCACGCCCCGTCCTCCTCGGTCCAACGCGCGTCGCCCTCGCGGCAGTAGAGCAGGACGGCGGTTCGCACCGGAGTACGGCGGCGCAGGTCGTGCGGTATGACCCGGCGCAGCTGGGACAGCAGCGCGTTCCGGAACATCCAGCCGTCCGCCGGGGCGGCGGACCGACGGGTGAACGACGCGCTGGCGCACAGCCGTTCGTCCGGGTCGAGCACGGCCACGACCGCCGTGGACGGCCGCGGACGATGCCGGGCGTGCAGTCCGCTGACGACCTCGCGGGGATTGCGCAGCAGCGGGATCCCGGCGGCGGCCCACTCCGCCGGCTCCAGCACGCGGCTGGCGGAAGAGGTGGGCGTCGACAACGAGGCCGCCGGGGACGAGGCGAATCCGAAGGTCACGTTCCTCCCTTCGGCTACGCGCCCACACAACGGGCGAGGTCGGATTCGGGGACCGCGCACCGCAGCGAAGCCCAACCGGATCACGGACAGGCCGTGCGGGGAGCGGATCTCAATTCTTCCTGTCGAACTGGAATGCGGCAACGAGCAATTGGGGTCGCCGCCGGTTATCGGATGGTGCGTGGCTTATATCCCTACCCATAGGCCGGGCGGATGACGCATGGCGTGCCGTGCCCCTCCGGCGCGGCCCTGGAAGATCCCTGACATGTGGGCGGGACCTCCCCACGACCGGCGTCAGCCCTGAACCGCGAGGACGAGCGGCAGCACCCCCTTCGCACCGGAGCGGCGGAGCAGCCGCGCCGCGACCGCGAGGGTCCAGCCGGTCTCCGTGAAGTCGTCGACCAGCAGCACCGGGCCGTCGGCCGCGGCCAGCGCCGACACGAGGACGGGCGGCACCGTCAACGCGCCGTCGAGGGCCTTGAGCCGCTGCGCGCTGTTGCTGCGCGACATCCGGGGCGCGTCCTCGTCGTACGCCACGGACCCCAGCAGCGGCAGCCGCCCGGTCTCCGCGATCCGCGCGCCCAGCGAGTGGACGAGCCGGGGTCGGGTGCGCGAGGCGACGGTGACCACCCCCACCGGTCTCGCCTGGGCCCCATCGACCCCGGGCGCCCAGCCGCCCGGACCCTTGGCCCAGTCGGCCAGCACCTCGATCACGGCGCGCGCCACGTCGTCCGGCACGGGCGCGTCCGGCGTCTGCGGCGCGAGCAGCGGGCGCAGCCGGTTGCCCCAGCCGATGTCGGAGAGCCGGCCGAGCGCCCGCCCCGGCGCGGCCTGTTCACCGGCCGGGATACGCCCCTTGAGACCGATCCCGATGGCCTGCAACCCGGTCGGCCACATCCGCCGGGGTTCCACCTCCACCCCCGCGCGCCTCAGATCGCCGCGCGCCGCGTCCAGCGCCGCCGAGGAGGCGTCGGCGGTGAAGCGCGGGCCCGCGCAGTTGTCGCAGCGGCCGCACGGCTTGGCCCCCTCGTCGTCCAGTTGCCGTTGCAGGAACTCCATCCGGCACCCGGTGGTGCTCGCGTACGCGCGCATCGCCTGCTGCTCCGCCGCGCGCTGCCGCGCCACCCACGCGTACCGCTCGGCGTCGTACGACCACGGCCGACCCGTCGCGAGCCACCCGCCCTTGACCCGGCGCACCGCACCGTCCACGTCGAGGACCTTGAGCATGGTCTCCAGCCGGGAGCGGCGCAGCTCGACCAGCGGCTCCAGCGCGGGCAGCGACAGCGGTCCGGCCGCCTGGGCGAGGACGTCCAGGGTGCGCCGCACCAGGTCCTCGGAGGGGAAGGCGAGCGAGGCGAAGTACTCCCAGATCGCCTCGTCCTCCCGGCCCGGCAGCAGCAGCACCTCCGCGTGCTCCACACCGCGGCCGGCCCGGCCCACCTGCTGGTAGTAGGCGATGGGCGAGGCGGGTGAACCGAGGTGCACCACGAAGCCGAGGTCGGGCTTGTCGAAACCCATGCCGAGCGCGGAGGTGGCGACCAGCGCCTTGACCCGGTTGGCGAGCAGGTCGTCCTCCGCCTGCTGCCGATCGGCGTTCTCCGTTCTGCCGGTGTACGACGCGACGGTGTGGCCGCGCTGCCGCAGGAACGCGGTGACCTCCTCGGCGGCGGCCACGGTGAGGGTGTAGACGATGCCGGAGCCCGGCAGGTCGTCGAGATGGTCGGCAAGCCAGGCCATCCGGTGCGCCGCGTCCGGGAGCCGCAGCACGCCGAGACTCAGGCTCTCCCGGTCCAGCGGGCCGCGCAGCACCAGGGCGTCTGAGCCGCCGCCGGTACCCAGCTGCTCGGCGACGTCGGCGGTCACCCGGGCGTTGGCCGTGGCGGTGGTGGCCAGCACGGGGACGCCGGGCGGGAGGTCGGCGAGCATGGTGCGCAGCCGCCGGTAGTCGGGCCGGAAGTCGTGGCCCCAGTCGGAGATGCAGTGCGCCTCGTCCACGACCAGCAGGCCGGTCGCCGCGGACAGCTTGGGCAGGACCTGGTCGCGGAAGTCGGGGTTGTTGAGGCGCTCCGGCGAGACGAGCAGGACGTCGACCTCGCCGGCGGCGATCGCGGCCTGCACGTCCTCCCATTCCTCGGTGTTCGACGAGTTGATGGTCCGGGCGTGGATGCCGGCGCGGGCCGCCGCCTCCACCTGGTTGCGCATGAGCGCGAGCAGCGGCGAGACGATCACCGTGGGCCCGCTGCCCCGGGCCCGCAGCAGCGAGGTCGCCACGAAGTACACCGCGGACTTGCCCCATCCCGTGCGCTGCACGACCAGCGCTCGGCGCCGCTCGGCGACCAGCGCCTCGATCGCCCGCCACTGGTCCTCCCGCAGCCGGGCGGCGCCCGTGGCGTCCCCGACGAGCCGGGCGAGGACGGCGTCCGCCCGTGCCCGGAGATCCGCGTTGCTCGTGTGCTCGTGCTCCATGCGTTCCATACAACAGGACGGGACCGACGAACGGGCGGGCCGGAGGCGGATCTGTGGACGACGGCCAGTGGCTTGTCGTGTCCCTGATTCGACTTATCCACAGGCCCGAGCGGGCTCGCCGGATCCGCGAGATCGTCGGCGCATGACGCATCACAGCGAATCCACCGAGCAGGTCACCCTGCGCACCCCGGCCGAACTGGCCGACGCCCTGCCCTACCTGCTGGGTTACCGGCCGGAGGACAGCATGGTCCTGGTCGCCCTGCACGACAGCGGGGGCAAGGGCAGGTTCGGCGGCCGGGCCCGCCTCGGCATCCCCGCGCACGAGGAGGACTGGGAGGAGGCCGCACGGCAACTGGCCCGGGGCCTGGTGACCGGCAGCGAACGGCGGGGCGCCAGGCCCGAACAGCTGGTGGCCTACGTCTGCCAGGAACCCGGCCCCGGAGAGAGCGGCCGGGACGTCGAACGCCGGCTCGCCCGCCTCGTCCACCTGCTGCGCGTCCAGTGCGGCGACCTCGACGTGCCGGTCATCGAGGCCCTGTGCATCTCCGACGGCCGGTACTGGTCGTACTGCTGCCCCACCGAGGACTGCTGTCCCGAGGACGGGACGCCGATGGGCCTGCCCGGCACCTCGGTCCTCGCCGCGGCGGCCACCTACGCCGGTATCCAAGTCCGGGGCACCCTCAAGGAGTTGCGTGTCCGGCTCCAGCCCTGGGAGGCCGCCGCGGCGCGGGAGCAGGAGGCCGCCCTCGACGCGGCGGGCGCGGCTCTGGTGCCCCGCATCCTCGACGCGGCGGGCCGTGCGGAGGTGGCCGAGGAGACCGTCGTCCTCGCCGAGCGGCTTCTGCACCGCCTCGCGGCGGCCACCCCGGTCGCCGGCGCGCTTCCGGCCGACCTGCGCGACGACGGTCTGATCGGGCACGACGAGGCGGCCCGGCTGATCCTCGGCCTCCAGGACCGCACCACCCGCGACCGCGCCGCCGCGTGGATGGAGGGCGACGAGGCGGCCCCCGCGCTGCGGCTCTGGCGCGCCCTCGCCCGCCGCTGCGTCGGACCCTACGGCGAACACGCCGCCCCCGCGCTGACCCTGGCAGGCTGGGTCGCCTGGTCCACGGGCGACGAACTCGAGGCCCGCGAGGCCCTGGCGATGGCGATGGGCGCCGATCCCGACTACCTCTTCGCCCGCCTCCTCCATCAGGCGTGCAACGAGGGGATCGACGTGGAGTCGATCCGCCGCTGCCTGCGAGCGGACCGGACCGGGAAGGCGCCGGCCGCGGAGCCCGTGAAGGCCGCGGCGACCACCGAACCGGTGACCAGGAATCCGGTCGACCCGGCGCCGGCGGCCCCGGCACCGGCCGGCGAGCCCGATCCGGCCGCGCGGATCCGCCGACGCCGCCGGCTGAGGTCCGCCGTCGCCGCCCTCGGCGAGGGTCCCCGCGCCGCCCGCGTGCTCGGACAGCGGCGCCCGGCGACCCCCGGGCCGGCCGCCGGCCGGCCCCCGCGCGCAGGCACCTGGCACCCGGCCGGCACGCGTAGGCACGCCGAAGGAACGGAGGGGACCATGCCCTGAAACGGCCGGGAGCCGCCCCGCCGCCCATAACGCGACGAAGCGGAAGCGCCGTCGCTGCGACCGGCGAAGGGCGTGTTTATCGTCAGGCAGACGACTATGATCGCGGCATGCCCTACGACCCGTCAGCCTTTCCGCCCTTCGCCGTCACCGTGGACCTGGTCGTGCTGACCGTTCGCCGTCATGCGCTGTGCGCGTTGGCGGTACGCCGGGGCGAGTCGCCCTTCCAGGGACGGTGGGCGCTGCCCGGCGGCTTCGTACGGGCCGACGAGGACCTGAACCAGGCGGCGGCGCGCGAGCTGGCGGAGGAGACGGGGCTGCACGCGCACGACCCCTCGGCCCCCGCGCAGCACAACGGGGCGCACCTGGAGCAGCTCGCCACCTACGGAGACCCCGATCGGGACCCGCGGATGCGCGTGGTCAGCGTCGCGCACCTCGCGCTCGCCCCCGACCTGCCCGCACCCCGCGCGGGAGGGGACGCCAGCAACGCGCGCTGGGCCCCGGTCGAGGAACTGCTCCAGCAGAGCGGTTACGGCCGCGACGGTGAACCCGTCGCACCGCTCGCCTTCGATCACGCCCAGATCCTCGCCGACGGCGTGGAGCGGGCCCGCTCCAAGATCGAGTACTCGTCGCTGGCCACCGCGTTCTGCCCGCCGGAGTTCACGGTCGGGGAGCTGCGCCGGGTGTACGAGGCGGTATGGGGGGTGGCCCTCGATCCGCGCAACTTCCACCGCAAGGTCACCGGGACCCCGGGATTCCTCGTTCCGACGGGGGGCACGACCACACGTCAGGGCGGTCGGCCGGCCCAGCTCTTCCGGGCCGGTGGGGCCACGCTGCTCAATCCGCCGATGCTGCGTCCCGAGGTCTGACGGGCGCGGAGCCCGGACGCGGCCGGGGGAGCCGGGCCGCTGTTGCGTCGAACGGTGGACAGGGACCGGCGCGGGAGCGTGGCACTCGTCGACAAAACCTCCCATACATCAAAAAACCGGACACCGCACGCTATCTTGCTGCAGGTGATCCAAGCCTTCGGACTGACCAGTACCTCCCGCAAGGCGCGGCCGCCCGCCGTCGACGACGTCTCCTTCGAAGCGCGTGCCGGACAGATCACCGTGCTCCTGGGCACCGTCGGCGCGGGCAAGACCACGGCGCTGAGGCTGATGCTCGCCCTGCAACCGGGCCGGGGCATCGCCTACTTCAGGGGGCGGCCCCTGTACCGGATCGCCCATCCGGCGCGCGAGGTCGGCGTGCTCCTCGGCGACGTGCCGGGGCACCCGGCCCGCTCGGTCCGCGGCCACCTGCGCATGCTGTGCGCGGCCTCGGGCGTCCCGGTGCGCCGTGCCGACGAGGTCCTCGAAGCGGTCGGCCTCGTCAGCTTCCGCGAGGAACGGCTCGGCACGCTCTCGCGCGGCATGGACCGCAGGCTCGGCCTGGCGTGCGCCCTGCTGCCCGACCCGCACACGCTCGTCCTGGACGATCCGGCCGGCGGCCTCTCCCTCGGGGAGGCGCGGTGGCTGTACGGCATGCTGCGCGCCCACGCCGACCAGGGCGGCACCGTGCTGACGACCACGGCCGACCCGAGGGAGGCGGCGCGTGTCGCGGACCGGGTGGTCACCCTCGACGCCGGCCGGGTCGTCGCCGACCAGGAGGCGGGGGACTTCGCGCGCACCCGGCTGCGCCCGCGCGTGGCCGTGCGCAGCCCGCACGCCGGGCGCCTCGCCGCCGCACTCGCCAAGGAGGCCCGCACCGGCCGCCGTTCCGTCGAGGTCGTACGCGAGGGCGGCAACCACCTCTCCGTGTACGGCACCACGACCGCGGTCGTCGGCGACACAGCCTTCCGCCACGGCATCCTCGTCCACCAACTCGCCGACGAGCTGGGGGACATGGGGCCGGGAACCGGTGCGGCCGGCGCGCCGCCCGAGCGCGCGCCGACCGCACCGGACCAGGCGTCGGGCCGTAGGGCACCGGAGCGCGAACGGACCGTCTTCGGCTTCTCCGCGCCCGACCCGCCCACCACCCCGCGATCCGAACGCCCTGCCCCGGCCCCCACCCCCCAGCAGTCGCCTCTGCCCGGCGGCTCGGGCAACCGGATCGCCTCGGTCTCGCCGGCCGAACCCGCCGGGGCGCCGCTTCGAGCCGAAAGCGGCGTGGCGTTCGGCGCCGGAACCGTTCCTCCCCGCCTCCCGGGAAAGCCCGGAACCGTCTCCACACCCACCGCGCCCAACCGCATCGCCACGGCGGGCATCTCCGCCCTGCGCACGCTCCTGCCCGGAGCCCGGAAGCCGGCCATCCGCAGGCCGCGGACGGCGGGCCCCGACGGCCGGGCCGGCGGCACCCGCGCCTTCGACGCGCTCTCCCCCCTGCCGCCCCCCATCCCCGTCCGCTCCGCCCCCGCCCCCCTCCGTCCCCTGCGCTACGAGATCCGGCGGGCCGCGGGAGTCGGCACCGGGTTCCTGGTCTGCGGCGCCGCGCTCGTGCTGTCCGTCCTCACCGCCGTGGCGCTGGCCGGGATCGGCCACACCCCGCAGGCGCGGCTGTTCGCGGCGTGGCCGCGGGAGCTGCCGCTGCCGCCCACGGCACTGGCGGCGGGGCTGCTCGGGGCGCTGGCCTTCGGGGACGAGTTCCGCCATCCCGCCCTCGCGGCCGACCGGGGCACCGTGCCCCGCCGGCTGGGGCTGCTGGCCGCGAAACTCCTCGTCTCCGGCGTCACCGCGGCACTGCTCGCCTTCCTCACCGCGGGCTGCGACGCGCAGGCCCTCTACCTCGTCTACGGGCGGGATCTGACGCAGGTCCCCGAGGACTGGCTTCCGATGGCCGCGAGCTGGTTCGGACTCGTCGTCGGGTGTGCCTGGGCCGGGGTGCTCGCGGCCGGTGTCTTCCGGTCCACCTCGGGAGGACTCGCCGCCGTCCTCGCCGTACCCGTGGCCGTCGTGCCCCTCATGCACTCGGCGTTCCGGGGACCGGCCGTGCGGACGGTGGCCGATCTGCCGGTGCGGATGCGGGAGGTGTTCCTGCTGCAGTGGCCGTTCGGCGGGGACCGGTACCTGCTCGCGGTGGTGCGCGTACTCGTCCAACCCGTAGGTGGCGCAATGGTGTTGTCCCTGACGGCGCTGCTGTGCGCGTATCTGTTCACGACCTTGCGCAGCAGGGCCTGATGACCACGGTTCTTACGGTTCTGATGCCGCTTGTGCCCACAACTCCCCGTGGACGGCTCGTTTCTTTCCGATAAGGCGTCAATTGCGACGGGGTGAGCGATCACCCTTTCGTGTGCTTTTCACCAAAGACCTCAAGGGAGTTGGAGCCGACGCCGACAAAGGACTCGTGAGTACCCTTGCGCACACCATGATGACCGCCGCCCGCTCCACCGACTCCGGTCTGGTCGGTCCGGGCGAACTCGACCGCTACTCCTATGGCGACGCCCCGGTGGGCGACCGCGTCGGAGCGCCCGCCTGGGACGGAGGGGAATCCGAGCTGGGCCGGGTCGGCCGGCGCGCCACGGGCAGCCGCGGACGCGGGCTGCACGGCCAACTCGTCCAGCAGCTCGGTCAGATGATCGTCTCCGGCGACCTGGGCGCGGACCGTCCGCTGGTGCCGGAGGAGATCGGCCAGCGCTTCGAGGTCTCCCGCACCGTCGTCCGCGAGTCCCTCCGTGTCCTGGAGGCCAAGGGCCTGGTCAGCGCCCGGCCGAACGTCGGCACGCGCGTGCGCCCGGTCAGTGACTGGAACCTCCTCGACCCGGACATCATCGAGTGGCGGGCCTTCGGCCCCCAGCGCGACGACCAGCGTCGCGAGCTCAGCGAGCTGCGCTGGACCATCGAGCCGCTCGCCGCCCGCCTCGCCGCGGGGCACGGCCGCGAGGAGGTGCAGCAGCGCCTGTCCGACATGGTCGAGATCATGAGCCACGCCATGGCGCAGGGCGACGCGCTCACGTACTCGCGCGCCGACACCGAGTTCCACGGGCTGCTCATCCAGATCGCGGGCAACCGCATGCTGGAGCACCTCTCCGGCATCGTCGGCGCCGCCCTCCAGGTCTCCGGCGGCCCGGTCACGGCCTGTGACCGGCCGAACGACGCCTCCCTCGCCCAGCACGCCCGCATCGTCGACGCCCTCGGCACCGGCGACGGCGGCGCGGCGGAGACCGCCATGCGCCAGCTGCTGACCGTCCAGCCCGAGGTGGAGCGGGTGGTTCCCGCCCCGCGCGAGCACTGACCGCCCCGCGCGGGCGGTGCGGTCGTCGGTGTGCGGCGTCCCCGCGGTTCCCACGGCGCGCCGGGCCGGGTGCCGGCCGTCGTCCCCGTCACCGCCGGACCCCGGTGGACCCCGCCGGATCCTCAGGAGTCCGGTGGGGTCCGGTGGGGTCCGGTGGTTGCGGCAGGCGATCCATTTCGTCCGTATCTGTCCGCCTTTGTTCGCTTACGGGGTGTGACTCGGGCCACGCAGAATGGGCGTAACACTCAGGGGAACAGCGCGATGACCTAAGAGGTGACAGCCGCGGAGGGAATACGGACGCCATGCATGGCGCTGTGCATCTCCCCGGCCCGCGCCCGCGCCGTCGGCCCATCCCCAGGCCGGTGGTCGGCTGCCGTCCGCAATGGACGGTGCCGGAAGCCGTTTTCCAACGTTCCGAGAGGTTGTTCGTGTCGGCCAGCACATCCCGTACGCTCCCGCCGGAGATCGCCGAGTCCGTCTCTGTCATGGCGCTCATTGAGCGGGGAAAGGCTGAGGGGCAGATCGCCGGCGACGATGTGCGTCGGGCCTTCGAAGCTGACCAGATTCCGGCCACTCAGTGGAAGAACGTACTGCGCAGCCTCAACCAGATCCTGGAGGAAGAGGGTGTGACGCTGATGGTCAGTGCAGCAGAGCCCAAGCGCACCCGAAAGAGCGTCGCAGCGAAGAGCCCGGCCAAGCGCACCGCCACCAAGACGGTCGCGGCGAAGACGGTGACCACCAGGAAGGCCACCGCCGCCACGGCCGCCCCCGCGGCGTCCGCCGCCCCGGCTGATCCCGCCGAGGAGGCCTCGCCCGCCAAGAAGGCCGCGGCCAAGAAGACGACCGCCAAGAAGGCGGTTGCCAAGAAGACCACGGCCAAGAAGACCACGGCCAAGAAGACCACGGGCAAGAAGGACGACGCCGAGATCCTCGAGGACGAGGTCCTTGAGGACACCAAGGTCGGCGACGAGCCCGAAGGCGCCGAGAGCGCCGGCTTCGTCCTCTCCGACGAGGACGAGGACGACGCGCCCGCGCAGCAGGTCGCCGCGGCCGGCGCCACCGCCGACCCGGTCAAGGACTACCTGAAGCAGATCGGCAAGGTCCCCCTGCTCAACGCCGAGCAGGAGGTCGAGCTCGCCAAGCGCATCGAGGCCGGCCTGTTCGCCGAGGACAAGCTCGCGAACGCGGACAAGCTCGCCCCGAAGCTCAAGCGCGAGCTGGAGATCATCGCCGAGGACGGCCGCCGCGCCAAGAACCACCTGCTGGAGGCCAACCTCCGTCTGGTGGTCTCCCTGGCCAAGCGCTACACCGGCCGCGGCATGCTGTTCCTGGACCTCATCCAGGAGGGCAACCTGGGTCTGATCCGTGCCGTCGAGAAGTTCGACTACACCAAGGGCTACAAGTTCTCCACGTACGCCACCTGGTGGATCCGTCAGGCGATCACCCGCGCCATGGCCGACCAGGCCCGCACCATCCGTATCCCGGTGCACATGGTCGAGGTCATCAACAAGCTCGCCCGCGTGCAGCGCCAGATGCTCCAGGACCTGGGCCGCGAGCCCACCCCGGAGGAGCTGGCCAAGGAGCTCGACATGACCCCGGAGAAGGTCATCGAGGTCCAGAAGTACGGCCGCGAGCCCATTTCGCTGCACACCCCCCTGGGTGAGGACGGCGACAGCGAGTTCGGTGACCTCATCGAGGACTCCGAGGCCGTCGTCCCCGCCGACGCCGTCAGCTTCACGCTGCTCCAGGAGCAGCTGCACTCCGTCCTGGACACCCTCTCCGAGCGCGAGGCCGGCGTCGTCTCCATGCGCTTCGGCCTCACCGACGGCCAGCCGAAGACCCTGGACGAGATCGGCAAGGTCTACGGCGTGACCCGTGAGCGCATCCGCCAGATCGAGTCCAAGACCATGTCGAAGCTGCGCCACCCGTCACGCTCCCAGGTGCTGCGCGACTACCTCGACTAGTCCGCCGCTCCGGTCGGCGAGTCCGGTCGTACGACGCCGAAGGCCCGGCTCCCCACGTGGGAGCCGGGCCTTCGTGCTGCGAGCCGTGACCATGTGGATCACTCTGGGTGTTCCAGTTCCCACCCTGAGTGAGGAGTCAGCATGCGCCGTTCCGTCGCCCGTGCACTGATCCGGCCGCTCGTCCTGGCGGCCACCGTGACCGCCATACCCCTGGTGGGCGCGTCCATGGCGCCGCCCGCGGCGGCTCGGAGCGTGGTCGTGGGAGGCTTCCCGATCGATGTCTCGCAGGCCCCGTGGACGGTGGCGCTCTCCAGCCGTGACCGGTTCGGAGGCACGCGGGCGGGCCAGTTCTGCGGCGGGGTGGCGATCGCCCGTACCACGGTGCTCACGGCCGCCCACTGCATGACCGACGACGTCCTCGGGGCGCCACCCGACCGCGCGCGCGACCTCAAGGTCATCGCGGGCCGCACGGACCTGTTGTCCGACGAGGGCCAGGAGGTCGCCGTACGGGACGTGCGGGTCAACCCGGGCTTCGACAGCGCGACGAACTCCGGCGACTTCGCCGTCGTCACGCTCGCCGAGCCGTTGCCGCAGGGGACGGTCATCGGCATGGCGGGGCCGGGCGACCCGGCCTACACGCCGGGCACCAGGGCCCGGGTCTCCGGCTGGGGCGACCTGACCGGCGGCGGCGCATACGCGCACCGGCTCCATGCCGCCGACGTGCATGTGCTCGCCGACGAGAGCTGCGCCCGTGCCTACCCGGGTGGTCCCGACGGCGTGTTCCGGGCCGGGAGCATGCTCTGCGCGGGAGAGGCCGCCGGAGGTCCGGACGCGTGCCAGGGCGACAGCGGAGGGCCGCTGGTGGCCGGCGGGCACCTGATCGGGCTCGTGTCCTGGGGCAGCGGCTGCGGGCGGGCGGGTAGCCCGGGGGTCTACACCCGTGTCTCCGAGGTCGTACGCGCCCTTGGGGTGGGCGGTGACGGCGGGAACGGGCAAGCGCCCGGGAAGGTCGGCGAGAGGCCCCGCAGAAGCTCCTGAGGGCCTCCTGGGGCGTTCGTGGGCATACGAGCGCGGGCGGCCGCTCCGGGGCGGCCGCCCGTCACCGGCCTGTGCCGGGGCTGGCTCGTCGTCGTATGTGCGAGATTCAGCGCTCTTCGTCGGAGGCGTTGCCCGGGGCGGACGTCAGCCGCTCCGTCTCGTCCTGTATCTCAGCGGCGATCTTCTTGAGTTCCGGCTCGAACTTGCGACCGTGGTGGGCGCAGAAGAGCAGCTCTCCGCCGCTGAGCAGGACGACGCGCAGGTATGCCTGGGCGCCGCAGCGGTCGCAGCGATCAGCGGCCGTCAGCGGGCTCGCGGGGGTCAGAACAGTAGTCACGTCGCCTCTTCTCTAGCTCGACGAGCTGTCGTACCAGGGTCAACATCCAACCAGCCCGAAAACGTTCCCGCTCGTGGCTTTTCCTCGAAAAAATCTTTCCGGGGTGGCTGTCTGCTGCCGGTTGGCGGCGAATGTGCCGTAGTGCGTGTCAGGTCTGCTTACGGGTTCGCGCTGTCTAGTATCTCGGTCCTCCCGGCCGGGTTGCCGGTTGTTCATGAGGACGTGCCCGGAGCCTAAATGGTTCATGCCTCCAAGGGAACGTGATATGTACTTCACCCCATCGAGGGATCGAACGTGTTTGCGATCCTGGACTAGTCTGAGTAGCCGACGAGGGTGGCGTTACACCGGCTCTACCAGGCATCGGTACCCTCTGACGGGCGACCGAAGCCACCCCCTTACCCAGGAGGGGGCAACCTGAAATTCAGCGAGGAGCGAACCGCGTGACCGCCGATACGTCCGTGCCGTCCACAGCGCTGCTGGCAGGAGCAGACCGGGACGGTTCCAACTACACCGCGCGGCACCTGCTCGTCCTTGAGGGCCTCGAAGCCGTGCGCAAGCGTCCGGGCATGTACATCGGCTCGACCGACAGCCGCGGTCTGATGCACTGCCTGTGGGAGATCATCGACAACTCGGTGGACGAGGCCCTCGGCGGCTACTGCGACCACATCGAGGTGATCCTCCACGACGACGCGTCCGTGGAGGTGCGCGACAACGGCCGCGGCATCCCGGTGGACGTGGAGCCCAAGACCGGCCTGTCCGGCGTCGAGGTCGTCATGACCAAGCTCCACGCGGGCGGCAAGTTCGGCGGCGGCTCGTACGCCGCCTCCGGTGGTCTGCACGGCGTCGGCGCCTCCGTGGTCAACGCCCTCTCCGCCCGCCTCGACGTCGAGGTGGACCGGAGCGGCTCCACCCACGCCATCAGCTTCCGGCGCGGCGTGCCGGGCGCCTTCTCGGGCGCCGGAGCGGACGCGAAGTTCGAGGCCAAGAGCGGTCTGCGCAAGTCCAAGAAGATCCCCAAGACCCGCACCGGCACACGGGTGCGCTACTGGGCGGACCGGCAGATCTTCCTCAAGGACGCCAAGCTCTCCCTGGACACGCTGCACCAGCGCGCCCGGCAGACCGCCTTCCTGGTGCCCGGCCTGACCATCGTCGTCCGTGACGAGTACGGCCTCGGCGAGGGCGGCAGCAAGGGCGAGGAGTCCTTCCGCTTCGACGGAGGCATCAGCGAGTTCTGCGAGTACCTGGCGAGTGACAAGCCGGTGTGCGACGTGCTCCGCTTCTCCGGCAAGGGCACCTTCAAGGAGACCGTTCCGGTCCTGGACGAGCACGGCCAGATGACCCCGACCGAAGTCGCCCGCGAACTGGGCGTCGACGTCGCGATGCGCTGGGGCACGGGCTACGACACGACCCTGCGTTCCTTCGTCAACATCATCGCCACCCCCAAGGGCGGCACCCACGTCTCCGGTTTCGAGCAGGCTCTCACCCAGACGATGAACGACGTGCTGCGCGCCAAGAAGCTGCTGCGCGTGGCCGAGGACAACATCGTCAAGGACGACGCCCTGGAGGGTCTGACCGCCGTCGTCACCGTGCGCCTGGCCGAGCCGCAGTTCGAGGGTCAGACCAAGGAGGTCCTCGGCACCTCGGCGGCCCGCCGCATCGTGAACCAGGTGGTCACCAGGGAGCTGAAGGCGTTCCTGACCGCCACCAAGCGGGACGCGGCCGCCCAGGCGCGGGTCGTCATGGAGAAGGTCGTCGCAGCGGCCCGCACGCGTGTCGCGGCCCGCCAGCACAAGGACGCGCAGCGGCGCAAGACCGCCCTGGAGTCCTCGTCCCTGCCGGCCAAGCTCGCCGACTGCCGCAGCGACGACGTCGACCGCAGCGAACTGTTCATCGTCGAGGGCGACTCCGCGCTCGGCACGGCCAAGCTGGCGCGGAACTCCGAGTTCCAGGCCCTGCTGCCGATCCGCGGCAAGATCCTCAACGTGCAGCGCTCGTCCGTGACCGACATGCTCAAGAACGCCGAGTGCGGCGCGATCATCCAGGTCATAGGAGCCGGCTCGGGCCGTACCTTCGACATCGAGCAGGCCCGCTACGGCAAGATCATCATGATGACCGACGCCGATGTGGACGGCTCCCACATCCGCTGTCTGCTGCTCACGCTGTTCCAGCGCTACATGCGGCCCATGGTCGAGGCGGGGCGGGTCTTCGCCGCGGTGCCGCCGCTGCACCGCATCGAGGTCGTCCAGCCGAAGAAGGGGCAGGACAAGTACGTCTACACGTACTCCGACCGCGAGCTGCGCGACAAGCTCATGGAGTTCCAGACCAAGGGCATCCGGTACAAGGACTCCATCCAGCGCTACAAGGGCCTCGGCGAGATGGACGCCGACCAGCTGGCCGAGACCACCATGGACCCCCGCCACCGCACCCTGCGCCGCATCAACCTCTCCGACCTCGAAGCCGCCGAACAGGTCTTCGATCTCCTGATGGGCAACGACGTCGCCCCTCGCAAGGAGTTCATCTCCAGCTCGGCAGCCACCTTGGACCGCTCCCGCATCGACGCGTGACGCCGCGCGGGCGGGTGTTCGGAAGTCTCGTCCGGAGGGCGCGCCTTGGGGGCCTCACCTCGAAGGCGCGCCGCTGTGACGGGGTGCGCTGGGCCGGCTCCGGAGAGGGTCGGGGCAGCTGAGGTGTTTCGGGCCGGGTGGATGCGGACCGGTGCGCGGTTGGTTCCAGGGTGGCGGGGAGACGGGGTTCGGGCGGGAGGCACGGGGGCCCGGACGTGAGTTCTCGCCCGCTTCGGCGCCCTGGCGCCGGTCGGTTTGTCAGGTGCCGGGCCGGGGTGGGGTCCGGGCGGACCCGCGGCGCGGTCATCGGACCCTGACCCGTACCTGGCCCGGACGGACACGCCAGTGCGACTCGGTTCCAGCGACACGGACCGAGTCCGGACGAGGCCGGTCGGGGTCCTGGCAGGGTCCGCCGACCGCGATCCGGCTCGGCGTCCGGCTCGATGGGGAGCGGGTTTCGAACGGCTCGTGCGTCCTGGCCGACATTCCCCGCCTCTGCTTCTCCCGGCTGCCCGCGTGCCGGCTGCTGCCCGACCGCGCTCGTCCGCCCACCACGGGCTGGGCCATCGGCTCCGTCCGACGGTTCGCTTCGAGCCACGCCGCGGAAGGGCGCCGGGGCCCCTGACCTCGGCGGGTCCCTGCCTCAGCCCGGGAAACCCGTCCCCGGGCCGGCCGGGCCTGCCCATGCGCCGGAGTCCTCTCGGCGGCTGCCGCACGCCTGGGCTCGGCGCCGACGTCCCCTTTCGTCGGTTCATTTTCGGGGAAGGGGCGGGGCGGTTCGGCGGGGCCGTGCAGCAGCTCACCCCGGCCCGTTCACCGACTCGTCCCAGCCGGCCCACGCCGCCGACCCGGGCGGATTCCCGGCGTCAGCCGTGCCGACTCATCCCTCATGCCGGCCTCCTCGCCCGTCGACCCCTTCCAGCCGCCCCGCCCCGACCGAGCCCGAGCACCGGGGTCAGGCACCGGAACCCGCCCCCGGGCGCGATCGGTCGGATACGTGCCGACTCCCTCAGAGAAGGACCGCCCTGATCCATCTCCACCCATGGGTGGAGGCCGGTCATCCAAGATCTCCACCTGTGATCCACCCCGGCTCCGATCTCCCGACCTGGGATTCTCCGTAACTTCGGAGCGTCGGGCAGCGCTCGCTCCCGGCACCCGATTTCTCGCATACGGAGGATCTGATGGTGGGGCTCGCCAACGCGCTGGTACTCGTGGCCGTCGTCGCGCTCGTGCTGGTACGGCAGTTCCGCGCCCGCCCGATCGACACGGACCGCCGCTGGTGGCTGCTGCCCCTGCTCCTCGGCGTCATAGCGCTGCGCGAGCCCGGCATCCTCGACGCACACCACCGGGTCGAGTCCGCCGCAGTGCTCGCCGTGGAACTCCTCACCGGCCTGGCCATGGGCGCGGGCTGGGCCTGGACCACCCGCGTCTGGACGGGGCCGGACGGCGCCGTGTGGAGCAGGGGCACCAGGGCGAGCGCCGCCGTCTGGATCGCCGGCATCGTCTTGCGCATCGGCGTCTTCGCCGTCGGCGCCGCGCTCGGCCTGCACCAGCACAGCTCCGCCCTGCTCCTCGGCTTCGCCGCCTCCCTGCTGGTCCGCGCCGGAATCCTCACCTGGCGCGCGAGTACCCTCGCCGCCCGTACGTCCCTGATCACCCAGCCCGTCGGCCCCACCACCCGCCTCGCTGCGGCGTACGGTGACGGCGGCCCCGCGGGAGAGGAGCGCGCGTGACCGAGAACGCCTGGACGCGGTGGCCTTCGAAGGAAGCGCTCGGCCGCGCCGGAACCTCCCGCCCCCGCCGTCTGCTCGCCTGGGCCGTCAGGGCCTTGGTGATCGCCCTGCTGCTGTGGGGCGCGTACAACCAGAAGCACGTCGGCGTCTGGACCGGAATCGCCGCGCTCGCGGGGGTCGTCGCCGCCGGTTTCCTCGCCTGGGCCTTCTTCCGCACCACCTATCGGCACCGCCTGTTGCCCTCCATGCTCTTGCTGGCCGCGCTCATGGGCATCGCGGTCGCCGCCGAGGCAACGGGGTTCAGGGCACTCGCCCTCGTCCTCTGGTGCGGTTGCGGGATCACCGCCCTGGAGCGGCTCCCGCTCGCGGCCGCGACCCCGGTGACCTCGGCCGGCCTCGCCGCGTACTCCGCCTTCAACAACGACGTCTGGCTCACCACCGCCGCCTCGGTGGCGGGCATGGCCCTCGCCGGCTACGTCCTGCGGCTGGACGCGGAGGCCCGCGGCAACGCGCAGCGACTCCTCGACCAGGAGCGGGCCGCGAGAGCCGCCGAGGCCGAGTCCGCGGCCCTCGCCGAGCGGGCCAGAATCGCCCGCGAGATCCACGACGTCCTGGCCCACAGTCTCTCCGCGCAACTCGTGCACCTGGAGGCGGCCCGGCTGCTGATCGAGCGGGGTGCCGACCGGGAACGGATCCTGGAGCGGGTGGTGGCCGCCCGGGGCATGGCTCGCGACGGTCTCGCCGAGACCAGACAGGCACTGTCCGCGCTGCGCGGCGAACTGACACCGCTGGAGGACTTCCTCGGCGAACTCGTCAGCGGGGCCGAGGGCGCGGCGGTCACCGTCACGGGTGAGTCCAGACCCCTGCCGGCCGAGGCGTCCCAGGCCGTGCGCCGGGTCGCCCAGGAGGCGCTGACGAACGTCCGCAAGCACGCACAGGGCGCCAAGGTGGACCTCCGACTCGACTACGGCGACCACCAAGTGACGCTGCGTGTACGGGACTCGGGCGGACCGCCCGGCGACCTCACGGCCTCCGGCGGCGGGTACGGTCTGCTCGGTATGCGCGAGCGCGCCGAGCTGCTGGGCGGCTCGCTGGACGCGGGGCCGGACGAGGAGGGTTTCGTGGTGACGCTGAAGGTGCCGGTATGACAGAGGCGGAGGGGGAGAAGAAGCCGGCGCGGGTGGTGGTCGCCGACGACCAGACCGTCGTCCGGGAGGGCATCGTGATGCTGCTCGGTCTGCTGCCGGGCATCGAGGTCATCGGCGCCGCGGGAGACGGCGAGGAGGCGGTGCGCCTGGTCGGGGAACTCGCCCCGGACGTCGTCCTGATGGACCTCAGGATGCCCCGCTGCGACGGTGTGGAGGCCACCCGGCGGATCCGGGAGCAGTACCCCGGGACCCAGGTGGTGGTGCTCACCACGTACGCCGACGACGAGTCGCTGTTTCCCGCGCTGCGGGCCGGCGCCCGGGGGTACCTGACCAAGGACGCTGGCGGCGAGGAGATCGTGCGGGCCGTGGAGAGTGTGCTGTCGGGGGAGGCGGGGTTGTCGCCGAGCGTGCAGCGGCGGCTGCTGGAGCGCCTGTCGCAGGCCGAGCCCCAGCCGCTCCCTGCCGCGCCCGCCCCGCCGGACGGGCTGACCACGCGCGAGACCGAGGTCCTGGTGCTGATCGCCGAGGGGCTCAGCAACCAGGAGATCGCCCGCAGACTGCATGTCTCGACCGCGACCGTGAAGACGCACATCAACAACCTGTTCGCCAAGACGGGCCTCAAGGACCGGGCGCAGGCGGTGCGTTACGCCTACGGCAAGGGCCTGGTGCGGCCGCCCGCGGGGTGAGGTCACCTGATCGGGTGAAGAGCGCGGAGAAGAAGAGTCACGGAACTTCCCGGTCTGTCCATCCTTGGGCATGCAGTCAAGCAACGATCGTGCCCGCGGAGCAGGGGACGGTCCCGAGCATTCGGCCGAGAACCGGAGGGACCACGGCGCACCGGCCCGCGATGTCCGACACGAGGACCCCTGGTTCGACCCGCGGGCCCTGGGCTGGAGCGAGTCGGACGGCACCGGGACGATGCCCGCGGCGGCCGGACCGCCCGCGCCGGCCGTGCCCCCCGCGCGCGGGGAGCGGGACGCCTCGGCGGCGTGGGCCCGCGATGTGTACGTCGAGGTGCAGCGCAGCGCGGCCTTCCGGGAAGTGCGCGGCAGCTACCGGCGGTTCGTGGTGCCGGGAGTCGCGGTCTTTCTGAGCTGGTACGTGGCGTACGTGGTCGCGGCGACCACCGCGCCGAAGCTGATGGCGCGACCCGTGGCGGGCGCGGTGAACGTGGCGATGCTCGCGGGGCTCGGGCAGTTCCTCACCACGTTCCTGCTCACCTGGGCCTACGCCCGGCACGCGCGGCTGCGGCGCGACCGGGCGGCGTTGGAACTGCGCTGGGACACCCAGGAGTTGGCCCGTGAGGCGCGGGGAGGGGTCCGGTGACCGGCGATCATCAGACGCCGGCGCTGCTGCTGTTCGGCGGTTTCGTGGCGGTCACCCTCGGGATCACAACGTGGGTGAGCCGGAGGCGGCATGGTTCGGCGGAGGAGTTCTACACCGGCGGGCGGCTGTTCTCCCCGATGGAGAATGGTTTTGCCATCACGGGCGACTACATCTCGGCGGCCTCCTTCCTGGGTGTCACGGGGCTGATCGCGCTGTACGGCTACGACGGGCTGCTGTACGTGGTGGGCTTCCTCGTCGCGTGGCTGCTGGTGCTGTTCCTGGTGGCCGAACTGGTCCGCAACTGCGGACGGTTCACGCTGGCCGACGTGGTGGCCGTGCGGATGAGCGAGCGGCCGGTGCGGATCGCGGCGGGCACGTCCTCGGTCGTGGTGTCCGTGCTGTACCTGGTGGCGCAGATGGTCGGCGCGGGCAGCCTGGTGGCGCTGCTGCTGGGGCGGACGAGCGGGGCGGCCCAGGCGTGGACGGTCATCGGGGTCGGTGCGCTCATGGTGATCTACGTGTCCCTGGGCGGGATGCGGGCGACCACCTGGATCCAGATCGTCAAGGCGGTGCTGCTGCTCGGCGGGACGGTCGCGCTGACCGTGCTCCTCCTGCTGCGCTTCCACGGCGACCTCGACCAACTGCTGGTCACGGCCGCGCGGCGCAGCGGTCACGGGGACGCCTTCCTCGCACCCGGCCTGAAGTACGGCGAGAGCTGGACCGCCCGCCTCGACTTCATCAGCCTGGGCCTCGCACTGGTGCTGGGTACGGCGGGGCTGCCGCACATCCTGTCCCGCTTCTACACGGTGCCGACCGCTCGCGCCGCCCGGCGTTCCGCGGTGTGGTCCATCGGCCTGATCGGTGGCTTCTATCTGCTGACGATCGTCCTCGGGTTCGGGGCGGCGGCGGTCGTGGGGCCGGCGGACCTGCGCGGGTGGAACGCGGCCGGGAACACGGCGGTGCCCCTGCTCGCCCTCGATCTGGGCGGCGGCGCGGGTTCCACCGGCGGAACGGTTCTGTTCGCGGTGGTCGCCGCCGTCGCCTTCGCCACGATCCTCGCGGTGGTCGCCGGCGTCACCCTCGCCTCCTCCGCCTCCGTGGCCCACGACCTGTACGCGTCGCTGCGGGGTCCCCGGGGTCACCCGGGGTTCCCGGGGCGCGGCGCGCGGCGAGGTGGCCGTGGCGCGGGTCGCCGCCGTCGGGATCGGTGTCGTGGCGATCGCGCTCGGGCTGCTGGCCCGGGACCTCAATGTCGCCTACCTGGTCGGACTCGCCTTCGCCGTCGCCGCGTCGGCGAATCTGCCGGTGCTGATGTACTCGCTGTTCTGGCGCGGCTTCACCACACGCGGCGCGGTATGGGCCGTGTACGGCGGGCTGGTCCCGGCGCTCGGGCTCGTTCTGCTGTCGCCCGTGGTGTCCGGTTGCCCGGGGTCGCTGTTCCCGGGCGTCGACTTCCAGTACTTCCCGTTGCAGAACCCGGGCATCGTCTCCATCCCGCTCGGCTTCCTCGCCGGCTGGCTGGGCACGGTCACCTCGGACGAGATCCCCGACGAGGCCAGGTACGCGGAGACGGAGGTGCGTTCTCTCACCGGGGCCGGGGCCGTCTAGCGGGGGCCGCGCGTCACGGCGCCACCCATGCGTACCGGTGCTCCGGGCGGCCCGTGTCGCCGTACTTCAGGGAGAGTCGCAGGCGGCCGGCCTGTTCGAGGTGGCGGAGGTAGCGCTGGGCCGTGGAGCGGCTCAGGCCGGTTCGGGCGGCGACCTCGTGGGCCGACAGCGGATGGTCGGCGTCGTACAGGACGTCGCATATCAGGTCCGTCGTGGGGGCGGTGTGGCCGCTGGGCAGGCCGGGCGCGGAGGGGGCGGGCGCCGTCCGCAGCGCCCCGAAGATGCGGTCCACCTGCTCCTGGCCGGTCACGCCCCGGCCGCCCACCCGGTCGACCGTGCGGCGCAGCGCGGCGTAGGAGTCCAGCCGGGTACGCAGCGCGGCGAAGGTGAATGGTTTCACCAGATAGTGCAGGGCGCCCAGCCGCATCGCCTGCTGGACGGTTGAGACGTCGCCGGCTGCCGTGATCATGATGACGTCCGTGCCCTGACCCTGCTCCCGCATGCGCTGGAGGAGTTCCAAACCGGTACGGTCCGGCAGATAGTGGTCGAGCAGCACCAGGTCGATGGCGCCGCGTTCCACGGCGGCCAGTGCCTGGGCGGCACTGTGCGCGCGGGCGGCCACCCGGAATCCGGGAACCTTTCCCACGTACTTGGCGTTTATCTCGGCGACGCGGAAGTCGTCGTCGACCACCAGGACGTCAATCATCAGGCCTCTCCTTCAAGGCCGGCGGGCGGCGGGCCCGCCTTTGCGGCTCCGCAGTTGTAGCGTGAGCAAAAAGAGCACAACAGGTTCTTGCGAGCAAAAGAACCGCTTGTGCACACAAGACTGCTGCTGGGCCGGGGGCGGACCTACCGTCCCGGACCATGAGCGCACACACCGGCCCTGCCATCGAACTGCGGGGCGCGAGCAAAACCTTCAGAACCCCGTCCGGGGGACTGCACACGGCCGTGCGCGGTCTGGACCTCACCGTCGGACGTGGTGAGTTCGTGGCCGTCGTGGGACCGACCGGCTGCGGTAAGTCCACCACGCTGACCCTGGTCAGCGGCCTGGAGGAGCCCACCGAGGGCGAGGTGCTGGTGGCCGGGGAGCCGGTCGGCGGCGTCGGCGACAAAGTCGGCTTCGTCTTCCAGCAGGACGCCACCTTCCCCTGGCGCACCGTCCTGTCGAACGTCATGGCGGGCCCCCGTTTCCGCGGCGTCCCCAAGGCCGAGGCCCGGCAGAAGGCCCGTGAGTGGCTCGCCCGGGTCGGGCTCGCCGCCTTCGAGGACCGCTACCCGCACCAGCTCTCCGGCGGGCAGCGCAAGCGCGTCGCCCTCGCCGCCACCTTCGTCAACGACCCCGAGATCCTGCTGATGGACGAGCCGTTCTCGGCGCTGGACGTGCAGACCCGGGCGCTGATGTCGGACGAACTGCTGGAGCTGTGGGAGGGCACCGGCGCCTCGGTCGTCTTCGTCACCCACGACCTGGAGGAGTCCATCGCGCTGGCCGACAAGGTCGTCGTGATGACCGCGGGCCCCGCGACCGTGAAGCAGGTCTTCCAGATCGACCTGCCCCGGCCGCGCAAGGTCGAGGCGGTACGTCTTCAGCCGCGCTTCATCGAGATCTACCGGGAGATCTGGCAGTCCCTCGGCGAAGAGGTCCGCATCACCCGCGAGAGGGGTGCGGCCCGTGTCGCCTGAGATTCTCGACACCCCGGTCGCCGGCATCGCCAGGACATCCGACCGCGCCCGGAGCCGCGCCCAGGCGGCCCGCCGCCGCAAGCTCCTCGTCAACACCACGCGGGTGGTGCTCCTGGTCGCCGTCCTCGGCCTGTGGGAGGCGCTGTCCCGGGCGAAGGTCATCGATCCGTTCAACTTCTCGATGCCCTCCAAGATCTGGGACCAGATCTCCACCTGGGTCATGCACGGCACCGCGCTCGGCTCGCTGGGCGAGCAGGTCTGGTACACGCTCTACGAGGCATTGCTCGGCTGGGTCGTCGGCGTGGTCGCCGGTGTCCTCCTCGGCATCGCGCTCGGACGGATCAGCCTGCTCGCGGAAGTGCTTGGTCCATACATCAAGGTGCTCAACTCGATCCCCAGGATCGTCCTGGCTCCCGTCTTCCTGATCTGGTTCGGCCTCGGCCCGTCCTCCAAGGTCGCCTCCGCCGTGGTGCTGGTCTTCTTCCCGGTGTTCTTCAACGCCTTCCAGGGCGCCCGCGAGGTGGACCGCAACCTGGTGTCCAACGCTCGCATCCTGGGCGCGAGCGACCGCAGGGTCACCCTCCAAGTGGTCATCCCGTCGGCCACCTCCTGGATCTTCACCAGCCTCCATGTCAGCTTCGGCTTCGCGCTCATCGGCGCCATCGTCGGCGAGTACATCGGCGCGACCAAGGGCATCGGCCTGCTCGTCGCGCAGTCGCAGAACACCTTCAACGCCGCCGGTGTGTACGCCGCGATGGTCATCCTCGCCGTGGTCGCCCTCGCCGCCGAGGGACTGCTGACCTTCGCCGAACGACGCATCTTCCGCTGGAAGCCCGCCGGTTCCGACAGCTGACCCACCGGTTACGGACGCGGCCGACCGGCCCTTCGCAGGACCAGCCCCCCACGCCTTCCCGCACCGCCCTCTCACAAGGACGTGAACCGCCATGCGCAAGACCGCCCGACACGCCTCCCTGGCCGCCGCCGGCCTGCTCGCCCTGTCCTCCCTCACCGCCTGCGCCAACGACGCGGCGGGTTCCGCGGCCGGCTCCGGCGGCGGGAGCGGCGGCAAGGGCGAGACCGTCAAGATCATGGTCGGCGGCCTCGACAAGGTCATCTACATGCCCGCGATGCTCACCCAGCGCCTCGGCTACTTCCAGGACGAGGGCCTGAACGTCCAGCTCATGAGCGAGCCCGCCGGGGTCCAGGCCGAGACCGCGCTCGTCGCCGGCCAGGTGCAGGGCGCGGTCGGCTTCTACGACCACACCCTCGACCTCCAGGTGAAGGGCAAGTCGGTCGAGTCGGTCGTCCAGTTCTCGCGCGCGCCGGGCGAGGTGGAGGTCGTCTCCGCCAAGGCCGCGGGCGACCTCACATCGCCCAAGGACTTCAAGGGCCGCAAGCTGGGCGTGACCGGGCTCGGGTCCTCGACCGACTTCCTCACCAAGTACCTGGCGGTCAAGAACGGCGTCGACGTCAGCCAGTTCACGCCGGTCGCGGTCGGCGCGGGACCGACGTTCATCGCGGCGCTGCAGCAGGGCTCGATCGACGGCGGCATGACCACCGATCCGACCGTCGCGACGATCCTGGACAAGAAGGTGGGCAAGGTCCTTCTCGACATGCGCACCCCGGAGGGTTCGCAGCAGGCGCTGGGCGGGCCGTACCCGTCGTCAAGTCTGTACATGCAGACGGACTGGGTGAACGGGCACAAGGACACCGTCCAGAAGTTGGTCAACGCGTTCGTCAAGACGCTCAAGTGGATGTCCACCCACAGCGCCGACGAGATCGCCGCCAAGATGCCCGCCGACTACGCCCAGGGCGGCAAGGCGCTCTACACCCAGTCCGTCAAGAGCACCCTGCCGATGTTCACCGACGACGGCGTGATGCCGCAGGGCGGCCCCGAGACCGTGGAGAAGGTGCTTAAGGCGTTCAACCCCAACATCAAGAACGCGAACGTCGACCTGAGCAAGACGTACACCACGGAGTTCGTCAAGGCGGTCAAGTAAGTACGGCGGTCAGTCAACCGATCAACTGGTGCGCGCCGTGGGCTCGGGCTCGGGTTCCCATCCGGGCCCCGGCTCCAGTCCCGGCTCGCCCAGCGCCTCCGGCAGCACCACCGTGAACTCCGCGCCGCCCCCGCCGGCGGTGCCCACGGTCACCCTGCCGCCCTGGCGTTCGGCGAGCCGGCGCACCAGCGACAGCCCGAGGCCCCGCTTGCCGTGCGCGGGCGCCCGCTTGGTGGACCACCCCTCGGTGAACACCAACTCCCGCTGGTCCAGCGGAACTCCTGGGCCGGTGTCCCGCACCCTGAGCACGACCGTACGGCCCTCGACGCGCAACTCGACCTCCACGCGCGCGTGCGGGGTGCCCGCGACGGCGTCCAGGGCGTTGTCCACCAGGTTGCCGACCACCGTGACCAGCCCCCGCGGATCGACCAGCCGGTCCGGGAGCCGGCTGCGTTCCGACACCCACAGGGCGACGCCGCGCTCCGCCGCCACCGTCGCCTTGCCCACCAGCAGGGCGGCCAGCAGCGGGTCCTGCACCTTCTCGGTCACCTGCTCGGACGTGACCCGGTGGTCACCGACCACCTCACCGACGAACTCCACCGCGTCGTCGTACATCTCCAGTTCCAGCAGCCCGAGCAGGGTGTGCATCCGGTTGGCGTGCTCGTGGTCCTGGGCGCGCAGGGCGTCGATCAGGCCCCGCGTGGAGTCGAGTTCGCGTCCCAACTGCTCCAGCTCGGTGCGGTCGCGCAGGGTGGCGACCGCACCGCCGTCGTCGGTGGGCATGCGGTTGGCGACCAGGACGCGCCGGCCGCGCACCGTCAGCAGATCGGTGCCGGTCACCCGCCCGGCGAGCACATCGGTCGTTCGGCCCTCACCGAGCGCCTCGTCCGGGGTGCGGCCCACGGCCTCGTCGCCGATGCCCAGGAGCCGGCGCGCCTCGTCGTTGAGCAGCCGGATCCGACCGCTGCGGTCCAGGGCGACCACTCCCTCACGGATCCCGTGCAGCATCGCCTCGCGCTCCGCGAGCAGCGCCGAGATATCGGAGAAGGCCAGGTCCCGGGTCTGCCGCTGCACCCTGCGGGCGATCAGCCAGGCGGCCAGCGCGCCCACCGCGAGGGCACCCCCCGCGTAGGCGAGCAGCCCCGGGATGACGCTGATCAGCCGGGCGCGCACGCTGTCGTAGGCGATGCCGACCGAGACCGCCCCGATCAGGCGGTGGTGGGCGTCGTACAGCGGCACCTTGCCGCGCGCGGAGCGCCCGAGGGTGCCCCGGTCGATCTCCATGACCTCCTTGCCCGCGAGGGCGTCGGAGGGGCTCGTGGAGACTATGCGGCCGATCTGCGAGGTGGTCGGGTGCGACCAGCGCACCCAGTGCCGGTCGAGGACCACGATGTACTCGGCGTGCGTGGCCCGCCGGATCCGCTCGGCCTCGCGCTGCACCGGGCCGTCCTCGGTCGGCGGCGTGGTCAGCAGGCCGTTGGCGATCTGCGGGTCCTGGGCCGTGGTCTCGGCGATGGCCAGCGCGCGGCGCATCGCCTCGCGGTCCAGCTGTTTGCTCAGCGGCGCCAGGAACAGGCCGGTCACGAGCACCGCGACGCCCGCGGCGATCGTCACCTGCATGAGCAGCACCTGCGAGAACGCCCGCCGTGGCATACCGAGGCGCAGACGGCGTGCGGAGGGAGTCGGGCTCATGGGGGACGACAGTACGGGGTGAACGCGCCGCGCGGTTCAGCCCGCCAGCGCCGTCGGCCGCAGCGCGCGCACCGCCAGCACGGTCATCCGCGCCGGGGTGCCGAGCACCGCGGCGCCGCAGCTTTCCGGGCGCGGTGGCGGAGACGCGCCGCGTGCCACGGTGACCCGCCAGCGCCGGCCGTCGGCATGGACCACGGTGACCGCCCAGCGCGGGGCCGCACCCTCGGTCCTTACGACGCCCAGTACGCCCGCCCGGTACTCGCCCGCCACCTCACGCACCGCCAGTTCGGCAGCCTGACCGGGGCGTTCGAACGCGGAGCAGCCGCGGCAGCCCTCGACGGCCACCCGGCCCTCCCGGACGCCGTCCAGGGCCTTCTTGAGGGTGTGCGCCTCGGCGCGACCGTAGACGTAGCCGTACGGCAGCACGAGCACCGTCGGCGCGAAACGATGTCCACCCAGATGGGTGACCTCCCAGACCCCGCCTTCCCCCGACGCGGCGAGTTCGGCGGCGAGCGGGCGGCCCAGCAGGGCGCAGCAGCGGTCGCGCTTGCCGTTGGTGCACACGAGCGCGAGCGGATCGCCGGTGTGCGGACGGCCGCCGAGCACCGCGCCGAAGGAACGGTGGTCGCCCGCCCCGAGAGCCGCGAGGTCCAGGTCGAGGAGGCGCCGGGGGTCGTGGGTGGCGGCCGCGTGCAGCCAGATCCGGCCCGGCACGGTGTGGGCGGCGTAGACCTGGCGGATCTCGGACGTGCCGGGGTCCGCGTGGCGACCGGGGCGCCGGACGAGCGCGACACGTACGCCGGTGCCCTCCGCGGCCGCCTCCAGCGCCCGGCCGAGCGCCGGGTCCAGGTGGCTCGAAGTGAGCGCCCTGGCGCCCCACGGGCCGGGCTGTTCCAGCAGCAGCCACGTCGTCGCCGTGGCCGCCGTCGCCGAAACGGGCTCGTCGAGGCTTCGGGAGACGGACGCACACCTACTCACAGAGGTGAGCCTAACCTGACCTTCGGCACGGAGACTTCCGGCCTGGGTCGTGTCGTGCTCATGGAAGGCCCGCCTCGGGAGAGGCGGCGGACTCCCGATGGGCCGGGGCCCCGGGCCGCGCGGCGAGTCGCGGGGGCTCAGTCCGCCTCAGGGAGGGGCTGTGGCGGGCGCGGACCTACGTAGTGGCCGACGGGGCGCATGCGCAGGGGGCGCTCGCCGTACTCCTCCAGGGCGTGCGCGATCCAACCCGCCGTGCGGGCGACGGCGAAGATCGTCTCGCCGGCGGTGGCCGGCATGCCGAAGGAGGAGGTGAACACCGCGAGCGCCAGGTCGACGTTGGCGTGCAGCGGGGTGTGCCGGGCGGTCGTGGCGACGATGTCGCGGGCCGCGAGCAGGGCCGGTTCCGCGCGCGGGAGCCGCTCCAGCAGGCCGAAGAGGACCTGTGCGCGGGGGTCCTCGCCGGTGTACAGGCGGTGGCCGAGCCCGGGGATGCGGCGGCCCGCGCGCAGCTCGTCGGCGATCACCGGGGCCGCGTTGCCCAGGTCGAGGACGTCCAGCAGCATCCGGTGGGCCAGCCCGCTGCTGGCGCCGTGCAACGGGCCCTCCAGGACACCGAGACCCGCCGAGACCGTCGCGTAGGCGTGGGCCCGCGCGGAGGCGGCGACCCGGACCGCGAGCGTGGAGGCGGCCAGGTCGTGGTCGGCGAGCAGGACCAGCGCGGCGTCCAGGACCCGCAGGGCGTCCTCGTCCGCGTCCCGGCCGGTCAGCCGCGACCACAGACGGTGGGCCAGCGGCACGTCCTCCCCGGGGTCGCGCACGACCGGCGGCAGGGCCGCGACGAGCGTGGGGATGAGGACGCGCGCCGTGTTCAGCACGGCCTCACCGGACAGGTCGAAGCGCAGCGGGTCCTCGGCCGCCGCGGCGATCGTCGCGACCCGCAGCCGGTCGATGGGGGAGGTGTGCTCGGGCAGCGCCTTCACGGCCCAGCGGGCGGCGCGCACGGTCGCCTCGGGCGCGGTGAAGACCGTGCCGGGCACGAGCCGGCCGGTCCACAGCCACTCCGCGACCTCCTCGTAGGAGTGGCGGGCGGCCAGCTCGGTGGCGTCGACGCCCCGGTAGTAGTACCGGTCCGCCTCGATCAGCGTGATCCGGGTGCGCACCGAGAGATCGCCGCCCGAGCCCGGGATCCCGGCGCTTTCACGGCGGTTGCGCCGGGCCAGGTCCTCCACCTCGCGCGCCTCGAAGGTGCTGGCGCGGCCGCCGGGTTCGCGCTTGCTGCTCAGCAGGCCGCGGCTGACGTACGCGTACACCGTCTCGGGCTTCACGCCGAGCAGTTCGGCGGTCTCCTTGGTGGTCAGTCTTCGACCGGGGCGGTGGGGAGCGGGTTCGTGATCGCGCATGGGGGTCACCGTAGCGGCCTCTGCACTTCTTGATGGCCAACTCTTCATAGATTGATTCAATCAACATTGACAGATAAAACATCAAGAGTGGACAGTCGGATCAAGCTCGGGAAGGAGCATCATGACCATCGACAGGACCGCAGCACCCCTCGTCGAGGCCCCTCGCGGTCTCGCGGGCGTCGTCGTCACCGAGACGGAGATCGGCGACGTCCGGGGCTGGGAGGGCTTCTACCACTACCGCCAGTACTCGGCGGTCGATCTCGCGCGCACCCGCCGCTTCGAGGACGTCTGGCACCTGCTCGCGCACGGCGCCCTCCCCGACGCCGAGCGCGGTGCCGCCTTCATCGCCGAGACCGCGGCGCTGCGGCGGCTGCCCGAGGAGGTCCGGGCGGCCCTGCCCGCCATCGCCGCCGCCGGCCGCGCCTCCGGCCCGCTGGCCGGCCTGCGCACCGCGCTGTCCCTGCTCGGCGCGGCACGCGGATTCAGGCCGCTGTACGACCTCGACGCCGACCGGCGCCGCGCCGACGCCCTGGCCGCCTGCGCCGCCGTCCCCACCCTGCTCACCGCCCTGTACCGACTGGGGCGGGGGCTCGACCCGGTGGAGCCGCGTGACGATCTGCCGTACGCGGCCAACTACCTGTACATGCTGACCGGTTCGGAACCCGATCCGCGCAGGGCTCGTGCGGTCGAGCAATACTTGATCTCTACTATTGACCACGGATTCAATGCGTCAACCTTCACGGGGCGGGTCATCGCCTCCACCGGCGCCGACGCGGCGGCCTGTCTGACCGGCGCCGTGGGCGCGCTGTCCGGCCCGCTGCACGGGGGTGCGCCCAGCCGGGCCCTGGACACCCTGGACGCGATCGGCACCCCGGACCGCATAGACCCCTGGATCCGGGAACGGGTGATGGCCGGCGAGCGGATCATGGGCTTCGGACACGCCGTCTACCGCACGGAGGACCCCCGTTCGCGGATGCTGCGGGAGATCGCCCTCGGCTTCGGCGGCCCCCGGGTGGACCTCGCGGTGGAGGTCGAACGCCGGGTCGAGGCCATCCTCGCCGAGCTGAAGCCGGGCCGCGAACTCCACGTCAACGTCGAGTTCTACGCCGGTGTGGTGATGGAACTGTGTGGCCTGCCCCGGGAGATGTTCACCCCCACCTTCGCCGCGGCCCGGGTCGTGGGCTGGAGCGCCAACATCCTGGAACAGGCGGCCGACCCGAAGATCATCCGCCCGGTGGCGCGTTATGTGGGCCCCGAGCCACCGGTCGCGGTACCCGCCGCCTGACCGGCCGGCCCGGCCCCGGCTCTCCGTCCCGGTTCCGGGACCTTGCCCCGTCCGGGCCTGGGACCGCCCTCCCCGCGCCTCGCGGGCCTGGGCCCCGCTCCCTCGCGCCTCGCGGGCCTGGGCCCGCCCCGTCGTGCCCGCGGGCCTTGGACCCGCCTTCCCCGCCCCGAACCCGGTCCTGCTCTTCTTGCGCCCCCGGCTGGGACCCGCCTTCCCTCGCCCCCGAACCTGGGCCTGCCCCCCTCGCCCCCCTCGGGCCTCTGCTCCGAGACCCTTGCGTCCCACGCTCGGGGCCCTGCCGCCCCCGGGGCCCTTTTATCCTGGTCCGCAGCCCGTTCACAGGAGAAAGGCCGCCCCTTGGGGAACAGCTTGGCGCACAGCACGGACGGCAGCCGTCGCCCCCCGCAGCAGATCCCGGTCGTCGTCCTGGCCGGTTTCCTCGGCTCCGGGAAGACCACGCTCCTCAACCACCTGCTGCACCGCAGCGCCGGCAGCAGGATCGGAGCGATCGTCAACGACTTCGGCGCCATCGAGATCGACGCCCTGGCCGTCGCGGGCGCCCTCGGCGACTCCACCGTCTCCCTGGGCAACGGCTGCCTGTGCTGCGCGGTGGATGCCGGTGAACTCGACGTCTACCTGGGCAGACTCGCCGCGCCCGAGGCCGGGATCGACGTGATCGTCATCGAGGCCAGCGGACTCGCCGAACCCCAGGAACTGGTGCGGATGGTGCTCGCCAGCGAGCACCCCGGCGTCGTCTACGGCGGCCTGGTCGAGGTCGTGGACGCGGCCGAGTTCGACGACACGCGCGCGCGGCACCCCGAGATCGACCGGCATCTGGCCCTCGCTGACCTGGTCGTCGTCAACAAGCTCGACCGGACCGAGGACCCCGAACGGGTGCTCGCCCTGGTGGGGTCCCTGACCGACCGGGCCGCCGTCGTACCGGCCACCTACGGGCGTCTCGATCCCGAGTTCCTCTTCGACTGCCGGCCGAGCGAGGAGCGCATCGGCCAGCTGTCCTTCGACGACCTGCACGACCGCGGCGACGGCCGCGACCCGGACGATCCAGGGGCGGACGGTCACGCCGGGCACCTGCACACCGGCTACGACAGCCTGTCCTTCACCTCGGACGTCCCCCTGGACCCGCGCCGCCTCATGCGGTTCCTGGACAGCCGGCCCGAGGGGCTGTACCGGGTCAAGGGCCATGTCGACCTCGGCCCCTGCGATCCCCGCAACCGGTACACCGTGCACGCCGTCGGCCGGTTCCTGCGCTTCTACCCCGAGCCCTGGGCGCCCGGCGAGGCCCGCCGCACCCAGCTCGTCCTGATCGGCTCCGGCATCGGCACCGAGGCGCTCGGCAAGGAACTGAAGGGGTGCGAGAGCGACGCCCCGCACGCCGACGAACACGGCATGTGGGGCGTCCTGCGCTACGTGCAGGGCTCCGAGGACGAACCCGACCCGGAGCCCTACGGCGGCTAGCGGAGCGCCACGGCGGCAGGAGTTGTCCTGCCGCCGCTCAGAAGACCGGTCCCGCGACCACCGAGACCGTCTTCGGCAGCGAGGTCCCCGAGCCGTCCCGGCGCGGGTCCGGCTCCGGCAGCTGGGCCGGGGTGCCGTTCTTCTGCGCCGCGCGTGCGGGCACCGGGCCCGCCCAGGCCAGCGCCAGACAGTCCTCGCCCTTCAGGAACCGCTGGCAGCGCACGCCGCCGGTGGCCCGGCCCTTGCGCGGGTACTGGTCGAACGGGGTCAGCTTGGCCGTCGTCTGCACCGAGTCGTCCAGCGTGCCGCGCGAGCCGGCCACCGTGAACACCACCGCGTCGGCGGCCGGGTCGACGGCCGTGAAGCAGATGACCTTCACGCCCTCGGCGAGCTTGATGCCCGCCATACCGCCCGCCGGGCGGCCCTGGGGACGGACGATGGACGCCTGGAAGCGCAGCAGTTGCGCGTCGTCCGTGATGAAGACCAGGTCCTCCTCGCCGGTGCGCAGCTCCACCGCGCCGACGATCCGGTCGCCCTCCTTGAGCGTGATGACCTCCAACTCGTCCTTGTTGGACGGGTAGTCGGGCACCACGCGCTTGACCACACCCTGCTCGGTGCCGAGTGCGAGGCCGGGGGAGGACTCGTCCAGCGTGGTCAGGCAGACCAGCGTCTCGTCGTCCTCCAGGGAGACGAACTCGGCGAGCGGAGCGCCCCCGGCGAGGTTCGGCGCGCCGGTCGTCTCGGGCAGCTGCGGCAGGTCCACCACGTTGATCCGCAGCAGCCGGCCCGCCGAGGTCACCGCACCGATCTCGCCGCGCGCGGTCGCCGGCACCGCCGAGATGATCACGTCGTGCTTGACCCGCTTGGCGCCCGCCTGCTCCGGGAAGGGCTCGGCGGTCGCCGTACGCGCCAGCAGGCCCGTGGAGGACAGCAGCACCCGGCACGGGTCGTCGGCCACCTGGAGCGGCACGGCGGCCGCCGGGGCGCCGCCGGCCTCCAGCAGCACGGTGCGCCGGTCGGTGCCGAACTTCTTGGCCACGGCGGCCAGTTCGGCCGACACCAGCTTGCGCAGCTCCTGGTCGGAGTCCAGGATCCGGGTCAGCTCCGCGATCTCCTCGGTGAGCTTGTCCTTCTCCGCCTCCAGCTCGATGCGGTCGTACTTGGTGAGCCGGCGCAGCGGCGTGTCGAGGATGTACTGCGTCTGCACCTCGCTCAGCGAGAAGCGCCGCATCAGGCGCTCCTTGGCCTGCGCGGAGTTCTCGCTGGACCGGATCAGCCGGATGACCTCGTCGATGTCGACCAGGGCGGTCAGCAGGCCCTCGACCAGGTGCAGCCGGTCGCTCTTCTTGCCGCGGCGGAACTCGCTGCGGCGGCGCACCACGTCGAAGCGGTGGTCGAGGTAGACCTCCAGGAGTTCCTTCAGGCCCAGGGTGAGCGGCTGGCCGTCCACCAGGGCCACGTTGTTGATGCCGAAGGACTCCTCCATCGGCGTCAGCTTGTAGAGCTGCTCCAGGATGGCCTCGGGCACGAAGCCGTTCTTGATCTCGATGACCAGGCGCAGCCCGTGCTCGCGGTCGGTGAGGTCCTTGACGTCGGCGATGCCCTGGACCTTCTTCGCGTTGACCAGGTCCTTGATCTTCGCGATGACCTTCTCGGGGCCGACCGTGAACGGCAGTTCGGTGACCACCAGGCCCTTGCGGCGGGCGGTCACGGGCTCCACCGAGACCGTCGCCCGCATCTTGAAGGTGCCGCGGCCGGTCGCGTACGCGTCCCGGATGCCGTCCAGGCCGACGATCCGGCCGCCGGTGGGCAGGTCCGGGCCGGGAACGTGCTTCATCAGCGCGTCCAGGTCCGCGTTCGGGAACCGGACCAGGTGGCGGGCGGCGGCCACGACCTCGCGCAGGTTGTGCGGCGGCATATTGGTCGCCATGCCGACCGCGATGCCCGAGGAGCCGTTGACCAGCAGGTTCGGGAAGGCGGCGGGCAGGGCCACCGGCTCCTGCTCCTGGCCGTCGTAGTTCGGCGCGAAGTCGACCGTGTCCTCGTCGATCGACTCGGTCATCAGGCTCGTGGCCTCGGCCATGCGGCACTCGGTGTACCGCATGGCGGCCGGCGGGTCGTCATTGCCCAGCGAGCCGAAGTTGCCGTGGCCGTCGACCAGCGGCAGCCGCATGGAGAAGGGCTGGGCCATGCGCACCAGGGCGTCGTAGATCGACGCGTCGCCGTGCGGGTGCAGCTTGCCCATGACCTCGCCGACGACACGCGCGCACTTCACATAGCCGCGTTCGGGGCGCAGTCCCATCTCGTTCATCTGGTAGACGATCCGGCGGTGCACCGGCTTGAGACCGTCACGGGCGTCCGGCAGGGCGCGCGAGTAGATCACCGAGTACGCGTACTCGAGGTAGGAGCCACGCATCTCGTCCACGACGTCGATGTCGAGGATCTTCTCCTCGTACGAATCGTCGGGCGGCGGGGTCTTCGTGCTGCGGCGGGCCATCGCTGCCGGCTCCTCCTGATCTGATCGCTCGCCTTCGGGGCGCGCACCCTTCGGCTCGCTCGTGCTGAAGCTGTTGACGGATCTGTCGCGGACCATTGTGGCCCGGGGCACTGACAACCCGGACCGTCGCCCGGGCGATCACCGGGTCCGGGTGCGAGGCAGGCTACGCGATCCGCTGTGGGCGTACGTGCCGCGGGAACTTCGCCGAGGCCCCGCACGCTTTGCATACAGTGGCAGGAACGGCAGGAAAACCGCGGTTTCCACAACCGCCTCCGCTCGCGAAGGGACGTACATGCCCATGGGTCACACGACCACGGCCGAGGCAGGCTCCGGGGGCCTGACAGCGACCGAGCACCGGCTGGCCAACGGTCTGCGCGTGGTGCTTTCCGAGGACCACCTGACCCCGGTGGCGGCGGTCTGCCTCTGGTACGACGTCGGTTCCCGCCACGAGGTCAAGGGCCGCACCGGCCTGGCCCACCTCTTCGAGCACCTGATGTTCCAGGGTTCCGGGCAGGTCAAGGGCAACGGTCACTTCGAGCTGGTGCAGGGCGCCGGCGGCTCGCTCAACGGCACCACCAGCTTCGAGCGCACCAACTACTTCGAGACCATGCCCGCCCACCAGCTGGAGCTCGCGCTCTGGCTTGAGGCCGACCGCATGGGCTCCCTGCTGACCGCCCTGGACGACGAGTCCATGGAGAACCAGCGCGACGTCGTCAAGAACGAGCGCCGCCAGCGCTACGACAACGTCCCCTACGGCACCGCCTTCGAGAAGCTGACCGCCCTGTCGTACCCGGAGGGCCACCCCTACCACCACACGCCGATCGGCTCCATGGCGGACCTGGACGCGGCCACCCTGGAGGACGCCCGCCAGTTCTTCCGCACCTACTACGCGCCGAACAACGCGGTGCTCTCCGTGGTCGGCGACATCGACCCCGCGCAGACGCTCGCCTGGATCGAGAAGTACTTCGGTTCGATCCCGGCGCACGACGGCAAGCCCGCGCCCCGGGACGGCTCCCTGCCGGACGTCATCGGCGAGCAGCGGCGCGAGGTCGTCGTCGAGGAGGTCCCGGCGCGCGCCCTGATGGCCGCCTACCGGCTGCCGCAGGACGGCTCGCGCGCGTGCGACGCGGCCGACCTCGCCCTGACCGTGCTCGGCGGCGGCGAGTCCTCCCGGCTGTACAACCGCCTCGTGCGGCGCGACCGTACGGCCGTCGCGGCCGGCTTCGGCCTGCTGCGCCTGGCCGGCGCGCCCTCCATGGGCTGGCTGGACGTGAAGACCTCCGGCGACGTGGAGGTGCCGGTCATCGAGACCGCCATCGACGAGGAGCTGGCCCGGTTCGCCGAGGAGGGCCCCACCCCGGAGGAGATGGAGCGCGCCCAGGCCCAGCTGGAGCGCGAGTGGCTGGACCGGCTCGGCACCGTCGCGGGCCGCGCCGACGAACTGTGCCGCTACGCCGTCCTGTTCGGCGACCCGCAGCTCGCGCTGAACGCCGTGCAGCGCATCCTGGAGGTGACCCCCGAGGAGGTCCGGGAGGTCGCCAAGGCCCGGCTGCGCCCCGACAACCGCGCGGTCCTGGTCTACGAGCCGAAGTCCCCGCAGGCCGTCGAGGACGCCGATGTGCCCGCGGACCCGGAGTCGGAAGCCACCGTAGAGGCCGGAAACGAGAACGAGGAGACGGCCAAGTGACCGAGCAGCTCGCCACCATGGACTTCCACCCCCAGCCGCAGGCCGGCGAGGCGAAGCCGTGGGCCTTCCCGGCCCCCGAGCGCGCCGCGCTCGACAACGGCCTGACCGTGCTGCGCTGCCACCGCCCCGGACAGCAGGTCGTCGCCGTCGAGGTGCTCCTGGACGCCCCCCTGGACGCCGAGCCGGCCGGCCTGGACGGCGTCGCCACCATCATGGCGCGGGCCTTCTCCGAGGGAACCGACCAGCACTCCGCCGAGGAGTTCGCCGCCGAGCTGGAGCGCGCGGGCGCCACCCTCGACGCCCACGCCGACCATCCCGGCGTCCGGCTCAGCCTGGAGGTACCCGCCTCCCGCCTGGCCAAGGGCCTCGGGCTGCTCGCCGACGCGCTGCGCGCCCCCGCCTTCGCCGAGAGCGAGGTCGAGCGGCTGGTCCGCAACCGCCTGGACGAGATCCCGCACGAGCTGGCCAACCCCGCCCGCCGGGCCGCCAAGGAACTCTCCAAGGAGCTGTTCCCGGCGACCGCGCGCATGTCCCGGCCGCGCCAGGGCACCGAGGAGACGGTCGAGAAGATCGACGCGGTCGCCGTCCGGGCGTTCTACGACCGCCACGTGCGCCCCGCCACGGCCACCGCGGTCGTGGTCGGCGACCTCACCGGCATCGACCTGGACGCGCTGCTCGGCGACACCCTGGGCGCCTGGACGGGCACCCCGGGCGAGCCCCGGCCGGTGCCCGCGGTGACGGCCGACGACACCGGGCGCGTGGTCATCGTGGACCGCCCCGGCGCCGTCCAGACGCAGCTGCTCATCGGCCGGGTCGGCGCGGACCGGCACGACCGGGTGTGGCCCGCCCAGGTTCTCGGCACGTACTGCCTCGGCGGCACCCTCACCTCCCGGCTGGACCGCGTCCTGCGGGAGGAGAAGGGCTACACCTACGGGGTGCGCGCGTTCGGGCAGGTGCTCCGTTCGGGTCCCGAGGGCAACGGCGTCTCCATGCTGGCCATCAGCGGCTCGGTGGACACTCCCAACACGGGTCCCGCCCTGGACGACCTGTGGAAGGTGCTGCGCACCCTCGCGGCGGAGGGCCTGACCGACGCCGAGCGGGACGTCGCCGTGCAGAACCTCGTCGGCGTCGCGCCGCTCAAGTACGAGACCGCGGCGGCCGTCGCGGGGACGCTCGCCGACCAGGTGGAGCAGCACCTGCCCGACGACTTCCAGGCGACGCTCTACCGGCAGCTGGCCGCGACGGGCACCGTGGAGGCTACCGCGGCCGTCGTCAACGCCTTCCCGGTGGACCGCCTGGTGACCGTCCTGGTCGGCGACGCCGCGCAGATCAAGGCGCCGGTCGAGGCGCTGGGCCTCGGCGAGGTCACCGTGGTGGCGGCCGAGTAACGGCACGCGCGGGCAGGCTCCTCAGCGGTGGGGCCCTGACGGCCTACGGGTCGTCAGGGCCCCACTTTGTTCCACTCTGTTCCCAGGATGTCCGAATTGGGGCGGAGGTTGCCTGTCTGCCCTGTGGGATGCGCTACAAAAGCCGCGATCCGTTTGGGCTTTGAGAGCCGGTGCGCTTAGCGTCGTCCGGGTTGTCCGTCGGGCAGTGCGCCGCAGCCGCGGCACCGGACAGCCATCGCCGAGTCCCCCCAGGCGCGAGCCGGGGGAGCCGGGGACCCACCGTCCCTTGGGGTGAATCGGGCGTCCGCGCGACGGCGTGGCGCCCGTAGGAGACCTTCCTGCTCCGAACCCGTCAGCTAACCCGGTAGGCGAGAGGGAAGGAAAGGACGAGCCACACACATGGCGTTCGTATGCGCCACCGGGAAGCACCGCAAGCCCGGCCGGGTCAAGCGCACCACCGTCCACGCGGCCGGCGTCGCGGCCCTGACCACCACCGGTGTCATCGGCACCCTCGCCGCGTCCCCGGCGCTCGCCGCCGAGAACACCGCCGAGCAGACCGGCCTCACCCCGGTGCTCGCCGCGACCGACGACCTCGCCGAGCACATCGACGCCCAGGCCACCGCCCAGCAGCGGATCGCCGAGCACGAGGCGGCCGAGAAGGCCGCCGCCGCGCGGGCGAAGGAGGCGCGCGAGGCCAGGGCCCGCGCCGCCCGGGAGGCCGAGCGCAAGCGGCTGAACACCTTCGTCGCCCCGATCGCGCACTCCTACGTGTCCACCGGCTACAAGGTCGGCAGCTCCCTGTGGTCCTCCGGCTCGCACACCGGCATCGACTTCCACGCGGCCACCGGCACCCCCGTGCACGCGGTCGGCGTCGGCACCGTCGTCTCCACCGGCTGGGGCGGGGCGTACGGCAACGAGATCGTGATCCGCATGGCCGACGGCATGTACACCCAGTACGGCCATCTGTCGTCCATCGGCGTCACGGTGGGCCAGCGGGTCGCCGCGGGCCAGCAGATCGCCCTGTCCGGCGCGACCGGCAACGTCACCGGCCCGCACCTGCACTTCGAGGCCCGCACCGGCCCCGACTACGGCTCCGACGTCGACCCCGTCGCATACCTGCGCAACCACGGCGTGAACGTCTGACCGTTCCCGCGCGGCGTCCGAAGCCCCGGCCCACCCGGCCGGGGCTTTCGTCATTCCCCGGCCGTTCCGCCGGAAGCTGTCCAAAAAATATTCATGGATTCCGGCCTCCCGTCGGAAATTCCGGCCCGGTGGAATAGAGTCACGGAAAACACGCGTCCGTCGTCGGCGTCGTGTCGCGGGTATTAAGGCGGAGGTCGGGCATGCGTATTCCGGCGCACTCGGTGTGCACGGCGATCCGGGACGACATCGTCGCCGGCGTCCTCGAACGCGGTGGCCGCCTCACCGAGGAGGTGCTGGCCCGCCGCTACGGCGTCTCGCGCGTCCCCGTGCGCGAGGCCCTGCGCACCCTGGAGGCGGAGGGCTTCGTGGTGACGCGCCGGCACGCGGGCGCCTGTGTGGCCGAGCCGACCGAGCAGGAGGCCGCCGACCTGCTGGAGATGCGCCTCCTGCTGGAGCCGCTCGGTGCCGCGCGCGCGGCGCGGCGGCGCACCGAGGCGCATCTGAAGGTGCTGCGCGGACTGGTCCGGCTGGGCCAGGAGCGCGCCAGGAGGGGCGGCGGCGAGGATCTGCGCTCCCTGGACGGCTGGTTCCACGAGACGCTGGCCCAGGCCTGTGGCAGTCCGTCGCTGACCTCGACGCTCACTCAGCTGCGCCACAAGATCGCCTGGATGTACACCGTGGACACGCCGCCGGACGTGGTCGCCACGTGGGCGGAGCACGGCGCGATCGTGGACGCGGTGGCGCGCGGCGACGGCGAGCGCGCCCGCGCGGTGACCGCCCTGCACACCGAGCGGACGACGGTCGCGCACCGGTTGCGGATTCCAGGCCCCCAGGAGCGGGTGAGGACTTCGCAACATTCCGTAAACATGTCCGGTGCGCGGAGTTAACACGGGTGCCGTATACAAAGTGGGCGGGATATTCGGTGTCCGTGTATGTGCGGCCGCCGTGAATTCCGCGGTGCGGGCCATGACGAATAACGGTCATGGCTCATATGGTGATGCTCCGAAAACACGGAAGCCACGCCACTCCATATGGATGACGCGGCTTCCCGTATCCCGCTGAGACCGTTCTCTCCGAGACCGTCGCGGGGTCCTGCTCAGACCGTCTCGGGCAGCTCTTCCAGGCCCTCGGCGACCAGCTTGGCCAGCCGGTCCAGCGCGGCTTCCGCGCCGTCGGCGTCGGACGCGAGCACGATCTCCTCGCCGCCCTGGGCGCCCAGGCCCAGAACGCCCAGCATGGAGGCCGCGTTGACCGCGGTGCCGCCGCCGGCCTTGGCGATCGTCACCGGGATGCCTGCGGCCGTGGCGGCCCGGACGAAGATGGAGGCGGGGCGGGCGTGAAGACCCTCGGCCCAGCCGACGTTGACGCGGCGTTCAGCCATGTGTTGCTGCCCTTCGCTGTTCAGGGTTGTCTAGACCAGTCTTCCATATCGTGAAGCGTGTCAGAAGAGGGGCTGCGCACCCCCTCCGCCGTGCTCCACAGACTGCCTCGCGCTGCTGTCGGACGCTAGCCGTACTCTGGGGCCCATGCGAACCTCGGCGGAACCGCAGGACCGGTACGAGTACCCCGCGCACTGGGAGGCGGACGTGGTGCTGCGGGACGGAGGCACCGCCCGCATCCGGCCCATCACCGTCGACGACGCCGACCGCCTGGTCCACTTCTACGAGCAGGTCTCGGACGAGTCCAAGTACTACCGCTTCTTCGCGCCCTACCCCCGGCTGTCCGCCAAGGACGTCCACCGCTTCACCCACCACGACTTCGTGGACCGGGTGGGTCTCGCGGCCACCGTGGGCGGCGAGTTCATCGCGACGGTGCGCTACGACCGCATCGGCGCCGGCGGCGCGCCCGCGTCGGGCCCGGCCGACGAGGCCGAGGTCGCCTTCCTGGTGCAGGACGCCCACCAGGGCCGGGGGGTCGCCTCCGCCCTGCTGGAGCACATCGCGGCCGTCGCCCGGGAGCGGGGCATCCGCCGGTTCGCCGCCGAGGTGCTGCCCGCCAACACCAAGATGATCAAGGTGTTCACGGACGCCGGGTACACCCAGAAGCGCAGCTTCGAGGACGGCGTCGTACGCCTGGAGCTGGACCTCGAACCCACGGACCGCGCCCTCGCCGTGCAGTACGCGCGGGAGCAGCGCGCCGAGGCCCGGTCGGTGCAACGGCTCCTCGCCCCGGGCTCCGTCGCGGTCATCGGCGTCGGCCGCGCGCCCGGCGGCGTGGGCCGCAGCGTCCTGGCCAACATCAAGGACGCCGGGTACGCCGGCCGGCTGTACGCCGTGAACAAGGCGTTCCCCGAGGACCAGGCGGAGGTCCAGGGGGTGACCGCGTACCGGTGCGTGCGGGACATCGAGGGCCCGGTGGACCTCGCCGTCGTCGCCGTACCGGCCGAGCACGTGCCCTCCCTGGTCGCCGAGTGCGGGGAACACGGCGTCCAGGGGCTCGTCGTGCTCAGCGCCGGGTACGCCGAGAGCGGCCCCGAGGGCAAGGTGCGGCAGCGGGCGCTCGTGCGGCAGGCGCGGGCGTACGGCATGCGGATCATCGGGCCCAACGCGTTCGGCGTCATCAACACCGCCCCGGACGTACGGCTGAACGCGTCCCTCGCCCCCGAGATGCCGCGCCCCGGCCGCATCGGCATGTTCGCCCAGTCCGGTGCCATCGGCATCGCGCTGCTGTCCCGGCTGCACCGGCGCGGCGGCGGGGTGACCGGGGTGACCGGCGTCTCCACGTTCGTCTCCGCGGGCAACCGGGCCGACGTGTCCGGCAACGACGTCCTGCAGTACTGGTACGAGGACCAGGACACCGACGTCGTCCTCATGTACCTGGAGAGCATCGGCAACCCGCGCAAGTTCACCCGGCTCGC
Source organism: Streptomyces hygroscopicus subsp. hygroscopicus (assembly GCF_030269125.1). Classification (GTDB taxonomy): domain Bacteria; phylum Actinomycetota; class Actinomycetes; order Streptomycetales; family Streptomycetaceae; genus Streptomyces; species Streptomyces hygroscopicus_C. Next base: position 1,006,338 of record NZ_BSSM01000001.1, on the reverse strand, counting down.
CCGGCGGACGGCGGCCGCGAAGCCGCTGGTCGTGGTGCAGGGGACGGGCACGGCGCCGCAGGGGCACGCGGTGCGCGCGACGCGGCTGCCGCACGCGACCGTCTCCGCGCTGCTGCGGCAGGCCGGGGTGATCCGGGTCGACACGATCACGGAGCTGGTCGACGCCGGCCTGCTGCTCGCCCGGCAACCGCTGCCCGCCGGGCCCCGGGTGGCGATCCTCGGGAACTCCGAGTCGCTGGGCGTGCTGACGTACGACCGGTGCCTCGCGGAGGGGCTGCGCCCTTCGCGGCCGATCGACCTGACGACCGGGGCGACGCCGGAGGACTTCCACCGGGCGCTGAGCGCCGCGCTGGCCGACGACACGAACGACTCCGTCGTGGTGACGGCGATTCCGGCGATCGGGGAGGCGTCGCCGAAGGACGCGGAGCTGGCGGAGGCGCTGCGGTCGGCCGCCGCCGGGGTGCCGGGTAAGCCGGTGCTGGTGGTGCACGTGGAGCTGGGCGGGCTGGCGGAGGCGCTGTCCGCCGCGGCCAGCACCGCACCACAGGCCGTCGGCAAGGTGTCCGGCACCGAGGGCGGCGCCCACCTTCCCCCGCTCTCGGCTTCGCTCGACCCCTCAGAGCCCCGTGGCGCCGCGGAACGTCCGCCCGCCGCGGCCGCGCCGCCCTCGGAAGGCACCCGCCTCATCCCCGCCTACCCGGCCGCCGAGCGTGCCGTACGCGCGCTCGCGGAAGCGGTTCGGTACGGGCAGTGGCGGCGGGACGCGGCCGAGCCCGGGAGGGTGCCGGAGTACGAGGACATCGACGAGAAGGGGGCCGCCCGGCTGATCGCGGAGTCGCTGGAGCGCGGGGAGGGGCTCACGATCTCGGACGCGCGGACCTGCGAACTGCTCGCGAAGTACGGCATCAAGGTGCGCCGCGGGCTTCCCGCGCCCACTCCGGACGACGCGGTCGAGGCTGCCCGCGCCCTCGGCTACCCCGTGGCCCTGAAGGCGACCGCCCCGCACCTGCGGCACCGCGCCGACCTGGGCGGCGTGCGCCTGGACCTGGCGGACGAGGAGCAACTGCGGCGGGCGTACGCCGAATTGAGCGAGCTGTTCGGCAAGCCCGAGGTTCTGCGGCCGGTGGTGCAGGGGATGGCGCCCCGGGGCGTCGACACCGTCGTACGGGCCGTGATCGACCCCGCCGCCGGGGCCGTGCTGTCCTTCGGACTCGCCGGCGCCGCGTCCCAGCTGCTGGACGACACGGCGCACCGGCTGATCCCGGTCACCGACCGGGACGCGACCTCGCTGGTCCGCGCGATCCGCACCGCGCCCCTGCTGTTCGGCTGGCGCGGCTCCGCCCCCGTGGACACCCCCGCGCTGGAGGAGCTGCTGCTGCGGGTCTCCCGCCTGGTCGACGACCACCCCGAGGTCGTCGCCGTCACCCTGGAACCGGTCGTCGTGGCCCCGCACGGCGCGAGCGTCCTCGGCGCGACCGTACGGCTCGCACCCCCGCCCGCCCGCGACGACCACGGCCCGCGCACCATGCCGGCCTACTGAGCGGGGCCGCACGGAGGCCGCCGGGCACCGGCTCCCGAGGGCGGCCGGTGGGACGGGGAGGCGACCGCCCGGGACGCCGGGGCGCCGCGGCCGGCCGCCGGATACGACCTCACGTACCACCACGCCCTGGAAGTGCTCCTCGTCGCACCTGCCCTCACGTCCTGCCCGTCCGCCTCCAGGACCCCGTCCTCCGCGCCCCCGCCCGCGACGAGACCGCGCCCGACCCGGTCCCTCGGGGAGACGCCGTCCGCCCTCGTCGCGTTCGAGGCCGACGCCGGGGGATCGAACCCGTGTCCTGTCGGATCACCGCCGAGCGGGTGGAGTCCCGGCACGGGCTGGTCCGGAGGAGAGCGAAGGTGCCCGGCCGGGAGGCGTCCCGTCCCCCTTCCCGCAGCACGCCCCGTTGGCCCGGAGCGCCCCTGGCCACGCACTAGGATGGACGCCATGGCCAAGACCAGTACGACGACCCAGGGGCTGCGAGCGGCGATCGAGCGCAGCGGCTACTACCCGGCCCTCGTGGCCGAGGCGGTGGAGGCCGCGGTGGGCGGCGAGCCCATCCGGTCGTACCTGGTCCACCAGGAGACCACGTTCGACCAGAACGAGGTGCGCCGCCATGTGACCGTCCTGGTCCTCACCGCCAACCGCTTCATCGTCAGCCACACCGACGAGCAGGCCGCCGACAGCACCTCCCCGACGCCGTACGCCACCACCTCGACCGAGTCGGTGAAGCTCGACCGGATCTCGTCCGTCGTGGTCAGCCGGGTGGTCGCCAACCCCGAGCAGTACACCCCGGGCACCCTGCCCCGCGAGGTCGTGCTGACCATCGGCTGGGGCGCGGTCAGCCGCATCGACCTGGAGCCCGCCGCCTGCGGCGACCCCAACTGCGACGCCGACCACGGCTACACGGGCAACTCCACGGCGGACGACCTCAGCCTGCGCGTCAGCGAGGCCGGCGACGGCCCCGAGACGGTACGCGAGGCGCTCACCTTCGCGCAGGCCCTCTCCGAGGCGACCGCGGACCTCGACCGCTGATGTCCCAGCTCTCCGCCTGGGACCACCCGGAACCCCTCGCCCTGGCCACCGCGCCGCTGCCCGAGTACGGCACCGGCTCCCTCGCCGACCTCCTCCCCACCCTCGCCGCCGGCATGGGCGTCCCCGGCACGACCGCGGCGATCACGGAGCTGGCCCCGGTCGACCGCGCCTGCGTCTTCCTGGTCGACGGGCTCGGCTGGGAGCAGCTGCGCGCCCACCCCGACGAGGCGCCCTTCCTCACCTCGCTGCTCGCCAGCTCGCGCGGCGGCACCGGCCGGCCGCTCACCGCGGGCTACCCGGCGACCACCGCGACCTCCCTCGCCTCGGTGGGCACCGGCCTGCCCCCCGGCGCCCACGGCCTGCCCGGCTACACGGTCCGCGACCCGGCCACCGGCGCGCTGATGAACCAGCTCCGCTGGCAGCCCTACACCGACCCGCGCGCCTGGCAGCCGTACCCCACCGTCTTCCAGCTGGCCCACGAGGCCGGGGTGCACGCCGCACAGGTCTCCTCGCCCACGTTCCAGCACACGCCGCTCACGAAGGTCGCGCTCAGCGGCGGCACCTTCCACGGACGGCTGTCCGGCGAGGAGCGCATGGACCTCGCGGCCGGGCAGCTGGCCGCCGGGGACCGCTCGCTGGTGTACACGTACTACGCCGAACTCGACGGCGCGGGCCACCGCTACGGGGTCGCCTCCGACACCTGGCGCGGCCAGCTGATGTACGTCGACCGGCTCGCCCAGCGCCTTGCCGAGCAACTGCCCCCGCGCAGCGCGCTCTACGTCACCGCCGACCACGGCATGATCGACGTCCCGTTCGACGAGGAGCACCGCTTCGACTTCGACACGGACTGGGAACTCAGCGCCGGGGTCGCCCTGTTGGGCGGCGAGGGCCGGGCCCGTCATGTGTACGCGGTGCCGGGCGCGGAGAACGACGTGCTGACGTGCTGGCGCGAGGTGCTCGGCGAGCAGTTCTGGGTGGCCTCGCGCGACGAGGCGATCGAGGCGGGCTGGTTCGGGCCGCACGTGGACGAGCGGGTCTACGCCCGGCTCGGCGACGTGGTCGCGGCCGCGTACGACGACGTCCTGATCATCGCCTCCGAGCGGGAGCCCAAGGAGTCCGCGCTGGTGGGCAACCACGGGTCGATGACCCCCGTGGAGCAGCTGGTCCCGCTGCTCGAAGTACGCTCCTGACCCCTTCCGCCTGTCCGCCCCCTCACCGAAAGGTGTGCAACTCCTCATGCCCGAGCTGGTGTTCTTCTCCGGAACGATGGACTGCGGGAAGTCGACGCTGGCTCTGCAGATCGAGCACAACCGCTCCGCGCGGGGCCTGGCCGGGATGATATTCACCCGCAACGACCGTGCGGGCGCCGGCAAGTTGTCCTCGCGCCTCGGCCTGGTCACCGACGCGGTGGAGGTCGCCGACGCCCAGGACCTCTACGTGTACATCGTGGACCACCTCTCGCAGGGCGGCCGGATCGACTACGTGATCGCGGACGAGGCGCAGTTCCTCGCGCCCGTGCAGATCGACCAGCTCGCGCGGGTGGTGGACGACCTCGGCGTGGACGTCTTCGCCTTCGGTATCACCACCGACTTCCGCTCCAAGCTCTTCCCGGGCTCCCAGCGGCTGGTGGAGCTGGCCGACCGCATCGAGGTGCTCCAGGTGGAGGCACTGTGCTGGTGCGGCGCCCGTGCCACGCACAACGCCCGTACCGTCGGCGGCCAGATGGTGGTCGAGGGCGCCCAGGTCGTCGTCGGGGACGTCAACCAGGCGGCGGGCGAGGTCGGTTACGAGGTGCTGTGCCGCCGCCACCACCGGCGCCGGATGACCGCCGCGACGGCCCGCGCGGCGGCCCTGTCCCCGGACGTGCTGCCCGTCTCCTCCTCCTGAGCCACCCGCCCCGATCGCCGCGTCCCGGGGCCCTCAGCGCGGATCCTGGACCACCGAGAACACCGCCCCCTCCGGATCCGCCACCGTCGCCACCCGCCCGTGCGGACTGTCGTGGGCCGGGCGGACGATCCGGCCGCCCAGCCCGGTCACCTGACGCAGCGTCTCGCCGGTGTCCGCCACCTCGAAACAGGTCTGCCAGTACGGCCCACGGTCGCGGGGCAGCCCATGGCCCACACCGTGCAGCCCGGCCACCGGGCGCCCGTCGACGCGCAGGGTCACGTAGTCGAGGCCGGCCGAGACCACCGGCTCCGTCTCGTACCCGAACACGCTCACGTAGAACTTGGCGACGCTCTGCGTCTCGAACGTGAGCAGCTCGTTCCACGCGGGTGTGCCCGGCACTCCGGTGACCGCCGGGGCGAGGTGCCCGGGCGCCTGCCAGATGCCGAACACCGCCCCCGAGGGGTCCGCGGCGATGGCCAGCCGTCCGGCCTCGGCCGCGTCCAGCGGGCCGACCGCCACCGTGCCGCCGCACAGCCGCACCGCCTCGGCCGTGCGGTCCACGTCGTCCGAGGCGAGGTAGGGCGTCCAGGCGATCGGCAGCCGGTTCTCCGGTGGCAGCCGGCCCATGCCGGCCACCTCGCGCCCGTCGAGCAGCGCCCGCACGTACGGGCCGAGCTGCTGCGGGCCCGGCCGGAACTCCCAGCCGAACAGCTCCCCGTAGAACTCCTCGGTGGCGGTGAGCCGGTGCGCCATCAGGCTCACCCAGCAGGGTGTGCCGGGCGCGCGCAGCGCCTGCGGACCGGCCGACTCCCGTGCCTCGGTCATCGATCACTCTCTCCCCGGCCGCCTCGTGCGGCGGCCGTGTCGCTTCCGCTCCTCCGGCAGGTGTGTGCACGCCGCCGGCGCGTACGCCCGTACCGGTGTGTCCGCATCCTCCACGGTCGCGCGGCCCTGTCGATTCGCCGCGCCGCCGGTTCGGCGGAGTCTTCCGGAAGAATGCCTGGGCTGACGTTTTTCGCCGCTTCCTGACGATGCCCGGCAGGATGTCCGCCGGATGCACGGCATGTGCCCGATCCCCTACAGGTCGTGATCGAGACTGCCCGGCCGAGCAGAGTAGCCGGACCTGGACGCCGCGGCCACCCCTGGCGTATGCATGGCGCCATGACAGTCATCATCACCGCACCCGAACTCGCGGCGGCGCTCGCCGGCGAGGCGCCGCCCGTCCTGCTGGACGTGCGCTGGCAGTTGAGCCTGGCGAAGGCGGCGGGTGCCCCGCCCTTCGACGGCCGGGCAGAGCACGCGGCCGGGCACATCCCCGGCGCGGTCTACGTCGACCTGGACCGGGAGTTGGCCGCGGCCCCGGGCGCGCACGGCCGCCACCCGCTGCCGGACCTCGCGGAGTTCGGCGCCGCGATGCGCCGCGCGGGCGTGTCGGCGAGCCGTCCGGTGGTCGTGTACGACGGCGGGCAGGGCTGGGCCGCGGCCCGCGCCTGGTGGATGCTGAGCTGGACGGGTCACCCGGACGTGCGGGTCCTCGACGGCGGGTTGCCGTCCTGGACGGGGGAGTTGTCGACCGGGGTGGCCGCCCCGGCCGAGGGCGACTTCGTGCCGGCGCCGGACGCGGCGGGCCTGCTGGACGCGGACACGGCCGCCGCACTGGCCCGCACAGGCGTGCTGCTGGACGCCCGCGCGGGGGAGCGGTACCGGGGCGAGGTGGAGCCCGTGGACCGGGTCGGCGGGCACATCCCCGGCGCGGTCTCGGCGCCGACGACGGAGAACGTGGGCCCCGACGGCCGCTTCCTGCCCGCGGCCGAGCTCAAGGACCGCTTCAAGGCCCTCGGCGTCTCCGCGGACGTGCCGGTGGGCGTCTACTGCGGCTCGGGCGTCTCCGGCGCCCATGAGGTGCTGGCCCTCGCCGTGGCGGGCATCCCGGCGGCGCTGTACGTCGGTTCGTGGTCGGAGTGGTCCGCGGACCCCTCCCGGCCCGTGGCGGTGGGCGCGGACCCGCAGTAACGGCGACCGAGAGGGGCGGGGCACCTTGATGCCCCGCCCCTCTTCGCGTCGTGCGGCCGGTCAGTCCTGCTTCTTGCGCCGGGTGCCGAACACGATCTCGTCCCAGCTCGGGACGGCCGCGCGGCGGCCGGGGCGCACCCCGTCGGCCTCGGCCTGGCGGTCGGTGGCGCCGGTCAGCCGGTCGCGGTGGCTGCCGACCGAGCGGGGCATGAGGACGTCCGCGTAGGCCGAGCCGGCCGAGGCGGCGGGCGCCGGCGGCTCCTCCAGGGCGGCTTCGCCGTCGGGCTCGTCCGGGGTCTCCGGGTTGCGCTCCGGCACCACCATGTCGCCGCGGAAGGACGGCACCGCCTCCAACAGGCTGGTCAGCGAGTCCCGTTCACCGGTGCTCTCCTCGGCGGGCTCCGACGACTGCGCGGGCAGGCTCGGCCGTTCCCGGTCGGTCCGCTCCAGGGCGCGGTCCATCGAACGCTCGCGCGGCAGCCGGGCGATGCGCGGGACGAACGGGAAGCTCGGCTCCGGCACGGCGAGGTCGTCGGACTCGCCGATCAGCGAGCGGGCCTCGTCGTCCACGGCCTGGACCAGGCGCCGGGGAGGGTCGTACGTCCAGCTCGCCGAGTGCGGTTCGCCCGCGACCCGGTAGACGAGCAGCACCTCCCAGGTGCCGTCGTCGCGGCGCCAGGAGTCCCACTGCACCGTGTCCTTCTCGGCGCCGCGCAGCAACAGCCGTTCCTGCACGGCCTCGCCGAGCGGCGGCCCGGAGTTCTCGCCGGGACGCCGGACCGGGGTCTTGCGGGCCCGCTCGGCCATGAAGGCGCGCTCGGCCAGCACCGGACCCTCGAAGCGCCGCACCCGGTCGACGGGGATGCCCGCGAGCTGCGCGACCTCCTCGGCGGTGGCACCGGCTCGTATCCGCGCCTGGATGTCGCGGGGGCGCAGATGGCTCTCGACCTCGATCTCGATCTGGCCGAGGCGCGGCCGGTCGCCGCGCAGCCGTTCGTCGATCGGAAGCGTGTATTCCGTGGAGTCGGCAGCCTTCAGCACCAGCCGTGTGCCGTCATTCGAGACGGCCACGACACGCAGTTCGGGCATGGGGACCTCCCGGGTGGTGCCTGCCGACGTCACGTGCGTCGCTGCTTCCGCTAGTCGAGTGTGGCCTGCCCGGGTGCAGCCTGCCACAACCTTGCCGAGTTGCCCGGCGTGTCGGGCGCGGGCCTTGAGTCGCCGTTATGGCACGGTAACCAGTTCGCCACGCTAAGTGACCAAGACCGTCACCCTGTGCAACTAGCCCCCTCCCGGCGGTCCTTGGTGGCCGCGGACACCCTGGTGGGAGACCGGACCCAGGGCTCGCAACAGTACTCCATTCGGGCCACGTGCGTGGATTGGCGCGCCGCCCAACTTCCGGCGAGTGGCACCCGTGAGCCCCGTGCAACCGGTTTCGCGGATCACGGACGTGGCGAACTTCACGCAACCCCCGGAAACGGAACTAATGGTTCCGTCCGTACGTCCCTATCTCGTGCAGTCGGTACCCCGATGCCGATCGAGTACGGGAAAGGCAGGCAAGTTCCGGGTATGCGCGAAACACCCGATGCGGAGCGGAAGCGGCTCGACCTGAACGTCCCCCAGGTGGCGGGCAGCGCCCTGGCGGCGGTCGTCGCGGCGAAGCTGGCCTCCTCCTTCGGCGTGTACGGCACGATCCTCGGCGCGGGTGTCGTCAGCGTGATCGCCACCTGCGGCGGCACCCTCTTCCAGCACTTCTTCCGGCGCACCGGCGAGCAGTTGAGGGTGGCCAAGACGTCCGCCGCCGCGCCGGTGCCGCCCGCCCCGGGCGAGTTCTCCGAGGGCACCGTCTACCGCGCGCGGGTCAAGAGCTGGCGGCGCCCGGTGGTCGCGGCCGCTCTCGTGTTCGGGGTGACCATGGGCGGCATCACGGCATACGAACTGGTGTCCGGCAGCAGCTTCAGCGGCGGAAGCGGTACGACGGTCGGCGACGCGGTCCGCGGCCGGTCCTCCGCCGTCCACCGAACGGATGACCCCGGTCATCTCCCCCCGCGTACCTCCTCCGGTGACGGCGCCTCCTCGGACGGCACCGCCACCGCGGAACCGGGCTCGAACCCGGGGACCGGTACGGGATCCGGGTCCGACGGCGGTACGGCCGGCCCGGCGACGCCCTCCCCGAGCGCCTCGCCCGACGGGGGCCGGACCACCCCGGCCCCCACGCCCAGCGGCCCCGCCGGGACGCCTACGGCCCCAGCACCCGCCGCAAGTAGTCGTTCCGGAACAGCCGTTCCGGGTCAAGACGGTCCCGCAACGCCGTGAACTCGGTGAACCGCGGGTACACCCGCGCGAAGTACTCCGCGTCCCGGGTGTGCACCTTGCCCCAGTGCGGCCGGCCCTCGTGCGCGGTGAAGATGCGCTCGGCGGCGGTGAAGTACGACTGGTAGGGAGTGCCCCGGTACATGTGGACGGCGATGTAGGCGCTGTCGCGGCCGGAGGCGGTGGACAAGGTGATGTCGTCGGCCGGCGCGGTGCGCACCTCGACCGGGAAGCTGATGCGCAGGCCCGAGCGCTCGACCATGGCCTTCAGTTCGCGCAGCGTGTCCGCCAGGGCGGCGCGCGGAACGGCGTACTCCATCTCCACGAAGCGCACCCGGCGCGGCGAGGTGAAGACCTTGTAGGGGATGTCGGTGTACGTCCGCGCGGACAGCGCCCTGCTGGAGATCTTCGAGATGGCCGGGATGCTCGCGGGCGCCGCCCGGCCGACCCACTGGGTCACCTGGAAGACGCCGTTGGACAGGAACTCGTCCTCGAACCAGCCGGCCAGCCGACCGACCGGCTGCTCGGGGCCCGCGCTGCGGTTGTTGCGCTTGGTGTTGGTGTTCCCGGTGTGCGGGAACCAGTAGAACTCGAAGTGCTCGTTCTCCGCCCAGAGCTGATCGAACTCGGCGAGGACCCGGTCCAGCGGCATCGGCTCCTCGCGCGCCGTCAGCAGGAACAACGGCTCCACGGCGAAGGTGAGGGCGGTGACGACGCCGAGCGCGCCGAGTCCTGTGCGGGCGGCCGCGAAGACCTCGGGGTTCTCCGTCGCGGAGCAGGTGAGCACCGAGCCGTCCGCCGTGACGAGTTCGAGGCCCTTGATCTGGGCGGCGATGGAAGCGGAGTCGCGTCCCGTGCCATGGGTGCCGGTGCTGGTGGCCCCGGAGACCGTCTGCTCCATGATGTCGCCCATGTTGGTGAGCGACAGACCCTCGCGCGCCAGCGCCGCATTGAGCCTCTTGAGCGGGGTGCCGGCCTCGACGGTGACGGTCATGGCCGCCCGGTCGATCTTGCGTATACCGGTCAACAGTTGAGGGCGTATCAACACACCGTCGGTCGCCGCGATCGACGTGAAGGAGTGCCCCGTGCCGACGGCCTTCACCGCCAGCCCGTCCTCCCGCGCCCGGCGCACCGCCGCGGCCAGCTCCTCCACCGAGACCGGCGCGACCTGCCGGGCGGGCCGCGCCGCTACGTTCCCGCCCCAGTTACGCCATGTGCCGCTCGCGCCGCTCGTCCTGCCGTTCGCCGTGCTGCTCAACGGTTCCTCCCCGACCCGCGGCCGGCCTGCGCAGCCGGCGGTACCCGAGGAAACCGACCACGACCGCGACGGCCCCGGACAGCACCGGGACCCCGTACCCGGCGCGCGCACCGGCGGCGTCGATCACCGAGCCGCCCAGCGAGGAGCCGAGCGCCACGCCGACCGCGAGGCCGGTGCTCACCCAGGTCATGCCCTCGGTGAGCTGCGTGCGAGGTACGTGCTCTTCGATGAGGGACATCGTCGTGATCATCGTCGGTGCGATGGACAGCCCCGCAACGAACAGCGCAGCGGCCAGAAGCGGCAGGTTTCCGACCAGTAGGAGGGGGATCATACTCACGGCCATGGCGGCCACGCCCAGCAGCCAGCGGCGTTCCGGAGCCCCGGCGAGGCGCAGCAGGCCGAAGACCGCCCCGGCCGCGCAGGAACCGGCCGCGTACAGGGCGAGCACGACGCTCGCGGCGCCCTTGTGGCCGCGCTCGTCGGCGAAGGCGACCGTGACCACGTCCACCGAGCCGAAGATCGCGCCGGTCGCCACGAAGGTCGCCACCAGCACCTGGAGTCCCGGCGAGCGCAGCGCGGTGCCCCCGCCGCGCCGCTCGCGCGGGTGCGGCGCGGGCTCGGTGGCGCGCAGGGTGGTCAGCCAGTACACGCCGGCCGCCAGGAAGACCGCGGCGAGCAGGGGGCCCGCCTCCGGGAACCAGACCGTGCACAGCCCGATGGAGAGGATCGGCCCGAAGACGAAGCAGATCTCGTCCACGACCGACTCGAAGGAGTAGGCGGTGTGCAGCCGGGGCGTGCCCCGGTACAGGGCGGCCCAGCGGGCCCGGATCATCGCGCCCAGGCTCGGCACCGCGCCGATCCCGGCGGCACAGGCGAACAGCACCCAGTCCGGCCACCCGAAGTGCGCGGCCAGCAGCAGTCCGGCGGCGGCGACGAGGGCCACGAGGGTCGCCGGGCGCAGCACCCGGCTCTGCCCGTGCCGGTCCACCAGGCGGGAGACCTGCGGTCCGAGCACGGCGGCGGACAGCGCGATGGTGGCCGACAGCGCGCCCGCGAGCCCGTAGCGGCCGGTGAGCTGGGAGATCATCGTGACCACGCCGATGCCCATCATGGACAGCGGCATCCGGCCGAGGAGCCCCGCGGCCGAGAAGGCCTTGGTCCCGGGCACGTCGAAGAGGGCTCTGTAGGGGCTGGGCACGTGGTCTCCGAGGCGGTTCCGGTAAGGCGCGAATGCGGCGGATACAGCTTACGAGTTAGGCGAACCTAAGCGCATCCGGTTATCGGTGGAAAATTTCGTCATAAACCATACTGGTCTCGGCTCTTCACCCCGCGGTTGCCGGGGTGTCGGTGCCGGGTGGCAGGATCGAGACATGCCAGACGCGCTCGATGCCACCCCGTACGACGCCCTGCTCCTGCTCTCCTTCGGTGGCCCCGAAGGCCCGGACGACGTGGTCCCGTTCCTGGAGAACGTCACGCGCGGGCGCGGCATCCCGAAGGAACGCCTGAAAGAAGTCGGGCAGCACTACTTCCGGTTCGGCGGGATCAGTCCCATCAACGGCCAGAACCGCGCCCTGATCGCGGCCCTGCGCGAGGACTTCGCCGGGCACGGCCTGGACCTGCCGGTCTACTGGGGCAACCGCAACTGGGCGCCGTACCTGACCGACACCCTGCGCGAGATGGTCGCCGACGGCCGCCGCCGCATCCTGGTCCTCGCCACCAGCGCCTACGCCTCGTACTCGGGCTGCCGCCAGTACCGCGAGAACCTCGCCGACGCGCTGGCCACCCTCCGGGCCGAGGGCCTGGAGCTGCCGAGGATCGACAAGCTGCGGCACTACTTCAACCACCCCGGCTTCGTCGAACCGATGATCGACGGTGTGCTGCGCTCCCTCGCCGACCTCCCCGAGGACGTCCGAGACCGCGCCCACATCGCCTTCAGCACCCACTCCATCCCCCTGGCCGCCGCCGACACCTCCGGCCCCGTCGAGGCCCATGGCGAGGGCGGCGCCTACGTCGAGCAGCACCTCGACGTGGCCCGGCTGATCGCCGACGCCGTCCGCGAGCGCACCGGCGTGGAACACCCCTGGAGCCTGGTCTACCAGTCCCGCTCCGGCGCCCCGCACATCCCGTGGCTGGAGCCCGACATCTGCGACCACCTGGAGGAGCGGCACGCGGCCGGCGCCCCCGCGGTCGTCATGGCCCCCATCGGCTTCGTCTCCGACCACATGGAGGTCCTGTACGACCTCGACACCGAGGCCACGGCCAAGGCCGAGGAGCTGGGCCTGCCGGTGCGGCGCTCGGCCACCGTGGGCGCCGACCCCCGGTTCGCCGCCGCCGTGCGCGAGCTGATCCTGGAGCGCGCCGCCGTCGAGCGCGGCCAGGACGTCACCCCCTGCGCCCTGGGCACCCTGGGCGCGAGCCACCACGTCTGCCCGGTCGGCTGCTGCCCCTCCCGGGCGCCCCGCCCGGCCGCGGCCGGCACCGACAGCCCCTACGCGTGAGGAGACCCGTGACCGACCCCCTGCACCGGGAACTGCTGCGGCTGGCCCAGGAGGCCGCCCGCCGCGCCGGCGAACTGCTGCGGGACGGCCGCCCGGCCGATCTCGCCGTGGCGCGGACCAAGTCCAGCCCGATCGACGTCGTCACCGAGATGGACATCGCGGCGGAGAAGCTGATCACCGATCTGATCTCCGGGCGGCGCCCCGACGACGGCTTCCTCGGCGAGGAGGGCGCCTCCGCCGCCGGCACCAGCGGCGTGCGCTGGGTGATCGACCCGCTCGACGGCACCGTGAACTACCTCTACGGCCTGCCCACCTGGGCGGTGTCCATCGCGGCCGAGCAGGACGGCGAGACCGTCGCCGGGGTCGTCGCGGCCCCGATGCGCGGCGAGACGTACCAGGCGGTGCGCGGCGGGGGCGCCTGGGCCACCGGCGCGTGGGAGGGCGAACGGACGCTCGCCTGCCGCCCGGCGCCCCCGCTGGACCAGGCGCTGGTCTCCACGGGCTTCAACTACGTCACCGACGTACGGACCCACCAGGCCGAGGTGGCCGCCCGCGTCGTCCCGCTGGTCAGGGACATCCGGCGCGGCGGCTCCGCGGCCATCGACCTGTGCGACGTGGCCTGCGGCCGGCTCGACGGGTACTACGAGCGCGGACTGAACCCGTGGGACTACGCGGCGGGGGACCTCATCGCCCGGGAGGCGGGCGCCCTGACCGGTGGACGGCCCGGAGAGGGCCCGTCGCGCGAACTGGCCGTCGCGGGGTCCCCGGGCGTCTTCGAGCCCCTCCAGGGGCTGCTGGAGGACTTCGGGGCCTGGCACGACTGACGCCCCGCCGGCACGACGCGAGGGGACCCCGGCGCTGGATTCGCCGGGGTCCCCTCGCGAGCTGTGGTCGCGCCTGTGCGCGCGGGTCGATTCAGACGCGTGACGCGCCGACCTCCACGCCGTGTTCGGCGGCGAGGCGGCGCAGGTCGTCCAGCTCTGCCTGCTCCACCTCCACGAGGAAGTCGTCGCCCTCGTCACGAGCCCGCGACAGGTCGGACTCGGTCGTCTTTATGCGCTGGAGAAGTCCTGCGGTGAAAGCGTCCATGCTGCGCCCCCTCGTCCTGGGTCGGTGGGTCGGTGGCACGGGGGTGTGCCGTGGGAAAGGACGATCACGTCTCGCAGGTGCCCGGCGCGCCCGGCCGGGCGGCTACGGTGCCGGACACCCGCGCCCGCCCTGCACAAGCGGATCGCGAGGTACCGCATGGTGCTGCGGCACATGCAGAGCGTGATCGCGGGGTGTAAACCCGTCCTCCCCCGGCTCCCTTCCCGGGAAACCTGAACGGTGGAGAAAATCTCGCATTCCCGCCCCGGGACGCCCGTCCCTGCGGCAGGACGCCGCTTACAGCCGACTTATGGCCGAAAAGGGCAGGATGGAGGTCACACTTCACGAACACCCCTGCCCGCGCGGGCGCTCCGGCGCTGCGCGGGTGGACACAGGAAGGACAGCGACGTGCGCGTACTCGTCGTCGAGGACGAGCAGCTGCTCGCCGATGCGGTGGCCACCGGACTGCGCCGGGAGGCCATGGCCGTCGACGTCGTGTACGACGGTGCGGCCGCCCTGGAGCGCATCGGCGTCAACGACTACGACGTGGTCGTCCTCGACCGCGACCTCCCGCTCGTGCACGGCGACGACGTCTGCCGCAAGATCGTCGAGCTGGGCATGCCCACGCGGGTGCTCATGCTCACCGCCTCCGGCGACGTCAGCGACCGCGTCGAGGGCCTGGAGATCGGTGCGGACGACTATCTGCCCAAGCCGTTCGCGTTCAGCGAGCTGATCGCCCGCGTGCGCGCCCTCGGCCGCCGCACCAGCGTGCCCCTGCCGCCGGTCCTGGAGCGCGCCGGCATCAAGCTGGACCCGAACCGCCGCGAGGTCTTCCGCGACGGCAAGGAGGTCCAGCTCGCGCCCAAGGAGTTCGCGGTCCTGGAGGTGCTGATGCGCAGCGAGGGCGCGGTCGTCTCGGCCGAGCAGCTGCTGGAGAAGGCCTGGGACGAGAACACCGACCCGTTCACCAACGTGGTCCGGGTGACGGTCATGACCCTGCGCCGCAAACTCGGCGAGCCGCCCGTGATCGTCACCGTGCCCGGCTCCGGCTACCGGATCTGATCGACCATGGCCACGACCCCCGCACCCCCGCAGGCGCCCCCGAAGCCCACCTGGGACCCCCGGCGGCCCCAGGCGCCCTTCCCCTGGCTGCGCCCCACCATCCGCATACGCCTCACCCTGCTGTACGGCGGCATGTTCCTGATCGCCGGCATCCTGCTGCTGTCGATCATCTACCTGCTCGCCGCGCAGGCGATCAGCACCGGCAACCAGCCGCTGTTCAAGATCGTCAGCTTCCAGGAGCTGAAGGTCTCCAGCGACAACTGCCCCGCGATCAACACCACCAGCCTGCCGCTGGCTGACTTCAACGACGCGATCAGCCAGTGCGTGGACCACCAGCGCCAGGTGGCCCTGGACAACCTGCTCAGCCGCTCGCTGCTGGCCCTGCTGGGCCTCGCCGTGATCGCCTTCGCGTTCGGGTACGCGATGGCGGGCCGGGTGCTGTCCCCGCTCGGCCGGATCACCCGCACCGCCCGCGCGGTGGCCGGCTCGGACCTCTCCCGCCGGATCGAGCTGGACGGCCCGGACGACGAGCTCAAGGAGCTGGCGGACACCTTCGACGAGATGCTGGAGCGCCTGCAGCGGGCCTTCACCGCCCAGCAGCGCTTCGTCGGCAACGCCTCGCACGAACTGCGCACCCCGCTCGCGATCAACCGCACCCTCCTGGAGGTCCACCTCTCCGACCCGGGCGCGCCGGTGGAGCTCCAGCAGCTGGGCAAGACGCTGCTGGCCACCAACGAACGCAGCGAACAGCTGGTCGAGGGCCTGCTGCTGCTCGCCCGCAGCGACAACCAGATCGTGGAGCGCAAACCGGTCGACCTGGCCGAGGTGGCCACCCAGGCCATCGACCAGGTGCGCTCCGAGGCCGAGGCCAAGGGCGTGGAGATCCGCGGCGAGCGGAAACCCGCCGTGGTGCAGGGCAACGGTGTGCTCCTGGAGCGGATCGCGCTGAACCTCGTACAGAACGCGGTGCGGTACAACGTGGCCGAGGGGGGATGGGTCGAGGTGGACACCGAGGTCCAGCACGGACAGGCGGTGCTCACCGTCTCGAACACCGGTCCGGTGGTGCCGGCGTACGAGATCGACAACCTCTTCGAGCCCTTCAGGCGCCTGCGCACCGAGCGCACGGGCAGCGACAAGGGCGTGGGCCTCGGCCTGTCCATCGTGCGGTCCGTGGCCCGTGCGCACGGCGGGCACATCGCGGCGCGGCCCCGCGAGGGCGGTGGTCTCGTGATGCGTGTGACGCTTCCGCTGTGACCCACGGCCCGTGCCGTCGACACACGCGGAAGATGTTCGCTTCACGCGGAATTTTCCAGGGGCCGAACGGGCTTCTCCCTGTGTGATCGATCACATGGGCGGATTTCCGGCCATGTACTGTCAGTGATCATGACAGGGGGTGAAAAGCCCGGAAAGTCCTGGTTTTCAGCCCTCTTGATCACGGGAAGTACACGATGAGGCGCCTTTGAGGTGCGGCATTCGAAGCGTGTACGGTCCACACCGCCATCCAAGCCGATCACTCTCGGGGGATCGGATTGGGTGTCGATTGAGTAACAGCCCTTGATGTGAGGCAAAATCTCCGCCTCAGGTCGGGCACAAGTCCGGCCTCTCACGCGTTACGTGCGCTGGAGACACCGCAGACACCCAGAGGGGGAGAGCGATATGGCAACCGACTACGACACTCCACGCAAGACCGACGATGACGTCGACTCGGACAGCCTGGAAGAGCTGAAGGCCCGGCGGAACGACAAGACCACCTCCGCGGTGGACGTCGACGAGTTCGAGGCCGCCGAGGGCCTGGAACTGCCCGGAGCGGACCTCTCGAACGAGGAACTGGCCGTCCGGGTCCTGCCCAAGCAGCAGGACGAGTTCACCTGCATGAGCTGCTTCCTGGTCCACCACCGCAGCCAGCTGGCCCGCGAGAAGAACGGTCAGCCGATCTGCCGCGACTGCGACTGAGGCCGGGTCGGCCATGACTGGCTCGACCCCTCCCCGGAAGCGCCGCTTCCCCTCGCGGAAGGCGGACCAAGGGTCGCTCGACGGCCCACTCGGCGCGCGTGACGACGAGCGGGGCTCCCCGGACGCGGGAGCCCCGCTCGAACCGACGACGGACCGGGCCGATCACCCGGAGCCGAAGCGGCGGCCCGCGCCCGTCGCCACACGACGGGTTCGGGTCCTCCGCGGGAAAGCCCGGGTCATCGCCCGCGAAGGCGTCCGCAGGAGCGGTGACCGCGCTCGCGCGGGACTGGCGTACCTCGCGGACCGCGTCATCGACATCGCGCCCCGGGTGCCCGTACGCGACCTCGCGACCCTGCGCAGGCAGTTCCCCGGCCTGGGGCCCGAGGAGCTCGCCGACAAGCTGGTGGCGGGCGCCGCGGCCGGGACCTCGACCATCGGGGCCGGTATCGGCGCGGCGGCGATGCTGCCCGTGCCGCCCGCTCTGCCGACGGAACTGGCCGCGGAGATCACCGGCGTCGCGGCGGTCGAACTGAAACTCATCGCGGAACTGCACGAGGTCTACGGCGTCCGCCCGCCGGGCAGCCTCAAGGTCCGCAGCACCGCGTACCTGTCCTCCTGGTCGGGGGAGCGCGGCGTCGACGTGATGAAGCCGTCGACCTACGACGCGGCCCTCGGCGGCCGCATGAAGCGCCAACTGCGCCAGCAGATCATGAAGCGGATGGTGCGGGACATGCCGACCCTGATGCCGTTCATGGTGGGCGCCGCGGTCGGGGCGGTGCTGAACCGCCGGGACACCAGAAGGCTCGCGGCCCGTGTCCGCGCCGACCTGCGCGGGATCCAGGTGCCCTGGGAGGAGCTGGAGCAGCTGCCGCCCCTGGAGCAGCCCGCCGAGCCCCTGAGGCTGCGCGACCTCCCCGACGGGCCCTGAGCGGCCCCCAGCCCCTCGTCCGCGCCTCCGAGGGCTTCCTGAGGGGCTTCCTGCCCGCGGGCTCCTAGCCCTCCGCGGAACGGTGCGCGTTCGCCTTCCGCGCCGCCTCGATCGCCGCGGCCAGCTGCTCCGGCTCCCGCGTCGACAGGTACAGGTACGGCGTCGGGTCCTCGGGGTCGGTGACGATCACCCGCAGCGCCCTCGGGATGTACGCGCGCAGCAGCAGGAACGCGCGGACATCGGCCTTGTACGTGCGCCAGGCGCGGGCCTCCTCCGGGTCCAGCACCTCCGTCTCGCCCAGCGCCGACACCGGGATCTTCGCCTCGCCCGCGATCAGCGAGTCACCGACCACGCGGATGCGCGGGGAGCCGTACGAACTGGCGACCACCGCGGCCGCGGCCGTACCGCCGACCAGGCCGCCCAGGATCGGCAGGGTGCCGAACGGGAAAAGGATCAGGGCGCAGGAGACGCCCACGAAGAAACTGATCAGCCACCACGAGCGGGGGGCGGTGAGGCGTTCTTCGTACGGGGTGGCGGAGTGCTGCATGGACTCAAGCTTGGCACGGGATCCCCCGGGCGCCGGAACGAGGGTGGCGGGCGCGGAGCGCGTCACGCGGGGCGGTGGTGGGGGACGGACGGGCGGGTAAGGTCTGCGCTCGTGAGTGCTAGTTCCGCAAGCCTTCAGCCCCCAGCCGACGCGGTGAAACCGGTACGGCACCCCGACGCGCCCGCGCCCGGGGAACTCCTCGGCGCCCACTACGAGCACTGTTTCGGCTGCGGCCCCGGGCAGCCGCACGGGCTGCACCTGGAGGCACGGGCCGGCGAAGGCGTGACCCTGACCGCCGAGTTCACCGTCCAGCCCGCCCACCAGGGCGCTCCCGGCCTCGCGCACGGCGGCGTGCTGGCCACCGCCCTGGACGAGACCCTGGGCTCACTGAACTGGCTGCTGCGGACCATCGCCGTGACCGGACGGCTGGAGACCGACTACGTACGTCCCGTTCCCGTCGGCACCACCCTCCACCTGGCGGCCGAGGTCACCGCCGTCGCCGGGCGGAAGATCTACTCCAGCGCCGTCGGCCGCCTCGGCGGCCCCGAGGGGCCGGTCGCCGTCCGGGCCGACGCCCTCTTCGTCGAGGTGAAGGTCGACCACTTCGTCGACCACGGCCGCCCGGAGGAGATCCGGGCCGCCATGAGCGACCCCGACCAGGTCCGGCGGGCCCGCGCCTTCGAGGTGAACCCGTGAGCGCCGCCGGCCGTCCCCCGCTGGACGTGCGGATCCGGCGCGTGGACCCGGACGTACCGCTTCCGGCGTACGAGCATCCCGGGGACGCCGGCGCCGATCTGCGCACCACCGAGGCGTGCGAGCTGGCCCCCGGTGAGCGGGCCGTTCTGCCCACCGGGGTGTCGATCGCCCTCCCGGAGGGGTACGCGGCCTTCGTGCACCCGCGTTCCGGGCTCGCCGCCCGCTGCGGTGTCGCCCTGGTGAATGCCCCGGGGACGGTTGATGCCGGGTACCGTGGGGAGATCAAGGTGATCGTGGTGAATCTCGACCCGCGCGAGGGCGTGCGGTTCGAGCGCTTCGACCGGATTGCCCAACTGGTCGTCCAGCAGGTCGAGAGGGTCCGCTTCCTGGAGGTGGCGGAACTTCCCGGCTCCGCGCGGGCCGAAGGGGGCTTCGGGTCCACCGGTGGCCATGCCGCGGTGGGCGACGAGAGCGGCACAAGCGGTCGGTCCGCCGAGGGCGGTCCGACGGGTGGGAATCGATACGCTTCGGTCGTATCCGACCGGGAAGGACAGTGACGTGTTCGGACGTCGCAACAAGAAGGGTGCCGCCGAGGACGCGGCCGGCGAGGCCGAGCAGGTCGTCGACAGCGTCGACACCGAGGCGGACGAGGAGGCGGAGGCCGAGCGCGAGCGCGTCCGGCTGGAGCCCGGCCCGCGGCCCGAGGGGCCGTGGGACAGCACCGAGGTGCGCGAGCCGGCCGAGGGCCGCGTGGATCTCGGCGGTCTGTTCGTACCGGGTGTGGACGGCATGGAGCTGCGGGTCGAGGTCGCGGGTGACGCGATCGTCGCCGCGACCGTCGTCCTGCACGACAGCGCCGTCCAGCTCCAGGCGTTCGCCGCGCCCAAGCGCGAGGGCATCTGGGGCGAGGTCCGCGAGGAGATCGCGGCCGGGATCACACAGCAGGGCGGCATCGTCGACGAGGTCGAGGGGCCGCTCGGCTGGGAGCTGCGGGCCCAGGTGCCGGTGCAGCTGCCGGACGGCACGGGCGGCTTCCAGGTGGTCCGGTTCGTCGGTGTGGACGGGCCCCGCTGGTTCCTGCGCGGTGTGATCTCCGGGCAGGGCGCGGTGCAGCCGCAGGCCGCCGGGCTCCTCGAGCAGATCTTCCGGGACACGGTCGTGGTCCGCGGCGAGGGCCCGATGGCGCCCCGCGACCCGATCGTCCTCAAGCTGCCGAACGACGCCCAGATGGTCCCCGAGGGGGTCCAGCAGGAGGAGGGCTCGCGGTTCTCCGGGGGGATGGGGCAGCTGCAGCGGGGGCCGGAGATCACCGAGGTCCGCTGACGGCTTCAGCAGACGGGTCGCGCCTCTGACAGGTGCGGCCCGTTTTTCGCAGGCGCGCGCCGCGCATCCCGTCCGGACGCCCACAGGCGTCCCGTCAGAATTCCGTCAAAGCCCCCTCGTCCCCCGCCCCCCGTCCCCTTTGTCCGCATCGTTGGCCGTAAGGTCGACGCTGCGTAGGCGGGGGTGAGCGGAAGACAATGGAGCCATGGCACGCGGGAAGCTGCGGATCTATCTCGGGGCGGCGCCCGGGGTCGGGAAGACGTACGCCATGCTGGCCGAGGCGCACCGGAGGGTCGAGCGCGGTACGGACTGCGTCGTGGCGTTCGTGGAGCACCATGGGCGGCCGCGTACCGAGGTGATGCTGCACGGACTCGAGCAGGTGCCGGGCAAGGAGCTGGAGTACCGCGGGGGCGTCTTCGGGGAGATGGACGTCGACGCCGTGCTCCGCAGGGCGCCGGCCGTCGCCCTGGTGGACGAACTCGCGCACACCAACATCCCCGGCTCGCGCAACGCCAAGCGGTGGCAGGACGCCGAGGAGCTGCTCGCGGCCGGGATCGACGTCGTCTCGACGGTGAACATCCAGCACCTGGAGTCCCTCGGCGACGTCGTCGAGTCCATCACCGGGGTGCGCCAGCGCGAGACCGTGCCCGACGAGGTCGTGCGCCGGGCCGATCAGATAGAGCTGGTCGACATGTCGCCGGAGGCGCTGCGCCGCCGGATGGCACACGGCAACATCTACCAGCCCGACAAGGTCGACGCGGCGCTGTCCAACTACTTCCGCCCCGGCAACCTCACCGCCCTGCGCGAACTCGCGCTGCTGTGGGTCGCCGACCGGGTGGACGAGTACCTGAACCAGTACCGCAGCGAGCACCGGGTCTCGAAGATCTGGGGCTCGCGCGAGCGCATCGTGGTCGGACTGACCGGCGGACCGGAGGGACGCACGCTCATCCGCCGGGCGGCCCGGCTGGCCGAGAAGGGCGCGGGGGGCGAGGTGCTCGCCGTCTACATCGCCCGCAGCGACGGCCTGACCGCCGCCTCCCCGAAGGAACTCGCCGTCCAGCGCACCCTCGTGGAGGACCTCGGCGGCACCTTCCACCACGTCGTCGGCGACGACATACCGGCCGCGCTCCTGGACTTCGCCCGCGGCGTCAACGCCACCCAGATCGTGCTCGGCTCCTCGCGCCGCAAGTCCTGGCAGTACGTCTTCGGGCCCGGCGTCGGCGCCACCGTCGCCCGGGACTCCGGCCCCGACCTCGACGTCCACATCGTCACCCACGAGGAGGTCGCCAAGGGCCGCGGCCTGCCCGTGGCCCGCGGCGCCCGGCTCGGCCGTACGAGGATCATCTCGGGCTGGGCCATGGGGGTCGTCGGACCGTCGGTGCTCGCGCTGCTGCTGAACAGCGTCGACATCGGCCTCGCCAACGACATGCTGCTGTTCCTGGCCGTCACGGTCGCCGCGGCCCTGCTCGGCGGCCTGCTGCCCGCGTTGGCCTCGGTGGCGCTCGGCTCTCTGCTGCTGAACTACTTCTACACCCCGCCCCTGCACCGCTGGACCATCGCCGACCCGAAGAACATCGTCGCCATAGTGATCTTCTTCGGCGTCGCCGTGTCCGTCGCCTCCGTGGTGGACCTCGCCGCCCGCCGCACCCACCAGGCGGCCAGGCTGCGGGCCGAGTCCGAGATCCTCTCCTTCCTCGCCGGCAATGTGCTGCGCGGCGAGACCAGCCTGGAGGAGCTGCTGGAGCGGGTCCGCGAGACCTTCGCCATGGAGTCGGCCGCCCTGCTGGAGCGGAAGAGCGACGTCGAGCCGTGGACGTGCGCGGGCCGTGCCGGCTTCGGGCCCGCCCTGGAGCGCCCCGAGGACGCCGATGTCGACATGCCCGTCGGCGACCACATGGCGCTCGCGCTGACCGGCCGGGTACTGCCCGCCGAGGACCGCCGGGTGCTCGCCGCCTTCGGCGCCCAGGCCGCCGTCGTCCTCGACCGCAGGCGGCTGCAGGAGGAGGCCGAGCGGGCTCGGGCACTCGCCGAGGGCAACCGCATCCGCACCGCCCTGCTCGCCGCCGTGAGCCATGACCTGCGCACCCCGCTGGCCGGGATCAAGGCCGCCGTCTCCTCGCTGCGCTCCGCCGACGTCGACTGGTCCGAGGAGGATCGCGCCGAGCTGCTGGAAGGCATCGAGGAGGGCGCCGACCGGCTCGACCACCTCGTCGGCAACCTCCTGGACATGTCCCGCCTCCAGACCGGCACCGTCACCCCGCTGATCCGCGAGATCGACGTGGACGAGGTCGTCCCGATGGCCCTGGGCGGCGTACCGGAGAACAGTGTCGACCTGGACGTGCCCGAGACCCTGCCGATGATCCTGGCCGACCCCGGGCTGCTGGAGCGCTCGGTGGCCAACCTCGTGGAGAACGCCGTCAAGTACAGCCCGCACGGCCGGCGCGTCCTGGTCTCCGCCAGCGCCCTCGCCGACCGGGTCGAGGTCCGCGTGGTGGATCGCGGTCCGGGCGTGCCGGACACGGCCAAGGACCGTATCTTCGAACCCTTCCAGCGGTACGGCGACGCGCCCCGCGGCGCCGGCGTGGGACTCGGCCTCGCCGTGGCCCGCGGCTTCGCCGAGTCCATGGGCGGCACGCTGAACGCGGAGGACACGCCCGGCGGCGGCCTCACGATGGTCCTGAGCCTGCGCAGCCTCCACGGGACGCAACCGGTGACCCATTCCCCCGAAACGGCGGCCACCCCCGCCCCGGGCGACGGCGGCGCGAGCGGCGCGGAGCCCGTCCCCGGCGCCGGTGGGCCGGGCGGCGCGGAACCAGAAAGGCAGACCCTATGCTGAGCCCGAGCGGGGCCCAGACCCCCACGAGGGTCCTCGTGGTCGATGACGAGCCGCAGATCGTGCGCGCCCTCGTGATCAACCTCAAGGCACGCAAGTACGAGGTCGACGCGGCCGCCGACGGCAGGTCCGCCCTCGACATCGCCGCCTCGCGCCACCCCGATGTGGTCGTCCTCGACCTGGGCCTGCCCGACATGGACGGCGTCGAGGTGATCAAGGGCCTGCGCGGCTGGACCCGGGTGCCGATCCTGGTGCTGTCCGCCCGGCACTCCTCCGACGAGAAGGTCGAGGCCCTGGACGCGGGCGCCGACGACTACGTCACCAAGCCCTTCGGCATGGACGAACTGCTGGCCCGGCTGCGGGCGGCCGTACGCCGTGCCGAGCCCGTCGGCGCCGGCGACGACGGCGTGACGACCGTGGAGACCGAGGGGTTCGCCGTCGACCTGGCCGCGAAGAAGGTCCACCGCGGCGGCCGGGACGTCCGGCTCACCCCCACGGAGTGGCACCTCCTGGAGGTGCTGGTGCGCAACACCGGCCGCCTGGTCGGCCAGAAGCAGCTCCTCCAGGAGGTCTGGGGGCCGTCCTACGGCACGGAGACCAATTACCTGCGCGTCTACATGGCCCAGCTGCGCCGCAAGCTGGAGGCCGACCCCTCGCACCCGAAGCACTTCATCACCGAGCCCGGGATGGGGTACCGGTTCGAGAAATGAGGAGCCGCACACCGGGAAGTGTGAACGGGGACACGGCGCTGTCCGCAGGCCCCGGTACGCTTCAGATATGAGTGCTGTTCCTCGTTCCGAAAAGCCGGCCGGCCGGTTCCGGCGGATGCTCGACCGGCTCTCCACGTCCCAGGCGGACCTGGAGTCCGAGGAGCTGCGCGAGGACGCCGAGACGGCTGGTTGTACGAAGATCGGCGACTGTCAGGACCGGCAGATCGTCACCGTAACTGGTACCTTGCGCACGGTCACCCTGCGTCCGCGCGCCGGCGTCCCGGCCCTGGAGGCCGAGCTGTTCGACGGGTCCGCGGCGCTGGACGTGGTGTGGCTCGGCAGGCGTTCCATCGTGGGCATAGAACCAGGGCGCAAGCTGATCGCATCGGGCCGGATCTCGCTGAGCCGGGGCCGCCGGGTGCTGTTCAACCCGAAGTACGAACTGCGACCCCTCGGACGGGAGTAGCCGGTGACGTCCCTCGACAAGCCGACCGAAGACACCGACCAGACCCCGCCCGGCGCGTCCGGCGAAGGCGACGCCCGTGCGGTGACCGAGGCGGCGCTGTTCGAGGCCTTCGGCGGCGTCCGCGGCATGGTCGAGACGGTCGTGCCGGGCCTGCTCTTCGTCGCGATCTTCACGGTCGACAAGGACCTGCACCTCTCGGCGATCGCCGCGCTGGCCGTCTCCCTGGTGCTGGTCGTGGTCCGGCTCGCCATGAAGGACACCGTCAAGCACGCCTTCAGCGGTGTGTTCGGCGTGGTCTTCGGCGTGGTGTTCGCGATGTTCACCGGCAATGCCAAGGACTTCTACCTGCCCGGCATGCTCTACACGCTGGGCCTGGCGCTCGCGTACATCGTTACCACCCTCGCGGGGGTCCCGCTGATCGGCCTGATCCTCGGCCCGGTCTTCAAGGAGAACCTCTCCTGGCGCACCCGCAACCCGGGCCGCAAGAAGGCGTACGCCAAGGCGAGTTGGGCCTGGGGCCTGATCCTGCTCGCCAAGTGCGCGATCCTCTTCCCGCTCTACTGGTGGTCCGACACCACCCGGCTCGGCTGGGTCCTGGTGGCCCTGAAGATCCCGCCCTTCCTGCTGGCCGTCTGGCTCACCTGGGTCTTCCTCGCCAAGGCGCCCGCGCCCATCGACGTCTTCGCGGAGATGGAGGCCGAGGAGCGGGCCGAGAAGGAGCGCGAGGCCGCGCTGGCCGCCGAGGGCGGTGACCCCGCCCCGGGCCGGCACCGCAGGCAGGCGTGACCGCCGTACGCGCAGCGCGTCGCCACGACCACGAAGGGCGCCCTTGTCACCAAGGGCGCCCTTCGTACGTTCACCGGGCCGTCAGGACTCTTCCCGCCGCACCGACAGCAGCTCCTCCAGCTGCTGCTCCCGGGCCTGTGCCGCCACGAAGAGCAACTCGTCGCCCGGCTCCAGGGAGTCCTCCCGGGAGGGCGTCAGCACCCGGGTGCCGCGGATGATGGTCACCAGCGAGGTGTCCTCGGGCCAGTGCACGTCCCCGACCTGGGTGCCGGCCAGGGCCGACTCCTCGGGCAGCGTCAGCTCCACGAGGTTGGCGTCGCCGTGGCTGAAGCGCAGCAGCCGTACCAGGTCGCCGACGCTCACCGCCTCCTCGACCAGGGCGGACATCAGACGCGGGGTGGAGACGGCCACGTCCACGCCCCACGCCTCGTTGAACAGCCACTCGTTCTTCGGGTTGTTGACGCGGGCGACGACACGCGGAACGCCGTACTCCGTCTTGGCGAGCAGCGACACCACCAGGTTGACCTTGTCGTCACCGGTGGCGGCGATCACCACGTTGCAGCGCTGCAGCGCCGCCTCGTCCAGGGACGTGATCTCGCAGGCGTCGGCCAGCAGCCACTCCGCCTGCGGCACCCGCTCCACCGAGATGGCGGTCGGGGCCTTGTCGATGAGCAGGACCTCGTGGCCGTTCTCCAGCAGCTCGGTGGCGATCGAGCGGCCGACGGCGCCGGCTCCGGCAATGGCGACCCTCATCAGTGACCGCCCTCCTCTTCCGGGCCCCCGGCGAACGCCGCCTCGACCTGCTCCACGTCGTCCGTCCGCATCATCACGTGCACGAGGTCGCCCTCCTGCAACACCGTCTGGGAGGTGGGCAGGATCGCCTCCCCCAGCCGGGTCAGGAACGCGACCCGCACGCCCGTGTCCTCCTGCAGCTTGCTGATCTTGTGGCCGACCCACTTCGGGGAGGCGTGCACCTCGGCGAGCTGCACCCCGCCGGTGGGATCGCGCCACAGCGGCTCCGCCCCCGAGGGCAGCAGCCGGCGCAGCATCTGGTCGGCCGTCCAGCGGACCGTGGCCACGGTCGGGATGCCGAGGCGCTGGTAGACCTCGGCGCGCCGGGGGTCGTAGATGCGGGCGGCCACGTTCTCCACGCCGAACATCTCGCGCGCGACCCGCGCGGAGATGATGTTGGAGTTGTCGCCGCTGGAGACGGCCGCGAAGGCGCCCGCCTCCTCGATCCCCGCCTCGCGCAGGGTGTCCTGGTCGAAGCCGACTCCGGTGACCCGGCGGCCCCCGAATCCCGGTCCCAGCCGACGGAAGGCGGTCGGGTCCTGGTCGATCACGGCGACCGTGTGCCCCTGTTGCTCCAGGGTCTGGGCGAGAGCGGAACCTACTCGCCCGCAGCCCATGATGACGATGTGCACGACCGTCCTTCCGAAGTCAAGAGTCGTTAATCTTGGCCTGAACAGGTTCTCAGACCGTCGCCCAAGCTACACACGCATCACCCCGCGCGGGCACCCCCGTACCCCGCCCGGCCCGTCGCCCGGCCTCGTCCGCTCGTCTGCGAGTGATGCTGCGCACGCCGCACAGGGTCAGGATTCCGAGGCCGTCCAAGGTGGCCAGGGCCCCGATCAGCCCGGCGGCGGGCGGCAAGGGGCCTCCACGGGTCGGTGGGCAGGCGGGATCTGCCATCCGGGCACGACCCGTGTCAGGGCCACGGAATCCGTACATCATTCCGCCGCCGAGTTCACCCATGGGGAAGATATTGCGGACAGGGTGGGCGGCTGCCAGTTCGAAGGCTTACGATCCTCTCTCGTGTCCAAACTGACCGACGTGCCCAAACGGATCCTGATCGGGCGCGCACTGCGCAGTGACCGGCTCGGGGAAACCCTCCTGCCGAAGCGCATCGCACTCCCCGTCTTCGCTTCCGACCCGCTGTCCTCCGTCGCCTACGCGCCGGGGGAGGTTCTGCTGGTCCTGTCCATCGCGGGCGTGTCGGCGTACCACTTCAGCCCCTGGATCGCGGTCGCGGTCGTCGTGCTGATGTTCACCGTGGTCGCCTCCTACCGCCAGAACGTCCACGCGTACCCGAGCGGCGGCGGCGACTACGAGGTGGCGACGACCAACCTCGGCCCCAAGGCCGGCCTCACCGTCGCGAGCGCCCTGCTCGTCGACTACGTGCTGACGGTCGCCGTCTCCATCGCCTCCGGCATCGAGAACCTCGGTTCGGCCGTCCCGTTCGTGGTGGAGCACAAGGTGCTCTGCGCGACCACCGTCATCGTCCTGTTGACGCTGATGAACCTGCGCGGCGTCAAGGAGTCCGGAAAGCTCTTCGCGATCCCGACGTACGTGTTCGTCGGCGGCGTCTTCATCATGATCCTGTGGGGCGCGTTCCGCGGCCTGGTGCTCGGTGACGCCATGCGGGCGCCGACCGCCGAGTACCACATCAGAGCCGAGCACCAGGGCCTCGCCGGTTTCGCGCTGGTCTTCCTGCTGCTGCGGGCCTTCTCCTCCGGCTGTGCCGCCCTGACCGGTGTCGAGGCCATCTCGAACGGTGTCCCGGCCTTCCGCAAGCCCAAGTCGAAGAACGCGGCGGCCACGCTCGCGGCGATGGGCCTGCTGGCCGTCACCATGTTCTGCGGCATCATCGCCCTGGCCATGACGACCAAGGTCCGCATGGCCGAGAACCCGGCCACCGACCTGTTGCACAACGGCCACCCGATCGGTTCCGGATACGTCCAGAACCCGGTGATCTCCCAGGTCGCCGAGGCGGTCTTCGGCAAGGGCAGCTTCCTGTTCGTCCTGCTGGCGGCCGCGACCGCGCTGGTGCTGTTCCTCGCCGCGAACACGGCGTACAACGGCTTCCCGCTGCTCGGCTCGATCCTCGCCCAGGACCGCTACCTGCCCCGCCAGCTGCACACCCGCGGCGACCGGCTCGCGTTCTCCAACGGCATCGTGCTGCTCGCCGGCGCCGCCGCGCTGCTGACCGTGATCTACGGCGCCGACTCCACGCGCCTGATCCAGCTGTACATCGTCGGCGTGTTCGTGTCCTTCACGCTGAGCCAGACCGGCATGGTCCGGCACTGGAACCGCCACCTCGCGGTCGAGAAGGACCAGGCCAAGCGCCGCCACATGCTGCGCTCGCGCGCGATCAACACCTTCGGTGCCTTCCTCACCGGTCTGGTGCTGGTCGTCGTGCTGGTCACCAAGTTCACGCACGGCGCGTGGGTGGCCCTGCTCGGCATGTGCATCTTCTACGCGACCATGACCGCGATCCGTAAGCACTACGACCGCGTCGCCGAGGAGATCGCCGCGCCCGAGGAGCCGGACGACGACCTGGTCCGCCCCTCCCGGGTGCACTCCGTGGTGCTGATCTCCAAGATCCACCGCCCGACCCTGCGGGCCCTGGCCTATGCCAAGCTGATGCGCTCCGACGGTCTGGAGGCGCTCACGGTCAACGTGGACCCGGCCGAGACCAAGGCACTGCGCGAGGAGTGGGAGCGCCGCGGCATCGACGTACCGCTGAAGGTCCTCGACTCGCCGTACCGCGAGGTCACCCGGCCGGTGATCGAGTACGTCAAGGGACTGCGCAAGGAGTCCCCGCGCGACGCGGTCTCCGTGATCATCCCCGAGTACGTGGTCGGCCACTGGTACGAGCACCTGCTGCACAACCAGAGCGCCCTGCGCCTCAAGGGCCGCCTGCTGTTCACGCCCGGCGTGATGGTCACCTCCGTGCCCTACCAGCTGGCCTCCTCCGAGGTGGCCCGCGTCCGGGCCCGCAGGCGCCAGGAGTGGAACGCGCCCGGCGCCGTCCGCCGCGGCCCGGCGGACCAGCGGCCGAAGGAGTCGTCGGCGAAGGACTGACGCGGAGCGGCCGGGGAGCCGTGCGCGCAGGCCGATCCGGGAGCCGCCGGGGGAGCCGTGCGCGGGACCGGTGCGGGAGCGCGGGTCGGGTCCGGGGCGGTGAGGCCGTAGACTGGTGGGCTGTTGTCGGTCCACCGGGCCGCGCTCGCCGCCCCGGACCCGTATCCGCAGCTCGTCTGCGTGTCGCTGTCCCTCCGTTCGCCGTCCCTCGGTCTCGCACTCGATCCCCTGGAGTCACCCACCATGCAGGCAGAACCGACCACGTCTCTGGTGGGCGAGGAGTACGAGGTCGAGATCGGCCCCGTCGCCCACGGCGGCCACTGCATCGCCCGCACCGCCGAGGGCCAGGTCCTCTTCGTCCGGCACGCGCTGCCCGGCGAGCGGGTGGTGGCGAAGGTGACCGAGGGCGAGGAGGGGGCCCGCTTCCTGCGCGCCGACGCCGTGCGGATCCTGGAGGCGTCCAAGGACCGCATCGAGGCCCCCTGCCCCTTCGCGGGCCCCGGACGCTGCGGCGGCTGCGACTGGCAGCACGCCAAGCCGGGCGCCCAGCGGCGGCTGAAGGCGGACGTGATCGCCGAACAGCTCAGGCGGCTCGCCGGCCTCACCCCGGAGGAGGCCGGCTGGGACGGCACGGTGGTCCCGGCCGAGGGCGACAAGCTGCCCGCCGGCGAGGTGCCGCAGTGGCGCACGCGGGTGCAGTACGCCGTCGACGCCGAGGGCCACGCGGGTCTGCGCCGTCACCGCTCGCACGAGGTCGAGCGCATCGACCACTGCATGATCGCGGCCCCGGGCGTGTCCGAGCTGGGCATCGAGAAGCACGACTGGACCGGCATGGAGTCGGTCGAGGCGATCGCGGCGACGGGCTCCCAGGACCGCCAGGTGATCCTCACCCCGCGTCCGGGCGGCCGCCTCCCGCTGGTCGAGCTGGACAAGCCGGTCTCGGTCCTTCGGGTCGACGAGAAGTCCGGCGGCGTGCACCGCGTCCACGGCCGCCCCTTCGTCCGCGAGCGCGCGGACGGCCGCACCCACCGCGTCGGCGCCGGCGGCTTCTGGCAGGTCCACCCGAAGGCGGCGGACACCCTCGTCACCGCGGTGATGCAGGGCCTGCTCCCGCGCAAGGGCGAGATGGCCCTCGACCTCTACTGCGGCGTCGGCCTCTTCGCCGGCGCCCTCGCCGACCGCCTCGGCGACAAGGGCGCGGTCCTCGGCATCGAGTCCGGCAAGCGGGCGGTGGAGGACGCGCGGCACAACCTGGCCGACTTCCCCCGGGTCCGCATCGAGCAGGGCAAGGTCGAGTCCGTCCTGCCGCGCACCGGCATCACCGAGGTCGACCTGATCGTCCTCGACCCACCGCGCGCGGGCGCCGGCCGCGACACGGTGGCGCACCTCGCGTCCCTGCGGGCGCGGCGGATCGCGTACGTGGCGTGCGATCCGGCGGCGCTCGCGCGGGATCTGGGGTACTTCAAGGAGAACGGGTATCGGGTGCGGATGCTGCGGGCGTTCGATCTGTTCCCGATGACCCACCACGTGGAGTGTGTCGCCATCCTCGAACCGGCCGCGAAGGGCTCCTGACCTGCGGTTTTGTGGGTGTGGGGGGTCGGGAATTCCGTGGTGCCAAGCAGTCAGACGCGATGCCTGCGGGGACCTTGCGGCGGGTGGCCGCCTTCTCACGGCCGCGGTGTGAGGACCGATGGGGCTGTGCCGTGATCAGAATGCGTGCCGGCTGCCGGCCTGCGGTCCGGGTCCGGCGAGGGTGGGAGGGCCGCCGCGGTCGCAGACGGTTGCGGCCCGCTGCTTTCAGTGTGCGTGCGTCCCAGTTGCCGGGTGGTGTGCAGCGCGGCGTGCAGGAGGAGCCGTGCGGGCAGTCCCAGGCCGCTGGCGTCTATTGCCATGCCCAGGAGAGGTGCGGCAAGGGGAGCGAGACCACGTGCAAGCGATTTCACCTGGGGAAACAGAGGGGTCCGGGGCGTTGTGATGACGATGGTGAGGGGCACGGCAATGTCCTTTGGCTGATCAAGCCTCTAGGAGATGGCTTGTTTTGCCGGTTTTTCTCAGGACAATCGGCATTCAAGACATGTCGTCAGATTTGGGCCGTCGTGCGTGCCAACACGAGGTGAACAGAAGGGGCGTCACTTGATCACCACGCCACCTCGCAGCACCGGCGCGACTCCCTTGCTCAAGCCCAAGCCCGGCCCCCGTGGCTTTGGCGGTGCCTGGCCACCGTGCCTCCGACCCCGAGAGGTGAACTGGCTCTGAAATCTATATGAATCGGACATAGCGTAGGGGGATCGGAGCGAGTGATGGAGTAATCACATGACCCGGAAGACAGCGCAAGCCCCCGCAACGGACACCGCCGCGACGGACGCAACCGACCGGCACGCGGGTGACGGGCACGAGGGGCATACGATCACCATCCCGCTCGACAGCGTCGCCCACGCCGCGCAGACAGCGGTCACCCTGCCCATCGCGGCCGCCCAGCGCATACTGCCCGCCAAAGGCGGACTCCCTCTCTACGCGGGGCTGGGTGCTCTCGCCTTGGCAGGCGTCCTCGAGTGGCCCGTCGCCGCGGGGATCGGAATCGGCTACGCCGTACTACGCCGCGGAGGAGCACTCGCACCCCCGCGACCGGCATCCCAGGCGCCCGCGCAGGCGGCCACGACCGACAATCCTCCGACCTCGAACACCGAAGCCGACAGCACCTCCTGAGGAGAGCATCGGCGGGTCCGCGTCAGCCGGGCCAGCTACGACTGCGTGTATGGCCCAAACGGGAGGCACGAGCCGCACAGCGATCAGCCAGACACCGAAGGCGGCTGTCAGCCAGGCAGCGAGCATGACGGTCTGGGGTTTGATGTGGCGGTCGGCGACGATGCGGCGCAGGGACACCGGGCCGTCACCGGCCCGGCGCTGGCCGCCCCGAGGGTGGCTGCGGCGACGTAGAAGGCACGGTCGAGGTTGCCGAGGCCGGTGAAGACGGGCTGGACGCGGCGGCGAGCAGGATCTGCACACCGGTCTGGGCCACCCGGACCCCGTGCAGCAGGTCGGCCCACATCCGGTCCGCACGTTCCTCGGCCCTCTCGTCACGCCCCGCCACTGAACAGGATGCCGAGCGACATGAGGCTGATCGGGTGACGATGGACATGTAGTGACGCAACCACGCTGCTCACAGAAGGAGGTAGGTGCCATGACATCTCCTTCCGACCGCCCCGGTTCCGTCCCGCCACGTGGCCCCGAGCCACAAGAGAGTCCCGCGGCCGAAGGCATGGCCGCTCTGGCGAACGTGGGCTGGCAGATCCTGCTCACCATGGGTCTCGCCACCATCGCCCTGGGCGTCATCGCCTTGGTCTGGCCGGGCGAGACGCTCCGCGTCGTCGGCGTGCTCTTCGGCGTCTACCTGCTGGCCACCGGTGTGTTCCAACTCGCCGCCGCCTTTGGCACCCATGTCCTAGGGCATCTGCGCGTACTGCACTTCATCACCGGCGCGGCCTCCGTCCTGTTGGGACTGGTCTGCTTCCGGGGCCCCCTCGAGTCGGTCTTCCTGCTCGCCCTGTGGATCGGCTTCAGCTGGCTGCTCCGGGGCGCCTTGGAGACGGTGGCGGCGGCCTCCGATCAGACCATGCCGGCGCGCGGCTGGCACGTGGCCTTCGGCATCATCGGGACCATGGCCGGCATCGTGATGATCGTCATGCCGTTCGCCTCCATCGCGACACTCACGCTGGTAGTGGGTGTCATGGCCATCGTCGTCGGTCTGACCGAAGTGGTCCGTGCCATCAGGACACGCGTCGAGATCGGCCATCTGGCTGCCGGCACGCCCCCGCAGCGGCGGCGCCCCCTGTTCCACGCACATCCGCACGCCCAGCACTGAGCGGCGGAGCTGGACCGACCGGGCGCCGGCGAGCGGCGACATCACGCACCTCCGCGGGCCGTCGGCCGGCGGAGGTGTTTCGCGTGCATCGTAGGGGGCGCGGTCATGACGGCGACGCCGGCGTCGTGCGGCGCGCCCGATTGGGCCGGGCTATCTCGGGCATCGGCATTCACCAGGGCCGCACGCACGTCCCGCCCCAGCCGTAGAAGCGGAGAATTCCTCCCGGTGACCACCGCAGCGGCAGCCGAGGTGTTCGGTCTGTCGGACGTCCAGGGCCCGCTCGAACACTGACCGTGTCCGTCTGTCAACGATCTTTCGCCTGGCGGAGAGGGGCGCAGTCGTCGACCTGGGCGAACTCCTCGTCGCGCTTGGGCTGCCGGATTCCGTCAGGCCGTTATTCGGGGGCGTCGGAACGGTCGGCGTTCTCAAGGCTGTCGTCTGTCCGCGTCGGCAGTCCCGGTGGCCCACCGTGGCGGTGAGCCCAGATGTCACCGAGGACGACCTGGATGATGCCGGTGACGGGAATCGCCAGCAGGGCACCGAGGATCCCGGCGACTTCGGCGGCGATCAAGGTGGCCAGCAGCACGGTGAGGGGGTTGAGTTTCACCGTCCGAGACAGGATGACCGGTTGCAGGAGGTGGTTTTCGGCCAGCTGATAGACGATGAAGAAGATGACGGCCCCAATGCCGGCCGGCAGGGAGTGGACGAACGCCACTGCGGAGGCGACGGCAGCTCCTATGGTGGCTCCCACCAGGGGAATGAGGTCGGTCACGCCGACGAAGAGGGCCAGCAGGCCGGCGAACGGCACTCCCAAAACCAGCAGCACGACGTAGGTCAGGAGCCCGCAGATGACGCTGATCAGCAAGTTCCCGGTCAGATAGCCGTTGACGGTACGGGCGCACGCGTCTCCGACGCGGCGTATGCGGGCCGCGGGCGCCTCGTCCGCGAGGGCCAGGGCCCGGTCTATCGCCTTGGGGCCCTCCAGCACCATCAGATAGGCCAGCACGAAAATCGTGACAGCGCCTGCCGCGGTGCTTGCGGCGCTGCGGAGGAACTTCGCGACGGGCGTGCTCAGTCCGGTGGCGAAGGCGTGGATCTGCGCCTGATGGTGCTGGACGTACTGCAGAGCGTGTGTCCGCTCCAGCAGGTTACCGACTGGCCCGCGGCCGGCCTGGGCGTCTCTGATCATCGCGGGCAGATGACCGGCGAACCGGCCTCCCTCCTGGGTCAGGGGGATGACGAACAGGGCGACCACCGCGCCGATGACCGCGGCCGTGGCAAGGAAGACCAGCAAGGCGGCCACCGGCCGTCGGCACCGCGGCACCCGTCGCTGGAGGGCTTCGACCGCCGGATGAAGGGAGACGGCCAGGAACAACGCGATGACCGCCCAGATCAGCACCCGGCGAGCCTGGACCACCAGCTCGAGTACGACGTAGGTGGCGAGCACCAGGCCGATGGCGGCGAGGATGGTTCGCACCGGAACCGGACGCGTCGCCATAGGCACCGGGTGCCCAGCCCCGGTCACGGGAAAACGAGGAGGCCTCTTCGCCTGGTGGGCGATCTTTCCCGGCACTGTCGGTCGTGACCCGTCTTATTCGGGCTGCGGTGACGGATGCTTCGGCCGTCCCCGACGGATCGCCCCCGAGGCCGCCGCGTCCGTCACGTCTGGGCGTTCTCGCCTCGTTCGGCCGGCGCTGGAGAAGGCCCCGGTCGGACTCTCAACCGGGGACACGGCGTCGGCTCGGCGGTGGTGAAGGCGCTGTGGGCACCGCCGCGTCCCAGGTGCGGATCCCGAGGCCGAGCCGCAAGCTGATGCCGTGGGCCGTAACTGCCGAAGGGGTGTCATGGTGGCGCTGGCCGCAGGCGCAGGCGCAGTCGCCGGACCGCCGGTTCGGTGGGGGACGGAGCCGTCAGCTGCGGGCGTGATCGCGGCAGACCCGCTGTCGGCGGTGAGGCAGGTCGGCTGATGCATGCGGCCGCGGGGTACGCGCCGTGACCGAGAACGCGCCGCGGCCGACGACCGGCGCGCGGCGGCCCTGTCTGATCGTGAATCCGCGTTCCGGGGGAGGAAAAGCGACCCGGTTCCGGATCGCGGAACGCGCCCGCACGCTCGGAGCCCAGGTGATCCTGATCGATCATTCTGTGCCCCAGGACCTGGCGACGGTAGCCCGACGCGCGGTGGACGACGGTGCGGATCTGCTGGGCGTGGCCGGCGGAGACGGTACACAGGCGCCTGTCGCCGAGGTGGCCGCGGAGAGCGGCCTGCCCTTCGTGGTCGTTCCAGCGGGTACCCGCAACCACTTCGCCATGGATCTCGGCCTGGACCGTGAGGACCCCTCGGCCGCGCTGGAGGCCCTCACGGACGGCGTCGAGCTGCGTGTGGATCTCGGGTATGCGGGTGAGCGTGCGTTCGTCAACAACGTCTCGTTCGGTGCTTATGCCGCCCTGGTACAGGACCCGGCTTATCGGGACGACAAGCTGGGCACGGCAGTGCGCATCCTTCCGGAATTCCTGGCCCGCCACGAGGGCCCGGAGCTGGTGGTCCGCACCGGGCTGCTCACCGTTGACGGGCCGGATGCCGTGCTGGTGAGCAACAACCCTTACCAAGTGGATGACCCGGCCGGGCTCGGCAGGCGTGCGCGCCTCGACTCCGGTCTCCTGGGAGTACTGGCCGTCAGGGTGGAGACGCCCGCCGAGACGGCCACGAGACCGCGTAGCCGGCAACCGCACGGCCTCACTCGTCTCGCCACGCCCGACGACATCGTCGTCTACGCCGATGTCCCGGCCCTTCCCGCCGGCCTGGACGGCGAAGCCGTCAGCCTGCCGACTCCCGTGCGGTGCCGCATCAGTCCCCGTGCGCTACGGGTATGGGTCCCCCGACATGGTCGCGACGCCGGACCCGCCGGACGACCGCCGGGCTGGGCCGCCATCCGGCGGACGGTCTGAGCCAGTTCTACTCGTCGGCGACGGGCGCGTCGATCTATTCGCTCGACCGAGCGGGCTGACGTGGCGTGCAAGCGGTTCGGACGAGAACACGTCTCCTGGACGCATCATGTGGAGTGCGTGGCGATCCGTATGGCGGGCCTCGCTGGTGCGCTCGTAGCGGAGTTGCACGTGCTGGTGCGGAGTATGTGCTCCGGAGCGTATGGCAGTTTCGCCGTGCCGGGGTTTGTGGTTACAGGGGGTGGAACCCGGTGATGCGGTAGGGCTGTTGCCGGTGGAGGACTCGGAAGCTCATGACCCACTCCTCGGACAGGTCATGTGTTGAAGGGGGCGGGCGGCTACCAGTCAAGATCGTTTTCATGCATCCCGAGATTTCCTTCGTTGAGAAGCCGACACTCACCGGCGAGCGCGTGGTTCTGCGTCCGGTCTGCATGGCCGACGCGCTGGCCGCAGTGGCGGCCGATCCTGAAGCGGATCGGCTAACCGGTACCCACACAACGTTCAGCCTCGAAACGCTGGAACGCTGGTACGGCTCCCGCGCCGAGCATCCCGATCGGCTGGACCTGGCGATGGTCGAGCGAACCACTGGCGTGTGCGTCGGTGAGGTCGTCCTGTCGGACCTTGATGTCCACAACCGTTCCTGCTCATTCCGCATCAGCCTGTTCGACCGCCGGTCCTTCGGCCAGGGACTGGGCACCGAGGCGAGCCGGCTGATCCTCGGCCATGCCTTCGACACCGTTGGCCTGCACCGGATCGAGTTGGAGGTCTTGAGGTTCCCCCGAGATGCGGGGAGAGGTGACAGCAGGTCAGATTGGGCTCACGAGAGGAGCTCTGACGATGCCTGCCCCGAGGAAGTACCCGCTGGAGTTGCGTGAGCGTGCGGTGCGGATGTACCGCGCTTCCGAGCCGAAGCCCGTGATCCGTCGCATGGCCGAGGAACTCGGCGTGCACCACGAAGCCCTGCGCAACTGGATTCGCCAGGCCGAGGCCGATGCCGGCGAGCGAGGTGACATGCTCACCACCGCCGAGCGTGAGGAGCTTGCCGCCCTGCGCAAGGAGAATGCCCAGCTCAAGCGTGCGAACGAGGTCCTGCGGACGGCCTCGGCTTTTTTCGCGGCTCAGCTCGACCCGACCCGGCCCAGGTGACGGCGCTCGTTGACGAGCACCCGCATCTGGGGGTCGAGCCCGTACTCCGGGAACTGAACATCCCCTCCTCCACCTACTACCGGTGGCGCCGGGCCGAGACCGAGCCGTGCGAGCGGCGCATCCGGGACGTCGAGCTGACGGGCAGGATCCGGCAGGTCCACGATGAGTCCGGCGGGATCTACGGCTCACCCCGCGTGCACGCCGTCCTCAAGCGTGAGGGCGTCCACGTCGGCCGCAAGCGCGTCGAGCGGCTCATGCGCCAGGCCGGCCTCGCCGGGATCAGCCCCCGCCGGGACAGGGGCTTCACTCGCCGCGACCCAGACGCCGATCCGGCCCCTGACCTTGTGCAACGCGACTTCACCGCGAACGGGCCGAACCGGCTGTGGGTCACCGACCTGACCATGATCCCCACCGGGGAGGGGCCGCTGTGGCTGTCCGCGATCCGGGATGCGTTCTCCCGCCGGGTCGTGGCCTGGGAGACCTCCGCCCGCGCGGACGCGGACCTGGTCCTCACCTCGCTGGAGTATGCCCTGGCCAGCCGCGAAGTCGCCCCCGGCGAGCTCGTTCACCACGCCGACCACGGCTGTCAGTACACGTCCGTGAAGCTCACAACACGCCTGGTCAGGGCCGGTATCCAGGCGTCCATGGGCTCGGTCGGCGACTCGTTCGACAATGCCCTCGCGGAGAACCTGTGGATGGTCATCAAGACCGAGTGCATCCGCGGCCGCGTCTTCGCCACCAGGGCCGAAGCGAACCTCGCGCTCTTCGAGTACCTCGACGGCTTCTACAACCCCCGCCGCATCCAGAAACGGCTCGGCTACCTCAGCCCGATCGAATACGAGGAGAAGCACTACGCCGACCAGGCAGCGGCCGAACAAGTGAACCTGAAACCACGTCAACCCGCTCTGACCAGCTAGTCAGCCACTCCCGCACAGCGGGGGAACCTCATCTTCGCCTTCAACCCGCGCGCCCGCCACGTCTACGAGAAGATCGGGTTCATCCACGAGGGAACCCGACGTGACGCACTGTGCTGGAACGGCGAATGGATCGACGGGCACACGATGGCCGTCCTCGCCGATGAATGGGTCGCGCATCGCGGCCATCCGCACCCCGCGCGGTGACTCCCGGGTACGCGAAGATGAGCTGTGCCTTGGTGAAGATGGTCTGTTCAAGCTGACGCCGGTAGCGCCTCGGCCGAAGCCCCGTCCGGCGGCGGTGGACAAGCGGTTTCGGGCGTTCGACCCGCACCAGGTGTTGCTGCTGCCGCCGTCGCTGGACGACTGGCTGCCCGAGGACCACCTGGCCCGGTTCGTCGCCGACCTGGCCCAGAGGCACTATCGGTTATCGAGGTGCTGGTGGGACGTTCCACGCTGTTTGCGGGCCTGGTAGCGGTTCGCCAGGGCGTGGAACGCTTCCTTGGGTTCCCAGGGCATGTCCGGGTACGTACGCGCGTCCGCGGGGTAGCCGCTGTGCTCGTCGAGGATCTTGACGATGCCGTAGGAGGCGAGGTCGGGGTCGGGTCCGGACAGGCGGTGGGGAGTGCCGTAGCCGGCGAAGCTGAACCAGAAGACGGAGTCGACTCCTTCGTCTTCGAAGACGGGCATGAGGTCGTCGAGATAGCGGACCTGCTCGCTCTCGTCACGCACCAGGTGCGGCTTGGGGGTGACACCGTCCGGCTCCATGGCCATGTACCAGCCCGAGCCGCCGTAGTCGCCCGCCCCGTGGAAGGTGCAGCAGCCGACTTCCATGATGGCCACCGGCTTGCCGTGGGTGAACTCTTTGCGTAGGTCGTCGCGGTATGTGGCGGCGTTGCGCAGACTCCGGAACGCATCCAGGCCGACGATGTCGAACGGGCTCCAGTCCACGCCGTCCAGGGGGCACGAGGCGTAGCTGACCGGGCCGGCGAACAGAGGGCGCACGGTACGGACGACGTCGCCGAGGAAGGCGTTGACCTTGTCGGGGATGGGCCGGAGTGCGGCCTCGCGATCAGGGCCGGCCAGGACCGGGATGCGCTCGTTGAAGGTTTCGCCGGGCAGGTACCCGCGGGCGAACAGGCTCAGTTCGCAGCCGGTGACAAGGACGACGTCGGCGCCGTCAAGGCGGAGGCGTTCGGCTCGCTCGGCGCAGTCGGCGAAGTACGGCAGCATCTGTTCGTTGGTCATCTCGCAGGGGAAGGGCGAGAACCAGACCTCCAGCCCGGCGGCGGCCGCATGCCGCGCGGTGGTCTCGATCCGGTCCGGGTCGCCGCCCGTGATGCGAATCGCGGTGCAGTGCAGATCTTCGGCGATGATCCGGATGTCCCGCGCGACGACGTCGGCGTCGAAGACGGGGCGGGAGGTATCGCCGTTGGGAAAGGTGCCGGTGTCGTAGTGGATGCCTTTGCCTCGCATGCCGTCCGCCTCCGATAAGAATCCGCGTGTCGCCTACAGTGCGATCGTCAAGTCTCCAGCAGCGTCAGAGTCAAGCCCGGATGGTGATCAGCCGTTTGAACCCGATCGCCGCCTCCTCGCCGATAGCTCCGTCCCCCTCGGTTCGTCTTGTGGACGGGTCAGGACCAGCACTTGACGGTATGTGATGAGACAGCATGCGAGTCGCAGGAAGGCTTCGTGGATGTCAGCCCTGCGTTCCCAGCGGATGCGCAAGCGTCGGACGCCATGGAGCCAGGCGAAGGTGCGCTCGACCACCCAACGGTAGGCGCCGAGTCCGGTGCCGTGCCGGGTCCCGCGGCGGCCGATGGCCGGCACGATGCCGCGAGCGTGGATCTGCTCGCGGTAGACGTCGTGGTCGTAGCCACGGTCTGCGAACAATGCGTCCGGCTTCCGGCGAGGGTGCCCGACCCGGCCGCGAACCGGTGGGACGGCATCGAGCAGAGGCAGCAATTGGGTGACGTCATTGCGGTTGCCACCGGTCAGAAGGACCGCGAGCGGAGTACCGCGCTCATCGGTGATCAAGTGGTGCTTGGAGCCGGCACGGCCCCGGTCGACCGGCGACGGGCCCGTGTGTGCCCCCCCTTTAGCGCCCTGACGCGGGAGGAGTCGACTACACACCGGGACCAGTCCAGCTTCGCTGCCCCGTTCAGCTCAGCGAGCAGGACCTCGTGAAGGCGTTGCCAGACGCCAGCTTCATCCCAGTCCCGCAGCCGACGCCAAGGCGTCATGCCCGAGCCGAAGCCCAGGTCCTGCGGCAGGTGACGGCAACCAGGGCCGATCCACCTCATTGCGGCCCACGGCCACCCACCGGTGAAAACGGCGCCCACGGCTGCACCTGGACGGCCGCCCCAATGCCCAGCGGTAGGCCCTGTCAGACCAAGCAGCAAGCCAAGCCCGACTGGCACCGCAAACGATGCGGCCCGAGCGCCAGAAATGTTCGCTCGCGGGGGCTTGGGCAGGGGCAGGCCCGCGGCCCGGGGCCGTTCCGGTCAGTTCGGACGGGCCTGTGTGCGCCTTTGGCGCAGCTCCGCTTCCTGGGCGAGTCGGCGAAGCAACGCCAGGACCGGTTCGAGCAGCAGGATCACGACGGCCGCTCGTTCGGCCAGTTGCTCCGGTGCGTCGATCCCGTCGAGCTTTTCGAGGTCCAGGCGGGCGACGGACGCGGCGAGCCTCGCATAGGGAACCAGGTCCTCGTTGCCGTAGGGGACGCCGAGGCGCTTGAGTTCCCGGAGACTCGCCGCCAGCGCCCGCGGGTGCGGCGAGTCGTCCGAGATCTCCCATTCCAGGGCCTCGAGAAGCGCCTTCACCTGCTGAACTTGCTCGGGGTCGGCGTCCGGGTCGCCCGACTCCGCCGGGATCGGGAGCGCGTGGTGCAGCACGCCGAGGGTGGGCCGGGCCTCCTCGGGGTGGTCGACCGCCGCCAACACGTCGCGGGCGGCGGCGATGGACAGGCCCCCGCGGGCGGTCAGTGCCCGGATCAGACGCAGTCGCCGGACGTGCTCGTCGCCGTACTCGGCGATCGTGACGCCCATCGAGCGTCCAGGGGGCAGCAGGCCCTCGCGCAGGTAGTACTTGATCCTTCCCACCGGAGTCTCGGATCGGCGGCTCAGTTCCGAGATTTTCATGTGCTCCCTCGTCCTCTGTTGTTGCCAGTGTCCCAGGTGCCCGGCGGACAGGGGCCAACTTGGAAAGTGTTACTTTCTACTCTTGGAAAGTACGAGTTTCCAGCTTGCCGCCGTGCCGGCGAGCACCGGGAGACCGCGCACACAGAGGAGAAACGCATGCCCACCTCACCCACGCACGCGCGCATGCGCGCACGGCACCTGATCCGGGGGCGCCGGCTGTGGATCGTCTCCACAGCCGCTGTCGGCTTGCTGTCCTTCCTGCTGTCGCTGCTCTACCTGGGCGCGAACAGCAACCCGACCGGGGCGATGCACGATCTGCCGATCGCCGTCGTCAACGACGACCAGGGAGCCGTCCACTCGGGCAAGCGGGTGAACCTGGGCGCGCGGATCACCGCGCAGGTGACCGGGGCCGCACAGCTCAAGGGCAAGGTCGCCTGGAAACAGGTGGACCGTGCCGGGGCGAAGCGACTCATGGATCAGGACAAGGCGTTCGGGGCGCTGGTCGTCCCCGAGAACTTCTCCGCCTCCGTCCTCGGACTCGCGAGCCACGGCAAGTCCCTCCCGGCACGGCCGACGCTGGACGTACTCACCAACCCCGCGGCCGGCGGCTTCGGTTCGAACATGGCCGAACAGGTCAACCGTGAGGTCGCCCACAACGTCTCGGTCGCCCTGGGCAAGGAGCTGGGGCGGCAGATGACCCAGAAGGCCGCGAAGGCGAAGGCGGCGGGCAAGCGCGTCGCCGCGCCGAGCGCTCCGGAACGGCTGCTGATCGCGGATCCGGTCGGTGTCGTCGTGGCCCAAGGGCACCACCTGGGCGACCACAGCGGATTCGGTCTGACGTCCTTCTTCTACACCCTGGTGCTGGTCCTCGCGGGCATGCTCGGCGCCAACGTGATCCACATGCAGATCGACACCGCCCTCGGCTACGCCGCCAAGGACCTCGGCCCCTTCCGCACCGCCGAGCCCGTCCGGCACCTGAGCCGCAGCCGCCACTTCCTCGTCGGCTGCGCGCTCATGGCCGGAGTCTCCCTGCTCACCTCGGCCCTGACGGTGGTCGCCGCCGTCGAGATCGTCGGCATCGACGCCGGACACCTGCTGCTGCTCTGGATCTTCGGTGCCTGCGCGACGATGGCCATGGGCTGTACGGCGCTCGCACTGCTGGCGGTCCTGGGCACCCCCGGCCCGCTCGTCTCGATGCTGGTGCTGATCGGCCTCGCGATCCCGTCGGCGGGTGCGACCATCCCGTTGCAGGCGGTGCCGTCCTCCTACGACTTCCTCGCCAGGTTCGAACCGTTCCGCCAGGTCCTCGACGGGATCCGGTCGATCCTCTACTTCGACGCCCAGCTCGACGCCGGGCTCGCCCGTGGCTGGGCGATGACGGCCGCGGGGCTCGTGATCTCGCTGCTCCTCGGACTGGGCCTGACCCACCTCTACGACCGCAGGGGCCTGCACCGCACCGCGCACCTGGAGGCAGCCGGGCTCTCCGCCGCCGTGTGACCGGCTCCCGGACGGCACGGCCTCAGCGCCTCGCCCGGCGCCCGCTGCCCGCACCGGTCAGAGCCGGACCGGCCGACGGCTCGGCCGAGTCCGGTCTCCCCACGGCCACCGTCGGCACCCTCCGGGGCCACGCGTCGTCACGGCCGCCGTACCAACCGGCCGACCGCCGCGTGGTGGTGTGCCGTGTGCGGTGCGTGAGGCTCGTCGCGGGTGTCCCGACGTGCCGGCCGCCGAGGAGCAGGGCGCCGGAGGGGAGGGACTGATCACGCGCGATCCGGGCCTGAACGGCCGCAGGGCCGGGTCCGTGCGGCACCCCGCTGCGGGCGGCAGCTCCGCGCCCGCTGAAACGCGGACGGGGGCTGCTCGTCACCGGCGGGGTCACCGGTGGACCGGCGGGGTCACCAGTGGCCAGAGCCTCGGCCCCACGCCGTCGCTCACCTGGCGGCGCCCGCCTCGTCGAGGGCCGTGAGGGCGGCCGTGGCCTCGGCCTGGCGCGGGCTTCGCAGCTCGGTGAGGTCGTCGCGGGCGGTGAGCAGCGTCGCACGGGCCTCCGGGTGGGCCATGGCGCTGAGGACGTGGCCCAGGTCGAGGCGGGCCGGGCCGGCCCAGGCCGGCATGTGGGCGGCCTCGAAGGCGGCGAGGGCCTGGCGGAGGGGTGGTTCGGCCTCGGACCAGCGCTCCAGGGCCGCGAGGTCGTTGCCGATCTGCTGTCGGGCGACGGCGCGGTACAGCGCGATCAACTCGTCGGTACGGCCCGGGATTCCCACGCGGCAGATCCGCTCGCTGCGGCGGTGGGTCTCCAGGGCCTCCGCCGCCCGCCCG
Organism: Streptomyces hygroscopicus subsp. hygroscopicus; assembly: GCF_030269125.1. Classification (GTDB taxonomy): domain Bacteria; phylum Actinomycetota; class Actinomycetes; order Streptomycetales; family Streptomycetaceae; genus Streptomyces; species Streptomyces hygroscopicus_C. The sequence continues at coordinate 963,219 of NZ_BSSM01000001.1, read as the reverse complement.
GCCTGGCGGAGCAGCGTGCCGAGGGAGTTGAGGATCGTCAGCTCGCCCAGCCGGGCCTGCGGGGAGTCCTGCGAGGCCAGGCAGCCGGCCGCCTCGCGCAGCCGCGCGTGCGCCTCCTCCGTCCGGCCCTGCCGGTGCAGCGCGCCCGCGCCGTACCCGAGTGCCCAGCCTTCCTGGAGGCCGTCGCCGCAGTCGCGGGCCGCCACGAGCGCGGCGTCGGCGGTCGACAGCGCGGTGTGGGGGTCGTGGAGGCACATGTTGTAGGCCCAGGCGAGGTAGTTGAGGTGGACCGCCTCGTCCCGGCTGCTGCCCAGCACACGGGCGGAGTCCGAGGAGCGCTGGAACACCTCGACCCACTCTTCCCAGTGCTGGTTGAGATCGGAGAACCAGTGCATCGCCTGCGCCGTGTCCACGACCTGCCGGTGCCGGCCGGTGCTGTGGGCCCGGCGCAGCGCGGCGAGCCACTGGGCCCGTTCGGCCTCCAGCCAGGCCCGCGCCTCCTCCCGTCCGGTGGGCGCTCCGTCCGGGTCCGGGTCGCCGTCGGTCTCGCCGAGGGCGGTCCCGTCGTGCTCGACGTCGAAGTGCAGCGCCGCGGCCGTGGCCCGGCGCAGCATCCAGCGCGCGGTCCGGTCGAGGGCGGCGTCGCGGATCTCGGGACCGTCCTCGGCGGCGACCTGTTCGGCCGCGTAGAGCTTGAGCAGGTCGTGGAAGCGGTAGCGCTCGGCGGTGGCGTCGCTCTGCAGCAGCCCGGCGTCGGTCAGTTCCTCGGCGCAAGCGACCGCCTCGTCGTAGGACAGGCCGGCCAGGAGCGCGCCGGTCTCCGGGCTGAAGTCCGCTCCGGCGGCCAGCGACGCCCGGCGCAGGAACGTCCGTGTGTGCGAAGGCAGTTGACGGTACGAGAGGGCGAAGGCGGCGCGCACCCGCAGGCTTCCGGCCTGGAGTCCGTCCAGTCGTCGGCCCTCGGCGGCGAGGCGGGCGACGAGCTTGCTCAGGCGTTCGTGCGGGCGGCTGAGGAGCCGTTGCCCGGCGATCCGGACGGCCAGCGGCAGATGTCCGCACAGGTCGGCGAGATCGCGCGCGGCCTGCGCCTCGGCCCGGACCCGGTCCGGGCCGATGATGCGGGTCAGGAGTTCCACCGCCTCCTCGCGCCGCAGCAGGGCCAGGTCGCTGCGGTGGACGGACTCCAGACCCGCGAGGGAGTGGCGGCTGGTGACGATGGTCAGCGACCCGCCGGTACCCGGCAGCAACGGGCCGACCTGGGACTCGTCGACGGCGTTGTCCAGGAGCAGGAGCACGCGCCGGTCGCCGACCAGGGACCGCCACAGGCCCGCGCGGTCGTCGGTGCCGGCCGGTATCGCGGCGTCGGCGATCCCCATCGCGCCCAGCAGCCGGGCCAGCGCGTCCCGGGGTGCGGTCGGCTCCGGATCCATGCCGTGCAGGTCCAGGGCGAACTGCCCGTCCGGGAAGTGCGGGGCGAGGTGGTGCGCGGCGTGCACGGCGAACGCGGTCTTGCCCAGACCGGGTTGACCGGCGACGACCGCGACCGCCGGCCGGTCCGGACCGGTGTCCCGGGCCAGCTCCAGCAGCCGGGCGAGGGCCGGGCCGCGGGCGGTGAAGTCCTGGATGTCGCGCGGCAGGGCCAGGGTGCCGGGGGTGACCGGGTCGGTGGCCGCACGGGGACGCGGGCGGCCCAGCGCGGCGGACTTCTCCAGGGCCGCCGCCTCCTCGTCGTCCAGGCCCAGCGCCTCGGCCAGCACCTGGACCGTACGGCGTTGTGGCCCCCGGGTGCGCCCGCGCTCCATGTCGGCCAGGGCCCTGACACTCACCCCGGACGTGTGTGCGAGCGACTCCTGGCTCAGCCCGGCGCGGGCCCGCAGCCGGCGCAGTCGCTGCCCGAAGTCCCCCGTGAGAGGCGTGTCACCACGCACCGTCGACGTCCCCGATCGTCCGGCTCGTACGGATGCGAGCCCCCGGCAGAAGTATGGCCGACGACACTTCTGCCGGGAGAACCACCTGGGACGCGGAACCCGCAGGTGGTGAACTCAAGGCAGGGCGCAGAACACCGAGTTGGCGGACTCCGCGGTGCCGGGTTCGGCGAGTTCGCGTGCCCCTGCCGTCCGCTTCCGCCCGCGTCCTGCCGTCCGACTAACGGCCGGGCGAGGGCGATCGAGAACCGTGCGACACCAGCAGTACGACTTCGGCCGAGGCCACCGAGCCGCGGCCCCGAACCACTCACGGGGGAAATCTCCATGAACACGCTTCACCGCTCCGCCCTGCTCGCCGCCGCGGGCACGGCCCTCGTCCTGTCCCTGACCGCCTGCCAGGGCGACGGGGACACCAAGTCCTCGCCCGCGCAGGGGACGTCGGTGACGGTGCAGTCGCCGAGCGGCGACGGCAGCGGCAAGGGCACGACCGGTTCGAACGGCACCACGGGCGCTACGGCCTCGACGGGCTCCACCGGCACCGGCGGCTCCACGGGGACGTCCGGCTCGTCCGGCTCGTCCGGTACGGCGGGCTCGACCGGCTCGACCGGCGAGCAGGCGTCCGCCTCCACCCCCGTCTGCGCCGCGCGGGACGTCCACATCACCGCCGCCACGCAGGGCGGTGCCCCCTACACCCACATCGTCCTCACGGCGAAGAACATCTCCCGCCACTCCTGCCGGCTGACGAGCTTCCCGCACATCCAGTTCCTGGAGAGCCACAAGCAGGACGTGCCGGCCGTCGCCAAGAGCAAGCCGGCCGCACCGGTCGTGCTCGCGTCGGGCGGCCCGGCCTATGCCCTGGTCAAGCTGTCCGACGGCGGCCGCGACGAGGACAACGAGCCCGTGACGGCGTTCTCGGTCATGCTTGAGGGCGACCCGACGGTCATCGCCGTCAGCGCCCCCGGCAGCGACGGCATCGCCGTCGACCCGGCGAAGGCCCTCACCGGCTACTGGACCCCCGAACTCCGCAACGGGGCGGACGACTTCTGACCCCTCCGAGGCGACGACGGGCGTAACGGCCCACCAGGCGAGGCCGTGGCCGGGGCCGTCCCGCGGGTCCCGGCCAGGGCCTCGACCCCTTGGACTAACTGCTCCACGGGTCCACGCACGACGGGGCGCCGGCACACGCCCCGACCTTCACGGCCGGCGCCGCTCCGTCGCCCTCGCCCGACCCGGCCGCCATGCCGATGACGGTGAGCAGCACCACCGCGAGCACCAGGCACAGCGGGACCAGCCCCAGGATTCCCCGCGGGCGCGCGAACACCGACTTACCGGGGTTCAACGGAGGCCGGTGCCCGGCCGCTACCGGCTCCGGGATACGGCGGATGGTGGACAGGGCGGCGAGGTTGATCAGCAGCGTGATGGGCGTGATGACCACCGACATCGGCCCCCACCACCCCTGCACCATGGTGTCGGCCTGCATCTCCCGGAAGGTGGCCAGCCCACAGGTACGGCACATCGTCCCCTTGCGGCGCAGGGAACGCATGACCACGATCATGCCCTGATGCCCCCGCACCGTGACGGGCGCCGCGGGCACCGCCCCGCATATCTGACACCCCTCCATCGGACCGCTGTACGGCTGCGCCTGCTGGTACGGGTCGGGGGTGGGTGCCTGCTGGTACGGGCCGGGCATGGGTGCCTGATACGGGCCGGGCGCGGGTGCGTGCTGGTACGGGCCGGGCGTGGGCGCGTGCTCGTACGGTCCGGCGTGCGGTGCCGCGGGCGCGGTCGGCCCCTGCTGCTGCGCATACCGCCCCGGCGCGGACGCGTACGCCCCCGGAGCCTGCGCGTAGGGGCCGGGCGCCTGCTGGTACGGCCCTGGCCCCTGCTGGTACGGCCCCGGCATCTGCCGAGGGCCGGGATACGACGGTGGCGTGCTCAACTGCGACCTTTCGAAGGGTGCATGTCAGATCTGACAGAACGGCACCGCAGCCTACTCATCCGGCCCGCCATGCCCGCGCCACGGTGAACACTGGCGTACGGTCGTACCGGTCAACCCGGACAGCACGCCGACTCGACAGGGAAGTGCCCCCGATGCCAAGGACCACCCAACTGCGCACCTATACCGCCCGAGACGGTTTGCTCGACGAGTGGGTCGAGCGATGGCGCCGCGACATCGTGCCGCTGCGACTGGAGTTGGGGTTCGAGATCGGTGGGGCGTGGGTGGACCGGGAGCGGAACCAGTTCGTCTGGCTGATCTCCTACGAGGGCCCGGAGACGTTCGCGGAGCGCAACGCGATGTACTGGGCGTCCCCGCAGCGCAAGGCGATGGGGCTCGATCCGGACGACTACCTCCTGAGCACCGACGACCGTACGGTCGAGGAACGTTACTGATTCAGCACCCGGGACCCGGCGGCAGCAGATGCTGTCGCCGTTCCTCCGCGTCCAGCGTGCGGAAGACGCGGCCACGCGCCCGCGCCTCCAGCCGGTCGTAGTCCGGGTCGGCAGGCCAGACGCGGGCGGTGCGGTCGGTGGAGGCGGTGAGCAGACGGGTCCCGTCGGGGGACCAGGCGACCGAGGTGACCTTGTCGCGATGGACGCCGATGACGGCGAGTTCCGCGAAGGTGGTCGCCGACCAGAGCCGTACCGTCCGGTCGTCCGAGCCCGTCGCGATGCGGCTGCCGTCGGGGGACCAGGCGATGGCACGCACTCGGCCCTCGTGTCCCTTCAGGACGTCGATACGGCGGCCCGTCGCCACGTCCCACACCGCGGCCGTCCAGTCGCCGGACGCCGTCGCCACCCGGGTCTCGTCGGGTGACCAGGCGGCGTCCTCGACGTAGTTGCCATGGCCGCGGAGCACGGTCAGCTGGCTGCCGTCGGAGGTGTCCCACAGGCGGCAGGTGCGGTCGTCGGAGCAACTGGCCAGGCCGCGACCGCTCGGGGACCAGGCGACTCGGCCCACCCAGTCCTGGTGGCCGGTCAGCTTGCGCAGTTCGGTGCCGTCGACGGCGGAGAGGATGCGGACCGTGCCGTCATGGCTGCCGGTCGCGATGCGGCGGCTGTCCGGGGACCACGAGCAGCCCTCGACCGGCTCGCCGCGCAGCTCGAAGACCGTGCCGCCGGCGGATTCCACGACACGCAGGACGCCATCCGCCGTACCGAGGGCGAGCCGGTCGCCGTACGGTGCCCACGCCACGCTCCACCCGCGGGCGCCGAGCGACGCCAACGGCTGGACGACGTCCCCGGTCTCGGCGCTCCAGATCCGGGCGGTGCCGTCGTCGGAGACTGTGGCCAGTCTGGTCCCGTCGGCGGACCAGACGGCCTGGTTCACCGGGCCGTCATGCCCCTGTAGCCGCACGGACTCGCCGCCCCGAGGCTGGAGGTCCCATACCCGGCCGGTGCCGTCGGTCGAGGCGGTGGCCAACTGGGTGCCCGACGGCGACCATACGACCGTCCACACCGTGTCGGTGTGGCCGCGCAGCACGGTCACCACCTTGGCGTCGTCCACGCGGACCACTTGGACGGTGCGGTCGGACGACGGGGTCGCCAGCAGCCGTCCGTCGGGGGAGAAGGACGGGTTCCACACGTAGTCCGCGTGGCCGCGCAGCAGGAGCAGTTGTACCCCGGTGCCGGCGTCCCAGACGCGCGCGGTGTGGTCGCCCGACCCGGTGGCCACGCACCGGCCGTCCGGCGACCACGCGATGCCTTCCACGAACTCTGTGTGCCCGGTCAGGATCGTCGTGGCCAGGCCCGTTTCCGTCGTCCAGATGACGGCCGTGCGGTCATGCGACGCGGTGGCCAGACGCGAGCCGTCCGGGGCCCATGCCACGCCCCACACATCACCGGTGTGGCCGTGCAGTTCTTGTACGAGCTCGCCGCCCTCGGCGTCCCACACACGGACGACCTGGTCCCTGAAGGAGGCGGCGATCCGGGACCCGTCGGGCGACCAGGCCACCTGCCGCCCGATGTCCCCGGCACCGGTGAGACGGCGGACCGGCGCGCCGGACCGCACGTCCCAGACGCGTACGACCTGGTCGCGTCCGGCGGTGGCGAGCATGGTCGCGTCCGGTGAGAAGGACACTGATTCGACCATGGCGTCGTCGCACGGCAGCACGCGCAACTGCCGCCCCGACTCGGCATCGTAGACGCGAGCGGTCCCGTCCCGGGACGCGGTGGCCAACAGCCGGGCGTCCGCCGACCACGCGATGTCCCGGACCGTGTCCGAGTGTCCCTCCAGACGGAGCCGGGCGTGGCTCACGGCCAGGGCGGTAAGCAGTCCGCGTCGCGCGGCCGGTGTGGGCGCGCACTCGCCGAGCGCGGCGAGGGACAGCAGCAGCGCCCGCTCCGGCTCTGCCTCCGCGCCGGTGATGACCTGGCGGCCGATGCTGTCCGAGACCCGGCTCAGGAAAGCCAGGTCACGGCGCTGCGAGGCGTCCACGAGCGCACGGGCGGGCGTCGACGCCTGTCCGGCCTCCTCCAACGCGTCCAGCCAACGCTGGGCCACGGCGAGCCGTTCCCCGGTGAGAAGGTAGTCCGCGCTGCGCCCGGAGTGCTCCCAGTCGGCAGCCCACCGCTCCAATTCGGCCCGCTCCCGCAGCCGTTCCGCTCTGGCCTCCGCTTCCTGCCGCAGCGGCGCCCACTGCCGGAACAGCGCCTCGTGCGTGACCTCGGCGTACGCCTCGCCGGCCGCTCCCGAAGCCGTGGCGTCGGACCGGATGAGACGCGCATCGATGAACGCGTCCACCACATACCGTTCCCGATCACTGAGTTCGGTCAGCGAGACCGGTCGGCGGGCGAGGTCCCGCTCCTCCAGCGTCACGAACCTGAGCAGCACCCGCAGGACGAAGTCGACGCCGTCGGGGCTGTCGAGCGCCGCCACCGTGTTGTCCGCCTGCCGGGCGAGCGCCCCAGCCACTCCGCCGAGTCGGTGGTACGACTCCTCCGTCACCGTGTTTCCAGGACCACAGACGAAGTACAACTCCTGGAGCAGATAGGCGAGAAGAGGCAGCGCGTCATCGGTTCCGGTGTCGTCCACGATGGTCTCCACCAGACCGGGGGCGAAGGACATCCCCACCAGAGCGCCGGGCCGTTCCACGACGCGCACCAGCTGTGCGCGACTCAATGTCCCGATGGCCACGGGATGTTGGAACATGGGCGCGTGGCCGGTCCCGAGCAGCCGGCCCAGCAGGTCCACACGACACGTGGCCAACACCCGGACCGAAGACCAGTGCCGGAGGCATGCGCGCACGGCGTCGAGGAACTGGTCCCGTTCTCGCTCGCTCGCCAGGGTGACGAGTTCCTCGAACTGATCGATGACGATCAGGATCCGCCGGTGCGGGCTGCGCAGACGTGAGAGCTCGGCGGCCAACTCCCCTGGTCCGCGCCTGAGTCGTCGCAGTATCGCGTCGGCCGTGTCGCCGCCCTCGCCCGCAGCGGACAGAGCTGTCGCCAAGGCGTGCAGCGGGTTCGCGCCCGGGGAGAAGGGTGGCAGGATCGTCCACCGGCGCTTGCGCAGCCGGGGCAGCACGCCGGCGCGGACGAGCGAGGACTTGCCACTGCCGGACGCGCCCGTCAGCAGCACGAACCGGTCGGCGGGGCCAGGAGCGGCGGTGTTCAGCCGACGCGTCAGCTCGGCCGCCTGGGCCTCCCGGCCGAAGTAGACGGCCGACTCGTCCTCGCCGTAGGCGTCGAGACCCGGATAAGGGACCCGGTCCCGTGGCCACTCCGTCTGCTCGGGCGCCGGGTTCTCCAGCCGGTACACGACCACCTGCCCGACCACCATCGCGACGATCAGCAACCCGATGGCCGGAACGGACCCCCGCCGGATGACCTCCAGCACCCAGGGCCCGCGGTTCGTACTGGTGGCGTAGTTGGTGGCGATGCCGAGCAGGCAGGCGACCAGCGCCAGCAGGATCTGCAGCACCACCTGTAAACGAGACCTCATGCACCATCCCGGCCGGGCGAGGAGCGGCCTGTACGTTCAGTCGGCGTACGGACACACTCTGTGGACGGTTACGAGTATCTTCCGTCGCTCTGGGCGCTGTCGAGCGCATGGGCGGCCTGGCGCAGCAGCGTGAAGGACTCCAAGGACGACTCACGGGGCCTGAGGGAGCGACTGCGGCTACAAGAGATGTGACCCTGGTTCCTCGGCGCAGCCGGTGGCACGCCTCCGGCCCGTCCTAATCGGCGTCACCCCCCGGAGGGGCGAAGCGGCGCAGCAGTTCCTCGGCCGTCTCGTAGCGGTTCTGTTCTTTGAGGATGTGGGCGAACTGGGCGGCCAGCATCTCTCGTCGGGGGTCTCCGTCCGTGAAGCCCATGGCGTCGAAGAGGTCCGAGACGTGATCCGCCGCCGACCGCTGCCGCGTGGGTTCCTCTGAGTGTTCCGTGGTGATCGGTTCGTCGGGGCGGGGCGGTGACAGGAGATCCTGGAGACGCGCGGGGATGTCCGAGTCGTTGGCCGCCGAGGTGAGTTGGGCGAGCAGGCCGAGATCGGCGACCGTCTTCTCCACGTGTTCGTCGTTCTTGGCGAGCCACCAGACCACGGCGCTGCCCGTGTCCTTGAGCACGTCCTCGCCCAGATACTGACGTCTGCTCTGCTCGTACGTGCGCTGGTGTTCCCAGACCGCCTTGTCCTTGCGGACCTTGGCGAGCCGGTCCAGGCGTTCCTGGTCCTGGGGGAGCAGGGTGAGACTGATGTTCTCGGCCATGGCCTGGAGTTGTCCCGTGGGGTCGGGGAACATCCGGCTGAGGAGGCCGCCCAGTTCGTGTTGGACGAGCGAGGCCTGGCCCGGCTCGCGCTTCTCGGTGAGGGCGCGGGCGCGGTTCAGGACCGTTTCCGCGGCGAGCCCCGAGGGGTTGAGGACGGGGGCGCTGCCCGGCGATTCGACCAGGTACCACCGTACGGTCGCCGAGAAGACGAAGTCGTAGTCCTCCCGAAGACTGGGCAGCGCCACCTGGCTCACCTGGCAGTCCGTGCGCTCGACGGGCGGTGCCGTGAGCTGCTCCTCGAATACGACGGGCACCGGCCCGCGGCGCGCGGCGGCGATCCTCATGGCGGCGGCCGGCAGGACGACGAGCAGAACCGCCAGCGTGGCCCACGCCCAGGCGGGCCACCGCTCGGTCAGGCCGACGATGGCCAGCAGCAAGGCGCACAGAATGGTGAGGAAGACGGTCGTCGTCTTGCGCGCGGTCGTCACGGTCGTGTCCCCCTGGTCGATGACGGTGGCGGGCCGGCCGGGCGGAGGCCCTGGGCCACACCGATCTTGTGCAGCAGCAGTCCGGTCGTCCCGGCGGCACGCACGGGTCCCCCCGGAGCCGTACGCTCGGCGGCGCGGGCGGCCGCGTACAGCGCGGCGAACATCTCACCGCGCCGCTCCCGGCCTTGCTCCGCCGCGCCGACGAGTAGATCGAGCAGCGACTCGCCGACGTGGTCCGCGTCTTCGGTGGCCCGGTGCAGCCAGGCCACCGCCTGCCGCTGCCATGCCGTCCGGGGCAACTCGGCGAGTACGGCGCACCAGCAGGCGGTCAGGCAGCGTCGCACACCCGCCTCCTCCACCAGCGCGCGCGCCGTACGGGTGGCGTCCGTCAGCAGCTCCGGGTCGCTGACGTGCAGGAAGATGGTGAGGTCGGAGGGTGTGGGGCCGCCGTGCCTGATGAGGCGGTCGAGCAGTGTGCGGTAGAGCCGGCCGCTCCTCGCCACCAGCGCGCGCAGCGCGTCCCGGGCACGGGTGGTTCCGCGTTCGCGCCGGGCCAGGTGGTACAGCCGGTACAGGGCCATGTCCGGGTGGTTGGACGCGAGGACGTCCGCGCACACCTGGACGAGCACCTGGGCGAACTCTGCCGTGAGACGGTGGTGGGCGCACCACTGGTAGATCCGCTTCCGGAAAGACCCGCCGTGCGCCGGGTCGTCGAGCCCGCGGGTCAGCGCCCGCACCGCGGCCTCCAGACGCACCTGGACCGCCGACTCGGCGCTCCACTTCTCGGCGAGCGACGCGAGCCCCTCCGGGCGCCCGGTGCGCAGGTACTGACCGGCCAGCCGCGCCACCAGATCATCACGGACGGCCGGGGTCAGGTGCGGATCGTCGAGTTCCACGACGTCCGCCGCCCACGCTCCGAGGTGGGGGCGCAGGTCGGGCATGTGGTCCCAGAAGTGGGCGCGGACGGCGGAGTCGTAGTCCAGTTCGGTGAACCGCACGAATCCGTCCGCGTCCGCGCCGGCCCCGATCTCCTTGAGCCGCTCGGCGAGGTCCTTGTGCTGGAGCAGCGGGATCTCTTCCGAGCCGGGCCCGAGGGCCTCCAGCAGGAGTGCCGCCGCGCGGTGCACGACGTCGGCGTGCGCGTCGTGCAGCAGGGCGACGGTCACCAGAAGCGCGCGCTGGGATGCTTCGGGCAGCCGTCTCACGAGCTCCGCGACCTCCTTGCGCCGGTCGTTCCGCGCGCCCCTCGCGGTCGCACACCACTGCGCCAACCCGTCGCCGGGCCGAGCGGACGCACGGGCCCGGCGCACCAGGTCGGCGAGGTCCGCGATCTCCCGCATCGGCCGCTCGGCGACGAACTCCTCGGTTTCCTGGTCGAGTTGTTGCATGTACTGCTCGTACGGCAGCCCGTGCATGCGCAGGTGCCGTCTGAGCACCTGACGGCCCGGGGGCCGCCGGATCTCGACCCGGAAGCGCTGGAGATCGGGGTCGAGGGTGTCGCGGTGCGGCATGACGACCACGAGACGCGCGTTCTTCTCGTGGACGGACTTGCGGAGGGTGGACAGGCCGGCCCGCGCGGCGGACCACCGGGCGGCGTCGGACAGGTCGAGCAGCAGACGGTCGCCGGCTCCGACCAAGCCCGGGTCGTGCAGCGGGAGTTGCTCGTCGTCGCCGGCTGCCAGCTCGCTGTAGACGCCGCTTTCCCGGTGGTACTCGTGCAGGAGCACCTTGGCGGTCGAGCTACGGCCGCTGCCCGGGGCGCCGTCGAGAATGACGGTGCCGGTGTCGGCGAGCGTGGCGCGGGCCTCGCCCATGTTGGCCGGGGCGACCAGCATCCTTCGCAACCAGACGAGCTGGTCGTCCGCGACCTTGCGGAAGGCAGGTCCGTGCGGGTTCTGCGACTCGGTGCCCAGGTGCACGTGGAAGTCGCCGCCGCCCGTGTGCGTGAAGGCGTTCGCGCTGTCGATGCGGGTACTGCCGAACGGACTCACCGGCCGTCGTCCTCGCCCCGTTCGGGAGCGTCGTAACGGTGCTGGATGCCGCCGTGGTTGTCGCCCTCGAAGTACGTCATCCCGTTGCCGGAGAAGTGCCGGCCGCCCGAGACGTGCCGGGAGTTCTGGTAGATGCTGCCGCCTCCCGTGTGCACGGGACCGTGGGCGTCCTTGATGACGGTGCCGCCGACGTCTCCGGTGAAGTCGCGGCTCTGCACGGCGGTTCCGCTCATGTCGTCGATCGAGTTGGTGACGGAGCCCTGTGACGCGTTCTCTTCGGCCCTGGTCAGATCGGTCAGGCCGGGGACCAGGTCGGCCACGAGGTCGCCGATGCGCCGCAGGCCGGTCTCGGCGTCCTGGGTGTCGAACGGGACGGACTGGAGGTCGGCGAGCCGGGACAGCGCGTCCGGCAGGGCGGCCTTGTCCAGCCGGGCGGTCCTGCGGCCGTCCAGGATGGGCACGACGGGGACCTCGCAGGTGAACGCCTCCTCGATCTCCTTGCGCACCCAGTCCTCCGGGTCGTTCAGCCGGGTCCGGAAGTTCGTCCAGTCCGGGCCCACGACGGCCAGGAGGAGGGAGGCGCGGCGCACCGTGGTGAGCAGCCTGTCGGGGAAGGCCTCGCCGGGGGTGATGGACCTCGACGCGCGGAAGACGCGGTCACGGCCGAAGCGGCGCTTCAGCTCCTCGTCGATCAGTGCGGCGGTCTTGTCCCCGTCCCCGGTGCGGTAGTTGATGAAAACCTCGTGCATGGTGACGTCTCCTTCAGGAAGTGGACAGGCGCGACAACGTGCCGAGTCGCGGGCCCAGTCGGCGTACGGCAGGGTGGTCCGCGTGCCGGGCGAGCACGCGGGCGAGGCGTCGCAGGTCGGTGATGACGGTCGCCGAGCGCACCGCCGCCACGCCGTCGAGCAGCGGCTCGGTCAGCGCACAGGCGTGGTCGATCTCTCCGGCGGAGGCGTAGGCGAGCGCGCGCCGCACCCCGTACCGCACCCGGGTGCGCACCGCGTCCGGGCCGACCAGGGCGAGTTGCCGGTCGAGCACCTCGCCCGCCTCCTTCGGCCGGCCGAGGTCGACCAGGCACCAGCCGGTGACCATGGCGACGGAGTCGGGCAGGTGCATGGTGCCGATGACCGGCTCGTCGGCATCGCCCTCGTGCCGGGCGAGCAGGTCGCGGGCCCGGTCCAGGGCGTGCAGGCAGGCGGTGCGGTCTCCCGCCAACGCGTGTCCCTGGGCCTCGCGTTGTGCGGCGAGCCCGCGGATCCTGGGCGGCAGCGAGCCGCTCTGGGCGCGGCGGGCCAGGGCGACGGTCTCCGCGGCGTCGTCGCGGTACAGCGTGACCAGCGCCCTGCGGACCAGCGCGTACCCGGCCAGCGCCCGGTCACCGCCGGCGGCCGCGAGATCGACCGCGCGCCGTGTCCACCACAGGGCCGCCTTCTCGTCCCCGGTCTCCTGCACCAGCCAGCCGACGTATTCGGCGTACCGGGAGCCCAGGGCGAGGAGCCGGCGACGGTTGGCGGCGTCGGACTGGGCGGACAGTTCCCGCAGTGTGTGCGTCTGGGCGATCAGCACGGGCAGGAGGAGTCCGGGCGCCACGGACTGGCCGAGCCTTCGGTAGTGCGTGAACAGCGAGCGGGACGCCTCCAGCATGCCCGCGCCCGCGGCCGGGGTCGCCGGGCCCGTACCGTCCGGGCGCCAGGTCATCAGGGAGGCGACACCGGCGCCCATCACCCGGCGTCGCCCCACGGGGTGGAACCGGTTGGGACCGTCCGGTGACAACTCCATGATCCAGTCCTCCTCTTCGACCTGGCCCGGCTCGGGCTCGGCGGGTGTTTCGGGGGTGCCCTTCGGGACGAGGGCGATCAGCTCTCCGTCGGCACCGAGCGCGGCGTCGCACAGCCGGGCGAGGTCGTGACTGGGCGCTTTGATGCCCCGCTCGACCTTGCTCAACTGCGCCTTGCTGTAGTGCACTTCGCTGGACAGGACCGTCAGGCTCAGTCCGGCGGCGAGCCGGCGCTTCCTCAGTTCCTCACCGAACCCGGGGGACGGGTGTGTCACGGAATCCTCCAAAGCCACTCCGTCCGGGGCCGGTTCGGCGCTGCACGAAAGCGTGCGGCAACCGCTCGGGGACGGACAAGGCGATCGATGCTGTTTCCCGTTTCCTTCTCTGGAGGAGGGGTGCGCCAGACGCGGTCGACGAGGTGACTATGGTCACCAAAACCCCTTGCTCCCACGGAGGTTCGTCCGTACGGCCTGCTCCGGTGAAACCGTCGTACGCCGGTCGCACCGGCGCCGCCGGCCACCCGGTCCGGCGCCGTGATCCCCTGGAGCAGCCCGAATGGATCCTGTCCACAAGCTTCAACGCGCCCTGCTGATCCTGCTGATCGCGGGTCTGGTCACCTATGTGGCCTTCCTCGACCCGCCGCTCGGAGTCGCCCTTCTCGTGGGCGTCGGAGTCGCGGTCTTCGTTCTCCAGGTGCTGGGTTGAGTGCCGCCTCCGCGAAAATCCCGGGCCCGGAACGCACCGTACGCGGTTCGCGCCACGGCATGGATGGATGAGCGGTGAACCGCCGCCGGCCAGTGACGAGTTAGCCGAATGACGGGAAGGACTGGTCCCCATGCGCAACGCCCCCGATGTTCGAGGGCCGACGGAGCCGAACGACCCACCGAGTACCCCGCCGGACCCCGTCCCCGGCGCCCGCCCCGCACCGGAGCCCAAGCCCCGCCGACGGCTGACGGCCGAGCAGGTGGAGGAGCTGCGGCGGCTGAAGCCGCTCCTGGAGGGCATGGTGCGCCGGGCACGCATGCAGTACCTGCTGGAGGACCTCGTGCAGACCTGCGTGCTGCAACTGGTGCGCGCCTGGTCGAGGCCGGACTTCGTCCTGGACCGGCGGGACGGCGGACGGGCCTTCGCGCGCAAGGTGATGCGCGACGTCATCGCGGACGCGGTGCGCGGCAGGGACCGCGATCTCTCCTCACCGGTGCACGAGTTCCCCGAGGTGCCGGTCGAGGCGGACGAGGGCGACCACGCGCGGGAGGTCCGCCTCAAGGCCATCGACCGGTTCCTCGCCGAGAAGCTGACCGACAGGCTGTACCCGGTCGGCAGGCTCGCGATCGTCGAGGGCCTCAGCCAGGCCGAGATCGCGCGTCGTCTCGGGATCGACCGGCATACGGTGAGCCGCAGGTTCAAGGACGTGTGCAAGTCCCTGGAGCCCTACAAGGAAACGATCTACGACGAGGTACTGGGCGACATGACGAGCTAGTGCCGCTACTCGGACTCACGGGAGGGGACCGCACGTCGCCTCCCGTGAGCCCAGGTTGGGTCCTAGCGACCCGGAGGACATGTCCACTCGCGCACTCATGGGAGGAAGCACGCGAGATGTACCAGACATTCGAACTACTCCGCCAAGCGGCGGAGGCATGCAGGGCGCCGACTCGGCAGCCGCCGGGAGAGATTGATCCGGTGAGCTGGGAGGCGCTGCTGGATCGCGTCGAGGACCGACTGGAAGAGGAGGACCGGGACGACGCCGGGGGCGTCTCGGCCGACTCGCTCACGCTCCATACCTGCTGAACCGCGATACGGGGAACCAGCGGTCGACACGGCGCCGCACACGGGGAACGCGAGGTCAGATCCGCACGGGGGAGGGACCCGGCCTCGGACGAGTGACGCGTCGGACGACAGCTGGACACCAGGCCCGGCGTACCACCTCTCGGGAGAGAGGCGGCACGCCGGGCGAGCGCTTATGCTGCCGGGATGATCAAGCCGACAGAGCTCGTCATATTCGACTGCGACGGCGTACTGGTCGACAGTGAGCGCATCGCCGTTCGCCTCCAGGTCGCCCTCGGCGCGGAATTGGGCTGGCCGTTGAGCGAGGCCGAGGTCGTCGGCCGGTTCATCGGCCGCTCGCACGCCGCGATCCGCGAGCAGGTCGCCGACCGGTTGGGCGCGTCGACCGCCGCGGTCTGGGCGGAGCGGTTCGAGCAGTTGCACAGGGAGGCGGTCGACGCCGAACTCGCCCCCGTGGACGGGCTGGTGGAGGCACTGGACGCGATCACACTGCCGACGTGCGTGGCGTCCAGCGGGTCCCATGACAAGATGCGGCACACCCTGGGGCGCACCGGACTGTACGAGCGTTTCGCGGGGCGGATCTACAGCGCCTCCGAGGTCGCGCGCGGGAAGCCCGCGCCGGACCTGTTCCTGCACGCCGCCCGGAGCAGGGGAGTCGACCCCGCGGCCTGTGTGGTGGTCGAGGACAGCGAGCCCGGGGTGCGGGCCGCGCGCGCCGCTGGGATGCGGGCGTTCGGCTATGCCGGGGGACTCACGCCGGCCGAGCGCCTGGAAGGGCCGGACACCGTCGTCTTCCACGACATGCGCAAGCTGCCCGCGCTCCTCGCGGAGCAGTGACGCGCCGCGTTGTCAGTACGGTGCGCTTCACTGTCCCCCATGGAGCTCACGCAAGCGATCGTCGACGACCTGCTGACCCGTCTCGGGCCGGAGGACGGCCACATGTACCTGCCCGCCGACCTTGACACCCAGGAACTGACCGACCTGCTCGGCGGCAGGTACGGCACCCCGCGCACCCTCGTCCTCGACGGCTTCACCGATCCGACGGTGGACGAGGCCAGGGGCGCGGCCCTCCTCGTCCCCTTCGAGGGCCGGGCCGTCACGATACGGGCGTGGGCGTACGGGGATCAGTGGGTCGGCACGGGTACGGCGCGAGACGCCGAGGGGACCGAGCGGCCGGTGCTGGCGGTCGCTCACAGGAAGGTGCCCGAACCGCTGGCGGTCGCTCCGGGCGAGGACGTCGACTGGGTGCGGCGACTCGTACGGATCACCGGCTGGACGGAGCCCGCGTGGCGGCCGGACGTGGACTGGGCGGAGCCGGAGTCGCGCCTGGGCATCACGCTGCCGCGCGACTACAAGCGCATGGCCGAGATGTTCGGCCAGGGCGCCTTCGACGGCTTCCTGGATCTGAACCCGGAGCCGTGGACGCATCTCAGGGAAGACGGGCTGCTCATCTGGGCGAGCACGGAGCACGAGGACCTGTACTGCTGGAGGACCGACGGCGACGACCCCGACCGCTGGCCCGTCGTGGTCCGGTCCTTCGACGGCGAGGACCTCTCCTTCGACTGCGGGACGGCGGAGTTCGTCTGCCGCGTCCTCGTCGACCCGCACCATCCGTACACGCTGGCCCGCTATTTCGACACCCACTGGTTCATGAACCACCTGGGCGTGGCCGGTCAGTAGCCGCCGAGGAGGGTCCGCGCCCTGCGCAGGGTCTCCGGGCCCGCCGAGCTGTGCCAGCGGGAGGGGTCGGCGGGACGGCGGCCCCACAGGAGGAGCAGTCGGGCGGCGGCGTCGCTCTCGATCGTGGCGGGGCCCTCGGGGGCGGCCAGGCGGATGCCGGCGGTGGTGGCGTCGGCGGTCAGCACGACGTCGTCCGTGCCGGGGGTGCGGAGGCGGGCGACGAACCGCTCGTCCGGGGCGAGAGCCAGGGCGGACCGGCCGCGGGCGAGGAGGGGGCGGCCGACGGAGACGACGCTGTGTTCCGTCATCCACGGCTCGTCGAGCGCTCGCACCGCCGTACGGTCGTCGCCGGTCAGGTCCCAGCGGTGCAGGATCAACTCCTCGCGCATGTGTTCGGCGAAGAAGGGGGCCGTCACGGTCCGGCCGGTCCAGACGATCTCCGTGTCCGGTGAGAGGTCCCGCGCGGCGGCCGCGGCGATGTCCGTCAGGTGCGCGCAGTTCCGCAGGAACGCCGACCAGAGGTCGGTGTCGGACAGGCGGCGGTACGGGGCCTCGCGGTCGAAGCCGCGGGTCTCCACGGGCGTGCCCGCGAGGAACGCCTGGAGGACGCGGGCCAGTTCCTCGGCGTTCCCCGACTGGTGGATCAACACGTCCCGTACCGTCCACGCCTCGCACCAGGTGCCGTCGTCGGGTCGACGCGCCTGTACGGCGTGGAGGAACGGGACGAGTTCCGGCAGGGTCTCGGCGACCTCGGTGGGGATCATGCGGCATGGGTAACCGGGGCGGGGGGCCGGTCAAACCGGCCGGAGGGGTCAGCCGGTGCCCGTGTCGGCGACCAGGTCCGTGAGGCGGTGCAGCAGCGTGACCAGCAGGGCGCGCTCGGCCGGGGTGAAGGCCTCGTAGGCGCGGGCCTGGCGCTCGCGCAGATGCCCCTGGAGCAGGGCGAGCCGCTCGGCGCCGTCGTCGGTGAGGCTGACCAGGACGCGCCGTTCGTCCTCGGGGGAGCGGCGGCGTACGACTATTCCCTTCGTCTCCAGCTGCTGAAGCATCCGCGTCGCGGTCGGCACGCTCACGTCGGCGCTGCTCGCCAGCCGGCCCACCGGCAGGTCCGCCTCTCTGGCCAGCGGTTCCAGGAGGGCGACCTGGGCCAGGGAGAGGCCGCCGTGCTGCTCGGCGCCGGTCGAACGGGCCCGGCGCATCGCGAAGAAGAGCGCGTCGGCCGCCTGGGAGATCGCCTCGGCGCCGACGTCGCCGTCGGACGGCGTCCGGTCTTCGTGCGCTGCCCGGTGATCGGCGTGTGCCGCGGGGTGATCGGCGCCCGCCGCCGGGTCGGCGGCGTCGCGAAGGCTGTTGCGTCTGTCGCTCACGGGTGCTACTTTAGCAAAGCAATCGTTAGCACGCTAAATGTTAGGGAGGTAAGAGGGGAATGCCGGTTTCTCGACGCATCGACGTCCATCAGCACTTCATCCCGGGGCCCTACCGGGAGGTGATGGAGCGGCATGGGGCCACGGCCGCCGGCTGGCCCACGCCCGCGTGGGACGCGCGGAGCGCGATCGCGATGATGGACCGCCGCTCGATCGCCACCGGCGTGCTCTCGGTCAGCGCGCCGGGCACGCATTTCGGCGACGACGCGGAGGCCCGCGCGGTGGCGCGGAGTGTCAACGAGTACGGCGCGGAGCTGGTCAAGGACCGCCCCGACCGCTTCGGACTCTTCGCCTCCCTCCCCCTGCCCGACGTGGACGGCGCGCTCGCCGAGGCCGCCTACGCGCTGGACGAGCTGCGCGCCGACGGCGTGGTGCTGATGTCCAACGCCCACGGCCGCTACCTCGGCGACAAGGTGTTCGCCCCGCTCTGGGCCGAGCTGGACGCCCGCGGCGCCGTGGTGTTCATCCACCCCACCGGTTCGGCGCTGCCCATGCTCGACGGCCTGCCCGGCCCCGTGGTCGACTTCCCCTTCGACACGACCCGCACCGCGCTGCACATGACGCTCAACGGCGTGATGAGCCGGCACACCCGGATGAAGGTGATCCTCTCCCACGCGGGCGGATTCCTGCCCTACGCCGCCTGGCGGTTCACCCTCGGCGCCCCCTTCAACCCCGGTACCACGCCCGACGGCATCCTCGCCGACCTGCGCCGTTTCTACTTCGACACCGCCCTGTCCGCGAGCCCCTCCGCCCTGCCCTCCCTGCTCGCCTTCGCGGCTGCGGGCCACATCCTCTACGGCAGCGACTCGCCCTTCGCCGCGGAGGAGCACGGCACCCTCTTCGACTCGATGCTCGACGGGTACGACGGCTTCGGACCGGAGCGGCTCGACGCGATCAACCGGGGTAGTGCCGAGGTTCTCTTTCCGAGACTTGGGGCGGTCTGACCGGCTGGTTGCCGGTGATGGTGAGCTTCGACACCAGCTCGGCGAGATGGCCGCAGGCTCGGGCGATCTCCCTCTGGGACCTGTCCCGCTCGCTGACGGCGGCGGCGACGAGCAGGGCGGTGAGCGCGGAGGAGCCGTTGTATGCCTGCAAGGTGATCATGTCGGTGAGCAGACCGTGCCCGGCGAACGGTCCCGAGCCGTGTCTGGCGGCGATGATCGCGAAGGTCGACACGGCCAGGGCACAGGGTGCTGCCCCGGCCAGCCGGAAGCGGAAGGCCGCCCAGATCAGCAGCGGGAAGCCGAGGAAGAGCAAGGGGGTTCTGCTGGTGTCGATGACTCCGACACAGGCGGTGGCCGCGAGGAGCAGCAGCGCCTCCGCCCAGCGCGACGGCGGCACCTGCCGCGGCAGGCGTGCCCCGCGGAGCAGGAGCAGGACCGGTGTCACCACCAGGACGCCCATCGCGTCACCGGTCCACCAGACCCACCATGTCGTCCAGAACCGGTCGGTGGCCAGGGCGCCGGTGAGGACCAGCGTCCCACTGCCGGCCGTCGCGCTGATCAGCGTCCCGGTGAAGGCGCCGAGGAAGATCAGCGCCAGGGCGTCGTACAGCCGGCCCAGATCGGGGCGGAAGCCCGCGCGACGGAGGAGCGCGTAGGAACACAGGGGCGCGAGGGTGTTGCCCACGACGATCAGGAACAGGGCCGCGTGCGACGGCCCGAGAGAGAAGTTGGCCAGCAGCGCGCCGATCGTGATGCCCGGCCAGATCCGCGCACCGCGCAGCAGCAGGCTGGCCACGGCGATGCCGGTCGGCGGCCACAGGGGGGTGACCTGGCCGCGCACCAGTTGCTGGAGCAGCCCCAGCTTGGCGGAGCCGTAGTACAGCGCCGCGACGGCGCAGATCTCCAGGACGGCCATGCCGCCGCGCCGAAGTCCTCCATGCCGTGCGACCGTCATCGGGCCGACCTCCGCATCGACATCGCCCCGGCCACCATCATCCGCCGGATCCGGGGGAACCTCCACGGCAGCGGAGGGCCGGGCCGGTGAGGGTGGGAGGAGGCGGCGGTGGGCCGGGGTCCGGTCAGGGCGATGGGGTGCGCAGGGCGAGGATCGCCATGTCGTCGTGGCCGTCGCTGGGGTGGTGGTCGGCGAGGGCCTGGACGAAGTCGTCCAGGGGGAGGGAGGCGTACTCGGTGACGAGTCGGGTCAGTTCGGCCAGGCTCTGGTCGATCGGGCGGTCGGGGTGTTCGACCAGGCCGTCGGTGAAGAAGACCATGGTGGCGCCCGGCGGCACGTGGCAGGAGTGGTCGGGGCGGTGCTGCGCGGGGTCGACGCCGAGCGGCAGCCCGGGTTCGGCGAACAGGTACTTCGCCGGGCGTCCCGGGGCGATCAGCAGATGCGGCATGTGGCCGGCGGTGCTCCACGACAGCCGCCAGCCCGCCTCGTCCGGTTCGATGCGCGCCAGCGTGGTGGTGGTGATGGGGTTCTCGGTGATGGCCTGGAGGGTGTGATCCAATTGGGACAGGATGGTGCCGGGAGCGCTGCTCCGGTCGAACAGCAGGGCGCGCAGCATGTTGCGGGTGCAGGCCATGGCGGCCGCGGCCCGCAGATCGTGCCCGACCACGTCCCCGATGACCACCGCCACCACGTGGCCCGGCAGCGGGATGGCGTCGTACCAGTCGCCGCCGAGCTGGCTGGGTTCGGCGGCGGGCCGGTAGACCGCGGCGGCGGTGAAGGGGTGCAGATCGGGCAGGGTGGGCAGCAGCAGGCGCTGGAACTGCTCGGCGCCGTCGCGGACCCGTTCGAACAGGCGGACGTTCTCGATGGCGATGCCGGCGGCGCCGGCCAGGGCGATGACCACGTTCTCGTCGTCGGCGTCGAAGGGCTGTCCGTCGTGCCGTTCGGAGAGGTAGAGGTCGCCGTAGATCTCGCCGCGGACGTTGATCGCGACGCCGAGCAGGGTGCCCATGTACGGGTGCCCTTCCGGGAAGCCCACGGAGGCCGGGTGGGTCGCGATGTCGTCGACCCGGAGGGGCTCGGGGTGGTGGATCAGCTGCCCGAGTACTCCCCGGCCGTGGGGGAAGTCGGTGCCCGCGAGGGCGGCCCGCTCCTCCTCGGTGAGGCCGGCGGTGATGAACTGTTCCAGCTCCCCGCCGGAGGGGGCGAGCACGCCGAGGGCCCCGTAGCGGGCGCCGACCAGGTCCATGGCGGTGGTCACGATGCGGTGCAGGACGGACGGCAGCTCGTTCTCCCGGGTGATGGCGACCACCGCGTCCAGCAGGCCCTGGAGCCGGTCCATGGCGTCCAGGAGGCCGCGCATCTGCTTGTCCATGCGGCCCAGCTCGGTCCGCAGGCGTACATGGAGGTCGGAGTCGTCCGGCCGCCTCGGCGACGTCCCGTCCTCGGGTCCGGCCATCAGGGGCACCCCGTGGCCGGTCGTCCGGTCTCGGAGCGGTACATTGCGCCCTCCTGGGGTGACTCTGAGTCATCGGGACACGAGACGCGGCACGACGAAACGGGCCTTTGGGTCATCTATCAAAAAATAGGGCAGTGTGCGTCGTCCTGCCGCTCGCCGTCGGCCGCGACACGCGGGCGGACCTCGAAGCCCGTGGCCCGCCGGCCGCCCCGCCCCGGCGCCCAGGGACGCTCCCGCGAGGCGGAACGCGTTCAAGCGGAAGGGGCAACTCCCAGGTCAAGCAGGTCAGTTGAGGCGGTAACAGAGCGTGGTGTGCTGTGCTAGCCTCTTGGATTCCGTCCGTGACATCGGCCGCGAGAACGCGGGCCGTCAGAGCGTTCGAGGCGAAGCTCATGCGCAGAAGAAATCCGGGACGAAGGCTGCACGACGCCGTGGTGATCGTGCCCGGCATCATGGGCAGCGAACTCAGGGATGCCGGGACCGGCCGCACGTTATGGGGCGTCGGGAAGCTCCTCGCCTACACCGCGAGGGCCCACACCGAGCGCCTGCGGCAGCTCGCGGTGACCGAGGACGAGCGTGCGGGCCGCACCGGACGCGTCGAGGTGACCGGTCTGCTGGAGAGCGCCGAACTGCTGCCGGGGTTCGGGTCCGCCCACCCGTACAGCGCCATGGTCGCGGAGATGCGGCACAGCGTGGTGGACCCCGCGGCCCTCCTCCCCTTCCCCTACGACTGGCGGCTGTCCGTCGAGCACAACGGCGCCCTGCTCGCCGCCGCGGCCCGCCGCCATCTGGACGCATGGCGGGCCCACCCCGAGCACCGGCGGTACGTGGAGGCCGACCCCGAGGCGGGGCCCGCCCGGCTGGTCTTCGTGGCCCACTCCATGGGCGGCCTGCTCGCCCGCGAGGCCCTGCACCGCGACCGCACCCTGCGGGACGACATCAGGGCGGTGATGACCGTCGGCACCCCCTTCAACGGCTCGGTGAAGGCCGTGCTGATGCTCAACGCGGGCAAGGGCCTGCCGCTGCCCGTGCCGGCGGCGGCCCTGCGCCAGGTCGCCTCGACCATGCCGGGGCTGTACGACCTCCTGCCCGACTACCGGGCCTACGAGGTGGACGGCGACATGCGGGTGCCGGGCGTCGAGGACATCGTGGCCGTCGGCGGGCGGCGCGACCTGGCGAAGGCCGCCGTGGACCGGCGTGCCGACCGGGCCGGGACCACCCTGCCCGAGCACGTCACGATCGTCGGCATGGGCCAGCGCACCTGGACCAGCTACCGGCTCGCCGACGGCACCGCCGTGTTCGGCCGGTACCTCTTCAAGCGCTCCAACGACGGCCGGCTGCTCCCCGACGCCGAGGGCCGGCCCCAGCGCGACCCGCGCACCGGCGACGGCACGGTGTACCAGTACGCCGCTCAACTCCCGGGCACCGTACGGCCGGTGCACTTCTACCACGAGCACGGCAGCCTCATCCGCGCCCGCAGCGTCCTCGACATGGCCTCCGGCCTGATGCACGGGCTGCGCCACCCGGAGGAGCGGGGCGCCATGCTCGGGGACGAGACGGAGTTCGAGCTGTGCGCGCCGGAGTGGGCCGCGCTGGGCGAGCCGTTCGCCATCGAGGTCGACGGGGTCGGCCGCGGCGCGGACCTGGAGTGCCGGGTGCGCGGGGTCAACGGCCTGGACGAGATGCTGACCCCCGTCCTGAGGCCGGTACCGGGCCGGCCCGGCGTGCTGGCGGCCTCCTGCGTGCCCGGCCGGCCGGGCATGTACGAGGTGGAGGTGACCGGCGGCGACGAGCCCAAGCGGCGCCTCGTCCCGGTCCTCGACACGGTGCACGACGGCTGACGCCATGGCGGCGGAGCTGGTGTCGGCGCGGCCTGGGCCGATGGCCGTGGGGGGCGGGGACGGCGCGGGGGTCGTCGGGGGCGGGTCCGTGCCGTCCGTCGTGC
The DNA here is from genome assembly GCF_030269125.1 of Streptomyces hygroscopicus subsp. hygroscopicus. Classification (GTDB taxonomy): domain Bacteria; phylum Actinomycetota; class Actinomycetes; order Streptomycetales; family Streptomycetaceae; genus Streptomyces; species Streptomyces hygroscopicus_C. The sequence goes on along the minus strand of NZ_BSSM01000001.1, from coordinate 940,138 downwards.
CGAGGCAGGGCGGGGAGGCCCGGGACGGGACCGTGGCGGAGGCGTTCGACGTGCATGTGCTGCCTGTCGGGCACGTCGCCGGGTATCCGAAGGCGGACACCGCCGCCGAGGCCGCCGCCGTGCTCGGCGTACTGCGGCGGATCGGCGGGCAGCCCGCGGCGGGGCCACCCGTCGGGTCCGGCACCGTGGAGTCCCTGGGCGCGGCCGACGACGAACTCGCCCGCTGGTCCGGGGAGTACGGCGACATCGGCGAGCGCCGCACGAAGGACCGGCCCTCGGCCCTGGTCTGGCTGGGCCATGGCCGCCGGGGCGCCATGGGGCCGACGCTGCTCGTGCCGGGGTCGGCGGAACGCGGGGACTGCGCCCAGCTGACACCGGACCTGTTCGCGCACCACCTGTTCGCCGAGTGGCGCAATCGCCGTGCGGAGGAGGGCCATTGGGCGATCGTGGTGATCGAGGCGTGCAAGTCGTCCGACTTCGCCCGGAGGGTGCGTGAACGGTTCGACCGTGCGGCCGCGACGGACGACGCCCCCTGCTCCATCCTGCTGATCGCGACGGGGAAGGACGCGGCACAGGCGTACCTGGGGACCTTCCGGGAGACGCTGGAGGACTATCTCGATGGCCTCACCAGCCACGACGTCTTCGAACTCCGGGACCTGCGGAGGTATTTCAAACAGGCCGGGCACTACTCGGAGTTCGAGGGCGAGTCCTGTGACGAGCTGAAGCTGCTGGTGAGCGACCGGGTGCCGTTGCCGGGCGTCACCACGGTGGCCGAACAACGGCGCAGGCAGCGGGAGTTCGACACCGATCCCGTGACCGGGCCCCGAGTGGCCGAGTCGCCGCAGGAACGGGAGCGCGCCGGGTTCCTGGAGGTCGTCCCGCACTTCACCGGGCGGGCGACGGAGCTGGACGAGGTCGTGCGGTGGGCCGCCGAGCCCGGACCGGAGCGGGTGCTGGTCGTCCCCGGGGCCCCGGGCGTCGGCAAGTCCGCGTTCCTCGGGGAGGCGCTGCGGCGGCTCAGGCGGGAGGGGGCGCGGATCGGGGCCGTGCTGCGGCTGACGGGGAGCACCGTGGCGGAGGTCCGCGGCCGGCTCGAAGAGGTGCCGGAACTGCGGGCGAGCGGGGTGCCGGCGGCGGAAGGGGGGCCGGTTCCGGGGGAGTCCGGCGAACGGATCCTCGTGGTCGCCGACGCGCTCGATGAGGCGCGGGACCCCGTGCCGACGGCCCAGTTGCTGCGCGCGGTGGCGGATCGTCCCCAGGTCTCGCTGATCATCGGTACCCGACCCTCGCCCGGCGACGGCCGGGACGGCGAGGGCGGCGGGATCGACCTGCCGACGGTGCTCGGCTCGCACACCGGGAAGGCGCGGGTCATGGAACTCCTGCCGGACCCGGAGGCGGCCGGTGCCTACGTCGTCGGCGCGGTGCGCGCGGTCCTGCGGGAGGGGGCCGGTTCCGCGTGGGGTGAGGCGGTGGCCGAGACGGTGCGGGCGGCCGTCGAACAGCATGTGCGCGAGGGGTCCTGGCAGTTCCTCCAGGCAGCACTGCTCGTGCAGGAGATCGAGGAGGACCCGCAGGTGCTGGGGCCGGACCCCGATGCGCGGGAGGGTCTGCGGCGGCTCCTGGACAAGGACCGCTCCGGACTGTTCGGGGCCGCCGTGGCGCGGCTGATGGCGGAGATGCCGATGGCGTTGCCGTTCCTGCGCGCACTCGCGCTCGGCCATGGCCGGGGGCTGCCGCGCGCGGACGGGGTCTGGTTGCAGGCGGCGAAGGGGCTGGCGGGCCGGGACGGGGACGCGGCGGACGAACGGGCGCTCACCGAGTTCCTGGGCAAGGCCGCGGCCTATGTGCTGCTGGACGGGGAGGACCGGCGCAGCGTCTACCGGCTGGCCCATCGCACGTACGCCGAACGGCTGGCCGCCGGGATCGGCGCCGAGCAGCGGTCGGCGATGCTCGGCGCGCTGCTGGAGCTGGCCGCGGGTCAGGTCGCCGAGGGGCTGCCGCCGAGCCCGCACCTGGAGAGCCGACTGGCCGAGTACGCGGCGGACTGCGGGACCTCCGGATGGCGTCGGCTCGCCGAGCACCCGGCCGTCCTGGACCGGCTGCGGGTCGCGGTGCTGTGCGGGCTCGCGCTCGCTCCGGGGCGGCGCGGCGGCGGGACCGTGCCGACGGATCTGCCCGTCGAGGTCCTGGGCACGGTCGCCTCGGCGCACCTGATCGAGCGCTCGCACCCCGCCGACCGGCCCGGACTGCGCCAGCTCGGCGGGCTGCGCGCCTGTGGCAGCCTGCACCCGGCCGGGACCGGCGCGGCGTGGGAGATCCGCTGGGGCGCGGTGCGTCGTACCCCGCCGCATCTCCAGCTCGACGCCGGCCAGATGGTCACCGCCGTCGCCGCCCGCCCCGACCGGCCCTGGCTGGTGAGCGGCGCCCGCGACGGCTCGGTGACGCTGTGGGAACCCTGGCGGAGCCACTCCCCGGTCCTGCTGACACGCGGCTGCGACAGCCCGGTCACGGCCGTGGCGGCGAGCGGTGCCCCGGGGGCGGTGGGCGCGGGTCTGGTCGTGGCGGCGCACGAGGACCGCACGCTGCGGATCTGGCACACCGAGGCCGGGGCCGGCGAGCGGGTGGTGGACACGCCCGAGCCGGTGTGGCAGCTCGCGGCGCTGCCCGACGGACGGTTCGCCGTGGCCGGGGAGACGGGCTGGCTGGCCCTGCTGGACCCCGGGCCGGCCACGGAAGGGGGACAGGCGCGGCTGTCCCCCGCGCCGGGCGCCCCCGGCAGCGATGTGGTGGGGCTGGCCCCGGTCGCCGGGCCCGAGGGGGAGCAGTGGCTGGCGGTGGCCGAGCGGGCGGGCGACCTCGCCCTGTGGGACGTGGCCGGGGAGGTGCCGCGCCTGCTGCACACCCTGAGCCTGCGCCGTCAGCTCGTGGCGCTCACCGCGGTGGCGGGCGCCGCGTCGGTGGTGGCTGGTGCCGACGGTTCGCTGTGGCGGTGGGACGCGGCGCCCGAAGGGCAGGGTTCGATCGAGCAGTTGGCCGGCCCGACGCCGTCCGGGGCGGGGGCGGGCCCGTGCGCGCTCGCCGTGTGGCAGGCGGGCGGTGCCGGGCAGACGGTTCTGTGGGGGGACCAGCGGGAGCTGTGGGCCGTGGGGGCGGATCTGCCCCGCCGGCCGGTCGGCGGCGGGACGGGCGCGGGGGCCCGTGCGGTCGCGGTGCTGGCGGACCCCGAGGGAGGGCAGATGGTGGCGGCCGTGGCGGAGCGGGGCTCGACCATCCACTTCTGGGACCCCTCGGTGCACGTGGCCGGCACGGCGACGGCCATCGGGGTGCCGCTCGGCCGGATCACCGGGATGTACCGGTACGACACCGAGGAGGGCACCGAGGCGCTGGCGCTGTGCCATGAGGCCCGGACGCCGGGAGGGACCGTGAAGACCGTGAGGGTCCTGGCGGCGGATGACGGTGCGGAGTTGACCGGGGAAGCGGGCCGCGCGGCCTTCCGCCGGGGGTGGGACGGCGCCGACGGCCACCGACCCGAGGCGGTGACGCACGCGCACGACGGCGACGTCAGCGGGTGGGTGCCGCTGCGCGGTGCGCCGTACCGAGGGATGTGGGCGAGCGCCGGGCACGACGGCGACGTCCTGCTCTGGCGCACCGACCGGACGCCCACCGTGCCCGGCCGCCGCATCCGGCTCGGTTCCCCCGTCCTGGGCCTGACGGCGCTGTCCGGCGGACGCCTCGCGGTGGCCCTCAGGGACGGTGTGGTCGTCCTGGCCGTGGCGGCGGAGACCCACGAGCGGACCGCCGCCGTGCCCCGCCCCGCCCCGGAACCCGCCCCCTTCCCTCCGCGCGCCGCCACCCCGCCCGCCCGGACAACCGGCACAGTCGAGAACTCCAGTCCCAGGGACGACGGAACGGGGGACCAGGATGGATGAACCGTGGGCAGAGCTGGACGTGGAGCTCCAGATCAAGGATCTCTTCACCGGCGGGCGGGCCGTGTACGCGCCGCAGGGCGGCGGGTGGGAGCTCGACGGCGGGGTCGAGCACGTGATCGAGGGGTGGTTGACGCGGTTCGTGCTGCGGGCTCCGCGGGGCGAGGAGCGGCCCCGGGAGGTGTCGCTCTTCCACGGGGTGGACGATCTCGCGGGCGAGCTGTGGGACCACGAGGTGCGCAATCTGCTGCGGCTGCGGATGCTGGGGCATCCGGCGCTGCCGGAGATCGTGGACGGGCGGTTCGACAAGACGAACCGCGTGGCCTTCATCATGACGCGCAAGGTCGGGGGCCCGCTGGCGGAGGAGGACTGGAGCGACGTACGGGAGTGGGTCGGTCAGTATCCGATCGTGGCGTTCGAGCAGTTCAGCCTGCTGGTGGACGCGCTCAGCCAGTTGCACGGCACCCGGATCGTGCACCGCAACCTGACGCTGGGCGCGATCCGGCTGGCCATGGAGCCCAAGCGGCCGGAACGCGCGGCGCTGGCGCTGACGCGCTTCGAACTCAGCGCCCTGCTCAAGAACCTGCTGCACCACGTGGCCGGTCCCGACGACCATCGCTCCCAGGCCGTACGGGACTTGTTCCTCACCCCGCCCGCCGGCGTCCCCCGGGCCCGGCACCTCGCCTACCTCGCGCCCGAGACGCACCCGTCGCTCCTCGGCAAGGTGCGCGTGCGCAGGCTCGACCACGGCAGCACCGATGTGTTCGGCCTCGGCGTGCTCGGCTGGGAGCTGTTCCTCGGTGCCGTCACCGACCTGCTGCCCGAGGAGTGCGAGGCGGTGGAGCGGGCGCCCGAGGAGCGACTGCCCGAGACCCTGGCCGCGCTGCACACGGCGATGCGCCGCGTGCTGACCGGCACGACGGGGACGCCGCGCCGGCTGCGGGAGGTGCTGGGCGACATGCTCGACCCGTCCCCCAGCGGCCGTATCTCCTCCTTCGACGCGGCGGCCGCGCTGCAACGCCACTGGACCGAGATCACGCTGGGTTTCGCCCCCGAGGATCAACACGACCAGAAACCGCGGCTGTTGGCCTTCATGCCCGAGAAGTCCGTGCAGACGGTGCACGAGAGCCGGGGCTGGACCGACCACCGACCCGACACCCCCGAGGGCTGCCGGGAGCTCCAGTCCTTCCTGGAGGACGAGCTGCGCCAGGCCCAGCTGGTGCACAGCCCCAGCGGCGCCCAGGGTTTCGTGCACGGGGACTCTCCGCAGTCGCAGGCCGAGGCGCAGTGGGTCCTCATCGGCAACCAGGCCGTGTGGTTCTGCGCGTTCCACTACGACGAGGCGATCACCGCCCGCCGCAAGAAGATCCACACGGACACGCTCGTCATCAAGTACCTGCTGGACAAGCGGTACGCGGACGATCTGCTGGCCGCCTGGCCCCGGCGCAGCATCGGCAAGGTCGACCTCGTGCCCTTCTGGGTCGGCCAGACCCTCGACAAGGGCGAGGAGCCCCGGCCCTCCTGGGAGGATCTGACCAAGGCCGTCGTCACCGAGCGCGCCGTGGACCACCAGGGCTCGCAGAAACTGCTGCGGTCGTACCGGTTCATGCTGGAGTACCAGGGCGTCGCGCTGCGCGCCCGCCAGTACCCCTACGTCCGGGTGCGCTCGGAGGAGGGCGACGCGATCGTCCTCACCCAGGACCACGAGCGCGACCGCCGCTGGCTGCACGGCGACCCGCTGCTCACCTCCTACGCCCAGCCCCAGCGCCGGCCTCCGCTGGGGGACTTCGCCCGGCAGCTGCTCACCGAGAACGAATGGGCGCGGGTCACCCTGGTGGAGGACCGCACCGGCCGCGACGGCCACCCCACCGACCCCTACTTCGGCGGCGCCACCGTGGAGGCCCGGCTGAAGGTACGGCTGGACGCGGACTCGGTGCAGATCCAGCCGCTCGGCGGTCGCCAGGTGCCCGACCGCGGCTGGCTCAGGCCCGACGAGGACCGCGGCACCGAGACCCAACTGCGCCGTGAGGCACGCGGGTTGGACTCCCTCGCGCACAAGCAGGGCCTGGTGCGCATCCTGGACGCGCCGGAGGCCATCGAGCTGCGCAGCAGGGGCGGTACGAGCCGGGACCAGCGCGAGCTGCGCGGCAAGGGCCAGACCATCGTCTCCAACATGCTGCGCTTCCACCCCTTCTACGCCCTCCAGGGCCCGCCCGGCACCGGCAAGAGCACCGTGGTCTCCAAGGCCCTGCGGGACTTCCTGGAGATGGAGCACGGGGCCCGGGTCCTGGTGAGCGCCCAGTCGAACGACGCGCTCGACCAGCTCGCCGAGAAGATCGTCAAGGAGCTGCGGCCGCGCATCGAGGACCGCTCCCTGCTCGCCCTGCGGGAACTCTCCCGCAGCCGGGAGCGGGAGGAGGCCCCTTCCTCGGTACGGAAGTACACGGCGGAGAACATCGTCGAGGACCTCGTGGCGCACATCGTCCGCCGGGTGGCGGACGGCTGCGAGGGGGCGCGCGGCGAGGACGAGAAGCGGCTGATGAAGCGGTGGGCCGAACTCGCGGGCGACACCCGCCTCGAACTGATCGAGCGGGTGAAGTCCGGCGCCGACATCGTCTTCGCCACCTGCTCCATCGCGGGCACGCTGTCCGACGAGGTCCGCGACCCGAGCGACATGTTCGACTGGGTGATCATCGAGGAGGCGGCCAAGGCCTGGCCCACCGAGGTCGTCATGCCGCTCGTGCGGGGCGTGCGCTGGACGCTCGTCGGCGACTACCAGCAGCTCGGCCCGCACCGCGCCCAGGACATGCAGAACTTCCTGGAGGGGCTCGCCGCCCACGAACACGACCGGATCCAGGCCCACTACGCCAACCAGCACACCTACCTGGACCATCTGCACATGTTCCGGCGCTTCTTCGAGGGCCACGACCCCCGGCGCACGGCCTCCTCGCAGCGGCCGATCGACGTCCTGGACACCCAGTTCCGTATGCACCCCGACATCGCCAAGCCCTTCGCGCGCGCCTTCTACCCCGACGCGGGCCCGACCGGCACCTTCCTGACCTCGGACCCGCACATCGACCAGGTCCACGGCCGCACCGAACCGCCGTACGTGACCGACGCGCCGCTGGTGTGGCTCGACACCTCACGGCACGACGGCTGCCGCGACACCCCCTACTGGGGGAACGAGGGGGAGGCGGAGCTGATCGACGACCTCGTGGCCCGGCTCGGGCTCGCCCACCGCACGGACCCCGGGGAACTCGTCGTCATCACCCCCTACCGCAAACAGGCGGGCATCCTGGAGTCCAAGGGGCTCCGGGGGCGGGTGCACACCGTGCACTCGTTCCAGGGCGGCGAGGCCGAGGTGGTGATCGTCTCCCTGGTGCGCAGCGCCGTACGCGGCGAGGGAACCCGGGGGAACATCGGCCACACCGCGCAGCCCGAGGTGGTCAACGTGATGCTGTCCCGGGCGCGGAAACTGCTCGTCGTGGTGGGAGACCTGGCGCACTTCGAGCAGTACGGCGGGGCCGACTGGGAGACGGTCATCGAGGCGTTCCGGGACAGCGGGGTGATCGTGGACGCGGTCACCGAGGACATCATCGGCGGACGACGCGCGGTCGTACCCCCGCAGAGGGAAGCGGACCCCGCGTCCGTCGCCGGCGCCACGGCAGCGGAGGACGCCGGTGAGTGAGACGACCCTGGTGGCCCTGCCCTGCCGGGTGATCACCCTCAGGGTGGAACTCGGCTCGGAGGCCGGCGCCTCGACCCTGGAGGAGCTGGTGCTCGCGGCGGTGGCCGGCGGCCGCACCACCGTGGACTCGCTCGGCGACCTCTTCTCGCTGCCCCGCCGGCTGATGCTGGACGTGGTGCACGCCCTGTGGAGCCGGGGCTTCCTGGCCGTCGACTTCACCTCCCACACCCTGGAGGGCACCCCGGCGGCCGAGGCGGTCCTCGGCGACGGCGACGGCGCCCAGGCGGTCGCCACCACGGTGGAGCCGCGCAAGTTCCTGTTCGACCCGGTGACCGAGACGATCCTGCCGTACCGGGACGGCAGCGTCCGGGTGCCGCTGGGCGCCCTGGAGATGCCGATGACCCGGGGCGTCTCCGCGGAGGACCTGCCGCAGACGGAACTGCTGCGCGCCGTCCGCCAGGCCGTCGCCGAGGACCGCCGTTCCCGGGGCGTGCGCCGCCGGGTCCTGAACGTGTCCTTCACCAACCCCGTGCTCAGCCCGCCCGAGGCGGTCCGCTGGAGCCAGGTCGAGGTCGTGGTGAAGAAGGACCCGGGCAGCGGGCAGATCGCCGCCGTGCCCGTCGAGGCGCCGTCCGGCTGGGGGCGCAGGGGCGCCCAGCTCTTCCAGGCCCACATCACCCACCTGCTGCGCACGCGCCCCGAGAGCGCCTTCGTCAAGAAACTGCTGAACCGCCAGGTTCCGGAGGTGGTGCGGCCCGACAACCTCAGGGAGCTGATCCGCGAGCTGGAACAGCTGGCCGAGGGGCTGGACGGTGCCCCCGAACTGCCGGACCTGCCCGGCCGGCACCAGGCGCTGAAGTCCAGGACGGACCAGCTGCGCGAACAGATCTCCGAGGCGCGCAGGGCCCGTTGCGCGGCCCAGCGGGTGGCGCCCGAGGCCGGCGTCGGCTACGTCGTCGGCGACCTGATCGACCGGGCCGAACACCAACTGGTGCTGGCCGCACCGGCCATCGCCTACGACGCCCTCAACCCGCTGCTGCCCGCCCTGGAGGGGGCGCTGAAGCGGGGCGCCACCCTGGTCGTGCTGTGGGGCGAGCACCCGACGGCGAAGCTGGAGGCTCGGGCCGAGACCGCGTTGTTCGACCTCAAGGCGCGCTATCCCGGCAAGGTGCTGATGGAGAAGCGCAGCAGCTCCAGCGCGGCATCGCTGCTCATCTGCGACAACCGTGCCGCCTACGTCGGCTCACGTGGCTTCCTGTCGGCGGAGACCGGCGCCGGGGTGCTCGTGGAACCGTCCGAGGACACCGACGCGCCCCCGCTGTGCGTGGCCGACCTGCTCAGCTGGGTGCGCAGGGTCTACCCCTACTGGGACACCGCGCGGAGCATCGCCATCGCCCCCGACGACTTCGGCCGCACCCGCGGCGAACTCCCGGCCGAGCCGGTGCGCTGGTGGCAGTGGGAGCCCCCGGAGCTGCCGGAGAAGTGGGACGAGGACCCCGTGGGCTTCCAGGTCCGCTGGGCGGCCGCCTGGGGACGGGTGCTGCGCGAACTCGTGGACGCGGTGAACGACGTGTACCGGGGCGCCGATCCGGTGGTGCGCGCGGTGTGGGACGGCGCCTACGCCGAGGTGATGGGCCGCCTCGTCGCGGGCGCGGGCGAACGGCTCGCCATCACCGACGACCGGGCCGAGCACGAGGCGTGCGACGAGACCCTCGCGCTGCGGCTGCGCCGGCTGCGGGACGCGGGCGGCACCGTGCACCTCCAGCATCCCTCGCTCAGCGGCGGCCGGCGCACCGCCGCCGCGTACGACGCCCTGCTCAAGAGCCTCAAGGCGGGCGGCACCCTGCGCATCGGCAAGGCCAGGGCGCGGGCGGTGCTCAGCGATCACGAGCTGGTGGTGGGCAGCCACCACCCGGTGGGACACGGCGCGGCGCATCCCGGGCAGGGCGCGGTGGCGCAGGTCGGGCTGCACGTCCTGGGGACCGCCTTCACCGCGGACTTCGCGCGCGAACTGGGCATCCCGGAGTGGTTCGGGGACGCGGGGGACCGCGGCGGCGACGGCCCCGAGTACCACCCCACGGCCGGGGTGTTCTCCGCGATCCCGGCGGACGACGACCCGTGGACGGCACTGGCCCAGCGGGAGCGGGCGGGCAGGGCCGCGGAGGAGCTGCGGCGGCACGCGGCGGCGCTGTTGATGGGCACGGGGGACCGGGAGGCCGCGGCCCCCGACGATACCGAGGACCAGGATCCCGGGGCGCGCACCGCCGATTCCGACAAGTGGTCCCGCTGGCTCCTGGAGGACGCGTGGCGGCGCGGGGCGTTCATGGAGGCGTACCTCCTCACCCCGCTGCTCGGTGGCAAGCCGGGCGCACTCTCCGTCGAACTGGCCGCCGCGGCAATCCCGCTGGAGCACGGCCCGTTCGGCGAACAGCTCTTCTTCAGCGCCCTCGCCCTGGAGACCGCCCTGCCCGAGCAGCGGACCGTCGCGCTCGCGGGCGCCGTCGCGGAGATGCTGCTGCACGGCGGCGACACGGGCCGGCTCGCCTGCGCGCACCTGACGGAGGGAGAGCCCGCCGAGGGGCTGCCGACGGCCTGGCTGGAGCTGGCCCGCGCCGCCCGCGCCTGCTTCGAGACGGCACCGGCCCCGCTGCCGTTGCAGGACGTGGACGAGTGGGCGGCGGGCCAGGAGCGTTCGGCCCGCACCGACGAGCGCTGGGCCCGGCTCGCCGCCGAGGTGGACGACTTCGAGCAGGCCAAGAACCACTTCAGCTTCACGGACGGCCAGAAGCTCCACCGCGCGCTGTTCCGGCCGGACGGCATCCTCGCCCAGGTCCGCGAGATGGCCCACGGCCCCCGGCCAGCCGACCGCTGGGTCCCGGTGATCGAGCGGCTGCCGCAGGGCGAGCACGAGATCCGCACCCACATCGACCGCATGTCCGCGGACCTCGGCCTGCGCAAGATCGAGTGGAGCAACCACTTCGCCTACGCCCGCCGCCTCGCCGAGTTCATCGCCGAGGCCAGGTCCCTGGTGGCCCGCTCCGAGGAGGGGTGCCAGGGACCGGCCGCACCCCGGCTGACCGACGCCCAGCGGCGGTTCGCCCGCCATCTGGACCGCTCCTGGCACCGACTGGTCAAGGAGGCGGACGAGTTGGGCGAGCCCGCCTGTCATCCGGCCAAGGCCCTGCTGGAGGCGCTGTCCGCGCTGCCGAAGGCCGGGAAGGAGAACGCATGAGCGCGCCGAGCCACGACAGCCAGGTGCGGAACCATCTGGACGGCGCCCGGCACCTGCTCGGCACCTGGCCCGGCCGGTTCCGCTACCCCGAGGTGCTGGCCCTGCTGGCGCGCCGGCAACCGTCGTACGGCCCCGAGGACGCCGTCGAGCTGGCCCGCGCGGTCCTCGCCCGGCTCGGCGGCCGCCCCGTGCGCGTCGTCTGCGAGGAGCTTCTGGAGCGGGGCGAGTTCGACGCCGCCGAGTACCTGCTCGCGGGGAGCGGGGACCTGCGTCCGTACGACGCCGAGCGGCTGGCCCGGCAGCTGGAGAGCCTGCGGGTGAAGGCGGCCGAGCTGGTGGGACAGCGGCTGGACGCGCTCGCCCGTCGGGCCCAGGGCGCGGGCGTGGCCTGGCGGGAGGACCCCGTCGAGGCCGAGGTGCTGGTGGAACAGGCCCGCTCGGGGCGGCCCCGGGTGGTCGCGCGCCTGGACGCGATGGCGGACGAACTCGAACGGCGCATCGCGGACGCCTCCCGCGAACTCGCCGCCCGGCTCCCCGCGGCGGCGGACCAGGGAGCCGAGGACCAGGCCGTCGCCCGCATCCGGGCCCTCATCGAAGCCGGCGAACTGGTCGCCGCGACCGCCCTGCTGAACCGTGAGCCGCCCGGCGCCCCGATCCCCGAGGCCATGACCGCGCCGCCGGTCTGGAAGGCGGACTGGGACCCGCGCCAGTTCCTCGACTTCCACCTCAACCCCGGCAGGCTGCGGCCCCCGGCGTTCGTCGACTGGCGGGCGGCCGACCGCGCCGGAAGGGGGCTGCTGGAGGCGTACGGCCGCCTGGAGCACGACCTGTCCGCCGAGGCGGCCGCCGGGTTCGCCCGTGCGCTGTGCCGCTTCCTCGGGGCGCCGCCGGCCGGCCCGATGACGGCAACACCGGTCGAGGACAGTTCCTTCCATCTCGCTTTCCTCGACGGCCTGTTCACCGGTCCCGCCCTCTCCCGGCTGCACCCGACCGGCCGCGTCGACCTGTATGTCGGCGGCCCCGGGGCGGTCGGCCTGCCGGACACCGGCGAGGACGAGCGGCCCTGTGTGGCGGTCGGCCCCCGGGTCGAACCGCCCGGCTACACCGACCGGCGCCCCACCGCGGTGCTGACCCTGCGGGACCTGCTGCGCCTGGTGGTGCTCACCGAGGTACCGGACCGGGCGGCGGCCCTGCTCGGCATGCTCGCCCCGCAGTGGCCGGTCGCGGCGCTCGCCGGGCACAACGGGCCCGAACTCGGCCGGATCCTGGGCGCCGAGGCCGACGTGGCCTGGCGCACCCTGCGCTGGATCAGCCGTCTCTCGCTGGGCTGCGGCCCGGCCGCCGTACAGGCCATGGAGCACTGCACCGGCATGGACCCGCATCTGCTGCTGGTGATGCTGCGGTACGCGGAGCGCCCCGCCGACGGCGCGCACCCCGTCCGGCGGTGGGCGGCGGCCGAGGGCGGCTGGCAGCAGGACGAGGCGCTGACCCATGCGCTGCGGGAGGAACTGACGGCCCGCTGCGGCGGGCCCGCCGCGGAGGCGGCCTGGTGGGCGGCGCTGGCGGCGAGCGACGCCGTCGGGGGGCACGTCGGCCGGGAGGAGGTGGCGGACATGGCCGAGGCGTGCGGCGCGGAGCAGTGGGTCAGGGAGCGGATCCTGGCCGCGGTCGACGACCTGGTGCGCAGGGGGCTGCTGACCGGCGCGGGGGACGAGCTCCGGGTCCCCCTCAGCGGCATCGTGCGGGCCCTGCGGGCCGAGGCCGAGCAGCAGCTCACCGTACTGCTCGACAGGCTCGCCCTGGAGCGGGAGGAGCGCGGCGACGGCCCGAAGCCGTGGCACCTCAACCGGTACGCGACCGTGCCCCTGTACCCCCGCCTGCGCCAGACCCCGGGCGGGTACGAGGAGTTCGCGGAGGAGGCGCGACGGCAGCTGGCCGAGGAGGACTTCGCGGGGGCCGGCGCTCCCGGGGCCGAACCGGCCGTGCTCATCGCCTCGTTGCAGCCCGAGTTCGAGGAGGCGCACCCCTACGCCGGCCTCGATGTGCGCTGCCCGCCCGGACTGCGGGTCGCGGTGCCCGAACCCGTGCTGCGCGCGGTGCTCTACGAGGTGATGGACAACGCGGCCGAGGCCCTGGCCGGCCAGGACGGCGTCCTCCAGATCCTGGTCGAGCGGGACAGCCCCGAGGTGCTGATCGTGCTCCGCGACAGCGGGCCCGGCCTGCCGGAGAAGGCCGCGTCCCGGCCCGCTCGGATCTTCGGCCCCACCTGGACCACCCGGGGCGAGGGCCGGGGCCGCGGCCTGCACCGGGTACGCCGCTTCCTCCAGTCCTGCGCCACGGACGACGTCTCCGCCGACATCGAGGTCCTCGACTCCGACAACCGCGCGCTGACCGGGGCGGCGTTCCGCCTGGTCCTGCCGGAACGCGAGGACTGACCCGCCCGTCCCCCGCACCCCGCGCCCTCCTGTCCCGGCCCGATGCCCCCTCGGCGTCCGCCCCGGCGCCCTCGCGCGTCCCCACGCCGCGCACCGGGCCCCGGCATCCGTTTCTCCGTCGCCGGCCCCGGGTGTGCTGTCGTGCCGAGGTCCCACAGCCGGATCGTGCCGTCCGCCGCGCCGGCGGCCAGGGTGCGCGCGTCGGGGCCGAGACGACCGTCCGCCGCCCGGTGCCCTCGCCGCGTCCCCGCGTGCCGCGCGCCCGCTCGTTGGCCGGTTCCTCTGCTCCAGGCCCCGGGGAACCCTCGTCCCGCGCCCCGGCGCCGTCCTCGCCCGCCCCCGCGCGCCGCCCCCTCAGCCCGGTTCCCGCCCCCTCGCACACCGCCCCGGCCCCACGCGTCCCCGGTCCTCCCCCACGTCTTCGCCCCCCACCCCCGCGCCCTCGTGTGTCCCGGCCAGCCGCCCGCGCGTGGGGATGCGATGGTGGAAACAGGGCAGGTGGTCGGGGGCGGGGACAGGGAGGAGAACGATGGACTGGCGCGTGTTCGCCGAGCGGATGGCCGCGCTCGCACGGGACCTGCTGGCGCAGGAGACGGTGACCGACACCCTGGACCGGATCACCCGGTCCGCCACCGAGCTGGTCCCCGGCTGTGACGCCGCCGGCATCCTCATCCTGCACGCCAAGGGAGTGCGCACCCTCGCCCCGACCGACCAGGTGGTGATCGACAGCGACCGGTTGCAGGAGCGCCTCCAGGAGGGCCCCTGCTACGACGTCGCGCGCCGCGAGAGCGCGGACCGGGTGTTCCGCATCGCCGACTTCCGCGAGGACCACCCGGGCTGGCCGAACTACGTGCGTGCGGCCCGCGAGCTGGGCCTCGGCAGCATGATGGGCTTCCTGCTCTACACCGAGGACGAGGACCTCGGCGCGCTGAACATCTACTCCCGCGGTCCGGGCGCCTTCACCGAGGCCGGCGAGACGGCCGGCTGGCTGCTCGCCTCGCACGCCGCCGTCGCCTTCTCCAGCGCCCGCACCCACGCCCAGCTGGAACAGGCCGTCGCCACCCGGCACGTCATCGGCGAGGCCATGGGCATCCTCATGGGCAGCCACGACCTCACCGAGGACCAGGCCTTCGACGTGCTGCGCCGCTACTCCCAGGACAAGAACGTCAAACTCCGGGAGGTGGCACGACGGATCTGCGAACGCGGCGGACTCAGCTAGCCGAGCACGACCGGCTCGTGCCGCCTTCGAATGCCCGGAGAATCCGCTCCGCCGCCAGCGTGGCCGTCAACGTGCCTTCCCTGACCCGCCGTTCGAGCTCCGGCGCCGCCTCCCGTACCGCCGGGTCCGCGTGCAGGCGGCCGAGGAGTTCGTCGCGGACCATCGCCCACGTCCAGTCGACCTGCTGGTCCCGCCGCTTGGCGGTGAGCCGCCCGGTGGAGTCCAGCAGGGTGCGGTGCTGCTCCAGCCGTTCCCACACCGTGCCGAGTCCCGTGGACTCGCGCGCGCTGCAGTGCAGCACCGGCGGGGTCCAGAACGCGTCCTTGCCGTGCATCAGCCGCAGCGCGCCCGCCAGCTCCCTGGCCGCGGCCCGCGCGTCACGCTCGTGCGGGCCGTCCGCCTTGTTGACGGCGATCACGTCGGCCAGCTCCAGGACGCCCTTCTTGATGCCCTGCAACTGGTCGCCGGTGCGGGCCAGGGTGAGCAGCAGGAAGGAGTCGACCATGTCGGCGACCGCCGTCTCCGACTGTCCGACGCCGACGGTCTCCACGAGGATCACGTCGTAGCCCGCCGCCTCCATCACCACCATCGACTCCCGGGTGGCCTTCGCGACCCCGCCCAGCGTGCCCGCGCTGGGGGAGGGCCGTACGAAGGCCGCCGGGTCGACCGACAGCCGTTCCATCCGCGTCTTGTCGCCGAGAATGGAGCCGCCGGTGCGGGTCGAGGACGGGTCGACGGCGAGGACGGCGACCCGGTGGCCCAGCGAGGTCAGCATGGTGCCGAACGCGTCGATGAACGTCGACTTGCCGACCCCCGGCACACCGCTGATGCCGATCCGCCGGGCCCGGCCGCTGTGCGGCAGCAGCCGGGTCAGCAACTCCTGCGCGAGAGCGCGGTGCTGGGGCCGGGTGGACTCGACGAGCGTGATGGCGCGGGCCACCAGGGCCCGCTTCCCGTCGAGCACACCCTTGACATACGTGTCGAGATCGATCGGGGCCATCGCGCCCCTACAGCTCGTGGCCGAGGTCGGCCGACAGCCGCTGGACCAGGTCGTACGCCGCGTCCGGGATCACCGTCCCGGGCGGGAACACGGCCGTGGCACCCATCTCCAGGAGCGTGGGCACGTCCTGCGGCGGGATCACCCCGCCGACCACGATCATGATGTCCTCGCGGCCCTCCTCCGCCAGCTTCTCGCGCAGCGCCGGGACGAGGGTGAGGTGACCGGCGGCCAGCGAGGACACGCCGACCACGTGCACGTCCGCCTCGACCGCCTGCCGGGCGACCTCGTCCGGCGTCTGGAACAGCGGGCCGACGTCGACGTCGAAGCCGAGGTCGGCGAACGCGGTCGCGATCACCTTCTGGCCGCGGTCGTGGCCGTCCTGGCCCATCTTGGCGACCAGGATGCGCGGCCGGCGCCCCTCGGCCTTCTCGAAGGCGTCCACCAGGGCACGGGTGCGGTCCACGGACGGGGACTCGCCTGCTTCGTTGCGGTACACGCCGGAGATCGTACGGATCTGGCTGGCGTGCCGGCCGTACACCTTCTCCAGGGCGTCGGAGATCTCACCGACGGTCGCCTTGGCGCGGGCCGCGCGCACGGCCAGTTCCAGCAGGTTCTCGGTGCCCTCGGCGGCCCGGGTGAGCGCGTCCAGCGCGTCCCGGCACGCCGGCTCGTCGCGCTCCGCGCGCAGCCGGCGCAGCTTCTCGATCTGCTGGGCGCGCACGGAGGAGTTGTCGACCTTGAGCACGTCGATCTGCTCGTCGCTGTCGACGCGGTACTTGTTGACGCCGATCACCGGCTGGCGCCCGGAGTCGATGCGGGCCTGGATGCGGGCCGCCGCCTCCTCCACGCGCAGCTTGGGGATGCCGGCGTCGATGGCCTGCGCCATGCCGCCCGCCTGCTCCACCTCCTGGATGTGCGCCCAGGCCCGGCGTGCGAGGTCGTACGTCAGCCGCTCGACGTAGGCGCTGCCGCCCCACGGGTCGATGACCCGGGTGGTGCCCGACTCCTGCTGGATGAGCAGCTGGGTGTTGCGGGCGATGCGCGCCGAGAAGTCGGTGGGCAGCGCGAGCGCCTCGTCCAGGGCGTTGGTGTGCAGCGACTGGGTGTGGCCCTGGGTCGCGGCCATCGCCTCGACGCAGGTGCGCGTGACGTTGTTGAACACGTCCTGCGCGGTCAGCGACCAGCCCGAGGTCTGCGAATGCGTGCGCAGCGAAAGGGACTTGGCGTTCTTCGGCTCGAACTGCGAGACCAGCTTGGCCCACAGCAGCCGGGCCGCCCGGAGCTTCGCGACCTCCATGAAGAAGTTCATGCCGATCGCCCAGAAGAACGACAGGCGCGGCGCGAACGCGTCCACGTCCAGGCCGGCTTCGCGCCCCGCGCGGATGTACTCCACACCGTCCGCGAGCGTGTACGCCAGCTCCAGGTCGGCCGTCGCACCCGCTTCCTGGATGTGGTAGCCGGAGATGGAGATGGAGTTGTAGCGCGGCATCCGCTGCGAGGTGTAGGCGAAGATGTCGGAGATGATCCGCATCGACGGCTTCGGCGGATAGATGTAGGTGTTGCGGACCATGAACTCCTTGAGGATGTCGTTCTGGATGGTCCCGGCCAGCTTCTCGGGCGGTACGCCCTGTTCCTCCGCCGCCACGATGTACAGCGCCAGCACCGGCAGCACGGCGCCGTTCATCGTCATCGACACCGTCATCCGGTCGAGGGGGATCCCGTCGAACAGCTGCCGCATGTCGTAGATGGAGTCGATCGCGACGCCCGCCATGCCGACGTCACCGGTCACCCGCGGGTGATCGCTGTCGTAACCGCGGTGCGTGGGCAGGTCGAAGGCGACCGACAGGCCCTTCTGACCCGCCGCCAGGTTGCGCCGGTAGAAGGCGTTGGACTCCTCGGCGGTGGAGAAGCCCGCGTACTGGCGGATGGTCCAGGGCTGGTTGACGTACATCGTCGGGTACGGGCCGCGCAGGTACGGCGCCATGCCCGGGTAGGTGTCCAGGAAGTCCAGGCCCTCCAGGTCACGCCCGGTGTACAGCGGCTTGACCCCGATGCCCTCGGGGGTCTCCCACAGCGGCTCGGCTCCGCCGGTGGCCCGCCTGACGGCCGCCTGCCACTCCTCGGCGCTGCCGCCGGCCACCGGGGTCCCCAGCTCGATGCCGGAGAAGTCGGGGATTCCCATCAGGACACTCCCATGCGGTCAAGAGTCGCGGACAGCACATCGACGGCGTCGCAGCCCGCGAAGACGTACGAGTCGACACCGGCGTACTCGCCCCGGCCCGCCAGGAACACCTGCCGGGCGCCGGCCGCGCGCAGCGACCCGGCCGCCCGCTCGGCCTCTTCGGCGTACCGCGCGTCGCTGGAGCAGAGCACGGCCTCGGTGGCGCCGCTCTCCTCGAAGCTCCCCTCGGTGACCGGCTCGATGCCGCCGGCCTGGAACAGGTTCGCGGCGAAGGACGCCCGCGCGGTGTACTCGGATGCCGAGCCGAGCGTGGCGAGGAAGATCCGCGGGCGGGCGCCGGTCGCCGCGAGATGGGCGTCGGAGCGGGCTCGCAGCTCCTCGAACGCCTCGTCCCGGCGCACCCGGGGCAGCCCGCCGGACGGCGGCTCGGGCGCGGGCTCGCGCTCCACCGGCTTCTCGGCCAGCAGCGGGAACTCGCTGACACCGGTGATGGGTTCGCGCCGCTTGGCGAGCCTCTTGGAGCGCTCCGCCCACGTCGTCGCGAGGTCGGTGCGCAGTCGCCCGGAGCGCAGCACGGCCGCCTGGCCGCCGTCGCGCTCGATGGTCCGGAAGAACTCCCAGGCGGCCTGGGCCAGTTCGTCGGTCAGCCGCTCCACGTACCAGGAGCCGCCCGCCGGGTCGATGACGCGAGCGAGGTACGACTCCTCGATCAGGATCGTGGAGGTGTTGCGGGCGATGCGCCGGGCGAACGCGTCCGGCAGGCCGAGCGCGTGGTCGAACGGCAGCACCGTCACGGAGTCGGCGCCGCCCACCCCGGCGGCGAGCGTCGCCACCGTGGTGCGCAGCATGTTCACCCACGGGTCGCGGCGGGACATCATCACCGGCGAGGTCACCACGTGCTGCACCTGTGCGCCGGGCGCGCCGCTGACCTCCGCGACCCGCGCCCACAGCCGGCGCGCCGCGCGCAGCTTGGCGATGGTCAGGAACTGGTCGGCGGTGGCCGCGTACCGGAACTCCAGCTGTGCGGCGGCCTGTCCGACGGTAAGTCCCGCCTCGGTCAGGGCCCGCAGGTAGGCCACGCCGGTGGCGAGCGAGGCGCCCAGCTCCTGCGCGGCCGAGCCGCCGGCCTCGTGGTACGGCAACGCGTCCACGGTCAGCGCGCGCACGCCCGGGTGGGTCTCGGCGCAGCGCGCGGCCAGGGCGGCGTACGGCGCGAAGTCCTGCGCGGTGCCGGTGCGGGCCTCGTGTCCGAGCGGGTCGCCGCCCAGGTTGCCGCGCGCGGCCCCGGGGTCGACGCCCTTGTCCGCGTACAGGCCCAGCAGCGCCTCGGCCGCCGCCGCGGTGTCCCGGCCGGCGTCCAGTACGACCGGCGCGAGGTCCAGGTAGACGCCCTCCAGGGCCCGGCCGAGGTCGGCGACCGGGATGCCGCCCTCGCCCAGCGCCAGCCACAGCGAGGTGCCGCCGTTCTCCAGGTCGGCGAGGACCGCGCCGTCGGCGAGCGTCGTGTGCCGCTGCCGTACGTCCCAGCCGCCCGTGACCCCGCCCTCGGGGCGCGCGCCCCGCACGTACGGGGCGAAGCCCGGCAGACCGGGGTCGGGCGCGGTGTCGCGCGCGGTGTAGAGGGGACGGGTGCGCAGCCCGTCCTCCAGAGTCGTGGACAGAGCGTCCTCAGCTGCCGCGCCCGAGACTTCCTTGCCCGACTTGCGCAGCACACCTTCGACCAGGCGTTGCCACTGCTCGTGTGTCGCGTCAGGGAACTCGGCGGCCAGTGGGAGCCCGTCGTCAGGCAGGACCGTCATGGCTCGGATGCTAGGCCAGTGTGCTCAAAAGAGTGCAGAGCAATCGCTTGTGAGTTTTCTCCCCTTGCGGCTGTGACCCGCGCCGCTTCCGTGGATGATCACCCTGATACGACGCCGCGGCCCGGCCGCGGTGACGGCCGGGCCGCACGGGGCGGGCGGGGGCGTTCAGCTCGTGCCGCCCAGCTCGGATCGTCCTACGTCGCGGGTGGACAGCGTCTGGGGGCCGCTCGTGAAGGCGCGCAGCCGCAGCCGGGTGCTCCGCTTCCTCGGGAGCGTGAAGTCGCCGGAGGGGGACCGGAGTTCGACGGTCGCCGTGGTGTGCGCGGGGATGGTGGCCGGGCCGTGGGTGAGGAACCAGTAGCGGCTCATGCCCTGGCCCGCGGTCAGCATGTAGTGCGGGGTGAGCGGGGCGTCGCCGGTGTTCGCGACCTGGAGGGTCACTCCGGAGACCGTGCCGGGCCTCGGGGTCCGGACCGACGCGATCTCCATCCGCAGCGGGGGCCTGCCGGTCGCCGCGAGGACCGCGCTGACCAGCGCGGGCGCGAGCAGCACGGCGACGGCCGCGATCCGGGCGGGCCTGCGCCGGGGTCCGGCCAGGAAGCGCGGCCGGGGCTGCCAGGCGTGCGCGAACTCCGGCAGGGGCGCGGTGACCGCCGCCGCCAGCCACAGCGGGGTCATCATCAGGTAGTAGCCGTCCTGCGAGCGCGTCGCCAGGAAGAACGCGCACCACGGCAGCACGGTCGCGGCCGGGCCGAGGCGCCGCACGAACAGCACGAACAGGGCGAGCAGCGCCGCGGCCAGCAGCATGCTCGCGTGGCCGTACCAGTCGAGCCGGTCGCTGCCGTGGGTGAAGTACAGCGAGACGCCGACCAGGCCCTGGCCGTGCAGGATGGCGCCCTGGGTCAGCGGCAGCACGATGCCGCGCAGCCAGGGACCGGGCTCGGTGACGATCAGGTAGGCGTTGACGAGCAGGAAGGCCAGTACGGCGGCGCCGGTGATCCGCAGCACCACGCGTGCCGCCGCGCGCCCGCCCAGCTCGCCGCGGCGCACCGCGTAGATCCCCGCGAGCAGGAACGGTGCGACGAACCAGGGGAGCTGCTGGGCCGCGCAGGCCGCGCCGAGGCACGCGGCGCGGGCGACCCCGGCCGCGCCGAGCCGGCCGCGCGCGCCGAGCCGGGGCCACCGGACCACCACCGGGATCAGCAGGGCGAGGGCGACGATCGCCGGGTAGCCCTGGCGGCCGTAGTTCGGCAGGAGGCCGAAGCCGAGGACGACCATCGTGGCCGCCGACCGCCACTGCGCCGGGACCAGCCGCCACAGCGCGATCGCGCCCGCGACCAGCGCCAGGGTGGCCACCGCCGTCGCCGGGGCGCCGCCGTGGCCCAGCCACAGGAACGGGACGGTGAGCAGCGGCGCGAGCGGGGGATAGCCGTACGTGTAGTCGTACCCGCCGGTCGTCGTCGCGGTCACGGCGACGCCCTTGATGCGGAACAGCCACGGCCAGGGGTGCTCGTACACGTGGTGCCCGTGGACGAGTTCCCTGGCGGCCTGGGTGGTGAGGAGCGCCTCGTCGCCGCCGGCGTGGTTCAGGGCCCACGCGCACAGGGCGAGGGTGACCGCGGTCGCCAGCACCACCAGGTCGAGGCGGGCCAGTGAGCGCGCCCGGCGGACGGTCAGCGCGAGGACGCCGGTCACCAGGATCGCCGCGTAACAGAGGGAGATGACCCCGGCGAGGACGAGCCGGTGCGTGGCCGCCTGCGTCCAGACCGAACGGGTACCGATGAAGAGGCTCACGTCGGCCAGGAGCGTGAGGACGCGGTGCCATTGGGCGGGGGCCCCGGGGGCCTCCGCACGCGGTCCCGGTACGGCGGACACCGCCGACTGCGTCCGCCGGCCGGGCGTCACCTGCTGTGTTTCTGCCAAGTGCACGGGATCGGACGCTAGCGGCGGTGCGTGACCAGTGAGCGACGTGCGGTGAAGAGTCCGGTATGAGCGCGGTAAGAAGCGGGCATATTCGCACATCTGGCCCAGGTCGGGGCGGGGTTGGCGGCAGCGGACCGAACGCTTCCGCGCCGCTGTGTGTCGCTGTTGGGCCGAACGGGTGACTTGGCGTAAGAATTGGCTGGTGCAGGCATGGAAAGCGAGTCAGGTCAGGGGGAGCCGGTGAGCCGTTACGACGTCACCGATGAACAGTGGGAAGGGCTCGCCCAGGTCGTGCCTCTACGGGGCCGCGACGCCTGGCCCTCCGCGGTCAACCACCGCTCCCTCCCGGACGACGAGACCGAGACCCGGCGCCGCTTCGTGGTCCTGCGCGTCAACGTCTTCGCCGACGCCCGGGAGGTCGCCGAGACGGTCATGGCCGGCGCGCCGGTCCTGCTCGACCTCTCCGGCGCGGAGGGCGACGTCGCGAAGCGGGTCCTCGACTTCAGCACGGGCGTCGTCTTCGGGCTGGGCAGCGGGATGCACCGGGTCGACCGGAACGTGTTCCTGCTGACACCGCCCGGCACGGAGGTCAGCGGACTGATGGAGGGTGCGGGGTGAGACGGGGGCGTCCCCGTCGCCCCCTCGGGTGAGGACCGGTCCTCCGCGTTGCCGTGGGTGTCCCCGATCGTAGGAACGTCGGGCGGGGAAACGGTTCGGCCTCCTGGTGAGGCCCTAGCTTTCGGGCATGCCTTTCGCGTCTGCTGAGCCGCCGGTGGTCGACGCACTCGGTGGGAGTGTGCCACCGCGGTCGCGGGGGCCCGTCGACGCGCGGCCGCGGATCACCGAGCTGCGGCTGTCGGCGTTCGCCGGGCACCGGGCGGCGGGGTTTCCGCTGGGCCCGGTCACGCTGTTCGCGGGGCCCAGCGGCGCGGGCAAGACGACGGCGCTCGCGGCCTACGAGGCGTTGGCCCGGCTCGGCGCGGGCGCGCCGCTCCTGGAGGCGTTCCCGGACCCGGTCGCCTGTGTGCCCGAGCGGGCGCGGCCCGACGGCGAGGGCCGGCGGGGGTTCCGCATCGGGTGTACGGCCGACGGCGCGGAGGGTCCGGTGCGGCTCGACGTCGCCGTGCAGGCCGAACCGCAGCTGCGGATCGTGGGCGAACGGCTGACCGCCGACGGCCTCGTACTGCTCCAGACCGCTCTGCGCGACCCGGGGCGCCGTTCCGTGCAGGCCGCCTGGCACACCGCCGGCACCGCGCCGGTGACCCGCGCCCCCCTCCCCGACGACCGCCTCGGCACGGCCCTGCTCCCGCTGCGCGTGGCGGGCAAGACGGACGGGCAGCGCCGGGTGCTGGCCGCGGCCGAGCAGATGGTCGTCGCCCTGCGCTCGGTCTTCGCCTGCGACCCGCGCCCCGACTGCATGCGCACCCCCGTGCCCACCGGCTCCGGGCGGCTGATGACCGGCTGCGACAATCTCGCCGACGTGCTGTGGCGCACCCGCTCCGAGTGCGCCCGCCGGCACGGCCGGCTGGTCGAGGCGCTGCACGAGGGCTGCGCGGGTCCGGTCACCGACCTGGTGGCCGAACCGCTCTTCGACGGCACGGTGTGCGCCCTCCTCGACCGCGGCGACGGCCACCGCACCGAACTGGCCCGTCTCGGTGAGGGCGAACTCCGTTACCTCGCCCTCACGCTGGTCCTGCTGACCGGCCCCGGCGTCCTGGACATGGACCCACCGGGCGAGGTCCCCGACGCCCTGCGCTCCCTCACCGTCCTCGCCGACGGCTTCGACCGCTCCCTCGACCCGCGCCAGCGCCGGGCCCTGCTGCGACTGGCGGCCGGGACGGCCGGGCACGGACACATCCGCTTGGTCGCCGCGGTCAACGACGCCTCCTGGTGCGCCGGGACCGACGGCGTCACAGTGGTACACCTGGACTCGTGACGGAACACCCCGACCTCCCCCGACTCCAGCGCAGACTCGCCGAGTTCGCCGCCGCCCGGAACTGGGGGCCGTACCACACCCCCAAGAACCTCGCCTCCGCCCTCAGCGTGGAGGTCTCCGAACTGGTCGAGATCTTCCAGTGGTTGACCCCGGAGGAGTCGGCCCGGGTGATGTCCGACCCCGGCACCGCGCACCGCGTCCGCGACGAGGTCGCCGACGTCCTCGCCTACCTCCTCCAGTTCTGCGAGGTCCTGGGTATCGACCCGCTGACCGCCCTGTCCGAGAAGATCGACCGCAACGAGCGGCGGTTTCCGGTGCCGGGGGAGGGCAACTAGCGGACCATTCGGTTCCGTTACTACTCTCCGTGTTCTATTTGCCTACCGAATCCCAATTGTTGTCCACAGATTTCGGGCTTCCTCTGGCTTTTCGCACCAACGACCCTCACTCTGGGTAGTGGAACAAGAGAGTCAGTGAACGTACGAGCGAGTGCGTGGAGGGACGGGGGCGACGGATGGACGCGGTACGACTCATCCTCACCGGCAGGCGAGCCCTGGCGGACGGCGCGGACACGCGCGAGTTGATGGCGGAGGTGTGGCAGGCGCAGGCGCTCGCCCAGGCGATCGGCAGCCGGCTCGCGGTCTCCGGGCCGCCGGAGCTGCGCGGCGAGGCGCTCGGGCTGACCGAGCTGGCGGGCCGGGGCTGCGGCGTCCTCGATCCGCCCGAACTGGACCTCGGTGATCTGCGCGCCGCCCAGCTCACCCGGCTGGACGACGCCCGCGAGACCCTGCTCTGCCTCGGCGGGCTGCTCGGCGAGGTCGGCATGGCCCTGGTCGGCATGGCCAGCGCCGCGGTGGACGAGACGACGTACTGGCAGTGCATGGAGGCGATCGACGCGGCCGACGAGTCCCGCGACCGCGTCCGCGAGATGCTGCGCAAGCTGGCGGCGCGGGAGGAGGTGTTGTCGGAGGACGACAACCAGAGAAGCCCCTTCGGGGGCGCGCCCTGCGCGTAGTGCCCGAGTGCGGCGCCGACGACCGGTGCGGGCGCCCCGCGTGCACGACGGACACACAGCCGCCCGAGCACCCGCCGGGCGCCACCGCCGAGGCCGACGGCGCGCCCGGGGCACCGGGGACCGGCCGTCCCTCAGCGCACCTGCGGCATGACCTCCGAGGCGATCAGCTCCAGGTGGTCCAGGTCGTCCAGGTCCAGCATCTGCAGGTACACCCGCTGCGAACCCACCGCGGCATAGCGGCCCAGCTTCTCCACGACCTCCGCCGGGGAGCCCGCGAGGCCGTTGGCCTTCAGCTCGTCCACCTCGCGGCCGATGGCTTCCGCACGCCGCTCGACCTCGGCGTCGTTCTTGCCGACACACGCGACCAGCGCGTTGGAGTACACGAGGTCGTCGCCCCTGCGCCCGCGCTCCTCCGCCGCGGCCCGTACCCGGCCGAACTGGCGCTCGCTGTCCTCGATGGAGGCGAAGGGGATGTTGAACTCGGAGGCGTACTTCGCCGCCAGGGCCGGCGTCCGCTTGGCGCCGTGACCGCCGATGAGGACCGGCACCCTGTCCTGGGCCGGCTTCGGCAGCGCCGGGGAGTCCTCCAACCGGTAGAACGTGCCGTCGTGGCTGAACCGCTCCCCGACCGGCGTCTGCCACAGCCCCGTGACGATGGCCAGCTGCTCCTCCAGCCGCCCGAACTTCTCCTTCGGGAACGGGATGCCGTACGCCTTGTGCTCCTGCTCGTACCATCCCGAGCCGAGGCCCAGCTCCACCCGGCCGCCGGACATCTGATCGACCTGCGCCACCTGGATGGCCAGCACGCCGGGCAGGCGGAAGGTCCCCGCGGTCATCAGGGTGCCGAGCCGGATGCGGCTGGTCTCCCGGGCGATGCCGGCCAGGGTGATCCAGGCGTCGGTGGGGCCGGGCAGGCCGTCCACGTTGCCCATGTGGAGATAGTGGTCGGAGCGGAAGAAAGCGTCGTAGCCAAGTTCCTCGGCGGTGCGCGCGACGCGCAGAAGCGTGTCGTAGGTCGCGCCCTGCTGGGGTTCTGTGAAGACTCGGAGATCCATGCGTCCATCATGCATGCCGTTGCTGACGCAACCGCGCAGCCAGGCGCCGGGATCAGCGAAAACCGGTGGTCAGCGGGGCCCTGGGGCGGCCAGACTCGGACGCGTGTTCCTGACGATCTCCACCAGCGGCGACGCCGCCGAACCGGCCACCGACCTCGGGTACCTGCTGCACAAGCACCCCGGCAAGGTCCAGCGATTCTCCACGTCCTACGGCACCGCGCACGTCTTCTACCCCGAGGCGGACGACGCGCGCTGCACGGCCGCCCTGCTGCTGGAGACCGATCCCGCGGCGCTGATACGGCGAGCCAGGGGCAAGGGCCGCGGCGGCGCCCCCGACGCCGCGCTCGCGCAGTACGTCAACGACCGGCCCTACGCCGCCTCCTCCCTGCTCGCCGTCGCGCTCAGCGGCGTCTTCTCCAGCGCGATCCGCGGCGTGTGCGCCGCCCGCCCCGAACGGGCCGCCGCCCCGCTGCCGCTGCGCGTCGAGGTCCCGGCCCTGCCCGCCCGCGGCGGCACGGCGCTCGTGCGACGGCTGTTCGAGCCGCTGGGCTGGACGGTGGACGCCGAACCGGTGCCGCTGGACACGGAGTTCCCGCGGTGGGGCGACTCGCGGTACGTCCGTCTCGTGCTGGAGTCCGAGACGCTGACCCTCGCCGCCGCGCTGCGCCACCTGTACGTCCTGCTGCCGGTCCTCGACGACGCCAAGCACTACTGGGTCTCCGCCGACGAGGTGGACAAGCTGCTGCGAGCCGGCGAGGGCTGGCTGCCCGGCCACCCGGAGCAGCAGCTGATCACCAGCCGGTACCTCTCCCGCCGCTGGTCGCTGACCCGGCAGGCGCGCGAGGCACTGGAACTGGTGCGGCTCGCCGAGGCCGACGACAGCGAGGTCGAGGAGATCGACAACGCGGTCGGCGAGGAGACCGAGGCGGAGGAGAGGCCGACCCCGCTCGCGGTCCGGCGCCGCGAGGCGATCGTCACCGCGCTGCGCGCCTCCGGTGCCGCCCGGGTGCTCGATCTCGGCTGCGGACAGGGGCAGTTGGTGCAGGAGCTGCTGAAGGACGCGCGGTTCACCGAGATCGTCGGCGTCGACGTGTCCGTACGGGCGCTCACCATCGCCTCCCGGCGGCTCAAGCTCGACCGCATGGGCGAGCGGCAGGCGTCCCGCGTCCGTCTGGTGCAGGGCTCCCTCGCCTACACCGACAAGCGGCTCAAGGGGTACGACGCCGCCGTGCTCAGCGAGGTGATCGAGCACCTCGATCTGCCCCGGCTGCCGGCGCTGGAGTACGCCGTGTTCGGGCACGCCCGCCCCCGCACCGTCGTCGTGACCACCCCGAACGTCGAGTACAACGTCCGCTGGGAGACCCTGCCCGCGGGGCATGTCCGGCACGGCGACCACCGCTTCGAGTGGACCCGCGCGGAGTTCCGCGACTGGGCGGCCACGGTCGCCGAACGCTACGGCTACGGCGTGGAGTTCGCCCCCGTCGGCCCCGACGACCCGGAGGTGGGACCGCCCACCCAGCTGGCCCTGTTCACCCGCACGACCGAGAAGGAGGCGAAGGCGGCATGACCGAAACACGTGAAGGACGGGTCCTCCCCGTCACCGACCTCTCCCTCGTGGTCCTCGTCGGGGCATCCGGGTCCGGCAAGTCCACCTTCGCCCGGCGGCACTTCAAGCCCACCGAGGTGATCTCCTCCGACTTCTGCCGCGGCCTGGTCTCGGACGACGAGAACGACCAGAGCGCCACCCGCGACGCCTTCGACGTCCTGCACTACATCGCCGGCAAGCGGCTCGCCGCGGGGCGCCGCACCGTCGTGGACGCCACCAGCGTGCAGCAGGACAGCCGGCGCCAGCTGATCGAACTGGCGAGGAAGCACGACGTGCTCCCCATCGCCATCGTGCTCGACATGCCCGAGGAGGTGTGCGCCGAGCGCAACGCGGCCCGCACCGACCGCGCCGACATGCCCCGCCGGGTCATCCAGCGGCACATCCGCGAACTGCGCCGCTCCCTGCGGCACCTGGAGCGCGAGGGCTTCCGCAAGGTGCACGTCCTGCGCGGGATCGAGGAGGCCGAGCGCGCCACCGTCGTCACCGAGAAGCGCTTCAACGACCTGACCCACCTCACCGGCCCCTTCGACGTCATCGGCGACATCCACGGCTGTTCCGCCGAACTGGAGGCGCTGCTGGAGAAGTTGGGCTATGACGACGGCGTCCACCCCGAGGGCCGTACCGCCGTCTTCGTCGGCGACCTGGTCGACCGCGGCCCGGACTCCCCGGGGGTGCTGCGCCGCGTGATGGCGATGGTCGAGGCGGGCCACGCGCTGTGCGTGCCGGGCAACCACGAGAACAAGTACGGCCGCTACCTCAAGGGCCGCAAGGTCCAGCACACCCACGGCCTCGCCGAGACCATCGCCCAGATGGAGGGCGAGAGCGAGGAGTTCAGGGCGCGGGTGCGGCGGTTCCTCGACGGGCTGGTCAGCCACTACGTCCTCGACGGCGGCAGGCTGGTCGTCTGCCACGCCGGTCTGCCCGAGAAGTACCACGGCCGCACCTCGGGACGCGTCCGCTCGCACGCCCTGTACGGCGACACCACCGGGGAGACCGACGAGTTCGGACTGCCCGTGCGCTACCCGTGGGCCGAGGACTACCGGGGCCGGGCGGCGGTCGTCTACGGCCACACCCCGGTGCCGGAGGCGAGCTGGCTCAACAACACGATCTGCCTGGACACCGGCGCCGTCTTCGGCGGCAAGCTGACCGCGCTGCGCTGGCCGGAGCGCGAGCTGGTCGACGTACCGGCCGAGCGCGTCTGGTACGAGCCGACGCGCCCGCTGCGCGCCGAGGCGCCCGGCGGGCAGGACGGGCGCCCGCTGGACCTCGCCGACGTGTACGGACGCCGGGCCGTGGAGACCCGGTACGCCGGGATGGTCGCGGTGCGCGAGGAGAACGCGGCGGCGGCCCTGGAGGTCATGAGCCGCTTCGCGATCGACCCGCGCCTGCTGCCGTACCTGCCGCCGACCATGGCACCGACGGCCACCTCCGAGGTGGACGGCTATCTGGAGCACCCGCGTGAGGCGTTCGCGCAGTACGCGGCGGACGGGGTCGCGCGGGTGGTGTGCGAGGAGAAGCACATGGGCTCGCGGGCCGTGGTCCTCGTGTGCCGGGACGCGGCGGCGGCGACGAAGCGGTTCGGCGTGGACGGGCCGAGCGGTGCGCTGTACACCCGCACCGGGCGCCCCTTCTTCGACGACGCGAAGATGACGGAGGAGATCCTCGACCACCTGCGCACGGCCGTGTCCGGCGCCGGTCTGTGGGCCGAACTGGACACCGACTGGCTGCTGCTGGACGCCGAGCTGATGCCGTGGTCGCTGAAGGCGTCGGGTCTGCTGCGCAGCCAGTACGCGGCCGTCGGCGCCGCGGCCGGGGCGCTCTTCCCGGGTGCGCTCGCCGCGCTGGAGGCGGCGGCGGGCCGGGGCGCGGACGTGCACGAGCTGCTCGACCGGCAGCGCGAACGCGCCGCGGACGCGACCGCGTTCACCGCCGCGTACCGGCGCTACTGCTGGACCACGGACGGCCTCTCGGGTGTCCGCCTGGCCCCCTTCCAGGTCCTCGCCGCCGAGGGCCGGGCCCTCGCCGCGCTCCCGCACGACGAGCAACTGGCCCTGCTGGACCGCCTGGTGGAACACGACGGCACCGGCCTCCTGACCACCACCCGCCGTCTGTACGTCGACACGGCCGACCCCGAGTCGGTCGCCGCGGGCATCGACTGGTGGCTGGAGATGACCGGCCGCGGCGGCGAGGGCATGGTCGTCAAACCCCTCTCCGCCCTCGCCCACCGCCCGGACGGCCGCCTGGTCCAGCCCGGCGTCAAGTGCCGGGGCCGCGAGTACCTCCGCATCATCTACGGCCCCGAGTACACCCGCCCCGCCAACCTCACCCGCCTCCGCAAGCGCTTCCTCAACCACAAGCGCTCCCTCGCGCTGCGCGAGTACGCCCTCGGCCTGGAGGCGCTGGACCGCCTCGCGGCCGGCGAGCCGCTGTGGCGGGTCCACGAGGCGGTGTTCGGCGTGCTGGCCCTGGAATCGGAGCCGGTGGACCCACGGCTGTAGGGGGGCGTCCGGCGCAGACATGGGCTCCGCCCTGTTGCACCGGATGTCCCAGTACGTCGGCGACTGCGGCCGGTTCGCCCTGCCCGGACCAGTCGCGCGCGGGGTTCCGGACGACGTCCCGAAGCGGGCGAAGCCGCCGGGTCGGGCCGCCACTCGGCGTCGATCGCGGCCGCGAGCCGTTCGCGCACCGCGCCCACCCCGTCGGTCGGGGCGGCCGACAGCGGCGCCCGCGCCAGCACGTCCAGGGCGTCCGGCGCAGACATGGGCCCAGAAGCCGAGTCCGGGGCCGTCGTGCACCGACTGACCGGAGCGGTGGTGGCGGATGTGCGCCGTCGGCGTGCCCCGCGGATGGCGCCGGCCGAGGCGCCGGGTGATGGTCCCCCTCGCTTCTTTTCGTCATCGAGACGATGAGCGGTCCACCCGGTTCGCGTCAAGAAGATGAGAACTTCCCCCGGGGGGGCGGCAGCCCGAGGGGAGGGGCGCGGAAGCCGACCAGGGAGACGGATGAGGGGACGAGTGCGCACCGAAATGGTCGACAGGAGGATGAACCCGGTCCTCGATGGTCAGGATGGTCACATGGGATTCCATGTCGACTCCGAGGCCGGGCGGCTGCGCCGCGTCATCCTCCACCGGCCCGATCTCGAGCTCAAAAGGCTCACCCCCAGCAACAAGGACGCCCTCCTCTTCGACGACGTCCTCTGGGTGCGCCGGGCCCGCGCCGAGCACGACGGGTTCGCCGACGTGCTGCGCGACCGGGGCGTCGCCGTCCACCTCTTCGGTGATCTGCTGGTCGAGACCCTGGAGCTGCCCGAGGCCCGCGCCCTGGTCCTGGACCGCGTCTTCGACGAGCGCGAGTACGGTCCCCTCGCCACCGTCCATCTGCGCGCCGCGTTCGAGAACCTGCCCGCGCGGGAGCTGGCCGAGGCCCTCGTCGGCGGCATGACCAAGCGGGAGTTCCTGGCGGCGCACGCGGAGCCGACCTCCGTCCGCTTCCATGTGATGGAGCTGGACGACTTCCTCCTCGCCCCGCTGCCCAACCACCTCTTCACCCGGGACACCTCCGCCTGGATCTACGACGGGGTCGCCGTCAACGCCATGCGGCTGCCCGCCCGGCAGCGGGAGACCGTGCACTTCGAGGCGATCTACCGGCACCACCCGCTCTTCCGCGACGAGCGCTTCCACGTCTGGTCCCAGGGACAGGCCGACCATCCCTCCACCATCGAGGGCGGCGACGTCCTGGTGATCGGCAACGGCGCGGTCCTCGTCGGCATGAGCGAGCGCACCACCCCGCAGGCCGTGGAGATGCTGGCGCACAAGCTGTTCGCGGCGGGCTCCGCGCGGACGATCGTCGCGCTCGACATGCCCAAGCGGCGCGCCTTCATGCACCTCGACACGGTGATGACGATGGTCGACGGCGACACCTTCACCCAGTACGCCGGGCTCGGCATGCTGCGCTCGTACACCATCGAACCGGGGGTGGGCGAGAAGGAGCTGAAGGTCACCGACCACCCGCCGGAGCACATGCACCGCGCGATCGCCGCCGCCCTCGGGCTCGGCGAGATCCGTGTGCTGACCGCCACCCAGGACGTGCACGCGGCCGAGCGCGAGCAGTGGGACGACGGCTGCAACGTGCTCGCCGTCGAACCCGGCGTCGTGGTCGCCTACGAACGGAACTCGACCACCAACACCCATCTGCGCAAGCAGGGCGTCGAGGTCATCGAGATCCCGGGCAGTGAGCTGGGGCGGGGCCGGGGCGGCCCGCGGTGCATGAGCTGCCCGGTGGAGCGCGATCCTGTGTGAGAAGGTGCACCTCACGGGACTGCATAAATTTACTGAGGGTCGTATAGAATTCCAGAGTCCTTGCAGTCATACCCCTGGAGCGCCCCCATGGCGACAGTCCCGACCGCCCTCGCCGGCCGCCACTTCCTCAAGGAGCTGGACTTCACCGAGGAGGAGTTCCGCGGCCTGATCGAGCTGGCCGCCGAGCTGAAGGCCGCCAAGCGGGCCGGGGCCGAGGTCCGGCACCTCCAGGGCCGCAACATCGCGCTGATCTTCGAGAAGACCTCGACGCGCACCCGCTGCGCGTTCGAGGTCGCCGCGGCCGACCAGGGCGCCCACACGACGTACCTCGACCCGGCCGGCTCGCAGATCGGGCACAAGGAGTCCGTGGCGGACACCGCCCGCGTGCTCGGCCGGATGTTCGACGCCATCGAGTACCGCGGCGACAGCCAGGACAAGGTCGAGGAGCTGGCCGCCCAGGCCGGCGTGCCCGTCTACAACGGACTCACCGACGACTGGCACCCCACCCAGATGCTGGCCGACGTGCTCACCATGACGGAGCACTGCGCCAAGCCGCTGACGGAGACCGCCTTCGCCTACCTCGGCGACGCCCGCTTCAACATGGGCAACTCCTACCTGGTCACCGGCGCCCTGCTCGGCATGGACGTACGGATCGTCGCCCCCGAGCCGTACTGGCCCGCCCCCGCGATCGTCGCCCGCGCCCGCGAACTGGCGAAGGCCAGCGGCGCGGTGATCACCCTGACCGAGGACATCGCCGAGGGCGTCCGCGGCGCCGACTTCGTCGCCACCGACGTCTGGGTCTCCATGGGTGAACCCAAGGAGGTCTGGGCCGAGCGGATCAAGGCACTCGCGCCGTACGCCGTGACCATGGACGTCCTGCGCGCCACCGGCAACCCGGACGTCAAGTTCCTGCACTGCCTGCCCGCCTTCCACGACCTCGGCACCAAGGTCGGGCGGGAGATCCACGAGACGTACGGCCTGACCTCCTTGGAGGTCACCGACGAGGTGTTCGAGTCGGCGCACTCCGTCGTCTTCGACGAGGCCGAGAACCGCCTGCACACCATCAAGGCCGTGCTGGTCGCCACACTCGCGTGACAAGCCTGGTTCACGCCCCCGACCAGGGATTATCCTGACCGGCGGCCCCGGAGCCACCCATTCCGGAACCGCCGCGGCGACCGTCATCCCGCCGCTCGCACCGCGACACCGTCATCCCGTCGTCGCCCGCACCACCAGAAACGAGCACCACCCGCAATGCCCGCTCCACGCATCAAGTCCCCCCACCTGCTCGTCGCCGAATCCGGCGCCGACCGCGAGGGACACGGCCTGAAGCGCACGATGGGGCTGTTCCAGCTCATCTGCTTCGGCGTCGGCGCCATCGTCGGCACCGGCATCTTCGTCGGCCTCTCCGACTCCGTCGCCCAGGCCGGCCCCGCCGTCGTCATCTCCTTCGTGCTCGCCGCGATCACCTGCGTCTTCACCGCCTTCTCCTTCGCGGAGCTGGGCGGCGCGATCCCGGTCTCCGGCTCCTCGTACTCCTTCGCCTACGCCGGTCTCGGCGAGTCCACGGCCTTCCTGGTCGGCTGGTGCCTGCTGCTGGAGTACGGCATCTCCATCTCGGCCGTCGCCGTCGGCTGGAGCCAGTACGTCAACGAACTGCTGCACAGCCTCACCGGCTGGCAGCTGCCCGCCCTGCTGTCGGCGGGCCCCGGCGACGGCGGGATCGTCAACCTGCCCGCGGTGCTCGTGATCGCCATGGCCTCCGTGCTGCTGGTGCGCGGCGTGCGCGAGAGCGCCCGCGCGACCGCCGCCATGGCCGCGGTCAAGCTGGTGATCCTGCTCGCCTTCTGCGCGATCGGCTACAGCGCCTTCAAGCACGGCAACCTCACCCCGTTCTCCCCGGCCGGCCTCGGCGGCATCGGCGCGGGCACCACCGCCGCGTTCTTCTCGTACATCGGCTTCGACGCGATCACCACCGCGGGCGAGGAGGCCAAGAACCCCCGCCGCGACATCCCCGTGGCGATCATGGTCTGCATGGGCATCGTGACGCTGCTGTACTGCGCGGTCGCGCTCGCGGCCATCGGCGCCATCGGCGGCAAGCAGGTCGCGGGGCGTCCCGCCGCCCTGTCCTACGTCGTCAACGAGGTCACCGGCTCGACGATCGGCGGCGGGGTGATCGCCTTCGGAGCGGTCGTCGCCATCGCCTCCGTCGTCCTCGCGGTGATGTACGGCCAGACGCGCATCCTGATGTCGATGTCCCGGGACGGCCTGATCCCGCGGGTCTTCGAGAAGGTCTCCCCGCGGACCTCCACGCCGGTCGCCGGCACGCTGATCGTCGCGATCGTCTTCGCCGTCCCGGCGGCCTTCGCCTCGCTCGACTCGGTGATGAACCTGTGCACCATCGGCACGCTCGCGATCATGGCGGTGGTGAACATCGCGGTGATGACCCTGCGCCGCCGCGAGCCGGGCCTGACCCGCAGCTTCCGGGTGCCGCTCTACCCGGTGGGCCCGCTGCTCGGCATCGCCTTCTGCCTGTACCTGATGTACGAGACCGGGTGGCAGACCTGGATCCAGTTCGCCGTGTTCCTCGTGGTGGGCCTGGCCGTCTACACCGCCTACGGGCGCCGGCACTCCACACTGGCCCGCGACATGGCCGCCGTGGCCGGCCAGGGCGCCGACGTCACAGCGGACGGCGCGGAGCGGGCACCACAGGCAGGGTGAACCACACCGCCTTGCCCCTCGGGGTGGGGCGGTGCCCGCAGGAGGCGCTGAGGGCGCGGATCAGCAGGAGCCCGCGCCCGCCCTCCTGCCACAGGTCGGGCTCTTCCATGACCGGCCGGGTCAGCTGGCCGGGCGGCGCCGGGTCGGGGTCGTGCACCTCGACCTGGCAGCCGGTCGGCAGCAGCTCCACCACCAGCTCTATCGGGCCGCGGCCGGCGGTGTGCTCCACCGCGTTGGCCACCAGCTCGGCCGTGAGCAGCTCCGCCGTGTCGCAGTCGGCCGCGTGCTCCCCGTCGGAAAGGGCCGTACGCACCAGCGCGCGGGCCACCGGCACCGCCGCGGCGGTGTGCGGCAGCGCCATGCGCCAGGAGGCCGATTCGGTGGGGCGTTCGTGCAAGGCGGGTCCGTTCATGGAGCAGGCTGTCCTGCTTTCGACTGAAGGAATGGTACGGGCCCGTCCGCGCGAAACGGTCGGCGGGCTTCGCCGGGGACCCTCGCCCCGGTACCGCTCGCCCTACCCCGCCCGGCGCCCCGCCTCGCCCGCCGAGGCCCTCTGTTACGGCCCTGCGGCCGATCGGTGACAGTCGGTACGAAGCGGCCGGGCGACCTCTTCGGCGGGTCGGTTTGTCGCGCGCCCGTGACGACAGTCACAAACAGGTGATAACTTCGGGGGACTGCGCAACGTACGGCACCGCCACCCAAGGAGGCCGCACGTCATGAGTCCCTTCACCGGCTCCGCCGCCCCTACCGCCGACTGGGAGCACGTGCGCCTCCAGGTCGCCGACGGGGTCGCCACGGTCACCCTCGCCCGACCCGACAAGCTCAACGCCCTCACCTTCGGCGCCTACGCCGACCTGCGCGATCTGCTGGCCGAGCTGTCCCGGGAGCGCTCGGTGCGCGCCCTGGTGCTGGCCGGGGAGGGGCGCGGGTTCTGCTCCGGCGGCGACGTCGACGAGATCATCGGCGCCACCCTCGCCCTGGACACCGCCGAGCTGCTCGACTTCAACCGGATGACCGGCCAGGTGGTACGGGCGATCCGCGAATGCCCCTTCCCCGTGATCGCCGCCGTCCACGGGGTCGCGGCGGGCGCGGGCGCCGTCCTCGCCCTCGCGTCGGACTTCCGCGTCGCCGACCCGAGCGCCCGCTTCGCCTTCCTCTTCACCCGCGTCGGCCTGTCCGGCGGCGACATGGGGGCGGCGTATCTGCTGCCCCGGATCGTCGGCCTCGGCCACGCCACCCGACTGCTGATGCTCGGCGAGCCGGTCCGCGCGCCCGAGGCCGAGCGGATCGGCCTGATCAGCGAGCTGACCGAGGAGGGTCACGCCGGCGAGGCCGCGCAGGCCCTGGCCCGCCGCCTGGCCGAGGGCCCGGCCCTGGCCCACGCCCAGACGAAGGCGCTGCTGACGGCGGAGCTGGACATGCCGCTGGCGGCGTCGGTGGAACTGGACGCGGCGACGCAGGCGCTGCTGATGAACGGGGAGGACTACCGGGAGTTCCACGCGTCGTTCATGGAGAAGCGGGCGCCCAAGTGGCGGGGAAGGTGATCTCTCATGCCGACGTCAGCCGTGCCCGCTCCCGCACGCGTCGCGATCATCGGCGGCGGCCCCGGCGGCCTGTACGCCGCCGCCCTGCTCAAACGCCTCGACCCCACCCGTGAGGTGACCGTCTGGGAGCGCAACGCCCCGGACGAGACCTTCGGCTTCGGCGTGGTCCTCTCCGACGAGACCCTGGGGGGTATCGAACACGCCGACCCCGTCGTCTACGAGGCCCTGCAACGGCACTTCGTCCGCTGGGACGACATCGACATCGTCCACCGCGGCACCCGCCACACCTCCGGGGGCCACGGCTTCGCCGCCCTCGGCCGGCACCGCCTCCTGGAGATCCTGCACGACCGCTGCCACGACCTCGGCGTGCGCATCCGCTTCCGCGCCGAGGCCCCGCCCGTGGACCGCCTCCTCGCCGAGCACGACCTCGTCATCGCCGCCGACGGAATCCACAGCGCCACCCGGGAGACCTACGCCGACGTCTTCCGCCCCCGGATCACCGGCCACCGCTGCCGCTACATCTGGCTCGCCGCCGACTTCGCCTTCGACGCGTTCCGCTTCGAGATCGCCGAGACCGAGCACGGCGTGATGCAACTGCACGGCTACCCGTACGCGCCCGACTCCTCGACGGTCATCGTCGAGATGCGCGAGGAGGTCTGGCGGGCGGCCGGATTCGACGAGACGGACCCGCGCGAGTCGACCGAGCGCTGCGCCAAGATCTTCGCGGAGGCGCTGCGCGGTCGCCCGCTGCGCTCGAACGACTCGGCCTGGACGACGTTCCGTACGGTGGTCAACGACCGCTGGTCGCACGGCAGGCTCGTCCTCCTCGGGGACGCCGCCCACACGGCCCACTTCTCCATCGGCTCGGGCACGAAGCTGGCCGTGGAGGACGCGCTGGCGCTCGCCGCGTGCCTGCGGGAACAGCCGGACGTCTCCTCGGCGCTGGCCGCGTACGAGGCGGAACGCAAGCCGGTCGTCGCCTCGACCCAGCGGGCCGCGCGGGCGAGCCTGGAATGGTTCGAGAACCTGCACCGGTACCGGGACCAGGCGCCCCGCCAGTTCGCCTTCAACCTGCTCACCCGCAGCCGCCGGGTCACCCACGACAACCTCAGGCTGCGCGACGCCCACTTCACCGAGTCCGTGGAGCGCGAGTTCGGCTGCCCGCCCGGCACACCCCCGATGTTCACGCCGTTCCGCCTGCGCGGGCTGACCCTGCGCAACCGCGTCGTCGTCTCCCCGATGGACATGTACTCGGCCACCGACGGCGTACCCGGCGACTTCCACCTCGTCCACCTCGGCGCCCGCGCGCTCGGCGGGGCGGCCCTGGTGATGACCGAGATGGTGTGCGTGAGCGAGCAGGGCCGCATCACCCCCGGCTGCGCCGGCCTCTACACCGGCCGTCAGGCGGAGGCGTGGCGGCGCATCACCGACTTCGTGCACCGGCAGGCACCGGGCGCGGCGATCGGCGTGCAACTGGGCCACTCGGGCCGCAAGGGCTCGACCAGGCTGATGTGGGAGGGAATGGACGAGCCGCTGCCCACGGGCAACTGGCCCCTGGTCGCCCCTTCCCCCTTGCCCTACAAGCCGGGCAGCCAGACCCCCCGCGAGCTGTCGCGCGCCCAGCTCACCGACATACGCGAGCAGTTCACCTCAGCCGCTTGGCGCGCCGCCCGTGCGGGCTTCGACCTCCTCGAACTCCACTGCGCCCACGGCTACCTGCTGTCCGGCTTCCTCTCCCCGCTCACCAACCGCCGCACGGACGGCTACGGCGGCTCCCTGGACCGGCGCCTGCGCTTCCCCCTGGAGGTCTTCGACGCCGTCCGCGCGGTGTGGCCCGCCGAACGCCCCATGACGGTCCGCGTCTCCGCCACCGACTGGGCCGACGGCGGCACCACCGCCGAGGACGCGGTCGAGATCGCCCGCGCCTTCGCCGCCCACGGCGCCGACGCGATCGACGTCTCCACCGGCCAGGTCGTCTCCGACGAACACCCTGACCTCGGCCGCTCCTACCAGACCCCCTACGCCGACCGCATCCGCCACGAGGTCCGTGTCCCGGTGATCGCCGTGGGCGCCATCTCCTCCTGGGACGACGTCAACTCCCTGATCCTGGCCGGCCGCGCCGATCTCTGCGCCCTCGCCCGCCCCCACCTCTACGACCCCCACTGGACCCTGCACGCCGCCGCGGAACAGTCCTACGACGGCCCCGGCATCACCTGGCCGCTCCCGTACCGCGCGGGCAGCCGCCGCCCGCAGACCGGCCGGACGGATGCGCCCAAACCCCGTCTGTCGCTGAATGGGTGAGGGAGGGCGGGGCAGACGCGCCCGGCTACCGGAGCGTGCGCAGCAGTCGCCGTCCTCTGCTCCGCCGACCGACGGGCGAGCAGCACAGGTCGACCAGGGCGCGGAAGGTGCCGGGGGAGCACAGCCAAGGGTGGCGGCGGGTCCGTCCCGCGGTGTCGCCGCTGTGCGGCGCTGTCGCGCCGGCCACCACCGGCTACCGCCAGAGAACCGCCGTGCCCGACCCGATCCGTACGCCGAACCGCAGACCGCGCAGCACCGCGCCCCGCCTCGCCCTCACGCACGCCCCTATGGCCGACAGCCCGAGTCGTCG
Organism: Streptomyces hygroscopicus subsp. hygroscopicus; assembly: GCF_030269125.1. GTDB lineage: Bacteria > Actinomycetota > Actinomycetes > Streptomycetales > Streptomycetaceae > Streptomyces > Streptomyces hygroscopicus_C. Next base: position 901,954 of record NZ_BSSM01000001.1, on the reverse strand, counting down.
CAGCCGGCAGGCCTCGTCGTGTCCGGGGCGGCGGTGTTCGGACCTGCGGTTCAATTTCGCCTCGGCGACCCGTGAAAGCCCAGGTCAGCGGTAGGAAGCGGTCGCACCCGTCCTGATCTGTGCCGACGGCCACAGCGGACGGGGCGCAAGAAGGCGCATACTGAGCTATGACAAAGCCTCCCGCGCCGAAGCGCCATCTGCCCACCAGCCCCTTCAAGGCCCCGGTCGCACCGGTCCCCAAGCACTTCGCCCCGGGCGACCAGGTCACGCACGACATGTACGGCCTCGGCCGGGTGATCGGCGTGGAGGAGGGCGTCGCGGCGCTCGTGGACTTCGGCTCGGCGCAGAAGCGGATCTTGAGCCCGTACACCAAGATGACCAAGCTGTAGGACCGCTGCGGCCGGCCACGGCACCCCAGGCAGCACCCCAGGCCCCTTCGCGGACCTGTCACGAAAGAGAGCCTCCCATCGACGCGACATCCCTGTTCTCCGCCCCGGAGGGGCGGCCCCACCGCCCCACCACCGCACCGCCGCCTCCGTCGACCAACCCCTTCAAGGCCCCTGGACTCGGGGAAGACGACACCGTGCCCCTGAAGGAAGCCGAGGAGCCCAAGGCGGCTTAGCCCTCGGGTGACGCAACCACGGTGACCCGCGGCCGCATCACCCGGCCCCGGCCGGCAGGAGCCTCCGGGAAGGCGCGGGGCGGGATGATCCCGGCAGGTCGTGCCCTTGCTCCGCGGCACGTCCTCCTCGCGGGCGGGCCTGCCGGCGAAGCAGCGCCGGCGCGCGGGAGTTCGCGCCGGTCGTCCCCCGCGAGGCCCTCGGACCGTTCGCCTCCCTCGGCCATCGCCCCGATGCCCTGGACCAGTTCGTTCAAATCACTTCGTGTGCGTACGACACGGCCTCCCGCCCCCAGGGGCCGGACGGACGGTACGCGCACGAAGTGTGTTTGCCGCGGGCGCGAGCGGCAACGCGGAGTTCATGAGTCGAGCGAACAGTGACACCCCTCAGGATTCCCCGTCCGCCAAGGCGCGGCAGGTCACGGCGAAGGTGACCGCGCCCGCGTCGCGGGCGGCGGACGAAGCGGCCGAGAGGTCCGGTGACGTCGGGTCGGCGGCCGTGGGTGCCGCGCGGCGTGCGGCGGATGCGGGTACCGAGGCCGTGCGCGGTGCGGCCGAGCGGGTGCGGGCCGGGCGCCAGGTCGTCATCGGGGCGTCGGGCCGGGCGGTGGTCGCCGCCGGGACGGCATGGAAGGCGATCGCCCACCGGCGGGTCCTCGCCGCCGGCGTGGGCGCGGGCCTGTCGGCGCTGGGCGCCGCCTCGTACCTGGCGGGCCGCCGCGCGGAACGCCGCACGCACGGTCCGATCACCCGGCTGACGGGCGGGCGGATCTGACGCGGCGTCCGAGGCCCTTCAGGGGGCCGGAAGCGCGAACCGCGCGCCCGCGTCACGCAGGCGTTCGTGCAGTGCCCGGAAAACCTCCGACGAGCGCAGGCCAGGCCAGTCCGGGGGGAGGAGCCCGGTGGGGAGGCCGGGGTCGGTGTAGGGGAGGTGGCGCCAGGAGTCGAGGGTGAGGAGGTAGTCGTGGTACGCGTCCTCGGGCGGGGTGTCCGCGCGGCGTTCCCAGGCGTCGAGCAGGGGGGCGTGGGTGTCCAGGAAACGGACGTGTTCCTCGGCGATCGAGGAGAGGTCCCACCAGCGGGCGACCGCCTCCGGGGTGGCGGCGAACCCCAGGTGGTCGCCGCGGAAGAAGTCGACGTAGGGGTCCAACCGCAGGCGGCGCAGCGTGTGTTCGGCCTCCTCGTAGAGGCGCGAGGGGGCGATCCAGACGCCGGGGGCCGCCGTGCCGAAGCCCAGGGCGGACAGGCGGGAGCGCAGGACGTGGCGCTTCTGGCGTTCCGTCTCCGGCACCGAGAAGACCGCGAGCACCCAGCCCGCGTCCTCGGGAGGCGCCGCGGCATAGATGCGGCGGTCGCCGTCCTTCATCAACTGGAGTGCCTCGGGGGAGAGTTCGTAGCCCGCGGCGCCGGTATCCGTGCGGGCGGGCAGGAGCAGGCCGCGGCGCTTGAGGCGGGACACCGAGGAACGGACGGAGGGTGCGTCCACGCCGACCGCGGCCAGGAGCCGGATCAGTTCGGCGACGGGCATCGGGCCGGGCAGGGAGCGGCCGTACGCGCCGTAGAGCGTGACGATGAGGGACCTGGGGGCGTGCTGCTCGGACACGATGATCATCTTAGGTCGTCGGCATCACTGCTGGTCACCAGGGGTGCGTAGACGGAACCGCTGCAACTTGCCGGTGGCGGTGCGGGGAAGGGCGGAGAGGAAGACGAACTCGCGCGGGCATTTGTACGGCGCCAGCTCGGACCTCAGGAACGCGCGCAGGGCCTCCGCGTCGCGGTCGGCACCGTCGCGCAGCACCGTGTAGGCGACCACCACCTGGCCGCGTGCCTCGTCGGGGCGGCCCACCACCGCCGTCTCCACCACGTCCGGGTGGCGCAGCAGCGCGTCCTCCACCTCGGGCCCCGCGATGTTGTACCCGGCGGAGATGATCATGTCGTCGGCGCGCGCCACATAGCGGAAGTACCCGTCGGGCTCCCGGACGTACGTGTCCCCGGTGACGTTCCAGCCGCCGCGCACGTACTGGCGCTGGCGCGGGTCGGCCAGATAGCGGCAGCCGACCGGGCCCCGCACGGCCAGCAGCCCCGGTTCGCCGTCGGGCAGCGGCGTGCCGTCCGGGTCCTGCACCCGCGCCTGCCAGCCCGGCACCGGGACCCCCGTGGTGCCCGGCCTCGTTCCCTCGTCCGCCGCGGAGACGAAGATGTGCAGCAGCTCGGTCGCGCCGATGCCGTTGATGATCCGCACCCCGGTGCGCTCGTGCCACGCCCGCCAGGTCGCCGCGGGCAGGTTCTCCCCGGCCGACACACAGCGCCGCAGCGACGAGATGTCGTGGCCGTCCAGCTCGTCCAGCATGGCGCGGTAGGCGGTCGGGGCGGTGAACAGGACCGAGACGCGGTGTTCGGCGATCGCGGGGAGCAGCTTGCGGGGCCCCGACTGTTCGAGGAGCAGCGCGCTCGCGCCGGCCCGCAGCGGGAAGATCACCAGGCCGCCGAGGCCGAAGGTGAAGCCCAGCGGGGGACTGCCGGCGAAGACGTCGTCGGCGCGGGGGCGCAGGATGTGCCGGGAGAAGGTGTCGGCGATGGCCAGCACGTCCCGGTGGAAGTGCATGCACCCCTTCGGACGGCCGGTGGTGCCCGAGGTGAAGGCGATCAGGGCGACGTCGTCGGAGGCGGTGTCGACCGCGGGGTAGGGGCTCATCGGCGTGGGGCGGTTGAGGAGGTCGTCGGAGGCGTCGCCGCCGTACGTCGTGATGCGCAGCCCGGGGATCTCCGCCTTCGCCAGGTCGTCCACCGCGCGGACGTCGCACAGCGCGTGGTCCACCCGGGCGATCTCGCAGATGGTCGCCAGTTCGTGCGGCCGCTGCTGGGCCAGCACGGTGACCGCGACCGCGCCCGCCTTCAGCACCGCCAGCCAGCAGGCCGCGAGCCAGGGGGTGGTGGGGCCGCGCAGCAGCACCCGGTTGCCGGGCACGACGCCCAGTTCGCCGGTGAGCAGGTGCGCGATCCGGTCGACCCGTGCGCGCAGTTCGTCGTACGACCACGCGGGCCCGTCCGGGGTGCGGAAGGCCGGGCGGGCCCCGTCGGCGTGCCCCAGCAGTTCCACCGCGCAGTTCAGCCGGGCGGGGTAACGCAGTTCCGGCAGGTCGAAGCGCAGCTCCGGCCACTCCTGCGGCGGCGGGAGATGATCGCGCGCGAAGGTGTCCACGTGGGCCGAGAGATGCATGGCGGTTCGCCCCCTTGCCGTGACGGACGTCCGGACGGGCATTCCTGGTGGGCTCGCCGTTGGAGCGTATCGTGTTGGTGACGGCAGTCAACTGTGCGCGATAACGTCGTGCGGGTGGACGGTCGCCGTGGTCCGTCCCGGAGGGAGGACCGGCAGTGCCCGCATTCTCACTCGAACCGGAGCGGCTGGCCCGGTGCGCGGAACTGCGCGCCCTCGCCGCCGAACGGCTGCGCCCGCTCGCCGACAAGGGGACCCCGGGACGCGTCAACCGGCCGCTGCTCGCCGAGCTGGGCCGACTCGGCCTGCTGGAGCGGTTGTTCACATCCGGCGCGCTCGATCTGTGCCTGATGCGGGAGTCGCTGGCGCAGGGCTGTACGGAGGCGGAGACGGCGCTCGCCCTGCAAGGGCTCGGCGCTCATCCGGTGCATGCGCACGGCAGTGCGGCGCAACGGGAGTGCTGGCTGCCGCGGGTCGCGGAGGGCGGCGCGGTCGCGGCCTTCGCGCTGAGCGAGCCGGGGGCCGGCTCGGACGCGGCCGCGCTGGCGCTCGCGGCGGAGGCCCGGGGGGAGGGGGAGTGGCGGCTTTCGGGGGAGAAGTGCTGGATCTCCAACGCGCCCGAGGCCGACTTCTACACCGTCTTCGCGCGCACCACGCCCGCCGCCGGTGCCCGGGGGGTGACCGCGTTCCTCGTCCCCGCCGGCCGGCCCGGACTCACGGGCCGCGCACTGGAGATGATCTCCCCGCACCCCATCGGAGCGCTCGACTTCGATGCCGTGCCCGTCACGTCGGACGATGTGCTCGGCGAGGTCGACCGCGGGTTCGCCGTCGCCATGGGGACGCTCAACCTGTTCCGGCCGAGCGTCGGGGCGTTCGCGGTGGGCATGGCGCAGGCGGCGCTGGACGCGACCGTGGCGCACACGCGCCGACGGGAGGCGTTCCAGGGGAGGCTGATGGACCTCCAGGCCGTCTCCCACCAGGTCGCGGAGATGGCGCTGCGCACCGAGGCGGCCCGGCTGATGGTGTACGCGGCGGCGACCGCGTACGACGAGGGCGCGCCCGATGTGCCCCGGCGCTCGGCGATGGCCAAGTTGCTCGCGACGGAGACCGCGCAGTACGTCGTCGACACGGCCGTCCAGTTGCACGGTGCGCGGGCGTTGCAGAGCGGCCATCTGCTCGAACATCTCTACCGCGAGGTGCGCGCGCCGCGCATCTACGAAGGGGCGAGCGAGGTCCAACGAAGCGTCATCGCCAAGGAGTTGTACGCAGCGAACGAGGAGGAGGCCCGGTGACGAGCGAACGCGTCAACCCGTCCGAGCTGTCCCCGCCCACCGGGTTCTCGCACGCCGTCGTCGCGACCGGGTCGCGGGTGGTGTTCCTCGCGGGGCAGACCGCGCTCGGCACCGACGGGAAGATCACCGGCGACACGCTGGCCGAGCAGTTCGAACGGGCGCTGGACAACCTGCTCACCGCCCTGCGCGCGGCCGGCGGCACGCCCGCGGACCTGGCCAGGGTCACGGTGTACGCCACGGACGTCGCCGCGTACCGCGCCCAGGCGCGGGAGCTGGGGCGCCTGTGGCGGGCCGCGGCGGGCCGGGACTATCCGGCGATGGCCGTCGTGGAGGTCGTACGGCTGTGGGACGAGGAGGCGCTGGTGGAGCTGGACGGGTTCGCCGTGCTGCCGTGACGCGCCACCGCCCGGGTGACGGTCACGCCCGCGGGGGCGGGCGCCGGGTACCAGTGGAGGCCCGCAAATCGGGACAAACTCGGAGGTTTCCATGCCCGTTCGCCCCGCCCTCGCCGCGGCCCTCGGCACCGCCGCCCTGCTGGCCCTCGCCGCGGGCCCGGCCGCCGCCGCCCCCGGCGAGTCCGTCACCGTCGACGCGGTCGGCCGCCTCGCCACCGACGGCACCGTCACCCTGACCGGCACCTACCGCTGCACCGGCAGCACCGGTCCGGTCTTCGTGACGACCTCCCTGAGCCAGCGCGACCCCCGCCTCGGGCACGGCATCGGCGGCGGCTTCGCGCGGTGCGACGGTACGACCCGCTCCTGGTCCGCCTCCGGGACGGCCGGCGGCGAGACCTTCCAGCCCGGCACGGCCCACGTCCAGGCCACGGTGATGGAGCTGCGCCTGTCGGGCCTCGTCCCGCTGCCGGTGTTCCACGCCGTGACCGAGCAGGACGTCACGCTGGTGCGGGGGTGACCCGGGGGCGCGGCGGAAGGGGGAGCCCAGGGGGACGGACCGGGCAGGCCGCCCGGTACCGGCGCGGCTCCCCTGGGACACCTCGGCGGCCCGCAGGGCGCCGCCGGGACGCGCGTCCGGCCGTACCGCGGCGTCCGGCCGTACGGCGGGCGCCGTCCTCCGGGCGCCCCCGGCCGTTCGCCGGACCCCTACGCCCGCTGCCAGCTGTGCGGCGCGTGGAAGGAATGCGGGCGCCAGGACGTCGTGCCGGGGGACGACGTGTCCGCGCCGGGGCCCGGCAGGGCGGTGCGGCTGAGCAGGAGGACGGTCAGGGCGGCCAGTTCCTCGTCGGTGGCTTCGCCCTTCTCGACGCGGATGGGGGGGACGGGGGGGACGGGGAGGGAAGGAGAGGGGAGGGGCACGGACATGGGGGCCTCCGTCACTGAGGGGGGTTTCCGTGTTTGCGGGCGGGGCTCTCCGCGTGTTTCGTGCGGAGCATCGCCAGCGACCTCACCAGGACCTCGCGGGTCTCGGCGGGGTCGATGACGTCGTCGACCAGGCCGCGTTCGGCGGCGTAGTACGGGTGCATCAGCTCGGACTTGTACTCCTTGACCAGCTCGGCGCGGCGGGCCTCGGGGTCCTCCGCCTCGGCGATCTGACGGCGGAAGATGACGTTCGCGGCGCCCTCCGCGCCCATCACCGCGATCTCGTTCGTCGGCCAGGCGTACGTCAGGTCGGCGCCGATCGACTGGGAGTCCATGACGATGTACGCGCCGCCGTACGCCTTGCGCAGGATCAGGGAGATGCGCGGCACGGTGGCGTTGCAGTAGGCGTACAGCAGCTTCGCGCCGCGGCGGATGATGCCGCCGTGCTCCTGGCCGACGCCCGGCAGGAAGCCCGGCACGTCCAGCAGGGTGACCAGCGGGATGCTGAACGCGTCGCACATCTGCACGAAGCGCGCGGCCTTCTCGCTCGCCTCGATGTCCAGGACGCCCGCGAGGACCTGCGGTTGGTTGGCGATGACGCCGACCACCTGGCCGTCCAGCCGTCCCAGCGCGCAGATGATGTTGCGCGCCCAGCGCTGGTGCACCTCCAGGCACTCGCCGTCGTCGAGGATCTCCTCGATCACCTTCGTCATGTCGTACGGCCGGTTGCCGTCCTCCGGCACCAGGTCGGCCAGCGCCTCGCAGCGCCGGTCGGCCGGGTCGGCGCACTCCACCCGCGGGGGGTTCTCGCGGTTGTTGCCCGGGAGCATGGACAGGAGGTAGCGGACCTCCTCCAGGCACGTCTCCTCGTCGTCGTAGGCGAAGTGGCAGACGCCGCTCGTCTCGGCGTGCACGTCCGCGCCGCCCAGGCCGTTCTGGGTGATCTCCTCGCCCGTCACCGCCTTGACCACGTCCGGGCCGGTGATGAACATCTGGGAGGTCTCGCGGACCATGAAGACGAAGTCGGTCAGCGCGGGCGAGTACGCCGCCCCGCCCGCGCACGGGCCCAGCATCACGGAGATCTGCGGGATCACCCCGGACGCGGCCGTGTTCCGGCGGAAGATGCCGCCGTAGCCCGCGAGCGCGGTCACGCCCTCCTGGATGCGGGCGCCCGCGCCGTCGTTCAGCGACACGAGCGGCGCGCCGGCCGCGATGGCCATGTCCATGATCTTGTGGATCTTGGTGGCGTGGGCCTCGCCCAGGGCGCCGCCGAAGATCCGGAAGTCGTGCGCGTAGACGAAGACCGTTCGGCCCTCCACCGTGCCCCAGCCGGTGATCACGCCGTCGGTGTACGGCTTCTTCGCCTCCAGGCCGAAACCGGTCGCCCGGTGCCGGCGCAGCTGCTCGACCTCCTGGAAGGAACCCGGGTCCAGGAGCAGCTCGATCCGCTCCCGTGCCGTCAGCTTGCCCTTGGCGTGCTGCGCCGCGGTCGCCTTCTCGCTCGGGCCGGCCAGCACGCGTTCGCGTATGCCGGCCAGTTCCGCGATGTGGGACTTCATCTCTGCCTGCCTCTGCGGTGAGGTGACGTGACATCGGACGCCGCCCGCCGGGGGCCGCCGTGACGGCGCCCCGGACCCGATCGTGACAACGCGGTCTGACCGGGCGCTGACGGGCCGCTTACGGCCACCGGCCCCTTCCGGTGGTCACACGGGTTGCAGGGCCGACGGAATGCGCGGATCGCCCGTGAGCGCCGGATCGTGCGACAGGATCGCCAGCTCCACCTTCCGCAGCGCGGGCGACGGCTGTATCCCCAGCTCCTCGTCGAGCCTGCGGCGCATCCGGCGGAAGACGTCGAGTGCGTCGGCCTGCCGGCCCGAGCAGTACAGGGCGATCATCAGCTGCTCGCAGAAGCGTTCCCGCAGCGGGTGGTTGGTATGGGCCTCGGCCAGCTCCGCGAGCAGGGACGCGTGCCGCCCGAGCCCCAGCCCGGCGTCGAAGCGCAGCTCCATCGCCCGCATCCGGTACTCCTCGTAGCGCGCCCCGGCCAGCTGGCACAGGGTCCCGCCGGGGAACCCGCCGAACACCGGCCCGCGCCACAGCGCGAGCGCCTGGCCGAGCGTCCGAGCGGTGTGCTCGGCGTCCTTCGGCCCGGCCGACTCCGCCTGCCGTACGGCCCGTACGAACTCGGCCGCGTCCAGCTCGCCCTCGCCGACGCCGAGCCGGTAACCGGCCGGGTGGATCGTCACCCGGGAGGCCGGCCGGTCCGGCTCCAACGACCGCAGTCTGCGGCGCAGCCGGCTGATGTGCGCCTGCAGCGCGTTGGCCCGGCGGTCCGGTAAGGAATCGCCCCACATCTCCTCGGCCAGGCTCTCCCCGGACACCGGCCGGCCCTCGCTGACCAGCAGGGTCTGCACCAGCGTGCGCTGCAGATCGCCGCAGACGTCCGCCTCGCCGGTGGCGGTGCGTATCTCCAGCGCGCCGAGAACGGAGAACCTCAGCATGTCTTTCCCCTCGATGACAATTCCTCGCCGACGGTGGTTTTCGGAGTGGTGCTGCCGTGAAAGAAAGAACGGGTGAACGCGCCGTGCCCCGGCGGGCCTCGACCGGCCCGCCGGGGCAACTGCTCCGCCGGGACGGGGGGCGGCCGGCGGTTCCTGGGCGGTGCCGGTGCTCGAACGCCTCATGGCAAGTACCGGCTGGGTGGAGCCGAATTCACGGACGGATGTCTGCGATTCCCGTCCGCCCGGGGCGGGAAGTGCGTCCGGTCATGATTCCGGCCGTGGCGGAGAGGGCAGGATTCGAACCTGCGTGGGCCGGTCAGGCCCGACCAGTGCGGTGCACACGGTCCCCGATCAACCACTCCGGGCACCTCTCCCCGTGTCCGGTCACCGTTTTCGGCGCCGTTCACGTCAACCACATTGGCAGTGCGGGCTGACGGAATGCTGACACGCTTCTGACACGGGTAAATGAATACCCAACTGCTCTTTTCCGGAGCGACGTCACGGTGCTGTACTCCCTTTGACGGAAAACGCTCCCGAAAGGGGTACGGGAATGACCGCTATCACCACCGAGACCGGCACCGACAGTCGGATTCTCGATGCGATACGCGCCCACACCACGAGCGAGAACCCGAGTTCCTTCCTCGCGCTCAACAGCGGAAACAGTGTCTTCACCGTCCCGGGCGCGGACGGTGTCGTCGTCTACCGCCGCACCGGCCGCTGGGCGGTCCAGTTCGGCGGCCCCTTCGCCGCCGAGGAGGACTACGACACGCTGCTGGACGCCTTCCGGAGTCACGTCCGGGACGAGGGCCTTGGCCTGGTCGGCGTGCAGCTCCAGCGCGCTGACGCCGAGCGGTACGCGGCACGCGGCTGCGTCGTCAACCAGATCGGCGCCTCCTGGGCGGTCAGCCTGGCGGACTTCACGCTGCGCGGCACCAAGTTCATGCAGCTGCGCAACAAGATCTCCCGCGCGCTGCGCAACGGACTGCAGATCCAGGAGGTCGACGCGGCCGACGTCGCCGACGCCATCGCCGTGATCGACAAGGCGTGGCTCGGCTCCAAGGGCGGTGCGCACCAACTGGAGTTCCTGGTCGGCCAGATCGGCGGTCCGGCCCAGGCGCAGCGCCGGCTGTTCAGCGGCACCATCGACGGCGAGCCGGTCGCCTACATCTCCTACTCGCCGGTCTACGGCAGCCGAGCGGGCTGGATGCACGACCTCAGCAGGCGCGTCCCGGAGGGCTCCCCGGGGCTGATGGAGGCCATCAACGCGCACGCCATCGAGGTCTTCCGCGCCGAGGGCGTCGAGTGGCTGCACTTCGGATTCACGCCGTTCACCGGGCTCGACGCCGCGCACGAACTCGACGGCCACAGCCCGGGGTTCCAGTGGCTGATGCACGCCCTGTGGGCCGAGGGCGCCGCGCTGTACCCGGCGCAGACCCAGCTGTCGTACAAGCAGAAGTGGGCCCCCGACCTGCTCATCCCCGAGTACGTCGCCTTCGACGGGCCGCAGGCCTCGCTCCCCGGCTTCGCGCACGTCTTCCGCGCCTGCAAGGCGTTCTGACGCAACCCACCCACACGACAGGAGACCAGGACATGAGCCAGTCCACCGAGGAACTCTCGCACGCCGTGGTCGAGCAGCTGATGGCGGTCATCGGCGCCCCCGACGACGCGCAGGTCGCCGACGCCGCCGACGCCGCCGTACGCGCCCTGGACGAGCGGCTGCGCGCCGAGGCGGCCGCCTGAGCGGCCGCGCCGCCCGCCGCCCGGGTGCCGGCCGGCGGGCCGGGCCTGGCCCGATCAGACCGGTATCAGTGCCACATCAGTGGCGCACGGAACGCTGGACGTACGTTCGCCCGGTGGTCCGGGTCCGGGAGTACCGCACTGTGCTCCCGTCGCCCGGGTCCGCCGGGCGGGCCACAGCCCGCGGCGGTGACCCCACGCGGGAGCTGAAGTCGACTCGCGGCGCCCGCAGGTCCGCAGGTCCGCGGGGCAGCGGCGCCGCCGCCCGCAATCGGGCACATTCTCCCAAGGAGAGCAACGCATGCAGCGTCCGCACATACAGGAAGCCGTGGCCGCGGCCGCGCCGGGCGGCGAACGCACCGGTGCCTCGGCCACGTTCGCCGAACTGCTCAAACGGGTCAAGGCCGAGGGTCTCCTCGACCTGGACCCGCGCTACTACGTGGGCAAGCTCGCCCTCAACACCGCCCTGCTGGCCGTCGGGTTCGTCGCCTTCTTCGAACTGGGCGACACCTGGTGGCAGTTGGCCACCGCCGTGTGGATGGGGCTGTGCGGCGGCCAGTCGGCGTTCATGTGGCACGACGCCGGACACAAGGCCATGTTCCGCAGCAAGAAGGCCGCCTCCGCGGTCGGGTACGTGCACGCCAACCTGGTCAACGGGGTCAGCTACGGCTGGTGGGTCAACCACCACAACCGGCACCACAGCAACCCCAACCACCTCGACATGGACCCGGACATCGGCCGGCGCACCGCCATCTTCGACATCAAGCAGTACCCGACCCGCAAGGGCACCCAGAAGCTCGTGGTGCGCTACCAGAGCGTGCTGTTCTTCGTGCTGCTGGTGCTCGAGGGCTTCAAGATGCTGAAGACCGCGGTCAAGTCCATCGTCACCGGCAAGACCAAGCGGCCCGTGCTGGAGACCTTCCTCATCCTGCTGCGCGCCGCCGTCTACCTCACCTGCGTCTTCACCGTCCTGTCCCCGGCGCTCGCGGTCGCCTTCATCGTCGTCCAGCACGCCTCCCTGGGCGTGTACTTCGGCATGATCTTCGCCCCGAACCACAAGGGCATGCAGGTCCGCGACGGCGAGGAGGAGACCCTGGACTGGCTGGAGCGCCAGGTCCTCACCTCCCGCAACATCCGCCCCAGCCTGCTGACCGACTTCCTGTACGGCGGTCTCAACTACCAGGTCGAACACCATCTGTTCCCGGCCATGCCGCAGAAGAGCCTGCCGCGCGCCCGCGAACTCACCATGGAGTACTGCGCCGAACGCGGCGTGCCGTACCACGAGGTCGGCTTCTGGGCCTCGTACCGCGAGGTCGCCTCCTATCTCCACGAGGTCAGCGCGCCGGTGCGGCGCGGTGACGTCGAGGAGCAGATCCGCCGCCGGGCCATGGAAGCGGCCTGATCCTCCCGAATCCCCTCGACCATCCCTCACCCACCCCCACACCTGGCCCCCGGGCCGCACGCCCGGGTCCGCCGGTGACCCGGGCGGTTCCTTCCCCAGAAGCACAGCGAAAGCTTGCGACGACAGCTTCCAAGGAGCCAGCCCCATGTCCCAGACCACCGCCGCGGCCGGCGGTCTCACCGCTCCCGCCCCGATCGGCGCGCGCCTGGACCGCATGCCGATCACTCCCCTGCACCGAAGACTCACCGCGGTCATCGGCGTCGGCCTGTTCTTCGACACCTTCGAGAACAACCTCTCCGGCACCATCGGCAAGGTGCTGCAGAGCGACTTCGGCTTCGGCACGACCTCGCTCAAACTCGTCCTGGCCTCCGCGTTCGTGGGCCAGTTCATCGGATCCCTGACGCTCGGCCGGATCGCGGACCGGTTCGGCCGGCGTCGGGCCTTCCTGATCAACCTGGCCATCTACTCGGCCTGTTCACTGCTCGGCGCCTTCGCGCCCAACGCCGCCTGGCTGATCGCGACCCGCTTCCTCGCCGGGCTCGGCATCGGCGCCGAGCAGGCCCTTTCCGACTGCTACCTGGCCGACGTGCTGCCCGCCGCCAAACGCGGCCGGTTCATCGCCTGGGCCTACACCCTCGCCTTCTGCGGGGTGCCCGCCGTCGGCTTCGCCGCCCTGTGGCTGGTGCCGCTGACCCCGCTCGGGGTGGCCGGCTGGCGCTGGCTGTTCGTGCTCGGCGCCCTCGGCTCCGCCGCCGTGTGGGTGCTGCGCCGGCAGCTGATCGAGTCCCCGCGCTGGCTCGCCGCGACCGGCCGCACCGAGGAGGCGGACCGCCTGGTGGCCCGCCTGGAGGCAGAGGCGGCCGGTCGCGGACTGACCCTGGCCCCGCCCGCCGCGCCGTCCGAGGCCCCGGAGCGGGACACCCGGCTGCGCGACATCTTCCGGCCCGGCCTGCTGCGCCGCACCCTCGTGCTGTGGGTGTTCTGCGTCCTGTCGGTCGTCGGCTACTACGGCTTCGGCACCCTCGCCCCGCAGATCGTCGCCGCCAAGGGCTACGGCCTCGTCGCCGGGCTCGGCTTCACCGCGCTCTCCTTCCTCGGCTACCCGGTGGGCTCCGCGCTCGCCCTGCCGGTCGTGGACCGCATGGAGCGCCGTACCCTCGTCGCCCTCTCGGCCGCCGCGATGGTGGCCGCGGGACTCGGCTTCGCCTACGCCGGGTCGGCGGAACTCATCGTGCTGTGCGGCTTCGCGTACACCCTGTTCAGCAACGTCTTCTCCAGCGTCTCGCACGTGTATCTCTCCGAGCAGTACCCGACCGAGATCCGGGCCACCGCCTCCGGTGCCGCGTACTCCCTGTCCAAACTCAGCGCGGGCGCCCTGCCGTTCGTGCTGCTGCCGGTCCTCGACGCGCACGGCCCCGGTGCGCTGTTCGCCGTCATCGCCGCCGCCATGGCCGTCCTGGCCGTCACCGTGCTGTCCCTCGGCGAGCGCACCACCGGTGTGGCCCTGAAGTGAACAACCCCTATCACCAGTGGAGTTGAACATGGCATACGTCATAGGACTGCCCTGCGTCGACATAAAGGACCGCTCCTGCGTCGACGAATGCCCCGTGGACTGCATCTACGAGGGGCGCCGCGCCCTGTACATCCACCCGGAGGAATGCGTGGACTGCGGCGCCTGCGAGCCGGTGTGCCCGGTGGACGCCATCTACTTCGCGGACGACCTGCCCGAGGAGTGGGGCGACGACCACGCGGCCTCCAACGCCGAGTTCTTCGCCACCCTCGGCTCGCCCGGCGGCGGCAGCGCGCTCGGTCCCCAGGACCACGACTCCCCGCTGGTGGACGCCCTGCCCAAGGGGGTGTCGGCGGCATGAGCGGCATCCTCGCGGGCAAGCGCGTCCTCGTGACCGGCGTGGTCACCGACGCCTCCATCGCCTTCCACGTGGCCCGGATCGCCCAGGAGGAGGGCGCCGAGGTCCTGCTCACCGGCTTCGGCCGGCTGTCCCTCATCGAACGGTTCGCGGCGAAGCTGCCGAAGCCCGCTCCCGTCGTCGAGCTGGACGTCACCGACCCGACCCACCTCGACACCCTGGCCGAGCGGCTCGGCGCGCACACCGACGGACTCGACGGGGTCGTGCACTCCATCGCCTACGGCCCCCGGGGCGCCTTCTCCTTCCTCGACGGCACCTGGGACGACGTCTCGACGGCCGTACACGTCTCGGCGTACTCCCTCAAGTCCCTGACCACCGCCTGCCTGCCGCTGCTGAAGCGGCGCGGCGGCTCGGTCGTCGGGCTCACCTTCGACGCGGCCGTGGCCTGGCCGCACTACGACTGGATGGGCGTCGCCAAGGCGGCCCTGGAGTCCACGAGCCGCTATCTCGCCCGTGACCTCGGCGAGTTCGGCATCCGCTGCAACCTGGTCGCGGCGGGCCCGCTGCGCTCCATGGCCGCCAAGTCCATCCCCGGCTTCGGCGAGCTGGCCGACGTCTGGACCACCCGCCGGGCCCCGGCCGGCTGGGACCTCACCGACCCGGACCCGGCCGCGCGCGGGGTGGTCGCCCTGCTGTCGGACTTCTTCCCGCGCACCACCGGCGAGATCGTCCACGTGGACGGCGGGGTGCACATGACGGGCGCCTGAGCGCGCACACGGGAAGGGGGCGGGTGCCGGTCCGGCACCCGCCCCCTTCCCGTGGTGTCACTCGGTCGCGCCGCCCGGCAGGATCCGCCGGAAGCCGGTGTACGGCTCCAGCGCCTTCGGCAGCAGCACCGAACCGTCGTCCCGCACGCCCTGTTCCAGCAGCGCGGCCACGGTCCGCCCGATCGGCAGCGCCGAGCCGTTCAGCGTGGCGGCCGGCGTCTTGCGCCCGTCGGCCCGCTTGACCCGGATGTCCGCGCGGCGCGCCTGGAAGGTGCCGCAGTCGGACACCGAGGAGATCTCCCGGAAGGCGTCACCGCCGGGCAGCCACACCTCGATGTCGTACGTCATCCGCGCCGAGAAGCCCATGTCGCCCGCGGGCAGCAGCACGGTGCGGAAGGACAGTTCCAGCCTGCGCAGGCACTCCTCCGCGTGCCCGACCATCAACTCCAGCTGCTCCTGGGCCTGTTCCGGCGCGCAGATCCGCACCAGCTCCACCTTCTCGAACTGGTGCAGCCGCAGCACCCCCCGGGTGTCGCGGCCGTACGCCCCCGCCTCCGCGCGGAAGCAGGGGGTGCGGGCGGTGAACGCGTACGGCAGGGCCCGCGCGTCCAGCACCTCCCCGGAGACCAGGTTGGTCAGCGGCACCTCCGCGGTCGGGATCAGGAACAGCTCCCGCTCGCCGACCT
Organism: Streptomyces hygroscopicus subsp. hygroscopicus; assembly: GCF_030269125.1. Classification (GTDB taxonomy): domain Bacteria; phylum Actinomycetota; class Actinomycetes; order Streptomycetales; family Streptomycetaceae; genus Streptomyces; species Streptomyces hygroscopicus_C. The sequence goes on along the minus strand of NZ_BSSM01000001.1, from coordinate 886,549 downwards.
GGGTGCGGAACAGGTCCTCCTCGAACTTGGGGAGCTGCCCGGTACCGGTCATGGTGTCCCGGGAGACCAGGAACGGCACCGACTGCTCGGTGTAGCCGTGCTCGCGGGTGTGCAGGTCGAGGAAGAAGTCGGCGAGGGCGCGCTCCAGGCGGGCGCCGGCGCCGTGCGCCACGCTGAACCGGGCGCCGGACAGCTTCGCCGCGGCCGGCGGGTCGAGGATGCCGAGGGCCTCGCCGATCTCCGCGTGGTGCCGGGCGCCCGCCGCCGGACGCGGCGCGGGACCGCCCCGCCGTACCTCCACGGCCTCCTTCTCCGAGTCGCCGTCCGGGACGCCGTCCAGCGGCAGGTTGGGTATCCCGAGCAGCAAATCGGTCAGCGCGCCCGCGGCCGTGCGGGCGGCTCCCTCCGCCCGCTGCACCTCGGCGCGCAGCGCGCGGGCGGCCTCCTTCTCGGCCTCGCCGGGCGGACCCGAACGGCGGGCCTTCGCCGTCCGGTTCAGCTCGGTGCGCAGCCGGGTCACCTCGGCGTTGGCCGCCGAACGGGCGCGCAGCGCACCGCCCACGGTGTCGAGGTCGAGATCGTAGTGGCGGCGGGCCAGGCGGCGGACGGCCTCCTCGCCGGCCTCGATCAGCTCATTGGGATCGTGCATGGCGGTCTCCTGACGGGGCGAGGGCGGGGTCCGGGACGGGGGTGGCGGTGTGCCGGGTGCCGAGCAGCCGGTAGCGCAGCGGATGGGCCGTGCGCAGCCGGGCCGCCCAGAGGAGCCCGCCCACCGCCACCAGCGGCAGCAGCCAGGGCAGCGCGGCGATCACCTTGGAGGGGGAGCCGGTGAGCATGTCGAAGTTGCCGACCACCAGCCACACGGAGGTGGCGAGCCCCGCGAAGCCCAGCAGCGGGGCGAGCGTCTCCTTCCACCAGTGCCCGCGCCCGGCGCGCAGCCGCAGCCCGAGCACCGACAGCGCGGCCAGCGCCTGGAGCGTGACGATCCCGAGCGTGCCGAGGCCGAGCATGCTGGTGGTCAGATCGGCGTACGGGTCGAGGCCGGCGACCGCGAACCCGGCCAGCACCAGCGCGGTCACCACGCTCTGCGCGACGCTCGCCCGGTGCGGCGAGCGGTGCCGGGTGTGCTCGGCGCCCAGCGTCCGGGGGAGCAGCCCGTCCTGGGCGAGGACCTGGGCGTAGCGGTTGGCGGCGCTGTGCAGGGCCAGCGTCGCCGCGAACAGGCTGGTGCACAGCAGGACCTGGAGCATGGTGCTGCCCGCCGTACCGAGGAAGTCGTCGCCGAGCCCGAAGAACAGGTCGCCCATCTGCTTGCCCGCGACCTCCCGCACGTGGTCCGGGCCGATCGCGCCCACGGCCAGCCAGCTGGTCAGCGCGTAGAACCCGGCGATCAGCGCGGCGGCCGCGTACGTCGCCCGGGGCACGCTGCGCTCCGGGTCGCGGGCCTCCTTGCCGTACAGCGCCGCCGACTCGAATCCGATGAACGACACGAACGCGAACATCAGCGAGACGCCGACGCCGGGACCGGCGGCGGTGTGCGGGGAGAACGACGCGGCGGGCAGCGCGTGCAGCCCGTGCCGGACGAGGATCGCCACGTCCAGGGCCGCCAGCACCCCGATCTCGCCCAGCATCAGCAGGGCCAGCACCCGGGCGCTCAGCGCGATCTCCCGGTAGCCGAGCACCGCGGTCAGCACCAGCCCGACCGCCGCGCACCACTCCCACGACACCGTCAGCCCGTGGGCCGCCAGCACCAGCTGGGTGAAGTACCCGAGCGCACCGGCCAGCCCGATGGTCGCGCAGTTGTACGACAGCAGGGCCAGGTACCCGGCCGCGACCGCCGGCGGCCGTCCGAGCCCGTCGGCGACCGAGGCGTAGAAACCGCCGGACCCCCCGGTGCGCCGGGCGCTGACCGCGTACCCGGCCGAGAAGCACAGCAGGGTCACCCCGGCGAACAGGAACGCGGCCGGCACCCCGGCCCCGTCCCCGAACGCGAACGCGAGCGGAACCGTGCCGACCATCGCGGAGAGCGGCGCCGCGGCGGCGACGATGAGGAACAGGATGTGTGCCGTGCCGAGCCGCCCCGACACGGGCGGTGAGCCACTGGTGGACATGGGGACTCCAGATCTGGGGAGAAATGGGGACGTACGGGCAACAGCCGCCCGCGGTGCATCTCAGCGGACGGCTGTCGAAGCGCCCCGAAAGGGACGCGGGGAGTTACGCGGCGGCCACGAACGACCCGCGGCCGCCGTACCACGAATCGGGGCGGGTGCTCAGGCCGGTGCGATCGCCAACGCGGTGTTCTGCCCCCCGAAACCCAGCGAATTGCTCAGCGCCAGATCGATCGGCATCTCGGTCAGGGCCTGTGCCAACTTGATGTCCATCCGGGAATCCGGCATCACCAGGTTGGCCGTGGGCGGAATGAGTTCGTGCTCGACGCTGAGCACGGCGAACACGGCCTCCACCGCACCCGCCGCACCGAGGAGGTGCCCGGTGACCCCCTTCGTGGACGTCACCACCGGATCCCCGCGCAGCGTCCGCTGGATCATCCGCGCCTCGGACAGATCGTTCAGCGGCGTCGACGTACCGTGCGCGTTGACGTGCTGGACGTCGTCGGGATCGGCGCCCGCGTCGGCCAGCGCCGCGCGCACCGCCGCCTCGATGCCGGCGCCGTCGGGGTGCGGTGACGTCATGTGGTGGGCGTCGGCCGTCGCGCCGTACCCGACGATCCGCCCGTGGATGTGCGCACCACGGGCCCGCGCGTCCGCGACGCGCTCCATCACCAGGACCCCGGAACCCTCCCCGGCCACGAACCCGTCGCGGTCGGCGTCGAAGGGGCGGGAGGCGGACGCCGGGTCGTCGTGCCGCTTGGACAGCGCGCCCATCTGGGCGAACCCGGCCATGACCAGTGGGGTGATCATGGCCTCGCTGCCGCCGGCCAGCACGATGTCGCAGCGGCCGAGCGCCAGGAGGTCCCGCGCGGTGCCGATGGCCGTCGCGCCGGAGGCGCACGCGGTGGCCACCACGAGGTTGGGTCCGGTCGCCCCGAACTCGATGGCCGTCTGACCGGCCAGCATGTTCGGCAGCTGCATCGGCAGCAGCAGCGGCGACACCCGGTCCGCGCCCTGTTCGCGCAGCACATGGTGCTGCTCCTCGACGGTGCCCGGACCGCCGTCCGCGCAGCCGAGGACCACGCCCACCCGGGCGCCGTCCCAGGTCTGCGGGTCGAGGCCCGCGTCGGCCACCGCCTCGTGGGCGGCGACCAGCGCGAACTGCACGAACCGGTCCAGGCGGTGGGCCCGGCGTGCGCTGAGCAGGGCCTCGGGGTCGAAGCCGGGCACCCGGCAGGAGATCTGTACGGGGTTGTCCGCCAGCACCGGATCGAGGGCCGCGGCCGGCCTGCCGTCGCAGACCGCCGCCCAGCTCGGCCCGACCCCGATCCCGCCGGGGGTGACCAGACCGAGCCCGGTGACGGCGATGTCCATCGCGGCCATCAGACCTTCGCGCTCCGCTCCTCCATCAGCCGGACCATGTCGGCCACGGTCCCGGCCTCCAGGAGGTCGTCGTCGCTGATGTCCAGGTCCAGCTCGGACTTCAGCAGCAGCGACAGCTCCACGACGGCCAGCGAGTCCAGCTCGATGTCCTCCCGGGTGGCCTCGGGGGTGATGGCCTCGGGCGACACCTTGAGCTTGTTGGACAGGATTTCCTTGAGCTGCTCCAGCATGTCGGTTCCTTTCGAAGATCTTGCTGACGATCGGTCAGATGGTCTGCAGCTCGGGCCAGGTGAGGGTGGCCGCGCCCCAGGACAGCCCGCCGCCGAACGCGGTGAGCAGCACCCGGTTCCCCGCCGTGAGCCTGCCCTCGGCGGTGGCCTCGGCGAGCAGCAGCGGGATCGACGCGGCACCCGTGTTGCCGACCCGCGCGATGTTGCTGAGCCGCCGTTCCTCGGGAATGCCGAGCCGGTCCGAGACGGCCGCCAGGATGCGGGCGTTGGCCTGGTGCGCCGCGAACCGGTCGACGTCGGCCAGGCGCCAGCCCGCCCGCTCGGCGGCCTCGGTGGACGCGCTGGTCATGCGTTCCACCGCGTGCCGGTAGGTGTCCCGGCCGAGCATCCGGAAGAAGTAGTCCTCCGGGGCGGCCGGGCGGCCCGAGGAGCGCTGCTTGGAGCCGCCCGCCGGGACCTCGATCAGATGGCTCAGCTCGCCGTCGCTGCCGAGCACCAGCGGCCCGAGCGCGCCGGGTTCGCCGGGCGAGCCGGCCCGCAGCACCACCGCGCCCGCGCCGTCGGCGAAGATCACGGCGGTGGTGCGGTCCTCCGGGTTGATGATCGTGGTGAAGGCGTCGGCGGCGATCAGCAGGACGCTGTCGGCGACCCCGGAGGCGATCAGTCCGGCGGCGGACGCGAGGCCGTACAGGAACCCCGAGCAGACGGCCGCCACGTCGAAGGCGGGCACCTGACCGAGCCCCAGCCGCGCGGCCACCTGCGGGGCGGTCGCCGGACACGGCTGGTCGGGGGTGGTGGTGGCCAGCACCACCGCCCCGACCTGCTCGCCGCCCGCCGACTTCAGGGCCCTGAGGCCCGCCTCCACCGCGAGGTCGCCGGTGGAGGTGCCGGGAGAGACGAAGAACCGCTCGGCGATGCCGGTACGGGTGCGGATCCATTCGTCGGAGGTGTCGAGGCGCCGCGACAGGTCCTCGTTGGTGACGATGTTGGGCGGGACGTACGATCCGATCCCGGTGACGACAGCGGCCCGCCCGGTGCTCATGCGCCGGCCTCCGAGGCGAGGACCTCGACGGGCAGGCCCATGTACGCCATGCGGACCTCGGCCATCTCGTCGGTCCACCGCTCCGCCATGTCGTAGCGCTGCTCGGCGGTGGTGTCGAGGAGGCGGACGCCCGGCCAGACCTCGTAGTCGCCGATCAGGTCGGCGTGCTTGAACATGCCTTCCTGGAACAGCTCCTCACGGTGGATGACGAACTCCCGGTCCGGGATCTCGTCCCAGAGCTTGACGCCCGAACGCAGGATCTCCAGCAGGCGCGGGGTGTACTCGGGGTGCTTGGCGACGTGGTCGCGCAGGATGGTGCTGGCCACGGTGAGGTGGCGGATCTCGTCGATGGCGGTGCCGCGGGAGATCTCGCCCGTCGCCGGGGACAGCGGGGTCCACTTGCGCTCGCTGAGTTCGGCGGCGGGGGCGAGGACGCCCTCGATGATGATGGCGAACACGGCGACGCCGCCGGGGAAGTCGGCCTTGTCGCGGACGATGTCCAGGGTGAAGTCCACCACCGGGTCCAGGACCCGCTTGCGGTAGTCCCGGGCCATCTCCTCGATGTCGCGCAGCAGCGTGCTCTGCGGGATGCCGAGGTCCACCAGGTGCTGGCGGAAGACCCGGGCGTGCCGGGCCTCGTCGATCAGCTGGGTGGCGTAGAACTCCATCTCGGGGATGCCGGGCGCGATGGTCACGTAGTGGCCGAGCAGCCGGGTGGCCAGCTCCTCCGCGAGCGCCCGGAAGCCGAACTCCAGCACCAGGGCCTCGCGCAGCGGGCCGGGTGCCTTCAGGAAGTCGGGGGTGAGGGCGCTGTCGTGGTGGCCGGTGACACCGCGGTCGCGCAGGGTGCCCTGGGCGACGGAGGTGATCCAGTAGGCGAGGTCGCACTCCTCGGGGCCGAGGGTGAGTTCCTTCGCGCCGTCGAGCAGGCCGGGGGCCTTCTCCCAGTCGGCCTCGGGGGCAACGGGTGCGGTCATGATGCGGCGGTCTCCTTCGCCGGACGCAGGGCACCGGCGTACAGCCCGCCGGTGTAGCTCAGCAGCGGCAGGCCCTCGTCCGCGGTGGCCCGGACGACGTGGCCGAGCAGCAGCTCGCTGTCGCCCGCGGCGTGCGCGGAGTGGAACCGGCAGATGTAGTGGGCGAGGGCGCCCGCGATCAGCGGGGCCTGGGCGTAGCGGTCGGTGGTCCAGGCGAGGCCGGCGAAGGCCGCGCTGCCGTCGGGCCGCGAGCTGTCGGCGAACCGCCGTGCCACGTCGGCCTGTTCACCGCCGAGCACATTGACCGCGAACCGGCCCTCGTGGGCGGCGAGCCGGGCGAAGGACGAGCCCGCCCGCAGCACCACGCCGACCAGCAGGGGGGAACGCGAGACCAGGGTGACGGTGCTCGCGGTGGTGCCGTGCATCCGTTCCTCGGGGCCCGTCGTCAGCACGGACACCGCGGAGGCCAGGTGGTACAGGGCCCGCCGGCGCTCGGCCGGGTCCTGCCGCACCGCCCGGCGCACCGGGGTCGTGGCGGTGGTCATCGGACGGCCTCCGTCTCGCGGACGACGGGACGCGCGGGGACGTGTCCGACCGGCACCGGGTCCATCTCGTGCCCGACCGGCTTGGGGTGGGGCAGCCCCAGGTCGTCCAGGAGGTGCAGGTAGCCCTCCTGGCGCACCGGCTCGAAGGGCAGCGCGAAGGACTTCATGAAGTTGCCGAACAGGCCCCGGTCGCCGAAGAGATGGAACGGCAGCACCAGCAGCGCCCACTCCGGCTTGACCAGCCAGCACCACAGCGCGGCGACCACGCCCTGCGTGATGAGGCTGTGCATGACGTTGTAGAGGACGTAGTACGCCTTGTGGATCGGCCGGCCGCCGCTCTTGCGGAACGCGATGGCGCCGGGGATGTAGCCGATCAGGTCGATGTAGAGGAACAGCCCGAGCGCCGGCAGCCAGCGGATGTCACCGAAGTGGTAGATGATCATGCCGGTGGTGACGGCGAGGCCCACCAGGTACTCGGCGCGGTGCAGCGAGTAGGTGCGCGGGGTCTCGAAGGGGTTCGCCTGGTCCATGGTCAGCTCCTTCGCCCGGTACTACGCGCCGACCGTGGCCGGCGTGTTCAGCTCGATGCCGCCCTGGATGCGCACGGCCGGGTAGAGGCCGGTCAGGGCCCAGGCGACGGTCTCCTTGATGACCCGCTCGGCGATCGGGTCGAGGATGCCCTCCAGGCTCGGGATGCCGAAGTCGAAGTCGGCGTCGAAGCGCACGGTGACGTCCGCGCCGTTCTGCCGGAACGACCAGATCCCGGTGAAGGAGTCGAAGTCGCCGTCGGACTGCTCGAAGCGGATCTCGCCCTCCTCCGGCAGCACGGTGTCGTCCTCGGTCCAGCGCAGCAGGCCGCTGCGGAAGTGCAGCTCCCAGCTGGAAGAGGGCTTGGGGTCGGGGTAGGAGGAGTGCACGGTGGTCGCGTTCACGTGCGGCGCGAGGTCCGGGTACTTCTCCCAGCGCCGTACGGCGTGCAGGACCTGCTCGGCCTGCTCCGCGGGTATCAGGGCTTCGAGTTCGACGTGCCGCACGATCAGTTACCGCCTTCCGGCATTGTGGCCGCGCCCTTGATCAGGTCACGGGTGGCCAGGTCGAAGGAGTTGACGAGGTAGTCGACGTCGGTGTCGTTCAGCACGGCGGGCGGGGTGAACCGCACCACCGAGCTGCCGTTCATGGAGTGGTTGGCGACCACGCCGTGGTTGAACAGCTCGATCAGCAGCTCGCCGGCGAGGCCCGCCTCGACCAGCTCCACGCCGATGAGCAGCCCCTGGCCGCGGACGTCCACCACCAGCTCGGGGATGTTGCGGTGGGCGACCTCCGCGATCCGCGGCAGCAGCCGGGCGCCGAGATCCATGGCCCGGGTGACCAGGCGCTCTTCCTTGACGGCACGGACCGCGCCCTGCACCGCGGCCATCAGCACCGGCTGGCCGGAGAAGGTGGCGGTGTGGACGTAGGGGTCCTTGTCGAAGGGGCGGAACGCCTTGCGGGTGGCGATGGCCGCGGACACCGGCATCACCCCGCCGCCGAGCGCCTTGCCGGCCAGCAGCACGTCCGGGACGACGCCTTCGAGGTCGGCGCCCCACCACTCGCCGAGCCGCCCGAACCCGGACTGCACCTCGTCGAGGATGAGGAAGCCCTCGTACTCGCGGACCAGTTCCTCGACGCGCTTGAGGTAGCCCTTGGGCGGGATGATCACGCCGCCCTCGCCCTGGACCGGCTCCAGGATCACGCAGACCTCGCCGGGGTGGGCCTTCAGCTCGGCCTCCAGGGCGTCCGCGTCGCCGAACGGCAGGTGCAGGAAGTCGGGCACCAGCGGGCGGAACGGCGCCTGGTAGACGTCCTTGGCGGTCGCCGACAGGGCGCCCAGCGTCTTGCCGTGGTAGCCGCCGCGCATCGACACGGTCCGCTTGAAGCCGCCCGCGCGGGCCAGCTTCAGACCGGTCTCCACCGCCTCGGCGCCGGACAGCGCGAAGTGCACCCGGTCGAGCCCGGCCGGCAGCACGGAGACCAGCGCCTCGGCGGCGCGGGCGACCGTCGGCTCCAGCAGGATGCGGGTCGCGGTGGGGTGGGTGCGCAGCTGGCGCTCCACCTCCTCCATGACGATCGGGTGCCGGGCGCCCATGATGAACACGCCGTAGCCGCCCGCGTTCAGGAAGCGCTCACCGTCACTGGTGGTGAGCCAGGCGCCCTCGGACGCCACCTCCATGTGACTGCCGAACAACTCGGCGAGTGTGGCCCGTCCCTTGCTCAGGTGGGCCCGGTACAGGTTGAGGACCTCGGCCTCGTCGTCGACGACGGGGGCGTGGGGGGACTCTTGGATGACGCTCACGTGTCTCTCACTCCAAAGAGGGGGGACTTCTGGGACGCCGGTGATGGGGGTGCCCGGTCAGGGGCGCTGAGCCGTCTTCGTCCTGCGGCTCCGCCGCGCGGGCGCGACCGGCCGCATCCGGCCCGCGGCCGACGATCTACGCGAGAACCAACGGCCCGCCGTCGAAGTACGTCAGCAGCGGCTCCGACGCGGCGATCCGGGACGGCGGATGGAAGGCCAGCGCCCGCGTCGCCGCAGCGGCCTGGGCCGACCCGGAGTTCGTGATGAACTCCAGCCCGCCGAGCAGCTCCAGCGCCCGCGCCACGATGTCCGGCAGCGCGTTCTGCACCGCGTACCGGGCGACCAGCACCCGCGCCACCGACTCCTCGTCGCCCGGCTCGGGACCCGTGGCTCGGGCCACGCCCTCCAGGACGGCCAGCGCCGCCTCCATGTCGACGGCCAGCGCGGCCCGCGTGTCCGCGCTGCCGCGCTTGCGGGTCAGCACCTGCTCGACCAGTGCGGCGGCGGCGCCCGCGTATCCCGCGGAGATCAGCATCTCGAACCAGACGAACCCGGCGGACTGGAGGTCGTCCAGGCGGGTGGGATCGTCCGCGCCGGCCCGCACCACCATCTCGCTCGGCACGAACACGTCCTCCAGGCGCACCTCGTCGCTCTCGGCGCCGGCCAGCAGGTCGTTGCCCCAGAACTCGTGCACCGTCAGGCCCGGCGCGTCGGCCGGCACCAGGGCGAGCGCCAGCTCGGGCTCGCCGCCGTCCTCGCCGTGGATCGCGGTGGACGCGGTCAGCAGGCTCATCGAACGGGACAGGCTGCACGGCTTCTTGGAACCGGACAGCAGGAAGCCGCCCTCCACCGGGCGCGCGGTCACGGTCGGCTTGAGGATGTTCGCCGCGGTACGGCCCTCCGACCAGCCGGAGGCCAGCACCTGCTGGTCGGGCACGATCTGGTGCAGCAGCTGGGTCTGCGCGGCGGTGAGCCGGCCCGACTTGACGGCCAGCGAGTACAGCATGGCGGCGGTGAAGTGGTGCATGGAGACGGCCGCGACCAGCGAGGGGGAGACCGCGCCGAGCGCCAGCTGCACGCGCAGCGCCTCCAGCGGGGCGGCGCCGTGGCCGCCGTAGGTCCCGGGGATCAGCAGGCCCACCCCGCCGTGGATGCGGAAGAGGTCGATCACGGGACCGCCGGGTTTCTCCCTCTCTTCGTAGGGGAGCCGCTCCAGCTCCTTGAGCAGTCCGGGGTGAAACCGCTCGCACACGGTCCGGGCGACATCGAGGGAACGCACGGGAAAACCTCCGAGGACTGGGGGTGGGGTCAGGCGCCGAAGACCGCGTCGTACGGGCTGACGTCGCGGGCGATGCTCACTCCCTGGACGTGGGAGGTCTTGAGCATCGGGTAGTTGGCCTCGCCGAACGCGCCGCCGGTGCGGCCGGTGCCGCCGTGGCTCGGCAGGTAGGGAAGGAAGCCGATGTGGGAGTCGTTGACCTTCAGCAGACCGCCGTTGACCGTGCGCCGCACGAACGTCTCGATCACGTGGTCCGAGCGCGACCACAGGGAGTTGCGCAGCCCGTAGTCGTTGCTGTTGACGAATTGCAGGAACGATTCGAGCAGGGCGTCGTCATGGTCACGCTCGGCGACCACGATCGGGATCAGCGGGAAGAAGGTCTCCTCGCGGACCACGTCGTACGTGCGCGCCCGGTCCAGGCCGTCCACCCGCACCACCGTGGGCTGGAGGAACACGCCCGTCTCCGAGACCGTGCCGTCCACCTCGGTGCGGTTGCCGCCGGTGACCAGCTCGGCGCCGTTGTCCAGGGCCTGGCGCAGCAGCCGGAAGAAGCGCTCGCTGCGCCGAACCGGCGACAGCAGCACGTCCTCCTCCTCGGGCAGGCCCGGCTTGATGCCCTTGACCTGCTCCTTGACCTCGGCGATCAGCGCCTCGGCGACATCGGGGTGGACCAGCACGTAGTTGGGCACCATGCAGATCTGCCCGGAGCCGTAGAAGGCCTCGGTGATGGCCTCGGCCGCCCACTTCACGTCGGCGTCCTTCCACACCACGATGCCGTCGTTGCCGGCGAGTTCGAGGATCGGCTTCTTGCCGTGGGCCACGCAACTCTGCTCGAAGCGCAGGCCCTCCTGGCTGCCGCCGATGTAGAAGATGTCGTTGATCAGGGGGTCCGCGACCCAGCGGTCCATGGTCTGCTTCGGGTTGGAGCAGACCGCGTTGAGCACGCCGGGCGGGGCGTCGAACTCCTCCAGCAGCGGGGCGACGATGTCGCGGAGCAGCCACATGGTGGACAGGGCGATGCTGCGCGGGGCGCGGACGACCACCGCGTTGCCGGCCATCAGCGCCAGCACGCACAGCGCGGCGCTGGGCAGCGGGGCGTTCTGCGGCGGGTTGAAGGCGACCACGCCGTCGGGCTGGCGGTGGAGGATCAGCCGGCGGCCGTTGTACTCCTTCTCCACCCGCATCTGCTTGGCGTACCAGCGCAGCGAGCCGGGCGCGTAGATCTGGAGCAGGCAGCTCAGCTCCCAGCGGGCGAGCTTGACCGGGTGGGACTCGGCGACCAGCATCCGCAGGAACTCGTCCTCGTGCTTGATCAGTTCCTCGCGGAAGCGGGTGCCGAGCCGCATCCGCCGCTCCAGCGGCACCGCCGCCCATTCGGGGGCCGCCGCGGCGGCCGCCTGGCTGGCCAGGTCGATGGCGGCGTCGTCCGCGATCGCGCAACGCCCGACGACGTAGGGGTGCTTGGCCGCCTCGGACTCCGGGTCCTGTTCGAGGGAGCGCTTGAGGCTCACACTGGTGAACACGTCTTCCAGCAGCGAACGCCCGCTGACGGTGTACACCCAGCCGTCGCCGGCGACGTCCTTGCCCGCGATGTAGAGGTCGTAACTCTTCAATCCGGAAGGTGCCTCAGCACTCTCCTCCTGCGCGGCTTCGCGAAGCATCTCCAGCCTTTCGGATATGGCGTGTGGATTTCTTGAAGCAAGGCGAGCGTGACAGCGGAATCTGATCCGACGCTGACACCCGACTGATCCAGCCAACCGGACACACCCGCGCCGTCAGCGGGATGTCAGCCGCCGCTGCTTGCATGAGGCGCATGTCACCCGTCGACAGCACCATCCAGCGGTTGCGCGACCTGCCGCGCAGCGAACTGACCGAGGAAATCGAGACAATCGTCCTCAGGAAGTTCAAGGTCGTTCTCCTCATGGACGATTCCGAGGACCTCCCCGTCGACGTCTCCTACTTCGACCTCGGGCTCACCTCGCTGCGCCTGACCGAGATACGCCAGAGCCTGGAACAGCTCCTGGACCTGTCGATCAACGTCAACGTGCTCTTCAACGAGCCGACCATCACCCACCTCGTGGACCACCTGACCCAGGCCGTCCAGGAAGCTTGAGGAGTCGTTCCATGCCGCGGACGGAATCAGAGCAGGCGCCCGAGCCGGTCGCGATCGTCGGAATCGGTCTGCGGTTCCCCGGCGGCAGCGGCTCGCCCGACGAGTTCGACGACTTCCTGCGCGAGGGCCGCAGCGGGATCCGCCCGATCCCCACCGATCGCTGGGACGTCGAGGCGTTCACCCCCGAGGGGCCCGATGACAAGGGCAAGATCCGTGCCTCGGCGGGCGGCTTCCTCGACCGCATCGACCTGTTCGACGCGGGCTTCTTCAACATCTCGCCGAAGGAAGCCCGTTACATGGACCCGCAGCAGCGGCTGCTGCTGGAGACGGCCTGGCAGGCGCTCGAACACGCCGGCATCGACCCGGCCCCGCTGCGCCGCGGCAACGGCGGGGTGTACATCGGCGCCAGCTCCATCGACTACGCCCTTGAGCTGGACTCGCTGCCGTACGAGGAGCTGGACGGCCACCTGGCCTCCGGCATCACCATGTTCCCGCTCTCCGGGCGGCTCTCCTACTTCCTCGGCTGGCGCGGCCCGAGCATGAGCGTGGACACCGCCTGCTCCTCCTCGCTGGTCGCCCTGCACCTGGCCGTGCAGGCGCTGCGCGGCGGCGAGACGGACATCGCGCTGTGCGGCGGCGTCAACGCCCTGCACCACCCGCGTATCCCGGTGATGTTCTCCAACGCCCAGATGCTGTCACCGGACGGCCAGTGCAAGACCTTCGACGAGGCGGCCGACGGGTACGCGCGCGCCGAGGGCTGCGGCATCGTCGTCCTCAAGCGGCTCGGCGACGCCGAGCGCGACGGCGACCGCGTCCTCGCCCTGGTGCGCGGCACCGCGGTCGGCCAGGACGGCGACAGCGCGGGCCTGACCGTGCCCAACGGGCCCGCCCAGGAGAAGGTCATCCGCAGCGCGCTGGCCGCGGCCCGCCTCGCGCCCGAGGACATCAGTTACGTCGAGGCGCACGGCACCGGCACCCCGCTCGGCGACCCCATCGAGTTCGGCGCCATCGGTGACGTGTTCGTGGACTCGCACACCAAGGAACGGCCCGTGGTGGTCGGTTCGGTGAAGACGAACCTCGGCCACATGGAGCCGGCCTCCGGCATCGTCGGCGTGATCAAGACCGTGCTCCAGCTGCGCGCCGGGACGATCTATCCGCACATCAACCTGGACAACCCCTCCGGGCGCATCCCCTGGGACCTGTACCCGCTGCGGGTGCCCACCGAGTGCGAGCCCTGGAAGGCCGACGTGAAGCGCGCGGTCGTCAACAGCTTCGGGTTCGCGGGGACGATCGGGGCCGTGGTGCTGGAGGAGGCGCCGGCCCGCGTCGCCGAGGAGTCCGTACTTCCCGGCGCCGCCCCGATCTTCACCCTCTCCGCGAAGAACACGGGCGCCCTGCGCGAACTCGCCGGGCAGTACCGCCGGTTGCTGGACGAGCGGCCCGAGATCCCCCTCGCCGCGCTCTGCCACAGCGCCAACACCACCCGCGCCCACCACCCCTACCGGGTCGCGGCACCGGTCGCCGACCGCGCCGCCCTCGTCAAGCTCCTCGACAAGGCCGCCGAGCAGGAGCACGAGGGTCCGTCCGGCATCCGCAAGACCGCGTTCATGTTCACCGGCCAGGGCTCCCAGTACGCCGGCATGGGCGCCGCCCTGTACGAGGCGTTCCCCGTCTTCCGCGCCCGGGTCGACGCCTGCGACGAGCTGTTCGCCGTCCACCTCGGCCGCTCCGTACGGGAGTTGCTGCTCGGCACCGCCGCCGACCCCGAGGCCATCGACCGCACCGAGTACACCCAGCCCGCCCTGTTCACCCTGGAGTACGCGCTCGCCCAGCAGTGGATGGCCTGGGGCGCGAAGCCCAACGTGCTCCTCGGGCACAGCATCGGCGAGGTCGTCGCCGCCGCCGTGGCCGGGCTGTTCAGCCTCCCGGACGCCGTCAAGCTGGTCGCCGCCCGCGCCCGGCTGATGCAGGCCGTCACCGCCGAGGGCGGCATGGCCGCCGTCTCCGCGCCGCTGGAGGACGTCGCACCGCTCCTGGAGGGCCACGACGACCTGGCCGTCGCCGGCGTCAACGCCCCGGACCAGACGGTGATCTCCGGCGGCATCGCGGCCCTGGAGGAGGTCACCGCCGTCCTCACCGGGCGGGGCGTGCGCGTCGAGCGCCTCAAGGTCTCCCACGCCTTCCACTCCCCGCTGATGGCCGAGGTCTACGACGACTTCCGCACCGCCCTCGACGGCATCGAGTTCCACGAGCCGAGGATCAGCCTCATCTCCAACGTCACCGGACGCCTCGCCCGCTTCCGCGAGATCGGCAACGTCGGCTACTGGGTGCGGCACATCGGCGAACCCGTGCGCTTCCTCGACGGCATCCGCGCCGTCGCCAAGCGCGGCCGGCACGCCCTGATCGAGGTCGGCCCGCAGGCCGGGCTCACCGCGCTCGCCCGCCGCTCGGTCACCGTCGAGGACCACCTCTGGCTGGCCAGCCTGCGCCGCCGCGACACCACCACCGCGACCACCCTGACCGCCCTCGCCGAGTACTACGCGGCCGGGCTCAACGTCGCCTGGGACGGCTACCACGCCGGGCACCCCGCCCCGGCCCGCGTGGACCTGCCGACGTACGCCTTCCAGCGCAAGCGCTACTGGCTGCCCTCCGTCACCCCGCGCCGCTCCGCCGCGAACGGCACCGCGCGCCACCCGCTGCTCGGCACCGAGGAGCGATTCGCCAGCGGAGTGCGGGAGTTCACCGCCGAGTTCACCGCCGAGGAACTGGGCGCGCTCGCCGACCTCGCCGCGGACGACCGCACCGTGCTGCCCGCCGGCGCCTACGTCGACCTGCTGCTCGCCGTCCAGGACGCGGTCCAGGGCCACGCCCGCAACGCCGTTCGCGACCTCAGGCTGCTCGCCCCGCTGGAGCTGGCCGCCGAGACGGTCACCGCGCTCACCACCCGCTGGCGGCCGCGCCCCGGCGGCGGCGCCGACATCGAGGTGTACACGCTGGCCGGCGGCGAGGAGATCCTGCACGCCACCGCCGCGGTCGCCGCCGAACCGGAACCGCTCGTCCCCGTCTCGGAGCTGGCCGAGCTGGACGCGGTCCTCGCGCCGGCCGCCCAGCACATCGACGACGAGGACATCTACACCGACCTCGCCTCCGTCGGCCGCCCCCAGGGCCCCCGGATGCGCCTGCTCCTCAAGGCCGCCCGGCACGGCGACAGCACGCATTCCACCCCGCTCCCCGATGGACGAACGCTGTCTGCCGGGACGCTGGTCACCGGCGAGCTGACCGGCCGCGACGCCAGCGCCGTCGAGCACGTCCCGGCCGAACTCCTGGAGGCCGCCGCGCAGGCGCTGGTCGTCCTGGACCCCGAGGGCCCGGTGTTCGTGCCCCGCGAGATCGCCTCCGTACGGCACTTCCGCAAGCCGCGCGGCGAGCGGCTGCGCGTCCTCGCCCGGGTCCGCGGCGAGCAGGACCGGCGCCTCGCCGACGTGCTGCTGCTGGAGAACGGCGACCCGGTCGCCGAACTCCTCGGGGTGCGCATGGTCCGTCCCGAGGGCCGAGGCGGCCGCCGCCAGTTCCTGCACCGCCCCGAGTGGGTGCGCCGCGCCCTGCCCGCGCGTGGCGGTACGGCCGCCGCCCGGCACGTCGTCCTCCTCGACCCCTCGGCCGCCCGCGCCGCCGGACCGGCCGCCGAACCCGGCCTCAGGGTTACCTGGCTGCCCGACCTCACCGACCTCAAGGCCGCCCTGGAGGACCCCACCGTCACCGACGTGTGCCGGCTGTGGCACCAGCGTCCCGAGCCGATGTCCGCCGACCGGCTGCGCGCCGAGTGCGAGGAGAACTACCGCGAACTCCTCACCCTCATAGGCGCGTTGGAGACGGCGAACCGGCCGCCCCGGCTGTGGCTGGTGACCGAGGGCGCCCAGTGGCTGCCCGGCGATCCGGCGGGCGACGGCGGCCACCTCGGCGCGGCCACCCTGTGGGGCTTCGGCCGGGTGCTGCTCACGGAGTACGCGCAGTACCGGGCCACCCTGGTGGACCTCGCTCCGGGCAGCGGCCTCGCCCCGCTCGTCGAGGAGTGGCGGGCCGAACCGGCCGGCGAGTACCAGGTCGCCCACCGTCCCGGCCGCCGCTATGTGCGCCGGCTGCTCGCCGGTGACGCCGACCTCACCTGGACCGGGGGCTTCGAGCTGCGCGCCCCCGACTCCGGAGACCTGTCCGACCTGGTGCTCGCGCCGGTCGCCGACCGGGCCCCGGGGCCGGACGAGGTGCAGATCCGGGTGAGCGCCGTCGGCCTGACCGCCGAGGACGCGCGCGCCGCCCTGGACACCGGGCGCGCCGAACGCGCCGAGGAGACGGGAGAGGCCGGGGAGGTCGAACCCCCGCCGGTGCTCGGCCGGTCGGCCCGCGGGACCGTGCTCGCCGCGGCCGACGGCACCGGCTTCGCGCCGGGCGACGAGGTCCTCGTACGGTACGACGGGACCTTCCGCGCCACGCTCACCGTGCCCGCCGTCGCCGTCGTACCGGCCGCCGGGGACGACGACCGCGCGCTCCGCTTCCGCCTGGACGAGACCGGCGAGGCCCTGCGCACCGCCCTGTCCGACCCGTCCGGACCGGCCTGGGTGACCCTGCCCGGGGACCTGGCGGAGCGGCCCGAACCGGCCGACGAGGGCCCCGCCGGACTGCGCCCCGACCGCACCTACCTGGTCACCGGCGGTCTCGGCGGTCTCGGCCTGGTCACCGCCCGCAAGCTGGTCTCGCTCGGCGCCCGCCACCTCACCCTGGTCAGCCGCGGCGGCAGGGCCACCGAGGAGGCCGCCCCCGTCCTCGCCGACCTCGCGGCCGACGCCGAGATCGACGTCGTACGCGCCGACGTCTCCCGCCCGCAGGACGTCGAGCGGCTGGTCCGGCACATCGAGGCGGGGCCGTACCCGCTCGGCGGGATCGTGCACGCCGCCGGTTCCTACGACAAGAAGCTGATCTCCGAGCTGACCTGGGAGTCCATCGACGCCCAGCTCGCCCCGAAGGCGTACGGCGGCTGGCTGCTGCACGAGGCCGCCGAGACCTCCTTCCCCGACCTGGAGTTCTTCGTCACCTACTCCTCCATCGCCTCCGTCCTCGGCGGCGCCACCCAGGGCCACTACGCGGCCGCCAGCGCCGGGCTCGACGCACTCGCCGAGTGGCGCGGCCGGCGCGGGGTGCCGGGCCTGTCGGTCAACTGGGGCGCCTGGGCACGGGTCGGCATGTCCGCCCGGCTGGAGGAGCACCTCAGCCAGGAGATCGAACGCAGCGGCGTCCGCTTCTTCTCCCCGACCCGCGCCCTGGACACCCTCGCCCGTCTGTGGGGCCGCCCCCGGACCCAGCGGATCGTCGGCGAGTTCGACTGGGACCGTTACGTCTCCGGCAGCGTCAACGGCGACCTGTTCTACGACCGGCTCGCCCGCCAGGGCGCCGGTGAGAACGGCTCCGGCCTCGACCTCACCGCCCTCACCGCGCTCCCCGACGCCGACCGGCTCGCCGCCGTCACCGGCGTGGTCCGCGAGAAGGTCGCCGCCGTCCTGCACCTGGAGGAGGGCGACGAACTGGACCCCAACAGCGAGTTCGTGTCGCTGGGCCTGGACTCCCTGATGGCCCAGCAGGTCAAGGCCGCGCTGGAGCAGGCGTTCCGGCTGCCCCTGCCGGCCTCCCTCACCCATGACCACCCCACGGTGCGCGCGCTCGCCCAGTTCGTCGACGGGCAGCTCGCCCCGGCGCCGGCGGCGTGACGGCCGGACAGTCAGTCAGACGGTCAGACAGAGACGGCACACACCATGAGCGACATACCGAGGGAGCGCTGGACGCTCCACCACTCCGCCCGCGCCCACGCCGGCACCCGCCCCGACCACCCCGCGATCATCTGCGAAGGCCGCGTCACCACCTACGAGAAGCTGCACCGCGACAGCAACCGCGCCGCCCACGCCCTGCACACCAGCGGGGTGCGGCGCGGCGACCGGGTCGCCTACCTGGGCCGCGAGTCGGCGAACTACTACCTCGTGATGATCGCCTGCGCCAAGGCGGGCGCCGTCCTGGTGCCGGTCAACTGGCGGCTCAC
Source organism: Streptomyces hygroscopicus subsp. hygroscopicus (assembly GCF_030269125.1). Taxonomy (GTDB): domain Bacteria; phylum Actinomycetota; class Actinomycetes; order Streptomycetales; family Streptomycetaceae; genus Streptomyces; species Streptomyces hygroscopicus_C. The sequence continues at coordinate 868,455 of NZ_BSSM01000001.1, read as the reverse complement.
CCCAAGCGAGGTCGACCACATCCTGCGCGACTCCGGCGCCGCGCTGATCTTCGTGGACGACGAGTTCCGGGACACGGTCGAGGCCGTACGATCCCGGCTGCGCGGCCTGCGCCGGGTGATCCGCGTCGACGGCACCGACGCCGACGGCGAACCCGCGCGCGGCGCCGGCCTGCTCGCCTGGGCCGCCGACCAGCCCGAGACCGACCCGGTGCCCGGCACCGGCCCCGACGACGCCGTCATCCAGATCTACACCAGCGGCACCACCGGACTGCCCAAGGGCGCGGTCCTCGCCCACCGCAGCTTCTTCACCCTGCCGCACGCCAGCCGCGAGCGGGGCGTGGACTGGATCGACTGGCTGCCCGAGGACGTCGCCCTGATCTCCCTGCCGGGCTTCGGCGTCGCCGGCATCGGCTGGTTCCTGCACACCTTCAACGCCGGCGGCACCAGCGTGATCATGCCGCAGTTCGACCCGCAGGAGGCCGTCCGCCTCATCCGCGCCCACGGCGTCACCACCACCTTCGCGGCGCCCGCGATGCTCCAGGCGATGGCGTCCGAACGCGGCGCGGGCCCCGAGGCGTTCGTCTCCCTGCGCAAGATCGCCTACGGCGCCGCGCCCATGTCCGAGACGCTGCTCAAGCAGTGCCTGGAGACCTACCGCTGCGAGTTCGCGCAGATCTACGCCAGCACCGAGACCGGCAGCGTCGCCGTCTGTCTGCCGCCCGGCGACCACCACACCGGCAGCACCCGGCTCACCTCGGTGGGCCTGCCCTGCCCCGGCAACGAGATCAAGGTGATCGGCCCCGACGGCGAGAGCCTGCCGCCCGGCGCCATCGGCCAGGTCTGCGTGCGCGCGCCCTCCCGGATGCTCGGCTACTGGAACCTGCCCGAGGCCACCGCACGCACCCTGGTGGGGGAGTGGCTGTACATGGGCGACGCCGGGTACCTCGACGAGGACGGCTACCTCCACCTCTGCGACCGCATGAACGACACGATCATCGTGGCCGGGCAGAACATCTACCCCGCCGAGGTCGAGAAGGCCCTCGCCGCCCACCCGGCGGTCGCCGACGCGGCCGTGGTGGGCCTGCCCGACGAACGCTGGGGCGAAAGCGTGCACGCGGTGGTCGTCCTGCGCCCCGGCACCGAGGCGACCCCACGCGAGCTCCTGCTGTCCCTGCGCGGCCGCATCGCCGACTACAAGATCCCCGGCACCTACCACTTCGCCGACACCCTCCCGCGCAACCCCTCGGGCAAGATCCTGCGCCGCGCCGTGCGGCAGCAGCTGACGGCGGCGACGAGCGCGCCTGCCGGGAGTGCCGTATGACCACCTTCCCCGACGTCCCCGCGGAGAGTGAAAAGCCCATGAGTACCGAACCGCTGCGGATCGGCATCCTCCTCCCCACCCGTGAACAGGCCATCAACGGCACCTACGCCGCAGCGCCGTTGCTCGACTTCGCCAAGAACGCGGAAGCCCTCGGCTTCGACTCGCTGTGGGCCGGCGACTCCCTCACCGCCCGCCCCCGCCTCGACCCCCTGATCGTGCTGTCCGCCGCGGCGGCGGCCACCCGGCGCATCACCGTCGGCACCGCCGCCCTCACCCCGGCCCTGCGCCACCCCCTCATCGGCGCCAACATGATCTCCAGCCTCAGCCACGTCGCCGCCGACCGGCTGATCCTGGGCCTCGGCTCGGGCTTCCCGATGGCCGAGACCGAGGAGGAGTTCAACTCCGTCGGCGCCTCCTTCCAGGGCCGCGTCGGCCGTCTGGACGAGATCGCCGCGCTGTGGCGCACCGCCTGGCGCGCCGGCGAGGACGGCGAACCCACCGTGTTCGAGGGCAGGTTCTGGCAGGCCGAACACCTGGACCGGCTGCCCTCGCCCGCCGTCCCCGGCGGCCCGCCGCTGTGGCTGGCCGGCAGCGACACCCCCAAGGTGCTCGCCCGTGCCGCCACCCGCTACGACGGCTGGCTCCCCTTCCTCCCCGACGTCGACGCCTACGGCCGCGCCGCCGCCCGCCTCGGCGAACTCGCCGCGGAGGCGGGGCGCACGGTGGTCCCCGGGCTGTACGCCACGGTCACCGTCAACAGCGACGAGGCCGCCGCCGAGGCCGAGTTGGAGCACTACATCAGCCACTACTACGGGCGCTCCCTGGAGCAGATGCGCACCATCCAGGCCTACGCCTGGGGCAGCGCCGAGAAGTGCGCGCAGTGGCTCGGCGGATACGTCCGCGCCGGCGCCCGGCACCTGGTGATCCGCATCGGTTCCCTCGACCCGGAGCCCCAGTTGAAGGAGATCGCCGAGGTGCTGCTGCCCGCGGTACGCGCCCTCGGCAACGGACCCACCCTAGGGAGCACGCAGTCGTGACCACCGCCATCGGCACCATCGGCAGCCAGATGTCCAGCGAGGGACACTGGTTCCACCCCGTGGAGCCCTCGCCCGACGCCTCGATCCGGCTGTTCCTGCTGCCCCACGCGGGCAGCGGCGCCATCATCTACCGCGACTGGGAACGCCTGCTGCCGCCGGACATCTCCCCGCAGGCCGTCACCCTCCCCGGCCGGCACAACCGCCGCGAGGAGGAGACGTACGAGAACTTCTGGCCGCTCCTCGAAGCCCTGCACGAGGCCGTCCTCAACGACCTGGACGACCGGCCCTTCGCCTTCTTCGGCCACTGCCTCGGCGCCCAGCTGGCCTTCCGGCTCGCCATCCGCATGGAGGAGGAGGGCGGTCCGGCCCCGGTGATGGTCGGCATGTCCGGCTGGTCGCCGGTCGGCTTCTTCAAGCCGACCGAGGAGCAGAGCCGGATGCCGGAGGCCGAACTCGTCGAGTGGATCAAGAAGTTGGGCTCGTTCCCGGCCGCGGTCTACGACAACCCCGAGATGCTCGCCCTCGTCGTACCGGCCCTGCGCGCCGACCTGCGCGTCGCCGGTGACTACGACGACGACGGTGCCGGCGTCAGCTGCCCGCTGGCCTCCTACGGCGGCCGCAGCGACCCGCTCCAGGAGGCCCCGGACGCCATGAGCCACTGGGCCGCGCGCACCCCGTCGTACCTCGGACACAACGAGTACGAGGGCGGCCACTTCTACATCGACACCCACGCCCAGGCCGTCACCGCCCACTTCGCACACCGGCTCCAGCGGACCGTGGCCACCGCCGTGAGCTGACCGGGAAGGGCGCGTCGGCGCCGTGCCGGCGGGCCGGCCAGGCCACCGCACCGTGGGTGCCGACGGCCTGGGCCGTGCGGCCGCGCGGGCGTCCCGCGCGGCCACCCCGCCGCCGCGTCGCGCGCCCGCCGCTTCGAGCGGCGGGCGCGGTCGGTTCGAACGGCGCTCCCGCGGTCCGTTCGACGGCGCGTGAGCGCTCGGTTCCAGCCGCGGCGCCCGTCCGCCGACCGGTGCGCCCGTCCGGTCCTCGCCCTCGTCGCCCGGCCGCGTCAGCCGCGTGTCAGCGCCAGGTCAGGACCCCTTGGCAGAGTCATCCGTGTTCCGTCCACCGCCGGTGCGTCCGACGTGAGGAGAGCGCCCGTCATGGCAGACACCGCAGCACCCGGACCCACCCGGGCCCTGATCCTGGCCAACCCGGCCTCGGGCAGTCACACTCCTGAACTCATCCGCGAGGTACGGGAGTTGTGCGCGTCCTGCCTCGACCGGGCCGAGGTCCACTCGACCACCGGACCGGGGGACGCGACGGTCGCCGTGCGGCGCGCCCTGGAGCGCGCCGACGACGCGCCCGACTTGATCGTGGCCATCGGCGGCGACGGCACGGTCCGAGAGGCCGTCCAGGGACTGGTGCCGGCCGACGGCGGGGCCGGCCTCGCGGTGGTGCCCGGCGGCACCGGCAACTCCGGCTACAAGATGCTGTGGGGCGAGCGGCCCTGGAGCGAGTCGCTCAAGGCGATCCTCACCGACCACGGCGTCGGCGGCAGCGCCCGGCTGCGCCGGCTCGACCTGGCCCGCCTCGCCGAGACCCGCAACTACGTGTACCTGGGCGCCTGCTCGGGCGTCATCGCCGATGCGCTGATCACCGCCAAGCAGGTGCCGCTGACCGGCCGGGAGCGCTACGTCCGCGCCTTCGCCGACACCGCCGACGGGTACGAGCCGTACCCCGGGCGGGTCACGGTCGACGGCCGGATCGTGCACGAGGGCCCCACCGTCCTCGCCAACGTGGGCGGCGGCCCCTACCGCGGCGGTCGCTTCCACGTACTGCCCGACTCGCTGCTCGACGACGGACTGCTCGACGTGTGCGTCATCGGCGGCGACGTCCCGGCGGCCGAGGTCCCCCGACTGACCTTGAACGCCGCCCATATGAGCCATCCGGCGACCGTGTACGCGCGGGGCCGCCGGATCACCGTGGAACGCACCGACGGCCGCCGCCTCCCGCTGGAGCACGACGGTGAGTACCAACACGGCATCGGCGCCGCGGCCACCTTCGAGGTGCTCCCCGGAGCCCTCCCCGTGTGGGCGCCTGCCACCCCCTGAACCAACCGTCCGAAGAACCGAAGAAGCACCACCAAAAAGGAGATCGCCCGCATGAGCGACCTGACCACCACCGTCACCCGCTACCTCGACATCTGGAACGAGGCGGACGCCGACAAGCGTGCCGCGGCCATTGCCGAGCTGTTCACCGCCGACGCCCCGTACATCGACCCGCTGGCCGCGGTCGAGGGTCACGCGGGCTTCGCGGCCGTGGTGGCCGGCGCCCGTGACCAGTTCAAGGGCCTCTCCTTCGAGCTGCACGGCGCGGTCGACGCCCACCACAACCAGGCCCGCTTCCAGTGGGGCCTGGTGACCGAGCCGGGCGCCGAGCCGATCGCCATCGGCTTCGACGTCCTCGTCGCCGACGAGGCCGGCAAGATCAAGGCCGTCTACGGCTTCCTGGACAAGGTCCCGGCCGCGTAACACCGCACACGCGTCGCGGGAGCACCGGGCCGATCCGGTGCTCCCGCACCCGTGCCGAGGCCGCCGTCCCCCCTCGACGCACGCACGGAAGGTACCCGCCATGACCGCCGTCCTCGCGGAGAGCGTCGTCCGCGCGCTGTGCGCCGACTGGGCCGAGCAGGCCGAGGCGTCGCCCCCGCCCGCCCGCCGCTCCTCCGGCGCGGACACCCCGCTGCGCGAACTGTCGCACTGGGCCGCCACGTTGCGCCCGCAGGACGTGCCGTGCCGGGTGCTCAAGCTCGCCGCGAGCCAGGTGCTGTCGCAGATCGCCTCCATCCGGGCCGGACTCCGCCACCCGCTCGGCCGCAAGCTGGTGGCCGCCTTCGGGCATCCCATGCAGCGCGACCCCCGACAGGCCGCCGGGGTCTTCGCGGCGCTCGGCTCCTGGCTCAACCTGGACGACACCGCGTACGCCGGACACCTGTCGAACTCCACGGTCGCCGTGCCGCTCGCCTTCGCCTACGCCCGCCGCCTGGACGGGCTCTCGCTGCTGACCTCGGTGATCGTGGCCAACGAGTGCGCGGCCCGCATCACCGCCTCCGCGACGCTCGGCCCCCTGCGCGGCCAGAGCGCCGTGCACACGCACCTGGCCGGCGCGGTCGCCGGCCGGCTGCACTGCGACCGGGCGCCCGCGAGCCTGTACGAGAACGCGTTCGGGCTGGCCTTCGCCATGCCCAACTGGCCCCTGATGCGCGCCTTCCTGGCCAGCGACGCCCGGCTGTTCAACACCTTCACACCGGTGCGCACCGCGATGGACGCCTGCGACGCGGCGTACGCCGGGCTGCGCGGCGCGACCGACATCATGGAGCACAGCGACGGCTTCCTCGCCCGCTTCGCCACGGTGCCGCTGCCGCAGGCGGTGGCGAAGGGGCTCGGGCGGCGCTGGCACACGGACACGCTGTCCTTCAAGATGCACCCCGGCGGGCCCGGTATCGACGCGGCCGTGGACTGCGCGGCGGAGATCCACCGCGAACTCGGCGCGGTGCGCGCCGCGGACGTCGCCGAGGTCGTCGTCGAGGCATCCCTGTACACGCTGTTCGCGGGGGAGCGGGCCGCGAGCTACGTCACCGGGCCCGGGTCCCCGCTGGGCGCGCTGGTCCTGGACGTGCCGTACCCCGTGGCCACCACCCTGCTCACCGGCGAGTTCTCCGTGGACGACTTCTCCTCCCCGCGCGTGGACGAGCCGGACCGCTGGGCCCTGGCCAAGCGGGTCCGCCTGGCGCACGACACCGAGATGACCCGTGAACTGTTCCTGTCCGACGCCCCGTTCGGCGAGGCGGTCCGGGAGGCGGGGGATCTTGCGGTGCCGTGGCTGCGCGGCTTCGGCGGCGACGAACTCGTGGACCTGGTCGGCGCCGTGCGCGCCGACGACCGCGACTTCTCCCGCTCCACGAAGGCCACGGGCGCCCGCGTGACCGTCCGCCTCACGGACGGCCGCAGGATCTCCCGCACCCGCCTGATCCCGGTCGGCGCCGCGGGCCCGGAGACGCGTGCCTCCCACATCGACCTGGTCCGCGAGAAGTTCCTCTCGGTGGGCGGCTCCCAGGAGGTCGCCGACACGGTGGACCGCCTGCACCGGATGCGTCCGGGGGCGGTACGGCGCTGGATAGAGACGGCGTTCCTGGACTGAGGGGGCCGCCGCGGTCCGGGCGTCGGGCGCTCCCCGGCGCCCGCCGGGCACCGCCCCATCCCGCGGCCCCCTGCCCGCCCTCCTGACGCCCCGCCCTACGCCTCCCGAACCGCGGGCCGGCGCAACGTCGCGACGAACTTGTACCGCGACCCCCGGTACACCGCCCGCACCCACTCGACCGGCACCCCCTCCGCGTCCCGTGAGTGCCGGGAGAGCAGCAGCATCGGCAACCCCACATCCGTCGCCAGCAGCGCGGCTTCCCGCGGCGTGGACAGCGACGTCTCGATCGTCTCGTCGGCCGACGACAACCGCACCCCGTACACCTCGGACAGCGCGGTGTACAGCGACGGACAGGACGCCAGCACCCCCCGCAGCCCGGGAAACCGCCCGGACGACAGATGCGACGTCTCGATCGCCATCGGCTCCCCGCCGGCCAGCCGCAACCGCTCGATCCGCAGCACCCGTTCCCCGGCCGCGATCCCCAGCAGACCCGCGAGCCGCTCATCCGCCGGCACCTCCCCGACGTCGAGGACCTGCGACGCGGGCGAGAGCCCCTGTGCCCGCATGTCCTCGGTGTGCGAGGTGAGGTGCAGCGTCCGATACAGCTTCGGCTGCGCCACGAACGTCCCCTTGCCCTGGACGCGGTCCAGCCGCCCCTCCCCGACCAGCTCCTGCAGCGCCTGCCGCACGGTCGTCCGGGACGTGTCGAACCGCTCGGCGAGAACGCGTTCGGCCGGCACCGCCGCACCGGGCTGGAGCGCCTCGGTCATGGCGAGCAACCGCTGCTTGATCCGGTAGTACTTCGGCACGCGCGCGCCGCTGACGTCGGTGGTCATGCCTGCCTTCCGGCTGGGTCGCTGGGCTCCCGTTATAGCGACCAAGTGCCCTATGGTCTAGTCCAAACGAACGGACCGGGCGAAAGGGGCGGACACGCCCGCGGATAGGGGTCGCAAGTGGACGAAAGTACTCCGGTGACTTTCTCGTAACGGCCTCCGCCCGCTTCCGGGGCCACCCTTGACACCCCGAAAGGTCTAGGCCAAGCTCCAGCGTACTGGTCTACACCATTAGTGGCCAGGTCCCGAGCCCTACGTGCAGCAGCGTCGTACGCAGGTCACCGCCGAGGGCGTGGGGGGTTAGTGGCATCCCTGAGGAGGGTGGCGTGAAGCGCAAGCTCGCTTCCGCGATCGTGATCGCGGGCGTGATGGTCTCCGTTGCGGCGTGTGGCGGAAACGACGGCGACGGGAGCAAGGACGCGGGGCCGGACAGCTGGAAGGGCCAGACCCTGACCGTGTGGACCATGGACGGCTCCGCGCCGCCGCAGTGGTCCAAGGACGTCCAGGCGGCCTTCGAGAAGAAGACCGGCGCCAAGCTGAAGTTCGAGATCCAGAAGTGGGACGGGATCCAGCAGAAGATCACCACCGCCCTCTCGGAGGACAACCCGCCGGACGTGCTGGAGGTCGGCAACACCCAGACCCCCGCCTACGCGGCCACCGGCGGCCTCGCGGACCTCGGCGACCTCAAGCAGTCCATCGGCGCCGACTGGACCGCCTCGGTCTCCGAGTCGTCCGTCTATGACGGCAAGCAGTACGCGGCGCCCTGGTACTTCGCCAACCGTGTCGTCGTCTACAACAAGAGGATCTGGGACCAGGCCGGCATCAAGACGACGCCGAAGACCCGTGACGAGTTCCTCAAGGACCTCGACACCATCGGCAAGAAGACCGACGCCGAGCCGATCTACCTGCCCGGCCAGAACTGGTACTTCCTCGACGGCCTGATCGTCGGCCAGGGCGGCGACCTGGTGAGGAAGCAGGGCGACAAGTACGTCTCCAACCTCGCCGACCCCAAGGTCGCCGCGGCCATGGAGATCTACAAGAAGTACGCCGCCTACTCCAAGGCCCCCAAGGACAAGGACGAGGCCACCCCGCAGCAGGCCACCGTCTTCGCCAAGGGCAAGACCGGCGCGTTCATCGGCATGGGCTGGGAGGCGGCCACCGCCGTCCAGGCCGACAAGTCCATCGAGAAGGACCTCGGCTACTTCACCATCCCCGGCGCCACCGCCGACAAGCCGGAGGGCGTCTTCCTCGGCGGCTCCAACCTCGCCGTCGCCCAGAACAGCAAGAAGCAGTCGCTGGCCAAGGAGTTCCTGAAGATCGCCCTGTCCGACCAGTACGAGGGCGAACTGGCCAAGCTCAGCGGGGTCATCCCCAACAAGGAGTCCCTGGAGAGCAACCTCAAGGGCAACGCCGCCGCGGAGGCCGCGGCCCCGGGCGCCTCGGTCGGCGGTACCACCCCGCTGATCCCCGAGTGGGCCGCGGTGGAGAACACGCCGAACCCGATCAAGTCGTACATGACCGCCGTGCTGAACGGCAAGTCCCCGGCCGCTGCCGCCAAGGACGTCGAGGGCGAGATCAACCAGCGCCTCGCCCAGCAGAACTAGCCCCGCGCCGGGGGCGTCGCCACGACGCCCCCGGCTCACCTGCGCCGTGCGCGTCCCCTGGCGCCCGCAGGGCACACGGATGCCGTACGGCCACGGAAGAGATGACGACTCATGTCAGTGCAGACCGAAGGCACGGACACGGCCGGGGGGCCCGCTGTCCGCAAGGGCCGGGTGCCGGCGCCGCCGCGCGGCGCGGACCGGGCCTCCCGGTCCCCGGCCGGCCGCCCCGCCGCCGCTCCCTATCTCCTCCTGCTGCCCGCGCTCGCGGCCACACTGGTCCTGCTGGGCTGGCCGCTGGTCAAGAACGGCATGCTGTCGTTCCAGAACCTCAACCCGCGGCAGCTCATCCAGCACCTCACCGAGTGGAACGGCTTCCACAACTACCAGCAGGTCCTGACCGGTCCGGACTTCCGGAAGGTCGTCGAGCGCTCGGTCTTCCTCACGGCCGCCAACGTCGTCCTGATCATGGTGATCGGCACCCTGATCGGACTGCTGCTGGCCCGCCTCGGCAAGAAGACGCGCCTCACCCTCCTGGTGGGCCTCGTCCTCGCCTGGGCCATGCCCTACATCGCGGCCACCACCGTCTACCAGTGGCTGTTCGCCCAGCGCTTCGGCGTCGTCAACTGGGTGCTGGACAAGCTGGGCTGGCACTCCATGGCCGACTACAACTGGATGGGCGGCCAGTTCTCCACCTTCTCCGTGATCGTCCTGCTCATCGTGTGGCAGTCGGTCCCGTTCGTCGCGATCAACCTCTACGCCGCGACGACCACCATCCCCAAGGAACTGTACGAGGCCGCCGCCCTGGACGGAGCCGGCGCCTGGCGGAGTTTCACCTCGGTGACCCTGCCCTTCCTGCGGCCCTTCCTCTACTCCACGACCTTCCTCGAGGTCATCTGGGTCTTCAAGGCGTTCCCGCAGGTCTTCGCCATGAACGAGGGCGGCCCCGACCGCCTCACCGAGACCCTGCCGATCTACGCCTACGTCGAGGGGGTCGGCAACCAGCACTTCGGGGTCGGCGCGGCGATCTCCTTCCTGACCATCCTGGTCCTGCTCGTCATCACCTCGTACTACCTGCGCATGGTGCTCAAGCAAGAGGAGGACGAGCTGTGAAGCGCTCGCTCTTCGGCCGCATCTGGCCCAACGCGACCGCCGCCGTCCTCTTCGTCGGCTTCGTGTTCCCCGTCTACTGGATGTTCGCCACGGCCTTCAAACCGACCGGCGACATCATCGCCGAGAACCCGGTGTGGTTCCCGACCCACCTCACCTTCGACCACTTCGACAAGGCGGTGCACGCCGACCACTTCTGGACGCTGGTCGGCAACTCCGTCACGGTGACGCTCTGTTCGGTGCTGCTGTCGCTCGTCGTCGCGCTGCTCGCCTCCTTCGCGCTCGCGCGGATGCGGTTCAAGGGGCGGCGCGGGTTCGTCGTCACCTTCATGCTGGCGCAGATGGCCCCCTGGGAGGTCATGATCATCGCCATCTACATGATCGTGCGCGACGGCGACATGCTGAACAGCCTGGTGCCGCTCACCGTCTTCTACGCGATGATGGTGCTGCCCCTCACGGTCCTGACACTGCGCGGCTACATCGCCGCCGTGCCCAAGGAGCTGGAGGAGTCGGCGATGGTCGACGGCTGCACCCGCTTCCAGGCCTTCCGCAAGGTGATCTTCCCGCTGCTCGCGCCCGGCCTGATGGCGACCTCGCTGTTCGGGTTCATCACCGCCTGGAACGAGTTCCCGCTGGTCCTGATCCTCAACAAGGACATCGAGAAGCAGACCCTGCCGCTGTGGCTGTCCCAGTTCCAGACCGCCTTCGGCGACGACTGGGGCGCCACCATGGCCGCCTCGTCCCTGTTCGCGCTGCCCATCCTGATCCTCTTCATCTTCCTGCAACGCAAGGCTGTCAGCGGTCTGACCGACGGCGCCGTGAAGGGATGACGCCCGATGACCACACTCGCCACCGGCCCTGACACCCTCACCCGCGACGCCCTCGCGGTGCTCCAGCCGGGCTTCGACGGCACCACCGCCCCCGACTGGGTGCGCCGCCGCCTCGGTGAGGGCCTCGCCTCCGTCGCCCTGTTCGGCCGCAACGTCGTCACGGAGGCCCAGGTGACCGCGCTGACCGCCCAGTTGCGGTCCGAGCGGGACGATCTGCTGGTCGCCATCGACGAGGAGAGCGGCGACGTCACCCGCCTGGACGTGCGCACCGGCTCCGCCTTCCCCGGCAACCACGCCCTCGGCGCCGTGGACGACGCCGACCTGACCCGTGCCGTCGCCCGCGAACTGGGGCGCCGGCTGGCCGCCTGCGGCGTCAACTTCGACTGGGCGCCCTCCGCCGACGTCAACGCCAACCCCGACAACCCCGTCATCGGCGTCCGCTCCTTCGGCGCCGCCACCGACCTCGTCGCCCGGCACACCGCCGCCTGGGTCGAGGGCCTGCAGTCCACCGGCGTCGCCGCCTGCACCAAGCACTTCCCGGGCCACGGCGACACCAACATCGACTCCCACCACGCCGTACCCCGCATCGACGTCGACGCGGAGACCCTCTTCACGCGCGAACTGCCGCCCTTCCGCGCGGCGATCGCCGCCGGCAGCCGGGCCGTCATGAGCGCGCACATCCTCGTCCCGGCTCTCGACCCCGACCGCCCCGGCACCCTCTCCCGTCGCGTCCTCACCGACTTGCTGCGCGGCGAACTCGGTTACGAGGGGCTGATCGTGACCGACGGCATGGAGATGCGCGCCATCTCCGGAACCTACGGCCTGGAGCACGGCGTGGTCCTCGCCATCGCGGCCGGCGCCGACGCCATCTGCGTGGGCGGCGGACTGTGCGACGAGGGTACGGTTCTCGGCCTGCGCGACGCGCTCGTGGCCGCCGTACGCTCCGGCGAACTGCCCGAGGAACGGCTCGCCGACGCGGCCGCCCGGGTGCGCGAGCTGGCCCGCTGGACGGCCGGCACGCGCGAGGACGCGGCACGGACGGAGCCGGCACCGGAGATCGGCCTCACAGCGGCCCGGCGGGCGCTGCGGGTGACCCGGTCCGGTGCCGCCGCTCCCGTCAACGGACCTGTCTACGTGGCCCGGTTCATCCCCGAGCCCAACATCGCCGTCGGTGACCAGACCCCCTGGGGCGTGGCCGCCGAGCTGAGACGCCTGGTGCCCGGCAGCGCCGACGGCTCCTTCACCGGCACGGACGCGGGCACCCTCGCCCTCGCCGCCGCGGGTGACCGCCGGATCGTCGCCGTCGTCCGCGACGAACACCGCCACGCCTGGATGCGCTCCGCCCTCGACACCCTCCTCGCCGCCCGCCCCGACACCGTCGTCGTGGAGATGGGCCTGCCCCAGGCGGCACCGCGGGGTGCCCTGCACATCGCCACGTACGGCGCCGCCCGGGTATGCGGGGTGGCGGCGGCGGAGGCGGTCGTGGCGGGCTGAGCGGGAGGACGGGGTGCACCGGGGCTGGTGGTGGTGCGGGGCGGGGGGTGGCTCGGGGCTGGTGGGCAGGCGCACGGGGATGGGCTGAGCATGGTCGGCGCGAGGGCGCGAGGGCGCGAGGGCGCGAGGGCGCGAGGGCGCGAGGGCGCGAGGGCGCGAGGGCGCGAGGGCGCGAGGGCGCGAGGGCGCGGCGGGTGGGGCTGGGGCCTCGCCGGGCCGCTCTGCCCGCACCGATCGGCGGGGAGGAGGTCCCCACGGACGGACCCGTCCACCGATACGGACGTCCACCGAGAAGCCTCCGCGGTCCGCCCCCGGGCCGCCCACCGCGTCGTCCACGGCGAACGGGGCCCCGACCACGTCCTGGTGGACCCCTCGGGCGCCCCCGTCCTGATCGACATAAAGGCACCCTGTACTTCGACGCCGAATGGGAACACGCCTACCTGCGCGTCCGCCTGACCGACACTCACGCCCCGCTCTCCCAGCCGCCCTGGACCACCCCCGCCTCGCCTTCTGCGCGCTGGCCCACCGCCGCTCCCTCACCGAGGGCCCCCTGCGCCTCCTGGACGGCGACTTTCCGCACCGCGAGGCTGATGAAGGCGATCGCGGAGCACAACCTGAGACGGGTTCTGGATCACGAAGACGTGACGACTCTTCATTGAACCGCCAACTATCTTCACAGATCCTTCACTTGCTGTCATGCTCCTCGGTCGGAGCGTCGAACCAGCCGAAGGAGCCCACCACATGGACGAGAACAAGCCCACCACCGATTCCGGCACGAGCGCGCCGTTCGCGACCGGCGGAGCGGTCGTGCCCGGTGCCGGTGCCGGCGCCCCTGCCATGACCCGCCTGCCGGGTCTGGCGATGAAGCGCCGGGGGCCCGTGGCCGTGTGGCTGGGCCTGCCGATCGTCACGCTCGGGATCTACCAGCTGGTGTGGTACTACAAGATCCACAAGGAGTTGCAGGAGTTCGACAGACGCCAGACCCTCAACCCCGCGGGCAGCATGCTGGTCCTGTTCTTCCTGGGCTGGACCCTGATCGCCCCGCTGGTCTCGTACCACAACACGGGCAAGGCCATCGCGAACGCCCAGCGCGCGGCCGGCCTGCCGGTGACGTGCAGCCCCGCCGTGAGCATGTGGCTGGCCTTCGTCTTCGGTCTGAACATCTGGTACATGCAGCGCCAGCTCAACCTGGTCGTCGACGCCTACCCGGGCGCCGCCCCGGGCACCGAAGTCCAGCTGGCGGCCTGACCCGGCCCGGAGAGCGTCACCCGTCGCTCGCCGTGAGCCGACTCCGCGCGGCCTCACCGGCGTGGCACCGTCACGGAGGCAGCACCTCGCGGAGCCTGCGGCGCGAGCCGATGCCCAGTTTCCGGAAGACCTTCGCCAGGTGGTACTCGACCGTGCTCGCGCTGAGGAACAACGCGGCCGCGATCTCCTGGTTCGTGGCCCCCTCGGCCGCCAGCCGGGCCACCCGTGCCTCCTGCGGGGTGAGCCCGGGGTCGCTCTCGGGGGCGTGCGCGGGGGTACGACCGCCCGTCGCGGTCAGTTCCAGGCGCGCCCGCTCGGCGAAGGCCGCCGCGCCCATGCGGACGAACAGCTCGTGCGCCGCCCGGAGTTGTTCCCTGGCCTCCTGCCGGCGGCGACGGCGGCGCAGCCACTCGCCGTACAGCAGGCGGGTGCGCGCCACCTCGGGGGTCAGCCCCGCGGGGGCGAGGTGGGCGAGGGCCTCTTCGAACAGGGGCTCCGCGTCGGCGGCCAGCAGGGCCCGGCCGCGGGCCAGCAGGCCCATCGCCCAGGGTGTGCCGCTCGCGACCGCCCGCTCGGCGAGCCGGGCCAGCGCGCGCTCGGCCGTGTCGCGGTCGTCGTTGCGTACGGCGGCCTCGACCAGGTCCGCGAGGGCGAGGCCGCCGAAGTGCGGCGGGTCCTGCTCGAAGACGGCCTGCGCGGCCGCCTGTGCCTCCCGGTAGTGGCAGTGGCCGAGTTCGAGCAACGCCAGTGAGGAACGGGCCAGTTGCACCTGGAGGCCGCCCGCGCGACCGGAGTCGGGTCCCACCAGGGCCGCCACCGCCGCGCGCGTGCGCTCGTCGTCGCCCCGCCACGCGTGCAGCATGACATCGCTGGGGTGCGAGCGGCGGGGGTCCGCGCCGGTCGCCTCCGAGACGTCCTTGAACTCGGCGAAGTGCTCCTCGGCGGCGGAGAGGTTCCCGCGGAACAACTCCCAGGTCGCCAGGGCGTGCGCCGCCACCTGAAGCATCCGCAGCGCGCCCTGGCCGCGTGCCGCGGCGGCGTACCGCCGGGCGCAGGCGCCGAGCGTGTCGAGGTCCCACAGCTCGATCGCGCCGATCATCCCCAGCAGGATCCACCGGGCGGCGTCCGTGAACTCGGCCCGCTCGGCCTGCATGGCGGTGAGCGCGGCGCACAGGATCGGCGCGGCGGCCGGATGGCCCACGGCGATCAGCGTCGCGTGCCCGGCCAGCAACAAGTCCGCCACGCCGGGCTCGCCCGGGACCGGCGGCGCGTCCAGCGCGCTGCGGGCGATCTCCAGGGCACCGGCCCCGCCCCGCGCGTGCCCGGTACCGAGGGATGCTCCGGCCCCGGCCGACGCGCCCCGGGCCGTGTCGGTGGTGTCGGCGGATGTGCTGTTCCGGTCCCGTGCGCGTCCGGCCGCGTCCACGGCGTCGGCGGGGGCATCCGCCCCGGTCCGCGCCTTCCCGGTCGTCCCCGCGGTCTCGGCGGGTGTCCCGGCGCCGGCCCCCGCGTTCCCGGCCACGCACACGGCGTCGATGGCTTCCAGCAGCGTGTCGTGGGCGGCCCGCGGGTCCGTCGCCAGCAGGATGCGCGCGGCCGCCAGGAGGCTGTCCACCGCGTCGTCCCGGCCGAGCAGCACGGAGATCAGTCCGTGGAACCGCCGTGCCTGCGCGTCGATCCGGGGGGTCCCGTGGTCCGGCGACAGCAACTCCAGCAATTGCTCGGCCCGGTACGGCGCACCGGCCGTCAGCGCCGCCGCGCAGGCGGCGAGCAGCCGTACGTCACGGGTGAAGCCCTGCGGGGAGAGTTCCGCGGCGCGTTGCAGGAAGGCCGCCTGGGCGAGATACCCGCCGTGCTCGCTCGTCGTCGGTGGCGGGCCGCAGCCGCTGTACGGCGCGACGCACCAGGTCGGCGTCCCCGGTGGGGTCGGCCGCGGCCGTCAGCAGCACGGTGCGCACGAGCGGCGGCAGCCCCCGCACCTGGGCCAGGAAGCGGGCCTCGACCCGGCGATCGAGGGGCAGCGGCTCGCCCTCGGTCAGCTCTCCGGCCGCCACCGAGCGGGCCAACTCCCTGATGGCCAGCGGGTTCCCGGCCGTCTCGGTGAGAATCCGCCGTGCCACGACGCGGTCGATCCCCCCGTCCACCCGCGCCGTGAGCAGCGCCAGCGCGTCCGGGTCCGGCAGCCCGGCGAGCTCCAGTTCGGGAAGGGCACCGAAGGGGGTGCGCGGTACGTCGGCCTCCCGGACGCCGAACAGCATCACGATGGCGTCGGCGTGCAGCCTGCGACTGACGAACGCGAGGACGTCGAGCGACTCCCGGTCCACCCACTGGGCGTCGTCGCAGACGATGAGCAGCGGCTGCTCGGCGGCGACATCGGCGAGCAGGGTCAGGGCGGCCAGCCCGACGAGGAACCGGTCCGGGGGCGGCGCCTCGCTCATCCCGAACGCCGTTTCCAGCGCGTCCCGCTGGGGCGCGGGCAGCCGCCCCCGGCGGGACAGGAAGGGCAGCAGCAGACGGTGGAGGCCGGCGAAGCCGAGCTCCTGCTCCACCTCGACCCCGGCGACCTGGCTGACCCGGAAACCGGAGGCGCGGGCGACCGCGTACTCCAGCAGAGCCGTCTTGCCGATGCCGGCACCGCCGCGCAGGACGACGACTCCGCTGAGGCCCTCGCGCGCCCTGCCGAGCAAGCCGTCCAAGGCAGCCCGCTCGGTCCCCCGATCGTACAAGAGCATGATCGAACCCTAGCGGACCTCGGTCTTCACGCCTCCGCCGCCGAGCGAACGCGCCGTCCCCGGGGTGGCGCACCCGACGACTGGGGACTTTCCCTGATTCGCGGCTCCCCGCGCCGCGGCAGGGTGGAGGTGAAAGCCGGTACGGTCGTGAAGGCGGGGAACATGGTGTCGGATGTACGCACTTCGGGTCTGGGGTTCCTCCAGGTCTCCACCCTCGTGCGGGAGCCCGGCGGCACGCAGGGGACGGCCCGGCCGGGACCGGAGCCGGGGACGGGGCGGTCGAGCGGCGCGCCCGGCCCGGGGGCGAACTGGCCGAACGGCGCACCGGCACCGGGGACGGTCGTGCTCAGCGTGCAGGACGCGGGAGCCACGGTCCTCACCCAGGGCGACCGCAGCGCCGAACTGGCACCGGGGGACATGATCCTCAACGATCCCGCCAGCCCCTGGGAGTTGGCGCACGAGGGGCCGATCAGGATGCACGTCTTCAGAGTGCCGCAGGGCGCGCTGGCGGTGTCCGCGACCGACCTGCGGCGCGTCGTCGCGGTGCCGATCCGGCCCCGGGACGGTGGTGCGGCCGCGCTCCTGTCCCCGATGCTCCGCTCCCTCGCCTCGACCGTACGACCGTGCCCGGACTGGCTCGCGGAACGGCTGGCGAGCCATACGGCCGACCTGCTGGCCACCCTCGTGACCGAGCGCAGCATCGACTCCGCGGCCGGTCCCGGGTCCGGCCCCGCGGACCCGCTGGTCGCCCGCATCCGGCGGTACGTCGACGACCACCTGGCCGACCCCGGCCTGTCACCCGGGACGATCGCTGCCGCCCACTTCGTCTCGGTGCGCCACGTCCACCAGCTCTTCGCCACCCAGGGCACCACCCTCGGCCGCTGGATCCGGCAGCGCCGCCTGGAGGAGTGCCGGCGCGAACTCGTACACCGCGGACGGCTGTCCGTCTCCGCCGTGGCGCACCGCTGGGGGTTCGTCAACCCGGCGCACTTCAGCCGCGCGTTCCGGCGGGCCTACGGGATGTCGCCGACGGAATGGCGCCGGTCGAGCACACCTCCCGTGTCCATGGACGGGGGTCCCGGCGATGTCCGCCCCCGGACAGACCCCCGCCCGCTCCCGCGTGAGTTCACGAACCCCGTGGACTCTCCTCGCACGCCCGCCGTCGACCGCGGCTCCTCCTGATCGTCTCCGGAGAGAAGGACCGGACGGCCCCGCGGTCCCTCGCCGACGCCTCCTGCGAGTCGCGGGCCCGCGACGGGCACGCGGTCACCGGAATCCACGAAACGCGGGTCCCGGCCACGCGTCGGCCACCGACAACGGCCGGCAGGAGGCGGCGGCGACGGTCCTCTCCCTCGTCCCCCGCTTCACCCGCTGACCGGAGCGGCGCGCACGGCGGCGTCCAGCACCTTCGACTGGGCGTCGACGAGGTCGCCGGGGATGTCCGCCGGCTTGCCGGGAACGTCGGAGATCGCCTTGTAGACCGCCACCGTTGACCCGTGACGTACGGCGGCCACGCTGGTGGGAACCCTCAAGCTGTCCGTACCGGAGCCCATGACGGTCGCGAACCGGAAGGCGACCCCCTCGTCCCCCTGCGCCGGCGCGTCGGTGACCTCGATGTCCTCGCAGGTCACGTTCATGGTGTCCCGCGTGAATCCCACGCAGGTCTTCAAGGCCGTGCGCAGCTCGCCGATCGCCCGAGCGGCATCCGCGGGGCGGTACGACACCAGGGTGAGGATCGCGGAGTGTCCCTTCCTGCCCGCGACGCGCACCACGCTCCCGACGGGTGTGTACGCGCTGGCCCCGTTCAGCACGGCGCTGACCGGCGCGCACGAGGAGGGTGCGGTGTCCGTTCCGCGGTCGGCACGGACGACATCGCTCCCCAGACCCCTCGCGCCGGTCCCGATCGCGTTCACCCGGACTCCGGGCAGGTCATGAGCGTCCACGACGTCGTCTTCGAGCTGCTCCTGCGACAGCACCCGCACATGCCGCTCCGCACCCCGTCCGACCGCTCCCTTCGCCGCCGGGCCACCTCCGCCGTGCCCGCCACCGCAAGCTGTCACCCCGAAGGCCAACAACCCCACGACCGCCAGGCGTCTTCGCCCGCTGATCCCGCTCATGATCCTCCCCAGATCCGTCATCGCCTGTCGCACGGAGCCGGCAAACGATACCGGTCCCGTCCGCCGGCACCCGCGAGCATCCAGCCGCCGGGCAGGCGCCGCAGCCGCTGCGCTCGTCGGCCCGGCCGGCAGAAGAGAGCCGCCGTGCCGATCGGCTTGCTGCGGTGGGCGGGGGAACGGTCCGCTGCCTGCCGGCGTCGTCCCTCTCCGGGGCACAACGGCTGGGCCCCGGAGAGGGGAGACCGGGTGCGTACGGGAGGCTTCGCCCAGTGGACGAGGCGGTTCGAGGAGGAGCGCGAGCGCAGGCGCGCCCGGGGCGAACCGGACTGGGCGCGGGGCGCGACACTGCATCCGGCGGTGTGGGCCGGCATCCAGCGTTTCCAGATCGGCGAGGACGGCGACGGCGCCAACCTCGTCGGCAAGGCCGACGCGGCGGGCGACGGCGACTACGCGCGGGCGGTCCGGCTCTTCGTCGCCGAGGAGCAGCACCACGCCCGTCTGCTGGCCCGGCTGTTGGCCGCGGGCGGTGTACCGACGCTGACCGGCCACTGGAGCGACGCGGTCTTCGTCCGACTGCGGCGGCTCATGGGCCTGCGCATGGAGCTTCTGGTGCTGATGATCGCCGAGGTGGTGGCACTGCGCTACTACCGGGCCCTGCGTGACGGGAGCCACGACGCGCTCACCTCGGACGTGGCGGGACGGATCCTGTCCGACGAGCAGCGCCACGTCCCGTTCCACTGCGAGCGACTGCACGCCTCCCTGATGGACCTGCCCCGCACGACGCGCCGACCGGTGATGGCCCTGTGGCAGCTTCTCCTCCTCGTCGTCTCCCTCGTCGTCGCCGCCGACCACGGGGCGGCGCTGCGCCGACTCGGCATCGGGCGGCCGCGATTCGTGTCCGACGTCATGGCCTCTTCCGGCACGGTCGTCTCCGCTGTCCTCGCGCCCCTCCCGGACGCGTGGACGAGTACGGCCGCCGAGCGGCAGCCCACCGCGTCCCGCACACGTCGTCAGGGGGAAGGGGGCGGGTGACCCGCTGATGACGTGGTCGTCCTGCGCCGGTAGTACGCGAGCGCCGTGGCCGCGAGGAGGGGCGCCCAGGCCGGCAGCGGGGCGTAGCAGACCACGAGGAGCACTTGCTGGGCCGGCGTCCGCGTGACGCGCTCCATCAGCCCTGCCGCCTGGGTCCAGGCGAACCACCCGACCGTGGCGCAGAGCACCGCCGCCCCGAGCATGGCCGAGGCCGCCGCCGCGAGCGCGTTGACGCGACGTCCGCCGATGAGCGGGAGCCGGCGCGGTGCGACCTCGCCCCACGGCCGTACCAGTCCGAGCGTGAGCAGCGCGAGACCCTCTGTGATCAAGGTCAGCGAGACGGCCACGACGGCCTCGCGACCGTTGCGGCCCGACTGCTCGGCCACCGGGAGCCCGGCGACCTGGGCGATCCGCCACAGGCCGGACGGCAGGGTGACAAGGGGCACGGTGTGGGCGGCGAGGACGGCCCAACGGGGAACATCGGGTAACGCGTCGGTCTTCACCATGGCCTCCATCGTGCGCACCCCGAGACGCCCCCGCATCCGCACGCGGGATGACAGGCCCTCCTCCACGGGGAGTACCCCGCCACCACGTCGGCGTCGGACGCGAACTCGCCGCTTCCGCCGGTCGCCGGTGCACCGCGTCCACGGGTGCGGGGTGCCGCGAACGCACGTGGTCGATGCCTCCATGCCTCCGGCGACACCGCGGCCTTCCGGGCCCGCACGGGTCTCGGGCCTGTGGCCTCGTCCCTGCGTCGTCCACGCGCTCACCCTCACCGTTCCCTGCCGGGCCGTTGATGTCAGTGGCCCTCCGATCCGTAGCGCTGTGGCTCCGACCCCCGGGCGCTCGTGCGTGACGGTTCGTCACGCGGTACCGGGGCGGTCATGACGGGCACCCACGTCAGGGAGATGACCGGACCGGACAACACCGCGAAGACGACGAAGCCCCGGTCAAAGCCGCGACGGAGGGACTTCCGGCGCGTGGGCGGTTCAGAGGCGCGGCCCTACAACGACGGAGTCGGCTTCCTGCGCCGGGCGAATCGACGCCGGGCTACCCAGAGGTCGACCAAGAAAAGCACTGATCCGGCGATGGGCCAGCCCACGGACCCACCGTCGCGGTAGGTCCCGATGCCGATCACCAGCAGCAGCGAACCGACCGCCACGCCCATCAAGTCGAGGAGGACGTCTGCCTGCCTCGCGATCTTCGAAAGTTTGACCACGGCCGGATCGTGACAGGTGACCGCGCTCCTCACCAAGGGTCCGGTCGACGCCGGCCGGCCCGGCGTCCCTCACGGCCACGGCTCCTGCCCGCCTCGACGCGCGCCACCGTGGATCACCCTGGGCACGGTAGCCGTGACGCGTGAGCCCTGCCGTCCTTGAGCGGGCGGCAGGGCTCACGCTTTGACGTACGACCGTCAGGCCTTCCTGACGAACCCCGCCCACGTTTCGTGAGACACACGGATAATGGGTCCGGCCACGGCCTTGGAGTCACGGATGTATACGACTCCCGTGTCGGCCGCGGCCTCGACGCACTGGCCACCCTCGGCTCCGCTGTAGCTGCTCTTGAACCAAGTGAGGTCGGAGGCTACGGCTGAGGACTCAGAGCTGTTCATAGCGATCTCAGCAACCTTTCCACGAAGTCGAGCGACTCTCGCGAGGGGAGAGCCTGTGATCGGATGATCCCATAGCGGGCGGCAGCGAGAGTCGTCTGCTCCGGCTCGGTCTGGAGGGCGCTGGTTCCCTGGACTTCGGTATAGACGAACCTCATTCCGTCCTTGCGCGTGATGACCGTGAACGCGCCATCTACGCCAGCGTTGCACTCGCGGTCTGTGGGCATGACTTGCATCTCGACGTTCTGCTTTTCGGCGATCAGAAGCAGTTGTTCCAACTGACCGCGGTGCACCGTCTTGCCGCCCCAGGGGTGTCGCAGGGCCGCCTCTTCGAGCACGAAGCTCAGTAGCGGCGCGGGCCAGCGGTTGAAGATGTCCTGTCGGGCCATGCGGGCCGCCACACGTTGCTCGACGGTCTCCTGGTCCAGGACCGGGCGCCGCATGTTGAGGACTGCCCGCGTGTACTCCTCGGTCTGGAGCAGACCATTGAGCACATGGGTGTCGTACGCGAGTAGCTCAAGAGCCTCTTTCTCCAGCGCCGCCATCCCCTGGAAGAACACCGGATACTGAGCCCGCTCCACCTGCTCCTTCCACACCGTCAGCAACCCGCCCGCGTCCAGGACCTCGTCCGCCCGCTCGATGGTCCGGGGTGACGGAATCCGCCGCCCCTGCTCGTACGACGCGACCGTGGACGCCGAGTATCCGATCCGCCGCCCGAACTCCTCGCGCTCCAGGCCCGCCCGCACCCGCAGCGTCTTCAACGTCTGCCCGAACGCGATGACCACGGCCTGGCCGGACGTGTCCGCCGTCGCCTGCCCCGAGTCGTCCGCCACCACGGTCTCGGCCCTCTCGTCCGTGCCCTCGGTCATCTCTACCGCCTCCCTGGCCCAACGCCGCCCCGGCGGCCTCGTCACGCCGCGCGCCTCGTACCCGCACCACCTTCACGCGTACAACGGCCCGCGTCGGTGCGTCACCACTGGTCACGCTACGCGACCGGGGACACCGTTGTCGGCATGACGAGCCGACTCCCCAGCCCCATCAGCGCACCCCAACCCAGCGGCCTCGGTGACGACTTGAGCCGTACCTTCGAGATGCGTTTCACCTCCACCCCACGCGGTGCCCGCCTCGCCCGCCGACTGGCCGCCCACCGGCTGGACACCTGGGGCATCCCGTACGGCACCGACCCGCACGAAGAGATCGTGCTGGTCCTCGGCGAGCTGACCGCCAACGCCGTACGGCACGGCCACGTCCGCGGTCGGGACTTCCATCTGCTCCTGCACGTGAGCGCGCCCACCCGCACGGTCAGGATCGAGGTCACCGACACCCGCACCGAACGCACGCCACCTCGACCGGAAGCGCTGCCCGCCCCCGACTCCGAGGACACCGGCGGCCGAGGGCTGCTCCTGGTCGCGGCGCTCGCCACCCGCTGGGGCTGGCACCTCCGGCCCGAAGGTCCGGGCAAGACCGTGTGGGCGGAGTGCGTGTGCGCGACTCCCGCATGAGCCCGTGACCGGGGGTGGAAGAACGCGCCGGGATGACCTTGAGCGACTACACCCCGTTCGCTCACCTCACCGCCCCCGACGCCCTGTTCCGGGAGCCTGCCGAACTCCTCGCTCAGTCGCTTCTGTACGCGTTCCCAGGCCGCGTCGGTGTCCTCTACAGAGGAGAGCCGGGACTCCACTGCCCGCGCGAGGGCGATGACGGGTGCCGCCGCCGGCCGGCCGCTCACGGGCTCCGTCACCTTGTCCGACCCCGACGCATCCCAACGGCTCATCGACAAGCAGCGCTCTGTCACTTCGGGAGTGTTCCGGGGACGCGCCATGTGGAATCGCGCGGCGACCCGAAGCCCTCGGTCCCCGACGAAAGTCCCAGAGAAGTCCCACAGGCGCCGCCATCTCCCGTTTCCTCGCATGTCCATGCAGGTCGGTGGGGTCTGACGGCGCCTTTCGCACAGAACCCTCAGATGTCCCGGAAGATCTCGATCTGCGCCCCGATCGAGTTCAGCCGCTCCGCGAGGTCCTCGTAACCCCGGTTGATGACGTACACGTTGCGCAGCACCGACGTCCCCTCCGCCGCCATCATCGCCAGCAGGACGACGACGGCGGGGCGCAGGGCCGGGGGGCACATCATCTCGGCGGCGCGCCAGCGGGTGGGACCTTCGACGAGGACGCGGTGGGGGTCCAGCAGCTGGAGGCGGCCGCCGAGGCGGTTGAGGTCGGTGAGGTAGATCGCGCGGTTGTCGTAGACCCAGTCGTGGATCAGGGTCTGGCCGGAGGCGACCGCGGCGATGGCGGCGAAGAACGGGACGTTGTCGATGTTCAGGCCCGGGAAGGGCATGGGGTGGATCTTGTCGATCGGCGCCTCCAGCTTGGAGGGGCGGACCGTGAGGTCGACCAGGCGGGTACGGCCGTTGTCCGCGAAGTACTCCGGTGAACGGTCGTGGTCGAGGCCCATCTCCTCCAGGACCGCCAGCTCGATCTCCAGGAACTCGATCGGCACGCGCCGCACGGTGAGTTCGGACTCGGTGACCACCGCCGCGGCCAGCAGGCTCATCGCCTCGACCGGGTCCTCGGAGGGGGAGTAGTCGACGTCGACGTCGATGTTGGGCACGCCGTGCACGGTCAGCGTGGTGGTGCCGATGCCCTCCACCTTCACGCCCAGCGCCTCCAGGAAGAAGCACAGGTCCTGGACCATGTAGTTGGACGACGCGTTGCGGATGACGGTCACGCCGTCGTGCCGCGCCGCGGCCAGCAGCGCGTTCTCGGTCACGGTGTCGCCGCGCTCGGTCAGGACGATCGGGCGGTCCGGGCGGATCGTGCGGTCCACCTGCGCGTGGTACTGGTTCTCGGTCGCCGCGATCTGGAGGCCGAACCGGCGCAGCGCGATCATGTGCGGCTCGATGGTCCGGGTGCCGAGGTCGCAGCCGCCGGCGTACGGCAGCTTGAACTGGTCCATGCGGTGCAGCAGCGGGCCCAGGAACATGATGATGGACCGGGTGCGTACGGCGGCCTCGGCGTCGATCGCCGTCATCTCCAGCTCGGCCGGCGGGACCAGTTCCAGGTCGACCCCGTCGTTGATCCAGCGGGTGCGCACACCGATGGAGTTGAGCACCTCCAGCAGGCGGTACACCTCCTCGATGCGCGCGACCCGGCGCAGCACGGTGCGGCCCTTGTTCAGCAGGGACGCGCAGAGCAGGGCCACACAGGCGTTCTTGCTCGTCTTGACGTCGATGGCGCCGGACAGCCGGCGGCCGCCGACGACCCGCAGATGCATCGGGCCCGCGTAGCCCAGCGACACGATCTCGCTGTCCAGCGCCTCACCGATGCGGGCGATCATCTCAAGGCTGATGTTCTGGTTGCCGCGCTCGATGCGGTTGACCGCGCTCTGGCTGGTGCCGAGCGCCTCCGCGAGCTGCGTCTGTGTCCAGCCCCGGTGTTGCCGGGCGTCACGGATGAGCTTGCCGATGCGTACGAGGTAGTCGTCTGCCATGAGGCTGAGGTTATCTCAGATATGAGATGGCGCCTGTCGGGTGGTCCATTCGGGTGATGTTGCGTCAGTGACCTGCGGTTTCAGGGCAGATGCCCCGGTGGAGGGCGATTCATCCGCAATGCCCTCCATTGTGGGTTTAGCCGCTGATGGGGCGATGGGGGAGCGGGGACGAGTACACGACGCTGGTCGTCACCGAGCCCAGGCCGCCGATCCGGCCGGAAACCTCCTCAAGGTGGCGCATCGAGCGCGCGGCCACCTTGATCACGAAGCAGTCGTCGCCCGTCACGTGATGCGCCTCCAGGATCTCCGGCATCGCCTCGACCAGGTCGTGGAACGGCTTGTAGTTGCTGTTCGGGTAGCGCAGCCGCACGAACGCCATGATCGTCAGCCCCACCCGCTCCGGGTCCACGACCGCCGCGTAACCACTGATCACCCCCGCCTCCTCCAGCCGCCGCACGCGCTCCGTGACCGCGCTGGCCGACATCGAGACGGCGCGTGCGAGGTCGGCGAAGCTGGTCCGTCCGTCGCGCTGGAGGACATCGAGAATGCGCCAGTCGATGGCGTCCGGGGATATCGCGGTCATGGAGGAGGAATAGCACGGATTCCCCGGCCGCCCGGCCGCCGGCCCCGTGGATCACGCCTTCAGCGCGCCGGTTCCGGTCCGTAGATTCGAGCCCGGGTCAACGGCCGGGTCGCCCGCCCTCGCACCCCACCCCCGCACAGCCCCCGCAATCGCCCCCCCACAGCCCCGCACAGCCCCGCACGGCCCCGCGCCCCCGCCTCAAGAAAGGCCCCGCACATGCCCACGACCACCCGGAACCCGAACCCGGTCCTCCGCACCGCACCCGCCGCCCCCGCGGAAGCCGCCGCCTACTTCCGCGCCTCCCTCCGCTTCCACGCCGACGTGGCCGACGTCGCCGCCGTGCTCGCCGCTCCCCGCACCCCCGGCACCCCGGGTGACCCCGGATTCGTCCTCGTCGACTCCCGCTCCACCGAGTCCTGGGACCAGGGACACATCCCCGGCGCCGTCCACCTGCCCACCGCCCTCGTCCCCGAACGGGCCGAGGCCCTGCTCGACAGGTCCGTCCCCGTCGTCACCTACTGCTGGGGCCCCGGCTGCAACGGCGCCACGCGTGCCGCCCTCGCCCTCGCCGAACTCGGTTACCAGGTCAAGGAGATGCTCGGCGGGTTCGAGTACTGGGTGCGCGAGGGCTTCGCCTACGAGACCTGGCAGGGGCCGGAGCGCCGCGACGCCGACCCGCTCAGCGCCCCGGTCGCGGGCGCCTGCGGTTGCTGAGGCGACGCCGAGACCTCATGGCGTCTACGACGACGGGCGCGTCCAGGCGCGGACGGCCGGCCTGCCGGTGGTGCCGAGACCGAGGTGCGGCGTCATGGTCCCCGGATCGGCGCCCCGCTTCGCCCGCACCCTGACGTACGGGACGTCGACGGCGGTGCCGGACCCGGTGGTGTCGCGCCACATGAGGCCCGACACGGCGCTCTCACCGGGCTTGAGGGCCGGCGGGCGGGCCGACCCGTCGAATCCGGACCCGCCCCCGGCCGCGGACGCGCCCGCTCCGGACGCGCCCCCCTCTGGTGCGCCCGCGGGTCCGGACGCACGCCGCGAGCAGCAGGAGCGCGGCGACGGCAGGGAGAAGTGAGGTGGCGTTGCGCATCAGCGCATCCCATCAGTGCCGCGAGCACCGAGGCCATGGTGGAAGCCACAGTTGCGGCCGGAAGTGTCCGGCCCCTGGTAGCCGGGCCACGCAACCTGACGCGGGCCCGTGCCCTCTTCCTGGACGACGGATCGAGGGGGCGAACCGGCCCGGCCGTCGGTCACCGAAGGGGAATCGTTGTTCCGTAACGCGGTCCGGGGCCTGAGCGCCGTCGGCCTTGTCGCAGTGTCCCTGCTGGGAGCGGCCCCGGGAGCAGTGGCCGGCGGAGCGGGCCGGGCCGCGTCCGGGAGCCCCACCCCCGCCGTCCGGCTGGAGTACCACGTGCCCGGAGGCAGGCTCCTGGCCGCGGGCGACCCGCTCTGGTTCAGCATCGACGGCATGGCGCCGGGCTGGGACAGGGTCACGGTCACCTCGCCGGCCCTGGAGCGGCCGGTCTTCCTGGCCCCGGTGCGGAAGGGCGCGACGCGGTCGACGGAACTGGACGAGATCGCCGCACCCGTCGTCCGGCCGGGGCTGCGCGCGGGCACCTACCCCGTCACGGCGGCCGCCCACGGCCGTACGGTCGCCACCGCGAGCCTCGATGTGGCGGCGGCGGACGCGGCGGAGATCTCCCGGTTCGTCGTCGGGCCCGCGAAGGAGTTGCCGGGCGGCGACACGTCCGCCCCGGTGCGGCCGGGCAGTGCCGTCCGGCTCGTCCTCGTCGATCTGAGGCCAGCGCCGGAAGACTCCCTCACCGTCAGGTCACCCATCTTCGACGGCCCGGTGACCATCAGGACGGGCAGCGCCGACGACCCCGGATGCAAGTGCGACGATCCCGGCACGGTGTACGCGGGCCACGCACGGGTGCGGAAGGACGTGCCTGCGGGCCGCTACCCGCTGACCGCCGTCAGTCATCACGGGCGGCAGACCACGGAGCGGCACGTCACGGTGCTCGGCGCGCCTGCCGGCCACGGAGGCGACTCCCGGCCCGCCGTCGGCGCCGCCGCGGCCGCCGGGGCCGTCCTCGTCCTGGGCGCGGTGGTCGTGGTGCGCCGCCGCGCACGCGCGACGGCGTCGTCCGGGTAACGGCGGCCCCGGCACCGGCGGCCCGCTCCTGCCACGGGTGGGTCACCGGCCGGCGCACGCCTTCCCTGGTGGTCCGTGTCCTCGTCCGCCGGTTCCGGCCACGCCTTCCCGGCGCCTCATCAGGGCCGCCTCCGATCCGGAGGAAGCCGGCCTTCCCTCCCCGACCCAGAAAGCATTCCTTGCCTACCTCGCCCATCTCACGCAGACGAATATCGCGCCTCGTCGTCTCGGCGGCCGGAACCGCCCTGCTCCTGTCGAGCGGGACGAGCGTCGCCCACGCCGCCGAGCCGAACTGGTCGGACGCCGACGCCGTCCGGTTCTGGACACCGCAGCGCATGGCATCGGCCACCGACCCGGCCCAGCCCGCGCGGCCCGCCGGCCCGCCCCCGCCCGGACGACCCACCGCCGCCGCGGCCGTCATGCCGACCGCCCAGCACACCCCAGGACTGAGATCCGTCGGCACGATCTTCAGCTTCACGACGGACCCGACCACCGACCGGATGCGGGCCCACAAGTGTTCCGCCAGCGTGGTGGACAGCCCGGGGCACGACCTGATCCTGACGGCCGGCCACTGCGACGGGGGCAAGGCCGTCTTCGTCCCCATGTACACGGCCGCGTACCCGCTCGACGAACAACCGTTCGGCTTCTACCGGATCTCCCGCTGGTACACCGACAACCGGTACGTGCACGGAAGCAAGAAGCCGGTCTCCGATCTCGACTTCGCCTTCGGCCGGCTGGAGCCCTCGGCGAGCGGCGAGCAGGCGCAGGACGTGGTGGGCGCGAACAAGGTGGTGCGCACACCCGGCTACCTGAACAAGGTCACAATGGTCGGCTACCCGTCCAGCCACAACCCGAAGGACCAGGCCGTGCGCTGCCCGGCGCAGACGGAGGCGTTGCCGGGCTTCTACCAGATCCAGGCCAAATGCCGCGGCATGTGGGGTGGCGTCTCCGGCGGCCCCTGGTTCTCCGCGGTCGACTGGTCGAAGGGCACCGGCACGATCATCGGCAACGTCGGCGGCTACAACGGCGGCGGCAACGACGCCGACGTCGACTGGCTCACCTACAGCCCCATGTACGGCGACTGGTTCTTCCGCCTGTACGAGGAGGCGAAGAGCGACCACCCCACCTCGCACGGCACGTCCTACGAGCAGCCGCCGCTGCCGTACTCCATGGGAGACGGCGCGACCTGGTCCCACGCCAGGCTGATGGCCTCGGGCGAGTACACGGGGGACGGCAAGGGCGACCTGATCGTCGTCTGGACCGACGGCGAGGTGACCCTCTACACCGGCGACGGCGACGGCGGCTTCACCGGCGAACGCCGGCTCGCCGCGCCCAACGGCCCCTGGAAGAACGTGAAGTCCCTCACCGGCGGCGACTTCTCCGGCGGCACCGGCTCGGACCTGCTGGCCGTCTTCGGTTCGGGCGAGGTCAGGCTCTTCCCTGACGTGGGGACCAAGGGTCTGGCGGGCGGGACCAGGCTCGCCGGGGCCGGCTCCGTCTGGACGAACGCCGCCCAGATCACCGCGGGCGGCTTCGGGACCGCCGCGTACGTCACCGACCTGCTGGTGCGCTGGAGCGACGGGGAGGTCACCGACTACACCGGGGTCGGCGACAAGGGCTTCGGCACCGAACACCGGCTCCAGAAGCCGAACGCCACCTGGAAGGGCGCCACCCTCCTCGCCGCGGGCCAGTTCACCGGAGGCGACCGGTGGGACGCCCTGGTGCGCTGGTCGGACGGAAGGGTCTCCCAGTTCCAGGACGTCGGCCCCCGCGGCCTCGGCGGGCAGCTCGCGATGTCCTCGGCCGGCGGCGTCTGGTCCCAGGGCTCGGTCATGACCGCGGGCGGCTACGACTCCGACGGCCGGCCCGACGACCTCGTCGTCCGCCGGCCCGACGGGGAGACCGGCATGTACGCCCGCACCGGCGCGGCCCCCGGCACGGAACGCATGCTCGTCGCTCCGCAGTAGGGCTCCGCCACCCCGGACGCACCGAGAACGAGCTGTCCTGTCTCATCGAAGTTTGTCGACTCCTGGGCGTTGACCTGTGCGGACTGTCTTCGTTGAGATGGGACGGTGGGCGGAAAGATGCCGCGACGCGCCGCAGGCGCGTCGTGTGGACAGGGCTTCGTCGTCGTGAGCAGTCAGGGCTCCATAGGGCATGAAGGCACATGAGGCACGTATGAGTGTTGCGGTGTTCCGATCGGAACACCGCAACACTCATCCCCCCGGCGGGCGGGCAGCCTTCGTCCATTGCTGCCAGTGACAGAATGGCTTTCGGCCGGAGACGGGGAGGGGCCGAACCATGGTGCTGAAACGGGGCCGGAAAGGTGAGCTGGGGATCGAGGTTCTGCCCTTGATCGAGCTGGCCCTGGGTGAACCACCGGACGGCCAGACAGCAGCACTCCTGCGAGACCAGCACCCGGAGACCATCGCGGCTATCAGCCGCGCGCTGCGTGAGTCGCTGGACAACGTATCCCGGCTCCAGGGTCACCAGACGCAGTACGCCTTTGAAGCAGTGACCGTGGCGCTGGGTGTGGTCCGACTGATCAAGACCGAGGATGCTGGGCTGTACTACTTCGATGATGCCCAGGGCAAGCTGCTGCCGCCCGACTTTAGGATCGTGCTGCGTGACGGCACTGTGCTCCTGGTCGAGGTCAAGACGGTGGCGCCCGGCATGGAGAAGAAGGTCAAAGTACGGGCCGATGACATGGCCGCCGCACAGGCTTACGCCCGTATGACGGGCGGGCGCCTGTTGTACGCCCACTACTGGGCCGGGCCCAACCTGTGGACCCTTGTCGATCCCTCCAGGTTCGAGAAGGCGGGAGCGCAGCGGCGCCTTTCAATCTCTTCCGCCATGAAGGGCAACGAGATGGTTCTCCTCGGTGACGCTACGCTCGCAGGGACGTGGCCACTGACCATCTCCGTACTCTTCGACCCCGAACAGGAGCAGCCGGCGACTGGACCAGACGCCCAGGAGGGCGAGCGCCTGGTCGCGGTCACCGGCCTCCAGCTGACCAACGCGGGACAGGTCATCACCGATCCCGTGGAAAAGAAACTGGCTTGGTTTCTCGCCCAGTACGCCGGATGGGTGCCGGAGGAAGCAACCCACACTGACGGTGACGGCCGTATCGTCAGACTGGACTACAACCTTGCCCCTGACGGTGATGAGGAAGCCTTCGCCACCTATACCCAGCAGGGTTTCGCCTTCTTTGGAGCGCTCAGCAGCGTCTACACACGGCGCTTTCTTATGAGCACGACCACCGAGAACGGTGACATCACCGCTCTCCGTCAGGAACCCAGCCCGGCATTGATGACCCAGCTTGTCCCCGACGACTACTGGGACAAAGGGCGGGAGCATGTCCTCCGCCTTTGGCGGTTTCACCTGCAGCCCTCCTGATCCGGCAGTGGGGAGAGCTGCCCCTCCTTGCTGCCAGGCCGGTCACGGCCCAGATTCGGGCTGCATACCGTCGTGGCGATCGCGCTTGCGGGTGTGAGCGTCACCGCTGGGTTGTGGTACGCCGACATCCAGTTCCGAGAGAGGTTTAGGTCAGCAGCGAGGCACGCTCGGTTACCAGGGACACCAACGGCGGTGGCTGATCAGCTCAGCACGGCCTGGGCCTCGTAGTACGGGATGAGACTGGCCCGGCCGTCGTCCCCCATGACTACGGTGATGCGCTGCATCCTCGCGCTCTTCAGGTCCGCCGGCGACCAGGATGCGGGGATGCTAATTGTCCGGTGGGCAGTATCCATCTGCCCTAGTGATCAGGCCGGGCAGGGCAGCGGGCCTGGAGGCCATGTTGCTGAGCACCGTGTCGACCACGAAGGTGTGCGCCCCGCCGCCCGGATGCGAGGCGGTGATGCGGAAGCCGTCTGTCACGGGGGCGACGGCGACGAGGTCGAGACGGATACGCTGCTCGTCGGCGACCTCGTCGGTCTTGTACTGGTCGGCCTCGGGGAACAGTACGTTGAAGTACACCGTGGCCTGCGGGCGCGCGTAGCCAGGTGCCCAGCGGCCGGTCGGTTCCCAGCACTGCGTCCGGTGCCTCGATTACCGGGGGATGGGATGGAGGAGGACGTCCGACGGGAACTGCGCGAGGACTCCCCGTGCGGTCTGGCCGGCGTATCGGACTCGGACATCACCGTTACGTACACCGTGCGACGCGAGGACAGTTTCGGGGCACAGCGACGTGTAAGCCACGCTGTATGCAGGCCGACTTGGACGCGGCACTGATCAATGCCGTGCACGCCCGGCTCGACGCCGCCAGCCGCCGCGCGGTCCAGGACGATCCTCTGGAGCGGGCTCTGAACGACTTCAAGGGCGAGTACCTAGACGCCGCGCGGGCGCAGGTACCCGAGAAGTTGTCCCGGGCCGCAGCACATCGCACAGCGCTAATCGAGCAAGTATGTAGCCGCTTCTCCCAGCTCGCCATGGAGGGATTCGCCGAGGAGCCGAAGCCGGCCTGAGAGGGAGTGACCCGACGGGCAAAGCGCCACCGCGGTCTCGACACCGGTCGTCGTTAGGCTTCGCGCATGGAGGTAGATCACGAGCTACAGGGCCCAACGCCGGCCGGTGGCGCCAGAACGGCTCTGAGTCCGCCGACCTTGGGATGAGGTTGACAACCCTAGACAGCCATCGCACCCCGCGGCGCGATCGACGCACTGCACGCGGCCCGCGCCCGCCGCGCCACCCACACGTCCGAACACTGGATCGACTTTTCCAGTTCGGACTGACTGGTCTGGGCCGCGCGACGGGCACGGGCGGTTGAGGTTCTGCTATCCCTGTCGAGCGCGTGGCAGCCAGGGGCGTCGTCCCGGAACGGCGGGCAGCCGTTCGTTGTCGAGCGGGTCCAGCGCGCGCCCGACACGGCCCTCGCAGCGCAGCACCGCCTTGGCCTCCAGGGAGTCGGGAAGGTTTATCAGGGCTAACTGGGTCCAGGTTTCCCGCCGTCGGGGGTCCATACGGAAGTGATGTCGCATGCGGGGAGCCAGAGCGGCTTCCTGGCGGCGCACACTTCCGACGTAGGCCACGAACGCATCGTTGGTGAGCGCCGCGTAGACGCCGGTGCGCACCTGCGCCCAGTGTTTCCGGTTCAAGACCTCGGCCATGGGGACGAGCCGGGGAAGTGACCATCCGCGAACGACCCCGTAGGGGCTGGGCTTGCCCAGATCGCCCAGGCCGGGCACTTCAATGCTCATGAGACGGTCGACATGATCGGCCAGGTCGGCGTCGAACCGCACGGGGGCCCTCACTGGACACCCTGATCGTCGACGCGGGCACGGTTCACGATGCGGTGGGTCATCGTCCAACGCTCGAGCCTCTTGGTGATCGTCTCCAGCTTCTCGACGCTCTTGTGTGTGTCGGGCCAGCCGCAGTCCTCAACATACGGGAGCACGGCGTCGTCGTCCTTGCGGCCCCCCATGCGGTCGACGCTGCTTTCGAGTTCCTCCACCGCGTCCCTGATGACGTCGGTGTCCTCGGCGACCTGCGCGGAGGCGGACGGATCCTCGATCTTTTCCGGCTTGGCCAGGGCCAGTTCCCTCAGTTCCTTGCCCGTGAACACGTCCTGGTCTGCGGCGCGAGCTGTGTGTGTCTGGGCTTTCCGGTCCTCTCCCACGCGGCGAATCGGATGGCCTTGGCGTCCATCTAGGATGGCCTGGGCGAGTTGCTCGAGTCCTTGTGGGGTACGCGCGAGCCTGCGCAGCAGCTCGGCGGGTTCCTGCGCCTCGCCCTTGCCAGCGCCGTGCGCGCTGCGTTGAAGGACCGGTCCATCGTTGCCCTTGCCGCAGGTGAGGTAGAAGGCGGCACGCACCGCGATCTGTTGAGTGGCAGGGCCGAGGCCGGGGTTTCGTCCTCGGGATCGTTCTGCGACGGCCGCAGTCTGCTCCTGGCGGGCGTCGGCCAGGATTTCCTCGATTGGCCTCGTGTCGACACCCATGCCGCGCAGGTCGGTCATTCGCAGGGCGCGCTCCAGGGCCGAGCGGCGGCTTTCGCGTGAGTGGTCGGAGGTGATGGCCCGGGCCACGACATGGGCGGTGAGTTCGGAGCGGGCCTGGGAGCGCGCGGCGCCAGTGACACCTCGGGTCTTGAGGGCGTTGCGGATCACCCGGTCCGATGGGGTGTTCGGGGTGGACAGCAGCGAGGACACCCCGAGCGCCGCGATGTCGTCCGCGTACAGGTCCGCGTTGGCTGCGTCCTTCGGGTGGTCGAGCCACTGCCTGACCGTGGCGGGCTGAACGCCCGGTGGTGTGGCCAGGAGGTTCTTTTGCTGCAGGGCCTCCAGGACCGCCTCCGCCCGGGTCTGCCACTCGGTGTCGGGGGTGAACGTGGTTGGACGGTCGAGGTGTTGCTGGGCCACCAGGCGACGGCGCGCTTCGTCCATCGTCGTGGTGCCATCCACGGTCAGGACGACCTTGCAGTTCGGCATCACCGCCCGCATCAGCTTGGCTTCCTCGGCCTTGGTGACGGATGTGTTGGCGGCGATCACCTTGCCCGCGATCGACAGCAGTTCCGCCCGACGCTGCTGCAGTGGGTGCGTCCGCAGTTCTTGGGCGGTGGTGGGCACCATCCGCAGCCACTCCAAGACAGTGCTGGCTAGGATGCCTTCCGACTGCTGGACGAAGTAGGTGCGGCCGTAGCAGTCGGCCGTCTCGAACCCCCCGAGCCAGGGCTGTCCCGGTAGGCCGATCAGGAGGGGGAAGAGGATGCCGCCTTGCCGGACGCCGTTGTCCTTGATGTCGCTGCCGTAGGGGTTGGTGTTGTCGATCAGGCTGTCGATCTTGGCGAGTTCGGAAAACAGAGCCTGGTGGGCCGTGTCGAGATCCTTGCTGGCGCGCAGGTCGAAGGCGCACGCCCGGTTGCCCGGGGCTGCTGTATAACGCGGGAGGTGGAAACCTCCGCTGTAGCGGGCTTCGCCCATGCGCAGGTTCTCCGGTGCCCGGATCAGTGAGGCGATCATGGCGTCGAGTTGCGCCGTGATGCCGGTGACGCCGGGAGAGAGGACCTCACGCCGTGGACGCTTGAGCTGGTCGATCAGGGCCTGAGGATCGGCGGCCATCAGCGGCATGGTAGCCGCGATCTCCTCGGACAGACCAAGCCCGACGGCGAGTTGCCTGATGGCCTGGTACTGCTTCCAGGACAGATTGGTGATCTGGCCGGCGCGGACCCGCAGTTCGTCGCTGCGTCCCTCACGATCGGTTTCCGACTCCGCGGCGTCGGTGGTGTTGGTGAAGGTCTCCGGGATGTGGCCGGTGGAATCGTTGAATGGGAGCTGGTCGCTCATCTGCCACCCTCTTGAGGGCTCAGGGCGTGCAGGCGTGGCACGCCGTGTGGGCGTGCGATCAACGCACGGGCAGACGCGGACATCTGAGCCCCGGCGTGCCGACCGGACGGAGCGAGACAGTCTCGGACCTGACGGACGGAGCGCGCGCGGTGTCACCGGAACGTTCGGCAGCCATGGAGAAGCCATGCTGGTCTCGTCGGCCGCGAATGGCTTTCGCGGAACGGCGCGTTCGGTTTTCCCGGCGAACCATCGCCAGGAACCACGCTATCAGTGAACACCGACGCAAAGGGCCTTAATTCCTTAATGAGTAAGGGAGTTGATCGGCCTCTGCGGCGGTGTGCCAGGCGGGGTCAGGACTGCCATGTCGGAGCGTAGCGCTGAGGGCAGCGCAAGCGGACGTAGTGGCGGAGGAGTGAGTAGGACATGGAGACGTCGTGGTCGTCCATGAGGTTCAGCCAGATCTGTTTCGGTCCAAGGCCCTGATCTAGCATGGCCTGGATGGGCTCCATGAGGTCGGCATCCAGATGCGAATGGTCCCGTTCGACTCCTCGGGGAGGCGGCTGCATCGTGTCTAGGGCGAGGCGGATGAGACGGCGAGGGAGACCGTGCCGCAGGGCCAGGTCCTGAATGGTGTGGCCTCTGCGGGCGTCGATGTAGATGAGCAAGGCGAGATGGGGCTGGCCGGGGAATAGCTCGGTTTTAGCAGTGCGCGGATTGGGCTTCATGCGGCCGCGCGGGGAGCTGGCGTCAGCGAGCGCCCGGTCCAAATGCTGCTCGGAGCGGCCGGAAACCGCAGCCAGGCGATCCAGCTGGGGCTTGCCGAACCAGAAGGGCGGTCCGCTGAGGAAGCAGTGGAGGTAGCTCGGCTTGAGATGGTTCGCGCGCCAGACGGCGGACGTAGGAGTCGGTGATCTCGCCGACGCAGGGGCGCAGCCGGACGGGCAGCGGAGCCAGCGGGCGAGGCAGCTCTGGCAGCGGGCGGGACACTTCAGCGGCCCTTCTTCGCCGCTTCTGCGGCATGGTCCAGGGGGATTGCGTCGAGCCCTGCCTTGGTCACGCGTTCTGTTCCGCTGAGGATTGCGTCGATCGCGGCGCCCCGGATCGCGTGGGAGAGCGCGCCGATCATGCCGTCGGCCCGCTTGTGGAGGTAGCGGTCCAGCTTGACCAGACTGCCTGGCGGGTGATCATGGAGCAGCAGGGTCTTCTCCATGGTTGCGACCAGCCCCTTCCACTCGGCGCCGTAGGGAAATGGGCGGGTCGGGACGAGGGTGAAGCGGCCTGCGATCTGAGCGCCCCGGGTGCCAGCCAAGAGCTCGCTGGTGTCGAGGTTGATGCCTGCGTAGACAAACGTCGCGGGGATGCGCTCCGAGAAGTACTTCAGGGTGTCGGAGACCTCGGCCCCGGCCCGTGTGACCTGCGATACGTTGTGGATTTCGTCAACTAGAACCAGACCGGTGCGGGTGTCCGTGCAGACGCCGACCACCGCTTCGATGATGTCGGTCATGTTTGATCTGGCCCGGACCGGTAGCCCCAGGAAGCGCGCGAACTCGGCCGCGACCATGCGGGCGGACGCCGCGGGCGGGACGGTGATATAGAGCACTGGGATGCGGTCGGTGAGGTTCGGGTGGCGGGCCCGGTCGAGGAGTTCGTGGGCGAGCCCGAGCTGGATGATCGCGCTGGTCTTGCCCGTTCCGGGGAGCCCGGAGACCATCAGGCCGCGGCGGGCGCTGATCGCGTGCCGGTTGAGCAGGACCAGCCGTCGGCCGCAGACCACGGTCTTCTCGACGAACGAGGTGGCGACCACCAGCATCCGTGCGTGGTGGTCGAGTCGATCGTCGTCATAGAGCGCCCGCTCGGTCGGAGTGAGCCTGGCCAGTTCGGCGGGAGTGAGCAGGACCGGAGGGCTGGGTGGGCCGGCTGCGAACTTCCGCCATCCATCCAGGGTGGTCAACTGCCGGTTGGCCTCGGCATCTGCTTTCTGAAGCGTGGTGTGCCGGGTTGCCGGTTCGGAGATGGTCACGGACGCCTCCAGGGATTCGCGAGCGGGTCGAACAGACCTAGCGGGATGACTTCGGCCAGCTCGGTGTCCGCCTGGTCTTCCTGAACGGTCTCGTCGGCGGATGGATCGGGGGCCGGCCGTTCAGGGGCGGTGGCCCGGGTCCGTGCGGCGACGCGGCGGGACCGTTTGGCAGCGGGCCCCTTCTTCGGGGCGGGGCCGTCGTGGGCCCGCCGCAGCAGCGCGGCGGCAGCGTCCGCGATCTGCTCCTCGGTGCCGCCGGGCACCTGCTCGCAGGCGTGATCCCAGGCCAGTTCCCCGAACGGGACACCGACGCGGTGGAGATGCTTCCAGAAAACGGTGATCCACCGATTGCGTCGGCGGTCGCGTACCCAGATGCGGGAGATGTCGTAGGGGTCGTGGTGAATTTCCCACAAGCCCTTCTTCTCCATTACCCCGGAGTGCTGGCGGCGCAGCGGGCCTAGTTCGCCGTTGTCGTAGGTGCGGTGCTTGATCCGGATGCCGTAGTTGTTGATCGCCTGCCACCGCTCGGGTAACAGTTCGACGTAGTCCTCACCATTCAACGGAACCGGAACGTAGCCGCAGGACTGAAGCAGTGTTGCGTACTTCTCGTTCGGCGAGAACGCCCGCCTCGGCGCCTGCGGATCACGCAGCCCGTCATGCGGCCTGGTCTGCCAGACGGCGATGACCCACTCGTCGAGCAGGTTCTGGAGTTCAGGCAGAGACCACAGCGGCCCGTCCTCCAGCTTCCGGCCACGGCGGTCCGTGGTCGAGCCGGTGTAGCCCGCGACGAACTGGGCGAACAGCGTGGCCACCGAGCCCAGAGTCTTCTCGATCGTGCCCTTGTCGGTCGGCGTTGCCTTGTGGGCTGGTTGCAGGTTGATGCCCAGATACCGGCAGGAGGCCCGGAAGTTCCGCGAGACGAACACCTTGCCGTGGTCGCAGACGATCGTCTCCGGCACGATCACCGGCCGGGCCGCCGCGTGCTCCAGGCGCTCGTCCAACGTCAGCAACCGCCGGTGCGGCAGCACCGAACGGGACATCCGCAGGGCCTCTGACCAGCCGGGCCGCATCGCCTCCGGGGTGACGCTGCGAGCCAGCAGCGCGGACGCGTCCGCAGCCTTCGTGGTCGGCCGCAGCACCGCCGCCGTGATCGACCTCGTTGCGATGTCGACCATCGCCGTCAGCTCGACCTTCTCAGCGATCCCGTCGTCCAAGCGCACCAGCACATCCAGCGGGGTCGAGTCGATCTGCATCAGCTCGCCCGGGGCACTGGCCGGAACCTCCCCGAACGGACCACACGGCCGTGCCTTGATCGACCGGCGTGTGCGGGCCGAACCCGTCGCATGCGTGCCCGTTGCTAACTTGCTGTAGAGCCGGTAGAGAGTGGCCCGGGAAGGAACCTCGTCACGGCCTGCCAGGATCTGCTTGGTCCGCCAGACGATGAATCCGATGGTTTTCGACGAGTCCTCGGTCGTCTCGTCGATCGCCTGCCGCATCGCCTCCACCACTGCCGCATCGACCTTGCCGAAGGCCGGCATCTGCTTGGCCGACCGGCCGTCGGCCAGTCCGACCAGCCCGTCACGCTGGTAGCGCTGGCGCCGCTGCTTGATCCCGCTGGCCGTCACCTTGTGCCCGGCCGCCGTCAACTCTGCCGCCTTGGCCCGCTCGCGCTCAGCCAACGAGTGCTGTCTCGGGTCGAACTCCGACCGCGCCACTGCCTTATCGGACGCCCCCGGCGGCAGCCCGTGCAGCACCTCCAGGATGTGATTCTCCCACCAAAGTGCCTGTTCAGCCGCTGTCTCGGGAAACTCCGCGAGCCGGGCTGTGGGCGGGACCTTCCGCCCCTGCCTGTTCAATGGCCACCCCTTTCGACCCGGCCCACGACCGTGCGCGGACCCAGCAACTGGACCGGCAGGTCCTCGGCAACCAGTTCCTGACGCCAGAGCAGATGGAAAAGCGCGGGCAGCGTCGCGAGCCGGTCACCCGCCGTATCAGCCCCGGGCAGCAGCGGTCCCGGCGCCGCGAAGACCTCCCGCAGGCGGTCCGCAGCCGGGGGATGCAGGCATCGCGGGTGCCGGTAGCGGGACAGCCACCGGACATTCGCCAGCAACACCGGCTCCGGCACCCCGACCCGCTCGAAGTGCCAACCCGCCTGAGCGCAGGCGATCCGCGTCACCTCGAACGCCTCCACGTCCTTCGGCTCCATCCGCTCGTCCGCGCGGACATCGACGACTACCGCCGAGCCATCCACCCGGCGTGCGAAGTAGTCCGGAGCGTGCCGACGCTCCCGTGCCCCGTCGTGCCAGTGCAGCCAGAACGGCTGCGAGGCGATCCCCGCCACCTGCGGATCGAAGTCCATGAGCACAAGCCGGTCGCGCTCCAGCCAGGACTCGAAGCCCACGTGCTGCCCGGTCGTCGCCGCCCAGTACCAGCCGGCGAAGTGACGTTCCCCACGGGACCACTGGAACGGCCGTACTGGTGCCGCGTCCTCGAACCGGGCCGTCACACAGTCCAGCAGGGGACGACGCTGCCGCTGACGTAGGGCGTCCACGTACGACAGCTCGACATAAGGCCCTGCGAGATCCATCCCAGCCGGTACGGCCACCAGCACCCCCAGCGCGATTAGCCCGAACGGCTAGGTTCACTGAGACGGAAGGCCGAACGACTGGGTTCGCTGAGTAAACGCCTCGATTGGATGACAGCGGACAGAGCGGCCCGGCATGACCATCCGGCACCCATGTACTAGAGTTATCTCGACATCGAGATATCTGCCGAGGCGCATCGTGGTCGCCACTCCGGTAAGGCGAGGCTAACTTAGCCTGACCTCACTGGACCGGCCGAGCCGGGGTGGCGGCAGGATTGCGGTGGTACGCGCACATCAATGAAGGAGACTGTCGTGTCGGCGAACAGCTTCGACGCCCGCAGCACGCTGCAGGTGGGCGACGAGTCGTACGAGATCTTCCGGCTGGACAAGGTGGAGGGCTCGGCCCGGCTGCCGTACAGCCTCAAGGTCCTGCTGGAGAACCTGCTCCGCACGGAGGACGGCGCGAACATCACCGCCGACCACATCCGTGCCCTCGGCGGCTGGGACTCGCAGGCCCAGCCCAGCCAGGAGATCCAGTTCACGCCGGCCCGCGTGATCATGCAGGACTTCACCGGCGTGCCCTGCGTCGTGGACCTCGCCACCATGCGTGAGGCCGTGAAGGAGCTGGGCGGCGACCCGGCGAAGATCAACCCGCTGGCGCCGGCCGAACTGGTCATCGACCACTCCGTCATCGCCGACAAGTTCGGCACCAACGACGCGTTCAAGCAGAACGTGGAGCTGGAGTACGGCCGCAACAAGGAGCGCTACCAGTTCCTGCGCTGGGGCCAGACCGCCTTCGACGAGTTCAAGGTCGTCCCGCCGGGCACCGGCATCGTCCACCAGGTGAACATCGAGCACCTGGCCCGCGTGGTCATGGTCCGCGACGGCAAGGCCTACCCGGACACCCTGGTCGGCACCGACTCGCACACCACGATGGTCAACGGCCTCGGCGTCCTCGGCTGGGGCGTCGGCGGCATCGAGGCCGAGGCCGCCATGCTCGGCCAGCCGGTCTCCATGCTGATCCCGCGCGTCGTCGGCTTCAAGCTCACCGGTGAGCTCCAGCCCGGCACCACCGCCACCGACCTCGTGCTCACGATCACCGAGATGCTGCGCAAGCACGGCGTCGTCGGCAAGTTCGTGGAGTTCTACGGCGAGGGCGTGGCCGCCACCTCCCTGGCCAACCGCGCCACCATCGGCAACATGTCGCCGGAGTTCGGCTCCACCGCCGCGATCTTCCCGATCGACGACGAGACCCTGAACTACCTGCGCCTGACCGGCCGCAGCGACCAGCAGGTCGCCCTGGTCGAGGCATACGCCAAGGAGCAGGGCCTCTGGCTGGACCCGAAGGCCGAGCCGGACTTCTCCGAGAAGCTGGAGCTCGACCTCTCCACGGTCGTGCCTTCCATCGCCGGCCCGAAGCGCCCGCAGGACCGCATCGTCCTCGCCAACGCCGCCGAGCAGTTCAAGCAGGACGTCCGCAACTACGTGGACGACGTGGACGAGGCGGGCCAGGAGTCCTTCCCGGCCTCCGACGCCCCGGCCGTCCACCCGAACGGCGGGCCGTCCAACCCGGTCCAGGTCACCGCCGCCGACGGCACGACCTACACGATCGACCACGGCGCGGTCACCGTCGCGGCCATCACCTCCTGCACCAACACGTCCAACCCGTACGTCATGATCGGCGCCGCCCTGGTCGCCAAGAAGGCGGTCGAGAAGGGCCTGACCCGCAAGCCGTGGGTCAAGTCCACCCTCGCCCCGGGTTCGAAGGTCGTCACCGACTACTTCGACAAGGCCGGCCTCACGCCGTACCTGGACAAGCTGGGCTTCAACCTCGTCGGCTACGGCTGCACCACCTGCATCGGCAACTCCGGCCCGCTGCCGGAGGAGGTCTCCAAGGCGGTCAACGACCACGACCTCGCCGTCGTCTCGGTCCTCTCCGGCAACCGGAACTTCGAGGGCCGTATCAACCCCGACGTCAAGATGAACTACCTGGCGTCCCCGCCGCTGGTCGTCGCGTACTCCATCGCGGGCTCCATGAAGGTGGACATCACCCGTGACGCCCTGGGCACCGACCAGGACGGCAACCCGGTCTACCTGAAGGACATCTGGCCCTCCGAGGCCGAGGTGAACGAGGTCGTCGCCGCCGCCATCGGCGAGGACATGTTCAACAAGTCCTACCAGGACGTGTTCGCGGGCGACGCCCAGTGGCAGTCGCTCCCGGTCCCGACCGGCAACACCTTCGAGTGGGACACCGAGTCCACCTACGTGCGCAAGCCCCCGTACTTCGAGGGCATGGGCATGGAGCCGGCCCCGGTCGAGGACATCACCGGCGCCCGCGTCCTGGCCAAGCTGGGCGACTCGGTCACCACCGACCACATCTCCCCCGCCGGTGCGATCAAGGCCGACACCCCGGCCGGCCAGTACCTCACCGAGCACGGTGTGGAGCGCCGCGACTTCAACAGCTACGGCTCGCGCCGCGGCAACCACGAGGTCATGATCCGCGGTACGTTCGCCAACATCCGCCTGCGCAACCAGATCGCGCCGGGCACCGAGGGCGGCTACACCCGCGACTTCACCCAGGCCGACGGCCCGGTGTCCTTCATCTACGACGCCTCGCAGAACTACCAGGCCGCCGGCATCCCGCTGGTCGTCCTGGCGGGCAAGGAGTACGGCTCCGGTTCGTCCCGTGACTGGGCGGCCAAGGGCACCGCGCTCCTCGGCGTCAAGGCCGTCATCGCCGAGTCGTACGAGCGCATCCACCGCTCGAACCTCATCGGCATGGGCGTCCTGCCGCTCCAGTTCCCGGAGGGCGCCTCGGCCGAGTCCCTCGGTCTGACCGGCGAGGAGACCTTCTCCTTCTCCGGCGTCACCGAGCTGAACAACGGCACCACGCCGCGCACGGTCAAGGTCACCACCGACACGGGCGTCGAGTTCGACGCGGTCGTCCGCATCGACACCCCCGGTGAGGCCGACTACTACCGCAACGGCGGCATCATGCAGTACGTGCTGCGCAGCCTGATCCGCAAGTAAGCGGCCAGGAACGGCGGTCGAGGGCCGCATCCCCGGTGCGGGGGTGCGGCCCTTCGCCGTACCCCCGTGCCCGCTCACCAGCCGTCCGGCTCCAGCGCTTCGAACGCCTCCGGGGAGAACCCCGGCACACCCGGCGGCTCCCCTCGCAGGGCCATCTCCGCCCAGATCACCTTCCCCTGCGGCGAATACCGCGTCCCCCACCGCTCCGTCATCTGCTGCACCAGGAACAACCCCCGGCCACCCTCGTCCGTCGTCGCCGCGTACCGCAGATGCGGCGAGGTGTTGCTCCCGTCGGCCACCTCGCAGATCAGCGCCCGGTCCCGGATCAGCCGCAGGCGGATCGGCTGGGAGCCGTAGCGGATCGCGTTCGTCACCAGCTCACTCAGCACCAGCTCCATCCCGAAGGCACGCTCCTCCAGGCCCCACTCCTCCAGCCGCCCGGTCACGGCGCGCCGCAGCCCGGAGACGGCGGACGGATCGCTGGGCACGTCCCAGTCGGCCACCTGCGCGGACGTGAGCGCGCGCGTGCGCGCGACGAGCAGCGCGACATCGTCCTTGGGCCCGTGGGGCAGCAGCTCCTCCACCACCGCACCGCAGCTCGCGTCCGGGGAGCGGTCGGGATGCCCGGCCAGCGCCCGGCGCAGCAGCTCCATGCCCTCGTCCAGATCGCGCGTGCGGTCCTCGATCAGCCCGTCGGTGTACAGCACCAGCTGCGTCCCCTCGGCCAGCTCCAGCTCCGCCGTCTGGAACGGCATGCCCCCGAGCCCGAGCGGGGGGCCGCCCGGCAGCTCGGGGAAGGTGACACTGCCGTCGGGACGCACCAGCGCGGGCGCGAGATGCCCGGCGCGTGCCATCGCGCACCGGCGCGTCACCGGGTCGTAGATCGCGTACAGACAGGTGGCGCCGACGATGCCCGAGTCCTCCGCGAGGCCCTCGTCCTGGTCGATGCGCCCGACCAGGTCGTCCAGGTGGCTGAGCAGCTCGTCCGGCGGCAGGTCGAGGGTCGAGAAGTTGTGTACGGCGGTCCGCAGCCGGCCCATCGTGGCGGCGGCGTGCAGACCGTGCCCGACGACGTCGCCGACGACCAGCGCCACCCGGCTGCCCGGCAGCGGGATCACGTCGAACCAGTCCCCGCTCACGCCCGACTGCGCCGGCAGATACCGGTAGGCGACGTCCAGGGCGCTCTGCTCGGGCAGGGCGCGCGGCAGCAGGCTTCGCTGGAGGGTGACCGCGAGGGCGTGCTCACGGGCGTAGCGGCGGGCGTTGTCGACACTGACGGCCGCGCGGGCGACCAGCTCGTCCGCCAGCGACAGGTCCTCCTCGTCGAAGGGGTCACGCTTGGCCCGGTAGAAGTTGGCGATGCCCAGCACGACCCCGCGGGCCCGGATCGGGGCCGAGATGAGGGACTGGATGCCGTATTCGAGGATTCTGTCGGTGCGCTGCGGGTCCTGGGCCCGCCAGTCCGTGGCGGCGGCCAGGTCCGGCACCAGTTCGGGGCGGCCGGTGCCGTAGCCACGGGCCTGGGGCGTGAACGGTTTGAAGTCGATCAGCCGGTCCCGCTCGTAGAGGGGGTGGTCGCTCCGGATGCCGTGCACGGCGATGCGCCGCAGGGTGCCCGCGGTGGGTGCGGGCTCCTCGCCGTGCAGCACGCCGTCGTCCAGGTCCACGCTGACGTAGTCGGCGAAGCGCGGTACGACGGTCCGCGCCAGCTCCTCCGCGGTGCGC
This sequence comes from Streptomyces hygroscopicus subsp. hygroscopicus, assembly GCF_030269125.1. Taxonomy (GTDB): domain Bacteria; phylum Actinomycetota; class Actinomycetes; order Streptomycetales; family Streptomycetaceae; genus Streptomyces; species Streptomyces hygroscopicus_C. Next base: position 824,426 of record NZ_BSSM01000001.1, on the reverse strand, counting down.
CGCACGTCCAGGCTGGTGCCGACGCCGAGGCCGGCGTCGTAGAGCAGTTTCAGCCGCTCCCTGGCGACCTCCGCGCGGCCGGAGATGGCCTGGAGTTCGGTGGTGTCGCGCAGGGTGACCACCGTGCCGCCGGGGGCGCCGCCGCGGTCGGTGGGCCGCTGGTTGACCGCGAGCAGCCGCTCCCCGGCGAAGAGCACCTCGTCGGTGGCCTCGCGCCCGGAGGCCAGCAGCTCCAGGGTCTCGGGGTCGAGGCCGGGCAGCTCGCACAGGTGGCGGCCCTCGGCGTCGGGCGGCAGCCGCAGCAGGCGGCGGGCCTCGTCGTTGGCGAGCAGCAGCCGGCCGTCGTCGCCGACGATGAGGACGCCCTCGCGCACCGAGTGCAGCACCGTGTCGTGGTGCTCGTACATCCGGGTCATCTCGTCGGGGGCGAGGCTGTGGGTCTGCCGCCGCAGCCGCCGCCCGACCAGCGCGGTGCCGCCGGTCGACACCGCGAGGGCGCCGGCCCCGGTGGCCAGGATGATCGGGACCTGCCGGTTCACCTCGCTGGTGACGTTCTTGACCTTGAGCCCGGCGGAGACGAGGGCGGTGACCTTGCCGTGGTCGTCCTCGATGGGCACGGTGGCCTGCATCTCGTGGCCCAGCGGTCCGTGCACGCTCTCCGTGTAGGTCCGTCCGGCGAGCGAGGGCGCGATGTCGCCGACGAACCGGTGGCCGATCTTGCTCGGCATCGGGTGCGTGTACCGGATGCCATGGGTGTCCATGACGACGATGAAGTCGACGCCCGCCGCCTTGCGGCCCGCCTCGGTGAGCGGCTGGAGGATCTTGGAGGGCTGCGGGGCGGCCAGTGCCTGGAGGACGCCGGGGGAGTGGGCGAAGGTCTGCGCCACCGCCACGGAACGGCGCCGGGCCTCGGCCTGGGCGTCCCGTTCGGACTGGAGGTAGAGGGCGACGACACCGCTGAGCACCAGCAGCACCACCAGGGCCACCTGGAGCAGGAAGACCTGCCCGGCCACGGTCCGCCGTCTCCTGCCGACCACAGAACGCCACAGTAGGCGTCTGAATCGAGCAACGGTGTCCGACATGCGGTATTTGTAGCACCGGGGTCCGCGGTGTGGCCACGGGTCGTCCACGAGCTGGACGGACGTTCTGGGGAGCGGACCGCGGCGGATCGGCGGTGGCCGGTGGTGGCCGGTGCGGGGGCGTCGTCCGTGGGCTCCGTCGCACTCGCGGTGTCTCGCCGGGAGTGCGGACCGCACGGAGGGCGGCATCCCCTCCGGGCCGCGGACCGTACCGCCCGGATGGCGGCCGTCGGCGCCGCCGCGGCGGCGCGCGAGCAGTCGTGTGCCTACGCCGGCCGGCCGGCCGCGGGCCGGGGCGTAGGCAGGGGGCGGGGTGCGTCAGGCGGTCGCGTAGACGCGGTGGGCGAACTCGGCGACCTGGGTGTCACTGAGGCTCTTGGCCAGGTTGGCCTCGGTGATCATGCCCACCAGCTGGTGACCGCCCTTGACGTCGATCACCGGGATGCGCTTGACCTTGTGCTGCTCCATGGCGCGCAGGGCGTCGGTGGCGGCCGCGTCGGCGTCGATCCAGAAGATCTCGCTCCGCATCGACCCGGCCTGCACCGTCGCCGGGTCGATGCCCTCGGCGCAGCACTTGATGACGATGTCCCGATCGGTGACCATGCCCGCCAGCTTGTTGTTGTCGCCGCATATGGGCAGCGCGCCGACCTTCAGGTCACGCATCATCCGCGCCGCGTCCTGCAACGACTGGTGCTCGCCGACGCATTGCACGCCGCCGGTCATGATGTCCCGGGCTCGGAGGTTGCCTGCCATGTTTTCCTCCCGCGATTCGCAGCCTTTCGTTTCGGAGCGCTTGTCGCTCTCCTGTTCGATGACATCACGGATGGGGCAAGAACGCTTCCGGGCACCCTGCTACGGCGAGTACGGCCACAGCGCGTCGCAGGAGCCCCAGGAGGAGCTGCCGCTCTTGCACTGCGGCGTGCCGTCGGTGCCGAAGGCGGCGGTGGGGGAGTACTTGGGGGCACTGCTCTCCAGGCCGGCGTCTCCGTCCGGGTTCTCCACGGCTTGGGCGAGCGCCTGGAAATTGCCGTGCGTCAGATCATTGGCGGAGCACAGCCCCAAGGAGCTGTACCAGGACGTACCCGGATCGATCCTGATCTTCGGCATCCGATAGACGCCTTGCGGGCACTCGTGCGCCGTGCCCTGGTAGAGGTACTTGAGGGAGACGCCGACGACGGCCTGACTCCGCCCGACGTTCTTCACCACCGTCCCGAACTGCGCGTCGGAGCCGGTGACCTGGACGCAGGCTCTGGCCATGAGGTTCGCACCGGAGCCCCGCCATCCCGAGCAGTACAGGTGGACCCCGGTGTACGCGGTACTGGGAGTCGCCGCCTTGGGCGCGGCCTTGGTCGCCGCCGGAGAGGGGGGCGCCTTCTCGGCCTCCGAGTCGGCCGCGGCACCCGAGTCGGCTGGGCCGGACGGGCTCGCCTCGGGCTTGGAACGGCTCGGCGACGGCGTGGCCGTCGCGCTCGCTGTCGCCGGACCACGCGACGCCGCCGCGCTCAGCCGCTCCTTTCCGGTGCCGCGGTTCGCGTGGGCGTCCACGACGAGGTACGTGAGCGCTCCGATGGCGGCCAGCCCCACGACGGTCAGCCCGACCGAGCGGCCGCCGAAGTGCATGTGCCTGGCCTGGTAGGCGTTGCCGCCGACCTTGGCGCCGTCGGAGATCTCATTGTTGGTGTGGTCGGACGAGGGCGGAGCTGCCACGGGTCACTCGCCCCTGCCCAGCAGGCCGCGGAAGGAGAAGCGGCCCTTGATGTTCTGTCCCTGGATGACCGATCCGTGGACGGTGCCGGAGATCTGGTTGGTGTGCCCGATCCGGACCGAGGAGGCGCCACTCGGGTTCCGCTCGGCCTCCTTGAGCCAGTCGCGCAGATCGGCGGCGAAGTCGGGGTCCATCTGGATGTACCGCTCCAGCGAGGCGATGAGCGGTGCCGGATCCGACGCCGCGCCGTCGAGCGCGGACAGTGCGCCCTGGTCGCGGCGGAACCGCTGCCGGATCATGCCCAGCAGGGCCTCCAGAGCCCTGGCTCCGACAGCGTCCAGCGCACCCTGACCGACGGCCGCGGCAACGGCCTGGGCGAGTCCCCCGTCCATATGACCTCCCCAACTCAACAGCCATGCGGGCCACTTGACCCGCCCTTGGCACAAATGGCGGAGTCAGATAATGGCAGAGGCCGCGACCGTTTCGCGAATGGAGCTAGAGCGAGTCGAGGCCCAGCTCGTGGTGCTTGATCGCCTCGCGCACGGCACCCACGAAGCCGTTCCAGAAGTGGTCGGCGTAGGGACTGCCCGTGCTCGGCACACCGGCGGTCGTCCTGCGCTTGGCCGCGCCCGAGAAGTCGCCGAACATCGCCTTGCGCAGCGCCGTGGAGATCTCCAGCTGGGCGCCCGCGCCGGTACGGGTGCGGTTCACGATGTTGGCCGGGTCGTCGCCGTCGATCGAGGTCGAGGCGTCCGCGAAGACCACGGTGACGTCCCAGGCGGGGTCGGCGGCGGGCGAGGTCAGGCCGTACTTCGTGAACGCCGCGAGCAGGTTGCGCCCCAGCCGCGCGTCCCGGCCGCCGATGATCACCTTCTTCTCGGTTGTCTCGTCGAACCCGTGCAGCGAGACGGCGTAGAGGTTCCCGGTGCAGACGGCGAGCGCCGCGGGATCGTCGCAATGGGTGGAAGTGACGTGCTGCGCCGCGGAGTTGGCCAGCGCCTCGAACATCCAGTAGTCCCGCTGCGGCCCGCCCGCCACGGCCGCGCTCGCCGGGTCGGTCTCCGCCTCGAAGGGCGTGTACCCGGCGATCGCCATGCACAGCTCACTCGTACCGGCCTCGATCCCGCCCCCGTGCGGCGCGATCACCGCGGTGCTGCCGAGCGGGCTGCTGGTGGCGCGGGCGTTGTCCGTGACCGGCGCCGGCGCGCCGATCCGGAACCGGCGCACCCAGTCGGTGCCCTCCTTGTCGGCGGTACGGGTGTACAGCTCGGTGTTGGACCCGTACTGGTCCGCGGCGGCGGCGGGGGTGGCACCGGCACCGCTGACGACGGCGTTGACCGTGGGCAGCCCGGCCGCGAGCGCGGCGACGGAGGCGAGGACGGCGCGTCTGCTGTTCATTTGACCGAGGAGGTGAAGGCGGCCCAGGCGAGGGGGCCGACGCGGAGGGCGGGGGCTTCGGCGGGGTGCTGCGTGGAGTCACGGACGCGGATGGAGCGGGCACAGGGAGCGACTTCCACGCACACGCCGCCTTCTCTGCCGCTGTGGCGCGACTTGCGCCGGGCGACGGCCACTTCGAGGCAGGCGCCGCCTTCGCCACTGCTGTACGCTGGCTTGAACTGAAGTGCGTGCGCGCTCATCGCTCTCCTGGCAGGTGGCCGAGCAGACCCGGCGGGTCAAGCTTGGTGAGGGCCTGTGTCCGCAGCATCGCATATTCGCGCGCCGCGATGGACACCTCGTCGGGGAGCCGCGTGACCGGTTCTACGCGCGGGCCCGCCGCTCCGTCCCCGCGGCCAGACGGTTCACGGCGTGGTCGCCGGCGCACTGGGGCTGAGCGAGGTCCACGACAGCGGAGCCGGGGTACCGCGGGTCGTGGACGCCGCCGCGGACGAGGGCGGGCGCGGGTTGCCGCCGGTGTCGGCGTCGGCCGACAAGTGGGGCGCCGGGGAACGGACCCCTGGCAAGGTCGTGTGGTGCGAGTCCGCACTGCCGTAGGGGCGGTCCTCGGCCGGCCCCGTACGATCGTCCCATTCGTCGTGGGGGTGTGCCGATGCAGGAACTCGTGTACTTGTCCGACGCCAAGCTGCGCCAGTTCGTCCCCGAAGGACGCCGGTGGACGCGGATCGGTCAGCGGCTCACCGCTCTGAGGCTGAAGACGCCGACGCCGGTGGGCGAGGTGAGCGTGGAGGCCGATCTGGCGCAGTCCGGTGCCGAGCCGGGCAACGCCCAACGGCTCACCACCGTGGTCGGACATGTCGAACAACACGCACTCTGGTACCAGGACCCGAGCGTCAGGGCGGGACGATGGGTGTACTTCGAAGCGCCGCTCAACGTGTTCGTCATCGGCCGAGCCGGTCTTGAGACCGTTCTGTTCGTGGACGCCCCCGCGGCACGGGGCGCGGACGATCCGGGGCACCAGGGCGGTGTCACCCGCTTGCTCCTGCACGGCAGCCCGCAGCACCTGCTGGCGCCGTTTCCCCGCGTGCACGCGGAGGCGTACGGTCTGGTGGGAAGCGCCTTGCACGGCGTCCTCTGGGACCTGGCGCTCGATCCGCCCCCCGCCGCGGACCGGATCGACTCGTCCGGATCGCTGCCCCGTTCCCCCGGGATCATCCGACTCGGCCGCTTCCTGCAGGTGAGCAACGACAACCCCGCCGGCGCGGCCTGGATGCGGGGCTACGCACGGGTCTCCACGATCATGGAGACATGGGGCGACCGGGAGGGAGCGACCGGGCCTCGGACAGTCGTCGCCACACCGCTGTACGTCGGTTACGCGCCCGATCTGCCGGACTGAGAGGACCCGAGTCCCCGGTCACCGGTCGGGCCACGGGGGCGGACCGTCACGGGCCCGCCCCCGAGCTGCCGTCAGGCCAGCAACTCCACCTCCGCCAGCGTCGCCGAACCGTCCAGCACCAGCCGGTACTTGGCGTACGCGCCCGGCGAGGCGATCGTGAACGCCCTGGTCTGCCGGTTCCACGGGAACGCCTCCCCGGAACGGTGGTCCAGCGTCCGCCACGTCGTGCCGTCGTCGGAGCCCTGGAGGGTCCAGCCCGTCGGGGCCTCGGTGCGGTCCGCCGGGGACGTCAGCGTGTACTGCACCGGCTTCACCGTCCGGCTCACCGGCAGTTCCACGGAGCCGACCGTCGCCTCCGTCGCCGAGGTGTCGTCGAACAGGGCGCCCGCACCGCGAAGGACGTCGGCCCGCGGCGCGGGCACCTTGTCGTCCTGGGTGATGGAGACCGGCCCCGCGTCCTTGCCGCTGCCCCAGGCGGACGGCCGGGGCCCCATGGCGAACGTCAGCTCCCCGCCCTTGGCGAGCAGCGACTGGGGCAGCGAGGTCGACGTCCATGGACGCCCGTCGAACGTCACCCCCTGGACGTAGACGTTCTTCGCGCTGTTCTTCGGCGCGTTCACCACCAGGTCGTGGCCGTTCTCCAGGTGCACGGTGACCTTCCTGAACAGCGGGGACCCGATGGAGTAGTCGCCGCTGCCCATGACCAGGGGGTAGAAGCCGAGCGCGGAGAACAGGAACCAGCCCGACTGCTCGCCGTTGTCCTCGTCACCGTGGTATCCCTGCCCGATCTCGCTGCCGAGGTACAGCCGGGACAGGATCTGCCGCACCGCGGCCTGCGTCTTCCACGGCCGGCCCGCCGCGTCGTACATGTACGAGACGTGGTGCGCGACCTGGTTCGACTGCCCGAGCATGCCCATGCGCACGTCCCGCGCCTCGGTCATCTCGTGGATGACGCCGCCGTAGGAGCCGACGAACTCGGGGGACGCCGTCTCCGGCGTGGAGAAGAACTCGTCCAGCTTGTCGGCGAGTCCGCCGCGGCCGCCGTACAGGTTGGCCAGGCCGCGGGTGTCCTGCGGGGCGGTGAAGGCGTACCCCCAGCCGTTGGTCTCCGTGTAGTCGTGACCCCACACCCTCGGGTCGTAACTCGCCGCGTCCACCCGCCAGTCACCCTTGGCGTCCTTGCCCTGGAAGAAGCCGGCCCCCGGGTCGAAGAGGTTCACGTAGTCGCGGGCCCGGTTGAGGAAGTAGTCCGACTCCTCCTTGTAGTGCTTCTCGCCCGTCTTCTCGTAGAGGGCCGCGCCCATCTCCGCGATGCCGTAGTCGTTGACGTACCCCTCCATCGCCCAGGACAGGCCCTCGGCGGTGTCCGTGCTGGTGTAGCCGAGGAACGGCGAGGTGCTCATGCCCTTGCGGCCGACACCGGACGACGGCGGCACGACGGTCGCGTTCTTCAGCGCCGCCTCGTACGCCGCCTTCGCGTCGAACTTCACGCCCTTGACGTAGGCGTCCGCGAACGCCACGTCCGAGGACGTGCCGGTCATCAGGTCCGCGTACCCCGGCGAGGACCAGCGCGAGGTCCACCCGCCGTCCTTGTACTGCTGCACGAAACCGTCGATCATCTCGCCCGCCTGGGAGGGCGTCAGGAAGGAGTACGCCGGCCACGTCGTCCGGTACGTGTCCCAGAAGCCGTTGTTGACGTACACCTTGCCGTCCACGATCTTCGCGCCGGTGTGCGTCGGGGTGTCCTGGCCCGGCATCGGCGAGAACGGCGACGCGTACGCGTCCCTGCCGCCCACCTTCTCGAAGCCCGAGTTCGGGTACAGGTACAGCCGGTACATGCTGGAGTACAGCGTGGTCAGCTGGTCCGGCGTCGCGCCCTCCACCTCGACCTTGCCCAGCAGCCTGTCCCAGGTGCGCTGCGCCCGCGCCTTCACCGTGCCGAAGGAGGTGCCGTCCGGGATCTCCTGGCGCAGGTTGTCCTTCGCCTGGTCGACGCTGATCAGCGAGGTCGCCAGGCGCAGCGTGACGGTGCGGTCGGCGCCCGCCGCGAAGCGCAGATAGCCCTTGACCCCGCTGGACGACCCGCCCGTCACCGGCTTGTCGAACACCCCGTACACGAACAGCCGCGTCGCGCCGGTCGACAGGCCCGACTTGACGTCCGAGTAGCCGGTGACGACCCCGTGTTCCTCGTCCAGGGTCAGACCCGCCTGCTCGGTGACGTTGTCGAAGAGCACGCTCGCGTCGTCGCCGGGGTAGGTGAAGCGCAGCGCCGCCGCGTGGTCGGTCGGCGCCATCTCCGCCCTGAGTCCGTTCTCGAACCGTACGCCGTAGTAGTACGGCCGCGCCGTCTCGTTCTCGTGCCGGAACGCCAGCGCACGCGCCTCCCGTCCGGTGGCCGGGGTGCCTGCCGCGGCCGACGGCATCACCTGGAAGGTCTGCCGGTCGCCCATCCACGGGCTCGGCTCATGGCTCGCGCTGAACGCCTGGATCGTCGGCAGATTGGCGTCGTTGTTCGCACGTGCGTACTCGTAGAGCCAGCTCAGCGAAGACGCGTTGGTCACCGGCGTCCAGAAGTTGAAGCCGTGCGGCAGCGCGGTCGCCGGGAAGTCGTTGCCGCGCGAGAAACTGCCGCTGGAGTTGGTGCCGCGCGTGGTCAGCGCGTAGTCGGACAGGTGCGCCTTCGGCTTCTCCGGCGCGGCCTGCTTCAGCGACACGTCGTCGATCCAGCCGCGGAACTTCGCCGGCCCGCCGGGGGAGTCGTACCCGACGAGTATCCGGTCGACCGTCTTCCCGGCCGCGACGGAACCGATCCGCGAGACGACGTTGTTCCACTGGTTGACGTACAGCGACTTCGAGTCGCCCTGCCCGCGCGGCGACAGCGGGAACCCGTGCTGGTCCAGGGCGCCCAGGTCGCTGAGGTAGGTGCCGTCGGTGAAGGCCAGGTCGAGGGAGACGTTCGTCGCGTCGTAGTCCCGGTCGCCGTCGGCCATCGAGGGGAAGATCCGGTACGACAACCGCGTGTCGCCGCCGACCCTGACGTTCACGTCGAACACCTTGTCGTACGAGTACGCGCGGCCGCTCGCCGTGTGCCGGCCGGCGTAGCGCAGCGCCCTCGTGCCGGTGAACCCGACCCGCGCCTTGGCCGTCGGCGAGGCGGTCGGGCCCTTGTCGACCAGCGTCAGCATGTCCTGCGGCACCGGCCCGCCGCTGCCGCCCGTGGCGAACTGCACGTCGGCGAGCTGGAGGATGCCCGACGCGCCGTTGTTCCTCGTCACTTCCAGCCGGAAGTGCTGGTACTCGGCCGGCTGCTGAAGATCGTACGACTTCGTCTGGAACCGCTCGGAGAACGTCTCCCCCGAGCGGGAGTCGAGGCTCTTCCAGTCCTTGCCGTCGGTGGAGCCGAGCAGCGTCCAGTCCCGCGGGTCGCGTTCGGCGTAGTCGTTGGCCGAGGTCAGCGCGTACGTGCGCACCGTGACCGGCTTGTCCAGGTCGAACTCCGCCCAGCCGGTGGGCTGGAAGGTCAGCCACTTGGTGCCGGGCTCGCCGTCGGTCAGGTTCTCCTTGACCTCGCCCGCCCCGGTGTTCTCGCCGCTGGCGCGGACCTCGGTGACGTGGTCGTTCACATTGCCCGGTATGCCGGTGCTGTAGCCGCCGTCCACGCCCGAGGCGCGCGGGGTGCCGTCAGGGCCCGTGTCGACCGTGTTGAGCCAGTCCGGCGCGGGGTCCCCCGCTTCGAACGAGGAGGCGAACTCCTGGCCGGCCGCCGGGGCCCCGGCGGGCAGGGCGACCGCGGCGCCCTGCCCGCCCACGGCCATGACGAAGGCGGCCGTGAGGACGGCCGCCGGACTCCATCTGTGCCGAGTTCTCCGCTGCATATACGGAATTACCTCCCTGCGCCGATGCGGACAACGTTGTCAGAAGCGGGACACAGGAACCAAGTAGGTGGTCAAGTGATGGGTGATGTCAAGGGTGTTGGGCGTGTCATTCCGGGACTGATGTCGCGCCGATTTCCCGGAGGCTTCGCACGGGCCGGTCCTGTGTCCGCGAGGTCTCAACTCGGAAAAGACGCGCCGCGAACCCTGTATTCGATCTTGCTCCGCCGACGGGAAGTGGACTATACCTGTCGGCGCCCGGTACAAGAACAATCCCGGTAGTACACGCACTGCATGCACGAAGAACTTCCTGCACCACCCAGCTTGACCCGACCGCGGTGCCGGGCAGGATCCGGTTCACCGCCTGAGTCCTGGAGAAGGCGAGGACTTGAGCATGGGATCCACTGCGCACGACCGTGAGGGTGTCGGCCGCCGAGAACTGATCAGGCGGTCCGCCGCGCTCGGCCTGGTCGCCGTTCCGGGGATGGGCCTGTTGTCCGCGTGCGCGAGCAGCGGGGGCGGCGGCCAGAGCAAGGCCAAGGCAGGCAAGAAGACGGCCAAGAACCCGCTCGGCGTGAACGACACCGCCAAGATGGAGTTCGTCCTCTTCGACGGCGGCTTCGGCAAGGAGTACGCGCAGGACGCGGTCAAGATCTACGAGAAGGACTTTCCCAAGGCCACGGTGAAGTTCGCCGCCACCCAGAAGATCCAGTCCACCCTCCAGCCGCGCTTCAACCAGGGCAACCCGCCGGACCTCATCGACAACTCCGGCGCCGAGCAGATGGACATGGGCGTCCTGGTCGGCAAGAACCAGCTGGCCGACCTCACCCCGCTGCTCGACGCGCCGTCGTACGACGACCCGAGCAAGAAGGTCCGCGACACGCTGCGCCCCGGCATCGTGGAGATGGGCCAGTTCGACGGCCGGCCGGTGTGGATCCTGTACTACGCCTACACGGTCTACGGCGTCTGGTACTCGCAGAAGGCGCTCGACTCGCTCGACGCCGAGTACCCGAAGACCTGGGACGAGATGCTCCAGGTGTGCGCGAAGGCCAAGAAGAAGGGCATGGCGGGCTGGACGTACGCGGGCAAGTACCCGTACTACATCCCCTTCTCGCTCTATCCGATGATCGGCAAGGTCGGGGGCCGCGAGGTCCTGGACGCCATCGACAACCTGGAGCCGAACGCCTGGAAGCACCCCGCGGTCAAGGCGTGTTTCGAGGCGTACTACGAGCTGTTCAAGAAGGGCTACGTCCTCAAGGGCACGCCGGGCCTCGACCACATCCAGTCGCAGACCGCGTGGGCCAAGGGCGAGGCGCTGTTCATCCCGAACGGCTCCTGGGTGGAGAACGAGTCCGCGAACGTCATCCCCAAGGACTTCGACCTCGCCGTCTCGGCGCCCTCCGGCATCGACGGCAGCGACAAGATGCCCTTCGGCACCATCTGGGCCTCCGGTGGTGAGCCGTTCATCGTGCCCGCCAAGGCGGCGAACCCCGAGGGCGGCATGGAGCAGCTGCGCATCATGCTGTCCGAGGCGTCCTCGAAGAACTTCACCGCCAAGGTGAAGTCGCTGACCGCGTACAACGGCGGCACCAGTGGCATCGAGCTGACCCCCGGCCTGAAGTCGGGTGTGGCGGCGCTCCAGCTGGCCGGGTCCAACGTGGTGAACCCGCGCCTCCAGGACTGGTACGTCCAGTTGGAGAAGGAGAAGATCGGTGTGGGCGCTCTCGGCGAGATGATGGCGGGCCGGCTCACCCCGGCCGAGGCCATGAAGAAGATCCAGGGCTTCGCGGACGAGGCGGCCAAGGACACCTCCATCAAGCACTACAAGCACCAGTAACCAGCACCCCCGAGCGCACCGGAGTGGCGATGCAGCACGGCAAGTACCGGTTCATCGTGGGGTTCCTGGCAGTACCCCTGGGACTGTACGCGCTGTTCGTGGTGTGGCCTTTCATCCAGTCCATCTACTACTCGTTCACGGACTGGACCGGCCTGAGCCCCGAATTCAAGATGGTCGGCTTCGACAACTACAAGAGGATGCTGAACGACGACATCTTCTGGAAGTCGTTGCAGCACAGCCTGCTGTTCGCTCTGGTGCTGCCGATCGTGACGATCAGTCTGGCGCTCTTCTTCGCCTTCATGATCAATGTGGGCGGACGGCGCAGAAGGGGAGGCCCCGCCCTCACGGGTGTCCGGGGCTCCTCCTTCTACAAGATCGTTTATTTCTTCCCGCAGGTTCTGTCCATCGCGATCGTGGCGCTCCTTTTCCAGTTCGCGTACAACCCGGACAGCGGAGCGATCAACTCGCTGCTGCGGGGCATCGGACTCGATCACGTACAGCCTCTGTGGCTGGGCGATCCGGGCCTCGCCCTGTGGTGCGTGATGGCGGTGCTCGTGTGGTCCACGACCGGGTTCTTCGTGGTCCTGTTCTCCGCGGGCATGGCCTCGATCCCGGCCGAGCTGTACGAGGCCGCGCTGATCGACGGCGCGAGCCGCGCCACCACCTTCTTCCGCATCACCCTGCCGCTGCTGTGGGACACCGTGCAGTCCGGCTGGGTCTACATGGGCATCCTCGCGCTCGGCGCCGAGTCCTTCGCGGTCGTGCAGATCATGACGACCGGTCCGGGCGGCCCCGACTACTCGACCACGGTGCTGGTCCTGTACGTGTACCAGAAGGCGTTCCGGGACGGTCAGGCCGCCTACGCCACCACCATCGGCGTCGCCCTGCTGGTCGTCACGCTCGCGTTCGCGGCGATCGTGATGCGGCTGGGCCGTCGCGAGCGGCTGGAGTTCTGAACCGATGAAGACGACCGAGACCCCCGCCCCGCTGCCGGCCGAGCCCGGTGCGAGCGTCTCCACGGTGGACGTGCCGGTTCCGAGGCCCGGCCGCCGCGAGAGGGAGGGCACCGTCCTCAACGTCTTCTCGCACGGCGTGCTGGTCATCTGGGCGATCATGGTGGTCATGCCGCTGGCGTGGGCGGTGATGACGTCCTTCAAGGACGACGGCTCCATCTTCGGCTCGCCCTGGGCGCTGCCGGACCGGCTGCACTTCGAGAACTGGGCGCGGGCCTGGACCGACGCCAACATGAGCGACTACTTCCTCAACACCGTCCTGGTGGTGGGCGGCTCGCTCGTCGGCACCCTGGTGCTCGGCTCGATGGCGGCCTACGTGCTCGCCCGCTTCGACTTCCCGGGCAACCGCTTCATCTACTACCTGTTCATCGGCGGCATGAGCTTCCCGATCATGCTGGCGCTGGTCCCCCTGTTCTACGTGGTGAACAACATGGGGCTGCTGAACACCATCCACGGGCTGATCCTGGTCTACATCGCGTACTCGCTGCCGTTCACCGTCTTCTTCCTCACCGCCTTCTTCCGCACCTTGCCGACCTCGGTGGCGGAGGCGGCGTTCGTCGACGGGGCTTCGCACACGCGTACGTTCTTCCAGATCATGCTGCCCATGGCCAAGCCCGGTCTGATCAGCGTGGGCATCTTCAACTTCCTGGGCCAGTGGAACCAGTACATGCTGCCCACGGTCCTCAACACCGACCCCGACAAGAAGGTGCTCACCCAGGGCCTGGTCCAGCTCGCGGTCAGCCAGGGGTACAAGGGCGACTGGTCGGGGCTCTTCGCGGGCCTGGTGATGGCCATGCTGCCGGTCCTCGGGGCGTACGTCGTCTTCCAGCGGCAGGTGGTCCAGGGTCTGACCGCGGGGGCGCTGAAGTAGCCCGCCGCCGGGAGCGACATCACGCTCCGTGATCGATCACGCGCACGCCGTTCCGGTCCTCCGGGCGGCGTGCGCGTCTGTGGCGTACCCCGGATCCGGCTCAACCTCTTGACGTGAGTCGCCTCGAAAGGCTCAGCTTAGAGTTCACTAGTTGGACATACACGGGGCCTCGCCGAAGCGGCCCCGCGCTCAGGAGGTCGTCGTGGAGACTCCAGGGTCGCAGTCGTCGCTGCACCGAGCCAACCTGGAGCGGGTGGTACGGGCCGTCCGGCTGGCCGGATCGCTCACGCAGGCGGAGATCGCGCGGACGACCGGCTTGTCCGCCGCCACGGTCTCCAACATCGTGCGGGAGCTGAAGGACGGCGGGACGGTCGAGGTCACGCCCACCTCGGCGGGCGGGCGCCGGGCCCGCAGCGTCAGCCTCAGCGGGGACGCCGGCATCGTGATCGGCGTCGACTTCGGGCACCAGCACCTGCGGGTCGCGGTCGGCAACCTCGCCCACCAGGTGCTCGCCGAGGAGGCCGAACCGCTGGACGTGGACGCCTCCGCCGCCCAGGGCTTCGACCGGGCCGAGGAACTCGTCAGCCGGCTGATCGTGGCCACGGGGGTGGACCGCTCCAAGGTCGCGGGCGTCGGGCTCGGCGTGCCGGGCCCGATCGACCTGGAGTCCGGCACCCTCGGACACAGCGCGATCCTGCCCGGCTGGGGCGGCACGAAGCCCGCCGAGGAGCTGCGCGAACGGCTCGGCGTGCCGGTGCACGTGGACAACGACGCGAACCTCGGCGCCCTCGGCGAGCTGGTCTGGGGCAGCGGCAAGGGCGTGCGCGACCTCGCCTACATCAAGGTCGCCAGCGGTGTCGGCGCCGGCCTGGTCATCGACGGCAAGATCTACCGCGGGCCCGGCGGCACCGCGGGCGAGATCGGTCACATCACCCTGGACGAGTCGGGACCGGTCTGCCGCTGCGGCAACCGCGGCTGCCTGGAGACCTTCGCGGCGGCCCCCTACGTGCTCCCGCTGCTCCGGCCGAGCCACGGCCCAGACCTGACCATGGAGGGCGTCGTACGGCTCGCCAGGGAGGGCGACCCGGGATGCCGCCGGGTGGTCGCCGACGTCGGCCGCCACATCGGCAGCGGCGTGGCCAATCTCTGCAATCTGCTCAACCCCACCCGGGTGGTCCTCGGCGGCGATCTCGCGGAGGCCGGCGAGCTGGTCCTCGGGCCCATCAGGGAGTCCGTGAGCCGCTACGCGATCCCCAGCGCCGCCCGCCAACTCACCGTGCTCCCCGGGGCACTTGGGGGCCGCGCCGAGGTGCTCGGCGCCCTCGCCCTCGCGCTGAGCGAGATGGGCGATTCGGCACTTCTGGATGGTTCTGTCGCAGGGGCTCCGGCTGCGACCGCGCCTGCCTTCACTTAGAGAACGGATGGCACCGTTGCCATCTCGTTAAGGATTTACTTCTTGACGTCGCACGTGTGGCCGAGTTGACTTCCAGCCACCTCGGCCGCAACGACGCGGCCTCGTCAGGGAGGTTTGAGAAGTGAACACGCGTATGCGTCGTGCGGCCTTCGCCGTTGCCGCTGGTGCCATGGCCGTCTCGCTCGCCGCTTGTGGCAGCGCCAAGGAGTCCGGCGGCGGTGGCAAGTCCACCGGCAGCGCCAAGAAGGGCGACGCCATCAAGGTCGGTCTGCTCCTTCCGGAGAACCAGACGGCCCGTTACGAGAAGTTCGACCGCCCCTTGATCGAGAAGAAGGTCAAGGAGCTGACGAACGGCAAGGGCCAGGTGGTCTACGCCAACGCCAAGCAGGACGCCAGCACGCAGAACCAGCAGGTCGACACGATGATCACCAACAAGGTGGACGTCCTCATCGTGGACGCCGTGGACTCGGCGGCGATCAAGAGCTCGGTGCAGAAGGCCAAGGACGCCGGCATCCCCGTCGTGGCCTACGACCGCCTGGCGCAGGGCCCGATCAGCGCCTACACCTCGTTCGACAACGAGACCGTCGGCAAGACCCAGGGCGAGGCCCTGCTGAAGGCCCTGGGCTCCAAGGCCAAGGCCGGCAAGATCGTGATGATGAACGGCTCCATCACCGACCCGAACGCCGCGCAGTTCAAGAAGGGCGCCCACGAGGTGCTCGACGGCAAGGTGAACGTCGGCAAGGAGTACGACACCAAGGACTGGAAGCCGGAGAACGCCAACTCCAACATGGAGGCCGCGATCTCGGCGCTGGGCAAGAAGAACATCGTCGGCGTCTACTCCGCCAACGACGGCATGGCCGGCGGTATCATCACCGCCCTCAAGGCGGCCGGCATCTCCGTCCCGGTCACCGGCCAGGACGCCGAGCTGGCGGGTGTGCAGCGCATCGTCGCCGGTGAGCAGTACATGAGCGTCTACAAGCCGTACGCCCCGGAGGCCGACGCCGCCGCCGAGATGGCCGTGGACCTCGCGCAGGGCAAGTCCCTCGACTCCGTCGCCAAGGACAAGGTCGACAGCCCCACCACCCAGCAGGTGCCCTCCGTCCTCGTCCCGGTCACCGCGCTGACCAAGGACAACATCAAGGACACCGTCATCAAGGACGGCGTCTACACGGTCGCCGACATCTGCACCTCGCAGTACAAGGCCGCCTGCGACAAGCTCGGCCTGAAGTAAGCCGCCGTCACGCGCCTTCGTCCCCGGGGAGTTCACCCCCGTAGCTGCCCCGGGGTCCCCCTTTCGTGAGGGGAGAGGCGTCCCACTGTCCTCCGGCGTCCCGCGACACACACAGCCCCGCAAGCTCGGCGCGGGGCGCCGGACGGAACCCCCCAGAAAACTTCTGCACAACCTCCCGCCGGGTCAGGCGGCGAAGGAGATGGTTCACGTGTCCGCTACGCCCGTGCTGGCGTTGCGCGGGGTCTCCAAGCGGTTCGGTGCCGTCCAGGCGCTCACCGACGTAGAGCTTGAGGTCCACGCCGGTGAGGTGGTCGCCCTGGTGGGCGACAACGGTGCCGGAAAGTCCACGCTGGTCAAGACGATCGCCGGCGTCCACCCCATCGACGAGGGCGTCATCGAATGGGAAGGCCGCCCCGTCCAGGTCAACCGGCCCAACGACGCCCAGGGTCTGGGCATCGCGACGGTCTACCAGGACCTCGCGCTGTGCGACAACATCGACGTGGTCGGCAACCTCTACCTGGGCCGGGAGATCCGCAGGCGCGGTGTCCTGGACGAGGTCGAGATGGAGCGCCGCTCCCGTGAGCTGCTCGACCAGCTGTCGATCCGCATCCCCAGCGTCCGCATCCCGATCGCCTCCCTCTCCGGCGGTCAGCGCCAGGTGGTGGCCATCGCCCGCTCCATGCTCGGCGAGCCCAAGCTGGTCATCCTGGACGAGCCGACCGCCGCGCTCGGCGTCGAGCAGACCGCACAGGTGCTCGACCTGGTGGAGCGGCTGCGCGAACGCGGCCACGCCGTCATCCTCATCAGCCACAACATGGCCGACGTCAAGGCCGTCGCCGACAAGGTGGCGGTGCTGCGCCTCGGCAGGAACAACGGCGTGTTCGACGTCGCCGCGACCTCGCAGGAAGAAATCATCTCCGCCATCACCGGCGCCACGGACAACGCCGTCACCCGGCGTGCGGCGCGTACCGTCAAGGAGGTCCAGAAGTGAGCCTGGACAAGACCTCCACGCCTCCCGAGGACCACGCTCCCGAGGACAGCGCCGTGGAGAACACCGAGGCGGCGGCCGGTACCGTCACCGCCGTCGACCCCCGTCTGCTCGTGCGCGAGCAGGGCTTCGCGGGCTACATCACCGAGTTCAAGCGGAAGATGAAGGCCGGCGACCTGGGCGCGATCCCGGTCATCATCGGCCTGGCGATCATCTGGATCATCTTCCAGAGCCTGAACTCCAACTTCCTCACCGCGGGCAACCTCTCCGACATCTCCGTCACGATGGTCGGTACGGGCATGATCGCCGTCGGTATCGTTTTCGTGCTGCTGCTCGGTGAGATCGACCTCTCGGTCGGTTCCGTCTCCGGTGTCGCGGGGGCCTCCTACGCGGTGCTGACCGTCACGCACGGCATGACCGCGTGGCTCGCCCTCGTGCTGTCCATCCTGGTGGGCACCGTCGCGGGCGCGCTGCACGGCTTCTTCTTCGCGAAGATCGGTGTCCCGGCGTTCGCCGTCACCCTGGCCGGTCTGCTCTTCTGGAACGGCTTCATGCTCCAGGTCCTGGGCGACAGCGGCACCATCAACCTGGACAGCGAGGGCCTGGTCGCCAAGCTGACCAGCTACTACTTCTCCGACGTCGCCGCGGCCTACGGGCTCGCGCTCGTCGTCACCGTGCTGTTCTTCCTCACGTCGTACCTCGGCAACCGGCGCCGGGAGGCAGCCGGGGTGCCCTCGCGCCCGCTGAGCGAAACCATTCTGCGCACGGTGCTGCTCGCGATCGTGTCCTTCGCCGTCGCGGCCGTCTACAACCAGTACAAGGGCCTGCCGCTCGCTGTCGTGATCTTCATCGCGGTGCTCGTCCTCACGGACTTCGTGCTGCGCCGCACGGCGTACGGCCGGAAGGTGTTCGCGCTCGGCGGCAGCGTCGAGGCGTCCAGGCGCGCCGGCATCAACGTCGACCTGGTCCGCATCTCGGTCTTCGCGATCTCCGGCACCTTCGCGGCGATCGGCGGTCTCTTCCTCGCCTCCAAGATCGCCTCGGCCAACCAGGGCGCGGGCAGCGGTGACCTGCTGATGAACGCGATCGCGGCGGCGGTCATCGGCGGCACCTCGCTCTTCGGCGGCCGCGGCCGCACGTGGAACGCGCTGCTCGGCGTGCTCGTGATCGTCTCGATCCAGTACGGCCTCGCGCTCGAGGGCATCGCGTCGCCGGTGCAGTACATGATCACCGGTGGCGTGCTGCTCGCGACCGTCGTGATCGACGCGGTCACCCGCAAGACGCAGAAGACGGCCGGACGGGCGTAACACACCCCGCTTCGGTGAACCCATGTGCCCGGCACCCCGCAAGGTGCCGGGCACGTTCATGCCGGGCGTCGCCGGAAAGTTAGACTCTGGCGAGCCCGGCAAGCTCGATCAGCTCTAATTGCAAGGAGGCACGGGTGCCGCTGCTGACCCGCATCACGGGACCGCGCGATCTGGACCGGCTCAGCCTGGAGGAGCTGGACCAGCTGGCAGGGGAGATCCGGACCTTCCTCGTGGAGGCGGTCTCCAAGACCGGCGGACACCTCGGCCCGAACCTCGGAGTGGTCGAGCTCACCATCGCCCTGCACCGGGTCTTCGAGTCCCCGAAGGACAAGGTGCTCTTCGACACCGGCCACCAGTCCTACGTGCACAAGCTGCTCACCGGCCGGCAGGACTTCTCCCGGCTGAAGATGAAGGGCGGCCTGTCCGGCTACCCCGCGCAGGCCGAGTCCGCGCACGACGTCATCGAGAACAGCCACGCCTCCACGGTGCTCGGCTGGGCCGACGGCATCGCCAAGGCCAACCAGCTCATGAAACGCGACAGCCACGTCGCCGCCGTCATCGGCGACGGCGCGCTGACCGGCGGCATGGCCTGGGAGGCCCTCAACAACATCGCCGCCGCCAAGGACCGCCCGCTCGTCATCGTCGTCAACGACAACGAGCGGTCGTACGCCCCCACCATCGGCGGCCTCGCCAACCACCTGGCCACGCTGCGCACCACCGACGGCTACGAGCGCTTCCTCGCCCGCACCCGCGAGGTGCTGGAGAAGACCCCCGTCGTCGGCCGCCCGCTGTACGAGACGCTGCACGGTGCCAAGAAGGGGCTGAAGGACTTCATCGCCCCGCAGGGCATGTTCGAGGACCTGGGCCTCAAGTACGTCGGCCCGATCGACGGCCACGACATCGAGGCGCTGGAGTCGGCGCTCGCCCGCGCCAAGCGGTTCGGCGGCCCGGTGATCGTGCACTGCCTCACCGAGAAGGGCCGCGGCTACCAGCCCGCCCTCCAGGACGAGGCCGACCGCTTCCACGCCGTCGGCAAGATCCACCCGGACACCGGCCTGCCGATCGCCGCCTCCGGCGCCGACTGGACCTCCGTGTTCGGCGAGGAGATGGTCAAGCTCGGCGAGGAGCGCGAGGACCTCGTCGCCATCACCGCGGCCATGCTCCAGCCGGTGGGCCTCGACAAGTTCGCCAAGCGCTTCCCCGACCGGGTCTACGACGTCGGCATCGCGGAGCAGCACGGCGCCGTCTCCGCCGCGGGCCTCGCCCACGCGGGCGTCCACCCCGTCTTCGCCGTCTACGCCACCTTCCTCAACCGCGCCTTCGACCAGGTCCTGATGGACGTCGCCCTGCACAAGTGCGGCGTCACCTT
Organism: Streptomyces hygroscopicus subsp. hygroscopicus; assembly: GCF_030269125.1. Taxonomy (GTDB): domain Bacteria; phylum Actinomycetota; class Actinomycetes; order Streptomycetales; family Streptomycetaceae; genus Streptomyces; species Streptomyces hygroscopicus_C. The sequence goes on along the minus strand of NZ_BSSM01000001.1, from coordinate 804,949 downwards.
CGTGCTCGACCGGGCCGGCGTCACCGGTACCGACGGCGCCTCCCACAACGGCATGTGGGACATGTCGATCCTTCAGGTCGTGCCGGGCCTGCGGATGGCCGCGCCGCGCGACGCCGACCAGGTGCGCGCCCAGCTGCGCGAGGCCGTCGCCGTCGAGGACGCGCCGACCGTGGTGCGCTTCTCCAAGGGCGCCGTCGGCCCCGCCGTCCCGGCCGTCGGCCGCGTCGGCGGCATGGACGTCCTGCGCGAGGCGGGCACCGAACGTCCGGACGTACTCCTGGTCTCCGTCGGCGCTCTCGCCCCGATGTGCCTGGAGATCGCCGACCTGCTCGACAAGCAGGGCATCTCCACCACCGTCGTCGACCCGCGCTGGGTCAAGCCGGTGGACGAGGCGATGGCCCCGCTGGCCGAACGGCACCGGGTCGTCGTCACCGTCGAGGACAACAGCCGCGTCGGCGGCGTCGGCTCCACCATCGCGCAGGCGCTGCGCGACGCGGGCGTAGACGTGCCGCTGCGCGACTTCGGCATCCCGCCGCGCTTCCTCGACCACGCCTCGCGCGCCGAGGTGCTCGCCGAGATCGGGCTCACCGCGCCGGACATCGCGCGTCAGGTCACCGGCCTGGTAGCCAAGCTGGACGGCCGGTTCGACCGTACGGCGGACACGGTCGACTCCGTGGAACCCGCGCGCGACTAGGACGGGCGCTCGACCGGGGCCGGTCCCGCCGCTCCTTTGCGGTGGCGGAACCGGCCCGCGTGCGTAAGCCTGCCTGTCACGGGGCACTCGCGTCCCGTTCCTCTCGATCATGTCGAGCCAGGTCGAGGACGACGAGCGTGGGAGGCAGCAACGTGAGCAGCTCGCTCTTCCGGACGAAGAACGTCGAGCAGTCGATCCGGGACACCGAGGAACCGGAGCATGCGCTCAAGAAGTCCCTCTCCGCGCTCGACCTGACCGTTTTCGGCGTCGGCGTGATCATCGGTACCGGTATCTTCGTGCTGACCGGACAGGTCGCCAAGAACAACGCCGGACCCGCCGTCGCCCTCGCCTTCGTCGCCTCCGGCGTGGTCTGCGCCCTCGCCGCCCTGTGCTACGCCGAGTTCGCCTCGACGGTCCCGGTGGCGGGCTCGGCGTACACCTTCAGCTACGCCTCCCTGGGCGAGCTGCCCGCCTGGATCATCGGCTGGGACCTGGTCCTGGAGTTCGCGCTCGGCACCGCGGTGGTCGCGGTCGGCTGGTCCGGCTACATCCGCTCGCTGCTGGACAACGCGGGCTGGCACCTGCCCGAGTACCTCTCCGGCCGCGACGGCGCCCACGGCTTCGGCTTCGACATCCTCGCCGCGCTCCTGGTGCTCGTGCTCACCGCGATCCTCGTCCTCGGCATGAAACTGTCGGCCCGGATCACCTCGCTGGTCGTTGCGATCAAAGTGGCCGTCGTGCTCATCGTGATCATCGCCGGTGCCTTCTTCGTGCGGGGCGACAACTACCGCCCCTTCATCCCGCCCGCCCAGCCGGTGCCGGCCGGCGCCAGCCTCAAGGCCCCGCTGGTGCAGCTGATGTTCGGCTGGGCGCCCGCCAACTTCGGCGTGATGGGCATCTTCACCGCCGCGTCCGTGGTCTTCTTCGCCTTCATCGGCTTCGACATCGTGGCCACCGCCGCCGAGGAGACCCGCAACCCGCAACGGGACGTGCCGCGCGGCATCCTCGGCTCGCTGTTCATCTGCACCGTGCTCTACGTGGCCGTCTCCATCGTCGTCACCGGCATGCAGAACTACACCCAGCTGTCCGTGGACGCCCCGCTCGCCGACGCCTTCAAAGCCATCGGACACCCCTGGTACGCCGGCGTGATCAGCTTCGGCGCCGCCATCGGCCTGACCACCGTGTGCCTGATCCTGCTGCTCGGCCAGACCCGGGTGTTCTTCGCGATGAGCCGCGACGGGCTGCTGCCGCGCTTCTTCTCCCGGGTCCACCCCCGGTTCCGGACCCCGCACCGGCCGACCATTCTGCTCGGTGTGATCATCGCGATCGTCGCCGGTTTCACCAGCCTCAGCGAGCTTGCCGAACTGGTGAACATCGGCACCTTGTTCGCCTTCGTGGTCGTCGCGATCAGCGTGATCATCCTGCGCAGGACGCGACCGGACCTGCCCCGGGCCTTTCGCACCCCGTGGGTACCGTTCGTCCCGATCCTCTCCGTGTGCGCCACGCTCTGGCTGATGCTCAACCTGCCCGCCGAGACCTGGCTGCGGTTCGCGATCTGGATGGTGATCGGTTTCGTCGTCTACTTCCTCTACGGTCGTTCGCACAGCCGTCTCGCCCGTCCCGAGCAGCCGGAACCGGAGCCCGCGCCGCCGATGTCGTGACCCGCGCCGGGGCCGGCGCCGGCCACCGGGCGGCGCGGCCGGCTCAGCCGAGCACCGCCCGCGGCCCGGTGACCCGCGCGCCCAGCGCCGTCACCCGCCGCCGCAGCTCACGGTCCGCGGTGACGACCAGACAGGTACGGTCCCCGGCCCGCGCCGCAAGCTCCACGATCAGGTCGTCCCCACTGCCGGACGCCTCCTCGACCCGCACCCCCGGCACGGACGGCACCCCGCGGGCGGCGCCCTCGACCACCAGCACCAGTTCGAGCGGGCCGGGAAGTTCCGCCGTACCCGAGTCCGCGTACGCCACCAGGCGGTCGCGCAGCCGTTCGGCGGCCCCGCGCCGGTCACGCCACCAGCCGTCGGGGACGGACCCGACGACGTTGGCACCGTCGACGACGAGCAGGGGCGGGACCGGGTCCGGGGCGTCCGGGGTGTGCGTCATGCCTGCCATGGTGCCCCCTCGCCCGCATGGGGGAGGGCGCGGACCGGGGGCGGTGTGCCCCGGCTTAGAGTGACCGGGTGAACGGAGACTGGCTCCTTCGCGGCCGAGACGGCCGGCTCAGTGTCTACCAGTCGTCGGGCGACGCCGTCCTGTGCCGGGCGGAGCAGGGCCCCGGCGGCACCTGGACCGGCCCGCGCAAGGTCGGCGGCGAACAGAAACTGCATCCCGTCCTGGCCCTCGGTCAGGGCGCCGACGGCTATGCCCACCTGGTGTCCTGGCGGCCCACCACCAAGGGCGAGTCGGGCCTCGTGCACTCCACCCACTTCCGCGCCCACCTCGCCGCCCTGGACTGGAACCCCGTCGGCCACCCCGACAAGAAGGGCGACCGCACCGGTTGGCCCGCCGTCGCCGTGGACGCCGAGGGCCGCGCCCATGTCTTCGTCCGCAACGCGCAGGGCGGCGTGAGCCTGCTCGCGCAGAAGGAGAAGGGCGGCTGGGAGCCCTGGCGGGACCTCGGCGGCAGGGGCGTCCAGGACGGACTCGCCGCGGTGACGGGGGAGTCCGGCAGGGTCGAGCTGTACGCGGCCACCCCCGAGGGCGTCCTGTACTGGCGTCAGGAGGCCCCCGGCGCCCCACCGGTACTCCAGGACCCGCTGAAGGCCCCGGTGCGCCCAGGGACCCTCCACGCGCTCGCCACGTCCGCCGAGCGTACGACGCTCTACTACACCGGCACCGGGGGCGAACTGTGCGCCTGGCGGCCCGGCGGCGAGCCGGTCACCCTGCTGCCCGCCGCCGGGCACGGGCCGGTCGCGGCGGTGCGCTGCGAGCTCGACGGCCACGACTGCACCCTGCTGGCCCAGCGCTCGGCGGGCGGCCGGGTCGCCTTCGCCGCCTATCCGACCGAACTGGAGTCCGCGGGCGCCTGGTGGACCGAGTCCGGCCCCCGGCTCACCGTGGACGCCCGGGTGTGCCTCGCGACGGACGAGGACGGGCGGGTGGTCGCGGCGACGCTGTCCCCGTCGACAGGTCAACTCCTGCTGACCCGCCGCAAGGACGAGCCGGGACTCGCCCTGGAGGCGTGGCGGGCGGTCTGAGCCCCGTCCCGACCCCTGTGTCGGCGAGGGTGTCCGGCGTCCGGCGGGGGTCGCGCGGCCCCACGCCCTTGAAGTCGCCGCCCGCGACCCTGGAATGTTGGTCCGACAGGCCCACGGCACCGCTTCCCCCGCACCGGTAAGGAACCACGCCATGACCACCCCGCACGCCTTTCCCCTGGAGCCCACCCCGATCCATGTGCCCGACGAGGCCCTCGACGACCTGCGCGCCCGTCTGGCGGCGACCCGTCCGCCGCTGGACGAGGGGAACGACGACTGGTCCTACGGCGTCCCGGCCGGCTATCTGCGGGAGCTGGTCGCCCACTGGCGGGACGGCTACGACTGGCGCAAGGCCGAGGCCGCCATCAACGCCTACGAGCACTACCAGGTGAGCGTCGCCGGCGTCCCGGTGCACTTCATGCGCAAGCCCGGCCGCGGCCCCCGCCCCATCCCGTTGATCCTCACCCACGGCTGGCCGTGGACGTTCTGGCACTGGTCGAAGGTGATCGACCCGCTCGCCGACCCGGCCGCGTCCGGCGGTGATGCCGCCGACGCGTTCGACGTCATCGTGCCGTCCCTGCCCGGCTTCGGCTTCCCCGGCCCGCTCACCGGCTTTCCGGACGTCAACTTCTGGAAGGTCTCCGACCTCTGGCACACCCTGATGACCGAGACCCTGGGATACGAGAGGTACGCCGCCGGCGGCTGCGACATCGGCGGGATCGTCTCCAGCCAGCTCGGCCACAAGTACGCCGACGAGCTGTACGGCATCCACATCGGCTCCGGGCTGCCGCTCGACTTCTTCACCGGCCCCCGCGCCTGGGACTTCGCCCGGAACCGGCCCCTCACCGACGACCAGCCCGCCGACGTCCACGCCCGCCTCGTCGAGATGGACCGCCGCTCGGCGTCCCACCTCGCCGTGCACGTGCTCGACGGCGCCACCCTGGCCCACGGACTCAGCGACTCACCCGCCGGACTGCTCGCCTGGCTGCTGGAGCGCTGGAACGCCTGGAGCGACAACGGCGGCGACGTCGAGTCCGTCTTCACCAAGGACGACCTGCTCACCCACGCCACGATCTACTGGGTGAACAACTCCATCGGCACGTCGATGCGGTACTACGCCAACGCCAACCGCTACCCCTGGACCCCCTCCCACGACCGCACACCCGTCGTGCAGGCCCCGGTCGGGCTCACCTTCGTCACCTACGAGAACCCGCCCGGCGTCCACGGCGCCGAGGAACGCGTCCGGGCGTTCGAGACCGGCCCGCAGGCCGCCTGGTTCAACCACGTCAACGTCAACGCCCACGACCGCGGCGGCCACTTCATCCCCTGGGAGAATCCCGACGCCTGGGTGAGCGACCTGCGCCGCACCTTCCACGGCCGCAGGCCCTGACGACCGAAGCGGGCTCGGGCGCACGCGAAAGGGCCCCCGCCACGGCGGGGGCCCTTTACGCTGTCACCGGTGTCAGGCCGGAACGCTCGCCACGCCCGGGGCCAGGAACGGCTTGCCGTTCACGCGCTCCGAGACGCCCTCGCGGTCCAGGTACGGCGTGATGCCGCCCAGGTGGAAGGGCCAGCCGGCGCCCGTGATCAGGCACAGGTCGATGTCCTGCGCCTCGGCGACGACACCCTCGTCCAGCATGAGCCCGATCTCCTGCGCGACCGCGTCCAGGACGCGGTCGCGCACCTGCTCCTCGGTCAGGACGACATCGCCCTGCTTGAGGAGCGCGGCGACCTCGGGGTCCAGCTCCGGCTTGCCGCTGTCGTAGACGTAGAAGCCGCGCTTGCCGGCCTCGACCACGGCCTTGAGGTTCGGGGAGACCTTGAAGCGGTCCGGGAAGGCCCGGCTGAGGGTCTCCGAGACGTGCAGGCCGATCGCCGGGCCGACCAGTTCGAGCAGGACCAGCGGGGACATCGGAAGGCCCAGCGGCTCGACCGCCTTCTCGGCGACCTCGACCGGGGTGCCCTCGTCGATGACGTTCTGGATCTCGCCCATGAAGCGGGTCAGGATGCGGTTCACGACGAACGCCGGGGCGTCCTTGACCAGTACCGCCGTCTTCTTCAGCTTCTTGGCGACCGCGAAGGCGGTGGCCAGGGAGGCGTCGTCGGTCCGCTCGCCGCGGACGATCTCCAGGAGCGGCAGGATCGCGACCGGGTTGAAGAAGTGGAAGCCCACGACCCGCTCGGGGTGCTGGAGCTTGGAGGCCATCTCCGACACCGACAGCGAGGAGGTGTTGGTCGCGAGGACCGCGTGCGCCGGGGCGACCGCCTCGACCTCCGCGAACACCTTCTGCTTGACGCTCATCTCCTCGAACACGGCCTCGATGACGAAGTCCGCGTCCGCGAAGCCCTCGGCCTTGTCCAGGACACCGGTGACCAGTGCCTTGAGGCGGTTGGCCTTGTCCTGGTGGATGCGGCCCTTGGCGAGCAGCTTGTCGATCTCGCCGTGGACGTAGCCCACACCCTTGTCGATGCGCTCCTGGTCGATGTCGGTCAGCACGACCGGCACCTCCAGGCGGCGCAGGAAGAGCAGCGCGAGCTGGCTGGCCATCAGACCGGCGCCGACGACGCCGACCTTGGTGACCGGGCGGGCCAGGCTCTTGTCCGGGGCGCCGGCGGGGCGCTTGCCGCGCTTCTGCACCAGGTTGAACGAGTAGATGCCCGCGCGCAGTTCGCCGCCCATGATGAGGTCGGCGAGCGCCTGGTCCTCGGCGTCGTAACCCTGCTGGAGGTCGCCGTTCTTGGCGGCCTCGATGATCTCCAGGGCGCGGTAGGCGGCCGGGGCGGCGCCGTGCACCTTGGCGTCGGCGATGAAGCGGCCCTTGGCGACGGCCTGGTCCCAGGCCTCGCCGCGGTCGATCTCCGGGCGCTCGACGGTGATGTCGCCCTTGAGGACCTTCGCCGTCCACAGGAGCGACTGCTCCAGGAAGTCGGCGCCCTCGAAGATGGCGTCGGCGATGCCGAGCTCGAAGACCTGCTTGCCCTTGAGCTGCTTGTTCTGGTTCAGCGAGTTCTCGATGATGACCGAGACGGCCTTGTCGGCGCCGATCAGGTTCGGCAGCAGGGTGCAGCCGCCCCAGCCGGGGACCAGACCGAGGAAGACCTCGGGCAGCGAGAACGCCGGGATCGCCTGGGAGACGGTCCGGTAGGTGCAGTGCAGGCCGACCTCGACGCCACCGCCCATGGCCGCGCCGTTGTAGTAGGCGAAGGTCGGCACGGCGAGGCCCGCGAGGCGCTTGAAGACCTCGTGGCCGCCCTTGCCGATGGCGAGCGCGTGCTCGTGCTCCTTCAGCAGCTCGACGCCCTTGAGGTCGGCGCCGACGGCGAAGATGAACGGCTTGCCGGTGATGCCGACACCGGCGATCGCACCCTCGGCCGCCTCCTTCTCGACCTGGTCGATCGCCGCGTTCAGGTTCGCGAGCGAGGCCGGGCCGAAGGTGGTCGGCTTGGTGTGGTCCAGGCCGTTGTCCAGCGTGATCAGCGCGAAGCGGCCGGCGCCGAACGGGAGGTCGAAGTGGCGGACGTGCGCGCTGGTGACGACCTCGTCGGGGAACAGGTCCGAAGCCTGCTTCAGAAGCTCGGTGGTGCTCACTTGTCCCCCTCGAAGTGCGGGTTCTCCCAGATGACCGTCGCGCCCATGCCGAAGCCGACGCACATGGTGGTCAGGCCGTAGCGGACGTGCGGCTGCTCCTCGAACTGGCGGGCCAGCTGCGTCATCAGACGGATGCCGGAGGAGGCCAGCGGGTGACCGAAGGCGATGGCGCCGCCGTACTGGTTGACGCGCGCGTCGTCGTCGGCGATGCCGTAGTGCTCGAGGAAGGCCAGCACCTGGACGGCGAAGGCCTCGTTGATCTCGAACAGGCCGATGTCGGAGATGGACAGGCCCGCCTTGGCGAGCGCCTTCTCGGTGGCCGGGATCGGGCCGTAGCCCATGACCTCGGGCTCCACGCCGGCGAAGGCGTAGGAGACGAGGCGCATCTTGACCGGGAGGCCGTTCTCGCGGGCGAAGTCCTCGCTGGCGATGATCGACGCGGTGGCACCGTCGTTCAGACCGGCCGAGTTGCCGGCGGTGACGCGGCCGTGGACGCGGAACGCCGTCTTGAGGTTGGCCAGGCCCTCCAGGGTGGTCCCCGGGCGCATCGGCTCGTCGGCGGTCACCAGACCCCAGCCGGTCTCGCCGCCCACGTCGGTGGTGCGGCGAACCGAGATCGGCACCAGGTCCTGCTGGATCTTGCCGTCGGCGTACGCCTTGGCGGCCTTCTCCTGCGAGCGCACCGCGTACTCGTCGGAGCGCAGCTTGGTGAGGCTCGGGTAGCGGTCGTGCAGGTTCTCCGCGGTCATGCCCATGAACAGGGCCGACTCGTCCACCAGCTTCTCGCTCACGAAGCGCGGGTTCGGGTCGACGGCCTCGCCCATCGGGTGGCGGCCCATGTGCTCGACGCCACCGGCGATGACGGCGTCGTAGGCGCCGAACGCGATGGAGCCGGCCACGGACGTCACGGCGGTCAGGCCACCGGCGCACATGCGGTCGATGGAGTAACCGGGCACGGACTGCGGCAGACCCGCGAGGATGCCGGCGGTGCGGCCGAGGGTCAGGCCCTGGTCGCCGATCTGCGTGGTCGCGGCGATGGCGACCTCGTCGATCTTCTTCGGGTCCAGGCCGGGGTTGCGGCGCAGCAGCTCCCGGATCGCCTTGACGACGAGGTCGTCGGCGCGAGTCTCGTGGTAGATGCCCTTCGGGCCCGCCTTGCCGAACGGGGTGCGGACGCCGTCGACGAAGACGACGTCCCTGACGGTACGAGGCACGATGGCTCTCCTCCATGGTGCGGGACGCTGAGCGCTTGCTTAAGCCCATGCTACTTGCGAGTAATGTAGCTGCCCAGTCCTGCCGGGGCCAGCGGTGAAGGTCACACCGGTGGCGGACGCCGGTGAGCGCCGCGGCGGTTCGCAGGTTGGCGCGATCTGTGCGGCCCGGTCGCGCGTCGCGCCAGGGGCGCGGGGAAACGCGCGAGCGGCCGCGGGAGACCCGCGGCCGCTCGACGTCACGCATTCCAGCGGCGCTCACGCGCCCTTGGCAGACAGCGCGTCCACCAGGACCGGCGTCACCAGCTCCACCTGCCACGGACGCGCGCCGTACCCCGCGAGCGCCGCGGAGACGGACCCGGTGTCGACCACGGCGGGCGGCTGCCAGCACACGCGGCGGACCGTGTCCGGAGAGATCAGGTTCTCCTGTGGCATGGAAAGCCGCTCGGCGAGGGCGGTCACCGCCGCCCGCGCGGCGGAGAGGCGGGCCGCCGCCGAGGGGTCCTTGTCGGCCCACGCCCGCGGCGGGGGCGGACCCGTCACCGGCTGTCCGGGCTGCGGCAGCTCCGACTCCGGCAGGGCCTTCGCCCGGTCCACCGCCGCCTGCCACTGCTCCAGCTGCCGCCGGCCGGTCCGGTGCCCGAACCCGCTCAGTGCGGCCAGGGCGTGCACGTTGCCCGGCACGGCCAGCGCCGCCTCGACGATCGCCGCGTCCGGCAGCACCTTGCCCGGCGAGACGTCACGCCGCTGTGCGACACGGTCCCGCGTCTCCCACAGCTCCCGTACGACCGCCAGCTGCCGGCGGCGCCGTACCTTGTGCATCCCGGACGTACGGCGCCACGGCTCCTTGCGGGGCTCGGCCGGCGGGGCGCTCGCGATCGCGTCGAACTCCTCGAGGGCCCACTCCAGCTTGCCCTGGCGGTCCAGCTCCTTCTCCAGGGCGTCGCGCAGGTCCACGAGGAGTTCGACGTCGAGCGCGGCATAGCGCAGCCAGGGCTCGGGCAGCGGGCGGGTGGACCAGTCGACGGCGGAGTGGCCCTTCTCCAGGACGAAGCCGAGGACGTTCTCCACCATCGCGCCGAGGCCGACGCGGGGGAACCCGGCGAGCCGGCCGGCCAGCTCGGTGTCGAACAGCCGGGTGGGGAGCATGCCTATCTCGCGCAGGCACGGCAGGTCCTGCGTGGCCGCGTGCAGCACCCACTCCACGCCGGACAGCGCCTCGCCGAGCGCGGACAGGTCGGGGCAGGCGACGGGGTCGATCAGTGCGGTGCCGGCGCCCTCGCGGCGCAGCTGCACCAGATACGCGCGCTGGCCGTAGCGGTACCCGGAGGCGCGCTCGGCGTCCACCGCGACGGGCCCGGAGCCGGCGGCGAAGGCGGCGACCGCCTCGGCGAGCGCGGCCTCGTCGGCGATCACGGGCGGAATGCCCTCACGGGGTTCGAGCAGGGGTGTCGGCGCCTCCGTCACAGAAGATCCGGCGTCGTCGGGAGGCGTGCCTCCACTGCTGCGCCGGGTGCTGTCTGCTGCGGTGTCTTGGGCGTCGGTCACCTGTCAAGGGTATCCATGCGTGGACAGCACCCGTCGCCGGAACGTTCCGTCGACGGGCGCCGAGGGGTCGTAAACCAGTCAGCCCGGTGAAACCGCCGGTTCACGCGAGTGAACCGGTCGCTTTCCGGAAGCGGTCGGTGGAGGGGCAGGCGTAGGGGGAGACGGGGCGTAGGGGGAGGTGGACGGAGAAGGGGGCGGGGGAGCGGAGGCGGTCAGTGGATGATCCCGGTGCGCAGGGCCACGGCGACCATGCCGGCCCGGTCGCCGGTGCCCAGCTTGCGGGCGATGCGGGCGAGGTGGCTCTTCACGGTGAGGGCGGACAGGCCCATGGACACGCCGATCGCCTTGTTCGACTGGCCCTCCGCGACCAGTCGCAGCACCTCGACCTCGCGTCCGGACAGTTCGCGGTAGCCGCCCGGGTGGCTCGGGGCACCCGGGGGGCGGCGGTGCATGCGGGCGGCGGCGCCGAGGGGGGCCGCACCGGGGCGGGTGGGGAGCCCGATGTTGGTGCGGGTGCCGGTGACGACGTAGCCCTTGACCCCGCCCGCCAGGGCGTTGCGGACCGCCCCGATGTCGTCGGCGGCGGAGAGGGCGAGCCCGTTGGGCCAGCCCGCGGCGCGGGTCTCGGACAGCAGGGTCAGGCCGGAGCCGTCGGGCAGGTGGACGTCGGCGACGCAGATGTCGCGGGGGTTGCCGATGCGGGGACGAGCCTCCGCGATGGACGAGGCCTCGATCACGTCGCGCACACCGAGCGCCCACAGGTGGCGGGTGACGGTGGAACGCACGCGCGGGTCGGCCACGACCACCATGGCGGTCGGCTTGTTCGGGCGGTAGGCGACCAGGCTTGCGGGTTGCTCAAGGAGAACGGACACCAGGCCTCCTGGGTGGGGGGACGGGGCCGGCTTGTGGGGAAGAAGCCGGGACGAACCGTGCTTTCAAGGTCACAGTCGTCTTCGGCAGCAAACCTGTCCGCCTTTAGAGAGTGATCACGATCTAGTGAGTAACAATCCGTACAATTCGGACACGCGATCGATCACCCGAAGATCGAATCGGTCCGAGCGGATGCGATTCGAGTGCGCAATGTGGCCGTATCGACAAAGAGATGGTCAATAAGACGCCCTTGAGGGGGACGGCGGTCGTGACGCGCCGTCACATCACCGGGACTGCGGGCCCCTGCGCGCGCCGTCACATCACCGGGACTGCGGGCCCCTGCGCTGCGGCAGCGTCACCACCGAGGCGTCGCCCGGACCGGCCGGCGGCAGGCCCCCGACCTGGGCCAGCAGATCGCACCAGGAGACCAGGTGGGCGGCCGCGTCCGGCACGCCGCCGAGCCCCTCCCGCGGCGTCCAGGAGGCCCGGATCTCGATCTGCGAGGCGGGCGGCCGGTCGGCGAGCCCGCCGAAGTAGTGCGAACTCGCGCGCGTGACGGTGCCGCTCGGCTCGCCGTAGCCGAGGCCGCGCGCCCCCAGCGCCCCGGTCAGCCAGGACCAGCACACCTCCGGCAGCAGCGGATCGGCCGCCATCTCCGGCTCCAGCTCCGCCCGCACCAGCGTCACCAGGCGGAACGTGCCCCGCCAGGCGTCGTGCCCGGCCGGGTCGTGCAGCAGCACCAGGCGCCCGTCGGCCAGCTCCTGCTCGCCGTCGACCACCACCGCCTCCAGCGCGTACGCGTACGGCGCGAGCCGCTGCGGCGCGGGGGTCGGCTCGACCTCCACCTGCGGGCGCAGCCGGCAGCCGCGCAGAGCGTCGACCGCGGTCCGGAACGCCGGCGGACCCGCGGCATCCGAGTGCCGGTCCGCCTCCTCGGTGTCCTTCACGTCGCCCAATCCGTCAGCGCCATCCGACCTGTGTCCGTGAGCCGCAGCCATGCGGGGAAGAGTAAGGGGAACCGGGCCTCTGCGCAGGCAGGACACCCCGCGACGTGCGGTTCCCCGCCGCCTGTGCACGGTCCCTCGACGCGGTCGTGCGAGACTTTCCCCGTGACCGCCAACGAGGCCCCCCGGGGCAAGCAGCCGACCGCGACGTACGACAGCGCCTTCCTCAAGGCGTGCAGGCGTGAACCGGTGCCGCACACCCCCGTGTGGTTCATGCGTCAGGCCGGCCGCTCCCTGCCCGAGTACCGCAAGGTGCGCGAGGGCATTCCGATGCTCGAGTCCTGCGCGCGGCCCGAGCTGGTCACCGAGATCACCCTCCAGCCGGTGCGTCGGCACGGCGTGGACGCGGCGATCTACTACAGCGACATCGTCGTCCCGCTCAAGGCCATCGGTCTCGACCTCGACATCAAGCCCGGCGTCGGCCCGGTCGTCGAGCAGCCGATCCGCACCCGCGCCGACCTGGCCCGGCTGCGCGACCTCACCCCCGAGGACGTCTCGTACGTCACCGAGGCCATCGGGATGCTCACCCGCGAGCTGGGCCCCACCCCGCTGATCGGCTTCGCCGGCGCCCCCTTCACGCTGGCCAGCTACCTGGTCGAGGGCGGCCCGTCGCGGACGTACGAGAACGCCAAGGCGATGATGTACGGCGACCCCGAGCTGTGGGCCGACCTGCTCGACCGCCTCGCCGACATCACGGCCGCCTTCCTGAAGGTCCAGATCGAGGCCGGCGCCTCCGCGGTGCAGTTGTTCGACTCCTGGGCCGGCGCGCTCGCCCCCGCCGACTACCGGCGCTCGGTGCTGCCCGCCTCGGCCAAGGTCTTCGACGCGGTCGCGGAGTACGGCGTCCCGCGCCTCCACTTCGGCGTGGGCACCGGCGAGCTGCTGGGCCTGATGGGCGAGGCCGGCGCGGACGTCGTCGGCGTCGACTGGCGCGTCCCGCTGGACGAGGCGGCCCGCCGCGTCGGCCCCGGCAAGGCGCTCCAGGGCAATCTGGACCCGACCGTGCTGTTCGCCGGCAAGGACGCCGTCGAGGCGAAGGCCCAGGAGGTGCTGGACGCCGCCGCGGGTCTGGAGGGGCATGTCTTCAACCTCGGCCACGGCGTGATGCCCCACACCGACCCGGACGAGCTGACCCGGCTCGTGGAGTACGTCCACTGCGCCGGCGCCCGCTGACGCTCACCACGTGGAGTAGGGCCGCGCGCGCCTGCCGAACAGCAGGCCGGGCGGCTCCGGCGGTGGCGGTGTGCCGGGCTTGAGCGGCAGGGCGACGAGCAGGCCCACGAGGAAGCCGATCACGTGGGCCGCGTACGCCACGGTCCCCGCGCCGGAGAGCCCCTGCCCGGACGAGTACACGGCCTGGAGCCCGAACCAGAAGCCGAGCACCAGCCAGGCCGGCAGCCGCAGCGGCAGGAAGACCAGGAGCGGCACCAGCACCCAGACCCGCGCCCTCGGCCACAGCACGATGTAGGCGCCGAGCACCCCGGCGATCGCCCCGGACGCGCCGATCAGCGGCTCCGCCGAACCGGCGTTGAGCAGGGCGAAGCCGTACCCGGCCGCGTAGCCGCAGACGACGTAGAAGACGAAGTAGCGGATGTGGCCCATCCGGTCCTCGACGTTGTTGCCGAAGATCAGCAGGAACAGCATGTTGCCCAGCAGGTGCAGCCAGCTGCCGTGCACGAACATCGCCGTGAACACCGACAGCGGCGGCGACTTGTGGAAAGCGCGCGGCGCCACCACGCAGCCGGGCCCGTGCGGGCCGACGCCCACCCCGCCCGTCGGCACGAGGTGCGGCACCTGGTGGTGGATCAGTTCCCTCGGGACCGCCGCGAAGCGGTCCAGGAACGCCTCCAGATGGCACAGCTGCGCCAGGTTCCCGGCGCCGGTCAGGGAACCGGCCATGCCGGGCGTCGACAGGAACACGAGGACGTTCGCGAGGATCAGGGCGTACGTCACCCAGGGGGTGCGGCGCACCGGATTGATGTCACGGACGGGGATGACCACACAGGAGTAGTGCCCGGCGAGACCCCGGCCATTCGAGTGATCCCCGCGCCGGTCAGTTCCCGCGCACCAGCTGGGCCGCCTTGCGCGCGGCCACCAGAACCGGGTCCCACACCGGCGAGAACGGCGGCGCGTAGCCGAGGTCGAGGGCGGTCATCTGCTCCACCGTCAGCCGCGCGGTCAGCGCCACCGCCGCGATGTCCACCCGCTTGGCCGCGCCCTCGCGTCCGACGATCTGCACGCCCAGCAGCCGACCGGTGCGGCGCTCGGCGAGCATCTTGACCGTCATGGGGGAGGCCCCCGGGTAGTAGCCGGCCCGGCTGGTCGACTCGATGGTCACCGCCTCGAACTCCAGGCCCACCCGGCGCGCGTCCTTCTCGCGCAGTCCGGTACGGGCGATCTCCAGGTCGCACACCTTGCTGACCGCCGTACCGACCACGCCCGGGAAGGTGGCGTAGCCGCCGCCCGCGTTGGTGCCGATGACCTGGCCGTGCTTGTTGGCGTGGGTGCCCAGGGGGACGTACCGCTCCTGCCCGGAGACCAGGTCGAGCACCTCCACGCAGTCGCCGCCCGCCCAGATGTTCTCGTGGCCGCGCACCCGCATGGCCAGGTCGGTGAGCAGCCCGCCATGGGCGCCGAGCGGCAGCCCGGCGGTGCGCGCGAGGGCGGTCTCCGGGCGGACGCCGATGCCGAGGACCACCACGTCGGCCGGGTACTCGGCGTGCTGCGTGGCCACCGCGCGGACCCGGCCGTCCTCGCCGGTGAGGATCTTGGTGACCTCGGCGCGGTTCACCATGGTGATGCCCAGGCCCTCCATGGCGTGGTGCACCAGGCGGCCCATGTCGGGATCGAGGGTCGACATCGGCTCCCGGCCGCGGTTGACGACCGTCACCTCGAAACCCCGGTCGATCAGCGCCTCGGCCATCTCCACGCCGATGTACCCGGCGCCGACGACCACCGCGCGCCGCCCCCGCGTGCGGGCCAGCGTGTCGAGGAGCGCCTGCCCGTCCTCCAGGGTCTGCACCCCGTGCACTCCGGGGGCGTCCGCGCCGGGCAGATCCGGGCGAACCGGGCGCGCGCCGGTGGCGATCACCAGTTTGTCGTACGACGTCCACGACTCGGCTCCGGAACCGACGTCCCGCGCGCGTACCCGCTGCCCCGGCACGTCGATCTCCGTGACCTCGGTGCGCAGCCGCAGGTCGATGCCCCGGGCGCGGTGCTCCTCGGGGGTGCGGGCGATCAGGTCGTCCCGCCCGGGGACGGCGCCGCCCACCCAGTAGGGGATGCCGCACGCCGAGAACGAGGTGAAGCGACCGCGCTCGAACGCCACGATCTCCAGCTCCTCGGTCCCCTTCTGCCGCCGCGCCTGCGACGCCGCCGACATGCCCGCGGCATCGCCACCGATCACGACCAGCCGTTCCCGCCCCTGACCCATGCTCATGGGGACACGCTAGAGGGTCCCGGCGGGCGGGGACACGGCGGCGGGGGCCGGGCGGGGCCCGGGGACGCGGGGTTGGACGCCCGCCGCGCCGGTCGCGTCCGGGCGGCCGCGCGGGACACGCCCGAGGGGCGCGGGGCCGTACCGTCACGCGAGGGCCCGTGCCCATGCGGCCCGGGAGCCCTGAGGGCGGGGTCCGCCCGGGGGCTCCGGCGCCGGGGTCCTGGTGGCCGGGCGGAGCGGGACCTACGGCCCTATCAGGACGCTCGCCGGGGTTTGAGAGAGTGGGGACCATGAGCGCAACGGGTACGAGTTCGCACGTCGTCGTCATCGGAGCCGGTATCGCCGGTCTGGCCGCCGCGCACCGGCTGCTGGAGCGCGGCGCGCGGGTGACGGTGCTGGAGGCGTCCGAGCGGGTCGGCGGCAAGCTGCTGCCCGGCGAGATCGCGGGAGTCCGGGTGGACCTCGGCGCCGAGTCGATGCTCGCCCGCCGCCCCGAGGCCGTGAACCTCGCCCGCGAGGTCGGCCTCGCCGGCCGGCTCCAGCCCCCGGCCGTCGCGAGCGCCGCCATCTGGACCCGCGGCGCGCTGCGCCCCATGCCCAAGGGCCATGTGATGGGCGTGCCCGGCACCGCCGCCGCGCTCGCCGGTGTGCTGTCCGACGACGGCCTGGCCCGCATCGAGCAGGACGCCGTGCTGCCCCGCACCGAGGTCGGCGACGACGTGGCGGTGGGCGAGTACGTGGCGGCCCGGCTCGGCCGCGAGGTCGTCGACCGCCTGGTCGAACCCCTGCTCGGCGGGGTGTACGCGGGCGACGCGTACCGCATCTCGATGCGCTCCGCCGTCCCCCAGCTCTTCCAGGCCGCCCGCGCGCACGCCTCCCTCACCGAGGGCGTCCGCGAGATCCAGGCCAGGGCCGCGGCCGCGCAGCAGACCGGGCCCGTCTTCATGGGCGTCGAGGGCGGCGTGGGCACCCTGCCGCTCGCGGTCGCCGAGTCCGTCCGCTCGCGCGGCGGCGAGATCCGCACGAACACCCCCGTCACCGAGCTGCGCCGCGACCCCGCCGGCGGCTGGCGCGTCACCGCGGGCGGGCAGCCGCTGCACGCCGACGCCGTGGTGGTCGCCGTACCCGCCCCGGCCGCCGCGCGGCTGCTGCGCCCCGAGTCCCCGGTGGCCGCCGCCGAACTGGCCGCCGTGGAGTACGCGTCGATGGCGCTGGTCACCCTCGCCTACCGGCGTGCCGACCTGTCCCTGCCCGAGGGCAGCGGCTTCCTGGTGCCGCCCGTCGACGGACGCACCATCAAGGCCTCGACGTTCGCCTCCCAGAAGTGGGGCTGGATCGCCGAGGAGGACCCGGACACCGTCGTGCTGCGCACCTCGGTGGGGCGGTACGGCGAGACGGCGGTCCTCGGCCGCGACGACGCCGACCTGGTCGAGGTCTCCCGGGACGATCTGCGCGAGGCCGTCGGCATCGAGGCCGCGCCCGTCGAGACCCGGGTCACCCGTTGGACCGACGGGCTGCCCCAGTACCCGGTCGGGCATCACGGGCGCGTGGCCCGTGTCCGCGAGCACATCGCCAAGCTGCCGGGCCTCGCGGTCTGCGGCGCGCAGTACGACGGCGTGGGCATCCCCGCGTGCGTCGCCAGTGCGAACGCGGCCGTCGACCAGTTGTCCGGTGATCTGCGCGGGGTCGAGGAGCTGACGGCCCACCCGGTGCAGAGCCTTCACGGCGGAGCAGGAGAATAGGAACATGAGTGACGACGCCCCCATCATCGAGACCGGCAGGGTCCCCAACAAGGGCAAGCTGGCCAAGGACCTGAACGAGGTCATCCGCTACACGCTGTGGTCGGTCTTCAAGCTGAAGGACGTGCTGCCGACCGACCGCGCGGGCTACGCCGACGAGGTGCAGGAGCTGTTCGACCAGCTCGCCGCGAAGGACGTGACGATCCGCGGCACGTACGACCTCTCCGGCATGCGGGCCGACGCGGACCTGATGATCTGGTGGCACGCCGAGACCAGCGACCAGCTCCAGGACGCGTACAACCTCTTCCGCCGCACCAAGCTGGGCCGCGCGCTGGAGCCGGTGTGGTCCAACATGGCGCTGCACCGCCCCGCCGAGTTCAACCGCTCGCACATCCCGGCGTTCCTCGCCGACGAGACGCCGCGCGACTACATCAGCGTCTACCCCTTCGTGCGCTCGTACGACTGGTACCTGCTGCCCGACGAGGACCGCCGCCGCATGCTCGCCGACCACGGCAAGATGGCCCGCGGTTTCCCGGACGTGCGCGCCAACACCGTCGCCTCGTTCTCGCTGGGCGACTACGAGTGGATCCTCGCCTTCGAGGCGAACGAGCTGGCCCGCATCGTCGACCTCATGCGCCACCTGCGCGGCTCCGAGGCCCGCATGCACGTCCGCGAGGAGATCCCGTTCTTCACGGGCCGCCGCAAGGACGTGGCGGACCTGGTGGCCGGGCTGGCCTGAGGCTCAGCCCGCTGCCCGGCCCCGGCCGGGCTCGGGCTCGGCGCGGGGCGCGCACGACGCGTTCCGCGCCGGGAGGCGGCCCTTCAGCAGGTAGTCGTTCGTACAGCTGTTCACGCAGCCGTTGGGGCCGCCACCCGATACCGTGCGTGCTCGCGCCCCGCTCGGTCACCAGCAGCGAGCCGGCCGGCCGCCGGTTCATCTCCGGGGCCCCCGGGTACGGCGCCGCCGCGTCCCGCTCGGCCGCGAGGATCAGCACCGGCGGGCAGCGCGCCGGGGGCGGTGCGCACGTCCTGCGGCCGTTGCCGGGGCGCGGGCCAGTACGCGCACGGCAGGTTCATCCACGCGTTGTCCCAGGTCTCGAAGGGCGCGACGCGGGCCAGCCGGGTGTCGTCCCGGTCCCACACCGCCCAGTCCCTGGGCCAGGGCGCGTCGTTGCACTCGACGGCCGTGTACACCGCGGCGCCGTTCTCCGCCGCCGCGGCCGACCCGGCTCGCGGTGAGGCCAGCGCGACCAGCGGCTCGGGGTCGCCGCGCAGATAGGCGGAGAGGGCGGCGGCCCGGCTCGGCCAGTAGTCGTCGTCGTACCCGGCCGTCAGGAACACGTTCTGCAACTGGCCGGGCCCGACCTTCCCGCCCGCCGGCCTCCGGGCGAGCCGCGCGGCCGCCGTGTCGTAACCGCCTGCACCTTCTTCGGCGTGTCGCCGAGCCCGTAGACGTCGTCGTGCCGCGCGATCCAGTCCCGCACGTCCGCCCAGCGCCTCTCGAACGCGGCCGGCTGGTCGAGGTTGCCGCGGTACCAGACCTTGGCCGGGTCCGGGTCCACCGCCGCGTCCAGCACCATCCGGCGGACGTGGGAGGGGAACATCGCCGCGTACAGGGAGCCGTAGTAGGTGCCGTACGACGCGCCCATGAACGTCAGCCGGTCCTCGCCCAGCGCGGCCCGCAGCACCTCCAGGTCCCGCGCGTTGTTCAGGGAGGTGAAGAAACGCAGCCCGGGTCCCGAGCGCGGGGCGTGGCCGACGAGGTCGTACGCGGCGGCGACGTGCTGCCAGACGGGCAGCGTGCCGGCCAGCGCGAAGTACATGCCGGAGGCGCCGGGGCCGCCCGGGTCGTAGACGAGGGCGCCCTGCCGGGGGACCGCGCGCTCGCCGTCCCGGCCGGTGGCGGGGGTGCGGCTGACGGTCAGCCGGATCCGCTCGCCGTCGGGGCGGGCGTAGTCGAGCGGGACGGACACGGTGCCGCAGCGCAGGCCGGCGGGGGAGTGCGGGACGGGCGGCACGTCGGCCGGGTCGCAGGCGCCGTAGTGGATTCCGGTCGCGCCGGCCCGGAGGGCGGCCACGGTGGTGCCGCGCGGCTCGGCGGCGCCGGAGACATCTCGCGCGGTACCCCCGGCCGGAGCGGTGGCCAGGGTGGTCAGCAGCAAGGAGGCGGCGGCCGAGTGGAGGGCGACGGCTTTCATCCGGCATCCCTTCGTTCCCGCGGTGGACACCAGGGATGTTTCGGTCCGTCGTGGGGGAAGGCAAGCACCGCCCGGCCGGTGTCGGCCGGCCGTGCCCCGACGCGCCCCTACTCCCCGCGCGGCGCGTCGCGGTGCGCGAAGGCGGCGCGCAGCTCCGGTTCGCCGATGGCGCGGATGCCGCGCAGTGCGACGGACACGAGGAACGGCCGCTCCGCGCCGCCGCGCTGCCGCAGCAGCGCGCCCAGGAGCCGCTGCCCGGCGGGGGAGGCCCAGGGCGAGTACGGGTGCACCTCGAACCGCGCGATGGCCAGGCAGCTCAGCGACAGCGTGAACGGCAGGAGGAACCACAGGCCCACCATGAGCCGCGAGGTGTCGGCCTGCGCGGGCAGCAGCAGCGCGGTGACGGCGAGGACCGCCACGGCGAGCGCGGCGGTCCGCACCTGGCGTACCGCCGCGCCGATGGTGGGGCCCGCGGTGTCGGGGACGGCGAGGCCGGTCCGCACGAGGCGGTCGGCGAGGCGGCGCACGGCGTCGGCGCGGGCCGCGCGGGTGCGCACCGGCGCGATCCTCGACTGGCCCTCGGGGCCGATCGCTCCTATGACGGACCGCTCGATGTCGTCCCGGCCGTGCGGGTCGACGACGGTGGCCCAGCCGGTGTGGGCGAGGAGCAGGCGTCGCTGGCGGGCCATGGAGAGGAGGGTGACGTCGGCGACGCGGGTGGGCCCTCCGGACAGGAACGCCGCCTCGTACAGCGTCAGATCGCGTTCCGCGCCCCCCGCTCCGCGGTCCGTGCCCGTGTCCGTCGCCGCGGCGCGGACCGCCGCCAGGCAGAGCCGAGTGCAGGCCGTACCGGCGAACACCCAGGCGGGGAGCAGGAGGAGGAGCCAGAGCATGAGGTGCTTTGTACGTCAGGGGCGCGGGTGGACGCCAGGTCTTTTCACATGCGGAGCGGGTCCCGCCGGTTCGGGTCTGTTGCCGGGTGTGGGGGTGTCGTGGTTCGGGTCCGGCGCGACAGTGCTCTGTGTGCCGCTCGTGCCATCCGTCCCCTCGGTGCCGGTCCTGACCGGTGTGGTCACCACTGCCGTGGTTGCCGCCGGTTCGGGTCCGTTGCCGGGTGTGGGGGTGTCGTGGTTCGGGTCCGTCGCGACAGCGCTCTGTGTGCCGCCCGTGCCATCCGTCCCCTCGGTGCCGGTCCCGACCGGTCCAGCCACCACTCCCGCAGCTCCCGCCGCGGCACCCCGGCCCGCTCCCCCTCCATCAGGAACCCCGCGAAGTCGAGCGCGTCCCACCGGTATCCCCCGCGCATCGGCCGCTCGCGCGCGTACTCCGCGAACGCCTCCCGGTACGACGCCCCCAGCATCACCGGCAGTTCGGGCGCCACCTTCGCCACCACATCCGCGCGCTTCGAGGCGAGTGCCCGCGCCTGCACCCCCATCCGCGCCCGGTCGAACCCCTCGGGCAACGGTGTCCCGGCCACCAGCGAGGACAGGACGGCGGCCTGTGCGACCCCGAGCCGCTGACGCGCCTCCCCGGCATCCGCGTCCCCCGCGCGCGCCGACGGACCGGGCCGCGCGGCCGAGTCCACCCGGCCCCCGCCCTCCACCACCTTTCTGATCCGCGCCAACTCCCGCTCCAGCTCGCGCGGTTCGGGGAAGTTCTCGTCGCGCTCCAGCAGGACCCCGGGCGGGGCCACCCGCGCGACGAGGTCGGCCAGGATGCCGAGCACCGCGTCCGGCACGGGATGCGCGTGGCTGTCGTGCCACACGCCGTCCCGCTCGACACCGCCCGCGACATGGACGTAGGCGATCGCCTCCAGGGGCAGCTCGCCCAGCGCTCGGGCCGGATCCTCCCCCCGGTTGACGTGGTTGGTGTGCAGGTTGGCCACGTCGACGAGAAGCCGTACGCCGGTCCGCTCGGCCAGCTCGTACAGGAACTGCCCCTCGGTCAGCTCCTCACCCGGCCAGGAGAACAGCGCGGCGATGTTCTCCACGGCGAGCGGCACCGGCAGCGCGTCCTGCGCGATGCGCACGTTCTCGCACAGCACGTCCAGCGCGTCCCGGGTACGCGGCACGGGCAGCAGATGCCCCGCCTCCAGCCGCGGCGAGGCGGTGAGCGCGCCACCCGCCCGCACGAACGCGATGTGCTCGGTGACCAGCGGCGATCCGAGCGCCTCCACACGCTCGGCGAGCGCCGCGAGCCGCCCGGCGTCGGGGCGTTCCGCGCCGCCGAGTCCGAGGGAGACCCCGTGCGGCACCACGGTGACCCCACGCTCCCGCAACCGGCCCAGCGACTCGGGGAGATGGCCCGGACAGACGTTCTCCGCCACCACCTCCACCCACTCGATGCCGGGCATGCGCTCCACCGCGTCAGCGATCTCCGGCCGCCAGCCGATCCCCGTTCCCAGTCTCCGCATGACCGTCCCCCTCCGCGCCCCCGGCGCCCGCGTCGTACATGACCCCGCCGGCCCGTCCCGAATCCCCTCCGGCCGCCTTCAGAGCAACATTTGAGGTTCGGCCCGGCGCAAGCGGATCTCCGACGAGTCGGCCGCGCCCGCCTCCTCGGGCCGGCCGTCGGCATCGTCCGCGGTGGTCGTCGAAGGAGGGGGCGGGGAGCCCGGCGCCCGGACGGACCGACCGGCCCGCACGCCGGGCGTGACGACCCGCCGCCGCTCGGGAGCGGCCGCGCGTCCCCCCGCCGTACGGCGCGCGCAGCGGGACT
The DNA here is from genome assembly GCF_030269125.1 of Streptomyces hygroscopicus subsp. hygroscopicus. GTDB lineage: Bacteria > Actinomycetota > Actinomycetes > Streptomycetales > Streptomycetaceae > Streptomyces > Streptomyces hygroscopicus_C. The sequence continues at coordinate 782,745 of NZ_BSSM01000001.1, read as the reverse complement.
CGGCGGTGACCGGCCCCGAGCGCGGCGGCCGGGGACCGCACCCGGCGCGGTGCCCGCCCGGGAGGCACGCCGCGGTGCACGGCGTCGGGATCCGCCGCCGCCGCGGTCCCGCGGAGGTGTCCGCCGGCCGGGGCCGGGCCGTGCCCGGGGCCATGTAGGGTTCCCGGGGATGAACGACGCAACGGAGCGGCTGCGCTCGGCGATTGCCGCGAATCTGCGATACGCCCGGCATGCCCAGGAACTGAGTCTTCGCGACCTCGCCGACCGCGCGGGTGTCAGCAAGGCCCTGCTGTCGCAGCTGGAGCGGGGGGTCGCCAACCCCACCCTGGAGGTGCTCCTGGCGGTCGGCGCCGCCCTCGGCCTGGATCTCGCCGAGCTGATCCGGACCCCGCTCTACGAGCCGCAGGTGCTGCCGGCCCATGTCGTGGAGGCCGGTACCCGCACCCTGTTCTCCAGCCCGGACCGGCGTCGTGTGGAGTTCTACGAGGCCACCGTGGCCGCCCGGCACTCCCACGAGAGCGCCCCGCACGGCCGCGGGTCCGACGAGTTCACCTATGTGGTGTCCGGGCAGGTGACGCTGGAGGTCGGGCAGTGGTCGGTGCCGCTGCGGACGGGTGAGGCGGTGCGTTTCTCCGGCGAGGCCGAGCACCGGTACGTCGCGGGCGGGCGGCCGGTGCGGCTGGTCACCGTGCTGTCGATGCCTTCGGAGTGACGGCCGCCGGGCGGACACCGGACGCATGAGGGCCGCCCGGTGCCGGTGCCCCGCGCCTCAGTGGCCCAAGCCCTCGCCGCGCAGCAGCAGCAGGCCCCGGTAGCTGGGCTTTCCGTACCAGGCCAGCCGGTCCAGGGTCGCCGCGGGCAGCGGGAGGTCGTGCGCGTCCAGGTAGGTCTCGCCCAGGTGCGCGTCGGTCCACGGATCGTTGGCGTAGAAGGTGTCCCCGTCCACGTCGTGCACCACGATCCAGTGCGGACAGCTCTCGTCGTGCATGCCGAACTGCTCGACCAGGACCAGCGCGAGGGCGCCGTCGGCGAGTGCCGCGCGCAGGGTGTCCAGGTCGAAGGTCTCGGTGCGCACGCTCAGGCCGCGCTCGGCGGCCTCCGCGCGGAAGCCCCGCTGGACGAAGGCGTGCAGATCCCGGTCCTCGTCGTCGCGGCACAGTTCGAGCAGGACGGGCCGTTCGGTGGACAACAGCACCTGGGGGACCGCGCCGCGGTCGGCCGCCGCCAGGGCGAGGCCCAGCGGGTCGCAGCCGCCGGCGGTGGTGGCCCGGCGCCACAGCCGCAGCTCGTCCTCCCGGGTGGGCCGCGCGAGCAGCCCGAGCGCGGACAGGCCCATCTGCAGTGCCACCGGCCCGCAGGTGAAGTCGGTGGTCTGCCGCATGTAGGGCACCGTCCGGCGGGGTGCTCCGCCGCGGTGGCGCACCTGGCCGAAGACGGTTCCGGGCTGGTGCGGTCCGGCCACCGGTCCGGCCCAGCGGGGGGCCGGCGCCTCCGCCCAGCCGTAGTCCAGCGAGCGCCGCCAGGCGTCGTCCCGGGCACGGAACTCGCGCTTGACCACGACGGCCCCCTCGCGCCAGGCCCGCTGCTCCAGGGTCTCGACCAGCAGCCGCTCGGTGGGGGGTTCCGGCGCCCAGACGTCGACGATCTTCCGGTACGCGGTCAGCGGGCGGTGTACCTCGAAGGCGGCTCCCACCAGTTCGCCGTCGACCCTGGCGGTGGCCAGGGTGGCGACCTGGACACCGCCGCGCCGGCTCCAGCGCCGCAGCAGTTCCTCGGGCAGGGCGCCGAGCCCGTCGGCGACGTCGGCCACATCGCCGGTCACCGGTAGTACGTCGACGTGCACAGACACGGGTTCTTCCTCTTTCTCGCTCGGGGTGCCGGGCGTGGCCCGGCTCCCGCCGCGGCTAACGGGCGGCGGGCCGACAGGCCAGCAGGCGCCGGGTGTACGGATGGGTGGGGGCGGACAGCACGGTGTGCGCCGGACCGCTCTCCACCACACGCCCCCGGTACATGACGTGCACCCGGTCCCCGACCTGCCGGGCCACGGCCAGGTCGTGGGTGATGAAGACCAGGGACAGCCCCAGTTCGCGGCGCAGCCTGGACAGCAGGTTGAGCACCCCGGCCTGCACCGAGACGTCCAGCGCGGACACCGACTCGTCGCAGATCAGGACCTTGGGGCGCGGGGCGAGTGCCCGTGCGATGGCCACCCGCTGCCGTTCCCCGCCGGACAGCGCGCGGGGCCGGCGGCGGGCGTGGTCGGCGGGCAGCCCGACGAGGGCGAGCAGTCCGGCCACATCCGAGGCCGGCCGCCCGGCGACGGCCAGCGCCTCACGCAGGCAGGCACCGATGGTGAGGCCGGGGTTGAGCGCGGAGTACGGATCCTGGAACACGATCTGTATCCGCTGGGGTCCGGCCGGGAGGCCGGGAATCTCGACGGTGCCCTCGTCGGGCCGCTCCAGGCCCACGATGCAGCGCGCCAGCGTGGTCTTGCCGGAGCCTGATTCGCCGACCACGGCGACCGCCTCGCCCTGGCGTACCGTCAGGTCGACCCCGTCCAGCGCCGGGTGCGGGGCGCCCCGGAAGCGCTTCGCGAGACCGCGGACGGTCAGTGCCGGGGCGGCCCCCTCCCGCGCACCGCCGTGCTCGGGTGCCTCGGCGACCGGCGGCCGCGGGTCGGCCTGTCCGATCCGCAGGCAGGCCGCCAGATGGCCGGGGCGCACCTCGACCGCCCGGGGCACGGTGGTGCGGCAGGCGTCGACGGTCAGGGCGCAGCGCGCCGCGAAGGAGCACTCGACGCCCACGGTGTGCGGTGGCGGCACCGATCCGGGGATGGCCGGCAGCGACGCCAGCCGCACGTCCAGCGGCGGGTCGCAGGCGGCCAGCCGTGCCGTATAGGGGTGTGCGGGCCGCTCCAGGACCTCGCTGCCCGGACCTCTCTCCAGCACGCGCCCGGCGTACATGACCATGATCTGGTCGGCGCGGCTGCGGGCCACGGCGAGGTCATGGGTGATGAGGACGACGCCCATCCGCCGGACGCGCTGCAACCGGGCGATCAGGTCCAGCACCTCGGCCTGGGTGCTCACGTCCAGGGCCGTGGTCGGCTCGTCGGCGATGAGCAGCTGGGGGTCGCCCGCGAGGGCGGCGGCGATGGCCACCCGCTGGCGCATTCCTCCGGAGAGTTCGAAGGGGTGGCGGCGGGCCACCTCGGCGGGCAGCCCGACCTCGGCCAGCAGTTCGGCCACCCGCTGGGCGCGGCGGTGCCGGTCGGCCACCGCCCAGCCGATCTGTGTTCCACAGCGGTGGAGCGGCGAGAGGGAGGTGAACGGATCCTGCGGCAGGGTGACGATCCGGGAGCCGCGGATCCGCCTCCACTGCGGCGCCGAGCCGTCGGGGTCCAGCGGTTCGCCGTCCAGTTCGATCTCGCCGGTGGCGTGCAGGCCGCGCGGCAGCAGGCCGCTGAGCGCCTTCACGGCGAGCGACTTCCCGGAGCCGGACTCGCCGACGACGCCCAGCGTGCCGCCGTGTTCCAGGCTGAGGTCCACGTCGGTGACGATGGTGCCCTGCGGGCCGGTGACCCGCAGACCGCGGACGCGCAGCAGCGGCGCGTTCATCGGACCGCCACCGTACGGTCCAGACGCTCGAAGACCCAGTCGCCGAGCAGGTTGACGGCGGTCGCGGTGAGGATGATGAGTACTCCCGGGACGATCGAGGCGAGCGGGTTGTCGCCGAGCAGGTCACGGCCGTCGGCCAGTTGTCTTCCCCAGTCCGGCGCGCCCGGGGGCGCACCGAGTCCGAGGTAGGACAGCGAGGACAGCGCGACCAGGGCGAAGGCCACGTTGAGCAGCACGTTGGCGACGACGGTGGGCACGATGTTGGGCAGGATGTGCCGGATCATGATCCGTCCGGGCCTGATGCCCAGCAGCCGAGCCGAGTCGATGTACGGGCGGGTGGTCTGCTCCAGTACGGCGGCTCTGACCAGGCGGACGTCCGAGGGTGAGAACAGCACCGTCAGAACGGCGACGGTGACCCAGTAGCCGCCGCCCAGCAGCCCGGCCACCACCACGGCGAGCAGTACCGCGGGGAGCGCCAGCACCAGATCGGTGTAGCGGCCGACGAGCGCGTCCAGCACTCCGCCGTGGTAGCCGGCGATCATGCCGAGCCAGGCGCCGAGCAGCATGGAGCCGCAGGCCACCAGCACCGGGCCGACCAGCGCCGAGCGCGCCCCGGCGACCGACAGTTGCAGGATGTCGCGCCCCAGCTGGTCGGTGCCGAGGAGATGGCCGTCCACCCCGGCGCCCACCACACCGGTGTAGAGGTTCTGGTCCAGTGCGTGCGGGGCGATCAGGGTGCCCGCCGCCGCGCACAGCGCGGCGGCCACCAGCAGCAGGGCCGAGAGGGCGGGGGCCAGCGGCCCTCGGCTTCTTGTCGTCCTCATTGTTCTCCTCACCGCGCCATCCGGTTGCGTATGCGCGGGTCGACCGTCAGATAGGCGAGGTCGGCCAGCAGCGCGGTCAGCGAGATCAACACGGCCACCACCACGGTCAGTGCCTGCACCACCGGGAAGTCCTTGAACAGGACCGACTGCTCCAGGAGCGCGCCCAGGCCGGGCAGCGCGAAGGTCACCTCGGCCAGCAGGGTGCCGCCGAACAGGTAGCCGACCATCAGCGCGAGGCTCGTGAGGACGGGGACGGCGGCGTTGCGCAGCACGATCCCCAGCACCCTGGCGCGTCCCAGGCCCCGGCTGCGGGCGAAGACCACGTAGTCCTCGTCCAGCTCGCGGGCCACCGCCGCCCGGGTCAGCTTCACCACGAAGGCTCCGAGGCCCAGGGCGAGGGTGACCGCGGGCAGGACCAGGTGCCACAGGCTGTCGAGGAACCCGGAGCCGGTCCCGTAGACCGGGAACCAGCCCAGGCCCACCGCGAACACGTACAGCAGGATCAGGCCCACCGCGAACCCGGGGGCGCTGATCCCGACCACGGACCAGCCCACCAGCGCCCGGTCCAGCCATTCACCGCGGTGCAGCGCCGCGACCACCCCGGCGGGGACCGCGGCCAGCACCGACAGCAGGAAGGCGAGACCGGAGACCGCCGCCGTCAGACCCAGGCGCTCGCGCATCATCCGGCCGACCGGCGCACCGGTGCGGATGGAGGTGCCGAAGTCACCGGTGAGCGCGTGCGACAGCCAGTGCGTGTACTGCCACAGGAAGGGCTTGTCCAGGTGGTACTGCGCCCGGACCTGGTCGAGCGCCTGCGGTGTGGCGTTCCTCGTGCCCAGCAGATTGCGGGCGATGTCCCCGGGCGCAAGGAACATCAGCCCGTACACCAGCAGCGACAGCGCGAGCAGCAGCAGCACCGTCATGCCCAGGCGGCGGACGAGGAAGACGAGGATCTGCCGGGTCATCTCGCCGCGTACACCCGGCTCGGCCACTCACCCAGCAGGGTGTAGGAGGTGTAGTCCTTCAGCCCCACCGCGTCGGTCAGCGCGACGGCGGACTGGCCCCACCACAACGGCGCGTAGGCGACGTCGGCGGCCTGGGCGCTCTGCGCCTGGATCAGCAGCTCGGCGCGCTTCGCCGGGTCCGCCTCGGTTCCGGCTTCGGTGAGCAGGGCGGTGACCCGGCGGTTGGCGTACCGGGCGGGGTTGTCCGCGCCGAGCAGCCAGGAGGCCAGCTCACCGGGGTCGCCGGTGGTGTTGAAGTACCACATGTAGCCGAGGCCCGGGTGGGTGCCGAGCCGGGAGAGCCACTGCTCGATGGGGAGTTCCTCGACGTGCAGGGTGATGCCGATCTTCTTCAGGTCGGCGGCCAGCGCCAGCGCGGCCGTGCCCAGCTGCGGGCCGGTGTCGGGGTAGGAGATGCTCGTGGTGAAGCCCTTGGGCACGGAGGACTCGGCCAGTTCCCGCCGGGCCTCGTCCAGGCTGTAGTCGTACTGCGGGACCGCCGCCAGCCGCCGGGTGGCCTCGGCGGAGCTCCACAGGCCGCCGAACTGCTCGGGGGTGGACAGCGCGGTGGCGACCGCCCCGTGGCCGCGCAGGATGTCCCGGACGATCGCCTGCCGGTCGACGGCGTGGGCGATGGCCTTGCGCACGTGCGCGTCGTCGAACGGTTTGACGGTGGTGTTGAAGGTCAGTCCGACGTAGGAGCGGTCCGGGCTGTAGACGACCCGGGTGCGCGGGGCGCTCTCCCACTGGCGGAAGGCGGCCGGCGGTACGTTGAGCGCGAGGTCCGCCTTGCCGGCCTTCCAGGCCAGTAGCCGGGTGTTGTCGTCGGGGATGAAGTCGAACCGGATCCTGGCGGCCTTCGGGGCGGTGCCCCACCAGGTGTCCACCCGCTCCAACTCCACGTGCGAGTCGGGGGCGAAGTCGGTGACCTTGTACGGGCCGGAGCCCAGCGGCAGCGCGGAGGCCGTGCCGATCCTGCCCCCGGCCTTCCGCCAGGTGCTCTTGGGGAGGATCCACAGGGCGTCGGCGTTGGAGGGGAGCCAGACGAAGGACTCGTCGCCGCTCTTGCTGGTGAGGGTGATCTCGTGGTCGCCGGTCTGCTCGGCGGTGTCGAGGTCCGCCCAGTAGGCGGCGGTGCTCGGGGAGGTCGCGGTGTCCCGGGCCCGCTCGATGGAGTAGAGGATGTCCGCCACGGTGACCGAGCTGCCGTCCTGGAACCTCGCGTCCGACCGGATCGTGTAGACGTACCGCTTGGCGCCTGCCTTGCGGACCTTGGTCGCCAGGCCGGGCACGAGCTGCCCCGACGGATCGACGCCGAACAGGCCCTCCATGCAGATGCCGGCCACGATGTAGTTGAGGATGCCGGACTCCTGGCCCGGATACAGGTTGGAGAGCGAGCCGGGCAGGGCCACGCGCAGGAGGGCGATCTGCTTGCCGGTGTCCGCGCCGGCGGTCGCGGCCGCGCCGGCGGACGCCTTCCCGGACGGCTGGGCCCCGCACGCCTCCAGGAGCGCCGAGGCCGACAGCACGCTCGCCCCGGCGAGAACGGTCTTGAGTAGGGTGCGCCGGCCGGAGGAAGCCGGTCCTGAGGTCGATGGCATGCTGAAGCACCTTCCAGACGTCTACTGGAATAGGCCGATTGGGATGCCTCAGTAAACACCTGGGTTCGTGACTCCGCTAGCGGCGACTTTCGCGGGGCGGCTCTCGGGCATCGGCTCCAGGAACGGGTGCGCCCGAGGCCCGCGGTCACGTCGCGGGACGGCGATGCCCCTCAAGTTCGCTTCGGCGGAGGGAAGTTGCGGAACCCCGGATGCCCGAGCCGGCGGGGGCCGGCCGGATCCCGCGGGCAGCCGGACACACCGCCGTTACACAGAAGACAAGAAGATGTCGCACTGCGGCACGCGCCGGCCGGCGGGGCCGGCCGGGCGGAGCGGCTCATCGGCCGCGCACCGTACCGGGAAGCCGCCCGGCCCGGGAGCGGCGCGGACGGGCGGCGGAACGCGGCCTCCTGCCCGCCCGCGTCGTCCGCGGCGTCCGCGCCGCCGCGGCGGTCCGATCACGGCTCCACCGGTGGACCGCCGGGCAGAACCTAGCCGAGCGGGCCGCTCCGGCGCAGCGCCGGATGGTCCGCGACCACCGTGCAGGAACCCGGCGCGATCTCCGTGAAACCAGCGTCCCGGACCAACGGCAGGCCGCTGTGGGTGAGCCGGGTCCACTGGGCGGGGCCGGCGGTGCGGACGGAGAGGGGGTAGCCGGCGTCCCGCCAGGCGGCGCGGGACTCCTCGGACAGGGCCCACCAGGCCAGTTGGGCGCCGTGCCCGGTCTGGGCCATGGTCTTGCCGGCGGACATCGCCAGCTCCGGGTTGAGCCACAGCACGGGCTCGGCACGGTCGGCGTCGAGGGGCGGCTCGGGGTCGTCGAGCTCGGTGCCGGAGACCTGGAGCCTGGCCAGGTCCTTGGGCCAGCCGTCCAGGGGGATCGGCGGGAAGACCCGTACCTGCGCGGACTTGCCGGTCACCGTGATGCCGGGCAGCGTCCCGGCGCGCCGCCACTCCGCGCCCCGGGCCCGCCGGACCACCTTGCGGATCCGGGCGTCCTCCCAGTTCCGCACCGCCTCGGCCCACTCGCCGTCGCCGAGCGCCCGCTCGTCGCCGAGCAGTGTCAGGACTGCCCGCGCGGACGTCTCCAGCGCGTCGGTACGGGCGGGCGGCGCGTCGCGCTCGATACGGACGACGAGGGGCAGCACGAACTGCGGGGCCTCGTCGCGGGGGTTCTCGGCGGGGATCGGAGAATCGCTCACGACAGGCCACCCTACGAAGCCGTCCGCCCGGCGATCAACGCGCGTCCCGCGTCGCGGGGACCGGCCCCGCGCGGCCGGTGCGCTGCACCAGAATGGCCCCATGCACCGTGACCTGCGCCTGACCGCCGTGGGCCGCCGCTACGGCGTCCGCGGCCCCTGGGTGTTACGAGGCGTCGACCTCGCCATCGCCCCAGGGACCCTGACCCGTGTCGAGGGAGCGAACGGCACCGGCAAGTCGACCCTGCTGCGCCTGCTCGCCCGGCTCGACGCGCCGACCGAGGGCCGGATCACCGGCCGGCCCCGCACGGCGTACGTGCCGGAGCGGTTCCCGTCCGCGCTGCCCTTCACGGCCGCCGGCTACCTGACCCGGCTCGGCACCGTCCACGGCCTGTCCCGCGCGTCCGCCGCCCGCGCCGCCGGGACCTGGCTGGAGCGGTTCGGCGCGGCCGCGTACGCCGGTACGCCGATGGCCCGGCTGTCCAAGGGCAGCAGTCAGAAGATCGCCGTCGCCCAGGCCCTGCTCGCCGACCCCGAACTGCTCGTCCTGGACGAGGCGTGGACCGGCCTGGACGCGGACGCGCGGGACGAACTGGAACGCGCGGTCGCCGAGCGGACCGCCGCGGGCGGCGCCGTCGTCTTCGTGGACCACGACCCGCGACGGCTGGCGGGGGCGCCGGACGCGACGTACACCGTGGACGACGGCGGGCTCCGGCCCCGTACGGACGGCGGCGGTCCGGTCGTCGGGCCGCTCGCGGTCGTGGTCGTGCACGGCGGCGGGCCGGTACCGCCCGAGGCGGCGCGGCTCGTCGCCGCCGCCGAGGAGACCGGCCCCGGACGCCACCGGCTGACCGTCCCCGCCGCCCGCTCCGACATCCTGCTGCGCACCCTGCTCGCGGCCGACCCGCCGTGGCACGTCGTCAGCGTCGTACCACCCCTCGACCCCGGGAGCCGGGCATGACCGCACTCCTGCGTTACCACGCCGAACTGCTGCTGCGCTCCCAGCGCTGGCTGGCGCCGGTGATCCTGTACGCCGCCTTCCTCGGGGTGGGGGTGCAGAGCGGTCAGCCGGTGCTGGACTCGCTCGGGTACACGGCCGCCGGGCTGCTGCCGGTCGCCGCCTGGCTCGTGCGGATCTGCGTCACCGGCGAACCGCCCGCCGCCCGCGCCGTCGTGGCCGCGCCGCACGGGCCCGGCCGGGCACACCTGGCCTGTCTGCTGACGGCGTTGATCGCGGCGGCCGTCCTCGGTACGGCGGCGACCCTCGTCGTCACCCTGATCAGCGACCCGGCGAGCAACGGCGCCCGGGTCCGGGTGCCGCGCCCGGACGCCGGCGCGGCCGGGTTGTCCGCCGTGCTCACCTGCGCGCTGCTCGGCGCGGCCGTCGGCGCGCTCACGCACTGGCCGCTGCTGCGCACCCCCGGCCGCGCGGTGCCCGCGATGCTGCTGGGCGCGCTGCTGGCGACGGTGCTCGCGGGTTCCCCGGCGCAGGCCGCGGTCAGCGGCCTGGTCACCGGTTCGCGGTCCGGCCGGGTGCCGGTCCCGCTGCTGCCGCTGGGCGGGGCGGCCCTGCTCGCCGCCGCGGCCTTCGCCGCGGCCTGCGCGCTCACCGCCCGCAGAACGCCGTGAACGTCAGCGGTGGCCCCGGCTCTCGCCGATCAGCTGGGAGACCTTCACGAACGTGTAGCCGCGCTTGCGCAGTTCCGGTACGACGGTGCGCACGACCTGCTCGGTGGTGGGGGCGGCGCTGCGGGTGCAGTGCATGACGACCACCGAGCCGGGCCGCACCCCGTCCAGCACCTGCCTGGCCACCGCGTCGGCGTCCGTCGCGAACGCGTCCCCGCTCACCACGTCCCACTGGATCGCGGTCATCCCGAGCCCGCTGAGCGCGCGCAGCGACTGCTGGTCGTAACAGCCGCCGGGGAAGCGGAAGTACGGCAGCGCGTTGCGCAGGCCCGCCTTGCGGAAGGCGGTGTACGCCCGCTCGACGTCCGAGCGCATGTGGGCGGTGTCGACGGTCGGCAGGCCGTAGCAGCTCGGGGTGAACGCGTAGTGGCTGTAGGAGTGGTTGGCGACCTCGAACTGCGGGTCGCCCCCGAGGCTGCGCGCCTCGTCCGGGTACTGCTCGGCCCAGCGGCCGGTCATGAAGATCGTCGCGGGCACCTTCAGCGTGTGCAGGGCGCCGATCAGCCCGGGGTTGTCGAAGTGCTCGCCGGCGGCGGCGCGCGGGCCCTCGTCCGCGGTCATGTCGGCGTCGAAGGTGAACGCCACGGTCTTGCCCCGATCGCGCGGGCCGTGCTCGAAGACCGGGGTGAGGCCGCCGGGGCCCGGGGCGAGCACGGGCGGGCGGGTGGGGGAAGGGGAGGCGGTGACGGGGGACTTGGCCGGGGCCGGACGGGTGCTGCGCGCGGGGTCCGTGGTCCCGCAGGCGGCGAGAGCCGCGCCCAGGGCACAGACGGCGGTGATACGGCGTGCGAGTGGGATCACCCTACGAACGTAGAGCTGATTGATCTTTTGTATGGAGATATGTCCCGTGGCGCGACGATACGGTCACCCGCGCGGCGGCCGGGCCGGGCGGTACGGGGATCGCCCCGGCGCCCGCCCCACCCTCACTCGACGTCCTGCTCGGCGTCGTCCGGGGGCACGCTCGGGGTGGACTCGACGTCCCGTTGCTCCAACGGCCGGACCGCGGGTCCCTGGAGGACGCGGCCGTCGACGTCGAAGCGGGAGCCGTGGCAGGGGCACTCCCAGGCGCGTTCGGCACGGTTGAAGGCGACCAGGCATCCCAGGTGGGTGCAGCGGGCCGACACGGCGTGCAGTGCGCCCGCGTCGTCGCGGTGTACGGCGAGCCGTTGCTCCCCGGCCTTCACCAGCGCGCCGTCGCCCGGTTCCAGGGCGTCGAGGTCGGCCGGCGGCTTCAGCCGGTCGCCGACGAAGTGCCGGGCCACCTCCGCCTGCGTCTTCAGCAGTGCGGACGCCTCGCGCACCACCGACTTCACGCGCCGGGGGTCGTACAGCTCCCGCCAGGGGCTGTCCCGGCCGGTGATCAGCGCGGTCAGCAGCAGTCCGGCCATGATGCCGCCGCTGAGCCCCCAGCCGCCGAAGCCCGTGGCCACGTACGCGTGCCGGGCGGCCGGGTGCAGCGGGCCGACCAGCGGCACGGTGTCGGTGGCGTCGTTGTCCTGCGTGGCCCAGGCGTGGTCGAGCCGCACCCCCGGGAAGTGCTGCTCGGCCCACGCGGCGAGCCCGTCGAGTCCGGCGCCCGGATCGCCCGTGCCCGGGGTGAAGTGCTCCCCGGTGACGACGAGCAGCCGTCCGCCGTCGTACGGCGCGGTGCGCACCGAGCGGGTGTTCTCCTCGGGCGTGATGTACATGCCCTCCGGGTCGGGGCCCTCGCCCAGCGGCCCGGCGACGACCAGTTCGCGGCGCGGATGCAGCCGGGCGAAGAGCAGCGCGCGGTCGAAGATCGGGTAATGGGTGGCGACGACGACGTCCCGGGCGATGACGGTGCGGCCCGTCTCGGTCGTCAGCCGGCACGGTCCCGAGGTGCCGCCCTCGTCCAGGCCGACGACGCGCGTCCCCTCGTACACCCGGCCGCCGCGCGCGAGCAGGTCGGCGGTGAGCGCCCGCAGGTACTTCACCGGGTGGTACTGCGCCTGCCCGGTCACCCGCACCGCGCCGGCGACCGGGAACGGCAGCCCGGTCTCCGTGGTGAACGAGGCGTCCAGGCCCGCCTCCCGCGCGGCCCGCGCCTCCGCCCGCACCTCGTCCACGCGCTCCCGGTCGCGGACGTAGGTGTACGCGTCCCGGGCCTCCCACTCGCAGTCGATGCCCAGCTCGGCCACCAGACGCGCCGCGTGGCCGATCGCCTCCGTCTGCGAACGGGCGTACAGCCGCGCCCCCTCGGGTCCGCGGGTGCGCCGCAGCCGGTCGTAGATGAGGGTGTGCTGGGCGGTCAGCTTGGCGGTGGTGTAACCGGTGACCCCGGCCGCCACCCGGCCGGCCTCCAGCACCACCACCCGCAGCCCGGCCCGCGCCAGTTCGTACGCGGTGCTCAGCCCCGCCATCCCGGCGCCGACGACGGCCGCGTCGGCCTCGGTGTCCTCGGCCAGGGCGGGGTGGGCGGGACCCGGGGCGGTGCCCAGCCAGTACGACTCGGTGACCTTGCGCATGTCCGCCGGGTACCCCCGGCCGGGACCGGCTCACGTCTCCTTCAGCAGCCGCTCCCGGCACTCGGCCAGATCGAAGCGGGACTCGGGGTAGCGCGGGTCCAGCTCGCGCAGGTGTTCCAGGAGGAGGCGGCCGACGGCCCAGTTCCGGTACCACTTGTGGTCGGCCGGGATCACGTACCAGGGCGGGGCGGCGCAGTGTTCGAGGGCCAGCTCGTAGGCCTCCTGGTAGGCCGGCCACAGGGCGCGCTCGTCGATGTCCGAGGGGGCGAACTTCCAGCGCTTGTCGGGGCGGTCCAGGCGACGCAGCAGCCGACGGCGCTGCTCGTCGTAGGACAGGTGGAGGAAGCACTTGACGAGTGTCACGCCGTCCTCGGCGAGGGTGCGCTCGAAGTCGTTGATCCGGCCGTAGCGGCTGCCGATCACGGCGGGCGGGACCAGGTGCCGGACACGGGCGACCAGGACGTCCTCGTAGTGCGAGCGGTCGAAGATGCCGATCTCGCCGGGCTCGGGGAGCGCCCGGCGGACCCGCCACAGGAAGTCGTGGCGCAGTTCCTCGCCGGTGGGTGCCTTGAAGGCGTGGATACGGCAGCCGGAGGGGTTGAGGTGGCCGATCACATGCTTGACCGTGCCGCCCTTGCCGCTGGTGTCCATCCCCTGGAGCACCAGCAGCACCCTGCGCCGGTCGCCCGTGGTGCTCGCCGCCCACAGCCGCTCCTGGAGCCCTGCCAGCTCCCTGCCCATGCGCTCGGCGTCGGCGAGCGAGGCGTGCTTGTCCCCCGGGGCGGCGGGGGTGGCGGCCGGGTCGTGGGCCGACAGGTCGACGCTTTCGCCCGGGGGGAGGCGCAGCAGTCGCCGTAGATCCTTCTTCGCCACGGGTGTCCTTCCGGGTAGCCGTCCTTCGATGGTGCGTCGGCCGGTGCCCGAGCCGTCGGCCCGGGTCCGCTCGGTGACCGTATCGGCCCGTCACGGTGCCCGTGGCGAGGGTGTGGCCGGACAGCGCGCGTCGGAGGTCGTGGGGGAGGCGCCGGGGGAGAGGGGCGGGCGGCGGTCGGTGGCGCAGACCGTGGGGACGTGGCGGTGCGGGCGGTCGCCGCGGCGGGCAGGGGCCGCCGTAGTCACCTGCCGAAGCCGTTGTGGCCCTCGGTGCGTACGCCCCGGGCGCCACGTTCACCCACTGGCCGATCCGGGGCGTCCGCCACGGCCAGGGAGTCCGTGCCCGCGGGCACCCCGGAGGGGACGAGCGGGGGCGATACGTCCTCGCCGTCGCGGGTGAAGCGGCGGGGGACGGCGCCGTCGTCGGGACAGGCCGCACTCGTCACCGTGATCCCGCGGGGGCGGGGCGGTCGTGGCCGCGGGGGAGACGGTCGTCGTGGTCATGGGGGGAGGCGGCGCCGGTCGTCCTGCCGGTGCCGCCTCCGCAGCCGGTGGCGGCGGCCAGGACGGCCGCCGCGATCGCCGCACTCCCGCGCATGCCCGGCACGTCAGTCCGCGCGGGGGCCTCCGCCCGGGTTCGGCGCGAGGGTCTGGCGGCCGATCTCCAGGTCCGGGGCCGGTGCGCCGTCCACGTCCGTGCCCGGCGCGCGGTCGCCGTTCGAGGCGAACTCCGGAGGGGCGACCTCCGGAGGGGCGATCTCCGCGGGGCCCTGGTCCTGCTTCTGTTCCCGCTCCCGCTCCCGCTCCGGGCGCGCGTCGCCGGCCGGTGCGTCCCCCCGGTTGCCCCGCTCCAGGAAGTGCAGCAGTTCCACCGGGATCGGCAGGACCAGCGTGGAGTTCTTCTCGGCCGACACCGCCATCACCGTCTGGAGCAGCCGCAGTTGGAGCGCGGCCGGGGTGCCGGACATCTGCTGGGCGGCCTCGGCGAGCTTCTTGGACGCCTGAAGCTCGGCGTCGGCGTTGATGATCCGGGCCCGGCGCTCCCGGTCGGCCTCGGCCTGGCGGGCCATCGACCGCTTCATCGTGTCGGGCAGCGAGACGTCCTTGATCTCGACCCGGTCGACCTGGATGCCCCAGCCCACGGCAGGACTGTCGATCATCAGCTCCAGGCCCTGGTTGAGCTTCTCGCGGTTGGAGAGCAGATCGTCCAGGTCGCTCTTGCCGATGATCGACCGCAGCGAGGTCTGCGCCATCTGCGAGACGGCGAACTTGTAGTCCTCGACCTTCACCAGCGCGCTCGTCGCGTCGACCACCCGGAAGTAGACGACCGCGTCCACCCGCACGGTGACGTTGTCACGGGTGATGCCCTCCTGGGCGGGGATCGGCAGCGTGACGATCTGCATGTTGACCTTGGCCAGCCGGTCCACGAAGGGAATGATCAGCGTGAACCCCGGCGGCCGCACGTCGCCGGCCACCCGGCCGAGCCGGAACAGCACCCCGCGCTCGTACTGCTTGATCACGCGGGCCGCCATCCCCGTGTACACGAGGGCGACGCAGAACAGCGCGACGATCGCCCCCACCAGCTCCTGGACCATGACGACCTCCTCACAGAGGCCCGTTTCATCTGTCCATGCAACGATATGCCACTTTTGCCCCTACCCGGAGGGGTGCCTCGGGGGGCGGCTCGGAGGAGCGGTTCAGAGCGACTCGAAGGTGTCGGTGTCGGCCCGGTGGGCCCGCACCGCGCCGGTGTGCACCTCGTAGTACCAGCCGTGCAGCCCGAGGCGGCCCTGCGCGAGTCCCCGCTCCACGCACGGGTACGAGCGCAGTCGCAGCAACTGGGCCAGCACATGGCTCTGCACGGCCTCGGCGACCTCCGGGTCCTCGGGCGCGCCGGAGGGACGCGGCGCGGCGTGCGCCAGCCAGTCGCGCACGGCCGGTACGGCGGTCAGGTCGTCGCCGCGCACCAGTGCGCCGACGGCGCCGCAGTGCGAGTGGCCGCAGACCACGATGTCGCGGATGCCGAGCACCTCCACCGCGTACTCGATGGTGGCCGCCTCGCTGGTGGGGTGGGCGGAGGTGTGCGGCGGCACGATGTTGCCCGCCGTGCGCAGCTCGAAGAGCTCGCCGGGGCGGGCGCCGGTGATCAGGGCCGGGACGACCCGGGAGTCGGAGCAGGTGATGAACAGGACCTGCGGAGACTGGCCCTCGGCGAGCCGGGCGAACTCCTCAGGGCGGTGTCCGAAGTTACGGGCGTTGTCGATGAGGGGCTGCATAGGGGTCCACGCCTCTCGTGCGAGCCAACCATTGGTCAACGGAAGGTCAAGAAAGACATTAGCGTGGCAAAGCCTCCCATGGGAGGAGATTCACCCGTTGGGAGGAAGGGCCGCCCGGTCGGCGGCCCTGGTGAGGGGCCCCGGGGCGGGACCCCTGCGGTCAGGAGCCGACGAGCCCCTTCGCGTCCCGGGCGAGCGCGGTGAGGCGGGATATCGCACGGAAGTACTTCTTGCGGTAGCCGCCCTTCAGCATCTCCTCGCTGAACAGCCTGTCGAACGGCAGTCCGGACGCCAGGACCGGGACCTCGCGGTCGTAGAGCCGGTCGGCGAGCACCACCAGGCGCAGCGCCGTCGACTGGTCCGGCACCGGGCGCACATCGGTGAGGCAGACCGCCTTCAGGCCGTCGGTCAGCGCGCCGTACCGGCTCGGGTGCACCTTGGCCAGGTGCTCCAGCAGATGCGGGAAGTCGTCCAGGGAGGCGCCCTCGGTGGCGTACGCCGCCTTGGTCACCTGCTCGTCCGTGAACGGCGCCGGCGCCTCGGGCAGGCCCCGGTGGCGGTAGTCCTCGCCGTCGATGCGCAGGGCGCGGAAGTGGGCCGACAGGCCCTGGATCTCGCGCAGGAAGTCGGCGGCCGCGAACCGGCCCTCGCCCAGCTTGCCGGGCAGCGTGTTGGAGGTGGCGGCGAGCGCCACGCCGGCCTCGACCAGCTTGCCGAGCAGCGTCGAGACCAGCACCGTGTCGCCCGGGTCGTCCAGCTCGAACTCGTCGATGCACAGCAGCCGGTGCTCGGACAGGGTCTGCGCGGTCTGCTGGAAGCCGAGGGCGCCGACCAGGTTGGTCAGCTCCACGAAGGTGCCGAACGCCTTGCGGGAGGGTTCGGCGGGGGTGGCGTGCCACAGGGAGGCGAGGAGATGGGTCTTGCCGACGCCGTAGCCGCCGTCGAGGTAGACGCCGCGGGGGCCCGCCGGGGTCCTCGGCGCCTTCGCGCGGCCGAAGCCGAGGAAGCCGCGCCGGCCCGCGCCGGAGGCGTGCGCCCCGCCGAGCCCGGCCGCGAAGCCCTCCAGGACCGTCACGGCCTCGCTCTGACTGGGCTGGTTCGGGTCCGGTATGTAGGTCGAGAAGCGCACCGAGTCGAAGCGCGGCGGCGGCACCATCTCGGCGACCAGCCGGTCCGCGGGGACGTGCGGCTCGCGCTCGCAGAGGGAGAGGGGGCCCGCTTCGGTCAGGGCGCTGGATCCGGGGGCGGTGGTGGAGGACGACACGATTACCCATGCTAAGCGCCGTGTCACACTGCACGACATGCGACGCCTGTTCCCTGTGACCTACGAAACACCAGCCCACGCCTCCGGGGGCGGGGACGCCGCCGTGACCGCGGGCCGCGACGAGGGCCTCGCGCAGCCGGTCGCCGGGCGCGACGGGGGCCTCGGCGGGCTGACCGCCGACCGCGAGTGGAGCCTCGCGGAGCTGGCCGCCGCCTACGCCTACCCGGAGCGGGGGCCCTGGCTGCGCGGCAACATGGTGTCCTCCCTCGACGGTGCCGCCCAGCACGACGGTCACTCCCAGCCCATCTCCAGCGCCACCGACATGCGGATCTTCGGCACCCTGCGGGCGCTCGCGGACGTCGTGGTCGTCGGCGCGGAAACGGTACGGCAGGAGGGGTACCGGCCGGCCCGCGCGCGGGCGGAGTTCGCCGCGGCGCGCAAGGCGGCCGGCCAGGGCCCCGCCCCGGCGATCGCGGTCGTCACCGCGAGCCTCGACCTGGACTTCTCGCTGCCGCTGTTCACCTCGCCCCTCGTGCCCACCCTGGTCCTGACCGGGGCGGCGGCCGCGCCCGAGCGGGTCGCCGCTGCCGAGCGGGCCGGCGCCCGGGTGGTCGTCGCCGGGGAGGGCATGGGCGTCGAACCCGAGCGTGCGGTGCGCGCCCTCGCGGGGCTCGGGCACACCAGGCTGCTCACCGAGGGCGGCCCCCGACTGCTCGGCCAGCTGATCGCCGCCGAGGTGCTGGACGAGCTGTGCCTGACCCTGTCGCCGACGCTCACCGCGGGGGACGCGCAGCGCATCGCCGGGGGGCCGTCGGTGTCCGTGCCTCGCCGGTTCGGGCTCGTGTCCCTCCTGGAGGAGGACGGTTTTCTGTTCGGTCGTTACCGTCGTCCCTGAAATCGGCGGAGTCTGCCGTTCCGCTTGCCTTTCGGCGGGCACACTTAAACCCGCAGTACCCGTGCAGGCATGGGGAAGGATGGTTTCCGCAGGGCCTGGCCGTGGCCCCCGGAGGAGAAGAGGCGTTTGGTGTTCGCAAGCGTTCTGATGATCGAGAAGGCGCTGACGTCCGCGGACGTCGAGTTCGTCACCACGTTGCACGGCGACGAGCCGGTCGCCTTCCACGTGCTCCTCCAGCCGCGCGGCGACCAGGCCGACCGCCTGCTGCGGGCCATCGACGACATCGCGCTCGGCGAGCTGGACGAGGCGGTGCGCGAGCACGAGACGCCGGAGGGCGAGGACGCGCGCAGCGTCGGCCGGCAGGCCCTGGACGTGTCCCTGACCGCACTGCGGGCGTCGGGGAGCGTGGCGGAGGGGCGGCTGGTGGAGGACCATCCGCTGGACGCGCTGAAGGCGATGGTGGCGGAGGTGGGGGCGGACGAGGTGATCGTGCTCACCGATCCGCACTACGTGGAGGAGTTCTTCCACCGGGACTGGGCCTCGCGGGCGCGGCACAAGGTGGGAGTGCCGGTGCTGAAGCTGTTTTCCCACAGCAAGGCGTAGGGGCTTCACCGGGGGCGGGTGCCGAGCGCATAGGCTAGGACCCGCTCAAGCTCGTACCGTCTCTGGGGAGAAACGCATGGCACCCGGCCTTCCTGCCGCCATGGACCGACCGCACTTCATCGGCATCGGCGGCGCCGGGATGTCGGGGATCGCGAAGATCCTCGCCCAGCGCGGGGCGAAGGTGGCAGGCAGCGACGCCAAGGACTCCGCGACCGCGCAGGCGCTGCGGGCGCTCGGGGTCACCGTGCACCTCGGACACGCCGCCGAGCACCTCGCGGACGACGCCAGCTGCGTCGTCGTGTCGTCGGCGATCCGCCAGGACAACCCCGAGCTGGCCCGCGCCGCCGAGCTGGGCGTCCCGGTCGTGCACCGTTCGGACGCGCTGGCGGCCCTGATGACGGGGCTGCGCCCGATCGCCGTGGCCGGTACGCACGGCAAGACCACCACCACCTCGATGCTGGCGGTCTCGCTCGGCGAGCTGGGCCTGAAGCCTTCGTACGCCATCGGCGGCGACCTGGACGCGCCCGGCTCCAACGCGCTGCACGGCGAGGGCGACATCTTCGTCGCCGAGGCGGACGAATCGGACCGCAGCTTCCACAAGTACGCGCCCGAGGTCGCCATCATCCTCAACGTCGAGCTGGACCACCACGCCAACTACGCCTCGATGGACGAGATCTACGAGTCCTTCGAGACCTTCGCCGGGAAGATCGTGCCCGGCGGCACCCTGGTGATCTCCGCCGACCACGAGGGCGCGCGCGAACTGACCCGGCGCCTCGCCGGGTCCGTGAGGACGGTGACGTACGGCGAGGCAGCGGATGCCGACGTCCGGGTGCTCGCCATCGTGCCGCAGGGCCTGAAGAGCCTGGTCACCGTGGTGATCGACGGCGAGGAGCTGACCTTCGCGGTCTCCGTGCCCGGCCGCCACTACGCCCTGAACGCCGTCGCCGCGCTCGCCGCCGGTGCCGCGCTCGGCGTCCCGGCCGCCGAGCTGGCGCCCGCGCTCGCCGCGTACACGGGGGTCAAGCGGCGCCTCCAGCTCAAGGGCGAGGCAGCCGGGGTGCAGGTGATCGACTCCTACGCCCACCACCCCACCGAGATGACCGCCGACCTGGAGGCCATGCGGTCCGCCGCCGGCGACGCCCGGATCCTCGTCGTCTTCCAGCCGCACCTGTTCTCCCGCACCCAGGAGCTGGGCAAGGAGATGGGCCAGGCCCTCGCGCTCGCCGACGCCTCGGTGGTCCTGGACATCTACCCGGCCCGCGAGGACCCGATCCCGGGTGTGACCAGCGAGCTGATCATCGAGGCCGCGCGGGCCGCGGGCGCCGGGGTCACCGCGGTGCACGACAAGGCGGAGATCCCCGCCGTGATCGCGGGAATGGCGAAGCCCGGTGATCTCGTTCTCACCATGGGCGCGGGCGACGTGACCGACCTGGGCCCGCTGATCCTGGACCGCCTGTCGCAGCAGTAAGGGGCTGAAACCCATGTCGTACGACATCGAGAAGCCGGACGAGCAGTGGCGCGCGGAGCTGAGCCCGAAGGAGTACGCGGTGCTCCGCCAGGCCGGAACCGAGCCCGCGTTCACCGGTGAGTACACGGACACCACGACCAAGGGCGTCTACTCCTGCCGCGCCTGCGGGGCCGAGCTGTTCACCTCGGCCACCAAGTTCGCCTCCCACTGCGGCTGGCCGTCCTTCTACGACCCGAAGGACACGGACGCCGTGGAGCTGATCGAGGACCGCTCCCACGGGATGGTCCGCACCGAGGTGCGCTGCGCCCGCTGCGGCTCCCACCTCGGCCATGTCTTCGAGGGCGAGGGCTATCCGACCCCGACCGACCAGCGGTACTGCATCAACTCGATCTCGCTGCGGCTGGAGCCGGAGGAGAGCTGACGCCCGGGGAGAGCACGTCCGGACGGGCACCGACACCCCGCCGAGGTCCGCCGACAACCCCCGCTGAGGGCTGACACGCCCGTCAACTGCCGCCGGACCACAGGCCGGTTCGCCGTCTAGACTCTCGCGGCAACGGCCCCTGTGTCGTGGACCGGGGCCGTGGGCGGGCGGACAGCTGTCAAACCCGGAGGGTGTTCGGCGTTTTGATACGGATAGATGCAGTCACGAAGCGGTACGACGACGGCACGGTCGCGGTCGACCGGCTGTCGCTCGACATACCGGACCGCGCGATCACCGTCCTCGTCGGGCCCTCCGGCTGCGGCAAGACGACGACCCTGCGGATGATCAACCGGATGGTGGAGCCCACCGAGGGCGGCATCTTCCTGGACGGCGCGGACATCCGGCGGCAGCCGGTCGACTCCCTGCGGCGGTCGATGGGTTACGTCATCCAGAACGCCGGTCTCTTCCAGCACCGCACCATCCTCGACAACATCGCCACCGTGCCCCGGCTGCTCGGCTGGAGCAAGCAGAGGGCGCGCGGCCGGGCCGCGGAGCTGATGGAGCGGGTCGGCCTCGACGCCGCGCTCGCGCGGCGCTATCCGTACCAGCTCTCCGGCGGCCAGCAGCAGCGCGTCGGCGTGGCCCGTGCGCTCGCCGCCGATCCGCCGGTGCTCCTGATGGACGAGCCGTTCTCCGCCGTCGACCCCATGGTCCGCAAGGGGCTCCAGGACGAACTGCTGCGGATCCAGGCAGAGCTGGGAAAGACCATCGTCTTCGTCACGCATGACATCGACGAGGCGGTCAAGCTGGGCACCATGGTCGCCGTGCTGCGCGAGGGCGGTCGGCTGGCCCAGTTCGCCCCGCCCGTCGAACTGCTCAGCGCGCCCGCCGACGCGTTCGTGGAGGACTTCCTCGGCGCGGACCGCGGCATCCGCAGGCTGTCTTTCTTCCCGTCCGCGGGGCTGCCGTTGGAGACCGCGCCGCTCGTCCCGCTGGACGCGGACGCCGAGCGGCTCGCCGCCGGGGCCGACGCTCCCTACCTCCTGGTCACCGACGCCGACGGCAGACCGCTGGGCTGGGCCGAGCCCGGCCGGCCCCTGGAGCGGGACCGACTCCTCGACCACGGGCGGCCGTTCCGGCCCGGCACCGACTCGCTGCGCTCCGCCCTCGACGGGGCCGTGCTGTCACCGACCGGCTGGGCGGTCGCGGTGGACGGCGAGGGGCGCGCGCTCGGTGTCGTGTCGCAGCGGGTCATCGGGGACGCGATCCGCGCCGCCCACGGCCGGGCGGGCGCCGACGCGGGAGCCGTGCGATGAACGGCTTCTTCGATCTGCCGAGCGACCTCCAGTACAGCTATGCCGGCCTCGTCGGACTGCATCTGCGCGAGGCGCTGATCCCGGTGCTGGCCGGGCTGGTCATCGCGCTGCCGCTCGCCCAGTTGTGCGTCCGGTTCCGCTGGGTCTACCCGCCCGTGCTCGGTCTCACCACCGTGCTCTACTCCATCCCCTCGCTCGCCTTCTTCGTCGTCCTCATCGACTACTTCGGGCAGAGTGAGACCACGGTGATGATCCCGCTCGGGGTCTACAGCCTGGTGGTGCTGGTCCCCGGCATCGTGGACGGCGTCCGCTCGGTGCCGCGGGAGACGCTGGCCGCCGCCGAGGCGATGGGCTTCGGCCCGCTGCGCCGCTATCTCCAGGTCCAACTCCCCATCGCCGCCCCGGCGATCATCGCCGGCCTCAGGGTGGCGGTCATCTCCAGCCTGTCCCTGGTCAGCGTCGGCATGCTCATCGGCAACCAGGGCGCCCTGGGCAACATGCTCTACGACGCCAGCACCTACCACCTGCCCCTCCTCGCCGTCAACTCCGTACTGACCACAGCGGTGCTGGGCATCCTCGCCGACGCCCTGCTGGTCCTCGTCCGCCGCCTGCTGACCCCCTGGATGCCGAGGAAGGGCGCCGCCCGGTGAACGTACTCGACCTCGTGCGCGCCTTCTTCGGCGACGGCGCCCACTGGCACGGCTACGACGGCATACCGGCCCGGCTCGCCGAGCACGTCACCTACTCGCTGGCGGCGCTGCTGCTCGCCGCCGTGATCGGGCTGCCCGTCGGCCTGGTCACCGGGCACTACGGCCGCGGCGGCAACGCGCTCGCGCTGATCGCGACCGCCGGGCGGGCGCTGCCCAGCTTCGGGCTGCTGGTGCTGATGGTCCTCTGGACCGGGCTGGGGCTGGTGCCGGTGATGATCCCGCTGGTGGTGCTCGCCGTACCCCCGATCCTGGTCACCACCTACGAGGCGGTGCGCACCCTCGACCCGTCCCCGGTGGACGCCGCCCGGGGCATGGGGATGTCCGAGGCCCGGGTGCTGTTCCGGGTCGAGGTGCCGGTCGCACTCCCGCTGATCCTCTCCGGGCTGCGCACGGCGGCCGTCCAGATCATCTCCACCGCCACCATCGCCGCGTACGTCGGGCTCGGCGGCCTCGGCCGGTACATCATCGACGGCCTCTACCAGCGCGACTACGAGAAGGTCGTGGGCGGCGCCGCCCTCGTCGCCTCGCTCGCCCTGTCGACGCTCGCGCTGTTCTGGGCGGCCTTCCGCCTCACGGTGTCGCGGGGAGTGCGCGCCCGCGCCTGACGTCGGCAGGCCGGGAACACGGCCACTCCGACGCGCCGACCGGCCGCGCCGCCTTCGTCAAGAATGCGTTACAAGAGCGGGAGGCGCGGTTGACGGGGCGTCAAGCGCCTGGATTGGATCAGGTGGTGACTTCAACCACCCACCTCAGCAGGTCCATACGGAGGAACCGGGGCGCGGCGGCCGCACTCGCGCTCGCGATGGCGACGGCCCTGCTGGCGGGCTGCTCCTCCAAGTCCGACGGCGTGGTCGTCGGTTCCAACAACTTCCCCGAGAGCAATCTGCTCGCCGACATCTACGGCGAGGCCCTCAAGGCGAAGGGCATCGATGTCACGTACAAGCCGAACATCGGCAGCCGCGAGACCACGTACGGTCTGCTGAAGAACGGTTCCCTCGCCGTCCTGCCCGAGTACAACGGCGCGCTGCTGGCCTACCTCGATCCCAAGGCGACGCCGAAGACCGCCGAGGAGACCACGGCGGCCATCAAGGCCAGGCTCGATCCCAAGCTGACCCTGCTGGACGCCTCGTCGGCGCAGGACAAGGACTCCCTGGCGGTCAACGCGGCGACCGCGCGGAAGTACCGCCTCACCACGCGGTCCAGCGCCGCCGACCTGAAGGCCGTCGCCAAGGACCTGGTGATCGGGGGCTCGCCGGAGTTCCAGACCCGGCAGCAGGGCCTGGTGGGCCTCAAGTCCGTCTACGGCCTCGACTTCAAGTCCTTCAAGGCGCTGGACGCGGGCGGCACGCTCACCCAGACGGCGCTGAAGAAGAACGACGTCCAGGTCGCCGACATCTTCAGCACCGATCCCACCATCGCCAAGGAGAAGTTCGTCGTCCTCCAGGACCCCGAGAACCTCTTCGGCTTCGAGAACGTACAGCCCGTCGTCTCCAGGACCGCCCTCCCCGCGAAGGGCGTCGCCGCGCTCAACGCCGTATCCGCCAGACTCGACACCGCGACGCTGCTGGACCTGGACGCCCAGGTCCAGCTCCGGCACAAGGACCCGCTGGACGTGGCGAAGGCATGGCTGAAGTCGGCGGGGCTCGACTGAGTCCCGCGGTACGCGAGGCGCGGGGGGCGCGGCCGACGAATCCCGGCCGCGGACGCCCGTGCGGTGACCGAGGCGGCGCTGCCCCCGGCCCGTGCCGCCCCGTTCAGAGGTCGAACTCGTGCGGCGACAGCTCCAGCGTGTAGCACGCCTCGCGGACGATGGCCTGTTCGGTCTTGTCGAAGTCGCCGTCGGCGCCGCCGATGACGATGCCGATCTGGATCACGGCGCGGGCCTCGGCCTGCTTCTTCCTAGCCTTGGCGATCTCCTGGAGGACGCTCACCTTGCCGAAGGCGAAGTCGGTGGTGAGCTTGTTCAGATTGTCCTCGAAGCGGCGGCGCAGGTCGTCCGCGGGGAAGTTCTGCAGCACCTCGTTCGTGGCGATGAGCTGGGCCACGCGCTGGCGCTCGGAGGGGTCGACGGTGCCGTCGGCGGCGGCGACGAGGGCGCACATGGCCATGCTCGCGTCCCGGAAGGCACCGCTCTTCAGGTCGTTCTTCTTCGCCACCAACTGGGTCTGCATCTGCGACGCGGACTCCTTGAGGCGGTCCCACAGGGCCATGCTCGCTCCTCGTCTCCACGGTGGGTGCCCCACGGCACCCACCGACAACTTCTACAGCACAGTAGAAACTGTCGGTGGGGCCGGAAAGTTCCGGGGCGTCATGCCGTGGTGGTCTCGGCCTCCTTGGTGAGGGCCCGAGCCTGGCGGCGCTTGCGACGGCTCCTGCGCGGCTCCTGGTCCGGCAGCCAGCCGAAGGCGAGGCAGCTGCCGACGACGCCGAGCAGCAGACCGATGAAGAAGCCGCCCAGGTTGGAGGTGACCCAGGTGCCCAGCGACAGCAGCACTCCGGTGATGGAGTAGAAGAGCCGCTGGGCCGGGTTGAAGAGGACCAGCAGGCCCAGCAGCGTCATCAGGGCCGGCAGCAGGTAGCCGGCGAGCCCCTGCATGCCGATGTGCATCACGACCTTCAGCGACGCCTTCTCGGACAGCAGGATCTCGGCCCCGCCCAGGGCGAGCAGCAGCCCGCCCCAGAACGGCCGGCGGGACCGCCAGGCCCGGAAGGCGTGCCGGGGTCCCCGTCGTGGACTTACCGTCACGGCGCTCAGCAACCCGAGTCGCTGAAGCGCAGCTTGAGACCCGGCAGCTTGAACACCCCTGCCGTGGTCGCGTAGTTGGTCTGCCGCAGGTTGTCGATGTGCACACTGTCGGCCTGCTGGCTGAAGACGCCCTTCGGGCCCTTGGCGTTGGCCTCGGTCAGCGTGCTCGCGTCGTTGCCGATCTCGATGTGGTTGAACGACGCGTCACCCGACATCTCGGTGGAGTCGGTGGTCAGGTCGGACGCGCTGACCTTGGTGGCGCCGTTGCCGGCGGTGATCAGCAGGTTGGTGCCGCCGAGGTCGACGCTCTGGCACAGCTTGGTGAGCGTGGCCTTCTTGATCGCCGAGGTGACGACGAGCACCTGGCCGCCGGTGTCACCGGCGTTCGGGCTGCCGTCGGCCATGTTGTCCAGGCCGCCGAACTGCTCGAAGCCGGTGCCGTCCAGCTGGCTCGCGGCGACGGTGAACGGCATGCCGGAGATCGCGAACTGCACGCCCAGCGCGCCCTGCGCGGTGAGGACCGCGAGGCCGGCGGCGACGAGGGTGGCGGGCACCGCCATCACCGCGGCGCGGCGGGCCCGGACGCGGCCCCGTCTCTCGGCCGCGGTGGTGCCTGTGCTGCTCGGTGCTTCGGACGGCGAACCATCCGGGTTCTCGGGGGTGTTGCCGGTGGACGGGACGTCCGGGGACGAGGCCATGTCTGCTCCCATGGGCATGGATCAATGCGGGTTGGGCTTCAGTGGCGCGATGTCCTGGCGCGGACAGCGGCCGCCGCGGACGCCTCCTCGCACTCCCGGCGGGTGCAAGGGCTTTCTCGTTACGCGGCGGTAGCCTTTCCAGGAAGTTACCGCCGGTTACTTTTAGGGGTCAAGGGAGTTGTGAAAAAAGGGTGTCGACGGTGCGTGCGGGCCGCCTGATCCCTCAACTCGCTCTGGAAAGTGCGATGTTGAACGGTCGGATGGCTTGACGCCGATGGTTGACGGGGCTACAAATTCCCCAGATTCCACGGATCCGTGGCGCCGGATCCCCCGAGCGGCAGCGGCCGTGTCCCGCAAGGGCACCGGCCGCGTTCCCGGCCCTTACGCGGCAACCGCTCCCTCGCACGGCCGATCGTCTCGAACGCGGGTCGCCGCCACGCCGGCCCTTTCGAGCGGTGGCCGTTTCGCACGGCGATCCCCCCGCACTTCGCGCGAGCACGGCACGGACGGCTCCCCCGCGGGTCCGTACCGGCATCCCCCTGTTCGTCCGGCCCGGCCGATTCCCCCCGGGTACCGGCCGGTGTCCGGCCCGCCGCCGTCGCCGGTCCGTCGTGTACGGAGAAGGCGTGACGGACCGCGCCGGCGGCGACACGGCACCGCCGCGCACCACCTCGTACCACCGGCACCGCCGCGCACCACCAGTACCGCTGGCACCACCCCGCACCGCTGCGCACCGCCCACGTCCTGATTTCCCCCACTTCATCAGAGAGGCACCCGCATGCGTACGCGAACCCTCATCGCCCTCGCCGGCGCCGCCACGGCCACCGCGCTCGCCCTCGTGTCGGCCGGTCCCGCCTCCGCGGCCGGCTCGGTCCTCACCACGGGCAGCGCCGGCGGCACCGCCGTCGCGGTCGGCGACACGTTCACCGCCCCCCTGGCGAGCGGCACCTCCGCCACCTTCTACTCCAGCACGACCGGCACCAGCGGCGTGAAGTGCGGCACCTCCCAGTTCACCGCCAAGGTCACCGCCAACCCCACCGCGCCCGGCACCGCCACCGAGTCCGTCACCGCGCAGACCTTCAGTGGCTGCACCAGCAACGTCACCGGTGTGACCGGTGTCAACAGCGTGACCATCGACAACCTGCCCTACACGGCGTCGGTCACCTCCGGCGGCGCCCTCACCGTCACACCTCCGAGCGGCTCCGTCATCCAGTCCACGGTCAAGCTGAACACCCTGCTGGGCAGCGTCACCTGCGTCTACCAGGGCCCGAGCCTGTCCGGGAAGGCGGACAACGCCGACAACAGCATCACCTTCACCAACCAGCAGTTCACCAAGACCTCCGGGTCCTCGCTCTGCTTCTCCACCGCCTACTTCAGCGCCAAGTACGCGCCGGTGACGGACGGCGGAGCCGCGGTCTACGTCAACTGATCCCCGGAGCGGCCCTCTTCGGGCCGTCATGAGCACAGCGCCCAGGCGGCGCCGTCCCGGTGCATCCCAGCACCGCGGCGGCGCCGCCCTGCTGTGTGCCGCCGACTGCGACGGGCCGTACTCCCTTGTGTGACAGGCCAGTTGACCTGTTTCCGACCCGCGGTGAGATCCCGTTGAGGAGCCGGCGGTCGGCCTCGTATCGTGGCGATCATGGGTGCGGCGCCGGGTGTCGAGCACTCGTTCGACGTCAGGGTGCCGGTGCGGGTGACGCGTGTCCCGCAAACGGGTAGCAATACGGACTCCCGTTGTCATTCGGTGAGTTATCGTATGCAAGGGGTTAAAAACAAACCGCATGTCCCGTTCGTTCGTCTCGCGAGGAGGGGTCCCAGGATGGCGAGGCAGTTACGCGCCGAACAGACCCGGGCCACGATCATCACGGCCGCCGCCGATCTGTTCGACCAGCACGGCTACGAGTCCACGAGTCTCAGCGACATCGTCGCACACGCGAAGGTCACCAAGGGCGCTCTCTACTTCCACTTCGCCGCCAAGGAGGACCTGGCGCACGCGATCCTGGAGCTGGAGGCCCGCGCGGCCCGCCGTCTGGTGGCCGATGTCGAGGGCCGCGGCTTCTCCTCCCTGGAGGGGCTGATGCGCACCACCTTCGGGATCGCCCGACTCGCCGTGGACGACCCGGTACCGCGCGCCGGGCTCCGTCTCGCCACCGCCGACGTCACGGTGCGGCCGCCGCTGCGCCACCCCTACACCGAGTGGCTGGAGTTCGCCGCCCGCAAGTTCACCGGGGCCGTGCGCGAGGCCGACGTCCACGGCGACCTCGATGTCAGCGCTGCCGCCCACTCGCTCGTCTGCTTCTTCTTCGGCACCCGGGTCACCGGCCGGTTCGAGCCCGTGGGACGCCTGCCGCGCCGGGTCGCCGAGATGTGGCACCTGATGATCCGCGGCCTGGTCCCGGTGCACCGCCGCCCCCGCTACGTCACCCTCGCCACGCAGCTGGAGCGGGAGATCAGAACCGCGTGAGGTGCGCGGTACCGTGACGGACATGCCCGAAACCCCGTTCGCACCCGTGATCTTCGGCAACGAACCCGGCTCGTTCCCGCACGGTGTGCTGGCCGAGCGGCACCCGGCGATCATCCGGCAGGTGCGGGCCGCCTTCCCGTACGGACCCGGGCAGCACCGGGCGCTGGACGAGCTGCTGGAGAGCTGCACCGAGGGAACCGTCGAACCCCTGCCCGCCGACGCCCCGGACCGGGCGGCGTGGCACGCGTGGGGCCTGGCCGAGTACGCCGGGCGGTCCTGGTTCGACGTGCCGTGGCTGTGGTCCGAGAGCTACTTCTACCGCCGGCTCCTCGAAGCCGTCGGCTACTTCGGCGCCGGAGCCTGGGGAGCCATCGACCCCTTCCGGCCCTTCAAACGCGCCGAGCTGGACGTGCCGGAGACCGACCGGGAACTCGCCGCGCTGGACGACCTGCGGGAGCTGCCGGAGCGGGAGCGGGGGCGCGCCCTGCTGCACGGCTCGCTGTGGGGAAACCGCGCCGACCTCGGCTTCCGGATCTCCGCCGCGGGCGCCGAGGCCCGGGAACCGGCGCCCGCACTGGTCGCCGACGACAGCGAACGGCTCTGGTCGCTGCTGCCGCCCGGCGGCGCCGCCGCCCTCGTCCTGGTCGCGGACAACGCAGGCCGCGAACTCGTCCCCGACCTGCTGCTGATCGCCCACCTCCTCGCCGGGGACCGGATCGCGCGTGCGGTCCTGCACGTGAAGCCGTACCCGTACTACGTCTCGGACGCGACGACGGCCGATGTGATCGACGCCCTCGAACGGTTGCGTACGGCGCCGGGCACGGCCGGTGACCACGGGCGGCTGCTGTGGTCCGCCATGTCCGACGGCCGGCTCACGGTGCGCGCGCACCCCTTCTCCTGCGCCCCGCTGCCGTACGCGCGGATGCCCGGGGACCTGCGGGCCGACTTCGCCGCGGCCACGCTCACCGTCCTCAAGGGGGACCTCAACTACCGCCGCCTGGTGGGCGACCGCCTGTGGCCGCCGACCACGCCCTTCGCGGCGGCGACGGCGTACTTCCCCGGCCCGGTGGCCGCCCTGCGCACCCTGAAGTCGGAGGTGATCACAGGGCTGTCCGCCGCCACCGAAGAGCGTCTGGTGGCGGCGGGGGGACAGCGCTGGCGCACGGTCGGCACGCACGCGCTCGTCCAGGTCAACCCGTCCGCACCGGAAGCGACTTGATCCCGTTGATGAAGTTGGACACCAGCCGCCCTGCCGGTCCCGCGGGTCGCAGGGCGGGCAGGGCGCGCAGCACCTCGGCGTAGAGCAGACGCAGTTGGAGCCGGGCGAAGTGGGCGCCCATGCAGACGTGCGGTCCGTCGCCGAAGGAGACGTGCGGGTTGGGGGAGCGGGCGAGGTCCAGCCGGCCGGGAGCGTCGAAGGCCCGTTCGTCGCGGTTGGCGGAGGCGTGGAGCACCACGACCTTGTCACCCGCCCGGATCCGCCGGCCCGCCAGCTCGGTGTCCTGTGCGGCGGTGCGCCGGAAGGTCAGCACGGGCGGGTGCCAGCGCAGCAACTCCTCGACGGCGGGCCCGAGTTCCGCCTCGCCGTCGCGCAGCAGGCGGTACGACTCCGGGTGCTCGGCCAGGGCCAGGAGGCCGCCGGGGGCCGCACTGCGGACGGTGTCGTTGCCCGCGACCGTGAGCAGGAAGAAGAACATCTCCAACTCGGGACCGCCGAGTTCGGGGTCCTGGGCGAGCGTGGTCATGATGTCGTCGGCGGGGTGCCGGCGTTTGTGCCCGGCGAGCTGGTGGGCGTAGGCGAACATGTCGCGCAGCATCGCCGGGGAGCGGGGGTTCAGGGGCCTGCCCGACGCGTCCAGCACCGGCCGGCCCGCCTCGTCCGGGTCCTGGTAGCCGATCACCTCGCGCGTCCAGCGCAGCAGCAGCAGCCGGTCGCTTTCCGGGACGCCCAGCAGGTCCGTGAGGTTGAGCAGGGCGTACTCGTCGGTGACGGCCGCTACCAGGTCGACCGTGCCGTCCCCCCGCGCGGCCCGCTCCAGCGCCGCCGCGAGCAGCGTCCGCGCCCGCTCCCGGGCGACCGCGGCGAACCGCTCGATCCGTCCCGGCGTGAACGCCCGGCTCACCAGGCGCCGCAACCGGCCGTGGGCGGGCGGGTCCTGGTTGAGCATCATGCGCCGGATGAACGGCAGGTCCTCCGGGTCGGGGTCCCGGATCTGGGTCGCGCCGAGGTGTGACGAGTACGTCACCGAGTCCTTCAGGACCCGTACGACGTCCGCGTGCCGGGACACCGCCCAGAAGCCGGGCCCGGCCGGCCAGCCGAGCACCTCGGGCTCCTCCTGCCAGGCCACGGGGTGCTCGTCGCGCAGGACCCGGTAGGCGTCGTACGGCACCCCGGCGGCGTACCGGCGCGGGTCGAAGACGTCGGGCACCGGCGCCGCCTCGCGCGCGCTCACGCGGGGCCGTCCGCGCGCAGGAAGTCCTCCACGACCCGGATCAGCTCCAGCGGCGTCTCGTCCATCGCGTAGTGCCCGGCCCCGGGCAGGGCGACCAGGTGACCCCGCGGGTACCAGGACAGCCACGTCCGCCGCATCAGGTCGGGGGACAGTGCCGGGTCCAGTTCGCCCGCGACGGCCAGCGCGGGCACCTCGCTGCCGGCCACCTCGGCGTGGAAGTCCTCGCCCGCCCACGAGTCCAGCCAGGCCCGGAACGCCTTCGCGTCGCTGCGCCGGAGCGAGGCCGCGACCATCCGGTCGAGCCAGGCGGCCGGGCGGCGGCCACCGGTGGTGAAGTCGATGATCGCGCGCCGGTTGCCCGCCTTGTGCGCCGCGTCCGTGAACAGCGCGCCCTGCTCGCCCGAGAGCGGCATGCCCGCGGCGGGCACCGGGGAGACGCCGACGATCCGGCGCAGCCGCTCCGGGGCGAGCGCGAGCATCCGCTGGGCCACCGCGCCGCCCATGGAGTGCCCGATCACCGAGAACCGCGTCCAGCCGAGCCGGTCGGCCAGCGCCACGAGATCCGCGGCCGCCCGGGTCGTCGTGTACGGGCCCTCGGCGGCCATCGCCTCCCCGTAGCCGCGCAGGTCGACCGGCACGTACGTGAAGGAGGCGCGGTCCAGGTCCGGCAGGACGGCCGCGTAGGCGGACCGGTCGGCGAACCAGCCGTGCACGGCGAACACCCGGTGGGCGCCGTCGCCGTGCAGCTCATGGGGCAG
Organism: Streptomyces hygroscopicus subsp. hygroscopicus; assembly: GCF_030269125.1. GTDB lineage: Bacteria > Actinomycetota > Actinomycetes > Streptomycetales > Streptomycetaceae > Streptomyces > Streptomyces hygroscopicus_C. Next base: position 751,392 of record NZ_BSSM01000001.1, on the reverse strand, counting down.
CACGAAGGAGTTCATGCGCCTACCGTGTCCCGGCGGCCCGAGCACGGCAAGAGCGCGGACGGGGCCCGCCCGAGGACCGGTTCACGCGATGGTGTGATCATGTCCCGTGCGGCGGATGGGCGTTCAGGGCCGCGGGTAGGGCCCGGCCATGACGCAGCCGTTCGAACTCCCGCACTTCTACATGCCGTATCCCGCGCGGCTCAACCCGCACCTCGACGAGGCCCGCGCCCATTCGACCGCGTGGGCGCGCGAGATGGGCATGCTGGAGGGCTCCGGGGTCTGGGACCAGGCCGACCTGGAGGCGCACGACTACGGACTGCTGTGCGCCTACACCCACCCCGACTGCGACGGACCCGCCCTGTCGCTGATCACCGACTGGTACGTGTGGGTGTTCTTCTTCGACGACCACTTCCTGGACATGTTCAAGCGCACCCAGGACCGCGCCGCCGGCAAGGCCCACCTCGACCGGCTGCCGCTCTTCATGCCGGTCGACCCCGCCGCTCCCGTGCCCGAGCCGGAGAACCCGGTCGAGGCCGGTCTGAAGGACCTGTGGGCGCGGACGGTGCCCGCGATGTCCGAGGACTGGCGCCGCCGCTTCTCCGTCGCCACCGAGCACCTGCTCAACGAGTCGATGTGGGAGCTGTCCAACATCAACGAGGGGCGGATCGCCAACCCCGTCGAATACATCGAGATGCGCCGCAAGGTGGGCGGCGCGCCCTGGTCCGCCGGGCTCGTGGAGTACGCGACCGCGGAGGTGCCCGCCGCCGTCGCCGGGACCCGGCCGCTGCGGGTGCTCCTGGAGACCTTCGCCGACGCCGTCCACCTGCGCAACGACCTGTTCTCCTACCAGCGCGAGGTGGAGGACGAGGGCGAGAACAGCAACGGCGTGCTCGTCCTGGAGACCTTCTTCGGCTGCACCACCCAGCAGGCCGCCGACACCGTCAACGACATCCTGACCTCGCGCCTGCACCAGTTCGAGCACACCGCGCTCACCGAGGTGCCCGCCCTCGCCCTGGAGAACGGCCTCACCCCGGCCGAGACGGCCGCGATCGCCGCCTACACCAAGGGACTCCAGGACTGGCAGAGCGGCGGCCACGAATGGCACATGCGCTCCAGCCGCTACATGAACAAGGGCGCGCGGAGCGAGTCGCCCTGGCGGTTCCCGAGCGGGCCCGGCACCTCCGCCGCCCACGTCGGCGCCCTGCTCGCCGCCGCGGCGCAGGAGCGCCTGCGCGCCTACACGCACGTGCCCTACCAGAAGGTCGGCCCCTCGATCCTGCCCGAGTTCCACATGCCGTTCGCCCTGGAGCTCAGCCCCCACCTCGACGCCGCCCGCCGCAACCTGCGCACCTGGTGCGACCGGATCGGCATCCTCCGGGAGGGTGTCTGGGACGAGGACAAGCTGCGCGCCTACGACCTCGCCCTGTGCTCCGCGGGACTCGACCCCGACGCCACCCCCGAGGCCCTCGACCTCAGCGCCCAGTGGCTCGCCTTCGGCACGTACGGCGACGACTACTACCCGCTGGTGTACGGCCACCGCAGGGACCTCGCCGCCGCCCGCCTGACCACCGCCCGGCTGTCGGCCTGCATGCCGATCGAGGGCGGCCCCGCGCTCGTGCCCGGCAACGCCATGGAGCGTTCCCTGATCGACCTGTGGGCCCGCACCACCGCCGGGATGAGCGCCGACCAGCGGCGCACCCTCAGGGCCGCCGTGGACACCATGACCGAGAGCTGGGTGTGGGAGCTGTCCAACCAGTTGCAGAACCGCGTCCCCGACCCGGTCGACTACCTGGAGATGCGCCGCTCCACCTTCGGCTCCGACCTCACCCTGAGCCTGTGCCGGATGGGCCGCGGTCCCGCGATCCCGCCCGAGGTCTACCGCAGCGGCCCGGTGCGCTCCCTGGAGAACGCCGCCATCGACTACGCCTGCCTGCTCAACGACATCTTCTCGTACCAGAAGGAGATCGAGTACGAGGGCGAGATCCACAACGCCGTCCTGGTCGTGCAGAACTTCTTCGGCATCGACTACCCGACCGCGCTCGGCGTCGTACACGACCTGACCACCCAGCGCATGCGGCAGTTCGAGCACGTCGTCGCCCACGAACTGCCCGTGCTGTACGACGACTTCGAGCTGTCGCGGGAGGCGCGCGAGGCGATGGACGGGTACGTCCTCGACCTGCGGAACTGGCTGGCGGGCATCCTCAACTGGCACCGGAACGTAGACCGTTACAAGGACGCCTGGCTGGCACGGCGCGCCCATGGCTTCCTGCCGGACCGGACGCCCGCGCCGCCGGTCCCCGCCCTGGGCTGAACCGAGCCGGCCCGACCGGACGGGCTGGGTCGACGGCGGTCCGGGGCCGGTGCGGGGGGCGTCCGTGGTGACCGCCCCTCCGTCGGCCTCCGGCCGGTCTCCGTCGGACGCGAACCCCGCGATCCCCTAGCGCCGGCCGGATGCCAGCAGCGCCACGGCGGGAAGGTCGATCAAGCCGTCCTCCGCCACCCGCTCGCCCACCAACCGGTCGTAGGCGGACTTGATCCGGGCGACCGTCCCGGGTGTCTGGCCGGTCACCACCAGACCCCTGTGGGCCACCCCGCGGGCTGGCCCGGACCACCAGACCTCCGGGTCCTCCCGATGCGTCCAGGCAACCTCTTCGCCGACCACCTCGGCCCACCCCGACTGCTCCAGCAGTCCACGAAGGCCCTCGGCGGTCCGGGCGAAGTCCGGCGGGGCCGGGAACACCGGGCGCTCCACACCGGCTTCGTCCAGCGCAAGGTCGAACAAGGACATCGCCTCGTTGCTCGTGCCGTGCCAGATCGTCGCCGCGAGCCGCCCACCCGGACGGACCACCCGGCGCAGCTCGATCAGGGCCGCCCACGGGTCCTCCACGTGGTTGAGCACGAAGTTGGCCACCGCGGCGTCGAACGAGTCGTCCGGGAAGGGAAGCTCGGGCAGCACCGCGTGCCGGACCTCGGCCCCGGGGGCGTTCGCGGCCGCCAGCGCCACCATGCCCGGCTCGGCGTCCACCGCCACGACCCCGGCGCCCCGGGACAACGCCGCCGCCGCGACCGTGCCCGGCCCGGTCCCCACGTCCAGCACGCGCGTCCCGGCACCGACCTCGGCCGCGTCCAGCAACGCCTCGGCCGTCGCCGCGCACAGGGCCGCAAAGCTCCCCGCGTACGCCTCGGCCGCGCCCGCCCACATCCGTCTCTCGTGCGCGTCGAACCCGCCGGCCACCGTCCGCCCCCCTGTTCCGGATCGTGCCGCCAGCCTAGCCCGGTGCCCGAGCGGATCCCCAGGAGATTCCCGGCCCGCGGGCCGCGTCGGCTTCCCGCCCGAAGACGCGGGGAACGCCGGCGACGGGCAGGACGGACGTGCTCCGGTGGCCCCGCCCGCCACCACCGTGCGTCACCGCGGTGGCGGCTGCCGGCAGTCGACGCCGGTGCCGGGGACGGTGGGCCCAGCGGTCCGCCGGCCCGCGGAGGACGCCGCCGGACACGTGAAATTCGCTGGTCAGCAGGGTTCCGGCGAGTCATCATGGCCGTATGCGGACCGTCCTGCCGACCCCCGGGCCCCGTCCCGTGCGGACGTGTCCCGCGTGGACGTGTGCCGCGCGTGCCGCGATCGTGGGATCGTCCGATCGGGTCGCGTGGCCCGGTCCGGGCGGGCAGGATGCTGCCCGGGGGCGCCGCCCGCGCGTCCCGGCACCTGCCCGACCAGCGAGATCCGCCCGGAGGCCCGGATGACCGGTAGTACGACCACGCCCTTCAGCGCAGCCGACCACAAGGCCCGTATGGAGCGCGCCGCGCGCGCCGCGGCCGACGCCGGTCTCGCCGGGCTGCTCGTGGCACCCGGCCCGGACATGGTGTGGCTGACCGGTTACACCCCCACCGCCGTCACCGAGCGGCTCACCCTGCTGGTCCTCGCCCCCGGCCAGGACCCCGTGCTGGTCGTCCCCACCCTGGAGGCCCCGGACGCCGAGAACTCCGCGGCCGGCGAGGCGCTGACGCTGCGCGACTGGACCGACGGCAAGGACCCCTACGCCGTCACCGCCGACCTGCTCGACGGCCGCGGCCGCTACGGCATCAGCGACAACACCTGGGGGATGCACGTCCTCGGCCTCCAGCGCACCCTGCCCGACAGCTCGTACGCCGCCCTCACGGACGCCCTGCCGATGCTGCGCGCGGTCAAGGACGCCGCCGAGGTGGAGCTGCTCGCGGCCGCCGGGGCCGCGGCCGACACCGCGTTCGAGGAGATCCGCAAGGTGCCCTTCGCCGGGCGCCGCGAGTCGGACGTCGGCCATGACCTCGCCGCGCTGCTGCGCCGCTTCGGCCACTCCCAGGTCGACTTCACCATCGTCGGCTCCGGACCCAACGGCGCCAACCCGCACCACGAGGTCGGCGACCGCGTCATCCAGCGCGGCGACATGGTCGTCCTCGACTTCGGCGGCCTCAAGGACGGCTACGGCTCGGACACCACGCGCACCGTGCACGTCGGCGAGCCCACGGAGGAGGAGCGCCGGGTCCACGACATCGTGCGCGCCGCCCAGGAGGCCGGCTACCAGGCGGTACGGCCGGGCGTGGCCTGCCAGGAGGTCGACCGGGCGGCCCGCGCGGTGATCGCCGACGCCGGGTACGGCGAGTACTTCATCCACCGCACCGGGCACGGTATCGGCGTCACCACGCACGAGCCGCCCTACATGATCGAGGGCGAGGAACTGCCGCTGGTGCCCGGCATGTGCTTCTCCGTGGAGCCCGGCATCTATCTGCCCGGCCGGTTCGGGGTGCGCATCGAGGACATCGTCACGGTGACCGAGGACGGCGGCCGCCGCCTCAACAACACCACCCGCGAGATGGTCATAGTGGACTGACGGCCCAGGCGGGCCCAGGGAGACCGAACCCGACGACACCCGGAACGGCAACGCGCGACCCATGACCGAGGCACCGACCCCCACCGCGGACACCGTCCGCCAGCTGGTCCGTTCGCTGCTCAAGGAAGGCCCGGAGGGCGACGGACCCGACGTCCGGCCCGTGCGGGAGGGGCACGACTACACCTGGTGGGTCGGCACCCGCCAGGTGCTGCGCCTCGCCCCCGACCGGGAGGCGTCCGCCCGCCGCCGCCGGGAGCTGCGGCTGCGCGCCCTGGTCCGCCCGCACGTCCCGGTCGCCGTGCCGGTCAGCGTCGCGCGCGCAGACTGGGCGCCCGGCCTCGCCTGCACCCTCGACACCGTGGTGCCCGGCGGCACCGCCGAGGAGCACGAGGTGTCGGCGGCCGGGGAGGCCGATCTCGCCGGGCTGCTCGCGGGGTTGCACGCGGTGCCGGTACGGCAGGCCGAGTCGCTCGGCGTGCCGCGCGTCGCGCCGCGCTCGCTGGAGGCGCTGCGCCGGATGGCGGTGCACGCGGCGGAACGGCTCGCCGCCGCCGACGAGTTCGACGCCGCGCCGATGTACCAGCTCACCCCGGCCGGCGCGGCCCAGCTGGCCGCCCAGCCCGGTGTCGCCGTGCTCACCCACCACGGGCTGACGGGCGAACACGTGGTGGTCAGCGCCGACGGGCGGGTGCGCGGCATCCTGGACTGGACCGAGGCGGCGCTCGGCGACCCCGCCGAGGACATCGCGGGACTCGCCGTCGCCGTCGGCTCCCCGGCCGCCGTCCGCGCGGCCACCCTCGCCGGCTACGGCGCCCGCCCCTGCCTGCGCGGACTGTGGCTCGCCCGCTGCGACACGGTCCTGCGCCTCATGGAGCACCTCGACGGCCGGGCCCCCGGCGACCCGACGCTGCTGCGCACCCAGCTGCGCCGGGCGTGGGAGCCGATCCTGCTGGAGCGGGTGACGGACTTCAAGACGGCGGGGGAGGAGCCCTGACGGTCGCGCCCGCCTCGGAGCGCGCTCCTGTCTGGGGCGCGCTTCAGCCTGGGGGTGTTCCGTCCGGGGCGCGCTCCCGTCCCCCGGGGGCGCGTCCGCGTGCCGGGTTCGGGGGGTCCCGTGTCGGGGTGCGTCCCCGTCTCAGGGCTGGGTGAGTACCACGCAGGACTCCCCGGGGAGGTGGAGCAGGCCGTCCGGGCCCGGGGGGTCCACCGGCTCCCACGCGGCGAGCAGCAGGGCCGGGCGGGGGCCCATCGGGATGGCGGCCGGTTCCTTGCCGAGGTTCACCGCGACCCGTACGTCGCCGCGCCGGAAGGCCAGCCAGCGGGCCTCCTCGTCGTAGGCCACCTTGGTGTCGGCGAGGTCGGGGTCGGTGAGGTCCGGCTGGTCGCGGCGCAGGGCGATCAGCCGGCGGTACCAGTCCAGCACCCGCGCGTGCGGCGGGCGTGCGGGCTCCGACCAGTCGAGGCACGAGCGGTCCCGGGTCGCCGGGTCCTGCGGGTCCGGTACGTCCTCCTCGGCCCAGCCGTGCGCCGTGAACTCCCGTCGGCGGCCGCGTCGTACCGCCTCGGCCAGTTCGGGGTCGGTGTGGTCGGTGAAGTACTGCCAGGGCGTGCCGGCCGCCCACTCCTCGCCCATGAACAGCATCGGCGTGAACGGCGCGGTCAGCACCAGCGTCGCCGCGCAGGCCAGCAGGCCGGGGGAGAGGTGGGCGGAGAGCCGGTCGCCCTGGGCGCGGTTGCCGATCTGGTCGTGGGTCTGGGCGTAGCCGAGGAGCCGGTGCCCGGCGACCCGCGCGCGGTCCAGCGGACGGCCGTGGTGCCGGCCGCGGAAGCTGGAGTACGTGCCGTCGTGGAAGTACCCTCCGGTCAGCGTCTTGGCCAGCGCGGCGAACGGCGCCCGCGCGAAGTCCGCGTAGTAGCCCTGGGACTCGCCGGTCAGCGCGGTGTGCAGGGCGTGGTGGAAGTCGTCGTTCCACTGCGCGTGCAGCCCGAGCCCGTTCTCCGTGCGCGGCGCGATGAAACGGGGGTTGTTGAGATCGGACTCGGCGATCAGGAACAGCGGCCGGTCCAGCTCCGCCGCGAGCTCGTCCACGGCCGCCGACAGCTCCTCCAGGAAGTGGCGGGCCCGGGTGTCGTACAGCGCGTGCACCGCGTCCAGCCGCAGCCCGTCGAGCCGGAAGTCCCGCAGCCACGCCAGCGCGCTGCCGACGAGGAACGCGCGCACCTCGTCCGAACCCGGCGCGTCCAGGTTCACCGCGGCGCCCCACGGCGTGGTGTGCGTGTCGGTGAAGTACGGTCCGAAGGACGGGAGATGGTTCCCCGAGGGCCCCAAGTGGTTGTGCACGACGTCCAGTACGACGCCGAGTCCCAGTTCGTGCGCCCGGTCCACGAACCGCTTCAGCGCCTCGGGGCCGCCGTACGGCTCGTGCACCGCCCACGGCGAGAACCCGTCGTAGCCCCAGCCGTTCCGCCCGGGGAACGGGCACACCGGCATCAACTCGACGTGGCTGACGCCCAGTTCCACCAGATGCGGGAGACGGGCCGCCGCCGCCTCCAGGGTGCCCTCGGGGGTGTACGTGCCCACGTGCAGCTCGTAGAGCACCGCACCCGGCAGCTCCCGGCCGGGCCACGGGGTGCGCCACGCGTACCGCTCCTGGTCCACCACCGCGCTGAGCCCGTCCGGGCCGTCCGGCTGCCGGCGCGAGCGCGGGTCGGGCAGGACCGGACCGTCGTCCAGCGCGAACCCGTACCGGGCGCCGTCGCCCGCCTCGGCCTCCCCTCTCCACCAGCCCGCGCGCCCGGGATCGCGCGCCAACGCGTGCTCGACGCCCTCGCACCAGAGCGTCACTCGGTCTGCCTGCGGTGCCCACACCTCGAACTGCACGGACGGTTCCCCTTCGTCTGCTCACCGTGATGTCCCGCCTCCCCATCGTGCCCGGCCGGGCGCTCGATCCGCCTTCGAATCGGGGCCTTTCCCCCAGGTGTCGTGGCGCGCTTCCCGGCGGGTGGCGTGGAAGTCGCCGCGCGGGGACGCCGATTACCCGTTTTCTGGACACCCGCCGTCCGCTGACCGACAATCACAGGCGTGACGTCGTCCTTCGAGTTCTCCACCGCCCCGGCCCCGGCGTCCGCGCGGCTGTCCGACGCGGAGCGGGAAGCGGCGCTGGAGGTGCTGCGGGACGGCGCGGCCAAGGGCCGCCTGTCGCACGACACGTTCCTGCGCCGCATGGAACTGGCGCTCGCCGCGCGCCACGCCGACGAACTCGCCGTCCTCGTCGCCGACCTGCCCCGCGAGAACCGCTTCTCCCGCGCGGTCTTCGGCACCGTGGAGGCCGTCTCCGGATTCACGGTACGACTGCGCCGCGCCTGGCAGGCCGAGCGGCTGCCCAAGCTGCTGCTGCCGGGGCCGGCCCACACCCGCCCGCTGCGCATAGGCCGAGACCCGGGCAACGGGCTGCGCCTGACCCACGAGACGGTCTCCCGGGTGCACGCCGAACTCAGCCACCAGGGCGGCCTGTGGATCCTGCGGGACCTCGGCTCCACCAACGGCACCACCGTCAACGGCCGCCGGGTGATCGGCGCGGTCGCCGTCCGGGCGGGCGACCAGGTGGCGTTCGGGCGGGTGGCGTACCGGCTGTCGGTGAGCTGAGCGCGCCTGCGGCACCATCGGCCGTGGTCGTTCGAACGGGTGACCCGCCCTGCGGAACGGGGGGCGCCCTGCCGATGCAACGGGCATGACGTACTTCACCAGAGCGACAGCGGCCGCCGGCGTACTCCTGGCCGCCGCCGGTCTCCTCGCGGCGGGCCCGGCCCAGGCGGCGGCCCCTCCGGGCGCCGGCCGGCTGCACCTGACGATCACCCGCTCGGGCGACCGGGCCGACAGCGCCCTGCTGCGCTGCCTGCCGCCCCGGGGCCACCCGTACGCGGCCGAGGCCTGCGCCGAACTGGCCGCCGCCCGCGGTGACATCGACCGCGTCCCGGCCCGCAAGGTGTTCTGCCCGCGGATCTACTCCCCGGTCACCGCCACCGCGCGGGGCCGCTGGAACGGCCGGATCGTCGACTTCCGCAGGACGTACACCAATTCCTGTGAGCTGCGGGCGCGGACGGGGGCCGTCTTCGCCCTGGACGACTGACCGGCGGCCTACCGCTCGGCCTGCTCCCGGGCCTGCTGGGCCGCCATCAGCACCGTGCGGGACTGGTGCTCCACCTGGTGGTCCAGCGGCACCCAGCGGGCCCGGAAGCGCCGGGCGAAGGAGTCGGACCAGGCGGCGACGAGCCGCTGGAGGTCCGGCGCCGCCCGGTCGTCGGCCTCCCGGAGCACCCGCAGCAGCATCGCGGCCGCGCGCAGCGGCAGCCGCCGCCCGAAGGCGTCCACGCTGCCCACGTAGGCCATCGTCGTGGCGGCCGGCGGGGTGTGCGTCCAGTCCTCGGCCAGGCCCGGGATCAGCTCCAGCGCCCAGCGCGCGGCCCGCAGCAGCGGCCCGTCGGCGCCGTCGAGCCGGGGCAGTGCCTCGGCCAGCACCCGCTCCACCTCCAGCGCGTCCCGCAGCAGCCGCCGGGCCAGCCGCCGCATCGCGGCCGCCGGTGCCGGGTGCGGCGCCGGGTCGTCCACCAGGTCGCTGGCCCACATCGGCACCTCCACCACGGCGGTGAGCCCCCCGTAGCGGTGGACGTGGTACCAGGTGCTGCGCCGGGCGTCGTCCGGCATGCTCGGGTAGGCCGCGCCCGTCTCCGGCCCCGGCATCACATGCACCCCGGGCCCGGACGTCGGCCAGCCCGCCGCGTCCGAGGCGCCCGTCTCCACCGGGATGTGCAACTGCGCCGCCGACTTGGCGAACGGCTCCGCGAGACCGGGCACGTCCCGGGTCAACTGCACCCAGCTGCCGCCCAGATCGGTGCCGTGCAGGGTCACCTGGAGGTAGGGGCGCAGCTCGTCGATCACGCCGGTCAGCGCCCGGGTCTCGGGCGGCAGCCGGTCCGGGGGCAGCACGGACGGCGACCACTCCGGCTGCTCGGCGCCCGTGGGCCGGTAGAAGCCGAGGTGGTAGTCGAGCAGGCTGTGCGGCGCCGGGGTGACATGCAGGGCGGCGCCGTCCGGGTCCGCGCACAGCAGGAAGTGCCAGGAGGTGCCGGTGCGCAACTCGCGTTCGGCCAGCACCCGTCGGGCCAGCACCCGCAGAGTCGAGCCGCCCGTCGGCTCGTTGGCGTGCGCGCCCGCCACCACCAGCACCGAGCGCCGCGCGTGCCCGACCGACAGCAGGTGCAGTGGTCGGCCCGCGCGCGAGAGGCCCACCTGGCGCAGCGCGCACAGCCCGGGTTCCGAGGCGGCCAACGCCCGTGCGGAGGCCACCAGTTCGGGAACGCTGGGATAGCGCAGCTCCGGCAGGAGACTCACCCCCGATTCGTCCGCCCTGCTTCGCCCTCCCAGTCCCGCACGACGCGGGGTGGCTGTCAAGCATCCGGCCGAACACCCCGGGGCCACGTGCCAACCGGAGCCGTGGCCACCGCATTCGGCGTGCTCACCGCCGGTGCGGCCCGCGCCCCGCGAGCGTCGGGAACACCTCGCCCACCGCCTGCGGGGCACCGCCGACCCGGCCGTCGGCCCGGCGCCCGTCGGGCGACCGTGACCGTGTTGCCGGCCGGGGCGGAGGAGATCGTCCCGGTGGGGCCGTTCGACGACCGGCTCGCGGGCCGCACGGCGGTGACGCCGCCCGGACCGGCCGACCGGGCCTGGATCCGCTGCGCCTCGGAGCCCGTCGTGCACGGCGCCCGCTTCCTCGACCGGGCCTGTGGCCGGGCCGGGTGCACGCCCCGCACCGCCGTGTGGACCGAGCGGTCCTCGACGGCCGTGCGGACGGCCGCCGACGGGGCCGGGGTGTGCGCCGCGCCCGCCCACCTCCTGCGCGGCGCCGTCGGCGAGGACTCCGTGCTCCTCACCCCGACCCGGCCCGGCGGCGCCCGCCGGCCGTCCACGCCCGCGCGGCGCCGGCCGCCTTCGTGGAGCTGCCGCGCGCCCTGTGGCCCGCCGCGGGCGCCCTCCCGGGGCGGCACGGCGGAGCGACCCTCACCCCTGCGGGACCCGCTCCATCAGCGCCACCGGCGAGGGGCCGAAGAGATCGGCGAGTCGTACACGACCGCGGTACTCCCGGCCCGGTGCCAGCACGTCCGCCCACCGTCCGGGCGGCAGCGGCAGGCGCGTGTCCCGCCAGCCGCCCGACTCGGCGAGCCGCAGCGACAGGCGGGTCACCGCCGTGATCACCTCCCCGGAGCGGGTGAAGGCCGTGCAGTGCTCCGCCGCAGCGCCCTCGGCGGCCAGCGGCTCGTACGACCCGGACGCGCCGAAGGCATCGGGCCTGCGGGCGCGCAGCCGCAGTGCCGCCCGCGTCAACGCCGCCTTCTCGTCGGGCGTCTGCGGCGGCGGACTCACGGCCGCACGGTTGTCCGGGTCCACCAGCGCCCGGAACTCGCCCTCGGCGCCCTGGTAGACGTCCGGAACCCCCGGCATCGTCAGGTGCACCAGCGCCGTGCCGAGGACGTTGGCACGGATGTGCGGCTCCAGCGACTTGCGGAAGGCGGCCACGCGTTCGCCGGGCGGACCGCAGGGGCCGGCCGTGACGAAGGCGGCCACCGCCTCCTCGTACGGCGCCTCGCGCTCGGTCCAGCTGGTGTACATGCCGGCCTCGCGCACATGCTTCAGCAGGTACCGCCGTACCCGCTCCTCCTCGGCGGGCCCCAGTCCGAACACCGTCTGCCAGGCCGCCCAGACCAGCTGCCCGTCCGGTGTGCCCTCCTCGGAGCGGGTCACCTCGGCGACCAGCTCCGCCCAGCGGCCGGGGCATTCGGTGAGGACGGCGAGGGCGGCGCGGACGTCGGCGCTGCGTTTGGTGTCGTGCGTGGTGACCGCCGTACCGGTGAGCGGCCGGTCGTGCTGGACGCGGGCGCAGTACGCGTGGAACTCGCGCGGGGACACGCCGGGCCTGCCCGGGTCGCCGCCCACCTCGGTCGCCGACAGCAGCGGCACGTAGCGGTAGAACGCCGTGTCCTCCACGGACTTGGCCCGCAGCGCCGAGGCCGTCTGCGCGAACCGGGTACGCAGCTCCAGCCGGTCGGCGTGGTCCGGCGCGGCCGGGTCGCCGGGCGGCTCCACGAGCAGCCGGCGCACGAGGTCGACGGCCGTCGCCTCCTCGGGCACCACGAAGGCGAGCCGGGCCTCCTCGGCGGCCTGCTCGGTGATGACGGCGGCCGCGTCCCCGCAGGCGTACGGCCGGTACACCCGCATGCGGACCAGGAGTTCCTCCAGGGCCGTGCGCAAGGCCCAGGGCGCCCGGTCGCGCAGCGCGAGGTCCGGCGAGGTGGCGCACAGCCGGGCGGCGACCCGGGTGAGCCGCTCCGTCTCGGTGGCCAGCTCGTGCGTGAGCACCTTGTAGGCGGCCCGGCGCGCCGTGGCGTCCCAGACGCCGCCCCGGTCCGCCTGCGGGGCCGCGAACCGGCGGTACTCCGTGAGGAGCTCGAACGCGCCGTCCGGGTCCGTGAACAGGCCGTCGATCCGGCGCAGGGCGTCATAGCCGGTGGTGCCCGCGACCGGCCAGGAGGCGGGTAGGTGCTCGTCGTCGGCGAGGATCTTCTCGACCACCGTCCAGCGGCCGCCGCTCGCCTCGTGCAGCCGGGCGAGGTAGGCGTCGGGGTCGGCGAGTCCGTCGGGGTGGTCGACGCGCAGCCCGTCGGCCACGCCCTCGTCCAGGAGCTGGAGGATCTTGGCGTGGGTCGCGTCGAACACCCCGGGGTCCTCGACCCGCACCCCGATCAGCTCCGAGATGCTGAAGAACCGGCGGTAGTTCAGCTCGGTGCGGGCCAGTCGCCACCACACCGGGCGGTACCACTGGGCGTCCAGCAGCTCGGGCAGCGGCAGGTGCGCGGTGCCGGCGCGGAGCGGCAGGACGTGGTCGCGGCAGCGCAGCACGTCGCCCTCGACCGCCAGGTGCTCCAGCTCGGCGCCGAGCGGGCCGCCCAGCACCGGCAGCAGCAGCCGGCCGCCCCCGGCGTCCCAGTCGATGTCGAACCAGCGCGCGTACGGCGACTCGGGACCCTCGCGCAGCACCTCCCACAGGGCGCGGTTGTACCGGGGTGCCGTCGCCATGTGGTTGGGCACGATGTCGAGCACCAGGCCCAGGCCGTGCTCCCGGGCGGTCCTGGACAGTGCCCGCAGTCCCTCCTCGCCGCCGAGCTCGGCACGGACGCGGGAGTGGTCCACGACGTCGTAGCCGTGCGTGGAGCCGGGGACGGCCTCCAGGACGGGGGACAGGTGCAGATGGGAGACGCCGAGCGACGCCAGGTACGGGACGGCCGCCGCGGCGGCGGAGAACGGGAAGGCGGGCTGGAGCTGAAGCCGGTAGGTGGCCGTGGGCACCCCCGGTCCGGGTCGCGCAGAGGTCATGGGGACCTACGTACCCGTCCCGGAGCGTTTCGTGTCACCGGGGCGGGGCCGGTGGGCGAGGCGGCCCACGTCCGCTCGCCCACATGGCCCAATCCGCCCCCGCCGTCCTACGCCGGCCGCTGGAGGACCGTGAGGCTGCGGTCGTCCAGCACCAGCCGGTCGCCCGCCCCCACCTTCGGCCCCGAGCCCGGCGCGATCCCTTCCGGGCGGGCCGTGTCGACGACCACCCGCCACTGCCGGCCGTGGTGCACGGGTACCCGGAAGTCCAGCGGCCCCGGCGAGGCGTTGAACATCAGCAGGAAGGAGTCGTCGGTGATCCGTTCCCCGCGCGGACCCGGTTCGGAGATGGCGTTGCCGTTGAGGAACACCGTCAGCGCGGACGCCCGCGCCGAGTTCCAGTCCCGCTGGGTCATCTCCGCGCCCTCGGGGGTGAACCACGCGATGTCGGACAGCTCGTCGTGGGTGCCCTCCACCGGACGGCCGTGGAAGAAGCGGCGGCGGCGCAGCACGGGGTGGTCGCGGCGCAGCCACACCATCGTGCGCAGGAACTCCAGCAGCTCCCCGCCGTCCTCGGGCCAGTGCAGCCAGGACAGTTCGTTGTCCTGGCAGTAGGCGTTGTTGTTGCCGCGCTGGGTGCGGGCGAACTCGTCGCCGTGACTGATCATCGGCACGCCCTGGGACAGCATCAGCGTGGCGAGGAAGTTGCGCGTCTGGCGGTCGCGCAGCGCGAGCACGCCCGGATCGCCGGTGTCCCCCTCCGCACCGCAGTTCCAGGACCGGTTGTGGCCTTCGCCGTCCCGGTTGCCCTCCCCGTTGGCCTCGTTGTGCTTCTCGTCGTACGACACCAGGTCGCGCAGGGTGAAGCCGTCGTGGCAGGTGACGAAGTTGATGGAGGCCAGCGGGCGGCGGCCGTCGTCCTGGTAGAGGTCGGAGGAGCCGGTCAGCCGGGAGGCGAACTCCGCGAGCGTGCGCGGTTCGCCGCGCCACAGGTCGCGCACGGTGTCGCGGTACTTGCCGTTCCACTCGGTCCACAGCGGCGGGAAGTTGCCCACCTGGTAGCCGCCCTCGCCCACGTCCCAGGGTTCGGCGATCAGCTTCACCTGGGAGACCACCGGGTCCTGCTGCACCAGGTCGAAGAACGAGGACAGCCGGTCCACCTCGTGGAACTGCCGGGCCAGCGTTGCGGCGAGGTCGAAGCGGAAGCCGTCGACGTGCATCTCGGTGACCCAGTAGCGCAGCGAGTCCATGATCATCTGGAGCACGTGCGGGGAGCGCATCAGCAGCGAGTTGCCGGTTCCGGTGGTGTCCGTGTAGTAGCGGGGATCGTCCGCGAGCCGGTAGTACGAGGGGTTGTCGATGCCCTTGAAGGACAGCGTCGGGCCCAGGTGGTTGCCCTCGGCGGTGTGGTTGTACACGACGTCCAGGATGACCTCGATCCCGGCCTCGTGCAGGGCCCGGACCGCCGACTTGAACTCCAGCACCTGCTGGCCGCGGTCGCCCCAGGAGGCGTACGCGTTGTGCGGGGCGAAGAAGCCGATGGTGTTGTAGCCCCAGTAGTTGCTCAGGCCCAGGTCCACCAGCCGGTGGTCGTTCACGAACTGGTGCACGGGCATGAGTTCGAGCGCGGTCACCCCGAGCTTGGTCAGGTGCTCGATGACCGCCGGGTGGGCGAGTCCCGCGTACGTGCCGCGCAGTTCCTCCGGAAGGGCCGGGTGACGCATGGTCAGGCCCTTGACGTGGGCCTCGTAGATCACCGTGTGGTGGTACTCGGTGCGCGGCGGCCGGTCGTCGCCCCAGTCGAAGTACGGGTTGATCACGACCGAGGCCATGGTGTGCGGCGCCGAGTCCAGGTCGTTGCGCCGCTCGGGCGCGTCGAAGTGGTAGCCGTACACCTCCTCGCCCCACCGGACCGAGCCGCCGACCGCCTTCGCGTACGGGTCGAGCAGCAGCTTCGCCGCGTTGCAGCGCAGCCCGCGCCCGGGGTCGTAGGGGCCGTGCACCCGGAACCCGTACCGCTGCCCCGGCATCACCCCCGGCACGTACGCGTGCCGCACGAACGCGTCGCTCTCGCGCAGTTCCACCGCCGTCTCCGAGCCGTCGTCGTGCAGCAGACACAGCTCCACTCGGTCCGCGGCCTCCGTGAAGACCGCGAAGTTGGTACCGGCGCCGTCATAGGTGGCGCCGAGCGGATACGCCTCGCCAGGCCAGACCTGCATGGACACGACTCTCCCAGGTGGGCGGCCCGCCCGGGGGCCGGTCCGCGCGACGGCACGAAGTCTCCCCGAAAGCAGGAACGGGCCGGGCCGGGTACCCACGGCTATGAAACCGCTCACTCCCCGTGCGCCGACGGCGGGGAACGACCCGGAAAAGCCAAGCAGTTGAGCAAAGCAGGCGGAGAACCGACCTGTCCATCCGGCTGCACCGCGCGGCGCTCCCGGAGTACCCTTCCTTGATCGTTGAGACGGGAAAGGCCCGGGGACGGAAGGCGGTGCACGGGTGGGCTCGGGAGGGCTGGAGCTGCCCCCTGGTGACGAGGGTCACGAGGGGAACTCCCCGGACGTCCCGCCCGGCGCGGTGTCCCTGGCGCGGCCGATGGACGCGGGGTCCATCGGACCGGAGCTGGACTGGGGCGCCGACGCCTGGCACGAGGTGCGCACCCGCGCCCAGCGGGCCGGCCGGGCCTACATCTGGCTGAACCTCGTGGAACAGCGGCTGCGTTCGGTCGTCGCCGCCGTCCTGCGCCCCGTGTACGAGCCGGTGCACGGCGACGAGTGGGTGGTCGCCGCCGCCGGACCGGCCGGCCAGGAATGGGTGCAGCGCGCGGTCGCGGTCCGCGAGGTCAGCCGCCGCAAGGGCTACTTGCTCGACCCGGCCGACGACAACGTGCTCAGCTTCCTGACGTTGCCCCAGCTGCGCGAGCTGATGGTGCAGCACTGGCCCTGCTTCGAGCCGTACTTCGACGAGCGCCGCGACCTCGAACTCGCCCTGGACGAGCTGGAGGTGACGCGCAATGTCGTCTCCCGCAACCGCGCCCTGTCCGAGGCGGTGCTCGGCCAGGCGGAGCGCGCCTCGGCCCGGCTCCTGGAGATGCTCGGCGCGGGCGCCGACGTGCCCTCCGCGCGCCGGCTGCCGGTCGACGCGGTCGAGGACCTGGTCGGCGACCGGTACGCCGACGTGGTCGCCGTGCACTCCGACCGGGTGCGGCTGATGCGCCAGTTCCCGGCCGAGGACATCTTCGGCGGCGCCCGCCGCCTGGACGCCATCGGCATCGGCCTCAACCTGCTGGTGCAGAACTTCTCCGGGCGGCGCCTGGTCCGGCTCGCCGAGTCCGGCTGCCGGGTCCGGCTGCTCTTCCTCAACCCCGCCTCCAGCTCGGTCAAGCGCCGCGAGCGCGAACTCGGGATGAAACGGGGCGAACTGAGCCGATCCGTCGAGATGAACATCCTGCACATGCGCCGGGTGCGCGCCCGGCTGCGCGACCCGGGCGCCTTCGAGATCCAGGTGTACGACGAGACGCCGCGCTTCACGGCCTACCTGGTGGACGGCGACGGAGCCGACGGCGTCGCCGTGGTGCAGTCCTATCTGCGCGGGGCGCGGGGCATGGAGTCCCCGGTCCTGGTGCTGCGCAACGGCAGCCGACTGGTCACCTCGGACGACGCGGGCGAGGCCGGGCTCTTCCCGACCTACCGTGAGGAATTCGAGCTGGCTTGGACGGATTCGCGTCCTGTGTCCTGAAGTGTCCCCGGGAGAAGCGGAACGCGGGCCTCTGATTGTCAGTGCCCCGTGCGAGGGTGGAGAACACCGGGGGACGCACCATCGAGAAGGGGGACCGCCCATGGGCTGGCACCAGGAGCTGCTGGTCGGCTTCGACCTGGAGACGACCGGCACGGATCCGCGCGAGGCACGCATCGTCACCGGCGCGGTGATCGAGGTCAGAGCGGGTGAGCAGCTGGGCCACCGGGAGTGGCTGGCCGATCCGGGTGTGGAGATCCCGGCCGACGCGGTCGCCGTGCACGGGATCAGCAACGAGCGGGCGGCGGCCGAGGGCCGACCCGCCGACCGGGTGGCCGACGCCATCGCCGAGGCGCTGGTGTCGTACTGGAGGGCGGGCGTCCCGGTCGTCGCCTACAACGCGGCCTTCGACCTCACCCTGCTCTCCGCCGAACTGCGCCGCCACGGACTGCCGTCCCTCGCCGACCGCCTCGGCGGGCTCGCTCCCGCCCCGGTGATCGACCCGTACACCATCGACCGCTGGGTGGACCGCTACCGTCGCGGCAAGCGGAACCTGGAAGCGGTCTGCGCGGAGTACGGCACGGTCCTGGACGCGGCGCACGACGCGTCCGCGGACGCCCTCGCGGCGGCCCGCCTGGCCGCCGCGATAGCCGTCCGCCACCCGAAGATCGCCGCCCTCGGCCCGGCGGAACTGCACCGCAGGCAGATCGAGTGGTACGCCGCATGGGCGGCCGACTTCCAGGACTTCCTGCGCCGCAAGGGCGACGCGACGGCGGTGGTGGACGGGATGTGGCCGCTGCGGGAGCTGACGGCCGAGGCGGTGTGAGGGGGCCGTCGGGATTCCGGCGACGGCGCCGGATCAGAACGGATACCAGCGCACCGACTCGTCCCCGTCCCGCAGGGACGCCACCCTGCGGCGGAACTCGGCCAGGGCCTTGGGATTGCTCGGCGCGTGCTGGGCGACCCAGGCGCAGCTGGCGGTCTCGCGGGCGCCGCGCAGCACCGAGCAGCCCTCCCACTCGCGCACGTCCCAGCCGTAGGCCGCGGTGAAGGCGTCGTACGACGCGGCCGGCAGCCCGTACCGGTCGCGGGAGAGGACCATCACCACCAGGTCGTGCTCGCGCAGGTCGGCGGAGAAGGTCTCCAGGTCGACCAGGACCGGCCCCTCGGGCCCGATGTGCACATTGCGGGGCAGCGCGTCGCCATGGACGGGGCCCGGCGTCAGACGGGGTGTCAGCGCCGCCGCGGCCGCCGCGAAGCCGTCCCGGCGCTCGCGCAGATAGGCCGCGTCCTCGGGGTCGATGGCCCCGTCCGCGAGCCGCAGCCAGCGCTCCACCCCGCCCAGCAGCTCCCGGGGCGGCAGCGCGAACGGGGCGTCGGGCAGCGCGTGCACGAGCCGCAGCAGCTCGGCCAGGTCGCGCGGCTCGGCGGGTCGCACGGCGCCGGGCAGCCGGTGCCACACGGTCACCGGGTGGCCCCCGACCAGCCGCGGTTCCGGCTCGGCCGCCCGCACCGCGGGCACGCCCGCCTCCGCGAGCCAGCCGGCGACGCGCACCTCGCGCCGCGCCCGGTCCAGCAGCTCGGCGTCACGCCCCACCTTGACGACCAGGTCGCCGGCGGCGAACACCGCGTTCTCGCCGAGCGCGAGCAGAGTCGCGTCACCGGCCGCGACCGCGGGTACTCCCGCCGCGGCCAGTACGTCCCGTGCCCGTGCCTCGTCCATCGTGGTGCCTCCGTGCCGCCGTCTTCCGAGCCGCTGTCCGGGGACCCGGCACCTGCCGTTCCCCCCGGTCAGTCTCCCACCCGCGCCGGCCCGCGCCCGCCGGGCGTCATGGGATGTCCGTTCCGCCGTCAGAGATCCACTTTGTGATGACGAAAGCTTGTTGAACAAGTCACAGCTGCGTGCAGAGGTTGATCCGCCCCCCGCCGAACGGGCATTGTTTCGCGCAGCCCGCCCCCCGGGGCCGGGCCCCGGTCGTCGTGCCCGCCCCCACGGGGCACGACGGCCGCTCTAAGCTGACGGTGTGACGACCTATGCGGCGCTGTTGCGCGGGATCAACGTCAGCGGCAACCGGAAGCTCCCGATGGCCGACCTGCGCGCGCTGCTCGGCGACCTCGGACACCGTGACGTCCGCACCCATCTCCAGAGCGGCCAGGCGGTGTTCACCGCCGAGCACGGTGACGAGGACTCCCTGGCAGGCGAGTTGACCCGGGCCATCGAGGAACGCTTCGGCTTCACGGTGGACGTGCTCGTGCGCGACCACGCCTACCTGGCCGCGGTGGTGCGCGACTGCCCCTTCCCGGCCGCCGAACTGGAGGGCAGGCAACTGCACGTCACCTACTTCTCCGCCGCCGTCACGGCCGACCGCTACGCGCACCTCGACCAGGTCGCCCACCTCCCCGAGGAGTTCCGCCTCGGCGACCGCTGCCTCTACCTGTACGCCCCCGACGGCCTCGGCCGCTCCAGGCTCGCCGAGGCGCTGAGCCGGCCGCGGACCACCAAGGGCCTGATCGCCACCAGCCGGAACTGGAACACCGCGGTCAGACTGGCGGAACTGACCGCGCCCCCGGCGTGAGCACGTGTGAGGGAACCCGACGATGCGCTACATCGTGATCGGAGCGGGAGCGGTCGTCGGCACCGTGGGCGGGCGGCTGGCCCAGGCCGGCCGCGAAGTCGTCCTCGTCGCCCGCGGCAGCCATCTGACGGCACTCGGTGAGCGCGGGCTGCGACTGCGGGTGCCGGAAGGGGAGTCGACGCACCGGCTGCCGGCCGTCGAGGGCCCCGGGGCGCTCGGCGCGCTGCGTGCCGACGACGTCCTGCTGCTCGCCGTGAAGACCCAGGACACCGTGGCCGCCCTGGACGCCTGGGCCGACGTCCCCGTGGCCGGCGGCGGTACCGCGGGCGAACGGCTGCCGCTGCTCTGCCTGCAGAACGGCGTGGAGGGCCCGCGGCTCGCGCTGCGCCGCTTCCGCCGGGTGTACGGCGTCTGCGTCTGGCTGCCCTGCACCTTCGTGGAGCCCGGCGTCGTCTCCGCCGCGGGGACCCCGCTCACCGGCATCCTCCATCTGGGCCGCGCCCAGGGCGGCACCGACGACACCGCCCGCCGGATCGCCGCCGACCTCGCCGACGCGCACTTCGAGGCGCCGGTCGTGCCCGACGTGGCCCGCTGGCAGTACGCCAAGCTGCTCGCCAACCTCGCCAACGCGCTGGAGGCCGTGAGCGGCCCGCTACAGGGCGAGACCGCCGAGGCCCTGTTCGCGCGGGTACGGGCCGAGGGGGAGGCCGTGCTGGACGCCGCCCGGATCGCGTACGCGAGCCCCGAGGAGCAGCGCGCGGCGCGCGGCGACAAGGTGACCCTGGTCCCGCTGGACGGGGCCCCGCGCGGCGGCGGTTCCTCCTGGCAGTCCCTCGTGCGCGGCACCGGCAGCATCGAGGCGGACTACCTCAACGGCGAGATCGTCCTCCTCGGCCGCCTGCACGGCGTCCCGACCCCGCTCAACGAACTCCTCCAGCGCCTCGCCGGCACCTTCGCCCGCGAGCGCCGGCCCGCCGGTTCCCTGCCGCTCGCCGACCTGGTCCGGATGGCCGACGAGGCCGGGCGGGCGCGGGACCGAGCCGCCGGCGAGGTCCGCTTGCCCTGAAGCGGAGTTCGAACAGGGGAACGCCGACGTGGCCGATAACCGCCCCTGTGGAGCGCCGAGTCGACCTTTCCCTGTGACAACCGGGCCGCCCCGGGCGCAGAACGGAGTGCCGTCGCGGTCCGACGTCACAGGGGAACGCCGGACCGCGGCGGCTTGTACCACGTCCTCGCCCGTAAGGGGGCGGCTCCGCGAACAACGCGACAAGTCCGTCCCGCTGTCCCTAGGGTGAAGCACGCCGGGCGGCCGGAACGACACCCTGAGGCCCCCGTCCCGGAGCGTCCGCGCGCCCTTCCGCTACCGCGTCCCCGGCCGTCAACGGACACGGGTCAACCGGAGGAGCGGCGATTTTCGGCCTACCTCCGACCACGAGCGAGGACTGGACATGAGCACCTATGACCACGGACACGTCAACGGCCCCGGCCACTACGGTGAGTTCGTCGGCCTCGACCTGACGCACGGCACCCCGCCCCTGGAGGCGCTGATCGCCGTCTCGGCCCGGCTCACCGAGGCGCTGCGCAGGGAGTGCCCCGGGCTCGTCCGCCAGGGCCAGATCATCGAGGCGGCGTTCGCGGAGTCGGCCGACGACGGACTGCCGCCCAACCGCGGCCGCATCCGCTCCGCGCTGGACGACATCTGCATCGGGGCGTCGGCCGGCACGGCGAGCCTCGCCTACACCCGGCAGCTGGTGCAGGCCCTCGGCCTGTGACGCCCCGCGAACCCGCCGTGGCCGACGGCCGGGGCGACTAGGCGCCGAGCGCCTGGAGCAGCGGGCGGCACGCCGTGTCGTACCGGTGCAGCAGCAGTCGCGCCACCTCCGGCGCGGGTCCCAGGACCTTGGCGAGGACGTCCGCGCCGGCCGCGCCGCGCGCGATGCGGTCCGGCAGGAAGCCGGGGGCGAGGACGTACGGCGCCACGGCGACCCGGGCACAGCCGAGCGCGCGCAGTTCCCGTACGGCGTCCTCGGTGCGCGGCAGGGAGGCGGAGGCGAACGCGGGTCGCACGGCGCACCAACCGGTGTGCCACCACTCCCGCGCGATGTCGGCGATCACCGCGATCGCCTCCGGGTCACTGGACCCCGCCGAGGCCAGCACGACCCCGGTCGAGGACTTGTCGGCGGGGCTGAGTCCGGCCTCGTACAGCCGTCGCTCCAGCGCCGCGAGCAGCAGCGGCGAGGGGCCGAGCACCTCCGCCTGCCGGACCCGCAGCCGCGCCGGGGCCGCCCGCAGCACCGCCGGGATGTCGGCCTTGGCGTGGAAGGCGCGGGTGAGCAGCAGCGGCAGGGCCACCACGTCACGGACACCCTCCGCCGCCAGTGACTCCAGCACCCCGTGCACGGACGGCAGGTTGAAGTCCAGGAAGCCGGTTTCCACGCGCAGCCCGGGACGCTGCGCCCGCACCCGCTCGACCAGGGCGTGCACGGCGTGGGCGTGCCGCGCGTCGCGGCTGCCGTGGGCGATGACGAGGAGCACGGGTGCCGCCATGCCGGTCAGCCCTTCACCAGCAGGCCGCGGCTGCGCAGCACCCACCGCTCCAGCGGACTGAAGATCAGCAGGTCGATGGCGATGCCGACGAACAGGATGAGCAGGATGGCCTCGAACACCATGGCCATGTCGCTGGCCGTGCGGGCGTTCTCCAGGAGCTGGCCGAGGCCGGTGCCGAGGTCGGGGAAGCTCGCGATGATCTCGGCGGCCATCAGCGAGCGCCAGGAGAAGGCCCAGCCCTGCTTCATGCCGGCCACATAGCCGGGCAGGGCGGCGGGCAGGGTGATGTGCCAGGTGCCCTTGACGCCGGTGGCGCCGAGCGTGCGGCCCGCGCGCAGGAACAGCGGGGGCACCTGGTCCACGCCGGAGACCAGCCCGTTGGCGATGGACGGCACGGCGCCGAGCAGGATCACGGTGTACATCATGGAGTTGTCCAGGCCCAGCCAGATGACGGCCGGCGGGACCCAGGCGACCGACGGCAGCGACTGCAGGCCGGACAGGATCGGCCCGATGGCCGCGCGCACGAACCTCACCCGCGCCACCAGCAGCCCCAGCGGGGTGCCGATCAGCAGCGCGAGGCAGAAGCCGAGCAGACCGCGCGAGACGGAGGTCCAGATGTAGCCGAGCAGCTTGCCCTGGAGCCAGTCCTCCCGGAAGGCGCCCCAGACCGCGCCCGGCGTGGGCAGCTTCGTCGGATCGTCCACGATCTTCAGGGTGATCAGGCCCTGCCAGACCACCAGCACCACGACGATCGCGGCCAGGGGTGGCAGGACCTTGTCGACCAGGGTCCTGCGCAGCGGTGTACGGCTCGACTGCGTGGTCTCCAGCGCGTCGAGGCCCGCTTCCACGCTGCCCTCGGCCGGCGCGTTCGTGGTGGTCGTGTCAGTGCTGGCCATGGCGGCGGATCTCCCCACGCAGTACCTCGGTGATCTCCAGGGACAGTTCCGCCACGGGCGCGTCCTCGATGCGGCGCGGCTGCGGGAGGCCGACCTCCCACTCCCGGGCCACGCGGCCCGGCCGGGAGGACAGCAGCACGACCCGCTGGGCGAGACGCACGGCCTCGCGCACGTTGTGCGTGACGAACAGCACCGACAGGCCGGTCTCCTGCCAGATCCGGGTCAGCTCGTCGTGCAGCACGTCCCGGGTGATGGCGTCCAGGGCCGCGAAAGGCTCGTCCATCAGCAGCAGCCGGCTTTCCTGGGCGAGCGCGCGGGCCATCGCGACCCGCTGGCGCATGCCGCCCGACAGTTCGTGCACGCGTTTGCCGTGCGCGCCGCCCAGGCGGACGAGTTCGAGGAGTTCCTCGGCCTTGCCGCGCCGCTCGGCGCGGGGGACCCCCCGCAGCCTGAGGGCGAGTTCGATGTTCTTTCCGGCGGTCAGCCAGGGGAACAGGGCGTGGTCCTGGAACATCAGCGCGGGGCGGCCGTCGGTACGGATGGTGCCGGCGGTGGGCTCGTCCAGGCCCGCCACCAGGTTGAGCAGCGTGGACTTGCCGCACCCCGAGGCACCCAGGAGGGTGACGAACTCGCCGGGCGCGACATCGAGGCTGATGTCGTCGAGGACGAGCTGGGACCCGCCCGGTGTGGCGAAGGACTTCGAGACATGCTCAAGGCGTGCGGCGTACTCCACCGACCGCGCGGCCTTGGCGAGGGTCGTGGCCATGGTCGTCACCTCCTGGGACGTCTTCGGGCGGGCGTCAGCTGCTGCCGAGGCCGGCGGCGTCGACCGGGCGGTCGCCCTCGGCCTTGAGCACCTGGTTGAGGATCGTCAGGTCGTAGATCCCCTTGAGGTCGGGCTTGTCCAGCAGACCGGCCTTGACCGCGTGCGCCGCCTCCGTGCCGAGGCTCGCGGCCAGCGGGTCGTCGGTGAACCGGACGGACTTCCACGCCGGGTCGAGCACCGCGGCCGGCAGTGCCTTGCCGGAGTCGTCCGCGAGCTGCTTGTTCGCGGCCCGCTTCGCCTGCTCCGGGTTGGCGTTGATCCACTTGTTGGCCTCGACGGACGCCTTCAGGACCGCCTCGACCGCCTTCGGGTGTTCCTTGAGGAACGCCTGCCGCACGATGATGTTGGTGATCACGAACTTGTGCCCCGGCCACAGCGAGGACTCGTCGAGCAGCACCTTGCCGCCCTCGGCGACCAGCTTGGACGCGGTCGGCTCCGGCACCCAGGCGCCGTCGACGGAACCGGACCTGAACGCGTCCGGGGTCACCTTGTTGTCGCTGCGCACCACCGTGACGTCGCCCTCGCCGCTCTGCGGATCGATCTTCCAGCCCCGCTCCGCCGCCCAGTTGAGGAACGCCACGTCCTGCGTGTTGCCCAGCTGCGGGGTGGCGATCCTCTTGCCCTTGACGTCCTTCAGCGAGGTGATCCTCTTCGGGTTCACGACCAGCTTGACCCCGCCGGACGCCGAACCGCCGATGATCTTCAGGCTCTTGCCGTCGGACTTGGTGTAGCCGTTGATCGCCGGGGACGGGCCGATCCAGCCGATGTCGATGGAGCCGGAGTTCAGCGCCTCGATCTCGGACGGCCCGGCGTTGAAGGTGGCGTAATCGGCCTTGGTGGCGCCCAGTTCCCTCTGGAACAGGCCCTGCTCCCGTCCCACCAGCGCGGTGCCGTGGGTGAGGTTCGGGAAGTAGCCGATCCTGACGGAGTCGAGGCCGTCGATCTTCTTGGCCCCGGCGGCGACCTTCGCGGTGTCGTCGTGAGCGGCCTTCGAGCCGTAGCCGCACGCGGCGAGCGCGAGCAGGGGAAGCGCGACGAGCACGGTCATACCGCGGCGCAGGAACGGGGAGTTGATGGCAGGCACGGGAGGGGTTCCTCTCGTTGGCCCGGCGGGTCACGGTCTCTTCAGGTCGTGGCCGGGAGGTCGGCAGGTCTTCGTCTGTGGCGGTGGGGGGTGAGGGCGCGCGAGCGGTGCGCGTACGTCAGCGCGCACATCGCGCCACCCCGCCCTGTCCGCTGCCGAGGGCGCCGCTGCCGACGCGGCCGCCCTCCTTCGCGAACAACGAGTAGAAATCGGAGGAGTTCATGCTCAGAAGTCCCAGCCGTCCTCGTCGGCCGCGTCCTTGACCGGATCGGGCGCGGCGAAGGACTCGCCGACCATGCCCGCGGTGAGCGTGGTGCCGTCGGCGGGGTCGATCAGGATGAAGGAGCCGGTGCGGCGCGAGTCGGCGTAGGCGTCGACGGGCAGCGGTTCGGCGGTGCGGATCTTCACCCGGCCGATGTCGTTGGCGGCGAGCCGACCGGGGTGGGGGTGCAGGGACAGGTCGTCCAGGGTGAGCCGGGAGGGGATGTCCTTGACGATGGCCTTGACGGTGCGGGTGCCGTGCTTGAGCAGGACCCGGTGGCCGACGGCCAGCGGCTGGTCGGCGACGTGGCAGACCGTCGCCTCCACGTCCTGCGTGGTCGGCGGCGCGTCCTTGGCCGGCACGATCAGGTCGCCGCGCGAGACGTCGATGTCGTCCGCCAGCAGGAGGGTCACGGACTGGGTGGTCCAGGCGACGTCCACCGGCTCGCCGAGCAGGTCGATGCCGGAGATCGTCGTGGTCAGCCCCGACGGCAGGACGGTGACCTCCTCGCCGACGCGGAAGCTGCCGGCGGCGATCTGGCCCGCGTAGCCCCGGTAGTCGGGGTGCTCGGCGCTCTGCGGGCGGATCACGTACTGCACGGGCAGCCGGGCGTGGCAGTGGGCCAGGTCGTGGCTGACGGGGACCGTCTCCAGGTGCTCCAGGACGGTGGGTCCGCCGTACCAGTCCATGTGCGCGGACGGCTCCACCACGTTGTCGCCGGCGAGCGCGGAGATCGGGATCGCGGTGACCTCGGGCACGCCCAACTCGGTGGCGTAGGCGGTGAACTCCTCGGCGATCGCCGCGAAGACGGGCTCCCGGTAGCCGACGAGGTCCATCTTGTTGACGGCCAGCACCACGTGCGGGACGCGCAGCAGGGCGGCGATCGCGGCGTGCCTGCGGGTCTGCTCGACCACCCCGTTGCGGGCGTCGACCAGGATCACCGTCAGCTCGGCGGTGGAGGCGCCGGTGACCATGTTGCGGGTGTACTGCACATGGCCGGGGGTGTCGGCGAGGATGAACCGTCGCCGGGGAGTGGCGAAGTAACGGTACGCCACGTCGATGGTGATGCCCTGTTCCCGCTCGGCGCGCAGCCCGTCGGTGAGCAGGGCGAGGTCCGGGCCGTCCTGGCCGCGGCTCGCCGACGCCCGCTCCACGGCCTCCAGCTGGTCGGCCAGCACCGACTTGGAGTCGTGCAGCAGCCGCCCGACCAGGGTGGACTTGCCGTCGTCGACGGAGCCGGCGGTGGCGAACCGGAGCAGCGTGGTGGCCGACAGCGCCTCGGTCGTGACAGTGCTCATGGTTAGAAGTACCCCTCGCGCTTGCGGTCTTCCATCGCGGCCTCGGACAGCTTGTCGTCCGCGCGGGTGGCGCCCCGTTCGGTGAGGCGGGACGCGGCGATCTCCGCGATCACGGCGTCCAGGGTCGTCGCGTCGGAGTCGACGGCGCCGGTGCAGGACATGTCGCCGACCGTGCGGTAGCGCACCAGGCGCCTCTCCACCGTCTCGTCCTGCCGCGGCCCGCCCCACTCGCCGGCGGTCAGCCACATCCCGGCGCGCCGGAACACCTCGCGCTCGTGCGCGAAGTAGATCCGCGGCAGCTCGATGCCCTCGCGGGCGATGTACTGCCACACGTCCAGCTCGGTCCAGTTCGACAGCGGGAACACCCGCACGTGCTCACCGGGCGCGTGCCGACCGTTGTACAGGTTCCACAGCTCGGGGCGCTGGCGGCGCGGGTCCCACTGGGAGAACTCGTCGCGCAGCGAGAACACCCGCTCCTTCGCGCGGGCCTTCTCCTCGTCGCGGCGCCCGCCGCCGAAGACCGCGTCGAACCTCTCCGACTGGATCTTCTCCGTCAGCGGCAGCGTCTGCAGCGGGTTGCGGGTGCCGTCCGGGCGCTCCTTGAGGACACCCCGGTCGATGTAGTCCTGCACGGAGGCCACGTGCAGGCGCAGCCCGTGCCGCTCGACCGCGCGGTCGCGGTAGTCGAGCACCTCGGGGAAGTTGTGCCCGGTGTCGACGTGCAGCAGCGAGAAGGGGACGGCCGCGGGGGCGAACGCCTTCAGCGCGAGGTGCAGCATGACGATCGAGTCCTTGCCCCCGGAGAACAGGATCACCGGGTTCTCGAACTCGCCCGCCACCTCGCGGAAGATGTGCACGGCCTCGGACTCCAGCGCGTCCAGGTGCGACAGCGCGTACGGGTTGTCCGTACCGCCCTCGACCTCGGCGAGCGTGGTCATATCAGTCCCCTCTCGCTGAGCAGGGCGGACACGGCGGCCGCGGACTCCTGCACGGTCTGGTGCTGCGACTCGATGCGCAGCTCGGGCGACTCGGGCTCCTCGTACGGGTCGTCCACACCGGTCAGCCCGGTCAGCTCGCCCGCGGCCTGCTTGGCGTACAAGCCCTTCACATCGCGGACGCTGCACACCTCGACCGGCGTCGCCACGTGCACCTCCAGGTACGGGGTGGCGTTCTCCGCGTGCCGCTTGCGCACGGCCTCCCGGCTGTCCGCGTACGGCGCGATCACCGGCACCAGCGCCAACACGCCGTTGCGGGCGAGCAGTTCGGCGACGAAGCCGATGCGCTGCACGTTGGTGTGGCGGTCCTCGCGGGAGAAGCCGAGGCCGGCGGAGATGAACTCGCGGATCTCGTCGCCGTCGAGCACCTCGACCCGGTGGCCCCCGGCGCGCAGCCGGCCCGCCAGTTCGTGGGCGATGGTGGTCTTGCCGGCGCTCGGCAGGCCCGTGAGCCAGACGGTGGCTCCGGTGGTCACGTCGTTCTCCTGAGTCTGAGTCTGAGGTCGGTCCTGGGGCGGCAGCTGACGTGTCGTCATCCGTGCAGCCCGCACTCGGTCTTGGCGCGCCCGGCCCAGCGTCCGGCGCGCGCGTCCTCGCCCTCCAGCACCCGGCGGGTGCAGGGGGCGCAGCCGATGGAGGCGTAGCCGTCCATCAGCAACGGGTTGGTCAGCACGCCGTGTTCGGCGACGTAGGCGTCCACGTCGTCCTGGGTCCAGCGGGCGATGGGGGAGACCTTGACCTTGCGCCGCTTCTCGTCCCAGCCGACCACGGGGGTGTTCGCCCGGGTCGGGGACTCGTCGCGGCGCAGGCCGGTCGCCCAGGCCCGGTAGTCCGCCAGGCCCCGCTCCAGGGGCCGCACCTTGCGCAGGGCGCAGCACAGGTCGGGGTCGCGGTCGTGCAGCTTCGGGCCGTACTCCGCGTCCTGCTCGGCCACGGTCTGCTCCGGCGTGAGCGTGATGACGTGGACGTCCATCACCGCGGCCACCGCGTCCCGGGTGCCGATGGTCTCCGGGAAGTGGTAGCCGGTGTCGAGGAAGACCACGTCCACACCCGGGCGGACCCGCGCGGCGAGATGGGCGACCACGGCGTCCTCCATCGAGGAGGTGACGCAGAACCCCTCGCCGAAGGTGTCCACCGCCCAGCGCAGGATCTCCAGCGCGGAGGCGTCCTCCAGCTCACGCCCCGCGCGCTCGGCCAGCTCCCGCAACTCCCCGTCCGCACGCGCATTCTGATCGTCCGTCATGCCTGCTCGCCCCCTTGGTCGCCGGCTCGCCGCAGTCCCCGCGCGAGCAGTCCGAGGAACTTCAGCTGGAACGCCCGGTTGCACGCCCCGCACTCCCACGCCCCGTGCCCCTGCTCGCTGGGCCGCAGGTCCTCGTCGCCGCAGTAGGGGCAGTGGAAGGGGGCGGCGCGCTCGCTCACGACAGGGCCTCCTCGGAGGCACGGGACGCCCAGGCGGCGAACCGCTCGCCGTCCGCACGCTCGGCGAGGTAACGCCGCAGCACCCGCTCGATGTAGTCGGGCAGTTCCCGGGCGGTGACCTTCAGGCCGCGCACCTTGCGGCCGAAGCCCGCCTCCAGACCGAGCGCGCCGCCCAGGTGTACCTGGAAGCCCTCGACCTGGGTGCCGTCGTCGTCCAGGACCAGCTGGCCCTTGAGACCGATGTCGGCCACCTGGATACGGGCGCAGGCGTTCGGGCAGCCGTTGATGTTGATGGTCAGCGGTTCGTCGAACTCCGGGAGCCGGCGCTCCAGTTCGTCGATCAGGGAGCTGCCGCGCTCCTTGGTCTCCACGATCGCGAGCTTGCAGAACTCGATGCCGGTGCAGGCCATGGTGCCGCGCCGGAAGGGCGAGGGGGAGACGGTGAGGCCGAGCGCGTCGAGGGCCGCCGACAGCGGCTCGACCTGGTCCTCCTCGACGTCCAGCACGATCATCTTCTGCTCGACGGTGGTGCGCACCCGACCGGAGCCGTGGGCCTCGGCGACATCGGCGATCTTGGCCAGCGTGGCACCGTCGACCCGGCCGACGCGCGGCGCGAAGCCGACGTAGAAGCGGCCGTCCCGCTGCCGGTGCGCGCCGACGTGGTCGCGCCAGCGCTCCACGGGCTGCGCGGGCGCCGGGCCGTCGATCAGCTTGCGCCCGAGGTACTCGTCCTCCAGCACCTGCCGGAACTTCTCCGCGCCCCAGTCGGCGACCAGGAACTTCAGCCGGGCCCGGTTGCGCAGCCGCCGGTAGCCGTAGTCGCGGAAGATCGAGATGACGCCCTCGTGGACGTCGGCGACCTCCGCCAGCGGCACCCAGGCGCCGAGCCGGACACCGATCTTGGGGTTGGTGGACAGCCCGCCGCCGACCCACAGGTCGAAGCCGGGCCCGTGCTCGGGGTGTTCGACCCCGACGAACGCGACGTCGTTGATCTCGTGCGCCACGTCCAGCAGCGGCGAGCCGGAGACCGCGGTCTTGAACTTGCGCGGGAGGTTCGAGTACGCCGGGTTGCCGATGACGCGTCGGTGGATCTCCTCGATGGCCGGGGTGCCGTCGACGATCTCGTCCTCGGCGATGCCGGCGACCGGGGAGCCGAGGATCGCGCGGGGCGTGTCACCGCAGGCCTCGGTCGTGGACAGTCCGACCTCTTCGAGCCGCCGCCAGATCTCCGGCACGTCCTCGATGCGGACCCAGTGGAGCTGGATGTTCTGCCGGTCGGTGATGTCGGCGGTGCCGCGCGCGAACTCCTGGGAGACCTCGCCGATCACCCGCAGCTGCCGGGTGGTCAGCCGGCCGCCGTCGATCCGCACCCGCAGCATGAAGTACTCGTCGTCCAGCTCCTCCGGCTCCAGGATGGCGGTCTTGCCGCCGTCGATCCCGGGCTTGCGCTGGGTGTACAGGCCCCACCAGCGCATCCGGCCGCGCAGATCGGTCGGGTCGATGGAGTCGAAGCCGCGCTGGGCGTAGATCGTCTCAATACGTGTCCGTACGTTGAGACCGTCATCGTCCTTCTTGAACTGCTCGTTGCCGTTGAGCGGTGTGAAGTGGCCCTGGGCCCACTGGCCCTCGCCGCGGTGACGGCTCACCTTGCGGCGGGGCGCGGAGGCGGCTGGGTTCGGTGGGGTGGCAGCCATGGTTGCTACGTCCTTCGGACAGGCTTCGGACATGGGAGAAGTGGCGCTGAAAAAGCTCTGACCTGCGCGGACAGGGCGCACGGGCGAAGATTGCGAACCGTGCGCGGGCAGGGGTCGGGCGGGGGCCGACGTAAGGGGGAGCGGCGTTGCTGGAAGGGTCAGCTCGCCGGACAGATGGCGCTGGACATGCGGCCGAGGTCGACGTGCCGCCGACTCACCAAGGCAATTCCAGTTCCAGGCATGACGGCAGCGTGTCACGGCGATCTGGACAGAGTCCAGCTTCTTCCGTCATGTGGACACCCTTGTCTCGCATCGCGGGACAAGGGTGCGATCGCTCACATGTGTCGCAGGGAGGCTTGTCGGGGCAGGTCAGGCGGGGTATGCGCCCGGCCACGGACCCGGGTTGGACACGTCCGGTTCCAGTTCGACCTTGGTTTCGTACAGCTTGAAGCCGCGTCGCTGGTAGTTGGCCATGGCGAACTCGCCGTCCTTGTCGCAGGTGTGGACCCACACCCGCTTGGTCGGTGTCCGTCCGGGCCAGCGCTCGCCGAGGTCCCAGGCACGGGCGGTGCCGTACGCCAGCAGGTGCCCGCCGATCGCGCGGCCGCGGAAGGCGGGGAGCAGCCCGAAGTAGAGGATCTCCACCGCGCCGTCGTCCTGCGCCTCCAGCTCGATGAAGCCGGCCGGGGTGCCGCGGTCGTACGCCACCCATGTCTCGACGCCCGGCCGGTCCAGCAGCTCCCGCCAGCGCGCGTACGACCACCCGAGCCGGTCGGTCCAGCGGATGTCCCCACCGACCGCCGTGTACAGGAACCGGTTGAACTCGGGGGAGGGCACCTCTGCCCGTACGATCCGCACGTCGCCCTCGGGTGCGGCGGCGGGCAGCAGATCGGCCGGGGACGTCTGCTCCAGGAACCATGTCGTGACAGGGACGCTGCTCATGCGGGCCAGGGAATCATCCCGCCCCGGTGTCTGTCGATCGCCCCCCTGGTGGGGGTCAGCCCAGTGACCGGTCCAGCTCCGCCAGCGGCACCGCGAACAGCATCCGCCCGGACAGGGACCACACCTCACCGGTCTCCCGCCAGTACGACAGGGAGCCCGCGGACTCGGCCCAGCAGCGATGCGTGGCGTCCGCGCCGCACTCCGCCGCCTGCGCGCCCCGGGTGTCCTGTCGCCACAGCCCGCCGTGCCCGTCTTGCGCCTCGGGCACCCGTCCCACATACCAGGACGTGCGCTCCGCCCCGGCCTCCCGGTAGGACAGCACGCCCCGGATGCCGGTCACCCGCGTCCGGTACTCCTCCACCGCGTCCACCCGGCCCCGGGCGTTCGCCGCGAGCAGCCCCGCGCGGCGCGGGTCCGTGCTGAACGCGTACCGCCACAGCCGGGCGGGCCGCTCGCTGCCGGGGGTCGTCCACTCCGCTGCGACCAGGGTGGCCGGCGCCGTACCGCGGTCGAGCGCGAGCGCGCCGGGACAGGGCGGTCCGGTGGCCGAGCAGCGGCCGGCGGCGAAGCTGTAGCTGCCGACCGCGGGCATCACGTACCGGTAGCCGTCGGCGGACCAGCCGCCCCGCACCCGGCCGATCGCGGGCCCGTCGACCGTGGCGCGCTGGATCCGGTCGAGGTCGTACACGTAGAGCGCCGCGGAACCGCCGCGACGGGTGCCGACCAGCAGCTTGTCCCGGTACCAGACCATGGAGGAGATCCCGGAGCCCAGGCCCCGGTAGTCGCGGCCGCCGTCCACCGGCACCACCAGCAGCACCCAGCGGTAGGCGAGCCGGTCCGGGTCGTCGGCGTCGACGAGGGCGACCCGGGCGAGGCCGCGCTCGGCGCGCGGACCGGTGCGGGTGCCGTGCGTCCAGCCGCCGAGGACGACCCGGTGGGTGCCCCACACGCCGTCCTCGTCGGCGTCCCCGGACGTGGTCACCGAGGCCGGACGCCAGCCCCGGGCACCGGTGTCGGCCGGGTCCCAGCAGTACGCACGGGTGGGCGAGGGAGCGACGGGCAGGGTCGCGCGGTCGGCGTCGGAGCAGCCGGGACCCTCGCGCAGGGTGCGGTCCGCGCCGGCGAGCACGGTGTCCACACCGACCGGGCGGCCCATCGAAGCGGCCAGGCGGTCCAGGGTGCGGGCGGGCACCAGACGCTCGCGCAGCCGCAGCCGCGCCGTGTCCGCGGGGGAGGTGAGCGGCCTGAGCGCGCCGGGGCGCTCGGTGACCTGTGCCTGGGAGGCGCTGATCAGGGTCGCGGCCGCGGTCAGCGCCAGCGCGGTCCCGGTCAGCGCGGCGCGCAGAGCCGTACCCCGCCTGCGCCGGCGATGTCTGCCGCGATGCATCATGTCGTCCCCTCTTCAGGGCCCTTCCACTCCGGCGCACGCCGTCGCCCCGGCCCCGGCCGGTACGGACCAACTGCGCCCACCGGTCCCTACGTTGACGCCGCGTCCGGACCCTCAGGGGATGCTACGGCAGTGACGGTCCGCGCAGGGCGAAGACCCCGCAAATACCCGGAAGTCCCGCCGGAACCGCCGGGCCCCGCCGTCACGCGGGTCTCGGGCGGTCCCGCCGCGGCACCGTCCGCCGGTGCGCCACCGCCGCGGCCGTGGAGCGTGGCAGCAGGTCACGGGGGTCATCGGGCAGCACGACCTCGATGTCGGCCGTATCAGAGAAACGATACGGCCGATGCTGGAGAAGTCCCCCGAGATAGCGGCGGATCCGCGACATCTCCGCCCGCACCGTCACCGTGCGTGTCGGGTCGCCGAAGAGATCCCCGGCCAGTTCCGCCGCCCCGCGCCCGCCCGGGTGTTCGGTCAGCAGGAACAGCAACTCGGCATGGCGCGGGCTCAGTTCCCGCGACCAGGAGCCGGCCGACGCGGACACCGACACGGTCACCGTGGCGCGCTCCGGCCGGGACAGGTCCAGCACGACGCGGGAGGCGGCCGCGGCGTGCGGCTCCCCGTCGGCCCGCAGCAGCCAGCCCTCGCCGAGTGGCTCCACCGCGCACCAGCCGAGCGCGGCCAGCCACCGGCGGCCCGGCACCAGCGCCTTGGGCAGCGTCACCCGCCGCAGGTACGGCATCCCGGTCACGGCCGCCGACCAGCCGTCCCGGTCGACCACCAGCGCCCGCCCGTCCAGTCGCGCCAGCACCGGCGCCGCCACCGTGCGCAGCCGCTCCAGCGAGCCCACGTGCAGCTCCCGCAGCCGTGCCTCGGCCAGCTTCGCCACCGCGTCCACCCAGGCGAGCGTCGCCGGATGCACGGTCTCCAGCGGGCCGCTGAGATCCACCACCCCGAGCAGCCGGCCGTCCCGGGGATCGGTGATCGGTGCCCCCGTACACACCCACGAGGTGTGCGACCGCACGAAGTGCTCGGCGGCGAACACCTGGACCGGCCGCCGTACGACCGCGGGGGTGCCCACCCCGTTGGTGCCGACGACGTCCTCACGCCAGTCCGCGCCCGGCTCCAAGCCGAGCCCGTCCGCCTTGCGCAGTACCGGGACCGAGCCCTCGCGCCACAGCACGCGCCCGTCGGCGTCCGCGACGACCATGATGTGCTGGGCCACGTCCGCGACCGGAAGCAGCCCCTCGCGCAGCACCGGCAGCACATGCCGCAGCGGCGACTGCTCGCGTCGCCGTCGCACCTCGTCCGGGGGCAGCAGCCGGGATCTGAAGTCGCGGTCCGGGTCGACGCCGCTGCGCAGCACCCGGCCCCAGGACTGCTCGATCACCGGCCGGGGCGCGAGCGGCCCGCGCTGGCCGGCGAGCGTGGCCTCGCGCACCTCGCTGAGCACCCGCGCCGCCTGCGCCGCGTCCACGGCGGCCAGGCGCGCCACGTTCATCGGCGGGTTCACCACGGGTTCTCCTCCCGGCGAAGGGGGTCGCGCACAACTCTTCGGCTCTCCGGGCGGCGCTTTCCGGTCGGCCGCTCCTCACATACTGCCGGTCCGGGCAGGCCGGAGGCACAGACTCCGCGCATGTGCGCCGACAAGTTGCAACCCCCTGCAACCCTGGTGAACCGTCGGAACCCCGCCGAGACTTGACCAGGACGCCCGTCGCGGCGTCCACGGGCCGCAACGGGCCCATGCGGCGGGGGTGGTGCCGTGTCGGCGCAGCACCACCCCCGGCCGGGCACCGGCGGTTTCCGGCCAGGGCGGCGAGCAACCCCCGTCGTCGGTACGGCGTCTCAGGAGACCGGGCGCGCCCGCTCCACCACCGACGCCAGGTCCAGACCCCCCGGCAGCGTCCCGAACGTCCCGCCGTGATCGCCGCCGAGCCGTGAGGCGCAGAACGCGTCGGCGACCTCCGGCGGCGCGTGCCGCACCAGCAGCGAGCCCTGGAGCACCACCGCGAGCCGCTCCACCAGCCGCCGCGCCCGGCCCTCCGCGTCGGCCAGATCGGCGAGTTCGGTGAACAGGTCCTTCACCGCCCGGTCCAGCCGGTGGTCGGCGCCGTGCGCCTGCCCGATCTCCGTCAGACACGCGTCCAGCGCGGCCGGCTCCCGCCGGAGTGCCCGCAGCACGTCGAGCGCCTGTACGTTCCCGGCGCCCTCCCACACGGAGTTGAGCGGCGACTCGCGCACCAGCCGGGGCAGCCCCGACTCCTCCACGTACCCGTTGCCGCCCAGGCACTCGGCCGCCTCGACCACCACGGGCGCGCACCGCTTGGTGATCCAGTACTTGGCGGCCGGCACCGCGAGCCGCAGGAAGGCGCGCTCCCGTTCGCCCCCGTCGTCGTAGGCCGCCGCGAGCCGCAGCGCCAGCGCGGTCGCCGCCTCCGACTCCAGCGCGAGGTCCGCGAGCACGTTGCGCATCAGCGGCTTGTCGAGCAGCCGGCCGCCGAACGCCTCGCGGTACGCGCAGTGGTGCACCGCCTGCGCCACCGCCTGCCGCATCAGGCCCGCCGAACCGAGCGCGCAGTCGAGCCGGGTCGCCGCGACCATCCCGATGATGGTGCGCACCCCGCGCCCCTCCTCGCCGACCCGGCGCGCCCAGGTGCCGTCGAACTCGACCTCGGCGGAGGCGTTGGAGCGGTTGCCCAGCTTGTCCTTCAGCCGCTGGAGCAGGAAGACGTTGCGCGTGCCGTCCTCCAGGACGCGCGGCACCAGGAAGCAGGTCAGACCCTCGGGCGCCTGCGCCAGCACCAGGAAGGCGTCCGACATCGGGGCGGAGCAGAACCACTTGTGCCCGGTGAGCGCGTAGGCGCCCGCCTCCGCGAGCGGGCGGGCGCGGGTGGTGTTCGCGCGGACGTCGCTGCCGCCCTGCTTCTCGGTCATGCCCATCCCGAAGAGCGCGCCGGGCTTGCGCGCGGCGGGCCGCAGGTCGGGGTCGTAGACCGTGGAGGTCACCCGCGGCTCCCAGACGGCGGCGAGCGCGGGATCGGTGCGCAGCGCGGGCACGGCCGCGTGGGTCATGGACAGCGGACAGCACGTGCCCGCCGCCACCTGGGTCCACAGCAGGAACCCGGCCGCCCTGCGCACATGCCCGGCGGGCCGGGTCCAGGCGCCGGTCAGCCCGGCCGAGACGCCCTTGCCGAGCAGCCGGTGCCAGGCCGGGTGGAACTCCACCTCGTCGATCCGGTGGCCGTACCGGTCATGGGTGTGCAGCCGGGGCGGCTGTTCCTCCGCCTGCCTGCCCCACTCCTGCACCTGCGCCGAGCCCCCGGCCCGCCCCAGCGCGGACAGCTCCGCGCGCGCCTCGTCCAGCAGTTCCCGCGGTGTGTACCGCTCGACGGCGTCCACCAGTGCCCGGTCGCCGGCGAAGAGGTCGTGGCCGATCAGTGGGGGCGGCTGGTTCGTCACGGTGTGGGTGGAGATGCCTGCCATGCTTGTGAACCTACCCGGGACGGCGGCGGTGATGGCCTCCAGGGTGGCACAGGGCGGCCGGGGTGGTGGGAGGACACAGGGCGGGGTGGTGGGAGGACACAGGGCGGGGTGGTGGGAGGACACCGGGCGGGGCGGTGGGAGGAAACGGGACGGCCGGGCGCGGGACGCGCGGAGCCGGTCGCCGGACCGCCCCGCGTGGTGAGGGCGGCCCGTCGCTGCGGATACCGTTGGGTCGTGCAGCCAGCGAGTGATTCCCCCGAACGGCCGGTCGGACGGCTCCACCGGGCCCGCGCCCTCTACCGGAACGTATCCAAGCGCAGGACCGCCTGGCTGCTGCTCAAGGACACCGTCAACTCCTGCATGGAGTACCGCATCCTCGGCCTCGCCGCCGAGGCCGCGTTCTTCACCCTGCTGTCCGTTCCCCCGCTGCTGCTCTGCCTCATCGGGCTGCTCGCCTACGTGGACACCTGGACCGGCGCGCACACCATCGGCAGCCTGGAGACCAACCTCCTCGAAGCCTCCCGGACCGTCCTGTCCGACAAGGGTGTCAAGGAGATCACCGAGCCGATCCTGCACGACGTGATAAAAGGCGGCCGGCCCGATGTCATCTCCCTCGGCTTCCTGTTCGCCCTGTGGTCCGGCTCCCGCGCGGTGAACGTCTTCATCGACACCATCACCGTCATGTACGGCCTCGACGGAGTCCGGGGCATCGTCCGCACCCGGATCATGTCCTTCGTGCTGTTCATCGTGGCGCTGCTGATCGGTTCGGTGGCACTGCCGCTGATGGTCGCGGGACCGGACGCGGTGGTACGGGTGGTGCCCTGGTCGGAGACGGTGGTGCAGGTCCTGTACTGGCCGGTCGTCATCGTCCTGTCCGTCGTCTTCCTGACCACGCTGTACCACGTGTCCGTGCCGGTGCGCTCGCCGTGGATCGAGGACGTCCCGGGCGCCCTGGTGGCCCTCGCCATGTGGGTCCTCGGCAGCTTCCTGCTGCGCATCTACCTCGTGCACACGATCGAGGGCGCCACGATCTACGGCTCCCTCGCCGCGTCCGTCGCCGTCATGCTCTGG
This sequence comes from Streptomyces hygroscopicus subsp. hygroscopicus, assembly GCF_030269125.1. GTDB lineage: Bacteria > Actinomycetota > Actinomycetes > Streptomycetales > Streptomycetaceae > Streptomyces > Streptomyces hygroscopicus_C. The sequence continues at coordinate 713,881 of NZ_BSSM01000001.1, read as the reverse complement.
ATCGGGGTGTCCGCCTTCGCCGTGCTGGTCGGCGCGGCGGTCAACGCCGCGATCGACCGGGTCTGGCCGGCCGCCGCCACGGCCGCCGCGCGTGAGGCCAACGAGCGGGCGCGGGAGGCGCAGGTCGCCGAGTACGTGGCGCGTGCGGCGGCGGCGCGGGAGAGCGACCCGGACGATCCCGACATGCCGTCCGAGTTCCCCGAGCGGTGGTCCCGGTTCCTGCCGCCCGAGGACGTGACGTCGCGGCTGCGGGGGCATGCGCGGGGCGCGCAGGGGGCGGGCAGGGAGGGCAGGGGGACCAGGGAGCAGGCCAAGGGGGACGGCTCCCGGGTGGACGGCGACGGTCCGCGCGTGAACGGCGGCGGCTCCCAGGCCCCCGGCGACGGCCCGTACCTCGACGGCGGGGGGAACGGCGGCGACACCCCCCACCGCCGGTGGTGATCTGACCAGGTCACCGGACCGGGTCCCCGCCGCCGTCGTACGCTGGCGGCCGTGTACGCGGAACGGACCTCCCGGCTGACCGGCGCGGTGGTGTGGACGAACGAGCCCGTCCCCGACCCGGCCGCCGTCCGGCCGGTGCTCCCCGACGGCTGCATGGACCTGCTGTGGGACGAGGAACGTCTGCTGGTCGCCGGGCCCGACACCCGCCCGTACCTCCCCGAGGGCCCGGCCCGCCGCTGGGCGGGTGTCCGCTTCCAGCCCGGCATCGCCCCCGTGCTGCTCGGCGTCCCGGCGCGCGAACTCCTCGACCAGCGGGTGGAGCTGGCCGATCTGTGGCCCGCCGCCCGGGTGCGCCGGCTGCGCGACCGCATGGCGGCGGCGGCCGACCCGGCGACGGCCCTGGAGGACATCGCCCTGGACGCGGCGGCGCGGGCGGCGGCGCCCGAGCCATGGGTGCACCGGCTGGTGCGACGCCTCGACGAGGGCCGCCCGGTCGCCGCCACGGCCGCCGAACTCGGCCTCGGCACGCGCACCCTGCACCGTCGCTGCCTCGGCGCCTTCGGTTACGGCCCCAAGACCCTGGCCCGCGTCCTGCGCCTGCGCCGGGCGCTCGCGCTGGCCCGCGCGGGCGTGCCGTACGCCGAGACGGCGATCCGCGCGGGGTACGCCGACCAGCCCCACCTCGCGCGCGAGGTGAGGCAGTTGGCGGGCATGCCGCTCGGGGAGCTACTCGGCGGCCGGTAGCGGCGCGAACAGGTCGACGCCGTTGCCGTCGGGGTCGAGGACGATGGCGTACCGCTGCCCCCAGACGGCGTCCCACGGCGCCGACTCCCCGTGGTACCCGGCGCCCACGAGGTCCGCGTAGAGCGCGTCGACCGCCGCGGGCGCCCCGCACCGGAAGGCGAGCGAGACCCGGCCCCCGGCGGCGGGCGGGCGCCAGCCGGGGCGGAAGGAGCGGACGGTCTCCTCGGTGTCGAGGGCGAGGACCGATCCGCCGGGCAGCCCGGCCTCGGCGTGCGGCAGGGCCTCGGAGCCCTCGGGAAAGACCAGTCCGAGGCGGCGGTAGAAGGCGAGCGAGGCGGCCATGTCGGAGGCCACCAGGCCGATCAGGGCGAAGTGTGCGGTCATGGGGGCACGGTAGGCGGCGGCCGGGGCAGGGGTCTTGAAGGAATCGGACACCGGGCCGCGGGGTCAGCCGAACGTGACCGGCCCGTTGGGCGTGTCCACCGTGAACGTGAGCGCCTCCGGTCCCTCCGCCAGGGCGAGCCGCGTGCCCAGCGCCGTCAGCGGGCCGCTCACCTCCTCCGGCCCCGGCACCGTCGCGGACACCTCCAGCAACGGGGTGACGGGCAGCCCCGAGGCGGCGGGGTGGCGTGAGTCGCCCCAGTCGATCAGGAACGGGACCAGGCCCGAGGGGTGCGCCTGTTCGCCGCCGGTCAGCCGCCAGCGCAGCACCGTGCCGTCCGGGGTGCGTCGGCTCATCGGGTGCGCGGGACCGGGGTCGTAGCCCCGCGCGCGGGCCGCCGCGATCGCCTCGTCCAGGTCCGGCGGACTGATCGCCCAGGTCAGCACGCGCGGCCCGGGAAGCCGGTCGACCCCGAACGGCCGCTCCCCGACCGGCCCGTGCTGCTCCGGGTCCGGGCCGACGATCTCCAGATAGGCCCGGCCGCCCAGGCCCACCAGATGGTTCCTGGTGCCATGGCCGAGGTGCGCGCCGCCGGGCGCGGGGGTCACGCCGGTGCGCCGCGCGAACTCCGCGACGGTGGCGTCCAGATCGGGGGTGGCGAGGACGAGATGGTCCAGATACGCGGGAATGGCGTTCACCCCGTGGGAGGCTACGGTCAACCGCCGCCCCGTTCAAGGCCGTCGCGCCGGCGGGCCGTCACCGACCGCGAGTCCGTCCCGGGCCCGCCTCCCGGACCTCCCGGCTCACCTGAACGGCGGACCGTCCGGACGGATCGGCTCCCCAAGTGACGTTTCTGCGGTGAACGGACTACGCCACCCGAGTGAGTAAAGCTGGCGTCATGTCAAGTCAATGTGAGTACCTAGAGATGCTCTTGGCTTGGTAAAGGGCTTTTAAGGTGCGGTGGCTCTCGCCGCCGCTCTCGCATACCCACAGAAGGAGCCGGACCTTGACCTACGGGAAGAAGCTGCGCGATCGCATCGCCGGGCCCGGGACCACACCGCTGATCGGCGTCTACGACATGTATTCGGCGTCGATCGCGGCCAAGCACTACGACGGGATGTTCGTCTCCGGATTCGGCTTCGCGGCCTCGTACTACGGCCTGCCGGACATCGGATTCATCGCCTGGCCCGACATGGTGGCCTTCGTCCAGCGACTGCGGGGCGCGTTCCCGCACCACCACCTCCTCGTGGACATCGACGACGGGTACGTCGACCCCGAGGTCGCCTGTCACGTCGTCGAGGGCCTGGAGCGCATCGGCGCCTCCGGGGTGATCCTTGAGGACCAGAAGCGGCCCCGCCGCTGCGGCCACGCGGACGGCAAGCAGGTACTGCCGCTGGAGGAGTACCTGGAGAAGCTCCACCAGGTCCTGGAGACCCGCAAGGACCTGGTCGTCGTCGCCCGCACCGACGCGACCGACGAGCACGACATCCTGCACCGCGCGGAGCGGCTCGCCGCGACCGACGCCGACGTGGTCCTGGTCGACGGGGTGCGCAGCGTCGAGTGGATCAAGCGGATCCGGGAGGCGGTCGGCGACAAGCCGCTGCTGTTCAACCAGATCGCGGGCGGCAAGTCCCCGCGCCTGTCCCTCGGCGAACTCTCCGAACTCGGCGTCGACGTCGCCATCTACAGCACGCCCTGTCTGTTCGCCGCGCACGAGGCGATGGACTCGGCGCTCGCCGGGCTGAAGGCCGCCGACGGCCGGCTGCCCGTGGTGGACCCCGCGAGCGGGGTGGGCGTGCAGGCGTCCACCAGCCTGCTGGAACGCAACATCGCCCGCGACCGGCTGGTCCCCGAAGGCGCGGGCGTGTGACCGGCGGGGCCCGCGCCGGCATGGCGGCCGCGCTCGCCGTGGCCCTCCTCGGGGCGGGTGCCGCCCCGGCACTCGCCGACGACAGCCTGGTCACCCTGGTCGACAACTCCCACGCCGACTCCTGGCTCGAGGTCGACCGCACGGCCAACGTGCAGACCGGCAAGGGCGACGCCGGCAGCGACCACGACGGCAGCGCCGTGGACGCGATCGAGGCCCTCCTCGGCAATCCCCCGTCTCCCGACGAGGACTGACGGGGGCGGCGAGGGGCCGAGAAGGCCGAGAAGGCCGAGAAAGGGGGACGAGCACACGCGGCCGTGACGGCCGCGTGCTCGGGGCGGCGCGGGCCGGGCAGCTTCCGTGTGGAGGCGGCCCGGCCCTCGTCGTCTCCGGGTCGGGCCGCGGGCGATGCTCGCCCCGGTCCGCCGAACGGCCCGACCGGAGGTCCGTGCACCGGAATACATCGAGGCCCTGTGGCGCTCTGAACATGAAAGGTGCATGACGGCGAAGGGCTGGTGGGCGATGGCGGCAGACCCGACGGGCCCGGTGGTCCGAACGCCCCACGGCGCCGTACGCGGCCGCTACGAGCGGGGTGTCGCCGTGTTCCGGGGCATCCCGTACGCCGCCCCGCCCGTCGGCCCGCGGCGCTTCCGGCCCCCCGAGCCGCCCGAGCCCTGGGACGGGGTGCGGGACGCGGCGGAGTTCGGTCCGACCGCGCCCAAACCGCCGTACTCCGAGGCGTTCGCCCAGTATCTGTCCGACCCCTCGATCCCCGGCGACGACTGCCTCAACCTCAACGTATGGACGCCCGACCCGGCCCCCGGCGCCCGGCTCCCCGTCCTGGTGTGGCTGCACGGCGGCGCCCTGACCAGGGGCTCCTCGGCCGTGCCGGTCTACGACGGCCGGACCTTCGCCCGCGACGGCGTCGTGTGCGTCTCGGTCAACTACCGGCTGGGCGTCGAGGGCTACGGACTGTTCCCGGACGCGCCGCCCAACCCCGGCCTGCGCGACCAGCTCGCCGCGCTGCGCTGGGTGCACGAGGCGATCGGCGCCTTCGGGGGCGACCCGGACCGGATCACACTGGGCGGCCAGTCGGCCGGCGCGATCAGCGCGGGCGTCCTGCTGGCCTCCCCCCACACCGACGGCCTGATCCGCCGCGCGGTGCTCCAGAGCGGCCCGCCGGAGGTCTCCGAGCGGGACAGGGTACGGCGGATGGTGCGCCGGATGGCCGCCCGCCTGAAGATCCCCGCGACGGCCGCCGCCTTCGCCGCCACCGACCGCGAGCTGCTGCTGCGCACCCAGGCCGAGGCGGGCCGGCTGGCCGGCCCGGTGCTCGGCGGGCCGGCGTTCGGCATCGTGGTGGACGGCGACCTCGTCCCCCGCGACCCGCTCGAGGCGCTGGTCGAGGGTGACACCGCCCGGGGCGTGGACCTGCTGATGGGCTGGACCCGGGACGAGTACCGGCTGTGGCTGGTACCCGGTGGACTGCTGGAGCCCATCGACCGGCTCGGCGCCGTCGCCGTCGCGGGGGCCATGGCCCGCTGCCACGCGGGGCCCGAGATCCCGCGCGGCTACCGCGTCCTGCACCCCGGGGCGGGGGCCGCCGAGATCGTCGGCCAGATGGTCACCGACCACATGCTGCGCGTCCCGCTGCGGCGCCTCGCCGACGCCCGCCCCGCCACCAGCCACCTCTACGAGTTCGCCTGGCCCTCCCTGCGCCCCGGCCTGCGCGCCTGCCACGCCCTGGAGCTGGGCTTCGTGTTCGACTCGGGGGACATCCCGGAGGCGCAGAAACTGGCCGGGCAGGGCGCCCCGCACGAGCTGTGCGACGCGATGCACGGTGCCTGGGTGCGGTTCGTGACCACCGGCGATCCCGGCTGGGAGGCATGGAACCCCGCGCACCCCGTCCGCGTCTTCGGTGACGGAGCCCCCCGCACGGCCTACGGCCCCCGCGACGCGGAGTACGCCCTGTGGTCCACCACCCCGCGCACCCCGTCGTCCGGCCCGACCACGACCCCCCGCGCCGAGCCGGCCTCCGCCATGCGCCGTCTGCGGCGCTCGGTGGGCGCGCTGCGCCGCTGAAGCCGGGCCTTCGCGCCCGGGACCGGCTCGTCGAGCGCCGAGACCCCCCGGCCCGCCGCGCGTCCTCGGTCCCGAGACCGCGCGGCCACCGGTGACCGCCCCGCGGAGGCGGGGAGCGCGGCGACCGGCGCGGGCCCCGCCCGCCGATCAGCCCCTCCGCGCGCCCAGCGCCCGCGCGATCGCCCCGATGCCCTCCGGGCCCACCCGGCAGCACCCGCCGATCAGCCGCGCCCCCCGCGCCCGCCAGGCCGTGACCTGCTCGGGGCCGAAGGTCGTACGGCCGTCCCAGGAGCGGGCCGCGGCGTCCCAGGACTCGCCGCTGTTGGGGTAGACCACGACCGGCTTGCCGGTGACACGGGCCGCGATCTCCACGGCGGGGGCGACGTCCTCGGGTGCGCAGCAGTTGACGCCCACCGCGATGATCTCGTCGGCGTCGGCCGCGAGGGCGAAGGCCCGCTCCAGGGGCTGCCCGGCGCGGGTGCGGGGGCCGTCGATCGTGTACGACAGCCAGGCCGGGACCCCCAGACCGCGTACCGCCCCGAGCAGTGCCTCGGCCTCGTCGGTGTCCGGGACGGTCTCCAGGGCCAGGACGTCCGGCGCGGCGGCGGCCAGGACCTCCAGGCGGGGGCGGTGGAAGCGCTCCAGCTCGCCGGTGGTGAGCCCGTAGCGGCCGCGGTACTCGGAGCCGTCCGCGAGCATCGCGCCGTACGGCCCGGCCGAAGCCGCCACCCACAACGGGCGCCCCACGCCGGCGTCCCGGGCCCGACGGGCCGCGTCCCGGGCCAGCCCGACGCTCAGCGCGAGCAGCCGCGCCGCCTCCGCGTGGCCGATGCCGCGCCGGGCGAAGCCCTCGAAGGTGGCCTGGTAGCTGGCGGTGATCGCCACGCTCGCGCCCGCCAGGTAGTAGGCGAGGTGCGCCTCGGTGATCGCTTCCGGTCGTTCGGCGAGCAGCCGCGCGGACCACAGCGCGTCGGTCAGGTCGTGCCCCGCGGATTCCAGCTGGTTGGACAGCCCGCCGTCGAGGACGACCGTCCCGGCGGCGAGGGCGGCGGCGAGGCCGGGGGCGGAGACGTTGCCGGTCATGCCGGTGACGCTAGTCCAAACGGCGCGGGAGCGGGGCGGGCGTCCAGCGGCTGGGCAGCCGGCCGGGGAAACGCCCTCCACGGGCGCCCGCACGTTTCGGCCCGCGCCGAAACGATCCGGAACTAGCGTGGCCGCATGACCGCAGACCAGTCTCCCCCGGGAACGTCCTTCGCCGCGCTCCACCACCGCCCCGGTGAGCCGCTGCTCCTGCCCAACGCCTGGGACCACGCCTCGGCCGCCGCGCTGGCCGCCCGGGGCTTCGCCGCGATCGCCACGTCCAGTCTCGCGGTCGCGGCGGCCGTCGGGCTGCCCGACGGGGAGGCCCGCACCCGGGAGCACACCCTGCGGCTCGCCCTCACCCTCGGTTCCGAGCCGTATCACCTGACCGTGGACGCCGAGGGCGGCTTCTCCGACGATCCGGAGGAAGTGGCGGGGACGGCCCGGGAGTTGTGGGCCGTCGGCGCGGTCGGGGTCAACCTGGAGGACGGACTCGGGCCGAGCGACCTGCTCGCCGCGAAGATCGCCGCCGTCAAGGCCGCCGTGCCGGGGATGTTCGTCAACGCCCGCACCGACACGTACTGGTCGGGTGACGGCGACGAGAGGGACACCCTCCGGCGCCTCGACGCCTATCAACAGGCGGGCGCCGACGGTGTGTTCGTGCCCGGCCTCACCGACCCCGCACGCATCGCCGGCCTCGTGCGGCGCCTCGACACCCCCCTCAACATCCTCCACTCGCCCGCCGGACCCACCGTGGCCCACCTCGCCGATCTGGGCGTGGCCCGGATCAGCCTCGGCTCCCTGCTCTACCGCAGGGCGCTCGGCGCGGCGCTGGACGCGATGGCCGACATCGCAGCGGGCCGGGCGCCGGGCGGTACGACCCCCTCCTACGACGAGGTGCGCGCGCCGGAGCGCAGCGTCTCGGTCAGCAGGTCCGCGAACTCCACCGGGTGATCCAGCGTGCCCAGGTGGCCGCCTGGGAACTCCGCGAACGCGCCGCCCAGCCGTCCGGACAGGAACTCGGCCGTGCGGTGGAGGAGTTGGCCCCGCGAGTCGGCGCCCGCGGCGAGCGTCAGCCGGGTCGGGTCCCCGACCGCGAGCGGCGTGTGCGCGGTGAACGGGCGCAGCACCCGCGCCAGGAAGACCCCCATCGCAGTCGCCGAGCCGCCCTCGGCGGGCGGCCGACTCGGCCCGTCCAGCTGCCCGAGCAGCTCGGCGCGCCGCTCGGCACCGTCCGGCAGCACGGTGACACACGGCGGTTCGTGCGCCACCACGTGCGCCAGCCGTTCCGGATGCCGTGCGAGCAGATCGAGCACCGCGATCCCGCCCGAACTGGTGCCGAACACACGCGCCGACTCGCCCTCGGGCAGCACCGCCGACAGCACCCGGTGCGCGCCCTCGCTCCAGTCCGCCACCCGCTGCTCGGGCACCGGCAGACCGAGCCGCCCGTGGGCGAGCCCCAGCGGGTCGTACGTCACCACGGTGAACCGCGTGGCGAGCCGCTCGACCAGCGGTCCCCATCCCATCGGATGCCCGGCCCCGCCCGGCAGCACCAGCAGCACGGGCCCCTCGCCCGTGACGTCGTAGTGGTCGCCGTCCTCGTGTGCCGTCTCGGTCATCGCTCGTCCTCTCCGGGTCCGGCACCGGGGCCGGCCGCGGGGCGTCGGTCGCCCTGCCCGCCGGACAGTACGCCCCGTCCCGTCCCGAAGCCCGCGAATTACGCGGCGCCCGGCCGGGCGGAGAAGACGAAGGAGAACTCCGCCGGTTCCGCCCACAGCCGGTAGCGCGGCAGCGGGCCCGGTCCGCACGACTGGGAACCGATGCCGTGCTGGGCGTGGTCGAGCCCGACCCAGACCGTGTCACCCGGCACCAGATCGGAACGGTGCGCCGCGGCGTCCAGTTGCTCGCCGGTCCAGCGGCGGGCCGTCAGGAAGAAGACCGGGTCGCCCTCGACCCGCAGTCCGCCCAGCTCGGCCCAACGGACGTCGATCCGGGCGCCGTTCTCCTGCGGACGGACGTACGGCGTCTGCAACTCGTCCACCGTGGACTCCCAGCACCCCACCACGGCGGCCGACCTGGTGTCCGGGTACGCCTCCCCGGGACCGCCGCCGAACCAGCGCACACGGTCGGTCGTGGCCGCCGCCAGCCCGAGGCGGATTTGAAGAGCACGGGCCTGCCGTTCACCGTGAGCAGGCCGTCCGCCACCTCCACCGTGCGGAAGCCGATCCGCAGCGGCACCCGTTCGCCCCCGGTGGCCGGCACCCCGTCGTACAGCCGCGGCACCTCCGCGGACCACGGCCGGACCGGCACCGTCACCGGCTCCCCGGTCGGCACGTCGACGCCGAGGTCCGGCACCGTGACCCTGCCGTCCACGTCGGAGTCGACGCGCAGGGTGCCGGTGCCCGTGCGGTGGTCGTACGAGGCGTGCACGAAGAAGTCCCGCACCCCGCCGGCCGGCCGGTGCAGCAGGGTGACGTCGCGGAAGATGCCGGGCAGCCACCACTGGTCCTGGTCCTCCGGGTAGGAGCCCGCCGACCACCGGTGGACCCGCACCGCCGGCACGTTGCCGGCCGGCCTCAGCAGCGGCCCGACCGCGAACTCGTGGGCGAGCCGCGAACCCTTGAACGTGCCCGGCTCCGTACCGTTCAGCCACACCCGGGCGCAGGACTCCACCCCGTCGAACCGCAGCACCGCCCCGTCGCCGCCGCCCCGGGGCCAGTGCGCCGGCAGGTCGAACACCCGCAGGTGGTCGCCGGTCGGGTTCTCGGTCGGCACCCGCGGCGGATCGACCGGGAAGGGGTAGCGGTGGTTGGTGTGGACGGGTGAGCCGTGGCCCTGGAGGACCCAGTGGCCGGGGACCGTGACCCGCGCCCAGCCGCCGGCGTCGTACCCCTCCCGTGAAGGCGTCGGCGTCGCGCCCCTCCTCGAAGAAGCGGGCGTCGGCCGTCGGCGACAGCCTGAACCGCCACGAGCCGTTCAGGGAAAGGGACGTGGCGTCCGAGGTCGCGTACCAGGCGCGGGCGGCAGGGCCCCGGAGCCGGGGGAGACGTCCTCGACGTACTCGGTGCCGGAGGGGGAGGCGACGGACATCGGTCTCCGATCTGGTGCCCCACACGACGGAAGGGTGGGGTCAGGTGGGAGGGATGCTCACGTGAGGCTGGGCGCGGGGCCCGGCACCCGACAAGGGACCGGGCCCCACGGGACGTCGTCAGGCGCCGAGCACGTCCGCGACGAACGCGTTGGTGAACTTGCCCGCGGGGTCGAGGGAGCGGGCCAGGGCCCGGAAGTCGCCGAGGCGGGCGTAGCGCCCCCGCACCACCGCCGGCGGCATGCCGAACACCTTCCCCCAGTGCGGGCGCGGGTCGAACGGCTCCAGGACCGCCTCCAGTTCGCGCACCACGCGCAGGACCGCCGCCTCGTCCCGCACCCAGGTGAAGTGCAGCGCCACCGAATCCCGCGCGTGCGCCGGGCTGAGCCACTGCGGATCGGCGGCGATCGTGCGCACCTCGCACGTCTGGAGCACCTCCGCCACGGCCGCCCGTATCCCGTCGACCGCGTTCAGGGCGTCGACGGCTGCCGAGCGCGGCACCAGGTACTCCGACTGGATCTCCTCCCCGCTGCTCGGCGTGAACTCCGCCCGGAAGTGCGGCAGCCGCTCGTGCCACGGCCCGGGAACGCCCAGCTGCTCCGTGCAGTTGGCCGCGGGCATGCCCGGCACCGGATGCAGGGGCTCCGCCGCCGGCGCCGCCCAGGGGAAGTCCACCGCCGGCTGGTCGGTGCGCCGCTTGACCCACACCTGCCTGAAGCCCGGCTCCCGCCAGTCCGTGAACAGGCTGACGCTGTACGCGGATCCGGCGACCGCCTCGAAGTCCAGTCCCGCCAGCGGCAGCTCGGTGTACACCCGCTGCTCGACCTCGAACGCCGGTACGAGGTCGAGGGTGAGCGCGGTGACGACGCCCAGCGCGCCCAGCGAGGTCACGGCGCCGTCGAAGCGGTCGTCACCCCGGGCGATCGTCACCGTCGTACCGTCCGCGACCACCAGCTCCACCTCCCGTACCGCCGAGGCCAGCGGGGGGTTGGCCATGCCCGAGCCATGGGTGCCGGTCGCCACCGAACCGGCCACCGAGATGTGCGGCAGCGAGGCCATGTTCGCCACGGCGAGGCCGTGGGCGTGGACCGCGCGGGCCAGCTCGGCGTAGCGGACCCCGCCGGAGACCCGGACCGTCCGCGCGGCCCGGTCCACCTCGATCACCGGCGGCAGGGCGGCGGTCGACAGCAGCACGCCGGCCGGGCCGGGGTCCGCGACACGGTTGAAGGAGTGCCCGCTGCCCAGGACCCGCACCCTCGCCGCGTCCGCCACCAGGGCGCGCAGCGCGTCGAGCGTCCGCGGGCGCTGGTACTCCTTCGCGCCGTAGGTGATGGTGCGGGCCCAGTTGGTCACCGTCTCCCTCATACTGCCGTTCCTTTCGCCGGGCGGTGGGTCCGTTGACCCTCTCATCCGCCGCGACCTACCGTAGAGACCGCTTGCCGCCCGCGCCGCACCGAGCGGAGGGTCCGTCCTTGCCCGAGCGTCCGCGGGCCGTGTTCGCCATGGCGGCCGAGTACGTGCCGTGCGTGTTCCCGCCCGGCCTGCTCGCCCGTCTGCGCGCCCACCTGGACATCGACCCCGCCCTGGTGGCGCACGACTTCGCCGAGCCCGGGTGCGGACGGCCCCCGCCCACGCCGAGATCCTCGTGACGGGCTGGGGCTGCCCCCGCCTCGACGCGGCCGCCCTGGACGCCGCCCCCCGGCTGCGGGCCGTGCTGCACGCGGCCGGCTCGGTCAAGGGGTTCACCATCGCCGAGGTGTGGCGGCGCGGCATCGCCGTCTCCTCGGCCGCCGAGGCCAACGCCCTGCCCGTGGCCGAGCACACCCTCGCGATGATCCTGCTCACCGGCAAGAACGCCTTCGCCCTGCGCGAGGAACCGCGCGAGCGCCGCGGCTTCCCGTACGGCGCGATCGTCCCCGGCATCGGCGACCACGGCCGCCGCGTGGGCGTCGTCGGCGCCTCCCGCGTGGCCGCCGGCTGATCGCGCTGCCGCGCCCGTACGACCTCGCCGTCACCCTCGGCGACCCCTGCGTGGAGGTCCCGGAGGCCGCACGCCTCGGGGTGCCGCTGCTGCCCCTGGACGACCTGCCGCGCACCAGCGACGTCGTCACCCTGCACGCCCCGCAGACCCCCGCGACCCGGCACCTGATCGGCGCCCGCGAGCCGGCCCTGATGCCCGCCGACGCGGTGCTCGTCGGCACCGCGCGCGGTGCCCTCGTCGACCACGAGGCGCTCGTCGCGGAGCTGCGCACCGGGCGCCTGAGCGCCGTCCTGGACGTCACCGACCCCGAACCGCTGCCCGCCGACTCCCCGCTGTTCGACCTGCCCAACGTGCTCCTCACCCCCCGTCTGGCCGGCTCCCAGGGCAACGAGGTGGCCCGGCCCGGGGCCTCGGTGGTCGAGGAGGCCGCGTGGTCGGGGCCGGCCGGCCCCGGTACGCGGTCGACCCCGCGACGCCGGACCGGACGGCCTGAGGAACTCCTCCCGGGCGCGCCCACGGGACCCGGCACCGTCCCGCCCGAGCCGGGGGCATACGGTTGGGCAGTACGCCTGAGCCGGGAGGAGACATACGGATGGGCACTCGCACCGCACTGGTCGAGGATCTGATGGAGCGCTTCCCGCACGTGCCGCGGGAAGCCGTCTTCAAGGAGGACCTGCTCCGGGGCGGTGTCGCCTTCGACGAATCGGCCCTCAGCGACAACGAGAACGGGGACGTCAAGCCGAAGTCGTACTTCATCTTCTCCTTCGACCACGGCACCCTGCCCGAGCTGGGCGAGGCCGCGCTGCGCCGGCCCCCGGAGGAGATCATCCTCACCGGCGGGCCGTACGACCTGCGCCGCACGGTCGTCTCCGTACGGGTGAACCCCGCCTCCCCCTACCGGGTCGCCGCCGACGACGAGGGGATGCTCGGCCTCTACCTCGACGGCACGCGCATCGCCGACGTCGGCGTGCCGCCGATGCCCGAGTACTACCGGCACACCCTGTCCAACGGGAAGTCGGTGATGGAGGTCGCCCCCACCATCCAGTGGGGCTACCTCATCTACCTGACCGTCTTCCGGGTCTGCCAGTACTTCGGCGCCAAGGAGGAGTGCCAGTACTGCGACATCAACCACAACTGGCGCCAGCACAAGGCGGCGGGGCGGCCGTACACGGGCGTGAAGGACGTCGAGGAGGTCCTCGAAGCCCTGGAGATCATCGACCGGTACGACACCCAGAAGGCGTCCACCGCGTACACGCTCACCGGCGGCGCCATCACCAAGACGGTCGCCGGGCGGGACGAGGCCGACTTCTACGGCCACTACGCCAAGGCCATCGAGGAGCGCTTCCCGGGCCGCTGGATCGGCAAGGTCGTCGCCCAGGCGCTGCCCAAGGACGACGTGCGGCGGTTCAAGGACTACGGCGTGCAGATCTACCACCCCAACTTCGAGGTGTGGGACCGCCGGCTGTTCGAGCTGTACTGCCCCGGCAAGGAGCGCTACGTCGGCCGCGACGAGTGGCACAAGCGGATCCTGGACTCCGCCGAGATCTTCGGCGCGCGCAATGTGATCCCCAACTTCGTGGCGGGCGTGGAGATGGCGGAGCCGTTCGGCTTCACGACCGTCGACGAGGCGATCGCCTCCACGACCGAGGGCCTGCGCTTCTTCATGTCGCACGGCATCACGCCCCGCTTCACCACCTGGTGCCCCGAGCCCACCACCCCGCTCGGCAAGGCCAACCCGCAGGGCGCGCCGCTGGAGTACCACATCCGGCTGCTCCAGGCCTACCGCCAGACCATGGAGGACTTCGGGCTGTCCTCGCCGCCCGGCTACGGCCCGCCCGGACCCGGTCGCGCGGTCTTCTCGGTCAGCTCCTTCATGGACAGCCTGCCCGCGCAGGAGCCGGACGGGGCGCAGGAGCCGACCACGGCCTGAGTTGCTACGGTGCGTGATTGCGCGCGCACGGGCCGCCTTGTCAGCGGGGCCGGGCCCGTGAAAGGCTCGGTTCCGCGAGGTTACGCCAACTCCGTCGTCCCTGTGGCGAGTTGACCTCGTCCGTGATGCAGGAGTTCCATGCCCGAGCTGCCGACCCCTCAGGGCGACACCGAGGCCGCGCTGTTCTCGGAGGCCTGGGACGCGGTGCTCGCGTACGCCGCCCTGTGCGCCTCCGGGCCGGCCGCCGCCCACCGGCTGGCCACCGAGGCGTTCACCCTCGGCATGCGCGAGGTCCGCGCCGCCGGACGCACCCATGTGCGCGGCGCGGGCCGGCGTCCCGCCCGGCTGCCGACCATCCCGGTCCTGCTCGGGGCCGTCCGCACCACCGCGGCCACCTGGTCGGCCGCGGGCCGGGGCCGTCTGCTCGCGCCGGGCCTGCCCCGGTGGCTGACCTCCCCGGAGGCGTCCCGCCTCACCGGCCCGCCCCGCGCCCACCCGCCGGCCCTGCGCGCCCTGCGCGAGTTGAGGGAGACGGACGCGGCCCTGCTGTGGCTGGCCGAGGTGGAGTCCCTGCCGCTGCCCGCGGCGGCGCACCGGCTGGGGCTGGACCCGGCCACCGCGCGGGCCGAACTCGACCGGGTCCGGGCGCTGTTCCGGGACGGCTGGCACCGCGCCCGGGGTGGCGCTCCGGCGGCCGGGGACGACGGGCCGGCCGCGGTGCTGGCCCGCGGGGTGATCGGCTGGGGCGGGCTGGACTATCTGGAACTGCGCCGGCGGTCCGCCGAGATGCGGCTCGGCACCGGGCGGGCGGCGGACCCCGGCAGGGGCGAGCCCGCGGAACGACCGGGGCCCGCCCGGTGGTTGCGCGGCGGCGGGATGTTCGCCACCGCCCTGCTGCTGTCGGCGATGGCGCTGGGCGCGTCGCTCATGGCGCCCGGCGGCTCCGGCACGGACTCCTTCGCCGCGCGGGACGACGCCGCCGCCACCCGCGACGACACCTCCGCACCCGACGACACCTCGGTACCCGAGGACGCCTCGGCACCCGACGGTGCCGGGACGTCCGGCGACAACACCGCCCGGGGCAGCGGTCGTACGGGAGTGCGCCCCACCGCCGCGGGCACCTCCCCGGCGCCCGCGCCCGCCGCCCCGCCCTCCCCGGCCCGCACGCCCTCCTCCCCGGGCAGCCGCGACGCCGGCCGCGCGCGCCCCTCGCGCACCCCCGACTCCCCGTCCCGGGGCCTCTCCTCCCTCGCCCGCGGCCCCGGCGGCACGACGGCCCCCGCGGCGACCCCGACGGCCCCCTGTCACATCGCCTACGACCTGGTCAGCCAGTGGTCCGGCGGCTTCCAGGCCACCGTCACGGTCACTTCCGAGCGGGCCCTCGCCGGATGGACGGTCGACTGGGCGTTCCCGGACGGCCAGCGGATCGGCCTGACGTGGGACGCCACCGCCCTCCAGAGCGGCGCGGAGGTCACCGCCACCGCGGCCGCCTACGACGAGGCCGTCCCGGCCCGCGCCGCCGTGTCCTTCGGCTTCACCGGCACCTGGACGGGCGCCAACCGCGCCCCGCACGCCTTCACGCTCAACGGCCGGCCCTGCGCGTAGGCGCGGGTGCGCTCACCGCGCCCGGGGTGACTGGTCTCTACCTGACGCGTCGTCGTGCGGCCGCCTCACCTGGACGTATCACGACTCGTGATTGTTCTCAGAGCGGATTGCGTCTTGGCCGGTCCCGGGTCCGGTGCTGGACTGGCTCCACGGCGGATCCCGGCTGACCGGCCGAGGTCCGTGCGTCTTCGGCACAACCTCGATCCAGGAGAACGCGATGCCTCTCATCCACGTGCAGCAGACCCCCGGCAAGACCGCCGAGCAGAAGGCCGAGCTGGTCCGTGAGCTGACCGACGCCTACGTCAAGGCCACCGGGAGCAAGCCCGAGAGTGTCTGGGTGACCGTGCAGGAGATCGCCACCGACAGCTGGTCCATCGCCGGCGAGACGCTCGCCGCCCGCGCCGCCAAGCGCTGACCCGGCGGGCCGGTCCCAAGCCGCCGTTTCCGGGTCGAGATCCCCCGTCAGACCCGGAAACGGCTCACCCCTCGGCCGGCCCGTGCCGGCCATCCCTCCCCCGCACGCGGACGGGAGTCCCGCACCGACTCGTCCTTGACCGAGGAAGTTGCCACGTACCATGAAGACCGCCACGAAACGGACTCCCTACGCCCTGCTGCTCGCCGTCCTGTCCTCGCTGAACGCGGGTGGCCTGTTCGCCTCCGACATCAACCTGCCCGGCGTGCCGGCCACCGCGCACGCCTTCCACACGCCCGTCGCGTCGGTGCAGTGGACGTTCAGCGCCTTCATGATCGGCATCGCGGTGTCACAAGCGGTCTACGGGCCCATATCGGACGCCTACGGCCGTAAGCGCGTCATCGTCTCCGGGCTCGGCCTGTTCGTCCTCGCCTCGCTGGTGTGCGCCGCGGCGCCCACGGTCGAGGTGTTCGGCGCGAGCCGCCTCCTCCAGGCGCTGGGCGCCGGCTCGGGCATGGTGCTCGGCAGGGCGGTGATCAGCGACCTGTACGAGGAGAAGGACGCGGCCCGGATGTTCGCGACGGTCATGCCGATCGTCGGTGTCTCCCCGTCCGTCGCCCCGCTGATCGGCGGCTATCTGACGACCTATGTCTCCTGGCGCGCGCCGTTCGTGGTCACCGCGGTGATCGGCCTGGTGACCCTGGTCGCGATGATCACCGCGATCCCCGAGAGCCTGCCGCCGGAGCGGCGCAGCAAGCACCTGGGCGCCACCCTGAGAAGTTACCCGAAGCTGCTGGGCCGCCCGCTGTTCTGGGCCTACACGGTCAACCTGTGCGTGGCGTACGGCGGTTACTTCGGCTACCTCGCGGCCTCTCCGCTGGTCTTCGAGAAGATGAGGCTGGCCACCGAGACCACCAGCTACTGCTACATCACCGTCTCGCTCGCCTACGTCGCGGGCAACCTCACCTCGCGCGCCCTGGTCCGCACCCGGTCCGTCAACCGGCTGCTGTGGACGGGGCACGGCTTCTTCCTCGTCGGCGCGCTGATGATGCTCGGCCTCGGCCTCAGCGGGGCGGGCGGGCGCTGGGGCCTGCTGGTGCTGGTCTTCATGCCGGTGATGACCTTCGGCAACGGCTTCCTGCTGCCGCTGTCGATGAGCGCGGGCGTGACCACGTTCCGGTCGACCGCCGGTTCCGCCTCCGGACTGATGGGCGCGCTCCAGCTGCTGTCCGCCTCGCTGGGCATCTACCTCTCCAGCCGGCTGCCCGCGGGCGACCTGTTCGCCCTCGGCTGGTTCGTGCTGATCGCCGCGGTGCTCGGGATATCCGCCTTCGCCCTCTTCCTGTCCCTGGCGAACCGGAAGCCGACGGTCGTGCCCGCGCCGGCCGGAGCGGACGACAGGCCGGCCGCCGAACTGCAGGAAGCCGCCATGGAATAGGGCCCTCGGTACGACGGTGGCGGGACCTGCTCAGGGGCGGGTCCCGCCTTCGGGTACGGCCGCGGCCGCGGGGTGTGCGAGGATTCCTCTGCGCGACCCCGAAGGCTGTATTGCGTCATTCATCGACATTGAATCGATCACCGGCAACGTATTTTGAGATTCAATCACAGGGTCGCCCGCTCGGAGGATTGGGGGGTCCTGTGGAACTGCGTCAGATCCAGTACTTCGTCGCCGTCGCGGAGGAGCTGCATTTCGGCAGAGCGGCGGAGCGGCTGCACATCGGCCAGCCCGCGGTCAGCCAGCAGGTGCGCCGGCTGGAACGGGAACTGCGCACCCAGCTCTTCGACCGCTCCAGCCGTACCGTCACGCTCACCGCGGCCGGCCAGGCCCTGCTGCCCGAGGGCCGCGCGCTGCTGAAGGCGCTGGACTCCTTCGCCGCCAAGGCCCAGCGGCTGGCCGCGCAGAGCGATGCCACCTTCCGGGTCGGGATCAGCTCCGCCCTCGGGGAGCGCCTGGACGACTTCCTGGACGCGCTGCCCGACTCCGGCTCCGGCACGCGCTTCGAGTTCCAGACCCTCGGCGCCCACAACCGGCTGGAGAAGGTCCGGGCCGGGCGGCTGGACGCGGCCTTCGTACGGGGCGTCGAAAGCGCCCCGGGCCTGCGGCTGCTCACGCTCTGGTACGACCCCCTGGTCGCGGCCCTCCCGGCCGCCCACCCGCTGTCCGGGCGCACGAGCCTGAACCTCGCCGACCTGGCCGGAATCCCCCTGCGTATCGCGTCCCGCAGCGAGAACCCGGCGCTGTACGACGCCGTCGTCGCCGCGTGCCGCAAGGCCGGTTTCGAACCCACCTTCGGCGCGCCCGTCACGGGATTCCAGGACACCCTCGCCGAGATCGGCGCGAGCGGCGACGGCTGGACACTGATGTACCCGACGGCGGCCGACACCGTCTCCTCACGCCGGATCGCACTGCTCCCGCTGGACGGGGAGCCCATCACCATGCGCATGTTTCTCGCGCTGCCCGAGAACGCGGACCCGACGCGCCTGGAGCTGCTCACCGCGACGGCCGCACGAGTGCGCCGCAAGACCGCGCAGGAGAACCGGAGACCGGCGCCGAACGGCGCCTCGACGTGATCCCGGTATCGCCGGCCCCGGCCGACTCCCCCTCGCACGCGCTCGGGCGGGCCCGGAACCCCGGGCCCGCCCGAGCGGCTGCCACCAGTCGGCCTACAGGCCGAGCATCCTCAGCGGCGCGTCCCGCACGACCTCGGTGATCCGTTCCTCGCCGAGGCCGGCCTTCGAGAACCACTCCCGGCTCCGCGCCCACCACGCGCCGATGTCCATCTGGGAGGTCTGCCCCAGGTCGGAGCTGTAGACGACCCGCGGCACCCGGGCGAGGACGGCGGAGAAGTCGTCCCATTCCTGGTAGCCCAGCAGGTACGTCAGCGCGGTCTGCTCGGTGTAGACCTGCCGCGCCGACGCGATGTCCAGGAGGTCGGCGCAGCTCAGACCGGTCATCGGGTTGGCCGGCTGATTGAGCATCAGGCGCGGCACGTCGAGCTTCACCGCCTCCTCGACGAGCAGGGCCACCTCGCGCCCGTCGGCGTGGCCGGTGGAGATCACGACCGGCAGGTCGCGGGCCATGCGCAGGATCTCGCGCACCTCCGCGCGCAGCCCGCCCGACCCGTCCGTGACGGTGAGCGGACGCAGTCCGTCCCGGGCCAGCAGCGGATGGGCCGGGGTACGGGCCAGACGGCTCCTGTGGGTGCGGCCGGTCGCGGTCGGCAGATGGACGACGAGGCGCAGACCGCTGTCCTCCCCGTGCTGGACGACGGCCTGTTCCACCAGCCGGGGGTCCAGGCCGCCCGCGATGTCGTTGAGCACGATCGATCCCGACACGGGCAGGCCCTGCTGCCGGGCCTCCCACGCCTGGGCCGCGGTGGAGCCCAGGTGGTTCTTCAGCACCACCCATCCGCCGAGTTCGGCGTAGCGGGCGCCGGCCTCGGCCGCGGTGTGCCGTCGTACGTACGCGTCCGGACCCACGTGGTAGTGGACGTCCACGAAGCCGGTGCGCTCGGCGGTGGCCGCGGGCCGGGTGTCAGCGGGCGTCATCGTGGCCCTCGTCCTCCCACGGGCGCGCGTAGCCGTAGCGGGCCCGCGCCTCGTCCAGCCGGGTGCCGTCCAGGGCGGCCTCCCGGATGCGCCGTTCCGTCCGCTCGACGGCTTCGGCGCGGCGGACGACCTCCGCCACGAGGTCGGCGGGGATGCGCAGCGCCCCGTTGTCGTCCGCGAACACCAGGTCGCCGGGGCGGACGACGGTGCCGGCGATGTCCAGGTCGATGCCGGTGCGCTCCAGCACCACCCGGTTCTTGCCGCTGACCATGGTGACCGCGCTGCTGAAGAGCGGGTAGCCCGCCTCGCGGGTCTCCCGTACGTCGCGTACGGCGCCGTGCACGACGGTGCCCGCGATCTCCCGGCGCAGCGCCACCGAGGTGAGCAGGGAACCCCAGTTGGTGCACGCGCCGGTGCCGCCGTTGTCCACGACCACGACCGAACCGGGCGGCACGTCGTCGATGTAGTTGGCGGCGTTGTGGAACGCGCCGTCGTCCTCGATGGGCCGGTAGCGCAGGGTGAACGCCGGGCCGAAGGCCACGCTGCCGGGGGTGCGGGCGCTGATGCCCGGCAGCACGCACGGCGCGGCCCGCAGGCTGTCCACCGCGTCGGAGAGGGCGGCGGTGTCCAGCCGTGCCAGGCGGGCGCGCAGGGCGCTGTCCGGCATCGGGTCGGCGGATGCGGCGGTGGTCATGCGGTCTCCTCCACGAGACGACGGGCGAGGGTCCAGGCGGCGAAGTGGACGGCGTAGGTGATGACTTCGGGGCCCCGGTTGGGGACGGTCAGTTCGCCGGTGTACTCGGGTGCCCCGTCGCGCACCGCGCACAGGAGGCGGACGGTGCCCGTGTGGTCCTCCGGACCCCCGCCGTCCCAGGTCGCCCCCAGCGTCACGGACACCCCGCCGTCCGGCGTCCCGTCCGGCGCCGGCCGCCGTGCGGCGGCCAGTTCGGCCGCGAACCGGCCGCCGGTTACCCGGTCGGCCGCGTCCAGGGCCAGTCCGCGGGCGTCGAGCAGCGCGGCCAGCTCCTGGACGGCGGTGCGCTCCCTGCCGGTGACCACGTACGCGCCCAGTGCGTCGTCCAGCCGCTTCGCGAGCTCGTCCGCGCCGTCGGGCGGGCAGTCGATCCGGACGTCGACGTACGGGTAGTGCCAGCGGTAGGCGGGCTTGACGCCGAGCCCCATGTCCCGGACGAGGGCGTCCACCGCGGCGGCGGCGTCCGCCTCGATGACCCCGAGGGTGCGCCGGAACACCGTGACGACGGGCTCCGGTAGGGGGAGATGGGCGAGGCCGTCGCGCAGGAGGGCGTCGAGCATCGGCAGGCACTCGCGCGGCGGGCCGGGGAGCATGACCACCGTGGTGCCCTGCACGTCGAGGCGGCAGCCCCAGGCGGTGCCGTTGGTGTTGGGCAGCAGTTCGGCGCCCTCGGGGAACCGCGCCTGGCGGCGGTTGTCCTCGTGGACGGCCACGCCGAAGCGGGTGAGCCGTTCGACGACGCCCTGCCAGGCCTCCTCGCGGTGCTCCAGCGGGCGGCCCAGCGCGCGGGCGACCCCGACCCGGGTCACGTCGTCCGAGGTGGGACCGAGACCGCCCATGACCACGACCACGTCGTCACGGCCGATGGAGGCACGCACCGCGTCCGCGATCGCCGCCTCGTCGTCCCCGACGGTGTGCCGGACGCGGACCGGCACGCCGCGGGCGGCGAGCCTGCGGGACGCCTCGCCCGCGTTGGAGTCCTCCAGGGCGGCCCGCAGCAGCTCGTCGCCGATGGTGACGACGGCGGCGGTGTGGGCGCGCGGCACGGCACGGCAGGCGTCCCGCACCGACGCGGCGCACTGCGTGGTGGTCGCCGTACCGCCCAGGTCGTACGTCACCCGGTCCCGGCGGCGCGTGACGTGCGAGACCGCGTCCCGCACCTGGCCGGCGGCCTCGCCGAAGCCGAGGTGTTCGAGCAGCAGGCCGATGGTGAGGAAGGCGGCGAGCGGGTTGGCCCGGCCGGTGCCGGCCAGGGCGGGGGCGCTGCCGTGCACCGGCTCGAAGTAGTTGCCGTTCTCCCCGATGTTGGCGCTGGGCGCGAGGCCGAGCCCGCCCATCACACCGCCGCCGAGGTCGGACAGGATGTCGCCGAACATGTTCTCGGCGACGATGACCCCGAAGCGCTCCGGGCGCCGGGCCATCCACAGCGCGACGGCGTCCACGTTGAGGATCTCGTACTCGATCTCCGGGTAGTCCGCGGCGATCTCCTCCAGGCGTCCGCGGGCGTACGCGCTGCTCTGCCGCAGGACGTTCGGCTTGTCGGCGAGGGTGACCCGGGGGTGCCCGTGGACCCGGGCGTGCTCGAAGGCGAAGCGCAGGATGCGGTCCAGGCCGTGCCGGGTGAGCATCCGCACGCTCGCGGTGGTGGCGCCGCGGCCGCTGCGGCGGGCGTTGGGGTGGTCGGCGAGGAGCGGCCACATCTCCTCGGGCACCCGGTCCCAGTCGAGGCCCGCGTAGAGGCCCTCGGTGTTCTCGCGTACGACGCAGAAGCGGTACGGGGTGCCGCCGAGGTGGTTCTCGACCGGCCGGAGGTTGGCGAACAGGTCCAGCCGCTGGCGCAGTTGGATGATGGGGGACACGTACTGCGGGGCCCGCTCGCGCAGGTGCGGCCGGAGGTCGGCCAGGGCCTCGCGCCCCGGCTTGCTGGTGGTGGCGCCGAGCAGCACGGCGTCGCTGCGGTCGATCAGGTCCCAGGTGCGCTCGGGCACCGGGTTCCCCTCGGTGCGCCAGAACTCCCAGCCGATGTCCCCGTGTTCCAGTGTGATGGGCAGTCCGAGGTCGTCGATGACCGGGAGGGCCGCGTCGAGGACTTCGGGGCCGATGCCATCGCCGGGGAGGACTGCGACGGTCTTACTTCTCATGGATCCTCTTCGTTCGCTGTGCTTCAAGGAATGCGGCGACGGCCTGTCGGGTGACGCCCGGCTGGTCGGCGTGGGGACGCATGCCCGCCCCCGGGACACCGACGCGGGTGTGTCCGGGACCGGTTGCGAGGTGATGGTCCCGGACGAGCTTCGACTCGGTGCCGTAGACGTGCAGCAGCCCGCCGGGGAACGCCTCGACCCGGCGGCGGGCGTCCACGCGGTGCAGCAGGCGCAGCCCGGCGGCCAACCGCCGTCCGTGCAGCGGGTCCTCGTCGGGGTGGCGTGGGCCGCCGGGCGCCGGGGAGGGCGCCGCGGGACCGCGGACCACCTCGTGCAGCAGGTCCAGGGCCGCCGCCGTGCCGTGCGACGCCACGGCCGCCGCGACGCGTTCCAGCGTCGCGTCGAGCGGCCCGTCGGCCACCGTGGGGGCGGACAGCAGGACGACGTCGGTCCGGTGCGTCCAGGGCTGGTCGAGGAGATGCTGTACGACGGCTCCGCCCAGGGCGTTGCCGGCGAGCAGGTCGGGTTCCTCGGCGCGCAGGACGCCCGCCCACCGGTCGGCGAGCGCCGCGAGGTCGTCGCCCTCGCACAGCAGCGAGAGGGTGTCGTACACGGTCACGCGGTGGCCGCTCGACAGCAGTGCCCCGGCGACGGGTTCGAAGAAGGCGCCCTGGTCCCACCGCGCCATGACCGGGCCCAGTACGCAGGCGGTGCGGGGTGCTCCCGCGTCGCCCAGGCGTACGGCGACCGGGGCGGGGACGGGGGTCGCGGTCGGCGAGGTCATGCCGCGACCCCCGGGGAGGTGAGTTCGCGCGCGGCGCTGAAGGCGGCACCCATGTGGTCCACGGGCAGCTTGGCGCGTTCCTCGACGGAGAGGTCGAAGTGGCCGAGGACCAGGTCCGGCAGCGGCAGCGACGGCTTGGCCTCGGCGATCTCGGACTCCATGCGGTGCGCGAGGGTGAGGATCCGCCCGAGGTCGTACCGGTCGGTCCGGCCGGCCCGGCCGAGGTAGGCCAGCCACTGCTCGGTGATCAGGTTGCCGGGGCCCTTGCCCATGCCGAGCACGGAGGAGTCGATCCAGGTGGCGCCCGCGTCGACCGCCGCGATGGAGTTGGCCAGCGCCAGGCCCAGGTTGTTGTGCGCGTGCAGGCCGATGGCGGATCCGGTCACCGAGCGCACGAGGGTGACCAGCCGGGCGACCTCGTCCGGCAGGAGGCTGCCGTTGGAGTCCGCCAGGTAGATCACGTCCGCGCCCGCGTCCTCGGACAGCGCGGCGAGCTCCACGAGCCGCCGGCGGTCGAGCTGGCTGACGCGGGTGATGTTCACGGTGGTGGTGAAGCCGGTGTCCGCCGCCTTGCGGAGCATGGCCAGGCCGGGTTCGGGCGTCTTGGACGGCAGGCAGAACCGCACGAGCCGCACGCCCGCCTCGAACATCCGGGTGAGGTCGTCGTCCTCGATGTTCTTCGGGTGCAGGATCATGCAGATCCGCTCGGGCGGTACGACCTCGGCCACGGCCCGTATGTAGTCGTCGGTGCCCACGCCCGTCAGACCCAGACCCGGCCTGGGCTGGAAGGACCCGTTGCGGTAGCCGATCTCAACCCACTCGACACCGGCTTCGACGCTCTCCCGGGCGTGGTGCAGGGCGTAGTCGAGCGAGAAGTCGAAGTTGTTGCGGTATCCCCCGTCTCGCAGCGTCACATCGAGATTGGTGACCATGTCTCCTCCGTTGACTGTCCGAGGTGGCGGCCGGGAAGGCGAGACTGATGGCGGGCATCGTGAACCGCGTTGAAAAACCGGTGTCAACGGATAACTGACACACAGCGGCGATTTCCCCCGTCCCCGTCGCCCTGATTCAATGCTTCAACAGGTCCGCAAGAAAACCGGCAGTTCCGGAACGGAACATCTGCCGGGCGGACCCGGAATTCTCCGTGGTACAACGATCAAGCATTCGCGTCGCCGGCTGCGACCCCCGAAAACTCCACTGATTCCCCCGTATTTCTCCGAAAAGGGCCACTGCCCCAGTGATGCTCGCACAGCGTGCCGCAATTGCCGAAGAAATTTACTGTTTATATACCATGAGCCGACCCGTTGGGGTTTCGGCTGGTCCGGGCGTCATGAACGTGCGTCCCTGGGGGTTTTGTGGGGGTCTGCTGGCCGTACGTGCTCGGTCACGCGCCAAGTTCAGCATCGATGCACGGGCCGTCCAAGACGCAATCCGCTATTGCACCGATCATGATTGGTGATGGTCCGCAGGCGCTCCCGCCGGTGAGGCGATGCCGGGGTCGCCCAGTTGTTTCACCGTTTTATCCTGCGGGTCTTGCGCACGAAACAGAACGTTCAATGCGGCCGGTTGCCTCGATTCCTCAGGGGAGTATCAGCGATAGCCGGTCGATTCGTACACCCCCTGGCACGGATCCGTGCGGCGCGGCTCCGGCCGCAGCGGCGTCGGACCCGGCTCCGGTGCCGCTCCACGGCCGCGACGACGTCCCCTGGCGGACCTCCGGCACGCTACGGGCCCGCCGCCGACCTGCCCGTGTGCCCTCGCGTGCCGGCCCGCACCGGCTTTCCGGGGTCCCGACGGCGACCCGGCCCCCGGGGTGTGCCGGCGCGTCCCCGACCCGCGGGCCGGGCGCGGCCCGCCACCGGACAGGACCGGCCGCGCCGCCGAGGGCCGTCGGCACGGAGCCCTCGTCACCGAACGCCCGCACCGCTGGCGCGCGCCTGCGCGACGGGGGGAGCGGGTCGGTGCCGAGAGGGGGTGGCGGGGTGCGGCGCGCCGGACGACGAGGCGCGCGTGACGAGGTGCGTCACTCGCCTCCGCCACCCCGTCGCTGCGGGCGCGTCAATTCGGTGGCGCTCGCGGCGGGGTCGTCCTAGGGTGAGGGCCACTTCGCGAGGCGGCCGCCGGCCGCCGCTGGCGACCGAGCGTGGAAGAGGAGGTGTCGACGATGGCTGTCACGGTGCGGGGCGCTGCCCACATCCAGGAACTCCCCAAGTCCACCTCCGTGGCCACCGGCTGACCCGAGCGCGTCGCAGACCGCTCCTTCCCGGGGCCGCCCTTGTGAAGGGTCTCCCTTGACTTCCACCTCTGGTGTGCACTCCGCGCTGGCTCCCTACGGCTGGGACGACGACTGGGCCGACGCGTTCACCCCGCACGCGGCCGACGGGCTGCTGCCCGGCCGGGTCGTACGGGTCGACCGCGGCCAGTGCGACGTCGTCACCGCCGGCGGGGTCGTCCGCGCCGACACCGCCTTCGTCACCCCCCACGACCCGATGCGGGTCGTCTGCACCGGCGACTGGGTCGCCGTCGAGGCGGGTGGAAACCCCCGGTACGTCCGGGCGTATCTGCCGCGCCGCACCGCCTTCGTGCGGTCCACCTCCTCCAAGCGGTCCGACGGGCAGATCCTCGCGGCCAACGTCGACCACGCGGTCGTCGCGGTGTCCCTCGCGGTCGAACTCGACCTCGGCCGCGTCGAACGCTTCCTCGCGCTCGCGTGGGAGTCCGGTGCACAGCCCGTGGTCGTGCTCACCAAGGCCGACCTCGTGGGCGATCCGGTCACGCTGGCCCACCTCGTCCAGGACGTCGAGGCGAGCGCGCCCGGCGTGCCGGTGCTCGGCGTCAGCGCCCGCACCGGCGACGGGCTCGACGGCCTGCTCGCACTCGTCGGCTCCGGCACGTCCGTGCTGCTCGGCCAGTCCGGCGCGGGCAAGTCCACCCTGGCCAACGCGCTCGTCGGGGAGGACGTCATGGACGTCCGGGCCGCCCGGGACGTCGACGGCAAGGGGCGGCACACCACGACCACCCGCAACCTGCTGGTCCTGCCCTCCGGGGGTGTCCTCATCGACACTCCCGGGCTGCGCGGGGTGGGCCTGTTCGACGCCGAGAGCGGGGTCGGGCAGGTGTTCGCCGAGATCGAGGAACTGGCCGAGCGGTGCCGCTTCCACGACTGCGCCCACGAGAGCGAGCCGGGCTGCGCGGTGCGCTCCGCGGTCGACAGCGGTGAACTGGCCGCACGACGTCTGGACAGCTACCGCAAACTGGTCCGCGAGAACCAGTGGATCGTCGCCAAGACCGACGCCCGCGTCCGCGCGGAACTCCGCCGTGAATGGAAACGCAAGGGCGCGGAGGGCCGGGCCTCGATGCAGTTCAAGAGGGGCCGCTGGACCTGAGCGGTTCAGGGTGGGGCTCCGCGGGACGGCTCGGATGGCCCGGACGGCCCGGCGGCCCGGGGGCCCCGCCCGTGTCCCCGAACCCGTATCGCCCCCGCCCCGTATCGCCCCAGCCCGGGTCCGCCCCTCGCCCGGGTCCGGCCCCCGCCCCGGTTTGGTCCGGCCCGGGTTCGGGCCCCCGCCCCGGTTTGGTCCGGCCCGGGTTCGGGCCCCCGCCCCGGGTTCGGTCCGGCCCGGGTTCGGGCCCCCGCCCCGGGTTCGGTCCGGCCCGGGTCCGGCCCCCGCCCCGGGTCCGGCCCCGCCCCGGTTCGGCCCCCGCCCGGGTCCGGCCCCCGCCTCGGTTCGGCCCGGCCCGGACCGGGGCGAGGGCCACCCCGGCCGACGCGCCTCCCCGGCGCCCGCACCCTCCGTGCCCCCGTCCGGAACCCCCGGTCCCCGTCCGGAACCCCCGGTCCCCGTCCGGAACCCCCGGTCCCCGTCCGGAACCCCCACCCCGCACCCCCTGATCCGCTCTCCCCGGCAGGTCGCGCTGTGTCCCCTTCGGAGGTGAATGCTAGAAATGCACCATGAAGAGGCGTTTCGGCCTGTCTCCGGGGTGGGACGCTTCCGCCCCGGCCGGAGCGTCCTCGGCCGCCGCCGACTCCGGCCGGCTGAGGCGGCTGCCGCCGGGTGTCCGGACCGTTGCCGGACAGATGTTCGTCCTGCAGATCGTCATCCTGCTGCTGTTCGGCGCGGCGGCCGGCGTCACCCTGGTCCTCCAGGCGCGCCAGGCCGGCCTGAACGAGGCGCGGCACCGCACCCTCGCCGCCGCCGTGGGTTTCGCCCACGCGCCCGGCACGCTCGACGCGATGCGCTCCCGGGACCCCAGCGCGGTGCTGCAACCCCGCGCCGAACAGGTCCGCAGGGAGACCGGCGTCGACTACCTGGTCGCGTTCAGCCCGGCCGGCATCCGCTGGACCCACCCCGACCCCCGCCTCATCGGCAAGCACGTCATAGGCTCCTACGCGCGGCCGCTGCACGGCCACCTGAACACCCTGACCCACTCCACCCCCATCGGCGTGGCCGTGGACTCGACCGCACCCGTCCTCGACGCCCACGACAGGGTCGTCGGACTGGTCTCCGCCGGCATCACCGTGCGCAGCATCGAACAGCAGGTGATCCGCCAACTGCCCCTGCTGTTCGCCGCCGGCGGCTGCGCGCTGCTGATGGCCACCGCCGGCGGCGCCCTGGTCCACCGCCGGCTGCGGCGCCAGACCCGCGGCCTGGAACCGGACGAGCTGCGCCGGATGTACGACCACCACGACGCCGTCCTGCACGCCGCGCGCGAGGGTGTCCTCATCGTCGCCGCCGACGGCACCCTGCTGCTCGCCAACGACGAGGCCCGGCGCCTGCTCGGCCTCCCCGAGGACGCCGAGGGCCGTCAGCTCACCGACCTCGGCCTCGCGGGGCCCCTCGCCGCGGTGCTCACCTCCGACCCCCCGGCCACGGACGAGGTGTGCGAGGCGGGCGACCGGCTGCTCGCGGTGAGCGTCCGGCCGACCGCGCCGCGCGGCTGCCGGCCCTCCAGCATCGTCACCCTGCGCGACACCACCGAACTGCGTGCCGTAGCCGGCCGCGCCGCCGTCGCCCAGCGGCGGCTGCGACTGCTGTACGACGCGATGAGCAGGATCGGCACCACCCTCGACGTGGCGCGCACGGCCGAGGAACTGACCCGGTTCACCGTGCCCCGGTTCGCCGACTACGCCTGCGTGGACCTCCTCGACTCGATCCTGCGCGGCGGTGAGCCCGAGGGCACGATGATGCGCCGTACGGCCCTCACCGGCATCGACGCCGACCACCCGCTGTACCCCGTCGGCACCCTCGTGGACTTCGCCTCCCGGACCCCGCAGGCCATCGGCCTCGGCACCGGCGCGCCGGTCCTGGAGCCCGACCTGCGCAAGGACACCGGATGGCAGGAGAACGACCCCGACAACGCGCGGCGCATCCTCGATCACGGCATCCGCTCGATGCTGGTGGTGCCGGTGCGCGCCCGGGGCGTCCTCATGGGCGTGGCGAGCTTCTGGCGTTCCGCGCTCGCCGAGCCGTTCGAGGAGGAGGACCGGGCGGTCGCCGAGGAACTGGTGGCCCGCGCCGCGGTCGCCATCGACAACGCCCGCCGCTACACCCGCGAGCACACCACCGCCGTCACCCTCCAGCGCAGCCTGCTGCCGCGCGGCATCCCGGACCAGTCCGCGCTGGAGGTGGCCTACCGCTATCTGCCCGCGCAGGCCGGGGTGGGCGGCGACTGGTTCGACGTCATCCCGCTGCCGGGCGCCCGGGTGGCGCTGGTCGTCGGCGACGTCGTGGGACACGGGCTGCACGCGGCGGCCACCATGGGCCGGCTGCGCACCGCCGTGCACAACTTCTCCGCCCTCGACCTCAGCCCCGACGAACTCCTCGTCCACCTGGACGAACTGGTCAGCCGCATCGACAGCGACGAGCGCGGCGACGGCACGGCCGAGGGGTCGCCTAAGGACGGGCGGGTCGCGCGCGACGGCATCGCGCACGTCACCGGCGCCAGCTGCCTCTACGCGCTCTACGACCCGGTCGGCGGCCGCGTCACCATCGCGCGGGCCGGCCACCCCGGCCCCGCCCTGATCCTGCCCGACGGCACCGCCACCTACCCCGACGTGCCCGTCTCCCCGCCGCTCGGCCTCGGCGACGGCATGCCCGTGGAGACGCTGGAGCTGGAGCTGCCGGAGGGCTCGCACCTGGTGCTGTACACCGACGGGCTGCTGGAGGACCGCCAACGGGACATCGGCACCGGTCTCGACCTGCTGCGCGACACGCTGGCCGACTCGGCGGGGCGCGGTCCCGAGGCCCTGTGCACCGCCGTCCTCGACGCGGTGCTGCCCGCCCGGCCGATCGACGACGTCGCCCTGCTGGTGGCCCGTACCCGGCTGCTGGGCGCCGACCACGTGGCCGAGTGGGACGTGCCCCGCGATCCCGCGGCCGTGGCCCCGGTCCGCGCCGAGTGCGCCGCCACCCTGGAGGCATGGGGGCTCGGGGACGTCGGGTACACCGCCGAGCTGATCCTCAGCGAGCTGATCACCAACGCGGTCCGCTACGGCTCCCCGCCCATCCGCGTCCGCCTGCTCCGCGACCGCGGCCTGATCTGCGAGGTCGCCGACGGCAGCAGCACCGCCCCGCATCCGCGCCGGGCGGCGGCCACCGACGAGGGCGGCCGGGGGCTGTTCCTCGTCGCCCAGCTCGCCACCCGCTGGGGCACCCGCTACACCCCGCGCGGCAAGGTGATCTGGGCCGAGCTGTCCCCGCAGCAGGACGGCCCGGGGCCGGCCGAGGGCGCGGGCGAGGACAGCACGGACGACATCCTGGACCAGTGGGAGGCCCTCTAGCCTCCTCGAAGGCGCCTCAGCTGCGTGTCCGTTTTCCGCCAGCCGGCACCCGCGGCCACGGGCCACACTGGAACCCGTGATGGACGAGGACAGCAGGTACGAGGCGGTGCGCAGCCGGGACGGGCGGTTCGACGGGGCGTTCTTCTTCGCCGTCGAGACGACCGGGATCTACTGCCGGCCCAGCTGCCCCGCGGTGACACCCAGACGGCGCAACGTGCGCTTCTACCCGACGGCCGCCGCCGCCCAGCGTTCCGGGTTCCGGGCCTGCCGTCGGTGCCGGCCGGACGCGGTGCCCGGGTCGGCGGAGTGGAACGTCCGCGCGGACGTCGTCGGCCGGGCCATGCGGCTGATCGCCGACGGCGTGGTGGACCGCGAGGGCGTCGCCGGGCTCGCCGCGCGGCTCGGCTACAGCGCCCGGCAGGTGCAGCGGCAGCTCACCGCCGAGCTGGGCGCGGGGCCGGTGGCACTGGCCCGTGCGCAGCGGGCGCACACCGCACGGGTGCTGCTGCAGACCACGGAGCTGGCGGTGACCGAGATCGCGTTCGCGGCCGGGTTCGCCAGCGTGCGCCAGTTCAACCAGACCGTGCGCGAGGTGTACGCGGCGACGCCGACCGAGGTGCGGGCCGCCGCTCCGCGCGGCGGCGCCCGGCGGGCCACCGCGGGCACCGGCATCCCGCTGCGGCTCGCCCACCGCGGCCCGTACCAGGCCGCCGCCGTCCTCGACCAGCTCGCACGGGAGGCGGTGCCGGGGATCGAGGAGGTCACGGGCCGGCCCGGCGCGCGCACCTACCGGCGCACCCTGCGGCTGCCGTACGGCACCGGCATCGCCGCCGTCGCCGAGCGCCCGCGTGCCCCGCGCACGGGCACCGGCACGCATCCGGGCGGCTGGCTGGACGCCCACCTGCACCTCACGGACCCGCGGGACCTGACCACCGCCGTGCAGCGGCTGCGGCGGCTGTTCGACCTCGACGCCGATCCGTACGCCATCGACGAGCGCCTGTGCGCCGACCCCCGCCTCGCCCCCCTGGTGGCGGCCCGTCCCGGCCTGCGCGCCCCCGGCGCCGTCGACCCCCTGGAACCCGCGGCCCGCGCGCTGCTGGGGCCGGCCGGCTGCGGGCGCCTGGTCCAGGAGTGCGGCAAGCGGCTCGACACCCCGAACGGCACCCTCACCCACCTCTTTCCGGAACCGGCGGCGCTCGCGGAGGCCGGAGCGGCACCCGCACCGCTCGCCGCCCTCGCCGCCGCCCTCGCCGACGGCGCCCTGCGGCTGGACCCCGGCGCCGACCGGGACGACGCGCAGCGGGAGTTGCGCGCGCTGCCGGGGATGGACCCGGCCACGGCCGCCGTGATCCGGGCCCGCGCGCTCGGCGACCCCGACGTGCCCCCGCCCGGTGTCCGGGCGCCCGACGCCTGGCGTCCCTGGCGGACGTATGCCGTACAACACCTCTACGTGGCAGGAGAATCGTCCCGATGAACGCCGCCGGCTGCTACACCCACCTCGACACCCCCCTCGGACGGCTGCTCCTGACCGCCGACCCGGACGGCGCGCTGACCTCGCTGCACTGCGCGCGGGCCGTCCCGGACGGACTGCGCGCCGATCCCGGTCCGTTCGCCGCGGCGCGGGAGCAACTGGATGCCTACTTCGCGGGTGAACTGCGCGCGTTCCGGCTCCCGTTGCGCGCCCACGGCACCGACTTCCGGCAGCGGGTCTGGGAGGCCCTGGACGAGGTGCCCTACGGCACCACCCTCACCTACGGCGGCCTGGCCGCCCGGATCGCCGCACCCCGCGCGGCCGTTCGCGCCGTCGGCGGCGCCCTCGGCGCCAACCCCCTCCTGATCGTGCGCCCCTGCCACCGCGTCATCGGCTCCGACGGCTCCCTGACCGGCTACGCGGGCGGCCTCGACCGCAAGATCCACCTGCTGACCCTGGAGGGCGCGCTCACGGCGTAGCCGTATCGCCCCGGGAGGCGGCCTGGGCGGCGTCGGCGTGCGCCGGCGCGGACCGGCGGGGCCGGCCGCTTTCTTCGGCCGGCTGGAAGATCCGGTCCAGGTGGTACGTGAGGACCGCGGTCGCGGACCCGGCGGTGCGCTGGCCGACCAGGACGCCGGTGCCGAGTCCCGCGGACAGGGCGAGGAGGCCGGCGGCCGCGGCGGACGGGTCCGTGCCGGGGCGCAGCAGGCCGGCGCCGGCGGCCCGCCGGAGGAGGGCGGTCACGGTCGCCTCGGCCGCGTCGGGGTCCTTGATGAAGGGCTGCGCGGCGAGGGCCTCGTCCGTCACCGAGAGGACGGCGTACGCGGTGTAGAGGTGGTGGAACGTACGGCTCTCCGCGTCCACCGGGAGCGCGGCCGCCAGTAGCGCCTCGATCACCGCCCGCGGTCCCGGATCGGGTCCCGCGGCCGCGATCCGCGCGCTCACCCGTTCCCCGAACCGCCCCGCCAGGTGCTGGAGCCCGAAGAGCAGCAACTTCTCCTTGGACTCGAAGTAGTACTGCACCAGCCGCAGCGACACACCCGCCTCCGCGGCGACGTCGCGCATCCCCACGGCGTGCAGTCCGAGCCGCCCCGCCGCCCGCACCAGCGCCTCCGCGATCTCGGCCCGCCGCTCGGCGTGGTCCACGCGCCTGGGCATCTCCGCCCTCCTCCGCTCCCGCAGTCCGGTCGCCTTGATGGTACAGCCGTACCATCATTGTGATACGTTCGTATCACGAAAATCGACTGCCCCGGAGGTGGCCGTGTCCAAGCCCGCAGTCCGTCCCCCGGCCGACGTCGGCCGCTACGTCGGCGACGCCTGGCGCGAGCGCTACTTCGCCGCCTGCGACGCGCTCTACGCGCTGGGCGCGCCCGCGTCCCGGGAGGAGGACGTGGAGACGTCCTTCGGCACCACGCACGTCTACCGGTACGACCCCCCGGCCGCCCCCGGCGGCGACCGTGACGCGGCAGCCCGGGACCGCATACCCGTCGTCCTCCTGCACGGCGCCGGCAGCTGCTCGGCGATGTGGTACCCGAACACCCGCGACCTCGTCGCCGAGCGGACCGTCTACGCCGTCGACACCCCCGGGGACCCCGGCCGCAGCGTGCACCGCGCCCCCCTCCACGAGCCCGAGCGCGCCGCGCGGTGGCTGGACGAGACCCTCGTCGGGCTCGGCCTCGACCGGGTGCACCTGGTCGGCAGCTCCTACGGCGGCTGGCTCGCCCTCAACCAGGCGCACCGCCGGGCCGACCGGCTCGCCTCGGTCACACTGCTGGACCCGGGCGGCCTGGAGAAGGTCGGATTGCGCTTCTTCGTCTGGATCTTCATCAGCCTGTTCGCCACCTTCGCCCCCAAGGCGCTGCGGCCCCGCCTCGCGTCCTGGCTGGAGCAACCGGTGCTGGTCGTACCCGAACTGCGCACCATGATCCGCACCGGTGTGCGCGCCTACCGCATCCGCCGCCCGGCGCCGAAACCGCTGACCGACGCCGAACTGGCCACCGTGCGCACGCCGTTGTACCTGCTGCTCGGCCGGCGCAGCCTGCTGGTGCACCCCGAGCGGCAGGCCGAGCGCGTCCCCCGTCTCGTGCCGGGCGCCCGCGCCGAGATCATCGCGGACACCGGGCACGGCCCGCAGATCGACCACGCCGAGGCGACCAACCGGGCGATGCTCGACTTCATGGCCGACACCGAACAGGGCCGGACCGGGACGCGGCTTCCTCACGTCCCCGGCCGGGCACCAGGCTCCGACGGATCCGGACCACCTCCTCGCTGAGCCCCGGACCCAAGCCGTGCGGCCCGGCGAGGGGTGCGGCCTCGCCGCGGATGTCCCCACCGCGCACCCGCCCGGGACCGACGCGCACGACGTCGTCCACGACGAGCGCGGTCTTCGGGTACTCGGGCTCCGGGAGAGCGGACGCGACCCGCGTACCCCGGGCCTCGTGCCCCGCCGTTCGAAGAGGCCCCGTCGGCTGGTTGCCGACGCGCGCACGTACCCGTGGACGCTGCGCCACCGCCACGGCGTGGCGGACGGCGGCCGGTCTGCCGCCAGACCCTGACGCTGTACCCGCGGCCGGCCGGCGTCGGCGGCCCCCTGCGCATCGTCTTCACCGAGGGCCCCGGCAGGTATGTCCCGGGCGGGGCTCGCCTGGGATCCGGGGCCGTGGGAGAGGTCCGGAGTGCCTCCCCGAACCTTCACGAACCCGGCGCCGTCCGGGCCCTGCTCGACGTGGCGCTGACCCGCGGCCGGCACCCGGAGGTGCGGCTCGACGGCTGGTCCCCGCTGGAGGCGGCAGCCGCCGCTCGGGCCGGGACCAGAGGCCCGGCGCGTCCGCGGGCAGCCGCCCGCAGCCCTCGCGGACCACGGAGCGAACCGGGGTGACTCGGGGCCTGACGAGGAGGAGTCCGGTGATCGGCTCCTTGTCCTCGCCGGAAGCGGGGAGTGGCGCCACACGGCGCAGGTGCTCCAGGAACCGGTCCGCGGACGCCGCGCCCGTCTCGGCCCCGAAGAAGACACGGCGAGGCAGTCCGCCCGGCTGCCCTGCTCCACCGAGCCCACCTGCGGGCGCCGGTTGCGGCGTACGCGCGAAGACGCGGCACGACGGTGGTCTCCCGCCGGTCCGGCGCGGCGGTGAGCCGGTCGCAGTCCTGTGGGGCGTGCCGGTCCGGGCGTACGGCGGGTGTGCGCGCGATCCACGAACGACCGGTCCGCACGTCGGTGTCCTGGGCGCGGCCGAGTCGCCGATGCCTCCGCGTCGCCTTTCGACCAGGGTCGAAAAGCGTGGTGCGCGTGCTCCGGGCCGGGACATCCTCATGCGTACCGGATCCGGCTGACACGGCGGGATCCACCGCGAACAGGGGGAACCATGGCATTGCGTAAGGCAGCGGCGCTCGCGCTCGCGTCACTGGCGCTCGCGGGCGGCGGACTGGTGGGCTCGGCATCGGCCGCGTCGGCGACGGCGGCCGGTGACAACTCGCTCGCGACCGTCGAAGGCGTCGACGGCGTCCCGGCCAGGGGCGACGGGACGGACTGCGCGTTCGGCAGGCTGTGCCTGTACACGGAGCCGAACTACAGGGGCACCCGCTTCGACCTGTACGTCTGCCGGGACTACCGGCTGGCCCAGTGGAACGGCTTCGGATCGGCCTGGAACGCCCAGACCGTCGGTACGGTCGTCCGGTTCAAGGACC
Source organism: Streptomyces hygroscopicus subsp. hygroscopicus (assembly GCF_030269125.1). Classification (GTDB taxonomy): domain Bacteria; phylum Actinomycetota; class Actinomycetes; order Streptomycetales; family Streptomycetaceae; genus Streptomyces; species Streptomyces hygroscopicus_C. The sequence goes on along the minus strand of NZ_BSSM01000001.1, from coordinate 679,105 downwards.
AGGAGTACCGCGTCATCGGCACCATCAAGGGACGCGACCCGAGCGGCACCATCTACGGATACAGCGCGTACGACTTCTCGCCCGTCTGGTACGCGAACAACTGCTGACACGGGAGCCGGGAGGAGCGGGACATGATGCGCACGGCAGCACGCACGGTGGCCACCCTGGCCCTGGCCGTCACTGGCGCGACGGTGACGGCGGGCTCCGCCTGGGCCGGAACCGCCACCGCCCAGGACGGGGCGATGGTGACCGCCTACGAGACGGTCAACGAGCGTTTCGCGCCCACCAGAGGCTCCGCCTCCATGGGCACCTTCCACGCCGGGGAGACCGCCCTCGGGCTGTGCTGGACGCACGGGGAAACCATCACCGACAACGGCGTCACGAACGACGTCTGGGTGTCGCTGGGCAGGGCCCGCTGGGAGGACGGATCGCTTCACCCCTCGTTCTTCGTCAGTGCGGTCTACCTCAAGGGTGACGCGACGGGCGGAGTTCCCAACCCCTGCTGACCGCGGCAGGGGAGTGCGGGCCGGCGGGCGCCTCGCGGGGAGCGGGGGCCCGCCGGCTCGTCGTCTCCGGCCTCCGGCCCGGGAAGGGGGGACGACTGCCCGGCGCACGCGGTGCCCGGCGAAGACGGTGCCGACGCCCTCCTCGCCCGTCCGCACGGCCCGGGGTCACCGGCACGGCGGGTCGTAGGACGGCGGCTGTCCGACGTAGCGGTTCCACAGAGCCCGCGTCAGATGGGGGCCGATCGCCGCGCAGATCCGCGCGGTGTCCCGGTCCGCGCGCAGGTCCCACAGCCGTACGGTCGTGTCCCAGGAGGCGCTGGCCAGCGTGTGCCCGTCGGGGCTGAAGGCGACCGAGACGACGGCGTCGGTGTGGCCGGTCAGGGGCTGCCCCAGGGCGCTCGCGCGGGTGCGGTCGCCGACGTCCCACAGGCGGACGGTGCGGTCGTTGCTGCCGCTGGCGAGGGTGTGGCCGTCGGGGCTGAAGGCGAGGGAGGTGACCCAGTCCCGGTGGCCGGTCAGGGGGCTTCCGAGGGCGGTCGGGCGGGCGGGGTCGGCGACGTTCCACAGGCGGATCGAGCGGTCCACACCGGCGCTGGCCAGGGTGCGGCCGTCGGGGCTGAACGCGACGGCCATGACCCGGTTCTCGTGCCCGGTCAGCGGCTTTCCGAGCAGGCCGGGACGGCGGCCGGCGAGGGTCCACAGCCGTACGGTGTCGTCCTCCGCGCCGCTGGCGAGGGTGCGGCCGTCGGGGCTGAAGGCGAGGGAGGTGACCGCGTCGGTGTGGCCGGTCAGGGGGGTGCCCAGGGGGGTCGGCCTGGCAGGGTCGCCGAGGTCCCACAGCCGGATCCTGCCGTCCGCCGCGCCGGCGGCCAGGGTGCGCGCGTCGGGGCTGAGGACGATCGTGTCGATCCGGCCCCCCGGGCCGGCGAGCGGCGCGCCGAGCGGCACGGGGTGCGCCGGATCGGTCACGCGGTACAGCCGTGCGGCCCCGTCGTCCCCGGCGGCGGCGAGCAGTCCTCCCTTCGGGGCGAAGGCGACCGACGTGACGGTGCCGGAGAAGCCGCGGAGGGCGGGGCCGAGGGGAACGGGGCGGGCCCGGCCGGTGCCCCACAGCTGGAGCAGGCCGTTGTCGCCCGCCGCGGCGAGGGTACGGCCGCCGGGGCCGAACGCCGTGGCCGACAGGGCGCTGCGGCTCGCCAGCAGACCCGCCGGCAGGGTCCAGAGCCGGGCGGTGCGGTCGTATCCGGCGCTGGCGAGGGTGTGGCCGTCGGGGCTGAACCGAACCGACCAGATGCCGTCGGTGTGGTCGGTCAGCGGTGCGGTGAGAGCGATCGGCCGAGCGGGGTCGGAGACGTTCCACAGCCGGATCGTGTCGTCGTACCCGGCGCTGGCGAGGATGCGGCCGTCGGGGCTGAAGGCCACCGACCACACGGCGGCGGTGTGGCCGGTCAGCGGCTCGCCCAGGGCCTTCGGGCGGGCCGGGTCCGTCACGTCGTACAGCCGTACGAGTCCGTCGTTGCCCGCGACGGCCAGGGTGGCCCCGTCCGGGCTGAACACCGCCTGGTAGACGCCCGCCGTGTTCACGGTCAGCCGGGCCAGCGGTGCCGGGTGCGCGGGGTCGGCTATCCGCCACAGCCGCACCGTGCCGTCGACGCTCCCGTCGGCGAGGGTGCGCCCGTCCCGGCTGATGGTGACGGAGTTGACCTCGTCCGTGTGACCGGTCAGGGGTGCGCCCAGGGCGGTGGCGGGAGCCGTGAGCCTCCACAGCCGTACGGTCCCGTCGTCGCTCGCGCCGGCGAGGGTACGGCCGTCCGGCGTGAAGGCGATCTGGTTGACGGCCTCGGTGGGGCCGGTCAACGGGCGGCCGACGAGCCTCGGGCGGGCTGGATCGGTGACGTTCCACAGGCGGATGGTGTGGTCGTATCCGGCGCTGGCGAGGGTGTGGCCGTCGGGGCTGAAGGCGAGGGCGTCGACCGCGCTGGCGTGGCCGGTCAAGGGGCGGCCGACGAGCCTGGGGCGGGCCGGGTCGGTGACGTTCCACAGGCGGATGGTGTGGTCGTAGCCCGCCGTCGCCAGGATGCGGCCGTCCGGGGAGTAGACCGCCGTGGTGACGATGTCGGTGTGGCCGAGCAGCGGTACCGACAGGGGGGTGGTCGCGTCCGTGATCAGGTGGGTGTAGGTGTCGGGGGCCTCGCGCATGTGGTGGGCCGTCAGGTCGAGGGCCGCCGCCAGGGAGGTCTGCGTGGACCGGGCGCCGTCGGCCTCGGCGGTGACGCGGGCGAGGACGGCGGTGTTGCGCTCGGACCGGGCGGTGGCGCGCTGCTGGAAGGCGACCACGGCGGTGGTCGAGGCCAGCAGGGCGAGCACGGCCAGCAGGGCGGTCACGGTACGGCGCATCCGGACGGACCGCAGGCGCTGGTGGCGGGAGGCGGTGAGGAAGGCCCGCTCCGCGGGGGTGAGCAGGGACTGGTCTTCCGCGGGGAACGCCTCCTCGGCCGCGGCCAGTTGGCTGCCCCGGTGCAGTAGCGCGGCGTCCTGCCCGGCCTCCTGCCAGGACCTGGCCGCCTCGGTGAGCCGGCGGTGCAGGCGCAGGCGGTGGCGCTCGGCGTCGATCCAGTCGCTCAGGCGGGGCCAGGCGGCGATCAGGGCCTCGTGGGCCAGCTCGATCGTGCCGGCGGGGGCCGTGCTCTGTCCGGGGCGGTCTGCGCCGGCCGGGGCGCCCGGTACGACGTCGAGGGGCCCCGCCGGGCCGGGGCCGGGCGGCGCGTCGACGGTGAGCAGCCGAGCCCGGACCAGCCGTTCCACCACGCTCCCCGCGTCGCCCTCGGTGCCGCCGGCGAGCTCCAGTTCGGCTTGGTCCGCGGGGCGGCGGGTGTCGGGGGTGCCGTCCTGGCCCGGGGCGACCAGGCGCAGCAGGATACGGCGGGCCAGCTCGGCCTGCGCCGGGGTGAGACCGAGGTACACGTCCTCGGCGGTGCGGCCGATGGCTCCGTGCAGACCGCCCGCGTCGTCGTAGGCCGCCTCGGTGAGGATGCGGCCCTTGCGGTGCCTCCAGGTCTCCAGCAGCGCGTGCGACATCAGGGGCAGGGCGCCGGGTTCGCCCTCCACGGCGGACAGGAGGCGCTCGGTCAGGGCGCGCTCCACGATCAGCCCGCTCACCGTGGCGGGTTTCACGATCGCCTGCCGCAGTTCCTCGCGGGACATGGGTCCGGCCAGCACGGTGCCGCCCTGAAGGGCCGCGGTCAGACCCGGGTGCTCCGTGCAGCGGCCCAGGAAGTCGGCCCGCACCGCGACGACCACCCGCAGCCCGCTGTCCGGGTCCTGGGCGGCCAGCAGCCGGTCGACGAACGCGGCCCGCTCGGCCGGGTCACCGCACAGCGTGTACAGCTCCTCGAACTGGTCCACGATCAGCCAGGTGTCGCCGTCGGCGCCGGGGGCGGGGTCCAGCCGCTCGCGGTGGGTGCGCAGCGGACGGGGCCCGGGAGTGAGCACGCGGACGGCGGCCGGCCGCGGACCGGTGCCGTCCGCGTCGCGCAGGCGCGGAATCAGTCCGGCGCGCAGCAGTGAGGACTTCCCGCTGCCCGAGGGCCCGAAGACGGCGGTGAACCGCCGCTCGCGGCATCGCTCCGCCAGGTGGGCGACGAGGTCGTCGCGGCCGAAGTACAGGCCCGCGTCACCCGGTTCGAAGCGGGCCAGCCCCCGATAGGGCGGAGTCCCGTCGTCGTGGGCGGCGGCCCGCTCCGCCGCCTCCGCCTCGGCCGCCTGCCGCCATCGCCGCTCCCATTCCCCGGGGTCCCCGCCACAGGCCCTGACGTAGGCCAGGGTCACGGGCAGCGACGGCAACCGCCGTCCTGCCGCGGCCTGCGAGAGCGTGGCGATCGAGTATCCCGCCTCCCGCGCCATCTCCCGGTAGGTGGGGGCTCCGCCGCGCTGCCGCAGCGCCCGTAATTCCGATGCGAACAGCTCCACCTTCCCCGCGCCCGGGTCCACCGGACTCTCGCGCCGACCCGTACGACCGGAATCCCGCATCCCCCACCCCGTCCCCCACCTATGTGTACATGCCAGATACCTCGGACATCACCCTACGCGGGGCCCCGGCCGGGGAAGGCGGGGTCGAGCTCCTCGGGGGCCGGCACCGGATCGGTCACCATTCGGCTTGTTCAGCACCGGCGCACCGCCCGGTGAACAACCCTCCCGCCGCCTAGCGTCATGCGACGTCCCGTCACCGAGGTACGGGGGAGCGGCCCGCCCGGACGGCAGCCGGGTCACGCTCCCCGGGAGGTTCCCCATGCCACTGCGCATGCACCTGAGCACCGACGACCTCACCCGGGTCCGCACGGCCCAGGCACCGGACCCCATGTGGGAGTCGCTGCTGAGCATGCACGTCCTGCGGTCCGCGGACGCCCCGGCCGTTTACGGGCGCTGGCGCCGCGCCACCCCCGTGACGCTGGGCGCCGCCGCCCGCCGGATCCTCCGCCTGGCCCCGCCCACCGGTTACTCCCCGGACTTCCTGACCCCCGCCGCCGGCGAGAGCGGCCTGGAATCGGGCGTCGCCGCCCTGCTGGCCACTCCACGCCACCGCCTGCGCCACGACCTGACCGAACTGGCCCGGACCGGGCCGCCACTGCCGTCCTGGGCACGCGCGCTCGCCGACGGCGAACGGGAAGCCGTACGGCAGTTGTCGGAGGGCGTGCGCGCCTACTTCCGTACGGCCCTGGAGCCGTACTGGCCCCACATCGGCAGCCGCTTCGAGGCCGAGCGGACCGCCCACGGCCACACCCTTGCCGAACAGGGCGTGTCCGGCCTGCTGAGCACCCTGCACCCCCTGCTGGTCTGGGAATCCCCCGTCCTCACCGTCCACGGTCCGCTCGGCGAACGCGACCTGCACCTCGACGGCAGGGGCGTCCTCCTGCTGCCCTCCTACTTCTGCTGGGGCGCCCCCACGGTCCTCAGGGACCCCACCCTGCCCCCGGTCGTGGTGTACCCGATGGCCCACCGGACCGGCACGACCCTGACACCGGACACCCGGGGAGAGCCGGCCGGCACCTCCCTCGAGGGCCTGATCGGCCGCACCCGGGCGGCGATCCTCAGGAACGCCGTCGGGGGACGCACCACCACCGCGCTGGCACGCGCCGCGGGCGTCTCCCCGGGAACCGCCAGCCACCACGCCTCCGTCCTGCGCGAGGCGGGCCTGGTCACGACCCGGCGGAAGGGGCCCTCGGTCCTGCATGTCGCGACGCCCCTCGGCCAGGCCCTGCTCGGGGGACGATCGCGGCACGAAGCACGCCGAGGCTGACCGGTTCCCGGCCTTCGCGTCGGCCGTCGTGACCGCCGCGGCCGCACGGCGGCTCGTCGAGGATCGCGGAGGCCAACCGCGTCACGGGCCGAGCCGAGAGCGGTCTGCCGGCGAGAGGACACCTGTCGAGGAGTCCTGGGAACGCGTCGCGTGCCCGTCGTCCCGGAGGTCATGTGGAAAGAAGGGCGGCCAACCGTCCATTGGGCCGAGCGGGTGGAATCGCGGCCGACGTGCGGCGACGCGGGCCGGTGCTGTGACACGGTCGCCTCCGGCGGATCACGGGGAAGGGCGGGCGCACATGGGCAAGGTGGGACGGGTCCTCACGGTCCTGCTGCTGGCACTGGTGCTGCCCGGCGCGAGGGCCACCGCGGGCACCGCCGCCGCACCCGGCGCCGGGCACGACACGGCGCGCTGGAGCGGCAGTTGGGAAACCGCTCCCTCCGGAACCATCGCCGCGGTGCCCGGCGCGGCCGTCCGCAACGTCGTCCATCTCAGCGTCGGCGGCACCGCCGTCCGGGTACGGCTCAGCAACCGGCTCGGCACCAAGCCCCTGCGGCTCGGCGCGGTCACCGTGGCGCTGCGCCGGGCGACCGGACCGGACGCGGTACCCGGTACCCTGCGCGCCGTCACCTTCCGGGGCGCCGCCACCGCCACCGTCCCGGTGGGGCGGGACACCGTCAGCGACCGGGTGCCGCTGGCCGTGCCGGACGCCGCCGACCTCCTCGTGACCGTGTACACCCCCGAGGACGACGGTCGCGCCACGTACCACGCCACCGCCCTGCAGACCGGGTACCTGGCCCCCGAGGGCGCGGGCCACGCCGATGACGAAAGCGGATCGTCGTACAAGACGATCGTCAAGTCCTGGTACTACGTCACCGGCGTGGACGTCCTCGGCGACGCCACCGGCAGCGTCGTGGCCTTCGGCGACTCCCTCACCGACGGCACCGGCTCCACCCCCGACGCCAACCACCGCTGGCCGGACCGGCTCGCCGCCCGGCTGCTCGACCGGGGGCTCGGCGTCCTCAACGCCGGGATCAGCGGCAACCGGCTGCTGCGCGACGGCACCGGACCGAGCGCCCTCGCCCGCCTCGACGCCGACGCCCTCGACCGGGCCGGCGCCCGGGTCCTCGTCGTCTTCGAGGGCATCAACGACATCAAGGGCCTTCCCCCGGCGAACGACCCCGCCGCCTACGCCGACGCCTACCGCACCCTCGTCTCCCGCGCCCACGCCCGCGGCATCCGCGTCGTCGGCGTCACCCTCACCCCGTTCTTCGGGTACGCCGCCTACACGGACGGCCGCGAGGAGGTACGCCAGCGGATCAACACCTTCATCCGCACCGGCGGCGCCTTCGACGCGGTCGCCGACGCCGACGCGGTCGTCCGCGACCCCACCCGGCCGAACCGCATCCTCGCGGCCTACGACCCCGGTGACCATCTGCACTTCGACGACGCGGGGATGGCGGCGGTGGCGGAGACGGTACGGCGGGCGCTGGGCGGGACGGGGAGCCGGGGTCCCGCGGGGGAGAGGTGACCGCCGGCGTCGTACCGCCGAGGCCGCGCACGGCGCGGGAGCGACCGCGGCGTCGTACGGCCCGGACCGGACGCCGGCGGCGCACCTAACGGGGACAGCCGACGGCCGTGCGGCGCGGGCCGTTTCACCCCCGCTGCGCCACTGCCGGCCACGCCCCCGCGATCAGCAGGCACGCGAACAGTTCGGTTAGAACGCGGGAGCCGCCCGTGCGCATGGTCGTGCGCGGAGCGGCCGTCGCCTCGCCGTGCCGGCCCAGGCGCAGCCGCTCGTGGAGGTCGATCCCGGCCAGGAAACCCGGTACCGCCCCCACCCCCGGCAGCGGCCCGAAGCTCAGCAGCGCGCCCACGCCGGCGTACGCCGGCGTCGCGGGCGTCGCGCCGCTCCCGCGTAGCCGGCGCGGCGGCAGGGTCCAGCGCACCACCCGCGCGAGCAGCAGCACCGCCGTGGCGCCCGCGGCACCGTCCACGCTGCGGGCGGGGATCCTTCAGCGCCCACCACAGGACCCCGGCCCACACCAGCCACGGCCCCGGCACCCCGGGCACCGGCACACCCGCCGGCCCGAACGCGACCACCACGCCGACCGGCAGGAGTTCCCGGGCGTGCATCTGCCCAGGGTGCCGGAGAACCGGCGGACCGGCGAAGCCGGCGGCGGGATCAGTCCCGCCGCTCGCGGGCGACCCAGCCGCGCTCGTGGGCGTGCCAGCCCAGCTGGAGCCGGGTGGTCACCCCGGCCAGTTCCATCAGCCGCTTCACCCGGCGCTGCACGGTCCGCAGGCCCAGGTCCAGTTGCTTGGCCACGCTCGCGTCGGTCAGCCCGGCCAGCAGCAGCGAGAGCACCTCCAGATCGGTGGCGTCCGGGCCGTCCGGCACCTCCTCGGCCGCGCCGTCCGTGTTCAGCCGCAGCGGCAGCGCCGCGCGCCACACCGACTCGAACAGCCCGGCCAACAGCTCCAGGAGGCCGCTCGCGTGCACCACCAGCGCGGCCGGCTCCGCGCTGTGCGAGGTCAGGGGCACCATCGCCAGCGCACGGTCGGCCACCACCAGCTTCGTCGGCACCCGGTCCACCACCCGCACCCGCTCGCCCCGGCCGAGCGCCTCGGTCAGCCCCTCGAACGCGCGGGGCAGATCGAGCACCGCCCGCTCCATCACCACCCGGTACCGCACCCCGCGGGCGGCCGCCTGTTCCTCCGCCTCGTTCTCCGCCGCGGAGACCGCCACGGGGTTGTCGGTCACCAGCGCGCACACCTCCTCCGCGGCGCCCAACTGGAGCTGGAGGAAGCGCTGGGCGACCGCCGAGGCACCGGTCACCACCTCCACCAGGTCGTGCACCGCGGGTTCGGCCGCCGCCGCCCGGTACTCCCGCGCGAGCAGCGCCGCCGCCAGCTCCGCCCGCTCCAACTCGTGCCGCTGCCTGGTCAGCAGCGCGCCCAGCGCCACCGCGGGCGGCGCCGCGACCCACCGGCCGGGCCGCGCCGAGGAACGGGCCGCGAGTCCGTGCCGCTCCAGCCCCCGCAACGCGCGCTCGGTCTCCTGCGTCCCCAGCGCCAGCCGCCGCGCCAGATCGGCGACATCGGCCGCGCCCACCGCCACCAGCGCCCGGTACGCCGCCTCGTGCCTCTCGTCCAGCCCTATCGCCGCCAGCATCGCCCCGCGCCCCTCCCCTGGGTTCCCTCGCGCACCCGAGTCCCTGCGTACCCGGGTACCGCATGTCTACAGCCACCTGAGGAGCGGGCCGTGCGTGCACCGGCCGTCCGAGAACAGGCTGTCGCGGAGGACCGCGGCTGGCGGAAACCGGCCACGGCGTAAACCCGCCGCCGCCCATCATCGCGGCACCGCGGGTGCCTCTGCCAAGGTGGGCCTCACCGCGGCAGGACGAGTACGCCGCGATCCGGCCACCGGGCGGGTGGCCGACATGGTCCGGTCCGGGACACGGCGCCGGGCCACTTCCTACGCCGTCGGGCGGTCTCCCCGTGGGGGGTGGGACCGCCCGGCGGCCGCCACCCTTTTCGTACGGCTGTCCGGACCATCCCTCGACACGCCGTCGCGCGCGGGCGTGCGCGCGGGAATTTCCCGATGCCCCGTTTTCCGCCCGCCCGCGTGGTGACAATCAGGGCATGAGCCAGCAGGGGGGAAGGCCCACCGCCCGTCCCGAGGACGACTGGTGGGGGCGGTTGTACGACGACTCCACCGGGGACACGGGCCCGACGACCGCGCCCGACTCCCTGGACGACCGCTTCACCTCGGTACGGAACACGGTCCGGAAGAGACCGGCCCCGCCCGATCCCCCGGTACCCGCCGACGCCCCGGGACCCATGGACATCCCGGGACCCATGGACATCCCGGGACCTGCGGACGGGCCGGCTCGGCGCGACGTCCCGGTGCGGTCCGATGCCTCGGCTCCGGCCGGCGTCCGGAGACCCGCCGATGGCCCGGGACCCGCCGGCGCCCGGCCAGACGCCCCGGGACCCGCCGTCGTCCGGAGTCCCGCCCGCGTTCCCGCGCAGCCCGGAGCCCCGGGGCCCGCCGGCGTCCGGGTGCCGGGCGATGACCCGGTGGCGCCCGACGTCCCGGCTCCACCGCGCGCCGTCCCGCCCGACGCTCCGGCTCCACCGCACGTCCCCGCCCCGCCCGATGTCCCGGAACCGGCTGACGTTGCCCTGTCGTGCGACGTTGCGGCTCCACCGCATGGCGTCCCGCCCGACCTCCCGGAACCGGTCGACGTCCCTCCGACGCCCGATGTCCCGGAACCGGCTGACGTTGCCCTGTCGTGCGACGTTGCGGCTCCACCGCATGGCGTCCCGCCCGGCCTCCCGGAACCGGTCGACGTCCCTCCGCCGCCCGACCTCCCGGAACCGGCTGACGTTCCCCTGTCGCGAGCCGTCCCGGCTCCACCGCATGGCGCCCCGCCTGACGTTGCGGCTCCATCGGAGGTCCCCACCCCGCCCGATGTCCCGGCCCTTCCCGTCCTCCCGGCCCAGCGCCCGGCGCCCGAATCCGCCTCGGCCCACCACTCGGCGTACGACCCCGCCCCCGGGCCGGCCCATGACTCCGGCCTCGACTACGTCGGCTCCGGACCCCCCACCTACGACCCCGAGCCCACCGCCCTCCCCGTCGCCGAGCCGGAGGAACTGGGGGAGCTGGTGCCGGACACGGTGGTGGACGGCGCCCGGTACGGGAGCTGGACGCTGCGGTCCGCGTCGGTGCGCGGGGACTCGGCGCGCTACCGGGGCGAGCCGCGCCGGGACGCGCTGCTGACCGCGCGGTTCGGGACCGGCGAACACGCGCTGGTGCTCGTCGCGATGGCCACCGGCGCGCGGGCCACCCCCCAGGCGCACCTGGCGGCGGCGGAGGCGTGCCGCTGGATCGGCCGGGCGGTGGGCCGCAGCCACCGGCGGCTGGCCGAGGACATCCGCGCGACCCGGCGCGCCGACCTCAAGGCGGGGCTGCACCGGCTGACCGACCGCAGCCTCGGCCGGCTCCGGGAGAGCGCCGCCGCACGGGGAGTGGAGCCGCCGGAGTACACGGCCACGCTGCGCTGCCTGCTGCTGCCCGCCGACCCGCACTGCCGCACCCGCGTGTTCTTCGGCGTCGGCGACGGCGGCCTCTTCCTGCTGAGGGACGGCACCTGGCGGGACATCGAGCCGGGCGCCGCCCCGCACGAGGAGGCGCCCGGTCCGCCCGGCGACGACCGCCTCACCCCCGCCCTCGGCTTCCCCGGCCCGCCGGGGGCGTACGACCCCGTGCCCGAGCCGCCGCCGGAGCCCGCCCGCGACCCCTTCCGCTTCCGGGTCTCGCTAGCCCGCCCGGGTGATGCGCTGATGATGTGCACGCCGGGCCTGGCCGAGCCGCTGCGCGGTGAGCCGGCGCTGAACGCCTATCTGTCCCGCCGCTGGTCCGGCCGCCGCGCGCCGGGACTCGCCGCCTTCCTCGCCGACGCCCGGGTACGGGTCAAGGGTTACGCCGACGACCGCACGGCGGCGGCCCTGTGGGAGGCGTGAAGGCCCCTTGTGTGCCTCCATGGAACCGGGAACCAGGGACGGGTCCGGGACCTCGGAAGGGGCAGACGAGAGAACATGGCCAAGCAGACCGTAGCCGAACAGTTCGTCGACATCCTCGCCCGCGCCGGCGTGCGCCGCCTCTACGGCGTCGTCGGCGACAGCCTCAACCCGGTCGTGGACGCCGTCCGCCGCCACTCCGGCATCGACTGGGTGCATGTCCGCCATGAGGAGACCGCCGCCTTCGCGGCCGGTGCCGAGGCCCAGATCACCGGGAAGCTGACCGCCTGCGCCGGCTCCTGCGGTCCCGGCAACCTCCACCTCATCAACGGCCTGTACGACGCCCACCGCTCCATGGCCCCCGTGCTCGCCCTCGCCTCCCACATCCCCTCCAGCGAGATCGGCCTCGGGTACTTCCAGGAGACCCACCCCGATCGGCTCTTCCAGGAGTGCAGCCACTACAGCGAGCTGATCTCCAGCGCCAAGCAGATGCCCCGGCTGCTGCAGACCGCCATCCAGCACGCGGTCGGCCAGAGCGGGGTCAGCGTGGTCTCGCTGCCCGGCGACATCGCCGCCGAACCCGCCCCGGAGAAGGCCGCGCAGAGCGCCCTGGTCACCTCACGGCCCACCGTGCGCCCCGGCGACGCCGAGATCGACGCCCTGGTGGACATGATCGACAAGGCCGGCAAGGTCACCCTCTTCTGCGGCAGCGGCACGGCGGGGGCGCACGCCGAGGTCATGCGGTTCGCCGAGAAGGTCAAGTCCCCGGTGGGACACGCCCTGCGCGGCAAGGAATTCATTCAGTACGACAATCCGTACGACGTCGGCATGAGCGGACTCCTGGGCTACGGCGCCGCGTACGAGGCCACCCACGAGTGCGACCTGCTGATCCTGCTCGGCACCGACTTCCCGTACAACGCCTTCCTGCCCGACGACGTCCGGATCGCGCAGGTCGACGTACGGCCCGAGGTGCTCGGCCGGCGCTCCCGGCTCGACCTCGCGGTGTGGGGCGACGTGCGCGAGACGCTGCGCTGCCTCATCCCGAGGGTCGCGGAGAAGACCAGCCGGCGCTTCCTCGACCGGATGCTGAAGAAGCACGCCGACGCGCTGGAGGGCGTGGTCAAGGCGTACACCAGGAAGGTCGACCGGCACGTCCCGATCCACCCCGAGTACGTGGCCGCCGTACTCGACGAAGTCGCCGACGACGACGCCGTGTTCACCGTGGACACCGGCATGTGCAACGTGTGGGCGGCGCGCTACATCTCGCCCAACGGCCGCCGCCGGATCATCGGTTCGTTCTCGCACGGCTCGATGGCCAACGCGCTGCCCATGGCGATCGGCGCGCAGTTCACCGACCGGCGCCGGCAGGTGGTGTCGGTGTCCGGGGACGGCGGGTTCACCATGCTGATGGGGGACTTCCTGACCTTGGTGCAGCACGACCTCCCGGTCAAGGTGGTGCTGTTCGACAACTCCGCGCTCGGCATGATCGAACTGGAGATGATGGTCTCCGGGCTGCCCGCGTACGGCACCGCCAACGTCAACCCCGACTTCGCCGCCGTGGCCCGCGCGTGCGGGGCGTACGGGGTGCGGGTGGAGAAGCCCAAGCAGCTCGCCGGCGCGCTCAAGGACGCGTTCCGGCACAAGGGCCCGGCCCTGGTGGACGTCGTCACCGACCCGAACGCCCTCTCCATCCCGCCGAAGATCAGCGCCGAGATGGTCACCGGGTTCGCGCTGTCGGCCTCCAAGATCGTGCTGGACGGCGGGGTGGGCCGCATGGTCCAGATGGCGCGCTCCAACCTGCGCAACGTGCCCCGGCCCTGACACCACCCGGACCGGGGAGTCAATTTCGGCCAGTTTCACGGCCCGTGACGGCCTGCCGACCGGCTGTGCCGGGCGCGGCTGACCGGCCGTCACGGGGCGTCAGCGGCGTCAGGTGGCCGTCCGGAAGGCCGTCCCGCGGTCCGTGCCCGCGCCCCGTGCCCGGGTGTGGCGGGCCCGGGAGGTGGCCGAACCGCCGGTCATCGGGCCGGCCCCAGGACTGGCCGTTGGTCCACTGGGCAAGCATCCCCCCGTGAACGTGTTCGACCAGGAGGGGCAGGGTTCGAGCGGCGTGCGGGCGGGGGCCATGAAGAGGCAGGCACGAGGGGGCGGTCCCGTGACCACCGGGGCCCCCTCCGCGGAACCGGGGGACGGCACGGGGGAGACCCTGGGGGAGGTTCCCGGCGGTGTCATGGAGACCGCGGGGACCGCCGGGGCCACGGGGGAGTCGCCGGGGCGGCTGGTGCGGACTCCCGTCGCGGACTCCGTGGAGGACGTGCGGGACCGGCGGGACGGGCGAGAGCGCCGGGACCGGACCGACGCGCGGGAGCGCCGCGGGCGGGCCGTGGAGCCGCCGCAGCGGCTGTGGCGCAGGCTCGGGCGGGCGGATCTGCGGGCCGTGCCGGAGGCCCGCCGGGAGCTGCGCGAGCTGCTGCGGGACTGGGGCAAGCCCGGACGGTCGGAGATCGCCGAGCTGCTCACCAGCGAACTGGTCACCAACGCGCTCGTGCACACCGACGACGACGCCGTCCTCACGGCGGTCGTGGTACCCGGCGGACTGCGCGTGGAGGTGCGGGACTTCGTGCCCCGAAGACCCCGGGTGCGCACTCCCGATCCGGACGACGACACCCACGGCCGGGGCATGGTCCTGGTGGAGTCCCTCGCGGACGCCTGGGGTGTACGGCCGCACGGGGTCGGCAAGTCGGTGTGGTTCGAGCTGGGCGCCGAGGCGGCGTGAGGGGGCGCGGGCACGGGTCGGGGGCGCGACCGCGGCGGTCACGCCCCCGACCCGTGAAGCTCCGTGTTTCCTAGCCGAACTGCTGCTCCAGGTCCTTGAGCTTGCGCTCCAGGGAGTCCAGGCGGGGCAGGGCCATGGTGTCGTCCTCCGCGGTGAGGTCGACGGTCACCGGCTCAGACCCTTTGCGGACCGGCTGGAGGGAGGGACGCGACGGTACCGGCAGCTGTTCCGCGGTCGTCGATATGGCAGGCTCCGCGGGTGCGGAAGCGGGGCCGCGCTCGACCGCCTGCACCTCGACCTGCCGCCCGCCGCCGACGCGGCCCACGAAGCGGCCGTGGCCCCGGCTGATGGCCTTGAGCTGGGCGCGTTCCATGCGCTCCTGCTCGCGCCGGCGCACGCGCGCCTGGTCCTTCTGGCGCTTGTCCTCGCGGACCTCCTCGACGGCCTCGTCCAGGCTGCGCACGCCCTCGAGGAGCATCAGCGACCAGGCCTTGTAGGTCTCGCGAGGGGCGCGCAGCCAGCGCACGATGCGGATCTGCGGCAGCGGGCGCGGCACCAGGCCCTGCTCGCGCAGGGCGGCGCGGCGGGTCTGCTTCAGCGCGCGGTCGAACAGGACCGCCGCCGACAGGGACATGCCGGAGAAGAACTGCGGGGCACCCGCGTGGTCGACGCCGCGGGGGGCGTGCACCCAGTTGAACCAGGCCGCGGCGGCGGCGAACAGCCACACCAGGATGCGCGAGCCGAGGGCCGCGTCACCGTGGCTGGCCTCGCGCACCGCGAGGACGGAGCAGAACATGGCCGCGCCGTCGAGGCCGAAGGGCACCAGGTACTGCCAGCCGTCGGTCAGGCCGAGGTTCTGCTCGCCGAAGCCGACCAGGCCGTGGAAGGACAGGGCGGCCGCCACCGCCGCACAGCAGAACAGCAGCACGTAGGAGGCGGTGCCGTAGATGGCCTCCTTGCGCCTGCGGCGCTCCTCGCTGCGCTCCCAGGAGTCGTCCGCGCTCGCGTTCTCCCCGGAGGAGCGCTTTCCGCGCGCGAGCACCGCCACCGCCACCAGCATGCCCAGGAGCAGTACGGCGCCCGGAAGCAGCCAGTTCAGCGATATGTCGGTCAGTCTCATCAGGGGTCCCTTGCATTGGGATAGGGCGTAACGCCCGCCATAGTGGCCCACTCCCGACGGCCCTCAGGGGGTTTCGCGGCAAGAGGCCGCCAAGAGGGTGCGGGGGGATGCCCAGGGACGGCGATCTGCTCGAACTGCCGCTTGAGGGGCGGGAGTTGAGTTCGAATAAGACTACCCGTACGGATGGTTCCTCGGAAAGTTCCTGCGAAGGGTGAGGAAGTTGTGAATCACCTGTCCGTGCGCGGCGGTCCGGCTCGCGTTGATCTTAATGGACGCCGGGGGCTGCTCGTCCTCGATCGAGTTTGACGTACCGCTCGGTACGTCTAGGGTGCTTGACGAACAACCGACAACCCGTCGTCAATGACCCCAAGTACCGACAAGCCGCCAGGAGGACCCCGTGAGGCAGGGCGTGCAGGGCTCCGCGGCGGCGCACACGCACGGTGAGGGGATGGTTCCGGACCAGCGGCGGCCCGACGCCGGGCGGCCCGTGATACAGCGGGCCTCGGTGCGCGGACAGATCCTGGAGGCGCTGCGTACGGCGCTGGTGGCGGGCGAGCTGAAGCCGGGGGAGGTGTACTCGGCCCCGGTGCTCGGGGAGCGCTTCGGGGTCTCGGCGACGCCGGTGCGGGAGGCGATGCAGCAGCTGGCCCTGGAGGGCGCCGTCGAGGTGGTGCTCAACCGGGGCTTCCGGGTCGTCGAGCGGGGCGCGCGGGAGCTGGCCGAGCTGGCGGAGGTGCGGGGGCTGATCGAGGTGCCGGTGATGCTGCGGCTGGCCCGCTCGGTGCCGGCGGCCCGCTGGGCCGAGCTGCGGCCGCTGGCGGAGGACACGGTCCGGGCGGCGGCCTCCGGCTGCCCCGCGACGTACGCCGAGTCCGACCGGGCCTTCCACCGCGCGATGCTGGCTCTCTCCGGCAACGGGGAACTGGTGCGCATCGCGTGCGACCTGCACCGCCGTGCGCAGTGGCCACTGGTCGGGGGCCCGGTCCGGCACGCCCGCGCGGATCTCCTCGCGGACGCGGCGGAACACGTGTCCTTGCTGGACGCGCTGGTGGCCCGGGATTTCGAGGTGGTCCGGGAGCTGGTGGCGGAACACTTCGCGGGCGCGGCCTGAACAGGGCCGGTGAACGGAGCACGCCCGGGTGCGGCCGCGGGCTCGCGGCCGCACCCGGGCGTGAACCCGTCGTGTCCGGTCGTGTCTAGACGGCGGAGCCGCACCGGGGACGCGCCCCTTCGGGACGCCTCACGAACCGTCGCCGTCGTGCTCGGCGTGCGCCGTCTTCGAGAAGCTGTCGTGCCACGCGGCCTTCGCCCCCGAGTCGCCGATGCGGTACACGTCCACCACCGCGCCCACCGCGATCACCGCGGACAGCAGCCCCAGGACGATCCGCACCGGCAGCGCGGACCAGCGCGAGCTGCCCCCCGCCGCGCTCTCCGTCCGGCGGAGTTCGCGGGCCCCCCACCACACCAGCACCGCGAGGACGAACAGCCCCAGCGCCCACGGCAGCAGCCCGTCGCCCAGCTCGGTGTGCTTGCGGACGAGCGGGTCGTCGTCGACATGGCGCTCCAGCCACTCACCGGCGTTCGTCGCGAGCGGCACGCTGGCCAGGGCGACGAGCGCCAGTGAGGGCAGCAGGACGCCCAGCCGGTTCGCGGCCCGCGGCCACACCGCCGCGGCGACCAGGGCGAGGGCGGTCAGCGGGATGAGCACCACGACGAAGTGGACAAGCAGAACATGGGCCGGAAGGCCGTTGATGAGTGACATCCGACGCTCTCCTGGAGTGGGGGGTCTCGGGCGCCTCACCCTGGCACAGCCGTCTCTGAGTTCCCTCTGAGCACGCCGGACAACCCCGGCACCACGCATCCGTCCCGGTTCACGCCGTGGCCGGGCCCGCCGCCGGAGGCGCCAGCTGGGCCGCGAGCCACGTCGGCACGCCCCCCAGCAGGCGGAAGAGCCGCCGCGCCTCGTCCCGCAGCCGCGTCGCCGCCGGTTCGTCCTCCGTGTCCGCCAGGGAGACCAGCGCGGGCGCCGTGCCGACCAGGTACCCCAGCTCCTCCCGGATCCGCAGGGACTCGGCGAAGCCGTGCCGCGCCTCCGCCAGCTCCCCGTCGCGCAGGGCGAGCCCGGCGAGATGCCGCCAGGTGAAGGACAGCAGCAGGGGATCGGCGTGCGCGGTCGCGCCCGCGTGTGCCCTGCGGTACGCGGCGCGCGCGGCCTGCGGGGAACGGGACAGGTTCTCCGCCAGCAGCCCCCGCCGGAAGTCCAGCAGGGCGCGCCCCGCGGCCCCCGGCGGGATCAGTGCCGCCGCCCGTCCCAGCGCGGCCCGCGCCTCGTCCACCCGGTCCCGGACGCCGTGCAGCGTCGCGGCGTACGCCAGCTGCCCCCGCTCGCACGCCGCCGCGCCCCGCTCCTCGTCGGTGTGCGCGAGGGCCTCCGCCGTACGCAGCGCGTCCTCCGCGTCCGCCCAGCCGCCCTCGGTGTACAGGCAGCGCTCCACCAGCAGCATCGCCCGTTGCAGCGCCGTGCCCGGCGTGTCGGGCGGCAGCAGGGCCGCCGCGTCGGCCCAGCAGGCTCGCGAGCGCAGCCGCCATACCGCGGTCTGGAGAGGATCGTCACCGGCGGTCGTTCCGTTCCCAGACATGGCGGTATACGCCACGTTGACCTCCCCAGGCACGCCATCGGGCTGTTGAGTGGTGGCGGCATTCCAGCACCGATCGCCACGCCCGGCCAAGAGGGTGGGTGAAAGTTTTCACAAAGTCGTGGGGGCGCGACGGTTCGCCATATGTCCGCTTCGTCCCCGTCGGCTCAGCTCATACGCAGTGCCAGGAAGAAATCGAGCTTGTCCTCCAGGCGCGACAGGTCCCGTCCCGTCAACTGCTCGATCCGGCCGACGCGGTAGCGCAGCGTGTTGACGTGCAGGTGCAGACGGGTGGCGCAGCGGGTCCAGGAGCCGTCGCAGTCGAGGAACGCCTCCAGGGTCGGTATCAGCTCCGCGCGGTGCCGGCGGTCGTAGTCCGTCAGGGGGTCCAGCAGCCGGGCCGTGAAGGCGCGGCGCACGTCGTCCGGGACGAACGGCAGCAGCAGCACATGGCTCGCCAGCTCCTGGTGCCCGGCCGCGCAGACCCGGCCGGGCCGGGCCGCCGCCACCCGGCGGGCGTGCCGGGCCTCCTCCAGCGCGCCGCGCAGCCCCTCCGCCGAGTGCACGGCCGCGCTGACCCCGAGCGTGAGCCGCCCGTCGTCGTCCAGGCCCGCCGACAGCGGCTCGCGCACCGCCCGGAGCAGCGCGTCGGCGAGCAGCCCCGTCTCCGCGCCCTCCTGGTCGGCGGCGACGGCCGGTACGGCGGGCAGCGGCACCAGTGCGACCGCCTCGTCCCCGGTGTGCGCCACGGCGATGCGGTCGGAGGGCTCGGGGCCGGTCGCCAGCGGGTCGACCAGCACCTCCTCCAGCAGCGACTGCGCCACCGGGCCGCCCTCGATCTCCTCGCCGTCCCACTCCACCCGGGCCACCACGACCTGCCAGTGCGGGGCGGCGTCCAAGCCGGGCAGCAGCACGGGAGCGGCCACCCGCAGCCGGGCGGCGATCTCGGCGGGCGCGGCGCCCGTCTGCACCAGCTCCAGGACCTCCTGGGCGAGCCGGCGGCGCACCGTACGGGCGGCCTCGCGGCGGTCGCGCTCCACGGCGATCAGCTGGGTGACGCCCTGGAGCAGGTCCATGCGCTGCCCGTCCCAGTCGCCCGCGTCCGCCTCCACGGCCAGCAGCCAGTCCGACAGCACCGTCTCGCGCACATCGCGCGCGGCCTGCGGGGAGCGCCCCGAGGAGCGGATCGGGAAGAGCGAGTACGTCGTCCCCCCCAGCTGGACCCGGTGCGGGCCGCGCCGGCCGGTGCGGGCCGCGGCCAACTGCTCGGCGGCCAGCCGCGCGCAGGTCTCGGCGGGCAGGTCCGGGCCCGCCACCTTGGAACCGGCGATCAGCCGGCCGGTGGGGGAGAGCACCCAGGCGCGCAGGTCGAGGTCGCTGCCGAGCAGGTCGAGTACCACGTCGGGGCCGCCGCCCGCCGGACCCGAGGTCATCATCCGGCGGTGCCGGTCCACCACGGCGGCCAGGTCTCCGGCGCGCTCGCCCGAGACCTGCCGTACGACGTGCTCGGTGATCGTCGCGAAGGCCACCGACTCGTGCACCTCGAACAGCGGCAGCCGATGCCTGGCGCAGGCCAGCACCAGGTCCTCCGGCACCATGCCCAGCTCGGCGGTGCCCGCCGCGAGGGCCGCCACTCCGGCCTGCACCAGGGTGCGCACGAACGGCTCCGAGTCCGCCGCGTCCCGCCGCCACGCGAGGCCGGTCAGCACCAGCTCGCCGCCGGAGAGGTAGCGGCTCGGGTCGCGCAGGTCGGTCGTCATCACACCGCGCACCGAGCGGTCCAGCTCGTCCTCGCCGCCGAGCAGCAGCAGGCCCAGCCCGTCGGTGTCCAGCAGTGCGCGCAGCCGCATCTCAGTTGCCGCCGTTTCTGTGTCTCGAAACCTACGATGGATCTTCGGAGGGTGACGGGAAAGGAGCCGGTGCGCCGCACCCGGGGGACCGCTCCGGGTCTCCACGCTGGTTCCCGCGTTTCTCCGGGAAAACGGAGAGGTTTCCGGTGACCTCCGTTCATACGAATCTACAAGATGCTCCCCCTGGCCAGCGAACTCCTTCATGGTTTCGGTGACTGACCCCGCCGGAGTACACGGCGGTGTACTGACCCCACTCCGCGTCAAAACGACAGGAACGAGCCGGGCCCGCCACACGGATTGGCTCAGATCCGTACGACCCCGAGACGAAGAAGAGAGCCGGTCATGGACTTCCTTCGCCCCGCCAGCTGGGAGGAGGCGCTCGCCGCGAAGGCCGAGCACCCCACCGCTGTGCCGATTGCGGGTGGCACCGATGTGATGGTCGAGATCAACTTCGACCACCGCAGGCCCGAGTACCTGCTCGACCTCAACCGCGTCGGCGACCTCTACGAATGGGAGAGGGGCGAGGACTCCGTACGGCTGGGCGCCTCCGTGCCGTACACGCACATCATGGAACAGCTCCGTGCCGAGTTGCCGGGCCTCGCGCTCGCCTCGCACACGGTCGCCTCCCCGCAGATCCGCAACCGCGGCGGCGTCGGCGGCAACCTCGGCACGGCCTCGCCCGCCGGCGACGCCCACCCCGCCCTCCTCGCCGCCGGCGCCGAGGTCGAGGTGGCGTCGGCGGCGCGCGGCACCCGGATGATCCCGGTCGACGACTTCTACACCGGCGTCAAGCGCAACGCGCTCCGGCCCGACGAGCTGATCCGCGCCGTGCACGTCAAGAAGGCGGACGGACCGCAGCAGTACTCCAAGGTCGGCACCCGCAACGCCATGGTCATCGCCGTGTGCGCCTTCGGCCTCGCCCTGCACCCCGGGACCCGCACGGTGCGCACCGGCATCGGCTCGGCCGCGCCCACGCCGGTGCGCGCGAAGGCCGCCGAGGAGTTCCTGAACGCGGCCCTGGAGGAGGGCGGCTCGTGGGACAACCGGAAGACCATCGCCCCGTCGGTCGCCCAGCGGTTCGCCGATCTGTGCTCCGCCGCCTGCAACCCGATCGACGACGTCCGGGGCACCGCGAGCTACCGCAGGCACGCGGTCGGCGTGATGGCCCGCCGGACGCTGACCTGGGCCTGGGAGTCGTACCGCGGCGCCCGCCGCGCCACCGAGGGAGCTGCGTGATGCGCGTCACCTTCACCGTCAACGGACGCCCGCAGGAGGCGGACGACGTCTGGGAGGGCGAGTCCCTGCTCTACGTGCTGCGCGAGCGGCTC
Organism: Streptomyces hygroscopicus subsp. hygroscopicus; assembly: GCF_030269125.1. Lineage (GTDB taxonomy): Bacteria > Actinomycetota > Actinomycetes > Streptomycetales > Streptomycetaceae > Streptomyces > Streptomyces hygroscopicus_C. The sequence continues at coordinate 658,067 of NZ_BSSM01000001.1, read as the reverse complement.
GGCCTGCCCGGCTCCAAGAACGCCTGCGAGCAGGGCGAGTGCGGCTCCTGCACGGTGCGCCTGGACGGCGTGCCGGTCTGCTCCTGCCTGGTCGCGGCCGGACAGGCCGAGGGCCGGGACGTGGTGACCGTCGAGGGCCTCGCCGACCACGCCCGGCGGCGCTCGCGCGGCGACTCGGCGGGCACCCCTTTGGACGAGGCGAAGGGATGGCGGGCCGAGGGCGGCACCGACTCCCGGGCCGGCGCGGGCACCGGACTCGCCCCGGTCCAGCAGGCGTTCATCGACGCCGGCGCCGTCCAGTGCGGCTTCTGCACCCCGGGCCTGCTCGTCGCCTCCGACGACCTCTTGGAGCGCAACCCGAACCCGTCCGACGCCGACATCCGCGAGGCGCTGTCCGGGAACCTGTGCCGCTGCACGGGCTACGAGAAGATCATGGACGCGGTCCGCCTCGCGGCCGCCCGCCGGTCGGAGGGGGTCTGACATGCCTTCCCCCCAGCTCGGCTCCGCTCGCGCGGGCGGTGCCCCCACCGGCGCACCAACGAAGATCACGCAGGGCGCGGGCACCAAGGGCGGCATCGGCGAGTCCACCCTCCGCCCGGACGGCACCCTCAAGGTCACCGGCGAGTTCGCCTACTCCTCGGACATGTGGCACGAGGACATGCTGTGGGGCCAGATCCTGCGCTCCACCGTCGCGCACGCCGAGATCGTCTCCATCGACACCTCCGAGGCACTCGCCCTGCCGGGCGTGTACGCCGTCATGACGTACGACGACCTGCCCACCGAGGTGAAGCACTACGGCCTGGAGATCCGGGACACCCCGGTCCTCGCGCACGGCAAGGTGCGCCACCACGGCGAGCCGGTCGCCATCGTCGCCGCCGACCACCCGGAGACCGCCCGCCGCGCCGCCGCCAGGATCAAGGTGGAGTACCGCGAACTCCCCGTGATCACCGACGAGGAGTCCGCCCTCGCGCCGGACGCCGTCCTCGTCCACGAGCACCGCGACGACCACCACGTCGGGCATGTCGCGCACCCGAACATCGTGCACCGCCAGCCGATCGTGCGCGGCGACGCGGCGGCGGCCGCCGGGCGCGCCGAGGTGATCGTCACGGGCGAGTACACCTTCGGCATGCAGGACCAGGCCTTCCTCGGCCCCGAGTCGGGGCTCGCGGTGCCCGAGGAGGACGGCGGCGTCCACCTCTACATCGCCACCCAGTGGCTCCACTCCGACCTGCGCCAGATCGCGCCCGTGCTCGGCCTGCCCGAGCGCAAGGTGCGGATGACGCTGTCCGGCGTCGGCGGCGCGTTCGGCGGTCGCGAGGACCTGTCCATGCAGATCCACGCCTGCCTGCTCGCGCTGCGCACCGGCAAGCCCGTCAAGATCGTCTACAACCGGTTCGAGTCCTTCTTCGGGCACGTCCACCGCCACCCGGCCAAGCTGCACTACGAGCACGGGGCCACGCGCGACGGCAGGCTGACGCACGTCAGGTGCCGCATCGTGCTCGACGGCGGCGCCTACGCCTCAGCGTCCCCGGCCGTCGTCGGCAACGCCGCCTCGCTGGGCATCGGGCCGTACGTCGTGGACGACGTCGACATCGAGGCCCTCGCCCTCTACACCAACAACCCGCCCTGCGGCGCGATGCGTGGCTTCGGCGCGGTCCAGGCGTGCTTCGCGTACGAGGCCCAGATGGACAAGCTGGCGAAGGAACTCGGCATGGACCCCGTCGAGTTCAGGCAGCTGAACGCCATGGAACAGGGCACGGTCATGCCGACCGGGCAGCCGGTCGACTCCCCGGCGCCGGTCGCCGAACTCCTGCGCCGCGTCAAGGCGATGCCGCTGCCGCCCGAGCGCCAGTGGGAGTCCAGCGAGGGCGCCGACGTACGGCAGCTGCCCGGCGGTCTGTCCAACACCACGCACGGCGAGGGCGTCGTGCGGGGGATCGGCTACGCCGTCGGCATCAAGAACGTCGGCTTCTCCGAGGGGTTCGACGACTACTCCACCGCCAGGGTGCGCATGGAGGTGATCGCCGGCGAGCCCGTCGCCACCGTGCACACCGCGATGGCGGAGGTCGGCCAGGGCGGCGTCACCGTGCACGCCCAGATCGCCCGCACCGAACTCGGCGTCGCCCAGGTGACCATCCACCCGGCCGACACCCAGGTCGGCTCGGCCGGCTCCACCTCCGCCTCCCGGCAGACGTACGTCACCGGCGGCGCCGTCAAGAACGCCTGTGAACGGGTCCGCGCACAGGTCCTGGAGATCGGCCGCCGCAAGTTCGGCTCCCGCCATCCGGCGTGGGCGACCGCGGAGCTGCTGCTGGAGAACGGCAAGGTCGTCACCGACGGCGGCGAGGTGCTCGCCGACCTGGTCGACGTCCTCGAAGGGGAGGCCGTGGAGGTGGCGGAGGAGTGGCGGCACCGGCCGACCGAGGCATTCGACCTGCGCACCGGCCAGGGCAACGGCCATGTCCAGTACTCCTTCGCCGCGCACCGCGCCGTGGTCGAGGTCGACACCGAACTCGGCCTCGTCAAGGTCGTCGAGCTGGCCTGCGCCCAGGACGTCGGCAAGGCGCTCAACCCGCTGTCCGTCGTCGGCCAGATCCAGGGCGGCACCGCACAGGGCCTGGGCATCGCGGTGATGGAGGAGATCATCGTGGACCCGAGGACCGCGAAGGTCAGGAACCCCTCCTTCACGGACTACCTGATCCCGACCATCCTCGACACGCCGACCATCCCGGTCGACGTCCTCGAACTCGCCGACGTGCACGCCCCGTACGGTCTGCGCGGCGTCGGCGAGGCCCCGACCCTGTCGTCGACCCCGGCCGTCCTGGCGGCGATCCGGAACGCGACGGGGCTTGAGCTGAACCGGACACCGGTACGCCCGGAGCACCTCACGGGCACCGCCTGATCCGCCTCCGCCGCCGCGGGCACGCGTGCCCTTCCCCGAGCCTGGGGGCCCGGGGGAGGGCGGCGGCGCACCCCGGCGCCGGGCATCCGCTCACCCCTGCCGCAGACGCAAGACGCAAGACGCAAGACGCAAGACGCATGCCGCAAGACGCATGCCGCACCGGGCCGTCCTCCGAGATCGTGCACATCCCCAGTCCCGCTCAACTCGACCGGGTGCCCCGGTGAACCTCGGGAGACGGCACCATGACCGATCCCCTGAGGAGACCGACACATGCTGGACATCGCCGAGGAGCTGGACCGGTGGGCCGGGCGGGGGCGGGACTTCGCCGTCGCCACCGTCGTGGGCGTCGGCGGCAGCGCCCCGCGGCAGCCCGGCGCCGCGCTCGCGGTGGACGCCGACGGCACGGCGATCGGGTCGGTCTCCGGCGGCTGCGTGGAGGGCGCGGTGTACGAGCTGTGCCGGCAGGCGCTCCGGGACGGGGAGACCGTCCTCGAACGCTTCGGGTACAGCGACGAGGACGCCTTCGCGGTCGGCCTGACCTGCGGCGGCGTCATCGACATACTGGTCGCCCCGGTCCGGGCGGTCGACCCCGCCCGGCCGGTGATCGCCGCCGCGCTGGCCGCCGCCGCCCGCGGGGAGGCGGCGGCGCTCGCGCGGATCGTGGCGGGACCGGACGGTCCGGTGAGCCGCGCCCTCCTCGTCCGCCCCGACGGGTCGTACGACGGCGGCCTCGGTGGCCACCCCGGGCTGGACCGCGCCGTCGCCGCCGAGGCCCGCGCCCTGCTGGACGCGGGCCGCACCGGCACCCTGGAGATCGGCGCCAGGGGCTCGTGCCGCGGCGCCCCGCTCACCGTCCTGGTGGAGTCCTCGGTGCCCGCTCCCCGGATGATCGTCTTCGGCGCGATCGACTTCGCCGCCGCCCTGGTCCGCGTCGGCAGGTTCCTCGGCTACCACGTCACGGTGTGCGACGCCCGCCCGGTGTTCGCCACCCGTGCCCGCTTCCCGGAGGCCGACGAGATCGTGGTCGAGTGGCCCCACACCTACCTGGAGCGCACCGGGACCGACGGCCGCACCGTCCTGTGCGTCCTCACCCACGACGCCAGGTTCGACGTGCCCCTGCTGAAGGCGGCGCTGCGGCTCCCGGTCGCCTACGTCGGAGCGATGGGCTCCCGGCGCACCCACCTCGACCGCACCGCGCGCCTGCGCGAGGCCGGTCTCACCGAAGGGGAACTGGCGCGGCTCCGGGCGCCGATCGGCCTCGACCTCGGCGCCCGTACGCCCGAGGAGACGGCCCTGTCGATCGCCGCGGAGATCGTCGCCGAGCGGCGCGGCGGCAGCGGCGTCGCCCTGACCGGCGGACACACCCCGATCCACCACGACGCGCGGGAGGAGGCGCGGATCGGCTAGGTGGCCTGAGCCCGGGACCGGGCCGCGGGGAAACCCCGGACCGGGCCGCGGGGAAAAAGGGATTGCCGCGCGCCCCGGGCCCTGTGTTGTCATGGGCCCATGGTCTCCACCGACCGGCTGCTCGCCTTCGCGGCGCTGTCCCTCCTGCTGATCGTGATACCCGGCCCGAGCGTGCTCTTCGTCGTCGGGCGGGCGCTGGCGCACGGCCGTCGCGCCGCGCTGACCACGGTCGCCGGCAACACGCTCGGCGCCTACGTCCTCGTCGCCGCCGTGGCCCTCGGCATCGGACCGGTGGTGGAACGCTCGGTGCTGCTCTTCACCGCGCTCAAGCTCGCGGGCGCCGCCTATCTGGTGTACCTCGGGATCAAGGCGTGGCGGCGACGCGGTTCCCTGCGTGCCGCGTTCGCCGAGTCCGGTGCACCCGAGCGGGGCGGGCTGCGCACCCTGGGGGAGGGCTTCGCGGTCGGCGTGGCCAACCCCAAGACGATGGTGTTCTTCGCCGCCGTACTGCCCCAGTTCGTGGACCGCGCCCAGGGTCATGTGCCGGCGCAGATGCTGCTGCTGGGCCTGGTCTTCAACGTCATCGCGCTGGCCTCCGACAGCCTCTGGGGCCTGGTCGCCTCCGCCGCCCGCGACTGGTTCGCCCGCTCGCCCCGCCGACTGTCCGCGGTCGGCGGCGTCGGCGGCCTGGCGATGATCGGCCTGGGCGTGACGGTGGCGGCGACGGGCCGCAAGGACTGAGGTCCCGGTCGCCGCGGGATCGTCGGGGCCGTCCGGAGCGCCGCCGTTCAGGCCCGCCTGAGCAGCCTGTTCACCCCGCGCCCGAAGACCGCGCGCGCCGTACGCGTGACGACCCCGTCGAAGGCGCGCGGCAGGAACCGCACCCGCAGTTCCTCCCGCCACACCACCCGGCTGCGGCCTCCCGGCCCCGGCCGTACCTCGATCTCCGCCCAGCCGAGCACCACCCGCCCCCGCTTCTCCAGCCGGCACAGCCCGCCCTCGTCACCCACGGGCGGGCGCCAGACGGTCACCTCCATGGTGTCGTCCACGGTGAGCGGACCGATGCCGGAGCGGGCCGTGAAACGGGTGCCCACGTCGGTCGGCCCGGGGGTGAGCAGCCTGATCCGGGTCAGCGGCACGGCGCCCGCGTGGCGGGGCCACTCGGTGAGCCGGCGCCAGGTCTCGGCCAGGGGGAGCGGGACGGTGCGGGTGAGGGAGAAGGTCGGCACGCCGACGATCGTAGGCAATGAGCGCCGCCCGGCCGGGAGTTCGGCACCGCCTCACCCGGTCGGCCCAACCGTGCGCGGCGGTTCAGGGGCGGTAGACCTTGCCCGGTTCCGCCCTGCCGGGCGCGAGCAGCCGGGGGACGGTCACGAAGGTGTATCCGCGTTGCTTGAGGGCGTCGATGATGCCGGGGACGGCGGGCACGGTCCCGGGGTAGATGTCGTGCAGCAGGATGATCCCGTCCCGGTCGGCCTGGTCGAGGACGCGCTTCTTGATGAGCGCCGAGTCATTGGTCGTGTAGTCCTTGGCGGTGACGCTCCACAGAACCTCCGCGAGCCCCAGCTCCTCGCAGATTCTGTGGACGTCGGCGTCCGTGCGGCCCTGCGGCGGGCGCATCAGCGTGGGCTTGCGGCCCGTGAGCCGCTCGATGGCGTCATTGGGCCGCCGCAGCTCGTCGCGCACCTGGTCGTCGGATATGTCCGTGAGGATCCTGTGGTCCCAGGTGTGGCTGGCCACCTCGTGCCCCTCGGCCGACATGCGCTTGACCAGCTGCGGATACCTCTCGATGTGCCGCTTGCCGAGCAGGAAGAACGTCGCGTGGACCCGCTTCTCCTTCAGGATGTCCAGCAGCTTCGGTGAGTTCTCGCTGGGGCCGGCGTCGAAGGTGAGCGCGATGCACCTGGCCTTGCGGCAGTCGACGCCGCCGAAGCTCGCCGGCGCCCCCTGCGCCGCCTGCTCGCGCGCGGTGCTCGGCGAGGTGGTCTCGACCTGCGCGCAGCCGGTCAGGGCGAGTGCCACGCAGGCGGCGGCGGAGAGGAGCGCGGCCGGGCGGAACCCGCGGCGCCCTGCGCCCGTCTTCCGGGGCGCGGACGACGGCGTCCGGGTGTTCTCGAACGTACGAGGCATGCGCGGACTATACACACGATGTATAGCTCATGTGTTTGATTATGGGCGAACATTCACATGCGGCATCCTCGTGCACACCGGTAGTTCCGAGCCGGTACGGGGAGTAGCCTCGGCAGCATGACGCGCACGGGGGAACGAGCCGTCAAGTCCCGCTTACGTACACCGACTTGGATCGCCCGCATCGAGGCACCGGACGGCGAGGTGCTCGGAGCCGGGGTGCTGCTCGCGCCCGACCGGGTGCTCACCGCGGGGCATGTCGTCACGCCGGGCGAGCGGTATGTCGTACGGCTCGTCGGCGTCCCCGGACAGGGCGCGGTCACCGCCACGGTCCGCCCGGACGAGCACGTACCGGAGCAGGAGGACGCGTTCGGCGACCGCAGCGGCGACCTCGCCCTGCTGCGCCTCGCCGAACCGCTGCCCGCCGGGCACACCACCCGGCTCTACCGGCTCGCCTCGCCGCACGGACCGGTGAGCATGTACGGCTTCCCGCCCGGCGACGACGGCGGCCGCTGGCACGGCGCCACCCTGGTCGCCGCCCGGGGCCGGGACAGCCGGGTGCAGCTGCGCCCGCTCACCCCCGGCGAGCTGGCCGTCCCCGGCTTCAGCGGCGGCGGAGTGGTCGACCACGCCACCGACCAGGTCATCGGCATCGTGCTCAGCGTGGACGAGGGACAGGTCTCCGCCTTCAGCCACATGAGCCCCACCGAGACCGTCCTCAGCCATCTGCCGCAGGCCGCCGCCTGGAGCGACGGCGCCTCGGCCGTCGACCCCCGGCTGCGCAGTCGTACGCCCACCGGGGCGGGGCGGCTCGACGTGCGGTTCGCCACCGAACTCGCGGGCTGGTTCCGGGGCGAGGGCTGGCCGGTGCTCGTCACCGTCGTCCCCGCCCGGGGCGACCGCGCCTTCACCCTCGAACGGGCCGTCACCCTCGCGGACCGCGAGCTGCGCACCCACCGCAACACCAGTGCCTACAGCCACGACCCGCCCGAGACCGTGCCCCCGGCGGGCGCCCACGATCTCGCCCTGGACGTCAAGGGGCTGACCACCGCCCAGGTCATGGACCGCATCGCCGAACGCCTCGGCATCCGCGACGACCCCCGGCCCGAGCGGCTCGCCACCCTGCGCGTCCCGCTCGCCGCCGTGCTGGTCGGCGTCGACCAGTGCGCCGAACCCCAGGACCTGCTCGCCCTGCTGGACCTGCTCGCCCGGCACGGCGCCCGGCTGCTGCTGGTCCACCGCCGCCAGGGCGGCCTGGCGGCCCAGGCCGCCGAGTCCCTGGTGCACCGTCCGCTGCGCGAACGCTGGACCCGGCTCGGCGCCGAACTCGACCGCCTGGTGGACGAGTTGGGGCCCGCGCTCGACGCCCGCCGGGACCGGGTGACCGCCGCCCCCGGCACCGAGGCGCTGCTCGACCAGGCCGAGGGCGCCGTCGGCCGCAGCCGGATGCTCCGGGCCTGGGTCGCCCACAGCTCGGAACAGGACCGTGAACCCCGGCGCGCGGACCTGCTGTTCACCTTCGAGGACGCCGCCGAGCGCCGCCGCCAGCGCCTGGAGCAGGCCGTGGGGATGCTCGACACGCGGCTGCGCCGCTGGGAGGAGCTCCGCGGCCGGGTCACCGCGGAGTGGCCGCTGTGCCGCCGGCGCGCGGGGGAGGACGGCGACCGGGTGGTGGAGGCGTACCGCCTCTACGAGGCCGCGCTGTCCCTGCTCCGCGAGACCCCGTGCGACATCGAACGGGCCCAGGGCGCGGCGGACCGGTTCATCGGGTTCTGCTCGGGGGCGGGCGGGGCGGCGGACGACGCGGGCGGGGGCGGCGCGGAGCCGGTGGAGGAAGGCGACTCGCCCCCGGACACCGGGGGTCCGGGCGGCGGGGAGGCGCCCGGCCACGCCGGTCACGAGCGCCCCGTACGACCCCCCGAACACGCCCGCACCCCCGACCGGCCCCCGCCTCCCCGCCGAACCGCCGCCGAAGCCCGGAGGGAGCGCGGCTCATGACCTCCTGCGTCCGTCCCGGGTGCGCGGGCCGCATCATGGGGACCGGGTACTGCGACACCTGCGGACACCGGCACATCGAACCGCGCAGCGAGCCACGCACCGCACCGGCCGCCCCGCCGTCCGCCGTGGTCGAGGAGAGCCCGGGACCGCCGACCGTGCACGCCGTGGCCGGGGTGGGCGAACTCGACCAGCACGCACTGGTGGTGCTGCCCGAGGTGCCCGAGCCCGACGACGTGCTGATCGAGGACCCGCGTCCGCCCACCGAGGGCCGGCGCTGCGGCGCGGGCGGCTGCACCATGGTCGTCGGGGTGGGGTACGGAGGCCAGCCCGCCCGCGCCACCGGCCGCTGCCCCCGCTGCGGCACCCCGTACTCCTTCCTGCCCCAACTGGCCCGGGGCGACCTGGTCGCCGGGCACTACCGGGTGCTCGGCTGCCTCGCGCGCGGGGGGCTCGGCTGGATCCACCTCGCGGAGGACACCCGAGCCGAGGGCCACCGCGTCGTCCTCAAGAGCCAGATCAACGCGAACGACGCGCTGGCCCGCCGCACGGCCGTCGAGGAGCGCCGCTCCCTCACCGACCTGCACCACCCGGACATCGTGCGGATCATCACGTACGCCGAACACCAGCCGCCCGGCGGGGCCGCCACCGGCTACCTGGTCATGGACTACATCGGCGGCCGCTCCCTGCAACAGCTCTTCGACGCCGACGACATCGAGCGCGTCTTCCACGGCCGCCCGCGCCTCGACCACGTCCTCACCTACGGCTGCAAGATCCTCGGCGTACTGGAGTACATGCACGAACGGGGCCTGCTCTACTGCGACATGAAGCCCGCCAACGTCATCCATTTCGGGCGGGCCGTGAAGGTCATCGACCTCGGCGCGGTCCGCGCGATCGGCGACCGGGCGTCGGCGTACGTCTACACGGCGACCTTCGCGCCGCCGAAGGCGGAGATCGACCGGCGCGGCTGGCACGTCGACAGCGACCTCTACACCGTCGGCATGACCCTTCAGGCCCTGGCCCGCGACACCGAACCGGCGCGCGGACTCGCGCACGACTCCTTCCGCCGTCTCGTCGACCGCGCCACCCACCCCGAACCCCAGGCCCGGTTCCGGTCGGCCGCCGAGATGTCCCGCCAACTCTGGGAGGTCCTGCGGGAGTTCCGCTCGCTCCAGTTCGGCGAGCAACTGCCCGAGAGCTCCACCCGGTTCCGCGCCACCGGCGCCAGCCTCGACGCCGGGCTCGGTGCGATCCCCGCCCTCGACCACTGGACCGCCCGCCCCGGCCGGCGCCCGGCCGAGCTGGACGCCTCCCCGCCCTCGCCCGCCGAGGTCGCCGGCGCCCTCCCGGAACCGGTCCCCGACCCGGCCGACGGCGCCGCCCTGATGCTGGACACCTTCTCGCCCGACGCCCCCGACCGGGTGGCCCGGCAGTGGTCCCGCGACTCCCGGCTCGGCACCCCGGAGACCGCGCTGTGGCTGTGCCGGGCCTACCTCAGACGCGGCGAGCAAGACGCGGCGGCCGACTGGCTCGCCGAGGCCGAGACCCAGCTCGGCGAGCGCGCCGCCGGCCACGACTGGCGGATCGCCTGGCACCGGGGCGTCCTGCACCTGAGCAGGGGCGAGGTCGACCTGGCAGGCGCCCGCTTCGAGGCCGTGTACCGGGCGCTGCCCGGCGAGTACGTGCCCAAGCTCGCCCTCGGCCACTGCGCCGAGCACGGCGCCCGCACCGCACGGGCCATGCGCTTCTACGAGGCCGTGTGGAAACGGGACGGCGCGCACACCGCCGCCGCCTTCGGCCTGGCCCGCGGCCATCTGGCCGGCGGCGACCGGGACGCCGCCGTGCGCGTCCTGGACGACGTGCCGGCCACCTCCCGCCACCACGACGCCGCCCGCATCGCCGCCGTCCGCGTCCGCGCCGGCATCCTGGGCGGGCTGCCGCCCACACCCGCCGATCTGGCCGACGCGGCCCGGCGGCTGCCCGAACTGCGCCTGGACGGCGGCGCCGAGGACGGCGAGTCCCGGGCCCGGCTCATCGCCGAGGTCCGGGAGAACGCGCTGTACGGCGGTGCCCGCTCCTGGCCCTCCGGAGACCTCCTCGGACCCGGCGACGAGCACGGCCTGCGCACCCTCCTCGAACACTCCTTCCGCCAGCTGGCCGCCCAGGCCCGCACCGCCCGGGAACACGGCCGGCTGCTCGATCTGGCCCACGCGGTACGGCCGTTGACCACCTTCTGAGCCCATGACCGACCCCCGGGAGAGACGCCGATGACCGTGGCCGAGGAGACCGAGGTGACGCTCGAGGTCGGCCAGCAGAAGGATCTGCCCGCCGAGCCGCCCGCCCGAGGAGAGGGCGCCGAACGGGAGATGCACGCCATCCTGGAGATCGGCGTGCGCGGCCACGGCGGCGCCGGGCTCGCCGGGGGACGGGCTCCCGGCGGCGGTCCCGCGCTGGCCGAGGTGCTGATCGTGGACACCTCCCGCTCCATGCTCTACCCGGCCGCCAAGCTGCGCGCCGCCAAGGACGCCACCGTGGCCGCCGTCCGGCTGCTGCCCGAGGGCACCGCGTTCGCCGTCCTGTCCGGCCACTTCCACGCCGACGTCGTCCACCCCGGCCCGGACCGGGCCGCTCTCGCCGTCGCGGGGCCCGCCGAACGCGCCGCCGCCGCACGGGCCGTGCGCATCCTCGACGCCAACGGCGGTACGGCCATCGGCACCTGGCTCGACCTCGCCCGCCGCCTCCTGAAGGACCACCCCGCGCCCGTCAAGCACGTCCTGCTGCTCACCGACGGGCGCAACGAGCACGACCACCGGGCCGCCATGTCCCTGGAGACCGCCCTGGACGCCTGCGAGGGCCGGTTCGTCTGCGACGCCTGGGGCATCGGCGAGGACTGGGACGCCGAACTGCTGCTGCGCATCACCCGACGGCTGCACGGCCGCGCCGGAGCCGTCCGGGAGGAATCCGAACTCACCGCCGCCTACGAGGAGCTGGTGACCGGACTGCTCGGCACCGCGGTGCCCGAGCTGCGCATCAGGATCACCCCCACCCCCGGCACCGTCATCCGCCAGGTCAAACAGGTCGTCCCCGGCGAGCGGGAACTCCTCCCCGCCGGTGGCGACGGGCGCGGCACCGAGTACGTCACCCGGGCCTGGGGCGAGGAGGTGCGGCACTTCCAGGTGGTGCTGGCCGCCGACCCGACCGGCCGGGACCGGGGCGAGGACCTCCAGCTGGCCGCCGTCGAGGTCGTGGTACCCGACTTCGGGCATCCGGTACGGCTGCCGGCGCCCCGGCCCGTCCTGGTGCGCTGGACCGACAATCCGCTCGACGCCTCCCGGCGGCACCCCGGGGTCCACCGGCAGGAGCTGTACCAGCAGGCGAGCGCCGCCGTGGCCCGCGCGTACCGGGCCTGGCTGCGCGGCACCGACGGCCGCGACGCCGCGGACCGCGAACTCGACCGCGCCCTGCGGCTGGCCGGCGAACTCGGCGACGCCCACCTCCTGGACGCGCTGCGCCGGATCGAGGACGGTCCCGGCAGCGGCCGGATCCGCACCGGCCTCAAGGACGTCGACTGGCAGCACCTGATCCTCTCCAGTGCGATGACCACCCCGCCGCACCATCCGGCCGCCGGTCCGCCGCCCGACCCGGAGGTCCCCCCGGCCGCGGCCGACCTCGCGGAATGTCCGGACTGCGGCTGGCTCGGCCCCGCCGACTCCGTGTACTGCGGGGGCGAGTGCGGCCGCCGGCTCAGCGGGCCGCCGGCATGAGCGCCGGCACGGACACCGTGTCCGACGGCCCGCCGCGCGGACGGCCGAGGCCGGTGGAGGGCGGCAGCACGACCGCCCACGACCTGGCGGTACGCCACCGGCTGCTGCTCGTCCTGTCGGGGCTGCTGACGCTCTCCCTCTTCCTGTCGTACGAGGGCGTGCACGGCGACGCCAACCCGCTGCGCACCTCCAGCGCCCCGGCGGTGCTGTCCATCGACACCGCGCTGTACGCGCTCGGGCAGGCGGAGCGGGACGCCGGGGCGGCGACCCCGACCAGCGACTTCCAGAAGCAGATCTCGGTCGCCGCGCAGAGCGTCGCGGCGGCCGCCGGGGACGACGTGGGAGGGGCGTCGGGGCGGCAGGCGCTGCAGACCGTCGCCGCGCTGATCACCGTGTACGCCGTCAAGGTCCAGCAGGCCCAACTCCAGCCCGAGGGAGACGTGTTGCGCCAGGCGTACCTCAGCTACGCCACGAGCATCCTGTCGGACCCGGGCTCCGGGATACTGGCCCGGCTGAAGGTGCTCCAGGAGCAGCAGCGGGCCGCCGTGCACCGGCAGACGTCCTTCGGGCCGCTGCTGTGGTCCGGCTGGGCCGCGACGCTGCTGCTCGCGCTCGCGCTGGCCGGGTGCCTGCTGGAGACGCAGCTGTTCCTGCGCCGCCGCTTCCGGCGCCGCTACAACCGGGGCCTGCTGGCGGCGGGCGCGCTGCTCGCGGCCGGACTCGCCGTCACGCTGCTGTTCACGGTGTGGACGCACGCGGGGATGACCGACACCCGGCGACTGCTCGACCGCCCGCTGGCCGGGCGGCAGCTCACCGACGCGGGGCGGGCGACCGCCGCGTACCTGGCGGACACCGGCCTCCGCGCCTCGGCGGCCGGGTGGATCCTGATCGGAGGCATCCTGGTCATGGCACTGGCCGAGACGGGACTGCGGCGGCACATCGACGAGTACCGGTTCAGGCCCCGGTGAGCGGGCCCGTGCGAGGCCGCGCGCGTACGGTCACCGTGGTGGCGAGCTGCCTCGTCCTGCTGGCGGCGGCCGTCGTGCTGGGCGTCCGCGCGCTCGGCCGGGAGCCGACGGTCACCCTGCTGGCGAACTGGACGGGGGATGACGAGCGGAACCTGCGGCAGGCGGTGATCGAGCCGTTCGAGCGGAAGTACCACGTGCACGTGGACTACCAGGGCAGTTCGGCCGAGAGCCAGGTGCTCGGCGCGGACGTCGAGGCCGGGACACCGCCGGACGTGGTGGTCCTGACCGGGCCCGGCGAACTCGCCGACTACGCGGGCCAGAAGCAGCTCCAGCCGCTCGACGGGCTCATCCCGCGCGAGGACTTCGGCGCGTCCTGGGCGACGCCGCTCGCGGACGGGCACGTCTACTGGTTCCCGCTCAAGGCCGACCTCAAGAGCATCGTCTGGTACCCGGCGGGCACGAGCGAGGCGGAACGCCGGCGGGCCCGGGACGACCCGGCGCAGTGGTGCGTCGGCATGGGCTCCGGCGCGACGAGCGGGTGGCCCGGCACGGACTGGATCGAGGACATCCTGCTCCAGCAACACGGGCCGGGCGTCTACCAGTCCTGGGCCGGCGGCCGGCTGTCCTGGCGGTCACCGCAGGTACGGCGGGCGTGGACGACCTGGGGCCGCCTGATGGGCGCGGGCACGTCGTCGTCGCTCCTGCGCCGCACCCTGCAAACGGGCTACGCCGAGGCATCCGCCCCGGTCACGGCCACTCCCCGGGGCTGCACCCTCGAACACCAGGCATCCTTCATCCGCACCCAGTCCACCGCCTGGAACCAGGTCGACGGCCGCTACGCGCCCTCGTCCGAACTCATCCCGGGGTCCACCGCCGACGACTCCTGGGAGGTCTCCGGCGACCTGGTCGCCCTCCTCCACACCACCCCCCAGGCCAGGCAGCTGATCCGCTACCTGTCCTCCCCGACGGCCCAACGCGCCTGGGCCACAGCCGAGTCCGCCTTCTCCGTGGACACCAGGGCCCAGCCCACCACCACGGGCCCCACCTGGCACCACACCCTCGCCACCACCCTCCTCTCGCCCTCCGCCACCCACTGCTTCGACGCCTCCGACGCCATGCCCCCCACCATCCGCGACGCCTTCGCCGAGGCGGCCATCGACTACCTGGCCCACCCCGGCCACCTGGACTCCCTGCTCACCACCTTGGACACGCTGAGACAGGCACCGGGGCAGACGTGGTTGCCGGCGGTGTGTGATCGGGTGCCCTGAGGGGCGGGCGGTCCGGGGACCGCTCGGCGAGTGACCCCGCGCGGCGACCCCCCCGGGCCCGGCGGCCCGGCGCACCGGAGCCCGTCGACGTGGCGCGGCTCCCGCGTCCGGCCCCCGCCCCCGGACGCGGAGCGGTCCGGGGGCGGCCGGAGGGCGAGGGGCTTGTCCCGGCACCCGCCCGACGGGCCGAGAGGGGCGGGGTCCGCCGAGTCCGGTGCCGTCAGGACCGCGGCCACTCCAACGTCAGCCCGCGGCCCTGAGCGCGGCCCGCCTCCGCCGCGGGGCGGCGCGTCGCCGGGTCGAGGGGGTTGGGGCCGATCGCCGCGGTCGAGGCTTCGTCGGGGGCGATGAGGAGGACCTCGGCGCCCTCCGCGCGCAGGGCGGAGACCGTGTCGTCCAGGGCGTGGTCGCTCGGGAAGGGTTCGACGGGGCCGAGGGGGACGAGGACGAGGACGTGGTCGGCGCCGGAGGCGAGGTCCGCGTTGGCGACGGAGCGGATGCCGCCGTCGACGTAGCGGCGGTCGGCGATGGTCACCGGGGGCCATACGCCCGGGACGGCGCAGCTCGCGGCGACCGCGTCGACCAGGGGCACGCCCGAGTCCCGGTCGAAGATCCGCGTGTCACCGCTCTCGGCGTCGACCGCGACGACCTTCAGGGCACGCTCGGGCCAGGTGTGGACCGGGAGACGGGACGCGATCACCGCGCGGCGCTCCGGCTCGCCCACCGTCTGCGCGGCGAGGGCCAACCGGCCGACCGCCCGCCGCAGCTCCGCCGCCGAGCCGGCCGTGGCCGTCGCCGCGCCGATCTCCGCGGAGAACTTCTCGACATCCAGCTCGGCCATGATCTCGCGGGCCTGTGCCGAAGGCTCCACCTGCCGCGCGTACAGCTCCTCCAAGTCCAGCCCGCTGCCCAGTTGCGCCGCGACGGTGGCGCCGGCGGAGGTGCCCACCAGCAGCCCGGCCCCGGTGACGTCCTGTCCGGCATCGGCGAGACCGGCGAGCAGCCCGGTCATCCAGGCGATCCCGCCCACGCCGCCGCCACCCAGTACCAACGCCTCGGTCATCTCTGCTCCTCCAGCGGATTCGACGACGCCGGCGACGCCGGCGATCTCAGGCATCTCGATCTTCGTACCGGCAACGCCGGCCCGGCGAGGAACGATTCCCTCCGCCCTCCCCGTCCAAGGTCCGCTCCCGGTAGAGCCCCGGCGGGCTCAGGCGGTGTCCGAGGGGACCGGGTCGCCGGTGGCGCCGAGACTCGCCAGCAGGCGCAGGCCGTCGTGGGCGGCGGTGCCGGGCGCGGCCGACTGCACGATCAGTTCCGTGCCCGTGCCGTCCGGCAGGGCGAAGTTCTCCTGGTGCAGTTCCAGACGGCCGACCTCGGCGTGCTGGTACGCCTTGCGCCCGTGGGTGCGCCTGCGCACATCGGCCCGCGCCCACAGCCGGCGGAAGCGCGCGCTGCCCATGGCGAGTTCGCCGATGAGGGAGGCCAGTTCGGGATCGTCGGGGTAGCGGCCGGCGGACAGGCGCAGATGGCCGACGGCGTCGAGGGTGCACCCCTCCCAGTCGGCGAACAGCGCGCGCCCCTCCTCGCCGAGGAAGACGTGCCGGGCGAGGTTCAGCCCCTGCACGCGACGCCCGTAGAGAAGATCGGCGAGCCGGTTCGCGGCCAGCACCGTCAGCCGGTGGTCGATGAGGAACGCCGGTGCGTCCACGACGAGTTCGAGCACCCGCAGCAGCTCGGGGCGCGGCCGCGCGACGGGCACCCGCCGCGGCACCCGCTCGGGCCGGTGGGCGAGCCGGTGCAGATGCCCGCGTTCCACCTCGTCCAGGTGGAGCACCCGCGCGAGCGCGTCGAGGACCTGTGCCGAGGGCCGGCGCGCCCGCCCCTGTTCCAGCCGGACGTAGTAGTCGACGCTCACGCCCGACAGGTGCGCGACCTCCTCGCGCCGCAGCCCGCTCACCCGGCGGCGCGCGTCGGCGCGGATGCCGACGGACTCCGGCAGGACCCGGGCCCGCCGCGTGCGCAGGAAGTCAGCCAGATCGTCCATCGCTCCAGTATCCGTGCCGGACGGGCGGGCCGGGTGGTCCTGCCGGTACCAGGAAGCCGGGACCTACGGAGCGGGCGCCCCTGAATCGCGCCGCCCGAGCCCGCGAGGATCGGACCGCGATCGGCCCCCGATCGCACTCCCGTCGACCCGAGGAGCAGACATGAAGGTCTTCATCGTGCACGCCCACCCCGAACGGCGGTCGCTGAACGGCGCGCTCACCGACATCGCGGTGGACACCCTGACCGGTGCCGGTCACGAGGTACGGGTCAGCGACCTGTACGCGATGCGCTGGAAAACCACCGTCGACGCCGCCGACTTCGGCCCTGCCGCCTCCGATCCGCTGGACACGGTGCGCGACTCCGGCCGCGCCTACGAGAGTGGCGCGCTCACCGAAGACATCCGCGCGGAGCAGGAGAAACTGCGCTGGGCCGACACCGTGATCCTGCAGTTCCCGCTGTGGTGGTACACGATGCCGGCGATCCTCAAGGGCTGGGTGGACCGCGTCTTCACCCACGGCTTCGGCTACGGCGTGGGCCAGCACGACGCCACCCGGTACGGCGACCGCTTCGGCGAGGGCGCCCTCCAAGGCAGGCGCGCCATGCTGTCGTTGACCGTCGGCGGTCCCGCCTCGCACTACTCCGACCGCGGCATCAACGGCCCGATCGACGACCTGCTGTACCCGATCCAGCACGGCATCCTCTACCACCCCGGCATGCGGGTGCTGCCGCCGTTCGTCCTGTACCGCGCGGGACGGCTGTCACCCGAGGCCTTCGCGGACGCGGCCGAGCGGTGGCGGAAGCGGCTGCTGAGCCTGGAGGAGACCGAGCCGGTCCCGTACCGCACGCAGAACGGCGGCGACTACGAGATCCCCGCGGCCCGGCTGCGCGAGGGACTGGAGGCACCGGGCCGCAGCGGATTCGCCCTGCACGTCGCCGAGTAGCCCCGCGCGCGGCGGGGCGGGACGTGGAGAGGGGGGCGCTGCGGGCTGCTCGTGGTCGCTCGCAACGCCCCCCTGGCCTTACCCGAGGGGTACTCGGGAGATCTTTAGGGTCACGAGTTCACCTGTGCGGTGACCTGGTCCGAGAAGGTGGTCAGCCGGGTGTAGACACCCGGGTAACCCGCCTCCGCGCACCCCTCGCCCCATGAAGTGATCCCTGCCAGGACGCCCCCGATGAGCAGGGGACCGCCGCTGTCGCCCTGGCAGGTGTCTACGCCGCCGGAGCTGTATCCGGCGCACACCATGTCGGACTGCACGTAGTCCGAACCGTAGGAGGAACGGCAACCGGAGTCGGACACGACCGGTACGGTCGCGGTCCGCAGCTGGTTGGAGGAGCTGCCGTTCTCCGAAGTCGTGCCCCAGCCGAGGATCCGCGCCGTGGTGCCGGCCGCGTACACGCCCGTCTGGGAGGAGGAGACGTACGACACCGGCTTGTACGGCATCGACGTCGAGAGGGTCAGCACGGCCACGTCGTCGCCGTTGGTGGCGTCCGAGTAGTCCGGGTTCACCCAGATCCTGCTGACCTTGCTCACCGTGCCGTCGGTGCCGTTCAGCTTGGTGCGGCCGCCGACGACGCGGACGCTGCCGGTGGTCTCGCCGGCCATGCAGTGCGCGGCCGTCACCACCTTCTCGGCGGCCACCAGGGTGCCGCCGCAGAACTGGCTGCCGGACGCGTCCGTGATCTGCATGACGAACGGGTACGCGGTGGTGGTGGTCGTCGTACCACCGACAATGGGCTGGGGAGCCGCGCTCGCTGAGGGGGCGGCGAGCAGAGCGGTCGCCGCCGCGGCGGCGGTGGCCACCACGATCGCGGCGGACTGTCTGGCACGTGTGGGCCCGAACATGAGTCTCCTCAGTGGGGTTGCACCGGTGGGGGGTTCGCACGGGTGGGGGTGGTGCTGGGTGGTGGGGGGAGGGTCCGACCCCCTGTACCCGGGCGAGCGGTACGCCCATTACGCTAGGTCCCGGAACCTTCGGCTCCCAATGAGGGAACCCCCTAGGGGGTCGGGTGAGGGAAAACCCTCGGTCCGGTTCAGTTAACAGGCGGCGTGCTCAGTGCGCGCGCCGACCTGCGGCCAATCGGACGATGTCGACCCGCGACCGGATCCCCAGCTTGCGGTAGACCCGCGTGAGCGTGGCCTCGACCGTCTTGACGCTGATGAACAGCCGCGCGGCTATCTCCCGGTTGGTGGCACCCTCCATGACCAGCGCGGCGACCTGACGCTCCATCGCGGCCAGCACGTCCAGCGCGTCCAGGGGAGCGGGCACCGGACAGGCGGGCTGTGTGTCGAGGCTGGTGAGGACCTCCTCCACCTGGCGCAGCCAGGGCAGCGCACGGCAGCGGCGGAACATCCGGGTGGCCTCGTCGTAGGCCCCGGGCCCCGGGCGCCGGCCGCGCAGCCGGGCCAGCGCGAAGGCGGCCCGCGCCTCCTCCAGGCCGTAGCCGAGCTTCCCGAGCCGCTCCTGAGCTGACCTCAGCTGGGCGAGCGCCGCCTCGGTGGCGCCCTGCGCGGCGCGCACCAGCGCCTCGGAGCGGTCGAGCACGGCGAGGACACTCTCCCGGCCGAGCCGCAGCGCGTGGTCGCGGGCGGCGTCGATGACGTCCTGCGCCTCGGCGGGTTCGCCGACGCGGACCAGCGCCTCGGCGAGGTCGCCCTGCCAGCGGCCGCGGGCCGGGTCGGTGATGCCGAGCCCCAGCTCCAGGCTGCGCACCCGGCGCAGCGAGCGCACCGTGCCCGCCGGGTCCCCGGCCACCAACTGGGCGTACCCGAGCGCGCCGAGGGCCCGCGAGAGGTACATCTGGTCGCCGTCCTCCTCGGCGTGCTCCACCGCCTCCCGGGCGAGGGTGAGCGCCCGGTCCACGTCCCCGCCGGATGCCTCCGCGAGTGAGGTCAGCATCGCCGAGGCGGTCTCGCCGATCCCGGAGTCCCGGGCGAGCCTGAGGCTGTCACGGGCCAGGTCCAGGGCGCGCCCGCAGTGCCCGGCGCGCAGCTCGGTCTCGGCCAGCCCGCGCAGGAAGTGCACCTCGCTCTCCACCGAGCCGCGCCGGCGCACCTCGCGCAGCAGCCCGGTGACGGTGGCCCGCGCCTCGGCCAGCTGGTCGCCCATGACCAGCCAGCGGAACCGGGCGCTGCCCGCGCCGTTGTGGTGCCAGGCCACCCGGGGGTCCTGGGGTTCCTTCAGGGCACGCTTGATGGTGCGGGGCGCCTCCGGATGGCCCATCAGGGTCTCGGTCTGCGCCTGGAAGGCGAGGGCGAGCAGCTCGGTGCGCCGGTCCTTGCTCCGCGCGGCCAGCTCGGCGGCGTGCGCGGCGGCGTCGCGGGCCGCGGTGAAGTCGCCCTCCACGATCAGGGCCCGCCAGCCCAGCTGGTAGTGGACCAGGGCGAGCAGCCGCGGGTCGTCGCCCGCGTCGGCGAGGGCCTGCGGGAAGAAGGCGTCGACCTCGGCCATGGTGTGGCCCGCGGTGTCGATGGCGATGATCCAGGCGCGCACCCGTTCGGCGGGCACGCTCGCCCGGTTCAGCACCTCCCGGGCGATGTCCCGGGCGAGGTCGACCTCGCCGGCGGTGATGGCGTCCTCGGCCGCCTGGAGCCGGCGCTCCTGCGGGCCGGGCGTGCCGTCCGCCGGAGTGTGCCGGGCGGCCAGCAGCCCCAGCTGGGCGGCGACCGAGGGCGCGCCGCGGTCCCGGGCGAGGGCGGCGGCCTCGGCGAGCCGCGCGGCGACCTCGGGGTCCGCGCCGGTCGCGGCGAGGGCGAGGTGGCGGGCCCGCTCGATGGGGTCGGAGGCGGCCGTGGACAGCGCCGCGTGCGCGGCCCGCCGCTCTTGCGCGGGCGCCTCCGCGTACAGCGCGGCGGAGATGAGCGGATGCGCGAAGCGTACGGCGGGAGCGTCGGACTCCGTTGCCAGTAGACCGAGTTCGGCGGCCTGGGCGCACTCGGCCTCGGCGTTCTCCCGGCCGGCCGCGTGCAGCAGGGCCACGGTGGGACGGGCACCGGCGCTGGCCACCAGGAGCGTGCGGCGGGCCTCCACGGACAGCATGTCCAGACGGCTGAGCACCAGGGCGCGCAGCGAGGTGGGCACCGGCAGCGGCTCGCCCGGCCGGGGCGGGGTGGGGTTCTCGGCGAGCGCGCGGCCGAGTTCGAGCGCGAACAGCGGGTTGCCGCCGCTGGTGCGGTGTATCTCGCGGATCGTGGAGCGGGGCAGCCCGCCGTGGCCGCGGTGACCGAGCAGCTCGGCGACCTGGGTGTGCGAGAGCGGGCCGAGGCGCACGGCGAGGCTGTCCGGCGGGCAGGACCGCAGATGACGGTCGTACTCCTGGCTGTCCTGGCCCTCGGTCCTTACGGCGCACAGGAGTTGGACCGGGGTGCCGCCGAGCCGGCGGGCGGCGAAGCCGAGCAGTTCGGCGCTGGCCGGATCCAGCCACTGCAGATCGTCGGCGACGATCAGCACCGGGCCGCGGGCGGCGAGCACGCGCAGCGCGGACAGGACCGCGAGGCGCAGGGCGAGGCCGTCGCGCTGGAGGCTGGACTCGCCGCGACCGGTGAGCGCCGACTCCAGGGCGGTGCGCTGGGCGGCGGGCAGCCGGGGGCAGACGTCGTCGAGCACCAGGCCGAGGAGGTCGGCGAGGGCGAGGAAGGGAAGGTGGGATTCGGACTCGGTCGCCGAGCAGCGCAGGACGGTGTGCGCGGTGGCGGCGTATTCCTCGGCCAATGCCCGCAGGATGGTGGATTTCCCTATTCCGGCCGGGCCGTGGAGCAGCACGCTGCCGCCGGAGGCGAGTTGGGTGCGGGCGGCGGCGCACAGCTCCTCCCGGCCGATGACCAGGTCCGAGCGGCATCTGGCAGGCTCCTGGAAGTCCCGTCGCACGGTCACCGCTCCCCTCGCATGTCGTGTCCGGGCCAAATTCTAGGCAACGATCCCCGAAATTCGGACGGAAGCCGTGGTGAGGGAAATAACAAACGGTCAAGCATGAGGAAATTCAAAGCATCCGCGCATGAATGGAAACGTTTCCTTCGTCGTCTCGGGGGCTACGGCAGCAGCCCCGCCCTGCGTGCCGCGGTCACCGCCTCCCCTCGTGTGTGCGCGCCCAACTTCCGCATGGCGG
Organism: Streptomyces hygroscopicus subsp. hygroscopicus; assembly: GCF_030269125.1. GTDB lineage: Bacteria > Actinomycetota > Actinomycetes > Streptomycetales > Streptomycetaceae > Streptomyces > Streptomyces hygroscopicus_C. The sequence continues at coordinate 636,487 of NZ_BSSM01000001.1, read as the reverse complement.
ACCGCAGATAGCCCTTGACCGTCTCCGGGCGCAGCCCCAGCCGCTCGGCCACCGCGGCGTTGGTCGCACCCGCCGCCACCCAGGACAGCACGTCCAGCTCACGCGGCGCCAGAGCCGGTCCATCGGCCGGGCGCGGCGCCGTCAACAGACCGCAGGCGGCGAGCAGATCGGCCCGCAGGACGGGATCGGCGATCCGGGGCGCCAGCGCCCGCAGCGCCGCGTGCGCCTCCCGCACCTGCTCCCAGTCCCCCGACCCGCCGGGCGCCTCCGCCCCCGCGCCCTTGGCCGGCCCCGTGCACGCCGCCGCCAGCAGGTCCCGCGCCTCGTCCCGCAGCACCAGCGTCTGCTCCACGTCCCGCGCCACCGCGACCGCCGCGCCGAGCGCCCGGTCGCCGAGCGGCTGGGCCGAGCGCAGCGCGCCGTAGAGCACCCCGCGCACCCGGCGCCGTACCACCACCGGCACCGCGAGCACCGAGCGGATGCCCTCCGCGGCCACCGGCACGTCGTACTCGTGGCTGATGTGCCGGGAACTGGAGTAGTCCGCCACCGCGCACGGCCGCGCCAGCGCCACCGCCTTGCCGCCGAGCCCGCTGCCGGAGCTCACCGCGAGACAGCGCAGCGCGGCCGTCGCCGTGCCGCTGAGCTCGCTGATGCGCACCTGCGGCCGGCCGGACTCCACCAGCCCGCCGAAGGCGACCGGCAGCCCCGTCGCGCGCCGCAACCGGAGCAGCGCACCGCGGATCTCCACCACCGTCACGGCCTCTGCTGTCACCTCATCGCTCCTTCGGTGCGGCTGATGTGCGGACCACACCACCGTGCTCACAGGGACCACCCCCCCGTTCGGGGGTAGTGAGACCTGCATCACGGATTAGACGATGCGGGGGAGCCGCCCGGCAATGGTCGGGAACATAGGAGGACGACGGATGACGACGGCGACCGATGCCTTCAGGAACGCACGGGACTTCCTGCTGGCACACCGCGAGGACTATGCCACCGCCTACGACGGATTCGCGTGGCCCCGGCCGGAGCACTTCAACTGGGCGCTGGACTGGTTCGACGTGATCGCCGCCGGCAACGACCGGACCGCGCTGCACATCGTGGAGGAGGACGGCCGCGAGACCAAGCTGTCCTTCGCCGAACTGTCCGAGCGCTCCGACCGCGTCGCGGGCTGGCTGCGCGCGCGGGGCGTGGCGGCCGAGGACCGCGTCCTCGTGATGCTCGGCAACCAGGCCGAGCTGTGGGAGACCATGCTGGCCGCGATGAAGCTGCGCGCGGTCGTCATTCCGGCCACCCCGCTGCTCGGCCCCGCCGACCTGCGCGACCGCGTCGAACGCGGCCGGGTCAAGCACGTCCTCGTACGGTCCGAGGACGCCCCCAAGTTCGCCGAGGTGCCCGGCACCTACACCCGGATCGCGGTCGGCGGCGCGGAGGAGGGCTGGCTGGCGTACGAGGACGCGTACGACGCCCCCGCCGGCTTCACCGCCGACGGACCGACCCTCGCCGACGACCCGCTGATGCTCTACTTCACCTCGGGCACCACCGCCCGCCCCAAGCTGGTCGAGCACACCCACGTCTCGTACCCCGTCGGCCACCTGGCCACCATGTACTGGGTGGGCCTGAAGCCCGGGGACGTCCACCTCAACATCTCCTCGCCCGGCTGGGCCAAGCACGCCTGGTCCAACCTGTTCGCCCCGTGGAACGCCGAGGCGACCGTCTTCATCTTCAACTACACGAGGTTCGACGCGGGCCGGCTGATGGCCGAGATGGACCGCGCCGGGGTCACCACCTTCTGCGCCCCGCCGACCGTGTGGCGCATGCTCATCCAGGCCGACCTCGGCCAGCTGCGCACCCCGCCCCGCGAGGTGGTGGCCGCGGGCGAGCCCCTCAATCCCGAGGTCATCGAACAGGTGCGGCGCGCCTGGGGGGTGACCATCCGCGACGGCTTCGGACAGACCGAGACCGCCGTACAGGTCTCCAACGCCCCCGGCCAGCGGCTGAAGACCGGCTCCATGGGCCGCCCCAGCCCCGGCTACCGCGTGGAACTCCTCGACCCGGTCACCGGCGCGCCCGGCGCCACCGAGGGCGAGATCGCGCTCGACCTCGGCGCCCGCCCCGTCGGCCTGATGGCCGGCTACCACGGCGACCCCGACCGCACCGCCGAGGCCATGGCCGGCGGCTACTACCGCACCGGTGACATCGCCGCCCGCGACGAGGACGGCTACCTGACCTACATCGGCCGCGCCGACGACGTCTTCAAGGCATCCGACTACAAGATCAGCCCCTTCGAGCTGGAGAGCGCGCTGCTGGAGCACGAGGCGGTGGCAGAGGCGGCCGTGGTGCCCGCCCCGGACGAGCTGCGGCTCGCCGTGCCCAAGGCGTACGTCGTCCTCGCGGAGGGCTACGAGCCGGGCCCCGACACCGCCAAGGTCATCTTCGAGCACTCCCGCCAGGTGCTCGCCCCCTACAAGCGCATCCGCCGCCTCGAGTTCGGCTCGCTGCCCAAGACCGTCTCCGGCAAGATCCGCCGCATCGAGCTGCGCGAGGCCACCGCGCAGGGCTCGGCGGACGAGTACCGCGAGGAGGACTTCCGGTGAGCGCTCCACGACTCTCCTACGCCCACGGAACCGGCACCACCGCGCTGCTCGGCGACACCATCGGCGCTGACCTCGCCCGTACGGCGGCCACGTGGCCGGAGCGCGAGGCCCTGGTCGACGTCGCGAGCGGGCGCCGCTGGACGTACGCCGCCTTCGACGCCGACGTGGACCGGCTCGCCCGCGCCCTGCTGGCGAGCGGCATCGCCAAGGGCGACCGGGTGGGCATCTGGGCGGTCAACTGCGCCGAGTGGGTGCTCGTGCAGTACGCCACCGCCCGCGTCGGCGCCATCCTGGTCAACATCAACCCGGCCTACCGCACCCACGAGGTGCGGTTCGTCCTGCGCCAGGCGGGCGTACGGCTGCTGTTCGCCTCCCTCAGCCACAAGACCAGCGACTACCGCGCCATGGTCGAGGAGGTCCGCGGCAGCTGCCACGAACTGCGCGAGGTCGTGTACATCGGGGACCCGGGCTGGGCGGCGTTCAGCGCGCGGGGCGCCGCCGGCGACCGGTCGGAACTGGAGGCGCGGGAAGCCGAGCTGTCCTGCGACGACCCGATCAACATCCAGTACACGTCGGGCACCACGGGCTTCCCCAAGGGCGCCACCCTCTCCCACCACAACATCCTCAACAACGGTTACTTCGTGGGGGAGCTGGTCAAGTACACCGAGCAGGACCGGATCTGCGTCCCGGTGCCCTTCTACCACTGCTTCGGCATGGTGATGGCCAACCTGGCGGCCACCTCGCACGGCGCCTGCATGGTGATACCGGCCCCGTCCTTCGAGCCGAAGGCGAGCCTGGAGGCGGTGCAGCGGGAGCGGTGCACGTCCCTGTACGGCGTCCCGACCATGTTCATCGCCGAGCTGAACCTCCCGGACTTCGCGTCGTACGACCTCTCCACCCTGCGCACCGGCATCATGGCGGGCTCGCCCTGCCCGGTGGAGGTGATGAAGCGGGTCGTCGCCGAGATGCACATGGCCGAGGTCGCCATCTGCTACGGCATGACCGAGACCTCGCCGGTGTCCCTGCAGACCCGCACCGACGACGACCTGGAACACCGCACCGCGACCGTCGGCCGTGTCCTGCCGCACCTGGAGGTCAAGGTCGTCGACCCCGCCACCGGAGTCACCCAGCCCCGTGGCAGGACGGGCGAGCTGTGCACCCGCGGCTACAGCGTGATGCTCGGGTACTGGGACGAGCCCGAGAAGACCGCCGAGGTCGTCGACGCGGGCCGCTGGATGCACACCGGGGACCTGGCGGTGATGCGCGAGGACGGGTACGTCGAGATCGTCGGCCGGATCAAGGACATGATCATCCGCGGCGGCGAGAACATCTACCCCCGCGAGATCGAGGAGTTCCTCTACGCCCACCCCAAGATCAGGGACGTGCAGGTGGTCGGGGTGCCGCACGAGAAGTACGGCGAGGAGGTGCTGGCCTGCGTGATCCCGCGCGACGAGGCCGATCCGCCGACCCTGGACGAGCTGCACGCCTTCTGCCGGGGGCGGCTCGCGCACTACAAGGTGCCGAGCAGGCTCCGGGTCCTCGACACCTTCCCGATGACGGTGTCGGGGAAGGTGCGCAAGATCGAGCTGAGGGAGCGGTACCGGGACTGAGGCGGGCGCGGGACCGGCGCTCGTGGCGGCCCCCTGACCCCCGGCCCTTCTCAGCCCTTCCGATCGCGTGCGCGGCGCCCCGGTTCCGGGGCGCCGTCGGCGTTCAGGGCGTCGGCGGGGTCGTTCACCGGCTGCGGGACGCCCGCGAGGTCGAGCACGAACAGCGGCACGCCCAGGGCGTCCGCCCGGCCGCGGGCCGCTTCCGTGTACCCGGCCAGGGAGAAGTAGACGCAGTCCGCGGACTCCGTCATCGCCGTCAGCCACAGGCACTCCACGTCCCGGGGCGAGGCGGGCCGTACCGTCGGGTCCACCTGGGCGAGCAGCCCCCGGGCGGCGAGCCCGATGCCGTTCGCGGGCCGCTGGTCGGCGCGGCGGACGTCGCCGAACCCGAGCCAGCGCAGGTACAGCGCGGCGGCGGTGACGGCGTCCCGGGCGGTACGGACGGCGTGCGGCTGGAAGGCACGGCGCCGCGGGGCGGGGACGGGAGGTTCCGGCTCGGCGGCGGAAGCCGCGACGGGGGCGCGGGCCGGGTCCGCCACCGGGATGGCCGGGTCCGCCACCGGGATGCGCAGCACCGTCCCGCAGGGACAGCCCAGTTCGGGGCGCGGCCAGGTGCCGAGGCGCCCGCAGACGGCGCACGTGGTGGTGATCCACTCGTCGTCCCAGGACCGCTGCCCGGCCGCGACCGGCGCCGCGAGGGGATCGAGCCGCGGGGCGACCGGGGTGCCGCAGGCGCAGGGGTACGCCGGGGCGGTGTAGACGTGCTCGCGCCGACAGGCCGGACAGCGCACCGGCACGCTCTCGGGCATGGCCCACTCACTCTCGCACGACGCCTCGGACAGCGCTCCCATGGTGCGCCCGCCGGAGCGCGTTTGTCCGGCGTTTCCGCGCCCCTTGCCGGTGTCTTTGCGCCCCTTTCCCGGAGGGCCCCCGGCACCCCGAAGGCGTCGGTCACGCCCTCTCGCGTGAGGATCCCGACCGCGCGGGCGCGACGGGAGTACGCATCCGACCGAGGCAGGAGTAGTCGGCCCTCGCCCGCCATGCCGAGGGCGCCCCGCACACGGCCGAGGGCTACGCCCGCGCCCGGCCGGGCAGCACACGTCGGGGCCGGCCCGCACCGGCATGCTCACCGGTCTGTCCTCGGCCTCCGGCGACTCGATCACGATCCTGTGCGTCACCGGGCAGGCGCCCACACACGTGCTGGTCGACAACGCCTGCCTCGGCCTGATCCGCCAGGCACAGCCCGGCCCGGACATCGATTTCGAGGCCGATCCGCGATTCGGGAACATCAACGCGCCCGAGACCGGCGGTTACGGCGTGGACCACGTCAGGGCCGCCGACATCACCGGGGCACCTGAAGCTCTGCCCCCGGCACCGGCAAGGGGCGGCCCCTCCCGTGAGCGGGCCGCCCCTTCGTCGTCCGTCCCTACACCTCGTGCTCCGAGAGCCCCGGCCAGTCCTCGGGTCCGCCCCCCTGCCACTCGATGAGGTCGTCCTCCTCCACCTCGACCCGATCCAGATCGGCCAACCTCAATATCTCCACCACGTCGTCCAGATGCGACGCCAACCCCAGCGTCACGTCCCCTTCGGTGACGCGCCGCGAACCGTCCAGGGCGGGCGGGTGGACGACGATGTGCCGATGCTGCGTCGGATGTCCCATGGGTTCAGGGTGCGGCGGCCCCGGCATGAACGCACATCGGAACGGCCGCCTTCCCGCGGATCCCGGAGGACCGGCCGGGGTGCTGTGCGGCCGCGCACGGCGGACATCCCGCCGATACGCGCCGCCGGCGCCCCGCGCGTCGTCGGGCCGGAGCGGCCCGCGGGGCTCAAGGGGCCCGCGGCCGGGCGGCACGGGGACGCGTGGCCGCCGGCCGACGGGGTCCACGCGGCGCCGGTCGAGCTGTCGAAGGGAACTCCTCGTCGACGCCGAACGCTCCCTGGCCGCGGGCGTCGGCTCTGCGCGGGGAGCGGGGCTGGTGCCGTCCGGCGGTCCGCCGGCGCCGCGCCTCGGCACCGGGGACCACCCGCTACGCGGAGGCGGCGACCCCGCCCGCGTCCAGCGTGAGCAGCAGCAGCGCCGCCTGCTTGGCCTGGCGGGCCGGTGCGGGTGTGCCGGAGATGGCGGCGGTGGTCATGGCTCCCTCGGCCAGCAGGGCGATCTGGGTGCCGGTGTCCGCCGATGCTCCCGCGGCGGTCGCCAGTTCTCGCAGGTAGGCGTGGAACGCGTCCTTGTGCCGGCGGGCGGCGGCGGTGACCTGCGGTGAGGTGCCGCCCAGTTCGCCGAAGGAGTTGATGAAGGCGCACCCGTGGAAGTCGGGCCGGGCGAACCAGTCCTCCAGCCAGTCGAAGACGGCGAGCAGCCCGGCCCGAGGGCTGTGCGCGGCCGAGTCCACGTGGGCGGCCAGGCCCCGGAGCCAGCGGGCGTCCCTGCGGGCCAGGTATGCCTCGACGAGGTCGCCCTTGGAGGGGAACAGCTGGTACAGGCGCCGCAGCGTCACGCCCGCGGCGTCACGGACCGCGTCCATGCCGACGCGTTGGATGCCTCGCGCGTAGAACAGCTCTTCCGCGGAGTCGAGGATGCGCTCGCGTGTCGGATCGGTGCTCAAGGGCCGGGCCTCCTTGCATGAGAACCATCGTTCTCATAATATCAGCGGCACGGGTGAGAACGCTCGTTCTCGCCGTCTTGGGCTTCCCCCGGAGGAGTACGCCATGTCCGAGCAGCGACCGCCGTTCCCGCCGTTCACCCGGGAAACGGCGATCAGCAAGGTCCGCCAGGCCGAAGACGGCTGGAACACCCGCGACCCCGAGAAGGTCGCCCTCGCCTACACGCCCGACTCGCGCTGGCGCAACCGCGCGGAGTTCGTCACCGGCCGGGAGGAGATCAGGAAGTTCCTGACCCGCAAGTGGGACCGGGAACTGGACTACCGCCTCGTCAAGGAGCTGTGGGCGTTCGACGGGAACCGCATCGCGGTCCGGTTCGCCTACGAGTACCACGACGACTCCGGCCAGTGGTTCCGGGCCTACGGCAACGAGAACTGGGAGTTCGACGACGACGGCCTCATGCGTGTGCGCCACGCGAGCATCAACGACCTGCCCATCGCGGAGGAGGAGCGCATGTACCACTGGCCGCTGGGCCGTCGGCCCGACGACCACCCCGGACTGTCCGACCTCGGGCTGTGACGGCCGGCCGGTGACGTCCGGGCCGGAGGCCGCCGGGGCGCGAGGACGGGCACGCCGCGGTGCGGGCCGCGCGGTGACCGCGGCCCGACGCGGTCGTGACGGACGTCCGGAAGCGCCTGCCCGGCGGCATCGCGGCGACTCGGCCGTCGGCCACGGGCTCGCCCCGCCGCGCGACGGGGGCGATCCGATCACCGGCTCCGGCTTCCTCACCCGCGACCTCGCCGCCCCGCGCCACACCGGCGGCGGCGACCCCGGCCGGTCCGCCGAGTCCGACGGGTGGGGACAGCGTGCCCGCCGGGACCGCGACGGGGACGCCCTCCCCGACGTCCCGGGCAAGGCCCCGGCCGGTCGCTGCGCCCACCCGCGCACCGAGCGCCGCGCCCCGCTCTTCGTTCACCATGGGCGCGGCGGAGCCCGCGGGCGAGCCGGACGTGCGGAAGCCGGTGACCGACGGATTTCCGGAACCCGCCGACCGGCCGGCCCGACGCCGTGGCACCGCCGGAGGTGCCGGTCGTCGCCACGTCCACGACGCGTTCACCCCGGGCCGGAGCGAGCGTCTTCCCGGGCTTCCTCATCGAGGACTCGCCCCGGCCGCGACGCCGGCGGACACCTTCCGGCGGGCCGTTCTCCTCGCCCCGCCGGTTCGGCCCGGTGTCCGCCGCGTCCCGAGCCGTCGCGGCCTCAGGAGACCGTCACGACGATCTTCTTCCCGGCGTGCAGCCCCTTTTCGAGGTGCCGGTGTGCCTCGACGACGTCGTCGAGGGAGAACGCCTTGTCGTCGACGGCGGGCCGCAGTGCGCCGAGGCGCAGGCCCGCGTTCAGGAAGGCCGCCATGCGCTTCACCGCGACGGCGTCGAGGGTGTGCTCGAAGCTTCGGTAGCCGAAGACCGTGAGCGGCGGGCCTCCCGGGAACGGCGCGGGCCGAGGATCCAGGAAGCCCGCGGCGACCAGGGTCCCGCCGGGACGGGCCGCCTTCAGGAGATCCTGCTGACCGGGGCCCATGACGAGGTCGAGGACGATGTCCGCGCCGGCCCCGCCGGTGTGGCGGCCCACGGCTTCGGCGATGTCCGCGTGATCGGTGGCGACGACCGCGGCGGCACCGGCGGCGAGCAGTTCGTCCCTCCTCGCGGTGTGCCGAGTGACGGCGATGGGCACGGCGCCGATCTGACGGGCGATCTGCATCGCCGCCCGGCCGACGCCGCCGGACGCGGCGGTGATGAGGACGTGGTCGCCGGGCCGCATCCCCGCCTTCTCGACGAGCGCGCCGTAGGCGGTGGAGTAGGCGACCCAGACAGCCGCCGCCTCCGTGATCCCGAGACCGGCCGGCCGGGCGACGACCCGGCTCGCGGGGACCGTGGTGTATTCGGCGTAGCTGCCCCGGGCGCTCGGGTCCGGAACGGCCGTGAGGACGACCGGGTCGCCGATCTTCAGCCCGGTGGTCCCGGGGCCCAGCGCGTCGAGGACGCCGGTCCCCTCGACACCGAGGCGAGCGTGCGGCAGGGGCACGGGTGCGGGCGAGGTGCCGGAACGCATCATCCGGTCGATCGGGTTGACGGCGAACGCCTCCATCCTGACCCGGACCTCGCCGGCCGCTGGTTCGACGACGGGTTCCTCCACGACGCGCATGACCTCCGGCCCGCCGAACTCGTCGAACACGACGACTCGTGGCATGGTGACTCCTTCGCATCCGGTGCTGGTGAGTGGTTCGGGAAAAGACGCTACGGAGCCGTGCGTTACCTCCTGGTACCTTCGACCTTCATGCAGAACGTGAACGGAGCGACCTCCCTCGCCGACTGCCCCACGCGTCTGGCGGTCGAGATCATCTCCGACAAATGGGCCGTGCTCGCGCTCTTCGGACTCAGCCGGGAGCCTCGCAGGCACGGCGAGCTGGTCGACCTCATCGGCGGTGTCTCGCGCAAGGTCCTCACCCAGACGCTGCGCAGGCTCCAGCGGTACGGGCTGGTCGACCGTCATGCCGAGGGGCCGAGGCGGGTCGAGTACCGCCTCACCGACCTCGGCCGGACCCTCGTCGAGCCCATCGAGGTCCTGACGGACTGGGCGAGGGAGTACGGCGGAGACATCGCCGACTTCCAGGAGGCGGCGGAAGGCGCTCCTTCCGCTCGGGTCCGCCCGGCGGACTGATCCCGGCGAGGTCGTCCGCGTGGGGCTGGCCCAGGGATGCGCACGGCGTCCCGTCCTCCTGGTCGGTTAGGGTCGCCTCGTGGCGGACGAACCGGCTCCGCCGCGTGGAATCGGCCGGCCTGCGGTACGCCGCGACTGTGGCGCAGCCGGTCGCCGTGGCCTCGGTGCGCCCTGATGTGCCCTCTCGTGAGTGCTCGGGACGGAGCGCGGGCCGGAAGGATGTCTGGGGGCGCAGTGCGACTGAGGGTGGAGTTCACGACCGAACCCTTCGACCTGGAGGAGGCCCCCGCGCACGCCCTGGCGGCGCGGGAGGTCATAGAGACGGCGAGCCTGGACGCCGTGGACGTCGGCCCGTTCGGCAACACCGCGGAGGGTGGCGCCGAGCGCGTGCTCACCACGGTGGACGCGCTGCTGCGCAGGAGCCTCGCGGCCGGGGCCACCCGGATCTCGCTCCAGGTCAACGTGCTGGGCGACGAGGCCGGGGAGGACGGCAGATGAGCGGGGAGGAGCGCTTCATCGCGGCCGTGAAACCACTGGTCGACGCGATGGGTGGCGCGATGCTGCCGCCCGACGAGGCGGGCCCCGAGGACGTCGTGCTCGCCTGGGAGGGCGTCGACGCCGTCGCCGTACGCCTGCCCCAGCTCGCCGATTCCCTCGATCACATCCTCGCCGCGATGGAGCGCAGGGAGGGGCGGCCGCTGTCCGAGCTGGACCGCAGGGCCAAGCAGGAGGTCGTGCGGATACTGGAGGCGCGGGGCGCCTTCGCGGTGCGGCACGGCGTGGAGACCGTGGCGGGCGCGCTGGGCGTCAGCCGCTTCACCGTCTACAACTACCTCAACCGGGAAAAGGGCGCCTGAGGCCCCTGCGGAGGGTGTCCGCGCTTGTAACGCGGAATTTTCAACAAAGTGTTGACGCGGTCTTTCCGGGGGGCGTTAGCTAGCGGCAGCCCGTTCAGCACGAAGGCCGGACACGGCCACGGAGGCTCCCGTGACGTCGACTTCCACGCCCCCGGGCCTGGCCCGGTTCAACGATCTGGAGGAGCGGGCGGCCTTCGCCGTCCTCCACGAGGCGTGCGCCTCCACGACGTGGGTGCGACGGCTGATCGCCGCCCGCCCCTACGCCACCGCCGAGCAGCTCTACGACACGGGCGACGCCGCCCTGGCCGAGCTGACCGCCGCCGATCTGGCGGAGGCGATGGCCGGGCACCCGCCGATAGGGCGGCCCCGGCCGGGCGATCCGGCCTCGGCCCGCGAACAGCGCGGCATGGCCGGCGCCTCGGACGAACTCAAGGCCGAGATGCTCGAACTCAACCTGGCCTATCAGGAGCGGTTCGGCCACGTCTTCCTCATCTGCGCCACCGGCCTGACCGGCGAGCGGATGCGCGACGCGGTCAAGGAGCGGATCGGGAACGCGCCGGAGCGCGAGCGGGAGATCGTCCGCGCCGAACTGGGGAAGATCAACCGCATCCGACTGGCCCGACTCGTCGAAGAGGACGCCTGACCCATGAGCACCGGCACCACCGCCTCCGTGTCCACGCACATCCTGGACACCTCCGTCGGCCGCCCCGCCGAGGGCGTCGCCGTCCGCCTCTCCGCCCGTCCGGACCGGGACGCGGACTGGCGCGCGCTCGGCGGCTCCGCGACCGACGCCGACGGCCGGTGCGGGGACCTGCCGGCGCTCCCGGTGGGTACCACTCAGGTACGGCTCGACTTCGCCGTGGAGCCGTATTTCCGAGAGCGATCAGCGAACCAGCAAGCCGATGCGCAGCAGGACGCCCCCGCGAATCGGGACAGCGGACCGGCGGTGTTCTTCCCGGAGGTGGCGGTCACCTTCGCCGTCGTACCGGGCGAGCACTACCACGTACCGCTGCTGCTCAGCCCGTTCGGCTACTCCGTTTACCGAGGGAGCTAGCTACATGACCGTCAATTCCCGCCCTGTGATCCTGGGCCAGAACCAGTACGGCAAGGCCGAGAACCGAGTCGTCAGGATCACGCGGGACGGCGCCACCCACCACATCAAGGATCTCGATGTCTCGGTGTCGCTCAGCGGCGACATGGACGAGGTCCACTACTCGGGCTCCAACGCCCATGTGCTGCCGACCGACACCACGAAGAACACGGTGTTCGCGTTCGCCAAGGAGTACGGCATCGAGTCGGCCGAGCAGTTCGGCATCCATCTCGCCCGGCACTTCGTCACCTCGCAGGAGCCCATCCGGCGCGCCCGGATCCGGATCGAGGAGTACGAGTGGGAGCGGATCGCGACCTCCGGCGCCGACGAGGCCAAGCACTCCTTCGTCCGCAAGGGCCAGGAGACCCGGCTGACCCAGATCACCTACGACGGCTCGTCCTGGGAGGTCGTCTCCGGCCTCAAGGACCTGACGGTCATGAACTCGACCGACTCCGAGTTCTGGGGCTACGCCAAGGACAAGTACACGACCCTCCAGGAGTCCCACGACCGCATCCTGGCGACCTCGGTCTCCGGCCGCTGGCGGTTCAACTGGACCGACGACGAGCAGAAGATGCCGCACTGGGAGACGTCGTACGAGCAGGTCAGGAAGCACATGCTCCAGGCCTTCGCGGAGACCTACTCCCTCTCCTTGCAGCAGACGATGTACCAGATGGGCGCGCGCGTCATCGACAACCGCAGCGAGATCGACGAGGTCCGCTTCTCGCTGCCCAACAAGCACCACTTCCTGGTCGACCTGGAGCCGTTCGGACTGGAGAACGACAACGAGGTCTACTTCGCCGCCGACCGGCCCTACGGCCTGATCGAGGCGACCATCCTCCGGGACGGCTGCGAACCGCGGATCCCGGTGGACCTCACCAACCTCTGATCCGCCCCCTTCTCGGCACCCGCGGCCGGGGCGACCCCCACCCCGCCCCCGGCCGCGGCACTCGAATCCCCCCGGGGTCCTGCCGTGCCCTCCCCACAGAAGTCCGCTGAGCGAAAAGGACGAAACATGGCAGCAGCCCAGCGCATCGTCATCGAGAACTGTTCGATCGCGACCGTCGACGCCGACGACACCGAGTACGCCTCCGGGTACCTGGTCCTCGCCGGCAACCGCATCGAGGCGCTCGGCGCGGGGCCGGCACCCGAGGGCCTGGCGAACGTGGTCCGCCGTATCGACGCCACCGGACACCTCGCGACCCCCGGCCTGGTCAACACCCACCACCACTTCTACCAGTGGATCACCCGGGGCCTGGCCACCGACCACAACCTGTTCGACTGGCTGGTCGCCCTGTACCCGATCTGGGCGCGCATCGACGAGCCCATGGCCTACACGGCGGCCCGCGGCTCGCTCGCGATGATGGCCCGCGGCGGTGTCACCACCGCGATGGACCACCACTACGTCTACCCGCGCGGCACCGGCGACCTGTCCGGCGCGATCATCCGCGCCGCCCGCGAGACGGGCGTCCGCTTCACGCTCGCCCGCGGCTCCATGGACCGCGGCGAGAAGGACGGCGGACTGCCCCCGGACTTCGCCGTCGAGAGCCTGGAGGGCGCGCTCGCCGCGACGGAGGCGACCGTCAAGGAGCACCACGACCCCTCCTTCGACGCCATGACCCAGGTCGCCGTGGCCCCGTGCTCCCCCTTCTCCGTCTCCACCGAACTCCTGCGGGACGCCGCCGGGCTCGCCCGCCGCCTCGGCGTGCGGCTGCACACGCACGGCTCGGAGACCGTGGAGGAGGAGCGGTTCTGCCACGAGCTGTTCGGCATGGGCCCGACCGACTACTTCGAGTCCACGGGCTGGCTCGGCGAGGACGTGTGGATGGCGCACTGCGTCCACATGAACGACTCCGACATCGCCGCCTTCGCCCGCACCGGCACCGGGGTCGCCCACTGCCCCTCGTCCAACGCCCGTCTCGCCGCGGGCATCGCACGGGTCCCGGACATGCTCGCCGCGGGCGTCCCGGTCGGCCTCGGCGTCGACGGCACCGCCTCCAACGAGTCCGGCGAACTCCACACCGAGCTGCGCAACGCCCTGCTCATCAACCGGCTCGGCGCCCACAAGGAGGCCGCGCTGAACGCCCGGCAGGTTCTGCGGCTCGGCACCCATGGCGGCGCCCGGGTGCTCGGCCGCGCCGCCGAGACCGGCTCGCTGGAGGCCGGGAAGCTCGCCGACGTGGTGCTCTGGAAGATGGACACGCTGGCCCACGCCTCCATCGCCGACCCGGTGACCGCCCTGGTCTTCGGCGCGGCCGCCCCGGTCACGGCGTCCTTCGTGAACGGCCGTCAGATCGTCGCGGACGGCCGCCTGCTGACCGTCGACGAGGACGCCGTCGCCCGTGCCACCCGCGACGAGGCCCGCCGCCTGGCGCGGATCGCCGCCCAGGGCTGAGCCCACCCGACTCCGGCCGGGAGGGACGGCTCCCGGCCGGTAGCCGTGGACCCGAGCGGGGTCCGCGGCGGCCGGCTCCGGGACGCGCGTGCGAGCGTGCGCCCCGGAACGGTCCCGTCCTCGGCCCCTCACGCGGCCACCGGTCCCTCCCCGCTCCCGACTCCGCCCGAGCGGGAGGTCCCCCCATGACCGCCGCGCACCACCTCCCTGAAACCCGCGTCCGCAGCCGACGTGTCCAACCGACCGGAGGAGCCCGCCGTGTCCGCCCAACCCGTCGACGTAGCGCCAGTCCACCCGGTGGACGGGAAACTCCCCGTCCTGAAGACGGCGACCAGCGGTCTGCAGCACGTGGCCGCCATGTACGCGGGGGTCGTCGCCCCGCCCCTGATCGTCGGCGCGGCCGCCGGCCTGTCCGGTACCGACCTCACCTTCCTCACCGGCGCCTGTCTGTTCACCGCCGGCCTCGCCACCTTCCTCCAGACCCTGGGCTTCTGGAAGGTCGGCGCCCGGCTGCCCTTCGTCAATGGCGTCACCTTCGCCGGGGTCGCCCCCATGACGGCGATCATCGCCTCCGCCAAGGACAAGTCCGAGGCGCTGCCGGTGATCTTCGGCGCGGTGATGGTCGCCGGACTCCTCGGCTTCCTCGCCGCGCCGGTGTTCTGCAAGGCCGTCCGCTTCTTCCCGCCGGTCGTCACCGGCACGGTCATCACCCTGATCGGTGTCTCCCTGCTCCCGGTCGCCTTCGGCTGGGCCCAGGGTCCCGACCCTTCGGCCCACGACCACGGCTCCACGACCAACCTCGCCCTGGCGGGCACCACCCTCCTGATCGTCCTGCTCCTGCGCCGCTTCACCCGTGGTTTCGTCAAGCAGATCGCGGTGCTGCTGGGCCTGGTCGCCGGCACGCTGATCGCGATCCCGTCCGGCGCCACCGACTTCTCCCCGGTCGCGGCGGCGGACCTGGTCGGCTTCCCGACCCCCTTCCACTTCGGCGCGCCGCGGTTCCACATCGCCGCGATCCTGTCGATGTGCGTGGTGATGGTGGTCTCGATGACCGAGTCCACCGCCGACATGCTGGCCCTCGGCGAGATCGTCGAACGCCCCTGCGACGAGCGGACCATCGCGGCGGGCCTGCGCGCGGACACCCTGGGCTCCGCCCTCAGCCCCCTGTTCAACGGCTTCATGTGCAGCGCCTTCGCCCAGAACATCGGCCTGGTCGCCATGACCCGCGTCCGCAGCCGCTTCGTCGTCGCCTTCGGTGGCGGCTTCCTCGTCCTGATGGGCCTGTGCCCGGCGGCCGCCTCCCTGATCGCCGCCGTCCCGAGGCCGGTGCTCGGCGGCGCGGGCGTCGTCCTGTTCGGCTCGGTCGCCGCGAGCGGCATCCAGACCCTGGTCCGCGCGGGCCTGGACAAGGACGACAACGTCCTCATCGTCGCCGTGTCCCTGGCCGTCGGCATCGTGCCGATCACCGCGCCGGACTTCTACCACGCCTTCCCCGGTACCGCGAGGATCGTACTGGACTCGGGCATCTCCACGGGGTGCGTCACGGCGGTCCTGCTCAACCTGGTCTTCAACCACCTGGGCCGGGGCGGGGACGCGCGGGACGCGACGCATCCGAGGGAGGCGGGGGAGGAGTTGGCGTCGGCGCGCTGAAGCAGGCGGGGCCGGGGCCGGAGTTCGGCCCGGCCCCGCCTGCCGGCACGGGACCACTCCCCGGCCGGGCACTCCCGCCTCGGACAACGCAGCCCGATCGCCTACTGCCGGTCCACCACCTGGCGCTGCGACCGTCACCGGCGGTCAGGGCTTCTCGCGGACCGGGCGGGGTGGGGAGGGGACGTGGGGGAGATGACCGAGGGGACCGGATGGCCGAGGGGTCCGAGGACCGAGGCGCCCGGAGGCGTCGTACGACACGCCCGCGCCTCAACGCGCCCCCCCACGGCTCATGCCGGGGCGGAGCCGATATTCTCATTACCGAGGCAAAAGGTTAGCCTTCCCTAAGTTGATTAGGTGATCCTTGTGCGAGGGTGTCGATGGTCTCAGTGCAGTGGGGTGCGCGCCGCAAGAGCGGTTCGTCCGTGCCGGTGGACTCCGGAGCGGACGTACGGCTTTCGGACCTGCGCCCCGGAATGAGCGGCGAGGTCTCCGGCATCGACGAGTCCGTCGAGCCGAGCACCGCGCGACGCCTGTTCGATCTGGGGTTCGCCCCCGGCACCGAGGTCACCGTGCTGCGCCGGGCGCCGCTCGGCGACCCCGTCGTCTTCCAGGTCGTGGAGTACGAGATCGCCCTGCGCGGGGAACAGGCCGCGGGCATCCGGGTACGGCGCACCGCATGAGCGCGCACTGCGGCCCGACCGGCGCGACGACCGGGACGGTCACCGGCGGTACCCGGCTGGCCCTGGTCGGCAGCCCGAACTCGGGCAAGAGCACCTTGTTCAACGCCCTGACCGGCCTGCGCACCAAGACCGGCAACTACCCCGGCGTCACCGTCGCGCGCTACGAGGGAACGGCGCGCGTCGGCAAGCAGGAAGTGGTCATCGAGGACCTGCCCGGCACCTACAGCCTCGACCCGATCAGCCCGGACGAGCAGGTCGTCGCCGACGTCCTCGACCCGGACAACGCGGACCTCGGCACACCCGACGGCATCCTCGTCACCCTGGACGCGACCACGCTGCGCCGTTCCCTCGGGCTGCTCGCCCAGGTCATGCGGACCGGCCTGCCGATCTGCGTGGTGCTCACCTTCCGCGACGAGCTGGCCCGCCGCGGCGGCACCCTCGACGTCGCCGCCCTCCGCCGCGCCCTCGGCGTGCCGGTCGTCGCGGTGACGAGCGGTTCGCGCAACGACCTCGCCGAGCTGCAGGCCACCCTGCCCGACCCGGCTTCCTGGCAACGACCGGTCCTCCCGCCGCCCACCGAGCCGGCGCAGCGCCGGGCCTGGGTGGAGTCGCTGCTGCGGAGCGCCGGCTACGAGGTGCCGGAGGTCGACCAGCGCACCCGGCGCATCGACGCCGTACTGCTGCACCCGCTGTGGGGCACGCTGATCTTCTTCGCGACCATGTTCGCGTTCTTCCAGATCATCTTCACCGTGGCGACACCGCTCCAGGACGCGGTGCAGAGCGTCTTCGACCGGCTCGGCACCCTGGTCACCGAATACGTCTCGAACCCCCTGCTCGCCGGCTTCCTCGGCAACGCCCTGATCGGCGGCCTGGGCAGCGTAGTGGTCTTCCTGCCGCAGATCGCCCTGCTGTTCCTCATGATCTCGCTGCTCGAAGGCAGCGGCTATCTCTCCCGCGCGGCCTTCCTGATGGACCGGCTCATGGCGAGGGCCGGACTGGAGGGCCGGGCGTTCGTCGCCCTGCTCTCCTCCCTCGCCTGCGCCATCCCGGGCATCATGGCCACCCGCTCCCTCCCGTCCGCCAAGGACCGGTTCGCGACCATGATGGGCGCGCCGCTGATGACCTGCTCGGCGCGGCTGACGGTCTACGTCCTGCTCACCGGCCTGCTGGTGAGCCCCGGCACCAGGGTCGGTCCGTTCGGCGCCCAGGGCGTCGTCATGTTCGCCCTGTACCTGGTCGGCGCGCTCTCGGCCATGGCGACGGCCTGGGTCTTCAAACGGTTCAGCAGCCGGGGCGGCCCGGTGCTGCCGTTCTACATGGAGATGCCGTCCTACCGCCTGCCGCGGCCGCGCTCGGTGGCCGACGCCATCTGGAGCGCGTGCAAGGGCTTCCTCGCCAAGGTCGGCCGCATCATCCTCGTCGTCACCGTCGGCCTGTGGCTCCTCCTCAGCCTGCCCATGCACAGCGACGCGCAACTGCGCTCCGCCGGCGTCGACCCGGCCGACCGGACCGCGGTCTCGGCCTACGAGGTCGACCACAGCTACGCCGCGGACATCGGCCACGCCATCGAACCCGTCTTCGAACCCCTCGGCTTCGACTGGCGCATCAACGTCGGCGTCCTGGGTTCGCTGTCCGCCCGTGAGGTCTTCGTCGCCACCCTCGGCCAGGTCGCCGCGGCCCAGAACCCCGACCAGCCGGCCGAGGCCCTGACCCAGATGACCTACACGGACGGCCCCCACCAGGGACAGAGACTGTTCACCCCGGCCACGACGGCCGCGCTGCTGGTCTTCTTCCTCTACGCGCTGCAGTGCATGTCGACCATCGGCGTCATGCGCCGTGAGACCGGCTCCTGGAAATGGCCGGCGGTCGCCTTCGGCTACATGTTCGTCCTGGCCTGGACGATGGCCTTCGTGACCCACACCGTCGTGGGGGCCCTGACATGACCGCCGTCCCCATGCACCCCGAGCCCACGACCGATCCCCAGACGGTCCGCTGGGTCATCCCCGCCGGCACCCTCCCCCTCGTCGGCCCGATCACCGGCGCCCCGTCCGCTCTCGGCACCATGCTCCACTCCGGCCCCATCGCCGCCATCGAGGTGGAGCCCCAGGCCGTCCTGATCCGCCTCGCCCCCGACCACACCTGGGCCACCACCGGCCCCCGCGTCCGCGACGCGCTCGGCACGGCACTGGGCCACCCCCACCAGTGGCGGCCGGCCACCGCCCCGACCGAGGACGACCTCCTCCGCGCCGCCCTCCAGGACGTCCTGAACGGCCCGGCCGGCGACTACATCCGCTCCCACGGAGGCGAGGCCACGATCGTCTCCGCCCACGACCGCAGGGCCGAGGTACGCCTGTCGGGCGCCTGCACCCACTGCCCGGCCGCGGACTTCACCCTGCACTCCCGCCTGGACTCGGAACTGCGAAAGCGCTTCCCCGCCCTCCTCGAACTCCGTGCCACCAAAGAGCCGGGACGACGGAGGTCGGGGCCTGCTTGGCTGCCGCTGCGGCGGCGGGGGACGTGAGCGGGGGGCGTGCACCCCGGTCCCGGGCCTGAGCTGATGGGACGGCGGCCTCGTATGGACGCCAACCGCCTGGCCGCGCCGGTGTCCGGGCGATCGGGTGCGCGGCCTGCCGGGCCTCGGCCGCCCGCGCGGTCTCAGGGCAGGCGGGGAGGTGCGGGGCGGGCGTCGTCCGGGGTGTCGTAGTCGCTGGAGACCAGGAGGAGGACGGTGGCGCGCCGGGTTCCCAGTGAGCGGAGCTTGTGGGGTGTGGTGGCCTTGAAGTAGGCGCAGTCGCCCGGGTCGAGCGTGATCGTGCGCGAGGGGAGGATCAGTTCGGCCCGCCCCTGGTGGACGAAGACGAACTCCTCGCCGGGGTGGTCGCGGAACGGGACCGGGTTCGCGTCGAGCGGCGGGTAGAGCATGAACGGGGTCATGCCCTTGGTGCCGGCGTCGAGCGCCATGCCCTCGTAGCGGGTGCCGGGCTCGTCCGGGGAGGTCAGGGCCTGGCGTTCCGCGGCCCGGGTCACGGTGACCTCGCCGAGCTCGTCGGCCTCGGCGAAGAGGCTGTCCAGGGGCACTTCGAGGGCCTTGGCGAGCGAGGCGCACACGGCGATGGAGGGGACGCTCTGCCCGCGTTCGACCTTCGACAGGTAGCTCTTGGTGACGCCGGATCGCTCGGCCAGCACCTCCAGGGTCATCAGCCGTTCCTTGCGCAGCCGGCGTACCCGATTGATCACTGGCGTCTTCCTCTCTCGTGCCCCTCGACCGGCCGGGCCCCCGGTGCGGCGTGTGCCGGCCGCCGTCGATGACACCGCGTGTCCTATAGCGAACAATGCTACGCCGCTTCGCCGCGGGCGGGCCCCGGAAGGAGCACGCTCCGCCGAAGCCGCCCTTGGTTCAGGAAACTTTGTGTCCTATAGTGAACTCAGTTTCCTCGGGGCTGCGGCTCCGGGCGCACGCCTGGCCACCGGGGCCGGGCCGGAACTGGAGCAGACACATGGCGAAAACGCTGCAGGACCCGAAGGACGTCCTCGTCGACCGCGCCGCGCGGCAGATGGACCGGCACTTCGGGGACCTCGAACTGACCACGCGCCAGAAGCTGGCGCTCACCTGCCGGATCGCCTTCGACGGCGGCCACGACTCGGGGCTCGCCGGGCAGATCAGCTCCCGCGGGCGGGAGCCGGGCACCTACTACACCCAGCGTCTGGGGCTGGGATTCGACGAGATCACCGAGGACAACCTCCTGCTGGTGAACGAGGATCTGGACGTCCTGGAGGGGGAGGGAATGCCCAACCCCGCCAACCGCTTCCACTCCTGGATCTACCGGGCGCGCGAGGACGTCAACTGCATCATCCACACGCACTCGCTGCACACGGCCGCGCTCGCCATGCTGGAAGTGCCGCTGGTGGTCTCCCAGATGGACACGACCCCGCTGTACGACGACTGCGCGTTCCTGAAGGACTGGCCGGGTGTGCCGGTGGGCAACGAGGAGGGCGAGATCATCTCGGCCGCGCTCGGTGACAAGCGGGCCATCCTGCTGGCCCACCACGGCCAGCTGGTGACGGGCCGCACGATCGAGGAGGCGTGCACCCTGGCGCTGCTGATCGAGCGAGCGGCCCGCCTCCAGCTGCTGGCGATGGCGGCGGGGACCATCCAGCCCCTGGACCCGGCCCTGGCCCGCGAGGCCCACGACTGGACCTCCACCGACCGGCGCAGCCGGGCGAACTTCGCCTACTACGCGCGCAAGGCCCTGCGCAACCACCCCGACTGTCTGACGGGACAGGTGGACCTGTGATGACGACACCGCCGCTCAAGGGGATCATCTCCTACCCGGTCACCCCGTTCGACGCCGTCACCGGCGAGGTCGACCTGTCCGCGCTGCGGACCCTGACCGGCGACCTCGTCGACGCCGGCAGTCACGCCGTCGCCCCCCTCGGCAGCACCGGAGAGAGTGCCTACCTGACCGAGAGGGAATGGGACGCGGTCTGCGAGACCACGCTGGACACGGTCGCCGGGCGGGTGCCGACCCTCGTCGGCGTCTCGCACTGGAGCACCGAGGGCACGGTCCGCCGCGCCCGTGTGGCCGCCCGCCACGGCGCCACCGCGATCATGGTGCTGCCCCTGGTGTACTGGAAGCTGACCGAGGCCGAACTCGTCGAGCACTACAGCGCGGTGGCCCGTGCCACAGACCTGCCGATGATGCTCTACAACAACCCCGGCACCAGCGGCGTGGACCTGCGCCCGGAGACCGTGGTCGCGCTCGCCCGGAAGATCCCCAACCTCACCATGGTCAAGGAGAGTTCGGGCGAGGTCTCGCGCTTCCGCGCCCTGCGGGAGCTGTCCGACGGGGAGCTTTCGGTCTACAACGGCAACAACCCGGTCGCCCTGGACGCCTTCCGTGCCGGGGCGGCGGGCTGGTGCACGGCCGCCCCCTGCCTCGTGCCGCAGTGGGTGCTGGAACTCCACCGCGCGGTCACCCGCGGACAGGACGACCACGCGGACCGGCTCCTGGACGAGCTGCTGCCGTTCCTGCGGTTCATCGTCCACCACGGCCTGCCCCGAGCCGTCAAGGCGGGTCTGGAGATCCAGAACCGCCCGGCCGGGCCGCCGCGGCCGCCGCTGCTGCCCCTGCCGCCGCACGAGACGCGGCAGCTGCGGGAGATGCTCACCCGCCTCCTCGCCGACCGGCTCCCGCCGTCCGCCGCGTAGAGGCCGCGGACCAGCCCCGCCCCCCCCCGCACCGCCGCCCTCCGTGACCGGAGCACGGTGCGGGCGGGGTGTCGACCGCGAAGCGGCGGCCGGCACCCGATGGGCCGGTGCCCCCGCGCGAGGACACCCGTCCCGCGCGGGGGCCCGTCCCCGACACCCCCGTCGAGCGAAGGAAGAAGCCCCATGCCCCCGACCGGCGCGCCGTCCCGACCGACCGGAGAACCGGGCCAGGCCGCCCTGCTGCGCCGCACCCTGCGCAGGCACGCCGCCGGAGTCACCGTCATCACGGTGCCGGGGCCGGCCGGCTTCACGGCCACCTCCTTCACCTCGGTCTCCCTCAGCCCCGCCCTCGTGTCCTTCTGCGTGGCGCGCGACTCCTCGGCCGCGGACGCCGTCCGACGGGCGGACCGGTTCGCCGTCCACCTGCTGGGCGTCGCCGACGCGGACCTGGCGGACCGGTTCGCCCGCAGCGGCGGAGACCGGTTCGCCGGAGCGCGCCTCGAACTGCACGACGGGCTGCCCGTCCTGTGCGACGCCCCGGCCTGGCTCGGCGCCCGCGTCGCCACACGGCACCGGGCCGGAGACCACCTCCTGGTCGTCGGCGAGGTCCTGGCGGGCGGCGTGCGCCGCCACAGTCCCGCGCTCGTCCGCCACGACGGCGCCTACGCCCGCCCCGTCCGCCTGCGCCCCCGGTTGCGCGCGACGAGTGAGCGGGTTCCGCGGCCCCGGAGGACGGCCCCGACCGGCCGGACAGGTCCTGGCGGACGGCGGCGCCCCGCCCGTTCCTCACAGACCGAACAGGGCCGGGTCGGTGGAGAGTTCCTCGAAGACCTTGGCCGGGTCGGCGACCAGCTTGCGTTCCTTGAGGTCCAACAGGCCGCCCACGCCCTTGAGTTGCGCGGCGAGGGTGCCGTCGGCCCTGCGGATCTCCTGGCGGACCGTGAAGGTCTTGCCGCCGGACCACTCGAAGGCGCAGGTCACGTCCACCTCGTCGCCCGCGAGCAGTTCGCGCAGGTAGCGGATCGTCGTCTCCAGGACCACCGGTCCCACGCCGGTGCGCACCAGGCCGGTCTGGCTCACACCGGCGGCCTGGAGGAGGGCCCAGCGGGCGTGCTCGGCGTAGTTGAGGTACACGGCCTGGTTCAGGTGGCCCTGCACATCGGTCTCGTAACCGCGGACGGTGACGCGGACGGAAAACGGTTCGCTCACGGCATTCCCCTCTTGCTCCGGTACGGCTGCGCCGCCTGCCGGTGATCCTTCCACGCGCGGTCGGCGGGGCGGCCACGGGTCAGGCGCGGCGGGGGGAGGCCAGCAGGTAGCGGACCTGGGTCCGTGGCTCGGTGTACTCGCCCGCCTGCCAGCCGGCCCGCTCCAGCGTGGCCGCGCAGGCGGACCGGGCCGCCGCGTCCGGTGCGTACACGGCGACGGCCTCCGGCTGCGGGGTCGCGCGGACCCGGTAACCGTCCGCGCCCGCCGTCCTCGGGTGGTGCCCGGCTGCCTCCAGGGCGAGGGCGGCGGCCCGGACCAGATGGCCGCGCTCCCAGGCGCACGGACGGTCCACCGCGCCGTCGGGGTTGGTCATCCGGCGCAGCTCCAGCAGGCCCTGCCAGGCGTCGCGCACCTCGCGCAGGCGTACGGCGGCCGAGGGCGGGACCTCCTCCCCGGCTCCGCCGACGCGCGCCGCGAACACCCCCGTGGAGGGCGTCGGCCGTTCCGGTGCCCCGGCCGGCGCCTCCCGCAGGCGCCGGCCCGCCGGGGTCAGGAAGTGGTCGTGCGGCGGGCGCGGGTGCCGGAACGCGAGGCCCCCGCGCACCAGCGCGGTGAGCTGCGCCTCCGTGCCGCGCAGCCGGCCGGTGACCGGATCGGCGGCGTCGATCACGCGCCGCTGGGCGGCGGTCGGTTCCCGGCTCACGGTGCGGCTCCCCTCCGGGGCGGTGCGGCGGCTGGTACGGGCGCCGGTCGGACGGCTTGAGGGAAGAGTACGGGTGGGGTCCGACAGCGGGGCCCGACGCGGGGAGAGGGGAAGCGCGGGTGGCCGGGCCGGCGCGCGTGTCGTACCGCCCGTCCGGCACGGCCGCACCCGCGGGCGCGGACCGTCGTGCGGCGGGGCACCGACCGTCGTACCGCCGGGTCGGGCCGGTCGTACCGCCGGGGCGCCCCGCCCCGTCCCCTCAGCTCGGCCGGATGTTCCAGCCCGCGATCACCGGCCGCGCATGCTCCGTGCCCAGGCGGCACAGCGTGCCCGTGGCCAGTTGGAAGAGGGCGCCGTGGCGGGCGGACAGGCCGAGGCGGCGGGCGGTGAGGACGCGGAGGAAGTGGCCGTGGGCGACGAGGACCACGACGCCCTCCGTGTTGGCGAGGGCCGCGTCGACCTTGGCCAGCATGCGGTCGGCACGCTCGCCGACCTGTTCCGGTGACTCGCCGGGGTGGCCGGGCGGCCCCGGGGCGACGCCGTCGGTGAACAGGAACCACCCCGGGCGGGTGCGCTGGATCTCCGGCGTGGTGATGCCCTCGTAGCCGCCGTAGTCCCATTCACGCAGGTCGGCGTCGACCCGGGCGTCAGGGATACCGATCAGCTCGGCGGTCTCCCGGGCCCGTTGCAGGGGGCTGACGAAGGCGGCGCCGATGCGGTGCGAGCGGATCAGCGGCACCAGCCGGCGCGCCTCCTCCCGGCCGTGTTCGGTCAGCGGCACGTCGGTCCAGCCGGTGTGCCGTCCGGACCGCGACCACTCGGTCTCACCGTGCCGGACGAGAAAGAGGTCACCCATTCCCGCGCCTTCCCGCTCGTGTGCCAGCACCGTGTCACGGGGTCCGGCCGGCGCGGGGCGGACCGCGCCGGATGACCCTCGTTCAGATGATCAGCTGCTCATCGTACAGTCCGCCACCAGGTCGTGCCCCGGCCCGTGCCCCGCCCCGCGGACCCCTCGGTCATGCCGCCGGCCTCCAGTCCCCGATCATGCCGCGGAACAGCCCGTCGATCCCGGGCTCCAGGTCCCCCCTGCGCCGGACCGACAGCGGCACCGGCGCGGGCTCCAGCGCGCCGACCGGCGTGGTGAGGTCAGCGGTCGCGGCCGCCAGCAGGCCGAAGAAGGCGCGGGCCAGCTCGATCGCCGTGTCCTGCCCGACGAGCCGCGGCCGGTTCTCCAGTTCCAGGGCCAGCTCGCCGTGCCTGCGGCCCAGGGAGAAGGTGACGTCGTAGCGCGCGGAGCCGGTCACCAGCTTGTTCGTGGCGAGGGTCCCGGACCCGAAACTCCGGGTGGGGGACGGGGTGTTCTGGAGGATGAACATGGTCTGGAAGTACGGCGTGCGCTCCGGCTCGACCGGCGGCGCCAGTTCGTCGAGCAGGACGCCGTAGGGGAGGTCCTGGTTCTCGTGGGCCGCCATGACCAGGCGGTGCGTGTCCTCCACCAGCCGGCCCACGGGCACGTCGGGCCGGAAGACGTACGGCATCACCAGCGTGTTCACGAAGAAGCCGACCACGTCCGCCCAGCGCGGGTCGGTGCGGCCCGCGAAGGGAGTGCCGACGGCCAGGTGGTCGCACCCGGTCAGTCGCCGCAGCGCCAGCTGGTAGACGGCGAGCCCGAGCACGAAGAAGGACGTGCCGCAGGCGCGCGCCGCCTGCTGGGCGTCCTGGACCAGGCTCTGCGGCAGCCCGAGCCAGGCCATGTCACCGGCCCACCAGGGAGCCCCGGGATCCCGGCCGTCGGGGGGCCAGGGCAGCGGCGGGGGCGGGTCGGCCAGCACCTGGCGCCAGTGGTCGAGCTGGGCGTCGTGGCGGCCGCGGGCGATCC
This sequence comes from Streptomyces hygroscopicus subsp. hygroscopicus, assembly GCF_030269125.1. GTDB lineage: Bacteria > Actinomycetota > Actinomycetes > Streptomycetales > Streptomycetaceae > Streptomyces > Streptomyces hygroscopicus_C. The sequence continues at coordinate 611,292 of NZ_BSSM01000001.1, read as the reverse complement.
GGCGGCGCTGCCACACCGCGAAGTCGACGTACCGGTGGGCGGGGACCGGGCCGCCGGGCGCCCCGGCGAGCAGCGCGCCGTACCGGTCCGCCAGGTCCTCGAAGAAGACGGGCGAGGACCAGCCGTCGAAGGCGATGTGGTGGAAGTTCACGACCACCACGGTCTCCTCCGCCGCGAGGCTCACCAGGTGGGCCCGGGTGGTGGGTTCCGTCCGCAGGTCGAAGGGGCGCGCGGCCTCCTGCGAGCCGATCTCCCGCAGCGACCTGATCCGTTCGGCCTCGGCCAGGGGGCGCAGGTCGTGGCGGAGGACGGGGATGTCCCCGGGGTCGTGCAGCCGGGCGGTGAGCCGTCCCGCCGACTCCCCGAAGGAGGCCCGCAGGGACTCGTGCCGGCTCACCACCGCCCGCAGCGCCCGCTCCAGCGTGTCGAGGTCCACCGGGCCGCGCAGCAGCACCGCGATCGGCACGTTGAACGCGGCCGACTCCGGGAACCGCGCCTGGTACGCCCAGTGCCGCTCCTGCCCGAGCGAGGCCCGCCACGCCGATCCGGCGCCCACGGCCCGCGCGTGCTCGCCGTACGGCGTCGCCGCGGTCCCGCTCGCCACCGTGCCCGTGCTCCCGCTTCCCGCCGCGCTCATGCTCCGGCCTCCCGCTGTCGGGCCACGACGACCTCGGCGAGCGCCGCCGGGGTGGGGGCGTCGAAGAGGTCGGCGACGCTCACGGACACCCGGAACCGGTCCTGGAGCCGGGACGCCAGCTGGACCGCGGTGAGCGAGTCGCCGCCCAGGGCGAAGAAGTCGTCGTCGGGCTTGATCTCGCCCGCGCCGAGGGTCTCGCCGAGGAGGCGTACGACGGCGGAGACGGGGTCGTCGGAGCCGGGGTCGTCGGGTGCGGGGCCGGGGTCGTCGGGCTCGGGGGCCGGCCGCGGCTCGCCGGGCGCCCGCACCTCCTCACGGACGGCCGGCTGTTCGGGACGCACGGGCGCGGCAGCGACGGTCTCCCGGACCGGGGGAGCCGGTGCCCACTCCTCCGCCGGCACCACCGCCACCTGCGCCGGGACGTGCTCGGTCAGCAGCCGCATCAGCGCGTCGATGCCCTCGTCCGGCGTGATCCCCGAGGTCAGCCCGATCGGCGGCTCCTGCGGGGCCGCACGCTCCGCACGGGCGACCGCCGACTCGCCGCCGAGCGCGATCTTGGTGTACCCGCTCACCGTGACGACCGCCCGGCCCAGGTCGTCGTACAGCTCGGCGTCCACGGTGGAGCGGCCGGTCCGCTCCGGGCGGCGCACCATACGGGCCGTCACCTGCCCGGGAACCTCGCCGTGGACGACCGCCCGGCGGCAGGTGAACGGCACGAAGTCGCCGGCCGGCAGGTTCAGCGCCAGCGCCCGGTCGAGCAGGACCGGGTGGACGGGGTGGGTGTCGAGGTCGGCGAGGTGTTCGGGGGCCAGTTCCAGGCGGCCCACCGTCACGTCGGTCTCCCGGAACGCCGCGCGGACGCAGCCGAACCGCTCCCCGAAGACGAACTCCGTGGCCGCGCCCTCGGGCGCCCCGGGCGTGACGGCCGGCCAGCCCCGGCCGAGCGCGGCCGCGTCGACGGTCGGCCGGTCGGCGGTCAGGGAGCGGTCCACGCGGACCCGGGCCCGTGCGTGCACGGTCGCCGGTGCCCCGCCGGCCGCGGCCCGGACCGTCGCCTGCCAGTCGCCCTCGGCCGTCTCCGCCAGGGTGACGGTGACCTCCGTCGGCTCCGGGACGAACAGCGGCTCGGACAGCATGAGGTCCTCGATGACGACGGGGTCGAGATCGTCCGCGCCGCCCACCTCCCGCACGGCCCGCACCAGGAGGTCGAAGTAGGCGGCCCCGGGCAGCAACGCCCGGCCCTGGAGGCGGTGTTCGGCCACGAGCCAGTCGCCGGGGGCGAGGACGGTGCTCCAGTGCGCCGCGTCGTCCTCCGCCGGGTGGTCCGGGGCGGTGCCGGCCATTCCGACGCCGTGCCAGGCGGGCCAGTTGACGCTCACGGTCACCGGGGCGCCGGGCGGCGCACCGAGCGCGACCGCGTCCATGAAGGCGTTGCCCGCCGCGTAATCCGCGCTGCCCAGAAGGCCGTTGAGGGCGGCCCGGCTGGAGAACAGCGTGAGGAACCGGACGCCGGGCGTGTCGGCGACGATCTCCCGCAGCACCAGGGTGCCGGTCACCTTGGCGGCGAGGACCGCCTCCATGTCCGCCCGGGACCGGGTGCGCAGCAGCCCGCCGCCCGCGACGCCCGCGGTGTGCAGGACGCCGTGCACGGCGCCGTGGCGCGCGCGCAGCCGGTCGAAGACGCCGCGCACGGCCTCCGCGTCGCAGACGTCGGCCGCGTGCAGGGTGACCTCGGCGCCGGCCGCCTCCATGGCGGCGAGCGCCGGGGCGATCCGCTCGTACTCCTCGGGCCGGTCGGCCCTGCGGCCCAGCAGGGCGAGGCGCGGGCGCAGCCCGGTGTGGGCGAGCGCCTGGGCCACCGCGAGACCGATGGCGCCGAGTCCGCCGGTGACGACGTAGACGCCGCGCTCCTCCAGCAGGGTGCCGACCGGTCCGTCGGCCGTGTACTCGGTGCGGTCCGGCAGCCAGCGGCGGGCGCCGCGCAGGGCCACGGCCGCGTCGGGGGAGGCGGGCGCGGCGAGTTCGGCGGCGAGCACCGCGGTCGGTACGTTGCCGACGTCGATCAGCCGCACCTGCCCCGCGCCCGCCTCCAGCGCCGCGGACCGCGCCAGGGCGCACGCGGCGGCGTGGGCCGGGCTCAGCCCCTCGGCGCCGGTCACGTCCACCGCGGAGCGGATGACGACCGCGAGGGGCAGCGGGCGGTTGTCCGCGTCCCGGCGTCCGGCGCCCGCCTGGAACAGCTCCACGAGGGACCACAGGGCCTCGTGCAGCGCCTCGGGAACGTCCGGGAGCGGCTCGGCGAAGGCGCGGCCGTGCACCAACAGGCGTACGTCCACGCCGCGTCGGGCCAGATGGTCCAGGTAGGCGGTGACGTCGTCGGGGTGTCCGCGCCGTACCGTGCCCCGGTAGTCGGCGGCCTCGTACGCGCCGCCCTCGGCGACCGGGAGGGTCCGGTAGCCCGCGAGCTGGACGGCGGTCAGCAGTTCCCGGGCGGCGTCCGGGTCGGCGGGAGTGAGCACCACGGCGTGCCCGCGGCTGCCCGGGGTGCGGCGCGCCGCGGCCGGTACATGGCGGTCGGGGCGCCAGCCGGGCAGGGCGAGGACGGGACGCGCGGGAGCCGTCGAGTCCCGGGGGCCGGGCGCCGTCGAGTCCTGGCGGGGCGGTTCCGGTACGGCCCTTCGCGCGTCCTCGGCCGTCGGCGTGGCGGGTCCCCCGACCGCCGGCGCCGGGCGTCCCCCCGCTGCGTACGGCAGCCAGAACTCCCTTCGCCGGTACGGATACGCGGGCAGCGCCACCCGTCGCGTGTCCCGCGGGCGCGGCAGCGCCTCCCACTCCACGTCCGCCCCGTCGCACCAGGCGTGGGCCAGCGCCTCCAGGAACGCGGGCCAGTCGCCGTCGGCCGCGTCACGGGGCCGGGGCAGGCAGCCCACGGCCCGGTGACCCGCGTCGCGCAGCCCGGGGTGGCGGCGGATCAGGCTGGACAGGGCCTGTCCCGGGCCCACTTCCAGGACGCGGGCCGGGTCCTGTCCCGCCAGCGTGTCCAGGGCGTGCCCGAACAGCACCGGTTCCACCAGCTGTTCGGCCCAGAAGCGCGGCGAGGTGGCCTGCGCGTCATCGAGGGGCCGACCGGTGGCGGCGGAGATCACCGGTATCTCCGGGGCGCGCAGCGCGCAGCCCGCCAGCAGGTCGGTCAGCTCCGCCACCGCCGGGGCCATCATCGGGGTGTGGAAGGCGTGCGAGGTGGACAGCAGCCTGCCCTGTACCCCGCGCCCGGCGAGGATCTCCCGGAATGCCTCGACGGCCTCGGCCGGGCCCCCGACCACCACCTGTCCGGGGCCGTTGACCGCGGACACCGCGACCTCGGGGACCAGCAGGTCGCGCACCAGGTCCTCGGCGGCGGCCACGGCGAGCATCCGGCCGGGCGGCATGCCCTGCATCAGCTCCGCCCGGCGGGCGACGAACCGCACCGCGTCGGCGAGCGGCACGACCCCGGCCAGCGTGGCGGCCACGACCTCGCCCACGCTGTGCCCGACGAGCGCGGCGGGTTCCACGCCGAGCAGACCGAGGGACCGGGCGAGGGCGAACTCCACACTGAACAGCAGCGGTTGGGCGTGCACGGTCCGGGCCACGGCCGCGGGATCGGTCTCCTCCTGCCACATCTTCGTCAGGTCGGTGCCGAGGGCGTCGGAGAACAGCGCGAGGCACTCGCGCACCCGGGCGTCGAAGTCGGGCAGGTGGGCGGCGAGGCCCGCCGCGGCCCGCGGATGCTGCGAGCCCTGCCCCGGGAGGGCGAACACCAGGCGGCGGCGCGTGCCGTCCGACATGGCCGTGGGCGCCGTGTCCGGGTCGGCGAGGAGCCGGGCCGCCTCGGCCGGGCGGGTGAAGGCCAGCGCGGCGCGCGCGGGCAGCGCCCGGCGTCCCGTCTGCGCGGTGAGGGCGACGTCGGCCGCGGCCGTGTCCGGCAGCGCGGCCAGGGACGTGGCGAGCCGGGCGCGCACCGCGCCCTCGGCCTCCCGGTCCGTGCCGCTCCACACCAGCAGCTCGGTACGTTCGGGACGCTCGGGCACCGGGGCCGGGTTCGGGGCCTCCTCCAGGACCACATGGGCGTTGGTGCCGCCGAAGCCGAAGGAGCTGACGCCCGCGCGGCGCGGGGCGCCCGCCGTGCGCGGCCAGGGCAGCACGGCGTCCGCGATCTTGAACGGGGTCTGCTCCAGGCGAAGTTGTGGATTGGGTACCCGCACGTTGATGGTGGGCGGGATGCTCTCGCGGTGCAGCGCCAGCACCGTCTTGATCAGGCCGACGATGCCGGAGGCCGGGCCGAGGTGGCCCAGGTTCGACTTCACCGAGCCGATCGCGCAGCTGCCCGGCCGCAGATCGCCGGTGGCGACCGCGAGCATGGCCTGGTGCAGCCCGTGCACCTCGACGGGGTCGCCCATCTGGGTTCCGGTGCCGTGCAGTTCGACGTACGACACGGTGTCCGGGTCCACGTCGGCGACGGCCAGGGCCTCCGCGATGACGCGGCTCTGCCCCTCGGAGCTCGGCGCGGTGAAACCGGGGCGCGCGGCACCGTCGTTGTTGACCGCGGAGCCCCTGATCACGGCGTAGACCGGGTCCCCGTCGGCGAGCGCGTCGGCGAGCCGCTTGAGGACCACCACACCGCCGCCGCTGCCGAAGACCGTGCCGCTCGCCTCGGAGTCGAGCGGCCGGCAGTACCCGTCGGCGGAGTCGATGCCGCCGGCCACATGGCGGTAGCCGCGGCCGTACGGCGTCTCGATCTCCACGCCGCCCGCCAGCGCCATGTCGCAGTCGCCGAGCCGTAGCGCCTGGCAGGCCAGGTGGGTGGCGACCAGGGAGGTGGAGCAGGCGGTGCGCACGTTCAGACTGGGGCCGTCGAGGCCGAGCCGGTAGGACGTGTACGTGGCCAGGTAGTCGATGTTGTTGGAGACCAGCGCGACCATGTCGCCGACCTGGGCGATGAGTTCGGGGTCGGCGCGGATGTGGTCGTCCACGTAGGTGTCGCTGGCGCAGCCGCCGTAGACACCGATCTCGCCGTCGTAGCGGGAGGGTTCGTACCCGGCGTGCTGGAGTGCGGTCGAGCACAGTTCGAGGAAGAGGCGGTGCTGCGGGTTGCGCAGCTCGCTCTCGCGCGGGGAGATCCCGAAGAAGGTGTTGTCGAACCCGCCCACGTCGTCCAGGAGGGGGCGGGCGGGGATGTAGTGCGGGTCCTTGATCAGCTCCGGGTCCTCGCCCGCGGCCAGCAGTTGATCGTCGCTGAGCCGGTGGATGCTGTTGCGTCCCGCCAGGAGGTTGCGCCAGAACTCGTCGGCGTCGGCCGCGTCGGGGGCCCGCACGGACAGTCCGATGACCGCGATGGCGTCAGTGCTCACTGCTCCGGTGCCTTTCTCGCTGGGGTAGGGGGGCCGTGGGGTCAGCGCCTGCTCTGGCGCCCTCGGCGCAGAGCGGTGCGGACCGCGCGGCGGGCGTCGCGCTCGTCGGCCGCCGAGTGCGGCGTCGCTTCGCGGCGTGGCGTGGGGACGGCCGGGGCGGCGGGAGCGCCCGTGCCGAGGTGTGCGGCGAGGGCGCGGGGCGTGGGGAAGCGGAAGACGTCCGCCAGGGTGAGCCCGAGCCCGTCCGCCGAGACCAGCCGGTGGTACAGCTGGAGCAGGTTCATCGACACCATGCCCGCGTCGAAGTAGACGGTGTCGGGGGTGAGACGGGCACCGGGCGGGCACAGCTCCCGGGCGCGTTCGGTGATCAGCCGGGCGAGGTCGCCGACGGCCGGGCGGTCGGCCGCACCGGTGGGGCGTTCGCCGCGTCGGTCGCCCAACTGCCGCAGCAGCGCCGGGACGTCGGCCTTGCCGTTGCGGTTCAGCGGCAGGTCCGGCAGCCGTATCCAGTGTGCGGGCTGCTGCCAGCGGGGCAGGGTCCGGGCCAGTTCGGCGGCCAGTTCGTCGGTGCTGCCGAGACCGGTGCCGGCGACCCAGGCGAGCAGGCTGCCGGGGTGGTCCGGGTCGGTGGCCACGGCACAGTTCTCGACGCCGGGCAGCCGGGACACGGCGCTTTCCACCGCGTCCAGTTCGACCCGGTAGCCGCCGAGGGAGACCTGCCGGTCGGCGCGGCCCACCAGGGTGACGGCACCGTGCCGGTCGCGGCGGGCCAGGTCGCCGGTCGGATAGCGGCGCACACCTTCGGTGAGGGCCGTACTCGCGCGCCGGCCGGGCGCGTTCAGGTAGCCGGTGGACAACCCGCGTCCCACCACGGTGAGTTCGCCCGTCTCCCCGGTGAGCGCCGGGCGCCCCGCCGCCGTGACGATCTCCAGGCGGCGGTACGGGGTGCCCCGTCCGATCGGCACGGTGGCACGCGGTTCGTCCGGCCGGGCCCAGTGGTGCAGGCTGCTCGCCTGGGGGGTCTCGGTGGTGCCGTAGAGGTTGTACAGCGCGGCACCGGGGGCGAGCCGGGCGGCCTCCTCGGCGCGGGTGTCGTGCAGGGGCTCGCCGTGGAAGACCACGGCCCGCACCGAGGGCAGGACGCGGTCGGCGCGGACGGCGGCGAGGATGCCCGCCTGCGAGGGCGTGAGGTGCAGCACGGTCGCCCCGGACTCCGCCAGCAACTCCAGGTGCAGGTCGGGCCGTTCCGCCTGACCGGGGCCGGGCAGGCGGACCCGGGCGCCGAGGGTCAGCGGCAGCAGCAGGGTGCGCAGTACGGGGTCGTGGGCGGGCGGTGTCGTCAGGCAGAAGACGTCGTCGGCCCCCAGGCCCAGCTCGGCCGCGTACCAGTCCAGCGGCTCGGGCAGCGCGTCGGCGGGCAGCACCACGAGCGCCGGGCTCCCCGAGGTCCCGGAGGTGACGATGAGGTGACCGGGCGCGTCGGGGCCGAACTCCCGCTGCCCGGCGTCCGGTTCCCCCGGCGCCGGGAGACCGTGCCGCTCCCCGGGCGCCGACCGGTCGACGCTCTCGTACGGCACCCCGGGCACCGTCTGCGGACCGGTCCCCAGCACCAGGGCGACGTCGGCCGCGCCGAGCACCTCCCGGCGCCACGGCGCCGGGGCCTCGGCGTCCACGAGCAGCACCGGCCGCCCGGCGTACCAGGCGCCGAGCAGCGCCGCGGCGAGCCCCGCGGTACGGCGGGCCAGCACCGCGACGGTCCGGCCCGGCTCGGTCCGCTCATCCACCAGGGAGCCGATCCGGCGCACCCAGGCGGCCAGTTCGGCGTACGTGACCGTGTCGTCCGCGCCGACCAGCGCGGGCCGCTCCGGTCCCCGCTCGGCCTGCTCCAGCACGGCGCGGACCACGTCGGCGCACGTGCGGCGCGGTTCGGGTGACGGCGGGACCGCCGGCTCCGCCGGATCGCCGAGCACCGACACGAGGGCCTCCCGGCAGGCCCGCAGGAAGTCCGCCGCGGTACCCGCGTCCCAGAGGTCCGCCGCGTGGACCAGCCGCAGCCGGTAGCCCCCGTCGGGCCGCCGGGACAGATAGAGCCCGAGGTCGAACAGGGACCAGCGGGTCTCGGGGTCCTCGGGAACGGCCTGGTGGCCGCCGAAGGCGCTGGGCGCGGCGGCCTGTGTCAGATCGTTGAACCACGCCTGGAACAACGGGTTCTCGTGCGGGGAGCGCTCGGCGCCGACCGCCGCCACGATCTCGTCGAAGGTCACCGCCATGTGCTCCGCCGCCGTGAGCACCGCCTCCGCCACCGGCCCCAGCACCTCGCGCGTGCCGGCGCCCTCGGGCACGTCCACGCGCACGGGCACGGTGCGCATGAAGAAGCCGACCGCCTCGTGCTGCTCCTCCGTCTCGCGCCCCGACATGGGCACGCCCACGAGCACGCTGCGCCGCCCCGTCCAGGCGGTGAGGGCCCGCGCGTAGGCGCCGAGGACGAGGGTGGCCACGGTGACCCGCTCGGCCCGGCAGACCTCGTCCAGCCGGCGGCTGGTCCCCACGTCGAGGTCGGCCAGCGCCTGCGCGCCACGGTGGTCCGGCAGCCCGGCGCGCGGCCGGGCGTGCGGCAGCCCCAGCCGCTGGGGCACGCCGTCCAGCCAGGTACGCCAGAACTCCAGGTCGCCGTCGCGTCGTCCGGCCTCCGACTCCTCGGGCGCCGACGCCAGCGCCTCGCCGAACCCCACGGGGGCCGGCAGCCGCGCGGCACTTCCCGCCGACCGTGCCGCGTACAGCTCGGCCAGGTCGTGCTGGAGCAGGTCCAGGGAGCGCTGGTCGCAGACCAGGTGGTCGACGCTGAGCACCACCCGCGACGCGGTGCCCGCGCCGTCCCGCAGCAGGCCCACGGCGAGGCGGGGGAGCCGGTCGGGCGGGAAGGGCACGTCGGCGATCTCGGCGACGAAGTCCCGTACCGCCTCGTCGGTGACCACCGCGAGCGTGCGCTCGGTGAACAGCTCGGGCCCGCTCGGGGGCAGGACGCGTCGCCGCGGCCCTCCGGAGTCCTCCAGGACCGTGCGCAAGGACTCGTGACGGGCGATCAGGTCGCCGCACGCGGCACGCAGGGTGTCCGGGTCCAGCGCGCCGCGCACCCGCAGCACGCCCACCACGTTGTACGCGGGGCAGTCGGGAAACACCTGCTGCCACAGCCACAGCCGCCGCTGCTCGGGGGAGGCCGGGCCGTCGCCGTCCGGCCGGCGGGGACGGGCGCGCACGCGCACGGTCGCGGGCAGCAGGTCGCGCAGTCCGGCGAGCGAGACGTTGTCCCGCAGGAACACCGACAGCGGCAGCCGGACCCCCCACCGGCCGAGGATCCGCCCGGCGAGCCGGGCCGCGGCCAGGCTGTGCCCGCCCGCGTCGAGGAAGCCGCGGTGCTCGTCCCCGGGGACGTGACCGACGGCCTCCGCCCAGCAGCCGGTCAGCTCGTCGGCGGCCCGACGGGCCGGGACGGAGGCGGCCAGCCGCTCCTCGGCCAGCGCCCGCAGCGCCTTGGCGTCCTGCTTCCCGCTGGCGGTCAGCGGAACCGACTCGACGGCGGTGAACAGCGCCGGCACGAACGCCTCGGGCAGCGCGGCGGCCACCCGGTCCCGCAGCCCGCGCCACAGCGCGTCGTCGGCCTCGGCCCCCGGCACCGGCACGACGAAGGCGCAGACGGTCGGCGCGCCGTCCGGACCCGGCGCGGCCACCACCGCGGCGTCCCGCACCGGGTCAAGCTCGCGGAGCACGTCCTCGGTCTCCCGCAGCTCCACCCGCTGGCCGCGGATCTTCACCTGGTGGTCCATGCGGCCCAGGTACTCGAGGGCGTCCCCGCGCCGGCGCACCAGATCACCGGTCAGGTAGAGCCGGGGCACCGGGCACCAGTCGGGCGCCGCCACGAACACCGCCTCGGTGAGGTCGGGCCGGTTCAGATACCCGAGTGCCAACGGCAGCCCGCCGATGGCGAGTTGACCGGACTCACCTTCCGGCACCGGGCGCAGCTGGTCGTCCAGGACCACCAGCGTGCAGTTGTCGATCGGGCCGCCGATCAGCACGGTGTCCGGGTCCCGCGGGCACTCCCACGCCGTGACGTCGATGGCCGCCTCGGTCGGGCCGTACAGGTTGTGCAGCTCGGCGCCGAGGACGGACCGGAACCGCCGTACGAGCCCCGGCGTCAGCGCCTCCCCGCTGCACACGACCGCGCGCAGCGAGACGCAGCGGTCCGCGCCCGGCCAGCGCAGGAACTCCGCGAGCATCGACGGCACGAAGTGGCAGACGGTCACGGCGTGCCGGGTCACCCAGTCCACGACCTCGCCCGGATCGCGGTGCGCGCCCGGCGGCATGAGCACCTCGGTCGCGCCGGACACCAGCGGGGCGAGCAGCTCCCAGCCGGAGACGTCGAAGGTGGCGGGCGTCTTCTGCAGGACGCGGTCCCCGGGGCCGAAGCCGTACCTCTCGCACATCCACAGCAGCCGGTTGCACAGGGCCCGCGAGGGCACGACGACGCCCTTGGGCTCCCCGGTGGAGCCGGAGGTGAACAGGACGTAGGCCGGGTGGTCGTCGGCGACGTCCCCGAGGGGTTCCCACCCCGCGGTGGTCGCCTCGCCCCCCGGGTCGAGGCGCAGCACCCGTGTGGCAGCCTCGTGCCCGTCCAGGCTGTCCGCCGTCTCCCCAGTGACCAGCGCGAGGACCGCCCCCGAGCGGCGCAGGATGCCGAGCCGCCGCTCCGGCGGATCCTCAGGGGCCAGCGGCAGATAGGGCAGGCCGGCCTTCAACGCGCCGAGCAGCGCGAACACCAGGGCGCGCCCGCGCGGCACGCAGACGGCCACGACGTCCCCCGGGCGGCCGCCGGCCCCGACGAGGAGGCGGGCGACGGCGTCGGATGCGGCCTCCAGTCCGGCGTACGTGACCGTCCCCGCGTCGTCGACGAGCGCCACGGCGTCCGGCGCGGCGGCGGAGACGGCCCGGACGAGTCCGGGGACGCCGGACGGCGCCGGGTGGTCCCGGTCCGGGCCTCGCAGGATTGCCCCGCTGGCATCGGCCGTCGAGCCGTCCATGCGCGTTCCCTTCCGGTGCGATGAGGTGGGAGAGAGAGGGGGAGTCGAAGCAGCTCGCGGAGTCGGGGTTTCGGCTCGGGGGAGTCGGGTGGTCAGCCGGCGTCCGTGGCGAGGCGGCGCGCCCGGCGGTCGTTGCGGTGCAGCAGCGTCAGTCCGGCGACGAGCCAGGCGGCGCCGACGAGCGCCTCCAGGGCCGCCTGCGCCGCCCAGGGCCGCCCGTCGGCCAGGGCGCGCAGCGACTCGGCGCCATGGGTGAGGGGCAGCAGCTGTGACACCCAGCGCACGGGCGCGGCCAGCCGGTCGGTCGGCGCGATGATGCCGCACAGCACGAGCAGCGCGTACACCGCGAGGTTGGTCAGGACGGGGGAGGCCGGGTGCAGGGCGGCGAGCGCGGCGACGGCGAGGCCGAAGGCGGTGGCGCTGAGCGCGGTGAGCACGAACAGGCCGGAGCCCTGGAGCAGCGCGCCCATCAGCCGCCACTCCTGGAAGAAGGCGCACACGCCGACCACCGCCACCAGTGCCGAGGCCACCGCCTCCACGACGTGGACCCAGCACCGGGTCAGATGGACGAGGGGCAGCCCGGGGCGGCTGATGCGGACCCGGTACAGGGTGCCCGCGGCGCCGTCCTCGGTCATGCTGTCGGCGGCCTTGACGACCGCGGCGAGCGACAGGACGTGCACACAGGCCCCGACGATCGCGAACCGCCGCCCCGGCAGGCCGCCCGCGAGATAGCCGAGGTAGGCGAGGAACAGGGGTTGCAGCACGGACCGGGGCACGGTGGAGCCGATGAGGGTCCTCACCCCGTAGACGGCCAGGTAGTCGCGGCGGGCCGCCCCGGCGACGACCGTCAGACCGCGCAGGCGTTCAGGCGAGCGCAAGGGTGCCTCGCTCCCTCGCCCGGTGCAGCACCGTGCGGAACGCCCAGCGGGCCAGCAGCGCGTAGCCGCCCGTGGTCGCGCACAGGCAGGCCCACGCGGTGGCGCTCTGCGCGCGGCCCTCCGCGGCGGCGGTGAGCAGTTCGGTGGCCCAGCGCAGCGAGACCACGTCGGGTACGTGCCGCAGCCAGACGGGCAGCAGCCGGATCGGTACGATCATGCCGCCGAGCAGCGACATGGGGTAGACCAGCGCCTCCGCGATGCGCATCGCGGCCGGCGTCAGCAGGAACAGGCAGCTGAGCAGCGCGCCCAGCACCAGGGCCGAGCCGAAGGTGGCGAGGGCGGCCAGGACGAAGGCGCCCGGGTGGGCGATGCGCAGCGGCTCGCCGGTGAGCAGGCCGACGCAGCCGATGGTGACCGCGATCAGCAGGGCGCAGCGCAGGGCCGTGCCGAGCGTCTTGCCGAACAGCACGGTGCCGAGGCCGGTTCGCCGGGTGAGGATGCCCGGCAGGGTGCCCTGCGCCAGCTCCTCGCGCAGGATCAGACCGGTCTGCCAGATCGCGCAGCTCCACAACGCCAGGACACCGCAGCCCAGTTGGATCTGGCGCGCGGTCAGCATGGAGTGGGGGCCGCGGGCGAGCAGCGTGGCCAGGCACAGCGCCGCCGGCACCACACAGCCGGGGATCACGGCGCTGAGGATGTGCTGCTGGCGGAGCTGGAAGACCATGGTGTGCCGCAGCACGGACAGCCGGGCGCGCGGCCCGGGGCCCGGGGTCATCGGTCCTCCCCGGTGCGCGGGCCGGCCAGCCGGTTGAACACCTGCTCCAGGCCCACCGGTTGCACCCGGACGTCCCTGATGGTGCCGGTCGGCCACAGTCTCGACAGCTCGCGCAGGGAGTCCGCGGTCCACGCGGCGACCTCGAACTCGGTGCGCCACAGCGCCTCTTCGGGGGCGCGCTCGCTGGACAGGGTCCGGATGCCCCGGCCGCCGTCCGCCTCGGCGTCCACCGGGCAGGGCGCGTCGGACAGGACGACGACGGTCGTCGCGGCGCCGCTCTGCTCCAGCAGCTCGGTGAGCGGCAGGTCGTGGCTGACGGTGCCGCCGCGCAGGATCACCACACGGGACGCCAGCCGCTCGATGTCCTGGAGGTTGTGGCTGGTGAGCAGGACGCCGACGCCCTCCTCGGGCAGCTTGGCCACGACGGAGCGCAGACGTTCCGTCTCCAGCGGGTCCAGGCCCACGGTGGGCTCGTCCAGCATCATCAGCGCCGGGCGGGCCATCAGCCCGACCGCGAGGTGCAGCCGCTGCTTCATGCCCTTGCTGAACGCGCCGACCGAGCGGTCCGCCACGTCGAGCAGGCCCACCGAGGCGAGCGCGTCGCGCGCCGTGCGGGAGAGGGACCTGGTCGGCAGGCCCGACAGGGAGCCGAACAGCATGGCGTTGTCGAGGGCGGACAGCCGCGGGTAGAGCCCGCGGTCGCCGCCGAAGACCACCGACAGACGGGTGCGGGCGGATCTCGGGTCGGCCGCCACGTCGACGCCGTCGACCAGGACCCGGCCCCTGGTCGCGGTCAGCAGGGTGGCGATGATGCGCAACAGCGTGGTCTTCCCCGCGCCGTTGACGCCCAGCAGGCCGACGGTCTCGCCGCGGCCGACCGTGAAGGACACCTCCGACAGGGCGGTGACGACCTTCTTCCTGTCGACGTAGTCACGGCCTACGCCGTCCACGACCAGGGCGGGCGGCGTCACCGCGTCCCCTCCCGCGCGCCCGGCGCGCCGGCCTCGGACGCCCCCCACGGCGCGGCCCAGGGCTGCTGCCACTCGTCCTCCGGCAGCGCCCGCCGGCCGAACCGGTGCAGCCACTCGGAGGTGTCCGCCAGGGGTCTTCCGGGCAGGGGCGACGACGGCACCGGCAGCGCGACCGACCACAGCGGGCCGAGCCGGGCGCCGCGCGCCAGCTTCGCCTGGTACGTCTCCATTCCGAGGTGGAGCACGCGCAGACCCTGCCGGTGCATGTATTCGATGGGCAGGTAGTAACAGAGCGCGTAGTATTCGTAGGCTTTTCCGGTCTCCGCGTAGTCGAACCCGACCGCGCGCGCGTACAGCGTCTCACCGAATTCATACATCAGCGAGAAGCCGACCAGCCGTCCGGCGCGACGGGCGGTGAAGACTCTGGAATACTTTCCGAGCGCTTCGGCCTGTCCGGCGAGATAATCCCGCATTCCGTCGTCATGTGCCTCGTGGCCGTATTTCCGCTGGATCTGTCCCAGCAGCGGCGCGGCCTCCGCGTAGCAGTCCTCCAGTTTTTCGAGGCCCAGTTCGTACCCGGCCGCGTGAAACGTGGAGAACTCGTGGCGGATTGCAATCCTCCGTTTACTGCCGAGCTGCTGGAGGTATTCCTCGAAGGGCGCGCCGCCGGTGAACACCGCCGCGTCGGCGCCGTCCAGGGCGACCGCCGCGCCGCGCTCCCACAGCAGCCGGGCGGTGCGGCTGGTGGCGAAGGGGAACAGCAGGCCACGCTCGCCGCGTTCCTCGGCCCGCGCCAGCGCCGCCGCGAGCAGCGCGTCCAGCCCGGGGCCCGGGTCCGGGGCGGCGGGCAGCTCGTACCGGTACCCGCGCCGGGCGCCGGCGAGGGCCCAACTGCCGTCCAGGCCCAGCAGATCGAGGTGGCGCCGGTGCGCATAGTAGGGGTTGTGCTCGACCGTCACGTCGTACACCGGGAGGGCGCAGGCGAGCCGGTCGGGGGCGCGGGCGAGGAGGTACTCGACGCTCGCGCCGGGCTCGCGTTCGACCGAGCCCAGCCACGCGTGCGACGCGTACAGCCCCCCGGGTGCGGCGAGGGTGTCCCACTCGGCCGCCGCGATCCCCGTCAGGGACGGCACGGTACGCACCTCGACCGTGACCGGCAAGGCGCACCCCCTTCCGCTCGACATGGTTCATTGCGAGGAACCCATCAGAGATTTCACCTCGGTGGAGGGAAACCCAGCGCAGAGGAAAGGAGCACCGTCCCCCGACAGAACTTCATATTAACCAGGCGCCGACGACGCACCGCAGTGACCCAGGTCACACGACCCCGGTATGTACCAATGGCCCGAAACGTCATCGGGTCCATGGCGGCCAATGCGGAGTTCCCTGTGAATCGCCCTAGGATTAATTGCTTGCCTTGACCGAACGGGGATGCTTGACTCCGAAGGGATAACGACCGAAGCTCGTGCGTCTTGACAGGTCCATAGGCTTAGGGGGAATCATCGACGGCGACTGCACGTCTGCAAGCACCGTCGGGCCGGTGGTGCACACGGCTCTCACCGAGGAACTCCTACGGCTTTCCCTTCCACGTCTCCGATCGGCATTCGGCCCCTCGGTCGGACTCCGCCCCTGGCAGGAGGCCCCGGAGCGGGGCGGGATCCTGCTGATGGCCCCGCACGAACTGTCCGCCGCCCGGCGCGCATCGGTCCTCCGGTCCGCCCGGTGGTCCTGGGTCCATCTCACGTCCGCCGGCGCCGACTTCATCGACCTCGCCGACTGGCCCGCCGACACCCTGCTCACCCGCAGCTGGCGCTGCTATGCCGCGCCGCTCGCCGAGTACGCCCTGCACGCCGTCCTCACCCATGAATGGCGGCGCGGGGCCCCCTGGCAGGAGCGGGACACCCGCTCGGCGCCGGCCCAGGACGCCCCGCCGGTGCCGGCCGGCGCCAGCACCGGAGGCGGGGCCGGGCTGTGGGGCGCCGAGGTCACCGTCGCCGGATGGGGGGCCGTGGGGCAGCGCCTCGCCGCCGTCCTGGACTCGCTCGGCGCGTCCGTGACCGTACTGCGGCGCAGTCCCGAGCCGGGCGGCCGCTTCCGGCAGACCTCCGACCTCGGCCGGGCCCTGGACGCCGACCACCTCGTGGTGGCGCTGCCCCTGACCGCCGGCACCCGGCACCTGTTCGACCGGGTCGCGCTGGGCCGTGCCCGGCCGGGCCTGCACCTCGTCAACATCTCCCGCGCGGCCATCGTCGACCAGGACGCGCTCACCGAACTCTGCGCCCGGGGAAGGCTGTTCGCCACCCTGGACGTCACCGATCCGGAACCGCTGCCGGACGGTCATCCGCTGCGGCGGCTGCCCACCGTACGGCTCTCACCGCACGTGGCGTGGCGCAGCCGCGGCAGCGACGCGGCGTTCGCCGACGACTTCGCCGCCATCCGGGCGGCGCTGGCCGACCCGGACGCCCCCGTCCCCGGCGTCGTACCGCCGACGCGCGACGCACATGCCCGCGCCGCCGTGCGCGGCACCGGGCCGCTGATGACCGCCGCCCGCACTCCCACCACCCGCGACGGCGCCGACACGACAGGCCGATCATGACCAGTTCCCCCGCCCACCGTCCGACGGAAGCGGTCACCCCGCGCTCCCTGGCCGTGCTCCTGCACTCCCGACAGCCCCTCACCACCGACCCGGCGGCCACCTTCGACCCGGCGCGCTGGGAGATCGTCGTCCTCACCGACGCCGACGCCGAGGCCGACGCCGTGCTGCGCGAGGACGCGCCGGGCCGGACCCCGGTGGTCCACCGGGCGCCGCGCGACAGATGGGCCACGGAGATCCGGCGGCTCGCCGGGGACCGGCCGGTGCAGATCGTCACCAACGACGAGTACTGCCTCATCTCCTGTGCCGAGCTGCGCGCCGCGTTCGGTCTGCCCGCCCGGCACCCCGCCCACCCCGCGCACTACATCGACAAGGTGCTGATGAAGGAGCGCCTCGCCGCGGCCGGCGTGCGGGTGCCGCGCTTCCTCGCCCTCACCGACGGGGTGCCGGACCCGGGGACCGGCGTGCCGCTCGTCGCCGGGACCATCGGGCTGCCCGCCGTCGCCAAGCCCCGGCGGGAGGCCAACTCCCGCGGCGTCGCCGTCCTCTACACGGAACCGGAGCTGCGCAACTGGCTCGCCGGGCACCAGGGCGAGCGGGGGTGGCAGATCGAGGAGTTCCTCGACGGCACCTTCCACCACGTCAACAGCCTGGTCCGCGACGGCGTGACCACCCCGGTGCAGACCGGCACGTACCTCGGCCCGCTGCTCGACCTGCCCGACGGGCGCCGGCTCGGCGGCTGGACCATCCCGTCCGACAGCGAACTCGCGCGCCGTGCGCACGAGCTGAACCGCGCCGTGGTGGCCGCCCTCGGCGCCGAGGGGGCCTTCGTCGTCCACACCGAGTTCGCCGTCGACCGCGAGGACGAGCTGGTCGTCGTGGAGGTCGCCGGCCGCGCCCCCGGCGCCCTGGTCTCCGAACTGGCGCGGCTGCACGCGGGAACGAACCTGGAGGAGGCGAACCTCGCCCTTCAGGCCGACCTGCCCGTCCAGGAGCCGCACCCCACAAGCACGCAGGCCGCCTGGGTGTGGATCCCCGTCATGCCCGGCGAGCGCCACCGGCACACCCCCGAGACGACGAGCAAGCGCCTCGTGCACGTCCGCCGGGCCGCGCGGCACACCCACACCGGCACCTCGGGCGCGCTCGGCGTCTCGGTGCTGCTGTGGCACGACGACCCGGACGTCCTGGCCGCCGACGTGCGGACGGCGGCCACCGAGGCATGGTGCGGCGCGTGACCGTGCCCGGCCTACGGCTGCCCCGCGCCGGGTGACGTGGGGCGCCCGGTCCGCGCCGCGTGACGTACGGCGTCCGGCCCAAGGCGCCCCGCCGTACGGCGATTCACCCCGGGCGCCCCGCCCTTGGCGCCTGCCCTGGGGTGTTTCCCCGCGGCGCCCGCACGCCCCGCACCTCCCCGTCCACCCTCCCGGACCCTGGAGAAACGTATGGCCACCAGCACCGCACCGCCGAACGGAAGCCGGACAGGCAAGTCCTACATGGTCGGTCTCGCCGACGGCCGGCGGGTGTACCTCGCGGGCCGACCGGTCGCCGACCTGGCCCACGACCCGAGGACCGAGGGCATGGCCGCCTTCCTCGCGGACCTGCTCGACGAGCACCGCCCGGACGGCGGGCTGACCGGAGAGGACGGGCACCCCCTGGCCTACTCCCTGGCCCACTCGGCCGAGGAGGTGCGCGAGCGCGGCCGGGCCTTCGCACGGATCGCCCGGCTCAGCGGGGGACTGATGGGCCGCAGCCCCGACTTCGTCGCCACCGTCCTCACCGCCTGGGCCGGCGCCGCCGACCACTTCGGCCCCTACGCCGACAACGTCCGCGCCTACTGGCAGCACGCGCGCGCCGCCAACCTCCTGCTCACCCACGCCATCAGCGACCCGCCCGCCGACCGCCACCTCGGCCCACGAGCCGACGGCGAGGTGCAGGCGCTGCGCGCGATACGCACCACCGACGACGGCGTGGTCGTGCGCGGCGCCAAGATGCTCGCGACGCTGTCCCCGTTCGCCGACGACCTGGTGATCTACCCCTTCCGCCCGCTCGACGAGTCCGAGACCGACCAGGCGCTGTGCTTCGCCGTCCCGGTGGCCACGCCCGGACTCACCCTGTACTCCCGGCCCTCGTACGCCTCCGCCCCCGCCGGGGACGGGCCGCTCGCGGGCCGCTTCGACGAGCTGGACGCGATCTGCCACTTCGACGACGTGCTCGTCCCCTGGGACCGCGTCTTCATCCACGGCGACGTGGCCAGGGCCAACAACCTGCGCCCCGGCACCGGCATGACCTCCTACGCCTGGCACCAGTCCGCGGTCCGCGCCTGGGTGAAGGCGGAGACCGTGTACGACCTGGCCGCCCGCTGCGCGCGGGCCGCCGGCCGCGACCGGCAGCCGCTCGTGCGCCAGCAGCTGGGCGAACTCGCGGGCATCGTCGAGACGTTGCGCGGCCTCGTCGTCTCCGCCGAGACGGGCACCCGGCCCGACGAGTTCGGCCAGTACGTCTGCGAGTCCGTGCCCCTCGCCGCGTCCGGGATGCTCAACGCCCGGCTCTACCCCCGCGCCGTCGAGCTGCTCCAGGCGATCGCCAGCAGCGGCCTGGTGATGCACCCCGTCACCGCCGACGAGGACCCGGAGTCGGCCGGCCACACCTTCATGCAGACCTACTTCGCCGGAGCCGGCGTCGACGGCCTGGCGCACGGCCGGCTGCTGCGTGCCGCCGCCGACCTCACCATGAACCGCTTCGGCACCCGCCAGGTCCTCTACGAGCGGCTCTTCCTCGGCCCGCCCGAGGCGTTCCAGGCCAAGTTCCACGACCTGTTCGCAGCAGGACGCTCCGTCGACAGCCCCGTGCTGGACGGCCTCGACGGCTGACCCGCGGCGCCGGGCGGCCGGCGCCGTTCCGCGTACGCACCGACACCGATTGGATACCCCATGCCCATTCGCGAGTCCCACCTCGTACGTGCCCTTGAGCCGTTCAGGGGTTACGTCCTCAGCACCATGATCTTCACCCTCCAGCAGTCCGGCCTCCAGGACGAGTTCGAGGCAGGCACCACCGTCGACGCCCTGGTCACCGCCAGGAAGCTGGACCGGGCGCGGCTGACCGCGATGGCCGACTACTGGGTCGCCGCCGGTCTGCTCGACCGCTCCGCGGACGGCGTGCTCACCCTCACCGACCTCGCCCGCGCCTACGAGGAGGCGCGCCCCTGGTACGAGATGATGGTCGGCGGCTACGGCCAGACCTTCCTGGCGCTCGGCGACCACCTGGCCGAGGGCACCGGGCCGGCCCCGCGGCGCGGCGGCTACGTCGGCAGCGGCAGCTGCGGCATCAGCATGCACGACTCGCTGCCGCTGCTGCGCAAGCTCCTCGCCGAGGACGGCCGCGACTACCGGCGCCTGGTGGACCTCGGCTGCGGCAGCGGCGTCTACCTGACCGAACTGTGCGCGGACTACCCGGGGATGACGGCCGTCGGCATCGAACCCGACGCCGACGGTGCGGCCGCCGCCCGCACCTGGGTGGCGGGCCAGCCCACCGCGGACCGGGTGACCATCGAGCAGGTCGACGCGGTGCGGTGGATCGAGAACACCGAGGACAAACCCGACCTCGCCGTCTACGCCTTCGTGATCCACGAGGTGCTGGGCCAGGAGGGCGAGGAGGGCGTGCGCCGCATGCTCACCAAGCTCTTCGCCGAGTCGCCCGACCTGACCCTGGCCGTCATCGACATCGACCTGAAGTCCTCCGACCGCAGGGCGATGTCGCAGCCGCTGGCGCAGGCGTACTACAACGCCTATCTGCTGATGCACCCCTTCACCAGCCAGCGCCTGGAGACCAGGCAGTGGTGGGAGAAGCTGTTCACCGAGTGCGGGCTGCGGATCGACGCCTACGACACCACCGACCCCGCCATGGACTCCACCGGCTTCTGCGTGGGCTGGCTGCTGCGGAAGGCCGACGCGTGAGCGAGCACTACCGCCCGCGGGACAGCATGACCAAACCGCGCATCGCGTCCGGCCCGCGCACCTTCATGCGGCTGCCCTGGGTGGACGACCCCCTGACCGCCGAGGGCCGCGTCGACGTGGCGGTCGTCGGCGTGCCCACCGACTCGGCGGTCTCCTACCGCTCCGGGGCCCGCTTCGGCCCCGAGGCGATCCGCGCGGCCAGCATCCTGCTGCGCGACCACAACCCGGCGACGGGCGTGGACATCACCCGCGCCCTGTCGATGGTCGACGCGGGCGACGCGCCCGTCGTCCCCGGCTACCACGAGCTGACCCTGGAACGCCTCGAGGAGTTCCTCGCCCCGCTGTACGAACGGGGCATCGTGCCGCTGCTGCTCGGCGGCGACCACAGCCTGGTCATGGCGGAGATGCGCGCCATGGCCCGCCACCTCGGGCCGGTGAGCGTCATCCACTTCGACGCGCACGGGGACGTCCTCGACGACTACTACGGCGTCAAGCACTTCCACGGCACGATGTTCCGGCGCGGCGTGGAGGAGGGGGTGGTCGACCCCCACACCAGCATCCAGGTCGGCATGCGCGGCTCCGTGCACCCCGACGACGTCGACTCGGGCAAGGCGCTCGGCTACGAGGTCATCGGCTGGGACGAGCTGGTGGACCTCACGCCCGAGGAGTTCGGGCGCAGGGTCCGCGAGCGGGTCGGCGACCGCCCCGTCATGCTGTCCTTCGACATCGACTTCATCGACCCGGCGTACGCGCCGGGCACCGGTACGCCCGAGGTGGGCGGGCCGACCTCCTACCAGACCCTGCGCTACCTGAGGGCCTTGGGCCCGCTGAACTACCGGGGCCTGGACATCGTCGAGGTCGCGCCGCCGTACGACCACGCGGACATCACCAGCCACGCCGCGTCCGTGGTCGCATTCGAACTGCTGGGACAGGTCGCGCTGCGCTCCGGGCGGACGCGGGCGGCCGAGACGGGGGAGGAACACTGATGGCCACGACGACCGGGGGCACCGCAGGGCCCCGAACCGAGCCGGACCGGCGGAACCTGACCTCCATGGAGACCGACGCGCTGATCGGCGGCCTCAACGTGTCCGACGGGCACCCGAGGATGCCGCTGACGGCCTCGCAGCGCGCCATCGTGGACAGCCTGCCCGTCCTCTTCGACGAGGCCGACAAGCGCGTCTTCGAGGAGATCGAGGCCGAGGCGCAGCAGGCGTTCCTGCACGGCATCGGCCAGCGGCAGGCGCCCATCGGCACCGGCCGGCTGGTCAGCTGCTACTCCTCGTCCGTCGCGATGGACATCACGGCCCGCGCCCTCGCGCACCGCACCGCGACCATCGCCCTCGTGCACCCGACCTTCGACAACATCCCGGACCTCCTCAAGGGCCGCGGCCTCTCGCTGCTCCCCCTGACCGAGTCCGAGCTGGAGGGCGGCGAGCCCCAACTCCCCGACGAGGTCGGCGCGGTGTTCGTCACCACGCCCAACAACCCGACGGGCTGGGTGCTCGCCGAGGACGGCCTGCGCCGCCTCGCCGCCTTCTGCGCCCGCACCGGCCGCGTGCTGGCGATGGACACGTGCTTCCGCGCGCAGGACAAGAGGGCGCAGTACGACACCTACGCGATCCTGAACGAGTCGGGCGCGCAGTGGGTCGTCATCGAGGACACCGGCAAGCTGTGGCCCACCCTGGAGCTGAAGGCGGGCTTCCTGGCCTGGGGCGAGCACACCGACCTGCCGCTGCTGGAGTACTTCAGCGACGTCCTGCTGTCCGTGTCCCCGCTCGTGCTGCTGATGCTCACCCGGTTCGCCCAGGACGCCGAGCGCGGCGGCTACGCCGAACTCCACGACCTGATCGCCCGCAACCGGCGCGCCCTGGCCGAGGTCCTCGACGGCGGCCCGGTGACCCTCACCGACCCCGACGCCCGGATCAGCGTGGCCCGGGTGACGCTGCCCGAGGACGGCCCGGACGCCGTCGCCCTCTACGACGAGATGGTGCGGCGGGGCACCCACGTCCTGCCGTGCGGCCCCTTCCACTGGGACCGGCCCGAGGACGGCGTGCGCCAGGTCCGGCTGGCGCTGGCCCGCTCCGGCGAGGACGTGGTCCGCGCCGCGCGCGTCCTGGTGGACGCGGTGCGCGCGCACCGGTGACGCGCCCCCGCGATCCCTTGCTCGCCCCGATCGACCCCGTGCACAGCTGAGGCGGATGACACGATGCACCCCACCGGTCTGCGACTGGAAACCGCGGCCACCCTGGACAAGGTGGCCGCCGAGGAGTGGGACGCCCTCGCCGAACCCGAGGGCTTCTACCTGTCCCACGGCTGGCTGCGCGCGGTGGAACGCGAGAGCGGGGCGCCGGTGACGTACCTCCTCGCGTACGCGGGCGACCGGCTGGTCGGCGGGCTGCCGCTGTACGAGGTCGAGCGGGAGCACAACAAGTTCTACGCCCGCCGGCCCCGCCTGGAGCAGATGGGCGCGGGCGGGGAGTGGGGGGTCGCGGGCTCGCACCGTGGGTACAGCTGCGGGATACCGAGGGCGGCGGAGTACGACGACGCCGTCCTCGACCTGCTGCTGGAAGCCCGCGGCAGGCTCAGCCCCCCGTCCCGGACGGGCTCGTTGTTCCTGTTCGCCACGAACCGCACGGCGGCGGCCCTGCACCGGCGCGGGGCCGCCGTCGACTTCGACTGCGGCGACGCCACCCTGCACACCGGGGGGCTGGACTTCGCCGGCTACTGCGCCACTCTGGTCAGCCGCCGCAGGATCAGACTCAAGGGCGAGTACGCCCGCTTCCTCGCCGCCGGGTACGAGCTGGGCCGGCAGCGGCTCGGCGAGTGCCTGGACGAGGCCGTGCCGCTGCTGGCCAACCTGCAGGCGAAGTACGGCCACTCGACCACCGCCGAGGAGATCCACCGCGCCTTCGCCGACCAGGCGGCCTGTCTGGACGACCGGTCCGTGGTGTTCACCGCGCGCCGCGACGGCCGCCTGATCGGCGTCGCCGTGATGTACGAGTGGCGCGGCACCCTCTACGCCCGCGCGGCCGGCTTCGACTACGGGGCGCTGCGGGACGCCTACGAGTACTACGGCCTGTGCTACTACCTGCCCATCGACTACATGAGCGAACGCGGCCTCACCGCCCTGCACTTGGGCATCGGCGCCTACTCCGCGAAGGTCAAGCGCGGCGCGCGCCTGGTCCCGCTGTGGACCGTCGCCCTCGCCGACGACCCGGCCGACACGCCCCGCCCGGCCCCCGTCGACCTCACCTCGTGGCGCACGGAGCACGGCACCGCCGTGGACCCCGGTGACTGGCGGCACCCGTGGACGGCGTGAACCGGTCCCCGTGCCGGGCCCGTTGACCGGGGGCCCGGCACGACACCGCGGTCAGCGCGCCGACCCGGGCGCCGTCACCCTTCCGACCAGCCCGTGCGTGCGTCCCGCCAGAGCGGCGCCCACCAGTTCGGCGACGCGGCGCCGGCTGCTGGCCTCGGCCTCCTCGGACAGGAACGCCCGGTGGCTCGTGACGACCACCGAGGGGTGCGCGAGGACCGGGTGCCAGCGGGGGTCCTGGTGCGGGTTCTCGGGCGAGAAGACGTCGAGCCCGGCCCCGGCGATCCAGCCCTCCGACAGTGCCCGCGCAAGGGCCTCCGGGTCCACCAGCCGGCCCCGGGCGGCGTTGACCAGGAAGGCTCCGGGCTTCATCCCGCGCAGCGCCGCCTCGTCCATGAGCCCGTCGGTCTCCGGGGTCAGCGGGCAGTGCAGGGTGACCAGGTCGGACTGGGCCAGCAGCTCCTCCAGGGTGTCGACGGCGAGCGCGCCGTAGCCCTCGGCGAGGTCACGGCCCACGTAGGGGTCGTACACCAGGACCTGGCCGTAGAAGGCGCCCAGGCGGCGTGCGACGGCCCGGCCGATGCGGCCGAAGCCGACGATGCCGAGGGTGCGGCGGTTGGTGCGGTGCGGGGTGCCGCCGGCGTAGATGTCGAACGTCCCGCCCGCCAGGGTCCGGTGCTGCGGCACCAGTTGCCGTTCCAGGGCGAGGGCCAGCGCGGCCGTGTGGGTCGAGACCTCGTCCACGCAGTAGTCGGGCACGTTGTAGGCGGGCAGCCCGCGGTCCGCGAGCAGGGCGGCGTTGAGGTTGTCGACGCCGACGCCCTGCCGGACCACCACCCGCAGCCCCTTGCCCGCGGCGTCGAGCAGCTCCTCGGTGACCTGGGTGCGGTAGACCACGAGGACGTCTGTCCCGGCCGCCCGCTCCAGCATCTCGGGGCTGGTGGTCAGGTACTTGGTGCCGTCATGGGGGCCGAACACCAGCTCCACGCCGGAGCCGAGGACGTCGCGCTCCACCGTGGCCAGAGCGGGGTCGAGGCGTCCGTCCTCGACCAGCCACGGCGGGTCGGTGTAGAGCACGCGGGGTCGGGTCACAGCGGTTCCTCCTTGGCGGCGGAAACGGTCGGGTTCAGACGAGGAAACGAAGGATGTCGTCCTCGGTGAGGACGCAGGGGTTGTTCCATGCCCGGCCGGAGGCGAGCGCGGCGGTCAGCGGCTGCCGCCAGCCGTGCGCCGGGAGGGCCAGCTCGCGCAGCCCGACCGGCTGCCCCGCGGCGGACAGCAGCCGCCGCACCAGCGGCTCCACGCTCCCGCCGGTGGTCTCCTCGGCGAGGCGCTGCACGATCTCCACCCGCCGCCGCACCCCGGCGGCGCCCTCCGGATGCCGGCATTCCTCCCCGGTCAGGGCGGCGTGCCGGGCCATGAGCCAGTCCAGGTGCAGCGCGACGGCGGTGCCGTGGGCGAGGCCGAGGCGCGCGGTCAGCTCGTACGACAGCGCGTGCGCCGCGGTCGTACGGGTGGCGTCGATGGCGGCGCCGGCCAGCGAGGCGCCGTGGGCCAGCTGGGCCCGCACGCCCGGGTCGGCGAAGGAGCCCGTGCCCGCGGCGCGGGCGAGCGGTGGCAGCAGCCGTTCCAGGGCGGTGAGGGCCAGCGCCCGGGAGCCGCCGTCGGCCGAGACCGACCAGTACGACTCGACGGCCTGCGCCAGCGCGTCCAGGCCGCTGGCGACGAAGTCGCGCGGGGGGAGCGAGGAGGTGAGCCGGGGGTCGACGAGGACGAGGTCCGCGCGGGCCTGGGCGAGGTCGAGGGAGTGCTTGCGGCCCTCGACGTACACGGTGGCGAACCGGGTCATCTCGCTGCCGGAACCGGCGGTGGTGGGCAGCAGCACGAGGGCGGCCGAGCGCGGCCGGGTCACCAGGCGCGGGTCGCGCAGACAGTCCAGCGGGTCGCCGGACTGGGCGGCGAGCACCGCGACCGCCTTGGCCACGTCCAGGCTGCTGCCCCCGCCGACGCCCACCACCACGTCCGGACGGAAACCGCGGGCCAGCGCCACGCCGTCCCGCACCTGCGCGATCCTCGGGTTCGGCCTGACACCGTCGAAGTGCGCGACCCGGTAGCGGCCCGCCCACCCCTCGACCGACTCCCCGACACCGGAGCGCCGGTAGGACGTGCGGCCGTGCACGAACAGCACCCGGCGGGCGCCGAACGCCTCGATCACCGCGCCCAGCCTGCCGGCCGCTCCCTCGCCCAGATAGGCGGCGGGATGGCCGGGCAGCGGTTCGAGTCCCGCGTAGACCTCGTCCGGGAGCGCGGGGCGCTCATGGAGGGCGAGCAGCGCCTCGCTCATCGGTACGTCCCCCGGCCCCCGGCGAGCCGGTGCCCGCACCGGACGGCGGTCAGCTGTACCACAGCCGGTCCTCGGCCACGTACCGGTCGACGCCGCCGGGCGCCATCGTGCCGACGGCGTACCGCACTTCGGGGGTGACCGAACCGGAGATCCGCAGCAGCAGGACGCGGGGCCGGCCGCCTTCCCCGGTCGCCGCGAACGTGATCGGCACCTGGGGGCGCACGTACGCCGAGTCGCCCGGCGCGAGCGTCTCCTCGGCCTGCCGGCCCGCGAACTCCCAGCACATGGTGACCGGTTGGTCGCCGAGGACGTAGAGGTACTGGTGCTGGTACGTGGTCAGCGGAGCCGACCGCCCGGCGGCGGACGCCAGGACGTCGACCTGGAGCGCCGAGGTGTGCGGGTGGAGCGGGTCGCCGGCGAGCCGGGTGATCCGGTAGGCCGGCGCGTCCTCGCCGGGCCACACCCAGCTGCGGGCGTCCCGGGCGTGCTGGAGGGAGATCCCGCCGGCCGTCTCGGTGCGCGGTGGCAGGAGGTCCCGTACCGAGACACCCAACGCGTGGGCCAGCAGGTCGAGTTCCTTCGTGTCGGGGTGCGTGGCGCCCTCGGCGAGCTCCCCGGCGCGCTCGGGCGACAGGCCCGTGCGGTCGGCGAGTTCGGCCACCGTGACCGCGCCCGCGTCCATGAAGGACCGGATCATCGCGCCCGGCCGTCGCGCGTGCTCGTCCAGCGGGATCGCCAGTGCCCGGGTCGTGGCGTTGCTTAGGACGGCCAGCTCGCGCTGCGCGTCGCCGAGCAGGGAGCCGCCGTAGGTCAGGGCGAGGATGCAGGCCGGCTCGGTGGCGGACCGCGAGGTGAAGGAGTGCGGGGCGAAGGGCAGGCCCCACACGGAGTCGCCGGTGTCCATGGGGACGCAGGCCGAGACGCCGTTCCAGCGGTAGTAGTAGTTGACCGGGCCGATGAAGTACGTGAACTGGTACAGAAGATGGCCGCGATTCCACTGGACAAGCGGGTTGTCCGGATCGTCGTCCTCGACCACCCGCAGCATCCGGATCCATTCGGGGCGGTAGGACGCGATCCGGGACATCGCGGTGTCCCGGTACTCGTAGTACGGCTCCCCGCCCCGGCTGAGCACCCGCCCGCCGGCCCGGGACTCCTCGTGCCGCATGACGCGCACCCCGGCCGGGCAGTCGTCGTGGCCGGGCAGCAGATCCCGCTCGTCGAGCGGCCAGACCTCGGCCGCGCGGCGCATCAACTCCCAGGTCACCGGCCGGGTTCCGGCGCAGTATTCCGCGAAGGTCCCCTTCTCCAGACCGAGTTCGCGCTCGGCGTTCTCGTCGTCGCGTTTGAGGTCGTTGGCGGCGGCACGCAGCAGCGCTCCGGCGCGCCGCGTGAAGTCGTCCTCTGCTCGCACGAGGTGTCCCCTGTCCCTCAGTGGTCGTCGAAGAGCGCCCTGGACGCCGTCCATCACGAGGAATCCATCGTTCAGACGTCAGTTGAAGCAGCACAGGGGCGGTCAAATGACGAGCATGTGATCACGCCAGAACATCATCTGTCAAGATCGAAAACGCCGCCCCGGGAAGCCGGGAATGCACCGAACTGTCAATCCAGGCTGAGGAGTCCGGCCGTTTCGAAGGAGTCCCGGGTGGCCGGATCGTCGAGCGCCCCGGCCTCGGCGAAATAGCGGACGAGGGAACGCGCGGCCCCGGCCATCTCCCGTACGACCCGCTCCTCGGGCCAGGATTCCGCGACGACCTGCTCGACGACCGGCTCCGGCAGTCCCAGCGTCCGCAGATCCCCGGCCGCCCGCGCGAGGTCGGGCGCGAGGAACGCGTGGATCGCCGCGGGGACGTGCGGTCCCACGGCCCCGCGCTCGGCCGGCGTCAGGGCGGCCCACAGGTGGCGGAGCACGGCACGGAAGTAGACGTGGTGGCGCCCCTCGTCCTCGGCGTGGTCCCGCACATGCTCCCGCAGGGAGCCGGGCAGCCGTTCGTCCCGGGGGATCTGGGCGAGGATCCCGGAGATCAGGGTCTCGCTCACGATCGCGAAGACCAGCGCCTCGACGCCCCTGAGCCCGGCGGGCAGGCGGTCCCGGACGGCGTCCAGCCGCCGCGTGAACGCGGGCGGGCCGCCGCCGTCCGGCCGCTCGGCGGGCACCCCGGTCGCGCGCGCCACCGCTTGCGCGAAGTCGTACGAGGTCTGCGCGTGCCACGCCTCGTCCGTCATGATCTTGAACGCGTCCGCCCGCATGCCCTCCGGCAGGTCCAGCCCCGAGCGGCCCCCGCTGATCGCGGTCACCACCGGGATCACCGCGAGCGCTTCGAGCTGGGTGGTGAAGTCCAGGTAGTCGTGGAGCCGGCGCAGCAGCAGCCACTCCACCCGCTCCGGACCACCGGCCGTCACCAGGGGGTGCGTCGCGACCGGGTACAGCTCGGGCGGGAAGCAGAGCGGTCCGGGTTCGGCGAACGACCGCTGGGGCCGGTTGCGCACCCCCGCGAGACGGTCCCAGCGGCCGAAGCCGCTGGTGTAGCCGTCGCCGCGCGCCCGCCCCGCGTCCCGTGCCGCGAGGAGCGGCTCGGTCGCCCGCTCCCGGTACATCAGCCGGCCCAGGCCAGGAATCCGAGGTCGAGCAGATTGCCCACGTCGGTGCGCGCCTCCTGCTCCCCTTCCTCCCCCACGGGCGCCAGCAGGTCGGCCAGCGGGCTCTTGCCGTCCACCGCCCGCAGCACCTCCAGGGTCGGCGAGCCCGTCCGGAGCACGAACTCGATCTCGCCGTCCTTGACCAGGTACCAGTCGGAACCCGCCGGATCGGTGAGCAGCAGCACGTTCTCCGCGAACGCGGGCACCCGCTCGCCGGGCAGCTCGGGAAGGTCGGTCACGGCACCGGACACCGGGGCCCCGCCGGTGATCTCCTGGAGCACCGGTCCCGCGGACCTGTCCTCCAGACGCGGCGCGTGCACGGCCAGCTCCGCGAGCAGACCCATGTTCAGGACGCGCATCAGCATCTCCACGGACGGCGAGTCGGTCCTGCCCTCGCCGATCCCGGCGAGGTGGGCGCGCACCCGGTCCCCGTCGATGAAGTCCGCCGCGCCTGGCGCGGCGAGCGCCCGCTCCACGAGGGCGCCCGAGTCCGCGCGCATCAGCCGGACCAGCATGCGGTAGGAGTGGTACGTCCCGTCGCCGTAGAAGAAGGGGACCTTGGGCCGCTCGGCGATCCGCTTCGGCAGCCGGCGCCCGACCGCCTGCCTCAGTATCCGTTTGTCCCACAGGAGTTCGGGCCGCAGCCGCTCCGGTACGCGCGCGCACAGCTCGACCAGGCGGTGGTCCAGGAAGGGCACCCGGGCCTCGATCCCGCTGCCGGCCGCCGTACGGTCCTCGTGCCACACGTTGTACTGCTGGATCTGCCGGTACTCGGAGTCGAGGTACGCGCGGTAGATCCGGTCGCCGTCCGGCTCCAGCCCGTCGACGGCCTTCTCGGAGACGAAGTACGGCTCCTGCGCCCACCAGTGCCGCGCGGCCGGGCGGCGCGCGAGGCGGGTGCCGCGGTCGAGGAGGGAGAGGACGCCCATGAAGGACGGCCAGTCCCGCGCGCCCATGTCCCGCGCGTAGCCCCCGTTGAACTCGTCGCTGGCCGCGCCGAGGAGCATGCCCCGCAGTCCGGGCCGGGCCTCGCGGGCGAAGCGGTGCAGTTCGTGCTTGTAGTACACCTCGGGACCGCACATCGGGGTCTCCGTGAGCCACAGCAGCCGCAGCCACTCGTCCGGGGTCGGCACATGGTCCGGCGGGAAGAGCACCTGGTGGTTCGGCACACCCAGCTCGCGCGCGATCCAGGCGGCGTGCTCCGCGTCCCCGTTGTCGAAGGTGCCGCCGGTGAGCGCCGTGAAGGTGTGCATGCCCGCGCGCTTGTCCCCGGCCAGCGCGAGCACGGCGGACGAGTCGATGCCGCCGGAGAGGAACAGCCCCAGCTCGGTGTCGGCCGTGACGCACTCCTGGACGGACTGCTCCAGGAGTTCGCCGTACCGCCCGATGAACTCCTCGGCGTCCGCGCCCTCGTCGGCGTCGTTCGGCAGCTCCCAGTAACGGTGCCGCGTGGTACGGCCGTCGGCCAGGTCGATGTGCTCGATGGTGGCCGCCGGGACCAGCTCGACGCCCTCGAACCAGGTGCACACGGGCGCGTCGTTGAAGGTGGCGGCGGAGGCCAGCAGGGGCGTGGCGAGGGCCCCTTCCCAGTCGAAGCGCCGGGGTGTGGCGGGATCGGCGAACAGGCCCTTGATCTCCGAGGAGAGGACGATGCGCGCGTCGTCGCGGTGGTAGTAGAGGGGCTTGATGCCGAAGCGGTCCCGGGCGAGCACCAGTTGGTTCCTGGCCCGGTCCCACAGGATGAGGGCGAACATGCCGCGCACGTCACGCAGGAAGTCCAGTCCGTGCTCGCGGTACAGGTGGAGCAGGACCTCGCAGTCCGAGCCGGTCTTCATCCGTACGCCACCGGGCAGCGAGGCGGCCAGTTCCCGGTGGTTGTAGACCTCGCCGTTGGCCACGAGCACCAGTGAGCCGTCGTCGCTGACCAGCGGCTGGCTGCCGTCCTCCGGGTTGACCAGGGCCAGCCGGGTGAAGACCAGTCCCACCGCGTCGTCGCGGAGGATCTCCCGCTCGTCGGGTCCCCGGTGATCGAGGATGTCGGCCAGTCGATCGAGCACGGCGTCCGTCCCGGCGCCGAGCGTCCGGCTGCCCAGACGGGCAATTCCCGCTATTCCACACATGTCTTGTTCCTCGGGCCACCGCCCGGCGCCGTGAGCGGTCCGGGCGAGGGTGGGGGCCCCGACGCGCGAAGCCCCCACCCGCTCGTCTTGTGTCAGGCGAGAATCATCAGAGAGGTGCCCTGGCTGACGGTCTTCGTCGTCGGCTTGGTGTACTTCTGCATTCCGGCCCACCTCCCTCCAGCAACTCGTCGTGTCCACCGGAGAAATCAGCGGGAAGCGGCGGCCCGTTTTCAGGCCACTTCAGCCCGGCTGGCGATCACAGTAACCGAGTACGGTCGGGCGGCCCACGGATTCGGTTCTCGCCGAACACCGCACCGTGCCAGGGGGCCCTCGGCGGTCTATGATCACCGCACTCCCATGTCCGGGGTCTGGCAACGGCGTTGCGAACGAGGGGTGTTCGGGTGCAGGAGAACGATTCTGGCCAGTGGCTGCGGGTCCTTCGGGAGCGACAGCTGATTCCGGAGGACACCCTCGCGGTCTCCCTCGTCGGCTCGGTGGCGCACGGCTGGCACAACGAGCGCAGCGACTACGACTTCTACGTCGTCACCTCGCGGGAGCCCGACCTTCCCGGTCAGTCGAGCATCACGCTCCCGCTCAACCCTCCCCGGGTGCGCAGCCAGTCGTTCTATCTGGAGGAGCGGCGCTGGGAGGTGACGTACTGGCTGGACAGCCACTACGACCAGATGCTCGCCAAGGTCTCCGAGGACGAGTACAACCGGGGCGTCGCGCCGGCCCGGGTGCTGGCCGCCCGGGAGGAGCTGGCGCTCGGCCGCCTGGACAGCCGCGTGATCCTTGAGGGGGCCGAGTGGTTCGAGGCCCGGTCGAAGCAGCTCGCCGAGTCCGCCTTCCGTTCCTTCATGATCGCCCGCTCGCTGGGTGCCTCCGACAACTGCGTCGAGGACGCGCTCGGGCAGATGAAGTCCGGCAACCTGGAGAGCGCCACCCTCTCCGCGCGCGCCGCCCTCGGCTCCAGCGTCGACGCGCTCCTCGAAGGACACGGCCAGTTCGGCAGCCAGTCCCCCAAGTGGCGCCCCCAGCGCTTCCGGGCCGCCCGGCCCGACGCCCTGTCCTTCGAGGACTACTGGGCGCTGGAGACCATGCGGGACTACGACCCCGAGGACCCCCGCCCCTGGATCAACCGCGTCCTCACCATCTGCCAGGACATAGCGATGCGGGTGGAGGTCTCATGAGCGGCCGGCCCGGCCCGCTGGACGTCCCCCGCAGGACCCTCGGCATCCGCATCCGCCGGGTCGCGGACGGACTGCTGCTCGGCTACCGCGACCAGGCGGTCCTGCTGTCCGGCGCCGCCGAGCTGATCTACCGGCTGGCCGACGGCGATCGCACGGTCACGGACATCGCCGAGGGGCTCGCCGAGGAGTACGGCATCGACCCCGCGGAGGCCCTGCCCGACGTCGTGGAGTTCCTCATGGACCAGGACGACAGCGGGATCTTCCAGTGGTGAGACGCCCCGCGGCCCCGCGCCCGTCATGATCCGCCTGGACGTCGACGACGAGAGCCTGCGCTCGATCCGGCTGGCCCTCAGCCCGCTGTGGGAGACCCTCGGCAGCCTGGCGCTCCTCGCGCGCTACCGGGGTGCCGTGCCCACGCCGTACACGGCCTGGGTACGGCAGACCCGGCGCGCGGTGCCGCCGAAGCTGATGGACACCGTCGTAGCCCTCGTCCACCGGCGGGGGTCCCCGTTCCTGCGGGACGCGCGCGCCTACGTCCCCGACCCTGCCCGCGCCTCGCTCCAGGAGGAACTCGACTTCCTGCGACGGCGATGCGGCGCGGGCGAGGACGCCGAGGCCCAGCGGGTCGCCGGACTCGTCGAGGAGTACTGGGACCGGGCGCTGAACCCCTACTGGGCCGCCATCCGCACCTGCCTGGAGGAGGAGGTCCTGTTCCGGGGCCGGACCCTGGCCGTCAACGGGCCGGAGGCGATGCTGGCCGAGCTGGAGGGCCGGGTGCTGTGGCAGCGGCCCCGGCTGACCGCGCCGTACCACCTGGACCTCAGCCGGGACGTGCAGCGGTCCAAGCTGGTGCTCGTGCCCAGCGTGTTCTCCGCCGTGACGCGCATCTTCACCTCGGACGAGCACGTCA
This sequence comes from Streptomyces hygroscopicus subsp. hygroscopicus, assembly GCF_030269125.1. GTDB lineage: Bacteria > Actinomycetota > Actinomycetes > Streptomycetales > Streptomycetaceae > Streptomyces > Streptomyces hygroscopicus_C. Next base: position 578,509 of record NZ_BSSM01000001.1, on the reverse strand, counting down.
CCGCCATGTCCTACCAGGCCAGGGCGACCGGCTTCCTGCACTCCGTCACCCACGACAAGCCCCCCGAGCCGGACACCGACCGGCTGGCCCTGCTGATCGGCGGCGGCCGCGCGAAGATCATCAGGGCCCTCCAGGTGCCGAAGACCACGACCGTGGTCGCCCAGTCCCTCGGCCTCGCGAAGAGCACCGTCTCCCAGCATCTGGGGGTGCTGACGGAGGCGGGGGTGGTGTGGCGGCAGCGGCTCGGGGGGCAGGTGTTCTACCAGTTGGACCGCAGCGGATTCGCACTGCTGGAGCAGTTGGGGGACTGAGCGGTGCTCATCCCCGCAGAGCCGCCCCGATCCTCCCGAGCACCGTCGCCGTCATGCTCCGGCGCGCCACCGTGGTCGCGCTCGCGATGTGCGGGGTGAGCACCGCGCGCGGATCGCGCCGCAGCTCGGCGGGGACGTGTGGCTCGTCCTCGTAGACATCGAGCGCGACGCCGCCCAGGTGCCCGGCCGCGAGCAGTTCGAGGAGCGCCGACTGGTCCAGCACCCGGCCGCGCGAGGTGTTCACCACGATCGCGCCGGGCGGGAGCTCGGCGAGCATCGACTTGTCGACGAGCCGGTCGGTGCGGGGGGTGAGCGGGACGTGGACCGTCAGGAAGTCGCTCACCCGCATCAGCCCGGCCAGGTCCCGGTGCGGTGTCACGCCGGGCGGGAGCGGCGCGTCCGGGCGGTGCGGCAGGCCGTGCACCTCCATGCCGAACGCCTGGGCCCGGCGGGCGACTTCGGAGCCGATGGCGCCCAGGCCGAGGACGCCGAGGCGGCGGCCGTGCAACTGGGTGCCGAGGAAGGCGTCGGCCTCCCAGCGCCAGTCCGCGCCGGACCTGACGAACCGGTCCGCCTCCACGATCCGCCGGGCACAGGCCAGCAGCAGTCCGAGCGTGTGCTCCGCGACGGCCGGGGCGAGGGCGCCCGCCGCCGTGACGACCCGGACCCCCGCGCGCCGGCACGCCTCCACCGCGATGTGGTCCACCCCCGTGGAGTACGTGCCCACCACCCGCAGGCCGGGGCCCGCCGCCCGGAGCAGCGCCTCGTCCACCGGCTCGTTGGCCGTCACCAGCACCGCGGTGCTCCCGGCCGCCGCCCGCAGCAGACTCCCGCGGTCCCCGCCCGGCCACTGCGCCAGGGCCAGGCCCGCGGGCAACGCGGCGGGCAGCCCGGGGAGCGGGGCGGTGACCAGCAGCCGGCGCTCAACCGCGCTCATCGGGCTTCTTCCGCATCCCGTAGCGGTGGCGGCACAGCGTCGTCGGGAACCGCCGTCCCCCGTCGAGATTGACCCACTGCCGCAGCAGCAGCCTGCCCCCGCCCCCGGCGGCGTCGCTGAACGAACGGCGCGCGTGCACCACGACGTTGTTGTTCACCAGCTGGAGGTCACCGGCCCGCAGGGCGTACTCGGTGGCGGCTCCGGGCCGCTGGGCGAGCGCCTCGAACAGGTCGAGGGCGTAGCGCTCCAGGTCGCTCACGGGCACGGACGTCACGGACGGGGAGGAGTCCACGTAGTCCCGCAGGAAGTAGCGGCACGTCAACTGTCCGTGGTAGTAGCCGAAGACGGCGTTGCGGTAGGCCGGCGGGTCCTCCTCGTCGCGGTTCTCGTAGACGAACCCGTTGTAGTAGAGCCCCAGGAGGTGCGGGGCCCGGCGCAGCAGTTCGTTGTAGATCGTCATGGCGCTGGCGATCAGCGAGGTGCCGCCGTTCTCGGCGGGCCGTACGCACAGCAGCAGGGCGAGGTCCCCGTCGTCCGAGTGGAAGCGCAGCGCGGAGGTGGTCTGGTGACCGCGCACCGTGCTGTCGTCCAGGCCGCCGTTGCCGTAGTCGCGCACGTCGGCGATGTACTCCCCCCGGGTGTTCTGCGAGACGGCGGTGCCCATCACCGCGCCGAGCGCGCGGTACAGGCCGCGGATCTCGTCCGGCGCGAGATCCGCCACCGGCAGGCCGCGCAGGACGGCCGTGCCGATGTGGGTCTCGGTGCGGTGGGCCGTGCTGTGCGCCAGGTCGGACAGGGTGGGCATGGTCTGCCGGGCGAGGGCGCGCCAGGGTCCGCGGTCCGCGAGGAGCGGGAGCGGCGCGTCCCGCAACGCCTTGACGAGGGCGGCTGTTTCGTCCAGGTGCGCCGGTGTGAGTTCGTGCACCACGCCCTCCGGGGCGGGCAGATCCGCGGTCGTCCACGCCGTGGGGCCGGTGACCGGCTCGGTGAGGATCTCCTGCGGCGCGTCAGGCGGTGTCATGGTGCTCCCCTTCCCTGAGGGCGGCCTTCCCGAGGACGACGAGAGCGGTGCCGTTCGTGGCCTCGACGACGTCCGTGCGGCGCAGGCCGCCCAGGTCGGCCACCATGGCCAGCAGCTCGTCCCGGTGGAACCGGGCCTCGCGGCCCCTGCCGCGGAGGTGGTCGCGCATGACCCGGCCGGAGATCCCGCCCCAGGTGGGCAGGGGGATGTCCCGGTCGGGCAGCGTCGCGTAGTCGATCTCGCCCACGTCGGGCCGCCAGAACAGCTTCTGTTCGGCCGGGGTGAGGGCGTCGTGGATCTGCCGGTCGCGGTCGTACCAGCCGAAGCGGACGGTGAGGGCGAGCGTGCCGCCCGGAGCCACCAGATCGCGCAGTCCGCGCAGGCCGGCGGGCAGGTCGGCGGCGCTGAACCGGTTCACGAGCCGGTCGGCGAGGACGAGGTCGTACCCGCCGCGCAGCAGCTCGGGCAGCGGGCCGGTCACGTCCACGAGGTGCCGGCGGTCCCCGGGCAGCCCGAGCCATTCGCCGGCCTCCCGCAGGATGCCCGGGGCGAAGTCGAGCACATGGAGGTCGGCGCCGGCCTCCTGGGCGGCCTTGGAGAGCGAGACGGTGCTGGCTCCGACCACGGCCGTCGGGGCCCCGGCGCGCATCAACCCCCGCAGGATCTCCTCGTGTTCGGGTGCGGGACCGCCGTAGTAGCCGGAGTTCCAGTAGCTGCCGCTGACCAGGTCCCAGGCACGGGCCTTGTCCGGGAGTTGCGTCATGTCTCCTCCTTCAGGGTGGCCGTGATGGCGTCGCGCAGCCGGACGGCGATCTCACCGACGTCGCCCGCACTGGTGATCAAGGGGGGACACAGGGCCAGGACGTCCCCCAGGTCGCGGACGATCAGCCCGAGTTCACGGGCCTTGCGCGCCACCCGCCGGCCGATGCGGCGCTCCGGGTCGAAGGGCCGCCGCCCGGCGCCGTCGGCCATCAGCTCCACCGCGGCGAGCCCGCCGAGGCACCGCACCTCCCCGACCGCGGGCAGGTCCAGCAGGCCCTCCAGGGAGGTGCGCAGCGCCGCCTCCAGCTCGATGACGCGCCCCTCGATGCCGCGCTCGCCGAGGGCGCGCAGGTTGGCGCGGGCGACGGCGGCGGCGACCGGGTGGCCGCCGAAGGTCGAGCCGTGCCCGAGCACACCGTACGACTCGGCCGCCGCGGCGACGGATCCGGTGAGGTCCGCGCCGAGCAGGACCGCGCCGAGCGGGGCGTACCCCGCGGTGATGCCCTTGGCCACCGTCACCGCCGCCGGCCGCAGCCCGAAGCGCTGGTGCCCGAAGAGCGGCCCGAGCCGCCCGAACCCGCAGACGACCTCGTCGGCCACCAGCGGGATCCCCAGGCCGGAGAGGAGCCGGTCCATCGCGGGCCAGTACCCGTCCGGCGGCACCAGGACGCCGCCCGCCGCCATGACCGGCTCGGCGACCATGGCGGCCACGTTCTCGGGGCCCGCCTCCTCGATGCGGGCGCGGGTGGCCCGCACGATCCGGTCGACGTACTCCTCCGGCGACTCGCCGTCGAGGTGGTCGCGGTAGTAGTGCGCCCGGGGCACCCGGACGGTGAAGGGCAGCGGCAGGTCGAACCCGGCGTGCTGGTTCGGGATGCCGGCCAGCGAGGCGGCGCCGAGGGTGGTGCCGTGGAAGCCGGAGTCCCGGGTGACGACCAGCTTCCTGGACGGCGTCCCCCGCGCGTTGCTCGCCAGCCACAGGAACTTGAGCACCGACTCGACCGCCTCGGACCCCGAGGCCGCGAAGTACACCGAGCTGAAGCGCCCTCCGGCGGCGGCGAGCAACTCGTGCGCCAGCGCCTCCGTCTCGACGCTGCCCCGGCCCAACGCGCAGGGGAACGCCGGGAGCCGCCGGTAGGCCGAGGTGGCGGCCTCGATCAGCTCCGCGTCCGAGAAGCCGAGGTTGGCGTGCCACAGCCCGGACAGCGCGTCGATGTACTCCTTCCCGGCGGTGTCCCGGACGCGGATGCCCTCGCCCTCGGCGATCACCAGCGGTGACTCGTCCCGGTACACACGGTGGTCGGTGAAGGAGTAGACGATCGGTTCGGTCGCCAGCTCAGCCATGGTCCGCCCCGGTCAGCGGGATGTTGTCGAGCAGTCGTACGCCACCGAGCCGCGCGGCCGCGAACAGCCGCACGGGAACCGGCCCGCCCACGGACCCCACCTCGGTCAGCGCCTCCTCCTCGCAGGCCACCAGGTACTCGACGGCGAACCCCAGCGAGGCGAGCAGCTCCCGGCCGGCGGCCAGCACGGCGGGCAGCGGCTCGCCCGACCGCACCCGGGCCCGCGTGTCCTCCAGGACGCCGCGGAGCCGGGGAGCCGTCGCACGCGCCTCGGGGTCGAGGTTCTTGTTGCGGGAGGACATCGCGAGGCCGTCGGGCTCACGCCTCGTGGCGCCCCGGACCACGGTCACCGGCAGCCGCATGTCCCGGACCAGCGTCTCGATGATCCGCAGCTGCTGGAAGTCCTTCTCGCCCCAGTACGTGCGATCGGGCCGCACCAGGTTCAGGAAGAGCAGGCTCTCGGTGACCATGCCGTCGAAATGGCCCTCGCGCGAGCGGCCGCACAGCTGGTGGCTCAGCCGGGGCACGGAGACATGGGTGCCGAAGTCGTCCAGCACGCGCTCGCGCCCGGGGAAGATCTCCGTCCAGCTCGGCAGGAACGCGACGTCGGTGCCGCGGTCCCTCAGGAGTTCCAGATCGCGCTCCACGGGCCTCGGGTACGACTCGAAGTCCTCGTCGAGCCCGAACTGGAGCGGGTTGACGAAGATGCTGCAGACGACCAGGTCGCACTCCTCGCGGGCGAGGCCGACCAGGCTCAGGTGCCCCTCGTGCAGCGCTCCCATGGTGGGCACGTAGCCGATGACGGCGCCCGCCCGGCGCGCGGCCTCCCACTCGGCGGCCAGTTCCCCGGCCGTGGTGACCACCTTCACCGCGGATCACCCAGCTTCGCCTCGACCGCCGCGAGCACGCGCCGGTGCACCTCCTCGAACGTCGCGTCGGCGTCGATCCAGGTCCACCGCGACGCCTGCGGAAGGGCGGCGTAGGCGGCCCGCATGCGCGTGAGGAAGCCGTGGTCGATCCACTCCCGCGGGTCCCGGGCCTTCACCCGGGCCACGGACAGCTCCGGGTCGAGGTCCATGAACAGCGTGAGCGTCGGCTCCGGCAGCCCCCGGAACAGGCCCTCGATCAGCCACCGGTTGCTCGCGCCCAGCGCGTCGGCGGCGGCGATCTGGCAGTACGCGTACCGGTCCGCGATGATCAGGTCCGTGCCCTCGGGCGCGGTGCCCAGCGAGGACATGGCCATCCACTTCACGGCGGCCGTCATGACCTTGTGCGTGTCGGGTCCGAGCATCGCGAACCGGTCGTCGTACCCGTTCTCCACGGCGACCTCGTCCAGCCGGGCCGACAGCCCCTGAAGGCTCGGGTTCGGGTGCACGAACACCGAGAGGCCACGGGCCTCGTAGGCGGTCTTCAGCATCTCGATCTGGGTGCTCTTGCCGGCGCCGTCCAGACCGATGAACGCGACGATGGGGGGTGTGGTCATCGGGCGCTCGCCACCTGCGGCAGATGCCGGTCGGCGAGTTCCGCGAAGGTGGCTTGCAGGATTCTCGTCCGCCCGTACGAGGGCGCGGCGAACAGCAGGATCAACTCATTCTCCAGATCGACGAGGAAACTGGTGCCCGCCCGGCCGAGCCAGGCGGCGCGGCGCGCGGTGCCGGGTCCGCAGTACCGGGGCGAGATCTTGAAATTCAGGCCGAATCCCCAGCCGGGTCCGGGAATGTAGTCGGGGCCGGTGTCGTGCAGCCCGGCTATCTGGTCCGAAAGCAGTTCCACCCGCGCGGACTCGCTGAGGAACGCGGAATCCGGCGCGGGGAAGAACACCGCCTGGAGGAAGGCCAGATAGTCCCGCAGGCTCGCGAGCCCTCCGCTGCCCGCGGACCGGAATCCGCTCGTGCGCCGCAGATCGGCCAGCGATTCCCCGGTCGGCGGATCGGCCAACGGCTGGAGCACCACGTCCGCGGTGAGGTCCGGCGGCAGGAAGAACCCGCTCGACGCCATCCCGAGCGGCTCGAAGAGGTACGCGCGGAACAGCGCGTCGAGCGGGGTGCCGAGGTGGTGCTGGATCAGCAGCCCGGCCACGTCGGCCGAGCGCCCGTACTCCCACTGGGCGCCGGGCGCGGCCGACAGCTCGCAGCCGAGGACACGCCGCAGGAAGTCGGTCTCGTCCGTGCCGTACCCGCGTTCGGTGTAGTCGTACGGCAGGACGCCCGCCGCCCGGTACACCCGCTGCATCCGCTCGTGCTCCTTCGACCCGGCGAGGCCGGAGGACATGGTCAGCAGGTGGCGCAGGGTCATCGTGGGCGGGACCCGGACGCCGTCGACGCCCGCGGCGAGCTCGCTCACGCGCATGTCGAGCCCGGGGAGCAGGCCCGCGTCGATCAGGCGCAGGGCCAGCGTCGCGAGCATCGGCTTGGTCATCGAGTACAGGCGCACGACGCTGTCCAGCGACACCGGGGGCCCGTCGGGGGCGTTGCGGCCCATGAACACCGTGTGCTGCTCGCCGGACGCGACATCGCGCAGACAGGCCGCGCCGCCGCCGACCCGGCCGGCCTCGATCTCGGCCGCCAGGGTGGCCTCGCAGTCGCGGGCGAGGTTCCCGAGTGCCGCGCGCATCATCGCGGTCCCCCGTCCGGTACCAGGCTCACGCGGCCGCTGACGCACCGCTCGGCGGCCGTCAGCGCGTCCGCGACCGCGTCGAGGCCGAACTCCGCGAGCGGGAGCCGGCGCAGCGGGGTGTCACCGCAGAGGAGGTCGACGGCGGCGGCGAGGTGGCGCACGGTGTAGCGGATCGCGCTGGAGACCGTGATCCCCTTGCGGGTCAGCACGCCCGGCCGGATGGACACGGCGTCGGTCTCCCGGGTGTTGATGATGCCCATCATCACGATCTGGCCGCCCGGCCGCACCTGCTCCAGCGCCGTCGCGAACGCCTCCGGCGTGCCCGCCGCGACCACGACGAGGTCGTAGTGTCCGTCGAGCGTCCCGCCCGCCGGGGGCAGCTCCCCGAGCGCGCGGGCGCCGGGGAACAGCTCCGCGTTCGCGCGCCGCGCGGGGACCCGGTCGTACACGTCCCAGGACGTGCCCTCCGGAGCGCCCGCGACGGCCGACAGACCGAGCGCGCCGGCCCCGATCACCAGGCACGGCCCCGCGAGCACGTCGGCGCGGATCCGGTCCACGACCGCGAGCCCCTGCGCCAGCGCGCAGTTGGCGAGGGCCGCGAGCGAACTGGGCAGCGCGTCTGGCACCTTGACGGTGAACTGCTCGGGGTGCAGCTGGTAGTGGCTCGCGAACGCGCCCCGGAAATACGGCTGTTCGAGGCTGGAGCGGCCCCAGGAGGCGTAGGCGACCTCGCACAGGTTGGTCCGGCCGAGCCGGCACATCTCGCAGGTTCCGCACACCCGGAAGTACGAGCACACGAGCCGGTCGCCCTCGGTCAGCGGCTCGCCCCGCGCGTCGTGCAGCTTCGTGCCCGCCGTGTCCACGATCCGGCCCGCGAACTCGTGCCCGAGCACACAGTCGTGCAGCGTCGGATGCCCGCCACGCCACAGGTGGACGTCGCTGCCGCACACGTTCGCCCGCTCGATCGCGAGCAGCGCCCCGCCCCGGCGCGGGGGCAGCAGGGGGTGTTCGCGCCGCTCCAGGCCGCCGTCGGCGCGCAGGTTGATGGTGACACCGGTGGTCATCGAGGTCCTTCGGTCGGGGCGGGGAAGACGATCGTCTTGGCGAAGCACATGTTGCGCGCGGACGACAGCACGCTCTCCCGGCCGTGCCCGCTGTGGCCCACCCCGCCGAAGGGGGCCAGCGGATGGTCGTACTGGGGGCCGTCGTCGAGGACGACCGTGCCGACCGGCAGCCGCTGCGCGAGGTTCATGGCACGGTCGAGGTCACGGGTGAAGACGCCGACCTGGAGGCCGCCCGGGTAGCTGTCGGGAAGGTCGTCCAGAGCGCGGTCCGTCAGGGTGACGACGGGGGCCAGCGGGGCGAGGAACTCCTCGGTGACCAACCGGGCGCCCGGGTCGACCCTGCCGATGACGGTGGGCCAGCACTGGGCCCCCCGGTACTCGCCGCCGGCCACGACCTCGGCGCCGTCGCGGACCGCCGCCTCCACCGCCGTCCGCACCCGCTCCACCGCGCCCGGGTCGATGAGCGTGCCGATCCGGGTGGTGCGCTCGGCGGGGTCGCCCACCCGCCAGGCGGCGCTCTCCTCGGCCAGCAGCCGGCCGAACTCCTCGGCCACGTCCTCGGCGACCAGGACGCGCTTGACCCCGCGGCAGGACTGGCCCGCGTTGCCGAAGGCCCCCTGGGCGGCCGCGCGGGCGGCGGCCGGCAGATCGGCGTCGGCGCACACGACCAGCGCGCCCACATCGCCCAACTCGTAGCAGCCGGGCCGCGGCCCGGCCGTCGCGGCCACGGCCCCCGCGCCGCGCGCGCTGCCGGTGAACGCCACGAAGTCCACCGCGGGATCGGCCAGCAGCGCCTGGGCCACCTCCGGCCCGCCGGTCCACAGCGAGAGGTACTCGGGCGGATACCCGCAGTCGAGCAGGATCTCCACCGCCGACACCGCGCTGGCACTGGCCCGTTCGGACGGCTTGAGGGTGATCGGCGCGCCCGCCAGCATCGCCGGGGCCACCTTGACGATCAGCTGGGCCAGCGGACGGTTGTACGGCGTGATCGCCAGGACCCGCCGGTACGGCTGCGGGGTCGTCACCGCGAGCCGGTCGCCGCCGGGTCCGGACAGCCGGGTCGAGGTGCCGTCGAGGTGGTGCACGGCCTCCGCCGCCAGCTGGAGCCAGCGGACCGAGCGGTCGACCTCCTTCTCGGCATCGGTCACCGGCATGCCGATCTCGGCGCAGATGGACGCGGCGACCTCCGCCCTGCGGGTCTCGAACCCCTCGGCGCAGGCACGCAGGACCCGGGCGCGGTCGGCGGCGGCAAGCCTCTTCGCGGACCTAGGTCCGCGCGACACCTCCTTGGCCGAGGCATGGCTGACGACGGCGACCAGCCGGCCGTCGTAGGGGCTGCGCACCTCGTGGGTCAGCTCGCCGTGCCGCCAGGTCCCGTTCTCGAAGACACCGGCGCGGACCGGTGGGGACTCCTGTGCCGGACCGCTCGGGCGGGCCGGGTTCGGCTCGTCGGTGGGATGGGCGACTACGGACATGATGTTCCTCGAATCATCTGTGCGTCGCACGGTCGGCCGAACCCGTCGGTGGACGGGGCCCGGTGGGCGAGTCGGCCGTGCCGTGCCCTCCCTCGGCGGTCGTTCGCTCCTCGTCGGGCGAACCCGCCGGTCAGTCGAACGAGTGCTCCGGTCCCGGGAACGCGCCGCCGTGGACATCGGCGGCGAACTCTCTCACGGCGCGGTCCAGTTCGCCCGCGACATCGGCGTAACGCCGCACGAATCTCAGGGACCGTCCCGTGCGCAGTCCGGCCAAGTCCTGCCAGATCGCCACCTGCGCGTCGCAGGAGGGGCCGGCGCCGATGCCGATGGTGGGGACGGACAGCTCGGCGGTGAGCCGCTCGGCCAGCCGCGCCGGGACCATCTCCAGGACGACCGCGAACGCGCCCGCCTCCACGACGGCTCGTGCGTCCGCGAGCACGGCTTCGCCACCCTCCTCGCGCCCCTGGACCCGGTAACCCCCCAACTGGTGCTCGCTCTGCGGGGTGAACCCGATGTGCGCCATCACCGGGATGCCGGCGCGCACGAGTCGGGCGACCTGCGGCGCCGTGTCGCGTCCGCCCTCCAGCTTCACGGCCTGGCAGCCGCCCTCCTTGAGGAAGCGGACCGCCGTGCGCAGGGCCTGCTTCCCGTCCTCCTCGTAGGAGCCGAACGGCAGGTCGGCGACGACCAGGGAGCGGGGGGCGGAGCGCGTCACCGCCCGTACCAGGGGCAGCATCTCGTCGACGGTGACCGGGATCGTGGTGTCGTGGCCGAGCACGTTGTCGGCCGCGGAGTCGCCCACCAGGAGCACGGGGATGCCCGCGGCGTCGAAGAGGGCGGCGGTGTACTGGTCGTAGCTGGTGAGCATGGCCCAGCGGTGGCCCGCCGCCTTGGCCGCGAGCAGGTGGGCCGTCCGGACCCGGCTGCGGGTCGGCCACGCGAACGCGGCGCGGGATTCGCTTGCCGGCTCTTCAGCCATGACATTCCCCCCTGAGGACGTCGTCCCAGCCCGAACCAAGCAGCGCGCCAGACCAAGATCGATCAGTGGGTGATCGTAACGTCACAATTCTTGGCCTACAACGGTCTGGTGCTCTGCCGGAGAGTGTGACGCCCGTTACTGCGGGGGGAGGGGGGATCTGGTCCACTGCGGGCTTTCGGGGGAGAGGTGGCCATGGCTCGTGCCGAGCTGAGCAGTGAGACGAAAGCCCGCAAGTCCGGTACGGCGGGCCTGTTCTGGCGCTACTGGTCCGCATCGACGGCCAGTGGTGTCGGTGACGCCGTGACCACGGTGGCGCTGCCGCTGGTGGCCATCGAGACGCTGCACGCCGGCGCGTTCGAGGTGAGTCTGCTGCCGGCCGCGCGCTTCGCCGCCTGGCTGGCGATCGGGCTGCCCGCCGGAGTCCTCGTGCAGCGGCTGCCGTTGCGCGGCACGCAGATCGCCATGGACCTGGTCCGCGCGGTGGCGATGGCGTGGATACCGCTCGCCGCGGCGTTCGGGGTCCTGCGGCTGTGGCAGCTCGTGGTGGTCACCCTGGTCACCGGTCTGGCCGGTGTCGTCTTCGACGTCGGGAACTCCAGCTTCCTGCCCAGCATCGTGAGCAAGGAGGAACTCACCGCGCGCAACAGCCTGTTGCAGGGCTCCAGTGCGGCCACCCAGCTCGGCGCGCCCTCGCTCGGCGGCGTGCTGGTGCAGTTCTGCGGCGCCGCGACCAGCCTTCTGGTCGACGCCGTCAGCTACGTCGTCTCGGCGGCCGTCCTGTGCACCGTGCCGCGCCCGGGGAACAAGCGTGCCGCGACGGCGGGCGGCTCGCCCTGGAGCCAGATCTCGGAGGGCTGGCGCTACGTCACCCGGCACCCCGTGATCCGGCCCTGCGTCACCGCCGCGACCCTGGTGAACTTCGTGTGCGGCACGCTGATCGCGCTGACGCCCCTGTACCTGGTGCGCACGCTGGGCACGCCCGTCGGCCTGGTCGGCGTGGTGATGGCGACCGACGGGGTGGGCAGCCTGGTCGGCGCCGCGCTGACGCCGAGGCTGTCCCGCCGGTTCGGCAGCGCGCGGGCGATCTGCTGGGCGACGCTCGTCGCGGCGGTCGCGCTGGTGCTGCTCCCGCTGAGTTCAGGCGGGTGGGGGCTGCTCGTCTTCGGTCTCGGGAACGCCGTCTTCACCGTGGGCGTCGTGGTACTGAGCATCCTGACGCGCACCCACCGCCAGACCGTGACACCGCCGGAGCTGCTGCCCCGGGTGATGGCCACCGTGCGGTTCGTGTCCTGGGGCGCGGTGCCGGTCGGCTCTCTGCTCGCCGGCGCGGCGGCCGCCGGGCTGGGCACGCGCGGTGCCCTGTGGCTGGTCGCCGTGGTCGCCCTGGCGGCGCCGCTGGCGCTGTGGGCGGGACCGGTGCGGCGGATGCGGGTGCTGGCCTAGGAGCGGATGCGGCCGCCGGCTGGGAGCGGGGCGGCGGGGCGCGGTCGCCGGTGCCGCGGCGACGGCCGGTGCCGGCGACCGCGCCCCCCTGCCCGCGTCACTGCCGGTACCCGCCGAGGAACCGCCCGATCCTGCCGATCGCCGCCTCCAGGTCGTCGGCCTGGGGCAGGGTGAGGATGCGGAAGTGGTCGGGGGAGGGCCAGTTGAAGCCGGTGCCCTGGACGACCTGGATCTTCTCGCGCAGCAGCAGGTCCAGGACGAACTTCTCGTCGTCGTGGATGCGGTGCACCTTGGGGTCGAGGCGGGGGAAGGCGTACAGGGCGCCCTTGGGCTTGACGCAGGAGACGCCGGGGATCTCGTTGAGTTTCTCCCAGGCCACGCCGCGCTGCTCGTACAGCCGCCCGCCGGGGCGGGTGAGTTCGTGGATGGACTGGCGGCCGCCCAGCGCGGCCTGGATGGCGTACTGGGCGGGCGCGTTGGCGCACAGCCGCATGGAGGCGAGCATGGTCAGCCCCTCCAGGTAGTCCTTCGCGTGCCCGCGGGGACCGGTGACGACCAGCCAGCCGGAGCGGAAGCCCGCGACGCGGTAGGTCTTGGACAGCCCGCAGAAGGTGAGGACGACCAGGTCGGGGGCGAGCGCGGCGGCCGAGTGGTGCACGGCGTCGTCGTACAGGATCTGGTCGTAGATCTCGTCGGCGAAGACCATCAGGCCGTGGCGGCGGGCGAGGTCCAGGATGCCCTCGACGACCTCCTTCGGGTAGACCGCGCCGGTGGGGTTGTTGGGGTTGATGATGACCAGGGCCTTGGTGCGGTCGGTGATCTTCGAGGCCATGTCCTGGAGGTCCGGGTTCCAGTCGGAGCCCTCGTCGCACAGGTAGTGCACGGCCTTGCCGCCGGCCAGCGTGGTCACCGCGGTCCACAGCGGGAAGTCCGGCGCGGGGATGAGGATCTCGTCGCCGTCCTCGACGAGGGCCTGCACGGCCATGGAGACCAGCTCCGAGACGCCGTTGCCCAGGAAGACGTCGTCCACGTCGACTTCGAGGCCGAGGTTCTGGTAGCGCTGGGCGACGGCGCGGCGGGCGGAGAGGACGCCGCGGGAGTCCGTGTAGCCGTGGGCCCGCGGCAGCATCCGGATCATGTCCTGGAGGATCTCCTCCGGTGCCTCGAACCCGAAGGCCGCCGGGTTGCCGGTGTTCAGGCGCAGCACGCTGTGGCCCGCCTCCTCCAGCGCGTTGGCGTGCTCGATCACCGGGCCGCGGATCTCGTAACAGACCTCGCTGAGCTTGTTCGACTGCCGGAACTCCATGCGTCCCTCCGGGAACTCGTGTTACTTGGTTTTACCAAGCTGGAGCTTGGAAAGTCCAACAACGCGTCTAGACTGAGGCGCATGCCACCTCGCCGAAGCTACGACCAGTACTGCTCCGCAGCCCGCGCGCTCGACCTCGTCGGCGACCGCTGGACCCTGCTGATCGTCCGGGAGCTGCTCGCCGGCCCGCGCCGCTACACGGATCTGCACGCGGACCTGCCCGGCGTGAGCACCGACGTCCTCGCCTCCCGGCTGAAGGACATGGAACGCGACGGCCTCACCACCCGCCGCCGCCTGCCCCCGCCGGGCGCGGCCACGGTCTACGAACTGACCCCCCGCGGAAGCGCGTTGCTCCCCGTGCTCCAGGCCCTGGGCGCGTGGGGCGAACCGGAACTGGCCGTCCGCCGCCCCACGGACGCCGTCCGCGCCCACTGGTTCGCCCTCCCGCTGCTGCGCGCGCTGGCGCCCTTCTCGGTCCCGGGCCTCCTCCAAGTCCACCTGGACGAGGGCGTCTTCCACCTCCGCACGGACCCCGAACCCGCCACCCCGGCCTATGGCGACGGGCCCTCCCCGACCACCCCGGACGCCCACCTCACCCTGGACACCGGGACCTGCGAGGCCATCGCCCAGGGTCGCCTGTCCCTTCCGGACGCGTTGCGCGCGGGCCGCGTGACGGTCGCGGGCGAGGGCCCGGTGGCGAAGGCGCTGCGGGAGGTGTGACAGGGGGCGCGGCAGGGCGAAGAGAAGAAAAGGGCCCGCCACGACGGCGGGCCCTTTCGCTACGGCGGAGTCACACGCCCGGCGGTCGACCGGACCCCCGGGTCAGCGCGTACCCCCCGATCCCGGCCAGTGCCGCGAGCACCGCGCCGATGCCGGTCCACACCCAGCGGTCGGACCACCAGCCGGAGGACCAGCCGTCGCGGGAGCCGAAACTGGAGAGGACGGCGGTCTTGGAGTCGTCGCCCTGGGCGGCGGAGCCGACGGCGATGCCGGGGACGAGCGGCTTGCCCAGGGAACCGTCGACGGCGGCGGGGCCGCCGATGTCCTTGGAGTCCACCCGGACCTCGGCGTTCACCGGCTGACCGAGATCCGCCGCGGCGAGGTCCACGACCGTCAGCCGGACGTAGTACGTGCCGGGCAGCGGATCGTTGGCCCACGGCTCCGCCCACCCGCGGACGGTGCGCATCACGCACGCCAACTCGACCGAGGACGCGCCCTGGTCGGCGGTGCGCGTGGCGGAGCCGTACTGGCAGGACTGCCGGCGCCGCAGGCCGTCGTACACGTCGAGCTGCCAGGTCTGCGTCCCGTGCGTCCGCGGCAGCGTCACCGACGCCTCGACCGTCGGGCGCTGACCCGTGTCCGCCGGGAACGACCAGTACAGGTAGTCACCCGTGGACCCGGACGCCGTCGCCTGCTGCCCCTGCTGGATCTCCGTCGCCGTACGGAAGGACGTGCCCGCCTGCGTGGGCGCCGAGGAGCCGGTGCCGTCGGAGGCACCGGGGGACGGCGAGGAGTCCGCGGCGGCCGGCCCCGCGGCCAGCCCGAGCACGAGCAGCGCCGCGCCCCATACCCGTATCGCCCGCATCAGTTCGTCCTCCAGACCGCGATCCGCCAGCGCGACAGCCAGCCCCACAGCACACCCGCGACGAAGCCGACGAGCACCAGCGTGCCCAGCAGCCACCAGCCGCGCCCGAGCCCGAACGCGGCCACGTCGTGCGCCTGGTCGGGACCCTTCACCACGTCCACGGTCAGCTCCAGCGGCAGACCGGGCGTGCTCTTCACGCCCGCGGGCGCCGAGAAGGAGTGCGCGACCTCCAGGCACACGGTCTCCCCCGGGGCGTTGTCGTCGTCGCTCGGCGGCTTCGGGTAGCGCAGCCCGGTGGAGATCACATCGGTGCGCCCGGTGCCGGCCGCCTCACCGCGGACGATCTCGCGCCCCTTGAAGGTCACCGCCCGCACCAGCAGTCCGTACGAGGGGTTCACCGCCCGGTCGTCCGCCACGCTCACCGAGGCCCGCAGCTCCTGGCCCGGGTCGACGTCGACCTTGTACCAGCGCTGCTGCCCGAACTCCGCCCGGTCGGTGTACAGACCCGACTTCAGCGTCGGCGCCTTCTCGCACTGCGCCGCGCCCGAGACGGCCACCGGCGTCACCACCGGATCGGCCGCCCGGTGCACCAACTGCCCGACGCGGTCGGTCAGCTGCTCCTTGTGCTGCACGGAGGTGTAGGTGCCGCCGGTCGCGTCCGCGATGCAGCTGAGCTGGTCGCGGGTCTTGGCGTCCGGCACCAGGCCGAGCGTGTCGATGGTCAGCCCGATGCCCTTGGCGGCTATCTCGCGGGCCACCTCGCACGGGTCCAGCGGCTGGCAGGTGTCCTCGCCGTCGCTGATCAGCACGATACGGCGGGTGCCGGAGCCACCGTCGAGATCGCCCGCCGCCTTCAGCAGCGCGGGCCCGATCGGCGTCCAGCCGGTCGGCTGGAGCGTCGCCACCGCCGTCTTCGCGTCGGTCCGGTCCAGCGGGCCGACCGGGTACAGCTGCGCGGTGTCCTTGCAGCCCTCCTGCCGGTCGTTCCCGTGGTAGTTGGCGCCGAGCGTGCGGATGCCCAGGTCCACGTCCTGCGGCGTCGCGTCGAGCACGTCGTCGAAGGCCTGCTTCGCCGCCGCCATCCGGGTGCCGCCGTCGATGTCCCGGGTCCGCATGGATCCGCTGACGTCCAGCACCAGTTCGACCTTCGGAGCGGACTGCTCCGTCTCGTCGGCGGCCGCCGCGGTCGGGAACGCGAGCCCGGCCGTCAGTGCGGCGAGCAGAGCGCACACCCCGGCCGCCAGCCGTTGTCTTCTGATCATCGACGGATCCTATTGATCAACCGTGCCGGGCTCCAAAACGAGCGGGTGGGGCAGGTCCGTCCACTGGTCGCCCGGCGTCCCGGGTGACAGCCGCATCAGCGTCAGCGCCTTCGCGGGCACCGGGCCTCGGCGCAGCGCCGGGAGATCGGAGGTGTCCGGCAACTCCGGTACGACCGCTCCCAGCGCCGCCCCGAGCACGGGCCCGGAGCCCGCCGTCGCGGCCAGCGCGCCCGCCACCAGGGAGCCGAACAGCTTGCGGCGCAGGGCGGTTTCGTCGTCCGTGACCAGCCGTCCGGTGAGCGCGGGCGGCGCGATCCCGTGCCGGGCGAGCCGGGTGGGACTGATCCGGATGTCGGCCAGGTCGCGGTAGACCAGCCGTCGCGGGCCGCCGTCGGCCGCGAGCACCACCAGGAGGTTCTGACCGTGCGCCTCCAGGGCCACCCCGAGGTCGAGCAGCCGCAGCCCCACCGTGAGCGCCAGCCGCGTGAACGCGGCGAGCCAGCCGGGGTCCCGGGGCAGCCGGGTGGTGGCGAGCGCGGCCACCGGGAGGACCTGCTCGCCCGGACCCGCGTACGCCTCGGGCGACTCCCGCAGCAGCGCGGCCAGTTCGGGCCCCCGGGCGGTGACCGCTCCCAGGGTGCGGGTGATGTGCAGCAACCCGTCGGTGCGGCCGGCGAGTTCCGCCGCGAAGTCGGACAGGACCGCCGCCGCCTCCACCGAGTACGGCGAGATGTCCCGCACCGAGGACGTCAGCCGTGCGCTCAACGCCGTCTTCACGTGCGGCCCCCCGGGCAGGGCCAGCGTCCGCAGCGACATCAGCGGACGGGCCGCGCGCCAGTCGTCGCAGGACCGCTTCAGCACATGTGCCGCCTGCCACGGGTGCACCGGCACCGACAGCCTCTCCCCGTCGCGCAGTTCCTCCGGCCAGACGCCGGTCACCAGGCACTCCGCGGCCGGTACGGGCAGCGTCCCGAGCCGTACCACGGGCCGGTGCTCGGGCGCGTACGCCAGCTGGTCCGCCACCGAGAACCCCGGCCGGGAACGGCAGTTGGGGTGGAACGGGTGCCCGTCGACCACCCGCTGCTCCCACTCCCAGTCCTCCCCCCGCCCTTCTGCCGGGGGGATCCCCACCGGCCACTCCTTCGGTTGATCAACGGCTGCCCGGGACAGCGCCAGGGACGCCACGCTGTGCCCCAGCTCCGCCGCGAACCCCCCGGCCCCCGGCCCTGGGCCGGCACCGGCCGCGAGGGACGCCATCAGCCGGGCCGGATCGTCGTACCGTTCCCGGCCCAGGCGTACGGCGGTGACGTAAGCGCTCGTGGCGTACGGGTCCGCGTGCGGGCCGTGCAGCGCGCGTCCGTCGGCCAGCCGGAGCGTCAGGCCGTACGACCCCCGCTCCCGGCCCGCGACCCACGGCAGCGGCTCGTGCGCGAGCCCCCGCCACAGCCGGGTCAGCACGGCGGCGCGGGCACCGGGCAGCTCCGCGTGGTAACGGGGCAGCAGAGCGGGTCGTACGGCCTTCAGCTCCGCGGCGACCTCGGCCTCGGCGGTGGGGGAGTGGGACACGGTCGGCTCCTCGGTCGCGGCCGGTACGGGGCACGATGGACGGGTACGGAAGACAGCACCATGGTCGGATACGGCGCCATACTGATCGCTTCCTGGCCCCTTGCGAAGAACGCCACCGAAGAACGAATGGACCGCGTGGACCTCAAGCCTCCCGCAGACCCCGTCGGCCGGCGCGCCGACGCCTATGCGGCCGCCCCCCTGCTCAACTGCCTGCTCCGGGAGGTGGCCGAGCCGGCTCCCGGCGCCCCCGGGGAGAGGCCGGCCCACCGGCTGCCCGGCACCGGGCGGCTGCTGCGCGTGCGCCTCGGCCGCCGCCCCGCCGACCCCGAGGTGTACGCGGCCGGCGCCTGGCACCGGATCGGCCACCCCGAACTGGTCAAACTGGTCGCCGAGGAACTGCGCCGGCACACCGGGCTGCCCGGCGGCGACCTGCCCGCCGAGATGATCGACAGCAGGGACGCCGTCGCCGCGCTGCTCGCCGCCCGCGCCCGCACGACCCCGCCCGCGGACCCCTATCTGCGCTCCGAGCAGTCGTTGATCACCGGCCACCCCCACCACCCGGCGCCCAAGGCCCGCGGCGGCGGACCGGTCGCGTCCTGGCTGCCGTACGCCCCCGAGGCGCACGCCCGCTTCCCGCTCGTGCTGCTCGGCGTGCGCGAGGACCAGGTGGCCGAGGAGGGCGACACCCGTGCCCTGGACGCGCTGGGCAGCGCGCCGCCCGGCTACCGGCTGCTGCCCGCCCATCCCTGGCAGCTCGACCTGGTCGCCGACACCCTCGCCCCCGCCTTCGCCGACGGCCGCCTTCTCCGGCTCGGCCCGACCGGGTTCGACACCTGGCCGACGGCCGCGGTCCGCACGGTGTACGAGCCGCGGCGCGACCTGTTCCTGAAGTTCAGCCTGGACGTGCGCATCACCAACGACATCCGCCGGCTCTGGCGCCACGACCTGCGCCGGCTGCGCCGCACCGACACCGCCACCGGGCGCGCCTTCGCCGCGCTGGGGCCGTCCGCCGCGTGGCTCGCCGACCGGGGCCACCGTACGGCGTCCTTCGCGTACGAGGAACTGGCCGTGGTGGTCCGCGACGGACTGCGCGCGCACCTCGTGCCGGGCGCCGTGCCGCTGCTCGCGGCGGGGCTGGCCGAGGGCTTCGACGGCAGCCCGCTGCCCGCCGCGGCCGACCCGGACGCCTGGTGGGAGGCGTATCTGGGGCAGGTCGTGCCGCCCGCGCTGACCGCGTTCGACGCGCACGGGGTCGTGCTGGAGGCACATCTGCAGAACACCCTGGTCGCCGTGGACGCGGCCGGTACGCCGGTGCAGGCGCTGTTCCGGGACGCCGAGGGCGTCAAGCTGCTCGCGGACGTGCCGCGCGCGGCGGGCTGGGAGCGGCTGGTGTACTGCCTGGTCGTCAACCACCTCATGGAGATCGCCGGCGCCCTGGCCGAACGGCATCCCGGGTACGACCCCTGGCCGGCCGTCCGCCGGTCACTGGCCCGGCACGACCTGCCCGAGATCCCCGCCCTGCTCGCCTCGCCGACCCTGCCGGGCAAGACGAACCTGCTGCTGCGGTGGACGGGCGCGGACGGGGCGGACGCGCGGTACCTGCCGCTGCCCAACCCGCTCGCGGCCTGAACCCTCCCACCGGGCGCCGCGCGGCCGGGCGAACGGCCGGCCGACGGCTCCGCGTACCGTCCGGCGTCGGGCCTACCGGGCCGTGCCGAAGTCCTGTGTCCAGTAGCTGCCGGGCTGCGCGAGCCCGACGCCGATCTGCTGGAAGCCGCAGTCGAGGATGTTCGCCCGGTGACCGGGGCTGGACATCCAGCCCGCCATGACCTCGGCGGCGGTCGAGTAGCCGTACGCGACGTTCTCGCCGTACGCGCTCCAGGTGTACCCCGCCCGCGTGATCCGGGTGCCGGGGTCCGAGCCGTCGGAGCCGGTGTGCGACATGTTCTGGTGCGCCGCCATGTCCGCGCTGTGCTCCTGCGCGGCCGCGGTCAGCTTCGCGTCGAGGGTGAGCGGCCGGCAACCGGCCTTCGCGCGCTCGGCGTTGACGAGCTGCACGATCTGCGCGGTGACGCCGGACGCGGCGGTGGCCGCCGTGGCCGGGGTGCTCGACGCGGTGGGGGCGGGCGCCGGGGCCGCGGTCGTCCCGGGCCGGGCGGCCGCGGTCGGACGCGCGCTGCTCGGGGTGGTGGCCGCCTGGGGCGCGGACGGCGCGGTGCGCGGTGCGCCGGCGGCGTGGGCCTTGTGGAGGTGGCGGGGGTGCGGGTGGTGCGCCCGATGCCGGAGCGTCTCCTGCGGTAGGGCCGGCTGCCGGGGTATCCCCTGCGGTGTGCCCGCCTGCCGGGGTACGGCCGTCCCCAGCGGCGCGCCCGTGGGCGTGGGCGTGCCCGTCCACGCGAGTGTGGCCGCTACGGTGGCGGGGGTGCCCTGGTCCGTCGTGCCGGACGGCCAGTCGGTGCAGGCCAGTGCGACGGACGGCACGCCCACGGCGCCGGCCGCGACCGCGCCGATGACCACGCGCCGGAAGTGCTGCGTCTTGCGGTGCTTGCCCATGTGTGAACCTCGCTCGGTGATCGCCGAGCGCCCAGTCTTCGCACGGGTTCCCGAGGACCGCAAAGGACCCCGCTACTAGGCAGCCTCGTAGCACTGCGGGGCTCTTGCCAGACACGCCCGGAGATGCCGACTTCGCGAACGCGACGTTTGCAATTGTTCGGCGCACCGTCAGGAGGACGGGGGTGCGGGGGAGTAGGGGCGGATGTCGCGCGCGGCGAAGGCGGTCACTCCCGGTGCGATCCGCGCCCTCACCAAGACGGACAAATCCCATATGTCATCGGCGGGCAGCCTACTATCCGGCATCCCTAGTGGCCGATTTCCGTGTGAGGGATATCACGCGAGCGCCCGGATTCGGTCTGACGCCAATGGTTCACGGACTCATTCCCGGTATTTCCGGGGGCCTACTGCAATTTTCTGCAAGGTCTTGCATCTAGATCACCTCGATGCTTGACTCGGGGACCGCCGAAAGCGTGCCGTTCAGGGACGGCGGGACATCGGAACAGGGGGCAGGGACATGGTGGTCGCCGAGACGGGAATCGCCGCGGAGGAAGGACCCGGAGCGACTCTCGATGTGGCCCTTCTTGTCGGGAGCGAAGTCGTCTGCGCGGGACTCGACGCTTTGCTGAGAAGAGTTCCGGCGGTCGGCGCGGTGCGGATCGTCGTACCGGCGGTCGACGACCTGCCGGAGCGGATCGGGCCCGCCGACGTGCTGATCGTGGCCGCGGAGCAGTGGGCGCTGCTGGACGGCTGCAAGGAGGTCCCGGGCCTGCCCCCGACCCTGGTACTGGGTGACGATCTGTACGAATGGTGGAACGGGGATCTCTCCACACTGCCGGTGGACGGATTCCTCTCGCTCAAGGAACTGTCGGCGCAGACGCTCGACGACGCGTTGAAGCGGGTGATCGCGGGAGAAATGCCGATTCCGGCGTCGCTCGCCAAACGCCTGCTGACCGGCGGACGCAGCCGCGGAACAGCCGCCACCCAGGGCGTCATTCCGCTGACTTCCCGTGAGAACCAGGCCTTCGCACTGCTCGCCGACGGCATGAGCAACAAGCAGATCGCCCGATGCCTCGGCATATCCGTGCACGGAGCGAAGCGACTGGTCGGCTCCATTCTGCTCAAACTGGGCGCCTCCAACAGAACGTCGGCCGTGATCACCGGAATCAAATCCGGTCTTCTGGGCCCGCCTTCTCCCACGCCCTCGGACGCCGTGGGTGACCTCTAGGGACGCGCGGGACCGCACCGGGGGCGGGCGCGATGCCCTGCCGGTCATCGTGCCCGCCCCCGCCTGGGGCCGACAAGGCTCGTTGATCGCGCTCCCGGCGCCCTGGTCAGGCATGCTCCAAAGGGGAGGTCTACATCGGCGGCGCCGCGCCCCAGAATGTGAGGGCCCCGCCGGCCGCGGTGCCTGACGGCCCGCGGTCCCGGATCACCAGGACACGTGAGGCTGCGTAGACGATGCATGTGGTGACCTTCGCCTTCGAGTGCGGGGCCTTCGATCCGCGACTGATGCGGAGCGGTACGGCCACCCTGGTGTGGAACACCGCCACCGGACTGGCGGCACGCGGCCACACCGTCTCGATCGTCACCCCGGCCCACGGCCGCGGCGGCTATCTGTGCGAACGCTACGGAGCCAAGAGCACCGGATTCCTGGACGAGTTCCGGATGCCGCTGCTCCTCGACGCGTCCCGCTGGCCCGGATTCCCGGCCCGCGCCGACCTCCCCCTGCGCACCACGGCGCTGCACGTGCGACGCCAGGGGGTGGACCTCTACTTCCTCTCCAACAGCCAACTCGACCTGCTGGAGCGCACGTTCGTGCCGGAGGCCGGAATGGAGGGGCGGGACCTCGCGTACTTCAAGGAGCAGGTGTTCCAGGTCGCGGGAGTCAGGTTCATCCGGCGGGCGCTGGCGAACGCCGACCTCGTCCAGGCGTACGAGCCCCACCAGCACTACCTGCTGCCCGCCGCCCTGCGCGCCGCGCCGGGCATCCCGGTGGTGAGCACGGTCGCCACCAACGTACCGATCAATCTCAAGGTCCACCGCCCCCAGCTGGAGGAGCTGCTGACCTTCCTCGGCGCGCGGACCGACCTCGACGGGTACGCGGACCCGCCCGAGGAACCCGGCGCGCTGCACGAGGTCCTGCGCCGCTACCTGCCCTCCACCCTGCTGGACCCGCCCGAACGCCCCGGCGACGTCGGCTGCCACTCCCTCGCCTTCGCGCACGCGGCGGCCGTCGACTTCCTGTCGCCGGGTCAGCTCGACCACTGCACCACCTTCGCGGACACCCCGTTCGAGGAGCGGTTCGGGCGGCTGACGGTCTCCCGGGTGCTCCGGCGGGACGCGGACAAGCTGTTCGTCGGCGGCTGCGGCATCTCCGACAGCTGGCTGCGCCGCGAGGTTCCGCAGGGACACCGCCGGGAGTTCCTGACGGGCCTCGGGCTCGACCCCGAGCTGCCGACCTTCTACCACGGCGCGCGCTACGCCCCGGACCACAAGGGCCAGTCGGAGCTGTTCCAGGCCCTCGCCCAGGTGCTCGGCGAGGGCCTGGAGGCCAACTTCCTGATCCGCTGCGCCCGCCCCGACGGCATGGAACTCCCGCCCGACCTCGCGGAACTCGCGGACAAGTACCACGACCGGCTGCGCGCGGACACGGAGCTGGTGGACGAGTCCACCCTGTTCGCCTACGCCGCCGCGGCCGACTTCTGTGTCTTCCCGTCCAAGTTCGAGATGGACACCTTCCTGATCGCCCAGGGCGAGGCGATGGCGGTCGGGGCGGTGCCGATCGCCACCGAGCAGGCCGGCACCCGCCACTTCGGGCACGCCTTCGACTGGCGCGAGCGGGCGGACGCCACCGGCTTCGCCCTGCCCCGCTCGTTCCGGCCCGACGACGACCTCCTCCGGGACCGGCTCGCGGGGCGACTCCGCGCGGCCGCCGACCTGTTCCGGCGCGACGCCGGTGCCTACGCGCGGTTGTCCGACCGCGCCCGCCGTACCGCGCGGAGCTTCACCTGGGCGGCCAGCGCCCGGCTGCGCGAGGACCGGTTCCGCCGCGTCCTGTCCGGCACGGTCGTCCCCACCGATGCCGAGACCCTGATCCACCGGGGCTGGTACGACGGCCTCGACGACGCGGCATGGGCGGAGCATCGCGAACCGATCGCCCTCACCGCCGCGGCGCGGGGCCGGCCGCGCGAGTGCGTGCGTGCCTGCGCCGGCCGCCCGGACCTCGCGGCGGCCGCCTTCGACACGGCGTACCGCGCCGCGCGGTTCCGGGTCTGCGAGGCACTGGACGGCGAACTCGCGCCGGGTGCCCCGGACTTCCGGCGCAGGCTCCGCGTCCGGAACCTGCGGGACCGGACCGAGGTCACCTACCACTTCCCGCACGCCGAGCGGGTCGAACTGTTCGTCCCCGGGGCCGACGGCCCCGCGGACGGCTTCGGACGACCGCTGCGCCGCTCCGGCGACACGTTCCGGGGCAGCGTTCCCGGCCCGCTCCGCGGCGAGCGTCCCGCCCGCCCGCTGGTGCTGCTGATCACCCTGCCCCGCGGACGCTTCGTCTGGGACGAGGTCCGCCCCTTCCCGGAGCACCGAGCCTGAGCCCCCTGCGCGCGTGGCTCCCCACGAGTGAGCCCGCCGCGCCGCGCGGGACCGAGAGGAGAAGACTCCCGTGACAGCAACCGACCGGCCGGAGCCCGCACCGGAAGCGCTCGCCGAACTCGCCCGAGCCAAAGGGGTGGACACCTGGTACCGCGCCGCGGACGGCACGGTCACACCCGTCTCCCGGACCACGCTCATCCGAGTGCTGGCCGCCCTCGACGTCGACGCCTCGACCCCCGGACAGGCCCGGACCGCGCTCGAAGAGCACCGGCGGGACCAGGCCGCGCGCCCGCTGCCGCCCTGTGTGGTCACCCGCGCGGGCCGCCCGGTCAGGCTGGACGCGGCGGCGGGCACCCGGCTCGTCGTGGACCTGGAGGACGGCGGCACCCGCGACATCCCCGCGGGTCAGGAGCTGCCCGCCGACCTCCCCCTCGGCTACCACACCCTGCGCGCCGCCACGGCCGACGGCTGGGCGAGCGCCCCGCTGATCGTCGCCCCGGACCGCGTCCCCGCACCGGAGCGCCGGGGCTGGGGCTTCGCCGCCCAGCTGTACTCGGTCCTCTCCGACGACTCCTGGGGCATGGGCGACCTGGGCGACCTGACCACCCTCGTCCGGTGGTCCGGCCGGACACTCGGCGCCGACTTCGCCCTGATCAACCCCCTGCACGCGATGCTCCCGGCCGCCCACGCCGACCACTCCCCGTACTGGCCCTCCAGCCGGCACTTCCCCGACCCGGTGCACCTGAGGGTCGACGCCCTGCCCGAGTACGCGGCGCTGGCGGACACGGACCGGGCCACCGTCCGCGGACTGCGCGAACGGGCCGACCGGTTGCGCGCCCGGGTCCTGGACGGCGAGGCGCTGATCGACCGCGACACCGTATGGGCACTCAAACGCGTGGCCCTCGAACTCCTCCACCGGGTACCGCCGTCCCCCGAACGCCTGCGCTCCTACCGGGACTTCACCGCCCGAGAGGGCCAGGAACTGACCGACTTCGCGACCGCGCGCGCCCTCGCCGAGGCCCATGGCCCCGACTGGCGCACCTGGCCCGCCGGACTGCGCCACCCCGCGTCGCCCGCCGTCCGCGAGGAGCGCGAACGGCTGGCCGCGGACGTCGAGTTCCACCGCTGGCTCGCCTGGCTGGTCGACGGCCAGCTCGCGGACGCCCAGGCGGCGGCCGAGGAGGCCGGGATGGCGATCGGCGTCGTACACGATCTCGCGGTCGGGGTGCACCCGGGCGGCGCGGAGGCGTGGGCCCTCCAGGACTGCCTGGCGACCGGGGTCGCCGCGGGCGCCCCGCCGGACGCGTTCAGCGCCCAGGGGCAGAACTGGCGGATACCCCCGTGGCGGCCGGACGCGCTGGCCCGGACCGGGTACGCGCCGTACGCCGCACTCCTGCGCCGCCTCTTCCGGCACGCGGGCGCCGTACGCCTCGACCACGTCATGGGCCTCTTCCGGCTGTGGTGGATCCCCGAGGGCTCGGGCATCGGGGAGGGGACCTACGTCCGTTACGACCGTGAGGCGATGCTCGGCGTGCTCGCCCTGGAGGCCCTGCGGGCCGGCGTGTACGTGATCGGCGAGGATCTCGGCACCGTCGAGTCCGGCGTGCGCGACGAACTCGCCGGCCGGGGCGTCCTCGGCACCTCCGTCCTCTGGCTCACCCGGGAGACCACGCCCTTCGGCGAGGAGGACCCGGGCGGCGCGATCGTGCCCGCCCACCGCTGGCGGCGCCCGTGCCTGGCCACCCTCACCACCCACGACCTGCCCAGCACCGCCTCCTGGCTCACCGGCGACCACGTCGAGACGCGCCACCGGCACGGCCTGTTGCCCGGGTCCCTCGCCGAGGAGCGGAAGGGGGCGGACGAGCTGCGCGCCGCCTGGCTGGCCGAGGTCGCCCGCGCCGGGTGCGCCACCGGCGACGACCTGTCCGCCCGACTGGTCGGCCTGCACCGCTACTTGGCGCGCACCCCGGCCCTGCTGCTCGCGGCCTGGCTGCCGGACCTCGTCGGCGACCTGCGCTCCCCGAACCTGCCCGGCACCTCGGACGCCCAGCCGAACTGGCAGCTCCCCGTCGCGGACGCCGACGGCAGGCCCGTCACCCTCGCCCGGTTGAGCACGGCACCTCTGGCCCGCGAAGTGGCCACCGCCCTCACCGGCGGTCCCCGGTGAAGGCGCTCGTCCTGGCGGGCGGCACCGGCAGCCGGCTGCGCCCCCTCACCCACACCCTCCCCAAGCAGCTGATCCCGCTGGCGAACAAGCCCGTGGTCCGCTACGGCATCGAGGCGATCGCCGCCGCCGGCATCGGCGAGATCGGCGTGGTGGTCGGGGGAGCGGCCCGCGAACTCAGGGACGCCCTCGGCGACGGCTCGGGGCTCGGCGCCCGGCTCACCTACCTCGTCCAGGAACAGCCGCTGGGCCTCGCGCACGCCGTACGGGTGGCGCGCGACTGGCTCGCAGACGAGGACTTCCTGATGTACCTCGGGGACAACTACCTGTCGAACGGCGTCACGGACCTCATGGCCCGCTACCGCGCCGAGCGCCCCGACCGGCTCGCCGACGCCTGGCTGCTGCTGGCCAAGGTCGCCGACCCCACGGCGTTCGGCATCGCCGAAGTCGCCCCGGACGGCACGGTCCTACGGCTGGCGGAGAAACCGGCGAGGCCCCGCAGCGACCTGGCCGTGGCCGGCGCCTACCTGTTCACGCCCGCCGTGCACGAGGCCGTCGCGGCCATCGGGGCGTCCGCGCGCGGCGAACTGGAGATCACCGACGCCGTGCAGCATCTGATCGACTCCGGCCGGACGGTGCGCGGCTCGCTCCTCACCGGCTACTGGAAGGACACCGGCACCCCCGACGACCTCCTGGAGGCCAACAACGCCGTCCTGGAGGACATCGGGCGCTCGGTGCGCGGCGAGGTGGACGCGGACAGCGAGGTCATCGGGTCCGTGCGGATCGCCGAGGGCGCCTCGGTCGTACGGTCACGGCTCGTGGGCCCCGCCGTCATCGGCGCCGGCGCCCTCGTACAGGACTCGGTCGTCGGCCCGTTCGCCTCGGTGGCCGACGGCTGCCGGATCACCGGCAGCACCGTACGCTCCTCCATCCTGCTGGACGGGGTACGACTCGACGGCGCGGGCCCGGTGGAGGGCTCGCTGCTCGGGCGGCACGCGAGCGTGACGGGGCCGGGCCCCGACGCGCGGGCGCGGCGGCTGGTGCTGGGCGACCACAGCAGTGTCACCGAGGCGCCCCGCCCGCCGGTCGACCGCACCCCTCCCTCCCCCAAGGACCGACCTCAGGAAGGCCCGGTGGGCACCTCATGAGAATCCTCGTCACGGGCGGAGCCGGTTTCATCGGCTCGCACTTCGTCCGTTCCCTGCTGGCCCCGGACGACGACACGCACATACCGCCGGACAAGGTCACGGTCCTGGACGCCCTGACCTACGCGGGCAACCGGGCCAACCTCCGCCCGGTGGCGGACGATTCGCGTCTCACGTTCGTCCACGGGGACATCCTCGACGCGGACCTCGCCGACCGGCTCGTGGCCGACCACGACGCCGTGGTGCACTTCGCCGCCGAGTCGCACGTGGACCGCTCGATCGCCGCGGGCCACGCCTTCGTCGCCACCAACGTCCTCGGCCCGCAGACCCTGTTGCAGGCCGCGGTGCGGCACGGGCCGCGCACCTTCGTGCACGTCTCGACCGACGAGGTGTACGGATCGATCCCCGCCGGTTCCTGGACGGAGGAGCAGCCCCTCGCCCCCAACTCGCCTTATTCCGCGTCGAAGGCGGGCGCCGACCTGCTCGCGCTGTCGTACCACCGCACCCACGGCCTCGACGTGCGGATCACCCGCTGCTCCAACAACTACGGGACCCACCAGTACCCGGAGAAGCTGATCCCCCGCTTCATCACCCGCCTCCTCGACGGACGGAAGGTCCCGCTCTACGGCGACGGCCGCCATGTGCGCGACTGGCTGCACGTCGAGGACCACTGCCGTGCCATCCGCCTCGTCCTGGAGGGCGGACGTCCGGGCGGCGTCTACAACGTCGGCGGCGGCCTCGAACTCACCAACAGGCAGCTCACCGAGAGGCTGTTGGAGCTGTGCGGCGCCGACTGGGACAGCGTGGAGCACGTGGCCGACCGCCTGGGCCACGACGCCCGCTACAGCGTCGACTGGTCGCTGATCCGGAACGAACTGGGGTACGCGCCACGGCGTTCCTTCGCCGAGGGGCTGGCCGAGACGGTGACCTGGTACCGGGAGAACCGCGACTGGTGGGAGCGGCCGCGCCCCCGGCGGAAGACCGCGCCGCCGACCGCCGTCCACCGCACCAGCGCCACCCTCGGGGACGGACGGCGCGTGCACTACTACGACGAACGCCCCGGGCGCGTCCGAGCGGACGTACCGGCGAGGCCCGCACCGGTGGCCCCGGCCCCCGTGTCGTCGCTGCGCCGGGAGCCGACCACGGGGGAGTGGGTCCTGATGGCCCCGCACCGTCGCCGCCGCTCCGCCACCGGCCCGCACTGCCCCCTGTGCCCCGACGCGCCCCACGAGGCGGCGGAGATCCCCGGCGGCGCCTACGACGTGGCGGTCTTCGACAACCGGTACCCCGCGCTGGGCGGTCCGGCCGGACCCGGGCCGGCGCAGGTCCTCGGGACCCTCGCCGACGCCCCGGCGCCCGGACGCTGCGAGGTGATCGCGTACAGCGGCGACCACCACACCCCGCTGGCCCGGCTGCCGCGCTCCCGGGTGCGCACCGTGATCGAGGCATGGGCGGACCGCACCCGGGAACTCAACCGGCTCGACGGCGTGGCACAGGTGGTGTGCTTCGAGAACGGCGGCGCGGAGGCCGGCGCCAGCCTCGACCACCCGCACGGGCAGATCTACGCCTACCCGTGGATCCCCGACCGGTTCGCCCGCATGCAGGAGACGGCCCGCCAGGCCCGGCTGCGCGGGGTGGACTGCCTGTTCTGCGCGGTCCTGGACACCGAGGAGAGCGCCGGGAGCCGGATCGTCACGCGCTCGGCGCACTGGTCGGCGTTCGTGCCGTTCGCCGCGCGCTGGCCGTTCGAGGTGCACCTGTACGCACGGCGGCACGTCCCGGACCTCGCCGCGCTCACCGAGGAGGAGCGCGAGGATCTCGCCGGGGTCTACCGGTCGGTGCTGCGGCGCTTCGAGACGGTGGCCGACCGGCCGTTGCCCTACATGGCGGTGTGGGTGCAGGCACCGGCCCGCGACGGCCGCGAACTCGCCCATCTGCGGGCCCAGGTGTTCTCCGACCACTGGGGCTCGGGCGCGGTCAAGCGGATGGCCGCGGGTGAGCTGGGCGCGGGCGCGTTCGTCAGCGAGACGGAGCCCGAGCGGGCGGCCGAGGCGCTGCGAGGGGCGGCGGTGCGGATATGAGCGAGGGGATCGGGACGGTGGTGGAGACCCGCACGGAGCCGGGCACCGGCACGGGGACGAGCGGCGGCATGTGGGTGAGCAGCGCCCCGCTGCGCGTCTCCCTCGCCGGCGGCGGCACCGACCTGCCCGGATACGCCGCCCGCTTCGGCGGGTCGGTGTTCGGGGCCGGCACGGACCTGCGCGTCACGGTCGTCGGCCGGCGCGCCCGCAGGGCGACCGGGATACGGGTGTGCCTGGACTCCTGCGGGCACGCCGAGTCGGCCGAGGAACTGGCCAACCCGTTCGCACGGGAGGCGATGCGCCGCCACTGGGACGGCACCCCGCTGGACCTCTTCTCCTCCGGGGACGTGCCGGGGGCCACCGGCATGGGCAGCTCGGCCGCGTTCTGCGTCTCCCTCGTCGCCGGGCTGTCCGGAGAGCCGCTGGACGCCCGCTCGCTGGCGTGGGCGGCGAGCGACATCGAGATCGAGGGCCTCGGACGGCCCGTCGGCCGGCAGGACCACTACCTCTCCGCCCTGGGCGGCTTCCGGCTGCTCCACTTCCACCGGGACGGGAGCGTGGAGGTGGAGGACGTCGACGTGCCGGCCGAGCACGCCCGCGGCCTCGGCGCGGAACTCCTGCTCTTCCACACCGGCACGAGCCGCGACGCGGGCTCCGTCCTCAGCGACCAGGCCGACGGCACCGAGCGCGGCGACCGGGACACCACCCGGCGGCTGCACGAGATCAAGGACCTCACCGCACCCCTCAAAGAGGCCGTCGTCCAGGGACGGTTCGGCGAGGTGGGGCGGCTGCTCGGCCGCCACTGGGAACTCAAACGCGGCCTCGGCGCCCGCGTCTCGCTGCCCCGGATCGACCGGGCCTACGACGACGCCCTCGCGGCCGGGGCCACCGGCGGCAAGCTGCTCGGCGCGGGGGGCGGCGGGTTCCTGCTGCTGCACGTCCCGCTCGCGGGGCAGGCTCGGGTGCGCGAGGTCCTGGCGGCCCACGGCATGCGGGAGCAGCCGTTCGCCTTCGACACGCGGGGGGCCGTACTGCACACGCTCTGACCAGGGGGGAGGGCGCGGAACCCGCTGCGGGTCAGCGGGCCGCCCGCACCCGCAGCAGGTCGCCGACGGACCGGTCCAGCACGCCCTGGTAGTAGTCCTCGCCGAACGTCCAGGGCCGGGACGACAAGCAGCGCAGCCGCTCGATCGAGACCGTGTGCCTGCTGCTCTCCTCGACGTAGTGCCGTACCGGATCCGTCCCGGTCAGCGCGGCGACATGGTCGACGATCGCGTCCACCTCCGTGGACCGGCCGGACGCCACATTGACCGTCTCGCCCTCGACCCCGGCCCCGAGCAGCAGGTCCGTCATCGTCACGAAGTCGGCCACGTCGAGCAGATCGCGGCTCGCCGGGCGCAGGACCCGCACCCGCCCGCCGAGCGCCTGCGCCACCAGGGCCGGCACCAGTTGGTGGGGCCGCTGCCCCGGGCCCACGAGATGGGCGAGCCGCAGGATCAGCCAGCGGCAGCCGGACCGCTTCACCAACCGCTCCATGGCCAGTTTGTGCCGGCCGTACGGCGTGCGCGCGGCGTGCCGGCACTCTTCCGTGCCCGAACAACCGGGGGTGCCGTACAGCGCGGCGGAAGCCGTCGAGAAGTAGAGGAGCGTGGCGCCCCGGGACGCGCAGCGGCGCGCCTGCTCGGTCACCAGGGCGGCCTCGCGGGCCAGATCCTGGTGCGCGTACTCGGGACGGATCCGGGACACCCCGGCCGCCAGCGCGACGACGCCGGGATGGCGCGGGGCGATGGTCCGCAAGGCGCCGGCGACGAAGCCGCTTCCCACGATCTCCACGACACGACTCCTCCGCTGAACCGGCCGCCCGCCGACCGGCCGTGCCCCGGGGCCCGACGCTAGGCGGGCGGAGGGCGCGCGGGAGGCGTCATCGGCGCGGACATGGCGCCGGACCTGTTGACATACCCGACTGGCTCGCTTGTGACGGCCGTCGGACAGGGGTTATTCCTTGGCTGCCACGTGATGCCCCGCCGGTTCCCGGCCACCACGTCGTCCGTCCCTCCTGCCGGAAGTGGAGCGCGCCATGACATCCGTCCGCCCGCCGCGGGCCGGCCGCGAAAGCCCCGTTCCGCGGCCGGCGGTCTTCCTCGACCGCGACGGGACGCTCACCGAGGCCCGGCACTACCCGACCCGCCCCTCGGACCTCGTCCTCCAGCCCGGGATCGGCCCCTGGCTGCGGACCCTGCGGGAGGTGCACGGCGCCGCCCTGGTCGTCGTCACCAATCAGTCCGGCCTGGCCCGCGCCCTGTTCACCGACCGGGACCTGGAAGCGATGCACCGCCGTCTGCGGGACGAACTCGCCTCCGTGGGCGTGGAGCTGGACGGAATCTACACCTGTCCGCACCACGTCGACGGCGTCGTGCCGGAGCTGGCGCGGCGCTGCCCCTGCCGCAAGCCCGAGCCCGGCATGCTCCTGCGCGCGGCGACGGAGCTGCGCCTGGACCTCGCCCGGTCCTGGATGATCGGCGACTTCGCCACGGACGTCGAGGCGGGCCACCGGGCCGGCTGCCGCACCGCCTGGGTCGGCCCCCGCGCGACCGCCGCGCCGACGGCCCGCACCGCCACGACGACCGGCGGCGCCGCCACCACCGCGACGGCCACACCACCCGCGCCCGCCCCGGCCGCCCCCACCGTGCGCGCCGCCACCACCGCCGAAGCCCTCCGGGAGATCTGCCGGCGCGGGGCATAATCGACCGGACCGGGGGAGCCTCCCCGCCGACGCACCGCCTCGGAGCCGACCGTGCAAAGCAAGACAGACAACCTGTGGGGCCTCGGAAGATGCTGAGAGAGGTCACCGCGACCCGCTATGTCGAACCCCTGCGCTCCGGCGGCTCGGTCCCCGGGATCGTCGAGGCCGACGACCTCGGCACGTACGTCGTCAAGTTCACCGCTTCGGCGCAGGGGCACAAGGCGCTGGTCGCGGAGGTGATCGTCGGGGAGCTGGCCCGCGCGCTCGGGCTGCGGTTCCCCGAGCTGGTCCTGGTGCACTTCGACCCGGCCGTCGCCGACGCCGAGCCGCACCAGGAGGTGCGCGACCTGCACAGCGCGAGCGCGGGGGTGAACCTCGGCATGGACTATCTGCCGGGCGCCCGCGACCTCACCCCGGAGATCGCCCGCGTCTTCCCGGTGGACCCGCTGGAGGCGGGCCGCGTCGTCTGGCTGGACGCGCTGACCGTCAACGTCGACCGGACCGTGCACAGCTCCAACCTGATGGTCTGGCCCACGCGCGGCACCGTGCCGCCGCGGCTGTGGCTCATCGACCACGGCGCCGCCCTCGTCTTCCACCACCGCTGGGACACCACGACCCCGGGCAAGCGGTACGACTTCCGCCACCACGCCCTCGGCCAGTACGGCCCCGACGTCCGCGCCGCCGACGCCGAACTCGCCCCGCGCGTCACGGAGGAGCTGCTGCGCGCGATCGTCGCCGAGGTGCCGGACGCCTGGCTGGCCGAGGACGCCGGCTTCGCGCGCCCCGACGACGTACGGGACGCCTACGTCGCCTACCTCCTGGCCCGCGTCCGGCTGTCGGCCGAGTGGCTGCCCACCGACTTCCCGAGCCGCGAGCAGGTCGCCGCGGAGGAGGCGGCCCGCGCGGCGCGGACCCGGGCGGGCCGCCCGGACTGGCTCAAAGAGGTCCCCGACCTGCACGGGAAGCCGGCGGTGGAGCACGACGGGGCGGTCCACCTGCGCTGAGCCGGCCCGCCCCGGGCCAGGGTCGGCCCGGGGCGGACACCCCGGGCCGGCCCTTCGGTGTCAGCCCCTGAGCTGCTCGTACGCCGGGAGCGTCAGGAAGTCGGCGTAGTCCTCGTCGAGGGACACCCGCAGCAACAGGTCGTGCGCCTCCTGCCAGTGCCCGGCGGCGAAGGCCTCCTCGCCGATCTCCTCGCGGATTCCGGCGAGTTCCTCGGCGGCCACCTTGCGGGCCAGCTCGGGCGTCGCCCGGTCGCCGTTCTCGAACACGACGCCCGCGTTGATCCACTGCCAGATCTGGGAGCGCGAGATCTCGGCGGTGGCCGCGTCCTCCATCAGGTTGAAGATGGCGACCGCGCCGAGCCCGCGCAGCCAGGCCTCGATGTAACGGATGCCCACCTGAACGGCGTTGACCAGACCCGCGTACGTCGGCTTCGCCTCCAGCGAGTCGACGGCGATCAGGTCGGCGGCCGCAACGTGCACGTCCTCGCGCAGCCGGTCCTTCTGGTTCGGCTTGTCGCCGAGGACCTGGTCGAAGGACTCCATGGCGATCGGCACCAGGTCGGGGTGGGCGACCCAGGAGCCGTCGAAACCGTCGTTCGCCTCGCGGTCCTTGTCGGCGCGGACCTTCTCGAAGGCCACCTTGTTGACCTCCGCGTCCCGGCGCGAGGGGATGAAGGCCGCCATGCCGCCGATCGCGTGGGCGCCGCGCTTGTGGCAGGTGCGCACGAGGAGTTCGGTGTACGCCCGCATGAACGGGGCGGTCATCGTGACCGCGTTGCGGTCCGGCAGCACGAACCTGGGCCCGCCGTCCCGGAAGTTCTTGACGATGGAGAAAAGGTAGTCCCAGCGGCCGGCGTTCAACCCCGACGCGTGGTCGCGCAGTTCGTAGAGGATCTCCTCCATCTCGTACGCCGCCGTGATGGTCTCGATCAGCACGGTGGCGCGGATGGTGCCCCGCGGGACGCCCACGTAGTCCTGGGCGAACACGAACACGTCGTTCCACAGCCGGGCTTCGAGGTGCGACTCGGTCTTCGGCAGATAGAAGTACGGGCCCTTGCCGAGATCCAGCAGTCGCTGGGCGTTGTGGAAGAAGTACAGGCCGAAGTCCACGAGGGCGCCCGGGACCTGGCGGCCCTCGGCGTCCACGAGGTGCCGCTCGTTCAGGTGCCAGCCGCGCGGGCGCATGACGACGGTCGCCAGTTCCTCGTCCGGCCGCAGCGCGTACGACTTCCCGGACCCGGGGTCGGTGAAGTCGATGTCCCGGGTGTAGGCGGCGATCAGGTTGAGCTGGCCGAGGACGACGTTCTCCCAGGTGGGCGCGGAGGCGTCCTCGAAGTCGGCGAGCCAGACCTTCGCGCCCGAGTTGAGCGCGTTGATGGTCATCTTGCGGTCGGTGGGGCCGGTGATCTCGACGCGCCGGTCGTTCAGCGCGGCCGGGGCCGGGGCGACCTTCCAGGAGTCGTCCGCGCGGATCGCGGCGGTCTCCGGCAGGAAGTCGAGCGTGGAGGTGCGGGCGATCTCGGCGCGGCGCTCGGCCCGGCGGGCCAGGAGTGCGTCACGGCGCGGGGTGAACCGCCGGTGCAGCTCCGCCACGAAGGCGAGTGCCGCATCCGTGAGGACCTCCTCCTGCCGGGGCAGGGGCTCGGCGTCGACGATGGCCAGCGGGGACGGCGCTGGTGCGGACATGAGCTGTCACTTCCTTCAGCGGACTTCAACGGACTTCAGCGGACTTCGGCGAACTTCGGAGGATTCTGAGGATTCCGGGCGGACTTCAGCGGTGGCACCACGTGCCGAGCGGAAGGGAAGGGGCGGACCGCGCCCCCGGTGCGGCTGGACGCTTCTGAATAATGGATACTAGTTTTCTCATTGTGGAACCTCAATCGTTTGTTGATGTCGAGATGCTCCGGGCCGAGGAAAGTCGGCGCCCGGTGTCACCCCGCCCGCCCGGCGCCGCCCGCTCATTCGAGGTGGCTCAGGTCGGCCTCGGTGTCGATGTCGTACGGCTCCGCCACGTCCGCGCACTCCACCAGCCGGATCTCCGCCTCATGGGCCTTCAGGTAGGCGCGGGCGCCCCGGTCCCCGGTGGCGGCGGCCTCGATCCCCGCCCAGTGGGCCGCCCCGAACAGCACGGGATGGCCGCGCGTACCGTCGTACGCCGCCGAGACCAGCGTGTTCCCGCCGCCGTACGCCTTGAGTACCCGCACCACCGCCTCGGGTCCGATGCCCGGCTGGTCGACCAGTGAGACCAGCGCCGCCCGTGCGTCCGTCCGGGCGAGCGAGGCGAGCCCCGCGCGCAGCGAGGAGCCCATGCCCTCGGCCCAGTCCGGGTTGTCCACGAGCACGCAGCCGCCGAGCTCGGCCCGCGCGCGCACCTGGTCGGCCCCCGCGCCCAGCACGACATGGATCCGCCCGACCCCGGCCGTCCGCAGCACCCCCACCGCGTGCTCGACCAGCGGCCGTCCCCGGTGTGCCAGCAGTGCCTTGGGCCGCCCGCCGAGCCGTCTGCCGCCCCCGGCGGCCAGCACGAGGCCGGCGATCTCTGCGCCGGGGTCCTGGATGTCCGTCATGGGTCCTGCATACCCGACGCCGGACCGGCTTCCAGGATTCCGTGGGCTGAATTTCGGCATGCCCTGTGGCGCTCGCCGGGCCCGGTGGCGTTTACTGACCCGCGCACGACGGCGTGGCATGCCTGGGGAGGGCTGCTTTGCGGAGCTTGGGGCAGAGGCCGGTGACCGGCAGCGACGAGGACCCGAGAGTGGCGGGGCTGCGCGTGGCGGTGGCCCGCTTACGCCGCGAACTGGCCGCCCTGCGCACGGACTTCCCCGATCGCGTGATAGCGGAGGACGAACTGGCGACGCTGGCCGCGATGGCCTCCGGCGGGGTCCCGGAGACCGCTCGCCTGCGCGGCTCGCTGCTGCTGATAGCCGGCGCGCTGGGCTCGATGAGCGCGTTGGCGAGGCCCCTGCGGGAGGTCAGGGAGGCGGTGGACCTGTTCGGGGGAACCCGTGCGGGAGGGCTCGGGGCCGCCGACCCCATGGGCGCGGGAAGCCGTGCGAGCGGCCACCACGCGCCCGCACGCGCCGAACCGCGACCGGACCCGCCCTCTCAGGCGCCCGCGGAACCCTCAGGCACCTGAACTCGCGAGGGCCTGCGACAGCTCGGCGGCGACCTGCCGCAACACCGGCACGATCTTCTCCGTCGCGGCCTCGGTGACCCGTCCGGCCGGCCCGGAGATGGAGATCGCCGCGGCCGTCGGGGAGTCGGGAACGCAGACGGCGAGGCAGCGCACCCCCACCTCCTGCTCGTTGTCGTCCATGGCGTACCCGTGCCGGCGCACCTCCTCCAGCGCCGCGAGGAACCCCTCCGGCGTGGTGATGGTCCTGTCCGTCGCCGCGGGCATCCCCGTGCGGGACAGCAGGGCCCGCACCTCGTCGTCCGGCACCGCCGAGAGCAGCGCCTTGCCCACCCCGGTGGAGTGCGGCAGCACCCGCCGGCCGACCTCCGTGAACATCCGCATCGAGTGCTTGGACGGCACCTGCGCCACGTACACGACCTCGTCGCCGTCCAGCAGCGCCATGTTCGCCGTCTCGCCCGTCTCCTCGACCAGGCGGGCCAGGTACGGCCGCGCCCACGTGCCGAGCAGCCGGGACGCGGACTCGCCGAGCCGGATGAGCCGGGGGCCGAGCGCGTACCGCCGGTTGGACTGCTGGCGCACATAGCCGCAGGCGACCAGCGTGCGCATCAGCCGGTGGATGGTGGGCAGCGGCAGCCCGCTGGT
This sequence comes from Streptomyces hygroscopicus subsp. hygroscopicus, assembly GCF_030269125.1. Lineage (GTDB taxonomy): Bacteria > Actinomycetota > Actinomycetes > Streptomycetales > Streptomycetaceae > Streptomyces > Streptomyces hygroscopicus_C. Next base: position 541,777 of record NZ_BSSM01000001.1, on the reverse strand, counting down.
CGCGGACACCTCGCTGAGGCCGACCTCACCGCCCGCGTCCGCCATCCGTTCCAGCAGGTCGAAGGCGCGCTCAAGGGACTGGACCCCGCCGCCGCCGGAGGACTTGGCGGGGTCGGGGGTGCTGGCGCTCGACGTCGGCACGGCGCGTTCCTTTCGGGGCGAACGGAGGGCAGCAGCCTACCCGGCGGATGGTTGACTCCCCGCTTGTGCGGAGCTACGTTCTGCCTATTGGAATTCTAATTCTGCTTTATGGAAACATGGGGCGCGACTGCCCCTGCCCCTCGCCGGTCCGGACACCCCTTGACGGCGGGGAACCGGGAGTGAAGACTCCTTCAACAGAACGTTGAAATCCGTTTCGTGGCTGTACATCCCGTTTTCCGGGCGCGAACGCCCTGGCGTCCGACGGCGGTACGGAAAGGGGTTCGGGTGTCCGACGCTGAACTGGTGCTGCGCTCGACGCGCGTCATCACCCCGGAGGGGACACGGGCCGCCGCGGTCGCCGTGTCCGCCGGGACGATCACGGCCGTACTGCCGTACGACACCGAGGTCCCGGCCGGTGCGCGCCTGGAGGACGTCGGCGACCACGCGGTGCTGCCCGGTCTGGTCGACACCCACGTGCACGTCAACGATCCCGGCCGCACCGAGTGGGAGGGCTTCTGGACCGCCACCCGCGCCGCGGCCGCCGGCGGCGTCACCACCCTGGTCGACATGCCGCTCAACTCCCTCCCGCCCACCACCACCGTCGAGCACCTGCGGACCAAGCGGGACGTGGCGCGGGACAAGGCGCACGTCGACGTCGGCTTCTGGGGCGGTGCCCTGCCGGGCAACGTCGAGGACCTGCGCCCCCTGCACGACGCCGGTGTCTTCGGCTTCAAGGCGTTCCTGTCCCCGTCCGGCGTGGACGAGTTCCCGCACCTCGGACAGGAGCAACTCGCCCGCTCCCTCGCGGAGATCGCCGGCTTCGGCGGCCTGCTGATCGTGCACGCCGAGGACCCGCGCCACCTGGCCGCCGCCCCGCAGCACGGCGGCCCCCGCTACGCCGACTTCCTCGCCTCGCGCCCCGGCCACGCCGAGGCCACCGCCATCGCCGCGCTGATCGCGCAGGCCCGGCGCCTGGACGCCCGGGTGCACGTGCTGCACCTGTCCTCCGGCGACGCCCTGCCGCTGATCCGCGCCGCCCGCGCCGACGGCGTCCGGATCACCGTGGAGACCTGCCCGCACTACCTCACCCTCACCGCCGAGGAGGTCCCGGACGGCGCCAGCGAGTTCAAGTGCTGCCCGCCCATCCGCGAGGCCGCCAACCAGGACCTGCTGTGGGAGGCGCTCGCCGACGGCACCGTCGACTGTGTCGTCACCGACCACTCGCCCTCCACGGCCGACCTGAAGACCGACGACTTCGCCACCGCCTGGGGCGGCATCTCCGGCCTCCAGCTCAGCCTGTCCGCCGTGTGGACCGCGGCCCGCGGGCGCGGTCACACCCTGGAGGACGTCGTGCGGTGGATGTCCGCGCGCACCGCCGCCCTCGTCGGCCTCGACGCCCGCAAGGGCGCCATCGCACCCGGCCGCGACGCCGACTTCGCGGTCCTCGCCCCCGAGGAGGGCTTCACCGTCGACCCGGCCGGCCTCCAGCACCGCAACCGGGTCACCGCGTACGCCGGCCGTGCCCTGCGCGGTGTCGTGAAGTCCACCTGGCTGCGCGGCGAACGCGTCTACGCCGACGGCCAGTTCACCTCGCCGAAGGGCACGCTGCTCGACCGCCCGTGAGCCGCCCCCGCCCGCGAGCCACTGCGGAGAGACCCACCCGGCCGACTCCCGAAAGGAACCACTGATCACCGTGACGGCGACACCAGCTTTCACCGGCGACGCGAACCCGTACCAGGGCGGCGACCCGTACGCGGACTACCGCACAGCCGACTTCCCCTTCACCCGGTACGCGAACCTCGCCGACCGCCGCCTCGGCGCCGGTGTCGTCGCCGCCAACGACGAGTTCTTCGCCCAGCGCGAGAACCTGCTGGTACCCGAGCGCGCCGAGTTCGACCCCGGGCACTTCGGGCACAAGGGCAAGATCATGGACGGCTGGGAGACCCGCCGCCGGCGCGGCGACCGCGCCGAGCACCCCTGGCCCACCGCCGAGGACCACGACTGGGCCCTGATCCGCCTCGGCGTCCCCGGCGTCGTCCGCGGCGTCGTCGTGGACACCGCCCACTTCCGCGGCAACCACCCGCAGGCCGTCTCCGTCGAGGCGGCCTCGGTCCCCGGCTCGCCCTCGCCCGAGGAACTGCTCGGCGACGACGTGAAGTGGACGACCCTGGTCCCGCGCACCCCTGTCGGCGGTCACGCGGCCAACGGGTTCCCGGTCTCCCTGGAGCGGCGCTTCACCCACCTGCGCGTCAACCAGCACCCCGACGGCGGCATCGCCCGCCTGCGCGTGTACGGCGAAGTCGCCCCGGACCCCGCGTGGTTGACGGCGCTCGGCACCTTCGACGTCGTCGCCCTGGAGAACGGCGGCAGCGTCGAGGACGCCTCCGACCTCTTCTACTCCCCGGCCACCAACACCATCCAGCCCGGCCGTTCCCGCACGATGGACGACGGCTGGGAGACCCGGCGGCGCCGCGACCAGGGCCACGACTGGATCCGCTACCGGCTCGTCGCGCAGTCGTGGATCCGCGCCGTCGAGATCGACACGGCCTGTCTCAAGGGGAACAGCGCCGGCTGGGCCTCGGTCTCCGTGCGCGACGGCGAGGACGGCGACTGGCGGGAGATCCTGCCCCGCACCCGCCTCCAGCCCGACACCAACCATCGGTTCGTCCTGCCGGAGCCGGCCGTCGGCACCCACGCGCGGATCGACATCTTCCCCGACGGCGGCATCTCCCGGCTGCGGCTGCACGGCTCCCCGACCGAGTCGGGAGCGGCCCGACTGGCGGCGCGCCACACGGAACCGGGCGGCTGACGTGCCGTCGGGCGACAGCCGGCCTCCGTCGTCCGGATCGAGGGGCGGGCACCGCGGGGAGGCGGGCGCCCGCCCCTCGTGCTGTCCGCGGTGCGTGCCGCGGACACAGTGAATCAGCAGGTGGCGGGGGGTGGGCAGGGCCGAACGGCCCCCTCGGGCAGGGCCGGACGGCACCGGGACCGCGGTGCAATACTGGCTCGTCTTCCGGCCGGATCTCCGGCGCCGTGGGGCACGGGTCCACCGCCACCGTCTTCTGCCGGCGGTGAACCCGCCCACGGCGCCGGTGTGGTGCGAGGCGACCGTGACCACGGCGCACCGCGCGGCGCACGCGAAGACCGCGCCGAAAGAGCGCGCCGACGACCGCCGGGTACGGGGCCGGGCACGGGAAGGCGGCGCGCGACGTACCGCAGGGAGAGAGCGAGCCGGTGAACACCACCCGAAACGACGGCCACGACGATTACCACGCGCTCCTCGCCCGGCGGGACGCGATGCGGCTGCGCCAGCAGCTCCTGTCCCCCTCCGGCCGTCCGGAGACGGGCACGGGAGGCCCGTGGGCCGACGCGCGGAGGGGCCGTGAGCAGCCGTACGACGGCGCCGCCGACCAGCTGGTCATCACCCGCCATCTGCCGCTGGTCACGCCCTTCGCCGGGCTCATCGAGCACCTCTACGACGCCATGTTCGAGCGCCACCCCTACCTGCGCTCGCTCTTCCCCGACTCCATGGAGTTCCAGCGGGTCCATCTGGAGCGGGCCTTCTGGTACCTGATCGAACACCTCGACCGGCCGCAGGAGGTGGCCGACTTCTGCGCCCGGCTCGGCCGCGACCACCGCAAGCTCGGCGTCCAGCCCGTGCACTTCGAGGTCTTCGAGCACGCTCTCGCCGAGGCGCTGCGGCGCAGCGCGGGTGCCCGGTGGACCGAGGAGATGGAGCAGGCGTGGCTGCGCATGCTCCGGTTCGCGGTCGGGGCCATGGTGGACGGCGCCGCCGACGCGCTGGCCGAACCGCCGTACTGGAACGGCACGGTGACCGCCCACGAACTGCGCGGACCCGACCTCGCGGTGCTCCGCGTCCGCACCGCAGAACCGTTTCCTTATGCGGCCGGGCAGTACACCCGCCTCCAGTCCCCGCTGCTGCCGCTGACCTGGCGGCCGTACTCGATCGCCTGCGCGCCCCGCCCGGACGGCGAACTGGAGTTCCACGTCCGCCGCACCGGTCCCGGCGGAGTCAGCGACGCGCTGGTCACCCGGACCCGCGTCGGCGACCCGCTCCGCCTCGGACCGGCCCAGGGCTCCATGACCCTGGACGGCGACCCCTCCCGCGACGTGCTGATCGTGGCCGGCGGCACCGGCTGGGCCACCGCCCGCGCCCTGATCGAGGAACTGTCCCGGCGTCCCCTGCGCCGCAGCACCCATCTGTTCATCGGCGCCCGCACCCTGGACGAGCTGTACGACACCGCCGCCCTCTCCCGCCTGGAGAAGAACTGCTCCTGGCTGCGCGTCGTGCCGGTGATCGGCGAGGGCCCCGGCGCCGCGGACGACGCCTCGGTGGCCGACGCGGTGTGCCGGGCCGCCGACTGGTCCGGACACACCGCCTACGTCAGCGGGCCGCCCATGATGGTCACCGCCACGGTGTACGGCCTGACCGCGCTGGCCCTGCCGCCCGACCGCATCCACCACGACCCGGTCGACGGCACCTTGCCCCCGGCAGCGCGGCCGGCCCCGGCCGGGGCTCCGGTGGCGATCACCGGAGGGTGACCCGCGCCACGGCCGGCTGTCCGCCGACGGCGAACGGGGGTCGGTTCCGGTCGCGGCCGGAACTCTTCGCCCCGCCTCCCGCGTTCTCCGGTACGTGACCCTTCAGCAAGAGATCGTCGGCAACGCCATGCAGATGGCGGTCGTCAACCTGAACCCGGGCCAGACCGTGTACTGCGAGGCCGGGAAGTTCCTGTTCAAGACCACCAACGTCACCATGGAGACGCGGCTGTCCGGCCCGTCCGGGGGCGGCGGGCAGCAGGGCGGCGGGAGCGGGGGCATGGGCGGCCTGCTGCGCCAGGCCATGGGCACCGCCATGCAGGTGGGCCAGCGGATGCTCGCCGGGGAGTCGCTGGCCTTCCAGTACTTCACCGCCCAGGGCGGCCAGGGCACGGTCGGCTTCGCGGGCGTGCTCCCCGGCGAGATGCGTGCGCTGGAACTCGACGGCCACCGCGCCTGGTTCGCCGAGAAGGACGCCTTCGTGGCGGCGGAGTCCTCGGTGGAGTTCGGCATCGCCTTCGCGGGCGGCCGCACCGGGATGAGCGGCGGCGAGGGTTTCGTCCTGGAGAAGTTCACCGGGCACGGCACCGTGATCATCGCGGGCGCGGGCAACTTCATCGACCTCGATCCGGCCGACTTCGGCGGCCGGATCGAGGTGGACACCGGCTGCGTCGTCGCCTTCGAGGAGGGCATCCGGTACGGCGTCCAGCGCGTGGGCGGCCTGAACCGGCAGGGCATCATGAACGCCGTCTTCGGCGGCGAGGGCCTGTCGCTGGCCACCCTGGAGGGCAGCGGCCGGGTCATCCTCCAGTCCCTGACCATCGAGAGCCTGGCCAACGCCCTGAGGAAGGCCCAGGGCGGCGACAAGCAGGGCCCGACGGGCGGTCTGTTCTCCACCCACGCCGGCTGACCCCCGCGGGGGCGCCCCGCGACCCCGCGGTGACCGCCGTGTGACCCTCCTGTGGGTGTTCCGAGGAGGAAGGTGAACTCGTTGAAAAACAGGGTTACTTGAGGGGGAATTCTGGGGCGCTGTCGTTGACATGTTCTTGTCTACGCGCGTCATCATGGCGTCATGCGAATCCCCCCACGCGCCGCTCGGATCGGCGCCGCAGCAGCAGTCCTGTCCGCCCTCCTCGTCGGCGGCACCGTCTCCGCCACCACGGCGGACGCGTCCACCGTCTCCGCCGCGTCCGTCGGCAGCATCTGCCACAGCGACCTGCCGCCGCAGGCCGACGACACCCTCGACCTCATCGCCCAGGGCGGCCCCTACCCCTACTCGCAGGACGGCACGGTCTTCTCCAACCGTGAGGGCGTCCTGCCCAGCCAGTCCTCCGGCTACTACCACGAGTACACCGTGGTGACCCCCGGCTCCCCCACCCGCGGCGCCCGCCGCATCGTCACCGGCGAGCGGGCTCAGGAGGACTACTACACCTCCGACCACTACGCGACGTTCGACCTGATCGACTTCGACTGCTGACCCACCGAGCCTCGCCCCGCGGCCCCCTACCCCACCCGCCGGCCGCGGGGCGAGTCACGTCCGGCGCTCCCGGCGTCGGCTCCGCGCTCCGCCGGCCGAGTCCCGCGCGCGATCGCCGCCCGGCGGGCACCAAACGGGCGTCGCGCGCGTTCTCCAGGTGCCGGGACACGCCCGGTCGGCCTCGGGGGGAGTCCGGAAGGGGAGCCATGGACAGGCGACAGCGACAGGTCGTGGATCTGGGGGAGTTCGGGGACGCGTTCCGCCGCGACCCGCATCCCGTGTACGCCGAGCTTCGCGCGCGGGGGCCGGTGCACCGGATCCGGCTGCCCGAGGCGGACGAGGACTACGAGACCTGGCTCGTCGTGGGATACGAGGAGGCGCGTGCCGCCCTCGCCGACCCACGGCTCGCCAAGGACGGCGCCAAGATCGGCGTGACCTTCGTCGACCAGGCGCTCGTCGGCCGGTACCTGCTGGTCACCGACCCGCCCCAGCACACCCGGCTGCGCAGCCTGGTCACCCGCGCCTTCACCATGCGCCGGGTCGAGCGACTGCGCCCGCGCGTCCGGCGGATCACCGACGGACTGCTGGACGAGATGCTGTCGCCCGGCCACGCGGGCCGCGCCGACCTCATCTCCTCCCTCGCCTACCCGCTGCCCCTCACCGTCATCTGCGAACTGCTCGGCGTCCCCGAGATGGACCGCACCGAGTTCCGCGAGATCTCCACCCAGGTGGTCGCCCCGACCGACCCGGAATCCGAGCGCGAGGCCACCGCCCGCCTCGGCGGATACCTCACCGAACTGATCGAGGACAAGCGCCGCTCCGGGGCCACCGGCGACCTCCTCGGCGACCTGGTCCGCACCACCGCCGAGGACGGCGACCGCCTCTCGCCCGAGGAACTGCGCGGCATGGCCTTCCTGCTGCTCATCGCCGGCCACGAGACCACGGTCAACCTCATCGGCAACGGCGTCCTCGCCCTGCTCACCCACCCCGACCAACTCGCCGCCCTGCGTGCCGACATGAGCCTGATCGACGGCGTGGTGGAGGAGACCCTGCGCTGGGAGGGCCCGGTGGAGAACGCCACTTTCCGGTACGCGGCCGAGCCGCTGGAGATCGGGGGAGTCCGCATCGAGAAGGGCGAGCACGTGATGATCGGCCTCACCGCCGCCCAGCGCGACGGCGCCCGCTTCCCCGTCCCCGACCGCTTCGACATCCGCCGTGACACCCGCGGCCACCTCGCCTTCGGCCACGGCCTCCACTACTGCCTGGGCGCGCCCCTGGCCCGCCTGGAGGGCCGGACGGCCATCTCCGCCCTGCTGGAGCGCGCCCCCGGCCTCACCCTGGACGGACCGCACGACGACTGGCTGCCGGGCATGCTCATGCGCGGACTGCGGGAGCTGCCGGTCCGCTGGTAGACAGGGCGTTGGGCGGTCGTGCGGCCAAGGCCGGCGGCGGGCGCCGCGCCGGCTCGCGCGTGACCGCCGTACGACCCGCTCTCAGTCGATCCCCGGCAGGGCCGCCGCCGGGATCTCCGCCATGGCCACCGCCCGCCGCTCCCGTCGCGAGACCTCGCACGCCTCCGCGATCCGCAGGGCCTGGAGGGCCTCGTGACCGTCGCAGGGGTTGGCGCGCCGGCCCAGCAGCACCTCCACGAAGGCGCACAGCTCGGCCTCGTAGGCGGGGGCGAAGCGTTCCAGGAAGCCGGTCCACGGCTTGTCCGCGGGCGGCGGTCCGGTCGGTTCGGTGGAGGCGAGCGGCGTACGGTCGTCCAGCCCGACGACGACCGTGTCGCGCTCCCCGGCCAGTTCCATGCGGACGTCGTAACCGGCGCCGTTCACCCGGGTCGCGGACGCGGTGGCGAGGGTGCCGTCGTCCAGCGTGAGCAGCGCCGCGCCCGTGCCCACGTCGCCGGCCTCGCGGAACATCGCGGGGCCCGCGTCCGAACCGGCGGCGTAGACGTCGCGCACCTCATGGCCGGTCACCCAGCGCAGGATGTCGAAGTCATGGATGAGCGTGTCCCGGAACAGGCCCCCGGACAGCGGCAGCCAGTCGGCCGGGGGAGGGGACTGGTCGCAGGTCAGGGCGCGCACGGTGTGCAGCCGGCCGAGCCGTCCGGCGCGCACGGCCTCGCGGGCCCCCGCGTACCCCGCGTCGAACCGGCGCTGGAAACCCATCTGGAGCACCGTCCGGGCGGCCGCCACCTCGCCGAGCGCCTGGAGCGTGCCCGGCAGGTCCAGGGCGATCGGCTTCTCGCAGAAGACCGGCAGGCCCGAGCGGGCCGCCCGGCCGATCAGCTCGGCGTGGGCGGGGGTCGCCGTGGTGATCACCACCGCGTCCACGCCCCACCGGAAGATCTCGTCCACCCCGGGCGCCGCCGTCTCGCCGAGCCGGTGCGCGAGCCGCTGTGCCCGCGCGGGATCGGCGTCCGTCAGGATCAGCGATCCGACCTCGCGGTGACGGCTGAGCGTGTTCGCATGGACGGTGCCGATGCGGCCCGTACCGATGACCCCGATGCGCATGGAGACAAAGTGGCGGCGCGTCCCCGCCCCTGTCAATTCACATGTCAGGACAACCGGACTTCACGACTTCCCGTCAACCCCTCACACGGCTACGCTCAAGCCCGTGCCGAAACCAGTCGTGGACCCGACCGTCGCGCTCGAACTCCGCGTGGACCGCAGTTCGCCGGTGCCGTTGTACTTCCAGCTGGCCCAGCAGCTGGAGGCAGCGATCGAGCGCGGGAGCCTCACCCCCGGGAGCCTGCTGGGCAACGAGATCGACCTGGCGGCCCGGCTCGGCCTGTCCCGTCCCACCGTCCGCCAGGCCATCCAGTCCCTGGTCGACAAGGGCCTCCTGGTGCGCCGCAGGGGCGTCGGCACCCAGGTCGTGCACAGCCGGGTCAAGCGCCCGCTGGAGCTGAGCAGCCTCTACGACGACCTGGAGGCGGCGGGCCGGCGCCCCGCGACCAAGGTCCTGGTCAACACGGTCGTCCCGGCCTCCGCGGAGATCGCCGTCGCGCTGGGGGTCGCCGAGGGCGGTGACGTCCACCGCGTCGAACGGCTCCGGCTCGCGCACGGCGAACCGATGGCCTACCTGATCAACCACCTGCCGCCCGGCCTGTTCGACCTGGACACCGCCCGACTGGAGGCGACCGGCCTCTACCGGCTGATGCGCGGTGCCGGGATCACCCTGCACAGCGCCCGCCAGTCGATCGGCGCCCGCGGGGCCACCGCCACCGAGGCGGAGCGGCTCGGCGAGGCCGACGGCGCCCCGCTGCTCACCATGCGGCGCACCACCTACGACGACACGGGCCGCGCGGTCGAGCACGGCGACCACGCCTACCGGCCGAGCCGCTACTCCTTCGAGTTCCAGCTGCTCGTCCGGCCCTGACGGCGGTTCCGCGCGCCGCCGCAGGCCACCGTCGGGAACGTCCCATTGTCCGGACAAGGTGGCCGGGATCTCCGCCCCGGCCGTCCTCCGCCGCCGCCGGTGACCGATACTGAAGTGTTTGGGGCTGGTGAGGCCGCCACCGGGACACACCGGCGGTGAGGTCGCCCGCCCCTCACGCACGTCGGAGCAAGGACAGCTGAGAGTCAGCTGGAGACAGCGAGAAGGGCATTGGCCTCGTGGCACGGTTTCGGACCTGGGCAGTCATGGCGCTCGCGGGGGCACTCTCGGTGTGCCTCGCGGGGTGCAGCAGCACCGGCGGGAAGCGGGCAGAGGACGCCCGCAAGGCCGCCGTCGCCCAGGGCAGGGCCGGGGTGAACACCCCCCGCTGGACCTTCGCGATGATCACGCACTCGGGAGACGGCGACACCTTCTGGGACATCGTGCAGAGCGGCGCCAAGCAGGCCGCCGTCAAGGACAACATCAACTTCCTGTACTCGCACGACGACGACGCCCAGCAGCAGGCGCAGCTGGTGGACGCGGCGGTCGACAAGAAGGTCGACGGCATCATCGTCACCCTGGCCAAGCCGGACGCCATGAAGGCCGCCGTCCGGCGTGCCGAGAAGGCCGGCATCCCCGTGATCACGGTGAACTCCGGATCGGAGGAGTCCAAGGCCTTCGGCGCGCTCACCCACATCGGCCAGGACGAGACCGTCGCCGGCGAGGCCGTCGGCGACGAGCTGAACAAGCGGGGCAGGAAGAAGGCCCTGTGCGTGCTGCACGAGCAGGGCAACGTCGGCCACGAGCAGCGCTGCGACGGCGTCGCCAAGACCTTCCACGGCACCCTGCGGAAGCTCTACGTCAACGGCACCAACATGCCCGACGTGCAGTCCGCGATCGAGGCCAAGCTCCAGGCCGACAAGTCCGTGGACAGCGTCGTCACCCTCGGCGCGCCCTACGCCGACACCGCCGTGAAGGCGAAGGACGACGCGGGCAGCAAGGCCGAGGTGGACACCTTCGACCTCAACGCGCAGGTCGCGGCCTCGCTGCGGAACGGCACCCTCGGCTTCGCGGTGGACCAGCAGCCCTACCTCCAGGGCTACGAGGCGGTCGACCTGCTGTGGGCCTACAGGTACAACGGCGACGTCCTCGGCGGTGGCAAGCCGGTGCTGACCGGACCGCAGATCATCACCAGGGACCAGGCGGCCACGCTCGCGGCGTACACCGAGCGGGGCACCCGATGAGCGCGACCGCCGAACGCGGGACCGGCGAACAGCCCGCCGGCGGTCAGGCCGTCGACGAAAGGCTCCTGCGGACCTCCCCGCTGAAGAAGCTCCTCGCCCGCCCGGAACTGGGCTCGGTCGTCGGCGCCCTCGCCGTCTTCCTCTTCTTCGCCTTCGTCGCCGACGGCTTCCTGCGCGCCTCCAGCCTCAGCACGGTCCTGTACGCGTCCTCGACGATCGGGATCATGGCCGTACCGGTCGCCCTGCTGATGATCGGCGGCGAGTTCGACCTGTCGGCCGGCGTCCTCGTGACCTCCTCGGCGCTGATCTCCTCGATGTTCAGCTACCAGATGACGGCGAACACCTGGGTCGGCGTCGGGGTGTCCCTCCTGGTCACCCTCGCCATCGGCGCCTTCAACGGCTTCATGCTCACCCGCACGAAGCTGCCCAGCTTCATCATCACGCTGGGCACCTTCCTGATGCTGTGCGGCATGAACCTCGGCTTCACCAAGCTGATCGACGGCACGGTCTCCACCAAGACCATCGCCGACATGGAGGGTTTCTCCAGCGCCCGCGCCGTGTTCGCGTCCACCGTGACCGTCGGCGGCGTCGACTTCAAGATCACCATCGTGTGGTGGCTCGCCCTGGTCGCCCTCGGCTCCTGGATCCTGCTGCGCACCCGTGCCGGCAACTGGATCTTCGCGGTCGGCGGCAACGAGGACGCGGCCCGCGCGGTCGGCGTGCCGGTGGCGAAGACCAAGACCGCCCTCTACATGGGCGTCGCGTTCGGCGCCTGGATCTCCGGCCAGCACCTGCTCTTCTCCTTCGACGCCGTCCAGTCCGGCGAGGGCGTCGGCAACGAGCTGATCTACATCATCGCGGCCGTCATCGGCGGCTGCCTGATCACCGGCGGCTACGGCAGCGCGGTCGGCTCCGCCGTCGGCGCCCTGATCTTCGGCATGACCAGCAAGGGCATCGTGTTCGCCGAGTGGAACCCCGACTGGTTCAAGTTCTTCCTCGGAGCGATGCTGCTCCTCGCGACCCTGCTCAACGCCTGGGTCCGCAAGCGCGCGGAGGCGACCACGTGACCGACATGACCGACGACACGACGCGGACGACGACGCCCGCCCTGGTCGAGCTCAGCGGCGTCGGCAAGCGCTACGGCAACGTCCGCGCCCTGGACGGCGTCTCCCTGGAGGTGCGCGCCGGCGAGATCACCTGCGTCCTCGGCGACAACGGCGCGGGCAAGTCCACGCTGATCAAGATGATCGCCGGACTGCACCAGCACGACGTCGGCACGCTGCGCGTCGAGGGCGAGGAGACCCGCCTCGCGTCGCCGCGCGACGCCCTGGACCGGGGCATCGCCACCGTCTACCAGGACCTCGCCGTCGTGCCCCTGATGCCGGTCTGGCGGAACTTCTTCCTCGGCTCCGAGCCCCGCAGGGGCACCGGGCCCTTCAAGCGCCTCGACACCGCCCTGATGCGCCGCACCACCCGCGAGGCGCTGCTGCGCATGGGCATCGACCTCCGGGACGTCGACCAGCCCATCGGCACCCTCTCCGGTGGCGAACGCCAGTGCGTGGCCATCGCCCGCGCCGTCCACTTCGGCGCCAAGGTCCTCGTCCTGGACGAGCCGACCGCGGCCCTCGGCGTCAAGCAGTCCGGAGTGGTCCTCAAGTACGTCGCCGCGGCCCGCGACGAGGGCCTGGGCGTCGTCCTGATCACCCACAACCCGCACCACGCCTACCTCGTGGGGGACCGGTTCGTGCTGCTGCGCCGTGGCACGATGGTGGGCAACCACACACGGGACGGGATCACCCTGGACGAGCTGACCCGGCAGATGGCCGGCGGCTCCGACCTGGACGTCCTGCGCCACGAACTCCAGCGCGACTGAGGGCCCCGAGGGGCGCCGCGGTCAACCGGACGCCCTCCGGGACCGCCCGCCCCCACCCACGGCCGTACCGCACCCTTACCGTCGTTGAGGCACAATCGACCAACGATGAGCACCTATCGCGACCTCACGGCCCCCATCGGCTCCCGCCGGGCCCCCGTCCTGCGCACGGTCGGCACCCGGGAGCGCCGGTCCCACCTGACGGCCCCCCGTGTCCCCACCGTCGGCATCGACATCGGCGGCACCAAGGTGATGGCGGGCGTCGTGGACGCCGACGGCAACATCCTGGAGAAGCTCCGCACGGAGACCCCGGACAAGTCCAAGAGCCCCAAGGTCGTCGAGGACACCATCGTCGAACTGGTCCTGGACCTCTCCGACCGGCACGACGTGCACGCGGTCGGCATCGGCGCCGCGGGCTGGGTCGACGCCGACCGCAACCGCGTCCTGTTCGCCCCCCACCTGTCCTGGCGCAACGAACCCCTGCGCGACCGGCTCAGCGGCCGCCTCTCGGTGCCCGTCCTCGTGGACAACGACGCCAACACCGCCGCCTGGGCCGAGTGGCGCTTCGGCGCGGGGCGCGGCGAGGACCACCTGGTCATGATCACGCTTGGTACCGGCATCGGCGGCGCGATCCTGGAGGACGGCCAGGTCAAGCGCGGCAAGTACGGCGTCGCCGGCGAGTTCGGCCATATGCAGGTCGTGCCCGGTGGCCACCGCTGCCCGTGCGGCAACCGCGGCTGCTGGGAGCAGTACAGCTCCGGCAACGCACTCGTCCGCGAGGCGCGCGAGCTGGCCGTGGCCGACTCGCCGGTCGCCTACGGGATCATCGAGCACGTCAAGGGCAACGTCGGCGACATCACCGGGCCGATGATCACCGAGCTGGCCCGCGAGGGCGACGCGATGTGCGTGGAGCTGCTCCAGGACATCGGCCAGTGGCTCGGCGTCGGCATCGCCAACCTGGCCGCCGCCCTCGACCCCTCCTGCTTCGTCATCGGCGGCGGCGTGTCGGCCGCCGACGATCTGCTCATCGGCCCCGCCAGGGACGCCTTCAAGCGCCATCTCACCGGCCGCGGCTACCGCCCCGAGGCCCGTATCACCCGCGCCCAGCTCGGTCCCGAGGCCGGCATGGTGGGCGCGGCCGACCTGGCCCGCCTGGTCGCCCGCCGGTTCCGGCGTGCCAAGCGCCGCCGGGTGGAGCGGTACGAGCGCTACGAGCGGTACGCCCAGGCCCGCCGCGAACGGGACACCGCATGACCACCTCCCTGCCCCGCCAGGCCGCCCCGCCGGAGCGGCCCGCCGAGGACCCGCGCCACAAGGCCAGGCGCCGGGCGATCACCCTGCTGATCATCGTCCTGCTCATCGGCGTACCGGCCGGTTATCTGGTGATCTCGGCCAACCAGAGCCGCAACAGCGGCAAGGACAAGGAGGCGAAGTACTCCGCGACCGGCCTCACCCCGGGCTGGCCGTCGAAGGTGCAACGCCGCCTCTACCAGGTGAACGTGCCCCGCCCGGCCGACCGCATCGCCTCGTACGAGACCAACAACTGGAAGACCAGCCGCCTGTACGTGCAGTTCCGCACCAACCCGGCCGGCCTCGACACGTTCCTGCAGTCCATGGGCACCCGCCGCGACGAGCTGAAGAAGGGCGACATCGCCGTCGGCTCCCGCGACCGCGAGGTCAGCGGGTGGACCTTCGGCGGCTCCGGCTCCTGGTACGGCCTCACGCACACGCAGAAGAACCCGGCCCCCACCCAGGACGTGGTCGTCAACCTGGCCGACCCGGATTTCCCGATGGTGTACGTGGTGTCGCGGACGGTGCCGTAGCGGCCGGCGGGGCCGGTTGTCAGACCCCGCCCGTAGAGTCGGAGACGACTGGTCCGATGCGCGGGCGGGAGGTGACGGAACGTATGAGCGGTGTGGTGGTGACGGCCGGGCGGACGGCGGTCGACGTGGACGCGGTGCCGGTGCGCCTCGCCGCCGTCTACCTGCCCGCGCCGCTCCCGCGCCGAGGCCGTGTCGCCTTCTGGGACCCCACCGGTGAGCCCCTGCCCGCCGAGGTCGGTGATCCCGAGGAGATCACGGTCGTACGACGGCACGGTGCCGGAGCGCGCCGTCGGCGGGTGCCCGCGCTGGGACTGCCCCTCGCGGACGCCCTGCCCCTGCTGGTCCGCGCCCGCCGGGACCCGGCCGCGCATCCGGCCACGGCCTGCTGGGGCGCCGCCGCGCTGCACGCGCTGCGGCTCGTCACGCGGGGGCGGCTGCTGCCCGGCCTCACCCCGAGCGGCCACGACGCCTGGCGGGCCGGTCCGCTGGAGCCCGGCGACGTCGCCCACCTGCGCGCGATCGCCGCCGCCCTGCCCCCGGAGGGCCACGCCGTGCCGCTGCCGGACCCCGGGCCGCTGCGGCTGCCCGAGCCGGAGGCGCTGGTCCGCGCCTTCCTGGACGCGGTCGCCGACACCCTGCCCCGCACCCCCGCGGCCCCCCACGCCTGCGGCCGCCCCTTCGCCGCGCACGAGCCCCAGGCCCTGCCGGGGGCGCACGAGTGGGCGGCCGAGGTCGCCGCCGGGATGGACGCGGGCGTACGCGTCTCGCTGCGCCTGGACCTGTCGGCGTACGACGCCTTCGACGCAGGCGCGAGCGCGGGCGCCCGCGCCGCCGGAGCGGCGATCGTGCAGGTCCACAGCCTTGCCGACCCCACCCTCGTGACCGACGCGGCCGCCCTGTGGGCCGGCGGGGCCGACACCGCCTTCGGGCCCCGCGCCCGCGTGGACGCGGCCCTCGCCGTGCGCCGCGCCGGGCGCGTGTGGCCGCCCCTGGACCGGCTCGCCGAACAGGACGTGCCCGACGTCCTCGCCCTGTCCGAGGAGGAACTGGGCGACCTGCTCGGTGTCGCGGCCACCAGGCTGGCCGCCGCCGGGGTCGCCGTGCATTGGCCCCGGGACCTCGCCCGCGACCTCACCGCCACCGCGGAGGTCCGGCCCGCACCCGGCTCCGCGACCGACGGCACCGGCTTCTTCGAGAGCGAGGACCTGCTGCGTTTTCGCTGGCAGCTCGCCCTCGGCGGGGACCCGCTGGACGAGGCCGAGATGGACGCCCTCGCCGAGGCCCACCGCCCCGTCGTGCGCCTGAGGGACCGCTGGGTCCTGGTCGACCCCGCCCTCGTCCGCAAGGCCCGCAAGCGGGAACTGGGCCTGCTGGACCCGGTCGACGCGCTGTCCGTGGCGCTCACCGGCACCGCCGAGATCGACGGTGAGACGGTCGAGGCGGTGCCCGTCGGCGCCCTCGCCACCCTGCGCGACCGGCTCACCGCGGGCGTGCGCCCCGCCGAGGCGCCCGCCGGGCTCGCCGCCACCCTGCGCGACTACCAGCTGCGCGGTCTCGCCTGGCTCGACCTGATGACCTCCCTCGGCCTCGGCGGCTGCCTCGCCGACGACATGGGCCTCGGCAAGACCGTCACCCTCATCGCCCTGCACCTGAAACGGGGGCGCGGCGAACCCACCCTCGTCGTCTGCCCCGCCTCCCTGCTGGGCAACTGGCAGCGGGAGATCACCCGGTTCGCGCCCGGCGTCCCCGTCCGCCGCTTCCACGGCACGGAGCGCACCCTGGCCGGCCTCGACGGCGGCTTCGTCCTGACCACGTACGGCACCATGCGCTCCGCCGCCGCCGAACTCGCCGACCAGGACTGGGGGATGGTCGTCGCGGACGAGGCCCAGCATGTGAAGAACCCCTACTCGGCCACCGCCAAGGCGCTGCGCACCATCCCGGCCCCCGCGCGCGTGGCGCTCACCGGCACCCCGGTGGAGAACAACCTCTCCGAGCTGTGGGCCCTGCTCGACTGGACCACCCCCGGACTCCTCGGTCCCCTGAAGTCCTTCCGCGCCCGGCACGCCCGCGCGGTGGAGAACGGCGAGGACCAGGAGGCCGTGGACCGGCTCGCCCGCCTCGTCCGGCCCTTCCTGCTGCGGCGCAAGAAGTCCGACCCCGGCATCGTGCCCGAGCTGCCGCCGAAGACCGAGACCGACCACCCGGTGCCGCTCACCCGCGAACAGGCCGCGCTGTACGAGGCGGTGGTGCGCGAGTCGATGCTGGCCATCGAGACCGCGGAGGGCATCGCCCGCAGGGGACTGGTCCTGAAGCTGCTCGGCGCGCTGAAGCAGATCTGCGACCACCCCGCGCTCTACCTCAAGGAGGACGGCGCCACCGACCGTCTGGTCCACCGCTCGGGCAAACTCGCCCTGCTGGACGAGCTGGTGGACACGGTCCTCGCCGAGGACGGCTCGGTGCTCGTCTTCACCCAGTACGTCGGCATGGCCCGCCTCATCACCGCGCATCTGTCCGCCCGCGCGGTCCCCGTGGACCTGCTGCACGGCGGCACCCCGGTGCCGGAGCGCGAGCGCATGGTCGACCGGTTCCAGGACGGCGTGACGCCGGTCCTCGTCCTGTCCCTGAAGGCCGCGGGCACCGGCCTCAACCTCACCCGCGCCGGGCATGTCGTGCACTTCGACCGCTGGTGGAACCCGGCCGTCGAGGAACAGGCCACCGACCGCGCCTACCGCATCGGCCAGACCCAGCCCGTCCAGGTCCACCGGCTGGTCACCGAGGGTACGGTCGAGGACCGGATCGCCGAGATGCTCGCCGCCAAGCGCGCGCTGGCCGACGCCGTCCTCGGCTCCGGCGAGGCCGCCCTCACCGAACTCACCGACCGCGAACTGACCGACCTCGTCTCCCTGCGGAGCACGCCATGACCCCGGCCGACCCCGCCCGCCCGGCCGACCAGGCCCGCCAGGCCCTGCGGGAGGCACGGCGACGGGCGCAGTCCCTGCCGGGGGCGCGGCCGGAGCCGGAGCCGGCGACGTCGGAGGGCGTGGCCGGCGGGGCCGAGGAGGTCCAGGGGGCGGACGTGGGCCTCGATGCGGAGCGGGAGGCAGGGGAACGGTCCTGTCCGGCGCCGTCGGCAGCGCGGACCGGGTACGGCGCGGCAGGAGCCGGGCCGACCGGAGCCGCGCCGGTCGAGGACGTGCCGGCCGGAGACGTGCCGGCCGGAGACGTGCCGGCCGGAGACGTGCCCGGCCGCCGGTCCGCGCACGAGGGGCCGGCCGTCGTGGGCGGCGCGGTCGGCCTGCGCGCGCGGGCGGGGCGCGGCGGCGGGGCGGACCGCGCGGGTGAGCCGGGGCTCGATGGTGCCGCGAGGCCCGACGGCGGTGAGCGGTCCGACGACGCGGAGGACCTCGTCGGCGGCAAGGGGCCCGAGGGCGCCGAGGGCCCCGCTGGTGTCGGGGGCCTGGAAGGCGCCGGGAGTCCCGCTCGCGCCGAGGGCCTCGAAGGCCGTACCGCCCGGCCCGCGCCGAGGCCCGGGGACGCCGCGAGGGCGGCTCTGCGGGCGGCTGTCGCCGGCGGTGACCGCGTCCAGCGCTCCGGACACCGGGAAGAGGGACGCGCGCCGGAAGCCGATCCCCGCCCACGCCGTGCCCTTGATCCCGATCGTGATCCGAACCCGGGTCGTGACCTCGGCCCCCGCAGTGCGTCCCGCTCTCGACCTGCCCCTGCCCCTGCCCCTGCCTCTGCCTCTGCCCCTGCCTCTGTCACTGCCTCTGCCTCTGCCTCTGCCCCTACCTCTGCCCCTGCCACCGCTCCCGACGCCGGGCCGCCTCCCGATCCCGGCCTCGCCCCCGTTCCCCGCCCCGGCGACATCGCCCGGGAGGCACTGCGGGCCGCGCGGCGGGAGGCGTCGCGGGGGGAGGCGGAGGCCGAGCGCGGTGGGCCTCGTCACCCCGGCCGTTCCCCGGGGACCGGCACCGAGGCGAGGGCCACGGGCATGCCCTCCTCCGCGCGTCCCTCCGACGCCGCCGCGCGTGCCGCGCGGCTCAAGGCCGCCGGTGAGATGCGGCAGTTCCTCGGGAACGCCTTCCGGATGCCGCCGGAGACCGCTCCCGCGCCGGAGACCGCTCCCGCACCGAAGACCGGTCCCTCGCCGGAGCGGTCCGAGGCCACCGGAGCCGCTCCCGTCCTCCCCGCGCCCGAGCCCGCCGTCCCGCACGCGCCGCCGACCATGGCCACGCCTCACCGCGACGGTGAACTCCGGCGCACGTTCCCGGCGTTCGCGCCCCGCGCCGCGGACGGACCGTTCGCCGGGACCTGGTGGGGCGACGCCTGGGTGCGGGCGCTGGAGCGGGGCGCGCTGGACGCCAGGCGGGTGGCGCGCGGGCGGGGGTACGCCGACCAGGGGCACGTGGACGCGATCACCGTGACCCCCGGGCTGGTCCTCGCCTATGTGCGGGGGAGCAGGCCCCGTCCGTACCGGGTCCAGGTGCGGGTGCGGACGCTGGAGGACGCGGAGTGGGAGCGCTTCCTGGAGGCGGCCGTCGACCGGCCCGGCCATATCGCCGCGCTGCTCGACAAGGAGCTGCCCCAGTCCCTCGCCGACTGCGGGGTCCCCCTGCTGCCCGGCCCCGGCGACCTCGTCCCGCGGTGCAGCTGCCCCGACTCCGGCCACCCCTGCAAGCACGCGGCCGCCCTGTGCTACCAGACGGCGCGGCTGCTCGACGCCGACCCCTTCGTCCTGCTGCTCCTGCGCGGCCGGGGCGAGAGGGAACTGCTCGACGAACTCTCCCGGCGCAGCGCCGCCCGCGCGGCCCGCGACGGACGGGAACGGCGGCCCTCGTCCCTGCCCGGCATACGCGCCACCGAGGCCCTGGCCCCGCGCCGACTCCCGCCCCTGCCCCCGCCGTTGCCGGTCCCGGCGCACCCCGAGCAGCCCCCCGCGTATCCCGCCGCGCCCGGCGGCCCGGACCCGTTCGCGCTGGACCAGCTGGCGACGGACGCCGCGGCCCGCGCGCACGCGCTGCTCGGCACCGGGCGCGACCCGGTCGGCGAACTGTCCCTGTGGCAGGACGCGGTCCGGCTCGCCGCGGCCCGCCCCGGCGCCGGCCTGACCGTGACCACCCGCGCTCTCTACGCGACGCTCGCCCGGACCACCGACCGTACCCCCGGCGACCTCGCGCGGGCCGTCGCCGCCTGGCGGCAGGGCGGGGTGGAGGGGCTGGCCGTCCTGGAGGAGCCGTGGGACCCGCCCGCCGGCCGCTTCGACCGGGCCAGGCCGCTGCTGCTCGCCGCCGACCTGCCCGCGTTCCGGCCCTGGCGCAACCGGCTCACCCATCCGCTCGGCCACGTCCAGCTCCGCCTCGGGCGCGACGGCCTCTGGTACGTCTACGAGTCCGAGCCCGGCGAGGACGACTGGTGGCCCCGGGGGACCCCCGACCCGGACCCGGTCGGCGCGCTCACCGGACTCGGCGCCCTGGACGACACCTGACCGACGCCCCACGGGCGCAGGGGAATTGAAAAGGCCGGTACCGGCAGCGTGGAAGCTGCCGGCACCGGCCTTCGGTGCGGGGGCCGCGTCGATCAGTACGCGGAGTTCACGTTGTCGATCGAACCGTAGCGGTGGGCGGCGTAGTTGGCGGCCGCGGTGATGTTCGCCACCGGGTCGGTGATGTTGTGGGCGGTGCCGGCCACGTGGTACGCGTTGAACGTGGGGGAGATCACCTGGAGCAGGCCCTTGGACGGGACGCCGTTCTTGGCGTTGATGTCCCAGTTGTTCTGGGCGTTGGGGTTACCGCCGGACTCACGCATGATGTTGCGCTTCAGCCCGTCGTAGCTGCCGGGGATGCCCTTGGCCTTCATGATGGCCAGCGACTGCTTGATCCAGCCGTCCAGGTTGTTGCCGGAACCGGCCTTGGTGGCGCTGGTGTTCGAGGCCTTGACCACAGAGGCGTGCACCTGCGGCATCTCGGCGGCCTGCGCGCTGCTCGGCATCAGGGTCAGGGCCGCGGCCGCGGCCCCGGTGGTGGCGAGACCGGTGACGGCGAGGGTGCGCAGGCGGGCGATGCGGGTGCGGGTGGCCATGGTCATGCGATAGGACTCTTCCTCTGGGGGACAAGGTCGTGCCGGCCGCGAGGTTCGCGGTGGCGGTGGGGCGGTGTGCCCCGTGCTGCGGGTGGGACCGGGCGGTTGGTTCCGGCGGAGATCCGCTCGGTCCGGCCCGTTGCTTCCCGGCAACGACAGCAATGGTTAGCCGGGCCCGAAGAGCCTGGCAAGGATGTGACGTACTACCTGACTTCGGAGCAATGCCCGATATGGGTCGATATAGAGATTTCTGGGCAGCTCAGGGCGTTCTGCTCCTACGGTCCGTCCTAGGACGTGATCTGGCTCCTATGGGTGGCGTCACAGGAAGGGCCCCCGAAACGGCCTGGAAAGGGCCCGATCCGGGGGCGGCGAGAGCGTCGGGAGGGGAGTTCCGAGGGGCCGCTTTCGCGGACCGGGTGTGAGGGGGCGGTGACGCGCTGTGGGAGGGACCAAGGCTTCGCTTCGGCCTTCCCAGAGATCGCTGGGGTTGACGGAGCCCCCGGCGCGAACTGATGATCTTGCCGGACATCATGACGATCCCCCTGTCGCTGTCGCGACCCAAGGAGAGGGCACCCCTTCTATGGACACCGCGCCGGACACCGCACCCGTATCGCCCTGGACCGTCGCCGTACTGGGGCCCGGAGGCGTCGGCGGCCTTCTCGCGGCCCTGCTCTCCCGTGCCGGACACCGCGTGATCTGCCTGGCGGGCGAGGACACCGCGCGGACCCTGTCCCGGGACGGCATCCGGGTCTCCAGCGGCAGGCACGGTGACTTCACCGCCCGGGTGGAGGCCGACACCGAACTGCGCGAGCCGGTGGACCTGTGCCTGGTCACGGTCAAGCACACCGCGCTCGACGCGGCCCTGGAGCGGGTACCGCCCCGGTTCGTCCGGGGATTCGTGCTGCCGCTGCTCAACGGCGTCGAGCACGTCGCCGCGCTGCGGGCGCGCTACGGCACGGAGCAGGTCGTACCGGCCGTGATCCGTGTCGAGTCCACCCGCACGTCCGCGGGCGTCATCGAGCACGGCAGCCCCTTCACCGAGATCGACGTGGCGGGCGCGGACGCGGACCGGCTCGCGCCGCTGGCCGCCGTGCTCGACGCCGCCGGGGTGAAGACCCGCACCGTCGCGGACGAGAACGCCGCGCTCTGGGCGAAGCTGGCCTTCCTGGCGCCCTTCGCCCTGCTCACGACGCGTTACCGGCTGCCGATCGGCGGCATCCGGGAGGAGTACCCGAAGGAGCTGGCGGCGCTGGTCGAGGAGACCACCGCGGTGAGCCGGGCCTGCGGGGGACCGGGTGACGCCGCCCAGGTCCTCGCGCGCTACGACGCCTTCCCGGCGCAGAGCAAGTCCTCGATGCTGCGGGACGCGGAGGCCGGCCGGCCGCTGGAACTGGACGCGATCGGCGGCGCCGTGCTGCGGGCGGCCGGGCGGCACGGCATGGATGTGCCGCTCGCCACCCGACTGGTCGCGGAACTGGGGGACGGGGCGACGGCGGCCTCCGCCGGCTGACCGCCGACGCGCGGGGCGGCACCGCTCAGGACACTTCCCCGGCGGTGCCGCCCCGCGCGTCGAGGTGGGCGATCACGGTGTCGGCGAAGGCGTTCGCCGCCGGGGACAGCGCCGACCACTGACGGGCCGCCCAGCCCACCTTGAGCGGCACCAGCCCGCGCACCGGGACCAGACACAGCGGGTCCGGGTGCGAGGTCACCCCGGGTATGGCGGGCACGAGCGCGTGCCCCAGGCCCAGCTCGGCCAGCAGCAGGGCCGTGTCCCAGTCGGTGGCGCCGGTGGGGCCGTGCCCCAGCCGTTCGTCCACCTGCCGGCCGGAGCTGGTACCGGCCGGCGGGCGGATCAGCTGGGTGCGGGAGAGGTCCGCGAGGGACAGGACGTGCTCCGCGGCCAGGGGATCGTCGCGGTGCACGGCGAGCACCCAGTCCAGGTCGATCACCGGTCGCTGCTCCAGGCCGTGGACGTCCGGGGTGATGGTGACCCAGGCCAGCTCCACGAGGCCCTTGCGCAGCGCGTCCAGACAGCGCTCGCTGGAGCGTTCGGTGTGGAACTCCAGCCGGACGTCGGGAAAGGCGAGCCGGAACTCCTTGACCGAGGCACCCATGAAGTGGCGGATCGTGGTGCTGCCCGTGGCGATCGCCACATCCCCGTGCCGGCCCGTGCGCAGCTCGTCCAGCAGCCGCAGGGCGTCGTTCAGCGCCGTGAGCCCGTCCCGCACGGCCCGGTGCAGGATCACCCCCGCCCGCGTCGGCACCACACCGCGCGGCCGGCGCTCGACCAGCGGCAGGCCGGTCTCCTTCTCCAGCCGTCTGATGTGCTGGCTCACGGCGGACTGGGTGCACTTCATCTCGCGGGCCACCGTGCTGAGGTTGTGCGCCTCGCACACGGCCGCGAACACCTTCAGGTCTTCCAGGGTCACCACGGCATCGTAGGGATCAGATCCAAGGGATCGCTTGGGCTTTTGACAGAAAACTCCAGGATTGACTGGACTCCCCGGCCTCTGAGATCTTGATCGGGCGCGGCGGCAACCTGCCTGTGGCAGTACGGGCTCTGAGCATGCGGGGCCTCGGACGGCTGGCGTCCCAGGCGGGTGTCGACCGTCTCCTCGTGAGGAGCCGTCCGGTCCGGGGGATACGATCACCCGTCGCGGGCGGCGCCCTCACGTCCCGCCCCCGTCAGCGGAGCCCCGGCCGCTCCTCGGACCAGAGGTCCTCCCGGCTCAACTCCGAGACCTCGTACTTGCCGAGCGAGCTGAGCAGCATCCGCAGCTCCAGCGCCAGGCACTCGACCAGGTTCACCAGGCCGTTCTCGGCGTCCTCGTCCACCGCCGCGAGCGCGGCGCGGCCCAGCCCGACGGCCCGTGCGCCGAGCGCGAGGCACTTGGTCGCGCGCGCCCCCTCCCAGATCCGCCCGGTCACGAGCAGACAGTGGTCCTGGGGGTCGACCCGCTCCAGGCACTCCGCGAGCGGCAGGCCGACATGGCCGAGGAACGCCTCGGGCGCCCAGCCGGTGCCGCCCTCGGCGCCGTCCACGCCGACCGCGTCCGCCCCGGCCGCCCAGGCGACCGCAGCCGCCTCGCCGACATCGCGGGCCGGCGGCAGCTTCACCCACACCCGGCAGCGCGGGTAGTTGTTGCGCATCAGCCGGATCTGGTGCCGCAGGATCTCGTCGGTGAAGGTGCCCGGACTGCTGCACCGCAGCACCGCGTCGCTGTCCGTGCCGAACACGTCCATGAGGTCGTACTGCGCGGACAGCGCGGTGGCCTTCTCCCGCGGTACGAGCGTCATGCCGCCCATGCCCGGCTTGGCGCCCTGACCCACCTTCAACTCGAAGGCCAGGCGCCCCGATTCGAGCAGGGGCTGCACCGCGGGATCGCTGTAGACGAGGTTCCACACCTCGGCGTCGGCGTCCTCGGTGCTCTGCTGGACGACGACACCGCCCTGTCCGTCCGGGACGGCGGCGGCGTACTCCGTGATCCTTTGCAGCAGCGAGCTGGGGGCCGTCTCCGCCATGCGGCCGTAACCGGCGACGGGGACGATGTTCTCGCCGATGATCATCGGGATGCCGAGCCGGCCCGCCTGCCGTGCCACGGCCTGGCCGAGGTCACCGCTGGCGACCCGGGTCGACCCGAACGCGGAGACGTAGACCGGCAGGGGGGAGCTGAACCCCCCGATGACGGTGGCGAGTTCGGCGTCCCCGACCACGGGCTCGCGACCCAGGTCGATCAGCCGTTCCAGGCGTCGGGGCACGAAGACCGGGGGCACCAGCCGGGTCCGGTCGATCGCGTCCCGGGGCGCGCCGGGGTCCGGGGCCTGTTGCCCGAACATGGTCGTGCCGTAGCCGGCGGCGTCGGGGAACGCCATCGCGGTGCCGCGCCGGGCGCGCTCCGCCACCTGCGACCGCGGGAATCCGGGGGCGTGGAGATCGGTCATGGCCGCGGGTCCCCCGGAAGCTTCGGGTAGCCGGACGCCTGCCAGGCCGCGTCCAGCCCGCACAGGAAGCGCGTGAAGCGCTCCACGCCCAGACCGAAGCCGGCGCTGGACGGAAGGCCCTCGCGGGCGAGGGTCAGGTACCAGTCGTACTTGGCGGGGTTCTCACCGGTTTCCCGGATGCGCATGACGAGATTGCGGTAGTCGGATTCGCGTTCGCTTCCGCTCATCATCTCGCCGAAACCGCCCGGGAAGATGAGGTCGAAGTTGCGCAGCACCCCCGGCTCCGTCGGGCTCTCCTTGTCGTAGAAGCCGCGGGAACCCTTGGGGTAGTCGGTGATGAAGAAGGGGTGGGCGGCGGCCCGGGAGATGATCTCCTCACCCTCCCAGTCGACCTCCGCGCCGGCCTCCTGTGCGTGCCCGCGCTCCCGCAGGTCCGCGACGACCTCCGCGTGGGCACGGCGGCCGTAGGGACCGGCGAGTATCTGCTTGAAGGCCTCCATGTCACGGCCGAGCACGGCCAGTTCCGGCTGCGCGTGCACCAGGACGTACTCCACCACGTACTTGGTCAGCCGCTCGGCGATGTCCAGGGCGTCCTCGCGGGAGCCGCCGCCGATCTCGACGTCGAGCTGGTGGAACTCCACCAGGTGACGGTGGGTGACCGCGGTCTCCAGCGGTTCGAGGCGCACGTTCGGGGCCACGTGGAAGATCTTGTCGAAGCTGAGCAACGACGCCTGCTTGTACAGGATCCCACTGGTCATCAGCTTGTAGCGGTGCCCGTAGTAGTCGATGTCGACCTGCTTGGCGCCGCGCGCGCCGGGGTCGGTCACCGGCCCGATGGTGGGTGGCAGCAGCTCCTGGAAACCCTCGCCGACCAGGAACTCCCGGGCTCCGGTGAGGAACTTGCTCTGCACGGCCAGCGTGGCGCGGGTCCTGTCCGACGTCAGGTGGGCGCGTGGGGTGGGCAGTTGGACCCGACCCGTCTCCTGGGACAACCTCGTAACCTTTCATGTCCGTCGGTCGTGTCGGCCGCACGATCCGGGGCGAATCATTCCGCTCATCTCAGGCTCGGCCGACGTTTGGAAATCATTTGCCTTTGCTCTGACCTATTTCGTAAGCGAACGCAAGCCAGCCGCAACCTTTGCGTGTGAGATGAAGCACAGTCCGACGCGTTGTCACCGTCTCCAGAGTGAAAGGCGGCGGTTTACTCTCGACGCAAGCATGCCGTGATCTTGACGTAACGTCAGGAGACGTGTCAAGGTCGGACACAAGTCTGAGGACACCGAGATGGTGTCCGTAATCTCCATCCATGTGGAGGTATGGCTGTGCGAGAAGTGTCTTCTTTGTAATCCTGCACCGTGTCTTGATCTGAGTTCCACAGTTCGTCATTTATCTCGTTGTTCGGCCGTCGACTGTCACGCTCGACCGAGTTTTTCCAGGTGGGTAGGTATGGACGATCTCAAGTTGCACTGGTGTTCACCTCTCGACAGTGGCCAGCAGAAGGCCACGGACAAGTATCAGGCGGGCGAGCTCGACTTTGCCGGGATAGTTGATTTCGCGCGTGAGGCAGATGAACTCGGGGTTGATTCCCTGCTCATGGGAATCAGTTACCACATGCCCGATCCCCTTCCGATGATCGGTGCTCTCGTCCGGGAAACCGAACGCGTCAAGTTCATCCTCGCCTACCGCCCCGGGCTGCTTTCGCCGACGCTGTTCACCCAGATCGTGAACACCGTCTCCTGGATGTCGGACGGGCGCATCGCGCTGAATCTGGTGGCCGGCATCTCACCCGCCGAGCAGGCGTTTTACGGGGACTTTCTCGCGCATGACCAGCGGTACGCCAGATCCGAGGAGTTCCTCGACGTCTGCCACCGCTTCTGGCGCGGCGAGACGCCCCTGACCTACAAGGGCGAGCACTACACGATCGAGGAGGCGCAGCTCGGCCTCGGGTACAAGGGCGGCGGCCGCCCGCACATCTACATCAGCGGTGCCTCCGCCGTGGCGCAGAAGACCGCGATCGAGTACGCCGACTGCTGGCTGCGCTACGGCGACACCCCCGAGGGCATCGCGGCCGTCACCGAACCGCTGCTGTCCCAGGGCTGCAAGGTGGGCATCCGCATGCACGTCCTCGCCCGCGAGACGCGTGCCGAGGCGCTCGCCGCCGTCGACGAGATGATGCGCGACCCCGACGAGCAACACCGCGCCTGGGTCAGCGACTTCGTCGGCAAGTCCGACTCGGAGGCCGTCAAGACCTCGTTCCGGCTCGCCGAGGCGGCCTCCGGCGACTGGCTGTCGCCGATGCTGTGGTCCGGCGCCGTCGCCTACCGGGGCGGACCCGCGCTGTGCGTGGTCGGCAGCTACGCGGAGGTCGCCGAGTACCTGTACGCCTACAAGGCCGCCGGCGTCAGCGAGTTCATCTTCTCGGGCTGGCCGACGCGCGACGAGATGCGGATCTTCTACACGCACGTCGCCCCGCTGATCCGCGAGCACGAGCGAAACGCGGCGGCGGGTTCGTGACCTCTCAACCCCGCTTCGGCCGCGGTCTGTTCGGCGCGGGCGTGCTGCTCGGCCTGATGGCCGAGCAGGTCGTGATGTTCGCGGTGCCGCTGCTCCTCTTCCAGGACACCAAGCAGGTCTCCACGCTCGGTTTCGCGTTCGCGCTGGAGTGGCTGCCGGGCCTGATCGCCTACCCCTTCGCCGGCCTCATCGCCGACCGGGACGGCGGCGCCCGGCTCTTCTCCCTCGTGACCGGCTCCCGCGCGGTCGTGCTCGCCCTGGTCGTGGCGGTCTGCCTGACCCGGCCGGGCTGGACCACCCCCGCCCTGATGACCAGCGGGGCGATCCTCTCGGTGCTGGTCGCGCCGACCCGCATGTCCGTCGAGAAGATGGTGCCCCAGCTGGCGGCGGGCGAGGCCCTGGCGCGCACCCAGGCGCTCGTGCAGAACATGGAACTGCTCGCGATGGCCCTCGGGCCCGCGCTCGCGACACTCGCCGCGGCGCTGATCGGCAAGGTGTGGCTGCTCGCCGTCGCCGCCTCCGTGTTCGCCCTCGCCGCCGCCTGCTGGCTGCCGCTGCCGCGCGGCGAGCGGCCGAGCGCACCGGTCACCGCGCGGGCCACGGTGCGGGAACTGGGCCTCGGCTGGAGGCTGATGGCCGGCAACCGCCCCGTGCTGCTGCTCGGCATCCTCAACTTCGGCATCAACCTCGTGGTCGCCTCGGTGCTCAGCGCCAACGCGGCCCTGGTGACCGGCGTCTTCGCGGCCCCCGACTGGTCGTTCGCGCTGCTCAACACGTGCGTGGGCGTCGTCGGACTGGTCAACCTGCTGGTGATACCGCTCCTCCTCAAGCGGTTCGAGGTCGGGCTGCTCGGCGCGCTCGGCTTCGCGGTGCTGTGCCTGGCGCTGCTGCTGATCGGCATCGCCGGCTCGTTCCCGGTCTACGCCGTGCTGTTCATCGCGGTGCTCACGGGAACGGCGTACTACAACGTCTTCAACCGCACCCAGCGGGTGAAGGTGATCCCCAGGGAGCACCTCGGGAAGGTGATGGGGCCCTTCTACCTGCTCAACCTGCTGTCGTATCCCATCGCGGGCCTGCTGGTGGGCAGCGTCGGCGCCGCGTACGGTCCGCAGCGGCTCGTGGGCGTGCTCGCCGTGGTGCTCAGCGCCTTCGGAGCCGTCCTGCTGCCCCTGACCATGCGCAGCTTCCGCCGGACGCTCACGGACCGCGAACGAGTTCCCGTAGGAGTGCAGTCTTGAGTACGCCCTTCCGGTGCATCGTGAGCACCGTCGAGTCGGATTCCCACATCTGGAACCTGGTCTATCTGCAGAAGCTCCTGGAGGAGCACGGCGGCCTGGTGCGCAACCTCGGCAGCTGCACCCCGGTGACCGAGGTGCTGCGCGGCATCGAGGAGTACCGGCCGGACCTGCTCGTGGTCTCCAGTGTCAACGGCCACGGCCACCACGGCGCCCGGGTCCTGCTCGGCGAGATCCAGCGCCGGGGCCTCGGCCTGCCCTGTGTCGTGGGCGGAAAGCTCACCACCTCGGAGTCGGACAACGACCGGGTGCGCCGCGACCTGATCGCCCAGGGCTGGACCGACGTGTTCACCGGCGAGGACGCCGTCCCCCGCTTCCGGGACTTCCTCCGCTACGGCGAGCGGGACGGCTTCGCCGCCTGGCAGCCCCGGTCCGCCCCCGTGACGCCGTGGGACCACCCGGAACTCTTGATCGCAGGAGCAGTCTGAATGCACATCGTCATCGTCAACCGCTGGCCTCGCTTCTCCGACGGAGTGCGCTGGGACAACGAGCTCACGCGCTACGAGGAGTTCATCGACCACGACGCCCACCAGGTCAGCTATGTGGTGGACCCGCTCGGCGCCGAGGGCGTGCTCGCCGATCCCGCGAAGATCGCCGCACAGGTCCAGGTGGACGACGTCAACGACTTCGAGGCGCTGCGTGACGCCGTCGCCGAGATCACCGAGCGGGTCGGTCCGGTGGACCAGCTCGTCGCGCTGTCCGAGTTCACCCTGGAGATCGCGGCCCGGGTCCGCCGGGACCTCGGTATCCCCGGTCCGACCCCGGACGAGGTCGCGGTCTACCGCGACAAGGTGCGGATGAAGGAGATCCTCGCCCTCAAGGGCGTCCGGGTGCCGCGCTTCGGCGGCTGCGAGACCCCCGAGGCGGCGGTGGAGTTCGCGCGGGCCACCGGCTACCCGGTGATCCTCAAACCGGTCGACGGCGCCGCCAGCATCGGGGTGCACCGCGTCGAGGACGAGCAGGCGCTCCGGGAACTGCTGCCCACCCTGGACCTGTCCCGGTACGAGATCGAGGAGTTCGTCACCGGGCGCATCTTCCACATCGACGGCTACGCGGACGACCACGCGGAGATCCCCTTCCAGGTCGTCTCCCGCTACGTGAACGACTGCCTGGCCTTCGGCCTCGGCGCGCCGCTCGGCTCGGTCGTGGTCCAGCACAGCGAACTGCGCGAGCGCATCGAGGCGTTCAGCCGGGAGTGCGTCGCGGCCCTCGGCATCCGCACCACCCCCTTCCACCTGGAGGTCTTCGTCACGCCGGCCGACGAGCTGGTGTTCCTGGAGATCGGCGGCCGGGTGGGCGGCAGCGAGGTACCGCACCTGCTGAACAAGCTGTTCGGGGTCAACCTCTTCGAGGTGTGGCTGCGCGCCGTGGGCGGCGAGCCCACCGGGATCACCGCCAAGTCCGGCGACCCGTCCGGCGGCTGGCTGTGCGTGCCGAAGCCGGCCGACCTGCCCGCGCGCGTGACCAAGGCCGTCTCCCAGCGCGCGAGCGTGCCCACGATCTGGCGGGAGCTGCTGCCCCCGGTCGGCGAGGTGCTCCAGCCGGGCGGCTCCTACGACGCCCTGCACAGCGGCCGCTTCATCCTCCTGGGCGACGACGAGTCCCGGGTGGAGGCCGACATCCACCGCATCATCGACACCTTCGAATTCGAGGCTACGAGGATATGAACCAGCACACGGGGGAGCCCGCGAACGAGCGGTACCCGACGCTGTACACCCGCCTGACCGGTTTCCTCAGCGATGGGGAGCTCGAAGGCGTCAAGGCGACCGGGGAACGGCTCGTGGAGGCCGCGGGCGGCATCGACGCGCTGCCCGACTACAAGGTGATGGTGGCCTACGGCGGCGGCAAGGACAGCACGTACGTCGTCGCCTTCGTGCGCGCCGTGCAGCTGCACCTCGCGCTGAACTTCGGCCGCACCTTCACCCTGCGCGTCGCCAACATGCGGCACGCGGGCGTGCCCCGGGCCGTCATGGAGAACATTGACCGCGTCTACCGGGCGCTCGGCCTCCTCGACGACGAGCGGGCGGAACTGCTGACCGTCGACCACACGCTGGTGCGGCCCTTCCGCGTCGACCTGCCGCTGCCCGAGCACCTGATCGCCATCAACCGCGTCGACGTCCTGATGAACGGCCACCGCGCCGCCGGCGACGGCCGGCCGACCTTCTGCAACAGCTGCAACCTGGCCGTCGCCGACTTCTACGGGCGCGCGGCCTGGTTCGACGGCGGCGTCGACGTGGTGATGACCGGCGACTCCCGGCGCGAGCAACTCCTCTACTCCGCCTGGATCATGCGGCTCGCCAAGGCGTCCGGCGTGGATGTCGAGGAGTGCCGCACGATGGGCTTCAGGGGAATCCTCCTGGCCCTGCGCGGCATCGGGGACACCTACTTCCGCGAGCTGTTCGGCGACGACAGCGAGAGCGAACTCGCCGAGCGCGAGGTGTCGACGGGTGATCGCTCGATGCAGCCGCAGTTCATCTCGGTCTACGACCTGGTGAGCTACCGGGTGCACGACCACTGGGACCTCATCGTCGACTTCCTCGGGTTCCAGTTCGACGAACTCGCCTTCAGCTTCAGCGAGTCCGACTGCGCCAACCCCGGCCTCATGGCCCATCTGCGGGCGCTGCGCAGCGAGTTCGTGCAGGGGCGGTCGTACGACGAGGGGCTGGCCGAGTACCTGGAACTCGCCGAGGAGCTGATGCACAAGAAGGAGATGCCGCAGAACCTCATCGAACTCGCCCTGAGCCGCTACGACTCGCCGGACAAGCGGCTCCACCGGCGCAAGCTCGCCGACGAGTTCGCGCGGGAGGCGTTCGGGCTGTCCGAGGAGGCGCTCGTGGCCATGGTGTTCTCCCCGTTCACCGACCGCGGCGAGCGGCTGGCCGCCTTCCTCGAACGCTGCCACCCCGCACGGGCCGGCCAGGCGGACCGCATCCACGCGGCGCTCGCCGCCGAGGGCGACACGGACGGCGAGATCACGGACTGGCTGGAGGACGTCTCCGGCCTCGGCCTCGCCCACCTGCGCACGCTCTACACGAGCAGCCTGGTCGACTTCACCACCCCGGGGACCATCATCTCCCGCGTCCGGGCCGGTGACCCGCACAAGTACCACGTGGCCACCATCGACCCGGCCAGCGGCGCCCCCGCCACCGAACTGATCTCAGGGCGGTGACCGGCTACCTCGACCGGTTCGTGGCCGGCCGCCGGGCCGAGCGCACCCTGGTCGTGCAGCCACGCATGGGTTTCGGCAGGATCGACGCGATGGCGGCCGGGCTGCGCGAGGTGGCCGCCCTCGACTTCCCCGTCGTCGGCACCCTCACCCTCGACAGCTACACCCGGGTCGGCGACCACACCACCCCGCTGGAACGGCTGGCCGCGGACGAGGAGCTGAACGGCTACCCGCTCGTCTCCCACCCCGCGGCCGCCACCCGGCGCATGCTGGAGGGCCTGTACGGACCGTCGTTCCCCGTGCAGGTCCGGCACGGTACGGCGCTGCCGCTGGCCGTCTTCCGAAGACTCGTCGAGGTCGGACTGGACGCGACGGAGGGCGGGCCGGTCTCCTACTGCCTGCCCTACAGCAGGCTCCCGCTCGCCGACGCGGTCCGCGCCTGGTCGGAGAGCTGCCTGCTGCTGGCGGGGGAGACCGAGCACGGCCACATCGAGAGCTTCGGCGGGTGCCTGCTCGGTCAGCTCTGCCCGCCGTCGCTCCTGGTGGCCGTCGCGGTGCTGGAGGGCTGCTTCTTCCACGCCCACGGGCTGCGCCACATGTCCTTCAGCTACGCCCAGGGCACGCACCCGGCGCAGGACCGCGGGGCGGTACGTGCCCTGCGCACCCTCGCCGCCGAACTGCTGGGGAACGTCTCCTGGCACGTGGTCCTGTACACGTACATGGGCCTGTTCCCCCGCACTCCGGCGGGCGCCGGCGCGCTCATCGAGGACAGCGCGCGGCTGGCCCGGGACGCGGGCTGCGAGCGGCTGATCGTCAAGACGGTCTCCGAGGCGTGGCAGATCCCGAGCGTGTCGGAGAACCTGTCCGCGCTGCGGCTCGCCGCGGCCGCCGCGCGCGGCCCGGTGAGCCCCGGGACGCCGGAGGAGGACGCGTACTTCGAGGAGACGCTCACCGAGGCGCGGGCCATCGTGGAGGCGGTGCTGAACCTGGACCCGGACATCGGCACCGCGCTGACCGAGGCGTTCCGGCGCGGCCTGCTCGACATCCCCTACTGCCTCCACCCGGACAACAGGTCGGCGGCGACCTGCGTCATCGACGGACGCGGCGCGCTGGCCTGGGGGTCCACCGGAAACCTGCCGTTGAGCACCCCCACACCCCGTGAGGCCGGCCGGCTCACCTCCGACGACCTCTACGGCATGCTCAACCACGTCGCGGAGCGCTACGACAGCGAATCGTCCGAGCCCAGATTGGTTCCCCACTCATGACTGTCCCGCAAGACCGCCCGGACCGGCCCGTCCTGGTCCTGGTGGACGCGTTCTCCACCGGGTCGATGCTGGCCCGGGAGGCGGCCGAGACCCACCACGTCCTGCACGTGCGCTCCCGTGCCCTGGCCTCCGGCACCTTCGGCGCGAGCCTGCCGAGCGCGCTCCTGGCCGAGGACCTCACCTATCCCGGTCACGAGGCCGAGGTGCTGGCGCACGTGGCGGCTCGGCGGCCCGTGGGGGTCGTCGCGGCGAGCGAGTTCGGCGTCGAGGTGGCGGACGAACTGGCCCACCGGCTCGGTCTGCGCGGCAACGACCCGGCGCTGTCCGCCGCCCGCCGTGACAAGGCCCTGATGGCGGAGGCGCTTTCCCGGGCGGGCGTGCCCACGGCACGGCAGTGCCGCTCCGGCGACGTCGGCGAACTGCTCGACTGGTGGCGCGGCTGCCCTGACATCGCGCGCGTCGTGGTCAAGCCGCTCGACAGCGCGGGCTCCGACGACGTCTACACCTGTGACACCGAGCAGGAGGTCGTGGACGCCTGCCGGGCCGTCCTCGGCAAGACCAACATCATGCTGCGGGTGAACGAGGAGGTGCTCGTCCAGGAGTACCTCGCCGGGGACGAGTACATCGTCAACACCGTGAGCCGGGACGGCGGTCACTGGTTCACCGACGCCTGGATCAGCCGCAAGCAGGTACGGGAGGGCGGCCGCAGGATCTACGAGGCGGAGGACTTGCTCACGCCCGACGACCCCGTGCTCGACATCATCCTCCCCTACATATCCAGGGCGCTCGACGCCCTCGGCATCACCGACGGCCCCGCGCACAGCGAGCTGATCCTCACCGCGCGCGGCCCGCTGCTCCTGGAGACGGGGGCACGCGTCTCCGGTCTGGCCAACCCCGCCGCGCTCGACCTGTGCACCGGCGCCAACCAGGTGAGTCTCACCCTCGACTGCCATGCGCGCGGCGGCGTGTCGCTCACCGCGCGTCCGGTCCGTTACCCGGTGTTCCAGCGGGCGCGCTGCGTCAATCTCATGGCCCGTCGTGCCGTACCGCTGCCGATGGCGGCCATCAAGGCCGCGCTGGAGCGGATCCCCGCCTTCGAGAGCGTCCGGTTCCGGATCGCCGACGGCGCGCCCACCCGGCCGACCGTGGACCTCAACTCCTCGCCCGGCGCCGTCTTCCTGGTGCATCCCGACCCCACCGAGATCGACAACGCACACAAGGTGATCCGCGAGCTCGAGCACGAACTGCTCTGAATCCGAAAGCATGGTGAGATCCACATGTCCCTAGACAGCGAGCGGTTCCGCAAGATCTTCGGTTCCTTCCCGACGGCCGTCGCCATCGTCACCGCGCTGGACGAGCAGGGCCGGCCGCGCGGCTTCACCTGCAACGCGGTCTGCTCGGTCTCCGCCGCCACGCCGAGGCTGCTCGTCGGGGTCGGCAAGAGTTCCCAGACGTTCCCGGCGCTGGCGTCCTCCGGCGCCTTCGTGGTCAACTTCCTCGCCGACTCGGGCGAACAGGCGTCCCGCACCTTCGCCGACAAGGGGCCGGACAAGTTCGCGGGCCTCGTGTGGGAACCGTCCGCGCACGCCGGGGGCGCCCCGATCCTCACCGACATCGCGCTCGCCTACGCCGAGTGCCGCACCGTGCAGACCGTGGACGCCGGGGACCACTGGCTGCTCATCGCCGATGTCCACGGGGGAGAGGCGTACGACCGGGAGCCGCTGCTGTACTGCCGGGGCGCGTACAGCACGTGGCCGGCCACGGCGGGCAGCCGCTGACCGGCGGCGTCGACTCGGAGGTGAGGGGGCCCGGCGATCCGCCGGGCCCCCTTCGGCGGGGGCGGGCACCCCGGTGCCCGGTTCGTGGTTTCCGCGCGGCCCGACCCCGTTGAGAGGGAAGTCGCCCTTTCTGTGCGGGATTCAGAAATGCCTGCAGATGGCATTTATCCGCAACTCCGGTCACGGACTGGAGGTTGGTGGAGTGTCAAATGGGCAATTGGCGCGCAAGTCAGGTCAAATACCAGATGCAATCGACAGCCGACAGTGTGTAGTTTGCCAACTGCTTCCACGGACGCCCCGTACGCAGACGCCCGGACGTCTCAGACGCCCAGACGTATCCGAGATCCCCGAGGTCCCCATCCATGATCGAGATACCGGAGCTGGCCTTCGGCGGCCTGGCTGCCGGGACGGTGTCGGCACTAGCTCTGGGCGGCGGCCTCTGGCGCTCCAGACGTGAACGCGCCCGGCTGCGGCAGGAGATGACCGGTCTGCGTCACCAGGCCGAGCGGTCCGCGCGCGCCGGCGCCGAGGAGGCCGATCGCGTCCGTCGGGCGTTCGTCGCCGAGCTGGAGCACCTCGTCACCCGGCGCATGCCGGCCGAGGCGTCCCGCATCGCGCACCCGCACGTACCGGTGCCCGGCCCCGCCGGTCCCGAGGGCGCGGCGACGGAGCCGGTGCTGGAGGCCCTGCGCACCGCGATCCTCCAGGAACGCAAGCGGGTCGACGCCGCCGCCCGCGCCGGCATGCGCGGCACCACCCGGGAGATCCAGGCGAGCCTCTACCGCCTCCAGGACATCCTGCACGGACTCCAGCAACGGTACGACGACCCGGAGTTGGCGCAGGACCTCTACACCCTGGACCACGAGAACGAGCAGTCACTGCGCCGCGCCCAGGTCGCCGCGGTGGTCTGCGGGGCGTGGGTCGGCCTGGCCCGCGAGGAGTCGCACCTCGTCGACGCCGTCACCGGCGGACAGGCCCGGCTGGCCGGCT
Organism: Streptomyces hygroscopicus subsp. hygroscopicus; assembly: GCF_030269125.1. Lineage (GTDB taxonomy): Bacteria > Actinomycetota > Actinomycetes > Streptomycetales > Streptomycetaceae > Streptomyces > Streptomyces hygroscopicus_C. The sequence continues at coordinate 506,253 of NZ_BSSM01000001.1, read as the reverse complement.
ACCGGCGGGTCAAGCTCCACAACCACCTCGAACCGGGCACCGCACTGGTCTCGCACGCCGTGGAGCCCGTCGCGATCATCGCCGCCGAACTCCTCGACAACGCGCTGCGGCACTCCTCCCCGGACACCTCGGTCGTGGTCAACCTCGAAGCCGTCCACAACGGTGTCGCCGTGACCGTCGACGACGCGGGTGTCGGCATGGCGCCCGACGAACGGGCCGCCGCGCAGCGGGTCGTCGCGGGCACCGACCCGATCATGTTCTCCGACCTCGGCGACCCGCCCCGGATGGGCCTCGCGGCGATCGGCCAGCTCACCCGGCAGTTCGACCTGTCGGTGGACCTGTCCACGCCGTCTCCGTACGGCGGCGTGCGGGCGGTCCTGCTGGTCCAGAAGCACCTGCTGAGCCACATCGACCCGGCCCTGCGCCCCGCCGCCGCGAGCACCTCTCCCTCCACCCGCACCGGGGAGGTGCCCAGGCCGGAACCGTGGGCCGAGCACGCCCACGCGCCGGCCCCGGGGGCTCTTCCGCCGGAGGCGGAGCCGGACCGCGCGTCCCGGTCCGGGGCCACCGCGGAAGGATCGGCGCACCCCGGCACCCGTCAGCCGGTGCCCGGCCCCGAACCGCTGGCGTCCGGCCCCGATCAGCCGGTGTCCGACGCCGATCGGCCGGCGGCCGCATCCGATCAGCCGGTGGAGACCGGCGTCGACGGCCTCCCTCGCCGCCGCCGCCGTCAGGTGTCGCCGGACCAGGCGGCGATGATCCGGCCGAGCGCGGCCAAGGCCGCCTCCCCCGCCCGCTCGCCCGAGGAGGCCGCCGCGGCCCTCGGCGCCCTGCAGTCGGCGACCGCCGCTGCCCGTGAAGCAGCTCGATCCGAAGGGACCGCTCCCTGATGACCAACCGCGAGACCGGTGACACAGCGTGGGTTCTCGACCCGATCCTCGACGTCCCGCATGTGAAGGCCGCCGTCCTGCTCACCAGGGACGGACTGGTATCCGGCTTCTCGGAGGCGCTCACCCAGGCCTCGGCCGAGCGGGTCGCCGCGATCACCTCCACCGTCCAGGGCGCCTGCCGAACCGCCGCCGCCGCGTTCGCCGACATGCCGGCCGCCCAGCTCCGGCAGGTCGTGATCGAGTCCGACCACGGCTACATCCTGGTCGCCCCGACCGACCACGGCACCTGCGTCGCCGCCTACGGCGACCCGGAGGTCCGGCTCGACCTGCTCGGCCACCGCGTGCACTCCCAGGTCGCGCGGCTCGGCGAGAAGGCGATGGCCGCCGCACCCCGCGCGGCCGAGGGCGGCGCTTTGCTGTGAGGGGCCACCGGTCCGGCCGTCCGCTGGTGCCCGCCTACCTCGCCACCTCGGGGGTCGCGCGGCCCAGCCGCAACAGCCTGGAGCGCCTGTCGGTGCTCACCTCTGCCGCCGGGCCGGTCCCCGGCGACCTGCCCGCGGCCCAGCAGGCGCTGCTCCAGTCGCTGGACGGCGGCTCCCTGACCGTCGTGGAGGCGGCGGCGCTGCTGCGGCTGCCGGTCTCCGCCGTCCGGGTCCTCGCCGCCGCCCTGATCGACCAGGGGCTGGTGACGGCACGCCCGCCCGTCCCGTCCGCCGCCCTGCCCGACCATGACCTGCTGAAGAGAGTCGCCGATGGCCTCCGCGCCCTCAAGCTCTGAACGTTCGCCGGCCGAAGCCCGGCCCGACGGATCCGGCGTCCGGGCCGGGGAGCTGCACCTTCCCGCCACCGCACGGGAGCTGGTGAAGATCGTCGTCGTCGGCCCGTTCGGCGTCGGAAAGACCACACTGATCGACTCGGTGTCCGAGATCCGCCCCCTGCACACCGAGGAACACCTCACCCAGGCCTCCACCGGCGTCGACGACCTCGACGGCGTGCGGGACAAGAAGACCACCACCGTCGCCATCGACTTCGGCCGGATCACCCTCGGTGAGGAGATCGTCCTCTACCTCTTCGGCACCCCCGGCCAGGAACGCTTCCGCGCGCTGTGGGCCGACATCGCCTACGGGGCGCTCGGCGCCCTCGTCCTCGTCGACAGCCGCCGCCTCGACGCCTCCTTCGACGTCCTCGGCCTGGTCGAGGAGTCGGGACTGACGTACGCGGTCGCCGTCAACACCTTCCCGGACTCGCGCCGTTATCCCGAGGAACAGCTGCGGGAGTCCCTCGACCTGGCTCCGGACACCCCGTTGGTGGAGTGCGACGCCCGGGACACCCACTCCTCCGTCGACGCGCTGCTCGCCCTCGTGGAGCACCTGATCGACCTCAACGCCCGCGCGGTGGCCGGGGAGGTGCGATCATGACGGCGTACCCCGCGCCCCCGGAGTCCTTCAACCGCTCCACCCCCGTGCGGCTGTGGGAGGACGGATTCGCCGTCGACCCGCGCCGCTACTACGACGCACTGCGCGCCCAGGGCCCGGTCGGCTGGGCCGAACTCGCCCCGGGCGTACCGGCGTACGTGGTGACCGACCGCAGGGCCGCGCTCGACATGCTCCACGACGACGCGACCTGGTCCCGTGATCCGCGCCCCTGGCAGGCGACCGTCCCCGAGGACCTGCCGATCCTCGGCATGATGCGCTGGCGGCCCAACACCCTCTTCTCCGACGGCGAGGAGCACATCCGCTACCGGACCGCCCTGCTGGAGGCCTTCGACCTGGTCGAGCCGCACGACCTGCGGGAGAGGGTGCTGCGGGCGGTGCACATCCTGGTCTCCCGGTTCGGCCCGCGCGGCGAGGCGGACCTCGTGCGCGACTTCGCCCGCCCGCTGATGACGCTGATCTTCAACAGCATCTTCGGCTTCCCCGACGGCGAGGCCGACCGCCTCAACGACGCGCTGGGCGCGCTGATGGAGGGCGGCGAGGCGTCCGTCCAGGGCGAGGCCGAGTACGGCAGGTACGTGATGGACCTGATCGGCGCCAAGACGGCGAAACGCGGCGACGACCTCACGAGCCGGCTGCTCGACCACCCGCTGGGCCTGACCACCGAGGAGGTCACCTGGCAGGTCTTCCTCACCCTGGGCGCGGGCCACGAGCCCTCCACCAACCTGGTCAGCAACGCGCTCTCCCGCATCCTCGGCAACCCGGCGTACTACTCCACCCTCACCAGCGGCTCGCGGACCGTGCGGGACGCGGTGCTGGAGGTGCTCCGCTACGAGACCCCGCTCACCAACTACGGAGTGCTCTACGCCCGGAAGTCGGTCAGCTTCCACGGCGTGTGGGTGCAGGCCGCGGTGCCGGTCGTCGTCTCGTACGGGGCGCTCGCACTGTTCGCGGACGAGGAGCACGGCGGTGCGCACCACCCGCGGGACGCCTCCCACCTGTCGTTCGGCGCGGGTCCGCACACCTGCCCGGTCAAGCACCAGGGGCTGCTGATCGCCACGGAGGCCATCGAGCGCCTCACCCAGTGGCTGCCCGACATGGAGCCCACGGTGCCCCGCGACCGGCTCACCTGGCGCCCCGGCCCGTTCCACCGCTCGCTCGTCGCCCTGCCGGTCCGGTTCACCCCCGTCACCCCCGACCGGCCCGCCGGGCTGTCCGCAGCTTCCGCGTCCTTCCAGACTGGAGTGTGAGCATGACCACCACGCCCACCCGCGTGCCCATCGATCCCTTCGGGTCCGACATCGTCGCGGAAAGCGCCCGGCTGCGCGCCCTGGGACCGGTCGTCCCCGTGGAACTGCCCGGCGGGATCCCGGCCTGGGCGCCCACCGGGTACGACGCCCTGCGGACCCTGATCCTCGACCCGCAGGTCAGCAAGGACCCGCGCAAGCACTGGCGGCTGTGGCCGGAGGTCGGAGAGCACCCCGAGTGGGGCTGGGTGCTGGGCTGGATCGGCGTGGTCAACATGCTCTCCACCTACGGTGCCGACCACACCCGGCTGCGCCGCCTGGTCGCCCCCAGCTTCACCGCCCGGCGCACCGAGGCACTGCGCGAGCGGGTCGAGGCCGTCGCGACGGAACTCCTCGACCGGATGGCCGAGGCGGGGGAGGCCGGTGCCGTCGTCGACCTCAAGCAGGCGTTCGCCCTCCCGCTGCCGATGCAGATCATCTGCGAGCTGTTCGGGGTCCCCGACCATCTGCGGCAGGACGTGGCCGAGCTGGTCGCGGCGATCATGGACACCACCGACCAGAGCGCCGAGCACGCGGCCTTCGTGCAGCAGCAGATCGTCACGGTGATCCCCGCGCAGATCGCCTACCGTGCCGAGAACCCGGGCGACGACCTCACCACCGAGCTGATCCGGGTCCGCGACGACGAGGGCGACCGGCTCAGCACCGAGGAGCTGATGTTCACCCTCCTCCTGGTCATCGGCGCGGGCTTCGAGACGACGGTGAACCTGATCGCCAACGCCGTGGTCGAACTCCTGGACCACCCCGAGCAGCTGGCCGCGGTCCGCTCCGGCCGGCTCGACTGGGACCAGGTCATCGACGAGGTCCTGCGCGCCCGGCCCTCCATCGCCTCCCTGCCGCTGCGGTTCGCCGTCTCGGACGTCACCGTGGACGGCGTCACCATCCCCGCCGGCGACGCGATCCTCACCACCTTCGGCGCGGCGGGCTCGGACCCGGCGCACTACGGGGAGACCGCCGAGGCGTTCGACGCCGCGCGCGCCGCCGACGACCACCTCTCCTTCGGCATCGGCGTCCACCGCTGCATCGGCGCCCCGCTGGCCCGCATGGAGGCCCGCACCGCCCTCGCCGCCCTCTTCGACCGCTTCCCCGCCCTGACCCCCGCCTACACGGCCGACTCCCTGGAGCAGGTCCCGTCCTTCATCGCCTACGGCTGGCAGACGGTCCCGGTACGACTGGCCGGCTGACGTTCGACAGGTGTCCGGCGGGGGAGACCGCCACCCCTTCCAGCGCGGGGGTGGCACTCCCGGCGGCCGGTGCCCCGGCACCGGGGGGAGCAGCCGACCCGCCGCACGAGGCCGTTTCCCGGTGCGGCATACTCGCCCGATGGGTTCACGCACCTCCCCGGTCAGCCGGCCGATCACGATACGGAGGACCGTCGCGCGGGATGCCAAACGGCTCACGCGGATCGTGCGCGGCTCAGGCGCCTACGCGGGCAAGTACGCGGCGGCGGTCGCGGGCTACCGGATCGGCCCCGACTACATCGAGGCCCACCGCGTCTTCGTGGCCGTCGGCGCGGAGGAGGACGGAGGCCGGGTCCTCGGGTTCTACTCCCTCGTCCTCGCTCCACCGGAGCTCGACCTGCTCTTCGTCGCCGACGAGGCGCAGGGACGGGGCATCGGACGACTGCTCGTCGCGCACATGCGGTCCGAGGCCCGTGCCGCCGGGCTCGACCGTGTCAGGGTCGTCTCGCACCTTCCCGCCGCGGAGTTCTACCACCGCGTCGGTGCGGTGCGGATCGGCACCGTGCTCGCCAACCCGCCCGCCGTGCCGTGGGACCGTCCCGAGTTCGAGTTCCGCATCCCTCCGGAATGACGGGTGTGCCGGACCCGGCGAGCTACCTCGTCCGGAAGCTTGATGTGTCCCTGCCCGCAGGGACCTCGTTCCCGTACAAGTACATCCGCAAGGACGCCTCGGGCAACGTCACCTGGGAGAGCGGGGCCAACCGTACGGCCACCGTTCCCTCCGGCGGCGAGGTCACGCTGAACGACACCTGGCGCGACTGACCTCCGTCCCCGACGAGCTGCGGTCGCCCGCCCCGGACGACGACCGCCGAAGAAGGACCGCCCGGCCCGCACCCGAGGTGCCCGGCGGTTCCGCGCCCCGCCGCACCGCGGTGCCCGTCCCCGGCCGCGACCGAGACCTCCAAGAGACGCGTCACGGGGTCGGCGGAATCCGGCACCACTCGACCGCCCTCGCGGTCGCGCCGTGCACCGGGGCCCTGCCACCGCCGGTACCCCGGGTGGCGGCCGATGGCCGGCCCCGGCCGCCCGGCTCGCGCGGGCACGATCCGTCCGGCTGCGAGCAGGGAGACCCGCGCGACCGCGACCGTGACGCCCTGGGCAGCGCACAGCTCATCGCGACGCAACGGGCGGACAGCCTGCGCTGCTCGCCGCCACGGCCGTACGCCCGCCTCTGACGGGCAGGGAGCGCTCGGCCCAGGGCCGCCCGAGGCCTCCGTTCCGGCCGTGCGGGATCCCCGGCTCACCTCTGCGGGCCGCTTCCACCTCCGTCCGGGCAAAGGCGCCGGCGGCGGACTTCCCCCGAACGACTGGGCGTCCATCCTCGGCGGCTCCGCCTGGACACGGGTGACCGAACCGGACGGCGCCCCCGGCGAGTGGTACCTGCACCTTTTCGCGCCGAACAGCCCGACTTCAACGGGGACATGGACGTCGCCCACGGCCTGGTCGCCCGGTGCCCGCGACGGGGCAGGCCGCGGTGCGTACGCTGCCGGACCACGTGACCTGAGGGCGTACCTCGGGGTGAGGCCGGCGGAGTCGGGCCGGCCGGCGTTCCGCTCGGCGCGCCCGGCGCCGAACGCGGCGGGTCCGGCCGTGCGCACCGGTGGACTCGTCGGGTCCGGGACCGCTCCGCCCGGTGCGGAACCGGTTCCCGCCCGTGCCGGGCACGAAGCCCTCGACGAGCGAACGCGGCTCCGCGATGGTGGTGCCTTCCCCGATGCCTCCTTCCGGTCCGCGTCCGGCGAGCGCGTCGATCCCCATGGTCGTTCCGGCATCTGGAGGCTCGTTGAGCCTGGCTCGGCCCTCAACGGCCGTCGGGCGCACGGAAACGGCGGCCTTCCCATCCCGGTGCGGGCCGGCCGCCGTCGGCGGTGCGGGCGGCGTTCAGCCGTCGAGGAGTTCGGCGAGCGCCAGGACGGGGTCGTGCGCGGGCGGACCGGCGGGCCACCAGGTGCCGGACCGCTCGTGGTACGGATACCAGTGGCCGTCGCGCCCGTACCGCAGTTGCAGGCTCCGGCCGGGCAGGGTCCAGCGGTTGCCACGCACGACGGGTTCGGGCAGTCCCTCGTCCTCCCAGCCCGTCGAGAGCGCCGTGCGCGCCCGGGTGAACTCGGGTCCCTCCGGCTGCCATGCCTCTTCCAGCACCGCCAGTCCGGCGGCCCCGCCCCACCGCCATGCCTCCACCGCCCGGTCCAGTTCCTCCGGCCGGTCGCAGGGGTCCCGCAGCCGCGCGGGTACCCGGGGGTCGGGGTGGGTGGCGGCGATCCGCACGGTGTCCTGCCACCGGCCGAGCGGCCGGGGCGGCTCGCCGCCCGCCCCCAGCAGGTACACGAGGAGGTCCCGGGCGCGTACGGCGGCGTCGGTGGCCAGCCGCTGCAACGGGTCCGCCTCGATGCCGGTGACCGGCACGGCGTCGTCATGAGGCGGTTCGGGCAGCGGCGGGAGCGCCGGAAGGGGGACGGCCGGGCGGGCGTACGCCTCGTCGGCCGGGGTTCCGGTGGCTGCCGGGCCGTCCGGCGGTTCGGCAGCCCGCCCGCAGGCGGGGTCCGCGCGCCCGCCGGTGTCCTCCGCAGACCCGGCGTCCGGGGCGTCGTCTTCGGACGCCTCGGCCAGGGCGCGCAGGAGGAGGACGGACTTCAGCTCCTCCAGGGCCGTCGGCCAGTCCCGGCCGCGGACCAGCAGCAGGAGCTGCGGTTGCGCGTCGAGCAGCCAGGAGAACTGGTAGCCGAGCGCGACCGCGTGGGCGCACGGATGGTCCGGCTCGTCACAGCCGCAGTCCGGTTCCAGCTCGCCGTAGCCCGGAAGCAGCCCCAGCCGGGCGTCCTCCGCCGCCTCCAGGAGGTCCGGCGGCAGCTCCCCGGCGAGCAGCGCGGCCGTCTCCGCCGGCCGGTCCGCGGTCCGTTCCCAGAGCGCGTCCCACTGCTCCTCCGCCAGTTCCGGAAGCCCGAGGACCACCGTGTACGGCTCGTCGGTGCCGTCGTGGACCTGGGCGCCGACGCGCCCCGGACCGACCGTGAGGGGGCCGAGGCGGCCGGAGCGGGCGACGGTCCGCCCCTTCCTCAGCGGCTCCTCCTCGGGCCAGCCGTCCTCCATCGACTCCACCCAGGCCCGGCTCCACCAGGACTGGCCGCGGACCCGTCCGCCCCTGCGGGACGGGAAGGCGGCGAACCCCCGCGTCCGGTCGTCGTGTCCGTCGCTCATCCCGCGCTCCTCAGTTCCACCAGGTTCGCCAACTCGTCGTCCCCCAGACGGCTCACCGCCTGCTCGCCGCTGCCGACGATCGCGTCGGCCAGTTCCCCCTTGGCCGTCATCAGCGCCGCGATACGGTCCTCGACCGTGCCCTCCGCGATCATCCGGTGCACCTGCACCGGCCGGGTCTGGCCGATCCGGTGGGCCCGGTCGGTCGCCTGGGCCTCGACGGCCGGGTTCCACCAGCGGTCGTAGTGCACGACGTGATCGGCCCGGGTCAGGTTGAGGCCGGTGCCGGCCGCCTTCAGCGACAGCAGGAAGACCGGCACCTCACCGTCCTGGAAGCGGCGGACCATCTCCTCCCGCTGGGCCACCGGCGTCCCCCCGTGCAGCAGTCGGGCCGGGACGCCCCGGTCCCGCAGATGCCGTTCCAGCAGCCGCGCCATCGCGACGTACTGGGTGAAGACCAGCATCGCGCCGTCCTCCGCCAGGACGGTGTCCAGCAGTTCGTCCAGCAGGGCCAGCTTCCCTGAGCGGCCGGCCAACTTCGGCGCCCGCTCCCTCAGGAACTGCGCGGGGTGGTTGCAGATCTGCTTCAGACCGGTGAGCAGCCTGAGCACCAGACCGCTGCGGGCGATCCCCTCGGTCGACCGGATCTCGGCCATCACGGCGCGCACCTGCTGCTCGTAGAGGGCGCTCTGCTCGGCGGTCAGCGGTACCGGGTGGTCCGTCTCGGTCTTGGGCGGCAGTTCGGGCGCCACGCCCGGGTCGGACTTGCGGCGGCGCAGCAGGAACGGCCGGACGAGACCGGCGAGCCGCCCGGCGGTGTCGCCGGAGCCCGCCCCGGCGCCCGCGGCGGACCGCTCGGCCTCGATCGGGGCGATCCAACGGCGCCGGAACCGGCCGTGGCCGCCGAGCAGACCGGGCGTGGTCCAGTCGAGCAGGGCCCACAGTTCGGAAAGGCTGTTCTCCACAGGGGTGCCGGTCAGCGCGACCCGCGCGCCGGTCGGGATCAGCCGCAGTGCCCTGGCTGTGGCCGACGACGCGTTCTTCACGTGCTGGGCCTCGTCGGCGACGACCATTCCCCAGCGGTGGCCGGTGAGCCGCCCGGTGTCCAGGCGCATCGTGCCGTAGGTGGTCAGCACGAAGCCGTCGTCGGCGCCCTCCACGCCGCGGGCGGCGCCGTGGAAGCGGCGGACCGCGGTGCCCGGGGCGAATCTGCGGATCTCCCGCTCCCAGTTGCCGAGCAGCGACGCCGGGCACACCACGAGAGTGGGGCCGCGGCTGACCTCGTGCTCCTGGCGGACGAGGTGGAGCGCGATGAGCTGGACCGTCTTGCCGAGGCCCATGTCGTCGGCGAGGCAGCCGCCGAGGCCGAGCGAGGTCATCCGCGTCAGCCAGGCCAGCCCGCGCACCTGGTAGTCGCGCAGGGTCGCGGCGAGCGCGGCAGGCTGCCCGACGGGCGCGTCACCGGCGGGGTCGCTCAGCAGCGCGCGCAGGGCGCGCAGCCAGGGGCCGTCGGCGACGGCCACCCGCTCGCCTCCGATCTCCGCGTACCCGGTGAGGGCGACCGCGAGGGTCTCCACGGCGGTGAGCGGAGGCAGGACGCGGTTGCGGGCCCTGCGGGCGAGTCCGGGGCCGACGAACGCCCAGTCGCCGCGCACCCGCACCACCGGCCGCCCCGCACCGGCGACGGCCGCCGCCTCCTCCTCGCTCAGCGGATCCCCGTCGAGGCACAACTGCCAGCGCAGGTCGACGGTGCCGTCCCCGCCGAGGAAGGAGCGCGGGTCGGCGGGCGGGACGCGGTCCCCACCCACCACGGCCCGCGCGGTCAGGCGCCGCCGCGCCTCATCCGGCCAGCGCACGTCGATGCCGTGCGCCCGCAGCCGGGCCGCCGCACCGCCCAGCAACTCGCCGAACTCCTCGTCCGCGAGGTCGAGCACGCGGGGCACCGGCAGCAGCCGGGCGAGCGGTTCCCACACGGTGGCCGCCCGGCGCACGGCGCGGACGGTGTCGGCCTGGGCGACGGGTCCCAGGGCGTGCGGGGCGCCGTCGAAGAGGTCCGAGGCGGTCAGTTCCACCGTCGGGTCGGCGAGATCGGACACCAGAGGGACGATCTGGCCGACCGGCGCGCCGTCCGTGCTGTCCGTGCCCTGGGCCAGCCGCACGGAGAGCGAGACCCGCACGCCCGAGTCGACACCGACCGCGATCTCCTCCGCCCAGGAGCGCAGTCGCGGGACGTGCTGGGGTGCCGCGGCGGCGAACGCCGCCCGGCCGGTGGCCGCCTCGGCCGCCGCGGTGCGCGGCAGCGTGTCGGCGACGGCGTCCAGGAAGGCGCGCAGCAGGCCGTCCGCGGGCGGCAGCAGCGCGGTCCCGGGCACCGGCACGGCGAGGGCCTCCGGCGGGGCGGCGGCCGCCAGCTCCCGCAGCCGCAGTACGTCCTCGGGGTCGAACGGGCCGACCCGCCAGGCGTCGTAGCCGCCGGCGGACACGCCGGGCAGAATCCGTTCCCGGGCGGCCAGGTGGAGCACCAGCGCGGTGGCGGCGCCCCAGAAGGCCGCCGCGGGGTGGACCGCGTCGCCGCCGTACTCGCGCCGGGCCAGGGCCAGGACCGGCAGCGCGTCACCGACGGACAGCCACAGGACGGGGACCTGGCGCGGCCCCTGAGCAGTGACGAGCCCGGCCTCCGCCGCGAGGGGACCGGGCAGCGCGGGCGGGTCCCCGCCCTCCGGGTCCCAGAAGGCCATCCGCCCCGTACGGGCCGGGTCACCCGGCTCGAAGGCGGCCGCGCACCGCGCCAGCCGTCCCGCGTGCTCACGCGCAATCCACACCATGGGTCCCGCTTCCCTGTTCCACTGTTCCACTGTTCCGCTGTTCAGTCGTTCAGCTGTTTCCGCGTCGCCGTGATCCCGGCTTCTCGTCTTCCGTTCGCGGTCGCGCGGCCCAGCCGCGGTCCACGGCCATTCGAGTGCCGTCCGTGACGGCGACCGTGCTTCCCGGTGTCTCCCGGAAGGAGAACTCCGTGATCACGCTGATCGACCGGTCCGACGACCGGGCTGGATCCGCGCAGCCGGGCCGAGGTCCGGGCCTCGGTGCGCTCGCTGGTCGGCGGCGGCACCACCCAGTACCTGGAGGAGGCCGACCAGCTTGCCGACCGGATCTCGGTGGTCGACCGGGGGCGGGTGATCGCCGACGGCACCGCCGACGAGCAGCAGCTCGTCGGCGCGGGCGCGGGCCCGCCGGGCGCCGAGGTGGTGGAGCCGGCCGAACATCTCCAGGTTCTGCCGGCCGCCGAGCCCCTCGTCGAGCGCGGCGTGCTGGCCGAGCAGCCCGATCCGGGCCCGTACCCGGTCGGCCCGCGTCACCGCGTCGTACCCGGCGACCGTCGCGCGGCCCGAGTCCGGCCGCGGCAGGGTGGTCAGTACGCGGACCGCCGTCGTCTTGCCCGCGCCGTTCGGGCCGAGGAGGGCGTGCACGGTGCCGCGTCCTACCCGCAGATCCGGTCCGGCCAGCGCGAGCCTGTCCCCGTAGGGCTTCCGTACGCCCTCGACGTCGATCGCGTCGGCCATGCGCATCCTGCACTAGTCAATCTTGACTATTGCTGCCAGAGTCAGTAAAAGCCCGTTCCCTCGATTAGTCAAACTTGACTACACGGAGGTGGGTGAGCCGCTCGGTCCGCGGTCAGGGTGCCTCAGCGTTCGTCCCCCGGATGCCGCTCCCCGGTCGCGTACGGGTTCCGCTCGCCCTCCGCGAGCACCGCGTGCACCCCCGAGAACGGCTCCCCCTCACCCGCGAAGGTGTACGCCCCGCCCTCCAGGCGCCGGATCAGCCCGTCGGTCCACTCGGCACCCGCGTCCGCCGAGTGGACCCAGAGGTTCATGATCTCGCCGATGTGCCCGAGCTGGCCCGGCCCCCCCTCCGGCGTGTAGTACTCGGTGACGGCCTTGCGCCAATCCTGGATGGCCCGCACACGGTCGCGCAGCAGCTCCAGCGCCTCCGCACGCTCCAGGTCGACGATGAAGCCGAGCGCCGCGGCGAGCACGTCCGGCTTCTGGTCGTACGCGGTCAACGACCCGCGCAGCAGCCGGAAGTACTCCTCGGTGCCCTTCGCCGTCATCTCGTACTCGGTCCGGGGCGGGCCGCCGGCCGTTGACGGGGCGATCTCGTGTGCGTGCAGCAGTCCTTGTTTCTCCATCTGCTTCAGGGCGTGGTAGATCGACCCCGGCTTGGCGTTGGACCACTCGTGGGCGCCCCAGTACTCCAGGTCGTTGCGCACCTGGTAGCCGTGGGCCCGCCCATGCCGGCGCACGGCGCCCAGCACGAGAAGACGGATGGCTGACATGAGCTCCAGATTACGGCCTCGCGTGGCGGCCGGAGCGGGGCGGCCGCGGGGGTCGGGCCGCCGGAGCGCGCGACGCCGGCTCGGTCGGCCCGGCCAAGCGGTATTCGCGGCCTTGGCACCGCCGCCCGGCGTTGGGCCCTCGACGCGACGGAGGGCGGCGCTCGGACGGTCCCGGTGGAGCAGCCGGGTGCACGCGGCCGTCCGACGTGTCTCGCCAAGTGCTTTGTTTCCGCAGACAGGGGAATCTCTTGGCTGGTCAGTCTGCCTGCGGAGCGGGGTAGCACGTCCCTGCCGCGGTCCCCGGGTGCGCTCAGTCGAGGACCGGGTGCGGTTCCGGTCGGGATTCCCGGTCGAGGACCGGGTGCGGTTCCGGTCGGGATTCGCACCAAGCGCGGTAGAAGGTGTCGTTGGGGATGCTGTCGAGGTACGCGCGTGCCGCCGCCCGGTACAGCAGCCCGGCACGCCGCTCGGAGACCGCGGCCCGGTTCCGGGCGAGCCGAATGCGGCCGGTGAGCGGGTCGCCGGCCAGCGGGTGCAGGACTGTGCCCTCGGCGGGGGCGAGGTGGGCTGGCACAGGGAGATGGCCCGTCCGGCGGCGATCAGTTCCCAACGCATCGTGCGGTCGGCGATCCGGTAGCGCGGCGTCGGTGTGAAGCCCGCCCGGCGGCAGGCGTCGGCCATGGCCTCCGGGCCGCCGTCGCCGTCGTCGGTGAGCGTCGTCCGGGTCTCGCCTGCCAGGTCGGCGAGTTCGGGATCTCCACGTTCGGCCGGGTACCCGGAGGGGGACCCGGCAGGGCACGGCAACCCGAGGAGACCGCAGATGAACGCCCTTCCGAATTCCGGCGTCGCCCAGCGCCGCCCCACCGGACGAAGCGCCGACACGAAGCTGCTCGGCATCTATCTGAACGACCACCTCGCCGGCGCCACCGCCGGCACCGGACGCGCCACCCGCCTGGCGCGCACCGCCCGCGGTTCCGCGCTCGGCCGTGCGATCGAGCCCGTAGCGGCCGAGATCGCCCAGGACCGGAGAGCGCTGCTGGACATCATGCGAGACCTCGGCATCCCCGTGCGCCGCTACAAGGTGTGCGCGGGCTGGGCGGGCGAGCGGCTGGGACGGTTGAAGCCCAACGGCCACCTGGTACGCCCCTCGCCGCTCGGCACCGTACTGGACCTCGAAGCCCTGCGGCTGGGGGTCGAGGGGAAGGCGGCCGGCTGGCAGACCCTGCGCCGGCTCAGCGCCGTCGACGAGCGCCTGGACCCGGCCCGGCTCGACACGTTGCTCGGACGAGCCCGTCAGCAGCAGGATCGGATCGAGGAGTGGCGCGTCCGCCAGGCCGGGGAGGCCCTGGCCACCTCACCGGGCTGAGGTTCTGCGTCGGGGACGTCCCAGCCCGCTCCGCGAGATCATTACGGACGCCGGGTACTGGGCCGCGCCCACAGGATCGCGGCGACGGCCGGCGCGGCCAACACCGCCCTGCACCGCATCCTGTTCACCCGGCTGCATCCTGTTCACCAGGCAGCCCTTCGCCCCCCGAACCAGGCGTACTCCGAACGCCGCACGCAGGAGGGCCGACCCGACGCGAGATCATCCGAGGCGTCCGACGCGAGACCATCCGATGCCCCGAACGATATGCGGCCCGAGAGGGTTTTCAACCTGGTCGGACCGGTGCCCGTCACCCCCTCGTTATAAGGGTGTCCGTGAGACGTGAGAGGGTCTGGGGCGTGAGCGAGACACCACCGAACACCCTGCAATACCGCTTTGACGGGCCAGAAGACGCTCCGGTCCTGATCCTGGCTCCCTCACTGGGCACGACCTGGCACATGTGGGACCGCCAGGTCCCGGAGCTGGCCAAGCAGTGGCGGGTCTTCCGGTTCGACCTGCCCGGCCACGGCGGGGCGCCCGCCCATCCGGCCGGTTCCGTGGCGGAGCTCGGCGCCCGCCTGCTGGCGACCCTGGACTCCCTGGGCGTGCAGCGCTTCGGCTACGCGGGCTGTGCGCTGGGCGGCGCGATCGGCATCGAGCTGGCGCTGCGGCACCCGGAGCGGGTGGCCTCGCTCGCGCTGGTGGCCGCCTCGCCCCGGTTCGGCACGGCGGACGAGTTCCGGCAGCGCGGAGTGATCGTACGCACCAACGGTCTCGACCCGATCGCCCGGACCTCCCCCGACCGCTGGTTCACCGGCGGGTTCGCGGCGGCGCAGCCCGCGATCACGGAGTGGGCTGTGCAGATGGTGCGCACCACGGACCCCGGCTGCTACATCGCGTCCTGCGAGGCCCTCGCCGCGTTCGACGTGCGGACCGAACTGGGGCGGGTGGGTGTGCCGACGCTGGTCCTGGTCGGCTCCGAGGACCAGGTCACCGGCCCGGCGGAGGCCCGCACGCTGGTCGCGGGCATCCCGGACGCGCGGCTCGCGGTCGTCCCGGGGGCCTCGCACCTGGTGCCGGTCGAGCAGCCGGCGGCCGTGACCGACCTCCTGGTCCACCACTTCTCCACCGCCTGGCAGCAGCCGTACGACACCGGGCAGATCGCGCTGCCGGGAGCCCCGGGCACGGCGCCGCTGCCGGTGGTGCCGCCGCAGGCGGTGGTCCCGGTAGCGGAGATCGCGCCCGCCGCGGTGGCGGAGCCGCCCGCGGACCGCGCGGACCGGTACGACACCGGGCTCAAGATCCGGCGGGAGGTGCTCGGCGACGCGCACGTGGACCAGGAGCTGGCCGGAGCGGACCGGTTCTCCGAGGACTTCCAGGAGTTCGTCACCCGCTACGCCTGGGGCGAGATCTGGGACCGTCCGGGCCTGGACCGCCGCACCCGCAGCTGCGTCACGCTCACCGCGCTGGTCGCCGGCGGTCACCTGGAGGAACTCGCCTCCCACACCCGCGCCGCCCTCCGCAGCGGCCTCACCCCCGACGAGATCCGCGAGATCCTCCTCCACACCTCCCTCTACTGCGGCCTCCCCGCGGCGGGCAGCGCCTTCCGGATCGCCCAGCAGGTCATCCAGGAGGAGACGACCCCGGCGGAGTGAGGCGGCGGCCCTGCCGGGGACCGAGGGCACGGCGGGGGCGGGAGCCCCGCCCCCGCGTCCCCACGCGTCCCGCCACCTCCTCCGGCAGGATGGTGAGGCATGAAGCTCACCAAGAAGTCCCACGCCTGCGTCCGGGTCGAGAAGGACGGGCAGGTGCTCGTCGTCGATCCCGGGGGGTTCAGCGAGGAGGACGCCGCGCTCGGGGCGGACGCGATCCTCGTGACGCACGAGCACCCGGACCACTTCGACGAGTCCCGGCTGCGGGCGGCGATGGAGGACAACCCGGCCGCACGGATCTGGACGCTGCGCTCCGTCGCGGAGCGGATCGCGGCGGCGTTCCCCGGGCGCGTGCACACCGTCGGGCACGGCGACACCTTCACCGCCGCCGGCTTCGACGTGCAGGTGCACGGTGAGCTGCACGCCGTGATCCACCCGGACATCCCGCGCATCACCAACGTCGGGTACCTGCTCGACGGCGGCAAGGTCTTCCACCCCGGCGACGCCCTCACGGTTCCGGACCAGCCCGTGGAGACGCTGATGCTCCCCGTCATGGCGCCCTGGAACAAGATCGCCGAGGTGATCGACTACGTCCGCGAGGTGCGCCCGCTGCGCGCCTACGACATCCACGACGCCCTGCTCACCGACCTGGCCCGGCCGATCTACGACCACCAGATCGGCGCCCTGGGCGGCACCGACCACCAGCGGCTCGCCCCCGGGACGTCCGCCCGGGTCTGAGGCGGGCGGGACCGGGTTGTCGTACCCGCCGGGTAGGTTGTGGGACATGCGCATCGCGACCTGGAACGTGAACTCGATCACCGCCCGCCTCCCACGCCTGCTGGCCTGGCTGGAGAGCAGCGGCACCGACGTGCTCTGCCTCCAGGAGGCCAAGGTCGCCGAGGAGCAGTTCCCCGCCGAGCCGCTGCGCGA
Organism: Streptomyces hygroscopicus subsp. hygroscopicus; assembly: GCF_030269125.1. Lineage (GTDB taxonomy): Bacteria > Actinomycetota > Actinomycetes > Streptomycetales > Streptomycetaceae > Streptomyces > Streptomyces hygroscopicus_C. Next base: position 489,912 of record NZ_BSSM01000001.1, on the reverse strand, counting down.
GCTGGGCTACGAGGCCGCCGTGCACGCCACCGGCCGGTGGAACGGGGTGGCGGTGCTCTCCCGCGTCGGCCTGGAGGACGTGGTCAAGGGGCTGCCCGGCGACCCCGGGTACGAGGGCGCGACCGAGCCCCGCGCCATCTCCGCCACCTGCGGCCCCGTCCGCGTCTGGTCGGTGTACGTGCCCAACGGCCGTGAGGTGGGCCACCCTCACTACGCCTACAAGCTCCAGTGGTTCGAGGCCCTGCGCGCCGCCGTCCTCGGCGACGCGCAGGGCAGCCGCCCCTTCGCCGTCCTCGGCGACTACAACGTGGCGCCGACCGACGACGACGTCTACGACACGGCCGCCTTCGAGGGCGCCACCCACGTCACCCCCGCCGAGCGTGCCGCCCTCACCTCCCTGCGCGAGGCCGGCCTCAGCGACGTCGTCCCGCGCCCGCTCAAATACGAGCACCCCTTCACCTACTGGGACTACCGCCAGCTCTGCTTCCCCAAGAACCGCGGCATGCGCATCGACCTGGTGTACGGCAACGCGCCCTTCGCCAAGGCCGTCAAGGACGCGTACGTGGACCGCGAGGAGCGCAAGGGCAAGGGCGCCTCCGATCACGCGCCCGTGGTGGTCGACCTCGACGTGTGATGCCACGCTGGGTCCATGAACCTCCCGTTCCTGGGCCCACGGCACAAGAAGCACCCCGCGTTGCCCGCCGACCCCGAGTCGGTCGCCGCGCTGCTGTCCGAGTGCGAGCTGCTGCGCGCCCAGGCGGTCCGGGGCGGCGTCCGCCTGGACGACACCCCGGCCTCCCTGGAGGCCCTGGACCAGATGGTCCCGCGCTGGCGCGACGACGCCGAGACGCTGACCTCGCTGGGCCACGACGCCGGGCTGTACCTCGGCACCGTCGTGGTGCGCACCGTACCCGGTGCCGCCTGGCGGATCAGCGCCGGCGGCGAGCCCGTCCTGCGGCTCGCCTCCGGCCGCGAGGTGGAGGTCGTGGACGCCGGGCGCCAGTGGGCCGCGACCGGCGTGCCCGAGCTGTCCCAGCTGTACGCGGAGATCGCCGAGGTGTGAACCCCGGCACCACCTGCCCCGCCTCCCCAACACGGCCTTAAATACGGCTAATGCCGGAAAGGTGCGTGTCGCCCCTCGACCCCCCGGCCGGCTGGATAGTTTGCGGCAACCACCACCACCCGGCGGAGAGTGGAGTAGGGCTGCGTATGGCCGTCGATCCGTTGATCGAACCGAGGAACGGCGACTGGAAGAAGGCGTACCGGGCAACGCGCACCGGCCGGTTCACCCGGCGCCCCGTCGGACCCCGCCCGTCACACCCCCTCGCGGCCCGCCCGTTACCCGGGTTCGCGGGAACGTCCGGCACATGGCCCCGGCGGCAGCCCGAGGGCCCTACCATCATGCCGGGAACCGGGGCCCCCGACGTCTCGACTACGATGGTGCGTTCCGCCCCGTGGTGAGGTGATCAAGCCGAGCCGCACCGGGACGGAGGCACTGCCGCCGGACGGGTACCCCATGGTTCCCGCGCCGTGAGAGGGGCGGCAGTTCACACGGGCCAGGCTCGTCCGGCGGCAGCCGGAGATCACTGCTCGCACGGGCGAGGAGAAGGTCAGCTGCGCCGGACGAGTTGCGCTCGACGGCCCGTCAACGCCGCCCGGCGTCAAGCGGTCCCGGCGGCCTCCGGCTCCGGCAGCGGACTGCGCGCCGCCCGGGTCACGTCCGCCACCAGTTCCACCACGTCCGGTCCGTACGCGGCCGAGTTGAGGACCTTCAGCAGCAGCACGAAGGTGCCGTCGCGGTACTTGCGGGCCAACCGCTCGTGATGACGGGCCAGATACCGGGTCGCGGCCTGGTTGGTGATCGCGCTCTGGCCGCAGAACAGGAACACCGGGCGTGCCCGCCCCCCGGTGGTGACCCGCGCGAGCAGCACGTGCTCCGACAGGCCACGCTCCATCGCGTAGTGCTCCCCGCCGATCCGGAACGCGGACCGCTCGGCGACCGGTTCGGGCTCGGTGTTGATCCGCAGGCCCGGCAGCATCGCTGACAGGTGCGCGGCCATGCGGCGGTTGGACGCCGGCCCGCCCACACAGAACTCGGTGCGTTCGCCGAAGCCCTGACGGACCGCGTCCTGCGTGACCACCTCGGCGTGCGCCCCGCACTCCTTGATGAGCGCGGACAGCTCCAGCAGCGCGAACACGTCGAAGCGGTGCACGGCGGGTTCTGTCGCGGCCGGGTCGCGGTTGACGACGAGCAGCGACTCCGCGTGCTCCGGCAGACCGAAGAAGGCCTGCTTGCGCCGGAGTTCGCGGCGCCACAGATACGTACGGGCGAGCCAGCCGAGCGAGGCGGAGATGGCGGTGGCCACCAGACCCAGGACGATGTTGCGCACGTCGTCGTTCATGGCCGCGCATGCTAGCGGTCCGAGACGCCCCGGGCGTACCGGTGTTCGAACTGTGGCGGTCGTGTGGCGGGTGATCGAGGCGTACTGTCGTGAGTGTGACAATCTGGCTACGCTGCGCTGACTGTCCCGACGGGAGGTACGGATGGGTCGTCCAGGCACGCGGAGGCTGGCGGTTCTGACGGTGGTCTCGGCCGCCGTGGTGACGGTGGGGGCCGCGGCGCCACCCGCCCCGAAGAGCGAACCGGCCGGCAAGACACCGGTGGCCGTGGGCTACGGCGGTGCCGTCGCCAGCGTCGACAAGGACGCCACCGCCGCCGGCATCGAGGTACTCAAGCACGGCGGCAACGCGGTGGACGCCGCCGTCGCCACCGCCGCCGCGCTCGGCGTCACCGAGCCCTACTCGTCCGGCATCGGCGGGGGCGGCTACTTCGTCTACTACGACGCGAGGACGCGCACGGTCCACACCATCGACGGCCGAGAGACGGCACCGCAGTCCGCCGACTCCGGCCTGTTCATGGAGAACGGCAAGCCGCTCCCCTTCGACGACGCGGTCAGCAGCGGCCTCGGCGTCGGCACCCCGGGCACGCCCGCCACCTGGCAGACGGCCCTCGACCAGTGGGGCAGCCGGAAGCTCGGCAGTGTCCTGAAGCCCGCCGAGCGGCTCGCCCGCGACGGCTTCACCGTGGACGACACCTTCCGCTCGCAGACCGCCGCCAACGAGACCCGGTTCCGCTACTTCCCGGACACCGCCAAGCTGTTCCTGCCCGGTGGCAACCTGCCCGCCGTCGGCTCCACCTTCAAGAACCCCGAACTCGCCCGCACCTACGAGGAGCTGGCGAAGAAGGGCATCGGCGCGATCTACCGGGGCGACATCGGCGACGACATCATCGACACGGTCGAGCACCCCCGCGTGGACCCGGCGTCCGGCTGGAACGCCCGCCCCGGCAAGCTCGCCGAGAAGGACCTCGCCGTCTACCGCGCCAAGGCGCAGGCGCCCACCAGGACGTCGTACCGCGGGCTGAACGTGTACTCCATCGCCCCGTCCTCCTCGGGCGGCACCACGGTCGGCGAGGCGCTCAACATCCTGGAGAACTCCGACCTCTCGAAGATGAGCGAGGCGCAGTACCTGCACCACTTCATCGAGGCCAGCCGGATCGCGTTCGCCGACCGCGGCCGCTGGGTCGGCGACCCCGCCTTCGAGAACGTCCCCACCAGCCGGCTGCTGTCGCAGCGGTTCGCGGACTCGCGGGCCTGCCTGATCAAGGACGACGCGGTCCTCACCAGTCCGCTCGCCCCCGGCGACCCGTACCACCCGAAGGACTGCGACCAGGGCGGCGAGGCGGCCCCGACGACGTACGAGGGCCAGAACACCACCCATCTGACGGTGGCCGACAAGTGGGGCGACGTCGTCTCGTACACGCTCACCATCGAGCAGACCGGCGGCAGCGCGATGACCGTGCCCGGCCGGGGCTTCCTGCTCAACAACGAGCTGACGGACTTCTCCTTCGCCCCCGCGAGCCCGTCGGTGCCCGACCCGAACCTGCCGGGGCCGGGCAAGCGGCCGCGCTCCTCGATCTCGCCGACGATCGTCCTCGACGCCCACAACCGGCCCGTCGTGGCCCTGGGTTCGCCCGGCGGCGCGACCATCATCACCACCGTGCTGCAGACCCTCACCGAGTTCCTCGACCGGCGGCTGCCGCTGGTCGACGCCATCGCCGCGCCCCGCGCCAGCCAGCGCAACGCGGCCCGGACGGAACTCGAACCGGCCCTGTACGACAGCCCGCTGAGGTCCCAGCTGGAGGCCATCGGCCACCGCTTCACCCTCAACCCGGAGATCGGCGCCGCGACCGGCGTGCAGCGGCTGCCCGACGGCAGGTGGCTGGCCGCGGCGGAGAAGGTACGACGCGGCGGGGGTTCGGCGATGGTCGTGGACCAGGCCCCTTAGACCCCGCGGGCACGACGAAGGCGCCGGGGACGGCTCGTCCCCGGCGCCTTCGCACACGGTTCTCACGCCGTGGGGCCGGTGGGCGGGGCCTGGCGCCCCGCCGCGGCGCCCGTCGGCGGCTCGGGCGTCCGGAAGTCCAGCCGCCCGTCCTTGACGTCCACCGTGACCCGGTCGCCCTCGGAGATCGTGCCGTTCAGCAGCAGCCGCGACAGCCGGTTGTCCACCTCGCGCTGGATGGTGCGGCGCAGCGGCCGGGCACCGTACTCCGGTTGGTAGCCCCGCTCGGCGATCCAGTCGACCGCCGCGTCCGTGAACTCCACTCCGACGCCCTGGCCGTCCAGCAGCCGCCGGGTGCTCTCCAGCAACAGGTCGGTGATGCGCCGCAGTTGCTCGCCGGTGAGCTGGCGGAAGACCACGATCTCGTCGATGCGGTTGAGGAACTCGGGCCGGAAGTGCTCGCGCAGCGGCCGCAGGATCTGCTCGCGCCGGGCCTCCTCGTCGGCCTCCGCGCCGCCCGGCCCGAACCCGATCCCCGCACCGCGCCGGGTGATCGCCTCGGAGCCGAGGTTGCTGGTCATCACGATGACCGTGTTGGTGAAGTCGACGGTGCGGCCCTGGGCGTCGGTGAGCCGGCCGTCGTCCAGCACCTGGAGCAGGATGTTGAAGACGTCCGGGTGCGCCTTCTCCACCTCGTCGAGCAGGAGCAGCGAGTACGGGTGCCGGCGCACCACCTCGGTGAGCTGGCCGGCCTCCTCGTGGCCGACGTAGCCGGGCGGGGCGCCGACCAGCCGGGAGACGGTGTGCCGTTCCTGGTACTCGCTCATGTCCAGGCGGACCATGCGGTCCTCGCTGCCGAACAGCGCCTCGGCGAGCGCGCGGGCCAGCTCGGTCTTGCCGACACCGGTCGGGCCGAGGAAGAGGAAGCTGCCGATCGGGCGCCTGGGGCTGGCGAGCCCGGCGCGCGAGCGCAGCACCGCCTCGGCGACCACGGCGACGGCCTCCTCCTGGCCGACGACCCGCTGGTGGAGGTGTTCCTCCAGACCGAGCAACCGTTCCTTCTCCTCCTGGGTGAGCCGGCTGACCGGGATGCCGGTCTGCCGGGAGACCACCTCGGCGATGGACTCGGCCGTCACCTCCATCTGGCCCTCGTCCGCCTGTCCGCCGCCGGACGCCTCGCTGATGCGCCCCTTCAGCTCCGCGATCCGGTCGCGCAGCTGCTTGGCCTCTTCGTAGTCCTCGTCGGCGACCGCCTGGTCCTTGTCCCGGACCAGCTGGTCCAGCTCGCGCTCCATCGTGCGCACGTCGGTGCCCTTGGTGCGGGCGCCGAGCCGGACCCGGGCGCCCGCCTGGTCGATCAGGTCGATCGCCTTGTCCGGCAACCGCCGGTCGGTGAGGTACCGATCGGACAGCTCCACGGCGGCGACGAGCGCCTCGTCGGTGTACCGGACCTGGTGGTGGGCCTCGTACCGGTCGCGCAGCCCGCGCAGGATCTCGATGGTGTCCTGCACGGTCGGCTCGGGCACCAGGACCGGCTGGAAGCGGCGGGCCAGCGCCGCGTCCTTCTCGATGCGGCGGAACTCCTCCAGGGTGGTCGCGCCCACGATGTGCAGCTCGCCCCGGGAGAGCGCGGGCTTGAGGATGTTGCCCGCGTCCAGCGTGCCGCCCTCGCCGCCGGAGCCCGCGCCGACGACGGTGTGCAGCTCGTCGATGAACACGATCAACCGGTCGGAGTTGGCGCGGATCTCCTCCACGATGTTGTTGAGGCGCTCCTCGAAGTCGCCCCGGTAGCGGGTGCCGGCCACCACTCCGGTCAGGTCGAGGGCGACCACCCGCCGCCCGGCCAGCTGGTCCGGCACGTCGCCGTCGGCGATCCGCTGGGCGAGCCCCTCCACGATGGCCGTCTTGCCGACGCCCGCGTCGCCGATGAGCACGGGGTTGTTCTTGCCGCGTCGGGACAGCACCTCGATGGTCTGCTCGATCTCGGTGTCCCGCCCGATCACCGGGTCGATCCGGCCCTGCCCGGCCAGCTCGGTCAGGTCGCGGCCGTACTTGTCCAGCGTGGGCGTGGTGGAGGGCCGCTGCCGCTCCACGCGCACCGGGGTGCCCTCCGGCGCCTCCGGCGGCAGCGCGCCCGCCGCGAACCGGGCCGCGTGCAGGATGTGCCCCGCCGCCGAGTCCGGGTTCGCGGCCAGCGCGCTGAGCACGTGCTCCGGGCCGATGTACCCCGCGCCGCTGGAGCGCGCCATGTCGTGCGCGTCCAGCAGGGCCCGCTTCACGGCGGGTGTCAGGGACAGCGAGGTCGGCGCCGGGATGTCGCCCGGCGGGTGCTGCACCGGGCCCGCCCGGTCGTCGATCTCCGTCGCGAGCGAGTCCGGATCGGCCCCCGCCCGGGTCAGCAGGCTCCGGGTGGGCTCGGTGGCCGCCGCCGCGCGCAGCAGGTGCTGGGTGTCCAGGTCCCGGCTGCCGTGCTCGGCCGCGTACTGTGCCGCCCCTTTGACCAGCTCCCGGGCCGGCTGACTGAGCAGCCGGCCGATGTCGATGTGCCGTGGGCCGGGCGTGCCGCTGCCTCCGGCGGCACCGCTGAAGAAGCGGGCGAGGAATTCGCCGAAGGGGTCAGGAGGGTAGCCGTTGGTCATGGCGTTCCGTTCCTTCGCTGACGGTGGCTCCGCCGGGTAACCGGGGTGGGGCTGCTCATGCCCACGATGGCATGAAGTGTGGGGGTGGGCATGTTCGCCCAGGAGGGGGGCGGGCGTGCGGGGGCGGTGGCGTGCGGGTCCGCGCGGGCGGTCGCGCCGAGCGACGGAGCCGCACGCCGGTACGGTCCCGCGCCCTCAGGGCGTCTCCCTCGCCGTCAGGACCCGGGGGCCGCTCTCCGTGATCGCCACGGTGTGTTCCACGTGGGCGGCGCGGGAGCCGTCGTTCGTGCGCAGGGTCCAGCCGTCGGGGGCGGGGTGGTAGTCGTCGCGGCCGCCCGCGATCAGCATCGGCTCGATGGCGAGGACCAGGCCGGGGCGCAGCGGGAGACCGCGGCCGGGCCGCCCCTCGTTGGGGACGCCGGGGTCCTCGTGCATACGGCGGCCGATGCCGTGGCCGCCGAAGTCCTGCGGGACGCCGTAGCCCGCCGCACGGCACACCCGGCCGACGGCGTGCGCGATGTCGCCGATGCGGTTGCCCACCACGGCCGCCTCGATGCCGGCCGCCAGCGCCCGCTCCGCGGTGTCGATCAGCCGGACGTCGGCCGGGCGCGGACGGCCCACCGTGAAGCTGATCGCCGAGTCGCCGGCCCAGCCGTCCAGCAGCGCCCCGCAGTCGATGGAGACCAGGTCGCCGTCGCGCAGCCGGTACCCGGTGGGGACGCCGTGCACGATCGCGTCGTTGACCGAGGCGCAGATCACCGCGGGGAAGGGGGTCGGGGCGAAGGAGGGGCGGTACCCGAGGAACGGCGAGGAGGCCCCCGCCGTCCGCAGCACCTCCCGCGCCACCTCGTCGAGGTCCAGCAGGGAGACCCCGACCCCCGCGGCCTCCCGTACGGCACTCAGGGCCCGCCCGACGACCTGGCCCGCGGCGTGCATCGCGTCGATGGACGCGTCCGTCTTCAGTTCCACCATGCCAATTACTATACCGGTATTTGAATTGGACGCACGCGGAGGGCGGTATTCGAACGGGGGCCGGGCACAATGGACGCATGGTGCGCACCCCCCTCACCCCCGAAGAGCACGAGCGCGGCGAGCGGCTCGGGCGGCTGCTGCGCGAGGCGCGCGGCGACCGGAGCATGGTCGACGTCGCCGCCGCGGCGGGTGTCTCGGCCGAGACGCTGCGCAAGATCGAGACGGGCCGCGCGCCGACCCCGGCGTTCTTCACGGTGGCCGCGCTGGCCGGAGCGCTGGGCCTGTCGATGGACGAGCTGGCGGCGCACTGCACCCCGGCGGCCGTCTAGGAGACCCCGGGCCCCGGCTCACCCACCGGAGTGTGAATCGGCGGGTTGGCGGCGATGGTCTTGGCAAGGCGCCCCGGGAGGCTTACGTTCGTGCCTCTACGGTCTGCTCTACGGGTGTAGAGGCTCTGACGTCGTGTCGAAGGAGCACCTCATGGCCAACGTCGTCCGCGCCGCGCTGGTCCAGGCCACCTGGACCGGCGACACCGGGTCCATGGTGGCGAAACACGAGGAGCACGCCCGTGAGGCGGCCCGGCGGGGCGCGCGGATCATCGGGTTCCAGGAGGTGTTCAACGCCCCCTACTTCTGCCAGGTCCAGGACAAGGAACACTTCCGGTGGGCCGAACCCGTGCCCGACGGGCCGACGGTGCGGCGGATGAGGGACCTGGCGCGGGAGACCGGCATGGTGATCGTCGCGCCGGTGTCCGAGATCGAGCAGTCCGGGTTCTACTACAACACCGCCGCCGTGATCGACGCCGACGGCAGCTACCTCGGCAAGTACCGCAAGCACCACATCCCCCAGGTCGAGGGCTTCTGGGAGAAGTACTACTTCCGCCCCGGCAACCTCGGCTGGCCCGTCTTCGACACCGCCGTCGGCAAGGTCGGCGTCTACATCTGCTACGACCGCCACTTCCCGGAGGGCTGGCGGCAACTCGGGCTCAACGGAGCCAGGCTGGTCTACAACCCCTCCGCCACCCACCGGGGCCTGTCCGCCCACCTGTGGCAGCTGGAGCAGCCCGCCGCGGCCGTGGCCAACGAGTACTTCGTCGCCGCCATCAACCGGGTGGGACAGGAGGAGTACGGGGACGACGACTTCTACGGGACGTCGTACTTCGTGGACCCCACGGGCCGGTTCGTCGGCGACGTCGCGGGCGACGAGGCCGAGGAACTCCTCGTCCGCGACCTGGACCTCGCACTCATCGACGACGTGCGGCAGCAGTGGGCCTTCTACCGCGACCGCCGTCCCGACGCCTACGAAGGGCTGGTGCAGCCGTGAGCGACCTCTACTCCCGACACCGCAGGGTGATGCCGGACTGGCTCGCCCTCTACTACGACGACCCGATCGAGATCACCCACGGTGAGGGCCGCCACGTCTGGGACTCCGACGGCAACCGCTACCTGGACTTCTTCGGCGGCATCCTCACCACGATGACCGCGCACGCGCTGCCCGAGGTCACCAAGGCGGTCAGCGAGCAGGCCGGACGCATCCTGCACTCCTCGACCCTCTACCTCAACCGCCCGATGGTCGAACTCGCCGAGCGGGTGGCCCAGGTGAGCGGCATCCCCGACGCCCGCGTCTTCTTCACCACCTCCGGCACCGAGGCCAACGACACCGCGCTGCTGCTGGCCACCACGTACCGGCGCACCAACAGCATCCTGGCCATGCGCAACAGCTACCACGGCCGCTCCTTCTCCACCGTCGGCGTCACCGGCAACCGCGGCTGGTCCCCGACGTCCCTGTCCCCGCTGCAGACCCTGTACGTGCACGGCGGCGTCCGCACCCGGGGACCCTTCGCCCACCTCGACGACCGCGCCTTCATCGACGCCTGTGTCGCCGACCTGAAGGACGTCCTCGGCCACACCCGGCCCCCCGCCGCGCTGATCGCCGAACCCATCCAGGGCGTCGGCGGGTTCACCTCCCCGCCCGACGGCCTGTACGCCGCCTTCCGCGAGGTGCTGAACGCCCACGGCATCCTGTGGATCTCCGACGAGGTGCAGACCGGCTGGGGCCGCACCGGCGACCACTTCTGGGGCTGGCAGGCGCACGCCCGCAGCGGCCCCCCGGACATCGTCACCTTCGCCAAGGGCATCGGCAACGGCGCCTCCATCGGCGGGGTCATCGCCCGCGCCGAGATCATGAACTGCCTGGACGCCAACAGCATCTCCACCTTCGGCGGCACCCAGCTCACCATGGCGGCCGGCCTCGCCAACCTCGCCTATCTCCTCGAACACGACCTCCAGGGCAACGCCCGCCGGGTCGGCGGCCTGCTCATCGAGCGGCTGCGCGCCGTCACCGCCCAGCTGCCCGGGGTACGGGAGATCCGGGGGCGCGGCCTGATGATCGGCATCGAGCTGGCGAAGCCGGACACCGGCGAGGCCGACCCGCAGGCGGCCGCCGCCGTCCTGGAGGCGGCCCGCGCGGGCGGCCTGCTCATCGGCAAGGGCGGCGGCCACGACACCAGCGCCCTGCGTGTCGCCCCGCCGCTGTCGCTGACCGTGGCGGAGGCCGAGGAGGGCGCCGACATCCTGGAGGACGCGCTCCGGAGCGCCTACTCGTAACAAACACGTACTACACCAAGGGGACACCTGGCACTGCCGAGCACCAAGGGGATACGGCCATGACCACCACCTCCGAGTCCCGTCACGCCGCCCCGCCGGAGCCCGCCCTCTCCGTGCGCCAGGTGCTGACGCTGGAGCGGGTGCTCGCCGGGGAGCCGGAGGTGGTGGCCGGTGCCGGCGGTCTCGACCGGCCGGTGCGCTGGGTGCACGTCGCCGAGGCCGCCGACGTGGGCGTGATGCTCAGCGGCGGCGAGATGGTGCTCACCACCGGCGTGCTCCTCGCCGGCGACGAGGCCAAGCAGGCCGATTACATCCAGTCCCTGCACCGCGCCGAGGCCGCCGCCGTGGTCCTCGGCCTCGGGCGGGCCTTTCCCGCTCCGCCCGAGGTGATGCGCCGCGCCGCCGAGCGCTGCGGGCTGCCGCTGGTCGTGCTGCACCGCCCTTTCCCCTTCGCGGAGTTGACCGAGGAGGTGCAGTCACGGCTGGTACGGCGCAAGTTCGCGGCCGTCAGCCTGTCGGAGGCGGTACGCACCGATCTCACCGCGCTGATCACGGCCGGCGCCCCGCTCCAGCGGCTCCTCGACGAGGTCGCCCGGCACAGCGCCTGCCCGGTCGTCCTCACCAACCTCGCCCACCGCGTCCTCGCCACGGCGGGGGAGCGCTCCGCCGTGGACGACGTGCTGCGCGACTGGGAGCGCGTCGCCCGGCAGGCCGGCGGCGGTGCCCTCGACGCCTGGATCCGCGCCGAACTCGGCGGCCGCGGCGAACTCTGGGGCCGGCTGCTGCTGTGCGGCTACCGGGGCGAGGCGGCCACCGGACGGCTGCTCGCCGACCGGGCCGCCGAGGCGCTGGTCCTGCACCGCATGCTCGGCGGTTCCCCGCTGAGCTGGGAGGAGCAGTCCGCGCAGAGCCTGCTGACCGACCTCGTCTCCGGCGTCGTACCGGCCCGCCAACTGCTGCCCCGCGCCCGCGCCGCCGGGCTGCCGGTCAATCTGCGCACCTTCGTGCCGCTCGTCGTGCCCGACGCCGAACCGGCCGTCCTGGACCGGCTGTTGCGGGTCCTGGGCCTGTCCGGGCTCGCCGCCGAGCTGGCCGACGGGGTCACCGCGGTCCTGCTCAGCCTTCCGCGTGACCGGCCCGCCGACGCCCTCACCACGCTCTTCGCGGCCCGGCTGCGCGAGGGCACCGGACGGCCCGCCGCGGTGGTCGCCGCCGCCGACCCGCGCACCGTCTGGGACGAGGTGCCCGCGGGACTGCGCGAGGCCCGCCATGTCGCCGAAGCCGTCGCCGGCTCCTCCACCGCCCTCGGCCTGCCCGTCGTCGTACGCCTGAGGGACGTCCATCTGCGGGGCCTCGTGCGGCTGTTGCGCGACGACCCGCATGTGCAGGCGTTCGCGGAGCGGGAGCTGGACGGGCTGCTGCGGGCGCCCGAACCCGAGCTGCTCGGCGTGCTGCGCACCTACCTGGCCACCGGCCGCAACAAGTCCCGCACCGCCCGGCTGCACCACGTCTCCCGACCCGCGCTCTACCGCCGCCTGGAGGCCATACAGGGCCGCCTCGGCGTCGACCTGGACGACTTCGAACAGGCCGCCTCCGTGCACATCGCGCTGCTCGCGCATGACGCGCAACAACGCTGAAACCTGCGATCACCTGGGAAAACGGGGGTGAAACATGGGCCCGCGCAGACATGACACGGTGGCACGCGAAGCGCCCGGGGACGTGACACGCTGCCCGTCGAAGCCCGCCCGCCCGCTTCCTAGGCTCACCGCACACCCAGCTACCGGAGGTCCCGATGAGCCGAGTGATCCGTGCCGCCCTCTTCCAGACCGCCTGGACCGGCGACAAGGAATCCATGATCCAGGTCCACGAGCAGGCGGTCCGCGACGCGGCCGCGCAGGGCGCCCAGGTCCTGTGCTTCCAGGAGCTGTTCTACGGCCCCTACTTCTGCCAGGTCCAGGACAAGGCGTTCTACGACTACGCCGAGCGGATCCCCGAGGGCCCGACCGTCCAGCGCTTCCAGTCCCTCGCCCGTGCGCTGGGCATCGTCCTGATCCTGCCGATGTACGAGGAGGAACAGCCGGGCGTCCTCTACAACACCGCCGCCGTGATCGACGCCGACGGCACCTACCTGGGCAAGTACCGCAAGACCCACATCCCCCAGGTCCAGGGATTCTGGGAGAAGTTCTACTTCCGTCCCGGCAACAGCGGCTGGCCCGTCTTCGACACCGCCGTCGGCCGGATCGGCGTCTACATCTGCTACGACCGCCACTTCCCGGAGGGCTGGCGGGCTCTCGGCCTCGCGGGCGCGGAGATCGTCTTCAACCCCTCGGCGACCTCCCGCGGCCTGTCCAAGTACCTGTGGCAGCTGGAGCAGCCCGCGGCGGCCGTCGCCAACGAGTACTTCGTCGGCGCGATCAACCGGGTCGGCGTGGAGGACCTGGGCGAGAACGACTTCTACGGCACGACCTACTTCGTGGACCCCGAGGCCCAGTTCGTCGGCGAGGTCGCGAGCGACAAGGAGACCGAACTGGTCGTGCGCGACCTCGACCTCGCGAAACTCCGCGAGGTCCGCGACCGCTGGCAGTTCTACCGGGACCGGGCACCGGGCGCGTACGGCCCGCTGACGGCTCCGTGAAAAGCGCCCGAGGGGGCGCGCGGCCGTAGCCGATCCGCGGCTGCCGCCGCGCGGGCGCGACCCGCCACGAATCACCCGCAGCCGACCACGAGAGAGGACCAATGACCGGCCGAAAAATCATCCGCGGTGGTCTCGTCGTCACCGCGTCCGACGAGATCCACGCCGACGTCCTCATCGAGGACGGCCGCATCGCCGCCCTCGCGGCATCCGCCGGGCCCGCCGCCGCAGCGCTCACCGCCGACCACGTCATCGACGCCACGGGGAAGTACGTCATCCCCGGCGGCGTCGACGGCCACACCCACATGGAGATGCCCTTCGGCGGCACCTACGCCTCCGACACCTTCGAGACCGGCACCCGCGCCGCCGCCTGGGGCGGTACGACCACGATCGTGGACTTTGCCGTCCAGAGCGTCGGCCACACCCTGCGCGAGGGACTGGACGCCTGGCACCAGAAGGCGGAGGGCAACTGCGCGATCGACTACGCCTTCCACATGATCGTCTCCGATGTGAACGAGGAGACGCTGAAGGAGATGGATCTGCTCGTGGAGGAGGGCGTGACCTCCTTCAAGCAGTTCATGGCCTACCCCGGGGTGTTCTACTCCGACGACGGCCGGATCCTGCGCGCCATGCAGCGCGCCGCCGGGAACGGCGGGCTGATCATGATGCACGCCGAGAACGGCATCGCCATCGACGTCCTGGTCGAACAGGCCCTCGCCCGCGGTGAGCGGGACCCGCGCTACCACGGCGAGGTCCGCAAGGCGCTGCTGGAGGCCGAGGCCACCCACCGCGCCATCCGGCTCGCCCAGGTCGCCGGCGCGCCGCTGTACGTCGTGCACGTCTCGGCGGCGGAGGCGCTCGCCGAGCTGGCGCGGGCCCGCGACGACGGTCTGAACGTGTTCGGCGAGACCTGCCCGCAGTACCTCTTCCTGTCCACCGACAACCTCGCCGAGCCCGGCTTCGAGGGCGCCAAGTACGTGTGCTCGACGCCCCTGCGGCCCAAGGAGCACCAGGCGGCGCTCTGGCGGGGCCTGCGCACCAACGACCTCCAGGTGGTCTCCACCGACCACTGCCCCTTCTGCTTCAGCGGCCAGAAGGAGCTGGGCCGGGGCGACTTCTCCAAGATCCCCAACGGGATGCCGGGCGTGGAGAACCGGATGGACCTCCTGCACCAGGCGGTCGTCGACGGGCACATCTCCCGCCGCCGCTGGATCGAGATCGCGTGCGCCACCCCGGCGCGGATGTTCGGCCTGTACCCGAAGAAGGGCACCATCGCCCCGGGCGCCGACGCCGACGTGGTGATCTACGACCCGGGCGCCTCGCAGGTGATCTCCGCCGGGACGCACCACATGAACGTCGACTACTCGGCGTACGAGGGCCGGCGGATCACCGGCCGGGTGGAGACGGTCCTCTCGCGCGGCGAGACCGTCATCGACCGGCGGGAGTACACCGGGCACGCCGGGCACGGCGTCTACACCCCACGCTCCACCTGCCAGTACCTCGACTAGGAGCAGCGCCCATGGACTTCGGACTCGTCCTGCAGACCGACCCGCCGGCCTCCCGCGTCATCCAGCTCATGCAACGGGCCGAACGCAACGGCTTCCGCTACGGCTGGACCTTCGACTCCGCCGTGCTGTGGCAGGAACCGTTCGTGATCTACAGCCAGATCCTCGCGCGGACAGAGCGGTTGACGGTCGGGCCGATGGTCACCAACCCGTCCACCCGGACCCCGGAGGTCACCGCCTCCACCTTCGCCACCCTCAACGACATGTTCGGCAACCGCACCGTGTGCGGCATCGGCCGCGGCGACTCCGCGATGCGGGTCGCGGGCCGCAGGCCCAACACCCTCGCGCGCATCAGCGAGGCCATGAAGGTGATCCGCGCCCTCGGCCGGGGCGACCCCGCCGACCTCGGCGGCGGCACGGTCGTCGCGTTCCCGTGGGTGCGCCCCGGTGCCCGGCTCCCCGTCTGGATGGCCGCGTACGGCCCCAAGGCGCTGAAGATGACCGGCGAGGAGGCCGACGGCTTCATCCTCCAGCTGGCCGACCTCTACCTCACCGAGTACATGGTGAAGGCCGTCAAGGACGCGGCGCGGGCGGCCGGCCGCGACCCCGACGAGGTCACCGTCTGCGTGGCCGCCCCGGCGTACGTCACCGCGGACGACTCGCCCGAGGCACTCGCCCACGCCCGCGACCAGTGCCGCTGGTTCGGCGGCATGGTCGGCAACCACGTGGCCGACCTGGTCGCCAAGTACGGCGAGCACTCCGCGCAGGTCCCGGAGGAACTGACCGACTACATCAAGGCCCGCCAGGGCTACGACTACGCCCACCACGGGCGCAGCGGCAACCCCGACACCGAGTTCGTGCCCGACGAGATCGTGGACCGGTTCTGCCTCATCGGGCCGGCCGAACGGCACATCGAGAAACTGAACGCGCTCCGCGCCCTGGGCGTCGACCAGTTCGCGCTGTACGACATGCACGACGCGCAGGAGGCCACCATCGACGCCTACGGCACGCAGGTGATCCCGGCCGTCGGCTCCTGACCCCCAGGCCCGTTCCGTCCCCTCGTCCGGTCCCCCCGGGGGGCCACCCCAACCCCCCACCCCTGGTCACCCCTCCCCGTCTCCCCGCGGGGAGGGGCTGGTGCCCGCACGGCCTTCGCCGACCCACCTCGTCTCCCGATTGGGGCCCGCCCATGACCGACACCGCTCCCTCGCACATACCACCGCCGACCCAGGTCACCCTCGCCGACGGCCGGGTGGAGATCGCCCCCGGCGCGCCGCGGCCCAGCGGCCGCTACGCCAACGAGGACCTGCTGCCGGTCCCGGCCGCCCGGCGCACGTGGACGACGTACAACTTCTCCGCGCTGTGGGTCGGCATGGCCCACAACACCGCCTCCTGGACGCTGGCCTCCGGTCTGATCGCCGTCGGCATGGACTGGAAACAGGCGGTGTTCACCATCGCCGTCGCCAACCTGGTCGTCCTGGTGCCGATGCTGCTGACCGGGCACGCCGGACCGAAGTACGGCATCCCCTTCCCGGTCTTCGCCCGCGCCTCCTTCGGCGTGCGCGGCGCCAACCTCCCCGCCGTCGTACGGGCGTTGGTGGCCTGCGGCTGGTTCGGCATCCAGACCTGGATCGGCGGCGAGGCCATCTACTTCCTCGCCGGGAAACTGATCGGCGACGGCTGGTCGAACGCGGCCCGCGTCGGCGGCTACGCCTGGACCATGTGGCTGTCGTTCGCCCTCTTCTGGGTGCTCCAAGTGGCCATCATCCACCGGGGTATGGAGACCATCCGCCGTTTCGAGAACTGGGCCGCGCCGTTCGTACTGGTCGGCGCGTTCGTGATGCTGTGGTGGATGGCGTCCAGGGCAGGCGGTGTCGGGCCGCTGTTCGACCAGCCGTCCCGGCTCGGCTGGGGCGGGGAGTTCTGGAAGCTGTTCTGGCCGTCCCTGATGGGCATGATCGGTTTCTGGTCCACGCTGTCCCTGAACATCCCGGACTTCACCCGCTACGGCCGCAGCCAGAAGGCCCAGACCTGGGGCCAGGCGCTCGGCCTGCCCACCACGATGACGCTCTTCGCCTTCCTGTCCGTCCTGGTCACCTCCGGTTCGCAGGCGGTCTACGGCGAGCCCGTCTGGGACCCGGTGCAGCTGGCCGCGAAGACCGACAACGTGGTCGGCCTGCTCTACGCCCTGGTCACGGTCCTGGTGGCGACCCTCTCGGTCAACATCGCCGCCAACCTGGTCTCCCCGGCCTTCGACTTCTCCAACGTGGCGCCCAGCAAGGTGAGTTTCCGCTCCGGCGCGCTCATCACCGCGGTGCTCGCGGTGCTGATCTTCCCGTGGAAGCTGTACTCCGACCCGCAGGGCTACATCTTCACCTGGCTCGGCCTGGTCGGCGGGCTGCTGGGCACCGTCGCGGGCATCCTCGTCGCCGACTACTGGATCGTGCGCCGCACCCGGCTGAACCTCGCCGACCTGTACCGCACCGGCGGCCGGTACTGGTACACGAGCGGCTGGAACTGGCGGGCGGTGCTCGCCTTCCTCGTCGGCGGTGTCCTCGCGGTCGGCGGTGCCAGCCTCAAGCCGCTCTACGACGGCCGCCCGATCCCGGCCCTCGCGCCGCTCGCCGACTACGGCTGGGCGGTGGGCCTGGGCACCTCGCTGGTGCTCTACCTGGTGCTGACCCTGCCGGCGGGCGGCCGGGAGCGGGCCACGGCCTGAGCCGCGCTCGGGGGCGGGCGCGGCGATCAGCCGGAACCGGACCCGGACCGCCCGCCCCCGAGCCCCCCGACCGCTGCCCGCGCCACCCGGATGGCCCCGGTGTTGATCTCGTCCGTCCCCGGCGCCTTCTTGGTCTCGAAGTCGCTGCCGCTGTACGTCACCACCACGACGGCGTTGGAGACGCGCGCCATCACCACGCCCTCGCGGGTCTGCTGCTTGTCCTCGGTGGAGAGACCGACGACGGAGTACGCGCCGTCCCCGAGACCCGGTACCGTGCCGCCGCCGCTCTTCCTGCTCACCTGCTGCTGGAACTCCTGCTTCGCCTCCTGCTCGGAGCCGCTGATCTCGTAGGAGACGTCGAGCCAGTGGTACGCGTAGCCGTGCAGGGCGTTCCAGGAGCAGGTGCGGCGCAGCTTCGGGTCGGTCGAGGGGATCTCCTTGCCGGCCGGCTTCGCGCCGGGCACCAGGTCCTTGACGGTCGAGGCGGGCACGGCGGAGCAGGGGGAGGGCGCGGTGGAGTACTGCTTCGGGGCCGCCGGGGTCGAGGGCGCGGCGGACGACGTGTCGGGCGTGCTCGCCTCGGCCCGGTGCCCGGAGGCCGACGTCTGTGGCGCGGCGGGGCCGGCGGACAGCACCCACCCGGCGCAGGCGAGGGCGGCGACCGGGGTCAGCCGGGCGGTGAGGGCGAGCGGCAGGGGCAGAGAACGCACGGCGCACATCTCGTGGGAGGGGGGACGGGGACGACAGTGTCACACGGCTGTCCGTACGGCGGAAGCACGAACTCGCAGGGTGCTCGCGCGATCACGGGCACGCGCTCACGACGTACCGCTCCGCCCGGTTTGCGCCTCCAGCCAGCGGCGGGCGCCGACCTCGGTGGGGTATTCGCGGACGGTGAGGAGGGCCAGGAACCACCCGACGCACCAGGCCGCCAGCATGGGCATGAGGGGCGCGGCGAGGAGGAGGAGCCCGCGGCCGAGGGCGACCAGGCCGGGGACCCGCCTCTTGCCGTCGCGTCTGGCCCCCGCGACCCGACCGGGGGAGGGAGGGGCGAGGAGCGCCTCGCGGTGGCTCCGGCGCTGCTTCGTCCAGCCCCACACCAGGGCCACGCAGGATGCCACCGCCTGCGTCACGTCCCATCCCGTGCGCATGCCCCGCGGCAGATAGGTGCGCGGGGCACCCGAATACAGGACGAGCGCGATGTAGCAGAAGAACGCCAGGACGGTGAGCAGGAACAGGGCGTTGACCGTGCGGCGCAGCCAGTAGCGCGGGCCGCGCCGGTACCAGGTGGTGCCGAGCCCCGGCAGCTCGGGGATCCGCGCGGGCGCCGGGGAGGCCGCGGCCTCAGAAGATGCTCTTGATGCCATGCCACACATCGTCTTTCAGTCGTACGAAGTCGTCGCCGGTCTTGGACAGCACGTGCCCGGAACCGGTCAGGATGCCGCCCACCACGCCGTGGTCGTGGATGTCCTCGCTCCAGTGCTCGTGGAAGGAGTGGTCGATGATGCCGGTCGCGCCGATCACCACGGCCCCGCCGACCCCGGCCACCACCGCGACGGGCACATCGACGGGCGCGGCGGCCACCAGGCCCGCGGTGATGGCCGTACCGGCCGCGAGCCCCGCGATGTTGGCGCCGCCGTCGACCGCGATCGACTTCTGCCACGACCAGCCCTTGTCGTGGTCGTCGGACGCCTCCAGCAGACCGCACGCACCGGCCGCGGCGACGTCCAGCACCGGGATCTCCTTCAGGAAGTCCGGCACCGTTTCCAGGCTCTTGCCGGCGCGCAGCAGATCCGCCGCGTCGGCCAGCTTCACATTGAGCGCACGGTCGTACGGCAGCTTGGTGCTGCCGTTCTCCGCGCGCGCGATGGCGTCCTCCAGGTCGTCGACCTTGGTGAGCGCGTCCTTGTACGCGCCCTTGGCGGGCAGGTCCTTGGGCAGCGCCTTGCCCGCCTTCTGGTACGCCTTGCGCTCGGCGCGCAGTTCCTTCTTGGCGTCCTGCGCCGCCTGCTTGGCGTCGTCCAGCTGGGCGCGCGCCTTCTCGCCGCCGGCGCGGGCGTCCTCGGCGTCGTACGCGTACAGGCCGCGCAGATAGTCCGCGATGGTGACCTTGTCGCCGGTGGACACCGAGCTGTCCTTCGACGTCACCTGGTCGTACAGGTCCGACAGCTGCTGGGCCGCCTCGATGCGCGCGTGCTGCGCGGTGTGCAGGATCCGGTCGCGCACCTTCGCGTACTCGTTCATCGCGGAGATGGTCTTCCGGTCGTCCGCGCTCGGCGGGTTCGCCGTCATGATCGGCTGCGGGGCGCCCTTGGCGTCGCAGACCACGCCCTGGCGGGACGCCGTGTGCTCCGCGTTCTGCAGGGACGTCTCACAGGTGGTCAGCGCGTCGGCGAGGGTGCCCAGGATGGTGCCCGCCTGGTGCACCAGCTCGGCGAAGCCGCCGGCCGTGATCTCGTCCTCGCTCCACTTGCCGCGGAACGTCTCGGCCGCCTCGCCCTTCCAGCTCGCGTCGCTCGCCAGCTTCTCGACCGCCGTGCTCAGCGGCTTCACCACGTCGTCGAGCTTGTCCTTGGCGTTCTTGTACGTGGTGGCCATGGTGTGCAGCCCCCCGATGTCGCCGCCGACCCAGCTGTCGCCCATCAGTCCAGACCCTCCGTCAGGTCCTCGAAGACGCCGTGGACGTCCACGTCGTGCCGGTGGAAGGAGTCGCGCGCGTACCCGGCCTTGTCGCCGTGGTCGTCCATGCGGTCGGCGAGCCCGGTGTGCAGCGCGATGATGAGGTCGGCGACCTCCTTGATCGCCGAGTCCAGCGCCGGGTCGCCGCCGCTGACGACGGCCGGGGACACGTCAGGGGCGAGCTTGCGGTAGTCGCCCGCCTGGTCGTGGAAGGCCTTGGCGAGCCCCGTGAGGTCCTCGTAGATGACCTTGAAGTCGGCCGTCACCGGCGCACCTCCTGTGCGAGGGCGGCCAGGTCCTCGGGCCGCCAGTTGGACTCCCCGGGCGCGACGCGCGGATCGAGCAGGACGGTGACGCCCCGTCCGCCCATCTCCTCGGCCAGCGGCCCGAGCGACCCGGCCACCCACGGCTGCGCGTCGCCGAGCGCCGCCGCCAGCTTCGCCGGGGAGGTGAAGGCGAAGGCGACCGTGCCCCGCGCGGGGTGTGCGAAGAGTTCCACGACGATGAACGGCACGCGGGCGGGGCGGCCGTCGGTGCCGGTCCCGGCGACGGAGCGCGGATGCGCCGGCACGCACACCGGCGTGTGGTACGGCGGCACGCCCGGCCGGGGGCCCGGCCGGCCGTCGGCGGCCGGGGGCGGGGGAGGGGCGGACTCGGCGAGGTCCAGCAGGGCCGAACGTCGCGGGCGGGGACCGTCTTCCGGGCAGGCTCCCCCCGGAGGTCCCGGCTCCGGCTCCAGGAAATCGAGCAGGCGTGAACGTATCGGCGCCGCCACCGCCGTCACCTCTTCCCCGTGGTCGTGCGTGGCCGATTCAGGCCCGACCACGGTAGCCAGCGGGCGGCGGGGCAAATCCGGCTTTGTCGGGGCCGGTGACCTGGACGTGCACGGAACTCATACACGGGTTTGGCCGGGGCATGGGCATGCCTTGACCCGGTCCTGAAGCGTGCCGTCCGTCAGGGAACGGTCAGGGCACCCGGGCGGTCCACTCCTCGGCCGTGAACTTCGTCCGCGCCAGTTCCCGCGCCCGCGCGAGTTCCTCGTCCGTCACCTTGCCCGGCGCGAGTCCGTAGCGGCCGCGGAAGGAGTCGATCATGCGGTCGATGACGGTCTCGCGGTCCAGCCCGGTCTGCCGGCGCAGCGGATCCACCCGCTTCTTCGCGCTCCTCGTCCCCTTGTCGGACAGCTTCTCCCGGCCGATGCGCAGCACTTCGGTCATCTTGTCGGCGTCGATGTCGTACGACATGGTCACGTGGTGCAGCACCGCGCCCGGACCGCCGCCGGGGCCGACGACCCGCTTCTGCGCCGCGCCGGCGATCTTGCCCTGGTCGGTCGCGATGTCGTTCAGCGGCTGGTACCAGGCGCGGATGCCCATGTCGCCGAGCGCGGCCAGCACCCAGTCGTCCAGGTAGGCGTAGCTGTCCTGGAAGGACAGGCCGTGCACCAGGGCCTCGGGCACCGAGAGGGAGTACGTGATGGTGTTGCCGGGCTCCACGAACATCGCGCCGCCGCCGGAGATCCGGCGCACCACCTCGATGCCGTGGCGGGCGGCGCCGTGCGGGTCCACCTCGTTGCGCAGCGACTGGAAGCTGCCGATGATCACCGCGGGGGCGCCCCACTCCCACACGCGCAGCGTCGGCGGGCGCCGGCCCGCGGCCACCTCGGCGGTCAGCACCTCGTCGAGCGCCATGTGCAGGGCCGGGGACTGGGGGCCCTCGTGGATCAACTGCCAGTCGTAGTCGGTCCAGTCGGTGGCGTGCGCCAGCGCCCGGCGCACCGCGATGGCGATGCCCTCCGCCGTCAGCCCGTACATCACCGTGCCCGCGGGCAGCGCCGCCTCGATCCGCGCGGCGAGCCCGGCCGCGTCGGTGCCCGCCGGGGCGCCCTCCAGCGCGCCGTTCACCGCGTCCAGCGCCTCGTCCGGCTCCAGGAAGAAGTCGCCCGCCACCCGGACGTCGCGCAGCACGCCGCCGTCCGTCTCCACGTCCACGACGACGAGCTTGCCGCCGGGCACCTTGTACTCTCCGTGCACCGCCTGGACCCTCCGTTTCCCTCGCCGTGATCAACGCACGGCCTCCCCGCGGTGTTCCCCGCCCCCGGCCGGCCGGCGAACGACCCCTCCCGCCCGCGCCGTACGGTCGCCGCGCCTCCGATCACCGGGCCGGGGCCGGGCCACCGCTTCGGACGGGGCGGGCGCGGGGGTCCGCCGTGCGCCTCGTGCGGCGGCGCGGTCCCGCGTCGCCGCTCCGCACCGCACCGCCCCTGGCCAGGCGCCCGGCCGCAGGGTGTCGCGCCGGCCGGCGCGGTGTGCGGTGGGGAGCGCGGGGGACGGAGGGCGTGGGCGAGGCAGGGGCGGCCGGGCGCGGCGCGGCCGGCCGAGGCCGCCGGCCCGAGCACGAGGGGGCCGCGTCCCGGGTCGGCCCGGTGCGGCGGCGGGCAGGGGGGGCGCCGGGGGTGACGAGCGCCTGCCGGGCAGCCGGGGACGCGGTGCCTGCGGGAGCCGCTCCCGCTCGGGGACGGACCGGGGCGGCCGCGGCCGGGGAGCGGCGTGCGGTGGGATTCCCGTCGGCGCGCTGCCGACGGCCTGTTCACGGCCCTCTCGACGGGGGCGTCAGCAACCCGTCAAATCCGTGCGGATCCCCGTCAGCGTCACGTCAGGAAGGGGCGGGGAGCAGGTGGCGCGGGCATACCGTCGAAGCGAACCCCGGGCCGCCTCCCCGCGTCCGGGGTCTCCCGGACTCCACGCTCCCCGCCGCACGGGAGCACCCCGTCGCAGAACCCCGCCACGGCGGCGATCCCGAGCCCCGGCCCCTCCCCGGCCGGACCCCCTGTACGTCCCCGGTCCGGCCTGGACCCTCCGGCTGCGCGGTACGGCACCTCCGCGGCCGCGACGCCGGCCCGTGACCCGCGACGGCCCCGCCGTGACCCTCCCGCGGGGCGTCCCGGTGGGACCACCGGGCCGGGCGTCCCGTGAGCCGGAACCCGCCGCCCGTCGGCGCCGGACCCCACGGACGCCTCCGGGAGGGCCCGACGCCCACGCGCCGGGACGAGAACGCGGCCTTCGCCACCTCACGGCGCGGTCCGGCCGGCTCCGCCTACGGATCGGCGCCCAGCGCCGCGTCCCCCAGCCAGTGCACGGCGAGCAGCGCGGCGCGCACGTTGAAGTCGTCGGCCAGGCTGTCGTCGCCACGGGGGAGCAGGTACGTGGCCCGGTGGACCCGGTACTGGATGGAGTTGCGGTGCAGGCTCATGGCCTGGGCGGTGGCGGCGTGGCTGCGGTGGTGGGTGAGGAAGGTGCGCAGGGTGTCGCGCAGCACGGCCGTGCGGGGGCCGGCCGCCGCCAGGGCGCCCAGGGAGGCCGCCACGAAGTCGCGGACGGCCGGCAGGTCCCCGGCCATGAGGGCGACGGGCGCGGCCTCGTCGTAGTGCACCCACAGCGGTGCGGCGCCGGCCCCGGAGCCGAGCCGGGTGCCGAGGATCTCCCTGACCTGGGCGGCCTGGCGCGCCGAGGTGCGGAAGCCCGTCAGGCCGGGCGCCGGGCGGCCGATGGCGGCGTGCAGGGGGCTGCCCTCCGGCGCGGTGAAGTGCGCGGGCCCCGCGGCGGGCAACGCGAGCCACAGCCGTGCCTCGTGCTCGTCGGTCGGCACCAGCAGCGCGGCACGGGCCCGCAGCACCGACACGGCATGGGCGCGCACGTCGTCCACCGCGGCGACGAGGTCGAACGAGGTCATACGCCCGGCCGGCCACAGCGTGCACGCGATGTGCACCGCGTCCAGCGGGTACCGCAGCGCCCGCTCGGCGGCGGCGTGGTCCACCGGGCGCCCGCCGAGCAGGTCGGTCACCCACTGCTGGCGCACCCCGCTGCGACTGGCCACCCACCGGTCGCGCTCCCGCTCGTACGTGCGGCCGATCTGTTCGCAGATCAGGTCGATGAACCGGGCCGAACGGCGGACCAGTTCGACGCAGACCGGCACCCGCTCGGCGGCCGGCAGATCGTCGAGCAGGGCGAAGGCGTGGTCGAGGAAGCGCTGGTGCCCGATGCGGTAGGCGCGGATGAGCGCCGACTGGGGCACGTCCCGCTGCGCGAGGAAACGGGCGTAGGCCAGCGCGGCCGTCGGCGCCTCCAGCAGGTCCGGGTCGATCCCCTGCCGCAGGTAGTTGATGGCGGCCACGATGTTCTCCGTGATGCTCGCCTCCAGCAGGGAGCGCGCCGCGGCATCGTGGTCGAGGGCGCCGATCTGCGCCCGGGTGTCCCGGACCAGCTCCTCGATGAGCGCCTCCCGGGACTCCCGCACACGGTCGCCGACCCGGCGCACCGACGCTTCCTGTGACTGCATGGGACGCACCCTACGGCGTGGCCGGAACCAGGCGTTCGTGCCCGGAGCACGAAAACCGCCGCCGACCTTGTGCCCCGCGGCCGTGGCCGCGCGGGGCACGCGGGACCTACGGTCGCGTCCATTCGCCTGCCACCCCAGCCCAGAGGTCCGATCCCCGTATGAACCTGAGCCGTCTGCCCGCTGTGCGCCGCGAACAAGCCCCGAACGCGCCGGCCCTCACCGACGACACCCACGGCACCCTGTCGAACGCCGCCCTCGCCGACCTGGTCGACCGCTACGCCCGCCACCTCGCCCACCGCGGCGTGCGCCCCGGCGACATCGTGGCGGTCAAGCTCAGCAACCGCGTCGAACTGGTCGTGACCCTCTTCGCCGCCTGGCGGCTGGGCGCCGCCCTCGCCCCGGTCAACCCCGCCCTGACCGCGACCGAGACCGCGTACCAGCTCACCGACTGCCGCGCCCGGGTCGTCGTGGCCGAGGAGCCGCCGGACGGCCTGCCCGCCTCCACCACCCCCGTCACCCTCGCCGAACTGGCCGCCCCGGCACCGGGCCCCGGCCCCCTGCCCGAACCGGCGGCCGACGACGACGCGCTCGCGCTGGTCATCTACACCAGCGGAACCACCGGCCGGCCCAAGGGCGTCGAACTCCTGCACCGCAACATCGACGCCATGACCGGGACGATGACCGACGCGATGAAGCTGACCGCGGCCGATCACAGCCTCCTCGTCCTGCCGCTGTTCCACGTCAACGGCATCGTCGTCGGCGTCCTGTCCCCGCTGCGCGCCGGCGGACGGGCCACCCTCGTCGGACGCTTCAGCGCCAAGGGCTTCTTCGACGCCCTGGAGCGGGCCCGCCCGACCTTCTTCTCCGGGGTCCCGGCGATCTACGCCATGCTGGCCGACCTGCCGCCCGAGGTACGGCCGGACACCTCCTCGCTCCGCTTCGCCGTGTGCGGCGCCGCCCCCATGCCGCCGCGGCTCATCGCCGCCGTGGAGGAGCGCTTCGGGTTCCCGCTCGTCGAGGGCTACGGCCTGTCCGAGGCGACCTGCGCCTCCACCTCCAACCCGCTCGACGGCCTCCGCAAGCCCGGCACGGTCGGCCCGCCGCTGCCCGGACAGACCGTCACCATCGTGGACCGCCAGGGCCGGGTCGTCGCCGACGGCGGCATCGGCGAGGTCGTCATCAGCGGCCCCACCGTCATGCACGGCTACCTCGGCCGGCCGGAGGAGACCGCAAGGGCCCTGCGCGACGGCCGGCTGCACACCGGCGACCTTGGGCGTCTGGACGAGGACGGCTACCTCGTCCTGGTGGACCGCGTCAAGGACATGATCATCCGGGGTGGGGAGAACGTCTACCCCAAGGAGATCGAGACCGTGCTGCACGACCACCCCGCCGTCCGCGAGGCCGCCGTCGTGGGGCGCCCCGACCCCGTCCTGGGTGAAGTCCCCGTCGCCTACGTCGCGTTGCGCGACGGCACCGGCGCACCGCGCGCCGCGCTG
Source organism: Streptomyces hygroscopicus subsp. hygroscopicus (assembly GCF_030269125.1). Lineage (GTDB taxonomy): Bacteria > Actinomycetota > Actinomycetes > Streptomycetales > Streptomycetaceae > Streptomyces > Streptomyces hygroscopicus_C. Next base: position 463,988 of record NZ_BSSM01000001.1, on the reverse strand, counting down.
GCCGACTTCGCCGCCGAGCGCCTCGCGCCGTACAAGTGCCCCGTCGAGATCCTCGTCCTGCCCGGCCTCCCCAAGAACGCCGTCGGCAAGACCGACAAGCCCGCCCTGCGCCGCCGCGCGCTCACCCCCTCCCGCTGAGCCGCCGACCCCCGAGACACAAGGGTGTGATCCCCATGGGCTTCGTGAACCCCCAACTCCCGCCCGTCGACGCCGAGTCGTTCCGCGCGCTGCCGCGTCCCGAGCGCCTGAAGGTCCTCACCCGGCACTGGGTCGAGTACGGCTTCGGCACGCCGTACGCCGTGTACCTCTTCTACCTCGTCAAGTGCCTGCTGTACGTGGCCTGTTCGGCGTACGTCATCTCCCTGACGCCCGGCCTCGGCGGTGTCACCGGCATCGCGTCCTGGTGGTCGGAGCCGATCGTCTACCAGAAGCTGATCGTCTTCACCCTGCTGTGGGAGGTGGTCGGCCTCGGCTGCGGCTCCGGGCCCCTGACCTCCCGCTTCAACCCGCCCATCGGGTCGGTGCTGTACTGGCTGCGGCCGGGCACCATCCGGCTGCCCCCCTGGCCCGAGCGGGTGCCGCTGACCCGCGGCAGCCGTCGTACCGTCATCGACGTCGTCCTGTACGCCGTCGTCCTCGTCTCGGCCGGATGGCTGCTCACCCGCCCCATGACCGGCCCCGCCGGGCTGCTCGACGCCCGCGCCGCGCTCCCGCTCCTCGCCGCCCTCGTCCTGCTGGGGCTGCGCGACAAGACGGTCTTCCTGGCCGCGCGGGGCGAGCAGTACGGGCTGTCCCTGCTGCTGTTCTTCTTCCCCTACAGCGACCAGTTCATCGGCTTCCAGCTGGTCATGCTGGCCCTGTGGTGGGGCGCGGCGACGTCGAAGCTCAACCACCACTTCCCGTTCGTGGTGGCGACGATGCTGAGCAACGCCCCGCTGGTCCCGGGCCGCCGCCTCAAGCGGCTGCTCTTCCGCGACCACCCGCACGACCTGCGCCCCTCACGGCTGCCGTTCTGCCTCGCCCACATCGGCACCGTGACCGAGTACGGCGTCCCCCTGTACCTGGTCTTCCTCGGCGACGGCGGCTTCTGGACCTGGGCGGCGATCGTCTACATGGCCGTGTTCCACCTGCACATCCTGTCGACCGTGCCGATGGGCGTGCCGCTGGAATGGAACATCTTCTTCGTCTTCTCGCTCTTCTACCTCTTCGGCGCCCACACCGACATCAGCGTCTGGCACCTGCACTCGCCCTGGCTGCTCGTCGTGATCCTGCCGAGCCTCCTGCTGCTGCCCGCGCTCGGCAACGCCCGGCCCGACCTGGTGTCGTTCCTGCCCGCCATGCGCTACTACGCGGGAAACTGGGCCACCAGCGCCTGGCTGTTCACCGGCGACGCCCTCGCCCGCCTGGAGGCCGGACTGACCACCTCGTGCCGGCTGCCCACCCGGCAGCTGGAGACCCTGTACGACAAGGAGACGGCCCTGCTGATGTCCCAGAAGGTGCAGAGCTGGCGCTCGATGCACTCCCACGGCCGCGCGCACAACGGCCTGATCGACCGCGTCACCTGGGGCGAGGACGACACGGTCGTGGTGGACGGCGAGCTGATCGCCGGCTTCGCCCTCGGCTGGAACTTCGGCGAGGGCCACCTGCACGACGACCAGCTGCTGCGCGCCGTCCAGGACCGCTGCGGCTTCGCGCCCGGGGAGGTGCGCGTGATCTGCCTGGAGGGCCAGCCCATCCACCGCCGGACCCAGGCGTACGAGGTCCACGACGCGGCGCTCGGCCTCCTCGAAAGCGGCCAGGTCGCGGTGCGGGACATGCTGACCCGCCAGCCCTGGCCCACCGACGGCCCCGACTACCCCGTGTACGACGTGCGGCGGTGCCACCCGCTGCGTCCGACCCCTGAGGAGACCACCGCATGAGCACCGCCCTCGTCGTCGGCGGCGGGCCCAATGGGCTCACCGCCGCCGCCCTCCTCGCCAAGGCCGGACTCGACGTCACGCTCCTGGAGGCCGCCGACGAGGTCGGCGGCGGCACCCGCAGCCAGGAGGCGATCCTGCCGGGCCTGCTGCACGACCACTGCTCGGCCATCCACCCCATGGCCGTCACCTCGCCCGCCCACAGAGCCCTCGACCTGGCACGGTACGGACTGCGCTGGCGGCTGCCGGACATCGACTGCGCGCACCCCCTGGACGACGGCACGGCCGGCGTCCTGCTGCGCTCCGTCGAGGACACCGCCCGTCTGCTCGGGCCCGACGGCCCCCGCTACCGCCGCCTGCTGGAGCCCTCGGTACGCCACTGGGACGCCCTCGGCGACGACGTGCTGCGTCCCCTGCTGCGCGTCCCCGCCCACCCCCTGCTCCTCGCCCGCTTCGGCCTGCCCACCACCCTCCCGGCCGCCCTCCTCGCCCGCCTCTTCACCACCCCCCGGGCGCGGGCCCTGTGGGCGGGCGTGGCGGCGCACTCCTTCCGGCCGCTGGACCATCCGCTCGGCTCGGCGATCGGCCTCGGCATCCTCGCGGCCGGGCACGCCGCCGGATGGGCCGTGGCGGAGGGCGGCTCGGGCGCCATCGCCCGGAGCCTGTCCGACGCGCTCCGCGCCCACGGCGGCCGCGTCCACACCGGCGTCCGCGTCACCCACCACAGCCAGCTGCCGCCCGCCGACGTCACCCTCCTCGCCCTCGACCCCGCCCAGATCGCCCGCATCTACGCCGACCGCCTGCCCACCCGCGTCCGCGACGCCTACCTGCGCTTCCGGCGAGGCCCCGCCGCCTTCAAGGTCGACCTGGCGGTGGAGGGGGGCGTGCCGTGGACGAACGAGGACGCCCGGCGGGCCGGCACCGTCCACCTCGGCGGCACCCTCGCCGAGATCGCCCGGGGGGAGAAGGACGTGAACGCCGGCCGCATGCCGGAGCGCCCCTTCGTCCTCGTCGGCCAGCAGTACCTCGCCGACCCCGCCCGCTCCGTCGGCGACGTCCACCCCGTCTGGACCTACGCGCACGTCCCGTACGGCTACGACGGCGACGCCACCGAAGCCGTACTCGCCCAGCTCGAACGCTTCGCCCCCGGCACCCGGGACCGCGTCGTCGGCCTGCGCACCACCTCACCGGCCGAGTTCGCCGCGCGGAACCCCAACTTCGCGGGCGGCGACATCCTCACCGGCGCCAAGACCGTCCCCCAGCTGGTCCTCGGCCCCCGCCTCGCGCTCGACCCCTACGCCACCGGTCTGCCCGGCGTCTTCTGCTGCTCGGCCGCCACCCCGCCGGGACCCGGCGCCCACGGCATGTGCGGGGCCGGAGCGGCGGCGTCGGCCCTGCGCCATCTGGGCGTCGCGCGGGGTGGAGACGGGCAACGGGACCGCCGGTAGCCTGGCGGCCGACCGCACGACCGGTAACGGCCCCGACTCCCGCGAGGTGAGACGTGCAGTTCACCACCCGGCCCACCCTGCACGGCACGTTCGGCATGGTCTCCTCCACCCACTGGCTGGCCTCCCAGTCGGCGATGGCGGTGCTGGAGGACGGCGGCAACGCGTTCGACGCCGCCGTGGCGGGCGCGTTCGTGCTGCACGTCGTGGAACCGCACCTGAACGGTCCGGCGGGGGAGGTGCCGATCCTGCTCGCGCCGGCCGGCGGCACGGTGCGCGTGCTGTGCGGGCAGGGCGTGGCCCCGGCCGGCGCCACCGCCGCGCACTACCGGGACCTCGGCCTGGACCTCGTCCCCGGCACCGGCCCGCTCGCCGCCGCCGTGCCCGGCGCCTTCGACGCCTGGCTGCTGCTCCTGCGCGACCACGGCACCAAGTCCCTTGAGGACGTGCTGAAACACGCCATCGGCTATGCCGAGCACGGGCACCCGCCGGTGGAGAACGTCGGTGCGACCGTGGAGAGCGTACGGGTGCTGTTCGAGACCGAGTGGACGTCCTCGGCGGAGCTGTACCTGCCGGGCGGCCGCGCGCCCCGCCCCGGCGCGCTGCTGCGCAATCCCGCCCTCGCCGCCACCTGGCGCCGGCTGCTCGCCGAGACCGCGCGGGCCGGGAGCCGCGAGGCCCGCATCGACGCCGCCCGTGAGGTGTGGCGCTCCGGCTTCATCGCCGAGGCCCTGGTACGGCAGTCCCGGCGGCCCACCCTGGACACCAGCGGCGAGCGGCACACCGGGACGCTCGACGCGGAGGACCTCGCCACCTGGTCGGCGACGTACGAGGACGCGGTGTCGTACGACTGGAACGGCTGGACCGTGTGCAAGGCCGGCCCCTGGAGCCAGGGCCCCGCCTTCCTCCAGCAACTCGCCCTGCTCCCGCCGGAACTCCCCGCGTACGGCAGCGAGGACTACGTCCATCTCCTGGTCGAGGGCTGCAAGTTGGCCATGGCCGACCGGGAGGCCTGGTACGGCGACGCCGCCGACGTGCCGCTCACGGAGCTGCTGTCCGAGGAGTACAACGCCGGGCGACGGGCGCTGATCGGGGCCGAGGCGTCGTACGAGCTGCGGCCCGGCGCCCCCGGCGGGCGCACCCCGCGGCTGCCCGAGCGGGCCCGTGAGCCCGTGCCGCTCGCGGACGAGGGCTTCGACCCGATGGGCGTGGGGGAGCCGACGGTCGCGCGGCTGTCCGGCGACCCCCGGGTGGCCGCCGACGGCGGCACCCGGGGCGACACCTGCCACCTCGACGTGGTCGACCGCTGGGGGAACATGATCGCGGCCACGCCCAGCGGCGGCTGGTTGCAGTCCAACCCCGTCGTGCCCGAGCTGGGCTTCCCGCTCGGCACCCGGCTCCAGATGGCCTGGCTGGAGGAGGACCTGCCGAACACCCTCACGCCCGGCCGCCGCCCCCGTACCACCCTCACCCCGTCCCTCGCGCTGCGCGACGGGGTGCCGGTCATGGCGTTCGGCACGCCCGGCGGCGACCAGCAGGACCAGTGGCAGCCGCACTTCTTCCTCGCCGTCGCCCTGCGGGCCCCGGTCCGCGGCGGGCTCGACCTCCAGGGCGCCGTCGACGCCCCGAACTGGCACAACGACGCCTTCCCCAGCTCCTTCTACCCGCGCGGCCACCACCCCGGCGCGCTGACCGTCGAGTCGCGGATGCCGCCCGGGGTCGTGGCCGGACTCCGCCGCCGCGGCCACGACCTCACCCTCGGCCCCGCCTGGTCCGAGGGCCGGCTCTGCGTGGTCGCCCGCGACCCGGAGACCGGCCTGCTGTCGGCGGCGGCGAACCCGCGCGGGATGCAGGGGTACGCCGTGGGGCGCTGACCTCAGGCCCCTGGCTCCAGCAGCGACTCGCGCGCGAAGCGCCGCAGTTCGTCCGCCGGCGCGGTTGCCCGCAGGGTGCTGTGCCGCCCGAGGCCGCAGGGCCCCAGCGCCCGCTCCCGCGCCCCGGGCACCCGGTCCACCAGGGCGAGGGTCACCGCCGCCGTGCCCTCCAGGAGGCTGGTGCAGTGGAAGGTCCCCACGTCCAGGCCGTAGAGCCCTCCGGCACGCACGGTGGACGTCGCCCGGGACGACACCGCGACCGTCTCCTCGGAGGGGACCAGCAGATCGCGCTCCCCCTCACCGTCGATGTCGAAGACCCGGTACTCGGCGTCCCCGTCGGCCGCCGCCCGCACCTCGACGGTCGTGTTCCGCACGGCACCGCGGTGCACGTAGCTGACCAGCCGCCAGGCGTGCATGTGGTACGGGGAGGTCGTCAGGGTCGACCACCACGGCCGCCGCGGCCACAGGTGCAGCCGCAGCACCGAGTCGGGGCGCCGGTCGAGCGGGACGTAGAGGAACCCGAGGGGGTGGCGCAGGCCCCGCGGGGTGAGCCTGCCGCGCGCGATGTCCCGGAGGATCTCGGCGCAGCCGCGCCCCAGCCGCTCGTCCGCCGTGCCGGACGCCAGCAGCGCGCGCAGCTCCGCCGCGGCCCCGCTCACGCCGCCCGCTCGTCGGTCAGCCGGCGCAGCCGGGAGAGACTGTCGTAGATGGTGCTCATGTACGACGTGAAGTCCGCCGTCCTGCGGTCGTATTCGGCGCGCCAGTGCGCGAGGTCCTGCTCGGTCACCGGCCCTCCGGTGAGGTCCGCGAGATGCCGCATCAGGAAGTCGTCGTCCTGCTCCGCGGTGAACGTGACCTTGTGGCGGGAGATGTCGAACCTGCGGGTCAGATCCAGCCGCAGCGTCTTGTACAGGAACGACTCCGAGCCGAAACGGTAGGAGGGAGGCATCTCCAGGGCCTCGGCGCCGTGGGCGTGGTACCAGGAGACGAAGACCGAGTCGTCGAACATCTCGTAGCGGTAGACGGCGGTGTCCTCGGTGTAGAGGAGCTTGACCGGGCAGTAGCGCCGGTAGTCGAAGAGCGAGACGACGCACATGACCAGCTCGTCGCGCAGGCCGTCCTCCAGCTCACGCGCCGACTGCCCGGCGAAGCGCCTCCAGTTGCGGCGGTCCGCGGCCCGCCGGGCGATCATCTGGGTGTCTCCCGGGCTCAGCATGGCCACGGTGACCTGCTGCGGGAAGTGGCTGGAGCAGCGCAGCCGGGCGGCCACATAGCGGGCGCTCGGCCCGCGGAAGGCGTAGTACCCGGTCCGTTCGAGGCTCTCGGTCATGTCGACGTTGAAGGGGTCGCCGTAGCCGCCGTCCGCGGGTTCGACGGGCTCGTACCGCGCGGTCGGCAGGAACTCCCTCCGGCCCCTGGACAGTTCCGCGGCCAGACGTGCCGAGAACTGGTCCAGGCCCTCCTTGAGCGTGCCCTCCAGGTTCTGCTCCTGCGCCCGGTTGCTCAACAGGGTGAAGATCACCGCGAAGATGACACCGGCCACCAGGTTGAGCCCGATGGACGAGAGCACTTCGCGCGACGTCAGCTTCTCGTCGAGCGGTACCAGCAGGATCCCCACGACCAGCGTCGCGAGGCAGGCGACCCAGAACGCGTACACCACCAACGAGCGCCTCATCCGCTGTCGGCCACCGGCCATGCCGTCCCCCTCCTCGGCGGTGTCTCGGCTGACGTCACCTACTTTCCCGGGCCGAGCGGGAGCGAACCGGCGCCTGCCGCCCCGCGGAGCCGTCGGGGCCCCGCGCGGGAGCCGCTCTGTCGGTGGCCCGGCATATCCTGAAGCCGAGTGGCCATCGGCTGACGAAGGGGTCCGAAGGTGCCGTCGATGCTCGATGCGGTCGTGGTGGGTGCGGGGCCCAACGGACTGACCGCCGCCGTGGAACTGGCCCGCAGGGACTTCTCCGTGGCCCTGTTCGAGGCGCGCTCCACCGTGGGCGGCGGCGCCCGCACCGAGGAGCTGACCCTGCCCGGCTTCCGGCACGACCCGTGCTCGGCCGCCCACCCCCTGGGGATCAACTCGCCCGCCTTCCGCGCCCTGCCCCTGGAGCGGTACGGCCTTCAGTGGCTGCACGCCGAGCTGCCCATGGCGCACCCCTTCCCCGACGGCACCGCCGCCGTGCTCTCCCGCTCGGTCGCGGAGACCGCCGCCTCCTTCGGGCCGCGCGACGCCGGGTCGTACCGCAGACTCGTCGAGCCGCTGCTCGCCCACTGGGACACGCTGGTACGGGACTTCATGTCCCTGCCGCTTTCCGCGCTGCCCCGCGATCCGGTGACGCTGGCCCGCTTCGGCCTCGCGGGGCTGCCGCCGTCCACCTGGCTGATGCGCCGCTTCAAGGACGAGCGGATCAAGACGCTGTTCGCCGGCCTGGTCGCCCATGTGATGGCCCCGCTGGACGGCTTCGCCACCAGCGCCATCGGCCTGGTCTTCGCGCTGGCCGCGCACGCCCGCGGCTGGCCGGTGGCCCGCGGCGGCTCCCAGGCCGTCTCGGACGCCCTCGCCGCCTACCTGGCGGATCTCGGCGGCGAGGTGCACACCGACTACGAGGTCAAACGCCTGGACGACCTGCCGCCCGCCCGCGCCTACGTCTTCGACACCTCGCCCGCCGCCCTCGCCCGCATCGCCGGCTTCGGCGCCTACTACGACCGCTACCGGTACGGCCCCGGCGTCTTCAAGATCGACTACGCGCTGGACGGCCCGGTGCCGTGGACCGCCCCCGAGGCCCGCGTCGCCGGCACCGTCCAGATCGGCGCGAGCCAGGCGGAGATCGGCACCGCCCTGCGCGCCGCCTCCCGCGAGGGCCGGGCCCCCGGCAAGCCGTTCATGATCACCGTGCAGCCGAGTGTGGCCGACCCCGGCCGCGCCCCGGCGGGCAAGCACGTCTTCTGGGCGTACGGGCATGTACCGAGCGGCTGGTCCGGCGACCTCACCGATGCCATGGAGCGCCAGCTGGAGCGCTTCGCGCCCGGCTTCCGCGACCGCGTCCTCGCCCGCGTCACCACGGGCCCGGCCGAGATGGCCGCCCGCAACGCCAACTACGTGGGCGGCGACATCGCCTGCGGCGCCGCCTGCGGACTCCAGCTGCTGCTGCGGCCCCGGCCGACCCTGTTCCCGTACCACACCCCCCACCCGGCCGTCTTCCTGTGCTCCTCGGCCACCCCGCCCGGACCCGGGGTGCACGGCATGTCGGGGCACAACGCGGCCAAGGCCGTCTGGCGGAGGCTGCGACAGGCATGACCGGCATCCTCCTCGTCCAGGGCGACATCACCCGGCAGCGCGCCGACGCGATCGTCAACGCGGCCAATTCCTCACTGCTCGGCGGCGGAGGCGTCGACGGCGCCATCCACCGCGGCGGCGGGCCCGCGATCCTCGCCGAGTGCCGCGCCCTGCGCGCCTCGCGCTACGGCCGGGGCCTGCCCACCGGACAGGCCGTCGCCACCACCGCGGGGCGGCTCGACGCCCGGTGGGTGATCCATACCGTCGGACCGGTCTTCAGCGCCGAAGAGGACCGCTCGCCCCTGCTCGCCTCCTGCTACCGCGCGTCCCTGCGCGTCGCCGACGCGCTCGGCGCCCGCACGGTGGCGTTTCCGGCCATCTCCACCGGTGTCTACCGCTGGCCGATGGCGGACGCCGCCCGGATCGCCCTGGCGGCCGCCCGCTCCACGGACACGGCCGTCGAGGAGGTCCGCTTCGTGCTCCTCGATGCCCTGGCCTACGAGGTGTTCGCCCGTCAGATCGGCTGATCCGGCGGCGCCTTTACGCCCCTTTGTCGCCGCTTCCGGGCAACTCCCGGACACCGATCCGGAATTGTCCGAGCAGCAGCGCGTAATCGCCGCAACCCATGCCGTGAGCAGGGTCGTTGGCGTGACTCGGCGTGGCAAAGGTTCCCCTAAGCGGGTGATAGCATCCCCGCGTCTGTGACCTTGGTCCCCTCGGCTCAGGCGCCGCAGAAAACGGTTTCGGTCCGGTCCTCCGCGTGACCTGCCCGACCCGTTCGCGACCGGTCGTCCCACCGGCGGTGCGGTGCACTTCCGCCAACGGCCGCAGGCTAAACGCCAGGAAAGGTTTCCATGATTCGAGACGCACTTGTCTGGTGCCTGGTTGTCGTGGCGGCGCTCGGCGTCGCCGCGGCCGTGGTCCTCAGTCGTCGCGCCAAGGCCATAGCGGTGAACAAGGACAGGTCCGAAGCCGCACTGACCCAGCGGCTCAGCGAGGCCGACGGCCGACTGGCCACTTTACGAGCAGAGCTCCACCAGCACCGGACCGACCACGCCAAGACCATCCAGGAAGCCGAGGAGGCGGCGGAGGACAGCACCAAGGCCGTACTCAAGGGCTCGGCGCGCTTCCTGCAGAGCCTCGCCGCCGAACAGCTGGCGCTGCTGGAGGAGATCCAGCGCAAGTACGGCGGCCACTCCGTCCTCGGCGACCTGCTGGAGGTCGGCCACGCCAACGCGCAGATGGCGCGCAAGGCACAGGGCATCGCGGTCATGTGCGGCGCCCCGCTGGGCCGCCGCAGCCGCGCCGCGAGCGTCTACGACGTGGTGCGCAGCGCCCAGGGGCAGATCCGCAACTTCCGGCGCGTGGAGATCATGCAGCAGACCGGCTTCGCGCTGAAGGCGTCGGCGGTCTCGCCCGTCGCCCTCGCGGTCGCCGAGCTGCTCGACAACGCTGCCAGCTTCTCCCAGCAGGGCTCGCCCATCGAGGTGACGTTCCAGCGGGTGCAGAAGAACCTCTGCATCGTCATCGACGACGCGGGCGTCGGCATGAACGACGAGGAGCGCCAGAAGGCCAGCGCCCTGCTCTCCGGCCAGTACCGGCCCCGGCTGTCCCAGCTGGGCAACCAGCCCAAGTTCGGTTTTCCCGTGATCGGCCTGCTGTCCCAGCAGTACGGCTTCCGGGTGGACGTGACCGGTGTCTCCCGCTACGGCGGCGTGCGCGCGGTCGTGCTGCTGCCCGAGGAGCTGTGGACGGAGGAGGAGACGGCACCGGTGGAAGAGGTCCAGCCCGTTATCGAGCAGCCCGGCATACCCACCCGGCCCGAGTCCGTGGCGCGCACCGCCAACGGCCTGCCCCGGCGCGGCGCCCGCCAGGTGCCCATCGCCAGTGTTCCCGACCAGGACACCGTCGGCCTGCCGCACGTCACGGCGACGGAGGACGCCGGCCGGGCCGCGGGCCGCAGCCTGGGCGCCTTCCAGCGCGGCACGCTCTCGGGCCGCAATCTCTCCGCGGCACCGTCCGAAGGGTCCGATGACACATGATCACCGACCTCTCGTGGATGCTCGAGGACATCGTGGCCAACGTGCCCAAGGCACGCCACGCCGTCCTGCTGTCCGCGGACGGCCTGCCCCGCGGGGCGACCGACGGCATGGCCCAGAAGGACGTGCGGACCATCTCCGCCGCCATGGCGGGCATGCAGTCGCTGAGCCGGGCCACGTCCCACTTCGCCGGGGACGCCCCGGACCGGCAGTGGAACCAGACCATCATCGAGTTCTCGCACGGCTGGATCTTCCTGATCGGGGCCGGGCAGGGCGCGTACCTGGCGGCGGCCGCGGCACCCGATGTCGACATGCAGCAGATCTCCTTCCGCATGCACCGGCTCGTGGCCCGGCTCGGGAACAACCTCACCTCGCCGCCCCGGGTGCACGCCGACGAGGCCGGGGCGCGCGCCCAGCGCGCCCGCGACGGTCAGGAGATCGGCACCGGGATCCGGATCGCCGACCTGGACGAGGTGATCAGCGAGGTGCGCGGCGCCCGGCACGCCGTGCTGCTGGGCGGCGACGGACTGCCCCGCGGGGCCACCACGGGCATGAGCCAGGACCTCGCGGACACCATCTCCGCCGCGATGACCGGTATCCACGCCTACAGCCGGGCCACCGCGCAGTTCGCCGGCGTCCAGCAGGACGCGCTCTGGCGGCAGACGGTCATCGAGTTCCAGCACGGCTGGATCTTCCTGATCTCGGCCGGACGGGGCGCCTTCCTCGCGGCCGCGGCCCAGCACGACGCGGACATCGAGGACTTCACCACCCGGCTGCACCAGGTCGTGCCACGCCTCGGCGCGTATCTGGCCCCCCACGGGGAGGCGAGCCGCGCGTGAGTGACGAGCCCGACGAGGATCTGGAACTCACCTCCGCATTAGTCCCGTTCTTCGTGATCACGAACGGGCGGTCCCTGCCCCCGGAACACGCCTACGGGCACACGACGCTGGTGTCCGCGAGCGAGCACGCCGCCACCACGGTGCGCACGCTCACCCCGGAGGCCCGTCAGGTTCTGGACCTGGTCATGGACGGATTCCTGTCCGTGGCCGAGGTCGCCGCACACACCCGTCTGCCGCTGGGGGTCGTCCGGATCCTCCTGGCCGAGATGGAGGAGAGCGGCCTGATCATCGCGCGGAAGCCGGTGCCCCGCGCGGAACGTGTCGACCGAGAAGTACTGAACGCCGTGCTCGACGGCCTCAGAGCCCGATTCGGAGCGTGATTCGTGTACCTGGACTCAGGTGTCCGTACGGCGGTGAAGGTGCTCGTGGTGGGGCACTTCGGGGTCGGCAAGACCACGTGTATCGCCAGCATCTCCGAGATCGAGCCGCTGCGGACCGAAGAAGAGATCACCGAGGCCAGTGAGGGCTTCGACGATCTGTCGGGTACTCCCGACAAGACCACCACGACGGTCGCCATGGACTTCGGCCGTCTGACCATCAACGACGAGGTGGTGCTGTACCTCTTCGGCACCCCCGGCCAGGAACGCTTCAAGGAGATGTGGGAGGAGCTGTCCCGGGGTGCCCTGGGCGCGCTCGTCCTCGTCGACCCCGAGCGGCTGTCCGAGTCGTTCCCCATCCTCGACCTGGTCGAGCGGTTCGGTCTGACGTACGCCATCGGGGTCAACCACTTCGACGGCACGCCCGGCTACCCGCTCTCTGAGGTGCGCGAGGCGCTCAACCTGTCCGCGGACACCCCCGTCGTCCCCTGCGACGTCCGCAACGAGCAGTCGTCGGCGCACGCGCTGATCACCCTCGTGCACCATCTTCTCTCCCTCATCGACTAGGAGCCCCCCGCTCATGCAGCAGCGACCCGGCACAGAGCCGCCCCCCGGCTGCCCCGCACACGGAAACACCCAGCTCTACGGCCCCCGGTTCGGCTCCGACCCGGACGGTCACTACGCCCATCTGCGCAGCCTCGGCCCGAGCGCCCCGGTGGACATCGCGCCCGGCGTCGAGGTCGAGCTGGTCACCAGCTACGACGCCGCGCTCTACATCCTCCAGAACCCCGCCTCCTTCGTCCGCGACTCGCGGCGCTGGAACGCGCTGCACGAGGGCCGGGTCCCCGAGGACAGCCCCGCGCTGCCGATGCTGGCCTACCGGCCCAACGCGCTGTTCAGCGACGGCGCTGCGCACGCCCGGCTGCGCCAGGCCGTTACCGACAGTCTGGCCAGCGTCAACGAGCTCCAGCTGGTACGTCAGACCCAGGCTTCGGCCGACTACCTGATCAGCCGCTTCAGCTCCGAACGCATGGGCCAGGCCGAGCTGATGGCGGAGTACGCCCAGCCGCTGCCGCTGCTGGTGTTCAGCGATCTGTTCGGCTGCCCGCCGGAGATCGGCGACCGTGTCATCGCCGGCATCACCGGCATCTTCTCCGGCAGCGCCGGCGCCGACCAGCTGCTCGCCGAGGCGCTGAACGAGCTGATCACCCTCAAGCGGCGCAACCCCGGCGAGGACCTGACGACGCGTCTGATGCAGCACTCGGCGCAGCTCACCGACGAGGAGGTGCTGCACCAGCTCGTCACCCTGCTGTCCGGTGGCACCACGCCGCTGTCCGCCGTGATAGGCACCGCCAGCGCGCTGATACTCGGCGAGGAGTGGCAGACCGGTCTGCCGGTCGAGGACGCCGTCACCCAGGTCCTGTGGAACTACGCGCCCATCGCCAACTACGCGGCCCATTACCCGACGCACGACGTGGAGTTGGGCGGCCGTGTGGTCCGGGCGAACGATCCGGTGATGATCTCCTTCGCGGCGGCCAACACCGACCCACGCCTCGCCGAGCACCGCGAGCAGCTCAGCGCGAAGGCCCACCTGGCCTTCGGCGCGGGCCCGCACGCCTGTCCCGCCAAGGACCCGGCGTTCGTGATCGCGGTGACCGCCGTGGAGTCCCTGCTCAACCGGCTCCCGGACGTCGAAGTTCGGATGCCCTTCAAGGACTTGAGCTGGGTCCCGGCGCCGTGGAGCCGCTCCCTGGTGGCGCTGCCGGTGCGCTTCACCCCGCGCATCGTGGTGCCGACCTCGGCCCAGAAGGCGGAATCCCCGGTGGCGGCTTCCGCGTCCCCCCTCGCGGCCACGCCCCGGCCGGCGATGGCCGGGGCGCAGAAGCCCAAGGCGGGCCTGTTCAGCCGCTTCCTGGCGTGGACCCGAGGGGAGTGACGAAGGCAACTCGCTCGTTGCATAGTCATCTTGTATATGCGTCAGAAGCGGAGGGTATGCATGCGGGCTGATGTCTAGATCAGAAAGGGTCATTGTGGAAACCGTCACCACTCCGCCCGCCGACAGACGCTTCGCCGTATCGCTCTTCTCCCGCCTGCGCACCGCCAAGGGGCAGGCCAACCCCTTTCCGATCTACGCGGAACTCCGCTCCCGGGGTGCGGTGGCCGCCGCACCCTGGGGCGGCCACCTCGTGACCGGATTCGACGTCTGCGACCAGGTCGTCCGCAGTAGAGACTGGCTGGAGCCGGACGCCCGCTGGCGAGAACAGCAGGGCGACGGCACCCGCTGGACGGCGCCGTCCTCCCGCGAGATGAGCCGCACGCTGCCCGCCCTCAACCCCCCGGAGCACACCTGGGTGCGCCGCTCGGCGGGCCTGTTCGACCGCGGCTCCCTGGACGAGATACGCGGGATGACAGAACGTTTCACCACCAAGCTGCTCGACAACCTCGCCGAGCGGCTGCACGACGGCGAGGCCGACCTCAACGACCTGGTCGCCGAGGAACTGCCGGTCGCCGTCATCGGGCACTGGCTGGGCCTGCCCCCCGCCGACTACCCCCGGCTGCGCGAGCTGACCCACGACCAGGTGTTCACCCAGGAACTGCTGCCCTCCGCCAGTCAGCTGGCGCTGTCGGACGCGGCCACCGCCGAACTGCGCCGCTACTTCACCGACCTGGTGCGCCTGCGGCGCGCCCGCCCCGGCGACGACCCCGTCTCGCGCTGGATCAAGGTGTGGGACGGCATGGAGAGCGACCAGGACAAGGCCGACGAGGCCGTCTACTTCCTCGCGCTGTTCGTGCTCCTGGCCGCCCTGGAGACGACGACCACCCTGCTGTCCACCACCGTCCTGCTGCTCCTCGACCACCCCCGCCAGTGGGACCGGCTCACGGTCCAGCCCGACCTGGTGCCGGCCGCCGTCGAGGAGTCGCTGCGCTACGACCCGCCCACCCACGTCATCAGCCGCGTCTCCTCGCGCGACTGCGAACTGGGCGGCGTGGAGATCCGCAAGGACGAGATGGTCCACCTGCTGGTCGGCGCGGCCCACCGCGACCCGGCCAAGCACGAGGACCCCGAACTGTTCAACATGCACCGCAAGCCGGCCCACCTGGCCTTCAGCGGTGGCATCCACTACTGCCTCGGCGCGCCCCTGGCCCGCCTGGAGGCCCAGACCCTCCTCCACCAGATGGTCACGCGCTTCCCCCAGCTCACCCTGGTCCGCCGCCCGGACTGGGCGCCGCGCGTGGCCTTCAGACGACTGCTGAACCTGGACGTCACCCTCGCATGACCGACATGACCGACATAACCGTTACGGCCCAACAGGCCGGCCCCCACCGCCCGTTCGCCACCACGGCGATCCAGGCGGACCTCGACGGACCCGTGCTGTGGATCCGGCTCGGTGCCACGCCGAAGGACAACACCCTCACCGTCGCCGCCCTCGACGACCTCCTCGCCGTCCTCACCGCCCTCCACGACCGGCCGGACGTCCGCGTCCTGGTGCTGACCGGAGCGGGCGACGACTTCAACCTGGGCGCCGAGCGCACCGAGTTCCAGGCCGCGCTCACCCACGACCCCACCGGCACCGCACTGCGTCGCATGAACGACAAGGCGCTGCGCGTGTGCGAGGCCCTGGAGAACACCCACGCGATCACCGTCGCGCGGCTGCACGGCCGGATCATCGGCGCGGGACTCGCCCTCGCCTCCTACTGCGACCTGCGCGCGGGCGCCGACGACTGCCG
This sequence comes from Streptomyces hygroscopicus subsp. hygroscopicus, assembly GCF_030269125.1. GTDB lineage: Bacteria > Actinomycetota > Actinomycetes > Streptomycetales > Streptomycetaceae > Streptomyces > Streptomyces hygroscopicus_C. Next base: position 448,498 of record NZ_BSSM01000001.1, on the reverse strand, counting down.
GTTCCGCATGCCCGAGGTCGCCCTCGGCCTGCCCCCCGCGTGGGGCGGCGCCATGGGCCGGCTGATCTCCGAGGCCGGCGTCTCCCACATCCGCGAACTCATGCTCACCTGTGAGAACTTCGACGCGGCCACCGCCCACCGGCTCGGTCTCCTGCACAAGGTGGCGCCCCGGGAGGCCCTGGACGAGGTGGTCGGCTCCTGGATCAGGCCGCTGCTGCGGCGCGCGCCCGAGTCGCTCGTCCTCACCAAGCGCATGCTGAACGGCTACGCTCGGGCCGCCCGCACCGCCGAGGTGGGGATGCTCGACGCCCATCTGCTCAGTGCGCAACTGGGCCTCGCCCAGGCCGGCCAGCCGGCTGCGCCCCCCGCGCCGGTCCCCTCCTGAACCGGCCAGGCCCCGTCCCGCGCGTGACGGGGCCGTTATTTTTGGTGGTGGTGGGACACCGCCAGGGCCGCCCTGGGCGCACAGGCGCCGCGCGGCACCGGCGGGCGGCCAGGCGCCGGAACCCGGCCCGCTCGTGACGCCGATGATCCGTTCGCAAGACGAGTTCGCCATGCGTGCTGTCAGGACTTATCCGGGGGAGGGCACCGCGTCGGCGGACCGGGGCCGGGCGAGGTCGGCCGGGCCGGGACGGGCCGGCGCATCGGCTTGGGTAGCATCGCACCCGGTGCCCGGCCGACGTGGTCGGTCACACGAGCGGGACGTCCCGCGAAACCGCAGGTCGAAGCCGAACAGGCGCGCCGCAGCGCCGAGCCGCGAGGAGCCCGATGAACCCCGCCGTCACCGCCCCGGCCACGGTGGGCACCACCCTGCTGGACGACTTCTCGCTGGAGATGACCGGCAAGGACGTGCCCGCCCTGGAGGAGGCGCGGGACGGCATCCCGCGGGGCACCCGGATCAACGTCACCTTCCTCGCCGGCGAGGACCACGCCACCCGGCTCGCCGCGGCCCGCGCGGTCCGTCGGCTCGGCTTCGTCCCCGTGCCGCACATCTCCGCCCGCCGGCTGCCCTCGCCCGCCGCGCTGGAGGAGTTCCTCGCGGGCCTCGCCGAGGACGGCACCGCGGACAACGTCTTCGTCGTCGGCGGCGACCCTGCCCGCCCCGAGGGCCCGTACGAGGACGCCCTCGCCGTCATCCGCACCGGACTGCTCCAGCGCTACGGCGTCCGCCACATCGGCATCAGCGGCTACCCCGAGGGCCACCCCGCCATAACCGGCCCCGCCCTGTGGTCGGCGCTCACCGACAAGGCCGCGGCCATCGGCGCGGGTCCCTTCACCGGCGACGTGATCACCCAGTTCGGCTTCGACGCCGACCCGGTCCTCGACTGGCTGGCGGCCGTCCGCGCCCGGGGCGTCGACCTGCCCGTGCGCGTCGGTGTCCCGGGACCCGCGGGCATCCGCCGCCTCGTCGGCTACGCCACCCGCTTCGGCGTCACCACCAGCGCCTCCGTCGCCCGCAAGTACGGCTTCTCGCTGACCAACCTGCTGGGCACGGCGGGCCCCGACCGCTTCCTGCGCACGCTGACCGACCGGTACGATCCCGCGCGCCACGGCGAGGTCAAGGTGCACTTCTACACCTTCGGCGGGCTGCGCACCACGGCGGAGTGGATCAGCGGCTTCCGGCAGCGGACCCCTTAGGGCGTCACCGCAGGCCGCTCGGCGTACGTGTCGGAATTCCGCCAGCGCCGGGCTCCCGCGCCGGTCATCCTTGAGTCATGCAGACAGCGACGCACCTCGACCGGGAGCACTGCGTGCGCGCCGTGCAGTCCAAGGACGCGCGGTTCGACGGATGGTTCTACACGGCCGTGCTGACCACCCGCATCTACTGCCGGCCCAGCTGCCCCGTCGTCCCGCCCAAGCCCGGGAACATGACGTTCTACCCGAGCGCCGCCGCCTGCCAGCAGGCCGGGTTCCGGGCCTGCAAGCGCTGCCGCCCCGACACCAGTCCCGGCTCCCCGCAGTGGAACCAGCGCGCCGATCTGGTGGCCCGTGCCATGCGCCTGATCGGCGACGGCGTCGTGGACCGCGAGGGCGTGCCCGGCCTCGCCGCCCGGCTCGGCTACAGCACCCGCCAGGTGGAGCGGCAACTGCTGGCCGAGCTGGGCGCGGGGCCCCTCGCGCTCGCCCGCGCCCAGCGCGCCCAGACCGCGCGGCTGCTCATCGAGACCACCGCGCTGCCCATGGCGGAGATCGCCTTCGCGGCCGGCTTCTCCTCCGTCCGCGCCTTCAACGACACCGTCCGCGAGGTCTACGCCCTCTCCCCGAGCGAGCTGCGCCACCGGGTACCGGCCGGCCGCGCGAGCGGCGGCGGCACCCCCGGTACCCTCTGCCTGCGCCTGCCGTTCCGCGCCCCGCTCAATCCGAGCAACCTCTTCGGCCACCTCGCCGCCACGGCCGTACCCGGCGTCGAGGAATGGCTCCCGCGGAGCCCGGACGACGCGGGCGGTGCCCTCACCGGCGCCTACCGCCGGACCCTGCGACTGCCGTACGGCCACGGGATCGTCGCCCTCGCGCCCCGCCCCGACCACATCGCCTGCCGCCTCACCCTCAGCGACCTGCGCGACCTGGCCGTGGCGATCAGCCGCTGCCGCCGGCTGCTCGACCTGGACGCCGACCCCGTGGCCGTGGACGACCGGCTGCGCACCGACCCGCTGCTCGCCCCGCTGGTCGACAGGGCGCCGGGCCGCCGGGTGCCGCGCACGGTGGACGAGGCCGAGTTCGCCGTACGGGCCGTCCTCGGACAGCAGGTCTCCACGGCCGCCGCCCGCACCCACGCGGCCCGCCTCGTCACCGCCCACGGCAAGCCCCTGGACGACCCCGAGGGCGGCCTCACCCACCTCTTCCCCTCGCCCGAGGAGCTGGCCGCGGTCGACCCCGAGACCCTGGCGATGCCCCGCACCCGGCGCACCACCTTCACCACCCTGGTGGGTCGACTCGCCGACGGCTCACTCCACTTGGGGGTGGAATCCGACTGGGCCGAGGCCCGCACCCGGCTGCTCGCGCTGCCCGGCTTCGGCCCCTGGACGGTCGACGTCATCGCCATGCGCGCCCTCGGCGACCCGGACGCCTTCCTGCCCACCGACCTCGGCATCCGGCGCGCGGCCGGCGAACTCGGGCTGCCGTCCACCCCCGCCGCGCTCACCGCCCGCGCCGAGGCATGGCGCCCGTGGCGGGCGTACGCGGTGCAGTATCTATGGGCGACCGACAGCCACCCGATCAACTTCCTTCCCGTGTAAGAAGGTTCTTCCCGTGATGTGCCACACCGTGACCGACAGCCCGTACGGTCCCCTCACCCTGGTCGCCGAGGACGGCGCCCTGTGCGGCCTGTACATGACCGACCAGCGGCACCGCCCGCCCCAGGAGAACTTCGGCGGCCGGGACGACTCCCTGCCCTGCTTCGCCGCGGCAGGGGAACAGCTGGACGCCTACTTCGCGGGCGAGTTGCGCGAGTTCACCCTCGAACTCGGCCTGCGCGGAACGCCTTTCCAGCGCAGCGTCTGGGACCAGCTCACCCGCATCCCCTACGGCGAGACCCGCACCTACGGCCAACTCGCCGACACCCTCGGCAATCCCGGCGCCTCTCGCGCGGTCGGCCTCGCGAACGGCCGCAACCCCGTCGGCATCATCGTGCCCTGCCACCGCGTCGTCGGCAGCGACGGCAGCCTCACCGGCTACGGCGGCGGCCTGGAGCGCAAGCGCCGCCTGCTGGACTTCGAACGCGGCACGGCCCTGTTCTGAGTCAGCCGGCCGCCGCGTCCTCGGCCAGGCCGGCCAGCAGCCGGGGCAGCGCGGTCCCGATGGGCTCGCGGATCACCTCGTCCGCCTGGTCGTCGTACGGCGTCGGTTCCGCGTTGACGACGATCAGGCGGGCGCCGTGGTCGGCGGCGACTCCCGCGAGGCCGGCGGCGGGCTGCACCTGGAGGCTGGTGCCGACGGCGATGAACACCTGGCAGGCCTTGGTGACGGCCACGGCCTCGCCGAGCACCATCGGGTCGAGGCGCTCGCCGAACATCACCGTGGCGGACTTCAGGATGCCGCCGCACTCCCGGCACGGGGGATCGTCCTCACCGGCGTCGAGACGTGCCAGGGCGTCCTCCATCGGGCCGCGCGCATGACACCGCGTGCAGAGGAACTCCCGTGCGGTGCCGTGCAGTTCGAGCACCTTGCGGGCGGGCATCCCGGCGAGCTGGTGCAGCCCGTCCACGTTCTGCGTGATCACCCGGACCGGGACCCCGGACCGCTCCAGCTCGGCGACGGCCCGGTGGGCGGCGTTCGGCTCGGCCCCCAGCGCCCCGTTGCCGCGGCGCATCCGCCACGACCGGCGCCGGATCTCCGGATCGCCCATGTAGTACTCGTACGTGACGAGCTTCTCCGCCTCGGGATCGCGCCGCCACAGGCCGTTCGGCCCCCGGTAGTCGGGGATTCCGGAGTCGGTGGAGATACCTGCGCCACTGAGAATGGCCACGAGAGGCTTGCCCATGGGGCGAGGGTAGGGCCCGGGGCCGGGCGGTGCGAGTGGATATCGGCGGTGGACCGGGAGCCCGGTCGGGACCGGCCGTCCGCGGGTCAGTCCGCCCGGTGGCCGTTCTCCAGCTCGGCCGGGCCGGAGCCGTCGGCGAGGACGTCGAGGGCGGCGAGGACACGGCGGCCGAGGGCGCCGGGGAGATGAGCGGCGAGTTCCTCGCGCGGCACCAGCCGCCAGGACAGCAGTTCCTCCTCCTGGAGCCGGATCGCGCCCAGCTCGTCGTCGGCGAGCACTCCGCCGTCGTACACGTACGCCACCAACGGCGGCCGCGCCGTGCCCGGAACCCAGTCCACGGCGAGCAGCCGGCCGAGCGTCCGGTCGAGCCCGATCTCCTCCCGCGTCTCCCTGCGCGCCCCCTGCCGGGGCGTCTCCCCGCTGTCCGACTCCACCGTCCCGCCCGGAAGACCCCATCCCTCACGGTAGTTGGGTTCGACCAGCAGCACCCGCCCCTCCACGTCCCGGAAGAGCGCGGCGGCCCCGGCGAGGACCCGGGGCAGACCGGCGATGTAGGCGGCGTAGTCAGTGGTGGAGGTCATGGTCGCAGGGTATCCAGCCGGAGCCGGGCCGTTAACCGGCCCCCGCCAGGCGCACGGTGCGTTCGGCCAGCGCACTGATCCGCACCCCGTCGAAGCCGAAGACCGCGCTGCGGACCGTGTCCTCCAGGGGGTCCTTCCAGTGGGCCGGCAGGGCGGCGGCGCCGGTGCGGACACCGGCCACCGAGCCCGCGGTCGCCCCGTTGGAGTCGGTGTCCAGACCGCCGCGCACGGTGAGCGCGAGGGTGCGGGTGAAGTCGTCGTCGCCGTAGAGCAGCCCCGCGGTGAGGACGGCCGCGTTCGGGACGGTGTGGATCCAGCCCCCGGCACTCTCGCCGGTCGCGGTGGCCAGGGTGTCCGCCCAGGGCAGCCCGGCCTCGTGCAGCGACATGACGCGGCGCACGGTGCGGGCGAGGCGGCAGCTCGCCGGGATCACGCCGAGCGCGCGGTCCAGCGCGGTCCGTACGGTCGGGGCGGTGAAGGCGGCGGCGATCAGCGCGGCCGCGAACAGGGCGCCGTAGACGCCGTTGCCGGTGTGGGACAGCACGGCGTCGCGGCGGGCCAGGGCGGCCGCGCGGGCGGGGTCCCCGGGGCGGGTCCAGCCGAAGACGTCCGCGCGGATGAGGGCGCCGATCCACTCCTGGTACGGGTTCTCGTACGTCGCCGTCAGCGGCGGCCGCAGCCCGTTCGCGAGGTTGCGGTAGGCCGCCCGTTCCGCCGTGAAGGTCTGCAGGTAGGGCAGCCGGGTCAGCCACAGCTCGCCGACGTCCTCGGTGCTGAAGGCGAAGCCGCGACTCTCCAGCAGGTGCAGCCCGAGGATCGTGTAGTCCACGTCGTCGTCGCGGCAGCTGCCGTGGATCCGGCCGCGGACGCAGGAGCGCCACTCCGGGCGCAGTACGGCGGTGTCGGCCGGGTCGGCGGGCTCGGGCAGGTAGTCGGTGAGCGGCAGCGCGCCGGAGCGGCCGAGGTAGCGGTCGATGCGCGCGGGGGTCCACACCTCGCCCTGCTCGACCGGCTTGCCGAGCATGTTGCCGGCGATCCGGCCGAGCCAGCCGCCGTGGATCCGGTCGGCGAGATCGACGGGTGCCGGGTGCTCGCTGCTCATGGCCCTGGGTGTACCCGTTTTCGCCGGGCCGCCTCAGCCCGTGGTCGGAGGCATGACGGTGGGGGTCCGGCGAGGTTAGGGTCGCAGTGGCGCGACCGGCCCCGGTATGCCCGGGGCCCGGAGAGCGAGGGGATCGCACGTGGCGAACGGCGCAGTGGACGGGACCCGCCGGGTACTCGTCGCCGCGGACAAGTTCAAGGGCTCGCTGACGGCCGTGCAGGTCGCCGAGCGGGTCACCGCCGGGCTGCGGCGGGTGGTGCCCGACCTGGTGGTCGAGGCGCTGCCGGTGGCGGACGGCGGCGACGGGACCGTGGCCGCGGCGGTCGCGGCCGGGTTCGAACGGCGCACGGTGCGGGTGGCCGGGCCGCTGGGGGAAGAGGCGGTGGCGGCGTTCGCGCTGCGCGACGGCACCGCGGTGGTGGAGATGGCCGAGGCGAGCGGGCTGCACCGGCTGCCGGCGGGCGTCTTCGCGCCGCTGACCGCGTCGACGTACGGCTCCGGCGAACTGCTGCGGGCCGCGCTGGACGCCGGGGCGCACACGATCGTGTTCGGCGTGGGCGGCAGCGCCACGACGGACGGCGGCGCCGGGATGCTGGCGGCGCTCGGGGCCCGGTTCTCGGCGGAGGACGGCGAGCCGGTGCCGCCGGGCGGCGGCGGTCTGGCCGGTCTGGCCCGCGCCGACCTCTCCGGTCTGGACCCCCGGCTGTCCTCCGTCTCGCTCGTACTGGCCGGCGACGTCGACAATCCGCTGACCGGGCCGACGGGCGCTGCGGCGGTGTACGGCCCGCAGAAGGGGGCCTCGCCGGACGACGTACGCGCCCTGGACGCGGCGCTGGGACACTACGCGAAGGTGCTGGAGGCGGAGATCGGGTCCCGGGCGGCGCAGGCCGCGGCGGCGCCGGGCGCGGGCGCGGCGGGCGGCGCCGGGTACGGCGCGCTGCTCCTCGGCGCGCGGTTCCGGCCCGGGATCGACCTCATGCTCGACGTTCTCGGGTTCGCCCCCGCCCTGGCCCGCGCGTCGCTGGTGATCACCGGCGAGGGGTCCCTGGACGTGCAGACCCTGCACGGCAAGGCACCGGCGGGCGTGGCGGCGGCCTCGCGTGCAGCGGGCAAGGAGGTGGTGGCGGTGTGCGGCCGCCTCGCCCTGACGGAGCCGGCCCTGCGCGCGGCCGGCATCACCCGCGCCTATCCCCTGACGTCCCTCGAACCCGACGTCTCCCGCTGCGTCGCGCACGCCGGCCCCCTCCTGGAACGCGTCGCCTCCCGCATCGCCGAGGACTTCCTGGTCTGACCGCCCCCAGCCGTCCCCCGCACGAACGAAAGGGCCCCGAACCCAGCCAACCCTGGATTCGGGGCCCTCGGTCAGGAGGCCGTCACGGCAACTGCGCCGCCCGCGCCTCGCGGCGGTTGTCGCGGAAGTTGTTCACCCGGCGGGCCGTGGCGAACAGCGGGATCACCGCGCCCATGACCAGCTGGAGCGCGCAGCCCGTCTGGAGGAGCAGCTGACCGCTGGGGGCGTCGAAGGCCCAGGCGGCCAGGAGCCCCATGGACAGGACGATCCAGCAGAGCATCGCCCCGGCGAGCCGCCCACGCGGCTTCGGGTACTCCACCCGGCTCACCATCAGCCAGGCCGTGCCCACGATCGCGAGCAGGGTCGCCACGAACGGAAGCTCCAGGAGCACGATCGAGACGACGGTGAGCGCGCCGAACGGCGACGGCATGCCCTGGAACATCCCGTCCTTCATCGTCACGCACGAGAAGCGGGCGAGCCGCAGCACGACCGCCAGCAGCACCACGATGGCCCCGAGCGCCGCGACTCTCTGGTGCGCGTCGTCCGCGACCATGCCGTAGACGAGGACGAAGTACGCCGGCGCCAGCCCGAAGCTGATCAGGTCGGAGAGGTTGTCCAGCTCCGCACCCATCGGCGAGGAGCGGAGCTTGCGCGCCACCAGGCCGTCGAAGAGGTCGAACACCGCCGCGCAGAGCATCAGGATGACCGCCGTGGCCGCGCTGTGGCGGGCCATGCCGGACTCCTGGCTGCCGGTGAGGTGCGGGATCAGGATGCCCGTGGTGGTGAAGTACACCGCCATGAAGCCGCACGTGGCGTTGCCGAGCGTGAGGGTGTCCGCTATCGACAGGCGGAGCGAGAGCGGCATCTCCTCCTCTTCGTCCACCTCGTCTGCCTCGGGCACCCAGTTCGCCTGGGTCTCCGGATCAATCACGGTCAATGCGAGTCACCCCAGCCACGGTCTTCTGTCCGACCTCGACCGCCACCTCCACGCCCTCGGGCAGGTAGAGGTCGACACGCGAGCCGAAGCGGATCAGACCGATACGGTCGCCCTGCTCGACCTTCGTGCCCTCGGGGATGTAGGGCACGATGCGGCGGGCCACCGCGCCGGCGATCTGGATCATCTCGATGTCGCCGAGTTCGGTGTCGAAATGCCAGACTACGCGCTCGTTGTTCTCGCTCTCCTTGTTGAAAGCCGGAACAAAGCCGCCGGGGATGTGCTCGACCGACGTCACCGTGCCCGCGAGCGGCGCGCGGTTGACGTGGACATTGAGCGGACTCATGAAGATGGCGACGCGGGTGCGGCCGTCCTTCCAGGGCATGATGCTCTGCACCACACCGTCGGCCGGGGAGATGACCCGGCCCTGGGCGATCTCGCGCTCGGGGTCGCGGAAGAACCACAGCATGCCCGCCGCGAGAGCGGTGGCGGGCACGGCGACGGCCTTGGCGGCACCCGAGCGGCGGGCGCGGGCCAGGCTGAGGGCTGCGGTGGCGACGGTCGGGAGAAGCCACGGCGATGCTCCGCGCGCGAGGCGTACGCCGGCTCGGCTGTCGCGAGGTGCAGAGGTTTGGCTGTGGGGCATGGATGACCTTCGTAGCGGATGATGCCGCGCAAGACGGGGGACGGCGGCTTTCCGGGGATCGTACCGGTCGCGGGCCGCAACTGGGCAAGCCAGGAAGCCGAGTCGGCGGCCGAAGACCGGCTGAACCACGTCTACGGGGTGTGATCTTCCCCTCGAAGAAAACACCCCGTATACGGACGATCAGCCCTGGAATCGATACTCTTCGAGCAAGCGGCGGCCGATGATCATTTTCTGGATCTCGGCGGTACCTTCACCGATGAGCAGCATCGGCGCCTCACGGTACAGGCGCTCGATCTCGTACTCCTTGGAGAAGCCGTAGCCACCGTGGATGCGGAAGGCGTCCTCCACGACCTCCTTGCAGTACTCGGAGGCGAGGTACTTCGCCATCCCGGCCTCCAGGTCGTTTCGCTGCCCGGAGTCCTTTTTGCGCGCCGCGTTCACCATCATCGCATGGGCGGCCTCGACCTTGGTCGCCATCTCGGCCAGCTTGAACTGGATGGCCTGGTGCTGGGCGATCGGCTTGCCGAAGGTGTGCCGCTGCTGGGCGTACTGCACCCCCAGCTCGAAGGCGCGCTGGGCGACACCGCAGCCACGGGCCGCGACATTGACCCGGCCGACCTCCACGCCGTCCATCATTTGGTAAAAACCTCGGCCGGTGACGCCGCCGAGCACCCGATCGGCCGGGATGCGCAGCCCGTCCATGATCAGCTCGGTGGTGTCGACGCCCTTGTAGCCCATCTTCTCGATCTTGCCGGGGATGGTGAGGCCAGGGCGGACCTCGCCGAAGCCCGGCTCCTTCTCGACCAGGAAGGTGGTCATGGACTTGTGCGGGGCCGTGCCCTCCGGGTGGCCCTCGTCGCTGCGCACCAGGACGGCCACGAGGGAGGACGTGCCGCCGTTCGTCAGCCACATCTTCTGGCCGGTCAGGACGTACTCGTCGCCGTCCTTGACCGCCTTGGAGGAGATGGCCGACACGTCGGAGCCGAGCGCCGGCTCCGACATCGAGAAGGCGCCCCGGATGTCACCGGCCGCCATCCGCGGCAGGAAGTGGTCCTTCTGCTCCTGCGTGCCGTGCTGCTTGAGCATGTACGCGACGATGAAGTGGGTGTTGATGATGCCGGACACCGACATCCAGCCGCGGGCGATCTCCTCCACGCACAGCGCGTAGGTGAGCAGCGACTCGCCCAGGCCCCCGTACTCCTCGGGGATCATCAGACCGAACAGGCCCAGCTCCTTGAGGCCGTCCACGATCTGCTGCGGGTACTCGTCGCGGTGCTCCAGCTCGGTCGCGACCGGGATGATCTCCTTGTCGACGAAGTCCCGGACGGTGGAGACGATCTCCTGCTGGACGTCGGTCAGACCGGCGGTCTGGGCGAGGCGCGCCATCACTTCTCCTGCTGCTTCAGCTCGGAACGGGAGGTGTCGTCCCGCAGGGGCGTCGTTTGAGGGTGGTGGTGGGAGACGGGCGGGCGGCCCGGCTGCTCGCCGCCGCGTTCCTTGATGTACGTCTCGGTCGGCACCATCACCTTGCGGCGGAAGACGCACACGAGGGTGCCGTCCTGCTTGTAGCCCTTGGTCTCGACGTAGACGATGCCGCGGTCGTCCTTCGACTTCGACGGCCACTTGTCCAGCACGGTCGTCTGGCCGTAGATGGTGTCGCCGTGGAAGGTCGGCGCCACGTGCTTGAGCGACTCGATCTCCAGGTTGGCGATCGCCTTGCCGGAGATGTCCGGCACGGACATGCCGAGCAGCAGCGAGTAGATGTAGTTCCCGACGACGACGTTCCTGCCGAAGTCCGTCGTCTTCTCCGCATAGTTGGTGTCCATGTGGAGCGGGTGGTGGTTCATGGTGAGGAGACAGAACAGGTGGTCGTCGTACTCGGTGACCGTCTTTCCCGGCCAGTGCTTGTACGTCGCCCCGACCTCGAACTCCTCGTAGGTGCGTCCGAACTGCATCGCTCAGGCCTCCGGGATCTCGAACTTGGTGGTGCGGCGCATGCCGGCGGCGCGGCCCTTGCCGGAGATGACCAGGGCCATCTTGCGGCTGGCCTCGTCGATCATCTCGTCGCCGAGCATCGCGGAGCCCTTCTTGCCGCCGGCCTCGGACGTGTAGTACTCGTACGCGTCCAGGATCAGCTCGGCGTGGTCGTAGTCCTCCTGGGACGGCGAGAAGATCTCGTTGGAGGCCTCGACCTGGCCCGGGTGCAGCACCCACTTGCCGTCGAAACCGAGCGCGGCGGCGCGCTGGGCGACCTCGCGGTAGCCGTCGACGTTGCGGATCTGCAGGTAGGGGCCGTCGATCGCCTGGAGGTCGTTGGCGCGGGCGGCCATCAGGATCTTCATGAGGATGTAGTGGTAGGCGTCCGCCGGGTAGCCGGGCGGCTGCTCGCCCACGACGAGGGACTTCATGTTGATGGAGGCCATGAAGTCGGCCGGGCCGAAGATGATGGTCTCGATGCGCGGGGAGGCCTGGGCGATCGCGTTGACGTTGTTCAGGCCCTGCGCGTTCTCGATCTGCGCCTCGATGCCGATCCGGCCGACCTCGAAGCCCATCGTCTTCTCGATCTGCGTGAGCAGCAGGTCGAGCGCCACGACCTGCTCGGCCGTCTGCACCTTGGGCAGCATGATGCAGTCGAGGTTCTGCCCGGCGCCCTCGACGACCGTCACGACGTCGCGGTACGTCCACTCGGTCGTCCAGTCGTTGACGCGGACCACCCGCGTCTTGCCCGTCCAGTCGCCCTCGTTGAGGAACTTGACGATGGTGTGCCGCGCCTCGGGCTTGGCGAGCGGCGCGCAGGCGTCCTCGAGGTCGAGGAAGACCTGGTCCGCCGGGAGGCCCTGCGCCTTCTCCAGGAAGCGCGGGTTCGAGCCCGGTACGGCCAGGCAGGAACGTCGCGGGCGAAGGCGGTTGACGGTCGTCATGCGGGGACCTCCAGAGGGTCGAGCTTGTTCGCTTTCCGGATCTCGTCGACGATGCGGCCGATGATCCCGGTGATGTCGAAGTCCTTCGGGGTGAAGACGGCGGCCACTCCGGCGGCCATGAGCTGCTCGGCGTCACCGTTCGGGATGATGCCACCTGCGATCACCGGTATATCTGTGGCACCCGCCACACGCAGCCGCTGGAGCACGTCCGGGACCAGCTGGGCGTGCGAGCCGGAGAGGATCGACAGGCCGACCGCGTGCACGTCCTCGGCGAGGGCCGCGTCCACGATCTGCTCCGGGGTGAGCCGGATGCCCTGGTAGACCACCTCGAAGCCGGCGTCGCGGGCGCGCACGGCGATCTGCTCGGCGCCGTTGGAGTGCCCGTCCAGGCCCGGCTTGCCGACCAGGAAGCGCAGCTTGCCGACGCCCAGGTCGCGGGCGGTGGCATCCACCTTGGCGCGGACCTCGGCGAGCGCGGAGCCGGCCTCGACGGGGACGGCCACCGGCGCGGAGGAGACCCCGGTGGGCGCCCGGTACTCGCCGAACACCTCGCGCAGCGCTCCCGCCCACTCGCCGGTGGTCGCCCCGGCGCGGGCGCACTCCAGCGTTGCCTCCATCAGGTTGCCGGTGCCCCGGGCGGCCTCCTTCAGCCGCTCCAGCGCCTTGCAGGGGCGCGGGTGGTTGAACGGCGGCTGGTAGCGGGTGTCACGCCACTGCTGGAGCGCGGCGATCACGCGGGCCTCGACCGCCGGGTCCACCGTCTGGATCGCGGTGTCCAGGTCGGCGGTGAGCGGGTTCGGCTCGGTGCCCTCGAAGGCGTTGACGCCGATGATCTTCTCTTCGCCGGACTCGATCCGGGCCCGGCGCTCGGCGTGCGAGGCGACCAGCTGCGACTTCAGGTAGCCGGACTCGACGGCGGCCATCGCGCCGCCCATCTCCTGGATCCGCTCGATCTCCGCGAAGGAGTCGGCGACCAGCTGCTCCACCTTGGCCTCGATCACCTTCGAGCCCTCGAAGATGTCCTCGTACTCCAGCAGGTCGCTCTCGTAGGCGAGCACCTGCTGGATGCGCAGGCTCCACTGCTGGTCCCAGGGCCGGGGCAGGCCCAGCGCCTCGTTCCAGGCCGGGAGCTGGACGGCACGCGCGCGGGCGTCCTTGGACAGCGTCACCGCCAGCATCTCCAGCACGATCCGCTGGACGTTGTTCTCCGGCTGCGCCTCGGTCAGGCCGAGGGAGTTGACCTGGACGCCGTAGCGGAAGCGGCGCTGCTTGGGGTTCTCGATGCCGTACCGCTCGCGCGTGATCGTGTCCCAGATGCGGCCGAACGCGCGCATCTTGCACATCTCCTCGACGAAGCGGACGCCCGCGTTCACGAAGAAGGAGATCCGCGCGACCACGTCCCCCATGCGCTCCTGCGGCACCTGGCCGCTGTCGCGCACGGCGTCCAGGACGGCGATCGCGGTGGACATCGCGTACGCGATCTCCTGCACCGGCGTGGCCCCGGCCTCCTGCAGGTGGTAGCTGCAGATGTTGATCGGGTTCCACTTCGGGATGTGGGAGACCGTGTACGCGATCATGTCCGTCGTCAGGCGGAGCGAGGGTCCCGGCGGGAAGACGTGCGTGCCGCGGGACAGGTACTCCTTGACGATGTCGTTCTGGGTCGTGCCCTGGAGCTTGGTGATGTCCGCGCCCTGCTCCTCGGCGACGACCTGGTAGAGCGCCAGCAGCCACATGGCGGTGGCGTTGATCGTCATCGAGGTGTTCATCTGCTCCAGGGGGATGTCCTGGAACAGCCGGCGCATGTCACCGAGGTGCGAGACCGGCACGCCGACCCGGCCGACCTCGCCGCGGGCGAGGATGTGGTCGGGGTCGTATCCGGTCTGCGTCGGCAGGTCGAACGCCACCGACAGGCCCGTCTGGCCCTTGGCGAGGTTGCGCCGGTACAGCTCGTTGGATGCCTCGGCCGTGGAATGGCCGGCATACGTCCGCATGAGCCACGGACGATCTTTCTGACGCTCTGTCATCGAGGGCTCTCAGATGTTCCGGAAACGGTTGATGGCGTCGATGTGCTCGGCCCGCATCTCCTCGTCGCGCACGCCGAGGCCTTCCTCGGGCGCGAGGCACAGCACGCCGACCTTGCCCTGGTGCAGGTTGCGGTGGACGTCGTAGGCGGCCTGGCCGGTGTCCTCCAGGGAGTACACCTTCGACAGGGTGGGGTGGATCTTGCCCTTGGCGACCAGGCGGTTGGCCTCCCACGCCTCGCGGTAGTTCGCGAAGTGCGAGCCGACGATCCGCTTCAACGACATCCACAGGTAGCGGTTGTCGTACTCGTGCTGGTAGCCCGAGGTGGAGGCGCAGGTGACGATGGTGCCGCCCTTGCGGGTGACGTACACCGAGGCGCCGAAGGTCTCGCGGCCGGGGTGCTCGAAGACGATGTCCACGTCCTCGCCGCCGGTGAGTTCGCGGATGCGCTTGCCGAAGCGCTTCCACTCCTTCGGGTCCTGGGTGTGCTCGTCCTTCCAGAACTTGTAGCCCTCGGCGCTGCGGTCGATGATCAGCTCGGCGCCCATCTTCCGGCAGATCTCGGCCTTCTGCTCGCTGGAGACCACACAGATCGGGGTGGCGCCGCCGGCCAGCGCGAACTGCGTGGCGTACGAGCCGAGCCCGCCGCTCGCGCCCCAGATGAGGACGTTGTCGCCCTGCTTCATCTGGGCGCCGTTGCGGGAGACCAGCTGCCGGTAGGCGGTGGAGTTCACCAGGCCCGGGGCGGCCGCCTCCTCCCAGCTGAGGTGGTTCGGCTTCGGCATCAGCTGGTTGGACTTGACGAGGGCTATCTCGGCGAGGCCGCCGAAGTTGGTCTCGAAGCCCCAGATGCGCTGCTCGGGGTCGAGCATCGTGTCGTTGTGCCCGTCGGAGGACTCCAGCTCCACGCTGAGGCAGTGGGCGACGACCTCGTCACCGGGCTTCCAGGCGTTGACGCCGGGGCCGGTGCGCAGGACGACGCCCGCGAGGTCGGAGCCGATGATGTGGTAGGGCAGGTCGTGCCGCTTGGTCAGCTCGCTGAGCTTGCCGTAGCGCTCCAGGAAGCCGAAGGTCGGCAGCGGCTCGAAGATCGAGGTCCACACCGAGTTGTAGTTGACGGAGGAGGCCATGACGGCCACCAGGGCCTCACCCGGCCCGAGCTCGGGCACGGGGACGTCGTCCAGGTGGATCGACTTGCGGGGGTCCTTGTCGCGGGTCGCGAGGCCCGCGAACATCTCCGTCTCGTCCTTGTGCACGGTGATCGCCCGGTACGACTCGGGGAGCTGAAGTGCGGCGAAGTCGGCGGACGTGGCGTCCTTCGACTGGATCGCGTCCAGGATGTCCTTCACGGTCACGGTGTTGCCTCCGGCGGTGAGCGCCCTGAGGGAGGGGCGCTTGGGGGTTCGTCGGTGCTGGGATGCGTGCTGCTGAGGGTTTTGGTGAAAGTGCCGTAGGTTCGGCTCGGTGGTGCTTCGGCAGCGCTTTGTGGCGCGGGAGGTTGCCTGTGACGCAGGCGTCCGGGCGCGCAGGCCGTGGGCTTGCGGGGACAGCCGGCGAACGAATGGTCGCTGCTCGCCGGCCGCCCGGACTTCCTTCAACGTATGACACCGCGTGTCAGGTGACAAGGCACTGAGTGCCAGAACTTCCTCTCAGATGAAATCTTTACGTAACAAATGAGCGATGATCGATCGAACGGTTCGCGAAATCCCTTCGAAAAGGGCCCCTGACATGGCAAAACGGCCACCCCGAAGGGTGGCCGTCGTCACAGCGGGAGAACGGACTCAGCGCTCCTTGAGCGCCTCCTCGATGGTGCGCATGACCTCTTCGAGGGGGGCGTCGGTGCGGGCGACGGTGACGAGCACCTCGCCGTGCGGGGAGGCCGTCGCCGGGGCGGTGGCGGCCGGGCGGGCGGTCGTGTTCCGGCCGGCGCCGATGCCGGTGCCGAAGGTCCTGCGGACGATCGAGAAGGCGTGGTCGAGCTGCGTCTCCACATCGCCCTGGCCGTCCGCGCGCAGCCAGCGCCGCAGCACGTGGTTGTGGGCGGTGACCACCGCGGAGGCGGCGACCTCGGCCAGCAGCGGATCGTCGTTGGCGTCGTCGGCGTGCGCCCGCTCGTCGAAGTGGCCGAGCAGATAGCGGGTGAACAGGCGTTCGTAGCGGGCGACGGAGGCGATCTCGGCCTCGCGCAGGGTGGGCACCTCGCGCGTGAGCCGGTAGCGGGCCACGGAGATGTCCGGCTGGGCCGCGTACATCCGCATGACCTCCTTGATGCCCCGGCACACCGTGTCGAGCGGGTGCTCGTGCGCCGGGGCGGCGTTCAGGACCGCCTCGGCGCGGACCAGGGTGTCGTCGTGGTCCGGGAAGATCGCCTCCTCCTTGGAGCGGAAGTGGCGGAAGAAGGTGCGGCGGGCGACGCCGGCCGCGGCCGCGATCTCGTCGACGGTGGTGGCCTCGTACCCCTTGGTCGCGAACAGCTCCATGGCTGCGGCCGCCAGTTCTCGGCGCATCTTGAGCCGCT
Organism: Streptomyces hygroscopicus subsp. hygroscopicus; assembly: GCF_030269125.1. GTDB lineage: Bacteria > Actinomycetota > Actinomycetes > Streptomycetales > Streptomycetaceae > Streptomyces > Streptomyces hygroscopicus_C. Next base: position 432,003 of record NZ_BSSM01000001.1, on the reverse strand, counting down.
GGGCGGCGGCGCGGCTGCCTGCGGCACTTTCCGGCGCGTCGGGCGTAGCTGGTGTACGTGAGGACTTGGCGGGCTGGGACATGACCCGAACGTACTGCATGGACGCGGCGCCATGTGCGGGAGCCCGGTTTGCCCCGCCCGGCCCCGAAGGGCCGGGCGGGGGCGCCAGGGCGGGGTCGAGCAGCCCGCCCCAGTCCGTCTCCGCGGGGGACCAGTCGCCGACGCCGTCAGCGGCGGGCATACTCGCGGAAGCCGCGGCCGGTCTTGCGGCCGAGGCAGCCCGCGGCCACCAGGTGCTCCAGGAGCGGGGCGGGGGCGAGGCCGGGGTCGCGGAACTCCCGGTGCAGCACCTTCTCGATGGCCAGCGAGACGTCCAGACCGACCACGTCCAGCAGCTCGAACGGGCCCATCGGGTACCCGCCGCCGAGCCGCATCGCCGCGTCGATGTCGTCCAGCGTCGCGTAGTGCTCCTCGACCATCTTGACCGCGTTGTTCAGGTACGGGAACAGCAGCGCGTTGACGATGAACCCGGCCCGGTCGCCGCAGTCCACGGCGTGCTTGCGGATCTTGCGGCACACCTCGCGGACCGTCGCGTGCACGTCGTCGGCGGTCAGCACGGTGCGCACGACCTCGACCAGCTTCATGGCCGGGGCCGGGTTGAAGAAGTGCATGCCGATCACGTCCTGCGGGCGCGAGGTGGCGCGGGCGCAGGCGACGACGGGCAGCGAGGAGGTGGTGGTGGCGAGCACCGCGCCGGGCTTGCAGACCTTGTCCAGCGCCTGGAACAGCTGCTGCTTGATCTCCAGGTCCTCGGCTATCGCCTCGACGGCCAGGTCGACGTCCGCGAACGCCTCGTAGGAGCCGGCCGGGGTGATCCGGTCCAGGGTCTGGGCGGCCGCCTCGGCGGTCAGCCGGCCCTTGTCCACGGAACGGGCCAGGGACTTGCCGATCCGGGCCTTCGCCGCCTCGGCCTTCTCCTCGCTGCGCGCGGCCAGGACGACGTCGTAGCCCGCCTTGGCGAACACCTCGGCGATGCCGGAGGCCATGGTGCCGGAGCCGGCGACGCCCACCGAGCGCACCTCGCGGCCCGGGGTGGCCGCACCGTCCGCCGCCGGGGTCAGCGCGTCCGGCACCACGGTGGCGCTGCCCGGCGCCTCGTAGGTGTAGAAGCCGCGCCCGGCCTTGCGGCCGGTCAGACCGGCCTCGCTGAGCTGCTTGAGGATCGGGGCCGGGGCGTGCAGCCGGTCGTGGGACTCGGCGTACATGGCGTCCAGGACGGTGCGCGCGGTGTCGATGCCGATCAGGTCGAGCAGCGCGAGCGGGCCCATCGGCAGGCCGCAGCCCAGCCGCATCGCCGCGTCGATGTCCTCGCGGGAGGCGTAGCGGGCCTCGTACATCGCGGCCGCCTGGTTGAGGTAGCCGAACAGCAGGCCGTCGGCGACGAAGCCGGGGCGGTCGCCGACCGCGACGGGCTCCTTGCCCAGCTCGATCGCGAGGTCCGTGACGGCGGCGACGACCTGCGGCGCGGTCAGCACCGAGGAGACGACCTCCACCAGCTTCATCGCCGGGGCCGGGTTGAAGAAGTGCAGTCCGAGCACCCGCTCGGGACGCGCCGAGTCGGCGGCGAGCCGGGTCACGGACAGCGCGTTGGTGCCGGTGGCGAGGATGGTCTCCGGGCGGACGACACCGTCCAGCTCGCGGATGATCTGGTGCTTGATCTCGTACGACTCCGGGACCACCTCGATCACGAGGTCGGCGTCGGCCGCCGCGGCCAGGTCCGTGGAGGTGCGCAGCCGGGCGAGGGCGTCGGCGCGCTCGGCCTCGGTGAGCCGGCCGCGCTCCACCGAGCGGGCGGTGGAGGCCTCCAGGGCGGCCCGCGCCCGAGCGGCCTGGGCCTCGCTGACGTCGATGCCGACGACCTCGCGGCCGGCCTGCACGAGGACCTCGGTGATGCCGGTGCCCATGGTGCCGAGGCCGACGACGGCGATCTTCTTGAGGGACAGAGGGGTGTCGGACAGGGGAGTGGCCATCGCGGGACTCCAGAGATGAGGGTGACGACGAGGAACGCGTCCGGGTGCGCCGGGAGGGCGCACCACGGAGCGGAAAGGAGTGCGGGTGTTGCCGGGCTGACGAGCGCACACGCCCGGTGCCGGTGCCGACGGGCGTGCACACGCCCGGCAGCGGCGATGTTCCGACCGGCCCTGTCCCGAAGCCGGGTCGTACCTGCGGTACTCGGCGCACGAGGCGCACGGGGGTACCGCGGCTTCCTTGCCCACGACGGCCGCGTCACCAGACCGTCGTCAGCGGATGCGAGAAGGTTGCTCGCTCGTATGAGCTTAACCGGTGGGTAACGAGCGCGCTAGCCCCCATCGGGTTCTTTGTGCGCCGGGTCCCTCCCGTTGCCCCCGTAACCCGCCTAACCTGAAGCCGTGGACGAAGAGTTGCGATCGCTCACGGAGCGCTTACGACAGGAGTCGGGGGGCTCGGCGGCCTTCGAGGCCCTGCTGGCGACCGAGGACCCGGACGAGCTGGCCGAGGTCCTCACCGCGCCCGGACAGCCGCTCTGGGCAAGGGAGTTGGCCGCCTTCCGGCTCGGCCTCGCGGGCGACCGGCGCGCCTTCGAGTCCCTGGTGCTCCTCCTCAACCACCGCGACCCGCCGCGCTGTGCCGGCGCCGCGCACGCGCTGGCCCGGCTCGGCGACCCCCGCACGGCGCGCGCGGCCGCCGCCCTCGCCACCAACGAACTCCGCGTCGCCTACGCCCTGCATCCGGTGCGGCTCCTGGTCGCCCTGCGCGCCCCCGAGTCCGTGCCCGCGCTGATCACCACCCTGGAACGCCGGCTGCGCCCCCACGATCCCTACCGACGGGTCGCACTCGCCTGCGTGGAGGGTCTCGGCACCCTCGGCGACGCCCGTGCCCGGCGCGTCCTCTCGGAGGCCCTGGCCCATCCGGCGCTCGCGGAGGCGGCGGTGCACGCGCTGGCGCGGCTTCCGAAGGAGAAACGGACCGGGTGACGACGGGCAGGGCGGGCCGGACGATCCGGTGCCGGGCCCGCGGCTCGTGAGATCACGGACCCGTACGCCCTGCCGCTTCCGGGGACCGTGCGCCCTGCGGTCCGCCCGTGTCCGTCCGGCTCGTCGCCCGCCGTGGTCAGGGCCAGTACGCGGTGCACACCCGGTGTCCGGCGTGCCGCCCGCACGCCTGCGCCTCCAGGTGCCAGCCCTTGCCGTGCACGTACTTGACCGCGCGGGTGTTCTGGCTGCCCCCCGAGTGCACGGTCGCCGAGCAGACCCCGAAATCCGCCCACGACCCGTAGTCGACGTCCCACTCCAGTGCGACCGTGTCACCCCTGGCCGCGCCGGAGATCGCCGCCCACACGTAGTACGGCGCGCCCTGCCTCGCGTTGCCGTACCGCACCCTGACCGTGGCCCCGCCGATCCGCAGGGTGGGGCCGTTGTGCCGACGCCCGCTCGGGATCCGCGTGTTGGGGTCGATGCTCGTACCGCACGAGGCCGCGGCCCCGGACGGCCGCGAGGTCTGCGCCGCCGTCGCGGTGGCGGCCGACGCGGCGGCCAGCACCGCCACACCGGCCATCGCGGCCACCACGCCCCTGGACTTGATCGCCATGCCCTGCCCCTCTTGCCGACCGCGTGGTGTCACCGGCTGTTGACACATCGTGCTCGCAGTGGCCCGAGGCCGAGGTTGGCAGCGGGCCGGGGGAGTGGACAAGGAGCAGTGGAGGCACGTCCCGCGCACCGCTCCCGCGCATCCGGCGCGCGGGTGCCGATCAGCTGTCTGTCATACGGCGGACGTCGTCCTCGTCCCACTTGGCCGTGTCCCGGGGCTCCGCGTACGGGCCGGCGGACTCGGGGGGATGACCACCGGCGATGGCCCGCTGCCGCGCGGTCTCGGCGTCGAACTCCAGGCCCAGCAGGATCGCCAGGTTGGTGATCCACAGCCAGATCAGGAAGATGATGACGCCCGCCATGGTGCCGTAGGTCTTGTTGTACGACGAGAAGTTCGCCACGTAGATCGCGAAGCCCGCGGAGGCGGCCATCCAGATGACCAGGGCGAGGAAGCTGCCCGGGGTGATCCACCGGAAGCCCCTGACCTTCGCGTTCGGGCACGCCCAGTAGAGGATCGCGATCATCAGGACGACGAGGACGACGAGCACCGGCCATTTGGCGATCGACCACGCGGTCAGCGCCGCGTCCCCCATGCCGAGCGCCTGGCCGGCGCGCCGGGCCAGGCCGCCGCTGAAGACCACGATCACCGAGCAGACCAGGGCGATCAGCATCAGCGCCACGGTGACCCCGAGGCGCACCGGCAGCAGCTTCCACACCGAGCGCCCCTCCGGTACGTCGTAGACGGCGTTCGCGGTGCGGATGAAGGCGGCGACGTACCCGGACGCCGACCACAGGGCCAGGACGATGCCCACGACCGCCAGGACCGAGCCGGTACCGGCGGTGTTCTGCAACTGCCCGACGGCCCGGGTGAGGATGTCCCGGGCCGAGCCGGGGGCGAGCTTCCCGATGTCGGCCATCAGCCGGTCGGTGGTCGAGCGGCCGGTGATGCCGAGCAGGGCGACCAGCACCAGCAGCGCGGGGAACAGGGCCAGCACCGAGTAGTAGGTCAGCGCCGCGGCCCGATCGGTCAGCTCGTCCTTCCTGAACTCCTTCAGGCTCCCCTTGAACACCGCCCTCCACGCGGTCCTCGGCAGCTGCGCCGGCGACTGCGGCGCCCTCTCGTCCACCTCCCGCCCCGGTCCGGCCTCCTCGGGCGACGGCACCCGGGGCCCCGGCTCGTCGTCGCGGTCCCTGCGTCCTGGAAGATGCGGTTTCACCATGGGAGCCGAGTACCCCGAAGTTCCGGGAACCCGTGGGGGCCGGAGGCGGGCGGCGCCCGGCGGCGGGGCGTGTCAGGCCGTGGCGGAGGCGGGGTCGGTGGCCGGGACCACCGCCAGGGCCTCGATCTCCATCAGGAAGTCCGGGCTCACCAGACCGGCCACCCGGACCGCCGAGCACGCCGGAAGGCGGTCGTCGGGTATGTGGGCCGCACGGGCCGCGCGGATCGCCGGCATGTGGGCCATGTCCGTGACGAAGAAGGTCAGCTTCACCACGTGCTCGAAGCCCGCGCCCGCCGCGGCCAGGCAGCGGCGCAGGTTCTCGAAGACCTGGCGGGCCTGGGCCACGGGGTCGCCGGGGCCGACCGGCTCGCCGTCCTCGTCCAGGGCCAACTGGCCGGAGACGGCGACGAGCCGGCCCGTCGCCGTGACCACGTGGCTGTACTGGGCCGCGGGCGCGACACCGGCGGGGGCGCTGATCCTGATCGGTTCGCTCATGGAGCCCATCCCATCACGGACCGCTCCGCCCGTCGGCGACTCCGCTCGCCGGAGCGCCGGTCGACCGCCGTGAGCCGGCGGGGGCGGCGGCTCGCCTCCTCGGCGCCCCCCGCCGCCGGCCCCCGGCGGCCGGTCCTCAGCCCCGGAAGCCCAGCAGAGCGTGCAGGACCGAGCCCCGGGCGGACGGCGACGCCGCCTTCGACGACGGCGGTGTCGGGTCCGGGGACTTGGCGCACACCGCGTCGGCCGGGCCGGAGCCGCGGGGAAGCGTGCCGTCCGCCAGGTACGCGGACAGGTACCTGTCCAGGCAGGCGTTGCCGCTGAGGGTGATGCCGTGGTTGCCGCCGCCCTCTTCGACCACCAGGCGGGAACCGGCCAGCAGCCGGTGGGCCGCGACGCCACCGGCGTACGGCGTCGCCGCGTCGTCCGTCGCCTGGAAGAGCAGCGCCGGCGGCAGCTTGTCGTTGGCCACGTCCGGCCGCTGCGTCCGGCCGGTCGGCCAGAACACGCACGGCGCGTTGTACCAGGCGTTGTTCCAGGCCATGAAGGGCGACTTCGCGTACACCGCCCACGCGTCCTGCCGCCACCGCGCCCAGTCGCGCGGCCAGGCGGTGTCCCCGCACTGCACGGCCGTGTAGACGCTGTACCCGTTGTCGCCGGACGTGTCCGCACCGGCGAGGTCGTCGTACGCCTCCACCAGCGGCTCGGTGTCCTTGTCGTGCGCGTACGCCGCGAACGCCTCCGCGAGAGCGGGCCAGTAGCCGTCGTAGTAGCCGCCCGGGATGAAGGTGTCCTCCAGTTCGGCGGCGCCCACCCTCCCCCCGGCCGGCTTCCTCGCCAGGGCCGTCCGCATCGCGTACCACTCGGCCTCGACCTTCGCCGGGTCCTTGCCGAGCCGGTACGTCGCGTCGTACTTGGCGATCCAGGCCATCAGCGCGCGGTGGCGGTCGTCGAAGGCCCGCTCCTGGCCGAGGTTGTCCGCGTACCAGACGCCGGTCGGGTCGACGACCGAGTCCAGCACCAGCCTGCGGACCCGGTCGGGGTGCAGCTTGGCGTACACCGCGCCGAGGTAGGTGCCGTACGAGTAGCCGAAGTAGCTGATCCGCGGCGCGCCGAGGGCCGCGCGGATGGCGTCCACGTCCTGTGCGGCGCTGACGGTGTCCATGTACGGCAGCACGTCGCCGTACCGCTTGCCGCAGTCGGCGGCGAAGCTCCGGGCGCGCTCCAGGTTCGCCTGTTCGAGGGCGGGCGTGTCCGGCACGGTGTCCGGGCGCACCGGCTTGAAATGGCCGGGCGCGCAGTCGAGGGCCGGGCTGCTGCGGCCGACCCCGCGCGGGTCGAAGCCGACGACGTCGTACCGCGCCGCCACGTCCTTCGGCAGCGCCGAGGCGACGAACCCCGCGAGGGTGAGCCCGCTGCCGCCGGGGCCGCCGGGGTTGACGAGCAGCGGGCCCTCGGAGGTCCGCGCGGTGTGCGGGACGCGGGACAGGGCGAGCGTGATCCGCCGGCCGGAGGGGTTCGTGTGGTCCAGCGGCACCTCCAGCGAGGCGCACTGAAGCGTCGGGTAGTCGGCGGTCGCGCACTTCTTCCAGGTGAGCGGCGCGGGCGCGGCGGCCTGCGCGGGGACACCGGTGACCGAGCCGGCCAGGACGGCGGCGGCCGCGCACAGCACGGCTGCGCGTCTTGTCATGGGTCCTCCCGGGACGGAGAGGTCGAGCGAACCGCGAGATCACGGTCCTCGCCGCATCGTCCCGATGCGGGCCCTTCGCGGAACGCGTTCCGCCGATAGTTGACCCAATTGCCCGCGCGAAGCCCTCGAACGCTCCCCGAGGGGCCCCGCGGCGCCTCACATCAGCGTGAGCTGGGTCGGCTCGGGCACCGCGGCGGGCTTGGCCGGGCGGATCCGGCGCGCCGCGCCCGCACGCGTGGGCCCGGCCGTACTCCCGTGCCGACGCGTGCACCTGACGGGTGATCCGGCACTGACAGCCGGCCATGGCCCAGCACGAGATCCCCGGTGATCCCTCCCCCGCGCAACCACGCGCGGAGGCGTTCGAGGCCGTCTGGTCGCGGGGCACCTCCACGCTCAGCACGAGAAGGGACAGCGGCTCACTGGTGACGCGGCCGCCGGCACATGGGCCCGGCACGGGCTCGCGGCCGCTGTTCCTCTCGTCCGGACGGTTCGTCGACGCTCACGAGAGGGAGCGGGCCGCCGCGGCTCCGTCGGCGCGCCAGACGGGGGCGGAGGACCCTCGGGGTACGAGGACGGGCCCGTGGCGCCAGTCAGCGGGGGTCTCGCTCAGCCGGACCGGAGGAGCGACGTGCTGGAACTCGCCCAGCGGGGTCTGATGGACCAACCACTCGGGCTCGGGTGGAGCGGCCGCCGTACCGATCCGCGCGGCGACTTCCGACTTGTCCAGTGTGCCGAGCTCCCACGCCCAGTTGGCGCAGCCGGCGAGGGAGACACGGACGAGGTAACTGCCCCCCTCCCTCGCCTGTTTCAGGGTCGCGGCCATCACACCGGCCGCTGCGAAATAGGCCGCGAGGTAGTCATTGAGCATTCGGCCCGGGGGCATTTGCGGCCTCCCGTCCTCCCCCTCGTTCCAGTTGATGCCGACCAACGCCTGCGCCTGGTGGTCGAAGCCGCCTCGTTCACTCCATGGGCCCGAATGGCCGTAGCAGCGGATGGAGCAGTAGATCAGCCCTTCGGAGATCTCCGCGCACTCCTCTGGGGTCAGCCCTAGCCGGGCCAGCTTCGAGGCCCGGTGATTGTGCACGAAGACATCGGTCTCGCGGAGCAGCTGGTCGAACATGCGGCGGCCGCCGCTGTCCTCGCGCAGTTCCAACCGGGTGGAGCGGATGCCCACAGCTGTTTCATTCCAGCACAGATCGTGTTCGAAGGCGTGCGGCTCGCACACGTGGAGCACATCAGCGCCATGTTCGGCCAGCGTACGCCCCATCGCGGTACCGGCGAAGATGTGGGTGAACTGCAGACAACGCAGCGCCGACAGTGGCTGATCGCCGGCGGGCAGCGGTTTTACGGGCGCGTCGCCGATCTTCTCGATCGACACCAGCGGTTCTGCCTGGATCGCCTGGCCCTGCGGATGGGCCAGGAACTCCTCGCGGCTGCGCACCACCGCGAGCGGAATTCCTCGCTCAGCGGCGGCCTCTTCGAGGTCCCAGGATTTCCAGGAGGCGATGGCGCTCCGGATGTGCTCCTGCGTATGCGCGGTGCCGAGGAGCGACAGTAACTCATCACTCGGCCGCGGGTAGCAGGCGATGGGGATGACCCAGCGATCGTCGGCCGTCTGGTAGAAGTCGAAGACCGCGGGCGCGAGACCGCCATCGAGGCCCTGCAGCGAACCCATGTTGGAACCGTAGCCGTTGAGGCGGTTCCCCGCGCCCAGATAGGGCGTGAGAGAGTGGAGCGCCTGCGGTAGGTCAAGGCTGAGCCGCTGGCTGCGGCCGGTCGCCTCGTGCCAGATCTGCGCCGCTCCGGCGGCCGCCGACAGGAGAGGAACGCCTATGGCGGTCCCGAGTTTGAGGGTGGAGTTGAGCAACGGATCGGCGCCGGTCACCGAAAGCTCACTGACCGCGTTCTCGAGCGACAGGCCGATCATGTCGAGAGAGGCATTCAGCTGACTCGTGAAATCAGGTTTGTTTTCCCTCATGGATACACACTTCCAATAACTCGGCAAAACCCTAAACGCTTCTACCTTTTGTGGACACCGAAATGCGCCGGTCACGCGCCGTGGAGGGCGCCGACGTGGATATACCGGCCGTACTCAGCGGCCGACCCGCGGCGTCTTCTCCGCGAGTTCGCCGCGCACCATCCTGCGCAGGACCTTGCCGCTCGGATTCCTCGGCAGGGCCGCGGCGAAGTCGTAACTGGTGGGCACCTTGAAGTCGGCGATGCGGCCGCGCAGGGACAGCATCAGCTCCCGGGGGGTGACGCGCCGGCCCGGCTCAAGGACCACTCGGGCGTGCACCGATTCACCCCACCTGGGGTGCGGAATACCCACGACCGCGACTTCGAGGACCGCTGGGTGGGCGCACAGCGCGGCCTCGATCTCGGCGGGATATACGTTCTCTCCCGCCACGATGATCATGTCGTTGACGCGGTCGCTGACGAACAGGTAGCCGTCCTCGTCGAGGTAGCCCGCGTCGCCCATGCGGATCCATCCGTCGACCAGGGTCTCGGCCGTGGCGTCGGGGCGACGCCAGTACTCCAGCATCCGGGCGGGCGAGCGCACGCAGACCTCGCCGACCGTGCCGGGTGGCAACGGTTTGCCGTCCCGGTCGATGATCCGCAGCGTGATGCCCGGGTACGCCCGGCCGGCGGCCAGCAGCCGGGGGTTGCCCTGCCGGTGGTCCTCGGGTGGCAGACAGGCCGCGAAGTTACCTGTCTCGCTGCTCCCGTAGATCTGCAGGAAGTCGCAGTCGATCATCTTCATGCACTGCTCAAGCAGTGGCGCCGAGATGGGGGAGCCACCGTAGACGACTTTGCGCAACGACTGGAAGCACGCGGGGTTGGCATCCGGCTCGTTGAAGAGCAGTTGCAGCATGGCGGGCGCCACGATCGCCGTGGTGATCCGCAGTTCTCTGATGAGTCTGAGAGCTGACGAGCTGACGAACATGGGCATGGAGACGATCGTCGCCCCGGCGTTGAAGCCCTGCATCGCGTAGGAGAAGCCGCCTATGTGGAAGCCCGGCAGCCCGATCAGGCTGCGGTCGCCCGGCAGCCAGTCGAACCAGTCGAGACTGTGCTGCTCCATGGCCTCGGCCACGTTGAAGAAGCTGCGGTGCGGCAGCACGACACCCTTGGGCCGCCCGCTGGTGCCGCTCGTGTAGATCTGCACCACCGCGCTTTCCCGGTCGCCGCCCGATCGCGGGTCGGTGTCCGGGTGCGGTGCGGTCCAGCCCACCCAGCCCGCGCCCCCGCCTTCGGAGTCGTCGGCGAGAACAACGGTCCGCAGGCGGTCGAGCCGGTCGCGCACACCTTCCGCGACGGCTCGACAGCCTTCGTCGACCACCAGCAGCTCCGTGCCCGAGTCCGCCAGGATGTGGTGGACCTCGTCCGGAGTCAGCCGCCAGTTGACGGGCACCAGCACCGCGCCGGTCTTCGCGCAGGCGAAGGCGAGCTCCCAGTAGCGTTCCGACTCCTTGCCCAGGTACGCCACCCGGGAGTCGCGGCCGACCTGTGAGGCGAGCAACGCCTGTGCCACCCGGTTGCTCTCCTGGTGGAGCGCCTGGTAGGTGAGACTGCGGCCTTCGCACAGGATGGCCGGGTGATCCGGCTGACGGGCCGCCTGGTATGCCAGAGCCGCGTGGAGCGTGTCGGTCTTCTTCGCGTCCATCATGGCGCCCTTCATCGCGACGACGGGATCAGCAGACTGCGGATGGAGTCGGCCAGGAGATCGATACGTGATTGCTCGAACGCCACGGCCGTCGGAAGCGAAACGGCGAACACCTGCTCAAGCCGATTCTTCAGACTGACGGCCGTGAGCGAATCAAGGCCCAAGGAGGCGAAATCCGCATCAGGTTCGATGTCCTCGACGTCCTGGTAGCGGAGAATCGCCACCAGCTCGCGGCGTATCGCTTCGTTGATCGCCCCGTTGTTCGCGTCCGCCGGCCACCCGGCCGACTCGGGCGCCACAGCCTTGCTCTCCTCTTCGAGGGCTGCGGCGGGCGGCGCCTCGGGCAGCGGACCGGGAGAGGCACTCGGTGCCCGACCGGTGCCGGACGGCAGCCAGTACCGCTTTCGATCGAACGTGTACGTCGGCAGGTCCACGCGCCGGTGGGCAGTGCCCCGGTGGTACGCGGCCCAGTCGACGGACAGCCCGGCCATGTACAGGCTGGCGACAGCCTGGTCGACGGTCGCACCGTACTCGTCGCCCGCACGGCTGCTGGCGGCCCACAAATGGTCGTTCCTGGTGACGCACCGGCGCGCGAGCGAGATCAGGGAGGCCGAGGGGCCGATCTCCACGAACGCGTGCGTACCGCGGCGCTCGACCGCTTGTACCGCGCCCAGGAAATCGACGGGTTCGAGCAGATGGCGCACCCAGAAGGCCGGATCGGCGAATTCCGAGGCCCGGACCACCTTTCCGGTCAGCGCCGATACCACGGGCAAGCGCGGGGCACGGCAGTGGATGCCTTCGAACAGGGCGCGGAACTCGTCGGCCACCTCCGCCATCAGCGGTGAGTGGAAGGCGTGCGAGACGGGGAGCCGCTTGACGCGCATGTCCCGTCGGCGCGCATCCTCCAGCAGGGCTTCCAGCGAACGCGAACCGCCCGAGACGACGCACTGGTCGGGAGCGTTGATCGCCGCCAGCGCGAGATCGTCGTACGGGCCGAGCAGCGGGCCGATCTCCTCCGCCGCCACCGCCACGGCCGCCATGGCGCCCGGGGTGCTGACCGACTGCATGAGCCGGCCGCGTTCCGCGGCGATCCGGGCACCGTCCTCCAGGGAGAAGACGCCGGCCACCGTCGCCGCGACAAGCTCACCGATGCTGTGCCCGACCAGCACGCTGGGCCGCACTCCCCAGTCCGTCCACAGCTCCGCCAGCGCGTACTCCAGGCAGAGCAGGGCCGGTTGGCTGTACCGGGTCTGATGGATGTCGTCGCCGTGGTCGTCGGCGCCGACCAGCATGTCCCGCATCGAACGCCCTGTCAGGGGGCGGAGTACCCGGTCGCATTCGTCGACGCGCTCCCTGAAGACAGGAAAGCGCCGGTAGAGCGCCGCCGCCATTCCCGAGAACTGCGACCCCTGCCCCGAGAAGAGGAAGGCCGCTTTGCGCGCGCCGCCGACGGGCAACGCTCCGGCGGAGTGCAGGCGCCGATCCAGCAGCTGCGCCAGCTCTTCCCGGCTGGTGACCGCTCCTGCCAGACGCACCTTGTGGTGAGCCCGCCCGGTGTTGGAAGTGAAGCAGATGTCGGCCAGGGACGGTGGTGCGTCGGCGGTGAGGAACTGCTGGTACCGCCGGATCTGCGAGCGCAAGGAGCGGTCGTTCTTCGCCGACAAGGTGAAGACATGGCCCCGCTCCCCGTCGGCCCCCGGATGACGGTCGGACGACTCGGCGTGCCCCTCCAGGGCGGGTCCGGCACAGTGAGCCGGAGCTTGTTCGAGCACGGCCGTGGCAATCGTCCCGGCGAAGCCGAAACCGTTCACCAGCGCTCGGCGGGGGGTGCCCTCCCAGGTGAGCTCGCCCGTGGGCACCGTGACCGGGTACCTTTCCCAGGGTATGCGCCCCGAGGGGCGCTCGAAATTGAGGTGCGGGTAGAACTTGCCGGCCTGCAACTGCAGAACGGTCTTGACCAGACCGGCCATTCCCGCGGCACCCTCCAGGTGCCCGATGTTGGTCTTCACAGAACCGACCGTCACCGGTGCGGCTTTGTCGTGCGATGCCGCGAAGAGTGCGGCGATCGAGCCCATCTCGATCGGGTCGCCCAATGGTGTGCCGGTGCCGTGCGCCTCCACGTACTGGATGTGCCCCGGTTCGAGACCGGCCGCGGCCAGCGCGGCCCCCATCACCTGCTCCTGCGCCTGTCCGTTGGGCACGGTCAGGCCCGCGCTCTCACCGTCCTGGCGCACCGCGGTGCCACGCACGAGCGCGAGAACGGCGTCCCCGTCGCGTTCGGCGTCCGACAGACGCTTCAGGACGAGCACGCCGCATCCCTCGCCGCGGGCGTACCCGTCAGCCGAGTCGTCGAAGGTTTTGCACCGGCCGTCGGGGGACAACATGTTGGCCGCCCGTAACGCACCGTTGCTCACCGCGTTGTGTATCAGGTTCACGCCGCCGCACAGGGCGATGCCGCACTCCTTGTTGCGCAGTCCCTGCACGGCCAGGTGCAGCGCGACCAGTGAGGAGGAGCACGCGGTGTCGACACTGATGCTCGGCCCCCGCCAGCCCAGTAGGTAACTGAGCCGGCCCGGCACGCTGCTGTGCGACAAACCGGTGCCTATGTAGCTGTCCACCTCATCTGCGCGCACGCCCGCGGTGTCCAGTGCGTAGTCGAAGGAGCTGACGCCCATATAGACACCGCCTTCACGGTGCCGCCATGCCCCCGGAGGTATGGAGGCGTTCTCCAGCGCCTGCCACGTGGTCTCCAGGACCATCCGCTGCTGCGGGTCGAGGTAGGCCGCCTCACGAGGAGAGATGTTGAAGAAGGCGGCGTCGAAACGGTCGATCTCGTCCAGGAAGCCGCCGATGACCGGCTGTGCGTCCTCGGGATCCGAGCCGGTGAGCATGTGCCGTCGGCTCTCGGGCAGGGGACGGATGCCTGACCGGCCCTTGGCGAGGAACTCGTCGAAATCCCGCAGGCTTTCGTTACCACCGGGAAACCTGAGTCCGGCTCCCACGATGGCGATCGGTTCGTGCTTCTCCAGCAACAGCTCACGGATCACGGCGTCCTGCTCGTCGATCTTCCGCAGCAGGTCGCTCGGGGTCGCTTCGGAAAGCTCAGAGTTTTTTGACAACGTCCCGTCTCCGTGTCGGGTTGGGCCACGCCCCGTGGGGCTCTTCGGTCAGGGCGCCCAGAGATCGCGTGTGGGCTGACGGCGACGCTTCAACGGTGGAGGTCCTCATCGGGATCGGCGAAAGCGTCGGCGATGACATGCTCGGACAGATAAGAGACGAGCTGCTCGACCGTCGGCCTGTTGAAGAGCTGTGCGACCTCGAGTTCGCATCCGAGCACCTTGTCCAGGGTGTATTTGATCTCGGACAACTGCAGGGACGTCAGACCCAGTTCGAAAAAAACGGAGTCGGGCGCAAGGTATTCGTCGTCTTCCATCAGCAGGGCTGACTTCAGTTCGTGTGTCACCAGCTCTTCCAGAGCTTCGCGCCGGTCGTAGAGCGGAATCTCCAGGAGATCACTTATTTCCGTGATGCGTTGATCTGCCATCACGAGATGGGACCACACCGAACTGACCTGCCGCTGACACACGCCTGACACCTCCAGCCGGAGTCCGCCGGGCGTGAAGGGCGGGGGATGCCACGTGGGGCGGGACCGGAGCCAGGCCCCGTGCCCGCGACACAGGTGGCCACCCTGTGCGCCACTCTCCTGGCCTGCTCGCCAGAGCGGCGGGGTACTGGTCGGGGATCGCGGACGGACGAGTGGACACCCTGAACCTCCAGTCGGGGGTGAACGACGCCCGGTCGGTCATGGCCAGAAGCACGTGCCGGGCTCCCGATCGGGGCTTCGTCGTGAGCGCTGCCCCCTCTCCCGCGGTGTGGAGCGCGCTGCCCTCATCGGCGTCAGTGCCGTGTCAGTGCCGTGTCAGTCGCGTGTCAGTGCCGTCTCAGGGCTGCCTGGCAGGGTTGGGCGCGAACCGCCCGGGACGGTCGTCACGCCGCATTTCGCGCCACACACGAGCAAGTGCCATGTCACGGTGACCCGGGTCCTCCTTCCGGGGCCCTCGCGGAGACGGGGTTCCGCGGGTCCGGGCAACAGGGCGCGTTCCGTTCCCTCCGTCGTCCCGATATGGAGCTCGCTTTCATGGCAGCACAGGCAACCTCCACTTCCAGGCGCGCCCTGGGGGTCACCATTCGATGGCGGGCACCAGGCGACGCCGAGAAGGCGGTCAAGCATGCCTCGGCCGGCCGTCTCGGTCCGCCGCCTCGACCTCGTCGTGGTGGTGGGCGGTGACGGTGCGGTGCGAGAAGTCACGGCGGGATTGATCGGCCACGACGGTCCCGCGGCCGCCGACATGGCGATCGTCCCAGCCGGTACGGGGGACCTTGCCTGCGGGATGCCGCGGGGCGAGCGTCCGTGGGCGGCGTCCTCGGCGGAAGTCGTCCGTACCGGTGGCGACGCGGCACCTCTTTCACGGCTCGGCCTCGTCTGCGTACGCGGGACGGGCGCCCACGTCCTTCTGGGCTGCTGCTCCGGTGTGACCGCCGAGACACTGGTCAAGGTCCGCTCACTACCAGTGACCGGCACGGCTCGCTGTGCGCCGGCCCGTGCTGAGACCGCCGCCTCGTTCACCCCCTGCTCGGGCCGGGTGACCGTCGACGGCGTCGTGCTCCGTGAGGGACCGGCCGTGCCGACGGACTCGGGGTGCGGGCAGTACCGGGTGCCGCCGTACTCACGACTGGACGACGGGCTGCCCGACATCCGCGTGATCGAGGGGGAAGTGCCGCCCAGCGGCGTCCCCGCACTCGCGGCTGACGCGGGCCGCACGGGTGCTCCCGCACAGCACGGGCGCTGCGAGAGCGGCGCAGCGGAGCGGCGGGACGGTGAGGCTTCCTGCTTCGAGCGCGACGGCGAGCTGCGGCGGCCGGGCCCGGGGAGGATCTCTTCGACGCGTGTCCCCACGCCCTGCCCGTCTGGGCACGCCCACCGAGGTTCTGTTCGCCCGTGCCGCGCACGAACCGCGGGGCGCGCCTGTCCCAGCGTTTCACCAGCCGCTCCGCCGGCCTGCGGTCCGGCTGTGCACCAGGGGCCCTCGTCCGGTCCCGCGATTCCGGGAGTCTCGCCCTCAAGTCGGTATCCGCACCGGTGGTGCGGGAGCGACATGACGTCATCACGATCAAAAGCCAGCGTCGCGACTCGGCGGTGCGTAAGTGGGGAGGCATTCAGTGTCCTCGATCGACTTCAAACGCCTGTGTGAGGGCGTGTTCTCGGAGACCGAAAGCTTCGTGGCCGCCCTGGACGGTGTGCCCCTGGAGCAATCGGTGCCGACCTGCCCCGGATGGACCGCCGGTCAGCTCATGGTGCACGTGCACCAGGCCCAGGAGTGGGCGGCGGTCATTGTCGAGACCCGGGCCACCCAGAGGGTGTCGCTGCTGGAGATCGGTGGCGGTGACGGCGACCTCTCCGGCGACTGGAGCGAGCAGATCCACCAGCTGACGCTCCGCGCGCTCGACAGCTTCGGCGATCCGGTGGATCGAAGGCGTCTGTCGCAGTGGATCACCGACGGGGCCCGGAGGCTGACCTCCGCGCTCCTTGAGGCCGGACCGGACACGGCCGTCTGGCGGGAGTTCTGCCCTCCGCGCGCGAGGACCTGGGCCCGCTGGGCGTTGCTCGAGACATCGCTGCATCGGGCGGACGCGGAAGTGCTCGCCGCCCGGGAGTTCCGCATCGACACCGATCTCGCGGTCGACAGCATCGACCAGTGGCTCGCTTATGTCCGTGAACCTGCCGCGGCGCCGTTCCTCGACCCCCGGTTGGCGAACATGAAGGGCAACGGCGAGCGACTGCGCTTCCAGCCCACGGACGTGGACGGTCACGAAGGGTGGCTGGCGGTGTGCACTCCCCAAGGACCGGCCACCTCCGCCTGGCGACCGGGTGACGGCGATGACGTGGTTGTCCGCGGAACGGCTTCGGATCTCCTTCTGCTGCTCAAGCGCCGGATTCCCGAGGCGGGGTCCTCCGTGACGGTGACCGGTGAGAGGGCCCTGCTCGAACGATGGCTGGACAACGTTCTGTGCTGAGGCCCGCTGATGCCTCGTAGGCCGACCCGCAATCCGGCAGTTTCGAGGCGGACGAGACCTCGGCCCTTCGGCGGCAGGCGTGGCGCGGCACCGCATCGGACGCCGCGTTCGCCGGGAAGCACGTGAGCGCCCGGATGCCGGGCCGGTTGCCCAAGCCGCGGCGAACCGACGGACCTCCGCTTCGGCTCGGTGACAGCGGCACCCACGCAGTGCTGCGCCGCGTCGCCGGGCTACGACGACCGGCTGCCGTTCCCGCCCACTGCCGTGTCCGCTGCCTACGGGAAGGCGTGACGGCGCATCGAGGAACCGCACGCCGCAGACAAACGCCCCCTCACGACGACGCAGACCGAGGCCACATGTCACACGCACCCTCGCAACCCGGTGAATGGTTTCCGCCCTCAGGCCGCGCCCCTGACGACGACGCGGACGTCCAGTTGTTCCTCTTCCCGCACGCCGGCGGAACTGGCGCGATGTACCGGGAGTGGGCGGCGACGGTGCCTGCCACCGTCGAGCCGCGCGTGCTCCATCTGCCGGGCCGGTGGGGACGTGGGGACGAGGCGCCCCTCACCCGGCTCCCGCTGCTGCTGGCGCGCATAGGCGAGGCGCTGGAAGCCGAACTGGACGGCCGTCCCTACGCGTTGTTCGGACACAGCTTCGGCGCGCTTCTGGCGTATCGGCTTGCCGTTCAGTTCGAGAAGGAGGGCATGACGGCGCCCTCCGTGCTGGCCGTCTCCGGCTGGGTGCCCGGCGAGGACATACTGGCGAAGCAGCGGGCGGTACCGGAGATGTCCGATGACGAACTCATCGTGGCGGTCAAGGAGTTGGGGCTGTTGCCTACGGGGTCCGTACTGGCTGAAGAGCTCCTGAGAACGGCGCTGCCGGCGCTGCGCGCTGATTTCGGGGCGGCGGCCGACTACTTGGACGACGGTGCGCAGGTCTCCTGTCCGGTGGTCGCGTTCGCCGGCCGGTCGGACCCGCTCGTCGCCGCGAGCGCGATGGGGGTGTGGGCCGATCGCACCTCGAACTTCGTCGGCGTCACGGAGTACCCAGGAGACCACTTCTACCTCTTCGACCACGCCATTTCCATGCAGCTGAGCCTTCGGCAACTTCTGCAGCTCCCGACGTAGCCGATGTGGCCCGTGCAGGGACCCGCGCGCATGGGCGGCTTCAGGACGGACCGACCTTCGGACAGCCTGAGTACCGTCCACGGATTCTCCACCCTTCTTCCAAGGCGCGCAGCGTCCCCGACATCGCTTGCGTCGAATACCGCACAGAGAGGACGAAATTGTGTCCGACATCAAACCGCCCAGTGGAATCGGATGGACCGCACTGCTCACCGCGTATTGCCGGTCGGTCGAATCCGAACGGCCGGACCGCCTCTTCAACGATCCGCTGGGGGCCGTGTTCGCTTCCGGAGCGGCTGAGACGAGCACGCCCGACGCTGAAAGGCCCCGCCTCGGGCCGGCGAACGGCGACCACGCAACCGGGATGTGGCACTTCTACTGCACCTACATCGCGATGCGGACACCGTTCTACGACCAGCGCCTCACGCATGCTGTCGCGTCCGGCTGCCGGCAGGTCGTTCTTCTCGCGGCGGGACTGGACAGCCGCGCGTACAGGCTTGATCTGCCCGACGACACCACGGTTTTCGAACTGGACCAGGACGCCGTTCTGGACTACAAGCAACGCGTGCTCGACCGGGAGCAGGCGCAGGCGTCCTGCCGCCGCGTCCCGATCGCGGTCGACCTGCGCGAGGAGTGGACCGGGCCGCTGCTCGCTGCGGGCTTCGACCCGGAAAAAGCGACCGTGTGGATAGTGGAGGGCTTGTTGATGTACCTCTCTGACAGCGACTGCTCCCAGCTGTTGAAAACGGTGGGCTCGCTGTCGGCACCGGGCAGTCGACTGGTCACGGAGTACTACAGTCGGCAACCGCGGGTCGAGGACATGCGAAGTGGTTCGAAGGACGAACAGGAACAGGCCTCCTGGGCGCTTGCCATGGAACAGTTCGACACCGGTCCCACGTCTTCTCCCGCCACTTGGCTGGCGGATCAGCGATGGGAGCTCACGGGTCTCACGCACGTGGCCGCGGAGACCCATCGATGGAATCGTCCACTGCCGACCGAACTCGACCAGAACGACATCATTCTCTGGCTCCTCGAAGGAGAGTTCAAGGCGACCTGAGAGCGACCCCGGCCGGGGCCCGTCTCACAGCGGAGACGGCCCGGCTCGCGGCATCCACCGGCGTCGTGCGCGCGGAGTGCGCGATGTCCGCCGGGGAGGCGCGGCCGGTCCGGGTGTGGTTCGGCGTGCCCCTCGCGACGCGCCGGGCGAGCGTCCCAGGGCTCGCGTACGACGTGGTCACGGTGGCCGGCTGTGGGGCGGCGTCGTCGGTCCTGGCCCACTGCGGCGGCATCTCGTGGTCGCAGGAGGCACCGGCCGTCTGCAGGCATGCTGACGCGAGGAGTCTTACGGCCGTTGTCCAGAGCGGGGTGCCGTGGTTCTCCACCTGCGGCAGGCGACGCGAGGGGAACTCCAGACCACCGCCGAAGCCGAGCGGCCCCACACGCCCGGCCGGGAACGCATGACGCGATTCCGCGAGGATCGCGCGTACGGGTGGTCACGGCGTCCGCCCCGAACAGGGCGCGGCGTCGGGGGCCCGGCCGTGTTCGACGGGCCCGTCGGTGAGGTTGTCCCAGCGCATGACCCCTCCTCGATGGCGCTCGCCCGACATAATCGAACAACTGTTCCCGTAATCGCGCGCGTCCCGGAACGCGCGCCGACGCGCCCCCCGATTTGGGCGGCCGGGACCCGGGGTGGTTGGCTTTTCCCAACCCCGAGCAATCAGGTCCTGGAGGAACGCAATGGCGCAGGTCGAGGCCACTACGGAGCGGGTCGTCGCGGCGGACGCGGAGAAGGTGCTCGACGCCCTCGCCGACTACCGTGGCACCCGGCAGAAGCTGCTGCCCGAGCAGTTCAGCGAGTACGAGGTGCGCGAGGGCGGCGACGGCGAGGGCACCCTCGTCCACTGGAAGCTCCAGGCCACCAGCAAGCGGGTGCGCGACTGCCTGCTGGAGGTCAGCGAGCCCACCGACGGCGAACTGGTCGAGAAGGACCGCAACTCCTCCATGGTCACCACCTGGCGGGTCACCCCCGCCGGTGAGGGCAGGGCGCGGGTCGTCGTCACGACCACCTGGAAGGGGGCCGGCGGCATCGGCGGCTTCTTCGAGCGGACCTTCGCCCCCAAGGGCCTCGGCCGCATCTACGACGCCGTACTCGCCCGCCTCGCCACCGAGGTCGAGAAGTAGTCCCAACCACCGGACGGCGAAGGGACGTTGCCTCCCTTCACCGGTTCGAGTGGAAGTCCCGCCCACCGGGAACCGCCCCGTAACTCACCGCAGTTGTTCGTAGTTGTCGCCTCGCGCGAGGAATTGCACGGGTACGGCAGCCGCGAAGACGGCGACGAGGGGAGCGGCACGTGGGCGGGACGACTCCGGTGGATCACGACACTCTCGTGCTCCCGACTGCCCGGAAAGCGCCCGACGCGGCCGCCGGTGAGGAAACCGCGGCGGAGCGCGCGGCGGCCGCCCCCGCGGCCGCGCGGCCCGCCCCCTCCCTGAGCCCTCGCCGGGTGCGGCTGGTCTTCCTCGGGCTGATGCTGGCCATGCTGCTGGCCGCCCTCGACCAGATGATCGTCGCCACCGCCCTGCCCAAGGTGGTCGGCGAACTCCACGGCCTGGACCGGATGTCCTGGGCGATCACCGCCTATCTGCTGACCTCCACCATCGGCCTGCCGTTGTACGGCAAGCTCGGCGACCTCGTCGGCCGCAAGGGCGTCTTCCTCTTCGCCATCGCGGTCTTCGTCCTCGGCTCCGCGCTCGCCGGACGCGCGGGCGACATGGACCAGTTGATCGCCTTCCGCGCCCTCCAGGGCGTCGGCGCGGGCGGACTCATGATCGGTGTGCAGGCGATCATCGCGGACATCGTGCCGCCCCGGCAGCGCGGCCGCTACATGGGCCTGATCGGCGCCGCCTTCGGAGTCGCCTCCGTCGCGGGTCCCCTGCTCGGCGGCTACTTCACCGACCACCTCTCCTGGCGCTGGTGCTTCTACGTCAACGTCCCCTTCGGACTGGTGACGTTCGCCGTCGTCGCCACCGTGCTCAAGCTGCCGAAGCCGGAGGTGCGCGGCCGCCTCGACGTGTCGGGCGCCCTGCTGCTCGCCGCGGCCTCGACCTGTCTGGTGCTGCTGACCAGTTGGGGCGGCACCGAGTACGCGTGGGACTCTCCGCAGATCCTCGGCCTCGGCGCGGGCGCGCTCCTCGCCACCGCGCTCTTCCTCGTCGCCGAGCGATTCGCCGCCGAGCCCGTCATCCCGCTGCGGCTGTTCCGCGACTCCGTCTTCAACGTCACCGGTCTGGTCGGCCTCGTCGTCGGTGTCGCCCTGTTCGGCGCCGCCAGCTATCTGCCCACCTTCCTGCAGATGGTCGACGGGGCCAGCGCCACCGGCTCCGGGCTGCTGATGCTGCCCATGACGGCGGGCATCGTCGTGGCCTCCCTGCTGTCCGGCCAGCTCATCACCCACACCGGCCGCTACAAGCTCTACCCCGTGCTCGGCAGCGCCGTCTCCGTCGCCGGCATGTGGCTGCTGTCCCGCCTCGACGCCGGCACCTCGCGGCTGGAGTACAGCATCTGGATGGCGGTGCTCGGCGCGGGCATCGGCATGGTGATGCCCGTGCTCGTCCTCGCCGTGCAGAACTCGGCGCGCCCCGCCGACCTCGGCACCGCCACCAGTGCCACCAACTACTTCCGGCAGATCGGCGGCAGCGTGGGCGCCGCCGTCTTCGGCACCCTCTTCGCCAACCGGCTCGCCCACGCCCTGCGCCGGGAAGTGCCCCCGGGCGCCGGTGCCCGGCTGCCCGACCCCGAGTCCCTCACCCCGCAGCTCGTCCACGCCCTGCCCCCGGCCCTGCGCGACGCCTACGTCCGCGCGTACGCCGACGCCATGCCCCGGGTCTTCCTGTACCTCGTCCCGGTGCTCGTCCTCGGCCTCCTCGTCGCCTTCTTCCTCAAGGAGAAACCACTGGTGTCCCACCACACCACCGAATCCGACCCCGACAGCCTCAACGTCTCCGTCCCGCAAGCCCGCCCCCGGCCCTCGGCCGGGGCGACCCCGACCTCGCCCCGCGCGCCGTACGCCGCCGGAATCCCGGTGTGCGGCACGGTGCAGCACACCGACGGCTCCGTGGTGCCCCGCGCCGCGCTCACCCTCATCGACGTCACCGGCCGGCAGATCGGCCGGGGCGCGAGCGGCGACGACGGGCGGTACGCGCTGAGCACGCCCGGCTCCGGGTCGTACGTCCTGATCGCCGCCGCCGGCGGCCATCAGCCGCAGGCCGTCTCCGTCACCGTCGGGGAGCGGCCCGTCGAACTCGACGTCGTCCTCGGCGGCGCCGGACGCCTCGCGGGCAGCGTGCTCACCGCCGACGGCAGCCCGGTGCGGGACGCGACCGTCACACTCACCAACGTGCACGGCGAGGTCGTCGCCACCACCCGCAGCGGCCGCGAGGGCGGCTACGTCATCACCGAGCTGGTCGCGGGCGAGTACACCCTCGCCGCCAGCGCCCCCGCCTTCCGCCCGGCCGCCCTTCCGGTCAGCGTGCAGGCGTCCCGGGAGACCCGGCAGGACGTCGAACTCGCGGGCGGGGCCGTGCTGCGGGGCGTCGTGCGGGCGAGCGGGGGGCGGCCCGTGGAGGACGCCCGTGTCACGCTTCTGGATGCCGCGGGCAACGTCGTGGACACCCTCACCACGGGGGCGGACGGCGCCTTCCGGTTCGTGGATCTGTCCTCCGGCGAGTACACGGTCATCGCCGCGGGTTACCCGCCGGTCGCCACGGTCCTGCAGGTCGCGGGGGGTGGCCGCACGGAAAGGGATCTCCAGCTGGGGCACGAGGACTGAGGCGGCGCAGGCCGGGGTGCCGGTCCACCGGCCGGTGCGATCATGTGAAACCAATTCCCGTATTGCCACACATCGCGACCGGCCGCCGCCGTACGGTAGTGGCGGGCGGCACAGATCGTTTGCGAACAGCCGTGGGGAGAAGGGGCCTGGGTCATGGACCGTGGCAGCGAGCGGGACACGGCTCCCGGGCGCGGCGTCGGCGACACCGAGGCGGGCCGTATTCCGCTTGCCGTGATCGTCGTGGGCCGCGACGGCATGGTGTCCCACTGGAGCAGCGGTGCACGGCGTCTGTTCGGCGTGGCCCGCGAGGACGCCGTCGGACGCCCGGCGGGCGATCTGCTGCCGGTCTCCGGCGCGCTCCCGGACCAGCTCCGGGGCGGTCCGGCACCGGACGCGCACGCGGCGTACGAGTCCTACGACGGGCGCCCGGACGGCGAGGCGGAGTACGGGGGTTCGGCCGCCGACGACCTGGGCCCCGCCCTGGAGGCGTCCCTCGGCGGGCAGACCTCCTTCGCCACGGCCGGCCGCGCCCGCCTCTTCACGCCCCGGCACCGGGAGACCGACGGCGAGCCGCACGCGGCCGACCGCGCGCCGGACCCCGACCGCGAGCGGCTCGACGTGCTCTGGTGGGCCTACCCGTTGGTCGGCCCCGGCCCCGCCCGGCTGCTGGTGCTCGCCGCCGACGCCACCCGGCTGCGCGAGGAACGCGGTGACGACGACGAGACCGCCGAACGCATCGCGCCCGGCTTCGCCCGCCACACCGAACTGCCCGCCTTCGACGAACTCGAACGGCGGCTGCCGGAGATCCTGCCCAGCATGGGTCCGGGCCTCAGCGGCCGCATCGTCTCCCAGGTCCTCGACCTCGGCTACCCCGTCCTGGAGTTCAGCCGGTTCGAACGGGTCCCGGTGACCCCGTACTGGGGCGTGCCCCGCCGACCCGGCCGCGTCCCCGTCGAGGCCGTTCGCGTACCGCGACAGCGCACGCCCCTCGTGACGGGCGCCCCGGCCGGCGCCGAACAGGACCTCGAGTACGCCGCCGTCCGCGAGCGCCTGGAATTCCTCAACGAGGTCAGCTCCCGCATCGGCTCCTCCCTCGACCTCGGTGAGACCATCCGCGAGGTCACCAGCGCCGCCGTGCCCCGCTTCGCCGACTTCGCCGGCACCCATCTGCGCGCGGCCGTCCTCGCGGGCGAGGGTTTCCCGGACGGCCCGCCCGACGCCAGCACCGTCATGTTCCGCGTCTGGGTGGAACACAACGACGAACCGGGTCGCTGGGACGACACCGTGCCGGCCGGCGAGGCCTTCGCCTTCCCCGAACACACCCCGTTCTACCAGTGCATGGTCACCGGCGAGCCGGTGCTCATCCCGAAGGTCACCGAGGACCTGTCCGAGCGCATCTCCGGCGAGTTCGAGAAGCGCGACCTCAGACCGCTGATCGGCGGTCGCTCCCTGCTGATCGTGCCGCTCAAGGCGCGCAACGTCGTCCTCGGTTTCATGGTGCTGATGCGCCGCCCCGACCGGCCCGAGTTCGACGACATGGACCGCACCACCGGCGCCGAACTCGCCGCCCGCGCGGGCCTCGTGCTCGACAACGCGCGCATGTACACGTACCAGGAGAACGTCGCCGACACCCTCCAGGACAGCATGCTCCCGCAGGTCACCCCGCGGATGGCGGGCTGCGACGTCGCCACCCGCTATCTGCCCGGCACCCGGCTCGGACGGATCGGCGGCGACTGGTTCGACACCATCAAGCTGCCCGGCTCCCGCACCGCCCTCGTCGTCGGTGACGTCATGGGCCACGGCCTCAACTCGGCCGCGATGATGGGCCAGTTGCGCACCGCCGTGCAGACCATGGCCGCGATGGAGACCCCGCCGGTGCAGCTGCTGCGCAATCTGGACGACCTGGCCCGCCGGCTCGGCGACAACTACCTCGCCACGTGTCTCTACGCGGTCTACGACCCGATCCGCGGCGAGGTCACCCTGGCCAACGCCGGACACATCCCGCCGGTGGTGGTGCGCGCCGAGGACGGCAGCAGCGAACTCCTCGACCTGCCCACCGGCGCGCCCATCGGTGTCGGCGGCGTCCCCTTCGAGGCCGCCCGGATCCGGGTCGCGCCCGGGGACCGGCTGGTGCTGTGCACCGACGGCCTGGTCGAGGTGCGCGGCTCGGACATCGGCGAGGGGCTCGCCGCGCTCTGCGAGTCCGCCGCGCACCCCGCCGCCTCCATGGACGCCGCCTGCGACACCATCATCCGCGCCCTCAACACCCGCGGCGGCCGCAAGGACGACGTCGCCCTGCTCATGGCCCGCCTCAACGGCATACCCGCCGAACACGTCGCCGAATGGTGGCTCCGCAACGAGCCCCGCGAGGTGGGCAGGGCCCGCCGCCTGGTCCGCGAGCAACTCCTCGCCTGGGGCCTGCCGCAGACGGTGGAGACCGCGGAACTGCTGGTGAGCGAGGTCGTCTCCAACGCCGTGCAGCACGCCGAGGGCGACCGGGTCGGGCTGCGGGTGGTGCGCACCGACGCGCTGCTGTTCGAGGTCACCGACGACGAACCCGCCCTGCCCGCGATGATCGCCGCCGGTCCCCGGGACGAGTACGGCCGCGGGCTGCGCGTGGTCAGCAGGCTCGCCCGGGAATGGGGCGCGAGCGCCACCGGGCACCGTAAGACGGTCTGGTTCGAACAGCCGGTCACGGGGAGCCGCTGAACCGGGGGTGACGCCGACACCCGGCGAAGACGGCCGCCCGGCCCTTGCCCGCACCCGGGCCCGCACGATATCCCGATCACGGCAACCGATCGTGGGAGAGTGCATGAACGTTTCCGACAACTACCGTGGCAACTGGGAGAGTTACTGGAGCCAGACCTCCGACGCTCCCGGCGAGGCGATCTGGGACTCGGACCCCTCGCTGGCCGCCGAGCCGCACTCCGCGCTGCTCCTGCCGCACGCCGACCCGGCCCGCACCATAGTCGACCTGGGCTGCGGCAACGGGACCCAGACCCGCTACCTGGCCACCCGGTTCGCCCGCGCCGTCGGCGTCGACCTCTCGCACGCGGCCGTCGAGCACGCCCGCCGTGCCGCGGGCGACGCGCCCGTGGAGTTCGAGCAACTGGACCTGACCGACGGCGACGCGGTGAAGGCCCTGCACGAACGGCTCGGCGACTGCAACGTCTACATGCGGGCGGTCATCCACCAGAGCGAGCCCGCCGCGCGCTCCGCGGTCGCCGCCGCCGTCGCCACGCTCCTCGGCAGCGCGGGCCGCGCCTTCGTCGTGGAACTCACCCCCGCCTCCCGGGACGTCCTCAAGCGCGCCGCGGCCGAGCCGTCCGGGCCGCCGCCCAAGCTCCAGCGGGTCTTCCACCACCACCTCAAGCCCGCCGACGCCGACGAGGGCGAGATCCCGCGCCTGCTCGGCGAGGCCGGTCTGGCCGTCCTCGCCGAGGGCGACACCGTCCTGCCGCAGACCGAACACCTCACCGACGGCACCCGGATCGACCTGCCCGCGCGCTGGTTCGTACTCGCGGGGAGGTAGCGGCACGGGGGTGCGCGGGGCGGCCGACGGCGCCGTCCCGCGCACCGGTGGGCGGGGGGCGGGCGCGGGCGGCCTCGTCCGGCCCCCGGCCGCTGGGGCCGTGGAGCAGTCCGCCGACGGCTGGGGGAGACGCGCACGGAGAACGGGCCGAGCCGCGCTACGCGCGGGTCGCCCGCGCCGGCGGAGGCGGCGTGGTCGCCGTGCCCGGCAGCAGCCGGGTGAACGTCTGGGTTCACCAGGGGGAGTGGTCGAGCCCGCGCTCCCTCGGTCACGACTTGTGCGGAATCGGGGATGTCACCACGGCGCCGAGTGACTTCTGGTGGTCCGGCGACCCCGCAGCGCGTAACGTGACGCCCCATGAAGATCCTCATCAGTGCCGACATGGAGGGGGCCACGGGCGTCACCTGGCCGGCGGACGTGTTGCCGGGGACGCCGCAGTGGGAGCGGTGCCGAGGGATGTTCACCTCGGACGTGAACGCCGCCGTACAGGGCTTCTTCGACGGCGGCGCCGACGAGGTGCTCGTCAACGAGGCCCACTGGACCATGCGCAACCTGCTGCTCGAACAGCTGGACGAGCGGGTGGAGATGCTCACCGGGCGGCACAAGGCGCTGTCCATGGTGGAGGGCGTCCAGCACGGGGACGTCGACGGGATCGCCTTCATCGGCTACCACGCCGGCGCGGGCATGGAGGGCGTACTGGCCCACACCTACCTCGCCAACCAGATCACCGGCGTCTGGATCGACGACGTCCGCGCCAGCGAGGGTCTGCTCAACGCGCACGTCGTCGCCGAGTACGGCGTCCCCGTCGTCCTCGTCACGGGCGACGACGTGGCCTGCGAGGACGCGCTCGGCTACGCGCCCGAGGCGCTGAAGGTCGCGGTCAAGGACCACGTGTCACGGTACGCGGCCGTGTGCCGCACCCCGGCCCGCACCGCGGCCGCCATCCGCGCCGCCGCCAAGGAGGCCGCGCGACTCGCCGTGCGCCACGAGCCCGTCGAGGCCGGGCCGTTCACCGTGGCCGTGGAGTTCGACGCCGAGCACCTGGCGATGGCCGCGACCGTGGTCCCGGGCGTCGCGCGCGTCGGCGAACGCAAGGTGGCGTACACCAGCGCCACCATGTACGAGGGCATCCGGACGTTCAAGGCGGTCACCACGATCGCCTCCGCCGCCGTGGAGGAGCAGTATGGCTGACGTGCAAGCCCTCGACGAGGTCGTGGAGTTCACCTCGGGGCTGATCCGGCTCGACACCACCAACCGGGGCGGCGGCGACTGCCGGG
This sequence comes from Streptomyces hygroscopicus subsp. hygroscopicus, assembly GCF_030269125.1. Lineage (GTDB taxonomy): Bacteria > Actinomycetota > Actinomycetes > Streptomycetales > Streptomycetaceae > Streptomyces > Streptomyces hygroscopicus_C. The sequence goes on along the minus strand of NZ_BSSM01000001.1, from coordinate 404,471 downwards.
AGCGGCCCGCCGCCGAGTACGCGGCCGAGCGGCTGGCCGGCGCGGGGCTCGAACCGCTGATGCTGGAGCGCACCGGGGGCCGCACCAACGTGGTCGCCCGGATCGAGGGCACCGACCCGGGCGCCGACGCCCTGCTCGTCCACGGTCACCTCGACGTGGTGCCGGCGGAGGCGGCCGAGTGGAGCGTGCACCCCTTCTCCGGGGAGATCCGGGACGGGGTGGTCTGGGGGCGCGGCGCCGTCGACATGAAGAACATGGACGCGATGATCCTCGCGGTCGTCCGCTCCTGGGCCCGCGAGGGCGTGCGGCCCCGCCGCGATCTGGTCATCGCGTTCACCGCCGACGAGGAGGCCAGCGCCGAGGACGGCTCCGGGTTCCTCGCCGACGAACACGCCGAGCTGTTCGAGGGCTGCACCGAGGGCATCAGCGAGTCCGGCGCCTTCACCTTCCACGACGGGGCCGGGCGGCAGATCTACCCGATCGCGGCAGGGGAGCGCGGCACCGGCTGGCTCAGGCTCACCGCGCGCGGCCGCGCCGGGCACGGCTCCAAGGTGAACAACGAGAACGCGGTCACCCGGCTCGCCGCCGCCGTGACCCGCATCGGCGAGCACGAGTGGCCGCTGCGGCTCACCCCGACCGTGCACGCCGCGCTCACCGAACTGGCCGCGCTGTACGGCATCGACCCCGACTTCCGCGACGTGGACCGGCTGCTGGAGAAGCTGGGCCCCGCGGCCGAGCTGGTCGAGGCCACGGTCCGCAACAGCGCCAACCCGACCATGCTGGACGCCGGTTACAAGGTGAACGTCGTCCCGGGCGAGGCCGTCGCCCATGTGGACGGACGCTATCTGCCGGGCGGCGAGGAGGAGTTCGCCGCGACCCTCGACCGGCTCACCGGCCCGGACGTCGACTGGGAGTTCGCCCACCGCGAGGTCGCCCTCCAAGCTCCGGTGGACGCGCCGCTGTTCGGGCGGATGCGGGACGCCGTGAAGGAGTTCGCGCCCGAAGGGCACGTCGTGCCGTACTGCATGTCCGGCGGCACCGACGCCAAGCAGTTCTCCCGGCTGGGCATCACCGGTTACGGATTCGCCCCGCTGAGACTGCCCGAGGGCTTCGACTACCAGGCGTTGTTCCACGGCGTGGACGAACGGGTGCCCGTCGAGGCGCTGCACTTCGGCGTCCGCGTCCTCGACCGCTTCCTGCGCACGGCCTAGACGACACCGGGGGAGGACCACACCATGCTCAAGACGCCGTACGGCACCTGGCCGTCACCCATCGACGCGGAACTCGCCGCCGCCCACGACGGCCGGCCCGACTGGGTGGGCTTCGTCGGGGACGAGACCTGGTGGACGGAACCCCGCCCCGGCGAGGGCGGCCGCCGCGCGCTGATACGGCGCCGCGCCGACGGCACCGAGGAGTCACTGCTGCCCGCGCCGTGGAACGTGCGCACCCGCGTCATCGAGTACGGCGGCCGGCCCTGGACCGCCGTCGCCGAGGGCGCCGCTCCTCTCGTGGTGTTCGCACACTTCGCCGACCAGCGCCTCTACCGGTACGAGCCCGGCGGCGAACCCCGCCCGCTCACCCCCCTCTCCCCGGTCGGCGGCGGACTGCGCTGGGCGGAACCGCACATCGACCTCGCACGGGGCGAAGTGTGGTGCGTCCTGGAGGAGTTCACCGGCGACGAGCCCGGCGACGTGCGGCGCGTCCTCGCCGCCGTGCCGTTGGACGGCTCGGCCGCCGAGGCCCGGAGCGCGGTGCGCGAACTCACCGAGGAGCGGCACCGGTTCGTCACCGGGCCCCGGCTCTCCCCGGACGGCCGACGCGCCGCCTGGCTCGCCTGGGACCACCCGCGGATGCCCTGGGAGGGCACCGAACTGCGGGTCGCGGAGGTCGGCGAGGACGGCCTCCTGCACGACGCGCACACCGTCGCCGGCGGAGTGGACGAGGCCGTCGCGCAGGTGGAGTGGACGGCGGACGGCAGGCTCCTGTACTCCAGCGACCGCGGCGGCTGGTGGAACCTCCACCGCGACGGCGTCCCGCTGTGCCCCCGCGAGGAGGAGTTCGGCGGCCCCCTGTGGCAGCTGGGCCTGCGCTGGTTCGCGCCGCTCGACAGCGGGCTGATCGCGGTCGTGCACGGCAAGGGCTCGACCCTGCTCGGCATCCTGGACCCGGAGTCCGGGGAGATCGTGGACGCGGCCGGGCCGTGGACCGAGTTCGCCCCGAGCCTCGCCGTGCACGGCGGCCGGGTCGCCGCCGTCGGCGCCAGCCCGCGCACCGCCTACGAGGTGGTCGAGCTGGACACCACCACGGGCCGTGCCCGCGCCGTCGGCGCCCGCCACCGGGACCCGGTGGACCCCGCCTACTACCCCGAGCCGCAGATCCGCGTCTTCACCGGGCCCGACGGCCGCGAGGTGCACGCACAGGTCTTCCCGCCGCACCACCCCGGGCACGCCGCGCCCGACGGCGAGCTGCCGCCCTACGTCATCTGGGCGCACGGCGGCCCCACCAGCAGGGTGCCGCTCGTCCTCGACCTGGAGATCGCCTACTTCACCTCCCGGGGCATCGGCGTCGCCGAGGTCAACTACGGCGGCTCGACCGGGTACGGCCGCGCCTACCGTGAGCGGCTGCGCGAGCAGTGGGGCGTGGTCGACGTGGAGGACTGCGCGGCCGTCGCCCGCGCGCTCGCCGAGGAGGGCACCGCGGACCCCGGGCGGCTCGCGATCCGGGGCGGCAGCGCGGGCGGCTGGACCACCGCGGCCTCCCTCACCGGCACGAACGTCTACGCCTGCGGCACCATCCTCTACCCGGTCCTGGACCTGACCAGCTGGGCCTCCGGCGGCACCCACGACTTCGAGTCGCGCTACATGGAATACCTGATCGGCCGGTTCACCGACGTGCCGACCCGGTACACCGAGCGCTCGCCCGCGAGCCACGCCGACCGGCTCACCGCGCCGTTCCTGATGCTCCAGGGGCTGGACGACGTCATCTGCCCGCCCGCCCAGTGCGAGGAGTTCCTCGCCCGCGTCCAGGGCAGGGGCGTCCCGCACGCCTACCTCACCTTCGAGGGGGAGGGCCACGGCTTCCGCAGGGCGGACACCGTGATCCGCGCCCTGGAAGCCGAACTCTCCCTGTACGCCCAGGTCTTCAAGCTGGACGTGCCCGACCTCCCCCGACTGGAGCTGCGCCGATGAAGCCCCTCACCCGCCCGCCGCGGCTGGCCCCGGGCGCCCGGGTGGCCGTCGTCGCCCCCAGCGGACCCGTGCCCGAGGAGCGCGTCCAGGCCGGCCTCGACGTGCTGCGCGGCTGGGACCTCGACCCCGTCGTCATGCCCCATGTCCTCGACCGGCACGGTGAGCTGGGCTACCTCGCGGGCCGCGACGCCGACCGGGCCGCCGATCTCCAGCGCGCCTGGTGCGACCCGTCGGTGGCCGCGGTGCTGTGCGCCCGCGGCGGCTACGGCGCCCAGCGCATGGCCGACCTGGTCGACTGGGAGGCGATGCGCGCGGCCGGGCCGAAGGTCTTCGTCGGGTTCAGCGACGTCACCCACCTGCACCAGGCGTTCGCCACCCGGCTGGACCTGGTCACCCTGTACGGGCCGGTCGCCGCCGGCATCGACTTCATCAAGAGCGTGCGGGCGCAGGAGCACCTGAAGGCCACCTTGTTCGCGCCCGAGACGGTACGGACCCTCACCACGGCCGGTACGGCCCTGGTGCCCGGCCGGGCCCGCGGGGTGACCCTCGGCGGCTATCTCGGCGGGCTCGCCGCCGATCTCGGCACCCCGCTCGCCCGCCCCGGCGCCCGCGGCGGACTGCTCATGATCGAGGACGTCACCGAACTGCCCTACCGCATCGACCGGCTGCTCACCCAGCTGCTGCGCTCCGGCTGGCTCGACGGAGTCGCCGGGATCGGGCTCGGGTCCTGGGAGCGCTGCGGCCCGTACGAGGAGGTGCGCGCCGTCCTCGCGGACCGGCTCGGCGGCCTCGGGGTGCCGGTCCTGGAGGAGATGGGGTTCGGGCACTGCGAGGGCGCGCTGACGGTCCCCTTCGGGGTCGCGGCGGAGCTGGACGCGGACGCGGGGACGCTGACGCTGGCGGAGCCCGCGCTGCGCTGATCCCGGGCCTGGCCGCGTAAGCTGGCCGAATGCCGCACACCGCCTCCCGTTACCTCGCCGAAGGCCCTCGCGTGGGCATCCGCCCCTTCACGCCGGAAGACGGCCCCGAGTTCACCGCGCGGGCCCGCGAGAGCAAGGACCTGCACCGGCCGTGGCTGTTCCCGCCGGACACCGAGGACGCGTACGCCGAGTACGCCGGGCGGCTGATCGAGGACCCGGCGAAGGCCGGCTTCCTGGTGTGCGAGCGCGACGGCGGTGGCATCGCCGGGTTCATCAACATCAACAACATCGTCCGGGGCGGGTTCCGGTGCGGCGCCCTCGGCTACGGCGCGTTCGCGCACGCGGCCGGGCGGGGCCTGATGCGCGAGGGGCTGGACCTGGTGATCGGGTACGCCTTCGGTCCGCTCGGACTGCACCGCCTGGAGATCAACGTCCAGCCGGAGAACGCCGCTTCGGTCGCGCTGGCCCGGGGCGCGGGGTTCCGCCTGGAGGGCTTCTCCCCGAAGATGATCTACATCGACGGGGACTGGCGGGACCACGAGCGCTGGGCGCTCACCGCCGAGATGCGCGACTGACGTCCCGCGGACCGGCGCCCGCGGTGCGTCGCTCCCCGCCGCGGCCCGCCCGTTCGCGCCGTGCCGCCCCCGGGCCGTCCCTTTGCGCAATCCTGACCGGCGGCTCCCCTGGCCGAGTCGCCGTGCGCCGGGTTCCATGGTCATCGTGACGAGGATCCGACATGAGGTACTGACCCTGCCCGCCGCCGAGTTGGGCCCGGACAACCCGCTGCCCGCGCTGCGCCCGCTCGACGAGGTCCACCGCGTCGACGCCCGCGACCGGGACGGCATGCCCCGGGACATGGCGTGCGGGCTCGGGTACGCGCCGCTGCGCAGCCTGCTGCCGGTCCGCGTCCGCGACGGCTACGGCAGGAACCGCGAACGCCGCTCCCTCGACGCCCTGGTGATCGAGAACGACCGGTTGCGCGCCACCGTCCTGCCCGGCCTCGGCGGCCGTGTCGTCTCCCTGTTCCATCTGCCGACCGGCCGTGAACTCCTCTACCGCAACCCGGTGTTCCAGCCCGCCGACTTCGCCCTCAACGGCGCCTGGTTCTCCGGCGGCATCGAGTGGAACATCGGCGCCACCGGCCACACCACCCTCTCCTGCGCACCCCTGCACGCCGCGCGCGTCCCCGCCCCCGACGGCGGGCAGATGCTGCGCCTGTGGGAGTGGGAGCGGCTGCGCGACCTGCCCTTCCAGGTCGACCTGTGGCTGCCGGACGGCTCCGACTTCCTCCTCGTCGGCGTCCGCGTCCGCAACCCGCACGAGCACCCGGTGCCCACGTACTGGTGGTCCAACATCGCCGTGCCCGAGGAGGTCCGGGTGCTGGCACCGGCCGAGGAAGCCTGGTACTTCGGCTACGAGCAGCGCCTGCGCAGGGTCCCCGTCCCCTCGTACGACGGCGTCGACCGCACCTACCCCCTCAACAGCCCCCACGCCGCCGACTACTTCTACGAGGTCCCGGACGGCCGGCGCCGCTGGATCGCCGCGCTGGACGCGGACGGGCACGGCCTGGTGCAGACCTCCACCGATGTGCTGCGCGGCCGCAAGCTGTTCGTGTGGGGCCACGGGACGGGCGGCCGCCGCTGGCAGCAGTGGCTCACCGAGCCCGGCACCGGCGGATACTGCGAGATCCAGGCGGGCCTCGCCCGTACCCAGCTGGAGCACGTACGGCTGGACGCCCAGAGCGAGGTGTCCTGGCTGGAGGCGTACGGCCCGCTCGACGCCGCGCCGGCGGGGGAGTGGTCCCAGGCCGTGCGGAGGGCCGAAGGGCGGCTGGAGTCGGCGCTGCCCCGTGCCCGCGTCGAGGAGGCGTACTCGGCGTGGCGGCGGCACGCCGACACCGAACCCGGCGAGACCCTCGCCACCGGCTCCGGCTGGGGCGCGCTCGAAGTGCTGCGTACCGGGTGGAGGCTGCCCGGCACCCCCTTCCCCGAGTCGACCCTCGGCGAAGCCCAGGAGCCCTGGCGGGAGTTGCTGCGCACCGGCAGCCTGCCCGCGCCGCCCCGGGCGGAGCCGCCCGGGGAGACCCTGGTCGCCCGGCACTGGCGGGACCTGCTGGAGACCGCCCCCGCCACCGCCCACGCCGAGTACCACCTCGGCATCGCCCAGTGGCACGCGGGCGATCGCGCCCAGGCCGTGCGCAGCTGGGAACGGGCCCTGCCGCTCGCCCCCTCGCGGTGGCCGCTGCTGCGCGCGCTGGCCGTCGCCGACGAGGCCGACGGCCACCACGAGCGGGCCGCCGACCGGTACGCCGACGCCTTCGCCGACCTCTGCCGTGAGGACGGTGACGAGGGCGCTGACCGGACCGCCGTGCGGGCCGCGCTCGGCCGCGAGACGCTCGAAGCGCTGCTGCGGGCGCGGCGGGCGGCAAAGGCCCGCGCCGTCTGGGAACGGCTGCCGCCGCACGTGCGGGAGCGGGGCCGGTTCCGGCTGCTGGAGGCGGAGCTGCTGCTCGCCGAGGGGCGGCGTGCCGAGGCGCGGGCCGTCTTCGACGCGGGCTTCGAGGTCGCCGACCTGCGGGAGGGCTCGCGCGTGCTCGACCAGGCATGGACCCGGCTGACCCACGAACCCCTGCCCGCCCGCTACGACTTCAGGATGCGGCCGGACTCCGCCTGAGTCCTCAGCTGTGCTGGTCCACGTACTCGAAGATCGACCCGTCCGGGTGCATCGCGAGCAGATTGCGGCCCACCGGCGTCGGCACCGGCTCCACCAGGATGCGGGCGCCGAGGCCGGTGAGCAGCTGGTGCACCTCGTCCACGTCCTTGACGGCGATCGTCGCGGTGACCTTGCGCAGGATCTCCAGCTCCGCCTCCGGGCCGCTCATCAGCAGGAAGGAGCCGATCGCGGCGACCTGGACGCCGCCGCGTTCGAAACGCTGCGCGGTGCCGCCGGCCAGCCGCTCGTAGAAGGGGATCGCGGTCTCGATGTCGGCCACGCAGATACGCAGCGAGGCGCCCAGAATCTCCATGCGTCCGAGCCTAGTTGGGACCGGGCCGCCGCGCAGGCCCCCCGGAGTTACCCGGGGTGCGCGCAGGGTACCCGCCTGACATGAACCGTTCGGAACCTTTGGATCATCTGGAACATCTCGACAAGGAGCTGGTCGAGGAACTGGCTCGGGTGGCCCGCGTGACGGTACGGGAGGAACTGCGCGAGCAGACCCGCAAGCAGCGCCGTACCGCCGTGCTCTACGGCGCGTCCGGTGCCGCCGCCCTGTACGCGGGCGGCGCGGTGGCCCTCGCCGTCGGCCTGGCCCTGGCGATCAGGCTGTCCGGCTGGGCGGCCGCGCTGATCACCGCGGCGCTGATGGCCGCGGTGGCGTACGCGCTGCGTGCCGCTGCCCATTCCGCGGGGCGCGGACCGCACCCGCCGCACCGTGTGGTCGGCGGCACCCCGCCGGTCGCCCCGCCGGGCGGCCTCGGGATGCCGTACCCGCCGATCCCCAAGGATCCGCCGCGCACTCCGGCCGACATGGACGACCCGCACCGGTAGGCGACCGCCGGGGCGGGTCGCCGGCCGCCGGGGCTCAGCCCTCGGCCAGCCGGGGCAGCACCTTCGTCCGGTAGAAGTCGAAGAAGCCCCGCTGGTCGGGGCCGATCTGGTTGACGTACACGCGGTCGAACCCGGCGTCCGCGAAGGCGCGCAGGGCGGCCGCGTGTTCGTCCGGGTCGTCGCCGCAGACCACGTTCTCCCGCACCATGTCCTCGGTGACCAGCTCGTGCAGCTGCTCGAAGTGGCGCGGGGAGGGCAGCACCTGGCCCATCTCGCCGGGCAGCAGCTCGTTGTACCAGAGCCGGTGCACCGTACGGACGCACTCCTCGCGGTCGGCGCCGTAGCAGACCTTGGTACCGCCGCTGACGAGCTTGGCCCCGCCGCCGCCCTCGCGGAAGGAGGCGACCATCTCCTCCTGCGGCATCATCGTGACGAAGCCGTCGGCCACACGGGAGGCGAGGGAGATCGCCTTGGGGCCGAAGCCCGAGATGTCGATGGGGACCGGCTCGTCGGGGACGGTGTAGAGGCGGGCGTTCTCCACGGTGTAGTGCGTGCCGCGGTGGTTGACCTCCTCGCCGGTGAACAGCCGGCGCATCACCTGCACCGCCTCCTCCAGCATCTCCAGCCGTACGTGCACCGGGGGCCAGCGGTCGCCGAGGATGTGCTCGTTCAGCGCCTCGCCGGTGCCGAGGCCCAGCCGGAAGCGGCCCTCGGTCAGCACCGCGCTGGTCGCCGCGGCGTGCGCGGTCACGGCCGGGTGCATCCGCACGGTGGGACAGGTCACGGCCGTCTCGACGGGTAGCGACACCGCCTCCGACAGCGCGCCGATCACCGACCACACGAAGGGACTCTGGCCCTGCGCGTCGTTCCACGGGTGGAAGTGGTCCGAGATCCACAGCGCCCGGAAGCCGGCCTGCTCGGCCATCCGCGCCTGCTCCACGAGCCCGGCCGGACCGTGCTCCTCGCTCGCCAGGAAGTAACCGTACTCGGGCATGGGCGCACCTCCGCGTGCGGAAAGCGGGCGTGGACATCGCGGCCCGGGTAACCGGGGGTACCGGCACGAAACGCGGACCCCGTCGCGCCACGGCCGGGCGGTCGGCCCCGGCAACCTCCGCGAGCGACGGCGGCCCGGCCCACCCGGACGGCGGCCCGTCGGCCCCGAGGGGCGCGCAGGCCGCGTGACCGGCCCGCCACGGCCGCTTCCGGAGAGCCACCCCCGGACCAGCCCGCTCCAGGCCCTCCGGCGTCCGAGTCCGCAGGCATCCTGTCCGCCGCCCGGGTGACCGCCCCCGGCGTTTGGTTGCCCCGGCCCCGGATACGCGGAACACCTCGCACGAGCCCACCGCCGGAGGCGTAACCGTGAGTCGACCGCGCGTGGTGATCGTCGGCGCCGGTTTCGCCGGTTACCGGGCCGCCCGGACCCTGGCCCGGCTGGCCCGGAACCGGGTGGAGATCACCCTGCTGAACCCGACCGACTACTTCCTGTACCTGCCCCTGCTGCCCCAGGTCGCCGCCGGCGTCCTGGAGGCCCGCAGGGTCACCGTCTCCCTGCCCGGCACCCTGCACGGCGTCCGCCCGGTGCTCGGCGAGGCGGACGGGATCGACCTCGACGCGCGCACCGTCCACTACACGGGCCCCGAGGGCGACACCGGCACCCTCGGCTACGACCGCCTGGTCCTCGCCGTCGGCAGCGTCAACAAGCTGCTCCCCATCCCCGGCATCGCCGAGCACGCCCACGGCTTCCGCGGCCTGCCCGAGGCCCTGTACCTGCGCGACCACGTCACCCGGCAGATCGAGCTGGCCGCATCCGAGGACGACCCCGCCGTCCGCGCCGCCCGCTGCACCTTCGTCGTGGTCGGCGCCGGGTACACCGGCACCGAGGTCGCGGCGCACCTGCGGCTGCTCACCGACCGGCTGGTCCGCCGCCGGCCCCTGCCCGACGGGGTCCGGCCGCGCTGGCTGCTGCTCGACGTCGCCCCGCGCGTCCTGCCGGAACTGGACGAACGCCTCTCCCGCATCGCCGGCCGGGTACTGCGGCAGCGGGGCGTCGAGGTGCGCACCGGCACCTCGGTGCGGGAGGCCACCCACGAGGGGGTGCTGCTCACCGACGGCGACAGCATTCCCTCCCGCACCCTCGTGTGGTGCGTCGGCGTCCGCCCCGACCCGCTGGTGGCGGCGGTCGGCCGGCCGTTGGAGCGCGGCCGGGTGATCGTGGACCCCTTCCTGGGGATGCCCGGCAGGCCCGAGGTGTTCGCGTGCGGGGACGCGGCCGCCGTGCCCGACCTGGACCGCCCCGGCGAGCTCACCCCGATGACCGCCCAGCACGCGTGGCGCCAGGGCCGTGTCGCCGGGGAGAACGTGGCCGCCTCGCTCGGCCTCGGCCGGCGCCGCCGCCCGTACCGCCACCGGGACCTGGGCTTCGCCGTCGACCTCGGCGGGATGCGGGCCGCCGCCGACCCCTTCGGCATCGCGCTGTCCGGCCCGGCGGCCGGTGCCGTCACCCGCGCCTACCACCTGGCCGCGCTGCCCGGCAACCGGCTGCGCGTGGCCGCCGACTGGCTGCTGGACGCCGTACTGCCGCGCCAGGGCGTCCAGTTGGGCCTCGTACGGTCCTGGGCGGTGCCCCTGGAGTCCGCCTCGCCGGAGCTCCCCCGGGAGCCCCCGGACGCGTCCGCGCCCCGGTAGCCCACTCGATCCAGCCACACCATCTCGCCCAAGGAGAGCCATGGACACCGCCGAACTCGCCGAACTCGGACAGCAGTTGCGCGTCGACAGCGTACGGGCCGCCGCGGCGGCGGGGTCCGGGCACCCCACGTCCTCGATGTCCGCCGCCGACCTGGTCGCCGTGCTCCTCGCGAACCATCTGTGCTACGACTTCGAGCGCCCCGAACACCCCGCCAACGACCGCTTCGTCCTGTCCAAGGGCCACGCCTCGCCGCTGCTGTACGCCGCGTACAAGGCGGCCGGCGCCATCGAGGACGGCGAGCTGGTCACCTTCCGCAAGCTCGGCAGCCGCCTGGAAGGACACCCGACGCCCCGCCGGATGCCCTGGGTGGAGACGGCCACCGGCTCCCTCGGCCAGGGACTGCCCGTAGGGGTCGGCATCGCGCTGGCCGGGCTGCGCCTGGACCGCACCGGCTACCGGGTGTGGGTGCTGTGCGGCGACAGCGAGCTGGCGGAGGGCTCGGTCTGGGAGGCCGCCGAGCACGCCGGGTTCGAGCACCTGGACAACCTGAAGGTGATCGTGGACGTCAACCGGCTCGGGCAGCGCGGCCCCACCCGGCACGGCCATGACCTGGACGCCTACGCCCGCCGCTTCCAGGCCTTCGGCTGGCACACCATCGAGATCGACGGCCACGACGTGGACGCGATCGACCGGGCGTACGGAGAGGCGCTGTCCACCGCCGGGCAGCCCGTGGTGATCCTCGCCCGCACCCTCAAGGGCAAGGGCGTGGCCGCCGTGCAGGACCGGGAAGGGCACCACGGCAAGCCGCTGCCCGACGCCGACGAGGCCATCGCCGAACTCGGCGGCCCCCGCGAGCTGCACATCCGCGTGGGCGAGCCGCCGGCCGCCGCCACGCTGCGCGACCGCACCACCGAGGTGGTCCGGCTGCCGCGCTACGAACAGGGGGACGAGGCCGCCACCAGGGACGCCTTCGGCGCCGCCCTCGCCGCGCTCGGCGACGCGCGCGGCGACGTCGTCGCCCTGGACGGCGAGGTCGGCGACTCCACCCGCACAGAGGAGTTCGCCAAGGCGCATCCCGACCGCTTCTTCGAGTGCTACATCGCCGAGCAGCAACTCGTCGCCACCGCCGTGGGAATGGCGGCGCGCGGCTGGGTGCCCTTCGCCGCGACCTTCGCCGCGTTCCTCACCCGCGCCCACGACTTCGTGCGCATGGCGTCCATCAGCGGCTCCGGGATCAACCTCGTCGGCTCGCACGCCGGGGTCGCCATCGGACAGGACGGGCCCTCCCAGATGGGCCTGGAGGACCTTGCCATGTTCCGTTCCGTGTACGGCTCCACGGTGCTCTACCCGTGCGACGCCAACCAGACGGCCCGGCTGGTCGCCGCCATGGCCGGGCTCGACGGCATCCGCTATCTGCGCACCTCGCGCGGCAAGACGCCGGTGCTCTACGGACCCGACGAGGAGTTCCCGGTGGGCGGCAGCAAGACGCTGCGCTCCTCGGAGGATGACCGGCTGACGATCGTCGCGGCGGGGGTCACCGTCCCCGAGGCACTCGCGGCCGCCGACCGGCTCGCCGAGGACGGCATCGCGGTCCGGGTGATCGACCTGTACTCGGTCAAGCCCGCCGACGCCGAGACGCTGCGCCGCGCCGCCGAGGACACCGGGTGTCTGCTCACCGTCGAGGACCACCACCCCGAGGGCGGCCTCGGGGACGCGGTCGCGGAGTCCTTCGCCGACGGCCGGCCGGTGCCCCGCCTGGTCCGGCTCGGAGTCCGCACGATGCCCGGCTCGGCCGCCCCGGACGAGCAGTTGCACGCCGCGGGCATCGACGCCCTCGGCATCGTGGCGGCGGCGAAACTGCTGGTGGAGGAGGCGATGGTGCGGTGAACGACGACGAGCCGCGGCCGATACGGGCGGGCCGCCGCACGGTGGAGATCCAGCGGCCGGGGAAGGTCCTCTTCCCCGGCCGCTGGGGCGCGAAGGAGTACACCAAGGGCGACCTCGCCGAGTACTACCACTCCGTCGCCCCCTACCTGCTGCCGCACCTGCGGGGCCGCCCGCTGATGCTGGAGCGCTACCCGGACGGCGTCGACGGGCCGTGTTTCATGCAGAAGAACACCCCGGAGTACTACCCGCGGTGGATCACCCGCGCCGAGGTCGCCAAGGAGGCCGGCACCGTCACGCACGTCGTGTGCGACGACACCGCCACCCTCCTCTTCCTCGCCGACCAGGCCTGCGTCACGTTGCACCGCTGGCTGTCCCGCACCGACCGCGCCGCCAGCCCCGACCACCCCGACCGGCTGGTCCTCGACCTCGACCCGCCCGACGACGACTTCGCCCCCGTCCGCGAGGCCGCCGCCCTGCTGCGCGCGCTGCTGGACGAACTCGCCCTGCCCGCCGTCCCCATGACCACCGGCTCCTGCGGGCTGCACCTCGTCGTGCCGCTCGACGGCCGCCACGGCTTCGACGAGGTGCGGCGGTTCGCGCACGGCGTGGCGGAAATCGCCGCCGCCCGGCACCCGGACCGGCTCACCACCGCCGTCCGCAAGGACGACCGCGGCGGCCGGCTCTATCTCGACGTGCAGCGCAACGCCTACGCCCAGACCGCCGTGGCCCCCTACACGGTCCGCGCCCGTCCCGGCGCCCCCGTCGCCGTGCCCCTCGCGTGGGCACAGCTGGACGACCCCGGGCTCGACGCCCGCCGCTGGACGGTCGCCGACGCCGTGGAGCAGGCCCGCACGGACCCCTGGGCGGAGCTGCCGGCCCGGGGCCGTGGTCTCGGGCCCGCCCGGCGGCGCCTCGCGGACCTGCGCGTCCGAGTGCGGCCCGAAGGTTTGGCCACGGGCTGAGCGGCCACCCGCACCAAGAGGTGGCCATGTCGAACACACATCGCACATCGCGGACACAGGGTTCACAGGAACCCCGTGAAGAAGTCGGAGAGGAACCCCAGCGCGAAGCCGAGCGGGAACCCCGGCGGGAAGCCGAGCGGGAACCGGGGCGGGAGCACCGGAAGGTCCGGAAGGTACGGAGGGACCCGGCCCCGAGAGGTTCCGGGACGTCCCCGGAGGACGACCGTTCCACCGGGAGCGGGCAGGAGCCCGACGGCCGGCGGCCGGGCCCCGTGGAGGTGCTGCGCCAGGCGCGCGGCCAGCTTGCCGAGCTGACCGGGCTCGTGCCCGAATCGGTCTCCTCCTTCGAGCAGACGGAGGACGGCTGGTCGCTGGAAGTGGAGGTGCTGGAGCTGGCCCGCGTGCCGGACACCATGAGCCTCATGGGCGGGTACCAGGTCGAACTGGACCGGGACGGTCAGCTCACCGGCTACCGGCGGGTCCGCCGCTACGAGCGTGGCAGAGCCGATCCACGCCCCGGCGGTCACTAGCGGCCGCGAAGGCCGACCGACAGTAACTATCCAGGAGGAGGAACGGCCGGTATGACCGTTGTCCCTGCACAGCAGACCGGCGGCGGAGGCAGCAGCGGCCTCTACGACGTACTGGAGCTGGTACTCGACCGCGGCCTGGTGATCGACGCCTTCGTGCGCGTCTCGCTGGTCGGCATCGAGATCCTGAAGATCGACGTCAGGGTCGTCGTGGCGAGTGTCGACACCTACCTGCGCTTCGCCGAGGCCTGCAATCGCCTCGATCTCGAATCCGGACCCAACAAGAGCCCCGGCCTGCCCGACGTCGTCGGCCAGGTCACCGAGTCCGGCGCGCGCGGCAAGTCCAAGGGCGCCCTGTCCGGTGCCGCCGAGACCATATCCGACGCCTTCAAGCAGGCCCGCGAGGAGGGCGAGGAGCGGCCCCGCGCCCGCAAGGCCCCGGCCCGCCGCAAGGAGGAGCAGGAGTGAGCACGTACGTCTACGGGATCACCGCCCGTTCGCACCCGGCGCTCCCCGAGGGGATGACCGGCGTCGGCGAACCGGCCCGGCCCGTGCGGATCCTCACCGAGGGCGACCTGGCCGCCCTGGTCAGTGACGCCCCCGAGGGCCTGCGCCCCAAGCGCCGGGACCTGCTCGCGCACCAGAACGTGCTCGCCGAGGCGGGCGCCGCCGGCTGCGTGCTGCCCATGCGGTTCGGCAATGTGGCCCCCGACGACGACACCGTCACCCAGGTCCTCGGCGAGCGCGCCGATCACTACCACGAGCGGCTCGCGGCCCTGGAGGGCAAGGTCGAGTACAACGTCAAGGCCAATCACGTCGAGGATGCCGTCCTGCACCTGGTGATGGCCGAGCAACCGGAACTGCGCGCCCTCGCCGAGGCCAACCGGAAGGCGGGCGGCGGGAGTTACGACGACAAGCTGCGCCTCGGCGAGATGGTCGCCGGCGCCGTCAAGGCCCGGGAGGCAGAGGACGCCGCCGAGGTGCGGGGCCTGCTCGAACCGGTCGCCGCCGCGGTCAGCGCCGGGCCCCAGTCCACCGGCTGGCTGCTCAACGACTCGTTCCTGGTCGCCCGGGACACCGCCGAGGACTTCCTGGCCGCCGTCGAACGGGTCCGCGCCGGCCGCCCCCACCTGGAACTACGCGTCAACGGACCGCTGCCGCCGTACAGCTTCGTCGAACCGGGTCCCGCCCAGCCGGCGGACGCCCCCGAGGCCCCCTGACGGGCGGCGGAACGAACCCCGAGCGGCCCGCACGGACACCGGAAGGAGGACCCCGTGGGACTGATCAAAGAGGTGCTGCTGCTGCCCTTCGCGCCGGTGCGCGGCAGCGGCTGGGCGATCAACCAGGTGCTCCGCGAGGCGGAACGGATCTATTACGACCCCGCCACCGTGCGGGCCGAACTCGCCCGTCTCGAAGAACAGCTGACGTCGGGCGAGATCACCGAGGAGGAGTTCGACCGGCGCGAGGACGAACTGCTCGACCGGCTGGAGGCCGCACACGGCCCCGGCGACATCACAGGCAACGGAACGGGACGATGAACCGAACGGCAATGGGCCTCGCCGTAGGGGCCGGATACTTCCTGGGACGCACCAGGAAACTGAAGATGGCACTCGCGGTCGGCTCGCTCGTGGCGGGCAGGAAGCTCAACCTCGGCCCGGGTGCGCTCGCCGACCTCGCCCGCCGGCAACTGCGCGACAACCCGCAGTTCAAGGAGATCGGCGATCAACTCCGCGAGGACCTGCGGGGCGTCGGCAAGGCGGCCTCGGGGGCCGTGGTCGAGCGGCAGATGAACAGTCTCGCCGACCGCCTGCACGACCGCACGGAGCAGGTGCGCGGCGAACTCTCCGGAGCGGCCGGGGGCGGGGCCGGCGAGGAGCGGGGCGACGGCCGCGGGGAGCCGGAGGAGCGCGGGGAGGCGGAGGAGCGCGGGGAGGCGGAGGACCGCGGGCAGGCGGAGGACCGCGGAGGCCGCGGAACCGCGCGCGGCGGCGGACACGGCGGAGACCGCGACGACGAGCGCGGAACCGGCGGGACGTCGCGCGCGCAGAAGCCCGATGCCAGGAAGACCGCGGCGCGGCGTACGGGTCCGGCCGAGAAGTCCGGCCCCGCGAAGGGGAAGACGGCGGGGAGGAAGACCGCCGCGCAGCGCCAGTCGGCCGGGAAGAAGCCGGCCGGCTCCCGCGGCGGCGGTTCCGCGAAGGGCGGTGAGGAACGATGACCGACACCCTGGGATCCGCGGCCTCGGCCGCGGGGCGGGCCAAGGGCGCCGCCCAGGACAACCCGCTGAGCGACCTCGCCCACAGCGAGGCCGCCGACCGGCTGAAGGCGGAGGCGCAGGAGTACCTGTCGGCGCAGGCCCAGCGGCTGCTCACCGGGCTCGGCCGCAAGCTCGGCGAGACCACCGGCAAGCTGAACGACATCGCCGAGGGCAACAGCCCCGGCTTGGGGCGTCTCGCGCTCGACGGCGGCCGCAAGCTCGCCGAGGGCAAGGGCCCGCTGCGCACCGCGCTGGAACTCGGCACCTCCCGTGCCAAGGACAAGGTGAAGGAGGCCTTCAAGGGCCTCGGCGGTGGGAAGAAGGGCGGCAAGGGCCGCGGCGGCAACAAGCCCACCGTGATCATGGAGTCCATCGACGTGGGCGTGCCGCTGCGCACCGCCTACGACCAGTGGACCCAGTTCCAGGAGTTCTCCACCTTCGCCCACGGCGTCAAGAGCGTCTCCCGCGCGGGCGACACCGATACCGACTGGCAGGCGAAGATCTTCCTGTCCAGCCGCAGCTGGAAGGCCAAGACCACCGAGCAGGTGCCCGACCAGCGCATCCAGTGGACCTCCGAGGGCGCCAAGGGCAGCACCAAGGGCGTCGTCACCTTCCACGCCCTCGGTGACAACCTGACCAGGATTCTGCTGGTCATCGAGTACTACCCGAGCGGTTTCTTCGAGAAGACGGGCAATATCTGGCGTGCCCAGGGCCGCCGCGTCAGGCTGGACCTGAAGCACTTCGCCCGTTTCATCACCCTCAAGGCGGAAGCGGAGGACGGCTGGCGCGGCGAGATCCGCGACGGCGAGGTCGTCCGCAGCCACGAGGACGCGGTGGCGGAGGAGGAGTCCGCGAAGTCGGAGAGCGAGGAGAGCGAGGAGCCCGAGGAGGGCGAGGAGTCCGAGGAGTCCGAGGAGGGCGAGGAGTCCGAGGAGGGCGAGGAGCCAGGGGACCGGGAATCCGGGGAGCCGGAGGACCGGGCCGAGGACCAGGAGCCCGAGGAGGACGAGGCCGAGGAGGAGGGCCCCTACGAGGACGAGGCCGAGGGTGAGGCCGAGTACGAGGACGAGGAGCCCGAGGAGGAGGCCGAGGAGCCCGAGGAGCCCGAGGAGGACGAGTACGAGGACGAGGAGGACGAGTACGAGGAGGAGGAACCCGAGTACGCGGAGCGGGGGAGCCGTCGATGACGACTCCCGCCCCCCGGTCCGGCGGTTTCCCCGACCCGTACGGCCACAGCTCGGGCGCGAACCTCGCCGACATCCTGGAGCGCGTCCTCGACAAGGGCATCGTCATCGCCGGTGACATCCGGATCAACCTGCTCGACATCGAACTGCTCACCGTGAAACTGCGGCTCATCGTCGCCTCGGTGGACAAGGCGAAGGAGATGGGCATCGACTGGTGGGAGAGCGATCCGGCCCTGTCCTCCCGGGCCCGCCGGGACGAGCTGACCCGGGAGAACGCGGAGCTGAGAGAGCGGCTGGCCCGGCTGGAGGAACTGGAGCCGGGCCGCGTACGGAAGGAGGCGCCATGACCGGACTGCGCTACGTCTATGCCGTCTGCCGTCCCCTCGGAGCGCCCCTGCAGGCCCAGCTGACGGGCGTCGGGGGTGCTCCGCCTGCCCTGCTGTCCCACCGCGGGCTGATCGCGGTGGTCAGTACCGTCCCCGAGGCCGACTTCTGCGAGGAGGGGCTGAAGGCCCACCTGGAGGACCTGGACTGGCTGGCCGCGACCGCCCGCGCCCACCAGGGCGTGATCGACGCTCTCACCACCGTCACCACCCCGCTGCCGCTGCGCCTCGCCACCGTCTTCAGGGACGACAGCGCGGTGCGCACCATGATGGAGGCCCGGGAGGCGGACTTCCTGCGTGCCCTGGAGCGGCTGGAGGGCCGGGTGGAGTGGGGCGTCAAGGTGTTCACGGAGCCCTCCCCGGAGCCGGCCGAACCCGCCGGGAAGCCCGACAGGCCCACCAGCGGCCGGGACTACCTGCGACGCCGCCGTGCCGACACCCGGGCCCACGAGGAGGGCCTCCAGGCCGCCGAGGCATTCGCCCGGTCGCTGCACGAGCGGCTGCGCGCCCAGGCCGAGGACTCCCGGCTGCATCCCCCGCAGAACGCGGCGCTGTCCGGTGCGCGCGGCAGCAACGTGCTCAACGCCGCCTATCTGGTGCGCCGGGACCGCTCCGAGGAGTTCGTGGAGCTGGTGGACCGCACGAAGGACGAGGCCGGAGGGCTGCGGGTGGAGCTGACCGGGCCGTGGGCGGCGTACTCGTTCAGCGGGCTCGGCGAGGAGGACGCGCGGTACGGCGTGAGCGCGGGGGAGGGCCGGTGACCGTCGTGGAACGCCGGGAGATCGCGCTGGTCGATCTGCTGGACCGGCTGCTGGCGGGCGGCGTCGTCATCACGGGCGACGTCACGCTGCGCATCGCCGACGTGGACCTCGTCCGCATCGACCTGAACGCGCTGATCAGCTCGGTCAACGAATCCGTGCCCTCGCCGTTCGAGCTGCCCGCGAAGGAGCTGTGATGTCCGCCCGCAACCGGCTCGACCTCGAACCCGACACGGTGGAGCGCGACCTGGTGAAGCTCGTCCTCACCGTGGTGGAACTGCTGCGCCAGCTGATGGAACGGCAGGCGGTACGGCGCTTCGACACCGGCGACCTGACCGAGGAGCAGGAGGAGCGGATCGGGCTCACCCTGATGCTCCTGGAGGACCGGATGGCCGAGCTGCGCGACCGCTACGGGCTGCGGCCCGAGGACCTCAACCTGGACCTCGGGCCGCTCGGCCCCCTGCTGCCCCGCGAGTGAGGCTCACGCCTCCTTGCGGCACAGGATCTCCCCGTGCAGGACCGCGAACCAGCCGTCGTCCTGCCGCCCCCACTCCCGCCAGGCGTCCGAGACCGCGCGCAGCCGCTCGGGCGTGGCATGGCCGGACGCCGTCGCCCGTTCGGCGTAGGCGGAGGCGAGGGTGCGGTCCGCCCACAGGCCGCTCCACCAGGCGCGTTCCTCCTCGGTGGCGAAGGTCCAGGTGCCACAGGTCGCGGTGATGTCCCGCAGTCCCGCGGCCCGCGCCCAGGACTTCAGCCGGCGTCCGGCGTCCGGCTCGCCGCCGTTGGCGCGGGCCACCCGCTCGTACAGGTCCAGCCAGTCGTCCAGGCCC
Organism: Streptomyces hygroscopicus subsp. hygroscopicus; assembly: GCF_030269125.1. GTDB lineage: Bacteria > Actinomycetota > Actinomycetes > Streptomycetales > Streptomycetaceae > Streptomyces > Streptomyces hygroscopicus_C. The sequence continues at coordinate 385,343 of NZ_BSSM01000001.1, read as the reverse complement.
GGCAGCGCCGGGTACCAGGTCATCGCGGCGTAGTCCGCGTCCCGTACGGCGATGAACCCGCCCGGCCGGGTCACCCGCCGCATCTCGCGCAGCGCCTGCACCGGGTCGCCCACGTGCTGGAGCACCTGGTGGGCGTGGACCACGCAGAAGGTGTCGTCCGGGTAGTCCAGGGCGTGGACGTCGGCGACCGCGAAGTCGACGTTCGTCAGGCCGCGCGCGGCGGCCGTCTCCCGGGCCTGCTCCAGGACGCCCGGCGCGTGGTCGACGCCCGTCACATGGCCGTCGGGCACCAGCTCCGCCAGGTCCGCGGTGATGGTCCCGGGGCCGCAGCCGATGTCCAGGACCTTCATGTGCGGCTTGAGGGAGCCGAGCAGGTAGGCCGCGGAGTTGGCGGCGGTCCGCCAGGTGTGCGACCGCAGCACCGACTCGTGGTGCCCGTGCGTGTAGACGGCCGTCTCCCGTGCTTTCGGCATGCCCGTACCCCTTCTCGTCGCCCGGCCGGACTCGGCCGGCGTCACGGTTCACGGTACGCGCGTCGGCCGAATGGCGAGACCAGCGTTTTGCCATGTGGACTGACGATCTGTCAGAAAGCATGGGGGAGCGGGCGGTAGACCGTCAGTGCCTCCGGCAGCTTCTCCACCGTCACCTCGCCCGCGGCGGTCGTGACCTCGCCGTCGTACGCCAGCGGGGTACCGGGTGCGAGGCCGGTCAGCCGCAACCGGTTCACCTGGACCGCGGCATGGGCGGGCGACCTGGTCAGGGGTCCCGCGGCGGCCGCCGCCAGCAGCCTCAGCGCCGGCCTGCCGCTGCCGTGCACCACGCGTACGTCCAGCAGCCCGTCCGCCAGATCGGTCCGGCGGCCCGGCGCGAGCCCCATCCGGTGGTAGACGCCGTTGCCCGTGAACAGCAGCCACAGCGGCCGCCGTTCGCCGCCCACCTCCACCTCCAGCGGATGCCGGCCCGCGCGCAGCACCCGCAGCGCGGCGAGCAGCCCGGCGGGCCAGCCGCCGATCCGGTGCGACCAGGAGTCGCGGGCGCGCACCAGCTCCGGGTAGACGCCGAGGCTCAGCGTGTTCAGGAACAGGCCCTCGGCGCCCTCGGTGACGAACCGCCCCGCGTCCACCCGGACCGCCTCGCCCTTGCGTACCGCGCGGGCCAGATCGCGCTCGTCCTCCACGCCCAGGTCGTGGGCGAAGTGGTTCAGGGTGCCGCCCGGCAGCACCGCCAGCGGCAGCCCGTGGCGCAGGGCCACCGCGGCGGCCGCGTTCACCGTGCCGTCGCCGCCGCACACCCCGAGCACCCGCGCCCGCGCCGCCGCCTTCCCGAGCGCGTCCCCGGTCTCCTCGGGCGCGCACTCGACGATCTCCGCGCGCGGCAGTGCCGCCCGCAGCCCGCGCACCCGGTCCGCGGTGCCCGAGCCCTGGTTGGCGACCACCACCAGGCCCTCGCCCTCCGGCAGTGCGGGTGCCTCGGCGCGCGGCCGGGCCCCGGGCACCGTCGACGCGCGGGCCGGCACGAGGCGCCGTACCAGGAAGGCGGCGCCCGCGCCCAGCGCCGCACCGGCCAGCACGTCGCTCGGGAAGTGCACGCCGGTGTAGACGCGGGAGGCGGCGACCGAGAACGCCAGCGGCGCGACGGCCGCGCCCCACGCGGGGGACTCCAGCGCCACGCCGGTGGCGAAGGCCGCCGCCGATGCCGCGTGCCCGGACGGGAAGGAGGTGGTGACCGGCTGCCGCCGCAGCCGCCGTCCCAGCGGTACGGGGTCGAGCAGCGGCCGGGCCCGGCGCACCGAACGCTTGCCCAGCGTGTTGACGGTCGCGGAGGCAACGGCGAGCGAGGCCAGGCCCCGTACGGCGGCCCGCCGGGCCCGGGGCGTACGGCTCGCGGCCAGCGCGGCGGCCACGGCGGCCCACAGCACCCCGTGGTTGGCGCCGCGGCTCAGCCGGGGCAGCACGCGGTCGGCCCCCGGCCAGCGCCATCGGGCGGCCCGCTCGAAGAGGCCGGAGTCGGCGGCGAGCAGCCGTTCGTACAGGGGGTGCGGGAGGGCGGTCGGGACGGTGAGGTCCACGTCCGGAGTCACGGTCTGGTCCATAGGGGTGCGGTTACCCTGAAGTGCCCGTTTCCTGCCCCACCGCGTCCGGCGCCGCGCGGACGCCACAAGGAGATCGCCCGGATGCGCCTGCTCCTGATCCGCCACGGCCAGACCCCGTCCAACGTGCGCCACCTGCTGGACACCGCCGCACCGGGGCCGGGGCTCACCCCGCTCGGCGAGGCGCAGGCCGCCGCGCTGCCCCGGGCGCTGGCCGGGGAGGACATCGGCGCCCTGTACGCCTCCCCGCTGATCCGCACCCAGCTCACCGCGGCCCCCCTGGCCCTGGAGCGGGGACTGCGGGTGACCGTCCGCGACGGCATCCGCGAGCTGTCCGCCGGCCATCTGGAGATGATGCCCGGCGACGCCCCCGGGGCCGATTCCTACATGCGCACCGTCTTCGCCTGGTCGGCCGGGCGGACCGCGCTGCGCGTCCCCGGCGGCGAGAGCGGCGAGGAGGCCCTCGCGCGCTACGACGCCGTGGTCGAGGAGGCGTACCTCAGCGGCGCCGGCACCGTCGCCCTGGTCAGCCACGGCGCCGCGATCCGGATGTGGACCGCCGCCCGAGCCGTCAACATCGACGTCCCCTTCGCGGCCGCCCGCCCCCTGGCCAACACGGGCGTGATCACCCTGGAGGGCACGCCGGCGGCCGGCTGGCGGGCCCTGAGCTGGGAGGCGCACGTCATCGAGCCGCCGGGGACGCCCGGACCCACGGGGGAGCCGCTGGGCGACACCACCGGGTGAACCGGAGCGGCCCCCGGGCGCGCGCGGGCCCGCCCGGTTAACGGTTTGCCCCCGGCGGCCCCCCGCCCGGAGAATGCCCTCCCATGGGACATCTGGAAGCCGCGCACCTCGAGTACCACCTCCCCGACGGGAGGACGCTGCTCGGCGATGTCTCCTTCCGGGTCGGCGAGGGCGCGGCCGTCGCGCTGGTCGGCCCGAACGGCGCGGGCAAGACCACCCTGCTGCGGCTGATCTCCGGCGAGCTGAAGCCGCACGGCGGCTCGGTCACCGTGAGCGGCGGACTCGGCGTGATGCGCCAGTTCGTCGGTTCCGTACGGGACGAGACGACCGTGCGGGACCTGCTGGTCTCCGTCGCCCCGCCCCGGATCCGCGAGGCGGCCAGGGCGGTGGACGAGGCCGAGCACGCCGTGATGACGGTGGACGACGAGGCCGCCCAGCTCGCCTACGCGCAGGCGCTGGCCGACTGGGCCGAGGTGCGCGGCTACGAGGCCGAGACCCTGTGGGACATGTGCACCACCGCCGCGCTCGGGATGCCGTACGAGCGGGCGCAGTGGCGCCAGGTGCGCACGCTGTCCGGCGGCGAGCAGAAGCGTCTGGTGCTGGAGGCGTTGCTGCGCGGCACCGACGAGGTGCTCCTGCTGGACGAACCGGACAACTACCTGGACGTGCCCGGCAAGCGGTGGCTGGAGCAGCAGCTCAAGGAGACCCGCAAGACGGTGCTGTTCGTCTCCCACGACCGTGAACTCCTCGCCCGTGCCGCCGAGAAGATCGTCTCCGTCGAACCCGGACCGGCCGGCGCGGACGCCTGGGTGCACGGCGGCGGCTTCGCCACGTACCACGAGGCCCGCCGTGAACGCTTCGCCCGCTTCGAGGAGTTGCGCCGCCGCTGGGACGAGAAGCACGCGCAGCTGAAGAAGCTCGTCCTGAACCTCCGTCAGGCCGCCGCCGTCAGCCACGAGATGGCCTCGCGGTACGCCGCCGCGCAGACCCGGCTGCGCAAGTTCGAGGAGGCCGGGCCGCCGCCGGAGCCGCCGCGCGAGCAGGACATCACCATGCGCCTCAAGGGCGGCCGCACCGGAGTGAGGGCCGTCACCGTCACGGGACTCGAACTGACCGGCCTGATGAAGCCGTTCGACCTGGAGGTGTTCTACGGCGAGCGGGTCGCGGTCCTCGGCTCCAACGGCTCCGGCAAGTCGCACTTCCTGCGCCTGCTGGCCGGTGAGGACGTCGCGCACACCGGCCGGTGGAAGCTCGGCGCCCGCGTCGTACCCGGCCACTTCGCGCAGACCCACGCGCACCCCGAACTCCAGGGCCGCACCCTGCTGGACATCCTGTGGAAGGAGCACGCGCAGGACCGGGGCGCGGCCATGTCCCGGCTGCGCCGCTACGAGCTGACCCAGCAGGCCGAGCAGACCTTCGAGCGTCTCTCCGGCGGCCAGCAGGCCCGCTTCCAGATCCTGCTGCTCGAACTCCAGGGCGTCACCGCCCTGTTGCTCGACGAGCCGACCGACAACCTCGACCTGGAATCCGCCGAAGCCCTCCAGGAGGGTCTGGAATCCTTCGACGGCACGGTCCTCGCCGTCACCCACGACCGCTGGTTCGCCCGCTCCTTCGACCGCTACCTGGTCTTCGGCACCGACGGGCACGTCCGCGAGACGCCGGAACCGGTCTGGGACGAGCGCCGCGTGGAGCGGGCGCGCTAGGAGCGCCGGCCGGCGCCGGTCAGGCCTGCCGACGGAGGCCCGGAAGACCTCGTCGTAGCGGTGTTCGCCGACGGCGACGAAGCCGGGGAGCCGGCCGTATTCGGTGAAGCCCGGCGACCGGTAGAGGCGCGGGGCGGCGGTGTCGTCGCCGCGCGCGTCCAGGGTGAGGACCTCGATACCGGTCTTCCGGGCGTCGGCGATCAGGGCCGCGGCCGGCACCCGGCCGACGCCACGGCCGTGGGCGGCGGCAGCCACCGCGGTCTTCTCCGGATCGGCGTGCGGCCGGTGGGTCGCACGGGTGCGGCGGAGCCAGTACCCCCACCCGCCCGGTTCACGGTCCGGACAGGCGGCGCGCAGGGCCCCGTCCCCGGCCCGCACCGCGGCGAACACATGGCCCACGAGTTCGGCCACCTCGTCCCGCGAGGGCGGCTCGACCCAGCCCAGCGCGGCACCGCCGTCCACCGGCTCCGCCAGGTTCCGATGGGCCGAGTCCACGAACCGGTCCGCCGGCTCCGGACCGTCACCCAGGTCCCGGGCGTCGAGGATGGCGGGACCGGCGGGCGCCCCGCGGTTCGTGGCCGGCAGCCTGGCCGCCCCCTGGCCCGGCCGGACCCCGGCTCCCTAACCTCCGGCGGGCTCCGTGCCCCCGCACCGGAGCTGGGCGTCGATCTGTGCGGCGGTCCTCGGGCCGTCGTGCGTCCAGTACCGGTCCGCCGGGACATGCGCGGCCCGGACCTCGCGGAGGTCGAACACGTCGCCGGCGCCGTCGTCGCGGTCCGCGTAGAGGAAGGAGACGTCGAGGCGCGACGGCAGGGTCCAGGGCCGCGCCCGCGGGCTCGCCGTCAGGAAGTCGTCCGCCTGCCAGAGCGTCACCGCGCCGCGTTCCCCCTCGAGGGTCCTCGGCCGGCGCGCCCGCCAGAGCAGCTTCTCGGAGTCGCTGTCGTACACCTCGACCGTTCCCACCCTGTCCGCGGGGCAGACGGGAGCCCTGACCAGGACGCGGGGGCCGTCGATCCGGATGCCGACCAGGAGGGACGTCTCCGGATCGGACATGGCGCGGACGGTGTACACGCCTATGCCGATCGCGGCGAGGAAGGCCAGGCCGAACACCGAGCCCACCAGCACGAAAGGCCACACCGGTCGAGGCGGCCGGTACCGTGTCAACTCATCCCCCCGTTGTTCCGCGGCCGTGGGCGGCCGTGTCGGTCAGTCGAGTATGCCGCGCATGCGGAGGCCCGGGACCCGGGATGTTCGTACAGTGGAGCCAGGAACGTGAGCTCCATGGATTCCTGCCGGAAACCGCTTGGGGGCAGTGCATGCCGGGCGGGTACCCGGACCCCATGAACGGACAAGACGAGCGGGGCACCACCATGACCGGAGTCGACCCCAGCCGACTGGACGACCAGCAGCTCATGAAGGAGCTGGAGACGATCCACCGCACGCGCCACGACACCCTCCTGTACGGCTCCAACGACGCGCTGCGGGCCCACAACGAGCGCATGGCGCAGCTGGAGGGCGAGTACCTGCGCCGCAATCCGCGCCGCGTGGTCAGCGCGGGCCGCACCCGCGAGGGCGCCCGCGAGCGCCACACCGGCGAGTCGGTGACCCCGGGGCGGTCCGGCACCTGAGGGTCCGGGGCCGGGAACGCGCGAGGCCCCGGGACAGGGGCACCGCGGGCTCCAGGGACAGGAAAGGGGCCGGCCCGTCACGGACCGGCCCCTTCCGCGCGGTGGCCTCAGCCGGCCTCCCCCGCGAACACATGCAGGAACGCGTCGCAGAACGCCTTCAGGTCGTCCGGCTTACGGCTGGTCACCAGCTGGTTGGACCCGTGGTCGCAGATCTTGACCTGCTCGTCCACCCAGGTGCCGCCCGCGTTGCGGATGTCCGTCCGCAGGCTCGGCCAGGACGTCAGCACCCGGCCGCGGACGACGTCCGCCTCCACCAGCGTCCACGGCGCGTGGCAGATCGCGGCGACCGGGCGCCCCCGGTCGAAGAAGTCCTTCACGAACGCCACGGCCTTCTCGTCCATCCGCAGGAAGTCCGGATTCGCCACCCCGCCGGGCAGCACCAGCCCCCCGAACGACCCGGCGTCCGCGTCACCGACCACCTCGTCCACATCGAAGGTGTCCGCCTTGTCCAGATGGTTGAATCCGTGAACCTTCCCGGCTTCGGTCGACACCAGCACCGGCTCGTGCCCGGCGTCCGAGGCGGCCTTCCACGGCTCGGTCAGCTCCACCTGCTCGACGCCCTCGGGCGCCACCAGAAACGCGATACGCATGATCCTCGTCCTCCTTTCCCGGCGCGGCCTCGACGGCCCGCACGCGCCGTTTCCCTGCCCTGTCGGCGCGCCTGCGCCGCAGCGGCTCCTCGCCGTGCGGCAGCGGCACGCACCACACGCCGACCGGGAGCCCGACGGCCACCGGACGGCCCGCCCGCAGCGGGCGCCGGCGCGGCGGCGGACGCCGGGCGCCCGGGTCCCCGCGCCCGCCGCGCGGCAGCGAGCGGACCCGATCGGCGTGCGGACGCGTCACCGAGACCAGCGCGTCGAAGGGCGGCTCCTGCGGAAAGCCGTGGCTGCGCCGCCCCGCCGGCCGCACTCGCGGTCGCCGTCGACCGCGGTGCGCGCGTCCCGCAGTGCGGTCGCCTCGTGGCCGCCCGCCGCCCGCCGCCCAGGCCGCACGGCCGGCAGCAGCGGTCCCACCTCGTGGCGCGGGTCAGCGCGACGGGCACGCCGGTCTCGGTCCTCATCGGGGCGTGACCCAGGGGCTCCCCGGTCCACGCCGTGTCCTCGACGCGGGCGCCGGCGCATCGCCCGGTCGGCGAGCCCCGGCACGAACCAGCCGGGCGGCCCGTACCGCGGGAACCGGTTGGCCGCGTCGACGGTGCCGACGCTGGGGCCCCGCGCGATCCGGGCGGCCCGTCCCCGGCTCATCCGCCGCCCACCAGCGCCTCTGCCAACTGCTGCACATTGCGGAACCGCTCGCCGCGCGGCAGCTCCGCCACCGCCTCCACCAGTGGGTCGGGCGCGTTGTCCCGGCGCAGCGCCGCGGCGAGTTCGCCCGCCCGCGCCGGGAAGGCGCCGCGCCCCAGGCTGCGGGCCAGCTCCAGCCGCACCCGCTCCAGGGACGCCGGGGAGCCCAGACCGCCGACCGGGCCGCCCGTCACCTCCGGGTCGTCGTCCGCGGCCGGCTCGGGGTCGTGCCACTCGTCGACCCGGGTCGGATGCCCGGACCTGAGCAGCCCCTTCAGCTCGTGCTTCATCTCATCGTCCCGGTGCACGTTCAGCCGGTCACTGCCTCGCTGCATGTCTCCCTCCAGGGGTCGAGCGTCCGCACCCGCGTACCCGGTACGGCCCCGCCGACACCGCCGCCTACCGCTTGGTCCGGCCCGGCAGGAACTCCTGGACCTTCGCCTTCAGACCCTGCTTGACCATCGAGCCCCGGTCCGCGTCGCCCTTGAGGACGGCCGCGGCGGTGGCCTCCATCTGCTCCCAGGTGGCGTGCGGCGGGATCGGCGGTACGGCGGGGTCGGTCAGGAACTCGATCACGCAGGGGCGGTCCGCGGCGAGGGCCGCGCGCCAGCCCGCGTCCACGTCCCCGGGCTTCTCCACGCGGATGCCCTCCAGGCCCAGCGAGCGCGCGAAGTCGGCGTACCGCACGTCCGGGATCTCCTGCGAGGGCAGGAAGGACGGCGAGCCCTCCATCGCCCGCATCTCCCAGGTCACCTGGTTCAGGTCCTGGTTGTTCCACACGGCGACGATCAGCCGCGGATCGCTCCAGCGGTCCCGGTACTTGGCCGCGGTGATCATCTCCGCGAGCCCGTTCATCTGCATCGCGCCATCGCCGACCAGTGCGAACACCGGCCGGTCGGGGTGCGCGAACTTCGCTCCGATCGCGTACGGCACACCGGGTCCCATGGTGGCGAGCGTCCCGGACAGCGAACCGCGCATGCCGGGGCGCATGGTGATGTGCCGCGCGTACCAGTTGGCCACCGAACCCGAGTCGGACGTGAGGATCGCGTCGTCGGGGAGCAGCGGGTCCAGCGCCCGTGCCACGTACTCGGGGTTGATCGGGTCCGCCGCGAGCCCGGCCCGCCGCTCCATGGTCTCGTGCCAGCGCCGCACGTTCGCGGTCACCGTGTCGTACCACTCCCGGCCGCCCCGGTCGGTCTCCAGCAGGGGGATCAGCCGCTGGAGCGTCGCCCTCGCGTCGCCGACGAGGTTCACCTCGTACGGGTACCGCATGCCGATCATGTGCGGGTCGAGATCGATCTGCACGCCGCGCGCCTTGCCGAACTCCGGCATGAACTGGGTGTAGGGGAACGAGGAGCCGATGGTCAGCAGGGTGTCGCAGTCCCGCATCAGCTCGTACGACGGCCTGCTGCCCAGCAGCCCGATCGGCCCGGTGACGTACGGCAGCTCGTCGCTGAGCACGTCCTTGCCGAGCAGCGCCTTCGCGACGCCCGCGCCGAGCAGTTCGGCGACCTCCCGCACCTCGGCCACCGCGCCCGCGGCGCCCTGTCCGACCAGGACGGCCGGCTTGTCGCCCGCGTTCAGCACCTCCGCGGCCCGGCGCAGCGCCTCGTCCGTCGGGGTCGTCGTCCACTCGCTCGTGCCCAGGCTCGACGGCACCATCTTGAAGGCGTGCGTCGGCGGCGAGTAGTCCAGTTCCTGCACGTCACCGGGGATGATCACGGCGGTCGGGCAGCGCCGCGCGTACGCCGTGCGGATCGCCCGGTCCAGCACGTTCGGCAACTGCTCGGGCACCATCACCGTCTCCACGAACTCGGAGGCGACGTCCTTGTACAGCGTGTGCAGGTCGACCTCCTGCTGGTAGGAGCCGCCCATGGCGCTGCGGTCGGTCTGTCCGACGATCGCCAGTACCGGCACATGGTCGAGCTTCGCGTCGTACAGGCCGTTCAGGAGGTGGATCGCGCCCGGCCCGGAGGTCGCCGCGCACACGCCGACGCGCCCGCTGAACTTCGCGTACCCGACCGCCTCGAACGCGGACATCTCCTCGTGCCGGGACTGGATGAACCGCGGCCGGTCCTCGGCGCGGCCCCAGGCGGCGAGCAGCCCGTTGATGCCGTCACCCGGATAACCGAACACCTGTTCAACACCCCAGGCGCGCAGGCGCTCCAGGATGTGGTCGGACACCTTCGTGCTCATGGAGGGACCTCCCCGGTGGGGTACGAAGCCGACGATCCGGTCAGCGTTGACCGAGTCTCCGGCGGAGAAGCCGGAAAACCTCCGGGAACGGACCGGAGCCCGCTGCTTCCGGGACGCGAGACGGGGTTCGTACGGGGGGTGGGGCGGGGCGCGTGCCGGGGCGCGTGCCGGGTTCGGGCCGGGTTCGGGCCGGGGCGCGTCGGGTGTCGCTCCGGCCTTCGCCGCCGGGTCCTGAGACCGGTCCGCGCGTGGGGTCTCGCGCGGGGTTGGTGCCGGTCCTTGCGTCGGGGCCCGCGGGGTGGCCTGCGCCGGGTCTCGTGGCGGAGGGCACTGGGGCGCGTGCCGGGGGCCGTGCCGGGTTCGGGCCGGGGGGCGCGTCGAGTGTCGCGCCGGGTCTCGTGGCGGAGGGCACCGGGGCGCGTGCCGGGCGCCGTGCCGGGTTCGCGCCGGGTCTCGTGGCCGACCGCCCCCGGCGCGGTCCCCCGGCCCGGATCCCGGGACAGTCCCGCCGCCACAAGCCCCGCCGCGAGACCCGCCACAGGACCCCGAGCAGGTCGCCGCGTGGGCCCTGGCGCGGCGCCTCACACGAGATCCGGCGCGAAACCCGCCGTGCGCCCGCCACGAGACGACCCGGGGGCTGGTGGCGGGGGCGGGGCGGGGTGCGCCGGGGACCGCGGTGGGTTTCGTGCCGGGGCGCGTGTCGGGGTTCGCACCGGGGACTCCGACCGGTCCCGGCGTCACCCGGCTGGGCGCCCGTGTCCCGCGAATGGGGTCCGGCCGCGCGCGCCGGGGCGTGGGGCGGGCTGTGATGGCGGGGGAGGGAGGGGTACGACCCCGGGCGCCGGACCGGCGTGGGTGCCGTACCGCCGCCCCGCCGCTCGTACGACCGTCAGCCCGTCCGCCGCAGCTCCCGAGGAGCCCTTCACATGCGCCGCACCGTCCGCGCCCTGCCCGTCGCCCTCGTCGCCGGCGCCGCGCTCGCCCTGACCGGCCCCGCCGCCCCCGCCGCGGCGGCCACCCCCGGCGCCGGGTCCGCGACCTGCGCCCCCGCGACCGCCCCCCAGCCGAACGCCCCGCAGCCGCAGATGCCGGGCACCACCCGGGCGCCGGCACCCGCGCCGGACCCGGGCACGGACGGCGACACCGCGAGCCGCGTGCCCGGCCCCGCCTCCCGCGCGAGCGGCGGCGCCGACAGGTCCTGCGCGGACACCCGCGCGTGCGCCGACGGCAAGTCCTGCGCCGGCGGCCAGGGTTGCGCGGGCGGCACCTCGTGCAGCGGGACCGGCACCCAGTGCCGGGCCGGGGAGAACTGCGCCGGTGACGACGCCCGGCAGTGCACCGGCGCCAAGAGCGGGTCCTGCGCCGACGACGACCAGGCGTGCGCCGGCGCCCGCTCCGGGGCCTGCCAGGACTCCGGCGACGACTCCTGCCGCGAGCCCCGGTACTCCGACGAGGGCGAGGGCGGCGACGACCGCAACGGCGACACCGCCCGGAGCGGCGGAGACGACGAGGGGGACGACTGCGCCCCGGCCGGCTCCGGCACCCAGCACGGCGGCGTGGCGGCCGGCGCGGGCGGCACCTTCAACGACTCGGTCCCCGCCCTGGCCGCCGGCGGAGCACTGATCGCCGCCGCGTGCGCGGGCGCCGGCTACCGGCTCCACGGCCGCCTCCGCAGCGGCGGAGGCGGCCGGCCGGCGGACGTGTGATCCGCACAACTCCCGGTGCGCCCATGGACATACGCCCAGCGGGTACACAGCATCCCGAGGACACCACCCAACCCACCAGACCCACCCACCGGTCGCCGCACCTCCGGCACCGTCCGGCGCGGGCAGCCCCGGGCGGCACCAGGACGGCTCGGCCCGGTGCCGGGCGGCACCACGGACTGCGCGGAGGCGGACATGCGGCGGACGGACCCCGAGGGCCACGGCCCCGTCCGCTACGGCCCCCCGCTGCCCGGTGACGGCCTGCCCGTGCTCCCCGAACTGACCGCCGTGGTCGCCGCCGCCGCGGGCCGCGCCGACGCCCAGCCCGTCGGCGGCGCCCCCGCCCTGCTGGAGTCGGCCTGCGGTTACTGGACCCGCCGCGCCCTGACCAGCGTCCCCGACCAGGTCGCCGCCGGACCCGGCGCCCCCACGCTGCTCCTCGCCCTCACCGCCGCGCTTGCCGGGGACGGCGCCGACGTCCTCGTCCCCCGGCCCTGCGCCGCCTGGTGGGCTCCGTACGCGCGCGTCCTCGGCCGGCCCGTCTTCCATGTGCCCACGCCCGCCGAGAGCGGCGGCGTCCCCGATCCCTACGCCCTGCTGGAGACCGTGCGCCGGGTGCGCGCCGAGGGCGGCGACCCCAAGCTGCTGGTGCTCTCCGTCGCCGACGACCCCACCGCCACCGTCGCCCCGCCCGAACTGCTGCACGAGACCGTCGAGGCCGCCACCGCGGAGGGCCTGCACCTGGTCAGCGACGAGACCTGGCGCGACACCCTGCACGCCCCGCACGACACCGTCCTGCTCAGCCCCGCCGAGATGCAGCCCGAAAGCGTCACCGTCGTCACCGACCTGGCCGGCGCCCTGCTGCCGCCCGGCTGGCCGGCCGCCGTCGCCCGCTTCCCCGCGTCCGGCACCGGACAGCGCCTGCACGCACGGGTCCTGGACATCCTGACCGCGCTCGGCGCCCGCCTCTCCGCCCCCGTCGCCGCGGCCGCCTGCTACGCCCTCGACGAACCCTCGCCCGTCGTCGAACGCCGCGAGGCGACCGCCCGGTTGCACGCCCGCCTGGCCGCCGCCGCGCACACCGCCGTCACCTCCGCCGGCGCCCTCGCCCGCCCCCCGCAGGCCGGCCGCCACCTCTACGCCGACCTGAGCCCGCTGCGCGAGCCACTCGCCGCCCAGGGTGTCGGTGACGCACAGGAGTTGGAGGACTTCCTCGCCACCCGGCTCGGCATGCCCGCCCCCGGCGGCCACCGCTTCGGCGACGATCTGGCGGCGCTGCGCGTACGCCTCTCCACCGGGCCCCTGCTGGGCGGCACGGACGAGGAGCGGACACAGTCCCTCGTTTCACCCACACCATGGGAAGAGCCCTTTGTGCACAGCTCGTTGGCCTCCTTGAGGTCGGTCTTCGACGATCTCCGCGACGACGCCCAGCGATGGGAGCCTCCTCGATGACGCAGCAGACGCATGAGCCCGGATCGACCCCGACGACCGGCAACTCACCCACCGCTACGACGACATCGACGGCGACGGCGACGGTGACCGCGGAGACGGAGACGGAGACGGAGACGGAGACGGAGACGGGCGCCGCCCGTGTGGTCGCCGCCCCGCCGGCCCCCGGCGCACCCCCCTTCCCGCCACTGGCCGAACCCCGCCCGCTGGGCGAACGCCGGGTGTGGCCGCGCACCTTCCACGACCGGCTCACCGCTCCCCTGCCCGGCCTCAAGGCGCTGGCCCGCTTCGCCCGCGAGGGCGCCGTACGGCCCGGCCCGGACGGTCTCGCCGACATCTCCCTGCTGCCGTACGAGCCCGCCCCGCTGCCCCGCGCCGACCCCCGCACCCTCGCCGTCACCTGGGCGGGACACGCCAGCTGGATCGTCCAGGTGGGCGGCCTGACCGTGCTCACCGACCCGGTATGGTCACGCCGCATCCTCGGCACCCCGGCCCGCATCACCCCCGTGGGCGTGCCGTGGGACCGGCTGCCCCGCATCGACGCGGTCGTCATCAGCCACAACCACTACGACCACCTGGACGCCCCGACCCTGCGCCGACTCCCGCGCGGCACCCCGGTGTTCGCGCCCGCCGGGCTCGGCCGCTGGTTCCGGCGCCGCGAGTTCACCTGCGTCACCGAGCTGGACTGGTGGGAGGGTGCCGAACTCGCGGGCGTCCGGTTCGACTTCGTGCCCGCCCACCACTGGTCCAAGCGCACCCTGACCGACACCTGCCACAGCCTGTGGGGCGGCTGGGTCGTCACCGCACCCGCGGGCCCGCGCCTCTACTTCGCCGGCGACACCGGCTACGGCCACTGGTTCTCCCGCATCGGCCGCCGCTATCCCGGCATCGACCTGGCCCTCATGCCCATCGGCGCCTACGACCCCCGCTGGTGGCTCAGCGACGTCCACTGCGACCCCGAGGAAGCCGTCCGGGCCACCCTCGACCTGGGCGCCCGCCGCATGGCCCCCATGCACTGGGCCACCTTCGTCCTCTCGGCGGAACCGATCCTCGAACCGCTGACCCGGGTGCGAACGGCCTGGGAAAAGGCGGGACTCGCCCAGGAAGACCTGTGGGACCTGCCGGTAGGCGCGTCGAGAGTCCTGGACTGAGGCGCCCCTGCCGAGGGGCGCGGAGAACCGCGCCTCGCCATCCCCGCGGCGCTGGTGCGCATCCCCCCCGCACCGGTGGTGCGGTCACCGGTGCAGAGCCACCACGGTGTCCACCACCGCGCGGGACTCCACCTGCTCATCGCGCGGCGCCTGCGGAGCCGGCACGACGTCCTTCGGCGCGTCGACGAGGACCTGGCCGACGAAGTGCGCTCCCGCCGGAGATCCGACAGCGACACGAGCAAGAACACGCCCTCGCAGCGAAGATCACCTGGGTACTAGCTGCCCGCGCGTCGAGCGCAACGGCTCGCGTCGTTTCGGCCATGCGCTCCTCCTGGCCGGCTCGTCGCCGTGAGACATGTGGCCGGCGGACGTTCTCATGACGGGGGTCAGCCGGGCAGAAGATCGCGTGCCGGTTGTTCCAGCGCGGTTCGGACGAACTGGCCCGCGCGGTCGAGCGCCGATGCGCCCTCGTCCAGGATCGGCGCGAAGCCCTGGAAGACGTGTGGCACTTCCGCGGTGATGTCGAGGATGACCGAGACGTCGGCGGCCGCCAGGCGGGAGGCGAGCCGGATGGAGTCGTCGAGCAGTGTTTCGTGCGTTCCGACCTGCACGAGAGTGGGCGGCAACCCGTGCAGGCCGTCGAACAGCGGGCTGTGCTCCCGCGCCGCGGTAGCACCTTCGCCGGCGTAGTCGAGCACGCGCCGGGCGAGCGCTTCCCGGTTCACCGCGACGTCTACGGACGCCCGCGTCGTCATCGAGTCGCCGGCCAATGTCAAGTCGACCCAGGGCGACAGCAACACCGCGCCCGCCGGTACGGGCCGGTCTCCCGCCACCAGTGACGTGAGCAGTCTCAGTGCCACCCCGCCTCCGGCGGACTCCCCGATCACGATCAGTTCGTCGGCGCCGATACCCGAGTCCAGCAGCGCTTCATAACACGTCGCGGCATCGGTCGCCGCGGCCGGTGCCGGGTGCTCCGGCGCAAGCCGGTAATCCACGGTGACGACCCGCAGTCCCGATCGCCGGGCGATCTGGCTCACCAAGCCCAAGGAGCTGTTCGCCGAACCCAGTGCGAACGCGCCGCCGTGGAAGTAGAGCGCGGTGCCGACCGGTTGCGGCGCACCGCTGATCGTGACCGACAGCGCGGCGACACCCGCCAGGTCGAGCTTCTCGACGATGGCGTCGGTGGGCACCGGCTGCGAGCTGAGGATCTGTTCGAACAGCGGCCGTTGGACGTCGAGATCGCCACCCAGGTCGAGCGGCGAGTTCCGCCGGAGTTCGCGGACCTGCTCGCGTTGCTCACGAGTCATGCTGTCACCTGCCTGGTTTCGAGGCCGGTGCGGTGTGGACGTTCGACCGGGCTGAGGATGACGGTGCGCTTGTTCGTCATGATCGCTCCTCCGCCGACTTGACGTGCTGCGCTACCAGTGCCGAGAACTCTTCTGGCTCGTCGATCGGAACGATGTGGCCGGCGCTGGGCAGCAGGCTGGCGGTCAGCTTCTCGCTGAACGGGGCGAGTTGACGCGCGGTGCCCTCGCCGACGGCGCCTCCGCCGATCGTGAGCACCGGAAGTGTGAACACGTTGTGCGTCACCCACGAGGAGATCCAGCCCGCGTTCGCGGGCATCGCGCGGTAATGCTCGAAAGCGGCCCGCAAGGACTCCCGCCCACAGTACGCCTCGACGATCCGGGCGGTCAGCGCCTCCGAGAGCCCGCGGCGGCTTCCGCCGTCGAGGAAGAACCGGATGTAGCGGTCTTCCCGTCCCTCCAGCAGGTCCTCGGCGAACCCGCCCGGAGCCGAATGGAGCCCGAACCACCAGGGGGCGCCGCTCGCCGTGAAGGATTCAGCTCCGGGCAGTGTGCCGATCACCGCCTCACTCAGCGTCAGGCTGGACACGCGGTGCGCGTGGGCCGCCGCCAGCGCGAACGCCGGTGCGGTGCCGAGGTCGATGCCGACGACGTGCGCCCGGTCGATGTCAAGCGCGTCGAGGAGTCCGACCAGATCCCCGGCGAGCTCGGTCGCCAGGTAACCGCCGGTCGCCCGGTCGCTGTCGCCCAGACCGCGTAGATCCGGCGCGACGACACGAAGCCCGGCCGCCGTCAGCAGCGGCGCGACGTCGGACCAGATCGCCCGCGTGTGCGGAAAACCGTGCAGCAGCAGGACCGCGGGGCCCTCACCCGCCACCTCGACCGCGAGGCGGACGTCGTTCACCGAGATGTACCGCGCTTGGGCGTCCGCCAGGTAGGCAGTCAACATCGTTCATCTCATCCAGTCGGTTACTATCGGATACCAGGCGAACATAGGAGACCGACCGTGGACGTTCAAGGAGGCACTTCCCGGAACCCTGGTCACCTCGGGGTAACCCCTCACCGCGGCGACCTCTTCGATGCAGCCTGCCCCACCAGGCAGCTGCTCGACCGGGTCGGCACGAAGTGGACGACAATGCTCGTCCTGACCCTCGACCAGACCGATGGCGAACTTCGTTTCACCGAACTCAAGCGAGCCCTGACCGGGATCTCCCAGAAGATGCTGACGCAGACCCTGAGGTCGCTCGAGCGGGATGGCCTCGTCACCCGCCGGGTCGAGCCTTCCGTTCCGCCACGGGTGTTCTACGGGCTCACCGCGCGTGGAAAGTCGTTGGCACAACCCCTGTCACAGTTGCGAGAGTGGGCGGAGACGCACATGCCACAGATTCAGCTCGATCAGGAAGCATTCGACCGTTCACTCTGAGCGCAGGGCTGGTCCACGGCCGAGAGCCAGAGCATGGCTCCGACGAACAGGCCGACGATCGATCGTTTCACCCGTCATCCGTCCCCTGCTCTCCCTCGCACAGCGCCCGCCCGGCACGGGGCGCGCATCAGGAGGACGCGGCGCGTAGCCCGCTGGTTCACGAAGGTGCATGGGCGCACCGGCTCCTCGGGCTCACGCGGTCGTGGCGAGGGGCCACGCAGGGCCGGTTGCCGCCTTCGCCGTCGGGCACGCGACTGCCGCCCCTGATGAGCCTTCGGGGAGTCGAGCCAGTCAACTGAGTCACTGCAGTCAACTGACCGGACACAGCAGGCTTGCTGACCCATCGGACACCCCCTAGCGAACCCGCCGGAGCAGACCGGGCACCGCGCTGATCAGGACCGTCAGCACCACCGCCACCAGGACCCCCTCCCACGGCTGCGGGAACAACGAGCCCCCCACGATCCCGATCACCTGATATGTCGCCGCCCACGCCAGGCACGCCGCCACGTTCCCCCGCGAGAACCGCCGCAACGGCCACTCGGCCATCAGACACGCGAGCATCACGGGAACACGACCGGCCGGCACCAGCCGGGACAGGACGAGCACCGCGACCCCGTGCTCCGCCAGCTTCCCCCGTGCCTGCGCGAGTCGCTCCTCCGGGGCCCGCGACCGTATCGCCTCCAGCCACCGCGACCCGTTGCGCGACCGCATTCCCCGCCGCCCCAGCCAGTACAGCGCCGCGTCCCCGAGGAACGCGGCCAGCGACGCCGTGACGAACACCAACGCCAGCGCGAACGGCGCCGTCTGATGGAACGCCACCACCGCCGCCGAACTCACCAGCGCTCCCGTCGGCACCACCGGCACCAGCGCGCCGATGAGCACCAGCAGGAACAACGACGGGTAACCGAGCGCCTGTTGCGTGGATTCCGGCGGCACGGCCGACGTCGACGCGGCGGCCAGCACGGCGGCCGGGGGCAGCAAGCTCACCGGGCGACCTCCAGCCGGGCGCTCTCCCCGTGCCCCAGCTTGTGCACCGCCACGTCCGGGGCGAGCCCCGCGGCGAGTCGTACGAACTCGTCTCCCGGCGAGTGGAACTCGTGCGGCCGCACCGCGTCGAGGCCGATCGGCCAGTACGTCCCGTAGTGCACCGGCACCGCCGCCCGAGGCGCCAGCAGGCCGAGGGCCCGCGCCGCGCGCCCCGCGTCCAGGTGCCCCTCCCCGAGGCACGGCCCCCAGCCGCCCACCGGCAGCAGCGCCACCTCCACCGGGCCCACCCACTCGGCCATGGTGTCGAACAGCCCGGTGTCCCCGGCGAAGTAGGTCCGAGCCTCGCCCTCGATCACGAAGCCCAGCGCGGGCGAGCGGTGCGGGCCCACCGGCAGCCGCCGTCCGTCGTGCCGTGCGGGCACCACCCGTACCAGCAGCTCGCCGACGCGTATCCCGTCCCCCGGGACGACCTCGGTGATGCGCAGGTGTCGCAGCCGGCGCACGCCAGGCACCACCTGGGGTGCGCCCCGGGGCACAAGCAGGCGCGTGCCCGGGTCGAGCGCCCCCAGCGACGGCAGATGCAGATGGTCGGCGTGCAGGTGGGAGACGAGCACCACGTCCGCGCGCCGCGCCTCGTCCGGGGGGATCGCGCCCCGCCGGCGCCGCAGATGCGCGAGCCGACGGGCGAAGAGAGGATCGGTGAGCACTCGTGTGTTCGAATCCTCGATCGTGCAGGTGGCATGACCCCACCAGGTGATCTCCACCGGCACCTTCTTCGCCTCCTTCACGCGCCTGTCCGAAGCCTACGGGCAGGAGTAGGGTCGGCGGCGAAAACCGGAGGTGAGGGGGACGCCATGGGACAGCCGCGGGGCGCCTCCGGCGCGCGCACACCGGCACGGGTCATCGCCATCGCCAGTCTGACCCCCCTTGAGGAACTCGACGCCGAACCCTTCCTCGTGGACAGCCGCACCCAGCACGCCATGTGCGCCCGCTGGGCCGCCGACCACGGCTATGTCGTCGCCCGGGAACTCCTCGTCGGCGGACTCCGCTTCGACCACCGCGCCCTGTGGGACGGCGTGCGCCCCGGCGTGGACGTGTTCGTCGCGCCCAGCCTGCGGGTGCTGCGCCGGGCCGTGTCGGACGTGGAGGAGTTCACCGCCGAGTGCGCGCGGCGCGGGGTACGGGTGGTCACGGTGGGGCGGGCGGAGCCGTCGTACGACGCGCAGATGAAGGCGCGTGTGCACCGCCGGCTGTCCATGCCGACCGCCGGATACGACGGACGGTGATACCGCGGTAACCCCTTCGGGTGGTTCCCACCCGGTATGACAAGGTGGGGGGCGGCCCGGTCCCCCCAACGGACCGGGACAGCGTCCTCGCCGAGGGGTGGGGGAGGGGCCGGAACGGAGGAAGCGGCGGGCGTGCGGGGCGTACGGTGGCGGCGGATCGCCAGTCAGATCGGGCGCAGCGTCGTCGTATGGGCCGTCTCCACGCTCACCATGCTGGTCCTCGCGCTGCTCCTGCCCGACTTCCGGCTCCAGTCCGCCGACGGCGACAGCGCCACCCGGATCGCCCTCACCGCCGCCCTCGGCGCGGGCGCGTTCGGCATCCTGTCCGCGGTGGTGTGGCCGCTGCTCGTCCGGCTGCTGCTGCTCGTCCCCGCCCTGATCCTCGGCCTGCTGGTCTTCTTCCTCAACGGCTCCCTGCTGCTGGTCGCCCTGGACCTCAACCCGTCCGGCCGGGGCGCGGTCGCGCCGGAGACGGCCGTCATCGTGGCCGCGGTCATGTCCGCCGTGGCCTCGGCCACGGGCGGGGCGCTGGCCGTGCGTGACGACGAGGCGTACCGGCGCCGGCTGCACCGCCTCGCGACCCGCCGGCGCGGAACCGATCCGCCCTGTCCGGTCACCCCCGGGGTGCTGTTCCTCCAGCTCGACGGCGTCGGCCACGACGTGCTGACCGGGGCCGTGGCCGAGGGGCTGATGCCGACGGTCGCCCGCTGGCTGGCCGCGGGCGAGGGCGCGCGACCCAGGGCCGACGGCACCCGCCCGACCCACCGCCTCACGCCCTGGCACACCGACTGGTCCAGCCAGACCGGCGCCAGCCAGCTCGGCATCCTGCACGGCAGCACCTACGACGTGCCCGCCTTCCGCTGGTACGAGAAGGACCGCGGGGAGGTGATGGTCTGCAACCGGCCGACGAGCGCCGCCGAACTCCAGCGCCGCGCCGTCGCGCACACCGGCGACGGCGGGCTGCTCACCGAGGACGGCGCGAGCCGGGGCAACCTCTTCAGCGGCGGCGCCGGGGAGCAGGCCCTCGTGCTGTCCATAACGGCCCGCCGCCGGGGCCGGGAGAACCGTTCCCGCGCCGGGTACTTCGCCTATTTCTCCGACCCGGCCAACGCCGTCCGCACCGCCCTGTCCTTCACCGCCGAGGTCGCCCGCGAGATCGGCGAGTCCGTCCGCGCCCGGATCCGGGGACAGCGCCCCCGGGTCTCGCGCGGCGGCCTCTACCCGCTGGTCCGCGCCTTCGCCACCGTCGTGGAACGGGACGTCGTCGTCGCCGCGGTGATGGGCGACATGCTCGCCGGCCGCACCGCCGTCTACGCCGACCTGGTCGCCTACGACGAGGTCGCCCACCACTCCGGGCCGCACAGCCGCGACGCCGCGAAGGTGCTCCAGCGCCTCGACCGCTGCCTCGCCCTGCTCGCCCGGGTCGCCGACCACGCCCCGCGCCCCTACCGCATCGTGGTCCTCTCCGACCACGGCCAGAGCCCCGGCGAGACGTTCCACGCCCGCTACGGCCTCACCCTCACCGACCTCGTGCGGGCCGGCTGCGGGCTGCCCGTGCCGCGCCGGGCCGAGCGCACGCACAGCGGTGCCGAGGCCCGTGCCGCCGTGCGGGCCGCCCTGCGCCGGCCGGTGGAGGAGGGCGAGCGGCACCGCCCGGCCCGCCGTCGCGAGCCCGTCGTACTGGCCTCCGGCAACCTGGGTCTCGTCTCCTTCCCGGACGTGCACCACCGCATGACCAGGGAGGAGATCGACGCCCGCCACCCCGCCCTGCTCACCACCCTCGCCAACCACCCCGGCGTGGCCTTCCTGCTGGTGGCGAGCGAGGAGCACGACGGCCTGGTGCTCGGTCCGGGCGGCACCGGGATCCCGCTGGCCGACCTCGACCGCGACCCCGGACCGCTGGCCCGCTTCGGCCCCGGTGCCGCCGACGCGGTCCGCCGCACCCACTCCTTCCCGCACACCGCCGACATCATGGTGAACTCCGCGTACGACCCGGCCGACGGCGAAGTGCTCGCCTTCGAGGAGCAGATCGGTTCGCACGGCGGGCTCGGCGGCGCCCAGTCCCGACCGTTCCTGCTGTCCCCGCTGGAGCTGTCCGCGCCCATCGGCGAGAGCGAGCGGCTGACCGGGGCCGAGCAGGTGCACCGGGTGCTGCGCCGCTGGCTCGGCGAGCTGTCCGGACCCGAGGTCCCGCTCGGCGCGGCCACCGCCGAGGAGGACGAGCGGGCGGCGTGACGACGCGTCCCACGGTCGCCGCCGAACGCCCGCCTCCACCGCCCGGATGTGATCGGATAGGGAACCCGGACACCCGGCAACGGGACCGCGTCCCCTCGCGAAAGGAACCATCGTGGCCACCACGCGCACCGCGCACACCGAATGGGAAGGCAACCTTCTTGAGGGCAGGGGCGTCGTCAGCTTCGACTCGTCCGGCATCGGGCAGCAGCCGGTGTCGTGGCCGTCGCGCGCCGAGCAGGCGAACGGCAGGACCAGCCCCGAGGAGCTGATCGCGGCCGCCCACTCCAGCTGCTTCTCCATGGCCCTCGCACACGGCCTGGCGGGCGCCGGCAACCCGCCCACCAAGCTGGAGACCAAGGCCGACGTCACCTTCCAGCCCGGCACCGGCATCACCGGCATCCACCTCACCGTGCGCGGCGAGGTGCCCGGCCTGGACGAGCAGGGCTTCCAGGCGGCCGCCGAGGACGCCAAGAAGAACTGCCCGGTCAGCCAGGCCCTCACCGGTACGACCATCACCCTGACCGCCGAACTGGCCTGACCGCCGGCCCGGCCCGGACCCGGCCGGTCGACGCATCGGTGCCGCGCCCCGACCGGTCGACGCATCGGTGCCGCGCCCCGTGCGGGAGCGCGGCACCCCGGCGTCGTAGGACCCGGCACCCCGGCCTCGCAGAAGTCAGATCCGCGCGCGGTACTCCCGCAGGATCTCCCGCGTGCGGCGCGCCGAGGCGGCTCGGGCCGTCATGTGGTCCAGCACCTCCAGATGCGCGGCGACCTCCCGCCGCGCGTCCAGGTACAGGGCGCCGGTCAGATACTCCGTGAACACCATGTCCGGCAACTCCGGTTCGGCGAACCGGAACAGGGTGAACGGCGCGTACGTCCCCGGGTGCGGGCCCGACGCGAACTCCGCGATCTGGAGCGTGACGTGGTCCCGCTCGGCGCACTCGATGAGCCGGTCCAACTGGTCGCGCAGCACGTCGGGGGAGGTGCTCACCGGGCGCCGGAACACCGTCTCGTCCATGATCACCCACAGGTGCGGGGGATCCTCGCGTTCCAGCAGCCGCTGCCGCTCCATGCGCAGCGACACGTGCCGCTGCACGGACTCCGGCTCGCTCTGCCCGATGGTCCCCGCCTCCAGCACCGCCCGCGCGTACGCCTCCGTCTGGAGCAGGCCGGGTACGAAGTGCGGCTCGTAGGAGCGGATGATCCGGGCGGCGCCCTCCAGGCTGACGTAGAGGCTGAACCAGTCGGGCAGCACATCGTGGAACCGCTGCCACCAGCCCGGCTGGTTGGCCTCCTCCGCCAGCCGCACGAACGCGGCCGCCTCCTCCCGCGCCACCCCGTAGGTCTCCAGGAGCACCTGCAAGTACGGTATTTTCAGTCCGACTTCGGCCGTCTCCATGCGCCGTACCGTCGCCGCCGCCACCCGCAGGACCCCGGCGGCCTCCTCGCGGCTGAGCCCCGCGGCCTCCCGCAGTTCCTGCAGCCGCTTGCCGAGCACCACCTGACCCACGGTGGGTGCAGCCCGCCGCTCACTCACGCCACGCCCTCCCCTGCCGTCTTCGGCGCGCAGCAGTCTGTCACGGGACTCCGTTTCGCACAGCGGATCGAGCGGAAGCGAAGATCACAGGATCGTCAACCCTCCAGTCCGTGGAGGAACTTGGCGGTCGCCGGATCGGCCGGCAGGAAGGTCTCGATCGCCAGTTCGGCGACGGTGACGTCCATCGGGGTGTTGAAGGTGGAGATGGACGACACGAACGACAGGATGCGGCCCTCGTGCTCGATCCGCATCGGCAGCGCGAAGTACGGCACCGGCTCTTCCGGTTCCTCGCCCGGCGCGTCTCCGGCGACCGGATATGCCGTCACTTCCTCGTACAGAGCGCGGAGTTGGTCCGAGCGGTGCAGCGCGAGCTGACGCTCCATCTGCGCCACGAGATGCCCGCGCCACTCCCGGAGGTTCCGGATCCGCGGCGCGAGCCCCTCGGGGTGCAGCGTCAGGCGCATCGCGTTCGGCGCCGGCTGCAACAGCTTCTCCGGCACGCCGTCCAGCAGCATGGTGATCCCCCGGTTGGCGGCGACGACCGTGTACCCGGCGTCGACCACCAGCGCCGGGTACGGCTCGTAGCCCTGGATGAGCCGCTCCATCCCGTCGCGCAGGGCGTCGAGCGCGGGATCGTCCAGCGGGGTCTCCGGGTAGCGCGGGGCGTAACCGGCGGCCAGGAGAAGGGCGTTGCGCTCCCGCACCGGGACGTCCAGATGCTCGGCGAGCCGCAGCACCATCTCCTCGCTCGGCCGGGACCTGCCGGTCTCCACGAAACTGATGTGCCGGGCGGAGGAGTCGGCCCGCAGGGCCAGCTCCAGCTGGGAGATGCGGCGCCGCTCACGCCAGGCACGGAGCAGCGGACCCACCCCCCTGGTGTCGGGTGCGGCGGCGGACACGGAAGCTTCGGTGGCGACCATGGTCATACCTCGACCCTAAACGAGGAGTGTCCGCCACAACGACCTCGCACCCGCGGACGCGCCGAGGACGCGCCCATGACGCGTCGCCCGGCTGTCCCGGCCCGGCGCGTGGCAGGCTGAGCGCAGACTTCCGCCCCACCCCGAAGGGAGACCGTGCCATGGCCGTCGCACCGCTGTCGCAGAAGGAGATCGAGGACCGGCTCGCCGAACTCCCCGGCTGGTCCGCGGACGGCGGCCGGCTCACCCGCACCTACCGGCTCGCCTCGCACTTCGCCGCGGCCACCCTGGTCATGCACATCGCGGGCATCCAGGACGAGCTGGACCACCATTCCGACTGCACCCTCGGCTACCACTCGGTGGCGCTCGCCATCACCACCCACAGCGCCGGCGGGGCGCTCACCGGGAAGGACTTCACGCTCGCCCGCAGAGTGGAGGACATCGCCCAAGGCCACGGCGCACACTGAGCGTTGTGCTGGACTACGACAAGGAAGCCCGTGTCTACGACGCGTCACGCGGCGGCGAGGCCCGCGCCGAAGCCGCCGCGGCCGCCGTCCTCGACCTGATACCCGACCGCCCAGGCCGCCTCCTCGACCTCGCCTGCGGCACCGGCATCGTCACCCGCCGGCTCGCCGCGGCCCGCCCCGCGCTCCGGGTGACCGGCGCGGACCTCGCCCCCGGCATGATCCGCAGGGCCGCCGTCCGCCTGCCCGGCGCGGTCGTCCGCGCCGACAGCCGCCGACTGCCCTTCCCGGCCGCCACCTTCGACTCCGTCATCAGCGTCTGGCTGCTCCATCTGCTGACCGACCCGGACGATCTGCGTGCCGTCATCGCCGAGTGCGCCCGCGTCCTCAGACCCGGCGGGGTGTACGTCACCACCGTCGACAAGGCCGCCGCGCACGACGTGGGCAGCGACATCGAGGCCGCCCTCGCCGACCGCCCGATCCGCCCGGCCGCGGACGCCGCCGCCCTCGTCGCGGCGCACGCCGCCCGGCACGGACTCGGGCCCGCGGGGCACTCCGCGTTCCGCGGCGTCGGCCAGGGCCGCAGCCCCCGCAGCACCATCGACGATCTGCACCGGGGCTGGTTCAGCCAGCTGCCGCCCGGCGATCCCCGCAGGGAGACGTTTTCCGCCCGGCTCGCCGCGCTCCCGGACCAGGACCGCCCGCGCGCGGACCCGACGTTCACCCTGCACGCCTTCCGTAAACCCTGACGGGCCCTGGCGGGTGCGGGCGGGCGCGGGGGCTTCGGTGGGCTGCCGCTGCCGCCTGCGCTATCGCCCGAGCCCTCGGCGGATGGCCGACTCCACCGGCGAGTACGCCCCGTCCGGCCGCTCCAGCTCGTACGGCACCGCCGGCTCCAGCGGCGGCTGCGCCATGAAGCGCGGCCGGGTGCCGTGGTGCGGCTGCGCCGCGTGCACCAGGAACGGATGGCACAGATAGACATCGCCGGGGCGGCCGGTGGCCAGGGCGAGCGGCCGGTGCCCGCTCGCCGTGGCCAGCGCGGGGGCGATCTCCAGTCCCGAGACGCCGGCCTCGCCGTACGGTTCGAGGATCGGCGGCACGTCCAGGTGCGAGCCGGCCCGGATCCGCGTCGGGGCGTCCTCCTCGGTCACCTCGCTGAAGAGGAACAGCATCAGCAGCGCCCGGTCCCGCGAGCGGAGGTTGGTGTGGAACCAGGTCGCGCCCTTGGGCAGATAGCTGCCCTCGATGTGCCAGCCGGCGTCGCCCGGCTCGTCGGGGTGCGGGAAGCGCAGCGGGAACGTGCCCAGCGAGTACCGCGGCAGCCACCGCCGCTCACCCACCAGCAGGTCGAACGCCTCATGCAGGACGGGGGAGTTGGCGGCGGCGGCGAACGGTCCCTGCGCCATGCCGCCGATCCGCACCACCGGTTCCCTCCAGGTGCCGGGGTCCTCCGGGTCGTACCCCGTCTCCCGCCACAGCAGCCGTGCGCAGTCCTCGGCGACCCGGGGCGGCACCGCGCCCTCGATCTTCACGAACCCGTCGGCGATGAACCGTTCCACCATGTCGTTGCCCATGCGGAGGATGGTGGACGAGGGGAGCGGCCCGGGGCATCCGGATTTTCCCGGCCGGCCCGCCGAGGATTTGCCGGGTCGGCAACGGAACTGGCCCCCGCCCGGTGTGCCGTCGCACCCTGACGGCATCCGGAAGAGAGGCTGACCACCATGGCGCACGACCACAACAGCGATCACGGCCACGGACACGGTGACGGACAGGGCCGGGACCAGGGAGACGGCCACGGCCACAAGCACGGCCACGGTTATAAGCACGGCCACGGCCACGGTCACGGCACGGACATCGACTGGAACGAGATGGCCCCCCTCTTGGAGGCCCAGGCCGAACTGTTCACCCCGCTGTACCGGCAGGCACTGTCCTGGCTCGCGGACGAGGTCGCGGAGCCGGGACTGATCGTGGACGCGGGCAGCGGGCCGGGGGTCCTCTCCTGCCTGTTCGCCGAGACCTTCCCCGGCGCCCGGGTCATCGCCGCGGACGGCACCGCGCCGCTCCTCGACCGGGCCCGAGCCCGCGCCGGCCGCCAGGGCTTCGCGGACCGCTTCGGCACCCTCGCCGGTGAACTCCCGGACGTGCTCGACGGGTTGGAGAAGCCGGCCGACCTGCTGTGGGCGAGCCGCAGCCTGCACCACCTCGGCGACCAGCGGGCCGCGCTCACCGCCTTCGCGCAGCGGCTCGCCCCCGGCGGCACCCTGGCCCTGCTCGAAGGCGGCCTGCCCTCCCGCTTCCTGCCCCGGGACCTCGGCATCGGCCGCCCCGGACTCCAGGCGCGGATCGACGCGCTGGAGGAGGAGTGGTTCACCCGCATGCGCGCCGAACTGCCCGGCTCCGTCGCCGAGACCGAGGACTGGCCGGTGCTGCTGACCGCCGCGGGTCTGCGGCACACCGGCACCCGCAGCTTCCTGCTCGACCTGCCCGCCCCGGCCGACGACCGGACCCGCGCCTACGTCACCGCCTCCCTCACCCGCCTGCGCGAGGGCCTCGCCGACGGCCTCACCGCCGAGGACCGGGACACCCTCGACCGGCTCCTGGACCCCGCCGACCCCGCGAGCGTCCACCAGCGGCCGGACGTCTTCGTGCTGTCCGCCCACACGGTGTACACGGCCGTACGCCCGTCCTGACCGCGCGGAGCGCTTGACTTCGAGAGTGCTTCACGTGGTGGACTTCCCCCTCGTCCGACGACATCCGAGGGGGAAGCGATGAACGACTCTCCGGTCGCGCTCATCACCGGCGGCGGCAGCGGCATCGGGGCGGCCGTCGCCCGGCAACTGCTGGAGGCGGGACACCGCGTCACCGTCACGGGCCGCACGGAGCGGCGGCTGCGGGACCTCGCCGACAGCCTGGGGAATCCCGGGGCGCTGCGGACGGTCGTGGGTGACGCGGCGGTGTACGACGACGTGCGGAACGCGGTCGACCGCACGCTCGAGGCGTACGGCCGGCTGGACACCGTCGTCGCCAACGCGGGCGTCGCCACCCACGACTCCGTAGCCGAGGGCGATCCGGCCGGCTGGTCCGAGATGGTCCTCACCAACGTCCTCGGCCCGGCCCTGCTCGTCCGCGCCTCGATCGAGGCGCTGAAGGAGACCCGCGGCCGGATCGTGCTCGTCGGCAGCGTCGCCGGGTTCGTCAACACGCCCGGCAACCTCTACGGGGCCACCAAGTGGGCGGTCACGGGCCTTGCCGAGAACACCCGGCGCCAGGTCACCGAGTTCGGTGTCGGGGTGACGCTGGTCGCCCCCGGCCGGGTGGAGACCCCGTTCTGGGACGGCTACGGCAGCCTGCCCCCGGGGCACCTGCTGACCGCCGGCCAGATCGCCGACTCCGTGGTCTGGGCGATCCGGCAGCCGGCCGGGGTCGACGTCAACACCGTGGTCGTACGTCCGTTGGGTCAGCCCAACTGACGTAGTGGCGGCTTCAGTTGTTCGCTATGAACTGCTGGGCCAGCTGATTGCCGAGGGAGACGGCGGCGCTGTGGCTCTCGATGGGGGAGACCTTGGAGTTCTTGAACAGGATGTAGGTCACCCCCGAGTCCGCGCCGCCGGTCGCCGGGTCGGGGTCGATCCCGAGCGCCTTGGCGGTGGCGTACGACGCCTCTCCGATGATCTTCGTGGGACCGGTGTCGCCGACGACGGCGTACTCCACCTTGCCGGCGTAGATCACGGCGACCACGCCGCCGCCCTTGATACCGGCGTTCGAGTAGTTCCAGATGCCGCTGGTGCTGGGCACCACCACGTAGGGCAGCGACTCGGCCTTCAGCGGCTTGCCGTCGGACTGGTGGAAGGCGGTGTCGTCCTGGTACCAGGGGTCGCGGTCCTCGTTGCAGTCGGTGGTGCGCTGGCCGTCGCAGTCGATGTCCATGTCGGCCTTCCAGAACACCGCGCCGTTCTTGCCGCACACCGGGACCGTGGCCGAGGTCTCGTCGTCGGTCTTGTACTTGCCGTTGGAGATCTGCGAGCAGGACTTCACCTTGGCGAGCAGGTCGGCCGCGCTGACCGAGCCCTCCTGGGCGGCCTTCGGCGCGGGGGTCGCGAGCGCGTGCGCGGGCACGAGGCCGGCGGCGAGCAGGGCGGCCCCGGAGGCCGCGGCGAGGGTCAGTGATCGAAGACGCACTGTGGGGGACCCTTCTGTTAGGAAACTTTCCTTACCGGGCGGCTCCACGGTGGCGTAGGTGCCATGTGCGCGTCAACCCTGCGCCCGGGAACGCGCGAAACTCATGCGTATTGCGGTGGTTTGCGCCCATGGCGAGACTGGAGGGACGGGAGGGGTCCGCGTCATCCGCACCCGGGAGGCGAGGCTTCATGTTCGTACGCACCGTGTACGCGACCGGGGATCCGGCCCTGCTGGACTCGGCGCTGCGGGTCCTGAACAGCCAGGGCCACGATCTGCTGGAGGAGCGGCCCGGCTACCGGGGTGCGGGCGTCTTCGTCGACCGTGAGCTGGGCAAGCTGCTCACGGTCAGCTGGTGGGAGTCCGAAGAGGCGCAGGTCAACAGCGACGAGGTCATGCGCGAGCGGCGCCCGGCCCTGCTGGAACCGTTCGCCGCGTCGGTGGCGGTCGAGCACTATCGCGTCGCGGTCTTCCACGCGCTGCCCCGGCCGGTGGTGGGCGGCGCCCTGCGCGTCGCCCGCCTGGAGTTCGACCCGAGGGACGCGGACCTGCTGGCCGACACCTTCCACGCGTCCGCGCTGCCGCGGCTGGAGACGGTGCAGGGGCTTGCCCGCGCGGCGCTGTTCCTCGACCGCGACCGGGGCAGGGGCATCGTGGGCACGGTGTTCACCGACCACCGCACCCTGGCCGCGTCCCGCGCCGCGCAGTCCGCCATCCGCCGGTCCGTCACGGCGAAAGCGCACGTGACGGTGGTGGCGCTGGAGGAGTTCGACGTGATCCACGCGGACCCGCACACGCTCTGACCGCGGCCCCGCCGTGCCGTCGCGGTCCGCGGCGTCCGGTCCTGACCGGCTCCCGCGGTTCCCCGCGCCCTGGGGAACCGCGGCACCGTCGCCCGCGCGGCGCTCCCCACGCCGCCGCGTGCGTCAGCCCATGTCGAACGTCGCCGGGTCGGGACCGAGCCGCCGGTCCTCGTTCAGCGCGCCGATCGCCGCCAGGTCCTCCTCGTCCAGGCTGAAGTCGAACACCTCGATGTTCTCCTTGATCCGCGACGGCGTCACGGACTTCGGGATCACGATCGTGCCCTGCTGGATGTGCCACCGCAGCACCACCTGTGCGGGAGTGCGGTTGTGCTTCTGCCCGATCGCCACGATCGCCGGCACCTCCAGCAGGCCCTTGCCCTGCCCGAGCGGCGACCAGGCCTCCGTGCGGATGCCCTGCTCCTCGTGGTACTCCCGCGCCGCGTGCTGCTGAAGGTGCGGATGCAGTTCGATCTGGTTGACCGCGGGGATCACGGACGTCTCCTCCGCGAGCCGCCGAAGGTGCTCCGGCAGGAAGTTGGAGACACCGATGGCCCGGACCCGCCCGTCGGCGTACAGCTTCTCCAGCGCCTTGTACGTGTCGACGTACAGGTCCCGCGCCGGCAGCGGCCAGTGGATCAGATACAGGTCGAGATGGTCGAGCCCCAGCTTGCCGAGCGACGTGTCGAAGGCACGCAGTGTCGCGTCGTACCCCTGGTCGCTGTTCCAGAGCTTGGTGGTGACGAAGATTTCCTCGCGGGGCAGACCGGAGGCCGCGATGGCCCGGCCGGTGCCCTCTTCGTTGCCGTACACCGCGGCCGTGTCGATGCTGCGGTACCCGGCCTCCAGCGCCGTACCGACGGCCCGCTCGGCCTCGTCGTCCGGAACCTGCCACACGCCGAAGCCCAACTGGGGCATCTCGACGCCGTTGTTGAGGATGATCGGGGGGACCTTGCTGCTCACGAGCTGGTGATCCTTCGCTTGTCGACGACGTGGGACTCCATCGTCAACGATCACACACCGCGATACATTCCTGACCCGCCCGGGATGTCAGGATCTGTACAGAGCCTCGACCTCGCGCTCGTACGCCTTTTCGATCGCCTTCCGCTTCAGCTTCAACGACGGTGTCAGCAGCCCCTGTTCCTCGGTGAACGGCTGCGCCAGTATCCGGAACGTGCGGATCGACTCGGCCTGGGAGACCAGCGTGTTCGCGGCGACCACCGCGCGCCGCACCTCCGCCTCCAGATCCGGGTCCCGCACCAGCCGCGCGGGCGCCATCGCCGGTTTGCCGCGCATCTGCAGCCAGTGCTCGACGGCCTCGTGGTCGAGCGTGACCAGGGCCGCGACGTAGGGGCGGTCGTTGCCGACCACGATGCACTGGCTGACCAGCGGATGATCGCGCACCCGCTCCTCCAGCACGCCGGGCGAGACGCTCTTGCCGCCGGAGGTCACGAGGATCTCCTTCTTGCGGCCGGTGATCGTCAGATAGCCGTCGTCGTCGAGGGAGCCGAGGTCGCCGGTGGCAAGCCAGCCGTCGTGCAGCGACCCGTCGGTCGCCTTCGGGTTGTTCAGGTAGCCCTGGAAGACGTTCCCGCCGTACAGCCAGACCTCGCCGTCGTCCGCGATGTGCACGGTCGTCCCGGGGATCGCCTGGCCGACGGTGCCGTACCGGGTGCGCTCGGGCGGGTTCGCGGTCGCCGCGGCCGTCGACTCGGTCAGGCCGTAGCCCTCGTAGATCTGCACGCCCGCGCCCGCGAAGAACAGCCCGAGCCGGCGGTCCATGCCCGAGCCGCCGGACATGGCGTTGCGGATCCGGCCGCCCATCGCGGCGCGGACCTTCGCGTACACCAGCTTCTCGAACAGCTGGTGCTGCATCCGGAGGCCGGCCGACGGCCCCGGCCCGAGTCCCCACGCCTTCGCCTCGACGGCCTCCGCGTACCGCACCGCGACATCGACCGCCTTCTCGAACGGCGCCGCCTTGCCCTCCTTCTCCGCCTTGCGCCGGGAGGCGTTGAACACCTTCTCGAAGATGTAGGGCACCGCCAGGATGAACGTCGGCTTGAACGCCTGGAGGTCGGGCAGCAGGGCGGCCGCGTTCAGCTGCGGCTGGTGGCCGAGGCGCACCCGGCCCCGGATCGTGGCGACCTCCACCATGCGCCCGAAGACATGGGCGAGCGGCAGGAACAGCAGGGTGGAGGCCTCGTCGCCGCGCTTGGAGTGGAACACCGGCTCCCAGCGGCCCACCACGCTGTCCGCCTCGAACATGAAGTTCCCGTGCGAGAGCACGCAGCCCTTGGGGCGGCCGGTGGTGCCCGAGGTGTAGATGACGGTGGCCGCCGAGTCCGGGGTGACGGCCTGGCGGTGCCGGTGCACGACCTCGTCGTCCAGGTGGGCGCCGGCGTCGTACAGCTCCTGCACGCAGCCCGCGTCCAGCTGCCACAGCTGGCGCAGCCGCGGCAGCCGGCCGATCACCGTGGCGATAGTCATCGCGTGGTCCTCGTGCTCCACGACCGCCGCGGTGACCTCGGCGTCGTGCAGCATCCAGAAGCACTGCCCGGCCGACGACGTGGGGTAGACCGGCACCACCTGGGCGCCGATCGTCCACAGGGCGAAGTCGAACAGCGTCCACTCGTAGCGCGTGCGGGACATGATCGCGACCCGGTCGCCGAACCGGACCCCGCTCGCCAGCAGGCCCTTGGCCAGGGCGAGGACCTCGTCACGGAACTCGGCGGAGGTCACGTCGCGCCACTCTCCGGCGGCGTCCTTGCGGCCGAGGGCGACACGCCCCGGATCCGCCAGGGCGTGCTCGAAGACCACATCGGCCAGACCACCCACCGGCGGTGCCGACGTGAGAGGCGGGTTGGTGAACTCGCGCAATCCTCGCTCCCCGATCCTCGCTGCCTGAACGCGCCGGTGATGCTCGGCACAGCGCCGTGAAAGCTACCTCACACCCCGACGGGAGGGGAGGGGGGCGGAAACAGAGCAAACCTCGCCTTCCACCCGAGCGTTGTCCGGAAAATGCCCGCACATGGGGAAGGGACGGACACGATACTGACAGGTCAGTAAGTTTCGGCGCCGTAATCTCCACTGAATCTGTACGCGCCGATTACCCCTCTGTACAGGGCGGTTACGGCCATGACCGCACCGCGTGCGGGGCGCCGTCGGCCGTGGGACCCGCGGCCTTCGCGGCGGCCGGCCTCCCGGCCCCGGCCCGCGCCCCTGTGAAGCGCGCCACACCGCAGTCAGCCCCCGTGGCGCCGCAGCCGCTCCCCGCCCGCCAGGACGGCCGCCGCCAGGGCGTCCGCCGCCTCCCGCGTCCCCGGCCGGCCGCGGCCGTGCACGAGGACGAAGTCGACCTTGCCCAGCTCCGGCAGCCCGGCGCGCTCCGGCAGCCGGATCAGCCCCGCCGGGATCAGCCGACGGGAGTGCGCCATCACCCCGAGGCCCGCGCGGGCGGCGGCGATCAACCCGTTGAGGCTGCCGCTGGTGCAGACGATCCGCCAGTCGCGCCCCTGCCTCTCCAGCGCCTCCAGGGCCCGCGCCCGGGTGATGCCGGGCGGCGGGTAGACGATCAGCGGGACCGGCCGCTCGGCGTCCAGGCGCAGCCGCTCCGCGCCGATCCACACCAGATCGTCGCGCCACACCAGCGCGCCGCTCGGGTCCTGAGGGCGCCGCTTGGCGAGCACCAGGTCGAGCTTCCCGGCGGCAAGCCGCTCGTGCAGGATCCCGGACAGCTCGACCGTCAGCTCCAGGTCGACCTCGGGGTGGTCGTAGCGGAAGCCCTCCAGGATCTCCGGCAGCCGGGTCAGCACGAAGTCCTCCGACGCGCCGAACCGCAGCCGGCCTCGCACCCGGGTCCCGCTGAAATACGCCGTCGCCTGCTCGTGCACCTCCAGGATCCGGCGCGCGAAGCCCAGCATCGCCTCGCCGTCCTCGGTCAGCTCCACGGAGTGGGTGTCCCGGGCGAACAGCGGCCGCCCCACCGCGTCCTCCAGCCTTCGCACGTGCTGGCTCACCGTGGACTGGCGCAGACCGAGCCGCCGGGCCGCCCGGG
Source organism: Streptomyces hygroscopicus subsp. hygroscopicus (assembly GCF_030269125.1). Lineage (GTDB taxonomy): Bacteria > Actinomycetota > Actinomycetes > Streptomycetales > Streptomycetaceae > Streptomyces > Streptomyces hygroscopicus_C. Next base: position 352,154 of record NZ_BSSM01000001.1, on the reverse strand, counting down.
TGAAGCTCAGCGTCTGGGCGACCGCGAGGAAGGTCCGCAGCTGGGTGGGGTCGTACACGCCCCCAGACTATGTCGCTATCGCGAATCGCGATGACAGTGAGAACGGTGTACCGGTTTCCCGATCGACACGGGGCAGGGGATCATGGGAGGGGCCCCCGGGTCCCGGACCGGACCACCGTCGCACACCATCGGAGCACCGTGACACGCCTGCGCTGGCCGAGCTGGATGCCCGTCGACCCGTACATCGTGCTGCTCGTCGGCACGGTGGGCCTGGCCGCGCTGTTCCCGGCCCACGGCACCGGCGCCACCGTGGCCTCGGGCGCCTCGACCGCCGCGATCGCGTTCCTCTTCTTCCTCTACGGCGCCCGCCTCTCCACCCGCGAAGCGCTCGACGGACTGCGCCACTGGCGGCTCCATGCCACCGTCCTGGCCTGCACCTTCGTCGTCTTCCCCGTGCTCGGCCTGGCCGCCCGCGCCACCGTCCCGGTGCTGCTCACCCAGCCGCTCTACCAGGGCCTGCTCTTCCTGACCCTGGTGCCCTCCACGATCCAGTCGTCCATCGCCTTCACCTCCATCGCACGCGGGAACGTGCCCGCCGCGATCTGCGCGGGCTCCTTCTCCTCCCTGGTCGGCATCGTGGTCACGCCGCTGCTCGCCGCCGGACTGCTCGGCAACAGCGGCGGTGGCTTCTCCGCCGACTCGCTCGTCAAGATCGTGCTGCAACTGCTGGTGCCGTTCCTCGCCGGGCAGGTCCTGCGGCGCTGGATCGGCGCCTTCATCACCCGGCACAAGAAGGTCCTCGGGCTGGTCGACCGCGGCTCCATCCTGCTCGTCGTCTACACCGCGTTCAGCGAGGGCATGGTCCAGGGCATCTGGCACCAGGTCAGCCCCGCCCGGCTCGGCGCGCTCCTCGTGGTCGAGGCCGCGGTGCTCGCCGTGATGCTGGCGGGGACCTGGTACGGCGGCAGGGCACTGGGCTTCGGGCGGGAGGACCGGATCGCCATCCAGTTCGCCGGCTCCAAGAAGTCCCTCGCCTCCGGCCTGCCCATGGCGAGCGTCCTCTTCGGCGCCCACGCCTCCCTGGCCGTGCTCCCGCTGATGCTCTTCCACCAGATGCAGCTGATGGTGTGCGCGGTCATCGCCAAGCGCCGCGCCCACGACCCGGCGGCGGACGCCGATGCCGCCGACCGGAGTGCCGGGGCCGAGGGCGGTGGCGCCACCGGGTCCGACCGGGGTGCCGGGGCCGAGGGAGACGGCGCCACCGGGTCCGACCGGGGTGCCGGGGCCGAGGGAGACGGCGCCACCGGGACGGAGGCGAGCGGTGCCACCGGGGCCGAGGAACGGGGCACCGCTGGGCCCCGGGCGGGCGGCGGCGCCGAGGGCTCAGCCGCTCACCTGGTCCAGGGGCGGCCACAGAACCGTGTCCTTCGGTGACCGCGGCGCCTTCGGGTCCGCCAGCTCCTCGTCCGTCAGCGCCCGGTCCCACACGTGCACCTCGTCGATCGCGCCCGTGAAGAAGGCCCGCCTGTCCATGCGCTGACCTACCTATGTGCACGCCGAACGGCGAGTCGCGGCTCACCGAGCCCGGTACATCGACGACCGAAGTCTTCGTACCGTCGACGAACAGCGACAGCGCGCCGCCGCCGCGACGCAGCGCCGCGTGGTGCCACCGGCCGTCGTCGTACGCCGCGTCCGTGCGCGCGTACACCGTCCGCGGCGCCGCCGCGCCGTCGCGCACGGTGATCAGCCCCTGTATCCGGTGGTTCGCCGGTTCCCCGCGCAGCCACACCTGCGGCTCGCTGGTGCCTGTCCCGCCCACCCCCAGCAGCGGCTGCTCCCCGGTCGTCGCCGAGTACCGGGGAGCAGCGACGCGGCGAAGTCCTTCGTACCGAGCGGCGGGCTCGCCCGGTACGGCAGACGCACGGCGTCGCCCTCCGGGGTGACCGGGTCGGGGCCCCGGCGCGGGGCGAGCCAGTCCTCGGTGAACCGCGCGAAACGGATCTCGTCCCGCGCGTCCACCGACCCCCCTCGTAGAGCAGGCCCACGGTGTCCCCGGTCCTCCGCACCAGGTCCGAGTAGCCCGACCAGTCGGTGGTGACGACCGTTGCGCGGTCCACGCCGTCCCAGGTGCGGCCGCCGTCGTACGATGAGCGGATCATCATGGTGCGGCGCCGGTCGGGGTCGGCGGGGCAGGCCGGCAGGGCAGGGCTTCCGGGGTCACGGGCGCAGCACGACCTTGCCCAGGTTGGACCGGCTCTCGATCACCGCGTGCGCCCGCGCCGCCTCCTCCAGGGCGAACTCCGCGTGCACGACCGGCCGTACGGCACCCTCGGCGAACAGCCGCCACAGCTCCAGCCGCCACCGCTCGTACAGCTCGGGCCTGCCGCGGGCGATCAGCGCCATCTGGAAGCCGATCACCGACTTGGCGCCCACCAGCAGGTCGTACGCCCGGACCGTGCCGCCGCCCGAGCTGTAGGCGACGAGCCGGCCGTGCGGGGCGAGGGCGGCGACGGCGGGGGTGAGCAGGTCGCCGCCGACCGCGTCCAGGACGCAGTCGACGGGGTCTCCCCAGCTGTCGTCCGCGTACCGCACGCAGTCGTCCGCGCCGAGGGAGCGTATGAACTCCGCCTTCGCCGGATCGGACACGGCCCCCACCACCCGGCCCGCTCCCCGTGCCCGCGCCAGCTGGACCGCCAGGTGCCCCACCCCGCTCGCCGCCGCCGTCACCAGCACCGACTCGCCCGGCTCCGGGCGCGCCGCGGACAGGGCGCCGAACGCCACCAGCCCGCCGCGCACGAGTGCGACCGCGTCCACATCGGTGGCGCCCTCCGGCACCGGCGAGGCCATGGTCTCCTCCAGCACCGCGTAGTCGGCGTATCCGTGGCCGAAGCACAGTCCGGTCACCCGGTCACCGGTCCGGAACCGGGTCGCTCCCGCGCCGACCGCCACCACCTCGCCCGCCAGTTCGCCGCCCAGCGGGATCGGCTCGGCGCCCTCGGAGGCCTTGCGGACGACCGGCAGCGTGACCCCGACCGCCGCGCAGCGCACGAGCAACTGTCCCGGACCGGGTTCGGGGACGGCGGCTTCCTCCGTGAACAGGGGGCCACCGGGGGAGTCGTACCGGACGCGACGCATCGCAACCTCCATGGCCGGCTGCACCGGCGTGACGGGTCGCGGGGAAGGGACCGAGGGAACCCCGCGAAATCATTGGGAGCCCCAACGATATAGTCGTGATCGTGGGGGAGTCCAACGATTTCTCGGATAGGCTCCCCCACATGGCCGCCGACCCACGACCGACCACCGATTCCCGCCCGACCGCCGAACCACCCCTGACCGCGATCCGCGCCCTGCCCAGCTGGATCCTCGGCCGGGCCGCCGCACGGGGCCGCGCCCTCGTCGCCGAGGCGCTCGCCGCCGAGGGCCTGAAGATGTGGCACCACGTCGTTCTCTCCGCCGTGCGAGACCTCGCCCCCGTGGCCCAGGCCGACCTCGCGCGGGGGATCGCCCTCGACCCCAAGGACCTCGTCGGCATCCTGAACGACCTGCAGAGCGCCGGTCTGGTCGTCCGCGCGCCGGATCCCCGGGACCGCCGCAAGAACGCCGTGTCCCTCACCGCGGAGGGCGGCCTGCTCCTCGAACGCTGCGAGCGCGCCGCCCGTACGGCCAACGAGGAACTTCTCGCCCCCCTCTCGGCCGCCGAACGCGAGCTGTTCGTGCTCCTGCTGACACGGATCTCCGGCGCGGAGGGGTGACGGGGTGCGGACGCCGGCCGGGCCACCTGAGCGCTCGACCGGGCCACCTGAGGGCTCGACCGGGCCGACTGGGCGACCGGGCCGGCTGGGCGGCCTGGTCGGCCTGGTCGGCCGGCCAGCCCGGCCGGCTGTGGCCGCGGGGCCCGTCCTCAGGCCAGCGTCCCGCCTCCGTCCACGACCACCACCGAACCGGTGCTGTAGCCCCCGCGCATCAGATACAGGTACGCCTCCGCCACGTCCGCGGGCTCGCCCACCCGGCCCACCGGCAGCGAGGTGGCCGACGCCGCGTACAGCCCCTCGCGCTCCGCCTCCGGCAGCTCGCGCCACAGCTCCGTGCGGACGAGGCCGGGCGCGACCACGTTGACCCGTACCGGCGCCAACTCCACTGCGAGCGCCCGCGTCAGCGCCTCCATCGCCCCGCACAGCGCCGACACCACGCTCGAACCCGGCAGCGGCCGATGCCCCGCCGTCCCCGTGGTCAGCACCACCGAACCCCCCTCCCGGACCGACCCCGCGCCGTACCTCACGGCCGCGTACGCACCCCACAGCCTGGTGTCCAGGAACCGCTGCGCCCGCGCCAGTCCGGTCTCCGCCACGCTCTCCAGCATCAGCGTCTCGCCCGCCGTGTACACCAGGTGGTCGAACGCGCCGAGCCGTTCGAAGAACGCGCGGACGGCGGCCTCGTCCGTCGTGTCCAGCACCTCCCCGCGCGCGTCCTGCGGCAGCTGCTTCAGCGCCGCGTCCACGTTCTCCTGCCGCCGCGAGGCGACGACCACCTCGGCGCCCTCGGCCGCGGCGCCCTCGGCCACCGCGAGCCCGATACCGGACGTACCGCCGAGCACCACGACACGCTGTCCCCGCAGACCCATGGGAACTCCTTCTCCGCCCCGTCGGACGGTTTCTCTTGTGAGGACGACCCCGCGGGACGCCTCTCGGACGCCTCCCAGCCTGTGGTTCCGGGGGCGGGTCCGTCCAAGACCTCTTCCGGCCGTGGCGATGCCCTGAGGGCATCGCACCCGGACGACGGAAGGGGCGGCCCATGGACCTGGATCTGCGCAAGGTCCGCTACTTCACGGCAGTCGCCGAACTGCTCCACTTCGGGCGTGCCGCCGAGCGTCTGCACATCGCCCAGCCGGTGCTGAGCCGCCAGATCCGCGCTCTGGAGAAGGACTTGGGCGCCGAACTGCTCGTACGTGACAGTCACGGCGTGCGGTTGACCGATGCCGGGCGCCAACTGCTCGACGAGGGACGACAGTTGCTCGCATCGGCCGACGGGGCCCGGCGCCGTGTGCTGCGTGCCGCGCACGGGTCCCGGCGGCTCCTCGTCGGCTTCCGCGCAGGCGTCGTCGTCGCCCCCGCGCTGCGCGCCTTCGCCGAAGCCCACCCGGACGCGCAGGGCAACGCGCGCCGGGTCGAGTGGGACGACCAGGAGCGACTGGTCCTCGACGGCACGGTCGACATCGCTTACGTACGGCGGCCGGTCCGCGAGGAGGGGCTCCGGCTGCGGCCGCTGTACCGCGAGCCCCGCGTGGCGATGCTCCGGCGGGACCATCGGCTCGCCGGTAAACAGGAGTTGAGCCTCGCCGACCTCGACGGCGAGCGGTGGCTGCGGTACTCCGATCCCCGGCCGGGGGACCTGCCGATCCGCACGATCGAGGAGAAGTTCGAGTGCGTCGCGGCGGGCAGCGCCGTCACGCTCGTACCGCGCTCGGTCGCCGAGCAGTACTCGCGCCCCGACATCAGCTACGTGCCCGTCGCCGACGCCGAGCCCGACGAGGTGCTGCTGGCGTGGGCGGAGGGCCGGCACTCCCCGCTGGTGGCGGCCTTCGCCGAGATCGCGGCCGAGGTGCAGGGTGAAGCCGGTGCGGGTGCGGGGAACGCCGGTAGAGGTACGGGGAACGCCGGTAGAGGTACGGGGAACGCCGGTGGAGGTGCGTGGCGAGCCGGTTGAGGGGTCAGTCCTCGGCCGTCTCCTCCGCCAGGACGATCCGGTCGTCCCCCGCGTAGACGTTCATGGAGCTGCCCCGCAGGAAGCCGACGAGCGTCAGGCCGGTCTCCGCCGCGAGGTCCACCGCCAGCGACGACGGCGCCGACACGGCCGCCAGCACCGGAATCCCGGCCATCACCGCCTTCTGCGCCAGCTCGAACGAGGCCCGGCCGGAGACCAGCAGGACCGTCCGGGACAGGGGCAGCCCGGCGTTCTGCAGCGCACGGCCCACCAGCTTGTCGACCGCGTTGTGCCGGCCCACGTCCTCCTTGACGTCCAGCAGTTCGCCGTCCTCGGTGAACAGGGCCGCCGCGTGCAGGCCCCCCGTGCGGTCGAACACCCGCTGGGCCGCCCGCAGCCGCTCGGGCAGCTCGGCCAGCAGCGCGGGTGTGACGCGGAGCCGGGGGCTGTCGGCGATGGGCCAGTGGGCGGTCGTACGCACCGCGTCCAGGCTGGCCTTGCCGCACAGTCCGCACGAGGAGGAGGTGTAGACGTTCCGTTCGAGGCCGAAGTCGGGCAGGGAGACGCCGGGCGCGGTCTTCACGTCGACCACGTTGTAGGTGTTCACACCGTCCGCGGTCGCCCCGGCGCAGTAGACGATGTTCTGCACGTCGGACGCGGCGGCGAGCACGCCCTCGCTCACCAGGAAACCGGCCGCGAGCGCGAAGTCGTCGCCCGGGGTGCGCATGGTGATCGCCAGGGGCTTGCCGTTCAGCCGGATCTCCAGGGGCTCCTCGGCGACGAGCGTGTCCGAACGGGTGGAGACCACGCCGTCCCGTATGCGGAGGACCTTGCGTCGTTCCGTGACTCGTCCCATGTCCTGATCAGCCCCGGTTCCTTTGCGTGCTGGCGGCCGCGGCGGCCCTTGATGCGGAGATCCCATTCTCCTGCACCGGCAGGGCGGTGCCATATCCCGTGCGCAGGGGTCGGTGGTGCTGAGGGGAGCCGACAATTCGTATGCCCGTTTCCTGTGGCTTCACGTGCCGTCGTACCGGCGAGTCACTGACCAGACTGTGGATCCCGTTCACCGTGGCAACAAGGGGGACCTCCGTCATGCACGGCTCACGCATCGCCGCCATCGGCCATTATCAGCCCACCCGGGTGCTCACCAACGAGGACCTGGCCGGCATGGTCGACACCAGCGACGAGTGGATCCGCACGCGGGTGGGCATCCGCACTCGGCACATCGCCGGGCCCGACGAGCCGGTGGACGAGCTGGCCGCGCACGCCGCCGCCAAGGCCCTCGCGGCCGCGGGGCTCGGGCCCGCGGACATCGACCTCGTCCTCGTCGCCACCTCCACCGCGGTCGACCGGTCCCCGAACACCGCCGCCCGGGTCGCGGCCCGGCTCGGCATCCCGGGCCCGGCCGCCATCGACGTCAACGTGGTGTGCGCCGGCTTCACCCACGCCCTGGCCACCGCCGACCACACCGTCCGCGCGGGTGCGGCCACCCGTGCCCTGGTGATCGGCGCCGACGAGATGTCCGCCGTCGCCGACTGGAGTGACCGCAGCACCTGCGTCCTCGTCGGCGACGGCGCCGGGGCCGCGGTGGTGGAGGCGTGCGCGCCGGGGGAGGAGCCGGGGATCGGGCCCGTGCTGTGGGGGTCGGTGCCCGAGATGGGCCACTCGGTGCGCATCGAGGGCACGCCGCCGCGGTTCGCGCAGGAGGGCCAGAGCGTCTACCGCTGGGCCACCACCCGGCTGCCCGCCATCGCCCGACGGACCTGCGAGCGTGCCGGGATCGCCCCCGAGGACCTCGCCGGCGTCGTCCTCCACCAGGCCAACCTGCGCATCATCGAACCCCTCGCCGAGAAGCTGGGCGCCGTCAACGCCGTGATCGCCCGCGACGTCACCGAGTCCGGCAACACCTCCGCCGCGAGCATCCCCCTCGCCCTCTCCAAACTCGTCGAACAGGGCACCCTGTCCGGCGGCGCGCCGGTGCTCCTCTTCGGCTTCGGCGGAAACCTGTCGTACGCCGGTCAGGTCATCCACTGCCCGTAGGGACGCCGGGCGGCCGCCCCGGAGGGGCCCCGATCGCTCTGCGCACACGGCTCCTCGCCCCGCGTACACGGCTGCCGCACCCCCCGCCTCCCCGTCCAGCCGGGCGAAATACGCAGGTGAAACGCACTCCGAAACCTTGGTATTGTTGTCCATGTCGCCGCGAGGGAAGCCCTCGCAAGGCGGCAGACACCTAGTCCGGGTGGCGGAATGGCAGACGCGCTAGCTTGAGGTGCTAGTGCCCTTTATCGGGCGTGGGGGTTCAAGTCCCCCCTCGGACACAATCACGGGACGTTCACGAGATCGTCCCGAAGCGTTCACGAATTACCGGTCGAGTCATGTGACTCACCGGTATTTCGTCGTTTCTGGGGCCTTCAGGCCTCGTGATCGGCTCGGTGAGGGGGTGAGGCGGTGGCGGTCCAGGTACTGCGCCCCTCACCTGCGGAAACAGGACATGCCTGCGCGACGGCTGGTAGCCGTGGCGCAGGCATGTGGGGTTTTCAGGGGGCGGAGCGCGGCGGAGGTGCGTCACTCGCGTGGCGGAGGCTCGACCTGCTCGGCCGTAAGCCGTCGCGCGAGGGACGGGTCCAAGGGCTCACTGGGTTGGGCGCTCTGCGTGCCGGCTTTGCGGGGCTGGATGCCCTGGTCGCGGAGGAACCGTCGGATGGCTCTGAGGTTCGCCACAAAGATGATGACGGCATTGAGCAGGGTCTGTGCGACACGTCCGTGCGGCAGGCGGAGCTGGGGATTGTCGATGCTGTCGAGGGCGGACTTCTTGAGGTTGCCGTTGCCGCCCTCGTTCTGACTGCGCAGTCCGGACCAGGCTTCCTGCCACAGAGGGGTGAACAGGGGGTATTTCTGCCGCCACTTGGCCAACACGGTGCCCGGGACGGTGATGCTCTTCCCCCTGCAGATATCGGGGTAGACGGGGGCGTCCCGCTTGGGCCTGGGGATGGTGGGCAGGGCTGCTGGGGTACGGACAGTGGGGGCGTCGAGGTCGACGACGGTGGACGGGCGTGGCTGGGGCCGGCGGTAGCAGGTGACCGTGGCGTGGGACCCGAGGGCGGGGCACTGTCGACGCTGATCCCCTGCGGGCCCGTACTCCTTGATCTTGGTCTGGTAGTCCTGCCGGGACTGGATCAGGTTGAGTGCGTGGGCGCGGTCCTCATCCGTGCGGCTGTCGATGTATGTGGCGCCCGCAGTGATGAGCGGGGTGGGCATCAGCGGGCAGTAGAACTCGCCGCCGACCAGCTGCATGCCGCGGAACTCTCCCTGCCGGTCGACCTTGTCGTCGTTGTAGTGCTTCACCGCGTTGAGGCCGAGTTTGAGCAGCTGCAGATGCAGGTTGTGAGGCTTGGCCTGGGTGATGCCCCGGTCGGCGCAGAACAGGTCTTTGACCAGGCCTCGTTCGAAGGCCGGCTGGATGGCGCGCAGGGCGGCCGGGCCGGACCTCGTCCGTCCTGAGGCTGGAACGATCCGGTCCCCGGGCTCCAGGTCCCGGAAGGCGAGCAACCGCCGGGCGAGTGTCAGGCTGCCTCCGCTGCTGCGCGGCCAGCGTGCGTCGAGCGCCTGCTTGAGCTCGGTGTCGCTCTGGTACTGACCCAGATCACCGAGCTCGTCTCACCCGACGCGGATCACCGCGCCGTCACGGCATTCCTTCCACAGTCGGCCGCGCTCACCGGGTGCGATCTTCCAGATCGTGTTCTGTCGCGGCCGCGGATCGAATTTCAGGTACAGGAAGCGCATGACCTCCTGTCCGCTCCATCCGTCGAACTCAGGGCGGGAGCGGACGCGTTCCGGCAGACGGCGGTTGCTGCGCCAGGCCGGTGCGTCGGTCTGCGCTGAGCCTCCCAGGAGGGTGATGAACCGGCGCAGATGCTCGGCCGCGTAGATGGGCAGAAAGCGCTCGGGGAAGTATGTGGCCAGGGACGTGGTCACCAGTGTCGGTCCGAAGCGCAGCACCTCCAGATCGTCCACGGCGTCGGAGTCCCCGGCGCCCACAGCCTCGAAGGCTTGCACGAACTGTCCGCGCAGTTCCTCCCACCCTTCCTGCGGCTCCATCCTGCGCAGCGGGGCGGCCAGTCGCCACTCGCCGGAGTTGTGGTGGTACGTGCTTCGCGGCGCTGCCGCCCTTGATGGTGCCGAGGTTCGGGGTGCCGAACTCCATCAGCCGGCAGCACGTCGGTCCGTCCACCCTCGGTGCGGGCTGCCCCAGGGCATAGCGCGACAATGGCATCGCTGTCCACCCTTCCAGAGGGAACTGCGACAGCACCTGCTTGCGTTGATCTTCGGCGGCCGTTCCCGCCTCGGTCACCGTGCTCCGGTCGAATTGGGCTGTCGCCGCCTCCAGGTCCGGTTCGTCCGCCATGAAGGTCATGATGCCGCCGGAATCATGGCATCAGGAGGGCTGAGCTGGGGAAGTCCCTGGCCGGCGCCGGAACGGGGAGGCCGCTTAGACACCGTCCTGTCCCGCCTGTGCGGTCACCAGGGTTCGAGCTCCGGTGTGCCGGGCGTATCTTCGGGCAGCGACGCCTCTCGCGCACGGTAGTTGAGGGCGGTCAGCCTGCCCGTCGTGGGGTCCTGGTGGAAGGCGCACGCCTTGGCTTTGTCGGCGAAGCCCGCCGCCGGGCGGGTGAGACCACCGCCCGTGATGAGGATCAGATGCTTGGGCAGCTTCTCGCCGGCCGCAGCGGCCATGCCGTTCAGCCACTGGATCTCCCGAGCCGACAAGTCCTTGCCATTGCTGCGCCACTCGATGCGGAACACCTCGGACTCGATCGGGATGTCGGCCTCGCCTTCTAGGAGGGCCGAGAATCCGAGCGTGGTGAGTTGATGGAGGACCGCTTCCCCCGAGGAGTCAGCGGGCCCGGGCGGCGTTCGGGCGCGCTCTCCTCGAGCCCGTCCAGGAGATCGGAGAACTCCTCCATCCACTCGGATGCGTCGTACTGCACAGGCAGGTCTGCGAAAAGGCTGTTCTGTACGGCGGATCCGCGCCTTTGAGGGTCGGGGCGGTGGGCTCCGGCGGTGCCCACGGCGGCTCCGTGTCCCACGCTTCCGGTCCTTTGCCCAGCAAGTCGGCGAGCTCCTCCACGGATGCGTCCGCGCGCGGCACGCCCGGTGTGGGGGACGATGTGCCGCGGAGGCGCCAGGCGAGTTCGGCACGGCCTCACCGCTCCATCGCGGTGTGTGCACGTCCACCAGTCATCCGAGCCTGGGCTTGAGCGAGACGCGCACGAAAGCCTCGGGAAACTCGGCTTCCAGGAACGCCGCCTCGTGCGCGTCGAAGACGCCGAGCTTCAATGCGTGGCGTGGCCCGTAGGCGACGTACCCGTTCCCGCCGACCACCCGCCGCACGCGTACACCCCGCATGTCCAGGAGGTCGGCCAGCTCGGTCGTCTCGGACGGCTCGCTCTCGTTCCAGCGCCAAGGGGACGAGACCGGCTCTCCGGTGAGATGGGCCGAGGCGTGGGCGTGCAAGGCGTCTACGAGCACATCGTTGGGAGTGTTCAGCGGCCAGAGGGACGGCTCGCTGTTCAGGACGGGATCCATCACCGCCCAGACGATGTTGTGCCCCATGCGTACGAAGGCCAGGCCGACCGACTGAGTTCGGGAGAGGAGGATTTTGAGGAGCGGCCGCCCCGCCAAGTCGTGGAAGCGGACCCGTTCGGCCAGTTCGGGGTGGCGTTCACGCAGAGTCTGTTCCAGGGTTTGGAAGTGCATGTGTATGCCTAAAGCGGCGACCATGTCACGAGGCGGGAAGGGCAAGGACTTAACTCCTGTCGGGGTGGTCCGCGCGGTCGACGGGCGGCGGTGTCGTGGTGCCCCGTCGCAGCGTAGGCCGCTTCGTCACCGGTGCTTGAGGGAATATGCACTCACCACTGAGCCGTAGGGCTTCAGGAGCGGCTGCAGTTCCCGCTTGATCAGGGCCGCGTCGGTGTCCGGCAGCCGTAGCGAGGCCCGGCGCATGCGGAAGCTCCAGTGAGCGGGGTCGGGGAAGATCTGGAGGTCGTTGACGAGGTCGCGCAGGACGACGCCCTCGCGGAAGGGCGTAAGACCGTGGACGCGTAGTCGGCACCCTTCGGTGAAACGGCGCTCCTGGAAGACGACGGGGGTGTCCAGGGTGCGGACCTCGCTGGTGATGGTGGCCAGGCCGATCACGCGTCCGAGGTCCCGGGTCGGGTTCCCGAAGCAGCCCCGTGTGGTGTACAGCAGGATCTCGTCGCCCTTGCGGAGGGAGAGGGACTGCTGGGTGCGGCCGGCGGGGAAGGCCATCCGCTGATTTGTCAGAACCCAGGCGAGGGGTTCGTGGGCGTTGATGATCAGCAGGTGGGTGGTGGGTGGTGGGTGCGTCCGAGGCGGTCATGAGGGTGCGTCCTTGGTGAGAGGCGGCGGTCGTGCCGATGGGCTGCGGAGAATCGGCTGCTGTGCGAGTCCGGCTACCTGCGTAGGGACTTCAGTTCGTCGCCGCTGCTTGTGACACGCCAGAACAGCCAGCCGTTCGTGTTCGGGGACCGGTCCGGGTTGAGTTCCTGGATCACCGCCATGGCGGCGGCGCTGGGCGAGGGGAAGGACTGACCGGCCTGCGGCCCCTGGGTGACGGTCAGGGTGCGCGTGTCCGGGTGGAAGAGTCTCTGGATCCGCTCGCCCCGGTACACCGCGTGGACACGGACGCCGTCCGACTCGTCGTCGGGCTTCTCGGGGGTGCTCCATGACTCCACCAGCCGCCGTACCACCTCGGACGGCGTGCACGCCATGAGATGTGCGGCGAAGACGACCTTCTCGTGAGTCCGCTCATCGAGTTCGATAGTCGGCATAGCGCTAATAACGTTCAAATTGCGTAGGGGTGTCAAGGTGATCGGCGTGCCGGGCTGCTGGTGCGGTCAGGTGGTCACCCGGGTGTCCTTATGCTCAGTCGCGGGAACGAGGGCAAGGGGGAACGGCGTGACCACGATGTACGGCACAAAGCCCGACGCGGAGATTCCGGGTGACCGCGAGGACGACGACCTGGACGAGTCACTGCGGAACATCGAGCAGGCGGTGCGCACCGCACAGCGGGCATTCGACGAGATCGGCCGGTGCAACCGACTGCTCGATCACGCGCAGGAATCCGGTGACGAGGCGATCCGAGAGCTCGACGAGTTGCTGCGCCGCCGCGAGCACCCGGCCGTCCCGGCCCTCCTTGACCGGCTCGACGCGCTCGCGGCCGAGGTGGCCAGGTCGGAAGCGGACCGCGTGGTGGTGCGTCGCATTCTCTTCGGCGAAGACGAGGACGACGAACTGGCCGACGCCGTCGGCGCATGCGCGGTTCCGCGCCTCACTGCGGACGACCTGCCGCGGGTTCCCACGGTGCACGACGTGGAGGACCCGGGGGACAGCACGCTGGAGGACATGTGGGAGCGGGACCAAGCGCTCGCCTCACGGCAGCACGAGGTCCGGCGGGAGCGGACCCAGATCGCCGCCGATCACCTGCGCGCGGTGACCGTGAGGGCGGCGGACTCCTTCGGTACGCCGGGCGCCACGGCCGCACTGCTCGCGGAAGCTCGTCGGGCCTACGGGCTGTGGGCGTCCTGCGTCCGGTGAGTCACCGCACCCCGTCGAGGATCCGCCAGACCGTCCGATAGGCCCGGCCCTTGGTGCCCAGAGCCGACCGCCAGGCCGTCTCGGGCAGCGCGGCGAGGCGGGTGCGCGCCGCCGCGGGACCTCTTGTGGGGCCCTCGTCGGTGATCGTCGCGGCCATGCGGGCCGCAGCCGACCGCGGTACGCCCGCGAGCCGCATCGCGATGGCCTCCTCGGTGCGGACGCCGTAGTAGGCGTACGACGGGATGTTGCGCAGCTCGCGCTGGGCCTCGGCCGGCATGGTGGTGAAGTCCCGGCCCAGGGTGAGGGACTGCAGCGCTGACAGGCCCCAGGAGACCGTGGGCGCCAGCTCGCCGAACAGGCGCTGGCAGCATTTGGTGATCGCCTTGAGGTCGTCCCTCGTGCCGGCCTTCGTGAAGTGGTCGTCGGCGAGTTGCCGCATCGACGCGCCGTTCACCCAGTCCTGCATGACGCGGGCGACAAAGTCTCCACTGCGGCCCTCGTGCTCGCTGGTCACCTCGACCAGGTTGTCCCTGAGTTCGGGGACCTCCAGCATGACGCCGATGAGCTGGGCCAGCGGGCGGCGGTCGCCCTCGAACAGGGGCTGCTCCCACACGTCGCGGCCGATGTGCGCATCGCTCAGCCGGCCCAGGGTCGCCGACACGCTCTCCCAGGAGAAGCCCGTGCTGTCGACGAGGGCCAGCGGCTGCCCGGACAGCCGTTCCGCGTACGTCCGCACACTGCGGGTCAGTTCCGCCGCCCAGCCGCGGTCCGTGCGCCGCAGGTCCTGGAAGCCCAGCGTGCCGCGCAGGATCTGCTCGATCTCCTCCGCGAACTCCTCGGCGTCCCCGATCTGCCGGTAGGTGTGGGCCAGGTACTGCACGAACGCCGACCACTGGGGGAGATGGGCGAGGGTGCGCAGATCCAGGTGACCGTAACTGTTCATGGCTGTCCGCACCATTTCGACGAGGGTGGAGTTCAGCGCCGTCACCTGGCGTCCGACGAACGCCCGCAGTTTCCCGGCCCGTACCTCGTCCGTGGCCGCCAGCGCGATCAGACCCACCTCGCCCTGTTCGACCCGGCCGGCGCGCCCGGCCAGGTTCCAGAAGTCCGGGGCGGGGATGTCCTCTCCGTACGGGAACTGGTGGGAGGCCAGGACGACGTTCGCCACGGGGAAGTTGACGCCCTGGGCGATGGTGGTGGTGGAGACCAGGTGGGTCAGGTCTCCGGCCTCCATCAGGTACTCGGTGAGGGTGCGGATGTCGTCGGGCAGGCCGCGGTGGTGGATCCCGATGCCCTTGGCCAGCAACCCCACCAGCGGGAAGTCCGGGCCGAACTCCTCCGCCACCACGTCCTGGACGGCCCGCAGATCCTCGCCGGGATCCGGCAGGTCCTCCTGGCCGCCGGCGAGCAGCTTGGCGATCGACCAGGCGTAGTCCGGCCGTCCGGCGAGGGTGATGGTCTGTCCCCGCTCGGCCAGCACGGACGCCGTGGCGGCGGCCAGCTTGGTCGGGCTGCCCGCCTGCGACCAGGTCATTCCGAGCGGCCGGTCGCCGTCCAGCGGCAGGGTGTCCGGCACGCTGAGCGTCCTGCGGCTGGTGACCAGGGTCTCCAGGGCGACCCGGAAACCGCCGGCGCCCGGGGTGCGTTCCCGCAGGGCGAGCGCGAGGATGCGGTCGTTCGGTGCCCAGTCCACGGACAGCCCGACCGACTGGCGGCTGCCGCTGTCCAGCCATTCGGCGATGACGTCCCCGTTGTCGATGAACGGCGTCAGCAGCAGGAAACCGGCGTCCAGGGCCTCCCGGTTGACGGTCGCCAGCAACAGTTCCAGTTTGATCGCGCGTTTGCCCTCGCCCAGTTGGTGGGCCTCGTCGGCCACCACCAGGCAGAGCGGACGGCCGATCCTCTCCTGCCATCCCGACCGCAGCAGCAGGTCCAGTTTCTCCGGAGTCGACACCAGCACCCGGAACCGCTTCTCACCGCGGTCCGTGAGCATGTCCTCCTCCAGGCCGTCGAACTCCAGGGCGGGGCTGACCCGCTCCACCCCGATGCCGAGGCCCGCGAAGTCGCGGCGCAGCCGCCGCGTCACCTGATTCACCAGCGCCCGGTTCGGGGCGACGTAGGCGACCCAGCCCTGCTGCTTGTCGTAGGCGTTGAGCGCCTGGAGGATGCGGAACTGGGCGATCAGGGTCTTGCCCGCACTTGTCGGGAGACTGACCACCACACTCCGGTGCGCTGTGCGGATCAGCCCCTGCTCCGCGAGGGCCACCCGCTGCGGCGGCAGCACCTCGAAGATCGGACGCGGCCGCCCCCGGTCGACCAGTGAGGCCACGAAGGCGTTCACCTCCGGGCTGACCGCGCGCGCCACCGTCCACAGGCTGTTGTCGATGATCTGGTCGGCGGTCGCGGTCAGCAGCCGTACGAGCACTTCCAGGTCCGGGTCGGCCGAGGCCATGGCCGCCTCCAGTGCGCGATCGCAGTGCGACTGCACGCGTTCGCGCACCCCGTAGTGACGGCTCGGCCGCCGCCCCCGCATCAGCGCACCCGTCGCCAGGTACTCGGCGAGCAGCTCCGCCGTCTTGAGCAGGTGGTAGTGGGCGGCCAGCGACCAGGCCGCGGGACGCGCGTCGTCGCCCGCCGCCGAGAGATACGGCTCTTCCAGCACGTCCTGCTCCCGCCGCAGCCGCAGCAGGAGCCGGTCCAGCGCGTCGAGGTCGTCCCACCCGCGCTTGCGCAGCAGCAGCAGCCAGGCGTCGGCTGTGCCGCGCCGCACCCGGGACTCCCAGTCGTCGGCCAACCGCGGCTCGGACGGCAGTTCCACGTCCGCCAGCAGCCGGGCGGCGAGCGGTGTCTCGTCCGCGATCCAGCCCAGGCACGCCGTGCGCAGCAGCTCCAGCCGGGCCTCCGGAGAGTCCCCGGCGGGCAGCCGGCCCCGCGCCAGCGCGAACATCTGCCCGCACAGCCGCCGCGTCGACTCCGCCTTCGGATCCTCGGCGATCGCGTCCCAGGCCAGCAGGTCCAGGGCGTCCACCGCGAAACCGACCGCCTCGTGGCCCTCCTCGGGACCGGGCGGGACCTCCCCCTCCACGGCGCGCAGCGCGGACCCGATGAGCACGCGGTGCGCCCGCTCACCGGCCTCGGCCACGAGGGCCGGGTCGAGTACGTCGTCCAGCCAGCCCAGGTCAGCCATGGTCGAGCACCCCCACGTGGTCGGGCCATGAAGACATGGCCACGGGGAGGTACCAGGCCGTGAGCAGAGCATGCATCGGCTCCACGACCGTCTTGGCCAGGTCCTTGGCCCGGTTGCTCAGGTCCCTCGGCTCCGGGGCGGTGTCGCGCACCAGGCAGCCGAAGAGCTGGACGTCCTTGCCCATCGACTTCACCCAACGGCCGGCCGCCGTCCGGTAGGCCTCCTGGTGTTCGGGGGTCAGGCACCGGAAGCGCAGCCACTTCATGAGCGTGAGGTGGTCGTCCTTCGCGGACAGCTTTCTGAGCTGATTGATCATGCCGTCCGCGCCGTTCATGACGCCCGGCGGGGCGGACTGCTCGGAGGACGACTTGACCTCGCCGAACAGCAGCCGCGCCGAGCCGTCCGCGACGCACAGGCCGACCAGGTCGGCGCCCGGGAGGCTCGCCTTGCGCGTACGCCGGTCACGGGCGCCGTCCCACAGCCACAGGGCCCCGTGCCAGTGCTCCAGCAGCACCTCGGCGAGGGCCTCGCCGACCTGCCAGGGCAGGGGTTCCGGTTCGCTCGCCAGGAGGGCCTTGAGGGTGTCGGTCTCCATGTCCGTCGTGGCGAGGCCCCGTAACTCGCTCAGGAAGTCGCGGGTGGCGGCGAGATCACCGACCCGCTCGGCCCACGGCCCCCCGCGTAACTCCCGCATCACGTCGGCCGTCAGTTCGACGCCGCTCCACGACACGGCCCCGTCCTTGCCGGCGTACACCTCGATCCCCTGCGAGATGCGCGGCACGGCGCCGTCCACGGCACTGTCTTCCCCCACCGGTACGTCCTTCCCCCACAGCGTGATCGGAATTCTCTCCACCTCCCCGGGGGGTTGTCCACGGTGTGTGCCCGTCTGTGGACAGACTGTCTCGCATTCGCCGTCAGGAGAGCGGCAGACATGCCCACACGGTCTTCCCGGAGGGCGGCCAGGGCTCCCATCCCCAGCGGGCGGCGAGGGCTTCGACGAGGAGCAGGCCGCGGCCGGAGTCGGCGGTGGGCTCGGGGACGGTCGTACGGGGCCGGGGCGCGCGGTCGCCTCGGGCGTCGGTGACCTCGACCCGGAGGGTGCCGGTGTCGGACGCCTCGACGGTGAGCGTGAGCCGGAACCCGCGGCCCTGAGCCCGGCCGTGGGTCACCGCGTTCGCCGCCAGCTCGGCGACGACGAGCGCGGCGGACTCACTCACCGTGCAGGCCGGCGGCCAGCCCCACGCGTCGAGCTGCTGCACGGCCAGCAGACGGGCCAGACGAGCGCCGCGCGGGGTGGAACTGAGGAGCTGACTGAATCGAAGGGGGGAGATCTGCGTCTTCACGTCACCGAGCGTGGTCGGTCCGCTCTACTCTGACCAGCACATCCCCCGGTACGGAGGGTGCCCGTACCGACACGGAAGGTGCCGTGTGCGGGGTGTCGGTCGTGTCTGAGACAAGCCTGAGACAAGGGGGCAGTCGTGTCGGAGGCGGTGGTGGAGGCGCAGGAAGCCTACGACGAGGGGGAGTTGAGCGGTGACCTGATGCGTGCGGTGGGCAAGCAGGTCAAGCTGCTCCGGGAACGGGCCGGGCTCACACAGCGGGAGCTGGGGGACCGGCTCGGGTACAGCGAGGACCTCGTCTCCTCGCTGGAACGGGGGAGGCGGACGCCGCAGCGGGAGTTCCTGGAGGCGGCGGATGAGCTGTTGGATGCGGACGGGTTGCTGCGGGCCACGATCGAGGACGTGGAGAGGGCCAAGGCGAAGGCGCGGGTTCGGCATCCTGCCTGGTTCCGGGACTATGCGCGGTTGGAGCGGGAGGCGGTTGAGATCGACTTCTACAACTGCCATGACGTCCCCGGCCTGTTTCAGACCGAACGGCGGATCCGGGCCTTGTACGAGATGCGTAAGCCGCTGCTGGACGAGGAAACGGTAGAGCAGCGGGTAATTTCCCGGCTGGCGCGGCAAGACATCCTCACCCAGTGGCCCCCGCCGATGATCACGGCTGTAGTTGAGGAAGTGGTCCTGCAACGCCCACTCGGTGAGCGGGACGTTCACAGGGAACAGTTGGAGCAACTACTTCGACTGGCCCGACTGCGCAACGTAGAACTGCAAGTGATGCCGACCGGGCGTACCCAGCACGCAGGAATGGGTGGATCCTTCATCCTGCTGACCCCCAAGGGGAAGCCTCAGCTGGGGTATGTCGAGGCGCAGAGCTCCAGCCGACTGGTCACGGATGTCGAGGAAGTCCGCATCCTTGCCGCGCGGTACGGCAGCATCAGGGCGCAGGCCCTTACGATGCAGGAGTCCCTTGCCTTGATCGAGAAGATGGTGGCAGAGCTATGAGTGCTGCGGAATCCGCTCCCCGCGCCTGGTTCAAGAGCAGCTACAGCGGCAACGAGGGTGGCGAATGCCTGGAGGTCGCCGTCACGCCCGGCATCATCCACATCCGTGACTCCAAGGCGCCCGCCCGTGCCCAACTCACTGTCACCGCAGGGGAGTGGGCCGCGTTCGTGCGGTTCGCCGAGGAACGCTGACCCACTCCGCTCGGTACTGTCCGGTTAGGTCTTCGTGTTGGTCGGGTGCGGGCCCAAGTAACCGACGTACACGAAACCGGTGTTGGGGCCGTCGTCGTGGAAGTAGAGCCGGGGGGCCACCGTGTTGCCGCCGCCGATGCGGAGGTGGGCTTCCATGAACAGCTTCTTGCTCGCGTCGACGGCCTCGGGAACCGGGAACGTGCGCTCACGGCGCCAGTCCTCGCGGCTCCCGACGGTCTTGGACTCCTTCATCTTGACCTTGCCCGCCGGGAAGGGGTGCTCGCAGTCGTCCGGCAGGTGGGAGCACCAGTAGCGGAAGTCGCCGCCCGCCGTTCCGGCGGTTGACGCGGCGGCGTAGTCGTTGAGGGTGTGGAGAGCATCCCAGGCGACCTCGACCCAGTTACCGATGCACTGGGCATCGAGTTCCTTTGTGATCTTCCGGTTGCCCGTGAAACGCAGGTGACGGAACTCGCCCATCCGATCGAGGATCTTCGCGAAGGTGGCCGGGTAGTCGGCGGGTTCCTCGATGGGTGTGTGCGCGAGGTCGTGCTGACCCGCCCTTTCCAGTCGAACCTGAAGAGCCCGTACCTGCCGCTCGGCGTGCTTGAGCTTGGCGTAGAGGTCCTGGTTCTCGGCGGCTTGGTCGAACTCCAGCTCCTCGGCGATCTGGAGCTGCTGGCGCAGGTCGCGCAGGACGTCCGCGTTGGCGTCCTCCCGCTGTTCCGCCTCGGCGAGCATCTTGGTCAGGGTGGCGTTCTCCGCGCGGAGTTCGTTCAGGCTCGAGCCGTGGGCCGCCGGGCGGGGGCGGGTGCGCTGGACGGGCAGGTTGTCCAGTGGGCCGGGGAGCGGCAGGCGCAGGGCTAACCGCTGGGGGAGGGCGGCGAGTATGGCCGCCGCCCGTTTCGGGTTCGCCTCCAGCGTGGCCCGCGACATCACCGGGTGGCGTTGGGCGTCGGGCTGCCAGGCCGGATCCACGCCGGGGAGGTAGGTGCGGATGCCGCCGCCGAAGACGCGGTGGTAGTCGAAGGTTCTCTCGAACAGTTGCTGGGCGTCCGTGGGGAGCACGTACATCACGGCGATGCCGGTGAGGTGCTTGAAGGCGGGTTCGACGACCCTCTCGGTCCAGGCTTCCGCGTCCTGTCCGTAGGGCACGCTCGCCACGACGATGGGGAGCCGGCGGTCCAGGTCGCAGAGTTCCTCGATCACCTCCTCCACGTCGTCCGGCTCGATGAACTTCGGGACCGTGCCGACGTCGGCGAGGCCGTCCTGGGCGTCGAGCGCGTCGAGCAGCAGCTTGGATATACCGGGGGTGTTGGCGGGGACGGGCCGTACGTCCGATGACGCCGGAAGGTGTTCGATGTCGACCTGGATCCAGGTCCGGCGGTCGTCCTCCCGGGGGTCCGAGCGGACGACGAGGGTGGACTGCCAGGTGCCCGGAACCGGCCGCTCCTTCCACTCGCGCAGGCGCCAGCGGGAGTAGGCGCCGTGCCGGCCGGACACAGTGTCGTAGTCGAGGGTCACTCCCTCGGCAATCTCATTGCGCCCCTCGTCCAGAACCGAGGTGTCGTATCGCTTCATCACCCCCAGCCAGTGGTGAAGCTGGCGGTCTGCGATGGCGGAGGCCGTGACGAAGTCCTGTTTGGTCGAGACGACCATGCGGTAGTTGCGCGGTTCCATGGGCGGCTGCCTGTGCGGTGAGGTGGACGGGCGATGGATACGCCGAGTACGGCGTGCCGCCCGGGGCGGGCGGCACGCCGGTGGGGGTGCTCAGGCGGGGCGGTCAGGTTACGCCGGGTGGCGGGGGCCCTGGCCGGGGGGCGGGTCGAGGACAGTCTGGTAGGCGGTGCCGGTCTGCTGAGCCTCGGCCATGCGGTTGTAGATGTCGAGGATCAGGTTTTTGGTGCGGTAGGTGCCGTGGGCAGCCTCGTCTTCTCGCTTGACGACGGGAAACGTATTCATAACGTGCTCGACTTCTGCGCTGTCGAGTCCGTAGAGGTGGAAGAAGGCGGCTTCCAACTCTGCGCGGAGCAGGTCGCGGCGAGCCTTGTCCCAGCGGAACGCGGGACCGCTGTCATGCAAGTCACGAGCGAAGTCGGCCATGTCATTGGAGGTATAGACGAGTTCCGTGACCCGACTCGTGAACCAGGTGACATCCAGCTCTTGCTCGTCGAGGGCGGACAACGACGGTACGGGCAACTGGTACATGTAGCCGTACGTCAGGTGTGTGCCAACGATCTTCTGCCGGATGGCGTAGTCGAATGCGAACGAGCTCAGGCACGCTTGCAGAAAGGCTGCGGAGGGTGCGTTCTCGGGGAACATGAGCGGGTACGTGTGACCGATACCGTACGGAGGAAGCACCGTGGCCATCGTCGTCCGCGTATCGGTCGACCGGGCAATGTCCCGCCACCCCATCAGCCAACCACGGTGCCACCCCTTCTCCGCCAGCCGCGAAGCCACCCCCGGCTCCCTCACCGGGTTGCCCTTCCTGTCCTGCTTGCCGGTGAACACGTCGAACTCCGGCACCCAGTACCGCGGCATCGGCGCGAACTCGGGATCGTCGTGCTGCTCCGGCGTCACCCGGGGCAGTGTGCCCATGTTGGCCTGGGCTTCGGTCTGCCCCTCGTACGTGCCGAGGCGATGGTCGAAGTGGTGCAGCATCTTCGCCTCGTACAGCGGGAGGTACCGCTGGCCGTCCCGCTCGAAGACGTTGCCGTTCAGGGTCCAGCCCTCGGACGCCAACTGCTCCTGCGAGCGGAACAGGTGCGAGTCGTTGGACATGTCGAACATCCTCATGAACGACAGGCCCCACGGGTTGCCCTCCGGGTCCCCCTCCCTGATCAGTACCGGCACCCGGCGGTAGATCCCCAGCGTGATCTCCGCGTCCCGCCGGGACCGGAACACCGGCAGCGTCCCCGTGTTGGGGTTGACCAGCAGGATCTCCTCCGGCGGCATCGCGAAGCGGCGGCTCGGCAGGTCCTCCATGTAGCGCGTGCCGAAGGCGAACGAAGCCTCCCGCACCCGTTCCTCGCGGCCCGCGACCGTCAGCAGGCAGAAGCGGACCCGGTGGTCCACCGCCCGGCTCAGCAGGAACGCCTCGTTCTCGAAGTCCAGGAAGGACGCCAGCCGTGCGCTGCGTACCAGGTCCGAGAAGAACGGCGCCGTCGTCGCGTCCGTGGCGATGCCCGTCGGCAGGACCAGCCCGAAGCGGCCCTGCGGGGCGATGCCGAGGGACGCCGCCTCGGCGAACACCGCGTACGTGTTGACGTCGCCCCGGCCGGCGAGCGGGAAGCGGCCGGAGTCGCGCAGCAGGTGGCTCACGCCCTCCGACTGGCGCTTGGCCTCGGCGAAGTCCGTCAGAAGGGTCCGCTCCGCCGGTTCCTCGCTCGTCGCCAGTGCCTTGATCAGCCGCTCCCGGGCCGCCTTGTTCGGCGCCGTGGCGATCTTCTCGCTGCGGGTGGCGAAGAACTCCTGCTCCTGGAGCTTGACCCGCTCCCACGGCGGATTCCCCAGCACACAACTGAAGCCCCCGCCCCACCGGGTCCGCTCGTCCACGCCCGCCGCCAGGGCGTCCGTGTCCTCGGGTACCGAGTACACCTCGGGGAACTCGAGGTGCCAGTGGAAGAACCGGTACTCGCTCCGCAGCCGGGCGACCGCCTCCTTCGTCCCCTCCGGCAGCTTCTTCCAGCCGTCCGCCCGCAGGCTCAGCAGCCCTTCCAGCGTCAGCGGCGGCGGAGCGGCCTCCGGGGTCTTCTCCCAGACGAACGCGGCGCACCACGCATCGGCCAGTTCCCGCTCCCGTACGTAGTCCGAGTCGGGGTCGCGGGTCAGCGCCACGTACGCGTCCCGCTGCTCGTGGACGTACTCCAGCTTGTCGTTCCGCGCCGCCGTGATGTCCGCCGCGGCGCGCGCCAGCTTCGTGTTGGAGGACGCCAGCGCCGTCGCCGACCCGAACAGCTCGCCCTGGTGGACGCCGGCCAGGCGGGCCTTCCAGGCGTCCCGCTCGGCCTTGTTGCGCTTCTTCAGCGCGGCGACCCACTTCTTGTCGTCGCCCTCGATCACCTTGAAGGCGTCGTCGGGGAGGCCCTCGGCCAGCAGCTTCGGCGTGGCGCCCACCAGGCCGTTGCCGTGCTTGATGTGGGAGTCCAGGAAGCTGAGCGGCTTGCCCGGCTCCAGGGACTCGATCCACAGCGACACCTTGGCCAGTTCCACGGCCATCTCGTTGAGGTCGACGCCGTAGATGCACCGGCCAATGACGTCCCGCAGCGCCGTGCGGGTCGCCTCCGCGCTCGGCTCGGGCGAGTCCGTGCGCACCGCGGCCAGCCGCTTGGCGATCCGGCGGGCCGCCGCCACCAGGAAGTGGCCCGAACCGCAGGCCGGGTCGCAGATCGTCAGCCGCAGCAGCGCGGCCTCCTGCTCCTCCCGGGTCGCGCCCGACTTGACGGCGTCGTCTATCACCGGGTCCAGGGCCGAGTCGAGCAGGCAGTCGATCAGCGACGACGGCGTGTAGTACGAGCCGGTCGTCTTGCGCTCGTTGCCCGCGAGGGTGCGCAGCTCGAAGGAGTTGACCGCCGGGTTGAAGCGGGGGACCAGCTCCAGCAGCGACTCGTAGATGGAGCCCAGCTCCTCCGCGCCCAGGTGGCGGTAGTCCACCCGGCGCGGACGGTTCAGCTTGGGGTCGATCACCACGGACAGGGCCCGCACGGCCGTGAACAGCGCCTCGTTCGGCAGCTCCAGGCCGTCCAGGACGGCGTCCGCCGCCGAGCGCTCGAACAGGCCGCCCAGGCCGGGCAGGCCGATCTCGGGCCGGCCGCCCTCCCGGCCCAGGCCCTCCAGGACCAGGCGCAGCGCGTGCCACTGGTCGCCGTGCGGGCCGCCGGTGCGGCGGATGGCGGTGCGGCGCAGGCGGGCGGTGGAGAAGTACTTCTCGTAGCGTTCGCGGGCGTCGTCGGGGGCGTCCGGCGGGATCAGCAGGCTCCGGTCCTCGGCGACGAAAAGGAACAGCAGGCGGTAGACCAGGTTGAGGAGCGCCGGGTGCATGGCGCGGACCGTCACCTCGGACTCGTCCAGCCGCCGCCGGAAGTCCGCGTTGTCCCGATGCTGGATGAAGCCGGTGCCCAGGATCACCAGGGCCTTCTCCACGCCCTTGCGGAGCTGCTCCATGGCGCGGGTGCCGCTGGCGATCGCCTCCGTGCGCCACCGCTCCAGCCAGCAGCCGGCCGCGCCGCCGTCGCCGTGTGCCTCGAAGCGGGAACGGTGCGTCAGGCGCCACAGCAGCAGGAAGTCGGCGAAGCGGTCGCCCTCGAAGATCGCCTCGACGTCGAACTCGACGTACGCCGAGCCGACCATAGACGTCGAGTCGCGCAGCAGGCGCAGCAGCCGGCCGTTGGACAGCAGGCCCCACAGGGTGTCCGCGCCGCTGCGGTTCAGGTATTCCTGGAGCAGTGACTGCGGGGCAGGGCCGGGAAGGGTGGGGGACCTATGGTCCAGGTCGACGTTCCAGCCGGTCAGGTGGACCGGCGCGGACTGCCAGGCGTGGCTGACCGGGAACCGCTTCTCGCCGTCCGCCGACGGCAGGCCCCCGGCCGGGGCGTCGGGCAGGCGGCCGTAGCCGAGCTGCTCGAACAGGGGCAGCAGCCAGCGCTCGACGGTCACGCCGACCGCCGGGATGCCCTCGTTGTCCAGGGCCCCGTCCTTGGCGAGGGAGTCCCGGTAGGCCGTCCACACGCCCTTCAGGTACGCCCAGGAGCGCTCGGCCGCGTCCCGGACCGTGTCGTTGGCCGCGAACAGACCGTAGTCCTTCGGCTGGGCGCCCGGCACATCCTTGCCGTCGCGGACACGGGTCAGCATGTCCGGCGGCAGCAGGCCGCCCACGGTGAGGACGGAGTCGGTGACGATGGTCTTCGCGAGGCTCATCAGCGGGCTTCCCCGTTCGTGGTCGTGCCGTCGAGGACGGGGACCGGGAGGTAGTGGTACACGCCGAGGACGTCGGGGCGGCCCTGGACGTCCACGCGCAGGCCCCGGCGGGCCGGCCCGGTCGCGCCGCGCACGTCGCGGAAGGCGCCGCGCACCCGGCGGTGGGAGTCGAGGAGGCGCGCCGCGAGCTGTTCGCCGCGCTCCTCCAGCGTCGGCATCAGCGACTCCAGGGAGCCGAGGACGCCCTCGATGCGCTCCTGGGCGAAGGCGCGGTCGGTGTTCTGGGCGGCCCGGGCCTCCAGCAGGGCGATCGCTTCGTCCTCCGGCAGCCAGTCGGGGTTCGCCGCCGACCCCCGGAAGGCCAGCAGGCGGGCGTCCTCGGCGAGTTGCTGCCGGAGCACGCCGTCCCGGCCGGGCAGCGAGAGCTGGAAGCGGTAGCGGACCAGGAGCAGCGTGGTGCGCTTGGCCACGGCCGTCGTACGGACCACTCCGCAGCGGCGGGCGGGCCGCTGCCACTGGTCCATCCGGTCGTCCAGCGCCGCGTCGAGCACGAAGCGGGCCACCGACGCGACCACCGGGTCGGTGCGGGTCAGGGCCACCTCGCCGCGCGGGGCGGTCGGGGCGTCGTGGAAGGCCACCGGGCGGGGGTGGCGCGGGCCCAGGAGCGTGGTGAAGGCGTCCCGCAGGGGAGCCGGAAGCGCCTCGGAGTTCATCGTGAAGCCGTCCGGCTCGCCGGGCAGGGTGCCGGGGACGCCGCGCAGGGCCGTGAGGGCGTGATGGGCGAAGCGGCGCACCTCCTCGCCGGTGCCCAGGGAGGCCCGCACCTCGGCGACCTCCTGCGCCACCTCGTCGCGCTTGATCGCGTTCTGCGCGTACCGGGAGCGCGAGGCCTTCTCCCGCTCGGCGGCGCTCTGCCACGCCTCGTGCAGCTCGGCCGTCTGCCGGCCGGCCGGCGACTCCACCGCGAACAGGCCCTCTTGCTCGTACTGCGGGCGCTCACCGCGCAGGATCAGGCCCTCCAGCACCGCCTGCATCACGTTCTCGGAGGAGTCAGGCACCGGCACCGAGATGCCGGTCGCCTTGCGGATCCGGGCGTGCTTGCGCAGCAGGACGTCCAGCACGATGCCGTCGATCGCGTTGTCCGAGCCGTACAGAGTGACCGCCTTGACGACGTCCCGGCGCTGCCCGAAGCGGTCGACGCGGCCCTCCCGCTGCTCGTGCCGGGTCGGGTTCCAGGCGAGGTCGTAGTGGACGACCGCGTCGAAGCTCTCCTGGAGGTTCACGCCCTCGGAGAGGCAGTCGGTGGCGACCAGGACGCGGCGTTCCGGGGGCGCCTCGCCGTCCTCGTCCTCCTCCGTCAGCGCGGCGATGCGGGCGATGCGCTGGTCGGGCGAGAGCTCGCCGGTGACCGCCTCGACGGCGTACGCCTTCTTCCCGGACGCGCCCTTCCTGCTCTTCCCGCCCTTGTTGAGGGCCGCGTCGAGGTGCTCCTTGACGTACTCGGCGGTGGAGATGAAACGGCAGAAGACGATCGGATTGTAGCCCTCGTCCAGCAGCTCCCTCACCGTGTCGATGAGCTGCTTCAGCTTGCGGTCCTTCGCGGGACCCTTGAGCGCCTCGGCCCTCTCCGCCATGGCCAGCAGCCGGGCCCTGTCCTCCTCGTCGAGGGCCATCGCGTCCGGGGCGGCCGTGCCGGGGGCGAGCAGCGCGCCGGGGACGGCGTCCGCGGACTCCGCCGCCTCGTCGTCGGCCGGGTCGGTGACCGTCCGGCTGCCGATGGCGTCCGCCTCGGTCACCGAGTCGGCGTCCTGCACGCCGGCCCGCGTGTGGAGGGTCTTGCGCACTGCGGCCGGGGAGGAGCCCAGGGCGCGCAGCAGGGCGAGCGCCGACCACCAGCGGATGCGCTGCTGGAGCGCGCCGTCGGCGCTGCGGACGGTCTCCCGGGCGTAGGAGAGCACCTCCTCCAGCAAGCGACGGTATTCGGGGTGCAGGGTGTAGTCGTCCTCCCGGGACTTCCGGTCGCTGGGGAAGTTGGCGTCCTCGCGGAAGTCGTCCCGGATGTCGGCGCGGCGGCGCTGCACGAAGTGCTGCGCGAGCAGGTCGCGGCCCGCCTGCCGGTCCAGGCTGAGCGTCTCCAGCCGCTCGTCCAGCAGCCCCAGCAGATTACGGAAGGGCTCCTCCTTGCCGCTGTGCGGGGTCGCCGTCACCAGCAGCAGGTGGCGGTTCGGGTCGTCGGCGAGCGCGCGCAGCAGGGTGTACCGCTGCTGGCGCTGCTGCCGGGCGCCGCCCTGGCCGGTGTCCGCGACGCACGTGTGCGCCTCGTCGACGATGACCAGGTCGGGGCAGTTCTTGATGAAGTCGTCCCGGTGGCGGGGGGACTTGATGAAGTCGGTCGACACGACGTAGTTGCGGTCGGTGCGGAACACCGACTGGCCGTACAGGCGGCTCCGCTCCAGCCGCCCGATCGTCGACGCCAGGACCAGCTCGGCGTCGATGCCGAACTTCCCGCGCAGCTCCGCCCGCCACTGCTCGGCCAGCGCCGGACTGCACAGCACCACCAGGCCGCGGGCATCACCCTGCGCCAGCAGCTCGGCCGCGATCAGACCGGACTCGACGGTCTTGCCGATGCCGACGTCGTCGGCGATCAGCAGCCGCACCGTCTCCTGGCGCAGTGCCATCAGCAGCGGTACGAGCTGGTACGGGCGCGGTTCCACGGAGATGCCGGCCAGCGAGCGGAACGGCCCGGCGCTGGAGCGGAAGCCGATGCGCAGGGCGCTGCGCAGCAGCCCGGCCGCCGCCTGGTCGCCCAGGTCGGAGGCGCTCGGCGGGGCGAAGCGGGCGTGTTCGACCTCCTCCAGGGCGGGCAGCACCCCGGCGATGTCGTCGTCCGTGCCGCCCAGCGGGCGCAGGACGAGCAACTCGGGGGTGGAGTCGGGCAGGACGACCCACTCGCGGCCGCGCGCGTGCACGAGCGAACCGACCGCGAACTCCCGGCTGCCGTCCCGGGCGGGAGCGGCGGTGGTGGGCGGCGTCATCGGCGGACCTTTCGGAAGAGACGTACGAAGAAGAGGAGTGAGGGGCGCGGTCAGTCGTCTCCGGCGCCGAACACCGAGCCGTACCTGCGGGCGATCTCGGACCAGTCGTCGTCGTGGCGGAAGCGGATGACCTCCCACCCGTCGTCGTACAGCCGCTCCTGCGCGTCCTCGTCGCGCTGCGCCTGCACCTCCGAGTCGTGGTGCGGGCCGTCGATGAAGACCGCGACCGGGCCCACCTTCGTCTCGTACACGAAGTCCGGGCGGGACAGGGCGCTGGAGACGAAGTACTGCTGCTTGTCCGGCAGCCGCAGCCCGTTGCGGGTCAGGAACGCCACGAACCGCTGCTCCAGCGTGCTGTCGGCGCCGTCCAGCAGCGCCTGCGCGTGCTCGTCGCGGGAGACGCCGGGGACGGTTCCGGCGACTCGGGCGCCGGCGAAGCG
The DNA here is from genome assembly GCF_030269125.1 of Streptomyces hygroscopicus subsp. hygroscopicus. Classification (GTDB taxonomy): domain Bacteria; phylum Actinomycetota; class Actinomycetes; order Streptomycetales; family Streptomycetaceae; genus Streptomyces; species Streptomyces hygroscopicus_C. The sequence continues at coordinate 323,729 of NZ_BSSM01000001.1, read as the reverse complement.
CAGCAGCAGGTCCCGCACCAGCTTGCGGTCGATGACCTGGTGGTCGCGCTGGTTGCCGAACGACAGCAGGCAGTCGTAGCAGCCCATCTCGCAGGCGGGGCCGCCCTCCGGGCCGCCCTTGTCGGTGCCGTCCGCGTGGAAGTGGGCGATCTCCAGAGCGCGGGCGGCGGCACGGCGCAGGGCGTCCGGCTCGGCCTGGAGACGGCGCAGCACACCGGCGCCGCCCTCGGCGCTCTCGATGAACAGGACGCGGTCGCGCGGACCGTCGTAGGGCGGCAACTGCTCGGTGTCCAACTCGCCGTCCTCGAGCTGGAACTCGGCCTCGATGCCCCGCTCCAGCGCGTACTGGAGGGTCACCGCCACGTCCGGGGCGACCTTCTCGGCGAGCTGGAGCACCAGGATGTTGCGGGTGTCCTGAACATAGGGGACCACCGGAACCTTGCGGTCGGCCTTCTCCGCGCTCTCCAGGCCCTCCTGCTCCTCGGAGGTCTGCTTGCCCGGCTTGTCCTGGTCCTTCTTGGCGTCCAGCCACTTGCCCTCGACCGGGTCCAGCCAGAAGCCGGAACGCTGCCTGCTGCGGCGGTAGCCGAGGTTGGTGAGGCGGACCGTCGCGCTGTCGCCGTAGGTCAGCGCGGCGAGCGAGGCGCCGTCGGCGTCGCGGGCGGCCGCGTTCAGGGAACCGTCGCGCTCGCCGTGCTTGTTGAACTTGTACGACACCTCGACGACGTAGCCGGTGCGCTGCCGCTCCTCCTCGTCGGAGGAGATCCGGTCCCGGCGCCTGGTGAAGACCGTGCGCAGCTGGAGCAGATTGTACCGGGACTCCGTCAGCTCGGAGCCGCAGGAGTCGCAGGTGTTCTCGAGCTGTTCGCCGACGTGCAGGTAGCCGCAGCGCTCGCACACCTTGGCCTCCTCGGTCTGCAGGTCCCCCGCGGCGCTGGTCGGAAGCTGGACGCGGTCCACCTGGAACCGGCTGCCCTCGTGGTAGATGAAGGCGCCCGGACCGAACTCGCGGATCGCGATGAAGCGGGAACGCTGGAGGTAGTCGCCGTCCCGCCCGCCGCGCGCGGCCCGGCCCGTGCCGGGGATGAACGCGGCCAGCGGCAGCCGGGGGAAGGAGTAGCCCGGAAGGAACCCCTCGGAGGCCAGGTAGCGGTACGGCGTGAAGTCCGACAGCGGGCTGTTGCCGCCGGTCTCCTCGTTCTTCAGCAGCTTGAGCTGGGTCTCCGCCTGGTGCCGGCGGCGCTCGGCCTGGGCGGAGGCGTCCTTGTTCAGGGTGTTGTCGAGGATGCGCCGGTGCTGGACCTCCCGCTCCTTCAGCGCCTTGCGGAACAGCTCCTCCCAGCGGCCCAGCGCCTTCCTGAACCTCCCCGGCGCCTTGTCGACGGTCCGCTCCAGCCACTGTTCGTCCCACCACGAGGTGTCGGAGAGGCGGTCCGCCGACTCCTTGAGGACCGCGGTGGCCCGGCGCAGCGCACGCCGCTGGGCGGCGGGGTCCTGGATCTGCTCGAGCACGTGCGGGAACAGCCGCAGCGAAGGTGCCTCACCGGCCGCGTCCAGGATGTGCGGGATGCGCTTGCCCAGCTCCAGACCCGTCTCGGCGAGCCAGATGGCGTGGACGTGCGAGCGGACCAGGTCCTCGTTGGCGAGGTCCAGCCGGGGCGGGGCGACGGCGCCCGCCACCATCTGGTTGGACCGGCGGAAGTAGTACTGGTCGTGGCTGTTGCCCGTGGCGCAGTACGTGGTGACCAGCGCGGGCTGGCCGGACCGGCCGGCACGGCCGCTGCGCTGCGCGTAGTTCGCCGGGGTCGGCGGGACGTTGCGCATCGCGACCGCGTTCAGGCTGGCGATGTCGACGCCCAGTTCCATGGTGGGGGAGCAGTACAGCAGGGGCAGCTTGGTGCCGTCGCGGAAGTCCTCCTCGCGCTCCTCGCGGACCTCCGTGGGCACCTGGGCGGTGTGCTCCCGGGCGACCAGGCCGGCGAGCGTGGAGGCGACCTCCTTGTAGAGGTTCTTGAAGAACGGGTTCACGCGCGGGCCGCGGTCCTTGCCGTAGGTCCGGCGCACCCGGTCGACCGCGCCGAACTCGTCGTCGCGGGCCGTCCACACCACCGCCGTGTGGTTGATGCGGTAGCCGGGCTCCTCACCGCGCCCGGTGGGTACCTCGGTGAGCAACCCGGCCTCCGCCAGCACGTCCGCGAGATCGACGATCACCTGCTGCGTCTCGGTCATGTCCAGCGGACGCCCCAGCGCCGGGAACTGGCCCGGCCTGCGCAGGAACCGGCCGAAGCCGGCCCGGGCGGTGACGTTCAGCTCGGTGCGCGCGCGGTTGGGGCGGCCGGGACGGACGTACGCGGTACCGGGCGGCGGCGGAGTGCGCTCCGTCTCGGCCAGCCCCCAGGCGTCGTTCAGCATGTACGACACCTTGCGCAGCTCGTCGAAGTCGGCCTGCTCGAAGGTGGGGAAGTCCACCGCGCGCACGCGCCGCAGCTCGTCGAAGAAGATCCGGGCGAGCTCCGCGCGCTTGCCGGGGCCGGCGGTCCGCAGCGGTCCGCAGGCCTTCGTCCACCGCTCCTCGTCCTCGGTGATCTCCCGCAGGTCCGCGTACTCCAGCCGCAGCAGGCCGGTCTGCTCCAGGTTGGGCATGGTGACCCGCCAGCCGCGCTCCAGGTCCAGGTACAGCCGGTACTCGACCACCTTGGTCAGGGCCCGCAGGGTGCGCTTCGCCTGATGGGAGGCCTCCTTGGGATTCTTGGAGTAGTTCTGCGGCCGCAGGCCCAGCTTGGCCACCACGGCGGGCGCGAGCTCCTCGTGCAGCAGTCCGTCCTCACCGGCCTCGACCATGGCCTGGTAGAGGGCGCCCCGCAACTGGGTGACCAGGACGAAGTCGTTGAAGTGACCGGCCTGGAGGCTGGCGTCCTGCCGGTTGTCGACGAAGGTGAGCAGCTTGCGGGCGTCCTCGTCGAGCTCGTCTGCCGGGAGTTCCTTCAGGTGGCGCACGATGCTGGAGCTGATGAGGGAGGTCGCCGTGGAGCGGCCCTCGCGGTCCATCGTCATCAGCTTGCCGAAGTCGTTGCCGCGCGGGGACTCGTAGCTCACCCCGCAGTTGAGGCAGAACATGAACGGCATGGGGATGTAGGCCGCGTGCAGGCCCTGCCCGCGGTCGACGACCGATCCGTCGGGCCGGACCCACACCGGCTGCGGCACCCGCTTGCGCCGGCTGTCGGCCAGTACCTGGGCGCCGCCCTTCTTGTCGTCCGTCACGATCCAACTGTCCGGGAAACGCTGCTCGTCGATCGCCCGGCCGGTGTCGTCGGGCCACGGGTGCTCGGCACTCACGTACAGGTAGCCGTTGTCCTCGTCCTCCTCGGTGCGCGGCCGGAAGGCGAGGGAGCCGTCCTTGCGTTCCTCGCGGGCGACGGTCAGGTACTCCTGGCCGCACTCCCGGCAGAAGGACAGCGGAAGCAGGACCTTGTCCTTGGCGCCGGGCACCCGAAGCTGGTAGGTGCGGCTGATGTGCCGGGTCTCCTCGTCCTCCAGAGACACGTACACCGAGCTGCCCTTGGACAGGAACTGGTGCAGACGGAAGGCGAAAAGCGGCCGGCCGGTCTCGTCGTCCTTGGCCTGCGAACCGGCGTGCAGCGTGTCGCGGATGGCGGCGACGCAGGCCTCGTACGACTCGCCGGTGCGCTCGGCGAGGTCGCGGGCCGCCTTCTCCACCGTCGTGGGCTCGGCCCGGACGAGCGTCCCCGAGTCCGGACCCTCGGTGAGCGTGCGCAGCCCGAACTCGGTCTCGATCCAGCAGGCGAGCGGGTCGTCCTTGAGGACGTCGTACTCCGTCGAGGGCGCGTTCGCCTTGATCCGCTCCGTCAGTTCGGCGTCGCTCGGCACGTGGTCGCGGGTGGCGCGCACCAGGGTCTCGCCCACCACGCGGTCCGGCGTCACCTTGGAGGCGAAGAGAGTGGTCGCGACGTCGGCCACGTCCTGGCGCCGCTCCTGGAGGGTGCCCTTGCTGGACATCGTCGCCGACGTGCCGACGACCTGGAGGTCCGGCGCGGCACAGGCGTCACGGACCCGGCGCACGAGTAGCGCGACGTCCGCACCCTGGCGGCCGCGGTAGGTGTGGAGCTCGTCCAGGACCAGGAACTTCAGGCCCTCGGCCGCCCGCATCAGGGCCTTGCGCTCGCGGGGCCGGGTGAGCATCAGTTCCAGCATCACGTAGTTGGTCAGCAGGATGTCCGGCAGCTCCTTGAGGATCCGCTCACGCTCGTCCTCCTTCTCCTGCCCGGTGTAGCGCTCGAACGTGACCGGCTCCCGGCCCTCCCCGTAGCCGTGACGCAGGAACTTCTCCAGCTCGAACCGCTGACTGTTGGCCAGGGCGTTCATCGGATACACGATGATCGCCTGGATACCGGAGGCGGTGCCCTCCTGCTTGGCCCGCAGCACCTGGTTCACGATCGGCACGATGTAGCCGAGGCTCTTGCCGGAGCCCGTGCCCGTGGTCAGGACGTAGCTGCCGCCGGCGCCGGCGGCCTCGATGGCGTCCCGCTGGTGCCGGTGGAAGGCGATGGGCCGGCCCTGCTGAAGGGAGCCGTCCTTCTCCTTGCCCACGCGGAAGATCCGCTCGCACTCCGGGTGCAGCAGCCCCTCCCGCACGAGCTGGGTCACCGTGCCACCGGGAGCGAAGCTCGGGTTGAGCGACAGCCACGGGTCGGGCCACTGGTCGCCCTGGACGAGCGCCTCGTCGACGGTGTTCTGGATGCGGTCGTTCTTCACGAGGACGGAGCTGGTGGTGAAGGACCGGTAGTCGGCGATCAGCTGCTCGTGCACCTTGAAGACGTCCACAAAACCCTCACTCAATTCCGCGCCGACCTGCGTGTTCACCGTACCGGGTGATGTAGGGGCGGCGGGCCGCAATGATATGGCTTCCTATGACATCATCGGTCTGTGAACTAAGTCAACGCTTGCGGCTTCCCGGATTTGTGAACTGTCATGGAAGGGGGTGTCATGTCCCATCGTGTATGACGGTGGCACACTCGGTCACCTATGGACATCGGAACGCTCATCGCCAAGCGCTATCGCATCAAGAGCGCCATCGGCCACGGCGGTATGGGGCAGGTGTGGATGGCGGATGACGAACACCTGGGCCGAGGTGTCGCCGTCAAGACGATGACTCCCAGTGGCGGGCTGACGGCTCGGCAGGTAGCGCAGGACGCGGCCCGCTTCGAGCGCGAGGCAAAGGCGGTCGCCAGGCTCGACCACACCGGCCTCGCGGCGGTGTACGACCTGGGCGTCGAGACCGGCACGCACTACCTGGTCATGCAGTACGTCCAGGGGCTGGATCTCGCGGACTACATCGCGGAGCACGAGAGGCTCAGCATCGAGGAGGCCGCGGCCGTCGGGGCACAGATCTGTTCGGTGCTGGCCGCCGCACACGCTCGGGGCGTCGTCCACCGGGACCTCAAACCGGGCAACGTGCGCATCCGCACCGACGGCGTGGTCAAAGTGCTGGATTTCGGTGTCGCCGCCATCCTCGACGCGGACACCAAGCTCACCACGACCGGAGAACGGCTCGGCAGCCTCCAGTACATGGCGCCGGAACAGGTGCTGGGCGAGCCCGTGGACCGGCGCACGGACCTCTATGCCCTCGGCTGCCTGATCCACGAAATGCTGACCGGCCGACCGGTTTTCGAGCACGAGTCACCGCTGATGGTGCCGGGCCTGCATACCGAGGCCGCGCCCGAACGGCTGCGTGCGCTGCGGCCAGACGCCCCGGAGGACGTCGAAAGTCTGGTCCTGGAACTCCTCGCCAAGAAACCGGGAGACCGCCCCGCACACGCGGGTGAGGTGTACCGGCGTCTCGCCGCTCACCTGCCCGCGCCCGGAAACCCGGAGGGGGCCCTGGTGCCCTGGACCGAGGCCGATCCGTGCCGGCCGTTCCGATTCCCCATGGCACCGGACGCGCGGCCCGTCCGCCAGTGGGCCAGGGAGGCGGACGGGGCGCAGTAGCGGGCCGCCGGGCCTCAGCGCGGCTCGGTCTCCTTCAACCTTTCCTCAGAGGCGGGCTGCGCCGGGATGACCAGAGCGAGCTGCTCCCAGTCCGTCTCCTCCGGCTCGGGAGCCGTCTCGACGCCCGGGGCCGCCCCCGTGTCCGGGTCGGCGTCGGCGACGGAGTCGTGGGCGTCGCCGCCGTCCCCGCCGTCCTCGTTCTGGGTCGGCAGCACGTACTCCTGGGCGAGTCCAGCGAGGTGCAGGGGCAACGGCAGGCTCAGTGCGTCCGGCAGGTCGGGGGCCTGCCGGAGCTGGTGCGCGGCGAGCGCGAGCGCCTCAGGAACGTCACCATCGCCGGGGTGACACCCCAGAACGGCGATCTCCACCAGCCCCGGGTTCCACGCGGCCTTGTCCGTGTCGATGGTTACCTTGCCCTTGGTGTTGACGCGGGGCGCCAGTTTGTCGGCGGCCACCGACAGCTTGAAGGTGCGGGCCTTGGGTGTGGTGGACCAGAAGACGCGGGCCTCGTCGGGGTCCGCAGTCGGGTCTGTCCACAGGTGGGCGGCCAGACCGTTGGGGCCGTCAGGGTTCACGCCCCACCACTGGGCGGTTTCCCGGTTGCGCGCCGTACGCACCCGCACCAGTCGCAGGTCCGGATCCAGGCGGCGCGCGGGGGCGTGGCCGTCGCGGAACTTGTCCGCCACCACGGTGCCGTCCTGCAGCCACGTCCAGTGCGAGCGCATGTTCTGTCCGTGGGCCAGCAGCATGGTCGGCGTGGAGCGCAGCGTGCGGCGCACCCGCTGGAGCCACTCCTCGGTCTCCCGCCGCTGCTGAGCCATGTCCGCCCACCAGGACGGCCGGGTCACCGGGGCCTCTCCGTCGCGCGGCGCGGGGACGAGGTCCTTAGGTACCTCGCACTGCCTGGTCAGCTTCAGCAGCATCACCGGGTAAGGCACCCAGGCACGCGCCTCGTCGTCCCAGCCCTCCACCCGGGCCAGCCCCTCACCGGAGGGCTCCGGCGTGACCAGCACGGCGACGGGCACATGCCCTGCCCACCGGGTGCGGCTGCGCCGGTTCTTGCGCACCATCCACACCGCCGCGTACCGCAGGCCGCCGGGCAGGCGTTCACCGAGGCTGTGCTCGGGGTGGACCCGCACACCCAGCTGCCGCAGTCCGTCGTCCCAGGCCTTCGCCGCGCGGAACTCCTTGTTCTTCTCGCTGTTGTAGCCCTGGGCCTTCTTCGGCACGGCCATGAACTGCGTGAGCACGCCGGCGTCCGCGCATCCCAGCCGCAGCGCGAACTTCGCGTCATGGCCGGGGGACGAGAAGTCCTTGGCCCGGTCGATCTCCACCAGGGTGAGCGTGGGCGCGGGCGAGGAGACACCCTCCTCGGCGAGGAAGGCCGTCATCTCCCGGCGGCGGTCGCGGATCGCCGTGGTGACCGCGGCCCGGGAGTGCCGGGTCCCCTCCGGCAGGGCGAGGTCCTGGCCGAGGGAGCGGGAGAGCCTGCGGCAGCGCAGGCGCACGGTGAGCTCGGGGGACTCCCACTGAAGGACCACCGTCCCGTCGTAGGCCTCCTCGGTAGCCGGTGCGCCGCCGTCACCCTTGAGACCGAGGTGCGTGACGAGCGCGTGGACCGCGGTGTCCCGCATCACCGGGGTCTGCCACAGCAACCACGCCTCCAGGTTGGGGAGTTCGCCCGGGGCGAGGTCCTGGGGCAAGTGGCGCAGCGCGAACGCCGTGCCGCGCCGCCGGGCCTGGGCGCGCCTGCGTTCCTCCTCGGCCTTTGCCGGTTCCTTGGAGGGTTCCTGGCGGGGGTTGCCGGGCGTGCTGCCCGACAGGCGGGTTCGCGCCAGCGCGGGCACCGGCTCCAGCTGCTCCGGAAGTGCCTGCAGGGCCCATTCCACGATCTTCGAGCGCTGGTCGGTCATCAGGCCGGCTCCGACCTCGTGCGTCCCCATGGCCGTGCTGTAGAGGACGGCCGCGCGCATGTCGTCCGCGAGCCAGCCGGCCGGGTCGGTGAGGATGGCGTCGGCGTCCGGGAACGACTCCGTGAGGGACATGTTCCGCAGCATCCCGGCGGGCCCGCCCCCGACCCAGTCGTGCCCACCGCGGCTCCAGGCGAGCCGCGCCACCGCGAACCGGTCGCTCGCCGGCGCTCCGGGCAGCCACGGCACCCGCGGACGCAGCAGCACCGTGGTGCGACGGCCGAACGGCAGGTACAGCCGCCCCGTCCTGGCACTCACCCGGGTCGCGTACCGGCGGATATGACTGTGGACATGGAAGCGGGGCAGCGGGTCGAACGGCACAGTCTGCAACGTGATGTTCAGAACGACCGAGAACCACTCGGAACCCCGGCCCCCCTCGAACTCCAGCGCCTGCGAGACGAGTTCGGCGCCCCGGTCCATCGGGCCGCGCGGCATCGCCCGGAAACGGAGCCGCCCGCCCCCGAAGTCGTAGGGCTCCAGGGCGAGGATCCGCCGGGCTAGCCAGTCGGTGGACAACTGGAACTGGCGCGGCTCCGGTGCGGCCGTGCCACCGTCGGTGGGCCGCTCGTGACGCAGCAGCTCGACCGGTACTCCTTCCTGCCACCGGGGCGGGTTCTCCAGCAGCGCCGAGCGGGTCTCGGACAGCAGCGAACGGAACTCGGGCTCCGGCCGCAGGTCCTTCAGCCAGGTGGCGAGGAGCCCCCTGAACGCCGCGTCAGGCAGCGGATCGGGCACGTCCTCCGGGGCGTACAGCCAGAAGTCCCGGCCCTCCCCGCGGTGGCGGTTGGGGCGGGGCCGCACCAGGACGTCGGGGGCGAGCGCCTGCACGACCTGGTCCATGCGGAACGTGGGCACCGTCTCCAGCGGTTTGTCACGGCCCGCGTTGCACAGGGCCAGCAGCGCCCCGGTCCACTCCTCGGGAAAGGGCAGCGCGCGGTAGCGCTCGGCCACCGAGGCGTCCGAGGAGACGGGACGTGCGGCGGCGGTGCGGATGGAGTCGTAAGGGCGAGCCATGGTCAGGTCCTCTCCGGTGAAGGTCAGGGCGTGTGGTGTTCGATCTCGCGCAGCGCCTTGTACAGCGGCGCGTACAGCAGCCGGGCGACCGCGGGGTCCGCCGGATCGGGGCAGTCGGGCGGCGTAGCGCCTCCCGCGAAGTAGGGGGCGAGCACGTCCCGCAGACCGGTCAGCAGGCCGTCCTCCTGCGGCAGCGGCGCCGCCGCGGCGCCGGGGGACAGCAACTCGGCCGTACGCGGCGCGAACCGGGCATCCACGAAGACCACGCGGGCGGGCACCCCACCCCGCACCAGACGGCCGATGACCTGCCAGATCGTCACCAGCTGGTCCCAGGTGAAGGACGTCTTCTCGTGGTCGGACAGGCGGGAGTAGATGTAGCGGCGGGACAGCAGCCGGCGCCACTCGGCGCGCGCCACATGCCGGAAGGCCAGCCCGGCCGCGTCCAGGTCCGTAGCGGCCATGACCAGTTTGCCGAACGTGCCCTGCGGCAGCCTGGGCTCGTCGCGGGCGAAACGGGCCGCCCAGTCGTTGATCGCAAACACGGCCAGCGCGAGGTCGTCCGGGCGTGGATGCGGCCGGGCGAGGAACAAGGCCGTGCCGAAGGCCGCGTTGCGCTGGGCGTTGAGGATGTTGTGCCCGCGTTCCACCGCCATCAGCGGGGCCACGAGGATCTCCGCCGTGGGATCCTGGGCGAACGTGGCGAGATCACCCCGGCGCAACGCCGTGACCCGCTCCGCTTCCGGCTTGGGCGGTGCCGAGCCGCGTACGGCCTGTTCCAGGTCTGCGTCGTCGGGGGCCAGCACCCGCACGCGGCCGTGCCAGCGCTCCATCTCGTGCAGGACCTCCGCCGCGGTGTGCGCCTCCTTGTAGCTGCCCACCAGGAGGATCGCCCGGCGCCGGCGGCTGTCGGCGACCCTGGCCAGTTCCTGCTCCAACGGGCTCGGGGCGCCGCCCCGGCCGGGCGACCCGAGCCGGCTGACCATCGCCCGGCAGGCCGCGGGCCGGGCCTTCGGCTCGGTGCCCGACAGGCTCAGGGGGCGGCCCTCCTCGTCGTACAGGAAGTGCGTACTGAATTCCGACTCGCTCACGGCTTTGAGGGACCGTGGTGACGGGGTGAGCACCGCGCCCACCGGGGCGACCACGTGCGCGCGTGTCGAGGTGCCCGCCCAGCTGGTGCCGGACATCAGCACGACGTGCGGACCCCTGCGGCCGCGGCCCGGGTCGGCACCCACGTCGGGCAGGCAGAGCAGGAGTTCGCGACCCACACCCGCGCACCTGAAGAAGCGCAGGGTGCCGCTGTGCCGCCCCTCGACATCGCGTTCCCGCTCGTCCGGCAGGTACTGGAACCCCAGGACGTTGCCCATCGGAGCCTCCGGGACCAGCGGGGCGTAGTCGAGCGGCGGACGGCGGGACAGCTCGTTGCCGGTCGAGTCCAGGTGCAGGGCGGCCTCCACCTGGGGCCAGAGGAAGACCAGCCGGTCGAGACGCTGGTGCAGGGCGCTGAGCAGCAGCATGAACTCCAGGTGCCGGGCCGTCAGGTCGAGCCACGCCTCGTCCTGGGCCCGCACGGACGCGGGGGTGTCCGCGAGCAGCGGGCGCAGCACGGCGAGGACCCGCTCGCGCGTGCCTGAGGAGGACAGCGTGGTCAGCAGGTCCTGGACGAGGCGCACCAGTTCGTCCGTCACATTGCCGTACGGGCCTCGGCCGCCCAGGGGATCGTCCCGGAAGTCGTCGAACCGCTCGGTCAGTTCGGCCCGGTGGGCGTCCGCCTCCGGCCCGGCCGACTCGGGCTCCGGAACGTCGTCCTCGTACGCCTCGTACAGCTCCGATTCGTCGGACACGCCGTCCGGGGCGCCGACATCGGAGTCCTGCGCGAACCAGGAGCCGAGCAGCTTCTCCTGGAGCGTCCAGGGGCTGAAGTACTCGATGTCGGCCCACTCGCGCAGGTCGGCGTCGGAGATCAGCAGCTTGTACAGGCGGTCCGTGGCGGCGTGGACCACCGTGAGCGAGGCGGACCAGCGCTCGACCTCCTGGTCGGTGAGCGGCAGCCGGCCCTGCCGGGACAGCTCCTCGATACGATGGGTCTGTACCTGGTCCAGCCAGGACTCGGGGCCGGGAGAGACCAGCGTCGCCGAGGGCGCGAAGATCTCGTCCAGCTTCATCTGCACCGAGTCGGCCTCGTCCACGACGATGATGTCGCTGCGCAGGCAGGCCAGTTCCAGATGGCGCAGTCGCTCCTCGCCCAAGTGGCGCGGCACGGCCGACTGCACGAGGCTTGCCGGGTTGGCCACCCAGATCAGAGAGTCGACCAGCTCCCGGGCCGCACGGTGACGCGGGCACGCGTACCACAGGGGGCACCCGTGCGGGGCTCCCTTCACCTCCGCCGGGCGGTCGCCCTCGGACGGGGAGCGCCGCTGTCCCGGCCGGTAGGGGCCGGGCAGCGCGCCGGAAACCGGGTTCTCGTCCTGGGTGCGCTTCTTCTCCGGGTAGAGCGAGGTGCACGGCGCGTCCGCGAACCGCAGGGGTTGCGCCGCCTCGGTGCCGCGCAGGGCGTCCACCACGCACACGGTGCTCAGGTGGTCGAAGCCCGGGTCGTCGTGGTCCAGCAGGTTGTGCACGCCGCGAGAGGCGAGCCGTCGGTGCAGCCGCTGCACATGCGTCTCCCGCGTGGTCAGACCCAGCACCGGCGTGGCGGTCAGCCCCAGATCGCGGAGCAGAGCGGTCAGACGCAGTTGTTCGGCCACGTCGCCCACGACGAGCGTGGTGCGCAGCGCCGGAGTCCGGCGGGCTCCCCAGACTGCGATCAGCGTCATCAAGGTCGACTTGCCCGCACCAACCATGCCGGCCAGGTGTAGCAGCCCGTCCAGGTGGAGATCGCCTTCCTGTGAAAAGCCCAGCCTGTCCGCATCACGCGGGAAGATGTGCAGCTCGGTGAGGCGGTCCTCCCAGTGACCCGGGTTCTCGACCTCGTTCTCCCGCTCCGTCGCGTCCATCCAGTGGGCGGTCTCGACGAGGTCGGCCCGGCTGACCGCGAGCGGCTCACCGTTCCCCGGCCGCCCCGCCTCCGGATCATGACCGGGAACCGGGTCGGGACGTAGTTCCTCGGGCAGCGTCACGGAGGCGGGCCGGCGCCGGTCGACGAAGGTGGCGCGCCCCGCCGGGGCCAGGGGCAGCTCCTTGCGGGCCAACGGGGGCAGGGCGGCGAGGGCGACGTCGTACACAGCGAATCGGTCCGAGGCGACGGTCGGCTCGCGTCGTCGCGCCGGCCGGTCGAGCGCGAGGACCTCATAGGCCCGCAGCCGGTCCGGCAGGGCCCGGTAGGTCTCCAGCGTGCGCTCCCAGGCGCGGCCGCGGCGCAGGTGCCACAGCAGATGACGGCCCGCGCTAAGCATGACCTCGTGCTCGGGACAGGACACGTATCCCCGGGCGGCGGCGAACTCGTAACCGCCGAGCAGGACGTAGGCACCGCGGGCGGGCTCGTCCGGCGCGATGCGCTCCAGGATCCGCAGGGCCAGTTCCGCCTGGCACAGCAGGCCGGGCTTCACATCGCCGAGTTCGTCGGGAACCTCGTCCCACAAGCGGGCGACCTCCCGGCTGACTGGGTGGTGCCAACTGTCGCGGTCACGCATCGCCGGTCTCCTCCTTACGCGTGGCTCCGCCGACCCGCGCGAGCCGGTCCTCGGCGCGGGCGAGCAGGTGAGTGTCGGTGAGCAACGGAACACGGCGCGCGGCTGCTGGGCGGTTGCGCTCGTACGTGGCGATGTAGCCCGGCCGGTCGTCGACGCGGTCCTGCGGCACCACCCAGAACGCCTCGTCGTACCGGGGTTCCTGCGGCACCGGACGGGCGGCCCGCCCCAGGAACGCCGGATGAGCCCAGTCCTTCACGTCCACCGCCCAGACCCAGCCGTCGGGGAAGGTGACGTGCATGTCGTAGGCGTCGTATGCCGGCCACATCCGGACCTTCAGCCCGAGCCCGGTGAGCCGCCCTTCCAGCTGTATCTCCGCCCGCCCCGGACCGGTGACGAACTGACGCAACGGCCTTGCCAGCTGGAGCAGTTCACCGGCCTCCTCCTGCGGGATGCGGCGCCCCACCGGCGGACGACCCCGGCGGCGGCAGCGGTCCCGCTCGCACCACCAGCCGCCGTCGGGCAGCGGCGTCAGCAGGGTGAGACACCGGCCGCAGGTCGCGTAGACGTCACCGCGCAGATAGCTGTCCGGGACAGGGCGGTAGATGCGGCTCAGGAGCTCCTTCACCGGGTCGAGCACATGGTCCAACGACACGGCCCACTCCTCGGCCGAGGTGAGGACGGGCCGGGTGACCAGGAGCCGCCGGAACTCGGTGTACGCGTCCTCCTCGCCGTACTCGCGGCACAACCGCAGCGCGGCGCGGACGATCTCACGGTCGTAGAGAACCAGCGCGCTGTCGGAGAACTGCTCCGCCCACTCGTAGCACAGCTCGGTCGGGCGTGAGGAGTTCGGGTCGAGCAGCAGATCGTCCGGTCCGGCCGCCTCGGCCGGCAGGTCCACCGGCCAGTCGGCCACCGGCCGCTCGCGGCACCACGACAGCAGGTCCGGAAGGCTCACCGGAGGTTCGGCCCCGCGCTCCAAGCAGGCCAGCACCGTCCGGTCGAGGGCGCGCTGCACCTCGGGCGGGTAGGGCAGGGCGAAGGCGTCAGGGCCGGTGGCCGCGTCGAGCACAGTGAGAGCGGTGGCCAGCGTCCGCATGAGAGGAATGCCGCGATGGGCGAACCAGTCAGTGTCGCGCGGCGGTATTTCGTTGCCGGTCGTCGCGGTCACCGTGCCTCCAGACGCGCGCGGCCGGCCGCACAGTGGGTGATCATGTCGCAGCCGCCGCAGTGACCGCCGGGCGTCGGCGCGTAGGTCTCGTCCACCGCCCAGGGGCCGGCGAGCCCGGCGATGATGCGGCGTGCTTCGGCCAGGGTGTCCGGATCACCGGGATCGATCTCCTCGCAGCGCGACTTCCCGGTGCCCTTCGCGTCCAGGTACAGCACCTCCAGCTCGATCAGCGACCGGCGCGGATCACCACCGGGTACTCCGGCGGACATCATCAGCACCGCGAAGGCGAGCTGCGGGTACGTCTCCATCAACGCGCGCCCCTGCCAGGGAGGCTTTGCAGCCGTCTTCGTCTCGTGCCAGATCCAGCCTCCGGAGCGGGTGTAGAGGAGGTCGGGGTCGGCGATCAGGACGACGTCCAGTTCGGGGTCGTACGCAGTCAGGCGCGGCTGCACCCGTACGGCCTGGTCGGACAGCAGGCCGTCGAGAGGGCAGGCCCGCTGGTGCTCGGCGAGTAGGGCGAGGGCGGTCGGCAGTTCGGCGGGGGAGAGGCCGGGAAGGGCGTCCGGGAGGGGGGCCGTGCGGCAGCATCCGTTCTCGTGACGGATGTTGAGCCACTCGTCGACCGCGCGTCCCCTGCGGATCGGCTCGCTCTCCGGGTCCCCGGACTTCAGGTGCAGTACGCGGGTGAGGTGGAACTGCGCCGGACAGGACGCATGGACGCGCAGGTCGCTCGCGGACACGGAGCGGCGGGCGCGGGGGCGGCGCGGCCCGGGGACTCCGAGAACGCCGGGGGCCCGGGGCGGCTGCTCGCAGGCAGCCAGACCTTCGCAGCGCGTGCAGCTGGAACCGGGATTGAGCCGGTCGTCCTCGATCACCCGGCGCAGCACGGGCTTGGCGTCCTCGGTGAACCGCCGCTCGGCCTCGTCGGCACCCCAGTCGGCCAGCACGTCGTGATCGCCGCTGCCGCAGCCGATGCCGATGATCCGGACCCGCCTCGGGCGCACGGTGCTGCCGGCGGCGGGACGGAAGATGTCCCGGAAGGCCGACCGGGAGGGGATGCCCGTCGCTGCCACGGCCGCCGCCTCCGCGATCTCGGCGGGCGGCCGGTCCCCCTTGACGGAATTCACGGACATCAGCCACATCTCGCGCTCCGACCCGTCGGCGGACGCGTACCGTCGTCCCCACGCCGTGCGCTCGTAGCGGATCGCCCCGCGGGCGTCCGGTACCTCGCTCTCGGTGATGGCTGTCCACTGGGCGCGGACCGGCAGGGTCGGCGGACGCCCGAGCGCGCGCCGCTGCGCTTCGCGCTCCGCGCGCGCCAGCAGGTAGGACCGAACGGCTGATTCTGTCCAACTTACGTGCCCGGCGTGGTACTTCTGATGCTTCAGAAGCCGCGTCAAGGCGCTGTCGGCGTCCTCTCCCTCGTGCTCGACCGCGTCCAGGACGCTCATGACCGGACCGAGGGCGAAGTCCTCGACGGGCTTCCCCCGTCGGCGCGGCGGAACCTGGGCGAGCAACGCCCTGGCGCGCAGGGCGTTGCCGCGCGGGCAGTCCTGAGGGTCCTCGCGCAGCAGTGGCAGCGAGGTGCGGATGAGTCGGATGTCTCCGTTCGTTCCGGGCGGAGGCAGGTGGAGCGGCACGATGCACCCCTTACGGGTGTGGTGGTACGAGAGCGCCAACACACCCAGGGAAGCGTATTCCTGTGAACTAAGTCAAGCGATTCGCTCCATGTGATCCGTGAACCGCTACAGTGTGGCTGACACCGTGTCATGAAAAGCCGGGGGTGAGGCGTGGAAGCCGGGGAAGTCCTCGACGGCCGCTACCGAGTCGAGGAAGCGCTCGACCAAGGCGGCATGGGCACCATCTGGACGGCCACCGATCTGGTGACCGGGCAGTCGGTCGCCGTCAAGGTGCTGCGGCTCGACGCTTACACGCAGGGCCGATTCACTCCTGCGGAGCGCGCGCGACACCGGGTCGAGCTGCTCAAACGGTTCGAACGCGAGGGCGCGATCCTCGAGGTGCTGAAGCACCCCGGGATCCCGCGTCTGTTGCACCGCGGCTACCTGGGCGAGGAGCCCTACCTCGTCATGGAGTACGTCCAGGGGATCAGCCTGCGCGAATTCCTGGACACGCGCCGGCCGTTCCCGTTCGACGCCGCTGTCGCTGTCGCCGTCCAGGTCGCCGAAGCCCTGGGGCACGCGCACGAGAACGGCGTGGTGCACCGCGACCTGAAACCGGGCAACGTGGTCATCGCCTTCGCGGACGGAGCGGTGAAGCTGCTGGACTTCGGCATCGCTCACCTCACCGACCCCGACGCAACCCGCTACACCGCGCTGGGTGAAACTCCGGGCAGTGCCGGGTACATGGCCCCGGAGCAGTTGCGGGGCCAGCAGGACATCTCCGCCTCGGTGGACCTCTACGCGTTCGGCTGCGTGCTCTTTGAACTCCTCGCCGGTGAAAGGCCATTCGAGGACAAGCCGGATCGGAACAAGAGCACCCAGCACCTCGAGGACCTGCCGCCGCGCCTGCGGAGCATCAACGTCGGCATTCCCGAGGAACTGGACGACCTGGTCTGGGACCTCCTCGCCAAGGCCCCGGCGGACCGTCCCGACACCATCGACGAGGTGCTGGACGTCCTGCGTGACTTCCTGCCGAAGCCAGGCGACCCGGCCCCGGATCCGGAACTGGCTCCGGACCCGACCGCACGCTATCGCCTGCGGGAGAGTGCGGTGGCCGGCCCGCCGGATGCGCGACCCACACCCCGTGCCGTAGCGCGGCGTCCGCTCCGCCGTCGTGGCGGGTGGCTGGGGCGCAACCAGTTCGCGGGACGGATCGCCCAGGCCCGGGCGGAACTGCTCGCCGACGGTCCTGGTGCCCGCTGTGCCGAGCTCAACGACCTGCTGCCCAAGGCGGTGGCGGACTGGGGGGCCCGCGAGCCGATCGTCCTGCAGGGGCGGCTGGTGTGTGCCGATGCCGCTCGACTGGATGGTCGTACGGGTGAGGCGAAGGAGCAGTACCAGCACGTGGCCGGGAACGGAGACCCCTCGGATCCTTTCGTGCTGGAGGCCCGCCTCGGGATCGCCGAGTGCCTGATGCCCGAGGGGGACTTCGCCGGGGCGTTCAGCGGCTGGCGCGCAGTGGTGCACAGCCTGCCGCTCGTCGCCGTACCGGATTCCGGCCGGCTGACGAGCCGCTGTCGCGAGGTCGCCTTCGAGCTGGCGGAATCCGGTTACCAAGCGGAGGTGACGGACCTCCTCGTCCGGCTTTCCGAGCTGTAGCCGGACTAGCTCCGGGGAAGATGCCCAGCGGCAAGCAAGTCCCCCAGCGCCCGGCTCAACTCGCCGCCCACGCTCTTCATATCGGTCATCTCGCGTTCGAAGGCGGTGATCTTCCGGTGGATCTCCCCGTACCGCCGCTGTTCCTCCAGTGAGAGCCTTGGAATGTGCAGACGCCGTACGTCGATGCGTGACGTGGTGGACGCGTGCGTGCCGGCCCTGTGCACATTGGCCGGGGCACGCAAGCAGCCGGACAGGAACCATGGGTCGAGGACCGCGGGATTGGCCCTGAGCGCCGCGAGCTGGGGCCCCAGGACGGACGGGGCGTCGGTGTCCACCCGTACGTCGAAGGCCCGGGCCAGCACTGAGACGATGACGTCCTGGGACGCTGTGACCGTGAGCGATCCATCCCGCTCGCCCGCCGCGACCACCGCCGCCGGAAGCCACAGTTGCGCCTGCCCGGACAGCGGAGCACCCGTGAGGACGCGCGCCTCGTCCTCCTGGCGTTCCCCGCGGCGCACCAGTGACTCGGGCAAGCCCTGCCCGGTCCGGATCTCCAGGGCTCCGGCTTGTTCGAGCTCGCCGACGCTGATGAGCGGAACCGTCTCGCCGCCGTCCGCGGGTACGAGTGCGGACAGGGCGTCGGTGGCATCGCGCAGTTCCCTCATGTGCGCGTCGAACCGCGTCCAGAGGCGCCTGATGTCGACGATGGTGGCGGCCCGCGTCCTCGGAACACGCCGTGCAGGCGTGAGGTCCACCTGGTCGTCCAGCAGGTCGACCACGGGCACCGAGACGCTGCCCAGCGTGCTTGTGCCGCCGAGGACCCCCACTATCTGCTCCGTCACGGCGGACCAGTCAACGCCGCCCCTGTCGGCGGTCACGGGACGAGCAGCGTGTGTGGTGTCCACGAAGGTGAGCTCTGCGCCGTCCGCTCCGCCCCGGCCGAGAGCACCGTCCGCGCACAGGATCCACAGATGCAGTCCGACACCATAGGGCGGGGCGGCACCGGGAGGCAGGGCGATCACGGTCCGGAGCACGCCGGACCGCAGGAGACCGGCCCGGATCCGGCGGCCCGCGCGGCGCGCCGCCACAGCGGGCGGCAGCATGAGAACCGCGACGCCGCCAGGAGCCAGAGCTGCCGCGGCATGCTGAACCCAGGCGAGTTCCGGCTCGGTGCGCGGAGGCTGCCCATAGACCCAGCGCGGGTCTGTGGCGAGTTCCGCGTGGCCCCAGTCACGCTCGTTCGACGGTGGGTCGGAAAGAAGCACGTCGACCTGCGCTCCGGAATGGGCATCGGCCCGCAGCGTGTCACCCGCTGCCAACGATACGTTGGACAGGTCACGCTCGGTGAACCCGCCGACCGCGAGGCGCGCCTTGGCCAGCTCCACCAGAACCGCGTCGCTGTCCTGGCCCAGGAAACGCAATCCCGCAGCACGGTCAGCACCCCACTGCCGGCCGGCTGCGACGAGCAACGTCCCCGCCCCGCAGGCCGGATCCAGCACGGTCCGTACAGGGCCTGGGTGGTTCATGGCTGCGGCTTGCGCCATGAGCCCAGCCAGCTGCACGGGAGTCGTCGTGATCTGCCGTACGTGCGTACGGAGCCACCGCTCCAGAAGGAAGTCGAAGGGCCTTTGCTCCTCGTCCGGATCAGCCAGTTCGAGAGTGCGCTCCAAGAGGCGGTTCTGACGCTGATCAAGGAGCGGCCCCGCCGCCGGCTCGCCTGTCGTGACACCGCTCTGCCGGAGTCCCACCTGGGCCACCAGCAGGCCTGTCGTTTCTCGGTCCCCCAGGGACTCGTATTCCGGCCAGAGCCGGTCGAGCGGGTTCGGCGCCGTCTTGAGTTTGTTCTCCCGCCTGAGCCACTCCTCGACTTGGGGAAGGGAGAACTGCGGACTTGTGTCGGTGCCGCCGACAGGAGAGGGGAAGCTGTCGTACCGTCGACGCCAGTTGCTGACGGCGGCGCGTCCGACTCCCGCGATGCGGGCGATCTCCGCAAGGGTGACGACAACAACCGGGGGTGGCCCTGCGGTTGCGGACATGATTTCCTCCGGAGCTCGGCAGCCTAGCGCCCATGGATCCGTGATCACCTGCATTGAGGGCGCGTTCTTTGACTGAGTTTACGCACATGCTTGGGAGCCACTCCGGTTACCCGGCCCAGGCGTCATCCGATCCGATCGCGCAGCCCCTCGAACACCTCATGTGCATGACGATCCGGGAGCTCGTTGTGCCGGGCACGCGGTCCCCCTGGGGATCGGATGCAGTAGCAACCGGATCAGGTCGTCGAGGGTTCCGTCGGCATGGGCCACGTGGTACAGGACGGTTGCCGTGATCCGGTGACTCCCCCCTCGGACACAACCACCGACGATACGCTGACGAGGACCCCGACCCGACGGTCGGGGTCCTCGTCTCGTGTGCGTCGTCGGCGACGACGCCGGGGCGGCCCGTTGCGCGCGGGGGGTGAGTTCCGCGCCGGCGCGGAACTCACCCCACGTAGCCGACCCCGCGCGGCGTCAGCCGTCCAGTGCCTCCCTCACCGCCTTGCGCAGGACCCCGATGTACTGGTCGGTCCAGGACTCGATCGTCTCCCGGTTCCAGAGATCCGAGGAGTACTCCACGGCCCCCTCCAGCACATCCCCCGTCGGGATGAGGACGACGATGAGCTCGGAACGGGCCGCGGCCGGTGCCAGGTCCTCCACGGACGCGGTGATCCCGGGCAGGGCCAGTCCGGTGTCCAGCGAGCTCTGGTAGGCGAACCCGAGGGGCAGCATGGCGGGCATCTCCGCCCCGGTGCGCTCGCGCATCGCGGGCGCGACGCGGCGGGCCGGCAAGGCGTGGTCCATGCCCCGCAGCGCCGTGAGGGACACCCGGTCCACCAGGTCGGCGAAGGGGCCGGCGGCCGCGTTCCTCACCCGGAGGGTGAACCCGGTGACCGTGCAGGCCACCAGTGCCTCGTCGGCACTGCTCTGCCGGTTGGCGTAGGAGACGTTCAGCAGGACGTCGGCGGCGCCGGTCTCCCCGGCGATCGTGCGGCCCAGGGCGGCCGCCGTCACCGCGAACGGGGTCGTGCCGCGCCGCGCGGCCAGCCGCTGCACGTCGGCCCGCACCTCGGCCGGCACCGTGAACGTCACCACGCCGCCCCGCCCGCTCAGGGCCTCGGGGCGCCGCCGGTCCGGTGGCACGGTCGCCGAGAAGTCGGCCCCCTCCAACTCCCGCAGCCAGTAATCGAGACGGCGCCCGAAGGTGGCGGCGTCCCGTTCGGCCTCGCGGTGGGCGTGTTCGATCTGCTGGGGGGCCGGCGGCAGCCCGTGGTCCGTGCCGTCCACGAAGGCCCGGTAGAAGACGGCGAGTTCGCGCAGCAGCAGACTCACCGACCACCCGTCGCAGGCGCAGTGGTGCAGCACCAGCAGCAGCGTCCGCTCCTGTTCCCCGGTGCGCACCAGCCTCGCGGACAGCACCTCACCGGTGGACGGGTCCAGCGGCGTCTCGGCGGCCCGCTCGGCCGCCCGGCCCAGCGCGGCCTCGCGGTCCGGACCGGACAGGCCGGTCAGGTCCTCCACCGGGAAGTCCACCGGACGCGGGGCGAGCACCTCCTGCCGCCAGGCGCCGTCCCCGTCGCGCACCAGCCGGGTGCGCAACGCCTCGTGACGCTCCACCAGCCCGTCCAGGGCGCGGCGCAGGGCGTCCTCGTCGAGCGGCCCCCGGAGGGTGACGCGCAGGCCGACGTTGAACACCTGGGGCCGGTCGTGGACGGCGTGCAGTTCGGCGAACCGGGCCTGCGTCTCGGTGGCCGGGCCCTCCCGCAGGGCGGGGGCGGCACCGCTGCCGGCGAGGCGGGCCGCCATCGCGCCGAGGGTGGGCTCCTGGTAGAAGAGGGCCATCGGGTAGTCGTCGCCCCACTCCTCGCGGACCCGGTTGACCAGCCGCATGGCGCTGAGCGAGTGGCCGCCGAGGTCGAAGAAATGGGCGTCGGTACCGAGCTGTTCGGGTGCGAGACCGAACTCCTGGGCCCACAAATCCCACAGCCGCCGCTCGATCCGGCCGCGTTTGCCCGTGCCGGACGGGCGTGCGCTCTGCGTGGTGCCGTGCTCGCCGTGGCACCCGGTCGTTCCGTTCTCGACGGCGTTCACCGGCTCGGTGGCCTTCACGGGCTCCGCGGGACTCGCGGGCCGGGCGGCAGGGGTGATCAGGTCGGGCGCGGGAAGGGCGTCGCGGTCCAGCTTGCCGGTCCCGGTCAGCGGGAGCACCGGGACGATCCGCCAGGCGCGCGGAACCAGGTGGTCCGGCAGACGTGCCGCCAGCTCCGCCGTCAGGCGTCCGGCGAACGCCTCCCGCTCCGCACGGTCGTCTCCGAGCGCGCGGTCCGGTTCCACGTACGCCGCGAGATACGCCTCACCGTTGTCCCGCCGCAGCCCGAGGACCACGGCGCGGGCCACACCGGTCAGCTCGTTCAGCGCGCGGGCGGCCTCCTCCGGCTCGACCCGGAAACCGCGGATCTTGACCTGGTCGTCGCGGCGCCCCACGAACTCCAGCCGCCCCAGGGGCGTCCACCGCACCAGGTCACCCGTGCGGTAGAAGCGGTCGCCCGCCGGGTCCCCGCCGACGGGGTCGGCCGTGAAGCGCTCCGCCGTCAGGACGGGAAGCCCGCGGTAGCCGAGTGCCAGCCCCGGTCCGCCCACCAGCAGTTCACCGACCGCGCCGACCGGCACCGGCTTGTCCGCGTCGTCCACCACCCGCAGGCGCACGTTGTCGATCGGCCGGCCGATCGGGATGGGGCCCTCGCCGTCCGGGGTGACCGTGTCGCTGGTGCACAGCACGGTCGTCTCGGTGGGTCCGTAGATGTTCACCGTCTCGTAGGCCGCCTCCGGGCGCGGCCGGGCGCGCAACGCCTCACCGCCCAGCATGAGGACCCGCAGCGGCGGCTGGTCCTCGGCGGGCAGGCGCAGCACCTGCTCACCGAGCGCGGTGGGGAGGAAGGAGACGGTGACACGTCGGGCGGCGTACCAGCGCGCCAGGTCGCGCGGGTCGCGACGGACCTCGTCGTCGGCCACGGCGACGGACGCCCCGGCCGTCAGCGCGGGCCACAGCTCGAGCAGCGAGCCGTCGAAGCTCTGGCTGGAGACCAGTGCCGAGCGGTCGGTCTCCCGGAGGCCGAACCGCCGGTGGTGCCACTGGCAGAGGTCGACGAGGCCCTGGTGGGTGAGCACCACCCCCTTGGGCACGCCGGTACTGCCGGAGGTGTACAGGACGCAGCAGGGGGAGGCGCCGTCCGGGGCCTGCGGGACGGCGGACACGGTGGCGTCGACGGGTCCCGTGGGGCCCGCGTCGGGCGGTACGACGGCGACCGTGGTGGGCAGACCGAGTTCGGCCGCGGCCTCCGGCCGGCACACCACCGCCCGAGCCCCGCACTCGGCGATCACCTGGGCCGCCCGCGCCGCGCCCAGGGACGGGTCGAGCGGCACGTAGGCGCGGCCCGTCCTCAGCACGGCCAGCGCGGCGACGACCAGGTCCGCGGAACGGGGCAGCCTGACGGCGACCACCGCGGCCGGGTCGTCCGCGAGGGCGTCCTGCTCCCGGAGCGCGGCCGCGAGACGGCGCGCGCGCTCGTCCAGCTCGCGATAGGTCAGCACCGAGCCGCGGTCGAGGACCGCCGGCGCGTCGGGCCGTTCCTCGGCCCGCCGCGCCACCCACGCGTGGAGGGTGGTGGCGTCCACCGGACGCTCCGGCCCGTGCTCCCAGCTCTCCGGTACCGGGTCGCCGTCCGCCGCCGTCGGGACTGCCGCGGAGAGCGGGGTGTCCGGGGCGTCGACCGCCGCGGTGAGCAGGTCGTCGAGGACCGTGAAGAAGCCGTCGACGGTCTCCGGGTCGAACAGGTCGCTGTTGTACTCGAGGTGGCAGCGGATGCCCTGCGGCTGGTCGGTGAAGTAGACGGTGAGGTCGGTCAGCGCCTTGTCGGGGCCGGTGTCCAGCGGGGTGGCCGCGATCCCGGGGAGATCGAAGCGGAAGGGCTCGGCCGGCTGGAATTCGGCGAGCACCTGGAACACCGGGGTCCGGTCGGTCCGGCGCTCGGGGGACAGTTCCCGCACCACCGTCTCGAAGGGGACCCCCGCGTGGTCGTAGGCGTCGAGGGCCACGGACCTGACCCGCCGCAGCAGAGTGCGGAAGGACGGGTCGCCGGAGAGGTCGAAACGCAGGGCGAGGGTGTTGACGAAGAACCCGACCAGTCCCTCCGCGTGCTCCGGCCGGTCCGAGACCGGTGTGCCCACGACGATGTCCTCCTGCCCGGTGACCCGGTGCAGCATCGCGGCGTACCCGGCGAGGAGGGTCATGAACAGGGTGCTCCGGTTGGCGCGGCTCAGCTCCCGCAGCCTCCGGGACAGCCCGGCGTCCAGGGTCCGGAAGACGGCGCGGCCGTTGGAGGTCATCACCGGCGGGCGTGGACGGTCCGTGGGCAGCTCCAGCACCGGCAGCGGACCGCCCAGGACGTTCCGCCAGTGAGCGAGGTCGGCGGCGGCCGAGGGGCCGTCCCCGGCGGCCCGGCGGTCAGCCGCGTGTTCGGCGTAACTCCAGGTCAGGGGCGCGAGTTCGGCCTCCGTGCGGTCACGAGCGGCCTTGTACAGGGCGGAGAGATCGCCGCTGAGCACGGTCGCCGACGCGGCGTCCACCACCAGGTGGTGGAACGAGAGGACGAGGACGTGCCGATCCGGGCCGGTACGCACCAGGCGCGTGACGAACAGCGGCCCCTCGGCGAGGTCGTGGCGGCGTGCGCTCTCCTCCGCCAGGACGCGCGCGACGGCGGCGTCCCCGTCGTCGCCGCCGTCCACGACCGCGAAGTCCAACTCGCCCGCCTCGCGGACCACCTGACGGGGTTCCCCGCCGAACTCGCCGAAGACGGTGCGCAGGCTCGCGTGCCGGGCGACGAGCGCGCGCAGCGCCTCGCGCAGGGCTGCCGTGTCGAGGGGGCCGTCGAGGCGGACGGCCTTCACCTCGTTGTACGCGGTGCGGCCGGGCAGCAGGTTCTCGTGGAACCAGATCCGTTCCTGACCGGGGGACAGGGGCGCCTCGGTGCTCGCGGCCCGCTGCCGGGTGCGGCGACGAAGGGCGTCGAGGTGCGGCAGCCCGGACCGCAGCAGGCCGGACGGGACGCCGAAGTCCACCAGCGCCACGATCTCGTCGGCGCCCGCCGCGGCGACCGCGTCCACCACGGGCTGCACGCTCTCCGCCGTGCCGATCAGCGACCTCTGGTCGCAGTAGCGCCCGTAGGCCTGGCGGAAGAGGGTGTCGAGGTCGGCGTCGCTGAAGGTGGACAGGTCGACCTGGTGCCCGAGGCTGTTGGTCACTCCGTTGAACAGCGACAAGGACGCCCGCATGTAACGGGCCATCGGCTCGAACGCCTCGGCGCGGGCGGTGTCGTGGGACTCCCCGAGGTAGGTGTGGAGAAGGACTGCGACCCGCCCGGCGTCGGGGTCGAGGCCGTGCTGCTCGCGGGCGTCGCGGTAGCGGGCGATGTTCTCCGCGAGCTGCTCGACGCTCTGGGTCATCAGGTTGGTGACGATGCCGAGGTCGTGGCGGGCCGCCTGCTCGTAGGAGGCCGGGTTGCCGACCACGGCGGTGTACATGGGCGGGGCGTCCTGCACCGGGCGGGGGAAGAGCCGGACCTCGCGGTCGCCGTCCCCGGTGGTGCGCAGCAGGGGCTCGCCGCGCCAGAACCGGCGCACCTCGTCCACCTGCCGGTACATCTCCTCCTTG
Organism: Streptomyces hygroscopicus subsp. hygroscopicus; assembly: GCF_030269125.1. Lineage (GTDB taxonomy): Bacteria > Actinomycetota > Actinomycetes > Streptomycetales > Streptomycetaceae > Streptomyces > Streptomyces hygroscopicus_C. Next base: position 298,921 of record NZ_BSSM01000001.1, on the reverse strand, counting down.
TGGCGGCCGAACCGTTCGGGAAAGAACACGAAGTCGTTGGCGTTCCAGCCGCTCGCCACGCCGAGGCCGACGCGGCCGCCGGAGAGGTTGTCGACCATCGACCATTCCTCGGCGACCCGGATCGGGTCGTGCAGCGGCAGCACCACGGAGCCGGCGTTGAGGCGGACCCGCCGCGTCTCGCGGGACAGGGCCGCGGCGAGCACGGCGGGGTTCGGGAACAGCCCGCCGAAGGAGTTGAAGTGGCGTTCGGGCATCCAGAGCGCGTGGAAGCCGTGCTCGTCCGCGAACCGGGCGGCCTCGACGAGCAGTTCGTAGCGTCCTTCGCGGTCGTCGTCGCCTGACCGGGGGTAGTCGCCGAAGAAGTAGAGGCTGAAGTCCGGTGTGGTGCGCCGGACTTTTCCGCGACGGGAGGGTGCGGACGCCGTCTCCGCCCCGGTTCCCGAGCCGGATCGCGGTGCGGCCAAGGCCGGGACGGGCGCGGCGGTCGAGGGGGGCTCGGAGTGCGGTGCCGGCGCGGGAGCCGGCGGCGTGGCGGGCGCCGGAGCCGGCGCCGGGGCGGGGTCGGCGGCGGGGGGCGTGGCGGAGCTTCGGTGGGCCGTCGGCGCGGAGGCGGTGCCGGGCACCGACGCGGTGGCGCGGTGAGCCGGTCCGGCGGCGGTGGGGCGGCCGGTGGGGAAGAAGCCCGCCGCTCTCAGCTCGCGCAGGGAGTCGCGGACCGCGTCGGCGACGAAGGCAACGTCCTCGTCCGTGTGGGCCGTGGACAGGAAGAAGTTGCGCCATTCCCAGACGTACACCCCGCGCAGCAGCAGGTGGTGGTACAGCAACTCCATGTCCGCGCGGTGCTCGAAGCGGAACTGCGAGCCGAACCACCGTACCCGCAGCGGGAACTCCTCCTCTTCGAAGAAGGCGTTGAGTTCCGTGCCGAGGGCGGCGGTCCGGGCGTTGAGCCGTTCCTGCAGAGTGGGGCTGTGCTCCTTGAGGTGCCCCAGGACGGCCCGCGCGGCGGTCATCGAGACGGGGTGCTGGAGGTAGGTGCCGCCGAAGAAGGTGGTGTCGGCCGGGGGTGTGCTGTCGTCACCGTACTCCCAGTAGCCGCCGTCGACACCGTCCAGGATGTCGGCGCGGCCCGCGATGGCGCCGATCGGGAAGCCGCCCCCGATCAGCTTTCCGTAGGTCGCCAGGTCGGGGACGACTCCGTAGAGTTCCTGCGCGCCGCGCGGCGCGGGCCGGAATCCGGTGAGCATCTCGTCGAAGAGCAGCACGATCCCGTGCCGGCTGGTCAGTTCCCGGAGCCGGCGGACGAACTCCACCGGTTGGAGGGCCGGGTGGCGGCTCTGCACCGGCTCGACGACGACCGCGGCGATCCGGGAGGCGTCCCGTTCGATCGCCTCCAGCGCCTCCTCGCTGCCGTAGGTGAGCACGGTGAGGTCCGCCACGGCGCTCTGCGGGATGCCCCGGGAGACGGGGACGGTGCCCTCGCCGGACGGGCGGCCCAGCACGTTGTCGGCGTGCCCGTGGTAGGCGCCCTTGAAGGTGACGACGCGGTCCCGGCCGGTGGCGGCGCGGGCCAGCCGGATGGCGGCGGCGTTGGCCTCCGTCCCCGAGTTGGCGAAGGCGACCCGCTCCATGCCGGTCATCTCGGCCAGCAGTTCCGCGGCCTCGCCGGTCTCGGTGCTGCGGGGCCCGAGCCGGATGCCGCGTGCCAGGTGCTCGCGGACCGCCTCGCGGACGAAGTCGGGCTCGTGGCCGAAGAGCAGGACGCCGAAGCCCATGGTGATGTCGACGTAGGAGTTGCCGTCGACGTCCTCCAGCCGCGATCCGCTCGCGCTGCTGCCCGCCAGGGGGTAGAGCATCTCCTTGGTTGCCCGGCGGAAGCCGACGACCGCGCGGCTGTCGGCCAGGACACGGCGGTGACGGGCGGCGATGCTCTTGGAGGTCGGGGTCTTCGCCGTGAAGCGGCGTACCAGGTCGTCCAGATGGGCGCGCTGCGACCGGGGCGAGGCGTCCCGCACCATGCCGGAGCCGGGGGCGACGGTCACCCGGGGGCCGTGCACCTCGGCGGGTGGGGTGGACGGCGCCTCCGGGGCCGCGGGCGCGGACGCGGGCGTGCCCAGTTGGCCGGCGATGCGCCCCGCCAGGTCGGTCATGGCCGCCAGGTCGCGGTCCAGGGAAGCGGTCAGTCCGTCGAGATCGCTCACCGGGCCACCTCGGTCGGCCGCCCCGTCACCGCGGCGGTCTGCAGAGCGAGCAGCTGGGACAGCTGGGACATCATCTGGAGCTGTATCTGCGACAACTGGCCCACCCGGCGGGCGAGTTCCTCCAGCTCGCCGCGGGTCACGAAATCCCCGGCGACCGGAGCGGGGGCCACGTCCTGAGCGACCGGAGGGGCGGCCACGGCCGTGGCCGGGGCGACCGCGGCCGGTGCCGTGACGGGCGGTACGACCGGGGCGGGGGCGGCGACCGGGGCGGGGGCGGGTGGCGCGTACGGGGCCGGGGCGTCCGCCGGGGCGAGGCCCTCAGCCGGGGCCGGCGCCGCGGCCGTCAGCATCCCCGCCGGCACCCGCTCGGCGATGAGCCGGGCCAGCAGTCGCGGGGTGCCCGTCTCCTCGAACAGTTCCCGCATGGTGACCTTGACCTCGAACTCCTTCTCCAACTCGCGCAGCACGTTGATCATCTGCAGCGAGTCGGCCCCGAGATCGAAGAAGGTCGTGTCGGCTGCCACCGCGGAGGGGTCCTCACCGAAATTCCGGGAGGTCGACTCCACGATGGCGCCGAGTATCCGCTCCACCAGTGCCTCACGCTCCACCTGCTCCGCTGCCACGGGGCACTCCTTTCCTGTGGTCGTTGCGTCCTGCGGGACCCCGGGTCGGGGCCCCGTCCAGTGGTTCCGGTGCTGGAACCGGTAGCCGGGCAGGGGGATCCTCCGTCCGCCACAGCCGTCGAGGAACAGCTCCCAGCGGACGTCCGCACCCGCGCAGTGCAGTTCCGCCGCCGCGCCCCACAGCGCGCCGAGGCCGGCGCCCCGGCGCAGTGACGCGACCGTGCGCACGTCGGGCAGGGCGCGCCGGGCCAGGGAGCTGAGTGTGGTGTGCGGCCCGATCTCCAGCAGGATGTCCGGCGACCGCTCGCCGACGGCGCGCAACGCCTTGTCGAAGCGCACCGGTTCCCTGGTGTGCCGCACCTGATGGCCGGTGTCGGGGACCCAGCCGGCGGGACGGGCGATGCCGTCGAGGGCGCTGACGAACGTCAGACGCGTCGGCGCGAACGGCACCTCGTCCAGCACGGCCCGGAACGCCTCCAGCATCGGCCGCATCTGCTCGGTGTGGAAGGCGCGGTCCACCGGCAGCCGCTCGTGCGGGGTGCCCTGCGCCTCCAGCAGCGAGCACAAACGTTCCACCACGGCGACGGGCCCGGCGAGTACCTGTGCCCGCGCGCCGTTGGTCACGGCCGCCTCCGCTCCCGGAACGGCCGCGGCGAGGGCGAGCGCGGAGTGGCGGTCGAGCGCCGCGGCCACCATCGCACCGGAGGCGCACGACCGCTGCATCAACCGGCCGCGAGCGGTGACCAGCCTCAGGCCGTCGGCGAGCGACAGCGCCCCCGCCGCGTGCAGGGCGGCGTACTCGCCGACACTGTGACCGGTCACGGCGTCGGGCACCACGCCCGCCTCGTGCCAGAGCCGCACCAGCGCGCACTGCAGCGCGAAGAGCGCGGGCTGCGCGAGATCGGTCCGCCGCAACGCCTCCCGGACGCCTGCCCCGTCCTCCAGGAGCACGGGCAGCAACGGGTCCCCGGTCTCCTCCCGGTGGGCGCGGTCGCAGACCTCCAGCACCTCCCGCACCACGGGGAACCGGTCGTGGAGGGCGGCCGCCATCCCCGGGTACGGGGAACCCTGGCCGGTGAACTGGAACACCACCCGGGGCGCGCCCTCGCGAGGCACCGCCGCGGTCGTGGCGTGACCGGCCGCCGAGGTGCCCGCGCCCTCCAGCCAGGCGTCCAGGGCCTCGGCCAGCGCGCCCGCCCGGTCGCCGCGTACGGCGGCGCGGTGCCGTCCGTGGGTACGGCCCAACGCGGCGGTGGTCACCAGGTCGGCGGTCGGCAGGGCGGGGCGTTCCCGGAGCCGGTCGCGCAGCGCGCGGGCATTGGCGGCCAGGGCCTCGGCCGAGCTCCCGGACACCAGCAGCACGTCCGGGGCCGCGTGGCGCGCGGTGCGGGGCGCGGGTTCCGGTGGTTCCTCCAGGACCAGGTGCACGTTGGTTCCGCCCACCCCGAGCGAGGTGAGACCCGCGCGGCGCGGGGTGGCGCCCTGGCGCCACGGCGTGGCCTCACGCGGGATGCGGAACGGGCTGCCGTCCAGGGCGAGCAGCGGGTTGGGCTCGCTGAACCCGGCCACCGGGGGGATCACACCGTGCCGCAGCACCAGGAGGGTCTTGACCAGTCCGGCGAGCCCCGCCGCGACGTCGAGGTGCCCGATGTTGGCCTTCACGGCGCCGAGCGCGCAGTAGCCGATGCGTTCGGTGTCCTCCCGGAAGGCGGCGGTCGCGCCCTCGAACTCGATCGGGTCGCCCTTGAGCGTGCCGGTGCCGTGGGTCTCCAGGTAACCGATGGTGTCCGCGCCGACCCCGGCCCGTGCGAGGGCCTGGCGGATCGCCTCGCGCTGCCCCTCGGCGCTGGGGGCGGTGTACGCCCGCTTCCGCGAGCCGTCGTTGCTGATGCCCCAGCCTCGGACGACCCCGTGGACGGTGTCGCCGTCCGCCAGTGCCCGTTCGAGCCGCTTGAGCACCACGGCCACCACACCGGTGCCTCCGACGGTGCCGTCCGCGGCGGCGTCGAAGGCCCGCAACCGCCCCGACTTGGAGAGGATCGAACCCTTGACGTAGTGGTAGCCGAGGACCTGCGGCAGGTGGATCGCGGTGGCGCCGGCCAGCGCGACGTCGCAGTCCCCGGACAGCAGCGACTGGGCGGCGAGTTGCACGCCGACCAGGGCACTGGAGCAGCCCGTCTGGACGTTGACGGACGGGCCGGTCAGGCCCAGCCGGTAGGAGGTCCGGGTGGCGGTGAAGTCGGCGTAGTTGCCGACCATGACCTGCATCCGGGACAGCCAGTCGGTCATCTCCCGGTCCGGAAGGACGTTGTTGAGCAGGTAGTTCTGCATGGAGTACAGGTGGTAGCCGGTACTGGCGAACACGCCGATCCGGGTGCCGTCCCGTTCGCCGGGATAACCGGCGTCCTCCAGTGCGTGCTGCGCGCACTCCAGGAACAACCGGTGCTGCGGGTCGGTGAGTTCGGCCTCCCGGGCGCTCATCCCGAAGTGCCGGGCGTCGAACCCCGCGATGTCGTCGAGGATCGCCGAGGCGCCGACGAAGTCGTCGCGCGTGTACAGCTCGGGCGGCACGCCGGCGGCCGCGAGCTCCTCCCGGCCGAAGTGCGTGATGCGGATCTCGCCGTCGCGGACGATCCGCCACAACTGCTCGGGCGTGTCCGCCCCGGGGAGCCGGAAGGCCATGCCGATGACCGCCATGCGGGGGTCGGGGGATCCGCTCATCGGCCGGACCCCTCCGGCGCGGCGGTCCTCGGCAACCGCTCGGTTCCGTCCGCCGGGAGTTCCCGCGGGACCTGCCGCCGACCGCGGACGACCAGCCAGAGCAGCAGGGCGAGGCAGAGCACGATGGCGACTCCGTGCAGCCAGGCCACCACCGTCAGCGGGGTGAACGACTCCATCAGGGCGCCGCTGACCAGCATGCCCAGGCCGAAGCCGCCGTTCTCGGCCGAGGCCGAGAGCCCGAACAGGCGCCCGCGCTGCTCGTCGGGCGCCGTCTGCAGCCGGGAGACGTACACCACCTCGGTGAACCCGTCCGCGCCCCCGGCGACCAGCGCGACCGCGATGGCCGCGAGGGTGGGCAGCGAGCAGAACACCAGGATGAAGCAGGCCGACATCACACAGGCACCCAGCGCGAAGGCGCGCTCCCCGGGCGTCCACCCGGAGCGGCGGGTGAGCACCGTCAGCACCTGCTGGGTGACGAGGTTGCCGATCGCCCAGGTCGCCCAGAACTGGCTGACGAAGGTGGCCGGATGCGCCGGGTCGAGCATGCTCGAGTACACCGGCAGGGCGACGTTGTGCGAGGAGGAGCCCAGCCCGTCCACCGCGCGCACCGCGATCATCGCCAGGAGCACCGGACCGACCGCCCTCACCAGCAGCCGTGTCCCGCCGCCGGCCGGCTCCGCGCCGCCCTCGGGGCTCTCCCCGCCCGCCGGACCGGAGGAGGCCGCCCGGGTACGGATCGGGAGCAGGAGGAGGACGGTCGCCGAGACCGCGAACGTCAGGGCGTCCAGGGTGAACGCGAAGGTGTAGCCGAGTCCGGCGACCACCACACCGGCCGAGGCGAAGCCGGCGATCATGGCGATCGAGCGGCCGGTGACCAGCAGTCCGTTGGCCCGGGTCCGGTGCTCCGCGCCGACGATCTCCGGCACGCTGCTGCGCAGCGCGACCTGGGACAGCGTCGAGCAGCAACCGGTGACGAGGGCGAGCCCGTACAGCAGGGCGACCCGGGCGCCGTCCGGAGCCAGCAGCAGCACCAGCAGGGCGGCGCCCTGGCAGACGTCGGCGCCGACCATCAGCCGCTTGCGGTCGAACGACGACACCAGGCGTCCGCTCACGAATCCGGAGGCCACTCCGGACACCAGCCGGACGGCCATGAACACCCCGGCCGCCAGGGCGCTGTGCGTCACGTCGTAGACGAACACGTTCAGCGCCACCATGTTCAGATAACTGCCGTAGGCGGATATCGCGTTGCCCGCGACCAGCAGCCGGAAGTACCGCATCCCATCCCCCCTCTTCACGCCGACACGGACGTGGTCGTGTTCGTCGTCCGCGTGTCGCGCCAACATTTCCCACGCGTCACGCCGTTCACACCCGGGCGCACGGGAACGGGTCCGGCTCAAGGCCAGGTGGTCATGGCTCCGGTGGCGGGGCGGTTCCGGCACCGCACGGCGGGGCCGTCCGGCCCGGCGAAGCCCCGATCGCGAGGATCGAGTCGTGGTTCCGCTGGCGGAGCCGTCGGCGCGGGTGGTCCTGCCCATGCCCTCGGCCGCGCGCGGTCTCGCCGATCGCCGAGCCCCGGGGCCGCGGCGGGACCGGGCCGGTGCGATCGCGGCGGTTCGAACAGTTGGCTGGAAAGTGGCTACGGCTGTTTGGGGTCGGCGTCTGGATGAGGTCCATTTGTTGCGGTTCTGACATGGCGTCAGTGGTGTTCGTATCTCCGACGCCGTGTGTCAAGAGGTCGATGGGCCCGTCATCTCCTCTATCACGGAAGGAAGTTGGAGCGGCTGGTTCACGACGAACTCGGCTCACCGGCTGACTGCGCAGCCAGTCAGATCTTCTCGCGCGCCAGTGTGGCTAGCATGAGCAGGTACCCGGTCGGAAGATCGTCGTCCTCTTGGCGCGCCCCCTTTCCGACCCGCGGCTGCCGTGAGCCGGCTGCCCGTTTCTCCTGATCTCATGGACCGAGGGACCGCAGAATGTCACTGCCTGCACCACTCAGTCAGCAACGGCCGGCGAAGCCGCCGCGCACCTCGCCGACCATGCCCCTGGTCGTGCTGGTGGTGGGCGCCGCGGCCGGCGGCGTGGCTGTCGCCCTGGCGCCGTCCGGCGCCCGCGCCTGGGCGCTGACCGTGGTGGCGGTCGCCTGGGGGTGCGTGGCCGTGGCCGTCCTCGTCGGCCACCGGCTCGTCCGGCAGGCCCGGTGCGCGGCCGCCGCGCAGACCTCCGAGACCGGGCGCCTCAAGGCGCAGGCGGCGCAGCTGTCGGCGGAGCTCGCGCACCTGGGCAACATGACGCTGCCCGCCGTGACCGAACGCCTGCGGGCCGGGATGAGCGCGGTCGACGCGCTGGGCAGCGTCCCCCAGCCGTCCGACCCGCAGCTGGGCCGGATCGCGTACGCCTTCGCCGCCGCCGTCGAGGAATGCGTGCGGCACGCCGCCGTCCTGGACGGCGAGCGCCGACGCGCCCATGACGAGTTGACCGAGGCGGTCGCCGAGCTGGAGCGGGTGACGCGGGAGACCCTGCCCGCCGCCGTCGCAGGGCTGCGCGAGGGCCGCTCCGCCGACACGGTGCTCGCCGAACTCGACCTGTCGCGGCTGCCCATGGTCCGCGCCGCGACCGAGTCGTACGTTCGCGAACTCGCCCGCAGCGAGCGGCGCGCCGCCGCCGCACAGGCCGCCTCCGCCAAGGCGCTCAGCCGCGTCCAGGCCAAGTCCGTCAGTATGCTCGCCGACCTGCGTGACATGCAGGAACGACACGGCGAGGAGGTCTTCGGCGACCTGCTGAAGCTGGACCACAGCACCTCGCAGCTCGGCCTGATGACCGACCGGCTCGCGCTGCTCATGGGCGGCCGGTCCAGCCGCGCCTGGAACAAGCCGATCGTGATGGAGAGCATCCTGCGCGGCGCCGTCGGCCGCATCGCCGCCTACCAGCGGGTGCGTCTGCACTGCTCCACCACCGCCGCGATCTCCGGCTTCGCCGCCGAGGGCGTGATGCATCTCCTCGCCGAACTGATGGACAACGCGGCGAACTTCTCGCCGCCCATCGACGAGGTGCACGTCTATGTCGAGGACCGCAGCGCGGGACTGGTCGTCACCATCGAGGACAGTGGCCTCAAGATGGCCGACGCGGCCATGCGCCGCGCCGAGGAGGCGGTGTCCGGCCGCATGACCGACCTCGCCTCGCTCCAGGGCACCCGCCTCGGCCTCGCCGTGGTCGGGAGGCTCGCGATGAAGTACGGCATCAGCGTCAACTACCGCCCCTCGTCGCGCGGCGGCACCGGCGTCGTCGTCCTGTTGCCCCCGCAGCTGGTCGCCCAGCGGCGCGAGGCGGTGTCGTCCGAAGCCGTCGGCCGCGCCGCCGCGGGGATCGTGCCCACGCCGGGCCCCGTCCCCGCCGCCTCGCCCGCCCCGGCCCCGGTACCCGAGCCCGCCTCGCGCCCGGCTGTCCCGGAGCGGCCCGCCGTCCGGCCGGAGCCGCCCGCGCAGGGACAGCCCGCGCGCGCCACCGGCTCCACGCCGAACGGCCTGCCCGTACGCGCGCCCGGTCGCACCATGGCCGAGGCGGAGCGGGAGCGTGAGCAGCGCCGGTCGGCGTCCCACGCGGTGTCCGGGACCGCGTCCGAGACGGCGGACGCGGAACGCCCGGAGCAGCGCCCGGCACGCGACGCCGGCACCCGGTTCGGCGCCTTCCACCGCGGGCGCCGGTCCGCGAGCGGCACCGCCGGCCCGGAGGCCGGGACCGAGTCCGAGCCGCCGTCCGCCCCGTAGCCGCCGACCCCCTGTCCGTACGGCGCCCAGGGCGCCGGCGCCCGCTTCCCGCCCGAGTTCATGAGATTGGAGGAACGGGCCGGTGACCGGTCAGCCGGGTAACACCGTCCCATCACCCATCATGCAGACCACCGACAACAGCCTCACCTGGCTCCTCCAGAATCTCCTGGAGCGTACTCCCGGCACCCGGCACGCCCTGGCACTGTCCCGGGACGGCCTCAAGCTCTGCTGGACCGAACACCTGACGCTCGACCAGGCCGACCAGCTGGCGGCGATCTGCTCCGGCATCCAGGCCCTGTCCCAGGGCGCGTCCGTGGAGTTCGGCGACGGCACCGGCGGCGTCCGGCAGTCCATGACCGAGTTCCACGGCGGCCTGCTCTTCATCGTCGAGGCCGGCGAGGGGGCGCACCTGGCCGTCCTCGCCGAGGAGGACGCCGACCCCGGTGTGGTGGGCCATCAGATGACGGAGCTGGTGGAACAGATAGGCGAGCACCTGCGCGCCGAGCCCCGAGAGCCCTTTCCCGGGAGTGCCGCGTCGTGATGCGCAAGCCCGTGGACACCGGTGACCCCGACCGGCTCTACACGGTCACGGCCGGCCGCAGCCGTGCCGACGACTCCTTCGACCTGGTCACCCTGATCGTCAGTGAGTGCCGGCCCACGGCGGGGATGCAGTCGGAGCACGCCCGGATCCTGGAGCTGTGCCAACACCCCGCGGCCGTCGTCGAGATCGCCGCGGAGCTGAAACTGCCCATCACGGTGGTGCGGATCCTGCTCGGGGACCTGCTCGACACCGGCCGCATCACCGCCCGCCGGCCGCGCGCGGCGCGGTCCGTCGCCTCGCTTCCCGACTCCGCCCTTCTCAAGGAGGTGCTCCATGGGCTCCGCAACCTCTGAGCTTCCCTCCCGTCGCACGCCACTGGCCGATGCGGCGGAGACCGGACTGAAGATCGTCATCGTGGGCGGTTTCGGTGTCGGCAAGACGACCCTGGTCCGCTCGGTGAGCGAGATCCGGCCGCTGAACACCGAGGAGGTGATGACGCAGGCCGGGATCGGCCTCGACGAGACCAGTGCGGTCGCGACGAAGACGACCACGACGGTGGCGTTCGACTTCGGGCGGATCAGCCTCAACGAGCGCATGGTGCTGTACCTGTTCGGAGCGCCGGGCCAGGAGCGCTTCTGGTTCCTGTGGGACAGGCTGTTCTCCGGAACGCTGGGTGCCGTGGTGCTCGTGGACACACGGCGGATGAACGACTCCTGGTACGCGATAGACCGGCTGGAGCACCACAAGACGCCGTTCGTGGTGGCCGTCAACCGGTTCGACGACGACGCCCACCGGTACTCCCTGGAGGAGATCCGCCAGGCGCTCGCGCTGTCCGAGCGGGTGCCGATGGTCGACTGCGACGCGCGGGTCCGGCAGTCCGGCAAGGACGTGCTGATCACCCTCGTGGACCACCTGTACGAACTGGCGATGGCCCAGGAGGCGACACCGTGACCGACCCCTCTTCCGCGCGACAGGCTCCGCCGGGCTGCCCCGCCCACACCGACGCGGTGCGCCTGACGGGACTGGAGTACCAGCAGACGCCCTCGCAGATGTACCGCGCGCTGCGCAGCGAGCACGGCGCGGTCGCGCCGGTGCTGCTCGACGGGGACATCCCGGCCTGGCTGGTCCTCGGCTACTCCGAAGTCACGTACGTGACCAGCCACGACGAGCTGTTCGCGCGGGACTCCCGGCGCTGGAACCAGTGGGAGAACATCCCGGCGGACTGGCCGCTGCTGCCGTACGTCGGGTACCAGCCGTCGGTGCTGTTCACCGAGGGCGACGAGCACCGGCGGCGGGCCGGGGTGATCACCCAGGCGCTGGAAGGCGTCGACCAGTTCGAACTGGCGCACAACTGCCAGCTGATCGCCGACCGGCTCATCGCCGCCTTCGCGGGCAGCGGCCAGGCCGAGCTGATGACCGGATACGCGCACGCCCTGCCGATGCGTGCCGTGGTGCAGATGTGCGGGATGCCGACCTCCGGCGAGGACACCCGGCAACTCGTCGAGGACCTGCGGATCTCGCTCGACGCCGCGGAGGGCGACGACCCGGTGGCCGCCTACGGGCGCGTGGGCGAGCGGCTGCGGCAACTGGTGAAGGACAAGCGGGAAAGCCCCGGTCCGGACGTCACCTCGCGCATGCTGCTGCATCCGGCGGGGCTGACGGACGAGGAGATCGTCCAGGACCTGATCTCGGTGATCGCCGCGGCGCAGCAGCCGACCGCGAACTGGATCTGCAACACGCTGCGGCTGCTGCTGACGGACGAGCGGTTCGCGGTGAACGTGTCGGGCGGCAGGCTCAGTGTGGGCGAGGCGCTCAACGAGGCGCTGTGGCTGGACACGCCGACGCAGAACTTCATCGGGCGCTGGGCCGTCAGGGACACCCAGCTGGGCGGGCGGCAGATCCGCGCGGGCGACTGTCTGGTGCTGGGACTGGCCGCGGCCAACACCGACCCGCAGATCTGGCCCGACTCGCACGTGGGCGCGGAGAACTCCGCGCACCTCTCGTTCAGCAACGGCGAGCACCGCTGCCCCTATCCGGCACCGCTGCTGGCGGACGTGATGGCGCGGACGGCGGTGGAGACGCTGCTGGAGCGGCTGCCCGACCTGGTGCTGTCGGTCGAGCCGGAGACGCTGACCTGGCGTCCGTCGGTCTGGATGCGGGGTCTGACGGCGCTGCCGGTGCGGTTCACGCCGGTGGTGCAGTAGGGCGGGCGCGTGGTGATCAGGTAGGGCAGGCGCCCCGACCGACTCGGTGGTACGGCGGCGCGGGCACATGGGCCCCTGGACGGGGCCCATCACCTCGGCGGTGGCGCGGGTCAGGCCGTCACGGGCGTGAACCGCACCGGCAGGCGCTGCGGTCCGCGGGTGAAGACCCCCTCCTCCACCGGGTCGAAGCCGTCGGCGAGGCGCATGTCGGGCATGGCGTCCAGCAGTTGGCCGACGCCGATCTCGACCTCCGCCTTGGCGAGCAGGGCGCCGACGCAGAAGTGCCGGCCGAGCGCGAAGGCGAGGTGGTCGGCGGCGGCGGAGAAGGCGGTCGTCGCGGTCAGGTCGTCACGGAAGATGTCGAAGCGGTCGGGCTCGCGGTAGCGGCTCCCGTCCCGGTTGGCGGCGCCTATCAGGCAGGTGACGGTGACGCCGGCGGGGATGGTGCCGCCGCTGAGCTTCACCTCGGTCGCCGACTGCCGCATGATCATGTGGACGGGCGGGGTGTACCGCAGGGTCTCGGCGAAGGCCCGCGGGATCAGGTCGCGGTCGGCGCGGACGGCGGCGAGCTGGTCGGGGTGGCGGAGCAGGTTCGCGAAGATGCTGGCGATCGCCTTGTCGGTGGTCTCGCCGCCGGCGGCGAGCAACAGGCTGCAGAACGCCTTGATGTCCTCGTCGCTCATCCGCACCCCGTCGACCTCGGCGGTGCACAGCGTGGACAGCAGGTCGTCGCCCAGGCTTTCGCGGCGCTCCCGGATGATCGGCAGCATGTACTCGGCGAACTCGGCCCGGGTCCGCTCGCCCGCCGCGGCCACCTCCGGGTCGCCCGAGAGGTTGCCGAGGAAGGCGATGACGGACGTGTACCAACGGTGGAAGCGCGCGTGGTCCGCCTTGTCGAGCCCCAGCATGTCGGCGATCACGTTGACCGGGAAGCGGGTGGCGTAGTCGTTGACCAGGTCGGCGGAGCCGGAGTTCCGGAAGGTGTCGATCAGTTCGCGCGAGTTGCGCTCGATGACGGGGAGGAACTTCTCCTGGAGGTCGGCGCCGCGGAAGGCGGGAGCGACGAGGGCGCGGCGCACGGCGTGCTCACGGCCGCTGAGCTGGAGGATCGTCTTGCCGTGCACGGGCTCGATCTGCCAGTCGTAGTTGTCGGTGGTGAACTCGCCGTTCTTGTCCTTGAAGACGTGCTCGACGTCCTCGTAGCGCGAGACGATGTAACTCTGCGTCGCCTCATGCCAGATGAGGGGCGCGGCATCGTGCATCAGACGGTACGCCGAGTAGGGGTCCGCGGCGAATTCGGGCGAGAGGATGTCGGGCACCTGCGCGGTGGGCATGGGGCTCCCTCAAGGTCAGTGACTGGCTTGCGCCACACGGTAGTTGAATAATGATCAGCCGAAGCGGCCCCCCTCCGCCACCAAAGTCGGAAGGATCCTGGAACCGGCATCCGGCACGGCCGGCGCATCCGGCGAGCCCGGGTGCCCGCGGTGGTGGAGCGGAGGCGGCGATCGAGGTGCCGGAGGGCGCACTGCGAACGTCGCTCCCAGAAACCGCCGTTGGCATCGTTGACAGGTCGTAAGCCCACGGGTTCACTCGTCACGTGTGAATGGCAACGTTGTCAGGCCGCATGGCCGCGCCCGGCACCGCGGCCCCTCACCGACGTCCCTGCCCTTCGGCACACCAGCACCTGTGCGAAGCACGAAACGCTGCGGAGGCAACCGATGGTCCGATCCCGACGTTCAGCCGCGCCACGTAACCGAGGAAGACTTCGCCAACGCCTCGCCGTGATCTCCGTCCTGGGGATCGCGGCATTCCCGCTCCCGGCGATCGGGGACGCCCATGCCGCGAGTGCCGCGCCACCGGCCCTGGTGAAAGATCCCGCGTCCCTCGTCAACCCCCTGATCGGCACCTCCGGAGAGGTGGACACGTTCCCCGGCCCCGACATGCCGGCCGGGATGGTGCAGTGGGGCCCGGACACCACGCCCGACCGGCCCTCGGGCGGCGGCTACGAGTACAACGACGACAAGATCTCGGGCTTCAGCCTCACCCATGTCTCCGGACCCGGCTGCGGCGTCGCGGGCGACCTGCCCGTTCTTCCGGTGACCGGCACGCTCTCGGGCAAGCTCGGCGACGCGTCCGCGGGCTTCCGCCACGCCGACGAGCAGACCGGCATCGGGTTCTACGAGGTCACCGACGCGAGCGGTGTCACGACCCGGCTGACCGACACCACCCGCGCCGGCCTGGGCTCCTTCACCTTCCCGGCGGGCAGCCGGGCGAACCTGCTGTTCAAGCTCAGCGGGGGTGCCACCCAGGTGGACGGGACCCGCGTCCAGGTGGTGAACAGGAAGGAGATCCGCGGCTCCGTCGACAGCGGTCACTTCTGCGGTGCCCACAACCGCTACACCCTGCACTTCGACATCAGGTTCGACCGGCCGTTCACCAGCAGCGGGACCTGGATCGGCAGCACCATCACCCCCGACGCGACGTCGCTGAAGGCGGGCAAGGCCCGGCAGGATCTGCGGACACGCCCGTCGAAGCGGTTGAAGGAGGAGCACTTCACCGTTCCCGAGGCCCCGTCCCCGACCGTGCACGACAGCGTCGGACGGCCCTCCGGGGTCCCGTCCCCGGCCCCGAGCGCCGGCGCCACGCCCTCGACGCCGGCCACGGGCAAGGCCACCCAGCCGCCCACGACGGGTGCGAACGGGATGTACCTGACCTTCGACACGTCCTCCGCCCCCACGGTGAGAGCGAAGGTCGGCATCTCGTACACCAGCGACGCCGCCGCGGCGGACAACCTCACCACCGAGATCAAGGGCTGGAACCTCGACGCGGTGGAGCGGGCCAACCACGACGCCTGGAACGCGGTGCTGGACAAGCTCCGGATCGGGGGCGGCACCCGGGACCAGCGGGTGCAGTTCTACACGGCGCTCTACCACGCGCTGCTGCACCCGAACGTCTTCTCGGACGACGACGGCCGGTACATGGGCATGGACAACCAGATCCACAAGCTGGCCAAGGGCCAGCGGGCCCAGTACGCCAACTACTCGGGCTGGGACACCTACCGCTCCCAGACCCAGTTGATGGCGATGGTCGAACCCAAGGTCGCCGACGACGTCGTCACCTCGATGCTCAACGGCTACGACCAGACGGGCCTGCTTCCCAAGTGGGCCTCCAACAACGGCGAAAGCTACGTCATGGTCGGCGACCCGGCAGCCGGCATCATCGCGGACGCGTACGCCTTCGGTGCCCGTGGCTTCGACACGGGCAAGGCCCTCGCCGCCCTGCAGCACGAGGCCACCGTCCCGAACAACGACCGCCCCGGCGAATCGGTGCGGGACGCGAAGGGCTACCTCCCGCTGGACGAGAACGACTACGGGTGCTGCAACTTCTACGGCCCGGTCTCCACGCAGTTGGAGTACGACTCCGCCGACTACGCCCTCGCCGCCTTCGCCAAGTCGCTGGGCAGGAACGACATCCACCGGAAGTTCGCCACCCGCGCCCAGGACTGGATGAACGTCCTCAACCCGCAGACCGGATACATGCAGGCGAAGGACAAGGACGGCCGGTTCGCGGGCGGATTCACCCCGGGTACCTCCAACGGCTTCGTCGAGGGCACGTCGGCCCAGTACACCCCGATGGTCCCGTTCAACCTGCGGCAGCTCATCCAGGCACGCGGGGGTGACAAGGCGTACTCGTCCTTCCTGGACGGTCTGCTCGACAACATCACCGATCCCGGCAACACCGATGCCAACCTGAGCAACGAGCCCAGCGTGGAGATCCCCTGGGAGTACGACTACACGGGTCAGCCGTGGAAGACGCAGGAGGCCGTGCGCGCGGCCCAGCGGAATCTGTACTTCAACGCCCCGGTCGGCTCGTTCGGCAACGACGACCTGGGTGCGATGAGCTCCTGGTACGTCTGGTCCGAACTGGGCATGTACCCCGAGACCCCGGGCACGGACACCCTGGTGCTCGGCAGCCCGGCATTCCCTGTGGCGAAGGTGGCGCTCGCCGGCGGCAGGACGGTGCGGATCAACGCACCGCAGGCGGCGCCCGACGCCCCGTACGTGCAGTCCCTCGACGTCAAGGGCAAGGAGTGGAACACCTCCTGGCTGACGTACGGGCAGTTCAAGGACGCGGGCACCCTGGACTTCACCCTCGGCACACAGCCGGACAAGTCCTGGGCCTCCGGCCCGTCGGCGGCGCCGCCGTCGGACACCACGGGAGGGGACCGCGTCCTGGCCGCGGCCGGCCCGTCCAGCGACGGCCTGGTGCTTCAGCCCGGTACTTCCGGTGACGGCACGCTCGACCTCACCAACCTCGGCGGCAAGGACGCCACCGTCGACTGGAAGGCGACGGCGTCATCGGGCGTCACGCTCGACCCGGCGTCCGGCTCGCTGACGGTGCCCGCCTCGGGCAGCGCCGAGGCGAAGGTCCATGTGACGGCGGGCGCGAGCGAAGGGACGTTCCCCGTCACCTTCGCGTTGACCGACCACAGCACCGGGGCGGCGCTGAACGGGGCGGCCCTGCGGGTCGCGGTGGCCAAGGCCGGCGAGCTGTGGCCGTACGACACCAACGAGGGCGTCTATCCCGACGGTGCGACCTTCTCGGGCGGCTTCGACAGCGGCGGCTGGGCGTTCTCGCAAAACGCGCTGTCGGCGGCCGGGGTCACGAGCGGCTCCACCGTCACGGTCGACGGCGTCTCCTACACCTGGCCGACGGTGGCGTCCGGTCGGCTGGACAACCTGGAGATGGCCGGCCAGACCATCCCCATGGCGGCCGGTGCGTCGGGAGCGTCGCTGGGCCTGCTGGGCACGGCGACCAACGCGCCGGCCGACGGCAGCGGGGTCTCGGGCACGGTGACCGTCACCTACACCGACGGCACCACGTCCAAGGCGACGGTCGGCTTCTCGGACTGGACGCTCAACGCCGGTTCGAGCAAGCCGATGGCGGGGGACACCACGGCGGTCACGACGGGCTACCGGAACACCGGCAGCGGCGGCAGGGACGGCGTGAAGACCTACGTCTTCGCCACGAAGGTCCCGCTCGACGCGTCCAGGCAGGTGGCGTCGATCACCCTGCCGGTGACGGGCTCGACGGGCAGCGCCCACCTCTTCGCCTACGGCTTCGGCCGGTGAGAGCCGGCGGACGCTGACGACGGTGGGCCGGTTCCGGCGGTGCGAGCCGCGGGAACCGGCCCACCCCGCGTGTGGGTCTCGGGCAGGAAGGGGGTACTCCGGCCACCCCCCGGCGGAGCCTGACCGGCCCGGTGGAGCCACGTCCGCGTCACCGGGCCGGCTCATGCCCGGGCGTCAGCGGCCGGCTTCGTGTCCGGGTGCAGGGATGCGCGGGTGAGGGCCGTGGCGGTCGACACGACGCTGGCGATGGCGTCCTCGGGGTCCAGGCCGTACAGGTCGGTGAGGTTGAAGAGCGCCTCGGCGCTGACCACCACGGCAAGGCCGCGTCTGAGCTGCTCCAGGGCGGGGGGATCGGTCGCCGCCGCCACCGCCGGGGCCAGGGCGTGGTCGATCAGCCCGAAGCGCAGACCGGGACGCGCGGACCGATCGGGCCGGGCGATGGTTCCGGCGATCATGGCGCGGACCACGCCCTGCCGGGCCAGCACGTGGCGCATCAGGAACTCGGTCGCCGCGGCGACGCGTTCCACCGGATCGGTGGAGTGCTCGACCCCGGCGAGCGCCTCGTGCGGGTCGGGGAGCTGGCCCGCCATGGCCTCCTGGAGGAGGCTGACGAGGTCGGGGAAGTAGCGGTAGGCCGTGGCCTCGGACACGAGGGCCGCCACGGCGATCTCGCTCATCGTCACTTCGCGTCCGGTGCGGCTCAGTTCGGCCGCGGCCTGGACGATCGCCCGACGCGTCCGCAGCTTCTGGTTCGCGCGGCCGGTCATGCCGGAGGCCGGCGAGGTCGGCGGGGACATGGATCCACCTTTCGGTCCGCGGCGGGCAGGCTCTTTCCTGTGCGGAAGACTTGCATCATACGATGCGACCAGCCTATTTCCATGAGAGTCGATTCTCACGAAGGAGTCCGGCCATGAACAGCGTCGCGATCGTCCCTCCCGGCGGCGGTGAGGTGATCGAGCTTGGGCCCGCCAGGATGCGCATCCTGGAGGACGGCGGCACGACCGCGCACCGTCTCGGGATCGGCGAGATCACTCTCGCCCCGCACAGCGCCGGCCCGCCCCAGCACCGTCACGCCGAACACGACGAGGGCTTCTACGTGGTCTCCGGCACGGCCCGGTTCACCGTGGGACACGACGAGCACGAGGCGCCCGCCGGAACGCTGGTGATGGTCCCGCCGGGCGTGCCGCACACCTTCGCCAACCCCGGCGGGGAGCCGCTGGTGATGATCAACACCTTCACGCCCGACCTGTATGTGCAGTACTTCCGGGACCTGCGCGACGCGGCGGCGCGGGACGGGGGCCTGACAGGCCCGGCCGCCGTGCGGGTCATGGCCCGTTACGCGACCGCGCCCGCCACGGAGTACGACTGAGCCGCAGGCCGTCGCGGGCGGTCCCGGGGGTCCGGCGGCGACGTCGGGTTCAGGCCGCGGCCGACGGCTTCACCATGGTGTCGGCGAAGTCGCCGATGGCACCGAGAGTGCGCGCCGGCTGCTCGATGTGCGGGAAGTGCCCGGCCTCGGGGATGGCCACGAAGCGGCCGTCGGGGAAGGAGCCGGCGTAGTCGCGGCCGTAGGCCGTGGAGGCGATGCCGTCCTGTTCGCCCCAGACGACCAGGACCGGCACGCCGACGCGGTGCAGGCGACCGCGCAGCTTCGGGTCGTGCGAGAACCTCTCACCCCCGTAGAGCGCCAGAGCCCGCTGGTTGGCGGCCCCCTGCGCCCGCTGCTCGTCGCTGAAGGAGGAGAAGTCCGGGCGGAAGGCCGGATCGGCGAACGACAGCTCGGCGATCTCGGCCGGTGCCAGGGCGCGGGTGTCGACGACCGCGTCCTTCGTCCGCGCCGCGTGGATGCCCACCGCGTTGAGCAGAGTGAGGCTTCCTATGCGGGCCTTGGTGTCGCGCAAGGCCATCTCGGAGGCGACCCAGCCGCCGAGCGAGCTGCCGATCACCATGACGTCGCCGAGGCCGAGGGCGTCGAGCAGGTCCAGGTAGGCGACGGCGAGGTCGGCCGGTGTGTCGCACCACTCCGGGCGAGGTGTCCCCTGGAAACCCGGGTGGGTCGGGACGACGGTGTACGCCTGCTCGGCCAGCGCGGTCGCCGGACCGGCCATCGTCCGGGGGCCCGCGCCGCCGTGCAGCAGCAGGAAGGCCCTGCCCCCGGAACCGCTTCCGCGCTCTTCGATGGTCACGGACAGGCCACCGGGGAGGTCGACGGTCCGGGTGTCGCCGGTGGGAACAGAGGAGGTCATGGCCGCGCCCTTCGTGAGAACTGACTCTCATGAATATAGGCCGGTCGCAAGCCTGATGCAAGTGAACTCTCACGATGAGAGTCGCTCCGCGTCGGGTGGGGGAGTCGGGCCGAGGCCGGTCGATGGCCGGGCGGACGGCCATCGGCTACGGTTCGGGAACCGTCGGTAGCGACGAGTGATGTCAGGGGGCGTACGTGCGGGAGCTGGGACCGGGTGGGGCCAGACTGCTCCGGGCGTGGTCGCAGGGCGTGGGTGGCGCGTGGCGCGCGGCGTCCGTGGCCGCTGTCCTGGAGCGGTGTCTGGCCGTGCAGGCGCAGGATCTGAGGGCGGCCGCGCTCGGGGTCAGGGCGCGCGGCTCCGGGCTGACCGAGGCGGACGTGTACCGGGCGCTCGGCGCCGAGCGCACTCTGGTCCGGGGCTGGTTCATGCGCGGCACGCTGTACCTGGTCCCGGCCCGTGACGCGGGCTGGCTCCGCGAACTGCTCGCTCCCCGACTGCTGCGCCGAGGCGAGCGCCGCTACCGGGAGCTGGGGCTCGGACCCGCCGAGCTGGGGCGGGGGGAGCGGGTGATCGCCGAGGCGCTCGCCGACGGCCCGCTGACCCGGGACGAACTCGCGGTGCGGATGACCGACGCGGGCCTCGACGCCTCCGGGCAGGTCCCGTTCCACCTCGTCCGCCGGTCCGCCCTCCTCGGTACCGTCTGCTTCGGTCCGGTCCGGGAGGACGGCTCCGCCACCTACGTCCTCGCGAAGGACTGGCTGCCCGCCTCTGCCGGACCCTCCGGCCCTGACGCGGTCAAAGAGCTGCTGCACCGCTATCTGGCGGCCCACGGACCGGCGACCGTGGCCGACTTCGCCACCTGGTCCGGGCTCGGGCTGCCCGCTGCCCGCCCCGCGTGGCGGGACCTGCTCGGGGCCGGTCTGATCGAACCGTGCCGCGTCGGCGACCTGGACGACCACGCGCTGCCGGCCGACGCTCCGCCGGGCCCGGAGCCGGTGGGCGACGTCCGGTTGCTGCCGGCCTACGACAACTACCTGGTGGGATTCGCGGACCGCCGGCTGTCCGTCGAGCCCGAGCACGAGCGCAGGGTCTGGCCGGGCGGCGGTCAGATCAGCCCCACCGTCGTCGTGGACGGCCTGGTCCGCGGGGTCTGGCGCCGGGACCGGACACGTGCCGTCGCCCTGGAGCCGTTCGACGGCGGCCCGGCCGGTGCCGGCCAGGCGGCCCTCGACGCGGAACTCCGCGACATCGCCCGGTTCCTCGCCGCATAACCCCCGGCTAACCGCGCCTGCCTACGGTCTCGGGAGACTCGCCCTGGGCTAAGGAGAACAGGTGACGATCGTCCCTCCCCCGCCGGCACGCTCACCCGAACGCGCGCGGCTGCTGAAGGCGCTCGCCCAGCGCCGGTCGAACCGGTCCGGCATCCTTCGGCGGAGCCCGGCCGGCCCGGTCGTGCCCGCCTCGTACGCGCAGGCCGGGCTGTGGATGGTCACCGAGCTCGAACAGGGCTCGTCCGCGTACAATGTGCCGCTTCCGGTCTCGCTCCGCGGCCCCCTCGACACCGGCGCCCTGCGTGGCGCGCTGACCCGGGTCGTCGAGCGGCACGAGGCGCTGCGCACCACGTTCACCGAGCACGACGGCGTGCTGTACCAAGTCGTCGGCGCGCCCGCCCCGGTGCCGCTGCCGGTCCTCGACCTCACCGGCTCGGCCGCCGAGGAGGTCCCCCGGCGGCTCGCCGCGGCGCAGACGGCCCGCTTCGACCTCGGTACCGGCCCCGTCCTGCGCGCGGAACTCCTCCGGCTCGCCCCGCGGGACCACCTGCTCCTGCTCACCGTGCACCACATCGCCTGCGACGGCTGGTCGGTCCCGCTCCTGCACGCCGAACTCGCGGACGGCTACAACGCGGCGGTGCGCGGGGTTCCTTCGGCGCTCCCCCCGCTCCCCGTCCAGTACGCGGACTTCGCGTGCTGGCAACGGGACCGGCTCGACGCGGCGGAACGGGAGCGGCTGACCGGCTACTGGCGTACCCGGCTCGACGGCGCGGAGATGACGCTGCCGACCGACCGTCCCGACGATCCGGCACGAACGGCCGAGGGCGACCTGTGCCGGGCGACGATTCCCGAACCCACCGTGGACCGTCTCGACCGGATCGCCCGAGCGGAGGGCGCGTCCCGGTTCATGACCGTCGCCGCGCTGCTCGCCGTTCTGCTCGCCCGCTGCACCGGGCGGCGCGACCTCCTGTTCGGCTCCACCGTCGCCCAGCGCCAGCAACCCGAACTGCGCCATCTGATCGGGCTGTTCACCAACGCGTTCCCGGTCCGTGCGGACCTCTCGGGAAACCCGACGTTCCGGCAGGTGCTCGCGCGCACACGGCGTGACCTGATCGCCGACTACGAGGGCAGCGCGCTGCCCTTCGGACTGCTCGTCGACGCCCTGCGCACGGAGCGGTCCGGCACCCGGACGCCGCTGATCCGGGTGCACGTCCAGCTCGAGGAGAGTGACGGCGGGTCCACCGCGTACCAACGACTGCCCGCCTACGACGGACTGACCGTCAAGGGCCTCGTCCCGGAGCTGAGGGCCGCCAAGTTCGACCTCAACTTCATGGTGCGCGCCGACGCCGGAGCGCTCGTGCTGGATCTCGTCTACGCCCGGGACCTGTTCGATCCGGCGACCGCCGAGCGGCTCGCCGCGATGTACGCGCTGGTGGCCGACGCGGTGGCGGCCCGCCCCGACCGCGGGATCGGGGACCTCCTGCTGCCCGAGCCGCCGCGCCCCCCGGCCCGGGTGAGCACGGCCGTGACGGTCGCCGCCCCGGCTCCCGAGGCCGGCGAGAAGACCGCTCCGGCTCGGGGTGCGGTCGAGGGGGCCGCTCTGGCTTCGGATGTGGTCGAGGGGAGCGCTCCGGCTTCGGGGGGTGTCGAGGAGGCCGACCCGGCTCCCGGGGGCGTCGTCGGCGGTGCCGCGCGGGAGGGGGAGGCCGTCGCGGGGACCGCGCGCGAGGGGGAGACCGCCGAAGGCACGGTGCCCGAGCCGGAGGCCGTCGAGGACCCGGGACCCGCCGCCGAGGCCGTCGGGGACACCGCGCCGGAGATGCTGGAGCGGGTCCGGCACGCCTGGCGGGAGGTGCTGGGCGCGGACGAGGTGCATCCGCACAGCGACTTCTTCGACCTGGGCGGCAACTCCTTCGCCGCGCTCAAGGTGCGCCGGCTGCTCGGGGGCGGCGTGCCGCTCGCCGAGCTGTTCCGCCACCGGACCGCCGCCGCGCTCGCCGCCTACCTGGCCGACGGGGCGCGGCCGTCGGCCGACCGGTTGCTCTGGCCGCTCACCGGCGACGACTCCGCGGCCGACACCACCGTCATCGCGATCCCCTACGCGGGCGGGGCCGCGACCGCCTACCAGCCGCTCGCGGACGCCCTGCCGCCGCGGTTCCGGCTGTGGGCGGCGAGCCTGCCCGGACACGAGGGCGACGACGGCGAGTTCCTGGAGTTCGACGAGGCGGTCTCGCGACTGGCCGACGAGGTCCGGGAGCGCGTGTCCGGAGCCGTCATGGTCTACGGGCACTGCGCGGGCGCGTCCCTCGCGGTGGCGGTGGCCCGCGAACTGGAGGCCCGGGGTGCCGACCTGCGCGCCGTCCATGTCGGTGCCAGCCTGACCGACCCGGACGCCGAGGCGAACCTGGCCCGCGTCACCGGCAGCTCGGGCGACGAGTTCTACGCCTACATCAAGGCCATCGGCGGCTTCGACGGCCCACTCGACGAGGCCGATCGCCATCAGGTGCTCGCCGCGGTACGGCACGACATGGCGGGCGCGACACGGTTCCAGGCCGCGGCGCACAAGTCACCGGGAGCGCGGCTGCGCGCCCCGCTGCACTGTGTGCTGGGAACCGCCGATCCCGTCACCCCGGATCCGGAACACGGCTACCGCGGCTGGTCGGTGTTCGCCGAGACCGTGCGGCTCGAACTCGTGGCGGGCGGCGGTCACTACTTCGCCCGGGACCACGCCGCGGAGCTGGCGCGTGTCATCGGCGCGACGGTCGCCGCGGCCCCGGCGGTCCGGCTGCCGGTCGTCTGTCTTCCGCACACCGGCGCCGGCGCGTCGTTCTTCCGTCCCTGGCAGGTCCGCGGCGACGTCGAGATCATCGCGCCCGACCTGGCCGGGCACGACAAGCGGTTCGGCGAGCCGCCGCACCGCACGGTGGCCGCGGCGGCCGCCGACCTGTTGCCCCGGGTCCTCTCGGCCCTCGACGGCCGGGACGAGGCCGTGCTGGTCGGCCACTGCCTGGGCGGCACCGTCGCCTTCGAGCTGGCCGGACTGCTCCTCGAACACGGCGTGCGGCTCCGGCATCTGATCATCAGTGGCACGCCCGGCCCCACCGTGCCCCGGCACCGCCGCACCACCGGGCTGCCGGACCGGGAGTTCCTGGCGCGGCTGGAGGAACTGGCCGGTTACGCTCATCCCGCGCTGGCCGACCCCGAGATGGCCGCACTGCTGCTGCCGGTGCTCCGGGCCGACCAGGAGATGTACGAGAACTACCGGCGGACCTCGGTGACCCCTCTCGACGTGCCGGTCACCGTGCTGCGCGGAGCGGCCGACGCCCTGGTGAGCGCCGCCGACTCGGCCCGCTGGCAGGAAGCGACGACCCGTCCGCTGCGGTACGCCGAGGTCGCCGGTGGCCACATGTACCTGGCGGACGACTCCGGTCCGGTCCTGGAGCTGATCGAGTGGCTGGCCGACGGCGCCGAGGACCGCGTCGGCACGCTGCTCGCCGCGCAGTACCCGGCGCCCGACTGGGGGCTCCCGGAGCCCGCCGAACCGGCATCCCGAAGCACGCACGACCTGGGGCCGGTGCCCCGGCACCGCGTGCTCGCGGCGGCCGCGGTCGTCCTCGGCAGGTACCACGGCCTGCCGGTCACCGTACTGGCCCTGCGCGAGAGCGCGGCGGCACGGCGCCCGGCCCTGGTCGCCTTCCCGACCGACCCGGAGACCCCGGTCGCCGCGCTGCTCGCCGTCGCGGAGGAGGCGCTCGAAGGGACGTGGCCACGATTCGGTCCCGTCCTCGCGAGCATGCTGGGCGACGGCGCCCCGGCCGTGGAGGTCCGGTTCCACGAGGCGGGGGACACCGAGTTCCCGCTCACCCTGGCCGTGGGCACCGGCCTCACCACGGCCGTCGGCGGCGGACCGATCGGCCGGCAGGCCGGTGACCGGTTCGGGAGCGCCGTCGTCCACGTCGCCGGACAACTGGCCGCGGGGAAGGGTGATCTGGCCGGCCTCGAACTGCTGGACGCCGCCGGCAGATCACGGGTCAGGCGACTGGGCGACGGGGGCGAACCGCCCGCCGAACGCAGGAGGATCGACGACCTCGTCGCCGCCCGCGCCGCCGAGCGGCCGGACGCCACGGCGATCACCGACCGCAACAGCAGGCTCAGTTACGGCAGCCTGGACCAGGCCGCGAACCGGGTCGCCCGAGCGCTGCGGGAACTCGGCGTCGAGCACGGCGACCGCGTCGGCGTCTGCATGGCCCGGGGCTGGGAGCTGGTGGTGGTGCTGCTCGGGGTGCTGCGCGCGGGAGCGGCGTACCTGCCCATGGAGCCGGACAACCCGCCGCAGCGGCTGGCGCGGACGGCCCGCGCCGGCACCCCCCGGCTCGTGGTGACGGCGTCGGCGGACTTCCCGGCCGGCACCTGGCGGAGCGTGTCGCCCGCCTCGCTCGCCGGCCTCGCCGAACGGCAGCCGCCGACACCGCCGGCCCGCACCGGTGACGCGGGCGACGCGGCGTACGTCATCTGCACCTCGGGTTCGACCGGAACGCCGAAGCCGGTCGTGGTCGCCCACCGCAGCGTCACCGCGCTGATCGCGGGCACCGGCACCGAGTTCGCGTTCGCCGACCGTGACGTCTGGGCGTTCTTCCACTCGGTCGCGTTCGACATGTCCGTGTGGGAGATCTGGGGCGCGCTGACCACGGGGGGCCGGCTCGTCGTGGTGCCGCGGCGGGTGACCCGCGTCCCGGAGGAGCTGCACCGGCTGCTCGCCGAGGAGCGGGTGACGATCCTGAACCAGACGCCCACCGCCTTCGGCATGCTGGCCGAAGCCGACCGCGACGCGTCGTCCGTACTGGCGGTGCGCCTGGTCACGTTCGGCGGGGAACCGCTCGACACCCGGGCGCTCCTGCCCTGGTTCCGGCGTCATCCGCCGCACCTGTGCCGCCTCGTCAACCTCTACGGCATCACCGAGACCACGGTGCACAGCACCTGGACCACGGTGACGCCGCGGATGGCCGAGACGGCGTCGCGTTCGGTGGGCGTGCCGCTGCCCGGGGAGTCGCTGTCCATCCGGGACCGGGCCGGCCGGCTCCTTCCGCCCGGGGTGCCGGGGGAGATCCACGTGGGCGGGGTGGGGGTGGCGCTCGGCTATCTCGGCCTGGACGACCTGACCGCCGAACGCTTCGGCGTGGACGAGGACGGCACGCGGGTGTACCGCAGCGGGGACCGCGGCCGGATGCTCCCCGACGGGACGGTCGAGCACCTGGGCCGGCTGGACGATCAGGTCAAGCTCCGCGGCTACCGGATCGAACTCGGCGAGGTGCGGGCCGCGCTGCTCGCCGCGGACGGCGTCACCGCCGCGGCGGTGGTGGTCGGCGGTACACCGGACGCCGCCCGACTCGACGCCTATGTGACGCCCGCGGGAGTGGACCCGCCGACGATCCGGCACCGGGTACGAGCGCTGCTGCCCGAGTACATGGTTCCGGCCACGATCACCGCGCTCGACGCCTTGCCGCTGACGGCGAACGGCAAGCTCGACCGGGCACGGCTGCCGCGGCCCGGTCCTGACCCCGCGTCAGGCGTTGCGGCGGGGTCCGGTGTCCCCGCGGCTTCCGGTGTCCCCGCGGCTTCCGGCATCCCCGCGGCTTCCGGCATCCCCGCGGCTTCCGCCGTCCCGGCGGCTCCCGCTGCCCCGGCGACTTCCGCCGTCCCGGCGCGATCCGCGGCCCCCGCCGCACCCCTCCTCCCGGTACCGACCGAGGACCAACTGACCGAGATCTGGGAGCAGCTCACGGGGCTGCGCATCCGCGGCGACGACAACGTCTTCGACGCGGGCGGCAATTCGGTGGTCGTCAGCAGGTTCGTCGCGGAGCTGCGCGCCCGGGGTCTGGCGGGGCCGGCCGTCGGCGACGTATACCGGTTGGGCACGCTGCGGGGCCTGGCCGACCGTCTGCGATCTCGATCAGCGTAACCGGCCGATAACCGCTCGCTCGTACCGTACCGCGCGTCCCACCGACCGTGACCTTGACCGTGCGCGACGAACCAGGAGTGCCGATGGCTGGCGACACCGAGGCCTTACCAGCACCGAACCCGCTTCGCTGGAAGGCGCTGATCGGACTGGCCCTCGTCCAGTTCATCATCTTTCTCGACGCGACGAACGTGAACGTCGCGCTGCCCTCGATCCAGCACGACCTGGGGCTGAGCCGGTCCGAACTGACCTGGGTGGTCAACGCCTACCTGATCGCCGCGGGCGGTCTGCTGCTGCTCGGCGGCCGGCTCGGCGACCTCGTCGGACGCCGCCGCGTGTTCACCGCGGGTGCGGCGCTGCTGGCCGTGGCGTCGCTCACGGCCGCCCTGTCCACCTCGTCGGCCATGCTCATCGGGAGCCGGTTCGCGCAGGGCGTCGGTGAGGCGCTCGCGGCCCCCGCCGCCCTGTCCATGGTGGCGCTGCTGTTCACCGACGAGCGCGAGCGGACCAAGGCGCTGGGCATCTGGGGCGGGCTGGCCGGCCTCGGCGCCGCGTCGGGCGTGCTGCTGTCCGGCGTCCTCACCGACCTGGCCGGCTGGCACTGGATCTTCTACATCGGTGTCCCGCCGTGCGTGATCTCGCTGGTGATGACCCTCAGGCTGGTGCCGGAGAGCAAGGAGACCGGCGCGGGCCGGACCAGCTGGCCCGGCGCCGTGCTGCTGACCGGCGGCATGGTCGCGGTGGTGCACGGCCTGCTCAGCGGCATCACCCACCCCTGGAGCGGGCTCACGGTGCTCGGTCCCCTGGTCGGCGGCGTCCTCGCCATCGCCGTGTTCGCGCTCCTGCAACTGCGCAGTGCGACGCCGCTCATCCCGCTGCGGTTCTTCACCAGCCGCACCCGGTTGACCGGGTACGCGGGGCAGGTGTTCATGGCGGTCTCCACCTCGGCGATGTTCTTCCTCGTGGTGCTCTACATGCAGCAGACCGTGCACTACTCGCCGCTTGAGAGCGGCCTGGCCTGGCTGCCGTACACCGTGCTGTTCATCCCCGGCCTGGTGATCTCCACCAAGCTGATGCCGGTGGTCGGCTCGCGGGTGCTGCTGTCGGCGGGGCTGTTCGTCATCGGGGTCGGGATCTTCCTCTTCAGCCTGCTCGGCGGGGGCGGCGGTTTCGTCACCGGGCTGCTGCCGGGGATGGCGCTCGCCGCGTTCGGGTCCGGTCTCGCGGCCCCCGCGCTCCAGCTGTCCGCGCTCGACGGCGTCTCTCCGCAGAACGCGGGCCTGGGCTCGGGCGTGCTGACGTCGTTGCAGCAGATCAGCCAGTCCTTGGGCCTGTCGGTGATCGTGACGATCGGACTGAGCCACGAGCACGCGCTCCTCGGCTCGGGCACGAGCGCCGCGAAGGCGGCCGAGCAGGGCCGGTCACTCTCCTTCGTGATCGCAGGCGCGGTGCTGGCGGTGGGCGCGATCGTCTGCTACGCGATCACCAACCGCACGATCAAGCCCGTGGCCGGAGCCGACGGAGCCGACGGAACCGACGCGCTGCCGGCCACCGCCTAGCTCCTCGGCGCGCCGCGCGCAGCACCCGACGAGAGGAGTCAGGCCATGCGAAACGCACTCCACCGGCTCGCCGGGATGACGGCCGACGAGCGCGCGGCGTTCCTCGGACGCGCGCGGGCCGACGGCCCCGCCGCCACGGGCCCCGAGCCCACGACCGGGGGCCCCGAGCCTGCGGCCGAGCCCGCCGGGCCGGGCCAGGACCCGCCCGAGCCGGCGGCCCGGCCCGCCGGTCCGGGCCAGGCCCATCAGCTGTTCCTCGACCGGCTGTGGTCCGGTGACGGTGCCCCGTACGTGGTGCCCTTCGCGCTCCGGCTGACCGGTCCGCTGTCGGTGCCCGCGCTGCGGCGGGCCCTTCGGGACGTCACCGATCGGCACGACGTGCTCGCCTGCCGCTTCCGGTTCGTGGACGGCACCGCGACGGCCGTCCCCGGGCCGCCGCCCGAACTGACCGTCGTGCCGGTGCGGGGCACGACGGAGGCCGACCGGGAACGGGCGGCGTTCGCCTACGCCGAGGAGCGCGCCCGCCTGCGGTTCGACCTGGAGAACGGTCCGGTGGTCCGCAGCGAGCTGATCCCGCTCGCGCCGCACGACCACCTGCTGCTGTGGATCGTGCACCACATCGCCGCCGACGGCTGGTCGGTCGGTGTGCTCATCGAGGAACTCGGCGCGGCCTATCGGGCCCGGCTGGCCGGCGGCCGCCCCGAACTGCCGCCGCCGGCCGTGCGGTTCGCGGACTTCGCCGCCTGGCAGTGGCGTCGCCTCGACGAGGCCGACGACCGCATCGAGGCATGCCGGGCCCGGCTGGCCGGCGCCCCGGCCGCGTTCGTCCCCGCCGATCACGAACGCCCCCCGGTGCAGACCTTCAACGGCCGCAGCCTTCCGTTCCGGCTGCCCTCGTCGGTCGCCGCGGAACTGCGCGACCTGGCCAGGCAGCGCGGCGTCACGCTGTTCCCGGTCATGCTGGCGGCCCTGCACGTGCTCGTCGCCCGGTACAGCGGCCTGGACGACGCGGTCCTCGGGGTGGTGGTGTCCGGGCGGGTGCTGCCGGGCACCGAGGGGCTGATCGGCCCGTTCGCCAACACCCTGCCGATGCGGATCGACGCCACCGGCGGGCCGCGGTTCGGCGAGCTCGTCGACCGGGTCCAGGGCGCCATCCTGGCCGGACTCGACGACCAGGACCTGCCGTTCGGATCGCTCGTCCAACGGCTCGGTGGCGCTCGTGACACCAGCCGGAACCCGCTCTACCAGGTGCTGTTCAGCATGGGCAGCCTGCCGCTCGGAGACGCGGAGGTACCGGTCACCCCCGAACTGACCCTGTGCCCGGTCGCGTTCTGCAACAACACCGCACGGCTGGACCTCGAACTCACCGTGGAACAGTCCGGCGACGGCCTCGGCGGACGGCTCGACTACAACACCGACCTCTACGACGGACCGACGGCCGAGCGGTTGCTCGACCAGTACGCCACCCTGTTGGCCGGCGTCGCGGCGGAGCCCGACCTGCCCGTCGGGCGGTACACGCTGGAGCCCCGGACCGCGCGGCTCGCGGC
The DNA here is from genome assembly GCF_030269125.1 of Streptomyces hygroscopicus subsp. hygroscopicus. Lineage (GTDB taxonomy): Bacteria > Actinomycetota > Actinomycetes > Streptomycetales > Streptomycetaceae > Streptomyces > Streptomyces hygroscopicus_C. The sequence goes on along the minus strand of NZ_BSSM01000001.1, from coordinate 269,159 downwards.
GCTGCGGACGGCCGCCGTGCCGGCCCGGCCGGCGATCACGGTCACGTTCGGCGAGCTGTTCACCCGGCAGGTCGCGGTGCGGCCGCACGCGCCCGCGGTGCGCTGCGACGGCGCCGTACTCAGCTTCGCGGAGCTCGAAGCGGCCTCGGACGCCATCGCGGCGGCGGTCCGCGAGCGGGTGACCGGCACCGAGCCCGTGGTGGCCGTCGGCACCGGCCGGTCGATCGAGTTGCTGCCGGCCGTGCTCGGCGTCTGGAAGGCCGGCGGCGTGTACCTGCCGCTGGAACTGGAGTATCCGCCGGAGCGGCTGGCGTACCTGCTGGGTGACAGCGGCGCGCGGCTGATGCTGACCGCGGGCGCCGAACTGCCGGACCTCGGCGATCAGGCGCCCCCGGCGCTGGACGTCCGCGAGCTGCCCCGCCGTACGCCCTCCCGGTTCCGGGCGTCCGAGGACCCGGACCGGCTCGCGTACATCATGTACACCTCCGGCTCCACGGGGCGTCCGAAGGGCGTCGCGGTCACGCACCGCAGTCTGGGGAACTTCCTCGCCGCGATGGCCGGTCTCGATGTCATGGGCGCGGACGACGTGACCCTCGCCCTGGCCAGCCTCCCGTTCGACGGCTCGGTCATCGAACTGTTCCTGCCGCCGGCCGTCGGCGCGACGGTGACCGTCTGCCGGCGTGCGGACGCGCGGGACCCGCACCGGCTGGCGGCCCTCCTCCGGGGAGTGACGGTGCAGCACGGCACGCCGTCCACCTGGCGGATGCTGCTCGACGCCGGCGCCGACCTGTCCGGGCTGCGTTCCGCGCTCTCCGGGGGAGAGGCACTGCCCCCCGAACTCGCCGACGAACTCCGCGCCGCCGTCGGCCGTGTCTGGAACCTGTACGGTCCCGCGGAGACGACGGTCTACTCGCTGGCCCAGCGACTGGACGGCGGCGCGGTGCCGCTGATCGGTCCGCCGATCGCCGGGACGACCGTGCACGTCCTGGACGACGAGCTGCGCCCGGTGCCGCCCGGTGTGCTGGGGGAGCTGTTCATCGGCGGCGTCGGCCTCGCCCGCGGCTACGTCGGCGCGCCGGAGCTGACCGCCGAGCGTTTCGTGCGGCATCCGGTGACCGGCGAGCGGCTGTACCGCACCGGCGATCTCTTCCGCCGCCACGCCGACGGCTCGCTCACCTGCCACGGGCGCCGGGACCACCAGCTGAAGATCCGCGGACACCGGGTCGAGCCGGACGAGACGGCGGCGGCGCTGGAGCGCGACGACCGGGTGCGGGAGGCCGTGGCCCTCGGCAGGGAGTTCGGCGACGGCGACCTGCGGATCGTGGCGTTCGTCCGGCTCGCGGAGGGCGTGACGGCCGGCGAGTCCGAACTGAAGGACGCGGTGCGCGCCTGGCTGCCCGCGTACATGGTCCCGGCGCGGATCGTCGCCGTGCCGGAGTTCCCGCACAATGCCAGCGGCAAGGTGGACCGGCGCGCGCTGGCGGAGCGGGACCTGGCGGACACCGGGCTCGCCGAGGACGCCGGGGGCGAGCCGGTCACCCCGACCCAGCGGTGGCTGGCGGCGCTCTGGGCCGAACTGCTGGACCGCGAGCGGGTCGCGGTCCACGAGGACTTCTTCGGCGCCGGCGGACACTCCCTGCTCGCGGTCACGATGCTGCACCGGGTCGTGACCGAGCGCGGCGCCGCGATCGGCCTCGGCGCCTTCCTCGCCGCCCCGACCGTCGAAGCGCTGGCCGCGCTGATCGACGAGGCGGACACCACCGACGAACTCGAACGCCAGGTCGACGCGATGAGCGACGAGGAGGTGGCGACGCTGCTGGACGAACTCGAACAGTCCGAACCGAGCCAGGAGAGGGACACCACGATGGCGATCGCTTCCGAGGACGAGGCATACCAGCGGTTCCTGCTCGTCGCCCACGGCCACACGCTGTTCAACGCCGTCGTCGCGGGCCTGGAGCTGGACGTGTTCGGGCACCTGTCCGCGCACCCCGGGGCCACCCTCGACGAACTCGCGGACCAGGCGGGCATCGCCCCGCACAAGATGCGCGTCCTGCTCGCCTCGCTGTCCGCGATCGACCTCCTCGTCAGAACCGACGGGCGGTACCGGAACGCGCCGATCGCGGAGCGGCTGCTCGCGCCGCGAGGCCCGGAAAGCTGGCGCAACATCTTCCTCTCCCGCCACCGCACCGACTACGCCGGCATGGCCCATACGACCCAGGCGCTGCGGTCGGGCACCAACGACGGGCTGAAAGTGCACGCGGGCGAGGGCGGGTCGGTCTACGAACGGCTCGGCGCGGACCCGGAGACCGAGGCGATCCTGCACCAGTCGATCGCCGCTTTCGCCCACCAGGAGATGCCCGGCCTGCTGCGCACCGCGGACCTCCAGGGCATCGGGCACCTGCTCGACGTCGGTGGGGGCAGCGGTGCCAAGGCGGCCGCGATCGCCGGGCACCACCCGGGCATCACGGTCACCGTGTTCGACCTGCCCTCGGTGACGGAACTGGCCGCGCGCGGACTCCCACCCGGCGTGGAGGGCAGGGTGCGTTTCCAGCCGGGCGACATGTTCGTCGACCCGTTCCCGCCCGGCATGGACGCCATCCTGTTCAGCAGCGTGCTCGACGTCTTCGACGCCCGGCGCGTGGAGACACTGCTCGCCAAGGCCCACGACGCGCTCGGCCCCGGCGGCCGCGTACTGGTCTATTCGTGCAACACGGCCCCGGACGAGGCGGGCGGGGTCATCGCCACCTCGCTGTCCCTGTTCCTGAACGTGATCGCCACGGGCGAGGGGATGGCCTACCCGGTCGCCGACTACGAACGCATGCTGCGCAAGGCCGGATTCGACCGGATCGACGCCGTCGGGGGGCTGCCGATGGAGCACACCCTGATCACGGCCGTCAAACGCTGACCCCCCAGGGCCTCAGGGTTCGCGCGTGCGGGCGGCGTAGGCGGCGAGCTGGTCGGACAGCCGCGCGAGGGCGTCGCGGAGCCCGGCCGGCCGGCGGACCGTGAGGGGACAGCCGAGCCCTGCCAGGTAGCCGGCCATGGTGTCGAGCCGCTCGGCGCGCGTGACCAGCACAACCCCCTCGGGGGTCTGGGTGAGGGCCGCCGCGGCCGGCGGCACACGGCGGGCGGCCTGTTCGAGGGTGGTGTGCAGGAGCACTTCGACCCGGTGTCTGCCGGAGACCTCGCCGAGGGACGCGGTGACCTGCGCGGCCGGGTCGAATCCGGGCGGCGGCGGTGCGGCTCGCGCGCCCTCGGCGGGCCGGAGGGCACGGATGCGGTCGATGCGGAACACCCGGATCGCGGCACGGCGCGAGTCCAGCCCGGTCACGTACCAGCGGCCCGAGTGGAACACCAGCCCGTAGGGGGCGAGTTCGCGTTCTGAGGTCTCGCCCCGCCACGAGCGGTACGTGATGCCGACCCGGCGGCGATCACGCGCCGCGGCGGCGAGGTCCAGGGCGATCCGGGGGTCGGGGGCGGTGCCGGGATCGGCGTGGTGGCCGAAGACGAGCGTGCCGCGGAGGGCGGCGACCCGGTCCGCGACAGCGGGGGGCAGCACCCGGTTGATCTTGGCGAGGGCACTCTCGGTGGAGCCTGCCGGCGGACCGTCCGGATGGTTGGCCAGCAGCCCCAGGATGACCGTGCCGGCTTCGTCGTCGGTGAGGGTGAGCGGCGGCAGCCGGAAGGTGGGCGGCAGCCGGTAGCCGCCGTAGCGTCCGCGCTCGGCGGTGACCGGGATGCCCAGTTCGGTGAGGTGGGCGGCGTAGCGGCGCACGGTCCGCTCGTCCACGCCGAGCCGCTGCGCCAGGTCCCGGCCGTTGATGCCGGGCCGGTCCTGGAGCAGCTCCAGCATCGCCAGGACGCGCGTCGTGGGTCGCTCCTTTGGCACAGCTTTCCGCTCCCGCAGACCTATCCGGACCGGTTTCGCCCTGATTCAAGTCTACCTTCGGGGCGTCAGAAAGCGTGGGAGAGCAAGGAGAACGCAGATGTCGACGTACGTGCTGGTCCCGGGGTTCTTCTTCGGACCGTGGGTCTGGGAGGAGGTCGGCAGGCTGCTCGGCGACGCCGGGCACCAGGTCAGGGTGGTGTCGCTGACCGGGCAGGGCGAGCGGGCCGGCGAGGCGACACCCGACGTCGGCGTCGGCACCCATGTCGCCGACATCGTGGGCACGATCGGCGACCTCGACGACGTGGTGCTGGTGCTGCACAGCGGCGCGACCATCGCGGGTACGGCGGCCGCCGACCAGGTGCCGGAGCGGCTGCGGCGGATCGTGTACGTCGACACGGCCCCGTTCCCGGACGGCATGGCGCAGATCGAGTTCCTGCCGCCCGAGGTGCAGGCGTGGCAGCGGCGGCAGATCGAGACGGAGGGGCGGGGATGGCTGCTGCCGGCCCCGTCGTTCGCCGAGGACGACCCGCAGCAGGACCGGGCCGCCCTGGCCGATCTCTCGGCGCGGGACCTGGCGCTGATGCGCGAGCGCGCCTCCGCGCAGCCCGCCGCGATGGTGCTGGGCCCCGCGCGCAGGCCCGCCGAGATCCCGGACACCCCCCGCACCCTGATCGCCTGCACCTTCCCCGTCGAGCAGGTGCGGGCCCTGGTGGCGGCGGGCGTCCCGGCCTTCTCGATGCTGGCCGGCCCGGAGTGGACCATGACCGGGCTGCCGACCGGGCACTGGCCGATGCTGTCGCGGCCCAAGGAGCTGGCGGAACTCCTGGCCGGGTTCTGACGGCCACCCGGCCGGGCGCTCAGCCCGCCGCGGAGCCGAGCCTGAGCCCCTCCTCGGCGGAGGGGAACTGGATCGCCTTGGTCTCGCAGAAGGCGGCCAGACCCCAGGCGCCCAGTTCACGGCCGTTGCCGGAACTCCTGTAACCGCCGAACGGCGCACGCATGTTGAACGGGGCGCCGTTGACGTCCACCCGGCCGGTGCGCAGCCGCGACGCGATCACGGTGGCGTGCTCGACGCTGTCGGACCACACCGCGCCGGACAGGCCGTAGTCGGTGTTGTTGGCGATCCGGACCGCGTCGTCCTCGTCCGCGTACGGCAGCACCACGACGACCGGGCCGAAGACCTCCTCGACGACCGCCCGCGCCCGCGGTGGCAGGCCGGCGAGCACCGCGGGGGTCAGATAACCGCCGCCGGCGGCCCCGGGCGGGACCTCGCCACCGGTGACCAGGGTCGCGCCGCCGTCGATCGCGTCGTCCAGGATGCCGCGCACCCGCTCGGCCGAGGCGCGGTGGATCAGCGGTCCGACCTGGGTGGCCGGGTCCCAGGGGTCGCCGACGCGCAGGGCCCCGGCCGTCCCGGCCGCGACCGCCACGGCCTCGTCGTACCGGTCGGCCGGGACCAGGAGGCGACTCCAGGCGAAACACACCTGACCGGTGTTGAAGTTCGCCTGGTGCACGGTCGCGGCCACCGCGGCGCCCAGGTCGGCGTCGGGCAGCACGATCGAGGCGCTCTTGCCGCCCAGTTCGAGGTTGACCCGCGCGGCCCGGGGCGCGGCCAGCTCGGAGACCCGCCGTCCGGCGCGGAGCGAACCGGTCAGCGAGACGACGGCGATCTCCGGGTGGGCGGCCAGCGCCTCCCCGGCCTGCGGACCGGTCCCGCACACCAGGTTGAACACACCGGGGGGCAGGTCGGTCCGCGCGATCAGCTCGGCCAGCAAGTAGCTGCTCAGCGGCGCCAGTTCGCTCGGCTTGAGCACCACGGTGCAGCCGGCCGCCAGCGCGGCCGGGACCTTCTGCAGATTCAACGCCAGCGGCGCGTTCCACGGGGTGATGCAGCCCACCGCCCCGGCGCCCTCGGAGCGCACCAGCGAGTTGCCGATCCGCTGCTCCCAGGCATGCTCCCGGGCCGCCTCCACGCACGAGCGGAGGGCACCCACGCCGAAGGAGACCTGGGCGTTCCGAGCCAGGGCCACCGGCATCCCGGTCTCCGCGGTCAGCACACCGGCCACGGTGTCGGCGTGCTGGTCGAGCAGTTCGGCGAGCCGGTCGAGGTACCGCAGGCGTTCCCCGAGCGGTGTCGCCGACCAGGCGGGGAACGCCCGGACGGCGGCGGCGACGGCGGCGTTCACATCGGCCCGCCCGCCGGCGGGCACCTCCGCGAGGGTGAGACCGGTCGCCGGATCCACGACCGGGAGGGCGGAGTCGGACTGCGCGGGGCGCCAGTCGCCGTCGATCCACTGGACCGAGCGTGAACGGCGGGCCGCCGCGGGAATCGCGGCGCTCATGGTCTTCATGGGCGCAGCATCGGCCGCGCCGGTTATCAGCCGGTGACGTAACCCCGGGGTAACTGCGATTCCTACAGTCGGACCTTGTCGTCCGCCGTCACGTTCGAGGAGTCGCGATGACGATCACTGTCCCGGGGGACAGCACGATCCGCATGCCGGACGGCAGCGCCGCGGCCGGCGGCGGGACGGCCGGGCTGCCGCCGCTGGTGCCCGATCCGGACGCCGCCGGTGAGCCGTTCCCGCTGACTCCCACCCAGCAGGCGCTGTGGGTCGGCCGGGCGGACGCCGTCGAGCTGGGCAACGTCGGATGCTACGGGTACTTCGAGTGGGAGCGCGACGAACTGGACCTGGACCGGTACCGCCGCGTCTGGGAGCGGCTGGTCGAACACCATCCCGGGCTGCGCACCGTGGTCGGACCGGACGGCACCCAGTCCGTGCTCGAACGGCCGGGGCCGGTACCGATCGCGGTCGACGACCTGCGCGACGATCCGGACGCCGTGCGGCGGCTGGCGCAGGACCGCGCCGAGGAGGGCCATCGGATGCTCGACCCCGCGACCTGGCCGATGTTCGACCTCCGCGTGGTGCTGCTGTCCGACCGGGTCCGGGTGCGACTCGGCATCGACCTCCAACTCATGGACGCGAGCTGCCTGTTCCTCAATCTCTTTCCCGACCTGGTCGCGCTGTACGAGGACCCCGACGCGGAGTTGGCACCACAGCGGCTCGCGTTCCGGGACTTCGCCAGGTGGCTGGAGGAGGACGTGCGCGGGGGAGAGCGGTGGCGGGCCGACTGGAGCTACTGGCAGGAGCGCGTCGAGGCGCTGCCGCCCGCGCCCGACCTGCCCGCGGCGCGGTACACCGCGGAGGGACCGGGCCGGTTCGAGCGGTGCGCGGTCCGCTATCCCGCCGAGGAGTTCGCGGTGCTGCGCCGGCGGGCCCTCGGGTACGACCTCACCGCGACCGAACTGCTCGTCGGCGCGTTCGCCGAGGTGCTCCGCAACTGGAGCTCCGATCCGGCGTTCACCCTGAACGTGCCGATCTTCCAGCGGTTCGACGTGCCCGGCATCGAGGACGTGATCGGGGACTACACCAACGCGATCCTGCTGGAGGCCCGCCCGGTGGGGCGGACCGTGGCCGAGCGGATCGCCGGCCTGGCCGGTCGGCTGCGCGCCGACATCCGGCACGGATGCGTGAACGGCGTGGACGTACTGCGCGAGCTGGCCCGGCGCCGCGGACTCGCGGCCGCGTCCATGCCGGTCGTGGTGACCAGCCTGCTCGGGCTGCCGGCCGCACGGTCGATCACCGAGTTCGGCACGGAGGTGCACTCGATCACGCAGACCCCGCAGGTGTCGCTGGACTTCCAGATCCGCGAGGAGGACGGGGAACTCCGGCTGGTGTGGGACCACCGGTCCGGCACCTTCGCGCCCGGCGTCGTCGAGGACGCGTTCGAGGCGTTCCGGGACCTGGTCGGGCGGATGCTCGCGGACGAGGTCGGGCACGGCGTCTGGGAGGCCCCGCACGTCGACATGCGCAGCAGGCGCGACCGGGCGGTCTGGAACGAGGTCAACGACACGGCCGAGCCGGTGCCCGCCGTGCTTCTGCAGGAGCGGTTCTTCGCCCAGGCGCGGCGGACGCCCGACGCCGAGGCCGTCGTGGCGCCCGACCGGCGGCTGACCTACGAGGAGCTGGCCGACCACGCGTACCGCATCGGGAACCGGCTGCGCGAGCTGGGCGTACGGCCCGGGGACATGGTCGGCGTGGTGATGGAGAAGGGCTGGGAGCAGTACGCCGCGGTCTACGGCGTCCTGGCCGCCGGCGGCGCCTACCTGCCGCTCGACGCGGCGGCACCGCGGGCACGGATCGCCCGGCTGCTGGAGTCGGCCGGGGCGCGCGTCGTCCTCACCCAGTCCCGCCTGGCCCGTTCGCTCGACCTGCCGGCCGCCCTGGCCGTGCTGTGCGCCGACACCGACTTCGGGACCGCGTCCAACGCACCGCTCACCGCCCTCCAGGGACCCGACGACCCGGCGTACGTCATCTACACCTCGGGATCCACGGGGGAGCCGAAGGGCGTGCTGGTCGGGCACCGTGGCGTGAGCAACCTGGTGCGGGACGTGCGCGCACGGTTCGAGGTCACCGCGGCCGACCGCCTCCTGGCGATCTCCGGGCTGCACTTCGACGCGTCGATCTACGACGTCTTCGGCCCGCTGGGCTGCGGTGCCGCGGTCGTCCTCCCGCCGCCGTTCCGGCGCGCCGAACCGGACGTCTGGGTCGACCTGGTGCGTGACGAGCGGGTGACGATCTGGAACTCCGTACCGGTGTTGATGGAACTGCTGGTCGGCGAGGCGGAGACGCGTGCCGACCGGACGCTCGGCACGCTCCGGCTGGCCGTGCTGTCCGGTGACTGGATTCCGCTGAACCTGCCCGAGCGGGCCCGCACCCAGGCGCCCGGACTGCGGGTGGTCGGATCGGGCGGCCCCACCGAGACCATCTGCTGGTCGCTCTTCCATCCGATCGGCGCGGTGGATCCGCACTGGACGAGCATCCCGTACGGAAAGCCGATCGCCAACCAGCGCTACTACATAGTGGACCGGGACCTGCGGCCGCGCCCGACCTGGGCGCGCGGTGAGATGGCCGTGGCGAGCCCGCTGGGCCTGGCCATCGGCTACCTCGGCGACCCCGAGCGCACCCGGGCCAAGTTCGTCACCCTGCCGACGACCGGCGAACGCGCCTATCTGACCGGCGACTTCGGCCGACTGCTGCCGACCGGGGACATCGAGATCCTCGGCCGGGAGGACTTCCAGGTCAAGGTCGCCGGGCAGCGGATCGAACTCGGCGAGATCGAGGCCGTGCTGAACCGTGTCGAGGGGGTGCGGACCGCGGTCGTGACGGCGCCGCGCAGCGGCGCGGGCGTGGTCCGGCTGCACGCGTTCGTGGTGCCGGAGACGAACGCGAGCCCGAGCGCCGAGGCGCTGCGCGAGCACCTGGCCGAGGAACTGCCCGCCGCCATGGTGCCCTCGGCGATCAGGCTGCTCCCCGAGCTGCCGCTCACCGCCAACGGCAAGGTCGACCGCCTGGCGCTCGCGACGCTCGCGGCCACCCCGGACAAGCCGGCCGAACCCGAGCCGCGGACGGACGCCGGGTTGCTGGCGGAGCTGGTCGCGGCCTGTGTGGGGGAGATCCTCGGACTCGACGAGGTCGCCACGGCGGGCAACTTCTTCCGGCTGGGCGGCGACTCGCTGAGCGGCACCCGACTGGCCGCGAGGCTCCAGGAGTTGCTGGGCGCCCCCGTGCCCGTCCGCACGGTGTTCGCCCATCCGGTGGTCTCCGACCTCGCGTCGGTGATCGCCGCCGACCCGGTCGCCGGACCACAGGCGCTGCGGGTCGCCCAGCTGCTCCACACGCTGGAGGAGCCGGACGGGAAACCGCACGAGGAGTCGGCCGAGGAGCGGGCCGGGGCGCGGGCTGAGGGGCCGGGCGAGGAGCGGGCTGGGGCGCGGGCTGAGGGGCCGGGCGAGGAGCGGGCTGGGAGATTGGGCGAGGAGCGGGCCTTTGAGCCGCACGAGGAGCGGGCGGATGTGCCGGGGGCCGCTGGGGAGGCGCTTCCGAGCGTGCTCGCGGAGGATGCTTCGGGTGTGGGGTCGGCTGTCGTCGAGCGGTTGCTTCCGCGGGCGTTGCCTGAGGACGGCGTGGGTGTGGGGCCGGGGGCCGCTGGGGAGGCGCTTCCGAGCGTGCTCGCGGAGGATGCTCCGGGTGGGGGGTCGGCTGTCGTCGAGCGGTTGCTTCCGCGGGCGTTGCCCGAGGACGGCGTGGGTGTGGGGCCGGGGGCCGCTGGGGAGGCGCTTCCGAGGGGGCTTGCTGAGGATGGCGTGGGCGAGGGGCCGGGGGCCGTCGGGGAGGCGCTCGCGAGCGTGCTTGTCGAAGAGGCGCCGGGTGAGGAGCCGGCCGCCGTCGCCCGGCGGGCACGAAGCGCGCTCGCCGAGGACGACCCGGATCTGGCGGACCTGCTCGACCGCGAGCACATCCGGCAGCAGGACACCCTGGTGCTGGTCGCCTCCTCCAGCGTGGCGCCGCCCTCGGTACTGGCCTGTGCGGGTTCCTCGCTGGCCAACCTGACCATGGAGGGGTACCCGGGCCGCCGCCACCACGCGGGCGCGGAGATCGCCGACCGGGTCGAGCGCCTCGCGACCAGCCGGGCCTGCGCGCTCTTCCGGGCGCGGGCCGCGAACGTCCAGCCGCACTCGGGCTCCTCGGCCAACCTCGCGGTGCTCATGGGGCTGCTGGAGCCGGGCGACACCATCCTCGGACTCGACCTGGACTGCGGCGGGCACCTCTCCCACGGCTCGGCCGCCTCGGTCACCGGGCGCTACTTCCGCTCCGTCCGCTACCGCACGGGCGACGACGACCTGCTGGACTACGAGCAGATCGCCGCGCTCGCCGCCGAGCACCGGCCGAAGGTCGTCATCTGCGGCGCCAGCGCCTACCCCCGGCGGATCGACTTCGCACGGTTCAGGGAGATCGCCGACACCGTGGGCGCGTACCTGATCGCCGACATCTCGCACATCTCCGGTCTGGTGGCCACCGGGCTGCACCCGAGCCCGATCGACCACGCGCATCTGACCACCACCAGCACCTACAAGCAGCTCTACGGTCCCCGGGGCGGCATGATCCTGCTCGGCCGGGACGCGGACGCGCCCGGACCGGACGGCCGGGTGCCCCTGCGGAAACTGGTCGACCGCGCGGTGTTCCCGCTCGTGCAGGGCACGCCCGATCTCGGCAACGTGGCGGCCAAGGCGCGGGCCCTGCACGCGGCCGCCCAGCCCGGGTTCCGCACCCTGATGGAACTGGTCCTCGACGACGCCGCCGCCATCGGCGACCGGCTGAGGAGCCGCGGCCTGCGGGTGGTCACGGGCGGCACCGACACCCACATGGTCCTCGCCGACCTGCGGGACGACGGACTGACCGGCGCCGCCGCCGAGGAGGCCCTGGAGGACTGCGGGATCCTGGTCAACCGGAACCGGGTGCCGGGCGACGACACGCCGCCGCGGGTGACCGGAGGGATCAGGATCGGCACCAACACGCTGGCGGCACGGGCCGTCCCGCCCGAGACGGCCGCCCTGTGCGCGGACCTGATCGCGGACGTGGTCGGCGAACTGCGCACCACCGGTGGCGTGCACCCGGCGGTGGCCGACAAGATCCGGGCCGAGGTCCGCCGCATCTGCGCCGAGCACCCGGTCCCCGGGTACGCGGACGACCGCGGAGGCCGACCGTGAGCGTGGCGGCCGTCACCACCTACGTCATGGGCGACATCGCCGTCATCCTGCTCGTCTCATCGCTGCTCGGCGGGCTGGCCACACGCCTCGGCCAGCCCGCGGTGATCGGACAGATCCTGACCGGGGTGGCGCTCGGCCCGACCCTGCTGGGCCGGCTCCCGGGGGACCCGACGGGCAGGCTGTTCCCGCCGCAGGTCCTGCCGTACCTCGGCGTGCTCTCCCAGGTCGCCATCGTCACCTTCATGTTCGTGGTCGGCTACGAGCTCAACCTCCGGCTGCTGCGCGACAGCGGCAGGACGACGCTGTCGGTGGCGGCCGCGGCCCTGTTCGTCCCGATGGGCCTGGGCGCGGCCACGGTCCTGCTCCTGCCCTCCGTCTTCACCTCGGTCGGCGAACACGGCGTCGGCGCACGCCCCTTCGTGGTGTTCATCGCCGTCACCGTCTCGATCACGGCGTTGCCCGTACTCGCGGCCATCGTCCGGCAGTTCGGGATCGCCGGCACGCGCCCCGGCCTGGTCGCGGTGTCCGCGGCCGGTCTCATGGACGTGGCGGCCTGGACCGTACTGGCCACGGCGATGCCGGGTCGGCCGCACGGCCTGCCGGCTTCACTGACCGTCCCCCTGACGGCCGCTCTCGCGCTGGGCGGCGCGCTGGTCGTCCGTCCGCTGCTGCACTGGTGGATCCACCGGCCCGGCAGCCTGTTCACCCATCAGCTGCCCATGGCGATCGTCCTCGCGACGGGCTGCGCCTGGGCCACCTCGGAACTGGGTCTGCACGCGGTCTTCGGCGGTTTCCTGGCCGGGCTGCTCATGCCGCGCCGCGACGGCGCGCCGGACGCCGACGTGCTGCGCGCGATGGAGGGCACCGCCGACCTGCTGTTGCCGCTGTTCTTCGTGGTGACCGGGCTTTCCCTGGACATCGGCGCGATCGGCCGGAGCAGTGTGCTCGCGCTCTGCCTGATCCTGCTGATCTCGTTCGCGGGCAAACTCGTGCCCGGCTATCTGGCGAGCCGGCTGAACGGCCTGGACATGCGCCAGTCGGCGACCGTCGCGGCGCTGCTCAACACCCGCGGGCTCACCGAACTCATCGCCCTCGACGTCGGGTTGAGCGCCGGGATCATCCATGGCCGGCTCTTCACCGTCCTGGTGCTGATGGCCCTGGTCACGACGGCGGTGACCAGCCCCCTGCTGAAGCTCCTCGCCGTGCCCCGCCACCCGGCCTCCGCCCCCGGCGAGGCGGTGCCGTCCGCCGGTCTCAACGGGACCTGACCGGCGGACCGGCGCCCCGCAGCCGGGCGTCCCGGGCCGCGCCCGTCGTCACCGCGCCGTTTCCGACCGGCGCAACGCGCGGGCCACCGGGCAGACGTGGACGGACAGCCAGTCCAGCGTCGGGCGCAGTTCCCGCCAGGTCAGGGCCACCCACTCGGCCGCCGACGGAAGGCCGGCGGCGGTCCGGTCGCAGCTGCGGCCGATGTCCAGCGTCCGGTGGCGCAGCAGCGCCACGCGCGGGTGGTCGGCCCGGATGCCGCGCGGCCGGGTCTGCAGCGTGGCGCCGCCGACGGTGTACCCCAGCGTCTCCAGCCCGTCCACGAGCGACTGGAGTTCCCCGCCGCGGTCCTCGGCCACCACCGAGCGGTACGCGGCCGTCTCCTGAGGGGCGCGTGAGTAGTACCGGCCGGTGGCGTGCAGGCCGGAGGCGTCGAGGTGGAGCCAGAAACCGAGGCCCGGTTCGAGGTCCACCAGCGCGCCCTGGTAGGTCTTGTACGGCGACTTGTCGTGCGACGCCCGGGTGTCCCGCTGGGGCCGTAGCATCCGCAACTCGCCGAACTCCGGGGCGAGTTCCGCGACCAGGTCCGCCATCGGCCCGCGGACCACCCGCTCGTGGCGGTCGCGGTGCCGCCGCCAGAACGACTTCGAGTTGTCCAGGCCGAGTTCACGGAAGAAGTCGAACGCGTCGTCCGGGATGCCGGTGAAGCCCATGGTCCGTCCTGCTTTCCTACCGGAGCCGGTGAATTCCGTGCGTCGCCGATCGGCCGGGGTCGCTCGTGTCTATCACAGGAGCGACCCCGGCCGGGTCCGTTCAGCGAGGGCGGAGCGCGGCGAAGTAGCCGGGGACGCGGATCGACCTGCGGTCGGACTCGGGGTCGACGGCGCTCATCTCCGCGGAACCGGTGGACAGCCGCCGCCATCGGTCGCCGGGGAAGTGGCGGTCCAGGTCCGCCGGGCCGAAGCGGGTCGAGTGGCGTACCCCCGCGGCTTCGAGCGGCCGGACCAGGTGGGCGGCCCGGCCGCGGGCGCCGCCCACGTGGCCGAGGTAGCCGAACGAACTCGCCGCGTAGTCCGGCTCGATCAGGAGCACACCCGCCCGGCCGGCCGTGAGCACGTCCATCGCGGCGGCCATCGCGGCGCGTTCCTCCTCGTCGAGGACGTGCAGGACGGCGCGGACGAAGACGTTGGCCGGACCGGTCCGTTTCACCAGCGCCTCGACGGCGTCCAGGTCGCCCGGGTCGAGGACGTCGAAGGACAGCCGGTCGAGCCCGGCACTCTCCGCGCGGGCCTTCGCGATCGCGGTGGGCGACACGTCGACCCCGACGACGGTGCCGAACCGGGTGGCAAGGGCCCTGGCGTACCGGCCGTTGCCGCAGCCCAGGTCCACGACCGGCAGCGCCGGGTCCAGGTGCCGCGCCGCGGCGTCGAGGAGCCGTCGCATCTCCTCGGCGTCGTCGGCGTCCCACAGCACGTCTCCGCCGCGGCCTGTGGCGGCCACCGACGCCCAGTACTGTTCCCAGGCCGTCCCGGTGCGCTTCGCGCGCACCTCCTTGCCCGCCTCGGCGGCACCGGCCGCGTGCCGGGCGACGCCGTAGCCGAAGTCGCCGGTGCGCCAGCCGTCGGGCGTGGCGAGCCGGCCCAGCAGGTCGAGGAAGGCGGCGAACATCTCGTCGGTCAGCCCGTCGGGGTAGACGGCCCGGACGTAGTCCCAGTTGAACCGCAGGCCCCCGCCGTCGGTCTCGAAGACCTGGAAGTCCAGGCTCACCTGGGGGGTCTGGGAGATCCCGTACACCGCCGAGCCGAACGAGGTCTCCCGCTGGTCCGGCGGGTAGCCGACCAGGCTGGTCATCACCACCGGCATCGCGGGCACCAGTGTCCCGCGCAGGCGGGTCAGGGCGCGCAGGACCTGGATGCCGGTGAAATGGCGGTGTTCGAGATCGGACCAGAGCCGCCGCTGGAGCGCCTGGGCGCGGTCCGCGAACGTCTCTCCGGCCCCGGTGGCCTCCAGGAGCAGTGTCGTCGTCGTGTGACCGACGACCTTGGTGATCTGCGGGTGCAGGGGCAGCCGGCTGAACAGCGGGAAGTTCAGACAGAACGACGGGTCGGCGGACCAGGACCGGAGCACCTCGGCGTAGGCGGCGGCGAGCACGCCGGAGCCGGTCACGCCGTGCTCGCCGGCCAGGGCGCTGATCGCCGCCCAGTCCTCGGCGCCGAGGACACCGCTGTGCCGTTCGATCCTGGCCTCCACCGCGGGCTGGGACGCCGGCCTTTCGGGCAGCCGCGGGGCGCCGGGCAGCGATGCGAGCCGGTCGAGCCAGTACCACCGCGAGCGCCGGTAGACGTCGCTCTCCTCGAGGTTCGCGGCGAGGCCGAGCGCGTAGTCGCGGAACGTCAGCCGCAGTGGTTCGAGCTCCCGGCCCCGGCCCGCGTACAGCTCGCCCAGCTCGGGAACGATCACCTGGAAGTAGCTCCAGGCGTCGGCCACCAGGAAGTCGAGCACCAGGTGGATGCGGGTCCTGCCGCCGGGCAGCAGGGTCAGCCTGAGATCGAACAGCGGCCACCGGGCCGCGTCGAGGACGGCGTGCGACAACCGGTCGCGCAGCGCGAGGAGTCCGCGCTCGGGGTCCGCCGCCCCGCGCAGGTCGTGGCGCCTGATCACGAAGTCGGGCACCTGCGCGAGCACCCGCTGGGTGCCGTCGGCCAGCACGATGGTGCGCAGCGCGTCGTGGCGCTCCACCAGCGCCTGCCAGGCCCGCTCGAACGCGTCGAGGTCGAGGTCGTCCGACTCCCACTCGAAGTATCCGTGGCAGCCGACGTTCCCCAGCTCGACCATGCCGCCGCGGCCGATCCACATCGCCTGCTGGCCGTCGTTGAGCGGGAAGGGATCGAAGCGCGCGGCCGGGTCCGGCTCGATCGGCGGCAGACCCGCGTAGGCGGCCGAGCCCGCCCTGCCCGCCTCGACGGCCGTGGACAGTTCGGCGGCGGTCGGGTTCGCGTACAGCTCCGTCATCGACAGCTCGACGTCGAACCGGCCGCGCAGTTCGTCGATGAGCCGGAAGGCCAGCAGCGAGTGGCCGCCGAGATGGAAGAAGTTGTCGGTCATCGAGATCGTCCGGCCGTCGAAGATCTCGCTCCACAGCCGGGCCATGGCGGCCTCGGTCTCGGTCCGGGCGGGCACGAAGTCGTCGTCGCCACGCCCCGCCGGATCCGGCGCGGGCAGCGCGCGCAGGTCCGTCTTGCCGTTCGGCAGCCGGGGGATCCGCGGCAGCGGCGTCACCGTCGCCGGAACCATGTAGTAGGGCAGCCGCTCACCGAGCCGGGCCTTCAGCGCGGCGCCGTCCAGCCCGGCGCCCTCGGCCGCGGTGACGTAGGCGGCCAGCTGCCGGCCGCCCCGGCCCGTCCCGACGGTGGTGACCACCGCCTCGGCCACCTCGGGGCAGCCGATCAACGCGGTCTCCACCTCGCCCAGTTCGACCCGGAAGCCCCGGATCTTCACCTGGGCGTCGCTCCTGCCGAGGATCTCTATCGCTCCGTCCGACCGGTACCGGGCGAGATCACCGGTGTCGTAGACGAGCCCGGTCCCGGTCACCGGGTCGGGGCGGAACAGCCTCTCGGTCAGCTCGGGCCGGTTGTGGTACCCGGCGGACAGCCCCGCCCCGCCGATCAGCAGCCGGCCGGTCAGACCCGGCGGCACCGGACGGTCGTGCTCGTCGAGCACGTAGGCGCGTACGTTGGCGATCGGGCGGCCCGCGGGCACCGGATGCGCCGTCTTGATGTGCGCCGGGGTCGCCTGGCTGGTCAGGTCGATACCGGCGCCCAGGTCCAGGCAGGTCAGCGCGTTGGTGCTTTCGCTGGTGCCGTACGTCATGACGACGCGGAACGGGGTGTCCACGGGCGGCCAACTGTGCACCCGCTCCGCGGTGGTGACCATGACGCGCAGCGCGGCGTCGGCGGGCCAGTCCAGCGCCCAGGCCGGTTCCGCGAGCGCGGCCACCAGCATCGTGTGGGTGATCCGGTGCGCGACCAGCCAGTCCCGCAGCTGCGCCGGGGACAGCGCGTGCCGCGCCGCGGGGACGCAGACGGTGGCCCCGAGCGCGAGATACGGCATCCACTCCATGATCTGCACCCCGAACCCGGGCGCGGACAGCCAGGAGGCCCGGTCGCCGGGCCGTACCCCGTAGGCACGACCGGTCCAGTGCACCAGGTTCTCGATCGCGTGCAGCCGTTCGAGGACCGCCTTCGGTTCCCCGGTCGACCCCGAGGTGTAGATGAGGTGGCTGACCGGATCCGGGTCCACGGCGGCGGCCTGGGGCCCGGCGGGCACGGCCGCGGCGGCCGCGATGTCGAGGACCGGGGGGCCGTCCGGGCGCCGCTCACCCAGCCCGCCGCCGGTCAGGACCGCGGTGGCGGCGCTGTCCCGGAGCATGAAGGCGATCCGCGCGTCGGGGTTGACCGGGTCGAGCGGCACGATCGCCGCGCCGGCCTTCAGGATGCCGAAGACGGCGAGCACGTAGTCGGCGCCGCGCGGGCAGAACAGTCCGACGCGGTCCCCGGGCGCGACCCCGGCCCGTCGCAGTGCGGCGGCGATCCGGTCGCCCTTCCGGTCCAGTTCGGCGAAGGAGACGACGAGGTCGCCGTGCTCCACCGCCGGGGCGTCCGGACGGGCGCGCACCTGCGCCGCGAACAGGTCGAGGTATCCGGTGGACGGCCAGTCGGCGGCGGTGCGGTTCCACTCCTCGGTGACGAGCCGCCGGTCCGCGGCGGTCAGCAGGTCGACGGCCGTCAACGGTGTGTCCGGGGCGGCGGCCGCCCGTTCGCCGAGCAGCCGCAGCTGCCCGGCCAGCCGCTCCAGCGTCGCCGGTTCCCACAGCCGCGCGTCGCCGGCCAGGCTGACGACGCCGTCGGCCAGCTCGACCGCGATGTCGCCGGCACCGCGGTGCTCCCCGGTGCCGCCCGCGGTCACCGGTACCGGCGCGGACGGCTGGCGGGACGGCCGGAACGACGGCCCGTCGAGCGCGTCCGCCGTGGCGGAGACCAGGGTGCCGACCGGCGCGTCCTGGGCCACCGGCACCTCGTACCAGCCGCCGGTGCCGGCCAGCCACACCCGGTCGTGTCCGCCGTGCCGGGCGAGGAGGGCGGCCCACACACCGGACCACCACCGGTGGTCGCGGCCGAGGCTGCCGCCGACCCGTGCGACGTGCCAGGGGCGGTGCGCTTCCCGAAGGTCGTGGGGGCCGGCCGGCCGGTCCGCGAGCAGGGCCGGCGGCGGTGCTACGGAAGGGGTGGGCATCATCGGTCGCCTTCCGGGCGGTCGTGGGAAGGGGGAAGGGCGTCCCAGGAACGGTAGGTCCGGCGCGCGTAGACGAGCGGCGTCCCGGGCAGCACGCCGGAGTCGTCGACCGCGCCGAAGACCATCGTGTGGTCGCCGATCTCGACCGCGCGGACCACCGCGCACTCCGCGTAGGCGCAGGCGTCCTCGGTCAGCAGCGGCAGGCCCGTCCCGGACAGCTTCCAGCCGACCAGGGCGAACCGGTCGGGGACGTCGGTCGAGAACACCCGGGCCGTGCGTTCGGCGCCCCCGTGCAGCAGGTTCACCGCGAACCTCCCGTGCCGCAGGGCGGCGGTGAGCGTCGAACTTGCGGTGCGCAGGCACACCGCGAGCGTCGCCGGCCGCAGGCACACGCTGGTCAGCGAGGAACAGGTCATGCCCCGGGGGCCGTCGCCCCCGGGTGCGGTGACCACGGTGACGCCGGTCGCGAGCGAGCCCATGACCCGGCGGAACGCCCGCTCCGACGTGACGTCCATGGCCGATGTGTCGGTCATGTCGTCCGCCGCGGGGCCCGAGCGGTGGCCGGCCGCGGCGATTCGTCGCGGTGCAGCCGGCGCAGGTACTCGTAGGTGGAGGGCAGTTCGGACACCAGCCGGCGCTGGCGCGCCTTGACGTCGGCGAAGGTCTGTTCCGCCGCGGCCACCGAGTCGGGCCGGTAGGAGAGGATCGGCAGCGAGGTCCGCGGCCGGACGCCGAGCCCCGCGAAGACCGAGTAGTAGCTGCCGTTCGTCCAGAAGTTGCGGAACTCCGCCTCGAAGTTGCCGTAGTAGGTGCCCTCGTCGGTCGCCGGCGGATTGATCGGCACTCCGGAGCGGAACATCTCGATCTTCTCCTTGATCTGGTCGGCCAGGGTGAGGTCCTTGGTGGCCCGCCAGAACGGCGTGTCGGTGCGCGGGGAGAGCGAGTAGTGCGCCTGGAGGAAGTCCCGGGTGTCGTCGAACATGTCGACGATCTCGCGGTTGAACCGGTCCCGCAGCACCGGGTCGACGTCGCGTTCCGGGAAGTGCCGGACCAGCTGGTACAGCGAGGCGGTGATGAAGTAGATGCCGGTCGACTCCAGCGGCTCGACGAAGCACGAGGAGAGCCCGATGCTGACGCAGTTGCCCACCCAGGCACGGCGGTTGCGGCCGACCCGGAACTTGATGTGGTTGAGCGGGGTCTTCTCGGGGTCCAGCCCCCACAGCCGGCAGAAGTCGCGGGTGGCCTCGTCCTTGCTCGCGAACGCGTCGCAGTACACGTAGCCGGTGCCGAACCGGCCCGGCATCGGGATCCGCCACGTCCACCCGGCGGGCATCGCGATCGACGAGGTGTAGGGCTCGATCCCGTTCGCCTCGTCGTCATGCGGGACCTGGGTGGCGACCGCGCTGTTGTTCAGCAGGTGGTCGTTCATGTCGATGAAGGGCTCGCCGAGCGTCTTGTTGATCAGCAGACCGCGCAGGCCGCTGCAGTCGACGAAGAGGTCGCCCTCGACGACCCGGCCCGATTCCAGCGTGACCGACTCGATGTGGCCGCGCGCATCGACACGGACGTCCGAGACGGTGCCCTCGATGTGCAGCACACCGTGCTTGGCGGTGGCGAAGTCCCGCAGGAACCCGGCCACGAGGGCGGCGTCGAAGTGCCAGGCGTAGTTCGTCGCGCGGGTCCCGTCGAGGAACCGGGGCGACCGCTTCGCGTCCATCAACGGCGGTTCGACGAAGCTCGCGTAGTCGAACGGCTCGCTGGTCTCGTCGGCCAGGTGCTTGCGCGTCCAGTAGTGCGACAGCGGCACGCCGTCGGGGGACGGCAGCAGGCCGAACGGATGGTAGAAGTGGTCCGATCTGGCGCCGTCGTGCCGGCTGGTCGGTGAACCGGGCCCCGGAGTACGCCAGTTGATGAACTTGACGGCCATCTTGAAACCGGCGTTGCACTTGCTCATCCACTCCTCCTCCCGCAGGCCGAGGTAGTCGAAGAACACCCGCTGGAGGTTGGGCACGGTGGCCTCACCCACGCCGATCCGTGGAATCGCCGGTGCCTCGACGACGCTGATGGCGGCCTGGCCGGACAGTGCCTTGCCGAGATAGGACGCGGCCATCCAGCCGGCGGTGCCGCCGCCGATGATGACGATGTTGCGAACGGGCTCCCCCATGGTGACCTCCATCAGATGGTTGTCGTCGCCGCATCTTCGGCGGCGGCGATTACCCGCTGGTTACGCACGCCCGTGGAGCCGGAGCGGGAGGGCGCTGACTCCCCAGGTGAAGTTGGACGGCGTGAACGAGGGCGTGCCGAGGAGTTCCACCCTCTCGACGCGTTCGGCCAGGCGGCCGAACAGGGCGCCCAGCTCGCAGCGCGCCATGCGCGCGCCCAGGCACAGGTGTCTGCCATGGCCGAACGCCAGGTGCCGGTTGGGATTCCGGTCGACGAGGAACCGGTCCGGCTCGTCGAAGACCTCCTCGTCCCGGTTGGCGGACGCGTTCCAGAGCGTGACCCGCTCGCCGGGCCGCAGCCGCTGCCCGGCGATCTCCGCCGGGCGCAGGACGGTGCGCATCGCGTGCACGCCCGGCGAGGTCCAGCGCAGCGCCTCCTCGACCGCCGCGGCCACCCCGGCGGTGCCGAGGGCGCGCAGCCGCTCCCACTGCTCGGGGAACCGCGCGAAGGCGAGCAGCGCGCCGGCCGCGACGTAGCGGGTGGTCTCGTTGGCGCCGGACAGCACCCCGTTGCAGTTGAAGATGATCTCCTCGTCGGTCAGCGGCCGGCCGCCGTCGGCGTCCACCCTGCCGTGGGCCGCGACCCAGCTGACGAAGTCGTCACCCGGTCGCGCCCGCCGCGCCGCGAGCAGATCGGCGAAGTAGAGGAAGATCTCGCCGTTGGCGTGTCGGCCCGACGCGTCGTCGAACGCCTCGGTGGTGACCGCGCCGATCCAGTCCCAGTCCGACCGGGGCAGATCCATCAGGGCGCACACCACGTGGTTCGGCAGCCGCTTGGCCACCTCGATGAAGTCCAGCGGCCGGTCGAGGACGTCGTCGGTGACCAGGCCGTCCACCACCTGCCGCACCAGTGCGTCGATCCGGGGCATGCGGGAGGGCCCGAACCACTCCCACAGCGTCCGTTTGACCGCGGTGTGCTGCGGCGGATCGGAGACGATCAGCATCCGCTGGGCGACCGCCGCCACGGCGGCCACGTCGCTGCCGATCCGCATCCCGAAGCGGGAGGAGAAGCGGGTGGAGTCCGCGTACACGGCGGTGATGTCACGGTGCCTGGTGAGCACCCAGAACGGCGCGGGGGTGCCCGGATGCCGGTACACCGGCGCGTTGGCGCGCAGCCAGGCCAGGGTGTCCCGGAAGTCGTCGCGCTCGAAGGGGCCGGGATCGGTCAGGTCGATCACCGGTGGCGCCTGCGGGATCACGATGGTTCCTCCTCGGCGAGGTCGGCCAGGACGTGGGAGAGCCGGCCGAGCAGCGCGCCCGGGTCCTCGCGGCTGACCCGGTGCCCGCCGTCGAAGTCGTGGCGGTGCAGCGGCCCGGTGGTGACAGCGCGCCAGTCGTCCAGTTGCGCGGGGGTGACCGTCTCGTCGGCGAGGGCGCCCCACGCGTACACGGGGCAGCGCAGCGGCTCCGCGCCCGGCACCTCCCGGAAGGTCGCCGACAGCGCCGCGTCGCGGCGCAGCACCTCGGCGGCGATGTCGCGCAGTTCGGCGGCGAGTTCCGGCGGCAGATCCGAACCCGCGACGCTCGCGGAGGCCAGCCGTTCGACGTCGTCCTCGCGGAGCCCGCCCTGCCGCGCCCAGTGGACCGGCGCCCGGCAGACGCAGACCACCAGCGCGGACGGGCCGACCGCGCGGGCCACCTCGTACGCGATCAGTCCGCCGAGGCTGTCCCCGAACACGACCAGCGGCCGGCCGAGCAGCCCGGCGTCCGCCAGTTCCGCCACCACGGCACCGACCACCTCGGCGATGCCGGACGGTGCCGGCTCGCCCCACCGGTCCTCCCGGCCGGGCAGTTGCACGGCGCACACCATGGCGCGCGAGCCGAGCCGCCGCTGCCAGTCCTGGAACTGGAGCGCGCTGGCGCCCGCCTGGGGCAGGCAGAGCAGGACCGGGGCGGCCTCCGGCGTGCCGTTCGGCCAGGTGCGGAGGTAGGTCATGACGCCGCCGGGGGTTGTGCCAGCCGGGCGCGGACCAGCTCCGCGCAGGCCCGGACGGTGGGGTTGCCCAGCAGTTCGCGCATCGTCAGGGACACCCCGGTCTCCTCACGCAGGGCGGTGATCAACCCGGCGGCCAGCAGGGAGTGCCCGCCCGAGGCGAAGAAGCCGGCGTCCACGTCGGTCACCGGGTGCTCCAGGACCGTGTTCCAGACCTTCGTGACGGTGTCGAGCAACGCGTCCGTGGTCTGCGCCGGATGCTTCCCGGCCGCGTCGGCGGCGGTGTGCGACGTGGCCAGTGCGGCCCGGTCGGTCTTGCCGTTCGGGGTCAGCGGCAGCGTCCGCAGCCGTCGGACGGCGCTCGGCACCTGGTGCGCGGGAAGCCGTGCGGCGAG
Source organism: Streptomyces hygroscopicus subsp. hygroscopicus (assembly GCF_030269125.1). Classification (GTDB taxonomy): domain Bacteria; phylum Actinomycetota; class Actinomycetes; order Streptomycetales; family Streptomycetaceae; genus Streptomyces; species Streptomyces hygroscopicus_C. Next base: position 246,553 of record NZ_BSSM01000001.1, on the reverse strand, counting down.
GCGCGCGAGCAGTTCCGCGTCCCCCGGGTAGTCCTCGCCCGGCACCACGGCGAGGCCGATGGTCCGGCCTCCCGGGAGCAGGTAGGCGACGGCCTGGGCCACGCCGGGGCCGACGGCATGACGCTCGATCTCGGTCAGCTCCACCCGGAACCCGCGCACCTTGACCTGGGTGTCGACCCGGCCGCGGAACTCCAGCAGCCCGTCGTCCCGGCGCCGGACGAGGTCGCCCGTGCCGTAGATACGGCCGCGCAGGGGGTCGGTCACGAAGTGGCGTGCCGTCAGCTCCGGCTCGTTGCGGTAGCCGAGGGCGACGCCGGGCCCGCCGATGTACAGCTCACCCGGCTCACCGTCGGGTACCGGGCGGCCCTCGGGGCCGAGCACGTGGACGGTGTAGCCGGGGACCGGGGTGCCGATCGTGGCAGGGTCGTCGCCCCGGGCGCTGTCCGCCCAGGTGGCCGCGATGGTGGCCTCGGTCGGCCCGTAGACGTTGAGGAGCCGGCGACCGGTCCCGTGCCGCCGCGCCAGGTCGGGCGGGCACGGTTCGCCGGCCACCACGATCGCCTCCGCGCTGCCCACGCCCTCCTCGCAGGCGGCCAGCAGCGACGGCGTCAGGCACACCACCTTGGGGGAGAGGGCGGCGATGGCGGCGGCGGGTCCGTCGGCCGCCGATCGGGCGAGGTCCACGATGCCGAGCGCGTTGGCGAAGACCAGGTAGAGGAGGGTGCACCAGAGCCAGCCGTCGAACGCGGGCGACACCGCGTTGATGCCGTTGCCGCCGCGTGGCATCCCGAGGGTCTCGATCGCGTCGACGAACGCCTCCAGGTTCCCGAACGAGACGTCGACCCCCTTCGGCCGGCCGCTGCTGCCGGACGTGTGGATCACGTAGGCGACGTCGTCGGGGGAGACCGGCCGCGCCGCCTGGACGCCGGGGCCGTCGCCGGGCTCCGCGAGCAGGTCCGAGGGAGTCAGGACCGGAACGCCGTTGCCGAGCACCTCCGGCGTCAGCTCGGCCGCGACGATCCACCCGGCACCGGAGTTGGCGACGACACCGCTGAGGTGTGCCGCCGGGTGCCGCTCGTCGAGGAGTACCGCGGTCGCGCCGAGGGACCAGACGGAGAGCAGGGCCGTGACCGCGTGCCGGTCACGGCCGGTGGCGAGCGCCACCGCGGTGCCGCGGCCGATCCCGTAGGCGCGCAGCGCGCGGGTGGCCGTGGCCACGGACGCGGCGAGCCCGGCCCAGGTGAGGCCGCCGTCGGCCGTGACGACCGCGGGCTCGTCGGGACGTTCGGCGGCGTGTGCGGCCACATGGCCGAGCAGCCGGGAGATCACGGCCGGGGGCGTTGTCGCCGAGGGGCCCGCGGTCATGCCCGAGTCCTTCCGGCACCGGTGCGCGTACCGCGCGGCCCGGAGGCGAGCGGCCGGCCGCGTCCGTTCAGGACCTGGTTCAGGGTCCGCCTGGTGTCGGTCGAGGGCTCGACGCCTATGAGGCGGTGCAGCCTTCGTTCGCACAGCTGGTACCAGCGCATCGCCTGCTCCGGCTGCCCGAGCAGGCCCGCGACCCTGATCAGGTCCTGGTAGGTGGGCTCGTGCAGCGCGTCGATCTGAAGCGTGCGCTGGCCGAGGGCCACGACCTCGTCCGAGTCGCCGCGCTCCATCGCGGTCGAGCGCAGGACGTCGAGGGCGCCCAGCGCCAGCGACCGGTAGTACTCGCGCGCCTCGGCGATCCAGTCCTCGTCCTGACCCGCCAGGAAGTCGCCGTGGTACAGGGCGATCGCCCTGGTCAGGCTCTCCGCGGCCTGATCGGCCCGGCCGTGGGAGCGGTGCTGCATGCCCTCGTGCACCCGGTCCCGGAACTCCTCGATGTCGCACCAGGTGTCGTCGGCGTCGAGCAGGTAGCCGCCGTCCCGGTGCAGCAGCCGGATGGGCGACCCGGCGCCCTCCACGTTCTTGCTGGCGCCGAGCGTGCTGCGGGCTCCGCAGCAGGCCACCTTCAGCGAACTGGAGGAGGCGTGCCACTCGGCCTCCGGCCAGAGCGCGTCCCGCAGCTGATCGCGCGTCATCACCCGGTTGCGGTGCAGCATGAGGTACTGGAAGAAGCTGCGGGACTTCCCGGCCCTCCAACGCTCGACCGGCATGCCGCCCACCGAGGTCGCGAACCGCCCGAGGAAACACACCGACAGGTAGGCGGGCGGGGCGTCCGGTACGTTCGCAAGCGTGGTCGTAACGCTCACCTCTCTCACTCCTCTCGCGGGCTGCCGGTCGGCAGTTCGCCACGGCCGGCCCCGAGCCTAGGTTCGCCGCGTGGCGGTGAGGAGGTAGTAGCGGTGGAGTTACGACCCTTCCCGGCCGGGTGGTACACCCCGGTCGTAGCGAGGATGAGCCGGAAGGGGGAGCGGGCCGAGCCACCGGGAGGATGCCGGTGGCTGCGGGGGGCCGGACACTGGTCGCCATGAACGGACCGACCGGTGTCCCGCGCGAGGACTTCGCGAGCGACAACCACGCGGAGGCGCATCCCGCCGTACTGGCCGCGGTCACGGCGGCCGCCCGGGGGCCGGCGCCGGCTTACGGCGGTGACCGCTGGACGGCGGCGGCCGAGGCGGGCCTGCGCGAGCTGGCCGGGCCGACGGCGGTTCCCCTGCTGGTCTTCGACGGCACGGCCGCGAACGTCCTCGGCCTCTCCGTCCTGCTCGGTCCGGGTGACGCGATCGTCTGCGCCGACAACGCCCACTGCGCGGTGGACGAATGCGGGGCGGTGGAGGCGATGCTGGGCAGGAAACTCCTGCTCGCGCCGGCACCGGACGGCAAGCTCACCCCGGCGGCGATCGAGGCCGTGCTGGGGCGGTGCACGGACGTACGGACGCCGCGCCCTTCGGTGGTGGCGCTCACCCAGGTCACCGAGCTGGGGACCTGTTACACACTGGAGGAGCTCGCGGCGCTGCGGGAACTCTGCGACCGCAAGGGGCTCCGCGTCTACCTGGACGGGGCACGCCTCGCCAACGCCGTGGCCCATCTGGGCTGCACGGTGGCGGACATCGCCCGCTTCGCCGACGCGCTGAGCTTCGGCTTCACCAAGAACGGGGCGCTGGGCGCCGACGCGCTGCTCCTGATGACGTCCGGCATCGCCGAGCGGGCGCCCTACCTGCGCAGGCAGCAGGGGCAGTTGGCGTCCAAGATGCGCTACCTCGCCGTGCAGGTCAACGCGCTGCTCGACGGCGGCCTCTGGCTGGACAACGCGCGGCACGCGAACAGCATGGCCACCCGCCTCGTGGCGGACCTGGGGGCGATCCCCGGAGTCCGGCCGGCCCACCCGGTGCAGTCCAACGCGGTCTTCGTCGAGCTACCGCCTGCCGCGACGGACCGGCTGCGAAAGCGCTGGACCCTTCATCCCCTGCCGGCCGGAGCGACCCGCCTCATGACGTCTCATGCCACCGGTCGTACGGACGTGAGCGAACTGGTCGCGGACGTGGCGGCGAGCCTGAAGTAGGAGACCGGTCGTCCACAGGGCGTCCGGGCAGCATGCCCGCCGCCTCGGCCCGCCGCAGCGCGTCGACCCGGGAGACCGCGCCGAGCTTGCGGTAGATGTTGGTGAGGTGACGCTTGACCGTGCTCACGCTGATGAACAGCCGTCGGGCGAGTTCGGCGTTGCTCATGCCCTCGGCGAGGATGGAGAGGACTTCCAGCTCACGGGTCGACATCAGACCGGACGGCTTGGACCCGGCCCGGTCGTCCGCGAACAGCGACCTCTGCGGGAGATGGATGATGAGCTGGTTCGAGTTCATCAGCACGGAGTCGATCGCCGTTCTCAGTGCCGGGTAGTCGACCGACTTGTGCAGGAAGCCGGACACACCGTCGGCTATCAGTTCGCGGATCCGCGCACCGTCGTCGTGCATGCTCAGGATGATCACTTTGGTGTCCGGGCTGTCCTTGTGGATGTCGATCAGCATTTCGTGCGGATCGGAACCGGGCACCTCGATATCGAGGATCAGAACGTCCGGATGGAGCAGCCGGCACAGGACGACCGCCTCGGCGCCGGTCGATCCCTCGGCCTCCACGACGAAAGTCGGAACCGAGGTGAGGAGGGAGACCAGACCGGTGCGGAACAGGTTGTGATCGTCCACCACGACGAGCCGGGTACGGGCATCGGACAGGGGGCCGCGAGTCAACTCCGTCGTCATGCCGCCCGCCCCCCGGCGTCGGCAGTGGACCTCGGCTTTCTCGTGCCTTCCCGGGTGACGCGTTGATTTTCCAATCTCGTGCCTTCCCCCGTGGCGCAACGCATCCCCAATGCCGTTCCGCCTTGCTGACGAAGGTAACGGCCGTGGTGCGAGGATGACAAGCTGGAACTCCGGCTGTAAATAGGGATCTTGCTGGTCACGGCGGGTCGGCGCGCACCGAATATGCCGGGGACACGAACCCGCCGGGCAAGGCGTCGGCGCGGCGCCGGTCGAGGCCGGTGATCAAAGGGATCACGAACACCGGATATGGATCAAGGCGGGTCTTCCGTGCGAATGAAGGAGCCGCGGCGTGCCTCGAATAACGGACAGCCGGCCCGTCGATTCGAAGAGGCCGCTGGAAGATATCCGTCCGGTGCCGTTTCTCGGCCCCTCGGGCCGGTGAGCCCGCTTTTCCGGTGCGCCGACGGAACACCGCCGCGCCCCCCGGACGCGACGGCGGCCACCCCTGCGACCGCGAACAGGCGCGGCGGCTCGCGGAGATCAGCCGGAGGCCGGCGTCGCCGTCCTCGACCCGGTGACGCTCACCGCCCACCTCGGCCCGTGACCGGGCGACGGAACCGGCCGCCGGAGTCCGCCTCGCCCCGGCGCGCGACGCCCTGGCCGTCCTCGGCCGCGAGGTCGCGCCGCGCGCCTGCCGGCCCTCCCCGCGAACGGGCGGGCGCTCATGACCGGGTGGTCAGGCGGCGCAGGTGGCGTTCCAGACCGTGGTGGACCGCCGCGGCGTGCTCGAAGAGGTAGAAGTGGCCGCCCGGGAACTCGGTCGCGCCGAGGAAGTCGGTGCAGTGGTCCGCCCAGGCGGCCATGGCACCGGGGGCCACGATCGGGTCGGCGGTGCCGCAGTAGGCCGCGACCGGGCAGGGTGCCGGTTCGCCGTCCTCGCGCAGGCTGCCGGCGGCCAGGAAGTCCGCGCGCAGCGCCGGCATGATCGAGGCCAGGGTGGCCGCGTCGGGGGCCGTCCCCTCCGGCACCAGCCCGAGCCGGGCCACCCGGGCGAGGAGTTCGTCGTCCGACATGGTGGCGACCCGGGCGAGGCCGGCGGCCGGTTCCAGCGCCGGGGCCCAGGCCGAGACGCCCAGCAGCGCGGGCGCCGGCAGGCCGTCGGCCGCGGCGGCCACGGACAGGCGGTAGGCGAGCAGAGCGCCGAGGCTGTGGCCGAGCAACGGATACGGGCGGCCGTCGAGTTCGGCCTCGAACGCCGTCAGCAGCGCGTCCACCAGGGGCGTCACATCGGTGAAGGGCTCCTCGCCGAGGCGCTCCTGACGTCCGGGCAGTTGCGGGGTGCGTACCTCCATGGTGGAGGGCAGGGTGGCGGCCCAGGCCTGGTAGGCGGGGGGCCGTGCCGCCGGCGTGCGGGAAGAGGAACACCTGGTGATCGGCGTTCGGATCGGCTCCGGAGCCGGTGAACCGGCGGGCGCGCCGGGTCGTTTCGGTCGTCATGGGCTCTCCTGATCCGTCTGGCGTGCCCTGGACACCAGGACGTCCGCGAACTCCCGCAGGTGGGTCTCCGGCCGCAGCGATCCGATGCGGAGCACGATGTGGCGGGCGCCCGCCCGCACGTAGTCGGCGAGGCGCTGCGCGCAGTACTCGCTCGGGCCCCAGGCATAGGTCCGGATGGCGGACATCTGCTCCAGCGTGCGGCCGTAGCAGAGCTCCAGGTAGTCGTCCAGCTCGACCCTGGCCCGCTGCTCGTCCGGGCCGACCGTGATCGTCAGGTACAGGGCCGGGGTGACCGCGCCGGCCGGCCGTCCCGCGCGCCGGCACAGGTCCTCCAGGCGCCGCCGGGCACCGGCGTACGCCTCGGCCGAGGTGAGGAAGGGCAGCCAGCCGTCGTAGCGGCGGGCCGCCCGCCCCAGCGTCCGGACGGTGTCGTCGGCGGCGAGCCACAGCGGCGGTCCGTCGGGTACGGCGGGGCAGACCAGCCGGTCGAGGCCCTCCGCCCGCCAGTGCCGGCCGGCGAAGCGGTTCGGCGCACCGGGCCGGGTACTGCTCCAGGCCGTGCGCCACAGCTCGGTGATCTCGTCCAGCCGGACCGCCCGGTCGCCCGCCCCGGCGCCGACGGCGGCCAGTTCCTCGTCGGTCTCCGGCGCCGGGAAACCCACACCCACCCCCAGCACGAGCCGGCCGGAGCTGACGTGGTCCAGGCTGCTGACCATGTTCGCCGCCACGAGCGGGTGCCGCAGCGCGGGTGTCAGGGCCGCGGTGCCCAGGAGCACGCGGCGGGTCACGGCGCCCACGGCGGACAGCGTCACCAGCGGGTCGAGCCGCGGGCGCGCGGTGAGCGAGTCGCCCGTCCACAGGGAGTCGAAGCCGAGGCCCTCGGCCCGTCGCGCGAAGTCCAGGAGGGGCGACACGCCGTACTCGCCGAGGATCGCCTGCTCCCGGGTCGGCAACAGCACCCCCACGCGGAGCGGCTGACGGGCTGCCCCCATCGCGCACCTCTTTCCCGGATCGTGGTCAGCGGTCCCGTCGATCCAACCCGGCGTTCCTGACAGATTCCTGATGGACCGATGAAAGAAGGGCGGCCGGTGCGGGTGGCGAGGCAGTCGGCGGCATACCGGTCGCCCGCCCCGTCGTATCAATTACCCGCGGGGTAATCCGAAAACCTTTAATGCGTCGTCCGAATCGGCCATGGCTAGGCTCGATAAATCGCACGGGGGCGTGGTCGGCGCGACGCGCTTGCTGCCTGAGTTGCGCCGATTCGTCCCGACATAAACATCGAAAACCGGCTTCGCTGCAAGAGGCGCGCACTGGCCTGGAAGCGACGACAAATCATCCTCGGTACTTGCGGTTGCGAACATGTCAGTAGTCAATAAAAGGAACCGCGCGCTACAGGGGAGAAAAAGTGATCAATTATTCGCGGTTCGAGGATGAGCACTCGAACAACGGTATGAGACTGCCGTCCGGCTCCCAGGTGCCGGCCGCTTCCGGTACCGCTCCGGCCTTCATGTTCCTGGGGCCGCTCGAGGTGCGCGCGGGCGGCCGTACGCACACCGTGGGCGGGAGCCGGCAGCGCACCCTGCTGGCTGCGCTGCTGGTGAGCCCCGGCCGCCCGCTGGCCGCCGAGCAGCTGTACACCGAACTGTGGGGGGAGAACCCGCCGCCCACCTTCGAGAACTCGCTGCAGGCCCACGTCTACCGGTTACGCCGGACCCTGCAGCAACTGGCCTGCCCGCACGGCCACGCACCCGAACTGCTCACCCGCTCGTCGGGATACGTCCTGGAGCTGGGCGGCCAGGAGACCGACGCCGCGGCCTTCCGCCGGCTGGTCGGCCAGGCCCGCGCCAGCGCGCGGCACAGCCCCGACGAGGCGCACCGGCTGCTCGGCGAGGCACTGGCGCTCTGGCGCGGCGCGCCCTTCCAGGACGTCAGCCAGGGTCCGATGTCGCAGAGCGTGGCGCTGGCCCTGGAGGAGGAGCAGCTGTGCGCCGTCGAGGACAAGCTCTGGCTGGAGATCCAGCTCACCGACCCGGTGCACATCATCAGTGAGCTGAAGCGCATGCGCTCCATCCATCCCTGGCGCGAGCGGCTGACCGAGATGCTCATGCTGGCCCTGTACCGGACCGGACGGCAGGCCGAGGCCGTGGAGACCTTCAACAGCACACGGCGCAGGCTCGCGAGCGAGCTGGGCATGGAGCCCTCGCTCAAGCTGCGCGAACGGCTGCGGGAGATCCTCAACCAGGCGCCCTCGCTGGACGCGGCCGTGCCCGCCTAGGGTCGGGCGCCTCGACGGGACGAGGCCGCGGCAGAACGCCCGGAATCCGCCGGGGGCGTCCTGCCGCGGCCTCGTCCCGTGCCGTGCCCGAGAGACACCGCCCGGGTCCGTGAATCCGGTGCCGCGTCAGCGGCGCGTCAGCGCACCGCGCCAGAATATTTCACGCGCATACTCGCTCCCAGCGGGAAAGTAGCCCTCTGCGCCCCTCCTCTTTGCAGTCGCAGAGGAGTGAATCTCCCTTTTCTCTTTCTTTTTACGTTGCTCCTAAGGCGTTATTTCCTTCCGATTCACCAGTTTCCCTTCAGTCGTCGATCAGCAGCGCTGTCCAAGGTGGACGGCGAACGAAAGGACGACGAAGGGACTGTGGACGAGTACGCCGGGCAGCCGGAGATCCTGCGCAACCTCGAACGGTTCGCCACGAGCCGGGGACTGGCGGAGCACATCCGCTTCGGCACGGAGGTCACCCAGGCCGCGTGGTCGGACGAGGACGGCCGCCGGCTCCTGCGCACCTCGCGCGGCTGCGGGCGCGCGTCATGGTCACGGCGTGGGGACGGCTGGACCGGCCGGCCTGGGCGCGCATCGAGGGCGCGGACGACTTCGCCGGAACCCAGGCGCACACGGCGCGCCGGCCCGAGACGCTGGACCTGACCGGCAAGCGGGTCGCCCGCGTCGGCAGCGCGGCCGGCGCCGTCCGGCTGGTGCCCGCCATCGCGGGGACCACCGAGCGGCTGACGGTGTTCCAGCGCTCCGCCAACTACCTGCTCCCGCGTCAGGACCAGGCCCTCGGCGACGACGAGCGTGCCGCGCTGCGCGCCGATCCGCAGCGCTACGCCGCGCTGCGCGATGGGCCTCGACGTACTGGATGTCGCCGGGCGTCGGGCGGCACCGGGCCAGGGCGGAGCGCATGACCTGTTCCTGGGCGGCGCCGTTGGGGGCCACCAGGCCCGCGCTCTCGCCGTCCTGGCCGACCGCCGAGCCCCGGATCACGGCGTGCACCGTGTCGCCGTCCCGCAGCGCGTCGGACAGCCGCTTGAGGACCAGCACCCCGCGGCCCTCGGCGCGGGCGCAGCCGCCGGCCCGTTCGTGGGCCAGGTGGGTGGCGGTCGGCGACGAGGAGCAGGTGGTGTCGACGGTCATGCACGGCCCGTGCGGTCCGAGGAAGAACGACAGCCGGCCCGAGACCGCGCTGTGGCTCAGGCCGGGCGCGAGGTGGCCGTCGAGGTCCGCGGGGGCGAGACCGGCGGACTCGAAGGCGTGGTCGAGGGTGGTGACGCCCATGGACACGCCCGTGTCGCCGTGCCGCAGCGAGGTCGGGTCGATCCCGGCGTGCTCCAGCGCCTCCCAGGCCGTCTGGGGGGCCGGCCGCTGCTGGGGGTCGATGTAGGGGGCCCCTTTGGGCGAGATCGAGAAGAAGGCGGCGTCGAACCGGTCGACGTCGCGTACGAAACCGCCGCGCGGCCAGTCGCCGTCCCCCTCCCCGTCCGGGACGGCGTGCTCGGCCTCCGGGATGCCGGCGGCCGCGGCGTCCGGGGCCATCTGACGGCGCTCGCCGGCCGGCAGGGGCCCGATGCCCGAACGGCCCTCGCGCAGGAACTCGGCGAAAATGTCGGCGTCGTCGTTCCCGCCCGGAATGCGCAGCCCCATGCCGACGACGGCGATGGGTCCGTATTTCTCCTTCTCAAGGGTGGCGAGCGCCTCCTCGTTGGCGGCGAGCGCTTCTTCCGTGCGTCGCAGTTCAGCGAGTACGGCGGCCAGGTCGGCCGCCGCGGGATGCGGTGTGTCCGACATTTATTCCCCCGTTCAGGAAACGGATCGCGCGCAAAGATGCTCTATCAACTGCCCGGCGGTCGGATGGCCGAAAAGGGCGGCAGTCGAAATCTCACGCCCCAGCTTCCGCTCCAGGGAAAGCTTCACCTCGCTGAGCCGCAGCGAGGTGAGTCCCAGGTCGAAGAAGCCCACGTCCAGCGAGAACACCTCGCTGTCGGTCATGAAAAGGGCGCTCCTGAACTCCTCGACCACCAGGTCCTCGATGAGTTCCCGGCGCTCGTGATCGGGCAGGAGATTCAGCTCCCCCACGGCGGGAAAACCTTGCGACACCCACGTCACCGCCTCTCTGCGAATCGACTGCTTCAGTCCAACGGAACCAGCCCTTCCTGATAATGAACTGATAGTCGGCTGATGGCGGTCCGGCTTTCGGTCGCACCGCCTTCGCCATCAAACGAAATAAGCGCTCGACCGGTTTGGCACCACCACATCGGTGTCATGTTTCCCGGTATGGAGGAAAACGAATTCGATCTGGTCGGTGAATTAGACAGGACTCTGAAGGCGCTGGGTCTCTCGCGCGACGACGCGGTCAGCGAACTCGTCGTGCGTGGACACGATCCGCTGGTGCCGTCCACCATCCGGCTCGGCTCGGCGATGGGCATGGCCCTGCTGTCCGCCGCCGTCGGCGCGGCACAGATCTGGCACGCCGCGACGGGCCGCACGCAGCGGCTGGGACTGGACCTCGGGCAGGCGATGCACCAGTTGACGCCCTACCTCGGCGGCGGCAACACCCTGAACGGCTACGGCTCCAACATGGGCAGCGTCCTCGGGCTCGACGGCTCCCCGGCCCCCGCCCTGTGGGACCTGTACCGCACCGCGGACGACCGCTGGGCCATCCCGATCGCCTGCTACCCGAGCACCCGGGACGCCTTCCTCGACCTGCTCGGCACCGCGCACACCCGCGAGCGCATCGGCGCGGCCGTCGCCCGATGGGTCTCCTGGGACCTGGAGGAGGCGGCGGCCGACCGGGGCGTCCCCCTGGCGATCGTCCGCAGCAGGGAGGAGTTCCTCGCCCACCCCCAGGGCCGGGCCGTACTCGCCGAACCCCTCGTGTCCGTCGAGCGGGTGGGCGACGCCCCGCCACGGCCGCTGCCGGCCGCGGCCCAGCCGCTGTCCGCGTTGCGCTCCCTTCAGTTCACCCACGTCTTCGCGGGCACCGCCACCGGCCGTGTCCTCGCCGAACAGGGCGCCGACGTGCTGCACGTGTGCGAACCGAACGCCTTCGACCACGACCTGTGCTGGAACGAGACGGGCGTGGGCCTGCGCTCCGCCCGCCTCGCCCTGGACACCGGCGGCGAGGGCCGGCGCGTCTTCGACGAACTGCTGCGCACCGCGGACGTCTTCGTGCACAACCACCGGCCCGCCAAGATGGCCCGGCTCGGACTCGGCCCCGAGGAGTGTGCCGAGATCTCGCCCGGCATCATCCATGTCTCCGTCCGCGCCTACGGCCACAGCGGCCCCTGGCAGGACCGGGGCGGCTTCGACCAGCACGCCCAGGCCCTGACCGGCGTCAACTGGAGCGAACGGCAGGACGGACGGCCCCGGTTGCCGCCCGGCCGCATGCTCAACGACTACCTCGCCGCCCATCTCGCCGCCGCCGGCGTGATGAGCGCGGTCCTGCGGCGCGCCCACGAGGGCGGCAGCTACCAGGTGCGCGTCTCCCTCGCCGGCGTCGCCAACTGGGCCTGGCAGCTGGGCACGTTCACCCGCGAGGAGTGCGAACGGCTCCTGCCCCCGACCCCGCTGCCGGAGCCCCGCCGCCTCACCCGGCCCACCCCCCTCGGCGACCTCTCCCTCGTCGCCCCGCCCGTCAGCCTCAGCGAGACCCCGCCCGCCTGGCGCGGCCCGCTCCTGGTGCCCCGAGGCTCGTCCCGCCCCTGCTGGGACGAGGACCCGGCATCGTCCTGACGCCCCCGCGCGCCCCGCCCCGCCTCGCCCACCGGCGGGTGCCCCGCCCCACCGCCACCCGTGCCGGTCCTCGCGCCCCGGCCCGTTCCAAGGAGAGTCGGACCCATGTCCCGTATCCCCTGCCTCGACGACGAGGCCCTGCCCGAAGTCCTGCGCAGCCTCAGCCAGGGGCGCGTCATCAACCTGTACCGCATCCTCGGTCACGCGCCCCGGTCGGTCATCCAGATAGCCCGGCTGAACGCCGCGCTCTTCGCCGACACCAGCCTCAGCGCGATGGACCGCGAACTGCTCATCCTCACCTACGGCACCACGTTCGAGGCCGAGTACGAGTGGGCGCAGCACGTGCCCATCTCCCGCGCCGCGGGTGTCACGGACGACCAGCGCGCGGCGCTGCGCCAACGGCGGTACGACGCGGACGTCTTCACCCCCGCCCAGCGGGCGCTGCTGAACTTCGGGGCGGCCGCGGCCGCCGGGCCTCTCGTGGACGAGGCGCTCCACACGGCCGTGAGCGCCCACTACACCTCGGAACAGATCGTCGAGGCCCTCGTCCTGGTGGGCTTTTACTTCCTCGTCGGGCGCGTCTGCACCGTTCTCGACGTCGAGATCGACGTGGCCGGAACCGACGAACTCGTCCGCATGGCACGGACCATGCACAAGCACTGAACCCCCGGCACCGGCGCGAGAGGAGCCTTCGAGGCGCTGACCCGCTCGACCCTCACGTGGCGTCATGCCGCAAGGCCGGTGACGTGGAAGGGTCCCTGACCGTGGGGCGGGTGGCCGAGCCGGCCCGCGTGAGCGTCCGCACGCCGCACCACCACGACGAGGTCGGCCTCGTGTGGCCGTCCGCGCGGACCGCGGCCGGGTACCGGGCCCATGCGGCGCCGGACGCGGAGCGGCTGCCGGGGGCGCTCGCCCACCGGCCGCTGGGCCTCGGACCGCGCGAGATCGCGGATCCGGTGGACGGCCCGGCGACCGACGCGTGATCGACCATGGCCGCACCGCGCCCAGCCGCAGGTCCCGGTGTCCTCCCGCTCGCCGCGCCACCGGGACGTGTGCCGCGGTGGGGTGCCCGGATGGGGTGCCGGGGACTGCCGCGACGGCCGTGACCTCACCTGTCGGTGATCTCGAAGAGCCATGCCGTGTCCTCCGGGCCCGGTGCTCCGGGGCCGGGTTCGGGGAGCCGGCGGAGGTCGCCCGTGCGCAGGGCGACCGTGGCCCGGGGACGCATCGGGCCGTCGCCGCGCCGTGCGAGCAGGACGAGTTCCCAGACGGTCGCGGTCATGGCGTCGAGGCGGTCGGCGCAGTCGGCGCTGACGCGCCGTGGCTCCCGGGTCCGGCCCAGGGACAGATGCGGGGTGAAGCGCCCGGCGGGCCCGTGGCAACGCGGGAACCGCCGGCGCAGCGCGTGGTGCAGGGCTGTCCAGGGCTCCGCGCCGGCCGCCGCCGGGTCGAGCCAGACGGTGGAGTACGCCCTGTGCCGGAAGGCGCGCACGCCGTCCAGCCGGGCGGTGAAGACCGGCGTCCCGGCCGTGGCCGCGGCGAGCAGGGGGGCGGCACGCCCGAAGTCGCACTCCGGTACGAAGCCGAAGAGCACGTTGACGTGCGGCGGCCACCGGTGGATCTGCGGATCGTACTCCTGGCGGATGTCCTGGATCGGCGGCCACAGCTCCGCGGGCGGGATCCAGGCCAGCGCCGTACGGGGCGTCGGGGACACGTCGAGGACGCCGAGGGGCTCGCCGCTGCCGCCCGGGTCCGCGCGCGGGTTCCGTATCCGGCCGGCGTCCGAGGTGCCGACGCGGTCCACCCCCGTGGCCCGGTCCCAGACCACCTCGCCGTCGGCCTCGATGAACACCACCCGGTGCCACGGGATGTCGCCCCCGGGGACGAAGCAGGGCAGCGGAACACGTGTGCAGCCGTCTCCGCGTTCGCTGATCCCCAGCACGAACCGGGCCGGGTCGAACCGCGGGTCCCAGCGGACCCGGTGGTAGATCTCGTCGCTGGTCCGCATCACGCCTCCTCTCCCGCGCCGCACCCTCTCCTCCAGGGTGCCGCTCATACCGCGCTCGGGGGCACGCTCCCCGACTTCCGACGGCTGAGCCCGCGGGGTGCCGGCGTGGTGCGCCCGGTCCGCGGGGGCCGGGCGCACCGTCGCCTCAGGGGCGGGCCGGTGCCCGGTCGGCCTCGGCCGGCCGCGGGTCGGCCGTCTCGGGCGCCCTGCGCGGCGACGGGATGAGCGAGGCGACCGCGGCGGAGAGGACGGCGACGCCGCAGCCGATCAGGAGGCCGGTGCGGAAGCCGTCCTCGGAGGCGAGGGTGTAGCCGCCCAGGCTGATGGTCATGTGGGCCAGGACGACGCCGATCACGGCCGAGCCGATCGTGGTGCCGAGCGAGCGCATCAGGGTGTTGAAGCCGTTGGCCGCGGCGGTCTCGGAGACCGGCACCGAGCTCATGATGAGCGCGGGCATGGAGCCGTAGGCGAGGGCGACGCCGCTGTTGATGACGATGCCGGCGAGCATGACGCCCCAGGCCGTTCCCATGAGCGGCAGCGCGAGCGCGTAGCCCACCGCGATCACCAGGGCGCCGCAGACGAGCGCGACCTTCGGGCCGCGCGCGTTGATCAGCTTTCCGCCGAGCGGGGAGACGAGCATCATCATGATGCCGCCGGGCGCGATCCACAGGCCCGCCGCGAGCATCGACTGGCCGAGGCCGAAGCCGGTGGCCTTCGGGAACTGCAGCACCTGCGGCGCGATCAGCATGAAGGAGTACATGCCGACGCCGATGAGGACCGACGCGGCGTTGGTGATCAGCACCCGCGGGCGGGCCGTGGTGCGCAGGTCGATCAGCGGGTCGCGGGTGCGCAGTTCCCAGAAGCCCCAGGCGGGCAGGGCGACGACGGCGACCGCGAACAGCCCGAGCGTGGTGCCCGAGGCCCAGCCCCAGTCGGCGCCCTTGGAGATCGCCAGCAGCAGCGCGACCAGGCCGACGGCGAGTCCGAGCGCGCCGGGCGCGTCGAAGCGCTGTCCCTTGGCGGCGGCGGGGACGTCCGGTACGACGACGAGGATCAGCACGCCGACGAGCAGCGCGAGGACGGCCGAGCCCCAGAACAGCTGCTGCCAGTCGGCGTACTGCGCGACCGCGGCGGCGAGGGGCAGCCCGATCGCGCCGCCGATGCCCATGGACGCGCTGACCAGGGCGATGGAGCCGCTGAGCTTCTCGACCGGGAGCACGTCCCGCAGCAGTGCGATGCCCAGCGGGATCATGCCCATGCCCATGCCTTGCAGGCCGCGTCCCGTGATCATCGGCACGACGGACGTGGACAGGGCGCACACCACCGAGCCGATCACCAGCGGCACCACGCAGATCAGCATCATGCGCCGCTTGCCCACGAGGTCGCCGAGGCGTCCGGACACCGGCACGCAGACCCCGCCGACGAGCAGGGTGACCGTGACCACCCAGGCCGCGTTCGACGAGGAGGTGTGCAGGATCTGCGGCAGCTCGGCGATGAGCGGGGTCACCAGGGTCTGCATGATCGCGGCGACGGTTCCGGCGAGCGCCAGGGCGGTGACGATACCGCCCGTTCCGCGGCTCGGCTGCGGGGCTTCCATGGGTGACTCCTCGTTTCGTCCGGTCGTCCGGGGCATGCACACCCCAAGGCTGTGCATGATGCACATCGTATGCATTATCCATATCGGATGCGTCATGCACGTCGCCTGTGCGTGACAGCGGGGTGGCGGGGAGGGCCGGGACGGGACGCCTGTGCCGCGGGGCCCTGAGATACGGTCGACTTCCGAAGGAGGCAGTACATGGGGAAGCCGTCGCATCTGGTCGAGTTCGAGCACATGGTGCTCGGGCGGCACCAGCTGAGCAGTACCACCCGCCGGCACCACGAGGGCCGGCTGGAGCGGAGCGCGTACATCATGCTCAGCCGGATCCACGTTCAGGGACCGATGTCGATCGGGCAGCTCAGCGATGCCTTCCAGCTCGACGCCTCCACCGTCAACCGGCAGACCGCGCACGCGATGCGGGCCGGGCTCCTGGAGCGGATCCCCGACCCCGAGGGCGGCATGGCGCGCAAGTTCCGGCTGACCGAGGAGGGCGAGCGGAGGCTGCTGGAGGAACGCGACCTGCACGTCAAGGACCTGGACCGGGTCTTCGAGGACTGGTCGGCCGAGGACGTGGAGAACTTCGCCCGCTACCTCCAGCGGTTCAACACGAGCGTGGAGCGGATCACCGGTCGGCCGTGGCCCAGGACGTGAGCCCCGCCCGGGTCGGCCGCCGTCGGGACCGTGCCGACGCGTGACCGGCCGCGTGTACCGCCCGGTCCCGCGGCCGGAAGTCGCGCGCGTACGAAGCCGCCCGCGCGCAGCCGCCGCCGGTCTGCCGGCTGCCGGCCCGGCAGGGCCGCCGCGACGCGTGGCCGGTCCTCGGGAGGGCGGTCGCGGCGTACTCGCCCCGGGCGTTCGTCACCGTGGCCACCAGCCGGTGGCCGCCGGGGCCCGGCAAGGTCACCCGCGCCCGGGGGACCGGCCGCCGGTCCGGGCCGCGGACCCTACCGACCGGGTCGGGCTCCGGATCGCCGAAGCGGTGGCGGTGCGGGGGCGTGCCGTGGGCGCCGGCGCCTCGGCGGAAGGGTCCTCCGCCGGCGGGGCCGCGTCGCAGGCGGGGTGGCACGGCCGGCCGTTCGCCCGAGTGGAGGACGCGCGGCTCAGGAGCCGGCGGCCGCGGATCTCCGCTCCGTCCTCAGCTCGTCCGCCAGGCGGGCGACCGCCGCGTGCAGCGGGTCCTCCTGGGCGATTCCCCAGCGGTGCAGGTAGACGAGGAGCTGGGTGACGACGGTGTCGTACTCCACGAGGACGGAGCTGTGCGGTTTGCTCAGGTTCTCGATCTCCTGGAGGCGCCGGTGGGTGTCCTCGTCGATCTTGCCGCTCGTCCTGAACATCGCGGCGTAGCGGCCGACGCCCTTGGCCGGGTCGGTGGCGTAGCGGAGCTTGGCCGCGAAGAGGGCTCGCTGTTCGGCGTCGAGCGTCGCCGATCGCTCCAGGAGGCCCTCCAGGGACCGGACCCGGGCGCTGCGTTCCCTGGCCAGTTCCCGGATCTCGGCATCGCCGAGGTCCTGCCGCAGGAGCAGCAGGACCGGGGTGTTGTCGTAGGACTCGCCGGCGTCCACGTGGGTGAGTTCATGGGCGAGCGAGCCGAGCCGCTCGGTGGCGCCCGCCGGCTGGGACATCATGTGCTTCAGGGTGTATTTCTCGGGGGTTCCCGCGGGGGACAGCGATGTTCCCGGCATTCCCGTCGTGAAGTGGACGATGTCGCGGTGCGCCAGCAGGTCACCGAGGACGTCCCGGGTGGCCTGCGGAGCCTCGGTGTCCGCCTGGATGCCGGCGAGCAGGTGCAGATCGTCCTCGACCAGGGTGCTCTTCTGGGCCGCCGTCAGCTGATTGACGGCCTGGTTCAGCGAGGTCTGGAGATAGACGTTGACCAGAGCCATGTCGCTGGCGCTGTCCAGGCCGGCGGTGTGGATCCGCCGCAGGACGGCCTCCTGCGCGGCCAGGAAACCCCGCGCCTTCGCCAGCGCGTCCCGCTCCTGTCCGGCGTCCGCCAGCTGCCGGTAGATCGCGGCTTCCGCCTCGCCCTCGGCGAGCAGTTGCCGCACCACGTCCTGGTGCCGGCCCGATTTCGACTGGTCGCCGTATCCCCCGGCGATCCGCACCAGCTCCGTGAGCTGCCGGGCCCTGGCCCCGAAGTCGTCCAGCTTCTCCTTGTGGCAGTCCGCGAGCGCCTTCTCGACCTGGTCGACCGACGAACCGCGCTTCTGGAAGCGGCCGACGGCGGTGCTGCGCCGGAATTCCTCGACCGACATCAGACGGGCGACGGGCAACCCGGGGCCGGGGGACGCCGCCGGAGCCGTGGCGTCGGCCGCCGCGCCGGCCGTCCCCCCTGCCGTCCCACCACCCGTCACCCGCCGAGCCACCCGTTCCGCCTCCCGCTCGAACCGGTCCGACGGATCACTGACGGCGAGTCCGCCCCCGGTGTCCGTGCCGGCGACCGGGCCCCGTCGCTGCTGGACGACGTGCGTCAGCTCATGGGCGAGCACGGTGCGGCCCGCGTCGGACGCCGGGTCGTAGCGGCCCCGCCCGAAGACGATGTGGGAGCCGGAGGTGTACGCCTCGGCGGCGACCGACGCCGCGGACTCGTGCGCCGCGTGGTCGGTGTGCACCCGTACGTCGGAGAAGTCCGCGCCCAGCCTGGACTCCATGTCGCCGCGCACCGCGTCGTCCAGGGGGCGGCCGGGGGACCGCAGCACCCCGCGCACCGACGCGGACCGCCGTTGCGCCGCCTCGGACTGTTCCGCGCGGCCCAGCATCTCGGCGACCGCGGCGTTGCCGACCAGCCGTTGCAGGGACGCCAGCGCGTCCGGCCGCGGCGCGGCCTCCCGCCCGGGACGCCGCGGGTCCGCCGCCCGAGCCGGGGCGGACCGGGACGTGCCCGCCGCCGTGGGATTCTCGTGCCGCTTCCTGTGCCCGTGCACAACTCTCCTCACCACGCCGGGACCGGACCCGTCCTTCCGGTGTACGACAGGGACGGTCCCGGCGAACAGGGCGAAAAGGGCAACGCGCGGGCAGAGTCGCTGCCCGACCCGCCCGGTGACGCGGCGCGGCCGGGGTGCGGGCGCACCACCGACCCCGGAGCGGGCACGTCCGCCCCGGGCGAGCCGGTGCCCTGACTCATGTCGTGCGCAGCGGCACCGGCAGGTGGTCCCACAGATTGACATGGGCGAGGCGCCAGCGGCCGTCGGACCATTCGAGCGCGGTGATCCCGCAGTGGTAGAGCTTGAGGCAGAAGGTGTCGGATTCCGCGACCGCCCGGACCACCGTGCTGATCAGTCCGCCGTGGGCCACCGCGAGGACCGGTCGGCCCGACTCCTCGGCGCGGCGGGTGAGTTCGACCAGCGCGGTGCGCGCCTGGGAGCGGAAGTCCAGATAGCGCTCGGAGAGGAGCCTGCCGCGCCGCTTGGTGAACGGTGCGGCGGACGAGGGGAGTTCGGGCGGGACGGGGAAGTCGGCCTCGGCGAGCGTGGGTTGGACCTCGGCCGGCAGGCTCAGCGATGCGCGCAGGTGCTCGGCCGTCTCGCGGGCCCGCGCCAGCGGGCTGGTCACCAGGCTGCCCACGGTGAGCGACGTGTCGCCGTCGAGGCGCCCGTCGTCCGCGAGCCACCGCGCCAGATGACCGGCCTGGCTGTGCCCGAGCGGGCTGAGACCCGTGTCGCGCCCCCGACGCCCCTGGCCGGCCCCCTGCCCCAGCGACTGACCGTGGCGCACGAGATAGATCTTCACCGGACGTCCTCCACCAGCGGTTCCCGGTCCACCGCGGCCCCCGGGTCCTCCTCGGCGGCACCCGGCATGAGCGGCTTCCCCCCGGCCACGATCCGGCCCAGCCAGAAGCCCGCGAACTGGGAGGTGACGATCGACAGCAGCACGAGCGAGGTGAAGAAGTTCTCGTTGATGATCCGCGCGCCGAACGCCACGGACGCGAGCACGATGCCCGGACCGCCGCGGGCGTTCATCGCGACC
This sequence comes from Streptomyces hygroscopicus subsp. hygroscopicus, assembly GCF_030269125.1. GTDB lineage: Bacteria > Actinomycetota > Actinomycetes > Streptomycetales > Streptomycetaceae > Streptomyces > Streptomyces hygroscopicus_C. The sequence continues at coordinate 227,303 of NZ_BSSM01000001.1, read as the reverse complement.
GCGAGGTTCCCGGCCGCCGCGGAGGTCTCTCCCGCCAGCCGCGCCCCGAGCCACACGCTCGCCGACTTCACCAGGCAGGCCAGCGCCAGGAACCAGCAGAAGAACACCGGGTCGAAGTGACGCACCAGATCCAGCTTGATGCCGACGATCGCGAAGTAGATAGGCACGAAGAAGCCGAGCGAGACCTGGCGCAGGGTCTCCTCGGGCCGCTCCGCCCCGGCCCCGGAGGCGCCCGCCGCGCACATGCCCGCCACGAGCGCGCCGAAGATCGGGTCGATGCCGAGTCCGGCACAGGCGGCGCACAGCAGGAAGAGGACGACCAGCCGGAAGGCGAGCGGGCTGCGCCGCTCCAGCACATTGGCCCGCGACCGCGCCAGCCGCTTGAGGACCCGGGGCCCCAGCCACAGGGACAGCGCGAGGAACAGCAGGGGTACGACGGTGAAGTAGGCGACGGTCGGCGGCAGTTCGCCGGAGCCGTACGACGCCCACAGGCCGTACGCGTCGGCGCCGCGGGCCTGGGCCATGCCGAGGACGATGGCGAGGACGACGTAGAGAAGGATGTCCTCGACCACGGCGACGGCCAGGACGATCCGCGCGAACAGGGTCCGCAGGATGCCGAGGTCCAGCATGATGCGCGAGATGACGGGCACACTGGTGACCGCGACGGCCATGCCGAAGACGAGCGCGAGCGCCGCGGGCGAGCCGTTGGGGCCGGTCAGCCCGTCGGTGTGCACGGCGGAGGCGACGGCCAGCCCGAAGGCGAAGGGCAGGGCGAGACCGGAGACGGCGGCGTAGGCGATGGTGCGCCGCCCCCCGGCCCGGCGGCGGGCGCGCAGCTCGGTGCCGGTCAGGTACACCAACAGCAGCATGCCGAGCTGGTAGAAGGCGCCGAGCACGTACGACGTGGCGCCCGAGGACGGGAACAGCCAGTGCCATGCCCCCGGGGCGAACTGCCCGAGCACCGTCGGCCCGAGCACCAGGCCGCCCGCGATCTCGCCGATCACCTGGGGCTGGCGCAGGCGTGCGAACAACTGGCCGCCGAGGTGGGCGGCGGTGAGCAGGAGGACGAGTGCGAGGAGGAGGTGGGCCACCTCAGCGGCTTCGAGGGACACGGCTCCTCCTTCCCTGCGTATGTGCGCGGACAGGTGTGGAAACCACGGGTGTCCCTTCTGTCAGTCGTGCCCCTGGAACTACTCGTGCGTGGAACTGCTCGTGCCTGGATTTGATCGTGATCCCGGAACCGTCGTGCTCCGGGAGCGGACCGCGCCCCTGGAGCCGGCCGCCGCCCTCCGGAGACGGCCGCGCCCTACACGGCGACCACGCAGTCGTCGGAGCATCCGGCGCCCGCGACGCTGACGATCCCCGTCCTGCCGTCACCGAAGAACCGCGCGAACAGGCCCGCGGGACGGCCGCCGAACATCAGCGGTCCCAACACCGGGGCCACCTCGGTGTCGTAGGGCTCGTCCACCCCGTCGGCCACCACCGCGAGCCGGCAGGTGCGCGGCGCCACGAACTCCTGCACCACACTGGTGCCGGTCTCCGCGGCCGCCGTCACCGCCGCCGCCCACTCGGCCTGGCCGGTCTGCCGGCCGATGACGACCTGCCGGCCGCTCATCCCGATGCTCTCCTTGAGGACCAGCGACTCGCGGTGCGCGACGGCGAACTCCACCAGGTCGACCTTGCGCCCGCCCCGGGTCGTCCACCGGTGGGACAGAACGCGGGTCCAGGGCAGATAGGTGTCGACGAGGGCGCGTTCGGCCGCGCTCATCCACGGGCGGCCCTCCGACAGCATGCCCATGGTCAGCTTGCTCGACAGGAACGTGGAGGTCTGGGTGCCCACCAGGAGGCAGCCGTTGTCCAGCGCGGTCTGCACCGGCGCGGTGTCGATGCCGAGTTCGGCCCAGTCCGGGATGGTGAAGTCCCGCAGCCCCACGGGGTAGCGCAGTCCGGGCGGGCAGTCCCATGCCTCGTGCAGGTCCTCCGGCTCGAAGAAGCGCGCGAGCAGGCCATGGCTGTTGAAGTGGTCCACCTGGAGGTCGAAGTACCGCGTGTGGCCTCCCTGGTCGCGGGCGCTGCCCGCGATCGCCACCCGGGGCGGCACCCCCGACTCGGCACACAGGTGCCGGAACATCTCGGTGCGCACGGCGAACGGGTCCTGGTACTCGAACGGCAACCGCCCCCGGGCGTCGGTGTAGAGCCGCCGCCAGACCTCCATACGGCAGTGGAACTCCACCGGTCCGCCGAGCGCGCCGCTGACGTTGAACTCCAGGAACTGCGGGCCGTTCGGTCCGATCACGACATCGGGACGGGCCACGCAGTCCGCGTACCGCTCCTCGGTGAACCGGTCGGCCAGGAACAGCTGCCGCTCGCTGTCCGGCATGCGGTACGCGGCCAGTCGGCCCTCGGTGGTGGCCGCGGCCTCCAGGGCGGTGCGGCGCACCAGGTCGAGCAGGGCCCGCGAGACGCGGAACAACTCGGCGTAGGACGCGCTCGGCAGCGCGATCGGCGCGGCGGGCAGATGCGTCTGGTACCAGTAGCCCGTGTCCCGTATCTCGTGCCGCAGCATGTCGCGGAGCGTCGCCGCACCGGCCGCGGGCGCCAGCCGGTGGCGGCCGAACCACGGGTGGCCCGTCGCCGGCGAGGGGTCCGCCTCCAGGAGCACGGTCATCCGACTTCCTCTCTCTTCCTTCTTCTGATCACGAGGTGCGGCGCACCGCTAAGGTGTGCGCGGCGCCGCCGCACGACCGGCGCCCGCAAGACCTCAACGCACACGGGAGAAGGTCCGATGACACTGCGTCAGGTAGGCGACAACGAGTACGTCGAGGAACACGGCGGCGACTACGAGGACTTCGAGCCGGGGATGGTGATCAAGCACTGGCCCGGCCGGACCATCACCGAGTCGGACAACACCTGGTTGACGCTGCTGACGATGAACCAGCACCCGCTGCACTTCGACAAGGCGTACGGCGAAGGGGCCGAGTACGGGCGGGTCCTGGTGAACAGCGGGATCACGATCTGCCTCGTCAGCGGCATGACCGTACAGGCGCTGTCCGCGCGGGCCGTGGCCAACCTCGGCTGGGACCGGGTCCGCCTGAAGGACCCGGTGTACGTCGGCGACACCCTGTACGCGACGAGCCGCATCCTGGACAAGCGGCTGTCCAAGTCCCGCCCGGGACAGGGCATCGTCACCGTCGAGACGACCGGCACGAAGTCCACCGGGGAGACCGTCATCGTCTTCGAGCGGTCCTTCATGGTCCGCTGCCGCGAGACGGCCTGACGGCACCACCGGGCACGTCACCGTGCGGTGCCCGCGCACAGGGCGGCCGCGGCGGCCGTGTCCTCGATGGCCAGACCCACGCCGCGGAACACCGAGGTACGGCCGTCCGCCGCGGCCGTACCGCCGACCAGTTCGCCCAGCTCGCACAGCGCCTCGGGGCCGATCAGGCCCGCGGCCAGCGCGGCCCGCACCTCGCCTGCCTCCGCGTGCGCGGCCGCCCGCTCCTCCACGACGACCAGCGCGTCCGCGAGCAGCGCCGGGTCCACCTCCAGCGCGTCCTCGTGGGTGCCGCCGATCACGTTCAGATGGGCGCCCGGGGCCACCCAGCCGGCCTCGACCAGGGGTTCCGGTGCGTCGGTCGACGTCGTCGTGCAGATGACGGCGGCATCGGTGACGGCCTCCCTCACCGTGTCGCACACGGTCACCCGCAGCGCCCCGCCGGAGGTCTCCCGGACCCACCGCGCGAACCGCTCGGTGCGTTCAGGGGTACGGGAGAACACCCGGACCGTGCGGAGCGGGCGCACCGCGGACACGGCCCGCACCAGGGCGCGTGCCTGCACCCCGGCGCCGAGGACGGCCAGGTCGGCGGCGTCCTCGGGGGCGCACAGCCGGGTGGCCAGCGCGGCGACCGCGCCGGTGCGGACGGCGGTCAGCTCGGCGCCGTCCAGGAGCGCGGTGATACGGCCCGTCGCCAGGTCGGTGACGGCGACGACCCCGTGGACCAGCGGCAGGCCGCGGTCGGGGTTGCCCGGCGTCAGCGTGGTGATCTTGACCGTGCCCACGCCGTGCCGCTCCCACACGGAGGCCGCCGCCAGCAGCTCCCCTCCGCCCCGGTGCGGGACGACCGTACGCGGGGGAGAGGACGTGCGCCCGGCGGACAGGTCGGCGAAGGCATCGGCGAGCGTGTCGACCACCCGCAGCAGCCGTTCGGTGCCGGTCATGTCCTCGGCGGTGAGGAAGACGGGGGACGCCGGCCCGCTCACGCGACCGCCTCCCGCGCGCTCAGCTCCGCGACCACGTCCCCGATCATGTCCTCCTGCCCGGCGATGGCCTGTCGCCTGCCGAGTTCGAAGAAGACGTCGCGGGGGTCGACGCCCGCCCGCCGGGCCTGCTCCAGGACCTGGTGCTTGAACCCTGAGAAGACCCCGGCCAGCCCGCTGACGATGCTGAGCGAACCGGTGACGGGGGGCGCCGGCATGAGCTTGTGCTCGGCGAACTCGGCGGCGTCCAGCAGCGCGTACAGGTCGATGCCGGTGTGGAACCCGGTGCGCTCCAGCACCGGTACCAGCACCTCGAGTTGGGTGTTGCCGGCGCCCGCGCCGAAACCGCGCGCGCAGCCGTCGATGATCCCGGCGCCGGCCTGCGCGGCGGCGACCGAGTTCGCCACCGCCATGCCGAGGTTGTTGTGCCCGTGGAAGATCACCGGCACGTCGACGGCGGCCCGGATGGCGCCGATGCGCTCGCCGACGTCGTCGGGCAGGAAGTGCCCCGCGGAGTCCATGATGCCGACCGCGCGGGCTCCGTAGCCGACGACACGGGCCGCGTTCTCGGCGAGTTCGGCCGGGGAGGCCATGTGGCTCATCATCAGCACGCAGTGCGCCTCGGCGCCCTGCTCGGCGAGGAAGCCCAGGTGCCGCTCGGCGAGGGAGCCCTCGGTGCAGTGCACGCCGACGCGCACCACGTCCGCACCGTGTCTCAGGGCCCGGCGCAGATCGTCGGAGGTGCCCCAGCCGGGCAGCAGGAACACCGCCATCCGGCTGTGCTGGAGGGCCTCGCGCACGGTGGACAGCATCAGGTCGTCGGGCACGGCGGCGCGGCCGACCTGGAGGGAGGAGGCGCCGAGGCCGTTGCCGTGCCCCACCTCCACCACCGGGACCCCCGCGGCGTCGGCCGCCGCCGCGTAGCCGCGCAGCGCGTCCACGCCGAGCTGATGGCGCACCGCGTGCTGGCCGTCGCGCAGTGTGGGGTCGTGGATCACCACGGCGTTCACCGGCTCACCCCCTGCTGGGCGGCCGGGGCGAGCCGGGCCGCGTGCTGCTCGGCGACCAGCACCGCGGCCGCGTCGATGATGTCCAGGTTTCCCGCGTAGGCGGGCAGCACCTCGCTGTCGGCGTCGACTTCGAGGGAGACGACGATCAGCTCGCCGCGCACGTCACAGGCGAGGACCCGGTAGCCGGGCGCGAACTCCCTCACCCGCTCGGCCGCTTCGGCCACCACGGCCCGCACCGTCTCGGCGTCGGCCGCGGGCGCCAGCGCGTGCACGGTGGTGCGGAACGCCGCCGGCGGCGCGGCCGGGCTGATGTTGAGGATCGCCTTGGTGGCGCCCACGCCGGTGAACGCGGTCAGCGCCTGCTGGGTCGTCGCGACGTACTCGTCCAGGTTGAGCCGGGTGGCCCGGCCCGCGACGCCGCTGGCGACGGTCGAGACGACCTCGAAGTAGCGCACGTCGAACCGGTCGGCGAGGGCGTGCGCCACCGGGATCGAGGCCTGGCCACCGCAGCTGATCAGGCTGACGTTGCCCTCGGGCGGCGCGTGTACGCCGGTCACGGTCGGCACCACCATCTGCCCGATCTTGCTCGGGGTCAGGTCGATCAGCAGCGTGTCGTACGACCGCAGCAGTCGCCAGTGTTCGGCGTGCGCCCGCGCGTTGGTGGCGTCGAAGACCACGTCGAAGGGGCGGGGCGCGGCGAGGATCGCGTCGATCCCTTCCGCGCTGGTCGGACAGCCGAGCCCGGCGGCGCGCCGCAGCCCCGCGGACTCGGGGTCGCGCCCGGCCACCAGGGCGCACTCCAGCACGGCCGAGCGCCGGATCTTGGAGACCAGGTCCTGGCCGATGGCGCCGGTGCCGATGACGGCGACGGAGGCGGCCGGGGCCGTGCCCACGGCCCTGTCGTCGGTGACGCTCATCGCACCACCCCCGAGTCCGCCGCCCCCGCGTCCGCCAGCGCGTCCGCCTTCCGCGGCGCCGACCTGGCGAACCGCACGCTCCACGCGTCGCCGCGCTCCACCGTCATCCGCGCTCTGCGGGCGAACGGCGGCCCGACCATGGCGCCGTCCAGCAGCGCCACGCCCCCGTCCGCCGCCCGGACCGCCTCGGTGACCCGGCGGGCCTGGCGCAGTTCCGCCGCGTCGGGCCGCAACGCCCGGTTGATCGGGGCGAGTTCGCCCGGATGCACCGCCACCTTGCCGTGGAAGCCCAGCTCCCGTATCCGTTCGATCTCCTCGGCCAGCACCTCGGGCGCGTCGAGTCGGAAGTTGGCGGTGTCGATGCAGGCCGTGCCGTACCGCGCGCAGGCCAGGGCCATCGCCTGGCGGGCGGCGAGCATGCCGGCCCAGGTGATCTCGACCCCCAGGGACGCGGCCAGGTCGGCCGAGCCGAGGATCAGCCCGTCGGCCGCCTCGGCGATGCCGTCCACGGCGCGGACGGCGGCCGGGGTCTCCACCGTCACATAGATCTCCGGGTGCGCCCCGGCCGAGGCGAGGATGTCCCGCAGCAGCCGTACCTCGACCGGCGACTCCACCATGGTCATCACCACGATGCCCGGCCGGACCGGAGACTCGGCGAGCAGCAGCAGGTCGTGCACGGCCTCCAATGTGCCCATCGGGTTGACGCGCACCCCGGTGTTCGCCGGGGCGGGCGCCTTCTCCAGCGCCGCCCGGCACACCTCGCGGGCCGCCGCCTTCCCGGGTGGCGGGACGGCGTCCTCCAGGTCGATCACATGCACGTCGGCGTCGTACGACCAGGCCTTGACGACCCGGTCGAGGGACAGCGCGGGCGTGTACAGGATGCTGCGCGGCAGCGCCCGGGTGGCGTCCGTCATCGGATGGCCTCCCCGGGCGCGGGTATCGCGGGGGAGGCACCGACCTCGGTGAGGACGGCGCACAGCGCGCGGATCTGCTCCTCGGTCTGACCCGCGCGCATCATCACGCGCAGGCCCGCCGTGCCGCGGGCGACGATCGGGAAGAACACCGGGGAGACGTAGAACCCCTCCTCGAAGACCCGCCGCCCGGCCTCGATCACCGTCTCGTCGGTCATCGGCACCAGCCGGATCGGGTAGGTGCTGCCGGTCTGCTCGGTGTGCACGAGGGAGTCGAAGAGTTCGATGTTGCGGTACAACCGGTTCTGCAACGTCGTCAGTTCGGGCGTGCGGTGGATTTCGGCGGAGGCGAGGCCCGCGCCGACCGCGGCCGTGTTCAGCAGCTGGGAGTAGTTCAGGGCGCCGCCGAACCGCTCGATGATCCGCAGCGTCTCCTTCTCGTACCCGTCCAGCACGATGGCCGCGCCGCTGGTGCCGAACGCCTTGTTCAGGGTGACCACCACGATGGTGCGCTCGTCCAGCACCGGACTGTGCGTGCGCACGTACCCGACGCCTCGCTCGCCGTAGGCCGACAGCGAGTGCGAGTCGTCGTAGTAGACCAACAGGCCGTACTTGTCCTGGAGTTCGGCCAGCTCCTTGACCGGTGCGTAGCCGCCCAGGCTGTCGCTGCCGTCGCAGACGTAGGCGACGCGCGCGTACTTCCTGCACGCGTCCTCGATGAAGTCGAGGTCGTGGTGGGGCGAGGTGACGACCTCGGTCTCGTCCGCGCAGACCGGCTTGAGGTTCGCCATCGAGATGTGCGCGTTCTTGTCGAAGATCATCAGTGGCCGGGTGCCGTCGCCCAGATGACCGGAGGCGATCAGCGGCAGCAGCCCGAACGTGGCCGTGCTCGCCGCGATGGAGCACACCACATGGGCGCCGAACAGCTCGCCGAGGGAGTCCTCCAGCTCCAGCATCGCGGGGATCTGCACGCGGCTGCGGGCGATGCAGTGGTCCAGGACGCCGTAGCGGCGCATGGCGTCGATGCCGCCCTCGATCACCTTGGGGTGGGAGTCCAGGTCGAGGTAGGAGCAGCAGCTGAAGTTGACGAACTCGTGTCCGTCCGCCACGAATTCGTGTCCCTCGGTGGTGCGCAGCACACCGGAGTCCAGGTCGGCCACGATACCGGCCAGGCCGTTGCGCTCCGACATGTCCCAGAACTCGTTGCCGATGCCGATGAGTTTGTCGTTGTTGCGGTACCGGTGGGTGGGGGTGATGGAGATGCGCTCGGTCATGACGCCGCCTGTGCCGGTTCGTAGTTGTAGACGCCCTTGAGCTTGCGGAAGACCGCGGTGTAGACCGCCACGCCGAGCACGTACGGCCGGCGCAGGATCTTCGGGTCGCGCAGCCAGAAGTTCACGTTGATGTTCATCTCGTCCAGCGACTCCGCCTGGTGCCACCAGCCCAGCGGCAGATAGAGCATCTGTCCGGGCTCCAGGATGACCTCACGGCGCTGGACGAGCTTGGCCGCGAGCTTCGGGTAGCGCGCCCAGTCCACGTCGTCGAAGTCGAAGACCTGCGACTTGTCGCCGAATCCCTTCTTCAGCGAGCGCGGGTAGTAGGCGCGAGAGCCCGGGGGCGCCATGACGAACCGCTTGCGGCCCTCCAGGGCGACGTTGAAGTTCTCCAGCTCGTCGAAGTGGCTCTGGGTGAACACCCCGCGGTGGCTGATCCACAGGTTGGCCGCGTTGAGCGCGCGACGGTAGTCGAACAGCTTCCCCGCGTCGAAGCCGAGGATCCTGTTCACGTCGGACGGCCGGTTGCGGATGTTGGACACGACGCGGTTCCAGGTGCTCGCGTCCTTCTGGTAGGTGTCGTCGGCGAAGAACTCCGCGAGCCGGATCTCCCTGGTGGTCCAGCGCTCGGGGTTCTGCTTGTCGCTGGGCTCGGTGAACAGGGTCACCGGCAGCTGCCCGAGCAGCTCGGCCACCCCCTCCTTGCCCATGCCTTCGGTGCCGCCCGGCAGGGTGATCACCACGGGGACGTCGGCCCGGATCAGGGCGTCCCGTCCGAAGGCCATGAACTCCTCGAACGACAGCCGCGGCACGGGCAGACCGCCGAGGCCACTCTTCGTCCGGACCGGCTCGCTTGCGTCCACAACTCTTCCCTCTCCGCTCATTGTTCCTGCACCGCCCATTCCGGAGCGTGTTCCACCACCGGCCGTTCGCCGCGCAGCGCCGGCTGCCCCAGGACGGCCAGCGCCAGGGCGAAGAGCCCGCCCCCGACCCCCGCCCAGGCCCCCGCCGCGGACCCGAAGGAGTCGGCCAGCCGGCCCCCCGCCGCCGTGCCCGTGGCGATGCTGAGGGCGCCGGCACTGGTGAGCCAGGAGAATCCCTCGGACAACGCGCCCTTGGGGCAGACCGATTCGAGGAGCGTGCTGCCCGCGATCAGTCCCGGGGAGATCGCGACCCCGGCGAGAACGGCGAGGAAGCCCATCACGAGGGAGGAGGGGGCGAAGGCGAGCGGGAGCACGCCCAGCGTGAGCACGCCGCAGGTGACCGTCAGCAGACGGGCCTGGGTCAGCCGCCAGTTGACGGCGCCGTAGACGGCGCCCGCGATCAGGCTGCCGACCGAGATCAGGGCCAGGAACACACCGCCGAGCCCGGGTTCGTGCTGCTCCTTGGCGAACGCGATCATGGTGACGTCGACCGCGCCGAACTGGAAGCCCATCCCCGCGTAGCAGAGCATCAGCACCCACACGCCGGGCACCTTGATGGCGCGCTCGCCGCCCCGCCCGGCCGCGCCCTGCGGTGCCGGCTCGGAGCGCCGGTGCAGTGCGACCGCGACGGAACCGGCGAGCGTCAGCAGCCCGCAGGCGACCAGCCCGGCGGCCGGGTGCACGGCCGACGCCAGCACGGTGACCACGAGCGGCCCGAGCAGGAAGATCGTGTCGTCCAGGATGGACTCCATGGCGTACGCCGTGCGCAGCGCCTCCGCCTCGACCATCGCGGCCCATCGCGCGCGCATGAACGAGGTGAACGACACCGAGGTGCAGCCGGACGCCACGGCCGCCAGGATCATCAGCACCAGCGGGGCCTTCAGCGTGATGGCGAGGAGCAGCAGCGTCATGCCCGCGACATGCGCCGCGCCCGCGCCGAGCAGCACCCGCCGCTGGCTGATCCGGTCGGCCGTCCGCCCGAGGAGCGGGCTGACCACGCCCTGCGCGAGCAGCATGGCCGCCGCCACGGTGCCCGCACGGGCCATGGAGCCCGTCATCGCGGAGACGAGCATCAGGATGCTGATGGACCGCATGGCGATCGGGGCCCGGCCGACCACGCCCCACAGGGCCAGTGGCGCGGCACCGGGTAACCGGAGCAGTCTCAGATAGGAACCGAACCCCGAATGCGACCCCGAAACCGCAGCGGACACAGCACTCCTGTCGGCGTGAAATAGGCCATGTGGAAAGCTCTGGCAAATCCGGGCCGGAAACTCGGTTCCGCCACATGTCGGGAAACTATTCGCTTCCCCGCCGACCGTGCCGATCTGGTGCGCCCCCGCCCGCTGCCGTGCCGTGGTGATAGTAGGGTGATCATCGCAGGGTGTCAACGGCTTATATTCGTCAGATGAGTTGGGAAATCTGATGCCGGTGCCGGGACACGGACCCGGCTGTTCCGGACTTCCTGTGCGACGGTGATTTATTTCCCCATACGATGACGGACGACCGCAGGTGAACGGGCGGTCCCGACCGATTCGATGCAGGAGGAAAACGTGACCGAGCGGACGTCCGGCGAGCCAGTCAAACAGCGGAAGAACGGCCTTGACCGCGGGATCAGCGATGAACTCGCCGCCAACATGAACCAGGGCTGGGCCGACACCGAGCGCGACGACCTGCGGCCGATACCGCAGGCCGCCCACACCGCCCGCCGCCGCGCCGCGCTGTCCGCCCGCTTCCCCGGCGAGCGCCTGGTCGTCCCGGCCGGCCGGCTCAAGGTCCGCGCCAATGACACCTACTACCGTTTCCGGCCCTCCTCCGACTACGCCTATCTGACCGGCGACCAGACCGAGAACGGCGTGCTGGTCCTGGAGCCCCTCGCGGACGGCGGCCACGCCGGGACCGCCTATCTGCTGCCCCGGTCGGACCGCGAGAACGGGGAGTTCTGGCTCTCCGACCGCGGCGAACTGTGGGACGGCCGCCGCAACAGCCTCACCGAGAACGCCCGACTGCTCGGCCTGCCCTGCGAGGACGTCCGCACCCTGCCGGACGTGCTGCGCGAGGCCACCGGACCGGTCCGGGTGCTGCGCGGTCACGACGCGGTCGTCGAGGACGCCCTCAGCGACAAGGTGACGGCCGAGCGCGACGAGGAACTGCGGGTGTTCCTCTCCGAGATGCGTCGCGTCAAGGACGACTTCGAGATCGCCGACCTGCGCTTCGCCTGCGAGGCGACCGCGCGCGGCTTCGAGGACGTCGTACGGGTCCTCGACCGGGCGCAGGCCACCTCGGAGCGCTACATCGAGGGCACGTTCTTCCTGCGCGCCCGGGTCGAGGGCAACGACGTCGGCTACGCATCGATCTGCGCCTCCGGTCCGCACGCCACCACGATCCACTGGGTGCGCAACGACGGCCCGGTGCGCCCCGGCGACCTGTTGCTCCTCGACGCCGGAGTGGAGACCCGCAACCTCTACACGGCCGACATCACCCGCACCCTGCCGGTCAGCGGGACGTTCACCCCGCTCCAGCGCAGGATCTACGACGCGGTGTACGAGGCCCAGGAGGCCGGCATCGCCGCGGTGCGCCCTGGCGCCGGGTACGGCGACTACCACCGCGAGGCGCAGCGCGTGCTCGCCGAACACCTCGTCTCCTGGGGCCTGTTGGGCGACCTCTCGGTGGACAAGGTCCTGGAGCTCGGCCTCCAGCGCCGCTGGACGATGCACGGCACCGGGCACATGCTCGGCATCGACGTCCACGACTGCGCCGCGGCCCGCAGGGAGATGTACGTCGAAGGCACCCTGGAGCCCGGCATGGTCCTGACCGTCGAGCCGGGCCTCTACTTCCAGGCCGACGACCTCACCGTGCCCGAGGAGTACCGGGGCATCGGCGTGCGCATCGAGGACGACATCCTCGTCACCGAGTCGGGCAACGAGAACCTGTCGCTCGCGCTGCCCCGCCGCTCGGAGGAGGTCGAGGCCTGGATGGCGGGACTCGCGGACTGACACGACTGCCGCCGGCCGGGCGTGCGCGCGGGCCGGCGGCTGTGCGCGGAGGTGGGCCGGCGGCCGTAGGCGGGTGCGGGTTCCCGGTCCCGGTCGTGGTGCTGGGACCGTCGCCCAGGTCGGGGGCCGCGGGAAGGTGTGGTCGTGGGCCGGCTGTCGTGTGCGGGGGCGGACGGTCGGCCCTTCGTGGGTGTGCTCGCGGGCGGGTGCGCGGTGTGCCGAGCGCCCCGGGGACGGTGTGCGGGTCGGCGGTTGCGCGAGGGGGTGGGTGGCGGGTCCCGGGCCGGTGCGGGTTCCCGGTCCCGGTCGTGAGACCGCGCCCCGTCTCGGTCGGGTCGCCTGCCGGGCCGTCCCCGACCGCCCCGGCCGGCCGCTGGTGGGCGCGCGGCGCGCGGACCGGCCCGAGGGCTGGGCCGGGCATGCCGGTCGTTCACGGTGTTCGGCGCGGTGGCGTGCACGGCTCACGGGCCGGTCGCCGGACTCCGTGCGGCGGCAGGCGTCGCTCGCGGGCCGGTCGGCGGGGCCCGTACGGCAGCGCGGTCGGCTCACCGGCCGGTCGGCAGGGCCCTTGCCGTGTACCGGTCGGCCCGGTGCCGCGGTGTCAGCGGGATCGCGCATAGAAGGCCGCCAGCAGGCGCGGTGTCTGATGTCGGTAGAGGTCGGCGAGGCGGGCCGAGGGGAGACCGGATTCGCGCAGGGCGGTGACGAGGCGGGCGGCGAGCAGGGAGTTGCCGCCGATGTCGAAGAAGTTCTCGTCCAGGCCGGCCTCCAGGCCCATCGCCCTGTCCCAGCAGGCGAGCACCAGGGCCTGGGTGTCGTCCACCGGGTCATCGGTCCGGTCGGCGCGGGGGACGGGGAGGGCCGCCACGTCGAGCTTGCCGTTGGGGGTGAGTGGCATGGCCGGTACGGCGGTGAGCGTGGCCGGGAGCATGTAGTCGGGCAGGGCCGCGGCCAGCCCGCGCCGGACCTCCTCGGCGTTCCAGGGGCCCGCGTCCGGGGCGGGCACGACATAGGCGTCCAGCCGGTCCAGGGCCGGGTCCCCGGGTGCGGGCCGACGGACTACCACGGCGGCGGCGAGCACCTCCGGCCGCGCCAGCAGCACCGCGCGGATCTCGCCCAACTCGATCCGGTGCCCCCGGAGTTTGACCTGCTGGTCGAGGCGGCCGAGGTGTTCCAGGGAGCCGTCGGGCAGCATGCGCCCGAGGTCACCGCTGAGGTAGATCCGCTCTCCGCCCACCGGATCGGCGACGAAGCGCCGGGCGGTCAGCTCCGGGCGGTTGACGTACCCGAGGGCGACACCCGCCCCGCCCACCGCGATCTCACCCGACGCACCGGGCGGCAGCGGCCGCCGGTGCGCGTCCACCACGCGGACGGACCAGCCGGGCAGCGCCGGGCCGACCGACCGGGAGGCGGCGGCCACCAGTTCCCCGGTGATCTCCTGTGCCGTCACATGGACGGTGGTCTCCGTGATGCCGTACATGTTCACCAGCCGGCACTCGGCCGCCGGATGCACCGCGAACCAGCGTCCCAGGCCCGCCGTGTCGAGGGTCTCCCCGCCGAACACGACCAGCCGGAGGGAGAGTTCGGTGCGCGCGCGGCACTCCAGTTCCACCAGTTGCAGGAAGCTGGAGGGCGTCTGGTTCAGCACCGTCACCCCCTGCTCGGCCAGCAGCGCGCGGAACTCGTCGGGAGCGCGTCGTACGGACTCCGGTACGACGACCAGCCGCCCGCCCGTGAGCAGGCATCCCCAGATCTCCCACACGGAGAAGTCGAACGCCACGGAGTGGAACCAGGTCCACACGTCGTCGGGGCCGAAACCGAAGGACGGCGCGGTCGCGGCCACCAGGCTGAGCACGCTCCGGTGCGCGACCTCGACGCCCTTGGGCCGGCCCGTCGAGCCGGAGGTGAAGATGACGTACGCCGGGTCCGCACCGCCGACGACCGCCTTCCGCGGCACCGGCGCCGGGGCGGCGTCCCCGAGCCGCCGGGCGGTGACGGCGGGCAGGCCGAGGGGCCGTACCCGCTCGGCGTCCTCGGTGACGACGAGCGCCAGGCCGCTGTCCCCGGCCATGAACGCGAGCCGTTCGTCGGGCACGTGCGGGTCCATGGGGACGTAGACCGCCCCGGACTTGAGAACGGCCAGCAGGGCGGCGATGGTTGCCGCGGAACGGTCCAGGAGCACGCCCACCCGGCTGCCGCGGACCACACCGGCCGCCCGCAGCCGGCCGCCGATCTCGTCGGCCCACTCGTCCAGTTCCCGGTAGCGGACCCGCCCGTCGGCATCCGCCACGGCCACGGCGTCGGGAGTGCGCTCGGCCTGCGCGGCGAAGGCGGCCGGGATGCTCGCCGGAAGGTCCACGGAAAGCTCCGGAGCGCGGCCGAGCGACACGGACTCCCGCTCCCCGTCCGGTCCTTGGAGCGGTATCTCGGCGAGCGTCCGGTGCTGCCGCGCGGGGTCCGTGAGCTGGTCGCGCAGATGGCTCACGCCGGCGCCCAGCCGCTCCGCCAGCCACGCGGGTACGTCACCCGGCCCGGCGGTCACCGAGGTCCGGCCGCCGTCGGGGTCCCGGGTCACGACGAGCGACGGGTGCCCGGCGTCCTCCTCCGCGGCTTCCACGAGGAGCCGGGCGGGAACGTCCTGACCGGCCGGTGCCGTGACCTTCTCGTAGTGGCGCAGCAGGGCTTCCCGGTACGCGCCGACGGTCGTCCCTTCTTCCGCCCGGACGTCCACCGCCTGGTAGTCGCCGAGGCCCACCCGGACCTCGACGTCCCGCTGTCCGGCGAAGCGGGAGACCGCGAGCACGGCCGCCGCCAGTAAGTCCTGTGGTGGATCGACCGGGGTGCCGGCCCCGGCGTTCGACGACCGCTGTGCACGCATCCGCTCCAACTCCCAACGTCCTCGAAGATCGTGTCGACCGCGCACGGGGGAACCGCGGCGCGTGGATCAGGCTCCGCCGCCGAGTTCCTTCTCCAGGTGGGCCATCAGCGGCCCCCACTGCTCGGTCAGGTACATGTGGCTGCCGGGAAGCTCGAAGGAACCGAACCGGCCCGTCGTGAAGTCCCGCCAGCGGGCCGCGGCTTCGGCGTCCACGAGCGCGTCGCGCTCGCCGCGCACGGTGACGACGGAGCAGGAGGCGAGGGGGTCGGCGGGGGGCTCGTACGACTCGTGCGCGGTCACGTCCGCGCGCAGGGCCGGCAGGATCAGTTCGCGCAGTTCGGGGTCCTCGGGGATGGACCGCGGCTCGCCGGCGTTCAGGCCGACCTGGTTCAGGAGGCCCTCGTCGGGCAGGTCCGCCGCACGCGTCCAGGGGATCTCGCCGGGGGCGGCGGATCCGCTGGCGAAGAGGACCAACTCCCGGGTGGGGCATTCCACTTCGAGGAGCCGGGCCAGCTCGTACGCGACGATCGCGCCGAAGCAGTGCCCGAAGAGGGTGATCCGGCGCCGGTCGGCAACCGCCGTGATCGCGGCGGGGAGTATGGCGCGGGCGAGCCCCGGAACGCTGTCGACGGGTTCTTCGAACAGCAGCTTCTCCTTTCCGGGCAGATCGATCGGGGCCACGTCGAAGACGGACGAGGCCCCGTTCCAGGGGGCGAAGAAACTGGGTCCGCCACCGGCCGGCGGAAAGCAGAGCAGGATGTCCGAACGGGAACCGTCCATGCGTGGTCAACCTTCCGAAGGGCTGAACGTGTCGAGGTACAGGCGCAGTTCTGCTTCCAGCGCGGCGATGATGTTCTCCTCGCGGCGGAATCCATGGCCTTCGCCCTCGAACAGGAGATGGGTGCGCACCAGGTCCGGGTTCTTGACGCGGGCCAGGAAACGATCGCACTGGGCCGCCGGGCAGACCGGGTCCTCGGCGCCGTGGAAGAGCGCGAAGGGCGTGGTGACGCGCTCGGCGTGGTGGATGGGGGAGCGCTCGACGAAGCGTTCCGGGACCTCGTCCGGGCGGCCGATCAGCCCCTCCACGTAACGCGATTCGAAGTCGTGGGTCTCACCCGTGACGGTGGCGGCCGCGTCGAGCAGCGGGTAGTAGATCGCCGCGCACGCGTAGCGGCCCCCGGCGAGCGGAGAGGCCAGGGAGGCCGCGGCGGTCCAGCCCCCGGCGCTGCCGCCGCGGATCGCCACCCGCGCGGGGTCGGCCAGTCCCTCCGCCACGAGCGCCGAGACGACGTCGGCGCAGTCCTGGACGTCGCCGACCCCCCATTGGCCGCGCAGCCGTTCCCGGTAGGCGCGGCCGTAGCCGGTGGAGCCGCTGTAGTCGACGACCACGACGCCGATGCCCCGTGAGGCGAAGTAGGCGATCTGGACGTCGAGGGCCTTCGGTGTCCGGGCGGTCGGGCCGCCGTGCACCCACACCACGAACGGTGGCCTCTCACCCTCCGGGCCGGTGAAGTCGGGGTTGCGGGGACGGTAGAGGCACGCCTGGATCTCGCGTCCGTCCGCGCCCTCGAAGGTGCGCGGCTCCGGCAGCGGGCAGTAGGCCGGATCGAGGCCGGCCCCGGGGGAGGCGGAGACGACCTTCGGGGCCAGGGTGCGGGCCGACGTCTCCACGACCTCGTAGCCGGACGCCGGTCCCGCGGCCACACCGAAGACGCGGTCGCCCCGTACCGCCAGCGTGGGTGCCCACTCGGTCCACGGCCCCGCCACGTCGGTCAGCGTCCCCGTGCCGGGGTCGAGGATGCCGAGGGCGAGCCGACCGTGCCCGTGCAGGACGGCGATCCGGCCGTCCGGAAGCACCCGGAACCATTCCATGCCCACCTGCCACAGCGCCCCGGCGAACTCCTCCCGGGCCGGGTACAGGTTGCGCGCCCGGCCCGTGGCGGCGTCCACCCGGTGCAGGTTCCACCAGCCGCTGCGGTCGGTGCTGACGATCAGCTCGTCGGCGGTGTACCACTCCACCTGGGCGATGGACTCGCGGGACGCGACGGCCTGCCCGCCCCCGTCCGACGTGAGCGTCAGCGTCCGCCGCTCGCGCAGGCCCCCGCCGGCATCGACCTCGGCGAGGTGCAGCGCCGTCGCGTCCCACGGCATGTCCGGGTGATCCCACGACAGCCACGCCGCCCGTCCGCCGTCCGGCGACAGCACCACACCCGTGAGGAACCGGGGCCCGTCGTCGGTCAGTTCCCTGATCCTGCCGCGGTCCCGGGCAGCCGAGCCGTCCAGCGGTACGGCCGCGAGGACGCGGCGGACATCGCCCGGCTGCGGACCCGTGTGCTCCTCCAGGACGCACCAGACCTCACCGCCGCCCGGCCCGACGCGGGGCGCGCACCAGCGCAGCCTGCGTCCCTCACCCGCCGCGGCCACCGGCGTCAGCGCCCGGGGCGCCTCGTCGCGCGCCGGGGCGTACGCGTACAGCCGTTGGTCCGCGTGATGCGTGAACACGACGAGCGGGCCCCCGGTCGCGCGCTCGTGACAGGTCCAGGGCCGGCCGCCGTACTCGTGCACGCTGTTGCGGACGTTCCAGGGCGCGGGCAGCACGTCATGCTGCTGTCCGTCGCGCAGGCACAGCAGGGCCTGCCGGCCGCCCTCGCTCGGGCGCAGCTCGGTCCACCACACCTCGTCCCCGACGCAGCCGAGCCATTCGGCCCGGCCGGGGTGTGAGGCGGCCGCCTCCTCGGTGACGGGGGAGGACCAGGTCCCGTAGGGGGCCGGGTGCGCGGGGCGGGTCATGGTGAGCCTTTCGTCGGCGGCTTCGAAGTCAGCCTTCGAACCAGATGGCGCTGCGGTCATGGAATTCCTGGTCGCGGTCGTGGCAGCAGACGTCCTTCTTCCGCGCCAGCAGATGGGTGCCCGCCCGGGGGTCGTCGCTGTCGTGCAGTCCGCAGGACGCGAGCAGTTCCCGTACTTCCGCGCACCGCTGCGGACCCGCGAGGAGGACGGCGCCGTGCGGGACGACGAGGTCGGCCAGCGAGCCGATCAGCCGGGCGGCCGGTACCTCGTCCAGCTGGGGGCAGGCCGGCTCGACGTAGGCGCCGGGGAAGCGCCGACGGCCGCCGAGGGCCGCCGGGTCCTCGCGGACGACGTCGTGCGCGGTCACCCCGAGCACGGCGAGCCCGCGCCGCGCGAGCGCCGCACGGAGCGCGGCCTCGACCTCGCCGACGGCGAGGACGCAGGGGGCGATGCCCGGGTTGGCCTGGGCGGACATCGAGGCGAAGAGGGCGAACTTGTTGAAGGCGAGGGCGAGGGGGCCGGTCCCGGGGGCGGGCGCGGGCTCAGTCTGCTGAGGGTTCACCGATCTCCTTGAGGAATTCCAGGATCGCGGCGGCGATCGTGGCGGAGTGGCCGGTCGGGACGTGCGCCGCCCCGTCGATCTCCAGGTAGCGGGCGTCCGGCATCGTCTCGACGGCGCGCCGGAGCAGGGCCGGCGGGAACATGCGGTCCCACTCGGAGGCGACCACCAGGGCGGGGACCGTGAGCCCGGCGAGTTCGGTCAGATGGTCCTCGCGGGCCCACTGAAGGGTCGCGGCGGTCTGTCCGACCACGCCGGCGTCGGCCGGCCCGGCGATGATCTCGGCCGTCAGCTCCCGCGCCTCGGCCACCGCGCGGGCGTCGTGCCAACGCGTGGGCGGGACCAGCCCGTCGGCGGCGAGCCAGCGCAGCGCGGCCGGGGGCGGCGGGTCCAGCTTGTACAGCTCCGCCGTGGCTTCGAGCACCGGTACGGCGGCGGGGGAGAGGTCACCGCAGCCCTGGAGGAAGGTGACGGAGCGGACCAGGTCGGGCCGGCGCAGGGCCACCGCCTGGGTGACGAGGCCGCCGAGCGACGACCCGATCACGTGGAAGGGCCCCATGCCGAGGTGTTCCATCAGACCGATGGTGTCCCCGACCAGGTCCTCCCACGTGTACGGGGCGGCGGGCACCGCCGAGGGCGGCATGCCCCGGTTGTCGAAGACGACGGTGCGGTAGCCGGCCGCCAGCAGCGCCGGCACGGTCTGCATCTCCCAGACGACCGACGACTGACCGGAGCCGGCGACATGGAGCACCGGGGCGCCCCGGTCGCCGTCGACCGCGTACGAGAGGTCCGTTCCGTTGATCCTGGCGAGTGGCACGACGGCGAACTCCATGGGGCTGGGCGGTGGGGGGTGGTTCGGCACGGCTCGTTTCGCGTGGCCGGGGGGCGGGGCGGACAGCGGAGGGCGCCGCGGATCACCTCGTACCCGGCGCCGGCCCGGAGCTCCGGGCGATGGTGCGCAGGAGGCCGGCCAGGGTCGGCGACCGCAGGAAGTCCCGCAGCCCCACCTCGACGCCCAACTCCCTTCGGAGCAGCCCGACGAGGCGGACCGCGCGGGTCGAGTTGCCGCCCACGTCGAAGAAGTTGTCGTCGTCGCCCAGCTCGTCCCGCTCCAGGACCTGGCAGAGGAAGCGGGCGACCTCGGGCCGCCGTGCGTCCTGTCCGGCCGGTGCGGCGGGCTCGGCGGCCACCCGGCCGAGCCCGGCGAGCCG
The DNA here is from genome assembly GCF_030269125.1 of Streptomyces hygroscopicus subsp. hygroscopicus. Lineage (GTDB taxonomy): Bacteria > Actinomycetota > Actinomycetes > Streptomycetales > Streptomycetaceae > Streptomyces > Streptomyces hygroscopicus_C. The sequence goes on along the minus strand of NZ_BSSM01000001.1, from coordinate 207,580 downwards.
GGCGCGGTCGGTCTTGCCGTTGGCGGTCACCGGGATCTGGTCCACGATCGCCCACAGCCCCGGCACCATGTACGCGGGCAGCCGCTCGTCGAGGAACGCGCTGAGTTCGGCCGTCGAGGGGGCGGAGCCGGGGTCCTCGGGGACGCACGCGGCGAGGAGTTGCCTGCTCACGCCGCCGTCGTCGCCGACCACCACGGCCGCGTCCCGCACCCCGGGGTGTTCGCGCAGCGCGGCCGCGATCTCGCCGGGTTCGATCCGGAAGCCGCGGATCTTGACCTGGTCGTCCACCCGGCCGAGGAACCGCACCCGGTCCCTGGAGTCCAGGCGGACCAGGTCGCCGGTCCTGTAGAGGCGTTCGGGGACGTCCGCCGAGAAGTGCCCGAAGCGCTCCCCGGTCCCGTCCGGGTCTCCGGCGTAGTCGAGGGCCAGCCCGTCCCCGCTCACGTACAGCTCCCCGGCGGCTCCGGGCGGGAGCAGCCGGCCGCGCTCGTCCAGGACGTGGACGCCGGAGCGGGGCACCGGGACGCCGATGGGCAGCGGGTCCTCGACGTCCTCGGCGCGTCCGACGGTGTGCACGGTGGAGAAGGTGGTGTTCTCCGTCGGGCCGTACCCGTTGGTGACGAGCAGGTGCGGGTGACGTGCGAGGAGTTCGGCCACCTGGCGGGCGGGCACCACGTCCCCGCCGGTCAGTACGTGCCGTACGCCGGTGAACCCGTCCGGGGCGAAGTCGGCCACCAGCCGGAACAGCCCCGACGTCAGCCAGCACACCGTCACCCCGCGCCGCCGCAGGAAGCCGCCGATCTCGCCCGGCGTGGGCAGCCCGGCCGGCATCACCTCGATCGCCGCGCCGGACAGCAGCGGGCCCCAGATCTCCAGGGTCGACGCGTCGAAGCTCAGCGGCGCGAACCGCAGCATGCGCTCGCCGGGGCCGAGCCGCAGGTAGCGCACGTCGTGCACCAGGCGGGCGACCGCCCGATGCGGGACGCGCACGCCCTTGGGCGTACCGGTGGAGCCCGAGGTGAACGCGAGATAGGCGACCCGGTCGGGGTCCCCTTCACCGGCCGGCCGCACGGCGGTGTCCTCGGCGCCGGCCGGCCACGGCTCCACCAGCGGCAGCCCGATCTCGCCCAGCCGTCCCAGATCCGCCCCGGGCCGAGCCACCACCGCGGCGGGCTTCACGCGCTCGAACATCTGGTCGACACGGCCCGCGGGCAGGGCCGGATCCATCCCCAGGTAGGAGGCTCCGGCCCACAGCGCGCCCAGGACGGCCACGATCTCGGCGACCGACCGGTCCAGGGCGATCACCACGGTGTCCCCGGTCCTGACCCCGACGGCGTGCAGCCGCGCCGCCTGCCGGGCCGCCGCGTCGGCCAACTCGGCGTAGGTGAGGGTCTGTCCGCCCTCGCGCACGGCCGTCGCCGAGGGCTGCCGTTCGACCTGGGCGAGGAACAACTCCTCGACCGTCTGCGCCGGATACGGCTGCTCGGTCCGGTTCAGCCGGTCGAGCCGGTCCCGTTGGGGCGGGGACACGGCCCGCACGTCTTCGAGGATCTCGGTCACCGAGTCCTGCGCCAGACGTGCGACGGCCTCCCCGAAGTCGGCGAGGAACGCCTCCGCCTCCGCCGGAAGCAGCACGGCGGTCGCGTACTCCAGGCTGCCCGCGAAGGAGGGATCGCTGTCGCTGACGAACAGCGTCGCGTCGAACTGCGAGCCACCGCCGTGCAGTTCCTCGATCCGCACGGCGAGATCACGGGTGGCCAGCTGCCGGGGAACCAGCTGGTCGTGCATGCCGAAGCAGAACTGCACCAGCGGGTGGCGGCTGGTGCTGCCGCCCATGCCCAGCCGGGTGACCAGCGCGTCGACGGGCAGCGAGCCGTGTTCGAGGCTGAGGGCCAAAGAGCGCTGCACGGCGCGCAGGTAGTCGCCGATGCCGTGGTCGTCGTCGACGTCGACCCTGACCGGCACCAGATTGCCCGTCACCGCGACCAGTTCGCGCAGTTCGGGGGTGGTGCGGCCCGCGAGGGGCACGCCGATCAGCAGCCGCCGGGCGCCGGTGTAGCGGCTGAGGGTGAGGGCGTAGCCGCCGAGGAGGAGGGCGAAGGGGGTGACACCGCACTCCCTGGCCCGCGCGGCGATCCCGGCGGAGGTCTCGGCGCCGAGGTCGAAGGGGGCGCGGGTGCCGGACGGGTCCTGCAACTCCGGACGCCGGCGGTCGGTCGGCAGCTCCAGCACCGCGGGGACGCCCGCGAGATGCCGCTCCCAGAACGTGCCCTGCCGGTCCCACACCCCGCTGCGGGAGAGGTGCTCCTGATGGTCCAGCAGGGACTGGAACCGGGGGGCGGGCGCCAGCGGCCGGTCGGGGCGGTCGTAGGCGTCGAAGAGCTCGCGCAGCAGCAGGCCGACCGACCAGCCGTCGAGCAGCAGGTGGTGGGCGATCAGCACCAGGGCGTGGCGGTCGCGTCCGGCCGACGCGAAGAGGAAACGCAGCGGGGGAGCGCCGGCGAGGTCGAACACCACCCGCCCCTCCCGGGCCGCCGCCGACCGGTCGAAGGAGTCGAAGTCCCCGTCGCGCTCCGCGTCGTAGGCCAACTCCTCGACCGAGACCGTGAACTCGTCGTCCACCTGCCGGTCGACCCGGCCGTCCACGTCCACGAAGCGGGTGCGCAGGTTCTCGTGCCGGCGGCCCACCGAGGCCACCGCCGCGGCCAGCGGCTCCCGTCGGAGGGGGCCCTCCGCGAAGGCGAGGAAGACCAGGTTGTACGGCGAGCCGCCGACCGCCCGCTCGGTGAGCCACATGCCCTGCTGCGCGTGCGACAACCGCCCCTCTCCAGGGGCGGGTTCGTCGATCCGGCGCCGCTCGCCGGCGGGAGCGGGCTCGGCGCCGGGACGAGGCTCCCCGGGGCCGGTCGCGGTCCCCGCTCCGGCCGCGTCCGCGAGGACCGCGTGCAACGGCTCGTCCGCCAGCAGCCGCCCGAGGGGAACGGCGACACCGAGCTTTTCCTCGGCGAGCGAGACCAAGTGCATCGCCCGCAGGGAGTCGCCACCCAGTCGCACAAAGCTCAGTTCGGCGAGTGCGGCCGTGTCCGCCTCCCCGGGGAGTACCGAAAGCGCGAGTTCCTCAAGGAGATGAGCCATCCTGCGACTCCTTAGGGCGTTCAGATGCTCAGGTGGGCAGGAATAAATGTTTTGACAAAATCCGGAGTGGCCGCACGCATGAGGGCAGGCCGGACCGGCAGGGGTAAGAGGAGATTAGTGGCAGATGGTTCGGGAGCTAATCACGGACCGTCGCGGGGAGTCAACAGCCGCCCCGTCAATAGCCCGAGGCGACTTCTACTCAAGGCGAAGTCGACATAACGGGAAATCGGGACATCTCCGCACGGTCGCGGGTTTGACGATGATCCTCTTGCCTCGCTCTCGGCTGTGTGTTTGACTGCATCGATCATTCGGGCCGGTGTCTGTGATGGATCTGTGCGCGACGGGGGATCTACCCATGCCTCATGTTCGGCATCTTGGCGAGCCAGAAACGACGAAAGCCGCATTAGCGATTGAAGCGGAGCCAGGTGTTCCCGGCTCCTGGGACGACATTGTCGCCGCTACTCCCGCACCCGTCCCCGCGACCACGACGGATCGCTGGTTGCGTCTCGCGCCGAAGCGTCTGCCGGGGGAACGCGTCACCATCTCCCTGCGCGGGATGTCGGGTGAGCCGGAATTAGCGCTCCACGGCTCGGTGATGACGGGTCCTTCACCGAATACGCGCATCGATCCGTATTCGATATTCTCGGGAGCCTCGTCCTATCAGGGCCTGGCGACCGGGGGTCCGCACCCTTGGCGGACGCTCGAACCCGAGGACGTCTATCCCTGCCTGCTCGTGCTGATGCCGCATTACGAGGCGCTCCCGTTGGGCAGGCTCGCGAAGGACCCCGACGCCTGCGGCGTGCTGCTGGAGCGGCTGCGGCAGTGGGCCGGCGACCAGGGGCTGCGGAGCATCGCCTTCGAGTACCTCGCCCCGGAGGCGGCCGTCCTCACGGACGCCCTGCGTGCGGCGGGATGGCCGGTGGTGGAGTTCGCGGCCCGCTGCGACCTCCATGTCACCTGGTCCGACTTCGATGGCTACATGGACACCCTGTCCTCGCGCCGCCGGGTGCGGGTGCGCCGTGAACTGCGCGCCCTCGACGAGGCCGGGGTGCGCGTGGCCACCCGCGCCCTGCGGGACGAGGAGCCCGAACTGGTCGACCTGCGCTGCCAGCTGGTCGTCAAGTACGGGGGGACCGCGGACCCCGCCAAAGAGGCGTCGATGATCCGCCGGCTCCGGTCCTGCTTCGGCGACGACGAGATCACCGTCGTCACGGCCGAACGCGGGGGAAAGACACTGGGATTCGGCGTCTTCGTCCAGGACGGCGAGACGTGGATGCCCACGCTCGCCGGGGCGGACTACACCGACCCCCACTCCCGGCTCACCTATTTCGCCACGCTCTTCTACAAGCCCATCGAGCTGGCACCCGAGCGGGGCATCCGGATCATTCCTTACGGCCTCGGTTCATGGCAGGCCAAGCAGCTGCGAGGATGCGTCGCCGCCCCGCTGTACGGCGCCGCTCTGCGCCTTGACGGCCACCTATAGCGATCCTTGACGGGCATATACAGGGAAAGGCCCCATGACAATCGAAGACGAACGGGCCATTCGAGAGGGAAAGTCTTTCGATGAATCGGTCTGGCAAACTCACGCGTTCTGCCTGATCAGTCCGGACAGTCTGCGCGAACAGCGAGTCGGCGCCATACTCGACCATCTCGCGGTCGCGGGTTTCAGACCCGTCGGGTGGCGGGAAGTGAGAGTGACCGCCCAGCAGATCGACGCCATCGCCGAGATTCAGAACGTCGGCGCCGGGAGCACATTCCGCTATCGGGCCCTCGACGCCCTCTTCTCTCTCGGGCCCTCGGTGGCCGTCCGGCTGCTCGACGAAGTCTCGCGCACGGCCGAGGAGCGATACGCCGTTCTCCACGAAATCAAAGGCGGCACGCCGCCCCGAACGCGTCCCGGTTCGATCCGGCACGAGGTCGGCTCGGTGAACGCCATTCTGAGCCTGCTCCACCTGTCGGACAGCCCCGCGAACGCCGCCCGGGAATCGGCCGCGATACTCGGCCCGGAACCGCTCGCGGCATTCCACGACGGCGGGACGCTCGACGGGTACCTCTCGGTGCTCGCCCGGACCCAGCCCCGGGAATCCCGCGACCACGTCGCCGTCCTCGGCGCGCTGCGCGGCCGCATCGTCGCCGCGCTGTGGACCGACCTCACCGACGAAGGCCGGGCCCTCGCCGACCGGTTGGCCGCCCGCGGCGAACTCGCCCGGCCGGACGCCGGCGCCCGGCTCGCCGGACTGGTCCGTCCCGAGGCCGCCGCCCACCCGCTGCTCGCCGTCCTCGCGCACCCCTTCGACCCGAGCGCGGCCCCCTGGGACCTGTCCGAGGTGGACCTCGTGCTCCGGCGCCACGGCTGCGCGTGCGACTCCTGGGAGACCGCGGTCCTGACCACCTCGCAGTACTTCGAGCCCGTCCTCACCACGAAAGGCGCGCATGGACACGCAGACCGCGATCATGACCTTGGGACGGACTGAGCCGCCGTCCTCGACCGTCGCCGCCGCCCTGAACACCCTGGACGGCGAGATCACCCCCGAGGATCTGTACGCGATCCTCTCCCGCTCGAAGGTCACCCGCCTCGCGCACGCAGCCCTCGACGGCCACACCGGCTCCGCCTGGGCGGACCGGCTGCGCGAACTCCTCGCCGAGGAGGTCCGCCAGGACGACGCCTGGCAGGCCGATGCCGCCCCGAAGATGCGCGAGGTCGTCGCGGCCGTCGAGGAGTTCGGCGGACACATCATCAAGGGACTGTGCGCCCAGTCGGTCTACCCCCGCCCGGAACTGCGCCATCTCGGCGACGTGGACGTGCAGTTCCCGCAGTGGGCCGCCGCCCGGCCACTGGTCGACTGGCTGCGCGAGCGCGACTGGGTGTACGACACCGACGAGATGCCCTGGCTCAAGTGGCATGACAACGGTTCCCTGTACGGCCAGGTCTCGCTCGTCTACCCGGACAACGAGAACCCGTACGCCCGCGTCGACCTGCACATCGGCTCCTTCTCGGTCGGCCACGCCGGACTGCTCCCGCTCGTCGGCTGGCGCTCGGGCACCGCGCTCGGGCTGCCCGCCACCGTGCCCAGCGTCGAGACCTCGATCGCGATCACCGCCGCGCACGCCCTGTGCGACCAGATGCTGTCCGTGAAGGACGTCAACGACCTGCACGCCCTGGTCAGCCACACCACGCCCGACTGGGTGTCGGTGAGCGAGCTGTGCCGCTCGGTGCGGGCCGAGGGCGCCCTCGCCCGGGTGGTCAACGCGGTCCGCCAGGCCTACCCGGAGAGCACCGCCGTACTGCCCCCGGACCTGGGGGAGGAGACGGGCCTGGAGCTGACCCCGCCGGGAGCCGAGGCACGGGCCGAGGCGTTCGCCTCCCTCGCGTACGAGGACGAGCGCGCACGCGGCGCCGGAGAGGCGGCCGCGACCGCTCTCGCCGACTCCGCGCGCCGCTACTTCTCCGCCGACCTGAGCCCGCGCGTCGCGGACCCGGACGGCGGCGCTGCCCCGGGTGATCCGGGACGGGACCGCTGCTGGCGGCTGGTGCCGCGGGAGGTGTGGGAGCCGCTCGCCGGGACCGGGACCGGGGCCGACGCCCCCGCGGAGGTCACGAGCACCGAACTCGCCGCCGGCATCACCCTGTTCGGTGCCGCGAACGCCTGGGCCGTGCGGTACGGGAACGACGTGCTCGTGCCCACCGTCTGGGGTGGGATCAGCCGGGAGAGCCTCGCGCTCGCCCGCCGCCTCACGGCAGGGCCGGCGTGATCGACCTCAGCGGATCTCCCGCCCCCTGGCCGGACGAGGCCACCCGGCTGTGGGCCGACCGGGTCGCCCTGGCGGCCCGGCAGGCCGACCTGTGGACCGTGCCCGCCCCGCGGGGCGACGAGGTCCTCCGGGAGGCGCTGGCCGCACGACTCGGGTTACCGGCCGAGCAGTTGACGATCACGTCCAGTCTGCGGGCCACCGCGCTGACCTATGCCCGGCGCTTCGGGCACGTGGTGCTGGAACGGCCCACCTACCCCGGCGTCGTACCCGTCCTCGCGGGCGCCGGCGCCAAGGTCACCCGGGCCTCCTGGGACGAACTCCTCAAGGGCGCCGTCGGCGGCCCGCCCCGGGACACCGTGCTGTGGCTCACCTCGCCCGGACGCAACCCGGACGGCGCCACGCTCACCGACGAAGGCCGCGACCGTGTCACGGAGTTGGCCGCCGAGGGCTACCGCGTCGTCGTCAACGAGACGTACGCCTGGTTCTGCGGCCACGCCGGCACCCCGGCCGGGGCCGACAGCGCCGGCACCCTGCACAAGCTCCGGGGCGTCGGCGCGCGCCTCGGCTGGATGGCCGGACCCAGCTGCTTCGAGGAGGCGTTCCCCGAACTGCTGGGCACACCGCCCTCGCCGGTCTGGCAGCGGGCCTGGGGCCTGTTCTTCCGGGACGGCGGTCTCGACCTGCTCCGGGACGGCCTGCTGGCCGAAGTGGACGCCGCCAAGGCCGCGTTCAGGGACCGGCTGGCCTCGGCGCACGGCATCGCGTTCCCCGCCTTCGACGGGCCCAACGCGCTGATCCCGCTGGCCGCCCAGGCGCCACCGGAACCCGGGGCCCCGGCCGCCGAGCACGTGGAGGAGTCCGCGCTCGCCGCGTTCCAGGAGGAGGGGTTCAAGGCCGTGGCCGCCCGGCACTTCGACGCCGACCGACCCGCGCTGCGCGCCACTTTCCTCGGGGTCGGCGCCGCCGAGGCCATACGCTTCGCCGACGCGGTGGCCCGCTCGCCGCACACCGCACTCCGGCTCCGATGTCAGGGACACACATGACCAACACGACACCAGCACTGCCCGCCGACCTCCTCGACCGGGCGCTGCGCGACAGGGGCGTCGACCGGTTCGCGGGCGTCCCCTGCTCCTACTTCGCCGGCCTCATCCCGCTGCTCCAGCGGGACGGCCGCTACGTGGCCTCTGCCAACGAGGGCGCGGCCTTCGCCACCGCCTGCGGCTTCTCCCTCGCCGGTTCGCCCGGTGCCGTACTGGTGCAGAACTCGGGCCTCGGCAACCTGGTCAACCCCCTCACCTCGCTGGCCGCCCCGTACGACATCGGTGTGCTGATGTTCGTCAGCCACCGGGGCGACCCGGACGGGCCGCCCGACGAGCCGCAGCACCGGCTGATGGGTGCCGCGACCGTCCCGCTCCTCGACGCGCTCCGGGTACCGCACTGGAAACTGTCGGGCGAAGCCGCCGAGCTGGGCCCGACCCTGGACGCCGCCCTCGACGCGGTCCGGTCCGGGCGCACCGCCGCTCTGGTCGTCCCGCGCGGCGTGATGCAGAAACCGGGCCCCGCCGGGGAAACCCCCGAGACCCCCGAACGACCGGGCACCCAGGACGTGGTGGCCGCGCTCGGCGCGCTGCTCGAAGACGAACTGGTCGTCTCCACCACGGGGTTCACCTCCCGCTGGCTGTTCGCCGGCGCCGACCGGCCCGGCAACTTCTACATGCAGGGCTCCATGGGCCACGCGATCTCCCTCGGCCTCGGCCTGGCACTGTCCCGCACCGACCGGCGGGTGTTCGTGCTCGACGGCGACGGCGCGTGCCTGATGCACATGGGCGCGCTCGGCACCGTCGGCGCCCAGGCCCCCGGCAACCTCGTCCACGTGGTCCTGGACAACCAGCAGTACGAGTCGACCGGCGGCCAGCCCACCGCGGGCGCCCGCACCCGGTTCGAGGACGTCGCCCGCGCGAGCGGCTACCGCTGGGGCGGGCGCGTCACGGCCCTCAGCGAGCTGAAACCCGCCCTGGAAAACCTCGGTTCGCGGCCCGGACCCGCCCTGCTGGTCATCGAGACCACGGCCGGCGCGGGCGCCGCGCCCCCGCGGGCCACGGCCAGCCTGGAGCCCGAGGCGATCCGTACCCGATTCATGACCGCGGCCGCCGGCTGAGCGCCCTACCCGCCCGCCGCGGCACCACCGGACACCCCCCTCCCGAAGGACTTGAGACCATGACCGTGCACGACACCGCCCTGAGGCCGACTCCCGCCACGTCCGTCGGAGTCGGCGTCCACGACGCGCTCACCGCGCGGATGGTGCAGAGCGCCGGCTTCGACCTGCTGTGGCTCGGCAGCCTGGAGGTCTGTTCGCGCTTCGCCATACCCGACCGCAACCTGCTCACCCCGACCGAGATGACCTCCGTCATCCGCGAGGTCAGGGCGGCCACGACCCTCCCCGTCTACGTCGACGCCGACAACGGCTACGGCAGCGACCTGACCGCCGCCCGCGCGGTACGCGCCTTCGAGGACGCGGGCGCCCACACCGTCGTCATCGAGGACAACGTCTTCCCCAAGCGCAACTCGCTCGCCGCCGACGAGTCCCGCGACCTCATGGACACCGAGGAGTTCGCCCAGCGCCTGGAGCGGGTGACCGCCGAGCGCAAGAACCTGCGCATCGTCGCCCGCTGCGAGGCACTGGTCGCCGGACTGGGCGTCGACGAGGCGGTGCGCCGCATGCGCCGCTACGCCGAGACCGGCGTGGACGGGCTGTTCGTGCAGGTCAACAAGAAGTGCAAGGACCAGCTCTTCCCCGCCCTCGAACAGGTCCGCGGACTGCTGCCGATCACCCTCGCGCCCACCTCGCTGCCGGAGGTGCCGCTGGAGAAGTTCGCCGAGTACGGCGCGACGACCGTCCTCTTCGCGAACGTCGTCGTGCGCCGCATGCTGGCGACGCTCCCCGGCATGCTCGGTACCCTGCGCAGCGAGTGCCTCCTCTCCGCCGTCGAGCCGGACATCGCCCCGGTGGAGCAGGTGCTGCGCATGACCGACGAGCGAGTGGGCTAGCCTCCGATGCCGGCCACAGGCATACGGATCTCCTCCCACACCCGGATCCCGGACCCGCACGGCTGGGACGCCGTGGTCGCCGCCGCGGGCGCGCCGGTCTTCTACCGGTCCGCACTGCTCACCTCGTACGCCGCCCGCCCCCTGCAACCCACCCTCGACGTCCGTTACCTCACCGTCGGCTCCGGCGACGACCTGGCCGCCGTCATGCCGCTGTACCTGGTACCGGCCCGGGACCCGTTCGGGAAGCAGACCACCGACGGCCCGCCCTGGGCGGTGAGCCACTTCTGGCACTGCTACGACACCCGGCTGCCCCTGCGGCACGGGGAGAAGGAGCTGGTGGAGCCGCTGTGGGACGCGATGCGGGCGCAGGCCCGTCAGTGGGGCGCGGCCGAGTTCGGGTTCATCAACATGGCGCTGGACTCACCGCTCACCCCGCTCATGGAGAGCAGGGCGCGCCGGGTGCCGCGCAACCACCGCTTCCGCATGCCCCTGACGGCCGTCGGCGGCTTCGCCGAGCACCTCGAACGGCTTCCCGGCCGGGTACGGCAGGACGCGCGCCGGCAGCTGCGGCTCGCGGCCAGAGCGGGGATCACCGGACACGTCTACCGCGACCCGCTGCCCGAACGCGTCGTGCGGGACGCGTGCCGGCTGCTCAAGCTGACCGCCGACCGCTACAACCCCGGCTACTACGAACAGGGGCCGCTGTCCCACCTGTTGACGAACGTGGGCGCGCCCGCGTGCGTCTTCACCCTGGAGGACGCGGGGCACGTCGTCGCCGCCTCGGTCTCCTTCATGGACGGACGGACCCTGCACAACTGGGCCATCGGCGTGGAAGGCGAGGTGCGCCGCGACTTCAGCCCCTACCTGGTGCTGTTGGAGCTCTCCGTCGACTACGCGGTGTCCCAGGGCTGTGAGGTCATCGAGCTGGGCCGCACCAACCCGGCGTGGAAGCAGCGTTTCGGCGCGGAGCCCGTCGAGCTCGTCTCCTGGATGTGCAACTCGGAAGATCGAAGGGAATTTTCATGACGAAGCCGGCCACAGCGCTTGCTGAGGTCTTCGACCAGGGCATACCGGTGCTCGCCGTGCTCGGCGCCCAGCGCGCCGGTCTCCTCGCGGCGCTCCTCGAACGGGCCGCGAGCGCCGAGGAGTTCGCGGCCGACCTCAAGCTGGACCCGCTGGCCACGCGGCTCACCCTCAACGTCCTCGTGCACAGCGGGGCGGCCGTCCACGCGGACGGCCGGTACCAGGCCTCACCCGAGCTGGCCGAGCGCGCCCGCAACGCCCCGGGCGGCGTCGAGCTGCACCTGAACCTCTTCGACCACCTGCCCGAGCTGCTCGTCTCCGGCAAGCCGCTGCTGTCCATGGACGGCACGCTGGAGGAGCGGGGCCGCCACTACGCCCAGGTCGCCCAGGGACTGGGGCACATGTACCCGGCCGCGGCGGCCGAGCTGGCCGCGGCGCTGGAGGGGGAGCCCTACGGCCTGGGCCGGGGTGCCCGCTCCGTGCTCGACCTCGGCGCCGGCTCCGGCGTGTGGAGCCTCGCCGTTGCCGCGCGGATGCCCGAGGCCCAGGTCACCGCCGTGGACCTGCCGCCGGTCCTCGAAGGACTGCGGCACAACGCGGCCGACGCCGGCGTCGAGGCCCGGGTCACCACGCTGGAGGGCAGCTACTTCGACGTCGACCTGGCCGACGCCGCCCACGACCTGGTGATCCTCGGCAACATCCTGCACCTGGAGACCGCCGGGGACGCCGAGCGCCTGGTGCACCGGGCCGCCGCCGCCGTCAAACCGGGCGGGACGCTCGCCGTGATCGACATCCTCGGCGACGGGCCGTACGAGACGAACCCGGTGCGCGCCCAGTACGCCCTGTTCCTGGCCGCCCGTACCAGCAGCGGGGCCATGTACTCCCGCGCGGAGGTGGCGGACTGGCTCACCGAGGCGGGCCTCACCGGCATGCGGACGGTCGAACTCCCGAGCGCTCCACCGCACTTCACCTGCCTCACGGCCGTACGACCGCTCTGACGAACCGAAACCCCTGAGAGATCGAGTACATGACGGATCCCAAACCCAGCATGTTCCTGCCGCTCAAACACCGGGACTTCGCCTTCCTGTGGACCGGGCAGTCCCTGAGTTCCATCGGCAACGCCATGTTCCCGATCATCCTGGCGATGGTCGTCCTGGACCGCGACGCCGGCGCCACCGGGCTCGGTGTGGTCCTCGCGGTGCAGGGCATCGCGCTGGCCGTGGGCACGGTCCTCGCGGCCTCCATCGGCGACCGCTGGCGGCGCACCCGTGTGATGATCGGGGCGGACGTCGTGCGCGCCGTGGGTGTCGCCGCCATCGCGATCGCCCCGGTCCACCTGAACACGGCCGTCTTCATGGTCCTGGTGATCGCCATCGGCATCGCCGAGGGTCTCTTCCTGCCCGCGTACAGCGCGGTGCCCCCGCGGCTGCTGCCGGAGGACGCCCTCCAGGGCGGCAACGCGCTCAGCGCCCTGTCGCAGTACGTCTCCATGGTGGCCGGGCCGACCCTGGCCGGCGTCGTGATCGCCGGGGTGGGCCCGGGGCCCGCGCTGTGGATCGACGTCGGCACCTTCGCCGCCAGCCTCGCCACCCTCGTGTTCATCAGGGAGACCGACGCCGCCGACGCGCGCGACGAGTCCCCCGGTGACGAGGAGCCCGGCGGCATCATCCGGCGCGGCCTGCGCGACTTCAACGAGGGCATCCGGGAGATCCGCTCCCGCCCCTGGGTGGGCGCCTCCATCGGCATGGCGACCGTCGTCATGACCTTCTGCGTGGCCCCCGCCTTCCTCGCCGCCCCGATCGTCGCCGAGAAGAGCCTCGGCGGGTCCGCCGCCTACGGCGGCGCGTTCGCCGCACTCGGCGTCGGCTCGATCATCGGCTCGGTCGTCGGCGGCAGGATCCGCACCCGCCGCCCGGGAACCGTCGCGGTCTGCGGCATCTTCACCATCTTCGGATCGGTGGGCTCGCTCGCCGTGCTGCCGCTGGTCGGCGTCCTCATCTGCTGGGCGATCGCCGGCGTCGGCGTCACCGTCTTCTCCATCCTGTGGATGACCGCCCTGCAACAGGACGTCCCCGACCGGGTCCTCGGCCGCGTCATGGCTCTGGACTGGCTGGGCAGCCAGGGCCTGATGCCGCTCGGCTACGCGGCGGCAGGCGTCGTCGCGGCCAGCATCGGAACCCGCGACATGCTCATCGTGAGCGCCTTCATCGTGCTGGTCGCCGCCCCGCTGCCGCTGCTGGTGCGCGGCGGTTCGACGTTCTCCTCCCGGCCCGCGGCCGTGGAGAACGAGCCGGCCGAGAGCACGGTCTGACGGGCCCGACGCGGTCCGACCTGCCCGGCTCCGTCCAGCCCGGCTCCACTCGGTTTGATGCCTAAGGAGGCAGCATCATGCTCGGTGCACAGATGCAGTTCGAACTCAGCAGACTGGTCGACGCGGCCTGGGCCGTCGCCGCCTACGCCGCGCAGGGCCGCGACGACCTGACACCGCAGCAGCGCGCCGCGGTGGAACGGGCGCTCACCCTGTCCGGGCTGCCGGTCGGCTCCCACGATCCGGAGTTCGCCGCCGCCCTGACCAGCCAGCTCGCCCAGGCCGCGGCGTTCGCCGAGGGCCCCACCAAGGGCTGGGGCGACATGCCTGACGAGGTCCTGCTCGCCCAGGGGCGCGGCTCGCGCCAGGTCGCCGACTGGATCGTCGACGAGGCCGCCCCCGTCCTCGGCCTCACCGGCATCGCCGAGCGGACGGACGCCGTCTTCCTCGACGTCGGCGTGGGCACCGGCCAGCTCGCCGCGCGCATCGCCGAACGCTGGCCGCGCGCCCGCGTCGTCGGCGTGGACCGCATGGAACGCGTGCTGGGTCTCGCCCGCACCGTGATCGACGACGCGGGCTGCGCCGACCGGGTCGAGCTGCGGCACGGCGACGTCACCGACCTCGCCGACGACGCGGTGTACGACCTGGCCTGGCTGCCGCTGAGCTTCATGTCCCCCGACGCGATCCCGAAGGCGCTGGAGGCGGTGCGCCGGGTGCTGCGGCCCGGCGGCTGGGTGATCGCCACCACGTTCGCCGCCGACTCCGAACTCCCGATCGTCAACGCGATGTCCGACCTGGTCACCGCGGTCAACGGCGGCAGCTCCCTGACCCAGGAGGACCTCCTGGTGGAGATCCGCGCCGCCGGTTACAGCGAGACCGTGTCGCTGCCGTCCACCCCGCTGACCGGCGCGCTGACCGCCGCCCGCGGCTGAGCCAGCACGAGGAGAGAACATGACGCACCACGAGACCGGCTTCGCACCCGTCAACGGAACGGAGCTGTACTACGAACGCGCGGGCTCCGGCGACGCCGTGGTCCTGCTGCACACCGGCAACGGCAACACCACCATCTGGGACGGCCAGTTCGAGGAGCTGGCCAAGGACTACACCGTGGTCCGCTACGACTGCCGGGGCTTCGGCCGCTCCGGGTATCCGGACGAGCCGTACCAGTCGGCCGACGACCTCGCCGCCCTCCTCGACCACCTGGGCATCGAGCGCGCCCACGTGATCGGCCCCTCCTTCGGCGGCCGGATCGCCGTCGAGTTCGCGGTGCTGCACCCCGGCAAGGTCCGCTCCCTGCTGCTCGCCGCGCCGGTCAGCCGCGAGCACGTGTGGACCGACGAGGTGAACACGAACCGGATGGCCGAGGAGGACCTCATCTGGGCCGGGGACTACGACAAGGCCCTCGACATCAGCCTCGGCAGCTGGGTCGCCGGACCCAAGCGGACGCTCGCGGACATGGACCCGACACTGATCGCGCGACTGCGGGTCTCCGCCACCATGGGCTACGACCGGCGGCGCAGGACGGTCGCCGAGACGGGCAACGAGCCCGACGAACTCGAACTGGTGCCCAACGCCGCCGAACGCCTCGGCACCATCCAGGTCCCCACGCTCGTCCTGATCGGCGGCATGGACCAGCCGGACGCCATCGAGATCGGCGAGCGCCTCGCGCGCGACATCCCCGGCGCGAGCGCCGAGTACATAGCCGACCTGGGCCACATGATCACCATGGAGCGGCCCGAGGAGTTCCTGGAGAAGGCCCGCGCCTTCCTCGCGAGGGCGGCACGATGACCGGACTGCTCGCGCCCCGCTCGCTCACCGCCGAGGAACTGTCCGCCGTCACCGCCGAGCTGGACGCCGTACCGGTGCCCTTCCGCTTCGCCCTGTCGGCCGCCCGGCTGCCCAGGGCGACGTTCGGGCAGATGTCCCGCACCTGGCAGACGTTCCGGCGCGGCGTCGAGGCGTTCATCGACCGTCACGACGGTGACGCCGGCCGCATGGCCAAGGCCCTGGGCCTGCCCGAGCAACTCGTCCCGATGTGGGAGTCGCTGCCGGCGCGGGACTGGCACCTCATCGGCCGGCCCGACATGATCCTCGGCAGCGCCGACGGCACCGGCCCCGAGCGCTGCGTCATCGTCGACGTCAACGCGGGCTCCCTCGCCGGGCTGTTCCCGCTCAACGACATGCTGCTGCGCGCACACCAGGCGGACGTGCTCAGGCCGGAGTTCGGCGCGTGCGGTGAACCCCGTTATCTGATGGGCCGGTTCGCGGACGTGCTGCGCCGGCACATGACGCACGAGGACGGACTGATCGCCCTCACGTACTACGCGGACGAGGCGGCCGGCGACGACCACTTCGACAACTGGCACTACCGGTCGCTGGTGTTGGAGCTGGCCCGGCACGGACTCACCGCGCGGTCCGTGCACATGGAGGACATCGAGATCCGCGAGGGCGCCGCCTGGCACCAGGGCCGGCGCATCGGGCTCGTCCACCGCTACTTCCTGCCGGATGCGGACAACGCCCACCACATGGCGGAGTTGGGCAGGATCTCCGCCGCGGCCCGCGACGGGGCCCTCAGGTCCATCACCGGTCTGTGGGGAGAGATCCTCGCCACGAAGGCGACCCTCGCGATGCTGTCCGACGAGGAGTTCACCGGCGAACTGCCGCCCTCCCTCGCCGCCGGCCTGGCCGAGGCGGTCCCCTGGACCAGGCGGCTCACCGAGCGCCACACCTTCTGGCGGGGCGAGCGCGTCGACCTGCTCGACTGGTCCCTGCGCAACCAGCACCGGCTGGTGGTCAAGCCCGCGCTGGGGGAGAAGGGCCGGGACGTCCTCATCGGCCGCGAACTCACCGCCGCCGAGTGGTCCGGCCTGATCGAACAGGCGGCCACCGCCGAGCGCCCCTGGGTCGTCCAGGAGCTGATGACGCCGACCCCGAAGCCCCTCTCCTTCCAGGACGAGGCCGGCGACCTGCACGAGATCACCGTCCCCGTCGTCTACGGCTCGTACGTCCTGGACGGCGAGTTCGTGGGCGCCATCCGCCGCTACGGCATCAAGGGCGACGGCCACCTGATGATCAACGGTCTTCAGGGCGCGATCCCGGCACCGGTCTACTGGAGCGACGATGAGTGACCTCGTCCTGCTCAACCCGGGGCCCGCGTGCACCTCCCCGGGGGTGCGCGAGGCCATGCTCCGGGGCGACCTGTGCCACCGCGAGCCCGAGTTCGCCGACCTCATGGGCCGCCTGCGCACCTCGCTGGCCCGGTGCCTCGGGGTGGCGGGCACCCACGAGACGGTGCTCATCACCGGCTCCGGCACGGCGGCCATGGAGACGGCCGTGATCGGCTCCGTCCGCGCCGGACGCAAACTGCTGGTGGTCGACAACGGGGTCTACGGGGCCCGGCTGCTGTCCATGGCCGAGGCGCACGGCGTGGAGACGGTCGTGGTGGAGGGTCCGTGGACCAGACCGGTCGACCCGGGCGCCATCGCCGACCTGCTGCGATCGGACGGTCGCATCGACGCCGTCGCGTGCGTCCATCACGAGACGACCACCGGGCTGCTCAATCCGATCGCGGAGATAGGGGCGATCGTCCGTGACCACGAGGCGGTCTTCCTGGTCGACGCGATCAGCTCGACCGCCATCGAGTCACCCGGTCTCGCCGAGGTGCACGCCGACATCGTCTGCGGGACGGCGAACAAGGGGCTGCACGGCGTTCCCGGCGTCTCCTTCCTGCTGTTGTCCACCGTCAAGGGCACAGGCCGGGTCGCGGCGGCGCCCCGGCGCAGCGTCTACCTCGACCCCGCCGCCCAACTGAGGTCCCAGCAGGCCGGGGACATCCCGTTCACCCCGGCGGTCCAGACGTGCTACGCGCTGGACGAGGCCATCGCACAGTACGAGGGGGCCGGCGGGTACGAGGCGCGCCTGCGGCTGTACCGGGAACGCGCGGCCGTGGTGCGCGCCGGGTTCGCCCGGCTGGACCTGCCGGTCCTGATCGAGGAGCCGCACCGCGCGAACTCGGTCACGGCTCTGGGCCTGCCCGCCGGCGTCACCTACCGTGCCCTGCACGACGAGCTGAAACAGCGCGGCTACGTCATCTACGCGGGGCAGGGCCGCCTGTCGGAGACGCACTTCCGCATCGCCACCATGGGCGAGATCCCGATGCCCCGACTGGTCGAGCTGGAGGGGGCGTTGGAGGAGTCGATCCGGCACCTCACCAAGGCGCGGGGCGAGTAGGGGCCGTGTGACGAGGGCGGGCCCCGCCGGGCGTCGACCGGCGGGGCCCGATGCCGGTACGGGGCCCTCAGTCCTCTGCGTCGACCACGCGGAAGCGCTCGGCCACGACCAGGGCGTCGTCGTCCACGACCGGCGTGTACCCGAGAAGTTCGGTCACCTGCGCACCGCGGAAGAAGTCCCGGTGTGCGGCGGCCCACTCCTCGACGTCGGCGTACCCGCGGCCCTCGTCCAGCGCGAACCGGTCGTCCACCTCGCGAAACGGGATCACCCGGGCCTCGGTCAGTTCGATCACGACGGCCGTGCGGTCCTCCGAGTCGAGCACCGCGTACCGCTGGCCGACCTCCGGGATGGGCTGCCCTATCCGCTCCAGGATCTCGACCAGCGCCGTCATCGCGGTCTTGCGACCGCTGATGATGGCCTCGACCCCGCTGTCGCGCTCCGGACCGGGGAAGGCAAGGGCAAGCTTGGGGAGATCGTCAGCGCTCATGCCGCCGAGCGTACCCGACAGCGCCCTTCAACTCGTTGATCCGAAAACCGAGTTGGCGCGGTCACGCGGTCCGGATCATTCCCGGACCACTTGGTGAAGGCCGCGGTCCCGTTCGGGGTGCCGAGACCCGTCGGGCCGTCGTAGCCCGTCCCCGCCTGGCACAGGCAGGCGACGTCGCACGACCCGTTCGAGCCGCTGGTGACGTCGTTCAGCTGGTCCGGGCCGGACAACTTCGAGTGGGCGTACGGCTACGACAAGCGCTTCGGCCTGGTCCGTGTCGACGACGGCACCCAGGCCCCGCACCGTCAAGGGGAGCGGGTACCGGTACGCGGAGGTGGTCCGGGCCGATCGGGAGCGGAGCCGCGGCGCGGACTGATCCGCGGCCGGCGACTCCCCGGGCGGCCGGCTCCGCCGGACGCCACGCGCACGGCGCGCGCCCCTTTCCGCCGTGGGAGGATCTGTCACCGTGAGCGCATCCCCGGCGGTGAGAGGCCTGCGGGCCGCGGTGTTCGCCGCGGTGTGCGTGCTGCTCGCCGCCGCCGGCCATGGACTGGCCATGGGGGAGATGCCGTCGCCGGGCTCCGACGGGGCCGGCTTCCTCGCGGTGTTCGCGCTCGGCTGGACGCTGGGCGGTCGGGAGCGGTCGGGGACCGGCATCGGCGCGACCATGCTGCTCACCCAGGCGGGCCTGCACGCGTGGTTCGACGCGGACCGCGCCGGCCCCCCGATGGCCGGCATGCCCGGCATGACCGGGACCTCCCTGCGGATGACGGCCGCCTCCGCGCACACCACGGCCCATGCCACCGCCGCCCACCTCCTCGCCGCCCTCGCCGCCTCCTGGTGGCTGCGGCGGGGCGAGGCCGCGCTGTGGGCCCTGCTGCGGCGCACCGCCGCACTCGTCCCCGGCCTGCTCACGCGGTGGCGCCCCGCCCCGCTGCCCGACGCCGCCGAGCCGGTCCCGCGGACCCGCGCCGGTCACGGGCCGCCGCGCCGGGTGCCGTTGCGGCACGCGGTCACCCGGCGCGGACCGCCCGTCCCGATCCCGTACTCGCCCTGACCCCTGACCCGCGTCACACGTCACCCGTACGGAGACCGACTCACCCATGTCCGCAGCACGCATCACCCCGCGCCGCGCCGGAACCGTCACGGCCGCCGCCCTCGCCTCGGTCCTGCTCGCCGCCGGCGTCGCCGAGGCCCACGTCACCGTCCACCCCGAGAGCTACGCCAAGGGCGCCACCGACGGCGTGCTGACCTTCCGCGTGCCCAACGAGGAGGACCACGCCTACACCAGCAAGGTCCAGGTCTTCCTGCCCACCGACCACCCCGTCCTCGGCATCCTGGTCCGCCCCCGGGACGGCTGGACCGCCAAGGTGACCACCACCAGGCTGAAGACGCCGGTCAAGACCGACGACGGCACCCTCACCGAGGCGGCGTCCGAGATCACCTTCACCGGGGGGAGGATCGCCGCAGGGCAGTACGAGGACTTCGATGTCGCCTTCGGTGAACTGCCCGAGGACACCGGTCAGTTGGTGTTCAAGACTCTCCAGACCTACTCGGACGGCAAGGTCGTCCGCTGGATCGGGGAACCGGTCTCCGGCGGCGACGAGCCGGACAATCCGGCCCCGGTCCTGACGCTCACCGCGGACGACCCCTCGCCCGCCGCGGCCCCGGCCGGCGCGGCGACCGCCGGGGCGAGCGACTCCACCGCGCGCGGGCTGGGCGTCGCCGGGCTGGTCGTCGGCGTCCTGGGTCTGGCCGCCGCCGCGTTCGCGCTCGTACGGAGCAGGTCCGCGACACGGTCGTAAGAGGGACAGCCGGTGGGCCCGCACGTCGCGCGGCCCACCGCGCGGGCCGTCGCCACGGTCGGCGCCGCCGGCACCGACCGTGGCGTCACGGAACAGCCGGCCGCCCGGACGCCGGCGGCGAGTCCGGCGGGCTGGGCCGCTACGACGGTCACGACGTTCCCGACGCCGGGGAGCGCGGTGGTCGTCGGTACGCCGGGCCCCGCCACCGCCGCCAAGGCCCCGAGCGCGGTTCCGGTGCCCGCGACGTGCGGCGTGGCCGCCACGGCCACCGCCGCGGCGCGGCCGGGGTGTTCGGCACGGTCCGCCCCCGCCCGCCGCCTCGAACGCCCGGGAGTGCACGGGTCGGGCGTGAGCAGCGTCATGACCGCGCCCCTCGTAAGGCGGGCACCGAAGCGGCGCGGCGGCGGACCGGAGCCGACGGCGGTACCGGGCACCGACCGCGCGACCGGAGCGTGCGCCGGCGGCCGAGCGCCACTACGAGAACCGGCGCGCCCGGCCGGTCCAGCCGGGTCCGGCGGGCGCCGCCCGACCGGCCCCGGCCGGTCCGGCGCCCCGCCCGCCAACGCGCCCGTGGCCGCCGCGAGCGCGCTCGCGGACCGTGTCCACGAGCGGGCCGCCGGGTCCGCCGGACGGAGTACGGCCGGGGAATGCGCCCCCGCCCGTGGGCCGTTGAACCCCGCATGACTCAGGACTCCACGCAGGACGCGCTCCTCCCGCTGCTCTCCGAAGGACACGGCGGCGTACTGGTCACCCTCCGCCGCGACGGCCGCCCCCAACTGTCCAATGTCAGCCACGCCTACGACCCCGACGAGCGGATCATCCGCGTCTCCGTCACCGACGACCGTGCCAAGACCCGCAATCTGCGCCGCGACCCCCGCGCCTCGTACCACGTCACCAGCGACGACCGCTGGGCCTACACCGTCGCCGAGGGCACGGCGGAACTGTCCCCGGTCGCCCAGGATCCCCACGACGAGACCGTGGAGGAGCTGATCCGGCTCTACCGCGCGGTACTCGGCGAGCACCCGGACTGGGACGACTACCGCGCCGCGATGGTCCGCGACCGCCGCCTCGTGGTCCGGCTGCACGTCGCACGGGTGTACGGCATCCCCAAGCGCTGACCCGTGCCACCCCGAGCGCTGACCCGGACTACGCCTCGCCGTCCGTCCGCGCCTCGATGGCCTTGAGCACGGCGACCATGTCCTCGCCGCCGTGCCCCTCGGCCACGGTCTCCTCGAACAGGGCGTGGCAGACGTCGAGGAGCGGGGACGCCACGCGGGCCTCGCGGGCGGCCTCGGCGACGAGCCGGTTGTTCTTCAGGACGTCGAGCGCGGCCGCCTGCACGGCGAAGTCCCGCTCGCGTAGCTTGGGCGCCTTCATCCGGGAGACCGGGCTGGCCAGGGGACCCGCGTCGAGGACGTCCAGGAACAGGCGGGGGTCCAGGCCCTGCCGTTCGGCGAAGTGGAAGGCCTCGGTCAGCCCGGTCACCAGGGTGATCAGGAACAGGTTGACCGACAGCTTCATCAGCAGCGCGCCGGGCGCCGCGCCGCACGTGAAGATCTCGTGGCACATCGGGGCGAGCAACGGCCGTACGGCGTCCACGGCCGCCGGCTCGCCCGCGAGCATGGCCACCAGCCGACCCTGCTCCGCGGGTACGCGGGACCCGGAGACCGGTGCCTCGACATACCGGCCGCCGGCGGCGCGGATGTCGGCCTCCAGAGCGCCGGAGTACCCGGGCGAGGTGGTGCCCATGTGGACGACGGTCCGCCCGGCGACCCGCGCGGCCAGCTCCGGGGTGCCCCGGGCGAGGACCGCGTCCATGGCCGCCCCGTCGGCGAGCATCAGCAGGACCACCTCGGCCCGCGCGAACACCTCGGCGGGGTCCGCGGCGACCTCGGCGCCGGCCGCGCGCAGCGGCTCGGCGCGGTGCGGGGTGCGGTTCCAGACCACCAAGGGCGTACCGGCGGACGCCAGGCGCAGGGCCATGGGCCGGCCCATCACTCCGAGACCGATGAATCCGACGTGCACGGGCAGCCCTTCGTCCGGCGAGCCGATTATGACAGCGGTCATAGTAGCGGGCGTTATGACGGCGGTCATAGAGTCGCCTCGGTCATAGAGTTGTCCCAGGTGAGGAACGGAGGCCGGAATGAGCGAGCGACAGCGCGCGCCGCGCGAGCGGATGGTGTTCAGCGCGGCCCAGCTCATCCGGCGCGACGGGGTGAACGCGACCGGTATGCGCGAGGTCGCCGCGCACGCCGGGGCACCCCGCGGTTCCCTCCAGCACTACTTCCCGGGCGGCAAGGAACAGCTGGTCGGCGAGGCCGTCGCGTGGGCCGGGCGGTACGCGGGCAACCGGATCGGACGCTTCGTCGAGGGGCTGGCCGATCCGACGCCGAGCGCCTTGTTCGCGGCGATGTGCGCGCAGTGGACCGACGAGTACGAGCGGGACGGTTTCGGCGCGGGCTGCCCGGTCGCCGCCGCCACCGTCGACCGCGCCGCGGCCGACGACGCCACCCGTGCGGCCGCGGCCGCCGCGTTCACCACCTGGCGGACCCCGCTCGCCGAGGCGCTCACCGCCATGGGCGTGCCCGCCGGCCGGTCCGCGGCGCTGGCCACGCTGATGATCAGCACTCTGGAGGGCGCGATCCTGATGGCCCGCGCCGAACAGGACGTGCGCGCCCTGACGACGGTGGTGCGTGAACTGGGCCCGCTGCTGGACGCCGCCGTGACCCGGCCGGCGTCGGGCGAGCCGGGGGTCAGCGGCCGGCCGGGGCCGCCCCGTCGCTCGTGAGGTACGCGACCACCATGTCCCCGAGCATCGTCCGGTAGTGCTCCCGCCACCGCGGTTCCTCCAGGTCCCGCCCGAACACCGCGCCGAACGTACGCCGGTTGACCGTACGGAAGAAGCAGAACGAGCTGATCACCGCGTGCAGGTCGACCGCGTCCACGTCCGCCCTGAACACCCCCGCCTCCCGCCCCGCCGCGAGGATTCCCCGCAGCACGTCGAGCGCCGGGGAGCCGACCGCGCCGAGTCCCCGGGAGGCCGTGATGTGCTCGGCGCCCTGAAGGTCCTCGATGCTCAGCAGGCGGATGTAGTCCGGGTGCCGCTCGTGGTGGTCGAAGGTCAGCTCGGCCAGGCGCCGGATCGCCGCGACCGGGTCCAGGTGGGCGACGTCCAGCTGCCGCTCGGCCTCGCGCAGTGCGCCGTAGGCCCGCTCCAGGACGGCGGTGAACAACTGCTCCTTGCCGCCGAAGTAGTAGTAGATCATCCGCTTGGTGGTGCGGGTGCGGGCGGCGATCTCCTCCACGCGGGCGCCCTCGTAGCCGGCCCGCGCGAACTCCCGGGTGGCCACGTCGAGGATCTCGGCCTTGGTGCGGGCGGCGTCGCGTGCCCGCCCGTCGGGCCGTGCCGGTTCTTCGACGCTGGTCATCGGGTGTTTCCTTCGGGCCTCGGTCCGCCGTGCGGTGCGCTGGGTGCCGACGATTCTAAGACGCGAACATGACAGCACGGTCGTCCGTGACGCGGGACACACGAGGTGCCCCGGGCCGCGGACGACCGTGCCGCCGGGCTGGGAGGACCCCCGGGAAACGGCCGTGGGCGACGGGCGCCAGGCCACCCGTCCCCCACGGGCGAGGACAACCGCGGGACGGACCGGCGGGAGGTCCGGTCAGCCCCTCTTCTCGACCGCGTGGCCGCCGAACTGGTTGCGCAGCGCCGCGATCATCTTCATCTGCGGCGAGTCGTCCTGCCGGGAGGCGAACCGGGCGAACAGCGAGGCGGTGATCGCCGGGAGGGGCACCGCGTTGTCGATGGCCGCCTCCACGGTCCAGCGGCCCTCGCCGGAGTCCTCCGCGTAGCCGCGCAGCTTCTCCAGGTGCTCGTCCTCGTCCAGCGCGTTGACCGCGAGGTCCAGCAGCCAGGAGCGGATGACCGTGCCCTCCTGCCAGGAGCGGAACACCTCGCGGACGTTCTCCACCGAGTGCACCTTCTCCAGCAGCTCCCAGCCCTCGGCGTACGCCTGCATCATGGCGTACTCGATGCCGTTGTGGACCATCTTGGAGAAGTGCCCGGCGCCGACCCGGCCCGCGTGCACATAGCCGTACGGGCCCTCCGGCTTGAGCGCGTCGAAGATCGGCTGGAGCCGGTCCACGTGCTCCTTCTCGCCGCCGACCATGAGCGCGTAGCCGTTCTGCAGGCCCCACACACCGCCGGAGACGCCGGCGTCCACGAAGCCGATGCCCTTGATGCCGAGCGCCGCGGCGTGCTTCTCGTCGTCCGTCCAGCGGGAGTTGCCGCCGTCGATCACCGTGTCGCCGGGCTCCAGCAGGTCGCCCAGCTCGTCCACGACGGTCTGGGTGGCGGTGCCGGCCGGGACCATCACCCACACATGGCGGGGCGCGTCCAGCTTCTCGACCAGTTCGGCGAGGCTCTTGACGTCGGAGACCTCAGGGTTGCGGTCGTAGCCGATGACGGTGTGGCCGGCGCGGCGGATCCGCTCGCGCATGTTGCCGCCCATCTTGCCGAGACCGATGAGACCGAGCTGCATGATCAGTTCTCCTGAACGTTCTTGAGAGTGCGGTAGGCGGCGACGAGGGCCGTGGTGGACGGGTCGAGACCGGGCACGTCGGCGCCCTGGGTGAGGGCGGGTTCGACGCGTTTGGCGAGGACCTTGCCCAGCTCCACGCCCCACTGGTCGAAGGAGTCGATGTTCCACACCGCGCCCTGGACGAACACCTTGTGCTCGTACAGCGCGATCAGCTGGCCCAGCACGGACGGGGTCAGCTCGGCGGCGAGGATCGTCGTGGTCGGGTGGTCGCCGCGGAAGGTGCGGTGCGCCACCTGCTCCTCGGGCACGCCCTCCGCGCGGACCTCCTCGGCGCTCTTGCCGAAGGCCAGCGCCTGGGTCTGGGCGAAGAAGTTGGCCATCAGCAGGTCGTGCTGCGCCTTGAGTTCGTCGCCGAGCTCGCCGATCGGGCGGGCGAAGCCGATGAAGTCGGCCGGGATCAGCTTGGTGCCCTGGTGGATCAACTGGTAGTACGCGTGCTGCCCGTTGGTGCCGGGCGTGCCCCACACCACGGGACCGGTCTGCCACTCCACCCGGCGCCCCTGCCGGTCCACCGACTTGCCGTTGGACTCCATGTCCAGCTGCTGGAGGTAGGCGGTGAACTTGGAGAGGTAGTGGCTGTACGGCAGTACGGCGTGCGACTGGGCGTCGTGGAAGTTGCCGTACCAGATGCCCAACAGGCCGAGGATCAACGGGGCGTTGGCCTCGGGAGGCGCGGTGCGGAAGTGCTCGTCGACCAGCCGGAAGCCGTCCAGCATCTCCCGGAAGCGGTCGGACCCGATGGCGATCATCAGGGAGAGGCCGATCGCGGAGTCGTACGAGTACCGGCCGCCGACCCAGTCCCAGAACTCGAACATGTTGTCCGGGTCGATGCCGAACTCGGTCACCTTGGCCGCGTTGGTCGAAAGCGCCACGAAGTGCTTCGCCACGGCCTTCTCGTCGCCTTCGAACGATCCGAGCAGCCACGAGCGCGCGGAGGTCGCGTTGGTGATCGTCTCGATCGTCGTGAACGTCTTGGACGCGACGACGAACAGCGTCTCCGCCGGGTCCAGGTCGCGGGTGGCCTCGTGCAGGTCGGCGCCGTCCACGTTCGACACGAAGCGGACGGTCAGTTCCCGGTCGGTGTACGGGCGCAGCGCCTCGTACGCCATCGCGGGACCCAGGTCCGAGCCGCCGATGCCGATGTTGACGACATTGCGGATCCGCTTGCCGGTGTGCCCGGTCCAGGCGCCGGAGCGGACCCGCTCGGCGAAGTCGCTCATCCGGTCGAGGACGGCGTGCACCTTGGGCACCACGTTCTCGCCGTCGACCTCGACCACGGCGTCCCGCGGCGCGCGCAGCGCGGTGTGCAGCACCGCCCGGTCCTCGGTGAGGTTGATCCGCTCGCCGCGGAACATGGCGTCCCGCAGGCCGAACACGCCGGTGGCGACGGCGAGTTCCTGGAGCAGGGCCAGGGTCTCGTCCGTGATCAGGTGCTTGCTGTAGTCGATGTGCAGGTCACCGACCCGGACGACGTACCGCTCGGCGCGGCCGGGGTCCGACGCGAACAGCTCGCGCAGATGCCGGGTCCCCTCGGCGCGGTGATCGGCCAGCGCGGTCCACTCGGGCCGATGGGTCAGGTTGGGATAAGGGGCGTCTGCCATCTCAGGCGTTCTCCTTGGCGGCCTCGCCGGTCAGGGCGATGGCGTACATCTCGTCGGCGTCGAGGCGGCGCAGCTCCTCGGCGATGAGTTCGGAGGTGGGACGGACCTTCAGGGCGAGGGTGCGCGGCGGCTGGCCCGGCAGGGTGAGCGTCGCGAGCGGGCCCTCGGGGCGGTCCAGGACGATCTCGCCGTCGCGGGTGCCCAGCCGTACGGCGGTGACCACCGGGCCCTCGGTGACCACCCGGTCCACGCCCACCCGCAGCCGCGCCTCCAGCCAGCGGGCCAGCAGCTCGGCGCTGGGGTTGTCCGCCTCGGCCTCCACGGCCGCCGACGTCACCTTCGTCCGGGCCTGGTCCAGGGCCGCGGCCAGCATGGACCGCCACAGCGTCAGCCGGGTCCAGGCGAGGTCGGTGTCGCCGGGGGCGTAGTTGCGGGCGCGGGCTTCAAGGACCTGCATCGGCCGCTCCACCGCGTACAGATCGGTGATCCGGCGCTGGGCGAGAGCGCCGAGCGGGTCCTCGGAGGGGGTGTCGGGCGCGTCCACCGGCCACCACACGACGACCGGGGCGTCCGGCAGCAGCAGCGGCAGCACCACGGAGGCGGCGTGGTCGGACACCTCGCCGTAGGTGCGCAGCACCACGGTCTCACCGGTGCCGGCCTCGGAGCCGACCCGGACCTCGGCGTCCAGGCGCGAGTGGGTGCGGTCGCGCAGGGTGCGGGCGTGCCGCTTGATGACGACCAGCGTGCGCGAGGGGTGCTCGTGCGAGGCATCCTCGGCGGCCCGCATCGAGTCGTAGGCGTTCTCCTCGTCCGTGACGATGACCATCGTCAGGACCATGCCCACGGCCGGGGTGCCGATCGCTCGGCGGCCGGTCACCAGCGCCTTGTTGATCTTGCTTGCCGTGGTGTCGGTCAGGTCGATCTTCATGGCCTGCGCCAGCTCCGTCCGTCTCGTGCGAGCATCTCGTCGGCTTCCCTCGGTCCCCAGCTGCCCGACGCGTACTGCGCCGGACGGCCGTGCGCCGCCCAGTACTCCTCGATCGGGTCGAGGATCTTCCAGGACTGCTCCACTTCCTGGTGACGGGGGAAGAGGTTGGCGTCGCCCAGGAGCACGTCCAGGATGAGACGCTCGTACGCCTCCGGGCTGGACTCGGTGAACGACTCGCCGTAGGCGAAGTCCATCGACACGTCCCGGATCTCCATGGAGGTGCCGGGCACCTTGGAGCCGAAGCGGACGGTCATGCCCTCGTCCGGCTGGACGCGGATGACGATCGCGTTCTGGCCCAGCTCCTCGGTGGCGGTGGAGTCGAACGGGGAGTGCGGGGCCCGCTTGAACACCACCGCGATCTCGGTCACCCGGCGGCCCAGGCGCTTGCCGGTGCGCAGGTAGAACGGGACGCCCGCCCAGCGCCGGTTGTCGATGCCGATCTTGATGGCGGCGAAGGTGTCGGTCTTCGACTGGGGGTCGATACCGTCCTCCTCGAGGTAGCCGACGACCTTCTCGCCGCCTTGCCAGCCGCCCGCGTACTGCGCCCGCACGGTGTGCCGGCCCAGGTCCTCCGGGAGCCGCACCGACTTGAGCACCTTCAGCTTCTCGGTGAGCAGCGCCTCCGCGTCGAACGCGATGGGCTCCTCCATGGCGGTGAGCGCCATCAGCTGGAGCAGGTGGTTCTGGATGACGTCACGGGCGGCGCCGATGCCGTCGTAGTAGCCGGCCCGGCCCCCGATGCCGATGTCCTCGGCCATGGTGATCTGGACGTGGTCGACGTAGCTGCGGTTCCAGATCGGCTCGTACATCTGGTTGGCGAAGCGCAGCGCCAGGATGTTCTGGACGGTCTCCTTGCCGAGGTAGTGGTCGATCCGGAACACCTGGTCCGGCTCGAACACCTCGTGCACGATCGAGTTCAGCTCGCGGGCGCTGGCCAGGTCGTGGCCGAACGGCTTCTCGATGACCGCGCGCCGCCAGGAACCCTCCGGCGGGCTCGCCAGGCCGTGCTTCTTCAGCTGCTGCACGACCTTCGGGAAGAACCTCGGCGGCACCGAGAGGTAGAACGCGAAGTTGCCGCCGGTGCCGCGGGAGGCGTCCAGCTCCTCCACGGCGTCCTTGAGCTGCTTGAACGCGGTGTCGTCGTCGAAGTCGCCGGGGATGAAGCGCATGCCCTCGGCGAGCTGCTGCCACACCTCCTCGCGGAACGGGGTGCGGGAGTGCTCGCGCACCGAGTCGTGGACGACCTGCGCGAAGTCCTGGTCCTCCCACTCGCGGCGGGCGAAGCCGACCAGGGAGAAGCCCGGCGGCAGCAGACCGCGGTTGGCCAGGTCGTACACGGCCGGCATCAGCTTCTTGCGGGACAGGTCACCGGTCACACCGAAGATGACCAGGCCCGACGGACCCGCGATGCGCGGGAGGCGGCGGTCCCGGGTGTCCCGCAGGGGGTTCACCCACTCCGCGGCCGGGGCGATGGGCACCCGCACCTCCTCGGGCGCCGGGGCGGGGCTCGCTTTGTCGGTCATCGCGCGTCAACTCCCTTGCTCTCCAGGGACTTCGCCACCGCGTCCAGCAGGTCCTGCCAGGCCGACTCGAACTTGGCGACGCCCTCGTCCTCCAGCTGCTGGACGACCTCGTCGTAGGAGATGCCGAGCCGCTCGATCGCGGCGAGGTCGGCACGGGCCTGCGCGTAGCCGCCGGTCACCGTGTCGCCGGTGATCTCGCCGTGGTCGGCGACGGCGTTCAAGGTGGCCTCCGGCATCGTGTTGACCGTGCCCGGCGCGACGAGGTCGTCCACATACAGGGTGTCCTTGTACGCGGGATCCTTCACACCGGTGGACGCCCACAGCGGACGCTGCTTGTTCGCCTTGTCGCCGGCGAGCGCCAGCCAGCGGTCCGCGGCGAAGACCTCCTCGTACGCCTCGTAGGCCAGGCGCGCGTTGGCGAGGGCCGCGCGGCCCTTGAGGGCGAGGGCCTCGTCGGTGCCGAGGGCGGTCAGCCGCTTGTCGATCTCGGAGTCCACGCGGGAGACGAAGAACGACGCCACCGAGTGGACGGTGGACAGGTCGATGCCGCGCTCGCGGGCCTTCTCCAGACCGGCCAGGTAGGCGGCCATGACCTCCCGGTAGCGCTCCAGGGAGAAGATCAGGGTCACGTTGACGCTGATGCCGAGGCCGACGACCTCGGTGATGGCCGGCAGACCCGCCTTGGTCGCCGGGATCTTGATCATCACGTTCGGGCGGTCGACCAGCCAGAACAGCTGCTTGGCCTCGGCGACGGTCGCCGCGGTCTCGTGCGCCAGGCGGGGGTCGACCTCGATGGAGACGCGACCGTCGCAGCCGTTCGTCGCCCGGTACACGGAGTCCAGGACGTCGGCGGCGGCCCGCACGTCGGCGGTCGTCATCATCCGTACGGCCTCGTCGACGCCCACGCCGCGCACGGCCAGGTCGGTGAGCTGCTCCTCGTAGCCGTCGCCGGAGCCTATGGCCGCCTGGAAGATCGACGGGTTGGTGGTGACACCGACGGCGCTGCCGCTCGCCACCAGGTCGGCGAGGCTGCCCGAGGTGATCCGCCTCCGCGACAGGTCGTCCAGCCAGACGGACACACCCTCGTCGGCGAGGCGCTTGAGGGCTCCCGGGGTCGCGATTGCTTCGGTCACAGTGATCATCTTTCTTCGTCGTGTCGGTGTCAGGCGCGCGCGGCGGCGAGCGACTCGCGGGCCGCCGCGGCGACGTTCTCGGGGGTGAAGCCGAACTCGGTGAACAGGGTGTCGGCGTCGGCGGAGGCGCCGAAGTGCTCCAGGGAGACGATCCGGCCCGCGTCGCCCACGTAGCGGTACCAGGTCAGCCCGATGCCGGCCTCCACCGCGACCCGGGCCTTCACGGCAGGCGGCAGCACCCGCTCGCGGTAGGCGCGCGGCTGCTCCTCGAACCACTCCACGGACGGCATCGACACCACCCGGGTGCCGGTTCCCTCGGCCTCCAGCCGTTCCCGCGCGGCCACGGCGAGCTGCACCTCGGAGCCCGTCGCGATGATGATCACCTCCGGGACCTCCGTGGAGGACTCGCGCAGCACGTAGCCGCCCTTGGCCGCGTCCTCGTTCGGCGCGTAGACCGGCACGCCCTGGCGGGTGAGCGCGAGCCCGTGCGGGGCGGGGCCGGTGGCGTGCCTCTTCAGGATCTCGGCCCAGGCGATCGCGGTCTCGTTGGCGTCCGCCGGGCGGACGACGTTCAGACCGGGGATCGCGCGCAGCGAGGCCAGGTGCTCGACCGGCTGGTGGGTGGGCCCGTCCTCGCCGAGGCCGATGGAGTCGTGCGTCCACACGTACGTCACCGGCAGTTGCATCAGCGCGGACATGCGCACGGCGTTGCGCATGTAGTCGGAGAACACCAGGAAGGTGCCGCCGTAGACGCGGGTGTTGCCGTGCAGGGCGATGCCGTTCATCTCCGCCGCCATGGCGAACTCGCGGATGCCGAAGTGCACGGTACGACCATAGGGGTCGGCCTCCGGCAGCGGATTGCCCTCGGGGAGAAAAGAGCTGGACTTGTCGATGTTCGTGTTGTTGGAACCGGCGAGGTCGGCGGAGCCGCCCCACAGCTCGGGCAGGACCGGGCCGAGGGACTGGAGCACCTTGCCGGAGGCCGCGCGGGTGGCGACCGCCTTGCCCTCCTCGAAGACCGGCAGGACGTCCTCCCAGCCCGCGGGCAGCTCGCCCCGGCTGACCCGGTCGAACAGGGCGGCCCGCTCCGGCTGGGCGGCGCGCCACTCGGCGATCCGCTTGTCCCAGGCGGCGTGCGCCTCGGCGCCCCGGTCCAGGGCCCGCCGGGCGTGCTCGAGGACCTCGTCATCGACCTGGAAGGACCGCTCGGGGTCGAAGCCGAGGAGCCGCTTGGTGGCGGCGATCTCCTCCGCGCCGAGCGCCGAGCCGTGGGAGGCCTCGGTGTTCCGCGCGTTCGGGGCGGGCCAGGCGATGATCGTGCGCATCGCGATGATCGAGGGCCGCTCCGTCTCCTCGCGCGCCGCCTTCAGGGCCGCGTACAGGGCGGGCGCGTCCACGTCGCCGTCGGCGGTGGGCTCGACGCGCTGGGTGTGCCAGCCGTAGGCCTCGTACCGCTTGAGCACGTCCTCGGAGAAGGCGGTCGCCGTGTCGCCCTCGATGGAGATGTGGTTGTCGTCGTAGAGGAAGACCAGGTTGCCGAGCTTCTGGTGGCCGGCGAGCGAGGACGCCTCGGCGCTGACACCCTCCTCCAGGTCGCCGTCGGAGACGATCGCCCAGATGGTGTGGTCGAAGGGGGAGGTGCCCGCGGGGGCCTCCGGGTCGAACAGGCCGCGCTCGTAGCGGGCGGCCATCGCCATGCCCACCGCGTTGGCGGCGCCCTGGCCGAGCGGCCCGGTGGTGGTCTCCACTCCCGCGGTGTGCCCGTACTCGGGGTGGCCGGGGGTGCGTGAGCCCCGGGTGCGGAACGCCTTCAGATCCTCCAGCTCCAGCTCGTACCCCGCCAGGTAGAGCTGGGTGTACAGCGTCAGCGAGGTGTGGCCGGGGGAGAGGACGAACCGGTCACGGCCGGTCCACTCCGGGTCCGCCGGGTCGTGCCGCATCACCTTCTGAAAGATCGTGTACGCGGCAGGCGCCAGGCTCATCGCCGTGCCCGGGTGACCGTTGCCCACCTTCTGCACCGCGTCGGCCGCCAAAAGACGGGCGGTGTCCACGGCACGCCGGTCGAGGTCGGTCCACTCGAAGTCACCGGAGGTCTGCGTGCTCATCTTCAAGAAGTCCTCGTTCAGTGCGGAAAGCTGGCCTGATGCGTTCAAAGTTAAAAGTCTGACTTTTTCGACGGAAGGGCGAGGTGTGTCACCCTGTGGTGAATCTGGGACAGTGATCGCGGAGCAGGGACGGCACGAAAGGGACATGGCTGACATAACGCCCCAAGGCGGTGCCGCCGGGGTCGGCGGCGGGGACGGCACGGCCGGCCACGGCATCAGAACCCTCCCCTTCCCGACCGAGCTGGCCGTCGGCGGCGTCGGCATGCGGATCGCCCGCATGGACGCCGACCGCGCCTGGCACTCCGACGTCCCGCCGGACCGCGTCCACCGCATCGACTTCCACGTGGTCCTGCTCTTCACCGAGGGCCCCGTACGCCACATGGTCGACTTCACCGAGTACGAGGCCGCGGCCGGCGACCTCCTGTGGATCCGCCCCGGACAGGTCCACCGCTTCTCCCGCGACTGCGTGTACCGCGGAACCGTGCTCACCATGCAGCCCGGCTTCCTGCCGCGCGCCACCGTGGAGGCGACCGGCCTGTACCGCTACGACCTCCCGCCGCTGCTGCACCCCGACGCGGCCCAGCTCGAAGCGCTGCGGGCGGCGCTGGAGCAGCTGCGCCGCGAGTACGAGGACACCGCGACCCTCCCGCCGAGCCTGCACGCGGCCGTCCTGCGGCACGGCCTGACCGCGTTCCTGCTGCGCCTCGCCCATCTCGCCGTCAGCTCGACGCCCGGCTCACGGCAGCAGCCGGACAACACCTTCACCCTGTTCCGGGACGCGGTCGAGCGGGGCTTCGCCACCAACCACAGCGTCAGCGCCTACGCCGACGCGCTCGGCTACTCCCGCCGCACCCTGGTGCGCGCCGTCCGCGCGGCCACCGGCGAGACCCCGAAGGGCTTCATCGACAAACGCGTCGTCCTGGAGGCCAAACGCCTGCTCGCCCACACCGAGCTGCCGATCGGCCGGGTGGGCGCGGCGGTCGGCTTCCCGGACGCGGCGAACTTCTCCAAGTTCTTCCAGCTGCACACCGGGAGGACGCCGGTGGCCTTCCGCGCGGAGCCGCGTTAGCCGCCACCGGCCGGGTCCGCCGCCGCTCCCGGCCTGGCGCGCGCTCCGGATCCGGGCAGGGGCCGCGTGAACACCACCGACCCGCGGACCGTCCTCGGGACGACGGACTTCGCCGCCCGCGTCGACCGCGACCGGGCCTTCGCGGTCCGCGGCTCCTTCGCGACCGGGCCTTCGCGGTCCCCGGCTCCTTCGTCGCGGGCGGCCGTCGCCCCTCGACAGCACCGACCGCCACGCGCCCCGGGGTGGTCCACGCGGCGCCGGCGAGCGTGTCCCCGGCGCATGGCTGCGAGCCGGGCGCGCGACGCCGGTGCGGATCGCCACGGAGGTCCGCCGGAACCCGCCCGTGCCGCACTCCTGGCGCGGGGCGCGGCATCGCGGGCTGCGGGCTCCGCCGCCGTCCCGCGTGCCGGGCGGCTCCCGCAGGACCGGGTCTCCTTCCCGCGCGAGCACCCCCGCCGTCCGGCGCGGCGGGCCGCGGGTCCCGCACCGGGTCATGGCGGTCCTCGACGAGGGGACCGCCGGCTACGGCTCAGCGCCGGGGGACCCGCGCTCGGCCCGCGCCGTCCGCTCCAGCGCCTCGCGGGCCGCGAGGTACCCCGCGACCCTGAACGCCCGTTCGCTGGAGCCGACGGCGTCCGCGCGGGCCTGCCGCAGCACCACCCTCGCGGCGGCCACGACCCCCTCCTCCGGCAGGCTCAACCGCTCCTCGACGCCCGCGGCGACCGCGGCGAAGAAGCGCGGCAGGTCCTCGGCGGGCTCGTACTCCACCGTCAGCCCCTCGGCCACCTCCAGGACGACGCCTTCGGCCGCGGGCTCGAAATCCACCGTGATCAGCGCGAACTGCGGCGCGCAGTTCTGCTTCCGGTGCAGCACCCGCACGCCGCGGATCGGGTACGGCGGAAACCGGGGCGGTCCTGACGTCATGCCAGAACGCTACCCCGGCCCCCGCGGACGGGTCAGTGCCCGAAGTCGAACCAGTTGACGTTCACGAAGTCGGCCGGCTGCCCGCTGGTGAACGTGAGGTACACGTCGTGCGTACCGGTGACCGACCCGATGTTGGCCGGAACCGTCCGCCAGGACTGCCAGCCCCCGGTGTCGCCCACCGCGAAACTCCCGACGGGCGCGCTCGTACGGCTGTCCAGCCGCACCTCCACCAGGCCGCTGACCCCGCTGCCCGCGCCGCTCGCCACCCGGCCGTAGAACTGGGTGGCCGCCGTGGAGCCGAAGTTCACGCCCTTGTAGAGCGCCCAGTCGCCATTGGCGAGGTAGCCCATGTCCTGCCCGCCGCCGGTGTCCGTGGTGGTCTCGGTGGCCACGCCGGACTGGTCGTCGTACGACTCCGCCTGGATCGCGCTGTAGGCGTCCCGGTTGCCGGTCGGCGGCGGGGGAGTGGTGCCGCTCCCGCCGCCCGAGGACTGGAGCACCTGGACGTAGTCGACGACCATCGGGTGGCCCGGCTCGGTGGCGCTGGTCGGGCCGCCGCCGAAGGCGCCCGGGAAGCCGCCGCCCATCGCCACGTCCAGGATGACGAAGAAGCCGTGGTTCGTGGCGTTGGTCCAGGTGGCCGCGTCCATCTGGTTCGCCGTGACCGTCTGGTAGTTGACGCCGTCGACGTAGAAGCGGATCGCCTCCGGGCTGACCGAGCGGTCCCACTCCATGGTGTAGGTGTGGAAGCCCGACTGGCACGTGGTGTTCGGGCAGGCGGTCGAGTTGCCGATGCCGCTGGTCTCGTTGCAGGGGCCGCCGGGGCTGGTCCCGCAGTGCATGGTGGCCCAGGTCTTGTTCAGGCCCTGGACGTTCTCCATGATGTCCAACTCGCCGACGCTCGGCCAGTTCTGGTAGTTGCCCCGGAAGGGCGCGCCCAGCATCCAGAACGCGGGCCAGTACCCGGCGGCCGCGTTGCCGGTCACGTTCGGCATCTGGAGGCGCGCCTCCACGCGCAGCTTGCCGCCGGCCGGGGGCTGGAAGTCGGTGCGGGTGGTCTCGATCCGGCCGGAGGTCCAGTTGCCGGACGCGTCGCGGCGCGGGGTGATCAGCAGGTCGCCGGTGCCGTCGAGGGAGACGTTGCTGGTGCTCGACGTCATCGACTCGACCTCGCCGGTGCCCCAGTTGCCGGCCCCGCCGGGGTACGAGGTCCCGGTGTCGAACTGCCAGTCGGAGGTGTTGACGCTGCTGCCGGCCGCGCCGTTGAAGTCGTCCAGGAAGACCTGCGACCAGCCGGACGGCGGCGCAGGGGCGGAGGCGTCGGCGGACCCGGTCGCCGCGGTGGCGACGGCCGCGGCCAGACCGAACGTGGCGACGGCCGCGACGAGGGCGCGGCGCAGGGAGCGGGGTCTGGGGGTGCCGGAGGATTCACTCATGGGTGGCCTCTCGGGGAGCGGGGGGTGTGCGGGGGAACCCGTTGAGAGCGCTCTCAAGGTGCCGCCAATGTGCTCCCCGACTCGGAGGCCGTCAAGACTTGAAACAGCGAAAGTCCGGTGGGCGCGGAAGAGTTCACCGGCTGAAGGGGGCGGGCGGCGGGCGGCTCGCGGCCGCCCGCCGGGCCGCCTTCCTACTCCAGGCGGTACGCGTACACGGTCGTCGCCGCCGCGCACACGCCCGGTGCGATCACCTCGGCGCGCAGAATGCCGGTGCCGGAGTCGTAGTCGACGCCCTCGGCCTCGAACGTGCCCTTGCACACGCTCCGCTGGGGCAGACCGAAGAGGCTGCTCACGCGGCCCGTGACCGGCTCGCCGTCCAGCGGGTGCGGGAGGTCGACCTGGAGCAGCGGCCTGCTCTGCGGGAAGAGTCCGCCCGAGCCGTCGTCGGACGCGCACAGCAGACGGGTGGCGGTCACGAAGTCGCAGCCCTGGATGTCGCGCACCGGTCTGTCCAGGCTGATCTGCCCGGCCTGGGCCAGCGCCCCGCCGGTGCGCGGGGTGGCCGGGTTGAGCAGCGGCGCCGGGAACACCTGGAGCCGGTCCTGGACCTCCCACTCGCCCGACACCAGCCACTGCCCGTCGGGCGAGACGGCGGCGAAGGAGTTGTTCACCTTCTCGCCCGGATCGAGCGGGTGCACGTAGTCGTACCGCTTCCCGCCCGGCGTGGTCACCGCGTACATCTTCGACGTGGCCGTGTCGGCGCCCTGGTAGGCGTCGAACACGTAACCGCGCGCGACGTCCGGGTCGCCCACGTGGTTCCAGCCCCTGATCCGCAGGTCCAGCGGGATGTCGAGCAGCCCGCGGTGCAGCAGCGAGCCGTCGGCCCGGCTGGCGAGGCCCTGGCCGCCGCCAAGGGTGTCGGTGTACGACGTCCCGGCCGCGGTCCACCGGGCCGGCTCGGCCGCCGACGCGCTCGGGGCGGCACACACGAGCGCGCCCACCAGTGCGGTGAGCGCGGCGATTCGACGCTTCATCAGGCTCCTGTCACGGCTGTCGAGTCGGGGTCCGCATGCAACCACGGATCGGCGGACGGCGGGTTGCGGCCACGCGTCCGGAGCGCCGGTTCCGGCCGATGCCCGGGTGCTTCCGCGAGACAGGAGGGTCGGGAGCGTGCGCCGGGCGGCGGTGCCGGGGATGATGGGGGCGACGGCCGGTCGGGACTCGGGGAAAGGCGCGTGGGACGTGAGGCTGACGATTCTGGGCGGTGGCGGCTTCCGCGTGCCGCTCGTGTACGGCGCGCTGCTGACCGACCGGGGCGAGGGCCGGGTCACCGAGGTCGTCCTGCACGACCTGGACGCCGACCGGCTGCACGCGGTCTCCCGGGTGCTGGCCGAGCAGGCCGCCGGGACCCCCGACGCACCCCGGGTGAGCACCACCACCGACCTCGACGAGGCCCTCGGCGGCGCCGACTTCGTCTTCTCCGCGATCCGTGTCGGCGGCCTCTCGGGGCGGGCGGACGACGAGCGGATCGCGCTGGCCGAGGGCGTCCTCGGCCAGGAGACGGTCGGCGCGGGCGGCATCGCCTACGGGCTGCGCACCGTGCCCGTCGCGACCGACATCGCCCGCCGCGTGGCCCGCCTCGCCCCCGACGCGTGGGTCATCAACTTCACCAACCCGGCCGGCCTGGTCACCGAGGCGATGTCCCGGCACCTCGGCGACCGCGTCATCGGCATCTGCGACTCGCCGGTCGGCCTCGGCCGGCGCCTCGCCCGCGTCCTCGGCGCCGATCCCCGGGAGGCCTTCGTGGACTACGTCGGCCTCAACCACCTCGGCTGGGTGCGCGGTCTGCGCGTCGCCGGGCGCGACGAACTCCCGCGGCTGCTCGCCGATCCCGCGCTGCTCGGCTCCTTCGAGGAGGGCCGGCTCTTCGGCCCCGACTGGCTCCGCTCGCTCGGCGCGATCCCCAACGAGTACCTGCACTACTACTACTTCAACCGCGAGACCGTCCGCGCCTACCAGGAGGCCGAGCGGACCCGCGGCGCCTTCCTGCGCGACCAGCAGGCCCGCTTCTACGAGGAGGCCCTGCGCCCGGACGTCTCCGCGCTCGACGCCTGGGACCGCACCCGCGCCGAGCGCGAGGCGACGTACATGTCGGAGAACCGCGAGACGGCGGGGGCCGGCGAACGCGAGGCCGAGGACCTCTCCGGCGGCTACGAGAAGGTGGCCCTGGCCCTGATGCGCGCCATCGCCCGCGACGAACGTACGACGCTCATCCTCAACGTCCGCAACAGCGGCACCCTCCCCACCCTCGACGCCGACGCCGTCGTCGAGGTCCCCTGCATGGTCGACGCGAACGGCGCCCATCCGCTGGCCACCGACCCCCTGCCCGCCCACGCGGCGGGCCTGGTCGGCGCGGTCAAGGCGGTGGAACGCGAGGTCCTCTCCGCCGCCGAGTCCGCCTCCCGGGCGACGGCGGTCAAGGCCTTCGCCCTGCACCCCCTGGTCGACTCGGTGAACGTGGCCGGCAGGCTGACGGACGGCTACATCGCGGCCCACCCGGGCTTGGCCTACCTCAAGTAGGCGCGGGCGAGAAGCCCTTGAACGCCGCTCGCAATTATGTTCTTGTGGATCCGACGAATCGCTGATCGGAAGGGGGACACGGGGTGGAGCCCACGGCCGGTACCGGCCAGTTGCTGGCCATCAGCGATCTGCACATCTCCTATCCGGAGAACCGCGCCCTGGTCGAGCAGCTGCACCCGACCGACGACGAGGACTGGCTGATCGTCGCGGGCGACGTCGCGGAGACCGTCGAGGACATCCGCTGGACCCTCTCCACCCTCGCCGACCGCTTCCGCAAGGTGCTGTGGGCGCCGGGCAACCACGACCTGTGGACCCATCCGAAGGATCCCGTACAACTGCGCGGCGTCGCCCGTTACGAGCACCTGGTCGAGGTCTGCCGCGGCCTCGGTGTCCTCACCCCCGAGGACCCCTACCCGGTGTGGCACGGCCCCGGCGGCCCGGCCGTCGTCGCCCCGCTGTTCCTCGGCTACGACTACACCTTCCTGCCCGCCGGCTGCTCCACCAAGGCCGAGGGCCTCGCCTACGCCGAGGGCACCGGCATCGTCTGCAACGACGAGTACCTGCTGCATCCGGACCCGTACCCGAGCCGTGAGGCATGGTGCCGCGACCGGGTCGCGGAGACCGAGGCGAGGCTCGCCGCGCTGCCCGGTGACCTGCCGACCGTGCTGGCCAACCACTACCCGCTGGACCGGCACCCCACCGAGGTGCTGTGGCACCCCGAGTTCGCCATGTGGTGCGGCACCGAGCTGACCGCCGACTGGCACCGCCGGTTCCGCGTCGCCACCATGGTCTACGGCCATCTGCACATCCCCCGCACCACCTGGCACGACGGAGTCCGCTTCACCGAGGTCTCCGTGGGCTACCCCCGTGAGTGGCGCAAGCGTCCGGAGACCCCGGGAAGGGCGCGCCGCGTTCTGCCGATGGAGGTGGAAGCCGGTGATCGAGGAACTGCTCCCGGAGTCGGTCGTGGCCGTGGAGGCACTCCGTGACGACCCGTTGTGGGACACCCCGCTCCACCCGGAGGAGGAGGTGCTCGTCGCCCGCGCCGTGGCCAAGCGGCGCCGAGAGTTCGCCGCCGTACGCGGCTGCGCCCGGCGCGCCATGGAGAAGCTCGGCATCCCGGCGCGGCCCGTGGTCAGCGGGGAGCGCGGCGCCCCGCAGTGGCCGGCGGGCATCGTCGGCAGCATGACCCACTGCGACGGCTACTGCGCCGCCGCGCTGGTCCGCGCCACCGACCTGGTCTCCCTCGGCATCGACGCCGAACCGCACGGCCCGCTGCCCGACGGCGTCGGCGCGTCCGTCTTCCTGCCCGCCGAGGCGGCACGCCTGGAGCGACTCGCGGGGCAGCGGCCCGAGGTGCACTGGGACCGGATCCTGTTCAGCGCCAAGGAGTCCGTGTACAAGGCGTGGTTCCCGCTCACCCGGGAGTGGCTGGACTTCTCCGAGGCCGACATCACCCTGTGTCCGGCCCCGGACGGCGCCCCGCACGGCACGCTGCACGCCGAACTCCTGGTCCCCGGCCCCCTCGTCGGCGAGCGCCGCCTCCAGGTCTTCGACGGCCGCTGGGCCGTACGGGACGCCTTGGTGACCACCGCGGTCGTCATCCCGCACCCCGCCTGACCCACCCGCGAAGCCCCCGCCCGCGTCCCCGCTGGCGGGCTCACGCCGCCGCGCCCGCGTCCCGGCCGGCGGCCCCGCCGCCCCCGGAACCCGACGACGCCGCCGCGTCCTCGGTCGCGGGAGCCCCGGTCGCGTGGTGACCGGTGGTCCGCCGTCATCGTCCGTGTCCTGTGGCCGGTGGCTCGCCGTCGAGGTGCCCGTGTTCCGGGCGTGACGACCCGGTCGCCGTGTTCGTGTTCGGGTTGGGTGTTCTGGGCGTCGTGTCCGCGTAGTGGTCCGGCCGTCCTGTGGTCGCGTCCTCGGTCGCGGGAGCCCCGGTCGCGTGGTGACCGGTGGTCCGCCGTCATCGTCCGTGTCCTGTGGCCGGTGGGTCGCTGTCGAGGTGTCCGTGTTCCGGTCGTGACGACCCGGTCGCCTCGCCGGTGTCCCGGTTCGGTGTCGCGGTCGTCGTATCCGCCCAGCGGTCCCGCCGGCCCGCCCTCGCGGCGGCACCGCCGGCCCCTGGTCGTGCGGCTCCCGGGTGAGCGTGCCGGTTGCCGGTCCGGGCGTCCTGGTCGCTCCCGGAGCCTGGGGACGACGCGCGCCGGCACCGTCCCGGTCCGGCGGCCGGTGGGTCGCCGGCGCCGCGTCCGCGTTCCGGCCGCGGCGAGTCGTGCCACCGCATCCCCATGCCGGCGGCAGCCCCCGTCGCCGTACCCCCACACCGGCGACGGGGGCGCCGGGTTTCCGGTCCTGTCCGTTCACGCGGACGGCGGGCACCAGCCGCTCAGCATCCGGAAGAACTCCTCCTCGTTTCCCGCGAGGCCGGCCTCCGCGAGGGCCGTCTCCGCCTCGGCGAGCACGGAGGGCGGCACGAGGGCGGGCGGCGCTCCGTCCGGTGGACCGTCGAAGGCGGCGCGCACCGTGTGCAGCAACCGCAAGTAGGCCTGGACGGCAATGCGCTCATGGTCGGTCAGTACGGCGGTGGGCATCGGTCGGCTCTCCCCGAGTAGGCGTCACGGTCACGCGCGCTGCGGCGCACGCATCCAGCTTGCCGCCCACCACTGACAATCGGGCGAAACCGCACCCCGGCGGCCCGCCCGGTACACCGTCAGGCCTCGGGCCGCTTCACGCTCTCCAGCAGCATGTCCAGCCATTCCGCGACCTTGTCCCGGTGCTGGTCGGTCGGCAACTGCGCGGCCCGCCAGGCGATTCCGCGCACCCCGTGGTCCTGGAGCAGCCGCTCCAGCGGATCCTCGACGGGCCCGGCCGCGGCCCGCTCCCGGTCGGCGAGCTTCTGCAACAGCTCCTGCTCGGTGCGCTGGAGCGTGCCCGCCAGCGCCTCCGGGTCCTCCGCCGTCAGGAAACCGGCGTGCACCCGGAAGAAGCGCTGCAACGCGTCGCAGTGCTCCATGGTGGGCCGCCGGTCGCCGTTGATCAGCGCACCGGCCTGCTGCCGTGACATGCCCGCGCCGTCGGCTATCTCCTGCTGCGTGTACTTGCGGCCGTTCGGCTTCAGCCGGGTGCGCCGCAGCAGCCCGAGGCGCTGAAGGAACCGCGCCTGGACATCGGGCTCGCCCGCAGGGCGCCCGCTGAGCAGCGCCTTGACGACCGGCTCCGGCACCCCGCAGGCGACCGAGAGCCGCGCGACGTCGAAGACCTCGCCCTGGGGCACCCCGAGTCGCTCGGCGAGCGCGGTGACGCGGGCGACGACGGCCGGCAGCTGGGCGGTCGCCGCGGCGCCCGGATCCTCGTAGCCATCCGTCACCGACAGAACTCCTACGTCTCTCAAGGGCAACAGGTGCGTCCGTGCATCCCGCATGCTCGGTACCAGGACCGGCGGTCGCCGTGAACTTCCCGGAGATTAGCCGGTGCGTCGAACCCACATCCAGGTGTCGCCACAACTGTGGCGAATTTCAGCCGTCAACCGGCGTGGAATGCCACGATAGTTGACATCACTCCTCGTGGGGAAGCAGGATCGCATCGCCGCGTGAAGGCCGCAGAGGCAAGAGGGGTGACCTCCCGATGGCACATCAGGCAGGAGGGCAGTGGCCGGCGCCGCGGCCCGTCCCCGAGACCTCCGAGACCCAGTCGTACCTACAGGACTACGGCGCGCTGCTGGACGCCGTGCCCTTCCCGTCCCTGGTCGTCGACCACCGCTGGGACGTGGTGCTGGCGAACGACGCCTTCGCCACGCTCTTCGGCGGGGCGCGCC
This sequence comes from Streptomyces hygroscopicus subsp. hygroscopicus, assembly GCF_030269125.1. GTDB lineage: Bacteria > Actinomycetota > Actinomycetes > Streptomycetales > Streptomycetaceae > Streptomyces > Streptomyces hygroscopicus_C. The sequence goes on along the minus strand of NZ_BSSM01000001.1, from coordinate 166,014 downwards.
CGCACCCCACGGCCATGCCCGGGGACAACTTCCTGCGATTCGTGCTGTTCCACCCCGACGCGGGGCTCGTCCTCGGCGACCACGAGGCGGGCTGGTGCCTGCCGATGCTGGCCCAGCTCAAGGGCGCCCTGGACGCGTACGGCCACGATCCCGAACTCCAGTCGATCCGCCGTGACATCGGGCAGGACCCGCTCATGGAGGCCGCCTACCGGCAGGGCCTGCCGCACTGGATCGGCGCCGTCGGCGAGCGCGGCACCCGGCTCGACGGCGCCGTGCGGCTGCTGCTCCACCCCGATCCGCGTCGTGGCCCCACCGAGTGCCGGATCGTGGACGAGACCCCGCCCGCCCTGCGCGAGCTGGGCTGCCGACGGCTGACGCTGGTCCTGCGCGACTCCCGCCGGGCCACCGCGCCGGTCCGCCGCCCGCGGGGGCAGCGCGCCATGCCCGCGCACCTCACGGTCGTCCCGGCGCCCGAAGGCTGACCCCACACCAGTCCCGTAGTTTCACATCGGCGTCACCTCACCCTTCCCTGACGTTCGCCGCGCTTGGAACACTCGGCGCGGCAGCACGGACGTCAGACGAGAGGACCCACCCCCCATGCCCGAAGTCAACCGGCGGCACTTCCTTCGGATCGCGGGCGCCACCACGGCGTTCACGGCGCTGTCGAGCAGTGTCCAGCGCGCGGCGGCCCTGCCCGCGAACCATCGCACCGGATCGCTGGAGGACGTCGAGCACATCGTCGTCCTGATGCAGGAGAATCGTTCCTTCGATCACTACTTCGGCTCGCTGCGCGGTGTCCGCGGCTTCGGCGACCCGCGCCCGGTGAGCCAGAACGGCCGCTCCGTGTGGCAGCAGTCCGACGGCACCCGGGACGTCCTGCCCTTCCGGCCGGACGCCGACGACCTCGGCCTCGCGTTCATCCAGGACCTGCCGCACGGCTGGAACGACGGCCACGCCGCCTTCAACGGCGGCAGGTACGACAAGTGGGTTCCCGCCAAGTCCGCGACGACGATGGCGTACCTCACCCGCAAGGACATCCCGTTCCACTACGCCCTGGCGGACAGTTTCACCATCTGCGACGCCTACCACTGCTCGTTCATCGGCTCCACCGACCCCAACCGCTACTACATGTGGACGGGTCACACCGGCAACGACGGCAAGGGCGGCGGCCCGGTCCTCGGCAACGACGAGAAGGGCTACGGCTGGACGACGTACCCCGAGCGCCTGGAGCAGGCGGGCGTCTCCTGGAAGATCTACCAGGACGTCGGCGACGGCCTGGACGCGAACGGCGGCTGGGGCTGGATCGAGGACGCCTACCGGGGCAACTACGGCGACAACTCGCTGCTCTACTTCGACCAGTACCGGGGCGCCCAGCCCGGCGACCCGCTGTACGACAAGGCCCGTACCGGCACCGATGCCCGGCAGGGCGAGGGCTTCTTCGACCGGTTGAAGGCGGACGTCAAGGCCGGGACGCTCCCGCAGGTCTCCTGGATCGTCGCCCCCGAGGCCTTCACCGAGCACCCCAACTGGCCCGCGAACTACGGCGCCTGGTACGTCTCGCAGGTCCTCGACGCGCTCACCTCCGACCCCGAGGTGTGGTCGAGGACGGCCCTGTTCCTGACCTACGACGAGAACGACGGCTTCTTCGACCACGTCCTGCCGCCCTTCCCGGCCGCCTCCGGGGCCCAGGGCAAGTCCACGGTGGACGTCTCGGCCGACGTCTACCCGGGCGGCTCCGGGTACTCCGCGGGACCCTACGGCCTCGGCCAGCGGGTGCCGATGCTGGTCGTCTCGCCGTGGAGCAAGGGCGGGTACGTCTGCTCCGAGACCTTCGACCACACCTCGATCATCCGCTTCATCGAGCGCCGCTTCGGGGTGCGCGAGCCGAACATCTCGCCCTGGCGGCGGGCTGTGTGCGGCGACCTCACCAGCGCCTTCGACTTCTCCCGCAAGGACACCAAACCCGTCGCGCTGCCCTCGACGGCCGGTTACCGGCCGCCGGACCACGACCGGCACCCCGACTACGTGCCCAAGCCGCCCGCGAACCCCGAGCTGCCCCGGCAGGAGCGCGGCAGCAGGCCCACCCGCCCGCTGAAGTACGCGCCCGCGGTGGACGGTTCGGCGGACACCTCGGCCGGCACGTTCACGCTCGCCTTCGCCTCCGGGGCCAAGGCCGGCGCGGTCTTCCTCGTCACCTCCGGCAACCGCGCCGACGGACCCTGGACCTACACCACCGAGGCCGGCAAGTCCCTGTCCGACACCTGGAACTCGGCGTACTCCGGCGGTTCCTACGACCTCGCCGTGCACGGCCCCAACGGCTTCCTGCGCGTCTTCAAGGGCGGCAACAAGACGGCGGGTCCCGAGGTCACCGCCCGGCACACCGGCGACCGGGTCGAACTGGCCTTCACCAACAAGGGCTCGGGGACCGCCCGGCTGAAGCTGGTGAACGGCTACGGCGGCGCCCCGGTCACCGTGTCCGTACGCCCCGGCGCGACCGTACGGCGCACCGTGGACCTGACGCGCAGCCGGCTCTGGTACGACCTGACGGTGACCTCGGCCGACGACCCGGCCTTCCTGCGCGGCTTCGCCGGGCACGTGGAGAACGGGCGGCCCGGCGTGAGCGACCCGGCGCTCGCGACGGAGTGAGCGGGCGATGAACAGCGCCCCCGGCGGGCTGGTCAGGTACCGGTCAGGGCAGGGTAGTGTGCCCCGGTGACCACGCAATCAAACACTCCTCCAGGCTGGTACCCGGACCCGCACGGGGCGCCTCAGACGCTCCGTTACTGGGACGGCAGCCAGTGGACCGAGCACACGAACAACCAGGCCCAGCAGGGCCAGCAGACGCCGGGGGCCCAGCAGGGCATGCCGCAGCAGGCCCAGCAGGCGGCGCCGCAGCAGCAGTTCCCGCAGCAGCAGGCACCCGACGCCCGGGTGCAGCGCCAGGTGCAGCAGCAGGCCGGGGTCGTGGCAGGCGGCCCCGGCGGCGGCACCCTGTTCACCGAGCCGGTGCTGGTGGTGAACCAGAAGGCCAAGCTGATCGAGCTGACCAATGAGTACAAGGTCATGGATCAGAACGGCCGCGAGCTCGGCTCGGTCACCGAGGTCGGGCAGGGCGCGCTGCGCAAGATCCTGCGCTTCGTCTCCAGCTGGGACCAGTTCCTGACCCACAAGCTGGAGATCCGCGACGCCTACGGCCAGCCGCAGCTGCTGCTGACCCGGCCCGCGAAGATCTTCAAGTCCCGGGTGATCGTGTCCCGCCCGGACGGCTCGCAGGTCGGCGAGATCGTCCAGCAGAACATGATCGGCAAGATCAACTTCGCGATGAACGTGAACGGCCAGCAGGTCGGCGCGATCAAGGCGGAGAACTGGCGGGCGTGGAACTTCGCGATCGTCGACCACGCGGACAACGAGGTGGCCCGGATCACCAAGACCTGGGAGGGCCTCGCCAAGACGCTCTTCACCACCGCGGACAACTACGTCCTCCAGATCCACTACCAGCTGCCCGAGCCGCTGCTGAGCCTGGTGGTCGCGACGGCCCTGACCGTCGACACCGCGCTCAAGCAGGACTCGCGGGGCTGGAACTGAGCCCGTCCCGTACGGGGGCACGCAACCGCACGGTAGAGAAGGTAGAAAACGTAGAGAACACGGAGTACGGCGACGGCGGTCGGTGCGCGCGAAGGCGCGCGCACCGACCGCCGACGTCTGCGGGCACCGCGGTCACAGCGCCGTGAGATGCCCCGGCTGTTCGGGCTGCTCCGGCAGCCGGGACCGCAGGCACGGTTCGGCCGCCGCCGTCTCGGGTTCCAGGGCGAGTACCGCGGCCACCGGGTGGTCGTGCGGCTCCGCCCCGGCCGCTTTCGCGGTGACCCGGGTGAGCAGCGTCACGCCCCGGGCCGCGAGACCCGCGCCCGCCAGCGCCAGCAGCACACCGCCGGCGCCGCCGGTGAGGCCCTGCCCGAGCAGGGTGAGTCCGATCAGCGCGGCGGCCACCGGGTTGGCCAGCGTGACGACCGCCAACGGGGCGCCGAGGCCGCCGCGATAGGCGGTCTGCGACAGCAGCAGGCCGCCGACGGCGAACGCCGCGACCAGCACCGCGACCACGATCACCTCGGTGCTCGGCACCGGCCCCGAACGGTCGGTGGCGGCCACGGTCACGGTCTGGGTGAGCGCGGAGGCGACGCCCGACGCGAACCCCGAAGCGGTCGCGTGCCGCAGCCCTGGGCGGGCACCGGGCCAGGACAGGGCACCCACGAGCGCGGCCGTCGTACCGGCGACCGCGAGGGCCTCCGGCAGGCTGAGCACCCGGGAGGGCGCGGGTCCGGACGCGGTCACCAGCACCGCGCCGAGACCGAGCAGCGTGAGCGCCGTACCGCGCCACTCCACCGCGCTGACCCGTCGCCCGGCCGCCCGTGCGCCGAGCGGCACGGCCGCCACCAGCGTCAGCGCGCCGAGCGGCTGTACGACGGTCAGCGGACCGTACTTGAGGGACACGACGTGCAGCAGCGCGGCGGCGGCGTTCAGGCCCACCGCCGACCACCAGGCGCCCGTGCCGAGCAGCCGCAGCAGTCCGGCGCCGGTGTCGCGGGCGGCCAGTCGCTCCTGGGCGACGGCGGCCAGCGCGTAGGCCACGGCCGAGACGAGGGACAGCGCGACGGCGGCCGGGGCGGCGGCGCTCATCGGTTCGCTCCCGCCAGGACCCGCTGGCGCGGGACGACGGGGCCGGTGCCGCGGTCCGCCCTGCGGGCGGTCCGGCGCGGCGGATGGATCAGCGCGAGGGCGGTGCCGAGCATGGCGGTCGCGGCGAGCGCGTCGAGCCAGTAGTGGTTGGCCGTGCCCACGATCACCAGCAGGGTGAGCAGCGGGTGCAGCAGCCACAGGCCGCGCCAGCGGGAGCGGGTGGCGGTGATCAGGCCGATCGCCACCATCAGTGCCCAGCCGAAGTGCAGCGAGGGCATCGCCGCGAACTGGTTGGAGAGATGGTCGTGGGCCGGCGGGCCGTACACGGAGGGGCCGTAGATCCGGGCGGTGTCCTCCAGGCCGGTCCCGGCGAGCATGCGCGGCGGGGCCAGCGGGAACGTGAAGGGCAGTACCAGGGCGGCCGTGGTGACCACGGCGAGGACCCGGCGGGCCCAGACGTAGTGCGCGGGCCGTCTGACGTAGAGCCAGACCAGGAAGGCGAGCGTGGCCGGGAAGTGGACGGTCGCGTAGTAGGTGTTGGCCACGCGGACGAGGGTGTCGCCGTGCAGCAGCGCCGACTGGACGGCGGTCTCGGGGGGGAGGCGCAGGGCCCGTTCGAGGTCCCAGACGCGGTGGGCGTTGTGGTAGGCGCGCGTGGTGTGGCCGGTGGCCAGCTGACGGCCGAGCTTGTAGACGAGGAAGAGCCCCGCGACGAGCAGGAACTCGCGTATGAGACCCGGACGCGCGGACGCGTCCGGCTCCGTTTCTGCCTCGGCAGGCTCGGTGAGCGCAGTCATCCCCCGGCCCCTTCGCTGACGGTCTTGACGTGTGGCAGTGCTTCGGTGGTGCGTGGCGACGCCCCGGTACGGCACGGTCGTTGGAGTACGCGTCCGTACCGATACGTTTGTGTACCGATACGCCAGTGTACCGATACGATGGAGTACCGGTACACTGGCGTATCGATTGAAGTGCGACACACTGGAACCTGGGCACAGGGACGCCGGCGCCCACGAGCGAGGGGAAGCAGCACATGACGTCGCAGGCCGCGGAGGGACCGGAGACGGTCGTCGCCTCGCGCCGCTCCAAGATCACGCCGGAGCGTGAGCGGGAGTTCTTCGACGCCGTGCTGGAACAGATCCGCGAGTGCGGCTACGAGTCCGTGACCATGGAGGGCGTCGCCTCCAGCACCCGGTGCAGCAAATCCACGCTCTACCGGCAGTGGAAGAACAAACCCCAGTTCGTGGCCGCCGCGCTGCGCGCCCGCGGGCGGGTGCGCTTCGCCGGCATCGACACCGGATCGCTCGCCGAGGACCTGCGCCGTGCGGCGCGGGCCGCGGGCGATTGGTCCGGCAAGGACACCAAGCTGCTCCAGGCGCTCGGTTCCGCGGTCACCCAGGACGAGGAGCTGGCCCAGGCGCTCCGCGAGGCACTGGTGTACCCGGAGATCGCCGCGCTCCAGGAGATCCTCGACCGCGGCGTGGCGCGCGGCGAGATCGGCGCGGACCACCCCGCGCTGGAGTTCGTCCCCGCCATGATGTTCGGCGTGCTGCGCGTGCGGCCCGTGCTCAGCGGTCAGTACGCCGACGCCGACTACCTGGTCCGGTTCGTGGAGGCCGCCGTGCTGCCCGCACTCGGACTGGAGTGAGACCCAGGCCGCCGTTCACGGGATGACTGAACGGCGGTCTGCCCGCGCCGCACCGTGGGGACGGGGGCGGCGCGCACCCCCGGCCGGGCGGGGTCCCCCCTTGAGCGGAGGGGGACCCAGCCCGGCCGGACTCCTCGGGTCCGGGGGCGATACGGGTACCCGGGCCGGGTCAGACGTTCTGGCCGCTCCCGCCGCCGGCGAAGACCTTGATCCCCTTGAGGATCTCGTCGATGACCGACGGGTCCTGTCCCACGTCGATGCCGAAGCGCACGACGACCATCTGCCGGGCGTCGTTCGGCGAGGGGAAGGCGACCGACTCGACCAGACCGTCGGCGCCCTTGCTGGTGACCGCCTTCCAGCGCACCAGGTACCCCTTCTGCCCGGCCACGGTCACCGCCTGGGAAGCCACCTCCTGGTGCGAGGTGATGCTGCCGTACGTGCTGCCGCCGTACGACTCCTTCGCGTTCGCCGCGATGTCCGCCTTCGCGACCTGCTCCGCCGTGGCGCCGCCGGTGCCCAGCGCTGCGGCGGGCGCGGTGTAGGCGCCGCCGGCGGTGCAGGTCTGGGAGCTGTTCCCCGGGCACTTGTAGGAGTCGTCCGAGGTCACCTGCGCACCGACGCTGATCGCCTGCCCGGTCCAGCCCTTCGGCACGGGCAGGCTGATGCCGTCGATGGCGTCGGGTACGGTGCCACCGCCCTTGATCTTGGGCGCGGGCGAGCGCTCGGGCGAGGGCGACCGGCCGTCGGGTCCGCCCGAACCGCCCGGCCCGCCCTGTCCGCCGGAATCCCCGTCGGAGCCGCCGGGCCCTCCTGGCCCGCCGAAACCGCCGCCGTCCGGCCCGCCGCTCGCGCCGGGCCGGGCCCCGGCGCGTTCGCCGCCGTCATGGGTGAGCGCGTACACCCCGACCCCGATGCAGGCCAGCACCGCGACCGCCGCGGTGACGGCTATGCCGGTGCGCAGCCGGCTCCGGGCCGGGGGAGCGGGCGGGACGGGGTACGGGGGGTAGCCGGCATAGACCGGATGGCCGGGCTGCTGGGGAGGCGGCTGATGGCCCGGGTAGGCGCCGTACCCCGGGGTGGCGGGGGGGCTGACCGGGCACCTGGCCGACGGGGGGCAGGGGGGTGGTCTGCGGCGCCGCACCCGCCGGGGCGGCGTGGTCCGCGGGCGGCACGGGGCCGGACTGCGATGCCCGCGCCGCCTGGTCGGCCCGCGGAGCCGCGTCGGCCGGTGCCGCCGGTGCCGCCGGGGCCGACTGGCCGGCGCCCGCCGCCGGCCGATCCGCCGGAGGCACCTGCGCCGGGGGACCCCACGTGGCGGCCGTCCCGGCGGGGCGGATCCGGTCCGTCCAGGCCGTGCCGTCCCACCAGCGCTCGGTGGGCGGACCGTCATGCGTCTGCCCGGGGTCGGGGTACCACCCGGGAGGAGTCACCTGCGTCATGGCCCCACCGTATGAGGCAACAGTGAAAGCGCGATGAGAGGATCTGCCGCCAATCCCGTCGACCCGGGACATTTCACTCCGGGAATTCCTCGGCTATCTCCCTTCCCCGTCCTCCACCACCAACCGCGCCGGCGCGCCGGCCGCGGGCGCCGGCACCGGGAACCCGTCCCGCCCCGGCGTCACCGACCCCAGCACGCTCGGCCGCCGCGCCCCCGTGCTGCGCGGATCGGTGCCCGCCAGGCCGTGCGCGGTGAGGAAGCCGAGTACCGCGAAGGCGTACGCCTCCTTCGCGGCGGCGGGCAGCCCCCACTCGTCCGAGGAGCGCAGCGGGACCTCGCCGAGCAGTTCCCGGAGCAGGCGCACGAGCACCGGGTTGCGCACGCCGCCGCCGGACGCGATCACCTCCGTCGCGCCGACGGACCGCACCGCGTCCGCGACCGTCCGCGCCGTGAGCAGCGTGAGCGTGGCGAGGACGTCCTCCGGTCGGCCCCCGCCGAAGGCGCCGGCGGCCCGCAGGTACCCGGCGTGGAACAGCTCCTTGCCGGTGGTGCGGGGCGCCGGCAGGGAGTAGTACGGCTCCGCGAGCAGCCGTTCCAGCAGCCGCGGGTCGGGCCGGCCGCGCGCGGCGAGGGCGCCGTCCGCGTCGTAGGCCAGCCGCCCGCCGCTGAACTCCCGTGCCGCCGCGTCGAGGAGCGCGCATCCCGGCCCGGTGTCGAAGGCGGTGCCGTCCGGCGCGGTCAGGTTGGCGATGCCGCCGATGTTGAGCGCCACGGGGCGGCCCGGCCGGCCGCGCAGCCACAGCAGGTCGACCAGGCTGACCAGGGGCGCGCCCTGGCCGCCCGCCGCGACGTCCCGGGCCCGGAAGTCGGCCACCACCGGTAGCCCGGTCGCCTCGGCGATCCACGCGGGCTGCCCGAGCTGCAACGTCCCGTGCACCCGCCCGCCCGCGACCCAGTGATAGACCGTCTGCCCGTGCGAGGCCACCAACTCCGCCCGTCCGTCGCACAGTTCGCGGTCCGCCCGCACCGCCGCCGCGGCGAACGCCTGCCCGATCCCGGTGTCCAGCCGGCACACCGTGCCGAGCCCGGTCCGCGCGGGCGGCAGCGCCTTCGCGAGCTCCGCGCGCAGCGGCTCCTCGTACGGCGCGCCGACCATCCCGAGCGGCCGCAGCGCCAGCGTGTCCCCGTCCAGCCGCAGATCGCAGGCCGCCGCGTCGACGGCGTCGTACGACGTCCCGGACATCAACCCGATCACTCGCACCGTTTCCTCCGATTCCCTTCCCCCGGTGCCCTCTTCAGCAGCGCCAGCGCGCTCACCGCGCAGGCCCCCGCCGCGTAGTACCCGGGGACGTCCGGGTCCCCGGTCCGTCGTACCGCCTCCGTGACGATCAGGCCGGCGCAGCCCGAGAAGACCGCGTTGGACAGGGCGTAGGCGAGGCCGAGCCCCGTCCAGCGGACGTGGGAGGGGAACATCTCGGCGAGGAGGGCGGGGCCGGGGCCCGCCATCAGTCCCACCACTGCGCCGGCGCCCGCCAGCGCGCCCGCCTTCGCCGCCGGCGAGGTACCCGGGTCCCGGAGGAGGTCGAGCACCGGCAGCGCGGTCGCCACCACCAGCACCGCGCCCGCGATCAGCACCGGCCGGCGCCCCACCCGGTCGCTGAGTGCCCCCGCGGGCAGGATCGCCGCGGCGAATCCCGCGTTGGCCACCGCCGCGGCCGGCAGCGCCTGCCCGAAGCCCGCGTGCAGCGCGGTCTGGAGGTAGGACGGCAGCACCACGAGGAAGGTGTAACCGGCCGCCGCCCAGCCCATCACCCGTCCCGCCGCCAGCATGACCGCGCCCCGGCCCGGCCGTGTCCCGGACCGCGGCCGCTCCAGGAACTCCGGCGACTCCGCGAGACCGGTCCGCAGCCACAGCGCCAGCAGGCCCAACGGCACGGCCAGCAGGAACGGCAGCCGCCATCCCCACGCGGACAGCCGGTCCGTGCCCAGCACCGCGGCCGTCACCGCCGTGACGGCCGCACCGCCCAGCAGGCCCAGCGCCACCGTGAAGGACTGCCACGCCCCGTACAGCCCGCGCCGCCCCGGCGGGGCGAACTCCGTCAGCACCGCGACCGCGCCCCCGAACTCCCCTCCCGCGGCCAGCCCTTGGACGACCCGCAGGAAGGTGAGCAGCCACGGCGCGAGGGCGCCCACCGTGCCGTACGTCGGCAGCGCGCCGATCAGCGCCGTCGCGCCCGACATCAGCGCCACCACCCCGATCAGCACCGGCCGCCGCCCGTACCGGTCGCCCAGCCGGCCGAACAGGACCGCGCCGAGCGGCCGGAAGAAGAACGCGAGCGCGAAGGAGGCGTACGTCCGCACCAGCCCCTCCACCGCGCCGCCGCCCGCCGGGGTGAAGAAGCGCTCGGCGAGCACGGTGGCGAGAAAGCCGTAGACGGCGAACTCGTACCACTCCACGAAGTTCCCGACCGAACCCGCCGCCACCGCCCGCACCGCGGGGCCGCGCCGCGCCGTACGCCCCCGCGCGACCCGCCTCGTCCCGGTCACCGCTGACGCTCCGTCCGCCGGGCGGGCTGCTGGTCTTCCGCGGCGAGGCCGGCCTCGGCAAGACCGCGCTGCTGACCGAGATCCGCCGCATGGCCGAACGCAGCGGCTGCACCGTGTGGTACACCCGCGGCGCGGAGACCCTGAGGTCCGTGCCCTTCAACGTCGTGCGGCAGTTGCTCCAGCCCGCCCTGCTGTCGCTGCTGCCCGAGGAGGCCCGCGAGTACCTCGGCGACTGGTACGACATCGCCGGCCCCGCCCTCGGGATAGCCGAACCGCAGGAGGAGAGCGCCGACCCGCAGTACGTGTGCGACGGTCTCGTCGCCGCCGTGCGCCGGCTCGCCCGCCGCGAATGGCCGCTCGTGCTGCTGATCGACGACGCGCACTGGGCCGACCAGGAGACCCTGCGCTGGCTCGCCGCCTTCGCCGAACGCCTGCACGACCTGTCCGTGCTCGTCGTGGTCGCCCGCCGGCCCGGTGACGTCAGCGGGGAGAGCGCCCGCCACCTCGACGCGATCGCCGCCGCCGCGAGCCTGCCCGTCAACAACCTGCGCGCCCTCACCCCCGACGCCGCGGCCGGACTCACCCGTGCCACCCTCGGCCCGCACGCCGACGACGCGTTCTGCCGCGAGGTCTGGGCCGTGACCGCGGGCAACCCGTACGACGCCGTCGAACTCCTCGCCAAGGTGCAGGAGAGCGAACTGGCGCCGGTGGAGGCCCGCGCCGGGGAACTCCGCGCCCTCAACCGCGCCGCCCGCGGCGGCGGACTGGTCGACCGGATCAGGGAACTCGGCTTCCAGGCCACCCAGTTCGCCTGGGCCGCCGCCGTCCTCGGCACCGGCATCACCCTGGAGTCGGCCGCCCGCCTCGCCACCATGGACGACGACACCGCCCGGCACTGCGCCGGCCTGCTGCGCACCGCGCGCATCCTCACCACACCCGATTCCGCGGCCACCGAACACCGGGGCGGCGACCTGGAGTTCGTGCATCCGCTCATCGCCTCCGCCGTCTACAACTCCATCCCGCCGGGCGTGTGCACCGCCATGCACGGTGTCGCCGCCGAGATCGTCACCGAACTGGGCCGGGGCGCCGCCGAGGCCGCCCGGCACCTGCTCGAAGTGCACCCGGAGGCCGACGAGAGACTGGTCGAGCGGCTCCGCGAGGCCGCCCGCGAACACCTCGCCGTCGGCGCGCCCGACGCCGCCCGCGTCTGTCTCGAACGCGCACTGGAAGAGCCGCCCCGGCCCGACATCCACGCCCACGTCCTCTACGAACTCGGCTGCGCCACGCTGCTCACCGCGCCCGCCGTCACCGTCTGCCATCTGCGCAACGCACTCGGCATGCGCGGGCTCGACGGCCGCGACCGCGTCGACGCCGTGGTCCGCCTCTCCCAGGCCCTGCTCCACAACGACCAGTTGGAGGAGGCCGTCCGCACCATCGAGGCCGAGGCCGCCCGGCACGAGCCGGGGCCCGTGCGGATGCGGTTGCAGGCATTCCAGTACATGTGGGAGGGCATCCACGGCGAGACCGTCGCCCCGGCCCGCTCCCGCAGCCTCGCCGAACTCGCCGCCACCTGCGCCGGCCGGGACAACACCGAACGCGCGCTGCTGATCCTGCGCGGCTTCGACGCCATGGCGCACGGCGAGAGCGCCGCCGAGATCGTCGAACTGTGCGACCGGGCCCTCGTCAACGGCCGGCTCGCGCCCGGCCTCGGCTGGACCGACCGGGAGTGGGGCATCGAACTGCTGATGATGCTCGGCAGCGCCTACGTCTACACCGACCGGCTCGACCGCGCCGAAAGCCTGTTCTCCGAGGCGCTGCGCGTCTACACCGGCGCGGGCTGGCACGGCGGACACCTCTCGCTGGCCAACGCCTACCTGGGCCTCGCCTACCGCAGACAGGGCCGGCTCAGGGACGCCGAGGCGAATCTGCGCGAGGCCCTCGTCCTCGCCGAACGCGTGGGCCGCCGACTGCCGTTGCACTGGTCGGCCACGTGCGGACTGGTCGACACCCTGCTCGCCCGCGGCCGGGCCCAGGAGGCCTGGGCGGTCGCCGAGCAGTACGGCTTCGCACCGCCCTATCCCTCCACCATCGTGCTCCCCGACGTCCGCTCGGTGCGCGGCCGCCTGCTGCTCGCCGTCGGCCGCACCGAGGAGGGCGTCGACGAACTGGAGGCCGCGGAGAAGACCGCCGTCTCCCGGGGCGGCCACAACCCGGTCCTCGCACCCTGGTCGGTCGACCTCGCCAAGGCCCTCGCGGGCCAGGACCCGGCGCGCAGCCGGCGGCTCGCCGCCGACGCCCGCCGGCAGGCCGAGCGCTTCGGCACGGACACCGCGATCGGCGAGGCCCTGCGCTGTGCCGCCGCCCTCGAAACCGGCAGCCGCGCCCTCCAACTCGCGGGCCGCGCCGTCACCTACCTGGAGGCATCACCCTCCCAGTACGAACACGCCGCCGCCCGCATCGAGTACGGCATCCTCGCCCGCTCCGCCGCCGACCTGGACCGGGGCCTCGACCTGGCCCGCTTCTGCGGGGCGGACGGCCTGGTGGCACAGGCGCGCAAGGCGCTGGAGACGGGCAGGATGCTGTGACATCCGGTCCTGCTCACCGCGCCCGCGCGAACACCACCCACACCTGCCCGGCGGCGAAGTCCAGCGGCGCGCCGTCCGGCCCGGTGAACGCCGTACCGCCGTTCGCCGCCGGGCGTGACCAGGTGGCGGTGAAGGAACGTCCGTCGCGCAGCACCTCCGCCTTCCCGGAGCCGACCGTCTCGGTGTAGGGGGTGGGGTTGCCGAGGACGTCGTGGTACGGCGAGTCGCGGATGTCGACGTACTGGACGACGACCGTCGGCGGGGCCGGGCGGGGGCCGTCCGTCGTGACCGTGGGGGTGCCGTCCATCGCGATCAGCCAGCCGTGCCGGGCGGGCGACCAGGTGAAGGTGAAGCGGGCCGCCGGGTAGCGCACGGTGCGCGAGGTCACTGGGGTACCGCCGGCAGGGGCGGGGCCGTAGCGGAAACCCGTGGTCAGCGCGCCCTCGCCCGGGGCGGAGTGCAGTAGGCGCGCGGGGCGTACGAACAGGTTGTGCGGTGCGGCCCGCGCGCTGTCCCGGTAGTAGGCGCCGGGGTCCGTGTCGGGTGACTCGGGCCGCACCGGAGCCCGGTCGATCAGCGGCAGCAGCTTGCGCTGGGCGCCGGAGAAGGCCAGATACGGCCGGTCGAACTGGTTGAGCAGTTCCAGATCGGACTCGCGGGCGCTGCGCACCGGCCCGACGGCGCTCGGCAGCCGGCTCGCGTACACCGCCATCAGCCGGCTCAGACCGCCCTCGACCTGCTCCGCGTACACCACGTCGGCGGCGTCGAGGCCGGTCTGCGGGCGGGCCGCCGGCACGTTGTCGATCTTCACCGCGAGGGGGGAACCGCCCACGGGGGTGGAGGCCGGAGGCCGGGTCGGGACCGGGCCGGTGTCATGCCGCCCGCCGTGCCCGCCGCACCCGGCCGTCAGGGCGGCGGCCAGGACGACCGCCGTCATCAGACCTCTTCGCGGACCACGTCTCCCGGTCACACCCGCCACCTCGTTCGCCATTCGCTCGTGCGTTCACGCGGGTCATACCCCCTCCGCCCACGTCCCGCACCGCACCGCGCCCACCAGGTGGTTCGCGGCCCGGAGGCACGGGTACCCGGAGGCCACCGCGAAACGGACGCGCCAGGGCGGACAGGCGCACACGCGGCAGGCAGGAGCGGCCGTACGACCAGCGGGCGGACGCGACCAGTACACGCGAGCGAGGGAGCGCGACCCATGAAGGCAGTCACCTGGCAGGGCAGGCGGGACGTGCGGGTGGAGGACGTGCCCGACCCCAGGATCGAGGAACCCACCGACGCCGTCATCCGCGTGACGTCGAGCGGGCTGTGCGGCTCGGACCTGCACCTGTACGAGGTGCTCACGCCGTTCATGACCCCGGGCGACATCCTCGGCCACGAACCCATGGGCATCGTGGAGGAGGTCGGCTCGGAGGTGACCGGCCTGCGGCCCGGCGACCGGGTCGTGGTGCCGTTCCAGATCTCCTGCGGGCACTGCTTCATGTGCTCGGCCGGGCTCACCACCCAGTGCGAGACCACGCAGGTCACCGGCGAGGGCATGGGCGCGGCCCTGTTCGGTTACACCCGGCTGTACGGGGCGGTACCGGGCGCCCAGGCCGAGTATCTGCGCGTGCCGCAGGCGCAGTTCGGCCCGATGAAGGTGCCCGAGGGCCCGCCGGACGACCGCTTCGTCTACCTCTCCGACGTGCTGCCCACCGCCTGGCAGGCGGTCGAGTACGCGTCCGTCCCGCCCGGCGGCAGCGTCGCGGTGCTCGGCCTCGGTCCGATCGGCGACATGTCCTGCCGGATCGCCAGGGCACGCGGCGCGGAACAGGTCTTCGGTATCGACCTCGTGCCCGAACGGCTCGCGCGGGCGGGCCGGCTGGGCGTGAAGACGTACGACCTCAGGGCCTTCGACGACGAGAAGGCGCTGGTCCACGCGATCAAGGACGAGACCGGCGGCCGGGGCCCGGACGCGGTGATCGACGCCGTCGGCACCGAGGCCCACGGCAGCGCCGCCGCCCGACTCGCCCAGCAGGCCACGGCCCTCATGCCGCGCGCGATCGGCGCGCCCCTGGCGGAACGCTTCAGCGTCGACCGGCTCGGCGCGCTGTACATGGCGATCGACCTGGTGCGCCGGGGCGGCACCATCTCGCTGAGCGGCGTGTACGGCGGCATGGCCGACCCGATCCCGCTGCTCACCCTGTTCGACAAGCAGATCCAGATGCGCATGGGCCAGGCCAACGTCCGCCGCTGGAGCGATCAGGTCATGCCGTACCTGACCGACGAGGACCCCCTCGGCGTGGAGGACTTCGCCACCCACCGGCTGCCGCTGTCCGAGGCACCGCACGCCTACGAGATGTTCCAGCGCAAGGAGGACGGCGCGATCAAGATCCTCATGAAGCCCTAGCTCATTCCCGGTCCTTCTCGCCGAGGATCTCCGCGAGGTCGTAGCGCACCGGCTCCTCCAGCTGGGCGTAGGTGCAGCTCTCGGGGGTGCGGTCGGGGCGCCAGCGGCGGAAACGGGCGGTGTGCCTGAAGCGCTGCCCGTTCTCCATGTGGTCGTAGGCGACCTCGGCGACCCGCTCGGGGCGCAGCGGCACCCACGACAGGTCCTTCTTGCCGGACCAGCGGCTCGGCGCGCCGGGCAGCCGGGCGGTCTCGTGCGCGGCCTCCTCGGACCAGGCCGCCCACGGGTGTCCGGCGACATCGTCCATCCGCAGCGGTGCCAGCTCCTCGACCAGTTCGGCGCGCCGCTTCATGGGGAAGGCGGCCGACACGCCCACGTGCTGGAGCCCGCCGTGGTCGTCGTACAGGCCCAGCAGCAGCGAGCCCACCACCGGGCCGCTCTTGTGCAGCCGGTACCCGGCCACCACGACATCGGCCGTGCGCTCGTGCTTGATCTTGAACATGGCCCGTTCGTCCTGCCGGTAGCGCAGGTCGAGCGGCTTGGCCACGATCCCGTCGAGCCCGGCGCCCTCGAACTGGTCGAACCACCGCTCGGCCACCGAGAGGTCCGTCGTCGCGGGTGCCAGGTGCACCGGCGGGGTGGCGTCGGCGAGGGCCCGGTCCAGCAGGGCCCGGCGGTCGGTGAGCGGCACGTCGAGCAGGGCGTGGTCGTCCAGCGCGAGCAGGTCGAAGGCGACGAAGGACGCCGGGGTCTTCTCCGCGAGCATGCGCACCCGGGAGGCGGCCGGATGGATCCGCTCGGTCAGCGCGTCGAAGTCCAGCCGCCCGGCCCGCGCGATCACGATCTCCCCGTCGAGCACGCACCGCTGCGGCAGCCGCTGTGCGAGCGCCTCGACCAGCTCGGGGAAATACCTGGTCAGCGGCTTGCCGGTGCGGCTGCCCAGCTCGATCTCGGCGCCGTCGCGGAACACGATCGAACGGAACCCGTCCCACTTCGCCTCGTAGTGCATGCCCGGCGGGATCCTCGCCACCGACTTGGCGAGCATCGGCTTCACGGGCGGCATGACGGGCAGCTCCATGGCTCTGATTCTGCGCGTGCGCGCCCGTGCGCGCCCGGTGTGCGCGCCGCGCGGGGGGCGCCTACGGTGGCCGCATGGCCGAAGCGGTGGAACTGGAGGTGGCCGGGCGGACGGTACGACTGTCCAGCCCGGACAAGGTTTTCTTCCCGGAGCGTGGCTTCACCAAGCTGGACCTCGCGCGGTACTACACGGCGGTCGGCCCCGGCATCCTGCGCGCCCTGCGGAACCGCCCCACCACCCTGGAACGCTACCCGGACGGCATCGAGGGCGAGTGGTTCTTCCAGAAACGCGCCCCGAAGGGCATGCCCGACTGGATCCCGACCGCCCACATCACCTTCCCCAGCGGTCGCAGCGCCGACGAGATGTGCCCCACCGAGGAGGCCGCCGTGGTGTGGGCCGCCCAGTACGGCACCCTCACCTTCCACCCCTGGCCCGTGCGCGCCGACGACGTCGACCACCCCGACGAACTGCGCATCGACCTCGACCCGCAGCCCGGCACCGACTACACCGACGCCGTCCGCGCCGCCGATGAACTGCGCGCCGTGCTCGACGAGTTCGGCGGGCTGCGCGGCTGGCCGAAGACATCCGGCGGCCGGGGCCTGCACGTCTTCGTGCCCATCGAGCCGCGCTGGACCTTCAGCCAGGTGCGGCGCGCCGCCATCGCCCTCGGCCGGGAGATGGAACGCCGGATGCCCGAGCAGGTCACCATCAAGTGGTGGAAGGAGGAGCGCGGCGCCCGGATCTTCCTCGACTACAACCAGACCGCCCGCGACCGCACCATCGCCTCCGCCTACTCGGTACGGCCCCGCCCGGACGCCACCGTCTCCGCGCCGCTGAGCTGGGACGAGGTGCCCTCCGCCCGGCCAGGCGACTTCGACCTGGCCACCATGCCGGCCCGGTACGCCGAACTCGGCGACGTGCACGCCGACATGGACGACCACGCCTACTCCCTGGAAGCCCTGCTCGACCTGGCCCGCCGCGACGAGCACGACCACGGGCTCGGCGATCTGCCGTACCCGCCGGAATACCCGAAGATGCCCGGCGAACCCAAACGCGTCCAGCCGAGCCGGGCCCGGCGTAACCCGGCGTCCTGACCGCGCCCTGCCCCGCCGCACCCTCGTTATCCTGGGCGGCAACCGCCCGATGAGGAGTCCCCTGGTGTCCGAGGCAGTGTCGCGTCCCACGCTGGAGGCCGTGGCCGCGCGCGCCGGGGTGTCCAGGGCCACCGTGTCCCGGGTGGTCAACGGCGGGTACGGCGTGCGGGAGCCGCTGGCCGAGCGGGTGCGGCGGGCCGTGGCGGAACTCGGCTATGTGCCCAACCAGGCCGCGCGCAGCCTCGTCACCAGACGGCACGACGCGGTCGCCGTCGTCATCGCCGAACCGGAGACCCGGGTCTTCACCGACCCCTTCTTCGCCCTCCAGTTGCGCGGCATCAGCAAGGAACTGACCTCCCACGACAACCAGTTGGTGCTGCTGCTCACGGAGGGCCGGGACGACCACGCGCGCGTGGCCCGGTATCTCGCCGGAGGCCACGTCGACGGGGCGCTGGTCTTCTCCCTGCACCTGGACGATCCGCTGCCCGGACTCATCCACGACGCGGGCGTGCCCACGGTGTTCGGCGGCCGGCCGGGCTGGCGTGATCGCACCGGCACCCCGGTGTACGTGGACAGTGACAACCGGGGCGGCGCGCGCACCGCCGTGCGCCATCTCGTCTCGCTCGGCCGGACCCGGATCGCGCACCTCACCGGCGCCCTCGACCAGACGTCGGCGGTGGACCGGCTCGACGGCTACCGGGACGTCATGGGCGAAGGGGCCGGCGCGGGCGGTCCCGGCAGGGCCGGCGATCCCGCCCTGGTCGTGGAGAGCGACTTCACCCCGGCCGGCGGCGAGCGGGCCATGCGGGAACTCCTCGACCGCCGCCCCGACGTGGACGCCGTGTTCGCCGCGAACGACCTCACCGCGCTGGGCGCGCTGCGCGTGCTGCGGGAGCGGGGGCTGAGGGTGCCCGAGGACGTGGCCGTGGTCGGCTTCGACGACATGCTGCCGCTGGCCGAGCAGTCCGACCCGCCGCTGACCACGGTCCGTCAGGACATCGAGCGGATGGGCCGTCTGATGGCCCGCCTCCTGCTGCACGGCACCGCGGCCCCGGACGACGCCGGGCAGGCCCCGGACGACGCGGGCCCGGTGGCGGACGCCCCGGGGCCCGGCCTGATCCTGCCGACCACGCTGATACGCCGGGCATCCGCCTGACCAGCCCCCGGCCAGGCCGGTGTCGTCCCGGCCGGCCCCTGACACCGTTTCACGCCTGCCCGGACGCGCTCCTGATCACGCCGAACCGCGCCCCGTACGGATCGGTCAGCCGGGCGATGCGCCCCACGCCCTCGACCGTCATGGCCGGGGCGCTCACCGCACCGCCGAGTTCCTCGGCGCCGGCCACCACCGCGTCGGTGTCCTCGACCTCGAAGTACGGCAGCCAGTACGGCTCGTCCCCCGGGCGGGCCAGCGGCACCATCCCGCCGAACATCGCGTCCTCACCGGCGCCCTCGGGGTTGACGCACGTGTACGTGCCGCCCGGGAAGGACACGCCGGAGGTCTCCAGGCCCAGCACCCGGTGGTAGAAGGCGGCGGCCGCCGCGATGTCGGCGGTGTGCAGCTCGGCCCAGCACAGCGCGCCCGGCGCGTTCACCACGTCCACGCCCTGGGTGCGGCCGGGCTGCCAGACCCCGAACCTCACGCCCGCCCGGTCGGCCAGGACCGCCATGTGCCCCTGCCCCAGCACGTCGACCGGCCCGAACAGCACCCGGCCGCGGGCCTGCTCGACCGCCTTGGCGGTGGCCGCCGCGTCCTCGCTGCGGAAGTACAGCGTCCAGGCCGGCGGCCCCTGCTCGGGCCCGCACCGCATGCCGCCCGCGACGGTCCTCCCGTCCAGCCGGAAGAAGCCGTAGCCCCCGGAGTCCGGCCCCGCGGACTCGAAGCGCCAGCCGAGGAGACCGCCGTAGAAGGCGCGCGCCCCGTCGAGGTCCGGCGCGCCGACGTCGAGCCAGTTCGGAGCGCCGTTGACGAAATCGGTGGTGAGCATGGCCGCCCTCCTCGAAGGGTCCCGTCCCGTGCACTGCCGAGTCTGGCACCGCCCACCGACGACCGCCGCCGGAGCACCGCCGGGCGCGCCCTCACCTTCGGTGACGCGGCATGCCCGTTGAGTTTTCGAAAGTTCCGCGCGCCGCCGTGCAACCGGCGGGACCCCGGGCGCACCATCGAGGTGGCCGGAGGCCCCGAGGACGGCGTTGAGCGCGCGTTGATCGAACGTTTTTCGCCGGACGGCACGATCCTGGCCATGCACTTGGACACCATCACCCCGGCCGACCGGACCTGGCAGGCGCAGGCCCTGTGCGCGCAGACGGGGCCGGACTTCTTCTTCCCCGAGCCGGGCAGCTCGGTGCGCGAGGCGAAGCGCATCTGCGGGATGTGCGAGCTGCGCCCGGCCTGCCTGGAGTACGCGCTCGCCAACGACGAGCGCTTCGGCGTCTGGGGCGGGCTGTCCGAAAAGGAACGCCTCGCCCTGCGCCGCACCTCCGGCTGACCGGCCGCCCGCCCGATCGAGGGCCGGTCGCGCGCCGACCCCGCGTACGACGGCCTCACCCGGGGCCCCGCCCCGTGCCGACCGCCTCGCTCAGCGGCCGGCGGCCCGCGCCGCCATCCGTGCCTTGCGCGCCGCCAGCTTCTCGTCGAAGCGCGCGGCCTCCGTGTCCAGACCGTCCAGGAACAGGCCGAGTTCCTCCTGCGCCTGGCGTCCCTCGGGCCCGAGGCCGTCGAGCTGCATGATCTTCAGGAAGCGCAGCACCGGCTGGAGCACGTCGTCGTGGTGGATGCGCAGGTTGTAGACCTCGCCGATCGCCATCTGCGCCGCGGCCCGCTCGAAGCCGGGGATGCCGTGTCCGGGCATCCGGAAGTTGACGACGACGTCCCGCACCGCCTGCATCGTCGGGTCCGGCGCCAGCTCGAACGCCGCCTTGAGCAGGTTGCGGTAGAAGACCATGTGCAGGTTCTCGTCGGTCGCGATCCGGGCGAGCATGCGGTCGCACACCGGGTCACCGGACTGATGGCCGGCGTTGCGGTGCGAGATCCGGGTGGCCAGCTCCTGGAAGGCGACATAGGCGACCGAGTGCAGCATCGAGTGCCGGTTGTCGGACTCGAAGCCCTCGCTCATGTGCGCCATGCGGAACTGCTCCAGCTTGTCCGGGTCCACCGCGCGCGAGGCGAGCAGGTAGTCCCGCATGACGATGCTGTGCCGGCCCTCCTCGGCCGTCCAGCGGTGCACCCACGTGCCCCAGGCGCCGTCGCGGCCGAACAGGCTGGCGATCTCGTGGTGGTAGCTGGGCAGGTTGTCCTCGGTCAGCAGGTTGACCACCAGGGCGGTGCGGCCCAGCTCGGTCACCTTGGACTGGTCCTTGTCCCAGGCCTCCCCGTCCTCGAACAGCGCCGGGAAGTTGCGGCCGTCGCCCCAGGGCACGTACTCGTGCGGCATCCAGTCCTTGGAGACCTTCAGATGCCGGTTCAACTCCCCCTCCACCACTTCCTCCAGCGCGTACAGCAGCCGGGCGTCGGTCCAGGCGGACGTGCTGCCGAGATGGGGAGAGGTGATCGTCACGGGAACTCCAGGGGGACGCGCCGAACTGGGGAGAGCACACAGGGGTGGTACCGGCGAGCGGTGCCGGAAACCTACGTGATCGTAAGCTACGAGTCCGTAGGTTACGAAACCGTAGGTTAAGGCCGCCGTAAGAGAGCCCCAGATCAGCCCCTGCGACAGGGCCGTTCGGGCATGCGGTGAGGCCCCGGGACGCAGCGGTCCCGGGGCCTTCGGAGGGAGGGGGTCACCCGGTCAGGCGTACAGCTCCCGCAGGCGTACGGACAGGCACGTCACCGAGCCCTCCAGCTTCTCGAACTCGCCGATGTCCACCGTGACCACCTCGTGGCCGAGGTCGGTCAGCAGTTCGGCGGTCTTCGGGGCGCTCGCCGCCATCAGCAGCTTGTGCCCGCCGAGCAGCACCACCTGCGCGCCGGACTCCTCGGGCACGGAGAGGAAACCGGGGAACAGCGAGGGCCGGTCCACCTTCGGGATGTGACCGATGACGGTGCCGTCCGGCAGCGCGGTCACCGCCGACTTCAGGTGCAGCACCTTGCTCACGGGTACGGCCACCACCCGGGCGCCCAGCGGCTCGAACGCGGCCCGGACCTGCTGCACCCCCGCCGCGTCCGTGCGCCCGCCGCGGCCGACGTAGACCGTGTCGCCGACCTTGAGGACGTCGCCGCCGTCCAGGGTGCCCGGCTCCCAGATCCAGTTCACCGAGCAGCCGAGGCTCGCCACGGCCTCCTCCACGCCGGCGGTCTCGGCGCGGCGCGATCCGCTGCCCGGCCGGGTGATCAGCGCGACGTTGCGGAACATGACGACGGTGTCCTCCACGAACACCGAGTCAGGGCAGTCGTCGGCCGGTTCGACCTCGAACGTCTCCCAGCCGTGCGCGCGCAGCGCCTCGACGTACGCCTCCCACTGCTCGGTGGCGAGACCGACGTCGACCTTCTGCCGCTCGATGTGCGTCACCAGGCCCTCGGCGAGACGTGGGCTCGGGCGGCGGACGAGGGCCTTCTTGCTGGGCACGACGGGCCTTTCCGGTCGGGGATGGGGTGCCTGCGCCGCATTTGCGGCGCTGGTCCGCCATCATGCAGTCCGACGTGGCCTGGGTAAAACCCTCGGCATCAGGCTGTGCCCCTCCTGAGATGCTCCGTCGTGCCCCCGGCCGGCCGCACCACCTCCTCCGGCGCCACCTCCTTCAGCTCCCCGTCCGCCATCAGCAGCCAGCGGGTGACGCCGATCGACTCCAGGAAGGGCAGGTCGTGGCCGGCCACCAGCAGCGCGCCCTCGTACGACTCCAGGGCCGAGGTGAGCTGCCGTACGCTCGCCAGGTCGAGGTTGTTGGTCGGCTCGTCCAGCAGGAGCAGCTGGGGCGCCGGTTCGGCCAGCATCAGCGCGGCCAGCGCGGCCCGGAAGCGTTCGCCGCCGGACAGGGTGGCCGCCCGCTGGTCGGCGCGCGCGCCCCGGAACAGGAAGCGGGCGAGGCGCGCCCGGACCCGGTTGTCGGTGGCGCCCGGCGCGAACCGGGCCACGTTCTGGGCGACCGTCAGCTCGTCGTCCAGCACGTCGAGGCGCTGCGGCAGAAAACGCAGGGGCACATGCGCCGTGGCCGTGCCCGCCACCGGCGCCAGTTCCCCGGCGACCGTACGCAGCAGCGTCGTCTTGCCCGCGCCGTTGCGTCCGACCAGCGCGATCCGCTCCGGCCCGCGCAGATCGAGCACCCCCGCGATGCGCGCCCCGTACGCCGTCTCCAGATTCTCCAGGGTGAGCACCTGCCGGCCCGGCGGTACGGCGGTGTACGGCAGGTCGACGCGGATCTCGTCCTCGTCGCGCACCGCCTCCACCGCGTCGTCCAGGCGCTCCTTGGCCTCGGCGAGCCGTTCCTCGTGCATGACGCGGTGCTTGCCCGCCGACTCCTGGGCGGCGCGTTTGCGGTTGCCCATCACGATCTTCGGCTCGCGCTTGGAGTCCCACATCTTCTGCCCGTAGCGCTTGCGCCGGGCCAACTTGACCCGTGCATCGGCCAGTTCGCGCTTCTGCTTGCGCACGTCGGCCTCGGCGACCCGCACCATCCGTTCGGCCGCGTCCTGCTCGACGGCCAGCGCCTCCTCGTAGGCCGAGAAGTTGCCGCCGTACCAGGCGACCTCACCGGCGCGCAGTTCCGCGATCTGGTCGACCAGGTCGAGCAGTTCACGATCGTGGCTGACCACGACCAGCACGCCGGACCAGGCGGCGACCGCCTGGTGGAGGCGGCGGCGCGCGTACAGGTCGAGATTGTTGGTGGGTTCGTCCAGGAGCAGCACGTCCGGGCGGCGCAGCAGCAGCGCGGCCAGCCGGAGCAGCACCGACTCGCCGCCGGACACCTCGCCGACGGTGCGGTCCAGCCCGATGTGCCCGAGACCGAGTTCGCCGAGCGTGACCCGGGCGCGCTCCTCGACGTCCCAGTCGTCGCCGACCGTCTCGAAGTGGCGCTCCGCCGCGTCGCCCGCCTCGATGGCGTGCAGCGCGGCCCGCCGCTCGGCGATGCCGAGGGCCTGGTCGACGCGGAGTGCGGTGTCCAGGGTGACGTTCTGCGGGAGGTGGCCGACGTCTCCGGTGACCTTCACCGTACCGCCGGCCGGGGCGAGTTCGCCCGCCAGCAGCTTCAACAGGGTCGACTTCCCCGACCCGTTGACGCCGACGAGCCCGGTCCGGCCGGGGCCGAAGGAGAGGTCGAGTCCGTCGAACACGGTGGTGCCGTCGGGCCAGGCGAAGGACAGGGACGTACAGGTGAGGGAGAAAGATGACATGGAGGCCTCGCGGGGGAGTGGGTGCGGTTTCGCGGACGCGTCTCGAGACACCGCGGGGCGGGGGAACCGGAGGACCACCCGGAGGCCGTGAGAAGAAGAAGGGCCTGTGCCGGAGGACGGCTCGGACGCCGAGGGTCGTACGCCACGCACACACCTCACCGGTGTGATGACGCGGTGTCTCCGAACCTCAGACGAGCAACGTCCTTCTCCGATCGACGGCAACAGAACCGGGACCAACGCTAGGAGCACCGCCGGCGGGAGTCAAAGCATTTGTCGGCGGCGCGTCCGACCACGCCGGTGCCGGATCGCTCCCCGCGTCCCGCCGCCCCGGGTGCCCGGCCGGGGCCGCGACGCCCCGGCGTCCCCCGTACGACACCGCCGCCTTCCGCGCCCCGTACGTCCGGTGCGCGTGCCCACCGCCGGCGCCGGGGGCGCCGGGTACGAGCCGGGAGGCGAGCCGCTGCGTGCCGTCGTCCGTCACCGCGCGCATCGACGGCGTGTTCGTGCCCCGGACCGTCGGTCAGGAGACGGTGAAGGAGTCGGTCGCGGGCGTCGGCGGCCCGCTGGACGTGGTGGTCCTCCCCGGAGCGCGGAGCGGCGCGTCGTCGGGGAGCCGGCCGTGCTCGGCGTCGCCCGGACCGGCGCGGGCGACGGACCCGCCGAGGCCGCCCGCTCCCGGTGCGCCGGACCGCGCGGGAGCTGCCGGAGGGGAGGTACGCCCTCCCGGCCGCCGGGGCGTCAGGCGCCGCGCATCAGTTCGGCGAGACCGTGGTCCAGGTCGAGCTGGAGGTGTTCGAGCCCCACGGGCACCAGCTCGGCGGCCGCCTCCAGGAAGCGCCGTACCTCGCCCGCGCGCACATGGACGACGGCGGTGCCCTCCGGGGCGTGGAACTCCAGCACGATGCGGTCGTAGCCGTACGGCCGCACGTGCACGTCGCCCTGGCCCTCGGGGGCCAGGAGTCCGGCGGCGAGCAGTTCGCGGGCGAAGGTCCAGCAGACCTCGACGCCCTCCAGGGTGGCCGGGGCCGGGAAGGTCATCCGTACGGCGAACGGGTCGCAGCGGTCGTAGCGCAGCGTGGCGGGAATGCTCGGCATGCGCGGTGCGGCGGCGACGAGGCGGGCCTCTACGGGCTGCTCGATGACGGTGGACAACGCCTTGCTCCCTCGTGACGGCTGGACTGCGGCCCGGTGACTCCCGGCACCGGATGAGACGGCGAAACGGGCCGGGGCGTGCACCTGGGGAACGAGTGACCTCGGTCACCGCGTTCATGCGCGCGCGGCCTCCCTCGTCCGGTACGGGAGTTGGCGCTCTGGACGGCGACCGGGCGGTCGGCTAGCTTCGCCCGCCATGAGGCGCATGGGGAGCATGGGGAGCACGGGGAGCACGCCGAGCACGCCGAGCACGCGCGGGACGGGCCGCACGCGCCGTGCGGGCAGGCTGGCGGCGGCGGGCGTCGCGTGCGGAGCGGCGCTGGCCGCGCTGACCGTCCCGTCGGCCGCGGCGCCCGGCGGGCGGCAGGAGGGCGTGCACTGGGCCGCGAAGGACCCGGGCACCCCGCAGGTCCGCTTCCGGGGCCTCGCGGCGGTGGACCGGCGCACCGCCTGGCTGGCCGGCACCGGCGGCACCGTGCTGCTCACCCGGGACGGCGGCGCGTCCTGGCGCGACGTCTCCCCGCCCGGCGCGGCCGGTCTGGAGTTCCGGGACGTCGAGGCCTTCGACGCACGGCGCGCGGTGGTGCTGGCCGTAGGCGAGGGCGACGCGTCCCGGGTGTACCGCACCGAGGACGGCGGGGCTACCTGGGCGGAGTCCTTCCGCAACACCGACCCGCGCGCGTTCTACGACTGCCTGGCCTTCTTCGACCGCCGCCACGGCCTCGCGATGGGCGATCCCGTGGACGGCGCCTTCCGCGTCCTGTCCACGAGCGACGGCGGCCGCTCCTGGCGTCCGCTGCCGGCGAAGGGGATGCCGCCCGCCCTGGACGGCGAGGCGGGCTTCGCGGCGAGCGGGCAGTGCCTGGTCACCTCCGGGTCCGAGGACGTGTGGCTGGCCACCGGCGGCGGCGCCCGCGCGCGCGTCCTGCACTCCGCCGACCGCGGGCTCACCTGGAGCGCCAGCGACACCCCGGTCCCGGCCGGGGACCCGGCCCGTGGCGTCTTCGCCCTCGCCTTCCGCGACCGCGCCCACGGCCTCGCCGTCGGCGGCGACTACCGTGCCGGCCGCCCCTCGCCCCGGGCCGCGGCCGTCACCTCGGACGGCGGCCGCACCTGGCAGCCCGCCGCCACGCCCCCGCCCGCGTACCGCTCCGGCGCCGCCTGGCTGCCGCACAGCCGCACCGCCGCGCTCGCCGTCGGCCCCACCGGCACCGATCTGACCACGGACGGCGGCCGCACCTGGCGCACCATCGACACCGGCTCGTACGACACCGTGTCCTGCACACCCGACCTCGGCTGCTGGGCGGCCGGCGAACAGGGGCGGGTGGCCCGGCTGGAACGGTGAGGTAGGCGCGGCGGGAGCCGGGTACTCGTGCCCTGCCGTGAAGGAGACGTACCGCCTTCGCGGGGAAAGGAGCGATCATGCCAGCCGGTTCCAGCCCCAAGCGCGAACGCCAGTACGAGCACATCAAGGAGAGCGCGCAGGACCGGGGCGAGAGCGAGGGACGCGCCAAGGAGATCGCCGCGCGCACCGTCAACAAGGAGCGCGCCCGCTCCGGCGAGTCGAAGACCGCGAGCCGCAGTTCCACCGAGGACATGTCGTCCGGCAGGCGCGGCGGGCAGCGGTCGGGCAACCGGACCGGTCCCCAGGGGCCGACCCGCGACCAGTTGTACAACGAGGCGAGGCAGCGGGGCATCGAGGGCCGCTCGCACATGAACAAGGACGAGTTGCAGCGCGCGCTGAACGCCAAGAAGGGCTGACCGTACGGGCCTTCGCCGACCCCGCGAGCGGCGTGGTCCGGCGCGGGCACGTACAGTCGGCCGTCATGACGACCGTAGGCGTACCGGCGGGCTGGCCCACCAGCGAGGAGGAGGCCCGCGCGGTCCAGGACGAGCTGCGCGGCCGGGTGGTGCTCGACGAGCCGGGACCGCCGCCGGGGACGGGCCGTGTGACGGGGGTCGACGTGGCCTACGACGACGAACGCGACCTGGTCGCCGCCGCGGCCGTCGTCCTGGACGCCGCCACCCTGGAGGTCGTCGCCGAGTCGACCGCCGTCGGGCGGGTGTCCTTCCCCTACGTCCCCGGCCTGCTCGCCTTCCGCGAACTGCCCGCGGTACTGGCCGCGCTGGCCGCCCTGCCCGGTCCGCCCGGCCTGGTGGTGTGCGACGGCTACGGCCTGGCCCACCCCCGCCGCTTCGGCCTCGCGAGCCACCTGGGCGTCCTCACCGGCCTGCCCGCCATCGGCGTCGCCAAGAACCCCTTCACCTTCACCTACGACGCCCCCGCCCCGGCCCGCGGCAGCTCCACCCCGCTGCTCGCCGGCGCCGAGGAGGTCGGCCGCGCCCTGCGCACCCGCGACGCCGTCAAACCCGTCTTCGTCTCCGTCGGCCACCGGGTGTCCCTCGCCGGCGCCCTCGCCCACACCCTGGCCCTCACCCCCGCCTACCGCCTTCCCGAGACCACCCGCCACGCGGACGGCCTGTGCCGCAGGGCGCTCAAGGAGGCGGCGCGGGGGACGGCCGCCGAGGCGCCGACGAGCCGCCGGGCACCGACTCCCTGACCCGCGGAGCCGCGGACGCGCCGGAACCGGGCGGCGGCTCGGGCCGCCGCCCGGCGAGCGCGGAGTGCGGCCCGGTCCCGCGCCGACACGTTCCGGGAACTACCTCCGCGCCGCCACCCGGAACGTGATCCCCGCCGCGCGCAGCCGTTCCGTCAGCGCCTCGCCCATCGCCTGGGCCGTCGTCACCTGGCCGGAAGCCTGCGGCAGGTCGTCGAAGGCGAGGCAGAGAGCGGCCTCGGCGAACATCTTGGCGGTCTCGTCGTAGCCGGGATCACCGCCCGCGACCTCGGTGTACACGCGGCGGCCGCCGCCCTCGCCGACGAAGCGGACCGTGAACCAGCTCCTGGCCCGCCTCTGCGCGTCGGGTCCCTCGCCCGGCCGGAGCCGGTCGGACAGCCGGCGGCGGACGGGCGGCAGCTGGGCGGCGGCCACCGTCGCGCCGACCGCGGCCATCCCGCCGAGGGCGACGGGCAGACGCCGGACCGCGGCGAAGTGCCGGTAGCGGAAGTCCGGACCGTACCGCTCCAGGGCCCGCGCCGAGCGGCTCACGATCTGCGGGTCGATGGTGGGCAGCGGCACCGCCCACGCGCCGACCTCCCGGGCGAACCGCGGCAGACCCGCGGGCGCGCTCACCCGGCGCCCGTGCAGCCGCGGCTCGTGCCGGGCCCGGTCGCGTGCGGCGGCCAGCATCCGCCGCCCCCGGGCGAACTGGTCGAGCGCCGAGGCGAGCGTGCCGCCGGAGAAGGACGCGTCGGCCGTCACGTAGCCGTCCACCCGCAGCGGCACGTCCCGTGGCAGCTGCCGGACGGTGAAGTACACGCCGAGGTCGTGCGGCACGGAGTCGAACCCGCACGCGTGCACCAGGCGCGCGCCGGTCTCCCGGGCGCGGGCGTCGTGCCGCACGTACATCAGGTCCACGAACTCCGGCTCACCGGTGAGGTCCAGGTAGTCCGTCCCGGCGTCCGCGCAGGCGGCGACGAGTTCCTCGCCGTGCCTGAGGTACGGTCCCACGGTCGTGGCCACCACCCGGGCCTGCCCGGCGAGCTCGCGCAGCCCGGCCGGCTCGGCCGCGTCGGCACGCAGGACGCCGACGGCCGCGCCCCCGGGCAGCCGCTCGCGCAGTCGTCGCAGCTTCGTCTCGTCGCGCCCGGCGATCGCCCAGCGCAGTCCCTCCGGCGCGTGCGCCGCCAGGTACTCCGCGGTCAGGGTGCCGACGAAGCCCGTCGCTCCGTAGAGCACCACGTCGTAGGGACGGTCCAGCCTGCTCATGACCCACCTCGCCTGCTCATGACACCCCCGGGGGCGCAGCCCGCGCCGCTGTCGGTCGCCGAGGCTAGCGTGAGGAGTGGCCGCCCACGGGACCGGGTGATTTTCGGCCGGATGGGCAC
Source organism: Streptomyces hygroscopicus subsp. hygroscopicus (assembly GCF_030269125.1). Classification (GTDB taxonomy): domain Bacteria; phylum Actinomycetota; class Actinomycetes; order Streptomycetales; family Streptomycetaceae; genus Streptomyces; species Streptomyces hygroscopicus_C. The sequence continues at coordinate 137,129 of NZ_BSSM01000001.1, read as the reverse complement.
TTGGCTAAGCGCTTGCTCGTTCAGGTCTTGTGCCGGATGGAGCGCGTTCATAGCATCACCGGTGTTACATCAGTTGTGTCACACGCTTGGGGGACGGCATGAGCACGGCGGCACCAGCAGAGCGGGGCCCGCTCGGCGGCGTGCGCGTGGTGGAGCTGGCCGGTATCGGGCCCGGCCCGTTCGCCGCCATGCTGCTCGCCGACCTCGGCGCCGACGTGGTCCGGGTGGACCGCCCCGGCGGCCCCGGTCTCGGCATCGACCCCGCCCACGACATCACCAACCGCAACAAGCGTTCGATCGTGGTCGACCTCAAGTCACCGGACGGCGCCGCCCGCGTACGGGACCTCGCCGCGCGCGCCGACATCATCCTGGAGGGGTACCGGCCGGGCGTCGCCGAGCGCCTCGGCGTCGGCCCCGCCGACTGCCACGCCCGCAACCCCCGCCTGGTCTACGGCCGGATGACCGGCTGGGGCCAGGACGGCCCCCTCGCCGAGCGCGCGGGCCACGACGTGTCGTACATCGCGCTCACCGGCGCGCTCGGCCTGATCGGCCGCCCCGGCGAACCGCCGGCCGTCCCCGCCAACCTCCTCGGCGACTACGCGGGCGGCTCGCTCTACCTGGTCGTCGGCGTGCTCGCCGCCCTGCACCACGCGCGCGCCACCGGCACCGGCCAGGTCGTGGACGCCGCCATCGTGGACGGCACCGCCCACCTGTCCGCGATGATCCACGGCATGCTGTCCGCCGGCGCCTGGCAGGACCGGCGCGCCGCCAACCTGCTGGACGGCGGCTGCCCCTACTACGGCACCTACGAGACCGCCGACGGCGGATACATGGCGGTCGGCGCCCTGGAGGAGCGGTTCTCGGCCCAGTTCCTGCGCCTGCTCGGCCTGGACGACCTCCTGGACGCCCGCGCCGACCTCCGCCGCTGGCCGGAACTGCGCGCCCGGATCGCCGAACGCTTCCGGGACCGTACCCGCGAGGAGTGGACCGTCGTGTTCGAGGACTCCGACGCCTGTGTGGCCCCCGTCCTGTCGCTGCGCGAGGCCCCGCGCCACCCGCACCTGGCCGCCCGCGGCACCTTCACCGACCACCGCGGCATCACCCAGCCCGCCCCCGCACCCCGCTTCTCCGCCACCCCCACCGCCGTGCGCACCGGACCCGCGCTGCCCGGCGCCGACACCGAGGCCGTGGCCCGGGACTGGGACATACCCGCGCTCCTCGACGGCGACCGGCCGACCACGGCCGCCGACTGAGCCCAACCGACCCCTCCGCCGCGCAACCGAACCGCCCGGCCGACCCTCCCGAAAGGCATCCCAGTGAGCACCGAAGCGTACGTGTACGACGCGATCCGCACCCCGCGCGGCCGCGGCAAGGCGAACGGCGCCCTGCACGGCACGAAGCCCATCGACCTGGTCGTCGGCCTCATCCACGAGATCCGCGACCGCTTCCCGAACCTCGACCCGGCCGCCATCGACGACATCGTGCTCGGCGTCGTCGGTCCCGTCGGCGACCAGGGCTCCGACATCGCCCGCATCGCCGCCATCGCCGCCGGACTGCCGGACACCGTCGCGGGCGTGCAGGAGAACCGCTTCTGTGCCTCGGGCCTGGAGGCCGTCAACCTGGCCGCGTCCAAGGTCCGTTCCGGCTGGGAGGACCTGGTCCTCGCGGGCGGCGTCGAGTCGATGTCCCGGGTCCCGATGGCCTCGGACGGCGGCGCCTGGTTCAACGACCCGATGACCAACCTCGCCGTCAACTTCGTGCCCCAGGGCATCGGCGCCGACCTGATCGCCACCATCGGCGGCTTCACCCGCCGGGACGTGGACGAGTTCGCGGCCCTGTCGCAGGAGCGCGCCGTCAACGCCTGGAAGGAGGGGCGCTTCGCGCGCTCGGTCGTCCCGGTCAAGGACCGCGCAGGACTGGTCGTCCTGGACCGGGACGAGCACCCTCGCCCCGGCACCACCGCCGACACCCTCGCCAAGCTCAAGCCGTCCTTCGCGGACATCGGCGAACTCGGCGGTTTCGACGCCGTGGCGCTGCAGAAGTACCACTGGGTGGAGAAGATCGACCACGTCCACCACGCGGGCAACTCCTCCGGCATCGTGGACGGCGCCTCGCTCGTCGCGATCGGCTCCAAGGAGGTCGGCGAGCGCTACGGCCTCACCCCGCGCGCGCGGATCGTCTCCGCCGCCGTCTCCGGCTCCGAGCCCACCATCATGCTCACCGGCCCCGCGCCCGCCACCCGCAAGGCCCTCGCCAAGGCCGGCCTGACCATCGACGACATCGACCTGGTCGAGATCAACGAGGCGTTCGCCGCCGTCGTCCTGCGCTTCGTGCAGGAGATGGGCCTGTCGCTGGACAAGGTCAACGTCAACGGCGGCGCCATCGCCCTCGGCCACCCGCTCGGCGCGACCGGCGCCATGATCCTCGGCACCCTCATCGACGAACTGGAGCGCCAGGACAAGCGCTACGGCCTCGTCACCCTGTGCGTGGGCGGCGGCATGGGTATCGCCACCATCATCGAGCGCATCTGAACTCCCCGCGGAACCAAGCGACTTCAACGGAGACGACTGTCATGACCGAGAGCACCACCATCCGCTGGGAGCAGGACGACACCGGTGTCGTCACGCTGGTCCTGGACGACCCCAACCAGTCCGCGAACACGATGAACCAGGCGTTCAAGGCCTCCATCGAGGCCGTCGCGGACCGCGCCGTGGCCGAGAAGGACTCCATCCGGGGCATCATCTACACCTCCGCCAAGAAGACCTTCTTCGCGGGCGGCGACCTCAAGGAGATGATCCAGGCCGGCCCCGAGGACGCCCAGACCGTCTTCGACACGGCGACGGCGATCAAGGACGCGCTGCGCCGCATCGAGACCCTCGGCAAGCCGGTCGTCGCGGCCATCAACGGCGCGGCCCTGGGCGGCGGCTACGAGATCGCGCTCGCCTCCCACCACCGCGTCGCCCTGGACGCCCCCGGCTCCAAGATCGGCCTGCCCGAGGTCACCCTCGGCCTGCTGCCGGCGGGCGGCGGCGTCACCCGCACCGTGCGCCTGATGGGCATCACCGACGCGCTGCTCAAGGTGCTGCTCCAGGGCACCCAGTACAACCCGCGGCGCGCCCTGGAGAACGGCCTGGTGCACGAGGTGGCCGAGACGCCGGAGGAGATGCTGGCCAAGGCCCGCGCCTTCATCGACGCCCACCCCGAGTCCCAGCAGCCCTGGGACGCCCCCGGCTACCGGATCCCGGGCGGCACCCCGGCCAACCCGAAGTTCGCCGCCAACCTGCCCGCGTTCCCGGCCAACCTGCGCAAGCAGACGGGCGGCGCGCCCTACCCGGCGCCGCGCAACATCATGGCCGCGGCGGTCGAGGGCTCCCAGGTCGACTTCGCGACCGCGAGCACCATCGAGACCCGCTACTTCACCGAGCTGGTCACCGGGCAGACCGCGAAGAACATGATCCAGGCGTTCTTCTTCGACCTCCAGGCGGTCAACTCCGGTGCCAACCGGCCCAAGGACATCGCGTCCCGCCAGGTCCGCAAGGTGGCCGTGCTCGGCGCCGGCATGATGGGCGCGGGCATCGCCTACTCGTGCGCCCGCGCCGGCATCGAGGTCGTCCTCAAGGACGTCTCCCTGGAGGCCGCGCTCAAGGGCAAGGGGTACTCCGAGAAGCTGTGCGCCAAGGCCGTCTCCCGGGGCCGTACCACCCAGGAGAAGGCGGACGCGCTGCTCGCCCGGATCACGCCCACCGGGGACGCCGCGGACGTGGCCGGCTGCGACGCGGTGATCGAGGCCGTCTTCGAGGACACCGCGCTCAAGCACAAGGTGTTCCAGGAGATCGAGTCCGTGGTCGCGCCCGACGCGCTGCTGTGCTCCAACACCTCCACGCTGCCCATCACCACCCTCGCCGAGGGCGTGCAGCGCCAGGCCGACTTCGTCGGTCTGCACTTCTTCTCGCCGGTCGACAAGATGCCGCTGGTCGAGATCATCAAGGGCGAGCGCACCGGCGACGAGGCCCTCGCCCGAGCCTTCGACCTGGTCCGGCAGATCAGCAAGACGCCGATCGTCGTCAACGACTCGCGCGGCTTCTTCACCTCCCGGGTGATCGGCCACTTCATCAACGAGGGCGTCGCCATGGTCGGCGAGGGCATCGAGCCCGCCTCCGTGGAGCAGGCCGCCGCCCAGGCCGGCTACCCGGCCAAGGTCCTCTCCCTGATGGACGAGCTGACCCTCACCCTGCCCCGCAAGATCCGGGGCGAGACGAAGCGGGCCGTCGAGGAGGCCGGCGGCACCTGGACCGCGCACCCGGCCGAGGCCGTCATCGACCGCATGGTCGACGAGTTCGGCCGTCCCGGCCGCAGCGGCGGCGCCGGGTTCTACGACTACGCCGAGGACGGCAAGCGCGCCGGACTGTGGCCGGGCCTGCGCGAGCACTTCACCAAGGCCGGGTACGAGATCCCGTTCAAGGACATGCAGGAGCGGATGCTCTTCGCCGAGGCGCTCGACACCGTGCGCCTGGTGGAGGAGGGCGTGCTGACCTCGGTGGCCGACGCCAACATCGGCTCCATCCTGGGCATCGGCTTCCCGGCCTGGACCGGCGGCGTGCTCCAGTACATCAACGGGTACGACGGTGGGCCGGCCGGCTTCGTGGCCCGCGCCCGGGAACTCGCCGAGACCTACGGCGAGCGGTTCCAGCCGCCCGCGCTGCTGGTGGAGAAGGCGGAGAAGGGCGAGACCTTCACGGACTCAGCCGCGTCCTGACCCTCCCCCGCCGAGCAGTTCGCTCAGCTCTTCCCGCAGCGAGCGCTGGAACGTGGTCAGCAGCGCCTGCACCACCAGCGGGTGGATGTGTGCCGACAGGTCCCGCACATCGCGGGTGTCCCGCTCGGCCACCTCGCCGCGGAAGAGCCGGGCCAGCTCACGGGCCGCGGCGCGCGAGTGCTCCATGAGCACCTCGCGCGCCGCGAGGATCGTGCCCCGCGACAACGGCACGTCGAGCAGTTCGAGACCGAGCCGCAGCAGCCCGGAGTCGACCCGGAAGCCGTCCTCCTCGTCCTCGCCGGCGACCAGGACGCCCGACGCCTTCAGCCGCGCCAGCTCCTCGTCGGCCAGCTCCCGCCCCGCCCGCCGCTCCAGTTCGGCGCGCGAGACCGTCTCCACCGCGTCCGGCGCCCAGGAGGCGACCACGGCGCGGTGGATGGCCAGGTCGTAGGCGGACAGATCGGACGGCAGCTGCCGTAGGTAGCGCTCGATCGCCGCGAGCGTCATCCCCTGCCGCTGCAACTCCTCGATCAACGCCAACCGCGCCACGTGCGTCGCCCCGTACCGCCCCACCCGCCGCGGCCCGATCACCGGCGGCGGCAGCAGCCCCTTGCTCCCGTAGAACCGCACGGTCCGCACCGTCACCCCCGCCCGCGCGGCCAGCTCGTCGACGGTGAGGCTCATCTCCCCGGCATCGGTCGTCATGTGCAGCAGTATCGCTGTCACACCACTACTGTGAAACCCGTCGGCCGCCGTCGCGCGGCCCGCCGGACCCACTGTCCGGCCCCTCGCCCGGGGCGGTCCCGGCCGTCGTGCACGCAGCGTGGTGAACGTCATGTGGACACTGGGCAGATCGTGTGAGAAGTAACGCTCTGTGACCTGGGTCACCGCGTAAGGGCGGAACCGTCTGGGAAGCTGCTTGCTTGGTCTGTACCGCGACTCACCGGGGTGGTGCGGGCCAAGCCCTGCACGACCCCCGGGCTCACGAGGCTCGGGCGCACCAGGAAGTGGTAACACCCGTGAGCAAGGACGCCGTGGAATCGGCACAGCCCGTCGCGACCGAACAGGCGGCGCGCACGCCCGCCGACGCGGGCGACGCCGGCTACAGCAAGGACCTCAAGGCCCGCCACGTCAACATGATCGCCATCGGCGGGGCCATCGGCACCGGCCTGTTCCTCGGCGCCGGAGGGCGCCTGCACAACGCGGGCCCCGCGCTCGCCCTGGCCTACCTGGTCTGCGGTGTCTTCGCCTTCTTCGTCGTGCGCGCGCTGGGCGAGCTGGTCCTGTACCGGCCCTCCTCCGGCTCCTTCGTGTCGTACGCGCGCGAGTTCCTCGGCGAGAAGGGCGCCTACGTCGCCGGCTGGATGTACTTCCTGAACTGGTCGACCACTGGCATCGCCGACATCACGGCGATCGCGCTGTACACGCACTACTGGAGCTTCTTCACGCCGATCCCGCAGTGGGTGCTGGCACTGGTCGCGCTCGCGGTGGTGCTCACCGTGAACCTGATCTCGGTGAAGATCTTCGGCGAGATGGAGTTCTGGTTCGCGATCATCAAGGTCGCCACACTCGTGGGCTTCATGTTCATCGGCATCTTCCTGCTGGCCACCCAGCACCACGTCGACGGCTACACACCCGGCATGAGCCTCATCAGCGACCACGGCGGCGTCTTCCCGCACGGCATGATGCCGGTCGTCCTCGTGATGCAGGGCGTGATCTTCGCGTACGCCGCCCTCGAACTGGTCGGCGTCGCCGCCGGCGAGACCGAGCAGCCGGAGAAGGTCGTGCCGCGCGCGGTGAACTCGATCATGTGGCGCGTGGGCCTGTTCTACGTCGGCTCGGTCGTCCTTCTCGCCCTGCTGCTGCCCGGCTCGGTGTACTCCGCCGGCCAGAGCCCGTTCGTGACGGTCCTGTCCAAGATCGGCGTGCCCGCGGCGGGCGACGTGATGAACCTCGTGGTCCTCACCGCCGCCATGTCCTCGCTGAACTCCGGCCTGTACTCCACCGGCCGCATCCTGCGCTCCATGGCCATGGCGGGCTCCGCGCCCAGGTTCACCCGCGTCATGAGCCGGAGCCAGGTGCCCTACGGCGGCATCCTGCTGACCTGCGGCATCTGCGTCCTCGGCGTCGGCCTGAACTACCTGATGCCCAGCCAGGCCTTCGAGATCGTGCTGAACGTCGCCTCGCTCGGCATCATCAGCACGTGGGTGATCATCATGGTCTGCCACATGATCTTCGTCCGCCGCGCCCGCGCGGGCCTGGTGGCCCGGCCGCACTTCCAGCTGAAGTTCTCCCCGGTCACCGAGATCGCCACGATCGTCTTCCTGCTGGTCTGCCTCGGCATGATGTGGGACGACCACGAGGTGGGCCGCAAGACCCTGCTGCTCATCCCGGTGATCGCCGTCATGCTCGTCGCCGGCTGGTTCGGCGTCCGCCGCCGGGTGAACGCGAGCACCGACCGGGAGCTGTCCGGGCTGACGGACTAGCCGTCACCGGAGACCGGGGAGGACGGACCAGCCGTCACCGGAGACAGGGCAGAGGGCCGCGTCCCGCGCATGGGGACGCGGCCCTCACCGCTGTGCGGATCACCGGGCCGGCGGCGCGGTCGCCGCGGCCTCGCGCACCGCGTCGTCGTAGCGGCGCAGCACCAGCCGGGCGACCGACTCGTGGGCGCCGAGCGGTGGCGCGGTGACACAGGCGCCCGCCGCGGCGGCCCGGCCGCCGAAGAAACCGGGAGCCATCAGATACCGGGCCACCGCGACCCGGCCGTGCCCGCGCCGCCGCAGCTCGGCCACCGCCTCGGCGGGAGTGGGCGCGCCGGCGCACAGGTACGACGGCACCACGGGGTCGCCGAGCCGCCGGGCCAGCAGCCGGGCCATCCGCGCGGTGTCCGCGTTGGCGCCCGGGTCCGTCGACCCGGCCGCGGCCAGTACGACCGCGCCGCCCGGGGTCCAGCCCGCCTCCGCCAGCCGGTCGCACAGGGCGTCGGCGAGCAGCGGGTGCGGGCCGAGGGCGCGGGCCACCCGGGCCCTGGTGCCCGGCGCGGCGGCGGCCACGGCGGGGATGTCGACGCGCACGTGGTAACCGGCGCCGAGCAGCAGCGGCACCAGGACCGCGGGGGAGTCGAGGCCCGCCAGCACCTCCGCGAGCGGCGGCCGCACCAGATCGAGCCACCCGGTCTCCACGCGCAGCCCCGGCCGCAGCCGCCGCACGACGTCGAGGAGCCGGCCGATCGTCCGCTCGTGGTGCGGGCCCCTGCTGCCGTGGCCCACGGCGACGAGGACCGGGTTGTCGCTCACCGCGTTCTCTCCGTTCGCTTCGTCGTCCGCCGGCGTGTCGTCCGGGCGGGTGGTGGTCGCGGGGGACTGCCGGCGGGGAGGGGCTTCGGGTGGTTCTCCGCGGGCGTGCCGCGGGCGTCCGTTCGCTTCCCCGCCCGCTCCTGCGTTCCGGGAGGCGGCCGTCGTACCCGGGGCCCGTCGGCCGGCCGGAGGGCCGGCCCGTCCCTCCCGGGCCCCGCACGGGTGAGCCCCCATCGCGTTCACACCGCCACCGCCAGCCGGTAGCCGCGTTTGGGCACCGTGCGGATCAGGCCGGAATGGGGGCCGAGGGCGGCGCGGAGGCGGGCGACGGCGGCTTCCACGGCGTGCTCGTCGGTGCGGTCCGCCAGCCAGACGCGGCGCAGCAGCTCGGCGCGGCTGAGCACATGGCCCGGCTGGTCGGACAGGGCCCGCAGCACCGCGGCGAGCACCGGCGGCAGCGTGACCTGGACGTCGTCGGCGAGCACCGCGCTGCCCTGGAGCACCACCCGCCGCCCCTCGTACACCAGTTCCCTGCGCATCCTGGCCGGCAGTGCCTCGGCGAGCGTGCGCACCAGCGCGCCGAGCCGGCCGCGCTCCGGCCAGACCGGCTCGATGCCGAGGTCGCGCAGCGGCCGGGCGCACACCGGCCCCACGCACACCGCGAGCACGTCACCGCGCAGGGCGGCGAGCACCTCGGCGCGCCGGTCGAAGCCGTCCGCGCTGGCCAGCAGCGCCTCGATCGCCTGCGCGCTGGTGAACGCGAGGGCGTGCAGCTCGCGCCTGACGGTCAGCTCGACCAGCCGGCGCACCGCCTCCGGGTCGTCCGGCGGGCCCCAGCGGTAGACCGGCACCTCGATCACCTCGGCGCCGCGTTCGCGCAGCGCGGCGGCGAAGCCGTCCAGCGGCACCCCGTGCTCCTGCACGGCGATCCGGCGCCCCTGGAGCGGACGGGCCAGCAGCCAGGTGAGCAGTTCGTCGTTGGCCTCGGAACGCGGCGAGAACGCCTCGTCCAGGCCGCTCGCCCGCACCGCGCCGGTGGCCTTCGGACCCCGGGTCAGCACCACCGCCGCGCCGCAGGCCGCGGCGAGCCGCCCGCCGGTGCCCCAGCCGTCGGCGGCGCTCATCCAGCCGCGCCAGCCCACGCCGGTGGTGGCGACGACGTAGTCGAGCGGCCCGGCGAGGCACCGCTCGGTGGCTCTGCGCAGCGCGGTGTCGTCGCCGAGCGGGACGATGCGCATCGTGGGCGCCTCGACCACCCGGGCGCCGCGCCGTTCCAGCAGCGCCGTGAGCTCCTCGCGGCGGCGCGTGGCGGTCACGCCGACCGTGAATCCGGTCAGCGGTTCGGTCCGCCGCGCGGCCGTGGTGCCTGTCTCGGTGCCCGTTGCCATGCCCATCAAAGTCCGTCAGCCACGTTGCGGGCCGATTGCCCGCGCGTCACGGCGGCGTAAGCGGGTGTCCGGCTCACGTTACGGAAGATGTCGGTGACGTCACCCCGTACCCCCGACGTTGTGAGACAGCCTTACCGCGGGCGCAATACGACCGACCCGGTCGTGAAACACGCGCTGGCGACGCTCCCGGCATGACGACGACCACCACCTCGGCCGTGGACACCCACTGTCCGTACTGCGCGTTGCAGTGCGGGATGCGGCTGGCGCGCACCGGCGGGCCGGACGGCGCTCCGGTCGATGTGCTGGAGCGGCCCGCGTTCCCGGTCAACCAGGGCGCGCTGTGCGGCAAGGGACGTACCGCGGCACAGCTGCTCGCACCCGGCGCGCGGCTGACGGCGCCGTTGGTACGGGACGCGGGCGGGCTGCGCGAGGCGACCTGGGAAGAGGCGCTCGACCGGGTGGCCGCGGGACTCGCGGACGCCGGGCGGCGCCACGGCCGTGACGCGGCCGGCGTGTTCGGCGGCGGCGGGCTCACCAACGAGAAGGCATATCTGCTGGGCAAGTTCGCCCGCGTGGTGCTGCGCACCGCGAACATCGACTACAACGGCCGTTTCTGCATGTCCTCGGCGGCCGCGGCGCTCAAGGCCGCCTTCGGGCTCGACCGCGGCCTGCCGTTCCCACTCGCCGACATCGCCCGCGCGAAGTGCGTGCTGCTGGTCGGCGGCAACCCGGCCGAGACGATGCCGCCGGCCGTCCGCTACCTGCGCGAACTCAAGGAGAACGGCGGCCGGTTGATCGTCGTCGACCCGCGCCGCACCCGCACCGCCGAGCTCGCCGACCTGCATGTGCAGCCGGTGCCCGGCACCGATCTGGCGCTCGCGCTCGGCCTGTTGCACCTGGTGATCGCCGACGGGCTGCTCGACGAGGCGTTCATCGCCTCGCGCACCACCGGGTTCGAGCAGGCCAGGGCGGCCGCGATGGCCCACTGGCCGGAGCGGGTCGAGCGGCTGACCGGCGTCCCGGTGCCGGTGCTGCGCGACATCGCCGGGCAGTTCGCACGGGCGGCCACCGGCATCGTGCTCACCGCGCGCGGGGCCGAGCAGCACAGCAAGGGCACCGACACCGTCGCCGCCTGGATCAACCTGTGCCTCGCCACCGGCAAGGCGGGCCGCCCCGGCTCCGGCTTCGGCTGCCTGACCGGCCAGGGCAACGGCCAGGGCGGCCGCGAACACGGCCAGAAGGCCGACCAGTTGCCCGGCTACCGCTCCCTCACCGACCCCGCCGCCCGCGCCCATGTCGCCGCCGTGTGGGGCGTCGACCCGGACTCCCTGCCCGGACCCGGCCGCTCGGCCTACGAGATGCTCGACGGCCTCGGGCGCCCCGGCGAGGTGCGCGCCCTGCTGCTGATGGGCTCCAACCCCGTGGTCTCGGCGCCGAACGCGGCCCATGTCACCGCCCGGCTGCGGGAGCTGGACTTCCTCGCCGTCAGCGACGTGGTGCTCTCCGAGACCGCCGAACTGGCCGACGTCGTCCTGCCGGTCGCCCAGTGGGCGGAGGAGACCGGCACGGTGACCAACCTGGAGGGCCGCGTCCTGCTGCGCGAGGCGGCGCTCGCCCCGCCCGAGGGCGTGCGCACCGACCTGCACGTGCTGCGCGAACTGGCCGCCCGTCTCGGCGTGCGGCGCGGCTTCCCCGAGGACCCGCGGGAGGCGTTCGACGAGCTGCGCGCCGCCTCGTCGGGCGGCCCCGCCGACTACGCGGGCATCACCTACGAACGCGTCCGCGCGGAGGACGGCGTCTTCTGGCCGTGCCCGGCCGAGGACCACCCCGGCACCCCCCGGCCGTTCCTCGACCGCTTCGCAACGCCCGACGGGCGGGCCCGGTTCGCCGCCGTCTCGCACCGGCCGGCCGCGGAGGAGCCGGACGCCGACTATCCGCTGCGGCTGACGACCGGGCGGGTGCTCGCCCAGTACCAGAGCGGCGCGCAGACCCGGCGCGTGCCGGAGCTGACCCGGGCCGCGCCCGCGCCCTTCGTGGAACTGCACCCCCGCCTCGCCGAGCGGCTCGGCGTCGCCGACGGCGACCGGCTCACCCTGACCACCCGCCGCGGCCGCGCCACCGCGCCGGCGCGCGTCACCCGGGGCATCCGCCCCGACACGGTCTTCGTGCCCTTCCACTGGCCGGGGCTCGGCCGCGTCAACTCCCTCACCAACCCCGCCCTCGACCCGGTGTCGCGGATGCCGGAGTTCAAGGTGTGCGCGGTCAGGGTCGAGCGCGCCGAGGACGCCCGGTGAGCGGGCGGATCGCCGTCGTGGGCGCCGGGATGGCCGCCGCCCGCCTGGCCCAGCAACTGGTCGAGCGGGGGCGGGGGGACGACGTGACGCTGTACGGCGCGGAGCCGCACCGCCCTTACAACCGCACACTCCTCGCCGACGTGCTCACCGGCCGCCTCGACGCCGCCGCCGTCGCGCTGCCGTGCGGCGCGCCGCGGGTCGCCGTGCGCACCGGGTGCGAGGTCGTGGCCGTCGACGTGCGCTCCCGCACGCTGACGCTGGCGGGCGGCGAGGAGGCCGGCTACGACGAACTGGTGCTGGCGACCGGAGCCAACCCGGTGCTGCCGCCGATCCGGGGCCTGCGCACCGCCGGCGGCGGGCTGAAGGCCGGGGTGCACGCCTTCCGGGGCCTCGCCGACTGCGCGCGGCTCGCCGAGGACGCGGCGCGGGCCACCCGCGCGGTGGTGATCGGCGGCGGGGTGCTTGGCGTGAGCGCCGCACGGGCGCTCGCCGCGGTCGGCCTGCCCACCGAGATCGTCCACCAGGCCCCGTACCTGATCGAACGCCACCTCGACGAGGGGGCGGGCCACGCGCTGCGCCGTGCCCTCGAACGGCTGGGCGTGCACACCTACCCCGGCAACCGCGCCCGCGCCCTCACCGGCGACACCCGTGTCACCGGCGTCCGCCTCGCCACCGGCTACCTGCTCGACGCCGACCTGGTGGTGCTCGCCTGCGGGGTGCGCCCCCGCACCGGGCTCGCGCACGCCGCCGGGATCGCGGTGCGGGCCGGCGTCGTGGTGGACGACCGGCTCGCCACCCGCGCCCCGCACGTCTTCGCGATCGGCGACTGCGCCGAGCACGCCGGCGTCACGCACGGCCTCGCCGGACCCGCCTGGGACCAGGCCGACGTGCTCGCCGCGCGGCTCTCCGGCGCCGGTCCGGACGCCGTCTACGGCGGCTCGCGGCCGCTCGTCCGGCTGACCGCGGGCCCGCTGGAGTACGCAGCGTTCGGCGAGACGGGCGACGCGGCCGGTACGGACGTGCTGCGCATCGCCGACGCCACCCGCGGGCCCTACGGCTCGTACAAGAAGCTCGTGCTGCGCGGCGACCGGCTCGTCGGCGGCATCCTCCTCGGCGACCTCACGACGGTCGGCGACCTCACCCGTGCCTACGAGTGCGACGAAGCGCTCCTTGACGACCCGCTCCACCTGCTCACCACCGAAGGAGCCGCGTGATGCACCCCGCGACCGCACCACACCGCCACCTGGTCCTCGTCGGCCACGGCATGGTCGGCCAGCGTTTCCTCGAGACGTTCCACGAACAGGCCGGGCCCGGCTGGCGGGTGACCGTCCTCGCCGAGGAGCCCCGCCCCGCCTACGACCGGGTCCACCTCACCTCGTGGTTCTCCGGCACCACCGACGAAGAACTCGCCATGTGCACCCCGGAGTTCATCGCCGAGCACGGCATCGACCTGCGCCTCGGCGAACCGGCCACCGCCATCGACCGGGAGCGCCGGGAGGTCACCACGTCGGCCGGACGCACCCTCCGCTACGACGCCCTCGTGCTCGCCACCGGTTCCTACCCCTTCGTGCCGCCGGTGCCCGGCCACGACGCCGACGGCTGCCATGTCTACCGGACCCTCGACGACCTCGCCGCGATCAAGGCGGAGGCGGCCACGGCGCGGACCGGCGCCGTGGTCGGCGGCGGGCTGCTCGGCCTGGAGGCGGCCGGCGCGCTGCGCGCGCTGGGCGTGCGCACACACGTCGTCGAGTTCGCCCCGCGGCTGATGGCGCTCCAGGTCGACGACGCCGGCGGACACCTGCTGCGCCGCAAGATCGAGGAGCTGGGGGTCACGGTCCACACCGGCGCCGGCACCGAGGCGATCAGCGCGGGACCCGACGGCCGGGTGCGGTCGATGGCCCTGTCCGACGGCACCGAACTCGATGTCGACCTGGTCGTCTTCTCCGCCGGCGTGCGCCCCCGCGACCAGCTCGCGCGCGCGTGCGGCCTGCCCGTCGGCGCCCGCGGCGGCATCGTCGTGGACGCGGCCTGCCGCACCGAGGACCCGCACATCCTCGCCATCGGCGAGTGCGCCCAGGCCGCCGACGGCAGGGTCTACGGACTGGTCGCCCCCGGCTACGCCATGGCCGAGACAGCGGCCCGCCAACTCGTCGCACAGGAAGGTGAGTTCACCGGCGGCGACACCTCGACCAAGCTCAAGCTGCTCGGCGTCGACGTCGCCAGCTTCGGCGACGCGCACGGCACCACCGACGGCGCCCTCGACGTGGTGTACGCCAACAGCCGCGCCGGGATCTACAAGAAGCTGGTCGTCGGCTCGGACGGCCGGCTCCTCGGCGGCGTCCTCGTCGGCGACACCGACGACTACGCCACCCTGCGCCCGCTGCTCGCCGGCGCCCCGCTCGCCGTACCGCCCGAACGCCTGCTGCTGCCCGCCGCGGCCGGGGCGGGGGGCCCGGCCCCGCTGCCCGACGAGGCGGTCGTCTGCTCCTGCCACAACGTCAGCAAGGCCGTCGTCCGCCAAGCGGTCGCCGACGGCAACACCTCCGTGCCCCAGGTGAAGAAGTGCACCAAGGCCGGTACGGGCTGCGGCAGTTGCGAGAAGCTGCTCGGCACCATCGTCTCCGAGGAGCTGGCCGCCCGGGGCGTCGCCACCGACCGCGGCCTGTGCGAGCACTTCACCCACACCCGCGCCGAGCTGTACGAGATCATCCGGGTCAAGGGGATCACCGAGTTCTCCCGGCTGATCGACGAGCACGGCAGCGGCGAGGGCTGCCAGATCTGCAAGCCGGCGGTCGCCTCGATCCTCGCCGGCCTGGCCAACGGCCACATCCTCGACGGCGAGCAGGCCGCGCTCCAGGACACCAACGACCACTTCCTCGCCAACATCCAGCGCGGCGGCTCGTACTCGGTGGTGCCGCGCATCCCCGGCGGCGAGATCACTCCCGAAGGGCTGATCACCATCGGTGAGATCGCCCGCGACTTCGGCCTCTACACCAAGATCACCGGAGGTCAGCGCATCGACATGTTCGGCGCCCGCGTCGACGACCTGCCGCGCATCTGGCGCCGCCTGGTCGACGCCGGCTTCGAGTCCGGCCACGCCTACGGCAAGTCGCTGCGCACCGTGAAGTCGTGCGTGGGGGAGACCTGGTGCCGTTACGGCGTGCAGGACTCGGTCGGCCTCGCCGTCGAACTGGAGCTGCGCTACCGCGGCCTGCGCTCCCCGCACAAGATCAAGGCGGCGGTCTCCGGCTGCGCCCGCGAGTGCGCCGAGGCGCAGAGCAAGGACTTCGGGGTGATCGCCACCGCCGAGGGCTGGAACCTCTACGTCGGCGGCAACGGCGGCACGAGCCCGCGCCACGCCGATCTGCTCGCCGCCGATCTGGACCGCCCCACGCTGATCCGCACCATCGACCGCTTCCTGATGTTCTACATCCGCACCGCCGACCGGCTGGAGCGCACCGCCCCCTGGGTGGCGCGGCTCGACGGTGGCCTGGACCGGCTGCGCGACGTCATCATGAACGACTCCCTCGGCATCTGCGCCGACCTCGACGAGCTGATGCGGCGCCACATAGCCGCCTACGAGGACGAATGGGCCGCCACCCTCGCCGACCCCGACCGGCTGCGCCGCTTCGTCTCGTTCGTCAACGCCCCCGGTGTCCCCGACCCCGCCGTGCGCTTCACCCCCGAGCGCGGCCAGATCCGCCCGGTCCGCGTCGCCGGTCCGCGGCTGGAGGTGCGCGCATGATGCCCGCCGACGAGATCCGAGTCGCCCACGAGATCCAGCTCGCCCACGACGGCGCGTGGCACACGGTCTGCCGCTACGGCGATCTGCTTCCCGGCCGCGGCGTGGCCGTACTCCTGCGCGGCGAGCAGGTCGCGCTCTTCCGGGACCGTGCGGGCGAACTCTACGCCGTCCAGAACTACGACCCCTTCGGCGGCGCCTACGTCCTCTCCCGCGGTCTCACCGGCAGCCGTGGCGATGTGCCGGTGGTCTTCTCACCCATGTACAAGCAGGCATTCGACCTGCGCACCGGTGTGTGCCTGGACGAGGAGACCGCCCCGGACGGCACCCCGGCGCGGCTGCTGGTCTGGCCGGTGCGGGTCGCCCCGCCCGCCACCCGCTGAACCCCCTCGCCCGCACGGCCCCACCCTCCACCGTCCCCGCGGGAGCCCACCATGCCCTCGTCCCCCTCGTCCCCCTCGTCCCCCTCCTTCGGCGTCGCGTTCCGTCGGCTCGGAGCGCTGGCGTCCGTCCGCGGCCGTTACCGCGTCCTGCACCTGACCACGCTGGCGTTCTTCCTCAGCTTCCTCGTCTGGTTCGACATGGCGCCGTTCGCCCAGCAGATCGGCAGCGAACTCCACCTGACCAAGGGGCAGTTGCTCACCCTCTCGCTGTGCAACCTGGCGCTGACCGTCCCCGCGCGGATCGGCGTGGGAATGCTCCTGGACCGCTTCGGCCCCCGCCGGGTGTACGCGTCGATCCTGATCTTCGCGGCCGTCCCCAACACGCTCTTCGCGACCGCGTCGAGCTTCCCCGCCCTGGTCCTCAGCCGTCTGCTGCTCGGCGTCGTCGGCGCCGGGTTCGTGGTCGGCATCCGCATGGTCGCCGAATGGTTCGGCCGCGAGGAGATCGGCACGGCCGAGGGCTTCTACGGCGGCTGGGGCAACTTCGGCTCGGCCGCGGCCTCCCTCGTCCTGCCCGGTCTCTCCGTGCTGCTCGCCGGACACGCCGGCGGCTGGCGCTGGGGCATCGGCCTCGTCGGCGTGCTGTCCGCGCTCTACGGCGTCGTCTACCTCTTCGCCGTGCGCGACACCCCGGAGGGCTCCGCCTACCAGCGGCCGCGCCGGCAGGGCGCCCTGGAGGTCACCAGCCGGGGGGCGGTGTTCGGACTGCTGGCGGTGCAGCTGCCGCCGATCGCCGTCCTCGGCCTCGTCGCCTACCGCATCCGCGCGGCCGGGGTGCTCCCCGAGTCCGGTTTCGTCGCCGTCCTCGTCGTGCTGGTGGCCGGCTACGCGGTACAGGCGGTGCGCACCCTGTCGGTGAACCGCCCGGCGCTCGCGAACGCCCACCCGCCCGCCGACCGCTACCCCTTCCGGCTGGTGGCGCTGCTGTCGCTGGCGTACTTCGTGACGTTCGGCACCGAACTGACGGTGGTCTCCCTGCTCCCCACCTACTTCGCCGACACCTTCGGCCTCGGCGTCGCGGCCGCGGCCGCCGCGGGCAGCGCATTCGCCTGCACCAACCTGATCACGCGCCCCGCGGGCGGGCTGCTGTCCGACGCGCTTCCCCAGCGGCGGACGGCCCTGCGGATCCTGCTCGTCGGCGCCGTCGTCGTCTTCCTCGTCCTCTCCCGGATGACCAGCGGCTGGGGGATGTGGGCGGGCGTCGCGCTGGTCGCGCTGGCGTCGGTCTTCATCCAGGGCGGCAACGGCGCGGTCTACGCGATGGTCCCGCTGGTCAACCGCCGCTCCGGCGGCCAGATCGCCGGCCTGGCGGGTGCGTACGGCAACGTCGGCGGGCTCGTGTTCACGTCGGTCCTCGTCCTCGACGGCGGCGACGTGCCCCTGCTGTTCCTCGTCATCGCGCTGTGCGCGGGGGCGATGGCCCTGCTGACCCTGTGGCTGCCGGAACCGCGGGGAACCACGGGCACGACCCCGCCCGCCACGTCCTCACAGCGGTCGTCCCCCGTCGCCACGCACGGCTGAACCCGGCACGACCACCCAGTCCTCCGGGCGGCCGGCACTCGCTTCGCCGAGTGCCGGCCGCCCGGCCATGCCCGCCGCCGAGGAATTCACACCACGGCGAAGAGGCCACCCCGCCACCGGCCCGCCTGCCCGGCCTACCCGCCCGCCCTCCGGCCCGCCCGACCGACCCGGCCGGACGACCGTCCTGCGCACGTCCGTCGTCTTCCGCCGCCGGTCCCGGCCGCATGCTTCCCGGCCCCGCGCGCGCCCGGAGCGAACCGGGGTCGGGGCGCCTGCGGTTATGCCGGGCGGTCGCGTCGCAGCGGCTCGGCGGTCGTGTCCGTCGGCCTGTCTGCCATGGCGTGTCCGCCCCTCCGCCGCGCCTGTCCGGTCGGTCGAGCGGCGCGATCGCCCCGCGGTGTCCCCGCGCGTGTTCCCCGTCCTGCGGCACCGATCCCGGCCGCGTGCCCCGGGCCCCGCACGCCCCGTCCCGCCCCCCGGCCCTCCCGGTCCATCGCGCGGGCGCGATGAACCGGGACGCTGTCACCCGGGGAACGCCGGGCCGATCGCACGCAGCGGCTCAGCGGCTCAGCGTGCCGTGGCCCCCGTGGGCCGCCTCGATCTGGTTCCAGGACTTCGGCAGCGGCGCCGCCGCGTCCGTCGCCGTGAAGGACCGCGCCGCGCCCGCCGACGGCTTCGTCGGCTCGTACAGCCATGTGTCGAAGAGCCCCGCGAGCGGCTTGCCGGAGATCTTCTCGGCGTACTTCTCGAAGTCGGCCACGGAGGCGTTGCCGTAGGCGTGCGCCTTCGGCCAGCCCTTCAGGATGCGGAAGAAGGCGCCGTCGCCGATCTCGTCGCGCAGCGCCTGGAGCGCGGCCGCGCCCCGGTCGTAGACGGCGTCGTCGAACTGGTCGTCCGGCCCGGGATCACCGGGCTTGACGGTCCAGAAGGGGTCGTCGGCCGCGTGCGAGGAGTACACGTGGTCGGCGAGCTGCTGTGCCGTGCCCTCGCCCTCGTGCTCGGACCACAGCCACTGCGCGTACGTCGCGAAGCCCTCGTTGAGCCAGATGTCCTTCCAGCCCTTCAGCGACACGTCGTCGCCGTACCACTGGTGGGCCAGCTCGTGCACGACCAACGACGGGTTGGAGCCCTTCGCGAACTGCTTGGGGCTGTAGTAGACACGGGTCTGCGTCTCCAGCGCGTACCCGGTGGTCGTGTTCGGCACGTAACCGCCCGCCGTGGCGAACGGATACGGCCCGAAGTAGTCGCTGAGCCAGTCGACGATCTCGCCGGTGCGCTCCACGCTCGCCCGCGCGGCCCCGGCGCCGGCGCCCAGGTCCTTGCTGTAGGCGTTGATCACCGGAACCCCGCGCTCCGAACGGCTCGTGGTGATGTCGAACTTGCCGATCGCGAGAGTGGCCAGATAGGTCGCCTGCGGCCGGTCCTGCCGCCAGGAGTAGCGGGTCCAGCCCCGCTTCGCATCGGTGGACCGCAACGTGCCGTTGGATACCGCCTGGGTGCCGTCCGGCACGGCCACCGAGACGTCGTACGTCGCCTTGTCGCTCGGGTGGTCGTTGCTCGGGAACCACCACCACGCCGACTCGGGCTCGTCCGCCGCGACCGCGCCGTCCGGCGTGCGGTGCCAGGTGGTGAAGCCGTAGGCGCTCTTCGTGGACGGCACCCCGCGGTAGCGGACCACGACCGTGAGCGGCGTGCCCTCGGGCAGCGGCCTCTTCGGCGTGACCACCAGCTCGTGCTGCTCGGCACGGGCGAAGGAGGCCCTCTCGCCGTTGACCCGCACCTCGCTCACGTCCAGCAGGAAGTCCAGGTCGAAACGGGACAGGTCCTGCGTGGTGCGCGCCTGGATCGTCGCGGTGCCCTGCAACTCGTCCGTCGTCGGCTGGTAGCGCAGCCGCAGGTCGTAGTGCGAGACGTCGTAGCCACCGTTGCCGTAGTACGGGTAGTAGGGGTCGCCGATGCCCGGCGCGCCGGGGGAGTAGCTCGCGGCCGATGCCGGGATCGCCAGCAGGAGGGAGGCCGCCGCCAGTGCGCCCGGCGCGATGATTCTGCGGTGCACGTCAGCTCCAAGTCGTCGGGACTGCGGGTCCGTTCGTAAGACCTCGGCGTGAAGGACGCGTGCGGAGCACTCCGCGCGGAGATCTCTGTCCGGAGCCTATTCACGCCCTGTGCCCCTCGCGCTGTCCATGCCCCCCGCTGTCACACGATCGCCATTCGGCCGCAACGAGCCACCCGGGTGCCGTAACGCGCTCTTCTGCACGGGAGTTGGCGGGAGTACCGTCCGCGCATGCCGAAGAGCACACCTGTCCGGGCGCCGCTGCACACGCGCCGCATCCCCTGGCGAGCGCTCGCGACGGCGGCCGTCGCCGCCCTGCTCGCCGCCTTCCTCGCCCCGGCCGCCGCCCAGGCCGCGCCGCCCCGGGAAAGCCGGCCGATCTACTCCTACGCCCACGCCGTCCGCGAGTCCGTATGGGTGGACACCGGCCTCGACGAGGACGGCGACGGCACGTCCGACCGCGTCGCCGCCGACATCGTCCGTCCCGCGGAACCGGCCCGCGAGGGCCGCAAGGTGCCGGTCGTCATGGACGCCAGCCCCTACTACTCCTGCTGCGGGCGCGGCAACGAGAGCCAGGTCAAGACGTACGACGCGAGCGGCCACGTCGTCCGGATGCCGCTGTTCTACGACAACTACTTCGTGCCCCGCGGCTACGCCTTCGTCGGCGTCGACCTCGCCGGCACCAACCGCTCCGACGGCTGCGTCGACGTCGGCGGTCGCTTTGACATCCAGTCCGCGAAGGCCGTGATCGACTGGCTCAACGGCCGCGCCAGGGCGTACACGAGTCGCACCGGCACCCGGACCGTCAAGGCCACGTGGACCAACGGCAGGACCGGCATGATCGGCAAGAGCTGGGACGGCACCATCGCCAACGGCGTCGCCGCCACCGGCGTGAAGGGCCTGAGGACCATCGTGCCGATCAGCGCCATCTCCTCCTGGTACGACTACTACTTCGCCCAGGGCGCCCCGCTCTACGACGGCGGTCCCGACGACCTCGCCGGTTACGTCGAGAGCGACGCGGCGCGCGCCCACTGCGCGGCCGAGCAGAGGAGACTCGCCGACGGCAGCCCGCGCAGCGGCGACTGGACCCCGCTGTGGACCGAGCGGGACTACGTCAAGGACGCGGCCAAGGTGCGCGCCAGCGTGTTCGTGGCGCAGGGCATGCAGGACCTCAACGTCCGCACCAAGCACTTCGGCCAGTGGTGGGACGCGCTGGCGAAGAACGGTGTCGAGCGCAAGCTGTGGCTGTCCCAGACCGGCCACGTCGACCCCTTCGACTACCGGCGCGGCGCCTGGGTCGACACCCTGCACCGCTGGTTCGACCACGAACTCCTCGGCTACGACAACGGCATCGACCGCGAGCCGACCGCCGACATCGAGCGCCACCCCGACCAGTGGGTCACCTCCGCCACCTGGCCGCCCACCGGCACCCGTGCCACCACCCTCCACCCGGCCACCGGCGCCGTATCCGGCGTCGGCACCCTCGGCCCGCGCCCGGCCGCCGGCACCGAGACCTTCACCGACGACCCGAAGCTCGGCGAGACCGACTGGGCGGCACACCTGATCACGCCCACCTCGGAGAAGACCGGCTTCCTCACCGCACCGCTCACCCACGACCTGCGCGTGTCCGGCATGTCCCAGGTGACGGTCACCGCCACCCCGACCACCGCCTCGGCCCACCTCTCCGCCGTCCTGGTCGACGTCGGTCCGGACACCATCCGCGACTACGCCGACGACGCCGAGGGCATCACCACGCTGGAGAACCGCACCTGCTGGGGTGCGAGCACGCCCGGCGACAGCGCCTGCTACCTGGAGACCGCCGCGAAGACCGCCGACGTCGACTACACGGTCTTCAGCCGGGGCTGGGCCGACCTCGGCCACTACGCCTCCCTCGCCAAGGGCGTCCCGCTCACCCCGGGCAGGTCCTACACCATGACCCTCACCCTGGCCGCCACCGACCACGTCGTCCCCCGGGGCCACCGCCTCGCCCTGATCATCGCGGGCACGGACCGGGGCCTGATCGACCCGCCGTCCACGAAGCCGACGGTGGCGGTCGAACTCGCGGGCACCTCGGCCCGGTTGCCCCTGGTGGGCGGGGCGCAGGCGTTCGCCCGCGCGACGACGGGCACGACGACGACTCCCGTCCCGAGCCGCCTGAAGGGCGTGGGCGCCCCGCGGACGACCAGCCACGTCCCCGGTGACTGACGACTGAGGTCCGCGCGGTTCCCCCGGGCGCGGGGAACCGCGCGACCAGCCCGCGGAACCCCGGGGTCCCCCGACGTCCGCACGTCCCCCGAACGCTTACGCGCTCGTCCCCGGAACCAGCCCGGCCGCCTCCCGAGCGCACCCCCAGGCCACCGTGACACCCGCGCCGCCGTGGCCGTACGAGTGCACCACCGTGCGCCCGCCCGGCAGCGGCTGCCGTTCCAGCCGCACCACGTCCCGGTACGGCCGCAAGCCCACCCTGTGCCCCAGCACCCGCGCCCCCGCGATCTCCGGCCGCACCCGCGCGCACCGGGCGATGATCTCCTCGGCCGTGGCGGGGTCCGGCTCCAGGGACCAGTCGTCCTCCTGCGCCGTCCCGCCGAGGATCAACCCGTACGGCTGCGGAATGAAATACGCGGCGACCGGCGACGCATGGTCCACGGACGTGCAGTACGTGTCGATCCCGGGATTCTCGACCAGCACCAGCTGCCCCCGCACCGGCCGCAGGGTGGCGTCCCCGGTCAGCGAACGCGCCCCGAGTCCCGTGCAGTTGACCACCACATCGGCGGGCACCTCGGCGAGATCCGCGACCTCGCGCAGCGACACCGTGCCGCCGGCCTTCACGAGCCGCTCGCGCAGCCACGCCAGATGCGTCGGCATGTCGATCACCGGCAGCCGCGCCGCCACCCCGTCCGGCACGGCCCGCAGCCCCGGCACCCGGGCCGCCCAGCCGCCCAGCTCGTCGAGCCGCGCCCCCTGGTGGACGCCGTCGACAAGGCGTACGCCCGTCTCCTCGGGCCGCGCCGCCAGCTCCTCGTACACGGCGAGGGTCTCCAGCGCCCACTCGCCGACGAGCGGCTCCGGCTCGATGCGATAGGGCCACCACAGGCCGCCGGCGACCGCCGACGTGGTCCGCTCGGCGGGCTCGCGCGTCCACACCTGGACCCGCCGCCCGGCCTCGGCCAGCACCACGGCCGTGGTGAGCCCGACGACCCCGCCGCCGACCACGATCACTTCGTCATCCGTCCCACGGTTCACGCTGTCCATGCTGTGCACGCTGTTCACATCCGGACCATAGGCCCTGACCGGCGGCGGGCGCACTAGGATCGTCCTCCTGATGACTGCCACCCTCGTCGCCAAGAACCTCGCCGCCGGGCACGGCGACCGCTCGCTCTTCTCCGGGCTCGACCTCGTCGTGGCGCCCGGCGACGTGATCGGGCTGGTCGGCGCCAACGGCGCGGGCAAGTCCACGCTGCTGCGGATGCTCGCCGGACTCGTCGCGCCCGAGCAGGGCGAACTGCGGCTGTCGCCGCCCGCCGCGACGGTCGGCCATCTGCCGCAGGAGCCCGAGCGCCGGCCGGGGGAGACCGTGCGGGAGTTCCTGGCCCGGCGCACCGGCGTCGCCGAGGCGCAGCGCCTCATGGACGACGCGACGCAGGCGCTGGTCGACGGCGCGCCCGGCGCGGACGACGCCTACGCGGCGAGTCTGGAGCGCTGGCTCGGCCTCGGCGGCGCCGACCTGGACGAGCGGGCGGAGGAGGTCGCCGACTCCCTCGGCCTCGCCGTCGGCCTGGACCAGCCGATGACCTCCCTCTCCGGCGGCCAGGCGGCCCGCGCGGGCCTCGCCTCCCTGCTGCTCTCCCGCTACGACGTCTTCCTCCTGGACGAGCCCACCAACGACCTCGACCTCGACGGTCTGGAGCGCCTGGAGCGGTTCGTCACCGGGCTGCGCGCCGGCACCGTCGTCGTCAGCCACGACCGCGAGTTCCTCACCCGCACCGTCACCAAGGTCCTCGAACTCGACCTGGCACAGCGGCGGATCAACCTCTACGGCGGCGGCTACGAGGCGTACCTGGAGGAGCGCGAGACGGGCCGGCGGCACGCCCGCGAGGAGTACGAGGAGTTCGCCGACAAGAAGGCGGCCCTCCAGGACCGGGCGCAGATGCAGCGGTCCTGGATGGACAAGGGCGTCAAGAACGCCCGGCGCAAGGCGGGCAACGACAACGACAAGATCGGCCGCAAGTTCCGCAGCGAGGCCAGCGAGAAGCAGGCGGCCAAGGCCCGGCAGACCCAGCGGATGATCGAGCGCCTGGAGGTGGTCGAGGAGCCGCGCAAGGAGTGGGAGCTGCGCATGGAGATCGCGGCCGCCCCGCGCTCGGGCGCCGTGGTGGCCACGCTGCGGGACGCCGAGATCCGGCGCGGCGACTTCACCTTCGGGCCGGTCAGCCTCCAGATCGACTGGGCCGACCGGATCGCGGTCACCGGGGCCAACGGCGCGGGGAAGTCGACCCTGCTGGCCGCCCTGCTCGGCCGCGTCCCGCTGGACGCGGGGCACGCGGTCCTCGGCTCGGGCGTGCTGGTCGGCGAGGTCGACCAGGCCCGGGGCGTGTTCCACGGCCCAGAGACCCTGCTCGACGCCTTCTGCGCGGCCGTTCCCGACACCGAACCGGTGGAGGTCCGCACCCTCCTCGCCAAGTTCGGTCTCAAGTCGGACCATGTGCTGCGCCCGGCCGCGACCCTCTCCCCGGGCGAACGCACCCGTGCCGCCCTCGCCCTGCTCCAGGGCCGGGGCGTCAACCTCCTCGTCCTGGACGAGCCGACGAACCACCTCGACCTGCCCGCCATCGAGCAACTGGAGTCCGCCCTGGACGCCTACGCGGGCACCCTCCTGCTGGTGACCCACGACCGCCGCATGCTGGACGCGGTGCGCGTGACCCGGCGCTGGGAGGTCGCGGCGGGCAAGGTGACCGAACACTGAGACGCCGCGCCCCGGGAAGTCCCCGCTCCCCGGGGCACGGCGTGTGACGGGTGGTCAGGAGGGCAGCACCTTCCAGGAGCCCGTGCCGGTGCCGCGGTCGCTGTACGGGCTGGTGGACACGCTGTACTTGGCGCCGCCGCCCTGGTGGGAGACGCCGTTGGTGTCGAGGAAGCCGCCGTTGGCGGAGCCGTAGTCGTTGAGCAGACGCACGATGTCGTCGGTGCGGATGTGTCCGTCGTTCGGCGAGGACCGCACGCCGAAGATGTGCCACTTGCCGGTCCCCGGACCGCGGTCCTTGGTCGTGGTGGCGGAGACCTTGTACTTGGCGCCCGCCTGGCCGGAGACGCCGTTGGTGTCGAGGTAGGTGTGGTGGCTGCCGTACTGGTTGATGAGGTAGACGACGTCACCGCTGAGCACGCGGGAGCCGGTGGCCTTCCCGGTGGCGGAGACGACCCGCCACTCCGAGGTGGCCGGACCGCGGCTGTTGGGCCGGTTGTTGGTGCTCACGTTGTAGGTGGCGCCCGGCTGGGTGGAGACACCGTTGGTGTCGAGGTAGCCGCCGTCGCCGCCGTACTGGTTCTGGAGCAGGATGATGCTGCCGTACGTCAGCTCACCGCGGACCGCGGCACCGGTGGCCGCCGTCGGAGCGGCGAACGAGGCCGCCGCGGCGGCGAGTGCCGCGGCGGTCGTGCAGGCCGCCAGGCGCTGCTTCGTGGTGCGGAACACAGAGTCCTCCCCATCGCTTCGCGTGCACCGTCAACGTGCACAGAAGCGAGTGTGGAGGCGGCGGGTGGGCGGTGTGCCCGCTTCATGTGTTTCCTGGCGCCAAACCCCTCGATACGGGGAAAAGTCTGTTTCTGTCGATGTCCACCGGTGCACGGGACGCGCAAGGGCCGGAGCCGCGGCTCCGGCCCTTCACCCGGAACGGGTGTGCTCCGTGCGCGGGTCAGCGCTGCTTCGGGTCCAGCAGGCCCGCGCGGCGCAGCGCGTCCGCCATGGCGCTGTTGGCCGGGGCCGGCGCCTGCCGTCCGCCCCGGTCGCCCCCGCCGCGGCCCTGCCGCTGACCCTGCCCCTGGCCGCCCTGGCCGCCCTGGCCGCCCTGGCGCTGGCCCTGCCCGCCCTGCCGCTGCTGGGGCGGCCGGGCGCCGCCGCGCTGGCGCTTGCCGCCGGGCTGCGCCCCCGGGGCCGCCTCGTCGTCCAGGCGCAGGGTCAGACCGATCCGCTTGCGCGGGATGTCCACGTCCAGAACCTTCACCTTGACGATGTCACCCGGCTTCACCACGTCCCGCGGGTCCTTGACGAACGTCCGGGACATCGCCGACACATGCACCAGGCCGTCCTGGTGGACGCCGATGTCCACGAACGCGCCGAAGGCCGCCACGTTCGTCACCACGCCCTCCAGGACCATCCCGGCGGACAGGTCGGAGATCTTCTCCACGCCCTCCTTGAAGGTGGCCGTCTTGAAGGCCGGACGCGGGTCGCGGCCCGGCTTCTCCAGCTCCTTGAGGATGTCCGAGACGGTCGGCAGGCCGAAGGTGTCGTCCACGAAGTCGGCCGGCCGCAGCGAGCGCAGCACGCCCGTGTTGCCGATGAGGGAGGCCACCTCCTGGCCGGTGGTCTTCACCATCCGCCGCACCACCGGGTACGACTCCGGGTGCACGCTGGAGGCGTCCAGCGGGTCGACGCCGTCACGGATGCGCAGGAAGCCCGCGCACTGCTCGTACGCCTTCGGGCCGAGCCGCGCCACCTTCTTCAGCTCCGAACGGGAGGTGAAGGGCCCGTTGGCGTCCCGGTGCGCCACGATGTTCTCCGCGAGCCCGGCCGAGACGCCCGACACGCGGGCCAGCAGCGGCACGGACGCGGTGTTGACGTCCACGCCCACGCCGTTCACGCAGTCCTCGACCACCGCGTCCAGCGAGCGGGACAGCTTCACCTCGGACAGGTCGTGCTGGTACTGGCCGACGCCGATGGACTTCGGGTCGATCTTCACCAGCTCGGCCAGCGGGTCCTGCAGCCGCCGGGCGATGGAGACCGCGCCGCGCAAGGACACGTCCATGTCCGGCAGCTCCCGGGAGGCGTACGCCGATGCCGAGTACACCGAGGCACCGGCCTCCGAGACCATCACCTTGGTGAGCTTCAGCTCCGGGTGCCTCGCGATGAGTTCGGCGGCGAGCTTGTCGGTCTCGCGGGACGCGGTGCCATTGCCGATCGCGACCAGCTCGACCGCGTGCTCCTTCGCGAGCCGGGCCAGCTTGGCGAGCGCCTCGTCCCACTTGTTGGCCGGGACGTGCGGGTAGATCACGTCCGTGGCGACGACCTTGCCCGTGGCGTCGACCACGGCGACCTTCACCCCGGTGCGGAAACCGGGGTCCAGGCCCAGCGTGGCGCGGGTGCCGGCCGGGGCGGCGAGCAGCAGGTCGCGCAGGTTGGCCGCGAACACGTTCACCGCCTCGTCCTCGGCGGCCGTGCGCAGCCGCAGCCGCAGGTCGATGCCGAGGTGCACCAGGATGCGGGTGCGCCAGGCCCAGCGGACCGTGTCCGTCAGCCACTTGTCGGCGGGGCGGCCGCGATCGGCGATGCCGAAGCGGTGCGCGACGATGCCCTCGTACGACGACGGGACCGACGGGGAGTCGGCGGGCTCCTCCGGCTCCAGGACGAGGTCGAGCACCTCCTCCTTCTCCCCGCGCAGCATCGCCAGCACCCGGTGCGAGGGCAGTTCGGTGAACGGCTCGGCGAAGTCGAAGTAGTCGGCGAACTTGGCGCCCGCCTCCTCCTTGCCCTCCCGCACCTTCGCGGCGAGGCGCCCGCGCACCCACATGCGTTCGCGCAGCTCGCCGATCAGGTCGGCGTCCTCGGAGAACCGCTCGGCGAGGATCGCCCGCGCGCCCTCCAGGGCGGCCCCCGGATCGGCGGCGCCCTTGTCCGCGTCCACGAACGCGGCGGCCGCCGACAGCGGTTCGACCGTCGGGTCGCCCAGCAGGCCCTCGGCCAGCGGCTCCAGGCCGGCCTCACGCGCGATCTGCGCCTTGGTGCGCCGCTTGGGCTTGTACGGGAGGTAGATGTCCTCCAGGCGCGCCTTGGTCTCGGCGCCGCGGATGCGGGCCTCCAGCTCCCCGGTGAGCTTGCCCTGCTCGCGCACCGACTCCAGGATCGCGGTCCGCCGCTCCTCCAGCTCCCGCAGGTAGCGCAGCCGCTCCTCGATCGTGCGCAGCTGCGCGTCGTCGAGCATCTCGGTCGCTTCCTTGCGGTAGCGGGCGATGAAGGGCACGGTCGAACCGCCGTCGAGCAGTTCCACCGCGGCCGTCACCTGCCGCTCCCGTACGCCGAGTTCCTCGGCGATCCTGCCTTCGATGGATCCTGCTTCGATGGACCCGGGTGTCGTCACGATCCCGTACCGCCTTCTCCACTGAGGTTGCGCGGCAATTGTGGCAGGTGACACCGACGACCGGGGATCAGGGCACCACGTGGCGCCCCGCGATCCGAAGCGTCCCGCCCGGGGCGGCCGACACCCCGCCGGACGACCGGACGGGCGCCCGGAACGCCGGTGCCAGGGTCCTAGGGAGCGGATCCGGTCCTGGCGGCTTCCGCGATCGCCTTCCGCGCTCCAGGCCGTGAGCAGCCCCGAAGCCGTCGAACGGGCCCCCGCCGACCTCGCCTCCCTCCAGGTCGGCGAAGTCCCCGGCCCCCGCCTTGTTCTCCCTGACCGAGCGTCATTCTGATTACAGAGAGCTACTTGCCGGACTCGCCCGCGTACGCCACCCGGCTCCGCCTGATCACCGAGCGGATCGTCGCCACGGCCAACGAGTCGGCTGGCGCCGACGCGGTGCGCACCGTGCGGGTCCTGCCCCCGGGTTCCGCGCCCCGCAACGGGCTTCCAGGGAAACCTGACGCCGCATCCCGGAGCTGCGCTAAGTGACCATGATCAACCTCAGCGCCGACCACGGCTCGATTGATCCTCAAGGCCGTTTCCCAGCCCAGAGCACCCGCAGCCGCGCACGCTGCGGGCCACGGAGGATTACGGACTCTGGGCGCCCTCCCTCACCCGGGGGATCGCCGAGGTAAGCCCGGAAGCCGCCAGTAGTTGATCTTGAGTTCGGCTGTCATCGGCCGTCACCCATTCAGCTCTGTGTCGTTGGGGTGCTGGTAAAAACCCTGTCGCCAGCCGCAAACGGCGGTGTACTTCAGGTGACGGCTCACTGATCCGGCGCTGGCCCGGTCAGCCTCCGGCCTGTGCTCCTTGGCCCGAGATCAACGGCTCGGCGTCAGCCGTTGTCCCCGCTCCGGCTCCGTGATCGTTCTCGCCGATGATCACGGTTCCATTGATCCCCGAAGCCGGATAGCCCCGGCCTTCGGGCCCGGGTCGGCGCGCTGACCGGAGCCGCCCGCCGTTTCGGGCGGGTCCGCCCGAAACGGCGCCGGGCCGACGGCGCCGATGAGCAGTCCGGCGTGTACGGGCGGCGTCCGTTCTGCCTCGCGCCACCGTCGTGATCCCGCGCGCCCCGTCGTACTCCTGTATGCCCTCGCGGGTTACGCCAACCGCTTCTAGGTTCAGGTTCAGCGCTACTGCAAGGAGGAATACGCGTGATCCGTAAGGCTGCTGCTGCCACGCTCGTCGGCATGGCACTGCTCTTGTCCTTTGCCGGGCCGTCGACCGCCGGCGCGCAGGGCAAGGAACTCACCTGTAACACCGGGGTCGCCAATGAGGGAACGTATGGCTTCGCTCACTGCGTGAACCACACCAACCGAGCTGTCGCCTTCCGCGCCAAGGTGGTCTGCGGCTGGGAGGCCGACCATAACGGTGACTGGGTGACGTTGAATCCCGGTCAGGAGGGCTGGTCCGGCGCCTGGTGCAACGGTCCGATCGGCACGGGTGTGGGCAGCGTGGACTGGGAAGAGGGCTGAGGCTGCTGTTCCCGGGCCCGGTGTTCGTGTTGCTGCCGCTGTGTCTGTCGGGGGGAGCGTACGAGCACCGGGCCTTCGGTTTGTTGCCAAGATCAACTACTGGCGGCTTCCGGGCTTACCTCGGCGATCCCCCCACCCGGGCCGGACAGCACAGTGCGCCGGGACCGGGGTGGTCTGCCGGCACACCGATGACATGGCCCTGGCCGTCGGCGAACTGCGCGGCGCCGGCCGCGAGGTGGACGCCGAGGTCCTGGCGCACATCTCCCCGTCCCGCAGCTCGGTGGTCAACTACGACGGCTCCATCACCGTCGACGACGAACACGAACTGGCCCGGCTCGACGACCATGGCCACCGGCCGCCGCGGGCCGCAGGCATGGAGGATCCCGGAGCCGGGCTGTAGCGGCCCGGTCGCGATGGCAGGCTGCGGCGGTCACCGGGGCGGGCCCGTGAAGCCGGCGAGTTGCTTCTCCTCACCCCAGCTGTTCGGCATCGATACGGGAGAGGACCGGGTCGGTCATCTCGGTGGCCGACCCTCGCCAGCGCACCGGCGGGGCCGGCTTGCGCAGGGCGGCGGGGTAGCCGGCCGGGTCGTAGTCGCCGGCGAACTGGTAGACGTGGAATCTGTGCCCGTTCGGTGTCCGTGAGGATCTGGGGCAACGCATTCCAGGGGCTGGATTCAGCTGACTCGCTTCGCTCATCGGTAAGTTGCCTCGGAGGAGGCCACCGCCGGTCTTAGCATGTACACAGCTGACTCATGGGGGAAACGATGGACCCGACGGAGCTCGTGTCACAGACCGTGCGAGTAGTAACAGAGTTAGCCGGGGGCGCGGCCACCGCGGCGGCCACCGGAGTCGGGCAGGCCGTCTCCGACCTCGTACGGCAGCGGCTCAGCGGTACGCCATCGGGACAGGCGGCCTTGGCAGCTGTGGACGCGCGGCCCGATGACCCGGCTGCCGTCGCAGGGCTGCGCAACGAGCTCAACGCCGGAGTCGCGGCCGACCAGGACTTTGCCGCCGCACTGGCCGCGGCCCTTGCTCCGGTCCTTGCCGGGCCGCCGCCCGAGGAGCCGCCCATGCAGACCATCCAGAACAGTGTGGTGATCGACGGTGGGTCGCGGGTGCGCGGCAACACCATTTCGCTCGGGCCGGTGACCTTCAACAACACTCCTGCGGGACGCACCGCCTTCGGTACGATCTGTGTCGCGCTGGCGACCGTGGTGGCGCTCTTGGTCTACGGCAGTATCCAAGCCCTGGACGGTGACTCTCCAGGCTCCCAGACCACAGGCAGGCCGGAGCCGGGGCAGGGCCGACAGAAGACCGGGACCGACACCAACGAAACGGGCAACGGCACAGCAGGCACCGGCAACGCGGACCGCGCGATGCCACTCGCCGATGCAGAGGCCGTCCGCAACGTACTGCCGGACGCGACAAGCCTGCCGTCGGGCTGGACCGAGGTCTCAGCAGCCACCGCAGACGTCTCCTCGCAGGATGACGGCTCCACCTTCGAAGGCGACGCCGAGTATCAGGGGAGCTTCAGCATGGAGACCCAGTTCCTGGTGTTCTCCTACCCGGACGAGGACACGGCACAGACGGCCTTCGACGCGAAAACCTTCAAGGCGCGGGAGCAAGGAGCAAGGACACTGACCATGGCGAAGATCGGGGACCAGGTCGCAGCGTTCTCGATCTCGACGAGCCGGGGAGACGCTTACGTCACCCACACCAGCCGCAGCACCGTGGTCCGCACCGGAACGGTACTCACCATCGTCGTCGGCAACGACAGCGAAGGCCGCAGCTACAGCAGCGAAGACCTCGAAAGCCTCACCCGACTCCTCTCCGACCGCGCCCGAACGGCCCAGACGGGCTGACAACCCGCGGCACAACCCGCGGCCCGCCCTGAGACCGACCCGGTCAGAAGCCATCCGGACCGCGTGACACCGACTCGTCGAGTCGCACGCCTGCCCGATGTCCACCTGTCAGGCCCCCGCGGGCTCGCCCTGCTGCACCACCCCCGGCAAGGTCGCGCTCAAGTACCACACCGCCCGCTTCCAGCTCGCCCCCGCGCTCCCGTCCGAGCTGCACGTCGCCACCCCCGCCGTACGCCATCCCGGCTCGCCGCCCTGGCAGAGGCCGAGCGCGACTACATCCGTGACGAAACCGCCCTGCGCCTGCGTGACGACGAACACCTCTCGCTGCGCGAGACCGCCGCTCGCCCCGTCCTCCGCACCGGCAAGAAGCGCGGCCGGCACCCAGCCACCGGCCACCGTCATGCGCATGCTGCGCGAGCACGATTCGGCGAGAACCACTGGGGACCCTGCCCCCAGCCCCCGCCGTGCGGTATGGCAGAAAAGGTGGGGAACACGTCATTGCGGCCATCCGCCCGCGCCCGAAGAATCGACGACATGCCGCAGCGCACGCTCCTCTTCGTCGTCTTCGACGGGGTCCAGAGCCTGGACGTCACCGGGCCCCTCGAAGTGTTCTCCGGTGCCGAGCGGCACGCGCCCGGCACGTACCGGATCCGCACGGCGTCCCTGGACGGCGGCCCGGTGCGGACGACCAGTGGACTGACGCTCGTCCCGGACGAGGCGCTCACCGCGGCAAAGGAGCCGCACACCCTGCTGGTCCCCGGCGGTGAGGGCACCCGCGATCCCGACCCCCGGCTGGTCGGCTGGCTGCGCGCCCACGGCCCGCGTCCCGCCCGTCTGGTCTCGGTGTGCACCGGTGCCTTCCTGCTCGCCGCCGCGGGACTGCTCGACGGCCGCCGGGCCACCACGCACTGGGCCTACTGCGACCGGCTCGCGCGCGAGCGTCCGGCCGTCCGCGTGGAGCCCGAGCCCATCTACGTCCGCGACGGACGCGTCGCCACCTCGGCGGGTGTGACCGCGGGCATCGACCTCGCGCTCGCCCTGGTGGAGGAGGACCTGGACCGGGACGTCGCCCTCTCCCTCGCCCGGCACCTCGTGGTCTTCCTGCGCCGGCCGGGCAACCAGGCCCAGTTCAGCGCCCAGCTGGCCGCCCAGACCGCCCTGCGCGAGCCGCTGCGGGACGTACAGCGGTGGATCACCGAGCACCCGGACACCGATCTCGGCGTCGAGGCCCTGGCCGCCCGCGCCGCCCTCTCTCCACGCCACTTCGCCCGCGCCTTCCGCGCCGAGACCGGCATGACACCCGGCCGGTACGTCGACCGGGTCCGCCTGGAACACGCCCGCAGGCTGCTGGAGGACACCCCCGGAGGCATCGAGGAGATCTCCCGGGCCAGCGGCTACGGCACTCCCGAGGCCATGCGCCGGGCCTTCCTCAAGGCGTTCGGCACCGCGCCGGCCGAGTACCGGCGCCGGTTCCGCCCCGCCGCCGTCGACTGAGCACCGTCGCCGTCACCCGAAAGGACACACCGTGCAGATCGCCGTGGTCGTCTACGACCGCTTCACCGCCCTCGACGCCGTGGGCCCCTACGAGATCCTCAGCCGCGTCCCGGACGCACGCCTCACCTTCGTCGCCGAGCAGGCCGGACCCGTCCGCACCGACACGGGCTTTCTCGCCGTCACCGCGGACCGGGCTCTGCGCGAGATGCCCGACCCGGACGTCGTCGTCGTCTCCGGCGGCCCTGGCACCCTGGCCCAGCTGGAGAACCCGGCCCTGCTGGAGTGGCTGCGCGCCGCCGACGCGACGAGCACCTGGACGACCTCGGTGTGCTCGGGCTCGCTGCTGCTCGCCGCCGCCGGGCTGCTCGACGGCCGCCGCGCCACCAGCCACTGGACCGCGCTGCCGATGCTCGAGAAGTACGGCGCCCGGCCCACCGGAGAGCGGGTGGTGACCGAGGGCAAGTACGTCACCGCGGCCGGGGTCTCCTCCGGTATCGACATGGCCCTCACCCTGGTCGGCCGGATCGCGGGCGACGAACACGCCCAGGCCGTCCAGCTGCTGACCGAGTACGACCCGCAGCCGCCCTACGACGCCGGGTCCCCGCGAAAGGCGCCGGCCCACCTGGTCGAGGAACTGCGCACGGGCGGCCGCTTCAGCCTGACGTAGCCGCGTGCCACCCGCTCGCCGCGACCGCCGCGGCGCACCGGCGCGTGCCCTCGGACGGCCGCGCCCGCGGCGGGGCCGGGCAGGACGTGCCCTGCCCGGCCCCGGCGGGTCCCGATGCCGCGATCAGTGCCAGCGGTGGCCGCGGCGGTCGTGGTCGCCGAAGCGGCCGTCCCAGTCGTGCCAGTGGCCGTAGCGCCGGCCGTCGTGACGGTGGTCGTGGTCGTACCGGTGGTCACGGCCCCAGCGGTCACCGGGGTGAGGGAAGTGCCGTGCGTCGTCGGCGGAGACCGCCTGGTGCGGGCGGGCGGCGGGCTGTCCCGCGGCGGCGGCCGGGAGGGCGGCCGCGCCCACGACGGCGGCGGCCAGGACACCGGCGGCGGTCAGTTTGCGGACAGGGGCGAGAACGGACACGAGGTCCCCCTTCACAAGGGTGTGGTGTGCGTTTGTGGCGACCGGTCGGCCGCACGCCCCCACCGTGCGACCCGCGCGCCGGTCGACCGCGGGGACACACGACTTCATTACGGATATAAGAGACTTCTGTAACGGTCGCCTGTAGCAACCATTAATGCCCTGAATGCGCCCTCTTCCTGCGCTTTCGCGCCCTCGGGCGCCTCCGCGCTCACCCGAAAGTGAGTAACGGTCCGTGCGCCGCCCGGCCGCCCCCGCCGGGTTCCCGGCGGCCGGGGGCCCTCAGCGGTCGAGTGCCGGAAGGCCCGCGAGTCCGGTCTCCTCCAGAATCCGGTCCACCGTCTCCGCCAGCCCGCTCCCGGCCCCGATGACCGTCTCCACCCCGCCGGGCAGCAGGTCGCGCGTCCGGTACCACTCCCGCAGCCGCTCCTCGCCGACCTCGCCGGCGATCGGCTTCGTCGCGTGCCGGGCCAGGGTCTCCTCGAAGGGCACGTCCAGGTAGTAGCCGTACGTCGGCCCGCGGTGGTCGGCGCGCAACCGCGCGAGCATCGCCCCGTAGTGGTCGG
This sequence comes from Streptomyces hygroscopicus subsp. hygroscopicus, assembly GCF_030269125.1. GTDB lineage: Bacteria > Actinomycetota > Actinomycetes > Streptomycetales > Streptomycetaceae > Streptomyces > Streptomyces hygroscopicus_C. Next base: position 102,769 of record NZ_BSSM01000001.1, on the reverse strand, counting down.
CGTACAGGATGCCCTCGACGACGACGTGGTACCCGGCGTCCAGCGCGTAACGGGCGGTCAGCTCGATCAGCCCGATGTTCGCCGCCCCCGGCCGGTCCCGCTCCCGCAGCACGGTCCGGCGCAGGTTGTCCTGCCCGACCAGCGCGAGGCCCCGTCCGAACCGGTCCCGCAGCCCGGCCGCGACCGACGACTTGCCCGATGCGCTGTTGCCGCGCAGCACGATCAGCCGCGTCCGTTCGCTCCCCGCCCGCACACCGCCAGGTTAGCGGCGCGGACGCGTCAGGCGGGCGGTGTCCACGTGAAGTGGGGGGTCCGGCGCTCCAGGAAGGCGGCCACGCCCTCCGCGGTGTCGGCGCCGGCGCGGGCCTGCTCCGCCCAGTGGCCGTCCCGGTCCTCGCGGCCGTTCGCGAACTCCTTGGCGGCGGCCTGGGTCAGCTGGGAGCGGGAGACGAGCGTACGGGTCAACTCGGCCACCCGCTTGTCGAGTTCGCCCTCGGGCAGCACCTCGTCCACCAGGCCGGTGCGCAGCGCGCGTTCCGTGTCGATCAACTCGGCGGTGAACAGCAGGTACTTGGCGGTGGCCGGGCCCACCAGCGACACCAGTCGGCGGGTCGAGGAGGAGGGGTAGACGATGCCGAGCCGCGCCGGGGTCACCCCGAACAGGGCGCCGTCCTCGGCCAGTCGGAGATCGCACGCCGCCGCGAGCTGCACCCCGCCGCCCACGCAGTGCCCCCGCACCGCGGCCACCGTCGGCTTCGGGAACGCGGCCAGCGCCTCCTCCGCCGCCACCGCGAGCCCCTGCGCCGGACCGGCCGACCCCTGGAGCGTGGAGATGTCCGCGCCCGCGCAGAAGGTCCGGCCCTCACCGGTCAGCACCAGCGCCCGTACGCCGGGATCGCGGGCGAGCCCCGCCAGCAGCGGCGGCAGCGCACGCCACATGTCGGCCGTCATGGCGTTGCGCTTGGCCGGATTGCGGATCACGACCGTGGCGACGGAGTCGGTGACCTGGTGGGACAGCTGGGGCTCCATGTGCCGGATGCTATCCGCACGCCCCCGGAGTTACGACACCGCCCCCGAGGGGGACAAAAGTGAAGGAAGGTTCATAAAAGGGTGAGATCGACCGGGTTCGTACGGCGAGCCAGTCGAGGAGGCGGCGATGACCGGGGCACGCAAGCCCAAGGACAGGGCGACGTCGATGCGCCAGGGGTTCGGCCTGCTCGCGGTGCTCGGTGTGATCCTCGTCCTCGCCGGACTCGTCGGCCTCGTCTACACCGGGGTGGCCACGCTCACCTCGATGCTGCTGTTCGGCTGGCTGCTGCTGATCGGCGGGATCGTCGGCCTGGCGCACGCGATCCAGGCCCGCGGCACCAACTACTTCTGGCTCGGCGTGATCGTCGCCGCCCTGAACATCGCGGCCGGCGTCGTCGTCATCCGGGTGCCCCACGCGGCCGCCGCCGCGCTGACCATGTTCGCCGCGCTGCTGTTCCTGTCCGCCGGTCTCTTCCGGATGGTCGGCAGCATCGTCGTGCGCGGCCCGCAGTTCGGCTGGACGCTGCTGCTCGGCGTCTTCGACCTGCTGCTCGGCATCCTGGTCCTCGCCCACTGGCCCAGCAGCAGTCAGTACGTCATCGGCGCCTTCTTCTCGCTCGCCCTGCTCTTCGACGGGCTCGGCCTGATCGCCACCGGCTACGGCGGCCGCCGGATCGTCGGCCTCGTCAGCGAGCAGCGGTAGGTGCGCAAACGGTCCGACACGTGACGTCGTCATAAGCAGTCGGTCGGAAAGCGCTCGATACCCGGCGAGTTCTGGTCAGGTGCGTGGACCGGTGCCGATCGTTACCAACACTCGACGGGTGGTGACAATCGAGCGCGAGGATGACGACCGGACGATGGACGACCACGGGCGCGGGGACGGCCCGCGCCCTCCGGGGGGCGCCGAGCGGACGCCCCACCCGCTGCCGTACGAGGGCGTCTGGCGGTACACCGCGGCCGCGGTGGACGCCTCGGTCCCGCAGGCCCGGCACGCCGTACGGGACCTGCTGCTGCGCCAGGGCGTGCCGGTCCCCGAGGAGCTGGTGCAGGGCCTGCTGCTGATCGTCTCCGAGCTGGTCACGAACGCCGTGAAGCACGCGGCCCTCCTGTCGCCCATGCTGGCCGTGGAGGTCGCGGTCGGCGCGGAGTGGGTGCGGGTGTCCGTGGAGGACGACCACCCGTACCGCCCGACGGCCCTGGAGGCCGATCACGGCCGGACCGGTGGGCGGGGGCTGCTCCTGGTGCGCGAGGTGGCCCGGGAGGCGGGCGGGGTGGTCGACGTGGAGCACACGGCGAGCGGCGGCAAGGTGATCTGGGCCGCCCTGCCGCTCAAGCCCGCCTGCCCCTGAGGCGTACGCCCGCGAGGCGTCACCAGCCCGCGGACGGACCCGTCAGCTCCCGGACCGCGGGGCGGGCCGCGTCCAGCACCGTCATGAACCAGGCGGAGAAGGTGTCCCTGGCGTGCCGCTCGGTCAGCTCGTCCGCGGTCACGAAGGCGGTCGCGGCGACCTCCCCCGGGTCCGGCGCGAGCGGCGTCTGCACCAGGCCGACGAACAGGTGGTTGAACTCCTGCTCCACCAGGCCCGAGGCGGGGTCCGGGTGGTTGTAGCGCACGGTGCCGGCCTCCGCCAGCAGCGAGGGGGACACGCCCAGCTCCTCGTACGTGCGCCGCGCGGCCGCCGCGAACGGGGCCTCGCCGGGGTAGGGATGGCCGCAGCAGGTGTTGGACCACACACCGGGGGAGTGGTACTTGCCGAGCGCCCGCTGCTGGAGCAGCAGCCGGCCCTGCTCGTCGAAGAGGAACACCGAGAACGCGCGGTGCAGCTGTCCCGGCGGCTGATGGGCGGCGAGCTTCTCCTCGGTGCCGATCGTCACGCCCTTCTCGTCGACGAGTTCCAGCAGGATCGCCTGTGCGACGCCGTTCGACGAGCTGTGCGTCTCGGTGGCAGGTGTGATCGGCATACCCATCCTTCGCCTCGTTCTTCGCACCCCAAGTCTGCCGTACGAATCCGGCACTCCCGGCACTTCCCGGCACACCCGCATGTCAGAGCGTGCAACGGCACCGGAAGGGGGACCTGATAAATCATCGTGCCCTGCGGCCGCCGGGGGGAACCGTCCCCGTGCTGTCGAACGGATGAACGGCTTCGGTGACCGGCCGAACGGCTTCCGCGGTGGGCCGGACACCGCCGGCTCAGTGGCAGAGCCGCGCCTCGTGCTCCGCGTGTCCGCCCGGCTCCAGTTGGAAGGTGCAGTGCTCGACGTCGAAGTGGGTGCCGATGCAGCCCTGCAACTCGTGCAGCATCTTCTCGTTCCCGATGGCGTTCAGCACCTCCGAGCTGACCACCACGTGCGCGGACAGCACCGGCATGCCGGAGGTGATCGTCCAGGCGTGCAGGTCGTGCACGTCCTCCACGCCGTCCAGCGCCAGGATGTGCGCCCGGACCTCCGCCATGTCGACGTTCTTGGGGGCCGCCTCCAGGAGCACGTCCAGCGTCTCCCGCAGCAGCTTGAGGGTCCTCGGTACGATCATCAGCCCGATGATCAGCGAGGCGATCGGGTCGGCCGCCTTGAAGCCGGTGAGAAGGATCACGGCGGCCGAGATCATCACCGCGACGGAGCCCAGCGCGTCGGCGGCGACCTCCAGGAAGGCGCCGCGCACGTTCAGGCTCTCCTGCTGTCCGCGCATCAGCAGGGTGAGCGAGATGGAGTTGGCCACCAGGCCGATCGCACCGAACACGATCATCAGACCGCCGTGGGTGTCCGCGGGGGTGACGAACCGCTGGACCGCCTCGTACAGGACGTAGCCGCCGACGCCGAGCAGCAGCAGGCAGTTGGCCAGGGCGGCGAGGATCTCGGCGCGGGCGTAACCGAAGGTGCGGTTGGTGCTCGCCGGGCGGTTGGCGAAGTGGATCGCGAGCAGCGCCATGCCGAGGCCCACCGCGTCGGTCGCCATGTGCGCGGCGTCCGCGATCAGGGCGAGGGAGTCCGCGAGGAGCCCGCCGGTGATCTCCACCACCATGATCGTGAGGGTGATGCCCAGGGCGATCCGCAGCCGGCCCCGGTAGGCGGCCGCGGCCGTGCCCGTGGGCGGCGCGTGGGTGTGCGCGTGCCCGTGATCGTGCCCAGCCCCCATGGCAGAACCGTCCTTCCGCGTCGTCCGGAGGCCAAGTGAACTACGGGCGGGGGGTATGGGGCAACGCGGTAGTGAACACCGTTGTCATGTGCCCTGACCTGCGGAAACGATCCGCTGGTCAGGGCGTTGCGGCCTGCCCGGGGAGGCCGGTCTACCCGGCGTGGTGCAGCCGCCAGCCCTCCCACGCCGAGCGCACCATCTCGCGCACGTCATGGCGGGCCCGCCAGCCCAGCTCCCGGGCGGCGCGCTCGGCCGAGGCCACGGCGCGCGGCGCGTCGCCCGGCCTGCGGGGCTCCACGACGGGCTCCCGGCGGTCGCCGGTGACCTCGCCGATGACCGTGATCAGCTCCCGGACCGAGACGCCCTGGCCGCGGCCGATGTTCAGCGTCAGATCGCCGGCCGGGGCGTCGTCAGCGAGGCGGCGCGCCGCGGCGAGGTGGGCCTCGGCGAGGTCGGCCACGTGGATGTAGTCCCGTACGCAGGTGCCGTCCGGGGTCGGGTAGTCGGCGCCGAAGATCCGGGGGGCCTCGTCGCGGGTGAGCCGGTCGAAGATCATCGGCACGATGTTGAACACGCCGGTGTCCGCGAGTTCCGGCGCCGCGGCGCCCGCGCCACGTTGAAGTAGCGCAGGCACGCGGTGGAGATGCCGTGCGCCCGGCCGGCCGCCCTGACCAGCCACTCGCCGGCCAGCTTGGTCTCCCCGTAGGGGTTGACCGGGGCGCAGGGGGTGTCCTCGGTGATCAGGTCGACCTCCGGGTTGCCGTACACCGCGGCGGAGGAGGAGAACAGCAGCCGGCGGACGTCCGACGCGGCCATGGCGTCCAGGAGGTTCGCGAGGCCGCCGATGTTCTCCCGGTAGTAGCGGGTGGGCTCGGCGACCGACTCCCCGACCTGCTTGCGGGCGGCGAGGTGGACGACGCCGGTGACGCCGTACTCCGTGAGCACCTCGCTGAGGCGGGTGGCGTCGAGGGTGGAGCCGGTGACGAGCGGCACGTCGGAGGGGAGCCGCGCGGGTACGGCGGCGGACAGGTCGTCCAGTACGACGACTTTCTCTCCGGCGCCGGCCATGGCGCGTGCCACGTGCGCCCCGATGTATCCGGCACCGCCGGTGATCAGCCACGTCATGTTTCCCCACCCTATGCTCCGCGGGCCCGCCCGCTCCGGTTGGCGCCCGGTGTCGGGCGACCGGCCCGCCCACCGCAGAGGTAGCGGTAGGCGACCGTTCGCGTACCCCTCGTCGCCTCGCGTGTCCCGGTTGCCCGGGTCTGGGGCTGCGGTTTGTGGGGGCGGGGGCGGATCGCCCATGATGATCGCGGCAAAGGGCGGGGCAGCGGGTGCGGGACGGGCCGTGAACGGCCGGTGAACACGGGCTTCCGTTCATCCGATACCCTCTGCCGACATGCCGCCGGGCGCCGCAGGCAAGGCGCGCCCCACCACGCAGAAGACCGGTGCCGACGCGCCGGCACCCAGGGAGTGAGTTCGGTTGCCGACCGCCATCGTCACCGGTCAGCCGGTCCCCGGATCGTCGCTCGAGAGCGATCTGCGGTCCCTCGGCTTCGACGTCCGGACGGCGGAGAGCACCGCCGAGGCCGAGACCCTGCTCGCCGCCGCCCCCGCCGGTGACCGCGTCGCCGTGGTCGACGCCGGGTTCGTTGGTCATGTGCACGCCCTGCGCCTCGGTCTGACCGACCCCCGCTTCCCGCTCGCCGCCGTCCCCGGCGCCGTCACCGCCCAGCCGGTCGCCCGGCAGGCGCTGACCCGGGCCGTGGCCCGCGAGACCTCCTCGGGCGGCGGCACCGCGGTCGCCGTCGGCAGCCTCGCCGACCGCATCGTCACCGAGCTGGACGCCGACGGCAGCGAGGTGCACCGCCCCGAGCTGGGCAGCCTCGTCGCCGTCGTGCCCACCGACCCGCAGGCCCGCAACGAGGCCCGGCAGGCCGTCGCCGCCGTGGACGACGAGGCCGTACGCCTGAAGTCGGCCGTGAAGTCCCGCGACGGCTTCTTCACCACGCACTGCGTCAGCCCGTACTCGCGCTACATCGCCCGCTGGTGCGCCCGTCGCGGTCTGACCCCGAACCAGGTCACCACCGCCTCGCTGCTCACCGCGCTGATCGCGGCCGGCTGCGCGGCCACCGGCAGCCGCGGCGGTTTCATAGCCGCCGGCGTGCTGCTGATCGCCTCCTTCGTGCTGGACTGCACCGACGGCCAGCTCGCCCGCTACGCCCTGAAGTACTCCACCCTCGGCGCCTGGCTCGACGCCACCTTCGACCGGGCCAAGGAGTACGCCTACTACGCCGGTCTCGCCCTGGGCGCGGCCCGCGGCGGCCATGACGACGTATGGGCCCTCGCGCTCGGCGCGATGGTCCTCCAGACCTGCCGGCACGTGGTCGACTTCTCCTTCAACGAGGCCAACCACGACGCCACCGCCAACACCAGCCCCACCGCCGCCCTCTCCGACAAGCTGGACAGCGTCGGCTGGACGGTCTGGGTGCGCCGGATGATCGTGCTGCCGATCGGCGAGCGCTGGGCGATGATCGCGGTCCTGACCGCCTTCACCACCCCCCGGATCACCTTCTACGCCCTGCTCGTCGGCTGCGCCTTCGCCGCCGCGTACACCACCGCGGGCCGGGTGCTGCGGTCCCTGACCCGCAGGGCGCGCCGCACCGACCGCGCCGCGCAGGCGCTCGCGGACCTCGCCGACTCCGGCCCGCTCACCGAGGCGGTCGGGCGTGTCGCCCGGCGGGGACTGCCCGGACTCGCCGTCCCCGCCGTCGCCCTCCTCGGCGGCGCCGCGGTCGTCGCCTGCTCGGCCTTCTCCCCCTACGGCTCGGTGGTGCCGGTGATCGGCGCCCTCGGCTACGTCCTCGCCTCGGCCCTCGCTGTCGCCCGCCCCCTCAAGGGCGCCCTCGACTGGCTGGTCCCCCCGTTCTTCCGCGCCGCCGAGTACGGCACCGTCCTCGCTCTCGCCGGCAAAGCGGGCGTGAACGGGGCGCTTCCGGCGGCTTTCGGGCTGGTGGCGGCCGTCGCCTACCATCACTACGACACGGTGTACCGCATCCGCGGCAACGCCGGAGCGTCCCCGGCCTGGCTGGTGCGCTCCATCGGGGGGCACGACGGGCGCACCCTGCTCGTCACCGTCCTGGCCGCGGCACTCACCGCCGCGCAGTTCAAGGCCGCGCTCACGGTGCTCGCCGTGGTCGTCGCCCTGCTGGTGCTCGTGGAGAGCATCCGCTTCTGGGTGTCCGCAGGGGCGCCCGCCGTACACGATGAAGGAGAAACCGCATGATCGGCCTCGTGCTGGCGGCCGGCGCCGGACGGCGTCTGCGCCCCTACACGGACACCCTGCCCAAGGCGCTGGTGCCGGTGGGGCCCGCGGGCATGGAGGGCGAGCCCACGGTTCTCGACCTCACCCTCGGCAACTTCGCGGAGATCGGCCTGACCGAGGTCGCGGTCATCGTCGGCTACCGCAAGGAGGCCGTCTACGCGCGCAAGGCCGCCCTGGAGGAGAAGTACGGCCTCACGCTCACCCTGATCGACAACGACAAGGCCGAGGAGTGGAACAACGCCTACTCCCTGTGGTGCGGCCGGGACGCGCTCAAGGACGGCGTGATCCTCGCCAACGGCGACACCGTGCACCCGGTCTCGGTCGAGAAGACGCTGCTGGCCGCCCGCGGCGACGGCAAGAAGATCATCCTCGCGCTGGACACCGTGAAGTCCCTCGCGGACGAGGAGATGAAGGTCGTCGTCGACCCGGCCAAGGGCATGACGAAGATCACCAAGCTGATGGACCCGGCCGAGGCGACCGGTGAGTACATCGGCGTGACCCTGATCGAGGGCGACGCCGCGCTCGAACTGGCCGACGCGCTGAAGACGGTCTGGGAGACCGACCCGCAGCAGTTCTACGAGCACGGCTACCAGGAGCTGGTCGACCGCGGCTTCCGGATCGACGTGGCGCCGATCGGCGACGTCGACTGGGTCGAGATCGACAACCACGACGACCTGGCCAAGGGACGGGAGATCGCGTGCCGCTACTGACCCGGCTGATCCCGTCGCCGGTCGTCGTGGACATCCGCCCGGGTGCCCTCGACGACCTGGCCGGTGTCCTCGCCGACGAGCGCATCTCCCAGTCGGGCCGGCTCGCCGTCGCCGTCAGCGGCGGCTCCGGCGCCCAGCTGCGCGAGCGCCTCGCCCCCTCGCTTCCCGGCGCGTCCTGGTACGAGGTGGGCGGCGGCACCCTGGACGACGCGATCCGACTGGCCGGAGAGATGAAGTCGGGCCACTACGACGCCGTGGTCGGACTCGGCGGCGGCAAGATCATCGACTGCGCCAAGTTCGCCGCCGCCCGCATCGGCCTGCCCCTGGTCGCCGTGCCCACGAACCTCGCGCACGACGGCCTGTGCTCGCCTGTCGCCACGCTCGACAACGACGCGGGCCGCGGCTCCTACGGCGTGCCCAACCCGATCGCGGTGGTCATCGACCTGGACATCATCCGCGAGGCCCCGGCCCGCTTCGTCCGGGCCGGCATCGGCGACGCCATCTCCAACATCAACGCGATCGCGGACTGGGAGCTGTCCCACCGGGTCAACGGCGAGAAGATCGACGGGCTCGCCGCGGCCATGGCCCGCCAGGCCGGCGAGGCGGTGCTCAGGCACCCGGGCGGCATCGGCGACAACGGCTTCCTCCAGGTGCTCGCCGAGGCGCTGGTCCTCAGCGGCATCTCGATGTCGATCTCCGGGGACTCCCGGCCGTCCTCCGGCTCCTGCCACGAGATCAACCACGCCTTCGACCTGCTGTTCCCGAAGCGCGCGGCCGCCCACGGCGAGCAGTGCGGCCTCGGCGCGGCCTTCGCCATGTACCTGCGCGGGGCCCACGAGGAGGCCGCGCACACGGCTCAGGTGCTGCGCCGGCACGGTCTTCCGGTGCTGCCGGAGGAGATCGGCTTCACCGTGGACGAGTTCGTCCGCGCCGTGGAGTTCGCCCCGGAGACCCGGCCCGGCCGCTACACCATCCTCGAACACCTCGACCTCAAGCCGAACCAGATCAAGGACATCTACGCCGACTATGTCAAGGCCATCGGTAGCTGAACTCCGTCCGGTCGTCCACCCCGCAGGGGTGAAGGACCGGCGCAGCGGTGAGCACTGGGCGGGACGCCTCTACATGCGTGAGGTCTCCCTGCGCGTCGACCGCTACCTGGTGAACACCAGGGTCACGCCCAACCAGCTCACGTACCTGATGACCGTCTGCGGTGTGCTCGCGGCCCCGGCCCTGCTGGTGCCGGGGATCCCGGGCGCGATCCTCGGCGTGGTCGCCACGCAGCTGTATCTGCTGCTGGACTGCGTCGACGGCGAGATCGCCCGCTGGCGCAAGCAGTACTCCCTCGCCGGTGTCTACCTGGACCGCGTCGGCGCCTATCTGACCGACGCGGCCGTGCTGGTCGGCCTCGGGCTGCGCGCCGCCGACCTGTGGGGCACCGGCCGTATCGACTGGCTGTGGGCCTTCCTCGGCACCCTGGCCGCGCTCGGCGCGATCCTGATCAAGGCGGAGACCGACCTGGTCGGCGTGGCCCGGCACCAGACGGGCAGGCCGCCGGTGCAGGAGGCCGCCGCCGAGCCCCGTTCCTCCGGCATGGCGCTGGCCCGCCGCGCCGCCTCGGCGCTCAAGTTCCACCGGCTCATCCTCGGCATCGAGGCCTCGCTGCTGATCGTGCTCCTCGCCGTCGCCGACCAGATCCGCGGCGACCTGTTCTTCACCCGGCTCGGCACCGCCGTCCTCGCCGGCATCGCCCTGCTGCAGACCCTGCTGCACCTGGTGTCCATCCTCGCCTCCAGCAGGCTGAAGTGAGCGCGGCCATGCGGGTCGGCGCCGTCATCATCACCATGGGCAACCGGCCCGAGGAACTGCGCGCCCTGCTGGACTCGGTCGCCAAGCAGGACGGCGACCCGGTCGAGGTGGTCGTCGTCGGCAACGGCTCGCCGGTGCCCGACGTCCCCGAGGGCGTGCGCACCATCGAGCTGCCGGAGAACCTGGGCATCCCGGGCGGCCGCAACGTCGGCATAGAGGCGTTCGGCCCCGGCGGCCGGGATGTCGACATCCTGCTCTTCCTGGACGACGACGGCCTGCTCGCCCGGCACGACACCGCCGAGCTGTGCCGCGCGGCCTTCGCGGCCGACCCGGAGCTGGGCATCGTCAGCTTCCGCATCGCCGACCCCGAGACGGGCGAGACCCAGCGCCGCCATGTGCCCCGGCTGCGCGCCTCCGACCCGATGCGCTCCTCGCGGGTCACCACGTTCCTGGGCGGCGCCAACGCCGTGCGCACCCGGGTGTTCGCCGAGGTCGGCGGGCTGCCGGACGAGTTCTTCTACGCCCATGAGGAGACCGATCTGGCCTGGCGGGCGCTGGACGCCGGCTGGCTGATCGACTACCGCTCCGACATGGTGCTGTACCACCCGACGACCGCGCCCTCGCGGCACGCCGTCTACCACCGCATGGTGGCCCGCAACCGCGTCTGGCTCGCCCGGCGCAACCTGCCCGCCCTGCTGGTCCCCGTGTACCTGGGCGTCTGGCTGCTGCTCACGTTGGCGCGCCGGCCCTCGCGCCCGGCCCTCGCGGCCTGGTTCGGCGGCTTCAAGGAGGGCTGGACGACGCCCTGCGGCCCGCGCCGGCCGATGCGCTGGCGCACGGTCTGGCGGCTCACCCGGCTGGGCCGTCCTCCGGTCATCTGAGAAGCTTCTTACCTGAACAGCAAGCTTCTTACCGAGAGAGTCCGGGTTCTTACTCGTGAGTCACACAACGCATGACGGCGGTGTCGCGGTGAGCGCGATACCGTCGCCCGACGAGGGGCTGACGCCGGCCGAGCTGGCCGCCAGGTACGGGCTCGCCGTCAGCGGCGCCCGCCCCTCGCTGGTGGAGTACGTCCGTCAGCTGTGGAGCCGGCGCCACTTCATCCTCGCCTTCTCGCAGGCGAAGCTGACGGCGCAGTACAGCCAGGCCAAGCTCGGCCAGCTGTGGCAGGTCGCCACCCCGCTGCTGAACGCGGCCGTGTACTACTTCATCTTCGGCATCATCCTGCACGCCAGCCGCGGCATGTCCCACGACGTGTACATCCCGTTCCTGGTCACCGGCGTGTTCGTGTTCACCTTCACGCAGAGCTCGGTCATGTCGGGCGTGCGCGCCATCTCGGGGAACCTGGGCCTCGTGCGTGCCCTGCACTTCCCGCGCGCCTCGCTGCCCGTCTCCTTCTCGCTCCAGCAGCTCCAGCAGCTGCTGTTCTCGATGATCGTGCTGTTCCTCGTGGCGATCGGCTTCGGCAGCTACCCCGGCATGTCCTGGCTGCTGATCGTGCCGGTGCTGGTGCTCCAGTTCCTCTTCAACACCGGTCTCGCGCTGATCGTGGCCCGCATGGGCGCCAAGACGCCGGACCTGGCCCAGCTGATGCCGTTCGTGCTGCGCACCTGGATGTACACCTCGGGCGTGATGTTCTCCATCAGCAAGATGATGGCGGACCGCCCGGAGTGGGCCGTGCGGCTGCTCCAGGTCAACCCGGCCGCGATCTACATGGACCTGATGCGCTTCGCGCTGATCGACGGCTACGGCGCCTCGAACCTGCCCCCGCACGTGTGGGCGATCGCGGTGTTCTGGGCCGTGGCGGTCTTCGCGGGCGGCTTCGTGTACTTCTGGAAGGCGGAGGAGCGGTACGGCCGTGGCTGAGCAGAACGCGGAGCACACCGCCCGGCAGGACACCGCGGGCACCGGCGAGCGCCGCCCGACGGTCATCGCGGACGACCTGCACATCGTCTACCGGGTCAACGGCGCCAAGACCGGCAAGGGCAGCGCGACCGCCGCCCTCAGCCGCATCCTCAAGCGGGGCGAGGAGCGGGGCGTGCGCAAGGTGCACGCCGTGCGCGGGGTCTCCTTCGTCTCCTACCGGGGCGAGGCCATCGGTCTGATCGGTTCCAACGGTTCCGGCAAGTCCACCCTGCTGCGCGCCATCGCCGGCCTGTTGCCCGCGGAGAAGGGCAAGGTCTACACCGACGGCCAGCCCTCCCTGCTGGGCGTGAACGCGGCGCTGATGAACGACCTGACCGGCGAGCGCAACGTCATCCTGGGCGGCCTCGCCATGGGCATGTCGCGCGAGCAGATCAAGGAGCGCTACCAGGAGATCGTCGACTTCTCCGGGATCAACGAGAAGGGCGACTTCATCACCCTTCCGATGCGCACCTACTCCTCCGGTATGGCCGCGCGACTGCGTTTCTCCATCGCCGCCGCCAAGGACCACGACGTCCTCATGATCGACGAGGCCCTCGCCACCGGTGACCGCAAGTTCCAGAAGCGCTCCGAGGAACGCATCCGTGAACTGCGCAAGGAGGCCGGCACGGTCTTTCTGGTCAGCCACAACAACAAGTCCATCCGTGACACCTGCAACCGTGTCCTGTGGTTGGAACGCGGTGAGCTGCGCATGGACGGCCCGACCGAAGAGGTGCTCAAGGAGTACGAGAAGTTCACGGGCAAGTGAACTGTTTCGGCCAGGGCCCCGCCGGCAACCTCCCGGCGGGGCCCCGCGTCTGCAAAGGAAGCGTCAACTCCCAAGGCTGTCAGGAATCTTGACGCCAATCGGTGTGTTGTTGTGATGTGCAGGACACCCCCTCGAACCTCGATGCGTTGTACAACGTAAGCTGTACCGGTGCCGGAAAGCGGCAAGTGGGGCGATAACGTGCGACACCCTGCGCCAGGTCACGCCCCGCGAATTGCCGGGCGGCGTGTCCGAAATAGTGTGTATTGGGTAGGCAGTGTAGAACGGGAGATGTGACGGCAATGGCTACGGAAACTCCCCAGCTCAACGCAGCATGTGCCGTCCTCCCCCCGGGCGCCGCCCGATGACGGCCACCACACCGGCGCCCGACCTGGAACGCGCCACCCTCGACAAGGCCACGAGTGAGAACTTCCCCGTGGCCCCCTTCTTCCTGCCCCGCGACTGGCGCGACGACCTCATGGCGGTCTACGGCTTCGCCCGCCTGGTCGACGACATCGGCGACGGCGACCTCGCACCCGGCGGAGCCGATGCCGAACTGCTCGGCGTGTCGGCCACCGACGCCGAGGACCGCCTGCTCCTGCTCGACGCCTTCGAGGCCGACCTGCGCCGCGTCTTCGACGCCACCCCGCACCACCCCCTGCTGCGCCGGCTCCAGCCCGTCGTGCGACGCCGGGGACTCACCCCCGAGCCGTTCCTCGGCCTGATCGCCGCCAACCGCCAGGACCAGCTCGTCTCCCGCTACGAGACGTACGACGACCTCCTCGCCTACTGCGAACTCTCCGCCAACCCCGTCGGCCGCCTCGTCCTCGCCGTCACCGGTACCTCGACCCCCGAGCGGATCCGCCTGTCCGACGCGATCTGCACCGCGTTGCAGATCGTGGAGCACCTCCAGGACGTCGCCGAGGACCTCGCCCGCGACCGGATCTACCTCCCGGCCGAGGACATGAAGCGCTTCCACGTCCGGGAATCGGATCTTTCCGCGAAAACCGCGGGCGCATCGGTGCGCGCCCTGGTTGCATACGAAGCACAACGCGCCCGCGATCTGCTGAATGAAGGCGCCCCCCTGGTGGGTAGCGTCCACGGCAGGTTGAAGCTGCTGCTCGCAGGGTTCGTGGCGGGGGGAAGGGCGGCGGTCCGCGCGATCGCCGCCGCCGAATACGACGTACTTCCCGGCCCGCCCAAGCCAGGCAAGGTCCAGTTGCTGCGTGAGGCGGGCGTGATCCTGCGAGGAGAGGGGTGAACCGGACCGTGGAGTCTGCGTCGCACGTGTCCGCACCGGTGCTCGCCGCCTACCGCTACTGCGAGACGGTGACCGGACAGCAGGCCCGTAACTTCGCGTACGGCATCCGGCTGCTGCCCACACCGAAGCGGCGCGCCATGTCCGCGCTGTACGCGTTCTCGCGGCGCGTGGACGACATCGGCGACGGCGACCTGGCCGACGACGTGAAGGCGGCACGGCTCCAGGACACCCGGGCCCTGCTCGCCCGGGTCCGGGAGGGCGGCGTCAAGGAGGACGACACCGATCCGGTGGCCGTCGCGCTCACCCATGCCGCCGACGCCTTCCCGATCCCGCTCGGCGGTCTCGACGAGCTGATCGACGGCGTCGAGATGGACGTGCGCGGTGAGGCCTACGAGACCTGGGACGACCTGAAGGTCTACTGCCGGTGTGTCGCCGGTGCCATCGGACGCCTCTCGCTCGGCGTGTTCGGCACCGAACCGGGCGCCCGCGGCGCCGAGCGAGCCGCCGAGTACGCCGACACGCTCGGTCTCGCGCTGCAGCTCACCAACATCCTCAGGGACGTCCGCGAGGACGCCCAGGGCGGTCGCACCTATCTGCCCGCCGACGACCTGGCCAAGTTCGGCTGCTCGGCCGGGTTCGCGGGGCCGACGCCGCCGGACGACTCCGACTTCGCGGGGCTCGTGCACTTCGAGGTCCGTCGCGCCCGCGCGCTCTTCGCCGAGGGCTACCAGCTGCTGCCCATGCTCGACCGGCGCAGCGGTGCCTGCGTGGCCGCCATGGCCGGCATCTACCGCCGCCTCCTCGACCGCATCGCGCGCGACCCCGAGGCCGTGCTGCGCGGCCGTGTCTCGCTGCCCGGACACGAGAAGGCATACGTCGCCGTGCGCGGCCTGTCCGGCCTCGACACCCGGCAGGTCACCCGCCACGGCGCCGGGCGCCCCGTCGGAAGGCGCGCCTGATGGACCTCACCGAACCAGCGGACTTCCACCGGGCAACCCCGCGCCCCGGCGTGGCGTCCCTGACTGCGACGACCGTGCGTGCACCGTTCAACCAGCACGGTCGGCACGCATGGAAGGACGCACCATGAGCGACGGCGCACGCCCCGCACCACGCCCGCGCACCCCACAAGGCGCGGCACGCAGCGCCGTCGTGATCGGCGGCGGCCTCGCCGGCATCACCGCGGCGCTCGCCCTCGCCGACGCGGGCGTCCGCGTCACCCTGCTCGAAGGCAGGCCCAGGCTGGGCGGCCTCGCCTTCTCCTTCCAGCGCGGCGAACTGACCGTCGACAACGGCCAGCACGTGTACCTGCGCTGCTGCACCGCCTACCGCTGGTTCCTCGACCGGATCGAGGGCACGGCGCTGGCACCGCTGCAGGACCGCCTGGACGTGCCCGTCGTGGACGTCGCCAAGCCCGAGGGCCGGCGGCTCGGCCGGTTGCGGCGCGACCCGCTGCCCGTCCCCCTGCACCTGGGACGCAGCCTGGCCGCCTATCCGCACCTCTCGCTCGCCGAGCGCGCCGCCGTCGGGCGTGCCGCGCTCGCGCTGAAGGGGCTCGACCTCGCCGATCCGGCCCTGGACACCCAGGACTTCGGCAGCTGGCTGGCCGACCACGGCCAGTCGGCGCGTGCCGTCGAGGCCCTGTGGGACCTGGTCGGGGTCGCCACCCTCAACGCGGTCGCGGGCGACACCTCGCTGGGGCTCGCCGCGATGGTGTTCAAGACCGGTCTGCTGTCCGACCCGGGCGCGGCCGACATCGGCTGGGCCCATGTCCCGCTGGGCGAACTGCACGACCGGCTGGCCCGCAGGGCGCTCGACTCCGCGGGCGTGCGTACCGAGGTCCGTTCACGCGTCACCTCCGTCTCTGCCATGGAGAACGGCGGCTGGGGCGTCGAGGTTCCCGGCGAGCGCATCGAAACCGACGCCGTCGTCCTCGCCGTACCCCAGCGCGAGGCGTACGAACTGCTGCCGCCCGGCGCCCTCGACGCCCCCGAGCGGCTGCTCGGCATCGGCACCGCCCCCATCCTCAACGTGCACGTGGTGTACGACCGCAAGGTGCTCGCGCGGCCCTTCTTCGCCGCCCTCGGCACGCCCGTGCAGTGGGTCTTCGACCGCACCCGCGCCTCCGGACTGCGCTCGGGCCAGTACCTCGCGCTGTCCCAGTCGGCCGCGCAGGACGACATCGACCTTCCCGTCGCGCGGCTGCGGGCGCGCTACGTCCCGGAGTTGGAGAGGCTCATCCCGGGTACGCGCGGCGCCGTGATCGAGGACTTCTTCGTGACCCGGGAGCGCACGGCCACGTTCGCGCCCACCCCCGGCGTCGGGCGTCTGCGGCCCGGCGCCCGCACCAAGGCACCCGGCCTGTACCTGGCCGGAGCGTGGACCGCCACCGGGTGGCCCGCGACCATGGAGAGTGCGGTCCGCAGCGGAGTGAGCGCGGCCGACGCCGCGCTCCGCGCCCTGGGCCGGCCCCGTCCGAGCCGTCTCTTCGCGTTCGAGGAGGCGGCCTGATGCCCCATCGGCAGCCGGCGGCAGGCCCCCGCACCTTCGGTACCGCAACAAGAGGAGAGACTGTGCCCACTGTGCCCCCGGCCTCGACGGAGACCGCGGCGGACGTCACCGCGCTGCTGGAGCGCGGCCGGACCCTGGCCACACCGGTCCTGCGTGCGGCCGTCGACCGCCTCGCTCCTCCCATGGACACCGTCGCCGCCTACCACTTCGGCTGGATCGACGCGGCCGGCAACCCGGCCGCCGGAGACGGCGGCAAGGCCGTGCGTCCCGCGCTCGCCGTGCTCTCCGCCGAGGTCACCGGCAGCGCGCCCGAGACCGGTGTCCCGGGTGCCGTCGCCGTCGAACTGGTCCACAACTTCTCGCTGCTGCACGACGACCTGATGGACGGCGACGAGCAGCGCCGCCACCGCGACACCGTCTGGAAGGTGCACGGCCCCGCCCAGGCCATCCTGGTCGGCGACGCCCTGTTCGCGCTGGCCAACGAGGTGCTGCTGGAACTCGGCTCGGTCGAGGCCGGCCGCGCCACCCGCCGGCTGACCACCGCCACCCGGGCCCTGATCGACGGTCAGGCCCAGGACATCTCCTACGAGCACCGCGACCGCGTCAGCGTCGAGGAGTGCCTGGAGATGGAGGGCAACAAGACCGGCGCGCTGCTCGCCTGCGCCTCCTCCATCGGCGCCGTCCTCGGCGGCGCCGACGACGCCACCGCCGACGCGCTGGAGCGCTACGGCTACCACCTCGGCCTCGCCTTCCAGGCCGTGGACGACCTGCTCGGCATCTGGGGAGACCCGGAGGCCACCGGCAAGCAGACCTGGAGCGACCTGCGCCAGCGCAAGAAGTCGCTGCCCGTGGTCGCGGCTCTCGCCGCCGGCGGCCCCGCCTCCGAGCGGCTCGGCGAGATCCTCGCCGCGGACGCCAAGAGCAGCGACTTCGAGAACTTCTCGGAGGAGGAGTTCGCGGCCCGTGCCGCCCTCATCGAGGAGGCCGGCGGCCGCGAGTGGACGGCCGAGGAAGCGCGCCGTCAGCACACCATCGCCGTCGGCGCCCTCGACGCGGTCACCATGCCGGACCGGGTACGGGCCGCCTTCGCGGCGCTCGCCGACTTCGTCGTCGTACGAAAGAGATGATCACTATCGGTCGAAACAGCCTCGCGTAGTCGCCGGCCGGTGTCGCGATAGGACGCACACCGGCCGACGGCGGACCCACAGCAGCACGACTCGCACGACTGCACGAAGGGGAAGCCATGACAGCGACGACCGACGGAAGCACCGGGGCCACCTTGCCGTCCCGCGCTGCCGCGGCCAGCGACACCACCCTCACGACCCCCGAGGCGGCCGGGGCACCGGAAGCCGCCGCCCTGGCCGCCCGGCGTGCCACCGAGTTCCTGCTGTCCCGGCAGGACACCGAGGGCTGGTGGAAGGGCGACCTGGAGACCAACGTCACCATGGATGCCGAGGACCTGCTGCTCCGCCAGTTCCTCGGCATCCAGGACGAGAGGACCACGCAGGCCGCCGCGAAGTTCATCCGCGGCGAGCAGCGCGAGGACGGCACCTGGGCGACCTTCTGGGGCGGGCCCGGCGAACTGTCCACCACCATCGAGGCGTACGTCGCCCTGCGTCTGGCCGGCGACGCGCCCGACGCCCCGCACATGGCGCGGGCCTCCGCCTGGATCCGCGAGCGCGGCGGGGTCGCCGCCTCCCGGGTCTTCACCCGCATCTGGCTCGCCCTGTTCGGCTGGTGGAAGTGGGAGGACCTGCCGGAGATGCCGCCGGAGCTGATCTGGTTCCCCGGCTGGATGCCGCTGAACATCTACGACTTCGGGTGCTGGGCCCGGCAGACGATCGTGCCGCTCACCATCGTCTCGGCCAAGCGCCCGGTGCGCCCCGCGCCCTTCGCGCTGGACGAGCTGCACACCGACCCGGCGCACCCCAACCCGGCCAGGCCCCTCGATCCGGCGAACACGTGGGACGGTGCCTTCCAGCGCCTGGACAAGGCGCTGCAGCAGCTGCGCAAGGTCGTCCCGCGCCGGGTGCGCAAGGCCGCGATGAACGCCGCCGCCCGCTGGATCATCGAGCGGCAGGAGAACGACGGCTGCTGGGGCGGTATCCAGCCCCCGGCCGTGTATTCGGTCATCGCCCTGCATCTGCTCGGTTACGACCTCGAACACCCGGTCCTGCGCGAGGGTCTGGCCTCCTTGGACCGGTTCGCCGTATGGCGCGAGGACGGTGCCCGGATGATCGAGGCCTGCCAGTCCCCGGTGTGGGACACCTGCCTCGCGGCCATCGCCCTGGTCGACGCCGGACTGCCCGCCGACCATCCGCAACTCGTCAAGGCCGCCGACTGGTTGCTCGGGGAGGAGATCGTCCGGCCCGGCGACTGGGCCGTCAAGAGGCCCCAACTCCCGCCGGGCGGATGGGCGTTCGAGTTCCACAACGACAACTACCCGGACATCGACGACACCGCCGAGGTCTCCCTCGCGCTGCGCCGGATCCGCCACCACGACCCCGAGCGGGTGGACCGGGCGATCGGGCGCGCGGTGCGCTGGAACCTCGGCATGCAGTCGAAGAACGGCGCGTGGGGCGCCTTCGACGTCGACAACACCAGCCCGTTCCCCAACCGGCTGCCCTTCTGCGACTTCGGCGAGGTCATCGACCCGCCGTCCGCGGACGTCACCGCGCACGTGGTGGAGATGCTCGCCGCCGAGGGCCTGGCCCACGACCCGCGCACCCGGCGCGGCATCGCCTGGCTGCTCGCCGAACAGGAGCAGAACGGGGCGTGGTTCGGCCGCTGGGGCGTCAACTACATCTACGGCACCGGGTCCGTGGTCCCCGCGCTGACCGCGGCCGGGCTCCCCGGCTCGCACCCCGCGATCCGGCGGGCGGTCGCCTGGCTGGAGTCGGTCCAGAACGACGACGGCGGCTGGGGCGAGGACCTGCGCTCCTACAAGTACGTCAAGGAATGGAGCGGCCGGGGCGCCTCCACCCCCTCGCAGACCGCGTGGGCGCTGATGGCGCTGCTCGCGGCGGGGGAGAGGGACTCCAAGGCCGTGGAGCGGGGCATCCAGTGGCTCGCCACCACCCAGCGGGAGGACGGCACCTGGGACGAGCCGTACTTCACCGGCACCGGCTTCCCCTGGGACTTCTCCATCAACTACCACCTGTACCGGCAGGTGTTCCCGCTCACGGCACTCGGCCGGTATCTGCACGGCGATCCCTTCGAGCGGCAGCTGCTGGCCAAGGCCGTGCGGCCGCGGCCGGAGGAGGCCAAGGCCGCCGGGTCGCCGCTCTCCGAGGCCAAGGGGAGCTGATGTGAACGTCCAGCCCGCTCCGGCCCCGCTGCTGATCGCCTGCGCGCTCGGCATCGAGCACCTCGCCCTGCGCTCGGGTGACCGCGGCGGGGCCGACGGGCCGGTCATGTTCGTCCGTACCGGGATGGGGCCGCGGGCGGCGCAGCGCTCCCTCACCCGGCACCTGGCCCGGCCGGCGCTCACCGGGGCCGCGGTGGTGGCCACCGGTTTCTGCGCCGGCCTCGCCCCCGGCATGCACCCCGGCGACCTGGTGGTCGCCGAGGAGACCCGGGACCCGCACGGGACCGTCCCGTGCGCCGGCACCGAACTGCTGGTGAAGGAACTCGCGCGGCTGCTGCCCGGCCGCACGGTCCACACCGGACCGCTCACCGGCTCCGACCATGTCGTGCGCGGCCCCGAACGGTCCGCCCTGCGCGCGACCGGCGCGATCGCGGTCGACATGGAGTCCGCGGCCACCCTGCTCAGCGCCGTGACCGCGGGCGAGCGCCCGGTCGCGGCCGTGCGGGTGGTCGTGGACGCGCCCGAACACGAACTCGTGCGGATCGGCACGGTCCGCGGTGGAATATCAGCCTTCCGCGTTCTTCGTTCCGTACTTCCCGCTTTTTTCGAATGGCACCGTTCTTTGCTGCTCCCCCGGAGGTGAGCCCAGATGGCCATGCCGTTGCGTCAGTCCATCAAGGTCGCTACATACCTGGCCGAACAGAAGCTCCGCAAGCGGGACAAGTTCCCGCTCATCGTCGAGCTGGAACCCCTGTTCGCGTGCAATCTCAAGTGCGAGGGCTGCGGCAAGATCCAGCACCCGGCCGGTGTGCTCAAGCAGCGCATGCCGGTCGCCCAGGCGGTGGGCGCGGTGCTGGAGTCGGGCGCGCCGATGGTCTCCATCGCCGGCGGCGAACCCCTGATGCACCCTCAGATCGACGAGATCGTGCGGCAGTTGGTGGCCAGGAGGAAGTACGTCTTCCTGTGCACCAACGCGATGCTGCTGCGCAAGAAGATGGACAAGTTCACGCCCTCTCCCTACTTCGCCTTCGCGGTGCACATCGACGGGCTGCGCGAGCGGCACGACGAGTCCGTCGCGAAGGAGGGCGTGTTCGACGAGGCGGTGGCGGCCATCAAGGAGGCCAAGCGGCGCGGCTTCCGGGTGACCACCAACTCCACCTTCTTCAACACCGACACCCCGCAGACCGTCGTCGAGGTGCTCAACTTCCTCAACGACGACCTCCAGGTGGACGAGATGATGATCTCGCCCGCCTACGCCTACGAGAAGGCCCCGGACCAGGAGCACTTCCTCGGCGTGGAGCAGACCCGCGAGCTGTTCAGGAAGGCCTTCTCCGGCGGCAACCGCAGGAAGTGGCGGCTCAACCACTCCCCGCTCTTCCTGGACTTCCTGGAGGGCAAGGTCGACTTCCCGTGCACCGCGTGGGCGATCCCGAACTACTCGCTCTTCGGCTGGCAGCGCCCCTGCTACCTGATGAGCGACGGGTACGTGCCGACGTACCGGGAGCTGGTCGAGGACACCGACTGGGACAAGTACGGCCGCGGCAAGGACCCGCGCTGCGCCAACTGCATGGCGCACTGCGGCTACGAGCCCACCGCCGTGCTCGCCACCATGGGCTCGCTGAAGGAGTCGCTGCGGGCCATGCGCGAGACGGTCTCGGGAAACCGGGAGTAGGCGGTGACCGCCGTACCCCTGGGCGTTCCCGAGGTACCGGCCCGGCAGGTGGCCCCGCGGCGGCGGTCGCGGCGGATCCAGGTCGGGCCGGTGGCGGTCGGGGGCGGGGCCCCGGTGTCCGTGCAGTCGATGACGACGACCCGTACGTCGGACATCGGCGCCACCCTCCAGCAGATCGCCGAGCTGACCGCGTCGGGCTGCCAGATCGTCCGCGTCGCCTGCCCCACGCAGGACGACGCGGACGCCCTCGCCACCATCGCGCGGAAGTCGCGGATCCCGGTGATCGCGGACATCCACTTCCAGCCCAAGTACGTCTTCGCGGCCATCGAGGCCGGCTGCGCGGCGGTCCGCGTGAACCCGGGCAACATCAAGAAGTTCGACGACCAGGTCAAGGAGATCGCCGAGGCCGCCAAGGAGCACGGCACCCCGATCCGCATCGGCGTGAACGCGGGCTCCCTGGACCGGCGCCTGCTCCGGAAGTACGGCAAGGCCACCCCGGAGGCGCTGGTCGAGAGCGCCCTGTGGGAGGCGTCCCTCTTCGAGGAGCACGACTTCCGCGACATCAAGATCTCGGTCAAGCACAACGACCCGGTCGTGATGATCGAGGCATACCGCCAGCTCGTCGCGCAGTGCGACTACCCCCTCCACCTCGGCGTCACCGAGGCCGGACCCTCCTTCCAGGGCACCATCAAGTCGGCTGTGGCGTTCGGGGCGTTGCTGTCCCAGGGCATCGGCGACACCATCCGCGTCTCGCTGTCCGCGCCGCCCGTCGAGGAGGTCAAGGTCGGCACCCAGATCCTGGAGTCGCTGAACCTGCGCCGGCGCGGCCTGGAGATCGTCTCCTGCCCCTCCTGCGGGCGCGCCCAGGTCGACGTCTACAAGCTCGCCGAAGAGGTCACGGCGGGGCTGGACGGTCTCGAAGTGCCCCTGCGGGTGGCGGTGATGGGCTGTGTGGTCAACGGCCCTGGGGAGGCCCGTGAGGCCGATCTGGGAGTTGCCTCAGGCAACGGAAAGGGACAGATCTTCGTCAAGGGGGAGGTCGTCAAGACCGTCCCCGAGTCACGGATCGTCGAGACCCTGATCGAGGAGGCGCAGCGGCTCGCCGAGCGGATGAAGTGAGTCCACGTAACTGCACGGAGCGAGAGGGGGCCACGAACGTGACGATTCTGGAGACGATCCGGCGACCGCGGGACCTGAAGGGGCTGTCCGGGGACGAACTCGGCGTACTGGCCGAGGAGATACGCGAGTTCCTGGTGCACGCGGTCGCACGCACCGGCGGTCACCTCGGACCCAACCTGGGTGTGGTGGAACTGACCATCGCCCTGCACCGGGTCTTCGAGTCGCCGGTCGACCGGATCCTGTGGGACACCGGCCATCAGTCGTACGTCCACAAGCTTCTGACAGGACGTCAGGACTTCTCCAAGTTGCGGGGCAAGGGCGGCTTGTCCGGCTACCCCTCCCGCGAGGAGTCCGAGCACGACGTCATCGAGAACAGCCACGCCTCCGCCGCGCTCGGCTGGGCCGACGGCCTCGCCAAGGCCCGTCAGGTGAAGGGGGAGCGGGGCCATGTGGTCGCGGTCGTGGGGGACGGCGCGCTGACCGGCGGCATGGCCTGGGAGGCGCTGAACAACATCGCGGACGCGCCGGACCGCCCGCTGATCATCGTCGTCAACGACAACGCGCGCTCCTACGCCCCCACCATAGGCGGCCTCGCCGACCATCTGGCCACCCTGCGCACCACCGACGGCTACGAGAAGTTCCTCGCCTGGGGCAAGGAGATGCTCCAGCGGACCCCCGTCGTCGGCGCCACCCTCTACGAGTCCCTGCACGGCGCGAAGAAGGGCCTCAAGGACGCCTTCGCCCCGCAGGGACTCTTCGAGGACCTGGGCCTCAAGTACATCGGCCCGGTCGACGGACACGACATCGGGGCCGTCGAGTCCGCGCTGCGCCGCGCCAAGCGCTTCCACGGCCCGGTCCTCGTGCACTGCCTGACCGAGAAGGGCCGCGGATACGAGCCCGCGCTCGCCGACGAGCTGGACCGCTTCCACACCGTCGGCGTGATGGACCCGCTGACCTGCGAACCGCTCTCCTCCTCCGGCGCTCCGTCCTGGACCTCGGTGTTCGGCGAGGAGATCGCCCGGCTCGGCGAGGAGCGGGAGGACGTCGTCGCGCTCACCGCCGCCATGCTGCACCCGGTCGGCCTCGGCGCCTTCGCCGAGCGCTTCCCGGACCGGGTGTGGGACGTGGGCATCGCCGAACAGCACGCGGTCGCCTCCGCCGCCGGGCTCGCCACCGCCGGACTGCATCCGGTCGTCGCCCTCTACGCCACCTTCCTCAACCGCGCCTTCGACCAGTTGCTGATGGACGTCGCCCTGCACCGCTGCGGGGTCACCTTCGTCCTCGACCGGGCCGGCGTCACCGGCCCCGACGGCGCCTCCCACAACGGGATGTGGGACATGTCGCTCCTCCAGGTGGTGCCTGGCCTGCGGATCGCCGCCCCGCGCGACGCCACGCAGCTGCGGACCCAGCTGCGCGAGGCGGTCGCCGTGGACGACGCGCCCACGGTGCTGCGGTTCCCGAAGGAGAGCGTCGGCCCGGACATCCCGGCCCTCGACCGGGTGGGCGGCATGGACGTGCTGCACCGGGCCGAGCGGCCGGCGGTGCTGCTGGTGGCCGTCGGGGTGATGGCACCGGTGTGCCTCAAGGCCGCCGAACTCCTCGCCGAGGGCGGCGCCGGGTGCACGGTGGTGGACCCCCGGTGGGTCAAACCCGTCGACCCGGACCTGCCTCGGCTGGCCGCCGAACACCGGCTGGTGGCCGTGGTCGAGGACAACAGCCGTGCCTCCGGCGTCGGTTCGGCCGTGGCGCAGGCCCTGAGGGACGCCGGGGTGGACGTGCCGGTGCGGCTGTTCGGCATCCCGGACCAGTTCCTGCCGCACGCCAAGCGCAGCGAAGTACTGGCCGACATCGGCCTCACGCCCGTGGAGATCGCCGGGCGGATCAGTGGGAGCCTGGCCGTCAAGGACGTCGCCGGCGCAGTCAAGGAGAGTGAATGACCACCGAGTTCGACCTCGGCGCCCTGCTCGCCGAGCGCGGAGCCGAGCGATACGAGCTGCACGCGAAGTACCTCAACCCACAGCTCCCGCGCATGTTGCACACCATCGGCTTCGACAAGGTCTACGAGCGTGCCGAGGGCGCCCACTTCTTCGACGCCGAGGGCAACGACTACCTGGACATGCTCGCCGGGTTCGGGGTGATGGGCCTCGGCCGCCACCACCCGGTCGTCCGCAAGGCGCTGCACGACGTCCTCGACCTCGACCTCGCCGACCTCACCCGGTTCGACTGTCAGCCGCTGCCCGGACTGCTCGCCGAGCGGCTGCTCGCGCACAGCCCGCACCTGGACCGGGTGTTCTTCGGCAACAGCGGGACCGAGGCGGTCGAGACGGCGCTGAAGTTCGCCCGCTACGCCACCGGCAGGCCCCGCGTCCTGTACTGCGCGCACGCCTTCCACGGACTGACCACCGGCTCGCTGTCCGTCAACGGTGAGACCGGTTTCCGCGACGGCTTCGCCCCGCTGCTGCCCGACACCGCCGTACCGCTCGGTGATCTCGACGCCCTGGCACGGGAGTTGAAGAAGGGCGACGTGGCCGCGCTGATCGTGGAGCCGATCCAGGGAAAGGGCGTGCACGAGGCGCCCCCCGGCTATCTGCGCGCCGCGCAGGAGCTGCTGCGCAAGCACAGGGCGCTCCTGATCGCCGACGAGGTGCAGACCGGCCTCGGCCGCACCGGCGACTTCTACGCCTACCAGCACGAGGACGGCGTGGAGCCGGACCTGGTGTGCGTCGCCAAGGCCCTGTCCGGCGGCTACGTCCCGGTCGGCGCCACCCTCGGCAAGGACTGGATCTTCAAGAAGGTCTACTCGTCCATGGACCGCGTCCTCGTCCACTCGGCGAGCTTCGGTTCCAACGCGCAGGCGATGGCGTGCGGGCTCGCCGTGCTGTCGGTGATGGAGAACGAGCAGATCGTCGCGGGCGTGCGCACCACGGGCGACCTGCTGAAGTCCCGCCTCACCGAGCTGATCGACAGGTACGAGCTGCTCGCCGACGTCCGCGGCCGGGGCCTGATGATCGGGATCGAGTTCGGCAGGCCGTCCTCGCTGAAGCTGCGCAGCCGCTGGGCCATGCTCCAGGCCGCCCGCAAGGGGCTGTTCGCCCAGATGGTCGTCGTGCCGCTGCTGCAACGGCACCGGATCCTGACCCAGGTCTCCGGCGACCACCTCGAAGTCATCAAGCTGATCCCGCCACTCGTCTTCGGCGAGGCGGACGTGGACCGGTTCATCGAGGGCTTCACCGCCGTCATGGACGACGCGCACAACGGCGGCGGCCTGATGTGGGACTTCGGCAAGACGCTGATCAAACAGGCGGTCGCCAACCGCTGATCGGTCAGAGCATGACCATGAGCAGCAGCCACGGGTAGACGAAGCCGGCCGCGCCGAGAACGGTTCCGGTGACGGCCGGCCACATCCGGCCGACCCCTCGTCTGGCGTAGTGGACGCCGGCGAGACCGAAGGTGACCGCGAGCGCGCCCGCGAGCAGCGTCAGCGGGAACAGCATGAGCGGCGGGCAGATGCCCAGGGCTCCCACGATCCCGAGAACGAGGGAGGTGGGGCCGAGCAGCGTGGCCGGTGAGTCGTCAGGGCCGGGCGTGGTGCGGTCGGACAGGTGGGACATGCGGAACCCCCATGCTTTGAACGCGTTCAAAAGCTGGGTCGATCGTAGCAGCGGAAGGCTTTTGCCTCAGAGGCAAGAAATTTGCCATAGGGGCAAAGTCGAGGCTGAATGGAGGCATGAACGCCTCAGATGCCGCGTCGCGGGCGGCGGGTCAGGGTGACGATCTGCCCGCCGTCGCGCCGCAGCTGCGCGCACTGCGCCGACGGGCCGGTCTCACCCTGGAGGCCGCGGCCCGGGACGCCGGGCTCTCGCCGGCCCATCTGTCCCGGCTGGAGACCGGGCAGCGACAGCCCTCGCTGCCGATGCTGCTCGCGCTCGCCCGTATCTACGGTACGACCGTCTCCGAACTCCTCGGCGAACGGGTCGCCGACCAGAACGCGATCGTCCGGGCCGCCGACATGGACCCGACGCGGGCCGCCGGCTGGACCTACTTCCAGGCCGGCGCCCCCGGCCGCGGGATGCAGGCCCTGCGGGTGCACGCGCCGTACGGCACGCAGAGCGACATCGTGCGTGTCCACCCCGGCGAGGAATGGCTCTATGTCCTCAAGGGACGGCTGCGGCTGCGCCTCGGCGACGGCACGCATCTGCTCGCCCCCGGCGACAGCGCCCACTTCGACTCGCTCACCCCGCACCGCCTCGCCGCCGAGGACCCCGACGGCGTGGAGCTGCTGTTCGTCCACACCCTGCTGCAGAGCCCCACGGCCGCACTGTGCCTGGGGCACCTGAACGGAGAGCTGCCATGAGCAACCTCGAGACCAAGTTCCCCCGTTCCCTGTGGATCCGGCTGATCATCTACATCGCCGCCGGGCACGTCCTCGCCGCGTTCCTCTACCTGCTGTTCGCGGTCGGGGGCAAGGGCTGAGCCCGCTTCCTCGACCGGAGCGGGCGCGCGCCGGACGAACGGGTCAGTCCACCAGGCGCGCCCGCAGCCGCTCCCGGGTCGCCGGGGTCAGCCGCAGACCCTTCTCCAGATAGCCGTCCACACTGCCCCAGGTCTCCTCGATGCTGTCGAAGGCGGCCGCCAGGTACTCGGCGCGCGCGTCGAAGAGCGGGCTGAGCAGTTCCATCACCTCGGGCGTGTACGCACTCTCCGCACTGCCGCTGCGCTGCACCTTGTAGCGGCGGTGCTTGGCGTTGGACTCCAGGTAGTCGGCCACGATCGCGTCACGCTCCACGCCCACGGCGAGGAGCGTGACGGCTATGGAGATCCCCGCGCGGTCCTTGCCGGCCGCGCAGTGCATGAGCGCGGGCACGCTGTCCTCGGCGATCGCGTGCAGCACCCGGGAGTGCTCGCTGGTGCGGTTGCGGACCGTCGACCGGTACGAGGCCACCATCCGGGCCGCGCCCTTGCCGTCGTCCAGGATCGAGCGCAGCTCGTCGAGGTCGCCGTCGCGGACCATCTTCCAGAACTCGGCGCCGTCCGCCGGGTCGCTCAGCGGCAGGTTCACATTGCGCACGCCGGGCAGCGCGACGTCCGGGCCCTCGAGCTTCTGGTCGGCCGCGTTGCGGAAGTCGAAGATGGTGTGCAGGCCCAGAGAGGAGAGGAAGGCCGCGTCCTGCGCGGTGGCGTGCGCCAGGTGGCCGCTGCGGAACAGCACGCCGTGGCGCAGCCGGCGGCCGTCCACGGTCGGCAGCCCGCCGACGTCACGGAAATTGCGCACACCGGCCAGCTCCGGCTCGGTCGACGGGACCTGCTGCGTCACGGGGGCTCCTCCCGATCGGTCCCCGCCGTCACGGCTCGCGGCGGGCGCTGCGTCGACCATACGGCATTGGTTTCGTGGGGCAATGAGTTGTCCACAGGCATTGTCACCGGGGGCGTACGGGCTGATGATGCGCGTACGTGAGCGTTTCCGTTGGCGACTGTGAGGTATTGATGACGGATGTCGCGGAGGACGGCCGCACCTGGCTGCTGTCGGGGCCCACCAGCGGCTACGCCCTGCGTCTCACCGACGCGGACGAGCTGGTGCATCTGCACTGGGGGCCGCGGATCACCCTCGCGGACGCCGAGGCCCTCGCCGCCCGTCCGCTGCCCGCGTACCGCCCCTTCGAGTCCCCGCTCGACGGCCGCGAGGAGTACCCCGTCGACGGCGGCCCGCGCTTCGTACGCCCCGCCCTGTCCGTGCGCACCGGCGAGCGGCGCGGCACCCAGTGGCGCTTCGTGTCGTACGACACCTCGTGCGCGGACTCCTACGGCCTCGCGTACGACACCCCGGGCGGCGCCGCGTGCGACGCCTCGCGCGAAGGGGGAGGCGAGGGCGGAGGGGGCGAGCTGCGGCTGCGGTTCGAGGACGGCGGGCTGGCCATCACTGCACTACCGGATGCGCGACGACGTCCTGGAGCGCTGGGTGAGCCTGCGCAACGGCGGGGACGCGTCCGTGGAACTGCTGCGCGCCGACGCGGCCACCTGGACGCTGCCCGACCGCGAGGGCCGGCGCCTGTCCCGGCTGCACGGCCGCTGGGCCGCCGAGTCCCGGCTCGCCACCGCGCTACGGCGAGCAGATCATCGGCAGCCGCCGCGGCCACACCGGCCACCAGCACCTGCCCTGGGTCGCCCTCGAGACCGACGCCACCGAGGAGCGGGGCGAGGTCTACGGCTGCGCGCTCGGCTGGTCCGGCTCCTGGCGCATCGCCGTCGCCCAACTCCCCGACGCGCGCGTGCAGATCACCGGCGGCGCCGGATACGACGACTCGGGCCTGCTGCTCCTCGCACCCGGGGAGTCGTACACCACCCCCGTCTTCGCCGGCCTCTTCGCCGACGGCGGCTTCGGCGGGGCGAGCCGCGCCTGGCACGCCTACCAGCGCGCGTACGTCGTCCCGGACGCCGGGCGGGACCGGCCGGTGCTCTTCAACTCCTGGGAGGCGACCGGCTTCGGCATCTCCGCCCGGCAGCAGTGGGGACTCGCCCGGCGGGCCGCCGCGATCGGCGTGGAGCTGTTCGTGGTGGACGACGGCTGGTTCGGCGCCCGCACCGACGACAGCGCCGGGCTCGGTGACTGGACCCCGAACCCCGACCGTTTCCCGGGCGGCCTCACGCCCCTCGCCGACCAGGTCCACGGGCTGGGCATGCGGTTCGGTATCTGGGTCGAACCGGAGATGGTCAACCCGGACAGCGACCTCTACCGCGCCCACCCGGACTGGGTGCAGCACCAGCACGGCCGCAGGCGCACCGAGTTCCGCGACCAGCTGGTCCTCAACCTCGCCCGGCACGATGTCCAGGAGTACCTGTGGGAGCGGCTCGACGCCCTGCTCTCCGGCACTCCGATCGACTTCGTGAAGTGGGACTTCAACCGGTGCTTCACCGACGCCGGCCGGCCCGGGGAGCCGTATCCGCAGCGGCTGTGGGTGGACCACGTCCGCGCCTTCCACGGTCTCCTCGACCGGTTGCGCGCCGCCCACCCCGGTGTCGCCTTCGAGTCCTGCTCGGGCGGCGGCGGCCGGATCGACCTCGGGGTGCTCGGCCGCACCGACCAGGTGTGGACCTCCGACAACACCGACCCGCTGGACCGGCTCGCCATCCAGCACGGCTTCAGCCAGCTGCACCCGGCCCGGGTCATGGCCGCGTGGGTCACCGACAGCCCGAACACCCAGCTCAACGGGCGGGTCAGCAGCCTGAGGTTCCGCTTCGTCAGCGCCATGGCGGGCGTCCTCGGCATCGGCGGAGACCTCGGCCGGTGGAGCGAGGAGGAACTGGCCGAGACCGCGCGGTGGGTGGGACTGTACAAGGAGATCCGGCCGCTGGTGCAGCACGGCGAGCTGTACCGGCTGCGGCCCCCGACGGGCGGACTCGGCGCGGTGCAGTACGTCCTGGGCGACGAGAGCGTGGTCCTCGCCCGGCTCCCGGCGCAGCGCTACGGCGAACCCGTGCCGGCGCTGCGGCTGCGCGGCCTCGACCCGACGGCGTCGTACGCGTGCCGGGAGACGGGCGAGGTGCATCGCGGGGCGGTCCTGCTGCACCACGGGCTGGCGGTGGGTCTGAAGGGCGACCTGGACGCCACGGTGATCCGGCGGCGGCGCATCTGAGGCCCGAACAGCGCCGACTGCGGCCGTATTCCTGGATCGGGGAATCTTCGGGAGTGGCTCATCTCACCGTTCGTCAACCCTTTCCTACGGTCGCGTAAGTCACACCCCGAGGTGAATCATGGTCCGACGTGGCAGACGATTCGAAGAATGACAGCAGATCAGTGATCGGGTCGTACGTGGCGGTGGGGGACAGCTTCACCGAGGGCGTCGGCGATCCCGGCCCCGACGGGGCGTTCGTGGGCTGGGCCGACCGGTTCGCGGTCCTGCTCGCCGATCGGCGGCCCGAGGGCGATTTCCAGTACACCAATCTCGCCGTGCGCGGGAAGCTGCTGGACCAGATCGTGGCCGACCAGGTTCCGCGGGCCGTGGCGCTCGCCCCGGACCTGGTCTCCCTCTGCGCGGGCGGCAACGACATCCTGCGGCCCGGCACCGACCCGGACGAGGTGGCCGAGCGCTTCGAGGCGGCCGTGGCCCGGCTCGCCGAGGCCGCCGGCACCGTGCTGGTGACCACCGGCTTCGACACCCGGGGCGTCCCCCTGCTCAAGCACCTGCGCGGCAAGATCGCCACGTACAACGGCCATGTCCGGGCCATCGCGGACCGGTACGGCTGCCCCGTGCTCGACCTGTGGTCGCTGAGGTCCGTGCAGGACCGCCGGGCCTGGGACAGCGACCGGCTGCACCTCTCGCCCGAGGGGCACACCCGCGTCGCGCTGCGCGCCGGGCAGGCGCTCGGCCTGGAGATCCCGGCCGACCCGGAGCAGCCGTGGCCGCCGCTGCCGCCCCGGGGCACCCTGGAGGTCCGCCGCGACGACGTCCACTGGGCCCGCGAGCACCTGGTGCCGTGGATCGGCCGCCGCCTGCGCGGCGAGTCCTCCGGTGACCACGTCACGGCGAAGGGCGCGTTGTCCCCCGAGGACATCCGGATGCGCATCGCCTCGGTGGCCTGATCCCTCCGGAACCCAACCGCCCCGCCCCGCACGCCACTTGGCGGGGCGGGGCGGGTCTCGCCGTGGGGCGACGGGGGCGGCCACGGCGGGCGGCCTGCCGTCGCTCGCCGGACGGAACCGCGCCGCCGCCGTCCGCACCGAGCCCGTCGCTCCCGCGCCTGACGGACCCGGCCCGTCACGTCCCCCGGCCGCACACCCGGTGTTGGACGGCGAGGCCGTCGAGGAGGGCGGTCGGGCGCGGGGCGGTGGCCGGGGGCGGGGCAGGTGAACTCGCCGGCGGTGACGCCCTCGGTGAGGGCCGTCTTCCATCGGTGGTCCAGGTCCCGGGTGACCTCGCGCAGGGCGGGTTCGCGCAGCGCCGTGCCCCGGGTCGGTGTCCGGCCGGATGCGCGGACTCCCGAAGCGCCGAACGGGGATTCAGTGACGCCGGGGTCTTCCCCGTCCCTGTCCGGACCGTTCGGGGCGCCGACCATAATGGAGGGCCCACCACTCCACCGGGAGGTACCGTGACCGGTCCGCGTTCCTCGACCCCAGGGCCCCGTGTGCCGCGCCCGGCGGCCTTCGGGGTGGACCCGGGCGGTGAGCGCCTGGCCCGCATCCGCCGCTCCCCGCACTTCAGGGACGGCGTCTTCCAGAACCCCGGCGGCGCCGCGCGCACCCGCCCCTCTGGCTCGGCACTGGACTTCGCGAAGGTCTTCTTCGACAAGGAGACCCGGCCGCTGCGCGCGCCCCGGGGCACGGTCCCGGTGCACCCCACGACCTTCGCCGACCTCGCCAAGCCGCCCGCCACCGGCCTGCGGCTGACCTGGATGGGACACTCCAGCGTGCTCGCCGAGATCGACGGCCGGCGGGTGCTGTTCGACCCGGTGTGGGGCGAGCGCTGTTCCCCGTTCCCGTTCGCCGGGCCCAAGCGGCTGCACCCCGTGCCGCTGCCGCTCGCCGCGCTCGGCGAGGTCGACGTGGTGGTGATCTCCCGCGACCACTACGACCACCTCGACCTGCCCACGGTCAAGGCGCTCGCCGGCACCGACACCCTCTTCGCCGTGCCGCTCGGTGTCGGCGCCCACCTGGAGCACTGGGGGGTCTCCCCGGACCGGCTGCGCGAACTCGACTGGCACGAGTCGACCCGGGTCGGCGGGCTCACCCTGACCGCCACCCCGGCCCGCCACTTCTGCGGTCGCGGGCTGCGCAACACCCAGCACACCCTGTGGGCCTCCTGGGCCGTCGCCGGCGAGGAGCACCGGATCTACCACAGCGGCGACACCGGCTACTTCGAGGGCTTCAAGGACATCGGCGCCGCCCACGGCCCGTTCGACGCCACGATGGTGCAGATCGGGGCGTACAGCGAGTTCTGGCCGGACATCCACATGCGTCCCGACGAGGGCCTGCGCGCCCACCTGGACCTCCAGGGCGGCGCCCCGCACGGTGTCCTCCTGCCGATCCACTGGGGCACCTTCAACCTGGCCCCGCACGCGTGGGCCGAGCCGGGGGAGTGGACGAAGGAGGCGGCCGAGGAAGCCGGCCAGGCCGTGGCCCTGCCCCACCCCGGCGAGCCCTTCGAGCCCGCCGGCAAGCTCCCGGCCGAGGCGTGGTGGCGGGGCGTGTCCGGCGAGGTCCGCCGCACCTGGGGATCGGTCGGCGCCCTGGTCGCGGAGCCGCCGAAGCGTGGCTGAGGCGTTTTCGCCCCGTTCCGGATCGGCGCCTGCCGCAAGGTCAGAGCGCCTGCCCAAGGCCAGAGAAGCACTCTCCGTGACATCCGGAAGGCGTCAGGAGTGCGGGGGCGCGGCGCGTGACAGGGGGACAAGTGCTGTGGACCGGGCCGGAGACGGGATCGGGGGCGGGGCGGCGCCTCCTCGACTCGCTCGTGCTTTCTGACCGCTTTTGATCGGGCGTTATCGATCTTTTTCGGGACGGTCGAAGCAGGCCGGCCCGGACATCGGTCTTTCGTACGGGGCCTCATACCAGAGCGGGACGCTTTGTGGGGGAGTTTGGCAACTGCCCTCACGTGTGAGACGGAGGCGACTACCGTGAGTGTCCGACCCAGGCCCGACGGACCAGTACGAGGACGCAGATGTCTCACCTTCGCGCACCGGCCGCCCGTGCCGACCGCCGGGAGGGCGGGCGGCACGGGCGGCCGGTCGCCCGACCCGCTCCCGCACTGCCCGAGACGCACATACGGCCCCACCTCATGCGGCTCGCCGTGCTGCCGCCGCTCGCGGTCGCCCTCGCCGCCACCGCCGCGGTCCTGTTCACCGTCCGCTCCACCGGCGCCCGCACCGGCCCCGTCCTGTGGGCCGTGCTCGGCGGCGCGGTGACCGTGACCGTCGCCGGCATCCTGATCGCCGCGGTGGCCGCCGACCGCGCCGCCCGCGCCGTCGCCGACCGCGTCGACGCCCTGCGCCGCACCGCCGCCCGCGGCGAGGCCGACCTGCACGAACTCGTCGACGCCCTGCGCCGGGGGGAGGAACCCCCGCGGCCCTCGTCGCGGCGTCGGCCGCCCACCGATGCCGACGACTTCGAACTGCTCGCCGCCGACCTGGCCCGCGCGCACGACGGCGCCGTCACCGCCGTCGTGCGGGCCGCCCAGCTCTCCAGCCACGCGGGCAGCGAGCAGAAGCTCGAGGTCTTCGTGAACCTCGCGCGCCGGCTCCAGTCCCTCGTGCACCGCGAGATCTCGATCCTGGACGACCTGGAACACGAGATCGAGGACCCCGACCTGCTCAAGGGCCTCTTCCACGTGGACCACCTGGCCACCCGCATCCGGCGGCACGCCGAGAACCTCGCCGTGCTCGGCGGCGCCGTCTCCCGGCGCCAGTGGAGCAACCCGGTGAGCATGACCGAGGTGCTGCGCTCCGCCATCGCCGAGGTCGAGCAGTACTCCCGGGTCAGGCTGGTGCCCCCGATCGACGGCGAACTGCGCGGCCACGCCGTCGCCGACGTCATCCACCTGCTCGCCGAACTCGTCGAGAACGCCACGGTGTTCTCCGCCCCGGGGACCCAGGTGCTGCTGCGCGCCAACCTCGTCACCTCCGGACTCGCCGTCGAGGTCGAGGACCGCGGACTCGGCATGCCCCTCGGCGAACAGGACCGGATGAACGCCCTGTTGGCCGACCCCGACCAGGTCAACGTCGCCAGCCTGCTGGCCGACGGCCGCATCGGTCTCTACGTCGTCTCCCAGTTGGCCCGCCGCCACGGCATCGGCGTACGGCTGCAGGGCAACATCTACGGCGGCGTCCAGGCCGTACTCGTCCTACCCCAGGCCCTGCTGGGCGCGCCCGCGCCCGCGGCGCCGCGGGAACGGCTCCCGGTCTTCACCCCCTCCGTGCCACCGGCCCTGACCGCGCAGGCGAGGGAAACCCCGGTATCCGCGAGGGACGCGCGGACGGACCTCGTCGAGACCGGCGCCCGGGGGCATGAGGAGGGCAGCCCTGGCGAGGCTCCGCCCCCGCCCCCCGTGCGCGGTGCCCACCACGAACGCCCCACCCCCGCCGAGGCCGCGCCCGGCATCCGGGCCCGCCACCGGGCGGCGGTCGAGGAGCACGAGGGCGTCCTGCCCGCCCCGCGCGCCGACACCGTGCGCGGCACCCCGGCCAAACCCCGGCTGCCGCGCCGCCGCGCCCAGGAGAACCTCGTCCCCCAGCTCCGCGGCGGCCCCGCACCTCGCCAGGACGGCGACACCCTCGGGGGCCACGACCCCGGACTGATGGCCGCCTTCCAGCGCGGGATCGGCCTCGCCGAGGCGCAACAGCCCAGGCAGGCGCGGCAGTCGAACGGCGGGCACGCGTGGCCCGCCGCCCTCCCGGGCGCCGAGCCCGCAGGCGTCCGCGTCGTCCACCCGGAGCGGGACGGTCACCAACGACCGCCCGCACAGGGCCACGTGGAGCACGCCCGCACCGAACACCCGCCCCGGCCCGCCGGCCCGACCGAGGGAAGCGCACCGGCCGGCTGACCCCCGTACGGGCGTCGTACCACCGACCCCGGCACTCCCGAAGACCTTCGTACCCCAAGGAGTCGATCCACCATGGCGAGCGATGCGCCGACCGCTCACGCATCCGACCTCGACTGGCTGCTCAGCGGCCTCGTGCAGCGCGTGCCGCACACCAGCAGCGCGGTGCTCCTGTCCTGCGACGGGCTGGTCAAGTCCGTGCACGGCCTCGACCCCGACAGCGCCGACCACATGGCCGCCCTCGCCTCCGGCCTGTACTCGCTCGGCCGCAGCGCGGGCGTCCGGTTCGGGGACGGCGGCGACGTACGGCAGGTCGTGGTGGAACTCGCCTCGACCCTGCTGTTCGTCACCACCGCCGGTTCCGGCACCTGTCTCGCCGTGCTGGCGGGCCGCGAGGCCGACGCGGCCGTGCTCGGATACGAGATGGCGATGCTGGTCAAGAGCGTCCGCCCCTATCTGGTCACCGCCCCCCGGCACCACGCCGTCGGACCCACGGCGCCGGGGCATTGAGCGTGGCCGCGGCCGGCGACGGGCCCTGGCTGGACGCCGCGGCCGGACGGCTGGTGCGCCCGTTCACGGTCAGCGACGGCCGCACCGAACCCAGCGTCGCGCTCGACCTGATCTCGCAGGTGATGGCCACCGGGGTCACCCCACTCGGCTACCTCGGCCCCGAGCACGCCCAGGCGCTCGACCTGTGCCGGGCACCCGTCTCGGTCGCCGAGGTCGCCGCGCACCTCGCACTGCCCGCCGTGGTCACCAAGGTCCTGCTCGCGGACCTGGTCGACTGCGGGGCGCTCACCACCAAGCCCCCCGCGTTCCACCACACTCCCACCGACCGGTCCCTGCTGGAGGCAGTGCTCGATGGACTACGACGACAGCTCTGACCCGTTCCCCACCGCGCTCAAGATCCTCGTGGCGGGCGGGTTCGGGGTGGGCAAGACCACCTTCGTGGGCGCGGTCAGCGAGATCGCCCCGCTGAGCACGGAGGAGCTGCTCACCACGGTCAGTGCCGCGACCGACAGCCTCGAGGGCGTCGAGGACAAGACGGAGACCACGGTCGCCATGGACTTCGGCCGGATCTCCCTCGATCCGGACCATGTGCTGTACCTGTTCGGCACCCCCGGACAGGAGCGGTTCTGGTTCATGTGGGACGAGCTGTCCGAGGGCGCGCTCGGCGCGGTCGTCCTCGCCGACACCCGCCGGCTCCAGGACTGCTTCGCCGCCGTGGACTTCTTCGAGGAACGCGGACTCGGCTTCATCGTCGCCGTCAACGAGTTCGACGGCGGCCACCGCTACGGCACCGAGGAGGTGCGCGCCGCCATCGATCTCGACCCCGAGGTCCCGGTCGTGCGCTGCGACGCCCGGATCTCCAGCTCGGGGGTGCAGACCCTGCTCGCCCTCGTGCGCCATCTGCTCGCCCACACCCCGCAACCGGCGTCGAGCCACGGCGCCGCGCACCGGTGATCCCGCCCGACCGCCCACGGAGTTCCCCAGATGAGGTCCCCGCACAGCGACGGAGCCCGGCCATGAGCTACGAGCCGCCCCGGCCGGTCCGCGGTCTGCTGCTCACCCCCGAGGACAAGGAGGCCCCCGCCCGCGTCCGGCGGCTGCGGGCGCTCGGCCTCGGCGAGCGTCCCGAACCCGCGCTCGACGCCTTCGCGGACCATCTCGCCCTGCTCACCGGCGCGCCGTACGCCATGGTCAACTTCATCGGCGAGGAACGGCAGTTCTTCGCGGGGCTGCGCGTCCCGGCCGTCGCGCCCGTCCTGCGGGAGGACGGCGGCAGGGCGGAGTGGGGCCGGACGCTGCCCCGCGACCACGGGTTCTGCCCCCATGCGGTGGTCCGCCGCAAGGCGCTGGTCCTGGAGGACGTGCGCGACTATCCGCGGTTCGCGGGCAATCCGGTCGTGGACGAGTACGGCATCCACTCCTACCTCGGCGCCCCGCTCCTGGACGGCACCGGAATGGCGCTCGGCACCGTGTGCGCCGCCGACACCGGGCCGCGCGCCTGGGGCCGGGAGGGCCTGGAGACCATCAAGGCGCTCGCCGCCGAACTCGTCGTCCGCATCGAACGGAGCGCGCGGGACGGGCTGCCCATCTGACAGCCGGCTCATGTGACGGGTGGGGCCTGAAGGAAAGCTGAGGCGGCGGTTAAGAAAAGCTCGATGGACCCCGGCCCGCGCGTAGGGCAGATTGCAGGGTGATTCCACCCCTCTGACCCGGTGCGGGCGCTTCGGCATGCCCGTTTCCGGGACCTCACCCACAGGAGCCGCACGCGTGAAGGCGCTGGTCAAGGACAAGGCGGAGCCCGGACTCTGGCTGACGGACGTCCCGGAGCCCGTGATGGGGCCGGGCGACGTACTGATCAAGGTCCTGCGGACCGGCATCTGCGGCACCGACCTGCACATCCGGGCCTGGGACGGCTGGGCGCGGCAGGCGATCAGCACCCCGCTGGTGGTCGGGCACGAGTTCGTCGGCGAGGTCGTGGCGGTCGGCCGGGACGTCACGGACGTCGGCGTCGGCGACCGGGTCAGCGGCGAGGGCCACCTGGTGTGCGGCAAGTGCCGCAACTGCCTGGCCGGGCGCCGCCATCTGTGCCGCGCCACCGTCGGCCTCGGCGTGGGACGCGACGGCGCGTTCGCCGAGTACGTCGCCCTGCCCGCGACCAACGTCTGGGTGCACCGCGTCCCGGTCGACCTCGATGTCGCCGCGATCTTCGACCCGTTCGGCAACGCCGTGCACACCGCGCTGTCCTTCCCGCTGGTCGGCGAGGACGTCCTGATCACCGGGGCGGGCCCGATCGGCCTGATGGCCGCCGCCGTCGCCCGGCACGCGGGCGCCCGCAACGTCGTCGTCACCGACGTCAGCGAGGAGCGCCTGGAGCTGGCCCGCAAGATCGGCGTGAGCCTCGCGCTGAACGTCGCCGAGGCCACCATCGCCGACGGACAGCGGGAGCTGGGGCTGCGCGAGGGCTTCGACATCGGGCTGGAGATGTCCGGCCGTCCCGAGGCCATGCGCGACATGATCGCCAACATGACGCACGGCGGCCGCATCGCCATGCTCGGCCTGCCGTCCGAGGAGTTCCCCGTCGACTGGGCCCGCGTCGTCACCTCGATGATCACGATCAAGGGCATCTACGGCCGGGAGATGTTCGAGACCTGGTACGCGATGTCGGTGCTGCTGGAGGGCGGCCTCGACCTCGCCCCCGTGATCACCGGCCGGTACGGCTACCGCGACTTCGAGGCGGCCTTCGCGGACGCCGCGAGCGGCAGGGGCGGCAAGATCATCCTCGACTGGACCGCGTGAGCCATCCGCCAGGCGTACGCCAACCGCATCACCTAGGAGCTTCCGTCATGTTCGACACCGTCCGCGACGACCTGCGCGCCACCCTCGACGAGATCCGCGCCGCCGGGCTGCACAAGCCCGAACGGGTCATCGGCAGCCCCCAGTCCGCGACCGTCGAGGTCACCGCCGGCGGCCGCCCCGGCGAGGTCCTCAACTTCTGCGCCAACAACTACCTCGGCCTCGCCGACCACCCCGAGGTGATCGCCGCCGCCCACGAGGCCCTGGACCGCTGGGGCTACGGCATGGCCTCCGTGCGCTTCATCTGCGGCACCCAGGAGGTGCACAAGGAGCTGGAGGCGCGCCTGTCCGCGTTCCTCGGCCAGGAGGACACGATCCTCTACTCCTCCTGCTTCGACGCCAACGGCGGTGTCTTCGAGACCCTGCTCGGCGAGGAGGACGCGGTGATCTCCGACGCCCTCAACCACGCCTCCATCATCGACGGCATCCGGCTGTCCAAGGCCCGCCGCCTCCGGTACGCCAACCGCGACCTCGCCGACCTGGAGAAGCAGCTCAAGGAGGCGTCCGGCGCCCGGCGGCGGCTGATCGTCACCGACGGCGTGTTCTCCATGGACGGCTACGTCGCCCCGCTGCGCGAGATCTGCGACCTCGCCGACCGCTACGACGCGATGGTCATGGTCGACGACTCGCACGCCGTCGGCTTCGTCGGCCCCTCCGGCCGCGGCACCCCCGAGCTGCACGGCGTGACGGACCGCGTGGACATCATCACCGGCACCCTCGGCAAGGCCCTCGGCGGCGCCTCCGGCGGCTACGTCGCCGCGCGCGCCGAGATCGTCGCCCTGCTGCGCCAGCGGTCCCGCCCGTACCTGTTCTCCAACACCCTCGCCCCGGTGATCGCCGCCGCCTCCCTCAAGGTCCTCGACCTGCTGGAGTCCGCCGACGACCTGCGGGTGCGGCTCGCCGAGAACACCGCGCTGTTCCGCTCCCGGATGACCGAGGAGGGCTTCGACATCCTCCCCGGCGACCACGCCATCGCCCCCGTGATGATCGGTGACGCGGCGAAGGCGGGCCGCATGGCCGAGCTGCTCCTGGAGCGGGGCGTGTACGTGATCGGGTTCTCCTACCCGGTCGTCCCGCAGGACCAGGCCCGCATCCGCGTCCAGTTGTCCGCCGCGCACTCCACGGCGGACGTCGACCGCGCGGTGGACGCCTTCGTCGCGGCGCGCGCGGAGCTGGGGGCCTGACCAGGCGATATCGCCTGGGATAATCGGGGGCATGATCGAGGCACGGCGGCTCCACATCCTCCGTGCGGTGGCCGACCACCGCACGGTCACCGCGGCGGCCGCCGCGCTCTATCTCACCCCCTCGGCCGTCTCCCAGCAGCTGACGGCCCTGGAGCAGGAGACCGGCCACCGGCTCGTCGAGCGGGGCGCCAAAGGCGTACGGCTCACACCGGCCGGGGAGATCCTGCTCGGCCACACCAACGCGGTCCTCGCCCAGCTGGAGCGCGCCGAGGCGGAACTCGCGGCGTACGGCTCGGGAGAGGCCGGCACGGTCACCGTGGCGGCCTTCGCGACCGGCATCGCCCAGGTCGTGGCTCCCGCCGTGGCCCGCCTCGCCACCACCGCGCCCGGCATACGCATCCGCGTGCGGGACGCGGAGGGCGACGCCAGCCTGCCGATGGTGCTCGACCGGCAGGTGGACGTGGCGGTGGCCGTCGAGTACCGGGGCGCACCGCCCGCGGACGACCCCCGTCTCACCCATGTCCCGCTCTACGCCGAGCCGTTCGACGCCGTCGTCCCCGTCGGCCACCGCCTCGCCGGCTCGGCCGAGGTCCCGCTCGCGGAGCTGGCGAAGGACCCCTGGATCGGGCCCTACCCCGGCAACCCCTGCCACGACGTCGTCGTCCTCGCCTGCGAGAGCGCCGGCTTCCAGCCCCGCCTCGAACACTCCTCCGACGACTTCCGCGCCGTCGTCGCCCTCGCCTCCGCCGACGCGGGCGTCGCCCTCGTGCCCCGCTCCGCCCTGCGCGGCATGGACCTCACCGACGTGATCGTCCGGCCCGTCGACGGCGTGGCCCCC
Organism: Streptomyces hygroscopicus subsp. hygroscopicus; assembly: GCF_030269125.1. Taxonomy (GTDB): domain Bacteria; phylum Actinomycetota; class Actinomycetes; order Streptomycetales; family Streptomycetaceae; genus Streptomyces; species Streptomyces hygroscopicus_C. The sequence goes on along the minus strand of NZ_BSSM01000001.1, from coordinate 62,322 downwards.
ACCCGCCGTGTCTTCGCCGCGGTGCGCCGGGGCGCGGAGGGACATCCGCTGATCAGGCCGGTGCTGGAGGCGCTGGGGTCGGCGGCCCGGACGTGAGCGTGCCGTAGCGGGCGAGGCCGTCGGCGAGGTGGCCGGCGCCTGATCGACGGGCGGCGGGGACCGGCGTCTCGTCGCTGCCCTGGGCGAGCCCCCGCCGGGGCTGCCGTGGCGGCGCCCCGGCGGTCCGCACGAGCAGCTCGCCGATGTACGCGCCGGCCCGGTCGCGGACCTCGGCGTCGGCGGGCACCGACGGTCTTCTCCCGGGCGTCCGGTCCGGTGGGCGTCGGCCGACGGGCGCGAGACCGGCCGGTCCGCTCCGGTCGTCCGCGCGGCCGGCCGGTCCGCTCCGGTCGTTCGCGCGGCTCGACCGCGCCGGGGAAACCCGACCGGGAGGACGTGGCCCCGGCACGGCGCGTCCGGAGGCGTGCGACGGACGGGCGCCGGCGCAGACACGGGGTCCGGGCTCGTCGTCCGGGGCCCGCCGCCGGCCGGTCCGACCGGCCGGGTGACTGTCAGTGGCAGGCGCTACGGTGCGTGGCATGCCGGATGCCGAAGATGTACGACGTGTCGCGCTGTCCTTCCCGGACACCACGGAGAAGACCGCCTGGAACATGCCCACGTTCCGGGTGGCCGGGAAGATGTTCGCGACCTTGACCGAGGACGAGACGTCCGTCGCCGTGCGCTGTCCGAAGGAGGAGCGGGACGAACTGGTGCTGGCCGAACCGGAGAAGTTCTGGATCGCCGGGCACGAGGCGCAGTTCGCCTGGATCAGAGCGCGGCTCGCGTCTCTGGAGGACGAGGCCGAACTCCGCGACATCCTCGCCGACTCCTGGCGCCAGGCCGCCCCGCCCCGACTCCTCGACTCCCACCCCGAGTTGGGCCTCCCGCCCACTCCGTGAGAACTCCGGTGGCCGGGAAGGGGACGTGGGATGATGCCGCGCGGTCGAGAGAGGGGAACGGGGTGAGCGGGGTGGCGGGGCCGGACCGGGACTGTGCCCTTGACGGGGGTGTGCCGGGTCGTGACGACCAGCGGACCGGGCCGGGAGGACGGCCGGACGTGGCGTCGGGGGCTGGCGTGGAGCGGGGCGGGCCGTCGGGTGCCGGGTCGGTGGGGCGGTCGGCCGGGGGGATGGATGGCGGCGAGGCCCTGGGCCCGGTGGGCGGGCGGTCGGGCGTGGGGAGCGGCGGGCGGTTGGAGGCCGGGGCGGGCGGGCCGTCCGGTGCGGGGCCGGACCGCGGGGCGGTGGCACGGTCGGGCGGGCGGGTGGATGCCCGGGTGCGGGGCCGGGCGGGCGTGCGGCCGGGGGATGCTCGGGCTCGGCGGGTCTGGTCGCGGGACTTCGGACTGTTCTTCGTGGCTCGGGCCGTGGCCCGGCTCGGCGACACGATGTTGCCCGTGGCACTGGCCGCCGGGTTGCTGGAGCACGGGTACGGCGCGGGCGCGGTGGGGCTCGCCATGGCGGCGTCGACCGCGGCCTTCGCCGGGCTGGTCGTCTTCGGCGGGGTGATCGCCGACCGGTTCAGTACGCGGCGGCTGATGATCGGCGCCGACCTGACGCGGGTCTGTACCCAGTCCCTCGCCGCGGGGCTCTTCTTCGACGGGCATGTGGTGCTGTGGGAACTATGCGTCATCGGCTTCGTCAACGGCACGGCCGCCGCCGTGTTCCAGCCCGGCGTGGCCAGCACGGTGCCCCGGCTCGCCGCCGACGTCCAGGGCGCCAACGCCGCGATCCGCGTCGCCGAGTCCTCCTCCCAGCTCGCGGGCCCTGTCGTCGCCGGTCTCCTCGTCGGGTTCGCCTCGCCCGGCGGTGTCTTCGCCGCGCACGCCGGGACCTACGCGGTCAGCGCCCTGTGCCTGCTCCGGCTGCGGCCGCTGCCCCCGGGCACGCTCGCGGCCACCGGCCGGGGTCTGCGCGCGCTGCGGACTGATCTGGCGCAGGGCTGGCGCGAGTTCACGTCCCGGACCTGGCTGTGGGCCGTGATCGCCATCTGGTGTCTGTACATGATCGCGGTGTACGGCCCGACCGTCCCGCTGGTGGCCACCGAGGTGGTCCAGCACCACGGTGCCCGCGCCTACGGCCTCGTGAACTCGGCCCTCGGCGCGGGCACCGTCGTCGGCGGCCTGTTCGCCATGCGGCTGCGTCCCCGCCGCATGCTCAGGGCGGGCTCGCTGTTCCTGTGCCTCTACTTCACCTTCCCCGGCGCCGTGGGACTCGGCCTGGACGTGCCGGCCGTCGCGGCGGGCGCGGCGCTCGCCGGGGCGGGGATCTCCTTCTGGGGCGTGATGTGGGCGACGAGCGTACTGACGCAGGTCCCGGCCGAGGCCCTCAACCGCATCCACTCCTACGACGTCGCGGGCTCGCTGGCCATGATGCCGATCGGCCAGGCCCTCGCGGGCCCGGCGGCCGGCGTCCTGGGCGCCGACCACGTCCTGCTGGTCGCGTCGGCGACCAGCCTCGCCGTGGTCGCCTTCCTCCTCGCCGTCCCCGCGATACGCAACCTGGTACGGGCCGACGCCCACCCGGAACCGAAGGCCGGCGAGTACGCTCCGGCCCCGAGCTGACCGGCCTCCCCGACCGCGACCCCGCCGCCGAACCGCGACCACGCCCCCACGCCCCCGTGGCCCTGTGCCTCACACCCCCGAGCCCACTCCCGCCGCCGCTCCCAGGAACCCCCCGATCCGCTCCCGCAACCCCCGCGCGTCCAGGCCGTGCGCGGCCGTGTGCTCCTCGACCGTGCCGTAGCGGCGCAGTTCCCTGCGGTCGACGCCGAGGCCGAGGACGCGGTGGGGGAGGTCCGCGAGGGCGTCGTTCGCGGCGCCGGTCGACGTCCCGGCGAGATAGGGCTCGACCAGCACCACGTCCGTCCCCGCCGCCTCGCTCGCCCGGCGCAGCCCGGCCGTGTCGAACGGGCGTACGGTCGTCGCGTACAGCACGGTCGCGTCCATGCCCTCCGTCGCGTCGAGCACCGCGTCCAGCAGCGGCCCGACGGCGATGACGACACCGGCACGTCCCTCCCGTACGGTCAGGAACCGCGCGCCGTCGACCGGCCGCGCCTGCCGGTTGGACTGCACGGACAGGCGTACGTACACCCGGTCGTCGCCCGCGGCGACCGCGTGGCGCAGCAGGGTCTCGGCCTCGTCGGGGTGGCCCGGCACATGGACGGTCCAGCCGTCCAGGGTGTCCAGCAGGGCCACGTCGCCCGGCGCCATGTGCGTGAACCCGCCGGCCGGCCAGTCGAAGGAGGCGGCCGCGCTCACCAGCACCGCGCCCGTGCCCTGGTGCCCGAAGTCCAGTTTGACCTGCTCGAACGGCCGCTCCACCAGAAAGCTGGCGAAGGTGTGGACGACCGGCCGCAGACCGGTCAGGGCCATCCCGGCCGCCGCCCCCACCAGCAGTTGCTCGCGGATACCGACGTTGATCACCCGTGCGGGATGCCGGGCGACGGCCTCGTGGAAGGCGTCCTTGCCGATCTCGGCGAGGACCACCGCGACCCGCGGGTCCTCGTCGAGGAGCCGGGAGACGACGGGAGCGAAACGGTCACGCATGGTGTCCATAAAGATGCCGCCCTTTCGGAGCGTGAGGGAGAGTAAGACGTGTTTCAGGCGTTCTTCGGCTCGACCCGGGCCACGACCACGCGCGGGCGCCCCGGATGCGGCGCCGTGAACGCCTCGTACAGAGCCGCGTGATCCCGCCCGTCGACGGTCGCCGCCGACCAGCCCGCCGCCTCGAACCGCGCGGCGATACCGCCGGGCCGCGCATGGCTGGCGGAGGCGTTGTCCACCACCACGGTGTGCAGCCGGTCCAGCCCGGCGGGTCCCGCGAAGGCGATGGCCTCGTGGTTGCTGCCCTCGTCCAGTTCGGCGTCCCCGATCAGCACCCAGACCGCCGGATCGTGCAGGCCCTGCGCCCGCAGCCCCAGTGCGGTGCCCACACCGATCGGCAGCCCGTGCCCGAGCGACCCGCTGCCGATCTCGGCGCCCGGCACCAGCACCCGGTCCGGGTGGTGGCCGAGCGGGGAGTCGTACGAGCCGAAACCGGGCAGCCAGCCGACCGGCAGGAAGCCCTTGGCGGCCAGCACCGCGTAGTAGGCCATCGGACCGTGTCCCTTGCTCAGCAGGAACCGGTCCCGGCCCGGATCCTCCGCCCGCTCCGGCGTGACCCGCAGCACCCGGTCGTAGAGCACCCACAGCACGTCGAGCGTGGAGGTGGCCGCCGGGCCGTGTTTCTCGTCCCCCGTCATCAGGCTCATGAGACCAGGCAGGTCGGCGTACCCGTGGGTGCGGTGTTCGTCCGCTGTGATCGTCATGGACGACAGCCTGCAACCTCGACCAAACTTGAGGTCAACCCCCGGAAGTCGTGCGCGATCACCGAGCCGAGTGCGGTATTGTTTCCTTGCACGTTGTGACCGGGGAAACCGCAGGTCAAACGGCGCCGGGACGTGGCGCAGCTTGGTAGCGCACTTGACTGGGGGTCAAGGGGTCGCAGGTTCAAATCCTGTCGTCCCGACAAGGGTTTATCCCATTGTCGAAGGTCGGAGGCCGTTTTCTCGTTCGCGAGGAAGCGGCCTCCGGTGCGCTCCGGGTCCTGCCTCTCGCATTCGTCTCACGGTTTTCACGGTGAACAACCGGGCTGCGTGCTGCACGGTGCCCATGCCGTGAATTAATGTCCCATTTGCCCTTTGTATCTGACTTATTGATCACTGCAATGGGTTGGACGGTTGCTCTCCGCGATTGGCGATCCTTGCCGGCGGGTTCGCACTTGACGCCTCTGCCATCGATCGCGCGGCGTCAGGTGCCGGCCACGCGGAACGCGTAGTCCTCGGTGCAGGACGGGTGCCCCGGCCCGGGTGGGTCGCTGACTGGACGTCAGCCCAGCACCCACGGTGGCGGCCCTGGCGGCAGGAACAGGTGTACTCATGGGCTTTGGGTATGGCGGAGGGGCTTAGCGGTTGTCAATGAGCACCTCTGACAACGTCTGACTCTCGTCGCCTGGGCAGGGCATCAGCGACCGTCGCCGGCCGTCAGGCCGGAGGGCTTATCGGCAGCCGCCGTTCCGGCGGACGATGTCGGCGTTGAGGGTGGTGGCGAAGGCGCACCAGGCCGCATACGGGATCAGGGCCGCCGCGGCGGTCCGGTCGACACGGGCGGTCACCCGCAGGACGTCCAGAGTGCTCAGAGTGAGGAGGGCGGTGCCGACGAGACCGGTCCGGGGGCTCCTGGCGGTAAAGAACAGCCAGCTCCAGGACGCGTTCAGGGCCAGGTTCGCAGCCAGTGCCCCGACCAGCCGACGGCGCTCGCCGCCACCTGTCCGGTTCGCGGCGTGCCCGGCGGCGAAGGCGATGCTCCCGTACAAGGGGGTCCATACTGCACCGAACGCCCACGAGGGTGGCTGCCATGGCGGTTTGGACAAGGTTTCGTACCAGGCGCTGTGGGGATCCACGGCTCGCGCGCCGGTCACCGCCGTAGTCGTCACCGCGGCCGCAGCCAGCGCGTAAGCGGGCCAGCGGCGCTTCGTCTCACGGCGCCTGGAAGGTGCCAGAACTCGCATGACGGATACATGCCCCGTGACGTGCGCGGTAAGACCCGACCCGATTCCTCGCCGTCCGTCCGGGCGAGGGGAAGTCTGGTGCCGCTGCCCGCGCATCCGCCCGACCCTGACCCGCGGGACCCCACGACGGCCCTGTCGAGAGCGCGCTACCGTTGCTTCGGGGGGAGTCTTCGGACGATGCGAAGAGGGCGGTGATCCAGCTGATGGACAACCTGCCTTGCCATGCGGTAGGTCTCCCGTGCCCCGTGGCCGACGACAGCGTGAGCCGGCGGTGACCAGCGGCGGCCGCGAGACACCCCGGCGCAAGCAGGCGCCGGGTCTTTCGCTCCTGCGTTCGCCTGCTGCGTCGCGCCGACAGGAGGAGCCGCGTGCCACGCCGGCGACACCAGGACTGCCGGCCGGCGTGTCCGCGAGGTTGCTGGATCTAGTGGATCAGGCCGTCGTAGTCTGCGACGCGGCCGGGTTGCCGAGCTGGTGCAACGTCCAGGCGGAACGACTCTTCCCTCAGCTGCGCATCGGTGAGCCGCTCCGCGGGCCGCTGTCGCGTGCCATGGCCGAGGGTGTGGACTGCTTCGAGACAGTCTCCGACGGGCGGCGGTTGTCAGGGCACCGGGTGGTGTTGCAGGGCCACGGGACTCTAGCCGGTCACTGCGTGTGGTTGGTGCGCGACGACAGCGCGGCCCATGAGCGCCAGAACGAGCTGATGGCCGAGCGGGCCCGCTCCGCCTTCCTGGCGGAGGCGGGGAAGCAGCTCGCGGCCTCCCTCCACCACGGCCGTACGGTGCGTGCGGTGGTGCGGGTGGCGGTCCCCGCCCTGGCGGACACGGCCATCCTGTTCCTGCCGGTCCGGGGACGTTGCGTGGCCTGGCACCTCTACGGGCCGGACGAGTGCGCCGGCCAGTTGCCGGCAGTGGCGTTGGACCAGGCTCCGTCAGTGGCCCACGCCCTGAGAGGACTGGTGGAACAGCCCGTACTGTGCGACTGGCAGGAAGTGGTGCGGCTGGGCGGAGCGCTGCCGCGGGATCCGAGTCCGGCTGGTCAGGCCTTGGTGGTCACGCTCCCCGGGCCCGGGATGCCGGCCGGCGTACTGGTGCTGGCGCACGGGCCGCAGCGGACGGGCTTCGGCGCGGCGGACGTCGAGTTGGCGCGGCAGTTCGCCGCGCGTGCGAGCCTCGCGCTGGAGGCCGCGACTTTCTATGCCGAGCAGGTGCACACCGCTGCCGTGCTGCAGGACGGGCTGGAACCCGACCCGCTTCCGCACGTGGCGGGGGTCCACCTCGGGGCCGCGTACCGGCCCGCCCGCGAAACGTTGCGGCTCGGCGGCGACTTCTATCAGGTCCGGGCGGACGCCGAGGGCGGTGTCGGCTTCTTTTTCGGCGACGTCTGCGGCAAGGGAGTCGAGGCGGCGGTGTTCGCCGGACGGGTGCGGCAGAGCCTCCGATCGCTGGCTCTGGTGGAATCCCGGCCCGTAAGGATGCTGCAGCTGCTCAATGAGGCGCTTTGGGAGGGAGATCCCACTCCCTTCACGACACTGGTGACGGGGTCCGTCGGTTCGGCGCGAGACGGCGCGCTGGTCGTCGTGCTTGCAGGTGGCGGGCATGTGCCACCACTGGTGCTGCGCAAGGACGGCAGGGTGGACGAGGTGCACATCGGTGGGACGCTGGTCGGCGCCCTGCCCGACCCGGACTTCCACCAGACGGAGATCCGGCTGGCAGCCGGCGAACTGTTGCTGTTGTACAGCGACGGTGTGACCGAGGCGCGCGGTGGGCCGACGGAGCAGGAGATGTACGGCGAACGGCGGTTGATGCGCGACCTGGCCGCCTGCCTCGGCATGCCGGCCGGCGCGGTCGCCGAGCGGATCGACCTGCGCACCGGACAGTGGCTGGCCGGAGCCGACCACGACGACCTTGCCGTTCTCGCCGTGCAGGCCCCCGCCCTTGCGCCGTCAGCGGACGTGGAGCGGCCGCGGTGACCGCCGAGCGCTCCGACCCCATCGAGAGTGTTCGCACGGCCTTCGACGACCACCTGGCCCGAGCGGACGAGACGGCCGCCGTGGCGCTCGTCCTGGACCTTCTCGCCCGCGGCGTCGGCGCCGAGGACGTGCTGCTCGACCTGATCGCACCCGCCCAGGCAGCGGTCGGCGAGCGCTGGGTGACCAACGAGTGGAGTGTGGCCCAGGAACACGCGGCCACCCATGTCAGCAACCGGGCCGTCGCCGCACTCGCCGCCGTGACCGTGGTCCCCGACCACCCTCTCGGGAGCGTGGCGGTGGCCTGTCCGGACGGCGAATGGCACACCCTGCCCGCCCATATCGTTGCGGAGGTGCTACGGCTGCGCGGCTTCGCGGTACGGTTCCTCGGTGCCGGTGTACCCACCGCACACCTGATCTCGTATCTGCATCAGAACGGCTCTGATCTGGTCGCCCTGTCGTGCATGCTGGCGGTGCGCCTGCCCCGGATATACCGCACGATCGAGGCGTGCCGACTGGCGCGGGTACCGGTCCTGGCCGGTGGGGCCGGCTTCGGGCCGGACGGTATCTGGGCTCGTGCGCTGGGTGCCGACCTGTACGCGCGCACCGCGGTGGACGCCGCTGACCTGCTGGCGGAGCAATGGCCGCCGCCGCTGACCGGGGCGCCCGCAGTGGACCACCTGGCTGACGGGGAGTACGCCCAACTCGTCAGCCGCCGCGGTGATCTTCTGCGGCACCTGGTCGACCACCTGCGCCGATGCTTCCCGCCGATGCGGCGATGTGCCGGCGAGCGGCATGAGGACGCTGTCGAGGACCTGGGGTTCCTGGTGGACTTCCTCGCCGCCGGTGTCTTCGTCGACGACCCGCGCGTTTTCACGGACTTCCTGGTGTTCCTCGCCGATTTGCTGGCCCCCCGCGGGATACCGCCAGCCGGCCTGGACCTGGTGGTTCGGGCCCTCTGCGAGCCGCTGAGCGATCTTCCCCGCACCCTGACCCACCTGGCAGCGGGTCGAGGACGACTGGAGCGCGCCGGACACACCTGGACGGACGCCTGAGCCCTGCGGCAGGTTACCGGAGACGCACGCTGGTGGCGGCCCGACTCCGCCCCTGGCCCGGACGACGGGCCACTCTTCGACCCACGGGGACTCCGGAGGAAGCGGAACATCGTTACACGCGGGCATGTGCGGCAAGTCACCTGGGTACTCCCGCTCGCGCTGCTGCTTCTCACGCGCCTCTCATGGACTGGATTTCATGAGGTGGCATCAGGCGTCATGCCGGTTGGACGGGACAGGCCCTGACCTGCGCGATAGGGATCGGTGAGCATCGGTCAGACGTCCGTTCGACCGCTGGGGGTCAAGGGGTCGCAGGTTCAGATCCTGTCGTCCCGACTCGAGAGAGTCGTGGATCAGGGCCGGCTTCGGAGACATCCGGGGTCGGCCCTCGGTCGTGTTCGGGGACGGGCGCGGCGGTCGGGTCACCGGAGCCTGCCGGTGCCGCCCGAGCCGCGTACCCCCGGGGTCCGAGGGGTAGGGGACGGACGTGAGGGGACCGGGGGAAGAGGGGCTGGACGCGGCGCGGGTCGCCGAGGTGCTGGTGGAGGGGAACCCGGGGCGCCGGGGGTCCGGATACCGCGTCGGGGACGGGTGGGTGCTGACGGCCGCTCATGTCGTCGCGGGAGCCGCGTCCGCGCGGGTACGGTTCGACGCCGACCGGCCGGGGGAGTGGAGCGCCCCCGCACGGGTCGCGCTGGAGGCCGGGGCCGCCGATGTCGCGCTGCTGGAGATCGAGCGCGTACCGGAGGACCGTACCGGCATCGCGCCGCCGCGCTATGCCGCCGTGCCCGACGCGGACGTGGTGCTGTCCTTCAGCGCGATGGGGTTCCCGCGGTTCAAGCTGCGCGCGGACGGCGACGCGCCGGGCCGGTTCCGGGACTCCTGCCACGCCACCGGCACCGTCTCGGTCCTGTCCAACCGGCGCGAGGGCACCCTGGAACTGGCCGTCGCCGCACCGCCCGCCGACACCGAGCCGCACCGCTCCCCCTGGGAGGGCATGTCGGGCGCGGCCGTCTGGTGCGGGGGCGCGGTGATCGGCGTGGTGAGCGCGCACCACCGGTCCGACGGCCTCGGCAGGCTCGCGGCGCGGCGGGTGGAGCGGTGGTACGAGTCGCTCACGGACGCCGAGGCGGAGTGGTTCCAGCGGTACGCCGGTCTGCCCCCGCGCGCCGCGCTCGGCACCGCCGACGGCGTCGAGGGGCACCGCCCGCTCGTCGGTCTGGCGGGGCTCCCCTCCGACCTGCCGCTGCGCGAACTCGCCGAGCTGGTCGACGCCTTGACCGCCGTGCCGGCACTGCGCAGCGGCAACGGCCTGGGTCTCGTACTGGACAGCATCAGCGACCGGGTGGCGGCCAACAGCCCCCGTGATCCCCGGCTGCGGATGGACGTCTACGGTATCGTGCGCACCTGTCTGCGCTATCCGGGCACGCTCGATCAACTGCTGGAGGCGGTACGGCTGTTGGAAGGTCCTTCGCCCGAAGTCGACCGGGTGGACGGCGCGGCGGTCAGGCTCGCCCGGTTTCGCGCCTGACTCGATCTCGCGGCGCCGGAACGCCGCAGGGTTGCGGGGCGTGCGGTGCTGGGTCATGCTGGTTGATACATCGATAGTGCATAACTGACAGACACGGGAGGGGACTTGGCAGCCATGGAGCATCCGATGCCTGCCGTGGAGTCCGGTCTCGTCGATCTCTCGGGCGTCTCCCTCGAAGCGCTGCGCTCCCTGGACGGCGGGGCGTTCACCGAGTCCCTGGAGAATCTGCTGCACCACATCGACGGCCCGCAGGCCATCGCGGTGTCCTACGGCGGCCCCGGCGGCTCCCGCCTCGACTGAGCGACGAGGTGATCAGCAGGGTGCTGTGGGGGACACGTGGCCGCTGACGCCACGACGACGGGGGAACAACCGTCGTACCACCGGCTCTCGGCAGCCGGTCTCAGGGATCTCGCGCATGGTGAGGGCGACGGCACGGTCATAGCGGAACTGCTGCGCGCGGAGCGCAGCCGCCGGCTCCTGTTGCTGAGAGCACTGCGTAACGGAGTCTCCGGGGACGGTGTGGGCCCGGACGGCGTGGATTTCTTCGCCCAGGGCTGGGACCTGCTGGAACGCGCCCAGCGACACGCTCCCGAGGCGTGTGAGGAACTGCTGATGTCCCCGAACACCGGCATGTGGGTGTCGCTCGCGGTGCGCCGCGTCAGGGGACGGGCCTATGAGGACGCGCCGCACTGGGTCGCCCTCGGGCATCTGGCCGCGCTCGCGGCCGCCGCGGCGGCACGGGCCGGGCTGGACTTCGACATCACCGTTCCCATGCGTCGCGGCCGGGTGCACCTGCCCACGCTGGGCTGCGCGGTCCTCGCTGACCGCAAGCCGTGGGACGCCGCCTTGGTCACCGGGCGTGACGGTCGGGTCCGGGTCATCGGCGCCGGGGGCGAGGTAGCGGTCCCCGCCGACCCGGAGCGGCGCGCGCGTGACTGGATGCCGGTACGCCGTATGACGCTGGGGGCAGGGGCCAGGGCGAAGACCTTGGTGCTGGAGGAGCTGGACCCCTACCGTACGTTCCCCCGCCCGAGCGAGCCCCGCCTGCTGCCCCCGGCTGAGGCGGCGTACTGGGAGTCGTCGCTCACCGCGGCCTGGGAGGTACTGCTCCGGGATGACCCGGGTACTGCCGAGGCGATGCGCCGGGGCCTCGTGTCGGTGGCGCCGACCCCCGTGAGAGAAAGGTTTCGGCCGCATAGCAGCACGGCCGGTGATGCCTTCGGCGGCGTCACCGCGTCCCGGCCGGACGACGTCGCCCAACTCGCCGCCACCCTCGTGCACGAGTTCCAGCACACCAAGCTCGGCGGGCTGATGCACCTGGAGCCGCTGATCGAGGCGCCGACGGCCCCCGAGGCACCCGAAACCCTGTTCTACGCCCCGTGGCGCGACGATCCCCGCCCACTCGGCGGACTGCTCCAGGGCATCTACGCCTTCCTCGGCGTGACCCGCTTCTGGCGCAGTCACCGGTATACCGCCGATCCGGCCTACGCCCCCCTCGCCCACTTCGAGTTCGCGCTCTGGCGCACCCAGGTATGGGCCACGATCAATTCCGTTCACGGACACGAGCGGCTGACCCCGCTCGGGCGGTACGTGGTCGAGCGCCTGGCCGACCGCTGTGCCGCGTGGCTGACCGAAGAGGTCCCCGCGACGCCGCTGCGCCTGGCCCGGGAGGCCGCGACGGACCATCACGCCCGTTGGCGGGTCCACCATCTGCGCCCCCCGGCGAAGGCCGTCGAGGAAACCGTCCGCGCCTGGCAGCAGGGCGCCCCCCGGCCGCCGTCGGCCCTTGCCGCCGAACCCCTCCTGGTCCCCGACGCGGAGGCAGGTTTCTCGGACAGCACCGCGGTCCTCGCCCGGTACCACCTCAGCGAACCCGATGGACCCTGGCGGCGCCCCGGCGGTGTCGACGGCGCCGACACCGCCGAGGTGCGGCTGATCCTCGGGGAACGCGCCGAAGCCCGCGCCGCGTTCATCGCCCGGTTGTCGGACAAGGGGGCACCCGTCTCCGCCTGGCCGGGACTCGGCCGCACCCTCGCGGCGGAGCCGGCCCAGCAAGCCGCCGCCGGCCTTCTCCTCCACCACCCCGAGCGCGCCCGCGCGGTACAGGACGCCATAGCGGCGATGACGGGCCGCCGCGCGGATCCTGTACGGCTGGCGGCCTGGCTGGGGTCATGAGGCGGAGAACCGAATTCGCCGGGACACTCTGATCCGGAACACGCTGATGTGGGGGCCTGCGGCAGGACAGAGCCCCCACTCCCCGTTACAGCGGCAATGGATCGATGTCGCAGTTGGCCCGCTCCCGCTCCCGGAACTGCACGGTCGCCGGGTGCCGGGTCCCCGAGTCCGCCTGGAGGCGCGGGGCGTCGAGGACGCGCTCCATGCGGATCAGGGTGTCCTCGCGCAGCGCCCTGCAATCGGCCTCGGCACCGGTCGCGTCGAGGTCGAGGGACAGGTTGGCGGCGCAGGCCAGCGTGGTCGGATGGTCCTCGCCGAAGGACTCCCGGCACAGGACCAGTGTCTCCTCGCCGCGACGCCGCGCCTCCTCGTGGTGGCTCAGGGCGGCCAGGTCACTGGCCAGGTTGATGGCGCAGACCAGGGACAGGGGATGCGCCGCGCCAAGCCGGTCGGTGAGCGAGCGGAGCGCGGCCTCGTCCAGGCGTCGTGCCTCCTCGGGCCGGCCGAGCAGCCGCAGGGTGACGGCGAGGTCGACATCCGCGGACAGGACGTGCGGGTGGTGCGGGTCGTAGATCTGCCGGTAGCCCTCGCACGCTGCGAGACCCCTCGTCCGTGCCGCCTGGAGGTCGCCGTTCTGGCGCAGCGCGATCGACAGGGCCAGCGCGGAGGCGAGCGACTGGGGGTGGGTCTCGCCGTAACGGCGGGTGAAGTGGGCGTGTGCCTCGGTGGCCAGCTCCAGCGATCGGACGTGGTCACCCGCCTTGCGGGATGCTTCGCTGAGCTGGCGCTTGGCCTCGACCGTGGCCGGGTTGTTCGGGCCGAACACGTTCTCGTAGGCGTTGAGCACGGACTCCTGAAGAGTGAGCGCTCCGATGTAGTCCCCGGTCTCGCGGGTGTCGATGGCGACGTGGTGCTCGGAGTGCAGGGTCCGCCGGTCCTCCCGTCCGAAGAGCCGCAGTTTCAGGGCCAGGACCTGCCGGTCCAGTTCGAGTGCGCCGTTGAAGTCGCCCATCAGGCGCAGGCTCACACAGAGATTGTGCGAGACGCTGAGTGTGGTCGGGTCGTCCTCGCCGAAGGCGCGGTGCGCTCGGTCGTACGCGATCCGGTCCAGCTCGGCGCCGGCCGCGAACCTGCCCTCCACACGCTTTACGGCCGCCTCCAGTTGGAGTGTGTCGATCGCGTCTTCCCGTGTGTCCTCGCCGTCCGCCGGCGCGGTGCGCTCGTACACCTCCCTGAGGTGGTTCACCAGCCGCGCCGCGTCGTCGAACCGGCCCACCACCCAGTACATGAAGCAGAGCCACTGCCCCATCAGGAGGGTCTGCTGGTCCTCCTCGCCGAAGATGTCCAGCCAGGACTTCCATGCCTGCTCGGAGAAGTCGAGCGCCACCTCGTGATCGCCCCACCAGTACAGGTACTTGGCGATGTTGCTGACCAGTTGCCGTACCCAGGGCTGGTCGGACCGGATCGCGTCAGCGGCGATGGCATGACTGTACAGCTCCGCGTATCGCGGCCAACTCGTGGGCTCGGACGGCGTTTTGGGGTCCGCGGCCGCCAGCAGGGTGTGCGCCCCGTGCCGCATCCGCGCCTGCTCCTCGGGCGACATACGGTTGTTGAGGACCAGCTGGACCAGGCGGTGCATCTCGATGGAGTTCGTCCGGTGGTCGATCCGCGCGAGCGAGTACCGGTTGACCTCTCTTATGGCGCGGGCGAGCCGCATCGGGTCGTTCAGCGCGGCGTCCAGCTCAGGGAAGATGCTGCTGTTGCCGAGGCCGGAGAAGATCGAGCGGGAGATCGGGTCGGGCGCGAAGTAGGAGCACAGCTGGAGCAGGCGCAGGGCCGCGGGGCTGCGGGTCTCCAGGTGGTCGAGGGACACGTTCCACGCGGCGGCGACCGGGAGCTGGTAGTCCGGCGGCGGGGCCACCTCCAGCAGTTCCATGCGCTTGTTCTCGAACAGCCGCAGGTACTCGGACGCCGGCATCCCTGTCTCGGCCCGCCAGGCCGCGGCCTGTTCGAGGGCCAGCGGCAGATCGCCGAGCGCCTCGGCCAGCGCGTCGGCCTCCTCCTCGCGCAGCGGCGGTCCCGAACGGCGCAGCAGCTCCTTGCTCTCCTCACGGGTGAAGACGTCCACCTCGAGGGAGCCGCCCACCTGCCCCCAGCGCCGGTTGCGGGAGGTGACGAGGATGGTGCCGTGGCCGCCCTGCGGGAAGTAGTGGCGCACCTGCTCGGGGTTGTCGGCGTTGTCGAAGATGAGCAGCCAGCGCGAGTACGGCCGGCCCTCGCGCAGCGCCTCGCGGACGGCGGGGCCCGCGATGTTGGCCTCGGTGGTGGTCACCAGGCCCAGCCGCTGGGCCAGTTCCACCAGGGCCTGGCCGATCTGGCCGGGCCGCTCGGAGGGGATCCACCACACGATGTCGTACTCGGACTGGTGCCGGTAGGCGTACTCGATCGCGAGCTGGGTCTTGCCGACGCCGCCCATGCCGTGGATCGCCTCCGGCAGCACCGTGGTGGTGCCCTCCCGCAGCCGCTGGTCGAGCAGCTCCAGCAACCCGCTGCGACCGGTGAAGTTGGGGTTGCGCGGCGGCAGGTTCCCCCAGACGCGCGGCTGTGTGGTGCGCTCTCCCTCCACGGTCTCCTGAGGCGGTGTCGGCATCGATGAGGCTCCTTCGGAAACGGTCCGGGATTCCGGCTCGGCGGCGGGTCCGTCCGCATCGGAGGCCGAGGCGGGCGGCGCGGATCCCGTGGATGTGCGTCGCATCTTTTCCAGGCTGAACTTTTCCAGGCTGACTGCGTAGCGCCGATCGTGCCAGCTCAGCACCTTGGCCAACATCGCGGCGCGCTGGTCGTACCGCCCGGACAGGGCGCGCAGCGCGGTCAGCTCCACCCGGAAGAAGGTGATGTTGCGGCTGGTGACGCTGGGCATCGCCAGCGTGTCCAGCGGTTCGTCGGGAGACGGCAGCAGGGAACGGGTCGCCTCGTCCCCGGCCAATAACCCCCGGACGTCGTACAGCACCCGCGCGGTCGCGCTGCGGCGCCCCAGCGCCAGCAGCTCCTCGCGGACATCGGGCGCGAAGTCGAACACCACGTCCGTGGGCCCGTCACCCTGCGCCGGTACGGTCCGCACCAGACCGCTCATCAACAGCTCGGAGACGTGCACCGGGGCCGCGTCCGGGGTGGCCGCGACGAGCGCCCGGATGACGGGCAGGCTCAGCGGCGCGGCGGCCAGCCGGGTCGCCAGCGTGAAGGCGGTGGGGCTGGCCGCCGCCCGGAAATCGGAGACGCGTTCGGCCGCGGGCACCGGGCTGTACGGGTCGGGCACGTCCTGCGCCCAGGGCAGCGCACGCGCCGCGTCGGGCCTGCTCTTCCACTCCCGCGCCTGTACGGCGGACAGGTCCAGCCATTGCGGCTCGGCACCCGACACCAGCCGGATCAGCGCGGCCGCCCACCGCTCGGACAGCGCCAGCACGGGGACGACGACGGGGACGGCCGCCTCCGCCTCGGCGCCGGCCTCCCCGATGTCCTGCGCACCGGCCGGAGCCTCGCGCTCCGCCCAGCGCCAGGCGCTGTTGGGGGTCCACGGACGCGGGGAGCGGATGCGCATCCGGTACACGTCGAGCCCGGTGCGGAACCACAGATGCGGGGGCAGCAGGTGCACCACGGCGACCGGGTGCGCGCGCCCCCATTCGCGCAGCAGCGGATGCACGGTGCCCAGGCGCCAGCCGGTGGCGATGCCGTCGGTCAGCACCAGTACCACCCGGCGCGCGCCCGCGGCCGAGCCGAGCGGCTCCTCGGCGCGCACCTGCGCCGGAGTCGTCTCGTCGGTCCCCAGCAGCCGCACCACCCGCACCCGGGTGAACTGGCCGGCCCGCTCCAGCTCGTCGACGAGATCGCCCCCGACCGGGCCGTCCCACACCCGCATCGTGGGATGCGCGTCGACGACGAGCACCGCCTCCACGGGGTGCCGCCCGGCCGCCCGGCCGAGGCGGCTCAGCACGCGGGCGGCCTCCCGGCGGGCCCGCTCGGCCTTCGCCGGTCGCTGTTCGTCGTCATCGTGCATGGGTGCTCTCAAGGCGCCGTAGTGACGGTGAGAGGGCGGTGGAGTCCCGCAGACTCCAGGCATGCGTGACATCCACGAACCAAGCCTCGCAGCGCGACCACCCCCGAAGCAAGGACGCACGGAAGCACGCGGGCGGTGTACGGCGCAGCATGGCGGAAGCAGGGTGGCGGATTCGGAGCGGACGCGGGCCGGTGGAATCACGCCGGTGCATGTCGGGCACCCCCACTCACCTCTCGAGGACGGTTGGTGGACACACGGACCCGGCCGGCCGCCTCACGGCTTCACCGGCGTGAGAGCGGGCCCCGGCGGCTCCGGCTTGCGCTCCGGATCGTCGAGCAGGATCGCCAGATGGCGCCCCACATGGTTGTCCCACCCCTCCGGCCCCATGGCCAGTGCCTCCTTGCGCCAACGTCCGGTCCGCTCCAGCAGCCCGGCCAGCCCCCGGTCCTGCACGATCTCGGCCACCGCCTCCTTGAAGGCGGGATCCGCGCAGTCGCCGCGGTGCCAGATCATGGCCGGAACACCCGCCCTCAGCCCGGCCAGATACTCCTGGCGGCTGGTGGCCGAGTCCGTGCCCGGCGGCTCGCTGAGCACCAGACAGACGGCCTGCTCGTCCTCCTTCAGCTCCCGCTCCAGATGGAAGTGCGAGTGGCCGGGGCGGTTCCAGTACGAGTGCGTCTCCGCCGGACGCTCCTTGAACTGGCGCCACTTGTTGTGCCAGGGGCGGTGCCACGCGGCCTTGCGCAGGCGTTCGAAACTGCGCACGAGGACCGTGTAGTCCATCACCAGGGGGGTGGGCGAGTCGGAGTCCGCCTCTTTGTGCCACCACTCGACGGGTTCCCCCAGCAGCTCCCACGGAAGGATGAATTCCAGTACGACCGGTTGCCGCAGGTCCGACCAGCGCTCCTCGGTCTGCTCGATGAGCGTGTCCACCTCGGCCGGCAGGTCGTCGCGGTGCAGATGGAGTGTCTCGCCCGGCACCGGGTGCCAGCTGTCGGCGTCCGACTGGCGCCAGTGCGAGAGGTAGTACCGGTCGGGGTCGACGCCGTCCGGCTCGAACTGGATCATCAGATAGGCGGGCATCAGCGAGGCCGGCTGATCGGTGAGGCTGTCGCGCTGCCACTCCGCCATCTGGTCCTCGAAGCCCCACGTGCGGGCCTGCCCGCGGTTCCAGCGGCGCAGCCGCTCGGCGGCCTCGCGCAGCCCGTCCTCGACCAGTTGGTCGGCGGCCAGCGACAGGAACGCCATGCTCACGGGCAGCTCCCGCGCCGCCGAATTGCCGCCGGCCAGGCGTAAGAACACCGCCCAGCCCGTGTCGCACCAGGCGGGCAGCTCCTGGGTGCGCGAGCGGCTGGCCCGGCGCGCCATCGCGGCCAGCGTGGCCGCGGAGCGCAGTTCCATCAGGTCGGGGCGCAGCGGGTGCAGATCGGCGCCGTCGAAGAAGTCGACCGCCTCCCACTCGTCCACCAGGCGGTGCAGCGCCAGCACGGTGACGGACTGCTCCTCCACATAACCGAGGCAGCGCACCAGGCAGGGCAGCCCGTCGGGGATCCGCGCGCACACCTCCACGAGCTGCAGCAGATACGGGCGCAGCGCCCTGTTCTGCAACGGCTCGACGGACGTGCCCAGTTCCTGGCTCAGCATGGTCACCAGCAGCTCGGCACTGGTCGGGTGCCGCAGGGTGGCCGATCCCTGGAGCACGTCGACGACTTTGGCCACCAACTCGTTGCGTACCCGCGCTGGGTTCCGCCCTTCCACCCCCGTGACCTCCGATCGCCACCTGTCGCCGTCCGTTCCCACTGACGGTGCCGACCAGCGTACGACCACCCGTCCCCCCACGTCAGGGTGTTGGGACAGCGCGGCGACCGTACCGCCTCGGCGCCTGTGTCAGCGTTCTCCCTCTTCTTCCTCCCCCGAGATCAGCACCTTCACGTGTGTCCCGTCCGGGGCGACCAGCTCCGGGTGCAGGGTGAGGCGGATCCGATGGGTGCGCGAGGACTCCACTCCGCCCTCGGCGCCCGCCTCGACCACCCAGAACCGCACCTTGCCGTTCGCGCCGCCCTTGCGGCTCACCACGACGTCCGCCTCGACCTCGACGGGCCCGAGCTCGAACCGCACGACACCGGACGGGCCCCGGGTCAGGGCGTCGTTCAGCTCCTGGCCCAACTCACTGATCATTTCAGCCAGTTCGATCACCTGTCGATCCTATCGGGGGAGGGCGGTCCGACGCAGGGTGAAAGGGCGTCAGTCCGCCGAGACCCCTGGTTTCGATCCGAACGGAGCCGGTGCCGCTCCCCGTCGCTCACCGGGAGGCGTCGCCGGTGCCGCACGCGGTTCGTACGCAGGGCCATACGGGTGATGCCGCGTCACCTCCTCTTGATTCACGGTCACCCTGCTGGCGTACTGCAAGTACCAACCAGTTGGGCCGCCCATCCCTCCGCTGGGGAGCGAGGCAGCCGACTGGGACCGTACGGCCCCAGCTCGCGACGTCGTGACGGGCACCCTGGTGGGGAGACGGATCCTTCAGCTGACGCCTCGGCACTCCTGGCGCCGGCTTGTGCCGCGGCTCAAGGACCCGCTGAGAAGAGGAACGCAGTATGGCCAGCATCACCGCAGTCAACACGGCAACCGACGGCAACCGGGGCGGGACCGGGGACGCTCTGACGATCACCGGCAGTGGCTTCACCGCGGTCGGCTCCACCGTGAGGGTGAACTTCGCCGCCGCGTCGGAGACGATCGTGGTCAACGGCACCGTCGCCACCGCCACCACGGTCACCACCACCGTCCCGACCCTGACCGGCGCCGGCGTGTACAGGGTCTCGGTGACCATCCCGAGCACCAACTCAAGCAGCAACAGCCTGACCTTCTACGACATCGCCGCCCCGGTGTGCGATTCGCTGAGCGTCACCACCGGGATCGTCACCCCCACGACGCCGACGAACATCATCGGGACCGGCTTCGCGGGAGCGTCGGCGACGGACGTCAGCTTCGGCACCAGCAACCCGGGCACGACGGGCTTCTCCGTGACAGGGGACACCCTGATCACCTGCATCCCCCCGACCGGAGGCACCTTCGTGACGGCCACCGAGACGGTGGACGTCACCGTCACCAACCTCGGTGGCACCAGCCCCGTGACCAGCAACGCCCAGTTCACCTACTACAACCCTCCCGCCCCGACAGCCGCGAACCCCGCCACGAGCGCGGCCGTCGACCTGCCCCGCTCGGTCGATGTGACCGGCAACTTCCTGGGCGAGGCCAGCGGCGTGGAGTTCTTCCTCACGGGCACCACCACCGGCGGGACGCCCGGCACCGACCTCGTGCCCATCGGCGACGGAGAGATCCTGATCACTGCGCCCGCTCTCGCCGCGGGAACCTACTGGATCGCGGTCACCACTCCGGGAGGTACGAACGTGGAGGCCGGGTCGGCCACGCTCACTGTCACCTGACCACGACTCCCCGCACTCCCGATGGTTCTCCGGTACTTCACCTCTACAGGGCCGTGCCGGTCACCGTGCCCCGGCTCCGGCCGGGGCGCACCGCAGTCGGCACACACGAAAGGGCCCTCCATGACTCCGGTGATCAGCGCCCTCAATTCCGACCAGGGCCCTACCACGGGCGGGAATCCGGTCACCATCACCGGCACGGCTCTCACGGGCGCGACGTCGGTGCGGTTCGGGACGACGTCGGCGTCCTTCAGCGTCGTGAGCAGCACGCAGATCACCGCCATCGCGCCGCCGGGGACACGGCCGGTCACGGTCACGGTGTCGACACCGGGGGGCATCAGCAACGGCCTCGTCTACACGTACGTCTCCACTCCCGCCCCTCAAATCACGGCCCTCGCTCCCGTTCAGGGTTCCACGGCGGGTGGGAACGCGGTGGTCGTCTCGGGCTCCGCGTTCACCGGTGCGACGAGGGTCTCGTTCGGTGGTGCGGCGGCTGTCTACAGGGTGGACAGTGATGGTCAGATCACCGTCACCGCGCCGCAACACGCGGCGGGTTCGGTCGACGTCACCGTGACCACTCCGAGGGGCACCAGCAACGTGGTCGGCTATACGTACGTCTCCGTTCCTGCCCCTCACATCACGGGTCTTGTTCCTGTTGAGGGTCCGACTGCGGGTGGGAACGCGGTGGTTGTCTCGGGTTCGGCGTTCAGTGGTGCGACGTTGGTTTCGTTCGGTGGTGTGGCGGCTGTGTTCACGGTGGATGGTGATGGTCAGATCACTGCTGTGGCGCCGCAGCATGCGGCGGGGTTGGTCGATGTCAGGGTGACCACCGCGAACGGTGTCAGTAACGCGGTCGGCTACACGTATGTCCCCGCGCCGGTCGTCAACAGCGTCGACCCCGGCCTGGGGCCGGTGGCAGGGGGGAACACCGTCACGATCTACGGCACTGACCTGTCGCTGACCAACTCGGTCACGTTCGGCCCCGGCACCGGCACAAACCTCGCCGTGACCTCGGACAACGAGATCACGGTCACCGCTCCCCCGGGGACCGGAACGGTCGTCGTCACCGTCACCACACCGGGTGGCAGCAGCCCGTCCGACCAGGGCAACCCCTACTACATCTATGTTCCGGTCCCGCATATCACCAGCATCGCCCCCGACCACGGACCGACCTCCGGGGGAACCGGTGTCCTCATCTCCGGGAGCGGTCTCACCTTCATCGACGACGTCTCCTTCGGGGCCGGCCCGGCGGCCTCCTTCGCCCCGATCTCCGACGACCAGGTCGTCGCCACCTCTCCGGCCGGACCGGCGGGGACCCTCACCGTCACCGTGCACTCACCGGGCGGGACCAGCAACGGCCTCTCCTTCACGTACGAGCCCTGAAGCGCTCCCCCGTGTAACCGGACCGAGCAGGCAGCACCGCCGCCCCGCCCGGCCTCGCCGCGGTGGTGGTCCTCGTGCGACAAGACATCAACAGCCGAGCCCGCGGAGGACAGCGTTCGTGGCATATACCGGCCGAAAGATTGACAAGCCATAACTCACCGGTTTTTCCCGCCGTTTACCTCCGTGCGGGCGAGTGCCCGCGATCAAGTCTGGAAGGCAGGGAACCTATGAAACGGGTTACCCGAAACGGTGTGATCGCCCTCGCGGCCGCCTCGGGTGCGATCGCTGTGGCGGGGCCGGTGTACGCCGACTCCACGGCGGACGGCGCCGCGGTCGGCTCGCCGGGGCTGATCTCCGGCAACGGGATCCAGCTCCCCGTACACGTCCCGGTGAACGTGTGCGGGGACACCGTGGACGTGGTGGGGCTGCTCAACCCCGCGATGGGCAACAGCTGCGCCAACACCGGAGGCGGCACCAAGACCGGGGGCGGGGCCACGGCCGCCTCGGCGGAGAAGGGCTCACCGGGCGCCGTGTCCGGCAACGGCATCCACCTGCCGATCGACCTGCCGGTCAACGTCAGCGGCGACAGCGTCAACGTGGTGGGGCTCCTCAACCCCGTCTTCGGCAACCACTCCGAGAACACGTCGAGCACCCACGCCACGCAGCCGGTGACGCCCCCGCGCGGCACCCCGCCGCGCGCCGAGCACCCGGCCCGGCCGCACGTGCCGCCCACGCGCCCGGTGCCGGAGCCGTCCGCGGCCGTCCACCAGCCGCCGGGCACCCTTGCCCACACCGGCGCCGACGGCACGCTCACGGCCGCCTTCGCCGGCGCGGCCTCGCTGGTCGGCGGCGCGGCCCTGTACCGGCGCTTCCGCGCGGGAGCGACGCGCTGACCCCCAGCCGCCGCGACAGCGGGCAGGCCCCGTGGGACGTGTCCCACGGGGCCTGCTCCGTCACCGGTCCTGGCGACCCGTCACCTGCTGTCCCGCCGCGACACCGCCAAGAACGCCACGAACGCGACGATCGCCACGGTCCACGACAGGGTGACCGGGCCCAGCCCCCAGCCGAGGCCCCCGCGCCCGGTCGGTTCGGCCATCCAGTCCGCGAGCGAGGCGCCGAGCGGGCGCGTGATGACGTACGCCGCCCAGAAGGCGGTCACCGCGCCGAGGAGGCCGCCGCGGTGGGCGAGGGCCGGGACCGCGATGGCGACCGCGAACAGGACGACCGAGCCCAGGTATCCGAGGCCGACGGTCGCGGTGAGGTCGCCCGCCGCGGTGCCCAGGGCGAAGGTGGCGAGCACGGCCGCCCAGTAGAAGGACTCCCGCCGGCGGGTGCGCACGGTGTGGATCGACAGGGTCCGCTCGGCGGCGTACCAGAGGGCGAAGACCGCGGCCAGCGCGACGAGGAAGAGCGGCGTGGACAGGGTGTACGGCACACCGAGGCCCACGTGGAGCACGTCCGCGGCCATCGTGCCGAACACGCTCACCATGACGATGGCCGTCCAGTAGATCCAGGCCACGTACCGGCGGACGGCGAACTGCAGCACGAGGGCGGCGACGAACGCGAGGCCGCCGAGGCCGACCGCGGGAATCGGGCCCAGCACCCGCGCCAGGAGGTCGGAGGCGGTCTCGCCCATGCCGGTGGTGAGGACCTTGACGATCCAGAAGTAGACGGTGACCTCCGGCACCTTGCTCGCGCTCTCGCGTACGCGCGCGCGTATGTGCCCGTCGGGCCGGTGGTCGAGGACGTGCTCTGTGCTCATGTCACGCACCCTCGCACGCGCGGCAGACCGGCTCCCAGCCCCCTTTGCCATTGTTTTGTGGCCTCTGGCGCAGCCGTTGCCCGGCTCTTGCCGAATCCGCAGGCAACCTGTGACCTACGGTGGAAAACCCCTGGTCGGCAGCGGTGCCCGACCGGTGGCGATCAGCCGTCGGCCGAGGGTGTGCCGAAGGTGGCCGTGACGTCGCGCCCCTGGATGACCGGCGCCGAGAACGTGCCGCCCGAGATGGAGTTGTGGACGTCCCCGCTCGTGAGGGAGACCCGCCGGGCGGACTCGCCCCACCGCCGCAGCCGCTCCCCGAACTCCGCGTCGGCCGCGGCCCGCACCGCCAGCACGGCGCTCAACGCCCGCGCGGCCGCCGCGTCGCCCGGGTCCCGGGCCAGCCTGGCCAGCTCCGCCTCTCCGGACCCGTCCGCATCTCCCGGTCCGTCCGGCACACGCGCCCCGTCCGGCGCTCCGGCACGCCGGAACGGACGCCGCACCAGCTCCCCGAGCCCCGTCCACGCCTGCCGGCCCAGCTCCCCGCCGGCCCCTCCCGCCAGAGCCGTCAGCAGCCCCACCGATACCGGATCCATGTGCGACATCCTCCCCCGTCCCGTTCGTCCAACCCCTCCACTGTGCGGGGTGGACGCGCCGTCTTCAAGAGCGCCACGGGATGCCGCCATGGCCGGAATGTTCCCCGTGCCGAATACGGCGTGCCGTGTCAGGGCAGAGCTGGGTGACCGGTGAATAGGACAACGGGCGGGGGAGAAACGGATGGGAGCGACGGGAGAGGCCGGGCGGGACGGCGGAGTCGGGAACAGCATTTCGAGCGGCACCTTCGCGGGCCCGGTGGTCCAGGCCCGTGACGTCCACGTCCACATGCCGGCGAAGGAGTCGTTACCCGTTCCCCGGCAACTCCTCCCAGTACCCCATCATTTCACCGACCGCACAGCCGAACTCGCGCGACTCGACGACTTGTTGGCCGGTGAGGGCGACGCGCAGGCCGGGCCCGCGCTGATCGTGGTCAACGGTCCGGCCGGGATCGGCAAGACCGCCCTGGTCTCCCGCTGGCTGCACACCCATGAAGCGGCCTTCCCCGACGGTCAGTTGTACGCCGACCTGTACGGCCACGCGGCGGAGGGCCCCGCGGACCCGGCCGAGGTCCTCGGGCAGTTCCTGCGGGCCCTCGGTGTCGCCTCCCCGCCCGTCGGGCTGGCCGAACAGGCCTCGCTGTGGCGGTCGGTGACGGCCCGGATGCGCGTCGCCGTCATGTTGGACAGCGCCTTCACGGCGGCGCAGATCCGGCCGTTGCTGCCCGGGGGCTCCGGCGCCCTCGTGGTCGTGACCAGCAGACGGCGGCTGACCGGACTGCGCCTGGACGGGGCGGCGTTCTTCCGGCTGGACGCGCTCGGCCCCGCCGCCGGCCTGGAGCTGCTCACGCGCGGGGTGGGCGAGGAACGCGTGGCGGGTGAACTCCCCGCCGTGGAACAGGTCGTGGAGCTGTGCGCCGGCGTCCCCCTGGCGGTGTGCCTGGCGGCGGCCCGCCTCGCCGCACGCCCCCGGCAGTCCATCGCCGCCCTGGCCAGTTCCCTCGCGCCGGACACCGACCGGCTGGCCGCACTGGAAGTGGAAGGGGAGATCACGGTGAGCAAGGCCCTGGACGCGTCGTACGCGGTGCTGGACCCGCGGGCCGCCCGTCTCTACCGCATGCTGGGCACGCTTCCCGTGCCCACCTTCGACACCCGCACGGCGGCCGCGGGCTGCGCCGAGAGCGAGCAGTGGGCGGAACGCCGGCTGGACGAGCTGATCGAGGCCAACCTGGTCGAGGACATCGGCCCCGACACCTTCCGCTTCCATGATCTCGTCCGGGTCCACGCCCGCGCCCGCGCCGAGTCCCACGACGGCGAGGACGACCGGGCCGAGGCGCTGCGCCGTGTCGCCGACTGGTACCTGCGGACGACCACCGCTGCCGAACGTCTCATCACCCCGGCCCAGCTGACCCTCCCGAGGACCTACGCCCATCCGTCCTCGCCGCCCGCGCCGTTCGACACCGAGAAGGGGGCGCTGGACTGGCTCGACGCCCACCGCCACCACCTGATGGCCCTGCTGCGCGCGGCCGCCGGGCGGGGCTGGCACACCACCGCCTGGCAACTGGTCGACGCCATGTGGCCGTTGTTCCTCCGGCTGCGCTACTACGACCTGTGGGCCGAGGCCCACACCATCGGTCTGGAGGCCGCGCGCGCCGACGGGCACGCCGAGGCCGAACGCCAGATGCTCAACTCCGGCGCCATCGGCCTCTCCGCCGCGGGGCGCACCGAGGAGGCCGCCGTCTGGTACACCCGGTCCCTGGAAGCCGCCCGCGCCGCCGGTGACGTCCGTGACGAGGGGCAGGCCCAACTCGGTCTCGGCTCCTGCCACATGGCCGGAGGCCGCACGGACGAGGCGGTGCGGCACCTGAACCTCGCCGTGCGGGTCTGGGAGGAGTGCGGCTATCGCCGGGGCGTGGCGCTCGCCGGCATCCTGCTCGGCGAGACCGCCCTGCGCCGGGACGATCCGGTCCGGGCGGTCCCGCTCTTCGAACAGGCCCGGCGGATCCTCGTCGAGGTGGCCGACCCGCACGACGCCACCCGGGCCCTGGCCTTCCTCGGCCGGGCCCATGCCCAGGGCGGGCAACACGCTCTGGGCATGGCGGAGTTGACCGAGGCACTGGCGGCGTTCCGAGCCTCCGGCGCCCTGCACTGGCAGGCCCGCACCCTGGAGATGCTGGGGCGGAGCGCACAGGAACAGGGCGACGGCGACGAGGCCCGCGCGTACCTCGCCGAGGCGCGCTCACTCTACGAGGTCACCAGCCCCGCCGACGCGCGCCGCCTGGAGTGAGCGCACGCGCCGGCCGCCGTCGGACCGCCCCCGGTGCCCTGCCGCAGGGGCCGTACGTACTCCAGTTCCGCAAGTGAGCGCCCCCGGACCAGCCACGCGTGCAGACAGGACGCCAGCAGCGGCTGGTCGGGGCCGACCGCGCCGGCCACGACCCGCGGACCGCCGCCGTTCCCGCCACCACCGGCCGAGCCCGTCAGGGCCAGCCAGCCGCCGCCGGTCACGGGCGCCGCGGCGAGCGCGCACGACGGATGGCGGGCCGCCACCCGGGTCAGCCAGTGCGCCGCCGCGGCCAGGGGCCGTGGCCGCACCGCGTACAGCACGTCGGCGCAGGCCAGCCGGCGGTTCTCCAGGGCCGCCTCGGCGTTCACGGCGTAGTGTTCGTCGCCCTCCGGCACCGCCCGTGACCCGGACCGGACTCGACCGGCCTCGGCGATCACCTCCGCACCGGACCCCGCCGACCCCATGCGTACCCGCAGCACCGGACCCGCCCACGGAGCGGCACCGAACGCCTCTCCGTCCGCGGGCAGCAGCCGTACGACGACCAGGCCGCTCATGCCGGCACCTCCTGCCCCGCCGTCGGCCGGGCGCTCAACGGCGCCGGCGTCGGCAGCGCAGCGGTGACCGGCGCATGGGCGGGCTGCCCGAGCCCGAGGGTCCGGTACAGCAGCCGCCGCATGTTGCGGTGGAACCGCCCCGGTTCGGAGGTGATGCGCGCGCTGATCGCCGCGTACTCCTCGCGCCGGTACTCGGCGGCGGCGTAGTGGAGTTGGTCGACCAGCGGGTGCACCGGGGACAGCGCCGGTGCCGTGAGGGCGAGCGCGGCGGCCGGGGAGGCGGGGTTGATGTCCTGCGCCGGTGACGACGCCAGCAGGATCGGTGCCTGGGTGAGCGTGCCGTACAGGGTGACCGACCCGTGGTCGCCGATGATCCAGTCCGCGGCGATCAGCACACTGCGCCACTCCGCCTCGGGCGGCAGCAGGCAGATGCCCAGCCGGGCGCAGCGCTTCAGCCAGGACCTGACCTGCCAGGCGCCGTGGCCGGACCACACGTTCGGGTGGGCCAGGACGACGCAGCGGTACCGCTCGCCGGGCAGTTCGGCCAGCAGCCGGGGCAGCAGCGCCTCGAACCGGCCGAAGGAGGACCGCGCGCCCCAGGTGGACGCGACGACCACCAGCTTCTCCGACTCCCGCAGCCCGAGGGCCGCGCGATAGTGGTCGCGCAGCGGCAGGCTGACCGACATCCGGTCGTACACCGGATCCCCGACCACATGGGCGAGCGGTACCGCCTCGGGGCAGTGGCGGGCCAGCTCCGCGAGGTCGGCGCGGTGCGGCATGACCACGGCGGCGGGCAACTTCCCGCCGGGCGCGACGTCCTGCCGGCGCAGTCCGGCGACCCCGGGTTCGGTGGCCGAGGGAACGAGTTTGAGGTAGGCGGCGCCGTGCGGCAGCGTGATCAGGGGCGCCGAGAGCCGCTCGACGCCCCTGGGGCCCGCCGCCACCGCGACGTCGAAGGGCAGGCGCGCGGCTTCCTCCCACGGCAGCACCGCGCAGCCGAGCCGCCGCAGGAACCGCGGCACCTCGTCGCCGAAGACGTGCGGCGGCGCGGTGAACGCCACCTGGACCCGGAAGTCGTCCTCCACCAGCGACAGGATGTCGACCAGTCGTTTCGCGTAGGTGAGCGTGTGTGCGACGGTCAGGACCGTCTTGCGGTCGACCAGCGTCCGCCATTCCCGGCCGGTGGCCGACGGATCCGCCTGTGAACCCAACGCCGACATGCTGTACCCCCGTCTCTCCCGAGTGGCCCCCTGCGGGCCGTTGCTCCGGATCTGCCCGGTGGACCGGACGGAAGCCTTGCCGGCGCCTTGCAAAAACCTTGCGGGGAAGGGGAGTCGGGCGCGGCCCGGTGCCGGGGCGGGTCGGCCGCCCCGGCACCGGAACCGGGTCAGTACACCAGGCCCACGTGGGCCAGTGCCTGCTTCAGCAGCGCGCCGTGGCCGCCCGGCATCTCGCTCTGGAGGGCCACCGACGCGGCCTCCTCGGGGCTGAACCACACCAGGTCCAGGGCGTCCTGGCGGGGACGGCAGTCACCGGTGACCGGGACGACGTAGGCGAGGGACACCGCGTGCTGGCGCGGGTCGTGGTACGGGGTGATGCCCGCCGTCGGGAAGTACTCGGCGACCGTGAAGGGCTGGAGCGAGGCGGGGACCCGGGGCAGGGCCACCGGTCCGAGGTCCTTCTCCAGATGGCGCAGCAGCGCGTCGCGGACCCGCTCGTGGTGCAGCACCCGCCCGGAGACCAGGGTCCGGCTGACCGTACCGTCCGGTCCGATGCGCAACAGCAGTCCGATGCTGGTGACTTCACCGCTGTCGTCGACCCGCACGGGCACGGCCTCGACGTACAGGATCGGCATCCGGGCCCTGGCCATCTCCAGCTCGTCCGTGGTCAGCCAGCCGGGCGTGGTCTCGGTCATGTCAGACATTGCTTGATCATACTTTCCGGGTGGGGCGTCCGCGGGGATCGCGGACCGGTTCGATACGGGCGGTCCGCACAGGCGGCGGGCGTTGTCGCGGCCGGTCCGGGACGCGATCCGCGGGGCGTCGGACAGGGGTCGACTCATCCGCGTGCACACGGCTTCGCCGGCCGCTCCGGCGGGCGCCATGGTCAGTACGTCCAGCGGTAGGCCGCCGCCACCTGCGCGTCGTCCAGCTGCTCGGCGGCGGCCGCCTCACCGAGGCGTACGGCGCTCACCGCGTCCGCGAGGACCGGGCCGAGCGCGGCCCGCAGCACCTCGTCCGCGCGGAACTCCGCCACCGCCTCGGGCAGGGCGGTCGGCAGCCGTCGAACGCCGAGCGCCGCCGCCTCGTCCGCGCCGTAGCGGGCCGGGTCGCCGGTGACCTCCTCGGGCAGCGGGCGTTTCGCCGCGAGCCCGTCGAGTCCCGCGGCGATCAGACAGCCCAGCGCCAGATAGGGGTTGGCGGCCAGGTCGACGGGTTTCACCTCCAGGTTGGCCTCCTGCCCCTGCCGGCCCGCGCTGCCGGTCACCAGCCGGAGCGCCGCCTCCCGGGTCTCGCGGCCCCACGCGGTGAACACGCCGGCCCACTGGGAGGGCCGCAGCCGCAGATAGCTGGCCGGGCTGGGCGCGGTGACCGCCGTCAGCGCGGGCAGGTGCGCCAGGATCCCGGCGGCGAAGGACTCCGCCTCGGGCGTCATGCCGTACCGGCGTTCGCCGCCGGCGTGCAGGTTGGCGCCGTCGTGCCAGCAGGACAGGTGCACATGGCCGCCGTTGCCGACGCTCCCGGCGAGGACCGCGGGGGAGAACGACACCCGCAGCCCGTGCCGCTGCGCGACCGCCCGGACGGTCTGGCGCACCAGCAGGCTGCGGTCGGCCGCCGCCACCGGGTCGAGGGCGCCCGTCGACAGTTCGAACTGCCCGGCCGCGTACTCGGGATGGACCTGTTCGACGTCCACGTCCTGGGCGTCGAGCGCGCCCAGCAGATCGGCGAGGTAGTCGCCCAGCTCCACCTGCCGGATCGCGCCGTACGCCGGTCCGGACACCGCCGGCACGAACTCCCCGGCGGGCGCCGAGCCGAGGCCGACCGCCCACTCGACCTCGATCGCCGCCTTGAAGGCGAGCCCGTGCCGCTCGGCCGCCTCGGCGACGGTTCGGCGCAGGAAGGTGCGGGCGCAGCCCGGGTGCCGTTCGCCCTCCTGTGTGATCCGGTCCACCGGTGCCCACGCCCAGCCGGGCTGCCCGGCCAGCGCCACCAGGGGGTCGAGGTCGGGGTAGAGCCGCAGATCGCCGTCGGGGGAACCGAGGACGTCGGTGGTGACGATCGAGTCGTCGGCCAGGAAGGTGTCGAACACCGGGGACATCCCGACACCCCAGGAGACCGCCGCCTCCAGGCGCGCCGTCGGGACGGTCTTCACCCGGGTGACGCCCGCCGTGTCCACGTAGGCCAGGACGATGCCGCGCACGCCCCGGGCGGCCAGCGTGGCGGTGAGGGAGGCGACCCGGCTGAGGTCGGCGGGACGGCCGCCGGGCACGGGGTCGGCGAGAGTGGTCATACGTGTCCTCCGCGGGCGGGGCCCGGTGGGGTCGGGGGTACGGGTGGTTCCGGTGGGGGACGCCGTCCGCGCTCGTGCGCGGCTCCGCGGCATGGCACGAGGGCCGCGTCCCGCGGGTGCACCGCCGCCGCGACGTCAGCGCTTCATCGCGAGCGCGCCGAACTGCGGCACCGCGGCGGCGCCCGGCTCGGCGCGCCACTGGGAGCAGGGCACCAGGCCCGGCTCGGCCAGGTGGAGGCCGTCGAGGAAGGAGGCGATCTCGGCGCGGTCGCGGGCGATGATCGGCGGGGTGGCGTGGGCGTTCCAGAACTCCATCGCGGCGACATTGCCCTCGCCGCCCACCTCGGTGTCGGTGGTGGGGTGGGTGAGCACCAGGTGGCTGCCGGAGGGCAGCGCCGCCATCAGCCGCCGCACGATCTCCCGTGCCTCGTCGGTGTCCAGGACGAAGTTGACGATGCCCAGCATCATCAGCGCGACCGGCTGGTCGAGGTCGAGGGTGTCGGCGGCGCGCCGCAGGATGGTGTCGGGATCGTGCACATCGGCGTCGACGTAGTCCGTGACGCCCTCGGGGGAGCTGGTGAGCAGCGAGCGGGCGTGCACCAGCACGATCGGGTCGTTGTCGACGTACACGACCCGCGACTCGGGGGCGACCCGCTGCGCGATCTCGTGGGTGTTCTCCACGGTGGGCAGGCCGGTGCCCACGTCCAGGAACTGCCGGATGCCCTGTTCGGCGGTGAGGTGCCGCACCGCCCGCGCGAGGAACTCGCGGTCCGCGCGGGCCACCTCGCGGATTACCGGGAACATCCCGGCGATGTGCTCGCCGACCCGTTGGTCGACCTCGTAGTGGTCGCGGCCGCCGATCCAGTAGTTCCACACCCGGGCGTTGTGCGCCACGGACGTGTCGAGCCGCGCTCCGGTGGTCCCAGCGTCACCGTCGGTCACGTCTTTCGCCCCTCTGTCGTGCGGGTGCCCGCCGTCATTGTGCCGCCGCCCGATCGCGCTGTCCCGGGAACCGCGCACGGTCGGCGGTTCGGGGCGGCCCCGGGACGTTCTCCCCCATGAGGGACACTGGACCGGTACCCTGACCCCGGCCGGAAGCAGGACATGTCCGCCATACCCACGCCCCTCCTCGACGTTCCCGGCCTCCCGGCGGGCCCCGCGGACATCCGTCTCATCGTCACCGACATGGACGGCACGCTGCTGGACGACGACAAGCGGATCCCGGCCGGCCTGTGGCCGATGCTCGCCGAACTGCGGGGGCGCGGGGTGCTGTTCAGCCCCGCCAGCGGCCGCCAGTACGCCACGCTGGCCCGGCAGTTCGCGGACGTCGCCGAGGGCATGGTCTTCATCGCCGAGAACGGCACCTACGTGGTCCGCGACGGCGCCGAACTCAGCTCCGACCCGCTGGATCGCTCGGTCGCGGCCGGGGTCGCCGAGGCGGTACGGGGGCTGAACGCGGCCGGCGGCGACGCGGGCGCCGTCGTCTGCGGCAAGCGGGCCGCGTACGTGGAGCGGACCGACGAGGCCTTCCTGGCCGAGGTGCGCCGCTACTACGTCGAGCACCGCGTCGTCGACGACGTCACCGCGGTGGACGACGACGTCATCAAGGTCGCGGTCTACGACTTCCGGTCCGCCGAGCGCTCCACCGCGCCCGCGCTCGCCCCCTTCGCCGGCACCCACCAGGTCGTCGTCTCCGGCGAGCACTGGGTCGACGTCATGACCCGCACCGCCAACAAGGGCACCGCCCTGCGCGCCCTCCAGCGGACCCTGGGAGTCACCCCCGCCCAGACCATGGTCTTCGGCGACTACCTGAACGACCTGGAGATGCTGGACGCCGCCGAGTGGTCCTTCGCCATGGCCAACGCCCACCCGGAGGTCGTCCGCCGGGCCCGCCACCTGGCACCGTCGAACAACGAGAACGGCGTCCTGCGGACGATCTCCCGGGTTCTCGGGCTGTGACCCGGCCGGCGCGCCCGGCTCGGTCCGGGCCGTCGGCCGGGGTCCCGCGACGTCCCGCTATGCCGCGCTCGGCGGGGTCACCTGGGCGCGGCGCCGGCGCGCGCGCACGACGGAGACCGCGCCGCTGAGCAGAATGACGAGCAGGGCGCCCACGCCCGCGGGCGAAACCGGATACAGCAGTGACACGGTCATCTTCAGCGCGCCGGGAAGCAGAGCCACCGCCAGCCCCGCGGCGGTCAACCGGTCACGCCTGCTGAAGAGCAGAGCGGCCGCGAGGATCCCGGCCCAGAGGGCATGGGTGAGGGGAGGGCCCCCCACCAGAGGGTGGTAGACGCCGACGAGTTCGGCCACCCACAGCACGGTGGTCAGGGCGGTGGTGCCCGCGATCGCGGTGCGCTGCGGCCGGGAGGAGCCGAGCAGGTCCCCGGGCGCGGCGAGGACCACGGCGCCGGTGAGCAGCGGCACGATCAGGTTCAGCGCGGCGCCCGCGTAGGTGTCGTGGAAGGAGTGGGCGAGCAGGAGCAGGGGAAGGTCGGCCAGCCGCAGCAGCGTCGCCGGCACGACCAGCGTCCGGGCCACGCCCCAGCGGCCGGTCCAGACAGCCGTCAGCGCGGCCAGCCAGAACAGCGGCACGAGTCCCTGGTCGGCCAGGAGGAGCGCACCCGGGAACGAGGACGAGGGCAGGCCCCGCACGCCGGGGGTGTAGAGCCACAGCAGGCTCGCCACGCTGCCGCCCGCGGCGGCGGCGACGGTCAGCGGTGCCGCGTGCGCGAGGACCTGACCGGCCGTCCGGTCGGAGCCCAGACCGGTACGCCGCCGCAGGCCGTGGCCGGCGACGTCGAGCGCCTCACGCAGCCGGCCGAGCGGGCCGGCGTCCTGTGTCGCCTCGGTGTAGATCGCGGTCAACTCGGCTTCGTGCTCGGCGCGGTAGGCGGCCGGATGGAAGCGCACCGCCCAGCGAAGGGCGCGCGGCGGGCGCTGCTCCGTCATGCGAGGGCTCCCTTCGGGCGGGTGGCGGTGGCACGGCGGGCGGCCATCCGGCGCTCCGCCTCGGCGACGACGGTGCGCAGGCGCTCGGTCTCGGCGGCCAGCACGGAGCGTCCGGGCTCTGCGAGGGCGTAGACCTTGCGTGCCCGGCCGTCGACGACCTCCTCGCGTTCGACCCGGATCAGACCCTGTTGGAGCAGCCGGTCCAGCGCGCCGTAGAGGGTGCCGGTGCGCATCCGCACGCGGCCCCGGGAGATCGCGTCGATCTCCTGTATCAGTCCGTAACCGTGCCTGGGCTCGTCGGCCAGGGCGGTGAGGAGGAGCAGCGTCGGCTCCTGAAGCGGTCGGTCACTCATGCCACCTATATATATCGGCGACCGGCATATGTTGTCGAGTGGAGTGTCGGCAACGCGGCTCCGAGGGCCGATGCGCCGCCTCGGCGGAGCTTCCGCCCCGCGGGGTCCGCGATCTGGAGGCCGCCATGTCGAACCGCGGTCGGTGGCAGGCGGTTTCGCCCGGCACGGCCGGTATGCGGTCAGCGCGACGTCAGGGACCGGTCAGCGGTACCTGACACTGTTGTTCCTGTGACCGGCACGGGAGACCGGACGTCGGGAACAGGGAGAGGTGCCCGGAGTGGTTGATCGGGGACCAGCGAGCTCGGCTCACGGTCGGGCCCCCTCGGGGGCCCACGCAGGTTCGAATCCTGCCCTCTCCGCCGGAGCCCCCGTCGGCGTCCTGGGACCGCGACCGGCTCCTTGAGAAGCGGCCCGCCCAAGCCGCGGTCACGGTGGCGAGCAGGCCACGGATTCGGCCACGTCGCTGCCGGC
The DNA here is from genome assembly GCF_030269125.1 of Streptomyces hygroscopicus subsp. hygroscopicus. Lineage (GTDB taxonomy): Bacteria > Actinomycetota > Actinomycetes > Streptomycetales > Streptomycetaceae > Streptomyces > Streptomyces hygroscopicus_C. The sequence continues at coordinate 28,651 of NZ_BSSM01000001.1, read as the reverse complement.
CGGTCCGGCCGAGAGGTCGACCAGGTGCCGGACGTGGACATGGACCGCCTTCACGAGCGGGTGGCGGGCAGGCTCGGGACGGACCCGCTCCGCAACGGCGGGCGCTGGACGGTCAGTCAGGGCGGAGCCTTCGGAAGGGACACGTCGGCGTGTCCAACCCGCCCATGAGGACGCCGCCGCCGACGACCCCGTGCAGACAGGGGCCGGCCGCGGCCCGGACCCTCGGCGGCACGAGCCTCGTCAGCGCCGCCGGACCCTCGGCGGGCGGGCCCGCGACAGGGCCGAGCGGGACCGGCGTCTCCTCACTGTCAAGGTGTCTTCGGACGCGCGACGTCCGCGGGCCTGTCATGCTCCGGGCCGGCGGAGTCGGTGGATGAGAGTGCGGCGAGGAGCCGGAGTTTTTCGTCGCTGTCGCTGTCCCTGTCGGGGTAGTAGACGACGAGGATGACGTCCTCGATGGGGAGTTTGTCCCGGTGGAGGCGCAGTTCACCGACGACGGGGTGGTGGACCGTGGTCGTGCCTCCGTCGAGACCGCGGACGTCGTGGCGGGCCCACAGGGTACGGAACCGCTGACTGGACAGCGCGAGTTCTCCGACCAGCTCGACGAACCGGGGGTTGTCGGTGTCGTCCCCGATGGTGGTGCGAAGGGCGGCGACGAAATCGGCCGCGGCCTTCGGCCAGTCCAGGTGGAAGGCTTGTTCCTCCGGATCGAGGAAGAGGGAACGCAGCCGGTTCTGGCCGGGCCGCAGGCGGGGGGAGAGCGCGACGGCCATGGGGTTGGAGGCCAGGACGTCGAAGGCGCGCCCCTCGACGAACGCGGGGATCTGGAGGTGGGCGAGCAGCTCGTGCACCCGGGCCGGTACGTGCTCGGGCCGCCTGCGGCGCGGCGCCCTGGGGCGGGCCGCCGCGAGGCCGAGCAGATAGGTCCGTTCGACGTCGTCGAGCCGCAGCACGCGCGCGAGTGATTCGAGTACCTGGGGTGAGGGGTTCTTGTCACGGCCCCGTTCCAGGCGCAGGTAGTAGTCGGGACTGATGCCGGCGAGCAGGGCGACCTCCTCACGGCGCAGGCCGGGCACGCGGCGGTTGCCGCCGGGCGGGAGTCCCGCCTGCGCCGGGGAGACCAGCTCGCGCCGGGCCCGTAGGTAGCTGCCGAGCCGGTTGCCGGATTCCTCGTCCTTCATACCCACACCGTAGTGCGATGTGCGTGTCCCAGAGGGGGTCCTGGCAGGACCAGGGAGGACGGGGGCCCTGCCGCACTCGGCGGATGCCGTCAAGACTGCAGGAGCACTGTTTCGAATGAGGCAGAGAGCATCACTGTCTGTGCCGGGCTTGAACGCCGTCGGCGCCCTGGACTGAAGGGAAGATCTCGTGGATCTCTCCAACCGCACCGTTCTCGTCGTCGGCGGAACCTCGGGTATCGGGCGAGAGCTGGCCCGCCGATTCGCCGCGGCGGGCAGCACCGTGGCCGTGGGCGGCCGCAGCCCGGAGGCACTCGCGGAACTCGCCCGGGAAGGATTCGGCACGTTCCGCATCGACGTCACGGACACCGCCTCCGTCGCGTCCTTCCGTGAGGCCGTGCTCGCCCGGTACCCCGGGTTGGACACCGTGGTGACCATGTCGGGCGTCATGCTCCTGGAGGACCTGCGCGACCCCGCGCACTTCGAGGCGGCGGAGACGACGATCGACACCAACCTGCTCGGCACCATCCGGGTCATCGACGCCTTCACCCCCCACCTGATCCGGCGAGGCACCGGCACCTTCGTCACCGTCACGTCCGGAATCGCCTTCCTGCCGTTCCCGCCCATGCCCAGCTACGCCGCCTCGAAGGCCGCGGTGCACGCCTACTCCGAGGCACTGCGCGCGCAGCTCGACGGCACCGGTGTCGGCGTCGTCGAACTCGTCCCCCCGGCCGTCGCCACAGCGGGCCAGGAAAAGGTCAACCCGCACGCGCTGCCGCTCGACGACTTCGCGACCGAGGTCATGCACCTTCTCGCGCAGGACCCCACCCCGCACGAGATCCTCGTGAAGGGCGTCCTCATGCACCGCTGGGCCGAGCGCGACGGCACCTACGACGACCTCGTCGCACGGCGCTCCCAGGCTCTGGCCATGCTCCCCGGCCGCGCGGGCTGACGCCCTTCCCCCACGGGACGCCTCCTCACTCGTCGCCCCGGGCGGCCGACGGCCGGCCACGCGTCCCGTGCCCGGAGGCCCGCGCCGCCGGGCGGCGACGGCCGGGCGGCGGACCCGTCCGGAAGCGGGCCGACGACCCCGGCCGGTCCCGGGCGGCGGCGGGCGGAAACACCACCGGGCACCTGCCCCGGGCCACCGCACGCTGCCGGTACGCCGCCCGGCCCCGGGCCGTCCCGGCAAGGCGTCACGCGGCGCGCTGGAGGCAGTCCTCGACCACGGCCTTGTCGAGCGCCGCCCGCACCAACGCCGCGGCCAGCACGGCCGGTTCGGTGTCCTTCGCCAGCTTCGTCAGCTTCTCCGCGTCCTTCGGCAGCCCGAGCCGTTCGGCGCCGTCGAGGGCCTTGCCGTCCAGGTAGGGACCGACGTCCGGCCACACGCGCTGCGCCTCGCGCAGGAAGATGTCGGCACCGGCCGGGCCGATCCCCGGCTCCTCCTGGAGCAGCCGCTTCAGCTCCCCGGTGTCTCCGCCCGCCTCCTCGTGCAGCCGACGCAGGTCGCCGCCCCACCGTTCGCTCAACAGCTCGGCGCCGTCCCCCAGTTGGGTCGCCGTCCGCTCGTCGTAGCGCCGGTATCCGCCCCGGCCCAGCGCGTCGACCCGCCGCTGCCAGTCCGCGTCGGCCATCCGGCTCGGACTGTCCAGCCGGTCCTCGTGCAGGGCGCGGGCGGCAGCCACCGCCACGGAGGCCCGGATCCGGGCGCTGAGCAGCAGTGACAACACCAGTAGCCGGTACAGCGGCTGCGGCGTGTCCGCCAGCCGGATGCCCGCCTCCTCGGCGTACGTCCGCCCGTACCCGGACACCAGTTCCCGTACGACGCGTTCGTCCCGTTTCATGGCTGCCGCTCCCTGCCGCTTTCTGCCGCCGGGGCCACTAGCTAGGGCTTGAGCGGATCGTGGCCCAGTGTCATCAGCCGGTGCCGTCGCCGGGTGTCCTCCGGCGCCCGTTCCGGCTCCGGCTCGTCCTCCACGTCCACCAGGCCTCCGACGGTGTCGACGACCTTGTACATCACGCGGACGTCGTCGTCGGTGAGATCGGTGCGGCGCTTCTGGAGGATGGCGAGGACATGCCGACCGGTCGCGGTGCCCGCCTCGTCGGGCAGCGGCTCCGTGTCCTCCTCGGCGTCGCGGACCCTGAGCCAGGCCGCGAGTTCCGCCGAGGTCATGTTCACCACGCGGTGGAAGTCCTCCCACAGCGCCTCGGTCTCCAGGGCGTCGGCCATGGGGCTCCCCTTTCCCTGCGGGTCGTTCGATGCGGGTCGTTCCCGACGGGGTCGGTGTCAGTGCGTCTGACTCTCCGCCGCGAACATCCAGCGCTCCTTCTCCAGGTCGGCGGTGATCGAGATCAGCAGGTCCTGCGTCACCGGATCGGACTCGTCCGTGGCGGCGATCCGCTCGCGCAGCCGCCCGACGGCCGTTTCCAGGGCCGAGACCATCAGCTCGACCACCTCGGTGTCCCGCAGCCAGCCGTCCTTGGCCCCGGGCAGCGCGAAGGTCGCGGCGATCGTCTCGGGCCGGCCGTCCGGGGGCACGCCCAGCGCCGCGGCACGCTCGGCGACCGTGTCGGAGTGGGCACGGGCGGTCGCCACCACCTCGTCCAGCTGGAGGTGGATCGAGCGGAACCGGGGACCGACGATGTTCCAGTGCGCCTGCTTCCCGATCAGTGACAGGCCCAGCAGGTCCACCAAGGTGTCCTGGAGGGCGGTCCCGGTGACACCGAGGGCCTTCTCGGGCAGCGTGCTCTTCACCGCGGTCATGGTGCGTGCGTCCCCTTTCGTCAGCGTCGTATCCGTCGCGGTCGTACGCCTCGTGGCGGCGTCGGCGGCCCTTCGCCGGTATCAGGCCCGTACGGCCCTCGTCGGGCCGTCGGACTCCGTACGGCGGTCTCGGTCCGCGCGACCTCGGATCTCGTCCGAAAGGGCGGGTGCCCAGCGTCGGGGGAGGCAAACAGCCCTGCTCAGCGGGGCAGCGCCCGGTCAAGGAAGCGCGTCACCTCCGCGAACGCCTCGTCCTTCACCGTCTCGTGGAACACCTCGTGCCGCGCCCCGGGGAAGATCCGCTCGGTGAGGTCGCCGCCGAGCCGCTCGACGCCGGGCCGGCTACCGGCCGACGGCACCAGTCGGTCGTCGGCCCCGTGCAGCCACAGCACGGGCAGATCCTCCACGTCGCCGCCCTCGGCGACGGCGTCCAGGGTCCGCGCGAACGCCTGGAGCGTGGCCCGCTTCATCGGACCGTGCCACACCAGCGGATCGGCGGCGTACGCGGCGCCCACCGCGGGATCGCGGGAGAGCGCGGACGGGCTGACCGGGGTGTCCGGGATCTCCGGCAGGGCCAGCAGCCGGCCCGGCAGCTCCCAGGCGCCGATCACCGGCCCGGAAAGGATCAGCGCGCCGAGTTCGGGGCGGTGGAGCTGGGCGTAACGGGCCGCGATCAGGCCGCCCATGGAGTGGCCGGCCAGGACCAGCGGCAGCCCGGGGTGCGCGGCGCGGGCGAGATCGGCCACGGAGCCCACATCGGCCACCACGTCCTCGAAGTCCTCGATCAGGACCCGCTCGCCCGCCGACCGGCCGTGCCCCATATGGTCGGGTGCGTACACGGCGGCCCCCTGCCCGGCGAGCACGGCGGCGAGCCCGTCGTACCGGCCCGCGTGCTCGCCGTACCCGTGCACCAGCAGGGCGAGGAAGCGAGGTGAGGGGTGGGGCCACTCGCGAACGGCGATTTCGCCGCGGGTGCCGTCGAGGAGGTGCGCGCGAACGTGGGGCATCTCTCCTCCAACTGCCTCGGTACGGTCCCGGAGGATCTTCCCAGGGGGCCGTTCCGGGGTCTATAGTCCAAAACTAGCAGTGCTAATTAAGTGCTGTCCCGGTCCGCTGATCCACACCGTCGTAGGTCAGGAGTCGAAGCCGTGCGTCCCGTCCACTTCGCGGCTGCCCGCCGCACCCCCATCGGCAAGCTGCGTGGCGCCCTCTCGTCCGTCCGGCCCGACGACCTCGCGGCGGCCGTGATCCGCCGGTTGGTCGCCGAGGTGCCCACGCTCGACCCCGCCAGGATCGACGACGTCTACTGGGGCGCCGCCAACCAGGCGGGCGAGGACAACCGCAACGTCGCCCGGATGGCCGCCCTGCTCGCCGGACTGCCCGAGTCCGTGCCCGGCGCCACCGTCAACCGGCTGTGCGCCTCCGGCCTCGAAGCCGTCACCACCGCCGCCCGTGCCATCGCCGCGGGCGAGGCCGACATCGTGATCGCCGGCGGTTCCGAGTCCATGAGCCGGGCCCCCTTCGTGCTGCCCCGCCCCGACGAGGCCCTGCCGCACCGCATGGAGACCTTCGACACCCGGCTCGGCTGGCGCCTGACCAACCCCGCGATGAAGGACCTGCACGGAGTGCTCGCCATGGGCGAGACCGCCGAGGAGGTCGCCACGCGCCACGGCATCACCCGCGAGCGGCAGGACGAGTTCGCGCTGCGCAGCCACCAGCTCGCCGCCGCCGCCCGCAAGGACGGCGTCTTCGACGACGAGATCCTGCCGATCGAGCGCCCCGACGGCGTCGTGGTCCGGCAGGACGAGTGCATCCGCGAGGACACCTCGCTGGAGAAGCTGGCCCGCCTCAAGCCGGTCTACCGCGCGGGCGGCACGGTCACCGCGGGCAACACCTCGCCGATGAACGACGGCGCCGCGGGGCTGCTCCTGGTCAGCGAGGAGGCGCTCGGCGAACTGGGCCTGGAGTCCCTCGGCCGGTATGTCGCCGGTGCCTCCGCGGGCGTCCACCCCGACGTCATGGGCATCGGGCCGGTGCCCGCCACCCGCAAGGCGCTCGCGCGGGCCGGCTGGGAGATCGGCGACCTCCAGGAGGCCGAGTTCAACGAGGCGTTCGCCGCGCAGGTCCTCGCCTGCGTCGACCAGCTCGGCATCGATCCCGGCCTGGTCAACCCCACCGGCGGCGCCCTCGCCCTCGGTCATCCCCTCGGCTCCTCCGGCGCCCGCATCCTCACCACCCTGCTGCACCGCATGCGCCGTACCGGCGCCGAGCGCGGGCTCGCCACCATGTGCGTGGGCGTGGGCCAGGGCAGCGCGGTGCTGGTCGAGCGGCGCTAGCGACCGTCCGACGAGGGATTCCCGCCGCGGGACCGGTCTCCGGAATCGATCTCCGGGGACCGGTCCCCGGGGTCGATCTCCCGGGAGAGATCTTCGAGGGAACGGTCTCGGAAGGATGGGCCTCTGAGGGAGAGGTCCCCGAGGAATGGTCCCGAGGAAAGGTCCCTGAGGGAAAGGTCCCTGAGGGAACGACAGTACGACCGGTTCGCACCCCGAGCCGCAGCAAGGAAACGGAGCCGCACTCCATGGCAACCCTGTCCGTCGCCGCCATCCTGGCCGAGAACGCCCGGCGCCGCCCCGCCCGCACCGCACTCGTGGAAGGGGAAAGGCGGCTGAGTTTCGGCGAGGCATGGCAAGCGGCGCTGGCCCAGGCGGGCGCGCTCACCGGCCTCGGCGTACGACCGGGCGACCGGGTCGCCCTCATGGCTCCGAACACCACGGAGTTCCCGCTCGCCTACTACGCCGTCGCCGCGGCCGGCGGTGTCGTGGTCCCCGTCCACCTGCTGCTGTCCGCGGGCGAGATCGAGCACGTGCTCAGGGACAGCGGTGCCCGGCTGCTCCTCGTCCACCCCGCGCAGGCCGAGACCGGACGGGCCGCCGCCGACGCGCTCGGCGTCCCCGTGGTCACCCTGGGCGGAGAGTTCGACCGGCTCGCCGCCGAGGCCGAGCCGCTGCCGACGTACGCCACCCGGGCCGCCGACGACCCGGCGGTGATCCTCTACACCAGCGGCACCACCGGCGTCCCCAAGGGCGCCGTGCTCACCCACTTCAACCTGGTGATGAACGCGACCGTCTGCGCGTTCGACGCCAACGACGTCCGCCCCGACGACATCGCCCTCGGCGCGCTGCCCCTCTTCCACGCCTTCGGGCAGACCGTCTCCCTGAACTCCACCTGGCGGGCGGGTGCCACGCTGGTGCTGCTGCCCCGCTTCGACGCGGCCCGCGCGATCGAGTTGATGGTGAAGGAGGACGTCAACACCTTCCACGGCGTGCCCACCATGTTCGTCGCGCTCGCGGCGGCCGCGGCGGAGGCCGATGTGCTGCCCGAACTGCGCGTGTGCATCTCCGGCGGGGCCTCGCTGCCGGTCGCCGTGCTGGAGCGGTTCGAGGCCGCGTTCGGCGCCCGGGTCTACGAGGGGTACGGGCTGTCGGAGACCTCCCCGACGGCCACCGTCAACCAGCCGGTCTTCGGCACCAGGGCCGGCACCATCGGGCACCCGCTGTGGGGCGTCGACGCGGAGATCGCGCGCGCCGAGGTGGAGGACCGTGTCGAACTGCTGCCGCCCGGCGAGCTGGGCGAGGTCGTCATCCGCGGCCACAACGTGTTCTCCGGCTACCTCGGCCGCCCGGAGGCCACCGCCGAGGCCCTCGTCGACGGCTGGTTCCGCACCGGCGACCTCGGCACCAAGGACGAGCAGGGCTTCCTCAAGATCGTCGACCGCAAGAAGGACGTCATCATCCGCGGTGGCTACAACGTCTATCCGCGCGAGGTCGAGGAGGTCCTGGTACGGCACCCCGCCGTCACCCAGGTCGCGGTCATCGGCCTGCCCGACGAGCTGCACGGCGAGGAGGTCTGCGCGATCGTCGTACCGGCCGAGGGCGGTGCCGCCGACGCCGCCGCGCTGATCGAGTGGTCCAAGGAGCACCTCGGCCGCCACAAGTACCCGCGGCGCGTGGAGTTCGCCGAGGAACTGCCGCTCGGGCCGAGCATGAAGGTCCTCAAGCGGGAGCTGCGGGCGCGGTACACGGGCTGACGGCCGGGGGTTCGTTCGCGGAGCCGATGCCCGCGCATAGCATCGGTCTCCGCATGAACATGATGACGCTCTGGCACCTGTCCGGCTGGGGGTTCGCCGCCCTCGCCCTCGCGGCCCTGCTCGTGGGCTTCTCCAAGACCGCGGTGAGCGGCGCCAACACGATCAGCCTCGCCGTCTTCGCGGCGATCCTGCCCGCCCGCGCGTCCACCGGCGTCCTGTTGCCCGTACTGATCGCCGGCGATGTGCTCGCCGTCCTCACCTACCGGCGGCACGCCCACTGGCCCACCCTGTGGCGGCTGTTCCCGGCGGTCGCGGCCGGCGTGGTGGCGGGCACGCTGTTCCTGATGTGGGCCGACGACGGGATCGTACGGACCTCCATCGGCGCGATCCTGCTGCTGATGACCGGTGTCACCCTCTGGCGCCGGCATCGCGAGAAGGCGGGCACGGACGACGCGCCGGACGCGGTGACGACCCCCTCGGGCCGCCTGAGGGCCCGTTCCTACGGCGTGCTCGGCGGCTTCACCACGATGGTCGCCAACGCGGGCGGCCCGGTGATGTCCCTGTACCTCCTCTCCGCCGGCTTCCGCAAAATGGGCTTCCTCGGCACCTCCGCCTTCTTCTTCCTCATCGTCAACGTCTCCAAGCTCCCCTTCAGCGCCGCCCTCGGCCTGATCGACACCCGCTCCCTCCTCCTCGACGCCGCCCTCGTGCTCTTCGTCGTCCCGGGCGCGTTCCTCGGCCGCTGGGCCGTACACCGCATCAACCAGCGGCTCTTCGAACAGCTGGTGATCGCGGCGACGGTGGCGGGCGGCCTGCAACTCCTGCTGGGCTAACTCCCGGCGGCGTCCTCGGCCGGCGTGTCGAGGAGGGCCAGCTCCTCCGCGGACAGCCGCAGGGCACCGGCCGCGATGTTCTCCGCGAGATGGGCCGGGTCGCGGGTGCCGGGGATGGCCAGCACATGCGGCCCGCGATGGAGGGTCCAGGCGAGCCGTATCTGAGCCGGTGTCGCCCCGTGGGCGCGGGCGACGGAGCGGACGCGCGCGTCGTGCCGCTGCTCCGCGGACGCCTCGCGCCGCAGGCCGGAGATGGCGAAGAACGGGACGAAGGCGATGCCCAGGCCCCCGCACAGTTCCACCAGGCCGGTCTCGTCGGCGCGGCGCCAGTCCAGGCCGTAGGAGTTCTGCACGCAGACCACGGGCGCGATGGCCAGGGCCTCGGTCACGTGCTCCGGGCGGACGTTCGAGAGCCCGAGGTGCCGGATCAGGCCCGCCCGGCGCAGCTCGGCCAGGGCGCCGAAGTGCTCGGCGACCGAGGCCGTGTCGGGTCCGTTGCGGCGCAGGTTCACCACGTCCAGGTGGTCCCGGCCGAGCTGGCGCAGGTTCTCCTCGACCTGGCCGCGCAACTGGTCGGGGCGGGCCATGGTGAGCCACTCGCCGGAGGGGTCGCGCCCCGGCCCCACCTTGGTCGCCACGACCACGTCGCCGCCCCAGGTGGACAGGGCGCGGTTGACGAGTTCGTTCGCGGAGCGCAGCGGCGAGAAGTAGAAGGCGGCCGTGTCGATGTGGTCGACCCCCTGCTCGAACGCGCTGTGCAGCAGGTTGACGGCGGCGGCGCGGTCGACGGGTGTGCCGTCGGAGTTCCCCATCATGCCGTTGCCCGTCAGCCGCATCGCGCCGTATCCGATGCGGTTCACCTCCAGATCCCCGAGCCGCCATGTACCTGCCGCCGCCGCTGTGTTCACCGTTCTCCTTCGGCCGTGGGTTCGTCGGACCCTGGAGTATGAGGCGGGTAGGGCGCACCGCGGCAGGGTGTCCGGCCGGGCGAAATGTCACATCCGCCGCGGGAACGATCCACGGTCGCCCGGCCGTTGACTCTGCGGAGAAGGCGCCCGCCCGCTCTGCCGGGAGTACACCGCCGGGGACGCGTTCTTCCGCGTCGCCGCCTGTCGTACGCTCACCCCCATGCCCTCACCCTCCCCTCGGCCCCCGCGGCGGCACGTCCTCGTCCTCGGCGGCACGGCCGAGGCCCGCCGCCTCGCCGCCGGTCTGGCCGCGCACCCCTCCGGCGTCCGGGTGACCACCTCGCTGGCCGGCCGCACCGCCCGGCCGGAGGCGGTGGCGGGGGAGTCGCGGATCGGTGGCTTCGGAGGAGCGGAGGGGCTCGCGGAGTGGCTGCGGGCGCACCGGGTGGACGCGCTGGTCGACGCCACCCACCCGTTCGCCGAGTCGATCACCGCGCACGCGGCACGCGCGGCGGTGGCCACCGGGGTACCGGCGATCGTGCTGCGCCGCCCCGGCTGGCGGCCGCTGCCCGGCGACCGCTGGTACGACGTCCCGTCCCTGGCCGCGGCCGCCGACGCGGTGCCCGGCCTGGGCGACCGGGTGTTCCTGACCACCGGGCGCCTGGGCCTCGCCGCCTTCGCGCACCTGACGGGCCAACACTTCCTGGTGCGCTCGGTGGAACGGCCGGACCCGCCACTGCCACCGCGCACCGAGATCGTCCTCGCGCGCGGCCCGTTCACCGTCGCCGGCGAACGCGAGCTGCTGCGGGCGCACCGCGTCGACGTCCTCGTCACCAAGGACAGCGGGGGCGAGGCCACGGCGGCGAAACTCACGGCGGCGCGGGAACTCGGACTGCCCGTGGTCGTCGTACGGCGGCCGGCGCTGCCCGCGGGGGTGACGGCCGTACCCGATGTGGAGGCCGTACTGCGCCGGCTGGCCCTCGTTCCGGAGGAAGACGGCTGAACCGAGGAACCGGCTGAACCGGCCTACCGCTCGCCGGGGTTCCTCCGCAGCAGATACGTGTCCATGATCCACCCCTTGCGCTCCCGGGCCTCCGCCCGCACCCGCTCGATCTCCGGCCCCGCCTCGGCGAGCGGCCCGGAGACGAGGATCTCGTCCGGGGTGCCTATGTAGGCGCCCCAGTAGATGTCCATGTCCTCGTCCGCGTAGTGCCGGAAGGCCTGGTGGGCGTCGAGCATCACGACCACGTCGTCCACCCCCTCCGGGAAGCCCTCGGCGAGCCGCCGCCCGGTGGTGATCTGCACGGGCCGGGCGACCCGGTTCAGGCCGGTGCGATGGCGGGCCACCAGCGCGGAGACACTGCTGACCCCGGGCACCACGTCGTACTCGAACGCGACCGCGCCCCGCGCCAGCACCTCGTCCAGGATGCCGAGCGTGCTGTCGTACAGCGCCGGATCGCCCCACACCAGGAACGCGCCGGTCTCGTCGTCGCCCATCTCCTCGGCGATCATCCGCTCGTAGATACCGGCGCGGGCGCTGCGCCAGTCCCCGACCGCGGGCGAATACGCCGACCCGCCCGCCTTGCGGTCCCGCTCCGGATCCCGGGCCTCGACCACCCGGTACGACCCCTCGGTCAGATGCGCGTCCAATATGTCCCGGCGCAACCGGGTGAGATCGCTCTTCGTCTCGCCCTTGTCGAGCAGGAAGAACACGTCCGTGCCGCGCAGCGCCCCGACCGCCTGGAGAGTCAGCTGCTCGGGGTCGCCCGCGCCGATACCGATGACATGAATCTTTCGCACGCCACCGAGTCTGCCGTATGCCACTGACAATGCGTCCACCGCCTCCACACGGACGGCGACAGCAGGGGGTCGCGAAGGTGTGGGGCGGGGCGGGACGGCGATCGCCCAGGGGCAGGGGCAGGGGCAGGGGCAGGGGCAGGGGCAGGGGCAGGGGCAGGGGCAGGGCAGGGGCAGGGGGACAGGTATCGGGTGGCGGGAACCGAGCCGAGCCGGGCGGTGTCCGCTCCCGTGCCCGGCGTGAACTCCTCCGGTTCCCGCACCCGTGTCAGCGGTGAGCCGGCAGGGCCCCGCGTCCGCGCAGGGGTACTCGGAACACCGCCCGCCTCCATTCGGGACCGAGCCGCCGTTGTGCCGGCGCCCGCGTCGACTTGTGGTGCCGGCACAGCACCGCGCCCGTGTCAGCCTTGAGCAGCCATGGGCCCCGCGCCCGCGCAGGGGCCTGTCGAAAGGGCCGGTGCTCGCCCCGGGGGCCTGCCTCGATGGGACCCCCGCCCCCCTCAGGGCCTGTCGGCACGACGCCCCCGCCCCCCTCAGGGCCTGTTGCACGGCGCCCCGCGTCCCTCAGGGCCTGTCGGCACGGCGCCCCGCACCGTTCCGCCGAAAGGGCCTCGTCATCCGTGTCAAGGGCATCGGCACCGCGGACGCGCACGTCAGGGCCCGAGTCTCGGCGACTCGGCCGCGGCGTCCACGGGGCCGCTTCCCGCCGCCACCCGCCCGGCCAGCTCCCGTGCCCACCGGACGACACCGGCGAGATCCATGCCGTACGGACGGTCCTCGTCCCTTTCCCGTTCCCAGTCCTCGACCGCGCCCGCGCCGCGGCGCAGCAGCCGTGCCCCGCCGACCGCGTTTCCCCGGGCCGCGTGCGTGAGACCCACCGACAACTGCGCGAGCCCCCGCCACAGGGCCCGCTCGTCCTCGGGCCCCGACTTCCAGGCGTCCTCGAACACCTCGTGCGCGTGGAACGGCCTGCCCGCGTCCAGCAACGACTGCGCCTCGGCGACCGTTGCCTCCGGCGCTCGTACGACGCCCTCCGGCTGCCGCGGCACGCCCTCCGCGCCGTACGGCAGCGGCCGCCCGAGCCCGTCCCGGGGCCGCGCGCTCCGCGCCCGCCCCTCCGCGTCCCGGTCCCGTCCCCCCGCTCCGCCCGCACTCGTCATACCGCCGATTCTCCCCCGACCCGCTCCGAGCCCCTTTCTGCGCACCCCCGCACGTGCGGTAAAGTTCTCTTCGCGCGATCACGCGGTTCACCGTGAGTCGGCGCAACGGGACGTGGCGCAGCTTGGTAGCGCACTTGACTGGGGGTCAAGGGGTCGCAGGTTCAAATCCTGTCGTCCCGACTCGGCAGAGTCGCGGTTCAGGGCCGGTTTCGGAGGAATCCGAAACCGGCTCCTGGCATTTCGGGCCGACGGTATCGGCCAGGACACGCCGACCGCCGGCCCGCGCGTTCACCGCCGGTGCCGCACGAAGCGGGGGCGCGGATGCCCGACTCCCCGCTGGAGCGCCCCTTGCCGCGCCCCCCGTTGTCACCATCCCGTCACAGGCGTCGGCCGGTGAAACCCGCCCCCGCGGTCCGCTATCTCCCTTGGCGTCAGCAGAACTTCGTAGCAGAGGATGCTCATGAAGCACCGTTACGTCTCCGCCGCCGTGGTCCTCGCCTCCGCCGCCGCGCTCGTCGCCACCGCGTGCGGGTCGTCCAGCGCCGCCCCGTACACGGCTACGGGCACCCCGACCGCCTCCGCCGGGACCGGGCCGGCCACGACCGGTGCGGCCGGGACTCCGGTCACGACGACCTGGAAGCCCTGCTACCTGCCCAAGGGGTACCAGCACTTCTTCAAGCTGGAATCCGCCAAGGACTCCCACGGAAAGACCGTCGTCCGCGTCACCCCGGAGACGTGCAAGGTGAACACGCGCGACGACGAGGACGTCGTCTACACCCCGACGGGGGCGGCCCGGTCGCTCGGATTCGCGTCGGGCGCCTCCGTCAAGGTCCTCAAGGAGACCACGACCGTGCAGGTCACGCCGAAGTGGCTGGTGAACCACAAGCTCACCAACACCCCGTACTTCTACTACCGCGTCAACGGCAAGAACCAGATCACCGCCATGCAGGAGATCTACCACCCGTAGACGTGTCCCCCGCCCGGCGGGCCGGTCGACGGACCGGGCCGCCGGGCGGTGTCACGCCGGCGGGCCGCATCGACCCGCGTCGGTGAGCGGATGGGCGGCGAGCGCGCTGTCCAGGCCGGGGAGGAGCCGGTCGAGCGCGGCGCGCTCGGTGTGCAGGAAGCTCACGGACGTCCCTTCCGTGGGCCGCGGCCCGGCGCGGGGCGCTCAGCCCGAGGTGACGAGCGGCAGCCGGGTGAAGGCCCGCAGGCTGACGCTGTCCCGGCGTACCGGGCGCCGGGCGTGGGCCAGCCCGGGAAAGCGGGCCAGCAACTGCCGTACCACCGCCGCGCCTTGGAGGCGCGCCAGCGCGGCGCCCGGACAGTAGTGCGCTCCCGCGCCGAAGCTGAGCACCCGGATGTCGGGACGCAGCACGTCGAAGGCGTCGGGATCCGGATGCCGGGCGGGGTCCCGGCCCGCGGCCGCGAGCACGGTGGTGATGTTGCCGCCCTGGGGGATGGCGACACCGCCCACGGTCAGCGGGCGGGTGGCGATCCGCTCCGTCATCCGTACGGGCGTGTCCCAACGCAGCGACTCCTCCACCGCGTTGGGTACCAGGGCCATGTCCTCGCGCAGCGGTTCCATCTGCTCGGGATGGCTGAGCAGGGCGTGCACGGTCAGGCCCAGCAGGCTGGTGGTCGTCTCGAACCCGGCCACGAACACCAGCAGCAGCATGTCCAGCAGTTCGTCCTCGCCGAGCCTGCCGTCGTCGGTCGCGCGCACCGCGAGCAGCGCGGAGACCAGATCGTCGGCGGGTGCGCGCCGGCGCAGGGCGACCAGCCGGGCGAAGTACCCGCGCAGGGCGGTCACGGCCTCGTCGGCGCGCTTCCAGTCCTCCTCGGTGCGCACCGGCTCCAGCAGTCGGCCGGCGTCCTGCCCGTGGTGGTGGAACCGGTCCTGGTCCCCGTGCGGCACTCCGATGAGATCGCCCACGACGGCCACGGGCAGCGGATATCCCACCAGTTCCTGGAAGTCGGCCGCGCCGCCGTCCCGGGTGGCGTCGGCGAACCGGTCGATGAGCCCGGCGGTGGTGGTCTCGATGCGCTTCGCCAGGACGGCGACCCGCCGGGCGCTGAACCGGTCGGCCACCAGCCGTCGCAGCCGCACGTGGTCGGTGCCGTTGGCGCGCAGCAGTGAGGAATAGAAGAACACGGCGGCCGGATGGTCCCGCCAGTTCGGCAGTTCCGTTTCGCACCAGGTGAGATCCGGAGTGAGGCAGGAAGGATCGCTCAGGACCTGCTGGCAGTCGGCGAACCGGGTCAGGAAGTAGGTGTCGAGTTCCTCGTGATAATAGACGGGGGCGATACGGCGCAGTTCGGCCAGTGCCGGATAGGGGTCTTCCTTTCCCTCGGCAGTGAACATCGACGAAAGCAGCGTTTCCGCATCCACCGTTGTGGCCTTTCCGGCCATCCGGTCCGTGAGCGGAGTGGCACGCCGCCAGTATGTCTCCCGACTGGTCCGGCTGCCATACTGGTGAATTCTCCGGCCAATTATGATGCACCTCTGGCCGGATCCGATGAGAGGCTCAAAAAATGCGCCCTCTTCACCACCCCGGAGTGCGACCGGGTGGTGAAGAGGGCCGAATTAATAATTCATATGAGTTGGATTTATCCCTTGCTTGAGCCGAGTGTCAGCCCGTTGACGAACTGCCGCTGGAGCGCGAAGTACACGAGCAGGGTCGGGACCGCGGTCAGCAGCGATCCCGCGGCGACGAGGTTGGGATCGGTGAAGTACTGCCCGGACAGGTTGTTCAGGGCCGAGGTGATCGGCATGTTCGCGCCGGTCGAGATCAGCACCAGGGCCCAGAAGAAGTCGTTGTATATCCAGATGGACAGCAGGGTGGCCAGGGCCGCCATCGCCGGCCTGCACGGCGGCAGCGTGATCCCGGCCTTGCCGATCATGTCGAACGCCTTCTTCTGCAACGGCGAGCAGGCGGAGGTGTCCGCCTTGTCGGAGACGGCGACCACGCTCGAGTCGGTCTTCAGGTACAGCTCCTCGGTCGCCGGGGTGCCCTCAACAGGGCGGCGCACGGCGGGAGTCGTCTTGCCCGAAACGGGACCGTCGGCGCCGGGTGGCCATGTGCCCGCCTGTCCTGCCTGCCCGGGGTTTGTGCTGACATCCTGACCTAGGAGTGTGGCTATGTCTGGACAAAGTATTGACAGGGGTCCCGACGAGGACTTGGATCGCGTCCCGACGCAACCAGCGCCCTTCCCGTCGCACGCACAGTGAGGTGCAAGGAACGATGGATCGCTCTTCTCGCTCGGGTTCGCGCAGACCGGTGTCGCTGATCGCGGTGGCCGCCGCCGCGGGCAAGGCGGACACTCCCCGGATGACCGTCGCCCTCGTCACGCACCAGGCGCCCGGCGACACCTTCTGGGACACCGTCCGCAAGGGCGCGGAGGCGGCCGCCGCCAAGGACGACGTCAGGCTCGTCTACTCGGCCGACCCGAACGCGGGAAACCAGGCGAACCTGGTGCAGAACGCGGTCGACCAGAAGGTCGACGGCATCGCCGTCACCCTGGCCAAGCCCGACGCGCTCAAGACCGCGATCGGCAGGGCGGAGCACGCGGACATCCCGGTGGTGGGCCTGAACTCCGGACTGGCCGACTGGAAGAGGCTCGGGCTTCTGGAGTTCTTCGGCCAGGACGAGAGCGTGGCAGGCGAGGCGTTCGGGAACAAGCTCGCCGGGGCCGGCGCCAAGAAGGTCGTCTGCGTCGTCCACGAGCAGGGGAACGTCGGCCTCACCCAGCGCTGCGACGGGCTGACGAAGACCTTCAGGGGCACCACCGAGACGCTGTACGTCAACGGCACCGACATGCCCTCCGTACGGGCGACCGTCACGGCGAAGCCGAAGCAGGACCCCTCGATCGACACCGTCGTCACCCTCGGTGCTCCGTTCGCCGCCACCGCGGTGCAGTCCGTGGGCGATGCGGGTAGCAAGGCCGAGGTGGCCACCTTCGACCTGGACAAGGACCTCGTGAAGGCCGTGCGGAACGGCAGCGTCGAGTTCGCCGTGGACCAGCAGCCGTACCTCCGGGGCTATCTGGCGGTCGACGCGCTCTGGCTCTACAAGAACAACGGCAACTACAGCGGTGGCGGCGTCGAACCGGTGCTCACCGGCCCGGCCTTCGTCGACAGGTCGAACGTCGGCGAGGTGGCCGGGTTCGCCGCCAAGGGGACCCGGTGACGAGCGAGGGCGGCCGGGTCGTCGGCACACCGCGGGCGCCCGGCCCCGAGAGCGGCCGGAAGGACGGCCGTACGGCCCGCCGCCCGCCCGTCCCGCGGCTGCCGGCCCGGCCCGAGGTGGGCGTCCTCCTCGGCGCCCTCGCCGTCCTGGTCTTCTTCCTGATCGCCGCGCCCTCGGTCCGCCAGGGCGACTCGATGGCCACGGTCCTCTGCCAGTCCTCCACCATCGGCATCATGGCGCTGCCGGTGGCCCTGCTGATGATCGGCGGCGAGTTCGACCTCTCGTCCGGGGTCGCCGTGATCACCTCGGCGCTCACCGCGAGCAGCTTCGGCCAGGCGAAGAAGATCTTCGCCTCCTCCTTCGGCGTCGGCGGCGTCCAGGTGAAGATCACCGTCGTGTGG
Organism: Streptomyces hygroscopicus subsp. hygroscopicus; assembly: GCF_030269125.1. Taxonomy (GTDB): domain Bacteria; phylum Actinomycetota; class Actinomycetes; order Streptomycetales; family Streptomycetaceae; genus Streptomyces; species Streptomyces hygroscopicus_C. The sequence continues at coordinate 11,330 of NZ_BSSM01000001.1, read as the reverse complement.
TGGCTGGTCTACGCGGCCCTCGTCACCTGGCTGCTGCTGCGCACCAGGTACGGCAACGGGGTCTTCGCCGTCGGCGGCAGCCAGGACAGTGCCCGCGCGGTCGGCGTCCCGGTGTTCACCAAGATCACACTGTTCATGCTGGTCGGCTTCGGCGCCTGGTTCGTCGGCATGCACAACCTGTTCTCCTTCGACACGGTGCAGTCCGGCGAGGGCGTCGGCAACGAGCTGATCTACATCGCCGCGGCCGTCATCGGAGGCTGCCTGCTCACCGGCGGCCAGGGCAGCGCGATCGGCCCGCTCTTCGGCGCCTTCATGTTCGGCATGGTCAACCAGGGCATCGTGTACGCCGGGTGGAACCCCGACTGGTTCAAGGCCTTCCTCGGCGTGATGCCGCTCGGCGCCGTCCTGATCAATCTGTGGGTACAGCGCACGGCGACCGGAGGCAACCGATGAACGACAACGCGGCCGGCGCCCACGGCGCCGTCCTCGCCGACACACCGTCCCCCGGGGACGTCCCGCTGGTCGAGCTGCGCCGGGCGGGCAAGTCCTACGGCGACGTCCGCGCCCTGCACGGCGTCGACCTCACGGTGCGGGCGGGCCGGGTGACCTGCGTGCTCGGTGACAACGGGGCCGGCAAGTCCACCCTCATCAAGATCATCTCCGGGCTGCACCGGCACACCGAGGGCGAATTCCTCGTCGACGGCCGCCCGGTGCGTTTCGGCACCCCGCGCGAGGCGCTCGACCAGGGCATCGCCGCGGTCTACCAGGACCTCGCGACCGTCCCCCTGATGCCGGTGTGGCGGAACTTCTTCCTCGGCTCCGAGCTGACCCGGGGCCCCTGGCCGCTGCGCCGCCTGGACATCGCCCGCATGAAGGAGACGGCCGACCGGGAACTGCGCCGCATGGGCATCGTCCTGGACGACCTGGAGCAGCCCGTCGGCACTCTCTCGGGCGGCCAGCGCCAGTGCGTGGCCATCGCCCGTGCCGTCCACTTCGGCGCCCGCGTCCTCATCCTGGACGAACCGACCGCGGCGCTCGGCGTCACACAGTCCGGGATGGTGCTCACGTACATCGCCGCCGCCCGGGAACGCGGCCTCGGCGTCCTCTTCATCACCCACAACCCCCACCACGCCTACATGGTGGGCGACCACTTCAGCGTGCTGCGCCTCGGCACCCTGGAACTGTCCGCCGACCGCGGCGACATCACCCTCGACGAGCTGACCGACCACATGGCCGGCGGCGCCGAACTCGCGGCGCTCAAGCACGAACTGGCCCAGGTGCGCGGCGTGGACGTGGACGAGCTGCCCGAGGACTTCAGCGACACCTCTCCCGACGCCGAAGGGAACACCTGATCATGCCGCACGCCCTCGACCGCATCCGGGTCGGCTCCGCCCCCGACTCCTGGGGCGTCTGGTTCCCCGACGATCCCCTCCAGGTGCCCTGGGACCGCTTCCTGGACGAGGTCGCCGAGGCCGGCTACGAGTGGATCGAACTGGGCCCCTACGGCTACCTCCCCACCGATCCCGCGCGGCTCACCGACGAGGTGGCCCGCCGCGGCCTCAAGGTCTCCGCGGGCACCGTCTTCACGGGACTGCACCGGGGACCCGCGGTCTGGGCGGATACCTGGGCGCACGTCCGCCGGGTCGCCGCGCTCACCCAGGCGATGGGCGCCCGGCACCTCGTGGTGATCCCGTCCTTCTGGCGCGACGACAAGACCGCCGAGATCCTGGAGCCGTCCGAGCTGACGGCCGAGCAGTGGGGGCACCTCGCCCGGGGTACGGAGCGCCTGGGCCGCGAGGTGAAGGAGACCTACGGCCTCGACATCGTGGTCCACCCCCACGCCGACACCCACATCGACACCGAGGCCCACGTCGAACGCTTCCTCGACGCGACGGACCCCGGCATCGTCGGGCTCTGCCTGGACACCGGCCACTATTCCTACTGCGGGGGTGACAGCGTCAGACTGATCGAGAGGTACGGCGAGCGTCTCGGCTACCTGCACCTGAAGCAGGTCGACCCGGGGATCCTCGCCGAGGTGGTCGCGAACGGGGTGCCGTTCGGGCCCGCCGTGCAGCGCGGCGTCATGTGCGAACCTCCGCACGGCGTACCGGCGTTGGGGCCGGTCCTGGAGGCGGCGCAGAAACTGGGAGTGGAGCTGTTCGCCATCGTGGAGCAGGACATGTATCCGTGCGAGCCGGAGAAGCCGCTGCCGATCGCCGTGCGGACGCGGCGGTTTCTCCGGTCCTGCGGGGCGTGATGGTCACGGACCGCGCCGAACGCGTGCCGGACCGGCCCGCGATCCCGCCGGCCCAGTCCGGCGTCCCGCCCGAGCGCCTCGACGACGTGCGGGCGTTCCTCGACCGCCTCACTCGGTGGGCCACGACCCGCGGGGACATCGTCGGCCTTCTCCTCGTCGGCTCGTACGCACGCGGGGCCGCGCGCCCCGCATCCGACGTCGATGTCGTCCTGCTCACGACGGACCCGGCGCCCTACGTCACCGGGGCCTGGACCTCCGGTGACGCCGGCGTCGACCGGGCCGGTGCACTCGGCCTCGGCCGACCGGTCCGCACCCGCGTGTGGGGCCCCGTCACCGAGCGGCGCTTCGCCCTCGCCCGCGGCCCGGAGGTCGAGTTCGGCATCGGCACCCCGCGGTGGGCCCGGACCGACCCGGTCGACCCCGGCACCCGCCGCGTCGTCGCCGACGGCGCGCTCCCCCTGTACGACCCCCTGGGCGTACTCGCCGAGCTGGTCCTGCGCTGCCGGCCGTGACGCCGGACGTCCGGGCGTCGTTCCTGCGCAACCCTGACGGATTCGGGCCGGGCCCGGCCGGGAACCTACCGGAGGCACGCGGGCGTTGTAGAGGTGAACGGGGGCGCCCGCGCAGACGGGAGGACGAGATGACACACCGCACGGAACCCCGGAACACGGCACAGGACACGGCCGACGCGGCTGCCCTGCGCCGGGACCGCTTCGGCACCCTGCCCGAGCGGATACGTCCCGAGGACACGGTCGAGACGACGCCGGCGACCCTGCCGGACCCGGCCCGCGACCGGTATCACGCGGACGAATGGCTGGTGCGGTACTGCGGCTGACGAAGCCGCCGGTACCGCCGTCGAGGGTCAGGCCTGCCGCACTTCCGCGATCGTCACCGGACGGTGCTCGGTCCGGGAGAGCGTGCAGGCCTCCGCGATCCAGCCCGCCTCCAGGGCGTCCTCGACGGTGCACGGGGACGGCCTGGTGCCGGCCACGACCTCGGTGAACGCGGCGAGTTCGGCGCGGTAGGCGTCGGCGAAGCGGTCCATGAAGAAGGCGTGCGGTGTCCCGGACGGGAAGGCGGCCCCGGGCTCGGCCGAACGCAGCGGCAGCTTGTCGTCCAGGCCCACCGCGAGTGCGTCGGCGAAGCCGTGCAGGTCCATACGGACGTCGTAACCCCGGCCGTTGTGGCGGGAGTTGGAGACCACCGCGATGGTGCCGTCGTCCAGCGTGAGGACCGCCCCGACGGTGTCGGCGTCACCCGCCTGCTCGATGTAGGCGGCGCCCCGGTTGCCGCCGACCGCGTACGCCTCGGTGACCTCGCGGCCCGTCACCCAGCGGATGACGTCGAAGTCGTGCACGGAGCAGTCCCGGAAGATGCCACCGGAGGCGGCGACGTACGCGGCCGGCGGCGGCGCCGGGTCCAGCGTCGTACAGCGCACGGTGTGCAGCGGGCCCAGTTCACCCGAGCGTACGGCGGCCCGCGCGGCGGCGAAGCCCGTGTCGAACCGGCGGTTGTAGCCGATCTGGATCGGCACCCCGCTGCAGCGCACGGAGTCGCGCACCGCCACGCCCTCCGCCATGGTGCGGGCCACCGGCTTCTCGCAGAAGACCGGGACACCCGCCTCCACACCGGCCCGGATCAGCGCGGGATGGGCGTCCGTGGCCGCCGCGACCACCAGCGCGTCCACCCCGGCGGCCAGCAGCTCCTGCGGCGAGTCCGCGATCTCCGCCCCGAACCGCCGGGCCGCCGCCTCGGCGGCGTCCGGATACGGATCGGCGACCACGAGCGATTCGACGGCGTCGAGGCCGAAGAGGGTCTCGGCGTGGAAGGCGCCGATGCGGCCGAGGCCGAGGATTCCGATGCGCATGGGTGGTGCCGCTCCTAACGGTTGCGGGGTTCCGAGGGTTCCGAGGGAATTCCGGACGACGTGCCCGTGGAGCCCGCCCCCGGACGGACCCAGCCGCCGGTCGCCGCGGACTCGGCCATCGCGTCCAGGACGACCGCGCCGCGCACCGCGTCCGCGAGCGTCGCGCCGTACGGCGTGTCCTCGGCGATGGAGCGCACGAACCGGTAGGCCTCGACGACCTTCAGATCGTCGTAGCCCATCGCGTTGGCCGCGCCCGGCTGGAACGCGGCGAACTCACCGGCGCCGGGCCCGACATGGACCGTGCTCACCGGCTGGTCCTGGTAGGACGTGCCCCGGCTGACCGCGAGTTCGTTCATCCGCCGGAAGTCCCAGAACACCGCGCCCCGGGTGCCGTGCACCTCGAAGCCGTAGGCGTTCTGCTCGCCGACCGAGACCCGGCAGGCCTCCAGGACGCCCCGGGCGCCGGAGGCGAAGCGCAGCAGGCAGCCGACGTAGTCCTCGTTCTCGACCGGGCCGCGCTCGCCGCCCGGGGCGAGGGCGTGACCCGTGGTGGCGCCGCTCGGGCGGGCGCGTTCGGGGACGAAGACCGCGGTGTCGGCGGTGAGCGCGCTGATCTCGCCGAGCAGGAAGCGCGCCAGGTCGGCGCCGTGTGAGGCCAGATCGCCGAGCACCCCGCTGCCGCCGCGCTCGCGCTCGTAGCGCCAGGTCAGGGCGGCGTCCGGGTGGGCGGCGTAGTCGCTGAAGAGCCGGATGCGCGCATGGGTGACGGCGCCGATCCCGCCCGACGCGATCAGGTCGCGGGCGGCCTCCACGGCGGGCGCGTTGCGGTAGTTGAAGCCGACCGCGCCCTGCACCCCCGCCTTCGCGACCGCGTCCGCGACCGCGCGCGCGTCCCCGGCGCCGAGGCCCACCGGTTTCTCGATCCAGAGGTGCTTGCCGGCCTCGGCCATGGCCACCCCGATCCGGCGGTGCAGGAAGTTCGGCGCGGTGACGCTGACCGCCCGCACGCGCGGATCGGCGGCGACGTCGCGCCAGTCGCGGGTCGCGGTGGCGAATCCGTACCGCTCGGCGGCCTCCTCGGCCAGCCCCGGCAACTCCTCGGCGACCGCGACCAGCCTCGGCCGCAGCGGGAGTCGGGGATAGTGGTGGGGGAGGCGGGCGTACGCGCGGGTGTGGACCCGGCCCATCCAGCCGAAGCCGACGACGGCCACACCCAGCTCCTCCGTCATGACAGCACCTCTCGGCCGCGCGGTTTGGACCGGTCCATCCCCATGTTCCAGCCACCTTTGTCCGGACATGGCGAGGCTGTCAACCGTTTGACAGCCCGATACACCCCATGGATCGGTCCATCCCATGAGACCGCCGACCGTCCGTGACGTCGCCGAACGGGCCGGGGTGTCGAAATCGCTGGTCTCGCTGGCGCTACGGGGCTCGGGGCCGGTGCGCCCGGAGAAGCGGGAGGCCGTGCGGCGGGCCGTGCGCGGGCTGGGGCACCGGCCCGACGCGGCCGCCCGCAGCCTCAGCGAACAGCGCACCCGCACGGTCGGCGTCCTCCTGGACGACCTGCGCGACCCCTGGTTCGTGGACCTGCTCGACGGCCTCAACCCGCCGCTGCACGCGGCCGGGCCGCGCATGCTGCTCGCCGACGCCCGGCTGGACCGGCGCCACGGCCACGACCTCTCGGAACCCTTCCTCGACCTGGGCGTCGGCGGACTGGTGGTGGTCGGCGCGGTCCCGGACGCGGGTGCGCTCGGCGCGCTCGGCCACCGGACGCCGGTGGTGGTGGCGGGGACGCGCGAACCGCGGCCGGACGGTGTGGACGTGATCGCCGGGGACGACGAGCGGGGCGCCCGGCTCGCCGCGGAGCACCTGCTCGGGCTCGGACACCGCCGGATCGCGCACCTCGCGGGCCACGGCGCCGTCGGCGAGTCGCGCCGGCGCGGCTTCGAGGCGGCGACGCGGGCCCGGGGCGCAGAAGCGCTGGTCGAGCCCGGGGACCTGACCGAGGAGGGCGGGTACCGGGGCACCGTACGGCTCCTCGGCCGCGCCGAGCGGCCCACGGCGCTGTTCGCCGTCAACGACATGGCGTCCGTCGGCGCGCTGTCGGCCGCGGAGGAACTGGGGCTGAGGGTCCCACGCGACCCGTCCGTCGTCGGTTACGACAACACGAGCATCTCCCGGCTCCGCCACGTCTGGCTGACGACGGTCGACACCGCCCCGCACGAGGCGGGCCGACGCGCCGCCCAGTGCCTCCTGGACCGCTTGGCCCGGCCGGGGGCGCCGGGGCGGCGGCGTCTGGCGGCGCCGACCCTGGAGATCAGGGGGACGACGACACCGCCGGACCTCAGAGACTGATCGCGTACGCCTTGCGCAGCGTCTCGTGCACGGTCCACGTCGTACGGTCGCCCGCGCGCAGCACCGCCATGTCACCCGGCCCGACCCGCAGGGTCGGACCGTCCTCGAAGTCGATCGTCGCCGAGCCGCTGACCACGACGAACAGCTCGTCGGCCTCGGTGTCGGTGACCACCCCCGGGGTGATCTGCCAGATGCCGCGGATCTGCCGGCCGTCCGCCGACTCCCAGACCACCTTTCCGGTGACCTCGGGGTTCCCGGAGACGATCTGCTCCGGTGCGAGGGGCTCGGGTTCGAGCTCGGCGTCGGGGATGTGGAGCGCGAAGCTGTGCGTCATGGGCCGACCCTAACGGGGGCCGGGCCACCGCCGCCGTTGACAGAGTGTGGGGCATCGGGCCCGGTCGGCGGACACTTCGTCGGGCCGCGCGGACTGGCGGGGGCGCGCGGCGGGGGTGATCGTGGGAGACATGGCCGACTCGACCGCGGCGGAACCCGCCGGGCACCTGGCGGGCGGGCCGTACCCCGGCGGGCACAGCACCCGGGAGGCGCTCCTGTTCGGCGGGGTCTACGGCGCCGTCCTCGCCAGCTCGATGGTCGCCGCCCTCACCCGGTACAGCGCCACCACCCCCGCGAGCCGCCGCTACGACGCCCTCTGGCTGGTGGTGACCGCCCTCGCCTCCGCCCTGGCCCACGGCTACGCCCACTACATCGCCGAGCGCGCCCCGCACCGCCGCTGGGACGGCCTGCGCGCCCTGCGCAACGAGTGGCCGCTGGTCGTGGCCGTACTGCCGACGGTCTTCCTGCTCGCGGGCTCGGGCTGGGGGTGGTGGCCGGCGAAGGGCGTCGAGTACCCCGCCTTCACCCTGAACATCCTCATCCTCTTCACCCTCGGCCTGACCACCGCCCGCCAGGCGGCCCGTTCCTGGCCCGCCGCCGTCCTCATGGGCCTCGGCGACGCCCTCCTCGGCCTGGTCGTGGTCCTGGCCAACGCCCTCATCAAGTGACCCCACCCCCGGCGTCCCCGGGCACCCGCGCGCATACGGTAGGGTTGACCTGTGTGATCACGCGGAACACCGTGTGAGCCGCAACGGGACGTGGCGCAGCTTGGTAGCGCACTTGACTGGGGGTCAAGGGGTCGCAGGTTCAAATCCTGTCGTCCCGACGTGCGAAGTCGCAGGTCAGGGGATTTTCTGTCTGGCGATGCGATGGCGTCGACGTGAGGCTCTCAGGAGTTCTCACAGTGGCCCGCGCCTGACCCCGTCAGGCGCGGGCCACTGTTGTGTGTGGTCGGGGTGCTACACCGGCATGCAGGCCGCAGCCGCGATCGTGGGACACCTGACAGGACGCCTTCCTGCACTGGCAGGCCGCCGACCGGCAGCGGATCAGGGTGCCGGAAGCATGTTGGCTGACCAAGGTCGTGACGAACCCGTGCCTCGACCAGCTCCGCTCGCGAGACCGCCGGGATCCTCGACATCACCGAGTCCGCAAGCCGGCAGCACCTCCACCGGGCCCGACGCCGCATCAGCGCCGCGCGCCGTGGCGGGGAAGCCGACCCGGCAGCCGCCCGCCGGATCGTCGAGGAATTCCTCGCCGCCGCCTCCTCTGGCCGCACCGAACGTCTGGTGGCGCTGCTCACCGACGACGCGACCGCGATCTCCGACTCCCACGGCGCCGGCCCGGCCGCGAGGCTGCTGCGGTACGACACGCCGCGGCGCGTCACCGCCGTCGCACGGGCCGGATTCAGAGCACACCGCGAAACGGCGGATCGCCGGCGGCGCGCCCCCCGTCCACCACGCGGTCGTCAACGGCGGGCCGGCCGTCCTCTTCCTGCTCGGCGACGGGGTCGTCGGCGTGGTGACGTTCGACGTCGCGGACGGCGGGATCGCAACCGTGCGCGGCATCGCCGTCCCCACCCGCCTCGTCCGCCTCACCGAAGCCCGGCGGCAGCTCGGAACGGACCCGTCGCCCGTCACCCGGTGGTGACCTGACGCCGGCTGCGGCCGGCGAGCCTCGACGGGAGCGATGTCGCGCAGCAGCAGGTGCTCGGCGGGGACCGCCTCGCGCGGGCGGTCGGGAGGCCCGCCCACCGGTACATCGGGTGGCGGGCGGGAAGGCCGACCGTCCGGTCCGCCGGTCTCAGGAGGTGCGAGGAGTCACCAGGCCGGATTCGTAGGCGAGAACGACGAGTTGGGCGCGGTCGCGGGCATGGAGTTTGGTCATGGCCCGGTTGACGTGGGTTTTCGCGGTGAGGGGGCTGATCACCATCCGGTCGGCGATCTCGTCGTTGGTCAGACCTCGCGCGACCAGGCACACAGCCTCGCGTTCGCGGTTCGTCAACTCATCGAGCCCGACACCGGTGTCGAGCGGCTGGCTGACGTACCGGTCGATCAGTCGCCGGGTGATCGACGGTGCGAGCAGTGCGTCGCCGCGTGCGGCGACGCGTACGGAGTGCAGGAAGTCCTCAGGCTCGATGTCCTTGACGAGGAATCCGGCTGCCCCGGCGCGCAGGGCGTTGAAGACGTGTTCGTCGAGGCCGTAGTTGGTCAGGATGACGACGTGCACCCCGGACAGGGCCGGGTCCGCGGCGATGCGGCGGGTCGCCTCGATGCCGTCGACGACCGGCATCTGGATGTCGATCAGCGCGATGTCGGGAAGGTGCCGCCTGGCCAGTGCCAGGGCGTCGCTTCCGTTGGCGGCCTCGGCCACCACCTGGATGTCGTCCTCGATGTCGAGGAGCGCGCGGAATCCGCTGCGGATGAGCGGCTGGTCGTCGACCAGCAGGACGCGGATCATGTCGTTCGCTCCACGGGCAGTTCGGCGTGTACGGAGAAGCCGCCCTCGGTGCGCGGCGCCGCCCGCAGGCGACCGCCGAGGGCGGTGACCCGTTCGCGCATCCCGAGCAGCCCGACTCCGGGCACGGGCGTGGTGTCCGAGGTGGCCGGGCCGTCGTCGTCGACCTGGATGACGAGTGCGTGGGGACGGTAGGTGATCCGGACCGAGGCCGTCGCGGCGGCGGCGTGGCGGGCGACGTTGGTCAGCGACTCCTGGACGATCCGGTAGGCGGTCCGGTCCACCGCGGCGGGCAGGGTGAGAGGTCGGCCCTCGATCGTCAGTCCGGCGTTCAGGCCGGTCGCCCGGGTCCGTTCCACGAGGTCCGGGACGTGGGCGAGCCCGTGCGGAGGGCTCTTGCCGTCGTCGCGCAGCACATCGAGGGTCGCGCGCAGTTCCCGGGCCGCTTCGCGGCCGGCGTCCCGGATCGCCAGCAGGGCCTCCGGCACCTGTTCACCCCGCTTGCCGGCCAGGTGGACGGCGACCTCGGCCTGCACCTTGATGACGGAGATCTGGTGGGTGAGCGAGTCGTGCAGTTCCCGTGCGATGTGCAGCCGTTCCTCGTCGGCGCGGCGCCGCGCGGTCTCCTCGCGGGTCCGCTCGGCCTCGTCCGCCCGGCGCTCGGCCTGGCGGAGCGCTTCCCCCGCCGCGCCGGCGGCGATCAGCCAGGCCAGTTGGAGGACGTCCCGGGTCTGCTTGAACGCGTCGGCCACGGGCCAGTGGTGCGGAGAGACCACGAGCGCCGGCGGAATGACGGCCAGCATGATCGCCGAGCACGCCACGGTGGCGACGCGGTGTCCGGCCCGCATCGCGGCGTACACCGCGAACAGGTACGCGACCGCGGGGACGTCGAAGCCGACGGCTTGGTAGCCCAGCGCGCAGGCCGCGGTCACGGCGAGCACCAGGACCGGAGCCCGGCGGCGCGCGGCCAGAGCAAGGCCGTCGGCCACCAGCGCCGCGTAGCCGAGCGGGTCGGCAGGAGAGGGGGGGTGCTGCCGGGACACCCCGGCGATCAGCAGGCTCCCGGCCATGCCGACGGCGATCGCCCAGTCGCCGACGCCGATCCGTTCCCTCCGCCCCCTGCCCATGCGTGCACCCTAGCCGGGAGGTCGACGGGGCGGCTCCTGCGCGCGGATGACCGGGCGACTACTGCTCTCGCGGTACGTCCGCGGCCCCTGCGGCGTTCGCGGCAGTCGGTTGCGGTATCGGCGGCAGGGCCGATCGTCTGCGCCCGCAGGACGACCGGCGGCCGTCCGGCGGACATGATCGGGCGATGTCCCTCGTGGAAAGAGAAGGAGCGCCTGATGCCTCTCCGTCATCTGATCGTCGCGCCGGCGGCCGCGCATGCCTCCGTCCAACCGCTTGCCGCCGCCGGAGCGTCCGCCGTGACCCCTGAGCGGATCTGGGCGGTCACGGCCGCACTCCTGGCGCTGGCCGGTGTGGTCGTCGGCGGGCTGGCGCTGTTCCGCCGCACCGGTCGCACCGGCCGCCTCGCCGGAGGAACGGGTTCCGTTGCCGCCCTGGCCGCGGGGCTGATCGCGGTGGTCAATGGCGGGCTGGTGGTGGTGACCGCCGATGGTGGCCTCGGCACCGGCAACGGGATCGCCGGTGGCTACGTCGCCCTGGCGCTGGGCCTGGTCGCCATGACGCTCGGTGGACTCGCGCTGGCCCCCTCCAGGCGCGACGGGCACCGCCCCTGAGCCGCCGTGGCCCGCGACGCCACCCCGATGCGGACGCCGCGGGTCAGGGGCCGCAGGTTCGAATCCTGCCGTCCCGACGGGTAAAGCGGCGGGTCGAGGGCCGGCTTCGACCCACCGTCGAAGCCGGCCCTCGACCTGTTTCCGGTGACCGGCGAGGACGCGGACGATCCGGGTCCGCGTCCTCACCGGTCGCCTCTCCGGCTCAGTCGTCGTTGGGGGTGGTGGGGAGTTTGGACTGGATGAGGTCCATGACGCTGGAGTCGGTGAGGGTGGTGACGTCGCCGAGTTGGCGGTTTTCCGCGACGTCGCGGAGGAGTCGGCGCAT